>NZ_RJAC01000097.1 GCF_003999975.1 Actinoplanes solisilvae | reverse complement strand
GCGTCCAGGCCGGTGTTGAACGCCTCCTTGGACACTTCGCTCCACCAGGGGGCGACCTCGGGTTTCGCGGCGTTCCACGCCTTACGCAGCCCTGCGAGGGACCACGACAACGACGGCGTCAGCAGCTCGTCCGGCACGCCGTAGGAACGCTCGGCCGTGCGCTGGTCCATCACGGCCTTGACCCGGGCCAGTGCCCAGTTGTGAGCGACCCGGGCCGCCCCGGCATGGGCCAGCACGTCGCGTTCCTGACCCGGGGTGAGGTCGAGGGCAAACCGGTACGCCTGAATCGTCTTCACTGCTACGCCTGGATCGTCTTCACCGCGGGTCCTCGGTGGCGGCCTCGACCGCGCGGCGGGCACGGTTCGCGGCGGCACGCCGCCCGTACAGCCGTGCGCACAACGAGGTCAGGATCTCGGTCACCACCCGGTCCACGCCGAGCTTCTGCCCGGTGGCCCACACCGTCACTCGTGCGACCTGCCGATCCAGGTCCGGTTTCTGGTCGGCCGAGGACACCCGGGCGTACACCACGATCTGTCCCGCGTCGTTGGTCAGGCCGGTAACCGGTTCCCTAACCATGATGAGGCGGCCGAGCCGATAAGCAGGAACGGGCAACGTCCCGGACTCGTAACGCCGACGTGCCGTCGCGTACGAGACTCCCGTGGCCGCCGCCCATTCCCTCAAGTTCACCAAGTCCATCAAAACCAACTAGTGAGCACTCATGACCACCAACACGCCAACAGTCGTC
>NZ_RJAC01000096.1 GCF_003999975.1 Actinoplanes solisilvae | reverse complement strand
GGATTTATCACTAGAGTTCGCCCGGTCTTTTTTTTGTTTGAATCCTTTCTTCTCAAAAGGTTGAAAGGTGCCGGGCTTTGAGCAGCTATTAGCGAAAAGTGTTTCTGGCCTGTTTTTTGTTTTTGGAATACAAAATAGAAAACTAGCTAACTACTGTGGGCTTTGGTTTGGTAGCCGATTCCTTTGGCTGGCGGGTAAAGGGTTTGGAAGTTGCAGGATTTGGGATGATAATCGAAGAAGGGGTCAAACCTTTCTGGGTTTGAAATTTCACTTTTTGTTCTTTCATTCCTTTATCTGAAAGGAAAAGAAAGGGGAAAACCTCTTTTTTTTTACCTTGTACCAGTGTATTGGCTGAAGGCGCCCTCTTTGATGCTTGATGAGTAAAAGGGAAGCATTTTTTTTGAGATTGGCAACAATTTTCGGAATTAGTGTCTTTTTTTTTCACTTTGAAAGTTTTCGATTGGGTTTGCTCAGGATAATTCAAGCAGTCAGTGCGTTCTCGTGGAAGGGTCGCTATTTGAGATTTATTTTTTCTTTACTTTTTTTTCGAAATTGTAAAGGAAATGCTCGAATAGGCAGATGTCCACAATTTTTGAGAGCCACTGGCGACGGCGCCGCGAGCAAAAGATAGTGCTCAAAGCAGGCAAAATTTTGCCATGTGAGTCTCCAGCGCGGTACGCCAACGTTAGTTTCAGTGGTAGCGGAGTCAAAGCAGAAGAAGGAAGGGGGCAACTCTTTTTTTTTTCTGTTACGGATCGA
>NZ_RJAC01000095.1 GCF_003999975.1 Actinoplanes solisilvae | reverse complement strand
GGCAGAAATCACATTGCGTTAACATCAGTTGTGACCATCGCAATGCTTTGTTTTAATTAAACAGTCGGATTCCCCTTGTCCGAAACAGTTCTAAATTGGTTGTTAGCTGTGCAGGGAAGGCAGGGCACCAGGTCGCCCCGGCACCACCGCGTCCTGGGGTCCTCCAGCAGGCGCAGGAAAAGGTCCGCAGCCAGCCACAACGAGGCAGCCGGCCGTAGTCCTCCTCCCGCCTCCCACCTTTGTCCCCCAGACCCCTGCACCCAACCTTTAGAGCCAATTCTTTTTCCGAAGGTACGAATCTGTTTTGCCGACTTCCCTTACCTACATTATTCTATCGGCCAGAGGCTGCTCACCTTGAGGACCTGATGCGGTTATGGGTACGACTGGACTTGAAGGTAAATTCCTCCCCCCAATTTTCAAGGACCATCGGGTGCGCACCGAACACCCCAGAAGGCGGGGTGCTTTACCAGCCCTCGGCCCCTATCTCCGGCCAATCCGATTCCAGGGGCCTCGCGGGTCTTGTTAAAAAGAAAAGAGAACTCTTCTCGGGGCATCCGCTGGCGTCTTGGGGTTCGTTTGCGTTGCCGCGCACGTTCGCTGCCCAAGTCTCAGTTCGGGAATATTGACCCGATTCCCTTTCGGTCGACGGCAGGAGTTACGGGCCACGGAGGACCCACCCTGCGCCATAGAAACGAAGTTACTCATTCCCTTAGGATCGACTAACCCGTGTCCAACTGCTGTTCACACGGAACCCTTCCTCACT
>NZ_RJAC01000094.1 GCF_003999975.1 Actinoplanes solisilvae | reverse complement strand
ATCGACTCATGCCACGAGATTTCATTTTCGGTGCATGTTGCTGTGCTTTGAGCTGTTGTTCTTGTCGGAGTTTCATTTGCTGTTCTGCTTTGATCTCATCAACACATTTTTTAATGACTCGGTAGGATTGGTATAGATTCTGGTATTGCTCGGCTTTGGCTGGATGCTGCTTTTGGTACTGCTTCCAGGCATGTTCCCTGAATTTATCATTTTCCAGTAATTCCTTCACACCATGTTTTTTTTGATGTTCATGTCGACTTTTCAGTTGCTTGTGTTCCTGGTAAAGCCCGTCACGTTGCGCTTCCCAGGCTTTTTTTCCAAATAATAACGGCTTGTTCTGGCCTAATTCGTTGTGTTGATCGACCAGGCTTTGCAATTTGTCATGACTTTGCTTGAGTCCGCTTTTCACGATCTCCTGGGCAAGCTGCTGATTGAACTCGTTTTGATGTTTGTGGTGCTTGGTCAGGTTTATTTCGGCTTGTTTGAGATTGCGCTGCATAAAATCCAGGTCTAGATTCGCGTCTTTTGCGCTGATTTCGCGTTTTAGCACTTTGCTAAGGGTTTCCCTCTGTTTTTCCTCAAATAGGGCTTTTTCGTCAATTGGTGGCGTTTTAGCGCTATTTTTGATTTGGATCTGCTGTTCAGTTTTCAGTGTGCTGAGTTTGATCTCATTTTCAGCAATCAGCAGATCCATATTTTTGCCGTATTGCAGCTGAGCCTGATTTCTCTGTTTGATTTCATCATTGCTGCGGCTGATTTCGGTCTCAATCCCTTTTCG
>NZ_RJAC01000093.1 GCF_003999975.1 Actinoplanes solisilvae | reverse complement strand
AGCGAGTTGCCGTGGCCCCACGGGTCGTCGACCGTGACGAGCTGACCGACCTTGTACGACTTCCACACGTTGTAGATGAACGGCAGCGTCGACAGGCCGAGCACGAACGAGCCCAGCGTCGAGAACGTGTTCAGGAACGTGAACCCGTCCGACGCCAGGTAGTCGACGTAGCGGCGCGGCATGCCCTTGGTGCCCAGCCAGTGCTGCACGAGGAACGTGGCGTGGAAGCCGATGAACGTCAGCCAGAAGTGAATCTTGCCGAGGCGCTCGTCGAGCATGCGGCCGAACATCTTCGGGAACCAGAAATAGATTCCGGAGAACACCGCGAACACGATCGTGCCGAAGAGCACGTAGTGGAAGTGCGCGATCACGAAGTACGAGTCGGACACGTGGAAGTCGATCGGCGGGGAGGCCAGCAGCACGCCGGACAGACCACCGAACAGGAATGTCACGAGGAAGCCGATCGCGAACAGCATCGGTGTCTCGAAGCTGATCTGGCCGCGCCACATCGTGCCGATCCACACGAAGAACTTCATGCCCGTCGGCACCGCGATCAGGAAGCTCAGGAAGCTGAAGAACGGCAGCAGCACCTGGCCGGTCACGAACATGTGGTGCGCCCAGACCGACATCGACAGCGCGGCGATCAGCAGCGT
This sequence comes from Actinoplanes solisilvae, assembly GCF_003999975.1. GTDB lineage: Bacteria > Actinomycetota > Actinomycetes > Mycobacteriales > Micromonosporaceae > Actinoplanes > Actinoplanes solisilvae. The sequence continues at coordinate 141 of NZ_RJAC01000093.1, read as the reverse complement.
CGCGGCGACCAGGCCCTTGTAGCCGAAGACCGGCTTGCGGCTGAAGACCGGGATGACCTCGGTGATGATGCCGAAGAACGGCAGCGCCACGATGTACACCTCGGGATGGCCGAAGAACCAGAAGAGGTGCTGCCACAGCAT
>NZ_RJAC01000092.1 GCF_003999975.1 Actinoplanes solisilvae | reverse complement strand
CGCGTGCGTGGCTGTGACCGGGAACCCGACGATCGCGCTTGCATTGACACTGATGTGAACGTTGGATTCTGGTCGCGTGAACGACGTGACGAGTTCAGCTACGAGTCCTATCAGGGTCGATGTCTGGTCCGACATCGCCTGTCCCTGGTGCTACATCGGGAAGAAGAAGTTCGAGGCGGCCGTCGCTGAGACGGGTATCCCGGTCGAGGTCGAGTACCACGCCTACGAGCTTGCGCCAGACCTGCCCGAGGAGTTCGAGGGGAGCGAGCAAGAGTACCTGGAGATCCGTGGGTTCACCGCCGACCAGGTCGAGCCGCTGCTGGCCCGGATCGTCGGCGCCGCGGCGCAGATCGGCCTGCGTTTCGACTACGGCATCTTGCGGCACACGAACATGCTGAAGGGCCACCAGCTCATCCGCTTCGCCAAGGAGCAGGGTCTGCAGCTGGAGATGGTCGAGCGGATCCTCGCCGCCCACTTCGAAGAGGGTGGCCACGTCGGCCGGAACGAGGACCTCGCCGACCTGGCTGCGGAGATCGGCCTGGACCGCGAGGAGGCGCTGGCGGCCCTCCGGGAGAACCGCTTCGCCGACGACGTCCGTGCCGACGAGGCACACGCGCACAGGCTCGGCATCCGGGGCGTCCCGTTCTACGTCTTCGAAGAGAGGTACGGCGTCTCCGGCGCGCAGGAGCCGTCCACCTTCGCCCAGGTGCTCCGCAAGCTCTCCTACGACAAGCAGGGGGCCGCAGCGTGAACGAGGACAAGAACGAGGACGAGAAGGACCCGATCGGCATCGTCGCCCTCGACGTCCCACCGGGGGTCGTGTGTATCGACGGGGTCTGCGTGATCCCGGACGAGCACCCAGCGGCCGCACAGGAC
>NZ_RJAC01000091.1 GCF_003999975.1 Actinoplanes solisilvae | reverse complement strand
TTTAAATGGTGGCTGCTTCTAAGCCAACATCCTGGTTGTCTAAGCAACTCCACATCCTTTTCCACTTAACGTATACTTTGGGACCTTAGCTGGCGGTCTGGGCTGTTCCCTTTCGACTACGGATCTTATCACTCGCAGTCTGACTCCCAAGGATAAGTCATTGGCATTCGGAGTTTGACTGAATTCGGTAACCCGGTAGGGGCCCCTAGTCCAATCAGTGCTCTACCTCCAAGACTCTTACCTTGAGGCTAGCCCTAAAGCTATTTCGGAGAGAACCAGCTATCTCCAGGTTCGATTGGCATTTCACCCCTACCCACACCTCATCCCCGCACTTTTCAACGTGCGTGGGTTCGGGCCTCCATTCAGTGTTACCTGAACTTCACCCTGGACATGGGTAGATCACCTGGTTTCGGGTCTACGACCACGTACTCATGCGCCCTATTCAGACTCGCTTTCGCTGCGGCTCCGCATCTTCTGCTTAACCTTGCACGAGATCGTAACTCGCCGGTTCATTCTACAAAAGGCACGCCATCACCCGTTAACGGGCTCTGACTACTTGTAGGCACACGGTTTCAGGATCTCTTTCACTCCCCTTCCGGGGTGCTTTTCACCTTTCCCTCACGGTACTGGTTCACTATCGGTCACTAGGGAGTATTTAGCCTTGGGAGATGGTCCTCCCGGATTCCGACGGAATTTCACGTGTTCCGCCGTACTCAGGATCCACTCAGGAGAGAACGAAGTTTTGACTACAGGGCTGTTACCTCCTATGGCGGGCCTTTCCAGACCTCTTCATCTACCTCGTTCCTTTGTAACTCCGTACAGAGTGTCCTACAGCCCCAAGAGGCAAGCCTCTTGGTTTGGGCTGATCCCGTTTCGCT
>NZ_RJAC01000090.1 GCF_003999975.1 Actinoplanes solisilvae | reverse complement strand
GAATGAGGCGATGAAGCGCTCGGCGTCCAGCGCCGCGGCGGTGCCGGTGCCGGCGGCGGTGATCGCCTGCCGGTAGGTGTGGTCGACCAGGTCACCGGCGGCGAACACGCCGGGCAGGTTGGTGCGCGTCGACGGGTGGTCGACCTTCACGTAGCCCTCGTCGTCGAGGTCGATCTGGCCCTTGAACAGGTCGCTGCGCGGGTCGTGGCCGATCGCCACGAAGACGCCGGTCACGTCGAGGACCTTTTCCTCGCCGGTCTGCACGTTCTTGATGCGGGCACCCGAGACCTTGCCGTCGTGGCCGATGATCTCTTCGACCACCGAGTTCCACTCGACCTTGATCTTCGGGTTGTTCAGCGCCCGCAGCTGCATGACCTTGCTGGCCCTGAACGAGTCGCGCCGGTGCACGATGGTCACCGTCTCGGCGAACCGGGTAAGGAAGGTCGCCTCCTCCATCGCGGAGTCGCCGCCGCCGACCACCACGATGTTGTGGTTGCGGAAGAAGAAGCCGTCACAGGTCGCACAGGACGAGACGCCGTGGCCGAGCAGTTCCTGCTCACCGGGGACGCCCAGGGGCCGCCACGCGGATCCGGTGGACAGGATCACGGCGCGGGCGAAGTATTCCTTCTCGCCGACCCAGACGGTCTTGAGGCCCTCGGTGCCGGCCTCGGTCGGCTTGTCACCCAGCTCGACGCGAGTGACGTCGTCGGTGAGGAACTCGGCGCCGAAACGCTCGGCCTGAGCGCGCATGTTGTCCATGAGCTCGGGGCCCATGATCCCGTCGCGGAAACCGGGGAAGTTCTCCACCTCGGTGGTGGTCATCAGAGCACCGCCGGACTGAACGCCCTCGATCACCAGCGGCTTGAGGTTCGCCCGGGCCGC
>NZ_RJAC01000089.1 GCF_003999975.1 Actinoplanes solisilvae | reverse complement strand
CGGGCGAACTCTAGTGATAAATCCTATTCGTATTGGCCAGATAACTCAACATTCTAACTACGAGCGTTTTAATTTCAACAACTTAAACATACGCTCTTGGAGCTGGAATTACCGCGGGTGCTGGCACCAGACTTGTCCTCCAATCGCTACTCACGCGACTATTTAATTCGCATCCATTTCGATACCAACGGAATAATCCGTTAACTCGATATATCTCGTCACTGTCTCCCTTTCATTAGGATTGGACAATTTGCGCGCCTGCTGCTGTCCATGGACATAGTAGCCGTTTCTCAGGCTCCTTCTCCGGAATCGAACACTAATTCCCCGTACCCGTAAATGCCATGTGAGTCCATTACACTCACAACGGAGCTGATGGGTCAGAGCCGCAAGAAGCAGGTCGACGGGCATTTTATTTGGTTCTCTCTTCTCCATTGGATAGTAGGTTTGCAATTCGATCCTCGCTTTGTTTCCAAAACATGGACCCTACAAGAAGAAGACACAACCTGCCCCAATTCGATCTCGCGTTAGCATGGTTCACCTGAATTCCCCTTCCTTTCGAAAAAGATAATTCCCCTACTGTTAATAGGGCTGCCAACGCGCGAGCTACTAAAAATTGCTTTCTAATCGCTCGGCAAGTATTAGCTCTGGAGTTACCACAGTTATCCTTATTATCGTCTCAATTTTTCCAAAATTTGAAAAAATTTCAACACATTTCCACTCCGTAGCTTAGCACTGTTTTAATGAGCCATCTGCAGTTTCGTTGGTCCAGGAAAACAAATACAAGTCGAAAAAAAGAACAAAAGCCCCTTTCCCCTTCCTATATTCATCAAACCTGCAACTGAACTTTCACATGCATGGCTTAATCTTTAAGACAAGCATATGCTACTGGCAGGA
>NZ_RJAC01000088.1 GCF_003999975.1 Actinoplanes solisilvae | reverse complement strand
ATCTGAGGAAATAGTTAAAGCAAAACAAAATTATTCAGAGTTACACTCTAAATTTCTAAGAAATTGGCTAAAAGCCAGTATGTATGCATTAAAAATGGATACAGCAAGTTATCGTGTAACAATCTATGCTTATACACAAGAAAAGAAATTTCTTTATTTATCTCGCTACTCTAAAAACTCTAGTTACAATGAACTCCATTCTATTGAATTTTCTCCCAACCAGGGGGTTATTAGTAAAGCTTGGAATCATGGAACTCATATAGATATTAAGGATTGCCCGATATATCATTCGGATCCAACAGGTTACATTAAATATATTCATGAGGTATATGGCTACTCACATGAAAAAATTTCTTCTCTTACTATGAAATCTTGCCAATATGTTGCCTTTACTGTGAATGATGAACAGGGACCAATAGCGGTTATTGTTTTTGAAAATGATTGCTTAATAAAAGAAAGTATTTCTAGTCAAAAGGTAGGTCAAATAATTAATTATTGCGATACACACAATTCGCAACTAGTTTCTTATATACGAGAAGGTATCAAGTGTAATACCTTAGGGGTTAAGAAGTCTTCTTCTGACAGTAAGCAAGTCTCTAAAGTAGAACAAGAAATTTTAAAAGCTTTGGGAATTAATAAGGGAGAGCAATCATGAATATTTTAGCTCAAGTAATGGCTTATTACTGCCTTACCTATCCTCATCCTCAAGAGCTATCAGATGCACGTTTAACAAAAATGGTGTATTTAAGCGACTGGTTTTCTTCATTGTCTTTAGGTAATCAAATTACTGATATCTCTTGGTATTTTAATCATTATGGGCCATATGTAGAGGATGTTCTAACTACTGCTCAACGTTATCCAGATTTATTTAAAGTAAGTCTAGAGCAAAACTATTATGGAAATACAAAGAAGATTATCCAGTAT
>NZ_RJAC01000009.1 GCF_003999975.1 Actinoplanes solisilvae | reverse complement strand
CAACGCCCTACGCCTGGCCGGCCGCACTAACATCACCGAAGCCACCCGCTGGGCCAACCGCGAAATGACCAGGCCATTCACCATCCTCGGCCTCACGGGATGATGTTGAAACGGCCGTGACGATGGTGGTGGCTGTAAGACCAATAGTTTCCTGCCGGGTACCAAGGTGCTTATGGCAGGCGGGTCCTCGAGGCCGATCGAGCAGGTGAAGCCCGGCGATAAGGTAATCGTGACTGATGCCAGGACCGGCGAGACCCGCGTCGAGACTGTCACCGCGGCGATTCTCGGTGAGGGCGTCAAGAACCTGGTTCGAGTTTCCGTCGACACTGATGGTGAGAGCGGCACCGAGACATCCGACATAGTCGCGACTGATGGCCATCCCTTCTGGGTCCCTGAGCTTTCGAAATGGCTCAAGGCGGCGGATCTCGCTGCCGGCCAGTGGCTGCAGACCGGGCCTGGGACTTATATTCAGATCACGGCGGTCCACCGCTGGTCGACATCAAAAGCCACCGTCCACAATTTAACTGTCAGCAATATCCACACTTATTATGTGCTGGCTGGGATCCGGCCTGTCCTCGTTCACAACTGCGGCGACCAAGAAGTCGCGGAAGAGGTACACGCAGCTTTCAGCACGGGAAATGCAGACAGTGATGCCTACACCAGAAACCGTAATTTGACAGTAGGTGTCATGACGACTGCTGAGGGGCGATTTGCTGCTCAAGCCGGCCGAGCCTTCACCGAAGAGCAGGTGGCTATCTTGGCCAAATACGATATCACCCCTCTCCCGTTCCCGGGGCCCCAAGTTCATGCTGAGAGACAGCTGCTCAATGCCGCTCGCGATGGTGACCTGTTCAACCCCGGGCCTCTCACACCGATATCGATGGGAACATCCAGAGACATCTGCCCAAGGCGATGTCAGCCCATGCTGCTGGGCGCCGGCTGGGATTTGACCGGCAAGAGATCTGCCGTTAAGAAGTAGCCATGCAAGGCATTCAGCAGGAGATCGAGGGCCGTGACTCAGTTCGGGCCGTCGTTGTGTTCGCCCTGTGCTGTGGCGAGCGATCCTTGCCGGTGTGTCGGCTGGGTGTGAGTGACCCGGCCTGGCTCAGGGCCTGTTTGGACAGGTCCTGGGCCGCGCTGGCTGACGGTTCCAAGGTCGACCTGCAAGAGTTGTCCAGTGTCGGGAGTGACATTCGCGATAGTCTGGAGGACGCAGACTACGGGCGCTACCACATGGCTGTTTTCGATGCGATAACTGTTATCGGGCATGCCGTCTCGTGCGCTGGCCAGGCGACGCCCGGAATATCGCGGGAGGAAGCCAAGATGGCCTCTGCTGGGATGCTCCGTATGCTTCAAGGCGTGCATTTCGAGCAGTACGGAAGGTTCGATGGCTGGCAACTCCATGAATCCGTCAGCCGTGAACTGGCGTGGCAGAAACAGGACTTGGCGCTAAGCAGCGCAGAAACCGGTGCGAGGTCCGTCGAGGCGACCCGCATCAGAGCGTCGCGGCAAGGCCAGATGCTCGTGGACGGCGTGGTCAGCGGTGAGTGGTCTGGCTTCGTTCCGCCGGACGATTGGCCGACGCTATTTTAGCTTGTGTTATTTATCGGGGCCGAAGGTCAGGAGTCTGGCCGCCGACGTTCACCTGTAGTTGTCGGCCATCCGGTGAAGTGATTTTAGCGAGTCCTGGTAGCGGTCTGTTGTAGACACGGGCATTACCGGGTCAGTCCTGATGGTGCTGGATATAGGCGTGGAGCCATCGATAGACAAGTTCTTGCGACGGAATCGGTGGGCGGCATGCGAATGAGAATCGGGATCGCCCTGGGGGCGGTAGCCCTGGCCGGTGCGGGTGTCAGCTACGCGTACGGGCGAGGACCTAAGCCGCTGGCTCGGGTCGCCCCGGTCACAACTTCGCGTACGAGGTCACCTCGCGCGGTTGCGGGGCCACGCTCCGCGGCGCGAACCCCAAGGGTTACTTCTGCGTGGTCGGCGTAGCTGTTCGCAACCTCAGCGGCACCCCGCGAAAGCCCGGCATATCCTTTGCCCGGACCGTCGACTCCTCCGGTGCGACCCACCTGGCCGACGCCGTGGCCCAGATCGGCAGCAGCTCGGGCTTGCTTGACGACCTCGCCCGGGGTGGCCGCGTCATCGACCGCCTCTACTTCGACGTCCCCGCCTCCGCGACCCTCACGTCGGTCGTCCTGCGCGAGTCAGCGAACTCGGAGCCGACCACCGTCTCCCTGTAGTTCCGCGGTGGCAGCGCAACGCGTGTCCAGCATGGTCGCCCGGCTGGACACGCGTTCCTCGCAACGGACAGGAGGTCTATGCCGGGAGGATCAGCACCTGGCCCGGGATGATGCGGTCGGGGTTGGTGATGATCGCGCGGTTCAGGGCGAAGATCTCGGGCCACCGGTTCGCGGCGCCGAGCTGGGCGGCTGCGATGCCGCTCAGGGTGTCGCCGGGCTGCACGGTGTGCAGGCGCGGGATCGGGCCGACCGGGGTCTGCGGCGGCAGCACGAAGACCTGCCCGGGGAAGATCCGGTTCGGGTCGCGGATCAGCGCCTGGTTCAGCGCGTAGATCTGCGGCCACCGGTTGGCCGCGCCGAGCTGCGATGCCGCGATGCTGATCAGTGTGTCGCCGGCCTTCACCGTGTACGTCTTGGGCTCGACCACGCCGCCGCCCAGCACCCCGGCGAGCCGCAGCAGGTCGGCCAGCTCGAATTTCCCGGGCTTGGCCGACGGCAGCGACGGCGTCCAGCCGGGCTGCGCGAGGATCGAGTCGGTGCTGCGCCGCACGAGCCCGATGAGAACCTCGGCGACCAGCGTGCTGCCGACCGGCCCGAGGTGCGCGCCGTTGTTCCCCAGCGCCTTGGCTTCGGCCAGAACATAGAACCAGAGGGGCGTACGCGTCTCGAAGCCCCCGGCCTCAAGGGCGGCTCGCTGCTGGTCGTTGCCCGCGGCGGCCAGCACCTCGTCCTTGGTGAGCACCCGCAGTCCGAGGTGGTCGGCGAGGGCCTGACCGGTGGGCAGCCGCAGCCGGTAGCCGCGCAGCAGGTTGCGGACGGCCAGCCGGGCGGCCAGGTCGGGCGTCTCGGTCTCGCCGTTGAGCTGCTTGAGGGCGAACAGCGCCTTCAGCTCGCCGGCCTTGAGCGAGGCCAGGTTCGGGTCGAGGCGGCGGGCCTTCCCGACCGACGGTCCGTCGCCGATGATGTTGTCCCACTGGATGATCCAGTTGTCCGGGAGGGTCGGGGTGCCGCCGAGCTCGCCGCTGAGCGCGGTGAAGGTGAACAGCCGCTCCAGCGAGGCGTCGAACGGCGTACCGATGCGGAAGTTGACGTTGAAGTTGTACTCGGCCCGGACCATCGTGTGGCCGAACCGGTAGCCCGCGACCGAGAACTCGAGGGGCATGAAGGTCGGGTCGGACAGGGCGTCGAACCACCGGTTGCCGTTGGTGACGATGTCGTCGACGATCACCGGGTCGGCGACGCGCTTGAGGAAGTCCTCGACGACGACGTGCTGGTAGTGCTGGCGCAGAACCCGCCGGGCCTCCTCGAACGACAGGCCCTTGTCGACCAGCGCGTTGTGCGCCCGCAGGAATGCCACGTGCAGCTGAGCGATGATCAGGTTCTCGTCGTTGCGGGGGTCGCCGATGACCGCGGCCCGGTCGTGCTCGATGTTGCCGGGGTTGGCCGGCTCGCGGGGCAGGTCGTGGAAGTCGTCGCCCTCGGTGCCCGGCGGCCGCAGCGTCGGAACCCGCGTGCCGTTGAGCCGGGTGACCTTGCCGAGCTGCATCTTCTTGCCGTCGGCCGGGTCGTGCGGCGCGGGCAGGCCATAGACGCTGTCCAGGTCGAGAGTGGGCGTGCGCTGGTTGAGCAGCGCGTTGCGGATCGCCGTCACCGCCAGCGGGGCCATCTCGGGGTCGAGAAGCTGCTCCATCGTGGCCGAGCCGAAGCCCTGCCCGATCTCCAGGGTGATGTCGTGGTCGACGAACTGCCCGAAGTAGGTGTAGGCCGCCGGGATCGGGCTGTCGTCACCGGCCACATCGGTGTCGACCATGGCCGAGCCGAGCGCCTTGAGCTGCGTGAGCGTGCCGGCCGTCTGCGGCAGCAGGTTGGCCTCGTCGTCCTGCAGGGCCGGGAACAGGAAGTCGAAGCTATGGCTTTCCACCGGCTGCACGAGCGCGAAGGCGGCCCGGCTCTCGGTGGCGGCGCCGGCGAGCTGCTGCTCGGCCTGGTCGAGGTCTTTCTGAGTGATGGTCCGTCCGTGTCCAAGACGCGGCATGCGTGCTCCCCCGTGACAGATGAGTGGCCGGGCGTGCGACGGCGTCGGCGATCCGGCCGATTTCAGATACGGTCACAATAGGTAACGGCGTCAACCCTGTGCAGGCAAGTACCCGACAGTGCGTCACCCGCTGGTGATCACTCTGCGTCGTACCGCCTCAGCTGAAACGTGGCAGGTGGTGGGCGAGTTGAGCCCGCCAGGACGGCCAGTCGTGCGGCACGTCGGCGCCCCACATGTCGAGCTCGTGCCGGATGCCCCGGTCGCGCAGGATCGCGGCCATGTGCGGGGTCGAGGCGAGGGCGCCGGTCGTGTCCTCCCACTGGCCCTGACCGCACACCAGCAGCACGGACAGCCTCGACCGCAGCCAGTCGAGATGGTCGCCGTGCAGGTTGGCCACATAGTCGGCCGGGCTGTTGAAATAGGTGGCCTCGCCGCGCTCGCCCCACCCGTTCCAGGCGCTCGGGTCATAGTTGCCCGAGAAACAGAGCGCCAGCGGGAACAGGTCGGCCCGCCGGAACGCGAAGTTCAGGGCGTGGAAGGCCCCCAGTGAACAGCCGGCAGTCGCGATCTCGACACTTTCGCCGGAGTCGGCACGGATGTGCGGCACGACCGCGTCGGAAATCCACGACTCGTAGGCCGCGTGCCGCCGGGCCCGCTCCTCCAGCGGCAGGTGTTGGGCCGACCACGTGCCCTCGTCGAACGAGTCGACGCAGTAGAGCTTCACCCGCCCGGCCTCGATCAGCGGATCGATGGTGGCGACCATGCCGTTCTTCGCCCACTCCCAGGCGTCGCCCTTCTCGGTGGGGAACACCAGCAGCGGCCGCCCCCAGTGCCCATAGGCAGCCAGCGTCCCGCTTGCGCCGTCCGGCGACTGCAGGCGTACGGAGTAATGGCGCATCGCCGTACGATAATCGCACTCGACTGATCAGAAGGCCTCGTCGGGCGTCCAGGCCTTTCCGTCCTCGTACGCCCCGGCGAAGCGCTCGGCACCCAGGGCGGCCCCGGCCGACGCGCGGATCGCGTTCAGTTCGGCGGCGTCGTCCGGATCGGGCACCTGACCCAGGGCCGCGAACGCGGCGTCACTGAACCCGGCCATCGCCGCGGCGCGGGGAGCATCGTTCTCCGCCGTCGCGATCGCCGCCGCGGCCACTCCGACGTACGGGAGAAGGGTCTTGTCGTTCTTGCCGAGGACCCACTCGCGTACGGTCGCCGACAGTTCGCGGGCCTGGTCGACGTCGCCGAGGCGCAGGGCGGTCATAGCCAGGTTGTGCTTCTCGGTGATGACCGTCTCATCGTGACCCAGCTCGGCGTTGAGCTCGATGCTGGCCAGATAGCGGTCCCGGGCCAGCGGATAGTCGCCCGCCAGACGCGCGACGGCGGCCAACACGTGGCGCGGCCGTTCCTCCAGCAGCCGCGAACCCGAGCCGATCGCCACGTCGAGGGCCTCGCCGGCCAGCTCTGAACCGCGGGTGAGATCACCGCCGCGGATCGCGACGCGCGACATCGCGTACAGGGCCTCGACCTCGCCGGCCGCGTCGCCCGCACCCCTCGCCCGCGCCAACTCGGCCGAAGCCATTCGCAACACTGCGTCACTGTCGCCGCGCCGGAACGTGCTGCGGACGTCGTCCTGGAAACTCATCCCGAAACCCTACGGGGAGATCGAGTCGGTTTCCCCAGCGTGGATCAAGGGCATGGATCACACGTCCGGGAGGGACGAAAAGGGATCGATCGGCGAAGCCTAGGCTTGACGCCGGGGCACATCATGATCACGTACGCTTCCCGGGCGTTCCGGACGGCGCTCGGCGCTCCCGGACGTCCCGCCCTCGCGGCGACGAAGGCTGCAACCCGTCGAGAAAGGTGGTCTGGAGCTCCGTGACTATGGGTAACCGGACGAAGGATCGATCGCTCAGCCGCAAGGCCGTGCTTCTGCTTACGTGTGGCCTGCTGACCGGGGTCGTGGTCTCGGCCGCCTCGTTCCCCGCGGTCGCCCTCGGCGGCCTCGTGGCCAAGGCCGGCTCGGAGGGCTTCGCGGCGCTGCCGAGCACGATCGAGCAGCAGTCCGCCCCGCAGGTGACGCGGGTCTTCGCCAGCGACGGCAAGACACAGATCGCGGTCCTCTACGACGAGTTCCGCAGCGACGTGCCGAACAGCCAGATCTCGAAGAACATGCAGGACGCGATCGTCGCCGCCGAGGACCACAAGTTCTACGAACACAACGGCGTCGACTTCAAAGGCATCGCCCGCGCGGTCGTCAACAATCACCAGGGCGGCTCCCAGCAGGGCGCGTCGACCCTGACCATGCAGTACGTACGCATGGCGCAGGCCTACGGGGCGAAGACGCCGCAGGAGGCGATCGACGCCACCAAGGACAGCCCCGAGCGCAAGGTCAGCGAGATCAAGTACGCGCTGCAGGTGGAGAAGGACCTCGACAAGAAAGAGATCCTGACCCGGTACCTGAACCTCGCGCCGTTCGGCAACGGGGCGTACGGGATCTACGCCGGCAGCCAGGTCTACTTCAAGAAGAAGCCCAAGGACCTCACGATCGCCGAGTCGGCGCTGCTGGCCGGCATGGTGAAGGCGCCGACCGCGTTCGACCCGACGACCAAGACCGGGTACCCGCAGGCCCTGGACCGGCGCAACTACATCATCGACAACATGGTGGCGCTCAAGCAGATCACCAAGGAGCAGGGCGACGCGGCCAAGAAGGTCAAGCTCGCCCGCACCACGAACCGGCCCGGCAACGGCTGCACGTCGGTCGCGAACAACAGCTGGGGCTTCTTCTGCGACTACGTCTACCGCTGGTGGATGCAGCAGAAGGCCTTCGGCAACAACGCGTACGAGCGGGAACGCCAGCTCAAGACCGGCGGCTACACGATCGTCACGTCGATGGACGTCAAAGCGCAGAACGCGGCCCGCAAAGAGATCACGAAGAAGATCAAGGACAAGGACAAGAACGCCGTCCTGATCGCCGGGATCGAACCGGGCACCGGGCAGGTCAAGGCGCTGGCGGCGAACCGCAAGTTCAAGCTCGACGACGGCAAGAACCCGAAGAGCTCAAACCCGCAGACCCGCAAGTACGGGGCCCGCGCGACCTACCCGAACACCACGAACCCGATCATCACCGGTGGCGGCGACATCAACGGCTACCAGGCCGGCTCGGTGTTCAAGATGTTCACGATGGTCGCCGCGCTCGAGAACGGCCTCGAACTGAGCCACAACATCACCTCGGGCTCGACGTACCACTCGAACTACCCGATCGCGGCCGGAGCACCCGCGGCCTGCCCGGGCACGACCGACTACTGCCCGAGCAACGCGTCACCGAACGAGAAGGGCACGTTCAACATGTGGACCGGCTTCGGCAAGTCGGTGAACACATACTTCGTGCCGCTGCAGGAACAGATCGGCGCCGAGAAGGTGGTGGACGTCGCGAAGCGGTTCGGCATGACGTTCCGCTCGCAGGCCGAGCACGACCTGGTGGCGACCCCCGAGGCAGCGCACAACTTCGGTGCGTTCACCCTGGGTGTGACCACGTCGACCCCGCTGGACATCGCGAACGCGTACGCCACCCTGGCCGGCGACGGCATGTTCTGCGCGCCGACGCCGATCAAGCAGATCACGGCGGCGAACGGCTCCAAGGTCAAGGCGGGTCAGCCGTTGTGCAAGCGCGTGACGGACAAGGACGTGGCCCGCAAGGCCCTCGACGCGGCGCGCTGCCCCGTCGGCGACCACGCCCAGCTCGGCAACTGCGCCGGATCGACCGAACCCAACGCGTACGGCACCATCAAGCACCCGATCTTCGGCAAGACCGGCACGACCGACGCCGACAAGACGGCGTCGCTGGTGGTGGGGTCGCGCAACATGGTGGTGGCGGGCTACATGGTGAACCCGGACTGGGCGAACCACACCGACCACATGCCGCACGGCATCGTGAACCCGGTCGTATACCGCACCCTGGCCGACTACATGAAGGGCCAGGACAAAGAGGAATTCCCGAAGCCGGGCGAGTAGAAGTCAGATCTCGGATGCAACAGAGCCAATCCTCGTACGGTGGGGGTTGGCTCTGTTGCTATGAGCTTCCGAGAAGTCGCTGAAATCAACTTCCTGCAGTTGGTCGCCGGCCGCGACTTTCATCCGTCGCCGGCCGCCTGGGAGGACGAAGTCCTCTACTTCCTGATGCTCGACCGTTTCTCGGACGGCAACGAGCAGGGCTACCGGGACAATTCGGGCGCGGTGGTCACGTCAGGGTCGACCCCGTTGCTGTCCCCGGCTGATCATGACGCGGCCGACGACCCGATGTGGCACGAGGCGGGCGCCACCTGGGCCGGCGGAACCCTGTCCGGGCTGCGCGGCAAGCTCGGCTATCTGCACCGGCTCGGCGTGACGGCGGTCTGGGTCAGCCCCGTCCTGAAACAGACCAGCGGCCACAGTTACCACGGGTACGCCACCCAGAACTTCCTCGACGTCGACCCGCACTTCGGGACGGCATCCGACCTTCGTGACCTGGTCACTGAAGCCCACTCGCTCGGCGTCCGCGTCATCCTCGACGTGGTGCTCAACCACGCGGGCGACGTTTTCGGGTACGACCCCGACCGGTATCCGACGGCGTCGGGCTTCGACGCCCGCTGGGACGGTCGGCCCTATCGCGTGGCCGGCTTCCGCGACGCTTCCGGGCGAGCATCCCTGCCGTTCGGTTCTCCTGTGGCCGATCTCGACGCGGCCGTGTGGCCGGCCGAACTGCAGCGCCCCGACACGTTCTCGGCCAAGGGGCGCATCGACAACTGGGACTGGTATCCCGAATACCTCGAGGGCGACTTCATCGGGCTGAAAGACATCTCGCTGGGAGCCGGGACAACCGAGGGCTACCGGCCGTCGCCGGCCCTGCGAACGCTGACCCGCGTCTACCAGTACTGGATCGCGTACGCCGACCTGGACGGCTTCCGGGTCGACACGGTCAAACACATGGACCCGGGCGCGGCCCGCTACTTCGCGTCGGCCGTCCACGAATTCGCGCAGTCGCTCGGCAAGGAGAACTTCTACCTGATCGCCGAGATCACCGGCCCGCGCGACTTCGCGTACCGAACCCTCGAAGAAGTCGGCATGAACGCGGCGCTGGGCATAGCCGACGTCCAGGACCAGATGGAATGGCTCGTGAAGGGCCGCCGCGACCCGCGCGACTACTTCGGCCTGTTCCGAGACGCGCTGCAGCTGGGCAAGGACTCGCACACCTGGTTCCGCAATCGCGTGGTGACAGCCTTCGACGACCACGACCAGGTGCGCAAGGGCGAGAACAAGGCCCGCTTCGCCGCCGACGAGGCCGGCAAGAAACTGGGGGTGGCGGCGATCGCGCTGAACGCCCTGACCCTGGGCATCCCGTGCCTGTACTACGGCGGCGAGCAGGGCTTCGACGGCCACGGACCGAACGACCGCTACCTGCGCGAGGCAATGTTCGGCGGTTCGTTCGGGCCGTTCCGCAGCCGGGGAGCACACGCCTTCGACGAGGACAACGAGACCTACCGCCAGGTGTCCCGAATCCTGTCCCTGCGCCGAACGCAGCCGGCGTTGCGCCGCGGCCGCCAGTATCTACGCCAGATCTCGGGCGACGGCGTGAACTTCGGCTACCCGCAGCTCTTCGGCGGTGAGATGCGCTCGGTGGTCGCCTGGTCGCGGCTCTTCGCGGGAACCGAGGCCGTGGCGGCCATCAACACCGACCCCGACAACGCCCGGACGGCGTGGGTCACGATCGACGACGAGCTGCATCCGCTCGGGGCGAAGCTGACGTGCTTGTTCAGCACCGACCGGGGGCAGGAGGGGCAGACGCTGGACGTGGAACCGCGCAACGGCAAAGCGGTCGAACTGACGGTTCCTGCTGGTGGGTGCGTCATCTACAGCTGACTGACGGTGGTTGCGCTGGGACTACCGTCACCCGGGCGCAGCCGAGTGGTGGGTCAGGCGTTCGAACCAGGCCGCTTGCGGCTGGCGCTGCGTGCCTTCGCGGTCAGGTACTTTGGCGATCCTGATGAGAACCGTGTTGTTCGACTTCGATGGCGTTCTGGTCCGCGGAGACTCGTTCGCCCTGTTCCTTCGGCGCCGTGCGCTGCGCGGCTGGAGAGCCGTGCTTGCTGTCCTGGCGCTGCCGGCCGTCATCTTCCTCGCGCTGCTTCCGGGTCAGTGGGCCCGGGCGGCCCGGCTGGTGACCAGGATCGGAACGTTCGGCCTTCGCTCCGAGGTACTGCACCAGCGACTCGCCGACTTCGGACCGGCTTTGGCCCACGAGCCCGGACGTATCATCGCAGCCGGCGTGAACGCGCTTCAGCAACACCTCGCCGACGGCGACCGAGTCGTTGTCGTCACCGCGTCCGAAGAGACCTTGGCGCGCTCCGTACTCGACCAACTCAGGTTGTCCACGGCGGAACTCATCGGGTCCCGTCTGCTGAGCCCGAGCGGAAGCGTTCACAACCGCGGGGCCGAGAAGCTGCGACAACTCGCCGCTCGGGGCATCATCGCGCCCTGGGACATCGCGTACAGCGACTCTCCGGTCGATCTCCCCCTCCTGAGCGGCGCACGCCGTCCAATCTTGGTCAACGGACGCCCGGCCGACATCGCGAAACTCAACGCAGCGCTCGGCGGAAAGTTGGAGGCAGTCGTCTGGCCCGCGCAAGCAGCCAACACCGACGACTGAGACCATCCAGATGCGTAACTATGTTGATCCGCTTCCGCCCTGTATCACCCCAGACGCGGGCCGGGAGGTCGGGCAGCGGTCGGGGGCCCATCATGGGTAAAGGTCTTGCAGCGCGGCGTCGCCTCTGGTTTCGACCCGGAAGAGTTCTCGTCAGGTCGACGGAATGCGCTACTCGCCGACCGGCCCATCGGCGAGTTCAGCAACGATGTCGAGGTGCCCGAGATGACGGGCGTACTCCTGCACGAGGTGGAAGAGCACGCGCTCCAGCGTCGGTGGCGCCGCTCCGTCCCATCTCGGACCGGGAGCTCCGACCGTCTCAAGGTCGTTGCTCGTGACTACGGACGCGGTGTGTCGTCCTTGAGCACGGAGTGACGATGTCAGGCTGTCGCGTGTCTCGTCGGGCTCCACGTACCAGCGATCCTCGCGCCGGTCGGCCCATGGCTTGTCTATGTCGATGCCCTCGAAGCCCCACTCGATCCAGCGGAGCTCGACGTAGCGCAGATGTTTGATCAGCTCGAGGGGAGTCCACCCGGAAGGAAGCCGGCTGCGCCGCAACGCGTCGTCAGGTAGTGCGGACACCTTGGACAGCAGTGTCTCCCGAAAGTATTCGAGGTAGCCCAGGAAGATCTCGGCACGTCCTGATGCGGGGGTCGTCGGCGAGGGGAACGGCAATGTCATCTCCCCATTGTCCGGGAGTCGACTGGGGGTTGAGCGTCGTGTCCGTCGTGCCGGCGCGCCGGGGCCTCTGTACCGTGCCTGCGGCAGCTCGCAGTGGGGTAACCCCTTCGGCGTCTGGCGACTGAGTGCCGAGGGAGGCGTCGCCGAGAAGCGGGGCGAACTGAAACCCGCGTTCATCCCACCGCTGGTCGCGATCCTGTCCGAGCTGGCCTGGGCGAAGTGGCAGGTTGTCAGGCGCTGAGGGCGTACTCGACGATTTTAGTGCCGCCGCCGTCTCGCTTGGCCTCGTACATCGCGGCGTCGGCCGTACGCAGTAGGTCGCTGATCAGGTCGTCGGCGGCGGAGGGATCGGCGGCGGTGTGCGGCAGGGTCAGGATGCCGATCGAGGAACCGACGGTTACCGGGCCGCCGTCGCCAGCGATCGGCGAAGACAGGGTGCGTTCGATGCGGGCGGCCAGGGCGGTTACCTCGTCGGGGCCCAGGCCTGTGCAGACCACGACGAACTCGTCGCCGCCCAGGCGGGCCACGCTGTCGGTGCTGCGGACGATGCTGGTGAGGCGTTCGGCCACTGCCTTCAGCACTATGTCGCCGGTGTGGTGGCCTCGGGTGTCGTTGATCGCCTTGAAGCCGTCCAGGTCGACGAAGAACAGGGTCGGGGACTTGGTGACGGCGTGGCGCATCTCGTCCATCAGGCGGGCTCGGTTGGCGACGCCGGTCAGCTGGTCGTGGGTCGCCTGGTGGCGCATGGTCTGTTCGGCGCTGGCCAGGTCGGCGACGGCGCGCTGGAGCCGGGAGAGGATCACCGCGATCATGATGAGCATCGCCGCCGCGGTCTGCAGCCGGTTCCAGCCGGAGTGCGGCATCAGGATCACGCTGAGGCCGACGGCGCTGAGCGCGCTGCCGAGCAGGATCATCCGCCAGCCGCGCATGCCGGGGGTCGCGCCGGCCTGCAGCACCGGCCCGGTCACGCGGCTGCGGCTCGGGTGCAGCACGGCGGCGGCCATCAAGCCGTTGATGATCATGTAGCTGGGGATGTACCAGGCGAAGCCGGCGTCGGGGGCGACCATCGGCAGCACCACCTGCGTGATGTCGACCGTAAGGCAGCCGGCGAAGCTCCACAGCATCAGCCGTTCGGCGGTCGACGGCCGTCCGGGGGTGAGCAGCAGGGTCAGGCCGAGCACCAGGACGGTGATGTCGCCCAGGGGATAGCAGAACGCGGCGATCAGCGCCCACTCGTCCGCTGTCACGTTGCCGTCCAACGCCGGCTCGATCAGCACGTGCCAGGCGAAGACGGTCGCGGCGGCGACGACCACACCGACGTCCTTGGCCAGCGCGATGCGCTCGGAGCGCGGCAGCGCCCGCTGCTTGATCATGCAGACGATGGCCACGGCCAGCCAGAAGTAGACGCCGGCCCAGAGGGGGACCGCCAGGTTGCCGATGGTGGCCGACATGCCGAGCAGGCTCGTGGCGGCCCACGGCAGGTAGCCGATCAGGGCGCAGCTGACGCCGATGATCCACGGCACCCAGGCGCCGCGTTCGCCGGGTTTCAGCGATCGGGCGCCGGTGGTCAGACCGGCCGCCAGCACGACGGCGCCGGTCAGGAAGGCCACCGCGGACGGGACGCCTGGGGCAGCACCAGGACCGGAATCGCCAGCAGGGTGATGGCACCGAGAACGACTTGCCATGATCGAACGCGTGGACGCGGCACACCACACGTATCGGCATTGCCGTGGCGATTTTGAGGGCACCGAGCCAGACTCGGACAGGTGCCGGACATCAACAGCATCGCGCAGTCGGTTCTCGGCTTCACCCTGCGGCCCGCCCAGCAGGAGCCGGCAGCCGCGGTCGCCGGGGGTCGCGACACCCTGGCCGTGCTGCCGACGGGCAGCGGCAAGAGCGCGATCTACCAGGTGGCCGGTCTCGCCCGGGGCGGGACGACGGTCGTCGTGTCGCCGCTGCTGGCCCTGCAGCGCGATCAGTTGCGCTCGCTGACCGCGCGGCAGATCAAGGCCCGCATGGTCAACTCGGCGCTGCACCGGGCCGAACGCACCGAGGCGCTGACGGCGATTCGGGACGGCGAGGCCGATTTCGTGCTTCTCGGGCCGGAACAGCTCGCGAACGCCGAGACGGTCGCGGCGATCTCCGACGGCGTACGCCCGATCACGCTGGTCGCCGTCGACGAGGCGCACCTGATCAGCCAGTGGGGGCACGACTTCCGGCCCGACTACCTGCGGCTGGCCGACGTCGTCGACGGTCTGGGCCGTCCGCCGGTGCTGGCCCTGACCGCGACCGCCGCCCCGCCCGTGCAGGCCGACATCACCCGCCGGCTGCGCATGAGCGATCCCAAGGTCGTGGTGGCCGGGTTCGACCGGCCCAACCTGAGCCTGGCCGTGCGGCTCACGCGTCAAGACGTACCGGAGGCTCAGGCTCTTGAGGACCGCACGGTCGAGGTGATGCTCGCCCAGCAGACCCCGGCCCTGGTGTACGCCCTCACGCACGCCCACTGTGAGGAACTGGCCGACCGTCTGTGCCTGGACGCGTACAAGGTCGCCGCCTATCACGCGGGAGTGCCGTCGGCCGAGCGTGCGCGGATTCAGGACGCCTTCTTCGCGGGCGAGCTCGACGTCGTGGTCGCCACGAGCGCCTTCGGCATGGGCATCGACAAACCAGACATCCGTACGGTGGTGCACGCGGGCGTCCCGGGCAGCCTCGACGAGTACTACCAGGAGATCGGGCGCGGCGGACGGGACGGGCAGCCGGCCGCCGTCGTGCTGATCCACGACGCCCGGGCCGTACGCATCCCGCGTCTGCTGGCGTCGCGGGCGCGTACGCCGGTGGGAACGGTGACGGCCGTTGTCGACCATCTGGAACGCGCGCACGGCCGGGTCGAGCTGGGCGGGCTCGCGAAGGCGGCGGGGGTCAGCCGCACGGCGGTGCAGCGCGTGGTCGAGGAGCTGATCGAGCTGCACTTCCTGACCCCGGACGGGCACGACGGCGTGGTCATCGGCACCCCGGTCCCGGCGACCGCGGCCGACTCGGTGCTGGCCTCGGGCGACCGCCGCCAGACCATCCTGTCGAGCCAGATCGACGCGGCCCGCCACTACGCCGAGACCGTGCAGTGCCGCCGGGCCGAGCTGCTGGCCTACTTCGGCGAGCACTACCCGGCCCCGTGCGGCCACTGCGACAACGACGCGGCCGCGCCCTCACCGGCCCGCACGTGGACTCCGACGGGCGGTGAGGGCGTGCGCGTGGAACACAAGTTGTGGGGTCCGGGCGTGCTGCTGACCCGCGACGAACACGAGCTGACGGTACTGTTCGACTCGGTTGGCTACCGCCACCTGACCCCGGCCGTCCTCACGAACGGCCTGCTGGCGATGGTCTGACCTCGGCCGGATTGTCACGAGTGCGGATCGTGTCCGGTCGTTACCGCGTGAAACAAACTTCCCCTGCGTTGACCTTCGGCAGCAGTCAGGGCCGCTGGGTGCTGGCCGCGACGGTGGGTGGCTCGGCGATCGCCTCCATCAGCACCACCGTCGTCGGCATCGCCCTGCCGGCCATCGGCCGCGACTTCGGCACCGGCCTGGCCACCCTGCAGTGGGTGGTCACCGCCTACACCCTGACGTTGGCCGGCCTCCTGCTGGTGGCCGGAGCCCTGGGTGACCGGTACGGTCGCCGGCGCGTCTTCACTGTCGGTGTCGTCTGGTTCGCCGTCGCCTCCCTGCTGTGCTGCGTGGCGTGGGACCCGTCGACGCTGATCGGGGCACGGGCGCTGCAAGGAGTCGGCGCGGCGCTGCTGACACCGGGCAGCCTGGCCATCCTGGAGGCCGTTTTCGTGCCGGCCGACCGCGGCAAGGCCATCGGCGCCTGGTCCGGCCTGAGCGGGGTGGCCGGCGCCATCGGGCCGTTCCTCGGTGGATGGCTCGTCCAGGCGGCGTCCTGGCGATGGATCTTCGCGATCAACCTGCCGATCGCCGTGGCCGTGGTTCTCGTGGCCCGCAGATACGTCCCGGAGTCGCGGGACGCGGCAACCACGGGACGCGTCGATCTGGTCGGTGGCCTGGCCGCCACGCTGGGTCTGGTCGGGCTCACCTACGGACTCATCCAAGGGTCCGCCCACGGCTGGAGCAGCGGTCCGGTGCTCGCCGCGGTGGTCCTGGGCGGCGCCCTGCTGGTCGCTTTCATCGGGTGGGAACGGCGCGCCCGGACGCCGATCCTGCCGCTGCACCTGTTCTCGTCGGCCCAGTTCAGCGCGACCAACGTGGTGACCTTCATCGTCTACGGGGCGCTCGGCGGAGCCCTCTTTCTGCTGCCGCTGGAGCTGCAACAGGTCTCCGGCTACACGCCGCTGCAGGCCGGGCTCTCCCTGCTTCCGGTAACCGCCGCCATGCTTGCGCTGTCCGCCCGCTCCGGTGCCCTGGCCGCCCGCATCGGGCCGAGACTGCAGATGAGCCTCGGCCCCGTCCTCATCGGGCTCGGCCTGATCCTGTTCACCCGGATCGGATCGGCCGGGTCCTACCTGACCGAGGTGTTGCCGGCCGTCACCGTCCTGGGGATCGGGCTGGCCGTCACCGTGTCGCCGCTGACCTCCACCGTTCTGGCCGCCGTCCCGGCGCGGCACGCGGGCGTGGCGTCAGCGGTGAACAACGACGTCGCCCGCGCCGCCGGCCTGATCGCGGTCGCCGTGCTACCGGCCGCGGCCGGCATCACCGAAGCCGCCTACGCCCGTCCCGCGCAGTTCGTGACCGGTTTTCACACGGCCGCCGTCATTTGCGCCGCCCTGTGCGTGGTGGCCGGCCTGCTCGCCGCCGTAACGGTCAGGAACGGCGTCAGGCCGGCCGGGCAACGAGTGCATCCACCGCACGGCGACCTCGACGTCCCGGCGCCGCGCAGTGTCCACGCCCAGCTTCACCCGTAGGTCAGGCCTTCGGCAGGTTCTTCTCGACGTCGTCGAGGATCTGGCCGGCCGCGGTCACGCCGATGCCGGTCATCCACACCTCGGCCGGGACGTCGTACGCCTGGCCCGCCTTGACGGCCGACAGCTCCTTCCACAGGTTGCCGTCGACGACCTTCTTCTTCTGCGCCTCGGCCGTCGGGCCCTGCGCGGTCACGAAGATGACGTCGCCGTCGAGGTCGGCGATCCGTTCGGGGCTGACCTTGTCGAACCGCTTGTCGTCCTTGTTCGCGAGCTTCTGGCGCTCGGGGCGGCCCAGGCCGACGTCGCCGATCACGATGCCGCTGAAGCCCTCCGGCCCGTAGACACGGATCTCCGACGGCATGAACCGTACGATGGAGACCTTGACGTTCGCGGCGTCCGGGATCGTCTTGCCCAGGTCCTTGGCGCGGGTCTCGTACGTGTTGAGCAGGTCCTTGGCCTTCTGCTCCTGGCCGAGAGCCTTGCCGTCGAGCAGGAAGTTCTCCTTCCAGGTGATGCCGACGCGCTCGGTGAAGACGGTCGGCGCGATGGCCGACAGCTCGTCGTAGAACTTCTCCTGCCGGAACTTGCTGCCCAGGATCAGATCGGGCTTGAGCGCGGCGATCGCCTCGAGGTCGGGCTCGGAGATCTCGCCGACGTTCTTCACGCTGGAGAGGTCACCGAGGTACGCCGGGAAGGTGTCGACCTCCGGCGGCTGGGTGGCGCCGACCAGGGGCACGCCGAGGCTGACCGCGGTGTCGACCTTGTCGGTGTCGAGGACGACGACCCTCTTCGGGTGCGCGGGGACGGCGGTGGTGCCCATCGCGTGGGTGATCTGCTGGGTCTCGCCGCCGGCCGATTCGGCGACGGGGTCACTGGAGCACGCGGCCAGGGCGGTGGTCGCGGCGAGAGCCGCCGCGACCAGGAGGGTGGCGCTACGGCGCACAGGGTTTTCCTTTCAGGCGGGCACCACGAGGGGCGCACCGGTTACGGGGCACGGCACGACCACACAGTCGAGCCCGAAGACATTCCGTACGAGTTCCGCGGTGACGATCTCGCGCGGCGCACCGGAGGCCACGACCCGGCCGTCGCGCATCGCGACCAGGTGGTCGGCGTAGCGGGCGGCCTGGTTGAGGTCGTGCAGCACGGCGACCACGGTGCGGCCGTCGTCGCGCATGCGGCCGAGCAGGTCGAGCACCTCCACCTGGTGGGCCAGGTCGAGGAAGGTGGTGGGCTCGTCGAGCAGCAGCGCCTCGGTCTGCTGGGCGAGCGTCATCGCGATCCAGACCCGCTGCCGCTGACCGCCGGAGAGCTGGTCGACCGCCCGGGTCGCGAGGTCGCCGACGCCGGCCTGCCCCATCGCCTCGTGAACGGCGGCGCTGTCCTGGTCGGACCACTGCCGCCACCAGCTCTGGTGCGGCTGACGACCCCGCCCGACCAGGTCGCGCACGGTGACGCCCTCGGGCACCAGCGGGCTCTGCGGCAGCACGCCCAGTCGCCGGGCGACCTCACGCGTGGGCAGCGAGTGGATGTCGGCGCCGTCCAGCAACACGCTGCCGTGGCGCACCGGGAGCAGGCGGGCCAGCGTACGCAGCAGGGTCGACTTGCCGCAGGCGTTGGGCCCGACGATCACCGTGAACGCCCCGGCCGGCAGTTCGACGCCGAGGTTCTCGAAGACGGAGCGGGGGCCGTAACCGGCGGACAGATCCCGGGCGATCAGCTTCACGACTTCCTCCGGACCAGCAGGAACAGCAGGTAGGGGCCGCCGATCGCGGCGGTGATCACGCCGGCCGGCAGTTGGGTCGGCGCGAACAGCAGACGCCCGGCCAGGTCGGCCAGCACGACCAGCAGCGATCCGGTCAGCGCGGCGGCGATCAGCGGCGGACGTTCGGCCCGCACGAGGCGACGGGCCACCTGCGGCGCGACGAGCGCGACGAAGTCGACCGCACCGACCTGGGCGGTCACCATCGC
The DNA here is from genome assembly GCF_003999975.1 of Actinoplanes solisilvae. Lineage (GTDB taxonomy): Bacteria > Actinomycetota > Actinomycetes > Mycobacteriales > Micromonosporaceae > Actinoplanes > Actinoplanes solisilvae. Next base: position 266,109 of record NZ_RJAC01000009.1, on the reverse strand, counting down.
GGCGAGCAGCACGCCGACCGCTGCGAGACCCGCCCGGCGAGCCACCGGCCGTACGCCCAGGCCTTTGGCGGTGTCGTCGTCGAGCGCGCTCGTTCTCAAGGCCCAGCCCGCCCAGGCCAGCACGGGCAGCAGCACCAGCAGGGTGATCGCGAGCCAGGACGTCTCGGTCCAGCCGCGCCCAGCGAGCGTGCCGACCAGCCAGATGTGCGCCCGCTGCCCGTCGATCGGCTCGGCGGTGAGCATGACGATCTCGGTGAGGGCGCGCAGCGCGATGGCGACCGCGACCCCGGCCAGCACGAACCGTTGAGCGGCCAGCCCGTGCCGCGCACCGAGCCCGAGCACGACCGCCGCGGCGAGCAGGCCACCACCCAGAGCCGCCGGGGCGATGACGACCGCCGCCGCCCCGCTGGTCAGCGCGATCGTGGCGGCCAGGCCCGCACCTTGCGTGATGCCGACGACGTCCGGGCTGGCCAGGGGGTTGCGGGCGACGCTCTGGATCAGCGCACCGGCCACCCCGAAACACGCACCCACGACGACGGCCAGCACCACGCGCGGCAGCCTCAACCGTTGAACCACCACGTCGTACGGCGTCACCTCGCCGAACAGGGAGCGCAGCACATCACCCGGCGCCACGTACGGCTTGCCCAGGCACAACGCGACCACGAAGGCGACGACCAGCAGCACCAGGATGATCGCCGAGACGGCCACGGTCCGGCCCTTGACTCTCACGCGGCGACCACCTTGGCCCGGGTGACCAGCAGGGCGAGCAGCGGCGCGCCGACCAGCGCGGTGATGATGCCGGCGGAGACCTCGCCGGGCGGCGCGACCACGCGCCCGATCACGTCGGCGGCGAGCAGCAGCACCGGCCCGAGCAGCACCGACACGGCCAGCACCCAGCGCTGATCGACGCCGACCAGCGCCCGCGCGAGATGCGGCACCGCGAGCCCGACGAACGCGATCGGCCCGGCGGCGGCAACGCCCGCGCCCGTGAGCACGACCGCGGCAAGCCCGGCGCCGACGCGTACGAGACCGACCCGGGTTCCCAGACCGCGGGCCACGTCGTCGCCCAGGGAAAGAGCATCCAGCCCCCGCGCGACCACGGCCGCGAGCAGCAGCCCGGCCAGCAGGAACGGCGCTACCTGGGCGGCGATGTCGGCGTCGCGTCCGGACAGTCCGCCGACCACCCAGTAACGGAACTCCTCGAACGTACGGGCGTTCACGCTGAGAATGCCCGCGGTGATCGCCCCGAGGCTGGCGTCGAGGGCCGCCCCGACCAGGGCGAGCGTGACCGGTGAGTTGCCCTGGCCGGCGCGGGCCGCGATGCCGGTGACCAGCAGGCCCGCGCCGAACGCTCCCGCGATGCCGAACCAGACGTAGCCGGTCAGGCTGCCCACCCCGAACAGGGTGATCGCGGCGACGACGCCGAGGGATGCGCCGGCGCTGATCCCGAGAATGCGCGGCTCGGCGAGCGGATTGCGGGTGAGAGCCTGCAGCAGCACCCCGGCGGCGGCCAGCGCCGCGCCGACGGTGAGGCCGAGCAGCGTACGGGGAACTCGCAGATCCCAGACGATGGTCGAGGTCTCCCCGCCGTCCGGTGAGACCAGCGCGTGCCAGACCTTCACCGGCCCGATCGGGTTGCTGCCGACCGCGAGACTGGCCACCACCACCAGAACGAGCAGGATCACCCCGCCCAGCACCACAACCCGCCGCCGCACCCGAACCTCAACTTAGGCTTACCTAATAGACCGGGGAGACTGTAGCGGCCTACCCGGCTCTCGCGGCGGTTCTCGTGACACAGAGCACTCAGGCAGCGTCCTTCCTCAACAGGACCGTCGAATCGGGCAGGTAGGCCGCCTGGTCTCCTCGGCCTGCCATACCGTCGTGCGCTCCGTACAAGGAGCGCCGTGGGCCGGTCGTTTCACCGGCCAGTTCGTCGAGAGCCCGGTCGCCGACCGCCACGCGCGGGCCCGGAACTGCGGGGTCGCGACGGCTGATCTGACGGGCCGTCCACGGCGCCGGGGCTGGAGAACGACACCGAAGGCGCCGCAGGCCGGGAGGACGTGCGTGGCGGCCATTGCGACGCTGTGAGCTGCGCTGCGGTGACCGGCAGCGGGGGCGAGATCTGGTCGAGCAAGCGCTGCGCCAAAGCGGCGTCGATCTCGAGGTCAGCGCTGATACGAACATCAGCGGCGGTCGCCAGGTCGACGACGTCGCCACTGGTGAACGCGTCAGCTCCGAGATAGCTCAGTCGCCGCGCGAACTCCTGCATATCAATCATCTGCAGCCTCATCCTCGGATTACTGATGATCCACCGTAACCCCTGCATTGCTCGGCAGTTGCTGCGGCCACCGCCTGAGCTCCTGCGGCCGACAGCGATGCCGGCTGCTCGGGGTCTCCATCTTTTCAGTGAGCTGATCGCCGCCGCTATCGGTGCAACCCGTGCCGGCCCGCGACGCGCTGAACTGCCCATGAGCGGGCATCCGCCGGCCATGTCCTCCGCGCGAGATGGCGCCGCAGGTGAATATCATCGCCGCGTGGACGACGACAGCCTCGTGGTCGCGGCCCGAGACCTGGTCACGCGGCCGGTCCCCACTGATGGTCCCAGCAGCGGGGCGTGGCTCGTCGGCGAGACCGAGTCCGTGCCGGGCGGCCACTTCCTGCCGATCGCCTCGAGCCCGAGTCTGTACGAGACGCCGGCCGACGACGATGGCACGATCGGCGACATCTACGAGCGGGTGTACGCCGACCTCGAGAGTCGGCGCCGGCGGGCAGCCGACGCGCTGGCGGCGATCTGGGGTCCGCCCCGACCGTACTCGTTCTCGGCGGAGCTCGAACGGTTCTGGGCAGATCACGAAAGCCTCTCGCCGTTCGAGTACGACTTGGCCCTGTTCGCCGGCGACGAGCCATTCCCGTCCTGGCGACGCCACGACCGGCTGGTGGTACTACTCCTGGGGCAGATGGACAAGGAGTTCCCCATCGTCCTGACGCTGGCCGTCATCGCCCGCCCGTGACGCCACGCGGTGTGACGCCAGGCGAACTGTTTGGTACGCACCCTTTCTTCGTATTGGCTCGTGAGGAAGCCCGCTATCGTGTCGGTCGTGTGCCACCCAGAGTCGCTGTGGAACGGTCGGATGGATCGTGGTGTGCTGAACTGGTTGGCATGCAGATGCGTCCCGCGGAGCTGGCGGCGATCCGGGCCGGTGATGTCGATGTGGCGTTCCGCCGGTGGGAGCGCCCTCGGCTCAGGGTCGGCACCCGCATGCGCACCGCGGTGGGCCTGATCGAGGTCACGTCCGTCGACCGCGTGCCGGTGAGCTCGTTGACCGCCGCCGATGCCCGCCGGGCCGGCGCGGCTTCGTTGGTCGCGCTGCGGCAGGGCCTGTACCGCCTGCACGCCGACCGCCCGGTCTACCGGATCGGCCTGCGGTACGCCGGCGCCGACCCACGCCAGGCGCTGCGCGAGGCGATCCCCGACGCCCAGGAGCTCGACGCGATCGGAGCCTGGCTCGACCGCCTCGACCGCGCCTCACCGACCGGCCCGTGGACCCGCCCGACCCTGCTGCTGATCGACGAACTCCCCGCCACCCGAGCCCCTGACCTCGCCCAGCGGATGGACCGCGACACCCCGTCGTTCAAGCAGAACGTACGAAAGCTCAAGGAACGAGGACTGACCGAGTCCCTGGACATCGGCTACCGGCTCTCACCGCGCGGTGCCGCCCTGCTCGACCACGAGGGCCTTCCACGCCCCGACGGCCCTCGGCCGGCACCGGAACCAGGCACCCCACTGCCCCACCTCGGCGCCCCCGCGACCCGAGCGTTGACCGCCCGCGGCGTCCTCCGCCTGGAACAGGTAGCCGGCCTCACCGCCGGCGAGGTGCGGGCACTGCACGGCGTCGGCCCGTACGCGCTTCGAAACCTCCGCGCAGCATTGGACGCAGCAGGCCTGACTTTCCGCGACGACCCAGCCGATTCCCCCTGACAGGCGCGCAGCGCCGACCGCAGGCGGCACGGTTCGAACGCATGACCCACCCCGGCCTGGGGCACCTCGGCCGTGGCCGTCCCACCGCAACCACCGTCAGGCGGCGGCCGCCCGAAGCCGCCCCGCGGTGACCCGCGCCGAGTACCCCGAAGGAACCCCCTCGACGATCAGGGTGTCCCCGTCGATGTGCCGGGTCCGCAACGGCAGGATCTCCTGATAGGCAGGCGACGCATACCAGCCACGGGCTGCCTCCACGTCAGGGAAGGACAGGATCACGACCGTCCCTGGCCACGCCCCTTCGAGGACCTCGACCTCCGCCCCGTGAACCAGGAAGACCCCTCCATACGGATCCATCGTCTCCTGGATCCTCTCGATGTAGGTGAAGACGTCCTCGTGGGCTGTAGGGGTCCGCAGGTGGGCGATCGCGTAAGCAGTCATGCCCCGATCGTGCTAGCCGGCGCGGCGCGCGGCGATTACCTCTGAGGTAATCGGTCGTGGGACGCGTAGGGCCAGTTTCCCGGCAGTGGATGTGACGAGAGCGCCAATTCGAAGAGCAAGATCGGGCCTGCGGTATAACTGCCTGATGCGATCGGCCCGTCCGCGTCCGGCGCGAACCGTGACGGTGGCGTTCGTGGGGGCCGTCGTGGTCGGGACCGCGCTGCTGTCGTTACCCGCCTCCCGCGCCGAGCCCGGCGCCGCGCCCCTGCATACCGCCCTGTTCACCGCCACCTCGGCCATCACCACGTCGGGCATGTCGACGGTCGACACCGCCACCTACTGGTCCGGCCTCGGTCACGTGCTGATCGCCGTTCTGACCCAGACCGGCGGCTTCGGCATCACCACGATCGCGACCCTGCTCGGCCTGCTCGTCTCTCAGCGGCTCGGCCTGCGCGGCCGGATCATGGCCGGCGTCGAGACCAGCAGCGGCCTGGCCCACGGCGACCTGCGGCAGGTGCTCATCCTCGCGGCCGCCGTCATGTTCGCGACCGAGACCGTGATCGCCGCGATCGTCACCGCCCGTCTCACGCTGTTCTACGACGTACCCCTCGGAAGTGCCCTCTGGCAGGGCGTGTTCAACGCTGTCCAGGCGTTCAACAACTGCGGCTTCTCCCTGCGCAGCGACGGTTTGACCAGCTTCGTCAGCGACTGGTGGATCTGCGTCCCGCTGACCCTCGGCGTGATCGTCGGCGGCATCGGTGTGCCCGTGCTCTACGAGGTCGGCCGTCGCATGCGCCGCCCCGCCTCCTGGTCGACCCACACCCGCCTCACCGTGTGGGGTTCGCTCGTTCTGCTGGCGCTGGGCTTCGCCACCGTGCTCGCGCTCGAGTGGAACAACGACGGCACGCTCGGCCCCCTCGGCGTACCCGGAAAGATCCTGGCCGCCTTCGTCCAGGGCACCATCCCTCGCTCGGGCGGCTTCAACACCGTCGACTACGGCGCGATGAACGAGGACACCCTCGCGATCACCATCGGGCTCATGTTCGTCGGCGGTGGCAGCGCGAGCACGGCCGGCGGCATCAAGGTCACCACCTTTTTCCTTCTCGCGTACGTCATCTGGACCGAGGTGCGCGGCGAACGTGACGTCGTCATCGGGCGCCGCCGCATCGCCGAGTCGACCCAGCGCCAGGCCACCGCCGTCGCCCTGCTCGGTGTCGCCACCGTCGCGATCGGCACCCTGCTCGTCCTCGGCATCACCTCGGGGGTGGCGTTCGACCGCGCTCTGTTCGAGGTGATGTCGGCGTTCAGCACCGCCGGCCTGACCACCGGGCTCGCCGCCGAACTGCCGCAGTCGAGTCAGTTGGTTCTCAGTGCGATGATGTTCATCGGCCGGGTCGGGACGATCGCCGTCGCCTCCGCGCTGGCGCTCAGCACCCGCCACCGGCGATACCGCTACCCGGAGGAGCGACCCCTCGTTGGCTGAGAAAGACATCGCGCGCGACGAGAACGTCGTCGTCATCGGCCTGGGCCGCTTCGGTGGGCAGGTCGCCGAGTCGCTGCTGGCGCTCGGCCACGAGGTGCTCGGCATCGACGAGAACGCCGACATCGTGCAGCGCTGGTCCGACCAGCTGACCCACGTCGTGCAGGCCGACTCGACCGACGAGGACGCGCTGCTGCAGGTCGGCATCAAGGAGTTCACCCGGGCCGTGGTCGGCATCGGCAACGACATCGAGGCCAGCGTGCTGACCGTGCTCACCCTCAGCGAGCTGGGCCTGCGCGACATCTGGGCCAAGGCGGTCTCGGCCAAGCACGGCCGCATCCTGCGCTCGGTCGGCGCGCATCACGTCATCTACCCCGAGGCGACGATGGGGGAGCGGGTGGCCCACCTGATCGCCAGCCGCATGCTCGACTTCATCGAGTTCGACGACGGCTTCGCGATCGCCAAGACCCGGGCGCCGCGCGACTCCGCCGGGCGTACGCTGACCGACCTCGCGCTGCGCTCCAAGCACGGCGTGACCGTCGTCGGCATCAAGACGCACGGATCCGATTTCGTCTATGCCGCGCCGGAGGCCGTCGTCCCCGAGAACTCCGAGCTCGTCGTCGCCGGCCCCACCGAAATGGTGCAACGCTTCGCCGCCACGACCTGACCCCGTGACTGCGATCACCGTGTAAGCACGCCGTCGCGGTGGAACGTTCCGCGGGTGAGCAACCGGCGTTACACGGTCCTGGCGGTCTGTTGCAGCAGTCTGTTCCTCGTCTCGCTGGACAGCACCATCGTGAACGTCGCGCTGCCCTCGATCGCCCGCGAGCTCGACTCGAGCGTCTCGAAACTCCAGTGGACGGTCGACGCCTACCTGCTCGTCCTGGCCTCGTTGCTGCTGCTCTCGGGCTCGCTGGCCGACCGGATCGGCCGCAAACGTGTCTTCGCCGCCGGGCTGGCCGTCTTCACCAGCGGCTCACTGCTGTGCAGCGTGGCCCCCAGCGACAACTGGCTGATCGTGTTCCGCATGTTCCAGGCGGTCGGCGGTTCGGCGATGACCCCGGTGGCGCTGGCCATCATCACCAACGTGTTCGTGGCCCCGGCCGAACGTGCCCGTGTCATCGGCATCTGGGCCGCGGTCAGCGGCGCGGGCATCGCCGCCGGACCACTGCTCGGCGGCTTCCTCATCGACTCGATCGGCTGGCGTTCGATCTTCTGGATCAACGTGCCCACGGGCATCGCGGCGTTCGTGCTGACCCTTCTGCTGGTGCCCGAATCCCGCGCCGCCAAGCCTCGGCCGCTCGACCCGCCCGGTCAGATCGCCGTGATCGTCCTCCTGTCCACGCTGATCTTCGCCATCATCGAGACCCCGCGCTTCGGTCTGGTGTCCCTGCCCGTTCTGGGCTGCTTGGTCGTCGCCGTCGTGGCGCTGCTGTTCCTGCTCTTCGCCGAACGTCGCCGGCCCCAGCCGCTGGTTCCGCTGCCGTTGTTCAAGGTCCGCTCGTTCACGGTCGCGTTCGTCATCGCCGTGCTCGGGTTCCTGGCGTTCGGCGGCCTGCTCTTCGCCAACACCCTCTACCTTCAGGAGGTACGCGGCCTGGCCGCCTCGATGGCCGGCGTGCTGACCCTGCCGTTGGCCGTGGCGACCGTGATCGCGGCACCCCTCTCGGGCCGCATGATGGGCAGCGTCGGCGCCCGTTCCCCGCTGCTGATCGCGGGCACGTCGATGGCCGTGGGGTCGCTGCTGCTCGTGCTGCTGACCCCGACCGCGCCCGTCCTGCTACTGCTCATTCCGTACGCCGTCTTCGGGGTCGGGTATGGCATGTTGAACGCGCCGGTGAACGACACGGCCATCTCCGACCTGCCCGACGACCGGGCCGGGGTGGCCGCCAGCCTGATCTCGACCGCGAAACAGGTCGGCTCGGCGTTCGGCGTGGCGATCGTCGGGACCGTCATCGCCGCCCGGCCCGGCGACCCGCTTCCCGCAGCCTTCGACGCCCGCGGCTGGATGGCCTGGCTGCTCCTCGCGGCGTGCGGCGCCGGGATCGTCGCGCTCGCTTTTCCGCGGGGCGCCACCGCCGCGGCCGCGCCCCGGACCCCGGCCTCGGCGAACTAGCGCGTCCTCGAATCACCAGGTCGGCCCGCAGGACCAGTCACTTCACGGGCGCGACCGGCGTGGCCGGCGCGCGACCATGACCGGGGACCGACCAAGGTCGCCGGAACCCCGGCGCCGGTCGCCCTACCGTGAGGTGGGAAGAGATGGCCGACAACGAGATTCGTCCCTTCCGGCTCGACACGCCGGAGGAAACGATCGCAGACTTGCGCCGCCGGATAGCGGCCACCCGCTGGCCGACCCGGGAACTGGTCGACGACCGCTCCCAGGGCGTGCAGCTCGCGACGATCCAGGAGCTGGCCCGCTATTGGTCGAGCGAGCACGACTGGCGCGCCTTCGAGGCGAAGTTCAACGCCCTGCCGCAGTTCACGACCACGATCGACGGCGTCGACATCCACTTCATCCACGTACGCTCCCCGCACGAGGACGCCCTCCCACTGATCATGACGCACGGCTGGCCCGGCTCGGTCGCCGAACTGCTCGGCGTCGTCGGCCCGCTCACCGACCCCACCGCGCACGGCGGCCAGGCATCCGACGCGTTCCACCTCGTGCTGCCGTCACTGCCCGGGTACGGCTTCTCGGGCCAGCCGACCGAGCTCGGCTGGGAGAACGGCCGCATCGGCCAGGCCTGGAACGAACTGATGAACCGACTCGGGTACCCGCGCTACGTCGCGCAGGGCGGTGACGTCGGGGCCGCGGTCACCGACGCGATGGGCCGCATGGGCCTGCCCGGTCTGCTCGGCATCCACGTCAACCTGCTTGCGAACGCGATAGGGATCAAGGACATCCTGCCCGCGAACACGGAGGCGGAGAAGGCGGCGCTGGCCAAGCTCAACGAGTTCACCACGGACGGCTTCGCCTATTTCCTCGAGCAGTCGACCCGGCCGCAGACGATCGGCTATTCCCTGCTCGACTCACCGATCGGCCTGGCCGCCTGGATGCTCGACCACGACACCGACAGCTACTACAAGATCGCTCGCGCGTTCGTCGACAAGGAGCCGGTCGGCGGTCTCACCCGCTCCAGCGTCGTCGACAACATCACGCTCTACTGGCTGACCGGCACGGGCGCGTCGGCCGCCCGCTGGTACTGGGAGTTCGGCCGTTTCGTCGCCGCGGCCACGGCGTCCGGCCAGGCACCCCCGCCGGTCACGGTCCCGGTCGGCTTCACGACCTTCCCCGGCGAGATCTGGGCCGCCCCGCGAAGCTGGGTCGAGACGGTCTACCCCGGCGCCGCCTACTTCAACGAGGTCGGCAGCGGCGGCCACTTCGCCGCCTGGGAAGAGCCCGCGATCTTCGCCGACGAGGTGCGCGCCTGCTTCCGCCCACTGCGCACGGCCTGAACGCGTATGGCCTGAACGCGTACGGCCTGAACGCGCGCCACAGATCGGCGGCGGCGGCCAGGTCGGCGCGGTTCAGGAACTCGCCGCGTGAGTCTCCTCGTGGCTCGGGGACGATCGCCGGGCCGGCAGGTGGGCGGTCAACGTGGTTCCCGAGCCGCGCGGGCTGGTGACGGACAGGTGGCCGCCGAAGGCCTCCACCCGGTCGGCTATGCCGAGGAGCCCGGTGCCCTGGGCCGGGGAGACGCCCCCGATGCCGTTGTCGCTGACGGTGATCGTGATGCCGCTGTCGTCGAGTTCGAGCGCGACGTCGGCCTCGGTGGCGCGGGCGTGTTTGGCGATGTTGGTGAGGGCTTCGGCCGCCACGTAGTAGCAGGCGGTCTCGGCCTCCTCGTCGGCGCCGGTCCAGGTGGGCGGGGTGGACAGCCGCACCGGCGTGGGGCACCGGCGGACGAGCAGCCGCAGGGCAGGCAGGAGTCCGCCCTGGGACAGCGCGACGGGGTGAAGTCCGCGGGAGAGTTCGCGCAGGTCGGTGAGGATGGCATCGAGCTCGTCGGCGACGGCACCGCGGTCGGGGCCGTCGACGTCGGTGAGGGTACGAAGCTCGAGGGTCAGGGCGACGAGGCGTTGCTGTGCGCCGTCGTGCAGGTTGCGTTCGAAGGTGCGGCGGGCCTGGTCGGTGGCGGTGACGATGCGCTGTCGGGAGGCGCGCACATGTTCGTCCGCCTCGGCCTTGCGCACGGCGGTGGCGACGAGGTCGACGGCGTCGGAAAGCGGTGGCAGGGCCCGCTCAGGGATCGGCCCGGGTTGCACCGACCCCGCGATGAGAGCGCCCCACAGGCGGTCGCCGAGTCGTACGGGTGTGGCGATGACGCATTTCAGGTGGGCGTCGCCGGTGATCGTCGGGTCGTCGAGGCGGATGATCCGGTGTTCGCGGTGCACCCGGGCGACGGTGACGTCACCGGTGACGCTGTGGGTGGATCCGACGGGGTAGCGGCCGGCGAGTATGCCGTGGCTGCCGAGCACGGTCATCCGGTCGCCGGGATCGAAGCGGAAGAGCCGGACGTCCTCGATGTCGAACAGCTCGGCGAGCTCCTCGGTGACCGTCTGGCAGATCTCGTCCAGGGCCGCTTGCCGCGCGACCTTGGTGGCGATGCGGCGAATGCTGGCTTGTTCGTCGGCGAGACGCCGTACCTCCGCGCGGGCGGTGGCGTGGGCCAGGGAGGTGCCGACCAGTTCCGCGAAGGCGGTGAGACGCCGGTCGGTGTCTTCGGCGAGAGCGGTGCCTCGGGGCGAGTGCGCGGTCAGCCCGCCCCACAGCTCTCCCTGGGCGTACACCGGCGCCATGATCGACGTGCCGAGGGTCGTCTGCTCGCGGATGTATCGGCCGACCTCGCCCTCGACCTCGGACCAGTCGATGCGGGCGACCGCGCCGGTGGCGGCCATCCGGCTCGACAGTGTGTCGCCGGTCACCGGCCACCGGGTTCGAGGAGCCTCGATGGCGGCACCGTTCTTCGACCACACGGCGACGACGTTCGCGGAACCTGAGGCGTCGTACTGGGACAGGCTCGTATGGTAGGCGCCGCAGAGCTCGCCCAGTTCCGCCGCGACGGTCTTCCAGACCTGCTCGGGTTGGGCGCCGTTGGCCACCAGCACGGCGACCCGGCGCATGGCGGCGTGCTCGTCGACCAGCCGCCCCACCTGCTCGCGCCGTTGCGCGCTGGAGATCGCCGTGGAGGCCAGCGCGGCGAACTGCGCGACCTGCGACTCGGTGTTTGCCGGCAGGGGCTCGGCCCAGTCGGCGACCACCACGGCCGAACCCCACAGTTCGCCGTGCACGGTGATCGGCACGGACAGCGACGACGTCGCCTCAATGGTGTTCAACAGGCGGGAGATCGATCCGGTGAGCGGGATGCCGCCCTCCAGGCGGGCCGGTCTTCCGGTCCGGTACACCCGGGCGTTGGCGCTGTCACCGTCCAGCGGCCACCGGGTTCCGAGCAGGGCACTCCAGTCGAAGCGGCCGCCCGAGCCGGCGACCAACGTCGCCTCTTTGTCCGGGTGGAACTGCCAGACACTCGCCACGGCCTGCCGGGCCAGGCCTGTCTCGGTGTCGACGATGCGGCCGAGCTCCTCGGCCATGGCGTCGAACAGCTCCTGTATCGGCGCGTCGACGGCGAGTTCCCCCAGCCGCAGCAGGGCATTGCGCTCGGCTTCGAGGCCCCTTCGATCGGTGCTTCGCCCCGGCAGCCAGCGGCCGAGCACTGCCGCCCGTGCCGACGGTTCCCTCCAGAACCGGCCGCGCCGCATCAGGCGTTGCACGAAGATCGGCATCGGGGCGACAAGCTTGCCGAGCATGAACTCGCCGGCCTGGAGCTCGGCCAGAATCTCGCTGATCGACCGTCCGGACCTGTCCTGGCGGATCGGCGATCGGCCGGGCGAGCCCGAGTCGTTCTGTGTGCCGTCGGTCAACTGCCGCTTCCCTCCAAGGCGTTCGAGTTACCGCCTGTCACCGCGCTGTGACGCGCGGCCCGCTTCTCTGTCAAAGTCGAACTGACTGGGACTGTAGCCCGCGGCAGGGCAGTCAACTATGTCGGCAGAATCTCGTTTGCCGGGCGCGTGGCCACCGGGCAACCGGTCGAGCGCCGGGCGCAAAGACGCCGCGCCCGCCACCGGCCGTGAGGCGGGTGGCGGGCGCGGCGGTTGCGGTGGTCAGAACGTGACCGTTGCCGGGCCACGGGCCGAGACCGTCAGGGTGCCGGCCGTGTAGGTCCACTTCGAGGTGGGGCGGCCGTCAACTCGTACGGTGTGGGGCTTGGTGGTGTTGGTGATCTTGATGGTCCAGGACCGGTGGGCCTTGTCGGCGATCTTCACGCGGTGGGTGCGGTAGGTCACCGAGGTGCCGTCGGTCAGGGACGCGTTGCCGTTCGCGCCGGCGTAGATCGTTGCCGTGGCGTCGGTCAGCGCGGTGTCCTTGCTGATGTCGGCGGTGTGGGTGATGACGACCCCGCCCGAGCGGACGAAGACCGGCATCGTGTCCAGCGTCGTCGTGATCTGCTGGGTGGTGCCGCCCTGATAGACGTGACCGGTGAAGTAGTCGGTCCACGTGTTGCCGGGCGGGAACCAGACCGTCGTGGTGGCGGTCGGGCCGGGGGTCGTCACGGGGGCGACCAGCAGGTCAGGGCCGTACATGTACTGCGAACCCGCGGTAGCGTACGCCTCCTGCTCGCCCGGATAGGCCAGGTAGAGCGGCCGCGTGATCGGCGTGCCCGTGCGGGTCGCCTCGGCCGCGGCGGCGTACGTGTAGGGCAGCAGCTTCTCGCGCAGGTTCAGGAACTTCTTGGCCGACGCGTTCGCCTCCGGACCGTACTGCCAGGGCAGCCGGTCGCTGTGGTTCGAGTGCAGCCGGTCGATCGGCTGGAACGTGCCGAGCTGCACCCAGCGGGCGTACAGGTCGTCGGGCAGCTTGGTGCTGTCCGGCTCGGCGCCCTTCTCGGTCGACAGGCCGCCGGTGTGGCCGCCGATGTCGTGGCTGACCGCCGCGAGACCGGTCGCCGCCGACTCGCCGGGCGTGTAGCCGACCTGCGCCTGCAACGTCTCCCAGGTCGAGACCGTGTCACCGGTGAAGTGCAGCGTGGTGCGCTTGTCGGCCCACGGCCCGGTCGGCACGGCGGTCGGGCTGCTGTAGCCGCCGGCCTGCAAGCCACCGTATGCCCGGGAGAACGCGAAGCCATCCCGGTCGGCGTACTGCTGGTTGATCCACGCGTCCGGCGTGACCTGCGCCTTCGTCGAGCGTGACGCGTCACAGCACCAGTCGAGCCACCAGAAGTCTGGTTGCGCGCCCATCTGCGAGTGCAGGTCGAAGTACGCCTTGAGCTGGTTCGGGTCGCCCCAGTCAAACGTGTAGCAGTCCGGGCCGCTGTTGCAACCCGTACGCTGCAATTTGCCCTTGGCGGTGGCCTGCGCCTGCGCGAAGGCCGGGTCGTCGCCGCGGATGCTCGGGTGGATGTTCAGGCTCGTGTGCAGGCCCTGCTGGCGAGCCCACGCGAAGAAGGCCTTCGGGTCGGCGATGCGGGTCGGGTCGATGCCCCAGCCGTTCCACTTGTCGGTCGACTTGAAGTCGGTGTCCACCACGAGCACGTCCAGCGGGACGCCCTCGCTGCGGAAACGGTTCACGATGGCCTGGAACTCGGTGTCCTTGCGGTCGTAGTACTCCGAATACCAGACGCCGTACGCCCACTTCGGCAGCAGCTTCGTCGGGCCGGTCAGCGTGGCCAGCTCGTTCAGGGCGTGGGTGTAGTCCTGGCCGTACGCGAAGACGTAGCCGTCCTGGGTGCTGGCGCCGGACGCGGTGTCGTCGAGCAGCGACCAACCGTCCTGGTAGAGCAGGCCCGGCTCGGTCAGCGCCGCGCCGTTCACGCCGTCGAGGCCGCGCCGATATCCGCCGAGAGCGGCGTGCGGGGCGAGCATCGGAGCGTTGGCCGGGGCGACCGCGATCGTGTCCACGTTGACGTTGCAGCTGTCATCGGTCGGGCACCCGAGGGCCACCGTGTTGACGCCCTTGTCGAGAGACACCGGCACAGCGACCGTACGCCAGTAGTCCCAGCCACTCGTGGGCTCCAGCGTGGCGGTCTTCCCGTTGACGGTGATCGTGCGCGACCGTAGCGGCTGCGCGCCCGCCTTGCCGTTGGCATAGCGCAACTGCACGGCGTACGTCCCCCGCGCGGGCACGTCCGTCACGGTGATCGCGGCACCCGCGCCGGTGCGCTCGAGCCGGGCCAGGAAGCCGGCACCCGAGGCGCCGTTGTGGTCGGAAGCGCTGGTCGCGCCGCCGGACAGCGTGCCCTGGTCGGCCTCGCACACGGTGTCGAAGGCGCACGGCTGCGGCGCGGGCGGCGTCGGAGCCGGATAGGCGGCACCGGGCTGCACGAGCGCCAGGCTGTCGACGTTCACGTTGCCAGAGTCGGTCGCGGTGCGCACGACGCTGACCTCGTGACGGCCGGCGCTGAGCGTCACCGGCACGCGGGCGACGCCCCAGGTGTCCCAGTTGGTCGTGGGCGGCAACGACAGGGTGCTGGTCTTGCCGTCGGCGACGACCGAGAGCGTACGGGTGGTGTTCTGCCCGTCCCCGCCGGTGCTGTTCGCATAGCGGAGGGCCAGCTCGAAAGTGCCCCCGCTCGTGGCGGTGAAGACCAGGCCGTCGCCGGTGTTCGCGAAGCCCGCGGCGAAACCCCGGCCGGTGAAGTCGCGGTGGTCGGTGGCCAGGCCCGGTCCGCGCAGGTCGAGGGCCTCGGCCTCACAGAGCACGCCGGCGGCGCAGTCGGGCGGGTAGTGCCCGGCCCACGGGGCGGCGGTGACCGTCTGACGGCCGTTGCGTAGCTTGACGTCGAGGTTGTCCGCGGTGAACGGGCCCGACCCGACTTTGTAGCGCAGCGTGACCGCGCCGGTGTCGATCGTGAGCCAGCCCTTGGCCGTACGCTTCGTGAAACGCGCGGGCCCGAAGTCTTCGCGGCCGATCACGTTGAACGTCGACGCATCCACGAAATGGCGGTCGTTGGCGTACTCCGTGCGGATCAGCGTCGGCGACAGCACCTGGAAGCGGGCGTTGCCGGAGACCACCGTGGAGTTTTCGGGATGCGCCTGGGCCGGCGCTGTTGCAGCCAGGACGAGACCGCTTGTCACGGCCGCCCCGGCAACGACGGCAAGACTCCGTCGCAGGGTGAATCGACTGAGCACGTCACTCCTCGTGTCGATCATGACTTGAACGTGACAACGTTGTCACCGCCCAGAAACAAAGTCAAGATCACGGATGTGCTCGTTCCGCAATCGACAAACGGTCCTACTTAGACGAATTTCAAGAGCTCGATGCGTCCTCTCCCCGGTTGGTCAGCGTGGCGCCACGCAGTCGCGGCACGGAAAGAACCCGAACGGAGAGCACCGGAACGGATCTCTGACCGGGGTCCTGCGCGGCGTGGCCGCCGGGGAACGACGTGCGCCGGTGAAGGGCGACGCGGTCAGGCGGTGAAGAGTCGTTCGTACACGTTGCCCTCCGGGGTGAAGACCAGCGTGTAGTCGTCGCCGACCTCGGCCGTCGCGGCGCGCAGCCGGGTCACGACCTCGGCCTCGGTGGGGAGCTCGAGGCCGAGCGCGGCGGCGGCCCGGTCGCGGCGTTCGTCGAGGTCTGGTATGTCCGCGCGATATTCAGCGGCCAGTTCGGAGCGTTCCCGCTCGCTGAAGTCGTAGTAGCTCGTCCACCAGGGCGCGACCATAATGAGCTGCAGCAGCTGTTCCAGGCCGAAGGCGACCAGGGCCGCGCCGCCCTCGGAGTCGGCGTAGAGGACCGGGCGTTCCTCGCCGCCGGGGCCGCAGAAGAAGAACGTGCCGCCGGAACCGTCGCCCGCGAAGCCCTCCAGCAGAGCGCCCGACGCCAGGTGCACCTCTTCGACATGGTCTTTGCGGTCGAGCTCGAAATCCCCCGGCCAGCACAGGTAGTCGGCCGTCTCGGCGTGAGAGGCGATGGCAGCGAGAAGCGATGACATGCGAAGCACGATAGCGGCCACCACCGACAGGTTTCACCAGCTGTGAAGCGTCCCGTCCTCGAGGCGGTTGACCGGCAGCGACGCCGGCCGGTACGGGTATCGGGCCGCCAGTTCCTCGTCGATGTCGACGCCGAGCCCGGGCTCCTCCGACGGGTGCAGCAGGCCGTCGGCGAAGTGGTAGCCGTGCGGGAAGACGCGGTCGGTCTCAGCGGTGTGGGGCATGTGTTCCTGCAAGCCGAAGTTCGGGATGGCCAGGTCGAGATGCAGCGCCGCGGCCATGCAGATCGGCGAGAGGTCGGTCGCCCCGTGCGAGCCGCTGCGCACATGATGAAGCGCGGCCAGGTCGAAGATGCGCCGCAGGTGGGTGATGCCACCGGCGTGGACGACCGAGCAGCGTACGTAGTCGATCAGCTGCGACTGGATCAGGTCCGCGCAGTCCCAGATCGAGTTGAACACCTCACCGACGGCGAGCGGGGTCGTCGTGTGCGAGCGGATCAGCCGGTAGCCGTCCTGCAGTTCGGCCGGCACCGGATCTTCGAGCCACGTCAGGGCGTACGGCTCCAGGCTGCGCCCCAACCGAGCCGCCTCGATCGGGGTGAGCCGGTGGTGGACGTCGTGCAACAGCTGCAGATCCGGCCCGAACTCGGAACGCACGCGCTCGAAGACCGTCGGCACGAAGGCCAGATAGCGCGAAGTGGACCAGCTCTCGACGGACGGCACCGCGGAATCGGCCGGCTCGTAGGAGCCGCCCGACGCCGACACCCCGTACGTCTTCGAAAGCCCCGGAATGCCGCACTGCACCCGCACAGCGCGATAGTTCTGCGCGACGAGCGACGCAACCGCAGCCGGAACCTCGTCGAGCGAAGCAGCATATGCGTGACCGTACGCCGTAACTCCGTCCCGGGACCGCCCGCCGAGCAGTTGATAGACCGGCAGCCCGGCATATTTGCCTTTGATGTCCCACAGCGCCGTGTCCACAGCGGCGATCGCCGTCATCGTCACCGGTCCGCGCCGCCAATACGCTCCCTTGTAGAGGTATTGCCACGTGTCCTCGATGCGCGCCGGATCACGTCCGATCAACGCGGGCACGACATGTTCACGCAGATAGGCCTCGACCGCCAGCTCGCGCCCGTTGAGCGTAGCGTCCCCGACCCCCGTCACCCCGTCGTCGGTGACCAGCTTCAACGTCACGAAGTTGCGCCCGGGGCACGTCACGATCACGCGGGCGTCGACGATCTTCACGTCGGGTCCTCCTTGACCCGGGCCACGAGCTGCGTCGGGTTCACGAAGCGCAGCGCGATGACCAGCAGCACCAGCATCGACGACGTGTAGAGCACGGCCATCGCGTCGACCGACTGCTGCGCCCGGATCCCCGCCGCCGACATCGAGTAATACAGCGCCACGACCAGCGTTTGCGAGTCGGGCCCGGCGGTCAGGAAGGTCAGCTCGAACATGCCGACCGTGCGCACCAGCACGAGGATCGACGCGGCGAGGATGCCGGGCACGAGCAGGGGCGCGAGGATGCGTACGAAGACCTGCCGGGTGTTCGCGCCACACATGCGGGCGGCGCGTTCGACGGCGGGGTCGATCTGCTCGATGAACGGCGTCATCGTCAGGATCACGAACGGGATCGAGGGCACGAGGTTGGCCAGCACGACCCCGGCGAGATGCCCCGCGAAGCCGTACTTGTAGAGCACCGTGGCCAGCGGGATCCCGTACGTGATGGGCGGCATGAGGATCGGGAGCAGGAACAGCAGATAGACCAGGCGGCGCCCGGGGAAGGAGCGACGAGCCAGCACGTACGAGGCCGGGACGCCGACGAGCACCGAGATGCCGACGACGAGGATCGCCACTTCCAGGGTCACCACGAGTACGTCGAACAGGCCGAACTCGGTCCACGCGGAGGCGTACCAGCGGGTCGTGAAGCTCTCGGGCAACCAGGTGTCGAACCAGCGCGTGCCGATCGAGTTGACCACCACCGAGCCGATGACCCCGGCCAGGTTGACGAGGAAGAACACGACCGCGCCCCAGACGATCCATGAGGCCGGCGAGGCGACGATCTTGCGGCGAGCCGGTGCCGGGCGATCCAACGTCGTCGTCACCCTTTGCCTCCCGTGGAGCCGGTGTAGAGCAGGGACCGCAGGCCCAGCACGATCGCGACGACGGCCAGCTCGACCACGCCCATCACGACCGCGATCGCGCTGCCGAGCGGATAGTCGTAGACCTCGTACGCCGCGTGGTAGGCCGCGATCGAGATGACCCGGGTCTCGCCGGCCGGGTCGCCGACCAGCACGGCCGACGGGAACACGCTGAACGCCAGCACGAAGGTCAGGCAGAACGTGGTCGCCAGCCCGGGCGCGAGCAGCGGCAAAGTGATCCGCTGGAAACGCTGCCACCAGCCGGCGCCCAGCGTCGCGGCGGCCCGTTCCAGGGTCGGGTCGATGCCCGACAGGTAGGACAGGATCAGCAGGAACGCGAACGGGAACCCCGTGATGACCAGCGAGAAGAAGACACCCCAGTAGTTGTTGGTCAGCCGGATCGGGTCGTCGATCAGCCCGATCGACATGAGTGCGCGGTTGAACCAGCCCGCCGGGCCCAGATAGTTGAGCAGGCCCTCGGCGGTTAGCACCGTGCCCAGCGTGATCGGCACGACCAGCACCGTCGTGAGCAGCCGCTTGCCCCGGAACCGCCCGCGCATCCGATACGCGATCGGCACTGACGCGGCCACGTTGAGAATCGCCGCCGGCAACGCGAGCCCGAGCGTCGTCGCGATCGTGTCCCGCTGGTAGGCGTCCGCGAAGAACGTGCGGTAGGCGCCGAGGAACCCGCCCTCCGACGGTTGGAAGGACAGGCCGATCCCGTACGCGAAGGGGTAGACGAACAGGGCCAGCACACAGGCCAGGCCGGGTACGAGCAGCCACAGTTGCCGGTCGACGCCGCGCTCGGCCAACCGGTGCCGCAGCGCCGTGCGGGTCACGCCACACCCCCGGGGAAGACCAGCACCCGCGCGGGATCGGCCGACACCGTGATGCTGTCTCCCGATGCGGGCCGCTCGCCCGCCATGATGTGCAGGGCGACGCCGTCCGCCGTCCGCGCCTCGACGGCCAGTTCGCGCCCCTGATACTCGACGACCTCAACGGTGACTGGTACTCCGTGCACCCCGATGTGCAGGTCCTCCGGACGGATGCCGGCCACCACCTCGTCGCCCGCGGCGAACTTTCCCACCGGCGTGCCCTCCAGCGTCATGCCCGAGCCGTCGACGGCCACCGTGCTTCCGTGCACCGCCTTCACCCGCATCGGCAGCAGGTTGCGGTAGCCCATGAAGTCGGCGACGTGCCGGTTCGCGGGCCGCTCGTGCAGCTCCTGCGGGGTGCCGGTCTGCTCGACACGGCCGTCACGCAGCACGACCAGGCGGTCGGCGAGCGACAGAGCCTCCTCCTGGTCGTGGGTTACATAGACGGTGGTGAGGCCAAGAGTCTGGTGCAACCGCCTTATCTCCGTACGCATCTCCAAGCGCAACTTGGCATCCAGGTTCGACAGTGGTTCGTCCATCAGAACCAGCGACGGCTCCAGCACGACGGCACGGGCGATCGCGACGCGCTGCTGCTGCCCGCCGGAGAGCTGGCCGGGCAGTTTGCCCGCGTGGTCCTCGAGCCGGACGAGCCGGATCGCCTCGTCGGTGCGGCGCTTCACTTCGTCACGCGGCACGCGCTGCATCTGCAGGCCGAACGAGATGTTCTTGCGGACGGACAGATGGGGGAACAGTGCGTAGTTCTGGAACACCATGCCGAAGCCGCGGCGCTCCGGCGGCAGCGTGTCGAGGCGGGCACCGTCCTGCCAGATGCTGCCCTCCGACAGCGGCAGCAGCCCAGCCAGGCAGTTCAGCGCGGTCGACTTGCCGCAGCCGGACGGGCCCAGCAGGGCGATGAACTCGCCCTGCCGGATCGTCAGGCTCAGCCCCGACAGCGCGTCCCGGCCGCCGAAACGACGGCCCACCCCGTCGAGGCGCAGCTCCTGGAACGCGGTCACTTCTTCACCTTCGCGCCGCCGATCTCGCGGTCCCATCGGTCGAACGCGGCCACCAGCGATTTCGCGTCCAGCGGCACCTCGAGGGGGTTGTCGGCGATGAGCTTCTCGTACTCGGGCCGGCCGAACTCGGCGAGCGCCTGCTGACTGTCCGAGGGCGCCATGCTCAACGGCACGTCCTTGATCGCCGGGCCGGGGTAGAAGTACCCCTTGTCGTACGCCTTGGCCTGTTGCTCGGGGGTGAGCATGTGGGCGAGCAGGTTGAGGACGGCGGCCTGCTTGTCGGCGGGGACGCCACGCGGGATGACGGCGTAGTGCGCGTCGGTCACCCAGTGGAACCCCTGCAGCGTGCCGACCTGCGCCTCCTTGGGCACGGTGCCGAGCACGCGCGGGTTGATGTCCCACCCGGTCGTGCTGGCGATGATCTTCGCGGAGCCGTTGGCGAGGTTCTTCATCGTCTCCGACGTGCTCGACGGATAAAGCGTCACGTACTTGTTCAGCTCGGCCAGGTAGGCCCACGTCTTCGCCCAGCCGTTGACCGGGTCCTTCGGGTCGGAGTCGCCGAGCAGGTAGGGCAGCCCCATCAGGAACGTACGCCCCGGCCCCGAGTTGGACGGCCGGGCATATTGCACGGCGCCCGGGTTGGCTTTCGCGTACGCCAGCAACTCCTCGGCGGACTTAGGCGGGCTGGGCACCTTAACGGGCAGGTATTCGATCAGCGGACCGGACGGGTAATACGTGATCGTCACGCCGAAGTCGCCGGCCAGCTTCTGCATCTCGGCCGCGCCGGGCAGGTAATCGCTCATCCCGGTCAGACGCGACTTGTCGACGGCTGTCCACAGGCTCTGGTCGACGCCGGCCGCCAGCCCGTCGACGCCGGTCAGCACCAGGTCGATGTCGACGCGGTTCGCGTTCTGCTGCGCCTTGATCTTGCCGACCAGCTCGGGCGCGGTGGCCTTGGAATAGGTGACCCGCTCGACCTGATCCTTGTTCTTCGCCACGAAGTCGTCGATCATCCCCTGCGTGAGCTGCAGGTTTCCGGCCACGTCGAGGACGTTGAGGGTTATGGCCTTGCCGGGCTTGGCGGGTACGGGTCCGGTGTCGGTCGGAGTTTTCGGACCTTCGGGAGCTCCGCAGGCACCTGCGCCCGCGGCGAGCAGCAGGACGGCTGCCAGAACCACTTTTCTCGTTGCCGCTTTTCTCATATCGCGACCCTTCTCAGCGGGCGGAACCGGTGGAGCCCCGCACCATCAGTTGGGTGGGCAGTTCACGCCGGACCGCCCGGTCTCGCTTGTTCAGCAGGTCGAGCAGCAGGTCGACACCGGCCTGACCGGCCTGGCCCTGGGGGAGGGCGACGGTGGTCAGCGCGGGATGCACCATCGCGGCGAGCGGGATGTCGTCGAAACCGAGCACGCTGATGTCGTCCGGCACCGCGACCCCGCGCGCCGCGAACCGGTGGAGCAGACCCAGGGCGACCAGATCGTTGTACGCGATGACGGCGGTCACGGCGGCGGCCAGCACCCGGTCGGCGACCGAGACGCCACCCTGGAACTGCGGGGTGACACTGCCCAGCTCGACCAGTTCGACGCCGGCCTGCTTGGCGACGGTGCGCAACGAACGCACCCGTTCCCGGTTGGCCCAGCTCGAGCGCGGCCCGGCGACGTACGCGATGCGCCGGTGCCCGAGAGCGACGAGATGGCTCAGCGCCTGCCGCATGCCGTCGAGGAACTCGGCCGTGACCGAGGGGACGCCCGCGATCCGTCGATAGACCAGCACCATCGGAACCTCACGAGCAACCGCGCGCAACTCCTGTTCGGCCATCCGCGGCGAACACAGCACCAGCCCGTCGACCTGCTTGGCGAGCTTGCGCACCAGGCCGGCCTCGGCGTCCGGGTCCTCGTCGGTGTCGGCGAGGAAGACGGCGTGGTCGGCTTCGAGGGCGCGCGCCTGCACGCCCTTCACGATGCTCGGGAAGAACGGATTGGCCAGGTCGGGAACGAGCAACCCGATGTTGCCCGTACGCCCGGTGATCAGCCCTCGCGCAGCCCGGTTGGGGTGATATCCGAGGCTGGACGCGACCTCGCGAACCCGCTCCCGCGTGGTCGGCCGCACAACCTCAGGGGTGGACAGCGCCCGGGTGACAGTGGCGACCGAGACGCCGGCCATGCGGGCCACATCCCTGATAGTCACCGCCACCCCGGCCTCCCGGTCACTCGACGTCCCGCTATCACCTACGACCACACGCGTCCCGTCGCCACCAGCGGCGGCGGCGCGCACCCGCGTCCCTGCAGCCGCGTGAGCAACACCCCCGAGCCTGGCGCGACGGACCCGTCATCGCCGCCCGCTGCTCCCGCCCAGCATCGACAAACTTGCATTTCTTATGTGCGAGCCAGTGTGAAATCCGTTTCAAGCAGGTGTCAACACATAGACCATGATCTTTGTAATGCCGGGTATCGCCATCTGAAAACCTTTACAGATCTTGATCAGTCGGCGACGAATGCCAGCCGCGGTCGACCGTTCCGTCACCCGGCCGCTCTTTCGCCCGCACGGCCGCCTCCCGCGCTCCGTGACGTGGCCCGGCCGTTCGCCCGGCGGGTTTCCGGGCTCCGGTAGCCACCGCCGGCGGATCGGCGGCGTGCCGCTCTGCATTCGAAACCGGTCTGCTCCCCGGCCAGGAGATCTGCCGCCCAGGTCAGGAAGTCCGCCGGTGGTCTTCGCCGGAACCTCAGCGGGGCCGGAGCCCGCCGGACCCAGATGTCGTAATCGACGGTTCTCGGGACAATTAACGGTTTGTCTCGGCTGTCGTGGGGAAGCATGGCGTTCATGGCGGCGTGACCACGGTCACTTTTCGCCGCCATCGCAACAACGATGGGAGGCAACGATGCCAGCCAATCGCGCGGTGGTCTACCAGGGCCCCGGCAAGGTCGAGGTCCGCGATATCGACTACCCCACGTACGAGATGAAGGACGGACCCGGCGTCAACAAGGAGAACGTCGGCCGCCGGACTCCGCACGGGGCGATCCTCAGAACGGTCGCCACCAACATCTGCGGCAGCGACCAGCACATGGTTCGCGGCCGCACCACAGCGCCCGAAGGTCTCGTGCTCGGTCACGAGATCACCGGCGAGGTGATCGACGTCGGGTCGGACGTCGAATACATCAAGGTCGGCGACATCTGTTCGGTGCCGTTCAACATCGCCTGCGGCCGCTGCCGCAACTGCAAGGAGGGCAAGACCGGCGTCTGCCTGAACGTCAACCCCGATCGGCCCGGTTCGGCGTACGGTTACGTCGACATGGGCGGCTGGGTCGGCGGCCAGGCCGAGTACGTGCTGGTCCCGTACGCGGACTGGAACCTGCTCCGATTCCCCGACCGCGACCAGGCGCTCGAAAAGGCCCTCGACCTCGCGATGCTCGCCGACATCTTCCCGACCGGCTACCACGGCTGTGTCAGCGCGGGCGTCACCACCGGGTCGACCGTTTACATCGCGGGTGCCGGCCCGGTGGGCCTGGCTGCGGCCAGCTCAGCCTGGCTGCTCGGCGCGGCGGTCGTGATCGTCGGTGACCTCAATGAGGAGCGGCTCGCGCAGGCCCGCAGCTTCGGCTGCGAGACGGTCAACGTGGCCGACGGCGACCCGGCCGAACAGGTGCAGCAGATCCTCGGCCACGACGCGCCGTCGATCGGTCAGCCGCTGGTCGACTCGGCCGTCGACGCGGTCGGTTTCGAGGCCCGCGGCCACGGCCAGGACGCGCAGACCGAGATGCCGGCCACGGTGCTCAACTCGCTGATGGAGTTGACCCGGGCGGGCGGCGCGATCGGCGTACCCGGCCTCTACGTCACCGGCGACCCGGGCGGCGTCGACGAGGCGGCCAAGGTCGGCTCGCTGTCGCTGCGCCTGGGCCTCGGCTGGGCCAAGTCGCACTCGTTCGTCACCGGCCAGTGCCCCGTGATGAAGTACAACCGCCAGCTCATGATGGCGATCCTGCACGACCGTGTGCAGATCGCGAAGAACGTGAACGCCCAGGCCATCCCGCTGTCCCAGGCCCCGCAGGGTTACCAGGACTTCGACCAGGGCGCGGCCAAGAAGTACGTGATCGACCCGCACGGCCTGATCAACTGATCGCGGGTTCCCCGCCGCCACGGCCTCACCGGGTTCGTGGCGGCGGTGAACTTCTCAGTCGTGCACGATCGCTTTCAGCATGGTGCGGTGCAGCGCCTCGGCGTATGGCTTGATCTCCTGCTCGAGGGTTTCGGCCTCGCCCTCGGTGACGAATACCGACGCTGACTGGGCGGGACGCGCGGCCAGCCACTGATGGCGTCGTCCGGGTGCCGGATGAGAGGCGAAGAGCGAGGCCCCCGTACGGATGGAAAGCTGGCGCCGTGCCGGAGCGCCCGCCGATTCGCGTTCCTGCACCGTCCTGAGCATGCGGCGCCAGCGCATGGCCGCCTCGCCCTTGGGCACGTGGTGCTGCACGTACTCGCTGAGTTCGGGCAGCATGGCCAGGACGTCGGCCAGGTACAGCGCCGCCTCGCTGCCGGCGGTCCGGGCGGGCATGGTCAGCATCAGGCGGCGGGTGTCGGAGTACTTCAGGTGGCCCAGTTCGTGGCCGAGCAGCGCAACCACCTCCTGCGGCCGCAGGGCGAGCAGCAGTCGCACGCCGACGATCAGCACCCGCTGCGGTCGCGGTCCGACCGTCAGGACGCCGGCGTTCCAGCCGAAGTCGAACAGCACGATGTCCGGACGGGGAGCGTCCACCCGCTCGGCGATGCGGTCGATCAGCGCGTACACGGTGGGCGCGTCTGTCCGCTCCACCCGATAGCTGTTCTCGAGCAGCGGCTTCAATCGATTGAAGCGTGGACGGAGCACCGCCGCGAGTGCCAGCAGCACCAGCCCCGACACGACCGACCAGAACGAACCGCCCGCGATGATCAGCCACAGCCCTCCGGCCACCCCCGCGACCACGACCGCCATGAGTACGGCCGACACCGCCAGCAGGAAGCGAAAGCCGGTGCGCCCGACCGGCTCAGCGTCCGTCGATTCGGCGAGCAACCGGTCCGACCGGAACCCGGCCCGTCGGTCCGCGGCCGCGATCTTGTTCCAGAACCAGCTGTATCCAGGCTCGTCCGGGAAGTGGTCGAGGTTCCACTCGCACCCGGCGCACCACGGAGCCTGCTCCGGGGCGCTGGTCAGCACCGTGCCGCACGTCGGGCACGGCCCTTCAATGATCGTCGAAGTCACGGCGGACATGATGATCTGTGGGAGGGCGGGGGACAACAATGGGGGACGTGAATAGGCGGCGGCGTAAGAAGTTGCAGCGGCGGCTGACCGAGGCGGCCGGTTGGGGCGACGTTCAGCAGGTCGAGCGGTGGCTGGTGGCCGGCGCGGATCCGGGACGGCCGGACCCCGACGGGACCACCCCGCTGTACCGGGCGAGCGTCCAGGGCCGAGCCGACAACGTGCGGCGGCTGCTCGCGGCCGGCGCCGACCCCGACGCGGAGAGCGGCTCGGGGGACGAGGGCCTGCCCCTGTGCGCGGCCGCGTGCTGGGGGCACCTCGACGCCGTGCGTGAGCTGCTCGTGGCCGGGGCCGACCGGCAACGGCGCGAGGACGACGGCCAGGGCCGTACAGCGGCCGAGTGGGCCGCCGCGGGCGACCATCACACCACCCTCGCCCTGCTGCAAGGCCACGACGGGTCACGGCACTGACGTCACATCACGCGGGCCCGTCGCCGTTCTCGGAGCGGCCCAGGATTGTCGCTCTCAGCAGCATGGCCTGGGCGACGAGCTGTCGCAGCTTCGGTGACTCCTCCTCGCCGTACCGGGTGATGAACCTGTCCAGAACCTCGAGCGCCTCGTCCCATTGCTCCAGCCGTGCCGCCTGCTTCGCGAAGTCCAGCATCGCCGCCGGCGCCGAGGCGCGGATCTGCTCGGCCAGGCGTGGCGCCTTGGCCGCGAGTTCCGAGAAGTTGTCCGGGTCCTCCGCGCCGAGCCGCTGATAACGGATCGAGGCCTGTTCCGCGGCGTCCACGCTCTGATCGGGGTCCCAGGCGGCGGAGATCGCCTTGTTGTTGAACGAGTGCGCGACGAGCACCCGGAGCACGGGCGAGTCCTTGCCGTCGTAGCGGCCGATGAGTTCGTCGTACACGGCGACCGAATCTCGAACCTTGTCGTTCTTCCCGAGCAGGAGGGCTTTCTGGAACATGCCGTCGGCGACGGTCTCGACGATGCCGGGCGTGGTGTCGTCGCCGAAACGCTTGATCAGAGCGTCGAAGGCTTCGAGCGCCGCCTTGGGATTGGTCTCGGCCATGGCGATTACCTTCCTCAAGGTCATGGCGGCCAGCTCGTTGTTCAGGTAGGGCGAGCTGATCACGGACAGGACGACGAAGTCGTCGGCGCCGAAATGGCGGCCGGACAGGATGTGATCGGCGCCGAGCGTCTTGCGCAGGTCGTCGTGCAGCCGGCGATCGTCGCCGTCCGCCTCGGCCAGACGTTTCCGGTGCCTCAGCAGCGTGTGATAGTTACGGCGGGCCACCAGCGCGACCAGGTCGTTTCCGCCGTAGGCCTCGACCGCGTCGGCCGCCAGACGACGGAGCAGATCTTCGGCCGCCGGCCAGTCGCCGGCCGCTCCGACCCGGACGGCGATGACCTGGCGGGTCGCCAGCGTCACCCGGAAGTCCGGGCCCAAACTCACTTCCTCGGCCTCGAGCAGAGCCTGGAACGAGGGCTGAACCTCGCTCCACGGCAGACGCCGGCTGCGGACCTCGAGGATGTTGTGCCGGGCGGCCAGCACGAGCGGGCTGTCGGCCGGCCAGTGGCCCAGCCGGATGGTCAGGATCTCTCGCCAGATCCGTTCGGCCGCCGCCGGGTCGAGCAGGTTGGCGAGATGCTGCCGGGCTCCCAGGCGCGTCTCCGCGACCGGGCCGGTCCACGTGCGGCGGGCTTTCAACAGCCAGGTGAGCAGCATGATGCCGAGCTCGGCCCGGCCCATGTATCCGTACGCCCCGGCCACGCTGCTGGTGGTGCCGGCCAGCGTCGTCAGGGCCGGGTCGGGCAACCGCGGCGCCGAGTTGAGCAGCAGGGCCTGCAGATGCGGTGTGAGCAGCCGGAACTTCGCCCAGGCGGACGGCCGGTCGGCTGTCAGTCCGTCGAGCTCGGTCGCGATCAGGCCGACCGCCGTCGTACGGATCAGCTTCTCGAACGGCTCCTCCGTCAGGTGCAGGCGGCTGGTGTCGGCCACGACCGCGTGCACCCGTACGCCGGGACCGGTGAGTCCGCCCTCGGTCGACCCGGCCGTCGAGCTGACCAGCCCGAGGTTGTCAAGTCCTTCGAGGATCGGGCGCAGCGCCGGTGGTTCGACGCCTTCCACACAGGCGCCCAGGAAGCCCTCGAGCCGGTCGCGGAGCAGTGCGAGCGGCACCGGCAGACCGGGAGCGAAGCAGCTCAGCAGTCGCAGCGTCGGCCGGGCCTGCGGCATCCCCCGCTGGGCGAGCGCGTTCAGGGAGAGTTCCCAGGTCTTCATCAGCACCGTACGGTCGAGGCGTTCGGGATCGTCCCGGCTCAGCTCGATCGCCCGCAGGAAACCCGGGTCGGCGTCGAGCGCGGCCCGGTAGGCGTCGAAGCTCGTGTGATCGGTGTAGGGGCTGGCCAGATAGAGCCCGGCCAGCCGTAATGCCAGCGGCAGCAGGCCGAGCCGATGGGCCAGGTTCTTGGCCGCCCGCCGGCTGCCGGCCCGCGGCGCGAGGTCGAGCAGGAGGTCCGCGGCGCCGTCCTCGTCGAGCTGGTCGACCCGGATCACCGTCGCGTCCGGCGGCCAGCGGTCCTTGTCCCGGTGCCGGCTGGTGACCAGGACGAGACCGGGTCCGCTGCCACGGATCCAGCCGGTCGAGTTGCGCACCGGTTCCGGCTCGCGGCCGCCGGTCCGTCCGGGGCGGCCGAGATGTTCGAGGTCGTCGGCGTTGTCGACGATCAGCAGCCAACCGGCCGGAGCGTCGCCCAGCAGCCGCCACAGGTGGTCTGGGCTCTCCGGCAGGCCCGCGCCGACCGCGGCGCTCTCGTTCCGGTCGGCCGTCAGGTTGGCGGCGACCGCTCGCAGGCCGTCGACGAATCCGCCCGCGGTAGCCGCCGATACCTCCCAGGCCGGGGCCTCGCCCTCGGACCTCCGCACGAGTTCGCGAGCGAGGGTGGACTTGCCCATGCCGCCGGGACCGGCGAGCACGACGAGACCGCCCTGCCGCCACTGTCGCGTCAGGACTGCCAGCAGGTCGTTCCGGCCGCGGACGACCGGTGGCAGGCTGTCGATCAGCACCGGTGCGCTGTAGAGCGGCCGGAAGCTGTCCTCCGGTGACGGCTCGGCATCGTCGTCCTCCTCTGAGCCGGCGCCGGCCGAGGGATCGACCATCCGATAGAAATCAGGCGGCAAAGGCTGCGGCGCCGGCTGAGCCTGAGGAACGTACGTGGCTACCGCGATGACGCCGAATACCGCGACCGCGGTCCAGCTCACCCATCCCTGGCGCAGGAAGTCGGGGACGTTCCCGCCGGTGGCGATGTTTGTCGAGATCGGCAGCAGCACGAGCATGCAGACGGCGGCCACGGCGGAGGCGATGAGACGCGTTTTTCGCCACCGCTGGTCGCCGGGCATGACGCGCCTACTCGACGCAGACGGGGAGTTTCGGGGGCATGGGCGGGGCTCCCTCCAAATGCGACCGGTCGCCCCGCCAGCATCTCACCCGGACGGGTGAAGGGCGACCGCTCACGTCAGGAACGAAGGAAGTCGTCGATCAGGGGGGTCAGCTCGAAGGCGAACTCGTCGAAGAAGCCGTGGCGGCCGCCCTCGTGCAGGTGGAGCGTGGCGCCGGGGATGCGGGCGGCCAGCAGCGGGGCGTTGGCCGCCGGGACCATGAGGTCGTCGGTGCCGTGCAGGACCAGGGTGGGCGCCTTGATCTGGGGGAGCACGTCCCACGCGTCGTGGCGGTTGCTGGCTCGCAGGTGCGCCCGGCTCTCGGCGGGGGTCATGGTCGGGTCGCCGAAGAGGTGGCTCTCGCCGGTCCAAGCTGGGGTGTAGAAGAGCTCGCGCAGCGTGTCGATCCGGGCCGTGGACAGGCGACGGCGTATGTCGGCGGAGCGCTCGACGGCGTGGGCGCCGCCGGGGGAGGTGCAGGCCAGCACCAGCCGCTCGACCAGGGACGGGTGACGGGCCGCCAGGTGCTGGGCCACCCGGCCGCCCATCGAGGTGCCGTAGACGAAGGCCGGACGGTCCCGCAGGACAGCGGCGGCGTCGTCGGCGAAGCCGGCCGTGGACCATTCGCCGACCGGGCCGCGGCTGGAACCCGTACCGCGGTAGTCGAAGGTGACGACTCGGAACCGGTCCTCGAAGAGCTCGCGCAAGCCGGTCCACCACGCGTGGGAGTTGGCCTGGCCCGCGAGCAGGAGCAGCAGGGGCCCGTCGGCGCGGCCGGTGGTCTGCACGGCGAGGGGGGCGGACATCGCTCAATGATCACATCCCCGGTTCGGGAGCGCTCCCGAACAGCTCGAAGAGCTCGACCACCTTCTATCGCCTGGCCCTGCTGTCGGGCGCGGCCCAGTTGCAGGCCGTGAACAGCGGCAGCGTCACCGTGCTGGCCAGCTCGTCACGCACGATCGCGACCGGCACGTGGTATTCGCTGAGCCTGGCGGTCAGCGGCTCCACGATCAACGGCAGCGTCAACGGCACCGCGATCGGCTCCGCGGCCAGTTCGGTCAGCGCCGGCGGCCGCGTCGGTCTCCAGACCGCGTACGCCTCGGCCGGTTTTGACGATGTAGCGGTGAACACGGGTGGGGGCAGCACCCCGACGACACCGCCTCCCACTACCACGCCTCCCCCGTCCGGAGGGCAGCCCACCTGGCCGAGCGCGACCGGCTCGATCAGCCTGTCCAACGGCACCATCGCCGTCTCCGGCACCTACGACGGCGGCATGAAGCGGGTCTGCTGCATCGGCGACGGCGGGCAGAGCGAGAGCCAGGACCCGGTCTTCGACCTGGCCGCGGGCGCGACGCTCAAGAACGTCATCATCGGTGCCCCGGCCGGCGACGGCGTGCACTGCGCGGGCAACTGCCGGCTCGAGAACGTTTGGTGGGAGGACGTCGGCGAGGACGCGGCGACGTTCCTGGGCGGCACGAACTACTACGTGGTCGGCGGCGGCGCGAAGTCGGGCACCGACAAGGTGTTCCAGCACAACAGGCCGGGCACCGTCCACATCAGCGGCTTCTACGCGCAGAGCTCGGGCAAGCTGTACCGCGCGTGCGGCAACTGCTCGTCGAGTTATCAGCGGCACGTCGTCATGGACAACATCTGGGCGACGTCGACCAAGGTGCTGGCCGGCATCAACACGAACTGGGGCGACACCGCCCGGTTTACCAACATCAACATCCTGAACGACAGTTCGCGCAGCACGGTCATCTGCGACAAGTACAAGGGCGTGCCGAAAGGCAGCGAACCCGACCACATCGGTAGCGGTGCGGACGGGGTCAACTGCCTTTACTCGGCGTCCGACATAACTTGGCGCTAGAACAGCTCA
This sequence comes from Actinoplanes solisilvae, assembly GCF_003999975.1. Classification (GTDB taxonomy): domain Bacteria; phylum Actinomycetota; class Actinomycetes; order Mycobacteriales; family Micromonosporaceae; genus Actinoplanes; species Actinoplanes solisilvae. The sequence continues at coordinate 235,650 of NZ_RJAC01000009.1, read as the reverse complement.
GTCCTTGGCGGGCAGGCTGTCCATGAACGAGCTGACCGAGAACACGGCCCGTCCGGGTCCGGGAGGACCGTACCCGGGCGGGCTCGAAAGACCGTTGGCCTCCATCACGGCACGGTACGTCTCCAGCAGCCGCACGTGATATTCCAGCGGCGCGCCCTGCGGGTTGGTGCGGCCCAGCGGCGTGGTCGGCTCGGGGCACCAGGTGGTGAACCGCGGTGTGATCCCGCGCGACATGAAGTACTGCAGGCCCTCGGCGGTCGAGTCGATGGCCTCGTCGACGGTGGTGAAGCCGTGCGGCGCGGCCATCTCGACCCCGGCGACGAAGTTCGGGATCACGTTGCGCGGCCCGAAGATCTCGGCCGAGTCGAGGATGCGTCGGTGCCACTCCTCGCGGCCCACGTAGCGCTCCTTGCCGGGGCAGTAGAGCTCGAACAGCTTCTTGTCCCACACCTCGTAGTTGGGGTGGTAGATCTGGATGCCGTAGTCCTTGAACCGCTGCACGTCGGCCTTGGGCAGCGCCTGCGCGACGACCTTGCCGATCCAGCGCCCGGGGAACCGCTCCTCGATCGCCTGGGCGTACTGGCCGTAGAAGTCGGCCTCGGTCTTGCCGCCGATGTGCGACGTGATGCTTCCGCCGGTCAGCGTGTAAGCCTGAGACGTACGGGCGGTGTCGTGCTTGTCGATGATCTCGAGTGCTTCGAGGATCTCGTCGACCGGCTTCACCCCGGTGTACGGGCGTCCGGCCGCCTTGTGCTGGCGCCAGTTGTGGTTGATGTCGCAGTACTGGCACTCCTCCTTGGCGCCGAAGTACTGACAGACCCGGAACGCGGTCAGATAGATCAGGTAGCCCCACTGGATCGTCGGGGCGACCTCCATCACCGACTTCCCGTTCGGGAGCGTGTGGCGGTAGTAGTCGGGCATCGGTGGTAGCCCGATGTCGGCGATCGGCTTGCCGTCCAGATAGAGGCGCAGCATGCCGTCGTCGTCGGCCTTCGCGCGGTACGGCGAGTCGGGGTTGACGCGCACCGACACGACCGTGCGGCGAAGCTCGTACGGCCCGCCGGTGAGCACGATCTCCTCGGGTGGGCGGCGCAGCGCGGCCTGGCCCAGCTCGGGCAGGGTGCGGTGGTCGAACGAGAAGATGAAGTACGACTTCGGCTTGACGTCGCCCCGCTCGTTGTCGGTCAGGGCCGAGTCGTCGAAGGCGAGGCCTCCCCGGAGCAGGTCCTCCTTGATCACCGCCTCGCGCGGAACGTGCGGGAACCGGCTCATCAGATCTTCAACGACGTCGGTGCGCGACGGCATGTGCCCCTCCAGATCCACCACGACTTGACGATTCATCCTCCCCCTTGCGTCCGCAACCGTCCACGCGACCCGTCCCGGATGCGCGATCGGTCACGATCATGGCCGTTCGGGTTTGCTGTCGATCAATACGATGAGCCGGGAGGAAGCGCATGCTCGATGTGATCTCGGCCGGCGTGGTGTTCGTCGGTCTCATCCTGATGATGACGTCGATCGCCATGATGGTGCGGTGGTGGTGGGAAGGGCGAGGCCGGTCGACGCGCCGTCCGGACAGCCCGCCCTGGGTTCCGCTCGCCTTTCTGAGCATCGGAATGATTCAGCTCGCCGGCGTGATCGTCGGTGTCAGCCCGTGGTGGAGGCCTGCCATCTGGCTGCTTCTGGCCGCCGCCACCGGCGCGAGAATGCTCTCCCAGCGTCGGGCGGCGACTCCCGGACGTGACACGCCACGGTCTCAAGAAGGGACCTCGACCGGGCCGGCGTCCGGGGAGTGACCCGCGACGGCCGCGGTGCCGGTCAACGGCCCCGCAGCAGGGCCAACACCCCCAGGCCGAGCTGGGTGGCGGCCAGCCCCGTGGTGAACTGCGTCAACACCGTCGCGTACGGCCCGTGAGCGTGCCCGATCCACTGATGGGTGAGCAGCATCAGCGCGCTCAGCACGACCATCGTCACCTGTTCACCCCGGGAGCACCGCCCCCGCCACCCGCCGCGCGCGCAGACCGCGCAGACCAGCGACAGCGCGAGCATCGGCGCCGCGGCCGCGCCCGCCACCCCGAGCAGGGCGACGTGGGCGACGAGGCAGGCCGCCGCCACCCCGGCGGAGAGCCGGGCGACCTGCGGCGCGGGGGCAACCCGGGCGATCAGTGACAATGCTCGGCCTCCGTCGGCGGTACGTCGAGCGCCGTGCACCGCCACCACCTCCCGGGCCGTGAGATCGACGACCGCGACGACGCCCTCGATCGGGTGGGCGTAACCGTTGTCGTCGGGAACTCGCGATAGTAGGAGACCGACCCGCACATGCGCCGCCCCTCGACCGGCACGTCGGTCATGGTGCCCACCGCGGCGAACCCCGGCCGCTTCCCACCGATGCGCTCGGCCACCCCGGCTACCATTCACGTCGTCGAAAGGTGGGTTTCATGGAGGCGACGCGGTCGCTGCGGTGGTACGCCGGAATCGCCGTGCTGGTGTTCGGCATCGTCCCGACGGTGATGATCACACTGCTGGTGAGCGGCGGTCACACCCCGGGCTCGGTCGGGCTGCTGCTGATCGGCGGCATCCCGCTGGTGCTCGCGGGCCTGTTCTTCGCCGTGCGCGGCGCCCGCGGCACCGACCCTGAACAGGCCTCGCGGCACCTGCACCTGAGCCTGGCCCTGATCGCCGGGGCCGACCTGCTCATGCTGGGCGGCAACGCGCTGATCAGGATGTGAGCCAGTGCCGGAACGTCGTCTCCGTCAGTAGCGTGCTCTCGTCGGCGATGAGTGCGACGCCGTTCGCCACCGAGAAGAAGCCGGCGTCCGGGTCGGTGATCACCGGGCGCTCGTCGCCGCGGGCGGCCAGGGTCATCCGGCCGAGGTTGTCGAGCGGGTGCACCTCCGGGCCGGCGATGTTGCGGGTCTCCTCGAGCGGGCCGGTCACCGCGACCGCGGCCACGGTGCGGGCCACGTCGGCGGCGGCGATCGGCTGCATCAGGACGGCCGGCAGGCGTACGGCGGTGTCGTCCGACGTCCACGAGAGGACCGTCTCGATGAACTCGAAGAACTGCGTGGAACGCACGATCGAGTACGGGATGTCGCTCTGCTCGAGGATCTTCTCCTGCAGCACCCGAGCCTGGTAGTAGACCAGGTCGGGCACCTTCTCGGCGCCGACGATCGACAGGATGACCAGGTGGCCGACCTCGGCGTCCTCGGCCGCCAGCAGCAGGTTCTCCATCGTCTCGCGGAAGAAGACGAGCGCGCTCTCGTCGAACTTCTCCGGCTTGGTCAGGTTGACCACGACGTCGGCGCCCTTGAGGGCCTGCGGGACGCCCTGGCCGCTGCGCAGGTCGACCCCGGTGGCCCGCGAGTGCGCCACCGCGTCGTGCCCGTTCGCCTTCAGGATGCCGACGACACGCGACCCGATGAGTCCGGTGCCGCCGATGACTGCGATCTTCACGAAAGGGTCCTCTCAGAGCGTGGTGCCACGGACGACGGCGACCGGGCAGCCGGCGTGGTAGACGAGGGACTGGCTGACCGATCCGAGCAGCAGGCCCTTGAACGTGTCCCGGCCGCGCGCCCCGGCCACCACGAGCTGCGCGGTCTTCGAACGCTCGACCAGCACCTGCCGCGGGTGCCCACGTACGGCCTCGGGGTTTACCTCGACCTCGGGGAACTTCTCGCGCCAGCCGGCCAGTGACTCGCTCAGCACCCGGCGCGCCTCGTTCTCGAAGATCTCGGCCGAATACTCGGCCGAGCGCCACTCGTGCGCGCCGGCCGGGTCGGCCTCGTGCCAGGCGATCACGGCGTTCAGCGGGGCCGCGCGGCGAGCCGCCTCCTCGTACGCGAACGCGACGGCCAGCTCGGAGGACTCGGACCCGTCCACACCGACCACGATCGGCCCGGACGGCGTCACCGCCCCCCGGACGATCAGCACCGGGCAGTGGGCGTGCGCGGTCGCGTGCACGGCGACCGACCCGACGATCAGGCCGCTGATGCTGCCCAGTCCTCGGTCGCCGAGCACCAGCAACGTGGCGTTCCGCGACGCCTCGATGATCACGGGCGTCGCCGCGCCGTCGACCAGGTCGGTGGTGATCTCCAGCGCGGGGGCGACCTCGCGGGCGACAGCGGCCGCCTCGCCGAGCAACTCCTCGGCGTGATGCTCCAGACCCGTACCCGGCATGTCGTCGGCGACCGGCCCGACCTTCACGTGCAGCAGCGGCCAGACGAAGGCGTGCACGATCCGCAGCGGCAGATGCCGCCGGGCGGCCTCGACGGCGCCCGCCCGCACCGCCACCAACGCCTGCTCGGACCCGTCGATGCCTACGACCACCCGCGCCATGTCCCGCCCCTCTCAGTCCTTTCATTAGGGACCACGAGCAGGCCCTCGATGTGACACAGGTGGGCGCGGTCACAGATCCGGGCGGGCTCTTCCTGGGTACGGCGGGTACTGATTACTCCCAGCGGAAGGTGCACGTCATGAACCTGGCATTCCTGCGCCCCCTGTACGAAAGCCCCGGCCCGTGGGTCTCCGTCTATCTCGACGCGACCCGCTCCGAGCAGAAGGCCGATCACGAGGTCGACCTGCGCCTGCGCGCCATGCGGGAGCACCTGGTCGCCAAGGGCGCCGACCCGGCGACGATCGACGCGATCGAGGACACCATCCGGCAGCGACCGTACGAGCATGGCCGCTACGGCGTCGCCGTCTTCGCGCGCGGCACCGACGTAGCCCTGGTCGAGACGCTGTCCGAGCCGCCGGTCTCAGAGAACGCCTTCGTCGAGCCGTTCCCGCACGCCATGCCGCTCATCGCCGCCCGGGGAGAAGAGGTCCCGTACGTCCGGGTGCTCGCCGACCGCGCCGGCGCCGACCTGAACGCGCTGACCGTGGGCGGCGCACCGCGCAGCGACAAGGTCAAGGGCTCCGACCCCTACCCGATCCACAAGACGAAGGTCGGCGGCTGGTCGCAAGCGCGCTACCAGCGCTCGGTCGAGGAGAGCTGGCGCCGCAACGCCGGTGACGTGGCCGCGGCCGCAGCCGAGCTGGCCGAGCAGGTAGGCGCCGAGGTCATCGTGGTCGGCGGCGACGTGCACGCCGTCGACGACCTGGTCCCCAAGCTGCCCAAGCGCTGGCACGACCACGTGGTGCGCACCGAGGCCGGCTCGCGGGGCGCCGGCGCCGACGAGACCGCGCTCGACGACGTCACGATGCGCGCGATCACCGACACCGCCCAGAAGCACGTGCGGGACGTCATCGACCGGTTCCGGGTGCAGCAGGGCGAGGGCAGCGCCAGCACCGGCCTGAGCGACGTGGTGACCCGGCTGCAGCGCGGCCAGGCCGACACGGTGCTGCTGGTCAACGACGAGTCCTCGACCGACAAGCTGTGGATCGCCCCCGACGACGTCACGCTGATCTCGGTCGACGACCAGCCCCTGCGCGAGGCCGGCGTTACCGACCCCCTTCTCGTACGGGCCGACGCCGCCCTCGTGCGGGCCATCGCCGGGACCGGCGCCCAGCTCATCCTGATCGAACCCGGCGAGGTCGACCTCGAACACGGCATCGGCGCCGTCCTGCGCTACGCCGACGCGAGCAGCGCGGCTTCTTCCAGTTAGCCGGTAGTCGGGTTGGGTGCTCGCCAGGACGACACGCCTCGGCTGTTTCGGCAGAGTCAACTGCCATGAGGACTCTCCCGCACGCACCCCGGCCGGCGGCCGCTGAGCAGGACGAACGGCTGATCGCCGGCCGCTACCGGCTCGGCGCGCTGCTCGGCCGCGGCGGGATGGGTTCGGTCTGGCTGGCCGACGACGAACTGCTCGATCGCCCGGTCGCGATCAAGCAGGTCACGCTGGACGAGGGCCCCGGCGCCCGGGTGCGGGCGCTGGACGAGGCCCGCGCCGCCGCGAGCGTCGTGCACCCCGGCACCGTACGGATCCTCGACCTGGTTCGCGACGCGGACGACCCGTGGATCGTCATGGAGGCGCTGACCGGCCGCACCCTCGGCGCGACGATCAAGCAGGACGGCCCGCTGCCGGTCGAGCAGGTGCGCCGCATCGGCCTGCGACTGCTCGACGCGCTCGAGGCCGTGCACCGGGCCGGCGTCGTGCACCGCGACGTCAAGCCCGGCAACGTGCAGCTCTGCGACGACGGCCGGGTGGTGCTGATCGATTTCGGTATCGCCTGGACCCCCGACGACGCCTCGGGCCCACCGGCCGACGGCTTCCAGGGCAGCCCCGCTTTCGTCTCGCCCGAGCAGCTGTACGGCTCCCGGCCCGAACCGGCCAGCGACCTGTTCTCGCTCGGCGCGACCCTCTACGCCGCCGTCGAGGGCCGGTCCCCGTTCGACCGGGGTGACCTGTTCGCCACCGTGCTGGCCGTCACCGAGGCGACACCGGCCCCGTTCCACCGCGCCGGACCTCTCGCCCGGGTCATCGCGGGCCTGCTCGCGGCCGACCCGGCCCAGCGCTGGACCATCGCCCAGGCCCGGTCCGCCCTGCTCAGCAGGGGCGACGCCGGACACGATCACGTGGCGAAGAAGCCGGCCCGACGCATGATCGGTTCATGACAACATCGCAGCGCTGGACGGGCACCGCCGCCGTCCCGCCGCCACGCCGGCGCCGCGGCCGGTGGCCGTTGTGGGCCGGCCTGGCCGTGCTCGTGGTTCTGGTCGGTGTCGGCGTGCTCGTCGTGAGGCCCTCGCCGGTGACGCCGGCGAACACGTTCGTGGCCGGCGTCGCGCTCGGCGGCAAGGACGACGCCCAGCTGCGCGCCGCTCTGGACGGGCCGGTCCGAGGCAAGGTGGAACAGCCGGTCGCCGTCTCGGCCGGGTCCGAGCAGTTCACCGTACGACCGGGGGAGCTGGGCATCCGACTCGACGCGGACGCCACGGCGCGCGAGATCGGCACGACGCGGCTGCGTTTCCCGGCCGGTGGGCGGCACGACGTTCCCGCGGTGCTGACCGTCGACTCGGCCGCGGCGCGCGCCAGGCTCGACACGCTGCTGCGGCCGGTCAACACGCCGGTGCGCGACAGGTCGGTGCGACTGGCCCGGCCGGGCACCGTGCTCGATGGCAAGGGCGACGTGTCGTACACGGCTTCTTCCCGGGGTGTGACGGTCGACCGCGGGGTGGCCGGCCGGGGCGTTTCGAGCGACGACGCCGTACGGCTTCTGACCGCCGCCGTGCAGTCGGGGAGTGCGCGCGTCTCCTTGCCGGTGCGCGATCTTGCCCCCGGTGATGCCACGCCTCGATTTGCCGGCGTCGACCAGCTTGTTGGGACATTTACCACTTATCACCCGTGTTGCGCACCGCGGGTCACGAACATCCACCGGATCGCCGCTCTGATCGACGGCACGGTCGTCCCCGCCGGCGGCACCTTCTCGCTCAACGACGCGGCCGGGGAGCGTACGCGGGCCCGGGGTTTCGTCCCGGCCCCCGCGATCGTCGACGGAGAGCTCGAGGACCAGCTCGGGGGTGGCGTCTCGCAGTTCTCGACGACGCTGTTCAACGCGGCCTGGTTCGCCGGCCTCGACATCCGCAAGCACCAGCCGCACTCGCTCTACATCAGCCGCTACCCACCCGGCCGCGAGGCGACCCTCGACTGGCGCGCCATCGACAACGTCATCCACAACGACACGTCCGCGCCGTTCGTCATCCGAACCCACACCACCGACACGTCGGTGACGGTCGGCATCTACGGCCACACCGGCGACCGCACGGTCTCGTCGGTCACCAGCCCGCGCCAGCCCCGCGGCGACAACGGCGGCTTCCGCGTGACCGTGACGCGAACGGTCACGCAGGACGGCGCCGCCGCGGGCCGCGACACGCTGAGCTGGACCTACCAGGGCCTCGACTAGGGTCGATCGACCCGCGGGCCGCCGGTTGCGGTGATCAGTTGGCTCCGGCCTTCCCCGACTCGAGGAACGTCACGTCGAACCCGGCCGCGACCGTGATCTCCCCGTACGAGTTGCAGGCGACCGCGAACGCGGTGTCGGCGAGCGATGCCATCAGGCCGCCATGACACAGCCCGTACCCGTTGACCATGTCCGCGCGTACCCGCATGGTCAGCACAGCCCGCCCGGGCGCGACCCTTTCGAGCTCGATGCCGAGCGCCCGGCTGGCCGCGTCCCGCCCCAGCATGATCTCGGCGCTGCGCTGCGCGATCTTCTCGGCATCCCCAGACATCGAATGAAACCCAACACTCCGCCGGCGCGCGCTTCGCTCATGCCCGATGCCCGGTGATGGCGAGCCGGGCGTGGCTGGCGGCCGCGCTGGATGTGAGTCTCAAGGTGAGGGTTCGAGCCGCGCGGCGCGGTTGCCTGATCAGTTTTCGGTGATCGGCCGATGAGTTCGTCCCCGCGCGACAGTCTTACTCACGGCCGAGACACGAGGAGGACACCATGGGAACGATCCAGATCGACCTGTTCACCACGCTGGACCTGGTGGCGCAAGCGCCCGGCGGCCCCGAGGAAGACCCCGAGGGCCACTTCAACTTCGGCGGCTGGCAGGCGCCGCTGTTCGACGAGGCCGTAGGCGAACAGGTCTGGGCCGGCATGCAGGGCCTAGATGCCCTCCTGCTCGGCCGGCGCACCTACGACATCTTCGCCGGCTACTGGCCCCACCAGGAGGACGGCCCCGACGGCGGGATCGCCACCCTGTTCAACCGCATTCCGAAGTACGTGGCCACGCGCGGCGACAAGCAGCTCGACTGGGCCGGCTCCACGCGCCTGGGTCCTGACCTGGTCGACGAGGTGCGGGGCCTGCGCGACAAGCACGACGACATCCACGTCATCGGCAGCCTGAACTTCGTGCAGACCCTGCTGCGGGAACGGCTTTTCGACCAGCTCAACCTGTGGGTCTACCCCATCGTGCTCGGCGTAGGTAAGAAGGTCTTCGACGGCGGCGCCGTTCCGTCGAACCTCGAGCTGATCGAGCCCGCTCTCACCTCGTCCAAGGGCGCCGTCTTCCTTCGGTACGGCCTGCGCGACGGCATCCCGCAGACCGGTGACATGGGCGGCCGCGACTGACCAGACGGCTCGCGTCGGCCCGCGGGGCGTCATGCGCTCTTCAACCGGGGCGCCCCGGATGCTGGGCCGATGGTCCTGTCCCCCGTCCGAAGGGGCGCGGCACCGGCATCCGGGGCTTACTCAAATTCTGGTACGAACCGCACATTCAGAGCAGAGGGCGAACGTCTCGATCCGATCTGACGAAAGCCCCGCAGCCGCAGCGAAACAGCCCGATTTCGCAAGATCATCGGCGGCCGTTCGTCCCCCTGCCCTACACTCGGCGATCCTCCTATCGGAGCCAGTCGCCGTGCGACGTCTGGCTCGCCCCGGCCGAACGGGCCGCCACCGCGGCGGCCCGCGGCGGGATCGACGACGTGTCCCGCGCGAACGTGCCCACCGCGGTCGCGACGGCGTCCGCGTTGGTCTCGAGTGCGAAGGTGTTCAGGTTGCCGACCAGCTGGTGCTTGTACGCCTTGCGGAGTTGCTTGTAGACGGCCGCGTCGGCCCCGTCGCGTTCGGGCGTCAGGCTGTCGCACTTCTGGTGGTAGCACGGGTCGTAGGCCAGACCCGCGACGCCGCCCCACTTCGTCACGTCCTCCGGGGTCTTGATGACCTCGGCCCCGGTGAACAGGCCGCCGGCCGGGATGCCGGTGGCGATGAACGGGCCGTAGTCGCTGCGCCCGGTGAAGTCGGACTGCGCGGTGGCCTGCCGGCGTGCGGCGAAGAAGCCCTCGAAGACCTTCTCGATCTGCGCCGAGCCGTCCGGGCCGGGTCCGGCGCCGGTGCCGTCCGAGTTGTCGCCGTCGTACACACCGAACGTGTAGTTGGGCGAGCCGATCATGTCGAAGTTGAGGTAGAGCGCGATGTTCGCGTGGTCCGCCTCGCTCAGGTTGTTCACATAGAACGTCGAGCCGACCAGGTTGGCCTCCTCGGCGCCCCACCACGCGAAGCGCAGCTTGTTCTTCGACTTGAGGTTGCGGGCCTGCAGCGCGACCTCGAGGATGCCGGCGCTGCCGGTGCCGTTGTCGTTGATGCCCGCGCCCTCGGGAACCGAGTCGAGGTGCGCGCCGCTCATGACGACCTCGTTCGGGTCGCCCCACTTCGACTCGGCGATGACGTTCTCGGTCGTGCGAACGTCGGCCACTGTCTCGGTGGTGAGCGTGAGGTTCAGGCCCGCGGTGCCCGCGAAGGCAACACCCTGGGCGTACGAGATGCCGATCGCGGGGATGCCGACCGGCGTGCCCAGCGTGCCGAAGAACAGGTCGTTGCGGTCCGGCGCGGCCGAGTCACCCTGGTTCATGATGATGACGCCGGTCGCCCCCGCGGCCTCGGCGTTGGCCGCCTTCTGGCCGAACGGGCACGAGCCCCGCTGTACGAGCGCGATGCTGCCGGTCACGCCGACGAAGTCAGCCGCCTCGCAGCCCGAGGTGCTGGTGTTCGGGGTCGTGAGCTGCAGGTCGACCGGGACGACCGAGCCGGTCGCGGTCCCGCTGCCCGAGCAGTCCATGACGTCGTAGTCGGTCTGGTCGACGTACGTGGCCGGAGTGGGGGCGTTCTGCGCGAACGCCGAGCCCTCCTCCTGGCAGAAGTTGAACTCGAACGGCTGGCGGGTCACCTTGTAACCGGCCGCCCGCATAAGGGTCGAGACGTAGTCGGCGCTGCGTCCGTAGCCGGGCGTGCCCGAGGCCCGGGTGCCGCCGCTGAGCTTCGCGATCGCCTGGAAGGCGACCAGGTGGCGCAGCACGCCGGCGAGCGTGACGGACTTGACCAGGTTCTTGGTGCTGTTGTTGCTGTTGCCGTGCGCCTGTGCGGGCTGGGCAACGGCGAAGGTGCCCAGCAGCACCGCCACGAGGGCGACAGCCCCCAGACGTCTCCGCGTAGAGCGAGACACCACGTCGTGCTCCTCTCAGAAGTTGATATCCAGCAACCTAAATTCGTCTATGGCGAGGCGGAACCGGCCGACCGGGCACCGCCATGCGACGGCCGTCCAAACCGGTGCCGCTTATGCCCTTTTGCGCGTCAAGGCGTACGCAAGAAGGCTTAGCCTCTCTGTTGTGTACTCAGCGTGATCGAGGGACACGTCGTGACCAGGGCGGCACGCAAAGCTGTCCTCACGTTCCGTTATCGCCAGGATCGGCCCCATTGGCGGGCGGCCTGACCGGACAGGTCAACCACGTTGGAGATCGACTCCGGCAACGGCGTTGAGCTGCGAAAACGCCGTACGTGCCGACTTGGGCCGGGTCTTGACGGGCTGGCCATGATGTTCGGCGTGGCAGCGGAACTACCCGACCTCAGATCGCGGCGGCGGCGCCCGACCTCGCCGCGCCACTCCTTCTACGACACCTCGTACGACGCCCCGGAGAACCTCGTGCCCGTCCGGGGGGACGCGATCCAGGCGCTGAACCACGAGGTGCTGATCCGGCGCTCGCTGGAGGTATCGCCCAACGGCTTCATCACGATCGTCAGCATCATCCAGGGCGTGGCGCTGGCCCTGCTCGCCCAGAACACGTTCGCCAAGCCCGGCCTGCTGGTCTATGCCCAGAGCATCGCCCTGCTGCTGATCTTCGTGTGCGTCTTCTACTGGTACCTGGCGATGAGCGTGCTGCTGCGGTGGGCGCCGTCGTTCCTGGACTCGTTCCTGCCGTTCGCGATCGCCGGTCTGGAGATCCCGCCCGCGTTCTTCCTCGGCAACGCCCGCGCCTGGAACCTGTGGCTGGCCGCCTTCTGGACCGGCACCCTGATCGGCCTGTGGATCACCGAGAAGTGGTCGCCGCCGTCGCACTTCGGCGAGGCCCGCGACGCCCACCGCATCCTGCACGAACTGTTGCGCGACCTGCAGATGACGGCGGCGGTGAGCGCGCTGGCCCTGGGCCTGTTCGGCATGTTCGCGATGCTCGACCCGGCCCACCAGCTCTTCTGGGGCATGGCCGGCGTCACGACGGTCCTGGCCACGGTCGCCGTGATCGTCGCCCGCACCGAGGTCGGAGCATCGAAGATCCACTCTATCTTCGGCGTGAACCGGCCACCGTTCAACTAGGACGCTCTAGGGTTGCGGGCAAGGACCGCGAGCGAAGGGCCTGACGTTGCACGAGCAGAGCGTTGAGATCCCAGCCGCCGGGGCGCGTCTGTCCGGCGTGCTGACCCGGCCCGCCGCCGATGGCCGCCACCCGGGAGTGCTGCTGCTCAACGGTTCCGGCCCGCTCGACCGCGACTCCGCCATGCCCGGCATGTCGCTGGGCCTTGGCCCGCAGCTCGCGGCGGCGCTGGCGGGCCACGGCTTCGCCCTGCTGCGCTACGACAAGCGCGGCGTGGGCACCTCCGGCGGCGACTACCTCAGCGCCGGCTTCCACGACGAGTGCCGCGACGCCGCCGACGCCCTGGCCGCCCTGCGAGCGCACCCCGCGGTCGACCCGGATCGGGTCTTCGTCGTCGGCCACTCGACCGGGGCCGTGGTGGCGACCACCCTCAGAGGGCTCGCCGGCTACGTATTGCTGGCCGGGGCCGCCCGGCCCGGCGACGAGGTCATGGCCTGGCAGAGCGACCGCATCGCGGCCACCCTGCCCCGGCTGATCGGGACGATCCTGGTCCGGCGTCAGGCGCGCGAACGGGAGCGGGCCCGCCGGTCCACCACCGTGCGCCACGACCGCATGCCGGCCTCGCGCCTGACCGACCGCTGGCTGTGCGAATACATGGCCCACGACCCCCGCCCCGGCCTGGCCGCCATCGACCGCCCGCTCCTGGCCATCACCGGTGCCAAGGACCTGCAGGTCGACCCCGGCGACGTGGCCCGCATCGGCGCCCTGGTGGCCGGCCCGTTCGAGGGTGAGACGCCCGACGACCTCACCCATGTCCTGCGTCGCGACCCCGGCCCGCCGTCCCTTTGGCGCTACCGGCGCCAGCTCACCCGCCCGGTCGATGCCTGGGTCCTCGACCGCGTCATGGCGTGGCTGAGAGGCACGTGACCGGGGCAACAGGTTATCTTTGCCGGCCGGCCGAGCCCCGAGGGTCGATCTTGACTACGATCAGTTCCAGTCGGATGAGCGGAGCGTGATCTTGTGGCAGTCAATGACGACGTGACCCGGATCGTCGATGAGATCGTGGCGCCTGATGCGGCCGAGATCGACCGGTCGGCGTCCTTCCCCCGTAAGGCGGTCGACGCGCTCGCCGACGCCGGCGTGCTCGCCCTGACCGTGCCGGCCGAGTTCGGGGGCGGCGGCGGAAGCCTGCGCGACGCGGCCGCCGTGGTGCGCGCCCTCTCCACCGCCTGCGGGTCGACCGCGATGGTCGTGATGATGCACTACAGCGCCGTCGCCGCGCTGGCCGCCGCCGGCCGCGCAGCCGAGCTGCGCCAGATCGCCGACGGGCGCCACCTGAGCACCCTCGCGTTCTCCGAGGCCGGCTCGCGCAGCCACTTCTGGGCCCCGATGAGCTCGGCCACCGCCGACGGCGACGAGGTCGTTCTCGACGCCCGCAAGAGCTGGGTCACCTCGGCCGGTGAGGTCGACAGCCTGATCTGGTCGAGCCGCCCGGTGAACGGCGACGGCCCGATGACGCTGTGGTTCGTCCGCGCCGCCGCCGACGGCCTCAACGTCGCTGGCAGGTTCGACGGCCTCGGCCTGCGTGGCAACAACTCGACCCCGATGACGGCCGAGGGGGTGCGCGTCAGCCAGGACGCGATGCTCGGCGACGACGGCGCCGGCCTCGACCTGGCGCTGGCCGCCGTCCTGCCCACGTTCCTGCTGCTCAACGCCTCGGCCAGCATCGGCCTCATGGAGGCGGTGACCGCCGAGACCGTCGCCCACGTCGGCCGCACCCAGCTCGAGCACCTCGGCAAGTCCCTGGCCGAGCAGCCCGAGCCGCGGGCCGCCGTCGCCCGCATGCGCATCGACACCGACCGCACAGCCGCGCTGGTCGACGCCGCACTGACCGCGATCGAGCAGGGCCGGCCCGAGGCGCAGCTGCTGGTGCTCGAGGTCAAGGCGGCCGCCGACGAGAGCGCCGCCGCCACCGCCGACCTCGCGATGCTCACCTGCGGCGGGTCCGCGTTCCGCAAAGAGCTGGGCATCGAGCGCCGCTTCCGCGACTCGCGGGCCGCCCGCGTGATGGCCCCGACCACCGCCGCGCTGCACGACTTCGTCGGCCGGGCACTGACCGGGCAGCCGCTGCTGTGAGCCGCGAGCTGATCCTCGGCGCGGTCGCCTACGACCCCAAGGTCGTCACCATCTGGAGCGGCTTCCGGGCCTGGTTCCGCGAGCGCGGGGTCGACTTCGACTTCGTGCTCTACTCGCAGTACGAACGCCAGGTCGAGGCGCTGGTCGACGGCGCGATCGACCTGGCCTGGAACTCGCCGCTGGCCTGGATCAGGGCCGGGCGGCTGGCCCGGCGGCGCGGGCTCGACGTGCGCGCGGTCGCCATGCGCGACACCGACCGCGACCTGACCTCGGTGGTCGTCGTGCGGGCCGACTCCGACCTGCACACCCTCGACGACCTGCGCGGCCGCACGGTGGCCACCGGCGCGATCGACTCTCCCCAGTCCACCCTGCTTCCCCTGGCCCTGCTGGCCGAGCGCGACGTCAAGGTCCGGCGCCACGACGTGGGGGTCGGTCTGCACGGCGACCACATCGGTGGCGAACGTGACGCGGCCAAGGCGTTGCGGGCCGGCGAGGTCGACGCGGCCACCGTGATCGACGGGAACCTGCTGCTCTTCGGCCGCGAGGGCGTGTTGCCGTCCGGCTCGGTGCGCGTCATCGGCCAGACCGCGCCGTACGACCACTGCAACCTCACCGCCGGGCCGGGCGTCAACGCTTCGGAATTCGTACAACTGCTGCTCAGCATGTCGTACGCCGACGACCAGGCCCGCCCCCTGCTCGACCTGGAAGGCCTGAAGCAGTGGCTGCCCGGCCGCACCGACCACTACGAGGGCCTGGCCGCGACGGATTTCTATACACAGGACGGTGCGCTCAATGCCGCCGGTTATCGACCTTGACGGCCTGGGACTCGACAACGGCGGTCACCTGCTGATCGACCGGGCGCTGAGCACGCTGCGCCCCGGCGAGAGCCTGACCGTGAGCGGCCACCACCCGGCGCTCGAAATCCACCTGGCCGCCTGGTGCCGCGCCGAGGGACACCTCTACCGACGCGAGCTGACCGTGGTGAAGGGCCCGGCCGACGCCGAACGCTGGGCCCACGCCGAACGCGCCGGAGAAGCCGCCGCCACGGTCGCCGAACACGCGAAACTCCAGTGGGGCCTGGCCGCCCGGGGCGCGCTGATCGAGCCGGGCGGGCCGCCGCTGGATGTCGACTGGGCCGAGCGCGACCACGTGTGGGCCGACATCGCCCCGCAGCTCTACGCCCAGGCGAACGCCAGCCAGTGGAATCCGGCCACCGCCGTCGACTGGGCCGGGCCGCACGTCGTACCGCAGGACATCGAGACCGCGGTCGTGCAGATCATGACCTATCTGGTCGAGAACGAGCAGGCCGCGCTGATGATCCCGGCCAGAATGCTGGCCCGGCTGCACCCGCACTACCGCGAGGTCATGCAGCTGCTGGCCGCGCAGGCCGCCGACGAGGCCCGGCACGTGGAGATCTTCACCCGGCGGGCGCTGCTGCACCGCGACGTGCTGGGCGTGTCGGGCGCGGGAGGCCGGTCGTCGCTGCAGAGCCTGCTCGACGAGCCCGATTTCACCCTCGCCTCGTTCCTGCTCTCCGTGCTCGGCGAGGGCAGCTTCCTCGACCTGCTGCGCTTCATCCAGCGCCACGCCCCCGACCGGGCCACCGCCGACGTCACCCGGCTGGCCGGCCGCGACGAGGCCCGGCACGTCGCCTTCGGGGTCGCGCACACCGCCCACGTCGTGCGCAGCGACCCCGCCCACCTGATCCGGCTGCGCGCCGCCGTCGAGCGCCGTCACTCGGTGCTGGCCGACACGGCCGGCCTCAACCGTGAGGTCTTCGACTCGCTGGTCGTGCTGGCCGCCGGGTCGTGGACCCCGGCCGCGGTCGCCCGGGGCTGGCAGGAGGTGCAGCGTCTGCAGGCGGCGATGGACGAGGGCCGGCAACGCCGCCTCGAGTTCATCGGCTTCCCGCCCGACGAGGCGACCGCGATCTCGGCGCTGCACACCCGAAACTTCATGTGACGGGTTTCAAGGTCACGAACTGGGTATAACGCCACCCGCGCGGAGGACGGCGGGGCGGCGACGGTTGCGTATCCTACGAAGCGCCGAGGCGGTCGAGGACGGGGAGAGCTCGCGCAATGAGTCAGGACGTGTTCGCCGGGGGCGGGGACGTCGGCCGTGACCTCACCACGGTCAATTGGGCCAACACTCCGCTCGGTCCGCCCGACGAGTGGCCGCAGAGTCTGCGCACGGCAGTCAGCATCCTGCTGTCGTCCCGGTTCCCGATGTGGATGGCCTGGGGACCGCAGCTCACCTTCTTCTGCAACGCCGCCTACCGGCGCGACACCCTGGGCCGCAAATATCCGTGGGCGCTGGGCCGCCCGGCCAACGAGGTCTGGGCCGAGATCTGGGGCGACATCGGCCCGCGCATCGAGACCGTGCTCACCACCGGCCAGGCCACCTGGGACGCCGGACTGCTGCTCTTCCTCGAGCGCTCCGGCTACTCCGAGGAGACCTACCACACCTTCTCCTACAGCCCGCTGCGCGACGACGACGGCACTCGCGTCGGCATGCTCTGCGTGGTCAGCGAGGACACCGAACGGGTCATCGGCGAGCGGCGCATGGCCACGCTGCGTGACCTGGGCTCCGACCCCAGCGCCGTGCGCACCGAGCAGCAGGCGCTGGCCTTCGCCGGGTCCCAGCTCGGCCGCAACCCGCACGACCTGCCGTTCACACTGACCTACCTGTTCACCGACGAGGGCGTACGCCTGGCCGAGTCGACCGGTGCCGCACCCGATCGCACCTCGGGATGGCCCGCCGACGGGCTCGTCGAGGTGCAGGCGGAGGCCGCTGACCAGGCCCTGATCGTGCCGCTCCGACAACAGGGCGCCGCGCCGTACGGGTTCCTGGTCGCCGGTCTCAACCGCTTCCGCGCCCTCGACGACAACTATCGCGGCTTTGTCGAGCTGGTCGCCGGGCACCTGGCCGCCGGCATCGCGAGCGCCCGCAGCTACGAGGCCCAGCAGCGGCGGGCCGAGGAGCTGGCCGAGCTCGACCGGGCCAAGACCGCGTTCTTCTCCAACATCAGCCACGAGTTCCGCACCCCGCTGACCCTGATCATGGGGCCGGTCGACGAGCTGCGTGCCCGCACCGACATCACCGACGACAGTGTCCGGGCCGAGCTCGACGTGATCCACCGTAACGGCCTGCGGCTCGGCAAGCTGGTCAATGCCCTGCTCGACTTCTCCCGCATCGAGGCCGGCCGCATGCAGGCCCAGTTCGAGCCGGTCGACCTGGCCAACGCGACCGCCGAGCTGGCCAGCGTCTTCCGCTCGGCGATCGAGCGGGCCGGGCTCAGGTTCGAGGTCGACTGCCCGCCGCTGGCCGCACCCGTCCACGTCGACCGCGGCATGTGGGAGAAGATCATTCTCAACCTGCTGAGCAACGCCCTCAAGTTCACGTTCACCGGGGGAGTGCGCATTTCCGTACGCCCCGACGGGGACGCCGCCCAGGTAACCGTCAGCGACACCGGGGTGGGCGTGGCCGCGGACGAGATGCCGCGCCTGTTCGAGCGTTTCCACCGCATCGAGAACGCCAAGTCGCGCTCCAACGAGGGCAGCGGCATCGGGCTGGCCCTGGTCAAAGAGCTGGTCGAGCTGCACGGCGGCACGGTCACAGCGGCCAGCACACCCGGCGAGGGCACCACGTTCACCATCCGCGTGCCGTTCGGCGACGGCCACCTGCCCGAGAGCGCCGCGAGCTCCGGCTCGATCGAGACCGCCGCCGCCCCGTACGTGGAAGAGGCTCTGCGCTGGTTGCCGGCCCCGGTCTCGAAGGCCGTGAACGAACCGTCGGGCTCGCCGGCCAAGGTGCTGGTCGCCGACGACAACGCCGACATGCGCGACTATCTGACCAGGCTGCTGCGCTCGGCCGGTCACCACGTCCAGGCCCTCCCCGACGGGCAGGCCGCGCTCGAGGCGGCCCGCGCCAACACCCCCGACCTGATCGTCAGCGACGTCATGATGCCCCGGCTCGACGGCCTCGAACTCGTCGCGGCCCTGCGCGCCGACCCGCGCACCGCCGGCACTCCCGTGCTGCTGCTCTCGGCCCGCGCCGGGCAGGAGTCGTCCATCGAAGGGCTCGAGGCCGGCGCCGACGACTACCTGGTCAAGCCCTTCTCGTCCGCCGAGCTGCTGGCCCGCGTACGGGCCAATGTCGAGCTCGCCCGGCTGCGCAACCACCACGCCCGCTGGCGTACGGCCCTGGTCGACTCGCTGCAGGAGGCGTTCTTCGTCAGCGACGCCGACGGCACGATCATCGAGATCAACTCGACGTTCACCGACATCCTCGGCTACGGCCCGGAAGGCCTGCCCTACCACCCGACCCACCCCTGGTGGCCCGACCGTGACACCGACCCGGAGGGCTTCCAGCTGGTGGCCGAAGCCTTCGCGATGCTGGTCGGCCAGGACCGCGGCACCTACACGATCCCGGTCCGCCACCGCGACGGGCACCGGTTGTGGGCCGCCGCGTCGTTCAACCAGGTCGAGGACCCCGACACCGGCCGTCGCGTCGTCGTCGGCACCTTCCGCGACGTCACCGCCGAGCACTACGCCGTGCAACGCGACAGCGCCCTGGCCACGCTCAGCGTCCGCCTCTCGCAGGCCGAGACCCTGCCTGGCGCGCTGCTCGGGGTGCTGCCCACGCTGGGCGAGCTGTGGCAGGCGAACCAGGTGTACGCCGTGGTCTTCAACGGATCCGGCTCGCCCACCCTGTTCACGACCGACCCGCAGGCCCGCTGGGAGGGCCTGCCCGCCGAACGCCGCGCGGCCCTGACCGCGCTGCGCGACCGGCCGCTGCTCACCCCGGTCGGCGCCGGAGTCGCGCTCGAACACCCCGACGGGACGCTGGTCCTGATGCTCGAGCTCTCCGAGCGGCGGCCCTTCACCGAGCAGGACCGCACACTGCTGGCCCTGCTCGCCGGGCACCTCGGCCAGGGGTTGCAGCGCATCCACCAGATCGACCAGCAGCGCGAGACGGCCCTCGCCCTGCAACGGGCCATCCTCGGCCCGGCTCAGCTTCCCGCCGGTTTCGCCGTACGCTATTCGCCCGCGACCCGGCCGCTCAAGGTCGGCGGCGACTGGTACGACACGGTCACTCTCACCGGCGGCCGCATCGGCATCGTCGTCGGCGACTGCGTCGGGCACGGGCTGCAGGCGGCCACGGTGATGGGCCAGCTGCGCAGCGCCTGCCGGGCCCTGCTGCTGCAGAACACCGATCCGGCCCAGACGCTCTCGGCCCTCGACCGGTTCGCCGCCCAGCTGCCGG
Organism: Actinoplanes solisilvae; assembly: GCF_003999975.1. Taxonomy (GTDB): domain Bacteria; phylum Actinomycetota; class Actinomycetes; order Mycobacteriales; family Micromonosporaceae; genus Actinoplanes; species Actinoplanes solisilvae. The sequence continues at coordinate 216,226 of NZ_RJAC01000009.1, read as the reverse complement.
GGGCCATGTGCGCCACCGTCTTCTGCGGCGTGCTCGACCCGGCCACCGGAGAGCTGACGTACGCCAGTGCCGGGCACCCGCCCGCGGTGGTCAGCCACGCCGACGGGTCGATCGACCTGCTCGACGGCGGCCGGTCACGGCCCCTGGGCGTACGGGCCGCGGCCGAACGACCGGAGGCCCAATACACCGTGCCGGGCCGCGCCACGCTGCTGCTCTACACCGACGGGCTGGTCGAACGGCGGCGGCAGCCGATGACCACGGGGATCGAGCGGGTCGCCGCCGCCGTCCAGCAGGGACGGTCGGCCGCGCTCGAGGAGCTCGCCACCGACGTGATGGAGAGCATGGCCCCGGCCGGCGGGTACGACGACGACGTGGCGATGCTGCTCTACCGGCACCCCGGCCCGCTCGAACTCGACTTCCCGGCCGAGGCGACCCGGCTCGCGCCGCTGCGCACGTCGTTGCGTACGTGGCTGGCCCGTTGCGGGGTCGACCCGACCACGACCCAGAACGTGCTGGTCGCCGTGGGGGAGGCCTGCGCGAACGCGATCGAGCACGGCCACCGCCAGCTCCCGGGCGGGCTGATCCGCCTGCGGGCCGCCGCCACGGCCCACGACCTGCACATGACCATCACCGACTCCGGCATCTGGAAGACCCCGCAGCCCGCGGCCAACCCGCACCGCGGACGGGGGTTCACGCTGATGAGGGCGTTGATGTCCGAAGTGACCGTCACGACCGGCGCCGCCGGGACCATCGTCGGCCTGCAAGCGAGGATTCCCCGATGAGCACCCCACTGACCTGCACCACGGGCCGCCGCCCGGACGGCGCCGTCGTGCTCACCGCCACCGGCGAGATCGACATGAGCAACGCGGCGTCGTTCGCGGCCGCGCTGGCCGACACCGCCTCGTCCGGTGGCGGCGAGTTCGTGGTCGACCTGACCGCCGTCGACTACATCGACAGCGCGGGCCTGGCCGCGATCTTCCCCCACGCCGACCGCCTGCGGCTGCTCACGAGCCCCATGCTGGTGCCGGTGCTGACGATCGCCGGCCTCGACGACATCACCACGGTTTCGTCCTAGGGGCTGTTTTGGAATGGACCGCGCCCGCGGCCCGGCACCATTCCAAAACAGCCCCTAGGCCGGTTTCATCGTCCACGAGCCGACGGTGTCGACCGCGACGACGTTCGTGCCCGCGGGGATCGTGATCGTGCCGGAGTACTTGCCGATCTTGTTGACCAGCAGGTCCGGGTACTCCGCATAGGAGTTCACGACGAAGTTCCAGGTCCCCTTGTACGTGACCTTCGCCTTGACCGGGGATTTCAGGACGCGAAGCACCGCCGGGCCCTTGCCGGACGTCCTCGCGGGCCACACCGGCGCCTTCGCCAGGGCCTTCACCACGATCTCCCACGACCCGCTCGACTCGACGCGAAGCGTGCCCGGCTCCCCACGGAAATTGAAGGGCCGAGTTCCCTTGTACGCCCCGATCGCGTTGACGACGAGGTCGAGCGGCTCGCCGTCCCGGCCGACCGACCAGACGACGAAGTTGCCGCTGCCCCGATAGGTGATCGCCGCGAACGTGGGAACGTCGGTGGCCGGCGCCTTGAGCTTGACGACCTTGTTGCCGCGCCCTTTGTAGGTGACGTCGGCCGGGAGAGGCCCGGGCTTTGCCGGCGGCGGTGTCGTCGTAGGCGCCGGCGCGGCGGGCGGCGGGTCGGTCGCTCGCTTGACAGGCGCGCCACGCGGCGCGGACGCGACCGTCTCCTCCCCGTCACCGACGACGAGAACGACCGCTGGAAGCCCGGCACAGCACACCAGCAGAACACCGATGGCCAGGCTCAGGAACAGCGGCATCCGGCTCCTCGCCGGCGTGGCCGGGGCCGGCGGCACGTACGGCTGCACACCCGGGTCGACCATCAACCCACCGTCCCGACAAGCTGTGGCAGCAAACCCGTTCCCCCAACGAAGATCGATCCGACCGCGACAGCGTAGTCGGGACCCCGGCGGCCCGCTGACCGCCACCGGCGGGGACGGTGGCGGTCGCTCGTTTCGGACGGGAGTTCAGGCCGAGCCGCAGGCCGCGCCGTTGAGGGTGAAGTCGGTCGGCTTGCCGGTGTTGCCGGTGTGGGTCGCCTGGAATCCGACGGTGATCGACCCGTTCGGCGGGATCGCGCCGTTGTAGCTCGCGTTCCGGGCCGTCACCCGCCCCGAGGCCGGGGAGTAGCTCGCGTTCCAGCCCGAGGTGATGCTCTGCCCAGCGGGCAGGGTGAAGACCAGCGACCACCCGTTGACGGCGGTCGTTCCGGTGTTGGTGACGGTGAGGCTCGCCGTCAGCCCGGTGTTCCACGCGTTCACTGTGGTCGCGACCCGGCACGATCCCGAGGCGGGAGGGCTCGACGGCGGGCTCGACGGGGGAGTGGACGGAGGGGTGGTCGGGCCGTTGAGACCGAAGAAGGCGATCGCGGCCGCGGCCATGCCGGAGCTCGGCAGGCTGTGCCCGGCGCCCTGGATGCTGTAGGCCTCGACCTGGACCGTGCCGGACAAGTCGGCGTACCGGCGCCGGTTCCAGCCGGACTGCGGCGTGTCCGACGACGTCGGCGTCGTGCTGAGCCGGAACACGTCGGTCCACTGCTCGATCGACTCCTGAAGCAGCGAATACGGCACCAGGGTGTCGTTGGTGCCGTGCCACAGTTGCACGCGCGGGCGGGGGCCGGAATATCCCGGGTACGCCTGCCGGACCGCGTCACCCCACTGCTGAGGGGTCCGGTCCATGCCGCCGCCGGTGCACCGGCTCGATCCCGGTGGGTAGTCGGCGGCATTGGCGAAGCAGTTGAAGGGCACCCCCATGAACGCCGCCCCGGCCTTGAACACGTCGGGATAGAGGGCGAGCATCTGGTTGGTCATCATGCCGCCGGACGAGCTGCCGGTCGCGTAGACCCGGTTCGGATCGCCGCCGTACTGCCGCTGGACGTACGAGATCATGGAGACGATCGACACCGGGTCGCTGCCGCCGCCGCGCCGTTTGGCGGCGTCCGACCACGTGTCGAAGCAGTTGCCGAAGCCGGCCTGCTGGGTCGCGCTGGGATAGATGACGACGAACCCGTGCCGGTCGGCCAGGGAGGCGAACTCGCTGCCGGAGTGGAAGCCCGGGCCGGAGCCGCCGCAGCCGTGCATGGCGACCACGACGGCCGGGGCGGCCGGCCGCGAGTCCGGGACGTAGACGTGCATGCGCATCCCGCCGGGGTTGTCGCCGAAGTTCGTGACCTCGGTCAGGGTGGCGGCGAACGCCGGGGTGGCGGCGGGCACGGCCACGCCCGCGACGGCCAGCGCGGTCACAGCGGCGAGCAGGAGGGATCTTCGGATCTTCATCGCCTGGCTCCTTGGTTCGCCCGCGCGCGGCCGGTCCACGCGGTGCGCGGACGGCTCTCGCGGGAACAGCTCGACAAGGGTCTGCGCGGCCGGGCACGAGCCGGGCCGCCGATGCGCGGGACTGCCCTCGGTGCCGCGCGCCGGGAGTGCGTGACCCCCGGGATGACCGACGTGTGACAGATAGTTTTCACCCGGTACCGCAAACTGTCAATCAATGGATGTCGATGGAATGCCCTAGAGTCGGACCGGTGTCCGTCCGCGATCTCCGGGAGCCGCCGTGACGAGCCCGTACGACATCGACGAGATCTTTCCCGAAGACGCCGCCGCGTCCGTCCGGTTGCCCCGGCGGCAGAACGGCAACTCGCCCCAGGGCCTCGCCGTGACCCTGCTGGCCGACTACACGCTCCGCTCCCGGGCGTGGCTGCCGTCGGCGGCCATCGTGGACCTGCTCGCCGAGGCGGGGGTCAGCCCGGCCGGAGCGCGTACGGCGATCAGCCGGCTGGCCCGGCGCGGGGTCCTCGAGGGCCGTCGCCTGGGCCGGCGCAGCTCCTACCGACTCACCACAGCGGCCGCGGCCTTCCTGGCCGTCGGCGGAAGCACGATCGCCGCCCCCGCCCGCACCGAGCCGTGGGACGGACAGTGGACGCTGATCGCCTTCTCGCTCCCGCAGGAGCAGCGCGCCCTGCGGCGCGGGCTGCGCAGTCAGCTGCGGTGGCTGGGTTACGCGCCGCTCTACGACGGGCTGTGGGTGTGCCCGCACGACATCGGCGAGAAGGCGAAGGCCCGGCTGGCCGAGATGACCCTGGGCACCCTGACCGTCTTCCGGGCACGCCACGTCGAGCTCGACGCGGCCATCCGCCGCAACCCGGTCGACGCCTGGGACATCGCGGCGATTGCCCGGCAGTACGAGTCGTTCATCGGCCGGTGGCGCCCGGCCCGGGCCGGGCGGATCACCGGGGCCGAGGCGGTCCGCGCCCGCACCGAGGTCATGGACACCTATCGGCGGCTCCCGGTTCTCGACCCGCAGCTTCCCGCGCGGCTGCTGCCGCCGGGCTGGCTGCGTGAGCCGGCCCGCGACCTGTTCACGTCCGTCTACGACGAGCTGGCGGAACCGGCCGAGAACCACGTCCGCGCGGTGGCGAGCCGGCACGGCGGCGAGGTCCCGGGGATCGGGGCGCACACGGTCGCCCGCCTGGCGACCGGGCTCGGCTGACCGGGGCCGGGCCGCCGCGGGGTCAGCGGTCGAGGCGGGTCGGCTCGCCCGAGCCGCTGCGGCGGACCAGCCACGCCTCGGTGATGTGGGTGAACATCGCCTCGGCGGCGCCGGCCGGGTCGTGGGCGGCGATGCGCTCGTAGACGCGGCGGTGGCCCCGGTTGGACGCGACGCACAGCGCGCGCTCGGTGCGGCCCATGTAACGGGCGGTGTTGACGACCTGGCTCTCCAGCGCCCGCACGACGCTGCGCGCGATGCGGTTGCTGGACGCCTGCATGACGGTGTCGTGGAAGGCGCGGTCGTGATCGTGGTAGGCCGCCACGTCGTCGACCAGCTCGTCCATGCGGTCGACGAGGGCGAGCAGACGCTCCAGCGTCTCGGGGGAGGCCACGCGGGCGGCGACGTTGGCCATGTCCGACTCGAGGACCCGGCGGGTGGCGACGACGTCGTCGAGGATGGCGAGGGAGTCGTCCTCGGCGATGGTGGCCATGAGGATGAGCTCGTCGAGCATGTCCCACTGGGACGACGGGGTGATGATCGTGCCTGCTCCCTGGCGTACCTGCACGAGGCCCTTCTCCTGCAGGATCTTCACCGCCTCGCGCACGACCGTGCGGCTGACCGAGAACGTCTCGCACAGCACCGGCTCGGGCGGCAGCGACGTGCCGGACGGATAGACGTTGCGCACGATGCGCTCCACCAGCTCGGCGGTGAGAGCCTTGGCCAGGCTGCTCGGCCGCCGGGCCCACGCCGGGTCGGCCACGCCGCCCGCGGCCATTTCCTGCGATGACGTCATGTCGCCTCCGGTTGATCGCCGTCGCCCGGCGTCGCATCAGTGTACGACTGAACCGTTGACGATATACGTCATACGAGTTACGTTTCCGAGCACTGTAGGCCCGGGCGGCCGGTCCCCAACCGTTCCCTCAGAGGTGAACTTCGATGAAAAAGCGAGCGTTGTGGTCAGCGGTCCTCGTGGTGGGACTGGCTTTGACCGGCTGTGGCAGTGCCACCGGCTCCAAGCCGTCCACCGGCGCGACCGCCGGCAAACTGGTGGTGTGGGACTGGAAGTCCGGTGAGCCCGCCGCCGCGCCCTACGTGGCGAAGGCGAAGGCCGACTTCGCCAAGGCCCATCCCGACGTTACGGTCGAGTTCGTGGCGCAACCGTTCGAGCAGTACTACACGCTGCTCGGCGCCGCCATCCAGGCCGGCAAGGGCCCGGACGTCATGCTCTTCAACGGCGGCGGGCAGATCCGTGACCGGGTCGACGCGCTTGTGCCGCTCGACGACTACGTCGCCGGTGACAAGCAGCGCCTGGCCGGGTGGGACGCCTTCATCAAGGACGGCAAGACCTACGGCGCCCCGGTCACGCTGCAGGGCCACCCGATTTACTACAACAAGGACCTCTATTCCAAGGCCGGGCTCGACCCCGCCGCCCCGGCCACGACCTGGAACAGGTTCCTCACCGACTGCGGGGCCCTGTCCAAGGCCGGCGCCAAGTGCATCGCGCTGGGCAACAAGGAGGGCTACGGCATCCAGTTCTGGCTCTCGGCCATGGGCTCGGGCGTGCTCACCGCCCCGGAGTACGACGCCTGGATCGCCGGGAAGCGCGACTGGAACTCGCCGCACGTCAAGCAGATCTTCCAGCTCTGGAAGCAGACCGGCGACGCGAAGCTGAACAACGACGGCGCCAACTCGACGGCGATGTTCAACGACTCGTTCGCGCTGTTCCAGTCGGGCAAGGCCGCGCACGTGATCGGCCTGATGTCCGACGTCGGGCACTGGAAGGACTTCAACGAGTTCCTGACGCCCGGCAAGCTCGGCGTCATGAGCGCCCCGGTCGTCACCGCGGGCGTCACCCCGAGCCTGCCCTTCGACGGCGGCATCGGCTACGGCGTGGCCAAGTGGACCAAGGATCCGAAGGTCGCGGCCGACCTGGTCCGGTCGCTCACCTCGACCGAGGCGCTCACGGCCTTCTACACCGGCGCCGGCGCGATCGCGGCCGACACCACGATCGACGTGTCCCAGGGCGGGCCCGCCGCGGCCTCACTCGTAGCCGGTCTCAAGACCGGCAAGCCCGCGCTGCACGTCGCGCTCTCCTCGAAGACCCTCGACCTCATGGGCCGGCTGTCCCAGCAGTTGCTGAGCGGCTCGGTCACCGTCGACGAGGCGGTGAAGCAGCTGGCCGCCTCCGACAAGGCGGCCTGAGCCCGTGCCGGTCGGAAGCGCGCCGTCGGTGCGGCCGGGCATCCCGGCCCGCACCGGCGAGTCGCCGAACCGCCGACCTCGGCCCGGACGTGCGGCGCGCGCCGAGCGCCTCGCGCCCTACGTGCTGATCGCCCCCACCGTGGTGATCATCGTGCTGCTCCGGCTCTACCCGCTGCTGCTGGGGGTCAACTTCTCCTTCACCGGCGACGGCGATCGCGACGGCGCCGCGGTCGGCTTCGACAACTACCGGGAACTGCTCGGCGATCCGCTGTTCCGCACGGCCCTGGGCAACGTGGGCCTGCTGGTCGCGCTGCTGCCGGTCGCCGTGGCGATCCCCGGCCTGCTCGCCACCTTCATCTATCTGCGGGTGCCCGGCCACCGGCTCTACCGTGGCGTCTACTTCTTCCCGGCCGTGCTTTCGCCGGTCATCGTCGGCGCGATCTTCAACCTCCTGCTCGCCTTCGACGGCCCGCTCAACGCCCTGCTCGGCGGGCTGGGCGTGGGCCCGGCCGACTGGCTGGGCGACCCGGACATCGCGATCTTCACGGTGGTCGGCGTGCACGTCTGGGCCACCTTCGGCATGGCGCTCGTCGTCTTCCTGGCCGGCTTCGCGACCCTGGACCCGGCCCTGCTCGACGCCGCCCGCGTCGACGGGGCGTCGCTGCCCCGGGTCATCCGGCACATCATCGTCCCCGGGCTGACGCGCACCATCCAGTTCGTCTTCGTGACCACCATGATCGGGATGCTGACCTCGATGTTCGGTCTTCTCTTCGTGATGACCAGCGGTGGCCCCGAGGGGTCCACCTACCTGCCGGAGTACTACATCTGGATCCAGCAGGGACAGATGAACCGCCCGGCGCTCGCGTCGGCGGCCTCCACGGTCCTCTTCGTGATCATGTTGGTGGTCGGGCTGGCCCAGGTGCAGCTCCTGCAGCGCTCAGGGAGGGAGGACTGATGTCCCGCTTCCGCCTCGGACCGTGGCTCATCGCGCTCCCGATGCTCCTGCTCGCACTGGCCACGATCTATCCGCTGTTGTTTACCACCAACGTCGCCATGAAGACCCGCCGCGATTACGTGCTCGACCGCTTCGCCCTCGCCGACGGCCTGCGCTGGGAGAACCTGCGCACCGCCTGGACGAGCGTCGGCATGGGCCGCTACTTCGTCAACTCGCTGCTGGTCGTGACGGCGTCGGTGCTGCTCCTGCTGCTGCTCGGATCGATGGCGGGGTTCGCCCTGAGCCGGCTGCGGTTCCGTGGGTCGACCGCGATCTACCTGGCCTGCCTGGCCGGGCTGTTCGTGCCGTTCCAGGTGATCATGGTGCCACTGGCGCGCGTCATGGCCGACACCGCGCTCGTCGACACGTACCCCGGTCTCGTCCTGGTCTATGTGGCCCAGTTCCTGCCCTTCACCGTGTTCCTGCTGACCAGCTACTACCGGACGATCCCGCAGGAGGTCATCGACGCGGCCCGGATCGACGGCAACAGCGCGTACGGCGTCTACCGGCGGATCATGATCCCGCTGGGCACGCCGGCCCTGCTGTCGGTCGGCATCCTCAACGCCCTCTTCTGCTGGAACGACGTGCTGATGGCGCTGGTCATGATGCCGTCGGCCGAACACCGGACCCTCATGGTCGGCGTGACCTCGCTGCGCGGGCAGTACTCGGACGACATCCCCACCTTCGCCTCCGGCGTGCTGATCGCCGCCCTGCCCGTGCTGGTCGTCTACCTGTTCCTCCAGCGCCAGATCGCCGACGGTGTCGCCGCCGGCTCCACGAAGGGCTGACATGCGCATCACCGGATACCGGACACTGACCACGACGCAGGAGTGGGGCCGGCCGGTCGGCGACGCCAACGGCGTCCTCGCCGACGGGATGGTCCCAGTGCCCGTCGTCCTGGTCGACACCGACGAGGGCCTGACCGGCGTCGGCCTCGGCTCGCACGTCGAGATCGAACGGATCTTCGACGCGATCGACGGGGAGGACCCCCGAGCGGTGGCGGCACTCTACGACCGCATGCTCCGGCACGCCTTCAAGGCCGGGCACGCCGGGCCGGTCTTCGGCACGATCGGCGCGCTCGACACCGCACTGTGGGACCTCAAGGCGCAGGCGGCCGGTCAGCCGCTGTGGCGTCTGCTCGGCGGACGTGATCGGCGGGTGCCCGCGTACGCGTCGGGCCTCGACATCGGACTGGCCGACGACGAACTCGTGGCGGCGTACCAGGTCTATGCCCGGCACGGGCTGCGGGCGGCCAAGCTCAAGGGCGGCCTCGACGTCGACCGCGACCGGGAGCGCCTCCACCTGGTGCGCGACGTGCTGACCGAGGCCGGTCACGGCCGCCGGCCAGGCCTCATGCTCGACGTCAACGAGGCCTGGACCCGCAAGCAGGCCGTCCGCCACGTCGGCGAGCTGGAACGCACCCTCGACCTCATCTGGGTCGAGGAGCCCGTGCGGCGCTGGGACGCGGAGGGCCACGCCGCGGTCAGCCGTGGCATCCGGGCGTCGGTCGCCACGGGGGAGAACCTGAGCGGGCTCGAGCAGTTCCGCCCGCTGGTCGCGGCCGGGGCGGTCGACGTCGTCCAGACGGCCGCCGTCTGGGGCGTCACCCACTTCCTGCGGGTCGCGGCCCTGGCCCACGCTTTCGACCTGCCGGTCAGCCCCATCGGCAACATCCCGGTCGGCCTGCTCCACGCGGCGACGTCGGTGCCCAACCACCTGGCCAGCGAGCTGCAGGACCTGACGCCGCCGACGGGCATCGCGGTCGACCTGCACGTCGAGGACGGCGCCTTCGTCCTGGGCGACGCGCCCGGTCTCGGCGTGGCAGTCGACGAGGAGAAGATCCGGGCGGTCGCGTGGCGTCCCACCACGCCGGCCGCCACCGGGCCCGGCGTCCGTCCCGAGAAGGCCGGACGGCGACTGCTGCCGGACCCACCCCCATCCCCGAACAGGTAAGGAGACAACAGTGTCCGTACCTCCGTCCTCCCCGGCATCGCGAAGGTTGCTCGCCGGGGCCGCGGCCGCCGTGCTGGCCGCCGCCGTCGCGGTGACCGGCTCAGCCGCACCCGCCCTCGCCGCCACCACGACCCTCTACGCGTCCCCCTCCGGCACCGGCAGCGGCTGCACCAGCGCCCAGCCGTGCTCCCTGACCGCCGCGCAGACCCTGGTGCGGTCGATCAACAGCTCCATGACCGGCGACATCGTCGTGCAACTCGCGGGCGGGGTCTACCGGCTGGCGTCGCCGCTGCGCCTCACCGCCGCCGACTCCGGCACGAACGGCTACCGCGTCGTGTGGCAGGCGGCGCCGTCGGCCCGGCCCGTGATCAGCGGGGCCCGGGCCGTCACCGGATGGTCGCTCGTGGACTCCGGGCGCAACATCTGGCGGGCCAACGTCGGTGCGGGCCGCGACAGCCGGCAGCTCTACGTCGACGGGGCCATCGCCACCAGGGCGCGCACCCAGCTCAACCGGGCCGACTTCACGGCCGACAGCACCGGGATGCGGTTCACCAGCAGCGCGCTGACCTACCTCAACAACCTGGCCGCCGACAGTCGCGTCCAGATGGAGAGCGTCGGCTCGTTCACCGACCGATACGTGTCGGTGCAGACCATCGCCGGGAATCTGATCACGATGCAGCAGCCCGGCTGGAGCAACAACAACTTCGGGTACGACACGTTCACCAGCCCGCACCGGGCCGGCCCGCTCTACCTCAGCAACGCCTACGAGTTCCTCGACACGGCGGGGGAGTGGCACCTCGACCCGAGCACCGGCGCGTTGTCGTACATCCCGCTCGCCGGTCAGAGCATGAGTACCGCCAGTGTGGAGCTGCCCGTGCTCGACTCTCTGCTCAGCATCGGTGGCACCTACGCCGCTCCGGCCCACCACGTCACCTTCACGGGGATCACCTTCACCGGGACGAGCTGGCTCGGGCCCAGCGGCGCCCAGGGCTACGCGGATCAGCAGACCGGCGCCTACATCGGCGGCAACTGGAGCTGGCCCGCCTTCTCGTCGTGCCACAACGGCTGCCCGCAGTTCGAGGCGACCCGGCCCAACTGGTTCCAGTCACCCGCGGCCGTGCAGGTGTCCGCGGCCTCCGACGTCACCTTCGCCGACTCGCAGTTCATCAACCTCGGCCAGACCGCGATCGGCATCGGCAACGACGCCACGGCCCACACCAGCGGCGTCGGGCTGGGCACGGCCGACGTCACGGTCACCGGCTCGGAGATCGCGCGTAACTCGGCCGGCGGCATCGTCGTCGGCGGGGTCCGGGCCGACGCGCACCACCCCTCCGACCAGCGCATGGTCAACCGGAACATCACCGTCAGCAACAACCGGCTGCACGATCTCGGGGTCGAGCACCGGGGGATCGTGTCGGTCCTGACCACGTACGTCTCCACCGCGACGATCTCGCACAACGAGGTCTACAACATGCCGTACACCGGGATGTCGATCGGTTACGGCTGGGGCGCGAACGACGCGGGCGGCAGCAACCACTACGCCGACCGGGGCCTGTACAACTACCAGCCGCGCTACAGCACGGCCACCACCGCCTCGAACAACGTCCTGACCGGCAACTACGTCCACGACGTCATGCGGCAGATGAACGACGGCGGCTGCATCTACACCCTGTCGGCCAACCCGGGCGGCCTGATCAACGACAACTACTGCCTGCGGACCAACGGCTACTTCGGCATCTACTTCGACGAGGGCTCCCGCTACTACACGGCCCGGAACAACGTGTTCTCGTCGACCGGCACGTGGGCCACCGCCAACTACTGGTTCGCCGAGAACATGGGCAACTTCACCGTCACCGGGAACTGGTCGACCAACGGCAGCACCAACGTCACCAACGGCGACCGGGGCAACGTCGTGTCCGGCAATGTGACGGTGAGCGGAGGAAACTGGCCCGCCGGGGCGCAGGCGGTGATGGCGGCCGCCGGACCGAGCAGCGGCTCCGTCCGCCAGAACGTGCTCCTCGTCGGCGGGCCGTCCGGCCGCTGCGCCGAGGTGGGTGGGTCCAGCACGGCCAACGGCACCCAGGTTCAGCTCTGGGACTGTCACGGCGGGACCAATCAGCGCTGGACCGCCACCCCGAGCCGGCAACTGACCGTGTACGGCTCCAAATGCCTGGACGCCTCGGGCGGCGGCACCGCCAACGGCACCCCCGTGATCATCTGGGACTGCAACGGCCAGGCCAACCAGCAGTGGAACTTCAACGCCGACGGCACCATCACCGGCGCGCAGTCCGGGCTGTGCGTGGACGCCAGCGCCTACGGCACCGCCAACGGCACGAAGCTCCACCTCTGGGCCTGCCACGGCGGCACCAACCAGCAGTGGAGTCCGCGCGCCTGACGACTCCGCGGTGGGCGGGGCATTCGCGGCTCCGCCCACCGCGATGCCGTCTCAGGAAGAACTCCGCCGCCGCGCGTCCCCGGCGAGGATCAGATAGGCGGCGGCAGTCCAGGTGTAGGTTGTGCAGCACCTCGGAGTGGGTGACCGAGTCGGGCAGCGCACCGGTCGCGTCCTGGTGGTCGAAGGGGAGCTGGAACTGGTGCCGGGCCAGGCCCGGGTCGCCGACGGCCAGGGCCAGGGCGTTGAAGCAATGATCCCAGCTCCAGACCTTGTCCATCCAGTGCTTGGACATCAACACGGCGGGGCGGCCGAGGACGCCGGCCGGGGCGACCGTGGCCGACCACAGCACGTACGTGGCGAGCTCGGCGGCCGTCAGACGCAGGCCCAGGCCCGAGCCCCGGAGGCGTACGGCGTCGGCCGACTCGTAGACCAGGTCCACCCGGCCGGCCGGGTGTTCCCAGCTCAGCCGGGCGGGGTCGGCCGAGAGCCGGGCGTCGGCGCGGGCACCGTTGTGCCGGGCCTCGAGCCGCAGGATCGGGTGCATGCCCTGCCGGTGCGAGACCAGGTGCGGATCGTCGGCGCGGGTCGTCTCTGACCGGGGAGACGCAGAACCAGGATCCCGGGTGGCTGAACGGGACGTCCCGCACGGTGAAGGTCGCGGACATGACTGCCTTTCGCTGGGTACCGGCCTCGGCCGGGGGACGGCTCGCGGCGTACGCCGGTGGTGGGGTTTTGCTGTCCGGTCGGACGAGGTAGACCTGAGTGGAGCCAAGTATGGGCGAAACGGGGGGATTTGCGGGGTCGCGCGTCTTGACATCGCAGGGTGGAATAGACAGTGCTCGCTTCCGATCCGGCGCTGGTGGTGGGAGTTCCGTGAGTTCCTGGTTCCGTAGGCGCGATCACAACGTCTTCTTCAACGTCTTCGCTCTGGTGACGTGCGGCGGGGTCGCCGGGGTCGTGGTGGCAGCGGCCGCGTTCCCGGTGGCGGCCATGTCGGGGCTCACGGCCAAGGCCGGCAACGAGGCCTTCGCCAGCCTGCCCGGCGAGCTCAAGGATTTCAGCTCGCCCCAGATCAGCCGGGTCTACGCGGCCGACAACCGTACGCAGATCGCGCAGTTCTACGACGAGTTCCGCAGCGACGTGCCCCTCAAGGACATGTCGAAGTCCATCCGCGACGCGATGGTGGCGGCCGAGGACCGCGAGTTCTACAAGCACAACGGCGTCGACCTCAAGGGCATCGCACGAGCCGTCGTGAACAACAGCGGTAAGTCCGACTCCAAGCAGGGCGCCTCCACGATCACGATGCAATGGGTGCGCATGTCGCTGGTCCATACGGCGACCAGCCCGCAGGAGGTCGTGAAGGCCAGCGAGGACACCAACAAACGCAAGATCACCGAGATCAAGTACGCGATGAGGGTCGAGCAGGAGCTCAGCAAGGACCAGATTCTCGAGCGCTACCTGAACATCGCGCCGTTCGGCAAGCAGACGTTCGGGATCTTCGCCGCCAGCAAGGTCTACTTCAACAAGCGGCCCAAGGACTTGACCGTCGGCGAGGCCGCGCTGCTGGCCGCGGTCGTGCGGGCGCCGTCGTTCTACGACCCGACCACCCGCACCGGCTACGACGAGATCCGCCAGCGCCGCAACGCGTACGTGATCCCCGGAATGCTCGAGATGGGCGCGATCACGCCGCAGCAGGCCGAGGCGGCCAAGAAGGAGGCGATCCCGCGCAAGGTCGCGCCGGTCGGCAACGGGTGCGTGTCGGTGGCCAACAACAGCTGGGGATTCTTCTGCGACTATTTCTACCGCTGGTGGATGGAGCGGCCCGAGTTCGGGGCGACCACGTACGAGCGTGACCGCCGGCTCAAGAGCGGCGGCTACCGCATCACCACCACGATCGATCTCAAGGCCACCAAGCAGGCGCGCGGCCGGGTCGCCGATCTGATCGCCGAGAAGGACAAGAACGCGCTGCTGCTCGCGGCCGTCGAACCGCGTACCGGCAAGGTGCGGATGCTCGTCACCAACCGCAAGTATTCGCTCAACAACGCGAAGAACCCGCTCTCGTCCGACCCGGCCAAGCGCCGCCAGGGCATCAAAGGCTCCGCCCCTAGTACGGTGAATCCGCTGATCAGCGGTGGAGGCGACATCACCGGTTATCAGGCCGGCTCGGTCATGAAGATCTTCACGTTGATCGCGGCGCTGGAGAAGGGCTATCCGCTGCGCTACACGATCAAGGCGGAGAAGTACTACAAATCGAAATACATCATCGAGCGCTCCAACGACTCCGCCTGCCCCGGCACTCATTTCTGGTGCCCGCAGAACTCCGGCGGCGGGGGCGAGGGCATCTACAACATGTGGACCGGTTTCGGCCGTTCGATCAACACGTTCTTCGTGCCGCTGGAGGAACGCGTCGGCGCCGAGAACGTCGTCGATGTCGCGAAACGCTTCGGCATCAAGTTCCGCGACAAGGAAGACGCGAAACTGGCCGCGCCCGGCAATTCACACCAGTGGGGCGCCTTCACGCTCGGCGTCTCGGCCACCACCCCGCTCGACATGGCCGGGGCGTACGCGACCCTGGCCGCCGACGGCCTGCACTGCGAACCCACCCCGATCGAGCAGATCACCACCCGCGCCGGCGAGAACCTCGACCTCGGCAAGCCCCGCTGCGAACGCGCAACCTCGCCCGACGTGGCCCGCGCGGCGCTGGACGCGGCCCGCTGCCCGGTCGGTGACAATGCCCGGCTCGGCGGGTGCGCGGGTGCGACCGCCCCGCAGACCCGCGACGTCGTCGGTCATCCCGTCTTCGGCAAGACCGGCACCACCGACCGCGACCGCACCGCCTCGCTGATCGCCGGCACCACCTCGCTGGTCGTGGCCGGCTACCTGGTCAACCCCGACTACCAGGCACACAAGGACCGGCTCAAGCACGCCCAGGTCAACCCGGCCGTCTACCGCACGCTGGCCGACTACATGGAGGGCCGGCCGAGCGAGCAGTTCAAGCGGCCTGAGAACCGCAAGCTTGTGTACGGCGACCAGCGGCGCATCCCCGACGTCGAGTGCGACTCGATCGGCAGTGCCCGCGACCGGCTCGAGAGCGCCGGGTTCATGGCCGTGACGTCCAACAGCGAGACCGACTCGAACTGCCCGGCGGGCACCGCGGCGGGGACGAGCCCGAGTGGGCGTACGGTCAAGGGTGGGGTAGTGACGATCGAGGTCAGCAACGGCAAGGGCGGGGCGCCGACCATCCCCGGCTTCCCACCCGGAACGGATCCTCCACGACGACCACGGTGACGCCGCCGAGCGGAGGGCGGCGTGCGGCAGCGGTGATCGCCCTCGGCGCGCCGCTGCTGGCGATCGCCGCCGCCCTCGAGACCACCGTCCAGCACTTCGGAAATTTCCTGCTTTTTGCGGCCTCGGTCGCGGTCGTGACTGTCGGGGCCTGGTACGCCCTGACGCGCCGGGGGCTGCTGCGCTGGCTCGCCGTGCTGGTGGTGGCGCTGGGCGTCCTCCTCGTCGTGCTGCTCGGGCTGTCGCTGTTCCTGACGCAGGCGGTCATGCTGATCGTGTTCGCGGTCGCGGGCCGCTATGCGCTCGGTCCGTCGCACGTGTCGCACGGCTCCTCGGTCGGGGCGGCCCGTAACCCCGTCCTGCTGATCAATCCGCGGTCCGGCGACGGCGCGGCCGAACGAGCCGGGCTGGCCGCCGCGGCATCCTCGCGCGGGATCAAGACGGTCACCCTCATGCCCGGCGACGACCTGGCCGAACTGGCCGAACGCGCGATCTGCGAGGGCGCGGACGTGCTCGGCATGGCCGGCGGTGACGGGTCGCAGGCGCTGGTCGCGGCCACGGCTCGCCGGCACGGCGTGGCCTACGTCTGCGTGCCGGCCGGCACCCGCAACCACTTCGCGCTCGATCTCGGCCTCGACCGGTCCGACGTGGCGGCCGCGCTGGACGCCTTCACCGACGGGGTCGAGCGGGTCGTCGACCTGGGCTCGGTCAACGGGCAGATCTTCGTGAACAACGTCTCGCTGGGCGTCTACGCCGAGGTGGTGCGGTCCAAGGGCTACCGCCGAGCCAAGATCCGTACGTGGGGGAGGCGGCTGCCCGATCTGCTCGGCCCGGCCGCCGCACCGCTCGACCTGTCGTTCGACGGCCCCGGCGGCCGCGTCTCGGGCGGCGTGTCACTCGTGCTGGTGTCCAACAACCCGTACGACCTGACGCGCGTCGGCCGGGCCGGCGGTCGCCCGCGCCTCGACACGGGCACGCTCGGCGTCGTGACCGCGCTCGGCGCCCGCCGGGGCGGGGAGTGGGCAGCGCCGTCCTTCGAGGTGCACTCGGCCGCCGACGTCCCGGCCGGGGTCGACGGCGAGGCGATGCTGCTGACCCCGCCGCTGAGGTTCACGTCCCTGCCCGGCGCGCTGCGCGTCCGCGTCCCCCGCCACCTCACCCCCGGCCGCCGCGCCGCCGCCCTGACCCGCCGCGACCTGAACGCCCTCGTCCGCGTCGCCTCAGGCCAGCCGGCGTTCTGAACCCTGGTCAGGTGGTGCCCGGCCAGACCGGTTGCAGCACGTGCCAGTCGTGCGGATGCCGGCGGACGGCGCTCGTGAAGACGTCGGCCAGCTGCTGCGTCATAGCCGCCACCCGGGCCCGGGTGGTGCCGTCACCGCACGGGACGATCTCCGGGTGGATCCGGATCCGCAACCGCGGACCGTCGTACCAGAGCGACGCCGGCAGCAGCGCGGCCCCGGTGCGCAACGCCAGCTGCGCGGGCCCGGCCGGGAACGTCGTCGGCCCACCGCAGAACCGCACGCCGATGCCGGCCGCGGACGTGTCCCGGTCAGCGACCAGGCACACCACCTCGCCGGCACGCAGCCGCCGGGTGAGCGTGGTGACCGCCCGCCGGGTCTCGTCGGCGGGGAGCACCTCGATGCCGAGCGCCGCACGGTGGCTCACGAACCGCTGATAGAGCTGCTCCGGGCGCAGCCGTTGCGCGACCGTGGTGAACCGGTGCCCGCTCAGCACCAGCGCGGCTCCGGCCAGGTCCCAGTTGCCGCTGTGCGGCAGCGCCAGCACCACCCCGCGGCCGGCGTCGCGGGCGGCGGTCACCCGGTCCAACGACTCGAAGACCACGGCGTCGCGGATCCGGTCGCGGCTCCAGCCGGCGAGCGCGAAGAACTCCCGCCAGTAACGCAGATAGGAGCGCACGCCCCGGGCGGCCGCAGCGGTCACGGCGGGACTGTCGACGGCCTGCCCGAGCACCTGGGCCAGGTTGACCCGCAGTTGGTGTACCCCGCCTGCGCCGGACCAGCGCATCCCGGCGGCGACGGAATCGAAGACGAGCGCGGCGATCGGGCCGGGCAACCGCGGCGTGACCCGCCAGGCAAGGCCGTAGAGCCGGCTCGTCAGGTCTTCTCCCACGCGGGGATGGTAGCGGGCACCGTACACAGCGGACAGTCATGCGGCAGCCGAATCTGCGGGGCCGCCACATCCCCACCCTGTACGCGTCGACGTCCGGGGCGCGGATAGCGTGGGCGGATGAGTGTTGATCCAGTGGCGCACAACCGCGTGGCCTGGGACCGGCAGGTCGAGCAGGGCAACGAGTGGTCGCGGCCGATCTCCGCGGAGACGGTCGCCAAAGCCCGCGCCGGTGACTGGTCGGTCGTGCTCATCGGCTACCAACCCGTGGACCGCTCCTGGTTCCCCGCCGATCTGTCCGGCGTGGACGTGTTGTGCCTGGCCTCCGGCGGCGGCCAGCAAGGGCCGACGCTCGCCGCGGCCGGGGCCCGGGTCACCGTGCTGGACAACTCGCCGCGCCAGCTCGAGCAGGACGAGCTGGTCGCCCGGCGGGACGACGTGCCGCTGCGGACGATGCTCGGCGACATGCGCGACCTGTCGGCGTTCGCCGACTCCTCGTTCGACCTGGTCTTCAACCCGGTCTCGAACCTGTTCGTCCCCGAGCTGGCCCCGGTGTGGCGGGAGTCGTTCCGGGTGCTGCGGCCGGGCGGGGCGCTGCTGTGCGGTTTCCTCAACCCGGACGTCTACCTGTTCGATCACGAGGCGCTGGACCAGCGCGGCGAACTGGTGGTGCGGCACCGGCTGCCGTACAGCGACGTCACGCACTTCCCGGCCGAGGAACGCGAGCGGCTCTTCGGCGCGGACGCGCCGCTGGAGTACAGCCACAGCATGGCCGAGCAGCTCGGCGGCCAGCTCGCCGCGGGCTTCGTCATCACCGGGTTCGAGGAGGCGCCGCACCACTCGGACGCCACCGCGGGCTGGCTGCCCGGCTACTTCGCGACCCGCGCCGTCAAACCGGGAGCGTGACGGCGCGCGCCGTCAAACCGGGAGCGTGACGGCCCGCGCCGTCAAACCGGGAGCGTGACGGCGCGCGCCGTCAAACCGGGAGCGTGACGGCCCGCGCCGTCAAACCGGGAGCGTGACGGCCCGCGCCGTCAAACCGGGAGCGTGACGGCGCGAACGGTCACGGTCCCCAGCCGCCGGGGGAGCGGTGCCACACAGTCACGTCGGAGCTGTGGAAAGCGTCGTCACGCCATCGCCGGACGATAATCGATAGGCGATCGCCGGCGAGGTCGAGCAGGGTGTAGGACTGGCTCTCGCCGGCCCGCACGCGCCGGGAACAGGCGGTCCCGCTCATCAGGCCGATCATGCGGCGGTTCAACCCCGGCCAGACCGTCGCCAGGTCGATCTGCGCGGCCACGTGATCGTGCCCGCACAGCACCACGTCGACGCCGGCCTCGGCCGCCGCTTGCAGGGCTCGTCCGGCGCC
Source organism: Actinoplanes solisilvae (assembly GCF_003999975.1). Taxonomy (GTDB): domain Bacteria; phylum Actinomycetota; class Actinomycetes; order Mycobacteriales; family Micromonosporaceae; genus Actinoplanes; species Actinoplanes solisilvae. The sequence continues at coordinate 197,327 of NZ_RJAC01000009.1, read as the reverse complement.
GTGCACCAGGGTCTCGTGCGGCCGCTGCGGCGAGTGGAACACCGGATGATGCAGCAACAGCACCTTGAGATCGGCCGCCCCCGCGAGCGCCGAACCGATCAGCTCAGCCTGCCCCGCGTCGATCAGACCACCCTTCCAGAGGTACGGCCGGGGAGTGCTCAGCCCGAGCACCCGTAACCCGCCGTCGTGCACCGTCGGCTGTGCTTCGGCATCGACCAGCCGCTCGTACGCGTCGAGGGGTCTGGTCGCCCGCGCCAGCCGGTCGAGGGGCAGATCGTGGTTGCCGGGAACGCACGTCCAGGGCCGTCCGGCCGAGTCGAGCAGTTCCCGCGCGGCTCGGAACTGGTCGTCGCGCGCCCGCATCGTCAGATCGCCGCCGACCAGCACCCGGTCGGGGTTCTGCTCGATCAGGTCGGCCCGCAACCCGGCCACCACCGCCGCTTCCTCCGACCCGAAGTGCAGGTCGGTGACGTGGGCCAGGCGCATGATCCGAGCTTAGGTGCTCACGCGGCTCCCGACAGGGCGTGCGGGGCACTGCCTGGCGGGTGCCGTGCGGGGCGTTGCCTGGCGGGTGCCGTGGGGCGCTGCCCGCCGGGGGCTGTGCGGGTGTTGCCCGGCGGCGGTACCGCGGGCGCGTGGCCCGAGCTGCCGGTGTGCAGGGTGGTCACGTCGGCTCAGCCCGGGAGATCCTCCGGCCGTTTCTCGGCGTGCTCGCCCCGCAGCAGACCGGTGGACTGGCCGACCTCGATGAGATAGCCGTCCGGGTCGCGCATGTAGCAGCGGATCTCGATCCCCCGGTCGATCGGCGGTGTCAGAAATTCAGCGCCCCGGGCCGACCAGGTCTCGTAGCACTGCTGAATGTCGGCCACCCGCAGGTTCATGAAGATCGACGTCGTGTCGCCCGGCTCGTAGTCGGTCACGGTGATCCCGGGCTTGTCGGGCGTCGGCGGCCCGCCCGGGTTCATGATGATCCACGTGTTGGCCAGCTTCACGATGCACGGGTTCTCGTCGATCACGACGGTGCCGCCCAGCACACGGGAGTAGAAGTCGCGGGACCGCGCGAACTCGCGCACGGTGATGAACAGCGTCGCCAGAATGCCTTCGGCCGGTGCCGGAAAATCGGCGAAGTCGGGCAAGATCTCACTCCGTCCGTACGGGGTTGGTCACTGTCCCGACAACACAGGCCGGGCGATTCGTGACAACCGGCCCCGGCGTGATGCTCGCCGATGGACTCTTTATGATCTTGCCGCGTGATCCACAAAAGACTATCCATGCTGGTATTAGTCGGAATGATCAGCGCATTGTGGGCGATAGGTGACGCTCCGGCCTATGCCGACGAGGGCGAGCCGGAGGCCGTGCCGCCGAGCGTGGAGCTGGTCCTCGACGTGAGCGGCTCGATGCGGGCCAAGGACATCGACGGCGAGACCCGGATCGCGGTGGCCAAGCGGGCCTTCGGCCAGGTCGTCGACGCGCTGCCCGAGACCACGCAGCTCGGCATCCGGGTGCTCGGCGCCACCTATCCCGGCGACGACAAGAAGAAGGGCTGCCAGGACACCCAGCAGATCGTCCCGGTCGGCCCGGTCGACCGCGGCCAGGCCAAGGCCGCGATCGCCAAGCTGAAGCCGACCGGTTTCACCCCGATCGGCCTGGCCCTGCGTCGCGCCGCGGAAGATCTCGGCACCGCCGGCTCGGCCCGGCGCATCGTGCTCATCACCGACGGCGAAGACACGTGTACGCCCCCAGACCCGTGCGCGGTGGCGCGGGAGCTGGCCGCCAAGGGCACCAAGCTGGTCGTGGACACGCTCGGCCTCACCCCGGACCAGAAGACCCGCAAGCAGCTCGTCTGCATCTCGACCGCGACCGGCGGCACGTTCGCGTCGGCCAAGAGCGAGCAGGAACTGACCGACCGCGTGCAACAACTCGTGGACCGCGCTGCTGTGCCGCCGCCGGTCACGCCCGCGGCGGTCACCGGCGCTAAATCGTGCGAGCAGGCGCCCGCGCTGTCCCCGGGCGTCTACAGCGACCGGGAGCGGATCGGCGAGCACCGGTACTACCGCGTGCCGTTGCAGCCCGGGCAGGAGCTGCGGGCCTCGGTCAGCGTCGCGCTCGACCGCCCGATCAACCGCGACTACGGCGTACTGCTGAAGGCCGTGACCGCCAACGGCCGTGAACTGGTGCGCGGTCTCGACGCCGCCAGCGGCCGCGCCGACGTGATCTCGTCAGGTCTGCGCTGGTCGGCCGGGAAAGCCGAGGAGGAGAAGGCCGGCGAGGAGGAAAAGGCCGGCGAAGCGGAACAGGCCATCACCGAGGTCTGCCTGATCGTCAGCAACTCGTTCGCGTCGTCGACCCCGGCGGCCGCCCCCGGCATGCCGCTCGAGCTCAGCATCGACACGGTCGCCGCCTCGACCGCGCCCGACGCCCCCGGCCTCGGGCGGGGCTGGCTGTTCCTGCTGGTCCTGATCGTGGCCGGTCTCATCGCCGGTGTTCTGGCCGGCTGGCTGACCCGCTGGTGGGTCGCCACGTGGAGGGAGAACTGATGTACGCCGCACTCGCCGCCGCCCTGCTGCTGGCCCCCGCCGGGAGCGCGGGAAGCGCCGGCACCTCCTTCCTGACCGCCGCGCCCGTGACAGCGGGTCAGCCCGTGCAGGTCGCCGCGGTCACCGGTGACTACCTGTACTGGTCGTTCGCCACGATCGCCGGGCAGCAGCCCGACCTGACGGCCAAGGTCACGCTGCCCGCGGCGTCCGACCGGCACGGCCCGCAGGCGTGGACGATCGAGGTCTTCGACGGTCTGCGACGCCGCCAGCCGTGCGTGGCGGGGGAGCAGAGCCCGATCGTCACGGCCGACACCGCCGAGGTCACCCTCGGTTGCCGGCTGCGGCAGGTGCGCTCGTGGGCCGAGCCCTCCGACCTCGATCCGCTTCCCGGGACCTATTTCGTACGCCTGTCGTCGACTGAGATGCCGGAACGCGATCTGGGCCTGCCCGTGAAGGTCGACCTCACGCTGACCGCCGAGATGGGCGACACCGGAGCCGACCAGGGCAAACTGTCCGCACCCCTGAACCCGGTCAACCGCCCGGGCGCCGTGCTCGCGGACGTCCCGACGCCGGCGGCTTCCGAGGAGCCGGAGTCCGGCGCGTCGTGGGACTTCGTGCCCGAGTTCTCGTCGCGCTGGGTCTGGACGGCCACCGGCGGCATCCTCGCCGCGGTCGCCGGCCTGGTCGGCTTCTCGTTCACCAGAAGGCGTACGCGCCGCGCCTGACCCGCGAAAGCCGCCGCCCGTTGCTGGTGAACGGGCGGCGGCCGGGTCAGCGGCGCACCAGGTAGCGCAGGTGGGTGACGCCGGTGCCCTCGACGACGCTGACCGGGCCGTCGAGTTGCAGGGGCGCGCCGGCGAACTGGCCGAAGAACGGGGTGCCCCGGCCGAGCAGCACCGGCACCAGGTCGACGTGCACCTCGTCGAGCAGGCCGGCCTCCAGGCACTGCCGGGCCATCTGGCCGCCGTTGACGCCCACCTCGCGGTCGCCGGCGATCTTCTGGGCCGTCGCGACCGCCTCCTCGATGCCGCCGGTGACGAATACGAAGTTCTCGTCGGCGACCGGGCGGTTCTCGGGCGGACGGTGCGTGAGCACGACCGTCGTGACGTTCATGGGGTGGCGCCCGCCCCACGCGTTCGTGAAGTCGTACAGGTGACGCCCGACGATCAGGGCGCCCATCCGAGCCCGTAGATCGCGCACCAGTTCGGTGCTCGCCGCCGACATGCGCAGCGGCGGGATGGTCGGGCTGCCCGACGGTGTTTCGACGTCGCCGTTGCCGTACCACTGGAACAGCAGGTCGAAGCCGCTGTCCTCGGGCCCCGCGATGAAGCCGTCGATCGACATCGTCGCGCCCGTGCTGACCGTACCCATGATCGTGTCTCCTCTGCTTCGAACCCGATTACACCCCCTGGTCGGAGCCGGGCCGCCGCATTCGACATCGCGAGCTACTCGGTGATACGTTGTACCGGTACTTAGTGACACCGAGTACCGCAATGGGGGGCCGCGTTGGACGACCTGACCGAGATGTTGAAGGGCACGCTCGAGGGTTGCGTGCTCGAGATCATCGGCGGCGAGGAGACCTACGGGTACGCCATCACGCGCCGGTTGAACGAGCTCGGCTTCACCGACGTCATCGAGGGCACGGTCTACACGATTCTGCTGCGGCTGGAGAGGAACCGGCTCGTCCAGGTGACGAAACGACCGTCCGGGGTGGGGCCGCCCCGCAAGTTCTACGCCCTCAACGACGCCGGGCGTACGGAGCTCGCGAAGTTCTGGGCGAAATGGCAGTACGTCTCGTCACGCATCGACAAGCTCAAGGAGGGTGTGCGATGAGCTTCTGGGACACGATCACGGGCAACGATCTCACCAGGGAGTGGAAGGCCTTCGAGGTCCGGGCGCAGGCCCTGCCGGCCGAGCACCGCGCGGCGTGGGACCAGATCACGGCTGGTCTCTTCCGCTACGGCGACTTCACCGGCCGCAACCTGATGCCGATCCTCGACGCCGCCCTGGGGTTGCTCGAAGAGGCGGTGGCCGACGGGCAGAGCGTCCAGGAGGTGCTCGGCGACGACATCCCGGGCTTCTGCGCGGCGCTGGCCGGCGGCGAGGGCGCCCGCACCTATCGCGACCGGTGGCGCGAGCAGTTGAACCGCACCGTCGCCCGCAAACTGAGCCGGCTGGGAGGCTGACGTGGGCATCAAGGACGTTCTCGAGGGCAAGAAGCAGTGGCGGGCACACGTGGCCCGAGTCAAGGCGCTGCCGCCCGACTATCGCATCGTCTATCAGGAGATGCAGAAATACCTGTTCAAGGTTGGCCCGGTCGAGCTGTCCGAGGGCGATCTGCTCGCTGATCTCGTCGACTTCTTCGAGCAGGGAGCCGCGTCCGGCCAGGGCGTACTGGAGCTCGTCGGCACCGACGTCGCCGCGTTCGCCGACGATCTCATCAAGGACTCGCGCACGTACGCGGAGCTCTATCAGGAATCCCTGCGAGCGAAACAGGCTTAGTGAACAGCCGGCCGGGCCCCGAGCCTGGCCGGCCTACGCTTGACGCCACTTTCCACCTGGAGTGAGACCCGGCTCCGGCTGCGGTTAGGCTTCCCTTACTGCCTTCCTGGCGAGTTGAACGGGGTGGGGGATGACGCAGCCGGAGTCGCTGTCGACGCTGCTGAACGGGCGGCGCGCCGCGCTCGACGCCACCCTGCCCGCAGCCGGCTTCGTGATCGGCTGGCTCGCCGCCGGCCAGTCGATCTGGGCCGGCGCCGGCGTCGCGGTCGCGAGCGCCCTCGGCGTCTCCATCTATCGCCTGCGCCGCGGCGAGAAACCCCGCGCGGTGCTGATCGGCCTGCTCGGCGTCTGCGTGGCCGCCCTGATCGCCCTGCGCACCGGCCGCGCCGAAGACTTCTTCCTCATCCAGCTGTTCAGCAACGCCGCGAGCGCCCTGGCCTGGGCGGTCAGCATCGTGATCCGCTGGCCCCTGCTGGGCCTGGTCGTCGGCGGCGTGCTCGGCCAGCGCACCCGGTGGCGGCGCGACCCGGCGCTGTTGCGCTCCTACAGCCGGGCGAGCTGGGTGTGGGTGCTGCAGTACGTCGTACGGGTGGCGGTGTTCCTGCCCCTCTACGCGGCGGGGCAGGTCTTCGCCCTGGGCGTGGCCCGCGTGGCGCTGACCTGGCCGCTGGTCGCCGCGTGCCTGGCGGTGAGCTGGTGGGTCATCCGCCGCACCCTGCCCGAGGGCCATCCGGGCCTGCGCCACCCCGTCGCGCCGGAACCTGCCGCAAACTGACTACATGGAGTCGGTTTGGGACTACCCGCGGCCGCCGCGGCTGGAGCGCACCAACGCCCGGGTGACGATCGTGCACGCAGACCGGATGATCGTCGACAGCGACCGCTGCTGGCGAGTCCTGGAAACCTCACACCCGCCCGTCTACTACGTGCCGCGTGACGACATCGCCGACGGCGCTTTGGAGCCCGGCGAGGGCCGCTCGTACTGCGAGTTCAAGGGCATCGCCGGCTATTGGGATCTCGTCGCCGGCGACAACCGGGTGCGACAGGCCGGCTGGTCCTACGAACACCCGACACCCGCGTACGCCGAAATCGCCGGGGCAGTCGCCTTCTACCCGAGCCGTGTCGACGAATGCCGGGTAGCCGGCGAATTGGTCCACCCCCAGGAAGGCGACTTCTACGGCGGCTGGATCACGTCCGACATAACCGGCCCGTTCAAAGGCGGCCCCGGAACCGGCGGCTGGTGAGCCTCCTAACCTGCGGCTGATGTGATCCGATCGGGGCGGACGACGATAGTGCTCACGGTGGCGTCGCCCCAGACCGTCGTGTTGAGGACCATCTTCTGGTCGGTAGACAGCATGGTGAATTCGGGAACGAAGCGTTCGGTGAAGACAGCGGCGAAATGGCTGCGAAGCGAGGCCGAGCCGCTACCGGCCAGATCCCACGCATCGGCCAGCCGCACCCGAACCCAGCAGCCCTCGGACTCGTCGGCGTCAAGGCCGGCGTAGTCGACGGTGAGGAGGAACTCTTGTCTCTCGTCGAGGAGACCGAATTCGAGGGCGAGGCGCCACCAGGCCGCGTTGACCTTGGCAGGCATGTCCGGGTCGTCTACATGAACTATCTCGTGCGGCTCCGAGTCGAATCGACCGTGCTCAGAGGTGCAGGACGCGGGTCCTTGACCGGAAGCCGGTAGTGGGTAGGAAACCTCCGTGGTCATCCGTTCGATGAACTCGAGACCGGCCCGGGCCAGGTCCGCCGCGACGTCGTCGTCTGTTCGTGAGACGCGCGAACGATGTGCCTCGTAGCCACGGTCCTGGACGGTCGGGAATCGCCGAGGTGTGTTCGCCAGCCATGCGTCGATTGCCTCTGGAGAGTTCCTGATCGCGTCGATGAGTTCTTGCACGGCTTCGCGTTTGGCCGGGCTGACGTGCAGGTCCAGGTCGGCCTCGGTCACCTCCCGATAGGTCATGGCGAGTTGCCACCAGAACTTCATCAGGACGCGGCATTCCTCCTGCTCGCGATCGTCGGCCAGGCGATCCATGACGATCGCCTGGGTGAGTCGGAGCTGATTCTCGTCGCGGAAGCCATGACGCAAGTCGACCAAGGACACAGGCGAATCCTAAGGGCAACCCGCCGCCCTGGATCGAGCGTCTGGAGGCGGTCGGCGACTCGAGAGCGCGGGCGCCGACGAGGAACGTGCTGCGGCGAAGGCGGCCTGGCTGGGCCGTGAAAACGGGTCGTGAGTTGTGATCGATGGGTGCTAAGTTCCCGGGGCTGAAAGGGGACATCGTGCCGAAGCTGAACCAGATCATCGCCGTCGAGAAGGGCGTCAAGAGCAAGGCGTTCGCCGATCTGAGCGACGCCCATCACGCTGTGCAGAAGACTGGGCCGCTCGCCGGCATCTCGCGCACGTACCAGCCGAAGGACGAGGAGGGCGAGACGCTGCCCGCCGAGTCGACGCGGGTGCAGATCAAAGCCGAGGACATTCTGCGTGAGGTCTCGGCCACGCTCACCCGGCTGTTCGACGTCACCGCGACGAAGGACTGGACGAACTGCGTGGCCCGCGCCGACGTGACAGTGGACGGACGCGTCATCGCCGCCCAGGTGCCGGTGACGTACCTGCTGTTCCTGGAGAAGCAGCTCGTCGACATGCACACGTTCGTCAAGAAGCTGCCGGTGCTCGACGCGGCCGAGTCGTGGCTGCGCGACGACTCCACCGACAGCTGGCGGACCGAGCCGGTGCGCACCAACCGCACCAAGAAGGTCCCCCGCAACCACGTCAAGGCCGAGGCCACCGAGAAGCACCCGGCGCAGGTCGAGGTGTACTACGAGGACGTCGCGGTCGGCTATTGGACGACGGTGAAGTTCTCGGGTGCGCTGCCGGCCAAGCGGGTCAACGAGATCCTCGACCGGGTGCTGAAGCTGCAGACGGCGGTCAAGTTCGCGCGCGAGGAGGCCAACAACACCGAGGCCACCGACCAGCGGGTCGGCGCGGCCGTCTTCGACTACCTGTTCGGGTAGCCGCCATGGATTCCCCCGTGGGAGCGCGGGGGTGCGCCGGACTCGGCGCGAAAGCTGACAGCTGAGGCTGAAGCTGAATCCACCGGTCACAGTGCGGGTTCGAGCCCCGCCCCCCGCACCACCCGCGCGGGGGTAGCCCAATTGGCAGAGGCAGCCGGTATGAGACTCAGATTCTCGCTCCAACGTCAGCATTCACCACTGATCACCAGGTCGACCGAGCAGGGACGAGGACATTGGATGCCGGTTCGAGTCCGGTCCGCCGCGCTTTCGAGTGGCGGTAGTTTAAAGGCAAAACCCGATGTCGTAACGAATGATCCACGCTCTTAAACGTGCTGGTGTGTGCAATTCGGTGGTATTCGGAGGCCCGGGGATTGGCCATATCCCCGGGCCTCGCCACATCTCGGTGCACGGCGCCCGGATCGGTTGTGGCGCGACGACCGAATTCGATGTCACCTGCCGGGTTCGCCAGGTCGGCTGCTCCTGCGAGCGCCCGACACCCGCGTACGCCGAAATCGCCGGGAGCAGTCGCCAACGACGATCGACGTCGCGGTGGCGGCCATGGCGACCGGTACGGAGCATGGCCAGTTCTGGACCAACGGGGATGTCGACGTCTTCGTCGGTTTCCGGGGCGGCGCGCTCACCTGGTCGCTGGATTCCGCGTTCTGCTACCGCCGGCCGATGCCTGGTGCCGACGAGTTCCGTGAGCTGCATGCGCGTCTGACCGATCTGTGGCTCGCCACCGCTCAGCGTCTCGATGCCACCGTCGGCCGGGTTCTCGACGAATGGGTCCAGCGAACAAGCGTGGGACAGCGGCACCGACCACGCCGTCGATCCGGCCGGTGGCTGGCCGGCCGAGCTCGGCTGGTCGACCTATCTCGGCCCCGGTCTGGGCCTGCCCGCACCGCCGTCGGCGGAGATCGCCGACCGGACCCGCCGGCTCGCGAACGGCGCCCTGCTGATCACGCTGCTCGACGACCCCGCCGCCGTCGACGTGCTCCGCTACGAGGAGATCCACACCGTATGGGGCCGGTTTGTGAAGCCAGATGATTGTCGTCGGGCAAGTATGGGTATGCGGGGCGGGTCAGCGATTTGATGTGGAGGCTGTCATGGCATTCGACGACAAGGTCGACAACAAGGCCGAGGAAGTCGGCGGCAAGGTGAAAGAGGGCGTCGGCAAGGCGACCGACAACGAGCGTCTCGAAGCCGAGGGCAAGGCCGACCAGAGTAGCTCGAAGCTCAAGCAGGCCGTCGAGGACGTCAAGGACGCCTTCAAGTCCTGACGCCCGGCGTCATAAGGATCACGGTTAGGGAAGCGGGGCGCGGCGGTATCAGTCGGGCATGAAACGCCTTCTTGCGCTGCTCGCCGCGCCCGCTCTCCTTCTGACCGGCTGCTCCACGTCGACCGACACCACGACGACGACGCCCGCGCCCGCCCCGACCACGGCACCCACGACCACGTCCCCGGAGCCGGAACCGGAGCCCACCACCGCCACGACGACACGCCCCACTCAGGGCGGCGGAGGCGGTTCCTCGACCACGCGATGTCGCACCGCCGACTTGACCCTCAAGACCGGCGACGCCGACGCGGGGGCCGGCTCGCGCAGCGTCAACCTCATCTTCACCAACAAGTCGCAGCGCACCTGCACGCTGTTCGGCTACCCGGGTGTCTCGTGGGTCGCCGGCGCCAAGGGCACGCAGGTGAACGAGCCGTTCAACCGCCAGGAGGGCGCCGCCGGCCGTACGACTGTCACGCTGAAACCGGGCGGGGTGGCGTACTCGCTGTTGATCTGGCCCTTCTTCGCGAATTTCGACGAGGCGCGGTGCAAGCCGGTCGAGGTGCGCGGCTATCGCGTCTTCCCGCCGGACGAGACGGCGTCGGCTTTCGTCAGCAGCCCGCAGACCGTGTGTTCGGCCAAGGGCGTCGGGCTCGGCATGGTGCAACCGGTGACGACCACCGCAGGCTGAGGCAGGATGCATTCTGACCTGCGGAAACACGGTGGAAACATCTGGCTCGCCCGTTCGTACAGTCCATCGGGGACGTTCGGGTGACATCGACGTTGATCTAGATCTGGACGCGGGGATGCTCCGTGTCCCTCGTCGAAGGGGCGACGCTCACGCCCCCGGACGAGGAGATTCCATGCTCAACACGAAGCGTTCCCGGGTCCACGCCGCCGCCGGGGTGGGGATGGCGGTCGTGGTGACCGCCGTCGGCGCCGTGACCTTCAACGCCTCAGCGGCCGAGGTCGTCGCGCCCGCCGCCGTCGGGCCGGACGCGCGGGCCGTGTCGATCCCGGGCATCCCGAAGGACATCAGGCCCCCGAAGGGCGCCAAGCCGATCGGAGCGTACGTGGTCACGAGCGGCACTCAGACCTACACGTGCACCGGCGGCGTCTTCACCGGCGCGTCCGTGCCCGAGGCCCAACTGATCGGCACCGGCGGCCGGGTCCACCACTTCGGCGGCCCGAGCTGGCAGTCCACCCGTGACAACTCGCTGGTCACCGCGAAGAAGCTCGCCGAGTCGCCGCGCACGGGCACGATCCCCGAGCTGCTGCTCGAAGTCGTCACCAGCACGGGCGGGGGCGTTCTGGGCCGGTCGACGCACATCAGCCGGCTTCTCACCTCGGGCGGCACCGCCCCGGCCGGCGCCTGCGTCGACGGCGCGAAGAAGGCCGTCAACTACGGAGCCGTCTACGTCTTCTGGAAGGCCTGATCAGCCCGGGCCGGTGTTCCGTGGGGGCACCGGCCCCAGCCCGGCCCTAGCCTCGGCGGCGACGGGTTCCTTTGCGGGGCTTGGCCGCCCACATCACCAGGGCGCCGATCAGCAACACGATCGGGAGCGCCGCCAGCCAGAGCATGGGGTTCAGGGGCTCGTTGCCGTGCGGGCTCGGCGGCGCCGCCTCGCGGTGGGCCACGGCCGGCTGATCGGTCGGCTTCTTCGTCGTCGGTCTCGGCTTCGGGGGCGGGGGCTTCAGGTCCTTGCCGACGACCGAGAGGATCCACGGGGCGATCGCGTCGACCCGGCTGGCCGTGTCGGCACCCGTGTGCGGGCAGCGCGGCCCTCGGCTGACCACTCCGACCACGATCGCGGGGCTGGCCGCCGTACCGCTGCCGGTGAAATACGGTCCGCCCGAGTCGTGCGGGCAGGCACTGGTGTCGTCGCGTGGCGCGGTGCCGACGATCGACATCTCCAGCTTCGACCGGGACGTCACCTTGAACTGGCCGACCTGCAGCACGTCGGTCGTCTTCTTCGCCGTCCCGCTGGTCAGCCCGAAGCCGGCCAGCCGCAGTCTGAGACCGTCACCCGGCTTGGTGCGGCCGAGCTTCAGCGGGGTGATGCCGGTGACCGCCTTGTCGAGCCGGGCCAGAGCGACGTCGGCCGTGCCGTGCTGGCGTACCTCGATCACGTTCGCGCTGACTCCGGCCTTACCGGTCAGGTCGGCGCGCCCGATGGTGGCGATCGTGCGATCGGCGACCGGGCGGGACACCCGTTTCTCGTTCTCGTCCTTGAAGCAGTGGCCCGCGGTGAGCACCCAGTGCGGTGAGATGAGGCCGCCGGAGCACGAACTGTTCCGTTTGCCGCCGTCCGGGGTGGGAATGCCGATGTCGGTCAGCTTCACCGCGAACCTGTACGTTCCGTCGGGAACGTCCTCACCGTGCGCGATCGCGTGGGCCGGAGTGGCCTGAGCCCCGGCGGACAGCGCTGCTGCGACCACCGCGACGACGACCTTCGACAGCGTCTTCATCGAGGACGACTGTAGGCGCGGACCGCCAATCACGGACCGCAGCCCCGAGGTTGCTCGACCGCATCACAAACAGCAACCTCGGGGCGGTGCCGACCCGTCTTCGATCAGATCAGGACTTGAGCCACTCGAGCAGGTCCTTGTTGATCGTGTCGGCCTGCGTCGTCGGCATGCCGTGCGGGAAGCCCTCGTACGACTTCAGGGTGCCGTTCTTGACGAGCTTGGCTGACAGAGGACCCGCGTCGGCGTACGGGACGATCTGGTCGTCGGTGCCGTGCATGACCAGGACCGGGATCGTGATCTTCTTGAGGTCCTCGGTGAAGTCGGTCTGCGAGAACGCGACGATGCCGTCGTAGTGGGCCTTCGCGCCGCCGGCCATGCCCTGACGCCACCAATTCTGGATGATCGCCTCGTTCGGCTCGGCGCCCGGACGGTTGTAACCGTAGAACGGGCCGGACGGCAGGTCCCGATAGAACGTCGTACGGCTCGCCGCGAGCTGGGCCTGCAGGTCGTCGAAGACCGCCTTGGGCAGGCCGCCCGGGTTCGCGTCGGTCTGCACCATCAGCGGCGGCACCGCGCTGATCAGCACCGCCCGGGCGGCGCGGCTCTCACCGTGCCGGCCGAGGTAGCGGGTCAGCTCCCCGCCGCCGGTGGAGTGGCCGACGTGAATGACGTCGTGCAGGTCGAGGTGCTCGATGACGGCGAGCAGGTCGTCGGCGTAATGGTCCATGTCGTGGCCGTCGCTGACCTGCGAGCTGCGCCCGTGGCCGCGCCGGTCGGCCGCGATGACCCGGTAGCCCTGCGACAGGAAGAACAGCATCTGCGTGTCCCAGTCGTCGGCCGACAACGGCCAGCCGTGACTGAAGACGATCGGCTGCCCCGAACCCCAGTCCTTGTAGAAGATCTCGACGCCGTCGGTGGTCGTCACGTAACCCATGCGGGCCTCCGCTGTGTGTTGGTTCTTGGCACGCTTCCCGCACGTCAAGCTATGTCTTCCACACCGCCGGGAGAAGAACAACGTGATGAACGACTACTTATTGAATTGAGTGTCACGACTCAGCGCGACCGTCTCAGCGGCGTGTGCGGCCGTGCCAGCCGCGTGTGCGGGGCATGCCAGCGGGGCGCGGCAGTCTCTTCGTGGGCGGTGCCGTGGGCGCCGCAACGGAGGGAGGAACGCCATGAGTGATCTCGTGGTGCGGGCGGAGGGCCTGCGCAAGCGGTTCGGCAAGACGCAGGCGCTGGACGGGGTCGACCTCGCCATGCGCCGGGGGACGGTGCTCGGCGTGCTCGGGCCCAACGGCGCGGGCAAGACCACCGCCGTACGGGTCCTGGCCACGCTGCTCAAACCCGACGCGGGCACGGCCGAGGTCGCGGGCATCGACGTGCTCAAGGAGCCCGGCCGGGTGCGCCGCCGCATCGGCCTGACCGGGCAGTACGCGAGCGTCGACGAGGACCTGACCGGCACCCAGAACCTGGTGCTGATCGGCCGGCTGCTCGACCTGACCACCCGCGACGCGCGGAAGCGCGCGGCCGAGCTGCTCGAGTGGTTCGACCTGACCGAGGCGGCCGGCCGGATGGCCAAGACCTACTCGGGCGGCATGCGGCGCCGGCTCGACCTGGCCGCCAGCCTCGTCGGCCACCCCGAGGTGATCTTCCTCGACGAGCCGACCACCGGTCTCGACCCGGCCAAGCGCGAGGACATGTGGGGCGTCGTACGCACCCAGGTCACGCAGGGCGCCAGCGTGCTGCTGACCACGCAATACCTGGAGGAGGCCGATGCCCTGGCCGACGAGATCGTGGTCATCAACCAGGGCCGCGTGATCGCTCACGACACCCCCGACGGGCTCAAGCGCCGCGTCGGAGGTCTGACCCTTCGCGTACGCCCGGCCGACCCGGCCAAGGTGCCCGACGTGCTCAAGGTTCTCGACCTGGTCGCCGCCCCCGGCACGAAGGCGTCAGCCGACGAGGCCGCCGGCACCCGCGGGGGCGCGGTCAGCGTTCCCGTCGCCGCCGACACCGCGCTCGACATCGCCGTACCCGAACTGCGCCGCGCCGGCGTCGAACTCATCGACCTGGGCCTGCACCTGCCCAGCCTCGACGAGGTCTTCCACGCCCTGACCACCGATCCCCGCAACGACGCCCCCAAGGAGAGTGAACTGGTATGACCACCCTCGACGTCCCCACCCGCGGCCTCGCCGGCGACCTCGACCGTCCACGCGGCGGCGCACTGGCGGCGTTAATCAGGCACAGCCTCGCCCTGGCCCGCCGCAGCCTGATCAAAACAGCCCGTACGCCCGAGGCCCTGATCGACGTCACCCTGCAGCCGGTCATCTTCCTACTGATCTTCACCTACCTGTTCGGTGGCGCGATCGGCACCGGCGACCGCGGCGAATACCTGCAGTTCCTGCTGCCCGGCCTGCTGGCCCAATCGCTGGCCCTAGGCGGCATCGCGCTCGGCCAGAACCTCAACGCCGACATCGAAAAAGGTGTCTTCGACCGCTTCCGGTCCCTGCCGGTAGCCCGCTCAGCACCACTGGTCGGCGCGGTCGCGGCCGACATCGTGCGCTACCTGACCGTCTGCGTCGTCATGCTCGGCTTCGGCTACATCATGGGCTTCCGAGTCGACACCGGCTTCGTCCCGGCCGTCGCCGCGGTCGCCCTGTCTATCGGCTTCGGGCTCTGCTTCTGCTGGATCTCGGTCTGGGTCGGCATGCTGGTCCGCACGTCGGGCGCCGTCCAGGGCGTCATGTTCCTGCTGGTCTTCCCGCTCTCCTTCGGCAGCAACGTCTTCGTCCAGACCGACACGCTGCCCGGGTGGCTGCAGGCCTTCGTCCACGTCAACCCGATCACCCCACTGGTAGCCACAATCCGAGGCCTGCTGATCGGCGGCCCGGTCGCCGACCACCTGCTGGTCACCCTGGCCTGGATGGCGGGCCTGCTGGTGGTCTTCGTCCCGCTGGCCCTGCGCGCCTACGCCCGCCGCACCTGACCACCTCACCCCGGCTGGGCCGATGGGATGGACCGAGTCCATCCCATCGGCCCAGCTTTCGCCGTCACCACCGACCGCCGCATGATGCCCGCAACCACAGAAGCCCATCGTCACCAAGGCCGAACCCCGCACCTGACCGTCCAGTTGCTTCCCGCACTCCAACCGACGATGACGCGCTCTTCTGTCGATGAGAGGTGCGACACGAGGTCGCACGAAGTGAGTGAGTACGTCGATTGGAGGTCGGGTTGATGCCCGAGACGTAGCTCCCGGTCAGTGGATACCGTCGCCTCCGGGGTTAAGAGGGCACCCGACCCGGCCTGCCTCCGCCGAACCACTGACGGACAGCAGGAACCAGCACCTCTGCACTCCTGAAATCGCCCCAGTGGCTTGCTTGAGCCGTGTGCCGCGCGAATTGCACGCACGGTTCTGAGGGACCCCGGCGCAGCAATGCGTCGGGGCTACCCGACCGCAGCCGATCATGCAGATGGGAATTCCTTTCGCGTTGTCCGATCATGTTTCCGGATTTCGGTTACGGACTCGAAACAGCGAGATTTTCGGCCGTCGGTACATCGGCCGATCAGAGGGCCATCATCGTTCGGAAGATTTCTGTCGTCTACCGGACAAAGAAACGGAGATCATAGATTTTCGCACTGTCGATGGTCTTGTTAGTTTCGTTCCCACCCGGCCGGGGGTGAATTCAGAGATGGTCACCGGCCACTCCCCTTTGGAGGTGTTCGAAATCACCACTCAAGCCACGTCGCGTAGCGGCCGGGTCGCTCGCCGTAAACGCCTCGGCGTGCTGGGAGATCCCAAGACCGGTGGCCTGATCGGTGTCATCAGCCTCGTGCTCACCCTGATCGGCGTGGTTGTCGCCTTCCTGTCCTGGCAAGGTGACAAAGACGAACGAGATCGGGCCGCTCGCCCAACCGCGGCGGGATCCGCGGGGACGGCAGGCGTCTCCGAGAACGGTACTCGGGCAACCGTAAGCAGCTCAGCCGACACAATAGGATCTGGGTCTTCGCCACACATCCCTCCACCGTCGACACGGCCGAGTAGCGGGATCAGCGATCCCCGTGTCTACTATGTCTTCGATCTCCCAATGCGAGGCGGCTACGCATACGATATCGATGTCGACACCGATCGGCCCCCAAATTACGGTAGTCGGGAGGCAAGTACCGACGATCTTTACCGGAGCAGATTGGAAAGCAATTTGAAAGAATGGCAGCTGTACGTCCCTCAGGCGCCAAAACGAAAAATCAAACGAGGGGTATTTCAGGTAATGGAAGCGCACGCCACCCCCGTGGACTGCCTGAAGCTGAGAACAACCACCGGTAGCGATTCGATCGACGCCGTCTTCGCCTCCGTGGGTACCAAGGCGTGCGTCTTGACGGGTCAGGGCCGGTGGGCGATGATCAGCATTACGGGACTACCCAAGAAATCCGATGAGTTCCTTCGAATCAAAGTGACCTTGCTGCGGCTGTGACTCCATTTCGGCACTGTGCTGAAAGCGTGCGAACATTCGAAAGACATCACTCATATAGCCGTGATCCGCGCATGGCAATGACGTGTCGGGTGTTCGCCTGGCGCCGTCCGGCAGCCTCATGAGCACAATTTTCCGTGGGTCGGTGCACGCCACGCTGCGCCGAGTCCGCCACTCGTCCGTGGAATAGTCCTGGGGTGACTGACGACGAGGACGGCCTGACCGTTCACGACATGGTGCCGGTGAGTGACGGAACGTGGGCCGGCTTGCTCTTCGACAACCCGAGTATCGGCCTGCCGGCCAGACTGACCTGGAGCTTTCGGTCCCGTTAGCCGAGGTGCACCGGGATTACGGCGGCAGTGAAGTCTTCCTGGACGTCGACGGGCTGCCCTTGCCCGCAGCAACCAGTTGGCGCGACATGACCGGGATGGCGGCCGAAGCGCTCGGTGAACCCGCCGAGGCCCGGCATTCCAATTCCGGCCCGTGGACTGGTGAGTCCTCGGGCCCCGCTCCGTGAGTTCCCTGCTTTCATGGAGCGACGTTCGCGAGAACAAGCGTTTGTCCTGGACGCGGCGGAGGTCTAGAGGTTCGGCGGTTCAAGAACAACTGCCGTGAACAGGCTCACCTGTTGTTGGGGACGAAGCTGATACTCGTGGGCGCCGGGGTGGTCGAGGGGCCAGGCGCAATACACGTCGTCGCTTCCGAGTGACTCCAAGGGGCATAGTTCGACGTACTCAATGCGTCGCGTTGCTTGATCGTTCCAAAACAGCCAAGCACTTCTGTCTGTGTCGTAGGATCCTTTCCCGTCGTAGGGAGTGGCGGTCAACGCCGCGTGGGGTCCGGTATGCCCGGCCTCGTATTCGCATCGATCCGGATACCGGCAATCGGAGTCCTGGGTCTCTCGCTCCTCGATCCATGCGGTCTCGCCAGCTGTCAGCAGCACGCTTCGGTGCACGTCGGACGTGTGTCCGGGGCGTCAGTCATGGCGGCGATGATGCACTATCGGGTGCCGGTTTTGCAACCCTTTGTCCGTCACGGGCAAGCCTTCTCGCGGGATGTTGGAAGCGGTGCCTCATCGTTTTGCTCACTCATTGACAGAGCGCTATATGGTGAATTGATCGGGCGGTGACGGGTGGGAGCAGATGGTCGGGAATTTTCTTCAGGGCGAGTTCAGGCGGTCGTAGCATTTGATCTTGATGGTTCGGTGGGACAGGATGCCCGCCGTGCGTGTACCGCTGACATCGAACGACCGTGAAGAGATTTCCCGCGGACTCGCGGAAGGCTTGCTGTATAAGGAAATCGGGGTTCGGATCGCCCGGGACCCGTCGATCGTGTCGCGGGAAGTCGCCCGGCACGGCGGCCGGACCGGGTACGGGCGATGGCCGCGGACATCGCCGCCGCAGCGGCCCGTAAACGGCCGAAGCTGTTCGCCGTCGACCGGTCGCCCCGGCTACGCAAGGTGGTGGTCGAGCGGTTGCGGGCCGGGTGGTCGCCGGCCTCGATCGCGGGTCGCTTGCCCGAGCTGGTGCCCGGCGACAACGCTGTGCGGGTGTCACACGAAGCCATCTACCAGTGGGTCTACGCCCAGCCTGTCTCCACCCTCGCCCGCGAGCTGATCGCCCTGCGCACCGGCCGCCCGGCCCGCCGCTCCGGGCCTCGACCCGAGCCGGCGCCCCGCATCCGCGAGCCCTGCTACCTCGACGAACGACCCGCCGACGTCGAAGGCCGCGCCGTGCCCGGGCACTGGGAAGGCGACCTGGTGATCGGCAAGAACGGCAAGACCGCCGTCGCCACCCTGGTCGAACGCACCTCACGATTCCTGATCCTGGTCCCGCTGACCGGCCGCGACTCGCTCACCGTCACCGACGCAGTCATCGCCGCCACCGACGGCCTCCCGCCGCAGATCCGCCGGTCCCTGACCTGGGACTGCGGCGCCGAGATGGCCCGCCACGCCAGCATCACCGCCACCGGCCTGCCCGTGTTCTTCGCCCACCCGCACAGCCCGTGGCAGCGCGGCAGCAACGAAAACCTGAACCGGATCGTCCGCGAATACTTCCCGAAAGGCGTCCCGATCACCTCCAGCCCCGACTACCTCGCCCGGGTCGCCGCCGAAATCAACGACCGACCCCGTAAGATCTTCGATTGGAAGAAGCCCTCCGAGATATTCACCGAACTCGTAGAGTCACATGCTTCGACTGCCTGAATCTGCCCAGGTGATCAGTTTGGTCGGAGTCGTTTTTGCGCTGTATTTCGCCTCTTTGCAGACGCGTCGGCTGCAGAAGCAGATACACATCTCCAACCTCTACAGTAGATACGACGCATTGCATCACGCGAATGAACGGTACGACGCCGGACTGGCCATGCTTTTCCAACGGCCGGACCTCAGGCCGTACATCTTTCAGCGCAGACCCGTGGACCTCGTCGGTGAGGACCTCGATCGTGCTCTCATCGTGGCCGACCAGATGGCGGGTGCCGTCGACCATGCGATACGAGTGGGCGAACGTTTCCCCGACGACGAACACGGAGGCTGGGCCTCGGTGGCCGAAGAGATGGCCAAGACGCCGCTGTTCCGCGCGATCGTGAAAGAGAAGCCACTCGATTTCCCCGACCTCGGTCGATATTTCACGGAAGAGCTGGACCGGAACGGGCCTCGCGACAGGGACGGGAACGGGGACGGGGACGGGCGCTCATAGGAGCACGACCGGGTCAGGTGGAACGGCCCAGGCGCAGGTCGGAGCGGCCCACCAGAGCCGACGCGGTTTTGCCGTCGGCGTTCCAGCCCAGGGCGTACGCCTCGGCGAAGAGGTCTTCGCTCAGCTCGTCGTGGAGGCGGTCGCTGAGTTCGCGGATCTGCGGGTTGCTGTGGTCATGGTTGCCCCGCAGGCGTGCGGCCGCGCCCAGCAGTTGGGCTGCTTCGCGGGGGCGGCCCTTGAGGGCGGCCAGTTCGGCCGCGCTCAGCGACACCAGGGACATGATGGGCATGTCGCGGGTCTCGATCGCGGCCGCGTAGGCCCGGGTCAAGGCCTTCTCGGCGCCGGCCTCGTCGCCCAGTTTCACGCACAGGGTCGCCCGGATGGCGCCGGAGATCGCCCGTCCGTGGTCGCCGGCGAACGACGGGTCGGCGTCCATCTCGGCCTCGGCCACGTCGAGCAGGTTGCGGGCGCGTGGCAGGTCGCCCAGGCGCACCCACAGGCCGGCCTCGAGGGCGTTGAGCAGGATGAGCAGCTCGGGGGAGGCCGAGCGTTCCGCCCGTTCGCGGGTCGCGTGCAGCATGGACACGGCTTGGTCGTTGTCGCCGCGGCGCATGTGTACTTCGATCCAGCGCAGGTCGATGAAGAGCTCGTCGCTGATGTTGAGCGAGCCGAACTGGCGGGCCAGCGCGCGGGCCCGGCGCAGGTCGTCCAGGGCGCCTTCGAGGTCGCCGTCGTACTGGCGCAGCAGGGCCCGCATCGGCAGGGCGGTGGCCTGCCCCCAGCGGTCGCCGACGCGGGCGAAGCAGTCGAGCGCGGTCTTCACGTCCGCGCCGACCTGTTGGAGGTCGCCCTGGTTCTCGGCGAACTGGGCCCGGAACAGGTGGGCCAGGCCGGACAGCCAGACGTCGGGGCCGTCGATGATCTTTCGGATGATGGCCAGTGACGCCTCGTCCTCCTGCAGGAAGAACAGGCTCACCGCGGTGAGGGCGCCGGACAGCCCGGGCAGTGCGGGATAGGCGAGCAGCCGATCGGCCAGCGCGCGCAGCTCGGCCTCGCCACGTTCGACCGCCTCGGCGCTCATCGCGGAGCGGGTGCTGATCCGGTTGAGCAGCAGCACGGCTTCGGCGGTGTCGCGCCGCAGCGTGGGCCCGGCCGCGGGCTGGGAGAGCGCCTGCTCCAGCCAGAACGTCGCGTCGGCGTGGCGGCCGAACATCTGCCAGTACCAGGCCAGGTTCATCGCGAGGGTGACCGCCTCCTCGCCGTCGCCGATGTCGCAGAGGTGGCGCAGAGCGGAGAGCGCGTTGTCGTACTCGGCGTTCAGCACGCTTAGCGCCGTCAGCTGGCCGGCCGCGCGCAGCTCGGGGTCGAGGCGGGCGACGAGCTGGGCCAGGTGCCGCGCGGCCAGTCCCCGCGTGGATTCGAGCGCCCCCTGCTCGGCGAGGCGTTCGGTGCCGTACTCGCGGAGGGTTTCCAGCATGCGGTAGCGGCCGGGCTCGGGCGCGAGCTGCAGGATCGACCGGTCGACGAGGGCGGCGAGCAGCTCGGGCACCTCGACCTCGGGCACGGAAGTCCCGGCGCGGATCGCGACGGCCGTCGCCGCCGTCACGCCGCCGGGCAGCACCGAGACCCGCTCGGCCACCACCCGTTCGTCGTCGCCGAGCAGGTCCCAGCTCCAGGAAATCACCGCGCGCAGGGTGCGGTGACGTGGGGCGGCCGTACGGTTTCCGCTGGTCAGCATGCGGAACCGGTCGGACAGCCCGGCGGTCAGCTCGGCCAGTGACAGCGTACGCAGCCGGGCCGCCGCCAGTTCGAGAGCCAGTGGCATGCCGTCCAGCGCCCGCACCACCCGCACGACATCACCGAGCGTGTCCTCGTCGACGTCAAAGCCCGGGCGTACGGCGGCAGCCCGCTCGATGAAGAGGCGCACCGACGCCGCCCGCCGCGCCTGGGCGACGCCGTCCTCCGGGTCGGGCAGTGTGAGCGGGCCGAGCGGGACCAGCCCTTCACCGTCGACGGCCAGGGGCTCGCGGCTGGTCGCCAGCACCCGCAGCCCGGTGCAGCGTGGCAGCAGCGCCGCGACCAGGTGGGCCACGGCGTCGATGAGGTGCTCGCAGTTGTCGACGACGAGCAGGGTCTCGCGGCCTTCGAGGGTGTCGGCCAGCTGTTCCACCTCGTCGGACTCGGCCCGCACCTTGTTCGCCTCGGCGAACAGTGCGGCGCCGCGCAGGCCGATCGAGGTCTGCACGGCCGCGGCGACCTTGGCCGGCTCGGTGATCGCGGCCAGGTCGACCAGCCAGGTGCCGTCGCCATATTCGTGCCGGTGGCGGCGGCCCGACTCGATGGCGAGCCGGGTCTTGCCGGCGCCGCCGGGCCCGAGCACGGTGACCAGGCGGCCCGCGGCCAGCAGCGTGTCGACCCGGGCGAGGTCGTCGTCGCGCCCGACGAAGCTGGTCAGCGGGGCGGGCAGGTTGCTGGGCGCAAGATCAACGGCCGACCCAGCCGAGACGGGGGAGGGGCCCTGGAGCAGGCGCATGTGCCTCTGGCGCAGGGCTGCGCCCGGGTCGGCGCCGAGCGAGTCGGCCAAACTCTCGCGCACCTGCTCGTAGAGCGCGAGCGCTTCCGCCTGCCGCCCTTGGGCCTCGAGCACATCCATGAGCAGCGCCGCGGCCCGTTCGTCCACCGGCTGCTCGGCGAGGAGAGTGGTCAGCCGGTCAGCCGCGCTCGCCAGCCGGCCCAGGGCCAGTTCGGCCTCGGCCAGGTCGGCGGCGGTCTCGACCGAGGTGCGGGCGAGGCGGGTCGCGGTGGCCGGTGCGACCGCGGCGATCACCGCGGGTTCGGCCCCGACCGGATCGCTCCACAGGGCGGCGGCCTCGTCGAGCAGGGCAGCCGCCTCACGGTGGTCTCCCGCCCGCAGCCGGTCACGACCGTCCGCGGCCAGCTTCTCGTAGCGCAGCACGTCAACGTCCCCCGGCGCGATGTCGAGCCGGTACCCGCCTTCGACCTGCGCCACCGCCACCGTCTTACGCAGCCGGGACACGAGGGACTGAAGTGCGTTGGGCGGGTCACCCGGGCGCTCGTCGGGCCACAGCGCGTCGACCAGCGTGCCCGCGTCCACCGCCCGCCCACCGGCCAGCGCCAGCCGCACCAGCAGCCCCCGCAGCCGCGCGCCCGGCACGGGCACCACGGCGTCGCCGCGGCGCACCTCGAAGGCGCCCAGCAGCGTCACACGGAGGTCCATGCCTTTGATTTTTCCGCGCCGACGCCACCCGGTGCGAACCGGCCCCTCAGGACGTGCGCCACGACGCCTTGTGGAGCAGACTGAAGATCCAGCAGCATGAATATCTCGGTCGGCCGGAGGTGAGGTGCGGATGGCCTGGAGACCGGCGGGCCCGGGCCCGTACGTGGCGGCTGCTCTGGCCACGATCGCGCTGGTCGCGACGACCGTGTTCGGCGGGGACGACAACGCCGGCTTCCTCAACGGGCGCCAGTTGCGGCTGATGGCGCCGGCCGCGCCCGGTGGCGGGTGGGACCAGACCTCCCGCGAGATGCAGGCGGCGCTGCGCACGGAGGCCGGGCGCACCGAGGTCTACAACGTGGCCGGCGCGGGCGGCACGATCGGGCTGAGCCAGTTCGTGCGGCACGAGGGCGACCCGACCCAGCTCATGGTGATGGGCCTGGTGATGATCGGGGCGATCGAGAGCAACGACTCGCCGGTGGGGCTCGACCGCACCAAGCCACTGGCCCGGCTGACCACCGACTACGAGGTCATCGTCGTGCCGGCCGACTCGCCCGTGAAGTCGATGACCGACCTGGCCGGCCGCATGAAGAGCAACCTCGGCGCGGTGTCGTGGGCGGGCGGCTCGGCCGGCGGCATCGAGCAGATCCTGGCCGGGCTGGTCGCCGAGGCGGTCGGCGCCGATCCGGCCGGCGTCAACTACGTGGCTCACTCGGGCGGCGGCGAGGCCCTGTCGACGCTGCTCTCCGGGCGCGCGACCGCGGGCGTCTCGGGCGTCTCCGAGCTGGAGGGCCAGATCAAGGCGGGCACGATCCGGGCGATCGCCGTGTCGAGCCCGCAGCGGCTGCCGGCCCTGCCCGACGTGCCCACGCTCAAGGAACAGCAGGTCGACGTTGAGCTGGCCAACTGGCGTGGCGTGGTGGCCCCGCCCGGCATCGACGCCGACGACGAGCGTCAGCTGGAAGACCTTCTCGTACGCATGACGCGCACCCCCGCCTGGCAGGAGACCCTGCAACGCCGCGGCTGGATCGACGCCACGCTGACCGGCCCCCAGTTCGAGCAGTACATCGCCGACGAACGCCGCACCGTCACCGACGTCCTCAAGAAGATGGGCCTCACATGACCGATCTCGAGGAGGGGCCCGTCCGGCCCGAGACGCCCGAGGTCGAGCACGCCGAGGCCCGCGCGTCCGGGCTGCTGGGGGTGATCATGGTGATCGCGGCCGTGGTCGTGCTGGTCGACGCCGCCCGGCTGCGCGACTCCGACGACGCACTCGGTCCGGCCGCGGCACCGACCCTGCTGGGGGTGCTGCTGGGCCTGGTCGGTGGTGCTCTGGCCTTCCAGTCCCGCCACTTCCTGCGTACGCCGAAAGCCCGCCCTGCGCATCTCTGGCGCCTGGCCGTCCTGGTCGTCACCCTCGTCGTGTACGCCCTGCTGCTGCCGCTCATGGGGTTCGTGGTGTGCGGTACCGGGCTGTTCACGGTCGCCGCGCTGCTGCTCGGGGCGCCGCATCCCGCGCGCGTGGTGGCGTACGGCTGGACCTTGGCGGTTGTGGTCTTTCTGGTGTTCGACGTGCTGATCGGGTTGTCGCTGCCGGCCGGGCCGTGGGGGTTCTGACATGGGCGACCTGCTCAACGGCTTCGCCGACGCGCTGACCCCGGGCAATCTGCTGTGGGCGTTCGTCGGCGTCACGATCGGCACGGCCGTCGGGGTGCTGCCCGGCATCGGACCGGCGCTGACGGTCGCGCTGCTGCTGCCGGTCACGTTCCGCCTCGAACCGGCGGCCGCGCTGATCATGTTCGCGGGCATCTACTACGGCGGCATGTACGGCGGTTCGACCACCTCGATCCTGCTCAACACCCCGGGGGAGAGCGCGTCGGTCGCGACCGCGCTGGAGGGCAACAAGATGGCCCGCGCCGGACGAGGAGCGGCCGCGCTCGCCACCGCCGCGCTGGGCAGCTTCGTCGCGGGAACGATCGGCACCATCGCACTGTCGGCCGCCGCTCCGTTCGTCGCCGACATCGCGGTCAACTTCGGGCCCCCCGAGTACGTGGCCCTGATGGCGGTCGCCTTCGTGACGGTGAGCGCGCTGCTCGGGCCGAGCCTGCTCAAGGGCGGGGCGAGCCTGGTCATCGGCGCGACGATCGGGCTGGTCGGCATCGACACGCAGACCGGTCAGGCCCGGCTCGCGTTCGGGCTGCCGTCACTGTTCGACGGCATCGACGTGGTGATCGTGGTGGTGGCGCTGTTCGCGCTGGGCGAGACCTTCGCCCACCTGGTCGCCGGCACCGGGGACAGCCGTGTCGAACCGTTGCGCGGCGCCCCGATGCTGTCGCGCGAGGACTTCCGCCGCTCGTGGCCGGCCTGGCTGCGCGGAACGGCGCTGGGCTTCCCGATCGGCAGCCTGCCCGCGGGCGGCGCCGACGTGCCCACGTTCCTGAGCTACAGCCTCGAGAAACGGCTCTCCAAGCACCGATCGCAGTTCGGGCACGGGGCGATCGAGGGCGTGGCCGGGCCCGAGGCGGCCAACAACGCGGCGGCGGCGGGCGTGCTCGTGCCGCTGCTCACGATCGGGCTGCCGACCTCGGCGACCGCTGCTGTCATTCTCACTGCTTTCCAATCGTACGGGTTGCAGCCCGGCCCGCAGCTCTTCAGCGAATCGGGCGAGCTGGTGTGGGCGCTGATCGCGAGCCTCTACATCGGCAACGTGCTGCTGCTCGTGCTCAACCTGCCCCTCGTACGCGCCTGGGCCCGGCTGCTCACCATCCCGGCGTACGGGATCTATGCCGGTGTTCTGGTCTTCGCCTGCCTCGGGGCGTTCGCCGCGGGCGGGACGATCGCCGACCTGATCGTGCTGACCGTGCTCGGATTGCTGGGCCTGCTGATGCGCTCGGCCGGCGTTCCCGTCGCCCCGGCCGTCGTCGGGCTGATCCTCGCGCCGCTGGCCGAGCAGCAACTGCGGCGGTCCCTCGCACTGTCCGAAGGTGACTGGTCGACGCTGGTGTCCTCGCCGCTGACCGTCGTGCTCTGGATCGTCGTGCTGCTCGCACTGCTCTCGCCCCTGTTACGACGACTGATACAGACTCGTAAAGCAACATCGTTGAAACATTGACGTCCTCCTAACTGCATGATCGGATCGAAGACCCGAATGTTTTTCGGTTCTTCTGGAGGTCGTCTTGTCGTTGTGGCGCCGGTTCGCCGTACCCGCTGCACTTGCCCTTGTCGCTCTGACCGCCACCGCCGTCCCCACCGCCACCGCCGCCCAGGCCGCCCTGCCGACCGCCGCCGTCGCCCTCGGCGACAGCTTCATCAGCGGTGAGGGCGCCGGCGCCTACCAGCCCGTCGTCGACGCGAACGGGCAGGCCCAGTCGTTCCCCGGCTGGTCGGCGGCGAACAACAACGCCTTCTTCTGCCACCGCTCGGCCAACGCGTCCCTGCTGCGGGCCTCCCTGCCCGGCATCCAGGACCGGTTCAACCTGGCCTGCTCGGGCGGGCAGCCGCACGACATCGCCAACGCGTCGAGCGCCCGCGAGAAAGGCCGTACGGTCGCGTCGCAGCTCGCCCAGTTGCGCGCGGTCGGGCAGACCCACGACATCGACCTGGTCCTGATCGGCCTCGGCTCGAATAACACGCAGTTCACATTCGGCGACGTGGCCGTCAAGTGCGCGAACCGTTTCGTGGCCGACGCGTGGACCGGCTGGTGGGAGTTCTGGGCCTACATCGGCGGCCCCGTTCCCCAGGCCCCCTGCGCGTCCGGCGACCTGGCCACGCAGGCCCAGCTCAACGCGGCCCAGGCCGAGACCACCGCGGCCGTACGTCAAATCTTGAGCACCCTCGACGAGATCGACACGGACGGCGTGCACCGCGTGGTCTTCCAGGACTACACGAACCCGCTTCCGTTCGACCTCGAGGGCAGCCTCCACGAGGAGGACGGCCGCGCCGACGACCGCGACAAGTTCCGCGACCTCGGGGCCGAGCGCTACCGCGCGGGCTGCCCGATCCACCGCGCCAGCCTCGCCGCCGGACACCTCTTCTCGGGCGGGCTCGGCACGCTGGTGTCGGGTGTGCACAGCCAGCTCCGCTCGGAGTTCCCGGCCGACGACCTGGTCTACCTGAACGTGCAGCGAGCCTTCGACGGCGCCCGCCTGTGCGAGACGTCGCCCAACCCGGCGACCGCCCTGGCCACCCCGATCCGCCTGATGGACGGCCCGACCGGCACCTTCCTGACCGACCTGGCCGGCCGCGACAAGATCGCCATCCAGCGCATCGCCAACTCCTGCGTCACGTACTTCCAGACCTGCCAGGAATCGTGGCACCCCAACGCGGCCGGCCACGGCGTGCTGGGCCAGTGTCTGTCGGGCGCGGCGACGACAGCCGCCCGCTCGGTGCAGTGCATCCGCCAGTCGAACGGCGCGATCACGATCAGCTGATCGCCTAGCCCGGCCGCGGCGTCGTCGCGGCCGGGCGCTGGCCGGCGTTTGCGGCCGGTTGCGGTGATCGGTCAGCTTGCCCCCGGGCATTTACCTAAATGTGGGCCTCTCCTCCGTTGGATCGTTCAGCTCGGGACCACGACGTCGGCGGGCTTGGGTAGCCGCGGCCGCCCCGCGACGGGCCGCTCGTCGGGGAGATCACGTCACCGGCCGGCTGCGCGATGTTCCGCGCTCGCGAAGTTGATCCGGACCCGCCGGCCGTCGTGGCCGCGCTGGCGACTGCGGGGCACGAGGGCGCATCGGCCGGGCGGGTCCGGAACTGTGATCCGGGCGTTGGCGCGAGGAAGAGGCCCGGATCTTCGGGAAAGCTACTTCTGGCGCAGGGCGCCGATCACCTCGCCCAGGTTGGTCTCGACGCCGTCGGGCTGCTGCAGGCCCTGCTCGAACAGCGTCTTGACGAAGGGGCGGTGCTCGGGCCGGCCGGCGGTGCCGAAGTACGCCTTCAGGCCCTCGGCCAGCTCGACGTCGGCGGGCAGTGTCGCCTCGTTCACCAGGTTCTTGATGCCCGACACGGCGACCCGGTCGAAGGCGGCGATCCGGCGGGCGAAGCCGTCGACGAACTCCGAGATGTCGGCGTCGGGGATGACCCGGTTCACATAGCCGTACGAAGCGGCCAGGTCGGCCGGGATGTCGTCGCCGCCGAGCAGGATCTCCAGGGCCCGCGCACGGCCGGCCAGCCGGGAAAGGCGGGCCATCGCGCCGCCGCCGGGGACCGCGCCCACGCCGACCTCGAACTGACCGAAGATCGCCTTCTCGGAGGCGAAGCGGATGTCCGTGGCCAGAGCGAACTCGCTGCCCGCCCCGCGGGTGCGGCCGCGGATCTCGGCGATCGTGGCCACCGGCAGCCGGGC
This sequence comes from Actinoplanes solisilvae, assembly GCF_003999975.1. Taxonomy (GTDB): domain Bacteria; phylum Actinomycetota; class Actinomycetes; order Mycobacteriales; family Micromonosporaceae; genus Actinoplanes; species Actinoplanes solisilvae. The sequence continues at coordinate 169,795 of NZ_RJAC01000009.1, read as the reverse complement.
CAGCCGGATGAAGTTGTCGACGTAGGGGTGCAGCCCGGTCGGGCCGGGCTGCATGGCGACCACGCGGGCCGTGTCGGACAGGAAGTCCCAGTGGGCCATGAAGTAGCCGGGTGTCTCGCTGCGGAAGACGACGACCGTCAGATCCGGATTCAACTCGATTCTCCCGATCAGGTCGGCCAGCTGCTCGACCGTGTCGGGGTCCATCAGGTTGACCGGCCCGTTGGCGATCGTGACCCGCCAGTAGGACGGGCTGACCGCGTCGATGCTGAACTGCGAGGCGGAAGTCATGCGTTCAGCATGGAACCGCCCACGGGCCGGTCGCACCTGTGCAAGACCCTGGTGCGGGGTCCCTGGGGTGCGCGTCACGCACCCTGGCGCAGCGAGCGGAAACCGGCTCGCACTTCCTGGGTGAGCAGCTCAGGCTGCTCCCACGCGGCGAGGTGGCCGCCCTCCGGTGCCGGGGGGCGCGGACCGGACGGCCCGCGAGGACTACGTGAGCTGAGTCGCGAGGCCGTCGAGGAGGCGGGTGAGGCCGTAGTCGAGGAGGATGTCGAGGTCGAGCTCGTGGCCGGGGGTGGCCATGAAGCGGGCCATCAGCGGAAGCCGGCCACTGCCGATGACCTCGGCGAAGCGGTGCTGCTGGGTGGCGAACCATTCGGTGTCGGTCAGGCCGGTGTCCTGCTCGGCCTGCGCTTCCTCCTCCAGGTTCACCGCGGTTCCGCGTACGTAGTTGGCGACTGTCACGGCGGCGCGGAACTGGGTGTTGGGGTCGAGGCCGTGACCCTCCAGTGCGCGCATCGTCCATTCGGTGTGGGCCATCGCGTGCGGGGCCAGCAGCGGGCGGGTGAACGAGATCGCCTGGGCCAGCCACATGTGCCGGCGGTACATCGACCACTGCAGGCGGGCCAGCGCCTCGACGCACACGCGCCAGTCGTCGCGGTCGGGGTCGAGCTCGGGTGGGGGCGGGTTGAGGGCCATCACCCGGTCCATCATCAGCAGGACCAGCTCTTCCTTGTCGGCCACGTGGCGATAGACGGACATCGTCGGGATGCCCAGTTCGCCGGCCAGGCGGCGCATCGACAGGCCGGTCAAGCCTTCGGCGTCGGCGATCGTGACGGCGGTGCGTACGACCAGTTCTCGATCGGGGTCGGCCGACGGCGCGCCGGCGACGACGGTGCCGAAGCCGGGCTTGGCGTACACCAGACCCTCGTCGCGCAGGTGGGCGATCACCTTGCTGGCCGTGGCCATCGCCACCCCGTACTCGGCCATGATCTGGCGGGTCGAGGGGATGCGCTGGCCGGGGGCGGGGAGGCGGGTGGCGAGCTCGGCGGCGATGCGGCGATAGACGGGCGTCTGCACTAGTGCAGGATACGGGTGCTAGCACTACTGCCTGCCGATGTAGTGCGCTCGTACGGTGTACTTCATGACTGACGTGGTGCGGGTCGAAGAGCTTTACAAGACGTACGACGGGGGTGTCACGGCACTCGACGGGGTCACCGCCGGGTTCGCCGCGGGCAGCTTCACCGCCGTCATGGGGCCGTCGGGTTCGGGCAAGAGCACGCTGCTGCAGTGCGCCGCCGGGCTCGACCGTCCGACCGGAGGGCGGGTGTTCCTGGACGGGCACGAGCTGACCGCCACGAAGGACACCGCGATGACGAAGTTCCGGCGCGGGCGGGTCGGATTCGTCTTCCAGGACTACAACCTGTTGCCGTCCCTGACTGTCCTGCAGAACGTGGTGCTGCCGTTGCGTCTGGCCGGGCGGCGGGCTGATCTGGCGGCGGCCCGGGCGGCGCTGGCTCAGCTCGACCTGGCCGACAGAACGGATGAGTTGCCCGAGCGGCTCTCGGGTGGGCAGCGGCAGCGGGCCGCGGTGGCCCGGGCGCTGGTCACCCGGCCGGCGGTCATCTTCGCCGACGAGCCGACCGGGGCGCTCGACCTGGGCAGCGCTCGCGAGGTACTGACCCTGCTGCGCGAGGTAGTGCACCAGCACGGACGGACCGTCGTCATGGTCACGCACGACCCGGTCGCGGCGGCGTACGCCGACTCGGTGCTCTTCCTGGCCGACGGGCGACTGGCCGGGTCGTTGAGCGCGCCGACGGCCGACGCGGTGGCCGAGCGCCTCGCCCACCTCGGGGACCGCGCGAGGGCCGCCGCATGATCGCCGTCGCGCTGCGCAACCTGCGCCACCGTCCGGGCGGGTTCATCGCCACGTTCCTGTCCGCCTTCCTGGGTGCGGTGCTGCTGATGGCGTTCGCGTCGCTGATCGACACGGCGTCGGGGGTGGACGCGGCCAGCAACGAGTCGCTGATCACCACGGCCGGCGTCGGCGGCGGATGGTGCCTGGTCATCGTGGCGTTCGCGGTGACGTCGACGCTGACCCTGGCCGTGCGGCGCCGGGAGGAGCAGATCGCCCTGCTGCGGCGGGTCGGGGCGACCGGTCAGCAGCTCCGCCGCATGATCGTGGGCGAGGCGGTGGCGGTCGCGCTGATCGCCTCGGCGGCGGCGGTCCCGGTCGGGTTCGTGCTCGGGCGGTTGCTGGTCTCCCTGATGAAGGACACGGGTCAGGTCGCGGCGGCCGTCGACGCGGCGTTCGGGCCGATCGCGCTGGGGGTCGGGTTCGGCGTGACGCTGCTGGGTTCGCTGGTCGCGGGCATCGCTACGGCCCGGCGTACAGCTGCGCCGGTGGGAACGAAACGCGCCCGGCCGTTGCTGCGCCGGATCGGGGCGGGGCTCTTCCTGCTCACCGGGGCGAACTGCGCGGTGCTGACCGCGACCGTGATGGACGGCAAGGGCATCGACGCCATGCAGACGGCAGGGCAGGCCGGCATCTGGGCGTCGATCGGGCTCGCGCTGCTGGCCCCCGAGTTGCTGCGGCTCGTCACTGCCGTTCTAGGCCCGGCCGTACGTCTGTTCGGCGCCGCGGGTGAGCTGGCGTTGCGGCCGCAGCCGTCCGCGGTCATGCCGGTGCTGCTGTTCACGGGAATCGCGACGGGCACGGTCTACATGCAGGGCATCGAGGACCGTGCCTCTTCGGGTGAAGTTCAGGCGGCGTACGCGCGGGACATCCAGACCCTCAACTATGTGGTCGTCGGGATGATCGCCCTGTTCGTCGCGATCATGCTGGTGAACATGCTGATCGCGGCGACGACGCATCGGCGGCGCGAGTTCGCCCAGCAGCGGCTGGCGGGGGCGACCCGGGGGCAGGTCATCGCGATGGTGGCACTGGAGGGCGCGCTCGTGACGGTGACCGGGGTGCTGGGCGGGGCGGTGGCGTCGCTGTTCACCGTGCTGCCGTTCGGGTCGGCGCGGGCCGGTCAGGTGTGGCCCGACGCGTCACCGCTCGCCTTCGCGGTGGTGGCGGCGATCGCGGTGGCGCTGACCGGGTCGGCCCTGGTGCAGACCACGCGGCGTGCGCTGCGCGGGCCGGCCACGGCGGCGGTGCGCGCCTAAATCGATCGACACGGCCGGCGGGTCTTCTCTACCGTCGGCCCTGTCGATCGCTAATCGATTGCCCGCCGCTGGGTGGGCTGTCGTGCGCCGATCGCTAATCGATTGCCCGCCGCCGGCGGGTTTCGTGTGCCGATTGCTGATCGGTTATCGATTGCTCTTCGAGAGGGGGATGTCGTGCGCTACCGCAACGACGTCATCCTCGTGTCCGGTGTGCCCAGCCTCGGCTGCGCCACCGAGGCTGGTCGTTCCTGACCGCGTTCGCCGAACGCCGCGGTCGGGTGGGCGCCGTCCACCACCGGAACACTCTCGAAAGCCCACCACAACCATGCGAAACATCGGCATCCTCGCGCACGTCGACGCGGGCAAGACCACCCTGACCGAACGCATCCTGTTCCTCACCGGCGCCACCTACAAGCGTGGCGAGGTGCACGACGGCACGACGGTCACCGACTTCGACCCGCAGGAACGCTCGCGCGGCATCACCATCTTCGCCGCCGCCGTGAGCTGCGACTGGAACGGCCATCGGCTCAACCTCATCGACACCCCCGGGCACGTCGACTTCACCGACGAGGTCGAACGCTCGCTGCGGGTGCTCGACGGCGCGGTCGTCGTCCTCGACGGGGTGGCGGGCGTCGAGCCGCAGAGCGAGGCGGTGTGGCGGCAGGCCGACCGGTACGGCGTACCCCGCATCGTGTTCGTCAACAAGCTCGACCGGCCCGGCGCCTCGCTGCCCGCGGCGGTGCATTCGCTGCGCGACCGGCTCGGCGTGACCCCGCTGGTCGCGCAGGTGCCGGTCGAGGGCGGCGTGGTCGACCTGGTCGCGAGGCAATCGATTGTCTGGGCCGACGGCGTCCCGGTCGTCGAGCCCGTCGACGGGTTCACCGCGGAACGCCGCCGCTTGGAGGAGGCGGTGGCCGAGTTGCATCCGGCGGCACTCGAGGAGCTCGGCGCGATGTCGGACGAGACGCTGCGTCAGGCGATGCGTGAACTGACCCTGGCCCGGGAGGCGGTGGTGGTGCTGTGCGGCTCGGCCTATCGGAACATCGGCGTGGAACCGCTGCTGGACGCGGTGGTCTCCTATCTGCCCGAGCCCGGTGGTTCGGCCGCCGCGCCGCTGGCCGCGCTGGTCTTCAAGGTGCAGACCGGCCGCCAGGGACGGCTCACGTTCGTGCGCGTCTATAACGGCACGCTCACGGCGGGCGACACCGTGTGGGACGCGGCGGCGGGCCGCTCCGAACGGGTCGGCCGGATCCTGCGGGTGCAGGCCGACCGGCACACCGACGTAGGCCGCGCGACGGCCGGGGACATCGTCGCGCTCGCGGGCGTGAAGGCGGCCCGGCCCGGCACGACGCTGTCCACTCGTGACAATCCGTCGCTGCTCGTGGCTCCGGTGACGGCTGCGCCGCTGGTGTCGGTGGCCATCGAGGGGCGTACCCGAGCGGACGCGCACCGGCTGCCCGGGGCGCTCGCCGCACTGGTCGAGGAGAACCCGTCGCTGTCGGTGCGCACGGACGCCGAGTCGGGGCAGACTCTGCTGTCGGGGATGGGAGAGCTGCAGGTGGAGGTGGCGGTGGCCCGATTGCGTACGGCCGGGCTGGACGTCACGGTCGGGCGCCCGCAGGTGGCCTATCGCGAGACGGTCGTACGGGGTGTGGCCGGGCTGGTCTATCGGCACGTCAAACAGGACGGCGGCGCCGGGCAGTTCGCCCACGTCGTGCTCGACGTGGCTCCGGGCGACGGCTTCACGTTCGGGTCGGCGGTTTCCGGTGGGCACGTTCCGGCCGAGTACGTGCGGGCGGTCGAGGCCGGCTGCCGGGAGGCGCTGACGCACGGCCCGCTCGGCGGCCACCCGGTCGTCGGCCTGCGCGTGACGCTGACCGACGGCGCGACCCACTCGAAGGACTCGTCGGAGATGGCGTTCCGTGCGGCCGGCCGGCTCGGACTGCGGGCGGCGCTCGCGAGTTGCGAGATGGCCCTGCTGGAGCCGGTCGCCGACGTGACGGTGCACGCTCCCGCCGAGACACTCGGTGGCGTGCTCGGCGACCTCGCGGCCCGCCGCGGCCAGGTCACCGGTTCCACTATGGATTCGGTGACGGCGCTGGTGCCACTGGCGTCGCTGTTCGGCTATGCGACCGACCTGCGCAGCCGTACGCGGGGAAGGGGCACTTTCTCGACCAGCCCGGCCGGATATCGCCCGGCCGCCTGAGGGCACCCGGCGGCGTGAGCACGCTCACGCCGCCGGGGTAGGCTGCCGCCCTCTTTGGACATGGGGGACACGATGGGTGACGTGGCCGGTTTGACGATGACGCGGGCGGTGCGCGTCAGTTCGCTGTTGTTCTCGGTCGCCACGGCGCTGGCCGTGACGGCGTTCATCCTGGGGACAGTGGCCTACGACCAATTCACCGCGGAATCGCCGAACTACATCCGCCTGTCGATACTGCCGCAGTTCAAGTCCGAGGAGGCGGTCGAGGATCTTCGAGGAGCCCTGATCTACATCCTCGTGGCCTACGGCGCGGCTTTCGTGCTCGCCGCCATTCTGACCCTTCTCGTACGCCGTCCGCGTCCCTGGGTCCGCCCGGTCGCCTGGGTGGCGGCGCCGCTGGCCGCGCTGCTCGTGTTCCTCGCGCTCATGGGCGCCCTCGAATCGGCCGGCCTCAACCCGGACAGCGAGGATCACGAGCAGATGCTCTTCGCCGCCCTCGTCCCCGACTGGTTCACGCAGGTCAACGCAGTCGTGGGAGGCTGTCTGCTGGCCGCCTTGATCGCCGCCCTGATCGCCGCGACCCGCAGCTCCTCAACCGACTTCTACCGCCCGGCCAGCAAGGTCGAAGATCCGCGGTGGGCCGCCTTCGTAGCCCGCCAGCAGGAAGCCATCGAACAGGGCACCGACAACGAGCCTCGAAGCACCTGAGCTGGACGCCTGATCGAAGCCTCCCGAGCAGCCCGGGCCGGCGCTCAGCAGACCGGCGTCCCCTTCAGCCGGGGCGACAGCGGCCGGGCGACGTACGCGTTGGCCCAGGCCGCTCGGCTGGCCGAGGCCGGCCGCTTCACCGTCGTGGTGGGCCGGACCTTCCCGCTCGACGAGGTGGCCGAGGCTCATCGCGTCGGTGAGGACGGGGGCGTGCGGGGCAAGACAGTGCTGACCGTCGCGCCGCTCAGTGGAAAGCGGCGCGACGGCCAAGGGTGAGCGTCAGGCGCTGAGGAGTTCCAGCGTGTCGATGACGCGGTTGGAGAAGCCCCACTCGTTGTCGTACCAGGCGACGACCTTGATGTGGCGGCCGTCGACGCGGGTCAGGGCCGAGTCGAAGATGGACGACGCCGGGTTGCCGACGATGTCGGAGGAGACCAGGGCGTCGTCGGAGTATTCGAGGATGCCGGCCAGGGGGCCGTCGGCGGCGGCCTGGTAGGCGGCCAGCACCTCGTCGCGGGTCACATCGCGGGCCACGACCGTGTTGAGTTCGACGATCGAGCCGACCGGCACGGGGACGCGGATCGAGTCGCCCGACAGTTTGCCCTCGAGGGTGGGCAGCACCAGGCCGATCGCCTTGGCCGCGCCGGTCGTGGTGGGCACGATGTTCACGGCGGCGGCGCGGGCCCGGCGGGGATCGCGGTGCGGGCCGTCCTGCAGGTTCTGCTCCTGCGTGTAGGCGTGGACCGTCGTCATGAAGCCGTGCTCGATGCCGGCCAGGTCGTCGAGCACCTTGGCCAGCGGGGCGAGGGCGTTGGTCGTGCACGACGCGTTCGAGATGATCGTGTGCGCCCCGGGGTCGTACGCGGAATTGTTGACGCCGTAGGCCAGCGTGACGTCGGCGCCGTCGGAGGGGGCGCCGACCAGCACCTTCGACGCGCCCGCGGTGAGGTGAGCGCGGGCCTTCGCGGCGGCGGCGAGGCGGCCGGTGGCCTCGAGGACGATCTCGACGCCGAGGTCACGCCAGGGAAGCGCGGAGGGGTCGGGCTGGGAGAGCACTTCGATGCGGCGGCCGTCGACGACCAGGGCGGTGCCGTCGACCGTCACCGGGCGACCCAGCCGCCCGGCGGTGGTGTCGAAGGCCAGCAGCCGGGCCAGGGCCGCGGGCTCGGTGAGGTCGTTGACGGCCACGACTTCGAGCTTGCTCTCCCGGGAAAGCAGCGCGCGCAGCACGTTACGACCGATGCGACCGAAACCGTTGATGGCGATGCGAGTCATGCGTCAAGCGTCGCCAAAACACCGGAAACCCAACAGTGGCGCGCCGGACACCGATCGCAAGGATCACGCCACGAACGTACGGCGGTAGGAGGACGGCGTCGTGCCGAGGATCCGCTGGAAGTGCAGCCGCAGATTCGCGCCCGTGCCCAGCCCCACGTCGCCCGCGATCTGCTCGATGCTGCGCGACGACAACTCGAGCAGTTCGCGGGCCATGTCGATGCGGGCCCGCATCACCCACTGCATCGGCGTGTAGCCGGTGTCCTCGACGAAGCGGCGCGAGAACGTGCGCGGCGAGACGGCCGCGTGCCGGGCGAGGATCTCCAGGTTCAGCGGCTTGTCGAGCCGGTGCAGCGCCCACTCCCGGGTCGCCGCGAACCGTTCGCCGAGTGGCGACGGCACGCTGCGCGGCACGTATTGCGCCTGGCCGCCGCTGCGATAGGGCGCCGCCACGAGACGCCGCGCCGCGTGGTTGGAGGCGGCCACCCCGAGGTCGCCGCGCAGGATGTGCAGGCACAGATCGATGCCCGAGGCCGCGCCGGCCGACGTCAGCACGCTGCCCTCGTCGACGAAGAGCACGTTCTCGTCGACCCGCACGGAGGGATATCGAGCGGCGAGCTGACGCGTGTAATGCCAGTGGGTCGTGGCCCGTCGTCCGTCGAGCAACCCGGTCGCCGCGAGCGCGAAGGCCCCGGTCGAGATGGCCGCCAGCCGCGCACCCCGGGCGTGGGCCGCGATCAAGGCGGAGACCACGGCGGCGGGTGGATCTTCCCGATCGGGGAAGCGGTAGCCGGGGATGAACACGATGTCGGCCCAGGCGAGAGCGTCGAGCCCGTCAGCCACGTGATAGGACAACCCGTCCCCGCCGGTGACCAGCCCCGGCGCAGCGCCGCACACCCTGACCTCGTACGGCATGCTCTGTCTGGTTGTGAAGACCTGTGCCGGGATGCCCACGTCGAGCGGTTTCGCCCCCTCCAGGACGAGGACGGCGACGCGATTCAGGCGGGGTGAGGACACGAGCCCACCGTACGTCGCGTGCCGATCGCCACATTGCTGGCGTAGCCGCAGGCAGGCTGGCAAGTTGAGTCCATGAGAACGCCCTCGCTTATCGACGCCGAGTGGCTCAACTCCGACCCGCTCGGTCCCGACGACCTGCAAGGCCACGTCGTCGTCTACGACTTCTGGACGCTCACCTGCATCAACTGGCTGCGCACGGCGCCCTACCGGCTCGCCTGGTCCCGCGCCTACCGCGACGACGGGTTGATCGTCATCGGGGTGCACACGCCCGAGTTCGGTTTCGAGCACGACCCCGAGCTGGTCGAGAGCGCGGTCGCCGAGCGCGGCATCGACTACCCGGTCGTGATCGACAGCGACTACGCGATCTGGAAGGCCTTCGACAACCACTACTGGCCGGCCATCTACATCGCCGACGGCGACGGCAAGATCCGCGACCACCACTTCGGCGAGGGGGAGTACGAGGCCAAGGAACGCTCGGTGCAGAAGTTGCTCGGCGTCAAGCGCCCGCTCACCCAGGTCGAACAGGTCGGCGTCGAGCTCGACGCCGACTGGAACACGCTGCGCACCCCCGAGACCTACCTCGGGTACGCCCGGGGGGAGCATTTCTCGTCGGCCGGTGAGGCGGAGTTCGGCCGTCCGCACGACTACGCGTACTCGAACTTCCTGCACTTCAACTATTGGGCGCTCGACGGCAACTGGACCGTGGGCAGCGAGCACGCCGACCTGAACGAGCCGGGCGGCAGCATCGCGTTCCGCTTCCAGGCCCGCGACGCCCACCTGGTGCTCGCGCCGGGCCGCGACGAGCCGATCCCGTTCCGGGTGACGCTCGACGGCGAGGCGCCCGGCGACGCCCAGGGGCTCGACGTCGACGCCGACGGCAACGGGGTGCTGCGCGAGGGCCGCATGTATCAGCTGATCCGTCAGCCCGGCCCGATCGGCGAACGCTTCCTCGAGGTCACCTTCGCCGAGCCGGGCGTCCGGGCGTACGTCTTCACGTTCGGCTGACCGCGGCCGGGCTGAGCGAGCCGGGCTGAGCGATCCGGGCTGAGCGAGCCGGGCAGTGCGAGCCGGGCTGAGCCGGGCGCCGGTCAGAGCGTGGCGAGCAGCTCGCCGCAGGCTTTCTCGCAGGCCCGGCACGCCTCGGCGCAGATGCGGCAGTGCTCGTGCATCTTGGCGTGCTGCTCGCACTCCGCCGCGCAGGCCCGGCAGGTGACGATGCACGCTTCCAGAACGCCGCGGGTGACCTCGGGGTCGTAGCCGGTGCGGCGCGACAGCACGCGGGCCGTGGCGGTGCACACGTCCGCGCAGTCGAGGTTGGTGCGAACGCATGTCGTGAGCATGGCGACCATCTCCTCGCCCAGACAGGCGTCCGCGCAGGCCGTGCATGATTGCGCGCACGCGGTGAGGGCGTCGATCGCGGCAGCGAGCTTCGTCAGGTCCAGCTCGATGGGCGTCGGATAGGTCGCGAGCATCTCAGCGGCGGTCATCGTTCCTCCTCAGGGTTTTCGCCAGCTTGCCCGGCGGCACCGGGATGCATGCGGGACTGAGACGATCACCGCGTTCTGTCACGTCCAGGCCAGCGACGACCGGGTCGCCCAGTAGATCTCGGCCGGTTCGGCCAGCTTCTCGAGGTCGGCCAGCCGGGCGGGGCTGAGCGTGAGCGTCGCCGCCGACAGGTTCGAGGCGAGCTGCGCCCCGGTGGCGGCGCCCGAGAGCACGACGGTCGCCCACGGCTGGGCCAGGATCGCGGCCAGAGCCTCCGCGTCGCGGCCCGCCAGCCGACCGTTCGCCATGCCCTCTTTGATGATCACCGTACGACCGGAGGAGTGCGCCTCGGCCAGGGCGGGGCCGGCGCTCTGCTCCAGCAGGTTCCACGTGGCCTGCACGCTGCGGAAAAGCGGCACGCCGTCGACCTCGACGGCCAGCGCGGCCCGGATCGCGTCAGCCTGGCGCGGCCCGCTGGTCGACAACCCGACCACGGCACCCTGCGCGGCCAGCCGCCGGTGCAGCACCTCGTCGGTCAGGGCCGGGCTGTCGGGCGTGACCGAGTGGATCTGGTAGAGGCCGAGCCGGTCGCCGAGCAGCGCCCGCGACTCGGCGATCTGCCGGTCGAAGGTCGCCACGCTGTGGTCCTTCGTCTCGTGCACGTCGGCCGTGACCCGCCAGCCGGCCGTGTAGGTGTAGCCCCACTTGCTGCCCACGATCGCGTCGTCGTGTCCCGGCAGCCACGAGGCCAGGAACTCCTCGGCCCGACCGTAGGAGCGCGCCACGTCGAAATAGCGAACCCCGGCCACGTACGCCTCGTCGAGCAGGGCGTGCGTGCGCGAGCGCATCGCCTCGACGGTGCGGTCGGCCGGCAGGTCCTCGTCGCGGCCCAGATTGATGTAGCCGGGGCGGCCCACCGCGGCCAGCCCGAGCCCGATCCGCGCCACCCCGGTCAACCCGTCGAAAAGATCCATGCCTCCCATGAAACACCCGCGCGGAGCCGAGCCCCGACGGTGGGTGACGAGACGTGAAACATAACTGGCGGAAGTCCGCCATGTCCCTTCTCCGCCACGGCTGATCTTGTCCACCGCGGCGCGCGGCGTCCAAGAATCGGCGCGCGGCACCGCGTCGGCGTGGCCGGGAAGGGAAGACTTGATGTCCAGTCGGAGACGTCTGTGGGCGGCGGCGGCCGTTCTGACGCTCGTGGGCGGGTTCGTGGCCACGCCGGCCTCGGCGGCCGCCCCGGCCCCGGCCGCCGAGGTCGATCCGCGGCTGTTGCAGGAGCTGGCCAGGCCGTCGGCGGGGGACGTGACGTTCTTCGTCGACCTCGCCGACCGCGGCACGCTCAAGCTCGGCGGTGCGAAGGAACGCGTGGCCCGTACGCGGGAAGTCATCGCGCAGAAGCGGGAGCACGCCGACCGCACCCAGAGCGCGGTGAGAATCCTCTTGCGAGACCGAGGAGCGGCCTTCACCCCGTACTGGATCTCGAACACGGTCGAGGTCACGGGTGACCTGGAGCTGGTGCGGGAGCTGGCGCGGCGCGACGACGTGAGCCGGATCTCGCTGCCCGCGGTGGCGCAGACCGTCGACCCCGCGCCGACCACGGCCAGCAAGAAAGCCGAGCTGCCGTGGGGGCTGACGCAGATCGGCGCCGACAAGGTGTGGAACGGCTACGGCGTGCACGGTGAGGGCGTCGTGGTCGGCAGCGTCGACACGGGCGTGCAGTTCGACCACCCGGCGCTGGCCCGGCAGTACCGCGGGACCAACGCGGACGGCACGGTCACCCACGCCGGCAACTGGTTCGACGCCACCGGCACCTGCCCCGAGGCGGGCGTGCCCTGCGACGACGTCGGCCACGGCACCCACACGGTCGGCACGATGGCCGGCGACGGCATCGGGGTCGCTCCGGGCGCCAAGTGGATCGCCGCGAAGGGTTGCGCGACCAACGGCTGCGCCGAGGGCGACCTGCTCGCGGCCGGTCAGTGGATGCTCGCGCCCGACGGCCGTCCCGAACTGTCGCCCGACATCGTCAACAACTCGTGGGGCGGACCCGAGAACGGCAACCGCTTCTACGACGACATCGTCACCGCCTGGACCAGCGCGGGCATCTTCCCGGTGTTCTCCAACGGCAACGACGGTGAGTACGGCTGCGGCACCGCCGGCTATCCGGCGACCAACCCGAGCACGTACGCCGTGGGCGCCTACAGCAGCAACGGCACGATCGCGTACTTCTCCAGCCGGGGCAACGGACCGTCGATCCGCCCCGACATCGCCGCGCCGGGCGTGGACGTGCTCTCCAGCGTGCCGGGCAGCGGTTACGCCCTGAACAGCGGCACCTCGATGGCCGCCCCGCACGTGGCCGGCGCGGTCGCCCTGCTCTGGTCGGCCCAGCCCGACGTACGCCGTGACGTGCAGGCCACCCGCGAACTGCTCGACCGCACGGCGGGCGACGCCGACGACACAAGCTGCGGCGGCACGGCGGCCGACAACAACGTCTTCGGCGAGGGCCGCCTGGACGCGTACGCCCTGGTCGAAGCGGCCACGGGCGGCGCCCACGGCGGCGTGACCGTGACCGTGACGGGAGCCGGGGCCGTGATGTCCGGCGCGCTCGTGACGCTGACCTCGGCGCTGATCACCCGCTCGGGGCGCACCGGCGCGGACGGCGTGGCCCAGCTCGGCCGGGTGCCGGGCGGCAGCTACACGCTGACGATCGCGGGCTTCGGCCGCCGGACGGTCACGCAGCCGTTGACCGTGGCCGCCGAGCAGCCGCGGGTCACCGTCGACCTGTCGGCCGCGGCGACGTGGCACCCGGTGAGCGGGATTGTTCGTGATCCGGCCGGGAAGGGGCTGGCCGGGGTGCGTGTCACGCTGGCCGGCGAGTCGTTCGCGGGGTTCGTGACCGGCGCGAACGGGCGGTTCACCGGGCAGCTGCCCGAGGGGCGCTACGACGTGCTGGTCGACTACGGCCGGTGGCTGGCGCCCAAGACCGTGCCGCTCACCGTCGACAGTGCCGAGACCCTTGACGTACGACTCGAGGCGAAGACGGATCAGTTCGGCTACACCCTCGCCGAGTCACCGGTCCGGCTCGTTCACGGTGGCCGTCGCGTGTCACCCGGTGCGATCGAGCTGCCGTTCCCGGTCACTTTCTACGGCGTCACCTACCGTGAGGTCACTGTGCGCGCCGACGGTTCGCTGACGTTCGGTGAGTCCGGCGCGGCGATCCGCGGTGTGGCTCCGCGCAAGCACGCCGAGATCCGTATCCACCCGAGTTCGAGCACGTTCATGGTGACCTGGGGTGACGTGCAGATCGCGCTGGCCTCGACCGGCTCGATCACCGCGCAGGGCTCGGCCACGATCCAGGACGAGCGCGGGCGCTCGCTCAGCTACGAAGGACCGCTCGCGGTCACGTTCTCGGTGCCGGGCGCGGGTCTGCTGCGCGGCCGGGTACTCGACGCGAACGACGGACAGCCGGTCGAGGGCGCGGCGGTCACCGTCTCGCCCGAGATCGTCACGACCAGCGGCGCCGACGGGGTCTACCAGGTGCAGGCGCCGGCCGGGCCGCTCACGGCGAGCGTCACCAAGTCCGCGTACGGAGAGGGCACGCTGACCGCCGCGGTCCGGGCCGGCGCTGTGCGCGTGGCCGACGTACGCCTGGAAACGCCTCTGCTGACCGCGCCGTCGAAGCAGCCGGTGACGGTGAAGGCGGGCGGCACGGCCACGATCGACGTGACCCTGCGCAACCGCGGTGGGCTGCCCGCCACGTACACGGCCCGGGAGCTCAACGGCCCGAAGCCCGACGGCGAGCCCGGCAAGGTTCTCGGCTCGTTCAACGTGCCCGACTTCTACAACGCGTACGGCGTCGACTGGCACGACGGGAAGCTGCTGGTCTCGGACACGTACTTCTGGGGCCGGGTCGAACGGTTCACCGAGAACGGCACGTCGCTCGGCAAGGGCGCGATCACGATGAACGGCTGGCCCTCGGACATGACCCCGATGCGCGGGCTGGTTTGCGCGCCGAGCATGTCGATCGTCGGGGACCTGCCGATCGTCTGCCTCGACCGCGAAACGCTCGAGGTCAAGGCGACCATCCCGACGCCGCGGCCGGGCGCGCTCTACTACGGCCTGGCCTACCGCGAGTCCGACGACACGTTCTACCTGGCCGGCGACTACGCGATCCGGCACATCGCCGGGCTGACCCACGCCACCCCGGGCGAGGTGCTCGGCGAATGCCAGCCGGTCGTGCCGTGGACGACGGGCATCGAGCTCGACCGGAAGCAGAACGTGCTCTGGACGATCAACCAGGACAACGTCGGCGAGCGGATCCGGGCGCTCGACCCGGACACGTGCACCGAGCTGGGCTGGGCCCCCGACCCGGACGCCGACGAGCTCAGCGCGGGCGGCATCACGCTCGACGACCAGGGCGACCTGTGGACGGTGGGACAGACGCGGGCGCCGTACCGGGCCGCGGTCTACCACCTTTCCGGGCAGCTTCCGGTCTACAGCGACATCCCGTGGCTGACCATGGCCGCGCCGACCGGCTCGATCGACGCTGACGGGCACGGCAAGCTGCGGCTCTCCGTCGACACGACCGGACTGAGGCCGGGTAAGTACACCGCGACTCTGCTGCTGATCAGCAACGGTGCCGCGGCGGGAACCGTGCCCGTGACGGTGTCGCTGACGGTCCGCTGACACGAGGGCTGTGAGGGCCGCCCCGGCCCTCACAGCCAGTTGTTGCGGGCGGCGTAGAAGCCGAGCTGCATGCGCGTCGACGTGCCGGTCGCGTCCATGAGCTGCCGCAGACGCCGCTGCACGGTGCGCAGCGACATGCCGAGCTGCGACGCGACCGCCTTGTCGGGCAGGCCCGAGAGCAGCAGCGACAGGATCCGGCGGTCGGTCGGCGTCGGCACGTTCCAGCGGTCGAGGTCCTCCACGACGTCGGAGGCCGGGGCCAGCCGCAGCGGGGTCGCCCGGTCCCAGACCTCGTCGAAGAGCGCGACCAGCACCTCGACCCACCGGCTGCCCCGCGCGACGAAGGCCCACGGCTCGTCGAGGTCGCCGAACGCGGGGAACGAGAGCAGGCCGATGCGGCGGTCGGCGACGGCCAGCTTGGCCGGCACATCGGCGGCGCCCCGAGCCTCCTCACCGGCGGCCACGCACGCGCCGATCCGCTGGGCGGCGGTCGGGCGCTCCAACGTGCGACGGTCATAGACCACCCGGAACCGGATGCCGCGCCGCAACATCTCGAGCTCGGTCGGGTTGTCGTGATAGCCACCCAGGTAGGGCGGGCGGTCGAAGCCGAGCACCTCGTCCTGGGCGCCGCGCAGCACCTGGTCGAAGACCTGCCCCACGGCCTGCACGCCGACCACGGTCTCGACCCCGCTGGTCGACGGCTCGACGGTCTGCTGGCTGCGCACCCAATCGCGCAGCGTCAGCCGGGCCTCCTGCAGCTGCCGCATGCGGCCGAGCAGCAGCGAGTCGAGCGCGAGATCGGGCGGCGCGGCCGTGAGCAGCTCGCCGTCCAGCCGCAGCAGGCCGTTGGCGGCCAGCCCGTCGACGGCGGCCGACGTCCGCTCGGCCGTGGCTCCCAGGCGTTCGGCCAGCTCGGCGGCCGTGCCGGGGCGACCGGCCAGCAGCTCGGCATAGATCCGCTGTTCCAGCTCGGCCAGACCGAGAGCCGCGAGCATGTGTTACCTACCCCAGATGTGCCCGTATTGACGACGATGATCTCAGCACAGCGCGTCAAGCGGGAGAGCCCGCGCCCCCGCTCGCCGAACCGACGGGCTGGGGCGCGGGCCCAGGGTGGGGAGGGTAGGTCCCACCGATCATGGTGCTCGCGCACGATGGCGATCGCCCGCCGGGGATATGACGGTTGCATGACGAAAACGCGGATTCGCCACACACTCGTGTCGCGGCGTGCCCGGCGCGGCATCATGCGGTTATGAGCGCCGTGCTGTTGATCGAGGACGACGACCGGATCCGCCTGTCCCTGGCCATGGCCCTGGAGGACGAGGGCTATCAGACCCACGCCGTGGCCACCGCCGAGGAGGGTCTCGAGATGCAGCGCCGGCAGCCCGCCGACGCCGTACTGGTCGACCTGATGCTGCCAGGGATGGACGGCTTCGAATGCATCCGCCAACTGCGCCGCACCGACGACGTGCCGGTGATCGTGGTCAGCGCCCGCGACGACACCCACGACATCGTGGCCGGGCTCGAGGCCGGCGCCGACGACTACGTGGTCAAACCGGTCGCCGTGAAGGAGCTGGCCGCCCGCCTGCGAGCTCTGCGCCGCCGGGGCCGGACCGCCTCGGCCACCGCCCCGGGGGTGACCACGATGACCTTCGGCGACCTGGAGATCCGTCCCGAGGCGGGCGAGGTGCGCCTGCACGGCGAGCCGGTCGCGGTCACCCGCACCGAGTTCCGGCTGCTCTGCGAGCTGGCCGAGCACGCCGGGCAGGTGCTCTCCCGGCAACAGCTGCTGAGCCGGGTGTGGGAGTACGAGATCGGCGACGAGCGGCTGGTCGACGTGCACGTGGGCCGGCTGCGCCACAAGATCGAGGACAGCGCGGGCAAACCGAAGCACCTGGTGACCGTGCGCGGCCTGGGCTACAAGCTGCAGCCGTGAGAAGAGCGGGCCTGCGTACGAGGGTCAGTGCCGCGTTCGCCATCGGCGCCCTGGCCCTGTCGGCGGGCGTCACGTTCGTCTCCTACGAACTGATCAGCAACACGCTCTTCCGCGAGCGCGAGCGGGCCGCCGTACGAGCCACCTACTTCGACGCCGCGGTCATCAACTCGGGCCTGATCGGCGACGACCCAAACGTGGGCGACCTGCTGCAGTCGCTCGACATCGGCGCCGACCGCTACGTGCTGCTCTCACGCCAGGGCCGGTGGTACGCGCGCAGCGCCGGCCCCGCGGCCGACGTCCCTACGGCTCTGCAGGAGATGGCGGCCCGGGGTGAGGCCGGGGCGCAGCGAATCCGCCGCGACGGGCAGCCCGCGCTGGTCGTGGCCGTTCCGGTGCAGAACTCGGCGGTCTTCTACGAGATCGTCTCGCTGCGCGAACTGGAACGTACGCTGCAGCTGCTCGGCCTGGTGCTGACCGCGGTGGCGATCATGGTGTCGGCCGGGGGAGCGGCCGTCGGCTGGTACGTCACCCGGCACGCCCTGCGCCCCCTGGCGGCGGTGGCCGAGGCGGCCAGCGGCATCGCGGGCGGCGACCTCGACACCCGCCTCGACCCCGACGCCGAACCCGAGCTGGCCCGGCTGACGTCGTCGTTCAACCACATGGCGGACGAGTTGTCGCGCCGGCTGAAACGCGACCGCCGGTTCGCCGCCGACGTCTCGCACGAACTGCGGTCCCCGCTGCAGACCCTCGCGGCCGCGGTCAGCGTGCTCAACCGGCGCCGCGACGGCCTCGACGAGCGCTCGGCCGCCGCGATCGGGCTGATCGCCGACGAGGTCGCCCGCTTCCAGGCGCTCGTCGACGACCTGCTCGAACTGGCCCGCAGCGACCAGCCGGTGCAGCGTGAGGCGGCCGACATGGACCTGCTGGCCCGGCGCGTGCTCAGCTCCCGCGGCCTGCCCGGCGACCTGGTCGAGTTCATCCCCGGCACGCCGGTCGACTGGCCGGTCGACCGCCGCCGCGTCGAGCAGGCCCTGGGCAACCTGCTCGACAACGCCGTCCGCTACGGCGGCGGGCCGGTCGCCGTGCGCGTCGGGCCCGGCTACCTCGAGGTGGATGACGCGGGACCCGGAGTGCCGTCCGAGTCCCGCGCCACGATCTTCGATCGCTTCGTCCGCGGCCCGGCCGCCGGCGCGCGCGGCGGCGGCGACGGCACCGGGCTGGGCCTGGCCATCGTGGCCGAGCACGCCGCGGCCCACGGCGGGCGGGCCACCCTGGCCGACCGGCCCGGCGGCGGCGCCCGCTTCCGCATCGAGCTGCCTACACCGTCCTGACGGCCGTTTCGACGTCCGGGTACATCGGGAACACCTGGTGCAGCTTCATCGTGTGCAGCACGGTGATGACGTAACGCGACGGCGCGGCCAGGCTCAGCGTGCCGCCGCGACCCTTCGCGTCGTTGTAGGCCCGCACGAGCAGGCTCAGCCCGGCCGAGTCGATGTGCGCGGCCGCGTGCAGGTCGACGACCACGTGCCGGTGCGCGCTGAGCGCCTCGGCCAGAGCCTCGCGCAGCAGGTCGGCGGCGGCCGCGTCGATGTCGGTGAGCGGCGTGACGACCGCGGTGTCCGTGTCGTTGCTGACCGCGGTCATCGAAGGCCCTCCTTCTCGGTCGTGCGACCATCGGCGGTCGCCACCACGACGGTGACCGCGCCCGCGGCGAAGACCACTTGCAGGCCGAGCTCGGCCGCGCTGAACCCCGATGGCAGGTCGGCGGCGATGCGCGCGATCGTCGACGCGAAGACGGCGGCGCCCACGCCCACGGCCGGGGGCAGCCAGAACGGCACGCGCCGGCCGGCCAGCGCGCCGGCGACGCCCAGCGCGCCGGCGACGCCCAGCGCGCCGGCGACGCCCAGCGCCACGCCGACGACGACGGCGGTGGCCAGGCTGGTGAGCGTCATGGCTGGGAGACTCTTCCTCTCCGGATCGACCGTTTACGTCCTCCACAGTGCCCGCCGGACTTTGCGGAACGTTCCCGGCGATATGACAGTTCCGTGACGGAGGCGCAGACCCGCCCGGACGCGAGGCATCATTCGGATATGCGCATCGGGGTCCTCGCCGCGGCCGCCGTCGTGCTGCTCGGCGGCTGCGGGGTGCGGGCCCAGGCCGAGCCGCACGGCGTCGACCTGCCCCGCCATCCCCTCACCACGCCCGGTGCCGGGGCGACCGTGCCCGTCGGCGAGGTCGCCCAGGTGCTCTGCCTGGTGCGCGACGACCGGCTGGTGCAGACCGTCCGGCGTACGCCCTCCTACCCGGGCGTGCAGGCCCAGCTCGACAGCCTCGTCGCCGGTCCCACGCAGGCGGAACGGGCGGCCGGGCTCGGCTCGGCGCTGGCCGGCGTCGCCCTCACCGCGCGGCTGACGGCCGGGGCCGAGGTCACGGTCGAGGTGCCCGACGTCGAGGAGGGCACCGCCCGCAACGACGAGATCCTGGCGTACGGCCAGATCGTGTGCACGCTGACCGCGCGCAGCGACGTCGGCTCGGTCGTCTTCACCCGCGGCGGGCAGCCCCTCGAGGTGCCCCGGGCCGACGGCACGCTGACCAGCGGCCCGCTGCGCAGCAGTGACTACGCCGACATGACCGTGCCCGGCTGACCCCTATCTGGCCGATGCTGTGCGGGCGACCAGCATCTGGGCCGGGGTGAGCTGGTCGCCGCGGGTGCGGCGGCCGGTGCGGCGGAACCCGTCGGCGCCCGGGCCCAGCCGCGGTTTCAGCTCGCCGGTGTCGACCAGCGGGGCCGGCTCGTCGGCGGGCCGGGTCAGGGCCGGGTGCCGCTGCTCCCACTCGTCGCGCACCTTGGCCGGCAGATGCAGGTGGCGCCAGAGACGACGCAGCACACTCGGGTTGAGCAGGTCGTTGATCTCGCAGCAGTCGGCGGCCTGGCAGAGCACCGTCTGATAGGCCTGCCGCTGCTGCGCCGGATCCTCCAGGTCGAGGATGCGTCGGGTGCGACGGCCCGTCGCCATGTGTTTGGGCAGTTCGAGCAGGCCCACGCTGTGGCCGTGCAGATCGTCGAGGCTCTCGGGGACGCTGGGTGCCCGGTGGCTCGGGCCGCGCTGCTGGCGACCGTCCCGGGCGGCGACGTACGACATGGCCTCACGTTAGGCTCGCTCAGTCGCGCGGGTCACCAGGTCCGGCGGACGGGATGTCAGAGTGCTGAGTGCGATGAGAGTGATATGCGTCTTGTCGCTTTTAGCGCTCGACGCGCCACAAGCGTGATCGAGCGTCGGGGCACGTGGAGGGGTACACATGGACACACCGATGTTGCGGCGGCTCCGCGAGGGCTCGATCGGCACGGGAACCGTCATCGACGGGCCGTTCGGGCCGCGACGGGTGACTTATGCCGATCAGACCGCTTCCGGTGAGGCGCTCGACTTCGTCGAGGACTTCATCCGCGGCACGGTGCTGACCGGCTACGCGAACACCCACACCGAGGCATCCTCGACCGGGGCCCGTACGGGCGCCCTGCGCGAACAGGCCCGCGAGACGATCCACCAGGCGGTCGGCGCCGGGCCCGACGACGTGGTTCTGTTCTGCGGCTCCGGGTCGACGATGGCGGTCAACAAGCTCGTCGCGCTGCTCGGTCTGCGGGTGCCCGAGAACCTCGACGACCGGTACGGGTGGAGCGGGCAGATCTCCGCCGAGCAGCGCCCGGTCGTGTTCGTCGGGCCGTACGAGCACCACTCCAACGTGCTGCCGTGGCGTGAGTCGATCGCCGACGTGGTCGAGATCGCGAGTGACGGCCGGGGGCACCCCGACCTGGACGATCTGGCGACGGCGCTGAAGGCGTACGAGGGAAGGCCTTTGCGCATCGGCAGTTTCTCGGCCGCCTCGAACGTGACCGGGCTGATCACCGACGTGGCAGCGGTCTCGGCGCTGCTGCGCTCGCACGGGGCGCTGTCGGTGTGGGACTACGCGGCGGGCGGGCCCTACCTGCCGATCACGATGACCGACAAGGACGCGATCTTCCTCTCGCCGCACAAGTTCCCGGGCGGGCCCCAGACACCGGGCCTGCTGGTGGTCGGCAAGCACCTGCTGCACAACCGGGTGCCGACGGTGCCGGGCGGTGGCACGGTCGCGTTCGTCGACCCGGACAACCACCGTTATCTGGACGACCCGATCGCCCGCGAGGAAGGCGGCACGCCGGCGATCGTCGAGTCGATCCGGGCCGGGCTGGTCTTCAGTGTCAAGGAGTCGGTCGGCACCGACGTGATCGCGGCGCAGGAGAAGCAACTCTGGGAACGCGCCCGTGACCGGCTGTCGAGCCGGGTCGAGATCCTCGGCGACCTGGAGTCGGAGCGGCTGCCGATCGTGTCGTTCCAGGTGCGCGTGGGTTCGCGATACCTGCACCACAACTTCGTGGTCGCGCTGCTCAACGACCTGTTCGGGATTCAGGCGCGCGGCGGGTGCTCCTGCGCCGGACCGTACGGGCACCGGTTGCTCGGCATCGGGCAGGAGCTGTCGCACCGCTTCGAACACGAGATCGAGGACGGCTGGGAGGGCATCAAGCCCGGCTGGTCACGCCTCAACTTCGCCTACTTCGTGTCGGACGCGGTGGCCGACTACATCATCGAGGCTGTCTCGCTGATCGCCGCGTACGGCGACCGGTTGCTGCCGTTCTACCGCTTCAGCCCGCTGACCGGTCAATGGCGTCACGTGTCGGCCTCGCCGTCCCTGCCCCGCCTGACCGATCTGAAGCTGGCCGCCGACGGCACCGTCACAATGCCCGCCGCGCCCGCGACGCTGGGCGAGGACGCGCTGCCGGCTCACCTGGCCGAGGCTCGCGCGCTGCTGACCGGCCTGTCATCACCGGTCGACGGCAACGGCGCGAAACTCCCGACCGCCTTCGAAAAGCTCCGCTGGTTCCTTCTCCCCGACGAATGCCTGGACGGCTGGGTAGGCGCCTACGGCGACGGCACGCCGGTGCACTGATCCTTCTTTCGACCTGATCACGGCAGTCGTGTATCCGGCGGGCCTGGGACATCGGGGCGCAGAATCGACCAGATGAGCACGGCCGGAGCGGCCACAACGACCGCGGCGAACACGGCTGAGCCGACGACATGGGCCACGGGGGTCTGGGCGGCCTCCCCGATGCGGTATGCGCAGCCGACGTCAAGCCCGGGGTGATCAACAGTGCCCGTTGCAGCGGGCGACGCACCTCTCGACAGGAGAATGCGACACAGCCGGCCAGCACCAGCGTCGTGACGGCCGCAGCACCGTCGTGGACCCCGGGCCGATCGAGGACGTCTCCCGCGACGGCCACACAACCACCGGCACCGAAAACGGGAGCCATCACCGGAACCGGATGCTGTCTTACTCGCCCACCGCCCAGCTCGGGCCGTGCTGAGCACGTCCGATCGCTATCGTGCTGACGGCACAACGTCGAAGGGACCAACCGCGATGCGTCTGGACCGAATGGTCATGCCGGGGCAGGTATGGGGAATCGCCACGGACGATATGGGCGGTCCGGTCTTCGTGACCAGCGTCGACGGACGCGATCTGAACGCCACCGCGTTGGCCGCCGTCGATCCGTCGGATGGCGTCGTCTGGCAGCGCAGCTTCCCGGGCCGTCCCCGGCCGCCGCGGGTCTCCTCGGCCGGCACGGTCTGGCTGACGCACCGCGGCCCTGAGGGTCACTCCTTCACCGAGGTGAGTTCCGACGGCCGGACCCTGCGCACGGTCGTCCCCGAACATCAAGCCCACGAACACCTCGGCGCCTTCGTCGTGCTGCCCGACGGCTTCTGCGCGATCTGGCTACCAGCCGACCCTTACCACCCCGTCCCACCCGGTCAAAGCCCCCGAATCGTCCGCCACACCGAGACCGGCACCACTGCCTGGTCCACACCGCTGCCGCTCGATCGCGTCTCCTTCCCCGGCGTTGTCGAAACAGGCGAACACAACGGCTGGAAACCCCGTCCGAAACGGCCGTGGCGGCGATCGACGATCGAGGCCGACCACTGGGAACCGCTCCTGATCTCCGGCGACCGGGCGCTCGCCGGCATCACCGACGGCAGCAGCGGTATCGGCATCTGCACCATCCTCGACACCACCACCGGCGAGATCATCACCACCACCCCGCCTGGACCCCACCAGCACAAGGCCATCGCGGCGGACGGGTCCTTCCTGATCGGCCGGCAAGGCTACGGCGCATTCTCGACGACGCGATACGACCCGCAAGGAATCGCGCAACAGACCTGGCCCAGCCACGGCATGATGCTCGTCGACCACCACGGAGCGATCCGTGGCCCCGAATCGGAGAACGTCGTGCCATCGGGGTCCCGGTACCGTGTCCTCAACGCCGACAGCTCTCTGACCGACGGCCCACCGCTGAGCGGCTACTACACCACCTATCCAGCTCTGGACGCCGACGGCACCGCTGTGTTCTGGCGTGACGGCAAGCTCCTGACCATCGACTCCGATCTTCAGGCCCGGACGCTGTTCGCACAGGACGACGATCGCGCAGTGATGAGCAGAGTCCTGCTCCTCGAACATGGCCGTGTCGTCTTCAGCCTGCACGGCGAACTGTTCATCTTCCGCGACACCGGCCTGGCGAAGCTCGCCGACGGGCCCTGGCCGTGCGGAGACGGCAACCTGCGCGGCAACCCCGCCCTAGGTGCGCGTCCCTTGTGAGGTGACCGAAGCCGGTACGAGAACCTCGACGTCGAGGTTCTCGCTGATACGCCTACTTCGCGCAGACCGTGCTCTTCGTCGCCTCGACGATTTGCGTGGCAACCGCAGCATCCACTTGGAATTGCGTAGCCGCGTGGTTCACCACCTGGGCATCGGTCCTACCCTGTCGAATGTCGCGGCAGATCTCTCCGGCATAGCGCACAATTTCCTTGTTCTCCGCGAGGCCTTTGTCGATCTTGACCAGCGCTTCCTGGTAGGCCCGCAACAGATCGTCACTGATTCGCCATCCTGGTTCAAGGAAGGCCGTGGACGACGCCGACTCGGTCGGTGCCGCCCCCGTCGGTTCGGCCACGGGTTTGGATTTCGCGCTGGCACACCCCATGAGTGCACCAACCGTCGAGACCGCAACCGCCCACACTCGTACACGCATCATGGCCTCCTAAGTGGACTCCTGGTGGCACGGTATCCGGGCGCCAGATCGATGGCTGCCCCTGTGCGTGGTCGGGGTGGCGGCGACTACGACGACATGGTGATGGTGTCCACGTCGGACGCGTCCGGGCCTCGGAAGACCAGGACGAGGGCGCTGGAGCTCTTGGCGGCCAGGGTGGCGGTGACGGTCGCGTAGGTCTGGAAGTTGCCGGTGGCGGGCATGGTGACCGTGGCCAGCAGGGGGCCGGTGGCCGAGCCGCTTCTCAGCTCGACCACGGCGTGGCCGTCGGCGCCCGCGTGGCGCAGGGTCACCTTGCGGATGCCGGTCAGCGGATGGTTTCGGTAGCCGACCCAGTCGCCGTTGTCGGTGTGGCCGACCACTCGGCCGCCGCTGGCCTCCTGGGGGAAGGAATCCTCGGTGCCGCTGTTGTCGGTGTAGGACTCGGCCTCGAAGGTGACTCGGATCGGTTTGGGCGGCGGGGGTGTTGTGGCCTTGGCCGTCGGCGTGGGCTTGGTCGTCTGAGTCTTCTTGGGGGCGGGGGACGGCTTCGTGGGGGTCGACCGCCGGCTCGGGGTGGCCGATACCCGGGCTGACGGCGGAGCGACGGGTGTCTCCAGGCCGGGCAGGCGAACTCCGGCCGCGTCGAGGCTGGGGGCGGGCTGCGCGGCCGGGGTATCCGAGGTCTGAGTGACGACCACCGCGGCGATCGAGGCTGCCACCACGGCCGTGGAGATCGCCAGGATTGCGGCCAGCGGGCCGCGCGAGCGGTTGCGGGGGATCGGCGCTTCCAACGTCGGCTCGGCCGTTCTCGCCGGCGCGGGCGATGGGGTGAGCGCGGCCGTCGGCGATGATGCTGCCGGAGCCGGAGCCGGAGCCGGAGCCGGAGCCGGAGCCGGAGCCGGAGCCGGAGCCGGAGCCGGAGCCGGAGCCGGAGCCGGAGCCGGAGCCGGAGCCGGAGCCGGAGCCGGTGATGCTGCCGCCGCGGGCGGAGCGGCCGCGGCCACGGGAGCAGCAACGGGCGGAGCCTCGGGAGCGGGTTGCGGTTCGGGCGCCGGGCTCGGCTGGGGCGCGGCGTGCGGGCCGGTTTCCGGGGAAGCCGGAGCCGACGCGGACAGGACGTGCTTGAGAAGATCGGCGGCCTCGTCGGCCGTGGCGCGCTTGGCCGGGTCTTTCTCCAGCAGCGCCGCCAGGACGGGCTCCAGCGGGCCGGCCTGTTTCGGCGTCGTAGGCGGCTCGACCATCAGCGCGGCGAGCGTCGCCATCGGGGACGACCGCTCGTACGGCGGGTGCCCCTCGACGGCCGCGAACAGCGTGGCGCCCAGCGACCACAGGTCGGAAGCCGCCGAGGCCGGTTCGTCGCGAGCCCGTTCGGGGGCCAAATAGGACGGTGAACCCAGCAGAACCCCCGTACGGGTCATGGCCGAGTCGCCGAGCAGCACCGCCAGGCCGAAATCGGTCAGCACGACCCGGCCGTCGGTGGCGAGCAGCACGTTGGCCGGCTTCACGTCGCGGTGCAGGATGCCCGCGCGGTGCGCCGCCCGCAACGCTTCCAGCACGTCGAGCCCGACGCGGGCGGCCCGCGCGGGATCCAGAGGCCCGTCCTCGCTGACCACGTCGAACAGCGAGCGCGACCGCACCAGCTCCATCACGATCCAGGGCGCGCCCTCGTGCTCGATGACGTCGAAGATGCGTACGACATGGGGGTGGTCGACCTGCGCGGTGGCCCGTGCCTCGCGCATCGCCCGCTCGCGCAGGTCGCCCAGCTCCGCCGTCGTGAGGCCGTCCGGCTTGATCTCCTTGATCGCCACGTCGCGGCCGAGCAGCTCGTCGCGGGCCTCCCAGACCTGGCCCATCCCTCCTCGTCCCAGCAGGGACCGCAGCCGATAACGGGAGGCGAGAAGGTCGTTGATCATGGCTACTTTCGGGCCGAGGCGGGCGGATCGAGACCGGACACCACGACAACGGATGAAAATGGCCGAAGTTCAGTTCACACCGCGCGGTGTTGCTTCGAGCCGATCACACTGCGACCGGAACCGGGCGGTACTGCTCCGAGCCGAAGACCTCGTAGCGGATGCGCTCGTCGGGGATGCCGCGGCGGTGCAGTCCGGCCCGGATGTGCTGCATGAACGGCACCGGGCCGCACAGGTAGACCTCGGCGTCGCCGTCGAGCGGGATCAGGTCGACGTCGACCCGCCCGGCCTGGGCGCCCGCGGTCGGCTCCTCGTACCAGACCTGGTGGTCGAAGGACCGCAGTCGCGAACCGTGCAGGGCCGTGTCGGTGCGCAGCGGGTGACGTTCGGCGTTGCGGTCGGCGTGGACGGCGGTGACCGCGCGGCCGGGCTGGGTGCGGGCCACGTGGTCGAGGATCGCGGTGATCGGCGTGATGCCCACCCCGGCGCTGATCAGCAGCAGAGGTGAGGTGCCGTCGCGCAGGGTCAGGTCCCCGTACGGCTGACTCAGGCGCAGCACATCGTCGACCTGGACGTCGTCGTGCAGCCAGCTCGAGACAACGCCGTCGGGCGTGCCGGAAACTCCGCGCAGACGGCGGACCGTGATCCGCAGCGGACCGCCGGTCGCCGAGGACAGCGAGTACTGCCGCAGCTGGCGGGTGCCGTCGGGCAGGTCGGCGGCGACCGTCACGTACTGGCCGGGCTTGAAGTGCGGCGCGGGGCCGCCGTCGGCCGGGGCGAGCAGGAACGACACCACGTCGTGGGCCTCGTGGATCTTGTTGACCACCGTGTACTCCCGCCACGGGTCGGCGCCGTCCACGCCGGCCTCGCCGTAGATGCGGGCCTCGCGGCCGATCAGCCGGGCCGCGAACAGCCAGTAGACCTCGTCCCACGCCGCGGCGATCTCGGGCGTGACCGCGTCGCCGAGAACCTTGCCCACCGCGCCCATCAAGTAGCGGCCGACCGTCGTGTACTGCTCGGGACGAATGCCGAGGGCGCAGTGCCGCTGGGCGATGCGCTCGACGATGTGGTCGAACACGCTCGCGTCCGGGCCCTGGCCGACCAGGTGAGTGGCGAAGGCGGCGACGGCGCCGGCGAGGGCCTGCTTCTGTTCGCCGGTCGCCTGGGCGCTGCGGCTGAACAGGTTGAGCAGGTCGGGGTTCTCGCCGAGCATCGTGTCGTAGAAGACGCCCGAGATCGCGTCCAGGTGCTGGGCGACGACCGGAAGGGTGGCCTCGACGACCGGGACGCTGGTTGGGGACAGCATTGTTCCTCCGTGGATCGGTTGTTACGGGCGGCCGAGGGTGAGCAGCACCTGCTGGGTCGGGGGTGCGGCCAGGTCGCCGATGGTGAGGGGGTCCAGGGACGCGTAGAACGACTCCTGGGCGCGCCGGAGCGCCCCGCGCAGGCGGCAGCCGTGGCGGAGCGGGCAGGCGGGGTCGCCGTCGCAGTCGACGACCTCGGTCTCGCCCTCCAGGGTGCGAACCAGGCCGCCGACCGAGGTGTCCCGGGCCGACGAGGCCAGCCGGACCCCGCCGCTGCGGCCGCGCACGGTCTCGAGCAGGCCCATGTGCTGGAGCTTCTGCACCACCTTGGCGAGGTGGTGGCGGGGGACAGCCAGCGAATCGGCGAGCTCGTCGATGGTCAGCAGACCGTCGCGGGCGGCACCGAGCATGAGGACGCGGAGACCGATGTCGGTCGAGCGGTTCAAGCGCACGGGACGAGCCTAGTTAAAGAAGACTCTGATAGTCCTCTTTTATGCCAGTGATCACAGCAGGGGATGATGGCGATATATGTTAACGATCACAATGCATGGCGTGTCCAGTCGTGTACTGACGCTGAAAATACTTGACGAAACAAGTTTCTGGCGTATGGTGGAGATGTTACTTGTTGCTTCAAGTAAATTCGGGAGAGCGCATGTCCAGCAGCACCGCGGTGGCCGACGCCCGCATTCCCGCGTCGCACCCGTTCGCCGAGCACCTGCGCAAGGCAGCCGCCGCCGGGGAGCACCGCGCGTGGACGCCCGAGGACGGCCCGATGCCGAGCCTCTACGTCAGCCACGGCGGCGGCCCGATGCCCTTCGAGAACCCGGAGTGGCTCGACCCGCTGCACACCTGGGCCCGCGCGCTACCCAAGCCCACGGCGATCCTGGTCGTCAGCGCCCACTGGGAATCGGCCCCGCTGTCGGTCAGCGCCCCGCGCCCGAGCGAGCTGGTCTACGACTTCAGCGGCTTCGACCCGCTCTACTACACCTTCCGCTACGACACGCCCGACGCCGGCGAGCTGGCCGCCCAGGTCACCGCGATGATCTCCGGCGCCGAGCAGGTGCACGAGCACACCCGTCGCGGTCTCGACCACGGCGCCTGGGTCCCGCTGAAGATCATGTACCCGGGCGCCGACGTGCCCGTTCTGCAGCTCAGCCTGCCCACCGACGACCCCGACGAGCTGCTGGCCCTGGGCGCCCGGCTGCGGCCACTGCGCGAGCAGGGCGTGCTGGTGATCGGCTCGGGCCACATGACCCACGGCCTGCCGTTCCTGACCCGCGAGATGTTCACCGAGGGCAAGGTCCCTAGCTGGTCGGCCGACTTCGACGCGTGGGCCGCCGAGGCGCTGGCCCGCGGTGACGTGAGCGAGCTGGCCCGCTTCCGCAGCGCCGCCCCGGGCATGCCCTATTCGCACCCGACGGTCGAGCACTTCACGCCGCTGTTCGTCACCCTCGGGGCCGCTTCCGACCCGGCCGCTCCCGTGATCACCAAGCTCGACGGCTACTCGATCGGGCTCTCCCGCCGCTCGTTCCAGGCGGCCTGAACCCGATCCGGATCTCGCGCTTACACAACCCGAACAAAGGCCGCCTAACGTCGCCGGCATGAGCGAGGTCACGCACCTGCTGCGCCGCCTCACCTTCGGCCCGACCACGGGCGAGGTGCAGGCGGCGGAGAAAGCCGGCCGCGACGCGACCCTCGACCGCCTGCTGCGGCCGGTCGCCGTGCCGGAGCCGCCCGACCTGGGCGACGATCCCGTCGCCCGGCTCGGGAAGGACGCCACCCGCGATCAGCGGCAGGCCGCCCGCCGCTCGCAACGCGAGCAGGTCTCCGCGGTCGTGCAATGGTGGCTGGGCCGGATGGCGGCCGGGGGAGCGGCCGAGAAGCTCACCTTCTTCTGGCACGGGCACTGGGCGACCAGCGTGCAGAAGGTGCGCTCGGCCCACCTCATGCTCGCCCAGCAGCAGACCTTCCGGCGCTACGGGGCGGGCGGCACCGGCCCGCTCGTGCGGGCCATGCTGCGTGACCCGGCCCTGATCCTCTGGCTCGACGGGCAGAAGAACACGCGCAAGGCGCCGAACGAGAACCTGGCCCGCGAGGTCATGGAGCTGTTCACGCTCGGCGTGGGCGCCTACACCGAGGATGACGTCAAGGCCGGCGCTCGCGTCCTCACCGGCTGGCAGGTCGACCGGGCGACCGGCCGGGCGCGGCTGGTGGCGAAACGCCACGACGACCGGCCGGTCACCCTGCTCGGCCGCGAAGGTGTCCTCGACCTCGACGGGTACGCCGATCTGCTCGTCCGCCACGAGGCGCACCTGCCCTTCATCGCCCGCCGGCTGTGGGCGCGCTACGGCGGCCCGAGCGAGGCGCCGGCGGTGACCGGGCCGGACACAACGGCCATGCTCCGCGCGCTGTGCCGCACGCCCGAGTTCGGCGGGACGGCCGGAACCCTGGTCAAGCAGCCGATCGAGTGGCTGCTGGGGGCCGTACGCCAGCTCGGTCTGCCGCCGTCGGGAAGCGAGCTGATCCTGAAGGCGCTCGGGCAGGTGCCGCTGCGGCCGCCCTCGGTCGGTGGATGGCCCGCAGGGGCGGCCTGGCTGACCACGTCGTCGACGCTGACCCGGCTGCGAGCGGGGCAGAAGCTCGCCGGCCGGGCCACCGCGGCGGCCGACCGGTTGACCGGGTCCGACCGCATCGAGGCACTCGCCGCCCTGCTCGCCGTCGACGGCTGGAGCGACCGCACCCACGCCGCGCTGAAAGGCATCAAGGACCCGCGGCGACTGCTCGCCACCGGGCTGGCCAGTCCCGAATACGCCGTCCACTGAGGAGGCAGGCAATGGACACCCTCACCCGCCGCCGGTTCCTGATCGCCAGCGGGGTGACCGCCGGGGCGGCCGCCGCGACGCTGGGACTGCGGGAGATCCTCGCGACCTCCGGCGACCGCGACCCGGCCGCGAAGACCCTCGTTCTGATCACCCTCTACGGCGGCAACGACGGCTTGAACACCGTGATCCCGCACGCGGATCCCGCCTACGCCGCCGCCCGGGCCGACCTGGCGTACGCGCCCGGCGAACCGCTCGACGTCGGCGACGGCTTCGCCCTCAACCCCGGAATGCCGGGGCTGCACCGGCTCCTCGGCGACGGCCGGCTCGCGATCGTGCACGGGGTCGGCTATCCGAGACCGAACCGCAGCCACTTCCAGTCGATGGACATCTGGCAGACCGCGCAGCCCGGCCGTCCCGGCACGACCGGCTGGCTGGGCCGCTGGCTCGACTCGGCCGGCGGCGATCCCCGGCTGGCGATCTCCTTCGAACCGGTGCTGCCGCCGTTGCTGGCCGGGGCGAAGAGCGCGGGCGCGACCGTTCCCGGCGGCGAGCTGAGGCTGCCCGCCGGGGTGACGCCCGAGCTGCTGAGCGGGCTCGGCGCTCCGGCGCCGGGGGAGTCGCCGGCGCTCGCTCGCGCGGCCGCGTGCTTCACCGACCTCGTGCGGGTCCGCGACCTGATCTCGTCGGCTCCGTTGGAGGATGAGGACGACGACAGCGACGCGCCGGCGACCGCGACCGGCGGCGCCGCACCCCCGCTCGACCAGCAATTGGCCCTGGTGGCCCGCTGCGTGGAGGCGAACGTGGCAACCCGCGTCTACTCGGTCTCGCTGGGCGGCTTCGACCTGCACGCCGACGGCAAGGACGCGCAGAAGGCGCTGCTGGCCAAGCTCGACAAGCCGCTCGCGGCCTTCGCCGACCGGATGGCGGGCCGGGGCGTCGTGGTCGCGGTCTACTCCGAGTTCGGCCGCCGGGTGCGGGCCAACGCCTCCGACGGCACCGACCACGGCACGGCGTCACCGATGTTCCTGCTCGGTGACGGCATCCGGGGCGGTCTGCACGGGGAGCCACCCAGCCTCACCGACCTCGACGACGGCGACCTCAAACACACGACGGACTTCCGCGACGTGTACGCCGCCCTGCTCGCCGACGTGCTGGGAAGCGACCCCGCGCGGGTCCTCGACGGCTGGTCCGGCCGCATGCGCGAACCCTTCGTCAACGACGCGTCATAAATCGGCCCAGCGCCGTTCACGTGGCGTCAAAACAGCGGTCGTACGGGCCCCGGCCGTGGATCTTTTATTGACGTGAACGCACACCTGACCACCCTCGGCGTCGGAGCCGTCGTGGTTGTCCTTCAGCTCTACCTGATCCACCGATGTCGCCGCACGAAGCGCCGCGGCGTCGCCACCGCCACCGCCTCGCTCGGCATCCTGATCGCCGTGGCGCTGCTGGAGACCGGCCACTCGGCCCAGCGCACCCGCGCGGCCCGGCACGAGTCGCTCGAAGCCCTGCAGCTGCACGACCGGCCCGCCGCCGTGGCGATCGACTCAGTCCACGGCGGGGAGCCGTTCGGCCAGGTCGGCGCGGCTGGTCACGCCCAGCTTGCCGAACACCTTGCCCAGGTGCCACTCGACCGTGCGGGCGCTCAGAAATAGCTGGGTGCCGATCTCGGGGTTGCTCAGGCCGTCGGCCGCCAGCCAGGCGATCAGCGACTCGCGCGCGGTCAGGGCGGCCGGGGCCACGGTCCTGCGACGGCGGGCGGTGCGCTCGCCGGTCGCCAGCAGCTCACGCCGGGCCCGGTCGGCGAACGCGGCCATGCCGATCGAGTCGAACATCTCGCGGGCCGTCCGTAGCTGCTCCCGAGCCTCGTCGAGCCGGTTCTGGTGCCGCAGCCATTCGCCCAGCAACAGGTGGGTGCGGGCCAGTTCGGTGCGGATTCCGGCCCGCCCGAGCAGCTCGATCGCCTCGCGATAGTCGGGCTCGCCGCCGCCCAGCAGCGCCCGGCCCTTGGCCTCGAGCCCGCGCCCGAAGTCGGTGCCTTCCCGCGTTGTCTCGGCCAGCCGGGCCAGCGCGCGGGCGGCGACCTGAATCTCGCCCACCTTCACGGCTGCCTCGATCAGCTCGGGCAGCGCCCACGTCGACACGAAGACGTGCCCGTCGTCGACCGCCAGCTTCGCCTGCGCGTACGCCTCAGCGTGCCGGCCCAGACCGCTCTCGAGCACCGCGTTCACCCAGTGCGCGTACGTGGTCTGGGACTGCTGACCGGCCTGGCCGACGGCGAACAGGGTCGCGGTGTGCGGGGCCAGCTCGGCCCGGTCGCCGCGCAACGCCGCCAGGAACGCCGTGGTCGACGGCGGCATCAGGCTCCCGGTGATCTCGCAGATCGCGGCGGTCTCGGCCATGTGCGTCGCGGCCGACACGAAGTCTCCGCGCCACGCCTCGGCCAGCGCCATCGCCACCAGGTCGAGCGGCAGCATGTCGAGCGCACCGGTCGCGCGCGACATGAGCACCTGACGGGAGTTGATCTCGTACGCCGCGTCGTTGTCCCAGATGATCGCGGTCGCCAGCCACCCGTACGCGAGCCCGTCCTCGCGGGTCAGGCCGCTGTCGGCGAACTCGCGGGCGACCGTGCGCAGGGCCGGAGCGGCCGCGGCCGGGCCCTCGACGAAGACGGTGGCGAGGGCGTCGAGCAGGCGGTCGACCGGGCGGGGCGACTCGGCGGGCGGAAGCGCGCGGGCGGCGTACGCGATCTCTTGCATCGACCCGGGACCGGTCATGCGGCCGGCGAAGGAGGCCGCGCGCCACGCCTCGAGGTAGGTCTCGCGGGCCAGGCCGGGGTCGAGCGGGGTGAGCCGTTCGGCCGAGCGGAAGAGCACGGCCAGCGCGTCCTCGCCGACGCCGACGACGAACGTGATGCGGGCGCGCAGCTGGTCGGTCTGCGCGGCGTCGAAGGCGGAGAGCGGGCCCGCCGCGGCCGTATCGAGCAGCTCGCGGGCCCGGCCGAAGGCGCCCGAGGCCATCGCGGTGCGGGCCGCGGCGAGGGCCCGTACGGCGTGAAGTCGAGGGTCTGGGGTGAGCCGCACGGACTGCTCGCGGAAGGCCGCCGCGGCGGCCAGACCGCCCCTCGACTGGGCGCGCTCGGCCGACCGTTCGAGCTCGGCGGCCACGCTCTCGTCGGGCCCGGAGACGGCCTGGGCCCGGTGCCAGGCCCGCCGGTCGGGGTCGACGGCCGCGTCGGTGACCTCGGCCAGCGCCGCGTGCAGCTCGCGCCGGGCCGGTTCGGCGGCCGACAGGTAGGCGGCCGAGCGCACCAGCGGGTGACGGAAGTGGACGTGCTCGTTGAACTCCATGAGGCGCGCGTCGATGGCGGGCTGGGCGGCCTGCGGCGGGATGCCGAGCCGGCGGGCCGCGCGGTGCACGAGCACCGGATCGCCCGACGGGTCGGCCGCCGCGAGCTGCAGCAGCCGGCGAGCCGAGGCGGGCAGTGCCTCGAGCTGACGCCGGAAGCCCTCCTCGAGCCGCGCGGCCACCGGCACCTGGGCCGGCATCGACGACAGCCCGAACCCGCCCGCGAAGTCGGCGCTGGTCATCGTGCGCGGCAATTCCAGCAGGGCCAGGGGATTGCCCCGCGCCTCGGCCACGATCAGGTCGCGCACCTGGCTGTCGAGCGGTCCGGCCAGCCGCTCGTCGAGCAGCTCCCGCGCGTGGTCGGGGGCCAGGCCGGCCAGTTCCAGCACCGGCAGCCCGGCCAGGTGGGTGCTCGGCTCGCGGGCGGCGAAGACCAGCCCGACCGGGTCGGCCGACAGCCGCCGGGCGACGAAGCCGAGCGCCTGGGCCGAGGCCTGGTCGAGCCACTGCTCGTCGTCGACGACGCAGACCAGCGGGCGGTCCCCGGCAGCGTCGGAGAGCAGAGTCAGCAGGGCCAGCCCGACGAGGAAACGGTCGGGCGGCGGGCCCGGGCGCAGGCCGAACGCCGTGCTCAGCGCCATCCGTTGCGGGTCCGGCATGTCGTCGAGGTGGTGCAGCACCGGCTCGGCCAGCAGGTGCAGGGCGGCGTAGGCCAGCTCCATCTGCGACTGCACGCCGGACACGGGCAGCACCCGGAACTCGTCGGCGCGCCCGGTCAGATAGCCGAGCAGCGCGGTTTTGCCGACTCCCGGTTCCCCTCGCACGATCAGCGACTGGCTCCGGGCCGTACGCACGCTGTCGAGAAGGCGGTCCAGCGATGCTCTTTCGGCATCGCGATCGGTAAGCGCTAGGACCACGACGAGCCCCCCTCGGCAGCGGCAGCAGCATGATCTTAACCGGGTGCGCAAGCCTGTGAGCTGGGGCACAGGCGCTAAACGGAGTCAGGGTTACGATTTTCGCGCATGGCTGCGAACCCCTCCGGCCTCTTCGGCCGGCGCCAGGAACGCGCGGCTCTCGACCGTCTGCTGAAGGACGTCAGCGGCGGCAGCGGCCGCGTCCTCGTCATGCGCGGCGAGGCCGGCTCCGGCAAGACAGCCCTTATTTCGTACGTATCCGCGCGCGCCCAGAAGCTCCAGGTTCTGCCCGTCGCGGGCGTCGAGTCCGAACAGGAGATGCCGTACGGCGGTCTGCACCAGTTGCTGGCCCCGCTGCTCGGGCACCTCGAGCGGCTGCCGGCCCCGCAGTGCGAAGCCCTCTCCACCGTCTTCGGGCTCAACACCGGCCCGATGCCCGACCGGCTCATGGTCGGGCTGGCCACCCTCACCCTGCTCGCCGAGGCGTCCACCGACCGCCCGCTGATCTGCCTCGTCGACAACGTCCAATGGCTCGACAGCACCACGGCGTACGTCCTGTCGTTCGTCGCCCGCAGGCTGAGCGCCGACGCCGTGGGGCTGCTCTGCGCGACCCGCGAGAACGGCGAGGACGTCCTGTCGGGACTGCCCACCCTGTTCGTGCGCGGGCTGAGCGACGCCGACGCGCGTGCGCTGCTGCTGCGCACCGTCCACGGCTCCCTCGACGCGGCCGTGCTCGACCAGATCGTCGCCGAGAGCCACGGCAACCCCCTCGCCCTGCTCGAACTGCCCCGCACCCTGGCCGACCTCGCGGGCGGATTCGGGCTGCCCGGCACCCGGTCGGTCGCGGGCCGCATCGAGGAGAGCTACGGTCGCCGCATCGGCCGCCTCCCGCCGGGAACCCGTCTGCTGATGCTGACCGCGGCGGCCGACCCGCTCGGCGACCCGGTGCTGCTCGACCGGGCCGCCCGTACGCTGGGCGCCGATCCGGCCGAGCTGGCCCCGGCGGTCGACGAGGGGCTGGTCGAGGTGCACCGGCGGGTGGTGTTCGCGCATCCGCTGGTGCGGGCGGCCGCCTATCGCTACACGGACCTCGACGACCGCTACCGGGTGCATCGCGCGCTCGCCGAGGCCACCGATCCGGTCACCGCGCCCGACCGGCGGGCGTGGCACCGGGCCCGGGCCGCCGCCGAACCCGATGAGGGGGTGGCCGCCGAGCTGGAGAGTTCGGTCGGACGGGCGCAGTCACGGGCCGGACTCGCCGCCGCGGCCGCATTCCTGAGCCGTTCGGCCGAGCTGACTCCCGACCCGGCCGCGCGGGCCCGCCGCGGTCTGGACGCTGCCTTCGCCGGTCAGCGCGCGGGCGCCTTCGACCTCGCG
This sequence comes from Actinoplanes solisilvae, assembly GCF_003999975.1. GTDB lineage: Bacteria > Actinomycetota > Actinomycetes > Mycobacteriales > Micromonosporaceae > Actinoplanes > Actinoplanes solisilvae. The sequence continues at coordinate 134,255 of NZ_RJAC01000009.1, read as the reverse complement.
CGGCGGCTGCTCGTGCTGGTGCTCGCCGGCCCGCTCGACCCGACGCAGCAGGCCCGCGCCGACCTGCTGCGGGCTCACCTGGCCGAAGACCCGGTGCCTCGCCTGCTCGCGGTGGCCCGGCGGCTCGAACCGCTCGACGCGCGGCTCGCCCGGGAGGCCTATCTGGACGCTGTCGTGGCCGCGCAGTCCCCGGCCGGGCGGCGGCACGGGCCGGGGCTGGCTTCGGTGGCCCGGGCGGCACGCTCGGCTGCTTTCCGTTCCAGCGGCGGCTCGACCGAGCTGATCCTCGACGCTTTCGGTGCTCTGGCCGACTCGTCGGACACGGCGGCGCCGCTGGCCCGCGAGGCGTTCGCCGCCCTGCGCTCGGTGCCACCGGCCGCGCGCGAGCTGGGGCAGGGGGCGATGCTCGCGCTCGCGTGGTGGGACGACCAGGAGGCGTACGGGCTCTCGGACCGTTATCTGCGCGCGGCGCGCAGCACGGGGGCGCTCAGCGAACTCCCGCCGGCGGTCGGGATCCGCGCCGCCGTCCTCCTTCTCAGCGGAGAACCGGTGGCGGCCGCTGCCCTGGTCGAGGAGGTGGCCGCTCCAGACGTGGCGCTGCTGCTGGCGGCCTGGAACGGGCAGAAGGGTGACGACCAAGTCGGCGCCCCGGCCGACTACGCCCGCGCGCTGCTGGGCAACGGGACCGGACGACATGGCGATGCCCTCGAAGCGGCCCGGCGCGCGGCCGACGACCCGGTCGTCCGCGGCCACGCGCTGAGCGAGCTGGTCGAGGCGGCTGTGCGCAGCGACCAGGCCTCACTGGCCGCGCCGGCCGTGGCCGAGCTGGCGCAGCGGGCACGCGCGGCCGGAACCGACTGGGCCCTGGGCATGGCGGCACTGGCCGGCGCTCAGCTCGACGGGAACTTCGCGCCGGCTCTCGAATGCCTCGGCCGCACCCGGGTGCGGCCCGCGCTGGCCCGAGCGCACCTGCTGCACGGCGAGTGGCTCGGCCGGTCGGGGAAGCGCGCCGACGCCGGCACCTCGCTCGCCCTGGCGTACGAGATGTTCACCGCCTTGGGCATGACCGGGTTCGCCGACCGGGCCCGTCGTGAGCTGCTCGCGGCCGGGTCCTCGGCGCCGCAGACCCGGCTTCGGGAAGACCTCACCGAGCAGGAGGCCCAGATCGCGCAGATGGCCCGGGAGGGTCTGTCGAACCCGGAGATCGGCGCGAAGCTGTTCCTCAGCGCCCGCACGGTCGAATGGCACATGCGCAAGGTCTTCACCAAGCTCGGCATCAGCTCACGCCGCCAGCTCCGCTCGCTCCCTGGATAGCCGCTGCCGCTAAGTTCACGTAGCCCGGTCAGGGCTCTGCAGCGCGGCAGAAGCCGGCGATCTCACAGGAGGCCGCCGCGCCGGTACGGTGCGGTACGGTTCGGCGATGGGTGATCGCGTCAAGAGCAGACACCACCCGCCGAAGGTGAACGGGAACAGGTTCCACGGAGACCCGGATCGTTTCCATTTGCTCGCCGAGTTCATCGGCGAGCGCTTCGGCAACTCGGTCGAGTACGTCGCCGACGTGGCCGGCGGCCAGGGAATGCTGGCGCGGGAGCTGCGGAAGCGCTTCAACTACCGGGTCGAGGTCGTCGATCCGCGCGGGTGGACGCTGAAAGGTGTCGAATCACGCCCCGTTCCGTACCGGGCGGAAGACGCCTCTTACTACGATCTCGTCGTCGGGCTTCATCCCGACCAGGCGTTGCGCGAGGTCGTTCACTCGGCACTGGGCAGTGCAACGGTAATTGTCCCTTGCTGCAACTTCTGGCGCGACGACCAACGACTGGGCCGGGATGCCTTGGCCGTGTCGATCGCGGATTGGTTCAAACAGAACCACGTCCGCTACGAGAGAGTCGAGTTCCCCTTCCGAGGGCCGCAGAATCTTGGGTTCGTGACAGCGCCCCCGGAAAGGCGATCGACAGTTCCGAGGCCGAATTAGGCACGGCACTTGGCCACGCTCGCTGCTAACCGGCCAGCGTCTGGCGCAGGCGGCGGCGGTTGCCGACGCCCAGCTTCGAATAGATGCGGCGCAGATGCCACTCGACCGTGCGCGGGCTGATGTAGAGGGCGGCCCCGATCTCCGGGTTGGTCAGGCCCTCGGCGGCGAGCCGGGCGATGTGCGCCTCCTGGGCGGTCAGCTTCCCAGGCGACTCGACCGTACGCCGCCGGATGGTTTCGCCGGTGGCCTGCAGCTCGCGGGCCGTGCGGCCGGCGAACGCGTCGGCCCCCATCGTGCTGAACGCCTGGTGCGCCGCGCGCAGCTCGACGCGGGCGTCCACCCGGCGGCCCTCGCGTCGCAGCCACTCGCCGTAAAGCAGACGGGCCCGGGCGAGCTCGAAGCCCATGCGGGTGCGGGCCAGCCGTTCGACGGCCTCGTCGTGCAGGTCGCCGTTGCCCTCGACCAGGGCCCGCCGGCTCGCCTCAACCCCGAGGGCCCAGTCGGTGCCGCTCGCGTGGGCCATCGGCGAGAGCTCCTCCAGAGCCATCGTCGCCGCCCGGGTGTCGCTGTTGTGCACCGCGGCCTCGATCAATTCGGCCAGGGCCCACTGCGGCAGGCCGAGCTCGCGCGGGTCGGCGGCGGCCTCCCGGGCGGCGCCCACCGCCTCCGGATAGCGGCCGAGACCGTTGCACAGCACGGCCCGCGACCATTGCGCGAGGTTGATGCCGACGCCCTCGCCCCGCGCGGTCACGTCGCCGAGGCAGTCCCTGATCATCGGCTCGACCCTCTCGGCCTGGCCGCGTGCCGCGAGAAGGGCGATCTCCCCGTACGGGGCCAGGCCGCTGCGGGTTGCCTCCGCGACCGCGTGCCGCTCCTCGACGAGGGCCGCGGCCGCGGCGAGGTCACCGCGGAAGATCTCGACGACCGTACGGGTGTCGAGAGCCAGGGGGAGAGCGCTGAGCGCGCCCGACGAGCGGGCGGTGCCGAGATGACGGCGGGTGATGTCGTCCCAGTCGGTGTCGTCCCACAGAGCGGACGCGGTGGCGATCGACAGCCACGCCGAGCGCAGAGCCTCCTCCATGGTGAGGTCCTCGGTGGCGAAGGCTTGAACCGCCTTGTGCAGGGTCGGGGCAGCGGCCGGGTAACCGTCCGAGAACAGGGTGGCCAGGCCGTCGAGCAGCACGTCGTTCTTGCGGGGCTTGACCGGCGGGGGAGTGGCCCGGACGGCCTCGGCAACCTCTGGGGCGCCGGCGTCGACGGCCAGACGGCCGGCGAACAGGGCGGCCGACATGGCGTCGAGGTAGGTGTCACGGGCCAGCTGGGGGTCGAGAGGTTCGAGTCGGCGGGCGGCGCTGATCAGCAGGGGGAGGGCTTCGTTGCCGCGTTCGGCGGCGAACGAGATCTGGGCCCGCAGCACCTCCACGTGAGCTCGTTCGGCCTGACCGAGGGAGCCCGACTCGGCGGTGGCGAGCAGGGCCAGGGCGTCGCGGAAGGCGCCGGCGTGAGCCTTGGCCTGGGCGCCGGCCAGGGAACGACGTACACGGGTGGTCGGGTCGGGAGTCAGGGCGGCGGCCTGGTCGAGGAAAGCGGCGGCCGCGGCGATACCGCCGTGGACGGCTGCGCTGTCGGCACAGCGTTCCAGCTCGGCGGCTACGGCTTCGTCGGGGCCCACGGCGGCTCGGGCCAGGTGCCAGGCGCGGCGTTCACGGTCGGTTTCGGGGTCGGTGCTGTCGGCCAGGGCGCGGTGGGCTTCGCGGCGTTCGGCCAGTCCGGCGGCGCGGTAGATCGCGGAACGGACGAGCGGATGCCGGAACCGGACCCTGTCGCCGATCGAGACCAGCCCCGCAGTTTCGTCGGCGCTTCCGTCCCCGTTCGGTGCCGTCGCCGGGTCGGCGCGGATGCCCAGCCGGGCGGCGGCTCGCAGCAGCAGGGCCGGGTCACCGACCGGTTCGGCGGCGGCCACCAGCAACAGGCGGCGGATCCGGGGCGGGAGCGGGGCGAACTGGCGCAGGAACTCTCGCTCCAGCCGCTGCACCAAGGGAGTCGTCTCCGACTCGGCGGCACCGCCGAAGGCCAACTCGGCGTGGGTCAGCCCACGCGGCAGTTCGAGCAGGGCGAGCGGGTTGCCGTGGCACTCGGCGAGGATCCGCTCCCGCACCCGGGGATCGAGCCCACCGGGCGCCGCCGAGTCGAGCAAGGCGGCCGCGTCATCATGGTCGAGTCCGGTGATCTGGCTGGTCGGCAACCCGTCGAAGCGCGGCTCCGGGCCGTCCCGCAGGGCCAGAACGATCCCGACCGGCTCGGCGGCGAGGCGGCGGGCGACGAACTCCAGCGCGTCGGCTGACGCCTGATCGAGCCACTGCGCGTCGTCGACCAGACAGATCAGCGGCTCGCTCTCGGCAACCAGGCTGAGCAGCGTCAACGCGGCCAGCCCGACGACAATCGGATCAGGCGTGGCTCCCGAGCGCAGCCGGAACGCCGTACCGAGGGCTTCGCGCTGTTTGCCCGGAAGCTGGGCCAGCCGATCGAGATGCGGACCGCAGAGCTGATGCAACCCGGCGTAGGGCAGCTCCATCTCAGACTCGACACCCGCCGCCCGGTCGACCCGGCAACCGGACGCCTCCGCGACCATCGCCTCGAGCAGGGCCGTCTTCCCGATGCCGGCCTCACCCCGCACGACCAGAACTTGGCTGCTGCCGTCCCGAACGGTGTGCACCAGCCGGGTCAGCGCCTCGTTCTCCCGTTGCCGCCCCAGCAGCCCACTGCCGCTCACCGATGCTCCCTCATTACGCCACCCCTCACCCGCCGGCCACGATCGCAAGCGCCAGGGGAACACCGGGGGCGGGCGTTGCCGCGAGCACGTGACCGCCCTGAGCCTAGAACCGAAAGCGATCTCCTGTCTGCACCGACAACCTGATGCCTCAGCCAGACCCCGTCACCCGGTAACGGTGCGTAGGCCCTCGTCGGGTGGCCCGGCGCGGATTCCGTGGTCTGCGGCGCCCCGGCCGCTGTTGATTCGCGCTGTTCTGCTCGCGCTGTTCTAGCCTGTGCTGCCCGGCCTGTGCTGCCCGGCCTGTGTAGTCCCGGTTTCTTCCGTTGGGGTCTGTGTTTGTTCCGAGCTGGTATGTCCTGATCCGTGCTGTCGCGGTCTCCGCGACCGATTTGGCGGCGCGGGACCGGTCGGGCAGCCCTGGATGAGGCTTCAGCGCAGGATTTCGACCAGGGCGACCCAGGCGTTGACCAGGCCGATGCCGAAGCCGATCAGAACGCCCGGCACCATCCAGTACAAACCTCCGATCGAGGTGGTCGCATAACCCACGCCCCCGACCGCGATCATCAGCGCGGCCAGGATGCCGGACGTGACGGCGATGATCGCCGCTCCCCGGTAGGGCCGCTCGGCGGCGCGCAAGCTGTGCTGGAAGTACATCAGCGCGGCGATGCCGGTGCCCACGATCGCGATCTCGATGCCCAGCAGCCGGTGATCCTGCCCTGGCACCAGCAGCAGGCTGCTCACCGCGAGGATCCCGGTGAACTGGGCCAGCGTCGCCCCGAGCCGTTTCAGAATGACCGGCAGCCTGATGATCCGCTCGATGTTGATCGAGGCTGCCACCACGATCAGCCCCGCCAGCGCGGCCGCCGCACCAACCTGGGCAACGGCGAAGCTCTCCCAGTCCTCCACCGCATAACCCGAGGTCATGGCCGGATCATAGGCAGAATTACCCCGATTCGCGCGACGGGCAAGTCCCAGCTCGCAGCCCCCAAGCACGCTCAGGCCCGGGCAGGGATGCTGGTCACCGCGGTCGCATGACCCGCCGCCGACCATCGGCGGCAGGGCGACCCTCAGCCTGCCCGTCTCTGTCAGAAACCAGCCCGTCTCGTCAGAAACCAGAACCACCACGAGAACCAGAACCACCACGAGAACCGGAACCACCACCGGAACCGGAACCGGAACCGGAACCAGCACCAGGAACCAGGAACTTGGCCCCTGGCTGCTTGATCGTTCTTGCTTTTCTTAAGCAGGTGTCTCGAACGCGATCGAGGGGTCTACAACCTGGAACTCGGATTGATCATGGGGTTTCGAGGGGCAGGTACTCCTGGATTCGTAGTCCCGAAGCCGGGACCTGTCCTTCGGCTCGGCGTGAGCACTTGTCAGCGCAGCCAGCGGCACTGGGCGAACCACGACGCCGGCCTGTTTGGGCGGATGGCGATCCTGGTCTGTCTGGGTGAACCGCGACGCCGGTCTGTCTGGGTGGATCGCGACGGAGGCCCGCCCTGGGAAGCCGCGGGGAGCAGCCTGCCGCGTCGTCGTCGGGCACTGGTCGGCGGTCGCGGCAAGCGTTCCGGCGGGGCAGCTACCGGCGCGGCGTGAGGTGCTGCCGTCTCGGCGGGGTTATAGGAAGAGTTTGGCCTGGTCTCGGGCCTGGGAGTGGGCCAGGCGGCGGGCGGTGGGGGCGTCGGCGGTGGCCAGGTTGGGGCGGAAGTGGACGGTGCGGATGTCGTCTATGCCGGTCCAGCGGAGCCAGTCTTCGAAGTATGGGGTTTGGAAGTCGGCGCCGAAGGCGGGGGCGCGACCGGGGCCATAGACGGCGCTTGTGTAGACGACGGCGACTCGTTTGCCGTGGAGCAGGCCTGTGTAGCCGGCGTCGGGGTCGAAGCCGAAGACCAGGCCGGGTTGGCTGATCACGTCGATGAACTGCTTGAGGATGTACGGAACTCCGGCGTTCCACATGGGGACTGTGAACAGGTAGCGGTCGGCGGCGTCGAAGCGGCGGAACGTGGCGATCGCGGCGGACCAGGCCTCGGCGGCGGCACCCCGGGGCTGCTCGCCTGCGAAGACGGCCATCTTGGCGGCCGCGGCGTCGGAGCCGAACGAGGGGAGGGTGCCGTCCCACAGGTCGTATTCCTCGATCTCGGTCGTGGGGGAAACCTCGCGCACCGCCTCGAGGAAGGTTCCGGCGAGGGCCAGCGACTCGGAGCGCTCGCCGCGAGGGGAGGCGGAGATGTGCAGCAGCTTGGTCATGACAGGTTCCTTTCTGATGGCTAATGCGTGCGCACACACATTTCTACTCTGATGCGTGCGCACGCACAAGAGTTGGTAGGGTGGGGTGGTGAGCGACACCGGCAGCGATATCGGCACTGCCGCCTGGGCGGGGCTGTTGAGGGTCCACGCGGCGCTGGTCCCGCGGATCGACAAGGAGCTTCAGAGCGCCTGCGGCCTGCCCCTGACGTGGTATGACGTGCTGCTCGAGCTGAACTCGGCCCCCGCTCGACGGCTGAGCATGGGCGAGCTCGGAGAGGTCGCGGTGGTCAGCCGCACGCGCGCCAGCCGGGTCGTCGACCAGCTCGTCGAGGCCGGCCTGGTCGCGCGCGAGCTCAACCCCGAGGACAAACGTTCGGCCTGGGCGGTCATCACCGAAGAGGGCCGCAAACGTTTGCGGTCGGCCGCGCCGATCTATCTCGACGCGATCCGCCGCCACTTCACAGCCCAGATGACCGATGACGATGCCCGCATCGTCGCCACCGCGCTCGAAAAGGTGCTGACCCGCCCGGCCGGCTGGGACATCAACACGTTCCCGCGCCCGCGTTGATCGGTCGGTCGCGACGTGCGACCGGGCTGGCTGAACGTTCTCCTGCGCTGATCGACCGGCGGGGACGTGCGACCGGGCCGGCTGAGCGTTCTCTCGCGCTGATCGACCGGCGGCGACGTGCGACCGGGCCGGCTGCACGTTCTCTCGCGCCGATCGGTCGGCGGCGACTTTCGCCACGGGTGTCCGAACGTGCCCGCGTCCCCGCTGTTCAGAACGGTGACAGGCGGACCTCCCCGACAGAGGAGGTCCGCCTGCGCCGGGTGCGCCTGCGGCGTACCGGTCAGCTTGTGTAGGTCTCGAACTCGGTGACCCGGGGTGCGGTGGAGGCGGCGGTGATCTCGAAGGTGACCTTCTTCAGCGAGGTGGCCGTGAAGATTATGACGCCCGCGCCGCTGCCGGACTTGAGGACCGCACCGGTGTCGGCGTTCAGGACTCGATAAGCGCTGATCGCGCCCGTGGTTTCGCGAATGTTGATGCGGGCGATCGTGGTGGCCGAACCCCACTTGATCGAGATCGAGCCGGTCGAGCCGCTGGGGGACCAGTACGTGCTCTGGTTGCCGTCCTTCACGTTGCCGTAGCTGGTGCCGCTCGCCTTGCTCGAACCGTCCGCGCCCGCGTTGAGGCTCAGGTTCGTTCCGCTCGGCGGGGGAGTGGTCGGCGGGGGAGTGGTCGGAGGAGGCGTGGTCGGCGGCGGAGTGGACGGCGGCGGCGTGGTCGGGTTGGTCGGCGTGCAACTTCCGTCCGACGTACGGATGCCGGTGTTGGCCCCGGCCGTCTGCCGCACCAACGCGGGTACGCAGGAGGCGCCGTCGAGACGGTACGAGTACGGGACACTCACGCTCGTGTTGGAGGTGGGGTTCGGGCCCGCCGGCTGGTTGTCGTCGCCGGGGCTCGACCAGGTCACGTTGTCGAAGACGTTGCCGGCGACCTGCCAATATCCGGGCTGGTCGGTGTAGAACGTGCCCAGCACGTCCTTCGAGTCCTCGAAGTAGTTGTTCTCGACCTTCGCGCGGGCTCCGGCTCGCGAGTTGATGCCCGACTCGTGCAAGTCATAGTAGTAGTTGTTGAAGATGTGGGCGATGCCGCCGCGCAACAACGGCGTACGGGAATCAATGTTCTCGTATCTGTTGTGGTGGAACGTGATGAAGCCGTTGCCGGTGTCGCTCTCGCTCGACCCGATGAGCCCGCCCCGGCCCGAGTTGCGCAAGGTGCTGTACGACAACGTGACGTACTGCGTGTCGTCCTTCATGTCGAACAGTCCGTCGTAGCCCTCTGACTCGCCGCCCGAGGCCTCCAGCGTGACGTGGTCGACCCACACGTTGCGGACGGTGCTCTCCATGCCGATGGCGTCACCGCCGTTGGAGGTGGGCGAGCCCGACTTCTTGACGTTCCGTACGGTCACGTTCTGGATGATGATGTTGCGCGAGTCCCGGATGTGGATGCCGAGCTGATCGAAGACCGCGCCGCTGCCGACCCCGATGATCGTGACGTTGCTGATCTCCTTGAGTTCGATCCTGTCGGCGGCCGTGTTGCAGCTGTCGCCCGAGACCTTCGTCGTGTTGCCGTGGTTGATCGTGCCCGAGACCTCGATCGTGATCGGCGTGCTGCTGCTCGCGCGGCTGCAGAGTGCCTGGTGGATCTGGGTGCCGGTGGTGGCTCGTACGGTGGCCCCGCCGTTGCCGCCGGTCGTGCCGCCGTTGCTGGAGGCGTAGCCGGTGGCGGTGCCGACCGCCGCCGCCGAGGCCTGGGGCAGGGGGAGGGCCACCACGATCGCGGCGCCCACGGCCCCCGTGGTGAGGGCCATGAGGGCGCGTCTGCCTGTTCGTCTCATCGTCGCTCCTGTTCGCAGAATGGGCGCTGCCACCACGAACGGTTGCCTCGAGTCCGCGGCTGTCCGAGCCGCGGGCCTGCCACCCACGCGGGCGATCCGTATGCAGGAAAGCGCTTACCACAGTGACGATAGAAATCTGTCTATGTCCAAAGCAAGCGTTTGCAGTGTTTGCATTTGTCAGCCCGCGCATGGGTGCGTGACGACCGGGTACGTCATGGGTTGAGCCGAAGGAGGCTGACATGTCTGTTCGTGAACCGAACGCCCAGCCCGAGTTCGAACGCCCGCTCGACCTGACCGACCTGCCCGACCGCGCCGAACGGCCGGCGCCCGCCCGGATCCCCGAGCACCACCCGGACGACTCCGGCATGCCGGGCGACGTCCCCGGCCCGAGCGGCCCCGACACCCCGCGCCGCGAATGACGTTCCGGGCCTGAGCCGCCCACCGGCGTGTTGCCGACGGCTGCACCCGGCGCCGCTCAGGTCCTGACGTTCTGCTCGCCACCGCGCGCCCGGCCCGGCTCAGGATCAAGAAGCTCAGGTCCAATAGAGGATGCGGCAGGCCGGCAGGCGTGCGGCGATCGACGACTCGAACCAGCCGCGCAGCTCGGCCATGATCTCGGGCGGATAGACGTACTTCACCGCGCCGAACTTGCCGTGCTTGCGGCTGCGGGCCTGCTCGTCCATTTCGAGCCGGGTGCGCGGATACCAGCCGAGCAGCACCTCCTTGCTGCCCGGCGTGAACCTGTGCGTGATCAGCTCGGCGGTGAGATCGAGCCCGGGGACGTCCGAGACGGTGGCCGCCACCGCGTCGAGCAACTCGCCGTAGTGGCGCTGCCAGTCGTCGACCGGGATGATCGGCGCGATCGTCAACCCCACCGGATAGCCGTCCAGGGCTAGCCGTCGCAGCGCCGCGAGCCGGTCGGCGAGCGGGCTCGTGCCACCCTCCATCCGTGTCGTCACCGGCAGGCAGTTGACGCTCAACCGCACCCGTGTACGCCCGTTGTGCCTCAACCCCACGAATCCGTCCACGTCACCGAACTTGGTCGTCCACCGCAACTGCACCGGCGCTTCCCACTCGCCGAAGTGCTCCACCGCCCGGCGCCAGCTTCCCGTCAGGTGCTCCAGCGCGAGCGGATCGGTGTAACAGGACGCCTCGAAGGTCGTCCCCTCGTCGCGCCGAGTGACCCGGCGGCTCGTCACAGTTCCCATTCCGGCGTACGCCGCCAGGTTCGCCGGGATCTCGTCGAGGTCGGCATTGACTCGCGTCACCGGCGGGCCCGACAGCGAACCGGCCAGATAGCAGTATTGGCAATGAGCTGGGCATCCCTCGGCCAGGTCGACGCGCCCGGTCCGATACCCGCGCGGGCGCGGATGTACCGTTCAGTTTCCGAAGACTGAGGGAGCGAAGACAGCCATGACGGCGATCCAGGAGATTCCGCTGCGGACCATCACCGGCGAGAGCACCACGCTCAACGCGTACGCCGGCCAGGTGCTGCTCGTGGTCAACGTCGCGTCGAAGTGCGGCCTGACCCCGCAGTACGACGGTCTCGAGAAGCTGCACGAGCAGCTCCGCGACCAGGGCTTCTCCGTTCTTGGCTTCCCGGCCAACGACTTCGCCGGCCAGGAGCCGGGCACCGATGAGGAGATCGCCGAGTTCTGCCGCAGCTCCTTCGACGTGCAGTTCCCGCTGTTCTCCAAGATCAGCGTGCTCGGCGACGACCGTCACCCGCTCTACGCCGAGTTGGCCGGCGACGAGGACGTGCGGTGGAACTTCGAGAAGTTCCTGATCTCCCGCGACGGCGAGATGGTGGGCCGGTTCGCGCCGACCGTCACCCCCGACGCCGAGGAGCTCACGTCGGCGATCGAGCGGGAGATCGCCGCGGTCCGCTGAGCCCGGTCCGCTGAGCCCGGTCCGCTGAGCCCGGGCCGCTGAGCGGCGGGCCGTTGAGTGGGCGGCCGGTGCTGAGCGAGCCGCCGCGTCCCGGCCCGTTCCCTGCGGACATTCCGTCCTTGCCGTAGCGTCACCCCCGATGATCTCGGCACTCTCCGGATTCGCGGTCATCGGCGTGATCGTGCTGGTCGGCTGGGTGGCCGGGCGCTGGGCCCGGCTGCCCGCCGAGACCCAGACCGTCGCCGGCCGGCTCGCGTACACGGTCTTGACGCCCTGCCTGCTGTTCAGCGACGCCGCCGACTCTGATCCGCGAGCACTTCTCACCCAGCCGCTGATCGTCTCGGCCGCCGCCGCGCTTCTCTGTTTCGGCCTGCACGCGCTGACCACCCGCCGCCGTGACCCCGGCACGCGCATCGTCGGCGCCCTCGCCTCCGGCTACACCAACGCGACCTTCGTCGGCATCCCCGTCGCCACCTACGTGCTCGGCGACACGGCTCTGGTCGTGCCGATCGTCCTGCTCCAGTTGCTGATCATCACGCCCGTCGCCCTGACGCTTCTCCAGCTCGTCACGACCGGTCACACTTCCTGGCGTACGTCACTGACCGCACCTCTGCGAAGCCCACTGACCGTAGCCGTCGCCCTCGGCGTGGTCCTCGCCGTGACCGGTGTATCGCTGCCCACGGTGATCACCCAGCCCGTCGCCGCGATCGGCCAGGCCGCCGTACCCGTGGTGCTGTTGGTCTTCGGCCTGTCGCTGTCGGGCCGTCGCGTCCTCGAGCCGGGCCCCGACCGCCGCCCGGCCGTCACCGCCGCCGTCCTCAAGACCGTGATCATGCCGGTGCTCGCGTTCCTGCTGGCCCTGGCCCTGCGGCTGACACCGGCCCAGACGTACGCCGTGACCGTGCTCGCGGCCCTGCCGACCGCGCAGAACATCTTCCTCTATGCCCAGAGCTTCGGCACCGGGCTCATCCTCGCCCGCGACGCCATTTTCCTGTCGACGCTCGCCTGCGTGCCCGCCCTGCTGACGATCACGGTCCTGCACACCTTGACTTGAAGTAAGCTTCATGTTCTACGGTTCGCCGCGTGTTCAGCAGTCTCGAGACCGCGGTGGCCGAGCAGTTCAAGGCCGCCTTCCGCCGCCACCCGACCGGCCTGGCGATCATCACCGCACCCGGCCCGGTCGGCCTCACGGCGTCCAGCGTCGCCTCGGTCTCGGCCGACCCGCCCGCCCTGTCGTTCTCGGTGATGGGCTCCGCGTCGGCCCGCGCGCTGCTCGACGCGCCCAGCTTCGTCGTGAACCTGCTCGGCCCCGGCTCGATAGCTCTGGCGCGGGCGTTCGCCGGCCCCGGCGGCCCCCGCTTCACCGCCGACCAGGGCTGGGACCAGCTCCCCACCGGCGAACCCGTGCTGACCACAGCGTCGGCCTCGTTGCGCGGCACCCCGTTGAGTACGGTCCCGGTCGGCACGTCGACCGTTGTCATCGCCGAGATCCACGCCGTCCTGCTCGGCGTGCCCGGCGGACACCTCATCTACCACAACCGCGACTACATCGAGAACCAGTAGCTCACCGTCGGCCCCTGCGTCGCCAGGCCGCCGCCCATCGACTCGTACAGCCCGCGCGCCACGATGTTCGCCGCGCCGGTGGTCAGGAACAGCTTGTCGGCGCCGGCTTCGCGGGCGGCCGTCATGAACGAACGCAGCAGCTCGCGTCCGAGACCCCGTCCGCGGTGCTCCGAGGCCACTTCGAGGTTGTGCAGGTAGGCCATGCTCGTCCCGTCGGGGCGGGCCATCAGATAGCCGTAGCACCACCCCTCGACCTCCGACGCTTCCACGGCGACGAAACCGAGCGCCCCCGGCGACCGAGCGAACCCCGCCACCCCCGCATCCCCGTCGCCGAACCGCCGAGCCGCCGCCGCGAACGCTTCCCGCTCATCCGGTCCGACGCGCAGAATCACGTACGCAGCCTCGCAGATCGGAAACACCGACGCCCACCAGACTCCGCCGACGGTGCGCGCCTTCGAGATCGGGCAGGTCCTGCCCGCTCGACGCGGCGATCACGGCCGCACCCGCCGCCCAGGCGCTCGCCATTCCAGCCGCGGAGTCCTCGACGGCGATGCACGCGCCAGGCGCCAGGCCGAGCAGTTCGGCCGCCCGCCGATACGGTTGCGGGTGGGGCTTCGGCCGAGCGACGTCGAACAGCACCGCCCATCTCCCCGTCACTACCGGCACCGTACGCGCCGGTGCTTCTTCTCTTCGAAACCGTCTGATGTGGATGCTTAATCAATGCCTGTGGTTCCTCGAACTATCAAATGCCGGTCGGCCGATTTGATCGGCCCGCTGCCGCGCCGGTAACCAGGACCAGCGGGCGGCGCAGGATGCCCGGCTGGTGCGCACCAGCTCCCCGGTGCCCACGCCCGGCTCGGCGGCCGGCTGGGCCAGGGCGCGCAAATTGGGCCTTCCCCTTGTCTGATCGTTCGGCTGATCCTTGATGTCGGGGCCTCGAACGCGTTCGAGGGGCCAGCCACCGGGATTTTGTGTTGACCAGAGGGGCCCCAGACGCCGTTTTTTCCTGGACGCCACCGCATATTCAACCGACCCACCCTGTCCTCCCGCCCGGCCAGGTGAGATGATCTTGCGCCGCCGCCTCGTATCGACGGTGGTCTTCGCGAGCTTTGGAGGTAGGGCGTGGAGGACTGGGACGCCGACCAGCGACGCCGGGCGGCGACCGCCCCACGAGTACGACCCATCCTGGTTCTGCTGGTCTTCCTGCTCCTCGCCGTCCACGCTGTCGTGATCGGCTGGTCGCTGCACCGGAACCATCCGCAGAACCCGTACGCGGCACCGGCGGATCCCGAAGCCTCGGCCCGGACGGCGGCGGCCGTCGAGATGCTTTTCGGCCCCGGCCCGCTGCGAGCCGCCGACCCGGACGCCCTCACCATGACGGCGGGCCGAACCGCCACCCTCGAGAACAAAAACACCGAGGTACGAGTGACGCCCGGCCGGATCTCCGCCGGAACCGCCGCGTGCGCGCCCGGTCCGCTGCTGACGGTTCCCGTGAACGTGAGCGTGCAGCGCGGTTCGGCCGCCCTGCCGCTGGCTGAGTTCGCGTTGGTGCAGCTCGACGGCTCGGTGGCGTACCCCGTCGAATCGTGCTCCGCCGGATTCACCGAAGGAGCCGAGGAGCGTACGGTCGTCTTCGCCGTGTCGCAGCCGGGACTGCTCGCCCTGGGCCCCGACCCCGAGCATCCGATCGTACGATGGCAATTGATGTGACCGTTGCGGCGTGGACCATGATTGTCCTATGAGCACCATCATCGAATTCTTCGTCGTGGCCGATGATGCCGCCGCCGCAGCCGTGGCGCGGGGCGGTCCCCGGGCGGAGCTCGAACCGCTCGAGCTGGGCAACTTCGACGTCTGGTCGGCCCTCGCCGAATGGGAGAGCATCCTGACCGGGCACGACCTCGACGAGCTGTTCACCAGCGGCGGCCCCGACGTGGTCAGCCCCGACGACGAGCCGCTCGTGCTGCGGGTGCCGGCCGCGCTGACGGCCGCGCTGGCCCAGGCCGACGCGGCCACGGTGAACCGGGCCGCCGAGCAGTGGAACGACCTGCAGACCGCGGAGGGCGAGCAGGCCATCGAGGACGCCGGCGAGATCCTGGGCGAGGTCGCCGCCCAGGCCCGCAAAGCCGTACGGGCCGGCGGCGCCCTCTACTGCTGGATCTGTTGAACCAGGCTGGGGTGCATGGTCGTACGCATTCTTTCGGGCAGCTCGGTCGCCCTTGCTATGTTCTGAGCGTGGGGAGTGGACGATGGTGCCTGGTGGCCTCAGCGATCCTGCTGGCCGGGTGTGCCTCGCCGTCCTCGCCCGTTGTCTCGGCCCCCAGCGTTGTCGCTGCCCCGGCCGCCCCCGTTCCGCGGGCCGTCGACCCTTCCCTGCTGGCCCCCGGCTCGACACGCCTCGGTGCGGTCTCGTGTGCCCGGGGCCCGGCGCCGCTGATGCCCGACCCGTCGGCCTCGGTCGACCTGAACGATCCACGCCAGCGGGCTTTGCACGCGCTGGCCCAGCAATATCGTCCGACGCCCCAGCGCGCTCCGGTCCCCGAGGCGGCCGTCCCCGGTGCTGAGGCCTGCGTCCAGCTTCTGGCGGTCACCTTCTCGCTGGTGGCCGCGGGCACCGGCCGCACTCCCGAGGCGTCGGAGATCGACGGGGCCCTCCGGCAGGCCGGCCTGACGAAGATCGTCGTGGACACCGGGCCGGTCTTCAGCGCGTCCACCGGCGAGGCGTGCGTCTTCGGTACGTTCCCGGCCGGCGAACCGGAGTTCATGCTGGGCCCGCTCGGCGCCGACGGATCCTGCGGCCCGTGAGGGGCGCCGAAACGCCCCTCACCAGGCTCGTCTCACAATGAGCTCGTCTCACAGCGAGAAGGAGCAGATCACCTTCACGCTGCCGGTGAACTCGGTCGTCTCCGACGGGGACGGGCCGATCCGGTAGATGTAGTTGATCTTCTTGCTGATGATGCCGCACTTGTCCGTGTAGGAGAGGTCCTCGATCCAGACCGGAGCGCCGTCCCGGCCGTGGAGGGCCGTCCACGTCGCCGCGCCCAGGAACTGCCAGACCCCCTTGCACGCCCCCTTGGTGTCGGCGATCTTGGCGCTGATCTCGGCGGACAGGGCCGCCACCGCGGGCAGGCCGCCCTTCGACTTGGCCTTCTTCATCTTCTTCACCGTGTCGGCCACGAAACAGTGCAGCTTCGCGGCCCCGGCCGCCGCGGTGAAGTTCTCGACGATCTGATCGACCTCGCCGCCGCTGTAGTAGCGCGCGGTGGCGGCCTGCGCCGGCGCCGCGACGGCCAACGTCATCGCGATCACGGCTACGAGGGTCGCGCCGATTCTCCTGAGCATTCGCGCTCTCCTTCGGTAGGTGCTGTCGACCACCCCACCGTAGGAATAAACGCCCTTCTCTGACTATCAACGTAAATGCCCGACAAAACTGTCGCCCTGACGGATCCTGAACAGGGTCGGCGGAACGGCCTACTTCCTGTACTGCGAGGACGGCAGTTCCGTCACGCGGGTGGGCTTGACGATCCGCACCGGCTGACCGATGCGGCTGAACGTGGTCGTGGTGCTCAGGACACCGCCGTCCGCGGTCTCGAAGCCAGACTTGATCGAGGTGATGTCGCCCTTGGCGTCCATGGTCACCGTGTAACTCGCCCACTGCCCGCCTTGCGCGAAGCGGAAGATCGGCGCACCCGGCGGCAGATAGGTGAGCGCGTCGCGGGTGACCTCGAGGCGAGCCGAACCCTCATAGGAGCGGGGAGCGCCGGCCCGTGCCGAGTGGAGGGCCGCGAGCAGACGGTTGAGTCCGCCCGGATCCTTCGGATCGGCGAAACGGACGGCGCTGGTCGGCTTCAGCCGGGTCAGATCCGCGTGCGTCCAGCGGCTCGCGCCGTCAGCGCTTGCGTAACTGTCGTCCCCGATCACGATCACCTTGCGCGACGTCGCTTCCGGTCCGCCCGAGATCTTGTACGACCGGCTGTCCTTACGGGCCTTCGCATCGTGGCTGCCCGAGGCGCTGTACTTCTGACCGCGCCAGTAATCGCCGGTCACGGTGTAGCTGTACGTCGAGCCGGCGAGGCGCTGCAGGCCGGCCTTCACGGCGTCCATGGGCGGCAGTTCTGTGGGCGAGGGCGCGGCTACCGGGGCCGACGAGGCCGGCGCGGCGGCAGTCGCCCCCGGCTCGCTGCAACCGGCGAGCAGGGCGGCCGTCAGCGCGACGACCAGCGGAACAGCCCGAGACGGGCGCAGGTGATTCAGCAATGGCACCCGGAAACGGTAGATGACCGAGGTCAGCCCGCCGACCGGGGTGGTGGCTGGGTGTGGTGGCTTTCGAAGGCCACTGTTCCTCGACGTCGTCGATCAGGGTGCGGCAGCGATGGCGCACGAGGTCGACGGGTGGAATGCGGCCGCCGATCGCGTCGTCGACGGCGAGGGTGACGTCGGCCGTCGAGGACCGGCCGATCCGTTGCAGCGCCACGAACGTGGCCGGGTTGGCCGCAGCCCAGGACAGAAGCACGTCGTCGGCCCATGCTGGGCCGGAGTACGACCGGGTCGGCTCGAACAGGTCGAACCGGATCGCTCCCCGGGCCTCCTCGGAAACAACGCCTCCGTCGTTATGATCCAAGTGTCCCCTCCGGCGACC
The DNA here is from genome assembly GCF_003999975.1 of Actinoplanes solisilvae. Taxonomy (GTDB): domain Bacteria; phylum Actinomycetota; class Actinomycetes; order Mycobacteriales; family Micromonosporaceae; genus Actinoplanes; species Actinoplanes solisilvae. The sequence continues at coordinate 116,775 of NZ_RJAC01000009.1, read as the reverse complement.
GAACAAGACACGGAGGCGCAGCGACTGTGTGCTGACCGCGCACTGTGATGAACGTTCCGCTTCGGCCTCTGATTGAGGTCTATCACTTGCCGAACGCGACACTGCGGATTTGCCCTTCAGCGCAGGCCTCGGTATCGCCCGACGCGGCGGGCTCGGTGAAGGGGTGCTCCTGTTCGTGTTGGGTGGGATGTGTTCCGCGCTTCGTCTGACAATTTGCGTCGCGGCCTACCTCATGAGACGGCAGAACTCAGGGATGTAGTTGGATCACGGCGGCGGGGCAGCGGTCGACCGCTTGGCGTACGGCGACAAGCTCTGACTCGGGTGGCGATTCGTCGAGCAGGATCACGACCGCCTCCTCGACGTCCTGGTCGAAGACGGCGGGAGCGGTGAGGGCGCAGTTCCCGGCCCCGATGCACAGGTCGCGATCGACGGTGACCTTCATGACCAGGCCACCGGCAGTTCGACCGGGCCTCGTACGACCGAGTCGGTCTTCCATCGGAGCGAGTCGAGCGGCACCGCGACCCGCAGCGTCGGCACCCGGGTGGCCAAGGCTCGCAGCACCGTGGTCAGCTCCATGCGGGCGATCTGCTGACCCACGCAGGCGTGCGCGCCGTGCCCGAAGCCCAGGTGCGGCCCCGGTTTGCGGGCGACGTCGAGCGCGTCGGCGTCGGCGTGCAGGGCGGGGTCCCGGTTGCCCGACTGCACGGCCACCACCACGTACTCGCCGGTCTTGATCTTCTGGCCGTTGATCTCGGTGTCCTCGGTGGCCTGGCGCAGCAGGCCCGTGCCGACGCCGAGGTAGCGCACCAGCTCGTCGGCGGCCGAGGTGGCGACGTCGGGATCGGCGACCAGCTTCTCCCACTCGCCCGGCTTGTTCAGCAGGGTCACCAGCCCGTGGGTGATCATCGATGCGGTCGTGTCGAAGCCGGCGACGAGCAGGGCCGCGTTCATCTCGGTCAACTCGCCGTCGGTCAGCGGGCGGTCGCTGTCGGCGCTGTGCTCGATCATGCGGCTGAGCACGTCGTCGCCCGGTTGGACGCGGCGGGTCGCCACGGCCTGATAGAGGTACGTGTAGAGGGGGGTCAACGCCTCGCGAAGCTCCTGCGGCGTGGTCGAGGTCGTGAACAACGCGCCGGCGGCCTGGCCCAGCAGGTGACGTTCGGCGGGTGGCACCCCGATCAGCTCGGCGATCACCGACGTCGTGATCGAGGTCGAGAAGCGGCTGTGCAACGGATAGGGCTGCGGCGACGCGAGCATGGCCGTGATCGCCTCGTCGGTGATCCGCTCGACCAGGGGCCACAGCTCGGCGAGCCGGCGCGCGTGCGTGACCTGCGGGGCGAAGTTGCGCCGGATCCGGATGTGTTCCGGACCGTCCCAGCGGGTGAAGTTGTCGACCGGCGCGTCCGGACCGTACGAGGCGAGCATGTGGGACGCCTGCCCCGGGCGGGCCGAGAACCGCCGGCCGTCGCCGAGCACCTCGCGCACCCCGGCGTAGTCGGAGACCAGCCAGGCGTCGAGCCCGGTCGGGCAGGCCACCCGGATCACTTCGCCGCTGGAGCGCAGGTCCGCGTACTCGGGTGGCGGGTCGAACGGCTGCACGTCCTCGCTGGGCAGCGGCAGAGCGGGCAGTGACATCTCGGTACCTCCCCGTGATCGCTCGGTCCCGACTCTACAAGAATTCGACCGAGGTCGATATTTGTTGATCGTGCCGCCCTACACTCACCGACATGGAGCCCCGAGTCTTCCCCAACCGCTTCGCGGGAGCGTCCGGCCCGTCCGGCCCGGAGCCGTCGAGGGATAGCTGCCAATGTGTCGGCTACTCGTCCGCGACTCGCCCCTCCGAGGTGGACTTTCACGCCGAACGGCAGGACGTCGAGGCCCCGGGCTGGCTGCACCTGCTGGAGCTGATCGACGAGGCGGCGGCCGACGGGCGTCCGGTCTTCAAGCCCTTCGTCGAGCTCAGCGCGGCCGAACGCCGGCAGGTCGTGACACTGCCCCCGACCGTGGCCGAGCTGACCGAGGTGCGGCACCTCGTGCTCTACGGCACCAATCTGGTGCGGCTCCCACCCGAGATCGGGCGGATGACCCGGCTCGAGACGTTCGAGCCCTACACCTCACACCGGCTGCATTGGTACCCGTACGAGCTGAGCCGGTGCACCAGTCTGCGCGACAGCACGGTGAGCACCCGGGTCATGTTCGGCAACTTCAAGCACCGGCCCCCGTTCCCTCGGTTGCGGCCGGTCACGCCGGTGGCCGAGGTCGACCTGGCCCGGCTCGACCCCGGCCTCTGGGGCGCGGAGGCGGTCCGATCGTGCAGTGTCTGCGACGGCCCGGTCGAGAACGAACTGCACCAGGTCTGGATCTCGCTCGCCTCGACGCTCAGGGGCCGGAGCTCGCTGTCCCGCGCGGTCGACGTGCTGCCGATGCTCGTCAACGCCTGTTCCGCGGCCTGCGTCGCCGCGCTGCCGGAGCCGCACGCCAACTACGTGCCGACGCCCCACACGGGCGGCCCCGGCGTCGTCCAGCCCCCCGCGCGTTGATGAGGCACCCTACATTGGCGCGGTGCCGTTCTCGCTGAACATCCCGCCCCTGTTCGCCGCCCTCGCCGATTCCCGCCGGGTGCTGGTCGCCGGGGCGGGTGGCGGCTTCGACGTGTACGCCGGTCTGCCGCTCGCGCTTTCCCTCTGGGACAACGGTTTCGACGTGCACCTGGCCAACCTGTCGTTCTCCGAGCTCGAACTCGTCGGCCAGGAATCGTGGATCGCCGACAACGTCGTCGCGGTGACGCCCGACTCGACCAGCCCCGACTGGTATTTCCCCGAGCGCACCCTCGCCCGCTGGCTGGCCGCCCACGACCTGCCTTCGACCGTGTACGCCTTTCCGCCGCTGGGCGTGCAGACGTTGCGGGAGGCGTACCGATGCCTGATCGACCGCTTGGATCTCGACGCGATCGTGCTCGTCGACGGCGGCACCGACATTCTGCTGCGCGGCGACGAGAACGGCATCGGCACGCCCGTGGAAGACCTCACCAGCGTCGGCGCGGTGGCCGGTCTTGATGTGCCGGTGAAACTGGTGACCTGCCTCGGTTTCGGCATCGACGCGAACGACGGCGTCAACCACGTGCAGGTGCTGGAGAACCTCGCCGCGCTCGACCGCGAGGGTGGCTATCTCGGCGCTCTTTCCATTCCCGGTACGAGCCGTGAAGCGCTCCTTTATCGCGACGCGGTCGCCGATGCTCAGGCCGCCACCCCCGACCGCCCGAGCAGCGTCAACGGCCAGATCGCCGCGGCCGTCGCCGGCGAATTCGGCAACGTGCAGTTCACCCGCCGCACCAGCGGGAGCACCCTCTTCGTGAACCCGCTCATGGCCATGTATTTCACGGTCGACCTCGACAAGCTCGCGGCCCGCTGCCTCTACCTCGACCGCATCGAACAAACGGTCGGCCGCCGCCAGGTCATCACCCGCATCGAGACCTTCCGCAACGAGATCACGACCCGCATTCCGCGTGCCTATCCCCATTGAGGCTTTCCGAGTAACGGCCCGCGTGCTATGAGTTGACCGGCGCCTGTCGGGTGTGGATACGCCCGGACCCGCTGTGGTGCAACGAGAGGGCGCAGAACCCGGTAGGAAGTGTGTCCCTCTCACAGTTCACTTCACCAGGGGCTCTCTGTCGTTATGAGTGCCCCATGCAGCGCTGTTCTGCCTGTGCCGGAGCCCACCGTGTTGTTCGTTTCCGTGCTGCAGCACGCCGAGCGGCGGCGGCTGGCAACCAAGGCGGGCACGCGTAGGCTGGGCTGTTACCGGCAGGCGGTCCTGGTGATGCGCTGGCTGCTCGACGGCACCCGGATCCGGCAGCTGGCCGCCGACAACACGGTGAGCCGCTCTACCGGGTACGCCTATCTGCACGAGGGCCTGCGGGTGATCGCCGCTCAGGCTCCCGGCTCAACAAGCGGTTGCGGGTAAGAATCCCACCGCTATGTCACCAGCGGCAGGATTAGTGAGATCAATGCGTCCAGCAGCCACGAGAGGCCGGCCATAACGGCGCTGACCACCGACCCGATGTCTCCACCGAGGTTCTCGATGTCGCCCGGCAGGTCGTGCAGTGCTCCAGGCCCCTGGATGAGCGAGATGAGAAGCGCCGAGCTGCTGAGCACCGCACCGATCCTTGAGGTCGGCGAGTCGGGGTCTTTCTGTTTCAGAGCCTCAGTGATTCTTCGGCGATCCAATGTTGTCCAGTTGTCGAACAGGTTGCCGGTGAGCTGTTCGAGTTTCTGGATCTTTTGTCGAAGCTGATCAGAGCTGACCGGGTCACTCCTCGAAGCGCATCGGTACAGAAACTGCAGATCCAAGGCGGCCGACGAAGCGCCGTCCTTGCGAGGCGGTGGCCAGAACAGACCTCGGGTCTGCACCTGCCAGTCAATCCGGAGACCCAGCTCGGCCAAGAACTCATCCGTCTCGGAACTCGGTGTGGTTATCTCTGGGAAGGCAGGGCGTGAGGCGAGCAAGCCGTGAGAGACAGTCCTCAGCGCGCCGACTATTTCCCGAGCTGCCTCGCTGTGTTCCTCGTCGGTCAGCCGGGGGTCAGAGAGCGTTCGAACCTTGTCGTCGACGGCGGCAAGCATGAAAAGAAGCTTCGGCAGTGGCTTCTCAATCTGCCAGTCTTCCATTTCAGGTGTGCTTCTCTCGTGCGCCGTGCCGACCTGTCCGTGTTCCGATCCCTGAAGCTTGACGTCGAGAGTCTCGATCACGTTATAGATCTCCCGGGTTGTCGGGTCCTCCCAATGCTCCGGTGGGGTAGGAGGATCATCGGTCCGGGCTGTCCCGTAGCCGGGTTCGGCCGATCGTTGGTCGTCGAGATCGTTGGCGTTCGCCGGGACAGCGGTGGAAGCAGACTCGATATCTGGTGCAAGATGTGTAGGCAGGATGTCGATGGGAAAGTATCCATCGCCGACATGTCCGGAGTCTTGATCCGTATCGCCCGCGTCCAGGTCCGCGTCTGGAATATACTCATTTTCTGGTTCTCGGAACTCCACGGACTAATCGTCGCTCACCCAAGGGCTGGCAGTAGTCTGTCGGATTTTGCGGATATCCGCGAGCGACCAAACTCTCGCTTCGAAGGACGGCAACGTTGACCGGTTCTTCTCCGAGGTCCAGCCAATCGGCTCCGAGACGCTCGGCAGCGTGGCCACGACGCGGGACATCAGCGCTGAAGGTGCGGTTATCGCCGCCGGCGGCGGAGCAGCAGGTCGGCGGCGAGGGCGAGCAGGCCGATGGCGAACAGGATGGCCAGCCAGCCTGCGATCTCGATCAGCACGACGGTCACCGGCAGGGCGAGCAGGACGGCGCCGACGCGGGTGCGGCGGCGGATCGGGCGGTGGGGAGGGGCCACGGCCAGGTGGGCGGCCAGTTCGCCGAACTGGCGGGCGGCTCGCAGGCGGGCCTCGCCGTCGGCGATCAGGAGGCCGTCGCACAGGTCGGTGACGCCGGGGGTCTGTCGTACGTGGAGGGCCAGCGCGTCGTAGATCTCGGGGCTCTCGACCGAGCCGGTCAGGATGGCCACGCGGTTCTGCACCTGGATGGCCACGGGCTGGCGGCGGAAGGCGTCGTGGCCGGCCAGGGACTCGGCTATCCGGCGGGCCAGCCGGCCGTCGGGTGACGGGTCCGGGGACGGGCCGGGCGAAGGCCAACGGTCCGGCGGCGGCGGGATGGGCGGCTCCACGGCGATCAGCGGCGGTTGGCCGGGTCGGCTACGTCGGCCAGGTCGTCGACGACGAGCAGGTCGGCGCGGGCCTGGCCGGCTCGGTAAGCAGCGCGGCCGATCATGTGGGCCGCCACGGGCGCGGTGGCCATCTGGAAGACCGCGACCAGCAGCAGCGTCGTCACGTCGACCGCGTCGCGCAGCCGCAGGGCGCAGCCCAGCAGCACCAGCAGCAGGCCCAGCACCTGCGGTTTGGTGGCGGCGTGCATGCGGGAGAGCAGGTCGGGGAAGCGCATCAGGGCCACGCCGGCCGACAGGCTCAGCAGGGCGCCGATCACCAGGCAGGCGTACGCGATCCAGTCGAGCACGGTGTTCATGACGTCTCCTCCGTACGGCGGCGGATCGCGAAGCGGGCCACGCTGACCGCACCCGTGAAGCCGAGGATGGACAGCACCGCGAGCACGGGCAGGCCGGTCGAGTCGCGGGAGAACGCCGCCTCGGCCGCGATCGCCATGACGATGACGGCGAGCAGCACATCCGTGGCGACCATGCGGTCGAGGATCGACGGGCCGCGCACGACCCGCACCAGGGCCAGGACAGCGCCCGCGGCGAGCAGGGTGGTGACGACGACGGCGACGACGGTCATGACGGAGCCCCCGAGGAGATGACGCGGCGCTCGGCGGCGGAGCCGAAGGCCTGGATGATGCGGCGTTCCAGGTCGAGCACGTCGCCGCGGAAACGATCGGCCTCAAGAGCGGACGAGACACCGAGCACGTGCACGTAGAGGACTCCGCGTTCGCGGTCGGCGTCGACGATCAGGCTGCCGGGAACCAGCGACAGCGCCTCGGCCGTCAACGTCAGACCGAGGTCGGACGGCGCGCGCAGCGAGACGGCGACGATCGCGCTGCCCGGCGTGTGCCCGAACCGGAACGCCAGCACGACGACCTGGGCGCTGGCGATCACCAGGTCGTACACAAATCTCAAACCGAACCGCAGCAGCCCCACCGGGTGGATGCGCCCGGCGTAGGTGACCGGCGGCAACGGGAAGACGATCAGCACCACGACCGCCACCAGCAGGCCGCCGATGAACGTCAGGGGCGTGAACGAACCCCACAACAGCACCCAGATCAGGGTCAGCCCGAGCGCGGCCACGCAGCGGTCGCGCCACCGTCCGCGGGTCATGGCGTACCCCCGGAGAAGACGGCCTCGACGTAGTAGGCGCGGGAGAGCAGGGACGCGGCCGCCTGGTCGCCGACTTCGAACAGCGGCCCGGCCACAACCGTCAGCGCGACGCCGAGGACGACCAGCGCGAGCGTCGGGGTGACCATCAGCGCGGGGAGACGTACGGACGGCATCGACGGGCGTGGGGTGCGCCAGAAGGCCAGGTTCCACACGCGCGCCACCGCGTAGAGCGTGAGCAGACTGGTCAGGATGCCGCCCGCGACCAGCAGCCAGGCGAGCACCCCGCCGTCGGCCACCCCGGCCTGTACGAGTCCGAGTTTGCCGATGAAGCCCGAGAACGGCGGGATGCCGGCCAGGTTCAGCGCGGGCACGAGGAACAGCACGGCGAGCAGGGGCGAGAGTTTGGCCAGGCCACCGAGCTTGTCCAAAGCCGTACTGCCGCCTCGTTTCTCGATGAGCCCGGCGGCCAGGAACAGCGTGGTCTGGATGGTGATGTGGTGAACGACGTAGAAGATCGCGCTGGACAGGCCGAGCTGCGTGGTCAGCCCGACGCCGAAGAGCAGGTACCCGATGTGGCTGACCAGCGTGAACGACAGCAGACGTTTGATGTCGGACTGCGCGACCGCACCGAGGATCCCGACCACCATCGTGAGCAGGCCGACGATCAGCAGCACGATCGCGGCCCGTCCTCCGGGGAACAGCAGAGTCTCCGTGCGAATGATGGCGTACACCCCGACCTTGGTCAGCAGCCCGGCGAACACGGCCGTGACGGGGGCCGGCGCCGTCGGATAGCTGTCGGGAAGCCACGACGACAGCGGGAAAACCGCGGCCTTGATGCCGAACGCGAGCAGCAGCATGCCCTGCAGCATCAGCCGCAGGCCGTCGGGCAACGCGTCGAGCCGCTCGGCGAGCTGCGCCATGTTCAGCGTGCCGGTCGCGCCGTAGATCAGCCCGATCGCCGTCAAGAAGATCACCGAGGACAGGAGCGAGACCACCACGTACGTCGACCCGGCGCGGATCCTGTTCTCGGTGCCCCCGAGGGTGAGCAGCACATAGCTGGCCACGAGCAGGATCTCGAACCCGACGTACAGGTTGAACAGGTCACCGGCGAGGAACGCGTTCGTGACGCCGGCCGTCAGGATCAGGTATGTCGGGTGGTAGACCGACAGCGGCGTCTCGTCGTGCCCGTCGGCCATGCCCTGCCCGATCGAATAGACCAGCACGCAGACGGTCACGGCCGACGAGACGACGAGCATGAGCGCGGCGAGCTGGTCGGCGATGAGCACGATGCCCAGCGGCGCCGCCCACCCGCCGACCGCCACGACGAGGGGTTCACCGGTCGTGGTCAGCCACAGCATGGCGCATGAGACGGCCAGGGTGGCCACCAGCACGGTGAGGCTGACGGCCCGCTGGGCTCGCGGCTTGCGGGCCATCATCAGGGTCAGCGCGGCTCCGAAGAGCGGCATCACGACGGGCAGCGGGACAAGGAAGTTCATCGGGCATCCTCGGTGTCGTCGATGCCGGAACCCTCGTCGCGTTCGGCGAGCTGCATGATGCGGCGGTCCTCGACGTCGTCCTGCACCTCGTCGTGGCCGGACAGCGCCCAGCTTCGATAGGCGAGGGCCAGCAGGAACGCGGTCATGCCCAGCGTGATCACGATCGCGGTCAGGATCATGATCTGGGGCAGCGGATCGGCCATCTCCTCCTGGGGCGACGAGCCGACGATCGGCGGCGATCCGGCCTTGCCGCCCAGCAGGATCAACAGGTTCACACCGTTCCCGAGAAGGATCATTCCCATGAGTACGCGGGTGAGGCTGCGCTCCAGCACCATCGAGACGCCCGCCGCGAACAGCACGCCGATCACCACGACGTAGACGAGATTCGGAGTCATCAGACCGGCTCCTTCTGTCGTTCGATCGCCCGTTTCGCCTCGCGTGCGGCGACGTCGTGCTGGCGGTCGAGCTCGGCCCCGAGGCTGCGCAGGATCTCCAGGACCAGCGCGACCACGATCAGGTAGACGCCGATGTCGAAGAAGACGGACGTGGCGAAGTGGATGTGCCCGAGCACGGGCAGGTGGACGTCGAGCAGCGCGCTCTGCAAGACCTGGCCGCCCGCCAGCAGGGCCGCCGCGCCGGTGCCGACCGCGGTCAGCAGGCCCGCCCCGAGCACGAGACCGGCGTCGACGGGTGCGGCCGCGTTCAGCTCGCGGCGACCGCCGGCCAGATAGCGCGTGGTCAGCGCCAGCCCGGCGACCAGACCCCCGGCGAAGCCGCCACCCGGCGCGTTGTGGCCCGAGAAGAGAAGGTAGACCGAGAACAGCACGATCGTGTGGAACAGCAGCCGGGCCACCACCTGCAGGATGATCGACTGGCGGCCGGCCTCCGGGTTGTCGCCCGCGCGCAGCCACGGGCCCGGCTCGGGCTGCACCTGCGTGGTGCCCCGCTCGGCGCGGCGGCGCTGCAACGCACCGGTGCGCCGGAAGATCAGGCTGGCCACGCCGGTCGCGGCCACGACCAGCACCGAGATCTCACCCATGGTGTCCCAGGCGCGGATGTCGACCAGCGCCACGTTCACGATGTTGTGTCCACCGCCGTACGACACGGCCGGCTCGGCGAAGTCGCCCGAGATGGGCACGGCGATGCGGCCGCCGACCGCCACGTAGGCCATGCCCGCCGCGACGAGCCCGGTCGCCACGGCCAGGGTCGAGCGGATCACCCGGCTGGCCAGCAACGGCCGCGCCGAGAACCGCACCGGCAGACGGCGCAGCACCAGCACGAACATGACGATCGTGACCGTCTCGACCAGGAACTGGGTGAGCGCGAGATCGGGCGCGCCGTGCAGGACGAACAGGACCGCCACGCCGTACCCGCAGACGCCGACGAGGATCATCGCGGTCAGGCGGCGGCGCGAACGGGCGGCGATCAGCGCGGCGGCGGCCACGACGACCCCCGCCACGAGCTGCAGAGGGGTGTCCCAAAGGCGTACGCCGGTCTCCCACGGACCGGTGAGCAGCAGGGTGCTCGCCCCCAGCAGCACCAGGACCAGCAGGATCACGCCGAGCGAGAACGGCAGCGAACCCCGCTGGGTGGCCCCGGTGACCTCGACGGCGGCCCGATCGAGCGCGGCCATCAACCGCTGATAGACCGCCTCGGCGGCGGGCAGGCGGCGGGCGGGCCACCGTTTCAGGGCGAAGAGAGCGCCGCCGACGGCCAGGACGACCCCGGACAGCAGCAGCGGCAGGTTGAAGCCGTGCCACAGCGCGAGGTGATCGCCGGTGGGGCCGGGGAACAGATCGGCGTACGGGGTGAGGACGCCGTCGAGCCACGACGCGCCGATCCCGGCCGCGAGACCCGTGAGCGCCAGCAGCGCGGCGGGAGCGAGGAAGGCGAACCCGGCCCGGGGCGGGGACTGTGCCTGCACGCCGGGCTTGCGCGCGAAGGCACCCCAGAGGAACCTCAGGCCGTACGCGACGGTCAGCGCGGAACCGGCGGCCAGGGCCGACAGCACCAGCGGGTCGTGCTCGAACGCGGCGAACAGCGTCTCCTTGCCGACGAACCCGGCCAGCGGCGGCACGCCCACCATCGAGGCCACGGCCAGCGCGGCGACGGCGGCGAGCACGGGCATCCGGCGACCGAGGCCGCTCAGCTCGCGCAGGTCACGGGTGCCGGTCAGGCGGTCGACGACGCCGACCACGAGGAAGAGCGCGGCCTTGAACAGGGCGTGCGCGAGCAGCAGGGCGGCACCGGCGAGCGCGGCCGCCCGCCCGGCGGCGCCGAGAGCGATCGTCAGCAGGCCCAGTTGGCTGACGGTGCCGTACGCCAGAAGCAGTTTCAGGTCGTGCTGGCGCATCGCGGTCCAACCGCCGAGCAGCAATGTCACGGCGCCGGCGACGAGCGCGACGGGACGCCACGGCTCGGTCAGGGCCAGCAGCGGGCCGAGCAGGCCGAGCAGGAAGACACCGGCCTTCACCATCGACGCGGCGTGCAGATAGGCCGAGGCGGGGGTGGGCGCGGCCATCGCGGCGGGCAGCCAGAAGCTGAACGGGAAGATCGCCGACTTGGACAGCGCGCCGGCCAGGATCAGCACGGCGGCGGTCGCGCTGCCCGCCGGGAGCGGGCCGGCCACGATGTCGGACCAGCGGTACGTGCCGGCGCCGTGCCCGAGCATGACGAAGCCGACGAGCATGGCCAGGCCGCCCGCGGTCGTCACGACCAGGGCCTGCATCGCTGCTCGGCGGCCGGCCGCGTGCTCGCCCCGGTGACCGATGAGCAGGTACGAGAAGACGGTCGTGAGCTCCCAGAACACGTACAGGAGAAGGAGGTCGTCGGCGATCACCAGGCCGGTCATGGCCGCCGCGAACCCGAGGAAGACACCCGCGAACCGGCCCAGGCTCGGGTCGCCGTCGGGGAAGTAGCGGGCGCAGTAGGCCAGCACGACCGCGCCGATGCCGCTGACGATGAGCAGCATGAGCCACGAGAGCGTGCCCAGGCGCAGTGCGAGATCCATGCCGAGGTGCGGAACCCAGGGGTACGTCTCGGCCACCGGGGGCCTGCGGACGAGGGCCCAGGTGAAGGTGGCCGCGGGGACGAGCGCGAGAACGTAGAGAGCGTTGTTGCCGATCCGGCGGACCAGCGCCGGGGCCAGAAGAGCGGCGGCGGCGTGCAGGACCAGGATCGCGAGCAGCATCACGGCTCGATCAGTCCGGCGCGGATGGCGTACCGGGTCAGTTCCTGCCGGTCCTTGAGGCCCAGCTTGGCCAGGATGTTGGAGCGGTGCCGCTCGACGGTCTTGACGCTGATGTAGAGCAGTTCGGCGATCTCGCGGGTCGAGTGGCCCTCGGCGACCAGCTTCAGGATCTCCTCCTCACGTTCGGTGACGGCCCGGTCGGGGATGTCGGCGCCCGTGCGGGCCCGCTCCAGGTATTCGCGGATCAGGGCGGTCTCCGCGCCGGGGTAGAGGAACGGCTCGTCGCGCATGGCGGCGTGGCAGGCCTCGACAAGGTCGCGGTCGGCGGCGGACTTCAGCACGTAACCGGCCGCACCGACGCGCAACGCCTCGAAGAAGAACTGCTCGTTGTCGTACATGGTCAGGATGAGGATGCGCAGGTTCGGCTGGCTGCGGCTGAGCTCACGGGCCGCCTGCAGGCCGGTCATCCGGGGCATAGCGATATCGAGTACGGCCAGGTCAGGCGGGTCGGCCGCGGCCAGGCTCAGTGCTTCCGCGCCGTCGGCCGCCTCGCCGATGACCTCGAGATCGGGTTCGCTGTCGAGAATCAGGCGGACCCCACGGCGTACGAGGGCATGGTCGTCGGCGAGAAGGATGCGCGTCTTGCCGAGCGTCATGGCATGCCCTCCCGGCCCTTCGGACGCTTCGCTGACCCCGGTGCGGTCGGTCATGCGGTGGGCACCTGCAACTGCACGGCCGTGCCCCCGGTCGTCCCCGATTCGACGGTCAGCCCGGCGCCGATCAGCAGGGCCCGTTCCCGCATGCCACGGATGCCGGCGCCCTCGGGTGCACCCCGAAGGCCCCGGCCGTCGTCGCGGACGCACAGTTGGACGCCGCCGTCCTTGCTCGCCAGCACCAGGTCGACGTGCTGGGCGGCCGAGTGGCGGGCCGCGTTGGTCAGGCTCTCCTGGGCGACCCGGTAGACCACGAGCTCGACCTCCTTGCGCAATACGGGCAGGTCGGATCCGACCTGGCGGCGCACCGCGAGACCGGCCGTGGTGAACTCGCCGGCCAGCGCGCGCAGGGCACTGGCCAGACCGAGTTCCTCGAGTACGCCGGGGCGCAGGCGACGGGCGATGCGGCGGATCTCGTCGAGGCTGTTGCGCGTGCTCTCCTGCACCTGAAGGAGCTGGTCACGCAACGGCTCGGGGGCGGCCTGGGCGACCCGTTTGAGGTCGAGCAGGACGGCGGTCAGGGTCTGGCCGATCTCATCGTGCAGCTCCTGTGCGATCCGGTGCCGTTCGGCCTCCTGCGCCGACAGGGCCCGGCCCGCGCTGCCGGCCCGCTCGGCCTCGAGGCGGTCCAGCATGGCGTTGAACGCGCTGATCAGGGCGGCGATCTCACCCTGGCCGCGGGGTGCCAGCCGGGTGCCGGGCTTGAGGAGGTCGACCGTGGTCATCACCCGGGTGAGCCGCTGGAGCGGGGCCAGGCCGACCCGCAGCATGACGGCGTTGGCGATCAGCGTGACCGCGGTGCCGGCCAGGATGATCAGCGCTTCGGCCAGCCGCGCGGTCGTCGACACGGTCACCGGGGCGAAGAGCAGCACGAGGGCCGCGACGGTCAGAACCGCCGCGTTCAGCGAGAAGATCCGCCAGAACAGCGACACGCGAGATCACCCTTCGTCAGACAGAAAGCCGGCTTTCCCTCTGACCCTGCCTGCTGCTGACCTGCGCGTCCATCCGTGCTGACCCTCACGCGGGCCGTTTTCGAGGGTGACCCGCACCACCCGCCACCCGAGTGAACAGCCGCCACTTCAGCGTGGGTTCCCTACCGTCCGTGACCTTCCCCGCCCGCCCAGGGGGGCCGCCCACCCTACGCGTTGCATCGAGGCCGCGGGCCGGCCTGTGGACAACCCAGCGGCGCCAACTATGACTCCAAGGTGGAGCGATTGCTTTGATCCGGCGGGACGTCCAATCCGTGTTTCTGAGGGGCGGTGTTGCTGGTGTGAGTGGACGAGTGATCGATGTACGTCAGCCGGTCGCGTGATCCGGAAAGGCGGGCGGCGGCATAGCGTGGAACCATGTGACGGGCCGTCTCGCGGAGGACGAAATGGAGAGTCGTTCTTACGACACCTGGAGTACGGCGCGGTTGTCCACAGGGCTGCAGCGTGGGTGGGCATGAGCCCGATACAGTGCGTGGCTATGACTTCACCCCGGCGCGCGGCCACCGTTCTGGTCGGGGTGTTGCTGGGCGCGGGGGTGGCCGGGCCGGCGTGGGCCGATGACGGCGCCACCGTCTTCTGCCTGGGCCACCAGCGGTCCCGCCTGGTCGACACGGCCGTGATGCTCGGTCTCGTCGATCGCGTGGGCGCCGATGAGGTCCGTCCCCGGTCCGCCCCGGCCACGACCCGGTTGACGCTGGAGAAGTGGCGTTCCGACGAGGGCGGCGATTTCGACCAGGCGTGCGAAGCCCTGATCGCCTCCGTCCAGTTGGAGAAGTCAGGTCGTGCACCCGGTCCCGGCCCGCTGCAGAACGTGCTCACCCTGCTCGTCCCGCTCGTGGCGGGTTCGCTGCTCACCTGGCTGATCGGGCTGCAGATGGCCGTCTTCACCGGTCGCCAGTCGCTGGCCGCCGCCCTGCGCGCGTCCGCACGGCTGCTGCGCAACGAGGCCGAGGCCCTCGTGCTGGCGCTGACCGACCAGAAGGGCGGCACCACCCCGTCGACCGACCGCCTGTGGCGGGCCCGCGCCGACCTGGTCACCCAGCTCGAACAGGTCAGGGCCCTGCGCGGCGGCTGGACAGTTCCGAGGAAAGTAGCCGACAAGTTGTACGACAAGTCATTCCTGGAACGTTTCGCGGTGGCGAAGTTCCGCAGCGGCAGCGACGAGGCCCGCGCCGCCGCCGAGAAAGCGGCCATGGACGCCGTCCAGGAAATCACCCAGGACGTGGAAGACATGTCGCTCGCCCTTCAGCGCCCGTTCCGGCGGCACCCCGAGATGACGGGAGCCACGTCGTGAGCGACCCGGTCAACCCGATGGACATCCCGGGCCTGTTGCGCGGCATGTCGAAGCTGCCGCTCAATCCGGTCGAGAATCCCGAGCTCATGAAACGGTTCGTCGACGTCGACGACACCAGGGCGGCGTTCGAGCAGTTCCAGCGCGACTTCGCCGATGCCCGGTGGCTCAACCACGGCGCGATCGTCATCGCCACCGGCCGCACGCAGACCGGCAAGACGGCCCTGCTCTATCGCTGCGCGCAATGGTTGAAGGCCAACCTCGGCGCCCCGGGCAAAGAGGTCCTGGTGCTCGACTGCACGCGGGTGCCGGTGACCGCGGGCAAGGCGATCGAGGAGCGCATGCGCGAGGTCTGCGCCACTCTCAAGGAGGAACTGTTCGCCGCGGGCGTCATCCTCGACGATCGGCTGCTCAGCGCCGACTCGCCCCAGGCCATCATCTCCCGGCTGGCCAAGGCCGTGATCCCCGAGGTCGTCGTCGTGGTCGTGCTCCCGCCGAGCGACGACCTCACCTCGGAGATCACGCAATATGCACAGTTGGTCCCCAAACGAGTCATGTTGCTGACTGAGACGGCGTTCGTCGTGAAGGCGGAGGAGGCCTACTCCCTTGTCGAGCGGTCCCGGGCGGTGTCGTCGGTGCTCGAGCTGGGGCCGTTGCGGGCAGCCGACGGCGACCTGTTCTACCGGGCCCGCCGCAAGCTCTACCCGCCCGACGCCGCCGTTCCGGAACCCACCGAGGGGACGCTCGAAAGGATCATCACCGCACGAGATACCACCATCGGTGACCTGCAGAAGCTAATCTGGGAGGTCTACGACGACATACCCCGTCGGAACGATGCCGTCCCCGCGGTGACCTACGAGCACATCACGGATTTCTACTTCCGAAAAGCTTCCCATGGGGGCAGGCGATGACCGATCACCACACGGCGGCGACCCCGGCCGGTGAGATCAATCCGTTTCCCTCGTCGGCCGTGGCCCAGGTCGCGCAGATCGGCGCCGACACGGTCACCATTCCGACCGACGCCATCCGGCAGGCGACGGCCGAGCTGAAGTATTACCTGTCCAACACGGCCACCCCGGCCGGCTCGTTCGGACGGGGCCGGGTGCTCGCCATCGTCGGCGATTACGGCACGGGCAAGAGCCACCTCGCCTTTCACCTGCTCAGCGAGGCCCAGGCCGAGGGCGGCCGCAACGTGCAGGGCGTCTACCTGAGCTCACCGCCGACGACCTTCGTCGACCTTTATCGCGAGTTCGCCCACAATCTCTACAAGAACAAAGCGGTCGTCGTCGAAGACCGGGTCCGGCAGATGTACGCCGAGGTCGTCGCCGATTCGCTGGCGAACTCGCCCGTGCACGAACCGATCCGCCAGCGGCTGCTCGACGCCGATTCCGACCCGCAACAGCTGGTCCGCGAGAACCACTGGGCCGAGAGCACCTTCCTCTCCCAGGTGCGCGAGCGACTCGCCACGATCACCGACAACGGGGCCTTCCTGACCGCGTTGACGCTGCTCATGCGCGACGGCTTCCGCGACGCGGTGTGGGAGTGGTTCCAGGGCAACGAGCCCGGCCCGGTGCTGCGCGACCGCGGCATTGTCGAGCGCATCACCGCCCGCGAGGGCACGGCGCTCGAGGCGATGGGTGTCTTCGCGCTGCTGATCGCCCACGGCCCCAACCGGTTCGTGGTGGTGATCGACGAGGTCGACCAACTGCTGTCGGCCGCGAGCCTGCCGACCGAAGAGCTCTACGGCGCCCTCAAGAAGCTGCTCACCGTCTTCGCCGACGCGGGCGCCTTCCTGGTGCTGGCCGGGCTGCCCGACTTCATGAACGCGCTGCGGCAGGACGTACGCGAGCGCATCGGCAACCAGATCTACATGACCGCGCTGACCGCCGAGGACGTTGTCGACTACATCGAGCAGCGCCAGGAACGTCAGCTCGGCGAGCGGCGCCTGGCCCCGTTCAGCGAAGACACGGTCCGCTACATCGTCGAGGTCGCGGGCGGCATGCCCCGGCACATCGTGGCCCTCTGCTACCTGCTCTACCGGCGGTCGTTCGACGAGGGCACACCGGTCAACGACGCCATGGTGCGCACCGTGGCCCGCGAGAACCTCTACGTACGCAGCACCGACAACATGCACGCGGAAGTGCGCCGGGTGCTGACCCAGCGCGGGCTCACCTACTATCGCGACCGCTACATCGGCGCGACCCGCGTGGCCTATTACGTGCCGCTCGGCGAGATCTCCGAGGGCCGGGTGTTCGCCACGGTGCTGCTGGTCTCCAAGACGCTTCTCGACGACTCCCAGTTCGACGACCTGCTCGAACGCATCGCCGGGCTGAAGGCCGAGGGCGACCATGAGGTCCTGCTGATCGTCGTCGGCCTCGTTCCCGAGCGCTACCAGGGCCGGCTGCGTGACGCGCTCGGCCGCGACCCTCTGGCGTACGACAGCCGCCGCTTCGTCGACCAGCTCGAAGCCGAGCTCAAGGCGATGGAGCGCGGCTTCGAGCGGCTGGCCGGCCGCGACCCGGTCGTCACCCTGCTGGCCCGGGTCGACCGCATGGGGCAGCAGCTCGCCAACACCCAGGGCCTGATCCTGCGGATGGCGTCCCACCTGGACAACGTCGCGTCGACCTCGGAGCAGCGGGTGTCCGATCTGGCCCGCCAGCTCAACGAGGTGATCGAGGTGAGCGCCCGCGACCAGGGGCTGACCGGTCCCGCGCTCAGCGGCGCGGCCGCGGCGCTGCCGGCCGAGGTCGCCGAGGCCTTCAACGAGGTGCTGGGCCTGCTCGACGTGCCCCGCCGGGTCACCCACGTGTTCGACCTCGCGTTCGGCGACAACGAAGACTCGGCCGCCGCCCGCAGGCTGCTGCGCATGACGCTGCGGCACCAGGAGGCGCACACCGCGGCCGGTGTCTCGGTGCTGCTGCAGGAGCTGACGGAGTCGTACCGGTCGGCGGTCACCGACTGGTACCGCGAGCTGAACGGCCCGCCCGCCGAGGACGACATGCAGCGTCTCAAGGAGATCGGGCAGATGTTCACGCTGCTGCTCGACTACCTGCCGATCCAGCAGGTCGAGCCGCTGGCCGACTTCTCGCTCGTGTCCGAGAACGATCCGGGCGGCGCGCTGGGCGAGAACCTGCGGTCGACCCGGGTGCTCCGCACCAACGACGCGCTGGCCGCACTCTCCGGTCGCGTCGAGCTGCTGCTGCCGGCCAGCCTGCCGGAGCAATAGGGGCGTCAGCCCGGGCGGCCGGCCCCGTTGCCGGCCGGCCGGCGCGCGGCCGGGTCGTCCGGGGTGGGTTCGACCGGCGTCGCGACGGTGCGGTCGCGACGCAGGGATTTGAAGACCAGGTGGAGCACGTTGATGGTGAGGATCGCGGGCGCGACGATGCCGACCGTGCCCGGGAACGACTCGTCGAGGAACAGGGCGAGGATCACCGCCGTGATGCCGCTCTGCTGCCCGAAGGCCAGATCACGCCGGTCGCGGCGAGGGCGGCGGACGGCCGCCAGCGAACCCACGACGTACTGTGCGCCGAAGGCGGTCGCCCCGAGCAGCAGGCCGGCCAGCGGGTTGATGCCGCCGTTGACCAGCAGCAGCCCCAGCGCGAACGTCCCCAGAAGGTAGGCGCCCTCGGCCGACAGTCGCAGCACCGAACCCATCCGCGGCCGCAGGAACAGCGCGCTGACGGCCAGCCCCAGCAGCAGGAACTCGACGACCGCGACCGCCCCCGCCGCCACCACCAGCACGATCTGCAGGGCGTTGCGCAGCGTCGCGTTCCTGACTGTCACCTTCGTGATCCACCACAGCAGACCGGCGACGGCCACGAAGATCAGGTTGAGCAGCAGGGTCCGGCCGAACTGCCCCAGTCCGCCGGCCAGGTCGGGCAGCTCGCCGCCCGAGTTGATCGACGATGCCGTCCACGACGTGAGGAAGACCGTCAGCACCACGGTGATCGGGTCGTCGAACGACGCCCACGCCCCGAGGATCGTGCGGGCCTGCGGCGACATGTCGTCGCGCCGCCCGATCGCCGCGAACGACAGCGGATCGATCTGGGCCACCGCGATGCCGAGGATCAGGTAGGCCGGCTCGCGATAGGCCGCGTACATGACCGCCGCGATCAGCGCCGCCTTGAGCAGCACCCCCACCGTGATGACGAGCAGGACCGTACGCCAATGCCGGCGCGCCTCGCCGCGGTCGATGTCCTGCACCGACGCGAACAGACCGATCGCCAGCAGCACCGTGACCGCCTGCAGATAGGCCTGGGGCGAGTCGGTGACGTGCACGTGGAACAGCGCCGCGACGGCCCAGCCAAGCCCGGCGACGCCGAGGAACACCCCGATCCGCAGAAGCGACCTCACGTACGCAGGTCCTGGGCCAGGGCGGCGATCTGCAGCTCGGCGGTCGCCACCTCGTCCTGGTCGAGGGACACACCCACCACGTACGTCGAGGGGTCGAGCCGGTGGAAGAAGAGCGCGCCCCGTTCGACGTCGAGCACGATGTGGCGCACCGACGGCCCTATCACCGGCTCGGCCGAGATGGTGAGGTCGTTGAGGTAGCGGCCGATCCGCAGGCCGAAGTGGGCGTAGAAGTGGCGCCGCTCCTCGACGGAGTCGTCGTCGAAGTTGAAGCGGTCGAGGGCCGGGTGGTGCATGACGTCGACCGAGGCGATCTCATCCGACTGCCGGTAGACCGCCGCGTAGTGCAGCTGACGGCAGCCGACGTGATCGAGGCAGATCTCGGCCGCCCGTTCGTCGCTGGCGTCGATGCGCGGTGCGACCGTGACGCCGGACGAGCAGTCGACCGGCGCCGGACGCGAACCGATCTCGGCCTGGGCGAGCCAGCCGCCGTAGTCGAGCGGCCGCTGGCTCATCTGCCGGCGCAGCTGGTTGGTCAGGTCGGCGAAGACGCTGTCGGCCCGGCGCGCGGCGTCCAGCGGGGCCTGCCCGGCGTCGGCCTCGAGCAGAGTCACGCCGGCCAGGTGGCGGCCGTTGGCGACCTCGGTGCAGTGGGCCGCGCCGCCGTCGGCGACCAGGAAGATGCGGATCAGCCGGCCGGTCTGCGCGTCGGACAGCTCGGCGTCGAGGCGCACCATGTTGTCGGCCAGCGTGCGGGTCAGCCCGGCGATCGGGCGTTCCAGGGCGGCGTCGGCCAGGGTGTCCACCGTGTAGTCGGGGGCGGCGTACGTGAACTGGCCGATGTAGGCGATCTGCGGGGTCTTCCCGACGACGCCGGCGACCAGGTCGACCGCGGCGTTGTCGGGACCCCAGACGCGGGCGCCGCCGGGCAGCCGGCGCGTCGGGGCGACCGTGGGGTGCCTCGCCATGTCCGGCAGATCCTCGACCATGTCCCGCCCCTCCGGTCCCTCCGTCATGTCCTGTCGCCGCGTCATGTCTTCGGCAGTTCGACGTCGACGTCGATCAGACCCGGCAGCGGCACGCCCCGGGCCACGCAGATCCGCCAGGTATCGACATTCATCAGACTTCCGGCGAGCAGTTTAAGGTAAGGGTGACCGGCCGGAAGTATCTGTTCGGCCGCGTTCAGGGTGTCGATCATCAACGTGGTCGCCTCGTCGCACGCGCCCTGGCAGAGGAGCACGTTGGCCAGGTTGACGCGGCCGGCGATCTTCCACGGGTGCATCGCCGCCGACCGCGCGTCGAGCAGCGACAGCGCGTCGGTCAGTTCGGTCCTCGCGTCGTCGAGGTGGCCGGCCTGACGCAGCAGCGCGCCGAGGTTGACACGGCACAGCGCCACGAACGGATGCGACGCCCCGACGCGTTCCCGGTAGACCTCGAGGGCTTCTCGCGCGACGTCGATCGCGTCGGTGAGGTCGCCGCCCTGGACGGCGAGGTCGGTCGCGAGGCTCATGCGGGCGGCCTGCGTCTCGATCGCCCGCGGCCCCAGCACCTGGTCGAGCACTGTGACCGCCTTGCTGATCGTCCCGCGGGCCCGCCCGCCGGCAGCCGTGCGGCGCTGCGCCACCCCTTCGGCGACGACGGCGCGCAGGGTCAGCGGGTCTTCCGCGCCGAGCATGCGTCCGAGGTTGTCGACCGCCGCCCGCAGCATGCGGCGAGCCTCGTCGAGGCGGCCCAGTTCGCGCAGGTAGATGCCCAGGTCGAGGCCGGACCACCAGGTCAGGAAGTGGTTCGGCCCGAGCAGCCGCCCGCGCCGCTCGAAAACCTCACGCTCGCGGACGACCGCGTCCTCCTGACGGCCGTCGAGGTAGTTGGACAGGGCAAGGTTGTGCAGCGAGGCCAGAGTCTGCGGATGGTCCGGGCCGAGCAGGGTCTTGAACGTGCGGTAGACGGTGACGTCCTCGGCGCGGGCCTCGGCGAACAGGCCCAGCCCGCGCAGGTCGCCCGCCATGCCGCGGCGTACATAGGAGGCCCGCAGGTGGGCGCTGCCGACGAGGACCTGCAGGTCGGCGAGGTTGTCGACGTCGGCGTGCAGCGCCTCGTCGTATCGGCCGAGCTGGCGCAGAAGGTCGGCGTGGTGGGTGCTGAGGCGCGTGCTGAGCCGGTCGGACGTCGGCCAGCGGGCCAGCACGTCCTCGGCGGCCAGGGCGGTCTCGGCCCAGCCCTCGGAGTCGGACAGATTGGAGGCGTACGCGAAGTGCAGCGTCACCCAGCGGCGGACCTCGCGCGACGACGTCTCCTCGAGGGCGCCCGAGGGCCCGACGTGCCGGGCGAGTTCGGCCAGCCGGTCCCAGCCGGAGCGAGCCCCGAAGAGGGCGTCGCTGGGGGCGTACGCGGCGAGCGCGTCGAGGGTGCGCAGCCGCACCTCTTCCCGCTCCTCGCCGGACTGCAGCGCCTGGACCATCCGCTGGACACCGCGGTGCGTGTGCAGGCGCTCACCGCCCCAATCGACCGTGAACAACGCCGTGCGGGCGCCGGCGGCGAACGTGTATTCGATCTCGCCGCCGTCCTCCGCGAGGCTCTCCGCGGCGTCGCCGGCCAGCTCGATCAGGCACTGAAGAAAAGCGGTGCTGCGCAGCAGGGCGAGCGAGACACCGTCGGGCGACAGGTTGGCGCAGATCTTCGTGAGGGTGACGACCAGGCGACCCGCGTCGGTGTTCCCAAGGCGGTCGAACATCAGCCGTCCGACGTCGACGAGGCGGTCGTCGGAGGGTGTTCCCGCGCCGATCGCCGTGACGAACTCGTCGACCGCCGCGACGGTGTCGTCGGAGGTGGGCGGGCCTGCGTTGTCGAGCGAGCCGGTCAGGACGCTCAGGTAGCCCGCGGTCAGGCGCAGGGTGAGCGGCGCCGTGCCGACCGCCCGCGCGACCGGCCGGAGGTCGGCGAACCGGAAGGTGGGAAGCTGAATGCCCAGCGTACGGACGGCCTCGTCCTCGGTGAGCGGCCCGACCTCGATCGGCGTGCCGGTCGCCCAGCCCGGCACCTCGCCCTCCAGGGTGATGACGACATGACCGGACCCGGCCGGCGGTAGCAGGTCGCCGATCGCCCCGAGATCGGCGACGCCGTCGTAGACCAGCAGGTAGGGCAGCCGGTCGTCGCGCAGCAGCAGAAGCGCGGCCTCGGCCTCGTCGCCGCCGGCGTCGACCCCGAGCTGGCGGCCGAGGCGCCGCAGGCTCGACCGGGCGGCCTGGCGGCTGTGAGCGGGCACGAACCACACGATGTCGTAGCCGTGGGCGAAGCGGTGCGCGAACGACTTGGCCAGCTCGGTGCGGCCCGCGGACGCCCCGCCGTGCAGCAGCACCCGGCCGGCGGTGGCCGGGTCGAGACTGTCGCGCAGGGACTCGAGCAGCTTCGGCCGGTCGACGAGGTCGGGGTCGGTCGCCGGCACCGAGAACGGGCGGTTGCCGGGCCGGGGCGCGGCCGGGTAGTCGCCGGCCGGCGTGGTGCGGGGGACGGAGTCGGCCGAGCCGGCGAACGAGGCGACCAGCCGGCGCCGGGCGACCTCGGCCGGGCAGCCGACGACCCGGATCGACCGCGAACCCTCGGGGACCATTCGCGGGGGCGCGTCGTCGATCCGCACGACGACCGTGTCACCGGTGACCGGCCCGTTCGCGTTGACCAGGCCGGATGACAGCCGGGAGAGCAGCACCACCCGGGTCGCCGAAGACTCGGCCGGCGGGCCGTCGAGCCGGCGCAGCACGGCCGGCACGCCCATCGCCACGAGGTGGGCCCGGGCCCAGTCGCCCCACGGCCGGTCGGCCGGGTGATAGATGACCTCGACCGGTTCGTCGGTCGCCTCGTAGTGGCTCGGTGTGCCCATGCGCTGGGCGTACACCTCACGGACCAGGCGCGGGACGGCCGGGAGCCGTTCGACGACCCCGCCGGTCACCGCCGAGACCAGGCGGGCGTACGCCTCCAGCAGCGATTTCCGTTCCGAAGGCTCGTAGGCCAGCGCGACCAGGGCGTGCTCGAGCGAGTAGAGCGGGACGGGCACCTGCACCAGCGCCCCGGGCCCGATGCGGGTGCGCGCGGCGCGCAACGACCGCAGCAGGTGACTGCGCATCTCTTCGTCGTGCTCGTGGGCGCGCGCGGGGTCGCTGTCGTCGAAGAAGCCGGGCACCGCGATGATCCGGTTGCGGACCGCGCTGTGCCGGGCGACCTCGACCGCCAGCAGGGTCGCCGCCTCGAACGACTCACGGTCGGGCTGGAAGCAGACCACCACGCTGTCGGCGAACAGCCCGTCGCGGCCGGCGGTGACCGCGCGTTCGGAGGGCGGCCCGTCGAGGAAGATGAAGTCGTAGCCCGCGTCCGAAAGGGACCGCCGTAGATCGAGGAAGACGGCGAGGTCGTCACCCGCGGGCGTGGGGGAGTCGGGGGTGGCCTCGTGCCGCACCACGTCGAGCCGCGCGCTCTCGCCGGGACCGGCCCCCGCGTATCGCCGCAGCCGGGGTGCGGCCCGCTCGGCGGGGGAGCGCACCGACATGGTCGCGTTGAGCACGCCGGAGAGCTCGTCGTCGAGGAAGGACGTGACGGCGCCCTCGGCGACCAGGAACGGGCGCAGGTATTCGTGGACGGCCGAGCCGCGCGGGTCCCAGTCGAGCACCAGCACGTCGTGGCCGGCCGACGCGACCAGCCAGGCCAGGTTGGCCACCAGGCTGGTGCGCCCGCTGTGCGGGGCGGGGGACACGAAGGACACGATGGCCGGACGGACCGGCTCGGCGCTGGAGGCTGCGGTTGTCTGCGTCATCTCGTCTCGCCGGTGGGTCGTCGGCGCTCGGCGGTGGCCCCGCCCTCGCGGCGGTGGTGCACGACGGTGTTCTGGAAGCCGGTGTATTCGGGGAGGCCCGAGCCCACCTCGTCGATGAGCCGCCGCAAGGATTCCAGGACGATCGGGGACGGAAGACCGGCGATGACGCGCAGGCCGTCACGTTCCACGTCGAGAAGGTCCGAGACGAGCCGTTCCTCTTCTGACATTCACCCGCCAACCGTCGCTCGTGCCATCCTCACGGCTGCTAACTGTATCTGTCCAGATTCGCACAGTCGCGCTGCACCATATCGGCGACAGGCGATACGATCTGTCAATATGTCGACTGTGCACGGGGCGGGCAACAGTCCACCGCCCGTCACCGTCGCGGCCGGCATTCTGGACGGGATCGCGCGTGGCGGCGGCGGCGGCGCGCTCACCGAGTTGATCAGGGCGCAGCACAGCAAGGTCGCCCTGCTGGTGCGGGCGATCGCCGAGCTGAGCGAGTCCCGGCCCGCCTATCGCGCCCTGCTCGCCGTCGCCGACCGGGCGCCCGAGGCGGTGTCAGCGGTCCTCATTCACCCGTCCGTGCTCGGCTGGGCCATGTCCACGACCGCGCGTCTGCACGCCGGTCTGCCCGCCGAATCCGAGACGCTGGCCCTGGTCGCGGCCGCGGCGGCGGTGCGCGGCGGCGCCGGGTTCGAGGTCGGCCCGCCCGCCGACCTGCCCCTGCCGTCACTGGGCCGCCTGCTCACCCCGGCCGCCGGCGACCGGCTCGACCTGACAACGGGGGGAGAACTGCTGGTCAACGGCCGGCCCGCCGGCTCGAACTGGCGGCCGCTGACCCGCCTGCGGATCACCGATCGCTGGTCGGTCCGGATCGACGGCGTGCATTCACCGCTGCCCCCGGCCGAACCGCTGCTCGACGCCGCGACGGCCGAGCGGTGGCGTGCGGGTCTGGCCGCCGGGTGGCGGATCCTGGCCGACGATCACCCGGGCGTGGCGGAGGACGTCGTCACCGCCGTGCGAACCGTGCTGCCGATGCCGGCCCCGCCCGAGGGTCACACCAGCGGAACCTACCGCCACGCCTTCGGGTGCCTGGGCATGTCGGCGCCGCAGGACCCGACTCTGACCGCGCTCACCCTGACCCACGAGCTGCACCACCTGAAGCTCTCCGGCCTCACCGACCTCTTCGAACTGATCGAGATGACCACGGAGCTCGGCTACGCACCCTGGCGTGCGGACCCGCGCCCGCACATCGGCCTGCTCCACGGGGCGTACGCCCATCTCGGGGTGGCGGCCTTCTGGCGGCGCCGCATCGAGGCCGAGAGCGACGAGGGCCGGCGTCACGCTGCCCGGGTCGAACATGTGCGCTGGCGCG
Source organism: Actinoplanes solisilvae (assembly GCF_003999975.1). Lineage (GTDB taxonomy): Bacteria > Actinomycetota > Actinomycetes > Mycobacteriales > Micromonosporaceae > Actinoplanes > Actinoplanes solisilvae. The sequence continues at coordinate 91,684 of NZ_RJAC01000009.1, read as the reverse complement.
AGGCCGCCCTCGAAGTCTCCACCGACCTGCTCGCCACGGCGCCGCTGACGGGGCTCGGGCGGCGTTTCGTGACCGGCATGCGGGACGAGATGACGGCCTGGCGCGCCGATCCGATGCCGCGCGTGGTGACGGCCGAGGCCACCCGCCTGAACGACGAGCACCGCGCGAGCTACAAGATCAGCCCAGCCGGACGACCCGGGGCAGGGGCGAGGCCCGCGGAGCCACGGCCGGGCGGCGGCGATACTCCTGCGGGCTGACCCCGCGCTCGCGTTTGAAGGCTGTGCTCAGGGCGAAGGCGCTGCCGTAGCCGACACGCCGGGCCACCGACTCGAGCGTCGCGTCGCCCTGACGCAGCAGGTCGGCTGCGAGCGTGAGGCGCCAGCCGGTCAGATAGGCCATCGGTGATTCGCCCACCACCTCGGTGAACCGCCGCGCCAGCGAGGCACGGGAGACTCCGGTCCGTGCGGCCAGAGAGGCCACGGTCCAGGCGTACGCCGGCTCGTCGTGGATCAGGCGCAACGCGGGACCCACCACGGCGTCGGCCTGGGCCCGCTGCCAGCCCGGCACGTCCTCGCCGGGCGCGGCCAGCCACGAGCGCAGCACCGACACCAGCACCAGATCGAGCAGCCGGTCGAGAACCAGGTCCTGGGCCGGTTCGGTGCCGCCCATCTCGCGCACGAGCAGGTCGATCAGCGCCCGGTCGCCCGCCTCGGCCGAGCGGATCAGCAGGCCGGGCAGCGCGTCGAGCAGCCGCCGGCTGACCTCGCTGTGCATCTGGTAGGTGCCGCTGACCATCACGGTCGCGCCGTCCGGCTGGGCGCCCCACGTGCGGATGCCCTGGCCGGTCATCGTCATCTCGGTGCCGTCGATCGACTCGCAGCGCTGCCCGGGGTGAATGACCAGTTGCGGCGCGGTGCCCGGCGAGTCGGCCACCACGTACGGCTCGACGCCGTTGACGACGGCCACGTCACCCGGGCCGATGCGGGCCGCGGCGGCGTCGCGCTTGAGGATCCACGCCTCGCCGCGCACGAGCGTGATCAGCGACAGGGGTGAGCCGTCCTGGATCCGCAGCGACCACGGCGGATCCAGGACCGAGCGCAGCAGGAACGCCCCTCGGGCGCGGGGCCCGTCGAGCAGGCCGGTCAGCGCGTCCATGCCGTCACGGTACCGGCGCCGCGCTCCAGACTCCGGTCGCCGCGGCCGTCCGGGCGTACGCGGGGAAATCTCTCGGGGGACGGCCGAGGGCCTCCCGCACCCCGTCGGACGGCCGGGTGTTACGGCCGTCGAGGATGCCGCGGAACATGTCGCCCAGCTCGACGGGCAGGCCGGCCTTGCGCAGCACGTCCTCGTACTCCTCGAACGTGATCGGGGTGTAGCGGACGGCCCGGCCCGACGCGCGGCTCAGCTCGGCCGCGACCTCGGCGAACGTCAGCGCCCTGGGACCGGTCAGCTCGTAGCGCCTGCCCTGGTGCGAAGGGTCGGTGAGGGCGGCGGCCACCACGTCGGCGATGTCGTCGGCGTCGACGAACGGCTCGGCCACCTCGCCCGCCGGCAGCCGCAGGTCGCCGTCGAGCACCGCGTCGAGCAGGAACTCCTCGCTGAAGTTCTGGGCGAACCAGCTGCAGGCCACGATCGTCCAGCCGGTGCCCGCGTCGATCACCCGCTGCTCGGCCTCCTGCGCGAGTGGCTCGCCCCGCCCCGACAGCAGCACGAGCTGCTCGACCCCGTTGCGGGCGGCCAGGTCGGCGAAGGCGCCCACCCGATCCGCCGCGCCGGGCAGCCCGAGATCGGGATAGAACGTGATGTACACGGCGTCGTGTCCGTCGATCGCGGGCCGCCAGCTCGACTCGTCGTCCCAGTCGAACCTGGTCCGCGAGCCGCGCGACCCCACCTGTACGGGAATGCCCCTGTCCTTGAGCCTCTGCGAGACTCGCCGTCCGGTCTTGCCGGTACCGCCGATGAGAAGTGTCATGCCTTCAGTGAAGCGGCGCGCGGTGAGACGCTGAATGGCTCAGGGGCTCACATGCATAAGCGAGGCGCTAGCGAGAGCGGGGGTGCGCGGTGATCGCGTTGACGACCGAGAGCAGCACGACGAGCGTACCGATGATCATGTCGTTCCAGGCGACGCCGAGCTGATCGTGGAAGCCGAGCGCGAACGGGGAGGCGATCAGCCACGCGCCGACCAGCGCGGCCACCATGCTGAGCCGCGCCGACCTGCCGGGCCGGGCCACCTGCAGCACGCTGAGCGCCAGCAGCATCGCGCCGGCGGCCACGTCGCTCCACCACGGGTAGACGCCGTGGTCGATGACGATCGGCGTGACCACCATCCAGACGCCGCCGAGCCCGACGAACACGCTCGGGGTCAGCACGATGTCACTGCCGAGCCTACGCGCCACCCGGGACCGCACGGCCTCTTCCGCCGGCATGACCTCACACCCTTCCACCAGGCCTTTCATTCAACCATCGGCCAGTGGTGACGCGAAGTCGTGACAGTCACATGACAATCAGCGATCGGCTAGCGCGGCCACCTCCCGCACGGCGTCGGCGAAGGCCTCGGGTGACTCCTGGGGCAGGTTGTGACCGGCGTCGGACACCTGACGGTGCACGCGCGGACCGGTGAAACGAGCGGCACTCGCCCGCCCGTCGGTGGCCGGGAAGTTCCCGTCGGCGGTGCCGTCGAGCGTCACGGCGGGCACGGTGATCGGCGGGGTCCGCGCGAGCTGGGCCTCGGCGCGGGCATAGGCGGGTGCTCCCTCGGCGTGACCGAGCCGATGCCGGTACGAATGCAGCACCACATCGACGTAGTCGGGATTCTCGAACGCCGCCGCGGCCCGGTCGAGCTCGGCCCGGCCGAACGTCCACTTCGGCGAGTTACGCCGCCAGATCACCTCGGCCACCTCGCGCCGGTTCGCGGTCAGCCCGGCCCGGCCCCGCTCGGTCAGGAAGTAGAAGAAATACCAGAAACCGGCCTCCAGATCGGGGCGCAGCGGCTGGTTGGCGGCGTTGATGTCCTGGATCAGATAACCGTTGACCGACACGATCCCGGTGACGCGTTCGGGTCGCAGCGCGGCGGCGACGCAGGCGGCCCGACCACCCCAGTCGTAGCCGGCCAGGATCGCCCGGTCGATCGCGAGCGCGTCCATCAGCGCGAGGGCGTCGGCGCCGAGCGCGGCCTGCTGCCCGGAGCGTGGCGTGGCCGGGTCGAGGAACCGGGTGGGGCCGTGACCGCGCAGGTAGGGCACGATGACGCGGAGACCGGACCTCGCGAGTTCCGGCGCGACCTCGACGTACGAATGAATGTCGTAGGGGAAGCCGTGCAGCAGCAGAACAGGTTGCCCGTCGGCGGGCCCGGTCTCGTGGTACGCCACGTCGAGCAGATCGGTCGCGACGTGGCGTACGGGCATCGGGGTCACCCGGCCGCCTTGACCCGGCGGTCGGCGCGGGCGGCGAGCTCGTCGTCGTCGACCAGCACCAGCATCGGCTTGTCGGGGTCGCAGAGCATCGTGACGGTGAACCGCACCTTCACGTCGTCGCGGGCGTTGCCGTCCTGGTAGTGGATGACGTCGCCGCCCGGCTCCCAGAACGCCTCACCCGTCCGGACGACCCGCGGGGCCTCGCCCTCCAGCTCGAACAGCATCTCGCCCTCGAGCACGACACCGAAGGCGGGCCCGGAGTGGCGGTGCGGGGGAGTGCCGGGATCACCGGGCGGGTACTCGATGACGATCGTCATCGCGTGCGCCCCCGCGGGGACGAACGGCGGCTGGGCCTCCTGAAGCAGGGTCAGCGCCGACTTCCAGGCTTCCGATCGTGTGGTGCCCATCAGGACCTCCCGGTTCGTTGTAGATCATTTCTTCGACCGCCCGGGTGGTCGCGTTTGTGACAGGCCGATGGGTATACCTCGGGGGTGGATGTCGTTCTCGCCGCCGTCAAGGCCGCCTACGGGACCACCGCGCTGCCCGGCCTCGCCTCCGGACTCGTGGTGCGCGAGCTCGACGGCTGGACCCGGGCGTCGGAACTCGACCCCCGCCGGCTGGTCGACGCGGCCCAGCGCCGGTGGGAGGCGCCCCCGCACGTGGCGGTCGCCCTGCTGTGGCGGGCCTACGCGCTGTGGCTGTCGGTGCCGGCCGCCTTCGGCTGGGTGGCCGCGCGCCGGGTGCCGCTGCTGGGCGGCGGCGACGTGCTCGTGCGGCTGGACGCGCCGATCGCTCCCGTGCGGCTGGGGCTGCGCAGTTCAGAACTCGTTCCCGCCTCGCCGGCCGTGCTGAGACGGACCCTGCTCGACGAACACGTGCTGCCGGTGCTCGACGGCCTGCAGAGCGTCGTGCGGATCAGCCGCCGCATCCTGCTGGGGTCGCTGGCCGCGGGCGTCGCCCACGCCGCCCGGCACGCCGTGCGGGTCGTGCCGGGCACCTCGACGTCCGAGATCGGCACGTTGCTGGCCGTGCTCGGCCTCGACGACCTGCTCGACTGGAGCGCCGACGAGGCCGGGCTGGTGTCGATCCGGCGGCGCACATGCTGCCTGGCCTTCATGTTGCCGCAGCCGCGCTTCTGCGGGGACTGCTGCGTCCTGCCGACGGTATGAAGGCTCAATTCCGGACCCGCGCGGGATCAGCCACCGCGTACGCCTCGACGGCCTCGGCGCCGGGGTTGAGGAACCGCAGCGTGTCGAAGTCGTGGATCAGGGTTTCGAGGAAGATCGTGCCGGGGGCCACGCGGGCGCTGTCGCGGCGTCGGCCCCTCAGCTCCATCCGAGGTCTGAGGATCGTACGTACTGTCTCGCGCGTCGAGCTGTCGCCCGAGGTCGCGGCGTGGGACACGGCCGATCCGCGTTAGCCGGCCTCGGACATCGGGATGGGGCGGCGGGAGACCGTCGCCGGGTATCGAAAACCGCTGGCCGGCCCGCGAGCCCGGCGGCACAATCCGGCGGGGGGAGGGACGAGGACGATGGCTGAGGTTCGTACAGGGTCGGGGATTGTTCGCGGCGAGGACGACGCCGGCGTGGCGGTGTTCCGGGGTATCCCGTTCGCCGAGGCGCCGACAGGGGCGCTTCGGTTCGGCGCGCCACGGCCGGTCCCTCGCTGGGACGGAGTGCGACCCGCAACAAAGTACGGGCCGCCACCGCCGCAGGCTGATCAGTTCGACACGACCGGCGACTGGCTGACAGTCAACGTCTGGTCACCTGACCTCGGGTCGGCGCGGCTGCCGGTCATGGTCTGGATCCACGGTGGCGGCTACGTGTTCGGCGCGTCGGGCAGCCCCGAGTTCGACGGGCGGCGTCTCGCGCGGGACGGCGGCGTGGTCGTGGTGACGTTCAACTATCGGGTCGGGTTCGAGGGCTTCGGGCTCATCGCGGGCGCCCCGCCCAATCGGGGGCTGCTCGACCAGGTCGCCGCGCTCGAATGGGTGCGCGACAACATCGAACGCTTCGGCGGGGACCCGGGCCGGGTCACGGTCTTCGGGGAGTCGGCCGGGGGCGGCTCCGTCGCGGCCCTGCTGGCGATGCCGCGAGCGGCCGGGCTGTTCCGGCGGGCCGTCGCCCAGAGCGTTCCGGGCACGTTCTTCTCCCCGGAACTCGCCGCGGACATCGCCACCGCGCACGCCGCCGAGCTGGGGGTGCCCGCGACGGAGTTCGCGACCGTCGACCCGGCGTTGCTGGTGCTCGCGTCCGAGTCGATCACTGCCACCATCACCGGACGGACGGCGCGCTGGGGCCGGGCGGCGTACCGGAAGATTCTCTTCTCTCCGGTCGTCGACGGGGACGTTCTGCCGGTCACCCCGTGGGTGGCGCTGTCCGGCGGCGCGGGCCGGGACATCGACCTGCTCGTCGGCCACACCCGCGACGAGCAGCGGCTGTTCACCGCCATCGACGGGCTTCTCGGTCAGATATCACAGGAGCAGGCGTACGAAGCCCTGGCCGTTCTCGCCCCCGAGGCCGGATACCCGGAGGCGAGCCCGGAGGAGCTGTACGAACTGGTCCATTCCGACTGGCTGTTCCGCATGCCCAGCCAGCATCTCGCCGAGTCGCAGGCCCTCGGTGGCGGGCGCGTCCACGCGTACGAGCTGACGTGGCCGGCGCCCGGCATGGGCGGCGCCCTCGGCGCGTGCCACGGCCTCGACGTGCCGCTGGTGTTCGGCAACCTCGACCGCGGCCAGCCCGCCCTGCTCCTCGGCGAGACCCCGACCCCCGAGGCCGAGAAGTTGTCCGCCGAGATGCGGACAGCCTGGACGGGTTTCGCCGCCGACGGCAACCCCGGCTGGCCCGCGTACGACACCACGCGGCGCCTCACCCGCATCTTCGACACCGAGGCAGCGGTGACCCCGTACCCGGAGGAGGTCTCGCGACGGATCTGGCAGGACCACACGTTTCCGGTGCTGCCGCTGACGCCGGTTGAGCCGTGACTCAGTGAGCCGCGAGCAAGGCGGCCACAGTGAAGCCGGCCGCTACAGGCCGAGCATGCCCGCCTCCGCGCCGAGCGGTCGGCACCTCGACGACTTCGTCAGCGGCGATCGCGAGGCGGCTAAGCGGCGGCCGGGGCGACGTCGAGGATCCAGGTCACGCCGAAGCGGTCGCGCAGCATGCCGTAGAGCGGCGACCAGCCGGCCGGCCCGAGGTCCTGCACGATCGTCGAGCCCTGGGCCAGGTCCTTCCAGTACGCCGTCAGTTCGTCGGCGTCCGTGCCGCGGACCGAGACGAAGAAGCCGGCGTCGTCGGTCCGCCCGGCCGGGACGTCGTACGCCATGACGTGGAAGCCGTTGCCGGAGACCTGACCCCAGGTGATGCGGTCGGTGTCGGCCGGGTCCTGCACGTTGTGCGCGTCGGCATAGGTGACCAGGGCCAGGTCGCCGCCGAAGACCGAGCGGTAGAACTCGAGCGCCGCCCGGGCGTCGCCGCGGAAGTTGACGTGGGTCGTTGTCGTGATCGTCATGGGAGCCACGATCGCGGGTGAAGAGGCCAGGTTGTGTCCTCTTCTTCCGGCACCATCAAAGTCATGCCGAAGACTTCGGGACGACTGCTCGCTCTGCTCTCGCTGTTGCAGGCGCGGCGCGACTGGCCAGGTGCCCTGCTCGCCGAGCGTCTCGAGGTCAGTCCGCGTACGGTCCGGCGCGACGTCGACCGGCTCCGGGAACTCGGCTACCCGATCGCGGCGATCAAAGGCCCGGACGGCGGCTACCGGCTGGCCGCGGGCACCCGGATGCCGCCGTTGCTGTTCGACGACGAGCAGGCCGTCGCCCTCGTCCTCGCGCTGCAGACCTCCCCGGGCGACGCGGCCGCCCGCGCGCTGACCACCGTGCGGCAGGTGCTCCCGCCCCGGCTGCGCCACCGCGTCGAATCGTTGCGCGTCAGCACGGCCGACCCGCAGACCGAGCTCGAGACCGGCGTCCTGCTCGCGATCAGCGCCGCCGTGCACGCCCGCGAGGTCCTCCGTTTCGACTACCAGGACCGCCGGCGCCGCGCCGAACCGCACCACGTGGTCCTGCGCGGCGGCCGCTGGTACCTGATCGCCTGGGACCTCGACCGCGACGATTGGCGCACGTTCCGCGTCGACAGGATCGACCCGCGTGCGCCCACCGGCCCGTGTTTCGCCCCGCGCGAGATCCCCGGTGGCGACGTCACGGCGTACGTCGAAGGCAGTTTTCGCCCGGCCGCTTGCCGGGGCACCGTGATCGTCGACCGGCCCGCCGCGACGGTAGCCGCCCATACCCGCGACGGCGTCGTCGAAGCGATCGACCCCGGCCGCACCCGGCTCACACTGACGAGCTGGTCGTGGACGAGCCTGGCCGTGGCGTTCGGCCGGTTCGACGCCGAGCTCGAAGTCGTCGGACCCGGCGAGCTCAAGGACGCTTTCGCGACCCTGGCCCGCCGGTTCGGTAACGCCGCCGACGGAGTTGTGTCCGCCGACTGCGGCGAACTCGCCCACATAAGTGTGGCCGTCGACGGAAGTTCAGCCGCCGGTGATGCTCCAGTGCCAGGCTTCCGACGGCAGGTTGACGAAGCCGTACTTCTTCGCGTTGACGGACAACCACTTGAAGGCGGGGCTTGAGCGGGTCAACGTTTTGCCGCCGGACGAGATGTCGATCGCCATGCCCAGCTCGTGCAGCGAGCGCCCGGGGATCGCGGTCGGCACGCGGCACGACGACGACGGCGCCAGCCACACGTCAGGACAGCCGTTGATCTTGCGGAGTTCGATCTGGCGCTGCTTCGTGCGGAAGCCGCCGCCGCTGAGGACGATGCCGCTGCGCTTGGCGTCGTCGACCATGCGCTTGAAGGCGTACGCCACGTTCTTGTGCACGGTCGTGCCGTAAACCGTCGTCGTGTCGGTGACCGCGAACCCGGTGCGGGCCTGGGCGACGACGTCCTTGCTGAGCACCGAGGCCTGCCCGGCCAAAGTCTCCGCCGGGGGCAGCAGGGCGAGCCGCTGCTGGGTCGCGCGCACCGCGGCCGCGGCCGACTCGCGGGCGGCGGTGGCGTTGACGAGCAGAGCCGCCGCCGTACGCGTCTCGACCTGCGCGGTCGTCAGGGCCGTCACGGCCTCGCGGGTCTGGGTCTGGCGTGCGGTCAGGGTCCTGGTCGCGGCGGCCACCACGTTCTTGGCCTTCGTCGTCGCCGCGGCGGCCGCCGTACGCTTCTTCGCGGTCTTGGCCTTCTTCTGGGCGGCCTGGGCGGTGGTCAGGGCGGTCTTGGCGGTGGCCAGGCTGGTCAGTGCGTAGGTCTGGCGGGCGCGGGCGGCGGTCACGGCGGTGGTGGCGGTCGTCAGCCCGGTCTGCGCGGCGGTGTTGCGGGTGGTGGCCTTGGCGATCTCGCCGGTGCGGGTCACCACGGTGGCCTGCTGGGTGGCGATCGTCGTGCGCAGGGTGGTGGCGGTCTGCGGGCGGGTGAGGCTGCGGTACATCAGCGCCGACCAGGTCCCGGCGACCGCGGGCGGCGCGGCCTGGACCGGGACGGCTCCGGCGGTGACCACCAGGCCGGCCGCGAGCGCCGCGGCGAGGGGTGCGGTGATGGCCCGGCGGGCTCGGGCGCGAATCCGGTGATTCGGTCGGAGTTCCTGTCGTGTCGTCACCCGGCAAGAGTCCGGCGCGCGAGGAGCTGTTCCGGGGCCGTGGCGGTGCGTCCCGGTTGCCCCGGGCAGAAACCCGGCACCCATGGGCAACGGGCGGCCCCGGGCGGAATCAGTCCAGCAGTGTCGCTGCCGCCACCGCCCGCGCCGCGATGTCCTCGACCGAGGCCGTGTGTTTGGTGTAGAAGCCGTCGGCGAACAGCGACGTGAAGCCGTGCGCGACCGCGATCGTCGCCTCGACCCGATGCAGCGACCGCTCGTAGGAGACGTCCCCGGCCAGGTCGATCAGCGTCGTCATCAGCGCCCGCGTCTGCTCCCGCCGTTCGTCGTCGGGCACGGCATAGAGCTCGGGCGCGAAGATCACGTGGAAGCCGGCCCCGGTGCGGGCGACATAGCGCACGTACGCCCCCGCGGCCTCGGCGAGCGAACCGGCCGCCTCGATCGCCTCGCGCAGTTCCCGGGCGGCGACCCCGGAGACCGCGCTCAGCAAATGATCGCGATCGGGAAAGTGCCGGTAGGGAGCGGCCGAACTCACCCCCGCGCGCCGGGCGACGGCCGCGACCGAGAAGCGCCGCAGGCCACAGTCGGCCAGCACCTCGAAGCTCGTGCGGATCAGAGCCGCGGGAAGGTCGCCGTGGTGGTAACCCACATCTCCTCCGGTTCTGTTTGCGCGCAAGTAAGTCGTCTCTTACATTACCTTGTAAGAAGGCTCTTACATCGACGGAGGCAGTCGTGACCATCCGGCTCGGGTACCAGATTCCGAATTTCACCTACCCCGGCGTCGCTGAGGTGGACCTTTTCGACACCGTCGCGGCGCAGGCCCGGGAGGCCGAGGCGGCCGGGTTCGACACCGTTCTGGTGATGGACCACTTCTATCAACTGCCGGGCCTCGGCCAGCCCGAGGACAACATGCTCGAGGCCTACACGACGCTCGGCGCGCTCGCCTCGGCCACGTCCACGGTTCAACTGTCCGCGCTGGTCAGCGGCAACACCTACCGCAATCCGGCTCTGCTGGCCAAGACCGTGACGACGCTCGACGTCGTCTCGAAGGGCCGGGCCGTGCTGGGCATCGGCGCGGGCTGGTTCGAGCGGGAGCACCACGACATGGGCTTCGAGTTCGGCACGTTCGGGCAGCGCTTCGAGCGGCTCGAGGAGGCGCTCACGATCATCGCGCCCATGCTCAAGGGCGAGAAGGGTCACCTCGACGGCAAGTGGTACACGGCCCGGGGCGCCATGAACAACCCGCGCGTACGCCCGTCCGTGCCGATCATGCTGGGTGGCGCCGGCGAGCAGAAGACGTTCCGGCTGGCGGCCCGGTTCGCCGACCACATGAACATCATCTGCGACCTGGACGACCTGCCCCGCAAGGTCTCGGTGCTGCGTCAGCGCTGCGAGGAGATCGGCCGTGACCCGGCCACGCTGCCCACCAGCTTCCTGATCATGGGCATGGTCGGCGAGACCGAGCGGGAGGCCAAGGAACTCGGCGAGCTGATTCCCGACGACCGCCGCAGCCGCGCCTTCGTCGGCACCCCCGACCAGGTGGCCGACCAGGTGCAGGAACGCATCCTCGACGCGGGCGTCGACGGCATCTGCATCAACCTGATCGCCAACGGCCACCGCCCCGGCGTGGTCACCGCGGTCGGCGAGGCGCTCAGCCCGCTCGTCAAGCGGTAGTAGGAAGCGCTCGCAGGGCGAGGTCGACCGTGGCCTGCAGACTGGCCCGGTCGACCCCCGCGGCGGCGTGCACGGCGTTGCCCTCACTGACGGTCATCACATAACGGGCGAGGGTGGCGGCGTCGGTGCCGGCGGGCAGGTCACCCTCGTCGACCGCGCGCTTCAGCCGCTCGGCCAGGGCCCGCTCACCGCCGCGACGGCTGTCGGCCAGGAACCGCGCGATCTCGCCGTCGTCGCTGCCGCTCGCTATACCGCCCTGGATCGACAGGCAACCGGCGGGCCGATCGGGCCGGGTCAGCGCGTCGGCGTTGTCCCGCAACAGCTTTTCGATCACCCCGTACGCGGTGGGCTGCGCGAGCGCCTCGCGGACGTAGGCCATGTCGACCTCGGCGTACCGGGTCACCGCACGCCGGAAGAGCTGTTCCTTGTTGCCGTACGCCGCGTAGAGGCTGGGCCGGTTGATGCCCATCGCCTCGGTCAGGTCGCCCAGCGAGGCGCCCTCGTACCCGTGCTGCCAGAACACCACGATGGCGCGGTCGAGCGCCTCGTCCGCGTCGAATTCTCGCGGCCGGCCCCGCTCCCGCGTCGTGCTGGTCATCCACCAATGGTAACCGCCCGGTACAGAAACCCCGGATCACGCCGGCTCGGGGATGCCCTCGGGATCGGGTTCGACCGGCTCGACCAGCGGCTCGACCGGCGCCGGGGGCAGCGTGTCCGGGCTGCCCGGCTCCAGCTCGCCCGGATCGTCGGGAATCGGCGCGCCCGGGTCGAGCGGCGGATAACGGTCGGGGTCCGACGAAACGCCCTGCGTCAGCATCAAGATCTCCTCCAACGGGTTCCCGCCCTGCCTACCCGCATGATCGCCGGACAAAACGGCCGGTCACCCGAGTGGTGCGCTGGGGGATCGGTCGATGAACCGCTACGTTGGACTCATGCAGACGGGCGGTGCGCGCGGGGCGATCTCCGTGCCCTCGCTGTCCGCCATGCTCGCGGCGCTGGCCGCGGCGCCTCTGTGGACGTCCTTCTTCGCGGCCCTCGTCCCGGCGCTGGCGGCCGTGCTGACCACCGCAGCCGTGCGAACATCGAGCACGGTCTTCGCCGCGGTCCTCATTGCTCTCGCCGCCGTTGCCCTCGCGACTGCTGCTCTGGCAATCGCCGCAATCGGTGCCCGCGTCCCGGCCCGGCCGCCCGTGGCCGCCCGGTCATCGGCCGAGCCGCCCGGCGACACCACGCGCCTCCTCCTGACGCGGTTCGCCGCGGGCGTCAGCGGTTCCCGCGCTCCTCCGCTCGCGTCCGCCTGACCATCCGCGGGGCGCTCAACCCCGTCCGCATGGTCGCAGCCCTCCCCAGGACGACCTCGCGGACGAACGGATCTCATCGTGAACACGGTTGCCGAAATGCTTCTCACCCAGCCCGCCCCGATGGCCATCTGGGCCACCCTGTTGCTGCTGACCTTCCCCGCGTTGCTGCTGCTCGGCAGCCCCGAGGCGATGTCCCGGCCCCGGCACTCGGCGCAGCAGTTCGTCGTCGCCCTGCGGGGCCGGGGCGCCGAGCTACGCCGGCGGGCCGAAGAGGCTGCCCGCGCCGACCAGCAGGCCACCGCTGAGGCCACTCGCGCCCAGCAGTACGCCGCCGAGGTGCGCGTCGCCGCCGACCGGGCCGACGCCGCCGCCCAGCAGTGGCAGGAACTGTGGGAGCGTTCCGAGACCGACCGCGACGACGCCTACCGCGCCTGGCTGGAAGCCGACGCCGGACTGCGTACCGCCGCCGCGGCCGCCGCGTGGGGCACGACCTGGTCGCTGCGGACCCCCGACGAGTACGCGACCCGCGAACGCTTCCTGCACCGCGAGGTGTCGGCTGCCGTGGCCCGCGGCGACCTGCCCGCCGAGGCGCTGACCGACGCCCTCGCCGCTCGCAACGGCTGGGACCCCCGACTGCACCCGGCCGACCAGCAGCTCGTCATCGCCCGCGCCTCGGTCGCGTGGCGACGCCACCGCTACGACCAGGCCGTCGCCGCCGAACGCCGCGCGAGCCACGACGTCGAAAAGGCCCGCCGCGCCGCCTCGAGCCTGCGCCACGAGTCCCGCACCGCCGCCGTGTATGCAAGCCCGGCCGCCCCACGTGGCGTCTCGGCCCGTCCGGCCGGTTACTCCGTGGCCTCCCCGGCCCACTGACCGTCCGCCGGCCTCCCGGCCCATTGACCACTCAGCGGGTGATCAGCGACTCATCCGTGAACGCCCGGCGATCGGCGGCGTGGAGACTGGCGGAAAGCCGGGCACCACAACACGGGAGGTAGACAGCATGAGCACGCTGAACAACGACACCGTCGCGGCCCAGGCGGCGCTGCTCTTCGAGACGGCCGAGCACCACGGCGCCTTCGAAGCGGTCACGCCGCCGCACAACTGGTGGGACTGGTACGCGGCGTACATGGTCGCCCGCCAGGCCGGGAGCACGCCGGAGGAGTCGTCGAACGCCGCCGATCAATACATGGCGGACGTCAAGCACATCGTGAAGCGCTCTTCGTGAAAGCGGATTCATAGACGATCATGTGGGGTAGGCGATCGATGTTCCTGGAACCTGAAGGGGGTACATCATGCCGGCTCCCACGCATGACATCGAGGACCTGCGGGTCAACAGCCGGATGTACGACGCGGTCATCGAGGAGATCGACGGCCGCCGGATCCGGATCGGCCACGACTGGCTGGTCGACTGGGCGTCGTGCAACTATCTCGGCTTCGACCTGGACGACGAGGTCATCGAGGCGGTCGAACCGCAGCTGCGTAAATGGGGCACGCACCCCAGTTGGTCGCGGATGCTCGGCAGCCCGGCGCTGTATCCGCAGCTCGAGGGGCGCCTGAGCAGCCTGCTCGGGGCCGAGGACGTGCTGCTGCTCCCGACCGTCTCGCAGATCCACCTGGGCGTGATCCCGGCGCTGATCGGCGGGGGCACGCTGATCATGGAAAGTCGGGCGCACCGCACGATCTACGACGGATGCGTGTTCGCGCGGGGGCGGGGCGCGACGATGCGCCGGTTCCGCAGCGGCGACCTCGGCGAGCTGGAACGCCTGCTCACCGAGGCCACCGCGCGCCCGATCATGGTGTGCATGGACGGCGTCAACAGCATGACAGGCGACATTCCTGACTTGTCGGCCTATGCGAGGCTGTGCCGCGAGCACGACGCGATCCTCTACGTCGACGACGCGCACGGCATGGGCGTGATCGGCGAGCGGGCCGAGAACGAGACCTCCCCGTACGGGATGCGCGGCAACGCGATCGTCAAGCACAGCGGCGAGACGTACGACAACATCATCCTCGTGGGCGGCCTCTCCAAGGCGTACTCGTCGCTGCTGGCCTTCCTGGCCCTGCCGACCGCGCTGAAGAACCAGATCAAGGTCGCCGCCCCCACCTACCTCTACTCCGGACCGTCGCCGGTCGCGTCGCTGGCCACGGTCAACGCCGGGCTCGACGTGAACGAGAGGCGCGGCGACGAGCTGCGCGGCCATCTCTACCGGCTCACGGCGAAACTGCTCACCCACGTACGGGAAATGGGTGTCCGGACGTTGAACGTGCACGACACCCCGGTCGTGGAGATCCCGATCTCGCCCGAGCACGACCTGATCGACGTCTCCGAGCGGCTGTGGGCGGCCGGGCAGTACGTGACGCTCGCGCCCTATCCCGGCGTGCCGCGCGACGAGATCGGCTTCCGGATCCAGCTCACCGCGGCGCACACCGAGGCGCAGGTCGACGACCTGAACAACGTTCTCACCGCGCTGGCCCGCGACGGCGCCCTGCGACCGGCCCTGCCCGAGCAGCGGCGCCCGGCAGCCTGAGAAAGGTGGTGTCAGTCGTGCGAGACCGAAGCCCGGACGGCCTCGAACCGATCGAGACCGCGTCCGTCGACGACCTGCGATCCCCTCAGTTGCGGCGGCTGCAACAGACACTGCGGCACGCGTACGAGAATGTGTCTCTCTATCGCAAGAAGTTCGACGAGGCCGGCGTACGCCCCTCGGACTGCCGTTCGCTGGAGGATCTGTCGCACTTCCCGTTCACCACGAAGGTCAGACGCATCATCGACAACCGCTAGCCGCGCTTGATCAGCGGCGCGTCGCGGGAGAGCTCGCGGAACCCGAGGCCGTAGTAGAGACCGCGCGCCCTCGGGTGGCCGGGCGCGCCCAGGCAGACGACCGTCGCGTGAATGGCTCCGGCGGCTCGGGCCAGCTGCATCGCGTGCAGCAGCATCGCGTGGGCCAGCCGGTGACGCCGATATTCGGGGTGCGTTCCGACCGGCTCGAACTCGACGGATCGGTTTGCCGGGTCGAACCACATGATCGCCGAGGCGGCCATCGTGCCGTCCGGGGCTTCGACCAACACGTGGAGGTCACCCCGGTAGGCCGCAGTCTGCCGGACGTCCTGATAGCTCTGGACCGTGTAGGCCGAAGGGAACCAGGCGTCGGTGTGAGCCTGAACCACGGCCTCCGGCGTGACCTCGTCGGCCGTGCGGAACCGGAAACCGGGTGGCAGTACCGGATTCTCGACGTCGGCGAGGTCGCGCTGGTTGAGCTGGGTCCAGCCGCCGTCGTCGCCGAGCGCGGCCGCGTCGGTCTCGTAGCCGCGGGCAGCCCAGCGTTCGAGGGCGAACTTCTCGGCGGTCGTCGGCAGCACCGACTTCTCGAGCCCGGCAGCGACACCCTCGTACCAGTCGATCACCTCGTCGACCAGGGCGAGATGATCGGGATGCACCTGATAGCTCAGCGAAGCGCCGGTGATCTCGCGGACCGACCCGTCGTTGCGCGTCAGCTGCCGCGGCAGGAACGCCCAGCCCCACGTCACCACGTCGTCACCGTCGAACCACAGGCGGCGTGCCCAGGCGTGACGGTGGCGGGCACAATCCTTGCCCCAGACCCAGGCCAATTCCCCGTACGACGCCCCGGCGCTGATCAAATCGGGCCGGAGAGCGGTGACGCGCTGGGCCAAACCCTGCATGAGCTCGATGTCGGCGTCCACACTCGTATAGTGCCGTTTAATCGATCACGGTCAAGGGATTTAACTGTCCGCCGGGCGTGACGGCGTCGACCCGTATGTGGGAACCGCCTTGGAAGGAACAGGCCGTCGCGAGAAGCGTGCCGTCGGGCGAGAACACCACCCAGTCGGTGCGTTCACCGGCCTCGACCTCGGCGGTGATCTGGCGCGTGGCCAGGTCGAACAGCACCAGCCGTTCGGTGTCGACGGCCGCTGCGAGATGCCGGCCGTCGGGCGAGAAGGCCAGCACGGTCGCGTCGACGAGCTGGGGGAGCAGCTCGGGCTGCGCGAGGTCGTGGTCGCGAAGCTCGACGGGCGCGTCGGCGGGCGCGATCGCGATCAGCGGTTGGAGCGGGTGGACGGCGAGGGCGCGGATCGCGGAGTGCTCGGTCGCGACGATCACGTCGGGCTGCGACCGCCGCCGATGGACCAGGGTCGCGTGCCCGGCGACGCTGAAGCCCTCGGCCAGGTCTTGCGCGCTCACGGACTCAGCCAGGGACACGCACGTCGCGTCCATCAGGCGGCGAACCTCTTCGGGACCACGGGTGCGGGCCAGGTGGACCGGGGTGCTGCCGTGGTCATCGCGTACGGCCGGGTCGGCGCCCTCGGCCAGCAGAAGCGCGACCGCCTCGGCGTCGGCGTCCCACACTGCTACGTGCAACGGTGTTCGGCCGTAGGAGTCACGTGCCTCGAGCTCGGCCCCCGCGGCCAGCAGCGCCCGCGTTTTGGCTGCCCCGGCGCCGTGCAGCGGCGTACGCCCCTGGAAGTCTTTTGCGGCGAGCGAGCCTCCGTGGCGAATCAGCGCCTCGACGACTCCCGGATCGGTGGCGCAGTGCAGCGGCGTCTGCTGGTGCTCGTTGCGCTGGTCGGGGCGGCCCTGCCGCAGAAGCTCGGCGATCTCGCCGGTCGCCGCCCGGTGCAACGGTGTGTCGCCGTTGTCGCGGCGGGCGCGCGGGTCGGCGTGCGCCGCGAGCAGCATCCGTACGGCCTCGGCTCTTCCGGCCGCGGCCGCCGCGTGCAGCGCCGTCTCGCCCATCCACCCACGAGCGTGCACCGCGCGCGGATCGTCGTCGAGCAGCCGCCGCAGCGCCCCCAGCTCGCCACTCCGTGCCGCATCGATCACCACGCTATTGTGCCCGCCATGGTTGATCATCTGCCGGGGTGTTCGTGCTGTGGTGCTCCGCTCGACGCTACGGATCTCGACATCCGGTCGGAGTGGCCGGACGCGATGCTTCCGCTCACGCCGGAGCAACGCGCCGCGTCCTGGGGCAACCGCAGCCTGCAGCGGCTCGAAGGGGTCGGTGCCTTCGTACGCTGCCTGATGCCGGTGAGCCTCAGCGGGGGCGGCAGCGTGACGTACTCGGTCTGGCTGCGGGTCGACGACGATCAGTTGCGCGAGGCCAACCGGGTGTGGACAACCGATGAATATCAGGACCTGATCCTGTACGGAACCGTGGCCAACACGGTCAAGCCGTGGGAGGGCCTGCTCGGGGAGTCCGCGCGGACCGAGGTGCGCGACACCGAGACGCTGCCCTATCTGGTCGCCGCCGAGGGGAGCCTGCTGTCCCGGATCCTGTCCGAGCCCTGGGACCGCGACGACGTGCTGAGCCGCATCGCGCACGGCCTGCCGGTCCCGGTGCGCCAGCAGATCACGGACATCTGGTCGGTCGAACGGACCGCCGGCCTGGCACCGCGCGTTCGTGACGGCGTGACGCGGTTCATCGGACCGGGCCGCACCGTGCAGATCGAGGCGTTCGACCATCCGGCCGGCACCACGCCCGCCGAGGCCATCGCCCGGATGACCGAGGGCTCGCCGCGGCAGCGGTCCGGCGAACTGACCGAACACGACGGCAACCTGACCCGCCACGCCTTCTGGCTGACCGTCACGGCGAACGACAGGCAGCAGCACGAGCTCTACGGCTACGCCGCGACCGCCAACCACATCGTCTGCACAACCTGCGTGTACGACGACCCGGCCGATCTGGAGTGGGCCCAGCAGGTCTGGCGTTCCGCCCGCACGACGCCAACCAGTTGACGCGCCGGAACGCCCCCGAGGTGCTCTGGGAACGCCGCCTCCATCTGCGATCGAGCGGCACTGGGGCGAGACCGTCATCGTCGGCGATCGCTGCATCTACCTCAGCCAGAGCAGCGTCCTGTGGACCACCTCGTGGTGGGCGGCAACGGCCCCCTCCACGTCCTGGGCAAGGGCCGCCTGATCACGTCCACCGGAAGAAACGGACCGCGAGCAGAACACACACCACCGCGCAAACGGCCAGGCTGACCAGACTGGCCGGGTGGGCTCCCGCCCCCGCCCAGGCGTCGCCCAAGGCCCGCACCGCCGCCCCGAACGGCAGCGCCTCCCCGACCCGTACGACCGGCTCGGGCAGCCGCGCCATCGGCCCGAACATGCCGCCGACCGCCCCGGTACCGAAAAGCACCACCAGCCCGGCCGCCAGCGCCGCGTTGGCCGTGGGCGCGACCGCGGCGACCACGAGTCCGAGCGCGAACATCGCCACCGTCACCAGCACCAGGACGGCCAGCGTGAGCAGGGGAGAGGCCGGCAGCTCGGCGCCGAACCATGATCCGCTGCGTGCAAGAGGTCGTGACCAACGCGATCCGCCACGCCCGCGCCAGCGACCTGTGGATCGACATCCGTACGGGCACCGACGGCAGCCTCCACTTCGAAGCGTGCGACGACGGCCCCGGCGCCGCCCGCGTCGAGATGGGCAACGGCCTGACCGGCATCGCCGAACGCGTACGCGAGCTGGGCGGCCGCGTCCGCTTCGACGGCCGCACCGGCTTCCGCGTGACCGCCGAGGTGCCGGCGCCGTGATCCGCGTCTGCGTGGTCGACGATCAGACCCTCGTGCGCCAGGGCATCCGCAGCCTGCTCGGCGTCACCGGCGAGGTCGAGGTGATCGCCGAGGCCGACGACGGCGCTGCCGCGGTCGCCGCGATCGAGGCCGATCCGCCCGACGTGGTCCTGCTCGATCTGCACATGCCCGGCCGTGACGGCATCTGGGCCCTGCGCGCCCTGCGCGACCGCGGCATCGAAGTCCCGGTGCTGGTCCTGACCACGTTCGACGACGACGAGCTGGTGCTGCAGGCCGTCCGGGCGGGCGCCGCCGGCTACCTGCTGAAAGACGTGACGCTCGATCAGCTGATGGGCGCCGTACGCACCCTGGCCGCCGGCGGCACCCTGGCCGCCGGCGGCACCCTGGTCCAGCCGGCCATCACCGAACGGCTGCTGCGAGCCGTCCGCGCGACCCCGCCGCCCGAGCACCCACCCGAGCTGCAAGAGCTGACCGACCGCGAAACCGAGGTCCTACGCCTGCTGGCCAGCGGCTACGCCAACCGCGAGATCGCCGCAGCCCTGTTCCTGGCCGAGGGCACAGTGAAGAACCACGTCTCCAACGTCCTCTTCAAACTGGGAGTCAAAGACCGAACCAGCGCCGTCCTTCGCGCCCTGCAACACGGCCTCCTCGGGTGACCGTCTACGCGAGGCTTCGCCACCACTGCTCGTCGACGGTCGCGAACAGGTCCGGCCCGATCGCGAGCGGGTCGACCGGCCGGGCGGGGCCGCGCGCGGCAACCGCGACGACCTCGTCCGGCAGGCGGACGTCGTGCGCCTCCACGTAGTGCGCGAGTCCTTCCGGCCAGACGAAATGCTCGCCGTCGGTCAGCTCGGTGCTCCCGTTGTCGTCCCCACAGACCCGGCAGACCGAGAAACCGGCCGCGGCGACAACCGCCGTCCCCGACCGCAGATAGGCCACCACCGCGCCGCGCTCCTCAGCCGACATGCTCTCATCCACGAACGGCCGGACCTCCGGCCAGCCCTCCGGCTCCGAAGGGTCATCCCAGTAGCCGATCAGCCGAAGCCCGCCCCGAACCACCGAACCTCCCCGCACCGAAAGAACCCGCACAGGATAACCAGGCACCCGGGCTCGCCAGCGCCCCCAAACCAGCGAGCCGAGGCGGATCCAAGCCGTCGGCCGAGCCCGGCGAGCTGAGCCGTGTCGAAGCCGTCGGCCGAGCCCGGCGAGCTCTGGGCCCACGAGTTGCGGGCAGGCCTCATAGCGACCCCGTTCGACGGCCGGGGGAGCCGATAGGTCGTCGGCGGTTCGTCGGCGGAAGGGCTACGCGCCGCGTCTCTGGCGGAGTGACCGACTGTCGTCATCGTGGGCGCAGCCGTCACCCGCGAGACCGAGCGGGGTCAAGCCACCAGGCGCAGCCAGGCGGCACCCGCCTGGCGTTCCCCGCCGAGGTCAGCCGCGGGCCAGCGACAACGCGTACGAGGGCCACCACACCCCGGCCGCCGGAGCGCCCCGCCCGCAGGCCCCGTCGGATTCGCCCGGCCGTTTGACCCACAGGTACGCGTCGACCAGCGGCTGCCCGGTGGCCAGGGTGGGGGCCTCGCCGAGGGCGCGCCCGGGCGGGTTGCACCAGTGGTGGTGACCTTTGGCGGCCGGCCCGTTGCCGTTGCGGCTCGTGTCGATGACGAACGGCGCGCCGCCGAGCTTCGCCGACAGCCTCACCCCGTACGCGATGGTGTCCTTGGTGGTCTCGAAGTTGGCGACGTTGAGCGCGAACCCGTCGGCGTGACCGACGCCGGCCCGTTTCAGCGCGCGGGCCATCCGCGTGGTGTCGGTGATCCAGGCCGAGTTGCCGGCGTCCAGATAGAGCTTCAGCCCGCGATGGGCCGACAGGGTGCGAAGAGCGTCGCTGAGCAGCGCGAACCGCCCCGTCGCGCCCCGGCAGCCCTGCAGCGTCTGGGCCACCGCGTCGGGCTCGATGATCACGATGGCGCGCTGACCGTCCAGCGCTTGCGAGAGAGCCAAGACCCAGGCCCTGTACGCCGAGTCGGAGGCAGCGCCGCCCGCCGACTGACCCGAGCAGTCGCGGTGCGGGACGTGGTAGAGCACGATGACCGGCAGGCGCCCCACGGCGGCCGCGTTGACCGCCAGCGACCGCGCCCGGGCGGCGTAGCCGGGTGACTCGTCGGCGAACCAGGCCGCCGCCGGGTTTTCCGCGATGCGCCGGATCAGCGCCGCGTCGGCTGCCCGGCCCGTGGCCTCGTACGCCCGCATCTGCTCGAAGGGGGCCCCGCGCGGCTCGACGTAGAGCCGCGAGGGTGGGAGAAAGGCGCCGTCGTGCGGGCTGAGCCGGTCGGCGGGCAGTACGGCGGCGACCATCGCCGCCACCACCAGAACCGGACGAAACACCACCGCCCGATTTTACCGTTTTGCCGACACCCGGTAGACCGCACCCGCATAGTCGTCGCTGACGTAAAGGGCGCCGTCCGGCCCCTGAACCGCCATGACCGGCCGCCCCCACCGTGACCCGTCCGGCAGTTGGAACCCGCCGAGCAACGTCTGCTGCGGCCCGAGCTTGCCGTCGCGCCAGGCGAAGAACGACACCTCGGGCTGCCGCGGCGGCTGGCGGTTCCACGAGCCGTGCACGCCGACCAGCGCCCCCGTGCCGTAACCGCCCGGAACGTCGGACGCGAAACTCAGACCCAGCGGCGCCGAGTGTGCGCCCAGGCCCTGCTCGACCGGAGGCAGTTTCGAGCAGTCGAGCTTCGTACCGTCGGGGTTGGTCTGATAGTCGCGGGTGAAGGGCCGGTTCGTGTAGCTCAGCGGCGACTCCTTGTCGCCGGCGCGCAGGTCGGGTTCCGGGTTGCAGTAGGGCCAGCCCAGGTCGCGGCCCTGATCGAGGCGGGCGAGCGGTTCGAGGGGGTGGTCATTGACGTACGCCATGTCGACCTCGCCCCGGTCGTCGAAGTCCGACGGGTAGGCGATGTTGTCGCGGTTGTTGACCGCCGTCCACACCGCCCCGTCGGGCGCGACCGCCAGCCCCGTGCCGTTGCGGACGCCCCGCGCGAACACCGCCGGCTCCCCGCCACCGGCCCGCACCCGCAGGATCGCCGCCCGCTCCGGCTTCTCGGAACGGTCGGCGGCCGAGATGTTGCCGGTCGACCCGATCGAGAAGTAGAGCGACTTGTCCTTACCGACCACCACGGTCTTCAGCGCGTGCGCATATTTTCCGCCCAGCTCGGCGTTCTTCTCGTCGGGCAGCCCGGAGACCAGCACCCGCCGGCCCGACACCGACCCGGCCCGATAGGTGAAGGCGTCGACCTGGTCGCTCTCGGCCACATAGAGGGTGTCCCCGTCGAAGGCGAGCCCGTGCGGCTGGTTGAGCCCGTCGACCAGCGTGGTCTGCGCCGGCTTGCCCGAGCCGGGCGTCAGCGCGAGCACGTCACCGAACCGGGGCCGCGACACCAGCAGTCGGCCGTCGGGCGTCCAGGCCAGCAGCCGCGCGCTCGGCACCCGCGCCCACAACGACACCGTCCACCCCTGCGGGGCCAGGATCTGCCGTTTCTCCTCCAGCGGCGTCCCGGCCGGGTCGTCGACCAGTTGCACCTCTGTGGAGACGAGGCCGGGCGGCGGCGGTTCGGTGGGGGTGGGGGAGGAGCAGCCGGTGAGCAGCAGCCCGCAGGCGAAAACGCGCACGATCGTCTTCACAGGTGCAGTCCTCACGGCTCGGCCTCCTCGAAGACCAGCAGCGTACGGGTATTGACGACGCCCGGCATCCCTTGGATCTCGTCGAGCACCAGCCGGCCGAGCGCCGCGTTGTCCCGCGCTCGCACCAGCATGATCACGTCGAACTCGCCGCCGACCAGCGCGATATGCACGACGCCCGGCAGCGCCCGCAGCCGCTCGGCCACGTCTCGCCACTCGGCCTGGTTCAGATTCACCGTCACGTACGCCGATGTCCCCAGGCCCGCCGCGACCGGGTCGACGTCGGCGCGGAACCCGCGTATCACCCCGGTCGACTTCAGCCGTTCGAGACGGGCGTACGCGTTGGCGCGCGAGATGTGCAGCCGCTCGGCGAGGGTCCGCATCGACATGCGCCCGTCGCGGGTCAGCTCGGCCAGGATCTGCTGGTCGATGTCGTCGGCCACTTGTCTCGCCCCTCCGCTGCCAGACCCCCGCCGATTGGACGAACGGACCTGGAACAGGGCCGCCGGAGATACATTTTCTCGGGCTCGCGCCAATACTGGATTCCGTTTGGCAACGCTACAAGCATATGGACATGACAGGTGACGCAGACCACCTTCTGCCCTCCGATTCCCCCGTGACTCTCATCGGCACCGACGGCCACCCCGTCGCCGACGCCAGTCGCCCGCTCCCCGACGACGCCGAGCTTCGCCGAGCCCTCGCGTCCCTGATCACCGCACGGCGGCTCAACGACCAGGCGTACGCCCTGGTCCGCCAGGGCCGGCTGGCGGTCTACCCGTCCTCGCACGGGCAGGAGGCCTGCCAGGTCGCCGCCGCCCAGGTCCTCGACGACGGCGACTGGCTGTTCCCGACCTACCGCGACACGGTGGCCGCCGTCGGCCGCGGCGTCGACCCGGTCGAGGCGCTGACCCTGCTCAAGGGCGACTGGCATTGCGGCTGGGACCCCTACGAGCACAAGGTCGCCCCGCACGCCACGCCCCTCGCGACGCAGCTCCCGCACGCCGTCGGGGTCGCGCACGCCGCCCGTCTGCGCGGCGAATCGACCGTCGTCATGGCCCTGTGCGGCGACGGCGGCACCAGCGAGGGCGACTTCCACGAGGCCCTGAACTTCGCCGCCGTGCTGCGCGCGCCCGTCGTCTTCCTGATCCAGAACAACGAGTACGCCATCAGCGTGCCGCTCGCCCGCCAGACCGCGGCCCCTTCACTGGCCCACAAGGGCGTCGGGTACGGCATCCCGGGCGAACGCGTCGACGGCAACGACATCGCGGCGCTGCTGTCCGTGCTGGGCGAGGCCGTCGCGCGGGCCCGCGACGGCGGCGGGCCGCAGCTCGTCGAGGCCCACACCTACCGCATGCAGGCCCACACGAACGCCGACGACGCGACCCGGTATCGCGCCGACGCCGACGTCGAGGCGTGGGTCGCCCGCGACCCGATCACGCGCCTCAAAACCTTCCTGGCGCCCGGCGACAGCGAGATGGCAGCGCTGCACGAGCAGGCCGAGAAGGTCGCCGAGCACGTGCGCGACGGCCTCAACCGCGACGTCGAACCCGACCCGGCCGACCTGTTCGCCCACGTCTACGCCGAACCGACCCCGCAGCTGCGGGAACAGGCCGCCCAGCTCGCCGACGATCAGATGCGCGAGGGAGCGCTGCGATGACCCACGAGAAGCTGACCATGGCCCAGGCGCTCAACCGGGCACTGCGCGACGCGATGACCGAGGACCCCAGCGTGGTCGTCTTCGGCGAGGACGTCGGCCCGCTCGGCGGCGTCTTCCGCATCACCGACGGCCTGACCGCCGACTTCGGCGAGGACCGCTGCTTCGACACCCCGCTGGCCGAGTCGGGCATCGTCGGCGTCGCGGTCGGCATGGCCATGAACGGCATGCGCCCGGTCGTCGAGATGCAGTTCGACGCGTTCGCCTACCCCGCCTTCGAACAGATCGTCAGCCACGTCGCGAAGATGCGCAACCGCACCCGCGGCCGGGTGGCGCTGCCGATGGTCATCCGGATCCCGTACGCGGGTGGCATCGGCGGCGTCGAGCACCACTGCGACTCGTCCGAGGCCTACTACGCGCACACCCCCGGCCTGCACGTCGTGACGCCGTCGACGCCCGGGGACGCGTACTCGATGTTGCGGGAGGCCATCGCCTCGCCCGACCCGGTCGTCTTCCTCGAGCCGAAGAAGCTCTACTGGAGCAAGGAGGAGGTCGAACTCGGCCGATCCTCCGCCGCGATCGGCCGGGCGGTCATCCGCCGCGAAGGCACAGACGCCACCATCATCGCGTACGGCCCCAGCGTGCCGGTCGCCCTCGAAGCCGCCGAGGTGGCCGACCGCGAAGGCCGCAGCCTGCAGGTCGTCGACGTGCGCTCGATCGTGCCGTTCGACGACGAGACGATCTGCGCCGCCGTGCGCTCGACCGGCCGTGCCGTCGTGGTGGCCGAGGCCGCCGGTTTCGCCAGCGTCGCGTCCGAGATCGTCGCCCGCGTCACCGAACGCTGCTTCCACTCCCTGGCCGCCCCGATCCGCCGGGTCGCCGGCCTCGACATCCCCTACCCGCCGCCGAAGCTGGAACACCTGTACCTGCCGTCGGTCGACCGGATCCTCGACGCCGTCGACGACCTGCAGTGGGAGAACTCGTGAGCGACCAGGTCTTCCGCCTGCCCGACCTCGGCGAGGGCCTGACCGAGGCCGAGGTGGTGCGCTGGCTGGTGTCCGAGGGCGACACCGTGACCGTCGACCAGCCCGTCGTCGAGGTCGAGACGGCCAAGTCCCTCGTCGAGGTGCCCACACCGTACGCCGGGACCGTCGCGACCCGGCACGCGCCGGAGGGCTCGGTCCTCGAGGTCGGCAAGCCGCTGCT
Organism: Actinoplanes solisilvae; assembly: GCF_003999975.1. Lineage (GTDB taxonomy): Bacteria > Actinomycetota > Actinomycetes > Mycobacteriales > Micromonosporaceae > Actinoplanes > Actinoplanes solisilvae. The sequence continues at coordinate 66,559 of NZ_RJAC01000009.1, read as the reverse complement.
GACGGTTTCGGCGGCGGCGTCGGCTCTTCCTGCCGAGACCTATCGCGAGGAGGAGCGGGCCGGTTCCGGCAACGTCCTTATCGGGTACGGGACCTCGGGCGCGACGGCCTCGTCGGGGCGTCGCCGCCGTCCGCGCGCTGCCGCCGCTACCGCTCCTGCCCCCGCTCCTGCCCGTCACCGCGTTCCGCTCGTCGTCTCGCCCCTGGTGCGGCGGCTGGCTCGGGAGGGCGGGGTCGACCTGCACACGCTCGACGGCAGCGGCCCCGGCGGGCTGATCGTCCGGGCCGACGTGACTCGCGCGCTGGCCGTGCCTTCCGCCTCTCCCGCGGTATCGCTCTCGGGCGAGCGGCGGATCCCGCTCACCGGATTCCGGCGCGCGGTGGCGACCGCGCTGACGCGTAGCCGGTCCGAGATCCCCGAGGCCACGGTGTGGGTCGACGTGGACGCCACCCGCCTGTGGGAGCTGCGCGAATCCCTGCGCCCCGGCCCCGGCCTGCTCGCCTACATTGCCCGCTTCGTCGTCGCCGCGCTGCGCGAATACCCCGTGTTCAACTCGCGCGTCGACACCGACCGGCAGGAGATCGTCGAGCTCTCGCGGATCGACCTCGGCCTGGCCGTACAGGGCTCCCGCGGTCTCGTGGTCCCCGCCGTCACCGACGCCGGCGCGCTCACCACGACCGGCCTGGACGAGCAGATCAGGCACGTCACCGAGGCCGCCCGCAACGGCACCGTCCTCGGAAACGGCACGTTCACCCTGAACAACTACGGCAGTTTCCGGGTCGACGGCAGCGCCGCGATCATCAACCACCCACAGGTGGCGATCCTCGGCTTCGGCCGCATCCTCGACCGCCCGTGGGTCGTCGACGGCCAGCTCTGCGTCCGCAAGATCACCCAGATGAGCTTCGTCTTCGACCACCGCGTCTCCGACGGTGCTGAGGCGGCCGGCTTCATGCGCAGCGTCGCCGACGCCATCGAGAACCCGGCGACGGCGATCGCCAAGCTCTGACGGTTCACCCCCGCGTGCCCGCGTGCGAGACTCGCGGGCATGCGGGTGGTACTGCTCGGCCCGGTGACGGCGGAGTCCGGGGAGGGCCCGCTGCGGCTCGGCGGCCTCAAGCAGCGAGCGGTGTTCGCCCTGCTCACTCTCAACGCCCGACGGGTCGTACCGCTGGACCGTTTCGTCGACGAGCTCTGGCCGGCCGAACCGCCCTCCCGGGCCACGCTGGGCCTCCAGTCGTACGTCTCCCGCCTGCGCCGCATGCTTGCGGCCTCCGACGATCCCGAGGCCCCGCGCCTGCTGACCCGCCCGCCCGGCTGGCTGCTCGACCTCGACCCGGCTTCCGTTGACGTCGTCCGGTTCGAAACCCTGCTGGCCCAGGCCCGGCACGCGCCCGCCCCGCGCCCGCTGCTGGCCGAGGCCCTGGCCCTGTGGCAGGGCGAGCCCTTGGCCGATCTGCAGGAAATCGCGTTCGCCCGCGAAGAAGCCGCCCGCCTGAACGAACTACGCCTGTCCGCCGAAGAGCTGGCCCTCGACGCCGCCCTCTCCGCCGGCGACGCCGACACCGCCGCATCCGCCCGTTTCGTCGCCGCCAATCCGTTCCGCGAACAGGGCGTACGGGCGCTGGCCCTGGGTCTCTACCGCTCGGGTCGCCAGCCCGAAGCCCTAGCTGCCATAACCCGCCTCCGCCACGCCTTGGCCGACGAGTTGGGCCTGGACCCGTCCACAGAAACCCAGTCCCTGGAATCCGGCATCCTGCGGCACGACCCCACCCTCACCCTCGAACCCCCACCCCACCCAAGCCAGCCCACTGCAATCTCGCCCGCTCCGCCCGCGGCAACCTCGCCCGTTGCAGTCTCGCCCGCCCCGCCCGTTGCAACCTCGCCCGTTGCAGTCTCGCCCGCTCCGCCCGTTGCAACCTCGCCCGCTGCAGTCTCAACCGCTCCGCCCGCTGCAATCTCGCCTGTCCCGCCCGCTGCAACCTCTCCCACGTCTTCCCGTCGTTTTTCGATACCTCCCATGTCAGATTTATCCCTTGAATCGGGCGCATCGGGGATCAGTGCGAGCGACGTCAACGGCGGGCTTCTTGGACGCGACGTGGCGTTAGCGGCTGTGGACTTCGCCGTGGCAAGAGGGCGGGACGGGCAAGGGACGCTGCTCGTGCTCGAAGGGCTCGCCGGCGCGGGCAAGACGACCCTGCTCGAGGCGGTGGCCGAGCGAGTCGCCGCGGCCGGTGGGCAGACCGTGCACGGCTCGGGCGTCGGAACCGGGGCTACGCCCGCGCTCTGGCCCTGGGTGACGATCGTGCGCGAGATCGCCGAACGCATGCCCGACAGCGAACCCGGGGACGCCGCCCGGCACGCCCTGGACCTCATGCGGGCGGGTGGCCCAGCGGCGACCACGGCACCGAACGGTTCCCAGACGCGGCTCTTCCGCGGCGTCGTCGACCTGCTGCTCGCCGCGCATCGGCGGGCGCCGCTCGGGGTCGTACTGGATGATCTGCAGTGGGTCGACCCGGACAGCCTCACGCTGCTCGCCCTCGCCGTCGACCAACTGACCGCGCATGGGGTGGTCTTCGCCGTCGCCGTCCGAGTCGGAGAGCCCGGCGCGGACGCGGTCGCCGCGATGCTCCAGGGCGTCCGGCGCGACACGATCGTCCGGCCGCCCCTGCCCGGCCTGGCCGTCCAGGACGTCGCCGAAATCGTGCGCCGCCTCTCCGGACGCGTCCCCGACACCGACGTCGCCGCGGCCGTCCACCGCCGTACGCTCGGGAACCCGTTCTTCGTCGGCGAACTCGTCCGGCTGCTCAGCAGCGAACAGCGGCTCGACCCGGCCGCCGTCCACGAGGCGCTGCCCACCGGCGTCGAAGAGGTGCTCAAACGCCGCCTCGAACGCCTCCCGCAGCAGACGGTCGCCCTGCTCACGGTGGCCGCCCTCGCCGGTGGACCCGTTGACGTCGACACCCTCGCCGCGGTCACCGGCCTCGACGCCGACGCCGTGCTCGACGCCTGCGAGACCGCCCTGCTCGCCGAACTGCTGGTCGAGGACGGCCCCGGCTTCGCCCTGCGCCACGACCTCGTACGCCAGACCCTCGAACGCGGCGTCTCGCAGGCCCGCCGCGTACGCCTGCACGCCCGCCTCGCCGAAACCCTGCGCACCCGCGGCGTGCTCGCCCCACCCGACGTCGTAGCCGTAGCCCGCCACCTCACCCTCGCCGAGCCCGTAGTCGGCCCCGCCGCAGTCCCCTTCCTGGCCGCCGCGGCCGACGACGCCGTCACCCGCAACGCCTACCGCGAGGCCGAGCGCCTGCTCGAACAGGCCCTGAGCCTGGCCACCCGCGCCCCCGACCGCGCCGAGGCCGCGCGACTCACCCGCAGCGTCCAGAGCCGCCTGTTCGTAGTACGGATCTGGAGCGGCGGCCCACCCTCCGAAACCGGCACCACCGACGAGCCCGACCCCGCAGAGAGCACCGCCGGCTGGGTGAACGCCCTGGTCACACGCGCTGTGACCGGCCGCTACGGCGAGGTCGTAGCCATCGCCGAGCGCGCGTTGGCTTCCCGCCTGGACCCCGCCGCCGAGGCCGCCGCACATTTCGTCGCCGGCTGGGGCCAGACGGTCCGCGGCCGCCTGGACGAGGCCTCAACCCACCTGCGCGCGTACGAGACCCTCGACGCTTCGCTGCCGACCAGTTCGCTGGTCCCCGCCGTGCGAGTCGCCGCCGCCGGGTACGCAGCGGTCATCGCACACTGCCAGGGCGACGATGATGCCGCGAACCGGGCCTCCCAGTCGAGTGCCTCACGCGCGGCCGGCAACGAAAACCTCCAGATGGAGGCCGACCTGTACGCGTCCTGGCTGCTCGCGATGCGCGGCAACGCAGAGTCCTGCCGCCGGCGGGCCGCCGCCTGCGCCCGAACAGCCGACGCCCAGGGCCACCCCCAGTTCGGCCGCCACGCCCACGTCCTGCTCGCCTGGTCGGACACGCTGCTCGGTGACCCCTCCGCGGCGTTCCGCGCAGACGAAGCGTACGAGGGCGTGGCCGCCTCGGGCGTACTCCTGTTCGAGCCGTTCTACCTGCTGCTGCGGGCCGAGGCCCATCTTTCCGCCGGCCGCACCGACCGGGCCTCCGAACTGGTCGCCGAGGCTTCCGCCCGCAGCTCCGTGCTCGGCGACGTCTGCCTCGCGCCGCGCCTGGTCGCCCTGGCCGCACGCGTGCAAGGATCGCGCAAGCCCTGAGGTTCAGGCTCGTCACATGACCACCGTGCTTCGCCGGGTGCCCGCTGAGCGGCGGCATCTCGCCCGGTCGCTCGCCCCCGACGCTTCCGACGTCGACGCCGTGTGGTGGGAGCTTGTCGACGTTTCGCTGCCGCCTGATCGTCTGCCCGCCGCGGTCGCCCTCACCCGTCTCTCTTTCGACGGTGTGGTCCGGGTGCTGGTGCTGGCTCCTCCGGTTCCGCGGCTGGTGCGTGAGCTGGTCGCGGCCTTGCGTCGTACTGACGCGCTCGCTCTGGAGGTCGCATCGGGTGGCGGGGTCGTGGAGGCGCTGAGCTGCGAGGACGTGGAGTATCTGGGGGACCTGCTCGTGGTTCGGTTCTGACGGCTGCCTTTGCCCGCGTCGTCGTTTCGGGTGGAAGACTTCGGGCCGAGCCTTCAACGACCCGTTCCCGGTTTTGGGCCTGCGCTCTTGCAGGGCGCTCCGCGCCCGGTCGGTGAGCGGCACGGTTCGTTCGCTTGACCACCGCCTGGGTCCGCGCGCAGTTACTTGCGCGCCGTGGTGACCACCGCGCGGCAGCAGGGCCTACGCCCTTTGAGGTGACCGCCCGGCTTTCGTTGCCGCCAGCGGCCGGTGACCCATTTCCCGGCGTGACTTTCGGCCATGCAAGGGGTGGGCCGGGGGTGAGCAACCACAGTCATAGCTGCTTCTCAAAGACAGTGGTTGCTCACCCCCGGCCCACCCCGTCCCAGGGCGACCACCCCCGATGCAAGCCGCAGGCAAGGACCACGCAAGCCCCGATCGCGACGATGCGGTGGTCATCGAGAAAGGAAGCCGCCATGCAGACCACCCTCGCCACCTCAGGAGCCGCCGCCGCTCCGACCCGTCCCGGCCTGTCGGGATGGATCACCCGACACCCGCTCACTTCCTTCCTGCTCTGGCTGTTCACCGTCGGCCAGGCGATCGCGTTCATCCCGCTGGTCGTCGACGTGCCCGTGCCCGATCAGGTGTTCATCGTCGCCACCTCGCTCGTCGGGCTGCTTCTGCCCGCCGTCGCAATCACCTGGGTCGCTGACGGGCGGGCGGCCGCTGTGCGATTCCTGCGGCGCTTCGTCGACTGGCGGGTCGCCTGGCGGTGGTATGCCGTCGCGCTCCTGCTCGTCCCGCTCGTTGCCTACGGTCTGGCCCGGGTTCTGCTCGGTGCGCCCACCGGTTCCTGGGGGAGCGCTCTGCTCTCCGGTTTCGCGCTCTCGTTCGTTCTCACCCTCGTACCCAACAACTGGGCCGAGGAGGGTGCCTGGTCCGGGTTCTTCCAGGCCCGCCTGCAGCGCCGTCACCGTCCCGTGATCGCCGCGCTCCTGGTCGCCCCGGTTTTCGCCCTTCAGCACGTCTCGCTCGCCGTCGGAAATCCTCTGCCCGCCGCGATTCTGCTGCTCACTGCCCTCGCCGTCGTCATGATTCCGTACCGCATGCTCACCGGCTGGGTCTGGAACCGCACCGGCAGCCTGCTCATCCTCGGATTCCTGCACGCCGCCGGCAACGCCGCGGGCCCCGGCAGCGGCTTCGGTGAGGGACTGCTGCGCACGCTCTACCCCGGTGACGAGATGACCGCCGGATTCCTGCACCTCATCGCGTACGCCGTGGTCGGTCTTGTGGTTCTGATCGCCACGCGCGGGCGCCTCGGCTCCTCGGAAAGGAACTGACCCACCATGCTGGACATCGAGCACGTCACCAAGCGATTCGGCAAGCACACCGCCGTCGAGAATCTGACCTTCGGCGTACGGCCCGGGGTGGTCACCGGTTTCCTCGGCCCCAACGGCGCCGGCAAGTCGACCACCATGCGCATCGCTGTCGGCCTGACCCGCCCCGACGCCGGGAAAATCCTGATCAACGGCCGCCCGTACGAGAAACTCGCCGCGCCATTGAACGAGGTCGGTGTGCTGCTCGACGCTCGCGCCGTGCACCCGCGCCGCAGCGCCTACCAGCACCTTGCCGTGCTGGCCACCACCCACGGCATTCCGCTGCGCCGGGTCGACGAGGTTCTCGGACTGGTCGGGCTCTCCGAGGTGGCCGGACGGCGGCCCGGCGGGTTCTCGCTCGGCATGTCACAGCGGTTGGGCATCGCCGGCGCCCTGCTCGGCGACCCCGGCATCGTCATCCTCGACGAGCCGGTCAACGGCCTCGACCCGGAGGGCATCCGCTGGGTCCGCCGGCTCCTGCGCGGCCTGGCTGCCGAGGGTCGCACGGTTTTCCTCTCCTCGCACCTGATGAGCGAGATGGCACTGACCGCCGACCGCCTGGTGATCATCGGGCGTGGCCGGCTCGTAGCCGACGTGACGACGGCCGAGCTCACCGCGCAGCATCGTCCCGCGCTCCGGGTCCGTACGCCCAAGGCCGTTGACCTGTTGGCCCTGGTGCCCGGCGCGGCTGACCCCGCTGACGCGCAGCTCGTCACGATCACCGACCGCTCAGCCGAAGCCGTGGCCGAACTCGCGGCCCGGCACCAGATCCCGCTGTACGAGCTCACCCCCGTACGGCAGTCCCTGGAGGACGCGTACCTGGAGCTGACCCACGACGACGTCGAATACACCCTGGAAGGGAGCACCTCGCGATGACCACCACCGGTTTGACCCTGCCCCGAATCGTGTCCGCCGAACAGCGGCGCCTGCGCACCCTGCGCTCCACCTGGTGGTTCGCCACCTCAGCCGCAGTCCTGACCGTGGCGATCGGCGTGTTCCCCGCCATCGGCGTAGCCGCCGGCGCCCTGCCCGCCGACCTCGAGAACGTAGGCCCGCTGGGCGGAGCCCTGACCGGCCTGAGCATCACCGAGCTGATCGTCGCCGCTTTCGCCGTCCTCGCGGTAACCGCCGAGCCCGCAGCCGCCACCTTCACCGCCGTGCCTCGCCGAGCTTCGGTCGTCGTCGCCCGCGCCACCGCGACAGGCGCCGCGGTGCTCGCGTTGTCACTGGCCCTGACCTTCGGCACGTTCGCCGCAGCCCACCTGCTGCTGAGCTCAGCCGGCGTAGACCTGCCCCTCACCGCGGGTGTGGCCCGATCATTGTCCGGCGCCGCCGTCTACCTGTCCTTCGTGGCCGTCCTCGGCGTGGCAGCCGGTTGGCTGCTGCGCGGCGCGGTCGCCGCAATCGCCGCCGTGCTCAGCGTCTTCTACCTGCTGCCCGTAGTCGGCCTGCTGCTGCCCGACGCCATCGCCGAAGCCGTCCTGCCCTGGTTGCCCAGCAACGCGGCCGCCGCCCTGCGCGACCCTGCCCCCACCCTCGAGATGCTGACCCCCTGGATCGCACTGACGGTCCTGGCCGCCTACGCCGTCGGCGCGGTGCTCCTCGCCTCCGCCGCAGTCCGCCGCCGCGACGTCTGACACCGCACGCCCGCTTCCGCCCGGCGTCACCTAACACCGGGCGGAAGAGGTGCTCACCCTGGCTGGCCATGCCCGCTGACGTCGTGCCCGAGCGCCTGCCGCCCGTCACAGGCTGCCCGGCCGTCCCAGCGCAAGTGAACCAGGGCCATACAGCCGAAAACTTTTTCGGTAGCACATAGCGAAAACACCCCCGTTGACATCGCCGAAGCTCGATGGAAACATCCCCGAAAAGGTTTTCGGCGTTTCTCCCCCTGCACAGCCCACCCGGGCCGTGTTGCGCCTTCGGCCGCTTCTCCGCCCGCTGCTCCCGGCACAGATCGGGAGAGCGAGCACGCAACCGAAGGAGGTGCCGCGGTGCCACGTCCCCCACTGGCCATCGCGATAACCGCAGTCCTGACCGGATCGCTCCTAGTCGTCGCCACCGCCCCCGCGCAAGCGGCGCAGACCATCGGATACCCCACCTTCTCCGGATCATCGTCGATCCCCGCGCCGCCGGTCGCGATGACCACCGGCAACACCATGCAGGCCATCTACGACGCCGAGGCCGGTGGCACCGACTTCTGGATGGACCGCCTACTCGCTCGTCCCGGCAACGACCCCGCCGGTACCTGGCTCATGAGCCGGGGACGCGCGGTCTTCATGAAGACGCATACCCCGTCGGTGCTCGGCTTCGGTGGAACCGTGGCCTACTGGGAGAGCATCAGCGATCAGGCCGCGTTCACCGTCACCGCCGGTTCGGGCACCTGGTCCGAGCAGGTCTCTTCGCGCTGGCAGGCGCCCAGCCACTGGAAGAGTGTTCACACCAACGGTTCGCTTCGCATCAACCAGACGAAGTTCATCACCCAGAACAACGTCGCCGTCGACAACCTGGCCATCACCAACACCGGCACCTCTTCGCAGACGGTCGCGCTGCGGGTCACCTCGCCCTACGCGACCACGGTCAGCGGCTCCGAGCTGACCGGTTCCCGAGCTGTGAAGAACAACCTCACGACCCTGGGTCTACGGCTCTCCGGTGACAGTTTCACCGCGGCCGGTGGCGCCCTTACCCGCAGCGTGACGGTCGCCGCCGGCGCCACCACGACGGTCAAGGTGCAGATGGGTTTCACCGCCTCCGAGCTGCCCGACTCGACCACCGAGTACAACACCGTGCGCAATGCCGCCGCGGCCGATGCCTTCGCCAGTCACGTGCGGGAGTACAACCGCTGGTGGGCAGTGAACGTCCCCTATCTCGATGTGCCCGAGCCGGCCATCAAGAAGGAGATCTACTACCGCTGGTGGCTGATGCGGTTCAACTTCCTCGACGCGAACATTCCCGGGCAGGATTTCCAGTTCCCGGTCAGTGTCGAGGGCGCGCTCGGCTACAACAACGCGATCGCGCTGACCCAGCCGATGCACATCGACGACCTGAAGTATCTGCGCAACCCCGCCTGGTCGTACGGGCCGTGGTTGTCGGTGGGTCAGTCGTCGAAGGGCGGCCGGTTCATGGACAACCCGGGTGACCCGGAGAACTGGTCGAACAGCTACACGCAGTACATCTCCGAGGCCGCCTGGCGCAGCTATCAGATCCACGGCGGGCAGCCTTCGATCGCCGCCAATCTGGCGAAGTACGCCGAGGGCGACGTCAAGGGTCAGCTCAGCCACTACGACCACGACAACAACGGCCTGATCGAGTACGACTGGGGCGCGTTGACCGGCAATGACGCCGACGCGGTTTCGTTCCACTGGCGGGCCGGCAACCTCGACCGCGCGGAATCGGCGTACGTCTACAGTGGCGCGCTCGCCGCCGCGCAGGCTTACACGGCGATCGGCAACACCGCCAAGGCGACCGAGATGCAGCAGATCGCCGACCGCATCAAGAACGCGATCACGACGTACCTCTGGGATTCTCCCAACAAGCTGATCAAGCATCGGCACGTCGGCACGAACGCGCTCGTGCCGTGGAAGGAAATCAACAACTACTATCCGTACGCGGTCGGGGCGATGCCGAACACCGACGAGTACCGGCAGGCTCTTCGCCTGTTCGCCGATCCCGCCGAGTATCCGGTCTTCCCGTTCTTCACCGCGAACCAGAAGGACAAGGCGGCAGCGGCGGCGGCCGGCCAGCCGGGCAGCAACAACTTCTCGACCATCAACTCGACCGTGCAGTTCCGGCTCTATTCGTCGGTGCTGCGCAACTACCCGAACCAGTGGATGAGCGCCGAGGACTACAAGAAGCTGCTCTACTGGAACACCTGGGCGCAGTATGTCGGCGGCAACACGCAGTGGCCTGACGCCAACGAGTTCTGGGCCGACTGGAATGCGGGGACGAGCACGATCGCGTACCGGTCCTGGATTCACCACAACATCCTCGGCAGCAGCAACTGGACTGTCGTGGAAGACGTGATGGGTCTTCGGCCGCGCTCCGACAAGCAGGTCGAGCTGAGCCCGATCAACATCGGCTGGACGCACTTCGCGGCCAACAACCTGCGCTACCGCAACGCCGATCTGAGCATCGTCTGGGACGACCCGGCCGACGGGATCACCCGCTACAGCGGAATTCCACAGGGCTATTCGATCTTCGTGAACGGCACGCGGGTCGCGACGGTCGACCGGTTGACGCGTTTCGTCTGGAACCCGGACACGGGCGCGGTCACATTCCCTTCGGGCACCGGCACCGTTCTCTACAACCAGGCGTACTCCGGAATGCGGGCGCCCGCCTCGGTCACGCAGAACAGCACTCAGATGGTCGACATGTTCAACAAGGCCGGCGTCGACCTGAGCGCCAACCTTACGAACTTCGCCCAGGGCGTGAGCACCTCGGCGTCGTACACGGCTTCGGGAACGAACGGCGCGAACGCCGTCGACGGTTTCCCGATCAATGAGCCGCTGTGGGGGACGTACGGTTCGGCCAACGCCACCGACTGGCTCGAGCTCAACCTCGGGCAGGCCCGGACCGTGGACGAGGTGCGGCTGTGGTTCCGCAACGATCGCGCCACCAACCGTTACCGGCAACCGGCGTCGTACCAGATCCAATATCTGAACGGCAGCACCTGGACCAACGTGGCCTCGGCGGTCAAGACGCCGTCGTCGCCGCAGGCCAACTACAACAACGTACGATTTGTCGCCGTCAATGCGACGAGGCTGCGGGTTCAGGTCACCCACGCGAGCGGATTCAAGACCGGCATCACCGAGGCGAAGGTCTACAACCGTGGTGGGGGAGTGGTCGAACCACCGCCGGCCGGCACGAACAAGGCTCTCACCGCGACGCCCTCGGCCAGCTACACGTCGTCGTGGGAGAGCGCGGCGGCGCTGAACGACGGCATCGACCCGGCCTCGTCGAACGACACGGTCAACCCCAGGTGGGGCACATGGCCCGAGACCGGGCAGCAGTGGGCGGAGTTGACGTGGTCGTCGGCCCAGACGCTGACCAGCGCCAATGTCTACTTCTTCGACGACAACGGCGGCGTCCGGGCCCCGGCGTCCTGGAAACTGCAGGCCTGGAACGGCAGCGCGTACGTCGACGTGGGCGGCACCTCGGGCTACCCGGTCGCCATCAACCAGTACAACAACGTCACCTTCTCGTCGGTGAGCACCACCCGGCTGAGGGTTCTCCTGACCGGCAGCGGCACCGCCTCGGTGGGCCTTCTCGAGATCAAGGCGTTCTGATGAACCTGACACGACGAACCCTGCTCGCCGGGTCCGCCGCGGTCGCCGGGGTGGGGGCGGTCGGCCTCTCCTCGAGCCCGGCATCGGCCGCTGCCCGTCCCGACACCGGCGTTTCCGCGTACGCTTTCCCGCTGTCGGCCGTGCAGCTACTGCCCAGCGTCTTCACCGCCAACGCCGCCCGCATCCAGTCGTACCTGCTGTTCCTCAACAACGACCGGATGCTGCACACCTTCCGCCTCAACGTCGGGCTGTCCTCGTCGGCGACCGCTTGCGGCGGCTGGGAATCGCCCAGCACCGAGCTGCGCGGGCACTCGACCGGTCACCTCCTGACCGGTCTGGCCCAGGCGTACGCCGGTACGGGCGACACGGCGTACCGGACGAAGGGTGATCAGATCGTCGCCGTGCTGGCGCAATGCCAGGCGCGAGCGGCGACCGCCGGTTACAACACGGGTTATCTGAGCGCGTTCCCGGAGAGCTTCATCGACCGGGTCGAGGCGCGGCAGAGCGTGTGGGCGCCGTACTACACGCTGCACAAGATCATGGCCGGGCTGCTCGACATGCATCTGCTCGCGGGTAATTCGCAGGCGCTGACTGTGCTGCTCGGCATGGCGTCGTGGGTCAAGTTCCGCAACGACCGGCTCACCCAGACGCAGCGGCAGAACATGCTCGACACCGAGTTCGGCGGCATGAACGAGGTGCTGACCAACCTTTACCAGCTCACCGGGGACGCGGCGCACCTCGCGGCGGCGCAGCACTTCGACCACGACGAGGTGTTCAACCCGCTCGCCAACAACCAGGACGCGCTGAACAACTATCACGCCAACACGCAGATCCCGAAGGTGCTCGGGGCGATCCGCGAGTACCACGCCACCGGCAGCACGCGGTATCGCGACATCGCCGTGAATTTCTGGGACATCGTCACGCGTCATCACACGTACGCGATCGGCGGGAACTCGAACGGCGAGTACTTCGGGCTGCCCGACCGGATTGCGAGCGAGCTGTCCGACACGACGGCGGAGTGCTGCAACTCGTACAACATGTTGAAGCTCTCGCGGCAGCTGTTCTTCACGAATCCCACCCGGGCCGACTATCTCGACTACTACGAGAAGGCCCTCTACAACCACATCCTGGCGTCGCAGGACCCGAACTCGTCCCACGGGTTCCAGTGCTACTACGTGCCTCTGCGGGCCGGCGGCATCAAGACGTACAGCAACGACTACAACAGTTTCGTCTGCTGCCACGGGACGGGGATGGAGAGCAACACCAAGTTCGGCGACACCATCTACTTCCACGACGGCGGCAGCACGCTCTACGTCAATCTGTTCATCCCGTCGGTGCTGACCTGGAACGGTCGCACGATCCGGCAGGAGACGTCGTTTCCGGACGCGGGCTCGACCCGGCTGACCGTCACCGGTTCGGGCGTGTTCACGATGCGCATCCGCATTCCGGCCTGGGCCGCGGGGGCGCAGATCCGCGTCAACGGTGGCGCGGCCACGACGCCCGCGACCGGTGCCTACGCCGTTCTGAATCGCACGTGGGTGTCGGGTGACGTGGTGGACGTGACGCTGCCGATGGCGCTGACCCGGGAATCGACCCCCGACAGCAGCACCACGCAGGCGATCAAGCTCGGGCCGATCGTCCTGGGCGGGCTTTTCGGATCGCAGAATCTGAGTGCTCTGCCGTCGCTCGACCCGGCCACGCTGACACCGACGTCGGCGGGAGGTGTCGCGCTGCAGCCGTTCTACAAGGTGCACGGGCAGCGGTACAGCGTCTATTGGTCGGTGACCGGTTCGCCGTTCGTCGCGCATTATCCGTTCGACGGGTCGCCGGCCGATGCCAGCGGGAACGGGCGCACCGCGACGGTTTACAGCGCCGGGTACGTCACCGGGCGTACGGGAAACGCTCTGAATCTCGACGGCACGGCGGGATATGCGGCCCTGCCGTCCGGGATTCTGTCGGGGGCGTCGAACTTCACGGTCGCTCTGTGGGCGCGGCTCGACACGGTGACGACGTGGAGCCGGCTTCTCGACTTCGGGACGGGCACCTCGGCGTACATGTTCATCTCGCCGCGGTCCTCGGCCGGGGGGCTCCGATTCGCCATCACGACCGGGGGATCGGGTTCCGAGCAACGGATCGACGGTCCTGCGCTTGCCGTCAACGCCTGGACCCACGTGTCCGTCACGCGCAGTGGGAACCTGGGCGTGCTCTACGTGAACGGCGCCGAAGTGGCCCGCAACACCGGGTTGACCCTGTCGCCGTCCTCGCTCGGGGCGACGACGCGCAACTGGCTCGGGCGATCGCAGTACGCCGATCCCTACCTCGACGGCGCTCTCGACAACGTGCGGCTGTACGGCCGGGCGCTGTCGGCGTCGGAGGTCAGCTCCCTCTACTCCAGCGGCACCTGAGGAGTCCTGATGCATGTCACCCGAGTCCGGGCGGCCATCGTCGCGGCGACGATGCTGCTCACCCTCCTGATCCCCGGCCGCGCCTCGGCCGCGGTTGCCTTCACCAGCACGATCGCCAACACCTCGACCAGCAACTGCGTGACCACCCCGTCCTCGGGGAACCAGCTCACCCAGGCCGCGTGCGCCCAGACGTTCACGCTGACCCCGGTAGGGGACAACTACACGATCCAGACCCCGGCCGGCCTGTGCGTCGACGTGAACGCGGCCAGCACGGCCGACAACGCGGCGATCATCCAATGGTCCTGCAACAACCAGAACAACCAGCGCTTCCAGCTGCGTCCGGTCGCCACGAACACGTTCCAGCTGGCGGCCGCGCATTCGGGAAAGTGCATCGCGGCCAATGGCACGGCGGCCGGCCTGATCCAGTTGCCGTGCACGACGGCGGCGGCCCGGGTGTGGCGGCTGGCCGGCTATCCGACCACACCGCCGCCGGGACGCACCTTCACCAACCCGTTGAAGCAGCAGGGTCCCGACCCGTGGCTGACCCACTACAACGGCTACTACTACCTGGCCACGACCACCTGGAACCGGACGATCACGATGCGCCGGGCGACCACCCTCGCCGGGCTCGCGACCGCCACCGACCAGGTCATCTTCAACCTGACCCGGCCCAACGGGGCCGGCACCATGTGGGCGCCCGAGTTCCACCTGCTCAACGGGCCGAACGGGCTGCGGTGGTACTTCTACTACACCGCCGGGCAGGAGCCCTTCAACCTCGGTACGCAGCGCATCCACGTCCTCGAGTCGGCGGGCACCGACCCGATGGGGCCCTACACGTTCAAGGCCGACCTGCTCGACCCGACGCAGAACAACACGTGGGAACTCGACCCGAGCATCCTGCAGCTCAACGGCAAGATGTACCTGCTCGGCACGTACTACACCGGCTCGCAGCCCAACTTCATCCGCGAGCTGTCCAACCCATGGACGGAGGCCGGCACGCGGCGGGTGCTGTCCACGCCGACGCTGAGCTGGGAGACCGTCGGCGGGGCGGTCAACGAGGGCGCCGAGGTGCTGCAACGCAACGGCAGGACGTTCATCATCTACTCGGCCTCGCACTGCTCCACCGCCGAATACAAGCTCGGCATGCTCACCTACAACGGCGGTGACCCGCTCAACTCGTCCTCCTGGGTCAAGTCGCCGCAGCCGGTCTTCCAGCGCAACAACGCGGCCGGCGTCTACGGCCCTGGGCACGGCGGCTTCTTCAAGTCACCCGACGGCACCGAGGACTGGATGGTCTACCACGCCACCACCAACCCGAACGGCAACTGCGACATGAACCGCTCTACCCGGGCCCAGAAGTTCACCTGGAACGCCGACGGCACGCCGAACTTCGGCACCCCGGTCGGCCTGGGCGTCACCCTGACGGCACCCTCCGGCGAGTAGTCCCCGATCCGACGCCCGGCGGCGATGGACGCCGCCGGGCGTACGGGGGCACGCTGTTTTCATGCCCTCAAAGGTGGACGAGTTCCTGACCGAGATGTTGCCGCGCCAGATCGAAGCCGAACGCGCCCTGTGCCGTGGCGACAACTCAGCCCGTACGGCGACCTGGTCGCAGAACGACCCTGTCACGCTCTTCGGTGCGGCCGTCCCCGTACGGCAGGGCTGGGCTTCGGTCGACCAGACGTTCCAGTGGCTGGCCGGGCAGTTCGAAGGCAAGCCGCTGCTCTCCTACGACCTGGAGCTCATCGCGGCCGGCGCGAGCGGCGACCTGGCGTACACGGTGGCCTTCGAACACAAGTCGTTCGAGATCGACGGCCAACCCGAGAAGTGCACCCTCCGAGTCACCCACCTCTACCGCCGCGAGGCCGGAGAGTGGCGCATAGTCCACCGCCACGGCGACTACCCGCCGTCCTGACCGGCGCGTCGCCAGCGCCGGACCGGGCTGTCGGTCCAGCCGAGCGTGTCGCGGGCGATCAGCCACCAGTGGCGTTCCCGCAGCAGCGTGGCCGCCTGGAGCTCGCCGATCCATTCGCCGGTGTCCTCGGCCGGTTGGAGCGTGGGATCGTGAGGAGTGAAGACCGGCACGTGAGCCACCGGCACGGGCAGCCGGTAGGAGTCGTCGGCCCGCGGCACGATGTTCCGGACGAAGCCCACGCATCGGGTCGGGGCATCCGTGCCGAGGTATTGCCGCGTCAGCGCGGACACGCCCTCCTTCGCGGGCCGCCATCCGTCCGGGCCACCGAGGAAGACCGTGGGCAGATCGGGTCCTCTGGCTCCCGAAACGCAGAACAGTTCCCGGCCGCCCGGGCCGTCTCGCTGCACGAGCAGCCGAACGATCACCGCAGGTTCCGGAGCGTCGATGTCCGCCCCGCCCCAGATCTCCGCCGTACTGCCCGCCGGCAGCCAGGAAGCCTTCGGAACGGCTCGTATCAAGCGCGGCGAGTTGATCATGGTTCCATGCTGACATCCGCGCGCCATCCACGCTCATCGAGGTCGACAGTGGAGCGCTCGCGAGGTCCCCTGACAGACTAGGTTCCTAGGATGCCCTGCAGGTGTTGACCGAGCTCGCATCGGTTCTGCATCGGGCCGACGACTGCTGACCGCCGGGAAACGCCCTTGTGGAGCCGAGCATTGCCCACCTACGGTGCCGGGGTGACCGAGGTCGTGCCGTATCGTTCGCTGCCGGTTGACCAGTCGGATGTTCGGTATGCGTATGGGCCCGACTCGTGCCGGCAGGCGGGTGTTCCGGTCGGGCAGACCGTCGAGTTCGCTGGGGACATCAGCGAGATCTACCCGGGTACGTCGCGGAAGTTCTGGGTGCATGTGCCCGCTCAATACCGACCGTCGCAACCGGCGTCGCTGATCGTGTTCCTCGACGGCCAGTGGTATCTGGATCCCGAGGGGCAGGTTCGAGGCGCGATCGTGCTGGACAATCTCATTCATCAGGGTGACCTGCCGGTGACGATCGGGGTGTTCGTCGACCCGGGTGTGATTGTCGGCGCGCCCAACCCCAAGAACCGCAACGTGGAGTACGACGCCTTCGACGATCGGCTGGCCCGCTTCCTGCTGCGGGAGATTCTGCCTACCGTCCAGCAGCGATGGTCGATCAGCGAGGACCCGGATCAGTGGGGCATCTGCGGCGGCAGCAGCGGCGGTAACGGCGCGTTCACGGTCGCTTGGCTTCGCGAAGACCGGTTCCGGCGGGTGATGTGCTGCCTGTCGAGCTTCGTGCAGATGCCCGGCGGGAACCCGTACCCCGAATTGATCGGGCGGGTTCCCCGCAAGGCTCTACGCATCTTCATGCAGGCCGGCCATCGCGATCTGCGGTGGAACGAGCCCGAGTCGAACTGGCTCGCGGCCAACCTGCGCGTCGCGGCGGCGCTGGCCGAGGCCGGTTACGACTTCCGGCTCGCGCTCGGCGACGGTGGCCACAACCCCAACCACGGCGGCGTTCTGCTACCCGACGCGCTCCGATGGCTCTGGCGTCGGGTCGGCGGCTGAGGGGCGGTCGACCGCCCACGCGATGGCCTTTTCGATCAACATCCAGCCGAGTACGCCGGCGACGGTCAGCGGGACCATGACGTACCACTCGCCGAGCAGGCCGTATTCGTCGGCGCGGCCCATGCGGTGCAGGATCGTGACCGCCGCGAGGGGCAGGCAGGACGCGGCGATCACCAGGCGGCGGAGCCAGATGCGGGCGGGCGAGGCGTTTTCCATGCCGCGAAGTCTGGCAGTCACCGGGGGTCGTGCGGATCTGGCGACAGTCGGAGGCGGGTCTATGCCCTGAGGCATAAGCGAATTTCGGTGGACGGCCCGGTGGGAGCGAGTCGATACTGGTCGGCTGGTCTGCGGGGGCCGGCGGGGGAGGCGACGGATCGTGGACCGCACCGAGAATGAGATTCTGCGACGGCTGTATCGAGGGCTTCGGGAGCGACGGGCGCCACAGGACGTGGCGGCGGATCTTCTGGAGTTGAGGGCGGAGCGCTGGCTCAGCGCCGTCGGCATACGGGACCTGTATCGCATCGTGCGGTTCCACGGCACGCAGAGCGGGTCGTCGATGCCGAAGACGTGGCGGCGTCACCCCGGACTCGGGCGTTCCTATGAGGTGGCCGCCGCCGCGCTTACCGCGGTCGGGCAGAAGCCGGAGGCGGCGGATCCGGCCGATCCGGTGTCGCTTCGCCGGTGGCTCGGCGCGGCGACGGCGCTGCTCGGGCTGCCCGAGGGGCCCTCGCGACCGCCGCGTTCGACGGTCAAGCGCCGGCCGGTGGCGATGACGTGGGGGCACTGGACCTACTACCGGCTGCCGACGCCGCGCGGCGCGAGGGGTGAGCGTGGCGGCCACGTCGACGCGCGGGAACGCCTGGACGCCGAGGCACGACGCGAGCGGCTTCCCGGCGTACCCGTGCGGGCTTATCGGCGGGCCGTTCGCGCTGTGCTGCATCTTCAGCAGCGCACAGAGGTGCTGGCCGCGGAGCGAGACCGGGAAGCGGCAACCGCGTTCGGCAAGGCGCGGCTGGCGCACCTGGTCGCGGAGGACGATTTCGTCGCGTGCCCGGCGACCGCGGCGTTCACCGCGTACTACGTGGCGCGGCTGAATCTGCGGACCGTGTTCACGTCCGGCAGTCAGGCGCGGCCGATGGATTCGCTCGCGGAGGAGTTACTGGCGGCGGCGATGGCGAGCCCGGTGCGGCAGCCGTGGGTGCTCGCGTCGGTGCTGACCCGGTGGAGCGTGCTCGATCTGCTGGACGACGTTCAGTGCGGCACGTTGATGGCCCTGTACTACGAGCAGTTCGCGGCGGCCGCGCGGGCGTTGCGGCGCTCGTTCGACGAGAATCGGGACCCGACCCACATGATCATGCGGATGGGGGATGACTCGTCGACGTGGAACGCCGCGTCGCGGTCGTTCAACCAGGCTCGTACGGGATGGCTGAATCTGTTGCGGGGCCTGGGATATGAGGATGTGCTGGAGGCGAGCTGCCCGGGGAAGGTTCCGGCGCTGGTCGCGGCCGACGTGGCGGCCTGGCATCGGCTGTCGGGGCGCGACCAGCATGTCGACGTGCGGGTGTGGGCCGAGCTGCCGCTGCCGTGGGACGTCGTGCTCGGCGATGACGACTGCCCGGCCGAGCTGGTGCGGCGGGTGTGCGCCCGGCACGGGGTGGACGCGGAGGCCGCCGGCTGGACGCAGCCGTACCGTCAGGTGCGAATCGAGCTGCCCGAGCCGGCACCCGACCTGGTGCACGGGATCGCTGTCGCCTCACCGATGCTGGCGGGCGTGCTGCGGCAGGCGGGCGTGTTCTCGGGACAGTTCTGACGTATTTCGGTTGCGCCTCTTGGCTTGCGGCGGGAGAGTGGTCGGGCGCGGCGGTAGCTCAGAGAGCCGGAGGAGGCTCCGGCCTGGCAGAGCGGGCGGCTCACGACCTTCCGCCCCGACCCCGTTTCGACCACGGGTCGTCGCGCGTCGCCGGAGGAGTCATCCTCCGGCGATTTCATTTGTGGGGTCCGGTGATTCCGTTGAGGACGAGGTCTACGCCGGCGAGGAACTGGGCGCGGTCGTCGTGGTCGCGGAGCTGGCCGGCGATGGCTTGCAGGAACGGATATTCGTGCGGGTCGAGGTTGCGCCAGTGGGCTGCCTCGGCTTCGAGGACGGCGGTGCGGTCGGCGCCCGGCGGCTGGTCGCGGGCGTTCGCGGCGTTCTGGCGTGCGGCGCCCAGAATGTGGATGAGCAGGGCGGACGCCGACGTGAACTGCGCCTCCTCGGGTACGCCGAGCGCCTGGATCTGCTGTCCGAGGCGTTCGAGGATCCGTAACGTCAACGATCGCCACGGGCCGTGGGAGAGCTGCGCGCCGAGCCACGGATGCTCGTCGATGGCGTCGAACAGGCCGAGCGCGATGGCGCGGATCGCGTCGGCGGGGTCGGAAACCTCGACAAGCGTGGTATCGGCGAGAACGCGAGAAGCCGCGGCGTCGAGCAGTTCTTCTTTGTTGGCCACGTGCCAGTAGATCGCGCCGGGGCCGGTCTTCAGGCGCGCGCTGAGGGCGCGGAAGGTCAGCCCGCCCTCGCCGGCGTCGTCGAGCATGTCAACGGCGGCGCCGACGATGCGTTCCCGGGACAGAGCCATGCGCCCATCCTCACATCGCGGTGGCCCGACCGAAAAACTCGATCAGACCGTACGGGGCCCGCTCGCCCAGACAGAGGTCGAGGATCTCGAGCGCGTCCGCATACTCGGCCTCACTGCGGGTGAACATCCTTTCCTCGTACGCAGTCAGGGCCCTCTCGATGTTGTCGGGGTTCGCGGCAATCGCCTCACCGAGCTCGGCCGCGTCGAGCATGGCCAGGTTCGCGCCCTCGCCGGCCGGCGGCATGAGGTGCGGGTCGAACTCGGCTGCGACCCGGGCGGCTGCGGCAGCCGGGTCGGTGAAGTCGATGCCGGCGACCCAGTCGGCGGGCCGGTTCAGTTCGACGTACGTATGCAGGATGTCGCCCGCCTCCCGGTGCGCGAGGATCCCTGCCCGGGCGTGAGCGCGAACATCGAGCCCCGCCCGACCGCTGCCGCCGTGGCCGGGTGGCGCGCGTCGACGTCGTACAGGTAGGTCTCGACGAAGACCGTGCCTACGTATTCGGGCTTGACGTCGGACAGCAGCGGGCGGACCTTCGACCAGGCCCCGTCGGCGCCGACGAGCAGGTTCGTGGCTACGGTCGACCCGTCGGTGAACGTGATCCGGCCCGGCGAGGCGGCGGAGACCTTCTTGCCCCACTGCACGGTTCCGGTGGGCAGCGACTCGATCAGGATCCGGCGCAGCTCGCCGCGGAGCACCTCGGGTCGTCGTCCGGTGCCGTCGTCGGCCTCGTCGAGCAGCACCGTGCCGTGCGGGTCGAGCGCCCGGGTCGCCTCGGCCCCCTCGTGGATGATCGCGTGGAACTCGTCGGTGAGCCGGGCCGCCTCGAGGGCGCGCTGCCCGTTGTGCTCGTGGATGTCGAGCTGCCCGCCCTGCGTACGTGCCTGGGCCGACGGCTCTGCCTCGTAGACGGTCGAGGCGATGCCGTGAACGTGCAGAACCCGCGCCAGGGTGAGGCCCCCGAGCCCCGCGCCGACGATCGTGACCGGTGTTGTCATGTGCTTTCCTTCCCGAGAGCTGCTGGAACGCCGTTCCAGAACCAGTATGGAACGGCGTTCCAGAAGCGTCAAGCGAAAGGCGGGCGACGACGGCTCGGCAGTTGATCTACAGTGACGGCCGTCGTTCGAGTGGCGGGGGAGCAAGATGCGGGTACGGCGGATGGTCGGGGCGGGTGTGGCGGTGCTGCTGGCGGCGTCGGGAGCCGCGTGCGCGAACAGTGCGGTCGATGCAAGTCCGACTCCTCGCCCGCCCGCTTCGATCCCGGCCGATCCCGCCGCGGCGTTCGCGGCGGCCAAGGCGCTGTTCGGCCGGGAATCGGTCAAGGTCGCACTTGTCGCCGGGGATCCGGCGTTCAACTACACGGGCGTGGTGGAATCGGGCACGAATAATTGGGAGGTCAAGGGGGACGGGTTCGTCGTCCGGCGGATCGGGCCGAAGTTCTACGTACAAGGCGGCGCTGAATGGGCCCGCCAAGACTTCTCCCTGACGCCGGCCGCCGTTGACCATCTCGCCGCGGGCGGTTGGGTACATTCGGCGGCACCGGAGCATGGGTATTCCAGCACGGTTCTCGCCGACGGTTTCCCCTGGAACCTGTCCGGCTCCGTGACCCGGGCCACCGGGTTCACCAAGACCGGGGACCGCTCGTTCGAAGGGCGGATGCCGGGTAGGAGCAGCAACAACCCGGTCAGTACACAGCCGCCCCGGCAGTACGAGATCCGCGTCGAGCTTGATGAGCAGGGACGCTTCGCGGCGATCAGGTTCGAGCCCCTCCCGAAGGCACCTGGGCAGTCGTTCGCGTATACGTTCTCGGAATACGGGCTCCAGGCAAAGATCGCGGCGCCCCCGGCCGAGGACGTGCTCGAGACGCCCTACTCCGGTTTCCTCGACCTCTTGCTGCCCACCTGACCCAGCTCGTCTACCTGGTGCACCGGCCGGCGCGAAGCACCTCACGCCGGCCGGGCAACCTTGAGTCAGGTCGAGTAGACCTCCAGGGCAGAGAGCTGCCCGGCCGGCCAGCCGGTGTTGGCGGTGACGGTGACGCGGACGTAGCGGGCCTGCGCGGCGGTGCCGGTCACGGTGACGGTGTTGCCTGAGGCGGGGTCGAAGACTCGGGCGGCCGCGGCGGACAAGGTCGTGAACGAAGAGCCGTTGGTGCTGGTGGCGACGGACAGGGTCTGGGTTCGGGCGCCCCAGCCGGGTGGGAGCTTCAGGACCACGCGGCTGACGGCGGCGGTTGTTCCCAGGTCCACCTGCGCCCACTGGGGGAAGGCGTTGTTCGTGCTCTCCCAGTACGAGCCGGCGTCGCCGTCGACGGTGTTGCCGGGGCCGTAGGACTGGGTGAAACCGCTCGAGGACGTCGGCTTGCCTCGGGCGAGGTCTCCCGAAACCGGCGGCGGGGGCGTGCTGTCGCCGTACGCCTGGATCTGGGAAAGCTGGGCGGCCGGCCAGCCGGTGTTGGCGGCGAAGCTCAGCCGGACGTACCGGACCGCCGCGCCCGAGAGCGTGACGTTGACCGTGTTGCCCGAGGCGGGGTCGAAGACGTAGCCCGTCGCGGCGGTGAGGGTGGTGAAGGTGGTGCCGTTGGTGCTGCCCTGCACGGTGATGTTCTGCGTACGGCGTTCCCAGCCGGGCGGCAGCCGCAGCGCGAGACGGTTCACGGCATAGGCGCCGCCGAGGTCGACCTGGAACCATTGCGGCAGCGCGCCGCTGCTCTCCCAGTACGACGACGTGCTGGCGTCGACCGCGTTGGCCGTCGGGTAGGGGCCGTTGGTGCTGCTCGCGCTGGTGGACTTGCCGGCCGCGAGGTCGCCGGTCGGGGGCGGAGGCGTGCCGGTCGTCGGCTGCGTCGGGCGTACGGCGGTCAGGGCGATCTGGCCCTTGAGCATCTTGCCGCCGTCCTGGGTGATGCGCAGGTAGTAGTCGGCCGAGCAGAACGTGCCGTCCTCGTCGAGCGCCCGGATGCCGCTGCCGGCCGGCGTGGAGGCGGCCGTCTCGGAGGTCTTGGCGATCTGGTTGCCCTCGTTGAACTCGTCGAACATGGACACGTAGAGACCGGCCGACCCCAGTTTGATCATGTTGTAGAGGCTGCGCCAGTAGTAGTCGCCGTGCCGGCGGGCGCCCATCGACAGGTCACCGGGCAGCACGCAGGGCTGGTAGTCGATGCCGTACGCGTCGCACTCGGCCTTGTCGGGGGTGTTGACGTTGGCGAGGTAGTCGTCGAGGCCTTGCAGGGTCTGGGTGCGGCCGACCATCCACGGGGAGATCATGTTGAAGGCGCGGTAGACGTCGATGAACCCCGCGCGGCTGTCGTCGACGCCGCGCCGCCAGTGGGTGGGCACACCACCGATCACGTAGCAGCCCTGCGCCTTGAACCAGTTGACGACGTCGAGGCACGGGCCGGGCGTGAACGGGCGGCCCTCGTCGCTGAAGCCGAAACCCCAGATGCAGACGACGGGTTTGCCGTTCTGGCGCGCGTAGGCCGGTGACGACGTGTGCGCGGCCATCTTCGCCGTCCAGTCCGCTTTGATCTCGGACTGCATGGCCGTCCAGCTCGTGACGTCGTACATGATGTAGAACTTGCGGCCGGTCGCCTCGGCCGCCGTGCGCACCTTGACCGCCATCGCGTCGCGGGTCGGGCCCTCGTCGCCCATCGGGTTGAACCGTTGCAGCGCCGCGGTGTCGATGCCGTAGTCGCGCATCCACTGGAAGTGCGTGTCGACGGTCTGCTGGTCGTAGGAGGAGAACAGCGTCGCCGGCCGCCCGTCACCGAGATTCCCGTACGCCGTGGGGTAGGCGTGGGTGAAGTCGCGCATGTCGGGCCAGGACACGATCGTGGTGTTGCTGGGCGACGGCGGCTGGAAGCGGTCGCGGCTCCAGTGCCACCAGCCGCCGATCGGCGCGCCGTCGCCGGGGCAGGCGAACCAGCCCTGATAGCCGACGGTGATCTTGCCGACGACGTCGCCCGGCGGGGACGCGGCGTGGGCGGGGGAGAGGTCGGTGAGCAGGGCCGCGGCCGAGCCGAAGGCCGCTGTGGACAGCAGTGTTCGTCGGGTGACGGGCATGGGGGACTCCTGTCGATCCGGGGGCGGGGAAGTGGGGAACGGATCGACGGTCATCGTGACAGCCGTATTCACAGGAACGCAATAGTTGGACCGAAGCTTGAAATATCGCGTACATCAGATGGAAATCCGGGGCAACCGTGATCAGCCTGTTACTTTAAGTGAACTGCGGGGCTTGCGGATCTTGCACGTTCAGTGAGGATTCCGTATGAAGTCGCAGGTCAATGGCGTGCTGTGCCAACACTGTGGTTACGCGTTGTGATCGTGACCCACGCCTCCCTACCCTGATCGATGGCTACAGTGGGTGACGGCTGGGGGGCCGTGATGGGAGGATTTCCGGGGCCCAAGAGGGACCCGTGGACGGTGTCGTTGCACGCCGGGCCGGCCGATCCGGGGGGACGACCGGCCGGCGACAGGCCGCTCGGCTGCGGCGTGCTCATCGACGCGTGGCGGGTGCTGACCTGTCTGAGCGTCGTGCTCGACCGTTTCGGCGGGCGGGCCGACGATCTGTGGGTCGCGTTCCCGAAGGCGGGCGTGCCCTGGACCGTACGACGGCAGGTCGTGTCGGTGCGCGCGGACGTCGCCGCCGACGTGGCCGTGCTCGTGCTCGGCGAGCCCGCCCCGGACGGCGTACGGCCCGCGCCTCTGTCCGCACCGGACGCGGCCGACCTGGTCGGCGAACCGTGGTGGGCGTTCGGTTTCCCGCCGGACACGGCCTTCGGCGCCGACGGCCACGGACGGGTCGGAGCGGCCCTGTCGTACGGCTGGGTGCGGCTCGAGGCCGACAGCGTCGACGACGGGTTCGTGGGCGCGGCCGTCTGGTCCCCGCGCTTCCAGGCGGTCGTCGCCGTGATCGGGCGCGTGCAGGTCGTCGGCGGCCGCGCCGGCGAGGTCACCGCCCTGACCGTCGGGCAGGCCATGAGCGCCCTGCCCGAGGAGTGCCTGCACGACCTGGCCGGCTGGTCGGCCGCCGACGCCGGCGAGTCCGCGCTCGCCGCCTGGGGATGGTCGCTCGAGTCGGACGCCGAGGCGCACCGGCACTGGCTGCCCAGAGCCCGCGGCGTCGCCGTCGATTCCGAGGCGGGCTACCGGTTCCGGGGGCGGCGCGCGGCCCTGTCCACAGTCGTCGAGTGGCTGCGGCGGCCCGCCGTGGACGATCGGGTGCTGGTCGTGACCGGCTCGCCCGGCGTCGGCAAGTCGGCCGTGCTCGGACGGGTGGTCACGACGGCCGACCCCGCGTTCCGGGCGCTGCTGCCGGGCGGCGACGACGCGGTGAAGGCCGACGTCGGCTCGGTCGCCTGTGCGGTGCACGTCAAGGGCAAGACCGCCCTGGACGTGGCCGTCGAGATCGCGCGGGCGGCCGCGGTGCGCCTGCCGCAGACCCCGGAGGAACTCGCCCCGACGTTACGCCGGCGCCTGGCGGACCGGCGTACGTCGCGTTTCCACCTCGTCGTGGACGCGCTCGACGAGGCGGTCAGCCCCGAACAGGCCCAGCGGATCGTCGAGGACATCGTGCTGCCGATCGTGCGCACCTGCGGCTCGGTCGGCGCGCAGGTCGTCGTCGGCACCCGCCGCAGCGACGACGGCGGCGACCTGCTGCGCCTGTTCGGGGCCGACTGCGAGGTGGTCGACCTCGACGGCGAACGCTACTTCGAGGTCGAGGACCTCACCGCGTACGCCTGGGCGACCTTGCAGCTGACCGGGGCGGAACGCGTGGGTAGTCCGTATCGGGCCGATCACGTGGCCGGGCCGGTCGCCGCGCGGATCGCCGAACTGGCCGACCGTAACTTCCTGGTCGCCGGGCTGACCGCGCGCCGGCACGGCCTGCACGACCACGTCGCCGTGCGGCCCGAGGATCTCGCCTTCTCGCCCGACGTCGACGCGGCCCTGGAGGCGTACGTCGGCCGGCTGCCCGACGGCCGGCTGCCCGCCCGGACGGCGTTGACCGCGCTCGCCTACGCGCAGGCGCCCGGCCTGTCACTGGAGTTGTGGCAGAGCGTCCTCGAAGGGTTCGGGGTGCACGTCGAGCAGGACGCGCTGGCCGGTTTCGCGCGGTCGTCGGCGGCGAACTTCCTGGTCGAGTCGAGCGGGGAGCGGCGATTCCGGCTGTTTCACCAGGCGCTCGACGACGCGCTGCTGCGTGAGCGGCGGCACGCCGGGGCGACCGTCAACGACCAGCGGGTGATCACCGATCGGCTCGTCAAACACGGCCGGGCCCGCGGCTGGGAGAACGCCGACCCCTACCTGCTGCGCTCGCTGGCCGAACACGCGGTCGCCGCCGGGCTCATCGACGACCTGCTGCTCGACGACGAATACCTGCTCTACGCCGACCTGCTGAGGCTGGTCCCGCCGGCCGACTACGCCCGCACGATCCTAGGACAGCAACGCGCCCGGCTGCTGCGGCTGACTCCGCGAGCCGCGTCGGCCAGCCCGTCGGAACGCGCCGCCCAGTTCAGCGTGACCTCCGTGCTCGAAGGGCTCGACGCCCGGGTGGCGGTCAACCGGCGGGCTCCCTACCGGGCGATGTGGGCGTCGGTGCAGAAGCGCCGCGAATGGGCGGTGCTCGACGGGCACGTCGGCGGCACCGGGGCGGTCTGCGAGTTCGAGTCCCGCGACGGCGAGCGGCTGCTGGCCAGCGGCGGCTCCGACGGCACGGTGCGAACCTGGGATCCGAGCACGGGTCAGCAGCTCAAGGTCATGCTGGCCGGCTCCGAGGTGGTGGCACTTCAGCCCGTACGAATGGACGGCCGCACCCTTGTCGCGTCGGCCGGAGCGGACGGGACCGTGCACCTGTGGGACCCGGGCAGCGGTCAGTCCCGCCGCAGCGTGCGGTGCGAGCCGGGCCAGATCCGCGCGGTGATGCCGGCGTTCGTGCCCGGCGAGGAGGGCTTCGGCGTGGTCTGCGCCGACGGCGTGTTGACGAGCTGGGACCCGCCTCGCCGCCGCATGGTCCACACAGGGAAGGTGGCGGTGGCGCGGCCCTGCGGCCCTGACCGGGTGGTGAGCGCGGGCACCGACGGGACGCTGCAGTACTGGCAGGCCGGCGCGCCCGAACCGGGCTGGGTGGCGGCCGCGCACAGCCGGCCGATCACGGCGTTGTGCCTGCTGCCGGCCGGTCTCGTGGTCAGCGGCAGCCTCGACGGCACGATACGCGTCGGCGACACGGCCACGGGCGCGGCGCTGCTGACGATCGATGTCGGCGACCCCGTGCGGGCGCTGTGCCCGATGACCCGCCGCGGCGCGCTGCTGCTGGCGACGGCGGGCGACGACGGGGTCGTGCGGCTCTGGGACGCCCGCACCGGGCAACTGCTGCGGGCGGTGGTGACGCACGGCGGGCCGATCCGCGACGTGTGCGCGGTCGAGGTGCAGGGGCGGCTGCTGATCGCGACGGTCGGCGAGGCAGCCGTACGGCTGTGGGACCCGGATCTGACCTCCGGGCCGCGCGCGGGGGCGGCGTCCACGTCGGTCACGGCCCTGGCCGCGGTGTGGCAGGGGAAGAAAGACCTGATCGCCACCGCGTACGGCAACGGGACGGTGCAGCTGCTGAACGCGGCCACGGGCGAGCCGGTCGACGAGCTCACCGGGCATCGCGACGCCATCACGGGGCTCGCGCCCGTGTTCGCGTACGGGAAGATTCTGCTCGCCTCGGCCGGAGCCGACGACAGCGTGGGCATCTGGAAGCTGGAGACGGCGCGGCAGCGGGCCGAGCTGCGTCCGCGCGCGGGATGGTCGACGGCGGTGTGCGCGGTGTTCCTCAACCGGCATCTGTGGATCGCCTGCGCGGGAGAAGAGGGCACCGTACGGCTGTGGGACCCGTTCACGGGCAAGCGGCGCAGGCAGGGCATGAGGTGGGGTCGCCGGGCAGCGCACCACGGGACGGTGTCGGTTCTGTTCGGGATGCCCACCCGCGACGGTCCGCGGCTGGTGACGGGCGGGTCGGACTGCACGCTGCGCGTGTGGGAGGTGGAGAGCGGGCGGCAGGAGGCGATCTTCGCGCGGCACACCGGGCGGGTGCGGGCGGCCTGCCTGCTGTCGTCGACGGCCGGGGAGATGGTCGCCTCGGGCGGCGACGATCAGGTGGTGCGGGTGTGGGACCCGTGGACCGGCCAGCAGCGCCTCGAACTGCACGGGCACACCGGCCGGATCACCGGGGTCGGCCCGGTGCGCGTCGGTGGCCGCACGCTGCTCGCCTCGGCGGGTCACGACGCGACCGTACGGATCTGGAACACCGCCACGGGCGCCTGCGAGCTCACGATCCCGGTGCACCACGAGGCGACGGCGTGCGTGTCGGTGGCGGACGAGCTGGTGGTGGGGACGACGGCGGGGGCGCTGGCGATCGCGCTCAGCCTTTGAGGCGGTAGCTCGCGTCCAGCACGAGCGCGCCGGGGCGCCAGCGCGGCGGATAGCGGGTGAGCACGACGGCGGCCGTCACCCCGATCATCCACAGGGGGTGATGGATGCCGGGCACGGCCATGATCGCCATGAGGGGGCCGCAGACGCCCAGGCAGCCCAGGCCGTGCCACAGACCGAACCTGGCCGCGCCGCGGGTAGCCCGCCAGCCGGTGGGCGGCAGGGGGATCGTGCGGTGGCAGGCCCGCATGCCGGCCCGGCGACCCGGCAGGAACAGCCACAGGGCCGCGAACAGCAGAACAGCGGTCAGCAGTACGGGTGGGGGCGGCAACGCGAAAAGCGGTATGAGCACGGCGCCGGCGGCGACCCAGACGGCCAGGTAGCCGGCCAGGAAGGTCGCCATCGCGCGTTGCCGGCGGCGGCGCAGACTGTTGACGGCGACGTGCCGCAACGCCGGAAGGACGACCGGGACCATCATCGCCACCGACATCAGCGTCCATGCGGTCAGCGTCACCCCGTGGACGTGCCCGCTCCTGGTCAGGATCGCCACCCAGGCGGCGGCCGGCAGCGCCAGCGCGAACAGGTGGGGACGGCGCCGGAGATAATCCCGCGCCGTCCCGTCGACGGGCTCTGTCACCGGTAGAACAGGCTGACGCGGCCGATGCGTACGGGGGCCTCCTGCGCGGCGATCGTCTCGGCGACCGCGGACTCGTCGATGCCGCGCGCCCTCATCGCCGACGGGTCGGCCTGCGGCTCGACGCGCACCGGGCGGAACGTGACGGCCACGCCCTGGTCGGACCACTCGCCGCGGGCCCGGCGACCGGCGACCCAGGCGGAGATGTCGAACGTGCGGCGGAAACCGTGCGGGCCGTCCTCGGCCGGGCCGCGCTCGCCCAGGTGCTCGATGCCGAAGAACGACACGTTGCCGACGTAGAACGGCGTCTCGTCCGGTGCGTCGATCGGTCGCACGAACACCTCGTACACGGTCTCGGGGGTCTGCTCGGCCTCGACGTCCTCGAGGTTGAGCAGCACCTGCTCGGACGCGGGTCCCTGACGGCGGGCCGTGACGGTGCGGGTGTCGATCGGCACCTCCACGCGGGCCGGACCGCCGGTCAGGTCGATCGCGCGGTCGGACGCGCCGACCAGCTCCGGTTCCGGCCCGTCGGCCGGTTGTGCGTCGCTCATGAACCGCTCCTGCCCACTCCGCGTGCGCGCTCTGCCGTCCTGATAGACGTAGCCGAGCTGGCCCATGGTGTCGAGCACCCCGGCGGTGGTGATCGTGACCGGGTTGCCGGCCCCGTCGTGCAGCCGCCACGACACGTCACGCCAGCCGGTCTCGCCCGGGTCGGCCCGGCCGCCGCCCTGGGCCAGCCACAGCGACCAGATCCGGTCGATGTTCGCGTGGTGCAGCCAGAAGATCGGGTCGAGGGCGGCCAGGTTCGGGTTCGACATCCAGCCGCCGATCAGCACGTGGATGTCGTTGTGCGGGGTGAACTCGAGCTCGCCGAACTGGTTGAAGAAGTGCTGCGGGGTGGTGCGGCCGCCGCCGAAACCCGGGGTGAACGCGGTTTGCGCGAGCGCGGCCGACGCGGAGGTCGAAGTCGACGGCAGCGTGGCACCGGTGTTGACGGCCGGGTTGCGGTTCGCGACGAACAGCGGATTCGGTGAACCGTCGGGCATCGTGGGCTCGCGGAACGCCGGCGGGAGCACGTTGCGGCCGGCGATCGCGTAGTTCCAGTACGGCAACGCCCAGTCGGACGGACCGCCCTGAGCCACCACCTCAGCTCGTACGATCTCCTCGAAGTAATAGAGGAAAGCGCGGTGCCAGGGCAGGAAATGCCAACTGCCGTGCTGACATTCGTTCCAGACGACGCCGACGGGTGCGGCGCCGGCGCGGCCGTGCACGGCGGCCTGATACTGCCAGCCGCGCGGATCGGTCAGCGCCCGTGCCTGCATGGCGCGCACGGCCCGGGCGTACGCGAGGGTGTAGGAGTCCCAGGGCCCGTTGGCCTGCAGATCCCAGATGTCGCGGCGCACCCGGAAGGTCCTGAACGTGCCGTCGCCGTTGTTGTGCGCGGTCCACACCCCGTCGTCCCCGAAGCCGACGATGTCGAGCCGCCGGTCGCCGGTCACGTCGGCGAGCACGCGCGGGTGCCGTTCGACGCGCCACCGGCCCGCGTCGTGGGCGAAGTTCGGGACGACCATCGTGGGCTGTGGGAACGTGCTGTTGCCGGTGTTGCGGGAGACCCAGACGCCGTCGTCGCCGAAGCCGATGATGTCGGCGCGGCGATCGCCGGTCAGGTCGGCGGCGAAGCGGGGGTGTTTCTCGACGCGCCAGGTGCCGGCGTTGTAGCCGAAGTTCGCGACGACCATCGTGGGCTGGGCGAACGTGCCGTTGCCGGTGTTGCGGGAGACCCAGACGCCGTCGTCGCCGAAGCCGACGATGTCGGGCAGGCCGTCACCGGTCGTGTCGGCCAGCAGGCGGGGGTGCCGTTCGACGCGCCAGCGGCCGGCGTTGAAGGCGAAGTTCGCGACGACCATCGTGGGCTGGGCGAACGTGCCGTTGCCGGTGTTGCGGGAGACCCAGACGCCGTCGTCGCCGAAACCGATGATGTCGGCCCGGCCGTCACCGGTCAGGTCGGCGACGAAGCGGGGGTGTTTCTCGACGCGCCACTGGCCCGCGTTGTAGCCGAAGTTCGCCACGGCCAGGGCCGGCGCGGCGAACGTGCCGTTGCCGTTGTTGCGCGAGATCCAGACGCCGTCGTCGCCGAAACCGACGATGTCGGCGCGGCGGTCACCGGTCACGTCGGCCAGGAAACGCGGGTGCCGCTCGACCCGCCAGCCACCGGCGGCGTACCCGAAGTTCGCGATGACCAGCCGCGGCTCGCCGAAATGGCCCTTGCCGTCGTTGACCGATACCCACACACCGCCGTTGCCGAAGCCGACGATGTCCGGGATGCCGTCACCGGTGATGTCGGCGAGCTCGCGGGGGTGCCGTTCGACCCGCCAGTTGCCGGCGTTGTAGGCGAAGTTGGCGACATCGAGCCGCGGGGTGTCGAAGCTGCCGTTGCCGGTGTTCGTCGAGACCCAGACGCCGTCGTCGCCGAACCCGAGAATGTCGGCCGACCCGTCGCCGGTCAGGTCGGTGACGAAGCGGGGGTGTTTCTCGACGCGCCAGGTCCCGGCGTTGTACCCGAAGTTGCTCAGCACGAATTGCATCAGGTTCCCCCTCCGCGGCGCGGATGTCCGAAGTCACCCCCAGCCTCGGCCCGGGTGGTGGGGGTGGGTGCGTGAAGTCCTTGATTAGACAGCGTTTGCCGCCGCGTTTCGGCCGGACGGATGAAACCGGCTGACCAGACGTCCAGGACCCGCGGATTCGCCCGACCCAGCCGGAACTTCAACGCGGCCGGCTTGGGGGCCGCCGCCGTGATGCCGCGTCGATATCAAGGGTCAGCGCGATTGCTCGGCCGGGGTCATGCGCGCGATGCCGTCAGAGCATCGAATGACGCGCGACGATGCTCACACGGCCGGGTCGGCGTGGTCTTCGCCGATGGCTTCGAGGCGACGGCCGACGTAGGAGGTCGGGGAGGGCCTCAGCACGGCGGCGCCGTTCACACGGCCGGCGGCCAGGTCGGACAGGGCCTGGTCGGCGGCCGACATCGGGTAAGGGGTCACGGTGAGGCGTCCCGGGCCGAGGCCGCGCCCAGGTCCAGGGCCAGGCGCTGGGCTCGAGCTGATCTGGTCAGGACGTGGACTTCGGCGCCCTGAGCTATCGCCACCTGGGCGGTGAGGTGCGCGGAGGCGCCGAAGCCGTAGATTCCCAGGCGGCCGCCGGGCGGCAGGTCGGCCAGCCGCAGCGCTCGGTAGCCGATGATCCCGGCGCACAACAGGGGCGCGAGCTCCTCGTCGGAGTAGCCGTCTGGCAGGGCGTACGCGAAGTCGGAGCGTACGGTCGTGAACTCGGCGTAGCCGCCGTCGGCGTCCCAGCCGGTGTAGCGGGAGGCCGGGCACAGATTCTCCCTGCCGCGTCCGCAGAAACGGCACGTGCCGTCGGTCTCGCGGAGCCAGGCCACTCCCACGCGATCGCCGGGTCGGAAATCGGAAACCCCGTCGCCGACCTCGGTCACGTGACCCACCACGTCGTGACCCGGCACCACCGACGCCCGGTGCACCGGCAGCTCGCCGGACGCCACATGCAGATCGGTCCGGCACACGCCGCAGGCATCCACCGCGACCAGCAGCTCACCGGCCGCGGGTCGGGGAGTCTCCATCTCGACCCGGCTCAGCGCCCGCTCGACGTCCGGGCCGGGTTGACCCACCTGCCACGCGTACATGCGTTCATCATCGTCCCGGCCCCACCGGACGGCAGCCGGAGGGAGATGAGCGCTGGGTCACCTGGGTCCTCGATACGGTGACCGATGGCGGGTCGATCATGATGGTGGGGTGAGCAGGGCGAGTTTCGGTGCGGCCCTCGGCGTCGCCGCGGGGGCGGTGACGATGTTGGTCGCGTTGGTGGTGGGGCCGCGCGGGTGGTGGGACGGATATGTCAGCGAGGCCGGCACGGGCGGGCAACCGTACGCGATCACGTACCGAAGCGGTCTTGTGCTGCTGGCCGTGGGGGTGGCTCTGCTCGGGCTGGCGCTGCGGCGGATGCGGCTCGTCAGCGCCAGCCTGGTGATCGCGGCGGTGCTGGCGGCCACCTCGGGGCTCGTCGCTTGCAGTGACACGTGTCCGCTGCCGCCC
Organism: Actinoplanes solisilvae; assembly: GCF_003999975.1. Classification (GTDB taxonomy): domain Bacteria; phylum Actinomycetota; class Actinomycetes; order Mycobacteriales; family Micromonosporaceae; genus Actinoplanes; species Actinoplanes solisilvae. The sequence continues at coordinate 33,657 of NZ_RJAC01000009.1, read as the reverse complement.
TACGAGCCGTCCACCCCGGCCGACATCGTGCACGCCACCGCCTCCGTCGTGGGCATGATCGTGCTGGCCGCAGCGATGGTCCTGATCTGGTTCACCGATCCGCGGCCGGTGATGAGACGGCTCGCGGCGGGGGCTCTCGTGCTGGTCGTGCCGCTCGGGGCCGCGTTGGGGGCGACCATGCTTTTCGTCGGCCGCAGCGACTTCGGCGCCGTCGTGGAACGCCTCGTGCTGATCGTCGCTGTGAGCTGGCTGGTGGGGGCGGGCCTGGTGAACGGGCTGGTCCGCCCGTCGAGGTGAGCCGGTCAGCCGCAGCGCGGCCAGGACCAGCACGAGGCCGATCCAGCGGCGGGGGCCGGTAGCCGTCATCCTCTTCGGGTCCTCAACGTCGCAGCGGCAGACGTCTCCTCCTATCGGCCGATCGCGACGAGAATGAGGGATGCCGCCGAGACGGCATCCCTCCAGAAACCGGTCAGAGCAGCCCGTTCTCCGTCAGCCAGCCCTTGGCGACCGCGGCCGTGTCCTGCTTGTCGACCTGCACCTTGGCCAGCGTCGCGGTCAGGTTCTCGGTGGTCAGCTTGGCCGAGACGGCGTTCAGCGCCCCGCTCACGGTCGGGTTGTTGGCCGACGTACGGATCAGCGGGATGATGTTCTCGGCCAGGTAGAGGTTCTTCGGGTCCTCGAGCACCACCAGCTTGTTCGTGGTGATCGCCGAGTCGGTGGAGAAGATGTTGCCGACGTCGATCTGGCCCTTGAGCAGCGCGTTGACGGTCAGCGGGCCACCGGCGTCGAGCGGCTTGAACTCCTTGAACTCGACCCCGTACACCTGCTTGAGTCCCTTGAGACCCTGGAAGCGTTCCTGCCACTCCGGCCCCGCGCCGATGCGCAGCTGACCGGCGACCGGCTTCAGGTCGTCGATCGTCTTGAGGTTGTGCTTGGTCGCCGTCGCCTGCGTGACGGTCAGCGTGTCCTTGTCCTCGGCGGCGGCCTGCTCGAGCACCTCGGTGCCGCCCGGCAACACCTTCTTCAGAGCAGCCAGTACGTCGGTGGGGTTGCTGACGCCCTCGGGGGCGCCCCCGGTCGACAACGCCGAGAGCAGCGCGCCGTTGTACTCGGGCAGCAGGTCGATCGAGCCGTCCTGCAGCGCCTTGAGGTAGAGCTCGCGGGCACCGATGTTGAACTGCCGCTTGACCTTCACCCCCTTGGCCTCCAGGGCCTGCGAGTAGATCTCGGCGAGCAGTTCGCTCTCGGCGAAGTTGGCCGAGCCGACCGTGATGGTGCCCGGCGCCGCGCTCCCGCCGCCGGTGTCGGTGGCGAGCGGGTCGCTGTCGGCGCCGCAGGCGGTCAGGGCGAGGGTGAGGGCTATGCCGGCGATGGCCAGACTTATCCGTGACATTCGTGGACCTCTTCTCATCGAGTGACCCGGAGACCGGGGGAGACGATCCAGCGCTGGGTCAGCGCGAGGACCAGGTCGAGCAGGACGGCCAGCACCGCGACGACGATGGCGCCGGCCAGCACACGGGAGTAGTCGTTGACGGCCAGGCCGTCGATGAGCAGCCGGCCCAGCCCGCCCAGGCCGACGGCGGCGGCCACGGTGGCGGTGGCGACGACCTGCAGGGCGGCGCTGCGCACGCCGCTCATCAGCACCGGCAACGCCATCGGCAGCTCCACCTTGAACAGGACCTGCCACGGCCGCATGCCGACGCCCCGGGCCGCGTCGACGACCCGCTGGTCAAGCGAGCGCAACCCGGCGTACGCGGAGGTCAGGATCGGCGGGATCACCAGGACCGTCAACGCGATCAGGACCGGGAGCAGGCCCAGGCCCAACAGGGTGACCATGAGCATGAGCAGGCCGAGCGTGGGCAGGGACCGGCCGGCGTTGCCCGCGTTGATGGCCAGGAACGAGCCGCGGCCGGTGTGCCCGATGTACAGCCCGGCCGGCAGCGCGATCGCCGTGCCGATGGCGAGCGCGAGGAAGACATACCAGAGGTGGGAGAGGATCAGTTGCGGGATGCTGCCGGCGGTATCGAGCTGCCAGTGGGTGATGTCGAAAAGGTATGACAGGTTCATGCCCGGCTCCCGGCGAATCGGGTCCACGGTGTCACGGCCCGCTGGATCAGCACGATGATCAGGTCGGCCACGGCGGCCAGGAGCACGCTGAGAATGATGCCGACCAGGATCGGCTCGAGATAGAAGAGCTGGAAGCCGCGGGTGAAGAGCTGACCGAGCCCGCCGACGCCGATGAGCGCGCCCACGCTGACCAGGCTGATGTTCGCGACGGTGGCGACGCGCAGACCGGCCAGGATCACCGGCAGGGCCACGGGTAGTTCGACGTCGACCAGGCGGCGCACCCGGCGATAGCCCATCGCGGTGGCCGACTCGATGACCAGCGCGTCGACCGACCGAAGACCATCAGCGACCGTACGGGCCAGAAGCGCGACGGTATAGATCGTGAGCGCGACCACGATGTTCAGCGGCGACAAGATCTTGGTGCCGAGCAGGACGGGCAGGAAGACGAACAAGGCCAGCGAAGGTATCGAGTAGAGCACTCCGCACACGTTGACGAGCGGGTGATAGAGCCACGGCACGCGTACGCCGAGGTAGCCGATCGGCAGGGCGATGAGGAAACCGAGCACGACCGGGATCAGGGCGAGCGCGATGTGCTGGCGCAGCGCGGCCAGCACCACCTCGGAGTTGTTCTGCAGGTAGGTGATCATGAGGAGCGACGGGCCTCCAGGTGGTCGACGAGGTCGCGGTGGCGCACGACGCCGTCGGCCGCGCCGTCCTCGCCGACCCGTACGGCGATGCCCACGGGGGAGAGGATCGCCAGGTCGGTGACCAGGCGCAGGGAGTCGGTCTTGGTGAACGTGCCGCCGGTCGGCACTGTCTCGTTTGTCTTCCGCCACCCGACCGGGCGGCCCGCGCCGTCCAGTTCCAGGTCGTCGGGTACGGGCTTCACCGGCAGGTCGGCGGCGGTGTCGAAGGAGAGGCTGCGCAGGCCCCGGTCGCGGCCGACGAACTCGGCGACGAACCCGTCGGCCGGGTCGGCGAGCAGTTCCTGAGGCGTGCCCACCTGGGCCAGCGTGCCGCCCTGGCGGAAGATGGCGACCACGTCGCCGAGCTTGATGGCCTCGTCGATGTCGTGCGTGACCATCGCGATCGTCTTGCCGAGGTCTTGTTGCAGGCGCAGGAACTCGCGGTGCAGGCCCTCGCGGACGACCGGGTCGACCGCGCTGAACGGCTCGTCCATCAACATGATCGGCGGGTCGGCGGCCAGCGCGCGGGCGACACCGACACGCTGCTGCTGGCCGCCGGAGAGCTGCGCGGGGTAGCGCTTGGCCAGTGCGGGATCGAGGCCGACCCGTTCGAGCAGGCCCAGCGCGGCGGCGCGGGCCTCGCGGCGGGTCTTGCCGACCAGCACGGGCACGGTCGCGACGTTGTCGAGCACGGTGCGGTGCGGGAACAGGCCCGCGTGCTGGATCACGTAGCCGATGCCGCGGCGCAGCAGGGCCTCGTCCTGCTGGGCGACGTCCTGCCCGTCGATGAGCACGCGGCCCGAAGTGGGGCTGATCAGGCGATTGATCATGCGCAGCGACGTGGTCTTGCCGCAGCCGGACGGTCCGACCAGGACGGTCGTGCGGCCGGTGGGAAGTTCCAGCGAGACATGATCGACTGCGGTGCCGCCGCCCGGGTAGACCTTCACGACGTCATCGAATGTGATCATGGCGCTCCCGGTCTATCGGCTCGCGGTGAATACCGCTATTCATACTTCCGTGGTAGTGAATAGGGTGTCAACGGTCACGAACAGCCGTTACGGTTCGGCAACACGTGTGATGGTGAGCGCATGCAGGTAGAACGACTGGACGGCCGGAGCCTCACCATCGGTCGTCTTGTGGATATCGCGTCCGGCCGGTGCGCGGTGGAGGTCGACCCGGCCGCCCTGTGGAGGGTCGAGAAGCGGCACGCGCGGCTGCAGGAAGCCCGTGCACAGGGGGCTGTGTACGGCGCGAACACCGGTGTGGGCGCGAACCGGCACGAGAACAGTGTGGACGAAGGTTTCCACGGGTTGCGGTTGCTGCGCAGTCATTGCGCGGCGGTCGGGCCGGTGGAGGACGACGTCACGGCCAGGGCAGCCATGACCACGCGGCTCAACCAGATCCTGGCCGGCGGGTCGGGGGTGTCGCGGGCCGTGGCGGCGGCGCTGGCCGAGGCGTTGAGCAGGGGCGCGGTGCCGACGATGCACTCGTGGGGCGCGATCGGCACGGGAGATCTGGCCGCGCTGGCCGAGCTCGGGCTGACGCTGGCGGGGGAACGGCCGTGGCAGTCGGGATCGGCGCCCGTGGTCGCGATCGGGCCCACGGACGCGCTGCCGATGATCAGTTCGAGCGCGGTGACGGTGGCTACGGCGGCGCTCGCCTTGCACAACGTGCAGAGCCAGCTGCGCGCTTCGGTCGTCGTGGCGGCGTTGAGCTTCCTGGCGCTCAGGGGCAACCCCGAGGCGTACGACCCCCGCGTGCACTCGGCCCGCGCCCACCCCGGCCAGGTGGAAGTCGCCGCCCTGCTGGAACGGCTGGTGGCCGGCAGCGGCGCGCCCGCGCGCATCCAAGACCCGTTCGGACTGCGCGTTCTGCCCCAGGTGACCGCGCCGGCTGTGCACGCCGCGCGCTCACTGCACGACGTGTTGACAGCCGAAATCAACGCGGCTGTGGAAAACCCTCTGGTCACCCCCGACGGCGTACGCCATCACGGACAGTTCCACACGGCGACGCTGGCCTCCATGCTGGACGCGGTACGCGGGACGTTCCTGCCGGTGCTGTCGCTGTCCACAGCCCGGCTGGGCCTGCTGATGCGCCCCGACCTGACCGGACTGCGCGCGTTCCTGGCGGCCGGCCCCGCGGGCAGCTCCGGCCTGATGATCAGCGAATACGTCGTGCAGGACCTGCTGACCGAGATCCGCGTCGGCATGACCCCGACCGCGGCGGGCACACTGAGCATCTCGCTCGGCCTGGAGGAACACGCCAGCTTCGCGACCCAGGGGGCCCGCTCGCTGCGCACGATGACCGCCCTCGCCCCGACCCTGCTGGCCGCCGAGCTGATCGCGGCCGTGCGCGCCCTGCGCATGGCCCCCGGCCGCCTCACGGAAGGCCTGGCCCGGCGCGCCTTCGACATGGCCGCCGACGCCCTCGACCCCGACGAATCCGACCGCCCCCTGGGCGACGACCTCGCCCGCGCGGCCGACCTATTGCCGGAGCTGGGCGCCGTGCTCGACCATTCACCGATCGACCTGACCTAGCTCCATCCGGCGGATCACCCGGGGCTTGATCCACCACCTGTGGCGCTGATGTCGTGGTGCCGTGCCGTGCTGCTTGTCGCGCTGACAAGTGGTCAAGCCGGACGACAGATCCCTACTTCAGGCAAGCAGGCCCTTCCCCGCCCTGGATCAATTCGAGGTCCTGGATCTGGGCCCCTGGAACGCCATCGAGACCCCTACGTCAATGATCTGGCGTATGGACGCGATCGAGGCGCCTACGTCAACGATCTGGCGTACAAACGCGATCGGGGCCCTGCATCAACGATCAGGCCTGCAAAGGCCCGGGGACAGACCTCGATCCTGAAGGCTCTTTAGACAGCGCGGTCAGCTGTCGATCGGGGCGGGGCGCGGTCAGCTGTCGATCGGGGCGGGGCGCGGTCAGCTGTCGATCGGGCGGCGTGCGGTCAGCCGTCGATCGGGCGGAGTTCGTCGGCGTAGCTGACTGTGCGGCGGCGGAGGATGCCGGACGGGCTTATCGAGTACTGGCCCATGCGCCACAGCGGCGGTGAGTAGGCGTGGACCGAGACCGAGCCGTCGGCCGCGCCGGCCATGCGGTGGATGTGGTCGGGCCCGAAGGCGAAGGTGTGCCCGGCGGTGACCACGCGGGTGACCGGGTCGCCGCCCATGCGCGGGGTGGCCTCGGTGACCGCGCCGCGCACCACGGCGACCGCGCCCGACGACGTGTCGTGGTCGTGCCAGCCGGTGTCGTCGACGACGTTCCAGCAGAGCACCCAGACGTCGATGTCGGTGTCGCGGTGCAGCGACGCGTAGTGCCGCCGGCCCGCGTCGTGGCGCACCAGGTGCTGCCACAGTTCGGGCCGGCCGGCGAGATCGTCGACCCAGCGCCTGAGTTCGCGCGGCTCCAGCACCCGGCCGGGCAGGGCCGGCATGACCGTCATCGGAGTGCTCCCGCGCACGCCCGGGTCGACGGTCTCCAAGCCGTGGGCATCGCGTCGTCAATGTTGATGCTCGTCCCGTCAATATTGACGCGATCAATATTGATAGCGTCGTCAATATGAGTCAGCATCGCGGCTCTCCGGTCAGGAAGTGGTGCGGGTTTGCTTGAAAGAGGGCGTGGGTGAACGCCGCGCCCAGGCCCGGGTCGGTCGCGTCGGCGTAGGGGCGGTCGGAGCCCGAGATGATGGGGTCGACGCCGACCACCCGGGTCATCGCGTCGATCGCGCGGGTGCCGTACGAAGACGTCTCGTAGAAGACGTTCGGGTCGACCATCCCCAGTGTGCCGCCCCGGGCCGCCAGACGTTCGTGGTGCAGCGGGGCCAGGCCGGCGAGGGCGACGAAACCGACGCGCAGCCGTGGATGGCTGGCGCGGCCCGCCACGTGCCAGGCCGCCCATGCCTGGTGAAGCTGCGACACGTACGGCACCAGGGCCGGCCACCAGGCGGGCAGGCCGGGATCGCAGGCCGGCGCCGGGCCGGGGTGGATCAGGACCGGCTTGCCGGCGCGCTCGACCTCGGCGAGCAGGGGGCCGACGTGCGCGATCGCGGCCGGGTCGGCCAGCGCGGTCGCCGGGAGCTGGAGGCCGGCGACGCGCTCCTCGCGCAGCAGCTTGGCCAGGCCGTCGGGGTCGAGATCGGTCACGGGCGCGGCCGCCCACAGGTGGAACGGGTCGTTCAGCTCGATTGCGCTCTCGTGCCAGATGGCGATCAGCTCGGCGCCCTCGCAGGCGGGCAGATGTTCGATGCCGAGCGGGCTCGACAGCGACAGCAGCACCCGGGACGTTCCCTCGGTCAGCTCGGCCGCCCGCCGCCGCTCGACGTCGTGGGCCCGGGGATCGATCGCGCACGGGTCTTCTCCCGCGAGGTGCAGCGTCCAGTCGCGCAGGAACGGTGGGGAGTAGCGCCGCCGGAGGGCGTCGAGCAGTCGCTCAGGCCATAGGTGCTGATGGCAGTCGATCATCAGCGCGGCTCCTCCACAGGCAGGTGAAGCGCTTCACTCCTCCCCGAAGTGAAGCGCTTCCCTACCCCCGTACGCAATGTGTTCTCAGGCACCGGGACGCCGCCACTCGGTGTTACCCTCGGCCGATGTCACGGCAGCCCGGTCGACGGACGCTGCAGGACCTGGCCACCGCAGCCGGGCTGTCGCTCGCCGCCACCTCCTACGCGCTGCGCGGGGTGCGGGGCTCGCCCGACACGATCCGCCGGGTGCGGGAACTGGCCGACGAACTCGGCTACACCGTCGACCCGATCGCGCGAGCGCTGGCCAGTGGGCGTACGGGATCGATCGGGGTCTCCGGATCGCTGCGCGACCTGTGGCAACAAGACCTGTCGGTGCTGCTCACGCGGGCCCTGCGCAGCGAGGGGCGCTATGCCACGATCGCCGACGCGGATGCCGACCCCGAGCAGGAACGGATGATCGTCGAGCAGTTCGTCGCCCAGCGGGTGGACGGGGCCGTGGTGTCGCCGGTCGACCCGTCCGCCGACTACTGGCAGTTGCTGGGCCCGGAGATCCCGGTGGTCTCTCTCGGCGACGCGCTCACCGCTCGACCGTCGTCGGGGTGCGTGCTGTTCGACAACCGGTGCGGGGTCGAGACCGCGTTCCGCCACCTGGCCGAGCTCGGGCATCGCCGCATCGGCCTGCTCACGCCCGCGCTGCCGTCGACGCCGGGGCGCCCGGCCCAGCTGCTGGCGCCCGAGATCGCCGCCGGACTCGGGGTCGAGCTGGTCGAGATCTCGGCGCCCGCCGCCACCACCGATGCCGTCGACGTCGTATCGATCCTGCTGGCCCGCGCCGGGCGGCCGACCGGGGTCTTCTGCCTCAGCGATTCCCTGGCCTTCGCCGTCTATCGGGCGGCCCGCGACGCCGGGCTGCGCATCCCCGAGGACCTGTCCGTGGTCGGCTACGACGATCACCAGCTCGCCGTCCTGGTCGAGCCCGGGTTGACGACGATGGCCTGGGACGAGGACGCGATCGTGCGGGCGGCGATCGACCAGCTCGCCACCCCCTCGACCGGCCCGACCTTCCGTCCCGAACTGGTCGTGCGCGGCTCGACCAGCAAGCCGCGCCGGTGACCAGCGTCAGTGGTGGTGGCCCTTGCGGCCCAGGGTCTTCTCGGGGGTGACTCCGGGGCGGGTCCACTGGGGAACGGGGCGGCCGGTCCCGCCCCAGGTCGGTTCGCCGTTCACGTCGGTGCGCCAATACCAGCACGCTCCCTGACTCTCGGGCCAGCCCTCCGGCTTGTCCTCCCAGTTCTCGCCACGGCCGTACACGGTCATGTCCAGCAACGCGAACGTGCTGTTCAAGACCTCGTTGCCGCGGCCGGTGGTCTCGTAGGTCAGGAACGCCCGGTCACCGTCGCGCAGATAGATCGAGGTGTAGCCCATCTCGCCACCCGCCGGACCGTCGATGTCACGCACCGAGTACCACGGCTGCTCGTACCCCATGAATTCGACGAAATCGGCCACCTCATCCCACTCGCCAGTGGTCACGATCGCGAACGACACGCCGCGCGCGTTGAGATAGGCGGCGTCCTTCAGGTGCCACGCCGCCCACGTGCACCCTTCGCATTGCCCCTGGTGCGGCGCCCCGTCGTGCCACATGTGCTTGTAGACCACGAGCTCGTCGCGGCCCTGGAACAGGTCGAGAAACGGGACCGGCCCGTCGGGTCCGACAACTTTCACCGTCGCGTCGAACTCGACCATCGGCAGCCGGCGACGGGCCGCGGCGATGACGTCGCCCGCACGGGTGTGCGCCTTCTCGCGCAGCAGGAGCTCGTCGCGCGCCGCCTGCCAGGTGGCCTGGTCGACCACGGGCGGGCGGCCGGTGAGATTTTCGGGCATGGTGTCCTCCACGATGAAGAGATCGGGTCACCGGGTCAGACTCGCGACCCGGCCGGAACTCATCGCGGTGGCGCCGATTATTCGAGCACGCGGGCCGACCGGGACGCCACTGCCGATGTTGAGCCGCTTTCGAGCAGTTCGACGATTTTGTCCAGGTCGCGGCCGTAGGGGCGGTCGGTCGTCCCGGCCGGCAGAGCGGCATCGATCTCGGTGAGGGCGAGGGAAGCGGGCGCGCCGCTGGGGAGGGAAGCGCTGAGCCGTCGGGCCTGGACAAGCGCCAGCAGTTCACAGGCGAGCACGTCGCGTAACCCCGTGATCGCCTCGTTCACGCACTCCACCGCCTCGAAACCGAAGCTCTGCACATCCTCCTGCCCGAGCGAGGTCTCCATCGCGCCGACCAGGGCGGGCATCGCGAAACGGCGCAGCCGGTGCGCGACCCCGACCGCCCGCTTGTGCACTCCGGCCAGACCGGCGTCCACTCCGGGAGAAGCGGCGAGCTGCCGGTTCAGCCCCGTGACCGCCGGGTCGAGCAGCCGGTGCAGACGGGCGGCCCCGAGCTCGGCCAGATGCACGAGAGCCGTGGTCAGCGCCCCCAGCGCGGCCGCCAGCTCGGTCCCCGCGAACCCGAACGTGCCCACGAACTCCCCACCGAGATGGGCCGGCGAGTCGGTTACCGCGCCGAGTGCCCGATCGACCGCCGCGTCCAGCTCTTTCACGGCCCGCATCGCCACGGCCAAAGCCGGGGCACTGACCCGGTACGACACCGGCGCCTGCAGCGCATTCACCGGCCCGTCGCCACGCAGCGACCGAAGATCGTCGAGCACCGCGCCCAGCTCGACGCTGTCGGCCAGAGCCGGGTGCAACGGGTCACGGCTCGCGCCCGCCACCGCGAGGGAGCCCGCCAGCGCCACCACGACCTGCGGCAACAACCGGCGTACGTCATGGCTCGCCAGCGCCGACATCCCGGTCAGGCCGGGTACGCCCTCGAGGAACGCGATGCCCTCCTTGGCCCCGAACGACCGTGGCGGCGGCGGGTCGCCCGGTTCCAGAACCTCGCCCCGGCCCAGCAGCACCGAACCCGCGTGGGCCAGCGGGATGATCTCGCCGGCCGCGCCGCTGCCCCGAGCCGGGATCGCCGGCACGATGTCGTCGTTGAGCAGGTCGACGAGCGCCTCGCACAACCCCACCGACACGCCCGCCGACGGATGCAGGAACGTGCGCAGCCGGGCCGCGATCAAGGCGCGGGCCTGGTCACGGCGCAGCCACGGCGCCGACCCGACCGCACGCCCGGTCATCAGCGTGTCCTGGTGACGAGCCTGCGCCGCGGCGTCCAGCCGCACCCCCGACAGCGCCCCCATGCCGGTGTTGACCCCGTACACGAGCCGGTCGCCCGCGAGATCGTCGAGCGTGGCCCGCCGGCTGACGACGAGGGCGTGCTTGAGGTCGTCGGCGAGCTCGATGCGGCCGGTGCCCCGCGCGATGTCGACGATGACCGAGCTGTCGAGGTCATCCGGGCGGGCGATACGCCGTACGGTCATCGGTAGCGCAGCATCGTGCCGGTGCCGGTGGCCTCGGCGCGCGTGAGTATGAGGTGGGCCAGCGCGACGTCGAGAATCGACAGACCGCGATGCCAGAACAGGATGCGCTCGTCGGGCTTCTCGCGTCCCGGCTTGCGGCCGCTGACGATCTCGCCGATCTGGGCGTGCAGCGTCTCCTCGCTCAGGCGGCCGGTGTCGACGTGCGCGCGCAACGCCCCGAAACGGCCCGAACGCGACTCGCGCCAGTCGTCGACGACCACCTTGTCCATGACGTCCAGAAGGTCGATCTCCACAGCACTGATGGTGCCGTAGGGGACGACGAACGCGCCCGGCTTCACTGCCGCCGTACGCAGAAGGGGTGTGGGCTTTTCCAGTCGGGACGCCTCGACCAGGATGTCGGCGCCTTCGTACGCCTCGTCGGCCGTGGCCACCGCGCGAACCGGTGTGTCGATCACCTCGCGCAGGCGGGCCGCGAAGGCCTCGCGCGACTCGGGGCGGCGGCTGGTCACCCGGATCTCGTCGAGTTCGAACAGGCTGTCGAGCATGGTGACGTTGGCGAACGCCGTGCCGCGCGCGCCGACGTGACCCAGAATCCTCGAGTCGGGCCGGGCTAGGTGCTTCGCGCCCACGGCGGTCATCGCACCGGTGCGCACCTCGGTGATCAGCGTCGCGTCCATGATCGCCAGCGGCACGCCGTTCGTAGGATCGAAAACGGTCATCATGGCCAGCTCGCTCGGCAGGCCCTGCAGGTAGTTGGGCACGAAATCGCCGACGATCTTCACGCCGCTCAGACCGCGTTCGCCCAGCGTGTCGACGTGGCCGCGCAGCACGTTGAAGTGGCCAGCGCCGTCGTTGCGAGGCACCAGATGCGTACGGGGTTCGAACACGGTTTCGCCTCGGCCGTGTGCCCCGACCACGGCTTCGACGGCCGCGATCACGTCGGCCGTACCGATGCCCAACGCGTCGATATCGGGGCCGGAGAGGAACCGCAACCAGATCGTACGCATCATGCGATGCACCATATAACCTAGGTGTATCGGGGTATTCAGGCTCTCTGCGGGGCGGGTGCGTGACGCTGGAGAAACGGCGGGACACCGGGCACGCCGAGGACTGGCTGCTCGACCTCGCGCGGCGCCGGCGGCTCTCGCCCACGCAGCGCCAGATCGTGCAGCGCATGCTCGGCATGTTCCCCGACGTCGCGTTCCTGTCCACGGTTGAGATCGCCGACCGTGCCGGGGTCAGCCAGCCGACCGTGACCCGGCTCGCCACCGCGCTGGGCTTCGCGGGCTTCCCCGAATTCCGTACGGCGTTGCGCGGCATGGTGCTGAGCGGGCAAACCGGTGAAGCCCGCGCCCGGCCCGCCCTCGACCAGGAGATCGCCAACCTGACGGCCCTCGAACGCGTGCTCGGCTCCCCGTCGATGGAGACCGCCGTACGCCTCCTCGCCGCCACGTCGCCACTAGGCGTCATCGGCCTGCGGGCCTCCGCCGCCCTCGCCGACTACTTCGGCTACTTCGCCCGTCGCGCGCTGCCGTCGGTGCCCGTCCACACCGACGCGAGTTCGGTCGACGACTTCCTTCTGCAACTGACCCGGCAGGGCGCGTCGGCGGCGCTGTTCTTCGCGATGCCCCGCTACCCGGCCGGTCTGGTCGCCGCGCTCGGAACGGCCCGCGAACTCGGCCTGGCCACGGTCGTGATCACCGACAGCCCTCTGGCGCCGTTCGCCGCCGACGCCTTGCTGGTCGCACCGGTCGGCACCGGCCCGGTCTTCGACTCCCACGCCGCGGCCGTGGTGCTGGCGATCAGCCTGCTCGACGCCGTCGCCGCCACCGACCCGGCCCGTACGCAGGAGCGCCTCGAGGCACACGAGGCGCTCGTCGCCCGCTGGGCCTTCTAACAGCGCTTCTTCGCGACGGCCTCGCGGGAGAGGCCCGTGAAACCTTCGCCGGTGTATTCATACCGGTAGGTCAGGGACAGGTCGGGGCACGACTTGGTGCCCTTGAGGGTCGTGCCGTAGGCCTTCACGGTGACGATGTTCTTGGCGACCGCGACGCTGGTGACGACCGGCTCCTCCTTGTCATCCTGGAGCAGGGTGCCGAGGCGCTTGCGCGATTCGCCGTCGAAGACCTCGATCGTGGACGCCCAGTATGAGGTCGAGGCGTCGCAGCTGCGTGTGACCAGGGTGTCGGCGGTGCCGTCCTGGGTGACGTCGGCGGTCGTCACCTTCTGGATCTCGACCTTCTGGCCGGGGTAGGGGCACTTGTTGACCAGCTTGGCCCAGTCGGCCTTCGGCGGCGTGGTCTTGGCGGGCTGGGATTTCGTCGTCGGGGCGTTGGTGGTCGGTGCCGCGGTGGCGGGTGTTGTCGGGCTCGTGCCGAACTTGCTGTCGCCGCCGGCCTGCCCGCCGTTTGACGGACTGGTCGCGGGCCCGGCCGGTTTGTCGGCCGCGTCGCAGGCGGCGGTGCCGGCCAGCGCCAGCCCCAGCATGGCAATCGAGATGGTCTTGATCAGGAGTCCCCGTTCACGTCGCATGCCGATGACGGTAGGGATCTTGCTGCCCGGGTTGATCCCCGATTCATGCCATCGGCGCCCGGTAGTCGGCTTCGTGACACCTTCGCCCTCCCGGGGTGGGTCTATCGGGTCGGTTTCGTGACGAGCGGCCCGCCCCGGCTGTTGCCGGTCCTAGGCTCGCGGCATGGAGGTAGCCATCGCCGGCGCCGGGCCGTCCGGACTGTTCGCCGCGGTCGCGCTGGCCCGCCGCGGGCACCGGGTCACCGTTGTCGACCGGGACGCCGGGCCGAGCGACGACGGCGCCTGGGCCCGGCGCGGCGTGATGCAGTTCCACCACCCGCACGGCTTCCGGCCGCAGATCGCCGAGGCGCTGCGCGCCGAGATGCCGGAGATGCTCGACGCCCTGGTCGCGGCGGGCGCCGAGGTGGTTCCGGCGCCGGGAGGCCTCGGTTCGCCGGCCGGTGCCCCGGCGTTGCGTTGCCGCCGGTCGGTCTTCGAGCGGGTGCTGCGCGCCTTCGCCACGGCCGAACCCGGGGTCACCGTGGGGCAGGGACACGTCGACGACGTTCTGCGCTCCGGCGGCCGGGCGGCGGGGCTGCTGGTCGACGGCCGCCCGCTCGCGGCCGAGCTGGTGATCAACGCCTCCGGACGGTCCGCGCGCCTGGCAGCCGACGTGCGCGCCCCGGCCGAGGGTGGTGACTGCGGTCTGGCGTACGTCTCCCGGCAGTACACGCTGCTGCCGGGCGCCGAGCCGGGGCCGATGAACGCGCCGATCGGCATCATCGAGACGCTGACCGGTTACATGGTCGCCGTCTTCCTGCACGACAACCGTACGTTCTCAGCTTTGATCATCAGGCCCGCGGACGATCGCCGATTCGCCGCGCTGAGATCGTCCGCGGCGTTCGAGACGGCGAGCATGGCCGTGCCCGCGCTGGCCGGCTGGGTGGCGCCGGACCGCAGCCGGCCGATCAGCCCGGTGCTGCCCGGCGGGCGCCTGCACAACACGTATCGCGGGCAACTCGACGGGCGTGGCCGGGTAGGGCTACCGGGCCTGCTGCACCTCGGCGACGCGGTGTGCACCACGAATCCGTCCGCCGGCCGGGGAATCGCGGTGGCGATGCGCCAGGCGGTGAACCTTCTGCGCCTTCTTGACGAACATCCCGGCGATCCCGACGCGGTGGCCCTGGCGTTCGACGAGTGGTGCACGGAAAACGTGCGCCCGTGGTTCGCCGACCACGTCTACTGGGACACCGACCTGCTGCGCCGCTGGGCCGGAGGCGACGTCGACGTGACCCGCCGCCTCCCCAGCGACCTGATCATGGAAGCGACCGAGGCCGACCCAGCACTGTGGAGGGTGGTCGGGCCCTACATGGCGATGGAGGCACTTCCGTCGTCCTTGGACGAGGTCGAACCCCAGGCCCGCGCCATCTTCGCCGCCGGTTGGCGCCCACCGCTGCATCCGGGTCCGACCCGGGACGAACTCGCCGAGCTGATTTCTTTGCCGCACCCGTGAGCATGCGGGGCCGCCGCGCCGGTTGGTCGTTGACTGGCTAGTGCGGTGTCCACAAACGTTGGCCGGGCCGAGAGGGTGGTCGCGTATAAGCTGGTCCTGTGACATGATGGTCGCATGCCTAGACGTCGTGGCGTAGGCGCCGGCCCGGTGGTGCACCGCACCGCCCGGATCGGCCTGCGCCTGACCCGGGCCCAGCGGCAACGCTGCTTCGGGCTGCTGCGGTCGGCCGGGGATGTGTGGGCGTGTGTGCTGGAGATCAACGCGTGGCGGCGGCGCCGTGGTGACCAGCCCGCGGCGTCGTATCAGGAGTTGTGCCGGTTGTTGTCGGCGTCCGGGCCGGGCACGTTCGGTGAGCTTGACAGCAGCGGGGCCCGGTCGGTGCTGCGCCGTTACTGCGATGCCTGGTTCTCGGCTGCCGCGCGCCGCAAAGCCGGTCATGCCGAGGTGCGGTTCCCGCGGCGGCGGCGGGCGTTGATGCCGATCCGCTGGTATCACGGCACCTTCACCATCACCGGACGGCAACTCCGCCTGCCGGCCGCCCGCGGCTGCCTGCCACTGCACGTGCGGCTGGACCGGCTGGTGCCCTACCCGGCCGGAACCGTCCGATCGGTGACCCTGCTGTTCGACGCCGGACGACTCGGGATCGACGTCACCGCCGAACTACCCGTCACCACCTACCCCCACCACGCCCGGCCCGATCCGGACCGAGTGGCCGGGGTTGATCTGGGCATCATCCATCCCTATGCCGCCGCCGGCCTCGACGACGGCACCGCCCTGCTCGTCTCCGGCCGCGCGCTGCGCGCCGAACACCGGCTGCACCTGGCCGACACCAAAGGCCGTCGCCGGGCCACCGCCGCCCGCGCCCCCAAGCCTGGCCAGCGTGGGTCCCGGCGGTGGCGGAAGACCCGCCGCCGCGCGCGGCTGGCCGAGACCCGGCACCGCCGCCGCACCCGCCAAGCCCTGCACGAAGCCACCACCACGTTGATCGGCTGGGCCGTGGACAAGCGGATCGGCACGCTGACCGTCGGCGACCCCCGTGGCGTCCTCAACCAGAATGCGGGACGCCGACACAACCTGCGGCTACGGCAGTGGCAGATCGGCCGCACCCTGCAGATCCTGCAGGACAAAGCCGCCCTGGCCGGGATCCGCGTGCATCTGGTCGACGAGCGTGGCACCTCCTCGACCTGTCCCGCCTGCGGCAAGAAGATCAGTAAGCCTCGTGGCAGGGTGATGACCTGCCAGCATTGTCAGTTCGCCGGGCATCGTGATGTTGCCGCGGCGTTCACCATCGCCACCCGCACCCCGGGCGGCGCCACCACCACCCCAGCCCAACCATGTTCTGGGGTGGTCACGCACCGTCGAGCCGGAACCCACCTCCCCGGCAGGGGTTCGGCACGGCGTGACCCCCGCCGCCGACCACCACGGTCAGCGGCAGAGGGGTCCCTTGGCCGGCGGAGGCCCGCCCCACCACCCGTGACGGGCCGTCGCTCGCCACCCGTGGTGGGGAGTCGCTCGCCCACACCCGTGGACGAGGATCCACAACACGACCGGTCACAACCCGGCCAACGTTGGTGGACACCGCACTAGGGTCCAGCCGGGCTGTCTTGGCGTGCCATAGCGCCGGACGGGTCGCCGCGGCCGGGCCGTCGCCGCCGCCGGCCGGGCGCCGCAACACGCCGGTGGCGTTAGGGCCGGAGTGTGACGGTCAGCCGACCCGGCGCAGTTTGGCGCGGAGTGCGCGGCGAGCGACCGGGCCCAGATCGTCCACCACCTCGAAGAGGACCGCCAGGCGGTTGAGGGAGTCCAGCGCTGCGCCGGCCGCCTCGGGGGCCACGCCCTCGTAGAGCTCGAGGCCGATGAACGCGGCGCTCACCGCCCGCGCTAGCCCGGCCGTGTCGATCAGGTCGACGGCGGGGGAGCCGGCCAGCAGCCGTTCGAGGGTTTCTTCGATCGGGGCTATCCACAGGTCGAGCGCGGCCGAGGTGGCTTCGGCGAGTCCGGTGTCGTTCTGGGCGCCGGCCAGCAACTGGGCCAGCACCATGACGTTGCCGTGGGCGCGTTCCTCGGCGTGCAGTTCGCGGCCGACGGCGAGCAGGCCGCGCAGGTCGCTGACCTGGTCGAGACGGTCGGCGAACGCGTCGACCCGGGTCTGGGTCGCGTCGAGGCAGGCCGCTCGGAGCAGGTCGTTGACGCTGCCGAAGTGGTAGAAGACCAGTGCCTGGCTCACCCCGGCGGTGGCCGCGATCGTGCGGGCCGAGGTGCCGGCGATGCCGTGGGTGCGGATCGTGTCGATCGCGCCGTCGATGAGTCGCTGCCGGGTGTCTGCCACATCACCACCGTACGCAGTCTTGAGCGATCGCTCAAACCCGCGTACCGTGCCGTCCTGAGCGATCGCTCAAACTGGTGGACGAGGGGAGCACCGTGCGCATCTACGTCGAGACGCTGATCCGGGCGGAGCTGGGCGAAGTGTGGCTCCACACCAAGAATCCGCAACGCCACGCCCGCTGGGACCTGCGCTTCACCCGCATCGACCACGAAACGGCGAAGCGCTTCCGCTATCGGACGACGCTGCTACCGGGCGTGCACATCGACGGCTACGGCCACACGACCGGCGACCGCGACCGCGACCGCCCCGACGGAAGTGCCCTCTCGGTGCTGCGGTTCGGCTCCGCCGATCGGCGGTCCCTCATCGCCCACGGCGGCGGCTACTGGCGTTACATCCCGGTCGCCGACGGCGTGCGCTTCCTGACCGCGTACGACTACCGGCCGCGCTGGGGCCGCGCCGGCCGGCTCGCCGACCGTGTCTTCCGCCCGCTCTTCGGCTGGGCGACTGCCTGGTCCTTCGACCGTCTGCGGCTGTGGCTGGAAAACGGGGTGAGCCCCGCGACAAGCCGCTGGTGCTGGCTGGCCGAAACCGCGGTCCGCGCCGGCCTCATCGCCGCGACCTGGCGCTTCGGCCCGCTGCCGCTGATCGTCGCGCTCGCCTTACCCCCATTGCCCTGGACCCCGGCCGCCCGCCGCTGCCACCGCCGCCCGCCGGCGCAAACCACCAGCCGTGGCTTCTCGCCGCGCAATCCCAGAAAGACAGGTACGGCATGAACGCGATCTTCCAGCAGGCGCTCGGCGACGACTTCGACCGGCTGCACCCCGAGATGCGGCGGCGTTTCAGCGTCTCCGCCGACAATGCGACCGCCTGCGTAGGCACCGGCGTCATGGACCGCGTCTGGCATGGCGGCCGCCACCTCGAGCCGTTCCTGCGGCTCGGGGCCAGCCGCCACATCCTGTTCCCCGAGCGCGGCACCGACATCCCCTTCACCATCGAGAACTACGGCTACCGGGACCGCTTCGGCCGCGACACCGTGACCTTCGTCCGCACCTTCGAGGTGGCCCGCGCCCGTCGCCGCCGTTTCGACGCCACCATGATCTACAGCCCGGCCCGCCGCGCGATCGTCGACTTCCTCGGCACCCATCAGCACCTGGCCGTCGACCTCGAGGTCAGCGTCGACGAGACCGGCGGCCTGCACATCCGCAGCGGCGAGCAGCGCTTCACCGAGGGCCGCCTGCGTTGCCGCATTCCGGCCGTCCTCAGCGGCGGGGCGACCCTGCACGAGTGGTACGACGAGGCGGCGCAGCGCTTCCGCATCGACGTACGCGTCGTGAACCGCCGCTTCGGCCCGATCTTCGGCTACAGCGGCAGCTTCACCGCGCGCTACGTCGACACGAACGAGGCACCTGTCCCCGCCGCCGTGCGACCGCTGCGCGAATGCCTCAGCTGAAAGAGGCGGGGACGGCTACGGAGATCGCCGTGCCCGCCCCCGGCTCCGACTCGATGGCGAGCCGCCCCGCGACGCGCTGCACCCGCTGCCGCATGCCGACCAGCCCGAAACCGCCGCTGCCGAACCCGGCGGTCCGGCGGCGGGAAGGGTCGAACCCCACCCCGTCGTCCCGCACGTCCAGGGTCACCAGATCCTCCATGTACGACAGGGTCAGCCCGACCCGCCCCGCCGAGGCGTGCTTGGCCACGTTGGCCAGCGCCTCCTGCGCCACCCGCAGCAGGGTCACCTCGACCTCGGCGTGCATCGGCCGGGCATCACCGGTCGTCGTCAGCACGGCCGTGACCCCGTACACGGAAGACCACCGCCGGGCCACCTCACCGATCGCCTCGGGAAGCCGAGCCTCGGCGAGCAGTGAGGGTTCGACCGCGTCGACCGTACGCCGGGCCTCGACCAGACTCTCCCGGGCCAGAGAGACCGCGTTTGAGACATGCCGGTCCCGCTGCGGAGGGGACTGCTGCGCCGCCTGAAGCTGGGTGAGGATGCCGGCCAGCCCTTGCGCGAGGGTGTCGTGGATCTCGCGCGCCATCCGCTGCCGCGAACAGGCCGTACCAGGGCGCGACAACCACGAGCCCCGCGGCGAGCGCGATGAACCCCGCGTAATAGAGAACGGGCCACCGCCGGAACCAGAACAGCCACACCACGGCCGCGGCCGAGAGCCCGAGCGTCACCGCGAGATGTGAGAACGGAACCACCAGCGCGACGACCGTGCACACCGCGAGCAGCACGTACGGCAGGACCCGGAGGACCTTCTCCTCCCTGCGCTCCCAGCGGTCGAACTCCGCGCGCAGCTCGGCCTCGATGCTCACGACCCACTCCCCAGCGGCTTGTCAGTGCCCGCGGAACGCCTCCTCCAGCCACCACGAGGGCCGGCCGGCGGCGACCTTCGCGTCGACGACCATCGGGACGTCACGCGGACCGGCCAGCCACGCGGCGACCGGCTCCAGGTCCTGCGGACGACGGACGATCGCGGACTCACAACCGTACCCTCGGGCGATCGCGGCGATATCGGTCGGCGGGAACGTCACCGTGGACAGCGCAAAGCCCTCGGGCCCGAAGTGATGAACCTCAGCCCCGTACGCCTCGTCGTTGTAGACCACGATCAACATGCCCAGCCCGAGACGGCGTACGGTGTCAAGCTCGGCGATGCCCATCAGGAACCCGCCGTCACCGCAAGCGGCCACCGGGACCCGGCCCGGCGAGGCCAGCGCGGCTCCGAGCGCGGTGGCCAGGCCCAGCCCGATCGACTGGAAGGACTGCGTGAAGCAGAAACCGCGCTGGTCGGGCACCGACAGGAACATCGACGGGTAGCCCATGAAGTTGCCCGAGTCGACGGCGATCACGCGTTCACGGGGGATCAGGTCGTCCAGCGCGATGCTGAACGTGCGCGGGTCGATGTGCTCGGCGTCGCCGTCATCGTCGTACGACACGTCGCGCCACCGCCCCTGAAAGACCAGCCTTTCCTGTACGTCGGCGGTCCGATACCCGGTTTTCTCGCCCGGCAACGATTCCAGCACCGCCCGCGCGCTGCTCGCCACATCCCCGACGACGCCCAGGTCGACCCGGTGGTGGGCGCCGAGCGCGGCCACGTCGAGATCGACCTGTACGACCGTGGTGCCCGTGTTGAACAGGGCGCCGTGCTTGGTCGTCCACATGGTCAGCGACGCGCCCCACGCCACTACCGCGTCGGCCCCGGCGATCAGGTCGGTCGCGGCCGGGGTCGCGAAGCCGCCCGACACGTCGAGGTTCCACGGGTTGCCCGCGAACAACCCTCGCGCCACCGCCGTCGTGGCCAGCAGCGCCCCGCACGCGGTCGCCAGCGACTCCAGCTCGCCGCGCGCGTCCAGGGCACCCCGCCCGGCGATGAACACGGGCCGTTCCGCGTCGGCCAGCAACGACGCCATGGCCGTCACCGCCTCCTCCGACGCGAGCGGCCGGGTGACGTCCACCGGGTCGGGAACCGGTACCGGCTCAGCGGCCGCTGCCTGCACGTCCAACGGCAGATTGAGGACGACGGTCCGCCGCTCGTTCACGGCGAGGCGCCACGCGCGTATCACGTCGTCGACGGCCGTGCCGGCACTGTGGACACGTACGGACGAGGCGCCCACCGCCCGCGCGATCGCCTCCTGGTCGACCGCGAAGTTCGACCGGGGCGACGTCGCCTCGGCGGCCAGCACGATCAGGGGCGTACGGCTCTTGGCCGCCTCGGTGATACCGGTCATCGCGTTCGTCAGACCGCACCCCTGGTGCACCGTGATCACGCCGACCTTGCCCGACACGCGCGCATAGGCGTCCGCCGCGGTGGCCGCGCCCATCTCGTGCCGGGTCGCCACGAACCGCGCGCCGCCCGCGACCAGTGCGTTGGTCACGTGGAAGTTGCCGCTGCCGACCACGCCGAAGACCAGGTCGACGCCCAGCGAGGTGAGCGTCGCGCCGACCGCCTCGGCGACGGTCGTCATCGTTCGACCAGGGCCAGCACGCGCGCGGGGCTGCCGGAACCGCCGACGATCGGCAGCGGCGCGACGATCACGACCGCGCCGACCGGGGGCAGGCTGTCGAGGTTCTGCAACTGGGTGAGGCCGTACTTGCCCGCGCCGAGCAGGAACGAGTGGCACGGGAACGGCGGGTCGAAGCCGCCCGCCTGGCCCGCGTCGGTGCCGACCGTCTCGACCCCGACGCCGATCACCGGTGCCTCCTCGGCCAGCCACTTCGCGCAGTGCGGCGCGATGCCGGGCGTGTGCGGGCCCGCGTCGTCGACGTTCAGGAAGTCCTTCTGGCTGCCCGAGCGCGCGTCCCACCCCGTACGGATGAAGAGCCAGCTGCCCGCGATGAGCGCACCGTGCTCGGCCTCCCAGTCGCGGATGTCGGAGACCTCGAGCAGGAAGTCGGGGTCGTCGGCGACCCGGGGGGACACGTCGATAACGGCGGCCGGCGCGACCAGCTTCATCGGCGCGATGCGCGAGACGTCCTCGCCGTCGCGGGCCGTCACCCAGTGCACCGGGGCGTCGAGGTGGGTGCCCGTGTGCTCGCCGGTGTGGATGTTGTTCCAGTACCAGGCGGGCCCGCGCTCGTCGTAGTGGCTGATCTCCTCGAGCCCGAAGCCCATGGTGTTGCCGAACGGCGCCGGCAGTTGCAGGATCGGCGTCGAGCTGGTCAGCGGCGCCGTGAGGTCGACGACCTCGACCGAGCCGGTCCGGACAGCGCGCACGAGCTCGTACAGAATGCTCATCGATCATCCCGCCCTGTGATCAACACCGTGACGCAGAGCAGCCTACGACTCACACCCCGCCCACGGGAACGCCCGAAGGGCCGGGAATCCCGGGGGCCGCCCCGGCCGGAAGTCCTCCCGAAGGCCCGCCCGTTGTGGCCTGGAACACGCCTCTGCCAGGGGAAATATCGAGGGGGGCCGCTCGGTTATGACAGGCGACTTCCTCGGGAGGACAGAGACATGAAGAACGGCATCCACCCCGCCTACAACACCGTCGTCTACCGTGACCGCAACGCCGACTACGCGTTCCTCACCCGGTCGACCGAGACCAGCGAGAAGACGGTCGAGTGGAGCGACGGCAAGACCTACCCGGTGATCGACGTTCAGATCTCGGCGGCGAGCCACCCGTTCTGGACCGGTCGCAGCCGGGTGCTCGACACCGCGGGCCGCATCGAGAAGTTCAACGCCAAGTACGCGAAGTTCGCGAAGTAACGGCCTGAAAAGCGCCCGGCATCACACGATGCCGGGCGTTTTTGTGTCCGTACGCGGGCAATATGTACGTACATGAGGGCAATAGCGATTGACGAGTACGGCGACACCGAGGTCATGACCCTGCGCGAGCTGCCCGATCCGCCCGTCGGACCGGACACCGTACGCATCCGCGTGCGCGCCGCCGGGGTCAACCCGGTCGACCACCTCATCCGCGCCGGTCACCTGCAGGGCGCTTACCCGCATCACCTGCCGCTGATCCCCGGCTGGGACGTAGCGGGCGAGGTCGACCAGGTCGGGCCGGCGGTGACGCGCTTCGCGCCCGGTGACCCGGTGATGGCGTACGCCCGGAAAGACAGTGTGCAGCACGGGACGTACGCGGAACTGGTCTCGGTGACCGAGCGCGCGGTCGCCCACAAACCGGCCGTGATGTCGTTCGCCGAGGCCGGTGGTCTGCCGCTCGCCGGGCTGACCGCGTTGCAGGCGCTCTCGGCCGCCCACGTCGGCGCCGGAGACGTCGTGCTGATCCACGCCGCGGCCGGGGGAGTGGGGCACCTCGCAGTGCAGCTCGCCCGCGCGTTCGGCGCGAGCCGAGTGATCGGCACCGCCTCGCCGGCCAATCACGAGTTCCTGCGCGGACTGGGCGCCGAGCCGATCGAATACGGCGAGGACCTGCCGAAACGCCTGGCCGACCTGATCGGCGGGGACGGGCGGGTCGACGCGGCGGCCGACTTCCACGGCGGGGGCGCGTTTTCGCTGGTCAGGAACCCTCTCCGGTACGTGTCGGTCGTCGACCCGGCCGTCAAGGAGCAGGGCGGACGCTACGTGTTCGTGCGCCCGGACGGCGTCGAGCTCGAGTCGCTCGGCGGGCTCGCCCTGATCGGCAAGCTGCGCGTACACGTGTCCCGGGAGATGCCGATGGTCGAGGCGCCCGAAGCGCACCGGCTGATCTCCGAAGGGCACGTGCAGGGCAAGATCGTGCTCGAAGGGCTGGCGTGACTGTCGCCCCCGCTGGTGTGACCGCCGCGCTCGCGGGGAACGGTCGTACGCATGCGCCTTGATCTTGCTGGAAGAACGGCCCTGGTCACCGGATCGACGCAGGGCATCGGACGAGCCATCGCGGCCGGGCTGGCGGCGGCCGGAGCCCGGGTCGGGGTCAACGGCCGGTCGCGCGAATCGGTCGACCGGGCGTTGTCCTCGCTGGGCGACGCGGGCGACTTCGTGCCGGTGCCGGCCGACGTCACCACGGCTGAGGGGGCTGCGGCCGCCCTCGAAACGATCGGGCCGGTCGACATCCTCGTCAACAACCTGGGCATCTTCGGCGCCCAGGAGCCCCTCGACATCACCGACGACGACTGGCGGCGCTACTTCGAGGTCAACGTGCTGGCCGCCGTACGGCTGACCCGCTCGACGCTGCCCGACATGCGCTCGCGAGGCTGGGGCCGCATCCTCTACATCGCCAGCGACTCGGCCGTAGTCATCCCGGCCGAGATGATCCACTACGGGATGACGAAGACCGCCCTGCTGGGCGTCTCGCGCGGCTTCGCCAAGGAGGCGGCCGGCTCAGGCGTGACTGTGAACAGCGTCATCGCCGGCCCCACCCACACGGGCGGCGTCGAAGACTTCGTCTACGAACTGGTCGACCGCGAACTGCCGTGGGACGAGGCCCAGCGCGAATTCATGCGCCGCTACCGCCCCCAGTCGCTGATCCAGCGCCTGATCGAACCCGAGGAGATCGCCAACATGGTCGTCTACCTGGCCTCCCCACTGGCCTCGGCGACCACCGGCGGCGCCCTGCGAGTCGACGGCGGCTACGTGGACGCGATCCTGCCCTAGTTCTTACGCCCGCAGCACCCGCTCGAAGAGGAACGTGGCGACGGCCCCGCCGAGCAAAGGCCCGACGATGTACGCCCACCAGTCCGTCAACTGGCCGGCGGCGATCATCGGCCCGAGCGCTCGCGCGGGGTTGACGCCCGCCCCCGTGACCGGCCCACTGACCAGGATCGCCACCGCCAGCGCGACCCCGATGGCCAGCGCCGCTCCACCCCGAGACACCCGCGCGTCGTTGGCGACCAGCACGACGACCAGCACGAGAATGAACGTCACCAGCGCCTCGACCAGCAGCACCCGCACCGACCCGACCCCAGCGGCCGGCGCGGTCGCGCCCAGGTCGGCCATCTCGCGGGCCCGATCCCCGTACGCTCCCCAGGCCACCACCGCGGCGAGCAGCGCCCCCGCAAGCTGCGCGACCAGATAAGCCGGCACCCGCCCCCACGGAAGCCGCCCGGCCAACGCCAGCGACACCGTCACCGCCGGATTGAAATGCGCCCCACTGATCGGGCCGAGCGCCGCCACCCCGATCGCGAGCGCCGCACCGCCCGCCAACGCCACCGTCTCGGAGCTGTAGGCCCCACCGGCCACCGGCGTATTGAGCGCCGCCGCCACCGCCGTACAAATGATCGCCAGAACCAGCACGAACGTGCCGGTGCCTTCCGCAACCGCCGCGCGGCCACTCTCACTGTGCAGCTCATGCCCGTGCAGCCCGAGCTCCCCGCCGCGCCGAGCCGTCTCCATAGCCATAGCCGATCCCCCCAGACCTCCGCCTGAGATCACAGCCTGCCGCCGCCCCCGACCAAGCCACATCCGTCACTTGACTCGTAAGCCCAGCAGCCCCGTGTGACGTCGCCGACAAACTCCGTAAACGCGGGACTTGGCGGCCGTTCCTACCACGGCAGTCATGGCCGAGAGCGGGCACGATTCAGGCCGGGAATTGCTGACCCTGGTCTCCCGCCTCCCCTCGCCAAGGCCGACGACGCTCCAGCTCCCCAACACAGAGCCAACCTCGTCCAGAGAATCCCCGACAGACTCGTCCTCTGACCAATCGCTGTCTCGAGCAGCAGGCGCGCCGGAGAGTGAGACGCGCGCATGCGCATTCGGTCTTTTGATTCAGAGGTAGGCGCGGGCTTGGTGTCGCTCCGTTTGACGAGCTCGACTGCCTCAAAGAAGGGCAGCTCCCGGAGGCGCTGCGACCGACCAACGCCAGGTTTGCGGGCCTGGTGCTCGAGCACATCGAATACCACCAGGTTGGCCGGCCGGGCGGCTTCGGCCTGTAGCCGGCGTCCTGCTGTGACCCGACCCTGTACCGCCGGGAACGACGTCCCTCCTGCGGCCTCGTCCCACCCGAAGATCTCGCCCACCGACCACAATGCCAGGTGAGAGCGTGGCCGCCAACACGGCAGCGAGAACTAAGGGCAACGTCAGACGTCAAACCGTCGGCGGTTGCTGGTTCAGAGGGTGATGACAATGCCGACGCCGGGCGGCCTCTTGAGGCGGAACAGCCTGGAGAGTCCACCGCCGATGCGGGCGGTGTGCGATCAGTCGCCGCAGAACCACAGGTACAGATGTCGGCCTTCCTCGACCAGAGCCGCGAGCCGGTTGATCTCGGCACGAGCGGGCTCCGGGATCACGCCGGCCGGGAACCGCTCCAACTCCGCGAGCAGGATGGGAATCTGACGCTGGTTGAAAACCGTGTCGAGGTAGGCGCACAGCCCCGCGAGCATCGGAAACGCTGCGGGATCGAGATCAATGAGCTCTTGAGTCCACTCGAAGCCACGCTCATCGGCCACGACCCGGCCGGACTCTTCACGCACTTGGAGATCGATCACCGCACCACGGTAACGGCACCTTCCTACCGCTTCCCGGACTCGCCGGTGGCGCCTGCGACCCCGTTGCCCTTTCGGGCGCGAGGCTTAGGATTCGCCGCGGGCATTCCTTCGCGGTGCGATGAAGACGGCCCAGGCAGCCACACCGAGGGCCGGACCCAGCGCGACACCGAGACCGACGTTCTCAAAGAAAGTCCCGACGAGGAGGCCGGCGGCGGCGCCAAACGCGATCCAGATTCCGAGGTTTCCCCAGATCCCGAGACCTGCGGCGCCCGGGGGCGTGTCGTTGCTCGTCATCGCATCTCTCCCAGGACCCGGGTGAAAGGCTGACATTCCGGCGGCCCCCCCGCGACGGATGCGCAACCACCTTCCTCCACAAGCTATCACCGCACATCAAGGGCCCATCTTCGTCGAGGGGTCGGTCACCGCGCCGGTGCCTTCCCGTCGGCCCGCTTGCCAAGATCAGGCGCCCGATCTGCTGCGGTCAGTAGTGGTCGAGCCAGAGGACGATGCCGGTCAGGTTGTGCAGGACGGCGGCGACGCCGGCGCGAACGGCGGCGGCGCATCGCGAAGCCGTGAAGGACTTCGGGTCGTACGTTGAGGCGCTGCCCAGGCCTTCGCCGCGGAATGACGCGCCGGTCCAGTCGACCGCCGTCACGTTCTGGGTCGGCTCGGCCAGTTCGGCGCCGACGATCAGGAACTGCTGGTCGAGGTGGTTGGCGCTGACGATGGCCAACGGGTCGATCAGGTCGTTGCCGGCGCTGATGATCAGGTCCGGCTTCAGGGAGCGGGCCCGGGTGATCGCGGGGATGAGATCGTGCGCGCCGTCGGCGACCACCGCGCGTAGGTCGGCGTCCTCGGCCGCGGCCCACTCCTTCACCGCGGTGACCAGCGCCTTCGTCGGCGCGTCGTGGCCGGTGGTCAGCAGCACGACCCGGTAGTCCTCCGACGGGTGCACGTCCTTCCACGAGCCGGGCGCGGGGGTGATGACCGCCTCGGGCGCCGGGGTCGGCACGGAGAAGCCCGCGCCCAGCGAACCGACCGGGGTCGGCCGGGGGTGCGGCTCCGACCAGTCGGAGGAGGTGAAGGCGGCGCAGGCGGAAGAGGCGGTGAGGGCGGCGGCCACGGCGAGGGTGGTCACCGCCCGGAGCAGGGGGCGCAAGAGCGTACGTCCTCGGGAAAAGCGGGTCGGGGTCTCGATCGGGAAAGTTAGCCCTATCCGAGGCTGTGACAAGGACTTGTGGGCGGTTCCGATCAGGTTGTCGCCAGTGGTTCGCCCGCGATCTGGATCTTGTTAACCCGGGGCGTGCACGGTGCGCAGGAACTGATCGCTAGGAGTCACATGTTTCGCCGTACGCTTTTCGCCCTCGCCGCCGCGGCTGCCGTCCTGGTCATCCCGCAGCCGGCCGAAGCCCACGGGTTCTCGTCCACCGTCTATGCCGACGTCCATGAGAGCGGTCCACAGGTCAAGACCAAGCTCGAGCTCGAGTACGACCTGCTGGTCGTCTCGGCCGCCGACGCGGAGAAGGACGATCCGCTGTTCCGGGCCGGCACCGCCGCGTTCGAGGCCGGCGACACCAAAGGGCAGGGCGCCGCGCTCGACGCGCACGCCGCGACCGTACTCAAGTATGTGGAGAAGCGCTTCACTCTCGCGAACTGTACCGCGCGCCAGGACGGGAAGTTCGTCATGGGCGAGCGCGAAGGGGTCCCGTACGCGGGCATGAACTTGACCTGGAGCTGCGGAAAGGGGAGCGGGCACGAGGTGTCGAGCGCGCTCTTCGGCGACGGTGAGGGCTACGTGAAAAACGTGCGGACCCTCGTGACGTACGACCTGGACGGGCGCAGCGGCAGCGCGACGCTCGACAGTGCACAACCCTCTTTGTCCACAGGCCGTCCGTGGTATGCGATTTGGTGGGTATGGACGCCACTGCCCGTGCTGGTGGCGCTGCTCGTCGTAGTAATCATGCGGAGGCGCAGGTCACACGTTCGTGAGCTTGGCTAACTTCACCCCGACGATCTTGATCTTGTTCATGATCGGTTCACCGAGCCCGTCTTTCGTGAGCGAGCCCCCTCCGGGGCAATAGTTCTCATCTGGAAGAAGGATCGGACAACCGATGAGATTCAGCACCATCCTGCAGGCCCCCGGGCCCGCCGGGCGTCGCGTCGCCACCGGCTTCGCGGCGACCCTGCTCGGCCTGTCGGTCGCCCTCGGCAGCGGAATGGCGAGCCCCGCCTCCGCCGCCGACACGGCCACCGCCAGCGCCGTCATCCTCGGTGTCGGCGCCAACGAGACCCAGCGCATCGTGAGCTGGTACTCCTCGGCGGACACCGCGCAGACCGTCCAGCTCGCCCCGGCCGCCTCGGTGGTCAACGGCGAGTTCCCGGCGGATGCCGCGACCTTCGCGGCGATCGGCGCGGCCAACATCGCCACCAGCGGCGGCTTCAACCGGCACGCCACCCTGACCGGCCTCAAGGAGAACTCCGCGTACTCCTACCGGGTCGGGTCGGAGGGCAACTGGTCGTCGGCGTACACCTTCAAGACTCAGGACTTCGAAGGTGACTACGACTTCCTGTTCTACGGTGACCCGCAGATCGGGGCGTCCGGCAACCTCGCCAACGACCAGGCCGGTTGGAAGGACACCCTCGACGTGTCGCTGGCCGCCAACCCGAACGCCGAACTTCTGGTGTCGGGCGGCGACCAGGTCGAGACCGCGAACACCGAGTCGCAGTGGGACGCCTTCCTGGCCCCCGACAAGCTGCGGCAGTACCCGTGGGCAGCCACCATCGGTAACCACGATGTCGGCGGCAAGGCGTACGAGCAGCACCTGTTCACCCCGAACACGGACCGCTCGGCCGCCTACTACGCGAACGGCAACCCGACGTCGAACACCTCCGGTGGCGACTACTGGTACATCCACAAGGACACGCTGTTCATCGACCTGAACAGCAACTCGTACGCCACCTCGCAGGGTGGCGGCGGCGACGAGGCGCACCTGGCCTACGTCTCCGACGTCATCAAGCAGCACGGCGCCGAGGCGAAGTGGACGGTGCTGGTCTACCACCACGCCATCTACTCCGCGGCCTCGCACGCCAAGGACGGCGACAACAAGATCCGGCGTACCGACTTCCCGACCACGTTCTCGAAGCTCGGCGTCGACCTGGTGCTGCAGGGACACGACCACGTGTACACCCGCAGCTACCTGATCAAGAACGGTGCGAAGGCCAACCCGGACGAACAGCCCGGCCAGGCCGACGTCACCGCCGGTCCCGGTGGTGTGCTCTACGTGACGGCGAACTCGGCCTCGGGTTCGAAGTACTACAGCATCACCCCGCCGGACAACAGCGGCACCAGCGGTCCCGGCAACGGGGCCGACCCGCTGAAGCCGGAGAACTACTGGTACAACTCGGTGCAGAACCAGGAGAAGGCGCGGACCTATGTTCGTGTCCAGGTTCGCAACGACAAGCTGGTGGTCGAGAACGTGCGCAGCGCGGCCTCGGCGAACGGCGAGGTCGGCTCGCTCGTCGACAAGGTGACGGTGCACCCGTACCACGGCGACGGCCAGGACATCCAGGTCAACGTCCCGAACCCGCTCCCGGGCGAGTTCGGCTGGACGATCGACGGCGCCAACGGCCTCGTCGACCTGGGCACCGCCAAGGAGAAGATCGGCGAGTACTACGCGGCCGGGGGCAAGATCAACCCGATCGCCGTGACGGACACCCGCCGCTCGCTCGCCCCCTGGTCGCTCTCGGCCGGCGTGGGTGACTTCAAGGACGCCGAGAAGTCGTTCTCCGGCGCCTACCTGGGCTGGACGCCGAACGTCGTCACGCCCGGCGCCGGTGCGACCGCCGGTGCGGCCGTGCCGTCCAAGCTGGACGACAACGGCCAGGGCCTCTCGGTGTCGAGGGGCCTCGCCTCCGCGGCGCAGGGTCACGCCCGCGGCACCGCCAAGCTCGGCGCCGACCTGGATCTCAAGATCCCGGCCGAGGCCGAGAAGGGCAACTACCGCACCACCCTCACGATCACTGCCCTGAGCAGCTGATTATTTCGGCGGGGCGCTTCTTTCGAGGGCGCCCCGCCTTCCCCCTAAGGACCTCACTTATGCGTACGCCCATCGCGGCCGTTCTCGCCGTCGCCGCAATCCTCGGTTTCGGAGCGCAACCCGCGCTGGCTTCCGACGAAGTCACGTGGACGGTGCGGACCGCCTCGAACTCGTTCGGCGCCGACCGGTCGAGCTACAGCTACAACGTGAACCCCGGCGGCTCGCTGAAGGACGCGCTGGTCGTCGCGAACCGCGGCAAGAAGCCGGTCAAACTGGCCGTCTACGCCTCCGACGGCTTCACGACCGGCACCGGACAACTCGACCTGCGAGGCCACGCCGACAAGCAGACCGGCGTCGGCGCCTGGGTGACCTCCGCACAGAAGTCGCTGACCGTCGACGCGGGCAAGACGATCACGATCCCGTTCACGGTGACGCTGCCCGGCAATGCGACCCCCGGCGACCACGTGGGCGGCATCATCACCTCGCTCACCGCCCCCGACGCGACCGAGACGGTCAACGTCGAGCGCCGCCTCGGCATCCGCATCAAGATGCGCGTCGGCGGCGACCTCGCACCGGCCTTGGCGATCGAGAAACCCCATCTGTCGTACGAGGGTGGGCGCGCGACGCTCGACTACACGCTCCACAACACGGGCAACGCCACGCAGTCAGCGGATCAGGCCGCGAAGGTGTCCGGCCCGTTCGGCTGGTTCTCGTCGACCGCGGGCACGATCGCGGCCCCGCCCGAGCTGCTGCCGGGCGAGACGTGGAAGGTGTCGGTCCCGCTCAGCGACGTGACGCCGGCGTTCTGGCTCACCGGAAAAGTCACCGTGACCCCGCGCCTGACCGACGCCTCCGGCTCGACGACCTCGCTGAAGCCGGTGACCGCGACCGCCCACGCCTGGGCTGTGCCGTGGCTCGTGGCCGCGCTCGTCCTGCTGCTGATCGCCGCGATCGTCCTCGGCGTGATCCTCTACCGCCGGGCCCGTGTACGCCGCAAGGAACGCGAGGACGCCCGCGTCCGCGACGCGGTGGCCGAGGCGCTCGACGCCGCCGCCCGCCCCTGACATTCCTCCCTCCTCCGAAAGGGCGCCCGGCTTCCGAGCCGGGCGCCCTTTCCTTCTCGATCAGCGGTCAGAGGGCGAAACCGGTGACGGACAACCTTCCAGGTCTCGTCGCGGTGTCTCCACCGGCTGCGGGGCGCCCGCCGGCCAGCGAATCTGCTTGACCGTCGATCTGCCGCCGACGGTGAACCGATAGATCGCCGTCCCGTCGATGAAGCACACATGGTCGACCGATCCCCGGTCCGTTTGCAGAACCAGCTTGACGGGGTCGGTTTCCGAGTCCGAGCCGCCCCGCACAATTTCGAAAAGGTGCCACTGTGGATCCTTCGGATCCTTACATTTCATCAGCAGGAATTCCTCGGGCTTCCCATCGTAGTCGAGGTCGTAGTATTCGTACTTGGTGTCGACCGTGTCGACGCGATATCCGGCGTCCGCGTCCCGGGCCTCGGCCCGCTCGTCCTTCATCTGGCCGGCGGGGTCCTCCGGCCCGCATCCGCTCATGAAAGCCAATACCACGACCACCCCTACCCAGATTCCCTTTCGGAGTACGCGCATCATCATCAGACGGCTCCCTCTGTCATCTGACTGCCAGGCCGGTCTTCAGCCTGCCCCGGCCGTGCGCTCGGACTCCAGGGGTGCGATGTCAGTTGACAACGCGCTGACAGGGCCGCTAATCGAGCACCGCGCGCCCGGTCTCCCCGTACGCCACCTCAGCCCCGTCGAAGCGCACATCGACCCAGGCGAAGAACGGCCCTTTCCCGGTGACGAGAAGGCCACCCCAATGGTGATCGAACCCGTACTCGACCCGGTATTCCACTCGGCGGTCATCGACCTCCCGTGCCACCCCGACGGTGAGATCGACGTGATAACGGTGCATCGCGAGCATGTCGAGGCCGGGTTCGCCGCGGAACCGTCCCCAGGCGGCATGCGTACGCGGGGAATAGCGCAACTCGACCAGCCCGATGATGTGCCGCTTCGCCGCGAGGGACACGCTGGCCGCCCGGGCTGTCACAGCGTCATCGCGGCACCCGGCGTCCACCGGATCGTTGCCGTCCGCGACTTCCTGCTTCCCCCACGGCGACGCGAGCACCGGCGTGGTGAGGGCCGCATATGTCTCAGTCCATTTGCGCCGCCACTCGTCGACGTCGCCATCGCATGCCGTGACAAAGGCCGTCGTCACTTCCAGCGAGGGAAACTTCTTGCCGCCCACCGCGTCCGCAATGGTCGTGTGCGAAAAGAACGTCTTCCTCGCCACGGCCCGCAGACTTGTGATCCCGGCCGACACCCGCAACCGGTCGAGCTCCGCCGCGAACAGCCGCCGGAGATCGCCGGCTTCCTGAGATGAAGCGCTCATGATCAGGCACTCCCGGGGCATTGTCGTCCCCGTCATCCCATCCCGCCCCAAGCCCGATGGCAACAATCTGTCAACTTGCCGGAAAACCCTTGCCGACCGCGGCAACCCCGAGTTGATCCTCCACCGGGGCCACGGCCTGGGCAGGTGGCTCGTCGACAGCCTCGTCGAAGACCTGTCCGCCGAGGGAGTCCTCCGATTCATGCTCGCCACGAAGGACGCCCACGACGTGTACCGCCGCTCGGGCTTCGACGCGCTCGCCGGCGCCGATCGCTTCATGGAGATCGATCGCCGCCCGAGGCGGGCGGCCATTCTCGGTCCGACCTGACGGCCGTGCCGGCAGCAGGCTCTGGACGACCCCTCGAACCTCACCGGAGCGCCGCTGCGAGGTCGGCGGCGGTCTCGAAAGTCGGTGCCGCCCGTCCGGTCTCGTCGGCGTTCAGTGCGACGTGCTCGACGCGGGCCAGCATTTCCGTTGCGGTTTCCCGGTCCTCGAGCGTCATGGCCAGTTCTGCGCGGTAGACCAGGACCTCTACGTGTGTGACGGGGTCATCGTCTGCCTGCGGGCGCGCCAACGCACTGTCGAGAATGCGGGCTGCTTGGCCGGCGTCACCCTTGGAGTCGGCCAGCACAACGGCGTTCGCCAATACTTTGGCGAGCCGTCCGGCGGGTGCGGGTGCAGGCGTGGGCATCGTGGCGGGCTTCTGGAAAACGCGGATCCAGTTGCCGCCCGGGTCGACGACGCTGAATCCGCCCAGCCCGTCGGCGTTCTTACGAGCCCTGGGCCGGGTCATCCGCGGCATCCCGGACACCAGGACTTTGCCGTACGCGGCCCGCATGCCGGCGGCGAAAGCCCGGTGCAGCTCCGCGATGTCCGGGGTGATCACGAGGCAGGAGCCGTACGACTGCTCCGGATCGAACCCGGCCATCTCGAAGAATTGCAGGTGCAGGTCTTCGCGTTGCAGTCCCACGCACGGGTTGGGTTTGCGCTGCTTGTACGTGGTACTGAAGCCGAGAATCCGGTAGAAGGTTTCGATGTCGTCGATCGACGCGCAGGGCAGCAGGGGAACGGTTACCTCGTTGGCCATGGCTCCTTCCTAGGCGTCGCAGACGGTCCGTCGCACATGGAAATAGCCGATCATCGCTTGGTCCCGTCCGATCAGCCGATGCGACCGCAGTCGGCATGCGATTTAGCCACGGACGCGTAGGCATCCGCAGTTCGCAGATCCTAATGAGTTCTGGGAGCACGCCATCGGGCAAACTCCTGGTGGGTAGGTAGCCGCCGGCGGACGAGCACTCAGAGTTCCTGGACGTTGAGTCCTGCTGAAAGATCGTGCCGCTGCCGG
>NZ_RJAC01000087.1 GCF_003999975.1 Actinoplanes solisilvae | reverse complement strand
ATCGTTTACGGCGTGGACTACCAGGGTATCTAATCCTGTTTGCTACCCACGCTTTCGCACCTCAGCGTCAGTGTCAGTCCAGAAGGCCGCCTTCGCCACTGGTATTCCTCCCGATCTCTACGCATTTCACCGCTACACCGGGAATTCTACCTTCCTCTCCTGCACTCTAGCCTGACAGTTCCGGATGCCGTTCCCAGGTTGAGCCCGGGGCTTTCACAACCGGCTTATCAAGCCACCTACGCGCGCTTTACGCCCAGTAATTCCGATTAACGCTCGCACCCTCCGTATTACCGCGGCTGCTGGCACGGAGTTAGCCGGTGCTTCTTCTGTGGGTGATGTCCTTCCTCGAGGGTATTAGCCCCAAGGCTTTCTTCCCCACTGAAAGTGCTTTACAACCCGAAGGCCTTCTTCACACACGCGGCATGGCTGGATCAGGCTTTCGCCCATTGTCCAATATTCCCCACTGCTGCCTCCCGTAGGAGTTCGGGCCGTGTCTCAGTCCCGATGTGGCTGATCATCCTCTCAGACCAGCTACGGATCGTCGCCTTGGTGAGCCATTACCTCACCAACCAGCTAATCCGACATAGGCTCATCCGATAGCGCAAGGTCCGAAGAGCCCCTGCTTTCTCCCGTAGGACGTATGCGGTATTAGCCTGGGTTTCCCCAGGTTATCCCCCACTACCGGGCAGATTCCTATGCATTACTCACCCGTCCGCCGCTCGCCACCAGGAAGCAAGCTTCCCGTGCTGCCGCTCGACTTGCATGTGTTAGGCCTGCCGCCAGCGTTCAATCTGAGCCATGATCAAACTCTTCAGTTTAATATTGCTTAGTGCCTTAAAGGGCACCAATCTTGGCTCATCAATTTTCTGACAAATATTTCTCAAATAAACTTCGAGTAATTTCTACCATCAATCAATGAAAATAATTTCGAT
>NZ_RJAC01000086.1 GCF_003999975.1 Actinoplanes solisilvae | reverse complement strand
AACAATGGGAAATAAGAACAGAAGGGAATAGAAAAACACCCAGAAAGGGCTACTATCTGAATTCGGCTATTGTGACACCCCATCAAGCCAACGAATCACTGTATAACGAGCTACATCAAGCTGTTTTGCTATCTCTGTATTGCTTAATCCTTTAGCCTTTAAACTCACTGCTTGCTTGCGTTTGACACTATATGCTTCACCTTTAGCTTTCCCACCTAATTGACCTCTACGTGTCTGACGATCAATAAATTCTTGATAACAATAGTTATCACGTTTCCACACCCAGCGAGCAATAGATTTTGCAATACCTTTAATCTCGTTGTACTGCATCGGTACAGTAAATTGAGTATTGACTGAACAGCATTGAGCAATCACACCATCAAGCCATTGATTGAATGTTTTAGCTCTATATTTTCGCACTTCAACATAAGCCCAATGTCGTACTGTATGAAACAGACAGCAGTTACGACCAAGCCCTACAGCTTCATCTACTTTAATCTCTTTATTGATTTGAAATGTTGTTAAGTCTAAGCGTTCAGAGAGTTCATCAAGTGTGTAAGGTTGTTCACGTAGAACATGGGTACGCCAAGAGCTATGTATTGCATTCTTAGTAATAAGCCCACTGTAATTAATATCTGCATTGAGAGCTTGTCTAAGAGCCAAATAAACAGCATTGCCGTACTTTATGGGCTTATAGTTGCTTGCGTTTGTGTTGTAGATAGGTGTCTTTAATTGATAGATGTAGTGAGCATGTCCATTCTGGGGATTCTCTACAATCAAATTAGGAGTCGGTACACCAACCATTGAATAAAATAAATCAATGTATGCAGTTGGATAGTCTAAATCAAAGATAAAGAAATGTGTGTAATAGGGATGATTAGGCTGAATATAGCGTTTAAGCAATGCAATATGTTTAGGACGTATTTGCAGTCCTAAATGTAAATCATCC
>NZ_RJAC01000085.1 GCF_003999975.1 Actinoplanes solisilvae | reverse complement strand
CTTGCCAGGTAGAACATTTTCAAGGGACGGTGGGAGTGCACCAGACGCCCCGGAAGCCGGGGCGTTATGCCGGTCATCTGACCCTCTCTCCGGGCGATCCGATTCCAGGGTCATTGTGCTGTGTTTCCGCGCGGCAGCACGACGACGCACGGCTTGCACCGTACACCGCCGCACCGCGTGTTAATCCGTGAGGACGCGGCCAAGCAGCTTGCTGTTCCCTTACGGGAGACCGTTAAGCAGGAAAGAGAACCCTCCCTGGGACCCCCATCGCCGTCTCCTGGCTCGTTTGCGTTGCCGCTCAGCACGGCCCGTTTAACGGGGCCATTGCCACAACCCCTGTCCTGGCCCAGGAATATTAACCTGGTTCCCTTTCGCTGGTCGGTGCGACGCCCTCCGTGAGGAGGGGGATGACGTGCGTGTTTTTACGGCGCACGCCACCCGATCGCACGCCCTTGTACGGGCCTTACCCCATCGCTTAGGACCGGCTAACCCATGTCCAACTGCTGTTCACATGGAACCTTTCTCCACTTCGGCCTTCAAAGTTGTGTGACTCATTTGAATATTTGCTACTACCACCAAGATCTGCACTAGGGTCCGTTCGACCTGCCCTCACGGGCGGTAGGCTTCGCTACGGACCCCACGCCCTCCTACTCATCAGACGATCCTGTCAATACGTTCGCGCTGATGGTTGGGTATAGGTGGTCGCGCTTGAGCGCCATCCATTTTCGGGGCCGGTCCATTCGGCAGGTGAGTTGTTACACACTCCTTAGCGGATTTCGACTTCCATGACCACCGTCCTGCTGTCTGAATGAACCGACACCCTTTATGGTGTCTACATGAGCGCGCACTTTGGCACCTTAACCCACACGTTCGGTTCATCCCGCATCGCCAGTTCTGCTTACCAAAAATGGCCCACTAAGGACTCTATATTCTATTGTTAGCGTGCAGGCTCACCTAAGCAGCCTGCACATCTTACCCATTTAAAGTTTGAGAATAGGGCGAAGTTGTTGCAACCCCGAAACCTCTAATCATTCGCTTTACCTGATAAAACTATACAAAGACGAGTCCCAG
>NZ_RJAC01000084.1 GCF_003999975.1 Actinoplanes solisilvae | reverse complement strand
AAAGCCTTATTATAAAAGGGTTTCAGACTTCATAAGACGACACTTACCTTGCAATAAGACGACACTTACCTTGCAATAAGACGACACTTACCTTGCAATAAGACGACACTTACCTTGCTTAAGACGACAAAATATAATAGTGTCGCTTTAACGACATAAAAAAACCATGCGCCATGAAAGAGCTGATAGTAAAAGATAATGCTTTAATTAATGCTAGTTACAATCTAGACCTAGTTGAACAACGTTTGATTCTTCTAGCTATTATGGAAGCTAGAGAAAGTGGGAAAGGTATTAATGCCAATGACCCCCTGACCGTTCATGCTGAAAGCTATATTAATCAATTCAACGTACATAGAAATACAGCTTACCAAGCCCTGAAAGATGCTTGTAAGGATTTATTTGCTCGTCAATTTAGCTATCAAGAACAACGTCCAAAAGGCATAGCAAACATAACTAGTAGATGGGTTTCACAAATTGCTTATATTGATAATACTGCAAGTGTTGAGCTTATATTTTCTCCTGCCATAATTCCTTTAATTACAAGGCTTGAGAAGCACTTTACAAGCTATGAAATGAAACAGATTAGCTATTTAAGTACTGGCTACGCTGTTCGTCTATATGAGATTTTGATTGCGTGGAGAAGTACAGGGAAAACGCCAATAATAGAATTGAAGGATTTTAGAAAACAGATCGGTGTACTAGATAGTGAATACAACAGAATGCATGATTTTAAAAAACGTGTATTAGATCCCTCAATTAAGCAAATTAAAGAACATACAGATATTACAGTTGAAGTAGAACAACATAAAACAGGACGCTTTATCACTGGCTTTTCATTCAGACTTAAACAAAAAAAATCTGCAAACAAGCAGCTGATCAACACCATAGATTCAAACACAGTAGATCTATTTTTTAAAATGACAGATGCTCAACGTCATATGTTTGCTAATAAGCTTTCAGAACTCACAGAAATGGGCAAATACTCACAAGGAACAGAAAGCTATCAACAGTTTGCAGTTCGCATTGCA
Source organism: Actinoplanes solisilvae (assembly GCF_003999975.1). GTDB lineage: Bacteria > Actinomycetota > Actinomycetes > Mycobacteriales > Micromonosporaceae > Actinoplanes > Actinoplanes solisilvae. Next base: position 56 of record NZ_RJAC01000084.1, on the reverse strand, counting down.
GAAATGCTACAAGATCCTGATAATTTTAAAGAACTGTATCCATATTTAAAAAAATT
>NZ_RJAC01000083.1 GCF_003999975.1 Actinoplanes solisilvae | reverse complement strand
GTACTTGGATCCTCTACCTGTGTCTCATTACGAGCGCCGGGACTTCCACCTCTCAGGTAAACCCTCGAGGTTTCGGTTCGGCTTCGTGACAATTCCATGCTAAATCATTCAAGCAAACGGGGTTACCCCCAAACATTGCCTGCCTGGAGCACTCTGATTTGTTTACGGTTGTGCCAATAGGCCCTACCAATCCGAAGACTGGCAGGGAGCGAGCTACAACTATTGACCTATCCCTTTGATAAGAGCTACTTGGAAACCGTTCGCTCTTATTTAGAGACCGAGGGACCAGTCCTTGCCCAACCAGTCGATCACAATACGTGACCGACCACAATGGACAGGACTAGCCAGATCAACAGTCATGGCCCTTTGGTATACTACGGGCGTTTTAACTACAACAGTATTAATATACACTTTTAGAGCTGGAATTACCGCGGGTGCTGGCACCAGACTTGTCCTCTAATTGCTACTCATGGAGAGGTTTAATCTCCATCCATTTCAAACCACAAAGTGGTACCTTTCCACCATTTGGTGTAAAGTCGCTATGTCTTGTCACTACCTCCCTGAATTAGGATTGGGTAATTTACGCGCCTGCTGCCGTCCTTAGATGTGATAGCCGTTTCTCAGGCTCTCTCTCCGGAGTTGGACACCAATCCCCCGTATCCGTGATAGCCATGTTTCGCCTTTACCAAAACTACGGAGCTGATAGATTAGAAACATATCTTCCTGGCCACTAGTCAACAAGAAAGCCATAGGTCTTATTAGGACACTAAGTCATTCATGCTGCATCCCATTTGCCGAAACAAATAGGAAATCTAATGGTCGACAACTGTTCAAGCCCTTTGACGAATCTCCAGGCCATCCCAGCTAACAATAGAGCGGACTCACCCAAACTCTAGTGTCTACTGTCTACTTAATTCAACAGTAATCGTAGGCATTATCGCTGCAGTTGACAGTGTTATTCCAATCCCCGAAGGGTTGTTCCAGGTGGCTAAATTCATAACTTGTTTAATGAGCCTTTCACAGATTAACAATGAACAAGAGGTCATGAGCCGAAACCCACTCCCCCAAATGCCTATGCCGATCTTACACATGCATGGCTTAATCCTTGAGACAAGCATATGACTACTGGCAGGAGAT
>NZ_RJAC01000082.1 GCF_003999975.1 Actinoplanes solisilvae | reverse complement strand
TAACTCACTCGGGAAGAGGGACGTAGCGACGTAAAAACCTCGTCGTGGGTTCGGATCGAGTTACCACACACGACCGAAACCCCCGACGAGGTCACCGCCAGTATGCGCCCTGCGCACGTCTACGCCCGGATCCCGGCCGAGCAACACACCGAACTGATTACCGCGCTGCACGGACCCTGGCGCACCGCCACCCGCATGGTCATCGTCATACTCTCCGCCGCCGGCATGTCCGCCAGCGAGATCGCTGAGGTGCTGCACTACGACCCGGTCACCGTGCGCCGCTGGATCATCCGCCATCACAGCGAGGGACTGGCTGGACTACCCGACCGGCCCCGCACCGGACGACCCCGCACCGGCAGCGCTCGTCTTGGCGAACGTATCGGCCGGCTGCTGCAAACCCCGAAAGCGTGGACCACCGCCCGCCTCTGGCGAGCCCTGGGCCGCCCGCAGGTCAGCCTGTCCACCCTGCGCCGCCGCATCCGGGACCAGGCCCGCTGGTCCAGGCCCCGCCTGATCGCCAAAAGCGACCCCGACCACGACCAGATCTGCGCCGACATCCGCGACCAGATCACCGCTCTACCAGCCGGATCAGTCGTCCTCGCAGAGGACGAAACCCACCTCGACCTGCTCGCCCGCGTCCGATCCTGCTGGATGCCGTTCGGTATCCGCCACCGGGTCATGACGCCCGGCAAGAACGTTCGCCGCACCCTCCACGGCGCGATCAACCTGGCCACCGGCCAGGTCCACCACCATGCCAGCGTCAAGAACGTGTCCGTGGTCTTCTGCTACTTCCTGCAGCAACTGCTCGACGCCTACCCCAACGCCGCCGCCGTCGCGGTGATCTGCGACAACGGCGGCACCCACCTATCCGGCATCACCCAGCAATGGCTCGAGGAACACCCCCGACTGCACCTGATCCGAGGCGCCCGCTACAGCCCCCAGGACAACCCCGTCGAACGCATCTGGGCCGCACTCAAACACCACATCGCGAACACCGCGCCGGCCACCATGGCCGACCGGGTCCGCCAAGCCCATGCCTTCTTCCAGCACCGCACCGACAGCCAGAACCTGACCACCGCCGCGCCCTGGACCTCACCCTGGCTGCCGCCGGGTTACGGACAAAACTTCTGGCCAGGCGCTTA
>NZ_RJAC01000081.1 GCF_003999975.1 Actinoplanes solisilvae | reverse complement strand
CTAGACACCTTTTGGGGTGGGGGTCTCTTTCGGGTCCATTGTGAGGCTTTTGGGTGATCGACGGGTATGTGTGTTGTCGGGTCTCCTGGTTTTATGCGGTACGGCGATGGCGGTGGTGTTGATCAGGTAGAACGCGTCCGGCGTGAGCAGGTGCGGCAGCAGGCGGCGGAACTGTTCGCTGCTGGTGTGCCGCCGCTGGCGGTCGCGCAGCGTTTGGAAGTGTCGACGAAGTCGGCGTATCAGTGGCGGCGTGCTTGGGTCGCCGGCGGTGCGCAGGCCTTGGTGTCCAAGGGTGCCTCGGGCCCGGATCCGAAGCTGTCCGAGCAGCAGCTCGTGCGACTACGAGAACGCCTCGAGCGGGGCCCGGCCGCGGCCGGCTACGGCGAGGATCAGCGCTGGACCCTGGTCCGGGTCGTGGCGTTGATCGCCACTCTGTTTCATCTGCGGGTCAGCATCACCACGGCGTGGCAGGCGATGCGCCGCCTCGGCTACACCGCCCAAATGCCGATCCACCGGGCTGCCGAACGCGATGAGGCGGCGATCGCCGCGTGGCGGCGGTATCAATGGCCGGCGCTAAAAGAGTCGCCGCCCGGCAAGACGCATGGATCTGCTTCGCTGACGAGTGCGGCCAGACGCTAAGGGCGCACAAGGCCACCACCTGGGCGCCGAAAGGTGTCACCCCGATCGTCAAGGTGACCGCCAAAGGCACTGTCCGGGTGTCGGTGGCCGGGCTGTGCTGCTACCGGCCCGGCCACCGATCCCGGCTGATCTACCGCACCCTGCTCTACCGCGGGCGCAAAGGCGAACCGAAAGGGTTCCGCGAACCTGATCTCATCCGCCTGCTCGACGCCGCCCACCAGCAGCTGCAGGCACCGATCGTGCTGGTCTGGGACCGGCTGTCGCTACACCGGACACCCGCGATCCAGGCCGCGATCGCCGCCCGGCCATGGCTACGCGTCTATCTGCTCCCGGCCTACGCTCCCGAACTCAACCCGGCCGAGAAGGTCTGGTCGACCATGAAAGGCAGCCTCGCCAACCTGGCCGTCCGCACCGCGAACGACCTGGCCGCAGCCGTGAAGAACCGGCTCAACCGCATGCAATACCGAGCCGGACTGATCGACGCCTTCTTCACCGGAACCGGCCTTTCACCACCGGCACCAGCCAGACCCTGACCGCAAAAGGTGTCTAGC
>NZ_RJAC01000080.1 GCF_003999975.1 Actinoplanes solisilvae | reverse complement strand
ATATCTGATGTTAGTAACGGCCTAGGTAGATGTTTCCCACCACATATCTAGGTTGTTACTAATAACATCTGAAAATTATTAGGATTTCTTCCTATTAATTATTCTTTTAATTATTATTTGGAAAAAATATGAATCTGTATAACCCAGCATCACCGGGTGAAATCTTATCTGAGTATTTAGATGGATTAACAGTGACAGAGGCAGCCAAGAAATTGGATGTGACAAGGGTAAATCTTTCTAAAATTGTTAATGGACATACCGGAATTTCACCTGAAATGTCTCTTAAGCTAAGTAAGGCTTTTGATACCTCACCTTTATACTGGTTAAACATAAATAATCAGTATGAACTATGGAAGTTAAATCAAAGAAAAGATGAAATATTAGAATCTGTAAAAGCTTTCTATTGATTCATCTAAAAACCTTATCTTTAAAAAAATATATAAAATAAAAAATATCAAATGCCTCTTTCTTAATGAAAGGGGCATTTTTATTTGACATAAAATCTCTTATGCGAAATGAAGATGTAAGCCCAAAATAGAAATGTCCGGTTTCTCCAAAGTAAAAATGTCCGCTTTTAGAATATGCACTTTTGCAATTTCCTTAGCGGACGGTTTGATATGTTGGTGTCTATGTCGGATAAAGAACTTAAACGATTGTCGATCTTGCAGGAAATCTGTGATCAACGCATAACTCAATCCCAAGCTGCTCAGCTACTGCATATTTCAGAACGTCAGATCAGACGCTTACTGCAAAAATACAAAGCTCAAGGTCCCACTGCATTAGCCCATGCCGGTCGTGGCCAAACCAGCAATTCCAGGCTTCCTGAAGAGATCAGACTCAAGTGCCTCAATCTGGTCGCTGAACAATTCCATGGTTTCGGACCAACTTTAGCCCATGAAAAGCTGACTAGCGTTTATGGCTTTAATATTTCAGTAGAAACCCTGCGTTCCTGGATGATTGCAGCCGATTTATGGATTCCTCGCGCCAAGCGCCTGAAACGCCCGTATCAGCCTCGATATAACCGGGATTGTTATGGTGAACTGATCCAAATTGATGGCTCACATCATGACTGGTTTGAAGGACGAGCACCTAAATGCTGTTTACTGGTGTTTATTGATGATGCCACAGGAAAATTGCAGCATTTACGCTTCTGTGAATCAGAATCAACCTTTGACTATATGATTTCAACACGCCTGTATGTTGAACAGCACGGTAAGCCCTTAGCGTTTTACAGCGATAAACATTCAGTGTTTAGGGTAAATCAAAGCAGTAAGAAAGACACCAGGATTACCCAGTTTGGACGCGTAC
>NZ_RJAC01000079.1 GCF_003999975.1 Actinoplanes solisilvae | reverse complement strand
TGTCAAGCCCCGGGTTTGATGGAGAGTTGGTTAGCTGGTTTCCAGGGTTGCGGTGACCGGGTGGGTCATCGCGTGTAGGGCTTCGTGTTCGGCGGGTGGGACGTGGTCGAGCTCGCCGTGCAGCCTGCGGTTGTTGTACCAGTCGATGTATTCGACGGTGGCCATCTCGAGGTCGTCGAGGCCGCGCCAGGGGCCTTTGTTACGTACGAGTTCGGCTTTGTAGAGGGAGTTGAACGCCTCGGCCATCGCGTTGTCGAACGAGTCGCCTTTCGAGCCGACCGAGGCGACGGCGCCGGCCTCGGCGAGCCGCTGGCTGTAGCGGATTGCTCGATATTGGACTCCCCGGTCGGAGTGATGGACTAGTTTCCGCAGGTCAGCGCCCTGGTTCTGGCGTCGCCAGATGGCCATCTTCAACGCGTCCAACGCGAGATCGGTGTAGAGGCTGGTGGCGACTTGCCAGCCGACGATCATGCGGGAGTGCACGTCCAGCACGAACGCGGCATAGACCCAGCCCACGCTGGTGCGCACGTAGGTCAGATCGGCGACCCACAACTGGTTCGGATGTTCTGCGGTGAAGTCACGTTTGACCAGGTCAGCGGGCCGTCCGGTCTCCGGGGCGGGCCGGGTCGTGCGCGGCGATTTATCCCGCAGCAGCCCGCGTAACCCGGCTGCGCGCATGAGCCGCTCGACGGTGCACCGGGCCACCGGCGCGCCTTGGCGGTGCAGCTCGTGCCAGACCTTGCGGGCCCCGTAGACGCTGTAGTTGTCCTCGTGGATCTGCTCGATCGTCGCCGTCAGCTTCTCGTCGCGCCGCGACCGGGGAGAGGCGGGGCGGGTTTTGGCGGCGTAGTAGGTCGACGGTGCGATCTGCGCCGGCGTGCTTTCGAGCGCCTGCAGGACCGGCTGGACACCGTGTTCGGCCTTCTGGGAGTCGACGAAGGCGACCTTCATCGCGACGGACGGTCCAGCTCCGCCGCGAAGAAAGACGCCGCGGACTTCAGGATCTGATTCGCCCGGCGCAACTCGCGATTCTCCCGTTCGAGGGCGGCCAGGCGTTCCGCGTCGCTGCTGGTCGTGCCCGGCCGATCCCCGGCATCGATCTCGGCCTTCTTCACCCAGCCGCGTAACGCTTCCGGATGGATTCCGAGCTGATCGGCGATCCGCCGGATCGCGCCGACCGCGCTGGCCGGGTCACGGCGGGCCTCGACCGCCAACCGGGTCGCACGCTCACGCAGCTCATCGGGGTACTTCTTCGGTGCCGGCATAGCTAAATCTTCTCCCAGGTTTCGATGTCTCCATCAAACCCGGGGCGAAACA
>NZ_RJAC01000078.1 GCF_003999975.1 Actinoplanes solisilvae | reverse complement strand
CACGGCCGTTTCATGATCGATAGTGGCGGTGAGTGACGATGCCCGCGTCGGCGTGTCGGATATGGACGAAGCCCCGTTGAGACCAGGTCTTCTCACAGATCTGGTGCAAACGGAGCTTCGTCGTGCCGCAGTCTGCCATCTCGCCACCCGATTCAGCATCGTCGACCGTCGCGGACGGGACGTCGTTCACGCCTTCGTGTCACGGTCTGCTCGACCTGCTGCTCGCCGTCGGCGACGGCCGTTGCGGTCAGGGCCGTGATCATCCGGTCGCGGTGGTGCTCGCGCTGGTCGCGGCGGCCACGGTAGCCGGGCTGAAGGGCTACACCGCGATCAGCGGCTGGGTCGCCGACGTCCCCACCGACATCCTCGACAGCCTGTACCTGCGAGTCGAGGCCCGACCCGCCGGGCGGCCGTCACGCTCGACGCTCTGGCGCGTCTGCACCGACACCGACGGCGACGTCCTGGACGCGGTGATCGCCGAGTGGACCACCGCCCAGCGCACCAGCACCGGCGAACAGGCTTCCACCAGCAGCGATACCCCGGCACAGGTACGCCTGGACGGCAAGACCGTCCGCGGCGCCGTCAACACCGACGGCGAACAACTGCACCTGCTGTCCGCCCTGGCCGGTACGCCCGGCCTGGACCCTGCCGCCGTCATCATCGCCCAGGCGCCGACCGACGGGGCCAAGACCCGCGAACCGGAAACCGCCCGCGCCCTGCTGGAAACCCTCGATCTGCGTGAGGTGACCGTGACCGCCGACGCCCTGCACACCGTCAAGGCCACCGCCGACCTCATCCACCAGCAAGGCGGCCACTTCGTGCTGCCGGTCAAAGAGAACCGGGCCGCCCTGTTCGCCGCCCTCGACGCCCTGCCCTGGGCCACCACCGCGATCGGCCACGAGAGCACCGAGACCGGCCACGGCCGCAGCACCCGCCGCACCATCCGGGTCCTGCCCGCCCCGCCCGGCCTGCCGTTTCCGCACGTCAACCAGGTCTGGCTGATCGAACGCTACATCACCGGCAGCGACGGCAAACAGACCGCCGCAGCGCAACTGGGCGTCACCAGCCACCCCGCCGAGACCGCCGGACCGGCCGAGATCGCCGCGTTCAACCGTGGCCAGTGGGCCATCGAGACTCTGCACTTCATCCGCGACACCTGCTACCGCGAGGACCAATCCCGTATCCGCACCCGCTCCGGACCCCGCGTACTGGCCTCCCTCAGAAACCTCGCCATCAACGCCCTACGCCTGGCCGGCCGCACTAACATCACCGAAGCCACCCGCTGGGCCAACCGCGAAATGACCAGGCCATTCACCATCCTCGGCCTCACGGGATGATGTTGAAACGGCCGTG
>NZ_RJAC01000008.1 GCF_003999975.1 Actinoplanes solisilvae | reverse complement strand
AACGCCGACGTGCCGTCGCGTACGAGACTCCCGTGGCCGCCGCCCATTCCCTCAAGTTCACCAAGTCCATCAAAACCAACTAGTGAGCACTCATGACCACCAACACGCCAACAGTCGTCATCCCCGAGGATCCGACCGCCTTCACAACGTTGTCAATGCGCGAGGCTTCGCTATCGTCCGTCCGCCCAGGCGTCCAGTTCGAGCTGCTGCAACAGGCTGGGCGCGAAGATGCCGGCGATCGCGAGCAGAGAGATGACGACGAACGCCGTACGCAGCACGACCGTCTCGACCTTGCCGCCGACCTTGACGGCAATCTTGTTGGGCAGGCCGATCATCCGCCACATGCGCCGGCCGGTCGGGATCGGCCACAGGATCGGTACGCCGGCCGACGTGATCATGTCGCCGAGAATGTGGACCACACAGCCCACGGCGACCGCGAACCCCAGCATGGGATAGCCGCGATCGCCGGGCAGATTCGCCGCCGTGAACCAGGCTATGCCCGCCGACGCCAAAGTGACGATCACCCACCCGGCGCGCTCGGCCCACTCGTCGAACAGGCCACGCAGAGCCAGACCGGCCATGAAGAAGACGATGCCGACCACGGCCCACTTGCCGTAGTGCCCGCACAGCCAGGTGGTGAGCCAGCCGAGCAGTGCCGCGAACGGCAGGGTGTGTGTGAACGTACGGTGGCCGTTGTTGCGACGCGGGTCCTTGCTGAGCCGCGTCGCCGTATAGACGCCCAGCGACACCTTCTCGACCACCTCGGCCGCGAACAGCGAGAACACCCCGAACGTACGGGCGACGGTGGCGCCGCCCTGGTTGCGCGTGACCTTCCCGGACATGTCCAGGTCGGGCAGCAGGGCGCCGCCGGCACACACCATTGTGCCGACGGCGATAGCTAACGGTGACTGCTCATAACCCGCGAACTGATCCAGCGCCCAGGTGCCGGCCAGCCAGACGGTCGCCCCCGAGAGAGCGTGCGACGGACCCATCATGTGTGTTGCCCCTCCCCGCGCCCCCGTTCGAGGTCACCGGGGGCAAAACCCGGTCACTCTCGCAGAGCGGGGAGGGAAGATCAACAACCTCGATGTCCACTGTGGAATTGACGAGGGTGTCCGGGGTGCGCCCAGCCCGGTCCGTTCCACGGCGCGACGCCGTGGCCGAGGCTGTACTCGTACTGCCAGCGGCGGTATCGAGCGTGCTTCATGAACCCGATGACCAGGAAGGCGAGCGGGATCGCGGGCCAGAAGAAGTGCGCCCCCGAGATGATCCACAATCCGGTCAGGATCATGGCGACCGAGCCGATGATCGAGGCGTGCCGGCGCAGGCTCCGGCGTGTCGCGTTCCGGGCCTCGGGAGTTTCGGCCAGAGCCGCCCGTCCGCCGCCGGGCAGATCGCTGGTCAGCGGGCCGAGTTCGTCACGGAACTTCGCGGCGTACGCCGTGGCCAGCCGCTCCTCACCCTCGGTCAGGTCGAGCCGGCCCTCGGCCATCGCGGCCCGCAGGATCTCGGCGACCTGCTCGCGCTCCTTGTCGGAGGTCCGCATCCGTTGCTGGCTGGTGGAACTGTCGTTGGGTTGCACCGCATCCTCCCGGGGCGTTCGTGCTTCCGTCGTGCTTCCGTCCGTGCTTCCAGAGTCGGCCTTTCGCCGCCCGGGCACGTCGCCCCGGGGGAGCATCTTCAAGGCGGCCTCCGGGAGGGTCTGAGGCCCATCGCGTACGCCCGCTGGGGCATTAGCCGCCCGTGGCGTACTCCCTGGGGAGTAGAGGGCCATCCCCCCGCGCGTGGATGCCGCGGAGGGGTGGGGTGCCGTAGTTTCGGCATCGGGACGGAAAGTCGTGGGCTCGCCGCAGCGGTTCGCCGCAGCGCCTCGCCGCAAGCGGCTCGTGGCAGCGGCTCGTGGCAGCGGCTCGTGGCAGCGGTGCCTTGCGATGGCTGTCACGGCGATCTTGCCCCCGCGATTGACTGCGATGCGACGACGAAGGGTGGTGTGGACGGCGTGAGACACATGCACGGGCCGCCGATGCCGCCGTGGGCGCGGGAGAACCGCAGCGGGCGTTTCAGCGGGCCCCCATGGGCGCGAGAACACCGCCTCGGACGGTCGCCGGCGCATCATCGCGGGCCCGGCCTCGGTGCGGTGATCGGGGCGGCGCTCTTCCAGACGATCGGGGCCAACCGGCAGGCCGACGACGGTCAGGTCTTCGTCACCGTGCGCCCGGCACTTTATGTGCTGCTGCTCGTCGGGCCGCTGGCGCTGCTCTTCCGCCGGCGCTATCCGGTGATCGTGTTCGCGATCGCCGCGCTGGCCTCGCTGGCCTTCGCCACCGTCGCCGCGCCGCACTGGTTCTGGGCCGTCGCGCCGTTGGTCGCGTTGTTCAACCTGGCCGCCTGCGGGAGTGGCCGGCGCATCGCCGCACTGGTCAGCGCCGGAACGGCGTACGTGGCCTATCTCTTGATCTTCTGGGTGTTCGCCGACCCGATCGGGCTGCGCGAGCAGGTGCGGCCGGGGCTGCGCGAGGCGCTGCTGCTGGGCCTCGCGCTGGCCGGGGCGATCTTCCTGGGCGGTGTCGCCAAGATCAGAAGCGAGCAGATGGCGCAGCTGATGAAGGTGCGGGCCGAGCAGAAACGGGCTGCCGAGGAGCAGGAGCGGGCCGAGGAGGAACAGCAGCGCCGGCAGGCATCCGAGGAGCGGCTGCGCATCGCCCGCGAGCTGCACGACGTGATCGGGCACCACCTGTCGCTGATCAACGTGCAGGCGGGCGTGGGGCTGCACCTCATGGACAGCCGGCCGGAACAAGCCCGCGAGGCGCTCTCGGCGATCAAGACGGCCAGCTCCGAGGCGTTGCGTGAGGTGCGATCAGTGCTCGGCGCGCTGCGCACCGAGGACGAGGCCGCGCCCCGCCAGCCGGCCCTCGGGCTGAGCCGGCTCGCCGACCTGACCGCCGACGCCGGGTTGCCGGTCGAGACGAAGGTGACCGGCGAGGTGCGCGAACTGCCCGCCGAGGTCGACCGGGCGGCCTACCGCATCGTGCAGGAGGCGCTGACCAACGTGCGCCGCCACGCGGGGGAGGGTGCGACGGCCACGGTCTCGGTCGACTACCTGCCGACCGCGCTGCATCTGGCGATCCGCAACGACACGGCCAACGCGCCGCCGACGCTCCCGGCCGAGGGCGGCCCGCCCGGAACCGGGATCGCCGGGATGAGGGCGCGAGCGCGCAGCCTGGGCGGGTCGCTGGAGGCGGGGGTGGTCAGCGGTGGCTTCCTGGTCTCGGTGCTGCTGCCGGCCCTGGACGGCGCGGCGGGTGGCGGCGATTCCGACCAGGCCGCTCCGAACGGGCATGCCGCTTCTGCTCCGAACGGGCATGCCGCTTCGACCGGCCGGGCTGCGGGTGAAGGCGCTTCCGGCGGCGGTGGGAGCGGTAGTCCCAACGGTGGCGCTTCGGGCGGCCACGCCTCTCTGGGCCGCCACGTCTCTTCGGGCGGCTATGCCTCTTCGGGCGGGCACGCCTCTCCGGGCGGCGGTGGCCCTGCCGGCGGCGGCGATGCGGAGGCCGGTGCGAGTGATGGTGGTGCTGGTCGTGGGCGGGCGAGTGATGCCCGGATGGCGGGCGAAGGAGTGGTGGAGTGATCTCGGTGCTGCTGGCGGATGACCAGTTGCTGGTGCGGGCCGGGTTTCGGGCGCTGCTCAACGCCGAGCCGGACATCGAGGTCGTCGCCGAGGCGGCGGACGGGCTCGAGGCTGTGGCGAAGGCGCGCGAGACGAAGCCCGACGTCGTGCTGATGGACATCCGCATGCCTGGGGTCGACGGGCTCGAGGCGACGCGGCGCATCGCGGCCGATCCCGCGCTGGCGGGCACCCGGGTGGTGATCCTGACGACGTTCGAGCTGGACGAGTATGTGTTCGAGGCGCTGCGGACGGGGGCGTCGGGGTTCCTGGTCAAGGACACCGAGCCGGTCGAGCTGATCCGCGGGGTGCGCGCGGTGGCGGCCGGGGACGGGTTGCTCTCGCCGGGGGTCACGCGGCGGGTCATCGGGCAGTTCGCGGGCGGCGGGCAGGGGCGGGCGACGGCGAGCCCGCCCGAGACGGCCGATCAGCTCACCGATCGGGAGCGCGAGGTGCTCGTGCTCGTCGCCGAGGGGCTGTCGAACGACGAGATCGCGGGCCGGCTCGTGATCAGCCCCGCGACCGCGAAGACGCACGTCAGCCGCACGATGATCAAGCTCGGGGCGCGCGACCGGGCCCAGCTCGTCGTCTATGCGTACGAGGCGGGGCTGATCCGGCCGGGCTGGCTGACCTGAAATTTGTCGGCCGGAACCCGTTTCGATTTAATGGGAAACGGTTCTTGCCGTGCGGAAATGAATCACTCGATCGTGGTTGTGTTTCCGTGCCGGGAAATTGCGGCGACGTCCCTAATATCTGCTGCATCAAGCGACGCTTGATGGAACAGAGAGAAAGGCGTTGTCATGAATAAGGTCACGCGCATGATCACGATGACCGGCCTGGCGGTCGCCACCGGCCTCGCGATGGGCGTCGGCCCGGCCGCGGCATCCCCCGCCGCCCCCGCCGCGAAGGGCTCCGCCGTTCAGGTCCAGGACCACAAGTTCGCCAAGAAGCGGCTCGTCGACTTCTACCGGTCGCCGCAGGCCTGCGTTCGCGCCGGCAAGATCGGCGAGTTCCGCAAGAAGTGGAACAGCTTCGACTGCGAGCGCGTCAAGCGCGGCCCGAAGCGCGGCTGGGTCGCCCTCACCGCGGGCTGGGAGTTCAAGGGCCACGGCCACCAGGGTCCGAAGGGCCACGGCCACCAGGACCCCAAGGGTCACCACAACCCCAAGGGCCACGGCCACCGCTGAGCTGGCACAGCCGGCAAGTAGTGCCCCCTGGTGAGTGAACTGAACCGGCGGGATGGGAACGCACCGGGTTGAGTGGCAACCGGTGAGCTGAACAACCCCCGGATAGAGCGAGGGCCGTACCCCGGCGACGGGTACGGCCCTCGCTCTTTTCTTTGCGGGCTCGATATTCAATTCACAGGGAGCTCACAGAACAGGAAAGCTGCCGATGCGAAGTGATAGCGGAATCAGCAATTCTTTCCACAATTCTTGAGGCAAGGTTTTCGGCTCATACTTTCGTCCGGATTTTTCCGGCCGGATGTTCGGGCGGCCGCTTGGCTCAAGTAGGAGCCGCGGGCACCGATACCAAGCTCCGTGCTGAATCCACCGGCTCCGTCGCTGCCAGGCCCCGGACGTCTCCGTGCGCTGCGTGCCACCGGTCTGCTCGAAGCCGGCCCGGTGCGCGTGCTCGACCGGCTGACCGAGTTCGCGGCCCGCGCGCTCAACGCGCCCGCCGCTCTCGTTTCGCTCGTCGACGACGACCGGCAGCGCTTCGCCGGGGCGTACGGGCTCGAGGGCGAGCTGGCCGAGACCCGGCAGACGCCGCTGTCGCACTCGTACTGCAAGCACGTCGTCGAGGACGAGGCCGCCCTGATCGTGGCCGACGCCCGGCTCGACGCGCGGCTGCGCCACAACCCGGCCATCGCCGACTACAACGCCATCGCCTATGCCGGCGTACCGCTGCGCTCTCCCGACGGCCACGTGCTCGGCTCGTTCTGCGTCGTCGACTCCACGCCCCGCGAGTGGTCCACCGACGAGGTCGCCGTGCTGCACGATCTGGCCGAGGCCGCCGAGTCCGAGGTGGCGCTGCGCCTGGCCCGGGCCGAGCAGGCGATGTCGGTCGCCCGGCTCGCGGCCGTCGTCAACAACACCCACGACGCGTACATCTCGACCGACCTCACCGGCGAGGTGATCGCCTGGAACTCGGCCGCCGAGCGGATGTTCGGCTACCGCGCCGACGAGGCGCTGGGCAGCAACATCGTCGACCTGATCATCCCGGAGCGCTTCCGGGCCGACCACATCGCCGGCATGCGGCGGGTGCGGGCCACCGGCGACTCCCAGCTCTCCGGGCAGCACCTGCGCATCGCCGCGATCACCAGCACCGGCCGCGAGTTCCCGGCCGAGATGACGCTGCAGGTCGCGGACGAGCCGAGCGGGATCGTCTGCCACGCGTTCCTGCACGACATCACCGGACGCATCATCGCCGCCGCCGAGATGGAGCAGCAGCGCCAGAAGCTCGACGACGAGCACGCCTTCCTCGAGGCCGTGCTCGACAGCGTCGACGTCGGCATCGCGGCCTTCGGCACCGAGGGCCGGCTGACCCTGCTCAACCGGGCCGCGCGTGAGGTCACCGGGCGCGAGGCAGCGCTGGGCACGCCGATGGAGGAGTGGGCCGAGGTTTTCGCGGTGCACGAGCCCGACGGCCGTACGCCTCTGGAAGCCCTGCCGCTGACCCGGGCGTACGCGGGAGAGACCGTGCGCGGCGAGCACATGATCATGAAGGGGGACGACACCTGGCGCCGCTTCGTCGCGAACGGGCGGCCGATCGACACGCGCGACAACCGCCGGCTCGGCGCCGTGGTCGCCTTCCACGACATCACCGAGGTGCACCGCGCCGAGGAGCTGCGCCGCGCCCGGCACGCGGTCGCCCAGGTGCTCTCCGACGCCACCAACGCCAAGGACGCGGGCATCGAGGCGGTCGCCGCGATCACCGAGTCGCTGGGCTGGCTGTGCGGCGAGTACTGGCAGGTCACCGACGACCGCAAAGCCATCGTGCGGCACAGCTCGCACACCACGACCGACCGTGATCTGTCGTCCTTCACCAACGACAGGCCGCTGACCTTCGTCCTCGGCGAGGGGCTGCCCGGTCTGGTCTGGGCCCGTAACCGCGAGGTGTGGTGGGACGCCGGGCAGATGCCGACCGACATGCTCGACGATGGGCGCGGCGCCCTGCACGACCTCGGGATCCGTGTCGCCGTCGGCGTGCCGGTGCGCTCGGGTCGCCGTACGCTCGGTGTGCTCGCCTTCTTCACCGACCAGGACCTTCCGTTCGACTCCGACACGGTGCAGATGTTGGACGCGGCGGCCGCCCACCTGGGCCGGTTCGTCGAGCGCCGCTGGGCCGAGGACATGTCGCTGGCCCTGGCCGACGCGCGGCGTAACTTCGACCGCATCGTGGCGCAGGTCAACGACTACGTGTGGACCGTCGAGGTGATTCCCGGCGAGGCGCCGCGGCTCGTCTACGGCAGCCCGAACGCGGAGGGGATCCTCGGCCGCCCGGTGACGGTGGACCAGCCGGCCACGCTCACCGACTGCATGCACCCCGACGACGCCGAGACCATGATGCGGTTCCACGACCAGCTCGCCGACGGGGAACACGCCGAGATGGAGTGCCGCGTCGTGGGACTCGACGGCGTGGTCCGCTGGATCTGGACGCGGGCGGCGTCACGCTGGGAGGGCGACCGGCTCTACGTCGACGGCCTCTCCACGGACGTGACCGAGCGGCACGAACTCACCGAGCAGCGCGAGCATCTGCTCGACCGCGAGCGCGAGCAGGTGGAGAAGCTGCGCGAGCTCGACCGGATGAAGGACGAGCTGTCGGCGGTCGTCATCCACGAGCTCCGCAACCCCGTCGGTGTCATCAAGGCGTACACGGAGGTCCTGCTGGACAGCCCCGCCCTGGCCGACGCCGAACGCAAGCACGCGAACATCGTCGACCGCACCACCCGCCACCTGCAGGAACTGGTGGACGACCTGCTGGACCTGGCCCGCCTCGACGCCGGCCACATCAGCATCGACCCGTGCCCCATGGTGGCCGCCGGGGTCCTGCGCGACGTCGTCGACGGCCAGCAGCCCACCGCCGCCGCCAAGAACCTGACCGTCATCGCCTCGATCCAGCCCGATCTGGCCGTCTTGGCTGACGCCCAGCGCCTGCGTCAGGCCCTGGACAACCTCCTCTCCAACGCCGTCAAATACACCCCCGAGGGTGGCACCGTCTCGGTGACCGCCGAACAGGAAGCCGACGCGGTAGTCATCACCGTCACCGACAACGGCATCGGCATCCCCGCCGAGCAGTACCCCCACCTGTTCAGCCGCTTCTTCCGTGCCAGCAACGCACAAAAAGCCGGCATCAAGGGCACCGGCCTGGGCCTGGCCGTGACCAAGGCCATCATCGACGCCCATGGCGGCACCCTGACAGCCAAACCAGCCCCCCACGGCGGTACCGAGTTCCGCCTGTCCCTCCCCACCGTCGAGACCCTCTGTTTCGATGTTTTGTGATGGGGGTCCCATCGTGCGCAGCGTAGCGATCGAGCGACCAAACGTTGTCGGGCACACTGGGCGTGTCGGCAGATGCGGTGAAGGGGAGTGGGAGTGGCGGAACGCGGACGGCTCGCTCAGGCGGACTCCGGCGAGCAGCCTTGGCGGGCCTGGGGTCCTTACCTGGCCGAGCGCGCCTGGGGCACGGTCCGCGAGGACTACAGCGAGCACGGCACCGCCTGGGACTATTTCCCCCACGATCATGCGCGCTCGCGGGCCTACCGCTGGAACGACGACGGCATGGGCGGCATCTGCGACGACCGTCAGACCTTCTGTTTCGCGCTGGCTCTCTGGAACGGGCAGGACCCGATTCTCAAGGAGCGCATGTTCGGCCTCGGCGGCGACGGCGGCAACCACGGCGAGGACGCGAAAGAGTACTGGTGGTATCAGGATTCCACGCCCACCCACTCGTGGATGAGCTGGCGTTATCACTACCCTCAGGCCCCTTTCCCGTACGACCGGCTGGTGCGCGTCAATGGTCAGCGGAGCCGGGAGGAGAGCGAGTACGAGCTGGTCGACACCGGCATTTTCGACGACGACCGGTTCTGGGCCGTCACCGTCGACTACGCCAAGGCCTCTCCGCGCGACATGTGCGTCGCGGTCACCGTCTCGAACCGCGGCCCTGACCCCGCCACCCTGCATGTGCTGCCGACGCTCTGGTTCCGCAACACGTGGTCGTGGGGTCTGCCCAACCGTCCCGTGCCGAAAATCACCGGCACGCCGGGCCGGCTCGCCGGTGAACATCGCGCGCTCGGCCGGATAACCCTTGAAGGGGACGGCGTCCCGGTCCCGCTGCTCTGCGACAACGAGACGAACGCCCAGCGCCTGTGGGGTCAGCCCGGCAAGAGTCAGTTCCCCAAGGACGGCATCAACGACCACGTCGTCAACGGCGCCCCCACCGTCAACCCCGCGAACGAGGGCACCAAGGGCTCCCTGCACTACGTCCTCACGCTGAACCCGGGCGAGACCCGTACGATCCGCCTGCGATTGACTCAGGAGGACGACGAGCCCGGCAGGAAGGACGACTGGGCCACAGTCATGCGCGACCGCAGGAGTGAGGCCGACGAGTTCTTCGCCGACCTGATCCCGGCGGAAGCGACGCAGGACGAAAAAGCGGTAGCCCGCCAGGGCATCGCCGGCCTCATGTGGGGCAAGCAGTTCTACCACTTCGACGTGAAGCAGTGGCTGACCGGCGACCCGGGTTCGGCGCCCCCGCCACCCGGCCGCCGCTACGGGCGTAACAACGCCTGGTGGCACATGAACAGCTTCGACGTCATCTCGATGCCCGACCCCTGGGAATACCCCTGGTACGCCGCCTGGGACCTGGCGTTCCACTGTGTCTCGATCGCCCGCGTCGACCCCGCGTTCGCCAAGGCGCAGCTCCTGCTTCTGCTGCGCGAGTGGTACATGCACCCGAACGGCCAGATCCCGGCGTACGAGTGGTCGTTCGGCGACGTGAATCCACCCGTGCACGCGTGGGCCGCGCTGCGGGTCTTCGAGATCGACGGCGGGCACGACTTCGACTTCCTGGCCCGCGTCATGCACAAGCTGCTGCTCAACTTCACGTGGTGGGTCAACCGCAAGGACGTCGGCGGCAACAACGTGTTCGAGGGCGGCTTCCTCGGGCTCGACAACGTGGGCCCGTTCGACCGGTCGGCGGCGCTGCCTGTGGCCGGCGTGCTCGAGCAGTCCGACGGCACGGGCTGGATGGCCATGTACGCCCTGAACCTGCTCGACATGGCGATCCGGCTCGCCCTGCACGACCGGGCGTACGAGGACATGGCGACGAAGTTCTTCGAACACTTCGCGTACATCGCCGAGGGCGCCTACCGCCAGGGCCTGTGGGACGAGGAGGACTGTTTCTTCTACGACCAGCTCCGCCTGCCCGACGGCCACAAGCTGCCGTTGAAGGCCCGTTCCGTCGTCGGGCTGCTTCCCTTGGCGGCCACCACGCGGCTGTCCAAGTCGACCCTCGACCGGCTGCCCGAGTTGCACGCCCGGCTGCGCTGGCTGAAGGCGTCGCAGTCCGAGTTCGCCGACGTGATCAGTGCCCGGCGGCTGTCCTCCGAGGGGCGCCAGCAGCAGCTGCTCGCGATGGTGGGGCAGGATCAGTTGCTGCGGGTGCTGGCGCGCATGCTTGATCCGGAGGAGTTCCTGTCGCCGTACGGGATCAGGACCTTGTCTCGGTCTCACCTGGAGAAGCCGTTCACCGTCTCGCTCGGCGGCTCGGATTTCACCGTGGGTTACGAGCCGGCCGAGAGCACCAGCGGCCTGTTCGGCGGCAACTCGAACTGGCGCGGGCCGGTCTGGATGCCGGTCAACTATCTGCTCATCGAGGCACTGCGAGAGTACGCCGGGTTCTTCGGCGACGACATGAAGGCGGAGTACCCGACCGGGTCGCAGCGGAAGTTGCCGCTCGCCGAGATCGCCGACGATCTGTCCCGCCGGCTGATCTCGCTGTTCCTACCGGACGAGGACGGAAAGCGTCCGATCTACGGCGCCAACCAGGTGCTGCAGACCCACCCGGACTGGAAGGACCTGGTCGTCTTCCCGGAGTACTTCCACGGGGACAACGGGGCCGGGTTGGGCGCCTGGCACCAGACCGGTTGGACGGCTCTGGTCGTGGATCTGATCCTGACACTGAAGCGCTGAGGCCCAGCAGATCGGGCATTCGCGGGTGACCCCGCAGCGGCCGCAGAATTCGTTTGTCTTCTTGAAACACAGGAGGCCGATCAGGATGCCCACCAGCAGTGCGGTCCCGACGGCGATACCGAGAATCATCTGACTCTCCCTCCGTGCCCGATTGAAGCGAGCTCAGTGCCTACACGGGCTTCGGAGCCGATGGGTTCATAGGCTGGACCAACTTAAAATCCCTCGTATGGACTTCGGTGTTGGCTACTTCCCCACCCACGACGGCATGCGGCCCGGCGAGATCGCCCGGCGGGCCGAGGAGCGCGGCCAGAGCGCCCTCTACTTCGCCGAGCACACCCACATCCCCGCGAGCCGCGAGACGCCCTGGCCCGGCGGGCCGAACCTGCCGCAGAAGTACTGGCACACGTACGACCTGTTCGTGGCCCTGACGGCGGCGGCCGAGGCCACCAGTCGGCTGCGCATCGGCAGTGGCGTGTGCCTGGTGACCGAGCGGGATCCGATCATCACGGCGAAGGAGGTCGCGAGCGTCGACCACCTCAGCGGGGGCCGGTTCGAGTTCGGCGTCGGTCTCGGCTGGAACCGGGAGGAGATGCGCAATCACGGCACCGATCCGCGGCTGCGTGTGCCGGTCATGGGGGAGCGTATTCGCGCCATGCGCGAGATCTGGACCCAGGACGAGGCCAGCTTCGACGGCAAACACGTCAGCTTCGACCGCATCTGGTCGTGGCCCAAGCCGGCCCAGCGCCCTCACCCGCCGATCCTGATCGGCGGTGGCGGGCCCACGGTTCTCGACCGCGTTCTCGAGTACGGCGACGGATGGTTCCCGCAGTGGCGCGACGAGAACGTGTTCGCCCGGATCGCCGAGCTGCGCGCCCGCGCCGACCGCTACCTGCAGGTGCAGATGCTCAGCGTGCCGGCCGACCCGCGGGCCCTGGAGCAGTGTGAGAAGGCGGGCATCGACCGCGTCTCGGTGTGGTTGCCGTCCGGCCCGTGGAGCATCGTCGAGCCGGCTCTGGAGAAGTGGGAGGCGGCGATCGGGGAGCTGGTCGGCCGGTGACCCCGGCGGCGCGGTTCGCCTCGGTGCCGGTGGCCCGGCTGGCCACGGTCGGGCCGGATGCCGCGCCGCACCTGGTGCCGATCGTCTTCGCGCTCCTGAGGAACGACGTGCTCGTGTCCGCGGTGGATGGCAAGCCCAAGCGCACCCGGGCTCTGCGCCGCCTGGCCAACATCGAGGCGTCGCCCCGGGTCAGCGTGCTGGCCGACCATTACGAACAGGACTGGTCACGGCTGTGGTGGGTGCGCGCCGACGGTACGGCCGTCGTGCGCGACACCCATCCCGAAGGGCTGGCGGCGCTGGTCGCGCGCTATCCGCAGTACCGAAACAGACCACCGGCCGGGCCGTTCGTCGAGATCACCGTCGACAAATGGACGGAGTGGGTCAGCGGGGCGTGACGGCGCGCAGCTTGTCGGGGTTGGCGACGTTGTGGATCGTACGGATGAGGCCGTCCTCGGTCAGGTCGATCGTCAGCGTGGCGATCACCCGGTCGGGGCCGCTGAAGACCAGCCCGGGCGCGCCGTTCAGCTCGACGATCTCGACCCGCATGTCCGAGGGCAAGATCCCCTCGTACGGGACCTGGCTGACCCCGGCCAGCCAGGTGGCCACCTTCGTCGCGCCGACGACCGGTCGTCGTGCCTGGCGAACCTTGCCACCGCCGTCGGTCCACAGCGCGACGTCCGGCGCCAGCAGCTCCATCAGCGTGTTGAGATCGCCGCCGGCCGCCGCGGCCAGGAACCGCTCGGTGACGTCGCGCCGCCGTCGGGGGTCGGCGTCGAACCGGGGCCGTCGTGCGCGAACATGCTCGCGGGCCCGATGGCCGGCCTGGCGCACGGCCGGTTCGGTGCGCTCGACGGCCGCGGCGATCTCGGGATAGGGGAAGTCGAAGACCTCCTTGAGCACGAAGACCGCGCGTTCGAGCGGGGTCAGCGTCTCGAGCACGACGAGCATGGCCGTCGAGACGTCGTCCGAGACGTCCTCGCCCTGCGTGAGGATCGGTTCGGGCAGCCACGGCCCGATGTACGTCTCGCGCCGATGCCGGGCCGAGCGAAGCTGATCCATCGCCTGGTGGGTGACCATGCGGGCCAGGTAGGCCTTGGGATCGGCGACGGCCGAGCGGTCGGCCGCCGACCACTTGAGCCACACGTCCTGCACCACGTCTTCGGCGTCGGCGGCGCTGCCCAGCAGGCGATAGGCGATCGCGAACAGCAGCCGCCGGTGCTCGTCGAAGGCGGTCATCGCGTGTACCGACCGCCGTGCGGCCACCACGAGGCGATGGCCGGGAAGCGCGTCATCCGCGCGAAGGTCGGCCAGGGCGAGGCGGTCACCGTTTCCTTGTACCAGACGGCGGCGCGGCCGGTCAGGTGAGCGCGGCGAGGACTGTCGTCGGGGCGGGTGAACTGGACGACCGCGTCGCCGCGGCCCAGGCTGACCGGCGCGTGGTAGTAGCCGAAGCGGAACCGCGCGGGCGCTTTGCCGTCGAGTTCACGGGCGATCGAGACGGCGGCGTGCACCCCGGTCGGCATGCCGCTCTGGCAGGTTCCGTGCAGAAGACCGAATTCCTGCCGTACGGCGGCCGCGTCGCCCACGGCGTACACGTGCGGGTGGGAGACCGATCGCAGGGTCTGGTCGGTGACGATGCGCCCGCGGTCGTCGACGGTGAGGCCCGACGCGGCGGCGAGCGGCGAGACCCGGGTGCCCGCTGTCCACAGGACCGCGTCGGCGGCCAGGCTTCCGGTACCGTCGAGCTCGACACCACCGGGAAGCACCTTCGTGATCTCGGCGTCCGAGTGCACCTCGACGCCGAGATGCTCCAGAGCGGTGAGCAGGTATCGCTGGGCCTTGGCGGTCATCGTGTGTCCAGGCCGCTCGCGGCCGACCAGCTTGACGGTGAGGGCTGGGTGCCGTTCGGCGATCTCGGCCGCGGCCTCGACGCCGGTCAGTCCGGTGCCACCGACGATGACCGTCCGCGTGCCGGCCAGCCGGGTGGCGAGGGCTTCAGCGTCGCGGAAGCTGTCCAGGGCGTACGCGTGCTCGGCGGCGCCGGGGACCGAGGTGTCGGCCGCGCTGCCGAGGGCGTAGACGAGCGTGTCGAAGCGCAGGTCGCGCTCGTCGTCGACGCGTACCGTGCGAGCCTCGGCGTCGATCGCGGTCACCCAGCCCCGTACGAAATCGACCTTGGTCTGGGCCAGCAGATCGGGCACGCGCAGGTCGGCCGTCGGGCGGCCGGCGGCGGTCGAGTGCAGACGGAGCCGTTCGGTGAAGCGCTCCTCCGGATTGACGAGCGTGATGCGTACGTCGTCCCGCCGCCGCACGCGCCCGGCCAGGTTGGTCGCCGCGCACAGGCCCGCGTAACCCGCTCCGAGGATGAGGATGTCGTGCATGGCCGTGGTCCCTTCGATCGATGATGACCACGGGACGGAACCGGAGGGCCCGGTCGTGAGCTTAGGTGACTCAGGTCACATAGTCAGTCGGTGCTCAGGTCGCGACGGATCGCCCACCCGGCGAGGATCAGGGCCGCGACGGTGTAGACGGTGAAGATCAGCAGGCCCTTCGGATGGCCGCCGGAGGCCTGGATGAGCGCGGTGAACGGCAACGGCTGCTTGAACCTGAAGATCAGGCCGTCGACGAAGACGAACCAGCCGCCGAAGCCGACGAACAGCCAGATCGGCCGGCGGATCACGGTCGCGCTGGCCACGGCGAACAGGGCGAGCAGCGGCGTCGCGGCGAGCGTGCCGAAATATTGGACCCACTCCTTGCCGGGCAGGATCGCGATGCCACTGACCAGCACGGTGGCCAGGCCGATGACGATCGCGGTGACGCCCTGGGCGGCGAGGACCCGCAGCCGGCGCGGCTGGCCGAGGAAGAGCAGCACGGCCGTACGGTGCTGGTAGTGCTGCGACGTGGTGATCACCGCGATGCCGAAGACGCCGAGGGCGGCGAACAGCGACCAGAAGTCGACGCTGAACCAGCTGAACGACAGCCCGATGAGCGTCGCCGCGGCCATCGAACCCCAGCTCGACGGGATGGTCAGGGTGCGGTGCAGCTCGCTGCGCAGGGTGGCGATCACGCGGCCACCGCCAGGCTGAGGAAGAGCTGCTCCAGGCTGGGTGTCTCGCTCGTCAGCTCGTACAGCGGAATGCGCACGTGCAGCGCGATCTCGCCGGCGTCCTCGGCGCTCAGGCCGGTGACGAACAGGACCCGTCCGTCGGTCTCGACCTGGGCGCCGGCCCGCTCGAAGGCCTGCCACAGCGCGTGCGGATCGCGGCCGCGCACCCGCAGCCGGGCCGTCTGCTGCCCGGCGATCGCGGCCAGCGGCGACTCCAGGCGCACCTGCCCGTCGGCGATGATCACGACGTCGTCGATCAGCAGCTCCAGCTCGCCGAGCAGGTGGCTGGAGATCAGCACGGTGCCGCCCGCCTCGGCGTGCGAGCGCAGCAGCGCGCGCAGCCAGGCCATGCCGGACGGGTCGAGGCCGTTGGCGGGCTCGTCGAGCACCAGCACCGGCGGCTCGCCCAGCAGCGCCGTCGCGACGGCCAGCCGCTGCCGCATGCCCAGCGAGTAGTTGCCGGTGCGCTCGTGCGCGGCGTCGGCCAGCCCGACGTGTTCCAGCAGCTCCTCGACCCGCTGCTTGCCGGCGCCGCAGAGCAGAGCCTGGCTGCGCAGGTGGCCGCGACCGGACTGGCCGGGGTGACTCAGCCCCTGCTCCAGCACCGCGCCGACCTGCCGCAACGGCTGCTTCAGGTCGCGGTAGCGCCGGCCCGCGATCAGCGCCTGGCCCGAGGTGGGGCGGCTCAGGCCCAGCAGCATGCGCAGGGTGGTCGTCTTGCCGGAGCCGTTGAGGCCGAGGAATCCGGTGACCCGGCCGGGCGCCGCGGTGAATGTGACGCCCTGAACGGCGTTGACCCCGCCGTACTGCTTCGTCAGCTCCTGCATCTCGATCATGGCGGTGCATTATGCCTATTGACGTTGAGTACGGATGCTCTGCCTGGATGGCGAGGAACCGGCAAGGATCGTCCCCATGACGCATCCCTGTCCGGACTGTGGTGGTAGCGGCTGCCCGTCCTGCGACGCCGCCGAGGTCGCCCGGGCCGACGCCGAGATCGCCGCCCTGAACCAGCAACTCGCCCAGGTCTGGCAGCGTCGCGAGGCCGCCGCGGCGCGTATGCGGGCTCGCGTCCCGGCCGTCGAGGTCACCCCGCGTACGGCCCAGAACGTCCTCTTCCTGCTCGGTGGCCTGCTGCTCGGCGTGGCCGCGATCGTCTTCGCCGCGGTCGCGTGGGCCCAGTTCGGGCTCGGCGGCCGCGCGGTGCTGCTCGCCTCGTTCACAGTCGTCGCCCTCGCCGTGCCGTTCGTCGCCCTGCGCCGGCGCCTGCGGGCCACCGCCGAGACGTTCGCCGCCGTCGGCCTGCTGCTTCTGCTGCTCGACGGGTACGCCGCCTGGCACGTCGACCTGTTCGGCGTCTCCGGCCTCTCCGGCTGGGTTTACGCGGGCGCGGTCTTCGCCGCCACCGCGGCCGTGGCCGTCGGCTACGGGCGCGTCACCGGCCTGACCGGTCCCCGCTACGCCGCCCTGGCCGTCGCCCACCCGGTGATCCCGCTGCTGGTCGCCGCGATCGAGCCCGGCCCGACCGGCTGGGCGCTGACCTTCGCCGCGGTCGCTGCCCTCGACGTCGCCGTGCTCGCCCGGCGCCGCGGCGGCCTCGAGCTCGCCGCCGCCGTCACCGGTGGACTGGCCGCCCTGGTCGCCGCCGCGTTCGCGCTCATCGGGCTCCTCGCGACCGAGGACCCGGGCGACGCCGCCGGGGCGGGCGCGTCCCTGCTGGTCGCCGCCGCGGTCGTGCTCGGCGGCGCCCTGGTCTCCCGCCGCCGCGTCGTAGTGCCGATCGCCGCCTCGCTGATCGCGGTCTGCCTCGGCATCGCCGCGAGCCGGTTCGCCGACCTGCTCGTCGGCGGTGGCCTGCTGACGGTGGCGCTGGTCGCCCTCGCGGTCGCGGCGCTGACGCTGCTGGTCCCGATCGCCCGGTACGGCGCTCTGGCCGTCGTCGCGCTGCCCGGGATCTACGGCTTCGTGCTGGCCGCCCAGGCGGGCGTACGGGCCTATGACCGCACCCTGTTCGGCGAGGCCGACTGGAAGCTGCCCGTCGCCCTGATCGCCCTCGGCGCGGCCCTGGTGCTGGTGCTCCCGGCCGGCTGGCGCAGGCCGGGCGCGCTCGGGTCGGCCGCGGTCGTCGCCCTGTCGATCCCGGCCGGTCTGGGCCTGCCCTGGTGGACCACCCTGATCCTCGACGGCCTCCTGCTCGCGGGCGGCGTCTGGCTGGGCCGGGACCGGTCGAGCTGGATCGCCTACGGTCCCGCCCTGGCCGTCGCCTTCTTGCCCCCGCTCGCCCTGGTCCTCGACGAGGACGGGCATCCTTTGCGCCGGCTGCTGCTGGGCGCGGCCGGGGTGGCGGTCGTGATCGCCGGCGTGATGGTACGTCTGCGTGCTCCAGTGCTTACTGGCGGTAGTGTCCTGGTCGTCCTGTCCCTGCATGAATTGGCGGAGATCTGGGATTTGATCCCCCGCTGGATCCCGCTCGCGGTGGCCGGGCTGGTCCTCGTGCTGATCGCCACGACCCTCGAACGGCGGCGACGTGACCTCGACCGCTTCCGGGCCGCGATCCAACGCATGGGTTGACCCCAGCGGTTCATCAAATGCATCGTTGTGCCGGTCAGAGGGGCGCAGGCCTTACCGCGATTCGATCGGAGCACGATGTCGGCCCAGCGCTTGCAGGCGGGCTTCGGCGCCTGGATTCTGGCCCTGACCGTGGTCTTCTACACGCTTCCGCAGTTCGGCATGTACAGCTGGGCCGCGATCGGGCTGTCGGCGGCCGCGGCCGTCCTGGTCGGCGTGCGCGTGCACCGGCCGTCGCGGCGACTGCCGTGGTACCTGCTCTCCGCTGTGCTGGTGAGCTTCACGTTCGGCGACACCGCGTACAACGTCCTGACCGATTTCCTGCATCTCGAGAACCCGTTCCCCTCCCCGGCGGACGGGTTCTACCTCGCGGTTTACCCGATGCTCGCGGCCGCACTGCTGGTCTTCATCCGGGCCCGCTCCGACGCCGGCAACCGGGCCGCGCTGCTCGACGCACTGCTGCCGACCGCGGGCCTGGGGCTGCTGTCGTGGGTCTTCCTCGTCTCGCCCTACCTGCGCGACACCCAGCTCGGCTTCGTCGAGAAGGCGGTCTCGGTCGGCTACCCGCTCGGCGACGTGCTCGCGCTGGCCATGCTGGCCCGCCTGCTGACCGGTGGCGGCCGCAAGCCGGTCGCGCTGACCGTGCTCGCCGGCGGCGTCTTCAGCCTGCTGGTCACCGACGTCCTCTACGGCCTGCGCCAGCTGGCCGGCACCTGGCAGGTGGGCGGGCCGACGGACGCCGGCTGGGTGCTCTTCTACACCGCCATCGCGATCTCGGCCCTGCACCCGTCGATGCGGCAGCTCACGTCGGGCGAGCGGGCCCCGGCCGCCGTCGCGGGCAGCCGCCGCATCGCGCTGATGTCGGTCGCCGCGCTGATCGCCCCGGCCGTGCTGCTCATCCAGTACCTGCGCGACGGCGTCACCGACGCCCCGGTCATCGCTCTCGCCTCGGCCGCGATGTTCCTGCTCGTCATGGCCCGCGTGGCCGGGCTGATGCAGTCGCAGCGCGAGACCGCGGCCCGGGAACGCACGCTGCGCCTCACCGGCGCCGATCTGGTCGCGGCCAGCAGCGTGGACGAGGCGGGGGCCGCGCTGACCCAGGCCGTCGCCTCGATCGTCCCGGCCGGGGCCGATCACCGGTTTTTCTGGCACACCAGCGCCGCCGAGCCGGGGGCGGCGACCGGGCAGATGACCACCGGGCGCGTGCGGGTCGAGGACCTGCCGCCCGACGTCGCCGGAAGGCTCAACGGCTTCGACTGGGCGTTGTGCGCCGAGGCGGTCTCGGCCGGGCGCGATCCGAACGACCCGATCCGGCTGAACCAGGTCTACCTGGCCGCCCCGTCCGACGTTCTCCTCGGGCTGGAGTCGTCGTTCGAGGCGTTGATGGCCCAGGGCACGATGGCCGTCGAGCGGATCAACCTGACCGACGAGGTGAACCGGCGCAGCAGCGAAGACTACTTCCGGGCCCTGATCCAGAGCGCGGCCGACGTGATCATGATCGTCGGCGCCGACGCGATCATCCGGTACGCCAGCCCGTCCGCGCTGCCCGTCTTCGGGCGTACGGACCTGGTCGGCCTGCCGCTGACCAGCCTGATCGCCGACACCGACCACGACAAACTACGCACCCTGCTCGACGAGGTGCGCGACGGCGTCGACCTGACCGCCGTCTCCGGTGACGACGCGCCGCTGCAGGTCGAGTGCAGCTGCCGCGACCTGCGCGACGACCCTGCGGTCAACGGCCTGGTGGTCACCATCCGCGACGTGACCGAGCGTCGCCGCCTCGAGAACGACCTCGCGCACCAGGCGTTCCACGACGCGCTGACCGGGCTGGCCAACCGGGCCTACTTCCAGAACCGGCTCGAGGCGGCGGCGTCACACGCGACCGAGGTGTCGGTCCTCTTCATCGACCTCGACGACTTCAAAGAGGTCAACGACAGCCTCGGGCACGAGGCGGGCGACCAGTTGCTGGCCGTGGTGGGCCGTCGTGTCACCGAGGTGGCCGGAGCCGGCAGCACGGTGGCGCGCACCGGGGGTGACGAGTTCGCCGTCCTGCTCTCCGGGCCGCCCGACGGTGTCGCCGACCGGATCGTCGCGACGCTGGCCGAGCCGTTCGAGGTCGTCGACGCGACCGGCGCGACCCACCTGATCCGGGGAACAGCCAGCGCCGGCGTCGCGACCAGCGCCGACCCGGCCGGCATCGGCGAGCTGCTGCGCCGCGCCGACGTGGCCATGTACGGCGCCAAGACCGCGGGCAAGAACACCTGGCAGCGCTACCGCGACGAGATGCACGACGCGATGCTGCGGCGGCTCGAGATGCGGTCGGCGCTCAACGACGCGGTCGCCGCCGGGCAGCTTCGCCTGCGCTTCCAGCCCATCGCCGATCTGCCGACCGGGGAGGTGGCCGGGCTCGAAGCCCTCGTGCGCTGGCAGCACCCCGTACGCGGGCTGCTCGGTCCTTCTGAATTCATCGAGCTGGCCGAGGAGAGCGGGTCGATCGTCGCGATCGGCGGCTGGGTGTTGCGCGAGGCGTTGAACACGTTCGCGGCCTGGCAGGAGACCGTGCGGTACATCAGCGTCAACGTGTCCGCGCGCCAATTCCGTACACCCGGGTTCGTCGACGAGGTGCGCGAAGTGCTCGCCACGTCGGGCGTGCGGCCCGCGCAGGTCCTCCTCGAGATCACCGAGAGTCTGGTGCTGCACGACGCCGACCAGGTGTGGCGCGACCTCGACGAGCTGCGCGACATGGGCGTCCGCATCGCCATCGACGACTTCGGCACCGGCTACTCGTCGCTCAGCTACCTGAGCCGCATGCCGGTCGACGTCCTGAAGGTCGACAAGTCGTTCATCGACGACATCCTGCACAGCCGGCAGCAACTCGCGCTGGTCGAGACGATCGTCAGCCTGGCCCGCACGTTCGACCTGGCCGTGGTGGCCGAGGGCATCGAACTCGACGCGCAGCGGGCGGCCCTGGCCGCGATGGGCTGTCCCTACGGCCAGGGCTACCTGTTCGCGCAGCCGCTCACGGAGGCGGAGTTCCTCGACTACGTGGCCACGCGTCAGGTCGTCACAGCATCGACTCGATGAGGTCGGCCGCGCCGCTTCTCGCGCGGACCTCGGTTTTCAGGGTTTTGGTCAGGGCGGCCGTCTGGGGATCAAGCAGGCTTTTCAGGTGGCTCCGCAGCTCCTCGGGAGTGACGGTTTCCGAGTCGACGACCCGGGCTACCCCTAGCGCGGCCAGCTGCTCGGCGTTCGCGTGCTGGTCGGCGGCCTGCGGCGCGGCGATCATCGGGACGCCGCAGTAGAGGCCCTCGCTGCTGCCGCCCATGCCGGCGTGGGTGACGAACGCGTCGGCCTGCTCCAGGATCGCCAGCTGCGGCACCCACGGGTGCACCTCGACGGAATCGGGGACGTCGCCCAGCTCGGCCGGGTCGACCTTGGAACCGATCTGCAGCACGGTGTGCCAGCCGGGCAGATCGCCGAAGGCGGCTATGCAGCGGCGATAGAAGTCGGGGTGCCGGGTGAAGGCCGAGCCCAGCGAGATCAGCAGGACGTGCTCGGCGCGCTCCGGCCGCTGCCAGGTGCCGCTTCGGTCGCCGAGCACGGGGCCCACGAAGTCGTAGACAGCGGGATCGACGCGGTCCGCATTCGGTTGCAGGGCTCGGGGGATCAGGGCCAGGCAGCGGTCGGGGCGGCCCTGGAAGGACAGGCTGTCGGTGGTGCGGGATTTGTTGTCGGCCAGCCAGCGCTCGAACCGGTCGTAGTAGGCGGCGCCCCGTGGGTCGGCCCGCAAGCCCTCGATCATCGGGGCCATCTCCTGCTCGTAGCCGGTCCAGGCCACGAAGGTGGGGGAGAGCTGCACGGCGGGGATGCCCCACTGCTCGCCCAGCAGGCGGGCGGGCGCGCCGGCGATGTCGTAGAGGAACAGGTCGGGGCGGTCGTCGTCGTAGGCGGCGCGCAGCTGCGGCAACATCGCGATCGCGTCGTCGAGGAAGAGCGTGAGGTGGTCGATCGCGTCACCGCCCCAGTCCTCGTCGGTCGAGGGCAGAGTCGAGGCGTACGGCTTGAGCTCCGCTCCGGTGCTCTCGATGAGCTCGGCAAAGCGCGGGTCATTGGCGTACGTGACCCGGTGCCCTCGATCGACCAGCGTGCGGATGATCTCGAGGCTCGGGTTGACGTGCCCGTGCGCCGGGATGCTGACCATGGCGATATGCGGCATGGATTCCTCTTTCGTCGATACTTCGTCGCTGCGTTCTTGCTCGCGCTCGCGCTCGTGCTTGCGCCCCTGTTTGCGCCGCTGTTTGCGCCCCTGTTTGCGCTCGCGCTTGCGCCCCTGTTTGCGCCCCTGCTTGTTTGCGAGACGCTACGTCTCGTCTCGCTTTCTTGTCAAGACGAGACGTAGCGTCTCGTTGCGGTATTGTTCGGGGGTGCCTTCTGCTGCCCGTCGCAATGAGCAGTCCCGTCGCGCGATCCTTGCCGCGGCGCTCGAGCTGCTGGCCGAGACCGGCTACGCCAAGC
Organism: Actinoplanes solisilvae; assembly: GCF_003999975.1. Taxonomy (GTDB): domain Bacteria; phylum Actinomycetota; class Actinomycetes; order Mycobacteriales; family Micromonosporaceae; genus Actinoplanes; species Actinoplanes solisilvae. The sequence goes on along the minus strand of NZ_RJAC01000008.1, from coordinate 320,920 downwards.
TGACGATCGAGGCCATCGCCGCGCGGGCCGGGGTAGGCAAGCAGACGATCTATCGGTGGTGGCGCGGCAAGGGGGCGGTGATCCTCGACGCGCTCGTTGAGAACGCGGTGCCGGTGACGCTGCCCGACACCGGCGATCTGGAACGTGACCTGCGGGCGGTCGTGCGGGCGACGGTGGCCGAGTTCGCTGATCCGCGGCTGTCCGCGACGACCCGGGCGCTGACCGCCGAGACGCTCTCGGACGATCTGCTCGCCGACGAGGTGCGCGATCGGCTGTTGCGGCCGCAGCTTTCAGCGGTGCGTGACCGGCTCGAGTCGGCGCGACGGGCCGGTCAGGTGCGAACCGACGCCGACCTCGACCAGGCAGTGGAGTTGATCTTCGGGCCCGTGCTGCATCGATGGATGTTGCGCACCGGGCCGCTCGACGACTCGTACGCGGATGGTCTGGTCGACCACCTGCTGGCCGCGATCCGGTCCTGAGGACGTCTCTGGAAAGGTGTCCGCATGCGACTTTCGATATGGCCCGGCGCCGGGCAGAGCTTCGCCGGCGTTCTCGAGACGGCACGGCACGCGGCCGAGACCGGCTGGGACGGCGTCTGGTTCGCCGACCACTTCATGCCGAACGTGGACCCTGGGCAGGACGACACCTGGCCCGTCCTCGAATGCGGCTCGGTGGTGGCGGCGCTGGCGGCAGCGGTCCCGCGGGTGCGGATCGGCACGCTCGTCTACGGCATGACCTATCGTCACCCGGCCGTCCTGGCGAACATGGCCGCGACGGTCGACCAGATCAGCGGCGGACGGTTCGTCTTCGGCGTCGGGGCCGGATGGCAGATCAACGAACACCAGCAGTACGGGATCGAGCTGCCCCCACTGAAGCAGAGGATCGACCGGTTCGTCGAGGGCGTGAAGGTGCTGCGCGGCCTGCTCAACGATTCACGCACCACCGTGGATGGTGACTATTACCAGGTCACCGACGCGGTTTGTGAGCCGAAGCCGGTGCAGCAGCCGCTCCCGCTGATGATCGGCGCGAAGGGCGAGAAGCGGATGCTGCGCGTCGTGGCCGAATACGCCGACGAGTGGAACTGCTGGGGGCGGCCGGAGCTGGTGGCCCACAAGTCCGCGGTCCTGGACTCGCACTGCGCCGCGGTGGGCCGCGACCCGAAGGCGATCGCCCGCACGGCCCAGGCCCTGACCGTCGTGGACGGGCCTGTTCCGGAGACGACGACACCGGTCATCGGCGGCTCTCCGGCCAAGCTCGCCGACGACGTGGCCGCGTACGCCGCCCTGGGCCTGACCGAACTGATCATCCCGGACGCCTACCTCGGCACCGGCGCTGACCGCCTGCGAGCGATGGACACGATCCGGGAAATCGTCACGTCCTAGTTTGCCCGCGCGGCGCCGACGGTCAGTGGCCGGTGACGATGGCCTCGGCGACGCGGCGGAGCTGGGCGTGGTCGGGGTGGAACCCGGCGGCGATGTCCGGGTGCAGGCCCGAACGGGTCCCGTCGAGCAACTGCTCGGTCACCTCGTCGACGCTTTCCCCGTCGTACCCGTGCCTGATCTTGTCGGTCGCGGCCTGCAGCGCCGACGTGAGCTGTTCCTCGAGCGGCCCGCGCAGCTTCTCCTCGACCGGGTTGAGCGAATGGGAATCGAGCGTGACCTGCGGCTCTTCGGACATCAAACCCCTCCGGTGGTGATCGGCGTGACGCGGATACCCATCCGTGTCACGCCGTTAAACGCAACTAGCCCCGTCCGCGTTTCACCTCGAAGAAGGTGTCGACGCGCATGAGAGTGACCACCGAATCGAACATGGTCAACGTCTCGTCGCCGGTGGGCACCTCGGCGATGATCGGACCGTGCAGCCCGCGCGTCGCACCCTCCACGTGCAACACCGGCGATCCGACGCCCGGCCCGGCCAGCTCGAGCCCGGCCGCGTGCGACGCGCGAACGGCCTCGTCCCAGCGCTCGTCGTCCAGAACCGCTTTGGCGTCCTCGATGCCCGCGGCCTCGGCCGCCTCGTTGACAGTCGCGTCGTCCAGCGTGGCCCCCTGCTCGTGCACCCGCGTGCCGAGCTCGGTGTAGAACGCCCCGGCTGTCTCCGCCCGGCTGTCCGCCCGCAGCGCTTCGACCAGCCGCAACGCCCGGAATGACGCCTGCACCCGACCCCGGAATCGCTCGGGAGTGTTGTCGCCGTTCAACTCCAGCAGGCTGAACGCCCGCCACTGCACGGCAACGGCCCGCTCAGGCGCGACCGCCACCAGCCAGCGCGAGGTGCGCCAGGTGAACGGACACGCGGGATCGAAAAAGTAAGTGGCCTCCATGCCCAAAGCCTAGATCGCGAATCTGTACGCCGTTCTCGCTCCTGTTGCCCGTCCGTTCCTTCAGGTGTCGTCTCCTTTCGGCCTGTCAGACCAGGCCGGCGTCGTGGATCAGCACCGCGGCCTGGGAGCGGTTGTTCATGCAGAGCTTGGCCAGGACGCGCGACACGTGGCCTTTCACCGTTGAGACGCCCATGCCGAGAGCGGCACCGATCTCGGCGTTGGACCAGCCGTGCCCCAGGCCGATCGCCACCTCACGTTCCCGATCGGTGAGCCTGTTCAACTGCTCGTGCGCCTGCGCACGCCGAGTCCCCCCACCGGAGGCGGCCACGAAGTCGACAACGGTCCGGATCACCTGCGGCGACAGGATGCTCCCGCCGGCGGCCACGTTCCGAACGGCCGCGATCAGATCCGCCGGCGGCGTGTCCTTGAGCAGGAACCCGGTGGCCCCGCTGCGAAGCGCCTCCAGCACCTGCGCATCCACGTTGAACGTCGTCAGCATGATGACCTGCGGAGCCCCGGCCCGCCCACGAATGCGTCGGGTCGCCTCGACGCCGTCGACCCGCGGCATCCGAACGTCCATGAGGATGACATCGGGCCAGTGCGCGTCGACCGCCGTGATCGCCTCAGCCCCGTCGGCCGCTTCCCCGACCACCTCAAGATCGGGCAGGCCCCCGAACATCAGCCGCAGCCCGGTGCGCACCATCGGATCGTCATCGACGATGACCAGCCGCGTCGGCCTGCTGCCGTCCTCGGCCGGAGCTATTCGCGCCACGGCAACCACGCCTCCAGGCGGAAACGGTCGCCCTCGGGGCCGTACTCCACCCGGCCGCCGACGAGCGCCACCCGTTCACCGACCCCGATCAGGCCCGCGCCCGCCCCGGGCACTTCGTCGACGACCGGAGGCACCCCCGGCCAGCTCTCCAGCGAGTTCACGACCCGGATGCGCAGATCGCGGTCGCCACCTCCGTCGAGCAGCACCTCGACCTCGGCGCCGGGGGCATGCTTGCGCGCGTTGGTCAGCGCCTCCTGCACCACCCGATAGGCCGTCCGCCCCAGCTCCTGTGACGGCGACGCCCGGGGGACCACCCACGCGAAGTCGATGTTCATGCCGGCCGTGCGCGCCCCGGTCAGCAGATCGGCCACCTCCCAGAACCGCGGCTGCGGCGGCTCGGGCCGAGTGTCGGCATCACCCTCGTCGCGGTCGCCGGAGCCCGCGCGGTCCTCCCCGACGAGAGTGTCGAGAGCAGCCGCCAGGTCGGCGCCGGGACCAATCAGGTGGTGGTTCACCGCGGTGCCATCGGTGGTGGTTGTGGTGGCGTACCCGGTGTTCTCGGGTTCGGTCTGGCGCAGGACGCCGATGACCGTGCGCAATTCCTCCAGGGCCTCGTGGGAGCTGATGCGGATCGTGCGGGCGGCGGTCGCGATCTCGTCGGGGTCGGCGTCGGTGCGCACCTCGAGCGCCCCCGCGTGCAGGCTGACCATGGACATGCGGTGAGCGAGAACGTCGTGCATCTCGCGAGCGATGCGTGTCCGCTCGCTCAGCCGCGCCTGGTCGACCCGTAGCTGCTGCTGAGCCTGGGCGTTCGCCGCCTCGACCCGTAGGGACGAGGTCAGGTGCCGGTAGGCCTGCAGGAACATGCCCCAGCCGATCGCCGCGAGCCCGGTCACCGACCGCATGAGCAGGTCGACCCAGAGGGCGAACGGCGGGTCGTGCTGCAGGACGTAATAGACGACACCGGTCGAGAGGTGGGCGGCGGCGAGGGCGAGCACCAGGCCCGCACGACGGCGGATGGCGACGGTGAACAGGGCCACCAGGATGGCGCCGGTCGCCATCACCGAGATGGCGCCGAACGGCAGCAGCGCGAGGCAGAGCCCCAGCGGCCACCGGCGGCGGACCAGCAGAGCGAGCGCGCACGGGATGCCGATCGCCACGTCGGCCTGCCAGGGGATCGCCGCGTGGGGCGAGGTCGCGTCGCCGAGCGGCACCATGATCGCGCCGTAGGCCAGCGCGGACAGCACAGCCAGGATGTCGGCCGTGCGGTCGCGCAGGACCGAGAGCCGGCTGCCCGGCGGGCCGGGCACCAGCAACGCGAACAGAAGCGACGACATGAGCGCAGCCTACGAGCTGCGGCGGCGGCTGAGGACCTACCAAAGTACTGGGTCGACCCCCGACCGATGGCGGCTGTGCTCCCGGCCGCCGAGCGGGATCGTCTCTCGCATGACTCGACTTCCGGCGCTTCTCTGGGCCCTACCCGCCGCTCTCTGGGGTGCTGTCGCGGGGTGGTGGACCCCGCGCGGCCCGCTGACCGTCACCCAGGCGCTCTGCTCGGTCGCGGTCAGTGTGGCGATCGGGTGGGCCGCCGGCCGCTCCGGCCGTTCCCGCCTGATCTGGCTGACTGTTCCGGTCGCTTTCCTCGTCGCGCTCGAGCTCGCCCGTTCCGGCGTGGCCGGCCCTTCCGCCGAGCCGCCCCATGCCAGCCTGTTCGGGGTGGTCGCCCTGGTCGCCGGTCGAGGGTTGCAGGCCGTCCTGACCCTGCTGCCGCTTCTGCTCGGCCTGGCGCTCGGTCGTGGCGCCAAGCGGCGGCTGAGCCGGGTGCTGGTCGCGCTTCCCGCCGCCGGTCTGTTGCTCCTGCTGGCGGTCATAGCCGTTCCGGCCCGCACAGCGCCGATCCCGGGCGGTGTCGCCGAGCTCACCCGGGTCGGCGGGCTCGGCGTGATGATCCGTGGGGAGCGGGCCGACCTCCCGGTCCTGCTCTTCGTGCCGGGCGCGCCGGGCGGGTCCGAGCTGGGCAACGTCCGCACCCACCTGGGCGCCGTCGAACAGCGCTTCGTCATGGCCACGCTCGACCGGCGAGGCGGCGGCTCGTCCTATCCGGCGCTCGACCCGACGTCACGAGTCACCGTCGACCGGATGGTCGACGACATCATCGAGGTCACCGACTACCTTCGCGAGCGGTTCCACCACGACAAGATCTACCTGCTGGGCCACTCGGGCGGTTCGATCCTGTCGGTTCTCGCCCTGAGCCGGCATCCGGAGAAGTTCGCCGCGTACATCGGCTCGGGCCAGGCCGTCGACCTGAGGGCGAGCGACCGCATCTTCTACGACGACATTCTGTCCTGGGCGCGCTCGTCCGGCCGCGACGAGGTCGCCCGGCAGCTGACCGATCAGGGCCCGCCGCCCTATCCCGACGTCTGGGGCTACGAGCCGATCATGACGTACGAGAATCAGGCCTACGACCAGCAGACGCCGAGCTTCGGGCTGAACGTCCGGGAGTACACGGTGCTGCAAAAGGCCCACGTGGTGAATGCGATGCTCGACACCTGGGACGTGCTCTATCCCAGAATGCAGGAGATCGACCTGCGCCGCGACGCCCCGAGCCTGCCGGTGCCGGCCTGGTTCGTGATGGGCGGCGACGAGATGCGCGGGCTTCGAGTGCTCTTCGACGATTGGTATGCGCTGCTGCGGGCACCAACCAAGAAGCTGGTCGATGTCCCGGGCGCCGGTCACGCGGTGCTCTTCGAGCAGCCTGGGCGGTTTGTCGAGGTGCTTGACGATGTTCTCGCCGGCTGATCGGGGCCGGTGGCCCAAGCGGAGGCTCTCGATCCCCTTGAACCACCGGCAACCCTCTTCGCTACCCGTTCTTGGCCGGGCTAATCACATCGGACAGCAGTTCTGGAAGAAGTTCGGCCAGCACGGCCACGCCGTCGCGGCTGAGCACCGACTCCGGGTGGAACTGCACACCGGCGAAACCGGGCCCGCGCAGCGCGTGCACCGCCGAGTCAGTCTGATCCCGCGCGATCTCGACGGGACCGTAGGTGGTGGTGACATCGTCGGCCGGAGCGAGAGCGGTGAAGCTCGAATAGAAGCCGACCCGGCGCTGCGTGCCGAAGAGATCGACGTCACGTGCCAGCCCTTGGTAGGGCGAGTCCCGCCGGTGCAGGTCGAGCCCGAGCAGGCCGGCGAGAATCTGGTGCCCGAGGCACACGGCGAAGAGCGGCTTCCGCTCCGCGAGCCGGGCGGCGATCATTTCGCGGACGGTTGCCATCTTCGGGTCACGGGTGTCACCAGGATCACCCGGGCCGGGCCCCGCGATCACGAGATCGGCGTCCGCGGCCGCCGCCGGGAGCAGGGTCCAGGGGGCCACGGTGACCGAGAGGCCCAGTTCCTTGAGCTGGTGGGCCAGCATCGCGGTGAACGTGTCCTCGCCGTCGATGATCACGGCGGTCCGGCCGGCCAGCCCGGGAACCGTGAGGGCTCCCGGCGACCGGGAGTCGAGCCAGAAACGAGCGAGCCCGTCGTTGCGCGCCGCCAACGCGGCCTGCACCTCGGGCGACTCCACTTCCGCGCGACCTGGTTCGGACTTCGCGGCGACCGCGCCGAGGGCCGCGAGAATGCCCGCCGCCTTGGTGTGCGTCTCCGCGACCTCGCCCGCCGCGGTCGAGTGGCGCACCAGCGTCGCGCCGACCGGCACGCGCAACGCGCCCTCCGGAGAGATCTCCGCGGTGCGGATGAGGATCGGCGCGTCCAACGTCTGCCGGCCCTGGTCGTCGTGGTCGAGCAGGGCGAGCACGCCGGCGTAGTAGCCGCGTCCGCGCCGCTCGTGCCGGGCGATCACCCGGCAGGCGTTCTCGATCGGGCTGCCGGTCACCGTAGGGGCGAACATGGTCTCGCGCAGGACGTCGCGCACGTCGAGCGAGCCGCGCCCGGCCAGCAGATACTCGGTGTGCGTCAGGTGGGTCATCTGCTTCAGGTAAGGGCCGGCGACCTGGCCGCCGTGCTCGGCCACCTTCGCCATCATCTTGAGCTCCTCGTCCAAGACCATGTAGAGCTCCTCGACCTCCTTCGGGTCCCGCAGGAAGTCGAGCAGGCGGCCGGAGCCGTTGCGGAAGGTGCCGCTGATCGGGTTCATCATCGTGATCCCGTCGGTGACGCTGACATGGCGCTCCGGGGTGGCGCCGACGAGCGTGCGGGTGCCCGTGTGCACGAGGAACGTCCAGTAGGTGCCCTGCTCCGACGCGAGCAGGCGACCGAAGGCCGACCGGGCGGCGGCGATCGGATCACCGTCGACCCTCCCGGTGTAGACCCGATGGATCACGAAGTTGGCGCCCTCACCGCGTCCGATCTCGTCGCGCAGCACGTTCTCGACGATCGAGCCGTATTCGTCGTCAGACAGGTCGAAGCCGCCCTCACTGACGCTGATCGGGCCCGGCGGGAAAGCGTCGAGCGGTTCCTTCCGCGACGACCGCACGATCAGGCACTCGAGCGGCGCGGCGTCGTCGACGCAGTCGAAGCCACGTTCGGTGATCTGCCGATAGGGGACGACGGCCAGGGTGGGCCGGCCGCGATGCAGGGGAATGTCGTCGAGCGAGGCGACGGTCACGACGTCTCCTGTGAGCACTTCGACGTGGTCGGCGCCGTCCCGGTGGAGCAGAGCGAAAGGCCGCATGGTGGTCCTCTTTCGGGTCTCGGCGGCGCCGACCGAGGTCCGACCATACGAAAACGGCCGCCTCGGGGAGGCGGCCGCGTGGGTTGTTACGCGCGGGAGAGTGAGCCGCCGGTCAGGCGGGCCACCAATTCAATCGCGCGTGCAGCATGCGGCCGAGCTTACGACCGGCGGCGAGCCAGACACCAGTCCCGTCCCAGAATTCGCCCACCCGAGCGGCGGATCGGGGTGGACCGCACCAGCTCAGGCCGGACCGGCCCGGGCCGGGGCCGAGCCGGGGCCGAGCCGAGCCGGGGCCGAGCCGAGCCTGGGCCGACCCGGGGCCGAGCCGAGCCGGGGCCGAGCCGAGCCGAGCCTGGGCCGGGCCGGGCCGAGCCGGGCCGAGCCGGGCCGAGCCGGGCCGGGCTGGGTCAGGCGAAGGCGGAGCGGACGGCGGTTCGGGCCCAGAGCATGCGGCCGAGGGCGCAGTCGGGGTGTTCGCCGAACTCCTGGGCCACCACCTCGGCGCAGCGAGCTTCTCCGAGGCTGGTGACCGTGGTGGTCACGACCTCGCGGATCACTTCGGGGGTGGGGCGCTGGGAACGCTGCAGGTTCGAGGCGAAAAGGGCTTCGGACCGGATGTCGTCGAGAACTGGGCTCATCGGAAACCTCCTGCCGGGCGGTGCGAGTGGGCTTGCCAATTCAGAACACCTGAACGCGGCTGCAGGACTGCTGCGCGGCGGGTGCGCGTCAGTTGCAGGAGTCCGAGCGCGTCGGCATTTCCGGAGCGGCCTCACAACCCGGACTAACCGGATATGGTCCCGATAAGTAGCGAAAGCAGCGCAACCAACCCGAGGGAGATTGCCGTGACGGTGGTCTTGGTCGCCGACGATGACGCTGACATCCGCGACCTGGTGGCGTTCAAGCTTGAGCAGGCCGGCTTCGAGGTGATCGCGGTCGAGGACGGGCAGACGGCGGTCGAGCAGGCGCGCAGCCGGCAGCCGACGCTGGCCGTGCTCGACGTGTCGATGCCCGGGCTCTCCGGCATCGACGTGTGCCGCATGCTGCGGTCCGACCCGTCCACGGCCGGAATTCTGATCATCATGCTCACGGCCCGCGTGCAGGAGCAGGACGTCGAGGGCGGCTTCAGCGCCGGAGCCGACGACTACGTGACCAAGCCCTTCAGCCCGCGCGAGCTCGTCTCGCGCATCCAGGCCCTGCTGAGCCGGGCCCGGGCCTGAGAAGCGGGCGTACGCCGGGACGATGCGACGACGCGACAGCTCCGGCAGGACGATAGAACCCGGTGGCACCACCGGGAAGACACCGCCTGACGATTCCCGTGGGCCCTCATGGCGAGGTGGTTCTGGCGTGACAGGGCCGGCGCCGGACCACGACGTTCGCCCGGCGGGCGAGGGCAGCCGCGGGTTGGCCGGCGCCCCAGGGCCGGTTGACGCCTTGAGGCTCGCTGAAGTTCAGGGTGCCACCGGCGACCACGAGCCGGCTGGGGCTCACGAGCCGCCTGGGTCTCAGGGGCAGGCTGGGTCTCAGGGGCAGGCTGCTGCTCACGGGCCGGCTGGGGCTCGGTGGCCGGGCCGAGTTCGGGGGCTGGCTCGGGTTTGGCGGTGGGGTCATCGATGGGGCCGGCGCGACGGTTCTGTCGGCGGGCTTCTCAGCAGGGCCTTTGCGGTTCTTGTGGTGCTGATCATCGGATCGGGGCTGGCCGAGCTGGCCGTGGTGCTGGTCGAGCATCGGGCCGTGCAGCAGCTCACCGCCCATGTGCAGCCGCTGCAACTCGCGAACGCCGAGATGCGGGCGGTGCTCACCGACGCGCAGCGGGGACTGCGCGGCTACCTGCTCACGTCCGACGAGCAGATGCTCAGCACCTACTACGTGGCGCGCAGCGACTACGAGCTCGCGGGCGGCGTCCTGCGCCGGCTCAGTGCCGACCAGCACGCGTCGGCCGCCGCCGACCAGATCGCCAAGGCGGACGCGTGGTGGTCGAACGCCGAGAAGCAGCGCCTCGAGCCGCCCCGCAGCCAGGCCGTGATCAGGGCCGCCGAGCGGGGCAAGGAGCTCTCGCAGGGGTTCCTGCGGGCCAACGAGGATCTGCGGTTCACGCTGGCGGCCCGGGCCGACGACCTTCGTTCCCGGGTTGGCGCCCTGCAGTGGGCCGCGATCGCGGTGGTCTCGGTCTTGACCGTTACGGCGACCGCTGCGGCTGTCGTCACGGCTGTGCGCACGACCCGGCGACTCACCCGGCCCCTCGGCGCGGTTGTCCAGACCCTGGACCGCGTACGGGATGGGAAGTTGAACGCCCGGGCCGACTCGACGGAGGGGCCTGCGGAGATCCAGGCGCTCGCCGAGGCGGTCAACGCGGCGGCCGAGCAGAGCGAGATCATCCGGCGCAACAAGGAGCAGGTCAGCGCGCGTCTGCAGGAACTCGACACGGCCAAGGCTGATTTCATGTCGACCGTCTCGCACGAGCTGCGTACGCCCCTGACCAGCATCTCGGGCTATCTGGAGCTGCTGCGGGACGGCGGGCCGAACGACCTCACCGAGGCTCAGCGGCGCATGCTCGAGGTGATCGGGCGCAACACGAGGCGGCTGCGCGACCTGGTCGAGGACATCCTGATCCTCTCGAAGATCGAGTCGGGCGGCTTCGGGAGTGAACGGGTTCCGCTCGATCTGGTCGCGGTGGTCGACCGGGCGCTCGGGGCGGTCGGGGCGGCGGCGAGCAAGGGCGGAGTCAGGCTCGAGCTGGAGGTGTGCGGGCCGCTGCGGGTGCGCGGCGACGGCGCCCAGCTCAACCGCGTGGTCGACAACCTGCTCACCAACGCGGTCAAGTTCACCCAGCCCGACGGCGTCGTGACCGTCCGGGCCGAACGTCGCGGCGATCAGGCGGTCCTCGTGATCGCCGACACCGGCATGGGCATCCCGGCCGAGGAGCAGCAGGCCCTTTTCGTACGGTTCTTCCGCGGCACGAACGCCATCAAGCAGGCGATCCCCGGCACCGGCCTGGGCCTGGCCATCGCCCGCACGATCATCGAGAACCACAGCGGCGCGATCGACGTCGACTCGAGCGAGAACGTCGGCACGACCGTCACCGTCCGCCTGCCGGTCGAGAGCTGAGGGGCCGGCGTTGTTCGAGGTGTTTCGCGTCGCGATGCTGGCGCTGCTGGCCGTGGTGGCCGGTACGGCGATCGGGATCGTGGTCGTGCGGGTCTGGCGCCGCGTCCGGCACGGGCGGCGGGCGGCGCTGGCGGCGGGGCCGCGGCGGGCTCTGCTCGCGTTCGTGGCCGAGAACGGTGAGGAAGGCGCCGAGGACCTCATCGCCATCCCGGACGATGCCTGGCACGCGGCCCTGCCCGCCGCGCTCGGGCTGCTCGGCAAGCTGCGCGGCGACGCCCACGCCGCCCTTATGTCGGCTTCGCGTGGCGGTTCGCCCTGGTGGCGTACGGCTACGGGTTGCTCGTGAGTCTGGTCGCGCTCTTCATCGAGGAGGTGTCGTTCCACCGTTATCCGCGCTGGAGCGACATGCTGCGCGGGGTCGTCGCGGCCGTGCTGGAGAACTTCGGATATCGCCAGGTGCTCGCGTTGTGGCAGGTGTGGGGCGCGGTCTCGGCCTGGCACGGCCGCCCGGCGGTGTGGGAAACCATGCACCGCACGGGTTTCGAGACCGAAGAGGCCGAACGGACCGAAGATACCGAGGAGACGAAGACCGCGACCGTCGGAATCCACAACTGAACGTATCGATGACGCTGCCCTGTGTATGACGGTTTGAGTCCTCGCCGAGAAGGCGGCACTATGCCTGGGTGCGGAGTTCCCGAAACCTCATCATCGCTGTGGCAGCAGCCGTGATCCTGGGCGGCGGCGGTCTGATCGCGCTCGGCATGGCTGACGACGACCCGGGGGTTCTGCCCTCCGCGCTGACCGGGGGCAGGCCGAGCCCGACCGGTCCGAGCCCCGAGGAGCTCGCGCGCATCGAGCGGGCCAAGCGGGCCAAGCTGCTCGACACCGCCCTCAAGCAGGTCGCGGTCGAGACCCCCGACTTCTCGGTCGCCGTCCTCGACAAGAAGACCGGCCAGGCGTACGCCTATGAGGGGTCCACGAAGTTCGACACGGCGAGCATCGTCAAGGCTCAGATCCTCGCGTGCGAGCTGCTCAAGGCGCAGGACGCCGATCGTGAACCGACCAAGAGCGAGCTGGCCCTGGCCAAGCCGATGATCCAGCTCAGCGACAACAACGCGACCACCGAGCTTTTCCAGCACCTGGGCGGCCAGTCCGCGATCACCAAGTGCAACAAGCGCCTCGGCCTGACCCAGACGACCGTGAACAAGGCCTGGGGCCTCACCAGGACGACCGCCAGCGACCAGGTCAAGCTGCTCGCCAAGTTCGTCGACGCCAAGGGTCCGCTCGACAAGGGCTCCCGCACGACGGCCTTCGAGTTGATGAACACCGTCGACGAGGCGCAGGACTGGGGTGTGCCGGCGGCGGCCAAGCCCGGCGAGACCACGACCGTGAAGAACGGGTGGGACACGCGCTCGGCCGACAACGGGCTGTGGGCGGTCAACACGATCGGCCGCATCACGTCGCCCGACGGCAAGGTGGACGTCTCGGTGGCCGTGCTGTCGCACAACAACCAGACGATGGACACCGGCATCGCCCTGGTCGAGAAGGTAGCGAAGCTGACACGTGAACACCTGAAGTACTGACACAGGTCTGTCAACACAATCACGTTAGCGATCGTTAAGGGAATACCCTCCGGGATTTGCGCGCGCGGAGTGCCAGATTTCATAGACGGGTATGGATGCGTTAACCGCGACACCGGAGGCTCTGGGGCATCCCCTCAACCAGGAGGCTCCGTTGACCCGACGCGTCCTCGTCGTCCTGCTCCTCGCCCTCGCCGCTCTCTTCCCGGCCAACGCCGCGCTCGCCGCGGACTCGAAGGCCACCGTCCTCGCCCGCTGGACCCAGCCGACCTCGGCCAGCACCGCGGAATGGAACGCCGCTCGTAACAACCGCGGCCCGTGGGCGTCGTACGGCTTCGACTGGTCGACCGACTACTGCTCGACCAGCCCCGACAACCCCCTCGGCTACCCCTTCGAGAACTCCTGCTGGCACCACGACTTCGGTTACCGCAACTACAAGGCGATCGGCACCTTCCCGGCCAACAAGGCCCGGGTCGACGACACGTTCTACGCCGACCTCAAGCGGGTCTGCGCCAACTACGGCGGTGTCTCCGGGGCGGCCTGCAACAGCCTCGCCTGGACGTACTACCAGGCCGTGAAGAACTTCGGCTCGATCGCGGCGGTCAAGCAGACCGACATCGACAAGGCCGCGGCGATCCTGAAGAGCAAGAACTAGCCCGCTATTCACTTTCACGTCACCGGCCGTTGGATCCTTGCGACGGCCGGTGACGGCATTCTGCAACGATGTTCGGATTTCTGGCCGGCGGCCTCGCCGCGGTGTGGGGCGTGTTGATCGCGGTGCTCGACCAGTCGCCGCCGAGCCCGCGCACCCGCAAAGTGTGCACTGCCCTGCTGATCGCCTCGGGCGCCGTGCTGGTCGCCGGTGGTGTAACCGCGGCGGCCTGAGAAGCCTGCGAGAGGCCTGAGAAGACCGGAAAACTGGGCGTCAACGTTGCGTCAACAGGTCTGGTCGCCGGGCGAAAGAAGAGCGACCGTGGACCGGTGACCAAAGTGATCGTCGGGGTGTCGTCGTCGCTGTCCGGGCTCGCGGCCGTGCGGTTCGCGCTGACCGAGGCGCGGCGCCGGGGCGTACCCCTGTGGGCTGTGCGGGCCTGGCACCTCGAGTCGAGTTCGCGGGCCCGGCCGTCGTGGGACTTCCAGCGTACGGTGGCCGACCAGTGCGGGCGGCTCGTGCAGGAGACGTTCCGGCAGGCCGTGGGGCAGTCGGCGCGAGAGGTGGGCGCGTCGATCCGGGTGCCCAGCGGCAAGGCGTCGTACGTGTTGCAGGACTACGCGACCGAGCCGGGCGACCTGATCGTGCTGGGGGCCGCCCGCCGCCGCTGGTGGGGTGGCGACGTCGTGCGGTCGACCGTCAAGGGCGCCGTCTGTCCGGTGATCGTCGTGCCGCCGCCGGAGTTGGCGCGCGCGGGTTCGAAGCGGATCCTGGTCGCGGAACTGGACCGATTTCTCAGCTGACCCTGCGTGGCGCGGAGTGGACATGGCGCCATGTGGACAGGGCGCCTTTACCGCGCCGTAATCAGATCTCCACAGGCTTCGATGCAACTCGTTCCGCACCACTCAGGAGTCGCGTTGCTCGTACAGTCCGTTCTAGCTGTGGTTACGGCCGCCGCGGTGGGGGCGATCCCCGCTGCCCCGGCGTCCGCCGACCCGCCGGCCGCCCCAGGCGAGACCCGCACGGTAACTCTCATCACCGGGGACCGCGTGACCCTCTCCGGGGACACGGTCATCCGCGTCGAAGCCCCGGGCGGGCTGCGCGTCAGCACGTTCGAGGGGGACACCTACGCCTATCCGGACGCCGCGATGCCGTACGTGGCCTCGGGTCTTCTCGACGAGGAACTCTTCAACGTCACCCGCCTCGTGGCCGACGGATACGACGACGCGCGTGCCGCCCGGCTGCCGCTGATCGTCGAATACGCCGACGGCATTCGCGCCCTGCCCAAGAGCGCTTCCGCGGTACGCCCGCTGGAGAGCATCGGCGGCGCGGCGATCACGGTGGCCCGTACGCGGGAATTCTTCTCGACGCTGGCGCGCCCAGGAACGTCCATGCCGAGCTTGCCAAAGCTAAGCGCCATCAAGCGGGTCTGGCTCGACGGCAAGGTGCGGGCCACGCTGGCCGACAGCACCGCGCAGATCGGCGCCCCGAAGGTGTGGGCGGGCGGTGACACCGGCGCGGGCGTCGACGTCGCGGTGCTCGACACCGGCGTCGACACGGGCCACCCCGACCTGGCCGGACGCATTGAGGAAGCGACCAGTTTCGTGCCCGGCGAGGAGGTCACCGACCGGCACGGCCACGGTACGCACGTGGCGTCCACGATCGCCGGCACCGGAGCGGCCTCGGGCGGAGCCGAGAAGGGCGTGGCCCCCGGCGCCGAGCTGCACATCGGCAAGGTGCTCAACGACCAGGGCGAGGGCCAGGACTCCTGGATCATCGGCGGCATGGAATGGGCGGCCCGCACCGCCAAGGCCAAGGTGATCAACATGAGCCTGGGCGGCGGTCCGACCGACGGCACCGACCCGCTCAGCGCGGCGGTCGACCGGCTCAGCGCCGAGACCGGGGCGCTCTTCGTCATCGCGGCCGGCAACAGCGGGCCGGACGCCGAAACGGTCGGCGCGCCCGGGGCGGCGACCTCGGCGCTGACCGTCGGCGCGGTCAACCAGTACGACCTGCTCGCGACGTTCTCCAGCCGCGGCGGGCGCTGGGGCGACAACGCCCCCAAGCCTGACCTGAGCGCGCCGGGCGTCGACATCCTGGCGGCGAGGTCGCAGTACGCGCCCAAAGGCGAGGGTGCGTACCAGACCATGAGCGGCACCTCGATGGCCACGCCGCATGTCGCGGGCGCGGCCGCCCTGCTCGCCGCGGCCCACCCGGACTGGACCGGCCCGCGCCTCAAGAACGTCCTGATGAGCACGTCGGTGCAGGTGCCGCGGGTGCCGCCGGAGTGGGCGGGCACCGGGCGCATCGACGTCGACAAGGCCGTGCACGGAACGGTGTTCGCGACCGGCAGCACGTTCGCCTCGCTGCGGTGGCCGTACGCGCCGGGGCAGCAGGCCGAGCAGGTCATCACGTACACGAACCTGGGCGACACGGCCGTGACCCTCGACCTGAACGTCACCAGCAGCGCCTTCACGTTGCCGCAGGAGCAGATCACCGTGCCGGCGCGCGGGACGACGGACGCCAAGGTGGTGCTCCCGCTCGATCCGATGCCCGACGACACGTACGCCATGGCTTATCTGGTGGCCTCGGGGCCGGACGGAGTGGCGCTGCGCTCGACGGTGGCGGTCAACCGTGAGGGCAAACGAGCCCTCGTGAAGGTGAACACCAAGGGACCGGACGGCAAGCCCCTGGAAGGCACGCTGATCCTCAAGGACGTGCTGAACGACACCGCCCCGAAGGCGTACCGGATCGAGGCCTCGGGCACCGCCGAGCTGCGGCTGCCGACGAGCACGTGGGCGGCGTGGCTCTACTCGGACGTACGTGGCGCCGGCGGACCGCACTCGCTGGGGCAGGCCGTGGTGGTCGCGCCCGAGGTGGTCGTGGAAGGGGACCGTTCGCTGACCCTCGACGGCACGAAGCTGACCCAGGCGCGTGTCACGACGCCGCAGCGCAGCACGATGGCCGAGCTGCGCGTCGACCTCTTCCGGTCGTATCCGTCGCGACACCCGTTCGGCGACGCGCTCTTCCTCGGGCCGCAGTACGACAGCATCTGGCTGACCCCGACGGCCAAGGTCAAGCAGGGCTCGTTCACGGTCGGCACGCGCTGGAGCTCGATGCAGGCGCCGCTGACCCTGACCGTCGGCGGTGAACGCTTCGACGACCTGCTGTACCAATCCGGTTCGGGCCGGCTGCCCGAGGGCACCGGCAAGCGCGGCGCGGTGCTCGTGCCGCCGGGTGCTTCGTTCACAGCCGCGCGCGGCAAGGTGGCGGTCGTCCGGTTCGTCGACGTGAACACCGCCCTGGCCCAGGCCGCGGCGGCGGCGAAGGCGGGCGCGACGATGCTGCTGATCGTCAACAGTGGAGCAGGGCGGCTCGACGCCTGGTGGGACGTCAGCGACCCGGCCACCCCGCTTCCGGTGGCGGGCATCGCCCGGGACCCGGGGGAGAGGCTGATCGCCCGGCTGGGCCGCTCGTCGGTCACGGTCGAGTCGCACCCGGTTCCGCGCTTCGTCTACGACCTGAACCGCTGGCACCGCGACGCGATCCCTTCGAATTTGAGCTGGCGTCCCCGCGAACGCGATCTTGCCCGGGTCGAGCAGGAGTTCCGCGCCCTCAAGCCCGGCAGCGGCTACATGGTCCGCGGTGACGTGCCGCCGGACCGTCCCGGCTCGATGTACTTCGGTCCGTCCCTGCCGATCCCGGCCCAGGGTAAGCGCACCGACTGGGTTTCGCCCGGCTCGTGGCGGGAACAAGCCGGCGTCTCCGGCGAGCTGACCATGATCTCGGATGCCCAGGCCTACCCCACCGGGCGTACGTCGAAAGCGACGTGGTTCGCCCCGGTCGGACGTCCACGACAGTTCGCCGCGGGCATGTTCCCGGCCCCGGCCCGCAACGGCTACATCGTCGGCGTGTTCGCCCTGCCCGGCTTCGCCGACAGCGACCCGCACCACCAGGGGACCCTGTCGCGCGGCGTGACCCAGACGACGGCCCTTTACGAGGGCTCCGTCGAGCTGGCCCGGGCCGACGAGGACAAGCTGGAGGCGTGGGTCGGCGAGGAGGCCAAGTCGCTGCGGCTGGTCACCGAGGTGACGAACGACGGCTCGTACACGCCGTACAGCACCCGGACGCGGACCGAGTGGGCCTTCCACTCGCCGAAGCCGAACCTGGACCCGGTCGAGTCGGTGCCCCTGGAACTGACGCAGCTCGACTACCGGGTGGCGACCGACCTGTCGGGTGTGGCGTCGCGCAAGGCCCACCTCGCGGTGACGGCCAGCCGCATGAACGGGAAGCCGCTGGGGGCGGCCCGCGTCGAGGTGTCGTACGACGACGGCCGTTCTTGGCGCGCCCTGCCCAAGAGCGGCGTCCTGGACGCGCCGAGGTCGGCCCGCTTCGTGAGCGTGCGGGCAACAGCGGCCGACCCCGCCCGCCAGGGCTCGGTCACGCAGACGGTGATCCGCGCCTTCGGCGTCCGCTGATCGAAACCCCGGCCCGGCCCTCGCGGCCGGGCCGGGGATCCTTGACGAACCACGTTCGGTCTTATCGATCCATCGGTTCGGCGTCCGCAAGCAGGAGCCGCAGCTGGGGGCTCAAAATGTAACGGGTGTTCTTACTTCGGTTCTTGCCACCGATTACCTCGATCTCGCCGTCACGCTTGAGCCGGCCAAGCCAGTGCTCTGCGGTTTTTTCGGTAGCCCCGATCGTTTGGGCGATTTCTGCCTTGGAGAGATCGCCGAGATGCGCGAGCGCCTCGATTATCTGCAGTCTTCTGTTGGGTCGAGGCCGACGCCGGGCCTCATGCGTGCCGACGAGACGGGCGTATTCGGACAGTGTATAGCGTGCACCGCCGCGGCTCCCCGTTTGGTCGACGAGTTCGCGTGCGACAAGGTCTTGCAGCTCGAAATATGCGACGCGGCTGTCATTCACCCCTGTCGCGGCCCGATACTTGGAATTGTCGAGCACTTCGCCGCGCCTCATCAATGCCAAGGCTATGCATTGCGAGTCTCGAATTCCTCCGCGACCCAGCGCGCTGAGCCACATGACGGTGTCGTCGTCGAGAAGCGCGTGATTCGGCATCAGTACTTCGAATGATGTGACCCGGTCCTTGAACGACGGAGGTCCCATGCCGGCTCGGCGAAGCGAAGATATCATCGCTCGGATGCCGGACCCGCGGTTCTCGCATACGGTTCTGTCTTCCCCTGGAACGGTGACGTCCTCCAGGAGCTTGAGCAGCAGCGAGTTTCGAGCTGACGATCGGCCTTCTTCGCCGAGACGGTTTACGTCCAGCGAACCGAACAGCCCTCCAGAGTTCTGGATCTTGAGGCGATCGGGATAAAGCTCGATCTGAACCTGCGTCCCACGACTGCCGGGAGAAAGATCCCTATGGACGAGGGCGTTGACGATTGCTTCTCGAAGTGCTTCAGGTGGGTATTCCCAGACGTCGCGCCTGCCGTCGCCGGTGATGAGCGACCTGCGTGTCATGTTTCGCTGAATCGCCGCGAGTGCTTCACGCGCCATGTACGGTATCGACCCGTTCAGGCTTACGTTGTCGAGGAACCTGATTCCGGACGGTGAGCTCTCGCCGGTCAACGTTGGATAGTGCACGAAAGTGACGTTCAGCTGAGGGAAAAACTGTTGCGGGAAGTGGCCGAGTGAAAGTAGTCCGGCGACTGACGGTCGATACTCGCCGGTTGAGTCGGGAACAATGACTCGATTCATCCGTAGGATGGTTTCGATGGACTCGTTGGCCCATAGGCGCGGATTCTGTTCGCGAAGGCGGTTTGCATAGCTGCTGACCGCTGATTCATCCAGAGCGGTCAGGTCTGCGCCATCCACAGCCTCCGCATCAAATACGGGCTGCCCTCGCTCGGCGATCAGTTGATGTACTTCCTCGGCCGTAAGACGTCTGTCCGAATCTGCCACTCTGATGAAGGCGCCGCGGCTGAGACCCTTTGTGGTGATGTAGCAGGGCTTCTGTTCACGTGGGAGCTCGAATACCTGCGCTACGACGACTGGAGAGCCGTCGACGTCCCCGATGAAGATGTCCGGTTGAAGCGGGGGTGTCAGGTCGTCACGGCACATGGCGGCAAGATCGGCTTGAAGCTTTCGAGCGTCCAGCCGCCCGACAGGCTGGAAGCCGGGCGTGTCATCCAGGCCGAGAATGAGGGTGCCGCCACCAGGGCTGTTGCAGAAGGCGGCGAGGCTTTCCCTGGCCGAGGCGGGTAGGCCGCCAGATGCCGCCTTGACCTCGACCCTCGTTGCCTCCGAGCCGAACTTACGCAGCTCCGTGATCAAGCCCTCAAGCCACTCAGTTGTCATGCGTCGCTTCTTCCTAAGTCAGGAAGCAAACAGAACCGGTCTTAGGAAGATGATGCCATGTCTGAGGAAGAAGCCTTGATGGGCCCTTGACCAGGTATTTTAGGTTTCCGCGCGTGCCGAGACGGCTGCGCATCTTCCTAAGTTCAAGCTTGTTCTTCCTGACTTAGGAAGACGGTGTTCCTGTCTGGAGAACCGGTGATGCCGGCAGCGAACGACTACTTGTTATAGTAGAATGCGAACATGTTGTTCCGGGTGGATGTGGCGGCGGCCGAGCCGCTCGCTGATCAGATCGCGGCGCAGGTTCGGGGTGGGGTGCTGCGTGGCGAGCTGATGCCGGGGGAGCGGCTGCCGGCCGCCCGCGAGCTGGCCGACGTGCTCGACGTCAATCTGCACACCGTGCTGCGCGCCTACGCCAAGCTGCGCGACGAAGAGCTGATCGAGCTGCGCCGAGGCCGGGGCGCCGTGGTGCGCGGTGACGCTGACGTGGCCCGGCTGCGGCTGCTCGATCTGGCCCGGCAGTTCGTGGGGGAGGCGCGCCGGCAGGGGCTGGGCAACGCCGAGATGCTTGCGATAGTGAGGGAGGCACAACCATGACCCGTTCGAGGATTTGGGCGGCGCTGATCCTGATCTGGCTGCCCCTGGCGGTCACCGCGTTCACGTGGGCGGCCTGGTCCGATCGGCTGCCCGACCGTCTCCCCACTCATTGGAGCGGCACCGGCCCGGCCGACGGGTTCAGCGACGCGACCGGGTTCGCCGTGGCGATCCTGGCGGTCGGTGTCGCCGCCGGGGTGGCCGCCCTGTTCGTCCCACGTACGCGTTACCTGCTCGCCGCGTGCGGCGCGGTCGCCGGCGGCGCGGCGGGGGTCTGGCTGGCCGCGGCCTCCACCGATCCCGTCGACACCCGCCTGGGCTGGCGCTTCCTGTGGCTCGTCGCCGGCATCGGCTGGGCCGCCGTCGTCGCGGTCGTGGCGGGCCCGCAGCCGGGCGGGCACACGCCGCCCCCGGTCACCGTGACCCCGCTCGACCTGTCGCCCACCGAGCGCGCGGCCTGGTCCACCACCCAGCGTGCCCCGCTCCTGCTCACCATCAGCGTGATCGCGGCCCTGGTGATCGCGGTCGTCGCCGCGGCCGGCCCGGTCGAGATCTGGCCCGTGCTCGCCGTGCCCGTGCTCACCGGTCTCGTCTTCGGCCGCGTCCGGGTCACCGTCGACCGCCGGGGCGTACGTCTGGTGGCGGGCCTGCTCGACATCCCGTTCAAGACCGTCCCGCTGAAAGACATCGTTCGGGCCGATGCCACCGAGATCAACCCGCTCGAGTGGGGCGGCTGGGGTTACCGCATCACGCCGGGCCGCTCGGCCCTCGTCCTGCGCAAAGGTCCCGGCCTGGTGCTTTACCTGACCAACGGCCACCTTCTCGCGATCACCATGGACGACCCGCGCACGCCGGCCGCCCTGCTCGGCGCCCTCGTGTCCGGGTAAAGCCGGGCACTTAGCTCAGCCTCCGGCGGTCACGGGCCGATGGGAACCGTGTGGAGAGTGTGCTTCCGTGGCGCCTGACGCGTCCCCTCGCGCTTGCCGTGGGGTTCCAGCTCACCGCCGCGATCTACTTCACCGTCGGCCTGTTCACGACAACCCCTTCCGCGTACGGGTGGCTCCCGCTCTTCGGTTCTGTCCCGGTGGCCACGGTCATCTCGTGGCGCGCCGCCGCCGACGGCCGCACGTATTGGCGGTACGCCTCGGCGGGTATCGCGCTGATCGGCCTGGGCACCGCGCTCAGCGCCTTCGACAACCTCACCGGCCGCCAGGAGAATCAGCACATCGGCGGGGCGACCGCACTGATCCTGGTCGCGGGGCTGCTCGCGTTCCTGGTGGGGCTGCTGCGCATTCCCGGGGCGCGGCGTACGAGCATCGAGTGGACCCGCTTCGGTCTCGACATCGCCACCGTCCTGGTCACGGTGGTCACGTTCAGCTGGCACCTGGCGTACCCCCGCTGGCACCACTGGTCGGTCGGCGGGACCGGCGACTTCGCGGCGGCCGGCATCGTGGTGGCGGCCGGTTTCGTCTGCGTCTTCGCGTTCGTCAAGGTCGCCTTCACCGGCACCGGCCTGATCGACCGGCGGGCCCTGCACCTGCTCGCCGTGACCGGGGCGGTCGGTGCGGGCGGCGGGGCGCTGGCGCCGCTGTTCGCCGACAAGCCCCACCTGAACGTCACCCACGTGCTGCTGCCTACGACCAGCCTGCTGCTCAGCCTCGCCGCCGACCGCCAGTCGCGGGCCACGCTCGCCGGCCGTCCCCAGCCCCGGCCGCTCACGCGCCGGCTCAGCCTCATGCCGTACGGGGCGGTGCTGGCCACGGGCGGCCTGCTGCTGTTCACCGCGGCCGAGCGGGCGCCCGACATGCTGGTCGTCGCGATCGGTTCGGTGACCGTGACCGTGGTGGTCGCCGCTCGTCAGGTCGTGGCGCTGCGCGACAACGCCCGGCTTCTCGACGACCTCGACGCCCGCCAGCGCGAACTGGCCCACCGCGCCGGCCACGACGCGCTCACCGGCCTGGCCAACCGCACGGTGCTGGCCCGCGAGATCGCGGCTGCCCTCGCCGACGACCCGGACGGCGTGACGGTCGCCCTGATCGACCTGGACGACTTCAAGGAGATCAACGACGACCTCGGCCACCCGGTCGGCGACGAGCTGCTGACCGCGGTCGGCGCGTCGATCGCGGCGCGGCTGCCGGCCGGTAACCTCGCGGCCCGGCAGGGAGGCGACGAGTATGCGCTGCTGCTGCGCGGCGAGGTGTGTGCGACCCTGTCCGCGATCGCCGCTGAGCTGCGCAGTCCGGTGCGGGCGGGCGGGCACGAGCTGGTGGTCGAGGCGAGCATCGGGCTGGCTCCGGCTCGGGCCGGCGATACCGCCGAGGAGTTGCTGCGCCGTGCTGACGTGGCGATGTACGAGGCCAAGCGGCAGGGCAAGGGCCGCCAGGTCGTCTACGCCGCGGCGATGGACCAGCGGACCGCCGAGCAGTCCCGGCTCGCCGCCGACCTGCGCGTCGCGCTCGACACCGACCAGCTCACCCTGCACTACCAGCCGATCGTGACCATGCCCGGCGGCGAGCTGCACGGTGTCGAGACCTTGGTGCGCTGGACGCATCCGGCGCGTGGGCCGATCAGCCCGGCCGTGTTCATTCCGGCGGCCGAGCGTACGGGCCTGATCGTGCCGTTGGGCGCCTGGATCCTCGAGGAGGCCTGCCGCCAGGCGGTGCGGTGGCGTGACGAGCTGGGCGACGCCGCCCCGCGGACGGTGACCGTGAACGTGTCGGCCCGCCAGTTGCGTGAGGCGGGCTTCGCGCAGGAGGTCGCGGCCGTGCTCGACCGCACCGGACTGCCGCCCGGGGTGCTTACGGTCGAGGTCACCGAGACGGCGGTCTTCGACGGCGGGGCCGCCCTGACCGAGCTGCGGGCGATCGCCGCGTTGGGCGTACAGATCGCTCTCGACGATTTCGGCACTGGGCACTCGTCGCTGGGTCTGCTGCGTACGTGCCCGGCCGATGTGCTGAAGGTCGACAAGTCGTTCGTGGACGATGTCACCGAGGGCGGACAGCAGGCCGTCGTGGTGGCCGCCCTGATCGGCATCTGCGAGGGGCTGGGCCTGCGCGCGGTGGCCGAGGGCGTCGAGACCGCCGAGCAGGCCGCCGAGCTGGTGCGGCTCGGCTACCGCTACGCCCAGGGCTACCACTATGGCCGGCCGATGCCGGCGAACGAGATCGCCGCCTATCGGCCGGCCCCGTCACTGGCCGGACTTCTTCCGTCAAAATAAAAAGATCTCGATGCCTTGACTAAAAGCGCCAGGGCTTGAGGATTGAGCGATGGGAGCTGTCCGTCGTTTCTTGCTCACTGCCGTCGCCGCGGTGGTGGTCGTCCTTGCCGTGCCGGCCCCGGCGTCGGCCCACGGCACGCTGGCGATGTCCAACCCGAAGAACAACGCCACGGTCACCGCGCCGATGGGCAGCGTGGAGCTCTACTTCACCGAGCAGGTGCCGGACAACGCCTACTTCACGATCACGTCGCCGGCCGGCGCGCGGGTCGACAACGGCTGGGAGCACGGCAGCGCGCGACCGCTCGACACACCCGTCACCGAATACTTCATGGAGAACGGCAAATTCGAGCCGCGGCAGTACACGACCGGTTTCCCGGCGCGCGTGGCCGTCGCCCACTTCCCGGCGACCGGTGAATACAAGATCGACTACCTGTCCCGGGCGTCGGACGGCGACTCGGTGCACGGCACGGTGACCTTCAAATACACCGGACCGACGACGCCCGCGCCATCAGGCTGGACGCCGCCGACCAACCAGGCCGACCCGGCGCTCTCCGGCAAGGCGGTGCCGCCCGCAGCCGCGCCTTCGTCCACGGCCCCGGCCCCGGCGGCGGCCCCGCCCGCCGCTGCTCCCAAGGCAGAGGAAAACAATCTCCCGGCCTGGCTCGGGGGTGCGGCTGCCGTGGCGGTGGCGGTGGCCGGTGTCGCGCTCTGGCGCCGCCGCAACGCCATCCCGGTCGTGCCGATCGCGGTCGGCGGGGTCGTCGTGGCTCTGATCGGCGGTTATGCGCTCGGCCGCACAACAGCCCGCGCACAGACCCCGGCCGCTCCGGCGCCCCCGGCGGCAGCCCCGCAGGCAGTGATGCCCGGCGGCCACCAGCACGGCGGGACGGCCGGCGGCGAAGCCTCGGTCGAAGCGCTGGGGACGACGGTCAGCTCCACCGGCTACGTCCTGCAGCCCGTCCGGCGTACGCAGGCCGCGGGCAGCACGATCGACTACGCCTTCCGTATCGTCGGCGCCGACCGGCAGCCGGCCACCCGTTTCTCCGTGGTGCACGACAAGGCGTTGCACCTGGTCGTCGTGGGCCGCGGCCTGGACGGCTTCCAGCACCTGCACCCGACCATGTCAGCCGACGGCGTGTGGTCGGTGCCGTTGAAGCTCACGAAGCCCGGCACCTACCGCGTCTTCGCCGACTTCACCGTCGAAACCGTCCAGGGAACGTCGATTCCCCTGGTCCTGGGCATCGATCATCTCGTGCCCGGAGCCGCGACCGAGGTGGCTCTGCCCCCGCCCGCGCTCAAGGCACAGGCCGGCCCGTTCACGGCCACGATGGAGGGAACCCCGCAGGCCGGAATGACCGCGCCCGTGCTCTTCCGGGTCGCCCGCAGCGGGGCGCCGGGCCCGGCCACCCTGGAGCGCTACCTGGGCGCCTTCGGCCACCTGGTCGTGCTGCGCGAGGGCGACCTGGGCTACGTGCACGTCCACCCCGAGGCCGAACTGGTCGACGGCGCCATCAAGTTCGCCGTCTCGATCCCGGGCAACGCCCGCTACCGCGCCTACCTGGAGTTCCAGATCGCCGGCCAGGTCCACCGCGCCGAGTACACGTTCGACCTCACGTAAGAGGGCCGTCGCGGGGCCGCCCAGGCCGGGACCGTCGTGGCTTGTCCCGGGTGCGGCTCTACGCGGTGTTCCTGTGGTTGCGGGGCTTTCCAGGCGGGTCGCCGTCGTGGTTCGGCTCTGCGCGGCCCGTTGCGGTCGTGGGGCTGGGGCCCGTCTTCCGTGATTGTTTCGTGTCGCGCGACCAGTGACCGCCGTGACGGGTCGCGCCGGCAACCCGGCGGCCGCCCTGCTACCGGCGCTGCAGGGTGGTTCGCGGGGTCACTCCGAAAGTGCCCCGGTACGACGCGACAAACCGGCTGTTACTAGCAAACCCCCACCGGGCCGCCACCGCGGCCACCGTAGTGTCGGCGGGATCGGCATCAATCAGGTCGGCGTGGGCGTGGGCCAGCCGGGCGCGGCGCAAATGGGCCGTGGGCGAGGTGGCGAGGTGCCGCCGGAAGGCCAGGTGCAAAGCGCGGATGCTCACGCTGGCCGCCGACGCGATGTCGGCGACGCTGATGTCCTCAGCCGCGTGGTCGTCGATGTAGGACATGGCCAGGCGCAGGGTTCGGGGGGTGGCGTCGTGGCGGTCCTCGATGGTCGGGTCGATGAGGGCAGTGTTCGGGAAGGTGACCAGGACCGCCGCGGCGAGCAATCGGGCCGCGCCCGCCAGCAGCAGCGGCGCGCCGGCGGCGGCCGGGTCGGCCACCACCTCGGCGACGTAGGTGCGGACCTGCCAGAAGCGGCGGGCCAGTTCAGGTGAGCCCGGGTCGAGGCCGGTGAAGCGGATCGACGCCGGGCGGCGGCCGGGCGCGGGAGCGGCCAGCAATTCGAGAGACCCGGGGTCGAGGATGCAGCTTTCCACCTGGCCGGCCTGCCATCGGGTGGTGTGCGGCCGGTCGGGGCGGCTGATGATGTAGAGGTCACCCGCGCCGTACCGGGTTTCGGCGCCCTCGGTGGAGCGGTCCACGCGCCCGGTGATGGTGCGGGTGATGATGAGCGCGTGGAGCGGTTCGACCCGGAAGGAGAGGCGGGCCGTCTGGTAGGCGCTCTCCACGGCGAAGAACCCGGCGTCGGAGCGCTGGTGGTGCAGCAATTGCCGCTCGCCTTCGCCGGCGATGCGCATGGAGGTTCCGTACGCGGCGGTGAGGAATTGCTCGATCGCTTCCGCGCCGGCGAGTTCGTGCGAGGTCGTCCGCGGTGTGTTCGCGTCCATCGGCGCCCCTCACGTTCGCAGGGTCCGGCTCGGCGACCGGCCGTAGGTCTTGCGGTAGTCGACGGCGAACCGGCCGAGGTTGCCGAATCCCCACCGCCGGGCGATCTTGCCGACCGTGTCGCCGAGCGTCGCGTCGGCCGCCTGCAGTTCGCGGTGGACGCGTTCCAGCCGCACCCGCCGAAGGTAGCCGCCGGGGGTGGTGTCGCGGTGGTGGGCGAAGCCGGCCTGCAACGCGCGTACGCCCACCCCGGCCGCTGCTGCGATGTCGTCGATCGTGACTGGCTGGTCGGCGTGTGTGTCGATGAAGGCGACCGCCCGCCGGATCGCGGCCGGTTCGACCCGGCCGGGGCCGGAGAGGTAGTCGACGGTCATGGTCGTGTTGGGGAAGACGGCCAGCGCCGTGGCCGCGGCGACCTCGGCGGTGGCCGACCGCACCAGCGGATGGGTGATCATCGGATCGGGTCCGGCGAAGCTGCGGGCCAGGTAGTCCGAGGTGGTGGTCCACTGTCGGCCCAGTGCCGCCGACACCGGAGTCATCGAGTCGAATCGCAGGTCAGCCGGCTTCACCCCGTGACGGGCGGCGACCCGCTCGGCTACCGCGATCGGGAAACGGACCAGCGCGAACTTGATGCGGTCCCAGGACGCGTCGAACGCCACCCCGGGCGGGAACAACAGGGCGTCGCCGGCGGCGAACCTCGCTTCCTCGTGCTGCGTGCGCACCTCGTAGCGGCCCTGGCGGAACAGCAGGATCATGACGTGCGGGAACGGGTCGGCGTTCACCTTGAGGGTGGCGCCGTGCGTCAGCACGTCGACCGCGAGGCCGTCGGCCTGCGCGAACCGGGAGCGGAACCGGAACCCGGGCGGCGGCCGCGGACTGCGCAGCCGATGGTCGGTGTAGGCAGCGCGAAGGAACTCGTACGCCTCGTCGAAGTCGTCGGTCTCGAGTACGGAGCGCTGGACGGTGTTGTGACTTGTTCCCGGGGCCATGACGGCTCACCCCAACCCACAGATGTCCGCTATACGCAGCAACTGTACGACTTGCGCACCCGCCTCCGCCCCGTCCGGGTGAATGAGGCCCGGACGGAGCGAAGTGGATCAGAGCGAGCGATCGACCGCCGCGGTGGCCAGCTCAGTCAGGGCCTTGCGCACCGTAGCGTCGAGCGGCGCGGCGTCGAGGGCGGTGAGGGCGGCCTCGGCGCGTACGCGGATCATCTGCTCGATCTGGGCCAGTGCCCCCGTCTCCACGATGATGGTGCGCAGGTCAGCCGCACCGTCGGCGTCCAGCGAGGGATTGCCGAAGGACGTCGCAAGCTGGGCCGACTGAGCTCGGGACGCGGCGTCGCGGGCCAGGGCCATCATCACCGTCGGCTTGCCTTCGCGCAGGTCGTCCAGGGTCGACTTGCCGGTGATGGCCGGGTCGCCGAAGACGCCGAGCACGTCGTCGCGCAACTGGAACGCGTCGCCCAGCGGATCACCGAAGTCCACGAACGACGCGTACAGGGCCTTCGGCGCGCCGGCCAGGCACGCGCCGATCTGCAGCGGCCGGGTGACCGTGTAGCGGGCCGCCTTCATCCGGATCACCGTGAGCGCGCTCGCCACCGAGCCGTCCCCGACCCCGGAGACCAGGTCGAGGTACTGCCCGGCGATGACCTCGGTGCGCATCAGCGCGAACGCCTGATAGCCCTGGTGGATCTGCCGTATGGGCAGCCCGCACTCGTGGAACATCTGCTCGGCCCAGGCCGCGCAGAGGTCGCCGCAGAGCAGGGCCGTGTTGCGCCCGAAGGCCGACGAGTCGCCGCGCCACGAGTGCCGGTCGTGCAGGGTGGCGAAGAACCGGTGCATGGACGGTTCCCCGCGCCGCCGGTCGCTGCCGTCGATGATGTCGTCGTGGATCAGCGCGAACGCGTGGAACAGTTCCAGCGCGGCCGCGGCGTTGACCACTTGGGGGCAGTCGTCGCCTCCGCCTCCACGCCAGCCCCAGTAGCAGAACGTCGGCCGCAGCCGCTTGCCGCCGGCCAGGATGAACCGGCGCAGACTGTCGAGCGCGCCACGCGGGGCGCCGTCCGGCCAGGCCGGGTCCTGCCGGTCGATGAACTCGGCGAGGGCCCGGTCGACCCGCTGTCTCAGCTCGGCCGCGGGCGGGGTGCGGGTCGCCTCGAGGGTCATGACGACAGTCCCGCGAGGCCGAGCAGCAGACCCTTGACCTCGGTGGCCGCGACCTCGTCACGTACGCCCGAAGGGTCTGAACACAGCAGCACCGGGCCGTCGAGCGGATCGTCGGGCAGCCGCCCGTGCGAGCCTCGGACCGCCCGGGCCCCCTCGTCGAGACCGACCACGTTCATCACATAGCGCAGGCCCAGCTTCTTGCGGGCGACCGCCGCGACCGCCCGCCGCTTGGCCCCGCCCGGGTCGGCCGGGTCGAAGAACAGCTCGGCCGGGTCGTAACCGGGCTTGCGGTGGATCTCGACGACCCGTGCGAAATCGGGGGCGTGCGCGTCGTCGAGCCAGTAGTAGTACGTGAACCACGCGTCCGGGTCGGAGACGAGCACCAGATCGCCCGCACGCGAGTGGTCAAGACCGTGCGAGGCCTTGCCCTCGTCGTCCAGCACCGCCTCGACACCGGGCAACGCCGAGCAGAGCTTGGCCACGGCCGGCAGGTCACCGGGATCGCGCACGTACACGTGGGCGACCTGGTGGTCGGCGACCGCGAAGGCCCGCGAGGTCCACGGGTCGAGATACTCCATGCCGTCCTGCGTGTGGACGTTGAGCAGCCCTTCACGGCGCAGCATCCGGTTGATGTCGACCGGTTTGCTCACGTCCGTGATGCCGTACTCGGAAAGCGCCACCACCGTGATGTCGCGAACGAACGCGTCGTCGAGCAGCGGCCCGAGCACGGCGTCCAACGCTGCCGCCGCGGCCGCCGCCTCAGGGCTGGACGGGCCGAAACGCTGCAGGTCATAGTCGAGGTGTGGCACGTAGACGAGGGTGAGATCGGGGTTGCGGGTGCGCACGAGGTGCTGCGCCGCCCGCACGATCCACTGCGACGACGGCATGCCCGCGCCCGGCCCCCAATAGGTGAACAGCGGGAACTGGGGCAGCTCGTCGTGCAGCTCGGGCGGATAGGTGTAGCAGTCCGGCTCCTTGCGGCCGTCGGCGCGGTAGATCGGGCGCGGCGTGATGGTCCAGTCGACCTGCGCGCCCATCGCATACCACCAGCAGACGTTGGCCACGGTGTAGCCGGGCCGGGCCTTGCGGGCCGCGTCCCAGATCTTCTCGCCGCCCACGAGTCCGTTGTGCTGCCGCCACAGGAAGACCTCGCCGAGGTCGCGGAAGTACCAGCCGTTGCCCACGATCCCGTGCTCGGACGGCATCGCGCCGGTCAGGAACGTCGACTGGGCCGAGCAGGTCACCGCGGGCAGCACCGTGCCCAAAGGGGCCTGGAATCCGCGCTCGGCGATGGCCCGCAGGCGCGGCATGTGTTCGAGCAGGCGTGGGGTCAGCCCGACCACGTCGAGCACCAGAAGCTGAGTCATCGTGCAGCCACCTCCGCGGCCAGCAGGTCCCGGGCGAAGGCCAGTTCGGCCGCGATCCCGTCGGCGAGTCCGGCGGCGTCGGCAGGCCGCTGGTCCTCCGGCAGAACACCCCAGGTGTACGTCTCGACGTCGAAATGTTCGCAGCGCGGTCCGGGCGCGCTGAGGAGCTGATGGATCGCCTCGCGCAACACCGGCACCGTCGAGGTGAGCGGCGCGGCCGGGGCGGCGTGCAGCGGTACGTGGTAGTGGATGCGCCACGGCCCGGGCAGCTTCTCGTCGAGGGCCGCGTCGAGGTCGTCGGTCGCCCCGCCCAGCACCGTGCGGGTCTGATGCAGGAAACGCGGTTCCACGTACGCCCTCAGCACGTCCTCGGTGGCGAGGGGGTCATCGGCCTGCAGGGCCGCCGACACCTGCGTCTTCACCACCGGGACCCCGGCCGTGCGCAGCCGGTCGAGCGCCTCGGCCGGGTTCTCCCACGCACACGCGAGATGGGCCAGGTCAAGGCAGACGCCCAGGTAGCGCGGGTCGGTGCCGGCCAGCAGTCGCGCGGCCTGCGTGGTGTTCTCGATGAGGCAGCCCGGCTCGGGTTCGAACCCGACCCGGATCAGCCGGCCGGTCTCCCCGGCGATCGCGTCGAGCCCACGGGTCAGCTCGTCGAGGTGCCGGCGGGCGGCATCCGCGCGAGAGACGTCCCACGGCGTGCGCCAGGCCAGCGGCAGGGTCGAGATCGACCCGTACGACGCGGTGTCCGGCATCAGGTCGACCAGGATGCGGGCCAGGCCGAGCGTGTAGTCGAGCCGATCACGCGACGTCCAGTCGGGGTAGTAGACCGCGTGCTTGACCACGGGCGCTTGGAACGCCTCGTACGGGAAGCCGTTGAGGGTGACGACCTCGAGGCCGCGCGCGTCGAGTTCCTGCCGCAGCCGGCGACGCGATCGGGGGTCGGCGGCGAGCTCGGCCGCGGCCGGGGCGGCCAGCCATAAGCCCAGACCGAGCACGTCCGTGCCGAGCCGTTGCCGGATCGGCTGGGCGTACGTGTCGAGCTGTTCGAGAATGCCGGCGAGGTCCTCGGCCGGGTGCACGTTGGTGCAGTAGCTGAGATGCATCAGCTGCCTCCGCGCAGGATCGAGTTCCCGGCGAAGGTCGGTCCGGCCTCGACGTCGGTGAGGTCGAGCCGCCCCGACTGCGAGTAGAACTCGACCGGGTTGCGCCACAGCACCCGATCGACGTCGTCCTCGTCGAAGCCCGCGGCCAGCATCGCCTCGGCCGTCCGCAGGGTCAGCAACGGGTCGGACTTGCCCCAGTCGGCCGCCGAATTGACCAGGACGCGTTCGGGGCCGTACTCGCGCAGGATCGTCACCATCCGGTCCGGCGACATCTTCGTGTCGGGATAGATGGAGAACCCGGCCCACACCCCGGCGTCGCGGGCGGCCGCCACGGTGACCTCGTTGAGGTGGTCGAGCAGCACCCGGCCGGGGTCGATGCCCGACTCCTTCACGACGTCGAGGCTGCGCTGGGTGCCGCGCGCCTTGTCCCGGTGGGGCGTGTGCACCATCGCCGGCAGGTCGTGGTCGAGGGCGAGGGAGAGCTGGGCTGCGAACACCTCGTCCTCGGCGGGCGTCATGGAGTCGTACCCGATCTCGCCGACCGCGACGACGCCGTCCTTGGCCAGGTAGCGGGGCAGCAGGTCGAGGACCGGACGGCAGCGCGGGTCGTTGGCCTCCTTCGGGTTCAGCGCGATCGTGGCGTGGTGCTTGATGCCGAACTGCGAGGCCCGGAACGGCTCCCAGCCGATCAGCGAGTCGAAGTAGTCGGTGAACGAGCCCGGGCCGGTGCGCGGCTGACCGAGCCAGAAGGCGGGTTCGACGATCGCCTTCACCCCGGCCTCGGCCATGCGCTGGTAGTCGTCGGTGGTGCGCGACGTCATGTGGATGTGCGGGTCGAAGATGCGCATCAGGCCTCCTTGAGGGCGAGCAGGGCGAGCGCGTCGGGCGGCATGTCGCGGCCGGCGGCGTGACGTTCGTGGGCGAAGGCCCGGAGCATGGCGCCCAGTTCGTCGTCGGCGCGTTCGGTGAGCCGGTGCACGGCCTTCAGGGGCACCCCCATGAAGACGCACTTGAGTACGGCCTGGCGCCACGCCTCCTGGCCGAGATGATCCGAGTACGGGCCGAGGGCCGCGGTGACGAGCCGGGTGTCGTTCGTGCGCAGCGCGTCCTCGAGCAACGGCACCGCCTCGGCGCCGATCGGCAGCAGGGGGAGCGCTTTCAGCACGGCCAGCTTCTCGGCCGTGTCCCCGTAGCGGTAGACCTCGGCGATCTCGTCGGGTGACACGGCCGAGAGCAGCACCGCCCGCGCCGCCTCGTCGGCCGTCCAGCCGTCGGTCAGGGGAGAGTGGCCGTAGCGGCGGCCCGCCGCGGGGAAGAGGCCGGCGACCGAGGCCGGGCCGCGGCCCAGGTCCTCCTCGATCCGTGGCCCGAGTGCGCCGCGCAACTCATCCAATGTGGTCATGGGTGGCCTCCTTGGCTGCGTTCCGCAGAAAGTCCAGGGACTGCGCGGCGATCGTCGGCGCCGCGTGGCCGTGCCGCGGCAGTTCCACCGAGATCAGCCCCGGGTAGTCGGCCAGCGCGGCCAGCACCGGCGGGAAGTCGATCTCGCCGGTGCCGAACTCGAGGTGCTCGTGCACCCCGCGTCGCATGTCGTCGATCTGCACGTTGACCAGGTGCTCGCGTACGGCCCGCACGCAGTCGGCGACCGGGATCGGCTCGAGGCAGCGGCAGTGCCCGATGTCGAGCGTGATGCCGAAGTTGGCCGGTTCCCCGAGGTCGGCGTGCAGGCGCTGCCAGTCGGCGATGTCGTTCACGAGCATGCCCGGCTCCGGCTCGAACCCGAGCGTCACGTCTGATGAGGCCGCGACGTCGACGATCTGCCGGCAGCCGTCGACCAGCCGGTCCCAGCGATCGGCCGGGCCTATTCCGGCCCAGAAAGAGACGGCTTCGGCGCCCAGATCGGCCCCGACCCGTACGGCCCGCCGCAGATATTCGAGGCGCTTGGCCGGGTCGTCGTCCATCAGCGTGGGCGAATGCTTGCGCCACGGGTCGAGCAGATAGCGGGCGCCGGTCTCGATCACGACGCCCAGGCCGAGCCGCTGCAGGTCGGCGGCGACGACGGCCGTGCGCCGGGCCAGCTCCCCGTCGAACGGGTCGAGGTGGTTGGTGTCGAGCGTGAGCGCGACCCCGTCGTACCCGAGCTCCGCGATGACCTCGAGCGCCTCGGTCAGCCGATGGTTGGTGAACCCGTTGGTCCCGTAGCCGAATCTCATGTGGGCGACACCTTCCGCGCCAGGCGCCGGGCGAGCGGCGCGATAAGAGCAACGGCTATCCCGTACGCCGGTGAGCCCGCCTTCGCCGTCAAGGCGCCCTGCAGTCCCGGCAGTTCGGTGATGCCCGCGCCGACGGCCGCGCGCACGTTCGAGGCGGTGGGTTCGGCCGCGGCGCGGGCCTGCGCCCGGCCGTAACCGGCCGCGTACCAGCCCGCCAGCAACCCGGCCGGCCCCGGTCGCCGGCCCGCCGCCGTCGCGGCCAGCGCGACGGTTCCGGCCAGCGTGGTGAGCGGCAGCGCCGGCGTGGTGCCGTGCACCTCGTGCCGTGAGAGGGCGGTGACCGTGTAGGTGTGCGCGGCGACCGTGAGGGCCGCCGGCACCGCCGGGCGCAGACGGCCTCCGCTCGCGCCGAGCAGCACGTCGAGCCCGCGGCAGGCGGCCATCACGGCCGGCCCCGCGGGCGTGTTCTTCGCCCACAGGTCGTAGGCCCAGACCGCGGCGGCCAGCGGGGCCGCGACCGCGGCCGCCTTGCGCCCGCCGGCCAGGGCGGCGATGCCGACCCCGGCCGCCGTCAGCCCGGCCGCGGTGAGCAGCGCCTGCCGGGGCGAGACCCGTCCGGACGGGATCGGCCGCTCCGGTCGTTCGGTGGCGTCGAGCTCGCGGTCGGCCCAGTCGTTGGCGGCCATGCCACCCCAGTAGAGGCACACCGAGGCCGCGATCAGCCCCGGCGTGGACGGCCGGGGGCCGCCGCTCGCGGCCGCTCCGGCGACGGTGTCGCCGGGCACCGAGAGGGCGGCCGGGGCGCGGACGAGCTCCGCGAGGTCACGCAGGCTCATCGAGCCCCCGCACGAAGGCCACCAGCGCGGCCCACTGGCCGGCCAGGTCGTGCGGCACGTCGCCGATCGGGTCCTTGAAGAAGAACGCCAGCTCGGTCAGCGGCCCGCTGCGCCCGGCGGCCTGCGCGGCGGCGGTGAGCCGGGCCAGGTCGAGCACGAGCGGCGCGGCGAGGGCGGAGTCGCAGCCGTGCCACGAGAACTCCATCTTCATCCGCGTGCCCAGGAACCCGGAGAAGGTGATCAGGTCCCAGGCGGTCTTGAAGTCGCCGATGTCGTCGACGTACTCGATGTGGCTGCTGCCCTGCGGCTGGTAGCCGAGGGTCTCGGCCAGCACCCGTTGCTTGCTGCCGGCCTTGGCGGCGTTGGCGGCCGGGTCGGCCAGGTTGGCGCCGTCGCCGCCGCCCAGCAGGTTGGTGCCCGACCAGGTGCGCACGCGCAGGTTGCGCATCGCGAACATGGGCGCCAGCACCGACTTGACCAGCGTCTCGCCGGTCTTGCCGTCGTGCCCGGCGTAGGGGAGCCCGGCCCGGCCGGCCAGCTCGCGCAGGGCGGGCAGGCGGGCACCGGTCGACGGGGTGAAGTCCACGTAGGAGCAGCCCGCGAGGAAGGCCGCGTACGCGTAGAGCGAGCTGGGCGGCAGCACGGTTCGTTCGGCCAGCGCCTCCTCCAGCGTGGCCAGATTCTCGAACGCCGGGTCGGCCGCCGGCACCGGCTCGGTCGACGAGACGTTGACGACCACGACCCGTTCCAGGCCCCGGCGGCGCCGGAAGTCGTCGATGTCCTGCGCGACCAGCCGCGCCACCTCGAGCTGGGTGGCCGCCACCGGCGCCGGGCGCAGCTCGCGCTCCAGCGCCGCCAGCTTGTCGGCGACGGCCGCCGCCGGGCGTGCGGGAAGCACGCCGGCGGCGACCAGGTCCTCGACCTTCTTCTCGAGCGGAAGGTCGCTGATGTCGTGCCCGCCGAACGCCAGCTCGGCCAGCCCCGGAACGGCCGCGGAGGCCAGTTCCGGCAGCTCGGTGACGCAACCGAGCGGCTCGGCGAGCCCGGCGCGTAGTGCGGTGGCCCCGACCATGCAGGTCACCGCCACAGATCCTCGTGCTCCGATCAACCACACGCCGGTCGTCATCCGAACCCTCTTTTCGTTGTTGCCGTGGATCAGTTGTTGCTGTGGATCAGTTGCCGTAGACCTCGAACGCGAAGAGCGAGTAGCCCCACGCCGTGGCCCGTTGAGTGCCGTTGATGCGGACGTACCGGGCCTGAGCGCTCAACCCGGTGTGGTCGTCCTCGCCGCCGTTGGCCCCGGTGATCGACCGCTGGGTCGTCCACGTGTTGCCGTCCGGCGAGGTCTGGATCTGGTACGCCGAGCCGTAGGCCGCCTCCCACTGCAGGCGTACGCGGTTGATGTTGTAGGTCGCGCCCAGGTCGACGCGGATCCACTGCGGGTCGCTGAAGGCGCTCGACCAGCGGGTCGTCGCCGACGAGTCGACCGCGTTCGAGGCCGGGTAGGACGCGTTCTCGGTGCTGGAGGCGGTGGCCGCCTTGTTGAGGGCCAGATTGCTGACCGGCGGCTGACCGGTCAGTTCCTTGACCCGCACGTTGCGGAACGCCGCCGTGTCGCCGGCCCCGTGGTTCTGCAGGCCGATATAACCGTCCAGGTTACGGTTCGGGTCGGTGTTGGTGAAGTCGTTGATCAGACGGCCGTTCAGGTAGACCCGGATCCGCTGACCCTCGACGAGCAGCTCGTAGGTGTTCCACTCGCCGGGCGCGTTCAGCGCGGCGTCGCGGGCGGCCAGGTCGGCCGACTTGAAGGTGTAGATCGCGCCGGTGGTGCGGTCGGCCGCGTCGGTGGCGTCGATCTGGATCTCGTAGCCCTGGTTGACGGCCACCCACGGGTCGTTGCCCGGGTTGGGGAAGCCGACGAAGATGCCCGAGTTGCTGTCGCCGGTGAGCTTCCAGTCGGCCTTCAGCGAGTACGACGTGTACTGCTTGGCGTTGTACCAGAGCAGGCCCATGCCGCCGGTCGACGTCAGGGTCGCGTCGGTGTTGGTGAAGCTGCCCGGCCCGGCCTGCGACCAGCCGGTCGTGCTGCCGTTGTAGATCGAGGTGTAACCGGTCTCGACGCGGCAGTCGGCCTTGCTGCGGTTCGACGCGTAGCGCAGGCCGCCCAGCAGGTGGTTGCGGAAGTTCGCCTCGGAGTACGTGGCCTGGGTGTGCCCGAAGCCGGTGTACCAGGAGCGTCCGCTGTCGATCGTCTTGCACCAGGCGATCGGGTGGTCGCTGCCCATGTTGCCGCCCGAGTACGTCGACTCGTCCAGTGTGGCCAGCACGTGCGCGCTGCTGCGCGGGTTGGTGGAGTAGTTGTAGAGCTCGTCGGTGCGGGTCCACGACTGCGGCAGGTGCCCGGTGCTGGCGTGCCCGCGGTCCTGCACGCGCGAGGTGACCTGCTGGATCGCCGGGTGCGAGTTGAAGTAGGCCCCGACGAGCTGGCCGTAGAAGCCCCAGCCGTACTCGGTGTCGGCCGCCGCGTGCACGCCGACGAACCCGCCGCCGCCCCGGATGTACGACTCGAAGGCCGTCTCCTGGGTGGAGTTGAGCACGTCACCGGTGGTGTTGAGGAAGACCACGGCCTCGTACTGGGAAAGGTTGGACGTCGTGAAAGCGTTCGCGTCCTCGGTGGCGGTGACCGTGAAGCTGTTGGCCGCGCCGAGATCACGGATGGTCTGGATGCCGGTCGCGATCGCGTCGTGCCGGAACCCGGCTGTCTTGCTGAAGACCAGCACGTCGTAGGGCGCGTCGGCGGCGTTCGCCGGGGACGACGCGGTGAAGGTGCAGGCGGCGAGGGCGACCAGGGTCACCGCGCCGGCCAGGAGCTTGCGCATGAAGCCTCCTTGGTTGGGGGGAAGTGGGCGCTCGCTTGGGGGAACGAGCGCCCACTCCATGGGGGAAGGATCAGCTGCCGTACACCTCGAAATTGAAGAGCGAGTAGCCCCACGCGGTGGCCCGCGCGGTGCCGTTGATGCGCACGTACCGAGCTTGCGCGCTCAGGCCCGTGTTGTCGTCCTCGCCGCCGTTGCCGCCGGTCACCGTTCGAGGGGTGGCCCAGGTGGTGCCGTTCGTGGACGTCTGGATCTGATAGGCCGAGCCGTAGGCCGCCTCCCACAGCAGGCGTACGCGGGAGACCGTGTAGGTCGCGCCCAGGTCGACCTGGATCCACTGCGGATCCGAGAACGCGCTCGACCAGCGGGTCGTGGTGCTGGCGTCGACCGCCGCGGACGCCGGGTAGGTGGCGTTCTCGGTGCTCGAGGCGGTGGCCGTCTTGTTCAGCGAGAGCAGGCTCTGCGCCGTGCCGGTGGCGAACGAGAAGCTGTCCAGGTCGAACAGCGCGCCCGTGGTGCCGCCGGAGAAGGTCAGGTAGAGCGACGTGGTGCCGGCCGGCGCCCCGCTGATCGACCCGGTGACGTTGACGAAGGTGTCCCACGACCCGGTCGACGTGACCGCCGCCGAGCCGATGACCGTGCCGGTGGCTGATCCCGTACGCACCTGGAGCGTGCCGCCGATGCCGGCCGAGGAGACCCGGGCGGTGAACGACGTCGCGTTGTTCAGCTTGTACGGGTCGAACTGGATCCAGTCGCCGTTGTGGATGTCACCGACGGTCTGCCCGCCCTCGGCCGTCGTCTTGGTCATCTTGGTGACGCCCTGCGACGTCTTGTAGTGCTCGGCCTGCCGTTTGCGCGGCGCGAGGATGTTCTGGGCGTTGCCGACGAGGCCGCCGTTGTCGGTGTAGGACGCGTCGAAGATCGGGAAGATGTTCGCGGCGTCGTCGTGCTCCCCGTCGGTGGGGATGACGATCGTGCCCGAGCAGCCGGTCTGCGACGTGATCTGGTGTCCGTGCTGGTCGTGGCCGAGCACGTAGGCCATCGTCACCCGCGAGCAGTCGATCGTGCCGTCCTCGGGGTCGGTGACCGTGACGCTCCACGGGATGCTGTCACCGAACGACGCGAGCTGCCCGGCCGACGGGGCGTTGATCGTGACCCGCGGCGCGGTGTTGCCCACGGTCACGGGGACACTGGCGGTGCCGGTCGCGCCCTGCGGGTCCCGCACGGTCAGCGTGGCCGTGTAGTTGCCGTTGGCCGAGTACGTCTTGGACGGGTTCGCCGCCGTCGACGTGGTGCCGTCACCGAACGCCCACGAATAGGTCAGGGCGCCGCCCTCGGGGTCGCTGCTGCCCGCCGACGAGAAGGCGACCGTCAGCGGCGCGGAGCCCGAGGTCGGGGTCGCGCTCGCCGCCGCGGTCGGCGCGCGGTTGCCGCCGGCCACATAGTCGTAGCGGTAGAGCGCCGAGTTCGCGTCGCCGTTGAAGTAGCCGGTGCCGTAGTCGAGGACGTAGAGCGCGCCGTCCGGGCCGAACGCCACGTCCATGACCTGCTTGCCGTTCCACGGGAACGTGTCGATCGCGCCCCGGGTGCCGTCCGCGTTGACCACGATCGGCTTGATCCAGCCCCGGCCGAACTCGCCGGCGAAGAAGTTGCCGTTGAAGACCTGCGGGAACTTCGTGGTCGACGGGTTGTTCGCGTCGTAGCGGTAGACCGGGCCACCCATCGGCGACTCGGAACCGCCGCCGAACTCGGACGGCGAGCCGGCGTCACCGGCGTACCGGATCCAGGCCGGCTGGGCCGGGGGCAACGTGCCCTGCCCGGTGTTGCGGAACGAGTTGTTGGTCGGACCACCGGTGCAGTTGTACTTGGCGCCGGTCGCGTTGGTCGCGAAGTTCCACTCGTTGTAGGTCTCGGTGCTGGTGTTCGTGCCGGTGCAGTAGGGCCAGCCGTAGTTGCCCGGCCCGGTCACCCGGTTGAACTCGACCTGGCCCGACGGTCCCCGGGTCGACGAGGTGGTGCCGGCGTCGGGGCCGTAGTCGCCCACGTAGACGACGCCGGTGGCCTTGTCGACGCTGATCCGGTACGGGTTGCGGAAGCCCATCGCGTAGATCTCGGGCTTCGTGTTCGCCGTGCCCGGCGCGAAGAGGTTGCCCGACGGGACCGAGTACGTCCCGTTGGCGTTCGGCTTGATCCGCAGGATCTTGCCGCGCAGGTCGTTGGTGTTGCCCGCGCTGCGCTGGGCGTCGTAGACCGGGTTGCGGTCGGTGCGCTCGTCGATCGGGGAGTAGCCGGCCGAGTCGAACGGGTTCGAGTCGTCGCCGGTCGACAGGTAGAGGTTGCCGGCCGCGTCCCAGTCCATGTCGCCGCCGACGTGGCAGCACTGGCCGCGGTCGGTCGGCACGTCCAGCAGGTTGACCTGGCTGCCCATGTTGACCGAGAAGTCCGCGTTGAGGGTGAACCGCGACAGCCGGTTGACGCCGGCCCAGGTGGCCCAGGTCGCCGAGGTGCCGGTGGCCGGGGCGTCGCCCGACGGGGTGCTCAGCGGCGGGGCGTAGAACAGGTAGATGTAGCGGTTGGTGGCGAAGCCGGGGTCGACCGCCACACCCTGCAGGCCCTCCTCGTCGTGGGTGTAGACGGGGATGTTGGCGACGACGGCGGTGTTCCCGCTCGCGTCGGTGCGCCGCAGCGTGCCGTTGCGGGCCGAGTGCAGCACCGAGCGGTCCGGCAGCACGGCCAGGCTCATCGGTTCGCCCGTCTCGGCTACACCCTTGGCCAGGGTCACCTGCTGGAAATCGGCCGCGTTGATGACCGCGGCCGCCGGGGTCGCCGGTCCGACGGCGACAGTGAGGACGGTGGAGAGGAGGAGGGAGGCCGTTGCCATCGTTGTAAATCGACGGGTCCGGGTCTGTCTGTTCACGTGGTCCCTTCCTGACATCGAATACGCCAGGCGGGGCGCGTGCCGCCGCGCCGCAGCCGGGGATTGCTGTGGCACAGGCGTGCTTCAGGCAGCCAGCGGGGGAACTGACATCTACCTGAAACATTCCTGTAGTGACGCTCACGTTAGGAACTACGGAACGGTCCTGTCCAGACTTTCCGATCGACCTACATAACTTTTGCATCATCAGCCGAAAGCCGCGAGGGCGCTTTCCGCTCACGAGCGTCGATGCGTCGGATCCGTCAGACGGTGGTCAGGGGGAAGCTGAGGGTGAAGTTCGTGCCCAGGTGGGGCTGGCTGACGACCTCGATCCGGCCACCGTGGTCGGTCACGATCCGGTGGGCGATCGTCAGCCCCAGACCGGTGCCGCCGGTGGCCCGCTGCCGAGCCGGGTCGGCCCGCCAGAATCTTTCGAACACGTGCGGCAGATCGCCGGCCGAGATGCCCACACCGGTGTCGCGCACCTCCAGGACCGCCCGGCCGCCCTCGGCCCGCACCCGCACGATCACCCGCCCGTCGCGATCGGTGTAGCGGATCGCGTTGGTCAGCAGGTTGCCCAGAACCTGGCGCATCCGGTCGGGGTCGGCCTCGATCCACACCGGCTGCGGGGCGTCGGCGGTCAGCTCGATGCCCGCCTCGATCGCCACCGCTCGATGGGCGGTGACGCTGGACGACGCGAGGTCGGTCAGATCGGTCGGCGTACGGCTGTAGCCCAGCTCGCCGGCCTCGGCCAGGGCCAGCACCTGCAGGTCGTCGAGGATGCGCCCCTGCAGCATCGTCTCCTCGTGCAGCGACGCGAAGAGCTCCCGGTCCGGCTCGATCACGCCGTCCGAGAGCCCCTCGAGATAACCCCGCAAGTTCGACAACGGCGTACGCATCTCGTGCGCGACGTCGGCGATGAGCCGGCGCTGACGCTCCTCGCTGTCCTGCACCGCGCGGGCCATCGTGTTGAACGACTGGGAGAGCTGGGCCAGCTCGCTGCGGCCGTCGGTGCGCACCCGCGCGTCGAGGTGGCCCGCGGCGAGCAGGATCGACGCCCCGGTGAGCCGCCGCACCGGGCGGCTGACCTGCCGGGCGATCAGGAACGTGCCGGCCAGCGTGATGAGCAGCAGGCCCGCGGCGCCGACCACGGCGGGCCGGCCGAAGTCGGCCGCGGTGAGCGAGCCGCGGCCGCCCAGGTAGAGCTCGAGCGGCACGGCCGAGCTGGTGATGACCGTGTCGATGTAGGCGCCGTTGAGGCAGGTCAGGCCCTTCTTGGTGCGGGCCGGTTCGGTCAGCC
Source organism: Actinoplanes solisilvae (assembly GCF_003999975.1). Lineage (GTDB taxonomy): Bacteria > Actinomycetota > Actinomycetes > Mycobacteriales > Micromonosporaceae > Actinoplanes > Actinoplanes solisilvae. Next base: position 280,099 of record NZ_RJAC01000008.1, on the reverse strand, counting down.
CCCGGGAGTCGCCGCAGGAGATCAGGTAGTTCCAGTAGCCGAGCAGCCAGTGCCGGTCGCCGAGCACCTTGGCGGTGGCCCGGCGCAGGCAGTCGGGTGACCGCTTGAGCTGCTGCGGCGTCACGAAGGGAGCCTCGTCGCGGCCCAGGGCCGGTTCCTCGCCGGTGCTCTCGTGCAGGCAGCGGACCAGGATGAGGCCGGCCCGGTACTGAGCGGCCTGCCGCAGGGCCAGCGCCGCCGGGCTGCCGGCGACCAGGTCGGTCGGGTCCGGGCCGTACAGGTTCTTCGGGACCGGGACCAGCTTCGCGAGCTCGGCGTCGGACCGGTCCTTGGGGTGCGGTCCGCGGGCGAGCCGCAGGGCCGGGAACGGGTCGATGTCGTACTTGATGGCCTGCACCGGCCCGATCGGGCGCTTGGCCTCGGCGTCGGAGTCGCTGAGCACCTCGCCCTCCGAGGTCTGCACCCGGATGTGCAGACCGGTGCGGCGGGACAGGTCGACCACGAGCCGGTTCACGCCGGGCCAGTTCCCGTGCCTCAGGCCGTACCGCTGGATCTCCTGCACGATCTCGGCCCGGTGCCGCGCCTGCGCCTCCAGGGCGTCGGTGACCTCGCGCGAGGTCAGGTTGAGGGTGAGCCAGGCCGTCGCCCCGATCGCGGTCGCCGCCACCAGGGTGACCAGCACGAAGATCTGCAGCCGGAAACTCACCGCTCGGCCATCCGGTAGCCACGGCCGTAGACCGTCTGCACGTAACGCGGCTCGGCCGGGTCCTCCTCGATCTTGCGGCGCAGGTTCACCACGTGCGCGTCGACGGTGCGCTCGGAGACATCGTGCTCGAACCCGAACGTCTTGTCGATGATCTGGCCGCGGGTGAAGACCCGGCCCGGCTCGCGGGCCAGCAGCTCGAGGATGCCGAACTCCTTGGCCGTCAGCGTCACGGCCTCACCCCGTACCCGTACCTCGAACCGGCCGGCGTCGACCTCGAGGTCGCCCACCCGCACGATCGACGACGGCCCGTCGGCCGCCCCGGCCCGGCGCAGCAGCGCCCGCACCCGGGCCATCAGCTCGCGCGGGCTGACCGGCTTGGTCATGTAGTCGTCGGCCCCGATGTCGAGCCCGAGCAGCATGTCGTTCTCCGACGACCGGGCCGTGACCAGCAGGATCGCGACGTCCGACTCGGCGCGCAGGATGCGGCAGACGTCGAGGCCGTCGACCAGCGGCATCATCACGTCGAGCACCACGAGGTCGGGTTTGCGGGCCCTCGCCGCGTCCAGCGCGGCGCGACCGTCACCGACGGTGATGACCTGGTGGCCCTCGCGCTCGAGGTAAAGCCGGATGAGCTGGGCATGCTTCGGGTCGTCGTCGGCCACGAGGATACGTGCGGTCACGTTCGCGATTGTGACCGGGCGTTGCCACTCCAGCCAACGAATGTGCGGTTCCTGTGAAGATCCGAACCGTTTGCGATGAGCGCATGAGTTCTTCACAGGAGCCGACCTACCTTTCCCCGGCATCGAACAGGGGAGGAACCCATGTGTGGGCTGAACGTCTTCGTGAGCAGCCGTCCAGGGGCCGGAGTGCCCGACCGGACGACGGCTGACGCGTTCGCGACCGCGCTCGAGACCATGCACCACCGTGGTCCCGACGACACCCGCGTCGAGTTCGCCGAGGGCGCCGCGTTCGGGTTCAAGCGGCTGGCGATCATCGACCGGGCCGAGGCGGCGCAGCCGGTGCACTACAAGGACCGCTGGACCGTGGTGTTCAACGGCGAGATCTACAACTACCGTGAGCTGCGCAGCGAGCTGATCCGCGACCACGGCGCCACCTTCGCCACCGACGGCGACAGCGAGGTGCTGGCGGCCGCGTTCCACTTCTGGGGTCCGGCGGCGCTGCCCCGGCTGCGCGGCATGTTCGCCTTCGCGGCGTACGACCAGTGGACCGGCACGCTGCACGCGGCGCGCGACCAGTTCGGCATCAAGCCGATGTACATCCTCGAGACGGTCGACGGGCTGTTCCTGGCCAGTGAGCGCAAGGCCCTGCTGCCCTTCGCCGCCGCCTCGGGCGCCGCGATCGACAAGGACGCGCTCGCCCACTACTTCACTTTTCAGTACGTTCCCGACCCGCTGACGCTGCACAGCCAGATCCGGCGCCTCCCGCCCGGCCACCGCCTGGTGTGGACGCCGGGTGGCGGCCTGCGTACGGAACGCTACTTCCGGCCGCAGCTGCGCCCGCTGCACCTGCGGCCCGAGGACGCCCAGCAGGCCATCCGCGACGCGCTGCGCGACAGCGTGCACCAGCACCTGCACGCCGAGGTGCCGGTCGGGGCGTTCCTGTCCAGCGGCGTCGACTCGTCGGCGATCGTCGCGCTGGCCCGCGAGGCCAAGCCCGACCTGCACGTCTTCACGGCCGGGTTCGGCCAGGAGGGCTACTCGGAGATCGAGATCGCCCAGGACACCGCCGACCAGCTCGGCGTACGCCTGACCCCGACCGTGGTGACCGAGGACGACGTCATCCGCGAGCTGCCCCGCATCGTGCATCTGCTCGACGACCCGGTCGCCGACCCGTCGCTCATCCCGCTCTTCTTCCTGGCCCAGACCGCGTCGCGCTACGTCACCGTCGTGCTCTCCGGCGAAGGCTCCGACGAACTGTTCGGCGGCTACACCATCTATCGCGAGCCGATGTCGCTGTCCCGCGTCGAGCGGCTGCCCGACGGCATGAAGCGCGGCCTGGGCAAACTCGCCCACGTCATCCCCGAGGGGGTGCGCGGCCGCAGCTTCCTCGAGCGCGGCACCACCCCGATCGAGGAGCGCTACTACGGCAACGCCCGCATCTTCTCGCCCGACGAGAAGGCCCAACTGCTGCGCTACACCTCCGACCCGCACACGGCGATCACGGCCCACCTGTACGCCGAGACCGCCGACGTCGACGACGTGGCGTCCATGCAGTACGTCGACCTGCACACCTGGCTGCCTGGCGACATCCTCACCAAGGCCGACCGCATGTCGATGGCGCACTCGCTCGAACTGCGGGTGCCCTTCCTCGACCAGGCCGTGTACGCCGCCGCGGCCGGGCTGCCGACCGACCAGAAGCTGCCGCCGCACAGCGACACGACCAAGCACGCGCTGCGCGAGGCGATGCGCGGGATCGTCCCCGAGTCGGTGCGCGAACGCCGAAAGCTCGGCTTCCCCACCCCGACCCGGCTGTGGCTCAAGGGCGGCATCGGCGACTGGGTGGCCGGCCTGATCTCCGGCTCCGCGCCCCGCCACCTGATCGACGTCGACTACGTGCTGAAGCTGCTGAGCGACCACCGGGCCGGCGTGGCCGACAACTCCCGCAAGGTGTGGACGGTTGCCATGTTCTGCCTGTGGTGGGCGATCTTCGTCGACCGCACGATCCGGCCCGCGCCGCTCGTGACGCCCGCCCGGCCGGCCCTCACGATTCCCTCCGACCGAATCACGACAGTCCTGACCGGTCAGTAACCAATCGGCGTTACCCTCGGTCGCGCCCGAAACGACCGAGGGGATGCCGCTTCACCATGCCGACCTCACCGCTTGACGATCCCCAGCAGATCCAGGGCAACATCCTGCGCCCCTTCGGCGGCCGCCACCAGGCGTTCCTGGCCCTGTCGTTCAGCAACGACCGGGCCGGGGCCCGCCGGTGGCTGACCGGCGCCGCCGACCGCGTCGCCGGCACCGACGACGTGCCACCCAAAGGGCCGTCCCGGTTCAACGCCGGCCAGTCCCTGCTCAACGTCGGGCTCACCGCCAACGGCCTGGTCGTGCTGCACCCCGAGACCGCGAACCGCCTGGCCGGCTACGACGCCTTCTGGCGCGGCCCGCTCGGCCCCCGGCTCGACGACCAGGGCCGCGTGACCACGACACCCGCGCTCCTCGGCGACATCGGCCGCAGCGACCCGGCGTCGTGGGTCGTGGGCGGCCTCGGCCCGTCGGTCGACGCCCTGCTGACCATCGCCGCCGGCGACGACGAGACCCTCGTGCAGGCCGTCCGCCGCGAGGAGAACGCGGCCGCCGCGGCCGGGCTCAAGGTGCTCCACCTCGAACGCGGCAAGGTCCACCGCGACGACAAGGACCGCCGTTACGACCACTTCGGCTTCGTCGACGGCCTCTCCCAGCCGGGCGTCCAGGGCTTCGCCGACGACGCGGGGCTCCCGGCCGCGTCGGTCGTCGCCCCGGGTGAGTTCATCCTCGGCTGCCCCGGCGAACGCCGGCCCGCGACGGCGGCGCCGCGCCCCGCCCCGGCGCCGTGGATGCGGGGCGGCTCGTTCCAGGTGTTCCGCCGCCTCACCCAGGACGCGCAAGGCTGGTGGGACAAGATGGAGTCGCTGCGCCGCCCAGGCGAGACAGCCGAGGACGTGGCCGCCCGCGCGGTCGGCCGCAGCCTCGACGGCAAGCCCCTGGCCGACCCGGCCGCCCCTTCCGGGGGGAACGACTTCAGCTTCAAGAACGACCCGAGCGGTCAGACCACGCCGCAGTTCGCCCACATCCGCAAGGTGAACCCGCGCGACGACGAGGTCTTCCGCGACCGCGGCCGTAAGATGCTGCGCCGGGGCATCCCGTTCGGCCCGCCGTTCGACCGCGCCCGCCCCGACCGGCAAGAACGCGGCATGGTCTTCAACTCGTACGTGGCGAGCATCGAGGACCAGTTCGAGGCCGTGCAGCGCAGCTGGGCCGGCAACGCCGAGTTCCCGTCGAGCTACCTGGCCAAGTACGGCAAGATCGCCGCCGAGCCACAGCGCTGGGACGGCTTCGACCCGGTGCTGGGCCCCAACCCCGACGAGGCCGCCGAGCGCCTCCCCGCCGCCGTCGTCGACAAGATCCCCAAACTGGCGTACGGCGGCTTCGTGACGACGACGGGCGCGGTCTACGCCTTCGCCCCGTCCCTGCCGGCCCTGCGCCGGCTCGCCGGCGACGAAAGCCTCGACGACTAGTTCCTACGGTCGTGGCGCGGCATCCGGTCGATACGTTCGAGCAGCGTCTCGAGGTCAGGCCCAGTGTCCGTCACAATCCATTGTGGAAGGGCAGGCAGCGGCGGTCCGGGCGGCAGGCGCACTCCGGTGAGGCGCCGGTACGCGTGTCGGTACTCCAGGCTGGGTGCTCGCGCGTACAGCCGCTCGTAGATGTCGGCGGCCGTCCTCCGGGCGTTGTCGTCGTTGGGGTCCGCCTGCCAGGCGGCATCGAGCAGCGCCGCCACCTCGTGGGGCTCGGTCCATCGTTCGGCTGCCTTGCGTAGCGCTCCGGCGGCGAACCCCGGCTCGATCTCACCGTTGTCGACGCGCAGACGGACCGCGAGGAGGTAGGCGTTCACCTGTGTGTCTCGCTCATCATGCTCCTCGGCGACGCGCAGCGCCTCGGAGTTCAGCCGCTCCGCCACCGCAGGGCGACCTCCGCTCAGGTGCAGTTTGGCCAGGCGATGGAGCGACTCGCACAGGTAGTAGGGAGCATCGAACTCGCGTGCTAGCGGGATGACTCGCTCCAGCAGGCGCTGTGCCTCCTCGGGGCGCCCTTCAGCGGCGGCGATCACGCCCAGGCCGGTCACTTGATCGACTACGGGGATCCAATCGCGTAGTTCGACAGCGACCCAAAGCGAGTGCATCGCGCATGCCCGAGCCCGTGCGAAATCGCCCTCCGCGCGGTAGATCTCGCCCATGTTTCCGACCGTGATGCTCGCGGAGGGTCGTGCGCCGATGTCATGCGCCACGTCCAGCGCCTGTCGATATGAGGCGATGGCCTGCACGTGGTCGGCGTTGCGCTGGAACGCCCAGCCCAGATTGCCCGCGCTGACCAGCATCCAGTGCCGGTCGAGCGTTTGTTCCGCAGTGCTGAACGCTCGTTGGAAGTGCGCGATCGCCTCGTCCGGCTTGCCGGTGTTGAGCAGGCACAGGCCGAGGTGATTCAACGCGGCGCACATCGCCGCCCGGTCGTCGGCCGCAGTCGCCATCGCGAGGTGCCGGTCGGCCATCGCGATCGCCTCGCCGTATTCGCCCTGGCGGAAGAGCACGAACGTCATCCGGTCCATCGTTCGCGACAGTCCGGCAGCGTCGCCGATACGCTCGAAGCCGGCGAGAGCCCGCTCCAGCCAGCTCACCGATTCGGCGTGTGAACTGGTGTACATGAGCAGGTCGCCGAGTTGGCGCTGTCCGGCAGCGACGATCTCGCGGCGCTTGGTGGCCTTCGCGGCTCGCATTGCCAGCCGGTAATGGCGTTCGGCCTTGCTCCATTGTCCCGTGTGGTGATGCACGGTGCCGATCTCGATGTGAAGTGCCGCTTGTTCAGCCTCGGGCAGGAGTGGCAGCAACTGTTCGTAGTAGTGGGTCGCCGTCTCGTTCGCGAAGATCGCCTTGGCGCGGTCGCCGGCCGCCCGGAACCAGAGCCGCTGCTTGTCGAGGCGTTCAGTGTGTGAGTAGTGATGAGCTAGTACATCGACATATTGAGAGAGCCGGTCGGAAAAGGTCTCCTCAATGAAGATCGCGGCGCGCTCGTGCAGGGTGGCGCGTGTGTCGTAGGTGATGCTCTGGTAGGCCGTTTCCTGTGTGATCGGGTGCTTGAACTGGAACTCCGCCTCGGACTCGATACCGACGCGCGGAGTGAGATCGAGCGCGTCCAGTCGGCGCAGGTTGGACGCCACCTGCGCGATCGAGCCGGCGGCCGGATAGACCGAGGCGATCCACGGCGGCTGGAATCGGCGGCCGATCACGCTGGCCACCTTGATTGCGGCCTTCTCGTCGTCGTTGAGTTGGTCGATGCGAGCCATCACGAGCCGCTGGAGACTACCGGGAACGTGCAATTCGGCCAATCCGGCCGGATCGGCCGGATCGACGCCACCACCGTGCAGGTAGGCGACCAGTTCCTCGATGTAGAACGCGTTTCCCCCGGCGCGCTCGTCGATTTGCTCGACCAGCTTGCCAGCGATCTCGGCGGATCGCCCGTACCGGTCGTGCAGCCGGAGCATGGCCAGCCGCCGGGCGTCCGTGCTGGCCATCTGTGTGAGCTGCAGGTCAACCACGTACCTCGCCTCAGCCAGTTTGCCGGGAGCCGGCTCGCGCGAGGTGACCAGCAGCAGCACCGGCAGCTCGGAGAGCCGTCCGACGATCAGTTCGAGAAGGCTGAGCGAGGCGGGATCGATCCAGTGGCAGTCCTCCAGCAGCAATACCAGTGGCCCGGCGGCGGCGCGCTCCCTCAGGCACGCCAGCAACAGGGAGCGCAGAAGTTCGTCCCGACCGGCGTGGTCGAGTTGGGCTGTGAGGTCGGTGTCGTCCATCGGCAGATCCATGACCGCGGCCACCAATGGCGCTCGCTGGCCGGTGCCGTCGTATCGAGCGACGCGTTCGGTCAGCGCCTCGCGCTGCCGGTCGAGGGACATGGTTGAGTCGATCTGGAGCAGTTCGCGCCAGATCGACCGCCACACCAGATAACTGGAGCTCGTACCGTGCGAACGGCAGCTGTCGCCGTAACCGGTGAAACCGAGCGTCCCGGCCAGGCGGCAGGCCTCGGCTGCCAGCCGAGATTTGCCGATGCCGGCCTCACCGTGAAGCCAGACGACGCTTCCGCGGCCCGTCAGCGCCTCGTGCACTCGAGCACGGAGGCTCGCCATCTCGGCCGAGCGTCCGACCAACGCGCCCGGTGCGGGGGAGGGCAGGGGACTCGACGTCGCCGAGTTCGGCACCGCGTGAACGATCCACGCCGGCACCGGTGCGGCCTTGCCCTTGGCGACGACCTCGATAGGGCCGTCGGCGACAGCGACGTCGCTGACTTGTTTGAACGTGGCTCTGTCCACGAGGAGGTGACCAGGCGGCGCCGCCTGCATGAGACGTGCGGCGAGATTGACCGCGTCACCGACGACGGCGTACTCCCTTCGGATGTCGGAGCCCACCTCGCCGCAGAAGACCGGTCCGGTGGTGACCCCACCTCGGTCAGCGCCGCCCAGGGCGAGCAGCTCGAGACAGCACCGGAGCGCTCGTTCCTCGTCGTCCTCATAGCTGACAGGTGTGCCGAAGACGGCGACGAGGATTGTGCCTTTGTCATCGGCCATCAGGTGGCGCAGATGGCCTCCGTATTGGTCGATGATCGCGACCCCAGCCGCCAGATAGCGTTGCAGCGCCTCCACCGACGCGGGGTTGCCGACGTCGAGGTCGGGTAGCCGTACGAAAGCGGTCGTGACTTTGCGGTGTTCATTGACCAGCTCGTGCCGTCCATATCGCAGCCTCGTGCGGATCGCGGGGTGCAGGAAGGGTCCCAGAAGCTGCTCCAGCTCGCCGGTAGGCGGTGCCGGTGGGGTGTACTGAGGGTCGGCCGTTCCGAGCGGCTCCGCCGATTCCAGCAGAGCGGCATCGACCACGATCTCGCCCCGTTCGGCGCGGTGCAACGCATCGATCGCGTCGGCGAGGGCGGGTCCTGCGATCAGGTGCTGGAGTCGAGTCGCCGGGTCGCCGAGCAGCATCAGCAGGAGCTGGCCGGAGGCGAGGCCGACTCGGATCGTCAGGGAGCGGGCGCCGTCCGGCGTGATCACCGGAACCACCGCGGCGGTGGCCTCCCGGATCAGCTCGGCACAGCGGATCGCACGGCGAGCCACGGTGGCAGCGGTAGCGGGCGTGTAGTCGAACATTCCGACCAGCGCGTCACCGGCGAAGTCGACGACGCTGCCGCCGGACGCGGCGATCGCATCGGCCGTGAGCGCGAACCAATGGTTGATGATGCGGGTGAGCTGTTCCGTGCCGTAGCTGCCGGATCCCGCGAAGCTTTCGGCCAAGGCGGTGAAACCGACGACATCGGCGTAGAGGACAACCGCCTCGGCGTGCTGGACAACTGGCGGATTGCTGACACTGTCAGCCGTCAGCAGCAGCCTCAACGTATGTTCGGGCAGATAAGAACGCCAGGTCGCGGAGAGTTCACTCACGATCTGTGATGACTGGGTAACGCCATGTTCCCGCGTCACTCCTTGTGCTGCCACCTTCCTGATCCTACTGTCGAGGATCAATCATCACTCTCGCACGTCTGTCGCCAATGGGGAGCGAGTCATGGGTGTAGGCCTCAGCGACGCTGTGTTCAAGCTGGATGGTGCGTGTGTCCATTCGCTGCGGTTCTCCTTCGGGGCTCCGCTGGGATACCCGAGCGCACCCGCGCTGCCAGACGGGGCCGACAGCCCGCCCGCGCTGTTCCGCCGCATCCAGGTGGCGTCGCCGCCCCCGACGCGTGGCGGCGAGCCGTGGCAGAACGGGATGAAACTGGCCGGTCAGCCGTTCGAGCCGGGAGCCGGCGCCGACAAGCTGGCTGAAGTCGTCTGTGACGAGGGCATTCCGTCGCTCGACGCAGCGAATCCCGAGACGGTCGTGCTCGACGAATGGTTCCGCGTGGAGAAGCAAGAGGCGACGGTGGACTTCCCGGGCGAGGACCACGGCCGTTATCTGCTCGCGATCGGCTATTGGAGCCCGATCCCCCAGGGCCAGCCCACCGCGCAGAAGACCGTTGCCTACTACGGCGATCGATACGAGATGGAGTGGACCCGTCCGGTTGCTGTGGGTGACTGGGTGGCGGTCAGCTTCGATGCCTTCTTCCCGCCCGAGCGGGACAGCTCTGACGTGATCATCCCGATCACCGAGTGCGACTGTCCTTGAGGGCTCTGATCGTCTGCGGCGGTTGGGAAGGGCACGAGCCGGTCGCCGCCACGTCGCTGTTCGCGCCGTTTCTCGAAGAGCACGGCTATGAGCTGCGGCTCGCCGATTCTCTGGACGTCTACACCGACCGGTCCGCGATGGACGCCGCCGACCTGATCGTCCAGTGCTGGACCCACGGACGGTTCACCGGCGAGCAGGAGGCCGGCCTCGTCGAGCGGGTCGAGGCGGGCGCCGGGTTCGCCGGTTGGCACGGCGGGGTGCTCGCTGTCGGTTACGAGGCGTCGCGTTACCAGCTCATGGTCGGCGGCCGTTTCCTCGTTCACCCCGGTGGGTTCGTCGCACGATGATCGAGCGCGGCCTGCGCTGGGCCGGCGGAATGGACTAGCTCAGCCAGAACTCGAGCAGGTCCTTGTCGAGTTCCTGCTGGTAGGCGCCCACGATGCCGTGCGGCGCGCCGGCGTAGACCTTGAGCGTGCCGTTCTTGACCAGTGTGATCGCTTTCAGGGCGGCGTCGGCGATCGGCACGATCTGGTCGTCGTCGCCCTGCGCGATGAAGATCGGGACGTCGAGCGCCTGAAGGTCCGCGGTGAAGTCGGTTTCCGAGAACGCCTTCACGCAGTCGTACGCGGCTTTGAGCCCGACCTGCATGCCGAGCCGCCAGAACTGGTCGCGCTGCCCCGGCGAGACGGTTGAGCCGGGCCGGTTCGCGCCGAAGAACTGCACGGCCAGGTCCTGGTAGAACTGCGATCGGTCGCCCTGCACGCCGGCGCGGATGCCGTCGAAGACCTCGATCGGCGTCCCCTCGGGGTTGGCGTCCGACTTGACCATGACCGGCGGCACCGCCCCCGCTGTAGCGATCTTGGCGACCCGTCCCGCGCCGTGCTGGGCGGCGAACCGCACCACCTCGCCGCCCCCCGTGGAGTGGCCGACCAGAATGACGTCCCGCAGCCCGAGCGCGTCGACCAGAGCCGCAAGATCAGCCGCGTACGTGTCCATGTCGTTCCCGGTCCACGTCTGCGACGACCGTCCGTGCCCGCGACGGTCGTGCGCGATCGCCCGGAACCCGTTGTCGGCCGCGAGCTTGAGCTCGATGTCCCACGCGTCGGCGTTCAGCGGCCACCCGTGGCTGAACACGACGGGCTGCCCGCTGCCCCAGTCCTTGTAGAAGATCTCGGTGCCGTCGTCGGTGGTGATGTAGGGCATTTCGCGCTCCGCTCCCGGTGGGACGGGCCGTCCCCGCCTCGCTGGCACCCCGAGCGTCCGCCGGGCCCTGGCCCCCCGCCATCGACCGGAAGACTGGCCCGCCTCCGTTCCGGTAGACCGGCAGATGACAGGCGACTAGACCGGCAATACCGATTGCAAAGTGCAACCGGTGGAGTATGGTGCGTACCGGCTTCCCAGGGGGAAAGAGGAGCCGAGATCATGGGTCGTAACAAGTTCGGTCCCCAGCGCGGCCCCTGGGAGAACCACGAGTGGCACGGATGGTGGGGTGACAACCCGCCCTTCCGTACGCCGGTCTTCGTTCTCACCCACCACGAGCGTCCGTCGTTCAGCCTGGCCGACACCACCTTCCATTTCCTGGACGCGAGCCCGGCCGAGGCGCTGGCCCGCGCGAAGCAGGCCGCCGACGGCCGCGATGTGCGCCTCGGCGGTGGCGTCGCGACCATCCGGGAGTTCATCGAGGCCGACCTGGTCGACACGATGCACATCGCCGTCGCGCCGATCGACCTCGGCCGGGGCGAGCGGCTGTGGGGGAGTCACACCGATCTTCTCGACCGTTTCCACCTCGACTCGGTGCCGAGCCCGAGCGGAGTCACGCACCTGCTGTTCTGGCGACGCTGACCTCAGGTCGGGCCGGTGAGGCGGTTGTGGAGGGGGGAGGATTCCGGGGCGCGGGCTTTCAGGGCGGCCAGCAGCTCGCCGACCGCGGGCGGGGCGGCGCCCGACGACGGCACCGCGGCGAGGGCCTCGTCGATCAGGGGGATCGCGTCGTCGGGCGGGCCGATGGCCTGGACGGCCAGAGCCTGGAGCAGCAGGGCGCTGGGCAGACCGGGGTCGCCTGTCGTGCGGAAGCGGGTGACGGCGCGGCGGGCGTACCCGAGGGCCTCGGGCCAGCGGTCGCGGCGGGTCAGGGCCCAGCCGGCGTAGAAGTCGGCCCAGCCGATCTGGCGCTGGTCGCCGCAGCGTTCGGCGCAGTCGAGGGCGTTGCGGGCGTGGTCGAGGGCCTTGTCGGGCTGGTTCAGGCAGACGATGTGGACCCAGGCGAGATAGCCCAGGTGTACGGCCCGCAGCCGCTCGTCACCGAGGCGTTCGGCGGCCCGGCTCGACAGCGTGAAGACCGTCACCCAGTGCGGCCACGACGGCCAGCGGTCCGAATACCAATGCAGCGACTCGGCCGCGTCGAGGACGCGCTGGTCGTCGCCCTCGCGGGCCGCCCGGCGCAGCGCGGGCAGCCAGTTCTCGGCCTCGCGTTTCAGCCAGTCGAAAGCTTGGCCGGGCGGTCCGGCGGGGCCGGGCGGGAACAACCGGCCGGCGTCCACCACCTTGTCGAGCAGCCAGGCGTCGCGGCGGCGGATCGCGGCGACGCGGGCGGCCGAGTCCTCCTCGCGGTCGAGTTCGAGCCCGGCATAGAGGCGCAGCAGGTCGTGGAACTCCAGGCGGCCGTCGGGGCGCTGTTGCAGCAGGGAGAGTTCGACCAGCTCGTCGAGGGCCTGCTCGGTCGCCGGGATCGTCTCCTCGGCGAGCACGCCGGCCAGTTCGACCCCGGTCGACGTGCCCGGCACCAGGGCCAGCCGGCGGAAGACGCGCTGCGCGATCGGGCTGAGCTGCTGGTACGACAGCGTGAACGCGGCCTTGACCTCGAGGTCGCCGGCGGCCAGCGCGTCGAGCCGCTGTTCCTCCTCGGTCAGGCGGGTGATCAGGTCGTCGGGCGTCCACCCCGGACGGCTGAGCAGGCGGTTCCCGGCGATCCGCAGGGCCAGCGGCACGTTGACGCACAGTTCGGCGATGCGGCGCAGGCTCTCGGGCGAGGACCGGGTGCCGGCGTCGTCGAGGATGGCCGACAGAAGGCGTACGGCGTCGTCGGAGGGCAGAGCATCAAGGCGCATTCTCCGTACGCCTTCCAGGCCGCTCAACGCGCGGCGGCTGGTGACCAGCACGACCGTGGGCCCGTGCGGCGGCAGAACGGGACGGATCTGGCTCTCGGTCATCGCGTTGTCGAGGACCACGACGAAACGCCGGCCACGGATCAGCGTGTGCCACAGCGCGGTGGCCTCGTCGACGTCGCGGGGGACCGCGGGCTGGTCGGCGCTGACCGCCCGGATCAGTCGGCCCAGCACCGTGGCCGGGGCCAGCGGACGCGCGTCGAGCCCGCGCAGGTCGACGAAGAGCTGCTCGTCGGCCGGCCACACCTGGGCCGCCTGCACCGCGAGGGATGTCTTGCCCACGCCGGGCGCTCCCGAGATCACCACGACGGGCGCCGGCGAGCTCTCGCCGGCCCCGGCCGTCCACGCTCTGACCTGGGCGAGCTCGCTGTGCCGGCCGGTGAAGTCGGCGACCCGGCGGGGCAGCGGCAACCCCGAGACGACCGGCGTGGAGGATTGCCGGCCACGCCGGGCCGCGGCGAGCAGGGCCGCGCGCTCGCGGCCGTCGAGCTTCAGCCCGTCGGCGACCGCCTCCGCCGTACGCAGGCGCGGGTTGCGGCTGACCCCACGCTCCAGGTCACTGATCGCCCGGTCGGTGACCCCGGACGACTGGGCGAGCTGTTCGAGAGTGAGACCGGCCGCGAGTCGCAGCCGGCGCAGCAGGACGCCGAAGGGAACGTCCTCCGCCATGCCCCCACCCTTTCACGCTGGTGATTCTTCGTGTCTTCTTCGTGGCGCAGCGCTCACCGATGATGATCGGATGGTGTCGGGATTAACCGGTTCGGCAGATGGTCGCGGCTGAAAGGGGGATCGCCGTGATAGGACGCGTCCGGGAGATGAAGGAGCTCAGCACCCTGGTGGAATCGGCGCAGTCACATGCTGTGTCGATGCTGTTACTGGGTGAGATGGGGATGGGGAAGACGACTCTGATCAGGGCGGCCGCGGGGGTCGCCCAGGAGCGGGGATTCCGGGTTCGCGAGCTCGACGCGGGGCGGCCGGCGGAGTGGGGGCTACCGCTGCATTCGGACGACCCCGCCGACGCTCTGCTGGCGCTCGACCGCCTCGGCGGTGGGGCACCGGTGCTGTTGGTGGTCGACAGTGCCGAGAACGCCGGCCGCGCGGCGCTGCACGGACTGACGCGGATCATGCGGGACGCCTGTGCCGAGCCGGTGGGACTGCTGCTGGCCGCGCGCGGCAGCGCCCCGCCGCCGGGTTTGGGCGCCGAGATCGCCCGCTATCCGGTGGGTCCGCTCGACGACTGCTCGGCCGCGCGCCTGGTCAGCGGACGCGGTCCCCGCAAGGAGATCCTGCGCCGGGCGGCCGGCAACCCGCTCGCGCTGCTGGCCGACGAGCCGCCGCGTGAGTTCGTGGACCGGGTGGCCGCGCTGCCTGCGGTGACCCGTCGGCTGCTGCTGCGAGCCGCGCTGGCCGACGAGCACCTGACGGTTCTGAACCTGGCCGGCGGAGGCTCGGCCGACCTGCGCGACTGGCAGCCCGCCGAGGTCGCCGGGCTGGTCGCGATCGACGACGGCCGGGTCCGGTTCGGTCATCCGCTGATCCGCACGGCCTGTCTCGCCGTGGCGGCCGTCGAGCTTCAGGAGGCGTACGGGGATCTCGCCGCGATGACGGGCAGTCCGTACTACCTGGCCCTGGCATCGGAGGAGCCGGACGAATCGGTGGCGTCCGCGCTCGAGGAGCAGGCCGGCGGGCGGCGCGACTACGTCAGCGAGGCGCGGGCGCTGGTCGCGTCGGCCGAGCGCAGCCCCGCCCCGGACGACGCCGCGCGCCGCTACGCGCGGGCGGTCGTGGCGGCGTACCGGTCGGGGGAACCCGAATGGACGCTCGAGCTGCACCGGCGAGTGGCCGCGCGCACCGATGATCCCGATCTGCTGGGCTTCGCCGACGCCGCCGCCGGGCTCGCCATGATCCACTCAGGGCGGCCGGGCGAGGCCTTCGACGTGGCCCGGCACGCCGCGCACCGGCGGCCGCGCGACGGTCAGCTCGTCATGGCCGCGGTCGCCGTGGCCGCGAACGCCGCCCTGCTCACCGGGGTGGCGGCCCATCGCGAGCAGCTTCCGGGGCTGCTCGACCTGGTCACCGAGGGGCCGGTCGGCGGGCTGGGCGACAGTTTCCTGCCGGTCGACGCGAACCCGGTGACACGGGCCTGGGTGCTCGCGGTCGCCGACCCGTACGCCTCGCCTCGGACTCTGAACGAGGACGGGGTGCTCACCGGGCGGGCCGAGGTCGCGTGGACGCTCGGCACCAGCATGATCGCCTGGCTGCGCGACGACTCCGCCCGCGCCGCGGCCGAATTGTCCAGCCTGTGGCAGGCCGGGCGCAGCTACGGCGCGATCGGGGCGCTCGCCGTCCGGGTCCCGCCGATGATCCTCGCGATGATCGACGGCGGGCGATGGGCCGACGCCGAGCAGGCGATCGACGAGGCCGAGACGCTCGCGGCGGCCGGGGATGTGAGCCTGCTGCTGACCGCTCTGCCGGACCTTCGGGCGACGCTGGGTGCGTTGCGCAACGACGTCGTGCCCGTGCCGTCGACGTCCACCGGCGACGCGTTCACCGACGGGCTGCGGCATCGGGCGGCCGGGCTCGGCGCGCTCGCGGGCGGCGACTACGAGAAGGCGTACTGGCATTTCCGGGGCATGTTCGACGTGGCCGGCGAGCCGGTCCACTACTTCCTCGGACCGCGGTCGCTGCCGCAGCTCGCCGTGGCCGCGAGCGGGATCGGGCGGCGGGGAAGGGCGCAGGCCCAGGTGCGGCGCATTCTGCAGGGCTGCCGTCAGCGGGTGGGGAGCACGCCGACGCCGCGGATGGCGATGCTGCTGTCGCACGCCGCGGCGCTGCTCGACGACGGCGACGAGACCGAGGAACATTTCCGGCGGGCGGTCGGCGACCCCGACAGCGCCCCGCAGTGGCCGCTCGAACTGGCCGAAGCCCAGCTCAACTTCGCGCTCTGGCTGCGAAAACAACGCCGGGTCGTCGAGGCTCGGCCCTTGCTGATGGCGGCGCTCGACACTTTCGTACGCCTCGGGGCCGACGCTCACGCCGAGCAGACGCGCAAATATCTGCCCGGGGGCGCGCTGCTCGACGACCGTCCGGTGACCGGCGACGCTTTCGCCGCGCTGACGGCCCAGAAACAGACGATCGCGCGGCTGGCCGCCGGCGGGATGAGCAACCGGGAGATCGCCGGGCGGCTGTTCCTCTCACCGCGCACGGTCGGGTCTCATCTGTACGACATCTATCCGCTGCTCGGCGTCAGCAACCGGCATCAGCTGCGGGCGCTGCTCGCCGGGGCCGCCTCGTGACCGGGTTCGGTCCGCACGATGCACACGAGCTGATCGGACGCGACCGCGAGCTTGCCCGGGTCGGTGAGTGCCTCGGGCCGGGGCGGCACCGGCTGCTGATCACCGGCGGGCGCGGGGCGGGGAAGTCGCGGCTGCTCGCGGCGGGGGTGCGGCGGGCCTGCGACAGCCATCGCGTTGTCACCCCGCATGTGTCGGCGCTGGCCCGGCACCTTTTGCTGGCCTTTCGGCGCGATCTGCCCGGATTGCCGGGGGCGCACGGGCCGGCGGCGCTGGCGCTGCTGGGATTGGACGGTCAACAGCCCACCGCCGTACGCCCTGAGCCGCGCGACCTTCCCGACATTTCCGGTCTGGTAGCGACCGGCTCTGAACGGCCCGGGTGCGGCGGTGATTGGTCGTCCGCGGCCACCGCGTCCGTCGTGCGTGGAGTGCTGACAGCCGTGAGCCGCAGCGGGCCCGTGCTCGTCGCCGTCGACGACGTGCACCGGCTCGACCGGGACGGAGCCGAGCTGCTCACCGCGATCTCCGAGGTGACCTCGGTGCTGCTCACCGGCGCGTACGTGCCGGCCGGGCTGGCCGATCTGCCGACCCTGGAGCTCGAGCCGCTCGGCGTCGAGCACGCCGCCCGCCTGCTCGACGCGCAGGACCGGGCGCCGACCGGACGGGCCCGCGCCGAGATCCTGCACCGCGCGGCCGGCAACCCGGCGACCGTCGTCGAACTGGCCGCTGACCGGCACGCCGGGGGCCGGCTGCAGGCCGCGTTCGCCGCCGAGATCGCCGCGCTGCCCGAACCGACCCGTGGGCTGCTGCTGCACCTGGCCGCCGCGACCCCGCCGGTCGAGCGGGCGCGCGTGACCGCGGCAGCCGGGCTGCCCGACGGCGACTGCTGGACGCCGGCCGAGCGGGCCGGGCTCGTCGTCGTGGACGCCGACGCCGCGATCTTCACGCATCCGCTGGCGGCCGAGGCCGCGTACCGCTCGGTGCCGATCTTCCAACGCCGGCAGGCACACCGGAACCTGACCATGACCGTGGCCGCCGACTCCGAACGGCGGGCCCAGCACCTGGCCGCGGCCACGTCGGGCCCGGACGAGCGGATCGCGGCGGGCCTGGAAGCCGCGGCGGCCGTCTTTCGCGACCGTGACGCGCTGTTCGAAGCCGCCGCCGCGATGCAGGAGGCGGCACAACGTACGCCCGAACCGGCCGACGCCGCCCGCCGGTTCGCGCAGGCCGCGGTCGACGCCCGCAACCTCGGCGAGCCGGACTGGACGGGCGAGCTCTACGGCGAGGTGCGGCGGCTGTCGGGCGACCCCGACGACGTCAACCTGGCCGCGCACGCCGCGGCCACCGCGCTGACCCGCGCCGGACGTCAGAACGAGGCGTACGCCCTGGTGGCCGGGGCTCGCCGCGTCGGCCCGCCCACTGATTCCCGCATCGGCGAGGCCATGATCGGGCTGGCCGCCGTCATCGCCGTGATGACCGGCGACGAGAAGCAGCGGCGCGCGCTCGAACCGATCCCGTCCTCGGACCCGCTGATCGCGGCCTTCGCCCGGATGGTCCGTGACCCGTCGTCGGGCGCCGGAATCGCCCTGTGCGACGCGACGGCGGTGCCCGAGCCGGGCGCGGCTTTGAGCCGGCCCGAACGGCACCGGCTCAACGTGATCGGAACAATCGCCGGATATCGGGACCGAACGCGCCTAGCGGCCGGGCTGCTTCGGGCCACCGTGGACGCCGAGCCGCGCGCCCGCTCGTCCGTCTCGGGCGTCGAGGCGCTGCCGTCGCTGGTCGCCGCACTGATCGACACCGGCGAGTGGGCGACCGCCGAACGGTATGCCGACGCGGCCGGCTTCGCGGGGCTGCCGGTGCTCGCGGCCGGGACCGAGGCGTTGCGGGCCCAGCTGCACGCCCTGCGCGGCGAGGTCGAACCGGCGCTGCGGCTGGTGCGCCGGGCGGTCGGCCGGGTCGACATCCACCAGCACCGTACGATCGGCGTGCGCCTGCTGCGGGCGGAGAGCCTCGCCGCGACGGCCGGGGGCGACTACGAGAACGCGTACCGATATCTGCGCTCGATGTTCGACCGCGACGGGCGGCCGCTGCACCCGTTCCTGTCCGGCCGGCACGTCGCCGAGCTGACCGCCGCGGCGATCCGGTGCGGCCGCGGCGACGACGCCCGCCGCATCATCGACGGGGTGCGGGCCAGCGCGGGACCCTCAGCCCGCATGGCGCTGCTGCTGCACCTGGCTCGGGCGCTGCTCGGCGACGGCGAGGACCACTTCGTGGCGGCCACCGCCGATCCGGCCGGCGACGAATGGCCGTACGAGAGGGCGGTTGCACGGCTGCACTACGGCGAATGGCTGCGGCGCGCCCGGCGGCCCCGCGACGCCCGCGTGATGCTCTCGGCCGCCGCCCGCACCTTCACCGGGCTCGGCGCCACCCACTCCGCCGAACTGGCCAACCGGGAGCTCGGCGCGAGCAGCCACCAGGACGGTCTCACCGGCGTGCTGACCCACCAGGAGCGCCAGGTCGCCCATCTCGCGGCACGCGGACTGCGCAACCGGGAGATCGCCGAGCAGCTTTTCATCTCGGTCCGCACCGTCGGGGCACATCTGCACAGCGTCTATCCCAAACTGGGTATCAACGGACGTCATCAGCTCCGCGAAGTGTTCTCCGAGCGCTCATCCGAGCAGCTCTGAGGCAAGACGACAGTAAAATGGCGGATGCAGCGGCGCTCGCGAATCGTCAGGCTCAATCCCAGGAAATGGGGGGAGCAGAGGATGTTGACCGAGAAGAGCCCTGTACTCATGGAACCGGCCGTGCAAAGCGACGCGGCCCTGCGCCGCAGCAGACTGCTGCTGCACGCGAGCGAGGCACTGGCCGCCACGTCCACCACCGCTGACGTACTCGTCACCGTTCCGGCCCTGCTGCGCGACGCGCTGTCCGCGACGCACGCCGCCGTGGTGCTGGCCGGCATCACACCCAGCCCACGCGGTGGCGCGATCACCACCGTCTCCGACGCGCTCACCGGAACCGCGATCCGGGACCGCCACTCGCAGTACTACGAAAGCACCATGGACCTCACCGTCGTCCACCCGGGACTGGCCGAGGACTTCGAACAGCTCGGGTGGCAGGCCGCCGTCTGCGCGCCGCTGCCCGACCAGGCCGGCGCCGTGCTGCTCGCGTGGGACGAGCCGCAGACCTTCTACGTCTTCGACCGGGCCGTCATCGCCACCCTCGCTCTCTACATCGGCCAGGCCCTCGACCGCGCGGTCAAGCACGACGCCCGCGCCGCGATCACCGAGACCCTCCAGCAGGCCATGTTGTCGCAGCTCCCCGACCTCGACGACTTCGAGCTGGCCGCCTACTACCGCGCCGCGGCCTCACAACGCGTCGGCGGCGACTGGTACGACGTGATCCCCGGCGCCGACGACCGGCTCGCCCTGGTGATCGGCGACGTGGTCGGCCACGACACGGCCGCCGCCGCCCGCATGGGTCAGCTCCGCAACATGCTGCGCGCCTACCTGGTCGACCGCCGCGAACCCCCGTCGGCCCTGCTGCGCCGCCTCGACGCCGCGAACCACGCGCTCGGCGAGCCCACGATGGCCACCGCCGTGGTCGCCTTCATCGACCGCGCCCCGAGCGGCGGGCACCGGCTGCGCTGGTCCAACGCCGGCCACCCGCCACCCGTGGTGATCCAGCCCGACGGCGAGGTCCGCCCGCTCACCGGCAACGACATGCTGCTCGGGGCGCGGCGGGGGTCGCCCCGCCACACCTACACGGCACCGCTGGCGGCCGGCTCGACTGTCCTGCTGCACACCGACGGCCTGGTCGAGAACCGGGCGCAGAACATCGACGAGGGCTTCACCCGCCTCTACCGCCGGCTGAGCATCCGCAACTTCGGCGTGCCCCGCGACCTGCTCACCCGGCTGGCCGCCGAGATGCCCGGAGATCGCGCCGACGACATCGCCATGCTCGCCGTCCGCATCCCGGGCCGCCGCTGACGGTCTACGTCCCGACGACGCCGAGCCGTTCGAGCACGGCCGACAATTGCTACTCGGCGAAGGTCTCCGTCGTGGCTGGCGCGGCCTCGACCTCGGTGGCCGACGCCGGGTTCAGCACGGCGTCGCGCGCCGTCGCCACCACAGTGGCGCGGGAAATTGACCCAAAGCGCCGTACGGCTCAACTCGTGGCGCTGAGGTCAGGGCCGCACGCTGTAAGCCTGCGGCACTGCCTTCCCCGCGCGAACCAAACCCAGAGTCAGAGGCGGGAGACCCAAGCGCACCGTCATCGTTTGCACGGCCTCGCGAACGAAGGGGACGATAGATATCACAGCGGTCTTCTCGACGAATTCGTGGATAAGTCTCTCCGTCATCAAGGGTCTGAGGTCTCTGTCCGTGACGGTGAACGTCTGTACGATACCTAAGCCAAGATCTGCGACAGGGTGCCCGGTCTTCGAGTTGATGGACGCGTCGAAATCCCATTTGAACTGCAATGTCTCGTCGTCGTTGCGGAAGTCGACACTGAAAACGGGATCGAACTCCTGAATCTCTCTGACCTCGAAGTCCCGAAGCTCGCTGTACCAACGAGTCACGCGGACATCGACCAGTTCGACGCCTTGGATAATTCGCCATAGGGACGAATCATTCCCAGCGCTTGAGGCCCTGGCGGTTTCGGTCACGCCTCCTCCTGAACCCTCACCGAGAGCTTCCCATGCCAAGCTGTCGCCGCTGAGTACTCGGGGACGACCTGGCCGAGGCGATTCTCGCCGCCGAGGCTCGATGCCGTTGAGTGCGTCGGCAGCATCGTCATCCTGGCGTGAACCCCGGCGGCAACCTGGCGCCATTCGCGATCAATCGGGCCGGCGACACGATGCAGCGACGCGTTGACCTCAGCCACCTGAGCAGCCGTCAGCGTCTCTTCATCATCGTGCAGGTTGTAGTGGCGGAGCCAATCGTTCACCGAGGCCCACTGCCATAGCCGCTGGGAACCGCGTTCTCCCCCGCCTGAGGAGCCGACGGGGCTTGGGAAAGCCCCAGGCCCTCGCTTGCCCTCAACCCAGAGGCGCACCGCCTCACGCGTTACGCCTACGCGTTTGGCGATGTCGGACACGCCAACGAGATCTTGGTCGACCTCAACGACGCGCGCACCGCTCAAACAGCAGACGATCTGACGAGCCGCCTGCGACGAGGCTCCGACCGGATCGCTGTCCGTGTGGAAGACGGCCACCGTGCGGCCATCGATATCGATCCACGTCAGATGACTGAGATTCTCGCCGATCGTGTCGAAGGTCTGGTCATCGTCAAGATCTACGCCGGTGACACGCAGGGCAATCCGGTACAAAGGGGCCTCCCGGTGCGCAGCTCGTCCCGTAATGCTAAGGCCAACGTTGGCATATGCCAACACGTTACGGCCTGCCGTGACCAAACCGCAGCCGGACGTCGGCAATGCGTCCCTTCGTAGCGATAAGTTTCACCTTGAGCGCGACAAGCTTTGGATCTTCTTGATGGGGAGCCTGGGCGACGACGCCTGAAGCTTCTTCCGTGCGTTTCTCCGCAGCGGCTACGTAGCTGCTGGGGGCCCCTTCTGTGACGCCGGCCTCCGTGCCGCGATTCCAGCCCTGGCGGGTCAGGCTCCTGGCCTCTAGATCGAACTCTCGAGCCACTGCCATGATGCGTTCGACTTCTTCGGTGTCCATCAATGCCAGATCGATGAGATCTTCGGCCTTTCTCCAAATTTCAGCGGCGCTGACAGAAGCAGCCTCGGCATCAAGGAAATTCTCCGCAGCGTCCAGTAGCCTCTCGGCGCTGTCGATCAGGTCATCGGCGTACTTGAGGTCTGCAGTTTGGTCGGCAAAATGGTGCGGGCAGTCGCGTACCGCTCGAGCTATGTCTTTAGCGCGATCACCCGGCCTCTGTGGTGTCGTGAAAATCGACACTTTGCAGACGGCGCCGCCACGCTCCACGCGTCGGCAGAAGATTCGGCCATACCCGTGCCCAACTGTCTGGCGTAGATGCCATCCACTTCGTCGGGCGTGCTCGATGGATTCTCGCATCGATGAATTCTGATGCTTTGGCCATTGGTCGTCGGGCCCGTGCCAGAGATCGTCCCCGCTCGGTGGCGCCACTCGACCCGACCTCTATTCGGAATCGTAAGCCGACAACGTCGAGCCTCGCCGTGGCTCAGTCAAGCAGTCTAGACCTCCGGCTAGTGATCGTCCACGTGAGACAGGTGTACGAAACGCGGCGTAGATCACTACGCAGCTGCCCACTTGATCATCTTGACCCCAGGTCGGAAGATGCGTTCAGGATCTGCACGAATTTGTTGTCCGGCTAAACTAATTTACGAGCCAAGCCGACCGCGTTGCCCATTTGTAAACACGATTATGGGATGACTCCCGTGTTGGGCCGTCAGATGCGGAACTCCATTGCGGCGAAATTTGCTGCCAGTTAAAGGATCGTTACTTTGGGTGACGCTCACGAATGTGTAAGGCGCGTTCCTGGCTAGTCCCTCGTCTTCGAACTTCGCAGGCGTTGGTAGAGGTGAGCCCGAGCTACCTCGCCATGCCGGCCTTCCCTATCCCGCGCCGCCGTTAAGGTCAGATTTTCGGGCGCCGATGGGTTGGGTATGTTTCCCGTCGTCGCGCCGCCCGAGCCCGACCGCAACCGTCGCCGTCTCGTCGCGGGCGTGCGTCTGTTGTCCCGCTTCGCGCCGTTGATCGTGCTGGCTGTGCTCGGTGCGGTTGCCACGGCCGGTGTCGTGTTCAACCCCCCGTTCGACAAGCACGTCGGCCCGGCGGTGGCCTATCTGGTCGTGGCGGCCCTCGGCTGCGCGCTCGTCACCGTGATGGCGGTGCTGAACCGACCCGGCGCGCGTGCAGTCGCTCGCCCTGTTGCAGACCGTTTCCGGCCTTCTCGTCACCGATGTCGTTCTTACCTGCGTCGACCGGATCGGCCAGATCGAGGTCTGGCCCGGCGCGGTCTTCGTGCTGCTCAACGCCTCGACCCGTCGCCACCGAAGGGGTGCGCTGGTGGCGTGGGTGGCCGTCGTGCCGGCTCTGGTCGCCGGGTTCGCCCTGCGCGGGGAGCTGCTGAGTTCGATCGCCCCGGCGGCGCTGCTGCTCGTGCTGGCGGTGACCAGCGCCGACCAGGCGTCACGCCTGGCCCGCACCCGCACGCGGCTCGACGTCGCCGAGGAGGCCCTGCGCCGCCACGCCGAGAACGACAGCCTCACCGGCCTGATCATCGACGGGGGGCTGTGTGCCCTTCACCGTCGCGCTGGGCCTGTCCCACGGCTCACACGCCGGTCCGACCGCGTTCGAGGACCTTCTGCGTATTGCCGAGGGCCGCACCGAGGTCCGGTCGCCGCATCTGAACTGAGCCGGGTCAGACCGAGACGAGGACCCGGGCGTGTTCGAGGGACCACCACAGGGCTGTGCCGGCGACGGCGCTGAGGGCCGCCGAGGTCAGGACGAGCCTGGTCGAGGAGGGACGGTGGCGGGCCAGGTAGGTCGTCGTCACGGCGGCCAACAGGATCGCCAGGCCGGAAACGAGCCAGCCGATGCCGAACACGTCCAGCCGCAACCACTGCCGGTAGAAGAACAGGTCGTGCCATGCCTCGGCCGAGAACAGGCCGAAGGCCAAGCCGGTGAGAACCGCGCTCTCCCGGCGACCGCCGACCCGGATGCGCCAGGCGAGCATGCCGAGCACCGGGCCGGCGCACAGCGACGCGACCGTCCAGAAGGCGGTGGCGCGAGCCATCGAGAGCAGGCTGTGCAGGTCGGCGGAGCTGACGCCCTGGATGTGGCCGCCGCGCCAGCGCTGACTGACCGTGAGGATCAGCAGGTAGTAGACAGTGGTCGCGCACAGCAGCAGGAATGTGGCCACGGTGATGGCCGACCTGCGGTCGCGCTGGCCGAAGCCGCCGATCAGAGCGGCCACGCCCCACGCCAGTCCGCTGCTGGTGAGCGTGACAACCACACGGCCCGCGGTGCCGGGCACGAAATCGGCGAGGAAGGCGGCGCCTCCCAGGGCCGCCGCCGACAACCCGAGCAGGGCGCGGTTCAGGGGGTGGGTCCGAACAGGGCGAGCGCCTCGGCGAGGCGGGCGCGCGACCACTCGTACTGGGATGGGTCGGTGTGGCCTCGGTAGACGGTCTCGATGACCATGATCAGGGCCAGGTAGAGGTTGTAGAGGCGGCGGCGGTCGCGTTCGGGGGCGGTGAAGCCGATCTTGCCGTAGCCGCGGATGAAGGCCGTGGCCGAGCCGAAGGCCTTGAGCTGGGCGGCGACGAAGCCGGCCTCGATGAGCGGGTCGCCGTAGAAGGCCCGTTCGTGGTCGATGAGGCAGACGATTTTGCCGTCGCGGACCAGGACGTTGCTCGCCCACAGGTCCCACTCGACGAACCGGGGATCGGTCACCTCGTCGAGGCAGCCGGCGTGGGCGGCGATCAGATCGCGCAACGAACCGTAGGGCACGCCCAGGTCGACCTCGCGGCGTTCACCGTCGCCGAGCACTCCCTCGATCATGGACAGGAAACAGGCCCGCCAGGTGTCCGCGAACGGTCCTGCGAGCGGGCCGAAACCCCGGCCGCGGATCGAGTTGAGCTCGCGCGTCACCGCGCCCAGGGCGTCGTCCAACCTGTCCTGTTCGATGGGGGACAGGGTCGCCCGGATCGCGCCGAAGTTGTCGGCGTCGATGTAGGGCATGGCGAACCACGGGGCGTCGGCCAGCGATCGAGAAGAGTCAGCGAAGTCCACATCGGGCACAGGCACGGTGGTGTGCTCGCGGATCAGGGCGAGGGCCGCGAGTTCGGTGGCCATCGCCCCGCGCTCGTACGTCATCACCTCGACCCGCGGCGGCGGCGCGATCTTGAGGACCGCCTGGTAGCCGTCGCGCAGCCGTACGCGGTAGGCCACGTTGAACCAGCCGTGGCCCAGCTCATGCGCCCAGCCCTCGCCGTCGGGCACCTGCGACGACCCGTACGCCTCGGCGATCATGGCGCGCAGGACGCCCGGCGGCTGCCGGTTCTTGGTGATGCTCTCCATGGTGGATCAGGATTTTACGTAGCCCGCCAGGTGTTCGCCGGTGAGGGTGGAGCGGCCGGCGACCAGGTCGGCCGGGGTGCCCTCGAAGACGACCGTGCCGCCGTCGTGGCCGGCGCCCGGACCGAGGTCGATGATCCAGTCGGCGTGGGCCATGACCGCCTGGTGGTGTTCGATGACGATCACCGACTTGCCCGACTCGACGAGCCGGTCGAGCAGGCCGAGCAGGTTCTCCACGTCGGCCAGGTGCAGGCCCGTGGTGGGCTCGTCGAGGATGTAGACGCCGCCCTTCTCGCCCATGCGGGTGGCCAGCTTGAGCCGCTGCCGCTCGCCGCCCGAGAGCGTGGTCAGTGGCTGGCCCAGCTTGAGGTAGCCGAGGCCGACGTCGGCCAGCCGCGCCAGGATCGTGTGGGCCGCCGGAAGTTTCGCCTCGCCCGAACCGAAGAACGCCTCGGCCTCGGTCACCGGCATCGCCAGCACTTCGCTGATGTCCTTGCCGCCGAACGTGTAGTCGAGCACCGACGCGTCGAACCGCCGCCCCTCGCACACCTCGCACGTGGTGGACATGCTCGCCATCACGCCGAGGTCGGTGTAGATGACGCCGTTGCCGTTGCAGTTCGGGCAGGCGCCCTCGGAGTTCGCACTGAACAGGGCCGGTTTCACCCCGTTGGCCTTGGCGAACGCCTTTCGGATCGGTTCGAGCAGACCCGTGTACGTCGCGGGGCTGCTGCGCCGGGAGCCCCGGATCGCGCCCTGGTCGACCGCGACGACGCCCTCGAGCGGCGCCACCGAGCCGTGGATCAGCGAGCTCTTGCCCGACCCGGCCACGCCGGTGATCACCGTGAGCACGCCGAGCGGGATGTCGACGTCGACGTCGCGCAGGTTGTGGCTGTCGGCGCCGCGCACCTCGAGCGTGCCCGCGGGCTGCCGCACCTTCTCCTTGAGCGTGGCCCGGTATTCCAGGTGGCGGCCGGTGAGCGTGTCGCTGGCCCGCAGCCCCTCGAGACTGCCTTCGTAGACGACCTCGCCGCCCGCGCTGCCCGCGCCCGGCCCCAGGTCGATGACGTGGTCGGCGATCGCGATGGCCTCGGGCTTGTGCTCGACGACCAGCACCGTGTTGCCCTTGTCGCGCAGCTGCACGAGCAGGTTGTTCATGCGCTGGATGTCGTGCGGGTGCAGGCCGATCGTGGGCTCGTCGAAGACGTACGTGACGTCGGTGAGCGCCGACCCGAGGTGCCGGATCATCTTCGTACGCTGGGCCTCGCCGCCGGACAGGGTGCCCGAGGGGCGGTCGAGCGACAGGTAGCCCAGGCCGATCTCGACGAACGAGTCGAGGGTCTCGCTCAGCGCGGTCAGCAGCGGCGCGACCGACGGCTCGTCGAGCCCGCGCACCCACTCGGCCAGGTCGCTGATCTGCATCTGGCAGCAGTCGGCGATGCTCACCTTCTTGATCTTCGAGGAGCGGGCGGCCTCGCTCAGGCGGGTGCCGTCGCAGTCGGGGCAGGTCTTGAAGATCGCGACCCGCTCGACGAAGGCGCGGATGTGCGGCTGAAGGGCGTCGATGTCCTTGGAGAGCATCGACTTCTGGATCGAGGGCACGAGACCCGCGTACGTGAGGTTGATGCCCTCGATCTTGACCTTGGTCGGCTCCTTGTAGAGCAGGTCGTCGAGCTGCTTCTTGGTGAAGTTCTTGATCGGCTTGTCGGGGTCGAAGTAGCCGACGCCGCGGAAGATGCGCCCGAACCAGCCCTCCATGCTGTAGCCGGGGATCTTGATCGCCATCTCGTTCAGCGACTTGTTCTCGTCGTACAGCTCGGTCAGGTCGATGTCGTTGACCGAGCCGCGCCCCTCGCAGCGCGGGCACATGCCGCCGAGCAGGCTGAACGTGCGCTTCTCCTTGACCTCGCGGCCGCCCTTCTGCAGGGTGACCGCGCCCGCCCCGCTGACCGAGGCGATGTTGAACGAGAAGGCCTGAGGCGAACCGATGTACGGCTTCCCGAGCCGGCTGAACAGGATGCGCAGCATGGCGTTGGCGTCGGTGGCCGTGCCGACCGTGGAGCGGACGTCGCCGCCCATCCGCTCCTGGTCGACGAGGATCGCCGTGGTCAGCCCGTCGAGCACGTCGACGTCGGGCCGGGCCATCGACGGCATGAACCCCTGCAGGAACGCGCTGTAGGTCTCGTTGATCAGCCGCTGCGACTCGGCGGCGATCGTGCCGAAGACCAGGGAACTCTTGCCCGACCCCGAGACGCCGGTGAAGACCGTGAGCCGGCGTTTCGGGATCTCGACGCTGACGTCCTTGAGGTTGTTCACGCGTGCCCCGTGCACGCGGATCATGTCGTGGCTGTCGGCGTCGTGCATCCCGGCTCCCTCGTTCGTCGGCTTCCCCCGGGAATGCTAGGCGGCACGGCAGCCGACCTGCTTCTTGATTCCTGATGAAGGTCAGGGGACGAGCAAGTCTGCCAGGCCGAAGGAATCGCCGCGGGCCGGCATGACCGGCAGCCAGTCGGGTTCGAGGCTCAGGAAGCTCGCCGGGTCGGCTCGCAGCAGCCCCAGCAGCACCTCGGCCACGATGCGTCCACCCACCGGGCCGAGACGCTCGCCGCCGTCGCCCAGGTGCTCGGCCTCCTTGAGGATGTAGAACCACAGCGGCGTGCCGTGCGCCCAGTCCTCGCCGAGCTGGTCGGGGTCGAGTGGCTTGATCTGCAGCAGCCGGGCCACGGTCTCGCCGCTGGGGAGCTGGGTCGTCTCACCGCGCAGCAGGTCACGAACCGCCAGCGACCGGTAGGCCTCGGTGTCGACCGCGCCCGTGATGGCCGTGGGCAGCCCGATCAGGCTGGCCGCGAGGCGGCCGTCGAGGCGCTTGGCGCGCTGGGCCGCCGGACGGCCGGGCACGTCGAAGATCTGGGCCAGGTCGATGCGCTGATCGGCCTCGAGCGCGCCGAAGCCGACCAGGTCGGGGAAGAGCGGCACCGCCGGCCCGCCCTCGACCAGCCGGTAGGTGTGCCGGATCTGGCCGTGGCCGTATCGGAACGCCGCGTCGGCGAACTCGAGCGGGATGAACGCGTCGCGCGTCTTCGGGAGGAACCAGCGGTTGCCCTCGGTCAGCACCTCCTTGGCCAGCTCGGCGCCGACGAGGCGGGGCAGGAAATCGTGCACGATGATCCACTGGAAGTGCCAGGTCAGCGAGGTCCGGGCCGACTCGAAGACCTGGGACTCCGGAACCCTCCGGTACGCCCGCAGGTAGTCGACGATCCGGTTGTGCGCCTGGAGCAGGGCGACGTGCAGCGTCAGCGCGAAGCGGTGCGAGTCGTTGCGCGGGTCGCCGATCAGGGCCACGCCCTGCTGGTTGCGCGGCACGTCGAAGCCGTCGGGGGAGAGCAGGAACTTGGCCGGGTCGTTCGCGTCGAACAGGAAGGGCGAGCCGATCGGCCCGTCGGAGTAGAGCATCTCGAGGTTGAGCATGGGGGCGCGGGCGTTCTTGAGCGCCCCGGTGTCGACGCCGCCCATCAGGGCGGAGCGGTCGGCGGTGATGTCGTGAGCGATCAGCTGGCCGAAGAACGGCCATCCGGCGGCCCCCGCGGCGTCGTCGCCGGCGGGGGTCAGCTCGTCCAGGACGGCGGCGGCGTCACAGACCCCGCCGGTGTCGCCGGCGCGCATCAGCAGTTGGGGATCAGTGCCGAGGGGCTCGAGGCCGGGGAACATCCGGCCGTAGCGAGCCGCCCCGGTGGGCCGGTCGACGGCCCGCACCAGGCTGAGGCAGTGGTTCATGATCACTCCCGGGGATGGAAAAGGTCTGTCATCTATGACCGGACACCATCGCCCCCCGTGACCGGAAGGGTGAAGTGCTGTACGACACGCAGCTGACGTGCGGCGACCGGCGCTGGGGTGAACCGCAGCGCCAGGTCGCGCAGGGGGCTCCGGCTCTGCAGCAGACGGCCCAGCGCCCGGGCGCGCCGGGCGATCGCCTGGGTTCGCGGGCGGCGCTCCCGGTCGTACACATCGAGGGCTTCTTCGACGCTCAGGGTCGTGAGCAGGTGGGAGAGGGTGGCCGCGTCCTCCAGGGCCATCGCGGCGCCCTGGCCCAGGTCGGGGGTCATGGCGTGGGCGGCGTCGCCGAGCAGCACCGTCGTGCCCCGCCGGAAGGTCGGCAGCGGGCGGGCCAGATCGTGGATGTCGGTGCGCACGACCGCGGCGGGATCGGTCGCCTCCAGCACGGACCTGATCGGTGCGTGCCAGCCGCCGAAGCGGCGGCGGACCTCGGCGTACTCGTCGGGATAGGTCGTGCCCTGCGGCAGTGTGACCGCGCCGAACCAGTAGACGCGCCCGTCGGGCAGCGGCGCGAGCCCGACCCGCTCGCCCCGCCCGAGGCTCTCGCCGGCCTCGCCGCGCAGGTCGACCGGGCCGCTGGTGACGCCGCGCCAGCTCGTGTAGCCGCTGTAGCGCAGGCCGGGATCGCCGGGCCACCCCCGCCGCGTGCGGGAGCGCAGGCCGTCGGCGGCGACCACGACGTCGTACCCCTCGGGCTCTTCACCGACCTCTCGGTCGAAGAGCACGGTGCCGTCGTCGAGCGCGTCGAGCAGCACCCGGTGCAGGTCGGCCCGGTGGACCAGGCGCAGCTCGCGGACCGCGTCGGGCGGGATCGTGGCCAGCCAACGGCCGTCGCGGCGGCGCTGCCCGGCCTTCAGGTGGTGCTGCGGGCCCGAGACCGCGCGCACGGCGTCGCCCACGCCGATCTGGTCGAGGGCCGCGAAGGCGTTGCCGAACAGCGACAGGCCCGCGCCGACCTGGGTGGCGGCGGGCGCGCGCTCGAAGACGGTGACCTGGTGGCCGCGGCGCTGGAGCCCGATGGCGGTGGCGAGGCCGCCGACGCCGGCCCCGATGATGGCGACTCTGCTCATATCTCCGATGGTGCCCTGGCTGCTTACTTCATGGGGCTGACGGGTAGGACCGGAACATGGCCGATGAACTGGACGCCGAGGACCGCAACGCGCTGCCCGAGAGCGCCTTCGCGTTCCCCCGCGAACGCAAGGAACCGTTGAGCGACGCCAAGCACGTGCGTAACGCGCTGGCCCGCTTCGACCAGGTCAAGGACGTCACCGACGCGGAACGCGACGAGGCCTTCAAACGGATCAAGCGGGCCGCGGACAGGTTCGGCGTCGAGGTGAGCGAGAAGAGCTGGCGCGAGCTGGGCAAACCCTGATCTTCAGGCGAGGCCTGACTGGTAGGCGAACACGACCAGCTGAGCACGGTCGCGGGCGCCGAGTTTGGTCATCGAGCGGCTCACGTGGGTGCGGGCCGTCGCCGGGCTGACCAGCAGGCGTTCGGCGATCTCGTGATTGTTCAGGCCCGCGGCGACCAGGGTGACGATCTCGCGTTCCCGCTCGGTGAGGCGGTCGAGCTGCGGGTGCGGGGTGACCGCGCGCGGGGCCAGGCCGGTGAACTCGCGGATCAGCGTACGGGTGACCGACGGCGCGAGCAGGGCGCCGCCGTCGGCGACCGTGCGGACCGCGTCGAGCAGCGCCGGCGGGCTCGTGTTCTTCAGCAGAAAGCCACTGGCCCCGGCGCGCAAGGCCGTGAAGACGTACTCGTCGTGCTCGAAGGTTGTCAGGACGACGACGCGGGTGCCGGTCAGAGCGGGATCGGCGACGATGCGGCGAGTGGCTTCGAGGCCGTCGATGCCGGGCATGCGGATGTCCATCAGCACGACGTCGGGCCTGGTGCGGCGGGTCTCGGCCACGGCGGCCAGACCGTCGGCGGCCTCACCGGCCACGGCGAAGTCCTCGGACGCCTCGAACAAAGCCCGCAGACCCAGGCGTACGAGATCTTGGTCGTCGGCCAGCAGCACAGTGATCACGGCCGGCGCTCCCTCGGGATCACGGCGTGCACGGCGAAGGCCACCGGATCCTCGTGCCCGGCCGTCAGCGTGCCGCCGACCTGCTCGATCCGGCGGCGCATGCCCGTGATGCCGAAGCCGTCGACGTGCCCCCGACCGAGCGCCTGGTTCGAGACCGACAGATCAACCCATTCCGTACGATGTCTGATCGTCACCCGCGCCCGCGGACGCGCCGAATGCCTCACGACATTAGTCAACGCCTCCTGCAGCACCCGATAGGCGGCGACATCGGCAGCCGCGGGCAGCGGGCTCGGAGCGCCGTCCACGGTCAGATCGACGTCCACACCGGCGCCGCGGACCCGGGCGACCAGGTCGTCCACTTTCGCCAGGCCAGGAGCCGGGGTGGTGAGCGCCGCCAACGTCGCCCGCAGCTCGTCGAGGGCTTCGGCGCTGGCGGCACTGATCGCGGTCAGCGCCTCGACAGCCATCTCGGGGCGTTTGTCGCGCAGGTGCAGCGCGATGTCGGCCTGCATCTGGATCGCCGCCAGCCCGTGGCCGACCACGTCGTGCACCTCCTGGGCGACCCGCAGGCGCTCAGCGTCAGCGGCCCGTTGCTCAGACTCGGCCCGTTGCTTCGCCTGCGCCTCGACGACCGAACGGCGGGCGGCACCCAGCGTGAACGGCACAACCACCCAGGCCAGGCCGGGCACGATCCCTTCCACCCCGGTCGTCGAAACGTGCACGAGCAGCAGCACCAGGGCGGGCACGGACCAGGCGAGCGCCTCCGGGATCGGCAGCCGCCGGGCCACCGTGAAGACGGAGACACCGAACGAGAGCAAGATCGGCCCGTACGGGTAGCCGGCGACCAGATAGACCGAAGTGATCGCGGCGACGGCCAGCAGGACCGGGCCGGGCCATCGGCGGGCGGCGACGGTCACGGAAGCAGCGGCGAGCACGAGGACCACCGCGGCGACCTCGACGGGCCGTCCCGCGAGGTCGAAGACCGGGATCGTCCCCGCCAGCCCGACGGCCGCCAGCACACTGGGAACAACCAGGTCACGGGTGCGCATGCCCCACACGGTGCCACGAGCACGGCCTCCTTGCGTACGACGGAGGGCGTACGCGGGCAGCCGCCCCGGAACGGATTCGCCGGATCCCGGATTCGCGCACGCTGGCCGCATGGTTCTGAAGCCCGCGCATCGCAAGCTGTGGCTCGTGCTGCACATCGTGTCGGCCGGCGCCTGGATCGGCGTCGACGTGCTCGTGGCAGTGCTCGTCGGCGTCGGCGGGCTCAGCGACGATCCCGCGCGGCGCGGGCTGGCCTATCAGGCGCTCGGAACGTTCGTGGTGTGGCCGATGCTGATCTCGGGCCTGATCTGCCTGGCGACAGGCGTCGTGCTCGGCGCCGGGACGCGGTGGGGGCTGATCCGCTACTGGTGGGTGGCCGTGAAGCTGGTGCTCAACGTCGCGCTCTGCACCCTGATCCTGATCCTGCTGCGGCCCGGCATGTCGGCGATTCAGGCGTACGGCGTCGAGGTCGCCGCCGGTGCCGACCCGGGCTTCGACACGAGCAGCCTGATCATGCCCCCGATCGTGTCGCTGACCCTGTTGAGTGTGGCCACCGTGCTCTCGGTCTACAAGCCGTGGGGTCGCGTACCCGGCTCCCGCACTCGGCGCCGCCCCCTCCCCGCCGCTGCTGTTCCTCCCGTCGCAGCTCCTCCCATCGAGGCCGACCCGCTAGTTCGGGGGTCCCCTGACGGGACGGCCCTGATCGAGGGACTGACCTGCGGCTTTGCGGTCGGCATCATCACCGCATGCCTACTTGCGTATCCCGCCGTGACAACCGGAACACCTGACAGACGTGGGTTGGGCGATGACGGCCGCAGTCCTCGCGGCCGTAGCGTGGGGACTCTCCGATTTCCTGGCCGGGCTACTCGCCCGCCGTCTGCCGGTCCTGACCATCCTGATCGGCTCGAAGCTCGCGGCCATGCTGCTGGCGCTCGTGGCAGTGGCGGTACGCGGCCTTCCCCCGCCGAACGACCCCCGCCTGCTTCTTGGCGTCGCCGCCGGACTTGTCGGCCTGCCCGCGATGGGGCTGCTCTACCGGGCGATGCGCGACGGTTCCCTCGCCGTGGTCGCCCCGATCGCCGCCGTCGCCGCCCTGGTCCCGGTCGTCTGGGGCCTCCTGCACGGCGAACGTCTCGGCGTCCTGGCTGCGGTCGGTGTCGTGGTGGGGCTGGCCGGCGTCACCATGTCGAGCTGGCCCGTGTCCGCCGACGCCGGCACCGGCGCCGCTCGCACTCGCTCGCGCCGATTGGCCGACCTGTGCGCGATAGGCGCCGCCCTGGGCTTCGGCGTCTACTTCGTCCTGCTGCACGAGGCCGGTGCGGCCGACCAGTTCTGGTCAGTGGCCCTGGCCCGCATCATCGCCGGCGTGGCAGCCGTAGCCTTGGCTGTTGTCCTTGCCCGAGCCCGGACCCGTACCGCCTGCCCAGCCCCGGCCCCGACCTCGTCGTCTGAGGCGAAACCGGCTGTGGCGTCCACCCAGCTTCGGTCGCGTCGTCGACTGGTGCTACCGATCAGCGTGGGTGCCGCCGTCTCGATCTCTGTTGTAGGGGTCGCCGACGCCGTGGCCGACGCGGCTTTCATCGTGGCCGCCGCGTCAGCTCTGGCCCCGGCGGCGGTGGTGGCCTCCCTCTACCCGGCGATTACCCTCCTGCTGAGCCGGTCGCTGCTGCGCGAGCGACTTCACACCGTGCACCTGTACGGCGTCCTCGCCGCCCTCTTCGCGGTCGCCTGCTTGGCAAGATGAGGCTCCTCGCGCATCCTCACCTCACGCACCTACCGCCGTGATCGCAGGATCTAGTTCAAGGTGTTGAGCAGGGTTATCCCGATGCCGAAGGTAGCTGCGCCAGCGGTGCCGGAGGCGCCGAGTGCCTGCAATGAAGTGCCTCCTCGGGACAGCCAAAGGTGGTGTGTCGTGACCGCACACAACAGCGACAGCAGCAGGATGACCAATACCCACGGCAGCATGTTCGTCACGCTGTCACGCTCTCGCGATCGACGGTGGTGAGCTTCCTCGCAGGTGATGACGCCATCGATTGCCTCCATACAGGATGGTTTGTGGACGTCGTCTGTATGTCCGAAGCAGCAGGTAAACCCACGAGCCAAGGGGCGCGACCACGTGGGGATCCCCCGGTCGGGTGGAAGGGCGACAGGGCGCGTGGGGTGAATCCGGCCCCTGTACTTACAAGGAACGTCTTCATCTACGGCGCAACGGGGCGCCCGGCGATGAAAGCCGATCCCACCTGCCGGGTCCGGCCCGACGAGTGGCGACCGAGAGGGCGACGGTGGTGATAGGCGGCGACGGCGCCCAGGCTGAGCAAGATCCGGCCGATCCGCGATGCAGCGATCGGCCCGAGCCGGAGATTCCTCTCGGCCTCGATACCGAGACACCTGCGGCTCAGCTTCTGGACGAGATGGCGTTCGCCGGCGCCGAAGGGGTCCGCACGTGGCAGGAGAACGAACAGCGTTGCTCAGCGGACCAGGAATTGGTCTCGGCGCTCACAGCCGTCGACTTCGCGGGTCCCCTCTACGAAAGATTCGCCGACGAACTCGCGCGATATGCCCTGGCTGTGCTTCGCGCGTGGATGCACTCGGGCGAGATCTTCCGGCGAACCGCGGCCCGTGGGTTCGATCTCGAGCCGTCCGCCGAGGAGATCGACCAGTTGTGCCGCGACGCGCACGCCCGGGACGACCTCGCCGATATCATCGTCGCCAAGGCCTTGCCGTGGTTCCGTGAGAAAGCGTTGATAACCGAGGTCTGGAGACCTGACGGCGGAGCTTGTCTCAGCACCTACTTCCTGGGCGCCTGTGTCTTCTTCTTTCCGAACGAGCTGCGCGCATGGCGACGCCGCCGACGAGGCAATCCGCTCCTGCTGCAGAACGACGACGACTTGGAACTCTTTTCCGGCCCCGATAAGGCGTCGGGGCCGGAAGCCGTTGTCATCGGCGATCTCTCGATTCGCGATTGTCTAGACCGGGCAGGTCATCGGATTCGGCCGATCCTGACGTTGAAGCTTCAGGGCTACAGCTATGAGGAGATCGTCGAGTTACTCGACGAGGCCTCGATTCGTGCCGTGGAGGGCGTGGTGCACCGGTGGCGCAAGAAGGAACAGGAGCTACTCGGGGGTGAGTCCGGTGAACAGCAATGAGGAGCAGTTCGAGAGCTTCGAGCGGCTGCTGCAACGTTCTTCCCTCGGCCGCCCGGGAGCCTCCCAACTGCGTCAGCGAACCTCTGCGGCCGACCTCGAGCGTGTACGTCGTGCCTCCGCCGCTGCATCCGTCAGGCCGGCGGTGGTCGGCCGGACTGTCAGCGGCCTCGGTCACGCGCGGTCGCAGCCGAGCGGGTATCTCGTCGGGCGTGCGAAGGAGACAGAACAGATCCGTCGGGCCCTGGAGGAGACGGCGGGGGGAACGGGCGGCTGCCTCGTCGTGTCCGGGGAGGCCGGTATCGGCAAATCCCGGTTGTTGCGAGCGGCGGCAGTCCTTGCGGAGGAGCGGGACATCTCCGTCGCCGCCCTGCAGAGCTCCCAGCACGACCAGGAGGCACCGCTGGCCACGCTCAGTCAGGCATTACTGGCCTCCACTCCGCCGTCTAGCTCGTTCGACTGGCTGGCTCAGCCGCAGGACCCGCGACTCGATGCGGACTCCAGGATTCACAGAATTCAAGAGTCGTTGGCGCGATACACGGCTGCGCGGCCCCTGCTCATCATCGTCGATGACGCGCACTGGATGGACAGGCTCAGCGCTCTGGCAGTCCGGAAACTCGTCCCCGCTCTCGTCTCCTCACCGGTGCGCTGGTTGTTCGCTCGCCGACGATCAGCAGCCCCAACGGCGGGTTCACAAACGCTCGACTGGCTCGTTGCGAACGGCGCTGACCGTATGGAGCTGGTGCTCTTGCACTACTACGCGGCCTCTCTGCTGTGCGCCGACCTTCTCGGCGTGGTCGTGGACGACACCGTACGGGCACTCGCGGCCATCAGCGGCGGTCTGCCTTCACGGATCGAGCAGTTGGTGTCCTCCTTGCTGGCGACCGGGCAACTCTCGGTCGACGCGAGAACCGCTGTTCTTCTCGGCGAAGAGTTGCCGCCGTTGTTGGTGGAGACGGTTCAGGACGGGCTACGCGACCGACCCGAGCGCAGTCAGTGGCTGCTGCGTGTCACCTCGGTTCTGCAACCACTCGACCTTGCCGTCGCTCGCCGGCTGGGCGGCGCCCCGGTGGGCCAATTGTTCGAGCTGATCGAGGAGGCGGTCTCGGCCGGGATACTCGTACGGGGCCCCCAGGGTTTGTCATTCGAACACGACCTGGTCCGCCGGGCCGTCTACGCGGGATTGGACGCCGCCACCGTGCGTCGCCTGCGGCGATGGACCGGGGAATGGCCCGCGGTCGGCCACGACCGGCAAGCCGGCGCGGTCCCGAGCGAGCGGCCCAGGGAACAAGCGAGTGGCGTCCCCGACGGCGGCCCGACCGTGCTTCGTATCCTGCTCGGGACTCAACTCCGTCGCCTGCGCGAGGCCAAGGCCATCACTCGTGAAGACGCCGGGTGGGAAATCCGGGCTTCCGCCTCCAAGATCAGCCGGATGGAGCTCGGCCGCGTCAGCTTCAAGGAGCGCGACGTCAGCGACCTGCTGAGCCTCTATGGAGTGAGCGACGGCAACGAGCGTGAGGCGCTGCTCGTGCTGGCCCGCCAGGCCAATACCGGAGGTTGGTGGCAGCAGTTCAGTGACGTCATGCCCGGCTGGTTCCAGTCCTATCTGGGTCTCGAGGCGGCGGCCAGGCTGATCCGCGTCTACGAGATTCAGTTTGTGCCGGGCTTGCTGCAGACGCCGGACTACGCCCGCTCGATCATCATGCTCGGTCATGCCGGTGTCATGCCGGACGAGATCGACAAGCGGGTCGAGCTGCGCCGTCAGCGGCAGCAGATTCTGCACCGGCCCGGTGGACCGCATTTGTGGGCGGTCATCGACGAGGCCGTGCTGCGCCGGCCGATAGGTGGCGTCGACGTGATGAAAGATCAGATCGAGTTCCTCATCCAGGCGTCGGAGATGCCGAACGTGCGCCTGCAGATCATCCCGTTCTACGACAGTGGACATTCTGCGGCGAGCAGCTCGTTCGCGATCCTCCGGTTTCCGGAGCCCGAGTTGCCGGACGTGGTCTATCTCGAGCAGCTCACCAGCGCGATCTATCTGGACCAGCGCAAGGACGTCGAACAGTACGCGAGGGTGTTGGAACGGGTCTGTCTGAAAGCCGAGCCGGCCGAACACACCAGGGAGATCCTGGAGAAAATGCTGCACGAGGTAGGCCGGTTCTAGTGAGCGTCGCCCGCTGGGGACGGTTGTGTGGTTGACAAAAGCCCGCCCCCCGTACGAGGGGCGGGCCGATGAACGGTCAGGTCAGGGCAGGACCCAGCGCTGGTTGGCGCCGGCGAAGCAGTCCCAGATCTGCAGGCGGGTGCCGTTGGCGGAGGAGTTGTTGGAGGCGTCGAGGCACTTGTTGCTGGTCGGGTTGCGCAGGGTGCCGTTGGATTGCGCCTGCCACTGCTGGGCGCCGGTGCCGTTGCAGTCGTAGATCTGCACGAGCGAGCCGTTCGCGGTGCCGGCGGCGGCGACGTCGAGGCACTTGCCCAGGCCGCGGATGGTGCCGTCGGTGCCGACCGTCCACGTCTGGGCGGTGGTGCCGTTGCAGTCGTAGAGCTGGACGGCGGTGCCGTTGGCGCTGCTGGCCGAGGCGATGTCGACGCATTTGCCGCCGATGCCCGTGATGCGGCCGGTGCGACCGGTCGGCGGGGGAGTGGTGCCGCCCATGACAGTGTCGTAGATGGCGCTGACCAGCGAGTTGGCGCCGGTCGCGTCCTGCGAGAGCTCCCAGTTCATGATGCCGCCGGCGTTGGCCAGGGCCCACTGCGTCTTGCGCTTGATCGTCGGGATGCCGTTGTAGCACTCGCCGGACGGGGTGCAGTCGCGGTTGGCGTTGGCCGGGTCCTGCGCGACGAGCTGCGCGTAGGTCAGGTATCCGGGGCGGCTGTAGAACGGCACGCCGAGGACGGTCTTGGCCTTGGGCAGGCCGCGGTTCTTCCAGAAGTTCGCGGCGTTGATCGACCAGTCGTAGTTCGCGTGGGGGCTGCCACCGTCGTACGCCATGATGTTGAGCCAGTCGACGACGCCGAAGACCGCGGGCTGTACGCCGTTGGCCGTGCCGCCCTCGCTGACGACCGCGGCGGTGAGCAGCTTGCCCTCGTTGTGCAGGGCCGTGCTGAGCTGCTGCATCAGGGCCGTGTAGTTGTTGCCGGACTGGCCCGGGTCGGGGTATTCCCAGTCGATGTCGACGCCGTCGAGGCCGTACTGCCGTACGACGCTCATGACGCTGTTGGTGAACGTGGTGCGGCCGCCGGCGCTCGCGGCGAACGACTCGAAGGCGGAGTCGTTGCCGTCGTTCCAGCCGCCGATGGCCAGCGAGACCTTGACGTTGTTCTGGTGGCCGAGGGTGACGAGCTGCTGGAGCTTCGCCGTGTTCTCGATCGGCTGGAGGGTGCCGTTCGAGTTGGGAAGCGCGAACGAGTAGTTGATGTGGGTCAGCTTCGAGTACTGGATGCTGGTGACGCTGCCGGCCCACGACGGCATGTAGCCGACGCTCTTGAATCCGTTGGGCAGGACGGCGGCCTGGGCTTGGCTGGGGACCGAGAGTGCGGTGAGCGTGCCGACGGCGGCAACGAGCGCGGCCGCCCACCTTTTCGAGATGGTCATGGGGATGGTGACCCTTCATGTCCGGCGCGGGGGGTGCGCCGTGGGGATGACTACCGGGCCACCAAATATTAGGAAGGTTTACTAATATTCGTCAATACAAGAAGTGAAGTAAGTCAATGTTCGCCGCGGTCGTTGGATGCCGGCTGGAAAGAGTTGCTTCCGCGGCCTCGCCGGACCCACTGTGACGGCCATGATCAACACGGCGCATCTTCTGGCGGCCTACGACGAGCAGCTTCGCAGCGACTCCCGTCCCATCCTTGAACGATCCGGCCTGATCAACGTCTCGACAACAACGCCCTACCGCTGGCAGCGGTAAGCGCCCGTCACCCTGGACGCGGCGTTCGGAGTTGCGCCTACCGGCCGACGCCGTCGGCGACTGTCCAGCGGAGGAAGTCGTACGCCTCCTGACCTCGGTAGGCCAGGTCGTCGTAGGGGGACCTGCCGGTGGGGCGTTCGCGGATGCGCAGGGCATCGGTGGCCAGGCGGTGCCAGCGCGGGTCCATGTCTTCGAGGATGTAGCGGCCGGCTCCGCTCTTGGAAGTGAGCTCGTCTTTGGCCAGCAGGTGGTGCAGGCGCGCGACGCCGAGCACGACCCAGGCGATCGACGGGTCGTGCCGCCCGAAAGCAGCGATGCCGGCCTCTTCGACCTGCGTGATCGTCGAGCGCCAGTACGTGTCCAGGTTGTCGCGCGTGAAGTCGCGGAGCTCGGCCTTGTCGGTGTGGACCGGTGGCAGCGGCCCGCGAATGACGACGGCCCGCTCGGCGAGCTCGTGCCAGGTCACCGGGTTGATATCGATCTTGCCGGAGGGGTCGAACGTGCCCTGGAAGAACGCGGGGCGGCGGCCCACGGCCAGTGCCGAGCCGGCCAGGTCGAGAGCCGAGCAGTGGAAGCCGTCGAAGACCACCGACGGGTGCCGGCCCTTGGTGGCCTCGTGCGCGGCGGCGAGCGCGGCGTGGTCGGGCGGCTGCGCCCACACCCCGACGAAGTCGACGTCGCTGCCCTCGTAGAACTCGCCCCAGCCGAGTGAGCCGTGCAGGAACAGGCCTTCGAGCGCGCCGGGCTGACGGGCGTCGATCTCGGCGAGGAACGTGGCGGCGACATCCATGGAGAGCGACCTTAACGGTCCTCGAAGGACGGCGCGCGTCTCTGCATGAACGCCCGCTGGCCTTCGCGTTCGTCGTGGGAGCCGACCGTCGCGGCGATCAGCTCGTGGGCCCGTTCGACCAGCGACGGGTGGGCCGCGGCCTTGATTGCCGCCTTGGCGGCGCGCACGGCCAGGGGCGCGTTCGCGGCGATCGCGGCCGCGGTGCGTTGCACGTCGGACTCGAGTTCGGCGTCGGGGACCAGGCGGTTGACCAGGCCGGCCGACAGGGCTTCCGAGTCCGCGTACGCCCTCGCGGTGTACAGCATGTCGGCGGCGTTGGCCGGTCCGACCACGTGGACGAGTGTCTGCGCGAGCGCGAACGGATAGCCGATGCCGAGCCGGGCCGCGGGGATCGCGAAACGGCTGCCCGAAGCGGCTACGCGGATGTCCGCGCTGAGCGCCAGCGCCATGCCCGCCCCGAAGCAGTGGCCGCGGATCATCGCGATCAGCGGCGTGGTCAGTCCGCTCAGCGTCTCGAACAGCCCGGTCAGCGTGCGCTCCCAGGTTTCGCGGGCGGCGGACGAGTCGTGGTGGGCCGCGAACTCCGAGATGTCCGCGCCGGCCGTGAACGTGTCCCCGGCGCCGCACAGCACGATGGTGCGCACGGCGGGGTCGGCGTCCATTCCGCGTACGGCGGTGTCGAGCGCGGCGAGCATGGCGGTCGACAGCGCGTTACGCCGGGCGGGGTTGCTCATCGTGACCCGCCCGACGCCGTCGCGCGTCTCCGTGACGATCTCTGGCACGAGCAGCGACCCTACCCGGCCCGGGCGGCCGCCCACTGCTCGAAGGTGATCTTGCCGCTGGTGAACTCGCCCGCGGGCAGCAGGCCGCCGCTCGCCATCGCCTTACCGGCCGGAACGGTCAGCACGAGCTTGCCCTTGGCCAGCCGGCGCATCATGTCCGGCATCTTCAGCACCTCGGGGCCGGCCAGATCGCGGGCGTGCCCCTGAGCGGGACCCTCGGCGAGTCCGACCAGCTCGGCGGCGACGTCGGCGGCGGCGACCGGCCGGGTCAGCATCGACGGCGCGAGCTTCACCGGGCCGGGGACACGGCCCAGCATCTGCTCGGCGAACTCGTAGAACTGCGTGGCCCGCAGCACCGTCGCGGGGATCGGCCCGGCCAGCGCGAGCTCCTCCTGACGGCGCTTCGCGGTGTAATAGCCGGTGCCGACCCGGTCCACACCGACGATGGAGAG
Source organism: Actinoplanes solisilvae (assembly GCF_003999975.1). Lineage (GTDB taxonomy): Bacteria > Actinomycetota > Actinomycetes > Mycobacteriales > Micromonosporaceae > Actinoplanes > Actinoplanes solisilvae. The sequence continues at coordinate 239,000 of NZ_RJAC01000008.1, read as the reverse complement.
GACGACGTGGTGTCGTACGCCCGCCTTGGTCTCGGCCGCGAGAAGGGTCTGCGTCTCGGTCTCGAAGAACTCGGTCGCGGTCTTGCCGCTGAGGGTCTCGATGTTGGTCACGTCGATCACGACGTCGGAGCCCCGCAGCGCGTCGTCGAGGCCCGCCCCGGTCGTCAGGTCGACGCCGTGGGAGCGCGAGATCACCGCGACCTCGTGCCCGCGCCGTCGCGCCTCGGCCACGACCAGCTTGCCGACCCAGCCGGTTCCTCCGGCCACCGCCATCCTCATTGCGTCTCGTCCTTCCCGTCGTGTCGGTGTTCGCAGCAAGGACGAGGGGGCGAAACCGAACGTGACAGCGTGTGGCGCGGGCGACAGGCCGGATAGTCTGCGCAGGTGACAACGCGTGTGGTGGTGCTCGGCGCCGGGTTCGGCGGCCTCGAGCTGGCGACGACTCTGGCCGCTTCCCCCGAGAGCCTCGAGGTCATCCTCGTCGACCGGGCCGAGGGGTTCGTCTTCGGTTACTCGAAGCTCGACGTGATGTTCGGCCGGGCCGCGCCCGACCAGGTGCTGCACGGCTACGCCGATCTGGTCAATCCGGGCGTACGGTTCGTGAGCGCCGAGATCACCGCCATCGACCCGGTGACTCGCCGTGTGGAGACCAGCGCGGGCCCGTTCGAGGCGGACGTTCTCGTCGTCGCGCTCGGGGCCGACCTTGACCCGTCGGCGACGCCGGGGCTGCTCGAGGGCGGCCACGAGTTCTACACCGTGCCGGGCGCGTTCGCCGCCGCCGACGCGCTGGCCGAGTTCCCGGGCGGCCGGGTCGTCGTGGCGGTCACGTCGACGCCGTTCAAGTGCCCGCCCGCGCCGAGCGAGACCGCGCTGCTCACCCACGAATACCTGACCTCGCGCGGGCTGCCGGCCGACATCACGCTGGTCATGCCGCTCGGGACGCCGATCCCTCCGTCGCCCGACGCGTCGATCGCCGTGCTCGCCGCCTTCGAGGAACGTGGCATCGACTGGGTGCCCGAACGGCTCGTACGCGCCCTGGACCCGGCTCGGAAGGTCGCCATCCTCAGCGATGACACCGAGCTTCCGTACGATCTGTTCCTCGGGGTGCCGCAGCACAAGGCGCCCCGGGTCGTGGCCGAATCGGGCATGACCGTCGACGGCTGGATCCCGGTCGACCCGTTGACCCTCGAAACCGCCTACCCCCAGGTGTACGCCGTGGGCGATGTCACCAGCGTCGGCACACCCAAAGCCGGAGTGTTCGCCGAGGGCCAGGCGTCCGTGGTCGCCGCGCGCATCCTGGCGTCGCTGCACGGCTCGCCCGACGGCACCGAGTACGACGGCCGCGGCGTCTGCTACCTCGAGTTCGGCACCGACCAGGTGGCGAAGGTCGACGTGAAGTTCGTCGCCGGGCAGCGCCCGATCGGCGCGCTCATCGGCCCGTCCGCCGAGCTCGCCGCCGACAAGACCGCGTTCGGCCGCGACCGCATCCGCCGCTGGTTCGGCCGCGACTGGGTGTCAGCCCCGAGCACCGGCCGCTAGCGCCCGCAGCAGGAACCGGGGCTCGGCCAGCGCGCTCGGGTGCGCGAGCATCGTGGTGACCTGGCCCAGCCGCTGATTGACCCGCTGGTCGCGCATCGACGCCTTGAAGATCAGGCCGCTGGCCAGCTTGAGCGCCCGATAACCGCGCGGGTAGGGGCCGTCGACGTGCGGCAGAGCCAGGTCGGCCATCGTCGAGACCTGCCAGGCCGCGTCCACGACGACCTTCACGTCCGCGAAATAGGAGCGGGCCGGGCGGTTCAGGTCGGGGTCGCCGCGCAGGTACTCCGACAGCGCCGAGGCGTGCAGCGTCGCCGAGGTCATGCCCTGGCCGTAGACCGGGTTGAACGACGCGACGGCGTCGCCGGCCGCGACCAGGCGCGCCGGGAAATGGCTGAGCTTGTGGAAGTCGCGGCGGCGGCTGTCGGCCTGGTGGTAGGTGATGACATCGCTGACCTGTTCGCGGGTGGTGGCGACCTCGCCGAACTCGGGCGGGAAGTCGTCGACGCAGCGCTGCCGGAACTCGCCGTGGTCGCGCCCCGGACGGTCGCCGTCGTAGCCGGAGACCAGGACCGTCCAGCGGTCGCCCTCGATCGGGGTGAAGCCGCCGATGCGGGCGACCTTGCCGGGACCGGGGTTGGCGATCGAGATGCAGGTCCACACCTCGGCGTCGGCCGGGCGGGAGAACAGCGCGGTGGCGTAGTTGAGCTTGATGCCCATGCGCTGCATCGGCGGTTTGGGGAAGCCGTGGCCGTCGAGCCAGTCGCCGAGCCGGCTGGAGCGGCCGGTCGCGTCGACGACGAAATCCGCCGGGATCTCGGCGTCCCTGTTCTTCACCCCGACCACCCTTGCGCCGTCCAGGACCAGGCCGTCGGCGCGGCCCTGGATCGCCGTGACATTCGGGATGCTCAGAACCCGGTGCCGGATCAGGGCTTCGAGGAACGGGCGGCTGGAGATGAGGCCGGCCTGGGCGGCCGGGCCGCTCGGCGGATCCGCGCGCAGTTTGCCGTCGAGGTAGAACCGGTTGGTCGTGGGCGGCGGGTTGACCGCTCCGGCGGCCAGGGCCGCGTCGATGAAGCCGGGGAACCAGCGCTCGAGCTGATTCAGGCCCGACGGGAGCAGGGCGTGCACCTGGCTGCCCTGCGGAACCCCCGGCCGCGGCTCGACAGGACCCGCGGCCAGACGCTCGTCCGGCTGGTCGAGCGCGGCCAGATCGTCGCGCTCGACGATGAGCACCTGCTCGGCATGGCCGCTCAGGACCCGGGCGGCCATCAGACCCGCGATGCTGCCGCCCATCACGACCGCCTGCCGGAACAGCACACGCTGCCCGGTGGGGCGCTCGGATGTCGAGATCACGGCGAACCTACGTGCAGCGGACATCGGCGGCGCCCCCATTCGTCGGCCCTCCACGATAGCCGCAGCGATCGACACCTGTCAGTGCAGGTAGGAGGCTCCGTTCAAGTCGAGCACGGCGCCCGACGACCAGACCGCCTCGGGGGAGCTGAGATGCAGCACGGCCGCGGCGACCTCTTCGGGGGTTCCGACCCGGCCGAACGGGCTCTGCCCCCTGATCGACTCGTCCACCTTGGACTGCTGACGCTCGGTCCCGATGAAGCCCGGCGCCACCGAGGCGACCGAGATCCCGTACGGCGCGAGCGCGACCGCCATCGACTGCCCGAACGCGTGCAGACCGGCCTTCGCGGCACCGTACGCCGGGAAACTGGGCTCACCGCGATAGGCGCCCCGCGAACCGACGTTGACGATGCTGCCCGGTCGTTTCTCGTCGATGAGGTAGTTGGCGACGCAGTAGGTCACGTGCGCCGCCCCGAGCAGGTCGACGTCGATCATGCGTTTCCAGACGCGCTGCCACTCTTCCCACCCGACGAGCGCGACGTCGTGCTGGTTTCCGGGATCGGGGGCGATGGCCGCGTTGTTGACGAGCACGTCGATTCCGCCCAGCTCGTCGACGGCGGTCTCCACGACCTGCCGCGCCGTTTCCGGGTCACCGAGGTCACCGCTGACCAGCGCGTGTCCAGAGCCTTCCATCGTACGGATGGTGGTCTCGGCCTCTTGTCGGTCTGAGCCGTAGTGGACCGCCACCCGGTCGCCCCGCGCGGCGAACGCGACCGCGACGGCCCGGCCGATGCCGCGTGACGCCCCCGTCACCAGAACCCGCCGCCCGCTCATCGGGCGAACACCTGGCCCTCGTCGCGGAACGCCTTGAACTCCAGCGCGTTGCCCGCCGGATCGCGGAAGAACATCGTCCACTGCTCGCCCGGCTCGCCCGGGAACCGCAGGTAGGGCTCGATCAGAAACGTCGTCCCGGCCTGACGAAGCCGCTCGGCCAGCGCGTGGAACGCATCGGCCGTCAGCAGCAGCCCGAAGTGCGGAATCGGCACCTCATGCCCGTCGACCTCGCTGTCGCCGACCGCCCGCACCGGCCCGGACACCACGTGGGTGACGAGCTGATGCCCGTGCAGATTCCAGTCGACCCAGTGATCGCTGGACCGGCCCTCGCTGAGGCCGAGGACGCCGCCGTAGAAGGCCCGCGCGGCCCCCAGATCATCCACCGGGACGGCCAGGTGAACCGCCGGCCTGCTGCTGCCCATTACGCGACTCCTTCGACCAAGAACGGCCCGCCGAGCCGGCGCCCGCCCCCTACGACTCCCTGCTGTGCCACCCGGGGCCACCATCCCCACGGGAGATCGACCATACGCCGCGACGCGACAAGCCGTGGTGGTCTGTCCTCAGCTGTCTCCGGCCGAGGGCTTGTGAGCTGTCTCGGGCGGGGAGGGGTTGCAGGCATCTCCTGGATTTAGGCCCCTGAACCACGAGCGAGACCCCTACATCAACGATCAACATCCATGATCAAGCGGGGAAGGGCCTGGCTCCTGGAAACAGCCAGCCGCGCAGCGAGCCGACCGGTCACCGTGACAGGCCACGCGAACCAAATGCCTGCGCTGAGCTTCCCGGCACAGACCTGGACCCGGAGGCTCGCCGGCTCCGCGCGTTGTCCACAGGCCGCGTACCAGCGACCCGGGGGTTATCCACACCCATGCCCATCAGCAGTGCAGCGACAGTGCCGAAGCAATTCACGACCGGCGCGCCGCGTGCCAATTCCGCGCGCCTCAGGAAAGAGTAAATAAATAGCGTTGCCATCCCGCCGCGACCGATCTAACGTAGTCATCACCACCGACCACCACGGGATAGGAGAGACCGATGTCGCGGCACGCCACGATTACGCTACCGCGGCTCAAGCCGGGTGCCGAGTGTGTGCTGACCACGCTGATCGGCACCCATGCACTCCAGGTCAAGACCCACAGGGCGCGGTGGCGCTGCTAGCGAGAGCTGGCAACGACCAGGCCGCCGCCCCGATCAGGGACCGGCGGCTTTTTCTATTCCGCCAACGATCGAAAAAGCGCCGTGAGTCGATTCTTGCTGCGCATTTATTTGACAATTACACAGCGGATGGCACAAACAATCCGGAGCGAGGGAGACGGCAACCCGCGCGCCTTGGGAGCGTGAGACACCCCGTTCGACTCGGGGGTTCCGGACGGATGAACGGGCTTGTGGCGCAGCTCGGCCCCGACCGGGGGTCGGCGGTTCGGATCCGCCCAGGTCCACGCATGAAACACCAGCCGTCGTAGCTCATCGGGTAGAGCACTGTCCCGGTACGACAGAGGTGGCCAGTTCGAGTCTGGCCGACGGCTCACGCGGTTGTAGCTCAGTCAGGCAGAGCGCCACCCCGCCAAGGTGGAGGCCGCCGGTTCGATCCCGGCCGACCGCTTTTCCGCCCTCGTAGCCCAACGGCAGAGGCACGACGTCGAGAACGTCGACAGTGCGCGTTCAAATCGCGCCGAGGGCACGCACGTGACAGACGCCGGTGCAGCACGACTGGTCGTGCAGCCGACTCGTAATCGGCAGGCTGCGGGTTCGAGCCCCGCCGCCGGCTTCCCGCCCGGGTAGCCCAATGGCAGAGGCACGCCGCTCAGGACGGCGCCAGTGCGCGTTCGAATCGCGCTCCGGGTACGCGTCAACGGAATGCCAGGGCTCGTAGCTCATCAGGTAGAGCGCCGCTCTCGCACAGCGGAGGTGGCCGGTTCAACCCCGGCCGGGTCCACGCGATGTCGCCGTAGCTCAGCAGGTCGGAGCGCCGCCCTGATGAGGCGGAGGCCGGTGGTTCGATCCCACCCGGCGACACCAGGTGCCGCTAGCTCAATTGGCAGAGCAACTGACTCTTAATCAGTGGGTTCGGGGTTCGATTCCCCGGCGGCGCACTTGCAGGGTAGAGGAGCCAGGTCGTCCTCGCCGGTCTCATAAGCCGGAAACCGTGGGTTCGAATCCCGCCCCTGCTCCCAGTCCGTATAGCTCAGCGGGAGAGCATCCCTTTCACACGGGGAGGGCCCCAGGTTCGAATCCTGGTGCGGGCACCGGGCGTACGCCCAAGGTTGTGGCTGTAGCTCAGTGGCGAGAGCGCCGGGTCGTGGCCCCGGAGGTCGCCGGTTCGAATCCGGTCAGTCACCCGAGAATTGGAAGAAACAGGAACACGGTCGTATGCCCGAGTGGTGAGGGAGCCGCCTGCAACGCGGCGTACGCCGGTTCGATCCCGGCTGCGGCCTCGAAAGGTACGAAATGCCATCCGCTGTGGAGCTCGGCCGGCGCGAGCGTGCCTGATCAGGCAGTCCGCTGCCGGGGCGGGCGGGGCGTGGCATGGTCGGAGGTATGAGTGGACGCGTGCTCGGCCTGGTGGTGCACCCCCGCAACGACGTGAGCGCGTCGGTCGAGACGCTCGTCAAGCTGGCCGGGCCCAACGGCATCCGGGTCGTCGCCCGGCCCGAGGACGCCCAGCGGCTCGGCGACGGGGTCGAGCCGATGCTGGTTCCGGAGGAATTGAGGGATCGGGGGCGTCATTTGACCGATGGGCTGGGCCGCAAGAGCGATTAGCGTCGACGGCATGACCGAGACGCGACGCCGGGTGACTGTCGAGCGAGTCACCCTGGAGACGACGAAGAAGTTCGACGACGTGCTGGCCGGCATCTACGAGGGGATTTCGCGGCCCGATCTGAAGGCGGCCGTGAAGACCTGGAACGAGGCCGAGACGTATGAGGAGTTCCAGGCCGCCGTGGCGAAGACGTCCGGGCCGGCGGGGCTGACCCAGTTCCTGCGGCTCGACCAGGACGCGGCGCTCGGCAAGCTGCCCGACACGCCCCAGCGCCGCCAGGTGCGCCTCATCGTCGGCAACGCGTTCACGATGACGCAGATGACCCGTTACGTGCCCGATGCCGGGTCGTACGCTCCCACGACGATCCTGATCTGGGAGGACGGCGACACCGTACGCGTGGCCTATGACCTGGAGGCGAGCCTCGTGGCCCCGTACGGGGACGAGCGTGTCTCGAAGGTGGCCCGCGAACTGGACGAAGAGGTGCTGACTCTCCTGAGGAACGCGGTCAGCTGAGCCGCTCGGTGAGGTGGACGACCACCTCGTCGCCGTCGGTCTTGCCGATCGCGCGCCGCACCTCGGCCTTGACCGGCAGCTTGTGCGTGCCGTCGCCGAGCGCCATGAACGCTCCGTGGAACGGCACCCCGTCGACCGTGCCCGCGACCTTGACCAGCCCGCGCGTGCCGAAGATCGTCGCCGAGCCGGGCAGCTTCACGCACGTCCAGGTGTCGCCCTCCTGAGCCTTGCCCAGGGTGGCCGTGAAGGTGATGTCGAGGGGTCCGGTTTTCGAGGCCATGGCGCAGCGTACGCCCGTTTCAAGCCCTCGCCGCGGGGAACGGAACCGGTATCCACCGATTCGAGGAGGTTGCGATGCCGGCCAGCACGGCTCTGCCGGGCACGCTCAAGCGGTCGCCCAAGAAGGCCCAGAGGACGTACGTCAAGGCGCACGACTCGGCCGTGAAGGAGTACGGCGAGGGGGAGCGGGCGCATCGCACCGCGCTCGCCGCCGTCAAGCACTCGTTCGAGAAGGTCGGGGATCACTGGGAGAAGAAGGACAAGAAGGGGCCCAGTGACAAGCGGGCCGCCACCGGCAAGGGCAGGACCGCCGGTGGGGTAGACGCCAACGCCAGCAAGGATCACCTGCTCAAGGTCGCGAAGAAGCTCGACATCAGCGGGCGCACGAAGATGAAGAAGGGCGAGCTGGTCAAGGCCATCCAGAAGGCGAGCCGCTGACCGTCAGGCCGCGGGCAGGGAGGCGGCCAGGCCGGTCAGGTGGGCCGAGAAGCCGTACGGCGCCCGTCCGATCGGGCGGGCGCTGGTGACGACCGGGCAGGTCGCGTCGATGACGACCCGGCCGCCGGCCGCGCGCACCTGGTCGATCAGGCCGCGGTCCTCGTCGTGGCGCACCGGCTTGAACCCGCCCGCGGTCAGGTAGGCGGCGGCCGAGATGCCCAGGTTGGCCCCGTGCACGTGAGCGTCCGTGGTGGCGTACCGGCTGTCGTAGAGGCCGGGCAGCGCGGCCGGCCAGCCCGCCCAGTCGTCGACCATCACCGTGCCGGCGAGCAGGTCGGCCCCGGACGAGGCGTGCACCTGGTGCCACAGCAGCCACTCCCGCGGGACGGTGCTGTCGGCGTCGGTCGTGGCCAGCCAGAGTCCGTCGGGGCCGTGGCGCAGGGCGTGGTCCATGCCGGCCGCGCGGGCCCGCCCGACGTTGCGGAACGACGTCGTCAGCACGGTCGCCCCGGCCGCGGCAGCCAGGGCGGCGGTGTCGTCGCCGCAGGCGTCGGCGACGACGATGATCTCGACGGGAACCGGGGACGTGGCCGCGTTGAGGCTGCGCAGGCAGGCCGGCAGCAGGTCACCCTCGTCGTGGGCGGGGACGACAACCGCGATCTTGTTCATGCCAATCCCTCGCGCTGGGCCACCGAGAGAGCCTCGGGTGGCGTACGGGTGTAGACCTCGAGCAGGAAGTCGGCCTCCTCGTGCCGGGCCAGCCGGGTGAGGCCGGGCCGGGCGGCGAGGCGTTCGTGCACATCGTCGCCGGAGCGGGCGTGCTCGTCGACCGGGTGCCGCCAGTGCACGGCGACGAGGTCACCACCCGGCTCGAGCGTGGCGATCGCGTGGTCGAGCAGGGTGCCGAGGTCGCGGTCGTCGAAGTAGTAGCCGAGCTCGGAGAGCACGACCAGGTCGAACGTCTCGTCCGGCCATTCGGCCGGCATCCGGGCGGTGCGGACGGTGACATGCGGGAACGCGGCCAGCAGGGGTGCGGCGGTGGCGACGGCGGCTGGGACGGCGTCGACCGAGAGCAGCCGTTCGCAGCGTTCGGCCAGCAGGGCGCTGAGCCGTCCGGTGGAGCAGCCGGGTTCGAACGCGGACCGATAGTGGCGTGACGGCAGCGCGTCGACGGTCAGCGCGTGCTTGCGGGCGTCGTACCAGCGGGTGGAGAAGTTCCACGGGTCGCCGCTGCCGGCGTACAGATCCTCGAAGTAGGTCAGCGGCGTGGTCATCGCAGCACCACCTCGAACGGGCGCGAGAACCGGGCGAGCACGTGCGGCGGCAGGATCGCGGCGTCGGCCGGCTCGGGTCCCAGGGCCGCGATCTGGCTGGGGAAGGCGGCGATCGCAGCGGCTTTCGCCTCCCGGGCGCCCAGATCAAGATCGATCCGGTACGCCTTCCGCCACGGCACCCGGGGATCGTCGGGAACGGCCCAGTGCCACGCCCAGATCGGATATTCGAGCAGGACCGCCCCCGTGGCCGCGCACGCCGCAGCCGCCGCCCGGCCGACCGCCTCGTGGTCGGGGTGGCCGTCCTCGCGCCACGTGGCCAGGCACCACCGTCCGGGCGTCAGCAGCCCGGTCAGCGCCGAGGTCAGCGCGTCCTCGTCGATCTTCCCGTCGGGGTGCCCGAGACGATGCTCGACCGCGCCCTGCAGACCCAGCCGGCGCAGCGCCTCGGTCGTCTCGTCGCGCCGGATCGCGGCCAGCTCGTCCTGGGAGTGGACGGTCGAGCCGGGGTGGGAGGCCTCGCCGTCGGTGACCGCGACCAGTTCGGCCGTGCCGAGCAGGGCGAGCAGACCGGCCACCCCGAGGATCTCGTCGTCCGGGTGCGGCGCGACGACCAGGGGAGTGCCCGCGTCGCCGAGGGGCAGCGCCGGCCACCCTTGAATCGCGGGCCAGGCCTCCCACTGCTGTTCCGGTGTGCCGAGACCGGAGATCGGCCTCACCACGACGGCTCACCCTCAGCGATCAGGCGGCCGAGCTGTTCGAGGTCGGCCTCGGCGTGGCTCTGCCGCAGGTAGACGGTCAGGTCGGCGACCCGGTGGGCGTGGGCCTCGTCGCGGCACAGCGGTCCGGCGCCGAGCGCGCGGCCCACCCGGTCGAGCACTTCGGTGGCGGCGGCCTCGACGGTGGCCCGTACGCGGAGGGCCAGCCGGTGCTGGTTCGCGGTCGGGTCGGCGTCGATCGTCGCCGCGGCCTCGGCCAGCACGGCGCGGGCCGCGCCCAGGGCCACGTCGACCGCGCCCAGGTGGGCCAGCGTGTGCGGGTCACGTCTGGTCGAGGCGCGCAGGGTGTCGGCCACGCCGAGGGCGCCGCCGTACCAGCACGCGGCGACGCCGATGCCGCCGTGCCAGAAGCCGGGCCGGTCGACGTACTCGCCGGGCTCTCCGACGGGACGGGCGGGCGCCTGAGTGAAGCGGATCGTGCGGCTGTCGCTGGCCGCCATGCCGACCGCGGGCCAGGTGCCGTCGACGGGCACGGCGTACGGCGGCCGGTTGGTCACCGCGAAGAGGCGGATGCCGTCGTCGGCCTCGGCGGTGACCAGCGCGTGCGTGCACCAGGCAGCCCCCGAGCACCACGGACGATCACCGGTGAGCTGCCAGCCGCCGGCCGAGAACGAGGCGCGTACGGATTTCGGGTTCGCGGCCCAGACACCCCAGCGCTCGCGGTTGTCGGCCGGGCCGTCGTCGCCGAGCTCGGCACGGATCGCCACGGCGTCGGCGTGTCCCTCGCCCAGCCGGGCGGCGACCAGGTCGCGTCGGCCGAGTTCGGCCAGTTTCCGGAGGCGTTCCGAGGTGGCGCCCTTGCCGGGCAGCGGAAGGTCCGGAGAATCGATCATGGGCACGGTCACGGAGTACCCCGGAACCGGGGCGGGTATGCGGGACGTTACTTTCCTGACAGCAAGCGTCGGGCCGAGACGCCGGCGGCGAGCGTGAGCGCTCCGACCGCGGCGCCCACCTGCGTACGGCTCCACCGGCCGGGACCGCCGTCGACCCGCGGGCGGGCCGCGAAGACGTTGCCGTCGTGCGGGCCGATCTCCTGGCGCGACAGGCCGCCCTTGCGTATCAGGGTGGTGACCAGGGCGTCGTACAGCGGGGGAAACAGGCCGAAGCCGAGCTCGATGACGCGGTTGGTGGCGCCGACCGAGGCCTCACGGCGCGGTTTGGCGGCCAGCCGCACGATGCGCGCGGCCATGCGCTCGGCGGAGTCGACCGGGGGCGGCGGGCGGCCGACGAAGCCGGCGTAGTTCGCCGCGCTGGTGTAGATGGGGGTGTCGACGCTGCCCGGTACCAGCGAGCAGACGTGGATGTCCGGCGCGTCCCGGGTCTCCTGGCGCAGCGTGCGGGTCAGTCCCCGCAGTCCCCACTTCGACGTCACGTAGGCCGACATGTACGGCACCGTGACGTGGGCCAGCAGCGACCCGACCAGGACCAGCGTGCCGTGGCCCTGGGTGCGGAACCGGCGCAGCGCGGCGCGGGCCACGTTCGCGGGGCCGAGCAGGTCGGTCGTGACCACCCGGTCGAACACCTCGGGCGGCAGGTCCTCGAATTTCCCGTACGCCATGACGGCGGCGGTGTCGACCCAGACATCGATCCGGCCGTACCGCTCGACGGCTTTTCCGACGAGGCCCTCCAGATCTTCCCGAATGGTGACGTCGGCGGGCACCACGAGAGCGTCGTTCCCGCAGGCCAGAGCCGTTTCCGTCAGGTCGTCGGCGCTGCGGGCGGCCAGCACCACCCGGTCGCCCCGGCGGGCGAAAGCCACGGCCGCCGCCCGTCCGATACCGCTCGAAGCTCCGGTCAGCACCACCACGCGCGAAGTCATGAGCGTCCGCATACCCGGTCAGAACGCGGGTATCCGCCTGCTTGCACTCGTGCATCTAATTACTGGAGGCGTTTCGCATGCGGGCACTCACCTGGCAAGGAACCGGCAAGGTATCCGTCGAGACCGTGCCCGACCCGGTCATCCAGGAACCGACCGACGCGGTCGTGCGGATGACCTCGACCGCCATCTGCGGGTCCGACCTGCATCTGTACGACGTCCTCGGCATGTACATCGACGCCGGCGACATCCTCGGGCACGAGCCGATGGGCATCGTCGAGGAGGTCGGCGCCGAGGTCACCCACATCAAGCCGGGCGATCGCGTGGTCATCCCGTTCAACATCTCGTGCGGGCACTGCTGGTTCTGCCGCAAGGGCTACTTCGCCCAGTGCGAGACCACCCAGGTCGTGTCGCAGAACAAGGGTGCCTCGCTGTTCGGCTACACCAAGCTCTACGGCCAGGTGCCCGGCGCCCAGGCCGAATACCTGCGGGTGCCGCAGGCCCAGTTCGGGCCGATCAAGGTGCCGGACGGCCACCCCGACGAGCGCTACCTGTTCCTGTCCGACGTACTGACCACGTCGTGGCAGGCCGCGAAGTGGGCCGACATCGAGCCCGGCGCCACGGTGCTGGTCACCGGCCTCGGACCGATCGGCCAGATGTCGGCGCGGATCGCCCGGCACCTCGGCGCGGAACGCGTGCTCGCCGTCGACAACGTGCCCGAGCGACTCGCGATGGCCGCGCGGCACGGCATCGAGGTGCTCAACTTCGACGAGATCGACGACGTGCCGGCCGCCGTGCGCGAACTGACCGGTGGCCGCGGCGCCGACTCGGTGATCGAGGCGGTCGGCATGGAGGCGCACGGCACGCCGTTCCAGGCGGGCGCGATGAAGGCGGCGGGGATGCTGCCCGACGCGCTGGCCCGCAAGGCGACCGAGACGATCGGCGTCGACCGGATGGGCGCGCTGCGTACGGCGTTCTCTTCCGTACGCCGTTCGGGCACGATCTCGATCATCGGCGTCTACGGCGGCCAGGCCGACCCGTTCCCGATGATGGACCTGTTCGACAAGGGCGTCACGATGCGGATGGGCCAGGCCCACGTCAAGCAGTGGGTCGACGAGATCATGCCCCTGCTGACCGGCGACGACGACCCGCTCGGCGTCGACGACCTGACGACCCACCGCCTCCCGCTGGAGGACGCGCCGCACGCCTACGAGATCTTCAAGAACAAGGAGGACGGCTGCATCAAGGCGGTCCTGAAGCCCTAACCGCTCACCGATTGCAGCACGAAGTCGACCAGGCGGCGGGCCTGGCGGGGGGTGTCGGCGGCCAGGGCGGCGCGCTTGCCGGGCGGGGTGGTCATCGCGTGCATCATCGCGCCGCCGATCACCGTGTTGATGAGCATCGTGACGCTCGTGGCCGCGGGTAGTTCGCCGCGGGCGATGCCACGGCGCACGATCGCGCGGGCCGCCTGGATCTGGGCGTCGCGGGTGGCCTGGTAGTGCTCGGCGATGCCGGGGATGGTCGCCGCGTCGAGGGTCAGGCGCAGCGCGGCCCGGCTGAACGGGCCGGCGTAGAGCCCGAGGATCTGGGTCGCCAGCTCGGCCAGGTCGCCGCGCAGCGTGCCGGTGTCGACGTCGCTGACGTGCGGCAGGCTCGCCGTCAGCGCGTCGGTCAGCAGCGCCTCCTTGCTGCTCCAGCGCAGGTAGAGCGAGGCCTTGCCGACCCCGGCACGGCGCGCCACGGACTCCATCGCGAACCCGGCCCACCCGGCGTCGCCGAACAGGTCGAGAGCGGCCCGCGCGATGCGGCGGTCGACGTCGGGATCGCGGGGCCGTCCGGGCGACGTTTGCGTCATCTGCCCCCCACATTGCTGAACGGTAACCGTAAAGATACACTCTAGATATCGGAACACCGAGCGTTCAGTAATTCGGGGCGTGGAGGAGTCATGCGGGACGGGCCGGGCACGATCCTGGTGGGCGTCGACGGTTCCACGTCGTCCCTGCGCGCGGCGGCATACGCGATGGGTCTGGCCCGTCGTCAGGGCAGCCGCCTCGTCGCCGTCTATGTGCGCACGCCGCCCTCGGGCCTGCTGCCGCTGGCCGACGGCGGCGGTGCGGTCGCCACGGTGATCGAGACTCAGGACGAGGTCGAACAGGAGCTCCGGGCCCTGCTGCTCGACCGCATGGGGCCCTTCTCCGTCGACGCGCGCCTGATGATCCGCGCGGGCGAGCCGTTCACCGAGATCTCCGACGTCGCCCACGAGGTGCGGGCCGACGCGGTGATCGTGGGCCGCTCAGCCAAGATCGTGCACCGTCTGGCCGGCTCGATCGCCTCGAAGCTCGTACGCTGCGGCCGCTGGCCGGTCACCGTCGTGCCTTAGCCGACCGCTTTGAAGTCGCAGTACCGCCCACCCCATCCCGGCGAACGCGCGCACCCTGAGACGGCCGCTCTCAGGGTGGCTCGCGGTCGTGTGCGTCGACCGCCCGCGCCACCTTCACCAATCGGTTGCCGCCTCGGAAGCCGCCGAGGCCCTCGACCGCATGCGCTCCGGCAACGTCGAAGGCCGCGCGGTCCTGCGCTCCTGAATAGGGTAGGGGCATGCTGACGCAGGTCGCGAAGGGTGTGCTCGTCCACGAGAGCGAGTTCCTGCAAACCAACACGACCGTCGTGCCGGGCCGCGACGGCGTGCTGCTCATCGACCCGGGTTTGCAGGAACACGAGCTGGCCTGCCTCGCGAACGACCTCTCCGGCCAAACCGTTGTGGCCGGGTTCTCCACGCACCCGGACTGGGACCATCTGCTCTGGCACCCCCGGTTCGGCACGGTCCCGCGCTACGGCACAGCCCGCTGCGCGGCCGCTGTCCAGAAGGAGCTGTCCGACCCCGGCGCGAAGGCCCGCATCGCCGACCACCTGGCCGAGACCGAGATCGCCGGGCAGGTCCCGCTCGACCTGCTCGGCCAGATCACCGCCCTGCCCAGCGGGACGCACCGGATTCCGTGGGACGGCCCGGCGGTCCGGATCATCGAGCATCGGGCGCACGCACCGGGTCACGCGGCGCTGTTCATCGAGGAACTCGGCGTCCTCGTGGCCGGCGACATGCTCTCCGACGTCCTGATCCCGATGCTCGACCTGGACGCGGCGTCCGACCCGATCGACGACTATCTGGCAGCACTGCACCGGCTGGAGAACATCGCCGGCGACGTCGACGTCCTCATCCCCGGCCACGGCTCAGTCGGCGGCGAAATTCGCGCACGCATCGAGCAGGACCGCGGTTACGTGCTCGATCTGCGTGACGGTCGACTGCCCAGCGACCCACGCATCGGCCCGGCGGCCAAGGCCGGGTGGGAGTGGGTGGTCGAAGTGCACAACGGTCAGGCTCAGCGCCTCGCCGAGAGAAATGACCGCGGCGCCTCGTACGAGTCCTGAGAGAACATCGCCAGCGATACTGACCCGTGTGGACGAGGTTCAGGTTGTGGTTGCTCACTCCGAGCGGGTGACGCTGCGCGTCGGTGATGTCTTTCTGAAGGTGGACGGGGACCCGGCGCGGCTGGACGCCGAGGCCGAGGCCATGGCGGCGGCGCCGATCCCGACGGCCCCGATTCTGTGGCGCCAACCGTCGGTGATCGCGCTCGGCGCCCTTCCCGGCGAGGCCCTCGGCCGCCTCGGTGAACCGTCGCCCGCTTCGGCCGCCGCGTGGGCCGCCGCAGGTGCGGCCGTCCGCACCCTGCACGACGCGCCCCTGCCCACGCGGCCCGGTCGCAGGGCCGACTCGGCGGTCCGGGCGGAGCTGGAGGCCGAGTGCGAACTGCTCGTCGCGAACGGGATGCTGCCCGCCGACCTGGTCGCCCGCAATCGTGAGGTCGCCGAGGCCGCCTTCCGTTCCTTCACGCCCGCGTTCACGCACGGCGACCTGCAGATCACTCACATCTTCACCGACGGCGATCGGGTCACCGGCGTGCTCGACTGGTCCGAGGCCGGCCAGGGCGACCCCATGTTCGACCTCGCTACGTTGACGCTGGGCCACGAGGACCGCCTTGCCGACCTGCTCGCCGGCTACGGCTCCGGCTCCGGCGCCGACCCGGCCGCTGTCCGCGCGTGGTGGTCGCTGCGCAGCCTTCTCAACGTCCGTTGGCTGGCCGAGCACGGCTTCGACCCGTACGCCCCGGGCTGTGAGGTTGACGTGCTCAAAGCGCGCATGTCGTAGCCTTCTCGGCTGTGTATGAGGTGACCGCCGAGCAGCGGCGAATTCAGCAGGCGCTGTGGGCGGCCGCGCCTCCGCCGGACCACACCGTGGAGGTGCAGCTCAACGTCGAAGGCGACGCCGCCGAACTGGCCGAGCTCGCCTACGAGTGGGCGGTCCAGTTGACGAGGGCGCTCGCTCCCGCCGCTGACATGGCGAAACTTCCGGTCGTCGAGGGAACCGCCCTCAAGCGGTTGAAGCCCGGGGACGAGTACGTCACGGCCCGGGTGGAGCGAGAGCGGCGCACGACGCGGGTGCTGTCGGACAAGGGCCTCGCGTGGCTGCGCGCGGAGCTGGCCGACATGCCGCGCGAGGTCCATCTGACGTTCGCTCGGGTGTCGGGAGGCGGGCGACCCGTGGGCGGCCCGCAGTACCTGGCGATCAGCCCGGTCGAGCGGTCGCCCGGCTGGCTCCGGCTCAGCGGCTACCTGCGCGAGTCGGCGTTCACCGACCCCGCGACCCAGAGGAAGTGGCTGACCGCTCTCTGCTCCGTCGCCGATCTCGCCAATCCCGGGTACGGGCAGATCGCCTACTACCGGGGCATGGGCGAGACCGCCATCGAGAACACCATGAACCCGCACGTCCCCGGTTTCGTCAACGCTCGCCGCGACTCCGACCAGACGATCGGGCGCTCCCGCGAGATCCTGCGCGGCCACGACTGGCTGACGATCGTGCCCGAGGAACTGGCCGCGAAGCTGGGTGGCGCGTCCGCGCTGGCTGCGACCGGCGCGTTCGCCGAGGTCCGGGCCCTCGACCGCGGTGGCGTGGCGCTGCTGGCCACCCCCACGTTCCAGGACTACGACCTGGCCGCCGCCGAGGGCCCGTTCCGCGCACTGGCCCCGGTGCTGCCACCCGGCCGCCCCATGCTTCTCGAACAACCGCCGTGGATGCCCCCGCCGTACGTGATCGACCAGGACCCTTCCGGCCGCATCTCGGGGGCGATGCGGCCGGTTCTCGGCGACTAGGGCTTCGGGGTGTCGAGGGCCCATTCCACGGTGACGGTCGCGGTCAGGCGTTGTACGCCGGGCTCCATCGGGACCGGGGCGTCGGCGGCGAAGTCGTGCTTGTAGGCGGTCTGCGGCGAGTAGCCGGGAGCCGCCTCGCTCACCTTGATCACACGGCCGAGCGGGCGGCCGGCCTCGCGGGCGAACAGTTCGGCCTTCTTGCGAGCGTCGGCGAACGCCTTCTTGCGGGCGTCGACGAGCAGCGCGGCGTCGTCCTCGATCGCGAACGAGACGCCGTTGAGCCGGGACGCGTCGCCGCCGGCCGCGATGGCCGCGGACATGAGCGCGCCGCCCTTCGGCAGGTTCCGGATCTTCGCGGTGAGGCCCTGGTTGACGACGTAGCCGGTGATGGGCCCGTCTTCCTTGCGGGTCGAGCTGACGGTGACGTTCGACGTCTGCAGGTCGGCCTTGGCGACGCCGCCGCGGACGAGCGCGTCGCGCATCTTCGTGGTCGCCGTGTTGGCCCGGTTCAGGGCGTCGCCAACCGTCTTCGCGTTGGTCTCCACCGCGAAACTGGCCTCGAGCGTGTCGGGCGTGCCGAACGCCGCGCCCGAACCGGTGACGACCACGCTCTCGACGGAAGCGGGCTCCGCCGAGGCTGCCGCCGGAAGACCGCCGATCATGGCGATCATCGCCAGGCCGGCCGATGCCGTACGGAGAATTGTCTGTTTCATGCAGTTTAGGGTATATCGGGGGAAAGGGAGGGGTCTGCAGGGAGCCCGGGCCGCGGGTTCCCTCCACGTTAGGGTGCGGGTGTGGTTCGAGCCGTGATCATCGACGTCGACGACACCCTGTGCATGACCGAGGCCGCCTCGTTCGACCTGGTCAACGACGTCCTCGCCCGAATGGGCCGCCCACCCATGGACCGTACGGTGCATCGGTCGACCTGGGGCGAGGTGCTGCTCGACGCCATGCCGGCGCGGTCGCCCGGCGTGGACCTCGCCCGCTTCGCCGAGCTGTTCCCGCCCGCCCACCAGGAATATCTGGCCGCCGGCAAGCTCGACGTGATCCCGCCGGAGAACCTGGCGGCGCTGGACGAGTTGGTCGCAGCCGGACGGAAAGTGCTGTTGCTGACCTCCCGCGCCGAGGCGGAGATCGCGCACATGCTGGCCCCCGACCACGTGCTCAACGGACGGATCAGCGCGGCCTACCACCAGGGCAACACCCGTTTCCGCAAACCCGACCCGCGCGCCTTCGACGAGCTGCTGACCGAGACCGGTCTCACGCCCGGCGAGTGCGTCTACGTCGGTGATTCGCCCGGGGACGCGGTGGCGGCCGGGGGTGCGGGCATCCGTTTCATCGCGTGCCTGCAGAGCGGCGTACGGCGTCTCGAAGACTTCGACCCGCGATTCGTCACGGCTGTCGTCGATGTCTTCCCCGAGGTCACCACCGCGGTCGCCCGGCTCGAATAGCCTGTTTCCACGGCTGTCGAGACGTGGACGTATCAGTCCATGGTTGGGAAGTCATCATGATGCCGCAGCTTTCTGTTCACGCAACCGAGCCAGCGTGTCGGCCATGACGATGAGCAGGCGCGATGTGTTGGCGGCGACCGGGATCGGCCTGGTCGGCGGTCTGGTGGTCCCGGGCGCGGTGGTTCCGGCCCAGGCTTCTCAGGCCGGCCGCCGCCCGGTCGACGGCTGGGGGCCGTTGAAGAAGGCCGGCAAGGAGCTGGCGCTGCCCGCGGGGTTCTCCTACCGTACGTTCGGCGCAGCCGGCAGCAGGATGAGTGACGGGCTGCCCACCCCGGCCGCGCACGACGGACAGGCCGTCTTCTCCGAGGGCCGCGGCCGGGTGCGGCTGATCCGCAACCACGAGGTCGACCTCGACCTGCCCGGCGTGACCAAGAAGGCGATCGGGCGCGAGAACGCGTACGACCGGGCGGCTCCCTCGGGCGTGACGTCCTCGCTCTACGACCTGTCGCAGGGGCGGCTGCTCGAGAGCTTCCTGGTGCTCAACGGCACGCTGTCCAACTGCAGCGGCGCGGCCACGCCGTGGGGTTCCTGGCTGTCGTGCGAGGAGAGCACCGAGGGACTCGACGCCGGTCTGGAGAAGCCGCACGGCTACGTGTTCGAGGTGCCGTCGGACGCGCGCGGGCCGGTCGAGCCGGTGCCGCTGAAGGCGATGGGCCGCTTCGAGCACGAGACCGCCCCGGTCGACCCGCGTACGGGCATCGTCTACATGACCGAGGACAACGGCGACCCCGGCGACGGCTTCTACCGTTTCGTGCCGCGCCGCCCGGGCCGGCTCGCGGCCGGGGGACGGCTGCAGATGCTGGCGGTCACGGGTTCGAAGGAGTACGACACGTCAAAGGGCCAGCGCGTCGGCGAGGTGCTCGACACCCACTGGGTCGACATCGACGAGCCCGACCCGTCGGACGCCGAGGCGAACCCGGGCGCGGTCTACTCGCAGGGCCGCGCGAAGGGCGGCTGCCGCTTCCTGAGCCTCGAAGGCTCGGCGTGGACCGACGGCGGCGTCACGTTCGTGGCCAGCGAGGCCGGCGACCACGAGAACGGGCAGGTGTGGCGCTACGAGCCGGCCGGCCACGACACCGGAACGCTGCGCCTGCTCTTCGAATCCCCCAACCCGGCGACCCTCAACCAGCCCGACACGGTCGGCGTCTCCCCGGACGGCCTGCTGCTGCTGGCCGAGGACGGCGACGGCGAGGACGAGGCCGGCGGCGACAACTACCTGCGGGTGCTCACCCCCGCGGGCGGTGTCGTCAATCTGGCCAGGGTGATCGAGCCGCTCGACCTGCACTACTGGAGCCCGGAAGACTTCCCCGAGCCCGGCCCGACCGGCGCGAGCGAACTGGCCGGCGCCGCCTTCACCGCCGACGGCCGCCACCTGTTCATCAACCTGCAGTACCCGGGCGTGACCTGCGTGATCACGGGGCCTTGGCGCTGATCCGAGCTTTCTGCGGGCCGGTGCCGGACCTCGACGCCGGCCCGCATGCCGGGCGCGACCACCCGTCGTCAGTCCCAGTATTCCTCCACCACGATCTGCGAGCACCGGTCCAGCGATCCGGGCCCGGGGCGCGTCAAACCGAGGCAGACCCACACCGCGGCTACGTCGGTGCCCGCTTCGGGCCAGCCGCCGTTCGGGATTCTAGTGCCGGTCGAGGTGGAGGTGTCGTCCGTCGCCAGCGGCCCGACCGCGACGAAATAGCCGTAGTCCAGGTCGTGGTATTCGAACCAGGCGCGGGCGGCGTACCCGTCGGCTTTCTGGTCCTTGACGTAGTTGTAGTGGTTCGGGTCCAGGCTGACTTTGTAGTTGTCGATGCAAACTCTCGCACTGGCGGTGGCGCCGAGCCCGCCGGTCGGGCTGCCCACGGTGGTGCTGCCGGTCTTGCAGCGGACCGCGGCCTGTGCCGGGCCTGGGGCGACAAGAGTCACCGTCACCACCGTGAGCAGGCCGACGAGCCACCTGAGCGTTTTCACGTGCCGCACTGATCTCCCTCCGGGAGGGGCGCCGTCCGCCGTCCTCCGCACTCGGGCCGAGAGTAGGTAGGCGCTCTACCCGCGCGCGAGGGTTTCGGTCTGTCCCGAAAGGACGGTCGTGCTGTGAACGCCCCGGTTCGGTAGCGGCTCGGCTGGTCTCTAACGGACGAATATCGTCCGGGCTTGCGGCGCTCGGCCTGGACGCCGTACAGCGAAATCTCCTGACCAAGGGGTCCGTGAACCCGGGCGTGCCGTGGGTGACGTGCTGGGACGTCAACGACGTGGTGGCGATCGGGCATCCGCTGCGCAAGTCGTGGGGGGAGCCGCTGAGGGAGATCGAGGTCGAGAACTCGGACGCGCCGCACTCGATCGAACGCTATCTGGGGCATCCGGAGGTGGCACGGGCGATCGGAGCCGCCGCGGCGGAACGGTAGGTCAGAGACCGCCGTCGGAACCGGACGAACCGCCGACCGAGGTGCCGTCGACCCCGGCGTTGCCGCTGCCCCCACGGCGGATGGAGCCCTTGGTCGCACGCCGCTGCTGGCGGTCGAGGCCGGTCATGGCCGCGCGGGCCCGCTGCATCGTGGCGTCTTTCGAGGACGGCGGCGTGGCGGCCTGGCGGCGGTGGCTGCGCACGAGCAGGGCGGCGCCGGCGGCGATCAGCAACAGGGCGACGATGGAAATGAACCACGGCCACATGATTCCTCCAGGAGCTGGCTCGTGAACCGAGTGTCGCAGGTGGATGCCAGGGCGGTAGCGTTCGGCGAGTGCGGATTCTGAGGCTGGGCGGCGTACTCGCGGCGGGAGCGTTCCTGCTGGTGGGCTGCGGTATCGGGCCGGCCGACGGCAACGGCGTCGCGCGCGATGCGGCGGCGAAGGCGGCCGAGCGGCTGAACAAGGAGCTCGGGCATCGCGAGCGGGTTCGGGACGCCGGGACGATCGCGGCCACCGAGATGCCGGAGAGCGACGAACAGGTGCGGATTACGCCCGTCGCGTGGAAAGGCCGCACGTCGGGGGACGAGAAGGCCACCATCGACGTACGGGTGGTGGCCGCGGTGGGCAATCGCGACGCGGCCACGACCGAGGGCGACGCGACGATCTGTTACCGCTACACGCTTCAGTTGTACCGCTACACCGAATACGAGGAGATCGACTGTCCGAAGATCGGGCGACCACCCGTACCGTCGGCTGCAGCGGTGTTGAAGTTGCCGCCGGACGCGGCGAAACGACTCGAGACCGCGCTGTTCTCCGCCACGCCGGAAACGCTCGGATCGAAGGTGCGGGCGGCGTTTCCGCAGGAGGGCATCGGCGTCGACACGATCACGTCGGAGGGCACCCTCGTCGCGGCGGTCGGGGTCGCGGCCGAACGCGACTGCGTCGTGATGATCAAGACGACCGACGGCAGGACCAGACAGATCTCGTACGATCGGATCTGGCTGGAACCGGGCGAATTGGGCTGCCGCGTAACGCTTTACACGAGCCCGCCGCGCTGAATCCCCAACACCGGTTTGCACTCCTCGACGCCGGAGAGCTCGATGTCGTCGCGGCGCCGGGACAGCCAGTCGTCGCGGGTCATGCGCCAGCGCAGCAGTTCGGTCGCCTCGCCGTGGCGGGTGGCCCAGTTGGTGCCGTTGCGGGAGTAGCCGACGGCTTCGGAGACCCGGTTGGACGCGTGGTTGTCGACGAAGGCCTCGCTGGACGCCTCGCGGGCGCCGAACCCCGCGAACGCGAGGTGCAGGATCGCGGCGCGGGCCTCCCGGCCCAGTCCGCGGCCACGCGCGCCGGGAGCCAGCCACGAGAAGGTCGTGACCGTGCCGAGCGCGGGGAACTCGTGGGCGACGAGGTCTTGCATGCCGACCGGTTCGCCGCCGTCGCAGACCACGAAGTAGAGCCGCCAGAAATCGTCGCTGACCCGGGAGCGGCCCGACCAGATGGCCCGCATCCAGCGCCATTCACGCGCGGGGCTCTCGTCGTAGAGCGACATCGGGTCGTCGAACGGGGCCGGCTCGCCCTCGACGACGACACCCGCCCTGACCAGGGGTACGAGTCGTTCGAGCAGCTCGTCGGAGGCGGCGGCCAGCGTCAGCCGTGGCGTGCGGACTTCCAGGTTCAGCGGGGGATAGGTCGACACCGGCGCACGTTACCGCCGCTCACCCGGCCGGCGCCGCCGATTAACGTGGCGCCGTGCAGATCGACGGGGACACTGTGACGTTGTGGCGGCCGACCGGGCCTGAAGAGTTGGCGCTGGTGGAGGCGTCAGGGTGGACGGCCTGGCCGCCGCGCCTGCCGGATCAGCCGATCTTCTACCCGGTGCTCAACGAGGAGTACGCCACGATGATCGCCCGGGACTGGAACGTCCCGGCGTCGGGCGTGGGCTACGTGACCCGCTTCGAGGTGCGACGATCCTTCCTCGACCGCTACGAGGTGCACCAGGTCGGCGGCCGCACGATCCTCGAATACTGGATCCCGGCCGAGCAACTCGACGACCTCAACGCGAACATCGTCGGCCTCATCGAGAAAGTGGCGGAATTCCATGGCTCTGACCACCCCTGACACGCCGCACACGATGCCGGACTCGAGGTCGGCTGCGATGCGGTGGGCGCGGGCCAGGTCGGTCGTCCACACGCCGCCCGCAGGCCCGTTACCGGTCCGGTGGGTGGACCGCGGACTGTTCCGCCGGCCTGTGCGCGGCGGCGAACAGAGCCCCGGCGATCAGCTCGGGACCGAGGACGACCTCACGTGGTCCGGCTCCCTCGACCGCCAAGCCGATGAACGCCAGCGTGGCCGCGAAGGACCGCACGGAGGCGCGATCCGTCGCTCGCGCACGGAATGGGTCTACGGCTGGTCGAGGGCGTCGCGGAGGGCTGCTCGGGAACTGATGGCCAGCTTCGCGAAGACGTGGTGCAGGTGGAACTGGACCGTTCGGGGGGAGAGGAACAGGCGGGCCCCGATCTGTTTGTTCGTCAGGCCGGCCGCGGCCAGCCGGGCTATCTCCGATTCCTGGGGAGTCAGCGATGGCCCCCCGTGGCGGGAATGGGAGGTGGCGCGCAATTCGGCGGCGGCCCGCTGGGACCACGGTTCGGCGCCCAGCCGGTCGAAGGCCGACGACGCCGCCAGCAGATGGGTTCGGGCAGCCGTCACCGCACGCAGCCGCCGCAGCCGTTCGCCGTAGAGCAGATGCACCCGGGCCACGTCGAACGGCCACGCCCCTGGCACCGCCAACGCTTGCTCGAACAGGTCGAACGCCGACGCGTCAGGGGTGACGAGCGCCGACGCCGCACGCACGAACAGCGCCTGCCGCGGCGAGAGACGCGAGACCGTACGCATGGCGGCCACATGGTCCAAAGCCTCGGCGGAACGGCCCGCGCGGACGGCCGCCTCCACCAGGTCGAGCGAGACCAGCAGGGCGTACGGCACGTGCGAGGCCAACTTCCCGGCCGGGCTGATGCGAATTCCGTCCAGGTAGGCCTGTTCGAAGTCGCCGCGGCCGAGCGCCACCATCATGCGCACCTGCCACGCGTACGTCTGCACCACCCGCACGCCGCGCGGCGCCGCCCATTGCAGCATCTCCCCGGCGATCGCCATGGCCGTCGTGTCGTCGCCGCGGACCGCCGCCACCTGGGCCTGCACGTGCCGCCCGGGCCAGGCCAGCAGCGTGTAGCCGTGTTCGCGGCACCGGTCGGCGGCTTCGTCGGCCAGTTCCCGCGCGTCGTCCCACCGGCCCTCGTGAAAGGCCTGCCGGCTCAGCAGCATCCGTGCGTTCAGCCCGGCCGCCAGCACGTTGCCGCGCGCCACCCGCCACAGCGCGTCGGCGCAGTCCCGCTGCCGGTCGGCGATCTGCGCGGCCAGCGCGATCCGGATGATCCTCGTCGGGTCGGCCTCGGCCGGAAGCCCCGCGACCGCCGAGGAAAGCCGGTCGAGCGCGGCCACCCCCGTGCGCGCCGGGTCAGCCAGAAGATCACAACTGAGCCGTACGATCGCAGGCCCGTCCGAGCCGAGAGCAGCGCGCAACGGCTCCCACAGCGACGCCCGCCCGCCGAAGTAGCTGACGATCATCAGCGTGTAGAGCGCCTCCTCGACCGTGGCGTCGTCCGCGTCCTTGACCAGCGTTTCGTCGGCGATCGCGCCGGCCAGCAGGCGGTGGGCCGTGTCCACGTCGCCGTCGCCGTTGAGCAGCACGTGCGCGGCGGTCATGGCCATCTGCAGCGAGCCGTGCGGGTCGGCCAGCACCTGCCGGGCCTGCCGCAGGCCGCCGGTCATGTGCGAGCCGACGTACGCCGCCCGCGCGAGTCGGCGACTGCGGTCGGCGCTGTCCGGCGAGAGCGACGCCGCTCGGGTCAGCGCGGCCACGGCCCGTACGAAATCGCCTCTTCGCATCACCGAAGCCGCGGACTCCTCGAGCCGTTCGGCCACGCTCTCGTCGGGCCAGACGGTCGCCTCGCCGAGGTGCCAGGCGCAGCGGTCGGGCCGGTCGGCGAAGAGTTCCGCCAGCCGCTGGTGGGCCTCGCGCAGCTCCGCGCCGGTGGCCATCTCGAGCGTCGTCGATCGGATCAGTGGATGCCGGAACACGAGTGTCGCGCCCTCCAGGTGCAGCAGGTGCGCACGTTCCAGCTCGGCCGACGAAGAGCCGTCGAAGGAGTCCGCGACCCGCCGGTCGCCGGTGGCGTCGAGCGCGGCTAGCAGCAGCAGCCGCCGCGCCGCCGGGGTCAGCGACCGCACGTGCGGCACGAAGAGCTCCCGCAACCGCCGCGTCGGCCCGGCCGGCAACTCCAGCAGGGCCAGCGGATTGCCCCGCGCCCGGCTCAGCACCAGCTCGCGGGCGTCGGCCGACAGGTCGGGGAAACGCTGACCCAGCAGTCGCGCGGCCGACCAGGCGTCCAGAGGCTTGAGTTCGTGGACGGGGATCGCGGCGTACCCGAGGAAGCTGCCGAGCCCGATGCGCACCGCCCCCAGCAACCCCGCCCGTACGCCGCCGAGCCGCGCCGCGACCATCCCGAGCACGCTCGCACTGGCCCGGTCGATCCACGACAGATCATCGGCGATCATCAGCACCGGCGGCCCGGAGCGCAGCA
This sequence comes from Actinoplanes solisilvae, assembly GCF_003999975.1. Lineage (GTDB taxonomy): Bacteria > Actinomycetota > Actinomycetes > Mycobacteriales > Micromonosporaceae > Actinoplanes > Actinoplanes solisilvae. Next base: position 213,673 of record NZ_RJAC01000008.1, on the reverse strand, counting down.
GCTCGACCACGGCGTCCGCTACCTCAGGTCGTACGGGGGCAGGGCCTTCTCTGATACCCAGCGCCACCTCGAGCACCGGGGCGAAGGAGTCGCGCAGCGGATGCAGCAGCTCGTGCAGGGCCGAATAGGGCAGGTCCGACTCGAGCTCCACGCCGGTCGCCCGCACGACGACGTGACCCAGGGTGTGGGCCCGCGAGGCGGCGAAGTCGAGCAGGGTCGTCTTGCCCGCCCCGGGCTCACCGGTGACGAGCAGCGCGCCGAGCTCGCGGACGAACGCGTCGATCCGCGCCAGGTCGGCATCCCGGCCTACCAGGTCCAACACTGCCGACAAGGCTAAGCCTTCTCGGCCTGTGCCGCCCGCTCGGCGAACACCTCGGCGGCGATCGCGTAGCTGTCGAACGCCCTCGCCACCCCGGCGTAGACGGCGATCTGGATGAACGCCTCGACGATCTCCTCGGGGGTGACGCCGTTGTTCAGCGCGATCCGCAACTGCCCGCGCAACGGTTCGAGGATGCCCAGCGACGCTGTGATCGTGACCGAGATCAGTGCCCGGGTGCGCGTGTCGATGATCTCCGTACGCGGCCACGCGTCGCCGAACGCATGCTCGGTGGCGATGCGCTTGAAATCGGCCGCGTTCGCGGGCTCACCCTCGCCCTCACCCAGGAACCTCTCCAATCGGAAGCCGAGCATCTTCTCGGCCGTGTCGAGGGCGTCGTCGTAACGGGTCACGGAAACTCCTAACAGTGGTCGCGGAGAACGTGGGCGAGCTGCACGCGAGAGCTGATGCCGAGCTTGGTGAAGACGTTGCGGACGTGGGTGTTCACGGTGTGCGGGGAGAGGTAGAGCTGCTGGGCGGCGCTGCGGTTGGTCGCCCCGGCCGCGATCAGGTGCACGACCTTGAGCTCGGCGTCGGTCAGGCTCTCCCACCCGCCGTCCGAGCGGCCCGCCGGTCCTGAGCGGCCCGCGCCGTGTTCGCGTAACGACCGTCGCACCCGCCGGACGTCGGCCGTGGCTCCGGCCTCCGAGAAGCCGGCGAGCGCCTGCTCGAGCCACCCCACCGCGTCGTCGTGCGCTTCCGTGGCGGCGGCGTCCTCGAAGGCCCCCGCGGCGAGCAACGGCCGCCCGGCAGCGGTCTGCAGCTTGGCCGCCGTCAGCAACTCCTCGGTGTCCCGGGTCAACAGACCGTGCACGTGTACGGCCGCCGCGGCGAACGCGGGTGCGTCGGCCGCACCGCTCTCCAGCGTCGCCGCCGCGTCGAGCAGCCGTTCGCGCAGCGGCTTGTCCCCGGCGGCCAGGGCGACCCGGGCGGCCATGGCCAGGAACGTGAAGTCGGCCGGCAACGGCGGCGCGGCCGGGATCAGCGGATCGTCGCGCAGCAGCCGGGCGGCGTGCCGGGCGTCGCCCCGCGCGGCCGCGGTCAGCGCCAGCACCCGTTCGGCCCAGCGACTCCCGGCGGCGCTGTCGCCGGTGCGCAGGCGGCGCGCGGCGGTGGTGGCGGCCCGGCTCAGCGCCGAGTCGCCGAGATGCTGGGCCAGCCGGGCCAGCGTGATCATGCGGAGCACCCCGGCCAGACCGGCGGGCTCGTCGATCGTGGAGACCTGACCGCGGGCCTCGGCGAGCCGCCCGCCGACCAGGTGCACCATCGCCGAGAGCTGGGTCCCCAGCGCGAGCAGCGGGGTGTCGCGGTCGAGGCGCGCCCGGCGCAGGCACTCGGTCAGCGCCGGCACGGCGTCGTCGGTGCGTCCGAGATGGTGCAGCAGGACGGCCACCAGAAGATCACGAGGGCCCGCGTACGGGTCGTCGGGATCGGCCGTGCTGACCAACCGGTCGAGCGCCGCCGAGGCGAGGTTGCCCGCGCCCCGGGAGGCGTGCACGCCGGCGAGCACCAGCCGCGCGACGTCGCCCGCGTCCGGCGTGGCCACCGCGGCCCGCGCGACCCGCTCGGCCTCACCGTGCTCGCCGCCCTCCAACAGGTTGTAGGCCAGCCACGCGGCATGGCACGACCGCACCGGCGACGCGACGCCGCGCAACGCCAGCGCCGACCGGTTCTCGGCGGCCCGCTCCCCGGCCGGCCGGTCGATCATCGTGGACAGCGCCAGCCGTACGCCCGCCTCCTCGGGCGGCGGCAGCATCGCGGCCAGGGCCCGGGCGGCCAGCGTGCGGGCCTGTTCCTCGCGGCCCGCGCGCCGCAGATGGCTCAGCGCCTCCAGCGTCACCACACCCAGGTCGGCGTCGCCCGGCCCGAGCAGGTCGAGCGCACGCACCAGCAGACCGGCCGCGGTGACCGGGTCGTGGATGGCCCGCGCCGACGCGCGCAGCGTCTCGATCGCCGCGTGGTCGCCCACCTCGGCGGTGTCGGCCAGCAGCGCGGCGACCTCGGCCGGCTCGGCCCCGGAGCGCAGCAGCACGTCGGCCGCCTCCCGTTCGAGCGCGCGCCGCAGCGAGTCGGGCAACGCCTCCCGGCCCGCCTGGCGCAGCAGGGCGACGCGGAAGCGCAGGTCACCGCCGTCCACCGTGAGCAGACCGGCCCGTACGGCCTCGTCGAGCGGCTCGACCAGGTCGGTCGGCCCGACCCGCAGCAGCCCGGCCAGGTGCGCGGCGGTGAACCGGACCGGCAGGGCGGCGGCGACCCGTACGGCCTGGCGGGCGGCGGGGGACAGGGCCCGCAGACGTTCGGCGAGCGCGGCTGTGACCCGGCGCGGGAGCCGATCGCCGATCGGGGTGGCCGTGCCGTCCTCGAAGGTCAGGCGGCCCTCCTCGTCGAGGCCGCCCACCAGGTCGGCGATCCACGACGGATGCCCGCCCGCGGCGGCGGCCAGCGCGAGCAGGGCCGGGGCGGGGGTGGCCCGCGCGAGGTCGCCGACCAGCACGGTGCGCGCCTCCGCCGGCAGCGGGCCCAGCCGCAGCACCTCGGCCTCGGGCACCGGTGCGGCGAGGCCCGGGCGCCGCACGAGCAGCCAGAGGATGCCCCGGTCACGCAGTCGCGCGGCCAGGACCCGTACGGCCTCGCAGGTCTCGGGGTCGGCCTCGAGACCGTCGAGCACGATCACGAGCGGGGTGCGCGCCGCCGCCTCGGCCAGGGCCACGCCCAGGTCGTGCACCATCCAGAAGCCGATCTCGGCCCGGAAATCGTGCGGGTCGGCGATCGGCGGGTCGGCCTCGAGCACCGCGGCCAGCAGCGGCCCCAGTGGTCCGGCCGACTCGGCGCGCAGCACCCGCATCCCGGCGCGGCGGGCGCGGGCCACGATCTCACCCGCCAGCGCCGACTTCCCGATGCCCGGCGGGCCCTCCAGCAGCAGCACTCCGCCGACGCCCGACCGTGCCGCCGACAGATGGTCGTCGGCGACCGCGATCTCACATTCGCGGCCGCGGACGCCGGTCATCGGTGATGCCAAGACCTCCATGTCCTGTGACCCCCTTCCCCTGACGCCAGCCTGGGCCCGCTGATCCCCGGCGACATCCCCCACCCGACCTTTGCCCGCGTGGCCTGGCCCACCAATCGCTGATGGGCGTGTGAGCTGCGGCGCAGCGACCGATTAAGTCATTTGGCGGACAATGGTTGCCGACCGTGCGTGATCGGATGCCTCCATGAACGATCTGCTGCCCGGGCGGGCCGGCGACCTGGCGGCCATCCACGGGTTCGTCGACGCGGCGACCCGCGACGGTGGTGCGCTTCTGATCACCGGCGAGCCCGGCATGGGCAAGACCGTGCTGCTGGACGCCGCGGCCCGCTACGGGTCGGCGGCCGGTGCCCGCATCCTGCGGACGGCCGGCGACGAGTTCGGCGGCAACGCCGACTACCAGGCCCTCGACCAGTTGCTGACCCCGCTGCACGAGGGGCTCGCGGCGGACGCGGCGCTGCGGGTCGCGCTGGGCCTGGCCGGCGGGCCCGAGCCGGGCCTGCTGCGGGTGTCGCACGAGACCCTCGACCTGCTGCTCCGCACCGGCGAACGGCGGCCGCTGCTCGTGCTCGTCGACGCCGGGCAGCACCTCGACGGCAACAGCGCGCGGGTGCTGACCTTCGCCGCGCGCCGCCTGGCCGGCAGCCACGTCGCGATGATCCTCGCGTGGACGTCCTTGATCCGCGGTGGCCTGCGAGAGCTCGCGCTGGGCCCGATCGACGACGAGGCGGCCGGGCGCATCATCGAGCGGCGCCACCCGGGAATCGACCCGAGGGTGCGCGACCGGCTGGTGACCGAGGCGGCCGGCAACCCGCGCGCCCTGATCGAATACGCCGACGCGCTCACCGACGACCACCGGTCGGGCGCTGACCCGCTGCCCGTGCCGCTGCCGATCGGCGACCGCGCGCGGGCGGTGACCGGTGTCGCCCTGGCCGCGTTCCCGCCCGAGACCCGCGAGGTGCTGCTGCTGGCCGCCCTCGACGAGGACGGCGACCTGACCGCGGTGCGGGCCGCGGCCGGCGGCGGCGACGTGCTCGCAGCGCTGTCCCCGGTCGTCCGGCGCGGCTACGTCACGGTCGACGAACGGGCCCGGCTGATCAGCTTCGCCCACCCGATGCTGCGCGCGGCGATCGTCGGGCACGCGGCCGGCCTGCAGCTCCGGCGGGCGCACCGGGCGCTGGCCACGGCCTGGGCGTACGAGCCCGAACGCCAGGGACGGCACCTCGCGGCCGCGGGCGGGGACGCCGACGCGATGCTCACCGGGCCGGCCCGGGAGAGCGCAGCCGCGGCGAGGCTGCGCCGAGCGACGGCGGACGCGCCCCAGCTCGCGACCGGGCCGGCTCATCGGCTTCTGGTCACGGCGATCGAGGCGTACGAGAACAACACCGACCCGGACGACCCGGCGCTGATCGCCGCCCTGTACGCGTTGATGGTCAACTGCTGGCTCGGGGCCGTCCCGGCGCGGTGGCAGGCGTACGAGCGGCTGCGGCCCGAATCGGCCGGCCTTCAGCTCGTGGCGATCGGGCTGGGCAACCCGGTCGCGCTGACGAGGCGGCTGCTCGGCGAGATCGACGCTGCCGCGGCCGCGCTGGGCGGCGAGGACAACCCGGACGTCATCACCCGCACCGCGCTGGCCTGCGTCTACACCGACCGGCTGGCCGCCTGCCGCGAACCGCTGGCCCGGGCGATCGGCATGCGGGCGGGCTTGCACGCGACGATGTCGTACGGGCTGGATCTGTGGCAGTCGGGGCGGTGGACCGAGCTGCTGGAACTGACCGCGGGCCGGGCGCTCCTCGCCGGTTACCCCGCGGCGCTGGTGGCGGTCGCGCGCGGAGACAGCACCGCTGCTGACGCGATGGCCGCCACCCCGCCAGGGCTCGGCGATCACTTCGCCCACCAGGTCCGCGCCCTGGCCGCTCTGGGGGAGGGCGACCACGCCGCGGCACTCAGGGAAGCGGCGTCGATCAGCCCGGTCGGCACGCTCGCGGACTACACCCCGCACGCCCTGTGGGTGCTGCTGGAGGTGGTCGAGGGCGCACTGGGGGCCGGTCGCCCCGCCGACGCCCGCGCCCACGTCGAGGCGATGACGAAAGCGGGCCTGGCCGCCATCTCGCCCCGCCTGGCGATGGTCACGGCCGGGTGCGCGGCGATGGTCGACGAGGACCCGGCCGGCTTCGAACGGGCGCTGGCCGTGCCCGAGGCGGAACGCTGGCCCTTCGACCTGGCCCGGCTCCAGCTCGCGTACGGTCGTCTCCTTCGCCGCCGTCGCCAGCCGGTCGCCGCCCGCGCCCAGCTGACATCGGCTCTGGAGATCTTCCAGCGGCTCGGCGCCCGCCCGTGGACCCGCCAGGCCACCGACGAACTGCGCGCCGAGGGCCGCCAGACCGCCGCCCCGGACGACGACCGTACGTTGTCCCCGCAGGAACGCCGGGTCGCCGAACTGGCCGCGGCCGGCCTGAGCAACAAACAGATCGGCGCCCGCCTGGGCCTGTCCGCCCGTACGGTCGGCAACCACCTCTACCGCGTCTTCCCGAAGCTGGGCATCACGTCAAGGGCCGCGTTGCGAGACGCCCTGCCGTGAGCGCCGGGTTGCGGTGGTCGGCTGGGAATCCGGCGCGCGGCCACCCACCACCGCAACCGGCCGCCAGGTAAGAAGAGCCTGCTCGATAGGGTCTGCGGCGTGGAGATCGTCGCCCAAGCGGTGGGCTTGTTCGCCGTCACGAACATCGACGACATCCTGATCCTGTCGTTGTTCTTCGCGCAGGGGGCGGGCCACCGCAGGACGGCCCGGAACATCACGTTCGGGCAGTATCTCGGCTTTGCCGGGATCCTCGCGGTGGCGGTGGCCGCCGCGTTCGGGGCGACGTTCCTACCGGACGGCGGCGACAACATCGGCGTCTACGTGCCGGTTTTCGCGCTGCTCATCCTCGCTGAAATCTGGTAGTGGCCAGGCCGGTCGTCAGTGGTTGCTCGACGCGGTCGCGGGCGGCGAGCAGGTGGGTGGTCAACGTCAGCAGGCCGAGGCTGATCACGCCGATGACGATGTAGGCGGGGATCATCGCGAACAAGTCCCACGCCGAGTGCAGGGCCACCGCGATGGCGAAGGTCAGCAGGAAGGTCCCGACCGCCGGGAGCGACCACCGGCGGTCGGCCGCCACCCACAGGGCCGCGGCGGTCAGGCCGGTCCAGGCCATGTGGGCCGCCGGGCTGAGCACGCCGCGCAGCAGCAGCAGGCCCTCGACGGAACGCAGGTCGCCTTCGGTGTTCACGAGCCTGACGAAGGCGTACCCCATGGTCTCGAGGGCGGCGAAGCCGGCGCCGCAGGCCACGCCGATCAGCAGGCCGTCGGCCGGGCGGCGGTGCCGGGTGAACAGGACCAGCGCGAGCGGCGCGATGAGTTTCGCCGTCTCCTCGATCAGGCCGACGGCCACCTTCGGCAGCATGCCCAGGCGTTGCAGGGTGTCGAACTCGAGCATGCCGGCCGCCGAGATGCCGATGACCCCGCCGACGAAGGCGATCACCGCGACCGTGCCGCCGTCGACCGTGTAGATCAGGCGGCGGCTGCTGATGAAGGTCACGAACGCCGCGGGCACGAGGGCCGCCCCGAGCAGCAGCAGGGCCGGGAACAGATTCGGGTTCTGGGTGTGGGAGACCACCTGGCGCAGCACCTCGAAGAGCGCGCCGCCCACGATCAGCACCGCCAGCCAGGTGCTTCTCGGTGGCCGTCCCATGGTGTCAGGCCACCGCGTCGATCTCGTCGACACGGCTGCTCAGCTCACGCACGGACATGGCCCAGTGTTGCCCCGGCGGCGAGGCGAGGCAGCGATTTCGTAGCGCCGGTCTCAGTGACGCGCGGCACGCAGCGGTGCCGATACTGCGTTCGAGCGATGTCGTGGCCCGGCCCGGTGTTCCAGATTGGGGCAATGACGCCTGACGCCTTTGCCGGCCCGGACGGGGATTTCACGCCCGACGAGGTGGCGGCCATCCAGCGCTTCGCGGGGGCGGCCGCCGTCCAGCGCGCCGTGCTCACCGCCCGCCGCGAATTCGAGCGTACGCACGGCGAGCTGACCCTCCGCCTCGAGACGCTCGAGCGTACGGCGAGCATGGTGGACGCGCTGCTCGAACTGGCCACGGCCACCGAGCCGCCGCTGCCCACTGACGTCGCTGCGGCTGTGGCCGGCGGGCTCGACGCGGTCGCCGCGCTGCTCGACCCCGGCGGCCGCCTGATCGCCGCCCACCCGGCCGTCCCGCTCGTGGCCGCCTCGCCCGAGCTGGCCCGCCGGGCCGCCGCCGATCCGGGCGGGGTGGTCCACGAGGCGGGCACGTCCCACCTGTACGCCGTCTCGATCACCACCGCGGCCCGCGCCGAGGGCACGATCCTGGTCGTTCGGCGTGCCCCGCTCGACGACGACGAACTGGCCGCGCTGCGCCGGGCCGCGCACGTGCTGGCCGCCCTGCGCGTCCGGCAGAACGCGCTGCTGCAGGCGTACGAGGAATTGCGCACCGACCTGCTCACCGAATTGCTGAGCAGCCGCCGCCCGCTGGCCCGCCCGGTGCGGGTGCTGGCCGAGGCCCGCCGGTTCCCGCTCGACCGTCAGTGCGTCGTCGTCGCGGTCGACGGTGACGCCGCGATCGGCCGGGTCGTCGCGGACGCGGCCGGGCTGCTCGGCGGGGTCGGCGGCCGGTACGACGGGGTGCCCGTCGCGGTGCTGCCCGGCGACGACCCGCAGGCGGTGGTCGAGACGCTCGCCGCCCGGACGCGCCGGGTCACCGGCGAGGCGCCGCGGATGTGCGCGTCCGACCCGGCCGGCGCGGGGGAGGGGGCGCTGCCCGAGGCGTTCGAGGCCGCCCGCCACGGTCTGTCCCTGCTGCGGGCCGCGGGGTCGGCGCACCGCTGCGCGACCACCCGCGACCTCGCCCTCTATCGCCCGCTGTTCGACCCGCAACGCTCCGGCGACGTACGCGAACTGCTCGACGCGGCGCTGCGGCCGCTGCTGGACTACGAACGGGAGCACCGCATCGACCTGGTCGGTACGGTCCACGTCTTCCTCGCCACCGGCGGCAACGCCAGCCAGGCGGCGCGGCGGCTGTTCATCCACCCGAACACGATGACCAAGCGGCTGGAGCGGGTGGCGCGGCTGCTCGGCGACGGCTGGCAGGAGGGCGTCGACGGCCTGCGGCTGAGGCTGGCGCTGCACCTGCGCTCGTTGGGCGCCGAGGCGCTGGGCCCGGACGCCGCCTACGACCGGGCCGGATAGGCGAAGTCGAGCAGGGCCGGCGTGACCACCTCGGGAAAGGTCCACGTGAGGTGATGCGGCCCGCCGGCCACCGCGACCAGCCGCATGTCGCGGATCAGGCCGGGCAGCCGGGCCGCGGTCGCCGCGAACGGCAGCACCCGATCCTCGGCGCCGTGCAGCACCAGCGTCGGCACGTCGATCTTGGGCAGGTCGAGGCGGAAGTCGGTCAGGCACAGGGCGAGGACCCGCTCGATGGCCTGCGGGGAGGCGGCCGAGGCGCCCGCGAACGCCGCCTCGAGGTCGGAGGGCCCGACCCGCTGCGGGCCGAGCCGCCGGGCGTCGAGCGCCTCGTCGAGGAACGTCCGCAGGCGGTATTCGCCCGCTTCGGCCTGGGCCGCCTCGGCGACGCTGAGCTCGGCTGGGTCCAGGCCGGGAGGCAGAGCGGCCACCAGCACGGCGCGACCGATCCGGGCCGACCCGAACGTGCCGAGATAGCGGGTCACGTCGCCGGTGCCGGTCGAGAAGCCGGCCAGCACGACGTCGCGCAGGTCGAGATGCTCGAGCAGGCTGTTGAGGTCGGCGGCGAAGGTGTCGAAGTCGTAGCCGCCGGCCGCCCGGCTCGACGCGCCGAACCCCCGCCGGTCGTACGTGATCACCCGGTGCCCCGCCGCGCGCAGCGCCCGCGCCTGCCGGTCCCACGAGTCACGCCCGAGCGGCATTCCCGGCACGAGCAGCACCGGGCGGCCGTCGCCGTGGTCGTGGTAGGCGAGGAACACCTGGGCGCCGTTGTCGTCTCGGCCGACCGCGACTCGGGACATCGTGGCGCCTCTCCGAATGGGACAGAGACGATCAGTCTGGGGGACGGCGCGGGTCGCTGCATCGCACGGATGCGCTATCCGCGGTCGAGGGCGTCGCGCAGCGCGGCCCGCGACGTGACGCCGAGCTTGGGGAAGATGCGGTGCAGGTGGCCGCCGACCGTGCGGTGCGAGACACGCAGCCGCTCGGCGATCTGTTTGTTGCTCAGCCCGGCCGCGGCCAGCTCGGCGATCCGCCGTTCCTGCGGGGAGAGCCACTCACCCCGGCCAGGCCCGGCGATCGGCAGGCCCCCGGCGCGCAGTTCGCCCGCCGTGTGGCGGATCCAGCCCCGCGCACCGAGCCGTTCGAAGACCTCCAGCGCGGCGGTGAGCTGGATCCGGGCCGTCGCGCCCCGGCGGTGGCGGCGCAGGTGACGGCCGTACGCGAGCCGCACCCGGGCCAGATCGAAGGGCCACCTCTCGGCGTCCGGCACGGCCACGGCCATCTCGTACGCCTCCCCGTCGTCGAACGCGAGCCCGGCGCACCCGTCCACGACCATCTCGAGCCGCGCCGAGATCGCCCCGATCCCGCCCGCGCGCAGGGCGTCGACGTGCGCGCGGGCCTCGGCCTCGCGACCCGACCGGACAGCCCCCTCGACGAGCTCGGGCAGCACCCAGAGGGCGTGCGGCGTGTGGGCCGGCAGCGTCCCGGGCGCGGCGACGGACGCGGCCTGCCGATAGGCCTCGTCGAAGTCGCCGTCGCCGATCGCCGCCAGCGCGTGCACGTGCGCGGCGAACTGCGCGGTGAGCAGCGCGCCGTGTGCCGCGCCGTCGTCGGCCATCCGCCGGGCGGCGAGGCGGCCGGCGTCGGTGTCGCCCCGGGCCACCGCGGCCAGCGCCCGGTGATATCCGGTCAGGATGAGCTGGCTGCCGCGGATGCCGTGCGCCTCGCACAGTTCGGCCCCCTCGCGGGCCAGCGCGTCCAGTTCGGTCCACTGCCCTGACTGCCACAGGTCGTTGCAGGACGACACGATGGCGTGCACGGCCAGCGCCGCCGCGCCCGCGCGCCGGGCGTCGCGGACGACCCGGGCCAGCGGCTCCCGGCAGGCGGCCAGCCGGTCGGTGTAGACGCAGGCCAACGCCGTACGGGTGACCGCGATCGGATTGAGCTCGTCGCTCAGCCGCCCCACCGCGTCGTCGACCGTCTTGAGCAGCTCGGGCGTGAGCCGGGTGGCGTCGCCGAAGGCCTGCGCGGCGAGCTCGAGGTCGGGCGGCGCCTGGGGCCGCAGACGAGCGACGGCCCGCTCGAACGGCGCCCACGCCTCGGGCCGGCCCGAGAACCACGCGTTCATCAGCATCAGGTTCAGGGCTTCGATGAGCATCTCGTCCGACGCGTCGGCGTTGGCCGTGTACGCCTCCACGGCCGGGGTGAGCACGCGCCGCACCGCGTCGACGTCGAGGCCGCCGTTGAGCGCGACGTGCGCGACCACCAGCGCCACCGGCAGCGAACCGGCCAGGTCGGTGCCGGCCGCCCGGGCCCGGTCGAGCAGCCGGGCCGCGTCGCGCAGGTCGCCGGTCACGTCGGCGCGCAGGAACGCGGCCTCCAGCAGCCGCCGTGCCCGGTCGGCCGGGCGCGGGCTGAGCTCGGCGGCGCGGGCGAGGGCCTCGGCCGCGGCGACCGGCTCGCCCCGCCGGATCGACCGCTCGGCCCCGGCCCGCAGCCGCTCGGCCAGGGCTTCGTCGGTGCCCCGGGTCGCGGCGGCCAGGTGCGCGAGGTGCCGGTCGGGGTCGTAGGCCAGCACCGCGGCCAGGGCCCGGTGGGCGCGGCGGTGCTCGAGGTCGGTGGCCTGCAGCTGAGCGGCGGCCCGGAAGGTGGCGTGCGAGAACGCGATGCGCCGCGACGCCTCGTCGACGTAGACGACGTGCCGGCTCTCGGCCGGCGCGATCGTGGTCAGCAGGTCCAGGTGCGGCGCCGCACCCTGGATCGTGATCAGGTCGCCGTGCCCTTCGAGGGCGACCAGCAGCAGCACGTGGCGGGTCTCGGCCGGCAGCGCGGACAGGTAGATCTGCAGGGCGTTGTGGACGAAGTCGGTCAACGGCAGCACCGCCGGCAGCGGGTCGGCCCCGGTGCGCTGCCGGTCGGTCAGCGCGGCCGGGAACTCGACCAGCGCCCGCGAGTTGCCGGCGGCCTCGGCCACCACCCGGTCGCGCACCCGGGCGTCCATGTCGGGGTGCCGTGACCGCAGCATCTCGGCGGCGGCCGCGTCGTCCAGCGGCTGCACCGGCTGCTCGGGCAGGCCCGCCGTGTTGAGCAGCCCATATCCGTACGGGTCCCGCGCGGCCAGCAGCATCGCTACCCGGCTGCCGCCGAGCCGCCGGGCCACGAACGCGAACACCAGCGCGCTCGCCCGGTCGAGGTCGTTGGTGTCCTCGACGAGCACCAGCAGCGGCCGGCCTTCGGCGACGTGACGCAGCAGGCGCAGGGCCGCGTCCGAGACGCTCAGCCGGTCCGGGGCCGGTCCGTCGGCCAGGCCCAGCGCGACCCGCAGCGCGTCGCGGGAGGCCGGTGGGAGTGCGGCGAGGTCGTCGTGCAGCGGTGCGAGCAGCCGGTCGAGGGCGGCATGGTCGGGAGCGTCGCCGAGGACGGGTTTCTGACCGAGCGGGATGGCCCCGGGGCCGGTGCGCAGGATCCGGGCGCCGGTCGTGGCCGCGTACCGGGCGGCCGCGTCGAGCAGCACCGACTTGCCCACGCCGGGCTGGCCGATCAGCAGCCGGGCACCGCCGTGCACGGTCGCCTGGTCGACGAAGGCCCGGATCGCGGCGAGGTCCTGGGCCCGGCCGGGCAGCAGCTCACCCATGATGGTCCAGCGCGTCGCGCAGGCCGCCGCGCGACGCGACGCCCAGCTTGCGGTAGGCCTGGCGCAGATGGGCGCCGACCGTGCCGATCGAGACCTGCAGCCGGGCCGCGATCTGCCGGTTGGTCAGGCCACCGGCGGCCAGGTCAGCGACGCCCTGCTCGCGCGGGGTGAGCCGGTGGGCGGCCGGGCCGTTGCGGCGCGCGGCGGCCGCGTCGAGCTCGCGCGCCGCCCGCTCGGCCCACGGCGCCGCACGCAGCCGCTCGAACGTCGCCAGGGCCGCCGCGAGCTGCTCGCGGGAGCGCAGGCTCTGCCGCGCCCGGCGCAGCCGCTCGCCGAAGGCCAGCCGGATCCGGGCGCTGTCCCACGGATAGTGACCGGCGGCGGGCAGCGCGAGGGCCTCGTCGAAGAGCGCGAAGGCCCGGTCGTCGGGCGCGATCATCGCCCGGGCGGCCGTCATCCGCAGGGCCACCCAGGGCGTGACCCGGCCGGTGTGCGCCTGCTCCAGGGCCCGCACCTGGACGACGGCCTGATCGGTGCGACCGGTGCGCAACGCCGCCTCGACCACGTCGAACGCGGCTCGCGCGGTCACCACCGTCGGCGGTTGCGTGCCGGGCGGGCAGATCGCCGAGAACTGCCGGTACGCCTCCTCGTGATCGCCGCGCCCGAGCGCCGCCGTGGCCTGCAGGTGATAGCACCAGAACAGCAGACTGCCCAGCCCTCGCGGCGCCGCCCAGGCGATCAGCGCCCCGGTCTCGCGCAGCACCGCGGCGTGGTCGCCGCGCCCGGCCGCCACGTGCAGCGGGGCCACCCGCGACAACCGCCCGATGGCCGCGTAGCCCCGTTCCTCGCACAGACGCCCAGCCTCCTCACCGGCGGCGGTCGCGCCGTCCCAGTCCCCGGCCGCGAACAGGTCGAGGGCGATGGCCGTGAGCGCGGCGATCGAGCTGCGCACCGGGCCCTGCTCGATCACGCGGCGCAGGGCCGGGTGCAGCTCGGGTCCGCGGCCGAGCATCATCGCCGAGCCGAGGATCCAGTTGATCCGGTGCGGGTCGCTCTCGGCCGCGAACGCGTCGATCAGCTCGTCCATCAGCGCGAGGTCGGCGTCGGTGACCGCCGCCGGGCCGCGTACGGAGTCGACCCGCAGCCGCAGGACGGCCGGCACGTCGGGGCGCAGCCGGGCCAGCGCGCGATCGAGCGGCGGCCACAGCTCCGGCCGAGCGCCGAGCCGGCAGATCTCGCTGAGCTCGAACACCGCGTCGAGCAGCGCCGGGTCGCCCGGCGTGAAGGCGGCGTCCTCGAGGCTGGCGCAGAGCAGCCGGTGCGCGGTGTCCACATCGCCGTCGGTGTCGACCAGCAGCTGCGCGGCCGCGACGGCGACGGGCAGCGACCGGCCCGCGTCCGGGGTCGCCGCCTGGGCCGCGTCGAGCAGCTCGCGAGCGCCGCGCAGGTCGCCGTTGACGCCCGCGCCGACCGAGGCGGCCTGGGCCAGACGGCGGCTGCGTGCGGCCGCGTCGGTGCTCAGATCGGCCGCGCGCAGCAGCGCGGTGACGGCCGTGACCCCCTGCCCCTCGGCCAGCGCCTGACGGGCCACGTCGTCGAGCAGGCCGGCCACGGTCGCGTCGGGCCGCAGCGACACCGCGGCGAGATGCCAGGCCCGGCGCCCCGGCGAACCGGCGTGCCGGGCGGCCAGGTCGCGGTGGGCCTGGGCGCGTTCCTGAGTGGTCGACGCACCGACCACCGCCGCCCGCAGCAGCGCGTGCCGGAACCGGAGCCGGCCGGTCGCGGGGTCGGCGACGAGGATGCGGGCGCGGACGGCCGGGTCGAGGTCGTCGTCCAGGCCCGGCAGGTCGAGATCGGGGCCGTCGTTGAGCGCGGCCATCAGCAGCGCGCGGCGGGCCGGGCCGGGCAGGGAGTCCAGCTTCCAGACGTACGACCGTTGGAGCCGCCCGAGCGGCAGCGTGGGGATCGCCGGTCCGAGCCGTCCGAGCCGCCGGTCGGCCTCGATCACCGTGCCCAGCTCGATGATCGCCAGGGGGTTGCCCCGGGTGGCGGCGAGCACCCGGTTGCCGAGCTCGCCACGGCTCCGGGATCCGACCATGGCCGCGGCGACGGCCCGGTCGAGACTCTCGATCTCGAGCACCTCCATCGCCCCGAGCGGCGGATCGAGGCCGGCCGCGAGCAGCCCGATCCCGCGTTCGTCGAGCCGGGCGAGAACTTCGCGGCTCTGTTCGTCGGCCCAGTGCAGGTCGTCGACGACGACGAGGGCCGGCGGGCGCAGGTAAGAGGTGAGGTCGCCGGTGTGCGGATAGAGCAACTGGTGCAGTACGGCGCCCGGCAGGTCGGCCTCGAGCAGGGCGCCGGCCGCCCGATGGACCCGCATCCCGAGGCCGCGAGCCCGGTCGGCGGTCGCGTCCAGCAGCGTCGTCTTGCCCGCCCCTGGGTCGCCGACCAGGCACAACGCGGCCCCGTCGGTGGCGGCGCGGGCCAGGAAGGCGTCCAGCTCGGCCAGCTCCCGCGTGCGGTCGGCGATCACCCCGCGGCCTCCCTCCCCGACGAGGACCGCCCCATCCTCGGCTTCCCAAGGTCGTTCCGCATCGGCCAGGTCGCCAGCACACGTGCCCTTCCGCGCCTGGCGTGGCCGGTCATGGGCGGTTTAGCGTCGGCTGGTGGCGGTCGCCGGAGATGCCTCGCGGGACGGCCGCACCGTGCCCTTGCTCGGCCGCGACGCTGAGCTGGCGGCGCTGGCCGACCTCCTCGCCGAGGTGCGGGCGGGTCGCAGCCGCACGCTGATGCTGCGCGGCGAGGCCGGCTCGGGCAAGACGGCCCTGCTCGCCGATCTCGCCGCCCGCGCGACCGAGGCCGGCTGCAGGGTGGTCGAGGTGGCCGGCGTCGAGGCCGAGCGCGACTCGGTCCTCGGTGGCCTGCACCAGCTCTGCCTGCCGATGCTGCCCGGCCTCGCCGCGCTGCCCCCGGCCCAGCGGACCGCCCTGGAAGTGACGTTCGGCCTGGCCGAGGGGCCCGCGCCCGACCGGTTCCGGGTCGGCCTGGCCGTGCTGGGCCTGCTCGCCGAAACCGCCGCCGAACGGCCGCTGATCTGCCTGATCGACGACGTGCAGTGGCTCGACGCCGCCTCGGCCCGCACCCTCGCCTTCGTCGCCGGGCGCCTCGACGCCGAATCGGTCGGCCTCGTGCTGGCGACCCGCGACGCCGGCGACCCGACGCCCGGGCTGACCCTCGCCGGCCTGCCCGACGACGTCGCCCGCGACCTGCTCGACCGTGCCCTGACGGCCCCTCTCGACCCGACCGTACGGGACCAGATCGTCGCCGAGGCCCACGGGAACCCGCTCGCCCTGCTGGAACTGCCCCGGTCGCTGAGCTCCGCCGAGATAGCGGGCGGGTTCGGGCTGCCGGGCGCGATCCCCGGGCGCGTCGAGGAGGGTTTCCGTCGCCGGTTCGCGGCCCTGCCCGCCGCCACCCGCACCCTCGCGCTGCTCGCCGCGGCCGACCCGGCCGGCGACCCGGTGCTGGTGTGGCGGGCCGCCGCCCTGCTCGGCGTGGGCGCGGCCGCGGCCCGTCCCGCCGCCGCGGCCGGGCTGGTCGAGTTCGGCGACCGCGTCCGGTTCCGGCATCCGCTGGCCCGCTCGGCGGCCTACCGCGAGGCGAGCGCAGCCGACCGCCGCGCGGCCCACGACGCTCTGGCCCGCGCCACCGACCCGGTCGCCGACCCCGACCGGCGCGTCTGGCACCGGGCGCGGGCCACCGACGGCCCCGACGAAGAGGTGGCCGCCGAGCTCGAGCACTCGGCGCGACGGGCCGAGGCGCGCGGTGGGGTGGCCGCGGCGGCTGCCTTCCTGGAACGCTCGGCGCGGCTCACCCCCGACCCCGGGACCCGGGCGGCCCGTTCGATCGCCGCCGCGCGCGACAAGGTGCTGGCCGGCGCGCCTGACGAGGCCGGCGCCCTGCTGGCCGCGGCCGGGACCGGCCCGCTGGACGCCCCCGCCGCGGCCCGGCTGCACCTGGTTCGGGCCCAGCTCGCCTTCGCCACGAACCGGGGCAGCGAGACCCCGCCGCTGCTGCTGGCCGCGGCCCGCGGCCTCGAACCGGTCGACCCCGAGGCGGCCCGCGACACCTATCTGGACGCGCTGCTCGCGGCCGGGTTCGCCGGTCGGCTGGCCACACCCGAGGGCGACGTGCGCGCGGTGGCCCGGGCGGCGGGCGCCGCGCCCCGGCCCGAGGGCCCGCCGACCGTCCTCGACCTGATGCTGGACGCCGCGGCTTCGATCTACAACAAGGGGTACGCGCCGGCCGTGCCGCTGATGCGCGAGGCCCTCGACGCGCTCGACGGCTACGAGCCCGACCGGCACGAGCTGCGCTGGCTCTCGCACGCGTGGGGAATGGCCAACCACATCTGGGACGACGAGCGCTGCGCCCGCGTGGCCGGCCGCTACCTGGAGCTGGCCCGGCACGCCGGGGCGCTGTCCGACCTGCCGCTGGCCCTGATCGCGGCCCTGCAGCTGAAGGTCTTCGGCGGCGAGCTGACGGCGGCCGCCGAGCTGGCCGAGGAGATGCGCACCGTGACCGAGGTGACCGGCGCGCGCCTGGTCCCGTACGGACTGCTGCACCTCAGTGCCGTGCGAGGGCGCCCGGCCGAGGCGCAACCCCTCATCGAGTACGCCCTGCGCACCGCCGGTGAACGCGGCGAAGGGTACGGCGTCTCGGCCGCCGAGTTCGCGAGCGCGGTGCTCAACAACGGCCTGGGCCGCTACGACGAGGCACTGGCCGCGGCCCGCCGCGCCACCGAGGGCGCCTTCGAGCTGGGCTTCACCGCCCGGGGTCTGATCGAGGTGATCGAAGCGGCGGTCGGCGCCGGGCGGCCCGAAGAGGCCGAGGTCGCGTACGGCCGGCTCAGCGAGACGACCCGAGCCGCCGGAACCGACTGGGCACTGGGGCTGGCGGCCCGCGCCGACGCGCTGATGGGGGAGAAGCCGGAGGACCACTACCGGGAGGCCGTCGAGCGGTTCGGGCGTACCCGGATCCGCCTCGAACTGGCCCGCACCCACCTGCTGCACGGCGAGTGGCTGGTGGCGCGGGGACGGCCGGTCGAGGCCCGCGTCCCGCTGCGCGCCGCCCGCGGGATGCTCGAACAGATGGGGGTCGAGGCCTTCGCCGGGCGGGCGCGGCGGGCGCTGCGGGCCGCCGGCGAGATCGTCCGCACCCGGCCCGCACCCACCCCCGTGAGCGTGCTGACCAGGCAGGAGGCCCAGATCGCGGGCCTCGCGCGGGACGGGCTCTCCAACCCCGAGATCGGCGCCCGGCTGTTCCTCAGCGGCCGCACCGTGCAATACCACCTGACCAAGGTCTTCGCGAAGCTCGGCATCCGGTCGCGCGGCCAGCTCCACCGGGCCCTGGAAGCCCGCGCCTCCGCCGTTCTCCGCGCGCCCGTGCCGCGTCCCTCGGCGCCGCGGCCACGCGCCGAGCCCGACGCCGAGCCGGACGAGCACCTCGCCGCCGAACTCGAGACGTCAGCCCGGCAGACCCACGACCTACCGCTCGCGGCCGACCTGCTGGAACGGGCCACGATGCTCACCCCCGACCTGCGGCGCCAGGCGAGCCGGGCGTTCGCGGCGGCCGTGGCCAAACAGCAGGCGGGCGAGCGGGACGCGGCCGCCGAGCTGCTGGCCGTGGCCGAGGCGGGACCGGCCGACGAGCTCACCCAGGCCCGCATGATGGTGCTGCGCGGCCAGCTCGAACTCGCCTCCGGCAACAGCGCGGGCGCCCCGGCCCGGCTGCTCGACGCGGCCCGCCGGTTCGTCCCGATCGACCCCGAAGCGGCCCGCGACACCTACTTGGAGGCGCTCGCCGCCGCGACCCACGCCGCCCGCCTCGCCACCCCGGCCGGGCTGCTCGAGGTGGCCCGGGCCGTGCCCGCGCCACCCGACGACCCGCGCCCGCCCGATCTGCTGCTGGCCGGCCTCGTCGCGCTGATCACCGACGGGTACGAGGCCGGGGTCCCGCTAGTGCGCCGCGCCCTCGCCGCGTGGGGCACCGGCGAACCGGCCGAGACGCTGCGCTGGGCGGTCGCGGCCACCCGGGTCACCGTCGACATCTGGGACGACGAGACCTGGCGCGACCAGTCCGCGCGGCAGGCCGGGCTGGCCCGCGACACCGGCGCCCTGTCCGCCCTGCCGATCCTGCTGCTGCAACAGGTGGGGTACCTGCTGCACGCCGGCGAGTTCGCCGCGGCGGAAGCGGCCGTCGCCGAGATCAGCTCGGCCGCGCTGCCCGAGTTCGGGCCGATGATGCTGGCCGCGTGGCGCGGCGACGAGCGGGCCGGTGAGCTGATCGAGACAGTCGCGCGGGACGTCACCGCCCGCGGGTACGGCATGGGGCTGAGCCTCGCGCACTACACCGCGGCCGTGTTCGCGAACGGGCTCGGTCGATACGAGGACGCCCTCGCCGCCGCCGCGCTCGCCACGGCGTACCCGCCGGAACTGGGGTTCGCGAATCTGGCGCTGCCCGAACTGATCGAGGCAGCGGTGCGCGCGGGGCAGCCTGACCTGGGACTTCGCGCTGTCGAACGGCTCGCGCGGACCACCGGGCCGGCGGGCACGGCGTGGGCGATGGGCATCGAGGCGCGGGCGCGGGCCCTGCTCGCTTCGGACGACGAGGCCGAGGAGCTCTACGGGCGGGCGATCTCGCTGCTCACGGGGGTCGAGCTCGCTCGCGCGCACCTGCTCTACGGCGAGTGGCTGCGGCGGGAACGGCGGCGGGCCGACGCACGGGAACAGCTTCGGACCGCGTACGGGAAACTGGTTGAGATCGGGATGGGCGGGTTCGCGGAACGGGCGCGCCGCGAGCTGCTGGCCACCGGTGGGCCGGTCAGCGGGCCGCTGACCGCGCAGGAGGAGCAGGTGGCGCGGCTGGCCCGCGACGGGCTGTCCAACCCCGAGATCGCCGTACGCCTGTATCTGAGCGCCCGCACCGTGCAGCACCACCTGAGCCGAGTCTTCGCCAAGCTCGGCATCGGCTCGCGCGGCGAGTTGCACCGGGTCCTGCCCGACTGATGTGAGCACCACCCACTCTCTCCCGCTCCGAAGTGTCGGATCTTCCTCCTGCGGGTCGCGTTCCCGCTGGTGAGGCTGGACGGCGTGGACATGGGCGGCGCCGGACCCGCGCGCCTGCTGATGGGTGGCACGCTGGGATTTCACATCATCCTGGCCTGCCTCGGGATCGCGCTGCCCACGATCGTGGTCGCGGCCGAGGCGATCGGCCTGCGCCGCCAGGACGGGACCGCCATGCTGCTGGCCCGCCGCTGGTCGCAGGTGCTCGCGGTGCTGGTCGCGGTCGGGGCGGTCACCGGCACCGTGCTGTCGTTCGAGATGAGCCTGCTGTGGCCGGGACTGATGGAGCGCTACGGCGCGGTGCTCGGCCTCCCGTTCGGTCTCGAGGGCGTCTTCTTCCTGCTCGAGGCCGTCTTCACCGCCATCTACGTGTACGGGTGGAACCGGCTCCCGCCGCGCGTGCACATCTGGACCGGCGTCCCGGTGATCATCAGCGGTCTCGCCGGCGCGGCCTCGGTCGTCGCCGTGAACGCCTGGATGAACCAGCCCGGCGGCTTCACCGTGGTCGACGGGGTGGTGACGAGGGTCGATCCGTGGCGCGTGTTCTTCAACGGCGCGTTCGGCTACGAGGTGCCGCACATGATCCTGGCGGCGTACATGGTCTCGGGCTTTCTCGTGGCCAGCGTCTACGCCGCGGGTTGGCTGCGCGGCCGCCGCGACCGCTACCACCGGCTCGGCTTCCTCATCCCGTTCGCGATCGCCGGCGTGCTGGCGCCCGTGCAGGTCCTGGTCGGCGACGTCGCCGCGCGGGCCATCGCGAAGGATCAGCCGGTCAAGTTCGCGGCCATGGAGTACGTCACCACGACCGGCCCGCACCAGCCCGAGTACCTGGGCGGCGTCTACGTGGACGGCAAGGTCTACGGCGCCCTGCGCATCCCCGACCTGGACTCGATCCTGGTCGGCTTCAGCCCGGACACCGTCGTGCAGGGCCTCGACTCGGTGCCCGTGGAACTGCGACCACCGTCGCCGACCCTGCTGCACCTCAGCTTCGACCTGATGGTGCTGATCGGCACGGCCCTCGTGCTGCTCCCGCTCTGGGCGGTCGTGCTGCGCCGGTTACCCCGTACGAAATGGTTCTGGTGGGCGGCCGTGGCGGCGGGACCGGCCGCGGTCGTGGCGATGGAGTGCGGCTGGATCGTCACCGAGGTGGGCCGCCAGCCGTGGGTCGTCTACGGGCTCCTGAAGACCTCCGACGCGGCGACCACCGACGACGTCACCGGCATCCTGACCTTCGTCGTCATCGGCTACACCGGGCTGGCCGCGGCGACGATCTGGGTGTTGCGAAGGATGGCGCGCCGATGGCGGTGACCCTGGTCTACGGCGCCCTGTTGGTGACCGCGACCCTCTACGTCACGTTCGGCGGCGCTGACTTCGGGGCGGGCTTCTGGAACCTGCTCAGCGCCCGCGACCCCGCCTCCCGCAAACTGATCGACGAGTCGGTCACCCCGGTCTGGGAGTCGAACCACGTGTGGCTGGTCTTCGGCCTCGTCCTGTTCTTCACCGGATTCCCGGCCGCGTCGGCGCACGTCTGGACCAGCGAGGCGCCGGCCCTGTGGCTCGCGCTGCTCGGCATCGTGGCCCGCGGGGTGGCCTTCGCCTTCCAGGCCGTGGTGGGGGAGCGGGCGCTGCTCTCGGGGCTGTTCGCGGCGTCGTCGATCCTCACGCCGTTCTTCATGGGCTGGGTGATCGGCGGCGTGGTGGGGGCGTCGCCGCCGGCGTTCGGCGTGCTGTTCGTGGCGGCGGGCGCCTACCTGGCGGCGACCTACCTGGTGCGGGAGGCCGAGATCCGGGACCTGCCCGCCCTGGCCGCGCGGTTCGCCCGGCGGGCCGTCTGGGCCGCGGCGGTCACCGGTGCGGTGTCGGTCGTCTGCCTGGTGCTGCTCTCCCGCACGGACGCGCGACTGGCCGGACGGCTGCTCGGGGCCGCCCTGCCGCTGACCGTGCTGGCCGCGCTGTGCGGGTCGGCGGTTCTCGTCCGGCTGGCCACCGGGCGTACGCGGTTGGCGCGGCCGCTCGCCTGGGTGGGCGTCGCCGCTGTCGTGTGGGCGTGGGGCGTCGCGCAGCATCCGCTGCTGGTCCCGTCGGCCGCGATCACCGTTTCGGAGGCCGCCGCCCCGCAGTCGACGCTGGTCGGGCTGCTGGTCGTCGGCGCCGTGGCAGTGGTGCTCGTCACGCCGTCGTTCGTGCTGCTCTTCAGCCTTCAGGCCCGCCGTCGGCTCGTCGACCCGTCGGCGACTGATTAGACTCCCGGGCACCGATAGACCCCCCTCGGAATGGCTGGTATGTCCCTCTATAGCGCGAACCGTCTGCACAAGCTCCGCATGATCGTCACGGGCGGCGGCACGGGCGGGCACACCTACCCGGCCCTGACCACGGTCACCACCCTGCAGGCGCGGCTGCGCGAGACGGGCACCGAACCCGAGCTGCTCTGGGTCGGCGTGGCCGACGGTCTCGAAGCGCAGATCGCGGTGCGCAACGGCATTCCGTTCAAGGCGCTGATCACCGGCAAGCTGCGGCGCTCGACGAACCCTCGCGATCTGCTGCGCAACCTGGTCGACGCGTTCCGCATCCCGCTCGGGGTGCTGCAGGCGGCGCTGACCGTCGCGCGCACGAAGCCCGCGGTGGCGCTGAGCACGGGCGGTTATGTGTCAGTGCCGATCGGGCTGGCCGCGTGGCTCTTCCGCGTGCCCTACCTGCTGCACGAACAGACCCTCAGCATCGGCCTGGCCAACCGGATCCTCGCCCGGGTGGCGACCCGCATCCTGCTCAGCCACGAGGCGTCGCTCAACCACCTGCCCGCCCGCGCGCGCTCTCGCGCCGTGGTCACCGGCAACCCGATCCGGCCGGCCGTGCTCACCGGCGACCGCGCCAAGGGCCTGGCGGCGTACGGTCTCGACCCGAACCTGCCGTTGGTGCTGGTCACCGGGGGTGCGACCGGCGCGCAGCAGATCAACCGCATGGTGACGGGCGCCCTCAACGACCTGCTGCCGTACTGCCAGATCGTGCACCAGTGCGGCAGCCACGGCCACGCCGAGATGAGCCAGGTCGCGGCGAACCTGCACCCGCAGCTGGCGCACCGCTTCCGGGTCGTCGACTTCATCCACGACGAGATGCCCGACCTGCTCGCGGCGGCCGACGTGGTGGTCGCCCGCAGCGGCGCGGGCACGGTCGCCGAGCTGACGGCGCTGGGCAAGGCCATGGTGCTGATCCCCTACCCGTACTCGGCCGGCGGCGAGCAGCGCATCACGGCCCGCCACCTGTCCGAGGCCGGCGCGGCCATGATGCTCGACAACGAGTCAGCCACCCCCGAAGCCCTGCGCGACTCGGTAGGCATGCTCCTGGCCGACCCCAACCGCCGAGCCACCATGGCCCGAGCCGCCACCGCCCACGGCCGCCCCGACGCCGCCGACCGCGTCGTGTCGGAGATCCTGGCCATCACCGCACGCTGATTTCTCGCCCGTTGACCTGAACCGCACAGCGAAGCTATTTACCAGATTTTGTGTCGGCTTTTGTCTTTGGCGTGACGGACCAGCTGAGACATAAGGCCGGCTGTTTGGGCTTCGCCACGCGCCGACGGGGCCAACGCTCCTGGTAGAGCCGCCACCGCTGCTCGGGGCCCAGCCCCAAAGGACAACGGGAGCCAGAGGGTCTGGACCTGTGGCCAGCCGACTGAACTCCCGTTTGTGTCACTACCGTAGCACGGTGGCTATCACCGGAGCGTTCGACGAACACGTCGTACAGCGCATGCTCGAGATGTGTCATCCTGCCACGCCCTGGTGGCGGCGGCTCTGGCAACCAGGGACGGCTTTGATTGCGCAGGAGCTTCTTGAAGCCGGCGATCCTGCCATGTCGGCTAGTGATCATGCGCGCGACACGCTTCTTGCCCAATTGCGCAGCCGTGCAATGACCGATCCAGGCTGCGGGCCGCCCGCACGGCGATCCGCAGTGGGGAGGGTTCTACCCGCAAAGTCGGCCTCGATTGTCAGGCCAGGCCGTAGTTGGTGCCTTCTTGATCAATACACCCAAGCGATACGGGAAAGCTATCTGATCAATTGGGCGAATGAGCTTCGAGGGCCTGGTGGGCAGTCGATGCCTTCGGCAGAGGCAACCGCTCGGCTATTAGTTGCCTATCTGCTGGATGAAGGTTGCAGCGAGAAGTTTGTGCATCGCTGGTTGACCTACCACGTGAAACACGACACGACAATATATCGACTGGCTGACCTTCTGGAGGTTCTAGCCGCTCGCATGTCGCAACCTGTGGCTCCCATCGAGATTCTGATACCTCTCGCGGCTGAAGTAGTGCTGCCGCGGCCTATACCGGCTGGCTGGCTTACCGCCGTCCAGGCGCGGCATTGGCGTGCAGAAAATATTCCGGGCGCCTCTCCCACGCGTCAGCACGGAGCTCTTGTTCTCGCTGTCACGGCGCGGGACATCTACGCCGCAGCCCTGGAGATCAGGGAAAGCATACAGCGGCGGAACGCATCTCACTTATTGTCGGGTGTGCACTGGTGCGGGCAGAGATGACAAGCCTGGCATGGGCGCATCAACGAGCCGCAGCCGACCAGCTTTCAACTGATATTCGTTCTGCGGGGACCAATAAGGAGCGTGCGCGTATAGCTATCACCGCCATCTCTGCCGGAGACTCTCTAACGCTTCCTCGTGTGGAGGACCGTAACGGGCTGGGCCGGATGCGTGGCCTGGCCGAAGATCCGTACGCGTTCGTGGTAGGCGCGACGCGATGCCTGGAGATGACCTTCAGCGCCCTTTATCGCCAACGCAACGCGCTGGCTCACGCAGGCGGCACTGACGCTGTAGCGCTCCGGTCAACATTAGCTCGCGCCGCACCTCTTGTTGCGGCAGGCGTCGATCGCATCGTGGATGTGGCCCTCGACGAAGGCGTCGGCCCGTTGGAGCTTGCCGCACGAGCAAGCCTCCGATTGGAGAACTTGCGGGGAAGCCACGCATCCGCGGCCGTGGACCTGTTGAGTTAATCGTTCGCGGCGCCTCCTGCTGTTCTCATTGCAGGCGGCAGGTCGGTCTTGCGTCCCCGCGTCCTCCCGCTCTTTCCTTGCGCTCCGGCTCCCAGCAGCCTTCTCGCTCTGGCCGAAAGTTTGCGATCCGGGGTTTCGGGGGCGACCATGCAGGGATGGTTCGTGAGTCGCAGCGGGCGACGCTGGCTGCTGTTGCCCGGGAGGCCGGCGTTTCGGTGCCGACCGTGTCGAAGGTCGTCAACGGGCGTACCGATGTTGCCGCCGACACCCGGGCCCGCATCGAGACGCTGCTCAATCGGCATGGGTATGTCGCTCGGGGGCTGGGCGGGGCGCAGCCTGTGGCACGCACAGTCGACCTGGTCTTTGATGCCATGCGGACGCCCAACAACCTCGACATCTTGCACGGGGCGCTCGAAGCGGCGGCGGCCGAGGACGTTGACGTTGTCGTCGGCACGGTGCCTCGGGACCCGCTCGGGGCGGCCTGGGCGCGGCGGCTGGCGTCGGCGCGCCGTGAAGGGCTGATCCTCGTTACGTCGACGATCAATCCGCAGCAGTGGCGGCACTTCGCTGAGCAGCAGATTCCTCTTGTCACGATCGATCCGATCAACCTGCCCGACCCCGAGGTGCCCAGCGTCGGGGCGACCAATTTCAACGGCGGCATGGCGGCCACCCAGCACCTGCTCGAGCTGGGGCATCGCCGCATCGGGTTCATCGAGGGGCCGCCGGGGGCGATGGTCGCGATCGCCCGCCTGCACGGTTATCACGCGGCGTTGTCGCAGGCCGGCCTGACCGTCGACCCTTCGTTGATGACGGCGGGCCCGTTCTCGTTCGACACCGGGTTCACGGCCGCGCTGCGACTGCTCGGGCGCGAACCCCGGCCGACGGCCCTCTTCGCCTCGAACGACTCGCAGGCGCTCGGCGCGATCGAGGCGGCCCGCACGCTGGGGCTGCGCGTTCCCGAGGACGTCAGCGTGGTCGGGTTCGACGACATCAACGCCGCGCAGTCGTCGGCGCCGCCGCTGACCACTGTTCGTCAGCCGTTC
Organism: Actinoplanes solisilvae; assembly: GCF_003999975.1. Lineage (GTDB taxonomy): Bacteria > Actinomycetota > Actinomycetes > Mycobacteriales > Micromonosporaceae > Actinoplanes > Actinoplanes solisilvae. The sequence goes on along the minus strand of NZ_RJAC01000008.1, from coordinate 188,228 downwards.
GCCGAGATGGGCCGCGTCGCGGTGCGCCGGCTGCTACGACTGGTCGCGGGGGAGACGCTCGGTTCCCCGCGGATCGAGCTGGCCACCGATTTGATCATCCGCAAGTCCACGGCAGCTCCGTCCACTGCGTCGGCGGCGACCCGGCCGCCCGTCCCACCGGCTCGAAACATTTCGAGCTCTTGACAGCGGCTTTTCGTAATTTTACGTTGACGCCAGCTCGACACAGAAAGGCTTCGCCCCATGACGTCTGTGTTCCACGTGGCGACCACCGGCTCCGACGCCGCCCCCGGCTCCGCTGACCAGCCCTTCCGTACGATCAATCGCGCCGCCGCCCAGGCCGCGGCCGGCGACACCGTGGTCGTGCACGCGGGGGAGTACCGCGAGTGGGTCAAGCCCCGCCGCGGCGGCCTCAGCGACACCCGCCGCATCACCTATCAGGCCGCCGAGGGCGAGCACGTCGTCATCAAGGGCTCCGAGCGTGTCACCGGCTGGGAGAACGACGGCGGCACAGTCTGGAAGGCATCGATCCCCAACGTAGTTTTCGGCGACTTCAACCCGTACGCGGAAGAGGTTGGGGGTGATTGGGTGGTCTACGGCAAGGACGCGCCGCGCAAACACCTGGGCGATGTCTACCTCGACGGGGTCAGTTTCTACGAGGCCGGGTCGCGCGCCGAGCTCGACGAGCCGCCGCTGCGCACCGAGGTCGTCGACAATTGGACCAGAACCGTCACGCCGATCCGTAATTCGTCGCAGACGCGCTATGTCTGGTTCGCCGAAGTCGGCGAGGAATCCACGACCATCTGGGCCAATTTCCACGACGCCGACCCGAACGTCGCGCTGGTCGAGATCAACGTACGCCGGTCGGTCTTCTACCCCGTCGTTCCGCATCTCGACTACATCACCGTGCGCGGATTCGAGCTCGCCCAGGCCGCCTGCCCGTGGACGCCGCCGACCGCCGACCAGCCCGGACTCATCGGGCCGAACTGGTCCAAGGGCTGGATCATCGAGGACAACGTCATCCACGACGCGAAGTGCTCGGCGATCTCGATCGGCAAGGAGGCGTCGACCGGCCACAACTACGCCACCGAACGCGGCGACAAACCCGGCTACCAATACCAGCTCGAATCTGTTTTCTCGGCGCGGCAGATCGGCTGGGACAAGGAGCACATCGGTTCCCACGTCATCCGCCGCAACACGATTTACGACTGCGGGCAGAACGGCATCGTGGGTCACCTCGGCTGCGTCTTCTCGACCATCGAGGACAACCACATCTACAACATCGCGTTGAAGCGCGAGTTCTACGGGTACGAGATCGGCGGCATCAAACTCCACGCGGCGATCGACGTCGAGATCCGCCACAACCGCATCCACGACTGCTCGCTCGGCGTCTGGCTCGACTGGGAGACGCAGGGCACGCGGATCAGCCGCAACGTGCTCTACAACAACAGCCGCGACATCTTCATCGAGGTCAGCCACGGCCCCTATCTGGTCGAGCACAACGTTTTCGCCTCCCCCGCGGCGATCGAGCTGTTCAGCCAGGGCGGCGCGTTCGTCAACAACCTCATCGCCGGTACCGTCCGCGTCGAAGCCGTGATGGACCGGGCCACGCCCTACCACCGTCCGCACAGCACGCAGGTCGCCGGTTACGCGTACATCCGCGCCGGCGACGACCGATGGATCGGCAACCTTTTCGTCGGCGGAGACCCCGTTTCCGCGTACGGTCCTGAAGCGGAGGGCAAAGCTCCGGCGCTGACCGGCACGTCTTCGTACGACGGCTACCCGGTTTCGTTCGACGACTATCGTTCGCGCATCGAGGCGCAGCCCCCAGGCGACCACCAGCGCTACCTGACCGTCGAGCAGGCCGTCTGGACGAGGGCGAACGTCTTCGCGGCGGGCGCCCGCCCGTTCGACGGCGAGGTCGACCCGCTGGTCGTGCCGTCCGGGATGGTCGCCGTGACTGACGAGGGCGACACCGTCCACCTGGTCACCGACCTGCCCGCCGAGTTCGACTCGGTGCGCCTGGGCCCGGTCTCGGGCCGAGACCTCGAACGGGTCCGTTTCGCCGACGCCGAGTTCGAGGAGCGCGACGGCACCCCGGCCGTGATGGCGGCCGACCTGGTCGGCACCCCGAAGCTTTCGGGCGACTTCCCGGCCGGCCCGCTGACCACCCTGGCGTCGGGCCAGTCCACCACCCGCATCTGGTAGATCCTTCGAGCGAGGCCCGAGATCCGTGATCTCGGGCCTCGTTCATGCCCCCGGACTCCCCAGGGGTCGATCATCGATCTCGATCGCGAGATGCAGGTGACTCCGGCGAGGACGATCCGGCCGCGCCGTCGCGCCCTGGCAATTCAGAGATGGCTCCGCGAGCGCGCACTCCGAAACCTGTTACTTGCCTTTGTCGCGCTACTCTCGGCAGCAAGGGTTGCTCGGATTTGTCTTCGACGTTTTCGGCGGCGGTGCCCGGGTTGGCGAAATGCCGCAAAGTCACCAAGGCCAACAAGCCGCTGACGATCCCGAAGACCCAGCTCGCACGCTCAATCCATACCCATGTGTTCGTTGATTCGCCGGCGAGCTCTTGCCGCCATGTGAAGAGGACGCTACCGATGGCCATGGCCGCCGATATGCAGATCATGGCTGCTGTCCACAGGCACATCGCTCTCGCGAGTTCTGCCAGTGCGCGAATAATGGCAGCGCGGAATTTAGCCGGAGTTCGCCTCACCGCTAATACAAACATTGCAAGTAGGGAACCGAATCCGATGACCCACCCAAGGGTTGTGATCAACGCAGCGATGACGAGCGGTTCCAGGAATGATGCGGGCACGAGGACGCGTCCTTCCGTCTCCGCAAGACTCAATGAGTCATTGCGAGAGAAACGAAGACCACGCGAGGGCCGCAGCATTACGCGTTTATCTGGAAAATTGGGAGGTTCGAGGGTTGCGGGGTTCTAGATGGGCATCCGTGCGGTTTCTCCGGGGCGAGTCGGCCACGGCTGAACTCCCTGGAGTCGCTGACACACAACTTTAGTCGTCAAGTGGCGTGACGAGAATGCGCGTCCCTCGAAAGAGGTACATGATCATGGCGGTCCTCTGAGCCGGCGATTTCAACGGGAGCCGCTGAAACTGACCTACCTGTGGTCGCTGTTGCGGCTGCCGTCGTGGCAGCGCGGTCGCGGCGACTGGATCCGGTTCGGGCTCGACTCGTGCGTCGTGCTTGTCGCCGGCACCGCTTTCGTCTGGCAGTTCTCGGTTCGCGGTCACCAGGACTGGATGGCGCAGTCGGGTTCGGCCGGTGCGCTGCTAGTGATGGTGGTGGTCGGGTTCCTCGCGGTCGTCGTGTTCGTCAAGGTCGCCTTCGCCGGGGCCGGCACGCTCGACCGGCGGCCCTGCACATCCTGTCGGCCGGCAGCCTGGTCAGCGCGGTGGCCGGCGGCCTGTCCCCGTTCCTCACCGACCACCCGGCCCTCTCGTCGAGCTTCGTCGCGATCCCGATCGGCGCCCTCGCCATGACCCTCGCCGCGAACCAGCAGCTCCGCGGGGGTGAACGCCGGCCCGAGCCGCGCACGAACCGGCGCATCAGCGTCGTCCCGTACATGGCGGTGGCCGCGATGGACGCCCTGCTGCTGACCGCCGGCGGCGACGACACAGCCGTGCGCATCAGCACCGTCCTGCTCACGGTCCTCGTGATGACCCGCCAGGTGCACGCCCTCAGGGAGAACCGGCGACTGCTGGGAACCGTCGACGCGAACCTCGGCCAGCTGCGCGAATATCAGGACCAGCTCACCTATCAGGCCACCCATGACCCGCTCACCGGCGTCGGCAACCGCGCGCTGTTCGAGGAGACCGTCGCGGAGCTCATCGCGACCCGGGCCCGGTTCCACGTGGTGCTGCTCGACATGGACGATTTCAAGAGTGTCAACGACCGCCTCGGCCACCAGACTGGCGACGCGCTGCTGATGGTCGTCTCCCGCCGCCACTCGCCGACGGCGGCCGCCGTGGGCAGCACCGCCGGCAGGTAGGTTTCCGCCTGGCCGCCGAGGAGCACCGCGAGCCCGTAGCGGGCACGCTCGCGCACCGGAGCGACCCAGTCCGCGGTCCGCAGGACAAGGAACGGCATCCACGCCGGGTCGGGGGCCGCCAGCACGGCCGCCACCGCCTGCTCACGGATGTGCCCGTCACGGTGCGTGCTCGCCAGGACCGTTCCGGCCGGCCCGGCCGCAGCCGCCGACGGCCCACTGGACCACATCCGGCGGAGGCGTTCGTCCAATCGCACCACCACCTGCGGCCGCGCGGCAAACATGCGTAAGACCTGAAGAACCGCCGCATGATCGTGCGAGTCGCCGGCCCGCAGCAGCACTTCGGCCACCTCGTCGATCGGCCGCGCGTCGCCGGGCCGGATCGCCTCGATCGCCGCGGCCATGTCCCCGGTCAGGTCAGCCGCCTCGTGCACGACGGTCTGCGACTCACGGCGGCCACGTCTCCCGATCATCGGGACATCCTGCCTCGATCACCAGGCACACGGCAGGTCATTGACGACCGGTCAGAAGACGTAGTAGCTGTAGTTGTAGGGCCGGCCTCGGTCGTAGACGGCTCGCAGCCAGGACTGCCTGACCTCGGGCAGACGGGCCAGGACGTTGAGGAAGACGCGGCCGTCGGGCCGGAGCCGGCCGCCGGGGAGCAGCGCCGGCAGGGCGTCCGGCAGCAGCGGGACCGAGCGTCCGGCCGGTTTCGGGTCGCGGTGGAATGCGAGGTGTCGCCAGACGTCCCAGGCCAGCGGGATCGGCTTCACCGATTCGGCCACCGGCCAGATCTCGCCCGTCTGCGGGTGCTGCGGGACGAAGGCGAGGTCACCGTCGGCAGCCGGGAGGCCGGGGCCGGCCAGGGTTAGGAGAAGCTGTCCGTCGTCCGGGCCGGCGAGACTGTCGAGAACGGGCTGGAGGACTTCGGCGACGCGGTTGTCCGGGATCAGGATCGCGGCGCCGCCCGAGGCGGCCAGCAAGTGGGCCACGGTCGAGGCGAGGGCGGCCGCCCACACCGGATTCCAGACACCGTACGGCTCGGTCGGCGGGATGCCGGGCCGCTGGTCGAACAGATCGGCCCAGTCGAGCGCGGGGTGCGGGCCGGGACCGTCATCGAGCACGCGGGTCGCCGGCGGGTGCAGCCATACCGCCTGCCACAGGCCGCAATCGTCGATCCGGGTGGCCACCGGCGTGCCGCAGGCGACACAGCGCATGTTGGGTTCGTCGCCGTCCAGGCCGCAGCATCCGAACTCGCCGACCAGCGCCGGGTCGATGACGGTGCCGCGGACGTCTCCCGGCGCGAGCAGCACCCGGCCGGCCGGTCCTTCGGAGACGCTGGGTCTCGGGGCGTACCAGCCGAGCGCCTCACCGTCTTCGAGTTCGTCCCATCGGCGCCACGGCCTGCCGGCAGGAAGCGGATCCACCGCGAACGTGCCGGGCTCGAGGACCGGGTCGAGTGAACCGGGCCCGTTCCCGTACTGCTGACGCGCGTGGACGGGAAGCGCCACCCGCGACACCGGAACCGTCAAGGCGGCCCCGCAGGTTCGACACCCGAAAATCGTCATGTGGGACCAATGTAGATCACTGGGTTGATCATGGCCGCCCCGAACGGAACCCTGTGCTGATGACGGTAGACCGGATCCGCTGGGCCGAGCGGGCCTGGCAGCGCCCGATAACCGAGGTACGGCTTCTGACCGGCGGCTGGACGTCGACGATGCTGCGCCTGACCGGCGAGGACGGCGAACGCGCGGTGCTGCGGCTGATGACGAAGGAGCCGTGGCGCCGCCACGCGACTGGTCTGCTGACCAGGGAAGCGAAGGTGCAGCAGCAGCTCGAACCGACGCCGATCCCCGCACCCCGAAGCATCGCTGTCGACCTCACTGGGACACCAGCTCATCTGATGACCTGGCTACCGGGTGACCTGTGTCTTGACGACAAAGGCATCGTCGAGCCCCTGGCCCGGCTGCTGGCCGACATTCACGCCGTCGATCCCGGGCCCGGCCGACCCCGGGCGTACGAGTCGTGGGCCGTCCCCGCCAAGCGCGTCGTGCCGGCGTGGTCGACGCGCCCCGCGCTGTGGGAGCGAGCGTTCCGCCTGCTCGACCGGCCTGCACCGGCGTACGCGGGAACGTTTTTGCATCGGGATTTTCACCTGGGGAACGTGCTCTGGTCGCAGGGGCGGGTCAGCGGGGTCGTCGACTGGGTCGAGACGTCGTGGGGGCCGGCCGGGCTGGATGTCGCGCACGCGGCGACGTACCTGGCCATGCTGCACGGTGTCGAGACCGCCGCTCGTTTCGCCGGGCTGTGCGGCGAACCCGACCGCTACTGGGTCGTGCTCGACATCGTCGGTTATCTGCCCGACCCGGCCAAGGTCGTGCAGCCCTGGCGTGACCGTGGGCTGACCGTCAGCGACACCGTGGCCCGGCGACGCCTCGAGCAGTGGCTGGCCGATCGTGGCGCGTAGGGTCGGGGAATGTCGATCGTTTCCCCGGTGAAAGACCTGCTCGGCGGCCTCGACGTGATCGAGGACGCCGATGTTCTCGAGAGTCTGAGCCACGACGACGCCGAGTGGGCTCCCTACGGCAAGGCCGTCGCCGCCGTGCGTCCCAGAAGCACCGATGATGTACGCCGAACGGTCGCGGCCTGCGCGGCACAGGGCATTCCGATCGTGCCGCGCGGCGCGGGAACGGGGCTGTCCGGCGGGGCCAACGCGGTCGACGGCGCGATGATTCTCGACCTGTCGCGCATGAACCGGGTAGTCGAGATCGACGCCGAGAACATGACCGTGACCGTGCAGCCGGGGGTCATCAACAACGACCTCAAGGCCGCGGTCGCCGAGCACGGGCTGTGGTATCCGCCCGACCCGGCCAGCGCCCCCTGGTCGACCATCGGCGGCAACGTGTCGACCAACGCCGGCGGTCTGTGCTGCCTGAAGTACGGCGTCACCCGCGACTACGTGCTCGGTCTGGAAGCCGTGGTCGGCGGGCCGGCCGGGGAGTACGGCACGGTCGTCCGGCTCGGACGGCGTACGACCAAGGGGGTCAGCGGTTATGACCTGGCCGGCCTGTTCACCGGGTCGGAGGGCACGTTCGGCGTGATCACCGAGGTCACGCTGCGTTTGCGTCCGGCCCGGCGCGAGGCCCCCCGTACGGTGGTGGGGGCCTTTGCCAGCGTGGTCGCGGCCGGCGAGGCGGTCGCCGCGATCACGAAGGCCGGCCTGTTGCCCGCCGCGCTGGAACTGCTCGACCGTACCTGCCTGCGCGCCGTCGAGGAGTGGAAGCACCTGGGCTTGGAAGCCGACGCGGCGGCGCTGCTGCTCGCGCAGCTCGACATGCCGGGCGCGGCCGGCGACGAGGAGGCGACGGCGGTGGCCGAGGTGTTCCGGGCGGCAGGGGCGCTGTGGGCCGAGCAGTCGACCGACGAGGTCGAGGCGGAGGCGCTGTTCTCGGCGCGGCGGCTCGCCTATCCGGCCCTCGAACGGCTCGGGCCGGTGCTCACGGAAGATGTCTGCGTGCCGCGCTCGCGCGTGCCCGACATGCTCGTATCCATCGAGGAGATCGCCGGGCGGCACGGCGTGACCATCGCGACCATCGCCCACGCCGGCGACGGCAACCTGCATCCGCTGATTTTGGCCCCGGCCGGCGACGACGACGCGAAACGCGCGGCTCAGGCGGCGTTCGACGACATGCTGGGCGCGGCGATCGCGATGGGCGGCACGGTGACCGGCGAACACGGCGTCGGGCTGCTCAAACGGGAGGGCATGCGGCAGGAGTTGTCGCCCGAGGTGCTGGCCATGCAGGTCGCCGTCAAGCAAACCCTCGATCCGCTGAACCTTTTCAACCCTGGCAAGGTGGTCGGGTGAACCCGCTCGAGGACGACCGCATCCGCCTGCGCGAGCTGCGCGACGGCGACCTGGATCAGCTCGTGGCCTGGTGGCAGGACCCGGCCGTGGCCGCGCTGCAAAGCACCATGCCGCTTCATCCCCGGCCCGCCGCCGCGGTGGCCGAGACCTTCCGCCTGTGGAGCGGCAACCTCGGAACCGACGCCGGGCTCGTGGTGACCGACCGGGCCGAGGGCACGCTGCTCGGGCACGTCGCGCTGTTCGGGGCCGACGCGCACAACCGCACGGCCACCTACGCCATCATCATCGGGCCGCCGCACCAGGGACAGGGCCACGGCACGGCGGCCACCACCCTCATGCTCCGGTACGGGTTTGAGCAGCTCGGCCTGCACCGCATCCAGCTTCGGGTCATCGGCGGGAATGATCGCGCCGTGCGGGCGTACGCGAAAGCGGGCTTCGTCGAAGAGGGCCGCTCGCGCGAATGCCTGTTCCGTGACGGCCGGTGGCACGACGAGATCCAGATGGGGATCCTGGCGCGCGAGTTTCAAGCTTTCCAGACCCAGTTGTCGCGCTCGTAGAGCGGCTCGAGCCCGGCTCGGCGCAGGTTCTCCAGCGACGGATTGTGACCGTCGGCGGCGGGCTTCCACGTCTCGGCGACGATGCGGCGGCAGCCTGCCTCGACCGCGGCGGCGGCCCGCGCGGCGATCAGCCCCGACTGCGCACCCTGGCCGCGGTGGGTGGGCAGCGTGGCGGCGGCGTTCAGAGCCGCGGTCTCGCCGTTGATGTAGAGGTTCGCGCCCGCGACGACACGGTCTCCGTCCCACGCGGCGAACGGCCGCCAGCCCTCCCGGCCCACGGTCGAGGCGAGCATCGTGGTCAGGTCGCCGGCCGGCATGCCGAACGTTTCCAGGACGACGTTCGCCCACTGCTCGGCCTGCTGTTCCCCGACGGGGGCGATCTTCAACCCGGAGTGCCCCGCGGTCACCGCGGCCGGGTCGCCGCCCAGCTTGATCCACGGGTTGCCGCGCTCGAGCCCCCGGGTTGCGGCCAGCTCGGCGAACCCGTCGGGCAGCAGCTCGGGAACGACCTGGAGCACCGCCTGCCGCACCCCGTGCTCGCGATAGAAACCGAGCACCTCGTCGAGCACCGCCGGTGTGAACGGCTCGGCCACCCCGAAACCGAGAGCCTTGCTCCAGTACGACGTGAGGTCGTTCACCATGGCCAGGGCGACCCCGCCACCGATGCGCGCGCCCGCGACCCCGAGCCTTTCGCGGGCCGGATCGGGCATGCGGGTCTCGTAGTCCCACATGAACGCGGCCTCGGCTAACTCCGCTTCGAACCTCATGACCGACCACCCTATGCCGGGCCGGCCCGGCCGCCGCCGAGCGACCCCGGTGTTGGCTCAGCACCCTCGCGCCGGTGCCGATGGGATCAATGCACGCGTGTGGAGAGGGGACTCGGGTGACCGAGACCGACCAGCTCACCGGGGTGGCGACTCGGGCGGTGTCCGTTGACCGGCTCGACGAGGCGGCCGCCTGGTTCCATGGGGGCAACCCGCCGGGAGTGCTCGTCGTCGACCTCGACGACTTCGACGACCGTGAACGACGTGCTCGGCTACGCCGTGGGCGATCGGATCCTGTCCGCCGTCGCGGGCCTGCTGCTCGACGTCGCCCCCGAAGGTGACGTGGTCGGACGGCTCGGCGCCGACCAGTTCGCGGTGCTCGCGCCCGGCATACGGTGCCCGAGCTGGAGGAGCTGGCCGAACGCATCCGATCCGCGCTGGCCTCTCTCCCAGCCCTGGCGTCGGCCCCGATCGGCGTCGTCAAGCTGCACGGCTCCCTCACCGAGCAGATCATCACCTCCCCGCGTCAGGCCGCCGTGGCCAGGGCGATCGCCACCCTCGCCGACGATCTGGGCATCGTCGCCGTGGCCAAGGCCGTGGAGAGCGCCCCGCAGGCCGCCATGCTCTACGAACTCGGCTACCAGCAGGGCATGGCCTTCCACTACGCCGTGCCCCAGCCCGCCCGCGCCATCCCGCTGTTCCTGGCCAACGAGGCCCTCCTCACCCCGCTGTAGCCCGCGTTCTCCGTCTGGTCAGCCAAGGGCGGCTCCGAGCTCGCCGCGGGAGGAGATGCGCAGCTTCGCGTACGCGTGGGCCAGGTGGGTCTCCACGGTCCGCCGGCTCAGCACCAGCCGCACGGCGATCTCCCGGTTGGTCAGCCCGTCCGCGGCCAGCCCCGCCACCTGCCGCTCGGCGACGGTCAAAGCCTCGGGCCCGTGCGTCGCCGTCCGCCGCGGCCGCGCCCCGGCCGCGTGCAACTCGGCCGTCGCCAGTCCGGCCAGCCGTCGCGCGCCACCCGTGCCGGCCTGTTCCAGGGCCGCCCGCAGCGGCTCCCGAGCCGCCTCCCGATGCCCGGCCCGCCGCAGGGCGCTGCCCAGAGCGACCATCGCGTACGCCTCGGCGAGCCGCTCGGCCGTGCCCGCGCAGGTCTTCACCGCCCGCTCCAGCAGCGGCACCCGCTCGCCGCGAGCCGACACCAGGGCGGTCACCCGCAGCGCGACGCTCAACGGCCCCGGCGCCTCGGCGGCCTGGGCCAGCGCGAGATGTTCGGCCGCCAACGCCTCGGCGCCGGCGTGGTCACCGCTCGCGAGCAGCGGGGCCACCAGGTCGGCCCGCCACGTCGCGAAGCCTGGATGGCGGACCCCGAACTCGTCCCAGCACCGCCCGGCCGCTCGCAGATCGGCGATGGCCTCGGCGGGCCGCTCGCGGGCCTGGTGGAGCCGTCCCCGGCTCTGCAGCAGCATCGGCGTGCTCAACGCGTGCGGCGGCGGCTCCCCGGGGAAAGACGTACGCAGCAGTGCCTCGGCCTCGTCGAAACGATCGCCCTCGACCAGCGCGTCGAGCAGCGGGCACAGCGCGAAGAGCAGCCCGGCCGGCGGGGTGTCACTGCTCAGCTTGAAGTCGACGGCGGCCCGCGCGTCCTCGGCCGCCTGGGTGACCAGCCCCATTGGCAGCACCGCCAGGGAGCGCAGGAACCGGCCGTGCGCGACCGTGCTCAGCCACCCGCGCGGCTCGGCGTCGCGGGCCACGGCCTCGCTCATCGCCCGAGCACCGGCCAGGTCTCCGTTGGCGATCTGGGCGAGCGCGGCAACGGTCGGCAGCACCGAGTCGTGCTCGGCCGCCAGCACCCCGTCGTCGATCAGCGGCCGCAGCACGCCCAGGTTCTCCCGCGCCGGGCGCCCGTCGAACGTGTCGTTGAGCGCCTGCATGACCCGCCACAACGGCAGCGGCGGCGGCTGCACCCGGCACCGGGCCACCAGTTCCCGCGCGAGCGGCATCGTGCGGCTGTCCATGCCCGCCGCCCCCGCGATCTCGGCCTCGAGCCGGGCCCTGGTCGTCGCCGGCACACCGTCGGGCGTGCTCAGCGCCAGCCGGCATACGGCGATCGCCGCCGCCCCGAAGGCGCTGATGGCCAGGGCGCGGCCGCAGCGCAGGGCGGCCTCGGCGCGGGCCGCCGGGTCGGCGATGCGGGCGACGGCCTCGTGGGCGAGCGCTGTCGCACCCCGCCGGCGCCCGGCGGCCAGCGCGAGGGCGAGATCGAGCCGAAGGGCGGCGTCGGTTGCCTGATCCGCCGGTGGCTCTTCGATGGCCCGCTGCAGGTAGGTGACCGCTACCTCCGGCGCGCCGCGGCCGGTCGCGCGGGTGGCCGCCGCCCGCAGTGCCGTGACCGCTGCCGGCTGGTCGGCCGGTTCCGTTCGCAGCAGGTGCAGCGCTGCGCGTTCCGGATCGGCCCCCCGGGCCGCGAGCAGGGCGGCCGCCCGCGCGTGCCACACGCCGCGCCCGGCCTCGCCCAGATTCTGCAGCAGCGCGGTGGCGATCATCGGGTTGGCCGGCGCCCAGTGATCAGGAGCGAGCAACGCAGCCCCACGCAGCGCGTCGGCGCACGCGGCGGCCTGCTCCGAGCCGACGCCGGCGAGCCCGGCGGCATCGCTCAACCGGGCCGTCGGGCCGAGAACGGCGAGCCCGGTGGCGAGCGCCCCGCAACCGTCCGGCATGCGCCGGAGCCGCGACGCCAGCCAGCGTGCCACCTCGTCGGGGCCGATAGCCGCACCGCCGTCCGATGGGGCGGTGGCGGGCGTAAGGGCGTCAGGCGGGCAACGGCCGGCTTCATGGGTCAGCAGTGCGTGCAGCAGGAACGGGTTGCCGCCGCTGGCGTGGTGACAGGCCGCGACGAACTCGGCATGCGCCGCCGGGAACCGCTCATGGACCAGAGCCGCGCAGCTCGACCGGTCGAGTGGGCCGAGAGCCACCACGGTGCCGCTGAACAATTCGTCGAGGACGTGCTCGCCGCTGCGGACGGTGAGGACGACGGCCAGTGGCAGCTCGTCGACGCGCCGGGCCACCCCGGCGAGCCAGCGCTGGGAGGCGAGATCGGTCCAGTGCACGTCGTCGACGAACAGGACGGTCGGGGCGCGGGCCGCCACCGCGACGGTCAGGCAGAAAAGCCCGTGGGTCGCGGCGTACATCGCGTCGGGATGGCTCGCGGACGGGGGGTCGCCGCTGGTCAGCACGCGGTCGGCCAGCGCGGCGGGCCCCCGGCACAGCTCAGACCAGTCGGGCGTGGCCTGCAGCGGGGCGAACGCCTGGCGGGCCGCCCCGAACGGGAAGTCTTGATCGAGCGGGCTGCTGCGAGCTCGCAACACCCTCGACCCTGCTTGCTTGAGGGCCGCGTCGGCCAGCGTGGTCTTGCCGACGCCGGCCTCTCCCTCGATCACCAGCAACCGACCGGCGCCGCCCACGGCCGCGGCGATCTCCCCGGCGAGGAGGGCCAGCTCGGCCTCGCGTCCGCAGGGCTCGTTCATCTGGCACCTCCAAGGCAAATCTCGGTATGGCCTCCACGATGCTCCCGCCGACCGCCTCGGACCAGTGTCAAAACACATGCCCGACACATGAGGAATCCACAGGTCGGCCGGGCCGAATGTCACAGCGAACCGGAGGGAAAGCCATGAGCGACTACGTGATGGGACGGACCGTGGAGGAGTACGAGCGGCTGCGGCGGCAGGCGGAGGTGTGGGCCCCCGACACCGCGCGCCTTCTCGATCGGGCCGGCCTGTCGCCCGGCGACCGGTGTCTCGACGTCGGCTGCGGGACCGGAGCCGTGATGGACCTGATGGTGACCCGCGGCGGCCGGGCCACCGGGATCGACCTCGACGAGGACCTGGGGGAGAAGGCAGCCGCCGGATGCGGGGGTACGTTCGTGGCCGCCAACGTGGAGAGCGACGACGACGCGGTCCCGGCCGGCGGGTTCGACCTCGTTTACGGCCGCCTGATCCTGCTGCACGTCGCCGACCCGGCCGCGGTGCTGCGCCGCATGTGGCGATGGGTGGCGCCGGGCGGCGTCCTCGTCGTGCAGGACTACGACATGCGAGCGGTCGACTCCAACCCGCCTCTGGCGGTGGTCGACGAGTGGCGACGCGTCTTCCTGGGCGCGTACGCGGCCGCCGGGCGCGACGTGCGGCTCGGCTTCCGCCTGCCCACGCTGTTCGCCGAGGCCGGCATCGGCGCCCCCGACGGCACCGACGTCACCGGCCGTCTGGGCACGATGGCCGACTCGGCCGCGATGCTGACCGCCACGTTCCGCAGCATCGCCCCGCTGGCCATCGCCCGCGGCCTGCTCACCGAGGCCCAACGCGACACGTGGCTGTCCGAAATTGACACTGCCGCCCGCGTCTACCCCGAGCACAGCTCGATGTGGCCCCTGCTCCTGGGCGCGGTGAAGCGCCGGCCCGCGTGAGCTTCCAAGTCCTCCCGAGGGTGCTCTCCCGGGCGATGAGCCGGTGGGCGGCGCGCAGCTCGACGCCCGGGACGGAGTCAGGGGTCGCCATGCGCAGGACGAGGCGTTCCACCGCCGTACGGGCGATCATTCCCTTGTCGGGGGAGATGGTGCTGATCGTCGGGCGGCCGTAACGCCCGTCCTCGATGTCGTCGTAGCCGATGACCGCCACGTCCTCGGGCACCCGCAGCCCCCGGGTCAACAGCGTGTGGATCGCCCCGGACGCCCGGCATCGGTCTCTGGACCCAGCTCGCCAGCGCCAACAACGCCGGCGGGCAGTCGCTCTGGAACCTGATTATCGTGGGCTTGCTCGTCTCCATCGTCCCGCTGATCGTCGCCTTCCTGACCTTGCAGAAATACTGGCAGGGCGGGCTGGCGGTTGGGAGCCTGAAGTGACCGCCTCGCTGCACCTCGACCCGTCCCGCGTCGTCGCCCCGGTTTCCCGGCGCACCTTCGGCTCGTTCGTCGAGCACATGGGACGGTGCGTTTACGGCGGCCTCTACGAACCGTCGCACCCCGCGGCCGACGAGCACGGCTTCCGCGAGGACGTGCTGGCCCTCGTACGGGAAATGGGGGTGACTCTCGTGCGTTATCCGGGCGGCAATTTCGTCTCCGGGTATCGCTGGGAGGACGGGATCGGCCCCGTCGAGGAACGCCCCGTTCGCCGCGACCTGGCCTGGCACAGCCTGGAGACCAACGAGGTCGGCGTCGACGAATTCATGCGCTGGGCCGCGAAAGCCGACGTCGAGGTCATGTACGCCCTCAACCTCGGCACCCGCGGCGTGCAGGAAGCGCTCGACGCCCACGAATACCTGAACCACCCCGACCGCACCCGCCTGGCTTCACTGCGCCACGCCAACGGGGTCGAGAAACCGTACGGGATCCGGATGTTCTGCCTCGGCAACGAGATGGACGGGCCGTGGCAGACCGGCCACAAGACAGCCCACGAGTACGGTCGTCTCGCGGCCGAAACCGCGCGGGCGTTACGTTCCGCCGAACCCGGACTCGAACTCGTCGCCTGCGGCAGTTCCAGCTCGTCGATGCCGACCTTCGGCGCGTGGGAGGCCACCGTTCTCGAACTCGCCTACGACCAGGTCGACTACATCTCGGCCCACGCCTACTACGAACCGGTGGACGGCGACCTCGGCAGCTTTCTGGCCTCCGCCGTCGACATGGACCACTTCGTCGCCGGCGTCACCGCGACCGCCGACAGCATCGGCGCCCGCCTCAAATCCCCGAAACGCATCAACATCTCCTTCGACGAATGGAACGTCTGGTACCTGAGCCGTTTCCAGAACCGCGCCACCCCCGCCGAATGGGAGACCGCGCCTCGCCTCATCGAGGACACCTACAACGTCGCCGACGCCGTGGTGGTCGGCAGCCTCCTCATTTCCCTGCTCCGCCACAGCGACCGGGTCACGGCGGCCTGCCAGGCTCAACTCGTCAACGTCATCGCCCCCATCCGAGCCGAACCGTCCGGCCTCGCCTGGCGCCAGACCACATTCCACCCGTTCGCCCTCACCGCCCGATTGGCCCGCGGTTCCGTCCTCAACATCGAGGTCAATGCCCCCACGTACGAAACCAAGCGCTTCGGCGAGGTTCCGGCGCTCGACGCCGTAGCCACCCATGACCCCGTCTCTGGTTCCCTGACCGTCTTCGCCGTGAACCGCCACCAGGCCGACGCGATGCCGCTGTCTTTCTCGCTGGCGGCCTTCGACACCCCATTCCGGGTGGCCGAATCCTGGCTCCTCACCGATCCCGACCTGAACGCCGTCAACACTCTCGACGACCCCGACCGCGTGGTCCCGCGCCCGATCGAATCCCTCGACCTCACCGGCAACACGGTGCGCCTGACGATGCCGCCGGTTTCCTGGGTCGCCGTTCGGCTCACGCCCGGTCAGTGAATTGGGATACACCGGGCTCGTCGTTGTGGGCTGGTCGGCGGGATTGCTCGCCCACGAGGACGGCATCAACGATTTCGGGCCCCGGCACCGATATCTTCGGCCGCTCGGGGACGGCTGGCAGATGGTGGAGATCGGTCTCGGCTGGAGCGAACCACCAGAGCTGGGGGAGCCGTGCCGCCGGCTCGCGAAGTCGACGGGACGGCCGGTCTTCGCGGCAGCCGTCCACGACAGCGACTACGCGGTGCTCGGCACGGCTGCAGGGGATGAGGTCGGAGGGCCGACGATCGTCAACGACTACGAGAGTCCATGTTGTGACGAGCACGAGCGGACCCGCAGACCTGGCCCGACTAACCGGCCGCTCGGCGAGGTGGTGGCCGAGCTGGTCCACTGGTGCGGCGCGGCCGGGCTGCCCGGGGACGCGCGGGCGATCGAGGCGGCTCTGATGGCTGACGTGACGGCCGACGATCTGGTCTTCGGGCTCGTTCGCGCGCTGGGTGTGCCGACGATCGGCCGTACGCTGCCGCGTTCCGTTCCGGTCGACCAATGGCCGTTCTCATCGGTCGGCCACCTTTTCCTGCAGACCCAGATCGCAGCCGTGAACCGGGAAGCCGATGGGAGCCGGATGAAGCCCTGGGAAACGGCCGCCGTCGACGTGCACGCGGAGGTCTGGGCGGCAGCGTACCGCCCGGACGTTGACCTGGAGTCGCTGGCGCGGCGGATCATCGAGGCGCAGGCCGCCTACGATCGCGCCCGGGGCAAGACCGGCCAACGCGACGTCGATCTCAGGGAGTTGACCGATCTGCTCACGGCCGACCGGCTCATGTCCCATGCCGCCGAGGACAGCGCGCGGGCGTCAGCCGACCGCCGCGCGATCAGCGGATCGTAGGCTGCGCGTGGGATACACCGGGACCATTGTGGTTGGTCGTTCGCCGGGCCTGCTCGTTCACGAGGACGGGATCGGCGGCTTCGGCCACCGGCACAGGTTCGTCAGGCCGCTCGGCGACGGCTGGCAGCTGGTGGAGACCGGCGGTTGGACGGCGCCGCCCGATCTGCGGGAGCCGTGCCGGGCGCTGGCTACCGCGACGGGACGACCGGTCCTCGCGGCCCACATCTTCGACGACGACTGCGGCGTGCTGTGTGCCACGACGTGCGACTTCACCGGGCCGTCCACTCACCTGAACTTCGTCGATACGGTCTGCGGCTACGAGCACCAGCCGGGCCCTCAGCCGCAGCCGCGCGAACTCGACGACGTCATCGCCGAACTGGTGAACTGGGCCCGCGATGCCGCCCTGACCGCCGATCAACCGACATTGCGTAGGGTCCTCACCGCCGACGGACTGGCCGACGACCTCGTCTTCGCCCTCGTTGAGGCGCTCGGTGTAACCGCGATCGGCCGGACATTGCCACGCGCGCTCCGTCTCGGGGAATGGCCGTTCAAGCCGCTCGCCTTGCTCGGCTATATCGCCCAGGGGAACGCTGTCGGCCGGTTGCAGGACTCTGAGCCCGCGAAGCCGTGGGAGGCTCCCGCCGTAGCGCTCGACGCGGAGTTGTGGGCCTCCGCCTATTCACCCACCGTGAACATCGGCGTACTGGCCCGACGGGCCGTCGAGGTCCTGGCCACCTATCGACGGACGCGGGGCCGCGACGCACAGGCGGAGGCCGACCTTCAACGGGTCGAAAAGCTGCTGGCCGAGGGGCGGCTGGGGCCGGAGAGCGCCGACGACCCCGCGCGAGCCTGGGCCGATCAGCGCGGTTCACGTGATTTGACTCGCTGACAGTCCGGGCCTGGACCGCGTTAGGTTTCGGTATGCGGGTGAGTTTTCAGGGCAGGCAGGGGGCGCGCAGGGTCGACCTCGTGCTCGGCCTTCTCGTGCTCGCCGGCGTGCTCAGCGGCCTGGCCGCCAACACCATCGGCGTCGACTGGCCGCTCAACCTCATCCAGTTGCACGCGGCCGGCGCCCTCGCGATCCTGCTGGTCGCACCCTGGAAATACGTCGTCATCCGCCGCGGCCTGCGCCGCACCCGCCGGAAACGGGCGACCAAGGCGCTCTCGCTCGCCCTGCTGTTCTTCGTGCTGGTGACGATCGGCAGCGGCCTGCTCCACTCCACCGGCCGTGTCGAAGACGTCGGACCGCTCACGCTCATGCAGATCCACGTCGGCGCGGCGGTCGGCGCCCTGCTGGCCGTCCTCGGCCATTTCACCACCCACGCCGTACGGCCTAGGCGCACCGACACGGACAGGCGGGCGCTTCTGCGGTTCGGCGTCCTCGGGGCGGGCGCGGCCGCCGCCACCGCGGTCTGGGACACCTGGGCCGCCACCGACCGCCGCTTCACGGGTTCCGTCCCCAAGGAGAAACTGCTCGTCACGTCGTGGATCGACGACGGCATTCAACGCATCGATCAGCAGGCGTGGAGCGTACGCGTCGGGTCTGCCTCTTTTGATCTGCCGGGGATTTTGGCCCTGCCGCAGGAGCGGTTCACCGCCGTCCTCGACTGCACGAGCGGCTGGTACAGCTCCCAGCAGTGGGAGGGCGTGCGTCTGAGCACCCTGCTCGGCGCGGCCGGCGGTCTCGGTCCCGGCTGGCGCAGCGTCGAGGTCCGTTCGATCACCGGGTACGCCCGTTGGTTCGGACCCGGCACCCTGGACCATGTCTGGCTGGTCACGGCCGTCGGCGGCGGCCCGCTGACGTACGGCCACGGCTACCCGGCCCGCCTCGTCGCCCCCGGCCGCCGCGGCTTCTGGTGGGTCAAGTGGGTCACCTCGATCCAGCCGTCGACGCGTCCGCCGTGGGCCCAGTCGGTGTTCCCGCTGACCTGATGCTCGCAGGCAGCCGACCGTCGCTGTCTCATACTGAGACCCACGCCCCCGTACGCGGCGGGTGTGATGGCGACATGCCCATGTTCGCCCAGCTCGCCGCGCTGGCCGCCTGGTTCGGCGTGCTCGGCATGTTTACCGCCTCGCTGAACGCCGTAGCGCTGCGCCTGGTCCGCACCGACGAGGTTCCCCGCTACGTACGCCGACGTATGCGCTGGTGGAGCACCCACAACCCGTTCCTGATGCTGCTGAGCACAGCCCTCACCATCACGGCCCTGACCTGCCTGGCCACGCTCTGACCCCTCGCGCCCGGGCCGTCGGCTTCTCGGCCCGACCCGTCAAACCGCATCCACTCAGACGATCAAGAGCCGAGACTCCAGCCGAGAGGTAAGAGCATCGGCACTCAGCGGCCGATCAAAGTGATACCCCTGCGCAGTGTCACACCCGATCTCGCGCAGGGCTTGGGCAGCAGCCTCGTCCTCAACCCCTTCGGCCACGACGGTCAGCCCAAGCCGATGCCCCAGCTCGACGGTCGAGGCGACCAGAGCACGACTGCTCGAGTCGCCCGCCATGTCCAGCACGAACGACCGATCGATCTTCAGCTCAGCGATCGGCAGCACCTTGAGATAGGTCATCGACGAATACCCGGTCCCGTAATCGTCGATCGAGGCCTTCACCCCGGCCGCGTTCAGACGGTGCAGCGCTTCGATCGCCGTGTCCGGGTCGCTCATCAGGGCGTATTCCGTCACCTCGATCGACAGCAGGTCCCCCGGCACCCCGATCTCCGACAGCAGTGCCGCCACCCGGTCCGGGAAGTTCGGGTCGAGCAGGCTGCGGGCCGACACGTTCACCGCGATCGGCACGCGATGCCCCGCGTCCAGCCACGCACGGGCCTGGCGCAGTGCCGTGGTCAGCACCCGCTCGGTGAACTTGTGCATCAGGTTCGTGACTTCGAGGACCGGGATGAACTCGGCCGGCGAGATCGGTCCTCGCTCCGGGTGGGTCCAGCGCGCCAATGCTTCCACTCCGACCAGCGCGCCTGACCCGACCGCGACCTTCGGCTGGTAGTGCAGGGTCAACTGGTCGGGGTCGTCCAGGGCCCGGCGCAGGTCGCCCAGCAGCAACAGGCGGGCCGCCGCGTCCTGCTTGTCCTCCCCTTGGTAGCGGTGGAATCCCGCGTGGTGCGACTTGGCCTCGTGCATCGCCGCGTCCGCGTGCCGCAGCACCGTGACCACGTCCTCGCCTTCGCGCGCGGTCGCCGCCCCGATGCTGACCTCCAGGTCGACCGTGATCTCGTCCATCGTGAACGACCGGTCGAACGTCTCCGTGAGCCGCGCGGCGATCGTCTCGCCGATGGCGGGGTCGGCGTCATGCAAAAGCACCGCGAACTCGTCGCCGCCGAGACGGGCGACCACGTCGTCCCCTCGGACCAGCGAGGACAGTCTCCGCCCGGTCTCCACGAGCAGCAGGTCGCCGACGCGGTGGCCGAGCTGCTCGTTGACGTCGCGGAAGCCGTCCACGTTGATGACCAGCACTGTGGGTCGGTCGTCAAGGGCCTGGGCCGTACGGCTCACGAACGCCGTACGGTTGAGCAGGCCGGTCAATGGGTCGGTGGCCGCCATCGCCTCGACCTGGCGGCGATGGCCGCGGCGGGACGCCGCGAAGCCGCCCAGCACGACCAGCCCGAGCAGGAAGACGATCAGCACGGTGACGCCCGACTTGCGTGACTCGTTCAGCGAATCGGCCTGCTGCTGGTCGTAGTCGGAGACGTGGTGGTTCTGCTCGTTCAGCAGATCTTTCATCATCGACGAGTACTCCGGTTCGAGGATTTCCTCGAGGGTCGTCTCGGCCGCCCCGGTGTCGCCCCGGTCGACCTGGTTGAGGAAACCGACGACGACCATGCGCAGTTTGGCGTGCCGTTCGGCCAGGTCGACGGCCGAGCCGTGGTGCTCCTCGTCCACCGAGGCCATGCGTTCCATCGCGTTGTTCGCTGCCTGGTTGGTCGCCAGCAGGTCGGCACGTTCCTCGCCGTCGGGTTCGAGCATGGCGCCTTGCAGCAGGCCGATCTCGGTGGTGAGTTCGAAGGCGGCTTTCTGGTACGCGTCGGTGTCGCTCCCGGCTGCGGCAACCTCGCGCACGAGTGTGCCCTGCTGCCAGTTCGCCACCACTGAGTAGCCCGACAGGCCGGCGAGCAGGAGAGCCAGGGTCGTGGTCAGTGCGCGCGGCGCTCGCTTCTTCGACACATCGCCCCCTCGTCCGTCCGGCCCGGGCGCGTGGATATCCCGTTGGTACGAGGATCGGACGTCCGGGGTGCCGGTTGATGACCGAGCGGGTTGCAAACCGGGTGCCGGTCAGCGCAGGAACGTGTCGTAGAGCAGGAACGCGTTGAGGCCGATGATGAGCGCGGCGATTCCGCCGGCCACCGCGGTGGTGAGGGGTTTGTTGACGAAGGTGCCCATGATGTCGCGGCGACGGGTGAGTATGAGCAGGGGCACGAGTGCGAACGGGATGCCGAAGGAGAGCACCACCTGCGAGATCACCAGGCTGTCGGTGACCGGCAGGCCCAGGGCGAGCACGACCAGGGCGGGTGCCATCGTGACCGCGCGGCGTACGAAGAGCGGGATCTGTCGGCGGATGAAGCCTTGCATGACGATCTGACCCGCGTACGTGCCGACGCTGGACGACGACAGTCCGCTGGCGAGCAGGGCGACCGCGAACGCCAGCGCCGCGCCGCCGCCGACCATGCGGGCCAGGCCGTCGTGGGCCGACTGGATGGCGTCGCCGTCGCCGAACGGCGTGCCGTGGAACAGCGATGCGGCGATGACCAGCATCGACAGGTTGATGAGGCCGGCCAGGCCGAGCCCGATCATGACGTCGAGCCGTTGGAAGCGCAGCAGTTCGCGTTTCTCCCCGTCGTCGCGGCAGGCGACCCGCGATTTGGTCAGGGCCGAGTGCAGGTAGACGACGTGGGGCATGACGGTCGCGCCGATGATGCCGCAGACGAGCAGCAGGCTTTCGCTGCCGGCGAGCCTCGGGATCAGCCCGGACGCCACACCGCCGGGGTCGGCGCCGACGACGATCAGGTCGTACAGGAAACCGAGGAAGACGATGCCCAGCAGGCCGGCGATGGCGAGCTCGAAGCGGCGGTAGCCCTTCTGTTCGAGGGCGAGGATGCCGAACGCCACGACGGCCGTGATCAGCCCGGCGGGGAACAGCGGCACGTGGAAGAGCAGGTAGAGGCCGACGGCGGCGCCCAGGAACTCGGCCAGGTCGGTCGCCATCGCGATGATCTCGGCCTGCACCCAGAGGCCGCGGGAGACCGGCTTGGGGAAGTTCTCGCGGCATAATTCGGGCAGATCGCGGCCCGTGGCGACGCCCGCCTTGGCGGACAGGTATTGCACGAGCATCGCGCTGAGATTGGCGACAACGATGACCCACGCGAGGGTGTAGCCGAATTTGGCGCCGGCGGTGAAGTTCGTCGCGAAGTTCCCGGGATCGATGTACGCAACCGCGGCGACGAACGCCGGGCCCAAGAGAGCAACCGTCCCGCGTACGCGACCACGCGCGCGCAATTGCCGCAGAACAGATTCGGGCGAGGGGGTGAGGGCCGCGACGGAGGGGGAGGAAGTGGAGGAGGGTGAGGGAGCGGGGGCGACGGCGGGCCGAGTCTCGCCGTCGCCCATCACCGGGCCCATCGGTGGTTAGCCGACCGACGGGCCGAGGCCCAGCGACTGCGGTGTGCTGGAGTCGGGGGAGGGTTGTCGCAGCCCCTCGTCGAGCTCGCCGATCTCGCTCATCAAGGCGGGCGAACCACCCCACGGCGTCTGTTCCTCGGCGACCAGCGTGTTCGTCGTGAGCAGCAGCCCCGCCACCGACGCCCCGTTCTGCAGCGCCGACCGCGCCACCCGCAGCGGATCCACGATCCCCATCTCGATCATGTTGCCGAACCGGCCCTGCAAGGCGTCGAAGCCCTCGTCCGGCCCGAGCTGGGAGATATGGGCGACCGTGTCGGCCCCCGAGAACCCCGCGTTGGCGGCGATCAGGAAAGCCGGCTCGGGCAGCGCCCGCCGCACGATCTCGATCCCGGTGGCGTAGTCCTCGTCCTTGATCTTCAGGTCGTCGAGCGCGTCCGAGGCGTGCAGCAGGGCCGCGCCACCGCCGGCCACGATCCCCTCGGCCATCGCCGCCCGGGTGGCCGACAACGCGTCCTCGACCCGGTGCTGAAGCTCCTTGAGCTCGGCCGGGGTGGGAGCGCCGACGTGGATCATCGCGACCTTCCCGGTCAGGGCGCCGATGCGTTCGGTGAGAACGTCCTCGTCGGCGCCGAAGGTGGCCCGTTCGAGCTCGGCCCGCAGCTGGGTGACCCGGAACTCGATGTCGTCGGGTGATCCGCCGCCGCCCACGATCGCGGTGCGCTCCGATTCGACCAGCACCTGGTCGGCCCGGCCGAGCTGGTCGATGGTCATCGTCTCGAGCGTGAAGCCGGAGTGCCGGCTGTAGACGGCGCCGCCGGTGAGCGCGGCGATGTCCTCGAGTTTGTGCAGCCGGCGGTCGCCGAAACCGGGGGCGCGCACGGCGACACACTGGAAGATGCCGTTCACGTGGTTGTGCGTGAGCATGGACAGGGCGGTGCCCTCGACGTTCTCGGCGATGATGATCAGTGGTCGCGGCGCTCGCATGATCTTGTCGAGCAGCGGCATGAGCTGCTGGACCTTGGTGATCTTCTCACTGCACAGCAGGATGTACGGGGCGTCGACGACCGCCTGCAGCCGGCCCGGGTCGGTGACCATGTAGGGCGACAGGTAGCCGTTGTCGAACTCGAAGCCCTCGACGAAGTCGACGCTCATGCCGTGCCGCTGGGACTCCTCGACGGTCACGATTCCGCCGTCACCCACCGTGTGCAGCGCTTTCGCGATGACCCGGCCCACCACGTCGTCGTCGTTGGCCGAGATGGCCGCGACCCGGGTCAGCTCCTCCTCGGTGCTCGCCTGGTGGGCCGTCGTATGCAGACGCTCGACCAGGCGGTCGACGGCCAGGTCGACACCGCGTTTCACCAGCACGGGGTTGGCCCCGCGCCCGATCGCCGCCATGCCCTCCCGCACGATCGCCTGGGCGATCACGGTGGCCGTGGTGGTGCCGTCGCCGACGATGTCATTGGTCTTGATCGCCGCTTCCTTGACCAGCTGGGCGCCCATGTTCTCGAACTGGTCCTTGAGGTGGATCTCGCGCGCGATGGTGACGCCGTCGTTGGTGACGACGGGCGAGCCGGTGATCTTCTCGATGATGACGTTGCGGCCCTTGGGCCCGAGCGTCGACTTGACCGCCTCGGCCAGCTTGTCGACGCCGCTCTGCAGAAGGGTGCGGGCGTCCGCGCCGAATCGGAGTTCCTTGGCCATCAGAAAGCTCCCTTAAGTCCGTTTGGGGTGGCGGGCGGGGCGGTTGGAAGGCCTTCTTACCGGGCGTCCTCGCCCTGACCGTCGGTGTCGTATCGGTGCCGCAGCATCCCTCGGCAGATGCCGGTGTTCGCGTCGAGACTTGTCCGGGTGAGACGGGCTTTGCGCAGGTGAAGCGGGACGGCGTCGGCGCCGATCGGGTCGCCGGTCCTCGGGTCGATCAGCAGGGGAGCGGAGTCGTCACAGGGCAGACCGAGATCACGCCGCCGCCTTTTGAGTCGCGCCAGCGCGGGTGAGGCCGGCACGTCGCCGATGGTCATGGTGGCCAGCGGGAAACCGGCGAGCGGCCGGCACACCGCGTCCGTCCCGGCCAGCACGGCCTTGCGCAGGAAGTCGGCCCGCAGTTCGTCCAGCTCGCCGACGGCCTCCCCGTCGAACGACCGGGCGAAGCCGGCCCGGGCCGCCACCCCCTCGTTGATCGCGTCCGACGCGAAGTGGTCGTCCAGGATCACGGTGGTGGCGAAGCCCAGGGCGGAAACCTGGTCGTAGGCGTCGGCCACCATCAGGTACGCGAAATTGGGCGCGCAGAAGTAGGTCGGCAGCCGCAGATGCACCTCGGCCACCCCGTCGTCGGTCACGGCGGCGGACGCGACGAAGCCCAGCGCCGTTATCGGCTCGTCCAGCTCGGGGTCGCGCACCTCGGCCAGCGCGGCCAAGATGCGCGTCCCCACGGCGGTGGCGGTCATCCGAGCGAAGCCGCCGGTGACCCGGAGCTGACACCCACGGCGTCGTCCCGGGCCGCCGGTGCCCCCTCGCCCGCGTCGAGCTGGTATTCCTTCGGCACCTCGATGCCGTACAGCTTTGCGGCGTTGAGCCCGAGGATCTTCTTCTTGGTAGCCGTCGTCACCCTGGGGTAGTCGGAGAACTCGTCACCGGGGTAGTCCCAGTCGACGAATCCCTCGATCTGCCACTTCGGCTCCCAGATGCCGTAGTCGCTGCCGAAGGTCATCTTGTCCTCGCCGACCCAGAACAGCAGCTCGCCCATCACCTTGGCGAAGAACTTGGGCCGCGCGTGCATCAGACCACCGATCACCACGGACAGGCCCGCGTACACATTGGGCTCCTGCGTCGCCATGAAGCAGAAGTCCTCGATGCGCGGCAGCCCCACGTGCTCGACGATGAAGTTCAGCTGCGGGAAGTCGGTCGCCGCGTGATCCACGTCGGAGACGTCGAAGGCGTCCTTGTCCAGCGGCCAGATCGTCGGGCCCTTGTGCACGTGGATGTTCTTGATGCCCAGTTCCTGGGCCTTCTCCAGATAGCGGTACGCGGCGGGGTCCTTCAGCGTCCAGCCGCGCGACCCGTTGTTCCACTCGGCCGTGTAGAGCTTCACACCGATGCTGCCGTAGCGGGCGACGTTCTCCTCCAGCTTCTTGAGCCCGTCGTCGCCGTCGCGCGGGTCGAACCGGGTGTTGGCGATGAACTTGCCCGGGTGCTTGGCGCCCAGCGCGGCGTTCTTCTCGGTGGTGTTGAAACCCTCCCGGTACCACTCGGTCAGGTACGTCGGCTGGAAGATCGCCACGTCGACGTACCCGTCCTGGAAGACGTCCTTCATGAGGTCGTCCTCGGTGTACGACATGAACTTCTCGATCGGCCAGTGCGTCTCCGGCGGCCCCAATCCCTGGTAGGCGTGGAAGCACTCGATCCAGCCCTTGGCGTACTGCTCGGCCCCCGGGACCCAGTTGTCGGGCCCGGCGTTCCAGTAGTGCATATGGCTGTCGACGACGAAGTATTTCTCCCCGTCCTTCTCATACATGGCGTGACTCCGATCCGGCCTGCAGGTCGAAACCGATGAACTCGGCCGCGTCCTCGGGGTTGGCGAACATGATGGTCCGGTCGTCCTCGTGGATCATGCGGCCGTAATGGGTCGACATGCTCTCCTCGAACTGGGCCGAGTCGAAGAACCCCGGCTCCTCGCCCAGCGCCTCGGACACTTCGTCATAGACGATGTCCATCCGGTTGGTCGCGTCCACGCGGATCATCGAGGGCAGGGGCGTGACCCGTACGCCGGGCTTGTCCCTCAGAACCTCGGCCACGACGATGCCGATCTGGCTGTTCATCAGCGTGATCCCGCACATGTTCGACGCGGTGTTGTCCGACTTGAACGGGCTGTCGGCCGTCTTGAACTGCTGCGTCATCGCTCCAGCTCCTTCGGCAGGTCCAGGCTGAGGTCCTCGACGATGCCGGCGAAGCGGCTCTTGACCCGGTCGAGCGCGTCCTCGAAACGTCCCGGCTTGAGGTCGGGCTGCGACCACAGCGGCTGCAGCGCCCGGGCCGCCGCGATCGCCTGGCCGGTCCAGTCGGCCAGCCAGCCGTTCAGGATCCGGCTGTTGTGGTCGGCGAACTGGCGGTCGTTGGTGAGCAGCTCGAAGATCGCCCGGGTGTAGCGCAGGTCGCGCTCGGAGAAGTCGAACTCCTCGGCCCCCACGACGGTCGGGGTGACGAAGTCGCCGTTGCGCGGGGCCGCCTGCATGACCAGGTGGCTGCGGAACAGTTCGCCGACCAGCGGCTGGAAGACCACGTTGGCCGCGAAGATCGCCTCACCCCAGTCGGACGTGGCGGTCAGCCGCTCCGCGGTCTCCCGTACGCCCTGCCACGCGGGATCGGAGTTCCACGTCTCCAGGTGGGCGCTGCCGTCGAAGCCGTCGATCTCCTCGGTCAGGGTGAGCTGATAGAGCGCCAGGTCCTGGGCCGCGCGGATCAGGTGCATGCTGTTCACGGCGATCGCCGTGTTGTGCATGTTGGTCGGCCCGCGCCGGTTGGCGTTGGCGAACAGGTAGAGGCCGAGACCGTGGTCGACGTGCATCCAGGCGCCGACGTTCTGCTGCACGAAACGCACCCAGTTCGGGTTCCACTGCTCGAACGCCTTGGCCTGCCGCGCCGCGTCGACGTTGGCCTGCAGCTGGCGTACGACGTTGGCGTTGTAGCGGTAGAGCGAGAGCTCCCACTCCTCGTTCGGGTCGCGGAACTCGTGCCAGCCGTGGGCCGGCCAGTCGTAGCCCTTGCCACCCGTACCCGGCCCCCGCTCGGGCTCGGGGCGGTCGCTGCCCCAGGCCTTGAGTACGGTCCAGTCGAGCGGGTAGCCGCCCTTGCCGTCGGCGAACCCGTAGAGCCAGCCCTGCGAGAGGTAGTGCCGCGGATCGGGCTGCACCTCGACCGTGACGTCCTCGTAGTGGGTCTGCTTGCGCTTCTGCGGAGTGAAGTAATTGAACCGGCGTGCCGAGGAGTCCGGGAACTCCTTGGCGCCGGCCTCGGCGTCGGTGAAGACGGGCTTGGGAACGCTACGTTCCGTCGCGGTCGTCATCAGTCCTCCCCACCTGTCGTGGTGAACTTGTCGAAATAGATGTGCTTCTCGGGCGTGCCGAGCTGGGCCAGCAGCGGCATGGCCGCCTCGACCATGGGCGGCGGCCCGCAGAGATACGCGTGGGCCCGCTGCAGGTCGGCCTCGTGACGACGGACGACGTCGGTGACGAACCCGACCTCGCCGTCCCAGTCCTCGCCCTCGACCGGTTCGCTCAGCGCGGGCACGAACCGGAAGCCCGGCAGCTTGTCGGCCAGGGCCTGGATCTCCTCGACGAAGCAGAGATCCTTCGCCGTACGGGCTCCGTAGTAGAAGACGGCCTTCCGTTCGATGCCCCGCTCGGCCATCGAGCGCAGCAGGGCGAGGATCGGCGCCAGGCCCGCCCCGCCCCCGACGAACACCAGGTCGCGATCGGGGGCGTCGCGCAGGGTGAACACCCCGAACGGGCCGGTCAGGTCCAGACGGTCGCCGGCTTTCAGCGTGCCGTCGAGGAACGACGAGAACACGCCGTCCGGGTAGACCTTGATGACGAACTCGAGCCGGCCGTTCTCCTTGCTGGACGTGTTCGCCATGGAGAACGAACGCGTGACGTCCGTACCCGGGACCTTGATGTCCATGTATTGACCCGGGAAGAAAGTGATCTCGGCCGGCTCGATCAGCCGCAGCACCAGGTGCCGGAGGTCGTGCGTCACGCGATCGATCGACACGACCTCGGCCACGGCGTTCTGGATGGGCAGCCCCGAACGCAGGATCTCCTCGTCGTAGTTGAGCAGCTCGATCGTCACGTCCTCGTACACGTGCGCCCGGCAGAGCAGCGTGAAGCCCTCCTCCTTCTCGTAGTCGGGCAACGCGAACGTGGAGTAGCGGTCGAGCTCGATGTCGTCACCGTCGAGGACGAACGACTTGCAGGCCGCGCACTGGCCCTCCTTGCACCCGTGCATGAGCATCAGCCCCTGCTCGGACGCGGAACGCAGCACGGTCTGCTCCTCGTCGACCTCGATCTCGATCCCGACGGGCTCGAACCTGACCCGGTGCTTTTCGCCCACGTCGTTATCCGGCGCGGTACGGGCGCCCGGCCGGGCCGCCGCGGATGTAGTCGGCGTGGAACTTCGCCCGCTCCTCGTCGGTCATCTGGTTGAGCAGCACGTTCGGGCTCTGCAGGTTCGGCATGCGGCGCAGGTGGTCCAGCGTCCACAGCTTCTTCGGGTCGTCCAGGTTCAGGTGCGGCTGCGCGACCATCGTCTTGCCGTCGTCGCGCACGAAGCCCATGTCGGTGACCACGTCGGCCCAGTTCCAGCCGTGGTAGAGGGTCTCCCACTCGCGGGCGCCGATCAGCTGACCCATGTTCGGGGTGTTGCGGCCCTGGTAGACCGGGCGGAACGCCTCGACGTCGGTCCAGCGGCAGGCCTCGTGACAATACGTACGCCACTGGCCGTCGACCTCGGCCATGACCATGTCCTCACGCACCAGGCACGGCACCATGCAGACCCAGCAGCGGTGCGGGTACTGATAGTCGACGTCCTCGGCGACGATCGGGTGGTGCCCGTTCGGCGTCGACAGCCGGTTGTACTGCTCCCACCACTTGCCATAGCGGTCGTACCAGCCGGGGTACTTGTACTCGAACCACTCGAAGTCCTTGTCGGTCATCGGGTCGATCCGCCAGTAGTTGGCCAGCCAGCCGGTCGCGAAGAACTGCGCCACCTCGTGCACGTATCCCTTGTGCCAGATCTGGTTCCACGACTCCTCGATCAGGTCGTGCGGGATGACCAGTCCGTACTTCTCCAACGGCACCAGGTAGCTGCGGTAGTAGTCGTCGTAGATCCAGCGGCGCCACATCTCCGCGTACGACTCCCGGTCCTTGCGACGGTCCTTCGTGCCGTACTCGATGAACGTGCCGATCGCGGCGTCGACCACGCGGTGGTTGTTCCACCAGGCATACCGCAGGTCGCGTTCGAGCAACTGGTGGTTGCCCTCGTCGGCCAGCGCCATCAGCAGGGTGGCGTACCCGTTGCTGATGTGCCGCGACTCGTCCGACTGCACCGAGTGGAACACCGTCGGCAGCAGGTAGTCGCCGTTCGCGGCGGCCTCGGCCGGCATCGCGACGAACAGGGTGTTGGTGAACGCCGTCTCGGCCACGATCGTCAGGTAGATGCTGGCCGCCGTGATCGCGTCGCCGGTGATGAACCCCTCGGCGAACTGCCGGCCGATCGTGCCGCAGTAGTCGTTCTGGAAGTTGCGCAGGCTCGAGTTGAAGCCCGCCGGGTCGATGTAGTTGTTCATGTACAGGCGCTTGAGGTTCTGCTGGATCGTCGAGTGCCGAACCTCGTCGATCATCTGGATCGCCTGGCCGTTGTGCAGTTCCGGGTTCGGCACGTTGCGGAACAGCAGCGGCATCGCGCGCGCCGCCGAGATCTCCGGCAACGGGATGATCGACAGGAACAGCTTCTGCCATTCCAGCCACCGCTCCTGCACCTGGCGGAACATGTTGCCGCGGATCGCGCCGTCCGACGCGCCGTACACCCGGTTGTCCTTCTCCTCCTGCATCGGGAAGTACGACCGCAGCACCTGCTTGAGCGGATCCTTCTTCTGCGCCTTGCGGAACGTGTAGTCGGTTCCGTAGTGCGAGACCGGCTGGTGGTACATCGGTTCCCAGGACAGCTCCTGGATCTTCTGATGAGCCCTGGCCACGCTCTGCCGACTCATGAGTCATCTCCTCGTCCTTGGCTGCGTCCTACTGGCGCATCAGACCTCACCCGTACGTGTACGGGGGTCTCACAATGAGTCACGGCCGTTCTCCTCGAAGACCGCGGCCCGGATGTCGGCTAGGTGCTTTTTGACTCTTTCCCCGACCTGGCGGTCGCCCTCGGCCGCCGGCTCGATGCCCAGCGCGCGCAGCAGCTCGGCCGCGGGCGCGCCCGGATCGGCGCCGCCCAGCACGGGATGCAGCCCCTGAGCAGCTAGGTGGTGGAAGACGACATTGACGACGGTCCAGGGGTTGTACGTCTCCATCCCTGGAGTTCACCCCGTACGGGCGGGCCGGCGGGTCTCAACATGAGACGGGGGTCACCGTGCCCGGGCGTACGGTGTAACGAGCCTGAAACCTGCGGACAGGGGGATCCCCCCATGCCTCCCGCCGACAACGATCGATTAGCCAAAACGCGAGAGCAGTTCCTGACCGCCGAAGACGTCAACCCCGACCAGGTCCGCGACGCGATCCTGGCCTCGTGGTGGCGCTCCCGCCGCTGGAACGTGGCCGCCGACCGGGTCGACCTGACCTACCTGCGCGACCCCGACCTCGACACGCCGCTCACCCGCAGCGCCCTGCCCGTGCTGCGCCACCTGCGCGAGCACCTCGACGGGCAGCCGATCAGCATCATCCTCACCGACCCGCAGGGCCTCGTGCTGACCCGCCTCGACGCGGGCCGCGACCTCGACGCCCACCTCGACCACGTCAACCTGGCCCCCGGCTTCAGCTACGCCGAGGAATTCGTCGGCACCAACGGCATCGGCACGGCCCTCGAAGGCGGCCGCCCGATGCACGTCTTCGGCCACGAGCACTACGCCGAACACCTCGAAGACCTGGCCTGCGCGGGCGTGCCGATCCACCACCCGATCTCGGGCAAGACGGTGGGCGCGGTCGACCTGACCTGCTGGCGCAAGGACGCCGACCCGCTGCTGCTCGCGCTGGCGAAGACGACCGCCGGGCAGATCCAGCAGGCGCTGCTGGCCGACAGCGGCATCCGCGAGCTCGAACTCCTGCAGGAATACCTGCGCACGTGCCGGCGTACGGCGGGAATTGTCTTCGCCCTGAACAACGACGTCGTGATGATGAACGACAACGCCCGGCACGTGCTCGACCCGGCCGAGCAATCGCTGCTGTTGTCGCAGGCGGCCGAGACGCTGGCCGGCCGCAACCCGACGGCCTCCCTGACGGTCGAGCTGCCCAGCGGGGTCAAGGCGCGCCTCTACTGCCGTCCCGTCCGCGGCGAGGGCGGCCTGACCGGCGGCGTCGTCCACGTCAAGATCGAAGACCGGGTACGCGTCGCGCCGGCGCCCACGGCCCGCGTCTTCCTGCCCGGCCTGGTCGGTGCGGGCGGGCTGTGGCTGCGCGGCTGCCACCAGGTCTCGGCGACGTACGCGTCGGGGGAGTGGCTGGCCCTGGAAGGCGAGGCCGGCGTAGGGAAGCTGGCCGTCGTGCGCGCGATCCACCAGCACGAACATCCCGGCGCCCATTTCGCGGTGGCCGACGCGGCCCTGCCCGGCCGCACGTGGCTCGACGACGTGCGGCGCGAGCTGCGGATTTCTCAGGGGGCGCTGGTCATTCAGCACGTGGACCGAGCCAACGGACCGGCCCTGCGCTCGCTGTGCCGCCTGCTGGAGCGGGCCCGCACCTTCGGGACATCGCCATGGGTTGTGATCACCTTCCACGACGGCACCGACCTGCCGGACCTGCTGCGTTTCTTCCCCGGCACGGTCGAGCTGCCGCCGCTGCGCTACCACCTCGAGGACGTACAGGCCCTGGTCCCGTTCTTCCTGACCCGCCTGGTCCCCGACGGCCGCCTCGAGTGTTCCCCGGCGGCGCTGCAGATGCTGTCGCGCGCGAGCTGGCCGGGCAACATCGAGCAGCTCTGGCAGGTGCTCCGCAACATCGTCCAGCACCGCCGCAGCGGAGCCATCCAACCGCGAGACCTGCCCCCGGAGTGCCGCACGGTGAGCCGCCGCCTGCTGAGCCCTCTGGAAGCAATGGAACGCGACGCGATAGTCCGAAGCCTGCTGGACTGGGACGGCAACAAGGTCAAAGCAGCCACCGCCCTGGGCATGTCCCGGGCCACGATCTACCGAAAGATCCACGAGTACGGCATCGTCGCGCCCGCGAAGTAGTTCATCACTACTGCGGCCTGGATCGCCGCCCGGCCGCCGGTGGGCCGGTCCTCGACAATGGAGCGAGCTGGCATGATGGCAGCCGTCAGTGTCGTGTGCCTGTCCCGCCGCACCGCAGCAGCCGTGAGGAGGCTGTTTCCTTGAGCCCACCGACCGCGACTCTGCTGGCGGCGGCCATCGCCGCGGTCGCCGCTGTCGGCGGCTATCTCTCGGCCCAAAGATGGAAGCGGCGCGACGACAAAGTACGGCTCTTCGCCGACGCCCTTCAAGCGGTTCGCCGCTACGAGGAACTTCCGTTCCGGATCTCCCGGCGCCCGGACTCAAGTCCGGCCACCCGGGAACGAATGGCCGGATTGGTCAGCGACTCATTCATCGAACTCGGACACTATCGTGCGTTGTTGCTGCTTCATTCTCGTGAGGCCGGCGACGCCTATGCCCTTCTGTTGAACCGGACGCATCGCGATTGCCGGCCGCACCGGCAGCAAGCATGGTCGATGCGACTCGTGCGCCAGGACTCCGACGCTCACATGGGTGGTAAGTTTCTTTTCGACAACAAGCCGGAACTTGCGTTGTGCGTGGTGGCGATGAGGCGGTCCCTGCGCCCTTTTGCCGTTTTGCGCGGGCGTCGAACCAGACGTGAGATCCGCGCACTCATCGCAGCGCGGGAACTCGACCCGACGATGCCGATGGAATTGACGACGCGCCTCCGGGCGATATCGAGGGAGCTTTCGTCCTTGCGCCCACCGCCGCCCAGGTCATGAGCTCTGTCTTCAACAGTCACGGAGGAGTTGTGCCCGGACGGGTGGGCGTGGTCAGTCGATTCAACGCTTGGAGCGCCGACGACCACCCTTTCAGATCGCCGTTGAAGAGACTGGGAATCGACTACGTCCCCATCCGTCTCGGCGACATACAGCTCAGCACGCGGTCGGGTGGCCGACCCGAACTGACGGTCTCGAACAGCACCAATTCGAGCAGCGGGGGCCTTGCATTCCCGGATGTCGACGCGGTGCTGTGGCGCGTCTCGGAGAATCTCTTCCCGAGATGCTACGCACTGGCCGCCGCTCTGGCCGAACGAGTTCCGGTCGTCAATCCATTCTTCTGCCTCAGGAATTGCAGCGACAAATGGCTCACCCATCGTCTTCTGGAGGCCGTCGGGCTGCCGACCGTGCCCACGCAGCTCGTCCTGCCCGACAACGTGGTGCCTGATTTCGGAACTCCGATGACGATCGTCAAGCCGGCCCAGGGGGCAGGTGGACGTGGTGTCCGCGCGGAATCG
This sequence comes from Actinoplanes solisilvae, assembly GCF_003999975.1. GTDB lineage: Bacteria > Actinomycetota > Actinomycetes > Mycobacteriales > Micromonosporaceae > Actinoplanes > Actinoplanes solisilvae. The sequence goes on along the minus strand of NZ_RJAC01000008.1, from coordinate 154,911 downwards.
CCGGGATCCTCGTTCGAGAGTGACGAGGCCTACATAGCGCAGCCCGAACTGTATTCCGACCCCGCTCGCCATGTGCGCGTCCTGGTTTGCGGTGGACGTGCGGTGGCGGCGATCCATCGAACGCCGGCCGATCCGGCGACCGGACCGTTCGCGGTGAACAACCTGGACGCGGGCGGAATCGAGACCATCGCCAAGATCGATCCCGTCGCGGACATCGCGGTGGCCGCCGCCGACGCGGTACAGGGAATCATGGTCGGTGTCGATCTGGTGCTGGATGAGAACGACGAATATCTGATCTTGGAGGTCAACTCGTCGCCCGGCTTGGAAGGCGTGAACAGGAGCTCCGAAGCCGACATATATCAGCTTGCCGCCGAAGCCGTGCGGGCTTCGATCGAGTCGTCCGGCGGAGCTCCCCGCGAACCCGCAGTCGAATAAGACCTCAGTGGTTGCCGCAGCCGTCGACGGCGAGGGCGATCAAACCCTCGCTCAGGCCGACGATCAGGCGACCGGCGACGAAGTGGCAGCTCAGCGCCGGATGGTGGACCGGGATAGCGCGCAGCATCCGGCCGGTCGCCGGGTCCCAGAGGCGTACGGTGCGGTCGGCTCCGACCGAGGCCAGCAGCTCCCCGCCGGCGGACGGCACCGCGCAGAGGCCCTTCACCTCGCCGACGTGGCCGAGCAGCGGGTCGTGGGGGCGGCCGTCCTCGGGATCCCACAGGCGGATGACGCTGTCGGCGCCGGCCGAGGCGAGCAGCGGTCCGACCGTGCAGAGGGCGTTCACCGCGTCGGAGTGGCCGTGCTCGGTCCACAAAGCGGCGCCGTCGGAGTCCCAGAGTCGTACGGTGCCGTTCTTGTCGGCCGAGGCCAGCGCCGGGCGGCCGTCGCGCACGGTCACGGCCAGGGCGGTCACCCAGTCGGTGTGGCCGGTCAGGTTCTCGCGGACGACCTTGTCGTGCGGGCGCCACAGCCGGATCGTGACGTCGTCGCCGGCTGAGGCGATCATGGTGCCGTCGGCGGCGGGCAGCGCCCGGACCGCGTTGACCGAGTCGAAGTGCGCGGTCATCGGGGCGTCGTGCAGGCCGGAACCCGCCGACCAGAGCTGGACCGTGCCGTTGCCGCCCGCGGCGACCAGTAGCGTCTCGCCGTCGTTGTCGGCCGCGCAGAGGTCGTTCAACGTTCCGGCGTCGGCCGAGTATTCGTCGAGTTCGGTTCCGTCGGCCGGGTCCCAGAGGCGGACGCTGCCGTCGCTGCCGGTGGAGGCCACGACGTCACGGCCGTCGAAGGTGACCGTGCACAGTGAGGTCACGTCCCGCAGCCGGCGGCCGTCGCGAACCGGGCCGGGCAGGTCGCCGTCGGGGTCCCAGAGGCGTACGGTGCCGTCGTCGCCGGCCGTGGCGAGCATCCGGCGGTCGGAGATCGGCAGCTCGCACACGGCCCGGATCCAGCTCGCGTGACCGCGCAGTGCCGTTCGCTCGCGGCCGGTCGCCACGTCCCAGATGCGGATGGCGCCGTCCTCCCCGGTGGCCGCCAGCAGCAGGCCGCCGGGGGTGCCCACGGTGCAGAGGTCGGTCATCGGGCCGCCGGTCTCGAACCGTCCGGCCTCGGCGCCCGTGACGGGATCCCAGAGCCGCACCGTCCCGTCGTAACCCGCCGAGGCGATCAGCGTGCCGCGCTCGGTCGTCACCGCGTACAACGTGGTCACCCAGCCGATGTGCCCGGCGAGCTTCAGCAACTCGTCCCCGGTGCGCGGATCCCACAGGCGGACCGTGCTGTCGTATCCGGTGGAGGCGACCAGGTGGCGGCGTCCGACGGGCACGTGCGTCACCGCGGTCACCCAGCCGGTGTGCCCGATCAGGGTGCGCACCGGCGTGCCCGTGGCGGGGTTCCAGATGCGTACGGACCAGTCGTCGCCGGCCGAGGCGAGCAGGTCGCCGTCCGGGCCCGGGATAGTGCAGACGTTGCGGACCCACTCGGCGTGGCCTCGGAGCTCGTGGATCATCTGACGACTGACCGGGTCCCACAGCCGTACGGTCCCGTCGTGGCCCGCCGTGGCGAGCAGCGTCTCGGTGCCGACGCGCACCGCGCACAGGCTGCGGACACAATCGTCGTGACAGTGCAGGACCCGTTCGGACTGGTTGGTCAGCGGGTCCCAGAACCGGACGTCGCCGTCCTCACCGGCCGAGGCCAGCAGGTTGCGGCCCTGGACGGGGATCGAGGCCACGTCGTAGACGGCCTGCGAGTGACCCTCGAGAACCGTGCGCTCCTGGCGGGGCCGGGCGTGCGTCCACGCCGCGTAGTAGGGCGCGCCGTCGGCCGAGACCGCCGCGCCCAGACCGTCGAGCCGGTCGACGACCGAGAACAAGGCCGAGCGTTCCGGCGCCGAAACGGCCAGAGCAGCGGGCGTACGCTGCAGCAGCGCCACCCGTGCGCGACCACGCTCGGTGCTCGCCGCGCCGGCCACGCGCAGCACCCGGTCCAGCTCGGCGTGCAGCAGGAAGTCGTCGTCGGTCAGCAGTTCGTCGAGCATCCCCGCCTGCGCGGCGTGCACGGGCAGGAACCGCAGCAGATATCCGGGCGCCGCGGCCCATCCGGTTCGCCGGCCGAGCGACGCCCAGGCGCGTACCAGCTTCGGCCGGTCGCCCGCGCGTTCCGAGGTCAGTTCGTCGTTGAGCGCCTGATGGAAGAGCCGATAGCTGGCGCCGGCCGGATCCGCCTTCTCGACCAGGAAGTTGGCCGCCGAGGTGCGGGCGAAACGGCGGAGCTCATCCTCGGTCGACGTGCCACCGAGCGCGGCCACCGCCGCCTGCCACAGCATCGGGTTCAGTCCAGGCGGCTCGGCGTACGCGAGGGCGGTCAGCACCAGCCGGGCCGAGGCGCCGCCGACCGGGGGCAGGCCGTCGAGATAGGTGCTCAAGGCGGACGCCATGTCACCGGCGAACGTCGTCCCCGCGCCGACCGGCTCCGAGTCGTTCAGGGCGTGCGCCCGAGCGACGAGCCCGGCGACGAGGAAGTTCTGCCGCGCGAACCGGGCGATCCGGTGGGCGACCGGCCGGGCCACGGCGGCGGTCGCGTACGGGTTGCCCGGCCGTGGATCGCCGAGCAGGCGCAGGGTGGCCTCGGTGTAGTCGACGAGGTCGGCCTCGGCGAAGAACTCGGGCGCGTCGAGATCGACCACGTCGGGTTCGGGGCCGAACTCGGCGAGCAGGTCGCCGTCGCTGTCGAGGCGCCGCGTCCCGACCAGAACCTGGATGCCGGCCGCGCGTCCGTCGTGGGCCAGCGGGATGAGCACCTCCCGCACGAGCGAGCGGGCCTGCTCGGGGTCGGCCGCCTCGTCCAGGGCGTCGACGATCAGGTTGAAGCGCGCCGGTCGGTCAGCGAGCCGGTCACGCAGGGCCGAGACGACGTCGACCGGAGCGGCGGGCAGGCCGACACCGGCCGCGCGGGCGATCTCGGCCGCGACGTCCAGGGCGCTCTTGCCCTTCGCGTGCACCGCGCAGGCCACCGAGCCCGGCGTCGCCCGCACCAGGGTGTCATCCGCCGGAAGCTCGCTGCGCAGGGCCGGGTCGGCCGTGGTGACCAGGCGGCCGAGCACCGCCGACTTGCCCACCCCGGGCGAGCCCGTCACGATCAAGGGCCGGCCCGAGGCGTACGGATGGTCGAGCGCTCCCACGAGCCGGTGCAGGGCGTTGTGCCGGCCGCGGAACCGGTGACCGTTCTCCCCGGCGACCGCCACCCCGCGTGCCCTCGGCAGCCAGTGCCGGCCGGCCTCCTCGTCGGTGACCAGGGCCCAGCCCCACGCGGCGAGCGCGGTCTCGTCGGCGTCGGCGGGTTGCCAAGCGGCCAGAGCGCCGAGCTTGAGCGCGGGCAGCCGGTCGTCGGCGTGCCGGAACGTGAGCGCCTGAGCGTCACCCTTGCCGTTCTGCGCCTCCAGGACGATGCCGACGACCGCCTGATAGTCCGGCGACCACACCGCGGCGCCACTGAAACCCTTGGCCACCGGGCTGTCGGACTCGGTGGCGAGGTGGACCTTGCCGTGGCCGCGATGACCCGAGACGCGGCCGTGCGTCGAGTAGCCGCTCGGCATCGTGGCCGGGTAGCCGTAGGCCCACCAGGGCCGCTCCAGCAGTTCCCGGCCCGTCAGCAGACGTACGGTGGCCGGCGTGACCTCGGCGGGGACAGGGTCGACCAGTTCCAGCAGCGCGAGGTCCACATGCTCGTCGGGCATGCCGTTCACGAGGCACTGGCGAACGCGTCGCCGCTCCCAGAAGCCGACGTCGGCCATCGGGAAGGACACCCACAGGTCCTTGGCGCGACCCTCTCGGAAGGCCACGTGGGCGCAGGTCAGCACCAGGTTGGTGTCGACGACCAGGCCGGAGCCGATCGACGTCTCGGCGCCCTCGGCGTCGTGCAGGGCGACGGCCCATCCGTCCGACGGCGGTTCGTGCACCCCGGGCCGTCCTCAGTCGCCCGTGGCCGGGACGGTGCCGGGCGGGTTCCAGGTCAGCGTCACCTCGAAGTTGCCCTCGGTCGCGGCCCGGGCGACCAGCCAGTTGGCGGTCCCGGTGACCTTGACCCCGAACTTCACCTGTACGCCGTCGGGTGAGAGCTCGCGGGCCAGCTCGAGCAGTTCGCGGGCCGCCTCGATCGCCGGCCCTGCCGCGTCACGCACCTTGCCCAGCACGTCGCCGGCGCCAGCGGGCACGAACCCGTCACCCGGCTCGATCTCGAACCGGGCGGTCGTCGAACCGTCCACGTCGTACGTCACGATCTCGGGCGACAAGAGCCGCACCTCCCGTCGCGTTCTCACCGAAGCGACATGCTGCCTTCAATCGCGGCCGCGAGGCAATACCGGCCGTTCAAGATCGCATTTCGGCGGCCTCGAACGAATGTTTGAGGAAAGCGTGTGAGCAGGCCCGGAAAAGATCTACTGAGAAGTACCGTGTCAGATATTGGCAGGCTCGGAACACCACCTTGCGGGATCCGCTCCCACGTCGGCAGAATCGGGCCGGTAATCGGCGCCCCGCCGCGAGAACCGAGATCAACAGCGCCTCCGGGCGCCCCGAGGAGTGCCCGAATATGACCGATAAAGAGCTGACATCGGTGCAGCGGTATGTTCTCCTCACCTTGATGATCAATGCCGAACCGCTCCCGAACACAGCCGTCAGCAACAGTCTCAAAAAGCCCAAGCGCGACGAGCTGGTGAATTGGGGATATCTCGAGGCCGGTGGGCGCCCGATGATTCTCGAACTGACCCAGAAAGGGCACGATCGCGCCGTCACCGAACTCGACGGTGACCAGCCGCCCGGCTCGGGAACCGTCGGATTGGCGCTCTACGCGGCCCTGGGATTCGTACGCAACCTGATCGAACGGACCGGCACGAAACCCGAAGATCTGTTCCGTTTCCGGCTGGCCGGGGCCCCGGTCGCGGCCGCGCTCGACAGCGGCCTGGAAGAGCGCGTACGCAAGGCGTACTCGTCGCTCACCGCACGGCCCGGCGACTACCTGATGCTCGAAGACCTGCGGGCGGCGCTGCCCGACGTGAACCGGGCCGAACTCGACGACGCGCTCATCGAGCTCAACCGCGCCCGCGACGTCAACCTGGTGCCGGAGTCCAACCAGAAGGTGCTGACCGGTGGGCAACGCGCGGCCGCGGTGAGCATCGGCAACCAGGCCAAGCACCTCATCGCCATCAGCGTCTGACGAGGGCGGCCCGGTGGACGAGGACCAGCGTCGCGCGTTGGCGGCCCTCCGGCTGAGCTGGGCGCCGACCCCCGACGACGTCTGGCGTCCCGCTCCGTACCACGTGGACGGCCTGCACGAAGACCTGCTCGCCCTGGTCATGGAAGGGGTCGACGAGGCGCGGCGCAACCTCGAGAGCCCGATGGGCCTGGCGCTGCAGGGCCCGCGGGGCACCGGAAAGACCCACCTGCTGGGCACGGTGCGCGAGCGGATCCAGTCGGACGCCGGCTACTTCTTCCTGGTCGAGATTCGCGAGGCCAAGTCCTTCTGGCGCAACACCACCATGGCGTTGCTCGACGGTTTCGCCCGGCCACGCCCCGACGGCGACACCCAGCTGGAGTTCTTCCTCCGGCAACTCGCCGAGCTCATCGAGGCCCCGCGGCCGGTCAAGCGCGCGCTGATCGGCGAGTACGAACTGACCCGCCCCGCGCTCGACGCGTTCATCGACCTGCTGCGCAAACACCATCGGCAGATCGGCATGGAGTGTCAGGACACCGCCCGCGCCCTGGTGCTGCAGGCGTCCTCGTCCCTGCCGGCGCAGGACGTCGGCTACGACTTCCTCTGCTCGAACGACGAGGAGGAGCCGGGCGACCGGGCGGCCTGGGGGATGCGCCGCGGCAAACGCTCCGCCCAGGAGATCGTCCGTGAGGTGTCGAGGCTGCTCTCCCTCACCGGGCCGACGGTCATCGCCGTCGACCAGATCGACATCCTCATCGCTCAATCGGTGAAGTCGACGGCCGGCGGCGACCGGGCCAACTGGCAGACCGCGCTGCTGCTCGAACAGATCGCCGGTGGCCTGATGTCGCTGCGCGAGAACACCCGGCGCACCCTGTCCGTGGTGGCCTGCCTGCCCAAGACCTGGCAGGACATCAAGGGTCAGGTCACCGACACGGTCCAGGACAGGTTCCGGGAAGCGGCGTGGCTCAAGGAGATCCCCACCCGCGAGGTCGGCGAGCGGCTCGTGGCCCGCCGGTTCGCCGATCGCTTCGCCGAGGTGGAGTTCGAGCCGCCGTACCCCACCTGGCCGGTGCGGCCCGAGGCGTTCGCCGAGGCGGTTCAGTTCACGCCCCGGGAACTCCTTCGGACGGTCGACCGGCACGTCCGGGCCAGACTCGCCGAAGACAAGATCACCGAGCTCACGCACCTCCTCTATTCCGCTCAGGAGTCGCCGACGGCCCGGCCCGCGGAGAGGGAGGAGCCGGTCGCGGAATTCCCCGAGTTCAACACCCGGTACGACGAACTCGTCAAGATCGCCGATCCGGAGGCCGCGCTCAGCCAGACCACCGAGGACCAGGTCGTGCCTGAACTGCTGCGGGCCGGTCTCACCGCCTGGATCGCCGAGCAGGGCGCGACCGGGGAGTTGTTCAGCATCGACCCGCAGGCGGGCGGCAAACCCGCGCTGCACGCCCGGTTGCGGCTCGCCCTCGAGTCCGACGACGAGGACGAGGTTCACTGGTCGTTCCGGGCGGTCTGCGCGAAGCATCCCATCTCCGCGCTGAACCGCATCCGCAACGCGATCACCTCGGCCGGGCTGACCGAGGGGGTGTCCCGGCGGCGGTTGTTCCTGCTGCGGACGCCGTCGTGGTCGCCGGGAACCCGTACCCAGGAAGTGATCAAGGCATTCAACGAGGCCGGCGGCTTGACTCTCGACTTCCCCGAGGAGGACGTGATCCGGCTGACGGCGCTGCAGGGGATGATCGCCGAGTTCGGCGAGGAGGCGCTGCGGCCCTGGTTCGGCGCACGCCGGCCGACCGCCGACATCAGCGTTCTGGCCGGTTCGTTGGTCGTACCCGAGGTTGTCGATCCGGCGGTTGTCACGCCAACGGTTGTCGGGCCGGCGGTTGTCGGGCCAGCGGTTGTCTCGCCCGCGGTTGTCTCGGCCTCGCCGCGGGCTGAAGCGCCGGGTTCCGAATCGTCGGCCGTGCCGGTCGGGGCCATCGCGATCGGGGCCGCGGTGGACGGCCAGGGCCGGGTCGCCGTCGGGCTGGAGGCGTTGCGGCGGCACACGGCGATCTTCGCCGGTTCGGGGTCGGGCAAGACGGTGCTGATCCGGCGGCTGATCGAGGAGTGCGCCCTCCAGGGTGTGTCGGCGATCGTTCTCGACCCCAACAACGACCTCGCGCGGCTCGGCGACCCGCACCGGGAACCGCCGGACTCATGGTGGCCGGGCGACGACGCACGGGCCGCCGACTACCTCGCGAACACCGACGTCGTCGTGTGGACCCCGCGGTGGCGCGGCGGCCGTCCGCTGAGCTTCCGGCCGCTGCCCGACTTCGCCGAGATCGTCGACGACCCGGACGCGTTCGAAGCGGGCATCGAGGTGGCGGTCTCCGCCCTCGCGCCGCACGCCCGCGCCGACGGCACGACCGAGAAGGCCCGGCTCAGCCAGTCGGTGCTGCGGCAGTCGCTCACCCACTACGCCCGCCGGGGCGGCAGCGACCTCGACGGCCTGGTCGACCTGCTCGGTGACCTGCCCGAGGGGATCAGCGACCTCGACGAGGACGGCATCAAGCTGGCCGCGAAGATGTCGCAGCTCCTCAAGGCCGCGAAGATCAACGATCCGTTGTTCGGCGGGGCGGGCGCCCTGGCCGACCCCGGTGAGCTGCTGACGCCGCCGCCGGGCAAACGGGCGCGGATCTCGGTGATCAGCTTCGTCGGCCTGAACGATCAGAAGCAGCAGCAGACGTTCGTCAACCAGCTCCAGGTCGCGCTGTTCTCGTGGATCAAGCGCAACCCGGCCGGCGACCGTCCGCTCGGCGGCCTGTTCGTCATGGACGAGGCGCAGAACTTCGCCCCGTCCGGCGCGATGACACCGTGCACGCACAGCACGCTGATGCTGGCGTCGCAGGCCCGCAAGTACGGTCTCGGCCTGGTCTTCGCCACCCAGGCGCCGAAGGGGCTGCACAACCGCATCCCGGGCAACGCCGCCACCCAGTTCTTCGGGCTGCTGACCAGCATGACCCAGATCGACGCGGCCCAGGAGATCGCCCGGGTGAAGGGCAGCCCCATCCCCGACGTCGGCCGGCTCGACCGAGGCGAGTTCTACGCCGCGGTCGAGGGGGCGAGTTTCGTGAAGATGCGGGCGCCGTTCTGCTTGAGCCACCACCCGCCGAGCCCGCTGACAGCCGAGGAGGTCATCCGGCGGGCCGCCGCCCATGAGTGATCGGCGTGTCTGACGTCGGGCAGCACGACCCGGCGCCCGCATCGAGTCCGGCGGGGAACCCCGGTTCGAACTGAACCCGGCCGAGCCGGCTCTGATCGTGAAGATCGTCCGGCAGGCGCTCGTTGCGGGCTGGCAGCCACATCACCGGGGCACGACTCAAGCTCACCCGCGACCGTGAATGGTTGGAACCCGAGTGGCGGCCGCTGTGAGGATCCGGGCTCAGGTCTCGATTCTCGAATCGTCCTACCCCAGGTAGCATTGTTGGTGTGAAGATTAGTGTGAGTCTGCCGGATTCGGATGTGGCGTTCCTCGACGCGCAGGGCACCAACCGGTCGGCTGTGCTCCACCAAGCGGTGCAGTTGTTGCGGCGCAGCCAGCTCGACGAGCAGTACGAAGCGGCATTCGATGAATTTGAGGCGAGCGGCGAGCAGGCTCTGTGGGACAACGCGACCGCCGACGGTCTGCCGTCGTGAGATGGGGCAGCATCGTCCGGGTAAATCTGGACCCCGCTGTGGGCAGCGAAGCCGACAAGACCCGGCCAGCGCTTGTGGTGTGCAACGACCGGGCTGTTCGGGCCGCGCAACGTAACGGGCGTGGGGTCATCTCGGTACTGCCGATCACTTCCAACACATCCCGGCTCTATGCCTTTCAAGTATTGATCGACGGGGCCGCCGTGGACGGCGCCGGCCTGGACCAGGAAAGCAAGATCCAAGCCGAACAGATCAGGTCGGTGGACATTCGTCGGATCGTCGAAGAAGTCGGGGAGCTTCCGGAGCGGCTCCACCTCGCGGTACGTGAGGCACTGGCGCTGCACCTTGACCTGGACATCGTCGAATAGGTGGTGTTCGACAGCCACGCCAGCAGGCTGATCGCCGGCTGGGTGCTCAGGCCAGCGGACATGGCGGCCAGGATCGAGCTGGTTCGGCGGCTGACCGGATGCGTCACGGCAGCGCCGGGCGATCAGGACAGCCGGGTCCAGGAGAGTCGCCTCGAAGTCTCGTGAAGGCCGCTCAACCCCGACAGCGCCACGGTCGCGGTGTACGACGGCCCGGTCACCGCGATCGGCGACATGCTCGCGGCCGGCGACGGCCCGAGCGTACGGCGAGCGTGTGAATTGGCTGCTCGGACTGGACCCGGACACGGGTAAGGCGTACGCGAACGGTCTGGTCTTCCGGCCGATGGCTGCTCGTCTCGGCGACGGTACGTGATCTGACGGCCGGCTCGGGCTTCGAGCTGGTCGACGCCTCCGGCGGAGCGCTCAGCCCAGCGTGATCGGCTCGCTGGGGCCGGGCAGTACTCAGACGAGGCTTGTCGTGGCCAGGCCGGCCGCTATCAGCAGGCCCAGACCGTTGGTGGCCCAGTGCAGGGCGGCGGCCGCGAGGAGGCTTCCGCTGCGGCGGCGCAACTCGCAGAGCAGCAGGCCGGCGACCGCGGTGAAGGCGACCGCTCCCAGGACGGCCAGCACGCGGCCCGTGGTGCCGCCGCCGACGGCCGAGCCGACCGCCTGGTTGGCGTCGTTGAGGCGCAGCGACGGCAAGATGTGCCAGAGGCCGAAGAGCACCGACGACGTCACGCTCGCCCAGACGGCGCCGCGATGCCGGTTGACCAGGCCCAGCAGCACGCCGCGGAAGGCGACCTCTTCGAGCAGGACCGTGCCGAGCGGCACGACGATGAAGGCCGTCAGCAGCGCCGCGCCGGGGTGCAGGTGGTAGCGGACGTCGTGGAACGCGGGCCGGGTGAGTGGCAGCGCGACACCGATCGCGTAGACGACCGCGACGGCCAGGATCGCGCCGAGGGCGTACTTGAGGCCGGGCACGAGCGTACGCCGGGAAAGCCCGAGATCGTGCCAGCTCAGGCCAACCTTGCGGGCCAGCAGCACCAGAATCAGCGCCACGAGCGGACCGACGACCAGGCCGGTGTGATGGGGCCCGAACTTGTCGGCCACATTGACCGCGGCCAGGATCAGAACGACGGACCCGACCAGCAGGACCAGTCGGCGCCGGGAGCTTTCAGGCATGACTGCGAAAGCTTAGCTCTCCGGAACCGTCGCGAACTCTTCGACGCCGACCACGCGCAGCAGTTCCAGCCTTTCGCGGGACTCGGCGTCGGCCGGCGTCAGCACCAGCAGGAGCTGCCGCTGGTCGGGCGTGACGAGGGTCTCGCAGTCGACCAGCACCGGGCCGACCCGCGCATGCATGATCGTCTTGCGGTCGGCGCGGCGCACCCCGACCTCGTGCTCGGTCCACAGCTCGCGGAAGGTCTCGCTCTCGGTCTGCAGCTTTTCGACCAGCCGGGCGACGGTCGGGTCGTCGTGCCTGCGCCCCGCCACCGCGCGCAGGTCGGCCACGATCACCCGGGCCTGATGATCGTGCTCGTCGGCCGGGTGCATGGCGCGCAGAGCGGGGTCGGTGAACCAGCGGTAGACGTGGTAGCGGCGGTCGCCCTCGAAGCCGGTCATGTCGCCGCTGAGCAGCAGTGACATGCGGTTCTGGGCGAGAGTCTCACCGAGGTCGCTGAGCACCAGCGCCGGCGTGTCACCGAGCAGGTCGAGCATGCGCAGCAGCCCCGCGCGAGCCAGGCAGGCGGTGCCCATCGCAGGTGGCGGCTGGTGACCGGCCAGATGGAACAGGTGAGCGCGCTGATCGTCGGACAGTCGCAGGGCGCGGGCCAGCGCGCCGAGGAGCTGGGTCGACGGCTGGCTGCTGCGGCCCTGCTCGAGGCGGACGACGTAGTCGACCGACATGCCCGCGAGCATCGCGACCTCTTCGCGGCGCAGCCCGGTGGTGCGCCGTCGGGGGCCGTCGGTCAGGCCCACCTCGGCCGGGCGGATCGCCTCACGGCGGCGGCGAAGGAAGTCGGCCAGGTCGTCACGCTGCATGTCTTCATGCTGCCCTCCTCGTGGCGGCCTATCCAGGGACTCGCGATCCCACGATGAACGCTCCGCTCCCGCCCGCCCGCAAACCGGTGCAAGCTCGGTCCAGAACATCGACGAAGGAGCACACGATGCGAACTGTCACCCTGGGCACGACCGGACCGGCCGTGGGCAAGCTGGGTCTCGGCGCGATGGGCATGTCGGGCGGGGCATACGGTCCGGTCGACCGCGCCGAGGCCATCGCCACCGTGCACGCCGCGCTCGACGCGGGCGTCACCCTGATCGACACGGGTGACTTCTATGGCATGGGCCACAACGAGCTGCTGCTGGCCGAGGCGCTGCGCGGCCGCCCCCGCGACAGCTACCAGCTCAGCGTCAAATTCGGCGGCCTGCGCGGCCCCGACATGTCATGGGGCGGCGCCGACACCCGCCCCGCCGCCGTCAAGAACTTCCTGGCCTACTCACTGACCCGCCTCGGCGTCGACCACATCGACATCTACCGCCCGGCCCGCCTCGACCCCGCCGTCCCCATCGAAGACACGGTCGGCGCCGTCAAAGAGATGATCGAAGCCGGGTACGTACGGCATCTCGGGCTCTCGGAGGTCGACGCCTCGACCATCCGGCGGGCGCACGCGGTCCACCCCGTCGCCGACCTGCAGATCGAATACTCGCTCATCTCGCGTGCGATCGAGGACGAGGTGCTGCCCGCTCTCCGCTCACTGGGCATCGGCCTCACCGCGTACGGCGTCCTGAGCCGGGGCTTGATCTCGGGCCACTGGACGGCCGCCCGCGAAAGCCGGCCCGGCGACTTCCGCGGCATGAGCCCCCGCTTCAACGGCGACAACCTGACCCACAACCTGACGTTGGTCGAAGCCCTGCGCTCGGTCGCCGCAGCGAAGAACGCGACCGTGGCCCAGGTGGCGATCGCTTGGGTGGCCGCCCAGGGCGACGACATCATCCCGCTCGTCGGCGCCCGCACCCGCGAACGGCTCGGCGAAGCCCTGCCCGCGCTGGACCTGACCCTGACCGACGACGACCTGGCCGAGATCGAAAAGGCCGTCCCCTTCGGATCGGCTCGCGGCGACCGCTACCCGACAGCGATGATGCACACCCTCGGCGCCGGCAACTGACGTTGTCGAGCGTCCCAGCGGCATCGGCTCCGCACCTATGGGATCGCGGAGCGAGCGGCGGGTCGCTGGTGCACCAGGCGGCTCAGGATGGTGGTGGGTTCTCGCTCACTGATCCAGCCGAGAAGAATGCGACAGGCCGCAGATCCGGACTCGACTCCGCAGGACACCTGATCACATATTCTCCCGGCTCGCTGTGTTCATGGCCCTCCACACTGGCCAGTTCTGCGGCCATGTGTCCGGCCATGTGTCGGTAACCACGGTCGACGCGATCCCGTCGAGTTCGAGCACGTCTCGCGTGAGCCGTTCGGCCACGTCGACGACCTCAGCCGCTGTCGGAGTTCTCCAGTCGAGGCGCACGTCGACTGCACTGTTGACCAGCGATGCCGCGGTTTCTTCCGGCACGCCGGCAGCTGTGAGAAACCATTCGAGGATCCTGCGGCACTGGCCTCGGCAGCTGCCGTCATCGGACATGGGGGCGACAGCCAACCTCATCAGCTCCGCGATAGCGGACTCCCAAGCCGCGGTGAGGTCACCCGGCTCGGCGTTCGGATCGAGCAACGGCAGGTACTCGTCGAATCGTTCGGCAATCCTCATCAGCCACCGTCGCCAGGTCAGCAGCGCGTCGACTGCCAGAGCCGGCGCCTCGGCCGGAGCAGGAAACGAGGTGATCCAGTTCCACCCTTGCTGCCATACCTCTGGCGCCCAGTACCACCGGTACGCCCAGGGGCCGTAGCGGTCGGACAGCACGACACTGACCGCTTCGGTCCATGCGCTCAAATCAGATCGCCCGGCCACCGGAGTAACCGTCTGAATCAACACCGGGACCGCGGTCGGGTTGAACGGGTAGCGCCCCGGATCGACCTCGGCCCAGCTGCGCAGTCTCGGCGGTGTACTCGATCGGTCGTGCGCCATGCCTCGGCATTCTGTCAACTGATCATCTCGGCGTCGACCAGCATCCACGAGCACATCGCTCTCGTGCCAGGTCTGGACAGCGAGACCTGCACTCATGACGATCTGGAGAACGGCGGCACGCGCATCATCGCCATCGAGGACAGCGTCCGCTCATGGCCGCTGAGCATGCGCGTTCATCCAGCCGTGGATGGGCACGCTGCGTGAAGGACGGTCGATCCTCTCCCGGTTGTGACACTCGACGACCTCGCTACCCTCCTGGGGTGAACGACGCTGCAGAGCGAGCCGCGCGAGTCAGGTTCTTGACGGAGTCGGCGCAGACGATGCTCGCCGCCGGCGCTGACGCCGACGAGATAGCCAAGGAACTGCTGCGGCGCACTGATTCGCCGATCTCGGCGATCAAGGCCATTTCTGACAGCACCGGCTTGGGCTTGGCTGATGCCAAGTGGGTCGTGCACCGCAACCTGGCGCCCGAGACCCGCAATGCCGCCGAAACTCTATGGGGCGATCTGCTCGACGCTCTTGCGGAGATCCAGGAAAGACGCTGCGGGCCGGAATCAGGAAGCCCGGATTCGCGACAGGTGTTGCCGGATCAATCGCCGCGTGCCGAAATCGAGTCACCATAGCCAAGGTCAATTCACTCATCTGCGGCTGTCAGCGCGCGCTCACCGTAAAGCCGTCGACGGCGTGGTCGGTAGCATCGTCGAGTGCGCGTGGTCCTTGACGGCAACCGGGTGAAGTCGGAGGCTGACCTCCATCGCGAGTTGGCGAGATTGCTCGACTTCGGTCCGCACTACGGTGCCAACCTGGACGCGTTGTGGGATCGGCTGAGTACCGACGTTGAGCGGCCTGTCCACCTTTATTGGGCGGCATCTGCAGTCAGCCGGGCCGCGATCGGATCGCTGGTGTTCGATCGGATCGAACGCGTACTCCGGGCGACCGTTGAACAGGATGCTGCCTTCGAACGGACTGATTGTTTCACGTACGAACTCGGGTAGCGGCTCACCACCGTCGAACGCCTTTCATGCCGCGATCTGCTTGCGGGCCGGCCAGTTCGCTGTCATCGATCGACCACGACACCATCGATGATCACACCAGGTCTTCACCGCTCAAAATGAGGCACCCGAGGATCTTGGCCAAGACGCTCCGCTGGCGATGGGTCAGGGTGTTCACGAATACTGCGGCGTCGATCTCTGCCTCTCGGCACGCCTGGGCGACCTCGCGAACCTTGCCGTGTGTCAGCAGCGTACGGCGGGAGAAGGGCTGCGACATTCGCAGCGACCCGCCTGGGCGCTGCTTCCAGCGGTCTGAGGCGCCCCGGCGCTGGATGAACCGGGCCACGACCCGTCCACCTCGGGCCTCGACCATAACCGCCAACTCGTCGAGCCTGGCCTCGTACTGCTTCTCCTTGGCCGAAAATAGACCGATGAGTGCGACGTCGGCACCGCCGAGTGGGTCACCAAGGCTTCGGTACTGCTTCACGCCGGCATGATCGCAGCTCGGGCCAGTGGTTCATCAACCAGAACCGCGCCCGCAGCCCGGTGTCGTTCGCGCTCAGGAGCCGGAACACTTCCGCCGGCGAACGCCACGGAAACGGCCCAAACGCCTTCAGCGCCGGTCGGACACGGCCCAGGACACGGCGGCCGTCACCGCGGACACGGCAAGAACAGACGGCCAGGGCCCGATGCGCTTGGCCAGCGGGTGCGAGGCGCCAAACGCCCCGAGGTACGTCGCGACAAGTGCGCCGGTCACGGCCGGGCTCGTGCGCCGGGACCACTCACGCCCGGCGACGATGCCACCCGCAGCCAGGATCGCCCCACCCAGAGGCCGGATGCCGGTCCGGCGGGCGACCTGCCAGCCGGCAATGAGAGACCCCGCTGTGACCGCGGCAGTGGAAACGCGCATGCGACCGAAAGTACACCGGGCGCCGGCGGTTGGGAGCGCGCAGCGCCAGCCGCAACCGGCGCGGCAGGGGGCCGCCAGGACAGGGCCGCGCCCAGAGACAGGGTGACCATTCTCCTGCCCGGAGCCGACGACCCGGCCGTCCCAGCGCAGGAACGCCACCTCAGCCCCCGTTCACCGACGGTGGACGCAGAGCTTGAAGTAGCCGGATCAGCGACTCCTGCCCCTCAGGCTGAAAGGCCAGCGCGTCCGAAACCGCCGCCATCAGCAGATCGCGCTCCTCGGAAGACACGACTTCGGCCAGCGCTGACCGCCCGAGCTCAGCCGCCCGCCCGGCGTCGCCCCCGATCGCGTGGGCGATGGCCAGCGCCACCGTGGCCAGCCGCCCACCCGGGTCGCTGACCGTGCCCTCGTTGAGGCAGAGCGTCGCCAGGGCAGCCAGCCGTGCGACGTCGGCCGAGCGCCAGGCCGCCCGCAGCAGGGTCACCCCGAACGCCGGTTCCTCCATGATGCGGAACGCCACTGACTGTTCGGCCCGGCGGGTCAGTACGAGGACCGCGTCGATGATCGCGAAGACCTCGACGGTGTCTTTCCGCTCGGCGACGACCGCCGCGACGTCCGGCCCGAGGAGTTCGTCGTAGTTCTCGGTGAGGAAGAGCTCGGCGTCCGGTGCCTCCATCCAGTTCTCGACCAGGATCAGCGAGAGCAGTGGCGCGTACGCCGCGTCGACGCCGTTTTCCGCCGCGTCGGCGCGCAGTCGCAGGTGCCTGTCCACGAGGTCGTCGTTCGCGCCGATGCTGCGCAGTTCCTCGAGGAGCACGTCGGTCGCCGGGTCGAGCAGGGCCGGCTCGGCCCGCAGATAGCTCTGGGACTCGGCCCAGGTGGACCGGTTCCACCAGGCGACCAGCAGGTGGCTCAGCGAGTGGTCGATGGCCAGCCAGTGCGGCATCTCGTCGCCGCTCGCCGTCCACGCTGCCCGGAAGCGGGCGGGGTGGCGTGCCCGCTGGAGCCGGGCCAGCTCGTGGACCTGCTGGGTCGCCCGCACGTCGTCGACCGCGGCCACCAGCGCCGCGCGGATGTCCCGTACGGTCAGGGCGATCTCCTCCGGCGGCCGGATGCGCCGCATCAGGAGCATCGCCGCCAGGATCGGCTGGTCGTCGAGTTCGGCGAGGACCGTCTCCCAGACTTCCGGGCCGGCCGTGTTCAGCCCCACGGCCAGGTAGGCGATGCTCAGTTCGCCCTCCGACAGCCGGGCGCGCAACTCGCCGAGGCCGGCGTCCATCGATCGCGCCGATTCTGTTTCGTCGCCGGCCAGCAGCAGGGCCCGGCCGAACGTGATGCGGGTGAGGGGAAGCTGGAACGGATTCTCGAGTTCCCCGGTGTACTCCTCGAAGGCCTCGATCGCCCGCCGGGAATGGTCGAGGGCGGCCGTGTTCCGCCCGGCGGCCAGGTCGAGGGCCGAGACGGCGGCCAGGGCGCCGGCCAGCGCGATGGTGGCGACCGGCGATTCGAATTCGGCGTCGAGAAGCACGAGGGCCTCCTCGACCGCTCGGCGCGCCTCGGGAATCTGTTCGAGGGCCGAGTGGGCCGCCGACAGGTTGAGCAGGGCGATGCCGCGAAGCAGCGCGACGCGCGAATCCGTGTTCTCCATCGCGTCGATGAGCCGCAGGGCCTCTTCGGCATATCCGATCGCCTCCAGCGGGCGTACGGACAGGATCGTGGCGGCGACGTCCGCCAGCGTCGCGGCCAGGCCGAGGACCGCCTGCGGTGAGCCGGGGAGCAGGTCGCGGCGGACCTGGATCGTCGACTCGCGCACGGTGGAGGCCTCGCTCGGTTGACCGGCCATGGTGTGCAGCTTGACGAGCTGGTCGAGCGCCGTGACCAGCGGACCCCACGCGATGGGCAGGTTGATGTCGAGCAGGTCCGCCGCTTCCTTCTGGCGTTCGATCAGGGCCAGCAGGTCGATCGTGGTGCCGGCCAGGGCCACGGTGACCTGGTTGGTCAGCGTCTCGCCGAGCTGGATGGCCACCGACGGGCTTGTGTTCTCGACGGTGCGCAGGTGGTGCTCAGCCAGTTCGAGGTCGGCTATCGCCCGGGCCGGGTCGTGCGCCGCGGCGAGGCGTCCTCGCAGGGTCAGGCTGCTGGCCAGGATGACGGCCGCGTCCGTATTGCCCTGGGCGAACGGTGTGACCAGGTCGATCGACTGGTCGAGCAGTGCGATGGTCGTGGCTGTCACGGGTTCGGCGCCGCGGCCCGCGTTCTCGATCGAGGTCGTGATCGCGTACAGGCGCAGGCCTTCGGCGACGGCGATGTCGATGATGCTGCCGGACGGCCCGTGGCGGCGGTGGTGATCGGCGAGGCGTTCGGCGGCCGGCATGCCGTCACGGCCGGGCCGGCGGCGATCGGGCGAGTTGATCAGTTCGAGCAGGTTCACCCGGGACCGTACGGCGAGGGCCTCGATCAGGGCGGCCTCGTTGTGATCGGAGTCGTCGCCCTCGTCGAGCGCGGCCAGGGCCCGGCGGCTGAACTCGTCGGCCTTCTCGAGATCGTTCTGCATGATGGCCGCGCTGGCGGCGAGGGTGCAGGCGTTGGCGAACGCCCCGATCAGCGCTCGCCGTTCCTCGCCCGAGGGCTCGAGCAACGCGACCGCCTCGACCGCGTAGCGCTCCGCCGCGACCGGGTTGACGCTGCGCAGCTGGGCGAGCGCCAGGGCCGAGAGGCTGTTGGCCAGCACTTGCCCGCTGGCCGGGTCGCCGTGAGCCTCCCGGGCCAGGCGCGACGCTTCGTTCGCCGCTTCCTCGGCGCCCTCGGTGTCCCCGAAGATGGCGCGGGCCGTCGCGAGTTCGAACAGGGCGATCGCGAGGTCGAGCTGGTCGTCGAGCTCGCGGTTCAGCGCCACCGACTCTTCGTGCAGGGTGACCGCGACGCGCTGACCGGTCAGCAGGGAGCGCTCGGCCACGAGCTGGACGGCCATCGCGAGGTCGGGCAGGAACGCGCCGCGGTCGCGGGCGAAGAACTCCCGCAGCAGGTCGAGCCCGGGGACGCCGGCGTCGGCGAAGTGCCGCCACGCGTGCTGCCACAGGTAGGCGTGCTGGCCCGGGGTCTGCCCCTCGTCGAGCAGGTGCTCGTACAGGCGGGCGATCGTCGCGGCCACGGGCAGGGCCATGCCGGGGGACAGCCCACGTCCGATGCCCTTGCCCAGCGTCGGCAGCAGGTGGTCGATCAGGCGCTGGTGGGCCACCCGGTAGACCGCCTGGCCTCCCGCGGTACCCACGACGACGTGCCGGCCCAGGGCCAGGAGCAGGGCGTACGCGTCGTCGCGCGTGTACCGGACGCCGGTCGGGGAGAGCGCCGACGCGATCGCCGGCCACACGTCGTCGGCCGGCAGACCGTTGCCGTGCGCGCAGGCGAGGGCGCGCAGCAGTTCCCGGGCCGCGGTCGGGTGCGCCCGCCCGTCGATGGTGAGGATGGTGCGTTCGAGGTCGGCTTCGAGCGCGGCCTCCACGCTGGAGGCCAGTCGCGTACGCCAGCCCTGGCCGGACGTGTCGACCGGCGCGCCGCGCAGCTGCGACGTGATGAGCCGGGCGAGCAGGAACGGTCCCTCGCGGGCCGGGTCGGCGTCCTGCGCGGTGACGAGCACCTCGTCGGCGACCAGCTCGGGGCTCATCGACGGGGCCACACCGTCGAGGCGGCGGACCACGTAACGCCGTACGTCGTGAAGGGTCTGTTCGACCTCGCGGCCGAGATCGGTGGTCTCCGCGGCGACGCCGAGCAGCGTGAGCAGCCCCGGCTCGCCCATCGCCCCGGCGATCTCGCGCGAGCCGATCAGCACCAGGGCCTCGTGCACGAGCGGCTCGATGACCTGGACGGCGATGTGGCGGCACTCGATGTCGCCCGCCTCGTCGAGACCGTCGATCGCGACCACCAGGGGAGCGCCGTCCGTCCGGCGCCGGGCGGCGTACGCCAGCAGGTCGTAGACGCCGGTGTCGGACGGCAGGCCGAGCTGTGCGGCGAGGCTCTCGACGGCCGACTTCGCGTCCATGCCGCGTGCGTGCAGGTGCGCGTCCACCCTCGACTCGCCCGGGTCGAGCTCGGCCGGCGGCAGCTCGAGACTCTGGCGCTCGTCGGGCACCGAGAGGCTGACGACGCGGCCGAGGATCGCGGACTTGCCCGAGCCCGCCGGTCCCGTCACGACGTACAGCCCCGGGGTGCCCCGGCGCAGCCACCTCACCACCCGGGCAAGGATGCGTTCGCGGCCGGTGAAGAAGTTGTCGGTCGTCGACGTTCCGCGGGCGGCCTGCAGCAGGTGTTCCACGACGACGTGGCTCGCGCGCGGACGGTGCAGGGGGTTGCGCAGCATCGGCCAGGCGTCGCCGGTGGCCGCCTGCTGGGGCGAGTGCCGGGGTTCGGACCACTCCTTGACCAGCGCGTCGATCAGGTCGTCGCCGCGGATCTCCTCGCGGTAGGCGTTCCAGCGCAGCCGCAGCGCGTCGTCGGTGGGGCCGTGGGTGAGCAGCCGGGTCAGTTCGCGGGCCATCGCCCCGCTGCGCGCGGGCTCGTCGCCGCGTGAGGCCGCCACCACGCCGAACCAGGCCGCTCCGGGGTCGGCCCGCCCGGCGAGGACCGCGTCGGCCATGGCCAGGGCGTCGGGGACGCCGCCGCCGGAGTGGCAGGTGTCCACGACGACCAGCACCTGGGTCGCCCCGGTGCGGGCGGCCCACTCGCCCAGCTTCCTGGCCGTGGCGATCTCGTCGTCGTCCGTGTCGGTGGTGCGGCCGAGCAGCTTCAACTGCCGGTCCGGGCCGAGCTCGCCGTGCCCGGTCCACAGCACGATCAGCTTGCCGCCGGGCATCGACTTCTTCTGCAGGGCGGCGTCGATCTCGTCGAGCAGCGCCCCGCGGCGCAGGTCGGCCAGGACCACGCCGTCGAATCCGTGTCGTTCCCTGAGCAGGCCGACCAGGCCTTCGCTGTCCGGCACCGCCCGGCCGAGCGGGGTCAGGGTCGCGTAGGAGCCGTTGGCGACCGCCACCACCTGCGCGCCGATCATCGGTCCGGGTCCCACACGAGGAACGGGCGGGTCACCGGGGGCGGGCCGCCCGCAACCGGGCTGCTCACCGTGGCGCGGTAGCCGCCCTCGGGTAGCGGGTCGAGGACCGCCCGGCCGTCCGGACGCACCTTGACCGGCGCTCCGACCTGGGTGCCGTGCTCGTCGAGGACCGACACGTTCAGGCGACGGTCGGCGAGATCGGGGACGGTCAGCTCGGGCGCGGCGCCGGGCGCCCAGATCTCGGTCATGGCCACGCCGAAGGTCTCGGGGGCGGCGTCCTCCCAGATCACGTCCTCGCGGGTGATGATGCCGTCGAGCAGGTCGAGGGCGGACCGCGTGCCCTGGAGTTCGCCGTGCTGCTGGGCGACCTCGTGCACCTCGGTGCCGCGCCCCTGTGCCGGTTCGGCGGCCAGCCGGGGAACCGTGCCGTCGCCGGCCTGATCCTGCTCGTCGATCGCGTCCGAGGTGACCAGCCTGCCGCCGGTCAGCCGGGCCGTCGTGGGCGTGGGCTGCCGGATCCCGACGACCTTGTGCAGGACGTACCGGGGTGGTCCGGCGGCGTCGAGGACGGCGTGGAACGCGGCGGCGTCGGCCAGCATCGCGGCGTCGAGCCCGGCCGTCGTCCCCGGTCCGAGCGGGACCCGCCCGCCGCCGGGTTTGCGCAGGCAGGCGTACGTGGGCAGGAGCTGGTGCAGGGACGGCATGCTTCGCGCCATCTCGGTCAGGCTCAGCTTGAGCGGCCCGACCCCCGCCTCGATGCCGTTGGCCAGGGTGTCCAGCGACTTCACCGAGCCCCGGTGCGGGGTGCCGATCGTGATGAGGGCGCGGGTCAGCTCGGCGCCCTGCTCGCGTTCGAGGAACCAGCGCGCGACCAGGCCACCCATCGAGTGGGCGACGATGACGAGCTTCGCGTCGGCCATGCCCGGCCGGGCGCGCCATCGGGTGAGCGCGTCGCCGGCCCGTTCGGCGAGCAGGCGCGCGTTGTGCCGGTTGGACAGCCGCCAGTCGTACGGGAAGGTGATCAGGTTGGGGACCGGGTCCTGGACGAACTGGAAGCGGCGGCCCCGCAGGAACTTCAGGATGCCGGCGTAGCCCGCGACCGGGCTCCAGATTCCGGGGATGACGTGCAGGCCTGGCATGAGGCCGACCGCCCTGACACCGTCGCCGGGGTGGTCGTCGCCGAGGCCCTCGGGCAATCGCAGCGATTTCAGCGAGCCCCCGAACGTGCGGATCGCGTTGACGAGCGAGCCGGCGCTCAGCGACCACACAGGGCGGTTCTCGGCGTCGACGAGGGTGCTGCCCATGATTCCCGGGATCACCACGACGACATCACGGACGGCCGATGGCTTGGCACTCATGATGACGAGGGTCGACGCATTCCACGCGGCTCCGCAAGGGCCTGGGTGATCGGATCCCCGACTCCCGCCGCGCGTCCCCCGCGACTCGCAGGGGACGGCGGACGGGCGCACGTCAGAAGTTGCCCTCGGTGTTGCACTTGGCCTTCTGCACGACGCAGTTCTTCACGCGTTCGCCGAGGGGCGGTTCTCCCAGGCCGTCCCAGCAGTCCTGGAAGACCAGGTGGAACATCAGCACCGTCGTCGGGCTCGACAACCGCACGGCCGCGAACTCGGCGCTCCTCGCGACCTGAGTGCGGCCCAAGGCCGCAGCGTGGGCTCCGGCCGTGGTCGGGATCAATGTTCCGCATACCGCTCCCCGCGATCCGGCCGCCGGTGTGACGGCGTTCGCGCGGGAGGCCGAGCTGCTCGGGTTCGACAGTTTGTGGGCCTACGACCGGCTGCTGTCGCCGCAGGATCAGAGCGGTGCTCACCGTGCGTTCGGGATTGCGGGTGTGCCGTGGCCGGAGCCGCGCGGGCTCGACGAACTCATCGACGGTGCGGCGCGCCTGCGGGCAGCCTGGAAGGAAACGGGGCAAGATCACTGAGTGCTGACGGATGAGGACTTCTACGACACGTCGCGGCTCAACGAGCGGCAACGGCAGATCCTCACCGTCATTCAGGACTCGGCCCGGCGTTACGGCTACTCGCCGTCCAACCGGGAGATCGCGGACGCGCTCGGGCTGGCGTCGACGTCCACCGTGGGGCGTCACCTGCGGGTGCTGGAGGAGCTGGGCTTCCTGCGCCGGGGCCGAGCGACCAGGCCCATCGACGTACGGATGTTCCTCGAGCCTGCTTCGGCCGGGCCGGGTGGTTCCGACGCGACCGTGGGCGTGCCGCTGCTGGGTGACATCGCGGCCGGCACACCCATTCTGGCCGAGCAGAACTCCGACGACGTGCTCTCGCTGCCCCGCGAGCTGGTGGGGCGCGGGACGCTGTTCGGGCTGCGCGTCCGCGGCGACTCGATGATCGACGCGGCCATCTGCGACGGGGACATCGTCGTGGTGAAGAAGCAGCACGAGGTCTACAACGGCGACATCGTGGCCGCGATGATCGACGAGGAGGCGACGGTCAAGGTCTACCGCCGCCGCGCGGGCCGGGTGGTGCTGGAGGCCCGCAACCCCGCCTATCCGCACCTGGACGGCGACCGAGCGGTGATCCTCGGCAAGGTCGTCTCGGTGCTGCGCCGAACCTAGACCCGTTCGGCCCGCAACTTGGCCGGGATGGACCCGAAGAAGCCGAAGAAGCAGCTGATCATGACAACCAGGGCGATCGCGGACGGCGGAGACGAGCTGAGCCAGCCCTGGCTCGTGCGAGGCTCTGCGGTCACCGGTTTCTCCGTCCGTGGAAATGATCCGTGCGCTGCTCCGCGGATCATTTCGGCAGCCCGGCGCCCTCGTTGAGGCGTTCCCGGCGTACGTGTGCGGAGTGCCTGCACAGCAAGCGGATGGCCGACCGGCCGAACGTGTCCCCTCGCAATGTGAGCGGACACCTCTATCATGTCTTCCCGAAAGTCGGTATCACCAAGCGCGCGGCACTGTCCGGTCTTGACAGAGCCGTGTAATCAGGAGATCCGTTCCGGCGACGACGAGGATAGATGAACCCCTACGGCGATCCGCATTCAGCGAACGCCCGGGCACGGGTGCCCGGCTCCGGTCCGGCCCCCGCGCCGGGCAACGTTCCCGAAGCCACGCCCGGCGGGCGGGCCTCGGTGGGTTCGGCCTCTGTGGGCGGTCGAGCCTCGGTCGGGTCGGCCTCGGTCGGGGGGCGAGCCTCCGTCGGGTCGGCTTCCGTGGGCTCGGCTTCGGTTGGCTCCGCTTCAGTTGGTTCCGCGTCCGTGGGTGGGCGTGCCTCCGTCGGGGCGGCCCCGGTCGGCTCCGCCTCCGTGGCGCGGGCGGCTGTGCGGCCTGTGCCGGCGTCCGATTCCCCCGGCGGCCCGGGGAAGAAGAAGGACAAGTCGGCCAAGAAGCGGCGCCGCACCAATCTGCTCACCATCGCCGCCGCGCTGATGGTCATCGTGCTCGGCGCGGGCGTCGTCGGCGGGGCCTACTTCTTCGACGACGTGCAGTTCACCGAGCCCAAGGCCGAAGATCAGGTCACGCAGATCTACGCGTCCGACAACAAGACCGTCGTCGCCACCATCGGCAGCTCGAACCGCCAGCTCGTGCCGTACCAGGGCATCAACCCGGTCATCGGGCAGGCCGTCATGGCCGCCGAGGACAAGAACTTCCTCGACCACAACGGCATCGACATGAAGGGCATCGCCCGCGCCGCGTGGAACAACTTCACCGGCGGCGACCAGCAGGGCGCCTCGACGATCACCCAGCAGTACGCGCGGCACGCCGCCGAGCTGAAGGAGATCAGCTACAACCGCAAGCTGCGCGAGGCCGTGATCGCCCGCAAGATGGAGGATCACTACGAGAAGCCCGAGATCCTCGGCCGCTACCTGAACTCGGTCTACTTCGGGCGCGGCGCCTACGGCATCGAGGCCGCCGTGAAGGCGTACTTCGGCAACAGCCGCTCGGCGCTGACCCAGCCCGGCCAGAAGGGCGCGATCACCGCGGCCGAGGCGGCCGTCATCGCGTCGGTGATCAAGCAGCCTGAGCCGTCGGCCGGCCACCGCGGCTACGACCCGCAGAACAACCTGCCCGACGCGAAGATCCGCTGGCAGTACACGCTGAACAACATGCTGGAGAAGAAGTGGATCCAGCAGCTGCCCACCGAGTACCCCAAGTTCGCGAAGTTCGACCCCGAGGCCTGCCGTACGTCGTGCGGTAACGACAACGCGACCGGCAAGATCGTCAAGTACGTCAAGCAGGAGCTGCGCGCGATCGGCATCACCGACGAGCAGCAGAAGAAGGGTGGTCTTCGGATCACCACGACGATCAACCCGGCGGTGCAGAAGGCGGCCGAGTCGGCGGCCAACCGCACCAGCAGCAAGTCGCCGCTGAGGAAGCTCGACGCGACCTACAAGACGGCGCTCGTGGCGATCGACCCCACCAACGGCCACGTGCTCGCCTACTACGGCGGCAACGACGGTGTCGGCTGGGACTACGCGGGCCCCAACTACAACGACAAGGGTGAGTTCATCGGCGGCGGGCGTCCGCCCGGCTCGACGTTCAAGATCTACACGCTGCTGGCCGCGCTGAGCGACGGGTACGGCCTCGACACGACCTGGGACTCCGAGGTCAAGAAGGTCGGCGGCGACGCGATCAACAACTCCAGCCGCACGAACCTCACCTGTGACAAGCGGCGCTGCCCGCTGTCCGAGGCGACCATCCAGTCGTACAACTTCCCCTTCTACCACCTCGCCGCCGCGCTCGGCCCCGACAAGGTGGCCGAGGCCGCCCACAAGGCCGGCATCCAGTTCATCTCCAGCCCCACCAAGATCGGCGCCCGGGTCGACCTGAACAAGAGCAAGGGCAGCGCGCTCAAGCAGTTCGGCAACGAGATCGGGTACGGCCAGTACGCGATCACGGCCCTCGACCACGCGAACGGCGTGGCCACCCTGGCCAACGACGGGCTCTACAACAAGGCGCACTTCGTCCGGTCGGTGCAGAAGCGCGACGAGAAGACCGGCAAGTTCAAGCCGTTCCACACCGAGCGGATCAAGGCCGTTCAGGTCTTCGACCCGGGCGTGGTGGCGGCGATCGACAACGTGCTCGAGAAGATCGTCGGCAAGAACGGCCAGGCGCTGCGCAGCGGCTACGACGCCATCGGCAAGTCGGGCACCTGGGAGTACAAGGACGGCAAGTCGGGCGAGAACGGTGACGCCTGGTGGGTCGGTGGCACCAAACACATCGCCGCCTCGGTCTGGATCGGCCGCGAGAAGGTCGTCAAGGACAAGATGCAGCTCATGCCGATCTACAAGCCGGGCGCCGGCAAGAAGGGCATGACCGGCGGCTCGACCCCGGGCGAGACGTGGAAGGTCTTCATGGACCTGGCCAACAAGGCGATCGACGCCGAGAAGACGGAGTTCCCGCCGGACGTCAAGGTCGGCGACCCGAGCAAGAAGGGCAACGGTCTCGACCCGCTGCCCCCGCCGCCCGACAACAACGGCTGCGTCCTGGGCGGCGCGGTCTGCCCCGGCGGCCAGCCCGGAACCGGCCAGCCCGGCACGGGCCAGCCTGGCACGGGCCAGCCCGGCACCGGCCTGCCCGGCACGCTCCCCGGCTTCCCGGGCGGCAACGGCGGCGGCAACGGCCGCCCCCGCTAAGAAACGGCGAAACCCGGCCGGCGCGGATCGACTCCGCGCCGGCCGGTTTTTCATTTTCAGGAATTCGGGCGCGGCCGTGGACAGGTGCAGGTCTGACAGCCGGGCTACGGGCCCGCTTCCGGGCCGGAGACGCCGACGCCGTTCATCGGCACGCCGACGGCCGGGCGCGTCGGGGGTGCCCGGCCGTCGGTGCGGGTCACCAGGCGGTCGCGCCGCCGTCGACCTGGAAGTTCGAACCGGTGATGTACGAGGCCCGGTCGGAGGACAGGAAGGCGGCCAGCTCGACCACCTCCTCGGGGCGGGCGAAGCGCTTGAGCAGCGTCTTGCTGGTGATCGCGTCGCGGGCGGCCTGGTTGTCGCCCAGGTCGTGCTCGCTGAGCGGGGTCAGGGTCGGGCCGGGGCTGATCGCTACGGCGCGGATGCCGTGCGGGGCGCCCTCGAGGGCCAGCTGGCGGGTCATGCCGATGACGCCGGCGTTGGCGGCGGTGTGGGCGACCATGGCCGGGTTGTTGCCGGCGATCGTGCCGGCGATCGAGGCGACGTTCAGGATGACGCCGCCGCCGTTCGCCACCAGGTGCGGCCAGCCGTACTTCGAGACGAAGAACGGGATGTCGAGCTCGCCGGTGATGGTCGTGCGCCAGTCCTCGATGGAGAAATCGGGCATCGGGCCGAAGCGTACGAGGGCGGCGTTGTTGTAGATGACGTCGAGCCCGCCGTAGATGGCGGCGGCGTTGTCGACGGCCTCGTGCACCTGCTCGGGGTCGGTGAGGTCGACGGGCGCCAGGCCGGTCATCTCCCCGCCCGAGACGCGGACCAGCTCGACGGTCTCCTTGTTGGTCTCGGGGTCGAGATCCAGCCCGACGATCTTGGCGCCTTCGCGGGCGAAGACCAGGGCGGACTCGCGGCCCAGACCGCGACCGGTGCCGGTGATCAGCGCGATCTTGTTGTCGAGGATTCCCATGACACTTCTCCTGGATTCTGCTTCGAGGGTTACCCGCCGGGGATTTCTCCGGGGCGGGAGCGCCGAGATGAGCGCCGCTGGCTCGCGGCTGGTTCGTCCGGCGTCCCCTCGCGCGGGGCAAGGCACCTATGGGTGAAGTACTTGCTGCGCGAAGCAAATAATACGTCCGGCGACGATCAGCGCAAGTGAAGCGCCTCACACGCGGTGAAAGACGGTAAGGGCCGGGGCGGGTGCACAGCATCACCCGCCCCGGCTGATCGGGGCTACCAGGTCTGCTCGGCGGCTCGGACCAGTAGTTCGTTGACGGCTATGCGGCGGTCGCGGGTCACGATGTAGGTGATCGCGTCGGCTACGTCGTCGGCGCGCAGGGCCTCGATGCCGTCGACCTGGCGGCGGGCCGCGGCGCCGACCACGCCGGCCAGATGGTCGACCAGCTCGGTGTCGACCGTGCCGGGCTCGATCACGCTGACCCGCACGTGCTCGGTGATCAGCTCCTGGCGCAGCGACTCGGTGAAGCCGTTCAGGCCGAACTTCGTCAGGTTGTAGACGCTGCTGCCCGGCCGCGCCACCCGCCCGGACGTGGAGCTCACGTTGACCAGGTCGGCCACCTGCCGCGGCGACGTGGCCGCCGAGCCGATCAGGTGCGGCACCGCGGCGTGCGTGACGTGCAGCAGCCCCGCCACGTTGAGCGCCACCATCCGGTCCCACTCGGCCACCGTGGTGTGCAACGCGGGGCCGAGCAGCATGATCCCCGCGTTGTTGATCAGGACGTCGAGCCGGCCGAGGCGGTCGACGGTCTGCTGCACGACCTCGTCGGCGATCTCCGGCCGGGTCAGGTCGGCTTCCAGCCCGTACGCGAGATCGCCGTTCTTCTCGATGCCCGACACGACCTCGTCGAGCCGGTCCCGCCGACGTGCGACCAGCATGACGGCCGCCCCTTCGCGGGCCAGCCGCCGGGCCGTGGCCGCGCCGATGCCGCTGCTGGCCCCGGTGACCAGCGCTACGGCCCCGGACAGCGGGTCGTCTGCCATGACTGCCTCATCTCCCCGAGCCGGCGCTCATGACGGCAGCTCGGCGCCGGCCTGCTCCCTGACCATGTAGTCGGCGTACCAGTCGGGCCAGTTCGCGTCCTCCTCGCCGGTGCGTGCCTCGTGCTCGCCGTGCGCGGCAGCCGCCCGGCGCAGCGCGGCGGCCAGGTCGGCGGTGGTCGCGAACGCGGTGGTCGACGGGTCGACGCGGCCGGGCAGGCGGGTCGTGATCTCCTGCAGGAGCCAGCCGTTGCCGTCCGGGTCGCTGAACGACAGGAACGAGCCGTAGCTGCCGCGCTGCGGGGCCGGGCCGGTCACCCGGGACTCGGTGCCGTTGTGGTGGAAGATGCCGCCGGCGTCGTGGAAGACCTCGCTCGGCGCGGCGCCGAGGCGCTTGAGCTCGTCGTGGGCCGCGTCGATGTCGTTGACGATCAGGTGCAGGCCCTGGGCCGAGCCGGGCGCCTGGTCGGTGACCGACGAGCCGAAGATGACCGACGCGGGCGAGCCGGGCGGGGTCACCTGAACCACGCGGAACGATTCGTCCGTGGCGACGTCGGCGTCGAGCCGCCAGCCGAGACCCGTGTAGAAATCCTTGGCCCGGTCGACATCGCTGACCGGGACGACGACGACTTCCAGCTTGAAATCCATGACAGGTCCTCCAGGGCTCAGGGAAAGGCCGACGCGTCGAGAGTCGCGCCCACGGACCCCGCGTCGCACCCGGGTGACTCACTGGTCGCCCAAGCCCCAGTGAGTGCTACGGGCGCGAACCAGGGTGCCGATGCCCCAGTGTGAGGACATGACAGTCACCGACGGGCGGGCTCTGGTGGCGCTGCGGTCGCCGACGGGTACGGCCCTGGTCGCGGCCACCGTCCTGGCCTCCTGCGTGGGCTTCGTCGACGCGTACATGATCAATGTCGCGGTTCCGGCGATCGGGCGTGAGCTGCCGGCCAGCGTCAGCCAGATCCAGTGGATCCTGACCGGCTACCTGGTCACCGTGGCCGCGTTGCTGCTGCTGGCCGGGGCCCTGGCCGACCATTTCGGACGTAAGAAGGTGCTGATCGCCGGCCTGGTGGTGATGCTGGTCGCGTCGGCCGCCTGCGCACTGGCGCCGAACGCGTGGTCGCTGATCGGAGCCCGGCTCGTGCAGGGCGCGGGCGGGGCGCTCGTCGTGCCCAGCAGTCTGTCGCTGCTCAACGGTTCGCTGCGGCCCAAGGACCGCGCTCGCGGCATCGGCATCTGGGCCGGCATCTCGACGCTGGGAACGACCCTGGGCCCGTACGGCGGGGGGTGGATCGTCGATCATGCGTCGTGGCGCTGGGTGTTCTTCGTCAACGTGCCGCTGATCCTGGCCGCCCTGCTGGTGCTGATCAAGGTGCCCGAGCTCGACGAGCAGCGGCGGCCGCTCTCGGTCGACGTGGCCGGGGCCGGGCTCGCGGTGGTCGGGCTGGCCGGTGTCATCTTCGCGCTCACCGAGGGGATCAGCCGCGGCTGGCCCGCCCTGGTCATCGGGGTCGTGGCCCTGGCCGCGCTCGTGCCGGTCGAGCGGCGGCTGAAACGGCCGATGCTGCGGGTCGCGCTGTTCCGGTCCCGGCCGTTCGACGCGATCAACGTGTCGACCGTGCTGTTCTACGGCGCGATCTCGGCCGCCTCGTACCTGGTCGTGCTGCTCTGTCAACTGCGGCTCGGCTACAGCGCCACCGAGGCGGGGGCGGCGCTGATCCCCGAGTCGATCGTGTTCCTGGTGGTGTCGCCGCTGGCCGGCTCGCTGGTGGCCCGCATCGGCACGCGCTGGCCCATGGCGATCGGCATCCTGCTGGTGGCGGCCGGGTTCGTCTGGTTGGCGGCGGCGAGCCCGGGGCAGCCGTACGCCCAGTCGATCCTGCCCGGTGCGCTGCTGTGGGGACTCGGGCTGGGCATCGCGGTCGCCCCGCTCACGGCCGGGGTGCTCGCCGCGGTGCCCGACGACGACCTGGGGGAGGCGTCCGCGATCAACGATGCCGCGTCCCGGGTCGGCGGGGCCGTGCTGATCGCGCTCGTCCCGGTGCTGCTCGGGGTGGGCGCGGCGGGCGACTTCACCGGGCCGCTGGCCGAGCGCTACCGGCTGGCGATGCTCGTGCTGGCCGCCGTGGCCGTGGCCGCCGCCGTGCTGACCGCCGTGTTCGTCCCCAGCCGCCGCGCCGTCGTGGCCCATCCCGCGCCGTCTCCGCGTGTCAACGCCTGCGTCGTACCCATGAAGGGAAGTTCAGCATGAAGGGGAACATCGTCGTCGTTCTCGGCGGCACGTCCGGCATCGGGCTCGAGACCGCCCGGCTGGCCCGCGCGGCCGACGCCGAGGTCATCGTCACCGGCCGCGACCAGGCTCGGCTCGACGCCGCCCGCGACGAGCTCGGCGCAACCGCCGTACACCTCGAACTCACCGACAACGCGGCGGTGACCCGCTTCTTCGCCGACCTGCCCGACCCGGTCGACCACGTGCTGTTCGGCGGGGTCGGTCCGTTCTACGCGCCGATCGTCGAGATGGACTTCGACCGGGCCAGCGCGGTGGTCGACCACTTCGTCGTGGGCACCCTGCGCATCGTGAAGGAGTGCGCGACCCGCGTACGCCCGGGTGGGTCCTTGACCTTCATCGGCGGCACCGGAGCGCGCCGTCCTGCCGTCGGGGTGAGCCTGGCCGCTATCGGCACGGCGGCGCTGGCGGCGATCACGGCCAACGCGGCCCTCGAGATCGCGCCGGTGCGGGTCAACACGGTCGCGGCGGGCTTCGTCGACACGCCGCTGTCGGCCCGCATTCTCGGCGACGACCTCGACGCGCGCCGCCAGGAGCTGCGCGACACCCTGCCGATCCACCGGGTCGTCGGGCCCGAGGACGTGGCCTCGCTCATCCTGACCCTGATGACCAACACCGCCCTGACCGGCGCCGTCTACGACGTGGACGGCGGCCAGCAACTCGTCCCCTGATTCTTCTGGAGGTTCATGCATGGACAACGACTACGACGTCATCGTGATCGGGGGCGGGTCGCCCGGGGAGCACTGCGTGGGGGCGCTCGTCGACAACGGCCTGCGGGTGGCGCTGGTGGAGCGGGAACTGGTAGGTGGGGAGTGCTCCTACTACGCGTGCATCCCGTCGAAGACGCTGCTGCGGCCGGGGGAGGCGGTCAACGCGGCGCGCGAGGCCGAGTCGACGGCCGAGGTCGACGTGGGGCGGGCGCTGGCCTGGCGCGACTTCATGGTGTCGGACTACTCCGACGCCGGGCAGCAGAAGTGGCTCGACGACCAGGGCGTCACGCTGATCCGAGGATCGGGGCGGCTGGCCGGGCCGGGCGTCGTCGAGGTCGGCGGCGTCCACTACACCGCCGATCACGTCGTGCTGGCCAACGGCGCCTCGCCGATCATTCCGCCGCTGCCGGGGCTGCGCGAGCTCGACGGCCTCTGGACGAACCGCGAGGTCACCGGGATGAAAGAGGTGCCGCGGCGGCTCCTGATTCTGGGCGCGGGCGCGGTCGGCGTCGAGATGGCCCAGGCCGTACGCCGGCTGGGCGGTGAAGTGGTGCTGACCGGGCGCCGCGGGCACGTGCTGCCCAACGAGCCGGCGCCGCTGGGATCGGCGCTCGGGGAGGTGCTGCGGCGCGACGGCGTGGAACTGGCGCTCGGCGTGAACGCGGTCGGGGCGCGGCACGACGGCGAGGACTACGTACTGGTCCTCGACGACGGGCGGGAACTGCGTGGGGACCGGCTGCTGGTGGCGACGGGACGGGCGCCACGGGTCGATGACATCGGTCTCGAGACGGTGGGGGTTTCCGGCGGTGTGCGCGGGATTCCCGTCGACTCCCATCTGCGCGCGGCTGACCGGCTCTGGGTGGTCGGCGACGCGACCGGGCAGTACATGCTCACGCACGTCGGGAAATATCAGGGGGAAGTGGTCGCGGACAACATCGCGGGAAAGCCGCGCCAGGTCGACTACACGGCGGTGCCGCGGGTGACGTTCACCGATCCGCAAGCGGCGGCGGTGGGGGCCAAGGAGGCTCGGCACAGCGCGACGATCCCGTTGGCCGAGGTCGCCAAGACCGCGACCTACACCAGGGCGTACGCCGAGTCGCCCGGCTTCCTCACGCTGCTGAGCGACGGCGAGGTGCTCGTGGGGGCGTACGCACTCGGGCCGGAAGCGGGGGAGTGGCTGCAACAGGCCACCCTGGCGATCCGCGCGAAGATTCCGCTGGACGTTCTGCGGGACACGATCCAGCCGTTCCCGACATTCTCCGAGATCTATGTAGCGGCGTTGAGGGCGCTCAGGACATGACTCGCTATCGCACGGTTACGGTGGACGGGAACGAGGTCTTCTATCGCGAGGCCGGGCCGTCCGACGCGCCGGTTCTGCTGTTGCTGCACGGATTCCCGTCGTCGTCGCGCATGTTCGAGCCGTTGTTCTCGCGACTGTCCGATCGATGGCGGCTGATCGCGCCGGACTATCCGGGATTCGGGCACAGCCCGGCGTCGGCGCCCTACACCTTCGATCACCTGGCCGACGTGATGAACGGCTTCACCGACGCGCTCGGGCTCGGATCCTTCGTTCTCTACGTGACCGACTACGGCGGGCCGGTCGGGTTCCGGATGGCTCTGGAACGGCCGTCCTCGTTGAACGCGCTGATCGTTCAGAACGCCGTGGCGCACGACAACGGGCTGGGGCCGTTGTGGGACACACGCCGGGCTTTCTGGGCCGATCGGGCGGCGCACGAGGAGGCGCTGCGCGCGAACTTCTTCTCGATGGAGGCCACCCGGAAACGGCACATCGGGCTCGACCCGGACGTCGAGCGCTACGACCCCGACCTATGGACCGACGAGTACGCCTTCCTGAATCAGCCGGGGCAGAACGACCTGCAGATCGAGCTGTTCTACGACTACCGCACGAACGTGGCGTCGTACCCGAAATGGCAGCAGTGGTTCCGGGACGCGCAGCCGTGGACGCTCGTGCTGTGGGGGCGCTACGACGCGTCGTTCCAGATCTCGGAGCCGATGTGTTACCGCGTCGACCTGCCCGACGCATTTGTGCACATGCTCGACGGCGGCCACTTCGCGCTCGACACGTGCGCCGACGAGGCGGCCGCCCACATTCGCGAATTCATGTCCGGGCTGTAGCGGCGTCCAGCTCTTGCAGCAGGTCGTGGGCGGCCAGTTCGATGTCCTTGTGGCGCCATTCGGCGGCGCGGTAGACGCAGGCGATCAGCCCGGTTCGGTGCAGCCGGCGCAGATTGGCCATGACCTGGGTTCATACCCTTACGGCGGCCACGCTGAATCCTCGACGACGCGTACCGGATCGTGGCGCACCAGGAGCTGAACGGCCGCATCCCTACCCACTTCTTTGGTCCTAGCCTCCTAGGATGCACAAGGCGATAGGTTTCCGCCGTGCAAGCGGCACGCGATCCCGTTTCCGCCGGCCCTGGACCGGGCACTTGACGTGCATGTTTCCCGCTGAGAACCTGCGCGACTGGCGCGGTGAGAAAGTCCTCGACCCCGACGGCGGAAAGATCGGCGACCTGGAAGCGGTCTACGTCGACACCGCGACCGACCATCCGGCCTTCGCCACCGTGCGCATCGGCATGATCGGCCGGCACAAGCTCGTCTTCGTCCCCCTGGACGGCGCCACGGTGCTGCCCGGCGCGCTGCGCGTGCGCTACGAGAAGAAGATGGTCAACGAGGCCCCGACCATCGACCTCGACGGTGAGCTGACCGCCGTCGACGAGCCACGCGTCTTCGCCCACTACAACCTGCCTTACCAGACCGGCACCGCCGGCGAACGCCGTCTCGCCCGTCGATAGGCGCACCCGGGGCAAGCGCGTCGCAGGCTCGCGGTCGCGCGACCATCCGACGGCGGCGCGCGACGGCGTGTGGCCCGTCCGGCCGGCGGCCAGGCAGGACCGAGCCTTGACGGCGGCACCCGAGCCCGGCCGGTAACCTGGCTGGCCGGGCTGGTCGTGACCGGCGCCGCTCACTGGCCTCGATTACGCCTTGATCGGCTGTTCGGACAGAGACTGGACGCGACGATGCTCGGGCTTGTAGTTTGCATCGGACCGCGACGCCGCCCGAGGAGGTGAGACCCATGACCGTTGTATCGATGTGGGTGCTCCCTCTCCCGTCACGGTCGGGCGATTGACATAGGTGTCGCCGGGAGTGCCTGAGACTCCCGAAAGGCACCATCCATGTACGACGTGATCATTGCCGGCTGCGGGCCGACCGGAGCGATGCTGGCGGCCGAGTTGCGGCTGCACGATGTGCGGGTTCTCGTTCTCGACAAGGGCTCCGAAATCGACCGCATCGTCGGTCTGCACATTCGCAGCATCGAGATAATGGCGATGCGCGGGCTACTGAACCGCATTCTCGAGCACGGTCGGAAACGCCCGGCCGGCAGCTACTTCGCCGCCATCGACAAACCCGCACCGACAAGCCTCAATTCCCCGTACGCCTTTCTGCTCGGCATCCCGCAGCCGGTGATCGTACGTCTGCTCGAAGAACACGCCGTCGAACTCGGCGCGCAGGTTCGGCGCGGTGCGACCGTGGCCGGTTTCGAGCAGGACGACGAGGGCGTGACCGTCGAGCCGGCCGACGGAGAACGATTGCGTACGCGCTATCTGGTCGGCTGCGACGGCGCGCGCAGCACGGTGCGCAAGCAGCTCGGCGTCGGCTTCCCCGGCGAGCCCTCCCGAAACGACACGCTGATGGGCGAGCTGGCATTGACCCAGCTGCCCGAGCACATCACCGACCGCCGCTTGAGCATCAGGCCCGCGGGCGCGAACTTCTATCGCGTGATCGTTCCCGCCGCAGGGGTCAGCGACCGCTCGGAACCACCCACCCTGGACGAATTCCAGCAACAGTTGCGGGCCATCGCCGGCACCGATCTCGGCGTGCATTCCCCGCGCTGGCTCTCCCGTTTCGGCGACGCCACCCGCGTAGCCGAGAAATACCGGGTCGGGCGGGTCCTGCTGGCCGGCGACGCGGCCCACATCCATCCGCCGCTGGGCGGCCAGGGCCTCAATCTAGGCGTGCAGGACGCGTTCAACCTCGGCTGGAAACTCGCCGCCCAGATCCGCGGCTGGGCACCCGAAGCGCTCCTGGACACGTACGAGGCTGAACGTCACCCGGTAGCCGAGGACGTGCTGAACAACACCCGCGCGCAGACGGCACTGGTCTCGACCGATCCGGGCGCGCAAGCCCTGAGGCGGCTGTTCACCGACCTCATGGACTTCGACGACGTGAACCGCTACCTGACCGAGAAGATCAGCGCGATCGGCATCCGTTACGACCTGGGCGCGGGTCCCGATCTGTTAGGCCGCCGCCTGCCCGACATCGAGCTCAAGCAGGGCAACCTGTAC
Organism: Actinoplanes solisilvae; assembly: GCF_003999975.1. Taxonomy (GTDB): domain Bacteria; phylum Actinomycetota; class Actinomycetes; order Mycobacteriales; family Micromonosporaceae; genus Actinoplanes; species Actinoplanes solisilvae. The sequence continues at coordinate 119,186 of NZ_RJAC01000008.1, read as the reverse complement.
GCCCTGCTGCACCACGGCCGTGGTCTGCTGCTCGACCGCACCGAGCGCCTGACCGTCGGCGGCTGGTCGGATCGCGTCGACTACCTCGGCGATCCCACTGCCGCCGTGGACGCGAAAGCTGTGCTGCTGCGCCCCGACGGCCATGTCGCCTGGATCGGCGACGACCAGCGCGACCTGGAGAATCACCTCTCCCGCTGGTTCGGGTAGGCGGCGGCGAGGCGTTCCTCGGCCGGTCGGGGGGAGTGGTCGCCGGAGAGGTCGTCGGCCCACTGCAGCAGGCGGTGGACGTGGCCGTTGGTGATCGCGGTGCTCAACCCGGCGCGGCCGAGGGCGACCTCGCCGCTGGTGCCGTCGATCGTGACCATGGTGCCCGCGGGGAGCAGGCGATCGTCGACGGAGGTGGCGTCGACGACGGCCGGCTTCCCGAGAGATCGGGCGACGACGGCGGCGTGGCTGGCCAACCCGCCCCGGCTGGTGACGATGCCGGTGGCGGCGGCCATGCCGTGCAGGTCGTGCGGTGACGTGACCGGCCGCACGAGGATGACCGGGCCGGGCATGCTTACGGCGTGGTCGGCGGTGAGCGCGATGCGACCCGTCGCCACGCCGGGAGAGGCGCCGCGCCCGCGGGCCACGATGTCGCCGCCGAGCATGCGGGGGACCGCGGCGGCGCGCAGGTGCCGGGGCGTGATGCGGGCGACGGCTTCGCGCCGGGTGATGAGCCCTTCGTCGGCGAGGTCGACGGCGACGCGTACGGCGGCCGGCGCGGTCAGTCCGCCGGGGCGCACCTGCAGCAGCCACAGCCGGCCCGACTCGAAGGTGAACTCGACGTGGCACGCGTCCCGGTAGTGCCGTTCGGCCCGCGTGAGGGCGTCGGCGAGTTCGGCCCGCAGCCCGGGTTCGAGCGCGGTCAGCGGGAGCGTGCTCGACCGGCCGTCGACGACCGCGTCGCCGCGCTGTCCGAGCAGGACATCGCCGTACAGGGTCTTCTCGCCGTTGCTCGGGTCACGACTGAACGCCACCCCGCTGCCGCCGCGCTCGCCGAACACCATGCGTTGCACGACGACGGCGGTCCCGAGGTTGTGCGCGATCCCGTGCAGTTCGCGATAGGTGACCGCCCGCTGGGTGTTCCACGACGAGAAGATTTCCCGTACGGCGCCGGCGACCGGCCCGGATACGTCGAGCAGCGTGTTCATCATCCCCGGCATCGACACGACCGCCCCCGAGCGCACCGACACCGGCCCGCCGCCCAGAGCCTCGACCGCGGCGTCCAGCTCTTCCTCGAGCCCGTCGGGAAGCCGGCCGTCGCGCAGAAACGCCCGGCAGACCGCGGTCCCGACGACAAAACCGGGTGGCACGGGCAGACCCAGGCGCATCAGTGTGACGAGTCCGTGCGCTTTCCCGCCGATCACGTCAGCCGGCTCGTCGACCCCCGGCCCGAGCGCAATGACCGTCATGTGCGCGGCCGGCCGAGGGTGACCAGCAGATCCTCGTGCAGCTGGAACCACACCACGTGGTACGAGGTCATGCTGTCGGCCAGCTCTTCCAGGGCTCCCGCGCGTGCCCGTCCGAGCGCCGCGCCGAGCCGTTCGCGATAGCGCCCGAACCGGGGCAGCGTCCCCGCCAGCTCCGCGCACACCGGTTGCGCGCGCCGATCCAGCTCCCCGAAAAGATCAAGAACCTTCCGGTCGTACGTGGGATCGCGGTGATCATTGGCCGCGGTGACCCCGTCGATCGTGCGTAGCTGCCACGCCGAGCAGAGGTCCAACAGCTCGGGATTGAGCACCATGAACCTCTCGTACGCCGACCCGACCGCGGCTCGCCCGTCCGCGGAGTCGAGCTCGGCGGCGGTCTGACGCGCGTCCTCGGCCCGCCCCGCCTCGGTCAGCCCCCAGGCCCCCATCTCCCGCGTCACCAGCCCGTCGACGGCGAGGTCGATCAGCTCGGACTCGGCCCGCGCCCCGGACACCCCGGCCGCGTCCGCGACCCGCGACAGGTCAGCGAACCCGATGCAGCGCAGGGCATGCAGCACGACATTCACAGCAACTCCTCGGCGGTACAGGCGTTCATCGCGTCTCGGGGGTCGGGGCCGATTGGGTGGCGCGGAACCTTATGGCCCGGTGGGATCTCGCCGGCCCAACCGGTTCTCATCGGTTTCTCATCGCGGCTCGGCGGTCGCGGCGGCGCCGCGCCCCTCAGCCCGGGCGACGATCTCGCCGGACCGCACGCGGATGGCCGCCTCGGTGCCCGGCGTGGTGCGGGTGCCGATCGCGGAGGCAAGCACGCCGTGATCGTCGAGCACGAGCCGCAGCGATGGCCGGATCGCGGGCCCGAAGACGCGGCGCAGGCCGGCGGTCAGGTCGGTGAGCCGCAGCCGCACGAGCGCCCCGGTCTCGGCCGAGTCGTCGGTGACCACGGCGACGGTGACGACCTCGTGCGGGTCAGCCGCGCGAATTGCCTCTTCGGCGGCTTCGAGCCGGTCGGCGCCGAGCACGACGATCAGCCCGTCAGCGTCGAACCCGGTTCGCCGGCCGCTGAGCTCGTCGGTCAGCTCGCTGGGCGGGGCCGGCGGGCTCCACGATTCGCGAACCGGCCGAGCGGCGGCCACGAACGGCAGGTAGGGCGGGTCCCACTCGTCGGCGAGCGGCAGCCCGGCGAGATGGCGGCAGGCCCGCGCCACATCGAACGGATCGCCGAAGCCCGGTGCGGTCTCCGCGAGCTGGCCGGCCCCGTGCAACATCGTGAGGATCAACTCGGCCAGCCGCACCCGCCGCCCGCTGTCCCGCGCCCGGCACGATTCGAGGGCGAGACCCAGCAGCACAGCTTCGAGCCGGGTGACCTGGGCCAGCGCCGCCCGTCCACGCTCGTCGTCGACCACCCCGGTCAGCGAGTGCGCCTGCAACCGCCCGGCAGTCGACGAGTCAACCGCCAGCGGAAGCCTCTCCAACCACACCCGGGCAAACGCCTCAACCGCCCCCGCCACATCAAGCGCCCCACCGAGACCAGCCAGATCAAGCGCCTCAACCCCACCCGTCAGCACAAGATCCTCGGCCGAGCTCGCCCGCTCGAATGCCCCGATCCCGTCCGCGGGGCCGAGCGAGCCGGCCGTGCCCGCGTCATCGAGCGTCCCTCTCCGGCGCACTCCCGCAGCCCCCGCCGTGCCCGCAGTCCTCGGCGTGCCCGCAGCCCTCGCCGCCCCGGCATCGTCGAGCAGGACTGCTAGGTAGAGGGCGCGTTTGCTCGGGAAGTTCGAGTAGACCGCGCCGCGGGTCAGCGAAGCCCGCTCGGCTATCCGGTCGATCTTGGCCTCGGCGTAGCCGTGGGTGGCGAACTCGGCCCGCGCCGCCGCGAGCACGGTCGCCCGCGTGCGCGCCTGCTGCTGAACCCGGTTGAGCCTCACACCGTCAAGATACTGAGAACATCCAGATGATGGCAACATCCGAAGGTCGCCGATCTGATCAAGGAGACGGCTGGCCGGAGCCGAGCCGAGCCGGAACCGAGCCGGGCATGCGGGCGGCGACGCCGTGCTCACCGAGGTCGGTCACCACCTGCGACGGGCGGTCTGCACCGGCGACACGTGCGCGCGGATCGGCGGCGACGAGTTCGCGGTGCTCCTGCCCGGTGACACGACCCCCCGAACTGGTCGCGATGCGCCTGCTCGCCGATCTGGCCGACCATCCCGTACGCCTCGGCGAGGACACGGTCACGGTTCATGCCAGCATCGGGCTCACCGAGGCCCGGCCCGACGACACCCCGAAGGAGCTGATGCGCCGCGCCGACCTGGCCCTGTACGCCGCCAAGCAGGCCGGGGCTTACTCGTGGACGCGGCACGACGAGTCGATGGTCGACCGCCGCGCCCGCGACGCGGCCCTCGCCGACGACCTGGCTCGTCCCGGCCGGCCGGGACGAGCTGATCGTGCTCTACCAGCCGATCGTCGACCTGGCCAGCGGCGTTCCGAACTGATCACCCTCGGCTGCCACACCGGCCAAGGCTTCCTGTACGCCCGCCCGCGGCCGCTCCCGTTCACCAAGCCGGCCACCGGTGGGGGCGTAATGGCGGCCCGAAGCGAAGACGCGAAAGTGGGGCGCGGGGAGAGCTAGTCAACTGGTGCGGGGTCGGATGTGGCCTGGCGCGGTCGCGAGGCGGGGTCGGGTCAGAGGCGGGTCGCGGCCAGGACCAGGCCGGCCAGAGCTCGGGAGCGTGCGTGCGGCGGCCACGCGATCACCGTCGTGACCATCGGTGCGTCGAGGACGGGGACGGTGGTCAGGCCCTCGGGCAGCTGGGTGCGCACCGATTCGGGGAGCACGGCGGCGGCCCGGCCGAGGGCTATGAGCTGCATCAACTGGGTGTGGTCGTGGATCTCGGGGCCGGGGCCCGGAAGGTAGGTGCCGTCTCGTTCGGGCCAGCGCGGCATGGGCAGGCCGGCCATCGCGGTCAGCTCGGACATGCGCAGTTCGGTCCGGCCGGTGAACGGATGCGCGGCGGGCAGGACGGCTACCTGTTTCTCGGTGCTCAGCTCCTCGATGTCGAAGCCGGCCGTCGAGTCGAACGGGAGGTGCAGCAACGCGACGTCGGCGTGGCCCTCGCGCAGTAGCCGCTCCTGCTGGGCGACCCCGCAGAGCACGACGTCGACGGGGACCGAGCCGGGTTCGGCGGCGTAGGCGTCGAGCAGCTTCGCGAGCAGCTCTCCGGCAGCGGCCGCTTTCGACGCCAGAACCAGGCCGGGCGACTGCGCGGCCCGGCGCGTACGTCGTTCGGCCGCCTCGACCGCCTCCAGCGCCGCCCGCGCCTCGCGCAGCAGCACGGCTCCGGGCTCGGTCAGTGTCACTTCGCGGCTCGAGCGATGCAGCAGTTGTACGCCTAATCGCCGCTCGAGCTGACTGATGGCGCGGGACAGCGGCGGTTGCGCGATACCTAGACGGAGGGCCGCTCGACCGAAATGCAGTTCCTCGGCGACCGCGACGAAGTAGCGCAGCTCCCGTGTTTCCATACCTTCAAGGTATCGCTGCCCACCCAGACGGTGTTGGCCGTGCCGCTCGGCCACGGCCAGGATCGATGCATGAGCGAGCAGACGATTGCGCTGGTCACCGGCGCTAACAAGGGAATCGGGTACGAGATCGCGGCCGGGCTGGGCGCACTGGGGTGGGCCGTCGGCGTCGGAGCACGAAACGACGCGCGGCGCGAGGCGGCCGTGGATAAGTTGCGAGCGGACGGCATTGATGCCTTCGGGGTATCGCTGGACGTGACCGACGACGACAGTGTGGCCGCCGCCGCTGCTCGGTTGGAGAAACTCGACGTGCTCGTGAACAACGCCGCGATCACCGGCGGGATGCCTCAGGAGCCCACCGGCGTCGACCTCGCGACGGTGCGAACGGTGGTCGACACCAACGTGCTGGGTGTCCTGCGGGTCACCAACGCGATGCTGCCGTTGCTGCGTCGCTCGGCCGCGCCGCGCATCGTGAACATGTCGAGCAGCGTGGGCTCGCTGACGATGCAGGCCGCGAACACCGACGCGACCGGGCCGGTGTCGGCGGCGTACGCGCCCTCGAAGTCTTTCCTGAACGCGATCACCATTCAGTACGCCAAGGAGCTGCGCGACACGAACATCCTGGTCAACGCCGGGTGCCCGGGGTATGTCGCGACCGATCTCAACGGCTTCCGCGGCTACCGCACCCCGGCGCAGGGCGCGGCGATCGCCATCCACCTGGCAACCCTGCCCGCCGACGGCCCGACCGGCGCGTTCTTCGACGACGCCGGCCCGGTCCCGTGGTGACGCCTACGGCTTGCGGCCTACCGCTGTCCACACGTTGATGTCGGAACGCTCGGGGATCTCCGCGCCCGCCGCGGGACGCCACTCGCTGGCCGGCACGACGCCCGGATCGACCAGTTCGAGGCCGTCGAAGAGGGCGGTGAACTCGTCCTTCGGGCGCGTCCACACGTCGGACTTTCCCTGCGCGATGAGCTGCTGGTAGAACTTCTGCTGCTCAGGCGTGCCGAAGTCGGAGGTCGCGTGGGTGGCGACCAGGTAGCTGCCGGAGGGCAGCGCGTCGAGCAGTTCGCGGACGATCGGCTGGGCCGCGCCGTTGCCGTGGATGAAGTGCAGCACCGCGATCAGCATCAACCCGACCGGCCGGCCGAGGTCGAGGGTCTCGTGCAGCGCGGCGTTGTCGAGGATGTCGCGCGGGTGGTTCAGATCAGCCTCGATGTACGCCGTACGCCCCTCGGGGCTGCTGTTGAGCAGCGCGCGAGCATGCACCATGACCAGCGGGTCGTTGTCGACGTAGACGATGCGCGACTCGGGGGCGACCCGCTGCGCGACCTGGTGGGTGTTGTCGGCCGTGGGCAGGCCGGTGCCGATGTCGAGGAACTGGCGGATGCCGGCCTCGGCGGCCAGGAAGCGGGTGGCCCGCTGCAGCAACGCCCGGTTGGCCAGGGCGCCCAGCCGCACCTTGGGGAAGTGCTTCTCGAGCTCGTCGCCCGAGGCCCGGTCGGCCGCGAAGTTGTCCTTGCCGCCGAGCCAGTAGTTGTAACGCCGGGCGGGGTGCGCCACTGTCGGGTCGAGACCGGCGGGCGCTGCGCTGGTTTGATCCACAGCGGCACTCTACTGCCGGTTCCCCGCTCCTGTCCCGCGGGTCCACAATGGAAAATATGGACGATCCGCTGATGAGGACGGCCCTGGTCACCGGCGGCATGAGCGGGATCGGCGCCGCGGTTGCCGTGCGGCTGCGGGCCGAGGGTGTCAGAGTCGTGACGCTCGATCTGGCCGAAGGCGCCGATCTGCGTGCCGACGTGGCCGATCCGGCGGCGGTGCGGGCGGCCGCCACCGACGTCGGGCCGGTCGACATTCTGGTCAACTCGGCCGGGATCGTCGGACCCGCCGCCCCGCTGTGGGAGATCGAGGCCGGCGACTGGGACCGGGTTTTCGCCGTCAACGTCCGCGGCACCTTCAACATGTGCCACGCCTTCGTGTCCGGCATGCGAGAGCGGGGCTGGGGTCGCGTCGTCAACCTGGCCAGCATCGCCGGCAAGGACGGCAATCCCGGCATGTCTCCCTATTCGGCTTCCAAGGCGGCGGTCATCGCGCTGACCAAGTCGCTCGGCAAAGAGCTGGCCACCAGCGGGGTGCTGGTCAACGCGGTTGCCCCGGCCGTCATCGAGACACCGATGAACGCCGCCACCGACCCGGCCGCGCTGGCCCGCATCACCGGGCTCATCCCGATGCGCCGGGTCGGCCGGCCCGAGGAGGTCGCCGAGCTCGTCGCGTGGCTCGCCTCCGACCACGTCAGCTTCTCGACCGGCGCCGTTTATGACATCAGCGGCGGCCGGGCAACGTACTGAAGCCGGCCGGTCGACGTACGGGAAAGCTTCTTGAAAGGTCGTCCGCCGATCGGGCGATAGGCGTGTGACCAGGGATTGCGCGGGGAGGGCGGGGCGCGTTTGGTGAAGGGCGCGAAGGCGGGGAGGTGTGAGCAGAGGGTTGCGATGGTGAAGAGCGCGATCGACCGGAATCTCGACACCGGGGTCACCACGGTTCGTCTCGCGGGCGGACTGACTCCGGGCAACGTGCCCGAGGTACGCACCGTGATCGCGAAGGCGGCGGCCGAGTGTCCCGCGGCGGTGGTCGTCGACCTGGCCGGGCTGGACCACGACGACGATCCGCAGCTGACCGTGTTCGCCACGGTCACCCACGACGCCCAGCTGCACTGGGGCGTACCCGTGCTGCTCTGTGCGGCCGGCCCCGAGCTGCGTCGTGGCCTGGGGGCCTTCCGCACTTATGTAGCGCTTTACGAGGACCGGGCGCAGGCGGCGCTGGCGGTGAACGCGAACGTGCCCCGCTGGATCAGCCGGCATCTGCCGAACGATCCCGCCAGCGCTTTCGAGTCGCGGGCCGTGACCGGTGAGGCGTGCCTGACCTGGGGGCTGCCGGACCTGCGGAACAAGGCCCGGCTGGTCGCGTCCGAGCTGGCGTCCAACGCGATCCTGCATGCCGGCACCGAGTTCGATCTGACGGTCGTGCACACCGGCCGCTACCTGCGCATCGCGGTGCAGGACGGCAGCGCGGTCATGCCCCGCGTCATCGAGATGCTGCCGGCGGCGAGCGCGCTGCTGCGGCCGGGGTCCGGCCGCGGTCTGCGCGTCGTCGCGGCCCTCTGCGCGCACTGGGGCGCCACCCCGGTGGCCGACGGCAAGATCGTGTGGGCGCTGCTCAAGTCCGAGTAGCTGTTGCTACAACGTCGTCACCCAGGCGACGGTTGTAGTAACAACTAGCCGGGGAGAGTTACGAGCGCTCCTGTCGTCCTGGTCGCCGGCGGGCTCCTGCGGGTGCGAGGACTTCCAGGGAGACGCTAGATCACCGAAGGGGCGGCAGTTCCGGGCGACGCTGATCTCTTCCCTTTCGGCCTGGCACTCTTGACCGATGGACGACGAGAAGACCGGCTCCTGGCCCCGCCTCAACGTCAAGGACTGGGCCGGCACCCGAGACACGCTGCACATGTGGACCCAGATCGTCGGAAAGATCCGGATGGCGTACGCCCCACCGGTCAACCACTGGTGGCACGTCACCCTCTATCCCAGCGCGCGCGGCCTCACCACCTCGGCCGTCCCGCACGGCACCGGCGTCTTCGACCTCGAGTTCGACTTCGTCGAGCACCGCCTGCACCTGCGCTCCAGCGACGGCCGCAGCCGCGACGTGACCCTGGAACCCAAGTCGGTCGCCACCTTCTACCGCGAGACGCTCGACGCCCTGGCCTCCCTCGGCGTCGAACCGAGCATCCACGCCGTCCCCAACGAGGTCGACCCGGCGATCCCGTTCGCCGAGGACGAGCAACATCACGCGTACGACGGGGAGGCCGCGCGACTGTTCTGGCAACAGTTGCTGCAGGCCCAGCGCGTCTTCGAACGGTTCCGGTCCGACTTCGTCGGCAAGCAGAGCCCGGTCCACTTCTTCTGGGGCGCCATGGACCTGGCGTACACCCGCTTCTCGGGCCGCACCGCCCCACCGCATCCCGGTGGCGCGCCCAACTGCCCGCCGTGGGTTATGCGCGAGGGCTATTCGCACGAGCTGGCCAGCTTCGGTTTCTGGCCCGGCGGCGGCGAGCAGGGCGCTTTCTACGCGTACGCCTACCCGGAGCCCGACGGCTACGCCGAGCGCCCGGCCGGGCCCGTCGGCGCCTACTACGACACGACGATGCACGAGTTCCTGCTGCCCTACGAGGCCGTCGCCACCGCGGCCGACCCTGACGCGACCCTCACCGAGTTCCTGCGGGCCACGTACGTCGCCGCCGCCGACCTGGCGAAGTGGGACCGACCCGCCCTGGAGACGGCCCCGTAGGCGAGCCACATGGAGGCGACGCGAACGTCTTCACCGACGGCTGGCAATGGCCCGTGGCCGCCGACCACGGCTCACGCTCAGTCGGTGGGCCGGCCCTGCGGGTCGCCGCCGCCCGGGGCGGGGTCGTCGGGCAGTCGCAGCTCGCGCGTCGGCAGCTCCCAGCTGATCCGCGGGTCGTTGAGCGGGTTGCCGTGCCACATCCGCACGTCGATCGTGTGCTGGTGCAGCCGGCCCTTTTCGACCTTCGCGATGTTGCCGGTCGACAGGGTCAGGTGGGGCAGGGTCAGGCTGGTCAGGTAGTCCTGCCCGGCGGTCGGCCGTTCGGGCAGCAGCGCGTCGGCCAGCATCACCGCGTCCCACACCGGGATCAGATAGGTGCCGAGATCGTTGGGGTTGCACGGCTGGCTGGTCAGCTTGGCCGCCGCGTCCAGCGGGCACGCGTCCTTGAGTTGCCCGTCGACGACGCCGCGCGTCCGGTCGGCGCACGCGAACGGCCCGGCCAGCCGTACGAGATCACGCTCTTTCTCGACCTGGCGGGAGAGCACCTCGTAGGCCGGGAGCGTCAGATCGGCGCAGCTGGGCCCGCCGACGTTGTAGTTGACCGCCCAGTCGGCGTTGCTGACCGCCCGCAACTGGTAGTTGGCCATGAACCGGCTCACCGACACGTCCGCGATGACCAGGCGGGGCCGCGAGTGCCCGCACACCTGGTTGACCCGCTCGACGAACTCGGCGAAACGCGTCCACCGGTCGGCGAAGTAGAGCACGGCCGGCGGGGTGCTCCTGTCGGATTCGCAGATCGTCGTGTCGATGCGGTCCATCACGGGCAGGTGCCGGGCCGTCGCCGGTTTCCTGACGGCCGCGAGCAGGTCGTTGACCAGCGACGTCGTGTACTGGTCGGTCGGGTTCGGATGCTGGTAGATGTCGAGCCGGAAGCCATCCTTGTACGCGTGGTTCAGCCGTCTCGCGGTGTCGACGGCGTAGTCGTAGTTGTCCGGCGCGAGCTGCAGATAACCGGGCCGGTCGACGAACGGGCGGTTCGGTGCGCCCAGGTCGGCCAGCAGGTTCGGCGCGATGAACGGGATGCCCGCGTCGAGCAGCCGGTTGATCGCGCGTTGGGTGATGTCCCGGCTGTCACCGCCGCCGATCACCGCCACCCGCGAGCCGAGCGCCGCACGTTTCTCCAGGATCAGCTTGGCGATGTCGTCGGCGTGGGCGACGTCCTGGGTGGCGTCGGCGATCACGACGTGCAACCGGTGGCCGGTGGTCGCGGCCAGGTGTGACTGGGCGTAGAGCATCGCGCGCAACTGGTCGCGCTCCGACGGGTAGTCACGGCCGTCTGCGCAGCGGGCCGGGTCGGCCGGCAGCGGGTCGCAGGACAGCGCGCCCAGCCACACCACGGTCAGATCGCCGCGGCGCAGCGGTTCGTTGCGTTCCAGGATGCGCCGCTGCAACTCTTTGGTGACCGGGTCACGGCCGAACGCCGGGGCGGCGAACACGCCCGGGTCGGCCGTGTCGAGCAGGCCGTAGCAGCGGTTGCCGTCGGCCGTCGCCCGCAGCACGGTGATGCCGGTCGAGGTCGGCAGCGTGTAGCAGGTGTTCACGACGCCGGGCAGCCACTCGGCCCGGGTCCAGCCGAGGAAGCTCAGCAACAGGGTCAGCGCGGCCAGCACGGCGTGGTGCGTGGTCGTCAGCGCCGGCTGTTTGATGACCGCGACGATCTTGTCGGAGATGATGATCGGCAGCACGATCGCGATCAGCGAGACCCCCAGGGCCCGCGCCTCGGTGCTGCCGCTGAAGATCTCGGCCACGAAGACGGTGGCCAGCGCGAAGATCGCCGCCGTGCCGCCGAGCAGCGCGACCAGCTTGAGGTCGTTGCTCAGCAGCACCGCGACGACGGCCAGCACGACCGCCACCAGGATCGTGCCGATGCCGATGTAGCCGGTGATCGCGGCGTGCACCACCAGCACCAGCAGCGCGAGCACGGCCACCTGCCGCGACCGTGACCGGTTGACCAGCCACTTCGTGAGCCGCGAATCGTCCGCGCCCGCGCTCGGCTGGGCCATCAGCGTGCGCACCCGGCCCACGATCCAGAGCACGCCCCACAATGCGGCGGTCCCGGCCACCACGACCACGACCGCCCACCAGCCGGACGAGCCGGAGAAGAGCGCGCGACCGAGGATCAGGACGGCCAGGACCACCGCGGCCATGCGCAGCAGCACATCGCCGGTCAGGAGCGAACGCAGGAACTGCCGGTTTCGCATCGACCCCCCTCGGTACTCAATGGACACCCAGAGTAAGAGGGGAGCGCCACACTGTTATCGAGCCCAGTCGATCTGTGGGGACGGGTAGAAGTCGACACCGCGAGCGGTCCAGCGGGGGCCGTAGGCGCCGAGCCTCGTACGGAAGGACTCCCAGTCACGCGACGGGGACCAGCCCAGCTCGGCGAGCGCGGCGATGCGCGGGAACGCCATGAACTCGATGTCGTCGATGCTGCGCAGAGTCTCGGACCACAACGGCGCCTCGAGGCCGAGGACGGCGCTCTCCGGCACGCCGGCCACGTGCGTCCCAGGATCCCAGTCGTACGCCTTCTGAACCTCGATGAAGCCCGCCCAGCTCAGCCCGAGCCGCGTCGACGGGTCGTACTTCTGGTCCACGTAGGCCAGGTTCGCCGGCGACATGATGACCTTCGTGCCCTGCGCGACCGCCGCCGCCAGCGACGCGTTCTCCCGGCTCAACCCCCAGTACTGCGCGACGGCGTTGTGGGCCGCCGGCGCCTGCGTGATCTCGTTCCATCCGTACGCCTTCTTGCCGTACTTGGCCACCAGCGGCAGCACCCGCTGCTGGAACGCGATGTAGTCGGCCTCGGTCGTGGCATGCGCCTCGTCCCCGCCGATGTGCAGGTAGGGCCCCGGCGTCAACGCGGCCAGCTCACGAATGACGTCCTCGACGAACCGGTACGTGATCTCCTTGCCGATGCACAGCGAGCTGTAACCGACGTCGATATCCGTGCGCGGCCGTGGCGCCACCCCGTCACAGGTCAGTTCGGGGTATGCCACCTGCGCCGCGTTCACGTGCCCCGGCATGTCGATCTCCGGCACGATCGTCACGTAGCGCGACGCCGCGTAGCGCACCAGATCGCGGTAGTCGGCCTTGGTCAGGAAACCGCCACCCACCCCGTCGACGCCCGTACCCGCAGCCCCGCCGACGGTCGTCAGCCGCGGCCACGAGTCGATCTGAATACGCCACCCCTGATCATCCGAGAGGTGCAGATGCAGGTAGTTGACCTTGAATTGGCTGATCTCGTCGATGTACCGCTTGATCTCGGCCGGCGTGTGGAAGTGACGGGCGATGTCGAGCATCGCCCCGCGATAACCGAACCGCGGCTTGTCGGCGATGTCCCCGCCGGCCACGGTGAACGGCCCTCGCAACGGCACGAGCTGACGCAGCGTCTGCACCCCCGCGAACAGCCCGGCGTTGTCGCGCGCCTGAAGCGAGATGCCGTCACGGCGGACGCTCAGCCGATAGGCCTCGGGCCCCAGCCGCGCCCCCGTTCGCAGCGAGATCACCTTCGCGTGACCCGGAGCGTGACTGACGACGCGAAGCCGATAGCCCGTGGTTTGCCTCAACGCTTCAGCGAGGCGGTCGGCCACGTCGAACGCCGACCGCGGCGCCTCGATGACCGTAGTCTTCGTGATCTTGAAGGCGGACCCATGCGGATGCACTTCAATCGGCGCGGGAATCACACTGCCCAGCCCCACGGCCGCGGGCGCGGCTAGAGCGGCAGGAGCGGACGCGACGATCAACGGCAGCGCACAAGCAAGAACAGCAGCAAGTCGAGTGATGCGCATCACCCGACCATACATAAACAGACTTCAATCTGAAAAGACTCTTTCCTATACGAGGCGAGGACCGTCCCCGGATGAGCGGTCCCCTCGATCCCGACCGCCCCCGCCTCTCACCCGCCCCACCCCTGCCACGCGTCAGCCGCCTCCCCGCGCCCCCGCCGTCACGTGCCCCACCCTCGCGCCCGCCGGGTAACCGAATTCCGCGTTCGGAAGCGGCCCGCGTGCCGTGTCACCGCGTTGCGCGCCCGCAAGCCCGCCTGCGTGCCGTGTCACCGCGTCGCGCGTTCGGAAGCTCGCCCGCGTGCCGTGTCACCGAGTCGCGCGTCCCGCGAGTTTCCGCGTCTGTCGTGTCGCCGCCGTCGCACCAACGTTCATCGGCACGCGTCCACGAAAAATGGAGAGCCGGCACAGCCCGCGTTGCCGGACCATGAGGGCGTGACGCGCCGAAACGCCGCAGGCACCATGCCCGGGGAGGCGCTCGTCCTCGATGTGGACCTGCCCGCCCGCCCCGCACTGCGAGTGGAGGTCGCCGGCCGAGGCTCGCTGGTGCTGCGCCAGAACGACACGGTCGTCCTGATGGCCCAGGTCGACAGTGACCACTGCGGCGTCGAGTATGCGTCGACCGGCCGGTTCCAATCGCCCGTCCCGCCGATCCGCGCTGCTCAAGCGGCATCCTTCGGCATCGATGACCCGGGCGGGGTCCAGCGATCGCGCTGGGCACACCACTTCGCCACCGCCGTGACCGCATCATCGCGGGGTCCGCTGCACACCGGTCGCTGGGCGATCACCACCGAGGCCACCCACCTGCGAGCGACCTTCGACGCGACCACCCTGGCAGGGCGCTGGGAAGAGCTCCTACTGCCGTCCGGCCGGAACTACATGGATTGGTTCACCCACAGCGGAGCCTGGCAGATCCTGCCCATGCGCCCCCTCGCCGACCCGTACACAGGCCGGGTCAAGGCCTACCGCAAACAGGCAAAGGACGGAATTCTGGCACCCATCCTGCTGTGGTGGATCAGCGGCCTCGACTGCTACGTCCTGCTCGACGGCCACGGTCGCCTGGTCGCAGCCCTGGCCGAGAACCTGAAACCCCTGCTGCTGTCCCTCTCCTCAGTCAACGCCGACCAGGTCGCCCGAGACCGCGAGGACGCCCTCACCCGCTACGTCAGAACAAGCGAGCCCTAGAACGCCAGGTGGCCGCAGGCGCACCAGGAGCCGCCGACGCCCTCGCCGCCGTCAACCAAAGACTGGCCCAAACCCTCAAGACCGTGGAGACCGCGTACGGAATCACCCGCGCATTCCCCTTGCGCGGCGGCACGGCCCGCTGGCGAGCACTGGCCACGACCCACGTGCGCGATTGGCCCGCCGGGCCGACTCGCGCCTGATCGCAAGGCTCCGCCGTCGCCAATCCGGATCAGCGGTGCTCAACCCGCATAGATCAGATCCATCGTGTCGGTCCGGCCCGACCAGGCAAGGGTGACGTGCCAGCACCCCGCACGAGGCAGATCGACCAGAGAGGGCCCGGGCCCGCCGGCCACGGTCTGCTCAGCACGTTCGTCGGTGCCGTCAAGAACAGCCGTGATCTTGAGCTGATCGCCGAGCCCCACCGGTTCGCGAGAGACCCAGAGAATCTTGTTGCCCCGGTCGGGCGCGGGCGGGCTGGTCAACGGCCACCCGAACAGGATCGCCATGATGTCGCCCCGCTCGCCGTACACATGCTTGGTCCCGCTGCCGTCCCAACTGAACCCGCCCCGAGCCCACTCGGGAAGCGCGTCGGCACGCACCGCCGACCCACACGCGCCCGACGGCGCCGCGGAAGCCAACCCCGGCGACACAGGAACCGCACCCGGCGAAGACGGAGCAGCCGTGCAGCCCGCAACCAGGAGCAGGCAAGAGGCGAGAACGACCCTTTTCATACCCGAGTGACACCGCGGACCCGGGCCAGGTTCCCCACCTCGCCGTGTTCGTCCAAGGCGAGCCGGATCAGGCCGGCGCGCCACCCCGGGGCGGCGGATCAAAGGTGAGGCTCAGCGTGCTGCGGTATGCGGCGGAGGCGCCGGGGGACAGGCGCTGGTCGGCCGGCTCGTCGTCAGTGGTCCAGACCTTGATCGCCCGGTAACCGAACCCGTCCTGCTCGGCCGCCTCGGCGCGATAGAAGACGGCCTGGCCGGGAGTCAGTTCGCGGTACCCGTCCGCAGCGACGACCGAGAAGTGAACCCAGCACCCACCCGGCACGTCGTCCCCATCGATGACGCCCCACCCCTCGGCAACGTCAAAGCTGCGAACCAACCCAACGCTCGTCACACCTCCCAGTCTGCCCCACCCCTGTCGGCCCGGCTTGCCGTGCCCGCTTCCGCCGCTCGCGGCTGTCTGTTGGTCACCCTCCTGCTTGCCATGCCCGCTTCCGTCGTGGCCCGGGTGCCGCCGCCACGGCCTCAGCCGTCCCACCGTAAGAATCAGTCACTGTCAAAAAGGCCGTGTACGCTTCTGAGCGTGACGTGGCTGGATGCGCTATGGCAGGTGATCGGTTCCCTGACCGGCGCCACGCCGTCCGCATTCTCGGGCTTGCTGCTGATTGCCGCCCTGGCCGCAGCCGTGCTGCTGCTCCTGCGCCGCACCGCCGCAGACCGCCCCGCCCACTCCGGCCTGGCCCTGCGCACCCGAGCCAACAGCGCCGGCGTCCCTCGTCACCGCGACCCTGACGCCCCCGGGCGCACGCGCCCAAGAGGACCTACCGCGCGGCCCGCAGCGGCCGCCGTCTAACCCGGACAAATAGCGCGCGAATTCAAGCGCTGAGCCAGCCAACGAGCGCTGAGCCAGCCAACGAGCGCTGAGCCAGCCGTTTCGCGCGCTGAACCGGACAAGCACACGCGGCTGCTGCTGACGCCTGCCCGTCAGTAGTCCTCTTCACCCCGAGGGGTCCCGCCATGTCCGAAATCATGTCCCTGATCTATACCGGCATCTCCGAGCTTCTGCAGTTCTGGCAGTCCGTCTGGCAGGCCCTGCCCGGCGACTGGTCCTGGGTGCTGGGCATTGTCTTCCTCGTTCTGACCGTCCGGCTTGCTCTTCTGCCGCTGTTCGTCCGGCAGTTCCGCTCTCAGCGCGCCCTTCAACGCCTACGCCCCCAGGTCCAGTCGCTTCAGGCCGAGCACAAGGGCGACCGCATGGCCTTCGCCACTGCCGTCTCCGCTCTCTACAAGCGCGAGGGCGTCAGCCCGTACGCGGGCTTCTTGCCTTTGATTCTGCAGGCGCCCGTTTTCCTCGGCCTGTTCCACGTGTTGCGCCACCTGAAGCCGAGCACGACCGACCCCGGCACTCAGACCTTGTACGGCTGGACGGCCGAGCAGTTCCACGACGCCTCGCACGCCACCCTGCTCGGCGCCCCTCTCGCCTCGAGTTTCAGCAGCGGCGGCACCGTGGTCATGCTCGTCTCCGCCGCCCTGATCGCCGCCATGGTGATCACCACGTTCCTCACCACCCGCATGACGATGGCGCAGAACGGCCCGGCCGACGACCCTCAGCAGCGTCTCGTGCAAACCCTGATGCTGTACGGGTTGCCGCTGTCGCTGCTCGTCTCCGGCGTGATCTTCCCGATCGGCGTCGTCCTTTACTGGACCACGCAGAACATCTTCGCCCTGGGCCAGCAGGCGTGGCTCCTGCGCCGCCACCCGCTGCCCGCGCCGACGCCCGTGCCCGCGACCTGACGGCGTCAGCGCCCGCGGTCTGACCTCAGTCTTCGACGCGGAAGCCGATTTTCAGCCGGACCTGATAGTGCGCGACGTCGCCGTCGACGACCTGGCCCCGGATCTCCTGGGTCTCGAACCATTCGATGTTGCGCACTGTCCGGGACGCCTTCTTCAGCGCCGTCTTGATCGCGTCGTCGATGCTGGTCGGGCTGCTCCCCACGACCTCGCTGAGCCGGTACACGTGGTTGGTCATGGTGCCACTCAACCAGAACGGCGGCCCGGGCGGCAGCTTCTGCCCGAGAGTTCCAAGATCGTGCCCGCGTGCGGAAACGCCACCCGATTCCGCCTACCGGAACTCGGCGACAGGACGAACCGGCCCGGGGCGGCCGGGTCGGCGGCGTGACTACGCCCGCGGCCCTGGCGCCGTACGGGAAACGCTTGTCGATCTGTCGGGGCGCTCGACGCGGCCCGGGTCGACGGCATCGAGGTCTCGCACGGCGACGGCCTCGCGGGCGGCAGCCTCAACTACGGCCCGGCTCGCACACCGACTGGGAGTGGCTCGAGGCCGCCGCGGCCAACATGTCCCGCGCCCGGCTCACCACGCTTCTGCTGCCCGGCATCGGCACGTGCCGCCGGTGGTCAAGGACGGCCGGGTGTGGGGCAGCGAGGAACCCGGCGTGGGGGCACAGATCGCCGACGGGGCGCAGGAACGCTTCCGCGTCGTCATCGGTTGAGCAGTGCGGCTACGTCGGCGGCCTCACCCCACGAGAGGGTGAAACCGGCGCCGCCGTGGCCGTAGCAGGCGATCACCGGGCGGGGGTGTCCGGGCACGAGTTCCAGGCGTACGCCGGAGCGGGCCGGACGCAACCCGACCGCGCGGGAGAGAATCGCCTGGCCCTCGAGTTCCGGGACCAGGGCGGTCACTCGGGCCAGAATGCCGGCCTCGACGTCGTCGTGGATCGTCTCGTCCCAGGAGCCGACGTCGTCGGTGCCGCCGCACACCACGTCGTGGTCGCGGGGAACCACGTAGGTGAGGCCGGCCGGGTTGTCGCCGTCGAGGAGCCAGTCGGTCAGGCCGGGGTTGGCCAGGCGCACAACCTGGCCGCGGATCGGGTACAGCTCGTCGTCGCCGCCCACCAGGGCCGCCGAACCCAGACCGGCGGCCACCACCACCGCGTCGCCCGGCACCTCGTCGAGCGAAACGGACGACACCGGGCGGGCCTCAAAACGTACGCCCAGGTCTTGATCTTTCTTGCGAAGCCACGACAGATAGACGTCGGTCACGGCGAGGGGGAGCAGGCAACGTACGCCGGTGGGGGTGGCAGCTACGTCGGGCAGCGCGGTGGTCCAGCTCAGGTCGGGATCGGGGGTGCGGTGGACGACCGTGCCGTGGCGGAGCCGTACACCGGAAGTGGGGTCGTCGGCCAGCGCCACCAGGCGGTCGTAGGACGTGGACGCGGAGGCGAGCACGCGCGCGGTGGCCGAAACGGCGTGGGGGAACCAGATCGCGGCGGCGACCGACGACACCGAGGCGTGGTGGTCGCGGGCCGCGATGACGGTGACGTCGTGGCCGTCGGTGGCGAGCTCGTGGGCGACGGTCAGGCCGATGACGCCGCCGCCGATGATCGAGACCGTTGCCACGGGCCGAGCCTAAAGGCCAGAGTTCAAATGTTGAAGGGGCGGACCATGTGGCCCGCCCCCGGTTGCTTACGCGCCTACTGGCTATGCGCCGACACCCTTACCGCCGCCGGCCTCGGCCAGCAGCGGGGCCAGGCCCGACAGGTCGATCTTCGTCGCGCCCTCCGGAGCGGTGATCTTCGCGCCGTCGGTGACCTCGATGCGGGCCGCGACCCGGCCCTTGGCGCCGTCGACGAACTGCAGCACGTTGATCTCGGCGGCGGTCAGCTTGCCGTTGTCGAGCCACAGGTCGAGTACGACCGGACGGTCCTTGGGCTGCTCGGTCGGCAGCTCACCGGCGAGGGCCGGGTTGATCGCCTTCACCAGACGCTGCCCCTCGGCGGCGGCCTTGGCGGTCGACGACGTGACGATCAGGTGCTTGTCGTCGGCGCTGTCGCGGACCACGTCGGCGCCCTCGAGCAGGTTGGTGGCGCTGGTCGTGAGCTCGGCGAGCGCCTTCTGCTGCTCGGCCGGGGTGGTGCCGGTGCCGGTGCCCTGCTCGGCCATCTCGGTGAGCTGCTTCGTGTCGAGCGAGACCCACTTGCCGCCGAAGAAGGCGTCGAAGCCGGGGTTGGCGCCCCCGCCGCCGGTCATCTCCTTGAGGTCTTTGTCGGAGGCGCCGAACTTCTTGGCCAGCTCGCTGACCGGCGCCTTCGCGTAGAGCAGCCCGCCGACGAAGCGGATCTCGGTGCCGGTGACGCCGTCGACAGTCGCGGACAGGCTCGACATGTCGTCCTCGGCGCCGTCGCCGGCCTTGTCGTACGCCATCGTGATCGACGAGTTGAAGATCTGCTTCATGATCTTCTCGTCGTCGGCCTTGAACGACGGGTCGTCGGCCTTGGCCGCGGCGATCAGGTCGTCGACGCTGCCGGACAGCTTGAGGGTGAACCCGGCCTGCTTCGCGTCGGCGAGCTGCTGGGCGGCATTGCGCAGTTCGAGCTTGGGCTCGAGCGCTTGGATCTCCTTGGCGGCGCAACCGCCGAGGAGGGCGATGGTGGTGACCCCGGCGAGGGTGCCGGCGAGAAGAGTACGCATGAATCTCCGTCCCCGTGATTTAGGCCTGCCCAGAGTAGTGGGGCATGCCAACTCGCCCCATCGGCGGGGATTGACGGAACCGTAGGAATAATTGCCGCGTGCGCATCATGATGTTGAATGCCTGGGGCGGCGCCCTGCACGACCCGCTCGTCGCCTGGCTCCCGACGAGCGGGGCCGATGTCGTCTGCCTGCAGGAAATGACGCGTACCCCGGGTCTGACGGGCTGGACGCGGTTCGAGGACGGCGAGCGTGCGCTGCCCCAGCGCGCCTCACTTGTCGCTGACGTCGGGGCGGCGCTGCCGGGCTACCAGTCGGTTTTCGTGGCCAGCGACTCGGGTCCGGTGTTCGACGCCGCCGGGGGAGGACGCCACCGGCAGGACTTCGGGGTGGCGACGCTGGTCGCCCCGCGGTTGCCGGTGATCGGGATCGACTCGGCGTTCGTCCACGGGCAATTCACCGACCATGACGAATGGCCGACCGGGGATCGGCCCCGCAACGCGCTGGCCGTGCACGTGCCGGGGGTCTGTGTCGTGCAGGCGCACGGGCTGCGGGATCCGGCCGGGAAGGGCGACACCGCGGCGCGGCGGGCGCAGGCCACGCGCTTGGCTTCGTTCGTGCGCCGTGTCCGCCGGCCGGGTGAGCTCGTGGTGCTCGGCGGCGACCTGAATCTGCTGCCGGGCAGCGAGACGTTCGCGATCCTGGCTGAGGCCGGGCTGACCGACCTGGTGGGAGAGGCCGACACGCGTACGGCTCGTTACCGCAAGCCGGTGCGGCACGCGAGCTATCTGCTCGTCTCGGACGTGGCCGCCGTGAAGCACTTCGAGATCCTCGCGGCGCCGGAAGTCTCCGATCACCGGGCTCTGGTCGTCGACGTCTAGCGCCGCCATCGCAGCGGTCCTGGGTGGATGCTCCACCAGAGTCGCCGCCACCACGATCGACGGGAGCGAAGCGCTTCCGCGTACGCGACGGCCTGTTCACCCGCGCGTGCTGCTTGACCGTCGTCGGCCGCTCCGGGCGCGAACCCGACCGTGTTGATCCCCGCGACGAGGTGGTCGAGCGGCGGCAGATCGTCCGGTGCGGCCTGCTGGGCGTACGCCGCCGCCTCCGTCGCCGCGAAATGCGCTGGAACCGGCTGTCCCGTGAGCCGCAGCGCGTCCCGGAACTCCGCCCACGCCCCCGCGATCCGCTCGTCCGGCCCGCCCTCGGTCAGGCGCCGCCTTCGTAGCGATCCCCGCAACAGCACGACGATCCCGGCCGCCGCGAACAGCACGACCAGCGGAACCCCTCCCGCGATCAGCCCCGCCGAGGGCCCGCCTTTCGCCTCGGGTCCTGGCGCCGCAGCCGCCTGCGACGACGCGACCGAAGCCGACGGCGTTGGCGCTTCCGACGGCGGCGACGGCGGCTTGGTCGGCTCGGGAGTGAAGTCCTCCTCGACCGGCCGCGGATCCTTGCTCTCGGGCATCGGGTCGAACGCCACCCACCCCAGCCCGTCGAACAACACCTCCGGCCAGGCCAGCGCATGAGCCGCCGTCACGATCCCACCGGCCGCCGGAGCGTCGAACCCCACCACCACCCGGCTCGGCAACCCCGTCAGCCGCGCGAGCAGCGCGAACGACGCCGCGAACTGCTCCGACGTCCCCACCTGCCCGCCCTGCTGCCGTGCCCCGAACAGAAAGAAGCTCAGATTCGGCAACGCGTGCCCGCTGGGCGCGTCGGCCACCTTCCGGTAGTGCTCGCCCAGAAACTCCTCGATGGCCGCCGCCCGGTCGAACGCCGCCCCGTTGTCCTGCGCGAGCTGATCCGCGAGCCGCTGAATCTGCTCCGGCACCTCAGCCCCGCCGACCGCCAGATAGCGCGCCACCGCGTCTCCCGAGGGCACCTCCGCGCTGGGCAACAGGTTCAGATCCGGTGTCTGCAGCTCAGACTTCACCGCGTACGTCAGTCCCGGCTGCAATCCCTCCGGCCGGATCATCGTGCCGGTAGCGGCGTCGAACGCGACCCGAGCCCCGTCCACCCCCGTCGGCGTCGGCACGACAGGCAGCAGCCGCCCGGTCAGCCCTTCGACGACGACCGTCTGGCGCACCTCGGTGACCTGCGCGTCCGGCAGCTTCGGCGGGGCCGGCAGCACCCGACCGGCGTTGCGATAAATGGCTCCGACCCGCCACGTCACCCCGTCGTAGTCGGGCAGCACCGCCAGCCGCAACCGCACCCGTTTCCCGGGCGCCGCCGCGGGCGACACTTTCAGCAGCGGCAACTTCGGAGTCAGCGCCCACCCCGAGATCCGGTTGAGCGGGCTTTCGTCGAGGCTGTCCACCTGAGGCGGCTCGACATACCGCCGCGGGTCGACCGGCACCGCCCCGACCTGGCTCCCGATCCACGGGCCCACGGCCGCTACCAGCGCGAGCACGACCGTCGTGCCCCCGATTGCTCTCCACCGCTTCGGCGCCTTACCCGCCGGCCGCGCGGAGCCGACCGCCAGCGTTACCACCGCGAGCGCCGCGAACCCCAGCGTGGTCTCCACGGCCGACCCCGCATTGGGCCCGACGACATACAGCGCCCCGGCGTAAAGCCCCACCACCGGTACGAGTCCCAGCAGCACCCGCCCGGCCCGAAGCGCGACCTCCGCCCCCGCCAGCCCCGCCAGCCAGGCCGCGATCACCGGCACGACAACCGTCTCCGGCGTCGGCTCGACGGGGATCATGGCCGTGAGCAGCCGCGGGATCCCGTTCACGACCGATTCCCGGACGACCTGGGCCAGCGGCTCGATCATCTCGGCCCGGCTCGCCGCGATCCGCAACGCCGCCACGGTGTACCCGCCCAGCAGCACGGCCGACAGCGGCGCGACCACCCAGTTCGGCAGTCGCCGGCAAGCGAGACTCACCCCGACCGACGCGACCGCCGCCCCCGCGATGAGCTCGACCAGCAGCGCCCCGACGAAGATCCGCCCGAGCGCCACCCCGGCCAGCGTGATCATCCCGGCCAGTGCGGCGGCGAGCACCCACTTCACCATCCGCGCACCCCGTCCCAGGCGCCCGCGAACTCCTCCCCGTCGGCCGCCTCGACGACGATCAGCCCGTTCCCGCCGCCCGACACCGGCGCCCCGTCCCGATCGCCGAAAAGCCCGGCCAGAACCACCGCGTACGCCCCTCGCAGCGCACTCACCGCACCCAGATCGTCGCGACCCCCGGGCCCGGTCAGGAACACCAGCGTGTCGCCGAGCCGCTGAGCCCGTACGTGTCTCAAGGTCGCCGCCAGATCGCCCGCCCGCAGGCCCGCCTCGGTCAGCACGTCCAGGTAGGGCCCGTTCCCGTCGCCCGACACCAGGTGCAGGCTGACCGGCAGGTCCTCGCGAACCGCCGCCGCCACAATGGACGCCGCACCCTCGCAGGCCGACTCGAACGACTCCGGATCCGGATGAGCAGCCGCCCGATCGTCGAGCAGCACGACGATGGTCGGCTCAGACGTGTCGAGCTGCTCGCGCACCATCAGTTCGCCGACTTTGGCGCTCGACCGCCAGTGCACCCGCCGCAGTTCGTCGCCGACCACATATTCGCGCAACGAGTCGAATGTGATCGTCCCGTGCGGCACCTTGTCGATCCGCCCGTCAAGGCTGCGAGCCATCCCCGCCGGCACCGCCCGCAGCAGATGTATCCGCGGATGCACCCAGACCTCCGAGATCCCCCCGTACGACCGGGCGAGAGTGACCAGCCCCAACGGGTCCCCACGGGTGACCCGCAACGGTCCGACCTCGACGATCCCGCGCCGGCTGGTCGGCACGGGATAATCGACCGTCGTGTCCTTCCCGGGCCGCAACCGCAGCAACGGTACGTCCACCGCCCGCTCGCCGACCCGGTCCGAGGCAACAAGATCGGCCCCGCGCATCCGGCTGGAATTCCGTACGGTGACTGTCATCCGGGCCGGCTCGCCCCGCGCGACCCGATCCGGCTCCGCGACCCGTTCCACGTTCAGCCGCGGCCGCCAGGACGCGAACCCGACCGCACAACCCAGCGCAACCCCGGCCGCCGCCCCCAACAGGGCCAGCTCCGAATACCCGTACCGGAACCCGACGCCGGTCAGCAGGACCGTCGCCAGCAGAATCCCGTAGCCGCGCCCGGTGATCCCAGCCGCCCGCCGCCACCTGCGCAGCGCGGCCAGGGCAACTTTCCGCGCGTTCCCCCCACCTCTGCCCGGGCTGCCCTCGCTCTGACCGCCCCCACCCCGGCCGATCTTGGGCGCGGGTGTGGAGGGGCCGCCGCCGGTCGGCGGAGCGCTGCCGACCGGCAGCGGCGGCTCTCCGTCGGCCGGGGGAGTGTTCACGCCCCGGCCGGTGCTCGGTTGCTGTCGGGCAGGGGCACCGGCACCGAGCGCACCGCGTCCCGCAGAACCTCTTCCGCCGTCACCCCGCGAAGCTGCGCGTCCGCCGACAGCAGCACCCGATGGGCGAAGACCGGTTCCAGGAGGGTCTTGAGGTCCTCGGGCAGAACGTAGCCCCGCCCGTTGATCAACGCGTAGGCGCACGCGGCCCGAGTCAGCGCGATCACCCCGCGCGGGCTCACCCCGACCCTGACCTGCGGATGGTTGCGTGTCGCGGCCGCCAACCGCACCGCGTACGCGTAAAGCGGGTCCGCGATGTGCACCCGCGTGGCCATCTTCACCATCTCGCCGATCACCGCCGTCTCGGTCACCGGCTCGATCGTGTCGGGGGAGCGCAGCGCCGCCCCGCGCAGCACCTCGACCTCGACCTCTTCGCTCGGGTAGCCGACCGACAGCTTCACCAGGAACCGGTCGAGCTGCGCCTCCGGCAGCCGATAGGTGCCGTCCATCTCGACCGGGTTCTGCGTGGCCACCACCAGGAACGGCTGCGGCACCGGATGCGGCACCCCGTCGACGGTGACCCGCCGCTCCTCCATGACTTCCAGCAGCGCCGACTGCGTCTTCGGCGACGCCCGGTTGATCTCGTCGGCGATCACGATGTTCGCGAACACCGGCCCCGGATGGAACTCGAACCCCCGCGACGCCTGATTGAAGATCGTCACCCCGGACACGTCCGACGGCAGCAGGTCGGGCGTGAACTGAATCCGCCGCCACTGCCCCTGAACCGACGCCGCCAGGGCCCGCGCCAGGGTCGTCTTGCCCACCCCCGGCACGTCTTCGAGCAGCACGTGCCCCTGCGCGAACAACGCCGTCAACGCGAGCCGCACCACTTCGGGTTTGCCCAGCACGACCGCGCCGACCCGTTCGGCCAGCGCGTCCGCCACCTCAGCGAAGCCGCGGATGTGGTGCGGCGGCAGTGGTTCCGTCACGATCAACCCTCAGCAGGCCGGCAGGTCGTCGAGGTCGTCCCCGCCGTCGAGGTTGAGCCACGCCCACGGGATGAAGTTCTTGCCGCCGTAGTTCACCTGCACCCACCAGGTGCTGCGTTTCTGCTTGTTGTAGATGTACGAGTCCACGTCCTCGCCGGCCTTCTTGCAGTACGCCTGCAGCCGTGTGCCGGGTTTGGCCCAGCCGACCTGCCGGTCGTTGTCCTGCCGGGTCACGCTGAAGATCTCGTTGCCGTTGCGCCCGGACCGGTCCTCGTCGCAGTAGGTAGCCGTGTCCCCGTTCTCGCCGTTACGGCAGGTCGCCGTCCCGAACAGTGCATCGGTCGTCGCCACCGGCTTGGCCGTCACTTCCCCCGCCGCGTTCTTGGCCGTCACCGTGAACGTGTACCGCGTACTCGGCTTGAGCTTCGCCACCTTCAGGCTCGTGCAGTTGCCCGACGCCGTGCCCCCGCCGCCGGAGGCAACCACCGAGCAGGTCGCCGTGCCGCCGCCCGCGTCGACGCTCATCGAGACCGTCGCCGTGTTGAACGTCGGGTTCACGCCGGTCACCGTCACCCGCGGCGCCGCCACCGTCCGTGCCGTGGCCCGCCCCGCCTCGCCCTCGCCGGCTTCGTTGACCGCCCGCACCTCGACCGCGACGGTCGTTCCCGCCCCGAACCCGTTCAGCGTCGCCGACGTGCCCTCGGTGACCTCGGTCGTCTTCCCGCCCGCGCTCACCACGTATTTCGTGATCGGCCGTCCGTTGTCGTCGGCCGGTTCCCACGCCACCGCGATCGTCCCGGCCTGATCGCCCACGGTCGCCGCGTCGACCCCGCCCGGCTGTCCCGGCTTCGTGAACGGCACGACACTGTCGCTGACCGGCGACGCCTTCGACCCGGCCCCGCGCTCGTTGACCGCCACCACCGTGAACGCGTACTGCTTGCCGTACTTAAGGTCCTTCACGACCAGGCCCGGTTTGGCCGATTCACCGATCGGAGCGCTGCCGCCCTCGGAGATCGCCGTCACCGTGTACCGCCGGATCTTCAGCCCCTGCCCGTTCGCCGCCGGCCAGCTCACCGCGACCGACCCGTCCGGCCGTGCTTCCGCCGTCACCGCCGTCGGCGCGTCAGGCACCTCAGCCGTCGGCCGCACCGAGTTGCTCGTACGCGCCGGCCCCTCGCCCTTGCGGTTGACCGCCCGCACCGAGAACTCGTACGTCTCCCCGTTCACCAAACCGGTCACGGTCAGCGCCCGCTGGTCGGCGCCGACCTGGAACGTCCGCCCCGCCCCCGCCACGAGATAGCGCGTGACGACCGCCCCGTTGTCCCGTGCGGCCTGCCACGTCACCCGCGCCTCGGCGTTGCCGGCCGCCGCCCGTACGTTCCGCGGCGCGCTCGGCTTGCTCACCACCGGCTTCTTCGGCTTGGGCGGCGCTTCCGGCGGCTTCGGCGGAGCCGGCGACGGATCGCCCCCGAGCACGTCATCGGCGTACTTGTCCACGGTGCGCACCCCGTGCGACCCGTCCACGACCCGGGCCGTGGACGACCCCGGCGCGTTGATGAACAGGTAGCCCTCACGAACCTCCAGCTCGAGCGGCCCACCCGGCGACGGGAACGTGATGTCCTTCTGCCGCTTACCCGCCGAATCGAACACGCGCACGGCCCCGTCAGCGTCGGCCACGTAGAAATAGCCCTGCCACGCCACCGCCGGCTGCATGCCGTCGCTCTCGCCCGGCACCACGAACTCGCCGCGCAGCCCCTCGTCACCCACCACGTACACATGACGCGAGTCAGGCACGGTCACCGGCACCTGCTTGCCGTCGACATGCGCGGGCAGCGTCCCCGGCCCCGCGAGCGGCAGCGTGACGCTGGTCTTACCCTTCTGGCTGTTGCGCACGGTGTGCAACGCATTGGTCGTACGGTCGAGGACCGCCACGCCGTCGTCCAACGTGCTCAGAGCGAGATCATGGAACGGCTCGGCCACGGACTCGGTCCGTACGCGCTGGGGACCTGCCGCCGGAGCCCCCGAAGCGGTCGGAGCCGGCGTGATCGCCGTGACCGTGCCCTCGCTGGGCGCCGCCACCCACAGCTTGCCCTCACCGTCGAACACGCCACCCGCGATGCCCGGCGCGAACCGCAACGGACCGCCGAGCGCCCCCAACGTACGCGGGTCGAGCTGCTGCACCTGCCCCTGCACAGCGTCGATGACGAACACCGAGTCTTCGTGCAACGCGACCCGCACCCCGATGCCCGAGGTCGTGGAGGCGTTCCAATACTCCTGAAGGGTCGTCAGATCCATCGACCCGACCGCGCCCGTGTTCACGTCGCGCAGAATCACGAACCGGTCGTTCTGCACGATTTGAAGGTCATGCCCACGGGCCTTGGCCACGTCGACCCGAGTGTCCACCTTGGCGGTCACCCCGTTGATGCGCGCCGCCTCGCCCTGCGACCTGCTCCACACCCACGACGCCGCGTCGAAGCTGGCCACCGCTTGATCGGCCGACCCGAGGCCCAGCACGGTCAGCCCGACCCCGCCCGCGAGGCTCAGGACGGTAGCGATCGTGACCAGGTAGCCCCGGCGCCACCGACGGCGCTGCGGAACTTGCTCAACTTGGCTGGTCACGGCCGTTTCCCTCCCCCGTGAGGTGTGGCACCTGGTGGTCAAGGACGCTGGCCATCATAGGGGGATGGCGATGGATGCCGACACCCGGACCGTCACGGTTGTGGATAACCCCGGTCGCGCTAAGTGATCAAGCTTCGCTGTGGGTGAACGCGAACTATCGCGGAGTAGCGTTGGCTCGCCGTGTGCACGTCTGCGGCGACGTGGCGAACCGATCCCTCTGGTACACGGCCACCACCGCGAAGCAGTAATCCAACGACGGATTCAACCCGCTCATCTCGAACGACGTCTGCCCAGGTCCCAGCGTCCCCGCGGGCTTCAGCTCAACCCCCGGCCGCCCCATGATGACCATGAACGACACAGTCCCCGCCGTCGGATCCTTCCAGGACACCCCGATCGCCGAACCCCTGTCGCTGAGCCTCACGTCGAGAGGCGCGTCCCCCACAAGAGTTGGCACATCGGACTCCCCACCCGAGCCCCCCACCTGACCAGCCAGCACAACCACCAACGCTGCAACAGCAAAAACCGCGGCCACCCCCGCCGCCACAGCCGCGAACACGCCCAGCCCTTTCCGCTGCCCGTGCGTGCCCCTCTCCGCCCCCAGACGCGGCACGACGACCGGCTGCAGAACCGTCGGCTCCTCAAGCGCCCCTCTGAGCGGTGCTGTCACCGGACCGACCCCGACACGCTGCTCGACAGCAGGCGGTCCCACGACCAGGGGCAGAGGCCGCTCCCGCGCCGTCCCGCCGGCCCTGCCGCTCCCCACGGGCCCGATCTGCTCTTCGCCGCCGAACCGCGACACCGGGGGAGTGGCCACCTGGCCCTCGCCCGACCGGCTCCCGCCGCGCCCCGTCGTGTCCGCCCCCAGGTAGGCCCGAGCCTTCACCACCGCCGGATGCTCATCCCCAAGAACCGCCGGTCCGAATTCCGCAACCCGCGAAAAGGCCTTCCGAGCCTCATGCCGATTCCCAAGCTCCTCGGCCACGACCCCGATGTCGTGCGAGATCCGCACCATCAGCGGATCAGCGTCCCCCAACCGCCACTGCCCAGCCGCGTACGCCTCCTCAAGCACCCGCCGAGCCCCCACCGGATCATCCCCACGCTGCAGCACGACCCCCAGCTCGAAGGCCGTACGCAAAACACCCGGATCATCCTCGGAAAGATTGACCCTCCCCAGTTCCACCCCATGCTCGAGCACGGCCCGGGCCCCCGCCAGATCCCCCGCGGACACCAGCGCATGGGCCCGCTGCCACACAGCCGCGAGCGGGGACGATTCCGACACGAAGGCCATGCTGCCCCCAACCGGAACCCAACACCAGACCCCAGCCGGCACCCCCGACGAATGCCCCGGAATGTCCCACCCCCACCCCTGCTTCAACCCCTCCGGAGGGCCGTGTAAAGTTCTCTCCTGTGCGGCCCGCTGGGACGCCGACAGAAGTCGGCCCTCAACGGTCCAAACATGCAGGTCCGGGTGGCGGAATGGCAGACGCGCTAGCTTGAGGTGCTAGTGCCCTTTATCGGGCGTGGGGGTTCAAGTCCCCCTCCGGACACTTTTGTACCAAATGTCGGGTTTAAGCGAAGGCTTAGACCCGATTTTTTGTGTTAGAGCGCCGCTTGAGGCACGTTTCTGGCGCATCCGTCACACGCTTCCGTGTTCGAGCGGGTTGCGGGGACGCATGGCAACCGGTCGGCAACCTACGTTGCCGCTCAGCGGTGACCGACGAGATCGGTATGACTCGTTTCGAACCACCACAGGTGTCAGCGCGCCCGTCCGAGGGCGCGATCGCTCCGGAGCGGCCCGCCGGCCGGCAGGGGCCGAGGGCGTTGCCCGCCATCCGCGGCATGTCCGTGCGCCGTGTCATCGGCGAGGACGGCCGCCTCGACCGGCCGTTGCCGTGGCCTGCGGGCACGACCGTCGACGTCAGCCTCGCTGGGAGCCACGATGCGTAGGCGAGTCCCGTCGGTCGAGGAAGCTATCCCGAGAGCGCTGGTCGGCCTCGCACCACGCAGCCGTGACCTCTACGCCTACTACCTGCAGCTGCTGGCGGAACGGCACGGCCACCGCAAAATCGACCAACTCGCCGTCTCGGACATCACCGAACTCGGCGTCTGGGCTCAGGCGATGGCGATCAGGCGCAGCACCTCGGTCAACGGAGCCAGCGCCAGGGAACACGCCATCGCCGCCTGCCGTCGTCTGTTCGACACCGCCATCGCCGACGGGCACCTTCTGCACAATCCCGCCAGGGCCGTCCACAAGCCACCACGGCGAGACAGCCGACGAACGGCGCTCACCGACGATCAGGTAGCCGACGTATTCAACGCGGTACGTGACGAGGAGACCGGACTGCTCCGACTCCTGCTCGAAACCGCGTGCCGGCGAGAAGGGCTACTCAACCTAACTCCTGAAAAGTTGCACCCCGCTCGCCAAACGGTCCTGCTCGACGAAAAGGGCAGCACCGTACGCGAACAACCCGTGTCCCAGCTCATGATGGAATACCTACTGCAACCCTCATGCCCGATCTACTCGTGGACCCGGCGCAGGCTCGATGGCCTGTGGGAGCGTGTACACCGCAACGTGGCGTGGGCTGACGAGGTCGGCCTGAGCACGCACTGGTTCCGACACACGACGATCACCAACGTCGAACGTGTCACCCGCTCGCCCGTGCTCGCGGCGGCGTTCGCCGGTCACCGACTCAACAAGTTCGGGGCCACGGCCACCTACATCGCGCCCTACGGCGTGACTGACGTCGCCTGGGCCTTCACCCAAGTCTTCGGCGGCACCCACCCACTCGCGCGTCCGACAAATGCACTCTCCGAAGTCGAAGCCTCCGACTGAATGGCTCGCTCGAAGCCAGCTGGGCTGGCCCCGTTCGACGGACGGGGCCGAGCCTCGCGCTGCTCAGTCGTCTGCTCCAGAACGAACCAGGCCAGCGCACCGAGATGCATGGAGGCGACGACTACGCCACACCACGTTGACCTGGGTCGAACGCAACTTCGGCTACGGCATCGCCCGCGCCTACGCCGGGCACACCGACAAGAAAAGCGCGCCCACCACCAAATACATCAAAGCCAACCTGCCCGCCGTCGCCGCCGCGCTCGCCGCCCTGACCGGCCAACCACATCCACTAGCAGCCTCACTCGCAGAACTCGGCGCGCCCCGGGTTTGATGGAGACGGCGGCGGTATGCGAACCCCGTTCGAACGGCGCCGGTTCCGGCCGAAGCTGCCACGCCGACAGAAGGCCGTCAACCACGCCCGCGGCGAACGCGCGATCACATTCCTCAAGACTCAGAAATCCTGGCCAAGCTGCGCTACTGCCACGCCAGCGACCACCATCGTGCAATCCATCCTCCTCCTGCACCACATCGAAGCAACCCACTACGCAGGACAAAAAAGCTCCATGTGTCTGACGCTTCAACAATTCGGACTGAAGGCATGGCCGTCCGTCACGTTTGTCTATGAAAAGGGCAGGCTCGCCTCGTCTGAGGCGGCAGCCCTCGACCTGTTGGAGGTAATCGATGGCCAGCAAGATCAAACGCAGGGTTATTGCTGGTGCGGTGGTGGCATCAGTGACCGCCGTGCTCGGTTCGACAGTAGTTGCCTCGCCCGCGTTTGCCGAAGACGGTGGAGAGGTCAGGGTCGCCAGCGGCCAGATTGTTGCACGTTACGAGAACGACCCGGCCCTCGGCGGCATTTACGTGTCGATGGGGAACTCCACCGGCAGGCCAGCAACGGTCTGGTGGCACACCGGCCCGACCACTCAAGGCGAAATGTCGGTCAGTAATGGGTTCGGCTTCCGTCGCTCAGCCGACCATATCGTGAACATCACGCTCTGCGTCACCGACACCTGGCAGTGCACGACGGGCTGATCGGTATTGTCGAACACCCGATTCACACGATAAGGCTGTCCCTAAGGGTGTGGTCACCGCCGAGCAGCGGTGACCACACCCTCGGGCCTCGACATCAAGGGCCGCATCCCCACCCGCCACTTGCGAGAGTTCTTTAGCAGCAACGCCAACGTTGGGCGGCACACGGGACTGTCAAGAAAACGGCTCTGGCGCTCTTTCGGTGGTAGCGCAGTGCGCTCGCGTCCATGGTGGATAGTTATGTCGGTGTGCCTGTGATGATCTTGTAGGGACGGTGTTCGGTGGGCTGGCGCCTTTGGTGATGGAGAAGATCGAGGACGCCGGCGACAGAATCATGGTGAGGGCGGGTAGCGGCCGCATGTCCGGATTGCGGCGCGTCGACCGAACGGGTGCACAGCTTGCATCAGCGAACGGTGGGTGATGTGCCCGTCGACGGGCGGCGGGTGCAGATCGTGGTTTCTGTGCGGCGGCTGGTCTGCCGGACATCCGGATGCCGCCGGACGTTTCGTGAGCAGGTCCCGGGCGTCTTGCAGCGATATCAACGGCGGACCCCACGTCTTCAGGCTCTCGTGGATGTGGTGGCGCGTGAGTTGGCCGGGCGTGGTTCGGCCCGGTTGCTGGCGAAGCTGTCGATGCCGTTGTCGCGGCATGCCAGCCTGCGGGCACTGCTGCGGATGCCCCGTGACGCGCTGCAGGTCCCGCGGGTGCTGGGGGTCGACGATTTCGCGCTGCGGCGGCGACAGCGCTATGCCACGGTGCTGATCGATGCGCAGACACGGCGGCGGGCGGACATGTTACCCGACCGCAACGCCGACACCCTGGAAGCTTGGCTTCGAGAACACCCCGGCGTCGAGGTGGTCTGCCGGGACCGTTCCGGCGCCTACGCCAAGCCGTCCGCCGGGCCCTGCCCGACGCGATCCAGGTCGCCGACCGGTGGCATCTGTGGCATGGCCTGGGCGAAGCCGCCGGTAAAGAGGTCGCCGCGCACAGCGTGTGCTGGGCCAAGGCCGGCCGCATGCAGGACGGACCTCGGGCTCAAAGCACCCGGGAGCGTTGGCAGCAAATCCACGCCCTGCTCGATCAGAACGTCGGCCTTCTCGAGTGCGCTCGCCGGCTGAACGTGTCGCTCAACACCGTCAAACGCTACGCCCGCGCCGCCGAACCCGAACGCCTGCAACGAGCTCCCCAATACCGACCGACGCTGGTCGACCCGTATCGAGAACACCTGCGCCGCCGCCGCGAACAAGAACCCGCAATCGGCAACCTGCAACTGTTCAAGGAGATCAAAGCCCTCGGATATGCCGGCAGCATGAACCTGCTCGTCCGCTACATCACCCAAGGCCGCGTCGAAGGCGACCGCCCACCGATGTCGCCACGCCGGCTGACCAGCCTCGTACTGACCCACCCCGATCACCTCACCAACCAGCGCGAACACCGCCACCAGCTGACCACCGCCTGCTCCGAAATGATCGACTCACCGGTCTCGTCGACTCGTTCGCCGCCCTGCTCCAACCAGGCGAAGCCAACAGCGCACGCCTGGACACATAGATCGACACCGTCCGGGCGGCCGACCTGCCCCACCTGCACACGTTTGCCCGTGGCCTCGAACTCGACCACGACGCCGTCCACGCCGCCGTGACCATGCCCTACCACAACGGCGGAATCGAAGGCGTCAACACCAAAACCAAGCGGATCATGCGTCAGATGCACGGCCGAGCCGGATTCAACCTGCTACGCCACCGCATCCTCCTCAACTGAGATCACCCACGCTCGCCACCGAAAGAGCGCCAGAGCCGTTTTCTTGACAGTCCCGCGGCGGAGCGACGTCAGCCATAGGCTGAACGAGCTTTTCTGCGGCGCGCACCACGGCCGCTCGGAGCTCCTGGCGGTTCGGTCGCGCCTCGGAGGTTGATCCCGGCAGCCGGCGTTCGGTTGTCATCAGCCGGACGATCCCGAGCAGCATGCTGAGCAGGATGGTCGGATCCCAGGACTGGTCGATGTCCGCGGCTTTCTGGGCGCGCTGCAGGTCCTCGACCTTGTCTTGGTAGACGCGGGCAGCGTGAAGGCGGAAGTCGCCGCTTCCGTCAAGGCTGATGCGATCGTAGAGGCGGACGGTGTCGGGTTCCGCTACATAGTGGTCGAAGAGGCGCCCCGCGAAGCCCGGCACGTCGGTGGCACTGAACCGCACCGCGTCGGCGGTCGACTGAATGACTTCGACACACACGGCGTCGAAGAGCTCCTCCTTGGTCGCGAAGTAGGCATAGAGGCGTTCCTTGCTCGCCTGTGCGTTGGTAGCGATGCGGTTTATCCGGGCTCCGGCGAGCCCGTGCTCGGCGAACTCCTTCTTGGCCTCCGCGAGGATCCGCTGGCGAGTGGCCTCTCCTGCTGCACGCATGCCTCAAGTTTACTTGCCAAACCATTTGGTTCGGATTAGCCTCGTCAAAGCTTCGATCGTAGGGAAAATTTGGGGGGATTTGTCGTGTACGACTACATCGTGGTGGGGGCAGGCAGCGCGGGTTGCGTGCTAGCCAATCGGTTGTCGGCCGACCCCGCGCGACGGGTGCTCCTGCTGGAGGCCGGCCCGGCTGACGCGGTGCCGGAGATGGCCGACTGGCGGGCCTGGAGCCGGCTTCTGGGTTCGGAGGTGGACTGGGGCACCCGTACCGTCCCGCAGCGGTCTGCAGGCAACACCGTCTTCCTGCTGTCGCGGGGCAAAGTCCTCGGCGGTTCGAGCGGGATCAACGCTTCCATGCACGTACGTGGCCATCGCGCGACCTACGACAAGTGGGTAGAAGCGGGAGCCAAGGGATGGGACTACGACAACCTCCTCCCGTACTTCAAACGCAGTGAGTCCGCGCCCGGCCGGGACGCCGCCTACCGCGGCACCGACGGACCCATGCTTGTCACCCCTCCGGCCAGGACGGGGATGCTCCTGGACGCCGCGTTCGCCGCGACCGTGGCGGAGGGACACCCGGTGAGTGCCGATCTCAACGCAGCCGACATGACCGGCGTCAGCTGGCACGATCTGACCGGCATCGAAGGGAGACGGCAAAGCGCCGCAGACGCCTACATCAGGCCTCACCTCGACCGTCCCAACCTGACCGTGATCACCGACGCACTTGTCCACCGTCTGGTCATGGAGGGCCGGCGCTGCAGCGGAGTCGAGTTCACCGTGAAGGGGCAACCGACACGGACAGAAACCGCCGGAGAGGTGGTGCTCTCGGCAGGAGCGTTGGGCTCCCCGCACCTGCTGATGGTCTCGGGCATCGGCCCCGCCGCCCACCTGCGCGAGATGGGCATCGAGGTACGAGCCGACGTCGCGGGTGTCGGAGCCAACCTCCATGAGCACCCTCAGGCGCTGCACGTCGTGCGGACCTCTCCGTCGGGTCCCGCTCCCAGCCGCCCCGGGCTGGTGGACCGGTTCGTGCTCCGCTTCCGCACCGACCCCGCGGAACCCGACCCGGACGGCGAAGCCGTGTTCCTCGACTACCCGCTTCCCTCAGCCGACGGCGGTGCACCGCAGAAGGGTGTCACCGTGGCTTTCGCATTGATGACACCCTCGGCCCGCGGTTCCGTCCGGCTCGCCGGGCGCGACATCGACACCCAGCCCCTGGTCGATCCGAACTACCTGGGCGGCCCTTCGGACATCGACCGCATGATCAAGATTCTGCGCACCGTACGCAGGATCACCGCGCGGATGGCCTGGCACGAGGAAGAACTACTGCCCGGGCCCGACGTTCGGAGTGACGAAGAATGCGCCGTCTACCTCCGCGACAGCATTCAGCCCTTCTGGCATCCAGCGGGCACCTGCCGCATGGGCAATGACGCCGACGCGGTCGTCGACTCGAACCTCCGGGTCATCGGAGTGAGCGGGCTGCGCATCGCGGACGCCTCCATCATGCCGACACCCATCTCCGCCCACAACAACGCCACCGTCCTGGCCATCGCGGAAAAGGCAGCCGACCTGATCGTCCCCGCCCAGCACTGAAACGCCAACTTGAACTCGGCGGCAAGTCAGCACCCGTCGCCGTTCAAGGCATGCAAGAAAGCCAGGACCGGGTGACGGGACTGCCCCGGGTTCAGTTTGAGTGAGTTTCGTCGCCACGGCGCTGCCCGGTCGAATTATCGGCCCGGCAGCGCTGTTTTGTCTCTTTGGCGCCAGGGCCGGTCGCTGTTGGTCGGTGGCCCGTTTGAGTGTGGCACCGGCTTGATGTTGCGGCAGTTGGTGCAGCATTTCCGTGAACTGCTGCGCTGCCATCAGCTCGCCGACCGTCGCCGCGCGGTCGCTGCCCGTTGGCCCGCGGGTCGCCGAGCCTTCTTTGATCTCTGTGGCTTCGGACGGGCCGTCGCGACCGTTCGTGACTCGGGTTGTCCGCCCGATGGCCGGACGACGGGAGCGGCGGCGATCAGCAGGTTGATCACGTCGTGGTCGAGAACCCGGCATCGTGCAGGACATCCAGCGCGGCAACGCGATCCGGCCACGTGGGATCCCGCCGCGTGGGTTCGCGAAGTAGCCGCAGCAGCAGGGTGTCGTTTCCAGCGGCGACCGCCGCAAGGCTCCCGGCCTTGAGCGCGAGCAGGGCCGGCAAAGGATCGAGCACCGCCCACAACGGATGATCCTGCCGTTCGGCGTTTGGCGGGTGCGCATCAGTTGCTCTACGACCCATACCCACAGACTGTCGTGCTGACGGTCGCGGTCCAGGTAGACGCCGGTTGCCACCAGGTGCAACAGCGTGTCGCAGCGGCTCAAGGTCACATCGTAGGCGCTGTGAACGCCAGTTCTTCGGGTCGAGGATGACGTAGATCGGTGCGCCGTCCGGCCGTTGCCGGCGGATCGACTTGAGCGCGGCCAGGGTGTTCATGGCGCCCTTGCGCCGGTGGACGACGCCCCAGAGCTGGTCGTCGCCGACGCTGTAGCAGCCGTGGAACTGCCGGACGCCGTGCAGCTTGTGGTAGTTCGCGGGCAACCGCCGGGGGTGGCCTCGAGGTGCCCAGCCGGAACCGGCCTGCGGACGGATCACCAGGGGCCCGAACTCGTCGAACGCGAACACCCGTTGCGGAAATTGGCTGGTCACATGCTCGATACGGGCAAGTTTCGCGTCCCGCTGCGGGTCGTTCGATTCCTTCCAGGTCTTGGTCCGCTGAAAGGAGATCTGGTGCTTGAGCAGCAGTTGCCGCAGCCGTTCCCGCCCGATCGTGATCGGGCGAGCGGCCTGCGAACCGAGGTGATCGGCGAGCTTGCGCACGCTCCACCGGGTGAACGGCCGCACCAAGGTTTCAGGGCGGGTGTTGGCCGTCGTGACGATGAACTGCTCGTCATCGGGACTGATCAGGCGGGGACGGCCACCCGCCCACCGAGGGTCCAGGCTGGCCATCCCCATCTCGTTGAACCGGTGGATGACCTGCCGGATCGTGTCCTCGTCGGCCTGCACGAGACGCGCGATCGCGGGCACGGTGTTCCCGCCGGCCGACGCGAGGACGACCATCGCCCGCCGTAATCGGATCGGTGAACCAGTACCTCTGCGAGTGATGCGCAGCAGCTGCTGACCTTCCTGGTCGCTCAGCCGCCGCACGCGTACGGGATCTGCCATCGCCACAGCCTCGTCGCTCTCGTTCTGCCTGGTCAACGCCACCACCGTCGCCATATCGCATGCGATCAAGCAGACCCGACACCAGCCCACCGAGACGATCACCCACAAGCATCACAATGGAATCGCGCCAGACCCCCAACTCGAAAGTTGTCTAGCGCGCGACTACGAACGTGACCCGACTGTGTGCGAAGAATTGATCCGCTGGGCCGCGATCAACCAGATGTTGCGCCGCCTCACCCGCGGTGGACCAGCCCGCCGCCAAGCCCGAACCGAAGCCCTCCAAAACACCCACTCAGTGCAGGACTCAACGTCCAGGGTCCAAGAGTGCTCACCCGCCAGCGGCTACCGCCCGAGTCTCCCGCAGCAACATCAAGAAGCGATGTGAAGGGCTCTCGTAAGGCCCAATAGGCTCCAGCGCGCGTAACCCGATCTCGTTGAACAAGTGGATCACGTCGCGGACGGTGTCCTCATGCGCCGCGACCAGCCGCGCGATCGAGGGCACCGGCGTTCCGGACGCCGACGCCATGATCATCAACGCCCGGCGGACCCGGACCGAGTCGAGCAGCGGCCGAAAGACGAATCCCGGTCACGACCAACCGCTTGCCGGTGAAGTTTGGCTGGCGTGGCGAAAGTCGTGTCCCAGCGACGTGACCGACGGGCAGTGGGCGAGGCACCGAGTGGGACGGCGAGGGAGGGTGCGACGGGGGTGCCGGCAAAGGCGAATGCCAGCGCCCGTCCCTTCAGGGCGCCCGGGTGATGCGCTGTGCGTATCCGCCGAGAATGCTCCAGGTGACGCCGGAGGCGGCTCCCGCGATGAAACGGGCGATCATCGTGACGGTGCAATCGAGCGAAATCGCCGTCACCAAGTTCGCGATGAGGAATCCGCCGAAGGCCACGATGAGAAGGTGCCGTCGGGGCCAGTGGCTCGTCCAAACGGAGAAGGAGATCGCGGTCAGCATGGTGGTAGGTGCGTAGATCGTTACGGTTTGACCGGCGATCGAATCGGAGACCCGAGTGCCTGGCTCGTCTGCGGCAGAACGCCCGCAGGCAGAGGCTCGGTCAGGAATCACGGCTTGCATTCACATTGATGTGAAGGTGTCACTCTGGTTGAGGCGCGGCCACCGGAGATGGTCCAGCCCGTGTTGGTGCTCGTCTCCTCCCCATGAACTGGAGAACTACCCGATGACCGTTTCGGATCTATTCGACCCTCTGCCCCTTCTTCATGGCCCGGCGATGCGCAACCGCATCATGATGGCGCCCCTCACCAATCAGCAGAGCGAGGTCGGCGGCTTCCTCTCCTCGTTCGACCAGGACTGGATCCGTCAACTCTCGACGGGCGGCTACGGTCTGATTCAAACGAGCGCCACGATCATCGAGGAGAGCGCCATCGCCTGCGCCCGGCAGCCGGGCATCTTCAGCGACGCCCACCTGCCCGGTCTGTCTGAGGCGGCGACATCTGTCCGCAACGGTGGCGGACTCTCCGCGGTCCAGCTCCACCATGCCGGGCACCGCGCGAACCCGATGTTCGGAGGGACGCCCGCACCTGCCTCCAGCCGGACACTGCCGGGAGTCGCAGCACTGACGACGCAAGAGGTGCAGCGCATCCGCGACAACTTCATCGCGGCGGCGAAACGGGCCGAGCGAGCGGGCTTCGACGGTGTCTCGGTGCATGGGGCGTTCGGCTGGATCCTGTCAGAGTTCCTGTCCCCCCTGATGAACGATCGCACCGATCAGTACGGCGGCAGCATGGAGAACCGGGCGCGATTCACCATGGAAGTGATAGAGGGCATTCGCCGGGAGACGGGTCCGGATTTCCAGATAGGGTGGCGTCTCTCGATCGAGCGGTACGGGCTTCGTCTGGAGGAGTTGCAGGAGATCACCGCCGAGATTCTTCGCCGGGAGATGATCGATTACCTCGATCTGGCGCTGTGGAATTACGGTCAGATCGTCGACGAGGGAAAGTACCGAGGTCGGACGATGCTCAGCGTGTTCACCGAGATTCCTCGGAAGGGCGTCCGCGTCGGGGCGGCAGGCAGAGTCACCAGCGCTCGTCGCGCCGCGCAGATGCTCGACGACGGATGCGACTTCGTCCTCGTTGGTCGCGCCGGCATCCTGGACAGGGAGTGCCCGAAGAAACTTGCCGCCGATCCGGAGTACGCGAGCCCCCAACTGCCGGTCACAGCAGGCTTCCTTCGCGAGGGCGGGCTGAGTGAACGGTTCATCAATCACCTGCGGGGCTGGCCGTACTTCGTCCGACCTGGCAGCGTCTGATCGGCCTACACAGCGGGGAGGGGCGCATCTTTGCTGGGTCGTCGCGGCGACGGCGGCTCCGCAGTCGATTCTGGCGAGCAGGCCTGGTCAGCGCGCGACAACGACGACGACGCCTAGAATCCCGAGGATCACCCTGGGGATCTGCGTCTTCGTGTGCGTCTCGACCCGGAACATCACGCCAGCCATGACCGCTGCCATGATTGGCGTCGCGTTGTAGATGCTGCTGAGGTCGGACGTGACGTATTGCTGTGCCCGGGCGATGAGCAGGATGGCGACGACCAGCATGTGTCCCACAACCAGATGAGGCGCGGAAGCCTCTCGCGTCTCAGAGAACGACGGCGGCCTCCAGCCCGACCTTCATGCCGACCCGCTCGGACAACTCCTTAATCGTCATCACGACTTCTCGTATAACTTGACTTCACATGGATGTGAAGGTTTCAGAATAGCTTACCGGCGACGGTGATGGCCGGGTGAGAGAAGGAATGCAGATATGGTGATGAGCTCGCAGTCGGTCCGAAGCGATGGCGGTGATTCTCCGTTTAGGAGCGCGGGTTTGGCGGACCTGCACCTGCACTCGGTGCATTCCGATGGGACAGAATCGCCGGCGGAAGTGATGCGTTGCGCGTTCGCACACGGGGTGCGCACGGCCGCGCTCACCGATCATGACCGGATTTCGGGGTGGAGTGAGGCTGCCGGTGCCGCGCTCGGGTTGGGGATGACGTTCCTCCCAGGGATGGAGCTCTCCATGAAGACCGAGTTACGGACGTTGCACATGCTTGCGTACCTGTTCGATCCCGACAATGCGCCGTTGCGCGCAGAAGCTGACCGCATCCGTCGCGATCGCGTCGAGCGTGCTCAAAGGATGGTCCGCAGGATAGGGAAGGACCACCACATCCGCTGGGACGATGTGATCAGTGCGGCGCCCGAAGGTGCGACAATCGGCCGCCCCCACATCGCCGACGCGCTCGTCGCGCGCGGCATCGTATCCACCCGGGGTGAAGCATTCACCGAGATTCTCGATCCTGGTTCGCGCTACTATGAGCCGCTTTACGCCCCTGACCCTCTGACCGCAGTCCGGCTCATCACGAACGCCGGCGGCGTCGCCATCGCTGCTCACCCGGTGACCTCCGGGCCAGAGAGTTTCCTTTCGCGGAAAGAGATCGATGAGCTGATCGAGGCCGGACTCGGCGGGTTCGAAATCGATCACCGGGACAACACCCCCGACGGCAAGGCCATGCTCCAGGCGATCGCGGACGAGCACGACCTCATCGTCACGGGAGCCAGCGACTACCACGGAGACGGCAAGCCCAACGTGCCGGGCGAGAACAGCACGACGCAGGAGATGATCGCCCGCATCATCGAACGAGCCACTGGCACCGCACCGCGATTCCCCGATGCCCGGAACATCGTACAGCGATCGGATGACCGTGCGTGAGGCGGGGGAGCGGCATATGGCTCAACTGTCGGTCGAGTGTGTCCCCGAGCTTCAGATGCCGATCGCCCATGCAGGAGCGTGAGGGGTTCGAAGAGATCCGATACGGCCATGGGAGGCCCCTTTCAGGCGTTCACGGCATGGGGCGCGTGAGCGCGGCGGTTTGCCCGGCGGGGAAGTGTGGCAGGATGTGTTCTTCAATTTCGTGGAGCACCTCGGTTACTGGGCGTGTGGATTGTTTGAAGTTGATGAAGAGCTGATCCACGCCAATCTGCTCCCACCGTTGCAAGAGCTCGAGCAGCGGTTCACGGCCAAGGCGCATGCCCAGCTGGATAGGCTGGGGCTTCGCCGTCGAGTCATCGGTGATGTCGAAGTAGGTTGCCTGCAGGAACGGTTTGAAGATCCCGTCGGCCCTTCCGGTTAGCCGGCGCCATCGTTTGATGTTGAGTGCCTGCTGCTCGATGGGCACGGTGTAGAACAGCCACCCGTTGGTGTTGGTTGCGATCCACTCGATGTCTTGTTGACCGCGTCCGGTCATGAACAGGGGCATCCGGCGAGCGAACGGCTTCGGCACGAGGTCCGTGCCGTCCATCCGCCCGAGCGTCGACGAGATGCGGGGATGGTCCCCGGCGAGTTCGCGCAGCCAGCTCACGCTTTCGCGGAAAAGCTCGCCCCTGCTTGCGTAATCCACGCCGTAAGCGGGGAACTCGATGGCGCGGTCGCCGGTCGCCACGCCGAGGAGCAGGCGTCCGCCGGAGAGCTGGTCCACGCTCGCCGCCGCCTTGGCCACGTCGATCGGATGCCGGAGCGGCAGCACGATGCCCGCCGTGCCCAGCGTGATCGTCGTCGTCCGTGCGGCTAGGTAGCCGAGGTAGGTGAACGCGTCGAACATCTGCCCCGCGTCGCCGTACTTCGGGTCCACCAGCGGGACGTCGCGCACCCATACCGTCGCGAAGCCTGCCTTCTCGGCCTGCTCCACTAGTTCGGCGTGCCGACTCATGTGCGGCAAAGCGCCGGCGAAGCCCTCCAGCGGGGTTGTCACTCCGAGCGTCATGCCACCCGGCCGGAAGGCACGTTCCATGCCCGGATGCGGGCCCGCCTGGGGCGCGGTCAGGCCTGCTAGGCTGCGGGATTCGTCGGATGTCGAGGTCACTGTTCTAGGCTAGAGATTCACATCAATGTGAATGTCAAGTCGGTCAGTGATCGAAGGTCTCGAGCTCCACTTCCTCCGCCGACGTCCATTCCAGGGCGGCAGCCCGAAGGGCGGGACCCGCGCACACGATGAACCTCCGCCGCGCAGGATCGCCGGCGCTCAGGACGTCGCCCTCCTCGAGCCTGCGGTTCCGCACGACCACTCCGGACGGCAGACGAGTGTGCTCGTCCCACGTCACCGATCCACGCCCGTCAGGCGTGACGAACAGCGACGTCACGGCGGCGAGCCCCTCGACCCGATCCAGGACGTCGACGGCCAGCGGCAGGTCATCCGCTCGCAGGCTCCAGAGCACTCGGAGTTTGCGCCCGGCGGCTAGCAATGCCGGCGCGGTGGCGATCACCGGGGTGATTCCGACGCCGCCGGCAACCACGACCAGGTCATCGCCCCCGCCCGGAGATTCCGGACCGCCGTTGACGGCTCGGGACGCGGCTCCTGCGTCGATGCCGAGGACGGATGCCTGCAGCAGAGTGCCTGGGCTCCACCGCGCGAGGAGTCGGGTGACCGGACCATGATCGCGAACCGTGATCGCGAGCTCGTCCCTCTCGTCCGACGGTGCACTCGAGATGGTGAACGACCGGATGAAGTCGTCGTTGAGCGAGATCGGGTCGTGATCGCGCATGTGGGACCAGCCCCGGTCGAGGTGACCGGAGAAGTCCATCGTTACGTGCTCACCCGCTCTCCAGTGCGGGAGGTCCGAGCCCGACGACCGAGGCGCCGGCGAAAGGCGGAACGTATGGCGCGAGACCGTCGGTGCGATCCGAATGCTGTCCACGAGAGTCGCGATCGCCAGAGCGGCCGCACCACCTTCGGCATCCGTCGTTCGCAGGGGCACCTGCCCGGACTCCTCGATCTCGCGAGCGAGCCGGCGCACCGGAGGGTTGTACGGCGACGGGTCGAGGAGCCGCCCCCGGAAGGGGAGGCCGTCGCGGACGAAGCGCGCGGCCTCGACGCGGACGCGTACGGCCAACGAGCTGTGTGGCAGGGCTGCCGCAGCGTCGGCGCCGACGAGCACCTCGGCGGCGCCTGTCAGGTACAGGACGTCGCCCGTCTCGAAATCAGGGAACGTGATGCCGACGGCCGGGTCGGTGTGCAGGTTCCCGAGGGTCTGGAACAGCCGGTTCCCGGAGTACTCGGGGTAGATGAGCGTCACACCCTCTTCGACGGAGTTGCTGAACACGCGCACGAACCCAGGAGATCCGCCCCGGTTGTTGGTGTCCATGCTCTCATCGCCGTGCCGGCTCGAGAGGAAGAAGATGTCCGCCTTCTCGATGAGGGCGAGCGCCTCGGGCGGCAGGGGGAGGGAATCGCCGACCAGTGTCGGGGACGCTTCGTGGGGCCAGAGTACCTTCCGGTTGAGGTACTTCGGGCAGTTCCCGAGCGTCTCATCGATGGCAACGGCCAGCTGGACGTCCATCCGGTCCGGCTCCGCCTCACGGGTCTCGTCCTGCGGACCGTCGAGGACGATGCCTCGGATCATGCGCCCGGCGAGCTTCACCCGCGTCCGGTCCTCCATGTTCATCGCGAGGCCGGCGACGAGTTTGCCCCTCTTCCCGTGGTCGACGAGTCGGTGACCGTCCGGGTCACCTGCTTCCGTGTCCCTCTGCACAGCCGCAGCGCTGCCATCGGTGAACAGCGCTTCGAGGACGGGATCGTGGCCGATCCATCCCCGTCCCCGCTCTGCAGAAGTCGA
Source organism: Actinoplanes solisilvae (assembly GCF_003999975.1). Lineage (GTDB taxonomy): Bacteria > Actinomycetota > Actinomycetes > Mycobacteriales > Micromonosporaceae > Actinoplanes > Actinoplanes solisilvae. Next base: position 75,633 of record NZ_RJAC01000008.1, on the reverse strand, counting down.
CGTCAGATGCGCAGCCGAACTCACCACGAGCACCCCTGGCGCGACCGGACGCGTGACGCCCGCCGCACCGCCGAGCACGGTCGTCCAGACCCGGCCGTCGCGGTCGCTGGCTCCCAGGGCGAGCAGCGGGCTTTCGGCCATCCACTGCCCGTATGCCTGTGGCAGGCCGTGGATCGTCGGGTTTCTACCGTGCGGCACGTGAAGCAGCCGGTGCATCGCTTCCTCACCGGCGTGCCATTCTTCTCGTTGCTGGCTATTACTCATGCGTGCTTTCCTTCGCTCTCTGATCCCGGGGCGGTGCGGGTGATCCGGGCGGCGACGTGCAGCAGCCGGTAGCGCAGTTTCTTGGGTTCGGCGGTGGCCAGCTCGCCGTTCAGGAACAGGGTTTGGGTCCAGGCGAGCAGGTCGATGCCGGTCAGGGCCAACTGGAGCCAAGCCTGGTTGATCGCGAAGATGCGGGACGGGAACCGGCCGGAGCCGGTGTTCTTGCCGCAGCGGATGCGGTCCTCGACGCGGGCGTGGGCCCGGTGCCGGGCCTCCAGGAATTGGATGCTGCCGTTGCCGGGCGGGGTGTCGGTGGCGACGACCTGATGCCGCCACCCTTCGATGGTGTCGAACAGCGACAGCTGGGCGGCGGGGTGCGGGCGTTCCCGGCGGACGAGAAACCTTGTGCCTTCCGGCCAGCCGGCGGCGTCGAACGATCCGGTGATCTCGCAGACCTCGGCATGGTCCCGCAGCTCGCCGTCGGTGTCGATGGCGGGGATCCAGCCGGGCGCGGCCCGGATGGCTTCCCGGACTCCTTCGGTGATCGGCCCAGTCCTTGGACAGCTCTTAACGAAGCGCCGAGGTTAGGAGCGCATCATCGGGTCGACCCGGCCGCTGCTTCTCGGATAAGTTCGACCACCTGGGCAGACTCGGGGATCCCCACGGTGTGGGAGCCGCCAGCCAGTTCTACCGTCCCACGGGAGTTCGCGCGTTCTGCCATGAATCGGTGGCTCTCGACAGGGATGTTCTTGTCCTCGGAGCCGAAGAGGAACCAGGAGGGCTTCGACCTCCACGATGCATGGCGCGCGGGCTCATTCAGCGCCGATTCCGTGATAGGCCGCTGGGTTACTGCCATCACGGCGGCGACCTCCGTCGGGGAATCCGCCGCAAACTGCGAGTGGTACTTGTCCTGGGCGATGTAAAGATCGGTCGCACCGTCGGGGAGAGCGACTGGGATGAGAGTTTCGCCCAGAGTGCCTCCTGGGAACTTGCCAGAGAGGTCCGCAGCGCTCTCCCCTGGCAATGCGGCGAAGGCGCCAATGAAGACCAGAGACTTGACTTGAGCGTTCCCGTCGGCAGCTTCGGAGATTACCAGTCCGCCGTACGAGTGTCCGACCAGCACGATGTCTCCGGAGATGGTCTCGAGAAGCGCCCGCAGGTGCGCCGCGTCGTGCGCAACACCGCGGAGCGGGTTGGCCATGGCGATTGTTGGGAAGCCTTCCGTGCGAAGCAGGGTAATCAGCCCGTTCCAGCTTGTGGAGTCTGCGAAGGCGCCGTGCACAAGTACGACGGTAGGGCGATCGATGGACGGGTTGACGGTATACATGGGGGTTCCTTTGATCGTGCGGAATAGGTGTGCAACGACCCCATCCTCAGAGGGACCGTCTCGGTCGGAGTTTTCGATACCGGGTCTTGCCTGCCAGGCGAGCGACCTTCCTGACGAAGGACGCGACAATCACGCCGCGATCCTCTACACCGCCTAACGTCGTTGGCATCGGCTACTTCAAATGAGGACGTCCAGGACAGCGTTGAGGGTTTGTGAGGCCCAGCCGCTGCAGATGTCGCGACCGGGCCTCCCACGAACGGCTTCGATCAGCCGAGCTTGCGGGTCAGGAAGTCGTGGATGAGCGGGAAGACCTCGTCGGGTCGGTCCTCGAGCAGGAAGTGGCCGCTGTCGAAGAGGTGGGACTCGAGGTCCTTGAGGTCGCGCTTGTAGGGGTGTGCGCCTTCGGCGGGGAAGATGACGTCGTTGGCGCCCCACACGATCAGGGTGGGCGGCTGTGTGCGGCGCAGCCACTCCTGCACCTGCGGGTAGAGCGCGGGGTTGGTGCCGTAGTCGAGGAAGTAGTCGAGCTGGATCTCGTCGTTGCCGGGTCGGTCGAGCAGGGCCTGGTCGGCGATCCAGTTGTCGGGTGAGATGCGCGAGGGGTGGGCCATTCCGTCGGTGTACTGGAACTTGGTGGTGTCGAGAGTGACGAGGCCGCGGAGGGCGTCGCGGTTCTCGGGGGTCTTGTCGGCCCAGTAGCGCTTGATCGGTGCCCAGAAGTCGTTGTCCAGGCCCTCGTTGTAGGCGTTGCCGTTCTGCACGATGAGCGCGGTGATGGCGTCGGGGTTCGCGAGGGCGAGCCGCCAGGCGGTGGGTGCGCCGTAGTCGAAGACGTTGACGGCGTACTTGGTCACGCCGAGCTTGGTCAGCAGCTTCTGCACGTATTTCGCGGCGTTGTCGAAGGTGTAGGAGAACTCGGCGCGGTCGGGTGCGGCGCTCTGCCCGAAGCCCGGCAGGTCGGGCGCGATGACGTGGAAGCGGTCTGCGAGGTACGGGATCAGGTCGCGGAACATGTGCGAGGAGGTCGGGAAGCCGTGCAGGAGAAGCACGACGGGCGCGTCGGCGGGGCCGGCCTCTCGGTAGAACATCTCGAAGCCGTCGAGGTCTTCGGTCTTGTACTGCACTACAGGGACGAACGGTGTGGTGGTCATGATGGCGATCCCTTCTTCAACTGTCGGACGAGTGCAACCATACATACCTTGAGGTATGGAGGCAACCCTACCTCTAGGTATGAAGCTTGCTAGTCTTGTGTCATGGACAACAGGCGGCTGATCATCGACTCAGCCAAGGAGCTTTTTTGGCATCGCGGGTACTCAACGACGAGCCCGAAGCAGGTGATGGCTGATGCAGGTGTCGGACAAGGGAGTTTTTATCACCACTTCCCGACCAAGCCCGAGCTCGGCCAGGAGGTGATCCGCGAGAACGGCCGCGACCTGATCGCATCCGTACGCGCGGCAATGAAAGGGCTGGCGACCGGTCGCGACCGCCTGGTCGCGTTCCTCGGGTCGGCCGGCGATGCGCTCAGCGGATGCCAGATCGGTGGCTTTGCATACGACGCGGGGGTCCTCGCCGAACCTGCCTTGAAGGAGCCTCTCGGTGCCGCGTTCATCGAGCTGGCCGATCTTCTTGAGAGCGTTGTTCGAGAAGGTCAGGAAGACGGCTCTCTGTCGTCGAAGCTGGATCCGGCGCAGACCGCTGCTGCTCTCCTGGCTGTCGTCGAGGGTGCGTTCGTCATTGCACGAGCCACCGGACGGCAGTCTTCCGCCGACGCCGCGACCGCCGGGGCCCTCACGCTGCTGGACGGGAACGAGGTCAGGTCGTGAAGGAGGGCTCCGGAGATCTCCGGCCGTCGCGCCTGTGATCTCACGCGGCTGTCGTTGACCATCAAGGTGCGGCGTGGGACCGGCCCACTCCGCACCTTGATTGCTATCCGCTCAATGCGCGAGAACATGCGATCTTCAACTCAGCTCGAAGACTTCGATGCGTTCTTCCCCGTGGACCTCGAGCGCAGCCGAGGTGGCAGGCGTCACGGGATGCTGCGAGCTCGTCGCCTCCGCGGGGCAGGGCAACATCCCGCGGATGATCTCGATGGTCAGCGCGGCGCCGAATGGGCTGCGGATCCGTTCGACCTGCGTGACCTGCGCCTCATCGTACTTGCCATGACACAAATGTGAAGGTTGGACGATAGTCGAGCCGCCGCAATCGCGACTGTTCCGTTCGGCAGGGGCCGCAAGCGCCTGCCGAGCGCCGCCCAGATGAGGAAGCCCCGTGTCCGCCGCACAACTGGACGTTCCGCGCTCATCGTCCGCGGAACGCCTGCCGGTCCCGCCGTGATCGCTCTGTTCACTGCGGGACCCATCACCACGCACACCATCGTCTACACCTCACTCGCGCCGATCTTCGGTTACGGCCACGCCTTCCCGACCCGCAGGCCGGTCAGTGGCTGGATCGCCCAGCGCACGACTTGAACGGACCTGTGATCCGTTGACACCGCCAGCGGGGGATCCGGGCCCCATAGCGCTGCACGGCATCCGTCAAGTCCAAGATGCCCTGGCCCGGGTCGCGCTGGGGTGGAAAATCGACGTCCGCCGATGGCTGCAGCCGAGGCGTCACGCCCCAAAGCTAGTCAGCGCCGATGTGCTCGCCGTCATTCCTATCAGGAGGATTCATGTCTGTCGCAGAAATGTTTGAACCGCTTACCCTCCTGCATGGTCCGCCGATGCGGAACCGTTTCATGATGGCACCGCTCGTCAATCAACAAAGCGGGCATGACGGTTCACCGTCGATCTTCGATCAAGATTGGATGCGGCAGCTGGCGCAGGGCGGATACGCCTTGATCCAGACTGGTGCCACCTACGTCGAGGCCGGTGGAATCGGATACGAGCGCCAGCTGGGTATTCATAGCGATGCCCAGGTGGCCGGACTGACCGAGATGGCCACCTCGATCCGCGAGGGGGGCGCGCTTTCCGCGGTGCAGCTGCACCACGCCGGGCACCGCGCCGATCCTAGATTTGGCGGAATTCCAGCTCCCGCTTCCAGCTTCACGGTGCCGGGCGTCAGAGCTCTGACCACGGAACAGGTGGAGCGGATCCGGGACAGCTTCATCGCAGCCGCGAGGCGAGCGGAACTGGCCGGATTCAACGGCGTATCACTCCACGGCGCGTTCGGGTGGATCCTGTCGGAATTCCTGTCCCCGCTGCTGAACGATCGTAGAGACAAATATGGCGGTAGCACCGAGAATCGGGCCCGGCTTACCCTCGAGGTCATCGAGGGAATTCGGCGGGTTTGTGGCCCCGACTTCCAGATCGGTTGGCGCATCTCGGTCGAGCGCTATGGGCTTCGTCTGGAGGAGCTGCGGGAAATCGCAGCGAACATCCTTGACCGGGAATTGATCGACTATCTCGACCTGGCGCTGTGGGATTCCGCTCAGATTGTTCAGGAGGGCGCGTTTCGCGGGCAAACCATGCTCAGTGTCTTTACCAGTCTTCCTCGCCGAGGCGTGCGTGTGGGTACGGCGGGGAAGATCATGAGTGCTCAACGTGTCGGGCAGTTGTTGGATGAGGGATGCGACTTCGTGCTGATCGGCAGGGCCGGCATCCTTCGGCGGGATTTTCCTCTTCAAGTGAGGCAGCACCCGCAGTACGAAAGCCCGAAGACGCCGGTGACGGAGGAATACCTTCTCACCAACGGACTGAGCGAACGTTTCATCAAACATCTGCGGAGGTGGCCGTATTTTGTTCGTAGCTTCTAGAATATCGCGATTTTGATCGATGGCGTGCAGCCGGGTATGCCGCCACGGGTGAGTGGCATACCCGGCTCCTCTTGCCGGTGGCCCGGCGCCACCCTCAGCGATCGCCTACTTCGGGGCGCCGCGGCGCGCGGCTTCCAGGATGAAGTTGGTGACATCGACGGGATGGCTGATCATCGAGAGGTGCCCGGCCGCGATTTCGGTCGTCCGCGCGCCCATCCGGCGGGCCACGAATCGCTGCAACTCCGGCGCCGTGGTTCGGTCCTGGCTTGTCACCAGGTAGGAGGTCGGACGTGACCGCCAGGCCGCGACTGTCGTCCGCGAGGCGAACAGGGAGTCGGCGATGCGGCCCTGGACGGCGTACAGCACGCGAGCACGGTTTCTGTCCACTCCGTTGGCGAAGTCGTGGAGGAAGGCTTCCTCCCCCAGCCAGGCGAAGCCTCCCTGACGCACGACGCCAGCGCTCGCCGGAGGGGTCGGGAACTGGCCGGCCAGCGCACCGTAATCCTCGCCGGCGTCCGGTCCGCGGGCGGAGACGAACCCCAGCGCGGCCACCTGGGGATGTGTGCCTGACTCGCAGATCACTGTTCCGGCCCAGGAATGCCCGACGAGCAATGTGGGCCCGGTCTGGAGATCAAGGATCCGTCGGACGGCGGCGACGTCATCGGCAAGTGATGTCAGCGGATTCTGCGCCGACGTCACCGAGAGGCCGCAAGCCTGCAACCGTGGGATCACCTCGGACCAGCTCGACCCGTCGGCGTACGCGCCGTGCACCAGAACGATGTTCCGAAGAGCGCTAGTACCTGCCTCCGCGGGTTTCATCATTCCAAAGCCGGTTGCCGCCACTGCACCCGATGCCAGCGCCAGTCTCGTAAAACTACGACGTTTCATCAAACCTCACCCTTCTGTCGGGCCCTGCCATTTGTCTTACGGACTTTGACAGTGCGATGGATGGGCGAGGTGATGCTAAGAACAAAAAGGACCTTGGCCTGAATGTCCGCCTTCGCAACTCGTTTGCATCGAGTGCGGGATTTCCGGCGCGGTGCTCAACGACCGAGGCAGCCCCGGGGCTTGAGGGGAGTGGGGGAGGGCCTCTGCCAGATGCTGTCCACTGCTGACCGAGCCAACGTCTGGCTGTGCCCGCGACCATCGACACCGGCGGCTCGTGAAGTTTGACTCCATTGATCGAGTCTCCCGTTGATCAGTCTCCGCGAGTTTCGACCGCACTTTCACGGCTCTTCGAAGCTAAGCGGGGTTGAGGTGTCCGCGATGGCTGCGGGTGGTGGGCGCGTGGGTGCGGAGGCGTTGGTTTTCGGGTTGCGGAAGCCGTAGGCGTCGTGGTCGACGGTTTTGATGACACGGTTGGTGCCTTCTGAGCTGGCGTTGGTGATACCGGTGTGCAGGAACGCGAGGACCTCGGGCCACCAGGTCTCGATCGTGGTGGCGGGCCGGTGGAGTTCGAGCAGGTCAGAGTCGGCGCACCGGGTGTAGAACCGGTGCAGCAGCCGGGCGGCGGTCTCCCGGTTCGGGTGGGTGCGGGCGAGGGCGGGCAGGTCGAGCAGGTCTTCTTTGGCGTTCTGGGCGGTCAGGATCGGTGCGCCGATCTTGGTGGGAAGGCTTTCCAGGGTGTCGGTCAGTCGATCGACGGGTTCGCCGCGCATGCGGGAGACTGACCTGGTCAGCCGGTTGCGTTGCTGCCATTCCGGGTCGGTGGCCCGGCTGCGGCGGCCGCGGTGGGTCATCGTCATGCGGGGGCGGACCTCGGTGACGGCCCGGTTGGCCAGTTGGACGATGTGGAAGTGGTCCACGATCAGCGTCGCGTGGGGCACTGCCTCGCGGACGGCGGCTTTGAACACGGTGCACATGTCGATCGCGACGGCCTGGACCTGTTGAAGCCAGACGGCGCGGCGCTGGGTGAGCAGTCTGTCACCGCCTTACCGGTCCGGCCTTCGACCTGCGCGAGCAGCCCTTGCCCACCGGCCAGATCGCAGAAGCCGACGTGCCAGCGGTCGACGGTGGTGGTCCACGACTGCGTGACCTCGTCGAAGCTCCAGCGGGGCTTGCCCCGGCGGACCTCGTCGATGCCCAGCACGCTGGCCGGTTCGGGTTCGGCCGGCAGCACCGCCGCGGCGTGCGCGATGAACGCGGCCGCGACGACCGGCCAGGACATGCCCAGGTCACGGGCGGCCTGCACGATCGTGCGGTTACCGTCGGCGACCGCCGCGCCGGACGCCTGCCGTAACCGGACGGTGATCCGGGCCCGCGCGGGGACCTGTGGCACCTGCTCGGTAAACGACATGCGCGGGCATCCGGGCTGGTCGCAATGCCAGCGGCGTTTACACCACCGCAACCGGGTGGTGCGTCCGGCTACCGGCAGATCCCGCGGCCGGGTGAGCACCCAGCCCTTGACCCGGGTGCCCCGGATCCCGCACTGCGCGCAGCATCGTGCCTGTTCATCGTTGGTGGATAGGTGGACGACGGGGGAACCGTCCGGGTGCAGCTCGACCCGCTCGGCGATCAGGCCATCCAGGCCCAGCAGCCGGGTCGTATCGTTGACCATGCTCGCAGCTCTTTACTTGTGACTATCCGATCTAGACGCTCAGATGATCACCGAAGGGCTGTGAGCCCTTATCTCCGGGGCAGACCGATCAGCGCACCCTGCTCAGGTTCAAAGAGCCACTTTCACTATGCCTAGGCCGGTCAGCGGGGTATCTAAGCCAGCCCGACGGCAAGCATCAGCAGTGTTGCGACGCCGGCTGCGCCGTCGTTGTTGTCTTCTGAAGGCACTTGTCGCTTTCGCAGAATGGCATTCTCGACATAGTCGTGTTTACAGACGCAGGTTCGACATCGATGTTCAGTTTTCGCCGATGAACTTTCGTCAGTGGATCCGATGTTGTCTCGCGCTTCCCGCGCGCCTCGGTGTGACGCTATTTTCTGAAGCCGTGATCGAAGTTACATCCCAATTCCAGGCCACGGCTAAACATCATGTATAGACGCGTCGTACACTCGGGTCCTGCTCGATTTCCCCAGCTTCGGAGTAGCCTTCATGAGCAACGCGATTTTTCTGTTCGTGCCCGGTGGCCACCATGGCGAGTGGGTTTGGGGCCCTTTGCAGAAAGTTATGGCGGAGCGTGGTCTTGCCACCCACACGGTGACGCTGCCGACCGCGGTGACGGACGCGTCGTCCGGCGAGCCTTATCCGAGCATGTACGACGATGCCCAGGTCATCCGGGAGGCGATCACCGAGATCCCCGGTCCCGTCGTCGTAGTGGCCCACTCCTACGCGGGGGTACCCGTTACCGAGGCGATCACCGCAGAGTCTGGGGTCGTTCACGTCGTCTACGTCGCCGCCTACATGCTCGACACCGGGGAAAGCATGTTCGGCACGCACGGCGTGCCGACGCCGGACTCGCTGGGTGGCCTGCGCCCCGCCGAGAACCCGGACCTGAACCTGCCCCTCGCCTTCTACGACGGCGACCCGACCAACCCCGAGACCGCCGCAGCGATCGCGCGGCTGCTTCCCCAGAGCGCCCGCGCCGATTTCGAGACAGTGACTCGGGTCGGCTGGCGCGAGGTGCCCAACAGCTATGTCATCCCGTCGGATGACATCTCCCTGACCGGGACGATCGCCGAGCAGATGGCCGCCCGCGCCGACCGGGTGTTCCGCGTGCCCGGCAACCACGCGCCGTTCTGGTCGAATCCCGCCGAGTTCGCTGACGTTTTGGTCGAGATCGATGGCCTCGTTCACTCGGCGAGCTAAGGCGGACGCCGAGACGCCGACGATCGTGACCCGAGTCCTGGCCGCGACGGAACGCCTGATCGAGCGCGGCGAGCGCTACACCGACATCTCGGTGCAGCAGATCCTGGCCGAGGCGGGCGTCTCCCGGGCGACCTTCTACGCGCATTTCCGGGACAAGACCGACCTGATCGTGCGGTTGACCGCCGATTTGCGGCAGCGGCTGCTCGAGATGGCCCAGGGATGGGACCCCACAGCAGGCGAGGACGGCGCCGACCGATACACCCGCTTCTTCGCCGACGTCATCGCTCTGCACCGCAGGAAAGGCCTGATGCTGGCGGCGCTGCGGGAGGTCGCGAGCTACGAACAGACGGTGCGCGATTTCTACACCGCCGATCTGGAGGGCTTCGACCAGGCCGTGCTCAGCACACTGGTCGAGCAGCAGCACTCGGGAAAGACCCCGGCTGACCTGGACGCGGCTGCGGCGAGCCGGGTGATCGTCTGGGGTGGGGGACAGGCCATCGCCAGACATATCGAAGTCGACGACGGCGGCGGCGACGCCGCGTTCGCCCGCGAACTCGGGCACATCTGGTGGTACGGCGCCTACCGCCGCCCACCCCGAACCAACTCATTGAGGAGCAGAAGAAAGTGAACGAAGGACTACCGACTCACCCGCTGGCTGGCCGTACCGTTCTGATCACCGGTGGTGGACGCGGCGTCGGCGCGAGCGTCGCCAATTTGTTCGCCGCTGCCGGTGCCCGGCTCGCGCTGACCGGCCGGTCGGAGGAGTCGCTGCGTAAGATCGCCGACAGCCTCAAGGACGGCGCCGCGATTATCCCCGCCGACCTGTCACGGGACGGTGAGACGGAGCGCCTCTTCGACGCTGCCCTCGCCAGCCTGGGCCATCTAGACATCCTGGTGAACAACGTGGGTGCTCTCAATTTCACCCAAAGTCAAGAACTCACCGAGGCCGAGGCGGACGACCTGTGGCGGCTGAACACCCGCTCCCCTCTGATCTTGGCCGGCCGAGCTGCTGAGCACATGGCGTCGCGCGGGGGCGGCAGCATCGTCAACGTCTCATCGGTCATCGGCAGCGATCGGGCCATCGCCAACCAGACCTTGTACGGGACCACGAAGGCAGCGGTCGACGGAATGACAATCGCGATGGCCGCCGAGTGGGGCCCGAAGGGCGTGCGCGTCAACGCTGTCCGTCCTGCCGTGACCAACACCGACATGTCGGCGCCCATCTTCGCCGACCCCGAATTGAGGAAAACGCTGACCGCGCAGTACGCCCTGGGTCGCCTGGGCGAACCCGAGGACATCGCCCAGGCCGTCCTGTTCTTCGCGTCGCCGGCCAGCTCGTTCGTCACCGGCCAACTCCTGAGCGTAGACGGCGGCTGGATCAGCACGCTGGTTCACTGATCCCGCTGGCAACTCGTTGCCGAACCAGCTATTGCCCGAGGGGGTCGGCTCCTCCGATGTTCGCTTCGGCGGGGCGTCACCGAGGCGGGAACGTACGACGGAGTCGATGCCGTCGGCGCCGACGGCATCGACTCCGTCGTCCCGAGCCGGGTGAGCCCGCATTCGCGGGGAAAGGCTTCCTCGGGCAGATCTGCTGGTATTTCGTCGCGCCAGGCGGGCGAGGTCAGGCCTGGACGGCGTGGCTGGGCGACTATGGGCGTGCGATCCTGACCGTGCTGGTCGGCGACGCGGCGCACGCCTTCGCCGGGACGAAGAGCCCGCGGCGGAGGCGCTCACGGGGTTGACGGTCACTATCGTCTGGCGGCTCGGCCCAACAGGTGGCTACCCGGCCGAGCCGCGAGGATCAGCACGCCGGGGGAGACACTGTGCCGCAGACTGTCGGCCCAGTCCCCGATCAGACCGGCCGGCGGCCGACCACGATCGGTGACGGCGTCCATGGCATTTCTCCGTAGATACGCCTCCGATGGGCGGGCGTCCTGGATGACCTGAAAGAACTCGGTGAGCAGGAAAACGGCTCAGCTGTGCTGGCGTGGATGCAGTTTGGTGTGAGGCTGCGAGCGCGTTTGGGTCGGGATCAGGGGGCAGAGCCAAAGCAAAGTTGGTTGATCTTCGTTGTTCCTGATGAGCGCAGGTACGGACGCGGCCTTCCTTAGTAGACGATGGCGGTTCTCTTCGCTGACCGTCGTCTACCAGAAAGGCCGCTCGTGTCAGTCTCGCATGCGGTCACCGATGTCGTCACCAACAAGGCTGGGGAGGTCGACCTCGGCCGGGTCACCGCGCTGGCCGTAGTGTTCGCGCAGGTCAGCGATCCGCGTAAGCCGAAGGGTATCCGGCATCCCCTCGCCGCGGTGCTGACGGTCCTGACCATGGCCCTGTTGTGCGGAGCCCGTGACTTCCGGCAGGCCGCCGACCGGGTGGCGGAACTCCCGGAAGCCCTGCTCGAAGCCGCGGGGGCGCGCCGGCAGCCGGTCCTGGGCATCCGGATCCCACCCGGCCGTGACACTCTGTGCCCTCTGAGCGAGGCTATCGACGCCGCCGTCATGGGACCGGCTGATCTGGATCTGGCTGAACACCCTGCTCGACGCCCACGCCGGCATCGGACTGGCCCTGGACGGCAAAACCGTCCGCAACACCCGCCCCGGCACTACGACCGGCCTGTACGTGCAACTGTTCTCCGCGATGCGCCACGACACCGCCGTGGTCGTCGCCCAGATCCAGGTCCCGGCCGACACCACCGAGGTCACCCAGATCGCCGCCCTGCTCGACCCGATCGACATCACCGGCATGACGATCACCGCCGACGCCGCACACCCCAGCCACGACACTGCCCGCACCATCTGGACCGCACCCGCCGACGGCGTCAGCTTTCCCGGCGCCGCCCAAGTCTTCCGCATCCCGGCGACACCTACGCCCCCGACTGCCAACGCCGCAGCAAACACATCCTGCACGGCGTCACCAGCCGGACCTGCACCGCAACCGAGATCGCCGCCCACGTGCGCGGACACTGGGAATCGAAAACCGCGTCCACTGGATCCGTGACGTCCTCCTCGGCGAAGACACCCACCACGCCTACCTCGGCAACGTCGCCCACACCATGGCCGCCCTACGCAACCTCGCCATCGCCCTGATCCGCCTCGCCGGCCATACCCGCATCAAACAGATCATGGAACGACACCACGCCAACAAGATGGTCATCCCCCGCTACTCAACGCAACCACCCAGTGACCAACCGACTTTGCTTTGGCTCTGGGTCAGAGGGCTTCAGCTACTACCAGCTTCAGGCGCTGACCGGTTTCTGAGGCGGGAACGCGTGATCTCGGGCGAGGATTACCAAGAGCGCGGTCGGCACCATGAGCGCGATCGCTGCGATGCTGAGCGAGCCCGACACGGCAGCCGTCGGCTTGAGGTAGACGGGGACGGGCGCCCTCGACTCATCCCAAGAGCGAGGAGATGCGCATGTTCGGCTGCCCGCTGGAGGCGCGGAGCCCGCCGTCGACCACGATGTGCGCGCCGGTCACGAACGATGCGTCGTCGCTGGCCAGAAACGCGATGACACCCGCGACGTCCGAGGGCTGGGCGGGGCGGCGCATCGCGATCCGTTCCATGAAGTCGTTGAGGACTTCCGTCCGTTCCAGGTTGGGCGCCGCCATCTCGGTGACGGTCAGCGACGGGTGCACAGCGTTGACCCGTACGCCCTCGGCCGCATGGTCGAGCGCCATCACGTTCGTCAGATTGGTGACCGCGCCCTTCGACGTGTTGTAGGCGGCCAGACCCCAGTCCCCGCCGAGCCCGGACACCGACCCTACGTTCACGATGCAGCCGCCCACGGCGCGCAGGTGCGGCAGCCCGGCCCGGGAGCAGAAGAAGACACCGTCGACATTGGTCGCCATGACTTGGCGCCACGTCGCGGCGTCGAGCTGTTCGACGGTCCCGAGCGCCGCGATGGCCGCATTGTTGACGAGCACGTCGATTCGCCCGTGCCGCGCCGCCACGCCGTCGATGATCGCGGTGATGGCCTCTTGGTCCGAGACGTCGCCGACCGCGACCTCGACCACACCCTCGGCGTTCGCAGCCGTCTGCTTCAGCGTCTCCTGGGTCCGCCCGACGACAACCACCGTCGCGCCCTCGGCCGCGAAACGCCGCGCCGTCGCCGCGCCGATTCCCGCACCGCCCCCGGTCACGATCACGACCTTGCCGGCGAAGCGTCCATCCGTCATTGCTGTCATTGCCGGATCCTCCGATCCGTTGATTTCTTGCACTGTCACGTACTCGGTCACCTTGTTGCCGGTGCAACCACCAACAGCGGTTGTCCAAGCCAATGTCCGCGTGGAAGCTTGAGATATCCAGCTCTCCCGGTCTTGGTCCCCGAGGACAGGGGCCGTAGCCCACGAACTATTCCAGCGGTCACATCCGACACTTGACTAACGGGCGTGCCGGTTGAAGCTTCAGTCACGTTTGCTCCAGGCCGGCGCGGGCGCGGCGAACGGGCATCGACACGCTGCTGGTGTCACCGGAACCTGGCCGCTGGTTAGGGCTTCGAGGGCGGAGGTTTGCTCGGCGTAGACGCCGCCGAGCAGTGTCAGGTCGGCACACGCGCGCAGGGTCGTCTCGCGGATGCGGTTGCCCCACGGTCCGGGGTGGCCCCACTTCTCCCGGAGCCGGCCGTGTAGCGGACCTTCGCACAGGTTGTAGCCCAGCCACACGACGGGTGGGTGTAGACCGAGGGCTTCGGCGATCAGGGCGACCTTGTCGTAGTTCCAGGCGTGACCGCCGCTCCACGCGCAGTACCGGCCACTTTTGGTCAGAGTCCGCCAGATGTCGTAGCTCACTGCGGCGGACGCGAGCAGGTCCTTGGCGGAGCGGTACGTGCCGGTGGCCAAGATGCGGGGAAGCTGGTCGGCCAGCCGGCGGCGGGTGAGCGGCACTGCCGGGTCATCGGCCGCGCGCGTGCGTATCCCGGTTTCCGGCATCGTGTTATTCACTTGCGGGGGAGCGGCGGGCAGACCGCCGTCGGTCAGGTGTTGCACTAGCAGGGCGGTGAAATCGGTGAGGGTCTACTCGAAGCCGCGGCACCGGTCGGCGTAATCACGCGAGGGCAGCCATCGGCCGCTGCCGCGGTGGGTGACGCGGTGGGCGGCCTCGTGCAGCGGTGTTCCCAGCAGCCGGAACCGGTTGAGCAGAATGTCGGCGTGCGCAGCAACGTCGCCGCTGAGCGGGCTGTAGAAGCCGTGCGAGCACGGAACTTGCTCGGAGGCGGAGTAGACCCGAACCCGGTCGAGAGCGAACGCGCCGATCGCCTGGCGGACGAGTTGGATGCCGTCGTCCAGTGCTGTGCGCTGCGCTGTGGTAAGGGAGCGCAATGCCACCCAAGTCGTCTTGTCCGCGTTTGTTCGCGGTGCCGTTGCTGCCGTTCGCGGGCGACGGCGACGCCCAGCAGCCGCATCACGACATATCTGTGTGGTGGTCGGGTAGTCCGCGGGTGGCGAACCGGTCGATGACCGCCTGGTCCTGGCTGTTGGCGAGGATGGCCCGTATCCCTGAGGGCGGGTGGCTTCGATGACGGTCCGGTCCAGGTTCTGCAGCGCCTTGTCCGAAAGGGGCAGGTCGTAGGAGGCCAGCAGGCCGGGCACGGCGCTGACCAGGACACCATCGATCCAGACCCGGCCGGGATCCCCGATCGAACGCACACACTGGGGCTCGCCGGTGCCGTGTAGCCGGGCTCGGTCAACGCCCGGAACCGGCCGATCGCCTCCAACGCCAGAGATTGCGGACCGCGACCGCCTTCAAAAGTGAGCATTATCACAGATAAATAGCGAGCGGCGGCGTCAACTTCTCGCTCGCCACGACGTCTGGCCCACGAACGGAACTTCGCGCAAACGAAGGGACACGACGTGTCACAGCAACGTCGTATGAGGGACGCAGCCACCGCCGCAACTGTGCCGGCCGCGACGCCGGCGCCGGGCTCCAACGGAACGGCACCTACCCAGGCCGAGACCGAGACCGCCGAAGCAACATTTATGCGAGCCTATGGCGCCCAGGCGGCACCGTCCGTGCGTCGACGTCTCGGCATCGAGACCGACAGCATCGCCGGCGGGATGATCATGTACGCCCGTAACGACCCGAGTCACTTCTTCAACAAGGCCCTCGGCTTTCCCGGACCTGTCACCGCGGACCTGGTCGAGCAGATCATCAACCGCTTCCGCACAGCGGAAATCGACAAGGCGACGCTCCAGTTCGCACCTGCACTGCTGCCGGCAGACTGGGACTACATCGCCGACGACCACGGGCTCGTGCGAGGAGCCAGTATGGTCAAGTTTGCCGGACCACTCGACGCCATCAACCCCCAGGGACGGACCACACTGCGGATCGCCCCGGTCGCACCGGAGGACGCGACGGCATGGTCCGCCGTTGTCTTCGGCACTCTCGGACTGGGTGAAACCGCCGAGATGCTCGCGGGCACGGTTCACCAGGAGAACTTCCGTCCCTTTGCCGCCTGGGACGGCGACACCATCGTCGGCGGGGGTAACCTCTTCATCCACGGTGACATAGCCGCGACAAGCGCCGGCGGAACCTTGGAGAGTCATCGCAATCGAGGCGTGCAGTCGGCCCTGATCGCCGCTCGCGCCGAGGCCGGTCGCGCCGCGGGATGCCGATGGCTGACCGGCGAGGCATTTCAGCCGCTGCCCGGCGGGCATAACCCGTCAATGTCGAACATGCTCCGAGCCGGCCTGACCCGGCTGTACGAACGCCCTGACTGGGTGTGGCACAACCCGGAATCCCGCTGACCTGCCGTCGACGTCCGGCACTCACCACTACTTCACGCTTGCTCGAGAAGTCGTCGAACACACCCCGACGGTTCACCGGAGCGCGGGTCGACGCCGGGTTCAAGCATGACCCGGTGTCGACCCACCGACGCTGATACATCAGGATTCACTTTGCCCAAACCGGACCAGTCGCTCGATCCGGGCTTTGATCCAGTCGTGGAAGGCGCCGATGTGGTGCTCGCTGGGCACCAACACCCCGCCTGCCCGGTAGCCGCGCGAGGACATGCCTGGCTGGCAGCGTTCGCAGGCCTCGAAATCCTGTCGGTTGACCCGGTCGAACAGCTCGACCGACGCATCCAAATCGGTGCCGGCGGCCACCACGTCGGGCCGGAACAGCCAGTCGCATTCGACGATGGTGCGGTCAGCTGCCAGCGGGAACATCCGGTGAAGGATCACGTGGTCGGGCACTAGGTTGATGAAGACCTGCGGCTTGATCGTGATCGCGTAGTAGCGGCGGTCCTGCGCCTCGGCGATTGTGTCGATGGCCGTGACCCCGGGGCGGCCGTCGACCGTGAATCCTTCGATCGCCGGACCGAACTCGGCGCCGTGCCCAACGAAGGACTGCGCCGCATACCCGGCGGCGAACTCCGGGATGACATGCGTCAGCTCGGGGTGGATGGTCGAGCAGTGGTAGCACTCCATGAAGTTCTCGACGAGCAACTTCCAGTTAGCGGCCACGTCGTAGCGGATGCGGCGCCCGACACTCAGCTCATCCAACCGGTAGCGCTCGATCGACTCCAGATCACCGAGGCGCTCGACGCAGGCACCCATCACCTCGTCCTCGAAGGACGGCGGCTCGGCGGCCAGCGAGAGCCAGACGTAACCGAGCCACTCGCGCACATGTACCGCGCGCAGCCCGTACTCGACACGGTCGACGTCCGGCATCTTGACCAGATTAGGGGCAGCCACCAGCCTGCCGTCCAGGTCGTACGCCCACGCGTGGTACATGCAC
The DNA here is from genome assembly GCF_003999975.1 of Actinoplanes solisilvae. Classification (GTDB taxonomy): domain Bacteria; phylum Actinomycetota; class Actinomycetes; order Mycobacteriales; family Micromonosporaceae; genus Actinoplanes; species Actinoplanes solisilvae. The sequence continues at coordinate 58,800 of NZ_RJAC01000008.1, read as the reverse complement.
CGGAAAGTACGTTTCACCTCGCCTTCGGCCTCAGCGCAGAGCTGGGCTCCTCGGTGCCGGCAGACGTTCAGGAACGCGCGGGCGTCGCCGGACGACGACCGGGTGACCAGGATGCTCTCCCGGCCCACCTGGACCGTCCTGAATTGCCCGGGCGTCCGGACGTCGGAAGAACGGACTGCGCAGAACCACATCTGCTCGAAGACGTGGGCCTGCTCGACGGCGAAGACAGCCGGGTCGGTGTAGTAGTGGCCGGGCAGTGTCGGAATCAGCGAGGGCGTGGTCACGACGTGATTACCTCCGTGAAGTGGCTGGGGTCGAGTAGCGCGAGCGGATGCCGGGTTTTGCCGAAGATGGCGAGGTCCGCGACGACATCACACGGATCTCCTGCCGCCGCCTGGCGCCCGCGTCAGGGTCGAGTGGCACAACATCCGACACCGCTCGCCTCCACCTCGTTCTCTGACACCTAGACGCCGGCGTCGGCAATTCGTTCACGCCGATCGGTGAGATGTCGCGCCTCGCCGTGTCACGAGTCGCCCGCGAACAGAACGAAAATGACGGTTGACTTCAGAGGACGTCTGATTAACGTATTTTGCGGTGTTATGTGATTTGTGGTTCTCGCCAGGTTGGGGTTGTTTCGTCGGTGAGTCGTCGGGCGAGGCGGCGGTGACGATCACGGCGAGCAGCAGGCCGAGGGTGTCGGTGATGATGCCGCGTTTGTGGCCGACGGTTTTTGCCGGCGTCGGTTCCTTGGGTGCCGAGGGGGACGTTGGTGGAGGTTTTCACGCTCTGGGTGTCCATGATGGATGCTGTCGGCTCGATGGTGCGGCCGTGGTGGTCTCGGACGAGTCCGGTGAGCTGATAGTTCAGTTCGGTGAAGATCCCTTCCTTGCTCCATAGGGCGAAGTAGCCGTAGACCGTCGCGTGTGGAGGGAAGTCGTGCGGGAGGTGACGCCGGGCGATACCGGTGCGGTTGACGTGGAGGATGGCGTTGAAGATCTCGCGCAGGTCGTGGGTGGGAGTGCGGCCCTTGATCCCGAGTCTGGTACGGGCGTCGGTGCGGGCCTGGCGCCACGCGGTCAGCCGGGGTGCGATCAGGGCCCAGCGGGCGTCGGACAGGTCGGACGGATATGCACGTCGTTCGGTCATGACCTGGGGATACGGTGGTACCGGCAGGCGGCGGGGACGCCGGGTCCGTCGATTCCTGGCGGAAAGCTAATCAAACACGATCGAGGGATTGAAGCCCGCAGATCTACTCATATCAGAGTCGGCTCTAAAGGGTTGATTCGGGCGTATCGGCCAGCCAGGGTCATGATCGCGTTTTCTCAACCCGCCGATAACTCACCTAACACTACTAAAACGTCCAGTCAGACCCAGACCATCCACACGCGGCCCGGGTACGACGATGTGACCGGTCTCGGCACACCCGGCGCACGGTTCTTCGAGAACGTGCGCTGACCCGGCCGTGCGGTCACCCGGCCGGCTCTAGCCACGAGTGCCGGGCGACCGCACACGCTTCGCCGCTGTGGGCTATTTCTCGGTGACGGCGTTCAGGTAGGCGTCGATGGCCTTCAGATTCTTGGTCAGGCACTCGAGACGTTCGGCCATCCGGTCGCGCTCCTGCCGAACCCGGCTCAGGAAGTCCGGGGCCGGATACTTGCAGGTCGCAGCTTCGGCCAAGCAGGGCAGCACTTCCCTGATGATCTCCGTGGTCAGGCCTGCGTGGAGCAGACTGCGGATCTGCTCGACCCTTTCGACCAAGGCCTCGTCGTAGTAGCGATACCCGTTCTCCTCGCGCCTGGGACTGAGCAGGCCTTGCTCCTCGTAGTAACGCAAGAGTCGAGGCGACACGTCCGCCCGCTCGGACAACTCTTTGATCCGCAACGAGACCTCCCTCACAAACGTTTGCCCCTCACATCAATGTGAAGGTTAGACGATGTCCGAGCCGCCGCGCCAGTAGCGGCTCGACACCAGCAACTAGATGGGGAATGACCGTGTCCACCACGCACCTGGAGGTTCCGCAGAAATCGTCTGCGGAACGTCTGCCGCTTCCGGCCCTGATCGCGCTTTTCACCGCCGGATTGATCACCACCCTGACCGAGGCACTGCCGGCTGGTGTGCTGCCGCAGATGAGTCACGCGCTGGGTGTTTCGGAATCTGTAGCCGGTCAGACAGTAACCATCTACGCGATCGGAACAATGGCGACGGCGATCCCGGTCGCGCTGGCCACCGCGACGTGGCCACGACGTCACCTGCTCCTGGTGGCGCTGGCCGGATTCGTGATCGCAAACCTCGTCACCGCCATCTCCCTCAACTTCCCCGTGACGATGGCCGCCCGATTCATCGCCGGCGCAGCGTCCGGCGTCGTCTGGAGCCTGCTCGGCGGGTACGCGGCAAAGCTGGTCGGCCCCCCGCTCAAGGGCCGCGCGATGTCGTTCGCCTTCGCCGGCACACCAGTCGCCCTGTCCCTCGGCGTGCCTGTCGGAGCGTATCTCGGCAAGGCGGTCGGGTGGCAGCTCACCTTCGGCCTCGCCTCGGCGCTGACCGCGGTCCTGATGCTCTGGACCCTCTGGAAGCTCCCCAACTTCCCGGGCAAGAAAGCTGAGGACCGGATTCCGCTGCACAAGATCCTGACGCTGCGGGGCATCCGCTTGGTCCTGGTGGTAACGGGAGCCTTCGTGCTCGCCCACACCATCCTGTACACCTACATCGCCCCCATTCTCGCCGACTCCGGTCTGCAAAATCATGTTCAGTGGATCCTGCTCGCCTTCGGCATCGCCTCAATCGTCAGCATCTGGCTCACAGGCCTGTTCATCGACCGGCACCACCGCCGACTGGCCATCATCGGCACCGCGATGTTCACGGCAGCCGCGATCGTGCTGTCCTTCGCCAGCTCCAGCCTTGTGGCCGACTACGCCACCGTCGCGGCCTGGGGACTCTCGTTCGGAGGAGCAGCCACCGTCCTGCAGACAGCTCTGATGAGGGCAGCTGGAGAACACGCCGACGTGGCCCAGTCGCTACAGGTCACAACCTGGAACCTCGGAATCGGTCTCGGCGGACTGGTCGGCGGTGCACTTCTGGCAGGCTACGGCTCGAGCTCACTCAGCATCGCAGCGATCGCACTCATGGTCCCGACCGTACTCCTAGTCATCCTCGCCCGAGGCCACGCATTCCCGCCTAAGCAGCCGGTCAACGCCTGACCCTGGTGGTTGCAGCCCCCTGACCCAGCCCCGGTCGCGCCCGCAATCCGATACCAAACCGCCCCCACGCCACACGACTGAGCCGCGCCGCAGCGGAACAACGCGACCCACGGCGACATAGACCCGGTGCCCGCCCCGGCACCGGGTCTTTAGTCTCGGATCGGGCAAGCCCCAACAGAAACCCGAGAATGCGAGAGTTCGCTGCCGCTGAGCTCGGCTTCTGGCAGGCAACAGAACAACAACGGCGTATGCCTGATCAGGCGATCGCGCCGGTGTCCCGGCCGGAGCCCGCGAAGGATCCGACCGGCTGCGTACGCGGCAATCAACCAGCAGCGTGTCGATGCCCGTCCGCCTCGCCCGCGCCGATCGGAAGCAAACGCGAGTGAAGCTCCAGCCAGCTCATCCGTTTAACAGACGTCAGATGTGACCGAAGGAGCGCAGCGTTTCGTGGCCGAGGCCGCGACGATGGTTGTTGTCGGGCTGACTATGGAGACGCTGAAACAGGCGGCTGCGAATGCCGAGGCATGGTCGAGGTCGGCGACGTCTCGGACCAAGAGGCCATCACCGCGATCACCGACGGGGTGGCGGCACAGCACGGGCGGCTTGACGTGATCGTCCTCAACACCGGCATCGCGGCGCTAGTGTCCTGAGTCATTAATTCGTTGGTAGTTTGGAGGCTGCGGTGATGCCAGGTCGGGTCGCTTCTGTTGTCTTGTTGTCCGATGCCGAGCGGTCGCAGTTACTGGCCTGGGCAAGGCGAAGGAAGACGGCCAGCGGGCTGGCCGTGAGATGCCGGATCGTGCTGTCGGCCGCCGCAGGGCTTAACAACACGCAGATTGCGGCGGAGCTGGGTATCGGGGTCGACACCGTCCGTAAATGGCGTAATAGGTTCGTGGCCGATCGGCTGGATGGCCTGATCGACAAGCCGCGGCCGGGCCGGCCACGCACGATCGCGGACGCCGACGTGGAACGGGTGATCACCACAACTCTGGAAACGACGCCAAAAGATGCCACGCACTGGTCGACCCGTTCGCTTGCCGCCCAGGTCGGGCTGAGCCAGACAGCGGTGTCGCGGATCTGGCGGGCATTCGGATTGCAGCCGCACCGCTAGGACACCTGGAAACTGTCGAAAGATCCCTTGTTCATCGACAAGGTCCGCGACGTCGTCGGCCTGTACCTGAACCCGCCGGAACGTGCCGTCGTGCTGTGCGTGGACGAGAAGTCTCAGATCCAGGCCCTCGACCGCACCGCCCCGGTGCTACCGATGCGGCCCGGCACCCCGGCCCGCGCCACCCACGACTACGTACGGCCCGGCACGTCGAGCTTGTACGCCACGATGGATTTGGCCACCGGCGAAGTGATCGGCTCGCTGCACGCGCGGCACCGAGCCATCGAGTTCAAGAAGTTCCTCGTCAAACTCGACGGCGAAGTCCCCGCCGTCCTCGACGTGCACGTGGTGCTCGACAACGCCTCAATCCACAAGACCCCGGCGGTCCGGCGATGGCTGCTGGCCCACCCACGCTTCGTGCTGCACTTCACCCTGACCAGCAGCTCCTGGCTCAACCTCGTAGAGCGCTGGTTCGGTGAACTGACCATCAAGAAACTCCAGCGAGGCACCCACCGCAGCGTCCACGCCCTCAACACCGACATCCGCACCTGGATCGAGTCCTGGAACGACAACCACGACCCTACATCTGGACCAAAACCGCCGACCAGATCCTTGAATCCGTCGCTCGCCACTGCATACGAATTAACGACTCAGGACACTAGGGACCGTCGAGCAGCTCGACGCCGCAACGTGGCGCCAGGTCCTGGCGACCAATGTCGACGGTGTCTTCTTCTGCTCCCGCGCCGCGCTACCGCACCCGCCGTGGGCGGCTGGATCGTGAACGTAGGGTCGGTGTCAGGACTCGGCGGGGACTGGGTTCTGGTCGCCCTGCAACACATCGATGGGTGCGGTCACCAATCTGACGAACGTGATGGCCCTCGACCACGCGGTCGAGGGGCTACGGGTCAACGCCGTACACCCGTCGCTGGCTGTTACCGACATGGCGGCTCCGCACCTGGGACGGACGGACGTCCTCAACAAACTTCCTGGAACGGATGGCGATGCGCCACCCCGCGCAGCCCGCGGACGTCGCGGGTGTCATCGCCTTTCTGGCCAGCGACGACGCATCCTGCGTGACCGGCGTGCACATCGCAGTCGACGGCGGGTTGCGCCCTCCAGCGGGACGATGCTGCCGCCCCCGCGCGACGCCATGTGCTCAGCAGGTCGGCCGGCCAAGATCAGAGGGGAGCGGGCGTTCAGCCGCGCTCGGGTACCTACGTCGTAGGTCTCCTCCAGCAAATGCAGTCTTCGCCGGGCGCCCTGCCAAGCGTTATCGCGAACGTACTCACCATGTTCGATTGCCATTCGGTTACTCCCTCAGAAAATGTACATAGTTGAGATCACCCGGCATGCGTCGCCCGGCCGAAACGGCTGGGCGACGCGCCGTCGTGCCACCCACGTCGATAGATCAGGCGCGGGCGCGCAGGAATCGGATGAGGTGTTTGAAGTAGAACTCCTGCTCGTCGTACATGGCGAGGTGGCTGCCGCGGTTGCAGGTAACCGATTCGCCGTTCTGAACCAGGGCGGCGATGCGGCGCATGTCGGCCGGGTCCATCTCGTCGAAGCGGGCGCCCACGCTCAGGGTAGGGACCCGGATCTCGTGCAGCCGATCCCAGACATCCCAGTTCTTGGCGTTACCGGTGTTGACGAATTCGTTCTCGCCGAAGATCTGGTTGTAAATGGTCACATTGATGGTGTTGAAGGTTCGGGTCAGCGGCTCGGGCCAGGGGCTGGTGCGGCAGATGATCTGGGTGTAGAGGACGTCGTTGATGAGGTGCTGGTAGCGCTCGTCGGTGAAGTCCTGCGCCGCTTCCACCTTCTGGACGTATTCCAATTCCTCGGGGGAGAGGATCTTTGCGCGTGCCGCGGCGGCGTACTTGACGAACGACTGCATGCTGGCCGACATGTTGGACACGACCAGGCCACTGAGGTGTTTCTGGTACTTGAGGGCGTACTCCAGGGCGAGCATTCCGCCCCAGGAGTGGCCGAAGACAACGACATTGTCGAGCCCGAGGCCCTTGCGGACCTCCTCGACCTCGTTGGTGTAGCGCTCGACGGTCCACAGCGATTTGTCGTCGGGTTTGTCGGAGTTGCCACAGCCGAGCTGGTCGTAGTAATACATCTCGATCCCGGCTTGCGGGAGGAAGGACTCCATCACCTCGAGGTAACTGGAGTCGAAGCCGGAGCCCCCGTGCAGGAGCAGTACCTTGACCGGTCCGTGCCCGATTCGCTTGGTCCAGACCTTGTACTTGCCGCCGACGACCGGGACCATGCGAATGCCCGCGACTCTGATGCCGGGCGGGTTCAGGGGGTCGTCCGTGGGGTTCATTGCTGAGGTGCCGGGGGATGCCTCGGCCGCGCCGGCGGTGACGCCGCCGAGGGCTGCGCCGGTCAGGGCGGCTGCCCCGCCGGCAAGGACGTTTCTGCGCTTCATGCTGACTCTCCTGCCTGATGTGCGGTCTGCTCGTCCGGTTACGGGTGCAGACGCAGCCTGAGGCCCAACGTTCATTCCGATGTACGAACAGCCCTTCACGGGGCTGACGCTGTGGAACGCGCTGTACGCCGCGAGCGCCAGGAATGACCCGCAGTCACCCCGGAAAGCGGTACACGTCGGAGGACGCAGCTTCGACCCGATCGGTCGCAACGCTGCTAGGAGTCTTGCGGCGACTTGCCGGGGGAAACCTTCCGGATCCGCGCTTCCAGGTCTGTGCTCATCTCGGCCTGCCCTATCTCGGCGTAGAGGGCTTGGGCCCGGCGCCACGGCGCCACCGCCTCTTCGGGACGGCCGACTTCGGACAACGCGTCGCCGAGCAGGCGTTCGCTGGCAGCCAGCTCGGCGATATTGCCCGCCCGCTGGAAGAGCTCACGGGCCCGATGATGAGCTGCCAAGGACGGATCGATGCGGCCGTGCCGGCGCTGGACCTCCGCGATCAGCCCGGCCAGCGAGCCGGCGGTGTTGACGTCGTCCAGCTCCGCGGCGAAAAGCTCGGCTCGGCCGAGGGCGTCCAGTCCGCTCTCCCACTCACCCTCCTCAGCGAGAACCCACCCGAGTCCGGTGAGAGTGAGCGACATGCCGCGCCGATCGTCGACCGACTCGAAAAAGGATAATGCCTGCTCGAAGCAGGTCCGCGACTCCGCGTGTCGATCCAGATTCGAGTACACCTGGCCGAGGTTGCGCAGGACATGGGCCCGGTCGAGCGGCCGGTCAGCTCCGTCCAGGAGCTCGAGTGCTCGTTCCAGGTGCGGGATGGCCGCCAGCATTTTCTGCTGCGCGTTCGCTATGCCCGCTTCCTGATCGCTTCTACCACCGAGAGTGAGAGCGCCGGCGATCATGCGATGCATCGCCGCCTGCCCTTGGGTGTCGCCGTCGGCGATCGCGGACAGTAACGCGTGTTGGGCGGTGGCCTCCCAGCGCTGATACATCGCGCGTCGCTGGTAGTAGGGCATGAGCAGTTCGGCGAGCCGCCATCCCCTTCCCTCGGGCAGGCCGGTCTCGGCGGCGGACTCGAGCGCCGAGAGCTCGGCGGTGAACCAGGACATCGCCGAGGTGACATCCCGGATCGGGATCCGCGGCGCGGTCGGGTCATCATGGGTCTCACGAGTCAGCGACGGATGCAATGCGATCCTCGCGGTGGTTCCGACCTGCAACAGGTGACGCGTGATGCGTTCGGTCGCGGCCCGGCGCTCCCCCGGAGGATCGGTCGCCGCGCTCAACTCGAGCGCATAGGACTTGATCAGGTTGTGGAACGTGTACCGATCGGGCTTGAACTGACTGATCAACATGGTGCGGGCCAGCTCTCGGAGTAGCTGGCGCACCAGGTGCTCCGGCATTCCGGCCACGTTGGCCGCCCCTGACGTCCCGAAATCCACGCCGGGATGCGCGGGCAGGGACCGGAAAAGTTGCGCGGCCCGCTGGCTGAGCATGCGATACGACCAGAAGAAGACATTTCGTACGTCCGTACGGGGCTCGTCGCCCTCCAGGAAGTCCAGCGGGGCACCGGCCCGCAGCTCGTCCGCGACAGCACGCAGCGGCCAGTCCGGATAACCCGACGCCCGCGCGGCTACCACGGCCAACGCCAAGGGCAGCCTCCCGCAGATCTCGATGATCTCGTCCAGGGCGGCGGCATCCTCGGCTCGGCTCACGCCCAGTCGTTCCCGCATGGCCGCCCGGGCCTCGGCGGGCGACGGCAGCGGCAGGCTGAACGACTGAGCTCCTTCATGAGCGATCAGCCCCGACAGCCGATTCCGGCTCGTGACCACCACCAGTACGCCCGGCGACCCGGGCAGCAACGGACGAACCTGCTCTTCGTCGCGGGCGTTGTCCAGAATGATCAGCAGCCGTCGCCCGGCCGTCAGGGTCCGAAACAGAGCGGCCGCCGCCTCCACACCGGTCGGCACCTGCGCGTCGGGTGTCCCGAGACCGGTCAGCAACAACGCCAGTGCTTGAGCGCTGTCCATAGCCGATTGGCCAGGGTCGAAGCCCTGGAGATCGACGAACAACTGCCCGTCGGGAAAATCACCGGCTGATCGTCGTGCCCAATGAATCACCAGGCTGGTCTTGCCCACCCCGGGCAGGCCATGTATCACTGCCACCGATGCCCCGGCACCTGCGCTGTCCATCAGTGCGGACAGCCACGACAGCTCCGTCTCGCGGCCGGCGAAGAATCTGCTGCCCGCCGGGACCTGCCGCGGCACAGCCGGGGCGGGTTGGGGGACGTCCCGCTCTGTCCCGATTGTCACCTTTTCATAGGCGGCGCGCAGTTCCGGACCGGGGTCGATACCGGCCTCCTCGGCCAGACGTGATCGCACCGCGGCGAAGACCTCGACGGCGGCCACCTGCCGGCCGGTCGCGGCGAGCAGCAGCATCAGCCTGGCTTGCACCGCCTCGTCGACGGGCTCCTGTTCGGCGATCTCCTCGACGAGCGGCAGGAGTTCCCGGGCCTGCGCATCGGTGCAGTTGTCCACAACCTCGCACATGACCGCGACGCGTTCCCGCTCGACGGCCCGAAACTCGGCATCCAGGTCGGCCGGCAGATCCAGATCAACTCCGCACCGGCCCCGCCACAACCGAAAAGCCGTCGTCCGGTGTAACCATGCTGCCTCCCGATCGCCCTCGTCGGCGGCAGCCCGGCCTGCCCGGACCAGACCACGGAACTCGAGCAGGTCCGATTCTTCCGACTCGGTCGCTAGCCGATAGCCGTTCCCGGTACGAAGCAACCATCGTCCCGGACGGCGAAACGGCAGGTCCGGTTCCAGCAAACGTCGAATAGTACTGATGTGTCGATGCACGATGTCGGTGGCACGGGCAGGCGCCTCATCGCCCCAGAGGAGATCTGAGATCTCACTCTCCGTGACCTGAGAGCCTGCGCGGATGATCAGGATGCCCAGCAAATGACGTAGTTGTCGTGGCCGCACGTTGAGCTCGGTCGATCCACGCCACGCCCGCACAGGCCCTAGCACGGCAAACCGGACATCGGGAGTTGCGCGCATGCCCCATCAAAGCGGATCTCTCTCGTGGAGACAACACTCGGTCTCGCTATCGGTGATGGCACCCACAGCTCGGGTCGTCGTGCAGGCTCGGTCCGTCGCATCTCGGCCATCGCAAATGCGACATTGATATGAACGGCGTTGTATCAGCGCTGCCGGGCGTTGTAGGCGTTGGATGCGTCGATGCATGAAGATCTTGGATGTGCCGCTGAATCACCCGGCTGGGCGGACCAGTGGCCAGCCGGTTCAGCGCAATCCGCGTCGAATCCGACAAGCTTGCCCGCCCACCGGTGAGCGTGCCGACAATCGGCTGCGCGTCAGGCATCCGCGATCAGACGGGCGCTGATCCCGGACGATGCCCAGGCCCAAGACGGCCGTGTCTGGAGTGTCGACGAACCATTCGGCGATCGTTGTGTACGAGCGGTAGCCAACCGCCAAGGCGCAGGCCGCTGCAGTTAGCGCCTTGGCGGCCGGCTGCCGGACACCTCGTCGGGGCCCGAGCGTCAGGAAGCTCGGTGAGCGCTGTGGGCGGGACATGGCGGTTCGGGCACGCTCAGAGCGATGCGCAGGGCAAAGAAGGGATCAGCTGCGTGATCGCCCGGTGTGACCCCCGATTCCTGGGCCGGCCGTTCCCGGGCTGGTCGCTGTCGAAGCTGCGTGATTACCTGATCGACACGGGCCACATCGAGGCGATCAGCATCGAGACTGTCCGCCGGATCCTGCATGAACGCGGCGTCACCCGGCAGGCAGCAAAAACGTGGAAAGCCAGCAACGACCCCCGACTTCACGTCGAAGATGCGAGCGATCCTCGACCTCTACGACCATCCACCGACCGGCGCCGCCGCTGGCCGGGCCAGCGGCCGCATCCGATCCTGGACAACTTCTCCCCCGCACAAACACCCCACCGTCCGGGCCTGGTGTCAGGCCAATGACGTTGAGCTGGCGTTCCAGTCGACCTACAGCTCCTGGCTGAACTGGATCGAAGCCGAGTTCGCCGCCCTGCGCTACTTCGTGCTCAGCGGCACCGACCACCGGACCCACTCTGGACAGGGCGCGGCGATCGGCGACTACATCCGCCGGCACAATCAGCGCGCCCGACCGAAGACCGGATACACCACCAAGTCCAAAATCCACCACCCGGATTACCCGTTCAAGGCCGCATGGCGACGCGCGCATTCCCCGCTCGTATCAAACCAGTGACTACGAATCGCACGAATTAGTGATCCTCACCGACGAAACCTCTCTTTGTTTTCTCCCGCGACGTTCGTTGCGGTGGTTAGTAACGTTGCCAAATCCACACTAGCCTCGGCCCTTCGTTAAGGGCTGCCCATGGAGTGGACCGGAAACGAAGAAGTGCCTTCTGATCAGGGAAGATAGGGCTTGTCGAGAGTCCTGTTAACCCGCCATGGAAGGCACTTGCTGGCTGAAGACTACCCGAACACGTCAGAAGATCCTGGTGACCGGAGGCGGGCAGGGCGTGCTCGGTCACGCCGGTGTCCGGCTACTCAAAACCAGCAGACCCTGTTCGGGACGGTCGCGTCTGACCCGACCGCGTGGCGACTGTTGTTGCAGCTCGACGCCACGATGCTGGCTGAACTGCGGGCCGACCGGGCACACGCCCGCGAGGTCGCCTGGGCCCAGCGCGCCGAGGTCCGCGGTGATCTGCCGCAACCGATGGTGGCCGGTCAGCAGGTGGACGGCCTGGTCCTGGACATCGACGCGACCATCGTGATCTGCCGTTCCGAGAAGGAGCCGGTGACCCGCACCTGGAAGAAGACGCTCGGATTCGGCCGGATCCAGTCACGGTTTCCTCGCCCGCATCCGGTCCTGGCGCGACAGGCACCTCGACATCCGATTCAGTGTCGGCGCCGCGATCACCGAGCCGGTACGGGGAAGCGATCCGCGCTACGACCGGCTGGGTCCCCGCCGTCGACGCCGATGGTGATCTACGTGAACATGCCGAGGTCTGCGAGATCACCGGCCTGTTCGAGGCGCCTGGATGGCCGGAGGGCACCCGGTTCCTGGTCCGCCGGGAACGCCCGCACCCCGCCGCCCAACTGAGCTTGTTCGACACCATCGAAGGCTGGCGGCACCAGGTCGTGGCCACCGACACCGCCCGGCAATGGCAGCATCCAGTTCCTGGAAGCCCGACATCGGGCTGACGCCAGGGTGGAGGGCAAGATCCGAACCGCCAAGACCACCGGCTTCGGCCGGTTCCCCTCCCGCGTATTCGCGATCAATCAGGCCTGGCTCCAACTTGTTTTGACCGGCATCGACCTGCTCGCCTGAACCCAGACCCTGCTCCTGGACGGCGACCTCGCCAAAGTCGAACCCAAGAGACTCCGTTACCGGCTGCTGCACGTCGCGGCCCGGATCACCCGCACCGCTCGGGAGACCCGCCTCGCCATCGCCGCCGACTGGCCTTGGACCGATGCCGTAACCAGAGCATTCAGCAACCTCGCGGCACTACCCCGACCCGCCGGCTGACCCCGCGACTCACGCCCTGACCAGCAACACGGAGGAACCCGGCCCCGCGCCGGGTATTCGGCATACCGAAAAAACCGCGACAAACGCGCGAATAGCATTCATCGAAGCACGGCTATGGCCTGACGCTTAAGCGAAAGACCGAGGCTAGGTGCCGGCCCAAGCCGGACGGGTGCGTCATCTCACAATCGCCGGACTGGTTGAATTACGGGGCGTTCGGTGCGGTCTTTAGGGCGTGACCACACAGAAACTGGATTTCGAGACAACGGTGTTCGACAAGGAATTCATCACCCTGGCGGACACGCGCGAGGGCATCGTCCGAGGCGGGCGGCACTTGTTCGACCAGCTGCCGCAGGCGTTCGAGGGCATCAATCAGATCGGCGTGATCGGGTGGGGACCGCAAGCGGCGGCTCAGTCGCAGAACCTGCGCGACTCCCTTGCCGGGCGGGTGCCGGTCGTTGTCGGGTTGCGGGCGGGATCGTCGTCCCGCGAAGCTGCTCGTTCGGCCGGCTTCTCCGAGGACGACGGGACGCTCGGCGAGATGTACGAGGTCATTGCCGCGTCCGACATGGTGCTGCTGCTGATCTCCGACGCGGCTCAGGCCGCACAGCACAAAGCCATCTTCGCCGCGCTGCGGCCGGGCGCGACGCTGGGCTTGTCCCACGGATTTCTGCTCGGGTTCCTCGACCAGCAGGGTATCGGTTTTCCGGCCAACATCGATGTGATCGCGGTGTGCCCGAAGGGGATGGGCGCCTCGGTGCGTGCTCTGTATCTGCAGGGGGCGCAGACCAACGGCGCGGGCATCAACGCCAGCTTCGCCGTAGAGCAGGACGTCAGCGGCCGGGCTACGGATCGGGCTCTGGGCTGGTCGGTCGGGCTCGGCGCGCCGTACACCTTCCAGACGACATTGCGTTCGGAGTATCTGTCGGACCTGACGGGCGAGCGGTCGATCCTGCTCGGCGGCGTGCACGGCATCGTGGAGAGCCTCTATCGCCGGTTCCGCGAGCAGGGCATGGCCGAGACGGAGGCGTACCGGTATTCCGTGGACTGTGTGACCGGCCCGATCTCGCGGACGGTCTCCAAGGAAGGCCTGCTCGGCCTCTACCGGCGGCTCGACCCCGCCGACCACGCGACCTTCGCGGCGGCGTACGCGGCGGCCTATCCGGTCGGCCTGGAACTCACTCACGAGATCTACGACGAGGTCGCCTCCGGCAATGAGATCCGCAGCGTGATCCTGGCCGGCGAACGCCTCGCCCGGTTCCCGATGGGAAGGATCGACCAGGCCGACATGTGGCGCGCCGGGGAGGTGGCCCGGCAGGACCGTGACGATGCGCAGCTGCCGATGGACGCCTTCACCGCGGGCACGTTCTGCGGCGTGATGATGGGTCAGATCGACACCTTCATCGAGAAGGGCCACCCGTACTCGGAAATCGCGAACGAATCAGTGATCGAGGCGACCGACTCGCTGAACCCTTACATGCACGCGCGAGGGGTGTCGTACATGGTGGACAACTGCTCGACGACCGCGCGGCTGGGCACACGCAAATGGGGACCACGATTCGACTACCTGCTCACCCAGACCGCTTATCCGGCGGTCGACCACCAGACCAGTGTGCTGGACACGACGCTGGTGAAGGCATTCGAGGAGCACCCTATCCACGACGTGTTGAGGATCTGTGCGCAGATGCGGCCCTCGGTCGACATCTTCGTCCAGTGACGGGGGGCGACGCCGGGTTCGCCGACCTTCTCGCCGACAGCTACCTCGAACTGGTCGGCGAGCCGCTCCTCCCGGGCGATCGGCGAGGTGCCGAGGCGTACGCGTGGCTGTATGAGGCACCGTTCGGGCTGCTTGCACACGATACGTCTGCCGACCCGCGGTTCATCTACGCCAACCGAAGGGCGCAGGAGCTTTTCGGTTATGGATGGGAGGAGCTCATCGGCCTTCCCTCCCGGCTGTCGGCGGGACCGCAGGACCGCGACTCTCGCAGCGTCTTCATGGATTCCGTACGGCGGACGGGCTACTCGGACGGCTATCGAGGTCAGCGGGTGACCAAGGAAGGGCGGTCGTTCTGGATCGAGGATGCCACCGTCTGGAATCTTCTCGGCGCCGACCGGGCGCTGAAGGGCCAGGCGGCACTGATCCGGCACGTGAGTGTCTGATCGCTACCGCGTTCGGCCGACGGCTCTCGCCGGACGGAGCGCGCTCGGGTAGAACAGTGGCCTTCTCCACCGCGGTGGAGAAGGCCACTGTTCTGCTTCAGGAGAGGGCGGAAGCAGTCCGCCGATCCTGCCGCGGGGGAGTCACCAGCCGAGGCACGACATCTGACGACTGTGCTCGGATTCCTCCGCGGCGGCCTTGTCGAAAGTTGCCTCGATGAAGACGAACGGCGCCCCGGCCGGCGTGATCCGATCGTGCCGGAAGCCGTGTGCAGGGTGACGGCCTTGACGGTCCGGGTCTCTTTACGGGCGTGACCGGTGTCGCGGGTGCGGCCGCCGACCGGGATCTGTGCCCAGGGCAGGGACTTGAGCTGCTTGAACAGGGTGGGCTGGGTTGCCCTTTGCTTGCAGGAGCAGATGTGCTCCGCGGGCGGTGATCTGCTGGGCGTGATCGGTCTGGGTGTGCAGGGCGTCGGCGACGAACACGATCCCGGTCAGGCTGCCCAATACTTTTCGACGGCGTCGAGCAGCGGTGTGAAGGCGGTGATCTCGTTGCTTTCGTGTTGACGGTGACCTGGGCGAGGATGATGCCGGTGCTGGTGTCCAGCGCGGAAAGTAGGTGCGTTTGGCGGCCGCCGGGCAGGCGAGCGCCTCGCAGCGTTTTGCCGTCGATGGCGATCACCGTCCGGTAGCGGCGCGAGCGGGTCACGGCCGGTGGCGTCCGGGCGTGCAGCCAGCCGGCCAGTACGGTGCTGACCAGGGTGGCGTCGAGGCGGATCAGCAGCCGCCAGAGGGTCGTGCCGGCCGGGACGCCGCGGTGAACCCGAGTCTGACCGGCGAAGGTTCGTCGAGGTCGTAGAGCCAGTCGCTGATCGCGGCGAACGATGAGGCACCGCCGAGAACAGCGCATACCGCGACGGCGAGCGGGCCAAGGGGTATCGCACACCGCGCGGATTACGCGGGTCCGGGACCTGCGCCACCGCGGCCAGGAGTCCACCGTGTTCACCGTCGGTCACTGGTGATGGTGGCGTGTCGGGACCGGGGGTTGTCACGGTCAGTACGGAGATCAGGGATGATGCCATCGGCGGGTGGAGTCCTCGGTGTCGTGAAGTCCTAGAGAAACTCCATGATCACCTTGAGGGCTTCACCCGCTTCATCCGCCTCCACAAAGGCCCCTCACCTCTGGGAACCCCAGCTCAGGCACCCGGCGCTCGAGAGCGCAATGCCCCTGGGCCGGTGACGGTGGGGATAGACCTGTTCCGGTGAGGTAGCCGTCGATCAGACGGGTGCGCTATTGCATGCGTTTGAGACGGTTCTTCACCGTCGCGGCGAGGCCGGTTGCCGTGTGGACGGCGAGGTTAGCGAGGCTGCCTTTCATCGTCGCCCAGACCTTCTCGACCGGGTTGAGCTCGGGTGCGTGGGCAGGGAGCTGGTAGACGCGAAGCCAGGACCGGGCAGCGACCGCGGCTCGGATCGCGGGTGTGTCACGACAGCACGGTCGATCGCGCATACGCCGATCGCGTAGTGTTGGCCTTGGCCGCGGCATGTCTGACCAACGGAACGCAGCGTGTCGTGCTCGCTGGTGCCTTAGACCGCATCTCATAGGGGTTGTTGTGTACCAACATCATTCGTTGTACCGGTGTGAGTGATGTGGAGAAGTACTGCCCGGAGTCGTTGTGGCATCTCGTGCAGCCGTTGCTGCCCGCGCATCCGGAAAGGCATCAGGGCGGCGGGCGTCGGCGTATCGATGATCGGGTCGCGGTAGCGGCGATCGCGTACGTGTTGCAGACCGGCTGTGCATGGGACGCGTTGCCGGCATCGTTCCCGATCTCCCGGGCGACCGCGCACCGCCGGTTCGCCGAGTGGGTGGAACAGGGCGTCATGCAGGCATTTCACCAGGCGACGCTGGATGTCCTGGGCGCGGCCGGACAGATCGACTGGTCGCGGGCGAGCGTGGATGCGATGCACGTGCGGGCGGTCAAAGGGGGGACCTGACCGGACGCAGCCCGGTAGACCGGGGCAAGCCCGGCTCCAAGATCCACGCGGTCAGTGACCGTAACGGCCTGCCGCTGACGGTGCTGGTCACCGCTGCCAACGTCAACGACAGCACTGTGCTCGAGGACGTGCTCGACAATCTGCGCGCGATCCGGCAACCACTCGGACGGCCGCGGCGGTGGCCGGCCAAGCTGCACGGCGACAAGGGTTACGACTACCGGTCCTGCCGCGAAGTCGTCCGCCTACGCGGCATCATCGCCCGGATCGCCCGCAAGGGCGTTGAATCGGCCACTCACCTCGGCCGGTACCGCTACGTCATCGAACGCTGCCTGGAATGGGTCAGCCGGTTCCGGCGCCTGGCCCGCCGCTACGACCGCAAGGCTTCCCACTACCTCGGATTCCTGCGCCTGGCTTGCGCTTTGATCTGCTACCGGCGAGCCGCCCGCCTCAACCTGCTGACCAGCAACAACCCCTAATGAGATGCGGTCTTAGCCGCGAGTACGACCATGGCCGGGCACATCCGAGGCGGACTCGCTGCCCACTTGTCGAGTCCGCCTCCGGTGTCGAACAGCGTCCTGGGTCCTGATGCTGCCCTGTATGCCGCGGTACACCTGGCCGGGGAGCAGGCTCGGTCGCACCTCACCGCGGCGATAACGACACGAGGTGCACAAACGGGCCAACTTTCCGGTGCGCCTCAACCATCCCCGGGTCGGCGAGCTCACGCCTAACTGCGAACGCCTCGTCATCGCCGGAACCGACAGCCTTGCTCTCGTCGTCTACCACCCCGTCATCGGCTCCGCCGACGCCGAGAAGCTATCCCTTCTCGCCTCCGTCGATCTCCCGACCGCAGCCCCGGCTACCCGCTCGGGCAACACTGAGCTGCTGGGATGAGACAACCCGGCCCCGCAGCCGTCGATCCTGGCCGTGATCCGTCTGAATCCGGCGCCGGGTAAGCCTGAGCGAGATTCCGGCGTCCACGCAGGTGCTTGGTGCGAGGGCCGGAAGTTCTCGCAGGGGAGAAACTCCGTCCGGTAGCGGCGTGGCTCGACGCGTGGCGATTGAGCCCAGAGGACCGTAATCGGACGGCCAGCCGGCGATCGCTGCGAACGATGAAGCACCGGCCAGGACCGCGCAGACCGCGACATTCAGCAGTGCGGCCAGGGGATACAACCGCCGTTCATCCCACCGCTCCGCGAGAGCGCACAGCCCTGCGCAATGACTTCTGCCCTGTTTGGGCAGACGCTGCGCGGCCAGGCGTTCGAGCTCCTCCCCACCAGTAGTGGGCCAGCAGCGAGCCGCGCGGGGGCGGCCCGCCGTGTTGTGCTCTGCTCGCGCAGAAGCCAGTCAAAGCTGCATGTCAGAACTAACGCACGCCGCTTCCCAAGTTTCACCCCTCCGCCGGACGACCCTTCCTTCCGCCGGATTCGGTTGTCCTTGAAGGAGGACTGTTCGGTGGTTCGGTCGACGGTGTGTCCTTCTGATGTCTGCTGTGATGGGGATTGGACGTGATGGCTGAGATTATGGCGGCTAATTTTGGTGGGCTGGGTGCCGGGGACGGCCGCCGGGTGGACAGCCTTCCCGCGTGGCTTCTGGCCGAGATCGAGACCGTGCCGGCCTACGACGCTTTCGCCGGGGTCGACGACCTTCACGCCGAGCTCAGGAGAATCGCGGAAAGTCACCCCAGCGTCGCATCGTTGCGCCGGTGCGGGAGTTCGCGTCAGGGCAATCCGCTGTGGTGCCTGACGGTCTCACTTTCTGAGGATGACGAGGACGCTCCCGAGGCGCTCGTGTTCGGGTTGCCGCACCCCAACGAGCCGATCGGTGGCCTGACCGCGCTGCATCTGGCCGAGCGACTCTGCGCCGATTCCGTGCTGCGCCGACGGTTGGGACACAGGTGGCGAATCGTGGTTTGTGCCGACCCGGACGGGCTGCGGCTCAACGAGGGCTGGCTGGAAGGCCCGTTCACCCGGGCTCACTACGCCGAGCACTTCTACCGCCCGGCCGGGCGAGATCAGGTCGAGTGGACATTCCCGATCAACCACGAGAGCGCCTACTTCGACCTGCCGATCCCGGAGACACAGGCGCTGATGCGGCTGATCGACGTGTATCGGCCGGCGCTGATCGCCTCGCTGCACAACAGCGAGCTGGGCGGTGCGTACTACTGGCTCAGCCGGGCCGAGCCCGCGCTGCATCCGGTTCTGCAGCTGGTGCCCGAGCACCTCGGCATTCCGCTCGACCGCGGTGAGCCCGAGGCGCCCGACCTGGTGCTGCTCGACGACGCGATCTACGAGGCGACGCCGCTGGCGACCGTCTACGAGAGCACGATGGCCCGCAACGAGCCGTGGATCTTCGAGGGTGGCAGCCCGACGTGGTACTCCGGCCAGTGGGGTTCGTTCATCCTGGTCAGCGAGCTGCCCTACTGGTTTGACCCACGCGCCGCTGACACCACGCCCACCGCGATGAGCTATCGCGAAGCGCTGGCCGCCAACGCGGTGGCGCTCACCGACCTGGCTGAGCTTCTCATCGGTACGCTGGCCCAGGTCGAAAGCCACTTGCTGGCGCCCGCTTCGCCGTTCTGGCGGGCGGCCCGCTTCTACTCGACGATGCTCGAACGTACCGGCGAGGCCTGGCTGGCCCGGAGCAAGGAGGCGGTCTCCGATCGGCCGGCCACCGTGGCCGAGGCGAATTCGCTGGCCCTCAATGTGCACGAATACCGGCTGCGCTATGGGGGTATCCTGCGGCGCGCGCTGCGCGGCGAGGCCGCTGTGGGCAACGTGCGGGAGACGGCCCGGATGGCACTGGCGGAGGTGGAGCAGCGCTACGCACAGTGGCTGGCGGAGGACGACCAGGTGGCCGAACTGGAGCCGATCGAGATCAGTCGACTCGTCGGCGTACAATACGCGGCCACGGTGGCCGCCGCCGCCCATTTGGCGGGACGTCTGGACAGGTGACCCCAGACGTCTCGTGCCGAGGGGCTGCCGACGTCATCGGCTGAGCCGGTCGAGACGCCCGAGACCGAAGCGTCCCGGGCTTGGCTATGTTCGCGGCCCGGCCGAAACCCGCCAGGTTCCGTCGCCGCGAGGCGTTCGCCGTGAAGCCCGATCCTCACTCCACGTTGGACTGTTTAAAGACGGTTCTTCTTCAAAGGAGTGAATGTGGCACTGGTATCGCGCGCCACCCTCGAATCTCTTGCCGGCCAGGCAACGACCGCGACCATGGACAGCGTCGTAGCGGCCTCACCCGACGAGCCCGCCGCTGAGACGCCGCCGCAGGCCGCTGCGGTACCCACCCCGCCGGTCGGCGGCCGCGTCGTCGTTGGCGCTTTCGCGATCGTCGCGGCCGGCCTGGCCGGCTCCTGGCTGCTCTGGTCGGCGAACGGCAACAAGGCCCTGATCCGGCCGGACGACACCGGAGCAGTGTTCGCCGGGCTGCTTGTGTTCGCCGCCGCCGTCGAGCGGCTGCTCGAGCCGTTCGCCGGGTCGACGCGGGGACGGTCCGCCGGCGCGGCCCTCGAGCAGACCCGAGCGTACGCCGCCAATCGTGGCGACCGGCTCACCCATCGAGACCTGGTCGCAGTGGCCGAGGCTGAAGCGCTCGCGGCCCGCTCCCGTGCGGCCCGAGCCGTCCTGCTTTGGGGTGTGGCCACTGCGGTCGCCACGCTGATCTCGTCCCTGTGCGGCTTCTATTTGCTGCACGGCATCGCGGGCCCGAAGTGGGACGGGATTCCCGTCTGGGTCGATGCGCTGGTCACCGGTGTGGTTGTGGGCAGCGGCACCAAGCCGGTCCACGACCTGATCACCCGGGCCCAGACCGGTTCCTGAGCATCGTTCACCGCCTGTCCCATTCGTTTCCTGGCCCATGAGGTGTCACGGTCGGTGAGACTGCGCCTCGGTGAAGACGCCGAAGCGGACACGGGGACCTGTCCGGCATGTGAAGCAGGGCACTGCCACTTCGTATTTTACCAAACGTTCGGTAATGTGTGAGGCACATCAACGAGAGGGAGTCTGCGTTGTCAGAATTGAAGACCGCGGTGGTCATCCTGTCCGACCCGAGCACGGGTACGGATGAGTCGGTCGGCCGGGTGCTCAACGGTCTGGCCGCCGCGTGGGATTACGGTCAGGTCGGCGAGGCTCTGGTCATTTTTCAAGGGACGGGTACCCGCTGGCCGGAGAAGCTGCAGGAGGCCGGTCACCCGGTGCACGCTCTCTACCAGGCGGTCCGCGACAAGATCGCGGTCGTGGCCTCCGGCGGATGCTCGATCGCGTTCGGTGCGAAGGATTCGGTGGCCGACGCCGGCATCGAGACCATCAGTAACAACAAGGCACCGGGCACGCCGGGAGTGGCGAGCCTGCGAGAGCTCACGGAACAGGGTTACCGGGTCCTGACGTTTTAGATCTTCGCGCCCCGGGCGGAACGGCTCCGCCCGGGGCGCCTGCAGGGAAGCGCAGGGAGAATCGCCATGTCGAACTCTTCGGTTTATCATTGGGGGGAACTGGAGGCTCAGGCCAAAGCCGGCCTCACCGAGAGGGCCTCGGCCATCTGGCAACTGGTGCAGCCGCTATTGCCTGACGGTGCCGACGACTTCCTGTCGTACCAGAATCTGCTGGCGGTCGGGGCTCAGGGCGACGATGGCAGGCTCTGGGCGTCGTTGTTCGTCGGGCCCCGGGGGTTCATCAGTGCCCCCGACGATGAATCGGTGCAGGTGCTGGCTCGGCTCGCGGCCGACGATCCGGTCGAGCCGATGACCCGGCGCCAGAGCAAGCTGGGTCTGCTGGCCATCGATCTCGAAACGCGCATCAGACTGCGGATCAACGGCGAAGCGACGCCTCTGCCGGGCGGGCTCCGGCTCGCCATCGAGCAGAGCTTCCCCAACTGCCCGAAGTACATTCAGAAGCGCCACGTGGTCAGGCTGGCCGACGTGCGGGGCCGAGAGGCAGGGTCGGCCGAAGGTAAGCGGGTTGCCACACTGACCGACGAGATGAGTGAGTTGGTCGCCCACGCCGACACCTTCTTCGTGGCCTCGGCTTCCGAAACCGGTGACCCTGATGTCTCGCATCGCGGTGGCAACCCAGGATTCGTCGAGCTGTTGTCGCCGACACGGTTGCGATGGCCCGACTACGTCGGCAACAGCATGCTGATGACGCTGGGCAACCTCACCGAGAATCCGTACGCTGCGCTGCTTTTCGTCGACTGGGCGACCGGGACGACGCTCCAACTGACCGGGCGAGCCAAGGTGAATTGGCCTGAGGGTTCCGGCCCGACCGTGACCGGCCAGCGCTCGGTGGAGTTCGAGCTCGATGAAGCCCGCTATCGGCCAGAGTCACTCCTGGCGAACTGGTCGGCGCCAACCCTGTCGCGATTCAACCCACCCCTGCCGGTCTGACCCCGCCAGGGGCATCATCCTTTGTCGCTCGCCTTAAGTCCTCGCGGCGGACTTGAGGCGAGCGTGAAGACTGCCGACTATCCGGCGTTGCCGGGCCCGGCGATCAGCGTTTTCGGAAGCTCGGCCAGCGCCAACTGAAACTCGGCCGGATCGTCCAGCACTCGTGCTACGACCAGTGACCCTTCGATGAGGACCAGCGCGGTTCTCGCCCGGCGCACGGCATCCTGCTCGGAGGCCCCGGCGCGCCGAGCGATGTCGGCCATCGCCGCCAGCCAGGTCGTCGCCAGATGGGTGGCCCGGGTTCGAATGTCATCCGGGGCGCCGCGGAGCGTCATCGTGTCCAGAACGCAGGCGAGGCGACCGTCGTTGTAGAACGCGCCGACGCGTCGAGCCATCTCCGCGACGGCGGTCGACGGGTCGTCCTCGGAGGTCAGTGGGTGGAGAATATCGTTGAATGTCCGTTCCACGGACTCCATGACCGCTGCGGCCATGGCGGGTTTACCGTTGGGGAACCGGTGATAGAGGCTTGCGCGGTGCAGTCCCGATGCCGACGACAGTGCCGTCAGGGAGGCTCCCTCGTAGCCCGAATAGCGGAAGACCTCGGTAAGCTGCCTCAGCAGTGCCTCGTCGTTAATGCTAGGTGCGCGGCCCATACCACAAGGTTACCGAACATACGGTAAAAAACTTAGGCTCGGGATCTGAGCGTTGAGACACGTTCCTCGCGACCACCGAATCGAACCTTCACCGAGGACGAACCGTAGGCCGCGACAACCCGCCGAGTCAGCTCAGGATCGCCCAGGCTTTCCGGGGGATCGATCAGGTTCGTCACCCGGAGAAAGGCGGTGGCCAGTGCCGGATCGCGGACAGCAGCCGCGAGTAGCTGATCGGTCGGTTCGTCGTTTTGGGCGCTCCGGCTGCGCTTGGTGATCATCGTTTTGTCGGGGCCGGTGGCGATTTCCCATGCGACGTCGGTCAGGGCGGCCGCACCGGCCTGAATATCGTTCGGCAGGCCGGCGGCGACCAGATTTCCCAGCAGCTGTGCCTGGAGCGCGGCGACACTCATGCCTTGAGCGTAAACGGGATTGAAGGAACACAAGGCGTCGCCCAGAACGGCGTATCCGGAAGGGAAGCCCGGCAGGTCCTCATAGTGACGGCGCACGCTGTACGGGAACCGCGTGAGCGTGGGGCTACCGAGCGGTTGGGCGTCCCTGATGATCTCGGCGATGTCGTCGGTGGCGAGCCTCTGCGCCCAGGCAATCATGCCGGCCCGGTCGGTTGGCGGTGTGGTGCCGAACCGGCCGGTCAGCGAGACGATGAACCGGTCGTCTTCCTCGGCGGTGACGAAGCCGCCATACAGGTGTCCCGGGTAAGCGGCGCAGAGCGTCCCGATCCGGCCGTTCAGGAAGCGGGACTCCCTACGAAAACGTTGGGATACGTAGGCAATGCCGACGTCGAGTCGTTCGGTCTCAACCGGTGGGCACCCCATCGACTGCAGCCAGGCTCCACTGCGCGAGCCGCGACCGGTCGCGTCGATCACCAGGTCGGCGCCCTCGAGCCGGGTCTCGGCGCCCTCAGGTGAGACGACGGACACTCCGACGACCCGGCGATCGTGGGTGATCAGGCCGCTGACGGCCTGCCGGTCGACGACGCTGATGCCGTCGATTCCGCCGACGTGTACCCGGATCAGGTGCTCCAGAAGGACCCGGCTGACGGCGAGTCCGTCGATGCCGGAGGGCTCGCGTGCCGGTGCGAGCCGTTGACCGTTGAGGTACCAGTGCAAGTCGTTCTGAAGGTCGGCCGTCAAGGCGCCCGCGGCGATCAGTTCCTTCGTGATGCCGGGGAGGAGGTCCTCCATCGCCAAGAGGCCGCCGGCCAAAAGGCCGTGTGCGTGGTTCGCCTGTGGCACGTTTCGGCGGGACGCCGCCAGGGAAGGGATGGTGTCCCGGTCGACAACTCGTACAGTCGCGTAGGAGTTCCGTAGTGCGGCTGCGGCCAGCACACCAGTGACCGAAGCCCCGATCACGATCCCCAATCCCTTTTCGGCCATGTGCGTCCTTTCGATGAAGAGCAGCGTTCCGCCCGGCAGCCGCCGACGCGATGGAGACTCACTCGCGCCTCGGGATTCGCGGCGGCATGGCATCAGAGCCTCTTCTCGTACTGCCGCACCGGCTGCGTCCGGGTTTTTCGCCGGTTGATCAGGTCGATGGTTAAGACGCAGCGGAGTCCATCTGATTCACCCGCGATGTACGAACCTTCGAGGCTGTGATCGTCCTGCGGGCCGGTATGAACGATCGATGCCGGGATGCGTCTTTTCGTAGGGGATGGGTGGAGGCAGGGCCGGCGCATGGGCTTCAACGTTGGGAAGCGGTGGTGAGGACTGGCCTTGGTGTCCGGGCGTGGTGAGACGCCAGCCTCGGCCATGAATGCCACGACCTCGTCGGCGTTCTTATTTCGTGAAGATTCCTCCCCCAGGACAGAACACCGGTGATGAACTCCTTGACCGGGCCGACCAGGTAGTTCCGCTGCTGGCCGAGCACGCCGCCGAAACTGAACGGATCAGCAGGCTGGCGCCGCCGGTCGCGGAGGCGTTGCGGAACGTCGACTTTTTCACCCTCTTCGCGCCCTGCCGCAGTGTCTCCCCGCCGTCGTTGACTACCGTCACCGAGGTGCTGGCGCGGCTGGCTCATGGCTGCGGCAGCAGCGCTTGGGTGTCCATGATCATGTCTTCGGCTGCGTTTCTCGCGACTCTGTTCGGCGATGTGGCCCGCGCCGAAATGTGGCAATGCAACCCTCGTGCGGCGGTCTGCGGCGGTTTTGGGATGTCCGGCGTCAGCCAAGCGGCGCATGGCGGCATTCGGGTCCGAGGTCAGTGGCGTGCTGTGGCCGGACTACACCAGGCGCAGTGGGCAGTCGTCGAAACGTTGTTACCCGATGGGGCCGCCCCGGGTTTGGTGCTGCTTCCCACAGACCGTGCCACGATTGTCGAATCATGGCAGACGGCCGGCATCGATGGCCACACACTGGTCATACCGGAGACATTCGTGCCGCACCACCGCGTGCTGCCGATCCATGCGCTGCGGGAAGCCGGTTCGCGGTGGGCCGCGTCGTCGGTATTCGCTACGCCCCCGATGTCGGTCCTGACCCCGACGACGGTTGCCCCATTGATCGGGATGGCGGAGGCGGCTACGGAGCTGACGCTGCGGCGGTTGGAGAGGACCGAGCCGATCGACGGGACCATCTACGCCGACGCGATCCGATCGCCGAGCGTGCAATTTGACCTCGCCGACAGCGCCTCAGACGTGGACACGGCGAAGTTGCACCTGCGGCGTGCTGTTGAAGACGTCGAGACATCGTTGAGCTCCGGCAGCGTGCTCAGCGACACCGTACGGGCCCGAATCCGGATGGATTGCGGTGTCGCGGTGACGTGCGCTCGACGCGCGGTGCGCAGGCTGGTCGGGGTCAACAGCAGCAGTGCCTTCGGCCTCGAGCAAGATGTACAGCGAATCTGGCGCAACATGAAAGTGGCTGGCAGCCATGTGCAGATTTCCCCGCGTATGGGCCGCGAGATGTACGGGCGCGCGTTGACCGGCACGACTCCGCAGGTGAGCCCACTTGTCTGACGGGGCTGCCACGTCGAAAGACAGGCCACGAGGTGATGGATACCGCATCTGTTCCCGTTCGAAAGGTGAATCCTTGCGACCGGTCGCACGTTTTACTCCTGCTTCGGGGTTAGCGGAGATCGGCCGTGGAGAGGGGGACGTGATGAGTGATATCAAACTGTTCGACTTCTGGGAGGGTGCTGGGCTGAGCGCCGGTAGGTTCCCCGGCTTGCCGGTGGGTGCGTCATGAATGCGAATGAGTTGTCACCGCTGGGTGAGGGTCGCGACAAGACGATGCCGCGTGCTGATGTGTGGCCGATCAACGGGAGTGTCTCTTCTGATGTCTCCGTACGGGGGAGGAGGCTGGAGCAGGCGGCACTGCGGCTGCTCGAGGAATCGATTGCTGAGCTCACGAATGAGGAAAACAAGTCGACCCGGGTTCTGGCGGCGTTCACCGCTGTGGTTGGTGCCTTGATCACCGGGCTGATCGCGGGGCGATGGTCGCCGGAGAGTCTTGCTCAGACTTGTCGGGTGGTGTGGTGGTTGGGCGCGGGATGTGTCTTCGCCGCGCTGGCTCTTGTCGCAAGCTCCGCGCTGTATGGCGAACGTCTGGCTAAGTCTTTGCCCGCGTCGTCCACGAGCCACGACTCGACGGCGATCCGAGACTGGCTGCATGAGTTGATCACGCATCCGGGGCAGGAGCCGGCTTCACGGTTATTGCGGGTCTGCCGGACGATCGGCCGCAAGAGACGACTGCTTCGCGGTGGCGTAGCTGCCATTACGATCGGTTTGGTGCTCTGCTTGGTGAGCGGGGTCGCAGGGCGGTAGCCGAGCACCTCGACACCGGTCGGTACCGGCGAGGTCACGTCGAGTGCCGACCGGTATCAAGGTCCAGCAGGTCGGACGACTAGTTCCTTGACTGGCGAGTCAGACATGGCAGTGGCGTCAGCCGGCGCCGTCGGACGTCACTTTCACAAATAGGCGTATGTTGATTAAATGATCCGTCGGCCGCTCTCCGGAATTCAATGCGGATCTTACAATTCTGCGTGATTCAGAAGACCCTGTCTCTCCGTTATGAACCGTGCCAACATAACTGTCATGACTAGATGGACTCCTGACCCGACGTTTTATGCGTCCCCGCAGGCTGCCGCGTCGGCGCCCGCCGAGAAACTCGCATATGTGTCGGCCTTCGACCGTTCGGCCGAGAAGCCCGACGCGATCGTCGTGCTGGACACTGACCCGGCCTCTGAGTCCTACGGCCGGGTCGTCGGCTGGACCGACATGCCTAACCTCGGCGATGAGCTGCACCACTTCGGGTGGAACGCATGCAGCAGCGCACTCTGCCCGACCGCGCCGCATCCGCATGTCGAGCGCCGCTATCTGGTTCTGCCGGGCCTGCGCTCGTCGAACTTGTACATCCTCGATACTCACGACGACCCGCGTAACCCTCGCCTGGTCAAGGAGATCCCAGCGAGCGAGCTCGCGGACAAGGCCGGCTACTCGCGCCCGCATACCGTTCACTGCGGACCGGACGGAATCTACGTCAACGCCCTGGGCGGTGGCCACACGGAAGGGCCGGGTGGCATCGCGGTCCTGGATCACACGACGTTCGAGGTGCGCGGCGCCTGGGAGAAGGACCGGGGAGATCAGGTCCTGGCCTACGACTTCTGGTGGCACTTCACCCGTGACGTGCTCGTGACCTCGGAGTGGGGCACCCCGTCGATGGTTGAGGAAGGGGTGAACGCGGAGTTGCTGCTGGGCCGAAAGTACGGCCACCGGCTGCATTTCTGGGACTTGGCCAAGCGAACGCTGACGCAGACCGTCGACCTTGGCGATGAGAACCAGATGACACTGGAGCTCCGCCCGGCTCACGACCCGGCCAAGGAGTATGGCTTCGTCGGTGTCGTCACCAACGTCGAGAATCTGTCCGCTTCGGTGTGGCTGTGGTATCGGGAGGGCGATAAGTTCGCGGTCAAGAAGGTGATCACCATCGACGCCGAGCCGGCCGACGCCGAAGACCTGCCGCCGGTGTTGCAGCCGTTCGGCGCGGTGGCCCCCCTGGTCACTGATATCGACCTGTCCGTGGACGACAAGTGGCTGTACGTCTCCGCGTGGGGCACCGGTGAGTTGCTGCAGTTCGACGTCACCGACCCGTTCAACCCGGTGAAGACCGGCTCGATCCGGCTCGGCGGGATTACCGGGCGGGTGCCCCATCCGTCGTTCCCGGACGAGCCGCTGAACGGAGGACCGCAGATGGTCGAGGTGTCCCGGGACGGCAAGCGGGTGTATGTGTCGAACTCGCTCTACGGCTCGTGGGACGACCAGTTCTACCCGGACGGGGTGAAGGGCTGGCTCGCCAAGATTGATATCGACACCGAGAAGGGCGGAATGACCCTCGACCCGAGGTTCTTCCCGCATGGTGACGAGCTCCGCGGACTACGGGTGCACCAGACCCGGCTGCAGGGCGGCGACGCGTCGTCCGACTCGTACTGCTTCCCCGGGTGAGCGGCGGACAATACCTGGCGCTCGTCGCGCTGGGAGCGTTCCACGGTGTCAACCCAGCGATGGGTTGGCTGTTCGCGGTGGCGAGAGGGATGCAGGAGCGGAGCATACGCATGGTGCTGCGGGCCCTGCCGCCGATCGCCGTCGGACATCTGGCCTCAGTCGCGATCGTGGCGGCGGTGGTGTCGGCGACCAGTTCGGTGACAGCCGCTAACGTCGTCGGCATCGTCGGCGGGGGGCTGTTGGTCGGCTACGGCTTGTACAGGCTGCTGTCCGAGCGGCATTTCCGATGGGCAGGGATGAGGTTGTCCGCGGTTCAGCTGACGGGCTGGTCTTTTCTGGTGTCGAGCGCGCACGGCGCGGGTCTGATGCTGTTACCCGTGCTGGCCACGACGCCGACGTCGATGCCGGCCGGCCACCACGAGCACATGATGGGCGCTAGCGCTCCGGCCACCGGTGCGCTGACGGGGTTGGCCGCGGCTGGCGTGCATACGCTCGCGATGGTCGCCGTGCAGGGTCTTTGCGCGCTGATCGTCTACCAGTTCGTCGGTCTCGGCATCCTGCGCCGTGCCTGGTTCAATGTCGACCGTCTGTGGGCTGCGGTCATGGTAGCGGTGGGCGCACTATCCGTCACTATCGCTGTCGCTTGACCCGTTTCTCAGCCCTCGCCCCAGTGGTGTCGTCGTTCGGTGCGGACTGACGTCAGCTCGGACAGAGTGGATCGCCGCTCTCGTGGCGGCGCGTCGACCCTGTCCGAGCTGGCCACCTCCGAAGCTGCGCGCAGGACGTCCGAGCCAGGACCGCTCGCAGCGCCGACGGGGCAGGGGCGCAAGCGACCCGCTCAAACACCTTTTCGGGCCGACACGTAGCCCAATTCGATCGCCCTCCGGGTCAGATCGGCTTTGTTGCCGACCCGCAGCTTGTGCCGGATCCGGCTGACGTAGGTGCTGACGGTCGCCTCGGTCAGACCCATCCGACGACTGACCTGACCATGCGTGAACCCACCCGCGATGAACTGCAGCGCCTCGATCTCGCGTGGGCTGAGATCCTGCGGCCTGCTCTCTTGCGACGTGGAGGCGGCCTCGACGATCTCGGGGAGCAACTCGGGCGACACGTGCAGCCCGCCGCGGTTGGCGACGGAGAGCGCCGCTAGCAACTCGGCGATGTCGCATTCCCGCGAGACGAAGGCATGGACGCCGTGGTGGATCGTGGTGAGCAGGTTCGGCGAGTTGCCCGGAGCGCACAGCGCGACTACCCGCGAGCCCGCCGGCACCGCCCCCTGGCCGGCCATCTCGAGGTACAGATCAACCACGATCAGGGCGGGTGCCTCGGCGGCCCGCAACGCCGCGATCCGTTCGGCTCGATGGGTCACCCTCAGCCCGGCAACGCCATCGAGGGCGTGCACGAGGCCACCAAGCATCAAAGGGTTGGCGGCGACCACTGCCACATCGGTCACTCGAGAGAACTCGGCGCCGGCCGCCAGGGGCCACGTCTCGAGGTCGGTCATGGTGATGACTCCGGTTCGCCTCAGAAAACGTCAAGGTCTCCACAATGAGACGCAATATCGGGTCTCTGAACCAGGCGAAACCACAGGCGGAAACGATCTATACGTTTCCGCCTGATCCGAGGTCTTCCGCGAGAGGCCGCGGCTCTTGGGCCGCGGCCTCAGGTTGGTGCTACATCCATGTGGCAGGAAGCCAGCTCATCGGTGCCACTTCTGGTTGGAAGTGCCCCCGCAGCTCCAGAGCTGCAACTTGGCGCCGTCAGCGGTGTTCTGATCGGTCACATCGACGCACTTGTCGGCGTGCTTGTTGACCAGGTCCAACGAGCTGTTCAGGGTGAATTGCTGCGCGGTGCTGCCGGTGCAGGAGTTGAGTACGATCTTCGCACCGTTGGCGCTGGAGCCGCCGGCGACGGCCAGGCATCGGCCGCCTGCTCGGACCGTGCCGTCGCTGTAGAAGGTCCAGTTCTGGTTCGGGCCGACCGTACATTGCCAGACCTGAACCTGTGGGTTGGACGAGAACGCGCCGTCGGTGACGTCGATGCACTTGTTGCTGACATACGAGATGATCGGGCCGGCCCCGGTAATGGCCCGGGCGGCTTGCACCGTGTTGGCCTTGGGCTGGGTCGGGGGTTTGGTGGCTGTGGTTGAGCCAGTGGCGGCCGCCTTAGCCTTGATCGTGTTGGCGGTGGTCGCGGCCGGCGGGGCGACGACGCGGATGGGCGGCGGCGCAACCCCGCCACGGCCCGTCGGCACCTGAGCCAGACGCTGCGTGTGATCTGTGTCGTCGCCCTGAGTGCGGACCGTTGTCCCCTTCGCCGGGGCGCCCGACGGACTGCCGGCGGACGAGGAAGGTGCCGGTTCGCGCGACGCGGCTGCGGCTGGAGTCGTTTCCGGGCCCTTCAGTAGAAAACTCATTCCGACCACTACGGCGGCGACGATGACCGCGACTAGAGTGCTGACCGCGATTGCCCCGACCGGGGAGCGTTTCTGGTCCCTGCGAACGCTACGTGTGAACGCGTGGACGAATCCTCCGCGGGAGCTCCGTACCCCGCCCTGCGACGGTTCCGGCATGTGTTTCTCCGTCAGCGTTTCATCTGAAATCTCGGGCACCGAACGATTCTTGTCGGCCGGAGGCATGCCCCGAAACGTCCCCGTTCACCGGTCTCGTAAAGGGGTTCAAGGCCTCGCGTGGGCGCGGGGTGAGGTGACAGGTCTCGTAGAGGAACGTCAGAACAGAGACACGCAGGAACATCTCCAACGGTTTTAGCCTCAATGGCCGGGGGTGCCATGGCTTTCGGCGAATGACGGTGCCGGAGGCGGCAACCGGACCACGCCGACCTCCGGGTCCGACCACAGGCAGAAAGTCAAGGAGTACCCGATTCATGACCAACACCGGTGTGGATGCAAGGAGCGGCGTTCACGAGAACAGCAGTGACGGATCGTTCACCGGAGGTTCGCAGCCGGCCGACAGCAATCAGCCGGTCGACCGTGGCAGTACCGCCGAGGCAACGCTGAACCGCCGCCCGGAACCATCAGCCTCCGGGTCGACGGGCGCCGAACTTCCACCGGACGTCCAGCGGGTCGCCAATCTGACCGCCCGGGCTGTGAAGGACCAGCCGGCCAATGGGTTGGAACTGCTTACGGCCGTGTTCAAACAACGATTCGGGATCGGCGTCAAACTCAAGGGCGCAAACCCCGGGACGCCCGGATTCGAAACCGGATCGACATGGCTGTTCGAGAGGCGGGCACCAGGGTGGCGGCCGGTTGGGCGGTGGCGCGACGTCAAGATTGCGGCCCGGCTCGCCCGCGCGGGCGGGCTGACGCTCTTCGCGTCATCCGCCGGTCAGACCATGGCGGCCTTCATCCATAACGGACGCGACGGCGTGCTTCGGGTCGTCGAGGCCCACCTGAACGGCACGTACCACGTCACCGAGATCGACCGGTACGAGCAGACGCACGCCCCGCCCGACTTCGTCGCGGCCGTCGACCATTGCGGCGAGGTTCATGGATGACCGCTCACTGGGTTGCGGCCGCGGCCTGGAGTGCCGACGGCCAGACAGCCGGCAGGCCCGGCCGTGGGTAAGCGCGAGCACCGATGACTTGATGACTTTGCCGATTGACGATCTGCCGGAGACGCCATGAGCCGCACCGCCTTTCACCGGCCCGCCAGAGTCGCGTTCCCGGATCCACCGGAGGATCGCATCGGTGTGCCGGTTCCGCCGCCGCGGCAGCGCGGTACCAACAACAACTTGTGGCTCACCTTGATGCTGCCGCTGTTCTCCACGGTGGCGATGGCCGGATATCTGATTTCGTATCAGAAGCCGCTGCTGATCGTGCTGGGCGTCGGGTTCGTCGTGCTCTCGGTGCTGTCCACGGTGGCCATTCGCTGGCAGATGACGCATTCGCAGGACTCGGCCACCCGCCGCCAGCGTGAACGCTACCTCGAGGTGCTCGACGAGGTGCGCGACGAAGCCCGCGCGCTCGCCGCCGCCACCCGGTTGGCCGCGGTGATCCGTCATCCCAGCCCGGCACGGTTGTTACCGCTGGCCGCCGGGCGCCGCCGCACCTGGGAGCGGCGGATGGCCGACCCTGACTTCCTGCGGGTCCGAGTCGGTGCCGGGCGCGGATCGCTGGGCGGCGGCATCGCCCTGGCCGGCCGGGTCGATCCGATGGCCGAGAACGACCAGGGTCTCGTCGCCGAAGCGGAGGCGGTGGTGGCCGCTAACCGTACGGTCGGAGGGCAGGCTGCCTGGCTAGACTTGCGCGGCAGTGGCGTGGTCAGCCTGGTCGGCACGCCCGGCGACACCCGTGCTTTGGCCCGAGCCATGCTCTGCCAGGTCGCGGTGCTGCACGCCCCCGAGGATGTGCTGATCGCGGTTGCCACCGGCGGCGCCACCGACTGGGGCTGGGCGACCTGGCTTCCACACACCTTCGAGCCCGGGGCGGTGTCCGAAGCCGGTGTGACGTCGCTGGTCGCCGATGACTTCGAGCTGCTGTCCGACTTCCTGGAACGCGAGCGAGACCGAGCCCGCGACGAGAACCGCAACCGCCGGATCGGGTTCGGACCCACCACGTCCGCTGCCCGGAGGCTGATCGTGGTGCTGGACGGCTACCGCCCGGACGTCTCGTGGGCACGCTCGCCGGTTCTGGAATCGTTGTGGGCCGAGGCGGGTCCGGATCTCGGCATCACGCTGGTCAGCCTGAGCGAGCGCCGGGCGGTCGAACCGAGCCGGGTGGACGCCCGGGCGACCGTCGAGCCGGACGGGACACTCGTGCTCACTGGCCAGGCCGACCGGTTCGGCACGGTGGAGGCGGGGCGAGCGGACCGGATCGGCCCGGAGCTGGCCGAGTCGATCGCCCGCCGGTTGACACCCTTGCGGCTCTCGCTTGACCGGGAGCCGGTGCTGTCGCGGATCACCACCTTGCCGGAGATGCTGGGCGTGGCCGACGTCGGCCGGCTGGATCCCCGCCAGGGTCGCGTCGAGCCCGCCGACGACGCCATGCTGCGGGTGCCGATCGGTGTGGACGGTGAAGGCGAAGCCGTCCTGCTGGATCTCAAGGAGTCGGCGCAGCGGGGTATGGGCCCGCACGGTTTGGTGGTCGGTGCGACCGGCTCCGGCAAGAGTGAGCTCCTGCGTACGCTCGTCGCCGGCCTGGCTGCCAAGCACAGCCCGGAACTGCTCAGCTTCGTGCTCATCGACTTCAAAGGCGGCGCCACGTTCGCCGGCGTCACCGAGCTGCCGCATGTCTCCGGCCTGATCACCAACCTGGCCGACGACTTGGCCATGGTGGACCGGGTCCGGGCCGCGCTGGAGGGCGAGCAGCAACGCCGCCAGCAGATGCTGCGCGACGCAGGCAACGTCGACTCGGTCCGCGACTACCAGATCCGGCAGGCGGCCGGCGGCACCGACGCCGACGGGCGGCCGCTGGAGCCGATGCCCTATCTGCTGATCATCGTTGACGAGTTCGGTGAGCTGTTGTCCGGACGCCCGGACTTCATCGACCTGTTCGTGCAGATCGGCCGGGTCGGCCGGTCGCTCGGCATGCACCTGTTGCTGGCCACGCAGCGCTTGGAGGAGAGCCGGCTACGCGGGCTCCAATCGCACCTGTCCTACCGGCTGTGCCTGCGGACGTTCTCGGCGGCGGAGAGCCGGGCGGTGATCGGCACCCCGGACGCTTACCACCTGCCGCCGGTGCCGGGATCGGCGTTCCTCAAGGTCGGCGAGACCGAATACCGCCGGTTCCGGGTGGCCCACGTGTCCGGGCCGTACGTGCCGGCCGAGATCGCGGCTGCCGACAGCCACAGCGAGGTGACGCTGGTGCCGTTGACGCTGCGTGCGGAGGCAGTGACGGCCGAGTCGCCGGCCAAGCCGGCGGCGCCGGTGGACCTGGACGCGCGTACGGAATTGGCCGTGGTCGTCGACCGGCTCCAAGGCCACGACCAGCCGGTGCACCAGGTGTGGCTGCCGCCGCTTCCACCGGCGGTGCCGCTGGACGACCTGCTCGGCCCGATCGCCGACTCGCCCGAGCGCGGGCTCAACGCCGAGCTGTGGCCGGTTCTGGGTGGGCTGCAGGTGCCGGTGGCGGTGGCGGATCTGCCGCTCAACCAGCGGCAGGAGCCGATGATCCTGGATCTGGGCGGCAAGGCCGGCAACGTTGCGCTGGTCGGCGCGCCGCAGTCCGGCAAGAGCATGTTCCTGCGCACCCTGATGCTGTCGATCATGCTGACGGCCACACCGGACGAGGCCCAGCTTGCGGTGATCGACTTCGGTGGTGGCACGCTGCTGCCGTTCGCCGACGTCCCGCACGTCACCGGTGTAGCGTCTCGGCTCGAGCCGACGAGGGCGCGCAGGATGCTGGCCGAGGCAGGCCGGCTCATGCGCGATCGCGAGCAGCTGTTCCGGGACGAAAGTATCGGCTCGATCACCGAGTTCCGGCAGCGCCGTGAGACCGGCATGTTGCCGCCCGGCACCCGCGCCGCCGACCTTTTCGTGATCATCGATGGCTGGCCGGCACTGCGCGGCGAGTCGGAGGAGTTCGACGCGCAGGTGGTCGAGCTGGCCTCGCGCGGGCTGGGCGTGGGCGTACACGTGATCGTGACCGCCAACCGCTGGGTCGAGGTCCGGGCCAACCTGCGCGACAGTATCGGTGGCCGGCTCGAACTGCGGCTCAACGATCCGTACGAGTCGGAGGTCGGCCGCGCCCTGGCCCGGCAGCTCAGCACCGCGCCGGCCGGCCGCGGCGTGGTCGCGCCCGGTGCCTTCTTCCAGGTAGCGCTGCCGCGCACGAGCGGTGAGACGGAACTGGTGAGGGGGCTGTCCGAGGCCCAGGCCAAACTGCTGGCCCGGATCGCGATGACCTGGCGGGGCGCCCGCGCCCCACAGGTCAGAATGCTGCCCGAGCGAATCCTGGCCCGGGATCTGGCCACGGTCGACCCGAAAGCGGTCGCGCTGGACGAGGCCGACCTGGCCCCGGTAGTCGTGGACCTGACCAAGGACCAGCCGCACTTCGCGGTGATCGGGGAGAGCGGTTCGGGAAAGACTCATGCCCTGCGTACGTTCATGCGAGCCGTTGCCGCTTCGGTGCCCGACGACGACGCCAGGTTCATGATCGTTGACTACCGGCGCGGCCTTGTCGACGTGGTGCCGGAGGGCTACATCGGCGCCTACGCCGGCGACGAACAGGCCGCCGAGGTCTACGCCAAAGCGCTGGCCGAGACGCTGGAGTCGCGCCGGCCGCCGCAGAACGTATCGGCCCGCGAATTACGCGAACGTTCCTGGTGGTCCGGACCCGAGCTGTATCTGGTCGTCGACGACCTGGACATGGTGGGGCCCGGCGGCGTCTCGCCGCTGGCACCAGTGCTGCCGTATCTGGCCCGGGCCCGCGAGCTCGGGTTTCATGTGGTCGCCGCGCACCGCACGGCCGGCGTGGCCCGGGCACTGACCGGGGCCAGCGTGCTCGGCAAGGCGATCGAGATCGGTGCCGACGGCCTGCTGCTGTCCGGCGATCCCCGCGAGGGAACGCTCCTCGGCGGACTGCGGGCGGCTTTGCAGCCGCCCGGCCGCGGCACCCTGGTGCGCCGCGGCCACCCGCCCTTGCTGGTCCAGATGGCGATCGAGCCAGACGACGAACTCGCGGAACGCTGAGAGGACGACCATGCTGAGGGAAGCCAACTTTGGGGGCCGAACCGGCGGCGGCGCCACCGCAACGGCTGGCGAGCCGCTGCTGCCGGATCTCGCCGAGCGCTTGCGCGATTGCGCCGAGGCGCACACCCGGCTGTTCGGCCGCACCGGCCACATTGATGTCACCGCGCCTTGGGCCGGCGACAAGCACACCCTTGGCGTGAAGGCGGCCGAAGGTGAAACCGCGGCGGCCGTGGCGATGCGGATCCTGGCCGACCCCGCGTTCGCGCGCGAGGGCGACGTGCTCAGCTCAATCACGCTGATCTCGAGCACAGGGATCGGCGCGAGTCTGCGACGGGAGCTGGCCGCACGTTCGGACACACTCGGTCGTCCACTCCATCAGTTGCGCGTCTATGAGCCGTCCGCGCGGCTGGACCTGAAGTCCGACGCCGGGTTCGCCGTCGCCGACGGCGGGCACTGGCTGATCCATGGCGAACTGACAAAGACCCACGAGCTGGCGACAACGTACGAACTTGTCCGCGCGCGGATGGAGGGACATCGCTATGCCGATTCGACGGGCGAGTTGCCGGTCCCGCTCGACGACCGGGCGGGCCAGCTCGAGCTGCTCGATGTCGCCCTGGCCGGAATCCGCGCGCAAGACAACGCCAGCCTCGACCTCACCGTTGCCGGTCGCGCGCTGTCGAAAAGCGAGCGGCCGGACCTGCTCTGGCCCGCGTTGATGCGCCTGCTGCGCGATCAGCTCGGCGGAATCCGCGAAGTCACCGACATGCTCCACGACTCTGGCACCGACCGGTGGAGCATGGTCGACCTCCCGTACGAGGTCCGCAAGATGTTCACCGCGACGAGCCAGCACACCCTCGAGGGCGGGCTGGGCCGCCGAGCCGTCACCTTCGACCAGCCGGGGTCGTTGCTGTTCGATGCCGCCACTGAGCGTCCAGCGACCTCCGACGCGCTGGCGGTCTGGTTGGCCGAGACGGCAAGGGACGGCCGTGTGATGCCCGCCGCGAACGTCGTCGGCGAGAAGGTCACAGTATTGCATCGCGACCTGATCGAGCGGCTCAGGGCGCTCGGTTATAGTCCAGCGGACGCACGTGAGGTCGCCGACAAGATCGTCAACGGAACCCGCGACGAGTCACTGACCGCCCAGATCACCGTGGTCGAGGACAGTGACCTTGCCGTCCACGAGGCCGGCGAGGCCGGCGAGGCCGGCGAGGCCGGCGAGGCCGGCGAGGCGGCGGCGGAGGTTCGCGTCCCGCTCGGAGGCGGGGTACTGCCGGTACTCAAAACGGTGCTCGCCGAGCAGCCGGCCGCTCTTGATGCTGCGTACGCGGTCGGCGCGCACTACCTCAACGACAAACCTGGCGTCACGGTGACCGCCGCGGACATTCCCGACCAGGAGGTCACCGTCTCGTCGCCGCTGGCCACCCTGGTGGAGATCGCCGCGCTGAGTTACCTGGCACTACAGGCGGCCATGGACCCGGAGCAGGCCCCGCCGGTAGTCGCCCGCGAGCCGATGACCGTGGTAGCGGCCATGGCGGGTCCGGAGGTTCGCAGCTTCCTGGCCACGCACGAGAATGTCATCCGAAAGATTTTCGAGCGGACCCTTGCCCAGGTGGGCGACAGCTCGATCTGGGAGACGGCGGTCCAGTCCAGCTCGCTCGGCGAATTGCTTCGTGAGCAACTCGACCCGGAGACGACATCGGCCGGCCAACGGCTTTCCGGCCGCACCGGCCCCGTCCGGGCCGACGTCGATGACCGGTTGCACCTGCCGCAAATCACGCTGCGCCTGTCCAGCGCCGCGCCACGTGATCTACCGCAGGCGGAGACGGCCGGGTGGGGCGCCGCCGCACTACTCACCGAGATCGACATGATGTCGGAGGGGCCGGCACTGGTCGAGTCCCTGAGCAGCGCGGCGACCCGCTCGGCAACGGCCCGCCGGTTGCGTGACCTCCTCGACGGCATCACCGACCGGCGCCCCAAGCTGACCAGTTCCGCCAGGGCCAGCCTCGCGGGCATCTACCGACGCGACGTGGCCCCATGGCTGGCGCCCGCTCTGGCCGCGCTGTCGCCCTGGGACGGTCACACCGTCGACAGCGCCCAGCGTGTCGGCGAGGTTCTCAGCATGGCCCGCGTGGTCGAGGCACCTCGTCTCGACTGGTCAGCCCCGGCCCTGGCCGAAGCGCTCGACGGCGAGTGGCGTGACGGCGCAGCCGACGTTCTCTGGAGTCTTGCGCCCGGCACGGTCACCGTGCTCTGGGACCAGCGCGACGAGGACCCCGAGCACCTGATTCTGGTTCAGCGCAACGATAGCGGCCTGATCCTGGTCGAGACCCTGACCTCGGCCGGCGCCCAGATCTCCCAACTCACGGAGCAGGGCGTCACGGCATCCCTGGGCCGATCAGTCCGAGTCGTGGTCGACAATGTCGACCGGATCATCGCCCTCGACCCCAACACCGGGTCAGGCGGTGTCATCAAGCGTCCGGCGGAGACCCTCGCGGCCCCGCCCGGTGGCATTCCCGCCCCCAACTTCGGTGGCCCGGAGGTGGCGGCCGCATCCGCCGTCGGTCGCGGCTTGAGCCATTTCGGCGCCAGCGACAACGTCGTGGTTACCGTGGGTGATCAGGTGCCTGGGGTCGAGGCCGTCGAGAGGTATCTGTCGGACCTCCGCCCGGTGCAGGGACTATTCGTGTGGCACGGGCGGGTCGCGTCACCAGCGGACGACTACCGGACGCTGGCCCATGACTTCGGGCTGCACACCCTCGAACCCGCCCCATCGCTTTTCGACGAGCCGATCACGGTAACCCGGACCGGTGACTACGTGATCTCGCCAACCGGCTGGCGGATCGAAAGTGCGGACGGCACTGCGCCGACCGATCACCGCGGGGCCCTGTCGGCCGCCGATCTGGTCGCCCCCCGACCAGAGAGGACCGTGCCAAAACCGCTCACGAGCGAGGACGCCGGCCTGATCGCCGAAGTGAATCATCGGCTCGGCCGTGACCGTCCGGAGCCATCGGCGAAGATTCTCCAGGCTCGCGACACGCTCGTGGCAGCCATGCCCGGCGACAACTTGAGCCAGCTCGCCACCCGCACTGCCGACCACATCCGCAACGGCGGCAAGACCGGCCGGCTACTCGGCGGGTCCGGACCAGGCCGTGCCACAGCGCAGTCCCACGAGCGTCATCCAGGCGGCCCGAGAGCAGTCCCATCGCGGCGGCCAACCGACCCGACCGCTTCCGGCTCGCAGCCTTTGCCCACCATCCCTGCGGACGACCCAGCTGCGACTGCGGCCGGGGTCACCGGGATCGAGCCGACGCCGGTGACGATCGCGCTGAGCCGCCTCTACATCCTCCTTGACCAGCGGCCATTGTGGGTTCCCGAGTGGGGTGTGGACGATGCGGGCGAGCGACTGCGCGCGGCCGCCGGGCGGTTTGGACAACGCGAGGCGGCCAGGTTCTCCCGACGGCTGGCCGGTGTGCAGGTCGCCTCCCGCGACATGCCCGATCTCACGGACATCGAGTCGGTGGCGATCGTCCGCGGCATTGTCCAACTAATTTTCATGCAGGCCGCTGCGACGGCAGAAGGCACCCTCCAGCAGCTTCCGTTGCGGTCGCTGCTTCCCATGTCCAGCGTTATCGATGGGCTTGACCCGACGGCCGATGATTTTGACACCCGGGATTGGAGGGCTCCCGAGTACTACACCGCCAGGGGCGCTCGGGCGTTTCTTCAGGCGAACAACGACCGGATCCGCGCTGACCTCGCAGAGGGACTCACCAGATTCCTCGATCGGACCGTCGAGGACCTGCGGCTGGACAGCCCAGTCCCGGCAGACTTGAGCGCAGGAAGCACGATCGATCCGGCGAAGCCGGCCGCCATCGAGCTTGAGCTCCTCACGGGCCAGCCCAGGTACACACCGCTGGACGTGCAAGAGTCATCTCTAGCATTCGAAATCGCCGACTCGTACGGGCCAGACTCGCCCGACGCGACGGCCATGTACTCCAGGGCCCGGACCGATGAGGGCCCACAGCTCATCAGAGAGCGCCTTGACCGCGTCCGGGCAGTACTCACAGCGCGCATGGATTCGGCACCGGCCGACTTCCTCTACAAGTCATCCAACGGCACACTCATCTACCGGTCCAGCATCCATGCGCCGATGCGCACCGCAGATGAGTCGCTGGTCCGGCCGAATACCATTGTGGTTGTCGCATTGGTCGACGCCGTCGCCATTGGAGTCCCGCCTGGGGCTAGGGAGCAGGAATTCCCCGCCGCCATCGTCGCCGGCGGTAGCCCCGTCAGCCCTCGACGGTTTGTCATGGAGCACATCCCCGCCCACGCAGGCGATTTATGGGGCGATCAAACAGTTCTGGTTCTGCGCCTGGGGGGACCGAGGGCTTTTGTAATCCGGTATGTACGCGAGATCGCGCGCCTACTCTTCGTCAATCGGCTCCAGGGCGGGATGAGCCCCCACCGCGTATTGCTGGAGATCACCAAAGACTCAGGCACTCAGGAGTGGGCGGCGGTCATCCCGGGCACAATAGAGGTTCAGCCTATGCCCGGGGGGCTGGACCAAGCCCTCAGCAAAGTCCGTACAGCCGCGTTTGACCCGCTCCTCGCCGAGCTGCGGTCGCGGGTCGCAGGGCACACCGCTCATCCGGAAGTGACCACGGCCGACTTAGCTCGCCTAGCCATCGAACAGCAGTTAGTTGGTGAGCTACCGGCTTACGCCGAGGGAACCGGCACCGCGGTGGAGTCTCACAGTGAGACCACCCGGCGAGTGCCGGTCCGGACTGGTGCGACTCCGGTCGAGATCATGGACGCCGCCCGACTGTGGCTAAACACTGAAGCTGTCCGAGAACTGGTGTCCCGCGACCACAACCGTCCGACCGCTCTAGTCCGTTTCCGTGGGGGCCTGGAACCCGCTGTCGTGCGGCTTCCTGCCACGGAGGACGCGCCAAAGCTGTCAGTATCGGTGGTACGCGCACCAAACTGGCGAGGCGACGGCAGAACCCGAGTGTGGGTCAATCGGCATCGGGCCGCGGCAGGGCAGGGAGAACCGGTCATGTTGACCGCCGTGCCACTCACGCCGCGCTTGGATTGGTCCATCCTCGACACCCTGCCGCCCGATGTGCTCGAACTTCTGACCATCGAGCCCACCCAGGTGAAAAACGGTGTACTGACGATCGACGGTGTAAGAGTCTCCGCAGCCACCTATGCGGAGCGGCTCGCGGACACCGGCGCGCGCCGTCCGATCGTGGTCTTCACGGAACCGATTCGCGGAGAGGTTGACAACCGTTTCGTCGTTAAGCTCTCAGCCAAGGCTCATGTGCTAAGTGAGGAAAGGCCACGGTTATGGGTATTAAGATCAGGTGACCGCGGGTATCAGATTGACACCCGCAAAAACCCGCTAGAGGTTGTGCTGGGGCGGTTTATCGGTGGCCGGGTCGCCGATGAAAAGCGGTCCGTCGACGCGCTGCTTGATGGCGAACTCACCGACCGAGCCAGTTATGACGCCTTGACGATTCGGCGTGCGCTGGCCGCAGCCCCGCCGAACCGCAGCGATGCCGTCCGGGGCTGGATCGCCCTGCCGTCCGGCGTCACAACTTTGGACCGGTTCGCCGAGCTGCTGAATTATCACCCCGTCGGCTTGATCCCGCTGGCCACCGCTCAGATAAGCGGAACAGCCGCCATCGAGGTCACCGTGCCGGCCCGCTTCGTCCGACGCCTCGACGCTACCGAGTCAAGTCAATGGATCGTTGACCTGAGCGCGCTCGCGGAGAACGATGCACACCTGAATCCAGCTTACGATGAGCACGGCCGCGAAGTTAGAACGGTGGTTCTGCCGACCCCGGCCGCAGCCGATCGCGCTGTCAACCTTGTCCGTAACTTCATGACAGCGGCATCCACCCGAACCTGGAAGGGGGTACCCACCCAGGGCATACCACTGCGGCGTGCCGGGATGTTTTTCGAGATGTTGCTCACCGAAAGCCGCGCAGAGCTCGATAGGCCATCGGAGCAGGAAGAGCTGCCACCAGCGATGGCCTGGGCCGCGCGGATGGACGCCCGGTATCAGCAAAGCGACCTGAAGATATTGGACTCGCTGGGCGTCGGCGCGGTGACGCTGGTCTGGTTCGGCACGACAGTGACTTTAGCCGTCGGCACCGAGAACCAGGGCAATCCCACCTTCATCCGCATGGACGGAGAGCGTTTCGCCGCGCGACTGCTTGAGAGCCCGAAGATTTTTCTGCTGCTCGATTCCAGCGGCGGGCTGGCCCAAGTCGACCTCAGCGTACCTGGCGTGCGTTTCGCCAGCATCCGTTACCGGCCGAACGACACCACGGGCGAGGCGGCCGCTCCCCCCGTCGTAGAACGCGTGCGGAGCCATTTGATGCAGCAGGGTCGTGACGTACCGTCCGACCTTGCCGCCCGGGTCAGCCGGCGGATTAGCGTGACGATGGCTCACAAATTGTCCCGGACCAGCGCGGTCGACGGCCTTATCGAAGCCCTCGCCCACGATGTTGTCCGGCAGGATCAAGACATGCCCGTCGACGAGGGCGTCCACCGGGCCGAGCTGTTGAAGCAGGTCACTCCGAAGCTGACCCGCTCCAACTTCGTGTGGCCAGCCGGCAAAACCAAGTTTCTGCTAGATGAGCACCTCCGCGCGAACCCACCGGAGTGGGGTGCCGAGACGCTTCCAGACGACATCGTCGGTGTTGTGGCTCTGGAGCTCGTATCGCTGGCGACCGAATACGAGGCGAGATCACTCGAAGCCGTACCAGAGACGGAGCAGACACTTTTCCCGGCGGAAGAGGTGGTCCAGTCGGTGCCCCCGACTGATACGACTGCGCCGGATTCGATCCCGGCGATCACAACGTTCACCACAAAAACCGAAACTGGGCAAGAGCTTCACGTGGTCGTCGTCAACATTGCCCACGTCGACATACGACAAGTCGAAGAGGTGCTGGATAATCTCCACGCTCGTAGTGCGACCGGTTTTCTGAAAGGATTCCTAGTCCTCGACCAAAGCAGCACTCGGCTCAAGGAACTCTACTACAGTATTGCTACGGGCTACGGGCTGCAACTGATCCGGCCCGCGGCCCTCGGCGGGCACGAGGCGGGCGACGAAACCGCGGATGCGGTCGCGGAGCGGCTCAGCTCTTCGGAGCTGGCGTCGCGATCCGGCTGGGACGTCACCGTGGCGGATCCGGAGGGCAGGTTCCACTGGAGAGTTCTGCCGGCCACGGGCGAGAGTATTTTGCTGCGTCCTGACACCATTGCGGAAATTTTCGAGTCAGCCGTGCGGGCTAGACTGCTGTCGAATACGACAGCCACAAAGCTCGAGCCAGCGCCTGCGGTCGGGGAGCCGGCGGACCCGGTCACTGAACCGGATGCGGAGTTCGCATCTCGACTTCGGCGTCGGCCGTTACCCAGACCGCCTGAGCAGGACGCGTCGGGTGTTTCCCGCCGCGAGAAGCTGGCGAAAGGCGTTTCGCCAGCGGCGAATCCGGTAGACCCGCCGACCAGGCCCAAGATTGAGGCGCTGGCCCAGTCGGCCGGGGAGTCCGGCGCCGAGGGCGGCAATCCCGGCCTATCTCTGATGCCGATGATTGTCCTCGGCAATGACGTCGTGAAGCTGCCCTTGCCTCACGATGTTGTCAAGAAGGTGGTCGACCAGGCGGCCGACAGCCCGATCGAGCTGCTGATGATTACAGATGGTGGCGCACACGGAGCACAACACGCGCAAAGAGTGCTCGATGGTATCGTCCCGGCGTTGGCTGCCGCGTTGAATGACAGAGGCATTGACCGTGACCGACTGGCGGTGCACGTGCAGCGCCTGTCGCGCGATGGCGCCCCGACCAATCGTGCGATCATTGACATCGACACACAGCCGGTGTTCGACGTAACAAATGAAGCTGACCGGGCTTTGATTGACTCGGTGCAGCAGCAGTTACGCCTCGTCAACCGGCCGACCACAGCCAAACGAATCCTGGACGCTCGTGACAAGGAGCTCGTTTCCTGGTGGAACGCGGGCACAGTGCAGCTGACCGCCCGCATTGTGGAGTTCATCAAGACCGGGAACCTCGGCCGCCTCCGTGGCGGAGCGGTCGGCACCGAGATTGAAATGCGGCGAATAGTCTCGTTCCCTAGCCAGGTTTCGGTAGCGATCGGTGACGTGCTAGCGACCGGCGAAGGCTTGAAGCTCACCGTCGACAGTACGCGGTACTGGGTTGGGGATGATGGGCGACCGTATTTCGATGAGGAGGCCGCACGATCCTCCGGATCGAGTACGGCGATCGAAAGATCGTTCAAAATCTTGGAGATAATTTCAGATCCCGTGCAGACTTTGGCTGGCGATGAAGGCCGGATGCCGTTGGCGTATATGGCGTCAAAGCTCGACGCCACGATTCGGCACCTCCGCGATGTACCACAATGGGCCGAGGAATTGTACGCTGGAATCCCTCTCAGTCGCTTATTGCCGACGAGTTCCGGACTTTCTCTAACCGAGTTGGGGCGGCAAGCAAGGATCTCGTCGATTGCGGCCTCAACAGCCGTCGAGAGGATCGAAAGCGAACGTCTCTACACCCAGTTTACGGTCGGCGTCCCTGTTGGCGGCTTGGAGAAGTTCCTCACCTGGCTCAATGACGGGCAGCGGACGATCGACGTGTCAGATCGCAATCAGCTGGATCATGGGCTGAGTTTCGGCGAGTACATGGCCGATACTTTTCTGAATACGCAGCCCATCGCGGTGCAGGGCCTGCGCGACCTTTCGCGCTTCGTCAACGCGGAGACTGTGGCGCTCAAGGGTTACCTAGCACTGGTCTATACGCAGATCAGCGCGTTCATCCGCGGTGGGTTGACGGCGGAAGAGGTAGAAAAGAACCTCACGCCGGTCGCTAGTCGGACTGATCTTGGCGCCCTGAGGGGGCTACTTCCTTTTGTTGTTCAGGAATTTCTCGATCGTTATCAGGCCACCATCAAGGACCGCTTTGCCAGATTCTTTATCAGGCGAAACGAGCAGGTGGCTCGCGCGTTGGGCGTGGACATTCGTATGCCTGAGAGACTGCTCGATCTGCTTCGATCCAACGGATTGTCTCCCGGCTTGTATCTTGATAATGCAA
This sequence comes from Actinoplanes solisilvae, assembly GCF_003999975.1. GTDB lineage: Bacteria > Actinomycetota > Actinomycetes > Mycobacteriales > Micromonosporaceae > Actinoplanes > Actinoplanes solisilvae. The sequence goes on along the minus strand of NZ_RJAC01000008.1, from coordinate 14,128 downwards.
TTCGTGATTGGCCGGACCGGGTCATGACACAAAAGGATGCGCTTGCCATGAATCCGGCGTTCAGTCAGCCGGACATCAATGGCGGCGCCCTCGATCGCCCGCTCGCCTTGCTGGAAATCCGTCGAATCGGTTTTGCGAGGCACTCCAGATCGGAAATGCTTGACCTTTTCGAAGAGGTTGCCGAATTCTCGGAGCAGGTGTATGAGTTCGCGGACCATCTCACTCCGCTGGCCCATTTGCAGGAATTCATCTCCGATCCCGTGGGTGAGTTCACTGCCAAGACGTTGAATGGGCTACTCTCGCTACCGGCCCGGGATGGCGAAGCCGTGGCTGCGGATGTCGCTGACGCCAGCGATGTATTGCGTCGAGTGATGGCGGTGGTGATCGAAGGCAGCCCGGACGCGCGGATAGCCGATACCGCGATCCTGAGGGTGCGGGCTACCGCCGAGGCCTACCGCCAAGGTCTACCCAGGTCCGGGCAACGGGTGATGGGTGAGCACCTGAGAAGGCTATCCGAGCTCCAAGCTGTCGTGCGCCGGGCATCGGTGCGGAGAGTCTCGTCGGCGATTCCCCGGCTGGTCGACTTCGAAAGGTGGCCACGCGACGATTGGTTCTATGTCGAGCGGCCCGAGGATCCCGGTTCTCTCACGGACCGGAAACAGACCTCTGCAGGGCATCGGGGCGATGTCTCGCGTAACGGGCGGGGAGAGGATCTCGTCCGGTCCAGCTTCGAGGTACGGCGTTTCCGGTCGCACCGAGACACGGCGCGCACGGGTCGAGACCGTCGGGCCGGCGAGGAGTGGATCACCGAATTGACGACGCGTGTGTTCATCGACGATGAACGTGGGTTGACCGGGGACCAGGGCGAAGGAATGATCAATGCTCTTAAGGCGGGGTTGGAACGGCTGAACGGCGCGCCGGAGAATCGGCTGCCGGGCACCGGAGACCGGTTGCGATTCCGGGTGGAACTGGTGCGAAACCCAGGTCCGGATGTGCATTTGTCAGTGGAAGTGGTCTCGTGGCCTCAGCCGATGGATCAGACCCATTGGCTGCCGGATTCACCTCCAGAGGCGTATGTCCATGAATTGCTGCACAATCACGGATTTTATGATGCGCCGATACCAGGTCACATCATGGGTGGCCCGGTGCTCGACGCCGACGGCGTAGCGATCGACGTTCAATCGGATCTGGGTCGTGGTGTCCTCCCGCCGGAGGAACTTCGCCGGCTGGCGCAGCGGATCGGACAACCCGATGCCGAGGGCGGCTACACCGATTTTCTCGCTGCGGCAGAAGTCGTTCCGAAATCGTCGAGTATTCCGGAGAGCGTAAGGTCGCTGGTCGGACTGCTTGGTGAGGCCGCTCAGACCGCTCAGTCCGCTCGGCAAGTTGCGATGAACTTGGTCGGGCTTCGTTTCCCGCTTGATCTGCGGCTTACTCCGAATATCGGTGCGGAGACCACGGGCGCGGCTCAGTGGGTTCGCGAGCGTCTTGACAACCAAGAGTTGACCGGAGTGCATCGGCCAGAGAACTGGTCGGACCTCCGCAGGATGATCGAATGGGCGGGCAAGGAGGGCGTGGTCGTCGTTCCGCGGGCCGGCCCCTGGGATATCACATTGTTTACCCAGTCCGGCGATGCTATCTGGCGGGTGAGCATTGACTCGGGCGAAGCTGTTGCTAAGAAGTGGACCGAACCGCCGGACTGGAAGAGCGAGGGTGAGCAGCCGCCTTTGATGGTTCTACCGTTCAACAAGTGTGCAGATTTCATGAGCTAAGCAGGGACATCTGAACGTGGAGGTCGCGCGGGCGATCCGAGATACGCAGGATGGAAAGGAAACTTGAGGAGGGATCGTATGACAGCTCAATGGGGTATCAACCCGGAAAACTTGTTGATCGCGCAAGGAGACAGCCAGCGGACCGCCGAGTCGATCGAGGCTCAGATTGACCTCCTGAAGCGCTACGTCGAGACGCTCTGCGAACACTGGCAGGGGGTCGCGGGAGGCACCTTCCTTCTGCTGATGGGCGACTTCAACCGGCATGCGGATGGGTTGAAGTCGACGCTGGAGACGATCTCCGCGGACCTCGGCACCACGCACCGCACGGTTTCGGACACCGAGCACACCAACGTGCAGTTGCTGACACCATTCGCCGGTTCAGGTGCGAACCTCAGTCCGGCTCGTTTCTGACTCCAAGGAAGTTTCATGCCTGATATCGAATCCAGCCGCATCGCCGTCCCGTCCGACCTCGGAGATGCCCCGAGGTTCCTGATGGTGGCCGCTGAGGACTTGCAGGAGCAACTGACGTCGCTGGCCCGCAAACTCGCGAACTTGAAAGCCGACTGGATCGGTCAGTCGGGTGAGAGTTATACGGACGTGCAGGACATGTGGGACGCCGACGCCAAGGCGCTGTTCGACCCGGAAGGCGGCACGCTGAAGCAGATCGCTGAAGCTGTCCGGACAGTGTCCCAAAACTACGACCTGACCGAGGAATTCAATGTGCGCACATGGAGGCCGCTTCCGTGATCGACACCCGCTGCCGGGTGACCGTGGTCGGTGTAAAAAACCGCGTCGACATCGCGATTCCGGCTGAGGCGCCGATCGCGGAATACAACGATCAGCTGGCCCGGATGTGCGGGCAGCAGGAGGATGACGCTCTGCCTCCGGTCTGGAGTCTTGCGCCGGTCGGGGCCCCGGCCTTTCCGCTCACGTCATCGCTGGCGAGTGAGGGTATCGAGGACGGGGCTGTCCTTTATTTGAGGGACACGCTGTCTGGTGAGGACCGCGAACCAGTTGTCCGCAGCGTTTGGGAGGTGGTCTCGGAGCTTGCCCAGAAGTCTCGCCGGGTCCGCTGGGATGTCCAGTCGGCCAGTCGGGTGGCCGTCCTGCTGGGCGCCTACTGGCTGGCCGCCTCCCTGTGGTACCTGGGTCTGGCCGGTCAGCGTAGCCATTCTCTGGCGGTGATCGCCGGGTTCGCCGGTATTGGCTTGGCTGCCCTGGCCCGGTTGTTGGGCCAGTACCCAAGGGTGCTGCCGGGTTCATTGCGGACCTGGTTCGGCTGTGCGGCGATCCCGTGCATGGTGCTGGTGGCGGTGCTGGCGCCGGGGGAGCCGGCCTTCGATCTGACCCATCTCGTCTATTTCGAGGTCGGTCTGCTGCTGGGCTTCATGGTCGCGCTTGTCGCGGTGCCGGACGTGCTTCTCGGTGCGGTCACCTTGCTGGTCGGCATCGGTGGCATCCTGATCGCGATTCTTGCAACGCTGCATGCCCCAGCCCTGGCCACTGCGGCTACCGTGGTGGTCGCTGGTGTGCTGTTTCTGGCGGTCGCCCCACGCACGGCTGGCATGCTGGTCGCCGTGTCCTGGCTGTCGATGTCCTCCGCGACGCTCGAGCCGGACGCCGATCCTGATCAGTTGGGCGCGCGGGTCCTCCTGGCCCACCGGGTGCTGGTCCTGCTGGTCAGCCTGAACTCGGTGGCGACGGGCGTCGCGCTGGTGGTGCTGGCCGGCTCCTCCGGACCGCTGGCGTTGGCCGTGGCGGTCGTCGCGACGATCGTGCTGTTTCTGCGAACCACCACGTTCGAGCTGGCTTCCGAAGCGATAGCCCCGTTGATCGCGGGCGTGGCGGGTGTCTTCGGGCTGCTGACCGCGCTGGCTCGGGGCACCGTGGCGGGCGCGGTAGTGATGCCCCTGTTCATTGCCGTGGGAATGCTCGCTGTCGGCGTCGGGTTGCCGATGTTGCTGTGGGGCACCGGCCGTGCACCGGTGGCCGCTGACGACAGGTCGTCCAAGCTGGGGCCGCTGCTGACCATCGCTCAGATCGTGCTGCCGGCGTTGCTGCTCGGTGTCTATGGCCTGTACGCCACGCTCTGGAACCTCGGACGCTGAGGCTACCAGAGCGGTCGTTGACCCCGACCGCGCCGTTCACGGTTTGGTCGGGCCGCGCGTGGTGGACGCTTCTGTCATTCCCACGGTTCTTTGGGCCACCACGCAGCCAGCGTCAGCGCTGAACGCCCCGTCGACATCCTCCTCGGGATGGTGGCTTGAAATTGTACGAGTCAGAGAGAAACCTGTGGGGCCGACCGGCTTGAACGGTCGGCCCCACAGCTGCACCGATCTGTCCCGAACGCGAATGCCGTTCGAACGGCGCTGTCGCCAACTTGCGAAGATCTGCGGCTGTGGCGAGCGGACAACGGCCAGGTTCAAGACGCCGAGGACTCTGCCAAGCTGCGCTGTGGTCCATGCCGAGCCACGGCGATCATGAGGGCCACCCCCCGTATTTCGGTCCCAGAACGGGGACAGGCAGCTTCGAGGGAAATGGCGTAGTGATGGGAAGCATGAATTCTCAAGACTACCGTCAATTAGCCGAGCGCATGCAACAGTTGACGGCCGAGACGCAGCGAATCCGCGAGGACTACGACAAGGCAGAGGTCACAGGTGTCTCCGGCGATGGCAGTGTCCGGGCTACGGTCCGGGCGGGGAAGCTGATTTCGCTCAGTATCGCCCCGAGCGCGCTGGAACACGACAACTTCTACATGGCCGCCCAAGTGCTGACCGCGGTGCGGGAGGCTGAGGAACAGGCGGCGCAGTTCCTCAGTGCACAGACATCACCCGTCGCCGACGCCGTCCAGGAGTTCGGTCACCTCTTTCAGTGAGGGAGACGTCCCACGGACTTAACTTTGGGGCCTTACGCCGACGGCGCGGGCGGCGGTGTTTCGGTCGTCTTCAACTGTTGCGGGTCGGGGAACACCGCCAGCATGTCCATCTGGGCGTAACTGTTCACCGTTGCGTCCAGAACCTCGATGAGCAGGCCACTGAGCGTGATCATGTCGGCGGTGGCCTGAAGTGTGCCCTGCTGGGAGGGGCCGATCGACTTGGTGAAGTCGCGGGCGGCGATCGCCGAGTCGGTCGGGACGAAGCGCGGGGTCATGTCGATGTTGTCGAGATTGTTCTTGCCGCCCCGAGGTGTGTACCAATGTCCTTCACCGCGACCCCACATCGGTTCCTGAAGGACGGTCTGCGACCGGTCGCGCAGGCTGTTGAACTGGTTGACCAGATTGCTGGCGGCGGTGAGAAGATTTTGCTCGTAGGCCGACAGCTCGTCCGTTTCGACCTCGATACGGTCGTAGTCTGGCGGCGTGTCCTTGTACGGCGTTTCCGTGAGTGGTGTGATGACCGAGATGTGTCCGGCCATATCAGGATTCCAGTAGGCCGTGTCGAGGTCGACCTTGTCCGGGTCGATCCTGCCTGCCTCGCCGCTGCCTGCGTCGCCGTTGCCGGATCCGCGGGTGCCGCCGTTGGTGGATGTCTTGGCCGGCGGCGGCGCCGGGACGTGTGGAGTCGTCCAGTTCATCTGCAGGCGCTTGGCCGGGCCGTGATCGTCGGCGGGGGTGTCATCGCTGCTCTTGGTGTCTTTCGGGTTCGGCAACCGCTGATCGTCGTACTTGGACCACTTTGCTGGCATCGGATCATGATCCTCGAACAGCGGCCGTCTTTTGGAGCCCTATCAGAGGGCGCCAAAACAGAGACGTGGAGGGGACGTCGCTCGCGAATCTAGCCTTGCTCGCTGGGGGTGTTACGTGGCCGAGGACATGACGCTGGAGAAGTTCAAGATTCTGATGGGCGAGTTCAACGATGCGATCAGCGTCATCGCCACGCAGAGCAGGATTGTGCACGAGACATTGGCTGGGATCGACCAAGATTTTCGCACTGTCACCGACCTCTGGCACTCACCGGCCGCGTTGACCTTCGAACCGCTGCGTAGCGAGTACAAGCGCAGCTCCGACGACATGGACGACGTGCTCGCCGGAATCCTGCACCGCATGCGGATTACGTACGACAACTACCTGGAGACTGAGCGGAAAGCTGAGCAGAACCTCACACCCCAAGGTGGCGGCGGTTCAGGCGGGGCAGCCGCATGACCAACCCCACCGGACAGACCTACGTCGGACATGGGCAGGGCCACCTGACCATGAGCATCGGTGAGCTGCACAGGCTGGCGAAGCACGGTGTCATGGACAAGGTCGACGAGCTTGTCCAAGCGCTCGACACGATCGCCAAGACGCTGGAGTGCCTGGAGATCAGCTGGGCCGGCGACGCCAAGAACGAGGCGCAGCAGCTGTTGGATCGCTGGTCCGAGGTGTCCTCCGGCATTTTCGGCACCAAGGAGAATCCGGAAAAGGGCGTGCTGGCCCGGATCGCCGGCGGAGTGCAGAACGCCGCGTTCTCGTACAACCAGAGCGAGGCGATCGTGCAGACGTCCTGGAATCAGCTCGCCGGAGAATTCAAGACCATCCTGGCTGGTGGTACTCCCGCGAGTGGGGGAGACGCGAGCGGCAACCTGACGCCGCCAATCTCCGAGGTCTGACCGCAGGCGAAGTCGAGGAGCACCATTTCATGGCCAACACCGGGGCGGATGCCGGGAGCGGCATTCCCAAGAACGTGGGTGACGGATCGTCCTCCGGGAACCCGCCGCAGACAGGTGGTAACAGCGGACAGGTCGATCACGGCAGTGTCGGGGACCCCGATCATCCGACCGATGGCAACGGTCCGGACTTTGACGCGATCTATGCCTATGCTGCGCTGTTCATCGATCTCGGAGATCTGATCTATGAGTACGCCCATAACGTTCTGGGCGAGGGCTTCAAGGGTGTGACCTGGACCGGTGACCGTGAGTCGGCCGCCTTCGCCGCATGGGAGGCGGTCCTGCCGTTGACGACGCTGCTGGCCAACAGCGACCAACATGCGACCGTGCCGAGCGCGTCGCGGCTGCTGTGGAACATCGGCGAGACCGTCAACTACTTCGCCCAGAACCTGGAGGAACAACGGGCGGAGGAGAAGAAGCACGAGCTGGCCCAGCTGATCGCAACCCTGGTCGGCCTATTCTTCATGATTATTCTTGGTGGCCTGGCATTTCTACCCGCCACTGCCGCGGGAATGTTACGGCTGTTGAACTTCCTGGGCGACGCGATTGTTGCTAGTTTGCGCGTTTTGTATTCTGGCGCGGAGTGGGCCGCCACGCTCGGCCGCGGCTTCGGCGACGCCATCGTCGGTGCCGCCCTCAGCGTCGGACCGCAGCTCGCCGGCACCGCGATCGGCGACGCGGCCGCGCACCTGAAGTTCTCCGTGACCCCGAAGGAAATCATCATCAGCTCGGCGTTCGGCGCGGCCGGGGGAGTGATGTTCGGTAGCGCCTTTCGCAAGGCAGTGGGGGGCGCCGACGCGGCGCGAGCAGGCGGTTCGGCCCAAGGCGGTACCAAGTTCGGGGTGGAAGCGCTGCCCAAGACCTCTCAGCGGGCGCAGCCTGGCCAGGCGCCTGCGAAGGAGGGCGTCGGTGGCTCACCCGCTGTGGGAATCGGTCGGCCAAACCCGCTGGCCGACGCGAACGATTTGAGGCTGCCGGCTCCAGGCCGGGCCGGCATGATCGACGCCAACGGGGCCAAGGGCGCCTTCCGGCTCGATCATCAGGCCCACGCGGTCGATGGAACCGTCGACGGGATGAGCCGCGGCAACACGGTTCCCGATCTTGGCGCACGTTCCCGTGTCGATCCGGCGCGGGACAGCGGCACTTTGCGGCTGCCCGAACTGCCCGACCTTCCCACGCCTGGCCGCGTAGCCGACGGCGCCGACGCCGGTGGCACCCACCGGCCCGACGATATCGACATGCTGCAGGCTAGATTGGACGGCCTGCGCGTCCGCCCGCCAAATGGCAGCGGCACCGGGAACGGCGTGGGCGCAGGGCATGAACCTTTGGCCGGCAATGGGGCCGCCGGCGGAGAGAGGATTTTCGCCCAAACGCCGACCGAACGGCCGGGAGCGGGAACCCCCGGGGTTGGACCTGCGGCGGCCGACGATTCACCGGGCCTTGCCCGTGCGGGGGTCGACCTGTCTCCTGGGCACAACGAAGTGATGGCCACCGGCAACGGTCGAGCGAACGCCGCAGTCAATGACCTTTCAGCGGTGCGGGGGCCGGAAGCATCGCTGGGCGTCAAACTACCGGGCGCGTCCCCGAAGTCCGCCGAGATCGACAACGGGGCGCGTGCCGGAACGGCCGATGCGCAGCCCCACGGCGATCGCCTCGCCGGTCACGCGGCGGAAACCCAGAAGGGGATCGTAGACAGCGCTTCCGCATCGGAACGGCCCCGGTCTCCGCGCGCCCGAATGGACGAGGAATCCAGCGGCCCTCGTCCAGCCGAGGGCGCGGATAGCGCGGATGGCACGAGCCTGTCGAACGACTCCCTTCACTCGGACTCGTCAACCCTGGTAGATGCGGAAGTGGCGGCCGGTAACCCGGGCCACCGGGCCGAGACGGACCACGAGGCGATCGCCGATCGTCTGCACCGGCTCGAAGCGCCGGCTTTTGGAGAGCCCGCATCTGACCGGTTGACGGCGCGGCTGGCGGAGTTCAGGGCTGAACATTATCCGCACGTGGAATCGATCGGAAAGGTTGACGCGGACGCGCGACTCACCGCGATTCGCGAGCAATTGGCGGCGGCCAAGGATGAGGCTGAATTCAAGAACGACAATGATCTCCCGGTGCTGAGGCAGCACGACGATGAGGTTCTGGAGAACCGGTTGGAAGCGTTGCGCCGGTCGGAGGGACCGGAGGACATGCGGACGCTACCCAACGCGGCGTCGCACCGGATCACATCGTACGGAATCAAAGATCTTGAAGGGGGTCTCAGCCGCGCCCGGACCGACGCGAAATCGGCCGGTATGTCCCCCGATGACATCCAAAGGCTGTCCGCCGACGTTCGGAGCGCGATCGATGGGAGACACCTCGACGAAGCCGCCAAGAAGCTCGGCACGATGCGCGACGAGATCGACTGGTCGCAGATCGGCCGCCGGCTGGATCACTTCCGAGATCAGATGGACGCCGGTCACCGCCGGGCGGCCGAGTTCGGAATGGACCGGGTCACCTGGCTCAAGCACGGCGAGGCGATCGAGTCGGCGGCCGTCGAGGGCCGTTACGGCGATCTGCATCGCAGCCTCGGCGAGTTCGAACGGGCCATCGGCGATCACCTGCGGATCGCGAAGATGCTGGACCAGCATGCACCGACAGAGATTAAAGCCGTCCCGGTCGATGACGCGCTGCAGGCCAGATATGAGGCCCTGCGCGGGACCAAGCCGCCGGCCGAAACCGCGAAGCCGGTCGATACAGACCCTGACCTGGTTCAGGCGAAACTCAGTGAGATCGGGGAGGTTCCTAAGACCGGCGAGTCAGCGTCGCCGTTTGACGGAATTCGCGACATCGCCGATGTTCTCAAGTCGCGGCGATCGGAGCGGGTCCAGGAGATCTCGATGTCGGACTCCGCGCGCAGCAAACTGTCGGTTCGAGCGGACGACGTCGACGCCGTGATGCGCTCCGCGTTCCACAAGTTCTCAGAGAGCACCGCTATGGCCAAGGTCGACAGGTACCAGAGGGATGCTGCTGCCAGGGATCATCGTGGCGAGGTCGAGGAACTGAGGAACGGCGTCAGCCCGCTGCCGGAGGCCGAGGCGAAGGAGTGGCAATGGCGGCTTGACAAGGAGCAGGGTGCGCGAAAACGCCTTCTCGAGCTGTTCGGACGCGAATCACCCAGCGAACGTGAGGTGATGCGCCACTACAAGGAACGGGTCGGACAGTACGACGCCGAGGTGCAGTCACGGATCGCGAACAGCTCGTTCGCCCCGGACCGGTCGGCGCGGCTTACTCAGCGCCTCGACAAATCGCTCGGTGGACTCTCGAAGGAGCTGCGCGACAAGAACGCCTCCGAGAATCTCAACTTCGAAGATCGGCTGGGCGAACTCCGGGCCTTCGACGACCGGCCCCCCCGTAGCGGCGATGAGCCGTCCTCAGGCGGCGACGCGCCATCGGGCGGCACTACACATTCCACTGCCGACGAACTCGAGGTGAGATTGCCGGAGCCGCCGAAGTCGGCGCCAGTCGTCCGCGACGAAAACGGCCGTTCGCCCGTCGGCGATGGAGACATGGCCGGTGACACTTGGGAATCGACGACAGCGAAGGCGAAGCCGACGGAGGCGCAGCCGTCATCGGTGCCCGACGTGGCTGCGGCGGGAGAGGGCGAGCGGGCCGAGGCTTTCGCCAAGCCGGCCGAACACCCGGCCTCCATTCCGTACGGGCTTGGTCAAGGCGAGGCTACGCTACAGCGCCGTCCGGAGTCGGGCTCGATCGGATCTGCCGAGGATCTTCGCGAGTTCGAGGCTTCTGGGCCGGAGCGGGTTGAGCATGCGTTCGGGCCGGAGCGGGCGCGAGACGTGGTGAGGGCGATTCTGGGTGAGCGGGCGGCGCCTGGATGGGCCGATTGGCTGTATTCCGACGATGGGATCTTGGGCTGGTGGCCGACTGGGAAATCTTGGTCGGAGGTGCAGAGGCTGGCGGACCGGGTTGGCCCGGGCGGAGTGGCGGTGTTCGCTCCGAATGGGGACGTGTCGGGATTGGTGCAGCTCAGCGGTGACGGTGAGTTGCAGGTCGTCGAGGTGGATGGGGATGGGAAGACCTCGACATTCGACTTCGAATCCTATTCGGCATCGCATGAAGCTCCGGTCTCGGTCGTAGCCATCGACGGTGACGGCGTGGTGCTGGTGCCGCGATCAGGCTCCGGGCCGGGCGCGGATGTTCCATCGGACGCACAGCAGATCGCCACTCTGACCGGTCTGGCTGCTGTCAGGGCCCAGCCGGCCGACGGGTCGGACCTACTCCAGGCGGTGTTCGAGAGTTCGTATCCCATCGGGGTCACACTCAAGGGCGCCGTCGACGGGATGCCCGGCTCGGAGACCGGCAAGACATGGCTGTTCGACGGGACGAGGACAGGCTGGCGGCCGGTCGCGGATTGGAATGACGTCTTAACGGCGGTGCGGATCGTCGGACCTGGTGGGGTGACACTCTTCGCGCCCACCGATGGCCAAGCCGTAGCTCATCTCGTTCACCAAGGACGCGACGGCCAGATCCGGGTCATCGAGGGCCACCTGGACGGCACGTACCAGGTCACCGAACTCAGCCAGCACCAGCAGACGCATAGCCCGCCCGCCTCGGTCGCGGCCATTCACAAGTGCGGCGAGGTTTACGGATGAGCGTTCAGCGGGTCGCGCCCAAGGCTTGGGGTGCCCATCGCAGCATCGGCGCGGCCATCCGAGCGGCCGCCCCGGCCGGAACAGGGGTGCCGGGCGTCATGGTCCAGGCCGGCGCGTACACCGAGCGGCTCGTCGTCGACCGGCCGGTCAAACTGGTCGCCGCGGGCGCACCGGGCGACGTCCGGGTTATCGGGGTGAACGGTCCGGCTCTGACCGTCTCGGCGGCTGCCGGAACAATCCAGGGTCTGCGCATCGAAGCCACCAGTGGCCAGCCTGCCGTACTGGTCGAACGAGGCACACTCGTCTTGGAAGACTGTGAGATCCACGGCGACGTACGCATCTCCGCCGACGCGGCCCCGACCCTGCGCCGCTGCCGGGTAACCGGTGGCATGGTGATGATTGAGGACTCCAGCCGGGCCGTGCTGGAAGACTGCGTGGTGGCCGACGCGTCCCGGGTGGCACTGTTCGTCCGCGGTGACGCTGCACCGAGCATCACCAGGCTGCGGGTGACCGGGTCGGGTGGCGACGGAATCGTCTACGCCGAAGCGGCCCGCGGCGTGCTGACCGGCGGTGAGGTCAGCCGCCCGGCCCAGACCGGGGTCGCTGTGCTGGGCACGGCCGCACCGGCCATCCGCGGTCTGATTGTCCGCGAATCGGGTGGAGACGGCATCCGCGTGGATGGTCAGGGCAGCGACAAGGACTCGATTCGGACCGGCGGCGGCGTGGTGGTCGAGGAGTGCGAGGTAATCCGCCCCGCCGGCGGCGGCGCCGTGGTGACCGGATCGGCCCAGATTCTGCTGCGAAAAACCACGATGACCGACTGTGCGACTGCCGGAGTGCTGATCACCGACAAGGCCGGCGCCCGGATGGAGGGCTGCACGATTCGCAGGACCGGGCGCACGGCCCTGGTCGCCCGGGACGCGGCGACGGTGATCGCCGACCATCTCACGATCGACCACGCCGACGGTAACGGCGTGTTGATCGAGGGAAACGCGAGCGTTCAGCTGACCGACACGGACGTCGGGCACACCAGCTACACCGCCGTGCACGCTGCCGGCCACGCGGAGATCACCGTGACGCGGGGACACCTGCACGACACCTCCGAGTACGGCCTGCGCGTCGTCGACCAGGCTCTCGCCGTCGCGGACGGTGCTGAGATCAGTAAGGCAGCCGCGGCCGGTATCGGCGTCGAGGACCGCGGCGACGTCACCGCCACCGGCTGCCGGATCACCGGCGGCGTGATCGGCGTCTCGCTCAGCGGCCGCCACCGCCCGCTGCTGCGCGACTGCGAGATCACCGACGCGGCCCGGATCGGTGTGCTGGTCGAGACGGACACCACGGCCGTCCTGCAGCGCTGCACGATCCGAGGCGCGGTCGATTCCGGGCTGCACTTCGCCGACCGGTCCAGCGGGTACGTGACTGACTGCGAGGTTTCCGACCTCCCCGGCATCGGCCTGGTGGTGTCGGCCGGGGCGACGCCCAGCGTCCGGTCGACCACCGTGCTCAGGACCAAGAAGAACGGACTGGTCGTGCTTGACGGCGGGCACGGCGAGTTCACCGACTGCGCGGTCGGTGAGGCCGACTACCCGGCCATCTACGTCGGGGCTGGGGCCGATCCCGCCTTCCGCCGCCTGCACGTTCATGACACCGCCCGCGGGGCCACGCTCGACCCGGCCGCCGCCGCGAGCTGGATCGACTGCACTTCCGCGGCGGTCGCCGCTGATTACTTGCCGGCCGGAACATCTGCGGCGCGGCGAAGGGCCACCCCATCTCCCGGTGGCGCGGCGGCGGCGCTGGGCACGAACGTGCGCGGCGACAGCGAGGCGGAATCGCTCGAGGACCTGCTCGGCGAGCTGAACGAGCTGGTCGGCCTCGATAGCGTCAAGCAGGACGTGAGCCGGATGGTCAACGTCATGAGAATGGTCCGGCAGCGTCAGGCAGCCGGACTGTCGGCGCCTCCTCTGGGGCGACACCTGGTCTTCGCCGGCAATCCGGGCACCGGCAAGACCACCGTCGCCCGGCTCTACGGCCGCATCCTGGCCGCGTTGGGGCTGCTTGAGTCCGGGCATCTGGTCGAGGCGGATCGATCCACGCTGGTCGGTGAGTACGTCGGCCACACCGCCCCGCGTACTCAGGCGGTGTTCCGGCGTGCGGTCGGCGGTGTGCTCTTCATCGACGAGGCGTACGCGCTGGCACCTGAGGGACAGGGTAGCGATTTCGGCCAGGAGGCGATTGTCACGCTGGTCAAGCTGATGGAGGACCACCGTGACGAGGTGGTGGTGATCGTGGCTGGTTACCCGTCTGACATGCAACGGTTCACCGAGTCGAATCCGGGTTTGGCGTCGCGGTTCACGCGCACGCTGCAATTCGAGGACTATCTCGCCGGAGAACTGGTCGGTATCGTGCGCGCCCAGGCCGTGGATCACCAGTACCAGCTTGGCCCGGGTACGGAGGAGGCGCTGGCCGAGCAGTTCGATCGGCGGCGTGTGATGCCGCGGTTCGGAAACGGGCGGTCAGCCCGCCAGGTGTTCCAGGAGATGACTGAGCGGCAGGCCCAGCGGGTCGGCGCGATGGCCGACGCGGGCACCGATGACTTGATGACTCTACTGGTCGACGATCTGCCGGAGGCACTATGAGCCGGCCGGCCCAAGTAGGAGGATTCAGTCATCATGTGGCTCGGACCTTTGCCGTTCGGCCGGCGTTCGGAGGCCGAGCGTTCCGCGTCGCTGCTGGTCGTGCCCGGCCGGTCACCGGCATCGATCTCGGCCTTCTTCACCCAGCCGCGCAACGCCTCCGGGTGGATTCCGAGTTGATCGGCGATCCGCCGGATCGCGCCGACCGCGCTGGCTGGCTCCCGGCGGGCCTCGACCGCCAAAAGGTCGCACGCTCACGCAGCTCATCGGGGTACCGGGAGCTGGCCAACCGGGTCGGCCGTGTCGTTCGGCTCGCCGGGATCATCGACGGCCGTACGGTCGGTACTTGCACGTTGTCCGTTGCCACCGAGACGGCGGCCCTGTACTTCATCGCTACCGACCCGGCGTACCGCCGGCGAGGGGTGGCGAC
>NZ_RJAC01000077.1 GCF_003999975.1 Actinoplanes solisilvae | reverse complement strand
TCCAGGTCGATGTTAGTTTACTGGTTGCTTCTGCACCCGTCTTGTAACACGGACCAAGGAGTCTATTCTGTGTGCGAGTAAAAGGGTGAGTAAAACCCACATGCAAAATGAAAGTGACTATGGTGCGAATCTTTTCCTCAAGGGGATTTAGATGCAGCATCGGCCGGACTGTTTCACTTGTGGACAGACCTGAGCTGGAGCATACCGAATAGGACCCGAAAGGTGGCGAACTATTCCTGTACAGGGTGAAGCCAGGCGAAAGCCTGGTGGAAGCTCGTAGTGTTGCTGACGTGCAAATCGCTCACCAGATATGGGAATAGCGGCGAAAGACTAATCGAGCCGCCTAGTAGCTGGTTCCCTCCGAAGTTTCCCTCAGGATAGCTGGAATCGAGAATAGTTTCACCTGGTAGAGCGAATGATTAGAGGCCTTGGGGCAGTAACTGCCTCAACCTATTCTCAAACTCCAAACGGGTGAGAAAGCGGGCTTGCTTAGCTGAAACCCGCTAGCAACTACAGAACTTTTAGTGGACCGTATCTGGTAAGCAGATCTGGTGATGAGGGATAGATTACCCGCTAAACTTAAGCATATCATTCAGCGGAGGAAAAGAAACCAACAGGGATACCCTTAGTAACTGCGAGTGAATCGGGAAAAGCTCAGGTCTTGAAAAGGGGCGGTCAACCGTCTTCGAATTCGGCCTTGGGTAGACTACTTGCTGGTCAGCCTCCCCCTCCGAAGTCGCATTGGAAAGGCGCTCCATAGAGGGTGAAAGACCCATAGGGGTGGGGGTATAGGTTGGCCGCTCAGGCTATTAGTCTTATCTAGAGTCGGGTTGCGCGGTATCGCAACCCAAAATGGGTGGTATCTTCCATCTAAAGCTAAATACTGCTGGAGTTCCGATAGCGAACAAGTACTGTGAAGGAAAGATGCAAAGAACTTTGAAAAGAGAGTCAAACAGTCCTTGAAATTGTTAAAAGGGAAGCGATTGAGCTCAGTGACTGCGTCCTGTTGACTCAAACGGGGGTAGGTGGCTGGCACGGGGTACGGGGAGCTGCACTTTGTTGTAGCCTCTGTGTCTCTGCCTGGACGCATGCCCCCGG
The DNA here is from genome assembly GCF_003999975.1 of Actinoplanes solisilvae. Classification (GTDB taxonomy): domain Bacteria; phylum Actinomycetota; class Actinomycetes; order Mycobacteriales; family Micromonosporaceae; genus Actinoplanes; species Actinoplanes solisilvae. The sequence continues at coordinate 293 of NZ_RJAC01000077.1, read as the reverse complement.
AGCACTTCAGCAGGAAGCGAGTCAGCATCTGTGGGGGTTGGAGTAAAAGGGTAGGGGAAAGGTACCAGGCTGGTTCGCCCAGTTTGGGTTATATTCCCTTGCAAAGAGATGCTCCGGCCATCCTACAGAGGTGCCGTTGAAGGCAAAAGTCCATGCCAAGCTGGGTAGACAGGGACCTCTCGGGTGGCGACGGCGGGGACAGCGTGCTGTGTCTGCTGATCGTGTCGGCCTTGGACGTTCCTGTCCCACAGGTGGACTAGAGATGCTGACGAAATGGACCCAATCGACCCGTC
>NZ_RJAC01000076.1 GCF_003999975.1 Actinoplanes solisilvae | reverse complement strand
CTGAAAGACATCCCAGGAGTTTGAATGTCAAGCGGCAGCGTCGATGAGGTGAGCGGACCAGGCGGTCGCCTCGTTGTAGGGTGTGCCGGTTTTGAGGCATCCGTGCAGGATGCCGACGAGCCGGTTGGCGAGCTGGCGCAGGGCGGGGTTGTGCCCGGCGCCGCGGGCGCGTTGCCGGTCGTAGTAGGCGCGGGCGCCGGGAGATTTCTGCAGGGCGGAGAACGCCTGTGTCATCAGGGCGTCGACGAGCCGGTCGTTGTGGACGTATCGGGCGGCGACGGTTTTCTTCTTGCCGGATGCGCGGGTGATCGGGCTGGTCGCGGCGTAGTTCTTCCGGGCCTTCGCGGAGATGTAGCGGGTGTGATCGTCACCGAACTCGGCGAGCACCCGGGCGCCGAGCACGGCTCCCAGTCCGGGCTGAGACAAGATGATCTCAGCGTCCGGGTGCCGGCCAAAATGGGCCTCGACCTGCCCTTGCAACGTCTTGACCTGCTCGTTGAGGGTGACCAGCAACGCCGTCAAGGCCCGAACGGTGCTGGCGTAGGCGGCGGTGACCACGGCCGGCTGGCCGAGGTGCTCGGCCCGCAACACGGCCTGAATCGCCGTCGCCTTGGCCGTCACGTCACGGCGGCGGGCCCGTTTGAGGGCCGCGCTGATCTGGTTGATGCTCAGCCGGGCCGCGGACACCGGGTCCGGGGCCTTGGCCAAAAGTTCCAGGGTGTCACCGGCGTCAAGGTCGTCGAACGCTTGAAGGGCGGCCGGGAAGTACTCCCGCAACGCATGCCGCATGCGCTGGCTGGTCCGGGTCCGTTCCCAGATCAACGTCTTGTGCATCCGGGTGACGACCTTGACCGCCTCCGCATCCGCGGTGTCGCCGGCCATCGGACGCAACTGGTGCGAGTCGGTGCGGACCATGTCGGCCAGCATGTGCGCGTCCGCCGCGTCGCTCTTGGCCCCCGACACCGCGAGACGTTCCCGATACCGGGCCGCCTGCAACGGGTTCACCGCATACACCGTGTAACCGGCCGCGACCAACGCCCGCACCCACGGACCCCGATCGGTCTCGATACCGATCCTCACCCGCGCGCTGATCACATCGTCGTCCTCGATGTCATCGCCGAGCGCCTGACCGATCATCGCGTGCAGCCGTGCCATGCCCGCCATGCCTTCCGGCAGCCGGGCCTTCGCCAGCCGGCGACCGGCCGCGTCCATCAGCTCGACGTCGTGGTGGTCCTCCGCCCAGTCGTCTCCTATGAACAGCAACGCCTCTCCCACCTGCCGAATCGATCACCACCGGTAGCCGAGCGGAGAACCATCAGCGACCTAATGAAGCAGTGCTCACGCCGCAACCGGGCGGGCACGACATCCCATCAGCGATCAACTCTCCACACCGACCGGCAGCGGCACGATCTTTCAGCAGGACTCAACGTCCAGGAACTCTGAGTGCTCGTCCGCCGGCGGCTACCTACCCACCAGGAGTTTGCCCGATGGCGTGCTCCCAGAACTCATTAGG
>NZ_RJAC01000075.1 GCF_003999975.1 Actinoplanes solisilvae | reverse complement strand
CGATCGGGAAGGTCACATTTTGCCGATGGTGGGCGTCTGCCCCGACATTTCTGCCTCGCATTCATCGGCCTCCCGCGAGCGCGCTTGCAAGCGTGCTCGGGGCATCATCGCCTCAATGTGGGCTCTACCTATCGGACCCGCCAATTCGCGTTGGCTTGATCCGAGGTGAGGGGCAGAGTCGTTAGCTCGTGCCCGCTTTGGCGAAGAGCGTCGGCGATGTACCTCACCTTCGATTTCTCGAAGGGGTACGGACTTCCCGCGTGACTTACACTGGAGAAGCCTTGACCGCCTGAGCGCCCAGCCTCTGGGAACCGCTGTCGCTTTCCGGGCACCACCAGTGGCTCTTCAGACAACCACTGCCAGCTGGCTCGCACGACCCGAGTGGCTTTCGCCACCGCGCCGCACGTCGCATTCACCCGGTCAGCCAGGGCTGCTGCAAAGCCAAACGGATTAAGAATGACCTTACCAACACAACCCCGGATCCCTCGAATCGTGTCCACGAGTCCCATGAAGGCAAGCTTCACGGGCCGATGCTCGTGGTTCGTTAGTCACAAACCAAACGAACACCGCGCACCCGTTCGCCCGACTCGCATCGCGACAGCTCGTCAAAGCTGCCTCGACCACCATCGAGCTAGACCGCATCGGCCTCCACCTTGCGGCGAAGAACCCATCCGGCCAAAGATACGTCTGACCGATTCGTGCAACCCACATGTCAAAGACAAGCACCCGTATCCATGCGTAACAACCCGCCCCGAACGGGGTGGATGAGTGCTCTGACTCCACGGAGGGAGCACCCGCTTCGGTCGGCAACCGTGACCATTTTTCCTCTTCCGGTGCAGCTTGCCTGTTCGGCACGCCGCAGACCCGGCACCAAGAGGGCCGACCTCTGACGCCTCCGTCATCGCCCGCACCAGCCCAGCGAGTTTCCCCGGCAAGGCTCGTAGCGGACGACCAAGCTCGCTCGCTCGACCGACTCCGTGAAGCCGACCGCGCACTGCGAACCAAGGCGCCTTTCATCGACGAGGAGACCTTCTTCGGCCTCTTTGCGAGTCAGAGGTGAGAACTCACGTTCCCTGCTCGCGCTCGGTCGTCTGTTCGTCTTCCCGGTGTTTCCACCAAGACGACTAGATCCTGCCGCTCCCCCTAGCCGCAACCAGGGATCACGTCCGGACCGGACGCCGCTCGTCAACTTCTGCTGTCAAACGCATCGATCGGGCACACCAACGAACTACGTTTCCCCACGCACCACCTGCTTTCGCACATGATGCTGCCGCTCGGCGCGAACGCCGAGGACCGTGGGCAGTCTGGCACCGGAGTTACCTCCAGCTGGCCCCCGAAGGGCCGGCCAAACCGGCCGGAAGCAGCCGAGCTAGCGTGGCGTGCTGCGACGCGCAGAGGCCAACTCGTTCCGCTCCCGAACACCTCTGCGTCGCGAAGCATCTGCCGGTCCGGGGCTGAAGATTCTTCATCCGGCGGCCAGAATGCTCGCCAAGGCCCCTTCACGTCACCGTCCGCGCGAACGGAGCAGGCGGGTAAAGGGGTCGAGGTGTCTGCAAACTCCCGGGAGTTCCACTCGAGCGCAAGC
>NZ_RJAC01000074.1 GCF_003999975.1 Actinoplanes solisilvae | reverse complement strand
CCTGGACTTCGCACATGGTGTTGGACTGCCGTTATAGCCAGCGGGGTCGGGTGGGGTCGACTTTGAGGTGGGTGAGGAGTTGGGCTTGGAGCCATCCGGGGGTGGGGATTTTGGGTGGTTGCCGGTCGTGGGCGGGGATGAGTCGTAGGTCGTGCAGGGCTTGCAGGATGAGTCGGGCGGTGGGTTTGACGGCGCGGTTGTCGAAGGCGTAGAAGCCGACCATGTCGGTCTGGTTCTGTTCGGCGAGGTGTTGGCGGACTTCGCGTTCGATGAGGCTGAAGATGAGCAGGGCCAGGCAGATCACGGTGATCAGGGCGGTGATCCTGCGGTTGGTTTGCAGGAATATGGGTGCGACGGCGAGGGGTCCTTTGATCGTGCTGTAGCGCTGTTCGACGGTGTTTTGGCCTTTGTAGCGGCGCAGGACTTCGGCGGCGTCTGCGGTTGCCGGGTCGAGGTTGGTCAGCAGCGCGTACCAGCCGTCGGTAGCGGCTTCGGTATCGATCGCGGCTTGGTCGAAGTGCCAGGCGAAGGCGGGTTTTCCGGTGTCCGGGTCGGTGGTGATGGTGGTGTGCAGGTAGGCGCTGACACGGCGTTTCTTGCTGATCTGGGCGGCTTTCGCGGTCACGGCGGCGGTGTCGGGGTGATGCCGGGTGCCGGCGGTGCGGGTCAGGGTGTCGAGTTCGGTGCGGGCTTTGCCGAGTTTCAGCTCGCGGGCGGCCTGGGCGGCGTGCTGGTTGGCGCTGGAGTGCACCAGGATCCGGCGGACCTGGTGCACCGGGTCGGTTTTGCGGGGCCCGGCAAGGTGCATGACGTCTTCGGTGACCCGGTAGGCGCAGCGCTTGCCGGCAGGCTTTCGGATGTCGCGTTGGGCGACGTAGTCCACCGCCACGGTGGTGCCCGGGTCGATATTGGCGAACAGGCCGGCGGGGACCCGGGCCGCTGCGAGGGGGGCGAGGAAGCTGACCTGGGCGTCGGTCATCGCGGTGATGTTGGCGTGGGAGATCAGTTTCGAGTCGCCGACCATCAGGAACCCGGGCGTGTCCGCCAGGTTCTGCAGGGCGTGCATGGCGTCGACGACCTGCGTGATCTCGCTCGCGCCGCCGTCGTAGACCTGGTGGAACACCGGGACCGCCCCGTCCGCGCTGACCGCGATCCCGGCCTGGATCTGTTTCAGGTCCGGCCGCCGGTCTTTCGGATGTCCCCAGCCCGGCTGCGGGTAGTCGGGATCGTTGTGGTCGTAAGCGCCGAACAGCGAGATCGACGTCATGTCCCAGTGCAGCCGGGTCACATCGATACCGAACCTGTCGATCGCCGCGGCGCCGACCGTCCCGACGATCGTGTCGACGTTGTCGGCGACCGCGTCCAAAGCCCGCCCGAGCCGGTCGTCGCCGAGCGCGGACGCGGCGATCCCGTACACCTCCGGGACCGCCCACGCCCGCGCCCAGTCACAGATCCCGGCCATCGCTGACGGGTTCGTCAACCGGTTCGCGATCAGGACCTCGATGACCTGCCCATGCGTCGCGAGAGCGACATCACGGATCGGGCACAACTCATCGATGATCCCGGCAATGTCGATCCGCCGGCAGAAATCCGCGATCACCGGCAGCGATCCAAGGCGTTTCTCCAGCACAACACCCTCGACCAACTCGGCACGAGGACGCACAGCACTACGACGTGGAGCACCTGTCACACCCATACCCAGACCAACACATCGATCATGATCAGAGTGACGGGCATTCACTCCAAAGCATGTGCGAAGTCCAGGACTAG
>NZ_RJAC01000073.1 GCF_003999975.1 Actinoplanes solisilvae | reverse complement strand
ATGAGTTTTCAGATATTACTGTTAAATATGACCAGCAGAAAAAAGGACGCTCTATTTCAGGATTTTCATTTACTTTTAAACAAAAAAAATTAGCTAATGGAGCTATTTCTCGTCAAAAAGGTATAAATCTATCTGTAAAAATGACCGATGCTCAACGGCATCTATTCGCAAATAAGCTTTCTAGACTTCCTGAAATGAATAACTACTCTCAAGGCACAGAAAGCTTTGAACAATTCGCTGTCCGCATTGCCGAAATGCTTCAAGATTCAAATAAATTTGAAGAATTATTCCCATATCTTCAAAAAGTTGGCTTCCAATCCGCCTAAAAATTAAGCTTGATCATTTGTCTATTAGACAGTCTAATAGACAACGAATTTTTACAAGTTTAGACATAGGTTTGCAGAATGAAAACCCTTACAGTTCTTGAACTTTCCAAGCTGTACAACATCAATAGACAAACTATTTACAACAACATAAAGAAAGGAATTTTAAGTAAAAATTCTGATAATAAGATTGATCTAGCAGAAGCTATCCGTGTTTTTGGGGAACCAACAATAAAAGAAGATGTAAAAGATTCTGTAAAAATAGACAGTCCAAGTTCGGCAGAAAATTTACTGCTTAGACAGCAGATAGACATGCTGAAAAATCAGCTTGACGATGCCAAGAATCGAGAATCTTTCTATCAGAATCAGATTGAAACAATGCAACGTCTATTGGAAGCACCAAAACCCAATGTCACTCAATCTAGTGATCCTGGATCAGTACAACCTGAATCAGTAAAAGAAGACGTGATAACAATGCCCCCTGAAGAATCAGAGGTGATCGAGAATAAACGTATCCCTGTTCCTGAGCAGGTAGAGGCTAAACCAAAAAAAAGGGGCTTCCTGAGCCGTTTTTTCCTCCCTTACGGTTAACCAGGATTCCAATTTTTTGATGAGCCAATTTCAGTGCAAGCACATGAAATAATGACTCACCAAAAAACAGGATGATGTTTATTAAAACTGAATAAAATCGTGAAACATTGATTATTTGTTGAGCGTGGAACATGAATAATCAATAAAAAGCCGTTCTAGTGCCCTATACTCCAGAACGGCTTAATCTAATATACTGAAATTTAATGAGAAATATCAAGCATTTCGTATAACGCCTATTATGTTAATTTTAGAGATTCTACATAAACATAAAATCTCCTGCGCTTAGATTCTGGCATGTGTTCCATACTTATCAATCATAATAGAGCTGGCTTCATTTAAGCCACGCACAGTGACATTCACACCATTCTTTTGAAATTTATTTACAACAGAATCAAGCATGGCGACTGATGTTACATCCCAAATGTGAGAATGGGTCAAATCAATAATCACATCCTTTACATCCTCTTTAAAGTCAAAACCTTGCATGAATTTTTCAGAAGAACTAAAGAAGATCTGACCTCTCAAATCATATAAACGGGCTGTTCCTTCAAAAGATGCTGTTACCTGGATATCATTTTCAAGTTTATTCGCCAGGAACAAGGCTGAAAGTAATACGCCTGTTAACACACCCAAAGCCAGGTTATGCGTAGCAACAACTACAATCACAGTCGCAATCATAACGATATTACTGCTCTTAGGATTATCTTTTAACTGAGTGACAGAACTCCATTCAAAGGTACTGATAGAGACCATGATCATTACCGCTACCAATGCAGCCATTGGAATCACTTTGAGCCAGTCACTGATAAATACAACAAGAATAAGAAGAAAAATACCCGCAGAGAATGTTGATAAGCGTGTAAGGCCGCCTGATTTTACGTTAATCATAGATTGACCAATCATGGCAC
>NZ_RJAC01000072.1 GCF_003999975.1 Actinoplanes solisilvae | reverse complement strand
CCGGCAGCGGCACGATCTTTCAGCAGGACTCAACGTCCAGGAACTCTGAGTGCTCGTCCGCCGGCGGCTACCTACCCACCAGGAGTTTGCCCGATGGCGTGCTCCCAGAACTCATTAGGACCTCGACATGGCGTCCATCGAGATGCACAACATCGTCAAGGAGTACGGCGACGGCTTCAAGGCGGTCAACGACATCAGCCTCACCATCGCCGACGGCGAGTTCATGATCCTGGTCGGCCCTTCCGGCTGCGGCAAGTCGACCCTGCTCCGCATGATCGTCGGGCTGGAGGACATCACCTCGGGCGACATGGTGATCGGCGGCGACCGCGTGAACGACAAGGCCCCGCGCGACCGCAACCTGTCGATGGTGTTCCAAAACTACGCCCTCTACCCGCACCTGACCGTCTTCGAGAACATCGCCTTCCCGCTGCGCCTCAAGAAAGGCATCTCCGAGGAGGAGATCAAGAAGCGGGTGGGTGACGCGGCCGGCATGCTCGAGCTGAACGAACATCTCGACCGCAAACCCGCGAACCTGTCCGGCGGGCAGCGCCAGCGGGTGGCGATGGGCCGGGCGATCGTCCGGCAGGTTCAGGCGTTCCTGTTCGACGAGCCGCTCTCCAACCTCGACGCCAAACTGCGCGGCCAGATGCGTACGGAGATCTCGCGCATGCAACGCCGTCTGGGCACCACCACCGTCTACGTCACGCACGACCAGACGGAGGCGATGACGCTCGGCGATCGGGTGGCGGTGCTGCGGCGCGGCTACCTGCAGCAGGTGGCCTCGCCGCGCGAACTCTACGAGCAGCCGGTGAACATGTTCGTGGCCGGCTTCATCGGTTCACCGCCCATGAACTTCCTCCCCGCCGTCGTCGCCGGCGACCGCCTGCAGTTGCCGTTCCTCGAGATCCCCCTGCCGTCCACCGTCCGGGAGAAGGTCTCCGACGGCCAGCTGCTGATCGCGGGCCTGCGCCCCGACCACTTCGAGGACGCCCGGCTGCTCGACCCCGTGAAGGCGGAGCGGGGCTCGAAGTTCCGGGCCAAGGTCGACGTGACCGAGTGGCTGGGTGATTCGCAGTACGCCTACATCCCGTTCGAGGCCAACGAGGAGGTCACCCGCCAACTGGCCGACCTGGCCGCCGAACTCGACAGCGAGGCCCTGCGCACCCAGCTGATCATCTCGATCGACGCGATGAGCCGACTGCGCGAGGGCCACGAGGCCGAGTTCTGGGTCGACACCCGCCGCATGCACCTCTTCGACCCCCGAAGCGGCGACAACCTCACCCGCGACGAGGCCGCGGCGGCCCAGATGGCCGCCGACGAGCAGGAGGACCTCCGCGAACGCATGGAGTCACCCGACGCGGCGACCAGATAGGAGCGGATCGTTTCTTCGTGCATCACAATGATGCGCGTGCGGAGACTCCGGCGTACGGCGGCCACCCTGGCTGTGGTGTTCGCGGTGTTCGCGGTGGTCGCCGTGGCCGCCTTCAGTATCGGCGGTCTGTGGTGGGGCGGGTCGGCTGGCGTTGTTCCTCGACGGCCTCGACGAGTTGCCGTTGGGCCTCCAGGCCGCGGCGCTATCGAAGATCAATGAGGCCGGAGCCCTCGCCGAGGTGGTGCTGACCAGTAGGTTCCATGCCTACAAACAGGCATTGACCGGCGCTCGTCTCTGGCGCACCGCCGTCGTTGAGGTGCTTCCGGTCGAGGCCCGCCAGGCCGGCGAGTTCCTGCTCGCGGAGCAACTGGGCGACCGGCGCCAGCAGTGGCAGCAGGTCGCCGACCTGCTGGTTGCGCGGCCCGAAAGCGTCACGGCCCGAACGCTGACGACGCCTCTGGCACTGAGCCTTGCCCGCGACGTCTACGCGGAGGAGCCCGCCCGCCTCGTCGACGCGGACGGCTTCACCTCGGAACGCGAACTGCAAAGGAATCTGCTGCGGCAGTCTGTTCTGCGGGCATTCCCCGGACCGGGCGGAGAAACCGCACGATGGTGGCTGGCCCGGCTGGCGCAACGGATGGGGGACGGGCGGAGTCTTTCGTGGACTGGGATTCCGGTTCTCGTGATTCGGGAGAGCATGGACCTGCGATTGTCCGTCGTCGCCGCGGTGAGTGCGATCTGCCTGGTGACCGGCGGTTTGGTGATGAGCGTGCTGAATGTGATCGTGCCCGTGAACCAGATCGTTGCCCTCTGCCTGATGCTCACGGCCGTTTCATGATCGATAGTGGCGGTGAGTGACGATGCCCGCGTCGGCGTGTCGGATATGGACGAAGCCCCGTTGAGACCAGGTCTTCTCACAGATCTGGTGCAAACGGAGCTTC
>NZ_RJAC01000071.1 GCF_003999975.1 Actinoplanes solisilvae | reverse complement strand
CCTCGTTTCTGACCACCATGTTCCTACTATCTCTGTTAGGAACTCAACGTCCAGAGTAGCGGTATTTCACTTTTGATAAAGCCAGTCCCCTGCCACTCTGTTGCCAGAATAACAGGCTGCACTTTATCTCCCGCCTATTCTACACCTCAAGAGTCGAGAACCAAAATCAGACTAGAGTCAAGCTCAACAGGGTCTTCTTTCCCCGATGGATATGCCCAAGCCCGTTCCCTTGGCTGTGGGTTCGCTAAGAGGTAGTTAGGGACAGTGAGAATCTCGTTAATCCATTCATGCGCGTCACTAATTAGATGACGAGGCATTTGGCTACCTTAAGAGAGTCATAGTTACTCCCGCTGTTTACCCGAGCTTCTGAGAATCTCGTCTCTTTGACATTCAGAGCACTGAGCAGAAATCACAAACACGGCTTGTCGTTCACCAAGCTCTGTTTGCTTTGTTTTAATTAGACAGTCGGATTCTCTTAGGCACTATCGGTTCCCTAGTGGCTGTTCCATGCTTCCAAAATGAAAACAAATTCTCCAAAAAGCTGGTCTTGCAGATTTCCAAAGCTTTTTACAAAAGAAAAGAGAGTTGCCCCTCTCCCTCTCACAAAAAGCTCTGAAAAGAGCTCCAAGCCCTTTAGCCATCTCACATGAAACTCGGTCCCCCCTTTTCAGTCTCTCCTGTCTCCTTCCGAAAAAAGAAACTAGAAAAATAGAAAAAGAAAAAAAACCAAGAGCAAGTAGGCGCTATTCAGAGTTCAGCCTAAAGAGCCAACCCTTCTACCGAAGATACAAGCCTATTTTGCCGACTTCCCTTAACTACATTGTCCTTAATAGACCAGAGGCTATTCACCTTGGAGACCTGATGCGGTTTCTGGTACGGATCGATCCAAACAGAAGTACAACCAAAAGAAGAGAGAAAATTGCTTTTCCCTCCCCCTTTGAAAGGTGAAACCCAAAAAACTGCAAAATGAAAACAATTCAAGTTTGGAATGAAATGCCTGTCTACCAAAAACCTCGAAACCAAACAAATCATTTCGACCCGTAAGGCATTCAAAGTGGCAGAAACAGTGGGTGCAAATCCTCAAACTATTTCCCTTACAATTCCCAAATTTCACCCGGTTGCAACGTTACTACACGAGCAATCAGATTTTTAAGAGACCTCCTATCGGTCCTCCTCGGTGTCAAGAATTATACTGACCCGAGTCCTTGCCAAACCAACACATCTGCTTCCCCGCATAATGCGATTCCACACACGTGCAAGTCCATGATTAAAGGAGGAAGAGAGCCTCCCCGGGACCCAAGGCGAGCCTACTCTGATTGATTTTTAGCAAATATGCCAGCTCCTCCCCTTTCCTCTTGCGAAGAAGAGAAAGCTCCAACACATTCATTTTGTCTCGTCGGCGTCACCGCCTTACTCTCCCATTTAGATCTATGAGCTGAGGAAGTTTTAACCTCATTCCCTTTCGGAGCGGGAGCCATTTTGAATGTTTTTTTGAATTCAAAGACTCGGATTCAAAAAATTCGTTTTGAAAAGCTTCCCGTTTCAATGTAAACCGCTTTCGCGCGCTCCTTAGGACCGGCTCACCCGGAATCAAGCGCTGCTCGTCCGGAAACCTTCTCCACTTCGGCCCTCAAGGCAATTATGCCATCTGAAAATTTTTTGCAAAATCTTCATTCCTATAAGAAAAAAGAAGAAAACGAAAAAAAGGAAACCCCCTTTTCCATTCTCTCCCTCCTTATAGAGCTGCTTCGCTTGAGTAGCTGCTACTACCACCAAGATCTGCACCAGCTATAATCACTCCAGACTTGCTCACGCAAAAAATCCTTCGCTGTGATTGCTGCGCCATCCTACTCGTTATTGCATAGAAATCAAATGCCAAAGACAAATAAAGATTGTTTTCTGAAATAGCAATAACGGCGAGCTCTCGGCTCGACGCTTCAGCGCCATCCATTTTCGGGGCTAGTCCATTCGGAAAGTGGGTTGTTACACACTCCTTAGCGGGTGCCGACTTCCATGGCCACCGTCTTTCTGTCTAAATGAACTAACACCCTTTGTGGGATCTAGGTTAGCGTCGAATTAGGCGCCTTAGGCTCGCTTACGGTTCATCCCGCATCGCCAGTTCTGCTTACCAAAAACGGCCCACTAAGTGCTTTGTTATTCACCTTCCCGATCAACAATACAAATCGATCAAGGAATTCGCGCCTCTTCAGAGTTTGAGAGTTGGTGAAAGCCAAAAAGACTCCCTAACCACCAATCATTCGCTTTACCAGACGCAACTAACTTTTTTAAGCACCAGCTATCCTGAGGGAAACTTCGG
>NZ_RJAC01000070.1 GCF_003999975.1 Actinoplanes solisilvae | reverse complement strand
ATTAGTACCGGTTAGCTCAACGCATCGCTGCGCTTACACACCCGGCCTATCAACGTCGTCGTCTTCAACGTTCCTTCAGGACTCTCAAGGAGTCAGGGAGAACTCATCTCGGGGCAAGTTTCGTGCTTAGATGCTTTCAGCACTTATCTCTTCCGCATTTAGCTACCGGGCAGTGCCATTGGCATGACAACCCGAACACCAGTGATGCGTCCACTCCGGTCCTCTCGTACTAGGAGCAGCCCCCCTCAGTTCTCCAGCGCCCACGGCAGATAGGGACCGAACTGTCTCACGACGTTCTAAACCCAGCTCGCGTACCACTTTAAATGGCGAACAGCCATACCCTTGGGACCTACTTCAGCCCCAGGATGTGATGAGCCGACATCGAGGTGCCAAACACCGCCGTCGATATGAACTCTTGGGCGGTATCAGCCTGTTATCCCCGGAGTACCTTTTATCCGTTGAGCGATGGCCCTTCCATTCAGAACCACCGGATCACTATGACCTGCTTTCGCACCTGCTCGCGCCGTCACGCTCGCAGTCAAGCTGGCTTATGCCATTGCACTAACCTCCTGATGTCCGACCAGGATTAGCCAACCTTCGTGCTCCTCCGTTACTCTTTAGGAGGAGACCGCCCCAGTCAAACTACCCACCAGACACTGTCCGCAACCCGGATTACGGGTCAACGTTAGAACATCAAACATTAAAGGGTGGTATTTCAAGGTCGGCTCCATGCAGACTGGCGTCCACACTTCAAAGCCTCCCACCTATCCTACACATCAAGGCTCAATGTTCAGTGTCAAGCTATAGTAAAGGTTCACGGGGTCTTTCCGTCTAGCCGCGGGTACACAGCATCTTCACTGCGATTTCAATTTCACTGAGTCTCGGGTGGAGACAGCGTGGCCATCATTACGCCATTCGTGCAGGTCGGAACTTACCCGACAAGGAATTTCGCTACCTTAGGACCGTTATAGTTACGGCCGCCGTTTACCGGGGCTTCGATCAAGAGCTTCGCTTGCGCTAACCCCATCAATTAACCTTCCGGCACCGGGCAGGCGTCACACCGTATACGTCCACTTTCGTGTTTGCACAGTGCTGTGTTTTTAATAAACAGTTGCAGCCAGCTGGTATCTTCGACTGATTTCAGCTCCACGAGCAAGTCGCTTCACCTACATATCAGCGTGCCTTCTCCCGAAGTTACGGCACCATTTTGCCTAGTTCCTTCACCCGAGTTCTCTCAAGCGCCTTGGTATTCTCTACCTGACCACCTGTGTCGGTTTGGGGTACGGTCCCACTGTATCTGAAGCTTAGAGGCTTTTCCTGGAAGCGTGGCATCGATGACTTCCTGACCGTGGTCAGTTCGTCTCGCCTCTCGGCCTTAGGATCCCGGATTTGCCTGAGATCCCAGCCTACTGGCTTTCACCAGGACAACCAACGCCTGGCCCACCTAGCCTTCTTCGTCCCCCCATCGCAATACAGTGAGGTACGGGAATATTGACCCGTTTCCCATCGACTACGCCTTTCGGCCTCGCCTTAGGGGCCGACTCACTCTGCTCCGATTAGCGTCGAACAGAAACCCTTGGTCTTCCGGCGGGGGAGTTTTTCACTCCCCTTGTCGTTACTCATGTCAGCATTCGCACTCGTGATACCTCCAGCAGACTTCTCAATCCACCTTCATCGGCTTACACGACGCTCCTCTACCGCTCATCCAGAGGATGAACCCGTAGCTTCGGCACCTGGTTTGAGCCCCGTTACATCTTCCGCGCAGGCCGACTCGACTAGTGAGCTATTACGCTTTCTTTAAAGGATGGCTGCTTCTAAGCCAACCTCCTAGCTGTCTGAGCCTTCCCACCTCGTTTCCCACTTAACCAGGATTTCGGGGCCTTAGCTGACGGTCTGGGTTGTTTCCCTTTTCACAACGGACGTTAGCACCCGCTGTGTGTCTCCCACGCTGCACTCACCGGTATTCGGAGTTTGCCTCGGGTTGGTAAGTCGGGATGACCCCCTAGCCGAAACAGTGCTCTACCCCCGGCGGTGATACGTGAGGCGCTACCTAAATAGCTTTCGAGGAGAACCAGCTATCTCCGAGCTTGATTAGCCTTTCACTCCGATCCACAAGTCATCCAAATCTTTTTCAACAGATCCTGGTTCGGTCCTCCAGTTGATGTTACTCAACCTTCAACCTGCTCATGGATAGATCGCCCGGTTTCGGGTCTATTCCCAGCGACTGGTCGCCCAGTTAAGACTCGGTTTCCCTACGCCTCCCCTATACGGTTAAGCTCGCCACTGAAAATAAGTCGCTGACCCATTATACAAAAGGTACGCGGTCACAGAACAAGTCTGCTCCCACAG
>NZ_RJAC01000069.1 GCF_003999975.1 Actinoplanes solisilvae | reverse complement strand
CGTGAGTGATGAAGGTTTTCGGATCGTAAAGCTCTGTTGTTAGGGAAGAACAAGTACCGTTCGAATAGGGCGGTACCTTGACGGTACCTAACCAGAAAGCCACGGCTAACTACGTGCCAGCAGCCGCGGTAATACGTAGGTGGCAAGCGTTGTCCGGAATTATTGGGCGTAAAGGGCTCGCAGGCGGTTTCTTAAGTCTGATGTGAAAGCCCCCGGCTCAACCGGGGAGGGTCATTGGAAACTGGGGAACTTGAGTGCAGAAGAGGAGAGTGGAATTCCACGTGTAGCGGTGAAATGCGTAGAGATGTGGAGGAACACCAGTGGCGAAGGCGACTCTCTGGTCTGTAACTGACGCTGAGGAGCGAAAGCGTGGGGAGCGAACAGGATTAGATACCCTGGTAGTCCACGCCGTAAACGATGAGTGCTAAGTGTTAGGGGGTTTCCGCCCCTTAGTGCTGCAGCTAACGCATTAAGCACTCCGCCTGGGGAGTACGGTCGCAAGACTGAAACTCAAAGGAATTGACGGGGGCCCGCACAAGCGGTGGAGCATGTGGTTTAATTCGATGCAACGCGAAGAACCTTACCTGGTCTTGACATCCACGGAAGTTTTCAGAGATGAGAATGTGCCTTCGGGAACCGTGAGACAGGTGCTGCATGGCTGTCGTCAGCTCGTGTTGTGAAATGTTGGGTTAAGTCCCGCAACGAGCGCAACCCTTATCCTTTGTTGCCAGCGGTCCGGCCGGGAACTCAAAGGAGACTGCCAGTGATAAACTGGAGGAAGGTGGGGATGACGTCAAGTCATCATGGCCCTTACGACCAGGGCTACACACGTGCTACAATGGCGCATACAAAGAGAAGCGACCTCGCGAGAGCAAGCGGACCTCATAAAGTGCGTCGTAGTCCGGATTGGAGTCTGCAACTCGACTCCATGAAGTCGGAATCGCTAGTAATCGCGGATCAGAATGCCGCGGTGAATACGTTCCCGGGCCTTGTACACACCGCCCGTCACACCATGGGAGTTTGTTGCACCAGAAGTAGGTAGTCTAACCGCAAGGAGGACGCTTACCACGGTGTGGCCGATGACTGGGGTGAAGTCGTAACAAGGTAGCCGTAGGGGAACCTGCGGCTGGATCACCTCCTTAACGAAAGATTGACGATCGGTAAGAATCCACAACAAGTTGTTCTTCATGATAATTAACTGATTGGTAGCTTGCAGAGCTTAGCAACAGGGTGGCATAGAATACGCTGCATTGTTATTAAGCTCTGTGATTTATCACAGTGTTTTAAACCTGACCTGACGAAGGCAAGTTTATTCATTAACAGATTGGCAAATTTGAGTTGAAATAAATTGTTTAACTCGTTTCAAACAACCTAACAAGCAATTGTGAAAGTTGAATGAAATGAGAACTAGCGATTAACTGAATCAAGCGTTTTGGTATATGAATCTAATAGAAGCTGTGCAGTGATTAAATTCACAGTACTTCAAACTGTATGTTGGTTGATCTCCTTGTAGGATCAAGCGACTGTTTGGGGTTGTATAGTCAAGTAATTAAGTGCATGTGGTGGATGCCTTGGCAGTCAGAGGCGATGAAAGACGTAATAGCCTGCGATAAGCTCCGGGGAGGCGGCAAATATCCTGTGATCCGGAGATTTCTGAATGGGGAAACCCACTTAGCATAAGCTAGGTATTGCATGATGAATACATAGTCATGCAAGGCGAACGAGGGGAAGTGAAACATCTCAGTACCCTTAGGAAAAGAAATCAATTGAGATTCCCTTAGTAGCGGCGAGCGAACGGGGAAAAGCCCATTAAGTCATATAAGTTCTAGTGGAATGCTCTGGGAAGTGCAACCGTAGTGGGTGATAGTCCTGTACACGAAAGGGCTTATATGATGATGTCGAGTAGGGCGGGGCACGTGAAACCTTGTCTGAATATGGGGGGACCATCCTCCAAGGCTAAATACTCCTGACTGACCGATAGTGAACCAGTACCGTGAGGGAAAGGCGAAAAGAACCCCTGTGAGGGGAGTGAAATAGATCCTGAAACCGCATGCATACAAGCAGTGGGAGCCGACTTAGTCGTGTGACTGCGTACCTTTTGTATAATGGGTCAGCGACTTATATTCTGTAGCAAGGTTAACCGAATAGGGGAGCCGAAGGGAAACCGAGTCTTAACTGGGCGTTAAGTTGCAGGGTATAGACCCGAAACCCGGTGATCTAGCCATGGGCAGGTTGAAGGTTGGGTAACACTAACTGGAGGACCGAACCGACTAATCTTGAAAAATTAGCGGATGACTTGTGGCTGGGGGTGAAAGGCCAATCAAACCGGGAGATAGCTGGTTCTCCCCGAAAGCTATTTAGGTAGCGCCTCGTGAATTCATCTCCGGGGGTAGAGCACTGTTTCGGCAAGGGGGTCATCCCGACTTACCAACCCGATGCAAACTGCGAATACCGGAGAATGTTATCACGGGAGACACACGGCGGGTGCTAACGTCCGTCGTGAAGAGGGAAACAACCCAGACCGCCAGCTAAGGTCCCAAAGTCATGGTTAAGTGGGAAACGATGTGGGAAGGCCCAGACAGCCAGGATGTTGGCTTAGAAGCAGCCATCATTTAAAGAAAGCGTAATAGCTCACTGGTCGAGTCGGCCTGCGCGGAAGATGTAACGGGGCTAAACCATGCACCGAAGCTGCGGCAGCGACGCTTATGCGTTGTTGGGTAGGGGAGCGTTCTGTAAGCCTGCGAAGGTGTGCTGTGAGGCATGCTGGAGGTATCAGAAGTGCGAATGCTGACATAAGTAACGATAAAGCGGGTGAAAAGCCCGCTCGCCGGAAGACCAAGGGTTCCTGTCCAACGTTAATCGGGGCAGGGTGAGTCGACCCCTAAGGCGAGGCCGAAAGGCGTAGTCGATGGGAAACAGGTTAATATTCCTGTACTTGGTGTTACTGCGAAGGGGGGACGGAGAAGGCTATGTTGGCCGGGCGACGGTTGTCCCGGTTTAAGCGTGTAGGCTGGTTTTCCAGGCAAATCCGGAAAATCAAGGCTGAGGCGTGATGACGAGGCACTACGGTGCTGAAGCAACAAATGCCCTGCTTCC
>NZ_RJAC01000007.1 GCF_003999975.1 Actinoplanes solisilvae | reverse complement strand
TCGTCGGCATCCTGCACGGATGCCTCAAAACCGGCACACCCTACAACGAGGCGACCGCCTGGTCCGCTCACCTCATCGACGCTGCCGCTTGACATTCAAACTCCTGGGATGTCTTTCAGCCTTTGACGGCGCCGTTGGTGAGTCCGGCGACGATCTTTCGTTGGAAGAGCAGCACGAGGATGACCACGGGGATCGTGACCACCACGGCGGCCGCCGCGATCGGCGCGGTCGGCTGGGAGAACTGCGAGGCGCCCTGGAAGAAGGCGAGCGCGGCGGGCACCGGGCGGGCCGCCTCGCTCGAGGTGAGCGTGATGCCGAAGACGAAGTCGTTCCACACCGCGAAGAAGGTGAGGATCGCGGCCGTGAACACGCCGGGGGTGGCCAGCGGGACGATCACGCGGCGGAACGCCTGCCACGCGGTGGCCCCGTCGACCTGGGCGGCCTGCTCCATCTCCCACGGGATCTCACGGAAGAACGCGGCGAGTACGTAGACCGCCAGCGGCAGCGAATAGGACAGGTACGGGATGATCAGGCCAAGCCACGTGTCGTAGAGCCCGATCGTGCGCCACAGGTTGAACAACGGGGTCGCGATCGCGATGACCGGGAAGACCGTGATCGCGAGCGCGACGCCGAGGACCAGGCGCTTGCCCGGGAAGTCGAGCCGCGAGATGGCGTACGCGGCCAGGGTGGCCAGGATGACCGAGATGGTGGTGGCGATCAGCGCCATGCCCACCGAGTTGCGCAACGCGGTGGTGAACAGGTCGGAGGCGAAGACCGTACGGTAGTTCTCCCAGCTCCAGACGGTGGGCAGGAACGACTTGTTGGTGATGTCGTCGCCCTCCTTGAACGAGAGCGAGACGATCCACAGCACCGGGATGACCGCGTACGCGATGATCAGGATCGCGCCGACGATCCAGAAGATCTGGTTCCTGCGGCTGACCTTCACTTGCGGTCCCCCCTCTGCTGCGACAGATCCGTCTTGAAGACCTTCACGAACATGACCGCGATGAGGACGACGAGGATCGCCAGGATCACGCTGACCGCGGAGCCGAGGCCGACCATGACGCGGCTGATCGTCTGCCGGTAGGCCAGGAACGACAGCGTCTCGGTGTTCTGCGAGCCGGCGGTCATGATGAACACGGTGTCGAAGACCCGGAACGCGTCGAGGGTGCGGAACAGCAGCGCGACCATGATGGCCGCCTTCATGTTCGGCAGGATCACCCGTTTGACGCGCTGCCAGGCCGTGGCCCCGTCGACCTTGGCCGCCTCGAGGTAGTCGTCGGGGATCTGGGCCAGGCCGGCGAGCAGCAGCAACGACATGAACGGCGTCGTCTTCCAGATCTCGGCGACACACACCGCGGCCAGCGCCGACCACGTTCCGCCGAACCAGTCGAACTCACCGAGCCCGAAAATGCCGTTCACGAAGCCGTACGTGTTGCTGAACGCATAGGCCCACGCATAGGCGGAGACGACGGTGATGATCCCGTACGGCACCAGGATCGCCGTTCGCAGAGCGGTGCGCAGATAGAGGGCGCGGTGCATGACCATCGCCAGCCCGAACCCGAGGACCAGCTCGACGGAGACGGTCACCACCGTGATCAGCGAGGTGACGCCGAACTGCCGCCAGAACAGTCCGTCGGTCAGGATCGTCAGGTAGTTGCCGAGGCCGATGAAGTCACGCCCGGCCGGGTCGGTCAGCCGGTAGTCGAACATCGACAGCCAGAGGGCGTTGAGGATGGGGTAGCCGGTGACCGCGACCATCACGAAGAAGGCGGGCCCGGCCAGCATCCAGCCGAGGTTGCGTTCTTTCCGGGCGCGGTCGGTCAACCGGAACCGGGTGGTCTTGCCGGCTTCCGCAACCTTCTGCGGGGGCGCGGCGGGAATCGTCGTGCTCATGGCCGCTCCTAGATCAGTCGCTTGTTGCGCAGCACGTCCTCGAGCAGCGAGTTCGCCGCCCGCGGGGTGGTGTCGGGCGAGAGCGCGTCCGGCGGGTGGAAGGCGGTCTGGATGACCCCGGTGACGTCGCCGTAGTACGGGCTGACCGGGCGGGGCGTGGCCGCGTCGAGGCCGGTGCGGATCTCCTCGGCCATCGGGAACTTCTCGCGGACCTCCGGGTCGTCGAAGACCGCGCCCAGGGCGGCCGGGTTGCCCGCGGTGAGCATGAACTCCTTCTGGCTCTGCGCCGACGCGAGGCAGCGGGTCGCCTCGACCGCGAGCTCCTGCTTGCGGCTGAACGAACTGATCGACAGACCCAGCCCACCGGACGGGGACGCGGCCTCGGTTCCGGCGGCGACGCGCGGATAGGTGGTCCAGCCGACGTCGTCCTTGAAGTTCGCCGGCAGCGAGCCCTCCTCGATGGCGGAGTCCATCGCGGCCCAGACGTACGGCCAGTTGACCATGAAGCCGCCGTCGGCCTCCTGGAACGCGGCCCGCGAGTCCTCCTCACCGGCGGTGCTGAACCCGGCGGGCGCGGCCGGGGACACGGCGAGGTCGTGCATGATGCGGGCCGCCTCGGCGCCGGCCTCGGTGTCGATGCCGCCCTTGACCTGGTCGGAGGGGAGGTTCTCGGAGCCCTCGGCGAGGATCGAGCCGCCGGCTGAGGCGATCAGCGCGTTGACCCAGACCATCAGGCTCTCGTTGCGGCGGCCCTGGGCGGCCACGGTCACGCCGGCCTTGGTCGCGCCCTCGATGAGCTGGTCCCAGGTGACGGGGCCGGCCGCGGGGTCGACGCCCGCCTTCTGCAGGACGGACTTGCGGTACCAGAGGAGCTGCGTGTTGCCGTACAGGGGGGCTGAATAGAGGGTGTCGCGGAAGGTGGACTGCTCGAGCGGGCCGGCCAGGATGCCGTCGGAGAACTCCTGGCGTTCGGCGTTGGTGAACGGGCGCAGGAAGCCGGCGTTGGCGAACTCGGCCATGAACGGCGGGTCCACGCTGACGATGTCCATCGAGCGGTCCTCGGCGGCGAGGCGGCGCAGGAGCTGCTCGCGCCCGCCGGCCGCGGTGTTGGGCAGGCGCTGGATGTTGAACGCGTAGGCGCCGCCGGACTCGGTCGCGCAGCGGGTCGCCACGTCTTCCTGGGCGGCGTCGGCGATGTAGTAGGTCAGCGAGTTCGACCCGCCGTCCCCGCCGCCACAACCGGCGAGGCCGGAGGCGACCAGCAATAGGGCCGCCGCGCTTCTTCTCATGTGCACGGTTGCATCCCCTCGTCAGTGAAGGTGCTGCTGGAACCGCTTGCAGATCCAAGCCTTTATGTGATCTGCGTCTCATGTCAATAGTCGCTATATGCACGCAGTGCGCCTTCGGAAACGTTTCCAATCGCTTGCTACGCTCTCGCTGTGCGTCCTCACACGAGGGTGAACATGGCCGATGTGGCGCGCCGGGCCGGCGTGTCGATGGCGACCGCGTCCCGCGCCCTCAGCAACCATCCCCACGTCGCCGCCGACACGCGCGCCCGGGTGCTGGCCGCCGCCGAGCAACTGTCCTATGTGATCTCTCCCGAGGCGTCGCGCCTGGCCGGAGGGGCCACCGACCGGGTCGCCGTGGTGGTGCCGCACCTGTCCCGCTGGTTCTTCGCGGCCCTGCTCGACGGCCTCGAGTCGGTGCTGCGACCGGCCGATCTCGACGTGCTGCTCTACCACGTGGGCGACGCCGCCGACCGGCGCGAGTTCTTCCGCCGCCTGCCCGCCCGCCGCAAGGTCGACGCGGTCGTCGTTCTCGGCATGCCGATCGCGGACGGCGAACGCAGCCGCCTCGAGTCGATGGGCGTGCACATCGTCGCCGCCGGCGGCCAGGTCGAGAACTACCCGTACGTCTCGATCGACGACGCCACCGCGGGCCGCCAGGCAGTCGACCACCTGCTCTTCCTCAAGCACCGCCGGATCGGCATGATCGGCACCGTCGACCCGGTCGAACCCGGCTGGCCGGCGAACCCGGGACGCGCCCGGGCCTATCACGCGGCGCTGGCCGACGCGGGCCTGCCGGCCGACCCCGGCCTGGCCGTGACGGTCGCGTGGGGCGGCCTCAACGGCGCCGACGCGATGGCCCGCCTGCTCAGCCTGCGCGAACCGCCGACAGCGGTCTACGCCCACTCCGACGAGGTCGCGTTCGGCGCGCTGCGCACGCTGCGGCGGGCCGGCCTGCGCGTCCCCGAGGACATGTCGGTGGTCGGCATCGACGACCACCCGATCGCCGAGCTGGCCGACCTGACGACGGTCGCCCAGCCGGTCCGCGCCCAGGGCGTCCTGGCCGGCCGCCTGCTCCTGTCCCTGCTGGCCGGCGAAGAGCCACCGGCCGGCATCACCGTCCCGACCCAACTGGTCGTACGAGGCTCGACCGCTCCCCCGCGTTCCTGATCTGCGGGCCCTCCGGAAGCGGCATGATCAGACCGTGGCCGGGCGACGGGTGGTTCTGCTGGTCGGGGCGGTTGTCGTGGGGGTGCTGCTCGTCCTGGTCGGCGTCCGGCTGGCCGGTGACGGCGGCGACGGCGGGCCCCGGCCCGACCAGGCACAGCCCGGCACGGTGCTGCTCGTTCCCGGATACGGCGGCAGCCACGCGGCGCTGACCCGGCTGGCCGACCACCTGACCGCCGAGGGGCGTACGGCCGAAGTGCTGACCCTGCCCGGCGACGGCACCGGAGCGCTCGAAGCGCAGGCCGAGGTGCTCGATCAGGCCGCACGGGACGCTGTGGCCGGCGGCGCCCCCTCGGTCGACGTGGTCGGCTACTCGGCCGGCGGCGTGGTCACCCGGCTCTGGGTCGAGAACCACGACGGCGCCGAGATCGCCCGCCGCGTCGTGTCGCTCGGCTCGCCCCTGCACGGCACCCGGCTCGCCGGGCTCGGCGCCCAGTTCGGCGGGGCCAACTGCCCGCAGGCCTGCCGGGAGCTCGCCCCGGGCAGCGACCTGCTCGACAGCATCGACGGCCCGCTGCCGGACAACCTGCCCTGGCTGTCGATCTGGACCGAGAACGACGAGACGGTCCAGCCCCCCGACTCGGCCGAGCTGGACGGCGCCATCAACCTGTCGCTGCAGAGCCTGTGCCCCGCGGCCCGCACCACGCACGGTGAGCTGCCGACCGATCCGTACGTGAGCTCTCTGGTCCTGGAAGCCCTGGGCGCCTCGGCGATGACCGAGCCCGCAGCCTGCCCGCGGTGACGTGCGGCACATCAGGTGACGGCGTGACTCAGTCACCCGACTGATGATCCCGGCGCGTGCGCCGGGTCAGGGTGGAACGGTGATGGATCGACAAGACGACCTGCGGTTCTGCCTGCTGGGCGCGGTGCGCGTGCGGCGCGGCCAGGCCGACCTCGAACTGGGCGGGCGGCAGCCGAGAACGATCCTGGCGCTGCTGCTGGCCGAGGCGGGCGCGGCGGTCAGTTTGTCCGACCTGGTGGACACGCTGTGGGGCGAGGATCCGCCGGTCAGCGCCGTGAACGTGGTGCACCGGCACATCGGGGTGCTGCGCCGCGTGCTCGAGCCCGAGCTGCCGGTGCGCGCGCCGGGCCACCACCTGATCCGGCACGCCTCCGGATACCGCCTTCTGATCGACGAGAACAGCTTCGACCTGTTGCGGTTCCGACGGCTCGCCGACCAGGCCCGCCACACCCAGGAGCCGGCCCAGGCCGTACGCCATTACGCCGCGGCCCTGTCCCTGTGGCGCGGGCGATGCGCGGCCGAGCTCGATCGTACGCACCCGAGTTTCCTCGCGATCGAGGCCGAACGCTGGCATGTCACCCGCGAGGCCGCCGACGCTGCCCTGCGTGGCGGCCCGGTGCGTCTCGTGCTGCCGGCGCTGCGCCAGGCGGCGGTGCTGAACCCGCTCGACGAGGGTCTTCAGGCGCGGCTGCTGCTGGCCCTGGCCGAGGACGGGCGGAAGGCCGAGGCGATGCACACGTTCCGTGAGGTGCGACGGCGGCTCGGGGACGAGCTGGGGCTGGGGCCGGGTCCGCAGCTCGTGGAGGCCTACGACCGGCTGCGGCCCCGGGCGACCTGCTCGGCCTGCGGCCGGTAGGCGTGGAAGTTGATGTCGCGCCGGTGCTCGAAGCCCATCGCCAGGTAAAGCCGGATCGCACTGGTGTTGGTGCCCGCCGCGTGCAGGAACGGCGTCTCGCCACGCTCGCGGACGCCGGCGGCCACGGCCCGCACGAGCCGGGCCGCGAACCCCTGGCCACGGTACGAAGGATCGGTGCAGACGGCGCTGATCTCGGTCCAGCCCGGCGGCCGCACCCGCTCGCCGGCCATGGCGACCAGCTTGCCCTCGCGGCGCAGGCCGAGGTAGGTGCCGAGCTCCCGGGTGCGCGGGGCGAACGGCCCCGGCTGGGTGCGCGCGACCAGGTCGAGCATCTCGGGGATGTCGGCCTCGGTGAGCAGCACGGCCTCGGGGTCGGGCGCGGCGACGAGGCGCTCACCGGTGAGCTGCACGCCGACACCACCGCCGACGAGTTCCCAGCCGGGCGGGGTGTCGTCGGGCGCGGTGGGCACCAACACGATCTCGCCGGGGCCGGTCAGGGCGGCGAGGTCGGCCCACGCGCCGCGGTCGGCCGGGTCGGCGACGGCCGCGAACGGGGACACCTCGGGCTGGAAGCGCGCGGCCCGGGCCCGTACGTCAGCGAAGCGCTTCTGATCGTGGGTCAGGGCCGCCCACACCGGATTGTCGAGCACGTTCGTCATGGATCTCCCCTCGCGGCGTCATTGATACCGCGAGGGGGTCGACCCCCGCACCAAATGTGACCGGCGGCATTCATTGCTCGTGCACGACGCGGAGACCGCTCCGTTCCAGCAGACCTTCGATGCGCACCCGCTCAATCTCCCGGTCGAGCCCCTCCAACGAGGCGAGATGCGTCGTCAGACTCAAGGCTTCGCACGCCAGTTCGAGCTGCTCGTCGTAGGCCCGGTGGACGATGATCAGATAACGAACCAGGGGACGGTTCGACTCCATCACAGCTCCGCCTCTCGAAGGAACGGCCCGTTCGGCCGTAGGCGTAGCTATAGGGTCGTGCGGCCCGCGGAGCGTGCAATATCGTCAGTGACGGATCTCAGGGCAGCAGCAGATGGACGTCGCCGAACTCGTGCCAGTGGTAGCGCTCGCGCAAAGCTTCGCCATATGCCACCCGCAACGTCTCCTCCCCCGCCACCGCGGTCAGCATCTTCAGATGCGACGCCCGCGGCTCGTGCAACCCGGTCAGCAGCCCGTCCACCGCCCGCAGACGGTGATCCGGCTCGATCACCAGGTCCGTCCAGCCCTCGGCCGCCTTCACCGACCCCGTGGCCGCCGCCGACTCGAGCGCTCGCACGACGGTCGTCCCCACCGCGACGACCCGGCCGCCCCCGTGGCGCACGTGCGCCACCAGCCGGGCCGTCGCCGCGGGCACCCGGAACCACTCCGGATAGGGCGGCTCGTCCACCTCGGCCGACGCCACCCCCGTGTGCAGCGTGACCGGCGTGACCAGCACTCCCCGTCCGGCCAGGGCGGCCAGCACGTCCCCCGTCAACGGCCGCCCCGCGCTGGGCATCTCAGCGCTGCCCGGCTCGGTCGCATACACGTTCTGATAGACCTCGAGCGGCCAGTCCCGGTCCGTGTAGGCGTACCGGATCGGCTTGCCGTGCTTGCTCA
Source organism: Actinoplanes solisilvae (assembly GCF_003999975.1). Taxonomy (GTDB): domain Bacteria; phylum Actinomycetota; class Actinomycetes; order Mycobacteriales; family Micromonosporaceae; genus Actinoplanes; species Actinoplanes solisilvae. Next base: position 343,794 of record NZ_RJAC01000007.1, on the reverse strand, counting down.
GATAGTCGACCCGCCCGAGCGGAACCGAGGCCGTCGCCACCCATAGCCGCGAGGTGAACGGCCGCAGCAGGGTCAGCGAGCCGTCCGGGATCACCAGTCGCATCCCCGCCCGCGGCGACGCGAACTCCCGCAGTTCCACCAGCCACGTGCCGTCGGCCCGCGACGTCGAGACGTGCACCCGGATCCCGTCCGCGTCGAGCGCCGCCGGCAGCGTCGCCGAGTTGTTCACAACCAGCAGGTCGCCCGGCGAGAGCAACGATGGCAGCGCCGGAAAGCAGTGGTGGCTCACGTCAACACTGTGCGAGACCATCAGCCGTACGCTGTCCCGCGGCTCGACAGGATGCCGAGCCTCCAACGCCGCGGGCAGGTCGAAGATCACGCGACGTACCTCCCCGACGCCGGCCGCGACTCCAGAAGCTGAAGAAAGAACGGCACGACCGACGACGGCAGCGGCTTGTCCGAGATGTCCGCGCCGGGAGAGGCCTGCTGCTGCAACCGCGTCCGCAGATCCCCCGGATCCACCGACCACACCCGCAACGACGGCTCCTCCAAGGCCAGCACCGCGCTCGCATGATCCAGAGCCGCTTTGGCCGCCCCATAGCCACCCCAGCCCGCGTACGCCTCCACGGCCGCGTCCGAGCTGAGGTTGAGCACCGCGCCGTGCTCCGAGAGGCGCAGCTGCGGCAGCACGAGCTGGGTCAACGCGATCGGCGCCAGCACGTTCACCTCGAACGTCTCCAGCAGGTCGGGCAGCGGGAAGTCCCCCAGGGCGGGCGGCGGGCTCCCCCCGAGCGTCGACGCGTTGTTCACGAGCAGGTCCGCCCCGCCCAGTTTCGAGGCCGCTTCAGCGAGCGAGGCGCGGTGATCGTCGTCCACCACGTCACCGGGGATCGCGATCACGGTGGTCGGCAGCGCGTCGGCGACGGCCGACAGGTCCGAGGCCGTCCGGGCGTTGATGACCAGCGACCACCCGGCGGTTGCCAGTCCGTGGGCCAGGGCGGCGCCGAGCCCCTGAGAAGCGCCGGTGATTACGGCTGTTCGTGTCATGCCATCGACCCTGCTCGCTGCCGCGGTGGAAAGCCTCGGGCCACGGTCGCCTCGCACCCCCGACCTTGGTCCTAGGACCTTCGGCGCAGGCGTTGGAGGGGCCGGACGACTATCGTTGGCGCGTGGACGAACTGGGCACGGCGCGCCGGTTGTCGGCCGCGGTGCTGGCCGTCAGCGACCAGCTCACGGTCCCCGAGGTGCTGCAGACGATCGTTGACACGGCCCGAGAACTGGCCGGTGCCGAATACGCCGCGCTCGGCGTCCCCGACGACGGCGGCTCCTTCGCCCAGTTCCTCGTCTCCGGCATGAGCGCCGAGCAGCAGGCCGCGATCGGCCCGCTCCCCCGTCAGCACGGTTTCCTCGCCGTCATGCTGCGCGAGCCGGCCACCCAGCGCCTCGACGACATCCGCGCCGATCCGCGCTTCGGCTGGTGGCCCGCCGCCCATCCGGCCCTGACCGCGTTCCTGGGCGTGCCCGTGACCAGCGGTGACGAGATCCTCGGCGCGCTCTTCCTGGCCAACAAGCCCGGCGGCTTCACCGCGAACGACGAGGAACTGGTCCGCGTCCTGGCCGCGCACGCCGCGATCGCCCTGACCCACGCCCGCCTCTACGCCCGCAGCCGCGAGCTGACCATCGCCGAGGAACGCGCCCGCATCGCCCACGACCTGCACGACGCGGTGGCCCAGCGGCTCTTCGGCCTGCGGCTGACCGTGCAGGCGGCCGACCTGCTGCTCGACCGCGATCCCAAGGCCGCCCGCGCCCGGCTGTCCGAGGTGTCCGCCCTGGCCCGTGAGGCCGCCGAGGAACTGCACGCCGCCGTCCTCGAGCTGCGCCCCGCCCGCCTGGCCGAGGACGGTCTGCCCTCCGTGCTACGCAAACAGGTGCAGATCCTCGACCGGGCCTCCGGCGCCGACGGTCCCCGCCTGACCTACGCCGAAGACACCCCGCCGCCCCTGCCGCTGGCCCACCAGGCAGTGGTTCTGCGCGTGGCCCAGGAAGCCCTGCACAACGCCGTCCGGCACGCCTCCGCCGACCAGATCACGGTCTCCCTGACCAAGAACGGCAACAACGGTGTACGCCTCCTCGTGCGCGACGACGGCGTGGGCTTCGATGTCGACGGCACGGTGCGCGCGGGCCGCAGCCTCGGACTGCGCTCGATGCGCGACCGGGCCTGCTCGGTGCGCGGCGACGCCACCATCAGCTCGTCGCCCGGCGCGGGCACGACCGTGCGGCTCGAGGTGCCCGGTGCCTGAGATCCGTGTGCTGATCGTCGACGACCACCCCGCCGTACGCCGGGGGTTGCGCACTTTTCTTGAACTGGCCGACGACCTCGATGTCGCGGGGGAAGCCGCCGACGGCCCCTCGGCACTGGAGGCGATCGAGCGCACCCGCCCCGACGTCGTGCTGCTCGACATGGTGCTGCCCGGCCTCGACGGTGTGGCCGTCCTGCGCGAGCTGCGCGAACGCGGCCTGCGGACGAAGGTCCTGGTCGTCACCAGCTTCTCCGACCGGCTCGTGCCCGCTATGCGAGCCGGCGCACGCGGCTACCTGTCCAAGGACGTCGACCCGCACGCGCTGGTCGCGGCCGTCCGCTCGGTCCACGCCGGCCACCTGCTGCTCGAGCCCGAGGTGGCGGCCTCGCTGGTCGCCGCGCCGGCCGAGACGCCGGGGCTGACCGCTCGCGAGCGCGACGTGCTGGCCCTGATCGCCGAGGGCCGCTCGAACCGCGAGATCGCGCGCGCCCTGGTCGTCGCCGAGAAGACGGTCAAGACCCACGTGTCCAGCATCCTGATGAAGCTGGGCCTGGCCGACCGCACTCAGGCCGCCCTGCACGCGGTGCGCAGCGGCCTCACGCCTACCGGCCCACCGGGGCCAAGCCTCGCGCGAGCTGCCGCACCACTGCCCGCAGACCCGGGCGCCGAGGCTCGGGGCGGGGCGCCGGCGCCGGGTTGACCACGCGGACCACCTTGCCCCGGTCCAGGTCGTTGATCTTCCAGCGGCCGCCGTGGACGTCGCTGAAGGTGATCTCGACCGAGAACGACTCGGTCTGCGACGGGCTGGCCTGACCGGCGAGCTGGCGGGCGATCTCGGTCGGCACGGACCAGACGAGCGCGGCGCCGGTGTTCGGCGCGACGAAGGGCAGGTTGTCCCGGGCGTCGTAGTCGTCGTCGATGCGCATCGGCTCGCCCACGGCCGGATGGAACGTGAGCCGCCCGGCGACATTGGTGATCGGGTAGGGCCCGTAGTTTCCGACGTGGACCACGAGTTCGTCATCGTCCTCGTAGCGCGGGTCCTCGTCGTAGTGGGTGATGTGCAGGCTCACGGCGGCGGCCCGCGCACGTTCGGCGGCCCCGCTCTCCCGGTCGAGCCGGGCGATCTCCTCCTGCCGCGTCCGTCGCTCGACGTTCAGGGCGTGCCGCTGCGCGGCGAAGGCGGCGACGGTGCCCACCGCGGCGACACATGTGCCGATCGCCTCGACCGAATTCCAGTTCACACGCGCCGAGGCTACGCAGAAATCGGCGCCGGTTTGCGGGATTCACCTATGGAACACCCGAAATTGCCGCGACAGCCTGGGACGCCCCTGCGAGCATGGCCGCCATGTCCCTTCATCTGTTCGCGGTGTGCTTCGAGGCCCTCGACCCGCCGCGGCTCACCCGGTTCTGGTCGGGCCTGCTCGGTTGGGCGCCGGCCGGCGACGAGTTGCTGCCCGATGACGACACCGGGTTCCGCCTCCGGTTCGTCCGCACCACCGAGCCGAAGGCGCGTCAGAACCTCGCCCACTTCGACCTGACGAGCAACCTCGAGGAGCAGGACCGCATCGTGGCCCGCGCCCTGTCCCTGGGCGCGACCCACGCCGACGTGGGCCAGAAGGGCGACGAGGGCCACGTCGTGCTGGCCGACCCCGAGGGCAACGAGTTCTGCGTCATCGAGCCCGGCAACAACTTCCTGGCCGACTGCGGGTTCATCGGCGCGCTGTCCTGCGACGGCTCGCAGCGCGAGGGCTACTTCTGGAGCGCGGCGCTCGGCTGGCCGCTGGTCTGGGACGAGAACGAGGAGACCGCCGTACGCTCCCCGCACGGCGGTCCGAAGATCACGTGGGGCGGCCCGCCCAACGAGCCCCGCCCGCCCCAGGACCGCGTACACCTGGAACTTACGGCCGACGACCGGCAGGCGGAAACGGATCGGCTGCTCGGGCTCGGCGCGACGCTCGTCGACGGCGAAACACTGTCCGACCCCGACGGCAACCATTTCCGTCTGCGCAGCACGTAACGACCTTCGTCGACAGAACGGGACCGCTTGGGTACGGTCCGCGCATGAGGTCCCGGGGACTGTCCTTCGCCGACGCGGTCCGACTCCTCGACGGCGACTCGCCCACCGTCACACGATTCGGCCAGGTGGCCGGGGTGGCGGCGGGGACGGTCACCGTCGCCAGCGCCGGGACGGTCGACTTCTTCGCCCTGCGCGACCAGGTCGTACGGTGGGGGAACTCGGCCGTTCTGAGCTGGCGCGACAAAGTGGAGGGGCTGAGCCGCTTCGACCGCACCGACCGGCTGATCGCCGCGCACTCCGTCATCGTCCTGGTGGCCTTCTTCGAGGCTCTCGAGGAAATGGCACCCTCGTCGCCGCAGCTCGCGGCGGCCGAGCAGGTGGCGATCAGCAGCTCGCGGCCGACGCCGAAGTCGTTCACCGAGATCGTGACCGTGCTGATCGAGCAACCGGCCCCGCACCCCACCCCGCAGCGACCGTTCGAAAGCTTCGAATTGGAGCTCACGTACTACTACGTGGGCTTGTCGTCGACCACGGTGAGCGTGCTGGGACTGACCGACGTCGAGATCAGGGAGCTGGCCCGTCTGTCCGGGATCCGTTACACGGCGGCCTACCGGCGGCTCACCCTCGAGGTCCCGGAATTCCGGCTCTGGAGCTCGTCGGTCGGTGAACAGGCGACCCGCGAACTGATCCGGACGGCGGTCGCCGAGCTGCGCGCGCGCCACGAGGCCACCTCGGGCGTGCGCACCGATCTGATCCGGCGGTATGAGAAACAGCTCGAACGGCCGATCCTCACCGCCTCCGACGTGCCCGGCGGCGTCGTCCTGCCCACGCTGAGGCAGGGGTACGTCGACCCGACCGGGCTGGCCTCGACGGCCGGGCCCAGCGACCTGCCGGCCACCGAGATGTGGTGGGAGCAGGCCCAGCCCGTGCCCGACGTCCAGTCGTTCCTGGTCTCGCACCTCACCACGCCCCAGGCCACGGACCGGCCGCTGGTGCTGCTCGGTCAGCCCGGATCCGGCAAGTCGGTGCTGACCCGCGTGCTCGCGGCCCGGCTGACCCTGGCCGACTTCCTGCCGATCCGCGTCGAGCTGCGCAGCGTCGAGGCCAACGCGCCCGTGCAGAAACAGATCGAGGACTCCCTGTACGGCCTGGTCGGCAAGGCGGTGAGCTGGCCCGAGGTGGCCCACGAGGCGGGCACCGCGCTCCCGGTCGTGATCATGGACGGCTTCGACGAGTTGCTGCAGGCGACCGGGCAGAACTGGGCCGACTATCTGGAGCGGATCGAGGAGTTCCAGCAGCGCGAGAACGACCTCGGACGTCCGCTGGCCGTGATCGTGACCAGCCGTACGGTGGTCGCCGATCGGGCGCGGTTCCCGGCCGGGACGGTGGTGCTGCGGCTCAACGCCTTCACCGACGGGCAGATCGGCGAATGGCTCGAGATGTGGAACTCGTTGAACGCCACGCGGCGCGGGCTGTCGACCGAAGCGGTGCTGGTCCATCGCGAGCTCGCCAGTCAGCCGCTGCTGCTGCTCCTGCTGGCGCTCTACGACAGCCGGGTGAACCAGTTGCGGGCCGGGCAGGGCGAGCTGCGCCGGGCGGAGCTCTACGAGAGGCTCTTCACCGACTTCTTCGAGCGGCAGGTCGACAAGTTCGGCACCGGGCGCGACGACGAGCAGCGGGCAGCCGAGATCGCGCTGGAGTGGAGGCGGCTGTCGGCGGTCGCGATCTCGATGCTGAATCGAGGGCAGGACGTGATTCTCGAAGCCGAACTCGACGAGGACCTCGGCCATCTGCTCAGCGACGCTGACCGTACGCCCGCGGCTCCGAACGCGTCGAACCGGCCGCTGAGCGCGAGCCAGTTGCTGGTCGGCCGGTTCTATTTCCTCCACGAGTCGCGCATCAACCGCGACACCACCGGGGTCGAGCGGAGCTTCGAGTTCCTGCACGCCACGTTCGCCGAGTTCCTGGCCGCCCGGCAGATCGTGACCGCGCTGGTCGAGCTGGCCGAGGACCGGGCGATTCTTCGCCGCCGGCCCGGCGCGACCCTGGACGCGGGTTACTTCGCGGCGCTCACGTCATTCGGGACGCTGACCCGGCGGGTGCCGCTGTGGGAATTCTGCCAGGGGCTGGTGGCCCGCCTCGACGCGGGGAGACGACGGGCTTGTCGCGAGCTCGCGATCGAGCTGTTCGCGGAGGCCGGGCGGCCGCATCCCTCGTGGACAGTCGCGGGCTATGAGCCGCGGCCTCGCACGCTCGCCGAGCGGCAGGCCATGTTCTCGGCCAACCTGATGTGCCTGATCGTGCTGTTGAGCGACGGGCCGGTCGACGCGGTCGAGATCGTCGGGGAACCAGTCGAGACCAACTGGCGGCGGCATGCGCTGTTGTGGCTGAGCCAGTCGAGCTTCGACGACGCGCGTCGGCTCTGGCAGTCACTGCGGGTCGACTGGGATCTGACCGCGGATCCGCCCCGACTCCGGATTCGGCTGGACGACGAGTCTGACGTCTACGTCTTCTCGTCGCTGCCGTGGCCGGCCGACCGTCGGCCGGCGCGGGTCGAGTCACAGCCTGTCGACGGCGACATCGCGATGGCGAGCGAAAGCCATGCGGGCCGGCTGCTGCGCAAGTCGGCCTTCGCGCAGACCTCCCTCGACAGCCGCGAGCTCTTCTACACGATGGTGCCCTTCTGGTCCCGGTTCGGTGACCTCGGCTTCTCCGACCCCGACCAGCGATGGTATTCCGACGCGAGACGGTTGACCGAACTGGCCATCGGCGGCCTTGTGGAGCCGAACGATCCCGACCGCTGGACTGACTATCTTCTCCTGCTGATCAACGAGAAGGACCAGATGCGGAACGCAGCGATCACACAGCTGCAGCGGGAGGCGCCGGTCCTTTCGGCCACCCTGATTCAGAACATCGTGGCCGGCATCTCGAGCTTGAACGCCGATCCGGCCGTCGTACGGAGCCTTGTCGATCTGATGATCGCCATCGTGCCGCCCGGAGAACTCCTCCCGGGATTCGTCGACCTCCTGTCGAGGTTCGACCCGGCGGACCAGTCGCGACTGCGCGGGGCTTTCGACCTGCCGGAGCCCGCCCGCCGCACGGAAGGCGACGGACGGGCGACCGATCGGTGAGCTACCAGCGCAGGAAGTTGTCCTGCGTCTGGGCGTTGAACTCGTCGGTGCGGAACCACTTGGCGACCCACGTACGCGGGTCCTTGAGCTCGAGGACGTCGACGCCCTTCACGATGTCGTTCGAGTAGATGTAGCCGTTGTACCAGTAAGCGGACCAGGAACCGCCGCCCACGAACTGGGTCGCCGAGATCGGACCCCGCTCCCAATAGGCGATCTCCTTGGGCCGGCGTGAGTCGGTGAAGTCCCACACCGAGATGCCGCCCTGATACCAGGCCTGCACCATGATGTCGCGACCGGGCACCGGGATCAGCGAGCCGTTGTGGGCGACGCAGTTCTCGGTGTCGGCGTTCGTCCGCGGGATCTTGAAGTAGCTGCGGAAGACCAGCTTGGACTTCTTGCCGTGGCCGACGATGTCGTAGATGGCGTCGGCGCCGCGGTTCGGGCCGACCGTCGGGTTACAGGTGGCCGCGCCGCCGCCACCCAGCTCGTCGGTGAAGACGATCTTGGTGCCGCTGTTGTTGAACGTCGCCGAGTGCCAGAAGGCGAAGTTCACCTCGTCGCGGACCGTGGTCAGCACCTTCGGCTTGGCCCGGTCGGAGATGTCGAACAGCACGCCGTCACCCATGCAGGCGCCGGCCGCGATGTCCTTCTCCGCGTAGACCGTGATGTCGTGGCAGCCCGTGGTCGGAGACCCGTTGGGGTTCGCGGGACCGCCCGGGTAGCCACCGTCCGGGAACACGACCGGCGTCGCGACGACGGCCGCGGCCGTCGGGTTGCGCAGCGGCACCTTGATGATCGAGATCTTGTCGTGCGGCAGGGCGCAGTTCGGCAGATCCGCGCCGGCCAGGTTGTAGGACGAGATGTAGAGGTAGACGTTCTTCTCGCCCCGCTTGCCGGGCACCAGCGTCTGCGTGTGCGAGCCGCAGTCCGTCTTGATCGACTTGAGGTAGCGCGGCGTCAGCGGGTTGCTGATGTCGAAGATCTTGACGCCTTCCCAGCGGTCGCCGGGCACCGCCGTGGTCGACGCCGCGTTGACGCACGTGTCGTTCGTGCGCTGCGAGTCGGTGCCGAGGAAGAGCAGGTTCCCGCTGACCGAGATGTCGTTCTGCGACCCCGGGCAGAGAACCTGTGCGGCGATCGTCGGTGCCTTCGGGTTCCTGATGTCGTAGACGTAGAACCCGTCGTAGTTGCCGCCATATGCGTAGCGTCCCTGGAACGCCCAGTCCGAGTTGGTGCCCAGCAGCGGACCGGCTTTGTCCAGGTGTGCGACCTGCTTCAGGTTGGGGCTGCTGACGATCTCGTCGACGCCCGGAATCACGTTCTGGCCGGCGGGCGCCTGGGCCGCGCTGCTCCCCGGAGCCGCCAGCAGTCCGACCGCCAGTGCGATGGCGCTCGCGGCGGCCAGGCGCTTGAGCATCCGCCCTCGTGGGGCAGTGTGCTTCATGGGTCTCCCTCCCCCTTGACGCGCCGCGCGCACGATGAAACGCACGATGCGTATTCAGCTTTGTCGTTACAGTAGTGGCCGCGGGCGGTTGCGCAAGCATCTTTAAGTATCGATTGGGGAGGTCCGGTGGGTCGGGTTCGGACATCGACGCTGGTCGCGGTCGCGGTCGTGCTGGCCGGAGCCGGCGTCGCGGTGGCGGCGGCCCGGTCGGGCTCGGGCGAGTCGGCCGCGGCGCCCAAGCCGAGCGCGAGCGCCGCGCCGCCGCAGCGGGTGGTGTTGCCGGGTGCGCCGGGCGATGACGCCGTGGTGACCGATTCCGATCAGGTTCGCGCCCCGAACGGCTCGACCTACAACGCCGTCGACACGGCGTTCGTCCAGATGATGATCGTCCACCACGAGCAGGCGATCGAGATGGCCCGCCTCGCCCCCGAGCGGGGTGCGAACAAGAAGCTGATCGCCCTGGCCGAACGGATCAACGCGTCCCAGCCGTACGAGATCACGTTCTTGCGGGCCTGGCTCAAGGATCGCGGCCTGCCCGAGAACGATCCGAACCACGACCACGGGACGATGCCGGGCATGCAGACGCCGGCCGCCATGTCCGCGCTGACCGGCGCGAAGGGCCCGGCGTTCGACAGCCGTTTCGCCACGATGATGACCGACCACCATCGCGGCGCCCTGCGGATGGCCGGCGATGTGCTCAAGGGCGGCGACGACCAGAAGCTGCACGAGGTCGCCAACGAGATGGCCGTGGAACAGGGAAGCGAGATTCGTCGCCTGGCCGATGTGACCGCCGGGTAACCTCCCCGGTGGATCGACCACGGGAGGACGAGACCCATGCGTACGGCTCTGACGGAACTGCTCGGCGTCGAGCACCCGATCGTCGGCTTCAACCGCTCCCCCGCGGTCGTCGCGGCGGTCACCAACGCGGGCGGCTTCGGCGTGCTCGCGGCCTCGGTGTACGGGCCTGAGGAGCTCGACGCGCAGCTCACCTGGATCGAGGAGCAGGTCGGCGGCAAACCGTACGGGGTGGACCTGCTCGTTCCCGAGAAGTTCGCGCCCGGCGACCCGGCCGACCTGGTGGCCAGCATGCGCGCCCAGATCCCGCAGGAACATCTCGACTTCGTGCAGCGCCTGCTCGAGAAGTACGACATCCCACCCGCCGCCACGGCCGACCACCAGCAGGTCGCGGCGTCACTGACCACGCCGGGCGCGCTGGCGCTGCTCGACACGGCGTTCAAGCACCCGATCTCGCTGATCGCGAGCGCGCTCGGCACGCCGCCGCCGGAGCTGGTGTCGCGTGCCCGGGCCGCCGGGATCGTGACCGCCGCGCTGATCGGTCAGGCCAAACACGCCGAACGGCAGATCGCGGCGGGCGTCGACGTGCTGGTCGCGCAGGGCACCGAGGCGGGTGGGCACACCGGGACGATCGCCACGATGGTGCTCACGCCCGAGATCGTCGACATCGCCGGGGACCGTCCGGTGCTGGCCGCCGGCGGGATCGCGGACGGGCGGCAGATGGCGGCGGCCCTCGCGCTGGGAGCGGCCGGCGTGTGGTGCGGGTCGGTGTGGCTCTCGAGCGCCGAGGACGTGGCGGTGCAAGCGATCAAGAACAAGTTCCTGGCCGCGAGCAGCGCGGATACGTTGCGCTCGCCCACCCGTACGGGAAAACCGGCCCGGCAGCTGCGAACGGCTTGGCACGACGAGTGGGCGGCGCCGGGCAGTCCCGCCCCGTTGCCGCTGCCGTTGCAGCCGATGCTCGTCGACGAGGCCTGGCAGCGCATCGACGCCGCGGCCGAGGCCGGGCACGCGGGCGCGCTGGAGCTGGAATCGTTCTTCGTGGGGCAGGTGGTCGGGTCGTTCCGCGACATCCGGCCGGCCGGCGAGATCACCCGCACGATGGCCGCCGAGTGCGCCGCCCGCATCCGTGACCTCGCCGGGCGTCTTTCATGACCGGCACTGTGCCCGGCCCTTTGGTCGACCCGCTTCTTGACCCGCGTACGCCTGTGCTGGTCGGCGTCGGTCAAGTGTCGGAGCGGCTTGATTCGCCGGGCTACCAGGGACGCTCGCCGGTCTCGCTGGCCGCAGACGCGGCGCGCGTCGCGTTGGACGACGCGGGTGTTGCGGCGTCGGAGATCGACACCATCGCGGTCGTGCCGCAGTTCGAGATCTCCCTGCCGTGGGCCGTGCCGCTGCTGGGCGCCTCGGACAATCCGCCGCGGTCCATCGCCGCGCGGATCGGGGCGTCGCCGCGGCGGGCCGTGCTGGAGGTGGGCGGCGGCCAGGCGCCGCAGCATCTCGTGAACGAGTTCGCCGGGGCCATCGCAGCCGGGGACGCCTCGGTCGTGCTGCTGGCCGGGTCGGAGGCCATTTCGACGATTACTCAGGCGCTTTCCTCGGAATCGCGGCCGGATTTCGGTGAGAGCCCGGGCGGGTCGCTGGAGGCGCGCGGGCACGGGCTCGACGGCATCGTTTCGCCGCACCACGTCGCGCACGGGCTTTCGGACACGCCTTCGCAGTACGCGCTCATCGACAACGCACGGCGGGCGCGGCTGAAGATGTCGCGAGCGGAATACGCGGCGGCTATCGGGGACCTGTTCTCGCCGTTCACGACAGTGGCGGCGGCCAATCCCCACGCCGCGGCACCGGTTTTCCGCGACGCGGCGACACTCGTGACGCCCAGCGCGGCCAACCGGCCACTCGCCGATCCGTACACGCGGTATGTGGTGGCCCGGGAGAAGGTCAATCAGGGGGCCGCTCTGCTGCTGATGTCGGTGGAATCGGCGCGACGGCTCGGGGTTCCGGCGGAGCAGTGGGTCTATCTGGCCGGGCACGCCGATCTGCGGGAACGCACAATGATCGAGAGAGCTTCGTACGGGTCGTCGCCGGCTGCCGCCCGAGCGGCTCAGCATGCTCTGTCGCTCGCGGGGATCGCGGCCTCGGATTTGACAGCCATCGATCTGTATAGCTGTTTCGCGGCGCCGGTCTTCATCGTGGCCGAGGCGCTCGGGGTGGCGACGGACGATCCGCGGGGATTGACCGTGACCGGCGGGCTGCCGTTCTTCGGCGGGCCGGGAAACAACTACTCGATGCACGCGATCGCCTCGATGACTTCGCTGCTGCGAGCACGGCCGGGCACGTACGGCTTCGTCGGGGCCAACGGCGGCATCATGAGTAAGCACTCGACGGGCGTCTACACGACGGTCCCGCACGCCTTCCGGCCCTCGGACAGCGCGCGCATTCAGGCCGATCTGGACGCAGTGGCCGCGCCCGGCGAGGCGCTTTCCGCTTCCGGTCCGGCCGTCATCGAGACGTACACGGTGAAACACGGCCGCGACGGCTCACAGGAGGGAATCGTGCTGGGCCGCCTGCGAGACGACGGCCGCCGATTCGTGGCCCGCGCGGACGCGATTCTCGACCTGCTGACCACGGGTGAGCCAATCGGGGCCGACGTGGTCGTGCGCTCCACCGGTGACGGGAACGAGGTCACTTGAGAGCCGGACTGCTGCTGACGCCGTTAGGAATGCTGGCGCTCGGGCTGGCCGGATACGGCGCGACGTTGCTCAACGGGCCCTATCAGGATGAGCCCGTGGTGACGTCGGGTGGCTGGTTGTTCGTGTTCCTCGCGGGCGCAGTGGTCGTGCTGACCGTGGCGATGCTGCGCGGCAACTACACCGCGTGGATCCTCACTTCTTTGCTGGCTCTGGCGATCGTGCTGATCCCGGTCGCCGGCTGGCTGTCGGCCCTGTCCGAGACCCTGGCCGAAACGGACCTCAGACGCGGAACCAGCACGGTGGAGTTCACAGCGACCGCCACCGCCCCCGCCTCGGTCGCCTCGTCGTTGGGCGACGTGGCTATCGCACTGACGGTTCTGGGCGCGGCGTGGGCGTCCGTCATGCTCCTGCTGCCATCCACCCGCCGCGCCTTGAATCTCCGCCGCGCCCGCTGAGCCCACCCCACCGCCCGGCTGCCGGAGCCCGCGTCGGTCAGCTGCTCCGACGGGCACTAATCCCCTGCCGGCTCGGCAGACCCATGGTTCCGCTCTGCCGTCACGTTCAGCGCCAGCTTGGTGTTCTGCTCGGATCTCTCGTTCAGCCGCGGCGTCGCAGTCTGGGCCGTCGCCGACGCGCCGTCCTTCAGCGCGCGAAGCCGATCGGTCTGGCGCTCAGCCCCCGCGGGCGAGTACGAACCCAGCGCCGTCACCGGCAGCGCGCCGGTTTCGCGGCCCAGCACGAGAATCGGCGCGTAGACCGCCATGCCCATGCGCTCGTCCACTGAACGCACTCGACCGACTCGACCATGCTCCAGGGCGTCAACTTGTCACGGCTGTCGAACGACCGAATGCGGACCCCACGTTCGTCGATTACCACTCCCATGCGGACCGCCCGCCAGACGCCGATCACCCCGAACACGAAGACGAGAGCTCCGATCCCGACGCTGCCCCAGTCACGCTGGGCGATCGGATCCCCATCGAACAAGATCCCGACGCCGATGAACGCGAACAGGCCAAGGCAGACAACCAGCAACGGCGTCTGGATCCGCGGCCTGACAACAACGCGCTTCATGCCGCGGATCGTACCCAGCACCTTGATCAACCGTTGCGCGCAGGAGGGGATCCTCCTCAACCGGGACGAGACCAACGCGAGCCGAAGATGCGAAGTAGACGAATGCTCCAACGCCGGGGACCGCGGCAGAGGAAACGCGTCGACCCAGCCCAGGGCCGCCCGGCTGATCACGCCGGGCAGGCTCTGGACCGTCGTCGAGCTGAGCGAACGGTCGAACTCAGCGTTTGAGCGTGAAAGTGAAGTCGCTCGAGATCTTTCCGCCGAGCCGGACCGCGGCAACGAGCTTGCCCGCCTCGATCAGCCTCTCGATTTCGGCACGCGCCAACCCGCAACCGTCAGCGATCAGCCGCACCGGGCGCACCGGGATCCGCGCTCCGAAGCGCACCGAGACGTCGAGCACCTCGGGGTCGCTTCCATCTCCCGCGTCGACTCCGCCGTCGTCGAGCGGATCGCTGGTGTCGAGGCGCCAGGCGTTGGTCCAGTCGAGGGCGACGCGGTTGCGGTGCTGCACGAGCGGATCCTGAAGCAGTTCGGCCGTCAGCACGATGTCGTTGCCGTGCAGCCGGTCGAGCAACCTGGGATCTACCGAGCGGACGTTCACCCGCTCCAGGAGCGAAAGCTTCGCGGTATCCCCACAGCCGGCGCAGAGCACGAGAAGCCAGGCATCGAGAAGCTTGTGGTTGGCGTTGACGCGGAATTTGCCGCTCGCCCGGAATCGATCGGACGCGCACAGGTGGCAACGACGGACGATGAGCGGCAGGCATGTAGGGACGATCGTCCAGATTTTGAGCACAGAGATACACCGGTTCCAGTGAGAATTTCCGCAGCAAAGGAGCGCGACGCGAATTACGCGACGCGCGGCAAATCAGCGCTTGGGAGGTCTCACAGGGTGTACAACGGCACGTCCTTGCCTGGACGACAGAGTTCGGCAGCACGCTAAAGCCGCAAGCCCGAACCGTGCCACCAATTTTCACAGGCCGCCGCGACGACCAAACATCCTGCGTGAGGCGAGACGGGGCAGCCGGGGCCAGGCCGCCGGCGAGGATCGCGGGGTGTGGACGCTGCGAGCTGGCGCGATACCGCGAAGGTATCGGCTGCCCGTTTGTCCCTAGCTTGGGGACGTGAGCCTGGTCTCCCCGTTCTTTAGGTGGGACGGTACGCGGGTAGTGGCGAGGGCGTAGCGAGGACAACAACGGAGGTGCGAGATGTCGGATCTGAGCAAGGACACCGAGGCCAAGCTCGAGGAAATCGCCGACGAGCGCATGGAGGAGCTTCCGGGCGAAACGGCGCTCGGCCACCGCGACCCGTCCGCCGGTGGCGAGGGTGAGCCGCAGGACTGGAAGGGCAACGAAGAGGTCAAGCTCCCCGAGTGAACCGGCGACGCGGGGACCGCCCCTGGAGACGGTCCCCGCGAGGTTCTCCGCCATGCCGCACCGACTGAATCGGTGGTTCTACCGACGGAACGATGCGCGCAGAGTGGTTTGCGACGAGCCGCCGACCCGTATGCCGTACGTGCCCTTGGCGGTTTTCCACAGCCCGTCCCAGTACTGCAGCAGATGCAGGTCGGCCAGGTCGTCGCGGCTGAGCGTGAGGTCGACCGTTCTGCTCTGCCCGGCCGCGAGCGTCACACGTTCCCAGCCGACCAGGCTCTTCGACGGTTCGCCGGTCGAGGCGGGCAGGGTGGCGTACGCCTGAGCCACCTCGGTCCCGGCGCGCCGGCCCGTGTTGGTCAGCCGGAACATGATCCGCACTTCGTGACGCGACGCGTCGACCCGAAGTTGTGAGTATTCGAAGCGTCGAACCCGATGTCGTCCTTGAGCACCTTGTTCAAACGCTCATTCTCACAGGCGTACACATGATTGATCTGGTTGTACGAACACATGACGCTCTCCGGTGCGCCGCGCTTGACGGCGATCTCGAAGGGCAGGTCGTAGAGCCGGCGCAGCGTGCGCTCGTCCGCGTTCGACGAACTGGTCTGCCGGTCGAGCTCCTGTTCGTTCGCGACGTAGTGCTTGAGCGCGGCGAGCACCGGCTTGCTCTGGATCCCGCGCGTGCCGGCCGCCGCGATCAGCCCGGTCAGCAGCGGGTCCTCGCCGAGATACTCCGGGGTGCGTCCCGACAGCGGCGTGCGCCCGCTGGCCAGACCCGGCGCGAGCAGCACGTTCTTACCTTTGTCGAACGCCTCCGCCGCCTGGGCCGCGCCTTTCGCGTACGCCAGGGGCTCGTTGAACGTGGCGGCGGTGGCGATCGTGGCCGGAAACGCGGTGACTCCCGGGGTGAACCGCACGCCGTCCGGACCGTCGGAATAGACGACGGTCGGCGTGCATGGCACCTGCGCGGGAAACCGCGAGCACTCCGCCCGGAGTGGCGGCGCTGCGGGCGCGTGACCTGATTGGGGGGTGGAAAGCCTCGAAGCGAGCCGGACAGCCCGCAGCCGGCCGCGGACCCCTTCATCGAGTAACGGGAATGTTTCCGCCTTGGTCCACATCCTGCAGGGGTGGCAGCCCGCGCCGTTAGGACGACGTGCACGGGGACTAGCACAGAACACACTCGGAAGCCGCGAGCGTCGATCAGAGCGGAGCCACGACCGGCGACCGGAGCGGGGGCGGCCACCGGGTGCCGAGCGAGACGCAGTGACCGTTGCCGATCGAAAGGACGTAGAGTGCGATCTCGATGCGTGCCGTTCTCACCGATCTGTCGGTGCCCCGCTATCTGGCCACCGCGGCCTCCCACCGTCTTGGCCTCAGCGCCGGCGGGATGCTCTCGCTGCGTGACGACCTGGCCCCACCGACCCTCCCGAACGTGCCGGGCTGGGTGCGACTGCGGCCCGAGCTGACCGGCATCTGCGGCAGTGACGTCGGCGTCGCGCACGCCAAGAGTTCCCTGGTGCTCAGCGCCTTCTACACCGCTCGCCACCAGATTCTCGGGCACGAGATCGTCGCCGTGACCGATGAGGGCGAGCGTGTCGTGGTCGACCCGATCGTGTCGTGCGTCCACCGCGGGTTCGCGCCGTGCCGCTCGTGCCGCGACGGTTTCCCGTACGTCTGTGAGCGCTTCGACCAGCCCGGCGTCTCCGGTTGCCACGCCCCCGCGCTCGGTTTCGACGCCGCGCTCGGCGGCGGCTGGGGCGAACAGCTCGTCGCCCACAAATCGCAGCTGCATCCCGTCAACGACATGCCGTCGCGTCGTGCGGTCCTGGCCGAGCCCACCTCGATCGCCTTGCACGCCGCCCTGCACTGGAAGCGCCGCGGCGACCGCGCCGTCGTCGTCGGCCCCGGCACGATCGGCCTGCTCGTCATCGCCGCGCTGCGCCGCCTGCATCCCGACCTCGACATCACCGCCGTCGGCCCGGGCACCTTCACCCCGCCGTACGCGACCAGGGCCGGCGCCAACCGCACCCTGGCTCCCGGTCCCCAGGTCGTCGAGACGCTCGCCAACCTGCACGGCGGCCGCGTCATCCGTCCCCGCCTCACCAAGATCCCGCTGCTTGAACAGGGCGTCGATGTCGTCTTCGACTGTGTGGGTCTGACCTCCACCCTGGATCTGGGTCTGCACCTGCTGCGCCCCAGCGGCATGCTCGTCCTCGTCGGTGGGGCCGGGAAGCAGCCGGTCGACTGGTCGCTGGTCTGGAACCGCCAGCTCACCGTCCAGGGCAGCGTCAACTTCGGCCCTGAACCCGCCCTCGGCGGCCGCCACACCATGGCGCAGGCCGTCGAATGGCTCGCCGACCCCTCCTTCGGAGTCGACGGCTTGGTCACCCACGTCTTCCCGCTGAAGCAGTGGCGCGCCGCCCTCGGTGCCGCCACGGCCGGCCCCCGCGCCTCGGCCGTGAAAGTCACGCTGCGCCCGAACCCCGGCCTGCCCCTGTACGAGGACGAGAACGGAAACGGAAACGGAAACGCGAACGGGAACGCGAACGCGGACGCGGGCGGGAACGCCGACGCGGACGGGAAAGTCGGCCGATAGCGGCGATCCAGCGCGCGCGGGGACGTTCGAGGCATTAGCGTGATTCCCGGGGTGAGCGCACCGTATGAGTCTGGAAAAAGTGATCTTCGGCTTCTTCGTGCTGCTGGCCGCGACCCTCAACCTGGGCTTCTTCATCGGCGACATCTCCAACCCGGCTCTGCACAACGAGTACGAGTTGTTCGCGGCCGTGGTGGTCAACCTGATCGCCACCGTGCTGAAGTTCGGTGACCGCACCCAGATCGGCGCGGTCCACCTCGCCACGAGCCTGGTCGCCGACCTTCAGTTGATCGCCGCCACGCTGGTCTGGGTCTACGCCACCCAGATCTCCGAGGCCGGCATGACCGCCGAGGCGACCGCGAGCGTCGTGTCGCTCTCCGGCGGGGCGCTCCTGGCCAACCTCGTCTCGGTCGCGCTGCTCGTGATCGAGACGACGACGTTTCATCGGCGATGACCGCGCGCCGGCCCGCGCACAAGCCCGCCGGATGGCCGAGCGTGAAACGGCGTACGAGAATGGCCCGTCCCTCCGAGGGCTCGCCGACGGTCTTCCTGGTTCTGCGGCGCATGCGGGCGCCCCTGATCGTGCTGATCCTGATCTTCGCGATCAGCGTGTTCGGCCTGACCCTGATCCCGGGTCGCGACGCTGCGGGCCAGCCAATGCGCATGGGGTTCTTCGACGCGTTCTATTTCATGAGCTACACGGCCACAACCATCGGGTACGGCGAGATCCCGCATCCGTTTACCGGGGCGCAGCGGCTCTGGGTGACGGCGACCATCTATCTGACAGTGATCGGCTGGGCGTACGCGATCGGGTCGTTGCTCACCCTCATCCGTGATCGCGCTTTCCGGGAGGCGCTGGCCCGGCGCCGTTTCACGGCCACGGTCAAGCGTCTGCGTGAGCCGTTCCTGCTGGTCGTCGGCTACGGCCAGACCGGTCAGCTGCTCGGGCACGCCCTGGACGCCCTGGGCCGCCGCATGGTCGTCATCGACAACATGCCCGAGCACATCGACACCCTCGACATCGATCTGTACTACTCCGACATCCCCGGGCTGGTCGCCGACGCCGCCAACCCGCACACCCTCGGCGTCGCCGGTCTCGAGCACCCGGCCTGCGAGGGCGTGGTCGCGCTGACCGACAACGACGAGGTCAACCTGACCGTGGCGATGACGGCCGCGCTGATCCGGCCCGGGCTCCCGGTGATCGCCCGCACAGTCTCCCCCGCGATCGAGCACCGCATGCACGCGTTCGGCTCGCCGACCGTGGTCAACCCTTTCGACCGGTACGGGGATCATCTGCGCTTGGCGCTGCACGCGCCCTCGGCATACCTGATGATGTCGTGGCTTGTGCGCGAGGAAGGCGCGGAGATGCCGGTGCCGGGGCGGCCGCCGGCCTCGGGGCGATGGGTGGTGTGCGGTTTCGGGCGGTTCGGGCACAAGCTCACCGAGGATCTGCGGGCCGACGGTCACGAGGTCACCGTGATCGATCTGCATCCCGACCCGGAGCACGGGCTGACGCTGATCGAGGGCGACGCGGTCGAGCCGTCCGTGCTGGCCGAGGCCGACCTGCGGACCGCGTCGGGTTTCGTGGCCGGCACCGACAACGACGCGACCAACCTGTCGCTGGTGGCCGCCGCCCGCAAGACCAATCCGTCGCTGTTCATCGGCGCACGGCAGAACCGGCCGGCGAACGCCCCGCTCTTCGCGGCCATGGAGATCGACTGGCTGCTGGTGCCGGCTGAGATGGCCGCCCGGGAGATCTACGCCCGATTGAGTACGCCGATGCTGTGGCACTTCCTGCAGCAGATGCCGGAGCTGGGCGAGGACTGGGCCGCGGAGACGCTCGACCGGATGCGCGCGCACTGCGGATCGCACCTCGGGGCGCTGTGGAAGGTGACGCTCTCTGAGCATGAGGCGCCGTCGCTCCAGCCGTGGCTGCACGCGGGCATCCTGCTCGGCGATCTGATGCGCTCGCCCCACGAACGCGACCGGCGGCTCGACGCCGTACCGCTGATGTTGAAACGGGACGGGGAGACGGTGCTCGGGCCGGCGGACGACGTCATGCTCGAGGCCGGCGATCAGCTGTTGCTCGTGGGTCGCACGTGGTCGCGGCGGGCGCTGCTCGACACGATGTCCAATCGGGTTGTCGCCGAATACGTGCTCTCCGGGCGTGACGTTCCCGCCGGCTGGTTGTGGCAGCGCGTGAGCAGGCGCATACCCACCGAGGTTTCGGGTGGCGATTCGCCTGGGCGTTCGTCGGACGATCGATAAGACAAACGGACATAAGTCCCTCATGCAAGCGCACTTGCACGTGCATCTGCTCTTGTGCAGCTGCACTGACTCACGCAGGATGGACGCCAGCGTTCCAGTTTCTCGATCTAGCCTGCCAGCCTCCCCGTTCCGACCATCCAGCGCGGCCGCCGGCCGCCCGGCCCCGCGAGGTGAGATGACCATCGACGACAGACCCGCGGGCACGATTCTGACGTTCGCCGAGGAGGACTACCGCTACGGAATAGGACCACTGCGACTGCGCGTCGACCGGGTCCTGGCCGGAGCGCCGGTGAGCCACGACGGCGACCTCTGGTACGACGTGGAGGGCTTGGAGATCAGCGACCAGGGCCGCATAGTCGGCCCGCGGCGCGCCACGGTCCGAGCGTCCCGCCTCCCCACGATGCGCCGCGGAACAGCGTAGAACTTCCCTTTCGCCGCCACACGCTGCAGGCCGGCGAACGCCGCACGGCGGCGAACTGAGCCGGGGTGCGTCAGCCGGTCACGAAGATGGCGACCTCGTCGTGGGTCACGCGCTCGTCCCAGCGGGTCAAGACCTTGCGGGCCTCCTCGGCCACGACGGCGAACTCATAGGTGTCGCCGGCGAACGACCGGATCGCGTCAACGTCGGTGAAGAACGTGATCGAGGTGAAGCGGACCTCGTCCTCGTGCTGGTGGCGCAGCAGGCGAGCGCCCCGGAAGCCGGGAATGGTCCGCAGTTGGGTTGCCACCACCGTCGCGTAGTGCCGCTGGTAGTCGTCAGCGCTCGCCGCCGCCGTCCAGCCCCGCCAGGTCCGAGCGATCATGGCATTGCCCCCTCGTCGGTGCACCCGAGCCCCCAGCATTCCGGCTGAGCGCCGAAAACGCACTACCCGGACCGGCACCCGCTGAAGCTGCCCGTGGCTGCCCTGGTGAGGTGATGCTCGCGGGACCGGAGGGCAGTAGGCGGTTGGTGAGGGCGGGGCGGCGCAGGCGGCGGGTAGGGCGGCCGGGCCTCAGGAGGCGGCGGCGAGGGCCGGGCGGCGCAGGCGGCGGGCCAGGATCGGGATGACGCCGAGGCAGGTGGCGCCGACCGCGGTCAGCAGCAGGCCCAGGCCGCCGGTGGCGTCGGCGCCCGCGGTGAGCAGGCCGACGCCCGCGAAGGCGCCCACCCACAGGGCCGTGCCGAGGCCCGACCACAGGACGAAGCGGCCGAACGGCATGCGGACCACGCCGGCGACGATCGGGACGACCGCGTGGACGACGGCCACGAAGCGGACCGCGACCAGGGCCGGGGCGCCGCGCTCGCGCAGGTAGGTCTCGGCGCGGTCGAAGCGTTCGGCTCCGATGCGGCGGCCCAGGCGGGTGTTGCGCAGGCGGGGGCCGAAGGCGCGGCCCACCGCGTACCCGCACATCTGGCCGGCCAGCGCCCCGGCCGTGCCCACCGCGAGGACGGCCACGAACCCCATCGGGCCGTCAGGGAGCGATCCCGCCAGCATGACCACCGACTCGCCGGGGACGAGCAGACCGGCCAGGAAGGTCATCTCGACGGCGGCGGACAGGAACGTGAGGACGAGGACCGTCCACCGGTCGAGAGTGGACAGCCAGTCGACGAAAACGGTGGCGGCGTTCATCAGGTCGGCGATCACAGCTTCAGCCTGCCAATGCGGCCCGCGGCGGACCATCGGGCCATACCCCGAGATCCCCCTGAAAAGGCTCAGGGCGATGCGGACAGAATCTGACCGCTATGGCCGATAGCGTCCAGGCATGCAATTGACATGGCGTGAGGTCATTGCCCGGCGGACGACGAGGCATCATCTGACGTCCCCGGGAGCGGATCCGGCCGGCGTGACCGCCGCGATGTGCGGTGCGCACGCCCAGATCATGTCGGCGGCCGAGGTATCGGTGGCCACGAGGCTCGACGGGGCCACGCGTGTCGACGTACAGAAGGCTCTCTGGACGGATCGCACGCTGGTCAAGACCCACGGACCGCGCGGCACCGTGCACCTGCTGCCCGCCCGCGACCTCGGCCTGTGGACGGGCGCGTTGAAGGCTCTGCCACCGGCCAACACGTTCGCCGCCGGTGTGCGCCTGACCCCCGGCCAGATCGCCGAGGTGGCTCAGGCCGTCGACGACGCGCTGACCACCGCCGACGACAGCCTGACGATCGACGAGCTGCACACCGAGGTCGTCGCCCGCACCGGGCCGTGGGCGGGCGAGAAGGTCATGCCCGCCTTCCAGACGCTGTGGCCGCGCTGGCGTCAGATCGTCGGCTCGGCGGCGACGCAGGGCGTCCTCTGCTTCGGCCCGCAGCGCGGCCGCAATGTCACGTACGCGAGTCCCGCCCGCTGGTCGCCGGGTTTCACGCCCTGGGAACCGCAAGCAGCTCTGACGGAGCTCGTCCGTCGCTATCTGTGGTCGTACGGTCCGGCGACCCCGGCTCACGTCGCGCGCTGGCTGGCCGCTCCCCCGCGCCTGCTGACCGACGTGTTCACCGAGCTGAGCGGCGAGCTGACCCAGGTCACGATCGACGGCGAGCAGCTGTGGCTTCTCGCGGGCGACACGGTGTTCGACGACGCCCCGCACGGCTTGCGACTGCTGCCCTATTTCGACGCGTACGCCGTGGGCTCGCACCCCCGCCACGTCGTCTTTCCCGGCCGGGCCTCCGAGCGCGCCCTCGCCGGCGGGCAGGCGGGCAACTTTCCGGTCCTGCTGATCGACGGTCTGGCCGCCGGAGTCTGGCACCAGCGCCTCACTGGCCGCCGCGTCGCCGTCACGGTCGAACCGTTGACGCCCCTGTCAGCCGCGAACCGCGCGGCCCTCGACGAGGAGGTCGCGCGGCTGGGCCGCATCCATGGGGCCACCCCCACCCTGACGGTCGGCAAGGTGGAGGTGGGGGCTCACGCGTGATCAAAGAGACTGCTGGACGACGGGCGTGGTGAGTACACGGCGCGGCTCGACCGGCTCGACGGCGCGCGGGGTGGCTCGCCAGGCGTCGCGGTCGAACACGATCGTGGCGAGGGCGACGACGACCCAGGCGACGAAGCCGAGCATCAGCATCCGGTCGACGTCCTGACCCTCGTACCCGAGGGTCTCGGGGGTGATGGTGCCTTGGACGATGTGGAAGAGCAGGACCAGCAGCACGCTGCCGTTGGCCCGGCGGAACAGCCAGCAGTAGACGAACGTGATCACGAAGGTGCTGACCAGGCCGATCCAGCCGACCGTGTTGCCCTCGGTCGAGAAGACCAGCGGCAGGTGCCAGATCGCGGCGAAGGTGCCGAGGACGGCCGCCGACATCAACGGGGACCAGATCGCGTCGAGGCGCGGAAGGGCGAAACCACGCCATCCGGGCTCCTCGCCGAGCGGGCCGTCGAGCGGGTTGATCCAGCGCAGCGCGAAGAGGATGGCGATGTCGGCCCAGACGAACTTCCAGGAGGCACCGCCGTAGATGCCGGCCGTGGCGAAGATGACGATCAGCGGTAGCGCCACCGCGGCGAGGTAGCACCACCACGGGACCCGCCAGCGGATGAGGCGGCTGCCGAGATCGCGCAGACTCCCGGTCAGCGCGGCGACGACGAGCGCGGCGATCAGCGGCGCGATGGGCAGGAAGTTCGTGTTGCCGGTGAGCCCGGCCGCCCAGAACGGCCACGGCGACCAGCCGATCACGAACGCGAGGACGAAGAAGGCGATGAGCGGGTGGCGGCGGACGGCCGCGGCGATGGATGTCATGCCCTCACCCTCGTCGCGCGGGCCGGGAGGGAACACCGGGCCGGCACGTCGTCCACAGGGCGGTTTTCTGGCCTGTTCTTCGCGTGTGGACCGGCCTATCCTGCAGAAATCGACGGCCTAGGCGTCCCGAGCCGGGCGTTGCGGGCGGGTCTGGCGGTGGCCGGCCTCGCCGCAGCGGCGATGTCGATCGCCCTGGCCCGCCCGGGCGGCCATCTCCTGCAGGCCGGCCTGTTCGTGTGGATCCTGCTGGCCTACGTGTCGTGTGGTCTGCTCGCCTGGACGCGCCGGCCCGAGAGCGCGTTCGGCCGGCTCATGGTGCTGGTCGGCTTCGGCGCCTCGCTGTCGACCCTGGCCTGGTCGTCGAACGCGCTGCTGCACACCGTCGGGCTCGCCCTCGACCTGCTCGTCGTCGCGCTGTTCCTGCACGTCTTCCTGGCCTTCCCGAGCGGACGTCTGAGCGGCCCGGCCCGCCCGCTGGTCGTCACGGCGTACGCGGTCTCGATCGGTCTGCAGTTGACGGTGATGGTGCTGGGCGGTTTCGGGCCGGGCAACCTGCTGCGGGTCTTCGACGCGCCCAGCGTCGCCGAGGTGGTGCACGGGGTCGAGCTGGTCACCCTCAGCGTGCTGCTGCTGGCCGGGCTCGGGCTTCTGGGCGTACGGCTCAGGGCCGAGCCTCGCGCGGTGCGGTGGCTGATCGGCTCGTTCGCGCTCGGGCTGCTCTCGCTGGCCGTCCTGCTGGTGCTGGGCCTGTTCGTGATCCCCGGGTTCGCGCAGGTGCAGCAGGCGACCCTGGCCGTGCTGGGGCTGGCGCCGGTGGCGTTCCTGGCCGGTCTGCTCGACGCGCGGCTCGCTCGCGCCTCCGTGGGTGAGCTGGTCCTGGCGCTGCGCCGGGAGCCCGACGACCTGTCCCCCTGCCTGGCCCGGGCCCTGCGCGACCCGACCGCGTCCCTGCTCTACTGGCTGCCGCAATACCGCAGCTGGGTCGATCATGACGGCGCTCCCGCGGCACTGCCGTCCTCGGCGACGCTGATCGAACGTGACGGTGAGCCGGTCGCCGCGATCACCCATCGTCCGGCCGATCGCGAGCTGCTCGAGGCGGTCGTGGCGGCGGTCGAGATGGTCATCGACAACGGTCGTCTGCGCGCCGAGCTGCGAGCGGGTCTTCTGGAGGTACGGGCTTCGCGCGCGCGGGTGCTCGAGGCGGGCCGTCGCGAGCGTCGCCGGCTCGAGCGCGACCTGCACGACGGCGCCCAGCAGCGGCTGGTCGGGCTGTCGCTGCGGCTGGGCCTGCTCGAGTCGCGGCTCAACGACGATCCCGCGGCCCGGCAGGCGCTGGCCGCGGCCCGCGAGGAGGTCGCGACGTCACTGTCCGAGCTGCGCGACCTGGCTCACGGGCTCTACCCGGCCGTGCTGAGCGGGCACGGGCTGGCGGTGGCGCTGGAGTCCGCGGCCGCGCAAGCGACCGTTCCCGTACGGCTTGAGGTCGGTCTTGACTCCCGCCTGCCTGAGCCGGTCGAGGTCGCGGCGTACTACGTGGTGTGCGAGAGCCTGACGAACGTGGGGCGCCACGCGGGCGCGTCGACCGCCCGCGTCGAGGTGAACCGGGCGGGAGACGTGCTGGTGGTCGAGATCGCCGACGACGGGGTGGGCGGAGCTGACACGACCAGCGGCAGCGGGCTGCGCGGGCTGGCCGACCGGGTCGAGGCGCTCGGCGGCACGCTGCGGGTGTGGAGCCCCGGCGGCGGTGGCACCCGGGTGCGGGCGGACCTGCCGTGCGGGTAGCGATCGCCGAAGACAGCGTGCTGCTGCGCGAAGGGCTGGCCGCGCTGCTGACCGACGCCGGGTTCGACGTGGTGGCCCGCTGCGGCGACGCCGCCGCGCTGCTGAGCGCGGTGTCGTCGCTGGGCCCGCAGGTAGCAGTGGTCGACATCCGCATGCCGCCTACGCACACCGACGAGGGGTTGCGGGCGGCGATCACGATCCGCGACCGGCACCCTTCCACGGCCGTCCTGATGCTCTCGCAGCACGTGGAACCGGCCCTCGCGATGCGGCTGTTCGCCGACTCCGCGGCCGGTGCGGGCTACTTGCTCAAGGACAGGATCAGCGACGTCGCCGAGTTCGTGGCGGCCGTACGCCGGGTGGCCGCGGGCGGCACGGCGGTCGACCCGGTCATCGTGTCGTCGCTGGTCGCGCGGCGGCGGCCGGACGATCCCCTGGACGCCCTCACCCCGCGCGAGCGGGAGGTGCTCGAGCTGATGGCGAGCGGGCACTCCAACCAGGGCATCGCCGACCGGCTGTTCCTTACGCTGCGGGCGGTCGAGAAGTACGTGTCGAGCGTGTTCGGCAAGCTGGGGCTGCCGGCTACCGGCGGGGAGTCGCGACGGGTCCTGGCCGTGCTGCTCTTCCTGCGTCAGGACCAGGTCTTCCCCGGCTAGTCCTCCGCTCTTCCCGGGACAGGCAGCTCAGATGACGGCCGGCTCTTTTTCCGGGGCTTCCTCGACGACCGGGGCCTGTTGTTCGGACGGGATCGAGGCGATGCCGGCCAGGATCAGCGCGCCGCCGAGCATCTGCAGCGGGGTCAGCGACTCGTCCAGCAGCAGCCAGGCGAAGATCGAGGCGAAGACGACCTCGAGGAGCCCGAGGAACGACGCGAGGCGGGAACCCAGGCGCGACGATCCGGCGATGCCGGTGGCGTACGCGATGGCCGTGCCCGCGATGGCGACCACGCCGAGCGGAACCCACCAGGGGGCGGTGCCGCCGAGCAGCGCGACGTCGCCGCCGACCGTGTCGAACGGGAGCACCCCGGTAAGGGTGACCAGCGCCAGGGCCAGGCCGCCGAGCAGCAGGCCCGAGCCGGCCAGCGCGACCGGCGGGAGGCCGTCGGCCGGGCGGGCCGCGACCACGAAGTAGACGGCGCAGCCGATCGCGGCGGCGAAGGCGAGCGCGAGCCCGAGCAGGTCGGTCGTCTGCAGGGCGCCGGGGCCGATCACCAGCACGAGGCCGCCGATGGCCAGCGCCGAGCCGAGCAGCACGGCCGGGCGGGGCAGGCGGCGGGTGGTCGCCCACGCCCACAGCACCAGCAGCAGCGGGGCGAGATATTCGATCAGCAGGGCGGTCGAGACCGGGATGCGCGCGATGGCGGCGAAGTAGGCGAGCTGGGTGAACGCGACGGCGATCAGGCCCATGCCGAGCACCCGCCAGCGGGCCCGCCACAGGGCCGACCAGCGGCCGCGCAGGGAGATCAGGACGATCGGGAGCAGCACGACGCCGCCGGTCAGGGCGCGCACGGTGACGGCGGCGGCCGGGGACCAGCCGGCCTCGAGCAGCGGTTTGATGAACGCGCCGGAGGTGCCGAACGAGACCGCGGAGAGGATCATCGCGGCCAGTCCGACGTGTTTCGGTGAAAACCTCATCGCTACCCCCCCGACGTACGCTGTCATCGTGCTGTCATGGTCTAAATTCTTTATGCCCCTGACGCTAGGCCGCTCTGAGTGAGGAGTCAAATTGCTTTTTGCCCCTGACACGGTGGAGTCGCTGGAGTTCGTGGTGGCGCTCGGCAACACCGAGCCACGCAGCTCGCGCAGCGGCGACGACGAGCTGTCCACTATTGATCAGCTCGCCGCGATGCTGACCCGGTTCTCCTACACCGGGCGCATCGATCACGACGAGACCGAACTTCAGGACGTACGGGCTACGCGCGCGCTGCTGCGTGAGGTGTGGGGCCTGCCGCGCGACGAGGCGGTCGAGGTCGTCAACCGGATGCTGCGCGAGGCGAAGGCGCTGCCGTTCCTGGCCCGCCACGACGAACTCGACTGGCACATGCACGCGACCGCGCCCGACGCGCCGCTGGGCGAACGAATCCGGGCCGAGATGGCGCTGGCGCTGTCCGACGTGATCCGCATGAACGAGATGGGCCGGCTGCGGGTCTGCGAGGCCGACAACTGCGACGGGCTGGTGCTCGACCTGTCCCGCAACGGCTCCAAGCGCTTCTGCACCGTGCGCTGCGGGAACCGGATGAACATGATCGCCTTCCGGGAACGCAAGGCGGGCACCTGAGCGTTCCCGCCGGCCCTGCTTGCCTCGCCCCCCTGGCCGAACCTGCGATCGACCGGCTTCGACGGGGATGGACCATGTAGCCGGTCGCGCTCAGGGCTGGAGGCATCGTTGGCGGTTCGCCTGCGTCGCCGGCTTCCCGCTCCGGCACGTAAGCGTTCGTCAGGGCTTGCGGGCCACGGCCGCGTAGCCGTCGACGACGATCTTGTCGGGGGTGGTGGCCCGCCAGTCGGGGATCGGGACGACGCCGGGTTCGATCAGACCGAGGCCGTCGAAGAACGACGCGAAGTCGGGCACCGAGCGCAGGTGGTAGGGCACCGCGCCGCTCTCGTTGTACTGACGGTGCGACTCGATCACGCGCTCGCTGGTGGCGGTGCCGTCCGACATCGCCAGGTAGCTGCCGGACGGAAGCTCGGCGACCAGTGCCCGCACGATGTCGCGCGCCTCGGCCGGGCTCTCGACGTGGCCGAGCACCCCGAGCAGCATCAGCGCGATCGGCCGGTCGAAGTCGAGCGTCCGCCTCGCCTCGGCGATCACGCCCGGGGCGTCCTTGAGGTCCTTGTCGAGGTACGTCGTGACGCCCTCGGGGGTGCTGGTCAGCAGCGCTTGGGCGTGGCCGAGGACGAGCGGGTCGTTGTCGACGTAGACGACTCTGGCATCGGGAGCGATGCGCTGCGCGACCTCGTGGGTGTTGCCGGCGGTGGGCAGGCCGGTGCCGACGTCGAGGAACTGCCGCACACCCTGCTCGGCGGCGAGGAAGGTGACGGCGCGGCCCAGGAACGCCCGGGTCTGCCGGGCCGCGTCGACGATCTCGGGGAAGACCGACTTGACCTGGTCGCCGACCGCGCGGTCGGGGCCGAAGTTGTCCTTGCCCCCGAGCCAGTAGTTCCAGACCCGGGCCGAGTGCGGGACGTCGACGTTCAGCTTCGCCACGAGATCATCGGTCACCGCGCCAGTGTCCCGGCAGGACAGTCCCCCGTGCAACTGTCCCCCGGCACCAGCTCTCCGGTCTGTTCCCGGCGAAGCCCTATTTGTTCCCGGCGAAGCCCTGTCGTCAGCCGGGCCAGTGCTTCGCCAGCAGCTCGAACGAGCGCACCCGGTCGTTGTGGCTGTGGGTGATCGTGGTGACCAGGAGTTCGTCGGCGCCGGTCACCCTGCGCAACGTCTTCAAGCGCTCCACTGCGGTCCGCGGTGAGCCCACGAATTGCGTGTCGAGCCGATCCGCCACCAGCGCCCGGTCGAGCCCCTCGCGCAACACCTGCGTGAGCACCCCGGCGACCGGCAGGGCGAGCGTGACCGGCGGGACCGGGTCATCGGCGGACCGGGTCACATGACAAACGTCATCGGTTTTCCGTGCAGAGCGCACGGGAACCGATGAACCCCGGCACTACATCGGCACGAGGGCCGCCGGAAGACTCGACCGCATGAAGAAAGCGCTTCTGGCCCTCATCGCTCTCGCCGCCGCATCTACTCGCCCGGCTTCGGTCTCGAGCGCACCGGCAGCACGGCCCTCGTCCAAGACCTGGCCTCGCGGGGCTTCGTCGTCGTCACCGTCGACCACACCCACGACGCCCAGTTCGTCGAGTTCCCTGGGGGCCGCGTGGCCGAGCACGCCGTGCCGGCGCCGACCACCCCCGAAGAAGCGGACGCTGCCCTGGCCAAGGCTCTCGCCGTCCGCGTCGCCGACACCAGATTCGTCCTCGACCAGCTCACCGCGATCACTCGCGGGCGCAACCCCGACGCCGCCCGCTGCCCGTTGCCGCCCGGCCTGGGTGAAGCCCTCGATCTCCATCAGGTCGGCATGTTCGGATCCTCCATGGGCGGCGCCGAGGCGGCCGAGGTCATGCGGGTCGACCGGCGCGTGCGAGCGGGACTCAACCTCGACGGCACCTGGTTCGGCCGCGTTCTCACCACCGGCCTCGACCGGCCCTTCCTCATGCTGAGCGCCGACTTCGACGGCCCCGACGAGGACGAGACCTGGTCGCAGATGTGGGGCAAGCTTCGCGGGTCACGCTATTGGCTGCAGCTGAAAGACTCGAGACACCTGTCCTTCACCGACCTTCAGGTGCTGACGCCTCAGGCCGGAACGCCACCCGCCGACTACGAGCCCCTCATCGGTAGCATCGACGGCGAACGGTCCATCGAGGTGCAGCGTTCCTACGTGCGGGCGTTCTTCGAGCGGCATCTGCGCCACGGCGACGGCCGCCTGCTGTCCGGCCCATCGCCGAGATATCCCGAGATGCGATTCCTTCCCTAGGGACACCCTTCGATCGGAGGTGAGCCATGCGCAGCGATACGGACCGTTTCGAGATCTACATCAAGACCACGCTTTACAGCAACATTCTGCTGGCCCCGCTGATCGCACTCGGCGCCATCACCTCCACTGACCGGCTCGGCTGGAAGGCCGTTCCGGTCGCGGCCGCGGCGATCGCCCACATTCTGTTCTGCGGCCGGCTCATGCGGGCGGGCATCGCCGCGACCCCGAAAGACGCGCCGTTCCCGATCCGTCCCGCCCTGGCCGGCGGCGCGTCGGGCGTCGTCACCATCGCGATCGCGATCGTCGCCTATCCGCAGGCGGTCCCGGGCCGCGAAAGCGTCGCGGTCGCGGCTCTGATGTTGTCGGTGACGATCTATGCGATCGCCCTCACCACCGTGGTGCGTTCGACGATCGTGCTCAGCACGGTGGGCTTCGCGGGCTGCGTCGCCGTCGCCGCTCTCTCCCACGCCCAGACTCACGCCGGTCCCGGCCCCGCGGTGGCACTGGCCGGCATCCTGTTCTTCCTCGTGCCCGGCGCCCGCGTCACGCTGTGGACGCTGAGCCTGGTCCGCGAGCTCGACAAGGCGCGCCGCGATCAGGCGAACCTGGCGGTCGCCGAGGAACGACTGCGCTTCTCCCGCGACCTGCACGACGTCCTCGGCCGCACGCTCTCGGTCGTGGCCCTCAAAGCCGAGCTCTCCGCCCGGCTCGCCCAGCGAGGCCGTCCCGAGGCGGCCGACGAGATGCTCGAGGTTCGCCGCATAGCGCAGAACTCCCTGTCCGACCTTCGGGGTGTGATCGCCGGTTACCGGGCGGCCGACCTGTCCGGCGAGTTGGCCGGCGCCCGCGCCCTGCTCGAATCCGCGGGCATCAGCTGCGACGTGCAGAGCGACGACCACCCGCTCCCGGCCGCGGTGCAGGCCGCCCTTGCCTGGGTGGTCCGCGAGGGCACCACCAACGTGCTCCGCCACAGCGAGGCCCGCATCTGCCGCATCACCCTTTCCGTCACCACCGGCGAGGCCACCCTGACGATGGAGAACGACGGGCTACCCCTCCCCACCTCTGGCGGCGCCTTCGATGCGGAGGTCGTACGAGGGATCGGGCTGACCGGGCTGGCCGAGCGCGTCGGCGCACTGGGTGGTTCGGTGAGCGCCGTCCGCGTCGAACCGGACGGCTTCCGGTTGCGGGCACGGGCTCCGCTCGACGCTCACGGGGAGGCCACATGATCCGCGTCCTGCTCGCCGACGACGAGCATCTGATCCGGGGCGCGATGGCCGCCTTGCTCGCGCTCGAGGACGACCTGACTGTCTCGGCCCAGGCCGCGACGGGCGCCGAGACCCTGGCAATGGCCCGCGCCCTCCAACCCGACGTGGCGATCATCGACCTGCAACTGCCCGACCTCGACGGGGTGGCCGTCGCCGAGGCCATCCACCGCGACGTCCCCTCCTGTCGCACGATGATCGTCACCAGCCACGGCCTGCCCGGCCACCTGCGGCGCGCCCTGGCGTCGGGCGTGCGCGGCTTCCTTCCCAAGACGGCGGCCGCCGAGGTCCTGGCCACCGTGGTCCGCATCGTCGCCAAGGGCGGCCGCTACGTCGACCCGCAACTGGCCGCCGAAGCCATCAGCGCCGGCGACAGTCCCTTGACCACACGCGAGTCCCAGGTCCTCGAGCTGGCCGCCTCGGGTGCCGCCGTCGAAGAGATCGCCCGCCAGGCCGCGCTCTCCCCCGGCACGGTGCGCAACTACCTCTCCGCCGCCGCCATCAAGCTCGGCGCGACCAACCGCCACGAGGCCGTCCGCACGGCCCAGAGCCGGGGGTGGATCTGACCGGCCTGACGCTTGCCGCACCATGACACCACACCTAGAGTGAACGTACTGGTTCGTACATTGAAAGGATCCGCGGCATGGCGCGCTTGAGCATCGCGACCGTCTGCCTCTCCGGGACGTTGGAGGACCGGCTCGATGCCGCCGCGGCCGCCGGGTTCGATGCTGTGGAGATCTTCGAGAACGACCTGATCGCCTCGGCCGCGTCGCCGGAGCGAATTCGGCAACGGGTGGCCGACCTCGGCCTCTCGATCGAGCTCTACCAGCCGTTCCGTGACGCCGAGGGCGCTCCCCCCGAACGCTTCCCCGCGGTGGAACGCCGCTTCGAGGCGAAGCTCGACCTCATGGCGCGGCTCGGGGCCGACACGATTCTGATCTGTTCATCAGTCGCACCCGACACGATCGACGACGACGCGCTCGCCGCCGCGCAGCTACGAAGGCTGGCCGAGCGGGCCGGCGAGCGGGGCATGCGCATCGCCTACGAGGCCTTGGCCTGGGGGCGGCACGTGTCCACGTGGGAGCACTCGTGGGAGATCGTGCGCCGCGCCGGCCATCCCGCGCTCGGCCTGTGTCTCGACAGCTTCCATGTCCTGTCCCGCACCGACGACTACGGGAAGATCGCCGGCCTGCCCGGGGAACGGATCTTCTTCCTCCAGCTGGCCGACGCGCCGCGCCTCGACATGGACGTGCTGCAGTGGAGCCGCCACCACCGCCTGTTCCCGTTGCAGGGGCGCCTCGACCTGGCCGGCTTCACCCGGGCCGTGCTCGACGCCGGCTATCGCGGGCCGCTGTCCCTCGAGGTCTTCAACGACGTGTTCCGCCAGGCCGACCCCCACCGCACCGCGGTCGACGCCCGCCGCTCGCTGATAGCCCTCGCCGGCTTGCTCGCCGACGCCGAGCCCACACAACCGGCCGGGCCCGCACAACCGGCCGGGCCCGCCCGGCCAGCCGAGGCCGCGCGGTCAGCCGAGCCCGCCCGGCCAGCCGAGCAGGCTGAGCTGACCAGGCTCACCCCGGCTCCCGAGCTCACCGGTATCGCCTTCGTAGAGCTCGCCGTCGATCCCGACTCCGGGGCACAGCTCGAGAGCCTGCTGCGCGCCCTCGGCTTCGCCCACACCGGCCAGCACCGGTCCAAGGCCGTCCAGCTCTGGGAGCACGACACCGCCCGCATCCTGCTCAACTCCGGCGCGCCGCGCCTGGCCGAGGGATCCGCGGCCATCCGGGCGTTCGCGCTGGAGAGCACCGACCCCGCCGCCTCCGCACAGCGGGCCGCAGAACTGCTCGCCAAGCCCCTCCCCCGCCGTCGCCGGCAGGCCGAGGCCGACCTCACCGCCGTCGCCGCGCCCGACGGGACCGAGGTGTTCTTCTGCCGCAGCGACGCCGACCACGGCTGGCTCGGCGATTTCCTGCCCACGGGCGAGACCCGCACGGCCGGGGCCGGCATCACCGCGATCGACCATCTCTCGCTCGCCCAGCCGTTCGACCGCTACGACGAGGCCGCGCTCTTCTACCGCAGCGTGCTCGGCCTGACCGACGACGAGGCCGGCGAGTTCGCGGCGCCGTTCGGGCTGGTGCGCACCCTCGCCATCCGCAACGCCGACCGCAGCGTGCGCCTCGCCCTCAGCGTCCCCCTGCTGCGCCGCGGCGACTGGGCGCCCGCCGTACCGCATCCGCAGCATCTGACCCTGATCACCGACGACCTCGCCCGCGTCGCGAAGGCCGTCGACGCCGTGCCCGTGCCGGCCAACTACTACGACGATCTCGATGCCCGGCGCGACCTGCCCGGGCCGCGGCGAGACACCGTACGCGGGCTGGGCGCTCTCTACGACGAGGACGAGCATGGCTCCTACCTGCAGCTGTTCACGCCCGTCGTCGGCCGTCGGGTCTTCGTCGAGATCGTCCAGCGCGAGGGCGGCTACCGCGGCTACGGCTTTGCCAACGACCCGGTGCGCATGGCCGCCCATCGAGCTCAGCGAACCGAGACGAGCGGCTGAGGGGTCGCCACCCGCGGAACAGGAGAGGGAGACAGCTTCACGACGACGAACGCGTACGCCGCCAGCACCACCACGTCGACCGCGGCGAGCTGCCACGGCATGTCGGCGGCCGTCTCGTCGATCGTCAGCAGACCGAACGCGGCGGCGAGGCCCGCGCTCACCAGGTTGTTCATCACGTGTAGGGCGATCGCCGCCTCCAGCCCTCCGGTGCGCACGGTCAGCCACCCCGCGACCGCGCCGAAGAGGAACAGGTCGGCGAAGCCCCACGGCGTGCCCCACCCGTGCGCCGCCGCGAACACCAGCGCCTGGAACGCGATCGGCACCCACGGCTGCCGGAACCACACCCCGGTCGCCTGCAGCAGCCAGCCGCGGGTCACGTACTCCTCGGCCGCGGCCTGCGGCGGCACCACGATCAGCAGGACGAGCATCGACAGCGCGAACGGCCCCCACCCGACCAGGTCGGGCTGCGTCTCCTCGAGCCCGGTCAGACTCCCCAGCAGCATGCCGCCGCCCAGCAGCACCACGACCGCCACCAGCGCGACCGGCAACAGCTTGAACAGCCAGCGCCACCGCAGCCGCCCGGTGACCGACGACAGCGTCCCGGCCGGCCGGCGCTGGATCCATCGCGCGGCCAGAAACGTGATCGGCAACAGCACGGCCAGGCTCAGGAACATGAGCGCCAGATCCACGCGCTCGCCGAAGCTCGGCAGACCGTCCACATTGTTGGGACGACCGGCGAGGGCGGCCGCTGCCGTGACGGTCAGATAGCCGAACACGGCGACGAACGCCCCCGCGGCGACGATGAACAGGGTGCCGAGAACCGGCTGCCACCAGCGATGGGCGGGCGTACGGGCGAGACGGTGATATTCCATGCGGAAAGTCTCCCGTTCCGGGCGCCGCGGCGAATCGGGCGACGGTCGGACCGACGCCTATGCCTCAGGGCATATGGTGTCGGGCATCATGGCTCGCTGGAAGATCTGGGTGCTGCCCGCACTGCTAGCCGTCGCCCAGCTCGCGTACTGGCCCGGCCGCGATCTCGGTCGCGCCGAGGCGGCCGCGGGCCTCGCGATCGTCGCCCTGGTCTGCGGTGCCCTGACGCTGCGCCGCTCCCGCCCGGTCGTCGCGATCGCGATCGTCTCCGGTGGACTCGCACTCGGCGTCTGGGCCGTCCCCCAACAGGTCTGGCTCTTCCCCGGCGACGCGCTGCTCATCGTCTCGGCCGCCGAGTCGATCGCCCTGTTCCACGTGGCCCTGCGCAGCTCCCGCCGCACGACTCTGCTGGTCGTCGCCGCCGTGCTCGCCCTGCAGGCCGTGCTGGTCTTCGGCGACGAGCCGCTCGACATCCTCGTCTCGATCGCCCTGTACGCGTTGGTCGTCGCGGTCGGCCGGGTGCGGCGCCGCTGGCTCGACGATCGTTGCGCCGCCGCCCACCGGCTCGCCGAGGCCGAGCAGGCCCGCCGCGACGCGGCTGCCGCCGAGCAACGCCGTCTCGCCCGCGAGCTGCACGACGTCACCGCCCACCATCTCACGTCGATCGTCGTGAACGCTTCGGCGGCCCAGTTCATCGGCCGGCCCGAGCTGCGCGCCGAAGCCCTCGCCTTCGCCGCCCGCACCGGCCGCGAGACGCTGACCGCCCTGCATCAGCTGGTCGCCGTGCTGCCCACCACGACGCCCGCCGCCGACCTGGCCGACCTGGCCGACGACTTCCGCCAGCTCGGTCAGATCGTCCACCTCTCCCAGACCGGTGATCCACCGCCGGCCATGGCCGAGGCACTGCATGGCATCGCCCGCGAGGCCCTCACCAACACTTTGCGTTACGCGCCTGGGGCGACAGTGCGATTGACCCAGACGTACGACACCACGGGCGCGTCACTGCACGTCGAGAACGACGAAGCGACGACCCCGTCGGACTCCGGAGCGGGACTCGGCAGCGGCCGCGGCCTGACCGGGATGCGCGAGCGGGCCGCCGCTCTGGGCGGAACGGTGCAGGCCGGCCCCCGGGCGGAGGGCGGCTGGCAGGTCCGCGCGACGGTGCCCACCGCCGCCGCCCCCGCACGCCTGCGCGTCTGGTTGCGCAGTCAGGTCGTACTCGATGCGGGGTTGACCCTGCTCGCTCTGCTGCTGCCGCTGGCCGGGGTGAGCGTGCTGATCGAGGAGCACGGCGCGTCACCCGCGGCCCTCACTCTGATCCTGCTCGCGGTGCTGGCCCACGCGACGCCGTTGTTGTGGCGGCGTCAGCATCCGTGGACCGTGCTGATCGTCGTGGCGCTGACCGGCTGGTTCGGGCCGGTGCTGATCGCCACCGGCACGACGCCGCCGGCCGAGGCCTGGCTGTTCCTGTTCAGTTCCGGCGCCGATTTCGCCGCCGTCTACGCGGTGGCCGCCTACGGTTCACGGCCGACGCTGACCTGGATCGGCCTGGTCGGCGCGCTGGTCGTGGCGGCTCTCGACTTCGGCGTCCTGCTGACCGTCTCCGCTCCCGAGGCGCGTCAGGGGCCCGCGGTAGCGGTGGTGATGGCGGCGTTCGGCGCGGTCGTGGCCGGGTTGCTGCTGGCTGTGCCGATCACCGCGAGCTGGCTGGCCGGTTTCGCGACCCGACGGCGGCGGCAGCGGCGGCTCGACCGGGAGCGGGGCGCGGTGGCGTTCGTGTCGGCCGAGGCCGAGCTGCGCGCCCGTGACGAACGGGCCCGTATGGCCGCCGGGCTGCGGGCGTCGGTGCTGGACGATGCACAGAAGGTGACCCGGGCCGCCGAGCGGGACGACCTCGACGGCGTTCTCGACGCGGCCCGCGCCGCCCTCACGTCGATGCGTACCCTGCTGGACAACCAGGTCAGGGCCTCCCCGGAAAGCCTTTCGAGGAGGCCCTGACCCGGTCACTGTCTAGAGGCGCGGGTCCTCCTGCACCTTCAGGGCGTTGAGGATCGGGTCGGCCTCGCCCTTCTCCCGGGTGAACACGATCGTCAGATCGCCACCGGTGTGCTCGACGGTGACCGTGTTCGGGTCCGCGGTCAGCGCACCCACCTTCGCCTGCACGTCGTGGTCGTAGAGGGCGATCTTGCCGTCGACGAGCACATCGAAGGCACGCTTGCCCTCCTTGACCTTCTCGAGCTCCGCGAAGCCGAGACCGATCCGGTACGTCCCGGCCGGGGCGTTCTTGAACACGTAGCTGAACGTCTCACCGGTCCGCTGGGTGCGGAACAGCGCGTCGTCCTCGGTGCCCGCGATGCCGGCCTTGGTGGTCTGCACCTTGCCACCGGCATAGCCCCACGGCCGCGATCCGAGCGCCTGGTCCGCCGCCCAGAAGAAGCCGCCGGCGTCGACGTATCCGGATCCGCCGGCGTCGACGCCCTTCCAGTAGGCCGACGTCGCCATGCGGACCGGCTTGAGCTGGGTCTCGCCCTTGCCGGCGTTCGTCGCCACGACCAGGTTGCCGAGGAGCACGCCAGGCTTGATGCCGGCGTTGTCGGCCGTCACCGTGACCGTGGTGGACGCGCCGGCTGTGAGCTTGACCGTGCCGGCCGCAGCCGCGCCTGAAAGGGTCAGCCACGGCAGCTCGGTCTGCTCGCTGAGCCGCACGTCGAGCGGGGCGGAACCGCTGTTGGTGACGGTCACCTTGCCCGTCGCCTTCTGGCCCTTGTCGAGGAACCAGTCGAGATCGCCGCCGGCGACGGTGGCGATGCCCGTGGTCAGCGCCGTGTCCATCACCTCGGCCTGGTCCTTCTTGGCGATGGTCACCGAGCGGCTGACCGTGACGTAGTTCGGCGACTCGACCTGCACGGTGTTCGCGCCGACCAGCGCCTGAGCCTTCCAACGGCCCTTCACGTCGGTGGTGAGGACCCGCTCACCGATGGTGACGATCGCGCCCTCGATCGGCTTGCCGTCGTTCTTGTCGGTGACCGTGCCCTCGATCGTGCCCGCGGCCGGGAGGCTGAACTCCAGGCCGAGGCCGGCCTTCAGGACGGGCTGCTCGAAGGAGTACTGGATCGCCGGGTTGTGGTCCAGGCTCTCCACACCGACCGTCGCCGACGACCCCTGGGTGAGGGGGTTGTCACCGCCGACGCCGTCGCCGTAGCCGATCTGGATCCGTCCGTCGGCGAGCAGGGTGGCCGAGAAGCTGACGCGTGCCGTCTGGTCGGTGTAGAAGGCGACGTTGCGCCATTCGATGACCTGCGCCGCCACCCCGTCCACCTCGGTCGTGCCGAAGTAGATGCCCGCCTCGTCGTCGACGACCAGGTCGTCCCAGAACGGGTAGATCGCGTCGATCGCGTACGGGGACGGGAGCGTCGTGTTGCCCCCGAACCCGCCGACCCGGTCGAAGGTGAGCGCCCCGTTCATCGTCACGCAGACGCCGTCCCAGGCCGTGTCGTAGAACGGCTGGAGGTAGCCGGCGTCGAAGAACAGCGGGCCGCACATCTCGTCGCCGTGCCAGCCGGACTCCTGCGTGCCCTGACGGTAGAGGCCTTCGGTCACCTTCATCGTGTACGAACGACCGGCGGGAGCCACCGGCACGGGGCCCGGGTCGGGCTGCTCCGGCTGCTCCTCGGGCTCGTCCGTGACGTCAGCCCGCGGGTCGAGCGTCACCCGCAGCGCGGCGATGCTCGGGGCCTTCAAGCCCTTCGAGCCCCGCAGCTCGACGGTCAGCGGACCACCTTCGTGCTGCACGACAGCCTTGCGCCAGTCGGCGGTGTTCGGCCCCACGGCAGCGGCCGGGTCGTACGCGTAGTCCTTCAGCTCGCCGTCCACGAGGACGTCGAACACCCGCTTGCCCTTGGCTGCCTTGTCGATCTCAGCGAACCCGAAGTCGACCGCGTACGTGCCCTTGGGCGCGTCCGGGAAGCGGTAGAACAGCTTCTTGTCGGCCGTGGTGCGCTGCGACTGGAACAGGGCGTCGTCCGTCGTACGGGCGATCGGGTTCTTGGTGAAGGCGACCTTCGTCTTGCCCTCGTAGCCCCACGCCTTCTTGCCGGCGGGCTGGTCGGCCGACCAGGTGTAGCCGGTGCCGTCGGTGAGCTTCGCGCCGCCGGCGTTCACGCCGACCTGGTACTTCGTGGTCGTGAGCGTCACCGGGACATAGCTCTTGGACTGCCGTCCGGAATCGGACCGGACCACGATGTTCGCGCCCTGGACCCCGGGCTTGGCGTCCTTCGAGGAGATCGTGACCTTGACGGTCGTCGACTGACCGGGGGCGAGGGTGCCGCCGGTCTTGGAGAGCGACAGCCAGGGCAGGTCGGTGAACAGGTCGTCCTCGACGTCGACGAGCACGACGTCGTCGGCGAGCTGGTCGGCCGCCCACAGCGCCCCGGTGGCGTCGGTCTCGAGGCCACCGCCCATGCCCGGCTTCTGGCCCGGGAACCACCACGCGTTCACCAGCGAGCAGTCGGCCGGGTCGACCTGCAGCAGGCGGGTGGGCCGGTTCGAGACGAGGTCGGTGTACCAGATCGTGTCCGACGCCTGGTTGTAGGCCAGCCCGATGATCTCGGGCAGCGGCGGGGCGCAGAAGGACAGGAGCGCGCCCGGGTTGTCGTGTGACGTGCCGGCCACGGTTCCGATCATCCCGTTCCGGCGGCCGCCGACGTAGAAGACGTCCTTGGCCGGGTTGTAGGCGAGACCGGTCAGCTGCAGCGTCGACCAGTCACCCTTGATCTGCCTCGTCTCCTTGCCGGTCTCCCGGTTGAAGCAGTGGATGAAGCTCGCCGGGCTGTCCTCCATCTGGCACATGTCCCCGGTCTTGGTGTCCAGGGCCATGTCGAACGCCCGGTAGTCGGGGCTCCACGCCGCGTCGAAGACCTTCCCGGTCTTCTTGCCCTTCACCGTGTACGCGGTGTTGGTGCGCGCGTTGTAGTCGTGGACCCAGACGTCGCCGTCGTACCCGATGCCGGAGGGCTCCTTCTCGGCGATCGTGCCGGGGATGGAGATCCGCGTGATGACGTCGCCGCCGGAGGTCTGGCCGACCCTGGCTCCCGCCTGTGCCTCCGTGACGCTCGACGTGGCTGCCTTGCCGTCGGCGCTCGACGGCTTCATGCCGCTCGCACCGGCCTTCCACGCGGCCAGGTCGATCTTGCTGGCCGCACCCGTGCCGGTGCGCGTGGTGGCGCCGGTGGCGTCGAGCTCGGGGTGCCGCGCGACTTCGCCCAGGTCGTACGTGATGGGGGCGGACCCGGTGTTGGTCAGCGTGAGCGAGCCCACGCCGTTCTGGCCGGTGCCCAACAGCGCGTCGAGGCCGTCCGCCTTCAGGCCCGCGACACCCGTGGTCAGACGAGCGTCGATCTTGGCCTTCGCGTAGAGGTTCTTCAGCGAGAAGGGGTACGCCGCCGTCGTGTAGTTCGGCGCCTCGACCGTCATGGTGTACGCGCCGACCGGAAGCTGGCGGTGCACGATGCCCGTACCATTGGTGGTGACGGTCTCGACGAGCCCGTCCTTGGTGCTGAAGGAGACCTTCGCCCCGGCGACCGGCAGCCCGTCGTTCTTGTCGACGACGGTCGCGTCGAGGTAGCCGAAGTCCGGCAGGTCGTAGGTGACGATCATGCCGTCGTGCAGCACCGGCGCGTCCTCGGAGAACCGGATGCCGTCGACGCCGGCCCAGCCCTGGATGCCCGTGACGGCGTTCGCACCGCCGGTCACCGGGTCGTCGCTGCCGACGCCGTCGCCGTACCCGAAGATCACGGTGCCCGAGCGGGTGAGCGTGGCCGAGAAGTTGACCGGCTCGGTGTTCTCCGCCCGGATCGGCCAGGCCCAGATCTTGGCGTTGCGGTACTCGATGACGAACGCGTCCTCACCGTTCACCTTGGTGGCCGCCGTGAAGATGCCACCGCCCGGGGCGAACTCGACCGGGCTGTCGACGGCGAACGGGAAGATGCCCGCGCCGCCGGAGCCGGGCCCGGTGGAGGTGTCCGGGGAGATCACGCCGCGCAGGCCGACGCCGAGGGTGTCGTGGCTGCCGTTGTAGAGCGCGATCGGGAACGGCAGCTTCACCGTGGCCCACACACCGCTGTCGACGGTGACCGGCTGGGTGCCGCGCAGGTACTCGCCCTCGGTGACGGCGCAGCTGTAGCCGCCCCCGTCGACGACGAGCCCGACCGCGATCTCGGACGACGGGTTCTGCGCACCGACGGTCAGCGGGAGTGTCTTCGGCGAGAAGCAGGCGTTGGGCTTGACGTCCAGCTTGTACGCGCCCTCGGGGACAGCCGCGATCTTGTACGCACCGTTGGCGTCCGTGCGTACCGGCTTCAGCGGGGTGTCCTTGATGGTGACGTCGGCGTTCGGGACGGGACGCTTCTTGTCGTCGACGACCCGGCCACTGATGTCGTGCCTGGTGGCGGCCGTGAGCGGCAACGTGACGGAGGTGTCCTGGCCGAGCGTGATCGTGACCTTGGCGGTCGCGGTCAGGTAGCCGAAGACCTTGGTGCTGAGCTGGTAGTCGCCGACCGGGAGGTTGGTCGTGAACCGGCCGTCCTTGTCGGTCCCGATGGACCGGCTGAACGGCCCGCTGATCGTCACGTCGGCTGCGGGGACCGGGGCGCCGTTGGCGGTGACGACACCGGTGAGGGTGCCGCCCTTGCGGGGCGCGAGTTCCAGCAGGCGGACGAGGTCGAGCCGGCCCTCGCCGTACTTGTTGTTGATCTCGGCGGTGCCGCCGCACTCGGTGTCGTCGACGTCGACGGCCGAGGCACCGAGCAGGCGACGGGTCTCGTCGACCTGCCCGATCAGGGTCGGGTCGTAGCTCCAGAGCGCCGCGACGGCGCCGGCGACGTGGGGCGAGGCCATCGACGTACCGGCCATGTCGGCGTAGCCGTTGCCCGGATAGGACGAACGGACGTTGACACCCGGGGCGGAGATCTCCGGCTTGATCCGGTCGCCTTCGCCCTCGCCCTTGCGGGAGAACGACGCGAGCGTGCCGTCCTCCGAGTAGGCGCCGACCGAGTAGGCGCTCGCCGCGGAGCCCGGGGAGGAGACGGTGTCACAGGCCGCGTACGGCGTGGTGTTGCCCGACGACCAGGTGCTGAAGATGCCCGCAGCGGTCCAGGCCTCGTCGATGGCCAGGAAGAAGTCGTTGAAGTCGTGCTCGACGGTCTGACCCCACGAGTTGTTGATGACGTGGGGGCGCTTGGACGGATCGGGATTGTTCCCCTGCACGTCGGTCGGCGCGAGCAGCCACCAGCCGGAGTTCAGCAGCGACTCGACGCTGTCCCCGCAGCATCCGTTCGTCGCGATCCACCGCGCGTCCGGTGCGACGCCGACGTGCTCGACGCCGTCGTAGCCGACCATCGTGCCCATGGTGTGGGTGCCGTGGCCGTTGTCGTCGCACGGCGCACCCGTGCACGAGCCCCGGGTGGCCATCCAGTTGTAGTTGTGGTCGACCGTGCCGTCGGGCTTCGTGCCGCGATACTGCTGCAGCAGGGCCGGGTGGTCGAACTGCACGCCCGAGTCGAGGTTGGACACGGTGATGCCGGCCCCGGTGGCGCCCATGGCCCACGCCTGCGGGGCGTGGATGGACTCCAGGCCCCAGGTGACGGCGTCGGCCTTCTTCGGGGCGGCGGGCCGGGCGGCCTGGTCGGCCGGGATCTTCTCGTCCACCGGGTCGACCAGCGCGACCTGCGGCGTCGAGTGGATCTCGGCAACCTGCACCCGCGACGCCACGTCGAGAGCGAGCTTCTCGGTGCCACCCTTGACGAGCACGGCGTTGGCGATCGGGTAGGACGTGTACTTCACGCCGGCCCGGTCGAGTTCGGGGGCGACGGCGGCCACGGAGTCCTTGGCCGCCGCGGTCAGCGCGTCATAGACGAACCGGCCGCGAGCGGTCCAGTCGGCGATCTTCTTCGCCGGGCCGAGGTCGGCCTTCTTCTCGAAGGTGATCCAGAAGTCGGAGGACGGCTGCGTACGGAAGCGGTCCTTCAGGGTCGGCGCGATCTTGCCGGCGGCCGGGCCGGGATCCGGTTCGG
Source organism: Actinoplanes solisilvae (assembly GCF_003999975.1). GTDB lineage: Bacteria > Actinomycetota > Actinomycetes > Mycobacteriales > Micromonosporaceae > Actinoplanes > Actinoplanes solisilvae. The sequence continues at coordinate 301,336 of NZ_RJAC01000007.1, read as the reverse complement.
CCGCGGACGCCGGCAGTTGCTGGAGCATGCTCAAGCCGACCGCTACGGCCAGCGAAGCCGCGAGGGCTTTATATCTCATGGGGTCTCTTCCGCCTACAGGGGTTGGTAGGGGTCGTGGCTCAGGTGGCCGGCGTCGTCGTCGTCGCGGGCGCTGTCGTCCGGCTCCCGCGACAGCTCGGGAGGCGGCGGGTGCTCGGTGGCGGAGTCGTCACGCTCGGCGGATCGGTCAGTCATGCATCGCCCGTCGGCTATGGATCATGGAGCCATGCTCGGGCGGACCGAGGGTCCTTAGCTATCCGGCGGATACGTCAAAATTCACGAGGCGTTGTCGTGGGGGTCGTCTTCGGCGAACACGCCGGCCTCCACCGCCTTGACCGCGAGCGCGGTCCGGGAAGTCACTTTCAACTTGCGCATCGCCGCGCGCAGCTGCTGATCCACCGTGGCCGGTGACTTGGCCAGAATTCGGCTGATCTGCCGGTTCGTCTTCCCGGCGATGACCAGCTGCACCACGTCGAGCTCGCGCGGGGAGAGCTGGTCCCCATAACCGCGACGGCCGCCGCGCCACAACCGCGGGACCTCGGCGCCGTACTCGCGAAGCCGCTGCGCGACCCGGTCGGCGTCGCCCCGGGCTCCGAGCCTGAACAGTTGCTCGTACTGCGCGGCCAGCAGTTCCCGGCCCTGGTCGAGCTCGCCCTGTGTCACGAGCGCCTCGGCCCGGCGCTCGCGGGCGAGCATGGCGTCGTAGGGACGCGACGTCGCGCACGCCGCCCTCTCGAAGGCCGTCGCCGCGCGGGCGTGGTCCCCGGCCGCGGCGACCAGCAGGGCCCGGCACAGGGCGAGGGCCGCGCGAGGTGCCGGCGCCGTACGGCCACGCAGTCCCCGGGCGAACTGGTCGCCCAGGCGTCCCGCCGCCTCCAGGTCGCCCGCGGCGAGGAGCGCCTCGATCCGGGCGGGGACGAGCTCGGTCGCCCAGATCCAGATGCCCTTTCTCCGTACGGTGTCCATCGGCTCGTTCGTGACCTGCAAAGCCCGGGCGCTGTTGCCGTCGGCCAGCCACAGCCGGGCCAGCGCGGCCGCCGCCTCCATCGTGTCGTCGGCCGCTCCGAGACGGGCCGACTCCTCCAGAACCAGCCGGAACTGCTCCTCCGCGGCGCGCCGCCGTCCGGTTGCCGCGGCCAGCCGGGCCGCCAGGCGAACGCTGCCGAGATAATGGGCCGGCCGGTCCCGGTCGGCGTCGGCCAGTGCCACGCTTCGCTCCGCGAGCCCCTCCCACCGGCCGGTGAACCAGGCCAGGTTGGCCTGTTCGAGCCGGACGTTGTGCTGCAACCGGGACGCCTGCTCAGCCTCGGCGAGCCGCATGGCCACGGCCAGGTGTTCCTCCGCGTCGGCGTACCGGCCCCAGATCAGTGCGCCGGTTCCGACGTTCACGTGGATGCGGGCCACGTCGAGGCGCTCCGCCGAGGTGGCTCCGTCGACGGGCAGGCCGGCGATGACGTCCCAGGCCTCCTCCTCGCCGAGCATGAGAAGCGCCGCGGCCCGATTGCCAGCCAGGTTCAGCCGTTCCGCGGGAGAGTCGACCGCGGTGGTGAGCTCGGCGGCGCGATCCAGCCATTGCCGGTGGGTCGACGCCGGCCACGGCCCCGCATACGCCCATCCCAGATAGGTCATCGCCCGGGCCGCCTCGACCGGGTCGTGGTCGAGGTTGGCCACCGCCTGCTCGAGCTCGGTGAGGGCGGCCTGTGCCTCACCCCCGGTGATCAGAAGCCGGCCCAGGGGGTTGCGGATCTCGGCCTGCTCCCGGGCCGACAGATCGGGGGTCTCCAGAACCGAGCGCAGCGTACGAATCACGCGGTGGTACACCTCGTCGACCGGTTCGCGACGGCCCAGCGCGGCGACCCCGGCGATGCGCGCGACCCGGGCCCGATCGCCCGGCGGCAGCACGGCCCACGACAACAGATCGACCAGCGTGTCGACCGCCCTGGTGTGGTCGCCCGAGGCCATGGCCAGCTCGGCGCCCTGCTCGGCGTATCGCGCCCAGGACTGCCTCTCGCCCGCCTCCCGGAAGTGGTGGGCCAAGCGTGCGACGGGCGGTGGGTGGATCTTCTCCAGGGCCTGGCCGGCCAGCAGGTGGATGTCCCGGCGATCGATCAACGGGATCGCCTCGTAGACGGCCGAGGCGGCCAGCACGTGCCGGAACCGCCACTGGCCGCGGTCGTCCGCGTCCAGGACTCCGGCGTCGGCCACCTCCGCGATGGCGGCACGGCAGGCGGCCGGTGACAGGTCCGCGGTCTCAGCGAGAGTGTCCACCGATGACCGCTCGGCCAACGTGGCCGCGGCTCGCAACACCTGCTGCGCCGGCGGCGACAGACGGCCCACCCGCTCGCGGGTCGAGTCGCGCACCGTAGGCGGCACCCGCAGTTCGCGTAGCTTCAGCCGGACCCATTGCCCGTCGCGGAAGACCAGGTCGGCGCGGTCGCACATGAGGCGGACCGACTCCTCCAGCGCCAGCGGAACGCCGCCGGTCCGCTCGTGCAGGAACGTCGCGAACTCCTGCGAGATCGGGTTACCGTCCAGCATCGAGGACACCAGCGCCGCACTGTCGCCTGGTCGCATCGGTGTCAGGGAGATCCTGAGCTGGGTCACGCCGGCGGGCAACCGGGACGTCAGCCGCAGCAACATCGACCCGTCACCCACCTCCTCCGGCCGATAGGAGATCACCAGGCTCGGCCCGTCGGTCTGCTGCCGGGAGGTGACGAACAGCAGGAACTCCAGGGTCATGTCGTCGGCCCAATGGGCGTCCTCCAGCACGAGAACGTCGACACGCAGCGCCCGCAGCAACTCGTCCAGGGCGCGGAACAGTCGATGCCGTGCCGCCTTCGCATCGTCCAAGGGCTCGAGTGCGGGCGGCAGGTCGGCCGACCATTCAGGAAACAGTGGCCGCAACGCACCGGCCAGCGCGGTGAGCGGCAGTTCCGACACCGGGCGGTCGATCCGGCCGAACGCGTCGACGATCGGACCCAGGGTCAGCGACTCGCGCAGTGGCGGGCACACCGAGACCAGGGCGGTACGCTCGTCCGGCGCGGCCAGCCACTCGCGCAGCAGCCGGCTCTTCCCGATTCCCGCCTCGCCCTCCACCAGCACGATCGCCGGCGGCCAGGCCAGGGCGCCCCGCAGCGCCGCCAGCTCCCGATCACGGCCCACGAAGTCCGGCGTGGAGACTGTCGGCGAGGGGTCGAGCATGCAAGATGATCTCGCTTGTCGATGCTCGCGCACAAGAGCATGAGCGATATCCACAGATCAGGAGGTGCCGTCATCGGAATCCGTGTGATCGTCGTGGACGACCAGGCGATGGTCCGGGCCGGGCTCTGCGCCATCGTCGGTTCCCAGCCCGACCTGGAAGTCGTGGGCGAGGCTCCCGACGGCGCGGCGGCCCTCGACCTGGTCAGCCGCACGGCCCCCGACGTCGTGCTGATGGACGTGCGCATGCCCGGCATGGACGGCTTGACCGCCACGGCCCACCTGACCGCCGGCGACGATCCGCCCCGCGTGATCGTGCTGACCACGTTCCACCAGGACGCGTACGTCTTTCAGGCCCTGCGCGCCGGTGCGTCGGGGTTCCTGCTCAAGGACGCCGACCCCGCCTCGCTGGTCGACGCGATCCGCACGGTCGCCGCGGGCGAGGCCATGCTCAGCCCGGCCGTGACCAAGCGCCTGATCGACGCGTTCGCCACCGGCACGCTGACCGCGGCCCGCGACGACGACCCGCGCCTGGCCCGGTTGACGGCGCGCGAACGGGATGTGCTCACCCAGATCGCCACCGGCCGGTCGAACGCCGAGATCGGCGAGGTGCTGGGCATCGGCGCCGGCACGGTCAAGGCGCACGTCAACTCGCTGCTGCCCAAACTGGGCGCCCGTGACCGGGTCCAGGCCACGATCGTCGCGTACGACCTCGGCCTGGCCCGGCCACGCTGAGCCGCTACTGCTCCACGGGCTCGAGTTCCGAAGGTTCCACGTGCTCACGCAGGTGCCGGTTGTGGCGCGGCTCCTGCTTGGTCTTGGCGTCGTTCAGCTTGCGGCGCAGGTCGTCCCGCACGTCGTTGAGCGCCGCGTGCAGATCCTCCTCGGTCGAGGTCGTGACGATCTTCTCGCGGCCCGCGATCCAGCACTCCAGCGTGACCTTCTGACCGCGCGCGGCCCGGTCCTTCACCGAGACCTCCAGCTCGGTCGAGTCGGCGTGGAACCCGGCCAGGCGCGAGTCGAGCGTGACGAACTGCTCGGCGAGCCAGTTCAGGTCGCCCTGCGAGAAACCGGCGCCGGCCCGCAGACACTGGGCGACGGTCGCGGGATCAGTCACAGCACTCATCACATCTCCTCGAATCGGTGCAATCTGACCTGGAGTCCCTTACCCCCGTCCTCGGCGGGTCCAAACGATCTTTCTACGCCGAAAGAGGCTCGCGTACCGTGCTCCGTGTGATCGACAACGTCAGGCGGCGGTGGACCAGCCAGCATTGGTTCGCGTCGGTGCTGGTCGCGATGGTTCTGCTGATCGCCGTGGCCACCTTCGTCGGCGCCGAGCTGCTGGCCCGCACGACCGAGGTGTCGAACCGCCTCAACGACCACATCGCCCCCGCTCGCACGGCCGCCGCCGAGCTCACCGCCGCCGTCGTCGATCAAGAGACGGGCGTACGGGGATATCTGCTGAGCGGCGATGACCAGTTCCTTGAGCCGTACGCCTCGGGGGTCGCGACCGAGGAGCAACTGGTCGCCGAGATCCGCCGTCTGCTGCTGGACGAGCCCCTCCCCGAGCTCGATCTGGTCGTGGGGCAGATGCGCGAGTGGCGCGACCGCACCGCGAATCCGCTGATCGATTCCCGCGAACAGGCCGGTGTACCCGGTGAGCTGGTCGCCGGCAGCAAGGCCGCGTTCGACGCCGTCCGCGCTCCCCTGGACGCACTCGACGACCGCCTTCAGGCTCTGCGCGACGCGGGCCGGGCCGACCTGGAGGACAGCCGCTCGGCCCGCAACACCGCCTTCCTGTTCCTCGTGGTCGCGTTGCTGCTGCTCATCGCCCTGATCGCCGTCCTGCTGCGGGTCGTCGTGCTGCGTCCGCTGACCGACCTGGGCGGGGCCGTGCGCCGGGTCGCGGACGGCGACTTCGATCATCGGCTCACTCCGGGCGGCCCGGCCGACCTGGCCCGTCTCGGCGAGGACGTCGAGGCGATGCGCCGCCGGCTGGTCGGCAGCCTCGAGGCGAGCCGTCTGCAGGCGGCCGAGCTGCACCGTTCCAACACCGACCTGGAGCAGTTCGCGTACGTCGCCTCGCACGACCTGCAGGAGCCGCTGCGCAAGGTGGCGTCCTTCTGCCAGATGCTGCAACGCCGCTACTCGGAGTCGCTGGACGACCGCGCCCAGCAGTACATCTCGTTCGCGGTCGACGGCGCGACCCGCATGCAGCAGCTGATCAACGACCTGCTGGCCTTCTCGCGGATCGGGCGCCTGCACGCCGACCGCTCCCCCATCGACCTCGACGCCGTACTCGACCGGGTGACCGACTCGCTGGCGTTGCGCATCGAGGAGACCGGCGCGACGATCACCCGCCCGCCGATGCCGGTCGTGCCGGGCGACGCGACCCTGCTGACCCAGCTGTGGCAGAACCTGATCGGCAACGCGATCAAATTCCGCCGGCCGGACGTCGCGCCGAAGGTGGTCGTCACCGCCGAACTGAGCGACGAGATGTGGACCTTCGAGGTACGCGACAACGGCATCGGCATCGACCCCGAGTTCGCCGAGAAGATCTTCGTCATCTTCCAGCGGCTGCATCCCCGCGACGTCTATGCCGGCACCGGAATCGGCTTGGCCATCTGCAAGAAGATCGTCGAATACCACGGCGGCGCGATCCACTTGGACACCGGCTACGCCGAAGGCGCCGGCCTGATCTTCACCCTGCCCGCGACAGCCAAGGACGCGATGGCCAAGGACGCGACAACTAAGAGCGCGGCAGCCTAGAACGCGGCAGCCTGGAACGCGGCAGCCAAGAGCGTAAAAGCCGATAACGCCGCCGCGACAGCCGAGAACGCCACCGGCACAAAGCGCTGACCACGCCGTTAAAGAAGGTTAGTTGAATCTTCCTGCAAATGTTTGCAGGCAATTCGCATTGGCGTAAATCAATGGCATTGACACCCATAAATGTCTGCCATATCGTCGGCCGAGGTAAGCGCTTACCTGGATAGTTCCGAGCGGCGCCACGCAGCGTCCGCATCCCCCGCCGCGGCCAGAGCCGCGGATCCCCGCCGCGGCGATGACCGCGGACCCACGTACGGAGGAATGTCCATGCAAGCACCAAGAATCCGCCGGCGCACCACGCTGATCTCGGCCGCGGTCGTGATGATCGCCGGCACGCTCACCGTCGGCCAGGTCGAGGCCTCGGCCGCCGAGAGCAGTCCGGTCGGTTACGCCAGCCTCAACGGCGGCACGCCCGGCGGCTCGTCGAGCACCGTCGTGACGGTCACCTCGGCGTCGGCCCTCAAGTCCGCCTTGAGTTCGAGCACGTCACAGACCGTACGCGTCTCGGGTCTGATCTCGATCTCCGGCATGTACAACGTGGCCTCGAACAAGACCGTGATCGGTGTCGGCTCCGGCTCGGGCATCACCGGCGGCGGGCTCAACCTGTCCGGCGTGCGCAACGTGATCCTGCGTAACCTGGTGTTCCGCAACGCCGGCGACGACTCGATCAACGTGCAGACCAACACGACAAACGTGTGGATCGACCACAACGACCTGGCCAGCGGCTATGACGGCCTGATCGACATCAAGCGCGGCTCCGACTTCATCACCGTCTCGTGGAACCGGCTGCACAACCACGACAAGTCGATGCTGCTCGGCCACAGTGACGACAACGGCTCGCAGGACATCGGGAAGCTGCGGGTGACCTATGTGCACAACTGGTTCGAGGGCACCGGCCAGCGTCATCCGCGCGTGCGCTTCGCCAACCCGGTGCACGTGCTGAACAACTACTACAGCAACATCGGGTCGTACGGTGTGGCGTCCACCATGAACGCGGGCGTCTTCGTCGAGCGCAACTACTTCGAGAACGTGAAGAACCCGACGGTGACCCAGACCGGCGACTCGGTTCCGGGCAACCTCAAGGTCCTCAACAACTACAAGGTCAACTCGGGCACCGAGCAGGTCCGCAACGGCGCTTCGGTCGCGGCGATCCCCTACTCCTACACCCCCGAGGCCAACGACCGCGTCAAGGCTACCGTCACCGCCGGGGCCGGCACCGGCAAGATCTGATGCGTACGGATCCTCGCCCGCACGTGGGAGGGCGGGGATCAGTAACGGAACTTCGCGACGAGGGCGTTGAGATCCGTCGACATCGTCGCCAGCTCACTCGTCGCCTGTTGCGACTGCGCGATCCCGGCACTCGTGCGCCGCGCCGCGTCGGCCACCCCGACGATGCTCGACGAGATGTCACCCGTACCGTGGGCCGCCTCTCCGACGCTGCGGTTCATCTCGGCCGTCGTCGCGGTCTGTTCCTCCACCGCTGACGCGATCGTGGTCTGGAAGTCGCTGATCCGCGCGATCACCCGGCTGATCTCCTCGATCGCCGTGACCGCCCCGCCGGTGTCGGCCTGGATCGTCTCGACCCGTGACGAGATGTCGAGCGTGGCCCGCCCGGTCTCCTGGGCCAGATCCTTGACCTCGCTGGCGACGACGGCGAAGCCCTTGCCCGCCTCGCCCGCCCGCGCCGCCTCGATCGTCGCGTTCAAAGCCAGCAGGTTCGTCTGCTCGGCGATCGCGGTGATCACCTTGACCACGTTGCCGATCTCGGCCGACGACTCCCCCAGCTTCGTCATCGTCGCCGACGTGCTCGACGCGAGCCCGACCGCCTCGCTGGCGACCTGCGCCGCCTCGGCCGCGTTGCGCGAGATCTCGCGGATCGCCGAGCCCATCTCCTCGCTGCCCGCCGCGACCGCGTCCACGCTGCGGGAGATCTCCTCGGCCGCGTGCGACACGTGCTGGGCCTGCGACGCCGAGGCGTCGGCCGACACCGCGATCTCGTTCGCGACCCCCGACATCCGGTCCGACGCGCCGCGCAGGGCGGTCGCCGAACTGTCGATCGTCATCACCGTCTCGCGCAGCCGTGTCACCGCCGTGTCGAGCGCCTGCCCCATGCGCCCCGGCTCGTCGCGGGTGGTCAGACCGGCCGTACGGGTGAGGTCGCCGTCGGCCAGGCCCTCGCAGACCGTGCGGACCCTCGCCATCGACCGCACGATCTGCCGGGCGACCAGCGCGCCGAGCGCGATCGCGAGCACCGCGCCGGCGATCAGCAGCACGAGAGAGATCCACCGCCCCGAGTCGTACCCGGACCGGGCGATGTCGGCATTGGCCTTGGCGTCCGCGTTCTCGGCCGCGCGCATGCCGACGAGGTCGCCCTCGACCTCCTCCATGAGCGGGGCCAGCTCCTGATCCCGGATCTTCTGCCAGGCCGCGAGGTCGTTGCGGGTGCCGGCCGGGAAGAGCTTGTCCTCGATGAGCTGCCGGAACATCACGAAGTCGTCGCCCAGCTCGGCGATCGCCACGTCCTCCACCGCCGGGTGGCTGGTGCGGTAGGCAGCCAGCGAGTTGACCAGCTCCTGGTAGTGCCCGTCGAACGACTCGCGGTACTTCGCCTTGAGCGTGGCCGAGCGCGAGATCATGAAGTTGGACGCGGAGAGGCGCGCCTGAGCGAGACTGGCCCGCACGTCACCCAGCTCGTTGACCCCCGAGACATTGCTGGAGTAGATCGTCTCGGCCGAGGCGCTCGACTTGCTCAGCGCGCTCAGCCCGACCGTGCCGACGACCACGGCCACCGCGATCGCCACCCCGACCGCGCCGAGAATTTTCGTCCGCACCCCGAGATTCGCGAACGCGCCCAACCATGCCCCCATCAGCTCACGGTATTGGCCCGGTCGACGCGGCGTTGGCACAACGCCAAAAGGTCTGCTGCCGAAGTCGATCCTGGTCATCGACGCTTGCGAGATCGTTGTAACCTCTGCCGCGCCGGGTCTCACCCGGCCGTCCGAGCGAGGTCAGGCGAAGGGAAGCACGTGAATATACGCAGGGTGACCGGCTTGTGCACGGCGGTAATAATCGCCGCGGCGCTCTGTGCGTGCGACTCGTCGGGCGAGGCCCCCACGACGCCCGGGCTCGAGGCTCGCGGGACGGTCCTCACGACCGTCAAGCCGACGCGGCAGGACCTCAGCAACAAGATCAGCCTCTCCGGGTCGGTCACGATCAACCCGGTGTTCGGCATCGTCGCGCCGGCCGACGGCGAGCTGCGCTACCTCGACAAGAAGCCCGGGACGGCGCCGGCGCCCAAGCCGCGATGGGTGGCGACGGTGTACGACGACAACGGCGACCCGCGCAAGGTCATGATCCCGAAGGACTCGATCCTCGCCGGGCGGCTGATGGACGACCGGTCGGACGTCACGAAGGGCATGCCGATCGTCTCGGCCAAGCACGCGGGCTACGGCATCACCGCCGAGATCGACAGCGCCCAGGCGTACCGCATCTCGGGCGCCGTCACCGACGTCCGCGCCCAGATCAAGAACGGGCCAGGGCCTTTCTCCTGTACGGCGTTGGGCACGATCGCGGCCCTGCCGGCCGGCACGATCCCGGAGCCGCCGCCGACGACTCCGCCGACTCCGGGGACAGGCTCCTCGGGCGCGCCCGTCGCCCCGCCGGTCTCCGACACCTCGAATACGGGCAGCAGCGGTTCCGAGGCCACCGGCATGCGCCTGGTGTGCGTCCCGACGTCGAGCGTGAAGCTCATCAACGGCGCGTCGGTGACGCTCGAGGTCGTCACGGCCAAGGCGTCCAAGGCGATGGTGCTGCCGGTCGAGGCGGTCGCGGGCGTACAGGGCAAGGGCAAGGTCGACATCGTCGGGAAGGACCAGCAGCGCAAGACCGTCGACGTGGTGCTCGGTCTCAGCGACGGCAAGGTCGTACAGATCAAATCGGGGTTGAAGGGCGACGAGACGATCGCCGTGCCTGGCCCCGATCTGCCCACCGCCGCTCCCGTCGAGGGCGGCCCGAACGGCAAGGGCGGCGCCGGGTGACCACGCTGATCGAGCTCGAGGGCATCACCAAGGTCCTCAAAGGACAGGAACAGCCGCGTACGATCCTCGACGGCGTCGGCCTGACCGTCGATGCCGGGCAGAGCGTGGCGATCGTCGGGCGCTCCGGTTCCGGCAAGAGCACGCTGCTCAGCGTCATCGGCCTGTTCGACCGGCCCGACTCGGGCAGCTACCGGCTCGACGGGCAGGAGATCGCGCGGCTCCCCGAGCGGCGCGCGGCCAAGCTGCGCAGCTCCCACTTCGGCTTCGTGTTCCAGCGGTTCTTCCTGCTCAAACACCTGACCGCGGCGCAGAACGTGGCCATGGCGCTGGTCAACGGGCAGGGCTGGCAGCCGCGCCGGCAACGCAAGGCCCGGGTGATGGAGGCGCTCGACCAGGTCGGCATCGCCCATCTGGCCAAGAACCGCCCGGCCCGCATGTCGGGTGGCGAGCAGCAGCGGGTGGCGATCGCGCGTGCCCTCGTACGGAATCCTCGGATTCTGCTCGCCGACGAGCCGACCGGGGCCCTGGACACCGAGACGGGAACGCTCGTGATCGACGCCCTGCTGTCAGCGACCCATCGGGGATGCGGGTTGATCCTGGTGACGCACGACCGGGACCACGCGGCCCGGATGGGACGCATCCACGACCTGGTCGACGGCGTGCTGAGCGAGCGGGTGATGGTGCGATGAGACGGCTCTCCGGGCGGTTCCGGTCCTCGATGATCATCGGCATCCAGGGCATCCGCGCCCGCAAGCTGCGCACCCTGCTGTCGATGATCAGCCTGTTCCTGGGGGTGCTCGCGGTCGTCGTGGTGCAGGCCGGCGCCAGCATCGCCGAACGCGCGCTGCTGGCCGACCTGGAACTGCAGGCGGGGTACGACGGCACGCGCGTGATGGACGTGCCGACGCAGCAGTCGGCGGCCGATGCGGTGGTCTCGACGGTGAAGGGCCGCTCCGACGCGGTGGCGATGCTCGGCGTGAGCGGCATCGTCGGCGAACCCGGCGTGCTGCCGGTCAACCCGAACGCGGCCCCGATCGACCAGGACTGGGGCTCGGCGGTCGTCTGCGACCAGAACGGCTGCCAGGAGGCGTCCGGCACCAAGGGGCAGGCCGTCGAGGTCCGCTTGACCGCGCTCACCGGTGACGTACGCCAGTTCCGGCCGTTCCGGCTCGAATCGGGGCGCTGGCTCGACTTCTCGACCGTGCCGTCGATGGCGCCCAAACTGGTGCTCAACCAGGAGGCGGCCAAGGCGTTCGACCGCTACCGCGTGCCGGCCGAGATGCGCGTCGGCGGCGCCGCGGCCAACGTCACGCCCCAGTTCGTCGGCGTCGTCGACGACGGCGACTATCAACCCCGCGCCTATGTACGCATCGACGAGCTCACGACGTGGCTGCCCACCTCGAAACTGGCCGACCCGAACACCGGCGGCGAACTGCGCCTGATGATGTCGCCCGGCTCCCCGGTCGAGCAGGTGCTCAGCGCGAAGCTCAAGGCGCTGGGCAACGAGGTGTACGTCAACACCGTGGAATCGCGCAAGGAGCAGGAGAAGCAGCTCTCCCTGATGCGGCTGATCTTCTTCGCGATGGCCGGGCTCGTGCTGCTGATCGGCGTCGCCGGCATCCTCAACGTCGGCCTGGCCACGGTCGGCGAGCGGGTCGAGGAGTTCGCTCTGCGCCGGGCGGTCGGCACGCCACGCTCGCTGCTGGCCGGCATCGTGCTGGCCGAGACGTTGCTGACCGGGCTGTTCACGGCGGCCGCGGCGATCGGGGTCAGCATCGCGGCCCTCAAGGTCGTGACGATGGTGGTCGGCAACTCCCAGCCGCTGCTGCGCGACGTCCAGTTCCCGTGGGAGGCGGGCGTGGCCGGCATCATCGCGGGCCTGATCGCCGGCATCCTGGGCGGCTTCATCCCTGCCCTGCGCGCCGCCGGCATCCCGATCGCGACGGTCATGCGCGCCTGATCGTTTCCATTGAGGCTCGGCTATGTCCTAACTAGACTCACGGGATGACCGAGCTCGACACCGGTGTCCCCCATTCCGCCCGAGTCTGGAACTACTGGCTCGGCGGCACCGACCACTTCGACGCCGACCGCGCGGCCGGTGACGACTTCGCGAAGTTCTATCCCGATATCGTCACCGTCGCGCGCGGGTCGCGCGCCTTCCTCAAACGCGCCGTCACGTTCCTGGCCGCCGAGGCGGGCGTACGCCAGTTCCTCGACGTCGGCACGGGCATCCCCTCGGCCGAGCACACCCATCAGATCGCCCGCGCCGTGGCCCCCGACGCCCAGGTCGTCTACGTCGACAACGACCCGCTCGTGCTGGCCCACGCCCACGCGGTCCTGACCGGCGAGGCCGTCTACCTCGACGCCGACCTGCGCGAGCCCGGCTCGATCATCGCCTCCTCGGGCCTCGACCTCGACCGCCCGGTAGCCCTGATCCTGACCAACATCCTCGGCCACATCCCCGACCTGGACGAGGCGGTGTCGATCGTCCGTGGCCTGCTGGCCCCGCTGCCCTCCGGCAGCTATCTGGTAACCGCCGACGGCACCAACGTGCTCGACGGCCCGGCCTTCGAAGCAGCGATCGGCGTCTGGAACGCGAACGCACCCCTGTCCTACCACCTGCGCCACCCTGACCAGCTGGCCCGATTCCTGGAGGGGCTCGAGGTGATCGACCCGGGCCTGGTTCCGTGCGCCCGCTGGCGCCCCGCCCCCGGCGCCGACCTCCGCGAGACCGACGAGTTCGCAGCGGTGGCCCGCAAGCCCTGACCCCCGTTTCCTCCTCCCCACCCGGCTCTCCTTTCCTCGCCCGCACTTCGTCACGTGCGTGTTTCTGCTCGGTTACATCCATTCATGCGCACAATCGCGCCCTGAACCCGCATGATCAGCCTGATCCCGCCACGCCGCGAATGTGATCTCCGACTGAGCAGGATGCTCAACAGTTTTTCGTCACATTGCTCATTCTGGGCCCTCGCGACGAGGGTTTTCGGCATGGCTACCACCGTCACGCTTGCCGAATATCTCGGCCGCCGCCTGCTCCAGTGCGGGGTCGCGCACGTCTTCGGCGTGCCCGGCGACTTCAACCTCACCCTGCTCGACCACATGGCGACCGTCGACGGCCTGGCCTGGGTCGGGTCGCCGAACGAGCTGGGCGCCGGCTACGCCGCCGACGCGTACGCCCGCAGCCGGGGCCTCGCCGCGATCGTGACCACCTACGGAGTGGGCGAGCTCAGCGCCCTCAACGCCATCGCGGGCAGCGCCGCCGAGGACGTGCCGGTCGTCCACATCGCCGGCAGCCCGTCCACCGCCGCCGTCGCCACCGGCCGCCTGGTCCACCACACCCTGGCCGACGGCATCTTCGGCCGTTTCACCAAGGCGTACGCCGAGGTGACCGTCCACCAGGAAACCGTGACCGCCGCCCACGCCACCGACCAGATCGACGCGGTCCTGACCGCCGCGATGAGGCACCGCCGACCGGCCTACCTGAGCATCCCGCAAGACCTGGCCGACCTCTCGGTGGACGCGGCTCCCCTGTCCAGGCCACTGACCGTCTCCCCGGCCCCGTCCGAGGCCTTTCGTGTGCGGTTGGCCGAGCTGCTGGCCGGCGCGACCAGGCCAGTGCTGGTCGTCGGGCACCTCGTCGCGCGGTTCGGCCTCGGCGACACCGTTCTCGCCGCCGCCCGCGCCGCGAACATCCCGATCGTCACGTCGATCGCCGCGAAGGGCGTCATCGACGAGAGCGAGCCGCTTCACCGGGGCGACTACGCCGGCACGATGGTGGACAAGAGAACCGCCTCAATCGTCCGGACGTCCGACCTCGTCATCGAGCTGGGCACCGTCAACAGCGACGTGCTGTCCGGCTTCTTCACCCACCGCCCGAGCGACGACCAGGTCGTCCATCTGTGGACAACCACCGCCACGATCGGTCACGACACCCCCGTCGACGTCCACTTCCCCGACGCCGTCCAAGCTCTGGCCGACCTCTGCGCGAACGTTCGTTTCTCCCCTGTGGACGACACCCACACCGCGACCACCGCGAGCAGCGCTGCTGTGGACGACCACGCGCCGCTCACCCAGGCCGCGCTGTGGACTGCCGTTCAGGAGTGGCTGCCCAGCGGCACCGCGCTGATCGCCGACACCGGAACGTCGTTCTGGGGCGCCATGTCGCTGCGGCTGCCGGAGGACACCGTCTTCTCGGGGCAGCCCATCTGGAGCTCGATCGGCTATGCGCTTCCGGCCGTGCTGGGGCAGGGCCTGGCCGATCCGGAGCGCCGCCCCGTGCTGGTCATCGGTGACGGTGCCGCCCAGATGACGGTGCAGGAGCTCAGCACCATCGCCGCCGCCGGGCTCAAGCCCGTCGTCCTGCTGCTCAACAACAACGGCTACACGATCGAGCGGGCCTTGCAGAGCCCGGACGCCGCCTACAACGACGTCGCGGAGTGGGACTGGGCCAACCTGGTCACCGCCCTCGCCGGCGACAAGGTCGACTACCACCGCGCGGAAACCGCGGCCGACCTGCGGCACGCGTTCTCCGCCACCGGCGACGCCTTCACCCTGATCGAGGTCATCCTCGACAAGTACGACGCGCCGCCGCTCCTGCGCGCACTGGCCGAACGCAACAGCGGCGCCCCCGAGGAGAACTGAGTTCTCCGCAACGGGTCGGTTCGAACAGCGAACAGCCCCGCCGAAGCCGCCCGTCGACGAACGAGGGCAGCGGCGGCGGGGCAGCAACTCGGAACGGTCAGGCGACCGCTGTCGCGTAGGCGGCGGAGCCGATCAGCTCGAGGGACACCTGAAGACGTTCGAGGCTGATGTTCTTGGCGATCGTGTCCTCGGGGCTGTGGTACGGCGGCTCCAGCAGGGCCGGCGACTCCTCCCCGCGCCACGAGAAGTTGGCCGAGGCGATCCCGACCTCCTGGAAGGACTGGTGGTCGCTCGAGCCGCGCAGCGTCACCGGCGAGATCCGGGGCTGGTAGCCGAGCCGCGTGGCGGCCGCCGTCACCTCGTCGGTCGCCCGGTTGGCCAGGCCGTCGAACGACAGCAGCCAGTACCGCGTGGCCGGGTCCCAGCTGGTGGCGACCATGTCGTTCTGGTAGACGGCCAGGATCCGGTCCCGCTCGGCCTGCGGCAGCTGGGCCACGTAGTAGCGCGACCCGATCAGCCCCTGCTCCTCCGATCCCCACAGGGCGAACCGCACGTGCGCGTTCGTGGGCAGCTTGCGCAACACGCGCGCAAGTTCCAGACACAGCACGGTGCCCGAGCCGTCGTCATTCGCGCCGGGCGCGCCGATCACCGTGTCGTAGTGGGCGCTCACCATCACCACCGGCCCGTCCGCCGGGGCACCCCGGCGGCGCGGCGCGTCGGCGATCACGTTGTGCGACGTCAGACCGCGGTGCGCCGTCGTCGACAGCGTCAGCGGCAACCTGCGCGAAGCGAGCAGAGCGCGCAGCCGGTGCTTCTGCGCCTGCGCCACCCCGACGACCGGGATCGCCACCGGCGTCTCGGCGAACCCGGGCAGCTGCGGGCTGAACGCCGACGCCCGCCGCGGCTCGACCAGGTCGGCCGGCAGGAAGATCACCGCGGCCGCCTTGCGCGCGACGGCCAGCGCGACGACCTGCTCGCGCGTCGCCGCCACGTAGTCGATCAGCAGGATCTTGCCGGTCACGTCGGCCGGGTAGTCGGCCTCGCCGCCCAGCTTGGCGTCCAGCACGTCCCCGCGCACCTTGGTGTCCAGCTTCGCGTGCGGCGACGCCCCGACCTGCCAGTTCAGGTCGGTCGGCAGCCCTCGCGGCGAGCTGAGCTGGGCCAGGAACTTGTCGGCCACGGCGAACGGCTGCAGGTTCACGTCGTACCCGAGCTTGTCGAGCACGCCCCCGATGTAGCCGGCCGCGACCCGCTCCGACTTCGTGCCACCGATGCGCGGCCCGATGCCGATCGACAGCACCTTGAGATGCTCGAGCGCGCGCCGCGCCGACACGCGCTTGGCCACGTCGATGTCGTGCCCGGTCAACGTGGGCGGGTTCGCGGCGCCGGGACGCGGCCCGGTCGCGGCCCAGGCGGGCGCGGGAAGGGCGACAGTCGCGGCTCCGCCCATCGCGATGGCCAGCATGCGACGGCGGCTGACCGCTGACGGGCGCGGGTGCGTCTCCAAGGTTCCTCCTCGGTCGGTCCGGCTCGTGGTCCGGCGAGGACACGGTCCTGGTCAGGCCGTTGATCCCCGTGACTGATGAACCTAGGGGCTCCATCGCAGATCTTCAATAGTGACAGGGGTGCATGCACATGCTCCCCGCTACGAAGACGCTAGGCAGGCGCACAGCGGGGAGGAGGCGGAATCCCCGAGAGTCAGCCCGAGGGCTACGCCGGCTTGTCCACGCTGCTCTCGGCCGGTGGCGGGCTGTCCGGCCCCGGCGGCGGTGCGTCGGGCGTGGTGTCGTCCCCGGGCTCGGTGGTTCCCGGTGGTTCACGATCGGGCGTCGGCTCGCCGCTCGGATGATGGGCCAGGTAACGCACCGCGGTGTTGAGGACCGCGAGCGTGGGTACGGCGATGAGCCCGCCCACGATTCCGGCCAGGATGATGCCGCTGGCGATCGACAGCACGATCGCGAGCGGATGCAGGTTCACCGCGCGCCCCATGATGAGCGGCTGCAGCACGTGCCCTTCAAGCTGCTGCACCGCGATGACCACGCCGAGCAGGATCAGCGCCCGCACCGGCCCCACCGCCACCAGGGCCACCAGCACGGCCACGGCGCCGCTGAGCGTGGCCCCCACCACCGGGATGAACGCGCCCAGGAAGACCAGCGCGGCCAGCGGCAGGGCAAGCGGAACCTTCAGCACGAACAACCCGATCCCGATGCCGATCGCGTCGACGAAAGCCACCAGAACCGTCGCATGCACGTAGGCGACGAGCGTGTGCCACGAGTAGTGCCCGGCGCGAGCGGTCGGCACGCGGGCCGGGGCCGGCAGCAGGCGGCACAGGAAGCGCCAGATCGCGTCGCCGTCGCGCAGGAAGAAGAACAGCGTGAACAGGGTGAGGAAGAAGCCGGCCCCGACCTCGCCGACCGTCGTCGCGGTGGTCACGGCGCCCGAGGTGAGCGCGCCCCGGTTCTCGGTGACCGTACGCTGCACCGACGAGACAGCATCGTCGATCTGCTGCTGGGACAGGTGCAGCGGCCCGCTGACCAACCAGTCCTGCACCTCGCGCACCCCGTCGCCGACCTGCGAGCTGAGCGTGTCGATCTGCGAGACGAACGTGTTCACGATCAGGCTCAGCCCGCCGAGAACGATGATCAGCGCGCCGATCTCGACCAGCGCCGCAGCCAGCGAACGACTCATGCCGTGGCGGCCGAGCCAGGCCGAGACCGGCTGGAACAGCGCCGCCAGCAGGATCGCGATCAGCACGGGAATGAGCACCACGTCGAGGTGCGAAAGCCCCCGGATCAGCACCCAGCCGAGCGCGAAGAACAGCACGATGCGCCAGGCCCAGGCGGCGGCCACCCGGATCGGCCGCGGCACCAGATTGTCCTCGTCGCGCGGCGCGGCATCGACCATCACCACCGGGGTGACCCGCGGGTCCTCGGCGAACGGCGGCGCACCGACCCCTTGACGGGCCTGCTCGATCCGGGCCCGGGCACGCTCCCGCACCTCATCCATCCAGGCCATCAAGACCTTCTTCCCGTACGCCGGGACGACGCACTCCATCGAGCCAGGCCGACGGTCCGCCCGTACCCGCGTCGCCGAACCGGAAACCGAGGCCTTCCCCACAAGAAACACGGACATCCGAATTCGCGGGGAAAGTCCTCCCGTGATACCCCGTATACCCGGGCCGAACAGCGTTATCCGCGGGTTTCCGGGGCAGTTTCCGGTCCCCGGAAAGCGTTGCGGGCAATGGCCGGAATCGAGCTTGCCGAGCGCATTCGGTGTGCTGAGCTGTCCCAGACCTGACGTAGTCCCGGAGGGAATTTGAGATGCGCAAGAAATTGTCGGCCGGCGCCTGCCTGGCCGCAGCCGCGGTCCTCGGACTGACCCCGGCGTCATCCGCACTCGCCGCCGACCCCGACCCGAACGCGCCGACGGGCGCCGCCAACGCCCCCTATGCAGTCCACCCCGGCGGGCCGGGCGGCGGCGACCCGAGGATCGTCGTCATCGTCATGGGCGACGTCCACGGCCTCCCCGGCGCCCACGGCTGGCCCGCAGGCACAACCGGCGAGCCCGGTGGCCCGCAACTCGTGCCCCCGCCCGGCGCACCGCAGCAAGCTCCCCAGCCCGGCGCACCACAGCCAGACGGCCCGCAGTCCGGGGGCGGCCAACCGGCCGCAGACCAGCCCGCCACCACCGAGCCCGGACCCGCCACTGAGCCCACGCCCGCCGCGACCGAGCCGGCGCCGCTCCCGACGCCGACGACCGCTCCGATCGACGAGCCCAGCCCAGGATCGGCGGCCGACACGACCGGCCCGGCACCCACGACCGACACGGTGAACCCGGAGCCCACACCCGTCCCGACCGACACGACGCCTGCCGAACCCGCCGCGACCGAACCCGCCGTGACCGAACCCGCTGCCACCGAGCCTCCCGTCGCTGACGACTCCGGCCTGCTGCCGCCCGCAGGCGGGGCCGACGCGCTCTGAGCACCCGTTGCAGCGCCGAGCACCCCACCCTGAGCAATCGCTCAACAGCTTCGTCCAGGACTGACATCCCGGCCCTGAGCGACCGCTCAACCGTCTTGCACACGAACGGGCCGACGCCCCTCGAGGGACGTCGGCCCGCCGTGTGATCAGCTCGAACCGTTACGAGGTGGCCGGTGTGCCGTTGACGATCAGGCCGCGCAGGCGTCCGATGTTGTCGAACGATCCGAAGCCGACCCGGCCCGACGTGAACGTGGTGTCCCGCGCGGTCATCAGTGGATCGCTCGACCCGTCGACATACACCGCGATCTCCCCCGTGGCCGGCAGGTGCTTGACCCGCACGTTGTGCCACTGCTCATCCACAACGGCCGGGTTCGCTCCGCGTGAACGTCCGTTCCATTGATAATCGATTCGCTCCCGGTCGGCGTTGTTCACTTTGAAGATGCCATTGTGCGGAAGGATCGTGTTGTCCGTCGACAAATGCGCGTAGTAGAACTCCGTGTCGGATTGGTATCCGAACACGATGATCACGTCGCGGTTCGTCACCGCCACCGGTTCGTCGAGCCGCACCTGGGCCCTGATGTCGACCGACTTCCACACCGGTCCCGCGGTCAGCACGGCGTACTCGAAAGGCCGTCGCGGGCCGGGCCGCTGAACGCCGGCCTCGGCGAGGATGACCTGACCGCCGCTGAACTGCCACTTCGACGGGGTGACCGGCGCCCAGTTCGACGCGCGCGGCGCGGGGATCGTCAGTGCCGGCCCTGCGAACGCCGAGGCGTACGTCCTGGTGCCCGTGACCTTCCAGATCTTGCCGTTCGCCTTGGCCAGGATGTAGAGCTCGCCCTGCGCGTCGGTGCCGAAGCGCAGGTCGACCCGGTTGGGATCGCCGGGCGCGCCGGGGCCGGAGAGGTCCTGCATGCGTACGGGGATGCCCGCCGGGGTGAAGAGGTTGAGCCGGTGGATCGTCGCCGGGGCCCGGCCGCGCCGCATCTCGCTCGCCTCGGTGTAGAGCACACGCCCGTCCACGAGGTCGCCGAAGACGTACTTGCCCTTCAGCGCGGGCACGTTCTTGCCGCGATAGACGAAGCCACCCGCGACCGCGACGCCGACGTCCGAGGTGCAGTTCCAGCCGGGCGCGGGGTTGTGGTCATATTCGGCGACCGGGTAGACGTAGCCGCTGTCGTCGGCCGGCAGCGGGTAGAGCCGGTCGCACGGTGTGGTCGGCGTCTTGTCGAAGACGAACCGTCCCTCGCGCTCGCTCCAGCCGAAGTTGTCCCCAGGGCGCACCTCGTAGATGGCTTCGATGGAGTGCTCGCCGATGTGCCCGAGGTAGAGCTTGCCGGTGCCGCGATCCCAGCTGAACCGGTGCGGGTCGCGGAAGCCGTACGCCCAGATCTCGCCCGCGGCCCCCTCGCGCCCGACGAACGGGTTGTCCACAGGGATGCCGTACTTGCCGTTGGGTGAGTTGTTGCCCGCGGGGTCGATGCGGATGAGCTTGCCGTGCGGCAGGGCCAGGTTCTGTGGATCGGTGTTGTTCACACCCTGTCCACCGTCGCCCACAGCCAGGTAGAGCTTGCCGTAGTCGGCACTGCCGCGCTTCGCGGTCGGGTTGAAGTTGATCTCTTGGATGCCGTGGATCTGCCCGCCGAAGCCGACCCGCAACACCTCGCGATGGGTGCCCTCGAACGTGTCGGCGGCCGGGTTCGTGGCCTTCCACTCGTTGATGACGCCGTGGAAGAGCACATTCGTCTGGCGGTAGTCAGGCACCGCCGTGGTCAGCGAGGCCTGCTCGGTGTGGATCGTGTAGAACTGGCCGTTGCGCTGGAAGTCGGGGTGGAACGCGACGTATCCGAAGCCCTGCCCGAGGCCGCGGCCCGAGAAGAACTGCGGGGCGAACGTGGCGGCGACGTCGAGGTAGACGTGCGGGACACCGTTCTTCACCAGGTAGAGGTTGCCGTTGAGGTCGGGCACGGCACGGCGGCCGGATCCGTCGGGCAGCTCCATGATCGTGTTGATGCGGGCGACCCGGTTCAGCCGCTGGTCGATCAGCGGCGGGTTCGTCTCGCTCTTGGGGAACTGCGCGTATTCGGTCAGCACGAGACCGAGCTTCGACGTGACCGGCTCGGTGGGAACCGGATCGGAGATCGCGGCCGGGTCAGCGGCGTACGCCGGAACACCAACCAATGTGGACAGAAGCACCGCGCCTACGGCGGCCAGTACGAGTTTTCGCATGGGGACTCCTAGCGGATCATCGTGCGGTACTGGGTCGCGACCTCGCGGGGGGAGAGCGAGCGGTCGAGGAACATCAGCGCGTCCATGCGGCAGTCGCACGGATTGCGTTCGAGCGTGTTCTGCGGGAAACTCCCGCCGATCTTGATGCCGCGCGGGTCGGAGGCCGTGGTCACGTGCGGACCGGGCCCGTTGACCAGCCAGGGGTCGTCGCTGCGGGTATAGAAGCCGGGCACGGCGATACCGTTTCGGTACAGCGCCATGGTGCCTGTGGAAAAGTCGAACGTGGCGCTCAAGTGCACCCACTTGTCCTTGGGCAGAAGCGTGCGCCAGTCCTCGTTGGCCGCGAAGGTCTGCGAGTTCCCGCCGTCGATCCGCCGGCCGAGGGCAACCAGTTTCAGCTCACCGTTGACGTCGATGAGTTCGAGCAGAGCCCGCACGCCGTGCCCGTCGGAATCGCCCGTGAGGACGCCGGCCAGTCCGATCGCGTTGAAGCCGGCGGCCGGGCCGTCCATGCTGCGCTTGAACCAGCCCATCACGGTCGTGCCCTCGACGGCGTTGAAAGCGCGCAATGTGCGCACTCCGCTGGCCGAATAGATGCCGGCCTTCCAGTCGTCGTTGCCGGCAACGCCCGGGTTGACCTGCCGGGTCTGCAGAACGCGCCCACCCCCGGGATAGGCACGGTCGGCGACCCGCATGGCCGCCCCGCCGTTGACCAGCTCGATCTCGGTGCTGGAGCGGCCCTGGTCCTGTTCGAGCGCGGGGTCGCCGCGCATCGGATGATCGAAGTCGTAGAAGGCGACCAGACTCGATCGCAGGGACGGATGGACGTCGCGCGGCCCAGGATCACCGCCGGCCGACGCGGGCGTCGATGCCGCGGCGGCCGCCAGGACCGCGGCGACAGCAACGGCGACGCGTCCGGTTCTTCGCATGTGGAGCACCTCTCATCTGCTGGCTGACAGGTGGTCGCTCGACGGCATCGGCCGCCGAGAGTCTCGCGGGGGGCCTGGCTGTTCTCGACGGTGCGTTCGCGGTGCGGTTTGACCAGCCAACTGCCGGTTATGGACAGAGCGTTCGCGGTCAGGTTCGACCAGCCAACTGCTGGTTTGTGGACGGAGCGTTCGCAGTGCGGTTCGGCTATCGCACCGGTGGTTTCTCGGCGGGGCGGCCGCCCAGGTAGAGCTCGCCGAGCTGGGGGTCGGCCAGCAGGTCGGCCGCCGGGCCGGAGATGTGCACGCGCCCAAGGTCGAGCACACAGCCCAGGTCTGCGGTCTGCAGGGCACGCCGCGCGTTCTGCTCGACCAGCAGGACGGCCGTGCCCGCATCGCGCATCCGGGCGACCTGCTCGAAGATCGTGCTCGTGGCCTTGGGGTCGAGACCCATGGACGGCTCGTCGAGCAGCACGACCTTGGGATCGACCATGAGCGAACGCGCAAACTCGACCTGCTTCTGCTGTCCACCCGAAAGAAGCCCGGCGAGCGAATGCCAGCGCTCCCCCACCACGGGGAACAGTTCCTTCACAAAAGCTGCACGTTTTGCGCGTTTGGCCTTGTCGGTGAGCGTGTAGCCGCCGAGCAAGACGTTCTCCTCGACGGTCATCTCGCGGAACACGCTGTGGCCCTGAAGGACGAGCGCCACCCCGGCCGCGAGCATCTTCTGCGGCCCCTGCCCGGTCATATCCTGGCCACCGACGAGCACCCGGCCCTCTCGCGGACCGAGCAGACCGCTGGCCACCTTCAGAACCGTGGACTTGCCCGCCCCGTTCGGCCCGACCAGGCAGACCACGGAACCGGCGGGGACCGCGACGCTGAAGCCGCGCAACACCGGAGCCGCTCGCCCGTAGCCGGCTTGGACGTCGACCAGCTCGATCTCAGACACCAAGGTAGGCCCCCAGCACTCGTTCGTCGGTGCGGATCCGCTCGGGCGGGCCGGCCGCGATCGGCCGTCCGCGGTCGAACACGACGATGTGGTCGCTGATGCTCATGACGAGGTCCATGTTGTGTTCGACGATCACAAACGTGCGGCCTTCACTGTTCAATTCGCGCACCAGCGTTCCGATGCGATCGAGCAGAGCCGGGTTGACGCCACCGGCCGGCTCGTCGAGCAGGATCGTCTGCGGCTCACCCATCAGCACACCGGCCAGCTCGAGCAGCTTCTGCTGGCCCCACGACAGATTGCGCGCCTCGGCCTCGGCGAGGTGCTCGATGCCGAGCCGCGTGAGCCAGTTGTGTGCGCGTTCGATCTCAGAGCGGCGATGTGCACTGCGCAAACCGCGCAACAACCCGCCCGGCCGAACAGCCGCGAGCACATTCTCGACCGCCGTCATGCGCGGAAACACCCGGCAGAGCTGAAACGTCCGCCCGACCCCGGCCCGAGCGACGACGTGCGGCGCCCGACCGGTGAGGTCCCGCTCCCCGAAGAAGATCCGCCCCTCGTCCGGCTTGATCATCCCAGTGACGCAGTTGAAGAACGTCGTCTTGCCACTGCCGTTCGGCCCGATCAGCGCGTTCACCTTGCCCGGCAGAAACTCGACATCAGCCCCGTCCAGCGCGACCACGCCGCCGAACGCCTTCCGCAACCCCTCAGTCCGCAGCGTCATGAGCAAGCCCTCTCACGCACAACTCGCCCAACCGTCTGCGCAGTCATGAGCAGGTCGCCCGAACGCGCATGTCGCACCACCGCGGGCATCGTCATGAATTGACCCCCTCCTGTTCGCGGCGACGTTGCTCGGCCAGATCTGCTGCCGTGACCTCGCGGATCGAGCTCGCCTCGCGATTGCGCAGCCGTTGCACAAGCGCGGTCAGCGACGGGATCACGCCGTCGGGCATGAACATGACGACGAGCCCGAGCAGCAGGCCCGTCGTGACCAGGTGCAGCGGGCTGTTGCCGAACTCGACCTTGAAGTATTCGAGCGCGATCCCCACGACGAGCGCACCGAGCAGCGGCCCGAACAGGTTGCGCACACCGCCGAGCAGCGCCATCAACACGATGTACGAACCGGTCAGCACCGAGAACTGGAACACCGGGTCGAGATCGCCGAACCAGAGGGCGTAGAGCCCGCCGGCCAGCGCGGTGAACGCGGCCGAGATGACGAAGACGGTCAACTTGTAGGCGAACGTCGGCGTACCGAGCGACTCGGCCTTGTCCTCGTCCTCGCGGATCGCCTTGAGGCCCATGCCGAACCGCGACCTGTCGAGAAGCCACCAGGTGAGCAACGCGAGCAACAGCAGCCCGCCGTAGAGGAAGAAGAAGACCCGGTGATGCTCGGGCCGCAGCATCCCCGGGAACGGACGCGGCACCACGAGCCCGCGCGAACCGCCCGTCACCGACGACCAGCTCTGGAAAACGAGCAGCAGAATGAGCACCAGAGCGATCGAAACAATCACGAACGAAGCCCCGCGAACGCGCAAAGCGGCAAACCCGATCGGTATCGCCAGCGCGGCCACTAGCAGCGCGGCGACCACGAGGGCGACGAAGCTGGGCATGTCAGCCTTGGCGACGAGCAACCCCGTCGCATATCCGCCCAGGCCGGCCAGTGCCCCGTGCCCGAGCGAGATATACCCGGTGAACCCGCCGACGAAGTTCCAGGCCGTCGCGAGCACAGCCCAATTCAGAACGATCACACCTGTGGACAGGATGTAGGGGTTAGGCGCCAGACTGGGGAAAACCAGGATTGCCACGATCAGCAAGGCCGCAGCCCCCAACGGCAGCCAGTTGCTCGGAGTTCTGAAGCTCGAAGCGGCGCCGGGGGCCGGGGCGGCCTCCGACGGTTGCGCGGCGGCGGGCGTCGGCGCGGCGCCCGACGGCAGAGCGGCGTGCGACGGCTGCGCGGCGGGCGTCGGCGCGGCGCCCGACGGCTGCTCGGCGGCGGGCGTCGAGGCGGCGTCAGAAGCGTTGGGCAAGGCGGCCTCCGAAGAATCCCTGCGGCCGGACGGCCAGGGTGGCGAACAACGCCACGTAGAACACCGTCTGGGCCCACGTCGCGCCCATCGGGATCTGGAGCAGGCTCTGCGCCAGGCCCAGCAGCAACGCGGCCGCGGCGGCGCCGGCGACGCTGCCCAGACCGCCGACGACGATGATCGCCATGAGCGGGCCGATCCAGTGCCAGTGCAGGGACGGGTAGATGGTGGTGTCCAGGGCCAGCGCCGTGCCGCCGATCGCCGCCGTGGCCAGTCCCAGTCCGAAACCGAAACCGGCTGTGCGTTCGGTGTCGATGCCGACCAGACGGGCCGCGTCGCGGTGCTGGATCGTCGCGCGCAACGCCCAGCCGAACTGTGTGCGTTTCATCAACAGGTAGAGCGCGGCGAGCGAGACCGTCGCCAAACCGAACGCGATCAGTTTGACGACGGCCACCCGCGCACCGAAGAGGTCGAAGCTGGCCGTGCCGTAACCGAGCTGGATGCGCCGCTGGGTGCCCGAGAAGGCGTACCCGAGAAGGCCTTCGATGCACAGAGCGATCGCGAAGGTGATCAGCACCGACATCATCGTGAGCGTCGCCGGGCGCAGCCGGGACAGCAGGCCTCGTTGCAGCAGCACCCCCGCGCCGAAGAACAACGGCACGGTCACCACCATCGACAGCAGCGGGTCGATCCCCAGCCGGGAGTGGGTCCACCAGGCCAGATAGGCGGCCAGGATGAGGAACGCCGAGTGGGCGATCATCACCACGCGCATGATGCCGAAGTAGAGGGTCAGCCCCGCGGCGAGCAGGGCGTACAGCCCGCCGAGGAGCAGACCGAGGATGATGCTCTGGAACAGCAGCGCACCGGACGGCATCAGCGGATCACCAGGCCGGCTTCGGATAGATCAGTTCGGCCTCCTTGGCGTCGGCCGGGAGCACGATCTTGATGTCGTTGCCGACCCACTGCTGGATCATGTGGGCGCCCTGCGGCTTGCCGGTCGCGTCCCACGAGAGCGGCCCGACGACCGTCTCGACCTTGTTGCCGTGCAGCCAGTCGATCAGCTTCTGCTGGCATTCCCCCTGCTCGGCGCAGCCCGCCGCTTCGACCGCCGCCGCGACGACCTGGCCGGTGGTGTAGCCGTTGGCCTGGTCCTCCTCGGGCGCCTTGCCGAACTGGGCCGTGAACTTCTCCACGAACTCCTTGTTGCTCGGGTAGGGCGCGTCCTGGCTGTAGCCGGTGGGCGAGAGGATGCCCTCCGTCTTGTTGCCGATCGCCTTGGCGAACTCGGGGCTGGTCGGGGCGGTGGAGAAAGCGGCCAGCTTCGGCTGATAGTTCAGCTGTTGCAGGGCGACGATCAGGTTGACGCCATCCTGGTACTGCGAGCCGCCGACCACCATGTCGGGCTTGGCCGCCGCGATTTTCGCCGCGATGCTGCCGAAGTCGGTCGTGTTGGGCGGGTAGACCTCGTTCACAACGGTCTTGACGCCGCCCGCTTCCAGCTTCTTCTTCAAGCCGTACGCCGTGCCCTGTGCGAACGGGTCGTCCATCGCCGCGTACGCCACGGTCTTCGGCTTCTTGTCCGCAGGCAGTGCGAGCAGGTATTCGGCCAGGTGGTTGTAGTGGTCGTCGGCGACGGCCGGGGCCGCGTAGAACAGGTTCTTGAAACCTTGGTTGAAGACCTCGGCGGCGGCGCCGGCCGGCTCGACGAAGAGCATGCCGTATTCCTGCGCGACCCGGGCCGAGGGCACCACGAGACGGGTCGAGAAGGGACCGACGACCAGGTCGACCTGGTCGCTGCCGATGAGCTGTTCATAGTCGGCGACGACCCGGTCCGCGTTGGACTGATCGTCGAGGATCTTGAGTTCGATCTTGCGGCCGCCGAGGAGACCGCCCTTGTCGTTCGTTATCTTGGCCCAGGCCTCGTACCCCTCCTGGACGCCCTTGCCGGGCTCGGAGAAATCCCCGGTCAGCGGCAGCGAGATGCCCACGACGATCGGATCGTCGCTGCTCTTGCCCTCGCCGCCTTCGTCTCCGCCTCCGCAGGCGGTCAGGAACAGGGTCGCGCTGAGCGCCAGGGCCCAGGATGTACGTCTAGCGGGTGAACGCATTGCTCGCAGCTCCTTTGCCGGACCTCGCCGGGACGTAAGCGCTTGCGAAAGCGCTTACGTAGCCTAAAGTGATCGATGCGTCACTTGCAACACCCTAGAAACATTGACGGCTATGTCTTGGGGAGAGTTAACACATGCCCAAGCCCGGTGTGAGGCTGCGCCTCGTCGACATCGCCGAACGCGCCGGCGTCTCGCTGGCCACCGCCTCCCGTGCGCTGGCCGGCCGCGACGGAGTGAGCGAAGAGGTAGCGGCCCGCATCCGCCGGATCTCCGAGGAGATGGGATACGTCGCCAACCCGTACGCCCGGACTCTGGCCGGCGGGGCCAGCTCTACAGTGGGGCTGGTCGTGCACCAGGTCGACGACCCGTACTTCTCCGAGATCGCCGGGGGCGTCATCCGGGTCGCCGACGAGCAGGGGCTGCTCGTGCAGATCTGCCACTCCGGCCGCGACCCCGAGCACGAGCTGCGCCAGATCCGCCACCTCATCAACCAGCGCGTACGCATCATCATCGTCGCCGGTTCGGGTTTCGCCGACGCACGGCACGAGGCCGCGGCCCGCGACGAGCTTTCCACTTTCGTACGCGGTGGGGGGCGGGTCGCGGTGATCGGCCGCCACACGCTCGGGGTCGACGCGGTGCTGCCCGACAACGAGGCCGGCGGGCGCGAGATCGGCCGGCACCTGCTGTCGCTCGGGCACCGCCGCATAGCGCTGGCCTCGGGTTCGGCCGAACTGAACACGGTTGTGGACAGAATGGCCGGCGTGGCGTCGGCCCTGCGTGAGGCGGGTCTGTCGATGGACGGACTCCCGGTTGTCCACACCGAGTTCACCCGCGACGGCGGAGTGGCCGCGACTGAGCGAATTCTGCGCGATCACCCGTCCACAACGGCCATCATCGCGCTCAACGACGCGATGGCGATCGGCGTGTTGTCCACACTGCGCGCCCGCGGCGTACCCGTTCCGGAGCGCATGTCCGTGGTCGGCTTCGACGACGTCTCGGTAGCGGCCGACCTGGCCCCCAGCCTGACCACGATCCGCCTGCCGATGACCGAGATGGGCAAGATGGCCCTGGCCCTGGCGCTACGCCCGTTGGCCGCCCGCCCGCGCCGCCGCTCTACAGGCCACACCCTGATCGTCCGCGACTCAACCGGCCCGGTGCCCCCGGATCACGTCTGAACGAGGATCTCCCGGTCGACCGGCGCCGGGTCGGCGGGCCAGGGGCCGCGCCGCGTCTCCTCGGCCAGGGCCGCTTCGAGGCGTTCCTGGAAGTGGTCGAGCTCCCACTCGAGCGCACCGATCCGGCGCACGTGGGAGGTCATCATCTGACAGTCGACCAGGTGGAAACCCCAGGCCCGGACAGTGTCGAGCAGCCTGTGGAGGGCGACCTTCGACGCGTCCGACTCGAGATGGAACATCGACTCGCCGAAGAAGGCCGCTCCCAGCGACACGCCATAGAGCCCGCCGACGAGCCGATCCCCGTTCCAGGCTTCGACCGAGTGGGCGAATCCAAGTTCGTGCAGCCGGGTGTAGGCGGCGATCATGGCGGGCGTGATCCACGTGCTGCCCTCCCGCCTCGGCATGCTCGCGCAGGCCGCGATCACCTCGGGAAAGGCCTGGTCGAAGGTGGTGGTGAAGGGCGCTCGGCGCAGGTCTTTGCGCAGGCTGCGGCTGACCGTGATCTGCGCGGGCACGAGCACGGTCCGAGGATTCGTGCAGAACCACGGAATCATCGGCACCCCCGAGGTCGGCCAGGGGAAGATTCCATTCGCGTACGCCACGAGCAGCCGTTCGGGGCTGAGGTCGGCGGTCACCCCGAGTGCGCCGCCTTTGCGAGCCCGTGTGACAGGCGGGAATCCGAACGCCTTGCGCGCCCGGCGCAGTTCAAGGCCCAGGCTCAGTTTCGACCCCGGGCGTGGGTCAACCGCCTCACCACGCTTCACAGCCCGAAAGCCTAACGGCAGCAGTGAGCGTTTCCTCCACAGGCGGCCAGCCGGCCGTGCGCACGGCCGCGAGCGCTCCAGACACAGGTGGCCGCGGCCATCAATCCTGCGAACGCGAGGTGCTTTTTTCTGATTGGTTCAAGTTTGCCCTCCGATTGCTCGGGTAGCCGTTGCCCCACAGCAACTATTCGAGGAGTGCCGACATGGTAGCCAGCAAGCCCGCCAAGGCGGTCAAGAAGGCAGCGAAGGCGGCCGCCGCCAAGGTGTCCGAAGCGCTGGGTGACCGGATTCCCGGTGCCCCCGGCAGCGGAACGCCCACGGTCGAGGAGCCGACCACGCCCCGCGAGCCTCTGCCGCCCAAGAGCGAGCAGGACGCCCCCGAGACCGTCACGCCGACCGGCGTCCCCAGCCGCGCCCCCAAGATCGCGAATTCTCAGCAGGGCGAATATCTCACCACCGCTCAGGGCGCCCGGTTGCGCGACACTGACCACTCGCTCAAGGCCGGGCCGCGCGGACCGATCCTGCTCCAGGACCACCACTTCCGCGAGAAGATCACGCATTTCGACCATGAGCGCATCCCGGAGCGGGTCGTGCACGCGCGCGGCGCCGGAGCGCACGGCGTCTTCACCGGCTACGGCACCGGCTCCGAGATCACCAAGGCCGGCTTCCTGGCGAAGGACAAAGAGACCAAGGTCTTCGTACGGTTTTCCACAGTTCTCGGATCGCGCGGTTCGGCCGACACCGTGCGCGACACGCGCGGTTTCGCGACGAAGTTCTACACCGATGAGGGGACGTTCGATCTCGTCGGCAACAACATCCCGGTGTTCTTCATCCAGGACGCGATCAAGTTCCCGGACATCATCCACGCCGGCAAGCCCCACCCCGACCGCGAGATCCCGCAGGCGCAGAGCGCGCACGACACCTTCTGGGACTTCGTGTCGCTGCACACCGAGGCGCAGCACCACACCATGTGGAACATGTCCGACCGCGGGATCCCCCGCTCGTACCGGACGATGGAGGGTTTCGGCGTCCACACCTTCCGTCTGATCAACGAGGCCGGCGAGACCGTCCTGGCCAAGTTCCACTGGAAGCCCAAGCTCGGCGTGCACTCCCTCGACTGGGAGGAGGCGCAGATCGCCGCGGGTGTGGATCCCGATTTCCACAGGCGCGACCTCTACGACGCCATCGAGTCCGGCACGTTCCCCGAGTGGGAGCTGGGCGTCCAGGTCTTCCCCGACACGCCCGAGGAGACCTTCGGCGGCATCGACCTGCTCGATCCGACCAAAATCGTGCCCGAGGAGCTCGCAGCCGTGCAGCCTGTGGGCCGGCTGGTGCTCACCGCCGTCCCGACGAACTTCTTCGCCGAGACCGAACAGGTCGCCTTCCACCTCGGCCACATGCCGCCCGGCATCGACGTGACCAACGACCCGCTGCTGCAGGGCCGGCTCTTCTCGTACGTCGACACGCAGCTCACCCGTCTGGGCGGCCCGAACTACTCCCAGATCCCGATCAACCGCCCGCACTGCCCGGTCAACGACATGCTGCGTGACGGCTTCCACCAGCACGCCGTCCACGGCGGCGTGGCCCCGTACCGCCCGAACTCGCTCGACGGCGGCAACCCGTTCACCACCGAAGATGGGTTCCTCGACATTCCCGTACGGGTGGCCGAGGCGACGAAGATCCGCGAGAACCCGGTGTCCTTCGACGACCACTACAGCCAGGTACGCCTTTTCTGGCTGAGCATGCAGCCTGTGGAAAAAGAGCACATCATTCGCGCGTACACGTTCGAACTGGCCAAGTGCTACGAGCAGGCCGTCAAGGAACGTCAGCTCCAGTGCCTGGCCAACATCGACCCGGTGCTGTGCGAACAGGTCGCCACCGGGCTGGGCCTGCCCGCGCCCACGCCGACCGTCGACCTGCCCGAGGTCACCCCCAGCCCGACGCTGTCGCAGGTGGGCGGCGAGTGGCCCGCGGACGGCCGCGTCGTCGGCATCGTCGTCGACCCGGCCGGCGATCTGAGCGACCTGGCCGCCGTACGCAGTGCGGCGTTCGCGGCCAAGATGGTCCCGCTCGTGATCGCCCCGCACGGCGGAACGGTTGACGGAGTGCCCGTTCAGCGCACGTTCGCGACCGCGCGCTCGGTCGAGTTCGACACGATCCTGCTGGCCGGCGCACCCGCCCCGGCACCCGACGCCATCCCCGCGCGGGACTCGAAAGCCGGCGCCTCCGACTCGGCGACCGTCGACCCGCGGGTCCTGCTTCTCGTCGAGGAGGCATGGCGCCACGCGAAGGCGATCGGCGCGTGGGGTGCCGGCGCCGAGGTGCTCGCGCAGGCCGGGATCGCCGAAACCCCCGGCGTCGTCAGCGCCGACTCGGGCGAGGCGGCGTTGACCGAGGTGCAGGGCTTGCTGAGCCGCCACCGCGTCTGGGAACGCTTCCCCGCGACGGTCGCCTGACCGACGGACCCGCCGAGATCCCGCCGTCCACCCGGCGGGACTCGGCGGCCGCCGTCGCCGGCCAGCGGGTCTCGGACCCAGCGGCCGGGCGGTGGCCGCAGCCGGGGCATCGGGCGGGGTGGACGAGCTTGTCTCCGAAGGTGCGCCACGCGGTGCTGAGCAGCAGCGCGCCGGCGACCGCTCCGACCGCCGGGGAGCCGGCGAGCAGGCCGGCCACGGAGATGGTCAATCCTGCCCACGCCAGCGCGCGCACCCCGATATCCACAACGGCGACGCCGCTCGGCCGCTGTCTTGTCCACAACGGGAGCCAGACAGCAACGGCGGCCAGGGCCACCGCGGCGAGCAACGCCGTCAGCGCACGCACGCCCTGTGGCCAGCCGAAGTGATTTCCCGCCGCGTATCCGCCGGACAACAGGCAGCCCAGCCACACCTTGGCCAGGAGCCAGCGTCCCGCCCGCTCGATCAGATCATCGCCGCCGCCGATGGCGACGACCGTGTCTTGTGTGCTCATCGGACCCCCGGACGCCCTTCCGGAACGCGACCCGCCTGTGGACGACCGGTGCGCGTTCGTTCAACTGTCCCTCACCCGGACGGCGAAGCACAGGCCAGGTTTTGTCGCTGGTCGGGGACAGCCTGCTGCCGTGACTGACGAGAGCGTGCGACGGGTGTCGGCGGCGACCGAGGGGGTGGCGACCGAATCAGGCGGGTTCGGCGTCCACCGTGAACAGCTGGGCCTGTTCGGGGGTCAGCAGCGACGGTGGCAGGCCGACCTCGGCGAGCACCCGGCCCGGCAGCGTCACCCCGTCGGCGACCAGCCACGGGGGCGGCGCGTCCTGCAACGTCCGGGGCTGCGAGCCCAGCAGGAGCGGGCGCACGGTGTAACGGCGTACGGGATCAAGGCCTTGGAAACGCACGGGCTCGGGCAAAGCCGAGGCGGGCGCGCGCAGCGTCACGAGGGCGTAGAGCGCCGAACGCCGATCGGGCGACACCACCCCGTGGACGAGAACTGAGGGGTCGTCTCCGTTTGAGCGAATGAGCGTTCCGCCGTGCAGGAGTGCGCGTCTCTGCTGGTATTCGCGCACCCAGGCGGCGATCTGTGCACGGTCGGCCTCAGGGGCTGTCGTCAGGTCCCATTCGATGCCGGCGTGGCCGAACAACGACGTGGCCAGGCGGAACGAGAGCGCCTCGGTGCGCCCGGTGATGTGCGTGGTCGGGGCGCCGACGTGCGAGCCGAGCAGTTCCGGCGGCATCAGAACGCTCGTCCACCGCTGGATCTGCTGCCGTTCGAGCGCGTCGTTCGTGTCCGACGTCCAGAACCGGTCGACCAGGTCGACGATCCCCAGGTCGATGCGCGCTCCGCCCGACGCGCAGCTCTCGATCTCGAGCGCCGGGAACCGCCGCCGCAGCTCCCCCAGCAGCCGATACAGCGCCGTCGTCTGCGCGTGCGCCGACCCTTCCTGCAGCAGGTCCCGGTTGTGGTCCCACTTCAGGAACGCGATGTCGTACGTCGTGAGCAGCGCGCTCAAACTGTCGAGCACATAGGCGTACGCGGATGGCAGGGCCAGGTTGAGCACGAGCTGATGCCGCCAGGTCGCCGCGTCCGGCCCGCCGAGGATCCAGTCGGGATGCTCCCGCGCCAGCACAGAGTCGGGCGACACCATCTCGGGCTCCACCCACAACCCGAAGTCCATCCCGCGCGAGTGGACCGCTTCAATCAGCGGCCCGAGCCCGGACGGCCATCGCTGTGGATCGACCGTCCAGTCCCCCAGCGCCCGCCGATCGTCCGTGCGCCCGAGGAACCAGCCGTCGTCGAGAACGAACCGCTCCACCCCGACCGAAGCCGCCGCCGAGACGAGCGGTTCGAGACGCGCGAGGCTCTGGTCGAAGTACACCGCTTCCCACGTGTTCAGCACGACGGGCCGCGGCTTGAGCGGCGCCCGCCGCGACCGGATCCACTCGTGCAGCCGCTCCGAGATCCCGTCGATCCCGGTCGCCGACCACACCGCGACAGTCCAAGGCGTGGTGTACGACTCCCCGGCCGTGAGCCGCACCTCGCCCGGCGCGAGCAACTCCCCGGACCCGAGCACCGTCGGCCCGAGCGTCGAGCGCTCCGCCCACAACTGCTTGTCCCCGCTCCACGCCAGGTGCACGGCCCACACCTCGCCCGCCCGGAAATCGAACCCGGGAGTTCCGAGCATCATCAGGTACGGGTCGTCATGCCCCGGTCGTCCATGACGGGTCTCACGGGTCCAGGCGCCGAAAGCCAGCGAAGTGCGCTGCGGCCGGCGCTCGTACGCCCACAGACCGCCGAAATCCACCACCTCGGTCGCGCGTGCGGGCACTGGCAGCACAGCCGCGAGCGAGCCGAGGGAGAACTCCCCGTCGCCGTCGAACGACAGCCGGTGCCGAAGGCGCAGCACTCCCTGTGCGCTCAGCTCGACCTCGGTGGCGATCTCCAACCCGGCAGCCACCAGCGTGACCAGCACTGATCCGGGAGACGGCCGCGACACGTCCCGCAAGCGCCAGCGCGGCCGGCCCGTACCGGCGAAAGCGGGCCGCCCGCTCCAGCCGTCACCGAGGGCGGGCAGCAGGGACAGCCGCGGCGGCGTGTCGAGCGAGCTGGGTGGGACGGCGGGCACGGCCGCCTCGGCGAGCGCAGCCAGGTCGTCGTCGGTGAGGTCGCCGAGCGCGGCCCCCCAGTGCACGACCGAAGGCGGCTGCGGGCCGCGGGCGTCCAGGACGAAACTGGTGCCCGCGGCCTGCAGGTGGATCAACAACGCTTGTTACTCCTTGACCGGGATGGCCTGTGACTTGAGGGTCTCGACCGTCTGCTTCTGGGCCGCCGCGAGGGCGTCGCTCAGAGTGCCGTTGCCGGACACCGCCGCCTTGAATCCGTCCGAGGCGTTGGCGTACGTGGAAGTCATCGTCGGACCCCAGGTGAAGTCCGGCGTGACCTGCGTGGCAGCCTGCGCGAAGATCTCGTAGATCTTCTGGTCACCATAGAACTTGACCGGGTTGGCCAGGAACGGAAGCTTGGTGCCCGCGGTGGTCGCCGGGTAGAGCTGCGCCTCCTGGTTGAGCAGGGCCAACGCCTCTTCCGAGGTGTTCAGCCACAGCGCGAACTGCGCGGCCTCGTACGGGTGCTTTGAGTTCTTGAACACAGCGGTGGCCGAGCCGCCCCAGTTTCCGGCGACCGTCGAACCCGCGTCCCACTGCGGCATCGGGGCGACCCGCCACTTGCCTTCTGTCTTCGGCGCGCCGCTCATGATCGAGTTGGCGCCCCACACCGCGGAGACCCAGGTCCAGGCCGAGCTGGAGTTGTAGGCGTTGTCCCACTCGGTGGTCCACGGCGGGACCGTCGAGACCAGCTTCTTGCTGATCAGGTTCTGCCAGTAGTCGGCGACCTTCTTGGTCTTGTCGTCGGTCAGGTTCACGGTCCATTGCTGGCCGTCGTTGGCGAACCAGCGCCCGCCGGCCTGCCACGCGAAGCCCGCGAACTGGTTGATGTCACTCTGCGAGAAGTTGGTGATGTAACCGCCGGCCGCCTTCACCTTCTCGGCCGCGGCGGCGTACTCGTCCCAGGTCTTGGGGATCGCGATGCCGTTCTTCTCGAAGAGATCGGCCCGGTAGAACAGGGCCATCGGGCCGGAGTCCTGCGGGACGCCCCAGGCCGACTTGGCGTCGCCGAAGCTGACCTGGTTCCACGTCCACGGGATGAACTGGTCCTTGGCCTTCGCGACGATGTCACACTGCGCAACGTCGAAGAGCCCATCCTGTACGCGGAAGCTCGGCAGGGCGTCGTACTCGATGTGGCCCAGGTCCGGGGTGTTGCCCGCCTTCAGCTGATTGAAGAAGTTGGCGTAGGTGCCGCCGTTGCCGTTGGGACCGGTCTGCACCTTGACCTGGATGTTCGGGTTCTTGTCGTTCCAGGCCTTGACCACCTTCTCGATCCCGGGGATCCAGGTCGTGTAGGTGAGCGTGACCGGGCCGGACGAGGGGGCGCACGACGCGGCCGCGGTGTCGGTGTCGGCCGTGTCTCCGCCGGAGCCGCAGGCCGACAGGGCCAGCACCGAAACCAGTAAAACGCTAAGGCGTTTACGCATGGCGATTCCTTTTCAGGGGTGGGATTACTTGACGGCGCCGGCACCGAGGCCGTTGCGCCAGAACCGCTGGAGCAGCAGGAACGCGACCACCAGCGGTGTGATCGAGAGCAGGGCGCCGACGATCACCAGGCCGCGCAGCTCGGGGATCTGGTTCACCTGGGTGTTCCAGGTGTAGAGGCCGAGCGTCACCGGGAACAGCCGCTCGTCGCTGAGCATGATCAGCGGGAGCAGGAAGTTGTTCCAGACGGCGACGAAGTGGAACAGGAAGATCGTGACCAGGGCCGGGAACATCAGCCGGGTCGAGACCTTGAAGAACGTACGCACCTCGCCCGACCCGTCGATGCGGGCCGCTTCGAGCAGTTCGTCGGGCACACTCGCGGTGGCGTAGATCCGGGCCAGGTAGACGCCGAACGGGTTGACCAGGCTGGGCAGGAACACCGACCAGAACGTGTTGGTCGCGTCGACCTTGCTGAAGATGAGGAACAGCGGCAGGGCGAGCGCGGTGGCCGGCACAAGCACGCCGCTCAGCACGACGTTGAAGATCAGCTCGCGGCCGCGGAACCGGTATTTGGCCAGCGCGTATCCGCACATGGCGGCCAGGAGCGTGCCGAGCAGGGCCGCGCCGCCGGTGTAGAGCACGCTGTTCAGCAGCCAGCGCAGAAAGACCCCTTCCCTGTACGCCACCAGGTCGCTGATGTTGGTGAACAGGTCGAAGTCGGCGAACCACAGCGGGTTCGTGCTGGTGAACTGCTCGGAGCTCTTGCTCGCCCCGACGAACAACCACCAGATCGGGGTCAGGAAATAGACCGTGAACACGGCCATGACGAGCATGGGCAGGGTGCGCTGCTTGATCGCGGTGGCTTTTGCTGCTTTGACCGCGGTGGGCTTTGCTGCTTTGACTGCGGTGGTCATCGGTCACCCCGCTGTGTGGCCTTGAGGAAGGCGAACGAGAGGACGAACGTCGCGAGGGCCAGGACGACCGAGAACGCCGCGGCGAGCGGGAAGTTCGGGATCGACGACGTCGAATAGACGGTCAGGTTCGGCGTGTAGGTGCTGGTCACAGCCGAGCTGAAGCTGCGGAACACCTGCGGTTCGGCGAGGAGCTGGAGCGTTCCGATGATCGAGAACACGGTGGTCAGCACGATCGCCGGCATGACCAGCGGGATCTTGATCGACCAGGCGACCCGGATCGCGCCGGCGCCGTCGAGCTTGGCCGCCTCGTAGACCTCGGTCGGGATCGCCAGCAGCGACGAATAGATGATCAGCATGTTGTAGCCGACGTAGACCCAGGTCACGACGTTGGCCATCGCCCACAGCACGAAGTCGGCCGACAGCAGATCGACGACGCTGGTCACCGACTTGAGCGGCGACAGGTTGGGCGAGTAGAGGAAGCCCCACATGATCGCCGCGATGACACCCGGCACCGCGTACGGCACGAAGAACGCCAGCCGGAAGAAGCGGCGCCCCTTGACCAGGCCGCTGTCGAGCAGCAGGGCCAGGATCAGCGCGACGCCGAGCATGACCGGCACCTGCACGACCCCGAAGAGCAGCACCCGGCCGATCGACTCCCAGAACGGCCCGTTCTCGAAGACCCGCTGGTATTGCACGAGCCCGCCGAACACTTCACGGGCCGGCCCGAACGTGCCGGTGCGCTCGACGGTGTAGAGCGACTGCACGATCGCGTACCCGATCGGCAGCAGGTAGAACAGCACAAAAAGCAGCCCGAACGGCACGACGAAGAACGGCACCGCCCACCCGTACTTCACGGCCCGGCCCGGCTTCGCCGCCGTCTCGTCCGGCTTCGCTTCTATGTCTGTGCTCAGAATTTGAGTCACGATTCCTCCCGTACGACTCGGACCGCGCCCGCGGGCACGAGAACCGACCCGATCGCCGCTTGCCCGGTCACCAGCTCATGGCCGGCCACGGCGTATTCGATATCCACGTCCCCGTGGTTGACGACGAACAGGTAGGCCCCCCGTCGCACAACCTCGGTGGCAAGCTGCCCGTCGCGCAGCTCACTCGCGCGTTTCCACAGGTCCGAATGACCACGCGCTGCGCGATCGCCGTCGTTCTGCACATCTGGTGCGCGCTCGCCGTTGGTCTGCGCGTCGGTTGCGCGTTTCCACAGGTCTTGGTGCTCGGGTCTGGCGGCTTCCTGGGCGGTCAATGCGCGTTCGAACAAAGCGCGCAGGTCCGGAGCGGCGAGATTGGTGGATACGTACCAGGCCTCGCCGGCTCCGAAGGCGTTTCTTGTCACGGCGGGGGTGCCGTTCGCGTAGGCGAGTTCGGGCTTGGCCGTTGTGAGGCGCAGGCGCTCTGTCCACAGGGTGGCTTGGCCGCCGGTTGCGAGGGGCACTTCCTGCCCGGGCAGCAGGGGCGCGAACTCCTCGCTGACCACGCCCAGCAGCTCGCGGAACGCACCGGGATAGCCGCCGAGCCGCACGCGGTCGTCGGGGTCGACGATGCCGCTGTAGAACGTGATCACGGCCCGGCCGCCGGACTCGACGTAGTCAGTGACCGCCGCCGCCTCCTGATCGCTCACCATGTGGAGACAGGGGACGACAACCGCGCGGTAACCGCTCAGGTCGCTGCCCGGCGCGATGATGTCGGTCGTGACGCCCAGTTCGCGCAGGGCGCGGTAGGCGGCGTGGACCTGGTCGAGATAGCGCAGATCCTGCGACGGGCGGGCCTCGGTCTCGGTGGCCCACCACGACTCCCAGCTGAAGACGAGCGCCGTGTCGGCCTCGACCGTCGAGCCCGCGACCTCCCCGATCTTGTCGAGGGTCTCGGACAACTCGAGCACCTCGCGCCAGACCGCGGAGTCGACCCCGGCGTGGGGCACGATCGCGGAGTGGAACTTCTCGGCGCCCTGGGCCGAGGCGCGCCACTGGAAGAAGCAGATCGCGTCGGCGCCGCGGGCCACGTGGGTCAGCGAGTTGCGAACGAGCTGACCGGGCTCCTTGGCCAGGTTGTACGGCTGCCAGTTGACGGCGCCGGTGGAGGTCTCCATCAGCATCCAGGGACGGCCGCCGGCCAGCCCGCGGGTCAGGTCGGCGGCGAAGGACAGCTCGGCGACCGGGTCGGGCAGGCGGTGGTCGAGGTAGTGGTCGTTGGCGATGACGTCCATGTCGGCGGCCCACGACCAGTAGTCCTGGTTGCGGATGTGGGCGGTGACCATGAAGTTCGTCGTGATCTTCGTGGTCGAGTGGCGGCGGAGCACGGCCGCCTCGGCGCGGTAGTGGTCGAGCAGCGCGTCGGAGGAGAAACGCTGGAAGTCGACGAGCTGGGCCGGGTTGCGTACCGAGAGGGCCAGGCGCGGGGGCTGGACCTCGTCGAAGTCGGCGTAGCGCTGACTCCAGAACGCGGTGCCCCAGGCCTTGTTGAGCGCTTCGACCGTGCCGTACCGCCGGGTCAGCCAGACCCGGAAGGCGGCCGCGCTGGCCTCGCAGTAGCAGAGGGCGTTGTGGCAGCCCAGCTCGTTGGAGACGTGCCAGAGTTCGAGCGCGGGATGCTGCCCGTAGCGGACCGCGACCTGCTCGACCAGGCGCAGGGCGTGCTCCCGGAAGACCGGCGAGCTGGGGCACCAGGCTTGGCGGCCGCCGGGGAAGCGGGTGGTGCCGTCGGCGGTCACCGGCAGCGCGTCCGGGTGGCGGCGGGTCAGCCACGGCGGCGGTGACGCGGTGCCGGTGCCGAGGTTGAGCCGGATGCCGCTGTCGTGCAGCAGGCCGACGATCTCGTCGAGGGCGCTGAAGTCGTACTCGCCTGGCCGGGGCTCGATCTCGGACCAGCCGAACACGTTGACCGCGACCAGGCCGACCCCGGCCTCGCGCATCAGCGCCATGTCCTCGCGCCAGACGTCGGGCGACCACTGTTCGTAGTTGTAGTCGCAGCCGAGCACGAAACCCATTGCGTCGAACCTCCCCCGCCGGCCGCCTTCAAGAGCGGGCTGCCTCTTCTCGTGTGTGCACGTGCACACATTTCGCCGCGAAAACTCCGCGATGACGAATGTGTGAACGGGCACACACTAGGGTCGGTCCCGTTTCGAGGTCAATAGGGGCCGTACGATGTGGGCCGTGACCGGGCCTGAGAAACCGCGCCGCACCACCGCGCAGGACGTGGCCGCGCCCAAAAGAACATCCGGCGCCACCGCGCCCGCGCCACCGCGCCGCACCGCGCCCGAACCAGCACGCCGCACCGCCGCACCCGAACCAGCACTTCGCGCCTCCGCGCCCAGAAAGACTCGCGCCACCGTGCATGACGTAGCTGCGGCCGCCGGGGTCTCCCGGGGCACGGTCAACCGGGTGCTCAACGGCGGCTACGTCTCGACCGACGCGCGAGCCGCCATCGAGGCCGCGATCGCGCAGGTCGGCTACGTTCCGAACCGCGCGGCCAGCAACCTGGCCCGGCAACGATCCCAAGCGGTCGGCTTCCTCGCGCTCGAGCCCCACTCGCTGCTGCTCGAAGACCCGAACATCGGCGCGATCATGCTGGGCGCCAACGCGGCGCTGTCGCTGGCCGACCACCAGATGGTCAGCCTGGTCATCGATTCCGACCGCGACACGCAGCGGGTCGGGCGCTACCTGAGCGGCGGCTTCGTCGACGGCGCGATCATCGTGTCGGCCCGCTCGCACGACCCGATCACGCGCCTGATCGCCGAGATCGGACTGCCCGCGACGTTCGTGGGCCACCCGCCCGACCTGGCCCGCACGATCCCGTTCGTCGGCATCGACAACGTCGGCTCGGCCCGCGCGATCACCGGGCGCCTCATGCAGACCGGACGGCAGCGGATCGGCATGATCGCGGCCGCCCTTGACCGCGACTCCGGGGCCGACCGCCTGACCGGCTTCAAAGAGGCGCTGGGCGACCGGTTCGACCCGCAACTGGTCGCTGACGTGCCGTTATACGACTACGCGTACGGCGTGAAGGGCATGCGCGCGCTGCTCGACCGCGAACCGGAAATCGACGGTGTGTTCGCCGCTTCCGACGCTGTCGCGGCCGGAGCGCTGGAGACGCTGCGCGAGGCGGGGCGGCGGGTTCCGGAGGACGTCGGGCTGGTCGGCTTCGACGACAGTTCGTGGGCGCTGCGGGCGCAGCCACAACTGTCGACAGTGCATCAGCCGGCGCGCGAGATAGGGCGTACGGCGGCCGAGTCGGTATTGCAGCAGATCGGCGGCGTCGAACCGGTCGAGCTGAGCGTCCTGCTCGACTCCCCCGTCGTCTGGCGACACTCCGCCTGAGCGGCCGCGAAGGGGCTGGGGCCCGCGGAAAGGCTGAGGCCTGCCGGGAGGGCTGACGCCGGTCGGGAGGGCTGACGTCGGGAGGGCTGAGGCCGGCCGAGAGGCAGGCGCCGGTCGGCCGGGCGGATCAGTTGTCGCGTTCCCCGGGCTGCTCGTGCCGGAAACGGGGAGCGGGCTGCGGGGCCGTCCAGGACTCGGAGCGGGCCGCCGGATTCGGCTGCGGCGAGGGCTCCGAGTGGACGGAGGGATCGGGTTGCGACGACGCTTCCGGCTGCTCGAACACGACCGGCGTAGCTGGACGCCGGGAGACCGGGGGCAAATCCGGGTGCCCCGGGGCGTCCGGGTTCTCGAAGACGACCGGCGGAGCTGGACGCCCGGAGGCGACCGGCAGGTCCGCGCGCCCGGACTCGACCGACGCCGCCGGGTGTTCGAACACGACGGGCAGGGCCGGGTGCTCAGCAGCAGCCTGTTCAGGTTCGGCTGATGCCCCCGGCTGCTCGAAGACGAGCCGCGAGGCTGGACGCGCAGGCGCCGCCACCCCCGACTGAGCTGGGCGGCGACCGGCCGGGCGGCGCAGTCTGGGCCAGCGCTTGCCCAGCAGCAGGTAGGCGGCGTAGGCCGCGCCGATGACGGCCAGGACCAGCCCCCGCCACCCGTTGTGGACCACCAGTGGTGGCCCCGCGGACACCAGGGCGAGCGCCAGGGCCATCCGGTGCGCGCTCAGCCGCCGGGGACCTTGAGACACCAGCCTGTTCCCTGCTCCCTGTTTGTTGCTCACATCTGCTCAGAGCAGAGTGAGGCATTCGGATGGTTCGCTCTCCGCCCGCCGTTTGCACGGTGGGCTGGAGTCCGGGAGCGGCAGTCTGCTCCGGTGACGATCGGCCCGTTGCTGCACGATCTGCTTCACCACGCGGTGCGGGGTGTGCAGGGTGATGTCGGGATCACCATGTCGTTGCAGGACGTTGATCGCGGCGTTCACGTCGGCCTGCCACACGACCCTGCACGATGTGCAGTGAAGCCTGTCGCCGTTGCGTCGCCCGAGGGTTCCGCACCGGTGACAGGCTTGCGAGGTGTACGCGGCGTTGACGTGGACGAGCGCAGAACCTCTGCGCTCCGACACGTTCTTGAGCGCCTCGGCGGTGACCCCTTTGGTCCACCCGGCGAGACGGCGGTTCATGTTCCTGCCGAGCGGTTTATGCCCGGCGAACGTCTTGGTCAGATCCTCGGCGACCACGACGGCGGCCTTGTCGACCGCGGCGTGCACGGCAGTGAAGATCTCGGTGCGGACCCGGGCTTGGTGCTTCGCGGCCTGCCGGTCGCGCTTCACGGTGCCGAGGTTGTTCTTGCGGATCCGGTCGGCTTTCGCCTTGTCCGCGGTGCTGTTCGCGATGGAGCGAAGCTTGGCGCGGCGGCGGTTGCGTTCCTTGATCCGGTCCGACTCGGCCGTCAGCAGCGTGCCGAGGCCGGTGCCGTGGTGCTGGCCGTCGGAGTCGGTCAACGCCTCGGTGTAGCCCTTGTCCACGCCGACCGTGGCGGTACCGCAGGGCCGCTGCGAGGACGCCATGGTGGCGGCGTCGATCTGGTAGTGGACCTCGACCCGGTTGTTACGCAGGATCAGCCGGAGCGTGCCGGTCGGGGTGACCGTGGTGTTTAGCGGGATCTTCACGAGCTGGCGGCGTTTCAGGCCGGGCACGGCCAGCCATAGCCGGCCGCGGTCGTCGGCGCGGGTGTTGTGCTGGTCGGCGCGGACGACGATCTGGTTGTGGGTGCGGTTGTGGCCGCGCTGCCAGTGCTGGCGCATCTGCCGGGCCAGGAACGGATCCGCAGGCCAGGTGCCCGCCTTCAGCGCGGTGAACATGCGCTTGCGTTCGGCGGGGTCGGTGGCGCGGGCGTGCACGGCCCGTTTGACCGGGATCTTCGCGGCTTCGCGGTGCGCGGCGATGTCGGCCATCGCGTCGCGCAGGGTTTCCTTCCACGCGTTGGCGAGGACCCCGAACCGGTGATGGGTGCCGTCGGCGAGCCAACGGTCGCGGACCTGCCGGTCCGACAGGGCGGCCCCCGTGACCGAGCCGTAGCGCTGCCATACTTCCGTGCGGACCCGGCCGAGGCGGCGGGCCTGCTCTTCGAGCCGGGCGTACTTGCCGGGGTTGAGCCGGTGCGAGAACACAACACGGGTGACCTTCACCGGCCCACCTCCAGGCATGTACTGAGTGCGTGCAGGAAGCACCTTAGCACGGACTGGGTGCATGCAACCTGTAGAGTGGCCCCCATGCTGCCCGGATACCTGACCTCCGACGAGGCCGCCGCCCACCTGGGGATCACCCGGCGCACCCTCTACGTCCTCGCCGAACGCTCCAACGGCTTCCCCGAACCGCAGCGCATCGGCCGCACTCTGCTCTGGTCCCAAGACGGCCTTGACACGTGGCGCGCTGACCACCCAGCCCGACGCAAAACCTGCCCGCAACAAACAGAAACGAGCAACACCGAGCAGAAAAACAGCCACTAGTCACAGCTCCTGATGACGACCCGGCGAATGACTGTATCCGCCGCCGCGGCGTGCGGAAGAACAAGGTCAGCCGCGTGTTCCGTCGACCACGTGAAGAGGCACGCAAAGAAAGCACGCAAAGAGGGCGGCAAAACGGGGGCGAAAACACGTGAGCCCAGGCGGAACAGGGCGGGGACAGTCGGCCCCCGCCCCGTGACGTCAGCCGTACACCGTCGGCAGCCGCGTGAGGGCCGCCGCGACCGCGTCCTCGGACAGCGAGTGGTCCTCCAGTTCGCCCGACAGGAATTTCCCGTACGCGGGAAGGTCGAGATGCCCGTGCCCGCAGAGCGCCGTCAGGATCGTCTTCGCCTCGCCCGTCTCCTTGCAGCGCAGCGCCTCCTCGATGCAGGCCGCCAGCGCGTGCGTCGGCTCGGGTGCCGGGATGATGCCCTCGGCGCGCGCGAAGGTCACCCCCGCCTCGAAGCATTCGCGCTGCGTCTTGGCGACCGCCTCCATCAGCCCGAGCTCGTAGACGTGCGAGATCAGCGGGGCCATGCCGTGGTAGCGCAGGCCGCCGGCGTGGATCGGGTCGGGGATGAAGTCGTGACCCAGCGTGTGCATCTTCATCAGGGGTGTCATCCCGGCCGTGTCCCCGAAGTCGTAGGCGTACGTGCCCTGGGTGAGCGACGGGCACGAGGCGGGCTCGACCGCGCGAATCACGGG
The DNA here is from genome assembly GCF_003999975.1 of Actinoplanes solisilvae. Classification (GTDB taxonomy): domain Bacteria; phylum Actinomycetota; class Actinomycetes; order Mycobacteriales; family Micromonosporaceae; genus Actinoplanes; species Actinoplanes solisilvae. The sequence goes on along the minus strand of NZ_RJAC01000007.1, from coordinate 257,439 downwards.
CGCCATCTTCCCGGCCAGCTTCTCGCGCAGGAACGGGAACGCCAGCCCGGCGAAGTTGGACCCGCCACCCGTGCAGCCAACGATCACGTCCGGGACGGCGCCCACCTTGGCCAGTTGCAGCAGCGCCTCCTCGCCGATCACCGTCTGGTGCAGCAGGACGTGGTTGAGCACGCTGCCCAGGGCGTAGTTGGTGTCCGGGTGTTGCGCGGCGACCTCGACCGCCTCGCTGATCGCGATGCCGAGCGAGCCGGGTGAGTCCGGGTCGTCGGCGAGCACCTTGCGCCCCGAGGCGGTCAGGTCCGAGGGCGACGGGTGGATCGTCCCGCCGAAAGTCTCGATCATGAGCTTCCGGTACGGCTTCTGGTCGTACGAGGCTCTGACCTGCCAGATCTCGCATTCGAGCCCGAATTGTGCGGCCGCGAACGCCAGGGCGGTCCCCCACTGCCCGGCCCCGGTCTCGGTCGTGAGGCGCCGGATGCCGGCCGAGGCGTTGTAGTAGGCCTGCGGCACGGCCGTGTTCGGCTTGTGCGAACCGGCCGGCGACACCCCCTCATACTTGTAATAGATCTTCGCCGGCGTGCCGAGGGCCTTCTCGAGCCGGTGAGCGCGGTAGAGCGGCGACGGCCTCCACAGCCGATAGACCGACTGCACCTCCTCGGGGATCGTCACGTAGCGCTCGGTGGTCGCCTCCTGCTCGATGAGGGCCATCGGGAAGAGCGGGGCCAGATCGTCCGGCCCGACCGGCTGCAGCGTGCCCGGGTGCAGCACGGGCGGTGGCGGGCTGGGCAGGTCCGGCACGATGTTGTACCAGCTCGTCGGCATCTCCGATTCGGACAACAGGATCTTTGTGGCAGTGTCGTCACTCATCGCCCGATCATCGACCATTCCGGCCCCGGACTCGGAAATTTCCCACCCACCGCACGAGTGATAATCCCGTACGTCAACAGTTGTTTACTTCCGAGGCGAGGCCGGTACGCTGGGTCAGGTGACCAGCAGTCCCACGCCGACGAAGCGCCGCGATGCCGCCCGCACGCGGCAGGCCCTGCTCGAGGCGGCCCGCGCCCGGTTCGCCAGTGACGGCTACGCGGCCACCACCGTGCGCGACATCGCCGACGACGCCGGGGTCAACGTCGCGCTGATCAGCCGCTACTTCAGCTCCAAGGAGGGCCTGTTCGAGGCCTGCCTGACCACCGCGGCCGACGACTTCCATCGCAGCACCGGCGCCACCACGCTCAACGAGGTGCCCGAGCGCATCGCCGAGCAGGCCGCCGGCATCGACTCCGACGGCGTCCCGCGTTACCTCGTGCTGCTGCTGCGCTCGTCGGGCGACGCCCGGGCCGACGAGATCCGCATCGGCATGCTGCGCACGTTCGCCGAGCGGCTGGCCGCCCTGGCCGGCTGGGAGGAGGGCGACGACCGCCTGCTGCTGCGCGCCCAGGTGACGATCGCCGCCGCGCTCGGCATCGCCCTGCTGCGCTCCACGACCACGCTCGAGCCGCTGCGCTCGGCGACCAAGGAAGACCTGCTCAGCCCCGTCACCGACCTGATCACGGCCATCCTGGGAAACCGGGCGTGACCGTCCGGGCGAGGTAGAAGCTCTACGACGGAGCTCAAGCAGTTCGCCGACCGCGGCCACTCGCTGACGATCGACTCGGGCTGGCGGGCGGTGGCCGATCACACCCTGAGCCGGCTCGAGCACCACGACTAGAGTTTCCCGCATGCTCGACCTGATTCGTCCGCTCGTGGTCGCTCCGATGGCGGGTGGCCCCTCCACGCCCGCGCTCGTCACGGCGGCCATGAAAGCCGGGGCCACCGCCTTTCTCGCCGCCGGTTACAAGAAGCCGTCGGTCGTCGAGGACGAGTTGCGCGCGGTCGACGGGCCGTACGGATTGAACATCTTTGTGCCGGGTCCTCCCCCGCCCGACGTGGAGGCTGTCGCCCGCTACCGCGAGCTGCTCAGGCCCGAGGCCGAGCGTTACGGCGTCGAACTGCCTCCGCTGCGGCTCGACGACGACGATCACTTCGCTGACAAGGTCGAACTGGCCCGGGCGTACGGGGTTCCGCTCGTCAGCTTCACCTTCGGGAAGCCCTCCCGCGACGTCGTCGCCGCGCTTCAGCGGGGCGGGAGCCGCGTGCTGATCACGGTGACGTCGACCGACGAGGCACGGCGGGCGCTCGCCGTGGGGGCGGACGCGCTGATCGCCCAGGGTGGTTCGGCCGGCGGGCACTCGGCCACCACTTCGCCGGGTTCGTTCGCGGGTGACCGCACCACTCTCGAGGTGCTGGCCGCGGTCGGGTTCGAGGTGCCCGTCGTCGCGGCCGGTGGCGTCGAAACGGCCGCCGACGTCGCGGCTCTTTTGCGCGAGGGCGCCGCCGCTGTCCAGGCCGGCACTGCTTTCCTGCTGGCCGACGAGGCCGGCACACGCGCCGCCCAGCGCGACTTCATGCTGACCGGCCGGGCCGTTGAGACCGTCGTGACCAGGGCTTTCACCGGGCAGCCGGCGCGGGCGCTGCGCAACCGGTTCACCGACACCTATTCGGCCGCCGCCCCGGTCGGCTATCCGGCGATCCACCACCTGACCGCGCCGATCCGGGCCGCCGCGGCTCAGGCGGCCGACGCCGACGCGATCAACCTCTGGGCCGGAACCGGCTTCCGTTCGGCGCGGACCGGCCCGATCGCCGAGCTCGTGGCCAGGCTCATGCCCGGTTCCCAGTCGTAGAGGCCGGCCCAGCCGAGCGACGCGATCAGGTGCCGCACCTGCGCTGACGGGTCGCGGATCCACAGCCGACGGCCCAGGTCGTGCACGCGTCTGGTGGCCTGGGCCAGGGCTCTCGCGCCGCCTATGTCGAGAAATGTCACCTCGTTGAGGTCGATGACCACGTCGCTGGCGCAGCCCACCAGCAGCTCCAGCGTCAGGTCGAAGATCGGCAACGTGGCCAGGTCGATCTCGCCGGCGATGTGCGCCCCCGGCGGACTCGTCATGGCCGTGACCTCCAGCGGCCAGCCCTCTGCGGTGTTCGTGGACATCTCCGTCGCCTCCCCCTCGCTCCGGCCCGTCGCGTTCCTTCGCCCTTGCCTTCCTCGACCATTGCCGACGCAAGGGCGTGACACATCGCGTGAACGTGTGACTCCAAGTCAGGGCCGTGCTACCCGGCCGCGCCTCGCGTGACGAAATGACGTCACCCGACGCTCGTACGGCCTGGTCCCGGTCCGGGGCTTGGCCCGATCGCGGTGCCTCGGTGCGGTTCGTGCTCGGCGACACGCGCGTGGTGAGGCTGGCCACCGAACGTTGACGCGATCCAAGACGATCGGTCATATTCGTCAGGTGCCACAGAGAAGCGTACGGAATCAGCTCGTCGAGAACGCCGAAGACGTGTTCCGGCAGCGCGGGTTCCACGGGGCCAGCGTGCAGGACATCACCACCGCCGCCGGGGTACCGAAGGGGTCGTTCTACAACCACTTCGAGAGCAAGCAGGCCCTGGCCGCCGAGATCGCCGTCCGGTATGCCCAAGCCACTGACCTGTCGACGCTGGGGTTCGACGGGCCGCATCCGGTGGAACGGCTGCGGGCCCACTTCGCGGCCCAGGTCGCGCGGGTGGTCTCGACCGGCACGGAGTACGGGTGCCTGTTCGGGACGTTCGCGGCGGACAGCCCGTCGAGCGGGGAACAGGTGACGCAGGCGGTCGCGGGCGGGCTGGACGTGTGGACCGCGGCGGTCGCGGCGACCGTCGAGGCGGCCCAGCAGTCCGGCGAGATCACCTCGAAGCGTCCCGCCCGGGAACTGGCCACCATGCTGATCGACGCCTTCGAGGGCGGCGCCCTGCGAGCCAAAGTAACCGGCGACTCGACCACGCCGCTGACCCACATAGACATCATCCTCGAAGCAATCTCCTAAGAGGACACCCCGGCACGCGCCCTTCGGCCACTTCTGAGGTGCTCGCCGCGGCACCCTCAGCTTCTCTGCCCGTCCGTTTCCTGCCTTGATACCCGCTTTCTGACCTGTTTAAGACGACCGGTCACCTTCCTTGGAGGTTTTCATGCCCACCTATCTCGCCATCCACGTCGACTCCGACGGCACACTGCGCCCGACCGCGCGCGAACTGACACCCCCGGGCGCCGGGGACGTCCGCATCCAGGTGCTCGCGTGCGGTGTCTGTCACAGCGACTCGCTCGCCGTGCACCCGTACGGTCACGGCGAACCCACGCCGGCCCCCGGCCACGAAGCGGTCGGCGTCATCGACGCCCTCGGCGAAGGCGTCACCGGCTGGGCGATCGGCACCCGCGTCGGCGTCGGCTTCCTCGCCGGCCACTGCGGAACCTGCGCGAACTGCCGCCGCGGCGACTTCGTGGGCTGCACCAACCAGCAGTGGACGGGCGTGCACAAGGACGGCGGGTACGCCGAGGTCCTCTACGCCCGGGCCTCGAGCCTGGTCACGATCCCCGACGAGCTGACCTCCGAGGAGGCCGCGCCCCTGCTGTGCGCGGGCTTCACCGTCTACAACGCCCTGATGCGCAGCGGCGCCCGCCCCGGCGACCTCGTGGCGATCCAGGGCATCGGCGGTCTCGGCCACCTCGGACTCCAGTACGCCCGGGCGATGGGCCTACGCGTCGCGGCGATCGCCCGCGGCTCGGCGAAGGCGACGCTGGCCAAGGAACTGGGCGCCGACTACTACATCGACAGCTCCCTGACCGACGTCGCCGCCGAGCTCCAGCAGCTGGGTGGCGCCGCGGCGGTCATCGCGACGGCGGCCAACAGCAACATGACGCCCCTGATCGGCGGCCTGGCCCGCGGCGGCAAGCTCGTCGCGGTCGGCATAACCGAGCAGCCCATCGAGGTCAGCACGGTCACCCTGATCATGCAGGACGTCGAAATCGTCGGCTCCCTGACCGGCACCCCCGCCGAGAACGAGCAGAACCTGCGCTTCGCGGCGGCCCAGGGCATCCGCGCACTGACCGAACTGGCCCCGCTCACCGACGCGGCCGAGGCGTACGACCGCATGATGTCGGGCGACGCCCGCTTCCGGATGGTCCTCACCACCCAGTGACCGTCCCCGCTGAGCCGGCCCGATCCCCGGCCTGAGGGTCGGCTCCCGAGGGGGACGGCAACCCGCCGTCCCCCTCGGGACTTCCCGGTCACCGGTGGGTTGAGTTCGAGCGGATGACGTGGTGAATGGCGGCTGCCACGTCGGGGGTGATGTGGGTCGGGTGAAAGGCGGTCTCGGGCCACCGGCGACCGTTCGCGATCCAGACGCTGGGAAGTCCGAGCGTTACGGCAGCGGCGATGTCCGCCTGCGGCGAGTCGCCGATGAGCCAGTCGCCACTGGTCCACTCCGAACGCGACGTCACGGGACGGACAGAGTGGACGTCACGGAGGGCCAGGTCGGCGGCCAGGTGAAAAATCTGGGGATCTGGTTTTCGGTGGCCCGCGGATTCTGAGACGACCCATCCGTGAACCAAGCGGTCGAGGCCGGTCCGGTAAATTTTGGCCTCCTGCTGAACGGTGCGCCCGTTGGTCACGATCACGCAGGTCCAGCCGGCGGCTCGGGCCTCTCGCAGGGCGTTCTCGGTGGCGACGGACAGGGTCGCGTGTTCGGCGCCGCCGTTGTCGAGCAGAGTGCCGATGGCCGGCGACAAGTGTGGGTAGCGGCTGGTCAGGGCGGCGGCCACCACGTCGCGGGGTGCGTGCCCGCTGCCGTCGATCTCCATCACCCAGGCCAGGTCCGTACGGGGCTGGTCGTGGACGGCCAGGAAGGCGGTGACGGCGGTGCGGAAGGCGGCGTCGCGGTCGATCAGCGTGTTGTCGAGGTCGGCGAAGAGCAACGGCATGTCTGGCAGTAGAGCAGGTAATGCTCCTCGGGTGTCCGGACACAGTCCTGGGTGAGGACCGATGACGGGGAGGAGCCGATGTGGCGGAGCACGCGCCGCACGAGCAGCGATAGAGCCAGTCCTCCCCTCCACTGTCCGCGCGCAGGAAGGCGTCCGATGAACCGCGGTGACCCTCTCGCCGACCTGGCAAACCTCAATCCCGTCCCGGAGCCCGCGCCCGGTGACCCGGCGCGACTTACCGTGCTGCGAACCGTGGTCGACGGCCGCCGGAGCGCCGCTGCCCCGGCAAGCAAGCGGAGCCGCCGGGGACCACAATGGCCGGCCCTCCTCGCGGGGTTCACCGTCGCCGCGGTCGCTGTCCCGCTCGCGCTGACCGTCGCGGTGCCGGAGATCTGGTCGCGGACAACCGGGCAGCCTGCCGAGAGCGCCCCCCTGATCGACGCGGCGATTGCGGCCGACGGCTCCCTGGACTGCGGCGGCGACAGCGGTTACGCGGCACCGATCCGGCCCGACCAATCGCCCGTACGGCTCTGGCCGTCCACGCTGCCCAGCGGCTGGAAGGTGATGGCCGTCTTCGCGCGTTCCATGACAGCGACGGCGGCATGCCGTACGCCCTCTCTGGTCGCTGGAAGGTTCGCCGGCGGAACAATGACCGGGCGCGTCTCGGTGATCGGCCCCGCCCGTGGCATCTCCGCGACGGACGGGCGTGACGACACCGTCGACGGACAAAAAGCGCGGCGGTTCGTGAACAGCGGCCCGGACTCGTACTCGTGGCTCTGGACCGACGCTCGAAAGCGGCAGTGGTACGCCACCGTCGAGGGCTATCCGCTGAAGGAGGCCCGCGCCGTGCTGGCCGCTACCGGCACCGACGGCGACGAGGCGACGTGGAACCCCGGGGCCGCTCCCGGTCTCACGCTGCTGCATCGGCGATCCGGGCCGCCCTACCCGAAGGTCACCCGCACGGACGCCTGGTACATCCGGCTGCATGACGGCCGGCGGGAGCGCGACATCATGATCGAGGGCGGTCGGGGACGGCCGCTCGCCTCGGCCGCGATCGTCGGCTTCCAGGTCAGGACCGTGGCCGGGCACACCGAGCAACTGAGCGGATTCGGGCCGCCGCACGGTGCGGAAACGGACCGGATCGCGTACGAGACCGAGGACGGCACCTGGGCACTGGCCGAAGTCGAGGGCCAGGGCGACCTCGCCGAGATGCGGACCGTTCTCACCGGGCTGCGCAAACTACCGGCCGACGATCCTCGCCTCGACGAGTACGCGCTGCGAGAATGATCGCCGTGGCCGAGTAACTGCTGCGTGACGGCACGAAGTGACCCGGCGTCATCGCGGCACGAGATGCAACCGCCGGGTGGTGGAGGAGTGGGGTAATCCCCCATCGGCGATCGGGCGCGCGGGCGATGCAATAAAGGCATGACGATCGGTACGCGGAAGCTGGGTGTCAATGGGCCCGAGGTTTCGACCCTCGGGCTCGGGGCGATGGGCATGTCGGATCTGTACGGGCCGGCCGATGAACAGGAGAGTGTCGCCACCCTGCACGCGGCCCTCGACGCGGGCGTCACGCTCGTCGACACCGGCGACTTCTACGGCTCGGGGCACAACGAGATGCTCGTCGGGCGGGTCCTGAGGGAACGCGATCGCGGCGATGTCGTGGTCAGCGTCAAGTTCGGCTCACGGCGTACGCCTGATGGTGGCTTTCAACCTGTGCCCTATGACGTGTCGCCGGCGGCGGTGAAGGACCGGCTCGCCTATTCGCTGCGGCGGCTCGGCACCGATTACATCGACATCTATCGGTCGGCCCGGCTCAATCCGCAGATCCCGGTCGAGGACACCGTGGGCGCCTTGGAGGAGATGCGTCAGGGACCGGCAACGATTTTCGCGCGCACAGCCCCCGGTTCCAGGGCGAGAACCTCGACGAGAACCTGCGTCTGGTCGAGGCGTTGCGGGCGGCGGCCGAGCGGATCGGCGCCACCACCGGGCAGGTCGCGATCGCGTGGGTGCTGCGGCAGGGCCGCGACATCGTGCCGTTGATCGGTGCGCGGCGGCGCGACCGGCTCGAGGAGTCGCTGGGCGCGCTGGACACCGAGATCGACCCCGACGAGATCGAGGCGGCGATCCCGGCGGGGTCGGCGGCCGGCGCGCGATACTCGCCGCCCCAGATGGCAACGCTGGACAGCGAGCGTTAAAAGGTGAACAGGCGATATCGGCCCACCTCGCGGAAGCCGAGGCGCCGATAGACGGGGACGGCCATGTCGGACGATGTCAGCGCCGCCATGCCGACCCCGCGCACGGCCGCGTGCCGCAGCACCGCCTGGGTCATCGACGCGCCGATGCCGCGCCGGCGGAACTCCGGCTGCGTGCCGACGAAGTACAGCGTCACGATCCCGTGGCTGAACCACGCCTCGACCGTACCGGCGATCTGGCCCGACGACAGCCGCCCGACCAGCCGCATCACCGATCCCCCGAACGCTTTGTCGCGCTCGACGGTCAGCGGCACGCCCCTCTCCGGGATTCCCGAGACCCGGGCGTACGCCGCCACGAACTCGTCCACGTCGGCGGCGTACTGGATCTCCAGGCCGGACGGGTCGGGCACCACGGACGCCGACGCCACCTCGGTCACCATGACGGGCAGCCCGTCACCCAGCGGGCGGGCGCCGAGTTCGAGCAGCCCTTCGGCGGTGCCGGGTTCGCTGTCCTCGCCCACCCACCAGACGCGGGGCACGCCGTCGAGGCGGTCACGGGCTTCTTCGTACGCCTCGGCGAGCGGGCGCCCTGTGACGCGTACGACGCCGTTGAGGGTGGCGTGCGGAATCCCGCTTCGGTAGATGTCCGACACGGCGGGGCCGTCGTTCCAGCCGAGCAGGTAGGCCCGGTTCGCGGCGAGCACGTTGCTGTCGATCATTGCCGGATCGTCATCCGCGCGACGCGGTCGCCGTCGACCTTGAACGTGAAGTGGCTGGGCCCGTTGTAGCCGTTGCCGCCCACCGTGGCCGTGATCGTCGTCTCGTTCCCCCGGCGCCGCACGCTGTCGACGTCGAGGCTGACCTGCTTGCCGATGAACTCCCGGTCGCTCCAGCCGCGGATCTTGTCGGCGCCCTTGAACTCGCGCCCCCAGTCGTCGACGACACCGGTGACCGTGAAGCCCGCCAGGAACCCGTCGACGTCCCCCGCGTTAGCGGCGTCGACCAGGCGCTTCGTGGGCTCGTCCAGCTCTTCCATCCGGTTGTTCCTCTCTCAGGACGGCGACCGGCCACCGGCGCCAGATCGCCACGTGCAGGATCACGGCCAGACCCAGGCCGTTGAGCGACGCGAACGTAATCCAGTCGTCGACCTCCGCCCCTGGTCGCCAAGCGTGGTTCCCGACAGCGGCCGCCAGCAACCCGTACGTCACCAGCGTCACCATGGCGACCAGCGCGAGCACGGCCAGACGCCCCGCGACGGGTGGGAAACGGTCGAGCGGCCACGACTCCAGCAGCATGCCGACGATCAGCACGGCCGCGATCAAGCACCCGCCCAGAGCCGAGATCCGGGCCGGTTCGAACACCTGACGAGCCGCCACGTACGTCACCACGGTGCCGGCGACCAGCGCGATGTTCGAGATGAAGTGGCGCAGCCAGGTCGTTCGCACGAGCGAGAACGGCCAGCCGCGCAGCGCCACGAACGGCACCACCTGCCAGACGCCGAGCACTGTCAGCCAGGCCCCGTACGCCGCCCCGGGCACCACGTGATCGCGAACCAGCCACAGGTAGAGGCCGGCCCCGATCGCCCAGCACAGCACCAGCGCCGTGATGCCGGCCGGTATTCGCGGCAGCCACCGCACCAGCCGGCCCTCGTTGACCAGCGTGAGCTGCAGCATCGCGGTGAAGATGCCGGCCGCCAGCGGCAGCGTGGCCGGGAAGGTCGCTCGGTGCCCGCCGCCGGGGAAGGCCTGGAACAGCGCGGCGAGGTCGACCCCGGTGACGACCGCCTGCCCGGCCAGCGTGAACACGAACGCGGCGACCACGGCCGTCAGCGTGTCGGTCAGGGCGGGCCACTGGCCGGGCAGCAGCGAGCCGGGCCAGTCCTCCCACCAGAACGCGATCATCGCGACGACGGGCAGCCCGAACGTGACGATCGGGCCGCCCACGCGCAGCGCCGTTCGGGCCCGTCGGCGGCGAACGCGATCAGCACGAAGACCGGCAGCACCACGGCCAGCCCGGCCAGCCCGGCGACGGGCTGCCTCATGCGGCGCTCACGTCGACGCCGAGCGATTCCAGGTGCAGGGCCAGCCGCAGGTGGACGTTGAACGGCCCGCTCTGCCAGTCGGAGCCGAGCAGCCGCCCGATCCGGTCGAGGCGCTTGCCCATCGTGTTGGGGTGGATGAACAGCTGCTTGGCGGCCCGGGTGGCGTTGCCGTTGTTGGTGACCAGGTATTGGACCGTCCGCAGCAGGTCGCCCCGGTGCGCGCGGTCGTAGCGGGTCAGCGGTTCGAGCGTGCGGTTCACGAACCGGCGCAGCTCACCCGTGTTGGACTGGTCGAACAGGGTGCGGTAGAGCACGAGGTCGTCGGCGGTCATCGCCTGGCCGGTCACTCCGAGTGCCGCGAGCAGACCGGCGCCGTGCACCGCCTCCTCGCCGGCCTCGGCCAGCCCGCCCGTACGCGGCACGACCGGCGCCGACACGCAGACCGCGCCCGGGTCGGCGCCGCGCGCCGCGAGCTGCCGGGTCACCTTCAACCCGGCCACCGAGGGGTCGTCGCCGGGCAGCACGGCCAGCACGTGCTCGCCGTGCCGGCCGCCGAGCCCGCCGAACAGCGCCGCCGTGTCGGCCACGGCCACCGGGTCGGCCTCGGTGAGGGCGACCACGACGTGCGGGGCGTCGACGTCGAACGAGCGCATCGCGGCGACCGCGCACACCCCGGCCGGCAGCGGCCCGCGCGCGGCCAGCAGTTCGCCGAGCAGTTCCCCGCGCACCTGGGCGTGCGCCCGCGAAACCTCGCCCGCCCGCCGCACCGCGAGCGAGCAGAGCCGGGCCACGCGCACCAGGTCGGGGCGGCGGCGGGCGTCCACGGTCGTGCCGAGCACCAGTACGCCGCCGCGCACCGCCACCACGGTCAGGTCGGGTTCCACGATCCCGTCGAGGGCGGCCCGCACCCGGCGGCGGAACTCGCCCGGGTCAGCCGGCAGGCGCCCGGCGACCAGGCGCAGCCGCGCGTCGAGCAGGCGGCAGGGCGCACCGAAGTGGCGGCCGATCGCCTCGGTCAGCCGGGCCGCGGACGGTTCGTCGGCGGCCAGCGCGTCGAGCGCCTCGTCGAGCAGGACGCCGCCGAGCTCGGCGGTGCGGCGGTCGAGATCGGCCCGCCGGTCGAGCTCGGCCAGCCGCTCGCGGGCCAGTTCGCCGTCGAGGCGGGCGGCGGCCACCGCGGCCACGCCGCCGACCTCGGCCAGCACGTCGGCGCCGAACCCGGGTCCGTGCCGGCGGCCGAGCACCAGCACCGCGGCGGTGCGCCCGGTCACCTCGAGCGGGACCGCGGCGACGGTGGTCCAGCCGTCGGCGTGCGGGTCGGCGCAGACCAGTCCGTGCCGGGCCGCGACCTCGCCGGCCAGCTCGGCGACGAACGGCGGAGCGCCGGGCGTCCCCCACGCCTCCTCGACCGTCCAGCGCCCCCGGTACCCGCCGTCGCCAGCCACGCCCCGTCGACCGGCGTCGCGGCCCGCACCGCCGTACGCAGCACCGCGTCCCCGACCGCGTGCCGGCCACTGGCCGACGACAGCTCGGCGATCAGCGGGTGCAGCTCCACCGTTGTCATCGGTGCCTCCTGTCATGTGCTCCCGCCATCGATCGTCGGCGCGGCCCCGGGCGATGGCTATGGAGCAGACCGGAGCGCCGGTGCGGGTAAACCCCACAACGCCTCTGGGGAGGGCACGACAGACGGCCGGCCGCGGACGGTTCGACGATGAAGCGGTAGGCCCGACGAGAGCCACCACCTGCGCGTCGGCGCCGACCGGTCGGGCAAACTGAGGGCGATCGTGCACGAGGTGCACCAGCAGACGTCACGCCACGACCTCTTCCTGGCCATGTATACCGACGTGACCTCGCGCTTCTACGGCGTCCCGGCCTACCAGGGCCGGCAATATCTCGTACGTACCGACGTGCAGACGCCGGGCTACATGCGAGCGCCCCACGAGCACGCCGCGGCCTGGGCCATCGAGTCGGCGGTCGACGAGGTCGCCTACGCGGTGGGAATGGACCCGCTCGAGCTGCGGCTGGCCAACGACGCCGCCCAGGACCCGATCACCGGTAAGCCCTGGTCGTCGCGGCACGTCGCCGAGTGCCTGCGCCGCGGGGCGGAGATGTTCGGCTGGTCGGGGCGGCCGGCCACGCCCGGTGAGTGGCTCGACGACGACGGCGCCCAGATCGGCTGGGGCGTGGCGATGGGGGCCTACCCGACCACGGTGACGCCGGCCGTCGCGCACCTGACCCGCACGGCCGACGGCCGGGTCACCGTCGCGGTCGACGGGCACGAGATGGGCCAGGGCATCCGTTCGGCGGTCTCCGCGGTCACGGCCGAGGAGCTGGGCATCTCCCCTGACCTCATCACCGTCGAGGTGGGCGACACCCGGTTCGCCGCGCAGCACCTGACGGCCGGGTCCTGGGGTTCGGGATCGGCGCTACCGGCCGTGAGGGCCGCGACCGAACTGCTCAAACAGCACGACGGTCCGGCGACGGTCAGCGCCTCCAACGGCCTGCCCCAGGCGATGATGGACCGCGGCGCCACCGGACTGGTCACGGTGGCCGGCCCGGTCTTCGACTCGTTCGTCACGTTCAGCTATGCGGCCCACTTCGTCGAGGTGCGCGTCGAGCGCGGCACCCGCCGCATCCGGGTGCCCCGAGTCGTCAGCGTCGCCGACTGCGGCACCGTGGCAAGCCCGGTCACCGCCGCCTCCCAGTTGCGCGGCGGCGTCGTGTGGGGCCTGGGCGCGGCGCTGCGCGAGCACCTCGAGATCGACCCACGGTACGGCGGCTTCCTCAACCCGACCCTCGAGGCATACCCGGTCAGCGTCAACGCCGACATCGGCCGCATCGACGTCGACTTCGTGAACCGGCCCGACCTGCAGCTCAACGCCGTCGGCGTCAAAGGGCTGGGCGAGGTGTCGATGGTCGGGGTCGCCGGGGCGGTCGCCAACGCCGTGTTTCACGCCACGGGACGCCGCATCCGCAAGCTTCCGATCACCATTCCCGACCTACTCTGAATCGTGATAGCGCTCGAACTCGTCATAGCGATGGGCGCGGCGTTGCTGGCCGGCAATCTGCTCGCCGCACGGCTGCGGATCTCCACCCCCGTCGTGCTCGTCTTCCTGGGCGTCGTACTCGGGCTGATCCCGCAGCTGCGCGGCGTGCATCTGCCGCCCGAGGTCATGTTGCTGCTCATCCTGCCGGCGCTGCTCTACTGGGAGAGCCTCAACACGTCGCTGCGCCTGATCCGCCGCAACCTGCGGACGATCACGCTGATGAGCACGCTGCTGGTGTTCGCCACGGCCGCGGTGGTCGCCACCGTCGCCCACGCGCTCGGCCTGCCCTGGGGGTGCGCCTGGGTGCTGGGCGGCGCGCTCGCCCCGACCGACGCGACGGTGGTCGGGGCGTTCGGCCGGTCGCTGCCCCGGCGCACGGTCACCGTGCTCAAGGCGGAGAGTCTGATCAACGACGGCGCGGCCCTGGTCATCTACGGGCTGGCGATCAGCACGACGATGGCCGGGCATCGCCCCGGCGCGCTGCGCGTCACGTGGCTGCTGATTCTGTCGTACGGCGGTGGGCTGCTCGTCGGGTTCGTGGTGGGCCGGATCGCCGTCGCCATCCGCCGCCGGGTCGCCGACCCGATGCTCGAGAACGTGACCATCCTGCTGACCCCGTTCACGGCCTTCCTGCTGGCCGAGCTGGCCGGGGCGTCCGGGGTGATCGCCGCGGTGGTGACCGGTCTGCTGATGAGCCGGTACGGACCCCGGGTCGGTCACGCCTCGACCCGCGTGCAGACGATCGGGTTCTGGTCGCTGGCCACGTTCCTGCTCAACGGGGGGCTGTTCGTGCTGATCGGGATCCAGGTGCACGAGGCCGTGCGCGGGCTCGACACGGAACCGCTGCTGCGCGGCATCCTGCTGGTCGTCATGATCTCGGCCGTCCTGGTGGCGACCCGCTTCGCCTGGCTGTTCACCACGCCGTACGTGATCCGCTTCCTCGACCGCCGCCCCGCCCAGCGGCAACGCCGCGTGGATGCCCGCACCCGGGTGGTCAGCGGCGTGGCCGGGTTCCGCGGCGCGGTCTCGCTCGCCGCCGCCCTGGCCGTCCCCGCCTCGTTCCCCGATCGGCACCTGGTCGTCTTCATCGTCAGCGGCGTCATCGTGGTGACGCTGGTCACGCAGGCCTTCATCTTCGGTCCCGTGGTGCGGTGGGCTCAGTTGCCCCCCGACACCGAGTTCCTCGAGGAGCTGCGCCTGGCCGAACGGGTCGCCGCCCTGCAGGCGATGGACTCGCTGCCGGCTCTCGCCGACCAGGTGCGGGCCGAACCGGCCGTGGTCGAGGAGGTGCGCAACGAGCTGCGGGCCGAGATCGACGGCCTGCGCGCGGGCGACGACGAGGCGGCCGGGCACATCGAGGACGAATACACGGCCTTGCGGCTGGCGACCATCGCGGGCAAACGGGCCGCGGTGATCGCGCTGCGCGACCAGAACCGCATCGACGACCTGGTGGTGCGGGAGATGCAGTCGCGCCTCGACCGTGAGGAGGTGCGGCTCGCGGGCGGCCCCGACCCGGAGTAGACGCTCCTGGACAGGAGGCCACCCCGACGGCCACCCACGCTACGAGTCCATGTGCTTCAAGCACCTCGAGAGCCGGTACCTGTTCTTCCCCGCCTCCTGAGATCCCGCCCCGCCCGGGTGACCTGGCGAACAGGAACCAAGTCAAATGACCGGTGTAGGGGGGTCATCACCGCCGAGAGGATGAAACCGCTGGCAAAACCACCTTGGAGGTGCGGGATGACGAGTGCGGTGATCGAGCCCACTGTCGTGGCGGCGACGTCGGCGGCGGTCCGGGTCGTGGTCGCCGACGACCACGCGCTGGTGCGGGAGGGGCTGACCCGCGTCCTGGAGCGGGGCGGGATCGAGGTGGAGGCGGTCGCGTCGACGGCCGACGGGCTGCTCGGACTCGCACGCGCCTACCGGCCGGACGTGGTGGTGACCGACCTCGGGCAGGACGGCCGCGAGGCGGCGCTGGAGCTGCGGCGCACGAACCCGGAGATCGCTCTGGTGGTGCTCTCCCCCGAGATCCTGCCCGAGTTCGCGGTCGACCTGGTCGAAGGGTCGGTGCGCGGGGTCGGCTATCTGTTGAAGGAGAAGGTGGAGACGCCGGACCTGCTGGTCGACGCGGTGCGGCGGGTGGCGGCCGGCGGGACCGTGCTCGACCCCGACGTGATCTCGCGCCTGGTGCGGCGGGGGCGCCCGGAGGGGCCGCTCGACCGGCTGACCGGCAAGGAGCGGGAGGTGCTGGCGCTGATGTCGCAGGGGCGCTCGAACGCGGGGATCGCCGCCCAGCTCTTCGTCACGGTGCCGGCCGTCGAACGGCACGTGACCGGCATCTTCACGAAGCTGGGGCTGCAACGCTCGGGGAACCTGGGTCACCGGCGGGTGCTGGCGGTGCTGACCTACCTGCGCGGCGGGGGCGCGCTCACTTGACCAGCGTCAGGCCCGGTCCGTTGCCGCGCCCGCTTTCGCCCGCTTTTCCGGCCCCACCGTCGCCCGTTCCCGTTCCCGTTCCCGTTCCCGTTCTCGTTCCAGGAGCCAGGCGGCGTACGAACCGGAACGCCAGGACGGCGAGCAGCAGCGCGGTGGTGTCGCGCGCGATCACGTAGCCCGCCTCGGCGACACTCAGCTCGGTGTCGACGACCTTGAGAAGCGCCGCGGCGGCAAGAGCGGCCAGCGACGCGGCACCGGCCAGCCGGGCCAGCGAGCGGCCCACCGTACGGAAACGGTCGCCGTGACCGAGCCAGTAGCCGGGCAGCCATCGGTCGAACAACCACGCGAACAGGACAGCCGGGACGACCTGGGGCACCGCCTGCACGAACGCGTGCAGCAGGCCGTCGCCGTTGCCGGGGGCAAGCACGGCGACCACGCTGAGCGCGATGACGTCAAGATTGCGACGGCCGCAGCGCGCCTGGGCCACCATCCACAGCGCGCCGGCGACGGCGGCGGGCCACAGCAGGCGTACGCCGCCCGCGGACTCGGTCGTGGCGAGCCCGGCGAACGTCGCGAGCAGGTAGAGCGCGGCGAACCCGGCGGTTCGGAGCGCATAGCGGAACGGGCTCAAGATGCACCTCAGCGGGGGGTGGGTGCTGAAAGGGGGACCCGCCTGATCGGCAGGTGCACCCACCCGGTTGAGGTTTCTCAGTCGCGCGCTCCCGACTTCACCGTCTCGCGCAGCGGCACCGAGGGCTTGGTGCGGGCCGCCTCGCACTCCTGGCTGACGATCGCGAGGAAACGGCGCTCCTTGCGGGTGCCCTTCGACGACCAGGCACTGGACACCCGGTGCCACCACTGGCGGGCCTCGGAGCTGGCGAACAGGTCCTCGAGGTTGAAACGCAGGGCCTTCTCGTCCAGCTTGCCGATGTGCCAGAGGGTGTTCCAGTGGGCCAGCCACAGGCTCATCCCGATCGCGGTCTTGCGGTCGTCCGAGGGCGGCCGGTCGGTCGCGTTGTAGTCCAGCTCGGGGTGGTCGAGCATCAGCTTGATCAGCTCGAAGTGGCGCTCACGGACGTCGACCATCTGGGCGGTGCGGGCCTGCTGCTGCTGCACGACGAGCGAGATCGCGACGGCGAGGAGCGCGGCGATCGACACGATGGTTGGTAGATCGGTCATCATCACTCTCTGTTCCTTGTGCGCCCGCGACAGCCCGGTCAGGGGCCGCCGGCGGCTGGGCGCTGACGATCGGGGGGCGCGGTTTCCCGGAAGCTCTTACGTGGACGAATACATCGACAACGCAGTTTCGCACCGCTATTACGTCAGCAGTTGCGATGTATTGCCTACTCGACAGATGCGTGTTCCTGTCGCTCGCACGGAGTATTGTCAGCGCGGCCCGGGTGTGCATGCGCAGGTCACGATGCTTAGGCCTTCGTGCGTAGGACGCGTTGCCCATGGGCGAATCCTTGCCCCTCCGGGCGATCCACATACCTTCTGTCACCGTGACCGCCGAAAACGGCGAACCTCAACAACCGCCGTTACCCGCAGTCACTGGACATTTCGGGCGCCCGAGAAGGCCCGGGCCAGCGCTGGGCCTGGCCCGGAGCCGGCGGCCCGGCCGTACCGGCAGACCGGCCGCGCTGCGCCACGCCACGCCGCGCTGCGCCACGCTGCGCCGCGCTGCGCCACGCTGCGCCGCGCTCAGGGCCGCGCGAGCCAGTCGCTGTCCGGATCGATGGCGTGCAGGACCCGTGAGCTGATCGTCGCGAGTTGCTTGAGCTGGGCCCGGGTCAACGGATCGATCACATAGCGCCGGACGGCCTCGACGTGCCCCGGCGCGGCGGCGACCACCGTCTCGAATCCCCGGTCGGTCAGGATCGCCAGCGTGTAGCGCCCGTCCTCGGGATCGGGGGTGCGATCGATCCAGCCGCGCCTCTCCAGCCGGCTCAGCACCTGGGAGACCCGGGCGAGAGAGCCCTCGGACAGCTTGGCGAGCTCGCTGATCCGCATCATGCGCCCGGGCGACTCGGAGAGACCCGCCAGTACCTGATATTCGAAGTTGCCGAGGCCGGAGTCGCGCTGAAGCTGAGCGTCGAGGGCCGGCAGCAGACGCATCAGCATCGCGAGCGTGCCGAGCCAGGCCTGCCGCTCCTCGTCGTCCAACCAGCGCGTCTCGTCGTCCACGGCACCAGGTTAGCCGACGCAGATCACTTGCATCATTAAGTCATGCCGACCTATCTTTACTCAACGCTTTAAGTCATCTCCCCCTTCTCACCATAGGAAACCTCATGAATATCGTTCTCTGGGTGATCGCGAGCCTGCTCGCGGTCGCCTTCCTCGCGGCCGGCCTCATGAAGCTGCTGCAGCCCAAGGAGAAGCTCGCCGCCTCCGGCCAGGGCTGGGTGCAGGACGTCAGGGAGGGCACCGTCAAGCTGATCGGCGCCGCCGAGGTGCTCGCCGCGGCCGGCCTCGTGCTTCCGGCCGCGCTCGACGTCGTACCGGTGCTGGTGCCGCTGGCCGCCACCGGTCTGGTCGTGCTGATGATCGGCGCGATCATCACGCACGCCCGCCGCAAGGAGACCCAGTCGATCGTCGTCAACGCGGTGCTGCTGGTCCTCGCGGCGGTCGTGATCTGGGGCCGGTTCGGTCCGCACTCCTTCTGAGTTCGGTCCGCGCACCCCTGAATTCGGTCCGCGGGCCCCTCTCAGGTCGGCCCGCACACCCTCTCGGTTCGGTCCGCGGCCCTTATGAGTCCGGCGAGTCTCCGATTCCGACTTTGGCAAGTCTCCGGGGCGAAATTCGCGGGGTGGAACGATCCGCGCACCAGGATGTAACAAGGACGTAACGGAGGCTTGACCGGCACGGACCACAGCAGACATGTTTGCGTTCACCAAGACTCGTGGGACCCCGAAGCAAAGGACGAAGGGCATGAGGACACGTCCTGCGCCGCTCAGTTCCCGCGGGCGCACCCCAGTGATCGGCGTGGTCGCGCTGAACACGACTCTGTACGGTCCGGCCAGCATGGTGCAGGCCATCGGCGACGCCTGTCTCGACGCCGATCTGCCCGTCACGATCGGGCACGTCTCGGGCGCCGACGGCCGCCTGGTGCGCCGGCTCACCGGCCAGGGCGTCGCCGGCCTGATCGTCATCGCGCCCGTCGACGCGGCCGCCGAGATGCTCGAGGCGGTGCCCGCGGGCCTGCCGGTGGTGACAGTGGACGGCCCACCCGGCAGCGCGACCCCCGACGTGTCGGTCGACCAGCACGCGGGCGGGGTGCTGGCCACCCGCCACCTGCTGGCCAACGGCCACCGTACGGTGTGGCACGTCGCCGGCCCCGAGCAGTGGCACGGCAGTCGCGCCCGCGAGGCGGGTTGGCGGGCGGCGCTGGCCGAGGCCGGGGTGCCCGCCCCGCCGACCGTACGCGCCGACTGGTCGGCCGCCGCGGGCTACCGCTGCGGCCGCATGCTCGCCGACAACCCGTCGTGCACCGCGGTCTTCGCCGCCAACGACGACATCGCCCTGGGCGTCATGCGCGCCATGACCGAGTGCGGCCGCCGCATCCCCGAGGACGTCAGCGTGGTCGGTTTCGACGACGTCCCCGAGGCCGGCTACACCCACCCCGCGCTGACGACCGTCCGCCAAGAGTTCGCCGAGGTGGGCCGCGAGGCGCTACGCCTACTGCTCGACCAGCTCGACGCCGGCACCCCGCACCCCGAATCGGTCCGCCTCGACCCGGTCCTGATGACCCGCGGAACGGTCACCGGAGCAGCCTGACCATCACCGAGGCGGGCCGCCACTCGCGCAACCTGTGGATAGGGTGCGCAGAACGCGCCTGAGTCGGTGCGCGTTCTGCGCGTCAGGGCCCGACCGTTGTGCACAGCTCGGGCCCCGATTGCGCGCGACGCTCAGAAGCCGCGGGCCAGGCGGTAGTACGCCTGGTTCCAGCGCACCTCCTTGGCGAACTGGCGGATCCGCGTGTCGGCGTCGATGATCAGCAGCTCGGTCGACAGCATCTCGGCCAGGTCGGTGAGCTCTTCGGCGCCGATCGCCGACGAGAGCACGGTGTGGTGCGGCCCGCCGGCGGTCAGCCAGGCCTCGGTCGATGTGGAGAAGTCGGGAGCCGGCTTCCACACCGCGCGGGCGACCGGCAGCTTCGGCAGCGGCTCGCTCGGGGCCACGACCTCGATCTCGTTGGCCACCAGGCGGAACCGCTCCCCCATGTCGGTCAGGCCGACCACCACGGCCGGGCCGGGCGCGGCGTCGAACACCATGCGTACGGGGTCCTCGCGACCGCCGATGCCCAGCGGGTGGATCTCCAGGCGTGGGGTGCCGGCCGCGATCGACGGGCACACCTCGAGCATGTGAGCACCGAGGATGCGTTCCTGGCCGGGCGTCAGGTCATAGGTGTAGTCCTCCATGAACGACGTGCCGCCCGGGGCCATCGCCTTGAGGCTGTGCAGCAGCACCGACGTCTTCCAGTCGCCCTCGCCGCCGAAGCCGTAGCCGTCGCCCATGAGCCGCTGAACCGCGAGCCCGGGCAGCTGCCGCAGGCCGCCGAGGTCCTCGAAGTTCGTGGTGAACGCCTTGAAGCCGCCGGCCTCCAGGAAGCCGCGCAGCCCCAGCTCGATGCGGGCCGCGTAGCGCAGCGAGTCGTGCCGGTCGCCGCCCTCGCGCAGTTCGGGCGCGAGGTCGTAGAGGTCGTTGTACTCGGCGAGCAGCTTGTCGATGTCGGCGTCGAGCACCTGGTCGACGACGGCGACGAGGTCGTTCACCCCGTACGTGTTGACCGAGACGCCGAAGCGGAGCTGCGCCTCGACCTTGTCGCCCTCGGTCACCGCGACATCGCGCATGTTGTCGCCGAAACGCGCGAGTTTGAGCGATCGCATGGCCGCGAAACCGCGCGCCGCGCGCACCCAGGTGGCGATTCGCTCACGAACGCGCGGATTGCTGACGTGCCCGGCTACCGTCTTGCGCGGTACGCCCAGCCGGGACTCGATGTAGCCGAACTCGCGGTCGCCGTGCGCGGCCTGGTTCAGGTTCATGAAGTCCATGTCGATCGACGCCCAGGGCAGCTCGACGTTGGCCTGGGTGTGCAGGTGCAGCAGGGGGGTGCGCAGCGCGTCGAGCCCGGCGATCCACATCTTGGCCGGCGAGAACGTGTGCATCCAGGCGATCACGCCGATGACGCGATCGTCGTCGTTCGCCCGCCGCGCCGTGGTCAGGATGTCGCTCGCGTTGGTGAGCACCGGCTTCCAGACAACCTTGACGTCGAGGCCGTCGCCCAGCGCCGACGCGATCCGCTGGGACTGCTCGGCCACCTGGTCGAGGGTTTCCGGCCCGTAGAGTCCCTGACTGCCGGTCAGGAACCAGACCTCGTGCTCACTCATTGCTGTCCTCCGTCAGGTGCTGTCCGTAGACGTTCTGGTAGCGGTCGTACAAACGGTCCACGGCGGTCGCGGGCAGCCGGTCGATCGGACCGAGCTGGCGAGCCAGGTGCATGGTGCGGGCGACGTCCTCGACCATGACCGCGGCCTTCACAGCGGCCTTGGCCGTGGGGCCGATGGTGAACGGTCCGTGCTGGCGCATCAGCACGGCCGGTGAGCGGTGCCCGCGCAGGGTCTCGACGATGCCGCGGCCGATGTCGTCGCTGCCGATGAGCGCGAACGGGCCGATCGGGATGTCGCCACCGAACTCGTCGGCCATCGCCGTGATCGCGCACGGGATCGGCTCGCCCACGGCGGCCCAGGCGGTCGCGTACGGACTGTGGGTGTGCACAACCCCGTTCACTTCCGGCATGTGGCGATAGACGTACGCGTGCGAGTCGGTGTCGCTGGACGGGCTGTGCTCACCCTCGACGAGCGTGCCGTCCAGGTCGCACACGACCATGGCGTCCGGCGTGAGGGAGTCGTACTCCACCCCGGAGGGCTTGATGACCAGCAGGTCGGCGCCGGGTACGCGGGCCGACACGTTGCCCGATGTCCAGGTGACCAGCCCCCACCGCGTCAAATGCGCATGCAGGTCACAAACTTCTGCACGAATCTGAGCGATCGACTGGGAAACGCTCATCACGGTCACTTCTCCAACGCCTCGTTCCTGATCGCGCGCAGCCGGTGCAGCGCCTTGTCCTCACCCGTGCCGAAGTAGTCGTGGAGAAGCGTGTACTCGGCGTAGAGCCGGTCGTAGACGTCGGCGTTCGCCGCGATCGGCTTCCAGACGTCCCTCTCGACCTTGCCCATCGCGTCGGCGGCGGTCGCCACGTCCGGGTAGGCCCCCGCCGCGACCGCCGCGTGAATCGCCGACCCGAGTGCCGGTGCCTGCTCCGAGGTGGCCACCGCGAACGGCCGGCGCAGCACGTCGGCGTAGATCTGCATGACCAGCGGGTTCCGCTTGAGCCCGCCCGCCGCGATCAGCTCGGTGACCGGCACCCCGGCCGCCTCGAACGTTTCAACGATCTTCCGTGTGCCGAAGGCGGTCGCCTCGATCAGCGCCTTGTAGATCTCGTGCGGCTGCGTGGCCAGCGTGAGCCCGGCGATCACCCCGCTCAGGTGGTGATCGACCAGCACCGACCGGTTGCCGCTGTGCCAGTCGAGCGCGACCAGCCCGTGCCCCCCGACCGGCTGCGCGGCGGCCTGCTGGGAGAGCAGATCGTGCACGCTGATCCCCGCGGCCCGCGCGGCGTCGTGCACAGCCGGCGGCGCGCCGTTGTCCACATACCAGCCGAAGATGTCCCCGACGCCGCTCTGCCCGGCCTCATAGCCGTACAACCCGGCCAGGATGCCGCCGTCCACAACCCCGCAGATGCCGGGCACGGCCGCAAGCGTCGAACCGTTCATCACGTGACAGGTCGACGTGCCCATCACGAGCAGCATCTGCCCCGGGGCGACCGCGCGGGCGGCCGGCGACGTGACATGCGCGTCGACGTTGCCGATCGCGACAGCAATTCCCGCGGGCAGCCCGGTCCAGGCCGCAGCCTCGGCCGTCAGCCCACCGGCCCGGGCGCCGAGCGGCGAGATCGGGTGCGCGAGCCGCGTCTCGGCGAAGTCGGCGAACCCGGGGTTGAGCGCGCCCAGATACTCCTTGCTCGGATAGGCACCGTCCTGGTGGATGCCCTTGTAGCCCGCGGCGCACGCGTTGCGCGTCTCCTGTCCACAGAGCTGCCAGACGATCCAGTCGGCCGCCTCGATCCAGCGCTCGGTGCGCGCATAGACCTCCGCGTCCTCCTCCAGCACCTGCAACGCCTTCGCGAACTGCCACTCCGACGAGATCTTGCCGCCGTACCGGTCGATCCACGGCTCACCCCGCTCATGAGCGAGCGCGTTGATCCGGTCGGCCTGTGGCTGCGCGGCATGGTGTTTCCACAGCTTCACGTAAGCGTGCGGCCTTGTGGAAAACTCCGGCAGTTCGCACAGCGGGGTGCCGTCGGCCAGCGTCGGCAGCACCGTGCAGGCGGTGAAGTCGGTACTGATGCCGATCACGTCGGCCGGGTCGATGCCGGCCGCCGCGACCGCCTGCGGCACCGCGGTGCGCAACACGTCGCGGTAGTCCGAAGGATCCTGCAGAGCCCAGTCGGGCCGCAGGGTCTGCCCGCCGGTCGGCAGCGTCCGGTCGATCACGCCGTGCCGGTACTCGTGGACGGCGCTGCCGACCTCGAGACCGTCACTGACCCGGACGACGACGGCGCGCCCCGAGAGCGTGCCGTAGTCGACCCCGATGGTGTACGAGGGCATGCTTACTTGGCCTTTCTGGTGACGAGCCGTTGCAGAACGATGAAGGCGAAGAGCAGGACGCCGACGACGATGCGGGTCCACCACGAGTTCAGGTCACCCTGGAAGGCGATGATCGTCTGGATGAGACCGAGCACGAGGACGCCCAGCACGGTGCCCAGCACGTAGCCGGAGCCGCCGGTCAGCAGCACGCCGCCGATGACGACCGCGGCGATCGCGTCGAGTTCGAGCCCCTGCCCGTGCAGGCTGTAGCCCGAGGACGTGTAGAAGCTGTAGAGCACGCCACCGAGCGACGCGCAGAAGCCGCTGAGCGTGTAGACGGCGATCCGCGTACGCCCGACCGGAAGACCCATGAGCAGCGCGGAGTCGGCGTTGCCACCGATCGCGTAGACGTTGCGGCCGAACCGGTTCCAGGCCAGCACCAGCGCCGCGATCAGCACGACGATCAGCGCGATCACCACGTTCAGCGAGATGAAGATGCCCTCGCCGAACCGGAACCGCTTCTGCGCCATCTGGGTCCAGAAGTCGTTCGTGATCGGGATCGAGTTGCGGTCGATCAGCAGCGACAGGCCGCGGGCGAGGAACATGCCGGCGAGCGTGGCGATGAACGGCTCCACCTTGAAGAAGTGGATGACCGCACCCATCCCGAGGCCGAGCACCGTCCCGATCAAGAGCACCAGCGGCAGTACGACCCCGGCGGGCCAGCCGGCGGCGAGGAGCGTGGCGGCCACCGTCGTGGTCAGGGCGATCACCGCGCCGACGGACAGATCGATGCCGCCGGTCAGGATGACGAACGTCATGCCGACCGCCACGACCAGCAGGAACGCGTTGTCCACAAACACGTTCAGCAGCACCTGGGTGTCGCTGAAGCCGTCGTAGTTGTAGACGCCGATCGAATACATGACGATCAGCAGGGCCAGGGTCGCGAGCACCGGTACGTGCTTGGCGTTGGGCCGGTAGACCCGTCGCCCGCCCAGGAACGGCCTGTTCTTCTGGGGCGCGGGCGGTGTCGTCACGTCGATCACGCCGGAACCTCCGCTCTCCTGGTACCGAATCGCCCGAAGACCTTGGCGCGGAACGTCGCCGACTGGGCCAGGCAGAGGATGATCACGACGATGGCCTTGAACAGCAGCGTCGTCTCGACCGGCACGCCGACGCTGACCGCGGTGATGTCGAGCGTCGTGATGATGACCGCGCCGAGCACGCTGCCCGCGATCGAGAACCGGCCGCCGGTCAGCGCCGTGCCGCCGAGCACGACGGCCAGGATCGCGTTGAGCTCGATCAGGTTGCCGGCCGCGTTGCTGTCCGCGCTGGAGATGTCGGAGCTGTAGATCAGGCCCGCGACACCGGCGAAGGCGGCCGCACACACGTACACCATGACCGTGATCCGACGGGAGCGGATGCCGGCCAGACGACTCGCGGTCGGGCTGCCACCGACCGATTCCAGGAGCAGGCCCAATGCCGTACGCCTGGTCAAGGCCACGGTCAGAGCGACAGCGACCGCAGCGATGAGGAACGACACGGGCACGGCCAGGAAATAGCCGGCGCCGATGACGCGGTAGGGCGACGAGTGGACGTTGAGGATCTGCCCGTCGGTGATGAGCTGGGCGACGCCGCGGCCGGCCACCATGAGGATGAGGGTCGCGATGATCGGTTGAATACCGAGGACGGCGACCAGGAATCCGTTCCACAGCCCGGCGACCACGCACAGGGCGATCGCCGCGACCACCACCAGCAGCACCGGGCCGACCGCGTCGGGGTTGCTCAGGTCGCCGATCAGCAGACACGCCAGCGCGCCCGAGATGGCCATGACCGAGCCGACCGACAGGTCGATGCCGCCGGTCGCGATGACCAGGGTCATGCCCAGCGCGACCAGCACCAACGGCGCGCTGCGGCGCAGGATGTCGATCAGCGAGCCGTAGAGGTGGCCGTCGAGCAGGGTGACCTTGAAGAAGTTGTTCGAGAAGATGAGGTTGCTGAGCAGCAGCACCACCAGGACGGCGATGGGCCAGAACAGCCGGTGTCTCAGGATGGTCATGAGGTTGCTCCGCTGGCGATGGTCTGCATGATGCGGTCGGCGTCGACGTCGTCGCCGTTCTCGAGCTCCTCGACGAGCCGCCGGTCGCGCAGCACCTCGATCTTGTGGCTGAGCCGGAGGACCTCCTCGAGCTCGGCGCTGACGAACAGCACGGCCATGCCGCCGTCGGCGAGTTGCGCGACGAGCCGTTGGATCTCCGCCTTGGCGCCGACGTCGATCCCGCGGGTCGGCTCGTCGATGATCAGCAGGCGGGGTTCGACGATCAGCCACCGGGCGAGCAGCACCTTCTGCTGATTTCCGCCGGACAGGTCCCGTACCTGGCGCTCGGGATCGGCCGGGCGGATCTGCAGCGCCTTGATGTATTTGTCGACGAGCTCGTCCTGGCGGCGGCGCGGGATCGGACGGGTCCAGCCGCGGGCCGCCTGCAGCGCGAGAATGATGTTCTCGCGGACGGTGAGCTCGCCGATGATGCCCTCGGTGCGCCGGTTCTCCGACGAGAAGGCGATGCCGTTGGCCATGGCGTCGCGTGGGGCTTTTATCGCTGCGGCTTTCCCGTCGACCAGCAGCTCGCCGTGGTCGGGGCGGTCAGCGCCGAAAAGCAACCTCGCGAGCTCCGTACGCCCTGAGCCCAGCAACCCGGCCAGTCCGACGACCTCGCCTTGGTGGATCGTGAGGTTGAACGGGGCGATTGCTCCCGTACGCCCGAGCTCGCGGGCCTCGAGGATCGGCGTCCTCCGCTCGGCGACCGTCACGTCCTTGGTCTGCTCCTCGATCTTCTCGAGGGCTTCGAGCTCCTTGCCGATCATCTTCGCGACGAGCTGCATCTGCGGGAGCTCGGCCGTCCTGAACTCGCCGATCAGACCGCCGTTGCGCAGCACGGTCATCCGGTCGGCGATCTCGTAGACCTGGTCGAGGAAGTGGCTCACGAACAGGATGGCGACGCCGTCGTCCCGCAGGCGCCGCATGACCGCGAAAAGTTGGTCGACCTCGGACGCGTCGAGGCTGGAGGTGGGCTCGTCGAGAATGAGGACCCGCGCCTGGATGTCGATCGCGCGCGCGATGGCGACCATCTGCTGGATCGCCAGGCTGAAGCTGTCGAGCTGGGCCGAGACGTCGATGTCGAGGTCGAGCCGGGCGAGCAGACCGTGGGCGCGGCGCCGCATCTCGGACCACTGGATGCGTCCGAACCTGCGGGGCTCGCGCCCGATGAAGATGTTCTCGGCCACCGAGAGGTTGGGGCAGAGATTCACCTCCTGGTAGACGGTGCTGATGCCGGCCTGCTGGGCCTGCAGCGGCCCGGTGAACAGCACCGGCGCGTCGCCCAGGTGGATCTCGCCGCCGTCGATGCCGTACACGCCGGTGAGAACCTTGATCAGCGTGGACTTGCCGGCGCCGTTCTCGCCCATCAGGGCGTGGATCTCGCCCGGTAACAGCCGGAAGTCGACGCCGTCGAGAGCGACGACGCCGGGGAAGATCTTCTTGATGCCGGTCATCCGTAGTACTGCTTGCTCGGCCATGTGCGCTCCGTTCCTCCGGCGGGCCGCCGCCGGCTCTCAGCGACGGCCCGCCGGGCGGGAATCAGTACTTACGGTTCGGCAGGGCTTCCTTCGCCTGCTCCGGGGTGAAGGTGGTCTCCTCGGTGAGCACCCGCTGCGGGATGGTCTCGCCGGCCTTGACCTTCTTGACCAGGTCCATGAGCTGAGGGCCGAGGAGCGGGCTGCACTCGACGATGAAGTTGATCTTGCCATCGGCCAGGGCCGTCATACCGTCCTTGACGGCGTCCACAGTGATGATCTTGATGTCGGTGCCGGGCTTCTTGCCGGCCGCCTCGATCGCCTCGATGGCACCCAGGCCCATGTCGTCGTTGTGCGCGTAGAGCACATCGATGTCGGGCTGCGACTTGAGGAAGGTCTCCATCACGGCCTTGCCGTCGGTGCGCGTGAACTGGCCGGTCTGCGAGGCGACGACCTTGAACTTCGGGTCGGCCTTGATGACGTCGGCGAAGCCGGCCTTGCGGTCGTTGGCCGGCGCGGCGCCGGGCGAACCCTGCAGCTCGACGATGTTCACGGTGTCGGTCTTGCCCTGGTACTCCTTGACCAGCCATTCGCCGGCCTTCTTGCCCTCCTCGACGAAGTCCGAGCCGATGAAGGTCTTGTAGAGCGAGGTGTCCGGCGAGTCGATCGCGCGGTCGGTCAGGATCACCGGGATGCCGGCATCCTTGGCCTCCTTGAGTACGGTGTCCCACCCGGACTCGACCACCGGCGAGAACGCGATCACGTCGACCCGCTGGGTGATGAAGTTGCGGATCGCCTTGATCTGGTTCTCCTGCTTGCCCTGCCCGTCGACGAACTTCAGCTCGAAGCCGGCCGTGGCCGCCGATTCCTCGATGGACTTGGTGTTCGCCGTACGCCAGCCACTCTCGGCGCCGACCTGGGCGAAGCCGAGCGTGATCTTGTCGTCGCCACCGCCGCTGCTGCCCCCTCCGGCCGCACCGTCGTCGCCACCACAACCGGCGACGGCGGACACGAGCAGGAGCCCGCCGGCTACCGCGATCGAAAGTCTTCTGAGCACTGGATCCTCCTGCTGGTGAGGGTGCGCGTGTTAACGTTCACAGAACTGGTTCCGGCGCGACGACGACTTCTCGGGCTGCCGGCTTGGGTTGCGGCTTCGTTCCGGCTTCGTTGCTGCGTGTCGCTGGGTGTTCACCCTCAGGACTCGCGTTTGAGAGTGTTACCGTTCTCAATCCCCCCGTCAAGGCTTCGGCACCGGTTTGTTACCGACAGATTGCGGATTCCCGCTCCGCGCAGGAAGACCGCTTCCGGATCGATGGACATGGCTCGCCGTCGCCGTACACTGTGCGCGCTCACATCGGGCTCTTTGGGGGTACCTTTGCCGTCCAGGAAACCCGCCGACGCCGCCCCGGCCGCGGTGGCTCGGCCGCGCCTGACCGTCATGCGCGACGTCGCGAAGCTCGCGGGCGTCTCGCACCAGACGGTCTCACGCGTGCTGAACAACCATCCGAACGTGCGGCAGGAAACGCGCGAGCGGGTGCTCGAGGCGATGCGTTCGCTGAACTACCGCCGCAACCTGGCCGCCCGCACCCTGGTCACCCGGCAGTCGGACACGCTCGGGATCATCGGTTTCGAGACGACCCTGTTCGGGCCGGCGTCCATGCTGTACGGAATAGAGAGCGCGGCACGGGACGCGGGGTACATGGTGAGCATCGCGTCGGTGCGCGACCTCGACCGCAAACAGGTCCTGGAGGCGGTCGACCGGCTGACACAACACTCGGTGGACGGCGTGATCGCCATCGCGCCGAAGCAGTCGGTGACCCACGCGCTGGCCCAGGCCCCGCCGTCACTGCAGTGCGTGGCGGTCGGCGGGTCGGGCGAATCAGACGCGGCGCCGACAGTGTCGATCGACAACGCGGCCGGGGCGCGGCTGGCGACCCAGCACCTGCTCGACCTCGGTCACGCGACCGTGCATCACGCGGCCGGGCCGGCGGACTGGCCCGAGTCGGTCGAGCGGATCGAGGGGTGGCGTCGGACCCTCTATGCGGCCGGGGCGGTGGTGCCGCCGGTCGAGCACGGCTGGTGGGACGCGGAGTCGGGTTACGCCCAGGGTCGCAAGATGGCCGCGGACCCGGCGGTGACGGCGATCTTCTGCGCGAACGACCGGATCGCGCTGGGGGTGCTGCGCGCATTGCACGAGGCGGGCAAACGGGTCCCGGAGGACGTGAGCGTGGTCGGCTTCGACGACATGCCCGACTCGGGTTTCTTCGTGCCCCCGCTGACCACAGTGCACCAGGACTTCGGCGAACTCGGTCGGCGCAGCCTCGCCCTGCTGCTGGAACACATGACCAGCTCCCCCACCGCCGACCCCCAGCCCCCCGATCGAGTGCTGGTGACTCCCCAGCTCGTGATCCGCACAAGCAGCGGTCCCAGCCCGGCGCTGTAACTCAGTGCCGCCGCTCGATCCACAAACAACGGCCCCGGCGCCGCTTCGTGAACCCTCGTCGTCGGGTTGCGGAGCTCAAGGGTTTGCGCGAGCCACTTCCGGGCGAGGATCACCAAGACAGTTTGTCTACGGGGTAGGGCGTACGTTTGCTGGCCTCGGTCAGCCGGACGAAGAAGTCGTCCAGGACGGCCGTGACCGACGCGTGACGAGCGACGATGCGGCCCGCGACGCCCGGCAGCGCCACGTCGGGCCCGCGGTCGCGAAGGTAGGCGTGGCTTTCCGGCCAGGACAGGTTCAGCAGTTTGCTCACCAGCCAGACGCAGAGATGCCCGATCGTATAGAAGTGGTCGTAGCCGCGATGGCGATGGAGGAAGGCTGACTCGTCGGCGTCGAGGTCGAAATCGGTATGGTTCGCGAGACCGAAATCGGCGAAGTAGACGCGATGCCCGTCGGTGAGCAGGTTACGGAAATGCGCGTCGAAGTGCACGAGGCCCTTCTCCCGCATGAAGCGCGCGCCTTCCCGCAAGGCGTTCTGCGTGAACTCGTACGCGGACTCGTCTGCTGAGGCCAGCCATTCGTCCAGCGTTTTCGGGATGTGTTCCATGAAGAGGACGACGGCCGCCGACGCGTGGCCGATCGCCTCGAGCCTGGCCCGGACCGCCTCGGCGCCATCCCAGTGCGCGACCCACCTCTCCAGTTCGGCTGGATCCATCGGCCGTGGTTCCTGCGGCAGCACTCGCCAGTGGTACAGGACGGGGAACCCTGCGAAACTGCCGTCGAGCACCCATTGCGTCGTCATGGCGTGGACCGCGAGTTCGCGCCAGACACCGAAGCCCGCCGAGCCGATCCCGTACTGATAGAAGGTGGGCAGCCCGAAAAGGTTCGCGGTCGAGCCGACGTTTTCCGGGCGTCGCTCGAGATCGGTCAGCGGCACCCGTTTGACGAAGACCGGCACGCCGTCGACGACCGCCGTCGACGTGATTCCGCCGAAGCCGACCGTGGGCGCGGAATCGCTTTCCAGCAGCGCCCTGACGTCGTCGTCGGACAGCTCGGCCAGCCTTCCCGACACCGCCCTATATCGGGATGCGCGAATGTCTTGGGTCACCGCGCCACCCTGCCAGACGCGACCATTCCACGATCGTCCGCCCCGGCCGGGAACGCTCCCGCGGCGGTCGGGCGGCGAGCGATAACAGGAACAGATGTGATTTCGGCAGCGAGGTGTACCCGCATGGCACGAGCGGTGGAGGTAAAGAGATATCCTGCCCGCAGTCAGTGAATGCGGGGTACGGGTGAGCGTGAAACGCGGACGGCCGCCGGGCATGATGGACGTCGCCCGGCTGGCGGGGGTGTCGCACCAGACCGTGTCCCGGGTTCTCAACGAGCACAAGAACGTCAGCGAGCAGACGCGTCTCAAGGTGCGGGCGGCGATCGCCGAGCTCGGCTACCGCCCCAACCGCACGGCGCGGGCCCTCGTCACCGGCACGTCCAAGGTGATCGGCGTCGTCGCGCCCAACACCGCGCTGTACGGGCCGACGTCGATGCTCACGGCGTTCGAGCAGGCAGCGCAGGAAAGCGGATTCGCCGTCAACGTCGGCAGTGTCCGTTCGCTCAACGAGCGCTCGATCGCCGACGCCGTGGAACGGCACCTCGACCAGCGCGTGGCCGGCCTGGTGGTGATCGCGCCCGTGGTGAGCGCCGGTCCCGCCCTCGCCCGCCTCCCCGAGGGCATCCCACTGGTCACGATCGACGGCGACCCCGAACGGGCGAGCACCTTGGTCACGGTCGACCAGGTGGCCGGCGCCCGCGCCGCGACGGAACACCTGCTCGCGGCGGGCCACTCGACGGTCTGGCACATCTCGGGTCCGGCCGACTGGTTCGACGCCGCGGGTCGCGTACGGGGATGGGAAGAGGCTCTTCGGGCGGCCGGAGCCGAACAACCGCCGCTGCTGACGGGCGATTGGAGTGCCGAATCGGGCTACCGCAACGGCAAACTGCTGGCCCGCCTGCCCGAGGTCACCGCCGTTTTCACCGCGAACGATCACATCGCGCTGGGCCTGCTGCGCGCGCTGAGTGAGCACGGCCGCCGCGTGCCCGAGGAGATCAGCATCGTCGGCTTCGACGACGTGCCCCAGGCGGCCTACTACTCGCCGCCGCTGACCACGGTCCGGCCCGATTTCGACGCGGTCGCCACGGCCGGCGTGGAGCTTCTGCTCGCCCAGATCGAGTCGGGAGCACCCGATCTGGCCGCGCGACGCACGATCGCCCCGACTCTGATCAGCCGGGACAGCGTCGCTCCTCCCCCGGCTCGATAGGGCCGGCGGGCCGGCCGCCCCGCGCTCAACCTCGGCCTCCGCGCTCAGCCTCGGCCCCGCGTTCACCGCGCGCTCATCTCAACCGCGCGCTCACTTCGACACGGTCAGCAACCAATTTCTACATTTACCTGGTCCTACCCCGCCGTTGTCTGTTAGCGTTAACAGGTCTCACTACGGGTATTCCTAGGCCTGTGGCGCTGACATCGGAAGAGAGGACCCGGTCGGGGCCATCAAGGGGAGGATGGCCCCGCTGGGCTCGTCTTGGGCGCGATCGCGCCAGATTTCACTCGTGCAGTCGACTGCTGCGGGCGTGCGGCCGGCTCAGGCCTTCCGCTCCAGCACGACCACCGGGATCTCACGGCTGGTGTTCTTCTGGTACTCGTCGTAGTCGGGCCAGACCTCGGCCATCTTCGTCCACAGGGCCGGCTTCTCGTCCGAGGTGGCCACGCGCGCGGTCGCCGCGAAACGGTCGCCCTTGATCTGCACCTCGACGTCGGGGTCGGCCAGCAGGTTCACGAACCAGGCCGGAGGCGCCTCGGTGCCGCCCTTCGACGCCACTACCAGATAGTCGCCGTCGTGCTCACGGAAGATCAGAGCGTGCGAACGCTCCTCGCCCGACTTGCGGCCCGTGGTGAAGAGGATCAGGATCTCGGTCCCGTTGCGCCAGTGGAATCCGTCCTCGCCATCGGTCTCGAGATAGCGGGCGACGTGCGGCGGGCCGTGCAGTTCGATAGCTGAAGTCACGTCGGCACAACCGCTCACCGCGAACGGACTATTCCCCCGGTACCTCCGATCACAGCGCGGCGGGTGGTTACCGCGGCGCCTCGAAGGGCATCTGAGCTGCGAATACATCCAACTCGTACGAGTGAGAGGCGCACTAGCGATGACCGGAACTCCCGTGGCCCAGACCATTCCCCGTCGCGGGCGCGGCACCCGACCACCCGAAGGCCAGGGCTCCACCGACCCGGCCGACTGGGACGACGTACGCCAAATCTTGCATCGCGGGGAGGCGGGGCCTTATTGGCTCAGCGTCGGGCGTGATGACGGCAGCCCGCATGTGCGACCGGTCTTCGCCGCGTGGGCCGAATCGTCGTTCTTCTTCGCCTCGAAGGGGTCGGCCGTCAAGACCCACCACCTTCAGAGCCACACGTACGCCACCGTGACCGTCGATCTTGACTATCTGCACCTCGTCGTCGAGGGCCGTGTCGCGCGGGTGACGGCCGCCGACCGCCTGCAGCTCGCCTCCGACACCATGCAGCACGTGTTCCTCTGGCCGACGCGGGTGGCAGGCGACGAACTCGACGCCGATTACGGGGCGCCGACCTCGGGCGGGCCGCCGTATCAGGTCTACGAGCTGACCCCCGTGCGCGCGTACGGCTTCCCGACCCGCGACGAGGTGGCACCCACCCGGTGGGTGTTCGACCTCTGATCCCGGTCACGGCTCAAGCGTGCGCCGTGACGGAAGACGATGTGTCACCGTCGCCTCCCGTCAACTCCTTCCGCGTATGCGATGACCGAAGAACACGTTTCGGCGTCGCCTCCGGTCACGGCATCCGCGTGCGCCGCGACCGAAGGCGATGTGCCGGCGTCGCGTCAGAAGGCCGCGTCGTACATCTGGGCCAGGCCCGGGGATGCGGCCTCGCCGCTGTAGCCGCAGATCAGCATGCGGCCCTTCGACGACGAGACCAGGTAGTCCTTGCCGGTCTCGAACTTGCCGCTGCCCAGCATGGTCTCGGAGGCGTCGCCGGTCTGGGCCACGCGCACCTGGTCGCTCGCGGCGCCGTGGTAGACCTTCGTGACCTTGAGGGTGACGGTGCCCGCGTCAATGGCGGTGACCGTGCCGGCGAAGGCGAAGTCGGCGGACGACTTGAGCTGGTCGGCGCTGGGTTCGACGCACTTGGCCGCGATGCCCGGGGCGGTGATGTCGGTGACCGTGGAAGCGGTCGCCGCCGACGTGGCCGGGCCGGCGACCGGGGTCGTGGGCTGGTTGTCCTGCGGGCGCAGCAGCAGCCAGCCGCCGACCGCGGCGATCAGCACGAGCGCGGCTGCGGCCAGCGTGAGGAGCGGGGTGTTGCGGCGGGTGGTGGCCGGGCGGCTGGGGGTGGCCGTCGGGGTGGTGGTCATCGTGTTCTCCACAAGGTGCGCGATTCGGTCGGGAGCGAGCGGCGCCATCTCGGCGGCCGGGTCGGCGCGGCGCAGGCGCGAACGCAGGTCGTCGTCGTCCGTCATGGCCGTCTCCCTTCTTTCAGCTCCTCATGTCCGGCGGACGCGCCGAGCTTTCGCAGTTCGTCGCGCAATTTCTGCCTGGTCCGATGCAGGCGAATGCTCACCGCGTTCGCGCTGATGCCGAGCACGACGGCGATCTGGGCTGTGGACAACTCTTCCCAGGCCCACAGGCGCAGCAGTTCGGCGTCCTCGGCGCGCATCCCGGCCAGGGCTGTGGACAAGTCGTCGTCGGCCGGTTCGGGCATGGTAGTGGCCTCGCGCGGCGGGTCGAGGCGGGAGATCCGCGCGAGCAGGCGGCCCTGGCGGCGCCGGGATCGTTCCGCGTTGGCCAGGCAGTTACGCGCCACCCCGTACGCCCAGGGCAGTGGCTCTTCCTCGGGAAGATCGTCGAGCCGGCGCCAGCAGACCAGCAACGTCTCTTGAAGCACGTCGTCGGCGGTCGCCGGATCGGTGCGCCGGGCCAGGTAACGCCGCACGGCGTCGATCACCGCGGGCGCCACCGCCTCGAACCGCCCCCGGCGGTCGTCGGAGTTCACAGGGTCCACCTTCAGCTATGTCCGGATCCCGGCGCGTTCTTTCACACGCCCGGTCGGCGAACTTTTCCACGCCCGGATCACCACGTGGCTCGGCACGGGCGTTCCAGACCACTATCGCCACATGCGCAGCACCCAACGGCGCACCAAAGGCGGGACGACCCAGGAGTAGACGCAGTACGCCAGCCAGGCGAAGCCGAGCAGACCGGCCAGCACCGGCAGGCCGGCCGTGCGCAGCAGAAGGATCAGAGCGACCGCGACCAGCCACGTCTTGATCGCACCGAACCTCAGGATGGGGCGCAGCGGGAGCATCAACGGGTGGCGGGCCACCCGCAGCTCCATCGCGGATTCGGCGAAGGCCCGCTCGGTGGGGCGCGCCGCGGCGGCCTGGCGGAAACCCTCGTAGGCGGCGTCGACCTGGCCGCGGGCTGCGCTGGTGCCGCCGAGCAGGGCGTGAGCGGCCGGATTCTCGGGGTGCACGCCGACGAATTCGCGGCTGATCCGCTGTGCTTCGCGATGATCGCCGCGGGCGTGCGCGATCTGGATGCGGGTCGCATAGACGACCGGGGCCTGCGGCGCTCGGGCGGCGGCCAGCTCGACCAGCTTGGCGGCCTTGTCGAGCTGGCCATGGGCGAGACAGAGATCCGCGTACGCACAGAGCAGGTCGACGTCGTGCGGAGCGAGCGCCAGACCGTCGAGCAGGACGCGCTCGGCGGCCTCGTCGCGGCCCGCCTCGTGCTCGGCGCGGCCCAGCCAGAGCAGCAGGTCAGGGTCGGGACCGCTGGCCGCCAGCCCGGCGCGAGCGGCGTCGCCGACCTCGGCCCAGCGGTCGAGCCGGCTGAGTGCGGCACAGCGCAGCTGCATCGCGTAGGGGCTGGTGACCTCGTTGGCCGTCAGCGTCGACAATTCGGTGAGCGCTTGCTCGGCGCGGCCGGTCGCGAGCAGGGCTTGAGCGCGCTGTAATACCGAAAAGGTATCGGTCATCGGACGAGAACCAGGATGAGAGCCGCTTCCAGCAAGCCGCACCCGACGGCGGCGGCGATGCCGGGACCGATCAGATTAGCCGGATCGACGCCACGCAGCACGGCGAGGCGGAACGGGCGACGCTGGATGGCCAGGACGGCGAGCCACACGAGCAGGCCACAGATCGTGCCGGACAGGCGTACGCCGGAATTGCCATCGGCGAAGACACCCACCGCGAGCCGAGCCGCGAAACCGGCCAGGCCGGCGGCCGCGATGACGAGCAACTGTCCCGTGGGCAGAGCGAGGCGACGGCCGTTGAGCACCCCGAGCAGGGCGCCGGCGAGCGGACCACCGAAGAACGCCGGATAGACGATCGACTCGGGGCGCCAGGGCGGCCTACCGGGCGGGGGCCGGTCACGAATCGTAGGGCTGAACAACTCGTCGTGCATATCTTCCCCGCTCGCGTCGCCCCGGCATTGATACCCGGCTGCCCTACGCCCCTCTTGCCGGCGCGGCACAAGCGTAGCGGGGTTCGATTCCTTTTCAGCATCGCCGCTGGACCTGCCGCCGGCTTCGAGCGCCAAGCGCCGATCAGCGGGCTGCGCGCGAACCGCCAATCACGGGCTGTGCACGAACGAGCGATCACCGGGCTGTGCAACGAACTAGCGATCACGGAGCTGCGGACGAACGGGCGATCACGGAGCTGCGGACGAACGGGCGATCAGAGGGCTGCGGACGACTCGCCGGTCGGCGGGCTATGGCCGTGCGGCGGACGCCGTTAGCGTCCGGAGTCGTGACTGGCGAGCCGACCCTGGTGATCATTCGGGGCAACAGCGGAAGTGGGAAGACGACGACGGCGCGGGAGGTTCGCCGCCGTTACGGGCGGGGGTGCGCGCTCCTGGAACAGGACTACCTGCGGCGCACGATGCTCCGAGAGCATGACAGCAGCTCAACGGGGGTAGTCGCGCCGGAGTTCATCGCGGCGACGGCGCGCGCCGCGCTGGCCGTGGGCTACCACGTCGTACTGGAAGGCATTTTGCACTCGTCGCGCTATGGCGAGGTGCTGCGGCGGCTGATGGACGAGCATGCCGGGCCGAGCCGGGTCTTCTATCTCGACGTGTCGTTCGACGAGACGGTGCGGCGGCATCAGGGGCGGGCCGAGCCGATCGGCGTGACGGCGGCGGAAATGCGGGAATGGTATGTGCCGCGCGATCTGCTCGACGTTCCTGGCGAGCGGGTGCTCGGTGAGGGCGTCGGATTCGAGGAAGCCGTCGACGGGATTCTGCACGGGAGCGGTCTGGCCGGCAGCGCGGCGTTGACGCCCTGCCCGGCGCGGTGCGCCCGCTGTGCGCGAGCGAAGGATTAGAGGAGAGCGCGGAATCTCCCGTACGCGATGGGGGCGGTTGTTGCCTTGGCTGTGAGCTCGTGGAGGTCGCGGCGGCCAGGGCGTGAAGTTCATGCTTTATGAGCATCGTCGGTTCGGTTCGGTTCCGGCCCGCCTAGCCGGGTTGCCGTCTCTCGAACGACCTCGAACAGTGCCGGCCGGCTGCCAATGGTGATCCGCACGAAGCCCCCGCGCGTCGATTGGTGATCAACCGTACGGGTCAGCTGAGGTGCAGTTCGCCGTCGATGCGGCGCGGGATGCCGGAGTAGGTGTCGGTGAGTTCGTCGGGGAGGACGTCGCTCGGGGCGTTCTGCCAGGTGACCGGGCGCAGGAAACGGCGGATGGCGGTCGCCCCGACCGAGGTGTGCTGGGAGTTGGTGGCGGGCCACGGGCCGCCGTGATGCTGAGCCCAGGCGACCGCTACGCCGGTCGGGTAGCCGTCGTAGATCAAGCGTCCGGCGCGCGGGCGCAGGCGGCGGGTCAGCTCGGCGGGCAGGTCGGACTCGCCGGCGGCGCGCAGGATCGTCGCGGTCAGGGAGGACGGCAGGCGGTCGAGGGCGGCGAACAGGTCGGCGCGGTCCTCGTAGCGGGCCACGACGGTCAGCGGTCCGAAGCATTCCTCGGTGGCCTCGGACGCCAGCCCGGCGGCAACCGTGACGAGCAGGCCGGGCACGACGGTGTGAGCCGGGCCGGAGTCGGCCGAGGTGAACGTCGTCCCCGGCAGCGCGGAAAGGGTCGAGGCGCGCGCAGTGAAGGCCGAGGCGATGCCGGAGTTGAGCAGCGTCTGCGGGCCGGCGGTGGAGAAGGCGGCGGCCATCGCGGCGACGACCTCGTCGCCCGCGGAGCCGGAGGGGACCAGCACCAGGCCCGGTTTGGTGCAGAACTGGCCGGCGCCCATCAGCGCGGAGGCGGCCAGTTCGGCGCCGAGGGTGGCGGCGCGCTCGGTGGCCGCCGCCGGGGTGACGACCACGGGGTTGAGGCTGCCCAGCTCGCCGAAGAACGGAATCGGCACCTCGCGCTCGTTGATGATGTCGAGCAGGGCCCGGCCGCCCGCCTGGGACCCGGTGAACCCCACTGCCTGCATCGTGGGGTGGGCGACCAATACCTTTCCGGCATCGACGCCGTGCACGAGGAAGACCGGTGCGCCCGCCTCGGCCAACACCGTGTGGCATAGCTGGGCCGTCGCCGGGTGAGACGGATGCGCCTTGATGACGACGGGGCATCCGGCCGCGAGCGCCGAGGCCGTGTCGCCGCCGGGAACCGAGAACGCGAGGGGGAAGTTCGAGGCGCCGAAGACGGCGACCGGGCCGAGCGGGACGAGCATGCGCCGCAGGTCGGGCCGCGGGCCCATCGGGGTGTCGCCGGCGTGATCGATGACGGCTTCCAGGTAGGAGCCCTCGTCCAGCACCGAGGCGAAGAAGCGCAGTTGATAACACGTACGGGTCAGTTCGCCGTTGAGACGGGTGGGACCGAGCGCGGTCTCACGATCGGCCAGCGCGACGATGCGGTCGCGTTCCTCCTCGAGGGCGTCGGCGCAGGCCAGCAGCACGGATGCACGACCCGCTCGGCCGAGCGCCTCGAAAGCCGGAAAGGCCTCCAGCGCCGTACGGCAGAGGTTGTCCACATCGCCGGGGGTGTTCTCGCGCACTCCCACGGCTGTGGACGAACCCGTGCGCGGGTCGATGCTCACCACGTCAGTCATGACTAACCCCGAATCTCGGCGTGCCGGACGCTCCACGCGCGGGCCTGTGGGGTCAGCGTTACCCCCAGGCCGGGCCGCGACGGCACGAGCATACGCCCGTCCTTGATCTCCAGTGTCCACAGCGGCGATCGCCTGGGTCACCGCCCCGCAGCGATTGCGGTTTGCAGGAGCCGACGTGGCGTACGGCTGCGGTTCAGTGTTCGCCGAGGGCGCCGGCCAGTTCACGGCGGGACGTCACCCCGAGTTTGGTGAAGACCTTGCGCAGGTGCCATTCGACCGTGCGGGGGCTCAGGAACAGCACCGCGCCGATCTCCGGGTTGGTGCGGCCGGCGACGGCCAGGCGGGCGATCTGCGACTCCTGCGGCGTCAGGTCTTCGCGGATCGTCGTGCCTCGCTTGCGCACCGTCTCGCCCGTAGCGGTCAGCTCGCGGCCGGCCCGTTCGGTGTAGCCTTCCGCGCCCATCGTGCTGAACGCCTCGTGCGCCGTGCGCAGTTCGACCCGGGCCTCGGCGCGGCGGTTCTCGCGGCGCAGCCACTCGCCGAACAGCAGGCGGGCGCGGGCCAGCGGCAGACCGAGCCGGGAGGCGGGCATCCGTTCGATGGCTTCGCGGAACTTCGCCTCGGTCTGGGCGGGCGGACCGGCCAGCGCGTCGGCCAGCGCCTGCTCGGCCTGCGCCCACTCGGTGCCGGCCGCGCTGGTTCGTCCGCGCAGTTTCTCGGCTGCCTCGGCCGCCTCCGACGCCGCGCCGGAGCGAGCGGCCGCTTCGATGAGCTCGTTCAGGCCGTGATGCCAGAAGCCCAGGTCCTGATAGGCGACGGCCTCGCGGGCCGAGGCCAGCGCCTCGGGATAGCGGCCGAGTCCGTTGTAGAGAACCGCTTTCGTGTGGGCGGCCAGCGAGAGCAGCCGGCCTTCCTCGCGGGAGCGGGCGTCGCGGGCGGCCTCGTCGATCGTGTCGGCGGCGGGGCGTTCGGCGCCGCGGTAGGCGAGCAGGTTGAGCGGTCCGGACGGCTGGCCGACCAGACCCGTGGCCTGACCGAGCGCGTCGGCCTCGTCGACCAGGTCGGCGGCGTCGGCGAAGCGGCCCGCCATCACCAGCGCGCCGGCCCGGAACGTCAGCGCCGACGGCAGCACCGACAGCGCGCCGGTCTCGCGGGCCGTGGCCACGGCCTGCGCGGTGAGCCGGTGCCAAGCCTCGTCGTCGTAGACCTCGTGCGCGACCGGGACCGACAGCCACAGCAGGCCCACGTGTTCGCGGCCGTCGAGCGCGGCCAGCGCCGTGGTCAGCGGTCCGGCCGCGGCGGCCGGCCCGTCGAGGATCCACGTGGTCAGGCCGGTCAGCAGCAGGCCGGCCGGGTCGGTGCCGGGGGCCACGGCGCGGGCCGCCTCGGCCACGCGGCGCGCGTCGTCGGCGCCCAAACGGCCGGTGTGCAGGGTGGCGCCGAGCGCGGTCAGATAGGTGTCGCGGGCGGCGACGATGTCGAGGCCTTCGAGGCGGTGAGCCGCGGCCAGCAGCGCGCGGGCGGCCTCGCGACCGTGGTTGAGCGAGAACGCCACCTGGGCGCGCAGCCGCTCGACGCCGGCCAGGCCGAGCGGGTCGAGCGGGCCGATCTCGGCCGCGGCCAGCAGTTCGGGCACGCGGGCGGGGGCGCCGGCCAGGAAGTGGGCCCGGGCGGCGGCCAGCGCGCGGGTGGCGCGGGGCTTGGGTTCGGGGCTGAGCTCGGCGGCGCGCTCGAGGAACGCGGCCGCCGCGGCCCGCCCGCCCCGGCGCAGGGCGCGGTCGGCGGAGTGTTCCAGCTCGTCGGCGACCTCCTCGTCGGGGCCGGCGGCGGCGTGGGCGCGGTGCCAAGCGCGGCGGTCGGGGTCTTGCGCGGGGTCGGTCACGTCGGCGAGGGCCTGGTGGACGGCGCGCAGCGCGGGCGCGTCGGCGGCACGCCAGCTCGCGGAGCGTACGAGAGGGTGGCGGAACCGCACCCGGGCACCCAGCTCGATCAGGCCCGCGGCCTCGGCCGGAGCACCGGCGCCGGGCTGCACGCCGAGGCGGTCGAGCGCGCGCCACAGCAGTGGCACGTCGCCGATCGGTTCGACCGCGGCGGCGACCAGGAGCGTACGGGTCTCGGCCGGCAACTCGGCGATGCGGCGCTGGAACCCCTGCTCGAGGCGGCCGGCCAGCGGGGTGGCACCGTGCCCGCCGAAGCCGAACGCCAGCTCGGCCGGGCTCAGACCACGCGGCAGCTCGAGCAGCGCGAGCGGGTTGCCCTGCGTCTCGGCGACGATGCGGTCCCGCACGCGCTGGTCGACCGGCCCCTGCAGCACCGAGTCGAGCAGGGCGCGGGCGTCGGCGTCGGACAGGCCCTCGACGCGCATCTCGGGCAGGCCGGAGAGCACCTGGTCGTCGCCGGGGCTGCGGGTCGCGAAGACCAGCGCGACCGACTCGGCGTCGAGCCGGCGGGCCACGAACGTCAGGATGACCTCGGACATGCGGTCGAGCCATTGCACGTCGTCGACGATCGCGACCAGCGGCTCCTCGGCCGCGGCCTCGGCGAACAGGCCCAGCACGGCCAGGCCGACCAGCAGCGCGTCGGGCGGGTTGCCCGAGCTGAGGCCGAACCCGGTGGCGAGCGCGTCGCGCTGCGGCTCGGGAAGCTTGTCGAGATGTTTCATGAGCGGGGCGCAGAGCTGCTGCAACGCCGAATAGGCGATCTCGGTCTCGGGCTCGACCCCGGCCGTGCGGGCGACCCGGCCGGTCGTGGACCCGGTCAGGTAGTCGAGCAGCGCGGTCTTGCCGGCGCCCGCTTCCCCGCGCAGCACGAGCACTCGGCTCTGCCCGCCCCGCACGTCGCGCAGCAGGCGGTCGAGCTCGCCCTGCTCCCGCTGGCGGCCCCGCAGCGACGAAGTCGTGGTGTCAGTCGGCACGTCATCCCTCCCGGACGGACGTTACAGCGCCTTCGTAGAGGTCGGCGTAGAGGCGCAGCGTTTCGGGCGGCACCGCGTCGACGATGTTGTGGCCGAGCCCGAGCGAGGCGGGTAACACGTGGCTGACCAGCGAAATTCCGGCCAGTCGGCGTGCTGCGGCGGCCGGGTCGACGACGTCGTCGCGCTCGCTGAACACCACGGCGCCGCTCTCCAGGCGGGCCTTGGGGCGCAGCCGGGCGGCGAGGCGCAGATATTGGGCGACGTCGCGCAGCGAATAGCCCCGCGACGTGGTGCGATCGGGCAGCAGGCCCCGCGAATAGAGGAAGACGAGGGGGCCGATCGCGATCGACGGCAGGCGGCCGGGCGCGAAGAAAGGAGCGAGCAGGAGCAGACGGCGTACGGGCCGTTGCGTGGCGAGCCAGGCCGCGAGCACACCCCCGGCCGAGACGCCGACGACCCCGACCTCCTCTCCCAGCTCCTCGCTGAGGGTCCAGGCCCTTTCCGCGTACGCCGTGAGGTCTTCAATCTTGGGGCGATCCGGGACGGACGTGCCGTGGTGGGGCGCGCGCGGCACCCACACGTTGTAGCCGCGGGCGAAGAACTCGCGGGCGAGCGGTTCGAGCTGGCTGGGCGCGTGGGTGTAGCCGTGCAGCAGGAGGACGGCCCGGGCGGTGCGCTCGCCGTGGTTGAACAGCAGACTGCCGTCGTGGACCGCCCGGTCGGCCAGATCGGCGCGCGCCTCGGCCGCGGCTCTCAACTCCATGCCCGGAATGACGGACACGCGAGGCGTCGGTTCAGTTTTGAGAGCCGCGCCACAAATGATCAAGCGGAGGCGCCGGAAGCGCCACCCGAAGGGGCTTCACGGGCCGTGTCGGCGGACGCATCGCGGGCGGCTCGGGCGGCGATGCGCGCGACTTCGTCGATGGTCATCGCGATGATCGGCTCCTCGGGCCCGCCGGCCGCCAGCCCTCGCTCGACGTGCCGCAGGTGATGGTCGGTGGCCACGCGCTGATCGAGCGCCTCGTTCAAAGCGTCGGCGATCTTCTCGGCAAGTTCGTTCACCATGAGGCCCAACCCTAGGTGGCCGCGCTGACGAGGTCTGCGCGGCCACCGGAGAGGGCTGGGTCAGGCGGGGTCGAGCTCGCGGTCGGTGTGGGATTCCGCGGTGGCGCGCGCTTCGGCCTCGGCGATGATGCGGCGGTCTTCCTCGGCGTTACGGCGGTACTCGCGGATCGAGTAGGCCAGGGCGGCCGCCCAGATGACGTAGATGAAGGCGTACACCGTGTAGCGGGTGGCGTCCGGGGCGTCGATCCAGTCGGAGCGGAGCAGGGTGCGGGAGTTCGTCAGGATGATGACGCCGCCGACCGCGGCGCCCAGGACCCGGGGCGGGATGTGCCGGACCAGCCAGGCGGCGATCGGCGCGGCGATCACGCCGCCGATGAGCAGGGCGACGACCCAGGCGAAGTTGATGTTCTCGGAGCCCAGGCCGAACAGGAAGCCGAGACTGGCCGCGACGGCCACGAGGAACTCGCTGGTGTCGATCGAGCCGATCGTCTTGCGGGGTTCGAGCCGGCCCGAGGCGAGGATCGCGGGCGTGCCCACCGGGCCCCAGCCGCCGCCACCGGTCGAGTCGACGAAGCCGGCGACCACGCCCAGCGGCGCGAGGAAACGCTTGCGGAGCGGCAGGCCGAGACGACCCTTGGGCAGGCCCATCGTCGTGAAGCGGATGAACACGTAGAGGCCGAGTGCCAGCAGGATGAGCGCCATCAGGGGCGCCGCGGTCTCGGTCGAGAGCCCGGAGAGGAACGTGGCACCCGCGAAGGCCCCGACCGCGCCCGGGACACCGATCTTGAGGACGACCTTCCAGTCGACGTTGCCGAACTTCCAGTGGGAGATGCCGGAGACGAGCGTGGTCCCGA
This sequence comes from Actinoplanes solisilvae, assembly GCF_003999975.1. Lineage (GTDB taxonomy): Bacteria > Actinomycetota > Actinomycetes > Mycobacteriales > Micromonosporaceae > Actinoplanes > Actinoplanes solisilvae. The sequence goes on along the minus strand of NZ_RJAC01000007.1, from coordinate 214,224 downwards.
TCTCGGCCAGGTGAACGGTGGCCGAGGCCGCGGCCGGGCTGGTGCCGATGGCGAGCAGCAGGGTGGTCGACGTGACGCCGTACGCCATGCCGAGGCTGCCGTCGACAAGCTGCGCTCCGAGGCCGACGAGGGCTAGGAGGATCAATTTCCTCATGGTCGCTCCAGTCCAGGCGGTGCAGGGGGACGAATGTTGGCTGCGCCTATCGTGCCTACCATTTCGATAGGAGAAGCCGCAAGAGCGTCCCACCCGCACGCCGCCTTGTCACCCACGTCGCCGCGACACGCCGTACGGGATGTCAGGATTGTCCGCATCCGGGCCTAGAGCGAGGTTGTTCAGCCGGCGCAGCGCCCGTCGAAGTCGTTCAGGCCCGCGGAGCGAGGTTAACGGCTGGGAACTCAGCTCGCGCGGCTGCGCCAGAGGAGCCAGATGAAGTAGGGCGCGCCGATCAAAGCGGTGACCAGCCCCGCCGCCAACTGCGAGGGCGCGATGACCGTACGCCCAATGGTGTCGGCCACGCAGACCAGTAGCGCGCCGAGACCGACCGCGACCGGCACCGCCCGTGAATTGCGCGCACCGACCAGGGCCCGGGCCGCGTGCGGAGCCACCAGCCCGACGAAGCCCAGCGCCCCCACCGCCGTGGCCGCCGACGCGGTCAGCACGGCGGCCAGCGCCAGGAACCCGAGCCGCGCCCGGTTGAGCGGCACCCCCAGCAGCCGCGGCACGTCCTCGTCGAGAGCGACCAGGTCCAACGTGCGCGAGGCGGCCAGGGTCAGCGGCAACGCCAGGACCAGCACGACGAGCACCGGGATCACCTGGCTCAACGTCCGCCCGTACGTCGAACCCGCGAGCCAGGTCAGCGCGACGCCCACATTCCACGGGGACACCACGACCACGATCAGCGTCGTGATCGCCGAAGCCGCCGCGCTGACGCCCACACCGACGAGCACGATGCGGTCGGACGAGAGCCCGCGCCCCGCGGCCAGCCAGTAGACCAGCGCGAACGTGCCCAGCGCGGCCACGGTCGCCACGCCCATGATGGGCCAGCCCCCGACGCCCGGCACGAGCAGCACCAGCGCCACCGCGCCCACCGACGCGCCCGGGGTCACACCCAGCAGGCTCGGCTCGGCCAGGGGGTTGCGGGCCACCGACTGCACGATCGCCCCGGCCAGGGCGAGCGCCGCCCCGCCCAGAAGCGCCGCCAGCACCCGCGGCCACCGCTGGTCGAGCACGAAGCTGACCTGCCGTCCCGCGTTGCCGGCGAGCCAGTTCATGACGTCGCCGAGCAGAATCAGCCGGTCGCCGAGCAGCAGCGCGCCGACAAAAGCCGCACACACGGCCACAACCAGCACAACGCCGACGCCGGTGACCCAGGCCCGCGACCGGACCGAGCCGTGCGCCCCACGAGTGGGCACCGCTGCCGGCCCGCCGTCACGCAGGCGCCGGGCCAGCCACACCAGCAGCGTCGCGCCGGCCAGCGTGGTGACCACACCCGTCGGCACCGAGATGGCCAGGTCCGACGGAATCGCCAGCCGCAGCAGCACGTCGGCGGCGACGACGGTCAGCGCGCCCGCGATGCCCGCGAACGGCAGAAGCAGCACGTGGGCGCCGAGCCCGGGCACACGGCGAGCAACGAGCCGGGCGATCACCGGCGCGCTCAGCCCGACGAACCCGATCGGCCCCGCCACAGTGACGGCGATCGCCGACAGCAGCACGGCGACGCCGACCGAGAGGACCCGGGTCTTGCGTACGTCGACCCCGAGCACCCGGGCCGAGTCGTCCCCGAGGCCGAGCACGTCGAGCCGGTGCGCGAGCAGCAGGGTGGCGAGCACACCCACGGCGATGACAGGCGCTGCCATCGTCACGTTCTGGCTTCCGGACTGGACGGTGGTGCCGCTCCCCCACGCGAACAGTCCGACGGTGTTCTCCTGGAAGAGCATCAGGAGTACGGAGGTGAGCGCGTTCAGGGCGAGCGCCACGGCCGAGCCGGCGAGCACGAGGCGGGTCGGTCCGGCCGCTCCGCCGCGTGACACGAGCAGCACGAGACCGGAGGCGAGCAGACCGCCCACGAACGCGACGGCCCCGCCCACGAAGAAGGGCACGGCCACGCCGAACGCGGCGACGGCGACCACCGAGACGTACGCCCCGGCATTGACCGCCAGGGTGTCCGGCGAGGCGAGCGGGTTGCGGGCCACCGATTGCAGCACCGCGCCCGCGATGCCCACCGCGAGCCCGACGAGCAGGGCGGCGAACAGGCGGGGCAGGCGGCTGGCCACGAGCACGGCGACGGCCTGCTCGCGCGCGTCGTCCGACGAGGAGCCGGGCAGGATGGCGCGCAGCAGTTCGCCGGCGCTCAGCGCCGCGGTGCCCTGGGTGAGGTGCACCGCGGCCAGGACGAGCAGCAGCACGACCGCCACGGCGAAGACAGCGATGATCCCGTACGTCTTGGGGCCGTTGGTCTTGAAGGACGGAGCGGCCGGGGGCGCCGGAGCGGTCGTGCTGGTCATCGGCGGATCAGGCGGTCAGCGCGGTGGTGAGCGCGTCGACGAACATGGACGCGGAGGCCGGGCCGCCGAACATCCAGATGCCGTCGGGCAGGCGCTTGACCTTGGCGTCCTTGACGAACGTGAGCTGCTTCCAGACGGCGTTGTTCTTGAGCGCGTCGGTGAAGTCGCCGCCGTCCGCGTCGTTGCCGATGTAGAGGAACGTGTTCTGCGCGTTCGTGATCTTGGTCAGGCCTTCGACGTCGGTCTGGGCGAGGCCGTAGTCCTTGTCGCCGCCGGTGGTCCACTGGTTCTGCAGGCCCAGCTCCTTGGCGATGCCGCCGAAGTAGGAGTTCGGCGTGTACATGCGCAGCGAGACGTTGCCGCTCTCGATCCAGCCGTCCGACAGGGTGAACGCGGCGCCGGTCTTGCCCGCCTTGGCCAGCGCGTCCTTGCCGGCGGTGATCTTCGCGTCGAAGTCGGCGAGCAGCTTCTCGCCCTGCGCCGTGGTGCCGGTGGCCTGGGCCAGCGTCGTCACCGTCTTGCGCATGTAGCCGATCGGGTCGGTGCCGTCCGAGCCGCGCAGCGTCAGCACCTTGGTGGTCTTGGAGATCTGGCCGATGACGTTCTCGGGCAGGTCCTTGGTGGTGACGACCAGGTCGGGCTTGAGCGCCGCGATCGCGTCGAGGCTGGGCTCACCGCGCGTGCCGACGTCCGGGGTGGAGGCGTCGATCGGCGCGGCCTTGTCCCAGATGTTGTAGCCCTTGACGTCGGCCTGGCCGACCGGCTTCACGCCCAGCGCCACCAGGTTCTCGGTGAGGCCCCACTCGAGCGACACGACCGCCTTGGCCGGCGCGTCGAGGTGCAGCGGGCCGCGCTCGTCGGTGAGGTCGACCGGTCCGGCGGCGGGCGCGGAGGCGGGGCTGGTCTCGTCGGCCGGGTCCTCGGTGGTGCCGCAGGCGGTGAGGACCAGCGCGGTCAGGGCGGCGGCCGCGGTGGCGGCGAAAGCTCGGCGGGTGAGCGCCATCGATGAAAACCTTTCGGGGGTACGGATTCAGGCGGTGACGACGCGGCTGGTGTGCCGGCCGACAGGTCGTGTGTGCAGGTGGCCGTCGTCGCCGACGACCACGTCGATGCGCAGGCCGTAGATCTCGCTGAGGAGTTCCGCGGTGAGTACCTCGGCCGGGCGCCCGGTGGCCCGTACGACGCCGGAGTGCATGAGCACCACCCGGTCGGCGACGGCCGCGGCCTGGTCGAGGTCGTGCAGCACCACACCCACCGCGACCTGGTGGTCGTCGGCCAGCTCGCGCATGATGTCGAGGATCTCGATCTGGTAGCGCAGGTCGAGGAAGGTGGTCGGCTCGTCGAGCAGCACGACGCCGGTGTCCTGCGCCAGGCAGGTGGCGAGCCAGACGCGCTGAAGCTCGCCGCCGGACAGCTCGTCGACGGCCCGCTCGGCCATGCCATCCACACCGGTCAGCCGCATCGCCTTGTCGACGTGCGCGGCCCCGTCCGGGTCACCCGCGCCGAAACGGCCACGGTAGGGGTGCCGGCCGTAGGCGACGACGTCGCGGACCCGTACGCCCCCTGGGGTTGGCCTTGACTGGGTGAGCAGGGTGACCCGGCGGGCGAAGTCCTTCGGCTTGAGCGCGAAGGCGTCGCTCTTCTCGGCCCCCAGGGTGACCGAGCCGGACTGCGGGGCGTGCAGGCGGGCGATCGCGCGCAGCAGCGTCGACTTGCCCGACCCGTTGGGCCCCACGAGCGCCACGACCTGCCCGGCGCACAGCTCGATGCCGGCGTCGTGCACGACGGTGCGGCCGTCGTAGGCCAGCGTCAGGTCGCCACCGGCGAGCGCCACATCCCCAATCATGAGGTGAGGCTAACCTAACGTGCGCCCGGTTCACATAGCGGGTCGCCGCCTCATCAGGATCTGCGCGGTGGCCACCCCCAGCGTCAGCGGGATCAGCCCGAGCACGAGATTCTGCAACAGGGAAAGGTCGTCGATGAAGATCAGGTTCCAGTGCGGCCCGACGATCTGCTCGCAGACCTGAAAGGCGAGATGGAACCCGACGGCTACGAAAAGTGATCCGGTGACCGCTCGCAGGATGCCCTGCACGATGGCGAAGCCGAAGAAGATGAGAACCCGCTCGATGCTTCCCGCGGCGCCGACGGCCACGCCGAACAGCGTGAACAGCAGCGCCTGGACGAGGACGACGGCCCAGGTCGGCAGGGCGGTCGCCAGGTTGCGGAAGAGGTAACCGCGGAAGATGAGCTCCTCGGGCAGCGCCTCGTAGAAGAAGACCAACACGACCAGAGCCAGAACGGATCCCAGCGCTCGTACCGGTGAGACGTCAAGCCCGACGCTCAGCCGCCCCAGCAACAGGAACCCGGTGACGGCGAGCGTGGCCGGGATCAGATAGGCGGCGGCCCCGACCAGGATCAGCTTCATCGCACCGCGCGGAGTGGCCCGGCGCAGAGCATCCCAGGGCAACCGATCCAGCCGTCGGTAGGCGACCATCACCAGCGGCACGACCAGCGCGGTGATCAGAACCGCCGACAGCACGTGCCGGCCACGGTGGTAGTCGCTCCCGAAGAGAGCATCCCCGAACCACCGCACGGCCAGCCAGACGAGAGTCGCCCCGCCAAGAACGATCGCGACGCGGACGACAAGGGGCGGCCGGCTCTGCACTGTCTGCATAGAGCCGAGTCTGAGCCCGTACGGTCGTCGCGCGCTGCGGCAGGAAGTCGACGACGTCTCGCCTAAAGTCGACGCCCTCAGATCCGATAGCCGTCGAAGAGCGGGCCGCCGCCGCGCTCGAGCACCTCGGCGGCGAGCTCGGCCGGATCGTCGCGGGCCGCTAGCCACCGTTCGGCGAATCCGGGGTCCTGTTCGCGTAGCAGCCATTTGCCACTGCTCACCCACCGCCCGGAGAACAGCAGCTCAGCTCGGGCGGCCTCCGTCCACAGGGTCGCTGTCAGCACCGTGCGCTCGCCGGGGTCGGTGGCGTGCCGATGATCGTCGAGGAGGTCGGTGAGGCCGTAGCGCAGCCGCTCGCGCTCGGCCTCTGTCAGGGGCGGCGGGCCATCGGCCAGCACCCGCGCACAACGCGCGACCAGGTCACCTGGGTCGCCGAACAGCACGACCCCACGGGCGAGCATGCGGTGCGTGCTCGGCTTGCGCTTGGCGCGCTCACTGGCGAGAAACGTCGCAAGCCGGTCCGGGGTGTGCACGAACAACTCGACCGGCCACCCCCGGAACCGCAGGCTCTCCCGAAAGCCCGGCTCCTCGTCCCGCAACACCACAATGTCAAGGTCAGACCCAGCCGTACGATCGGGGCCGACGACGCTGCCGGTAAGCATCGCCCACGTGGCGTCGGGGAACCGCTCGAGTACGAGGTCGCGCGCGTCGCGTACGGGGTCGTTCATCGCGGTGTGCTCTCCACGGCACAGCTCGCCTCGCCGCCGTGCTGCTCGATGAAGTCCCGGCAGGCCTTCGCATCGCCCTGCGGAGGCGCGGGCTCGGGCCCGGCCGCGATCAGGAGCAGAAGCCCGGCGGTCACCGCGAGGGAAAGGCGCTTGTTCACAAGCAACGCAGTCTAGGGCGGTTCCGACACGAGCGACCCCGACGCGGCCCTCGGGTGAGCACGCGGAGCGAAAGCAACCACCGAATCACCACGACAGACGGCATACAGCAGCACCACAACGACTGGCCGCGCGCCTGCAAAGGCCGCGCGACAGCAAGCATCCCCCGTTCGGCGGGGTGAATGAATTCCATTCCTGGTTAGGCGATCGCGACGGCCGGGCACGCAGGGGGTACAGCACGGTCGCGGCTCCTCCCCGCCGCGGCCGGCTCTACACCGAGGAGCGCCATGAGCATCGAGACGACCGGCAGCAGCACCGACTTCACCGCCCCGAACCCGGCCGACACTCCCCGGCCACGCTTCAGCGAGGCGCTGCGGGCGAGCGCTACGAAAGTTCGCGAGGTTGCTCCTGCTCAGGCCCGCCGGGCTGGTGGTGCGGTGCGGCGTAACCCGAAGCCGGCGACCGGCGTGCTGGCCGTGGCCGGTGGCGTGATCGCCGCGCTGCTGCTGCGCCGCCGGGCGGCGAAGGCCAAGGCGGCCCGCAACCGGTGGGTGCCCGCCCGTTTCCGCCGCTGAGACAAATCGTCCCCGTGGGTGTTGCCGCGCCCACGGGGAACGGGGCTCATTCCGGGGTGCCGACGGTGAACTCGCACCAGCCGGACCAGGAGGCGGTCTGGTCGTCGGTGCCGCGGACGTGCCGGCGGTAGGTCTCACCCGGTTCCAGATCGGCCGGCTCGATCTCCACCCACGCTCGCAGATTCTCGATGGGGGCGCCGTAGACGAAGGACTCCGGGTTGGCGATGGTGTTCCGTCGAGCAGGTCACCGTGGTGGGGATGTTGTCCGCAACGACGACCAGGTAGCCGCAGCCCGGCTCGGGCGGGCCGGCGGCACGAGGCGGCACCGGCTCGGGCACCGCGGCCAGCGTCAGCAGCACCAGGGCCGCCCCGGCGAACCAGGCGCGGTAGCGCCGGGGCCTCACGTCTGGCGCAGCACCGACTGCACTCCGGCCAGGAGCTGGTCGCGGGTGTAGGGCTTGGCGACGATCAGCGAGTCCGGTTCGAGGTTGTTGCCGGACTCGTCGATCAGGGCCTCGGCGAAGCCGGACACGAAGACCACGCGCAGCTCGGGGCGGCGCTGCTTGGCCACGCGGGCGAGCTGGCGGCCGTTCATGCCGGGCATCACCACGTCGGTGATCATCGCGGCGATCTTGTGGTCGTGGCGGTCGAGCAGGCGCAGGGCCTCGGCCGCGTCCGCCGCCGACAGCACGCGGTAACCGGCGCCGCCCAGGAAGCGGGCGGTCACCTCGCGCAGGTCGGGCTCGTCGTCGACCAGCAGCAGCGTCTCGCCGCCACCCTGAGCGGGCGCGACCGTGGGCGCCGGGGTGACGGGGGCGGCCTGGTCCCGTACGGCGGGAAGTTTGATGGTTGCCGTGGTGCCCTGGCCGGGGACCGAGGACAGGGAGAGCTGGCCGCCGGCCTGACTGACGATGCCGTGGGCCGTGGAGAGACCGAGGCCGGCCGTGCCGGTTGACCGTTTTGTCGTGTAGAACGGCTCGAACGCGCGGTCCAGCACGTCCGCGTCCATGCCGCTGCCGGTGTCACTGATCGTCACGACCGCGTCCCCGGCGTCCGAGACGGCGGTCGCGACGGTGATCGCCCCGCCGTCGGGCATCGCGTCGCAGCTGTTGGTGACCAGGTTGACCAGCACCTGGCTGATCTGGCGCGGATCGGCCCGCACGTCGATCGGTCCGGCCGAGAGTTGCAGCGTGACCTCGGCCGTCCCGGCGGTCTCACGCAGCGTCGCCGTAAGGTCGCGGACCAGGTCGTTGAGGGCGAACGTGGTCGGCTGGGTGATCTCGCGCCGGCCGAACGCCAGGAGCTGCTGGGTGAGCGCCTTGGCCCGTTCGCCGCCCTTGACGACCTGGTCGAGGTCGGCGAGCAGGCTGGCCGAGACCGGGGCCGGGATCTGCCCGTCGGCCTCCTCGATCGATTCCAGCGCGAGCGCGGTGTATCCGAGGATCGCGCCCAAAATGTTGTTGAAGTCGTGCGCGGCGCCGCCGGCCATGCGCCGCAGGCTGTCGAGGCGCTCGGCGTCGCGGCGGCGGGTCTCGTCCTGGCGGCGCTGCGACTCGTCGCGCAGGCGCTCCTCGGCCGCCACCACGTCGGAGACGTCGTCGACCATGAGCACGCCGCCGGCCAGTTCGGCGTCGTCGTCCTGGATGTGGCGCAGTTGCAGGCGCAGGTAGCGGGCGGTGCCGTCGGGCAGGTCGATGCGGTGGGTGAACCGGCGCTCGGTCGCGTTGCCGCGCAGCAGGTCGAGGGCGTCGCGGCGCGCGGCGGCGTCGAGACAGGCCAGCCAGCCCCGGCCGAGAAGGTCGGCCATCGGCGTACGCATGATCTCGGCCAGACGGGGGTTGATGTAGTCGGCCTCGCCGTCCGCGTCGAGCAGGGCGATGCCGACCGGCGAGGCCACGGCCATCGCCTCGAAGCGCCGCTCGGTGTGGTGCAGGGCGCGCACCTTCTCGATCAGCTTGGCGTTGACCGCCTGCACGTGGGCCTGGGCGAAGTCGCCGGAGGGCACCGCGTCGATCGAGACGGGCCCGCCGGCCAGGGCCGCGTCGACCGCGTCGAGCAGTTCGTGCGGGTCCTGCGAGCGCAGTACGACCTGGCTGACCCCGCACGCCTCGGCGATCGGCCGGGTCTCGGGCTCCAGGTAGTTGGCCGTGTAGAAGATCACCGGCGCCTGGGCGGCCAGCTCGTCGTCGTCGGTGCGCAACCGGTGCACGAGCTCGAGCCCGTCGATGCCGGGCATCAGCACGTCGGAGACGACGACGTCGGGGTGGTGCAGATGGGCCAGCCGCAGCGCCTCGGCGCCGTCGTGGGCCTCGATCACGTCGTGCCCGCGATAGCCCAGCAGCATCCGGACGATGTCGCGGTTGGCGGCCACATCGTCGACGACCATCACCGTCGCCACAGGCGGCTCTCCTCATCTGCTCATGTCCGTTATAAGACTAAAGCAGGATTCATCCCTTGTACGGTTATTGACCGTGAGCAGCCGACACGTCGCCGCCGCCGCAGCCGCCGCGGGCGGTCTGATCTGGGCCGGATGGCGGCTCGCCCGACGCAACAACCGTCACCGCCTGGAGTCGTACGCCCATCTCGCCGCTCTTCATGAGGAGGCGCAAGCGCCGGCTTTCGTCAAGACGCTCGACGGGCGCTACCGGATAGTCAGCCCTGCCTATGAGCGGCTGCACGGCATCAGCGGCGCGATCGGGCGCTACGACCACGAGTTGCACGCGCCCGAGCGGATCACCGAGATCCATCGGCATGAGCGGGACGTGCTGACCGGCCGCGGCCCGGTCGCCTTCGAGGAGGAGCTCGACGGACGCTGGTTCGTGACGACCTTGCATGCCCTGCGTGACGGGCGCGGCCGCCCGTACGCGATCTTCGGTTCGGGGGTCGACGTCACCCAGATGCGCCTCGCCGAGGGCAAATTCCGCAGCCTGCTCGACGCCTCGCCCGAGGCGATGGTCTGCGTGAGCAGCGACGGGCGGATCGTGCACGCCAACAACCGTGCGGTCGAACTGTTCCGCTATCGCCGCGACGAGATGGTGGGCGCCGCGATCGAGACGCTGGTGCCCGGGGCCAGCCGCAAGGTCCACGTGCAGCACCGCAACCGTTACTTCTCCACCCCGTCGGCCCGGCCGATGGGCGAGGGCATGCTGCTGACCGCGCAACGCAAGGACGGCAGCGAGTTCCCGGTCGACGTCAGCCTCTCCCCCGTGCAGGCCGAGGGCAAGACGATGGTGCTGGCCGCGATCCAGGACGTGACCGCGCGCCGGCTGCAGGCCCACACGAACGCCCGGCTGGCCGCGATCGTCGAGGCCTCCAACGACGCGATCGTCAGCAAGGCGCTCGACGGCACGATCCAGACGTGGAACTCGGGCGCCGAGCGCCTCTACGGCTACACCGCCGAGGAGATGATCGGCCACGACGTCACCCGGCTGCTGCCGCCCGACCGGCTCGACGAGGAGAAGCACCTGCTCGGACGGGTCAACCGTGGGCTGACCCTGCCCCAGCACGAGACGCAGCGCATGCGCAAGGACGGCCGCATCATCGAGGTGTCGCTGAGCATGGCGCCGATGCGCGACGACGACGGGCGCATCATCGGGGCGTCGACGGTCGCGCACGACATCACCGCGCGCGTCGAGGCCGAGAACCGGCTGCGGGTCGAGCGCGAACAGCTAGAGATGATCATGGCGGCGGCCGCCGACCCGTTCTTCACGATGGACCCGCACGGCGTGATCCTCGAGTGGAATCACCAGGCCGAACAGGTCTTCGGCTGGCCCCACGACCAGATCGTCGGACGCAACGTGGCCGACACCGTGCTGCCGCGCCGCTACCGTTCCGCGCTGCGCCGCTTCCTGCAGCGCGAGTGGGAGTGGCTGCTCGACCGCCCGACCGAACTCGTCGCGCTGCACCACGACGGGCACGAGCTGCCGGTCGAGCTGACCATGTGGCGCATCCGGCACGACAGCGCGGCACACCTGCACGCGTTCGCCCGCGACATCAGCGCCCGCCTCGAGACCGAGCAGGCCCTGGGTCAGGCCCGCGACCAGGCGATCGAGACGGCCCGGCTCAAGTCGCAGTTCCTGGCGTCGATGAGTCACGAGATCCGCACACCGATGAACGGCGTCATCGGTCTCACCGGCCTGCTTCTCGGCTCCACACTCGACGATCAACAGCGCCGGTACGCCGAGGGCATCAGCACGGCCGGGTCGGCGCTGCTGTCGGTCATCAACGACGTGCTCGACTTCTCGAAACTCGAAGCCGGCAAGGTGCTGCTCGAGGACACCAACTTCCAGCTCCCCCGCCTCGTCGACGACGTGGTCGCCCTGGTCGCGCCGCCCGGAACGGCCAGCTCGGTCTCGGTCAGCGGCGGGTGCGACGCCACTTTGCCCGCGACCGTCAGCGGGGACGCGGCCAAGCTGCGCCAGGTGCTGCTCAACCTGGCCGGCAACGCGATCAAATTCACCGCGTACGGCTCCGTCTCGATCACGGTCAAGCCGGACGCCTCGATTCCCGCCGGTCCCGACGCCGTTCCCGTACGGTTCGAGGTGCGCGACACCGGCATCGGGATCGACCGGCATCAGCAGGAGAAGCTGTTCGAACCGTTCACGCAGGCCGACGCGGGCACGACCCGGCGTTTCGGCGGCACCGGGCTGGGGCTGGCCATCTCACGCGATCTGGTCGAGCTGATGGGCGGGGAGATCGGCGTTCACAGCGAACCAGGGCAGGGCAGCACGTTCTGGTTCGCGGTGACGCTGCGGGCGGCGCGGGCCGGTGTGGACCTGTCCGACAGCCATGCGCTCGACGGCCTGCGAGTCATCATCGTCGACCAGGACGAGCGCGACCGGGCGGTGCTCGTCGACCAGCTCGGGGCCTGGTCGATGCAGGCGACCGGGGTCGACAGCGGCGAGGCGGCGTACGAGATGCTGCGCGACGCCGCCGCGACCGGCCGGCCGATCGACCTGGTGATTCAAGACGTGCACACAGCGGGCGTACGGACCCCCGCGCCGGATGGTACGCCGGTGCCGAAGACGATTCTGCTGACTGACAACCCGCAGGCTCTGCCGTCGGAACCGGACCCGGACGTGGTGTCGGCGGCGTTCACCAAACCGTTGCGGCAGTCGCAGCTCTACGACGCGCTGGTCGGGGTGCTGACCTCGGTCGACGAGCCGGCCTCGGCGCCCGCGACGGCGGCACCCGGGCGTGGTCACGTGCTGCTGGTCGAGGACAACGACATCAACCGGACAGTGGCCCTGGGCATCCTGGCAAACCTGGGCTACAGCGCGGACATCGCGACCAACGGGCGCGAGGCGGTGCGGATGGCTACCGACCGGGACTATCAGCTCGTCTTCATGGACTGCCTGATGCCCGAGATGGACGGCTACGCGGCGACGGCCGAGATCCGCCGGCTGGAGGGTGCCGACCGGCACGTGCCGATCATCGCGTTGACGGCGAGCGCGCTGGCCGAGGACCGGGCCCGCTGCCTGCAGGCGGGCATGGACGAGCACATCGCCAAGCCGCTGGTCACGTCGGACGTGGCCGGGGCGCTGGCCCGCTGGGCGGCGCCGCCCGCTGCGGAATGCCCGATCGTCGGGCAGATCGAGGCCCGGCTGAACCAGTTGCGCGGACCCGACCCGGCCGAGAGCGCCCCGGTGATCGAACGCTTGCTGCGATCGATGATCGATCGCATTCCCGGGCACCTGGAGACGATCAGCCAGGCGCTGGCCCTGGACGACGCTTCCGCGCTGCGCAACGAGGCCCACCAGCTCAAAGGCATCATGGCCAACATCGGAGCCGCCACCGCCGCCGACGCCTGCGGCCTGCTGGAAGACCAAGGCCGCACAGGCGATATGGACGCGGCGGTCGAGGCCTTGGCGGCACTACATCCCGAAATCGATGCCGTCCGCAACGCGGTAGACACGATCCTGCGAACCCCAGCACACAGCCGCTGATGCTCCCGCGTCATCAAGGGTGATGCTCGCGGGGCCACGGCATCGGTATGACGGCGCCGCACGCGTTGGGGCGTCGCTCGTGATGTTCAGCGGGTGACTGTCAGGCCGTCCAGGGCTACGCCCAGCACGTGGTCTCGTTGGGTGGCTCGGGGGAAGTCGCCGGAGGCTATGGCGAAGGCCAGGCGCAGCAGGTCGTCGATGGTGAAGTCGCGGCGGACCTCCCCGGACTGCTGGGCCGCCTCGAGCAGGGGCGCGCCCGCGTCGGGCATTGGGTAGGGTCCCGGCATGACTTCGACACCGCCGTAGCGAACGGGCTCTTCCCCCGTTCCCGGTTGCTTCGTGTCGAGGAGTTCTTTCATGCCCCGTGCTGTCGGCGTGGGAAGTTACCGTGCTGTCTTCGAGTTGCCGTTCGCGCTGCGCACATTTGTGCCAGCCATCGGTGGCCGTCTTGCCTACGGTCTCTTTCCGCTTGCCTCTCTGTTCACTGTTCAGCAAGCCTCTGGTTCGTTCGCGACTGCCGGTCTCGCGGCGGCCGGGTTTGGTGTCACCGCGATCACCATGCCCGCCAAGGCCCGTCTCGCCGAGCGATACAGCCAGCGGGTGGTGTTGCCTCCACAAGCATTGGTGTGCGCTTCAGCCCTTGTCGCTGCGGCGATGGCCGTCGAGCCGGTCGTGCTGGTCGGGCTGATCACGGTGGCCGGGCTCGCTGCGCCGCCGCTGGGGCCGGCGATGCGGGCCAACTGGCGCCGGCTCACGGCTGGCACGTCTCTCAAGCCCCGGGCATACGGCCTGGACTCGGTCGTGGAGGAGACGCTGTATCTGGTCGGTCCGCTCATCGCCGGACTATTGGTCGCCGCCGGGCCGGCGCGCTGGGCGCTCGTGCTCACCGCGGCTCTGCTGCTGGTCGGCACGCTCGGCATGGTGACCACACCCGTCGCCCTCCAACGCGAGCGAATGGGAGGGCGGCCGGTGAGAGGCGAACAGGCAAACGGGGGCGTCCCCGCCATACCGGCCGAGCCCACCATCCCGGCCGAGCGCGCCATCCCGGCCGAACCAGCTATCCCGGGCGAGCCCGCGCGCGGAGGCCCAATGGCGGGGCTGTTCGGTGCGGGGGCGTTGCGATCCGGCGGGCTGCGGGGGCTGCTTGCCGTCATACTGGCCGTCGGGGCGGGGACGAGTGTGGCGTACACCTGCTTGGCCGTCACGGCTCAGGACCACGGCAAGCCCGGAGCGGCCGGACTGCTGGAGGCGGCCCTCGCCCTGGGCAGTGTCGCAGGTGGACTGTTCTGGTCCCGGCGCGACTTCGGCCCGAATCGCCGTCGGCAGCTCGGAATGCTGGTCGGCGCGCTCGCGGTGGGGCTGAGTGCCGCGTCGGTGACTTCGGGTCTGGTGGTGCTCGGTCTGGTGCTGTGCGTGACCGGGACGGCGCTGGCCCCGGTCTACGTCGTCGCCTATCTGGCTGCCGACGACCTGGCCGGTGAGTGCTTCGCCACCGAGGCCGGTACCTGGGTGAACGTTGCGACCAACGCGGGCAGCGCAGCCGGCGCCGCTATCGCCGGGATCGTCGCCGAGGCGTGGGGCGCAGGGGTGGGCTTCTTTTCCGGCGGGACGCTGCTCGCCGTTACCGCCGGGGCCGTGGCCGTGACGAGCCGCCGCGGGCCGCGAGAACAAGCGGCAGGTTCCCGGCCGTAGCAAGCGACCCGGGCCTCGGATCACGCCAGCACGAGCAGCCGGAAGGACCCAAGACCCGGCAAGCTGACCCGGAAGGCCGGAAGACCCGAGCCCCCAGGCAAGCCGACGTGAAAGGCCGGAACGACCCGAACCCCGGGCGCACCGCTCAGGCCGGGACCGGGCAGTCGGGCGGCGAATATTTGGACGGGGGCTCGGGCCGCGGCGGTGACGGCTCTCGGCGCAGCTCGACGTAATGAGACGCGTTACCGGAACGCATACGCAGACCCCAGGACGTGGTCGACGACTCGAAGCAGATGGCGTCGACCTTTGAGCCGGCCGGTTGTCCCGCCTCCCGCGAGCAGTCGTCACCGAGCATCGGGGGCATTCGCCGCGACGACGCCGCCGTGAGCCCCCTGGCAACCCGGAAGCCGGTCAGCTCGCCGGCTTCGTACGCCGGGGTGGCCGTCAGGTCGTGCGTCGTGTGCTGGATGGGGTAGACCCAGCGGAACGTGTGCTGTCCGCACGTGGCGTTGTAGGTCTCCTCGATGTTGAGGAGATGGCCCATCTTGAGATCGGCCGCCCCGGCCGCGACGAAACGTAAACTTTGCAGCACAGCAAGCAATCATTCCACCGGTCGGCGGCACCGGCCCGGGAACGGAAAAACCGGCTAAAACATTTTCGAGTCTGATGTTTAAAGCCGGGTGAACTGGTTAGGCAAAGGCATCCTGCCTGGTCTTGGCATGTGCCTTAATTGACCGGCAAGCCTCGACGGCCTCTCGTCAAACCTCAGCACCGGACGCCCCGGTGGGGACAGTGCTGTCCTCTGGAAGGTCACACAATGAAAAGAAGCATGGCAGTTCTCGCCTCGGCGACCCTACTCAGCCTCGGCGTCGCCGCTCCCGCGTTCGCCGCGCCGTCCGGCCTCCCCTGCGTGCAGATGGACGGAAGGTGCGTGCCACTGGAGAACATCGACGTCAATGACGACATCTACATCGTCCAGACGCCGAACGGGGCGGCGCGGGGCTTCGACGACTTCAGCGCCTTCGCCGACTACCAGAGTTCCACGTACGGATTGAGCTTCAGCAGCGAGAGCGATCTGCTCAGCGTGGACGGCGGCAACGACGCGACCGACCAGACCGAGGAGCCGCAAGAGCCGGACGAGCCCACCGACGAGTGCATCCGCATGTGCCCTGACGACGACTCGAACAACGGCGACGACGGCTCCGACGACGGATCGGACGAGGGCGACGACGAAGGCGAGGGCGACGACGAAGGCGACGGCGGGATGCGGTTCGCGCTGGCCCGCGAGGCCGTGGCCGGAACGTTCTTCGACCGCAGCAACCGCACCGGCGAATCGTTCATGCTCGCCCCGGGCGACTTCATCTCCGACCTGAAGAAGCTGCCCCGGGTCAGCGGTGGCACCTGGGACAACCGGGTGTCGTCGTTCCACATCCAGGGCGGCCAGGCGGGTCAGCAGGCCGGGTTCTTCTGCGTCAACAAGAACTGCACCGACGGCGCGAAGTTCTTCTGGAACCGCACGATGAGTTCCCTGCCGCAGAACTTCAACAACAAGATGTCCGCGGTCCGCCTCTTCTGAGCACGAGCAGAAGGCGGCAACCGAGCCGGTTGCCGCCTTCGAGCGGGTCAGTCGCAGTCGACGCCCGGGCTGTCGTAGGTGGCGTTGCCGATGGAGCCGCCCCACTTGATGCAGGTGTCCTCGGGGGCCGCGGTCTTCATCGGCCCGGCGTAGAACTCGACCTCGCCGAAGTCTTCCTGGCGGTCCTTGCCGTCGACCTCGACGTACGCCGACATGTCCGTCTTCTTGCCGACGCCGACCGCCTTGATGGTGACCGCGCAGACCTGACCGTCGTCCTCGGAGCGGAGCAGGTAGGCACGGCCGACGACCTTGCCGCCGTCGCGCAGGGCGGCCTTCTCGACCACCTCGTAGCCGGCGCCGCAGACCTCTTCGGCCGTGTGCGGATTGACGGCCTCGGAGGGGCTGGGATCGACGCTGGGGCTATTTTCACCCTTGGGCGTCTTGGTGGTGGGCTTCGGCTTCTTGGTGGTGGTGGGCTTGCCGGTGGAGGCGGGTTGCGCGTCGTCGTCGGTCTGCTCGCTCGGGCCGGCCCCGGCGGCCAGGTTGCCACCGGTCGACGGGCCCTGATCCGGGTCACCGTTGTTGAGCAGGGCGATGCCGATGCCGCCGATGCCGAGCACGACCGCCACCACGGCGGCCGCGATCACGAGGCTGCGACGGTTGCCGCCGGAACCGGACCGGGGCTCGGGACCGGAATCGAAGTAGTCGGACTCGGCCATCGCGGGCGGGACGGCCGCCGCCGCGCCGACCGACGCACGCCCACCCGACGGGCCCCCGGTCTGCACCCGGCCCTGCTGGTAACCGCCCGGCGCGGCGTTCATCGGCCGGGTGCCCTGCATCGGATGAGGCCCGGACGGGAAGCCCTGCTGAGGCCCGGACGGGTAATTCTGCTGGGGACCGGACGGGTAACCCTGCTGGGAACCGGACGGGTAACCCTGCCGGCCCGTGGGATAGCCGCCCCCGGGAATCGGCATCCGCCCCGACGTCTGCGAGGGCGCCCCCGGGAAGGGCCGGGTCGCCTGCGTAGGCGGCCGCATCGCCGCCCCGCGCCCCGGGTTGCGGGCCGCGGCGGCCAGCTCGGCCGCGCTCGCGAACCGCTGCGCCGGGTCCTTGGCGAGCGTCCGCAGCACCAGGGCGGCCACCGGCGGGGGCACGTCGCCCGGCAGAGCGGGCAGATCCCCGTACACGAGCTGTGACATCACCTGCAGCGGGTTGTCACCGACGTAGGGCGGGCGGCCGGTCAGGCAGCAGTAGGCGACGGCGCCGAGGGCGTACACGTCGGTGGCCGGTGTGACCTTTTTCCCTTCGGCCTGTTCGGGGGCCATGTAGTTGACCGAGCCGAGCACCACGTTCGTGCCGGTCAGACCGTTGCCCGCGGCCGACCGGGCGACACCGAAGTCGACCAGCACGATCGAGCCGTTGGGGCGTACGAGCAGGTTGGCCGGTTTGACGTCGCGGTGCACGATGCCGGCCTCGTGGGCCACCTGCAGCGCGTCGGCGACCTGCGCGACGACGGTCATCGTCTCGTCGGGGCTCAGGCGGCCGGCCTGCTCGATGCGCTTGGCCAGCGAGACGCCCTCGATGAACTCCATGACCAGGTAGTCGAGGCGCCCGCCGCCGGCCGCGGCACTCTCGCCGTAGTCGTAGACCTGGACGATGCCGGGGTGGCGCAGCGCGGCCATCATGCGGGCCTCGGTGCGGAAGCGGGCCATGAACTCCTGGTCGGCCATGAGGCCCGGCAGCACCACCTTGACCGCGACGGGGCGGTGCAGCAGCGTGTCCTCACCACGCCAGACCTCACCCATGCCACCGGCGGCGATGCGCTGGGTCAGGTGGTATCGATCGTTCAGGAAGGCTCCGGGGGACAGCACCCGGACATGCTACTCACCCCGAAAACGCGAAAAAGGGAGCGGCCCGGCCTTCTCGGGGGGACGAGGAAGGCCGGGCCGCGGAGAGTCAGGCTTTGGTGACCGTCACGAGTTCCGGAGCGTCATCGGTCGCGTGCGGATCGTCGAGCATGGTCTTCTCGTCGAACGGGTCCTCTCCGGCCAGCACGGCGCGGGTCTTCTCCCGGTCGATCTCGCCGACCCAGGTGCCGATCAGGACGGTGGCCACGGCGTTGCCGGCGAAGTTGGTCAGCGCGCGGGCCTCGGACATGAACCGGTCGATGCCGACGATCAGGCCGACGCCGTCGACCAGTTCGGGGCGGTGGCTCTGCAGGCCGCCGGCCAGCGTGGCCAGGCCCGCGCCGGTGATGCCGGCCGCACCCTTGGACGCGATGATCATGAAGACCAGCAGGGAGATCTGCTCGCCGATGTTCAGCGGCTTGTCCAGGGCCTCGGCGATGAACAGCGACGCCATCGTGAGGTAGATCGCCGTACCGTCGAGGTTGAACGAGTATCCGGTCGGGACGGTGATGCCGACGACCGGCTTGCTGACGCCCAGGTGCTCCATCTTGGCGATGAGCCGCGGCAGCGCCGACTCGGACGACGAGGTCGACAGGATCAGCAGGAACTCGCGGCCGAGGTACTTGAGCAGCGAGAAGATGCTCATGCGGGCGAAGAACCAGAGGATCGCGGCCAGGATCACGAAGACGAAGATCGCGCAGGTCACGTAGAAACCGAGCATGATCTGGGCCAGGCTCTTGAGTGCGTCCACACCGGTCTCGCCGACCACGGCGGCGATCGCGCCGAACGCGCCGATCGGGGCCAGCCACATGATCATGGCGAGGATCCGGAAGACGACCCGCTGGGCGATCGAGATGGCGTTGAGCACGGGCTCGCCGCGGCGGCCGAGCGCCTGCACGGCGAAGCCGACCAGCAGCGCCACCAGCAGGGTCTCGAGCACCTCGCCGTCGGTCAGCGCCGACACCAGGCTGTTCGGGATGATGCCGAGGATGAAGTCGGCCAGGCTCTCGTCGGCCGCGCCGCCCGCCGCCTTCTGGCCGGCCGCCGCGGCGGTCTCGCTCAGGTGCAGGCCGGAGCCGGGGTGCACGATGTTGCCGACGACGAGACCGATGGCCAGCGCCGCGGTCGACATGACGAGGAAGTAGCCGAGCGCGAGACCGCCGACGCGACCGACCTTGGCCGCCTGCCGGATCGAGCCGACGCCGAGCACGATCGTGCAGAAGATGACCGGGGCGATCATCATCTTGATCAGGTTCACGAAGCCCGTACCGATGGGCTTGAGTTCCTTGGCGACGTCAGGAGCCGCAAAGCCGACGGCGATGCCGGCCACGACTGCGACGATCACCGCCAGATAGAGGTAGTGCGTTCTGTCCCGCCGGACCCGCGGGGTGGGGCTCTGGGTCTCCATGCCGCAGACTGTGTCCTGCGTCTCATATAGAGGGCGACATTGCGTTCATTCTGTTTACTGCGGAGATCCGAGACCGAAACATGCCGATAGCAAAGGGGAGCATCGCTCGGCAGCTCTTCATCCTCCAGGTGCTGGTCGTCACGGCCTTGGTGGCGATCGGGACGGCTGGAGCGGTGCTGCTGGCCCGCGACGACGCCGAGCAGGCCGCGGTCGACCAGGTCATCGGCATCGCGCAGGCGGTCGCGCACTCCCCCACGGTCCTCGAGGCGGTGCGTGGGCCGAATCCGTCCACGGTGCTGCAGCCGTACACCGAAAGTGTTCGCCTGGCCACCGAGACCGACTTCATCGTGGTCATGGCGCCCGACCGCACCCGCTTCACGCACACCAAACCCGAACTGATCGGCCATCCCTTCATCGGGTCGATCCAGAAGGCGCTCGACGGCGGCACGGTTGTCGAAACGAGCGTGGGCACGCTGGGTGAGTCAGTCCGTACGGTCGTGCCGGTGCGTGACGGCGGCCGGGTGATCGCGCTCGTGTCCGTCGGCATCACGACCGAGGCGATCAATGAGAACCTTCTGCGCCGTACGCCGGCCGTAGCCGTTCCGACCGCCCTGGCCCTGCTGCTCGCGGCGTGTGGTTCGTGGCTGCTCAGCCGCAGGCTGCGTCGGCAGACCCACGGCCTCGGCCCGGCCGAGATGACCAGAATGTACGAGTACCACGACGCGGTTCTCCATTCGGTGCGCGAAGGCCTGGTCGTGGCCGACCGCGCCGGTCAGGTCACGCTGGTCAACGACGAGGGTCGCCGGCTGCTCGGCGACGACCTGCCGCCCGAGATCAAGGAGTTGCTCGCGTCGAAGGCCCCGGTGGCCGACGAGCCGGTGCTGGCCGGCGACCGCATCCTGATCGCCAACCAGCGGGTGATCCGCTCCGAGGGCCAGACCGTCGGCACCGTGCTGACCCTGCGTGACCACACCGAGCTGCGCGCGCTGACCGGCGAGCTCGACTCCGTACGCGGGCTCACCGAGGCGCTGCGCTCGCAGGCCCACGAGGCCGCGAATCGGCTGCACACGGTGCTGACGATGGTCGAGCTGGGCCGCACCGAGGAGGCCGTACGCCTGGCGACCGCCGAGCTCGAGGTGGCTCAGCAGCTCACCGACCAGGTCGTGGGCGCGGTCAGCGAGCCGGCCCTGGCCGCGTTGTTGCTCGGGAAATCGGCGCAGGCCGCCGAGCGGGGCGTGCAGCTCGTGGTGGACGATGCCTCACGGCTCGGCGGCACCCCGCTGCCCGGCCGCGATCTGCTCACCGTGGTCGGCAACCTCGTCGACAACGCGCTGGAGGCGGTGGCCGGAACCGAGCCGCCGAGGGAGGTGACCGTGCTGGTGGTCGAGTCGGACGGCGAGGTCGTGGTGCGCGTCGGCGACACCGGGCCCGGGCTGTCGGCCGTCCGGGCGTTCCAGCGCGGGTGGTCGACCAAGGCCGCCGGTCGTGGGCTGGGGCTGGCCCTCGTCAAGCAGGTGGCCGACCGGCACGGCGGGAGCATCGACGTGGGCGCGGCTCCGGGCGGAGGAGCGTTGATCACCGTACGGCTTCCGGTGCGCCCGTGACCGCCATCCGGGTCCTCGTGGTCGAGGATGAGCCGCTGATCGCCGAGGCCCACGCGGCGTACGTGGGAAGGGTCTCGGGCTTCGAGGTGGCGGGGGTCGCGCACACGGCGCAGCGGGCGATGGCGACGCTGCGCTCGACCGCCGTCGACCTGGTGC
The DNA here is from genome assembly GCF_003999975.1 of Actinoplanes solisilvae. Classification (GTDB taxonomy): domain Bacteria; phylum Actinomycetota; class Actinomycetes; order Mycobacteriales; family Micromonosporaceae; genus Actinoplanes; species Actinoplanes solisilvae. Next base: position 193,298 of record NZ_RJAC01000007.1, on the reverse strand, counting down.
TGCTCGACCTGAACCTGCCCGACATGAACGGCCTCGAGCTGACCCGGGCCCTGCGCGCCGCCGGCATCGGCACCGACGTGCTGGTCGTGACGTCGGCCCGCGACCTGGCCATGGTGCGCTCGGCGGTGTCGCTGGGCGTGACGCACTACCTGCTCAAGCCGTTCACGTTCGCGACCTTCCGGGAGAAACTTCTCGGATACGCCCGTTACCGTCACCAACTGCTCGGGGATTCCCAGCTCGCGGCCCAGCACGAGATCGACCGCGCCCTGGCCGCGCTGCGCGGCTCGTCGCCCGACTCGCTGCCCAAAGGGCTCGACCAGGGCACCCTCGACCTGATCCTGGGCGTGCTGCGCGGCGCTACCGGACCGGCGGGTCTGTCGGCGGCCGAGGTGGCCGCGCGGATGGGCGCCTCCCGGGTCACCGCGCGGCGCTACCTCGAACATCTCGCCGAGACCGGGCAGGTGGCCCGCAGTCCCCGCTACGGAGGGCCCGGGCGGCCGGAGGTCGAGTATCGCCGGGTCTAGATCTCTTGCAGCCCTCGGAAGGTGGCGGCGGTGACGGTGCCGAAGAGCAGGTGCGCGCTGAGGTCGTTGGCGAGGACCTTGGCGTCGTACTCCCAGATGGGCTTGTAGAGGCCCGCGGGCGGCAGGACGGCGTAACCGGCGAGCCAGACGCCGGCGCCGAAGAACGGGCCGTAGGCGATGCGCGCCTTCGGCAGCGAACCGGCGAGCAGCCCGTACGCGCCGCCGTTCACGATGCCGTAGCCCCAGTGCATGATGTTGTTGACGAGCTTGGCCTGGCTGTCGGGCAGCGTGCGCTGGAAGAGCCCCTCGAAGAGCCGGCGGCCGACCTGTGCCGGGGCCGGGGCGTCGTCCCAGGTCAGCACGGTCTTGGAGAACTCCCAGGACAGAAAGTCGTCCTTGCCGCCCCCGCGCCGGTACCGCCAGTAGAGCAGCGCGTCCATCGCCATCGTCCCGATCGCACCGGCGATGAGACCACGGGTCACGGCTCCCAGAGGAGTCGTACGGGTCATGGCTGTTCCCCCTTCTTCGGTCGTCCTGTCCGCTCCAGCATGTCGCCGCGCACGGGCCACTCGCGCCCGCGTGACACCCGGGCATTACCCCTGGCCGCAGCCCCGAGCGGGCACAGTGCCGCACGTCTCAGTTCTTCCTACTCCCCGGCGCCGCTCTGTGTTGCCTTGAATCGGGTCGTCGGGGAGTTCTTTTCCGAAAGGCGTCCCGTGACCCCGGACCCGGCCGGCCGCGCGAGGCCGACGGACGTCCTGGGACGCCCGCGGGCCTCGGGCCTGGCCGTCGGCGTCCGGCTGCGTTGCCGTCAAAGACCGATATTCATTACCCGGTAAAAGACGAGCGTATTGACCTCACGACGGCCGACAACGGATTCCGCATGAGATCTCAATCTCCGTCAAGACGAAGTTGCATTGCCTCTTGATCCCGACATTCACGAGCCAGCCTGAGCACGCTTTTCAGGAACTCCTGCACTGCAGGATCTGCGACCCGCAAGAATTCGACCTCGATTTCCGAGATGAACTGATCCATCTCGCTCGAACTCAAGATCAGAGTCCCATAGGGATCCACTCGACTCAGCATGGGGAGCGTACTCGATTCACAAAGACGAGCGAATCTGTCGTGAAGATCGAGAACAACGTCCACTTGACCCGCACCCCGCCGCCTCGGACTGCTGCCCCGTTGCTCCACGCGCATGAGGGCAACATCTACGCCCACGACGCCTCCTTGAGCGAGAGTTCGGTGTCACGACCGTGCATCACTCGGGCCCGTCAGACGGGAAGGCCGTGATGAGTTTTCGATCACGAACCACGACTCGAATGTAGTACTGGTCATTCCCAGCGCCGTCCCGGCCGATCGCATTCGGAAACTTGTAGTAGTATGCCCCGTCGCCGGTCTGGCCATCGAGTGCGCGATTGATCATTTTCTGGATCTTCGCTTTGCTCGTCGTCAAGAACTTGCTCTTGTTGGGGAACTCGCCGCCACGAACAACATGCCGATCCCATATGTGATCCCAGCGACCCTTCGAAATTGGGACAGGACAGCTTTGTGAACGAGTACCGGCGTGGTCCCGGCGAGTACATAGTACGTGTGCAGGTCGGCGACCGTGAGGTTGTACATCGTTCGGCGGCCAATGAACGTGCTTACTGTGCCGACCTTCACGGGATCTTGGGATGCTTGGGCGCCGAGGTAGTCACCTGGCCGGACGGTGCCGGCGTCGATCCACTGCTGGCGCTCGGGAATCCAGAACGGGTGCTCCGCTGTGGTGTGGATCGTCGCGGCGCGGCCATCGGCGGACCCGACGACAAGGTCGACTAGCGCGGAATCGACGTTTACATGGAGGGCCTCGACCCGTTCTCCGTCGGTCTCGCCCGTTTCCGGGTCGGTGGCGAGCACTTCGTCGCCAACTTCAATCTCGGCGATCGGCTTTGTCGTGCCGTCAGCCAGGAGCACGAGGGTCTCGGGCGAGAAGCTGTTGTGTCGGATACAGGCCTTCTTGACTCCTTGCGCCAGTTCCTTGAGCGCGTTGTAGGTCTCAATCGTGTTCTTGGTCGGCTTGGCCATTTTGGCAATTGAGCTGGGGCCGCCGCCAGCCCCGTTTACATCGGAACCGGCTTCCTTGGCGTCTGACGCCGCCTGCGTGTCGAAGCCGCCTGCCTTAACCGCCGTGACCGCCTGCTGGTTGTGGACCTCGTTGGCATACACGGCCTCGCAGATCTTCATGGTCCCGCAGGCCAGATCCATGGCCCAGAGCAGCTTTCGCTCGTCGCTCAGTGCATCGAACTCCGAGCCGAGGGAGTTCCGGAGCCGGTGATAGTTGTCGTTGACGAGGAAGCCGTAGACGTGGATGGCGACCCTGAGCTGGTCGACGGTCACTTTCACACCGCCGACGCTGCCCGTGCCGTCACCATTGTCTTTGGTCGGGATCGGATCTAACTCTTCGTCGCCGCCGTCCTCGTCGTCGTCGAGGTCGGGGGTCACGTGTCCGTTGCAGCTACCGCCGTTGCCTTCTTCGCAGCCGCTCTCCTCGGGGTCGACACGGAGGCCGGACGGGTCGGAGTTGGTGACCGGATTGTCGCCGGCGTAGGTGTAGCCGCCGAGCTGGGCCGGGTCGCTCGTGACCAGCAGCGGGTCCGCGCTGATGAAGCTGCCCAAGGCGGGGTCGTACTTGCGGGCGCCAACGTCGGTGTACCCGGTGGCAAGGCTCCTCGGCGCGCCGAGGTAGCCGCGGGTCAGGTCAGGCCACAGCGTCGTGTTCGCGCTGGCTCGGTCCTCGCCGTATGCCGCTCAGCGAGCTCCGCGTCGAGGGCGATGTGAGCCTGGCCCGGCACTGGCTCGACAACACGGCTCATGTCGCCGACTGGCCGGATTGGGATTTTGACGCCGAGGTGATCAGGATCTGGGTGATGTGGGATTCTTCCGGCTATGACTACGCCGCAGTCTCCTGAGCCGTTCCCGTCAGCGCCGGGGTCGCCCGAGGGCGCTCAGCCGGACAGCGCCCAGTGGGGAGCACCCGGGCCCGCGGCGGGCGTTCCGGCGGCCGGTTGGGAAGCACAGCCGGATTCCCCGCCGAGTGACAACCGGACCCGGAAACTGCTCTTCGCCGGGGCGGCCGGCGCGGTGGTGGGGGCGCTCGTCGTCGGGATTCTGTGGGCGGCCAGTTCGTTCGTGGGGCAGAGCCAGGACGGCGCGGCCGAAGACGCGGCCGCCGCCTGCGGGGTCTTCGAGCGGGTGCCGAGCGACTGGAAGCCCGAGACGGTCACCGAGGCGAACACCTATCGGCTCGGCGCGGGCATCGCTCTCGCTCAGGCGGCGGGCAAGGCCGACCAGCAGTACGTCACCCTGGCCACCCAGGCGCAGCAGGTGCAGCAGGCCGTGGTCACGTTCCAGGTCGGGCGGATCGCCCAGCTTGTCGTCGACGTGCGCAACACCTGCGACGACCTCTGAATCGGCGCCTGGCATGACGACCGAGCCAACGGCGGCCGGGTTCAGGCGGTGGCCCGGCGCATCATCGAACCGATCAGGACGGTCGACCCGCGGCGGGTGAGCAGGACCCGCCCGGCCGCGGCGGCGAAGCGGTTCGCGCGTCCGACGGCGACGCTGGGTGGCGGGTTGCGGCGGGCCAGGGCGGCGAACGTCGTGGCGACCACGTCGGCCGGGGCCACGCGGCGGGCGCCGGCCGCGGAGTTCTCGCCGGCCACATCGAAGAACTCGGTGTCCGTCGCGCCGGGTGAGACGGCCAGCACGCGCAGGCCGGTGCCGCGGGACTCGTACCAGAGGGCCTCGGTGAAGCTCAGCACGAAGGCCTTGGCCGCGCCGTAGACGGCCATCGTCGGGCTGGCCTGATAGCCGGCCATGCTCGCCACGTTCACGAGGAAGCCGTCGCCGCGGCGGCGTAGAGGCTCGATGAACGTACGGCTGATCTCGACGACGCTGGTCACGTCGACCGCTATCTCGCGGCGCAGGTCGGCCAGGTCGTGCGTGTGGAACCCGCCGTGGTTGGCGAAGCCGGCGTTGTTCACGACGCTGGTGACCTCGATGCCGCGCGCGGCCAGTTCGCCCGCGAGGGCCGGGCCGGCCCCGGGTTCGCTGAGGTCAAGCGCGATGACTCGGCCGCCGATCTGGGCCGAGAGGGCGTCGAGGCGATCGCGGCGGCGGGCGACCAGGACGAGGGACGCGCCTCGGGCGGCCAGGCCGCGGGCGAATTCGGCGCCGATGCCCGCGCTGGCGCCGGTGACAAGGACGGTCTGCTGGCGATAGTCGACTGGCTTCATGCTGGCACCGTAGGCCTGTCTGGCACTGAGTGTCAATAGGCCTATACTGGCAGCGTGAGCAACGAGGGGCTGTGGAGCCGCACCCGGCAGGCGGCGATCGCCGAGGTCGGCACGGTCGCGATGGATCTGTTCCTGCAGAAGGGATTCGAGGAGACGACGTTCGACGACATCGCCGCGGCGGCGGGCATCTCGCGACGGTCCCTGTTCCGCTACTTCGGCACCAAGGAGGACATCGTCCTGTCCCACCTGGCCGGCGACGGTGCCCTGATCCGCGACGCCCTGGCCGCCCGCCCCGACGACGAGCCGGTCTGGACGGCCCTGCTCAACGTGCTGCTGCTGATCGACGACGGTGGCGGCGACCGCGCGCGGCTCCTCAAGATCTCCGAGATGATGTACGGGGTGCCGTCCCTGCGCGCCCGCAGCCTCGAGAAGCACCTGCGGTGGCAGTCCGATCTGCTGCCCGAGGTGAAGCGCCGGCTGGGCACCGCGTCGGGCGACCTGCAGGCGGCCGCGGTCATCACCAGCGCGATCGCCTGCCTCGACGCGGCCGGCGAGATCTGGACCCGCGAGAAGGGCGCTGTCCCGCTGGGCAACCTGCTGACCGACGCGTTCGACGCGGTGCGGCAGGCCGCCCGCTGAAACCACGATGCGAGCCGGACCCGGGACGAGACACAATGCAGCCGCCCGCTCTCCCCACCCGACGGAGCCAGCTGCCAGTGATGCACGCCGATCAGCTCGACATCGACGAAAAGACCGTTCGCGCGCTCATCGACGAGCAGTTCCCCGCGTGGCGCGACCTGCCGATCCGGCGCGTGGCCAGTGATGGCACGGTCAACGCGATCTTCCGGATCGGCGATCGCCTGACCGCCCGGTTGCCGCTGCAGCCGCGTGAAGACGCCCGGCAATGGCTCGCCGCCGAGGCCGCCGCCGCGAACGAACTGCTCGGCCGCACCCGCTTCGCCACCCCGGAACCCGTCGCGCTCGGTGAGCCCGGCCCCGATTACCCGCTGCCGTGGTCGGTGCAGACGTGGCTACCCGGCGAGATCCTCACCGATCAGACGCTGGGTGACGACTTCGCCCGCGATCTGGCCGAGTTCATCGCGGGGGTACGCGCGATCGACACCCGCGGACGCACCTTCGAGGGCACGCACCGCGGCGGTGATCTGCGGACCCACGACGAGTGGGTCGAGCTCTGCCTGCGGCGCAGCGAAGGGCTTCTCGACGTACGCCGTCTGGAAAGCCTGTGGGCGCGACTGCGGGAACTGCCACGCACCGCGCCCGACGTCATGAATCACGGCGACCTGATGCCCGGCAACGTCCTGGTGCGCAACGGCCGCCTCGAAGGGGTGCTCGACGTGGGTGGGCTCGGCCCGGCCGACCCGGCGCTCGATCTGGTCAGCGGCTGGGACATGCTCGACGACGGTCCCCGGCAGGTGCTCCGGTCGACGCTCAAAGTCGACGACCTCGAATGGGAACGTGGGCGCGCGTGGGCGTTCGTGCAGGCGATGGGGCTGGTCTGGTACTACGAGGACACCAACCCGGCGATGGCCCGCACGGGACGACGTACGCTGGCTCGGGTCGGCTTTTGACAGAGATCAAAGGCTGATGATGAGGTGGTGCGCGTGAAGGGTCAGATCGTGCACTCCCCCGCCGGTGAGCGGATCGTTCTCGACGACGTCGGCCAGTCGGTTCTGCTGGACAACCCGGTGGTACGGGTCTGGGACGTCGCGCTGCAGCCCGGCGAGACCCACCCGTGGCATCTGCACCACAACCCGTACGTCGTGCTGAGCCTTGACGGTTCCGAGGCGCGCATGGACTGGCTGGACGGCAGCGAGCCCCGCTTCCTGAACGAATATCGCGGCGGGTCGGTCTATCGGCCGCTCTCGCCCGTGCACCGGCTGACCAACATCGGCGACCGGTTCTACCGCAACCGCCTCGTCGAGCTGAAGGATCTCGGCGAGAACCTGCCGTCCCCGGCCGACATCGGGCCGGGCGACCGCAGCGTCCAGGGGCAGCGGCCCGGCCCGGCCACCGGCGACGGCCGCCTCCCGGTGATCCTGCATCGTGACGTGAAAGTCTGGATCTCCTCGGAGGGCGAGCTCGACCTCGCCGCCGTTCCCCACGTCGTCGCGTCCCTCGACGGCGAGGTGTCGTTTCACCCGGGCGGGCCTTTGAAGATCAGCCCGGGCGAATGGTTCGTGGTCGAGCTGACCTATCTGACCGTCTAACTCAGCCCCCTAGAACTGGAAGACCTCGAAACCGGTCGCGTACTTGACGCCCAGGCGCGTGCCGGCTTGCCGGTTGAAGCTGTCGAGGAACTCCTCGGCGTCGAACGTGCCCTCGCCGAGGCCGCGGATGTAGACGCCGTGCGCCTCGAGCGAGCGCACACCGGCGTCGAAGGTCGCGGTGATGTCGACGCCGTGGGTGGCGCGGGGCGAGCCGATCGCCCACACCTGGCGGACGCCGCCCCACTTCTCGAGGCCCTCCTCGATCTGGTCGCGGAAGACCCAGCGGTTGCCGGCGTCGCGCACGGCGTCGACCACGGCCCGGCCGGTCGCGATGTGGTCGGCCATGTTGAGCACCTCGCCGGCCGGGTCCCAGCTCTCCCGGAAGTTGTTGGTGAGCACGATCTCGGGCCGGTGCACACGGATCACCCGCGCCAGGATCGCCCGCAGCGCGACGCCGTATTCGAGGACGCCGTCGGGCAGCCCCAGGAACTCGACCTGCGGCACGCCGACGATCGCGGCCGACGCGCGCTGCTCGACCTCGCGCACCGGGCCGGCCTCGTCGGGATCCATGCCGTCGATGCCGGCCTCGCCGCTGGTCAGCATCACGTAGACGATGTCTTTGCCCTGCCCGGTCCAACGCGCGACGGCCGCGGCGGCACCCCACTCCATGTCGTCGGGGTGCGCCACGATCGCGATCGCGCGCTGCCAGTCCTCGTCGACAGGCTTCCACTGAACGTCATCGGTCATGAGCCCATCATGCCCAGAAAACCACTTGATCGACTCGGCACAATGGCGACGTGCTCGCTTCGCTCGATCTTCTCCCGTACGACACCAGGATCGCTCGCGTCGCAGCATGGGCGCGCTCGGCCGACGACCGGGCCGAGGTCTGCGCGCAGTTGCGCGCCGGTGGGCCGTACGAGAGGTCGCTGGCTCTGACCGCCGCGCTGGCCGCCGGGGCGGGCGACGAGGTGCTCGCGGCCGTGGACGACCCGCAGCCCTCGATCCGGGCCCGGGCGCTGTTCGCGGCGGTGCGCGGCGGGCTGCTGACCGAGCCGGAGCTCGACCGGCCGGTCGTGGAACGTCGCGTGATCTATCGGGCGCTGCGCTCGACGAGGACCCCGGCGGTCGCCGACGCGCTGCTGCCCCGGGTTCGTGAGCTCTTCGGCGACGACGAGGCGGCCGCTTTGCTGCCTGCCTGCGGCGCTGACACCGTACGGCGGAATCTGCCCGACCTGGATCACGCGGTCAACCTCACCGCGGTCGCGCGCCGCCACCCCGGCGTGCTGCTCGACCATGTGACCGTGCGTCTGGAGGCGGCCGGGCCGGTGCTGCGCGAGCGGATCTGGGACCGCTTCGGCCGCGCCGTGCTGCTCGGCGACCCGGAGCGGGTGCTCGGCCTGCTGGAACGGTTCGGGCCCGCAGGGAGGCTGCCCGGTTCGCCGGCCGGCTACGGAGTGCTGGCCGCGCACGACCCGCGTCGCGTTCTGGCCCTGCTGACCGCGCCGGGCCGGCATGTCGGGCCGATGCCGCGCGCGGTGCTGCGCCGCCTGGCCGTGCTCTCCGACGACGAGCTGGCGCCGCTCGCCCGCCGGCTGCGGGAGAACGGCGACTACGCGAACCTGTTGAAGGCGCTACCGCCGAGCCGGCGTGGCGCGGTGCACGACCGGGTGCAGGAGACCGTGGCGCTGGGCAACCGCATCCCGAACGACAGCGTCATGGAGGTGCTGCCGCACGCGGTGCGCGTCCGCGAGGCCCGCTGGGCGGCGGCGCGCCGCTGGATCCAGAGCCACGAGGTCAGCAAGCTCGCCCAGCACGCCTATCTGCCCGGGCCCGAGGCGCGCGACGCGATCGTGGAGGCGACCCGCGGCGGCGACGCCGAGGGGCGTGGCCGCGCCTACCGGCTTCTGATCGACGCCGCACGGCGCTCGCGCGACCCGGAGGTCGTCGCCGAGATGTTCGGCCGGCTGGACCGGCTGCGCAACGAGCAGGACCCGGTGCGGTCGGCCGCGTTGACCGCCCTGGCCGGGGTGGTGCCGCTGCTGACTCCCGCTCTCGCCGGCGCCCTCGAACGGCTGTCGACCGACGCTGTCCAGGCCCGCGACCTCTCGCCCGAGTCGGCTGCCGCCCTGAGCGAGCTCGCCGCACGGGTGCTGCGGCATCACACCGACCAGCCGGAGCTGCGGGAGTGGGCGCTGCTCACGATCGGCGCGGCCGTCCCGGGGCTCGGGCAGTTCGACCGTACGCTGCCGCGCGGCCAGGAGGTCGTGGTGTTCGAGCGGCTGCGCGGCTGGGTCGAGGACGGCATGGCCCGCGGCGTGTACGAGCCGCTGTTCGCGCTCGTGCGCGCCTTCGGTGCCCGAGCCCGCGACCTGGCCGGGCTGCAGGCGCTGCTGCGTGGCGCGTTCGCCCCGCGGGTGCTGCCGGCGGTGGCCGAGACGGCGATCGGCCTGTGGCTGGCCGACCCGCGCGACCGTGGCCGGCGGGTCGAGGAGGTGCTCGACGTCGACTCGTCCGCCGTGGCCCTCGCGCTCGTCTGGGAGACCGTCGCCGCCCAGCGCACCGACCTGCTGGACCGCGTTCTCGCCCAGGTTCCGGCCGGGCGTTTCGTGCAGGGCGGGGTGCGGTGGGTGCCGCCGCGGTCCCGGCACGCCGAGCGGTGGCTGCCCCGGCAGCGCGCGGCGTTGGCCGCGCTCCAGGAAACTTCCGGGCCGTTCCCGACCGCTCGCACCGAGGCGGTTCGCACCGAGGCCGCGCTGGCTGCCCTGGTCTGGACCGACCGGCCCGAGGAGGCGGTGCCGGCCCTGCTCGCGCACGCGGATGACGACCACGCACGCGTGGCGATGTATGCCCTGGGCCGGGCCGCCCGGTTCGTGCGGCCGTCGCGCCTCGGTGAGCTGCTCGAGCCGGTGCTGCTGGGGACGGCGAAGGTCACCAGCCGTAAGGAGGCGGCGCGGCTGCTCGGACGGCTGGGTCGGCCCGAGTCGATGATCGCGCTGCGGGCCGCGTACGGGAAAGAGGGTCAGCACCGCGACGTGCGGGCGGCGATCGTGGCAGCGGCTCGGGGGCGACTGAGCTGGGACATTCTCGAGGCCGCCCTGCGGGGCAGCCGCGAGGAGCGCCGGGCCGTGCTGACGACGAGCCCGGCTTGGGTGTCCGAACGACACCGTGGACGCTATGGCGGGCTGATCGCCGACGCCTGCCGCAGCGAGGACTCGGCCACCCGCCACGACGGGTTCGACCGGCTGGCCGACTGGGCGCCGTGGATCCCCGGCGTGACCGGGATCGTCGTCGACCGTCTGGCCGACCCGGACCAGTACGTGGACCGCTACGAGCTCAAGGAGCTGATCTCGGCGCTGGACGCGGACGGCCTGCGTGAACTGTGGCGGCGGCTGGCCGAGATGGACGCGGCCGAGGACGACGGCACCGCCGAGCGGGACCATCCCGCGCGGGAGCGGCTCGACGACATGGCCAAGGCCGTGCAGAACTGGGCCGTCTACGCCGGACCGGACCACGATCGGGGGCCCGCGCTGGTCGCGGCCCGCGAGCTCGCCGACCAGCCGGCGTACTTCAGGCCGGCGCTGGGCATGATGGTGGGCGCGGGCGGACTGGCTGTCCTGCGGGAGGTGGCCGACCGTTGCGACGGCCGGCCGATCGCCGCCCTGCACGCCGCGAAGGCGCTGGGGTCCTACCTGACCGGGCAGACGTCCACGATCGACGCGGACCGGCAACTCGCCCTGGCCGTGGAGTTCGGAAACCACGGCGACCTGACGTACGGGCTGTTCGCGGTGGAGCTCGTCCAGCGCGGGTACCGGCACGAGTGGCCGGCGCCGTGGCGGGCCCAGTTGCTGTCGCTGCGGCGGCACCCCCACCCCGATGTACGCGACGCGGCGTACGCGGTCGTCATGAGCTGGTGACGGCGGCCGCCCGCAGCCGGTCGGCCAGGGCGTGGCAGCGGTCGCGCAGCTCGGGCGGGTCGATCACGGTGAACGGGTGGCCGAGCAGGGCCATGTGCAGCAGCACGAAGTCGAGGCTGCCGGCGCCGCTGACCACCTCGCAGCGATCGTCGCCGGCCGTGGTCACCACGGCGGCGGAGGCGGGAATCTGCGCGCGCACGGTCTCGGCGGGGGCGTGCACGAGAAACCGGGCCTGATGCTGGTAGGCCCGGCTGGCCACGCCCTCTTGCACATAGGCGGCGGCATCAGGGGCCTCGCGGGGACGGAAACGCCAGGTGCGCGCGGCGATTTCAGTCATGCGGTCGAGGCGGAACGTGCGCCAGTCGTCGCGGCCCAGATCGTACGCGAGCAGGTACCACCGGCGGTCGGAGGCGACCAGACGGTACGGCTCGACGCGGCGCCGCTCGTCGCGGTAGGTGAACTCGGCCTCGACGCCGTCGCGGCAGGCGCGGGCCAGCACGGTCAGCACGTCGGCGTCGATCGGGGCGCGGTCGCTGCCGAACGACTCGACCGAGCCGGTCAGCGCGCGCACCTCGTGCCGCAACCGGACGGGCAGCACCTGGTCGAGCTTGGTGAGCGCGCGCAGGGCGGCGTCGCCGCTGTTCGCTCCGGCCAGCAGGGCGACCGCGGTGGCGATGGCCTCCTCGTCGTCGAGCAGCAGCGGCGGCAGCTCCTGGCCGGGGCCGAGCTGGTAGCCGCCGCCGACGCCCTGGCCCGCGTGCACGGGGTAGCCGAGGGCGCGCAGCCGCTCGACGTCGCGGCGCACGGTGCGGGTGGTGACGCCGAGGCGATCGGCGATCTCGGGGCCGGTCCAGACGCGGCGGCGCTGCAACAGGCCGAGCAGGGCCAGCACACGCTCGGTCGTACCCCGGTCGTCCATGATTCCAGTCTTCCAGAGATAGCGGACCGATCCTGTCCGCCTTCTCTGTCAAGGTGGGGTCATGGAAGTCGACTGGAACGAAGTGCTGAGCGAGCAGTGGGAGTTTCACTGGAACCAGCAACTGCGGAAGCGGCTTGAAGGGCTGACGGACGACGAGTACTTCTGGTCGCCGGTCCCCGGCTCGTGGAGTGTGCGGCCGCGCGGGAAATCGACGGCGCCGATTCAGGCCGGCAGCGGCGACTACACCATCGATTTCGCGTTTCCGGAACCGTCGCCGGCGCCGTTCACGACCATCGCGTGGCGACTCGGGCACGTCATCGTCGGAGTGCTGGCCGCGCGGAACGCCTCGCATTTCGGCGCGCCTGAGGCATCGTACGAGAAATGGGTCTATGCGGGCAGCGCGGCCGAGGCCATGACGCAGCTCGAACACGAACTCGACGTGTGGCTGGCGGGGGTGCGCGGGCTGGATCTGAGCGCGCCGGTCGGGGACCAGGAACCGTATCCCGACCTGCCGATGGCGGCGTTGGTGCTGCACATCAACCGGGAACTGATTCACCATCTGTCGGAGGTCTGCCTGCTACGCGACCTCTACGCGAGAGGAGCCGAGCGATGAGCCGTCATTTTCAGGTCACCTTCGACGCGCGCGATCCTGGAGCGCTGTCGTCGTTCTGGAAAGAGACCCTGGGCTATGTGCACCCGGGGCCACCCGGAGTGACGCTCGCGAATGGGGAGGATCCGCTCGCGGCGTGGGACGCGTTCCTCGAGAAGCAGGGGGTTCCGCCGTCGGAACGCAACCGGGCGTCGGCGATCGAGGACCCGGACGGGGACGGGCCGCGCGTTTTCTTCCAGCAGGTGCCCGAGGACAAGATCGCGAAGAACAGAGTGCATCTGGACGTGCGGGCGGCGCCCGGGCTGCAGGGCGACGAGCGCATGGCGGCGATCGAGGCCGAGTGCGACCGGCTGGTGGCGCTCGGGGCCAAGCGGGTCAGCCGGTCGGAGCCCGCTCCCCCGATGAGCATGGGCTTCATCGTGATGAACGACCCCGAAGGCAACGAGTTCTGCCTGGACTGAGGTTTTCGGCCGCGCTTCAGGATCAGCGCCGTGTCGATGCATGAGATCGAAGACCTGGTATTCGAATCCGTCCTGGTCCTGGACGAGCACTACCGGCCGGACGACGCACGAGTGCGGGATTGGCTGGTGGCGCTCTACGCCTTCCAGGACGGATTCGACTGCTCCCACACCAAGGGCCGGGTCCTCGACATTCTGATCCGGCAATGAATATCGGTGGCGCGGTTGTCCACAGGTGCACGAGGATGCCGCGCATGATCGAGGAGCTTTGGCCGCAGTTCGGGCTCGTTCTGGCCACGCCTCGCCTTAAGCTGCGGCTGCCGAGGGAGGACGAGCTTGCGGCGCTGGCCCAGGTCGCCGGGCGGGGTGTGCACGCGCCCGATGAACGCCCGTTTCTGACACCCTGGACCGAAGGGACGCCGCTCGATCGCGCCCGGTCGGTGTTGCGCGGGCACTGGGAAGATCTCTCGTCGTGGGAGCCGGACGACTGGTGCCTCGGTCTCGGTGTCTTCCGCGACGGCACGCCGATCGGCACGGTCAGCCTGCGCGCGCGGGACTTCGCGGTCACCCGGCAGGTCACGACGTCGTCGTGGCTCGGGCTCGAGTTCCAGGGGCAGGGCTACGGCACCGAGGCCCGCGCGGCTCTGCTGACCCTCGCCTTCGACCACCTGGGGGCCACCGCCGCGCGGACCGAGGTGTTCCAGGACAACCACGCGTCCCAGGGGGTGTCGCGCAAGCTGGGTTATGTCGCGGACGGCATCTCGGTCGATGCCCGCGACGGTGAGGCTCTCGTCTCCGACCGGCTGCGGCTGACGCGGGAGCGATGGGCACAAAACCGGCATCCCGCCGTCACGGTAGGAGGGGTCGAGCGATGCCTGGAGGCGTTCGGGCTGGAAGCCGTACGAGAAAGTTCGCTAGCCATCCTTTCGGCGTTAGGTAGTCATTGACATGGCTTGATTGACCTCCATCTATGCAAGGGTGAGGGCAAAGTTCCCCCTCCTGGAGGTCGTTCATGAGACGACGTACCACTGTGGCCGCGTTCGCCGTGGCGGTGCTGGGCCTGACCGCCGCGGTGGCCGGGCCCGCCGCCGCCGAGCCGTTCGTGTCACCCGAACCCGGCCAGTACGAGGTCCTCGACGTTCGCACCGCAGCCCAGCGCAACGCCATAGCCCGTACGGGAGTGGCCATCGACGGATTCGAGCACGCCATCGTCACCGTCACCGCGACGCCGGGCGAGGTGCGGGCGCTGCAACGACAAGGGTTCACCGTCCAGCCGGTGATGACCACCCTCGACTTCCCGCCCTCGGACGCGCCGTACCACAACTACAGCGAGCTCATCACCGAGGTGAACCAGATCGTCGCGGCCAACGCGTCGATCGCGAGCCGGCGCACGATCGGCACGACGTACGAGGGCCGCGCGATCGTCGCCGTGAAGATCAGCGACAACGTGGGCACCGACGAGAACGAGCCCGAGGTCCTCTACGACGCGAACCACCACGCGCGCGAGCATCTGACCGTCGAGATGGCCGTCTACCTGCTGCACCTGTTCACCGACAACTACGCGAGCGACACCCGGATCCGCAACATCGTCAACAGCCGCGAGATCTGGATCATCCCGTCGGTCAACCCGGACGGCTCCGAGTACGACGTGGCGACCGGCAGCTACCGCTCGTGGCGCAAGAACCGCCAGCCCAACAGCGGATCGTCGAACGTGGGCACCGACCTGAACCGTAACTACGGCTACCGCTGGGGTTGCTGCGGAGGCTCGTCGGGCAGCACGTCGAGCGCGACCTATCGCGGGCCGTCGGCCTTCTCGGCGCCCGAGACGCGAGCGGTGCGCGACTTCGTCAACGGCCGCGTGGTCGGCGGCCGCCAGCAGATCCGGGCCGCGATGGACTTCCACACGTACTCGGAACTGGTCCTCTGGCCCTTCGGGCACACGACGGCGAACACGACGACGGGCATGACGGCCGACGACTACAACACGTTCTCGACGTTCGGCCGGCAGATGGCGGCGACCAACGGCTACACGCCTGAGCAGTCGTCCGACCTTTACATCACCGACGGCGACTCGCTCGACTGGCTCTGGGGCACCCACAAGATCTTCGCGTACGTCTTCGAGATGTACCCGAGGAGCGCCTCCGGGGGCGGCTTCTATCCCCCGGCCAGCGTGATCACGCGCGAGACGACGCGCAACCGCGAGGCGGCCCTGCTGCTGGCCGAGGTGGCGGACTGTCCCTACAAGGTGATCGGCAAGCAGAGCACCTACTGCTCGGCCGCATGACGAACGTGCCCGGTCGCCTCACGAGCTTGCTCGGCGGCCGGAAGGGCTTGCTCGGACTGATTCACCGGTGACGCCCAGGCCGGCCGCCTGATCAGACAGAACGGGTGGCCGGCCGGGTCGGCATAGACGTGCTCGCCGTCGAGCCGCCGCGCGCCCAGCGCCAGCACTTCGGCGCTCGCGGCTTCCTGGTCGTCCACCATGACGTCGAGATGCATCTGTTGCGGCACCGCCGGATCGGGCCAGGTGGACGCGACCACGTCGGCCGCCCGCTGAAACGCCAGCCCGGACGCCTCACCGCTCGCCGACACGACCACGAAGTCGTCCGACCGGTAGGTGATCGGATCACCCAGCACCGCACTCCAGAACCGCGCGCTCGCCGCCGGTTCCGGGCAGTCCACGATCAGATGATGCAACCGGCCGATCGGCATCGCACACCTCCGCTGAGGCATCTCCACATAGTTCCGCCGAGGCATCCTCGCACGGAACCGCTGAGGCAGCGTCGCACGGTTTCTGAGGCAGCGTCGCACGGTTCCGCTGAGCAGGCGTCGCACGGTTCCGCTGAGCAAGCGTCGCACGGTTCCGCTGAGCAAGCGTCGCACGGTTCCGCTGAGGCATCCCGTATAGGCGAACGGGCGCCCCAGGGTTGCCCCTGAGGCGCCCGAACGATGCTGAGGCGCTGGTCAGCGCGCGAGGGCCAGGCCCTGCTTGTCCTTGAAGTTGCCGACCGCGATCATGATGAGGTCGATAAGCGTCCAGACGCCGAAGCCGCCGAACGTGACGATCATGAGGATGCCGGTGCCGATCTTGCCGACGTAGAAGCGGTGGATGCCGAGGGTGCCGACGAACAGGCAGAGGAGCAGCGCGGCGATCCAGGACTTCGTGCCCGTGGCAACGGCGGTCTGAGTGGCAGTCATAACGACTATGTCTCCCGTGTGAATGGATAGCTCGAAATAAATCGAGGAACCATAGCGACCCGCTCCCCACTTGCGCAAAGCGGGGTCCACCTCGGTCAACCCCCGGACGGCGGATCTACTCCCAGACGTCCACCGAGGGCAGACCGAGCCGGGCGCGAGCGTCGTCGACCATCCGCTGAATCAGGGCGGTCTTACCCTGGGTGTACGCGTCCCGGTCGTCCACCTCGGCCGCCAAGGAACGCTTCAAGGCCGCGTACGCCTCCCGGTCGTCCACGTTCGAGCGAAGATGGTCGCGCAGGATCCGCTGATTGCGCGTGTCCCACGAACCCGCCGTGACGACGTGCAGGTGGTAGCCCGGACGGTGGTAGAGCAGCCTGCCCGGCATGCGCGCGTCGACGTACTCGTAGCCGGCTTTCAGCAGCCCGGCCTCGCGCTCGCGGACGGCTTCGAGGGACGGCGCCGCGGCCATCAGATCGACGATCGGCTTGGCCGGCAGGCCCGGGACGGCCGTGCTGCCGACATGCTCGGCCGCCGTGATGGCGTCGCCGAGCGCGGCGAACACCTCGTCGAGCGCTTCGGCGGCCAAGTTCGGCCACGCGGGATCGTACTCACGAATCTCGATGGTCACCGCCGTCAGCCTAGTCGTCGCCGTCGATCACCACGGGGCGCGGGAACGTGATGACCATGGCGACTCCGGGGTCGCGCGCCTCGGCCTGCCCACCGCGAACTGGCTGAACAACCGTGAACGTAGCGAGTCGGGGATGCCGGGGCCGTGATCGCGGACCTCGAGGAGGTCGAACTGGCCCTCGGAGTAGACGCGGACGACGATCGGCGGCCGTCCGTAGCGGCCCGCGTTGGTGATCAGGTTGACCAGGATCTGCTCGAACCGCTGTTTGTCGACGTGGATGGTCAGACGTTCACCAACATCGACTTTCACGTCGTGATCGAGGCGAACGTACGACAGCACCTCGTTCACGAGCGCCGAGGCGTTGTGCGGTTGCCGGTCCAGTCGCAGCTCGCCCTCGTTGTCGATGCGCTGCACGTCGAGCAGCCCCTCGGCGAGCCGCGTGATGCGGGCCGTCTGGCGCAGCGCGGCGTCGAGCATGCGGCCGGCCGGTGCCGGGGGCGCCTGGGTACGCAGTTCCTCGAGCACCATGCGTACGGTGCTCAGGGGTGTGCGGACGTCGTGGGCGAGGGTGCCCATCATCGCCGCGCGCCAGTGCTCGATGCGGGCGAGCCGTGCCCGGTCGGACCGCAGGTGCCGCGCCTGGGCCTCGATCAGGAGCGCGACGGTGATCGCGACCGGCATGAGCACGAACGCGCTCCCGATCACGAGTTCCGGCTGGCGGGTCAGGATCAACGGCACGACGTACGCCAAGGAGGCCGGCACCGCGTAGGCGAGCAGGATCCAGCGCGGGAAGTGCAGCGCCGCCCACGCGTAGATCAGCACCAGGAACGGCCCCGTGCCGGTGGCGGACCCGCCGAAGGACCAGGTCGAGAGGCCGAGGACGGCGAAGGAGGGCAGGCCCAGCCAGGCGGGCGTGTTCGGTTTCGCGCGCTCCCACGGGGTCAGGAACGCCGGGAGGGCGAGCCCGAAGTCGCAGGCCGCCACGAACAGCAGCCGATCCGCGTGCCCCGGGTCGTTGGCGATCCCGAGGAGCGCCAGCAGCCCGGCCAGCGCGAGAAGCACCCCGCCCTGCCGACCCGCCGCGCGCGGCCCGGTTCCCAACAGGCGAAAAGGTGCTTTTCGGTCTACCCGGTCACCCTATAACGGATGCATCATGCCTCTCCGCCAGTCGCTGCCCCCCTCACGCCGGAAGCCGCTCCGACAACTCGAACATGTTGCCCCACGGGTCACGGAAGAACGCGAGACGGGCGCTGATGTCGTCGATCTCGAACGGCGGATTGACGATCTCGACGCCGCGCCGGCGCAGCTCGGCCAGGGTGTCGTCGACGCTGTCGACGGTGAGGCACACGTGGTTGAACCCGGGCGCTTCCAGGCTCGCGTCGACGTCGCCGTAGACGGTCTGCGGCGTCGCCCCGGGCCCGGCCAGAATCTCGAGGTGGAAGTCGTCCTGGTTCGGCGGGAGGACGTACGCCAGGGTCAGTTTGCCGTAGGGCCAGGTCTGCAGCACCCGCCAGTCGAGGGTGCCGACCCAGAAGGCACGGGCCGCCTCGAAGTCGGGATAACGGATGGCCGCGTGGTGGCCTCGCATCGAAGCGAACGGCGAGGCGGTGTCGGCGGGTGGGGTGGAAGGCAGTGGCATGCCTTCATCCGACCAGCCCGCGGGCGCCGCCGGGAAGGCCGATCATGGCTCCAGCGGTACTACCCAGGGCCTCGCCGCCGCGGTCATACTCGCGGGATGACCGGTGGAGGGCTGCGCGAGTTCCTGACGTCCCGACGTGCGGCGCTCTCGCCCGAAGAGGTCGGCCTGCCCGCATCGCCCGAGTCACGCCGGGTTCCCGGCCTGCGCCGCGAAGAGGTGGCGATCCTGGCCGGCGTCAGCGTCGACTACTACGTCAAACTCGAGCAGGGCCGGGCCGCGAACGTCTCCGACCAGGTGCTGTCGGCCGTCGAACGGGCCCTGCGCCTCGACGACCAGGAGCGACGGCACCTGCGCTCGCTCCTGCGACCGCCGCGTCCCGTCTCCTCCGCGCCCCGCTTCAACGTACGGCTGGCCGTAAGGTCGATGATCGACGCGCTGCCGGTGCCGGCAATCGTGCACGGCCCGCTGCTCGAGGTTCTGGCCACGAACGGCCCCGCGCGAGCGCTGTTCGGGGATTTCGACGACGGCCACCTGGTCCGCTGGATGTTCCGCAACCCGCGGGCCCGCACGGTCTACTTGGAGTGGGAGAAGCACGCGGCCCAGATGGTGGCGATCCTGCGCGCCGCCGAGAACGGCCCTCACGCCAAGGCGCTGCGCTTGCTGGTCGACGACCTGGGCGAGGAGCCCGACTTCGCCCGCCACTGGGCCGACTACCAGCTCCACGAGCACACCCACGGGGTGAAGCGCTTCTTCCACGAGCTCGTCGGCGAACTGCGCGTCAACTACGAGACGATGGCCCTCCCCGGCGATCCGGGTCAGACCGTCATCATCTACTCCGCCGACCCGGGCTCCCCCACCGCCGAGAAACTCCGATCTCTGTCGACGTGATCAGGGCAACTCGAGAAATTCGCGAAGCGCCGACTCGACGGCGGCCACCGTGTCGTGCGAGACGAAGCCGTGGCTCTCCCGCAACGCACTGCGATCCAGAATCTGGACGACGCCGTGGATCCTGACGAAGGCGCCGGTCAGCGGGTCTCCGGCCGCAAGCCTTACGGCGAGTTGGTTGGGATGGGGAACATCCCGCACAACTGCCAAGCCCCAGATGGCGAGTTCTTCGACGCTGTTGTACTCGTCATTGCTGATCACCAGGACGCGGTGCTGACTGCCACCGCGCAGCAGCGTCCAGATCTGGCCGCGTCTCACCATGCGGAGTCGCGGAGCGCGATGTCATTGCTGCTCTCGATCAGGGCACGGTCAGCCTCGACGTCCTCGGGCGATCGTCGCCGCAGAAACGCTCCATACGCCTGAGCCGCCGCGCGTTGACGCTCTCGTCGCGCCTCGGGCTGCACCTGCCGCACGGCCTCGGTGACTGCCGCTGACACATTGCCCCGGCTCTGCAGGTAGGCCGCGACGTCGTCGGGCACGCTGATGCTGAGCTTGACGGTCATACTTTTATCCTACCCACCGAGCACGGGTCACGGCAGGACGCAGGTCGGGGAGCCCGTCGCGAACACCTCTCCGGTCGGTTCGGGATTTCGGCCGGCCGTGAACGTGACCACCTCGTCGGACTGCTGGTTGGCCACGTAGATCTGGCCGCCCGAGACGGCCAGGTCGCGAGGCCAGGTGCCGCCGCACGGAACCTCGGCGACGCGGCGCAAGGTCGGGCTGAGCTCGAAGACGGCGATCGTGTCGACACCCCGGTTGGCCACGTAGAGCAGGTCGCCGTCGAGGACGATCGCGCTCGGCTGACTGTGCTCCGACGACGACGTGGTGCTCTCCTGCTCGACCACGACACCCGCGTCCAGCGCGAGAACCGTCGACGAGAGCTCACCGACGACATACCAGCGGCCGGACGGGTGGACCACGAAGTGCCGAGGCCCTGTGCCCGGCGGCACGGCGGTCTCGCCGGTGCGGGTCAGCCTGCCGTCGGCCAGCGTGTAGTGCAGGAGCCGGTCGATGCCCAGATCGACGACCGTCAGCGTGCCGTCGGCGTGGACGACCACCTGGTGGGCGTGCGGCCCCTCCTGCCGGTCGGCGTTCGGCCCGCTTCCCTCATGGAAGACCAGATCCGTGTACGCCCCCAGCACGCCCTCGTTCACCGGGTGCACCGAGACGCTGCCCGAGCCGTAGTTCGCGGCCAGCACATAGCCGGACGGGTGCAGCGCCAGGTGACACGGCCACACGCCCCCGGTCGGCGTGGTCGAGACGAGTTCGAGCGTGTCCAGCGCGAACGAGGACACCGCGCCGTCGTCGGTCTCGTTCACGGCGTACAGGAAACGGTCGTCCTTGATCAGGTAGGAGGGCGAACGGGCGGGGGTCGTGACGCCGCCGGGGACGACGAGGCCGGTGCCCTTGCCGTCCATCTCGGCGGTGTAGCTACCGATGATCACTGGCGCTCCAGTTCGAAGAGGCCGGCGTCGTAGCCGGGGGTCCAACGGACCGGCAGGCCCACCGCCATCAGGTGAGCGCCGGAGAAGTCACCGTAACGAGCCGCCGGATCGAGCCCGCGCAGGGGCAGGCGGACGTCGCGGGCCGGCACCCCGTCGCGTCCGTCGAGCCCGCCGGCGTTCCACGCGCAAACGACGACACGGTCACCGAGCGTGTATTGAATCGCGCACCGCTCCTCGTGCGGACTTCCGATCCGGTGCACCTCACCCCGCGTGATCACGTCGCGGACCCGCTTGTACGTCGCGACCCACTCGGTGGCCTCGGCTTTCTCGGCGTCGCCCCAGCGGGTTATGTCCGCACCGATGCCGAGCACGCCCGCGCAGGCCAGCACGAACCGGAACGCCAGCGAGCGCGGACGGTCGTCGAACATCCCGGCCGCGTCGGTGACCCACGAGCTCATCAGGTGGGGCGCGTGGGCGCCGAGGAAGCCCCACTGGATCAGCAGCCGGTCGAGCGGGGCGGTGTTGTCGCTGGGCCAGAGCATGTCGGTGCGGGCGGCCATCGCCAGGTCGACCCGGGCACCGCCGGCCGCGCAGCCCTCGATCGTCACGCCGGGGTGGTTCGCGCGCAGGAAGTCAAGGACGCGGTAGAGGTTGTGGACATGGGCGCCGTCCACATCCTGCGCGTTTCTGTCCGCTTCGGTGCGCGGCCGGTTGAAATCCCACTTGAGGTACGTGATGGGGTAGTCGCGCAGCAGCCCGTCGAGGGTGTCGCGAACGAACTCGAAGACGTCCTCACGGCCCAGGTTCAGCAGGTATTGCTGACGGATCGTGCTGCGTTCGCGTCCCGCGGTCTCGTAGACCCAGTCGGGATGGGCCGCGTAGAGCGCCGACTTCGGGTTCACCATCTCCGGCTCGACCCACAGGCCGAATTCGAGACCCTTTTCCCGTACGGCGTGCACGAACGCGCCGAATCCGTCGGGGAACTTGGCCGGGTCGGGGGTCCAGTCCCCGAGTCCGCCGTGGTCGTCGTGGCGCCCGACGAACCAGCCGTCGTCCACGACGAACGTCTCGACGCCCAGCTCGGCCGCGACGTCGGCGAGGGCGAGCTGGGCCTCGGCGGTCACGTCGAAGGTGGTCGCCTCCCACGAGTTGTAGATGACTTTCCGCGTGGCCGGGCGCGCGAGGCGTCGCTCATAGGCGTGCCATTGTCGCGCGACCCCGTCGTGCCCGTCGGCGCTGTAGACCCCGGCGGCGACGGGTGTGGTGACCGACTCGCCCGGCGCCAGCGTGATCGGCGCGCCCTCAAGCGACCGCCCGGCCCGCACCCTCGCCAGCCCAGCCGCGTCCACATCCACGCTGATCTGCCACGACCCGGTCCAGGCAAGCCCGATCCCGTACGTGGCCTGCCCGTTCGCCACCGCAATGGTCGACGCGAACTGGTGTCCGGTGACCCCCTGCTCGCTCCCGATCGCGAACCGCCCCCGAGTGAGGGTCGTAGAGGCCGGTGTGAACTCCTGAGACCACTGCCCGCACAGATACGAGATGTCCACGCCCGCCGGGCTCGGAATGTTGAACCCGGCCGACCCCAGCCGCGTGACGCTGACCGCCGCAGCCCCGTCGTTGTGCACAACGGCCCACCGCTCGACCACATCGGTCCCCGGCGCGAACCGCCACCGAAGCTCAACCCGCAGCCCGGTGACGTCATCCACGAGCTCGGCCCGCAACCCGTCCTGTTCGGTCACCGAGACGAGACGCCAATTGAGCACCTGGGCCGCGATGCCGAGGTCGGCGCCGAGGAAGGGCCGCACGCCGTCCGGGGCGTATTCGACCGCGGCCACGTCACCCCGCAGCATGTATTGCACTTTGCCGTGGAAGGCATACGGCGAAGGGCCGTGGCTCACGCCGTGCGGGCCCCAGGCGACCAGTTCGAGCTGGTCGTCGATCGTGTATTCGGTCGTGGCGCCGGTGATGGTCCACATGGTCAGCGGTTCTCCCGGAAATCGTCGTTCAGCCTGCGTTGGAGCGCCACATCGCCCCACATCGGGTGGTGCGGGGCCGCGTTCGAGCAGACGACCGTTCCCCAAGCGCCCAGTTCGCGCGCCTTGTGGACGGCGTGTGCACAGATCTCCGCCCCGACCGGTCCTTCCTCGAAATTCGCGTGCAGCGGCGTGTAGCCGACCCACCCCTCGCCGAAGACCAGCGGGATGCCTCGCCCGGCGGCGAAGTCGGCCGCGACCTCGAGCCAGGTGTCCAGCGTCTCGCGCATCGCGCGCCGGTGCTCGCCGTACCGTTCGTACAGCCAGCGGTCCCACTTCGCCGGGTCGCACCAGTCGTGGGTGTAGATCTCCCGGTGCGGCACGACGGTGGCTTCGGTCTTCCACGACGCCGGCGCCCGCCAGTCCTCCAGCTTCGGCGCGTCGTCGCGCAACAACTCGGCAAACGCGCGTTCCTGTGGATAGGGCCGCGACGTGTCGCGCAGGGCGAACTCCT
Organism: Actinoplanes solisilvae; assembly: GCF_003999975.1. GTDB lineage: Bacteria > Actinomycetota > Actinomycetes > Mycobacteriales > Micromonosporaceae > Actinoplanes > Actinoplanes solisilvae. The sequence continues at coordinate 170,023 of NZ_RJAC01000007.1, read as the reverse complement.
CGTAGAGCTGCCCCAGCACGCCGTAGACGTACGGATGGAACACCGCCACGTCGAGATTGCGCGGCAGCTTGCTCATTGACGCGACCGGCACGCGCGCATAGTTCACGGTCACCGGCACCGCGGGCTGACGCTCCTTGAAGCGCTTCACCCCCGCTTCGAGCAGGTCCCGGTCGTCGGGCACCCCGCTGTACTGCACCTCGTTGTGCAACTCGACGTAGGCCACGACATCGTCGAGCCCCGCCGCCCGCACGAAATCGACCAGATCGGCGTGCGCGTCGGCGAGTGTTTCGGCCCGCTTGTCCACAGGAACCGCCTGCAGCGCCTCGTGCCAGGAGTTGTCCGCGCCGAACGACGGCGACTGCTGATACTCCCAGCTCGACACGATGATCCGGCACCCGTGCCGCCGGGCCGCCCGGAACAACGACAGCAGATGAGCGCGCCCGTCCACAGCCGGCGACGGCGGCACGTCGTACCACCGGGTCCGCTGCCCGAACGAGCCCCCGAGCCCCTTGAACCGCAGCGCCGACGTGTCCAGCCCCGACCGGAACAGCAGAAGCGGCATCGCACACACCCGCACGGTGTCGTACCCACGATCCACCGCCTGCCCGAACGCGTCGTCCAGGCGGTGGAAAGGCTGCCCGTCGCCGGTGCGGGTGTACCAGGTGAAGTCCCACAGAGAGATGGTCATCGGGGTCATTCGGACGTTCCCCTCAACAGAAGCAAGACAGTGCGCCTGGCGGCGCCCAGAACCGCTTGGACGAGCCCCGCACCGCTCGGACAGCGGACCGAACCCAAAACCACCCGACACGCCGTTCCCCACGCGAACGACGAATCGCCGCCGGGGACCGGGAACTACTTGGACGAGCCCATCAGCAGGCCGGAGACGAAGTGGCGCTGGAAGGCGAAGAAGACGATCGCGGTCGGGATAGCGGCGATCACCGAGGCGGCCGCCACCACGTTCCAGTTGCTCACATAGCCGCCCTGCAGGTTGAGCAGCGCCGCCGTGACCGGCAGTTTCGCCTCGGTGCGCAGCACGGTGATCGCCCAGATCAGGTCGTTGAAGATCCAGGTCGTGGCGAGCGCCCCGAGGGCCGCCAGCGACGGCCGGCACAGCGGCATGATGATCCGCGCATAGATCTGCACGGGCCCGGCCCCGTCGATGCGGGCCGCCTCGGTGAGCTCGGAAGGTATCGACCGCATGAATCCGTGAAGCACGAAGGTGTAGAAGCCGAGACCGAAGCCGACATGAATGGTCACCAGCGCGACCAGCGTGTCGTAGATGCCGAGCGACTCCATCACCCGCGACACGGGGATGAGCAGGATCTGCGGCGGCAGCAGGTTCCCGGCGAGCATCGTCAGCAGGATCGCGCGCCGCCCGGGGATGTCGAACCGGCTCAGCGCGTACGCCGCCCACGACGCCAGCAGCAGGCTGAACAGCACCGCCGGCACCGTCACCTGGATGCTCGTCCACAGGGACCGCCCCATGGCCCCGCGCCCGAACGCCTCGCTGAACCCGTCAAGGCTGAACGAGGCAGGCCACGCGGCCGTCCCGCGAGCGGCGATGTCGTCGAACGACCGGAACGCCAGCACCAGCACGAAGACCATCGGCGCTATCCACAGCAGGGCGAGCGGCGCCATCACCGCGTGATATCCCCAGCCTTTCTTGCGGCGCTTCGCCGGCGGCGGGGAGACGTTTTCCACAGCTGGTGGCGCGAGGGTTGCCGTACTCATCAGACGGCCTCCTCCTTCGTTGCCCGGACCAGGTAGGTGATGATGAAGATCAGGGCGAGCGCGAAGATCACCACAGCGATGGCCGACGCGTAGCCGAGGTTGAGGAACGTGAAGCCCTGCTGGAACATGTAGGTGCTGAGCAGCTCGGACGAGTGGTAGGGCCCGCCGTGGGTCATCGCCCACACGATGTCGAAGGTGCGCAGCGAGTCGATCACGGTCACCGCGAAGACCACGGTGTTCACGCCACGCAGTTGCGGCCACGTAACAAACCTGAATCGCTGCCAGGCGGTCGCGCCGTCCACCGCCGAAGCGTCGTCGAGCAGTGGATCGGTGCCCTTGAGCCCGGCGAGATACAGCACCATCACGTACCCCACCTGGCGCCAGACGGCGGCGACCAGCACGGCATAGAGCGCCGTGTCGGGGTCGGCGAGCCACTGTTTCTCCAGGCTCTCCAGGCCGACCGCGCCCAGCAGCGTATTGATCGTGCCGTCGGGCTGGTACTGCACCCTCCAGAACAGGCCGGTCACCGCGAGCGAGAACACCATCGGCAGGTAGATCGCACTGCGGTAGAGGCCCACACCCCGGCGCGGCCGGTTGAGGGCCAGCGCCAGGGCGAGGCCGCCGAGCACGGACAGGCCGCCGAACCCGATCGCCCAGATCACGTTGTTCTGCAACGCGCCGCGGAACACCTCGTCGGAGGCGAGCTCCTTGAAGTTGTCGAGCCCGACCGGCTTCGCGGCGCCCAGCCCGTTCCACTCGGTGAACGAGAGGTAGAAGCTGTTGAGAGCGGGCCAGAAGACCATGGCCAGCTCGACCACGGCCGGAACGGCCAGGAACACCCAGACCACCTTGGGTATGTTCCGGCGGCGTCGAACCCGGCCCGGGGATGCGGGCCGGGTCGCTACGGCGGTCACGATCCGAGGACCTTCTTCGCGGACGCCTGCCACTCGGCGAGGATCTTGTTGACGTCGCCGGGCTTGTCGAGGAACTTGGTCAGCGCGGTGTCGGCGGTGGTCTGCAACTCGTCGCTGGAGTCCCGGTTGAAGAACTGGGTGATGGCCTTGCTCTCGTTCAGCATCGTGATGCCCTTCTGCACCAGCGGCGAGAACTTAGTGGTGTCGACCTCGGCCGAGGTGGGCAGGTTGCCCGACTTCGAGAGCTCGATGAACTGCTGCTGTGCCGGCGCCGAGGCCAGGTAGGCGAGCAGGTCTTTCGCGCCCTGTGGATTGCGGGTCTTGGCGCTGGCGAAGTAGCCGTCGGTCGGTGCCTCCTCCGCGACCGGCACGTTCGGGTCGATGATCGGCACGCGGAAGAAGTCGAGGTCGTCCAGCGCGTCCGCCGGCACCGCCGAGGTGGCGAAGGCACCGATCAGGTACATGCCGGCCTTCTTCGACACCAGCGGGGTGATGGCGTCCTGGAAGGAGTAGGAGCGGCCCTTGGGGTCGATGTACTCGACGAGCTGGCGGTAGTGGTCCATGACGGTCTTGACCTCGGCACCGTCGAACGAGTGCTGGCCGGCGAGCAGCTCGCGGTGGAACTCGGCGCCGTTGATCCGCAGGTTGAGGTAGTCGAACCAGGCGGCCGCGACCCACGGGGTGGAGCCGGTGCCCATGCTGATCGGGGCCACGCCCTTGCCCTTGAGGGTCTTGCAGACGGCGATGAACTCGTCCCAGGTCTTCGGGACCTGCACGCCCCACTCCTGGAACGCGCTCTTGCGATAGAAGACGCCCCACCAGTAGTAGTTCGTCGGCACGAAGATCTGCTTGCCCTCGGCTGTGGACAACTCCTTGAGCGCGGGCGAGAACTTCGCACAGGGCCCGTCGCCCGTCCACAGGTCGGAGACGTCGAGCAGGAAGCCCTTGCTCGAGTAGTCGCGCGCGACCGAACCCGCGTACCAGGTCAGCACGTCCGGCGGGTTGCCCGAGTTCAGGTAGGTGGGCAGCTGTGCCCGGAACGTCTCGATCGCGATCGTGTTGAGCGTCGTCTTGTTCTTGGTATATCCCTCGACGACCTTGGTCAGCGCGGCCTTGGGGTCGGGGTCGGAGAGCGAGGACTGCAGGGTCAGCGTCGTGGAGGCGGCCGCCGAGCCTTCGTCACTGCCGGTAGCGCATGCGCCGAGAAGACCGGCCACGCCGACACCGCCGAGCCCGGCCAGGAACCCGCGGCGACTGAGGGGAGCAGAGATCATGCTGAGCCTCCTGGTTTGTGTTTCCAAGAGGTTGCATCACCGTGGCGAGGCTGTCAATATATCTTCGTAATTAATGAAGAGTCGTTGCCGGAGGTGCGTGCATGACAGGTCGCTTCGCAGGTCGGACGGCGGTGGTGACCGGGGCTGCGTCCGGCATAGGCGCCGCCTGCGCGGTTCGCTTGGCCTCCGAGGGCGCCTCGGTGGTGCTCGCCGACCTCCGCCCGGCCGACGCTGTGGTCAAGCAGATCGAGGCCGCCGGGGGCCGGGCGCGAGCGGTGGTCGCCGACGTCTCCAGCGAGGACGACTGGGCCACGGTCGCGACTACAGCGCGTGACACGTACGGGCCGGTCGGCGTGCTCGTGAGCAACGCCTTCACCGTCGACGTCTCGCCCGCCGGCCAGACCTCGCTCGCCTCCTGGGAGAGGCAGATGGCGGTCAACCTGACGGGCACGTTCCTCGGTTTCCGCGCACTTCTCGACGACCTGAGGGCGTACGAGGGAGCTGTGGTCGTGGTTTCGTCGGTGCACGCGCTCGTCGGGCTGCCGGGCCGGCCCGCCTACGCCGCCGCGAAAGGTGGGCTGGTCGCCCTCGCGCGGCAGCTCGCCGTCGAGTACGGTCCCGCCCTTCGGGTGAATGCCGTGCTCCCGGGCCCCATCATGACGTCCGCGTGGGATTGGGTGTCCGAAGAGGACAGGGCGCTCAGCGTGGCCGAGACTGTGGCAGGCCGCTTCGGCACGCCGGAGGAGGTCGCCGCGGCGGTCGCCTTCCTGGCCTCGCCCGACGCCGCCTTCGTGACCGGCACGAGCCTGGTGGTCGACGGCGGCTGGACCGCGACCAAGTCATCCTCGTGAATATCCACAGAATGGGATCCCACTGATGCAGCAGTACTCGGCGCGTGGCGTGCACGGACAGACTGTGGAAATCCTCGCGCAGCGCATTCTCGACGGCCGGATGCCCGAGGGGTCCACGCTCGATCTGATCGCGCTGCAAGCCGAGTTCGACGTCAGCCTCACCGTGCTACGTGAAGCGCTTCGCGTGCTCGCGGCCAAGGGCATGGTCGACGCCCGGCCCAAGAGAGGCACCTTCGTACGCCCCCGCGCGCACTGGAGTCTGCTCGACGCCGACGTGCTGCGCTGGCAGTTCGCCCGCGCGCCGCACCGGCCCGGACTCTTCGACGACCTGCACGAACTGCGCGGCATCGTCGAACCCGGCGCGGCCAGCCTCGCCGCCGCCCGCGCCACCCCGGCCGACGTGGAAGCCCTCGAAGCCGCGCTGGCCGACATGGCCGCCGCGGGCGACGACCCGGTGGCCGCGGTCGCCGCCGACCTCGCTTTCCACCGGGCGCTGCTCGCCGCCACCCACAACGAGCTCATTCAACGCATGGAGGTGGTGATCGAGACCGGCCTGGCCGAACGTGACCGCATGGTCCACGGCGCGGCCGGCGCGGACGACCCGGTGCCCAGCCACAAAGCCGTGGTGGACGCGATCCGGCGCCACAACCCCACCCAGGCCGCACGCGCCATGGGCAAGCTGCTCGACCAGGCCGTCGAGGACGTGGCCCGGTTGGAGAGGACCCAGCATGAAGATCGACAGGATTGAGACCTTCCTCGTACCGCCGCGGTGGCTGTTCTGCCGCGTCTCCACCGACGAGGGCATCGTCGGCTGGGGCGAACCGGTAGTCGAGGGCCGCGCCGAGGTGGTGCGCGCCGCGATCGAGGTCCTGGCGGAGTACCTGATCGGCGAGGACCCGCTGCACATCGAACGCCACTGGCAGACCCTCACCAAGGGCGGCTTCTACCGCGGCGGGCCCATCCTCTCCAGCGCCGTCGCGGGCATCGACCAAGCCCTCTGGGATATCGCCGGCCAGGCCTACGGCGCCCCGGTCCACGCCCTGCTCGGCGGTCCGCTGAGAGACAAGGCCCGGGTGTACGCCTGGGTCGGCGGCGACGAACCGGCCGAGCTCACCGACGCCATCGAGGCCCACGTGGCCGCCGGTATGACCGCGGTGAAGATGAACGCCAGCGGCCGCCTCTCCCCCGTACCGACGGTCGCCGAGGTCAACGGCATCGTCGAGCGGGTCGCGGCAGCCCGTGAAGCCCTGGGCGACACGCGCGACGTCGCGATCGACCTGCACGGCCGCGCGTCCCTGCCCGCCGCGCGCATGATCCTGCCTGCGGTCGCGCCCCTGCGCCCGCTGCTGGTCGAGGAGCCGCTGGTCCCCGAACAGACGCACCTGCTCGGTGACCTGGTGCGCTGCGCACCGATCCCGGTCGCGACCGGCGAGCGGCTCTACGACCGGGCCGGTTTCCTGCCGGCGCTGCAGGCCGGGGTCAGCGTCGTGCAGCCCGACCTGTCCCACGCGGGCGGCATCTCCGAGGTCCGCCGCATCGCCGCGCTCGCCGAGACGTACGGTGCGCTGCTGGCGCCGCACTGCCCGCTCGGGCCCATCGCGCTGGCCGCGAGCCTGCACGTCGCGTTCGCAACCCCCAACTTCCTGATCCAGGAACAGAGCATGGGCATCCATTACCACAACGGCAGCGCTGACCTGCTCTCCTACGTGGCCGACCCCGAACCCCTGCAGATCGTCGACGGCCACATAGCCCGCTGGGACGCCCCCGGCCTGGGGATCAAAATCGACGAGGCCGCCGTACGCCGTGCCGACGCCAACGGCCACGCCTGGCGCAACCCGGTCTGGCGCCACACCGACGGCTCCTTCGCCGAATGGTGACCGCCACAACGGACCCAGCCCTCGGCGGCCGCTGGACCACCCTCACCACCCAACCCGCCGCTGGGGGCCGCAGCTGGCTCTGGCACCGCCCGGATCCGGCGCGAGCAGCGGTGCGCCCCGGCGGCGCGTTCGTCGATGCCGGTGGCCTCGAGGAGTGCGTCCCCACCATCCGCGGCGTGCCCGATCACGGCGATGCGTGGTCACGCGCGTGGACGCCGTTATCCACAACCGCGGCGTCCGTTCAGTGCCCCGACTTCACCCTGCGTCGCGAATTCAGCCAGTCGGACGGCTCTCTGGTCGTGCACTATCGATTGGATGCCGCTCCCGGGTATCGCTTCCTGTGGGCAGCGCATGCCCTGCTCGACGTCTCACCGACGGCTGTCCTGCAGGCACCGGCCGGCACCGAGACCCGCATCGACGGCGGCGAGATCGCGACCTGGCCCACCCCGCTGGAACGACTCGGCCCCGACGACGGCACGGCCATCGGCGCGATCCTGATCGATTGCCCCACCACCACGGTCATCGACGGCGAACGCTTGACGTTCCTCCTGGACGCACCCGGCCAGCCGATATCCACAGCCCTTTGGCGCAACCTGCGCGGCTGGCCCACAGACGTCCCCTACCGCAGCATCGGCGTAGAACCCATGCTCGGCCGAGTCTTCGACCTGGCCGAAGCAGGCCCGGACGACGCGGCAAGAGTTCCCGCCACCGGCACCTGCGACTGGACCTTGACGGTGACCGCATCATGACCCCTTCCCCCAGCAGCAACCCGCCCGCTCCGAGCGACAGGCGATCCACCTCGAGCAGCAGCCCATCCACCCCGCACATGAACAGCGACGACCTCGAGGTCGCCTGCGTCGGCGAGACCATGGTTCTTGTTACGCCCGAGCCGGCTTCTCCGCTGCGGTTCGGGGGTCCGGCGCGGATCGACGTTGCCGGGGCGGAGTCGACTGTCGCCTGCTATCTGGCTCAGCTCGGCGTGCGGGCCACCTGGGTGAGCCGGCTCGGCGACGATCCACTCGGCCAGCTCGTCAAGACGCGAATCGATGACTACGGCGTCGACACCACCTTCGTCGAGCTCGACCGCGCTGCGCCGACCGGCGTCTTCTTCAAGGATCCCGGTGAGACGACTCGGGTCTTCTACTACCGCGCAGGCTCGGCTGCTTCAGCGCTCGGCCCCTCAACGCGCGTTCCCCCCGCACGTATTGCGCATTTGAGCGGCATCACCCCCGCGCTGTCCACAAGCTGTGCCGAACTCGTCGACCGGCTGTTGACCACAAGGCGTTGCAGTTTCGACGTCAACTACCGCTCGCGGCTGTGGACGACTGCCGAAGCTGCTCCCGTTCTCCACAGCCTGGCCAATCGAGCATCGATTGTCTTCGTGGGCCTCGACGAGGCACAAATCCTGTGGGGCACGAAAACCCCGGCCGACGTGCGCGCGCTTCTTCCCGACCCCGAGGTGCTGGTAGTCAAGGACGGCTCCGTCGGCGCAACGTCGTTCCACCCGACCGGCACGACTTTCGAACCCGCACCCCGCGTCGACGTGGTCGAGCCGATCGGCGCCGGCGACGCCTACGCGGCCGGCTACCTCGCCGGCCTCCTGCGAGACCTTCCCGAACCCGAACGCCTGCGCCTGGGCCACCGCACGGCCGCCGCCGCCCTGGCCACCACCGGCGACGTCGCGACCCTGGCAACCACCGGCGACGACACTTCCGAGCGCACCCCCGGCGACGACACATCCGTGGGCGTCACCGGTGGCTTGACCTACCTGGAGGAAACCCGATGACCTTCGACGACATCTTCGGCGACCGCAAGGTCATGGCCATCCTGCGCGGCATGTCCCCGCGGGAAACTGTCACCGTCGCGAGTTCGCTGTGGGACGCCGGCGTCACCGTCCTCGAGATCCCGATCGGCACGCCGGACGCGGTCGCCTCCCTGCGTGCCGCCGCCGACGCGGCCGGCGAACGTGGCCTTCGTGTAGGCGCCGGCACGGTGATCACTCCCGATCAGGTGCGGGCCGCCGTCGAGGCCAACGCGCAATACACGGTCGCTCCGGGCTTCGATCGAGCCGTTCTGGCCGCCAGCCAGTCCGCCGGAATGCCGCACCTGCCCGGTGTCGGCTCAGCAACCGATGTTCAGCAGGCGTGGCTGGCCGGCTGCCGCTGGCTCAAAGCCTTCCCGGCGGCAGCTCTCGGCCCGGCCTGGATCTCGGCCCTGCTAGGCCCGTTCCCCGATGTCAACTTCGTAGCGACCGGCGGCCTGACCGTCTCCTCCGCGCCTGACTTCCTCAACGCCGGCGCCCGCGTGGTCGCTCTGGGCGCTGCCCTGGCCGACCCATCCCAACGCGACCAGATCGCCGGTCTTCTCAACCCATAACCCAGCGTCCCCCCCCCCCCGCCGCACCACGCTGCGCGTACACCCGCCCCAGCACACCGTCCCCAACCCACACCCGCCCTCAACGGGCCGCCCTGAGCGAATGCGCAGTTCGCATCGCTCGCATCTGCGCGTCTCGCTCACAGCGATTCGCCATAGAAAATCCCTGTTTGACCGCTCTGTCGGGGAGCGATCCCCCACCCCCGCGATTTTCGACGCTCTCCATCCACAGCCGCATTGCGGCCCGACACCCCTCCACAGGCCGATGTCAACAGCTCGCGCGCCTCCACAAGCACGCCCTCAGAAGCACGCCTTCACAAGCACACGCTCAGAAGCACGCCCTCAGAAGCACGCTTCCAGAAGCCGTGAACACCGATGTCCAATCCTCATCCCCTTCTATCCTCGATTGAGGAGTGACCGTGCGATTCCTCCGTACCGCTGCTCTCTCTGCCCTGTTCCTTCCACTGATCGCCGTCCCCACGCAGATCGCGACCTCGGCCTCGGCTGCACCGCCGATCGCCGGGAACAGCGCGAAGCCCACCGGCGCGAAGCCCACCAGCTCGACGCAGGGGCTGACGCCCTACATGGGGTGGAACACCTACTTCGGCCTCGGTGGTGACCCCACCGAGAACGAGGTGAAGTCGATCGCCGACTTCATGGCGACCAACGGCCTGCGCGAAGCGGGCTACAAAGTGATCTGGATCGACGGCAACTGGGCTGCGCCCACCCCGCGCAACACCGCCGGCGAACTCGTCGCCGACCCCGATCGATTCCCCTCCGGCATGGGGGCGCTCACGCGTTATCTGCACGATCGCGGGTTCCAGGCGGGTATCTACACCGACGCGGGGCCTTACATCCCTGGGCAGTGCGGCCTCGGGAGTCACGGCTACTTCCGGGACGACGTACGTCAGTTCGCTCGGTGGGGGTTCGACGCCCTCAAGGCCGACTGGCTGTGCGGGCGCGCGGCGGGGCTCGACCCCGAGACCACGTTCCGGCAGCTGGCCGCCGAGGTCGACCGGTCTCCGCGCAAGATGTTCCTCAACATCTGCAACCCGGTGAGCAGCGATTGGGGTGGCGGGCCCTATCCGCCGGAGCAGTTGTCCACATGGAGTTACACGTACGCGCCTGAGATCGCTCGTTCCTGGCGGACCTACACCGATGTCGGGCTGGTGGACGCGCAGCCGCAGTGGCAGTACCAGTGGGTGCTGCGCAACATGGACGTCAACGCGTATCACCCGTCCGCGACCAAGCCGGGGCACTTCAACGACCCCGACTATCTGGTGCCGATGCGGCCGAAGCCCGGCGGCGGCACCGAGCTGACGTTCGACGAGTCGAAGACACAGCTGGGGATGTGGGCGTTGATGTCCGCGCCGCTCGTCATCGGTTCAGACCCTCGTACGCTGCCCGCCGAGATGATCGCCGCGCTGCGCAACCCGGAGATCGTCGCGGTCGACCAGGACCCGCTCGTTCGCCAGGGCGTGAAGGTCGCCGACCCGTCGTCCACCACGCAGGTGTGGAGCAAGACCCTCGCCGGTCAGGGACGCCGGGCCGTGGCTCTGCTCAACCGTGGTGACACCGCCCAGCAGATCACCGTGAACTTCGCGGACGTCGCGCTCGGCGGCACTGCACGAGTGCGCAACCTGTGGACGAACTCGGACGCCGGCACGTTCACCGGCTCCTACACGACCACCGTGCCCGCCCACGGCGTCGAGATGCTCGGCCTCACCGGCACCGACGACGTGATCGGCACTGACCTGGGTCCGGCCTCCGACAGCCCGGCGGCCGCCGGCGGACGCGTCTTCGCCCGCGGCACCGACGGCGTCGTCCGCGAGAACGTCAACGGCACGTGGTCGAGCCTAGGTCGGCCCATCACGGGGCAGCCTGCCGCGTACGCCTCCGCGGGTGGCCGCGTCGACCTGTTCGTTCGCGGCATCGAGGGCAAGGTCTGGCATCGCGCCCTGACCGACTCGCGCTGGGGTGCCTGGTCCGACCTGGGCGGCCCGGTCGCCGACTCGCCGTCAGTGGCGTTCACGAGCCCGACCGAGTGGACTGTCTTTGCCCGCGGCACCGATGGACTGGTCCGCGCCAAGTCCCGCACCGGCGCTTGGACGAGCATCGGCGGTCCGAACGGCCGAGGCGTGCGGGGTCGCCCGAGCGCGGCTGTCGACGCGTCCGGGGCTGTCCACGTGACCGTCCGGCACCGCACCGACGAGATCTGGGAACGCGTCTCCACGAACGGCGTCTGGTCGGACTGGCAGAACCTCGGCGGCACCCTGAACGGCAGCCCGACCCTGCTGGCCACCGAGGGACGCGTCTACCTGTTCGCCGTAGCCGCCGACAACCGCCTCTGGCAGCGCAACTTTGTCGACGGCGCCTGGGGCGGCTGGTTCCAGCGTTCCGAGTTCGCCACCGACGAGATCCAGGGACCGCTGGGCACCGAGCCCGGCCCGAACGGTTCCGCCGTCATCGTCCTCCGGGGCGTCGACGGCCACATCCACCGCACCGCGCTCTGACCGGACCGGGGGTGCCGGATCGACCGGCACCCCCGCCCGGGTCGCGGATGGCGACCGCGTTGGCGGGGGCCGTTACCTTGGGGCCGTGCACGAACGGTCCCCCTTCGGGGTTCGGCTGTGGCGGCTGCTGACCCACCGCAGGCCGTCGCGGAAGAGGCACATCGAAGACCTGGCGCACCAGGCCACCGTGCCGCCGTCCGAGCTGGATGCGGTGATCGGCGGAGCGACGCCTGCACCGGAATTGGTCAGAAGGCTGGCTCCGGCTCTCCGTATTCACGCCGCTGATCTATTCGTCATCGCTTAGCTTGAGGTGCCGCACGACCTGGCGTCGGCCTGGCCGACGCCGTCGCGGGACGTGGGCCGGTTACTCGGCTGTGCCGTGTCACTCAATTCCGCCCAGTTCGACCGGCTGGTCGAATTTGTGCGATCGATGCCCTCGGAGCCCCGGGGCGAGCCCGCCCCGACGGACAATTATCCGGCCGGGGCCGGATCTTTACTGCTTCGTTTGGCCAGAAATCGCAATATTCGCCCGCGCAATGCTGAACTTCTGCGCTTGGTCGGCGACGGCCCGTACGTGATCGACGGCCCGGTCCACCCCGAGAGCGCGAAGATCGCGGCTCTGGCCTGGGATGCCCGCCACCTCGACAGCGATCAGCTCATGCGCGCGGAACGGTTCGCGCGAACACTGCCGTAGCCCGGCGAGAGCCGCGGACGGCACGGACGACAAATACCCGACGCATTGTTCAATACGGACGAAAACGATTCATCGCATCCGTGGAAATTACCAGGATGTGCATGGAGAAAGATTTCGCCAAGCATCTCAGTCGGCTTTCGGACAATCGCCGATCCGACCAGGATTCCCATTCCCTCATCCTTGACATCACTGCCCACCAGGAACAGGTTTGAACCACGCCGGCCCCGATGCGAAGAAAAGATCGCGATTGGCGAGACAGATTCGCGAAATTCCGGGTGTGGGAGTCAGGAGGGAATCATGACGGCGGGAATCACACTCACCTGGCGGCGTCACGAGCTTCAGGACCCGAAGCGCGACGTCCACGGTCTCACCCGGCTGCCGCTGCTGCAGGCGACAGCGGCCCACCGCGAGTCAGAGCCGCAGATCGAGTTCCCCGAACTCCCGGAGTCCCCTGTCGACAAGGCGCTGACCCTGCTGCGGGTGGCCGCCCAGGTCGAGCACGCCCTCATGGTGCAGTACCTCTACGCCGGCTACTCGTTCGGGCCGACGATGCAAGAGATCGCCGACGTGGCCGTCGAGGAGATGAGCCACCTGATGACGGTCCAGAACCTGCTGAGGTTCGTGGGGGCGCAGCCCTACCTGTACCGCCAGGATTTCGGCCCTCCGGCGAGCGCGGACGACCGCCTGTTCCCGTTCGACTTCCGCCTGGAGCCGGTGACGCACGTTTCCCTCGCGAAGTACGTCGTGGCCGAGTCGCCCGCCGAGGCGCCACCCGGGGTCGACCCGGCCGTCCTCGCCCACATCGCGGAGCTCGCGCTGGGCCCGGCGCACGAGCCCGTGAACCGGGTAGGCACGTTGTACGCCCTTCTCGCCGCGGTCTTCGGCAACGAGGAGTCGCTGGGCGAGAGCGTGGATCCCTGGTTCATGGCCGTCAGCGACCTCGCAGCCGAGGCGGCGGTCTTCTACGGCGGCCGCGACAAGCTCCACCTCCCCGACGACGCCTTCCGCCCGGCCTCCGCCCCCGAACAGGCCTCCGACAGCCAATGGGACCGGTCGAAGGTGAAGTCCATCGACGAGTTCCGCGTCTTCGTCGTCGCGAGCCGCCGTGAAGCTCTGGAAGCCCTCCGCGACATCGGTCTGCAGGGCGAGGGCCCGTCCCCGATCGCCACCGAGACCGCGCACTTCCGCCGCTTCTACAACCTCTTCGTCACGTTCTTCGGCGCCGACGGCCTCGGCACCAACCCGCCGCCCGGGGTTCAGCCCGTGCCCACCGGAAGCCAGATCCTCCTCGACGGGCGGGAGACCGGGGAAGAGCAGCAGGCCGGCGACAACGTCATCTCCCATCCCACGACGGTGCGGTGGGCACGCCTCGCCGATCTCCGGTACGCCATCCTGCTCGGCTCGCTGGAGCACAGCCTCCGCTTCCCCGGCAACGATCTGGCCTTCCTTCGCGGTTGGTGCTTCGCCGAGATGTACTCCCTCCGCAAGCTCGCCGAACTGCTGCGCCAGATGCCGAGGACCGCCACGCCCACCACCGCCCAGGTCGCCGCGCTGCCGTTCACGCTGCCGCCGTGGCTGGCGACCGGTTCCCGCTGGTCCGACCTGCGGGCCGCCTTCGCCGAGAGCCTGACGATCGCCGCCGAGCTCCACGACGGGGCCGTGGCCGGGTCGGTCCAGCATCTCCTCCTCACCCACCTGCTCGCGTCGGACGAACGCAAGCTGGCCGAGGCGACGGCGAGGGCCACCGATGGCTCCACGCAGCGCTCACGCACGGATTCCGTACGGGATGTTCTGGATTGGGCGGCCGGTGCCGGTAACCCGGGGCACGACGGTCAGGGCCGCTTCTGGAATTTGCGGAGGAACGAGCTGCTCCAGGTCTCCATCGACGAGGCGAACGTGATGGCGCCGGCCGACCCGGAGGCCGAGGCCCTGTTGATCGAGATGTTGCGCACCCGGATGCCGCAGTCGCGACCGAAGCTGCCGACCACCGGTGAGGAGTTTCTGCTGATCAAGTCGTGGGTGGACGAGAACTTCCCCGACTAGCCCATAGGAGGATGACATGACGATCGTCGTGTCGTTGCAAGGCGCCACTACCGGCGAGGGTTTCCTGATCGCGCCGCTGGGCGCCCAGGTTTTCCACGCCACCCTCTCACTGCACAGTGACGCGGACCCGGTCTCCGTCACGCTGCGAGCCGCGCCCGATGCCGCGGGGCTGGTGTTCTCCGAGTCGTCCGTCGAGGTCACCACCGCGCCGACGGCGGTACGGGTGCACGCGACCGCGAAGAGCGTCACCCGGGCGGACACGATCATTGAAGTGGTCGAGGGCGACGCCGTGCTCTGGAGCATGCCGGTCACGTGCATCGCCAACCCGACCGTGCATTTCCGGGGCCGTTTCCAGGCGCGGTTCGCGACCCAGCCCGCCTTCTACAACTCGAACCCGATGTATACGCCCACCACCGAGGACGTGGGGCCGGGCTGGACGTGGGCGTTGGAGGGCGAACCGCCGTTCGTCGAGCCGCCGGACTTCGTACCGGAGCGGGTCGAGACCCCGGTCGGCCGGCAGATCCGCTTCAACGACCCGCTGAGCCTGCGGTCGCATGCCGCCCCGGTGGTGACGACGGTCGACCGGATCAGCGGTCTGACGCACGCGGGGATCGAGGAGTTCACCGCCGGCGATCCGATGATCGGCGAACCGGCCGACCTGGGACCGAACACCTACTTCGCCGGAAACCGCGACATGAACCCGGCCGAGCCCACGCCGGAGGAGTTCTACGACGACGCCCGCGAACCGTTCGGCCTGTTCGAAGTGCATCTCGGCGATCGTTTCTCGGGCGCGTCGGCCGTCGGGCCGTTCACCCACAAGGCGACGTTCCAGAACGAGCACACGCGGATACCCGACTCCCGGCCGATCGCGAACGGCCTGGTCAACGCAAACGCGGAACTGATCGAGTTCGGGCTGCCCGACCTGCGGACGTTCAGCGAGACCCGCCTCGACCTGCTCGTGCTCGACTACGAGAAGCTGCCGCCGGACGACTCGCCCGAGCGACGGAACCTGGCCCGGCGCATCGGTCACCTGCTGGCCGCGGTCAGCCCGGCGAAGAGCGCCGCCGTCCTCGAACTGCATCCCGACCAGTTCGAGGTACGGGTGGGGACGCTGAGGTTCGGCTGGAACCGTAAGGAGGTCTTCGTCGGCAAGGTCGACGCCGGCCTGCGGTGCGACGCGGACGGCTCGCCCGTGATCGGCTACTTCGGGTTCTTCACCTCGTTCACCTTCGAGACCCACATGTTCGCGTTCCACTCCGACGAGCTCTGCGCCCACCACATCAGCAGTCTGAGCCCGGACGCCACGGCCGGCCCGAGCTCCCTCGACCGCCCCGCCCTAGCCACTCTGCGAGTCCGCTGACGAGCGGACCAGGGCTGCCCGGATCAGCGAGCGATCAGAACCGGGCAGCCCGCCCGCTCGAGCAGGCGGTTGCCGATCGAGCCGAGCATCAACCCCTGGAACCCGTGCGTACGAGGCCCGACCACGACGAGGCTGGCCGAGCGCGACTTCTGGGCCAGCACCTTGTCGGGCCTCCCCGGGACGAACTCGTGGCTGGCCGCGACCTCGGGGTACTTCTCGCGCCACGGGTCGAGCTGCGGATCCGAATCGCTGCCCAGCGGATCTTCAGCGGAGGCGCCCCACGACCCGACCGTGACGGCCTCGACCCCGGTGTTGTGCAGCGACGCCTCCTCGAAGGCGCGCGCGATCACCGCTGAGGCGGCCGGTCCGTCGTCCAGCCCGGCGATCACCGGCCCGGCCCCGGCCCCGAACCGGCCCCGCACCACGACCACGCAGCACCGCCCCTGCGTGGCGACCTGGCTGCCCACCGACCCGATCGGCAGGCCCGGGAAACCACCGTCGCGGCGATTGCCCACGACGATCATCGCTGCTTCGTCCGACGCGTGCACCAGCACCGGCACCGCGTACCCCGGGAGGGCCTGGCAGCGCACCTCGACCCCCGGGGCTACCTCGCGGGCCTGCGCCACCGCCCGCTGCACCGCGGACGCCGCGTACAGCTCGGCCGAGTGGCTGCCCGTCGAGCCCGGGGTCGAGCGCCGGCGATAGTACGCCGACAGGATCCTCAGCTCGGCTCCGCGCCGCACCGCCTCGGTCGCCGCCCAGGTGACCGCCGGGGTGTCGTGCGCCGAGCCGTCGACGCCGACCACGATCCGCGACTTCATCATGTCCGCCTCCTTGACCAGGCGGTCGCCGTTGAGCACGGCGGCACGACCTCCAGCGTCACTCCGCGCGGGCGCGATTGACAAGGGCCGGTGCACGGATTGCAACACGGGCCGACTCGGGGATGCGCACGACCGTCGATGGAGGCAGACTGCCTCGGGTGAACGGAGCAATCACGGGGGACGATGTGGCCGGACTGGTGCTCGGCGGCCGCTACGAGTTGCTGACCGCGATCGGGGCGGGCGGTGCGGCGGTCGTCTGGCGAGCCCACGACCACGTGCTGGCGCGCACGGTCGCGGTCAAGATCGTGTCGAACCGGCCCGGCGATCGGTGCGTCCAGCAGGAGGCCCGGGCGGCCGCGGCCCTGTCGCACCCCAACATCGCCCAGGTTCACGACTACGGCGAGATGACCACCGAGAGCCAGACCTTCCCGTACGTCGTGATGGAGCTCGTCGAGGGCGGCACGCTCTCACAGCGCCTGGCCGCGGGCCCGGTGACGCCCCGCTTCGCGATGCGGGTGTGCGCCGAGATCGCGTACGCCCTGGCCGCCGCGCACGCCGCCGGGCTGGTGCACCGTGACATCAAGCCGGCCAACGTCATGCTCGGCCCGACCGGCGCCAAGGTCGTCGACTTCGGCATCGCCGCCGCCACCGCTCCGAGCAGCACCGGCGAGCTCGACCCGGAGGTGCTCGGCACCCCGGCCTACCTGGCTCCCGAGCGGCTGATCGACGACGCGGTGGAGCCGGCGTCGGACGTCTACGCGCTGGGCGTGGTCCTCTACTACCTGCTCTCCGGTCATTCCCCGTGGACGACCGAGGACACCACCCAGATGCTGACCGCGCACATCTACCTCGACCCGGCGCCGCTGCCCCCGGTCACCGGCGTGCCCGCCCACATCGCCGACCTGTGCGAACGGTGCCTGCTCAAGGATCCCGCCCAGCGCCCGAGCGCCCGCGAGGTCGCAGCCCTGCTGAGCGCCGAGCCCCGCGAAGCGGCCGCCGCCGAGTCTCACGAAACGATCACCGAACCCGGCACGGCGGGCGCCGAGCCCCGCGAACCCGCTCCCCGCCGGACCAGCCGGTGGGCCGCCGCGGCCGCGCTCCTGGTCGCCGCCGGCGCCGCCGGTTGGCTGCTGATCCCGGACGATCAGGATCCGTCCGTCCCCGCTGTCGCCGACGGCCCGTCGGCCTCGGTCGCCCCGTCACGGAACGGACGGCCACCGGCCTCACCCGACCGGAGGCATAATCGGGGCGAGCAACCACCCGGCGAGCCGACCCTGGCCCCGGCCGCGCCCACGACCTCCGCGAACGCGATCGGCGAGCCGCCGTCGGCGACGCCGCCCGCGCCGTCCGCGACCACCCGGCCCACCGCGACGACAACACCGACGGCCACCGAGACCGCCACGACCGCCCCGGCCGTGCGCACCCTCTCCTCGACCGCCGGCACGCTCGAAGCCACCTGCCCGTCGGCCGGCACCGCACAGATCCTGTCCTACGAGGCGCGACGTCCGTTCAAGGTCGCCGAGGCCGACGAGGGTCCGTCCTCCTCGCCGTCGGTCACGTTCAAACGCGGCAACGAGGTCACCACGATGACCGTGAGCTGTTCGGAGGGCAGGCCGACGCTGATCTAGTGCGACTCGCGCGACACCTGGTCACCGCTCGACCCGACCAGGAAGGAAAGGTCGGCCCCGGTGTTGGCCTGCCCGACCGTGTCGACGTAGAGCTTCTCCCAGCCCCGCCGCGGCGCCGCGTAGGCCCGGGCGGCCTCGGCCGAGGGCACCCGGGCCTCCCACTCGTCGGCGGGCACGTCCACGTCGAGCCGCCGGTTCTGCAGGTCGAGCACGATCATGTCGCCCGTACGCACCTTGGCCAACGGCCCGCCCGCGGCCGCTTCCGGAGCCACGTGCAACACCACAGTCCCGTACGCCGTGCCGCTCATCCGCCCGTCGCAGACCCGCACCATGTCGCGGACGCCCTCGGCCAGCAGCTTCGCCGGCAGCGGCATGTTCGACACCTCGGGCATGCCCGGGTAGCCCTTCGGCCCGCAGCCGCGCAGCACCAGCACCGAGTCGGCCGTGACCTCGAGCGCCGGGTCGTCGAGCCGCGCGTTCAGGTCTTCCACCGAGTCGAACACGACCGCCGGCCCTCGATGCTGCAGCAGCGCCGGGGTGGCCGCGGCCGGTTTGACCAGTGCCCCGTCCGGCGCGAGATTGCCGTAGAGCACTGCGATGCCGGCGGAATCCTGCAACGGCGCCGAACGGGCCCGGATGACCTCCCGGTCGTACACCATGGCCGCGCCTAACGCGCTGACCAGCGGCTCCCCGATGACCGTGACCGCCGACGGGTCGAGCAGATCGCGTACCTCGGCCAAGACCGCGTGCAGCCCACCGGCCCGATAGAGGTCCTCCATCAGGAAGCGCCCCGCCGGTTGCAGGTCCACGAGCAGCGGTACGTCCGCGCCGATCCGGTCGAAGTCGTCCTGGGAGAGCGTCACCCCCAGCCGCCCCGCGATCGCCAGCAGATGCACGACCGCGTTCGTCGAGCCACCCATCGCCGCCAGCGCCACGATCGCGTTGTGGAACGAGGCGGCCGTCATCACCTGACTCGGGCGCAACGAACGCGAGACCAGGTCGACCGCGAGCTCTCCGGTGGCGAACGACGCCTCGAGCAGGCGGCTGTCCGGGGCCGGGGTGCCCGCGATGCCTGGCAGCGTCATGCCCAGCACCTCGGCGAGCAGCCCCATCGTGGAAGCCGTACCCATGGTGTTGCAGTGGCCCCGGCTGCGGATCATCGACGATTCCGAGCGCTGGAACTCGTCCGCGCTCAGCGTGCCCGCCCTGACCTCCTCCGACAGTTTCCAGACGTCAGTGCCGCACCCCAGCGGTACGCCCCGGAACGTGCCCGTCAGCATCGGCCCGCCCGGCACCACGACCGCCGGCAGGTCGACCGACGCCGCCGCCATGAGCAGGGCGGGGATCGTCTTGTCGCAGCCGCCGAGCAGCACGACGCCGTCGATCGGGTTGGCCCGCAGCATCTCCTCGATCGCCATCGCGGCCATGTTGCGCCACAGCATCGCCGTCGGCCGCACCTGTGTCTCGCCGAGCGACACGACCGGCAGGTTCAGCGCGATGCCGCCCGCCCGGTTGATGCCGTCGGCGACGCTGCGGCCGACCTCGTTGAGGTGCGAGTTGCAGGGCGTCAGGTCGGAGGCGGTGTTGGCGATCGCGATGTGCGGACGGCCGTCGAAGGCGTCGGCGGGCAGTCCGCGCCGCATCCAGGCTCGATGGATGTAGCTGTTCCGGTCGTCGCCGCCGTACCACTGTGCGCTGCGCCGATCAGACATGTCCGGACTGTAACGCCGCGCCGCCCGACTCGGAAGATCCTTCATATGTTCGGAAGTTCCGCATAACCTACGGAACATGACTGCCCGCTTCTCCGCCCGTGTCGCCGGCGCGGAGGCGTACGCCCTGGGTGAAGGCCCTGTCTGGGACGCCGAGAGGGATCGGCTGCTCTGGGTCGACATCCTCGGCGGCACGGTCCAGGCCGGTCAGCTTTCCCAAGAAAAGATCACCGTGACCGCATCGTGGGATTTCGACGATCTCGCGTGCGTGGTCGCCGTCGACGCCGAGGGCGACCTGCTGGTGGCTCAACGCGGCGTCGTCGAGAGGGTCAAGAGCGACGGCTCCCGTACGATCGTGGCCGACCTGACGCGAGCCGGGAGCCGGCTCAACGACGGCGCGGTCGACCCCCAGGGCCGGTTCGTGGTCGGCGGCATGGCCCTCGACTCCTCCCGCGGCACGCAGACGCTGGTGCGCCTCGACGGCGACGCGATCACCGTGCTCGACGACGACCTCACGCTCTCCAACGGCCTGGCCTGGAGCCCCGACGGCCGCACGCTCTACAGCGTCGACTCGATCCCCGGCGTCATCTACGCGCGCGACTATCCTGACGGCGTACGGCGTGAGCTCTTTCGCATCGACGACGGCCTGCCCGACGGCCTCACCGTCGACAGCCTCGGCAACCTGTGGATCGCGATCTGGGGCCGCGGCCGAATCGAGTGCCGCACCTCCGGCGGTGACCTGCTGGCCGTCGTCGACGTCGACGCGCCGCACACCACCAGTTGCGCCTTCGCCGGCCCCGAGCTGGACGTTCTCGTCATCACGACGGCCACCCAGGACCTCTCCCCCACCGACCTGACGCGGCACCCCGCCTCGGGCCGGCTCTTCACCGCAGACGTCGGCGCTACGGGACTACGTACGCCGCACTGGAAACAATGAGATCGGAGCTCCACCCGTGCTATTGATGCGAATCGGCGCGCCCGGCGCCGAAAAGCCCGCCGTCCGCGCCTCGGACTCGGACTACGTCGACGTGTCCGACCTGGTCACCGACTTCGACGAGGCGTTCTTCGGCGGCGGCGGGCTCGAGCGGATCGCGGGACCGGTCGCCGACCGGATCGCCGCCGGCGACGTGCGTCCCTTCGACGACCAGCGCATCGGTGCGCCAATCGCCCGTCCGCACCAGCTGCTCTGCATCGGCCTGAACTACAGCGACCACGCCGCCGAGACGGGCGCCGAGGTTCCGAAGGAGCCGATCCTCTTCAACAAGTCACCGAACACGCTGGTCGGCCCGAACGACGACGTCCGCATCCCCCGCGGCTCGGTCAAGACCGACTGGGAGGTGGAGCTGGGCATCGTCATCGGCAAGCGCACGTCCTACCTGGACTCCCCCGAGCAGGCGCGTGACCACATCGCCGGCTGGGTGCTGGTCAACGACGTCAGCGAGCGCGAGTTCCAGATCGAGCGCGGCGGTCAGTGGGTCAAGGGCAAGTCGGCCGAGACGTTCAACCCGGCGGGGCCGTGGCTGGCCACCACCGACGAGATCGCCGACGTGCGTGACCTCGACATGTGGCTCGACGTCAACGGCGTGCGCCGCCAGACCGGCAACACCAAGACCATGATCTTCGACCCGTACGTCGTGGTGCACCACCTCAGCCAGTTCATGGTGCTCGAACCCGGCGACCTCATCAACACCGGTACGCCGCCCGGGGTCGGACTCGGCATGAAGCCGCCGGTCTACCTGCAGCCGGGCGACGTGATGACGCTCGGCATCCAGGGCCTCGGCACCGCCCGTCAGACCGTGGTGGCGCCCCGATGACCGGGCTGCGCGCGATCGTCACCGGCGGCGCGTCGGGCATCGGCCTGGCCGCCGCGTCCCTGCTGGCCCGGCGCGGCTACCAGGTGGCGGCTCTCGATCTCAACCCCGACGTGCCGTCGCCCCTGCTCGGGATTCGCTGCGACGTCACCGACGACGCGTCCGTGCGGGCCGCGGTCGCCGAGGCGGCCGGCGCGTTCGGCGGGCTCGACATCGTGGTCAACAACGCGGGCATCGGCGCGCAGGGCACCGTCGAGGACAACGACGACGACGAATGGCAGCGGGTCTTCAACGTCAACGTCCAGGGCATCGTACGGGTGAGCCGCGCGGCCCTGCCGTACCTGCGCGAATCTTCGCACGCGTCGATCGTGAACACGTGCTCGATCGCCGCGACCGCGGGGCTGCCGCAGCGTGCTCTCTACAGCGCGACGAAGGGGGCGGTGCTCTCGCTGACCCTGGCGATGGCGGCCGACCACCTGCGCGAGGGAATTCGGGTCAACTGCGTGAACCCGGGCACGGCGGACACGCCGTGGATCGGCCGGCTGCTCGACAAGGCCGACGATCCGGGCGCCGAGCGGGCCGCGCTCGAGGCCCGTCAGCCCTCGGGACGCCTGGTCACGGCGGACGAGATCGCCGACGCGATCGGATATCTGGCCGGGCCGGACGCGTCCGCGACGACCGGGGTCGCGCTGGCCGTGGACGGAGGAATGCAGGGCTTGCGCCTTCGCAAGTGACGCCGGGTCGTGGCACGATACTCGCCAGTAACCGCCTGGAGAGGTTGGTGGCATCGTGTCGCGTACGGCGTATCGGACCTGTCCGCTCTGTGAGGCCGCCTGCGGCCTGGAGCTGACGGTCGCAGGCGATCGGGTGGTCTCCGCGCGAGGCGACCGGGAGCACGTGTTCAGCCACGGGTTCGTCTGCCCGAAGGGCGCCACCTTCGGGCAGCTCGCCGACGACCCCGACCGGCTGCGACGGCCCCTCGTACGCCGCGACGGCCGGCACGTCGAGGTCGGCTGGGACGAGGCTTTCGACGCTGTCGCGGACGGCCTTCGACCGGTGATCGAGACGTACGGGCCGCACGCGGTCGCGGTCTATCTCGGCAACCCGAACGTGCACACGATGGCGGGCGGGCTCTACTTGTCGCCGCTGGTGAAGGCGCTCGGCACGCGCAACGTCTTCTCGGCCAGCACGGTCGATCAGATGCCCAAGCACGTGTCGTGCGGCTACCTCTACGGCAGCCCGCTCGCCATCCCCGTGCCCGATCTGGACCGCACCGACTTCCTGCTGATGCTCGGGGCCAACCCGTGGGAGTCGAACGGCAGCCTCGCCACGGCGGCCGATTTTCCGGGGCGGCTCAAGGCGATCCAGGCGCGGGGCGGGCGGTTCGTCGTGGTCGACCCCAGGCGTACGCGGACCGCTGCTCAGGCCGACGAGCATGTGTTCATCCGGCCGGGGACGGACGCCTTCCTGCTGTTCGGAATCGTCCACACGCTATTCGCCGATGGGCTGGTCTCGCTGGGCCGTCTGGACTCGCTCGTGAACGGGCTCTCGTCCGTTGCCGCGCTGGCCGAGGATTTCGCGCCTTCCGTGGTCAGCGAGACCTGCGGCGTGCCGGCCGCGCGGATCCGCTCGCTGGCCCACGAGCTGGCATCCTCGCCCCGGGCGGCGGTCTACGGGCGGATCGGAACGTGCACTGTCGAGTTCGGCACGCTCACGAGCTGGCTGATCGACGTCATCAACATCCTGACCGGCAACCTCGACCGGCCCGGCGGCGTGATGTTCCCGCTCGCGGCCCACCAGCGTCCCGGCTCGGGCAAGGGCAAGGGGTTCAGGGTCGGGCGGTGGCACAGCCGGGTTCGGGGACTGCCCGAGGTCAAGGGCGAACTGCCGGTAGCGACGCTGGCCGACGAGATCGAGACGCCCGGCGACGAACAGGTCCGGGCGCTGGTGACGGTGGCGGGCAACCCGGCGCTGTCCACGCCGAACAGCGGGCGGCTCGACCGCGCCCTGGCCGGACTGTCGTTCATGGTGAGCGTCGACCCCTACCTGAACGAGACGACCCGCCACGCCGACGTGGTGCTGCCACCGCCCGACCCGACCCGCAAAGGCCACTACGACTTCTCCTTCCTGGCCCTGGCCGTACGCAACTTCGCGGCGTACTCCCCGCCGGTGTCGCCCATCGATGCCGAGGCGATGGACGAGTGCGACATCCTGGCCCGCCTGACGACGATCGTTTCCGGTCACGACTCTCTTCACGATCAACTGTTGAGCCGAGCTCTCGATCGGGTGGTGAGCACGCCGGGATCGCCGCTGTTCGGACGGTCGGCGGCTGACCTGCCGGTTTCCGGGGACGGCCCGGCCGAGCGCCTGCTGGACGTCGCCCTGCGCACCGGGGCGTACGGGGATTGGTTCGGTCTTGTTCCGGAGGGACTGTCGTTGGACCGGCTGATCGAGAACCCGCACGGCGTCGACCTCGGGCCCCTGGAGCCGCGCCTGCCCGAGGTGCTGCGCACGCCGAGCGGCAAGGTCGAGCTGTGCGATCCGGCGGTCGCCGCTGACGTGCCGCGGTTGCGGGCGGCGCTCGACCGCCCCCACGAAGCCCTCGTCCTGATCGGGCGGCGGCACCTGCGGTCCAACAACAGCTGGATGCACAACGTGCCCGCGCTGGTGAAGGGGCGCGACCGGTGCACGCTGCAGATCCATCCGGCCGACGCGGCGCGCTTCGACCTGGTCGACGGCGACACCGTGCAGGTCACCTCACGCGCGGGCGGGATCTCGGCCACCGTCGAGATCACCGACCAGGTGATGCCGGGCGTGGTGAGCCTGCCGCACGGCTGGGGGCACGACGTGGCCGGCACGCGCCAGTCGGTCGCCTCCGCCCACCCGGGCGTCAACTCGAACGTGCTCACCGACGAGACGGTGATCGACCCGCTGTCGGGCAACAGCGTGCTGAACGGCATTCCGGTGGAGGTCAAGCCACTGGCGTCGTAGCCGTCACATCGGTTTGGACTTGCCGGTCCATTTTCTTGGGGCCAGAGTGGGGCCATGACTACTGACAACGACACCCTGGTCCGCGAGTTCACGTCCGCGTTCAACACCAAGGACGCCGCCAAGCTGGGCGCTTTCCTGCACCCCGACGTGGTGTTCCAGAACTACGGCGACGCCGAGGTGCACGGCCGGGACGCGGTCGTCCAGGTCTGGACCGGCGTGTTCAAGACCTTCGCCCAGGTCGAGTTCTCAACCGTGAACCAGGCCGTGAACGGCGACGTCGTGCTGGCCGAGCAGGTGCACGGCCTGGCCCTGCCCGGCGGCAAACTCGCCCCGATCATGAACCTGGCCGTCTACGAGATCAAGGACGGCAAGATCGCCGCCTGGCGCGACTACGGCAACCCGCAGTACGCATTGCAACTCCTTCAGGCGTGACATCATCACCCGGTGCGCCATGTGACCGACCGTGAACGCCGCGGGACCTGCGCGAGTCGGTGCCGCTGATCGACGTCAAGGTGGCGGTGCGGCCCAACGAGAACTGCTCGATCCGACCACGATGGGCTGGAAGGCCCGCGACTTCTGGCTGGGTCCCCACCGCGCCTCGCTCTTCGACCACAACGGCAATGCCGGCACCACCGCCTGGCTCGACGGCCGCGCCGTGCGCTGTGTCTACTCCTCCCCCGCGATGAAGGGCACTTCGGCCGGGACCGGCTGGAACGCGACGTCGCTCACGTCGGCGGCCAGTTCGGTGAAGTCGGTGCCGTAGGCGGCCGGCTCGACGATGCGCAGCACGAGCGCGAACGGCCGGTCGGCGCCGAACGTGCGGGCGAGTTCGGGGTGGTGCGCGGCCAGGTAGCGGGCGGCGGCGAGGTTGCTGCCCGCGGTCAGGCCGCCGATGAAGAACACCGGGTGCCCGCCGGCCGGGCCCCAGAACCGGGCGAGCAGGACGTAGCTGATCTCCGGGCTGAGGGCGTACTCGGTGCCGCCGACCGTGAATGACGTCCGGCGCTTCTCCACGTCGAAGACCGCGTACGTCACTCCACGCAGGATCGTGCGCACATGCGTGGCGCTGCGTGGGCTGGCGTCGCCGGGGCCGCCGACGCAGAACTCGGTCAGGCGGCCGATCTCCCCGGTCGGCTGGTTCTCGCCGACCCGGTCGGCGTGCGCGCCGCACTCCCGGGCGATGGTCGCCAGCTCCACCAGCGCGGCGACGTCGCGGCGGTGCACACTGAACTCGCGCGGCGACGACGCGTGCCGGGACACCACCAGCAAGCAGCTCGCCCCGGCGCTGAGGCCGAAAAAGGCGCGTTCCCGGTTCAATTTCCGCCGGCGCAGCAGGAACCCCGCCAGCCAGACGGCCGTACCGGCGATGACGCTCGCCAGCAAATTGATCAGAAGGTCGCCCATACGTCGATGATGTCCAATGCCGTCGAGCCACGGACAGGCGGCCCGCCCGTCTCACCGCTTGGGGCCGCGTTTTCTCGCGCGACTGACGGCCGTCAGCGACAACAGGCTCGCGACTAAGGAGAGCAGGTCGCCGGCAAGAGCGATCCAGTTGACCATCGGGTGGTCCTTTCCGGGCGGGTTGATCGGTGCGATGACGTTGACAGCCCTCGGCGGGGTCCGGCCACCGATCCGGACACGCCCGGACCGGTGAATCCGTCCACCAGGGGATTCCGTCCCGTCGCCGGCCCGCCCTACGGTGGTCCGGTGTCCGACCCCGGAGAGGTGCACACCCCGGCACAGCTCGCGGCGGCGCTCAACGCGCTCCGCGGCGACCGCTCGTACGCGGGTCTGGTCCGCGCGAATCCCGCGCTGCGCCGCAGCACCATCGGCGACCTGCTCTCGGGCCGTTCCGTGCCGGGCCTGGAGACGCTGCTCGCCTTCCTGAACGCGTGCGGGTTGGAGAAGCCGGCCGTGCAGCCGTGGCTGGCTGCCCGTGCGCGGGCCGCAGAGCTGCGCCGGCCGTCCGGGGCGTCACGGGTGCGGGACGTCTCGCCGCACCGGCTCGGCGTGCATCCGTCGATCCGGGTCGACTCGACCGTGGACGGCCTGCCGACGTACGTGCCCCGGGATTTTGACGTCGCGTTGCGTGGCGCGCTGACGCCCGGCTCGTTCGTGCTGCTGCGCGGCGGCTCGTCCACCGGCAAGACGCGCGCCCTGGTCGAGGCCGTGCAGGCCATGCTGCCCGACTGGTGGCTGGTGCACCCCGGCGACGACGCCGCGGTGCGTTCCTTCGCCGAGTCGCCCGCACCGCGTACGGTGCTGTGGCTCGACGAGTTCCAGCGCTATCCGATGTCACCGGGGTGCGTACGCGCCATGGTCGGGGCCGGTGTGGTGATGGTCGGCACGCTGTGGCCGGACGAGTACAACTGCCGGATCGCCGCCCGGACCCCCGGCCGCCCCGACCCCTACGACGACGACCGCCAGGTGCTGCGCCTCGCCCACGTGATCGACGTACCGGAAGCCTTCACACCGGCCGAGCGGCGGCAGGCGGAAAGCTTGGCCTCCGACAAGCGCCTGCGGATCGCACTGGACAGCACCGACGCCGGCGTCACCCAGACCCTGGCCGCCGGACCCGAACTGATCCGCTGGTGGTCCGCCGCCGACACCACCGACCCGCGGCAATGCCTGGGCCGGGCCGCGATCACCGCGGCCCTGGACGCCCGCCGCGTCGGCGCCCGCGCGCCCCTCACTCCGGCTTTCCTGACCGCGGCGATCCCCGCCTACTTGACCGCCACCCAGCGAGCCGTCGCCCCATCGGACTGGCTGTGCCAGGCCATCGCCTACGCAACTACCCGTCTGCACGGGGCCGCCGCCTGCCTGACCCCGGTAGGCACCGGCATGGGCACCCCCACGGGATACCTGGTAGCCGACTACCTGCACCAGCACGCCCGCCGCCGACGCCGCGCGGAGCCCCTGACCAACGCGGTCTGGCAGGCCTTGGTCGACCACCACCCCGACGACACCCTCGACCTGGCCGAAAGCGCCACCCGCCGCGGCCGCCCCGCCCACGCCCAGCAGTTCCGCGCCCGGATCCCCCGCGTCGAACTGCTCCGCAACTTCCTCGACGGCGAATGCCACCGCAAACTGGTGACGGCCGTCGGCAACGAGCCCCAGGATCGCGACGAGTACGCCAACGAACGCCTGAACGCCCTGCTGGCCAGCCGCGGCGACCTGGACGAACTACGCAACCGCGCCGACGCCGGCCGCCCCGGCGCGGCCCGCCACCTGATAGAGGCGCTGACCGCCCAGGGACACCTCGACGCCCTACAGGCCGAGATGCACGCCGGCACCCCACTGGCCGCCGACCGCGTGGCCGCCCTCCGATCGCGGCTCAGATATCGCACCGGCTTGCCGAGCGACTCCGCGTAGGCAATCTC
Organism: Actinoplanes solisilvae; assembly: GCF_003999975.1. Lineage (GTDB taxonomy): Bacteria > Actinomycetota > Actinomycetes > Mycobacteriales > Micromonosporaceae > Actinoplanes > Actinoplanes solisilvae. Next base: position 142,053 of record NZ_RJAC01000007.1, on the reverse strand, counting down.
CCGTCGGGTCGACTCCCCCAGATAGCCGCCCGGGTCCACGATGTACACCTCATCAGCCATGCGAATCTTTTGAAAATGCACGCCGCCCAGCCGTCCCCTCAGGTTGGCGCTATCGGCTGTCCAGTCGTAGCCGGGAAGGTCGGGGAGGCTGAACATTCCGAGGCTGATCACGACGCAACCTTCCATCGTGAGCCGCTGGTTGACCTCCCCGAACTCGGCCTCGAACCTGGTCGAGCCGCAGAGCGTGACGACCTTCGCCTCCCCCTCGCGAGACTGCTGGTCCTCCAGGACCGGCGGGCGAAAATGCATTTCTCCGTTTGTGTTGCGCTCCATAGGATCTCCGGTGATCAAGGGGGATGACACGGTGGGTGGTTTCCAGCAGTTCGTGGCCGATGTAACTTCGCGTCTGTCCGCGATGTCCAAGGGCGAGTTGTTCGTGGTCGGCGACGGTCTCGACCGGGACTCGCTCTGGCTCACCTTTCTCGAGTCCTTCCCGGCCGGCACCAATCTTCGGTTCCGCGAGCGTTCCGAGTACGACTGCTCGACCTGCCACGGGTTCGTCAAGAACTTCGGCAACGTCGTCGAGATCCACAACGGGCAGGTCCGCACCGTCTGGTCCGGGGTGTCGGCCTCCGACCCGGTCTTCTCCGTCGTCGCCGCCGCATTGGACGAATTCGTTCGTACGCTGCCGTTGTCCAGCGTTTTCCGGTCCGCCGAGGCGCAGTACGGGACGGCGACGACCCGGACGCTGCGCGACGGCCAGGTCGAGGTGTGGCAACACCTGCACGGCCGGGTCGAGAACCGGCATCGCACCAGGGACGTCGGCGCCGCCCGGGGCGCCTTCGACGCCGCGGTGCAGGTGTTCCAGCGTGGCCTGACCGAACTCGACCAGCACGCTCTGGACACGGTCGCCGGCCTCATCGACGACAACGCCCTTTACCGCGGCGCGGAGCATCGCCGGGCGGTGACCGAGTTCCGGTCGCTGCAGAACCGGTGGACGCAGGCGACGGACGGACGGGCCTTCGTGTTCGCCAACGCCCTGAACCCGGCGGCCCGGCTCCGTAACACCGTGATCGGCACCCTCGTCCAGGATCTCTCCGCGGGCGTCGACCTGGAGCAGGCCGTCCGGTCGTTCGAGACGAAGGTCGCGCCGCAGAACTACCAGCGCCCCACGGCGTTGATCACGCCGGCCATGGTCAAGGCCGCCATGAAGACCATCGACGAGCTGGGCATCGAGGAGTCGTTGCAGCGCCGGTTCGCCCGGCTGTCCGACGTGTCGGTGACCAACGTGTTGTGGGTCGACAACGACACCCAGTCGCGGATGAAGGACGGTATCGAAGGGCTGCTCATGCAGGCGGCCACGACCAGGTCGGCCGGTGCGCGCCTTCGTGACGCCAAGCCGGAGGAGATCCCCGTGGTCACCTTCATGAAGGACATCCTGCCCGGCGCCGCGACCATCGACCTGTGGGTCGCCAACCGCCACGAACCGCACCTCGTCAGTCTCACCACCGGCCGGCACCCGGCTGCCCCACGGCTGTTCGCCTGGGACAACGATTTCGGCTGGTCCTACGGCGGCAACGTCGCCGACTCGATCAAGGAGAAGGTCAAGCGGGCCGGCGGCAACGTCACCGGCAAGCTGCGGGTGAGCCTGTCCTGGTTCAACCACGACGACCTCGACCTGCACGTGTTCGAACCCAACGGCGACCACATCTGGTACGGGGACAAGCGCAGCAAACTGGACGTCGACATGAACGCGGGCGAGGGCTCCACCCGCGAGCCGGTGGAGAACGTCACATGGACCGGCCGCGTCCCCGACGGCGAGTACCGGATCGAGGTGAACCAGTACGACAGGCGGGAAAGCACCGGGGTCGGCTTCGTGATCGAGACCGAGAGCGACGGGAAGATCGAGCACTACAGCCACGAACGGGCGGTCGGCCACAAGGAGACCGTCGAGGTGGGCCGCATGACGGTCGCCGGCGAGAGGATCACCGCTTTCCGGCCGGGTAAGGACATGCAGCCGGGCAGCCTCGCCAGGGACCTGTGGGGCATCACCACCGAACAGTTCGTGCCGGTGTCGACCGTCATGTATTCGCCGAACTACTTCGACGACAGCGAGGTCGGCAACCGCCACTACTTCTTCATGCTGAAAGGGTGCGTGAACGACCAGCCGACCCGCGGGATCTACAACGAGTTCCTCCGCCGCGACCTGCAACCGCACCGCAAGGTGCTCGAGGTTCTCGGCGACCGCACCAAATGCGAGCCGTCCCCGGACCAGCTTTCCGGCCTCGGCTTCAGCTCCACGATCCGCAGCTCCGTGGTCGCCAAGGTGACCATGACCGGCGGCCGCCGCCACCTCATCAGCATTCAGTTCTGAACCCCGAGAAAGGCCACCGTGACCATCTTCGAAAAGGCCACGCGGGAGAAGTTCCGCTACCCGTCGACCAAGGGCCTGCTGACCACGGAACAGCTGTGGGAGCTTCCGCTGACCGCCAAGTCCGGCTTCAGCCTCGACGACGTGGCCAAGGCCGTCAACGCCGAACTCAAGGCCGTCGACACCGAGTCGTTCGTGGCCACCGAGACCAATCCGGCCAAGGCGACCTTGGCGACCAAGCTGGAGGTCGTCAAGCACGTCATCGCCATCCGCCTCGCCGAGGACCAGGCGGCGAAGGCGGCGGCGGCCAAGAAGCTGGAAAAGGAGAAGCTGCTCTCGGTTCTGGGCCGCAAACAGGACGCGGTCCTGGAGAACCTGACCGAGGCCGAGCTGCTGGCCCGGATCAACAACCTGTAACCCGTCGCCCCTCCGTGACACTCGCACAAGCGGGGACTCAGGCCGCTCGGTCATGGCGAGGACCGAGCGGCCGCCGTCGGCCGGGCGGGTCGGCGCAGCGACGGGTCAGCACGCTCGTGAACACCAATCCTTACCGGCTGGCGCCCGGCGTCGTCGTCGACATCGTTCGAAGATGACCTTGCTCGGGCGAGGCCGGGAATCGTACGCCCGTAAGGTCTTCTGAAGCGGCCCACAGACGCTGCTGAACGGCTACCTCGAGGGACTCGGGGCTCGAGATGACCAGCCGGGGGTGGCCCTTGACCTCGTAGCGTCCGCCGGGACCGTAGTACTGGCCGCCGAGCGCGGCCGGGTCGGTGGCGGCGCGCAGGGTCGGCAGTGCGCCCATCGCCGCATCCTGGGCGATCACCGGTGCGAGCCACGTGAGCGGGAGCCGCAGGGCCGCGGGGGCGTTGCGGGCGAGCTCGGTGCTGGACACGCCGGGGTGCGCGGCCAGGGCGACGGTGGTGCCGTGCGTGGCGAGCCGGCGCTGCAGCTCGTACGTGAACATCAGGTTGGCCAGCTTGGACTGACCGTAGGCGCCGACCCGGCTGTACGACTTCTCCCACTGCAGGTCGTCGAAGTGGATGTCGGCCCGGATGCGGTGGCCGGTGCTGCTGACCGTCACGACACGTGAGCCGGGCACGGGCAGCATCAGGTCGAGCAGCAGGCCGGTGAGCGCGAAGTGGCCGAGGTGGTTGGTGCCGAACTGCAGCTCGAAGCCGTCACGGGTGTTCTGCTTCGGGGTGTACATGACGCCCGCGTTGTTGATCAGCAGATCGAGCCGGTCGAGCCGGGACCTCAACGCCGCCGCTGCGCTCCGGACGGAGTCGAGCGAGGTCAGGTCGAGCGCCTGCACTGTCACGTCGCCGGTCATGCGGGCCGCGGCCTGCTCGCCCTTTTCGACGTTGCGCACGGCCAGGATCACGGACGCACCGCGCTCGGCCAGGGCCTTGGCGGTCTCGTACCCGAGGCCGGTGTTGGCGCCGGTCACCACGGCCACTCGCCCGTGCTGGTCAGGGATGTTCGCCGTCGTCCACTTCTCGCTCATGCCAGGCTCCTCATTAACGTACCGGAGGTATCTTGTCCCGATCGACGTTAAAGTACTCCCGGTACGTTGTCAACGTACCGACGGTACGTAAGTTAGGGTGGTGATCGTGAGTTCTCAGCGGGCTTTTCAGCGGGCGCGGACCGAGGAGCAGCGGGAGGTCCGTCGGCGGGCGATCCTCGACGAGGCGTCGGCGATGCTCGATGAGATGCCGGTGGCCGCGGTCACCCTCAACGAGCTCAGCCGCCGGGTGGGCCTGGCCAAGCCGAACGTGCTGCGCTACTTCGAGTCGCGTGAGGCGGTCCTGCTCGAGCTGCTCGACCGCTTCGTGCAGGAGTTCCTGACCGAGCTGGCCGGGGAGCTGGCCGCCGGCGTCGACGAGAATCTGCCCATGGCCGAGCGGGCGACGGCGGTGGCCGAGATCGTCAGCCGCTCACTCTCCGGACGGGTGGTGCTGTGCGACCTGTTCGGCGCCCAGGGCAGCGTGCTGGAGCACAACGTCTCCATCGAAGTCGTCGCCCGCTACAAGCGCGGCGCCCTGGAACGCCTGAACACGATGAGCGCGCTGATCCAGAAGTACCTGCCGGAGCTGGGCGAGAACTCGACCCTGTTCAGCCTGCAGGCGATGGTCGTGGCGGGAGCGCTGTCGGCCTACAGCACGCCCCCGCCCAGCCTGCTGGCCGCCTACGAGGCCGAGCCCGAGCTGGCCCGCTTCCACTTCAACCTGTACGACTCCTTGAAGCTGTCCCTGACCGCAACCCTGCTCGGCGTGCTGCCGCGCTGATTCGTCACGGACGGTTGGCCACGCCGTCGAGCCACAGCGTGTCGGAATCGTCGCGATGGGAGCCGGACGTCCCGACGTGCTTGTCGCTGATCTTGTCGCCGTTCTTGATCACATGGACCAGTGCCATGGCATGGCCCCGGCCGAGGCCGTAGTCGTCCTTCAGCCACTCGACGATCTGGCCCGCCTTGGTCGACGGCCCGTCGAGGCCGCGCTCGTGGGCCAGCGCCATGAACTGGCGAGGGGTCAGGCCGGTCTTGGCTTCGACGTTGTCGAGGTATGCCTGAAAGCTCATGGTCCTACCGTCCGTTGGTGGATCGCCTTGACGTGTCGTCAGACCGGGCCGAGGCAGGAAGATCATCGGTGCGATGCTGTGACGTGGCTCACGAGGCGGTCGAGGGTCGCATACCCGGCCGGCTCCCAGGTCGGCTTGCCACCGGGCAGGCCCAGGCGGCCGTTGCGTCCGATTCCGATCAGGCCGAGGGCGCGCAGGACGGCCCAGCCCCGGGCCCGGGTGACGGTGGCGTCGTCGGCTCGCTCATAGGTGTCGAAGAATCGGCTCGCCCCGCCGATGGGCAGCAGGATCCAGGCGGCCGAGAGGTCGGTGGCGGGGTCCCCGGCGCACATGTCGCCGAAGTCGACGACGCCGGCGAGTGTGCCGTCCCGGACGACCACATTGGCCGGATGCAGGTCGGCGTGCAGCCAGAGCGGCGGGCCGTCCCAGACCGGGGCGGCGAGCGCCTTCTCCCAGATCTCGTGGACGGCGTCCTCATGCGGATGGCCGTCGAGCAGCGCGAACCATTCGCCGCTCCTGCGGAACTCGGCCAGCGGGACTCCCCGCATCGGATTCAGCGGCGCGTCGGCCGGTGCCTCCTGGTGCAGCGCGCGGAGGAACTCGGCGAGGACCTCGGCCGCTCCGACGTCGGTGATCGGGCTTTGGTCGGCCGGGTCGCCCTCGACCCAGCGGGCGATCGTCCACACGTGCCCGAACAGGCTCGACGGCTCGCCTACACGCAGCGGGACCGGCGTCGGCAACGGCAGGCGTTCGGCCAGAACCGGCAACCACTTCTGTTCCGTACGGATGAGGTCCGGGGCATCTTCGGTGCGGGGTAATCGCACGGCCAGGTCGTCGCCGAGACGCCACATCTGGGCTCCCCAGCCGCCGTCGACGTCGCGCAGCTCGAGGTCGGCGAGGTCGGGATGCTGGTCGCGCAGGAGTGCCCGTACCAAATCTTGCTCGAACCTCATGCGCGCCGAGGCTAACAGCGCCGAGGCCCCGGCGTGGATCGGACGCCGGGGCCTCGGGCCGGATCAGAAGTTGGCGCTGACGCCGGTCTTCTTGCAGGCGGCGGTGAGGTCCGCGCCGGCCTTCTTCGCGGCCTCGCAGATCTCCTTGTCGGCCGGAGCCCCGGCGGCCGGATCCGCGGCCGCGGTGGTGGCGGCGACGCTGGTGACCATGGCCGCTGTCGGGGTGGTGGCAGCGGCGCTCGGGGTGTCCTCGCCACCACACGCGGCGACGAACATGAGGGACGCACCGACGAGGACGGCGGAGGCAACTCGCGAACGGATCACGGCGCGAGACAGTAACCGGCTCGTAGATCTAGATCAAATTAGATGGGCGTGCCCCCACGCAGGTGAGAAGGTTCCGTACACTCTCGTCCCTGTGAGACCACGTCACGTTTTTGTCGCCGCGCTCGTCGCCGCGTCGCTCACCCTCGGCGCCTGCTCGACCGCCGAGCCGGACACCCAGCCCGGCCCGTCGAAAGGCCCGGGCGCCGCGACAGAAGCGGCCAAGGTCAGCAGCGGCTGCCCGCTGCCGGTCGAGTTCGGCATCGCGGAATCGTGGAAGCCGAAGGCGGTGCAGGTCGAGGACGCCGACCTGCTGGCCGAACTGGCCCGCCGCGGCCCGCTGACGATGGCCTGCGAGATCGACGCGAAGCCGGCCGGCAACCTGGGATTCCTGCGCGTGTGGACGGGCGCGAAGGCGGACCTGCGTACGAGTCTGACCGCCTTCATCGGAAAGAAGGCCGAGGAGCCGGTCTTCACCGAGGTGAAGATCGCCGACCACGCGGCCGTGGAGGTCAGCTACCGCGAGAAGGCCACCCCCGAGGACCCGGCCGAGCTCGAGAAGGCGTTCATCGTGGAGACGGGCAAGGGGGTGGCGGTGGTGTCGCTGGACAGCCTCGACAGCGAGGAGCACGCCGAGATGCTGCCCGCCTACGAGCTGGCCAAGACCAGCCTCACCGTGACCGGCTGATCATCGAGCTGCTGCGCCCCCGCGCCCTGGCGCCCGGGGATCTCGTCGTCATCGCCGGAGGATTCCGTGACCTTTGCTCGTCTTGTCGCTACCGCGGCCGCTCCGCTCGACCTTGCCTCGGCGGACGCCCCGCAGGTGTTGCACTGGCCCGGACGCAGGCTGCTGGTGCAGCGTGGGGACACCGAGCTGGCCGTCCGCGACCTGGACGGGGAGGGGACAGGGGTCCGCTTCCCCGCGCCCTGGCCACACCGATACGGCACGGTGGCGGTCTCGCCTACGGGTGATCTCGCCGTGTTCGCCGGCGTCCACGCGTTACGAGCCGTGGATTCGACCGGCGCCGTACGGTGGGAAATCCGGCACGGTTGCTGGTCCGCCGCGGTGTGCACCGAGGCCCACGCCTCGTTCTCCGAGTATGCCGACGACTACCACCACGGCCACGCGGACAGCGGCTCGGCGGCCTTCTCCTCGGACGGCAAGCTCCTGTGGGCCCACATCCGTAATCGGACGGGACGCGACGTCGAGGAGGAATGGCTCATCCTCGACCCCACCGACGGCACGGTGCTGACCCGGGCCGAGACGATGACCGTGGGCTCGGGCTCCATCCATTTCCCCCATCCGAACCCGGCGTACATGGGGCTGACTGTCCTCGCGGGCGAAGAGGACTCGCCCGTGCTGTGGGGACACTTCGATGGCGCGAAGCTCACCTTCCAGCGGTTCGACGAGGAGGTCCTCCTCGCCGTGAACCCGTCCGGGGAGCTCTTCCTGACCACGGATCCCGGGCAGTGGTCCCTCTACCTGCACCGGGCCGAGGACGGTACGGAGCTGCGGCGTCTGAACGCCGAGGAAGCCGTGCCGCCTCCCTCAAGCGAGGACGGCGACCGCGTTTGCTGGGACTACGAGGCGGCGTTCCCGTACGACGACAACGCCGTGGTCGGCACCGACTACCACGCGCAGGTCCCCCGCCACTGGCTCGTCGATCCACGCACGATGGCCCTACGCGGCCGGATCACCTACCCCATTCCTGTCTCGGGATCTCCCCGATCGGCGGGACAGGGCGTCTGGTACACGGTCTCCAAGGACCAGACCACCCTCCACCTCTGGCAGCTGGCCGACGAGGACTGACTCGACGCGGCGCGGCCCCCGGTGGGGACTGGCGGGCCTCGTCCGCGCGTGGGCGTTTGACCCCGGGAGACGCTCGCGTTCATCGCTCGTCAGTGCCAGGGCGATGGATACCCGGGCACCACAAATGCAAGATCAGGCGCACTGATCTGCCGCAGAGAAGGCGCGACGCCAGGTTCTCGTAAGGTCATGAGCCGTCCTTGCCTGCCCATCAAACGTCCCCGATGCGCAGAACGGGTCCCTGTCGCACGACGTCCGCAGGGTGGGTGACGTCGCCGCGATGCCGGACTCAGGAAATGACGGTAATGGGAGCGCGGTGAGCCCCGCGACTGCGCCTCAGGCGGTCCGCGGGAATGTGCCTCCGCTCCTCAGACGGTCCAGCTCGGTGAGGTACATCGACTGCATGCGGTCGAAGTGGTGGACCAGCAGCGTCAGCTCGTCGACGCTGTAGCCCTCGATGAGCCGTTGCGCCTGGTCAGCGAAGCGCTCGTACGGTTGTTCCAGCTCGGGTGCCCGCTCTGGTCGCAGGGTGACGATCACGCGCCGCCGGTCGGCCGGGTCGCGTTCGGCGGTCACCCAGCCTGCCTGCTGCAGGCGGCGGAGCATGCTGGTTACCGCGCCGGTGGTCAGGTTGGTTCGTTCGGCGATCTGGCCCGCGGTGGCCGATTCGACGTCGGCCAGGTAGTCCAGGCACTCCAGGTCGCTTACGGTGAGGCCCAGCCGGTCGGCGATGGCGTACCGGAACACCATGGACAGGCGCGACGTCTCGCGGCCGGCGCGCATGAGGTCGGCGATCGCGGACGTCCGGGCCGGCTCGTGGGGCATGGTCGCAATCATGCCTCCGGCACGGTGACGCGGTGCAGCCTAGGTAGCACGCGGGTCAGCACCCAGTGTGGTGCGGCCGCGGCCCCGGTGAGGCGGCGCATCAGGGTGGCGGCCGTGTCTACGGCGCGGAAGGCGTACGGGATCATCTCTTCCTGATAGGCGGCGATCGCCTCCTCGACCGGGATGCCGCTCGTCCGGGCCTGGACGAGTCGGTGGCCGAGCAGGGCGGCGTCGCGGAGGGCGGTGTTGCCGCCGTGAGCGCCGAACGGTGGCATGGCGTGCACGGCGTCGCCCATCATCGTTGCCCGGGGCACGGCCCACCGGGTGGGGCGGCGGCCGGTGGTGAAGAGGTTGAGCACCGTGGCGTCCCATTCGGCCGTGCCTACCAGCCGGCGGATGAGGGGGTGGAAGTCGGCGCTCATCCGGACGGCCAGTTTTCGCAGCGCCAGCACGTCGCCGCGTACGCCCATGGGTACCTCGTTCTGCTGGAGCAGCAATCCCCACATGACGTAGTCGTCGCCGGTGGGTGCGTAACTGCCCGGGGCCACACGCGCGAACGCCACGCGCGGGTCTTCGCCGAACCGCATGGACGTGAAGAAGAATGCGCGGCCAGGCTGGTCAGCGATGGCCAGCACCCCGCTCGTACGCAGAGCGTCCGGGATGATGCTGCCGCCGTCGTAGCGCAGGGGCGATCGGCCGTAGACGCCGGCCATCGGGGTGTTCGCGGGTTCGGCGTCCGGCGTGAGCTGCGCGCGCAGGGCCGAGCCGACGCCGTCCGCGCCGACGACGACGGAGGCCGCGGTGGCGCTGCCGTCGGAGAACCGTAGTCGCAGCCCGGCCGGGCCGCCGTTGTCCACCGCGACCGCGGACTTGCCGTAGTGGATGCGTCCGTCCAGCCCGGACTGCAGGATCGTACGCAGGGTGAGCCGGTCGACCTGTCGGGTCGCGTGCGGCTCGTCCTTGAAGTTGATGGTGAACGCGTTCCGCAGTCGGGCGTCGGTGAAGCGCAGGTGGCCGCCGGGCTCGTCGCCGGTGGCCAGCGCCAGGCGGTACAGCGGGCGGGGCAGGCTCTCCTGCAGCGCCTCCAGCCCGTACCGGTCGAGGATGATCCGGTAGCCCTGCCGCCGTACGAAGGGGCCGGGGTCCCGCTCGTAGACGTGCACGTCGATGCCGGCGCGGGTCAGGTATTGGGCGAGACAGAGGCCGGAGAGGCCGGCGCCGGCGATCGCTACCGAGAAGTCGGTCGATATGCCCATGCGGTTATCTTAATGACTAAGATGATTTGAGCAAGCTCAGTGAGTGGCGCTTCTCGAAGTGGTGACGATCCAGGCGGCCCGCTGGGGCGTGACGAGCGAGCTCAGCTCCGGGTCGGTGAGCAGCGTCAACGGGGCGATGCCCAGCGGGTCGTCACTGCGCCAATGCGGAACTGCCGCGGCCACGACCGACCAGGCTGTATCGGTGTCGCCTGAACGTGCGAGCTCACGGGCGCGGTCGAGAGACGCGGTGAAGTCGGACGGCTCGGGCGAGACCGGCGCGTCGCCGGAATCGCCGAGGGCCTGTTCCACGAGCCGCCTCGCCCAGGCGCCGGATTCCCGCTTCAGGAACAGTGGCACGAGCTCGGCGCGAACCCGCCCGGCCCCCACTGCTTCGATCACGTGCGGATGACCGAGGACGTCGTTGCGGATTCTGTGATGCACGTCAGGCTGCCGGAACGCCGCGAGAACGACGGAGAGGTACTGGCCCGCTCCGGACCCTTTACGAGCGGCCGACTCGAACCGCTCGGCCGCCCCCGCTGCATCGCCTCGCAGTGCCATCAGTCGCCCCTCGGCAACCAGCTCAGCCGCCCCGGCCGGTTCGATCGCGCGCCCGTCCCGGGCATTGAGCTCCTCGAACTCTTCCCGCTCGGCGGCGACCAGATCGGCGAACGAAACGAAACGGTCGCCCAGACCCGGGTACCACGACGCCCAGACGTACGCCGCCCACTCCCCGTTCCCGTTGACGTCGGCGGGGTCGAGCAGCCAGTAGCACGCGTCCGCGTCGGCGGACACCAGCAGCGCCCGGGCCATCAGCTCGTAGTCCTCGTCGTCCTCGTCGCACAGGTCGGGCTCGAGGTCGCGCACCCAGCCGACGTCGGCCGTGGTCCGCATCGTCCAGACGAACGGACCCATCTCGAGCCACCCGTCGGAGGCTTGCAGGAAGGCACGGTATCCCGGGGGAAGCGGCGTCCCGAGCCGCTCTTCGACGGCGGCGAGAGCGTCCGGACCCGCGCCGGCGAATCCGAGCCATCCGGAGGCGCGCCGTTCGCTTCCCAGCCCGGCAAGCCGATCAGCGTCGGCGGCACGGAGGAAATCCGCGCTGTACTCGGCGAGGTAGCCCCGCCACTGCTCGGCCGTGTCGGGCCGTCCGCTCGAAACCACGGCCCCACCCTACGAAGTGCGGGCCAGGACCGGGACACGATGTCACTTGCCTCGTGCGACGAGCGCCACACCGCTTGAACGGATTGCCGCCGGCCCCGTTGCAGTTAAACGAACCCAAGGGTCCGTTTTCTGTGACGGGAGAAGTTGTGAACGAGAATCTGGTGTGGGACGCGTTGACCGGGGTGCAGCGCGAGTTCGCCGAACTTCACGAAGGGGCCGGCCGGTACGTGGCCGGGGTCGCGCCGCTGTCCGCGGTGCGGGACTGGCATGACGAGCAGGCCTGGCGCGATCTCGCCGAGCTGGCCGGGCCGGGGCAGGTCGTGGTGCTGGCCGGCGGGGGCGTCCGGGTGCCGTCGTCGTGGCGAGTGGTCAACCAGGGGCAGGGACTCGTGCTGGCCGCGTCGAACGTCGACTCGACGGAAGTCGGCGAAGCGGTCGTGCTCGGCCCGGCCGACGTGCCGGAGATGCTCGACCTGGCCGGGCGCACGGGGGTCGGGCCGCTCACGCCCCGGGCGGTTGAACTCGGGACGTTCCTCGGCACCCGGCGGGACGGGCGGCTCGTGTCGATGGCCGGGGAGCGGATCCGGATCCCGGGCTGGACCGAGATCGGCACCGTCGCCACCGATCCGGACTATCGCGGACAGGGGCTGGCGGGCCACCTCGTACGGGCGCTCACCGGGGTGGTGCGCGGGCGTGGCGACGAGGCATTTCTGCACGTCGCCACGCACAACACCGACGCGATCCGGCTCTACGACCGGCTCGGCTTCACGACCGAGGGAAAGACCGGGCACATCGCCGCGATCACCCCGGCCGAAGTCTGAAGCCCGGAGCGGGCTTCAGACTTCGCGCGCGGCTTCAGGCCAAGATCAAGCGCGGGGTGAGTGCCAGAGCCGAGGTCCGAGGTCGGGGGCTGAACTGTCGGCTCAGGCGACAGCGGCGAAGCCGCCGTTCCAGGAGAGCTTCTCGCCGGCGGCCAGGCTGATCTGCAGGAAGGCCAGCGCCTCGAGCTCGCGCGCCCGCTTGAGCGAACCGGCGTCGACGGCGCGCAGGCCGGCCGCGCGGACGAAGTCGGCCACGGCGGTCTTGGCGTCGGCGTCGTCGCCGGCGATCAGGACGGCGGTGGTCTCGGTGCCGACCGAGCCGGTCGCCAGCGTGCCGGCGAAGTTGGTGTTGAAGGCCTTGACGACCTTGGACTGCGGGAGCGCGGAAGCCAGCTCGGCAGCGGCGGAGCCGTCGGCCGGGACGGTCAGGCCGTCGAAGGTGGCGAAGTCGACGGGGTTGGTGAGGTCGACCACGATCTTGCCGGCCAGCTCGGCGCCGCGGGTGGCGACGATGTCGGCGAGCGCGGCGTGCGGGACGGCGAGGATCACGATGTCGCCTGTGACGGCTTCGCCGGTGCTGGCGGTGTTGAGCTGCTGGACGGTGTTGCCGCCCTTGGCGACCAGGCCGCCGATCGCCTGACCCATGTTGCCGGTGCCGAGGATGCTGATGTTCGCCATGGTGACCTCCAGGCCATTTGGTTGTTGGTACAACCATGGCATGGCGAGCTAGGTTGTAGCAACAACTAATCGCGTGGGAGAATTGTGACCGTGGACACCTGGCTCGACGAAAAACAGAAGGCCGCCTGGGTACGCCTGGCGGCCGTGCTCGAACTGCTGCCGGCCGCCCTCGACTCCCAGTTGCGGCGCGACGCCCAGCTCACCCACTTCGACTACTTCGTGCTGGCCATGCTCTCCGAGGCGCCGAACCGTACGCTGCGCATGACCGCGCTGGCCGAGCTCACCACCGCGACGCTGGCCCGGCTCTCCCACGTCGTGCAGCGTCTCGAGACGCGGGGCCTGCTCGAACGCTTCCCGTGCCCCGAGGACAAGCGCGCCACCAACGCACGGCTGACCGGGGCCGGCTGGCAGAAGGTGGCCGAGTCGGCTCCCGGCCACGTCGCGACCGTGCGCGAGAACGTCATCGACGCACTCTCCCCCGAGCAGGTCGCCCAGCTCACCGATATCGCGGACGCGATCCTGCACCGCCTCGACCCCGACCGCGCCCGCGCCGCGATCTACGAGCGGTACGACTGAGCTGTAAAGGAAGCTTGACACCTCGACGACCCACCTCGTACGGTGTAAAGCGTCCTTTACACCGCAGGCGAAGGAGGGGTGCCGTGCAAGCGGTCAACGAGCTCAAGATGACGGCTCGGTTCGCGCTCTGGACCGTCGCGTGGGCGGCGACGGTCGCGCTGGCCAAGTTCGGTCCGCAGGGCCTATGGGACCCGGATCAGCGGGCGGTGAGCTGGGCCGCCGTCGCGGTCAACTTCGCCGTCGGCATCGGCTGGATCGTGGCCTTCACGCGCCTCCTCCGCGGGCTCGACGAGCTGCAGCGAAAGATCATGCAGAACGCGCTGGCCGTCACGCTCGGGGTCGGGTGGGTGGTCGCCTTCGCCTACTTCGTCGCCGACGCGGCCGGGATCGCCCGCGACGTGAACATCGCCGTCCTGCCCGCGCTGATGGGCGGCGTCTTCGTGCTCGCCTTCGCCGTCGGCAAGATCCAATATCGATGAAGAACCGGCTCACGGACCTGCGGGCCGACCGCGGCTGGACGCAGGGCGACCTGGCCCTGCACGCGGGCGTCTCCCGCCAGACGATCAACGCCATCGAGAAGGGCAAGTTCGACCCGAGCCTGCCCCTGGCGTTCCGCCTGGCCAAGCTGTTCAGCCTGACGATCGAAGAGATCTTCCTCGACGATCAATGACGGGTTCAGCGGCCGTCGCGATTCGCATCGCCCTCCGGCCGCGACGAGCTGGTTCCATCCTGGATGCTGGAAAAGCCCGGACCGGGGTCGTACGGTGTTTGTCGATGACGCGCTCGTGGTGGCACTGGCTGCTCGGCTGGCTCGGGTTCGTGGCGTTCGTGGCCACGCTGGTCTTCTATGTCGCCAGCGGGCTGCTCGCCCCGGGCTGGGCCGTGGCGCTGCTGCTCGTCGTCTGGCTCCTGCTGCTGGTCGTCGCGATTCGACTGCTGCGGCAGCGGCGGCCGCTGTGGGTGCTCCCTCTGCCCGTGGTCTCGTGGCTGATCTGGTTCCTCGCACTGTCGGCCGGTGAGGCCTGGCTCGGCTGGACGGGCTGAAGCGCGACGTCCGAATCTCGCTAGCGGTGCGGGCGCCGAGACGGTGGGATCAGAGCATGAACTCTCCACGCGTGCCCGGGGCCGCCGTCGTTGCCGCCTCAGTCACGGTCGTTCTCTGGGCCTCGGCGTTCGTCGGGATCCGGGCCGCGGCACCGCACTTCTCCCCCGGCTCGCTCGCCCTCGGCCGGTTGCTGGCCGGTTCGGTCGTGCTGGTGGCGTTCCTCGCGATCCGCCGCCAGGGTCTGCCGCCGCGAGCCGCCTGGCCGGGCATCATCATCTCGGGCGTGCTCTGGTTCGGGCTCTACATGGTCGCGCTGAACTGGGGCGAGGAACTCGTCGACGCCGGGACCGCCGCGATGGTCGTGAACGTCGGTCCCGCGCTGATGGCGTTGCTGGCCGGGTGGCTGCTGAACGAGGGGTTCCCGCCGCGGCTGCTGGCCGGCATCGCGGTGTCGTTCGCCGGGGCGGTCGTCGTCGGCCTGTCGATGTCGGGCGGCGGGCAGTCCTCCGTGCTCGGCGTGCTGCTGTGCCTGGTCGCCGCGATCACGTACGCCGCCGGGGTCGTCGCGCAGAAGCCCGCCCTCAAGCACGCGTCGGCGTTGCAGGCCACCACGTTCGGCTGCCTGATCGGCGCGGTCGCGTGCCTGCCGTTCGCCGGCCGCCTGGTCGACGACATCGCAAGCGCTCCCATGAGCGCCACCCTCAACGTGATCTACCTCGGGGTCTTCCCCACGGCCATCGCGTTCACAACCTGGGCGTACGCCCTGGCGCGCTCGACCGCGGGCAAGATGGGCTCCACCACGTACGCCGTCCCGGTGGTCGTCATCCTGCTGAGCTGGGTGCTGCTCGACGAGGTGCCGCGTGCGCTGGCCATCGCCGGCGGGGCGCTGTGCCTGGCCGGGGTGGCGGTGTCCCGGAGCCGGCCACGAAAGCCGGCCCCGGAACGCGTCACGTCGCCGCACCGGTGACAGTGCTTCCCGACTTCGTGACGTAGTAGGTGAGCTTCGCGCCGCTCCAGAAGTGCAGTGTCAGCGTGGTCCGCGCGCCGTCGTTCACGTCGGCGAAGAACTCGGGCGTGAGCGTGACCGTGCCCGCCGAGTAGTTCGGCAGGAACGTGTACGCGAACTCCTTGAACGACGTCCAGTTCTGCGGGCCGGCGTTGCTGCCGTCGGCGTACTTCGCCTCCATCGTGGCGAGCCGGTCGCCGCGGAAGGTCACCGGGAACGCGTACGAGGCGGTGGTTCCGCCGGCGGCACTCGCAGTCGGGGGATCGTACGAGATGAGGTTGATCCGCCACGGCACGCCCGCGTCGAACACGACCGTGAGACGCGCGTTGACGCCGTAGTCGCGCGCGCCGGCCAGGCGGGTCAGCAGGGCGGCCGTGAACGTGAGCTGGTCGCCGCTGATCGTGTAGTCGGTGCCCCGTACGAGATCGGTGGTGTTGTGCCGCAGACCCGTGAACGTGCGGCCGTTCAGGTTCAGCGTGACGGTCCTGGCCGTGATCGTGCCGGACTTCGCGAGGAACACCTGGTCGGTCGACGCGGTGCCGGAACGGGTCGTCGCCCTGATGTAGGAGGCGAGCTCGGTGTCGCGCCAGGTCAACGCCGTACGGTCGAAGTGCTGGCCGTTGTCCCAGAGCATCGTGGTGATGTTCTTCTGGCGCGCGTAGTAGGCCAGGTATTCGAAGAACTTGAGCTTCTCGCCCTGCTCGACGGCGTCGAGGGAACGGTCGAAGCCGAGCAGGCCCCACTCGCCGAGGATCACGGGGATGCCGCGGGCCGTGAACGTGGCTGCCGCGCGGTCGAAGTATCCGATCAGGTCGGCCTGTGTGGTCGCGTCGAACGTGGTGGTGCCGGCGATGTTCACGCTGAACGGCCAGTAGCCGTAGTAGTGAACGGTGGCGGCGAGGTTGCGGTCGTTCAGGGCGGTGATCGTGGTGGCGAGATTGTCGAGATGAACCTGATCGGCCGAGGTGTGCAGGGTCGGGAGGACCAGAAGGCGGGTCGCATTACCGCCGCCACTGCCGCGGACGATGCTGTGGAAACTCGTGTTGAGCTGGTTCAGGTAGGTGGCGCTCTGGGACTCGTCGCTGAACTGGGGCTCGTTGATGCTCTCGAAGACCAGCTTGGCGTCGTGATTGCGGAACGTGGTGGCGATCTGGGTCCAGGTCGCGTCGAAGCGGCTCTTGGCGCCGGGCATCGCGTTGAGCCACTGCCAGGAGTCGTGATGGACGTTGATCATCACGTAGAAGCCGTCGGCGAGGGCCCAGTCGACCACCTCTTTGACCCGGGCCAGGTAGGCGGACTCGATCGTGTAGTCAGAGGCCTGGTGCTGACCCCAGGTGACGGGGATGCGGATGCTCTTGAAACCCTGGGCTTTGATGCCTTCGAGCAGGGCCTCGGTGATGCGGGGATTGCCCCAGGAGGTCTCGTCGGCGCCGGTCGCGTCGAGCGAGTTGCCCAGGTTCCAGCCGGGTTGCATGGCTGCCACGATCGCGGCGGCGTTGCCAGGTTCGCCGGTCGGGGGCGCCGTGGTCGGGATTGCGTTTCCGGTACACATCACACCGTTCAACGCGAAATCAGTGGGTGCGGGGTTGGTGCCGGTCCAACTTCCGTTGAAGCCGAAGCTTGTCGTGGCGCCGGTGGTGATCGTGCCGTTGTAGCTGAGGTTCGTGGCGGTGACGGCCGTTCCGGAGGTGGTTACGGCGGCGTTCCAGGGCTGAGTTACGCGCTGCCCGGCCGGGAAGGTCCAGTTGAGACGCCAGCTTGTGACGGTGTCGCCGAGGTTGGTGACGGCTACGTTCGCGGTGAAGCCGCCGTTCCACTGGGCGCTGATCGTGTAGACGACCTTGCATCCGGCCGCGGCGGCATTGGCGGCGGCGATGGCCGTCCAAAGGCCGAGCAGGGTCAGCAGGGCTGTGAGGGCGGCCAGGGCCGCGCGTCTCGGTCTGCGGGACATGACGATCCTCTATCCGCATGAGGCTCTTGGGGAAAGCGCACGTTAGCGGGCAGTTTCAAGAGACGTCAATCGATGCGTACGGAATTATGGGAGCGCTCCCAATTTGGGTTGGGGCTCTTGAAAGGGGGTGGACAGGGTCGTACTATGCGCAGTCTTTGTGAGCGTTCACACGCATCCGCGTGAATCGCCGATCATGAAGATGCGCTTACGGCCGAACCGGCCCCGAGCGCTGGTCAACGCTTGTGGCGCCGGTCGCGGGACGGCTTCCAGCCGTTAGCGGTGAGGGCCGACCTCACTTCTCGGACCAGACCCGGAAAGTCTGAGCGCGGTCGAGGCCTGCCCGCGGATTCTCGGTGCGGGCATCCGGTTCGTGCGGCCCGGATCCGCGGGGTCCAGGCCCTTGACGGTCCGGCGCAGTTCACCCGGGCCGCCCACCGCTGTGGTGCCGCTGCGGCGCGGCCGGTTGCGGCGACCGGACTCGGAGTGATCATGGGATGGAGGCCCCTGTGCTCCTGGGATGAGACCTGTCGCCCGGCCCTCACGACGGCGAATGGGGGCGGGTCGACCTGGAACCGTCACTCGGCATGAGAACTTGTCAGCGCGACAGGCGGCACCACGGGGCGGGCCCGGCTGGGAAGCCGGCGACAAGCACCATGCTGCACCACTACGCCGGCCCGACTGGGGCACCCCGCCACCGCAACCTGCCGCACGAAGCGGAAGCTCGACTCGGGACCGCCCACGACAGACCTCCGCGCCGAAGCTGTCCAGCCCAGACGTTTTGGACGTCAGTCGAGCAACCAGCCTGAGAGGGATTGGGCGGCGGGGGTGAGCGAGACTGCCAGGACGGCCGTGGTGGCCAGGGTTGAGAGGATCAGGGCCCTGGTCAGTCGGCGATCGCCGCGGCCGTAGCCGAGCAGGAACAGCATGGCCGAGCTGAACAGGCCCAAGCCGGCCGACATCGGGGCGGACGAGACGAACATGCCTACCAGGAGGAACCACCACCGGCCGGCGGCGATGTCGGCGTCCTCGGTGAAGGCATCGCCCTGGGCTGGGATGTACCAGTGGCCGGCGATATCGGCGGCGCGGAAGAGCGCCAGCAGCACACAACCGACATAGACCAGAGCGAAGACCCACTCCAGAAAAACCACCAACCGCACAGCAGAGCGCTCGTGAGCCGGAACTTTTCTGCGGGCCGCCACCGTGGTCACCGCCACATCATAGTCAGGCGAGATCAACTCGGATCGACGGCTGGCGCGGCCCGCTGCGAGCGCGCGGCCCCACTGCGAGCGCGCGGCCCGGTGGGAGCGCGCGGCCCGGTGGGAGCGCGCGGCCCCACTGCGAGCGCGCGGCCCGGTGGGAGCGCGCGGCCCCGCTGCGAGCGCACTGCCTCGCCCTGGTCAGGGAAGCACGATCGGGCCAGGGCTGAGGCGACGGCGGCGCCCCGGGCAGACGAACGGCGACGAGGAGCCGGCCCCGGGCGCGGGACGGCTGCGTCGCGGCTCTCTCTCGGAGGGTGGGGCTACGGCTCGGGGTCCGGGTAGGCGAAGACGTCGTCGAGGGGCACCCGGAACACCCGCGCGATCTGGAACGCCACCTCGAGGGACGGCGAGTAGCGGCTCTGCTCGATGGCGATGATGGTCTGGCGGGTCACTCCGATGCGATCGGCCAGCTCGGCCTGGGTCATCTCGCCGTGCGTGAAGCGCAGCGCCCGGATCGAGTTGGTGACCCTGGTCGGTTTGCCCACGTTTTACCAACCCCGCCGGTACGCCACGATCTTCACGCCCGCCGAGGCCAGCGCGGCCAGGACGAACGCCAGGTAGAGCGTGTGAGCGATCCAGAAATGCTCGGCTTTCGCCATGGTGAGGACCAGGGGCACGATCGCGGCGATGCTCATGACGTAGAAGCCGACGTGCTCGCCTCGGCGGTTGATCTCGCGGTCGCGTTCGTCGGTGCGGCCGGCGTCTCGGGGCGAGGCCATGGCGGCGGCGATGCCCAGGATGATGCCCGCGGCGATGCCGACGCCGATCGCGGTCAGCATGGGCCCGACGTAGGCGATGTTCGCGACGTCGGTTTCTTGGATCTTGGACAGGACGATGACCAGGTAGACGACCGGGATCACGACGCCGACGACGGCGTAGGTCCAGGCGCGCTTCTCTTCCGAGGACATGTCGCGCTCCCCCTGTGCAAGAAACTTGACACGTCGAACGTAAAACAGAGCTGACACGATGTCAATGATTTTTAACATGACTAGCGAGCGGACAGGGCGGCTCCGGCTCGGGTGAGGACGACGTTCAGGACTCGGGCCGCGGCGTCGCGGTCTTCGGCGCGGAGGTCGCCCCAGAGGTCCGCGGTGAGGGTCGCGGTGGCGGAGCGGACCCGCAGCCACAGGGAACGGCCGCTCTCGGTGGGCTCGAAAGCGTGGGCGGCGGTCTCGCGCAACAGGCCCTTAGCGGCCAACTCGGACAGCAGACGGCCCGCGGTGGCCCCATCGGTCCGGAGGGCCTCGGAGATCCGCGCGGCAAGCCGGCCGACCGGCACGGCACCAGGGCCGACGGGGCCGACAGGACTGACAGGGCCGACAGAGCCGACAGAGCTGGCGGGGCCGACAGAGCTGACGGGGCTGGCGGGGCCGACAGAGCTGACGGGGCTGGCGGGGCTGACAGAGCTGGCGGGGCCGACAGGGCCGACGGTCAGGGTGAGGGCGACCCACTGCGGCTCGGTGAGGCCGGTGCCGGACAGCTCGCGTTCGAGCAGGGCATTGAGCGCCTTCTCGGTGCGCCCGATGAGCTGGGCACCGAAGGGGATCTCGGGCATGACGCCTCCAGAATCGTTAGTCTGACTAACGCCGACCGTAAGTCGTTAGTGCCACTAACGCAAGTGATAGGGTCGCCTGATGAACGAGGAGGCCGGAGCGACGATCCAAGATGCCGGCACCGCGCCGGCCAGACCGAGGACCGCTCGCGAGGGCACCGCGGAGCGGTTGCAACGACTGCCCACGCGGCTGTTGTCGTTGGCTGCCCTGCGGTCCGATCGACTGGTAACCGAGGCGTTGGCGCGCGTTGACGCCCGGAAGTGGCACTACGCGGTTCTGGCCACGCTGGAACAGTTCGGCGCGGCCAGTCAGGCTCAGCTCAGCGACCGCACCCGCATCTACAGCAGCGACCTCGTCTCGGTGCTCAACGAGCTGGCCGACGGCGGCTTCGTCGAGCGCGGACCCGACCCGGCCGATCGGCGCCGCAATGTTGTCAGCCTGACCGCGGCCGGAAAGCGGCGGCTGCGCAAGCTCGACAGGGTGGTGGCCGCGGTTCAGGATGACGTCTTCGGCCCGCTCGACGCGACTCAACGCGGGCAGCTCGCTCGGCTGCTCACCGTTCTGGTCGATTCGGAAGGTGCCTGAGAGATGACAGCACAGCTCGAGCGGATGATCGCCGCACAGCCCGAGGCCATCGAGAGCCTCGCCGATCCCGGACTGACCGCCGAGGCCGCGAGTCGGCTGGCGGGGGCGCGACGGGTCTGGCTGATCGGCACGGGAACGAGCCTGCACGCGGCCGAACTGGGAGCGGCCGAGTTCACCGCGGCGGGCCTCGACGCGCGGACCTTCGCGGCGAACGCGTTCACGGCGGGTGTTCTGCGCGACGGGGACGCCGCTGTCGTCATCAGTCACACGGGCACGACCGCGTACGCCCGGCGCAGCCGTCAGATTCTGCTCGACGAGAAGGTGCCGCTGGTCGGCGTGACCGGGCCTGACGCCGAGTGGCCCGAGGCGGTTCGCACTCCGGTGGTCGAGGCGTCCGAGACCTACACGGTCAGTTACACGACGGCGCTGACCGTGCTCGCTCAGCTCGCCTATCACCTGGGCGCTCGCGGCGGCGGGCCGCAGGCGGTACGGGAGACCGCGCGGGCGCTCGGCGACGAGCCGGGTGACGTTCCGCTACCCGCACGGGCGATGGCGATCGTCGGGCCCGGGCTGTGGTCGGTCACCGCTCGTGAAGGGGCGCTGAAGATCCGGGAAGGCGCGCGCATCCTGTGTGAGGGCTTCGATCCTGATCGGTTGTTGCACGGCGGCGCTGTCCCCTACACAGCGGCCGACACCCTGCTGGTGCTGCAGCCCACGGCCGACCCGGACGAGCTGACGACGGCGCTGCGGCACGCCGCCGTCCTCGAACGGATGCAGGTGGCGACGCTGACCGCCCCGACCTCCAGCGGATCGGCTCTACTCGACCAGATCCCGATGACCGTTCTCCTGCAACGGCTGGCGCTGCGGTTCGCCCGCCAGCGCGGCCAGAACGCCGACGTCGCCATCACCGGCGCCTGGGCCGACCACGACCTGTGGCCCACCGAATGAGCCTTCGAAGCGGTTGTTTTCGACGACGACGCCACTGTGGACCGGTTCCGAGGCGCGCGGGTCGAACAGGACGGCCGGGCCGCCCGGCGAGATGAAGTCGTTGTCGCGAATCGTCAGGTCGCGGACCGGGCCGGACTCCCACCAGTCGTTCGCGTCGCCCGATACGTAGATCGACGCCATCCCCGTACGCTCGAAGCGGTTGCGCTCGATCAGCACGGGCTGCCGAGTCGTGACCAGCACGCCGCGGGTCGGGGTGTTGCGGAAGACGTTGCCGGTGATCTCGACGCTGGGTGTCCTGGTGACGTTCTCGACCGCGTGGCCGCCGGACAACCCGGGCGGAAGTGACGCGTCAACCACAAGCAGGATGCTCGTGAGCGGCTCGTCGTGGCTGTGCCCGGTGGGCTGGCGGACGGAACGCACCCGGGCGGCCGCCACCGGCTGCAGGGTGCCGCGGTCGACGACCTCGATCTCGTCCCCCGGCCCGAACTGCGGCAACCCGGCCGTCTCGGGGTGCATGTAGTGCAGCAGCAGCGTGTCGGGACGAGGCTGGGCGCCGACCCGCAGATAGGTGCCGTGCACGTTGATCGGGTCGTCGTGGGAGCCGTCGAACTCGCAGTCGCGGACGGCCAGGTGCCCCCAGCAGCCCGAGACCTGCAGGAAGTCAGCGAAACCGGCGGTGTGGCGGCCGCTGCCCGAGGGCGGCTGGAAGGAACAGTTCTCGACAGTCACGTCCCGGCTGTGCTGCGCGACCACCCCGAACCCGTGCAGGTAGCGGAAGTGCAGACCGGACAGGGTGACGTCGGCGCTGCCCGAGATCAGGGCGCCTGGATGGTCCCGCGTCGTCTTCCGCATCGCGTAGACGAGCCCCACGTCGCCGGGCGCGCGCGCATGGTCGTACTCGATTCGCAGGCCTTCGGTCGTACGGCGGATCGAGTGCACATCTGTGAAGAGCGGGTTGGGTACGCGGCGGGCCGGGGTGAAGACCTGCGTGTAGTCGAGCGCGTCTGACCCCCACCACGTGAACCCGCCGGCCGGTGTCGGCTCGCCGTGCCAGAGCACCGAACGGCCCACCACGGTGTACGGGGTGACGGAGGGAACGCGCAGCACGCGGTAGGCGCGCCCGTTCTCGACCCCCGCCGAGGCCACCGTCGCGTCGACGACCGTGGGCACCGCGTAGTCGAATTCGAGGCCCTCGATCCGTACCCGGGAACTGCCGAGGACGGCGAAGGTGGTCTGCAGGCCGTGCAGCACGAGACGGGCGCCCGGACCGGTGATCAGCAGGTCGTCGATCCCCTCGACGAGCAGCGCGATCGACTTGCTGCGATAGCGCGGGTCGGCGCCGACCGTGTTGGAGACGTAGAGCTCACGCCGATGATCGTCGTGGGGCCACAGGTGGTACTCGCCCGGCGGAAAGTGGATCTCCACCGGGCCGTGGGCGTCGGCCGCCGCGCGCAGGGCCGCCCGCAGATCGTCGCCGGAGGTGACTTCGAGCCGCACGGGTCAGCCGGCCGTGAACGTGAAGGCGAGACGGGCCCGCGAAGTGCGGTACTGCGCCTGGGTACGCACGGGCGGGCCGCAGCTGGCCGAGCCCAGCCCGGTCACGCCGGCCGCCAGGTGCAGCCAGAGCAGGTCGCCCGCGGCGAGCTCGTCGGAGTGCCGCGCCTTTTCGAGCGCGGCGGTCGACCACGGTCGTACGGCTGCTTCGAACGGCTGGTCACCGGTCACCTTCACAGCACCGTCGGGCGTGGAGACGGACAGCCAGGACACCTCGGACCGGTTGCCGTTCTCCTGCGGGACGACGTACGGGGTCTGCATCTCTCGCACCGAGAGGCGATGCTTACCGGGCCAGACCGCGGCGCGCGAGTCGGGGTAGGCCTCCCCCGGGCCGAGGCCGTGCCACTCGACCAGCGCGGCGGCGGGGTCGGGCATTCGCAGGCCGAGGGCGATGCCGAGGCGGGGCAGCGTCAGGCGCCACTCCCCCAGTCGCTCGATGTCGACCTCCAGGCGGGTCGCCGAACCGTCGGACGACCAGGCGTACGTGACCTCGAAGCCGCTGTCGAGACCGGCCGGGAAGTAGCGGACCCGGTTCTCGTCGACGACGCGCTCGAGGAGGCGGTCGAGTCCCGCCTTGCGCCACTGCTGTTCCATCGACACCTTGTTGCGCAGGCCGGGGAAGCGGTCGTTCTCGGTCGGCGCGCGCCACGCGTCGAGGGTGAGCGCGGCGACCGGGAACGGGCCGAGATGCTCGGGGCGCTGGACAGGCCGGCCGGCGAAAGCGACCGGTGCGGGGGTCGAGGCGCGATGAACCCGCGACAGCACGCGACCGTCCGAAGTCGCGGTGACGGACGCACCGGCAAACGGCAGCCGGAGCGTCGAGAGCGGCCCGACCACCGGCACGTCGAGCACGCCGTCGGGCGACGTGAAGGTCACGGCAGACGTGTCGGTGAAGCTCCACCGGTTCTCGATCACCAGGTCGCCGCCGCGCAACGACAGCCGCACCGGGGTGATGATCGCCGCGAGCTCGGTCAGCCCCGGCGACGGCGTGCGGTCGGGGAAGACCAGGCCGTCGATGACGAACGAGCCGTCGTGGACGGCCTCGCCGAAGTCGCCGCCGTAGCGGTAGGAGCCGTCGCGCAGCAAGCCGTGGTCGACCCACTCCCAGATGAACCCGCCCGCCAGCCGCGGGTGCGCGTCGATGATCGCCTCGTAGTCGGCCAGCCCGCCCGGCCCGTTGCCCATCGCGTGCCCGTACTCGCACATCATCATCGGCATCCCGCGGCGCTTGGCGTCCTGCGCCGGATCGGGCAGCGCGGATTCCTCGTGGCGGCCGATCGCGGCGAGTTCGTCGTAGGGCGGGTACATGCGGCTGTAGACGTCGACACTCACGCAGGACGTGTCGCCCTCGTAGTGGATCGGCCGGCCCGGGTCGCGCGAGCGGGTCCAGGCGGCGTTGGCGGCGAGGTTACGGCCCCAGCCCGCCTCGTTGCCGAGCGACCACATCACCACGCTTGTCGCGTTCTTGTCGCGCTCGACCGTGCGGCGCATCCGGTCGAGATAGACGTCGGCCCACGCCGGGTTGTCGGACGGGTTGCCGCGCCAGTCGACCTGAGAGAATCCGTGCGTCTCGATGTCGCACTCGTCGACGACGTAGAGCCCGTGGCGGTCACAGAGATCGAGGAAGTAGGGGTCGGGCGGGTAGTGGCTCGTCCGTACGGCGTTGATGTTGTGTTCCTTCATCAACGCGACGTCGCGTTCCATCTGCTCGCGCGGAACGGCCCGGCCGGTGCGGGCGTCGATGTCGTGCCGGTTGACGCCGCGGAAGATCAGCGGGGCGCCGTTGAGCAACAGCCGGTCGCCCTCGACGCGCACGGTGCGGAAGCCGATGTCCAGCGTCACGGTCTCGCTGGCGGTGCTCACGAGCAGGCGATAGAGCCGCGGATTCTCGGCCGACCACGGCTCCACCGACGGCACCCGGGTGGCGTCCTTCAACCCCAGAGACGGCAGTTCCCACCGTACGTCGACCGGCGCCTCGACCGTGAGCAGGCCTTCGCCGGTCTCGTGGTCGTAGCCGGCGATCACGCGCAGGTCGTCGATGCCGCCGTCCGGGCGGTGCAGCAGGTCGACCGAGCGGAAGATGCCCGACATCCACCACTGGTCCTGGTCCTCGACGTAGCTGGCGAAGCTCCACTGGTGCACGCGCACGGCGAGCAGGTCGTCGCCGCCGGTGAGCCGCTCGGTGACGTCGAACTCGACCGTGAGGCGGCTGCCCGACGACCGGCCCACGGATTCACCGTTGATCCAGACCTCGAACCACGAGTCGACCCCGTCGAACCGCAGGAGCACTCGGCCGCCGTCCCAGTCGTCGGGGCGGCGTACGGTGCGGCGGTACTCTCCGGTCGGGTTCTCCGAGGGGACGTACGGCGGGTCGATCGGGAACGGATAGCGCACGTTCGTGTACGCCGGCGAGCCGTAGCCGTGCATCTGCCAGTTGCCCGGCACCGGCAGCGAGTCCCACGACTCCCCCGCGTCGGCCGGGTCCTGGTCGGTGTCGGCGGTGGGCGACCAGGCGAAGCGCCACGACCCGTCCAGCGGCAGCACCCCGGCGGTCGTGCGCAGCCGCGCCCGGGGCGGCTCAGCCCCGGTCGGCGGCGCGATGATCTCGTACGGTGCGGTCATCGGATCTCCAGACTTCTCGGATCGAGCACTACGCGCCGGCCGTCGGACAGGTCGACCTCGGCCCGGCGGCCGTCCAGCCGGACCGTGACCGTCGTGCGCCCGGCGGGCCGGCGCGCCCGCAAGGCGATCTCGGTGGCTGTCACACGGCCGTCGACGGTCTCCCAGGCCACGTCGACCGCGACCCCGGGGCGGGCGACCAGGCCGGTCGCGCGGCCGCTGGGCCACTGCCCCGGCACCGCGGGCAACAGGTCGATCATGCCGGAATGGCTCTGCACCAGCATCTCGGCGACCGCGGCGACGTAGCCGAGGTTGCCGTCGATCTGGAACGGCGGGTGGGCGGCGAACAGGTTGGGGTAGAGGCCGCCGCGCTGGCCCTCCCGGCCGGCCGGGGCCGGGCGGAGCACCAGGTCGAGAAGGCGTGACACGGCCTCGGGCTCGCGCAGCCGGGCCCGCAGCGCGAGCTTCCAGGCGAGGGACCAGCCGGTGGACTCGTCGGCGCGGTCGTCGAGGCTGCGGGAGACCGCGGCTCGCAGCGCGGGGTCGTCGGGGGTGTCGCCGGGGTAGGCGAAGGTCAGGTGGCTCAGGTGGCGGTGGCCGGGCTCGGCCTGGGGCGGGTTGTCCCGCCACTCCGGGATCAGGCCGTCGGCGCTGGGCTCGGGAGCGGGGACAGCGCGGATCTCGGCGGCGATCGGGTCGCCGGGCGGGGCGATCCCGGCGTACGCGTCGAACAGCCGGGCGATCAGCGTCAGGTCCATCGTGGACGAGCGGCCTGCGGCGACCGGGACGCCGTTCGCGAGGTAGTGGTTCTCGGGAGAGGTCGACGGCGAGGTGCTGCCGTCGTCGCGCAGCCAGTCGAGGCAGAACGCGGCGGCGCCCCGCAGGATCGGCACGATGCGGTCGAGGCCGGCGCCGCCGAAGCGCAGCCGCTCGTGCAGGAGCCAGGTCAGCCAGACGCCGCCCATCGGCCAGAACGACCACGACGGGTCGGCGTGGCCCCGGCCGACCGGCGCGGTGAAGGCCCAGGCGTCGGTGTTGTGGTGGGCCACCCAGCCGCGCGCGCCGTAGAGCGTACGGGCGGTGGCCCTGCCCTTGTCGGCCAGAGCTTCGAGCAGGTCGATCAGCGGTTCGAGGGTCTCGCCGAGGTCGGCGGTCTCGGCGGCCCAGTAGTTCATCTGCGTGTTGACGTTGATCGTGTAGTTCGAGCTCCACGGCGGCCGCATGTTGTCGTTCCACAGGCCCTGCAGCGTCGACGGCAGGCCGCCGGGCGCGGACGAGCTGATCGCGAGGTAGCGGCCGTAGCCGAACAGCAGGGCCGCGAGCTGCGGGTCGGTGCCGATGCGGTCCGCGGTCGGCCGATCCGGGGCGGCACCGCCGAGCGTCAGGGTCGTGCGGGAGAACTTCTCGGCGAAGGCCTTCTCGTGCCGCTCGGTCAACGCCGGGAGACCGAGGCCGAGGGCGCGGTCGGCTCGCTCGGACGCCGCACGGAAAGCGTCGCCTCGCGGCGCGCAGCCGATCCCGGCGAACGTGGTCGCGGTCGCGAGCACCAGCTCGAACCGCCGTCCACCCTCGACGACATTGGTCCGCACGACCACCGCGCCGAGCAGCGCGGGCTCGTCCCACACCGGTTCCAGGTCGGGCTCGTGCGGCGGGGGCATGTCGCTCGGCAGCCGCACGGCCAGCCCGTCGTCCGTGCGGCCGGTCACGTGCAGCGGCGACGACAGCGACCACGTGACGTCGACCGGCTCGTCCGCGTCGAGGGCGAGAACCAGGACGCCGTCCGCGTGCGAGACGAACGTCGTCCACCGCAGCCCGGCCCCGCCGAGGCGGTAGGTGACCCGGTGCGTGGCCGTGGCCAGGTCGAGCTCGCGGCGGTACTCCTCGACCTGCTCGCCACCGGTCGCGACGGCCACGCGCAGGTCGGCGAACGGCAGGTAGGCCTGCGACCAGCCGCCCTGCACCTCGCGAAGGCGCCGGTCGGCCGAGGCCGGGTCGCCCGCGTCGAGGGCGGCGCGTGCGGCGGCCAGGGCGGCCGCCGCGCGATCCGGGTCGATCCGGCTGTTCGAGCCCTCGCTGCCGGGACTGCCCGACCAGGCGGTGCCGTCGTTGAGCTGCAGGTGCTCGTGCCCGGGGGTGCCGTGCACCATCGCGCCCAACCGCCCGTTGCCGAGCGGGTACGCCTCGAGCCACTCCTGGGCGGGAGCCGGCGACCAGAGGAACATCGACTCTCCTAGCGCAGGTGCAACGTGCGGATCTCCCACGGTCCCAGCGCCACGTGCGCCGCGTCCACGGAGGATCCGGTGGTCCGGCCGAGCAGGTCGGCCTCGCTCGCCGAAGCGTACGGGCCGGTGATCTTGGCGGTGGTGGGGGCCGGGGTCATCGCGACCAGTCGCAGCTCGACGCCGGAATCGGTGCGGCGCACCGCGGTGACCGACACGCCCTCACCGTCGACCGCGAGCCCGCAGACGTCGGCGGGCAGCGGGCCGCCGATCGGCCCGAGACCGGCCTGCCACAGCCCCGGCGAGCGGAACTCCTCGGAGCGTCGCACCGCGTCGGCGGCCGCCCATCCGCCCGTCGCGGGCAGCACCGCGAGGTCCACGGTGAACTCGCCGCCGAGCTCCTGACCGCCGGGGATCGGGATCTCGGAGGCGGCCGGCTCGTCCCGCAGCGGGTGCAGGTTCACGCTCATCGCCCCGACCGCGCGCAGCAGCGTCAGCGCCAGCTCGCCGCCGTCGGCGACCAGCTCGTACTCGGTCGCTCCGGTGAGCAGCACGGTCGCGTCGCCGGCCGCGACGAAGCCGTACGCCGGGTAGGTGGGCAGCGGGAACTCGCCCCACCCGCCCTCGGCGGCCACGCCACGCTCGGTGACCGCGAACTGGCCCTCGGCCGCCGAGCCGCCCACCGGCCCGGACAGCGGGACGTGCAGCCGCAGCCGGTGGTCGGCCACGACGTTGACGAACGACACCGACAGCCGCACGAACGGCTCCCCCGCCCGCACCTCGACGCGCGTACGCACCGGCATGTCGAGGGTCTCGGCGCGACGGTGGTCGGGGTCGTCCGCGAGCCCGGCGGGCAGCCGATAGACGCGCGTGATCTCGACGGCGGCGCGCAACGGCCCGGTCTCCAGCACCCGCACCTCGACCGCTTCGGGCACGTCGACCAGCGTGTCGGCGGCCGGAGGACCGTAGTTGTAGCTGTCCCCGCGGTCGCCGCCGTCGACGAGCCGCCCGACCCCGGACAGCACCGTGCCGTCAGAACCGTGAACTTCCAGCGTGCCGTCCGGCAGCAGCTTCGCCGAGATCAGGCCGTTGCTCAGCTCCGACTCGGTGGCGTGCAAGATGCCCGGCGCCGGCGCGCTCTCGCCGGGAACGAGGCGGACAGCCGTACGCCCGGACGGCCCGACCGGGACGGCCACGAGCACCCGCCGTCGCGGCTCGGCGATCGTGCGCACCCGCCACGGCCCCGGATGAGCGGCCACCGCCCGGCGCAGCTCCCCGCGCAGGGCGAGCAGGTCGAACTCGGGCATGGTGGGCACGCGCGCGACGTGGAAGGTGAGCGACCCGGGAGTGATCTCGTAACGGTCGATCTCCTGCCCGAACAGCTCGCGCCGGTGGATGCGCCGCAGCACCCGCTCGACGTCGGCCGCCGCCCAGGTCTCGTCGCCCAGCTCGGCCGGCGTACGCCCGAGCTCCTGAACCGGCAGGCGGCGTCCGTCGGCCAGCACGGCGTCGCCGTCGAGTGCGGCCACCTCGGTCTCGACGAAAACCGTGGCGGCGGTCGTGCGCGGGTTGACCGCCAGCACCGCATCGGCCGGCACGTCGCGGGCCAGGCCGGCCAGGGCGGCGTCGCGCACGGCCCGGCCCAGTTGGGCGGCCTCGGCCAGGCGGGCGGCGACCTGGGTGACCGTCTCGTCCGTGCCCGAGCCGACTACCGAGTCGTGCGCGGACGACTCGACGACCTTGCGCCAGGCCTTCTCCAGGAACGGCAGGGTGCGGTCGAGCGGCACGTCGACGGTGAGGCGCTCGGCCTCGTCGAGGACGCGCTCGGCGGCGGCCATGGCGTCCTTGAGGCCGCGGCGCACCGACAACACCCCCGGCAGGATGTTGGCCCGAGCGTGGCTGCGCAGCTCACCGCGCACCTCGGGAAGCTCGGCCACGCCTGCCAATGCAGAGACGTACTCGTCCAGCGTCGCCACCGTGATCGGCCGCTCGGGCGTGGAGAAACGGCGTACCAGGTCCATCAGGTCGGCGCGGGGAGCCATGTGGTCGGTGCCGACCATGCCGAGGATCGGGTCGGCGCCCCAGCGCTTCCGGGTCAGCTCGTGGTAGTCGCCCAGCGCCCGTGGGATCTGGTCGGGCACCAGCAGCACGTCGAGGGCGTTGCCGTAGCCGTCGAAGAGATATTCCGTACGCACCGACGAACCGTCGGGCGCGGTCCAGCGGAACGCGTGCCCGTCGATCTCGGCCGGCACGCCCCGCCAGAGAGCCGCGTGCCCGAGACCGGCGCGGGCCAGGATCTGCGGCATCTGGGCGACATGGCCGAACATGTCGGGCAGGTAGCCGATCGGCATGGCCCCGCCCAGCTTCTGCGCGCCGGCCCAGCCGAGCTGCAGGTTGCGGACGATCGTCTCGCCGGAGCAGAGGAACTCGTCGAGCAGGATCAGCCACGGGCCGAGCGCGAGCTGCCCGCGGCGCACGGCGGCCCGTACGCGTTCGGTGTTCTCGGGCCGGATCTCCAGGTAGTCCTCGATCGCGGCGGTCTGACCGTCCAGGGTGAACCGGAACCCGGGCTCGGCCTCGGCCAGCTCGAGGACCTGGTCGAGCGCGTCGACCAGCCGGTGCCGGAAGACCTGGAACGGCTCGTACCATTCGCGGTCCCAGTGGGTGTGCGGGACGAGGACGATCATCGGGTGTTCTCCTTCAGCCGGGCGAGGCCACCGGCGGGGATGCTGACCAGTTGGGGGCCGGCCGGGAGCCACACGGTCGTGTCGACGAGCAGGCGGCCGCGAGCGTCGCGGACCTCCAGCTCGACCTCCCGGGCGGCTTCGGCCAGGAGAACTGTAGGACTGTCGTCGGCGTTCGCGATCAGCACCTCGGTCCAGTCCCCGGTGGGCACGACGATCGGCTGCGGGGCGTACCGGGCGATCAGGTGCCGGCCGTCCGCCTCGACCCGGGCGACCGGATAAAGCAGGTCGGGGCGTTCCGGGGTGAGGCGGCCGTGCAGGATCAGGTCGCGGTTCTCGCGCCACACCCCCAGCCAGAACTCGAGCGTGCCGTAAACACGTCAAGAAGGCTGGTATCCGGCGGCTTGCAACGTGAACAGGCCCGCGTAGCGGCCGCCGGCGGCCAGCAGGTCGGCGTGGCTGCCCCGCTCGACGAGCACGCCCTCGTGCAGCACGAAGATCTGGTCGGCGTGGATGACGTTGGCGAGCCGGTGGGTGATCAGGATCGTGGTGCGGTGGCCCTGGCGGCTGCGGATCGCTTGGAACAGCGCGTCCTCGGCGCGCGGGTCGAGCGCGGACGACGGTTCGTCCATGATGAGCAGGTCGGCGTCGCGATAGAAGCCGCGGGCGGCCGTGATGCGCTGCCATTGGCCGCCGGAGAGATCGTGACCCTCCTTGAAGGTGCGGTCCAGCAGGGTCCGATAGCCGTGCGGCAGCGCCAGGACGGTCTCGTGCGCGGCGGCCCGGCGGGCGGCGGCCTCGATGCGGTCCTGGTCGGCGTCCGCGCTCAGGTCGCCCATCGCGATGTTCGTGGCCGCCGTGTACGGCCACTTGTGGTGTTCCTGCAGCACGACCGCGATCCGCGCGATCAGAGCGTCGCGGTCCCATTCGGCCAGCCCGCGGCCGTTCCACGCGATCGAGCCCGAGCTGGGCATGCGCAGCGCGGCGATCATCGCGGCCAGCGTCGACTTGCCCGAACCGTTCTCGCCCACGAACGCGACCGTCTGACCGGCCTCGATGGTCAACGTGACGTCGTCGACGGCCGGGGTGTCGCGGTCGGGGTAGCACAGGCTCACGCCGCGGATCTCGAGCCGGCGCAGCGGGGGTGGCGCGGGCCGGTCGGTGCGCTCGCGGCCGGGCAGATAGGTCTTCGCGCGGTCGAGGAAGCCCAGATACTCCTTGAAGTACTGCCCGTCGGTGAACATGTGGTCGAGCTGGAAGGTGACCGTCGACAGCGACCGCTGCGCCGCCTGCACCGCGACCACGCAGGTCACGGCGGCCGACAGCGGAATGTGCCCGCCGGCCAGCAGGAAGCCGAGCAGCAGCCACACGCCGCCCAGGCCGATCCCGCTGATCACCGCGCCGACGCTGGTCGTCGTCGTGACCCGGCGGGCCAGACGCAGGTCCTCGGCGGTCTGCGCGCCCATCACCATGTCGTACTGCCCGAGCAGGAAACGGCGCAGCCCGTACGACCGCAGCTCCGGCGCCGACTCCCGATCGGCCATCTGACGTTGCAGCACCAAAAGGCGCCGGCGGCGTACGGAACCGGCGAGATAGCTCGAATATCGCAGGTGGCCCGCGCGCAGGGCGGCGTACCCGTTGGGCAGGGTGGCCACCAGCAGCGCGAGCAGGAGCAGCGGGTTGATCAGGATGACGGCGACGGCCACCGCGATCACGCCGATCAGACCGGCGAGCATGTTGGCCGTGTCGTGGACCAGTCCGTTGGCCGCGTCGCTGCCCCGGGTGGCCCGTTCCATGTCGTCGGCGAAAGCATCGGCGTCGAAGGCGTCCAGACGTACGGCGGTGGTGGCCTCGAACAGGCGGCGCTCGGCCTCCTGGTCGACGCGCGGGGTCAGGCCGTTCTGGGCGTAGCCGGTGGCGATGCCGAGCGCGCCCCGCAACGCCGTGGCGGCGGCCAGCGCGATCAGGGCGGGCAGGGCGGCGCGCACCCGGTCGGGGGTCGGCCCGCCGCCGAACAGTTCGACGAGCAGGCGTTGCGTCGACAGCAGGCCGAACGTGGCCATCGCCCCGGCCGCGAGGGTGGCCAGACCGACCACGAGCGTACGGGCTTTGTCGGCTCGCCAGGCGACGGCAACCGCTTGGCGTACGAACTGGGGAAGCTCGGCGAACACCCCGAGGAGCCCGGTCTCGGCTCGACGGCGTACTCCGTGCTCCCACCAGGCATTGCGTAGTTCGGGCAGGACGGTCTCCTCGGTGACGCTCACAGACACCTCGCTCCTCGTGGGGGCCGGGCACCCTCCACACTCGCGGCTACGCGGTGTTCTGTCGCCTACCCGAAAGAGTTAGGCACATCGACGCCCTGGCCGAGCCGACCGTGTCGGGGGACACAGATCGCATTTCTCGGAACCGGCGCGGGGTATCGGCGTTGATCAGGGTGAAGTGACCGCTGCCGAATGGGGAAGTGACACGTGGAAGCCGTCGAGTCGAAGAACGAGCTCATCGCGGTGTGGACGAGGCTGATCGAGGACCGCGGTGGGGTGCCGGCGGCCGGCGAGGGGGTCAGCTATCTGTGGGCCGGCAGCACGTTCCCGTTCTGGAACACGCTGACACTCACCGGCGAGGACATCCCGGCCGAGGATCTCAGCGAGCAGCTCGTGCGGGCCGCGTCGTTCATGCGGGGCCGCGACCAGGGCGGCTACCTGTGGCTGTTCGAAGATCTGCTGAGCCCACGCGCGAAGGAGGAACTGGAGCGGCGTCTCGAGGAGGCCGGTCTGGAGATCGCGTTCAGCGGCGCCGGCATGGCGGGCGAGCTGTCGCTGAGCGAGCCGCAGCACCCGGGCCTGGTGTTCCGCCGGGTCGAGACCGAGGACGACCTGGAGACGTACGGGGAGATCAACGCCCTCGCCTATGACATGCCCACGCGGGTCGGGCGTGACGCGCTGGCCGGCTCGAAGTTGTGGCTCGACGAGGCGTACGCCTTCATCGGTTATCGCGACGGCGAACCGGTGACCTGTGCCGCCTCGATCGCGAGCACCGGCTCTCTCTTCCTCGCCCTGGTCGCCACCCTGCCCGGCCATCGGGACAACGGCTTCGGCGAGGCGGTCAGCCGCAAGGCGATCTTCGAGGGCGCGCGGGCCACCGGCAGGGGTCGTGTGGTGCTGCACGCGACCGCCGAGGGCCGGCCCGTCTACGAGCGCCTCGGGCTGACCGCCAACACGCCGATCCACTTCGTGCAGCCGGCCGGCGCCCTGGACGAGGTGGGCGACTGAGGCGCGGGCCTGGGTCTTTTCCCGGCGTTCACCTGACGTTCAGACGCCGGTGGCCGTGATCGTCAGGTCACCATCGGCGATCCATTGACGGTCCACGCGTCGCTGACCTGTGGGTTTGCGGCTCGATTCGGGTTCTGGCAACTGGTGTTACTCGCAAGCAACCAGTCGGAATCCAGTGGGAATCCACAAACGTCTCCCTACTCTCCTGTCCGGCGCGTCCGGAACTGTGGCTTTCGCAGCTCCGGGCGTCGCGCTCCATCGCCGGCACAGAGAAGAGAGTCGTCGTGACTACCCAGACCGCGATCGCGTCACCGACCACGGGCACCGACGCGGAAGAGCGGATGGCCGCCCTGCACGCCGAGCACTCACGGCCGCTGTTCCATTTCCTGCTCGGGCTGACCAACGGCGAGCGGCACTCGGCCGAGGACCTGCTGCAGGAGACCATGCTGCGGGCCTGGCGCTATCTCGACGCCGTGCCGGACGAGAGCGAGGGCGCCCGGCGGTGGCTGTTCACCGTGGCGCGGCGGGTCACCATCGACGCGGTGCGGATGCGCCAGGCCCGTCCGGCCGAGACGACCATGCTCGACGTCACCTGGATGCCGACGACCGAGGACTCCCCCGAGTCGGTGATCGCCGCCGAGTCGCTGCGGCGGGCGGTGCACGAGCTCAGCGACGCCCACCGGGCGATCCTCTCCGAGCTGTACGTGCAGGGGCACACCACGGAAGAGACCGCGAATCGTCTGGGCGTGCCGATCGGAACGGTGAAATCCCGGGCGCACTACGCGATCCGGACGCTGCGGGATGCCCTCTTTCTGGTGGGTTGACAAAGGTTCACCGAATCTCCGAGACGTTCGGCTCATGAACTAGTGCCTGGTTCGGCACGTCGTCTCTGGCAAGCACAGCGAAGGGTTGAAGGACATGGAGAGTCGGCTTCAGAGCCGCACGGGCACGGCGGCGACGGACGAGGTTCTGTCGGTCGAGGAGGAGGCGTTCTTCGACGCTTTCCTGGGCGCCGCGATGACCGTGCAGCGAAACGTCACCGCGGACCTGCTGCAGGAGCAGAACAGCACGCTGAGCGAGCACAACGCGCTGCGGCACCTGGCCGGCGCGCCGGACCACCGCATGCGGATCAACGAGCTGGCCACGGCCGGCTTCCTCTCGCTGAGCCGCATGAGCCGGATCGTCGAGAAGCTCGAGAAGCAGGGCCTGGTCGACCGGGCGCAGGTCGAGAACGACCGGCGCGGGTGGTACGCGGTGCTCACCGCGCAGGGCCGCGAGTGGCTCGAGCGCAGCGAGCAGTCGTACGCGCAGAGTGTCCGCCGTCACGCGCTCTGCATGCTCGACCCGGCCAGCGTACGGGTGCTCACGGCGGCGGCGCGGCGGCTGGCCGCGCTGCCCGAACCCGACCGGGCGATGCTGACCCGCCACATGCGCGTCGCTTGAGCCGGGCCGGGTGGCAGGCCCCGGGCAGCGGCCCGGGGACCGGCAATCAGGCGGCTTCCGGCTTCTTCAGGTAGACCGTGATGCCGGTGGAGCCCTCCTGCACGCTGCCGTGCCCGCCCTCGTAGTTGGCCGAGGCGAGTCCGCCGTCGGCGGTCGTCTTCTCGTCGCCACAGGCGTTGGTGAAGGCCAGCCCGAACGAGGCGATCACCGCGAGCGGGGCATAACGAACGGATCGCATGTGTGAACTCCATGACTGCTAGGGGATGCTGACCGGGACAACGGCGGGCCCGGCCGGGGTATTCGAAACGGCCCCCACATTGCGATATGGAACACTGCGCCGCAGGCCAGAGGCCATGCTTGACGTTGACAACGAAATGGGACGGCCCTGAGTTCACCAGCGCTGCGAAGATCTCACCCCGGTTCACCGCGGCGAATTCCGCACTATCTTTAGCGACGCTGTGAACCAACTTCGATTCGACGTTCTCGGACCGGTCCGCGCGTGGGACGGCGACCGGGAACTCAACCTCGGTCCCCGACAGCAACGCCAGGTTCTGGGTCTGCTGTTGATCCGTGCTGGTCGCGACGTGCCGGTCCCCCAGTTCGTCGAGATGCTGTGGGGGCACTCCGCTCCGGCCAGCGCGGTCAACAGCCTGCACCGGTTCATCGGTTCGCTGCGCCGCATCCTCGAGCCGGGTCTGGCCGCCCGCGAGGAGGGCCGCTGGCTGCGCCGGCGCGACGCCGCGTACCGGATCGTCGTGCCCGAGGGCAGCACCGACCTGATGGTGTTCCGCCGGCTCGCCGACGAGGCGCGCGAGGCCGAAGGGCTGGGCTTCCGCGACGTGGCCATCGCCCGTTACGTGGAGGCGCTGCGACAGTCGCGCGGCCGGTGCGTCGACGACGGCTCCGGCGGGCCGCGCTTCACCGCCTTCCGGTCCATCGACACCGAGTACGCCACTGTCGCCCGCGACGCGGCCCGGGCCGCTGTCGCCTTCGACCGCCTCGATCCCCTGCTGCCCGCGGTGCGCCGGGCGGCCGAGTCGAACCCGCTCGACGAGGCGTTGCAGGCAAGGCTGATGCTGATGCTCGCGGCCGGTGGCCGGCAGGCCGACGCGTTCAGCCTCTTCCAGACCGTGCGCGACGCCCTCGCCCGTGAACTGGGCGTCGATCCCGGCCCCGAACTGCGCGCCGCCTACGACGAGGTGCTGCAACCCCGGCAGATGGTGGTCGACGGCCCAGCGCCGAGCGTGCGGGTCAACCCGGCGCAGCTCCCCCGCGACCTGCCGCTGTTCACCGGCCGCCGCTCCGACCTGGAGCGGGCCGGTCGTCTGCTCGACCGGGGCGAGGACGCCGGCATGCCGATCGTCGCGATCGACGGCATGCCCGGCGTGGGTAAGTCGACCTTCGCCGTGCACTGGGCCTATGACGTGGCGGGCCGCTTCCCGGACGGCCAGATCTACTTCGACCTGCGCTGCGACGACCCGGACGACGGCCCGATCAGCCCCGACGAGGCGTTGCGCTCGATGCTGTCCGGGCTCGGCGTGCCCAACGAGGCCGTCCCGTCCGGGGTGAGCGCGAAGGCGGCCCTCTATCGCAGCCACGTGGCCGGGCGCCGGCTCATCGTGCTGCTCGACAACGCCCACGGCGTCGACCAGGTGCGGCCCCTGCTGCCCGGCTCGGCCGACTGCCTGGTGGTGATCACCAGCCGCAGCCGGCTGACGGCGCTGACCGCCTCGCACGGCGCCGACCTGATCACGCTCGAGCCACCCGGCCCGGACGAGGCGCGGGCCCTGCTCAGCCGCCGCCTCGAGGCGATCATCGGCGAGCAGAACCCGGTGACGCTGCGCGACGCGCTCGACAGCATCGCGGCCTCGTGCGGGCGGCTGCCGGCGGCGCTCACGGTCGTGGCCACCGAGGCCGCGAACTACCCCGCGCCCAACCTGCACGAGATCGCTTCGGCGATGCGCCGGGCCGGGCCGACCCTCGACGCGCTGGGGCCCGAGAGCGCCGACCAGATCCGTACGCTGTTCGGCCGTTCCTACCGCACCCTGAGCCCGGCCGCGGCCCGGTTGTTCCGGCTGCTGTCCCTGCATCCCGGCCCCGACCTGGCGACTGCCGCGGCGGCCAGCCTGACCGGGGCGGCACCGGCGGCCACCCGCGCGGCGTTCCTCGAGCTCGTCCGCGCGCATCTGCTCACCCCGAGCGGCCCCGACCGGTTCGCGCCGCACGTGCTGCTGCGGGCGTACGCCCAGGAGCTGTGCGACGAGATCGACGGACCGGCCGAGCAGCGGCCGGCCCGCGCGCGGCTGCTCGGCTACTACCGGCACACGGCCGACGCGGCCCATCGCCTGCTGCATCCGCACCTGACCGCCGTCTCGGCCGGCGAGGCGCCCGAGGGCATCACGGTCGAGGTCCTCGCCGACGGCCGTGCCGCGCTCGCCTGGTTCCGGGCCGAGCTGGCCGCCCTGCGCGCGCTGATCGAGCACGACGTCGAGTTCGACTCCGGCCCGGTCATGTGGCAGCTCGCGACCACGTTGGTGCCGTTCTTCCAACGCTGCGGGCTGGCCCACGAGTGGCTGAGCACGATGCGTTCCGCGCTCGCCTCGGCCGAGCGGACAGGCGACGTCGACGGGCAGGCCCACCTGCGCCGCGGCCTGGCCGGAGCGCACTACTTCCTCGGCGACAACGGGCACGCGCGCGACCAGCTGCGGATGGCGCTGAAGCTGTTCGCCGGGCAGGGCCGCACCGCCGAGCAGGCCTACGTGCACAACAATCTCGGTCTCGTGCTCGCGGCCGGGGGCAGCACCGCCGACGCCGAACGCGAGTTCACCACCGCGGAGGAACTCTTCCGCGAGATCGGCCAGCCCAAGGGGATCGCGTCGGCCGTGCAGGGCCTCGCCTCGTGCCGGGCCGCGACCGGGCGGTACGAGGCCGCGTGCCACCTGTTCGAGCGGGCGATCGCGATGTATCTGAGCATCGAGGACACCGACGGGGTGAGCGGCTGCCTTCTCGACCTCGGCCGCCTGTGGCACGAGGCCGGCGACTCCGAGCTGGCCGCCGAGTATCTGTGCCGCGCGGCGCAGCTCTACCGCGAGGACGGCAATCGGGCCGACGAGGCGACCGCGCTGCTCGTCCTGGGTGACACGCTGGCCGCCAAGGACCCCGGCGAGGGTGCGTACGCCGCGTGGCGGGCCGCGCTCGACATCCTGGAGAGCCTGCGGCTGCCCGCCGCCCGCACGGTCCGTGACCGCCTTCACGCCGGATGACGCTTTCTGACCGAACTTGATCTGAACGACCGGCCGGATCCTCCGTTACAGGTGGGGGACACCCTTTCGGGGCGGAAGAGAGACAGTGAAATAGGTGAACAGCATCGACCCGGTCGCCGTCGTGGCGGCCGACAGCCTGGTCCGGGCCGGAATCACCCGCATGCTCGCTCAGGTGCCGGGCATCGCGGTGCGCCACGAGCTGGCCGACGTCGCGGTGCTGCGCGGTCAGCGCCAGCCGATCCTGATCGTCCTGGACCTGCACGACCGTCCGGCAAGCCGGACCGGCGCGGCGTTCTGGGCGCAGATGCCCGACGGGCACCGCACGGTGGCGCTGTGCCGTCCGGACGACCCGCCGGACCTGCTCGCCGCCGTGCAGAGCGGCGCGACCAGCCTGCTCACCCGGCGCTCGGCGGCCACCGAGCTGCACCCCGCCGTCGACGCGGCGCGCCGCGGCGCTCTCTACCTGTCCGCCGACCTCACGCCGTCGCTGCTGCAGCAGGCGACCGCGGTGCCGTCGACGCGTGAGCTGCGGCTGACCGAACGCGAGATCGAGACCCTGCGGTGGGTGGCGCAGGGGCTGACCCACGGTCAGATCGGGCGGCGCATGGGGCTGACCGAATCGACCGTGAACACGTACGTCAAGCGGCTGCGGGCCAAGCTCAACACCGGCAACAAGGCCGAGCTGACCCGGCGCGCGATCGAGCTCGGCTACGTGGCCACCCGCTGAGGCGCCGCGCCGGGAGCACCGGCGCGGCGTCCTTGTTCACAGCGGCCGGTCGATCCAGCACGGCCTGCCCCCTCCGGCCCCCGACTACTTGACGTTCTCGTGGGCGGCCCGCTCGATGAAGGCCGCGGTGGTGCCGGGGTGCGAGACGAACACCGAGTGCGAGGCGCCCTGGACGACCTTGACCTTGGCTTTCGCCCGCTTGGCCATGAACTCCTGCGCCTTGGCCGGGATGTTCCGGTCGGCCCCGCTGATCAGGTCGTAGCTCGGGATCGTCTGCCACGCCTGCGGTCCGGTGGCGTCCTCGGCCAGCGCGGCCTGGGTGATCGGGCGCTGCGCGACGGCCGACAGCCTGGCCTCCTTGGCGGGCACGTCGGCCGCGAACTGCTGGTGGAACTTCTTCTGGTCGATGTAGAGGTCGGTGCCGCCGCCGGGCAGCTTGACCTCCTTGAACGCCGCGCCCAGGGTGCTGCCGGGGAACTTGCCGGACAGGTCGACCGCGCTCTCGCCGGCCGCGGGCAGGAACGCCGCGATGTAGACCAGCGCCTTGACGTCCTTGTCGCCGGCCGCCGCCTTCGAGATCACACTGCCACCGTACGAGTGACCGACCAGCACGATCGGGCCGTCGATACTGTCGAGCAGCGCCTTCACCGAGGCGGCGTCGGAAGCCACGCCGCGCAGAGGGTTGGCCGCGGCGACCACCGGGTAGCCGTCCTTGAGCAGCCGCTGGGTCACCGCGTTGTAGCCGCTGCCGTCGGCGAACGCGCCGTGCACGAGCACGACGGTGGGCTTCCTGTCGTTCGCGTCGGCGGCGGACGCGGTGATCACGCTGACGCCGGTGGCCGCGAGCACGGCCACGCCGGTGGTGGCCAGGGTCTTGAGCTTGATGCTGCGCATCGGTGTTGCCTCCCGTTGTTGGATCTTCGGGAGCCGACGCTATGGCCCATTAGTGAAAATCAAGTGGCAAACAAGTGGGACCTCGCCGGACTGACCACAAGTGAGAGCAGCGCCACTGCGCCGCGGATGAAGCTATCACCCGGCCCGGTCCTGCCAAAACACCGATGATCTGTCGGCCAAACGTCAATTCCGACGTGCCACGCGCCACATTTCCCCGGGGCTATTGCACAACATCCGACAGTCCTGAAGAGTGTGCCGGTACCGCAGGTCAGAACGTTGCGCAAAGTCGTAGACAAGTGACGCAACGCGCTCCACTGACACCAAACAAGACCCTGATCAGGCAATTCTCGCCGGCGCCGAGTTACTAGACCAGTGTGTTACCGGCCGGAAACCATTGGCAATCAATTCGGAATCCATAGACGGATCCCTACTGTGCTGACAGGACCACCGCGCATTCGAGGAATCGGACGAGCGGTGGCGCCGAGGGAACTGTTCACCGATCCGCGAGGAACCGGTCCGGGCTCACCGGGCGGCGATTGCGGATACAGGGAAAGGCCGTCGCCGTGAACACCGAACTGCTCGCCCCGTCCCCGACCGCGGTGACGTCTGAGGTACGCATGAGCCGGCTGCACGCCGAGCACTCCCGGCCTCTGCTCAACTTTCTGATCGGCCTCACCGGCGGCGAACGGCACGCCGCCGAGGACCTTCTGCAGGAAACGATGATCCGCGCCTGGCGGCACCTGGACAGCGTGCCGGAGGAGTCCGAGAACGCCCGCCGGTGGCTGTTCACCGTGGCGCGCCGGGTAGCCATCGACGCGGTCCGCATGCGCAAGGCGCGCCCGGCCGAGACGAGCGTGCTCGACCTCAGCCGAATCCCGGCGGCCGACGACACCCCCGACACGGTGCTGGCCATCGACGCGCTGCGGCGGGCGGTGGGCAGCCTCAGCCAGGCCCACCGCCGGATCCTGTCGGAGCTCTACTTCGAGGGCCATTCGACCCGCGAGACCGCGACCCTGCTCGGCGTCCCGGTGGGGACCGTGAAGTCGCGCGCGCACTACGCCCTGCAGACCCTGCGGGACGCGGTCGTCCCGCTGAACTGACCGGGGAAGCCGGGCGCCCGGCGGCCTTTCCAGTGGTGGAATATACGACGATTCGCGGGCCGCCGAGGTTCACACGAAGACGGCAATATCTCACCCGGAGGCCGTGGCACCGCGCCGACCAGTAGCTTCTTCTGATTGTGAGTGACTCGCGTTCCGAGCCGGGCTTCCGGTTCAGCGTGCTCGGCCCGGTGCGGGCGTGGAACGGGCGCACCGAACTGAACCTG
This sequence comes from Actinoplanes solisilvae, assembly GCF_003999975.1. Lineage (GTDB taxonomy): Bacteria > Actinomycetota > Actinomycetes > Mycobacteriales > Micromonosporaceae > Actinoplanes > Actinoplanes solisilvae. The sequence goes on along the minus strand of NZ_RJAC01000007.1, from coordinate 100,364 downwards.
GGACCGCGGCAGCAGCGCCAGGTTCTCGGGCTGCTCCTGGTGCGGGCCGGCCGCGACGTGCCGGTGCATCACCTGACCGACATGCTGTGGGGTCACGCGGCGCCGGCCAGCGCGGCCAACAGCCTGCACCGCTTCGTCGGAACCCTGCGCCGCATCCTCGAACCGGGGCTGCCCGCCCGCGCCGAGGGCCGCTGGTTGCTGCGACGGGCCGGCTCCTACCGCTTCGCGCCTCAGCAGGCCCGGCTCGACCTGCTCGACTTCCGCCGGCTGGCCGACGAGGCGCGCGACGCCGAACGCCTCGGCCTGCCCGAGACGGCCGTACGGCTCTACACCGAGGCGCTGACGCAGGCGCACGGACGCTGCGCCGACGACGGGTCGCCGGAGGGCCGCCGCTACGCCGCTTTCGACACGGTCGACGAGGAGTACGCGGCGGTGGCGCGCGACGCGGCCCGCACGGCGGTCGGCTTCGAACGGGTGGGAACGCTGCTGCAGGCCGTGCGGCGGGCGGCCGAGCTGAACCCGCTCGACGAGGCGCTGCACGCGGGCCTGATGCTGCTGCTCGCGGCGGACGGCCGGCAGGCGGACGCGTTCCAGGTCTTCCAGAACGTGCGCGACGATCTCGCCCGCCTGCTCGGCGTCGACCCGGGGCCGGGGCTGCGGGCGGCCTACGACGAGGTGCTCCAGCCCCGGCAACGGACGGACACGCGCCCGTCGATCACCCCCGCGCAGCTCCCCCGCGACCTGCCGCAGTTCGTCGGGCGTGAAGCGGACCTCGACCGGGCCGACGCGCTGCTGCGGGCGGCGGAACGGGCCGGGGCGATGCCGATCGTCGCGATCGACGGCCTGCCCGGGGTGGGCAAGTCGACCTTCGCGCTGCACTGGGCGCACCGGGTGGCCGCCCGATTCCCCGACGGACAGCTCTATCTCGACCTGCGCACCTGCGACAGACAGGCGGTGAGCGCGGCCGAGGCGCTGGTGGTCATGCTGTCCGCGCTGGGCGTGCCGCCGCATGCGGTGCCGTCGACGGTCGTGGCCCGCGCGGCGCTGTTCCGCAGTCACATCGCGGGTCGGCGCATGCTGGTCGTGCTCGACAACGCGGACGGCGTCGAGCAGATCCGCGCGCTGCTGCCGGGCGCGGCCGAGTGCCTCGTGGTGATCTCCGGCCGCACGCGGATGAGCGGGCTGACCGCCTCGGACGGCGCCGAGCTGATCACCCTGGGGCTGCCCCCGGCCGCCGAGGCCCGCGCGATTCTGGCCCGGCGGATGGCTGCGGCCGGTGGCGACCCGCGCGCGGCCGCCCCTCCGGTCGAGGTTCTGGAGACGATCGTCGAGGCGGCCGGGCGGTTGCCGCTGGCGCTGGCGGCGATCGCGACCGAACTCCCCGTACGCGACGTCGAGCAGCTCGCCGCCGGTCTGCGCCGCCCGGCCCCCGGGCTGGACGCGTTCGGTGACGGCGTCGCGGCCACGCTGCGGGCCGCGTTCGACATCTCGCTGCGTGACCTGCCGCCGGAGGACGTACGCCTGCTCCGGCTGTTGACGATGCACGCCGGGCACGACCTCGCACCGGACGCGGCGGCCAGTCTCACCGCGATGCCGCTCCCCCGGTTGCGGACCGCCCTGGCCCGGCTCGGACGGGCGCAGCTTCTCGACGTGCTCCCGGCCCAGCGGATCCGGCTGCACCCGCTGGTGCGGATGCGGCTGCGCGAGCTGAGCGACGAGGTGGACGGCCCGGACGAGCAGCGGGCCGCCCGGCTCCGGCTGCTCCTTCACTACCGCCACACCGCGTACGTGGCCAACGGCTTCTTGCTGCCGCTGCTCGAACCCATTCCACCGGGTGAGGTGCCGGCCGGCGTGGTCGTCGGGGAGATCGCCGATTTCGAGGGGGCGATGGCCTGGTTCCAGGCCGAGCAGGACGTGGTGCACGAGCTGATCGAATGGTCGGCCGACCTGGGCCGCGGGCCAGTGGTGTGGCAGCTCGTGACCACGATGATGACCTACTTCCAGCGCAGCGGCCTGATCCGTGCCTGGCTGCACCTGGTGACCGGCGCGCTGGCGGTCGTCGAGCGCGACGGCGACCTCGCCGGGCAGGCCCACGTGCGCCGCTGCCTGGCCGGGGCGCTCTATCACCTCGGCGACAAAAGCGCGGCCCGCACGCACCTGCGCTGGGCCCAGCAGACGTTCGGCGAGCTGGGCATGCTGGTCGAGCAGGCCCACGCGCACATCAACATGGGCGTGGCGCTCGGCTACAGCCTCAGCGCCGACCCGATCGGCGGGGACGCCTACCGCGCGGCGAAAGCGGAGTTCGCGACCGCGCGGCGCCTCTATCTGCGCGCCGGTTATCGCAAGGGCATCGCCAGCGCGTACGAGGGCATCGCCGAATGTCAGGCCGCGCTCGGGCAGTACCAGCCGGCGGCGCACCTGTTCGAGCGGGCGCTGGCCATCTATCTCGAACTCTCCGACCAGAGCAGCGTGGCCAGCTGCATGCTGGGACTGGGCAATCTCTGGCGGCGAGCGGGCAACCTCGTGCTCGCCGCCGAATACGTGCGCCGCTCGATCGAGCTCAACCGGGTGGTGGGCAACCGCAGCGAGGAGGCGGCCGCGCTGGTCACGCTCGGCGACGTGCTCAGCGCGGCCGACTCCCCCGAGGCGCCGGACCACTGGCGGGCCGCCCTGGCGATACTGGACGGCCTGCGGTTGCCGGCGGCGGTCCGGGTACGGAACCGCCTGTCGGTCAGGCAGCCAGCATCCCGCCGTGCAGCAGAGCCATCGGCCGGGTAGCCGTGACGAAGCCGGACACCCCCTCGGCGAACCGTTCCGGCTCCTCGACATGCCCGAGGTGCCCGCTCCAGGCCAGCACGAGCAGCCGCGCGTTCGGGATCAGCGACTGCAGCTCGCGGCCCCATCGCATGCCGCCGACGACGTCGTAGCTGCCCGCGATCACCAGCGTCGGCACCTCGAGGCTGCGCAGCGACTGACGGTCGTCGACCGGGTCGGCCGTACCGTCGGCCCGCCGCACCGACAGATAGGACAGGCGCAACCGGGACCGCAGCGGCGACAGCTCCTCGCGGCGGTTCCAGTAGTGCGCGACCAGGGCGGGGAAGACCCGGCGGACGGCCGCGGTGAGCAGGCGGTCGTCGGCGATCGTGGGCATCGTGCGGGCCGCCTCGATGACCGCCGGCAGACCCGGGTTCGACTGGTTGCGCCGGATGAACCGCTCGAACTGGTGCCGCGTCTCCTCCTCGAGCTCGGCCCCGCCGACCGGGGAACTGCCGTGCAGAATCAGCCCCGACAGCCGGTCCGGATTGCGCAGCGCGAAGAACTGGGCGACCCGGCCCCCGTGGCCGTGCCCCAGCAGATAGACGCGCTCCTGGCCGAGGTGCTCGAGCAGGCGGTCGAGCGCGCGGGCATAGAAGGCACGGTCATAGCCGTACGGATGAGTGGGCAGCCGGCCCGACTCGCCGGTGCCGATCGGTTCGACGTAGACGACCGTCATGCTTTGCTCCAGGGCCGGCATTCGCATGTACTCCCACGACAAGCCGGGCCCGCCGGGCAGCACGACGCAGACCGGGCCCGCCCCACCGCGCACGTGGTAGCGCTGGACGAGCCCGCAGACGTCCACCGAGTGCGTGCCCCGCCGCAGTGGCCGGTGCTCCACCGTCCTCACCAACCTGACCTGCTTCCCCATTTCTCCCCCAGCCCTCGAACGTCGCTGTGAACACCCTCGCAACGCGACCGGGATCACGAACCCGTGCGAGACCCGGGTCAGGACACGGGCCATACCCCCGGGTCCCCACCCGGGTCAGCCGGCCCTCCCTACTCGGTAACCCCTTTTCGGGGACGCTGCATGCACTCTGAGCTGGGAAAACAGTGGGTGTCGGATTCCGGTCCGGGATCGACGGGGCCCCGCGACCTAGATTGCCGCCATGCGGGGCAACTACGACGTGGTCATCGTCGGCGCGGGAACAGCCGGGCGCCTGCTGGCCACACGGCTGGCCGGGGAGCCGGGGCTGCGTGTGCTGCTTTTGGCCCGTTCGCACGACGCCGGCGACACCCTGCCGTTCTTCGCGCGCGGCCACCGCACGAGCTACTCGGGGTGGCCCTCGGGGTGGGGGTTCTTCGATCTGCTGCCCTACTTCAAACGCAGCGAGGACGCGCCGGGACGCGATCTGGTGACCCGCGGCCGGGGCGGCCCGGTGTCGGTGTCGCCGCCGTCCGAGTCCACGGCCGGCCCTGTCCCGCCGTTCGCCCCGGCTCACGCCCCGCCCTCCTGGCCACCCTTCGCCGTGCCCTTCCCGCCCGCAGCCTCGCCTTCCTTCTCTTCCGCAGTCCCGCACCGGTCTGCGAACCCGAACCTCCCGCCCTCGGCCCGGCCCTCCCCCGCATCCTCGGCCCCGCATTCCTCCCCGCCCTCGGCGCAGCCCTCCTCCGAAAACCCGCCCTCCCCGCTCTCCTTCGCGCCTTTTGCCCCGCTTTCTATTCCGGTCTTCTTTCCGCGGGCTTCCGATCTTGGCGGCGGGTTAGAAGAGGGCGCCGGGATGGTGGATCACGCCGTCCTAGCCGGGTTTAGCGACGGGCCGGAGAAGGCCGCCGGGGTGGTCGATCACGCCGCCCTCGCCGGCCCTGGCGGCGAGATGGCGGAGGGCGGCGGGATGGCGGGCTCGGTCACCTCGGTGATCGCTGACGTGGACCGGCTCGTGATCTCTGGCGGCCGGGTCATCGGGGTCTCCTACCGCTCGGCGGAGGGACGCCTGGAAACCGCGTCGGCGGGCGAGGTCGTGCTGGCGGCGGGGGCCGTGGGGTCGGCGCGGTTGCTGCTGGCTTCGGGGGTCGGGCCGGCCGACGATCTGCGGGCGTACGGCATCGACGTGGCCGTGGACCTGCCGGGAGTGGGGGCCAATCTGCAGGATCGTCCTGTCGCCACGATGCTCTTCGAGTCGGCGCGACCCTTGGCGGTTTCGTCACCATTTTTCGCGCTGCTCCGCTCCCGTGACGACCTGCCCGGGCCCGACCTGCGGCTGGTCTGGTCGGTGACCCCGGACGGCCACGGGTGGACGGTCGAGATCACTCCGGCTCAACCGTGGAGCCGGGGGATCGTACGGCTGGACGCTGTTGACCCTGGTTTTTATGCCGACGACCGTGATCTTGACACGGTGGTCGCCGGGCTGCGCCTCGCCCGAACCGCCTTCGACTCTCTCGGCTCCGAATCGGTCCCCGGCCCCGCGATCGACGATGAAACCCAGTTGCGCGCGTACGCCCTCAGGACCGTCCGCCCGGCGGGCGATGCGGCCGGCACGCTGGCGTTGGGCCCGGTGGTCGACGACGACCTGCGCCCGCACGGCGTCGAGGGCCTGCGAGTGGCTGACGCGTCGGTGATGCCCTCGCTGCCGTCGGCCGACATCGCCGCGACCGTCTGCGCGATCGCCGAACGAGCGGCCGAACTCGTCTGCGGCCGTCGTCACACGGAGTGAACCTGAGGGACCCGCAGTTCGTCAGGCCGGGCATGGCGGAACTCCGTACGTCCACGGTGGCGGTGATCGGCAGCGGCGCGATCGGCTCGGTCTTCGGCACTGTCCTGCACGAGAGCGAGCACCACGTCGTGCTCTGCGTCCGGCGCGCGACCGCTTCGGGGCATCGGCGGGTCGATCGGCGGGGCGACGTCCGCGAGGTCACCCTGCCCGTGCTCGACGACCCGGCCGAGGTGACCGGGCCGGTCGACTGGGTGTTGCTGGCGACCAAGGCGTACGACGTCCCGGGCGCGGCGGACTGGCTCAGGGCACTCGTCGGACCGGGGACGACGGTGGTCGTTCTGCAGAACGGCGTCGACCATGGGGCGCGGTTGCGGCCCTGGCTGCCGTCCAGTGCCCGCATCCTGCCGGCGCTCATGTATCTGGCCGTCGAAGTCGCAGCGCCCGGCCACATCGACTGGAGCTTCGGCGACCTGGTGACCGTCCCTGCCGGACCCGACGCCGACCGGTTCGCCGCGCTGGCCGCCGGCACGCCGCTGCGGGTCGTGCCGACCACCGACTTCGCGGCCGCCGCCTGGCGCAAGCTGCTGCTGAACGTGGCGCTCAACCCGACGACGACGCTCACCGACCAACGCCTGACGGTGCTGGGCGACCCTTCCGTACGGTCTCTGGTGCGCACGATGCTGACCGAGGTGCTGGCGACGGCGTGGGCGGTCGGTGTCTCGCTGCCCTCGTCGCCCGTGCAGGACACGATCGACTTCGCGGACGGGCTGCCGCCGGGCGACGGCAGCTCGATGTTCTACGACCGCCTCGCCGGGCGGCCCACCGAGCACGAACTGATCGTCGGCGCGGTGGTGCGGGCGGCCGACGAGCACGGCGTCGCGGTTCCGGTGTGCCGCACGGTTCTCGCCCTGTTGCGCGGACTGAATTTCGCCCCTTCCTGAACCTCGCTCCGCGCACCGCGTTCTAAGTCCGCGGTGGCGATCTTCAACGCCGCCCGGGGAAAGGGAGAACCGAGATGAGCAAGGACAGCGGCGCGTCGGCGCTACGGGGGGCCGCCCGAGAGGTCCACCTACCCGGCGACGAAGGCTACGACCAGGCCCGTTCGACCTGGTCGCTGGGGGCCGACCTGCATCCGGCGGCGGTCGTGTTCGCCACGTCGGCCGACGAGATCAGCGCCGTCGTGCGTACCGCGGCCGCGGAAGGACTGCGGGTGTCGGCGATGGGCACCGGGCACAACGCCCACCCCTTCAACGACCTCGACCGTACGGTGATGTTGCGCACGTCGCGCATGAACGGGTTCTCGATCGACGCGGACAAGCGGTCGGCTCGCACGTCGGCGGGCACGCTGTGGCTTCCTGTCGTCGAGGGCGCGGCGGGGCACGGGCTGTCGGCTCTGCACGGTTCGGCGCCGGACGTCAGCGTCGCCGGGTTCACCGTCGGGGGCGGCGTCGGCTTCTACAGCCGGGAGTACGGACTGGCGTCGAGCCACGTGACGGCGGCCGAACTGGTGCTCGCGGACGGCACGCAGGTGCGCGTAGACGCGAACCAAGAACCGGACCTCTTCTGGGCGGTGCGGGGCGGGGGCGGCAGTTTCGGGATCGTGACGGCGCTCGAATTCGGACTGGTCCCGCACGACACGGCGTACGCGGGCTTTCTCGCGTGGGATCTCAGCCAGGCGCCGGAGGTCTTCGCACGGTGGCTGGAGTGGACGGCTTCGGCTCCGACCGCGCTCACCACGACCTATCGGCACCTGCGCTTCCCGCCGATCCCGCAGTTGCCGGAGCCCTTCCGCGGCCGGAACCTGGTCATGATCGACGGTGCGGTCCTGGGGGACGATGCCCTGGCCGCGCGGACCCTCGCCCCGCTGCGCGAGCTGAAGCCGGTCATGGACACGTTCGGGCGGGTGCCGTCGCCCGCGGTCGCGCGCCTCCACATGGACCCGGAGGAGCCGACGAACGGCGAGACCACCGATCGGCTGCTGGACGCGCTGCCGGCGGCGGCGGTCGACCGGCTGATGGCCGTCTCCGGTCCCGACTCCGGCTCGACGGTGTTCACGACCGAGGTGCGCCACTTCGGCGGGGCGCTCGGCCGGCCGGCGTCGTCAGCGGGGGCGTTGACCCACTTGGACGCGCAGTACATGGTGCAGTCGGCGGGTGCCGTCTTCGACCCCGCGCAGAAGCCCGCCGTCGTCGCAGAGATCCACGGCATCGTCGACGCGATGAGCGAGTGGTCGCGCGACCGGGTCTACCTGAACTTCGCCCAGGAACAGGGCACCACGTCCCGCGCCTTCGACAGCGCCACCTGGCAACGCCTCCTGTCGATCCGCGAGAAGGTCGACCCGAACGGCGTTCTGCGGCCCAATCACGAGGTCGTCTGAGTTCCGAGGGGCCGGCGCGCCGCGCCGGCCCTGCCTCCTTCGCCAGCCGCCGAGCCACGCCGGCGGTAGCGCGACAAGGCGAACACATGGTTACAAATCGATTACTTGCGCTGCGGAACTTCCGCGACGGAAATAGGTTGGAGCCGATGGATCACCTCGCAATCCATCCGCGCCAACCGATGTCCTAGGAGGACACCCGCATGCGCAAAAGTGTGACCCGTGCAGTTCTCGGCCTGACCGCGACCGTGGCTGCCCTCGGATTCGCGGCCTCCCCCGCCGCCGCGGCCCCCGATTCGCCGAGCGGCCTGACCTTCTACGCCGGCACCTTCACCAAGCCGGTGCTGAACGTCGCCGACCCGGACGGGGCGTGCACCGCGTTCCCGGCCAAGGCCGACTCGCTCGTCGGCTGGAGCAACGTGACGACGGTCCTCGCCTACCGCACCGCCGACTGCACCGGCCAGGCCACCGGCCTCGGCACGCTGCGGACCTTCGGCGCGGGCGAGTTCAAGTCCTTCAGCGCCTTCTGACCGTCGGTTCCGGTCGTCAGTTCCACTTCTGATTGTCGGTGCCGGCGCAGTCCCAGATCTGCGCCGGCACACCGTTTCCGGAGTTGTTGTCGGTCACGTCGACGCACTTGTCGACCTTCGTGCTCACCAGGTCGTTCCTCGCGTTGAGGTCGAAGAGCTGCGAGGTCGCACCGGTGCAGGAACCCATGCCGAGGCGCGCGCCGTTGCCGGTGCCCTTGATACGCACGCACATCCCGAGGACGCGCATGGTGCCATCCGACGGGAAGGTGAACCGCTGACTATCCCGCGACTGGCAGCTCCACAGCTGCAGGTCGCCGCCGGTGTTGCGGGCGTCCAGGCAGGTGCCGGTCTCGTGGCTCCAGATCTGGAAGCCGGGCGCGGCCGCCTGGGTCGTGGGCGCCTTCGTGGCCGGCTTGGTGGTGGCCGCGGGAGGGGCGGTCGTCGCATTATTGCCGCTGGCGGGTCGAGTCGTCGTCCCCGGAACCACGGTGGTGCCAGGCTTGGCGGGCGGAACGTTCGCCGGTGGCGCTCCCGGCGAGGCCGGAGCTCCCGGCGTTTGCACCGCCCGAGTGCTGACCGGCGTGGAGTTCACCGTCGGACCCGCTCCCGGCGGAACCACCCCGGCCGGCGCGGACGACGCCCAGACCGACTCCGCCGAAGCACCCGAAGCCCCGCCGGCCGCCTCCACAGCCCCGTCGGACTGCATCAACGGCAGCGCGGCGGCACCGCCCGCAATGACAACAACCGCGGCCGCAGCCGCCCAGTACCGCCGTCGATCCCGCCGAGGCTTGGCCGGCACCAACGCAGCGGTGGTGGACTGCCCACTCATCGGAATAGGCGCAACCGCGGTCTTGGCTGAATCCGCAGCTCCAGAACCAGAGCCGCCATTGTCCACAGCCGCGCCATCCACAGCCGCGCCATCCACAGCCGCGCCATCCACAGCCGCGCTGTCCACAGCCGCTTTGGTTGCAGCCGCGCCATGCACAGCGGCGCCGCCCACAGCGGGCTTGCTGACGGCGGGCTTGTCCACAGGAGCCTTGTCCACAGCGGGCTTGCTCGCAGCAGGCACATCCACAGCGGGCCGATCAGGGAGGACGCCATCCACAGCGTTGACCGAAGCTCCCGCCGTGTCGCCCACAGCCTCGGGATCGGTCCATCCCTCGTCCACAGCCCTCGAGCCGGGCGAAACGCCGTCCACAGCCGGCGCGGAGGCGGGAGCAGGGCCGGCCGCGGCAACGAGTGAAACCGCCGGGGCCGACGCAGCCGACCCGACCGCCGAGCCCGAGGCACCGAGCGACGCCGATGGCACTGCCGAACGTGATCCGCTGGACGATGACGATGGCGCGACCGAGGGGTTTGGGGCCGTTTGGGGAGCATTCGCGGTCAGCGCGGACGCGGCCGAGTCGGGCGCACCCGACGCAGGCGCGGCCAAGGCAGGGGCATCCGACGCGGAGGCGGCCGACGCGGGCGCGGCCGAGGCAGGGGCACCCGACGCGGAGGCGGCCGACGCGGGCGCGGCCGAGGCAGGGGCACCCGACGCGGGCGCGGCCGAGGCAGGGGCACCCGACGCGGGGGCGGCCGAAGTCTGCGGGACTGATGCGGGCGTACCCGCGGTGGTGGCGTCGGGGCTTGTTACGGCCTGGAGCAGGCGTTTTGTTTCGTCGGGAGTGGCTCGTTCGGCCGGGTTCTTGCGGAGCAGGGCGTCGAGGACCGGGCGCAGCGGGCCTGCCTGCTTCGGCGGCGGAGAGGGCTCGACCATCAGGGCCGCCAGCGTCGCCATGGGGGACGACTTCTCGTACGGCGGGCGGCCTTCGACCGCCGCGTAGAGCGTCGCGCCCAGGGACCACAGGTCGGCGGCGGGGCCGGGCTGTTCGTCCAGGGCGCGCTCGGGGGCCAGGTAGGACGGGGAGCCCAGCACCACGCCCGTACGGGTCATGGCCGAGTCGCCGGCCATCTCGGCGAGACCGAAATCGGTCAGGACGATGCGACCGTTCGTGGCCAGCAGGACGTTTGCCGGCTTCACGTCGCGGTGCAGGATGCCGGCGTCGTGGGCGGACCGCAGCGCGGACAGGACGGCCAGGCCGATCTCAGCCGCGCGCTCGGGGGTGACCGGGCCGTCCTCGTTGACGACGTCGTGCAGCGAGCGCGAGCGGACGAGCTCCATGACGATCCACGGCGCGTCATCGTCGTCGTGCACCACGTCGAAGATGCGCACGACGTTGGGGTGGTCGACGCGGGCGATGGCCCGGGCCTCGCGGATCGCGCGCTCGCGCAGATCGCCCAGCTCGGCCTCGGACAGCCCGTTGGGGGCCAGTTCCTTCACCGCCACGTCACGATCGAGAAGCTCGTCGCGCGCCTCCCAGACGACGCCCATGCCGCCCTCGCCGAGCGATTTGACGAGGCGGTATCGGGCGGCGAGAAGGCCGGCCGGTTTCTCAGTCACGGGGGGAACGGTAGCCACCGCGCCCCTTGTCGTGTGCGCAGTAGTCAGAGGTCAAGAAAAACATCGATTTGAACCTTGATCCTTTCCATCCGTTGACCGTTGTAGGAGGTTTCTACAGAAGTTCAACCAGAGGATTGCATCGCGCCGGGCAGCGGGTGAACACCGGCCGCCAACGAGATCATCTGGCTGCGGCTCAGCCCCACGCCCTGACCGAATTGGATCACCAGGTAGGGCCCGGCGGGTTCCCGTACCCACAGCTCCCATCCGGTCTCGCCGTCCGCGCTCACCGACGGCGCGCCGTCGGCCGACTCGCCGAGCAGGCTGCGCACCAGCACCCCCTCCTGCCCGCCGACCCCGACCCGCAGCCCCGCCCGCCCCGGCTCATCGACATCGGTCGACGACAACATGACCGCGATCTTGCCGCTGAAGTCCTCCGGACCGCCCGCCCCGGGCGAAAGGTGGGCGGAGGGCGTGCGCGGAGCGGAGGACACGCGCGGAGCCGAGGGCGGAGGGGTGGCGCCGGGAGGCGTGAGGGAACCGGGAGGCGTGAGGGAACCGGGCTGCGGAACAGATGCGGAGGCGGGAGGGGAACCAGACGGCGGAACGGAGGTGGAGGGCGGAAGGGAACCGGAAGGCGCGACCGGGACGGGCGGCGCGAGCAGCAGCACGTAGGCGTCGTCGCGTTGGGGGCGCCAGCCGGCCGGGATGCGGGTGAGGGTGAAGCCCTTGGGTTGGGGGCCGCGGTACCAGGTCAGTTCGGTTCCGGACGACAACGGAGGCTGTGCGACGGTCGGGTCCGGGGGTGTCCGCTGGGCCAGGTGGAAGCCGCCGACCCAGGCAGCCACCAGGGCGATCACCGTGGCCGTCGTGCCCAGGGCGTTGTGCCGGCGTCGTCGTCGCCGCTTCAAAGCTTGCCGGCCCCGGGTAAGGTCGGCTTCTACTTCAGTGCTTGTCACGTCCCGTTGACGGTTGATCCGCTTTCGGGGTTGCCGGCGCCGGTCGAGAACAGCCGGGGCGGTGTGCCGGTCACTACAGAAATGAACTTCTGTAGGTCACCTCCGTAGTACCCGTGTGTTTCCGAACTTGCGGGATTTCCGCGCGCCGGCCCGGTTGGTCCGGCGATACCGTGCCGCGGGACTGTGGCGCCAGACCGGCCCCGTCTCCGATCTGCTGCGCTGGAGCCAGGAGCGACCGGACGCGACGGCGATCGTGCAGTACCGCGACGGCGCCGAGTCGCGGCGAGTGACGTACGCGGAATATGCCGCCCTGGTGGAGCGCTTCGCCGCCGCCCTGCGCTCGCTCGGGGTCGGCGCCGGTGACGTGGTCGCGATCTGGCTGCCCAACCTGTGGCAGGTCAGCGCGCTGATGGTGGCCTGCGCGCGGATCGACGCGGTGACCGCACCGATCCTGCCGACGATCCGTGCGCGGGAACTGGGCCGGATTCTCGCCCGGCTCGACGCGACCGTCTGCGTGACGATGGACGAGTGGGCCGGCTACGGGCACGCCGCCGCGCTGGCCTCCGTCGCCCCGAAACTCCCCGCGCTGCGGCACCGCGTGGTCGTCGGGAAGGCCGCCGAAGATGAGATCGATTTCGGCGAGTACTTCGAGCGCACCCCCTGGGAGGAGCGTTTTCCGACCGGGCTGGCCGACGCCGACGAGGACCCGGACCGGCTCGCCCTCATCCTGTTCACCAGCGGCACCTCGGGCGAGCAGAAGGCCGTGCTGCACAGCTTCAACACGATCTATGCCGGGGTGTCGGCGATGTCGTCGGCCGAGGACATCCGGCCGGGCGACACGCTGTTCATCCCGCACTCGCTCGCCTTCATCGGCGGCATCCTCTACGGCATCGCCATCCCGCTGCTGACCGGTGTCGGCTCGGTGCTGCTGGACGACTGGAAGGGCGAGACCGCCCTGCGCGCGGTGCGTGAAACCGGCGTCACGGCGATGTTCGCCGCGCCCGCGTTCTTCCACGATCTGCTGCGCGCGCTGAGCCGCGACCCGCTCCCCCGCCCGCCGTTGCGGCTCGCCGTGACCGGCGCCACCACAGTGCCGACGCACCTGGTCCGCGACGTCCCTCGGGCCCTCGGTCTGCCGCTGCGCACCCTGTGGGGCATGACCGAGGTCGCGGCGCACACGTGGACCCGCGACACCGATCCCGCCGGGTGGGGCGCCCGCAGCGACGGCTCGCCGGGGTCCGGCCTGGAGATCGATCTGCGTACGCCCGACGACGGGCCCGCCCGGCTGTTCGTTCGCGGGGCCGGGGTCACCCTGGCCACGATGGGCCGCGACACCGGCCACCTGAGTGTGCTCGACGATCATGACGACGGCTGGTACGACACCGGCGACCTCGCGGTCGACGACGGCCGGGGCGGCATCCGCATCATGGGCCGGGTCGCCGACCGCATCGGCGACAGCTTCATGATCCCGGTCAGCGACGTCGAGAACCTGCTGCGCGAGCACCCCGCGATCGACGACGTCGCGGTGGTCGGCTACCTCGACGAGGCGGGCGCCGAGCGGGCTTGCGCGGTCATCGCCGCCCACCGGCCGGTTCCCACGCTGAAGCAGTTGCGCGCCTTTCTCACCGAGGCCGGCATGACCGAGTGGTACCAGCCGAGCCGTCTCGAGGTGATGCGACGGCTGCCCCGCAACAACGCCGGCAAGGTCAGAAAGGACCTGCTGCGCGAGATGGTGCAGACCGGCGGCGGCCTCGAGGCGCTGTGACGAAATTCCAGTCACGACCACGCGGGGTCATTTGCGAGCTACTGTTCCCGGCGTAAAGAAAGAGGCGTCACCGTTGACACCGCCGGTTTCGCATCACCCGAGGGTCCCATGCAACGCCATAATTCGACCGAATCGGCCGCTCGCGCTTTCCGCGCCGCCGTCGAGATGTTGGCCACCTCCCGCCACCGCGCTCACCTGCGCAGCCGGCCCCGGCAGCGGTCCGCCGCCACCCGGCTCGGCCTGACCAGCGGCGAGGGACAGATGTTCATGGTGACCGAGCTGGAGGGTCGCACCTCGTCCGGCTCGGTGCCGTCCGATCTCGCCCTGATCCGCCGGCTCGCCAGCGACGAGTACGAGACGTTCGCCGAGGTAGTGGGCCGTTCGTTCGGCTGCCCGGCCGAGGCTGTCGCCCGCGTCTACACCGCCGAGGTGCTGGCCAATCCGCAGATCGGGGCCTATGTGGCCGAGACCACCAGTGGCCTGGCCGTCGCGGCCGGTGCCGGTCTGCTCACCCAGTCGCACTGGGGGCTGGCCAACATCGGCGTACTCCCGGACTATCGCGGGCAGGGCTACGGCCGCGTGCTGACCGAGGCCATCCTGCGCCGCGGCGCGTCGGCCGGGGCTCACACGGCCTATCTGCACTCCGGCGACGACACCGTGCCCTTCTTCGAACGGCTCGGCTTCAAGACCCGTTCCGACTGGACGATGCTGCGGGCCGCCTGACGTGGGCGGTCTCACGGTTGCGCCGGTGAACATGCGAGGCCGAAAAGCGTAGATCCGGGTGTGACCAGATCAGTCCTGACCAGCGGAACCCCGCTGTCCCCGGCGCTGGAGCTGCTGTTCCCGCGATGGACGCCGCACATCCTCTGGCTGCTCGAACAGAGTGGCCCGCTGCGCTTCGCCGACCTGCTGCGCCGCCTGCGCCCGCTGGGCACGGCCATGCTCGCCCAGCGGCTGCGCGAGCTGGAGGCGGCGGGGCTGGTCTCGCACGAGCTCTACATGCGGCATCCGCCGCGAGTCGAGTATTCGCTGACCGACCTCGGCCGTTCGGTCGGCCCGGTGCTGCGGGCGATCGAGAACTGGTCCGAGGCGAATCTGAGCCGGCTCGAGGAGGCCTCCTGATGAGGCGCTGGACGCAATACCTGCTGCAGGCCCTCGCCTCCCTCGCGGAGGACGACCACGGCCCGTTCTACCCGATGGCCGAGCCGCTGCCGGAACGGCCGTTCACGGTGGACCTCGACGACGACGAGTCGGTACGTGCCGCATTTCGCTGGATTGTGGAGTGGGAGTGGGGTCCCGCGGCCTTCGGAGGAGAATCCACCCGGTGACCACCTTGCGCATCCTCATCGCCGGCGGCGGCCTCGCCGGCCTGGCCACCAAGCTCGCCCTCGCCTCGCGCGGTGTCGACGCCGACCTGGCCGAACGTGACACCACCCCGCGCGACGGCGGCACCGGCCTCTACCTGCCCGCCAACGCCGTACGGGCTCTGCGTGACCTCGGTCTCGGCGACGAGCTCGACCGTCGTTCGGCGCCGGTGCGGCGGCAGGAGATCCGCGACCGCACCGGCGCGCTGCTGACCGGCTTCGACCTGAGCGAGATCTGGAGCGAGGTCGGCGAGAGCCGGGCCATCCGCCGCTCCGACCTGCACGCTCTGCTGGGTGCGGCGGCCGGCAGTTCGGGCGTACGCCTCGGCGCAGCCGTCACCGAGGCCCGCGCGGACGGCACGGTCGAGTTCTCCGACGGTTCCGAGGACCGCTACGACGTGGTCATCGGCGCCGACGGCATCGACTCCGCCGTACGGCGCGCGATCTTCCCCCGTACGGGCAGGAAGTTCCTCGACCAGATCTGCTGGCGTTTCCTGGCCCCGACCGGCGACGCGAGTGAGACGTGGGTGGCGCGGCTGGGCAATCGTGGCCGCACGTTCCTGACCGTGCCGGTGGGCGACGGCCAGGTCTACTGCTTCGCGGCGATCAACAGCGCCTCCCCGGCGGCTCCGGCCGGCGACTGGCGCGAGCTGTTCGCCGACTTCAACGTCGCGGACCTGCTCGAACACGCGGCCGACGCCTACTTCGCGCCGCTGCACGAGATCGAGGGCGCCGACTGGGTCTCGGGGCGGGTCGTGCTGATCGGCGACGCGGCGCACGCCTGCTCGCCGAGCATGGCCCAGGGCGGCGCGATGGCCCTGGAGGACGCGCTCGTGCTGGCCGACGAACTGGCCGACGGCCCGGTGCCCGAGGCGCTCGACCGTTACCGGGCGCGTCGCTCCGAGCGGGTGGCCTTCGTGCTCGAGCAGAACCACCGCCGCGACAAGGCCCGCAACCTGCCCGGCTTCGTGCGCAAGGCGGTGTTCCGCAAGGCCGGCGTGAAGATCATCAAGGGTAATCACGCGGGCCTGTTGACCCGTCCGTAGAGGTTGGATGCCAGAGCCGGGTGACGTGCGAGGTTTTCGCCACCCGGCTCCGGCGGCTCTGGGGACGTCGGCGCCGCTCCGCCTCTGTCACCAGAGTCCGACGTGCGGTGGGCGCGAGAGTTCAGCGCGGTGGCCCAGATTACAGCCGCCTGTCCGTAGACCTCGGTCACGGCAAACCTCCCCGAGGATTAAACGAACCCATGAGTCCGTTTACTCTGACAGAAACGGACTTGCGAGTCCACTTGCTCCTCGGGAGAACCATGAAGAACGCGACCCCCGCGCTCGCCGCGATCGGGCTGGGTACCCTGGCCACCGCGCTCGCCCAGACCACCGTGCTGCCCGCGCTGCCCGCCCTGGCCTCCGCGCTGCACACCGACCGCCAGAGCGTCACCTGGACACTGACCGCCTATCTGATCGCGTCGGCCGTGTTCACCCCCGTGATCGGCCGGCTCGGCGACCTGTTCGGCCGGCGCCGGCTGCTGATCGCGATCCTGATCGTCTTCGCGGCCGGCTCGGTGCTCAGCGCGGTCTCGGACAACCTCGGGCTCGTGCTCGCCGGACGGGTGCTGCAGGGCGCCGGCGGCGGCATCATCCCGCTGGGCGTGGCCGTGGCCCGGTCCGCCTTCCCGGCCGAGCGGCGCGCCCACGCGATCGGGATCATCTCGGCGATCTTCGGGGTCGGCACTGGCCTCGGGCTGGTCCTCGGCGGACTGATCGTCGACCACACCTCGTACACCTGGATCTTCTGGATCACCGCGGTTCTGGCCGCCGGCTCCGGGCTCGCGGTCGCGCTCGCGCTGCCCTCGGATGAAGCCAGGCCCGCCGGTGGGCGCCTCGACCTGGCCGGCGCCCTGCTGCTCGGCCTCGGCGTGACGCTTCCGCTGCTCGCGGTCAGCCGCGGCAACGAGTGGGGCTGGACGTCGGGACGCACTCTCGTGCTGCTCTTCGCGGGGCTGGCCGTGCTGGTCCTGTTCGGCCTGGTCGAGCGGCGTACGGCGTCCCCGCTGGCTGATCTGCGCCTGCTGACCCGCCCGGCCGTGCTGGTCACCAACATCACGACGTTCCTGGTCGGGATCGGCATGTTCGGCGCCTTCGTGCTGGTCCCCCAGCTCGCCCAGGCCCCGGTGAGCACCGGCTACGGCTTCGGCGTGGACGCCACCCGGGCCGGTCTGCTGCTCGCGCCGGGCAGCCTGGCGATGATGGCGGGCGGCCCGATCGCCGCGATCCTGCACAAGCGGTACGGCGGCCGGCCCACGCTGGCCGCGGCGGCCGGGATCACGGCGCTGGGCATGGCCCTGCTCGGCGTGTGGCACGGCAATCAGGTTCTCGTGCTGGCCTGGTCGTTCGTCGCGCTGGTCGGCGTCGGCCTGGCGCTGGCGATCATTCCCACGATGATCGTCGGGGAGGTGCCGGCGGAACGGGCGGCCGAGGCGGCCGGGGTCAACGCCCTGGTCCGTTCGGTCGGCTCGTCGGTCGGCACCCAGATCCTGGCCGGCATCCTCGCGGCCGGCGCTGTGACCCACGAGCGCAACTTCACGATCGCGTTCCTGTTCAGCGCGGCCGCGACGGTGATCGCGATGGTGGCGGCCACCCTGATCCCGCGCGCGTCGGCCACACTGAGAGCGTGACCACTTCACCGGCCGCGCGGCGCAGCGACGCCCGGCGCAACCACGCCCGGGTGATCGCCGCCGCGCGGGAACTCTTCACCGAGCACGGGCTGGGCGTGACCGTGCCGCAGGTCGCCGAGCGGGCCGGGGTCGGCAAGGCCACCGTCTATCGCAGCTACCCCTCCAAGCAAGACCTGGTGATCGCGGTGGTGGGTGCGCAGTTCGGAACCCTCGACGCGGCCACCCGGCAGGCTCTCGAGGGCGACGACCCGTACGCCGAACTGGTCTCCTATCTTCCCCACCTGTTCGAGGTGCTGGCGGCCGACCGGGTGCTCGCCGACGCGTTCTTCGCCGGTGAGCTGCCCCAGGCGGCCGAGCTGCTCGACCTGATCGGCGAGCTGCTGGAGCGGGCCAAGGCGTTCGGCCCGATCCGCCCGGACGCCGGCCGCACCGACGTCCGGGTGATCCTCTGCGGCGCGGTCCGCCAGCTCATCACGCTCGACGAGCGTGACCCGGCGAGCTGGCGGCGCTACGCCGGCCTCGTCCTCAACGCCTTCCGGGCAGGCTGAGCACGACCTTGCCGACCGTCTGCCCCGACTCGAGCAGCTCGTGGGCCCGGTCGGCCTCGGCCAGCGGGAAGACGGTGTCGACGACCGCCCGGATCTTGCCCGCGGCGACCAGCGGAAGCACATCGCGGGTGACTCCGGCGACGATGGCCGCCTTCTGTCCGGCCGGGCGGCCGCGCAGCAGGGTGGCCGAGATGCTGGCCCGCCGCGACAGCAGCTCCCACAGGTCGAAGCTGACCGGGCCGACCGAACCGCCGATCACGACCAGGTGCCCGTCCGGTGCGAGGCACTCCAGGTTGCGGCGCAGATAGGTGGCTCCGACGATGTCGAGGATCGCGTCGACGCCGCGGCCCCCGGTCTCGTCGAGGGCCGCCGCGACGAAATCGTCGGTCCGGTAGTTGACGGCGGCGACCGCGCCCAGCGCGAGCGCCGCCTTCGTCTTGGCCTCGCTGCCCGCGGTGGTGATGACGCGGGCGCCGATCGCCGTCGCCCACTGGATCGCGAACGACCCGATTCCGCCGCCGGCCCCGTGGATCAGCACCGTCTGTCCGCCGGTGAGACCGGCGATCATCGCGAGGTTGGAGTAGACCGTGCAGGCGACCTCGGGCAGGGCCGCCGCCTCGACCATGCTCAGGCCCTCCGGGACCGGCATCACCTGCGCGGCGGGCGCGATCGCCTCCTCGGCGTAGCCGCCCCCGGCCACCAGCGCGCACACCTGATCCCCCGGGCGCCAGGTGGTCACGTCGGGGCCGACGGCGGTGATCGTTCCCGCGACCTCCAGGCCCAGCCCGGGCGGCACACCGGGCGGTACGGGGTACTGGCCGCGGCGTTCGAGCAGGTCGGCGTTGTTCACGCCGGCTGCCGCGACCCCGATGCGTACCTCGTCCGGCCCCGGCTCGGGCCGCTCGACCCGCACCAGACGCAGCACGGCCGGGCCGCCGGGGTGGTTGAACCGGATCGCCGAGATCATCAGGCGGCTTCGGCGCGGGCTTTCGCGAAGTTCGCGATGCTCTGCGCGTAATGCGGGGTCTCGACCTCGCAGTGCTCACCGGACGCGTGCTGACGAGCGGCCGCCGCGTCCTCGAAGGTCTGACCGCTCGCGGTGATGAACTTCAGGAAGTCCTCGGTCGGGTGCGACGTGACAGTGTTCACATACCGGAGCTGGTCGCCCTGGAGCTGCTCGATGCCGAGTTCCCAGATGACCTGCGTGGTGGTCCAGCCGGCCGGTGAGAGCACGTCGGAGATCGACACCATCTTGCAGTAGTGCGGGCTGGCCACCTCGAACCGGTACTGCTGGATGACCAGCCCGGTGCCGATCATCTCGACGTTGATGGACATCGGTGTGCCGTCGTCGTCCACGGTGTAGCCGGCCGCCTTGTGATCGCCGGGCGCGCAGCGCTGGTATTCGTGCGTGGGCAACGTCTTCAGCCACTGCTCGATGTCGACGTACTCGAACGGTGCGGTCACGTCGGCGGTCACCACCGCGTGCGAGAGCACCAGGTCGTCGCGAACCATTGCAGCCATCGGAAAAGTCCTTCCATCGTGCGGGGTGACCCCGTGTCACCCACAACGGCAACGTTCGCCGCTCACGCCGCGCGCCACATCCCCCGGACACAGCACGCACCTCGCATGCAGTCCACCTCCGATCTTGCGTACGCCCTGGTCACGTGGTCTTTTCGAGGCGGGCAGGCTACTTTTATCCGGTGTTCGACCGCTACCACGTGCCCCTTCGCGGCCGGGCCGACGAGACCCGCGAGATCGATCAGGGCTTCACGGGCGAACGCGCGGTGACGGTCTTCGCCGGCGAGCCGGGCATCGGGAAGACCAGACTGCTCCAGTACGGGTTGCAGGCCGCCGAAGGGCGCGGGTGGGCGACGATGGTCGTCACGCCCGACGCCGACTCGGCGCTGACACCACTCGGCGCTCTCGTCGACGCGGCGTCGCGGTTGCTCACCCCCGACGATCTGCAGACGGTCATGCGCGGGGCCGCCCCGCAGTACTGGCTGACCCGCCTGCTCGCCGACCGCCTCGAGGTCGCCGCGGGGCGTACGGGAATACTCGTCGTCGTCGACGACCTGCAGTGGCTGGACGCCGGTTCCCTCTCCGCTGTTACCGCGCTCATCCACGATCTGCAGGGCGTCCCGGTCTCTTGGCTCCTGGCCACCCGAACCGGGGTCTACAGCCCCGCCCATCAGCGCTTCCTTTCACGGATCTCCCCTGTCGTCGAGCTGCCGCCCCTCGACCAGGCCGCCGTCGACGCGATAGCGCTGGACGCCCTGGGCGGAATGCCGGGCCCGGGCGTCGAGAACGCGATCAAGCGGGCCGCCGGTTCCCCGCTGCTCGTCCTCGAACTGCTGCGCGGGCTCGAAGAGGAAGGCCTGCTGCGGCCGGCCCGCGGTCTGATCGACATCGTGGACGACACGCTGCCCGCCCGCTTCGGCATGTCGGCCCGCGACCGCCTGCGGCAGGTAAGTCAGGACGCGTTGCGGATCTGCCAGGTCGGGAGCCTCTACGGTCGCGACTTCCCGCTCGGCGGCGTGCTCGACATCATCGGCCGGACGGCCACCGAAGCGGCCCCAGCGATCCAGGAGTTGCTCGATCACGGGTTCCTCGTGGACACCGGGACGTCGCTGGCCTTCCGGCACGACACCGTTCACACGGCGGCGACCCACAGCCTCACCCCCACGCTGCGCCGGGCCATGGCCCGCGAAGTGCTGCGGCGGCGCCTGCACGCGGGCGAAGGGGTCGCCACCCTGGCCGCGACGATCGCCTCGGTCGCCGAGGCCGGCGACGACGACTCCCTCGAACTGCTCTTCCTGGCCGCGAACCAGCTCGCCAGCACCGACATGCGGGGCGCGGCCGACCTGGCCGTTCTCGGCGCCCGGCTCACAGCGGGCCACCCCAAGCACGCCGACCGGGTCGCCGCGCTGCTCCCGCTCGTGCTGGCCGGTGGTCAGGTCGAAGAGGCCATGGAGATCAGCCGTACGCTGCGGCCGCTGCTGAGCGCCGACGCGCGGGCCCGCGCCGGGCTGGCCGTGGCCCGTCAGCTCACCGAATCGGATTTCGACGCGGCCATCACCGAAACCGGGGCCGCCCTGGCCATTCCCGGGATCTCCGACGAGACCCGGGTGCAGTTGCTGGCCGTACGGGCCCTGAACTTCGCCAACAAGGCCGACCCGGCCGGCCTGCTGAGCAGCCTGGAAGCCGCCCGGGCGGTCGCCGACGAGGACCGCGACGGGCTGGCCCTGGCCACGATCGACGCCACTTCGTCGGTACTTGCCTTCAACCAAGGACACTTCGACGCGGCCGACCGCCTGCAGCGGCAAGCGCTGGAACGCGTGGCCCGCGCGGGAACGGTGGCGGGGCTGTGGCTGCCTGAGGGTTTGTGGACGGCGTTCATGCGTACGGTCACGGGACAGTGCTCGGAAGCGCTCCGGCTCACCGACGAGGGGGTCACCGCGGCGCGCGCGGCGCACAACGTGATCGCGGAGGCGTACTGGATGATGGTTCGTGCCCGCACGTTGTATGACCTCGGGCGGCTCGACGACGCGCGCACCCAGTCCGAGACTGTGCTCGATCTGGGGGCGCAGCTCGGGCTGGGAGATTTCGCGAACGCCACGGCGGGGGTTGTGCTGCACCGGATCGCGCTGCGGACCGGGGACATCTCGCTGCGGGACACCGTACGGCCGCTCATTCAGCAACTGGCTTCGGGGGTCGGGCTCACGCGTACGGGGCGGTGGAGTTTGGCCCTTGAGGCGCTGGAACGGGGACGGCCGTCGGACGCCCATGCTCAGGCCGCGTCGGCGCTGGCCTCGCTGCGGGAGCCCGTGCCGTCGATGACTACCCCGTCCGACTTCGCGGACGACATCACGCTGGCCTACATCTGCCGGCTCGTGGACGATCGTGCGTCGCTTTCACTGGTGGCCTCGGTGGCGGGCGAACGGGCCTCTCTCAACCCGGGCAACGCACTGGTTTCCGCTGTCGCCACCGCCACCCGGGGTATCCGGGACGGCTCGGCCGCCTTGCTGCTGACCGCGGCTGAGGAGGTGCGGCCGGTGGGGCGGCCGCTGGTGACGGCGCGCCTGCTGGAGGCAGCCGGCATGCTGGCCGACGACGATGTTCTTGCTCTCTCCGAAGCCCTGCGACTTTTCGAGGAACACGGGGCGACCCGCGACGCGAACCGGGTCCTGCATACCTTGCGAGGCCGCGGAGTCCACAAACGCCCGAAGCCGCCCGAGGACGATCCGTCGGGGCTGTCCCAGCGCGAACTCCAGGTGGCACAGCGCATCTCGGCCGGGCTCACCACCCAGCAGATCGCCGACGAACTGCTCGTGTCGCCTCACACGGTGGTCACCTATGTTCGACACATCTATGCCAAGTGGGGCGTCAATTCTCGGCGGGGGGTCGCTGAGCACTTCGCCCGGTTGGCGGGGGCTTAGCTTTCGAGGGCTGCTGCGGGGCGGTGGTTGCGCGACTTCCCAGGCGGGCGGACATCGTTGCCTGCGATTGCTGCGGCCGGGTGGTCGCGGGGCACGGCAAGCCCGCGACCACCCGGCCGCACCTAGGAGCGCCCTACCTGTCGTCCTTCAAGGAGGACAGCACGTCGAGCAGCAGGGCGGCCGTCCACGTGAAGTCGGCGCCGCCGAGGCCCTCGCCCGTTGTGGGGTCGAAGTACTCGCGCAGGCCCGCACCGGCCACCAGGTCGACCATGTTCGAGGCCAGCACCCGGGCCAGGTCTTCGCGGCCCGACGTCTGCAAGCCCTTCCACACGAGCCAGTTCGTGCTGGCCCACGTCGGGCCCCGCCAATAGCGCGACAGGTCCAGATCGGGGGCCGTCAGGTCGTAGCTCGGGACGCCGGTCGCACCCGCGCCGAGGGCGAAAGCCGGGCCGGTCAGGGTCGACACCAGTGCGTCCGCGTGGCCGGCCGAGAGACCGGGCAGCAGCAACGGCGTCAGACCCCCGACCGTACGCACGGGTTGCAGCGCACCGGTGTGCACGTCCAGAGCGGCGAACGAGCGCAGCGACGGCGACCAGAGGTGCTCCTCGATGCTTTCGGTGAGTTGCGCCGCCCGCGCGTGGTGGGGTGAAGGGTCGAAACCCAGGCGGGTGGCGATCGAGGCGAGCGCCAGGGACGACCACGCGAAGACCGCGTTCATCAGCGGATCGAGGACGCAGAAGCGCAGGTCGGTGAAGTTGTCCAGGTAGCCGCCGTCCCGGTATTCGCGCACCAGCAGCGAATACCGAGCGTAGTCCTCGTTGCTGGGGCGGTGCGCCGACCGGGAGTGGAGCAGGTCGCGGCGGTGCCCGGCGATCACGTCGACGTCCACGGCGGGGACGGCCCGCAAGGGCGCGTCCCAGGCGGGGCTGTTGTCGAGGCCGGACTCCCACGGGTGCACGATCGCGATCAGCCCGTAGCGGGACACCAGGCGGCGCTCCCACAGGTAGTCGTGCCAGCGCACCAGGCGGGGATAGAGCCGCCCCAGCGCCGACGGGTCGTGCCCGGCGACGGCCAGCGCGGCGCCCGCGTGCATGGGTGGTTGCACGATGCCGCTCGTCCGAACCCCTGGCGGTGGGCCGGACGGCGGCATCGGCCGCCAGTACCAGGGGCCCGGGAAGTAGGCGTCCTCCGGTACGGCTGGATCAAAGACAATTTGTGGTACGCGGCCGTCGGCCCATTGCGCGCCGAGCAGGCCGGAGAGCTCGGCCCAGGCGCGGCGGGGCGCGATGTGGGCCCAGCCGATCGCGTTGAAGGCCGAGTCCCAACTCCACTGGTGGGGGTAGAGCGACGCGGTGGGCACGGTTGACCCGCCACGCCAGTTTCCGATCAGGGTGCGTACGGCGTCCCGGCGCAACGAGTCCGTCGAGACAGCCTCCACCGTGGTCACAGGGCCGAGCCTCGGAGCTTGGCGACGGCGCGGGGCAGCACCTCGTCGTTCGGGCCGGACAGGCGGCATTCGAAGGCGAGCGTTCCCGCGTACGAGATGGCGTCGAGGGTGCCGAGGGTGAGCGCCCAGTCGATGTGGCCGGCGCCGGGCTCGAGGCGGTTGGAGTCGGAGACCTGCACGTGCCCGATCCACGGCGCGGCGGCCACGAACGACGCCGCGGGGTCGGCCTCCTCGATGTTCATGTGGTAGGTGTCCGCGGCGACCTTCACCGACGCGAGCCCGACCTCGGCGCACAGCGAGACCGCGTCGGCCAGGGTGTTCACCATGTGGTTCTCGTATCGGTTGAGCGGCTCGAGCCCGATCGTCACACCTTCGCGGGCGGCGTGCTCGCCCAGTTCGGTGAGCGCCTCGAGCAGCACCGCGCGGTCCTCCTCGGGCGTACGCGGGGGCTCGAACGGGGGCAGCCGGCGGGAGAATTGACCGTACGAGGCGGGGGTCATCGCCAGGATGCCGCCGACCTCGCCGATGACCGAGAGCTGCGAGCGCATCTGCTTGATGGCGTCCTTGCGGCGATCGGCGTCGAAGTCGCCGATGAAGTGCAGCATCTCGACGCACACGGTCGGCATGACCACGCCGTCGGCGACCGCCTGGCGCAGTTCGGGCAGCCGCGCCTCGAACGCGAGGTCGCCCTTGCCGCGCAGCTCGATGGCGGCGAACCCGGCCTGCTGAGCGAAGTCCCACTTCTGCTGCAGGGTGTCGCCGGGCAGCAGCTGCTCCTGGCAGGAAATGCGGTCGGCCAGCGAGGTCATCGGGTTTCTCCTTCGAGTTGACGAGCGGCGGGGAAGCGCAGGACCACTTGGAGCGCTTCCGCGGGGCGTTCGTCGAGCAGGGCGAAAGCGTCGGCCACCTCGGTGGCGTCGACGACGTGGCTGATCAGGGGGGCGACGTCGAGCCGGCCGGTGGCGACCTGGTCGAGGAACGTGCGGACCAGGCGCGGCTGGTCCCAGCGGCGGCCGAGCGGGATGGGCGTGCCGGAGATCTGGCTGGCCACGAGCTGCACCCGGTTGTGGTGGAACTCCTCGCCGAGCCGCAGCCCGACGCCGTCGCCCTGGTAGAACCCGGCCGCGGCGACCTTTCCTTCGACCTGCACGCTGCGGACCGCTTCGTGCAGGGCGCGGTAGCTGCCGGACAGCTCGATGGCCGAGTCGGTGCCGCCGTCGGTGCGCTTGCGGATCTCGTCACCGGCGCCGGCCGGGTGCAGGGCGTTCACCGTGTCGGTGGCCCCCAAGCGAAGAGCGAGCTCGAGCCGGCCCTCGATGGCGTCGACGGCGATGACCGTGCCGCCGGAGAGCGCGGCGAGCTGGGTCGCGAGCAGGCCGATGACGCCCTGGCCGAAGACGGCGACGGTCTCACCCAGACGGACGTCGGCGGCGAGCACGGCGTTGAGTGCGATGGCGCCGGGCCGGGCGAAGATGCCGTGCTTCGGGTCGACCCCGGCGGGCAGCGGCCGGTGGATCGGGGCGGCCGCGTCGATCACGGCCTCGGAGCGGTGCCCCCAGATGCCGGCGACAAGCTGACCCACCGCGTACGTCGTGACGTCGTCAGCGACCTCGACGACCTCGCCGACCTCTTCGTAACCCCAGCCCGCGACCGGGTAGGCGAACGTGGGCTCGCCGTCGACGAACAGCCGCCGTACCGGGTCCCAGGTCTTGGTCAGGTACGGGTTCGTGCCGCGGTACGCGGTCAGCTCGGTGCCCGCGGAAATGCCGGAGTACCAGGTCCGCACCCGGATCATGCCGGGCCGCAGCGGCTGCGCCTCCTCGGGAACCAGCCGCACCTGGTTCGGGCCGGTGAACTCCACGACCTGTCGCATCACGCCTCCACTTTTGACTGGCCGTTAGACTAAACCCTCGTTTCGATCAGTCAAGTTGCGGCCGTCACAAGCCGCAAATCCGAGGAGGCACCGTGCAGATCGGTTTCCTGACCGCCGCGCTCCGCGACCTGGAGCTGCCCGAGATCGTGCGCTGGGCCGGCGAGACCGGCTTCCCGGCAAT
This sequence comes from Actinoplanes solisilvae, assembly GCF_003999975.1. Classification (GTDB taxonomy): domain Bacteria; phylum Actinomycetota; class Actinomycetes; order Mycobacteriales; family Micromonosporaceae; genus Actinoplanes; species Actinoplanes solisilvae. The sequence goes on along the minus strand of NZ_RJAC01000007.1, from coordinate 74,305 downwards.
CGAGGTGGCCGCCTGGCCGATCGACGATCCTCGTCGCCTCAACCCCGCTCACCTGGACGTTCAGAACCTGGACGACCGCGCGGTGGCGCGCTTGAAGGAGCAGCTCGGCGAGGCCGGCGTACGCATCTCGTCGATCGCCTACTACGAGAACCACCTGCACCACAACCGCCGCGAGCGGGCCGCCCGGCACGACCATTTGCGGGCCTGCATCGACGCCGCAGCCGCGCTCGAGATTCCGTCCGTCGGCACGTTCATCGGCCGCGACGTCACGGCGACCGTTGCCGACAATCTGCGTGAAGCGGAGCAAATCTTCCCTGAGTTCCTCGACCGGGCCCGGAAAAATGGGGTCGAGATCGTGATCGAGAACTGCCTGATGTCGGGCTGGCACCCCGACGGGTACCCGGCCAACCTCGCCTACTCGCCCGAACTCTGGGAGTGGATGTTCGAGCTGGGCGTGGGGCTCAACTACGACCCGTCGCACCTGGTCGGCATCGGTATCGACCCGGTCGCGGCCCTAGCCCCGTACGTGGGGAAGGTCTGGCACGCCCAGGCCAAGGACGTGGAGATTCTGGCCGGTCGCGTTGATCGTTTCGGTTTTCTCGGCAATGCCGTGGACCGGTCGAACGAGTGGGATCACGCCTGGTGGCGCTACCGGCTGCCGGGTCTGGGAGTCGTCGACTGGACCGGCGTCGTGGGCACACTGGTCGCCGGCGGCTTCGACGGCGTGCTGTCGATCGAGCACGAGGATCCGGTCCACAGCGGCAGTGTCGAAGCGGTGCAGAACGGCATCCTGCTGGCCCGCAAAAATCTCGAAACCGCCCTGGCCAGCGCCGTCGCGACGGCCTCCGGGGCGGCCACCTCGACACCGGCCGCCACGAAACCTGCCTGAAACTTTTCTCGACTTACGTCTTGCGCTCGCACAAAAGTTGCGCTCGTATGTAGCCGAACAACCCGCCGCCCGTGGCGAAAGTTGTTTCGGAGAAAGGGTGCAGATGCGCGCGAGATCCATAGTCGTAGCCACCGCCCTCGTTGCGTCCCTCGCCGCCTGCACCACGAGCGGACCGGACGCCAACGGGGACGGCGGCGGTGACAAGGGCGATGGCAAGACCATCACCATGTGGACCACCGAGGACGTCCAGGACCGCGTCGAGGCGATGAAGAAGATCGCCGCGAAGTTCGGCGAGGCCAAGGGCATCAAGGTCAACGTGGTGGCCGTCGCGGAGGACCAGTTCGACCAGGTCATGACGTCGGCCGCGGCCGAGGGCAAGCTGCCCGACGTGATCGCGGCGCTGCAGCCCGAGGGCGTGCAGTCGCTGGCCGTCAACGAGCTGCTCGACACCACCACGCCGGGCGAGATCGTCAACGACCTGGGCGCCGGCACGTTCTCGCCCGCCGCCCTGAAGCTGACCCAGAGCCCGGAGGGCAAGCAGCTCTCGGTCCCCAGCGACGCCTGGGCCCAGCTGCTCTTCTACCGCAAGGACCTGTTCGCCAAGGCGGGCCTGCCGGCGCCGGACACGCTCGACAAGATCACCGCGGCCGCGCAGAAACTCACCACCGGCGGCAACACCGGCATCGCGCTCTCCACCACGCCGGGCGACTCGTTCACCCACCAGTCGTTCGAGTATTTCGCTCTGGGCAACGGCTGCCAGCTCGTCGACGCCTCCGGCAAGGTCACGCTGGACAGCCCGCAGTGCGTGAACACGTTCCGTTTCTACAACGACCTGGCCACCAAGTACTCGGTCAAGGGCAACCAGGACGTGGACACCACCCGGGCCAACTACTTCGCCGGCAAGACCGGCATGGTCGTCTGGTCGTCGTTCCTGCTCGACGAGCTGGCCGGGCTGCGCAAGGACGCCCTGCCGACCTGCCCCGAGTGCAAGAAGGACCCGTCCTACCTGGCCAAGAACACCGGCGTCATCGGCCCGGTCAGCGGCCCCGACGGGCAGCCGGCCCAGTTCGGCCAGGTCGTCTCGTGGGCGATCACCCGTGACGCCAACAAGTCGGCGGCCAAGCAGTTCGTCGAGTACATGATGAGCGACGCCTACACCGACTGGCTCGGCTTCGCCCCCGAGGGCAAGGTCCCGACCCGCAAGGGTACGACCGACGACCCGCAGAAATACCTGAAGGCGTGGAGCGGGCTCTCCGCCGGCGTCGACAAGAAGGCCCCGCTGAGCAGCGTCTACTCCCCCGACGTCATCAAGACCATCGAGGCCGGCGCGGACAAGTTCGACCGCTGGGGCTTCGCCCAGGGCAAGGGCGCGCTGGTCGGCGCCACCCAGGGTGAGCTGCCGGTGCCGAAGGCCATCAACGACATGGTCAACGGCGGCACCCCGGAGCAGGCGGCCAAGAAGGCCACCGAAGCGGTCCGCGACATCGACAAGTCCATCGAAAAGTGACAGCCGGCCGGGCCCGCCACGAGCGGGCCCGGCCGCGGGAGGATCCATGCCCAACCGCAGACTGACCCTGCGTCAGCGTGACGCCCGGGCCGGCGTCAGCCTGGTGACGCCCACCGTGCTGATCGTCTGCCTGGTGCTCCTGGTGCCGATGCTGTGGGCGATCTCCATAGCGTTCCAGGACATCAAGCTGATCAACATCCGGTACGCCGGGTTCTTCGGCCAGTACACGCTGGACAACTTCGTCGAGGTCTTCCAGTCGTCCGGCTTCTGGTCGGCGCTGTGGAACACCGTGCTCTACACCTTCGGCGCGACCACCGGATCCATCCTGGTCGGTCTGATCGCCGCGCTCGCGGTCCGCCGCCCCTTCAAGGGCCGCGCCATCGTGCGCGGGCTCATCCTTCTTCCGTACGTGGCCCCGGTCGTCGCTGTGGCCTTCGTGTGGACGACGATGCTCAACCCGCAGTTCGGCGTGGTGAACAACTGGGGCACGCGTTTCCTGGGCTGGAGCGAGGCGATCCCGTTCCTGTCGCAGCACTCGACCGCGATGCTCACCGTCATCGTCTTCGAGACCTGGCGGTACTACCCGTTCGCCTTCCTGTTCCTGATGGCGCGCCTGCAGGCGGTCTCGAAGGACACCGAGGAGGCCGCCCACGTCGACGGCGCGACGCCGCTGCAGCAGTTCCGGCACATCCTGCTGCCGCAGCTGCTGCCGACGATGGTCGTGCTGTTCACGTTGCGGTTCGTCTTCACGTTCAGCAAGTTCGACGACGTCTACCTGCTCACCGGCGGCGGCTCCGGCACCGAGGTGGTCAGCGTGCGGGTGTTCGAGCTGCTTACCTCCCGCAAGGACGTCAGCGCCGCCTGCGCGCAGGCCGTCATCCTCGCCCTCGTGCTGGTGGTCTTCCTGGTCATCCAGCGCCGCGCGACCCGCCGCTGGAACGGAGACTCGTAGCAATGGTGGCAACCCAGAGCCGGCCCGCTCCTGAAAAGACGCGTTCCTCCGACCGCGATCCCAGCCTCACCCGGGACCGCGTCGAACGCGCCGTCCTTCCGTACGTGCGCTGGATCGTCATCGCGCTGCTCGTACTCGCGTCGGTCGTGCCGTTCTACTACATGCTGCTGCTGTCCGTACGCAGCATTCAGGACCTGCTGCTCGACCCGGGCAACCTGGCGATCAACCCGGTCGACATCTCGGTCGACGCCTACAAGCAGGTATTGAGCTCGACGAGCAACGGCGGGCAGGGGTTCCTGACCCTCATCCGTAACAGCCTGCTGGTCGCGCTGGGAACCGTCGTCATCACCCTGGCGGTGAGCATTCCCGGGGCGTACGCGGTCAGTCGTCTGGTCTTCAAGGGCCGGCGGCAGATCTCGGCGCTGTTCCTCGGCGTCTACCTGTTCCCGTCGGTGGTCGTCGCCGTCCCGCTGTTCGTCATCTTCGCCCGGGTGGGTCTGCGTGGCAGCCTGGTCGGTCTCGCGATCGTTTATGTCGCTCAGACCATCCCGGTCGCGGTCTACATGCTGCGCGGTTATTTCGACACGATCCCGACCAGTCTCGAGGAGGCGGCGCTGCTCGACGGGTGCAGCCGCTTCGGTGTCATCCGGCGGGTGAGCCTGCCGCTGGCGATGCCGTCCATCATGGCCACCGCCCTGTACGTCTGTATGATCGCCTGGAACGAGTTCCTGTTCGCGCTGCTCTTCCTCGTGCAAGACCGTGACCGGTGGACCGTGTCGCTCGGGCTCGCCCAGTTGTCCGGCAGCATCGAGGTGCCGACCACGGTTCTCATGGCGGGGTCCGTGGTGCTGACGCTTCCGATCATCGCGTTGTTCTTTCTCACGGAGCGGTTCCTCGTCGAGGGGCTCAGCGCCGGAGCGGAGAAGGGTTGAGCAAGGTGTCGTCCAACAGCGCCGGTCATCTTCTCCAGTTGATCAGGGACGGGCGGGTCGGCACGCGCCGCGAGCTCGGCGAGATCACCGACCTGTCCCGGTCGACGGTGGCCGCCCGGCTTGACGCGCTCATCGGCGCGGGCTACCTGCGTGAGGCCGGCACGGCGAACTCGTCCGGCGGCCGCCCGCCGACGCTGCTGACGTTCGACGATCTGACCCCGACCGTGCTCGCCGCCGACCTGGGCGTGACCCACGGGCGGGTCGCGGTGACCAACGCGCGCGGCGAGATCCTGGCCGAACAGGTGCTCGAGAGCCGCATCGCGGCCGGGCCCGAATCGGTGCTGGGTGAGGTGTCCGAGCGCTTCGGGAAGCTCCTCGAGAAGGCGGGCCGCACGGTCAGCTCAGTCTGCGGCATCGGGCTCGGGGTTCCCGGCCCGGTCGAGTTCGACCAGGCCCGGGTGGTGCGTCCACCGGTCATGCCGGGCTGGGGCGACTACCCCGTACGCGATTTCTTCGCCCAGCGCTTCGCCGCCCCGGTGTTCCTCGAGAACGACGCCAACCTGATGGCCCTCGGCGAGCACCAGGCCAACTATCCGGACGAGTCGACGCTGCTCTACCTGAAGGTCGGCAGTGGCCTAGGCGCGGGCATCATCGCGGGCGGCGAGGTGTTCCGGGGCGCCGACGGCGCGGCCGGCGACATCGGGCACGTGCGGGTAAGCGGTTCGACGGCGGTCTGCGCCTGCGGCGCGGTCGGGTGCCTCGCCGCGATCGCCAGCGGGGCGGCGATGGCCCGCGAGCTGCGCGACCAGGGTTTCGCCGCGCTGACGAGCCGCGACGTGGTGTCGTTCGTGGCCCAGGGCGAGCCGGCCGCGGTCGCGGTCGTGCGCCGGTCGGGGCTGCTGGTCGGCGAGGTGCTGGCCACGGCGATCAGCCTGCTGAACCCGCGCGTGCTGGTGGTCGGGGGCGACCTGGCCGACACCGGGGAACAGTTTCTGCGAGGCGTGCACGAGTCGCTGCTGCAGCGCACCCAGCCCTTGGCGACCGGGCGGCTGGTCGTCACGACCAGCACGCTGGGCGACCGGGCGGGGGTGGCCGGGGCCGTGGTGATGGTGCGGGAGCAGGTCTTCAGCCCGGCGGCCGTCGACCGACGCCTGGCGCTCTAGCCCGGCACCACGGTCACTTCAACTCGGGACCACGGTCACGCCGGCGCGGCGGTCACTTCAACTCGGGACCACGGTCACGGTCTCGCCGGGGAATCGCGGCCGGACCGCCTCCTCCACCATCGCCGCGGCCACCGTCGCCCGGCTCACCCCGCGAGGGAACAGCCGCCGGGGAAGACACCGACACCGGCCACGCCTGGCTCCGGGAGAGGGCTCGCGACGCGCTCCGCACGGCCTTGACCCGGTAAGTTCCGAACTCGACAGCACGGAAGGGATGGAACGGTCATGTCGTTCACCGCGGAAGAAGTGGCGTACCTGCGCTCGCAGCCGATCGCCCGGCTCGCGACCGTCGGCGCCGAGGAACAGCCGGACGTTGTTCCGGTCGCGTTCGAGTTCGACGGAAGCTACTTCTGGGTGGGCGGCTCGGGACGGACCGTCCTCGGCACCCGCAAGTTCCGCAACGTGCGGGCCGGCCATGTGCGGGTCGCTCTCGTGGTCGACGATCTGGTGTCCTTCGACCCGTTCGTCGTCCGCTCGATCCGCGTCTACGGCACCGCCGACGGACCCGTCGAGCGGGTCGGCATGATCGGGCCGGGTACCTTCCTGCGGATCACACCGACCGTCTCGTGGAGCTGGAACCTGGCCGGCGAGCCCGTCGGAACCGACTGGTACGAACCCCGGCGGACGACCCACGCGAAACCCTAGGGGCCCGCCACCCTGCAGCAGCTCTGCGCACCCCTGCTCCCCCACCTCGACCGCCTGCCCGGCCCGCAACGCGACGCGCTGGCCACCGCGTTCGGCCTCAGCGCGGGCCATCCGCCCGAGGCCCTGCTCGTCGGCCTGGCCGTGCTGGGCCTGTTCGCCGAGCGGCCCCTGCTGTGCGTGGTCGACGACGCGCACTGGCTCGACCGCATGTCGATGACGATCCTGACTTTCGTGGCCCGCCGCCTCGACGCCGAACCGGTCGGCATGGTTTTCGCCGTGCGCACGCCGGAGGCCGCGAACCTGCTCGACGGCCTGCCCGAGCTGCCCGTCGAGGGTCTGGGCGACGCCGACGCCCGCGCGCTGCTCGACGAGGCCCTGCCCGGCCCGGTCGACGACCGTGTGCGCGACCGCATCGTCGCCGAGACCCGCGGCAACCCCCTGGCGCTGATCGAGCTGCCGCGCGGGCTCACCCCGGCCGAGCTGGCGTTCGGGTTCGGGGCGCGCGGCGGCGGCCAGCCGGTGGCCGGGCGGGTCGAGGAGGGTTTCCAGCGGCGCATCGCGGCCCTGCCGACGACAGCACGGCTGCTCCACGGCGAGTGGCTGCGCCGCGAGAACCGGCGTGCCGAGGCCCGGGTCGGGCTTCGCGCGGCCCACGAGGCCTTCACCGCGATGGGGGCCGAGGGCTTCGCCGCCCGCGCCGGTCGCGAGCTGGGCGCCACCGGTGAGACGGTCCGCAGCCGGGCGCCCGCCGCCGTGGCCGCGCTGACCCCGCAGGAGAGCCAGATCGCCAAGCTGGCCGTCGCCGGGCGCACCAATCCCGACATCGCGGCCGCCATGTTCCTGAGCCCGCGCACTGTCGAACGGCACCTGCGCAAGGTCTTCACCAAGCTCGGCATCACGTCGCGCCGCGAGCTCGCTTCTGCGCTGCGCCCGTCCTAACTCAGGTCGTCGGTGAGGATTCGGGCGATGCGGGCCGGGCCGGCCAGGTGGGGGAAGTGGCTGCCGGGGATGACGGTGATCTTGACCTGGGGCAGGGCGGCGGTCAGCCACTGCACGTAGGGCGCCGGGGGTTCCTTCGCGGTCACCCACTCGTACTCGGTGCCGTTCGTGGCGAGGGTGCGCAGGTCTGCGGTCCGTTCCGCACGGATGGCGGCGTCGTCGCCGTGCAGCACCTCGTCCCAATAGCCGAGCAGCAGGTCGGGGCGCGGGTCAGTGGCGGTGTCGACGATCGATCGGGCGTCGGGCGGCAGGGTGTCGAGGGCCATGCCGGCGAGCATCTGGTTCCACACCTGGCGCCACTGCGGGCTGCGCAGGGTGGGCTCGGCCGCCCGCAGGGTCGCGAAGAACCGGCCGGGCAGCAGCACCTGGTCGACGTTGAGCACCCCCGCGGCCGGGTAGAGGGCCGCGTACCGGGTGGCGACGACCGCGCCGATCGAGTGCCCGGCCAGGACGACGGGCCCGTCGATGCCGGCCGCGACCACCTGGTCGTGGAGCACGCCGGCCACGTCGGTGATGCCGTACGAGTCTCGCCGCAGGGCGTCACCGTGGCCGGGCAGGTCGAGCGCGAGGGCCGTACGCCCGGGGTCGATCTTGGCGATTTCGCCCAGCACGGGGTCCCAGTGGCGCTTGTCGTAGGTCAGGCCGTGCAGCAAGACGAGTGGTCGGCTCATGATGCTCACATCCGTTCGGGCAGCAGGGAGTTGATCAGCTTCTCGGTCTCGTCGTAGCCGCCCTCGCCGATCGTGATCGACCGGACCACGCCCTGGGCGTCGATCACATAGAGGGAGGGCCACGCCTGGGACCCGTACGCGGACCAGGTCTTGTAGTCATTGTCGATGGCGACCGGGTACTTGATGTCCTCGTGGGCGACGGCCTTGACGACGCCGTCGTAGTCGCGTTCGAAGCTGTACTCGGGAGAGTGGACGCCGATGATCTCGAGACCCTGGTCGTGGTACTTCGCGTACCAGTCGTTGAGGTGCGGCTGGACGTGCTTGCAGTTGATGCAGTCCCAGGTCCAGAAGTCGACCAGGACGACGTTGCCCTTCTGGCTCGCGACGGTCAGCGGCTGGTCACCCGGGGTGTTGATCCAACGGCTGATGCCGGCCAGGGCGGGGGCGGGCCCGCAGTCCTGCGCCTCGCCGGTCGGCAGGCTGTAGAGGGCCTCGCCGACGCAGCTCCCGAGGGTCGTGCTCGCGGTCGACGTGGTGTGCGGGCTCGACGACACCAGCTTCTCGACGGTGTGGCTCAGCGCGGTGGTGTAGTCGGGAACGGCCCGCTGGACCGAGCCGATGACGTTGAAGCTCAGGCCCACGGCCAGCAGGATCACGGCGACGCCGGAGGCGATCCGGATGCCGCGCTGACGGCGGCGGAACGCGGCGACCCGCTTGGTCAGGGTCTTGCCGGCGACCGCGAAGACCAGCAGGCTCAGCGCGGTGCCGGCGGCGAAACCGCCGGTCAGGGCGAGCGTGTCCCAGCCGACCTGACCCGTCGCTCCGGCCACCGTGATCGCGGCCAGCACCGGGCCGGCGCAGGGGACGTACACCGTGCCCAGAACCAGGCCGAGCACGAAGCCGCCGCGGTCCTGCCCCGGGGCGCGCTGCGGGAGCCGGGAGAACGGGGCCTCCAGGATCGCCTCGATGCGCGGCACGATCAGGCCCAGCCCGAGCAGCACGAGGGCGGCCAGGCCGGCCCAGCGGATCGCGCCGTCGGGGATGGGCAGGGCCGCGATCAGCGCCGCGCCGGCCAGGGTGAGCAGGCTGAAGCTGGTCACCAGTCCGGCGACCACGCGGCCGCGGCCGGACAGGAAGATGACGGGGAGGACGGGGAGGATGCACGGGGACAGGCCGGTTATCACGCCACCGGCGAATCCGATCAGACCACTACTGAGCACACGGGAAACGACGCTCTGGGCCGCGGAATAATTCACTCTTGTGACCGGAGGCATATCCGGGCCTCTACGCCGGGGTCCCACCCGTGGTCGCCCCAGGGGTGCTCCCTGGGGCGACCGGGCGACTCCCCGGGCGACGGTGTCGGTCATGAAACGACGCCTGATCGTCCTGATGGCGGCTGCCGCTCTGCCGGCCGTCGCGCTGCTGGTGCCGCTGGCCGCCAACGCCGGCACCACCACCGGCGGCCAGCAGGCCGCCACGACCTGTGCTGCCGTTCCGGTCTCCGCGCCTCAGGGCACGAAGGTGGAGAAGGTGACGGCCGTCGCCAACGCCGGCGGCGAAGTCACGTTCCCGTCCGCTCCGCCGCTGCCCGACTACCCGCCCATCCCGGCCGTGCCGGCCTGGTGCGACATTTCCGTTGTGGTGTCGCATCCCGGCGCCAACGACAAGGTCACCATCAAGGTCTCCCTGCCGCAGAACAAGAAGGACTGGAACGGCCGGTTCCAGGCCACCGGCGGCAGCGCCTATCTCGCCGGTGAGCTGCTGCACCCGCTGGTCGTCGGGGTCAAGGGCGGGTATGCCACCGCCGCCACCGACGCGGGCGTCGGCACCAACCCGATCGACCCGAGCTCGTGGGCCGGCAACGCCCAGCTCGTGACGAACTTCGCCTCCCGCTCGCTGCACGACCTGGCGGTCGTCGGCCAGTCGGTGACGAAGGGCTTCTACGACAAGTCGGCGAACTACTCGTACTGGAACGGCTGCTCGACCGGCGGCCGCCAGGGCTACGAGGAGGCGCAGGTCCACCCGGCGGACTTCGACGGCATCCTGGCCAAGGCCCCGGCGGTCAACTGGACCCGGTTCGCGGTCGGCACCGCCTGGTCGCAGGCCGTCTTCAACGAGCTGAAGGTCGCGCCGAGCGACTGTGAGCTGAAGGCCTTCAACACCGCCGCGGTGGCGAAGTGCGACACGAACGACGGGGTCAAGGACGGCATCATCGACAACCCGCAGGCGTGCGACTTCGACGCCCGCGGGCTGGTCGGCAAGAAGGTCGTCTGTGAGGGCAAGACCATCACCGTGACGAAGGCCGTGGCCGACGCGATGAACAAGATCTGGGCCGGGCCGAAGGGCTACCCGGGCCCGAACAAGGGCGCCGACCTCACCCAGCTCGCCAAGGTCGGGGCGCCGTTCTTCGTCTCCAGCGCGTGGGTCAAGTTCTTCGTGACCAAGAACCCCGGCTTCGACCTGACGCAGATCAACTACAAGACGTTCTACCAGCTCTTCGGCTCGTCGGTTAAGCAGTACAACAACGTCATCGGCACGAACGACGCCGACCTGCGCGCGTTCGCCAAGAACGGCGGCAAGCTGCTGACCTGGCACGGCCAGTCCGACCAGCTCATCCCGACGCAGGCCACGGTCGAGTACCGCGAGCGGGTCAACCGGGTGTTCGGCGGCAACCGCAACGTGGACGACTTCTACCGGCTGTTCCTGGTGCCGGGCGTCGACCACTGCGGCGCCACCGGGCCGTCGATCTCCGACGACGCCGCGCTGGCCGCTCTGACCACCTGGGTCGAGCAGGGCAAGGCTCCGCGTACGCTGCCGGCCGCGGGCAAGTCGTCCACCGGCGTGACGGTCAGCCACCCGGTCTGCTCGTACCCGTCGACCGCCCGCTACACGGGTCACGGCTCAACGACGGACGCGGCCAACTACCGCTGCGTTCGCTGACCCTTCCCGATACCGCGGCCCCCGGCACCCTTCCGCCGGGGGCCGCCCCATATTCGCGTCGCGCCGCCGTTTGGACCAGGCCGTCCAACGAGGGACCATAGGCGGGTGACACTGACCGCCAAGGGGCTCGCGACCCGCCAGCGCATCGTCGACGCCGCCGCCCGGCTCATCCAGGACAACGGCGCCGCCGACACCAGCCTCGACGACGTGCGCGCCGCCACGGCAACCAGCAAGAGCCAGCTCTTCCACTACTTCCCCGACGGCCGCGCCGACCTGCTGCTCGCCGTGGCCGAACACGAGGCCGCGCAGGTTCTCGCAGCTCAGCAGCCCTGGCTCGACGACCTGACCACGGCCGTCTCGTGGGAGAAGTGGCGCGGCGCGGTCATGCGGCACTACGTGGAGCTGGGCGACCGCTGCCCGCTCGGGGTGCTCACGGCCGAGCTGGGCAAGACGTCACCCGAGACGCGCGAGGTGGTGAGCACCCTGTACGACACGTGGGAGAGCGCCCTGGCTCGGGGCACCCAGGCGATGGGCATCGAGCGGCCGCTAGAAGTGGCCCGCAGCATCCTGGTCGCCATTCAGGGCGGCGTCGTCATGCTCCGCGCGACCGGCCGCGTCGCCTACCTCGAAACCGGCCTCGACCTGGCCCTCACGCCCCTTCGCAAGCCGGAGTAGGCCCCCGCACTCGTCGCTTCACATGCGGCAGTGACGCACGGAACCCCATGCTGGACTGGACGGTCCAGAAGTCTCGATCCATTATTGGACCATGCAGTCCACTCATGTGCTCGACCTCGAGCAGATCCGCGATCTGAAGGCGCGCTACTGCCGCCTCGCGGACACCAAGCAATGGGACGAACTGGCCACCACCCTCTTCACCGACGACGCGGTCTTCCGCTTCTTCGACGTCGACGGAACCCTCGCCAACGAGGTCACGGCGGCCGCCTTCGCCACCACGATCGGCGGCCGCGTCGCCGCCGGCCAGCCCATCCACCACGTGTTCTCCGCCGAGATCGCCGTCGACGGCGACGAGGCGACCGCCGTCTGGGCGATGGAAGACCGCATCTTCCACGACCGGCAGGCCCATCCCGAGGCGCCGTTCTCGTCCATGCACGGCTACGGCCACTACCACGAGCGTTACCGCCGCATCGACGGCGAATGGCGTATCGCCGGCTTCGACCTCACTCGTCTCCGCCTCGAAATCGAACTCTGAGGAGTCCCACCCATGTCCGCTTTCCCGCTCACTCCGACCCCCATCCACGTACCCGATGAGGTCTTGACCGACCTGAAGAACCGTCTCGCGAACACCCGCTGGTCCGACGATCTCGGCAACGAGGACTGGTTCTACGGCGTGCCCCGCGAATATCTGCAGGAGCTCGTCGAGCACTGGCAGAACGACTACGACTGGCGGGCCGCCGAGAAGCGCCTCAACGAGTACGAGAACTATTTCGTCGAGGTCGACGGCGTCAAGATCCACCTGCTGCGCAAGCCCGGCGCCGGCCCGGACCCCAAGCCGCTGATCCTCACGGGCGGCTGGCCCTGGGTCGTCACCCACCTGCTGCCCGTGGTCGACCGGCTGGCCGCCCCGGGCGAGGAATCGTACGACGTCATTGTCGCGACCATTCCCGGCGCGGGATTCTCCACCCCGGTCAGCCGCCCCGACCTGAATTTCTGGAAGACCGCCGACCTCTGGCACAAGCTGATGACCGAGGTGCTCGGCTACGAGAAGTACTTCGCCGCCGGCAGCGACATGGGTGCGATGGTGACCGAGCAACTCGGCCACAAATACCCGGACGAGGTCTACGCCATCCATCTCGGCTCGTCGATCCCGCTGACCATGTTCAACGGCGACCGCCCCTGGGACCTCACCGGCGGCGCCTCCATTCCCGCGGGCGTCCCGGACGAATTGCGGCAGCAGATCCTCGCCTGGCAGAAACGGTTCGTCGCGCATGTAGCCGTACACGTGCTCGATTCGGCCACCATCGGGCACGGGCTCACCGACTCCCCCGCCGGCATGCTGGCGTGGGTGCTCGAGCGCTGGACCAACTGGTCGGACAACGACGGCGACATCGAGAACGTCTGGACCCGCGACGAGATCCTGACGAACGCGACGATCTTCTGGGTCACGAACTCGATCAGCACGTCGATGCGTCTGTACGCCAACGCGGCCCGCTACCCGTGGCAGCCCTCGCACGACCGTACGCCCGTCATCGAGGCCCCGACCGGCATCACGTTCGTCGGCTACGAGAACCCGCCCGGCGTCACCACCGAAGCCCGCGTGCAGGACTTCCTCGACAGCCCCAAAGCGCGCTGGTTCAACCACGTCAACCTGTCGGCGCACCCGCGCGGCGGCCACTTCGGCACGTGGGAGGTCCCCGACGAGTGGGCCGCCGACGCCCGCCGTACCTTCCGGGGGCGGGCTGAATGAGCGTCGATGTCGCGGAACCTTCCACCCGGGCGCGGGCCGCCGGGTTCGTCCTGACGATCCTCTCGGTCGCCGCGGTGTCCTATGCGCTGGTGCAGTCCACGGTCAACCCGGCCCTGGAGTCCCTGCGCGACTACGTGCACACCGACCACCTGGGTGTGGGCTGGGTGCTGACGTCGTTCCTGCTGGCCAGCGCCGTTCTCACCCCGGTGCTGGGCCGACTGGGCGACCACTTCGGCAAGCGGCGGGTGCTGCTGGTCGTGATGGCCCTGATGACAATCGGCAGCGTCGTCGCCGCCCTCTCGCACAACCTGCCGCTGCTGCTGGTCGGCCGGGTGCTGCAGGGCGCCGGCGGGGCCACCCTGCCGCTCGCCTTCGGCATCATGCGCGATCTGCTCCCCCGGCAGAGGATCGGCTCGGCTGTCGGCACGATCGCCGCGGTCAGCTCGGTCGGCGGCGCTGTCGGCGTGCTGGTCACCGGCCCGATCATTGACCACCTGGGCATACCGTGGCTGTTCTGGCTGCCGGCCATCGCCAACGGGGTGGTCGCGCTGGCCATGCTGCGGCTCGTCCCGCACACCGGCCGCGGCGGCACCGGCCCGGGTGACTTCGTGGCCGGCGCGTTCCTGGCCGTCTCGCTGGTGTTGCTGCTGCTGCCGCTGAGCCTGGGCGGCGACTGGGGCTGGCTGTCGCCGCTGACGCTGGGCTCGTTCGCGCTGGCCGTGCTGACCGGCGCGCTGTGGGTGCGCACCGAGCTGCGTTCCAAGTCTCCACTGATCGACATGCAGATCTTCCGTCTGCGTCCGGTGTGGACAGCCAACCTGGCCTCGCTGCTGTTCGGCGTCACCCTCTACTCCGCGTTCGGTTTTCTCCCCACCTTCCTGCAACTGCCCCAGACCACCGGGTACGGCCTGGGCGAGTCGATCACCGTGTCGGGCCTCATCTTCGTGCCCGTCACCATCGCCCAGTTCGTCTTCGGCGTCGCCGCCGGGCCATTGTCGAACCGCATCCCCGCGAAACTGGTCCTGTTGCTGGGCGGCGTCCCCATCGTGGCGGGCTTCGTCCTGCTGACCTTGGCCCACGACGCCGTCTGGCAGGTCATCCTGGCCACCGCGCTGGCCGGGATCGGCTTCGGCCTGGGCCTGTCCGCCCTGTCAGCCCTGATCGTGCACGCCGTCCCGCCGGCTCACACGGGCGCCGCGACCGGCATGAACGCCAACATCCGTACGATCGGAGGAGCGCTCGGCGCAGCCGCCGTCTCCGCCGTCCTGGCCGCCCACACCGCACCGGGTGGCTTCCCCACCGAGACCGGCTGGGTTGTCGCCTTCGCCGTCCTCGCCGGGGCGGCCGCGCTGGGCCTGGCCGCCTCCGCGCTCATCCCCGACGCGACCGCCCACAGCCCCGAAGACAGCAACGCCGACCGGGAATTGGCGGATCACAGGTAACGGCTCCGGTGGAAGCTGCCGACCGTGGCCGACGCCCTCGTGTGTAGCGAGCCGCTGGGACGGGTCACCTGGTCCCGGCCGCCCGACCCGCAAGAGGGGAACACCTTCCGGATCGTCCCGCTGGACACGCGCAGTCACCTCAAGCCCGGCTTCATCGCGGTGACCTAGGCCGAGCCCGGCGCCGGTCAGCACCGGGTCGGTCGGGTCCCTCGACGCCGCCCAGGAACGCTATCCGTGGCTGCGAGGGGCGGGCACGCAGAAGGTCAACGGGTCGTATCGGTCCTCGGGCGACGCGATCTTCGTGGAGTCGGTCGGCGCGTCACCGGTGACGTTCCAGACCGTGTTCAACGTGGCCCGCCCCGGAACACCGGGCGAGCTGCGGGTGCCCACGGCGCCGGTGACGGTGGACGACCTGCTGGTCGCGCTGATCAGCGTGGACCTGGGCGGTCGATCCGTTGGGCGCAGCGGCTTCTGGGCTGAGCCGGTCAGCGATGGCGGCCGGCCTTCAGCGCTGCATCTGATCGGTGATGTCGTCGGCTGTACCCGATAGGCCGGGGACAACGGTGGCCGTGATCGCCGCCGCGTTCGGCGGCGTCGTACAAATTGTAATTACGCCGAATGATCTCCCTCATCGGGATCACGGTCGACCCAGCCTGGAAACGATCTCCGTCGGCACTATTCGATCGACACGAATGCGGTGTGGCCGCGCTTTTCGGATGGCTTGAGATCGTTTTCCGGTGGGGCTCCACCTATCGTCTCAATGATGGATTGCCGTCGTCCGTTTCGCCGAGAAGAGTGGACGAGGGAACCTCGACAAGGGAGGGATCATGCCCCTGTACAGAGACGATCGCCTGCCTGGCGGCAGCCACTACCGCGACCGCACGACCTGGGAGAACGAGGCGGCCGGTGCAATTGTCGGAGGGGCGGCGACCGCAGCCGGATGGCTTGTCGGATCAGCGATCTCCGGACTTCGGACCGCGGCCCGCAATTCCAGTGATCGGAGCCTGATGCGAGCGGTGGCGGCCTTGGAGGAAGCCTCGCAGTCCGACGACGATGGACATTTCCTGGCCCAGGCGACCAGCTTCGTCGATCGCTACCCGAACATTGCGGACGGGCACGCGGCCCTGGCCGATGCACGGCAGCGAACGGGACGATTCGACGGCGCGCTCGACGCCGTGGAGCGCGCCGAGCAGTTGGGCCTGGACGAAACGATGGTCCACATGCTTCGCGCAGATATCTTCGACGATGCCAATAAGCCAGGCAAATCCATTCAAGAATATACAATCATTGCACAATCCCCGTCTCCGGAGATTCGCCAGAGAGCCCTGCTCGGCCGGGCGAGAATTCTCCGGCAGATCGGCGACGTGGATCAGGCACTCACCGACGTCAACGCCGCGATTGCCGTGTTACCGGATGAGACGGCATACGCGATGCGCGGGCATGTCCACCGAGACCTGGACGATCTCGAGAACGCTTCCAAGGACTACGGTCACGCCGTTCGGCTCGCCCCCGATGTCCCTGATTTCCTGCTGCTCAGAGCGGACGTGTACGACCTGCTGGACAGACCCGACGATGCCGGACGCGACCGAGCGGCGGCACAGAAGCTGTCCCCGGATCCGGAGCCCGCTTCCACCGAATCAGCGACCAGCACCGTCACGGCCGAAGCACTACCCTCCACATCGGATAACGATCCGGCAGCTCCTCGAGACCGGAGCTCGAATATTCACTACTGGATAATGGCGTTCTTCGTAGTTCTGTTCATCTTTGTTCTCCTCATCGCGGCGTTGTGACGACATCGTCCACGAGAAGGTCGGCCAGGGCGTGCAGGGAGCGGATTCGGGGCACCTCGGGAACGGTGTGGGCGTCGTCGCGGTCCAGGAGCACTGCCTGCAGGCCCGCGGCTCGCGCTCCCAGGTAGTCCTTCTCGTACGAGTCGCCGACCATCAGGGCTTCGTCGGGGTTGACGCCCAGGCGCTCGATGGTGTGCTCGAAGGCTCGCGGGTCGGGTTTGCCGGCGGGCAGGGAGGACGAGGCGATCATCAGGTCGATCTCGGGGCGCAGGGCCAGGCGGTCGAGTTTCTGCAGTTGCTGCGCTTCGTCGCCGTTGGTGAGGATCGCGATGGTCAGGCCGGCGGCCCGAGTTTGCCGCAGCGCCGGGATAGCGTCGTCGAAGGCGGCCCAGCCGGCCTCGTAACGGGTCAGATAGCCGGCGAACAACTCGTCCGCTTCCGCGTCGGTGAGGGTCAGGCCCAGAAGCTCCCGTACGCGGAAGCGCCGCTGCTCATTGAAGGTGATCTCGCGTCGCTGGTAGCGGGCGTACTGGCGGTCGGAAGTGTCCTTCCAGCGCTGGGCGACTCCGTCGTCGGGCAGCCCGAGCGACCTCGCCCAGGAAACCACCGCGCGCCGGGCCGCGGTGCGCTGGTCGACCAGGGTGTCGTCGAGGTCGAAGACTACGGCGGAGAGCATCAGGCCGCGTTGATCCAGTAGCGGCGCATCGGGCCGGCGCTGCTGAGACGGATGTCCTCGAGGATGCCGCCGTTGCGTTCGATCGTGCGGGCCGAGGCGAGGTTGTTCGCGTGGCAGAGCATGAGCAGGCGGCCGACGCCGAGCGCGCGGGCCTCGTCGAGCATCTGCCCCAGTGCCCACGCCATCAGGCCCCGGCCGCGGGCGGACGGCCGGAGCCCGTACCCGATGTGGCCGGTTCTGTCGTCGAACTTGTGCCGTAGAGCGATGCCGCCGAGCACGCGCTCGTCCTCGACGATCCATCGCGGCGAGCCGTGTGGTTCGGCGGGGCAGGGCGTGCCGGCCGGGTGAACGTAGCGGGTGCGCTCGCTCACCCAGGCGGCGAAGCCCTCGGGCGAGTCCACCTCGTCGGAGGGGGTCATCCCGAAGCCGTCCTCGTGCACCCCCGGGCCCCACTCGTCCCGGCAGTCCAGGAACGCCGCGTGCAGCCGTGTCGTCGGCAGAATCAGCGAGGCCATGCCGCGACGATAGTGACGATCAGGCCGAACCGCGATCCCGAGAGGGGTCAGCTGTTGGACGGCATGGGCGCGATGTGGTCGACGTCCAGGCGCAGGTCGATCAGCAGGGGGCGGCGGCGGTTGGCGATCACCTTGGCCAGGTGGTCGAGGTCGTCCTGGTTACGGACGGTGAAGCCCTCGCCGCCGTGGGCCTCGGCGATCTCGGCCAGGTCGGGCCACGCGAACAGCGACAACGCCGGGTCGAGGCCGCGCCGCACGAACTGGATGTGCTCGGCGCCGTAGCCGCCGTCGTTGCAGACGACCACGATCAGGTCGAGACCTTCGCGGACGGCGGTGCTGAACTCGGCCACGCCGCCGTGCATGAACCCGCCGTCGCCGCTGACCATCACGGTCGTACGGGAGGGGTCGGCTGCCGCGGCCCCGATGGCGGCACCCATGCCCAGACCGATCGAGCCGAAGTTGGCCGGCAGCACGAAGTGGCGCGGGTCGGTGACCGTGAGGTGGCGGAACCCCTCCATCATGAAACGGCCGCCGTCGCTGACCAGGGTGCGGTCGGCGGGCAGGAGGTCGTCGAGCAGGCGCAGCGCGGCCCCGACGTCGACCGTGCCGGGCGCGGTCTGCGGGCGGTCGGCTGCCTCGACAACCAACGGCGGGATCGTGGCCCGGAAGCCGCGCGAGGCGACCCCGCGGTCGTCGAGGGCGTCGACGAGCGCGTTGGCCGCCGCCCCGGAGTCGCCGACCAGCTCGGGCAGCGTTTCGAGGTCGTTGTCGACGGCCAGCACGCGACCGCCGGCGAGCAGCGCGCCGTTGCGGGTCGTGTAGGCGTTGAGCCCGGCGCCGAAGCTGATGATCAGGTCGGAGGAGTCGATGACCTCCTGGGCGGCCGGGTCGCCGACGCTGCCCGCGATGCCCAGCGTGTAGGGCTCGCCGCGGAACAGGTCGCGGGCCTTGAGCGTGGTCGCGACGGGCGCGCCGATCCGCTCGGCCAGGCGCAGCACGGCGTCGCGCGAGTCGATGGCTCCGCGCCCGGCCAGCACGACCGGGCGGCGTGACGCGGTGATGCGGTCGACCGCGCGGCGCACGGCGGCCGGGTCCGGGTACGCCTTCTGCGCGCGCGGCAGCCGCAGCGGCACCTCGCGGTATTCGACGTCGGCGGCCATGAAGTCGGACGGCACGTTGAACACGACCGGGCGCCGTTCGACGAGCGCGCGACGGATGGCCAGGGCCAGATCGTCGAGTGCGCTGTCGGGCGTACGGGCCTGCTCGAACCCGGCCCCGGTGGGCAGCACGACGTCACGCTGAGCGATGTCCTGGATGTTGGTGCGGCTGCGGGTGGCGGTGTCGCCGGCGATGAGCAGCATCGGCGTGCGGGCGCGAACGGCCTCGACCAGCCCGGTCAGCGTGTTGGTCAGCGCCGGCCCGTGGGTGACGGTCACCACGCCCAGCTTGCCGGTTCGTTCCGCGTAGCCGAAGGCCATGAACGTCGCCCCGGCCTCGTGAGCGGCGCCGACGTAATGCCCGTCGTGATCGTGCACGAAGCTGTGCACCATGAACAGGTTCGCGTCGCCGATCAGGCCGAACATGGTGCCGACCCGGTAGCCGGCCAGAGCGCGCGCGAGCGCGGCGTGAAGCTTCATTTTAATAACTTCCTTCTGTACTCTGCCCTCCCCAACGTGACGGCCTCGCGATTCATTCGTTCAGCCCCTGAGCTGTGTCTTAGCTAACCGGGCGGTATCTCGGATGCGCTCGTAGCGACCGGCCGATACGGTTCTGCGCATGTTCATGTTCATGAGGACGCGCTCCAGCCGCTGACGGCGGCATGCTCCGCCGTCCTGGCGTTCCCGCCGGGCGGTGCCCCTTTGCGCTGCCCCGGCTCCCAGACGAGCTGAGAGCAGATCCCGTGAACATCCTTGAGAAGACCACTGCCCATGTACGGGCGGAAGCCGTGCGCGTCGTGCGCGGTGACCGCGTCGTCCTCGACAACCTCTCCGTCACCGTGTCCGCCAAGTCCCGGCTGGCGGTCGTCGGGCAGAACGGCAGCGGCAAGACGACCCTGCTGCGCGTGCTGGCCGGCCTGACCGAACCCGACCAGGGCACCGTGCACCGCGCCGGCACCCTCGGCGTCGCCGAGCAGGAGCTCGAGCCGGGGGGCGACGCGACCGTGGCCACGCTGGTCGCCGACGCGATCCGGCCGGCGCAACGCGCGCTCGAGATGCTGGACGCCGCGCTCGAGACGGTCGAGAGCGCTCCGGAGACGTACGCCCTGGCCTTGGACCTGGCCACCCGGCTCGACGCCTGGGATGCCGAGCGTCGCGTCGACGTGGCCCTGGAGGCGCTGGGCGCGTGCACCGACCGGAACCGGCGGCTCGCGACACTGTCGGTCGGTCAGCGCTATCGCGTACGCCTGGCCTGCGTGCTCGGCGCGGTCTACGACCTGTTGCTGCTGGACGAGCCGACCAACCACCTGGACGCGGCCGGGCTGGCGTTCCTCACCGAGCGGCTGCGGCAGCACGACGGTGGGGTGCTGGTCGTCACCCACGACCGGGCGCTGCTGAACGACGTGGCCGAGGAGTTCCTCGACCTCGACGACGAGCCTCGCCTGTACGCCGGCGGCTATGCGGGCTGGCAGGAGGGCCGGGCGCGTGACCGGGAGCGCAAGCAGCAGGTGTACGACGCCCAGCAGGCCGAGCACCGTCGGCTGGCCGGCGCGGTCGACGAGGCCCGCGGGCGGCTCACCACCGGATGGCGGCCCGACAAGGGCACCGGCAAGCACAAGCGGCAGACCCGCGCGCCGGGTGTCGTGCAGGCGCTGCGACGCCGGCAGGAGGCCCTGGCCGCGCACCGGGTGACCCTGCCGCCCCCGCCTCGTCCGCTGCGGTGGCCGCCGAGCGACACCCGGGCGGGCGCGCCGCTGCTCGACGCCCAGGACGTCACGGTCACCGGCCGTCTGTCCGAACCCGTCTCCGTACGTCTTGAGGGCGGCGATCGCTTGCTGGTCACCGGCCCGAACGGCGCCGGCAAGTCGACGTTGCTGTCGGTGCTGGCCGGCGTGCTCACTCCGTCGAGTGGAACCGTGCGGCGTCTGGGTGACGCCCGTGTCGGTTACCTCGCGCAGGAGGAGCTGAGCGCGGCAGCCCGCCTGTCGCCCGGTCAGCAGCGTCGCCGTCATCTGGAGGAGATCCTCGCCGCGCGGCCCGACGTGCTGATTCTCGACGAGCCGACCAACCACCTCTCGGCGACGCTCGTGGATGAGCTGACCGCGGCCCTGCCCTCCGCCGCGGCGACAGTGATCATCGCCACGCACGATCGGCGAATGTTGTCCGACCTGGAGCGATGGCCCGTCCTTAGGATCGGCGGAGTGATTTTCCGGTAAGGACGCAACCGGAACCCCTACCAGCGATCGTCATCTCGGTCGGAGGGATGCATGACGATTCGCAGGTACCTTTGCGCGGCGGTGTTGGTCACGGCGGTTCTGACGGGCGGCTGTGGCACCGACGCG
This sequence comes from Actinoplanes solisilvae, assembly GCF_003999975.1. GTDB lineage: Bacteria > Actinomycetota > Actinomycetes > Mycobacteriales > Micromonosporaceae > Actinoplanes > Actinoplanes solisilvae. The sequence goes on along the minus strand of NZ_RJAC01000007.1, from coordinate 53,203 downwards.
GCCGCCCCGGACCCGCCGTCGCCGGAGTGGCTCGCGCCGAGCGCTGACGCCCCGGCGCCGGTCACCACCGCGCGGGCGACCACCAAGCCGCCGGTCAAGATCACGTTTCCGGAGAAGGGCGGCGGTCGCTGGCGGGTCGCCCCGGCGGGCACGGCCACGGCTGGGCACAGTGGGCGGCTGATGCGCTACCGCGTGGCCGTCGAACGGGACATTACGGGCGTCACGCCGGAGGGGTTCGCCGCCGCGGCCGCCGCGACGCTGGCCGACCCGCACGGCTGGACCGCCGGCGACAACTGGCGCTTCCGCCGGGTCGGGCCCGGTCAGGCGTACGACTTCACGCTCTACCTGGCCACGCCGGTCACCCGCGACAAGCTGTGCGGCGACGTCGCGGACGGCTACACGTCGTGCCGCAACGGGGCCAGCGTGGTGCTCAACGTCGCCCGCTGGGCCGGTGGGGTGCCGTTCTACAAGGGTGACCTGGCGCGCTACCGCGAATACATGGTCAACCACGAGGTCGGGCACCGGCTCGGGCACGGCCACGAGAAGTGCCCGGCCAAGGGCCGACCGGCGCCGGTGATGCAGCAGCAGACGCTCGGCATGCACGGCTGCACGACCAACCCGTGGCCCTACCCGGACGGAACCCTGTACCACGGCCCGTCCGGGCAGTACGACGACCAGCCGCCGAACTAGATGCCGAGAGCGTTGAACAGGTAGAGCCAGATCTCGCTGCGGGTCGGGAACGACGGGATCGCGTGACGCAGGCGGGTGAGCGGCACCTCGCCGACGATCGCGATCGTGGCGGCCTGCAGGAACTCGGCCACCGCCGTGCCCGTGAAGGTGACGCCGACCAGGACGCCGCGCTTCTCGTCGACCAGGAAACGGACCGTGCCGACGGTTCCGCCCGAGTACGAGCCGCCCGCGTTGGCCTCGGTGCCGATGTCGACCACGCGTACGGCGAGCCCGGCCGCGGCGGCCGTCGCGGTGGTGTGGCCGACGGCGGCGACCTGCGGCGACGTGAAGATCACGCGCGGCGAGCCGGGGCCGTCGGCCAGGTGGTCGGCGACCATCGGCTTGCCGAGGATCTCGCCCGAGGCGATCGCGGCCTGATATTTGGCCATGTGGGTGTAGAGGGCGCGGCCGTTGAGGTCACCGATCACGTAGAGCCAGTCGAGACCGGGCGCGCGCATGTGCTCGTCGACCTCGACGAACCCCTCGGGCTTGAGGCCCACTACCTCGAGGCCCATGTCGACCGCCTGCGGCGTGCGGCCGGTGGCCACCAGGATCTCGTCGGCGGTCACGCTGCTGCCGTCGGTCAGGGTCACCGTCACCCCGGCCTCGTCCCGGCGTACGGATCGGGGCCGGTGCCCGACGCGCACGTCGACACCCTGCTCGCGCAGGTGCGCGGCGACCTGCTCGCCGGCGAAGTCTTCCTCGCGGGGCAGCACGGCACGCCCGGCCACCAGGGTGACGCGCGCGCCCAGGGAGGCGTACGCCTGGGTCATCTCGGTGCCGACGACGCCCGCGCCGATCACCACGAGCGACGCCGGGATCTGCCCCGCGGTGGTGGCCTCGCGGTTGGTCCACGGGTTGACCTCGGCCAGGCCCTCGATGTCGGGCAGCGCGGCCCGGGTGCCACCGGCGAGGATGACCGCCTTACGCGCCTCGAGGACCTCGTCGCCGACCGCGACCTGCCGCTCCCCCACGAGCCGGCCCCAGCCGCGCACCAGGGTGATGCCGCGGTCGGTGAGCCAGGGAACCTGACCGGCGTCGTCGAGGTGGCCGATCAGCTCGTCACGGCGGGCCAGCACCGCGGCGACGTCGAGCTTGCCGCTGACCGCCTGGGCCGCGCCGGGAACGTGCTTGGCCTCCTCGACCAGCTCGCCGGGGCGCAGCAGCGCCTTGGAGGGGATGCACGCATAGAAGGAGCACTCCCCGCCGACCAGATCACCCTCGACTATCGCCACGCTCAGACCGGCCTCGGCCAGGCGCCCGGCGGCGACCTCTCCGCCGGGCCCGGCTCCGATCACCACCACGTCATAACTCTGCATGCCTCAATGATTGACCCCCGACGCCTTCTTGGGCACCCGGTCGAGTCACTGGTCACCTGCCACCAGGGTGCGGCCTTCGATCCCGGGCTGCCGCGACAGCTGTCGCGGCGAGCACCGGTGCGGTTCAATGACGAGATGGGGAAGGACGACAACCTGACGACATCCGACCTGGAACAGGAGCGGCGCGAGCGCTTCGGCCGCCTGCCCGCCCGGGTCCTGCCCTCCGACACGGCCGAGACGGTCGACACCCGCACGGTGCAGGACCGCCCGTCCGACGCGATGAGCCCGGTCCAGGTGGCCGCCATCACCGGCGGCGGCTAGCGACCGAGTTGCCGCTCGATCTCCTCGAGCAGATCGACGATCTCCAGCCTGCTCACACCGCCGGGCGTAGTGCCGTAAGCGAGTTCGAGAAGGGCCGAGCGGGCGGCGGCGAACTCGTGCGCGGTGACCTCCAGCTCGAACCACGACGCATGAAGGCCCGGGGCGATGTCGTCGCGGAACCGCTGGGCGACGGCCCTCGCCGTTTCGGTGCTCGAACCGCTGCGGACCGCCCACTCGTCGTCGCCCAGATCGTCCAGTACGACATCGATGACGCTCGCCATCAGCCGGAACATCGGCGGATCACCGGCGAGCCGGACGCCGACCGGGCTGATCCGCACGACGGTACGCACGATCGGCACGTCGTCCATACCGACTCGCATTTCGCCGAGCATGAACTGGACGTTCTGGCGGTGCCAGCCCTGAGCCAGTCGCAGCGCGGTCATTCCGTCGGCGCTGACGGTGTCAACGGCCGCACCGGCCTCCCGCAGGACGGCGATGACCCGTTGCTCGTTGCGTTCGACCGCGTGCATCAGCGCCGTCCGCCCCTGCCGGTCGCCCGCGTTCACATCCGCGCCGGCCAGCAGAAGCGTGTCCACGGCGGCGTGGTCTCCGCGCCGGGCGGCCACGACGATCGCCGGTGTGCCGTCGGAACGCAGTTGGTCGGCGTCGGCGCCCTGCGCGAACAGGAGGCGCAGGACCGCGGGGGCGACCGGTTGCATGACCGCGGTGATCAGCGGCGTCTCCTCGCCGGGCAGGGGCGTCGCACCCGCTTCCAGCAGCACCCGCAGCATGGCCAGGGCGGCGGGCCGGGGACGGTGCCTCGTGTAGGTCACGGCTTCCGTCAGCAGGCTCGTCCTTCTCGTGGGTTCCAGTGGGAGGGCGCCGTGAGCGATCAGGTGTTCCGCCACGTCGGCGTGTGCCTGCAGCATCGCCACGCGCAGCGGTGACACGCCGAACTGGCCGAACGGTCCGACGCTTGCGCCCGCCTCCACGAGAGCTCTGACGATTCCCAGCCGGCCGCCGCGCGCAGCCTCGATGAGCACCGACGCGCGGCGGCGATCCACCGCGGCATCCGGGTCCGCCCCGTCCGCCAGCGCCCGCTCGACGGCGGCCTTGTCGCCGGCCCGCACCGCTTCGATCAGGTCGTGATCCGCGGCCTCGTTCATCGGTCATCACCTCCTGCTTGATCAACGAATGCGCTCAGACGCAGTCGCGCTGCCACGTTGCCGGCGAACCAGACGCCGAATTCACCGGCCGGGTCGAGACCCGCGCGTGCTACCGCCACCCAGTCGGGCTGCTCCAGCGCGGCGAGGTACTGCCGCACGACATCGTCCCGCTCCTCTGCGGTGCATCCGGACCGGTTCGCCGGCTTGGCGGCCAGGTGGTCGGCGAGGGTCGCGGCTACGACGTACCGGTTCCAGGTGGGCGTCTGCCGGAAAAGGTAGGCGGCGTGCGCTGCTAGCACGGTGGGTGCCGGCGGGTAGTGCTGCAGTGTCCTGCCCATGCCGCCGCAGTCGGCCATCGTGCTCAGGAGCAGGCCGGTGTGATCGATCAGCTCGTCGTCGACATCGGGGCCGGTGATCGCCGCGTGCAGGTGGGCCGCGGTGGCGACCTGGCCGGCGAAGTAGCCGTTGAGGTAGTCACCGTCGCAGGCGTGACGGAGCAGCCACGATCGAGAGCTGTGGACCCCACGACGGCACAACGCCTCGATGACGTAGACCCGGCCCCAACCGGCGACGCGCTCGGCCAGCCACTGCAGGGCCTCTTCGCCTCCGCGGCGACGTTGCAGCGCGTCCGCGGCCAGCGGCCCGAAATGGTTCGACAGCAGGCCGATCACCTGAATCAGGGAGATGTCGCGTTCATCCCAGTCGGCGGCCAGCAGCGCGAGCCCCACCGTGGCGGCGCATCGGTCGGTGCTGTGCCGCACCAGCCAGCGGCCGGTTCGCCGCACCCGCTTGCGGTTCGCGCGCAGAGCCGCGGCCGCGATGTGCTCGTTGCGGTGAATGGGGACGTACAGGTCGTGAAACGCGTCGGCCAGCTCGCTCGGTTGCGAGTCGGATCGGCCGAAATGCCGATCGAGGACGGCGGCGACGTCGGCTCCCGCGCGGCGAGGATCGTCCGCGGTCGGACGGGTTCGTGAGCGGTGACGCTCCTCGTCCGGAAACGGGTAGCCGTCGCGCGGCAGGGGCTCGTCGGGGTGTTCTCGACGAAGGCGCAAGGCGTGGTCGAACAGGGTGGTCGGGGGTCCGAGCAGTCCAGGCTCGGGCGTCTCGCTCACCGGCGGGCGGAGGGCTCGATTCTCTTGATCATGGCCGCGATGATGCCATTGCGGGCCCGCCCGGGCAAACGGATTCGAACCGACGCGGCGCCCGCCCCGGTGGTTCACTCCGGGTGACGCGCAGCACCCCGGGCTGGTCGGCCCGGGTCGGGGCCAGGGTTCGATCCTGGGGCGCGCGAGGCCGGCGGCGCGCGAGAGCCGGGGCAGGACGCCAGGACGAGCACAGCGAGGAGCGGGCGATGGTGGACTTCAGGATCGAGGTCGTGGTTCTGCCGGTGTCGGATGTGGAGCGGGCCCGGGAGTTCTACAACCGGGCCGGGTTCAAGGAGCAGGCCGACCACAAGGGACCCGGCGGGTTCCGGATCGTGCACTTCACGCCGCCGGGGTCACCGACGTCGATCATCATCGGGAGCGGGATCACCGAGGAGGCCCCGGGCACGTCGCAGAGCGTGCTGCTGGTCGTCGACGACCTCGACGTCGCCCGCAAGGAGCTGGTCGGCCGCGGGATCGAGGTCAGCGAGGTCTTCCACGACGCGGGAGGCGTGTTCCACCACGCGGGCACCACGGACCGGGTGCCCGGGTTCGCGCCCGGGCGACGGTCGTACAGCTCGTTCGCGTCGTTCACCGACCCGGACGGGAACCTGTTCGTGCTGCAGGAGGTCACCGAGCGGCACCCGGGCCGGATAACGCAGGTCGTCTACCGCACGGTCGGCGACCTCGAGCAGGCCCTGCGCGAGGCCGCCGAGACGCACGGCGAGCCGAGCGGCGCCGACTGGCCGGCCCGGTACGGCGCGTATCTGGCCGAGGCGGCCGGCGTCAACGGCTGACCAGGGACCGCGCGGCCAGAAGGGGCGGCCGAGGTCAGTCGAGCAGGGAGCCGGGCTGGGTGACGGCCCGGCTGCCGACGCGCACCGCCGCGATCACGGCGTCGGCCAGCGGCTCGCCCTGGTCGAGGTGCACGGCCAGGGCGCCGAGGAACGCGTCGCCGGCGCCGGTCGTGTCGACGGCGTCCACCCGGGGTGCGGCCACGGTGCCGGTTTCCGCCTTCCCCGCGTACGCTGCCCCACGCGGCCCGGCCGTCACGACCACCGACGGGATGCCCCGGTCGCGCAGCGCGGCCGCCGCCCGGTCGGCCGCGATCGCCGTGACACCGAGCGCGGCGGCGGCCTCGTACTCGTTGACGACGAAGACATCGAGCGTGGACAGGTCGAAGTCGGGGTGCGGCACGAGGTTGCCGATCAGGATCCGCGGGCGGGGCAGCTCGAGCAGGGCCAGCAGCGGCGCCCACGGCAGGTCGAGCTGGGCGACCACGATCGGGGCCGGGCGGGCGGTGAGGGCCCGGCTCACGTCGTCGCCGGTGAGGTCGGCCGACGGGGCGAGCACGACGTACGACTCGCCGTCGGGGGTGACCTCGACGACCGCGGCTCCGGTGGCCACGCCGGGCACGATGCGGAAACCGTCCAGGTTCACGCCCGCCCGGGTCAGGGTTCGGTGCAGCATCAGGCCCCAGTCGTCGTCGCCCGCACCGGCGATCAGCGCGGCGTCGCCACCGAGGCGCGCGGCCGCGTACGCCTGATTGAGGCTCTTGCCCCCGGGCGTGGGAATCAGGGGCGGGGCGAAGACCGCGCGGCCGGGGCCGGGCCGGTGCGAGATGCGCAGGGTGAGGTCGACGTTGGCGCGCCCGACGAAGGCGATGCTCATGACAGGAACAGCCGCCGGGCGGCGTCACGGCAGCGTGGGGACCGGCGGGCGGCCAGCAGGGTGGCGTGCCTCAGCCGGAACGTGACGGGGCAGCGAGCGGCGGCGGGGCGGCGGGCGCCGCGGACGGGCCAGTCGTGGGCGTTGCGGAGTCGCATGATCTAGCGTGCCTTCCCTCGGGTTCCAGCGCCTACGACGACCGGAAGAGGGGTCAGTTCACCGGTACGGGCCCCGGCCGTGGTGCCGGATCTCACATGCTGAACCGGGCGGACCGGAAAACGTCGGATCGGTTGACTTCGCTACCGTCGATCCACGGAGGTGCTCCATGACCGTGATTTCCATTCGCAAGGTCGGCGACCCGGTGCTGCGTCAGGTCGCCGAGCCGGTGACCGTTTTCGACGCCGAGCTGCACAGGCTCGTCGACGACCTCGGTGAGACGCTCGCCCAGTCGCGCGGGGCCGGTCTGGCCGCGCCCCAGATCGGGGTCGGCCTGCGCGTCTTCGCCATCAACCCCGACCTGCCGGGCAACGACAAGCAGCTCGACCACCTGGTCAACCCGGGCCTGGAGTTCCCCGACGACGAGGAGCAGGACGGGCCCGAGGGCTGCCTGTCGATCCCGGGCATCTATCTGGACACCAAGCGGCGCCTGAACGTGGTGGCGCGCGGTCTGACCAAGCACGGCGACCCGGTTCAGGTCGTGGGCGCGGGTTTGCTGGCCCGCTGCCTGCAGCACGAGACCGACCATCTCGACGGGGTGCTGTTCATCGACCACCAGGACGCGGCCGGTCAGCAGCGCATCCTCGACACGATCGGCGCGGCGGCCTGGGCCGAGGCCCGGGTCAAGGTCAGCCCCCACTGATCCCGTACGGGGGTCAGGCTCGCCCCCACTTCCGAAACGCTCACAGGTCCGGCTCGCGCGTGCAGCGAGCCAGCTCGTCAGGCCCCGCTGAGGTCGTCAGGCTGCGCTGAGCTCGTCAGGCTGCGCTGAGCTCGTCAGGCGCGCAGACCCACGGCGGCCTGGTCGAGGGCGGCTTCGAGGAAGTCGATGCGGTTCGTGGTGATCATCATGAGGACACCGCCCTGGATGCCGGCCAGCAGCGCCGCCCCGGCCTGCTCGACGTCGAGGCCGGGCGGGACCGCACCGCCGGCCCGCAGGCGACGCAGCCCGTCGGTCAGCGCGGCCTGCCAGTCGACCATGAACGCGGTCATGACGGCCTGGGCCTCGGGCATGCGGCGGGTCGCGTCGGCGCCGAGCAGGCCCAGCAGCGGGCAGCGCAGGCCACGCTTCAGATACCAGTCGATGAGGTTGTCGCGCCAGCGCTGCCAGCCCTCCCACGAGTCGAGCTGTTGCAGCATCGGCGTCTGATCGGCCAGGGCGCGGGAGGTCTCGTGGCGCACGACGGCCAGCAGGATCTCTTCCCGGCCGCCCGGGAAGTAGTGGAAGAGCTGGCTCTTGCTGGTGGCTGTGCGGGCCATCACGTCTTCGAGGCGCACCTCTTCGACGCCGCGCTCGAGCACCTCGGCCGCGGCGCCGAGCACGATGCGCTCGCGCGTCTGCTCGCCCTTGCGGGTCAGCGGTCGGGACAGGGTCGGCATCGTCGCACCTCGGTTTCGTGGGCCGATTCGATGGTGCCACGCCCCGGGGCCGGACGGCATCCCGGTCCGGCGCTCCGGGCGGGCTCGCATCAGGCCTTGACGCCGTTGTAGACCGGCTCGTGGTATCCGGCCGGCTTGTCGCCGATGCCCAGGCCGGGGCTGACGATCCAGCTCTGGTACTCCGGGGTGAACATGGCGTACGGCAGCGCCGCCGGGACGGCGCTGACCTCGTTCAGCCGGCGGCGGGCGTCGGCCGGGATCTCGAAGTCGAGCGCGGCCATGTTGCTCTCCACCTGACCCGCGCTGCTGGCGCCCATCACGACCGAGGCGACACCGGGCTGGGTGGCGACCCAGTTGATGGCGACCTGGGCCATCGACCGGCCGAGGTCGGCCGCGACGCTCTCCAAGGCCTCGACGACCTGCCAATTGTGCTCCGAGACGGGCGCCCCGCCGACCTCGGGGTTGGTCAGGCGGCCGCTGCCGTCGAGGCCGTCGCCGGAGCGCTTGTACTTGCCGGTGAGCAGGCCGCTGGCGATCGGGCTCCACACCATGACGCCCATGCCCAGGTTCTGGGCCATCGGCACGAACTCGGCCTCGATGTCTCGGGTCACCAGCGAGTACGGCAGCTGCACGGTCACCAGCGGGCTCATCGCGTGCGCCTCGGCGTAGCTCTGCGCGCGGGCGGCGTACCAGGCCGGGGTGTCCGACAGGCCGCCGTGGCGGATCTTGCCGGCCCGCACGAGGTCGTCGAGGGTCCGCACGACCTCCTCGACGGGGGTGATCCGGTCCCAGGTGTGCAGCAGGTAGAGGTCGAGGTAGTCGGTGCCGAGCCGCTTGAGCGACGCCTCGACGGCCCGCACGATGTGCTTGCGGCCGTTGCCGCTGGCGTTCGGGTCGCTGGGGTCGATGCTGTTGGTGAACTTGCCGGTCAGCACCATGCGCTCCCGGTTGCCCATCTTCTTGATCAGGCCGCCGAGGATCCGCTCGCTCTCGCCGGCGGTGTAGAAGTCGGCCGTGTCGATGAAGTTGCCGCCCGCCTCCACGTACGCGCGGAAGATCGGCTCGGCCTCCTCCGCGGTCTTTCCGTATGCCTTGTGGAAACCGTCGACGCCGAAGTTCATGGTGCCCAGGGCGAGGCGGCTGACGCGCAGACCGGACCGGCCGAGCAGGTAGTACTGGTTCATCGTGGCGCTCCTCTCCGGCCCCCCGTGGGCCGGTTACGGCGGCAACTGTGGCGTCCGAAAAATGGACCCGCAAGTCCAAAGCTGGGTGCGCCGGGTGGCCTCGGACACACCCCAGGGCAACCCCCGTGCGCCGACCAGGGTGCCGCACGGGTTCGGCCCGGGGGCCCTGGAGGGAAACGTGAGAGGCACAGCAACCAGGAAGTTCGGAGGACTTGACGTGGCACCCACCGCGACCGCCTCGGCCCGCCTCACCGAGGTGCACCAGGAATACAGCACCGCGCTGCTCAGCTACCTCTCCGGCTTCACGGCGTCGAGCCGGCAGAGCGCCGAGGACCTGCTCCAGGAGACGATGATCCGGGTTTGGCGCAAGGTCGAGGACCTGCCGCCCGACACCGAGGGAACCCGGCGGTGGCTGTTCACGGTCGCCCGCAACGTCGGCATCGACGCGGTCCGCCGCACCCGGGTGCGTCCCGTGGGCGTCGAACTGATCGAGTCGATGGCCGGTCCCGGCGGCGACGACATCACCGAGACGGTCGTGGCGATGGAGTCGCTGCGGGTCGCGCTGCACTCGCTGAGCCGCACCCACCAGCGCATCCTGGCCGAGCTCTACCTGGAGGGCCACAGCACCCGCGAGACGGCCCAGCGCCTGGGGGTGCCGGTGGGCACGGTGAAGTCGAGGGCCTTCTACGCGTTGCAGTCGCTGCGCTCCGCGATGGACCCGCCCGACGCCAACGACCGCCCCCGCCCCGGCCGGGCCCGCCGCGACGGCCGCCCCGCCGCGGGCCCCGGCCGCTGACCGCCCTGGGCCGGCGCCTCTCGCCCTCTTCGGCCCGGGCTCTCCCGCCCTCCTCGGGCCGACGGCACTCGCCCTCCTCGCGGCCCACCGTCCTCATAGCTCATTCCGCCGACCGTCCTTGTGACCTACGTTGTCCCCTCTCGACGGCCAGATCCACAGCCCTCCCCCATCCGCCCGCCGATCCTGTTGATCGTTTCGTTCCTCGCGGATTTCCTCCTGGTGGCGAAACCCGGCGCCAAAGCCAAGCAGGTAAGTACTTGCCAATCAGGAAAGTGAGTCGCATACTTTCCGGGTAGGCAAGTTGATGCCGAGGAGGAAACGATGGACGCTCCACGCATCGGGCCGATCGACGCCGAGCTGGCCCTGGCCGAGGTGCGGGCCCGCCGCGAGCAGGTGATCGACGCGAATCTCGTACCCGGCTGGTTCTGGCCCTCGCTCGGGGTTCTCATGCTGTTGTTCGTGGGAGCCGTCGAGAGCGGCCGTCCGTGGCTCGTCGCCACCGGCAGCGTCGCCTACGCCCTCGGGCTGTCGGCGCTGATCATCTCGATTGTGCGCCACGCCCGCATCCAGGTCCGCAACGACCTTCTGGGCGTACGAGGCGGGCTTGCCATCGCGGCCTTCACCCTGGCCCTGGTCGCCGCCGGGATCGGGCTCGGCTTCGCACTCGAGGCCCTCGGCGTGCCCGCCCCCGCCACGATCGCCTGCGTGCCGGTCGCGGCCGGGCTGGCGTTCGGCGGGCCGGTCCTGATGAGCCACCTGCGCAAGCTCATGCTCGCCCGCCCGCTGGCCGGTTCCCGGTGACCGTGGAGCCCCGCTTCGACGAACTGATCCACGCGCCGACCCGGCTGTCGATCGTCAGCCTGCTGACCGCCACCGAGTGGGCCGAGTTCAAGTTCGTCCGCGACCAGATCGGCCTCTCCGACTCGGCGCTGTCCAAACAGCTCACGACGCTCGAAGAGGCCGGCTACGTCGAAATCCGCAAGAGCTTTGTCGGCAAACGCCCCCGCACGTCGGTGCGCCTGAGCCCGCTCGGCCGAAACGCTTTCGCCGCCCACGTCGCCGCCCTGCAGGAGATCGTCGCCCGCTCCGGCCTCGGCCTTCTCCCCGGCACGGTCTGATCGCCGGGCTCGGCACTCCCTCCGGCACGGTCCAGCCGCGCACCCTCACTCTGCCCAGGGCGCGTTCCCACCGCCGCGCTCGGCGCTCCCCCCGCGGCGCGGACCCACCGCGGACTGGGCGCCCCCGCGCATGATCCCACCGCTGGACTTGCCGGTCCAATTTCGGCGGGACACAGTGGGGCCTCGGAGGCGAGACCCATGACTGAGAATCAGATGAGAGCCCTACGGCTGTACCGCTACGGCGGCCCCGAGGAACTCCGCTACGAGCACGCCCCGGTGCCCTCCCCCGGCCCCGGGGAGGTGCTGCTGCGGGTGGCGGCAACGTCGTTCAATCCGGGCGACACGTTCGTGCGGGCCGGCGGCGCACATCACGTCCTGCCGCGCACTTTCCCGTTCGTGCCCGGCATCGACGCCGCCGGGACCGTGGTGCGGCTCGGTCCCGGCGTCACCGGGTTCGCCGTCGGCGACCAAGTGATCGGCTACCTGAGCGGACCTCGCGAGGGCGCCGCGGCCGAATACACCGTCGCCGCGGTGGACCGGTTGGGGCGGGCGCCATCAACGATCCCGCTCGCCGACGCGGCGGCGCTGCCGGTGGCCGCCCTGACCGCGTGGCAGGCATTCCACCAGCATCTGCGGGTAACCGCCGGACAACAGGTCCTCATCAACGGCGCCGGGGGCGGGGTCGGCCGGTTCGCCGTCCAGTTCGCGAAACGCGCCGGGGCGACCGTTGTGGGCGTGGCCGGCCCCTCCAGCATCGAGCACGCCCGCACAGCCGGCGCGAACGAGGTGCTCGACCGGACCTCGAACGCCGACCACCGATGGGACCGGCCGGCGGACCCCGAACCCATTCCGCGGTTCGACGCGGTCTTCAACACCGCTGCGGCCCCCACCAGCGAACTGGACCGGCTGGCCACGCTGATCAGGCCGGGTGGCGCGTTCCTGTCGATCGCATCGATCCCTCACCACCGCCCGGGCGGTGTCCGCGTGTCGACGATGACGGTCCGGCCGAATCCCGCCGACCTGGCCGAGATCGCCCGCCTGGTCGACGAGGGCGCAGTCACGCTCGGCATCACGGAACGCCACCCGGTCGCCCGGACCGCCGACATCCACCGCCGCCACCACGCCGGCGACGTGCACGGCAAAGTCATCCTGAGCCACTGAATCGCGGTGGCCCGGCGGACACAGGGGCCGGGCCGTCGCCTCTAAGCCGCGTCAGCGCAAACCGTTGGCCATGTCCATCAGATGGCCGAGAACCGCTTCGCCGCCGGTGCGCAGGCCGTCGTGTTCGTACTCGTTGGTGACCCACGTGCGGACGTTGCCGACGTTCGCCGCCGTCTCCAGCGAGAGGCCCGCGTCGACGTACATGTCGTCGGCGTAGACGGCGGCCAGCACCGGCACGTCGTTGGCGGCCAGACGGCGAGGATCGTAGAGCGTGGGCCAGTCGTCGGCCTCGGCGAGCAGGGCGGCGGCGCCGGCGAACGGGCGCAGCGCGGTGATCTGCTCGAACATCCAGGGGTACATCATCTCACCGGTGAACAGCAGCGGGTCGGCGGCGGCGGCGAACTCGGGGCGCGAGGCCATGGCGCGGGCCGCGGCCCACCCGGTCGGGCCCTTGCCCTGGGCGTAGCAGTATTCCTGCAGCGCCCACAGCGGGTTGTCGACGAAGCCGGTCAACTCCATCACCTGGTGCAGGAACGTGGCCGACAACCGGTCGCCGTGCCAGGCCTCGTCGAGCAGCCAGTGCAATTGGGCGTAGCCGTCGCTCATGCCGAACGAGTTGCCCAGCACCCGGAACCGTTCGACGGTGAGCCGGTCGCCGTCGGGCAGCCGCACGTCGTTCGCGGCCAGGTGGTCGGCGACGCGGCGCACGGCGGCGACATCGCCGGGGAAGTCGCGGTAGAACTCGGCGTTCTTCGCGGCGACCCGCGGATAGGTGCGGGCATAGACGTCGTCGGCGGTCGCCGTGAGCCCGGGCAGCCCGCCGGTCACGTAACAGGTGCGCAGCCCCTCGGGCGCGAACGACAGGTAGGTCATCGTGATGAAACCGCCGTAGCTCTGCCCCAGCGAGTCCCACGGCGCCCCGCCCGCGACCCGGGAACGCAGGATCTCGGCGTCGGCCACGATGCTGTCGGCCCGGAACAGCTTCAGGTAGGCCGCCTGCTCCGCCGCCGGACGGTCACCCACGGTGGTCGCGTTCAGCGGCGTGCTGCGACCCGTGCCGCGCTGGTCGAGCAGCAGCACCCGGTGGGTCTGCACGGCCCGCCCGATCCACCCCTCGGCGCGCAGCGGCCGCGGCGACTTGCCACCCGGACCGCCCTGCAGGAACACCAGCCACGGCAGGTCTTCGCCCGATTTGTCGGCCGCGACGACCTCACGCGCGAACACCTCGATCGTCTCGCCGCCCGGGTCGCCGTGGTCGAGCGGAACGGTGACGGTGTGGTCGGCGAAACGTAGACCGGGGTGCGCAATCATGTCCCCACCCTAGAGACGACGTCTGACATAGAGCACGGCGTCGATCCGTCCCCCGCCGGGAGCGGGCAACATGCCGAGCTGCCGGCATTCGAGCTCGAACCCGGCGGCCTGCAGCGTCTTCTGCGAGGCCAGGTTGTCGGCCGCCGCGCCCGCCACCACCCGGGCCAGCCGCGCCTCGTGCAGCGCCCAGCGCGTCACCAGCTCGACCGCCCGCCGCGCGTAACCCCGCCCGCGGAACGCCGGCAGCACCCCGAACCCGAGCATTCCCTCGCGGTGGTGCGGCTGGAAGTAGTACAGCGCGATCTGGCCGGCGAACAAGCCGCTGCGCGCGTCGACGACGCTCATCGCGGCCGCCTCGCCGGCCAGCCAACGACCTTCGGCGTACGCGAAATGGCGTTCGACCTCGTCGCGGGGCGGGGCGACCGGCGGCACCGAACTCGCCACCACCTCGGGCAGGCTACGCAACTCGTAGTAACCGTCGAGGTCGTCGGGGTGCAGCGGACGCACCCGGATCACGCCGTCGGTCAGCTCGCCGCCGGGCAGATCGGGCAGCGCCCGCGGCGACGGACCCTCGGGATCGTCGGCCAGCCGCGCCCACATGATCAGATCTTCCCGGTTCGGGCCGGCCCCCCGGGCGATCCCCTCCCGGCGGAAACCGGCGTCGATCGCCTCACGCTGCGCGGCGGGATCGTCGAGGCGGGTGCGAAATTCCAGGCGGTACGGGGTCGGCACCCGACCAAGTTACTGCGCGTCCACCCAGTCGGTCGCGGCGGCCGCCGACTCCTGCGGCTCGACCTGGGCCAGCCGCTCACGCAGAGCCGCGGTCACGAAACGGTACGAGTCGCTGCCCAGCACCAAGCGTGGCGGAGCCGGCTCCTCGGCCGCGCCGGCGATGATCCGCGAGGCCATCTTCGCCGGGTCCCCGAGCGGCGGACGGCTGCGGTCCTTCGCGCCCCGCACCATCGCCGCGGGCGTGGAGTCGTACGCGGAATGCGGGGTTGCCAGCTGGAGGCTGTCGAAACGGAACTCGGTGCGGGCGCCACCGGGCTCGACGATCGTCACACCGATGCCGAAGGGGGCCACGTCTTTCGCGGTGCCCTCCATGAAGCCCTCGATGCCCCACTTGCTCGCGTGATAGAGCGACGCCCCCGGGTTGGTCGCCTGACCACCGTACGTCGAGATCTGGATCAGACGGCCGCCGCCCTGCCCGCGCAAATGGGGCAGGGCCGCGCGAACCACCGCGATCGAGCCGAGCAGGTTCGTGTTGAGCTGCGCGACGATCTGCTCGTCGGTCAGCTCCTCGGCCGCCCCGAACAGCCCGTAGCCGGCGTTGTTCACGACGACGTCGATGCGTCCGAGCTCGGCAAAGGCGCGATCCACCTCAGCCCGTACGGTGGGCAGGTCGGTGACGTCGAGGTGGGCCACCCAGAACTGGTCGCCGTATTTCGCCGCGAGATCGTCGACCGACCCCTGCTTACGCACGGTGCCGGCCACCCGGTCGCCGCGCTGCAGCAGCTGCTCGGTCATCTCGCGCCCGAGGCCGCTGTTGACGCCGGTGATGAACCACGTTGCCATGTTCGTTCCTCCTGGTGTGTTCACCATCCACCGTCCACGGGCCGCCGTTGTGGTGGCAGTCCTAGTCGTTCCTGGTAGTGACGGGGACAGGCAGCGGCCTACGGTGGCGGGATGCGCAGCGAACTCGGCGACTTCCTGCGGGCCCGGCGCCGGCTCGTCCGGCCCGCCGACGTGGGACTGCCCGGCAACGGTCTACGCCGCGTGCCGGGGTTGCGCCGCGAGGAGGTGGCGCTGCTCGCGGGCATCAGCGCGGAGTACTACCTGCGATTGGAACAGGGCCGGGACCGTACGCCGTCCGCGCAGGTCGTCGAGGCGATAGCCCGCGTGCTGCGGCTGGATGCCGACGCCACCTCGTACGCCCTGGCTCTGGCTCAACCGCGCCGCAGGCCGCCGCTTGTCGAGTCGGCCGTGCCCGCCGGTATCGAGATGCTGCTGGCGACGCTGAACGTGCCCGCCTTCGTGGTGAACCGTTACCGCGACGTCGTCGCCGCGAACGCGCTCGCCGTGGCGCTGTCGCCGCTGATGGCGACCGGGGTCAACCGGGTGCTGGCCGTGTTCACCGACCCGCTGGCCCGCGACTACCACCCGGATCTCGACGAGAACGCGGCCGGCTACGTGGCCCAGCTACGCGCGGAGATCGGCACCGACACGGACGACCCCCGGTATCGCGCGCTGATCGACGAGCTCAACCGGCGCAGCCCGCTGTTTCGCGAGCTGTGGGCGCGGCACGACATTCAGCGCGGTGGCAACGACACCAGTGTGATCCGGCATCCCCGGCTCGGCGATCTGCGCCTGCGCCGCGAAAAACTCGCGGTGATCGGCGCTGACCGTCTGATGATGGTGGTCTATCACGCCGAACCGGGTACGCCCTCTGCCTCAGCGCTGGCTTCTTTAGGTGTTCGCGCCGCGGGCGGCGACGCGCCAGCGATCAATCTCCCGGCCGGCCTCGACGACCACGAGCTCGTCGGTGAGGTTGACGGTGGCGCAGACGTGGTTGGGCGCCACCCGTAGGCGGTCGCCCCGGGCGGGCACGGCACCGCCGGGGAACTCGATCGTGGCGTGGTGCTCGGAGAGGGCGACGATGCGCGCGTCGGGATGATCGGGGAGGCGGCCGAAACCGGTGGCCCACGCGAGCCGATCAGCGCCGAGGATCTTGCTGCCGGCGTCGACGATCGCCCGGTCGCCGCGGCGGCTCACCACCGTGGCGGCGACCGTGAGGGCCACGTCGTCCCAGGTGCAGGTGCCGAGCTCGACCTGCTGGGCGTCGCCGAACACGTAGACCCCCGGGCGCATCTCGGTCAGCGGGCCGGCCTCGGCGAACGCGGCGGTGGGCGTGGAGCCGCCACTGCGTACGGGGGCTTGGGGATCGGCCTCGAGAAGAGCGGTGGCCTCGTCCCGGGCGGCCTGGTGCTGCAGGCCGGGGCCGTAGCCGTGGCCGGGGAAGGTGAAGATGCCGCTGACACGATGGCCTGCTCGCTCGGCGTCGGCGGCCAGGGCCTTCGCGTCGGACGGGCGCACGCCGCTGCGGTGCTGGCCGCTGTCGACCTCGACCATGACATCGAGCGGGCCTACCGATCGGGCGAGGGCCTGGGCGCTCTCGGCGGAGTCGACGCCGACACGCAGGGCTACCCGGTCGGCGAGGGCGCGCAGGCGACGGGCCCGGGCGGGTGAGGGCCAGACGGGGTAGGCGATGAAAAGGTCTTCGATGCCGCCGTCGGCGAACGCCTCAGCCTCGGCGACGGTCGCGACGGTCAGGCCGGCGGCGCCGTGCTCGATCTGCCGCCGCGCGATCTCGACGGTCTTGTGCGTCTTGGCGTGCGGCCGCAGGGCCAGGCCGCGCTGACCGGCGGCGGCTGCCATCGACCGCACATTGCGATCCAGCACCGCGACATCGACGGCCACGTAGGGAGTCTCCACGCGCCAATGATCCGCTTGCCCGGTTCCGCACCACACACGGCCTAGAGCATCCTAGGAGGATAGGTAGGTTCGGATCTCCCGGCGGCTCAATAGCGAACCGTGGACGTACGCCTCGTCGGGTTTTCGAATGCGCTGGGTGATCGAGCTCCGGCTTCGGCGGCTGCGGGCTGGGGGGCAAAGGCCGTGACGCACGCACGGTGCGGGCGGCGGCTGGTGGATGGTTGCCTTGGCACGCAACGACTCTCGGGGCACGCGCGACCCCGGGCCGGGGCTCTTGTATAAATGCGCGCATGCCGACCTGGAACGAGTTGCGCGAGTTCGCGCGGACCCGCTACGAGCTTGAGCCGACCGACGGCGATGACTGGTTCTCGCTGGTTCTGCCGACCGGGGACGACCGCTCGCAGCGGATCCTGGTGAACCGCTACGAGGCGTACGACCGGGAGTGGGTCGCCTATCGCAGCTTTGTCTGCAAGGAGTCGGAGATGAGCCCGCGGGTGGCGCTGCGCCACAACGCCGACCTGGCCCTCGGCGCGCTCGCGCTCGACGAGGACGGCGACTACATGCTGACCTATCAGGCGCCACTGGCCACTCTCGACCAGGACGAGTTCACCCTTCCGCTCGAGGTGCTCCCGGCGATCGCCGACCAGTTCGAGAAGGCCCACACCGCCCTGGACGACTACTGATGACCAGCCTCCCCGCCGACTGGGCGGCCGCCAAGCCGGGCATCAAGCACTGGTCCCCCGACGCCCGCGGCGACGACCCGGCCAAGCGCGTCGTGCACGCCCCGACCGGCGCCGGGCCGGGTGACGGCAAGACGTTCCTGTTCCTGTTCGGCTATCGGACGGCCAGCGAGCAGGACCGTTCCATGCTGGCCGCTGAACTCGCCCACATCGACGACGACATCGCCGTCCTGCGCGAAGCCGGCTACACCGTCGTTGTCGACCAGCAGGCCATCCGCAGCGACCTGCTCGAGGCCGTGGCCGCCGAGGGCACCGCGGGCTTCTACTGGAGTTCGCACGGCGGCGAGGACGGCAGCCTGCAGTGCTGCGACGGCGACCTGGTCTCGCCGGGCGACCTCGACCCGGCGACGGCCTCCCCCGACCTGCGGCTGGCCGTCCTCGGCGCCTGCTACGTCGGCGCGCACGCGGCGGCCTGGCGTGCTGCCCTCGGCGGTCGTCCGCTCGTGGCCGGCTGGGGCCGCCCGGTGACGCTCGACCGCGCCGTCGACTTCCTCGACGCGGACAACGGCCTCGACAACCTGATCGAGCGCTGGCTGCTCACCGACACCCCCGTCCCGTCGGCCCCCGACCCTCGCGCGGTTCCGCCGCAGGTCAAGGGCCGGACCAAAGGCCTCAAGGACCGCGTACGGGGCCTCGCGCACCTCCTCGGCGCCGAGTGGGCGAAGGGCGACGGGCACTACGAGGTCACGGTTCCGCTGCCTGAGGGTCGTACGCACAAGGTCCAAGTCTTTGTCGTCGACAGCGCCGACCCGTACGCCGAAGGGGTCGAACTCTGCGGCCTCCAAGCGCGCGTCGGTCCGATGTCGGCGCTGCTCACACCGGAGCGGCTGCTGGCCGGAGCGTCGAGTTATGGTCGAGTCGCGCTGGTCGCTGGGGTCAACGGGAACGCCGAGATCGTCACGCAGTCGTTCACGCCGCTCGACGGCGCGTCAGCGAAACACCTGGCCGCGCACTGCTATCAGGTCGCCCACCAGGCGGACGCGCTGGAGCTGAGCATCTACGGCATCGACTGATCAATCTCCCAGCAGCCCGGTCAGAACCCGCGACATCGTGTCCTCGAACTGTGGTGCCGGTTCCAGTGAACCACCGGTCAGCGCGGCCGTCAGGTGGGGGTGGCGGCCCGCGGCGACCGTGTGGGCCAGGTAGGCGCCCTGACGCTGCAGGGCACCGGAGTCGTTGTTGAGCTCGTTGAGCGTGAGCGCGGCGGTGAGCGCGTTCATGACGGCGAACGCCTCCAGCTTGCGGCCCACGCTTGCCGGGTGCTCGGCGAGGAGCGCCAGCACGTGCTCCAGCAGGTCGGTGCCGTGCGGGCCGAGCGCCGAGCGGGTGAGCACCAGCTCGGGCAGCCAGCCGTGCCGCCGCATCAGCTCGCGCCCCTGCCGGCAGACCTCCAGCAGGCCCGGCAGCCAGGGACCGCCGGGCGCCGGCAGTTGATAACCGGCCACCACCTCGTCGGTCATCAGGTCGAGCAGGTCGTCGCGGCGGTCGACGTACCGGTAGAGCGACGCCGCCCCGGTGCCCAGCTCGGCGGCGACGCGGCGCATCGAAACGGCGGCCAGACCCTCGCGGTCGGCCAGCGCGATCGCCGCAGTGGTCACCTCCGACCGAGACCGCTCGGCCGGGCGGCCCACTCCCGTACGCCGTTCCCGTAGCCATACCGGCACCGCCTCCATGCCACCCCTCTCGTTGCGCCGAGCTTACCGTTCTGGATACGGTGTTCGCGAACGCTGTTCCCGAATCAAAGAGGTAAAGATGGCCACGAACGGCTCCGTTCACCTCGCGGTCGACGACCTCGGCGGCGCCGGCGGCGATCCGCTGCTGTTGATCATGGGGCTGGGCGTCTCGCGTTTCTACTGGCCCGACGGCCTGGTCGCCGCGCTCATCGACGCCGGCTTCAGCGTCGCCTCGTTCGACGGGCGCGACTCCGGCGGCTCCACCCACTTCGACGACGCCCCGGCCGGCAACCCGGTGACCGGGCTGTTCCGGCGGCGGCCGCCCGCCTACACCGCCGAGGACATGGCCGACGACACCGTGGCCGTGCTCGACGCCCTCGGCTGGCAGCGCGCCCACCTCTTCGGCATCTCCCAGGGCGGCCTGGTCGCCCAGCGCACCGCGCTGCGCCACCCCGCACGGGTCCACAGCTTGACCACGTACGCCGCGGTGCCCAGCGACGTGCGAGGCGCGGCCGTCCTCCGGTACGTGCACCTGCCGTTCCTGGCCCGCCTGGCCCGCATGCGCCACCCCGCCGGCCGCGACGGCGACATCGCAGCCGGGATGAATCTGCTGCGGATGGTCGCCTCGGCCGGCTACCCGTTCGACGAGCAGGACGCCCGCCGACGCGTGGAACGCGAACTCGCCGCCGGGCTGCCCAGCGGCGTCCGCGACAGCCGCGCCCAGGCCCGGCAGACCAGCGCCACCTGGCATGGTCCCCGCCTGCGCGAGCTCCGCGCCCCCACGCTGGTCATGCACGGCGCGCAGGACCCGCTGATCCGCCCGGCCGCCGGCCGCCGCATCGCCGCGACGGTGCCCGGCGCGCGCTACGTCGAACTACCCGGCACCGGCCACGACCTGCCCCGCGAGGTCTGGCCCACAGTGGTCCGCGAGATCCGGGCCCTGGCCGGCTGACGCCGCGACCCGCTCCTCACTCTTCCTGGGTCGATGGTGCCCGCCGGCATCGGGATCACCGGACTGGCGCCAGGTGGGGCGAGTAGCGGACGATCGAGCCGGCCCCGTAGCCGGCTGACCTCAGTCCGTTCCGGCGGCCGGGGGCTGGATCTTGTAGGCCATGACGAGCCCGCCGACGAACAGGGCGATGTCGAGCTGCCACAGCAGAACCGGGTTCTCGCGATGGTCGGCGGTCAACGTCCAACCAAGCCCGATCGCCGCCACAAGAAGGGCCACCGCCCAGGTCGTGGAGAACCGCCGGCTGTACGGGCGGGGCGCGGGATCGTCGGAGATGCTCACGCCCGGGTTACCGGCGACCCAATCCATCGCGACCGTCAACGGAACGCGCGGCACGCGCAGGTCGCCCGAGCGGGAACGGTCCGGCGTCTGGTCCGGCAACCCTTGGCCGCGCAGCAGGGACGAGACCGCGGTGGCGGCCACGACCACGAGTAGCACCTGGAACGCGGCACCGGACAGGTCGACGAGACTCCCTACGACCCAGGCGCCGAGGGCGACGACGATCGGCACCGGTGACCAGGGCGCATACCGCATCCAGCGGCGTACGGCCTTGGCGCTGGCGGAATCCATCGGAAGGCGCAGCGACGGCGTGCGCTGAAACCGCCAACGCCCCAGCGGCACCTCGACCCACTCCGGGTCCTCCGCCCCGGTGGTGATGGCCAGCGGCGGAATCACCAGGCGAGGAACGACCTCCGCCGGGACGATCAGATCGGTTCGTTCCACGCCCACCTCTAACGTCAAAGGATCTTCAGCCTATTGGTCGGACGCCAGTGGTATGTGCGGCGGCGGTATCGATGTTCAGTCTGGATACGCGCTCGACGGGTCAATGATCATGGTTCGGGCCTCCGGGTCGGGTGACAGCCATCCGGTCAGCCGGTCGCCGGGCAACAGCGCCGGCCAGTCGATGCGCTCACGCGTACCGGTTCCGGGCGCGAGAATCAACGTGAAGCGCCAGCGATCCTGCCCGTCCGCACCACACCATGCGCGGCCCCGGATGCTCGGCGCCGAGCCGGCCAGGTCGTACTCCTCGGGGATCAGGCCGTCACACCAGAACCACCTCAGCTGTTTGTCGTCGAATCCGGTGAACTCGGCCGAGATCCGATACTCCAGCCGCACCCAGAAATCCTGCTCCTCCAAACCAGCCCTCCCCCGCGACATCCGCGCTGGACATCACGCACCCAGAGACGCCACCGGTTGTCGAGCCGGTCGCGCGGGTCGCCGCCGTTGCGCGGATCCGGCAAGCGAGCGTGATCAGTCTTTCAGACGGTGGCGCCGGCACGGCTGAGCCGAGGTCGGCCCCGGGGCCAGGGTCGAGATCGGCGGCAGACAGCATTGCCGCGTAGGTCAGCCCTCGGCTATCCCGGGTCGGAGATTCGGCCAGGGCCGGGGATTCGGCCAGGGCCGGTCATCCGCTTTCCGTGGCCGGTCGCGTCGGCAGGGTGGTCACTGAGGCTTCCAGGCAGGCCGGCGTCGTGGTGCCGCGCGGCGCCGCCCGTTGCGCTGACAAGCGGTCAAGCTGGATGACAGTTCCCAAGGCCAGGAATACAGGCCCCTCCCCGCCCATGATCGATCCGAGATCCTGGTTTCAGGCCCCTGGAACGCGATCGAGGCCCCTGCATCAAGGATCAGCTCAACGATCAAGCCGGGGAGAGCCCTGCTTCCTGGTATCAGGCACGGCGGCGAGCCAACCGGTCACCGCGACCGGCCGCACCAGTGCGACACCCACAACGGCGGCCGGCCTGGATAGCCTGCGCGACCAGCCGATCACCGCAACCGGCCGCGGTACCCACGACGGCGGCCGGCCCGGAAGGCCTGCGCGACCAACCAGTCACCGCGACCGGCCGTCATGGGTGAGGCGGTCTGGGCCTCGGGGAACGGCTACGCGAACCGGACGCCGGCACCGGGGTTCCGCCAGGGCAGACCTCGACCCCGGAGGCTCTAGGCTCCAGGCCGTGATCATGACGGACAGGCTCGAACTGCGACCGCTCGATGAGGCCGCGCTGCGGGCGGTCGCCGAGGACGAGCGCGACGGGCAGCGGTGGAGTGCGGGCTTCCCGCGCGATGACGACCGGGATGCCGCACGGATGGCGCTCCGCCACTACGACCCGGTGTTCGGCTGCTACGCGATCGTGGAGCGTTCCACCGGACTGGCGGTGGGCACGATCGGCTTCTTCGGGGCGCCCGACACGGCCGGCACGGCGATGATCGGGTACGGGTTGGTACCGTCGGCGAGGGGCGCCGGGTACGCGACCGAGGCGCTGCGGGCGATCGCCGCGTTCGCGTTCGCCCGGGACGACGTACACAGGCTTGACGCCGACCCGGACCGCGACAACGTCGCTTCTCACCGCGTGCTGGAGAAATCGGGGTTCGCGCGGACCCGCACGACGGCCGGCGCGTACTGGTACACCGCCGAACGGCAACGGTAGGCCACAGTGGGCCGGGTCCCGTGGACCCGGCCACCCCTCTGGCGGTCAGTCGTCGTCGTGGCCGCCGTGGCCCCGGCCCCGGCCGTCGTCATCGTGGTCGCGGTCGTGGTCGGTGACCGCGCCGGTCCTGCGGTCGATGTCGAGGTCGTGCTCGATTCCCTTGTGGATGACCTCGACCTCCCACACGGGACGGCCGTGTTCGGTCTCCGCCTCGACCTTCGTCACCCGGCCGCCGCCGACCACCGACAGCGCCTTCGCCCGGGCCTGCTCGGCGCTGACCGAGCTGGTGGCGGGGCTGCCCAGGCCGGACGTCGCCGAGCTGCTGCTGCGCGGCGTCGGCGTCACCGAGCCGGGCTCGACCGTCTCGAACGGCAACGGCGATTCCGTGGGATCGGACGAAGGCGGACTCGAGCTGTCATCGGTAGGGGTCGCGCTGTCGTCGGTGGGGGTGGCGCTGTCGTCGGACGGGCTGGCTGTTGACGTCGGGCCGGCCGTCGGGGTCGAGCTGTCGTCGGCGGCGGCCAGGGCGGTGCCGGTGACGGCGATGACGGCGGCGGCCCCGATCGCGGCGGCGATCATGTACGAGCGCTTCATGGGATCCTCCAGGTCGGTGTTGCGATCCGATGCCTGGAGCATCGCGCCGTCCGGGATAGCGCCGCGCTGCATGATCGATAAAGCGGGGTTAAGGCTGCCCGAGCACCATCGTCACGACCGAGCCCTCCGCGCCGCCGGTGATGTCGAGACGACCGCCGGTCGCCTGGGCCGCGCGGCGGGCGATGTCCAGCCCCAGCCCGGTCGAGTCGCCGCCGCTCGCTCCCCGGGTGACCAGCCCGGCCGGCATCCCGGGCCCGCGGTCGGCGATGGTCAGCAGCACACCGCCCGATGGCGAGGCTGACAACCGTACGGAGAAGGGGGTCTCCTCGGGGGTGTGGGCGAAAACGTTGCCCAGCAGGGCGTCGACCGCCGCCGCCAGTTCGTCGGCCGACACGGCGACCGGCTGCGGGCCCGGCACGAGGTCGACCGTCATCTCGCGGCCGGTGTCCTCGGCCAGCACCGCCCAGAACGCCGCCCGCTCGGCCACCACCACCGACGCGTCGCACTGCTGCGGCTCGTCACCACGACGGCGGGCCTGCTGGATGATGCCGCTCACCGCCCGCTCCAGGGCATCTGCGGCGCCGCTCAGCCGAGCGCTCTCGTCCGGGTCGCGAAGACCCTCGGCCTCCAGCCGCAGCGCGGTCAACGGGGTCCGCAGCCGATGGGACAGATCCGCCACCTGCTCCCGTTCGGCGCGCAGCAGCTCCTGGATGCGTCCGGCCAGCTGGTTCAGCGCCCCGGCGACCTCGCGCAGCTCGGCGGGTCCTTCGGGCGAGGCGCGGGCGGTCAGCTCGGCGTTGGCGAGGCGGTGCGAGACGTCGGAGAGGTCGGTGATCGGGCGTACGAGGTTGCGGGCGACCCGGTCGGCGACGAACACGCCCAGGGCCACCAGCAGCGCGCCCAGCCCGAACAGGATCCCCCACGACCTAGCCACGCCGGCGCCGCTCTCGGCGGGCGAGACCACCGTACGGATGACCGCCGTGCCCTCGGGTCTGCCCTGCACGGCGACGACGATCTCGCGCCCGCCGCCGTCCGATTCGACGGTCAGACTCTCCTGGCCGAGGCTGGCCAGCTCGACGGCCGGCGTACGGGTCTGCGGGATACCGAGCACCGTGCCGTTCCTCAGGAAGACGGTGACCGGCCGGGGCGAGGTGGCGGCGAACTGCTCGACGGTCTGCTGCAGGCTGGCCGGGTCGGCCGTGCCGACGGCGGCGACCAGGCTTTGCACGTCGGCGGTCGCGCGCACGGTCGCCCTGTCCTCGGCCACCTGGCGCAGCAGCAGCACGAGCGGCACCAGAAACGCGATGATCATGAGGCTCGTGGTGGCCAGCACCAGCAGTGTCAGGCGGCTCCTCACTGCTGCGGCTCACCCAACCGAACCCCGACACCCCGTACGGTGTGCAGGTATCGCGGGGTGGTCGCGTTCTCGCCGAGCTTGCGCCGCAGCCACGACAGGTGCACGTCGACGGTCTTGTCGGCGCCGCCGTAGGGAATCTGCCACACCTCGGTCAGCAGCTCGCGTTTGGTGACCACCTGTCCGGCGCGGGTCGCCAGGTGGTGCAGCAGGTCGAACTCGCGCGGGGTCAGCTCGACGCTCTCGCCCGCCAGCCGCACCTGCCGGCTCGCCGGGTCGATGACCAGCTCGCCGACCGTGATGCTGGGGTTGACGTTCGGGGTGGCGCCGCGGCGCAGCACGGCCCGGATGCGCGACTCGAGCTGCGCGGCCGTGAACGGCTTGACCACGTAGTCGTCGGCGCCCGCGTCCAGGACCCGGACGATCTCGGTCTCGTCGTCACGGGCGGTGGCCACGATCACCGGCACCTGGCTGACCGCCCGAAGCATGCGCAGCACCTCGCGGCCGTCGAGATCGGGCAGACCCAGATCGAGTACGACCAGGTCAGGCCGGTCGGTGAGGGCGGACTGCACACCCTCCATCGCGGTGCCGACCGAGGCTACGGCGTGACCGCGCTCCTTGAGGGCGCGCATCAGGGGCGTACGGATCGTCGCGTCGTCCTCGATCAACAGCAGCCGGGCCATTCGCCGAGGGTAATCCGTGCGGGACGGCGTACCTGCTTCTTTACCTTCCCTTAGCGCGGGGGCGGGACAGTCTTAGCCGGCTCTGCGGCATAGTTTCGGGTCATGCAGTCGCTGAAGCCTCCGCGGGCCCTGGTCGTCGGCGCCGGGTGGCTGGCGGCGGCCCTGATCGCGACCCTCGCGGGGCTGATCGGCATCCGGCTGGTGGGCGACAGCCTGACCAGCACGCCGGGCGGCGTGCGCAGTGAGGCGGAGGTGGCGCGAGCACTGGCCGCCGCGACCCCGGCCACCACGCAGCCGACGCCTTCGCAGGCCCCGGCCCAGGCATCGACCCCGCCGCCGGTTCAGGGGCCGACCAGCGCAAAACCGACAAATAGCGGCACGTCGTTCACCAGCGCCGGTGGCACGGCCACGGTGCACTGCGAGCCCGGCGACCTGGCGTTCCTGGACAGCTGGTCACCCCACCCCGGCTATCAGGCACGCGACTACGACCGGGGCCCGGACGACGACGTCGAGGTGCGCTTCGAGGGCGCCGACGGCCGCGTCGAGCTCAAGTTCTTCTGCCGTGGCGGCGTCCCCGTCGTCGAGCCGAAGCACGGCGGCGGGGACGACTAGGCGCTAGCGCTTTCGCGCGTCGAGGACCGCGGCGAACGCCGCGACGGTGACGACCGCGCAGGTGAGCGCGAAGCCGCGCAGACCCCAGGCGACCATCGCCACCGAGAGCAGCCCCCAGACGACACCGGCGACCGCCAGCACGGCGATCAGCACCGGGCGTGGCCACCGGGGCCAGGGCTGTCGGGTCAGCGTGGGGTAGTCCGTGGTCAGGCGGGCGACTATGTCGTCGAACTCCCTGCGCTTGTCCTCGGTGCTCATCCCGATCGACCTCCTAGTCGGGCAAAGGTCGGGCACACATGCTCCCGATCGCACTGTACGTCGCGGAAGCGCCCGAAAGTTCGAAAGATCTTCACCAAAGTTGAGGCGTGAGCCTCGTTACGGGTCCGCATAGCCGCTGTGACCTGCGGGGTACGGTGCCGCCGCGGAGGGAGACACATGCGGGGACGACAGCGGGAAAAGGACACTCTCGGGCGTCTGCTGCGGGACGTGCGCGAGGGTCACAGCCGGGTCCTGGTGCTGCGCGGCGAGGCCGGCATCGGCAAGACGGCCCTGCTCGACCACCTCACCGGGCACGGCCTCACGGCGGGTCTGCGCGTCGTGCGGGTCGCCGGCGTCGAGCCCGAGGCCGAGATCTCGTACTCCGCCCTTCAGCACCTCTGTGTTCCCCTGCTGCCGCACCTCGATGACCTTCCGCCGGCCCAGCGCTCGGCCCTGTCGACCGCTTTCGGGCTGAGCGCGGGCAACCCGCCCGAGCTGCTGCCGCTCGGCATGGCCGTGCTGGGCCTGTTCGCCGAGGCCGCCGCCGCCCGGCCGCTGCTCTGCGTGGTCGACGACGTGCAGTGGCTCGACCGGCAGTCCGCGCTGATCCTGACGTTCGTGGCCCGCCGGCTGAGCGCCGAGTCGGTCGCGATGGTGCTCAGCGCCCGCAGCCCCGGCGACGAACAGATTCTCGGCGGCCTGCCCGAGCTGCGGCTCGACGGTCTGCCCGAGGCCGACGCACGCGCCCTGCTCGACTCGGTGCTCACCGGGCCGGTGGATTCCCGCGTACGGGATCGCATCGTCGCCGAGACCCGGGGGAACCCTCTCGCCCTCCTGGAGCTGCCGCGTGGCCTGTCCGCCGCCGAGCTCGCGTTCGGGTTCGGCGGCTACGGCGCCGCGCCGCTGACCGGCCGGGTCGAGGACGGCTTCCGTCGCCGCATCGAGACCCTGCCCGACCCCACCCGTACGCTCCTGCTGACCGCGGCCGTCGAACCGGTCGGCGACGTGCTGCTGCTGTGGCGCGCGCTGGGCACGCTCGGGGTCGGTCCCGAGGCGGCGGCCCCGGCCGAGCAGGAGGGCCTGCTCGAGATGGGCGCCCGGGTGCGGTTCCGCCATCCCCTCGTACGCTCCGCGACCTGGCGCTGCGCCGATGCCGCCGAGCTGAGCCGTGTGCACGCCGCCCTCGCCGACGCGATCGACCCGGCCGTCGACCCCGACCGCCACGCCTGGCACCGCGCCCACGCCACCCTGGGCCCCGACGAAGACGTGGCGAGCGAGCTGGAGCAGTCCGCCGGACGGGCCCTGTCGCGGGGCGGCCGGTCCGCGGCGGCCGCCTTCCTGGAACGGTCGGCCGCCCTCACCCCCGACCCCGGGGCACGGGCCGGACGCGCCCTGGCCGCGGCCGGAGCCCGGTTGCGCGCCGGGTCGCCCGCGCTCGTGCCCGACCTGCTGGCCGCGGCCGAGCTGGGCCCGCTCGACGAGCTGCAGCGCGCCGACGCGGCCCGGCTGCGGGCCACGGCCGCCTTCGTGCTCAACCCCGGGCAGGACTGCGTGGCCCCGCTGCTCGCGGCGGCCGGTGCGCTCGCCGGTCTGGACGGCCGTGCGGCCCGCGAGACCTACCTGGCCACGCTCGGCGCCGCCCTGCACGCCGGGCGACTCGCGGGCCCGGGCGACCTGAGGCACATCGCGGAGGCCGCGCGGGCGCTGCCGTCCGGCTCCGAGCCGGCCGGGCGCATGCTGGCCGCGCTGAGCTCGTGGGCGCTCGACGGCTACGTGCCCAGCGTCCCCCACCTGGCCCGCGCGCTGAACGCGATCAGCTCCGACGACGACCTCGACATGGCGTGGTCGGTCACGATGACGGCGATCGAGGTCTACGACGACCGTACGTGGCACCGGATCAGCGGCTGGGCCGTGCGTTTCGCCCGGGAGGCGGGTGCGTTGTCGCTGTTGCCGGGCGCGCTGAGCTACCGGGCCGGCGCGCTGGTCTTCGAGGGCCGGTTCACCGAGGCCGACGAGCTGCTCGACGAGGCCGTCGCGAGCGGGCAGGTCGCCGGGCTGGCGGGCACCCACCTCAGCACCGGCATGATCCTGGCGGCGCACCGCGGCCGGGAGAAAGAGGCCCGGGAACGCATCGAGGCCGCCGAGCGCGAGGCCCGGCCACGCGGCATCGGCCGGTTGCTGGGCATCGCCGCGTACACCCGGGCTGTTCTCGGCAACGGTCTCGGGCGCTATGACGAGGCGCTGGCGGCGGCACGGCAGGCCACCAAGCATCGTGACCTGGGCGTCTACAGCTGGGCGCTGAGCGAGACGGTCGAGGCGGCGGCACGGTCGGGGCTGCCGGCGGTCGCGGCCGAGGCGGGCGAGCGGCTGCGGGAACGCACGTCGGCGGCCGGCACGCCGTGGGCACTGGGGGCACAGGCGTTCGCCGACGCGCTGGTGGGGCTGCAGCCCGAGGAGAACTACCGGGCGGCGATCAAACACCTCGGTGAGGGGCACGTGGGGCTGCTGCAGGCGCGGGCGCGTCTCTGCTTCGGCGAGTGGCTGCGGCGCGAGAACCGGCGCGCCGAAGCCCGGGGTGAACTGCGGGTCGCATACGACACCCTGAGCGCGATGGGCGCCGAGGCGTTCGCCGAGAGGGCCGGGCGGGAACTGCTGGCGACCGGCGAGACCGTGCGTAAGCGGGCCACGGCGAACCCCGAGGAGCTGACCGCGCAGGAGGCGCAGATCGCCCAGCTCGCCGAACGGGGCCGCACGAACGCCGAGATCGCCGCGGAGCTGTACCTGAGTCCCCGTACGGTCGAATGGCACCTGCGCAAGATCTTCGCCAAGCTCGGCATCGCGTCCCGGCGCGAGCTTCGCCTGTGACCCCAGTGGTCGGCCCAGGGAGGTCCCTGGG
The DNA here is from genome assembly GCF_003999975.1 of Actinoplanes solisilvae. Classification (GTDB taxonomy): domain Bacteria; phylum Actinomycetota; class Actinomycetes; order Mycobacteriales; family Micromonosporaceae; genus Actinoplanes; species Actinoplanes solisilvae. The sequence goes on along the minus strand of NZ_RJAC01000007.1, from coordinate 23,955 downwards.
GCGATGACGATCTCCGGCGCGCGATCGTGAAGGCCGCGACAGCGCGTGGAGGAGTGGGTTGATGGTGGTCGAGTACAAGCTCGAACTGGTGGTGCTGCCGGTCTCCGACGTCGAGCGGGCCAAGGAGTTCTACCAGCGGATCGGTTTCCGCGAGGACCTCGACTACGGCGACGGCGGCGGCTTCCGGGTCGTGCACTTCACCCCGCCCGGCTCGAACTGCTCGATCGTCGTCGGCTCGGGCATCGGCCACGCCGCGCCCGGTTCGGCCGAGAACCTGCACCTCGTGGTGGGCGACATCGAACAGGCGCGCGCCGACCTCGTCTCGCGCGGCGTCGAGGTCAGCGAGATCTTCCACGACGCGGAGGGCGTGTTCCACCACGCGGGGGACGAGAAGCGGGTCCCGGGCCTCTACCCCGGGCGTCGATCGTACGGGTCCTTCGCCTCTTTCCATGATCCGGACGGCAACGGTTTCTTGCTGCAAGAAGTAACCGAGCGGCTGGCCGGCCGATAGGAACACGCGTGTTTGAGCCGAAAACGCGACCTGCCCGCCGATGAGTTGGAGCGTGAAGCGGAGTCATAAGAATTGTCATACCCTCGCGCGAGGATGTGGCCTACGCCCAACGGAGGGACGAGCCATGAACTCACCGGCCATCGAAACAGCCGGTCTGATCAAGACGTTCGGAGACAACAGAGCGGTCGACGGGGTCGATCTGACCGTCCCGCCCGGCACGGTCTACGGCCTGCTCGGGCCGAACGGCGCGGGCAAGACCACGGTGGTCCGCATGCTCGCCACCCTGCTGCGCCCCGACGGCGGCACAGCCCGCGTGTTCGGCCACGACGTCGTGCGGGAAGCCGATGCCGTGCGCAGCCGGGTGAGCCTGACCGGGCAATACGCGTCGGTCGACGAAGACCTCACCGGCTCCGAGAACCTCGTGCTCCTCGCGCGCTTGCTCGGCTACTCGAAACCGCAGGCCCGCGAGCGGGCGGCCCAGCTGCTGGCCGCGTTCGGGCTCACCGACGCGGCCGACCGGCAGGTCAAGAAATACTCCGGCGGCATGCGGCGGCGCATCGACATCGGCGCCAGCATCCTCAACACGCCCGACCTGCTCTTCCTCGACGAGCCGACGACGGGCCTCGACCCGCGCAGCCGCAACCAGGTGTGGGACATCGTGCGCATCGTCGTCGCCAACGGCACGACGGTCCTGCTGACCACGCAATACCTCGACGAGGCCGACCAGCTCGCGGGCCGCATCGCGGTCATCGACCACGGGCGGGTGATCGCCGAGGGCACGCCGGGCGAGCTGAAGTCGTCGATCGGCGCGGGCACGGTCCACGTGCGCCTGCGTGACGCGGCCCAGCGTCCCGAGGCCGAACGGGTGCTGGCCGCCGCACTCCGCACGACGGTGCAGCAGGGGTCCGACCCGGTCGCGCTCACCGCGCGGGCCGAAGCGGGCGGCTCCGAGCGCGGGGCGGCCGAGCTGGCCTCGCGCGCGCTGGCCCAGCTCGCGTCGGCCGGCATCGTCGTCGACGACTTCTCGCTGGGGCAGCCCAGTCTCGACGAGGTGTTCCTGGCCCTGACCGACCGTCCCACGCAGCCTGCTGAGGAGGCCGTCGCATGACTACCACGACCGTGACTCCCGAGGCCGTCACCGCCTATGCGCCCTCGCGCGAGACGCTGAGCGCCGTGCTGACCCGCGGCGAGCGGCCCCGCCGCCCGAGCGCCTTGTCCGCGTCGACGACGTTCGGCTGGCGCGCGATCCTGAAGATCAAGCACGTTCCCGAGCAGCTGTTCGACGTGACCGCCTTCCCGATCATCATGACGCTGATGTTCACGTACCTGTTCGGCGGCGCCCTGGCCGGTTCCACTCGCGAATATCTGCAGTTCTTCCTGCCCGGCATCATGGTCACCAGCGTCGTCATGATCACGATGTATACCGGCGTCGGCCTCAACACCGACATCGAGAAGGGCGTCTTCGACCGCTTCCGCACCCTGCCCGTGTGGCGCCCCGCCGCCCTGGTCGGCATGATCTTCGGCGACGTCCTGCGCTACATCCTGGCCGCGACCACCATCATGATCGTCGGTCTGATCCTCGGTTTCCGTCCCGGGGGCGGCTTCCTGGGCGTCGTCGGCGGCATCGCCCTGCTGGTCGTCTTCTCGTTCGCGTTCTCGTGGATCTGGACGATGTTCGGTCTGTTCCTGCGCTCCGAGAAATCCGTCATGGGCGTCAGCATGCTGGTCCTGTTCCCGCTGACGTTCCTGAGCAACGTCTTCGTCGACCCGCGCACGATGCCCGGCTGGCTGCAGGCCTTCGTCGAGGTGAACCCCATCTCCCACCTGGTCACCGCGATCCGCTCCATCATGGCCGGCACCCCGGACATGACCGAGATGATGTGGACGCTGATCGCCAGCGCCCTGCTGATCCTCGTCTTCGGCACCCTGACCATGCGCCTCTACAACCGCAAGTGAGCGGTGGGCCTCTCGCGGGGGCGTTGACCTGCTGTTTCATCGGTCACGCCTCCCGCTTTGGGCGCAGGATGGGCACATCAGAGCGGAGCAGCACCGCGTCCACGGCCTCACGGGATCGGTCCTCGTCGTCCGGCCAGAGGTGGCTGTAGACGTTCAGGGTCATCGCCGCGTTCGCGTGCCCGAGCAACTTCGCCACCACCTTCGGCGAGAGGCCGGCACGGATCAGCAGCGAGGCGAAGAAGTGCCTCAAGTCGTGCATGCCCGCACCGGGCAGTCCGGCCGATTCCCTTGCAGGGCCCCAGATTCGCTCGTTGAACTCGCCGCGATGCAGCGGTAGGCCACGCTCGGTCGTGAAGATCAGCCGGGCCGGCCGCGTGACCGGGTGGCGGCCGGTTGTGTCGACCACCTGAAGGTCGCGGGCCGGGTACGCCGCGAGGTGCCGAGCGAGCGCATCGGTGACGACCCGGCCGACCGGGACTGTGCGGACGCTGTGCCGGTTCTTCGGCTTGCAGATCTCGACCCGGTGGCCGGTGGCCGGCTGGATCTGCTGCTGCACCTTGATCGTGCCGCGGAGGAAGTCGACGTGCGGCACCTCGAGGCCGAAGGCCTCGCCCTGGCGTAGGCCGCTGCCGGCGTCCGCCTCGACCAGGGCGCGGTAGCGACCGGGCACGGCTTCGGCGAGCGCGTCGACCTGCTCGACCAGCAGCGGCACTATCTCGACGATGTCCAGTTCGGGAAGCTTCACGCCCTCGGTCGGGTCGATCGTGATGATGCGGTCCCGCTTCGCCGCGGCGAAGACGGCCCGCACGCTTGACCACTGCGTCCGCACCGACGACGGCGCCAGCGGCAATCCGGTGACCCACGCCTGCAGCTGGCTCTCGCGGATCGACGAGATCGGCCGGGTACCGAAGGCGGGGTACGCATGCTTACGGAGGCCGGACTCGGTCCGTGACGCGGTGTTCGGCCGGTGCGGCTGGGCCCGACGCCATTGCTCGGCGTACGGCTCGAAGGCCACGCGGCCAGCAGCCGGATCGCGGTACGTGCCAGCGTTCAGGCTGTGCTCGACCTCCGCGCGGAAGCGGTCGGCGTCGACCTTGCGTGCGAATCCGCGCTTGCGCTGCTTGCCCGCCTCGTCGCGCCACCGGACGACCCACGGAGTCTTCGCCCGGCTGACATCCTTCTCAACGCTCGCCATCGTCGGCCTCCGGCTCCACTGGGACCAACTTTGGCAGCGGACTGCCGAAGCGGGCAGCATCGTCGAACACCCACCGGGGCAGCGGCGGCGGCTGGACCCCAAGGTCAGCCATGTACTGCAGGAGGTTTCGGAGCCCGGCCAGTCCCTCGGCATAGCGTGCGCGGCCAGCGACGGCCGTTGGGGAGCCCTCACCGTGGACTGCCACTTGAGCATCGATGTTGCCGCGCTCACCGAGCACGGTCTCAAACGCGCGACTCAGCCTGCCGTAGACCTCCACCGTGCTCGCGTAATGGCGATACGTCGAATTGGTGTCGGCGGCCAGGTCGTCCTCGCCGTTGAACCACCTCAGTGCGAGCCCAGGCTGGAGGGCCTCGCCCTTAACTAGTTCGATCGGCTCGCCGGACTTGAGCGGAAACAGCAGCAGCGCGGGGGGTACGTCGAAGACGCGCGCCAGCGTGAAGACCTCGTGCACCGCGATTGACGAACGACGGTTGCCTTCCACGTTGGCCACGATCGAGCGGTCCCAGTCCAGCCCGGCGGCCTTGCAGCGGTCGGCGAGCTGCGGCTGGGTCCAGTCACGATCTTTCCGGTAGGCCTTCACCTGTCGGGCGAAGAACTCCGTCGATTCCATTTAATCTCCCCTGTGAGCGACATCGAAAAGCACGTTACGCCATCACTGGACACAACGCCAGGTGACGCGGCATGATCGTTTACGACATCCTGTGGCACGTTCTGTGATTTAGGAGCACGCATGGCTGTGCAGAAAGTGCAGGCCCCCCGGCCATTGGCCACGCCGCAAGAGGTGGCGGATTTCCTCGCCGTCCCAGAGTCACGCCTGCGCCAGTGGCGCTACCTCGGGACAGGACCGGCGTACCGGAAGCTGGCAAACCACCTCGTGCGCTACCGGTGGTCCGACGTGGAGGAGTGGCTGGATCGGGAGTCGGCGGTCGCCTGACATGAGCGACAGCAACGGGGGCGCTCGTGCCGCCCGATGACGAGCAGGACGGCCCCCGACAGGACCGCCCCGACAACACCTCGACCGCCGTGATCGTACCGATTGGCACCGACGCCCTCCCACGCACAGGACTGCGGGCGAGTGCCGAACGGTTCGCGCGCATCGCTGCCTACAGAGCCAGGGCACAGCGCTCTGCCACGCACGCGATGGACCGCTTCATCGCGCACACCTACGGCCCCGAGTGGGTCAGTCGGAGCCGATCGTGACGGGCTCGCTCCCGCAGTGCGGCCGATGCCGCGTCACCCTCGACCCGGACGGTACGTGCTGGCACTGCTCCCGTGACGACGCCAGCAAACAGCTCGACGTCTGGCCCGAGCAGCCGCCCGCGGTGCATTACGCCCCCGAGCCTGAGCACGCCGACAGTCCCGAGACGATCGTTGTCGCTACGCGCCGACTGCCCGATGAGTTCTGGGAGGCCCGACCGCTACTCAAGCAGATTCGGCAAGCCGCGTGGGCAACCATGACGCACCCGGACGCCGTGCTCGCTGCGGTGCTGGCCCGGTCCGCCGGCATGGTCCCGCATGGGGTGAAGTTCGACTCGGGCCGCGGCCCGTCCGGATCGATGAACCTGTTCGCGTGCCTGCTCGCCGGATCCGGAATCGGCAAGAGCGAGGCCTCGCGGGCCGCGAGCGAGCTGGTGAAGGTGCCGCACCCCCTCGGCACGCTGGACGGCAAGGCCGACTTCGAGGTGTTCCGCGACGGCGTGGGCGTCGGCACGGGCGAGGGCCTGGCCGAGGTCTTCATGGGTTCGAAGGAGCGGGACACCGGCCGCGTTCACAAGGGCGGCCCGCTCAAGGGCGACCCGATCATGGAGAAGGTCCGCGCGCAGGTGCGGCACAACGCGTACTTCTACGTCGACGAGGGCGAGACCCTCACGAAGCTGATGCGCGACCGCCAGGGCGCCATCCTTGGCGCCACGCTGCGCACGGCGTGGGTCGGCGGCACCCTCGGCCAGGCCAACGCCCGCGACGAGACGACGCGCATGGTCCCGAACGGCGACTACTCGATGGGGCTGCTTGTCGGCTTCCAGCCCGAGGTCGCCGCCGGCCTGCTCTCCGATGTCGGGCCGGGCACACCGCAGAGGTTCCTGTGGATCGGCGCGCAGGACACCGAGATGCCCGAGGAAGACCACGAGTGGCCGGGCCCGGTCGATCTCCCGCGCTGGCCGAAGCAGGGCGTCGTGACCTTCCCGCCGGAGATTCGCCAGGCACTGCGCGCGCAGACCCGGCAGAAGCACCTCGGCGAGATCGAGGTCGACCCGCTCGACTCCCACGAGCCGCTGATGCGGTGCAAGCTCGCCGCCCTGCTCTGCCTGCTCGACGGCCGGATGCACGTCGATCGCGAGGACTGGCGGCTTTCCGGGCTGATCTGGGCCACCTCCTGCGCCATCCGCGACTCGCTGCTGCGCTTCCAGCAGCGCCAAGCCGACGAGGAGGCCGAGCGACAGCTTGAACGCAAGACCCGCGAGGCCCGCGCTGTCACCGCCGCTGGGCTCCAGGCTTCCGCGGCTGTCGAGCGGGTCGCCGGGCGACTCAAGGCCTTCGCCGAAGACGAGTCCCTCACCCTCGGCGAGGCACGCCGGAAGCTCGCGGGCCGTGATCGCCCGCTGTTCGACGCGGCGGTCGAGCACGCGGTCAAGCAGCGATGGGTCTGGCTCGACGACAACCTCCTGACCGCCCTCTGAGGCGACGTGGACATGTGGACATGTGGACAACGTGTGGACGGACGCGAGACATGACGGATCGAAAAATATCGACTCAGAGTGAGAGCGAATTCGACGCTCCGTATAGAAAAGAGGCAAATACTCTCTTTCGCGTAGCGCGCGAGCCCGGACCCGATGTGGACACGTCCACATGTCCACATCCGGATGAGACGCGTCCACACCTCGACTCAGCCTCGCCTGCTGTCGAACCGATCGATTGGGAGAACCGTCTCCGCACTGCGGTTGAGAAGACGCTCGAGGCCCGGGGTGAGCGGCGCCGGGAACGCGAGGAGCTCGCCGCACGCCGGGCCGCCGGCCTGGAGCGACGCCACGCCGCCAGGCTCGCCCGCGACGTCGCCGCCGCAGTCATCCCGAAGCCGAACGGCCGCTGCCGGTACCTCGTCGACGAGGGACAGATGTGCCCCGTCGCGGCCGTCCCCACCTCGACGCTCTGCCGCCCGCACCTGACGGCCGCCGCGCGCCTGGCCCTGCGGCTCGGCCTCGTCGCCGGCACGGACCGGCCGTGAACGACAGCGCGGCCAAGCGCCTACCGCCGTGTTGCTCCGAGGTCGACGAACCGCCGTGCCCCCAGCACCAGCAGGCGGCGCGCGTCGACCGCCAGCACGGGCCCCGCGCCCACCGCAGCCCTCAGACCGTCGTACCGGAGAGCGGCCGGGTCAAGTCGGCCAAGCCGCGAGCCGAACGCCTACGAGCGCAGGCGAGTGAAAACCGTCGCGATGACGAACGCCAGCCCGCCGACGACCACGCCGCCGAGGATGCTCCGCGTCGTCACGAAGACGACCAGGCCGAGGACGACCCCGAGCATGACCCGGTTCCCGGTGAAGCTCAGCGACCACCGCGAGCGCGCATTCGACTCCATGGCCCGCACGGTACGGCCCGCACCCCCTAGATCACCGTCCACCGAACGGATAGCCCGCCACTCCCTGAAGGAGAGCACCATGCAGGACTTCGGCTCCCGGGTCGCCGCGGGCGACGAGGACGCCATCCGCCAGGCCGTCACCGACTTCGTCACCACGACCAGGCCCGAACGCCGCTGCGTGCTGTGTCCCGCAAGCGGCGACGATCACCCCGATCTGACGCAGTGGCTCGCCGCGAGGCTGCCGTCGCCCGTCGACTTTGCCGGAACTCAGCTGTCGGCCGGCGACTGCTGGGTCTGCCCTCCGTGCGCGAGCTGGCTGCCCGAAGCGCGAACGGCGCCACTGCCCCCGAACCTTCTCGGCATGCTCGACGCGCTCGCCGGGACGGTCCCCGAGATCTTCCGCGGTGCGTACCGGGCCAACGTGCTCGGCGCGCTGCGTCACGTCGGCCGCGAGCTCGTACGCGCCGAGGGCTGAGCCGTGCAGCCGGACCGGAGGGCCGCCGTGCCGATCGGCGGCGGAGTGTGGCTGTCGCCGGCCATCGCCGATCCGGTCTGGCGTGCGCTGCGCGAAGCCGTCGAGCGCCGCCGGGCCGACGGCGGACGGGTCCGCCCCGAGATCGCCGAGGCGCTGGATGTGTTGCGGGCGGCGGCTTTCAGCCACCTGACGGACGCGAACGGACACGAATCGCGGACATCCGCGGACATTGATCCACGCTCGGCCCTTACCTGCCCGGTGCCGACCTCGGCCCTGGCCGACCGGCTCGGCGTGTCTCCCCGTCACGCACGCCGGCTGGCCAGGGCCGAGGGAATCGAGCCGGTCACCCGCAACGCCTGGGCCCGCGAGGACGTGGAGGCCCTTGTCGCCCGAAGGAGCTAAGAGTCATGCCCGACCTTCCGGTCCTGAACGCGCTGAACGCCGGCAGGCCCCCGACGCCCGGCGAGCCCCCATCGTTGCCTGAAGTACGGGAAGACCCGGCGTTCATCGCGGCCGGAGAGGCGAAGGACACCTTCGTCCGCGCCGCACAGATGGCGCGCATGGATCACTCCCTCACGGACCTCTACCGCGCCGTCGGCGTCGTCAAGGCGTACAACACGTGCGTGCAGCGGCTCGGCGAACTTCGGGTTGACCTCGACGCCCGGCGCGCGCGCCGGATGACTTGGATCACTTCCACGGGCCTCCCTCTCGGTCCAGGCATCCCCACTGACGCGTCTCCCGCAGACCGCGTTGTTCTGCTCAGCGCTTTCACCGCGGCGTTCGAGCGGCAAGCTGGAGCGGAGAAGCGGGCTCGCGTGCTCGCCGACGCCCAGCGCTTTGGTGACGAATCCACCCTGCGCGCCACGTTGACCGCAGCGCTCGACGAGAGCGACTGGAGGACCTTCGATCGCTGGGCCAGTGAACACAGCCCGACTTCTGGCGCCCTGGCCCGTGAGTGGCGCAAGCTCAACCGCCTGATCGGTGGCTACACCGGCGAGGTCGAGGCCCTGTTCGAGCAGCAGATGTTCACTTTGATCCGTCCTCCGGAAGAGGTGCGCACCCTGCCGAGCCTGGTGCAGGCGGCCAACAACCAGGCCGAGGCGTTCAACAGGCACCGCGGCCCGGGCGTCCCCCTGCGTCCGATGATCACCGTCGACCAACTCCTCGCCTGAGGCTCGGCCGAGCGATGAGCTGCACCCCCGCCGTCAATGTCACTCTTGGCCGCCCCGGGCTGGCCCGAGGAGCGATGGCCGTAAGCGCGGCGATCACCCGCGTGCATACCGGTCAGCGACGGCTGTGCCAGCTCCCGCGCTCGGCTAGGCGGGAGCTGGGCCGGGCGCCACAACAGCAGTCAGATGCTGGTGAACTTCGGGTTGATCCCCTCTTCGTGAATCCTCGACAACTCCTGCCCAATGGACAGCAGCGCCTTCACCTCGGCGTACTTGAGTCGCTGGTCGACCGTCAGCTCCTCGGTCTCCGGATCCACCTGGCCGAGTGCGTCGGCCGCCTCATGCCACATGCTCACCGCTCTACCGCCGGCACCACGAAGACGACGTTGCCCATCGCGCCCACCCGATCCTCTACCACCGCAAACCGCTGCTCGCCGAACGCGATCTCGAATCCAGTGAATCGCTTGGGCAGACGCACCGTGCCCAGCACCTCCTCTGGCTCGGCCCTCAACCGGATCTCAACCTCGTGCAAAGCGTGGATGACCACGCGTCCCCCCTTCACGACCAAGACCACCCTGGTCGCCACTGATGATCGTCAACGGGTTCGCCGTCGATGGGCAACGGACTACCTGTCCGAGTCACTCGGAACGGTGACGGTGCGTCACAGGGGGTGGGGGGTGACCCCCTCGAAGCCTCAAACGGAGGACCGCCGGGGAGGGCTCTCTGTGGTGCGGCACTGCATGGCACCAATTTCCCCCCGGTGGAGGTAACCGTGAGTGAAGACGATCGGCCGCCAGCGCCCCCCGATCTGGGCGAACGGGGCCGCGAATTCTGGGACCGCGTGATCGTCACGTGGGAGCTCACGGTCGCCGAGGTCGAGCTGCTGGCCGAGGCATGCCGCTGCCTCGACGAGCTCGACGCGCTTCGCCGCCTGGTCGCCGACGACGGCGTGCGCGTAACCGGCTCAACGGGGCAGATGCGTGTCCATCCGGCGCTCGCGCAGAGCCGAGCGACCCGGCAGCTGTTCGGTCGCCTCCTGGCGCAACTGGAGCTGCCAGACGAGGACGGCTCATCGATCCCCAGCCTCGTGCAGGCGCGTGCCCGGAAGGCCGCCCATGCCCGATGGGCAGCAGACCCGTGGCACCGGCCGAAAGTGGCCTCGGATGGCACGTAGGCGAAGCGTGCCCCTGATTGCCGACGGCGGACTGTCGCCGAGCGGTGATCGGATCCCCCCGCCGGACTGGTTATGCGGCTTCCTCCTGTGGGTCGAACACGAGGAAGTGGACGTGAGCGGCGGGGTGCCGGTGAGCGCCTGGTCGGCGTGGCACGACGCGCGGGACGAGTGGTGCGCGACGAAGGGCTGCAGCCGTCCGGGGTCCAGGACATGCATTGAGGCCTATGGCCGGCCCTGCTACGACAAAACAGCTCTAGAGACGAGGGCAAGCTGATATGCGCACCGTCGGAGTGAAGCTGCTCGCCGACGTCTCGGCCTACGTGTCCGGGATCAAGCGCGCGGGCATGGCGACGAAGGACTTCGTCGGTGAGCTCGACAAGGCGGCCCAGGCCGGCCAGCTCGACGCGGTCGCCGACCGTGCGGGCATGGCCGGCCTCGCCATCGCGGGCATCGCGGGCTACGCCGTCAAGGCGAACGCCGACTTCGAGAAGGCGATGTCCGGCGTTCAGGCCGCGACCCACGCCAGCGCGGGCGAGATCGACGCGCTGAAGCAGGCGGCGCTGGAGGCCGGGAAGTCCACCTCCTACTCGGCAACCGAGGCGGCTGGGGCGATCACCGAGCTGTCCAAGGCCGGTGTGGCGACAGCCGACGTCCTCGGCGGTGGCCTGTCCGGCGCGCTGAACCTCGCCGCCGCCGGCCAGCTCGACGTCGCCGAGGCGGCCGAGACCGCGGCCAGCGCCATGACCCAGTTCAAGCTCAAGGGCAAAGACGTCCCGCACATCGCCGACCTGCTCGCCGCGGCCGCCGGCAAAGCCCAGGGCTCCGTCCACGACATGGGCATGGCCCTGAACCAGACCGGCCTCGTCGCCGCCCAGATGGGCCTCACGATCGAGGACACCGTCGGCACCCTGGGAAGTTTCGCGAGCGCGGGCCTGCTCGGTTCCGACGCCGGCACGTCGCTGAAGACCGCGATGCTGATGCTGGCCAACCCGACCGACAAGGCGAAGGGCCTGATGGAGGACCTGGGGATCCAGGTCTACGACGCGCAGGGCAAGTTCGTCGGCATCACCAAGCTGGCCGGGTCGCTGAAGACGCAGTTGTCGACGCTCACCCAGGAGCAGCGCAACAGTGCGTTGGCCACGATCTTCGGGTCGGACGCGATCCGAGCGGCGTCGATCCTGTACGAGCAGGGCGAGCAGGGCATCCAGGGCTGGATCGACAAGGTCAACGACTCGGGCTACGCGGCCGAGACCGCGAAGACGATGACGGACAACCTGATCGGTGATCTGGAGCGCCTCAAGGGCTCGCTCGAGACCCTCGCGATCGAGTCCGGCGAGGGCGGCGCCGGTGGCCTGCGGCTGATCACCAAGGCCCTGAACGAGCTGGTCGACCAGTTCGCCGAGATGCCGACATGGCTCAGCAACTCGGTTGTCGCACTCGGCGGCCTGGCCGGTGCGGGCCTACTGGTCGGCGCCGGCATGCTGAAGGCGCGCCGGACCTCGGCCGAGCTGCGCGAGGAGCTGACCAACATGGGCCCGACGGGCGAGCGCGCCGCCAGGGGCCTGCAGCGAGTCGGCTCGGCGGCGACCAAGGCCGGCCTCGCCTTCGTGGCCCTGGAGCTCGCAGGCACGGTGATCAACCAGTTCCAGAAGGACCTCAACCCGCAGGTCGAGGCGATGGCCACCGGCCTCCAGCGATACGCCGAGACCGGCGAGCTCGCCGGGGAGTCGTCGCGCGTGCTCGGCGACAACCTGGAGGACCTGAAGGTCGGCTTCGAGTTCCTCGCCGACGAGGACAACAACCGCCGCCAGGCCGTGAAGAACATGCAGGACGGCCTGGAGGGCCTGATCCCCGGCCTCGACGGCACGGCCACCTCGCTGACCAAGACGCGCGAGCGCGTGGAGGCGATGGACGCGGCGCTCGCCTCGCTGGTGCAGGGCGGCAAGGCCGAAGCGGCGAACGACGTCTTCCAGAAGCTCGCGCAGGAACTGGCGACCGGCGGCGTCACGATGGAGGAGTTCAAGAAGCAGTTCCCGTCGTACGCGGCCGCGCTGGAGACGGCTGCCGGGGCCACTGGCGGCCTGGCCGACGCGACCGCCAACATCCCCGGCCCGATGGCCGACGCGACCAGGGAGACGAAGGAGTACAAGACCGCGGCCGAGTCCGCGGCCGGCGCAGCTGACGGCCACCGCGAGGCCCTCGTTCAGCTCGCCGACCAGATGAAGGCCGAGGCCGATCCGGTCTTCGGGTTGTTGGCCAGCCAACGCGACCTGACCGAGGCGCAAACTGCCGCGGCGACGGCGGTCAAGAAGCACGGCCGAAACTCCATTGAGGCCAAGGAGGCAACCGTCAACCTCGCGCTCGCGGCGATCGACCTGCAGGGCAAGGTGGGCGCGCTGGGCTCAACGTTCGACGGCAAGCTCAGCCCGTCGCTGCGGCAGACCTTGCTGAACGCTGGCCTCACCGAGCGGCAGATCGGCGACGTCGAGAAGCAGTTCGGCGAGGCCAAGAAGGCGGCCGACAGCTACGCCGGGAACTACAAGGCCAACGTCAGCGCCCCCGGCGCGGCGACCGCCCGTAAGCAGATCCGCGACCTCAAGGGCGAGCTCGCGTCGATGAAGACGAAGTGGACCGTCACGATCAAGCAGAACTTCCTGACCTTCGGCAAGCCCTACAGCCCCGACGGTGTCGCGCGCGGCCAAGTCGGCGGTCTCGCCTACGGCGGCCCGGTCACTGGGCCCGGCCCGAAGGGCAAGGACTCCGAGATCCGCATGCTGGCCCCGGGCGAGCACGTGTGGACGGCCCGGGAGGTCGACGCGGTCGGCGGCCACGCGGCGATGATGCGGCTCCGCCGAGAGGCCGTCGGCTCCGGACCTATGCGCACGGCCACCCCGGTCTCGCAGTCGACGGTGATGCGGGCACCCGCGTCGACGACGCAGACGATCATCCACGAGCACCGCATCGTGCTCGAAGGCCGCGGCACCCTCGGCACTCAGATCGTCAAGGAGATGCGCACCAGCGCAGGCCTGACCGCGACCATGAAGCAGCACCTGGGCCTGGCGGCGAGCTGACGTGGGGGCCCCGCCCGTTCAGGATGTGGCGGGCGGGGTCATCGGCCAGTGCTCGGCCGCCCACGCCTCGACGTCGGCGGCCAGCCACACCCGGCCGAGGGCGAGCCGCGCGTACGGTTCCGGGAAGCCGGGGCGGTTGGTGATCCGGTACGCCTTACGCCGGTCGACACGGAGGTACTCGGCAACCTCAGCCAAGGCCATGCCGCCGAGGGCGCTCACCGCAGGCTGCGCTTCAGCTCTTCGATCGTGGCGCCGTAGACCTCGTGCCGCCTGATCCACCGGCCGCCGGGCAGGTCGTATCTGTAGTCCATCGTGCCGGCCGGTGCGGAAGCCGGCCACGCGTAGAAGCCTTCCTTGCACTCGAAGCCGGGCACTGTCCACTCGTGGTGCCACCACACGACGAGGTCGCCGCCAGCGCTGCGCTCAAGCCGTTCGCAGGCCTCGACGGCGCCGTCCGGCCAGCGGCGGCCGCGCACGGACATGAGACGGCGGTTGCGGTCGGACAGCTTGCTCACCGCCGGTCTCCCCTCTCGAGCTCGACAACGGGCTGCGGTATGACCGGGTGGTCGACGATCCAGCGGACCATGGCGTTGGTCCGGGCGACCTGGTGGCGTTCGGCGTCACGCCAGGCGTGGGCGGCTTGGACTCGGCGCCGCCAGACGATCCGGCGGAGTATCTCGTGTGACCTGCGCATCGGGGCCCCCTCGTCGTTGAAGGGCGCGGCGGGTGCCGCCTGCCTTTACCGCCCCGGATCGAGATGGTGTTCGGCGCCCGCCGCCCCCATTGTCGAGGCGGCGCCCACCGCGGGCTCCTCGCAGGCAGGCGCCTCCTCCTATACGGAAGGTAGGTTCGGCGATCACTCAGAGGAACGGACGCAGCGCACTACTTTCGTGCGGCCGGATCATGACCAGATAGGACGTTCCGTCCTACTCGACGCCGAGGCGCCGGGCCAGCGCGCGCAACGTCGTCGTCGGTCGGCGTGCGTTGAGCAGCTCGCCGACCACCGAGCGGGGGAACACCTGGTAGCGCATCCAGCGCGGCGCCATGCGCTCGATCTCCAGCAGCAGCCGCTCGGCGTCCGCGAACCGACCGAGGGCGGCATGGGCGTGCGCCAGGTCCGTACGATGCCGAGCCTGCGCGGCGAGGGGCAGCGTCGACACGGGCGGCATGTCGGCGGCGGCCCCCAGGGCGCGGGCGTAGTCGCCGGCCACGACCGCGACGTCGACGCGCTGCATCACGACCTGCTCGACGCCGAAGGCTGTCTCGTAGTCGTTGCGCGGGCCGCCGAGCCGCACTGCGGCGCCGTGCGCTACCGAGAGCAGGTCGCCCGCCTCGCTGTCGTCCCCGGCCCGGGCCGCAGCCGTCGCGGCGGTCACCAGCAGGTTGCCCCACAGCGACACCTCGGCGGGCTCGGCCTTGCGGCGCGGCTCCATCTCGTCGGCCTCGCGGATGGCCGTCACCGCGGCGTCGGCCGGCCGGGCCTGGTTGAGCAGTACCCAGGACTGCGTGCCGACCAGGGCAGCGTGCAGCAGCGGGCTCTCCACGGTGCGCAGCGCGGTGTCGGCGGCGACCAGCGACAGGTCGGAGTGGCCGAGGTGGACCAGGGTGCACGCGGCGATCTGGCACGCCTCGGCGAGCAGATCTTTGGAGGCGGTCGCGCGAGAGCCGGTGATGACGCCCGGCAGGAAGCCGCTGAGCAGGTCATAGTCGCCGCTCCAGTAGGCCGCCCATGCCTCGGTCATCTGGCCTCGGAGGTCCTCGGGGTCGACCGGCTCGCCTCCGTCGTCGGTGACCGGGGTCAGTGCGCGCCGGAGCGCGAGCAGGCCGCCGTCGGGCGGGATCGTCTCCAGGTGGGTCGGCTTGCTCAGCAGCGACGCCAGGTCGACGTCGAGAGCCTCGGCGATCGCGGACAGCGTGGTGATCCGGGCGTTGACCTTGCGCCCCTGCTCAAGCTTTTGGATCACGTCGACGGACACGCCGGCGCGCTCGGCGAGCTGGTGCTGCGTCAGGCGCGGTATGCGCTCGGTCCGCAGGTCACGGATACGTTGCCCGATCTCGGCCATCGGTGCTCCCTGGTAGCGGTCAGGGTGAGGCGGCCAGCCGCTACAACTGGCCGCCGAATCCGACGGTACTCCCGGGGGACGCGCGAGCTCGATTCGCGCCAAGGGATGGTGAAGCCCCCGATCGGGCCCCCAAGCCCCCGCCGAGAACCCGAGGAGCGAATAACACTCGCGTAGTTCGCTGGACGGTCGAATCATGGACAGTGCCCATCGACGCGATTCCATAGCGTGAATCGGTGCTCACCGCCCGGACGTGAGCCCGAAAGGACGCGTCACGGTGGGCAGATCGAGGAAAGCAACGGCACGCGACCGCGGCCTCTGGGTCCTTGGCCTGGTGCTCGCCGCTAGTGCGTACGCGATCAACGAACTCCGGCAAACCCATTGGCGAAGCGGGTTCGGGGCCGTGTGCGTGATCCTCGCCGTCGTGCTGTGGCTCGTCATGACGAAAATCCCGAGTCACTGCGGAGTGCTGCTCAAGACGAAGCCGGGCAACTGTCCGAACGACATAGAGGGCCTCTTCTTCGGGTGTGGTCAAGCGCGGCATCACCTCTGGCTGCGACCGCTCGGCTTCATCGGTCTCGGCCGTAAGCCGAGGCCCCGACCGGTGCGCGCCGGCCAGCCGTCGGCTGCCGATGCTGGACCGGCTTCGCCTGCACTCGAGGAGGCGGTCGAGGAGAGCGGCCGGAACCGGGCGATCTTCTACGCGACACTCATCTCCACCTGCGCGGGCTTGACGTCGGCCTCGGTAGACCTGATCGGCGCTTTCAGCAAGAGCTCTTGAGAATCCGTCGCGTAGTGCGGCCGCCGATCCGTCGCGTACCGCGGTGGGCGACGCGTCGAGCGCGGCCGGATGCGACGGATTCGGCACCCGCGTTCCGAATCCTGATCGCGCAGACCTCTGCGCGATTGCGCAAGCGCCTGCGCAATTCCCGCCACGCCGTGGCGGGACGCGACACGTCGCGTGGTGCTCGAGGTAAGCCGTCGGCCCAGGTCCACGCGCGACAGATTCCGCAGCCGCCTGCGCAATACGAAGCGGCCCGCCCCCGGTGAGGGAGCGGGCCGCAAATGCGTCACGCGGAGACGGATTTCAGTCGCGCATGCGGGCCGTGAAGCCGCGAGCGCGCGCGTACCCCTCGACGAGGCCATCCGCGTAGCCGGCACGCCTTGCGGTTCCGTCGGCCATCCTCACCGTGGGAACGGGGGCGCTGGCCGCCACAGTGATCGCCTCCAGCTCGGCAGCCGAGAACCGATCACGACGGCGCCACAGGCTCACCAGCGCCTCGCCAGCCTCGGGGTCGACCATGCCGAGGCCAACGAGCGTGGACATGGCCCGCTCGGCGAGATCGTCTTGCACCTGCTCCGGCGTGCGGGCAGCGTGGGCGGCGCGCATCTCATCAAGGAACCGCTCGGCGAAACCGCCGTCACCGGGCCAGTTCGGGCAGAAGTTCTTGTGCGCCGCGTCGTCGAGCTTGCCGCAGCACATGTGCACGACGTGCCCGTCGGCGACCTCGATCACCTCCGTGTTGTCGTTGATCTGGTCGCCGTTGGTGATGGATTCGGGCATGCTGGTCATTGGTCGCCTCCTGGGGCGATCAAGGCCCCCGGACCGGTGCTCGCTACACCGCCGGGGGTCGACTTGCGTGGGCACGTAGGTGGGCACTTTTTGGGCACACCAGAGCGGGACACGCCGTGACCTACCGAGACATCGTGTGACGCCGTTCAGGCTGGTCAGCGGCTATATTCACGGATCAGCGCAGGTCAGGACACCGCGCAAATCAGTACAACCGCAAGTGAGCGGGGAGCGATGAAGTACACCGTCGAGATGGAGATCGCCCTGCCGAGAGAAAGGGTGGCCCAGCTCCTGGCCGACCCCGCGGTTCTTCCGCAATGGCTGCGGGGCCTGGTGCTGCACGAGCCGATCAGTGGCATCCACGGGCAGGTCGGCACCGTGTCGCGAGTCGTGCTGCAGATGGGCAAGCAGAAAATGGAGGCCACCGAGACCATCACCCGCCGGGAACCGGGCGACCTGCACGAAATCCCGAGTGAGGCCGTCGTTCAGTTCGAGCGCGAGATCGTCGGCGCGGGCATGTGGAGCGCCGCCCGCGAGCGTCTGACTGAAGCCGGCCCGCAGAAGACACTTTGGCAGAGCGAAAACGAGTACCGCTTCAGCGGCGTACTGATGCGGTTGGTCGGGCTGTTGATGCCCGGCGCTTTCCGCAAACAGTCCCGGCAACACATGCAAGACTTCAAGGCTTTCGCCGAGCAGGGCCAAGACGTCCGCAACACCACGGGCTGACCAGACAACATGGCCTGAGCCTTCGGGTTGAGGTCCGTCGCAGATGAACCGGCTATTCCTGTCGGTAGCCGGTGACTCCGCCGCCGCCCTCGATCGAGCCTGTTCGGCGCACGATGACCTCGTCGGGGGCCGGCCGGTCGCCCAGGGCAGCACCGGTCACTCCCTCGGCGGCCCCGTCGGTCTTGATGGTGCCGGTGTCGCTGACGGTCAGGCGCTTGGTGGTCGGCTTGGACTGGGTGGCCCTGGCGAACGTGGCCCACGCGGTCACGCCGACGCCCGAGACCGCGGCCAGCGCCGCGATCGCCGGAGCGACGGCGCTCGCCGTGCGCCAGCCGACGACCATGAAGACCACGGCCAGGGCGGCGACCACGAGTCCGGTGACAGCGAGGATTTTGCGGCCGGGGGTCATCGGGTCTCCTAGGGCGTGTTTTGGAATGGGGTCGAGTCGCGGGCGCGGTCCAGGTGTCGCCTGGGCGTGCGCCGGAATTGCACTGATACCGGTGTTGTATCTGGGTGATTTCGGCGTGCGTCCAGGCGGCGGCTGGGCCTCGGCCGCGGCCGCGGCCCGGCACCATTCCAAAACACGCCCTAGGTGGATGCCAGGTGGATGACTTCGCGGGCGGTGTTCTGGGCCCGCCGTTCCAGCATGAGCGTAGCCGCCACGACCGACAAGTAGTCCTCGTTGGGCCACGCGCACGCCGCTAGGCCCAGCGCCATCACCCGGGCCTCACGGTGATCGTCGGTGGACCCGCCGGACGGGGCGAACGCCCGCTCCCCGGCGCCGCGCAGGCCCTCGACCAGGGGACGCAGGGCGCCGGGCAGGTCCATGGACCGCCGGATCAAACCTGGCAGGCCTTCGCGCACCTGGTCGACGTACGCCTCGATCGTGTGGTTCTCGCGAAGGCCGGCCAGAGCGACGAGGTTGTGCGTGAAGTCGGTCAGCACCCGGTCGGCGTCCTCGGGTTTGCGGTTCGTGAGGGCCGTGGTGCGGGCGGATTCGAGGTGCTGGCCGATGGTGAGCTGCAGGAGCGAGTGGAACAGGGCGCCGGGGTCACGACCGGAGACCGTCCACAGGCCGTCGTCCAGGTAGTCGGCGGCGGATCTCCACGGGCGGCCGGTGTCGAGGCGGACCCGGCGGAACGACTTCGTCGCCATCTCGGCCTTGTGCAGCAGGTAGGAGCAGCTCTTCGACACCACATCGGTCTGTTCGCGGATGCGGTTGATGTCGCGCAGGGATTGCAGGGTGCTCCTGCGCCAGACGTCGGCGATCGACTCCAGTTCGCCGCAGCGGCGGTGAAGGTCGGCCAGGACGAGGTCGGCGCGGATCGCGTTGGCCATGCCGGCGATGCTCGCGTCTCCCCCGATGTCACGTTCCTCGCCGATCACGTCGGCCAGCACGGAGATCGCATCCTGCAGCTGGAGGATGACCTCGAGGTTCTGCCGGGCGGTCTCGGCGTCCTCGCGGAACGGGTGCTTGCCCTTCACCGGCTCGGTGTAGACGACCTCGGCCCGACCGGTGACCCGGTTCCCGGGGGTCCGAAAGGTCACGTACGGCCGTGAGGCCAGCAGAACGATGTAGTCGCTGTTCTGCCGGGCCAGGTCGGCGACGTTGACGATCGCGGTGAGGGTCAGCGCGGCACGGGCCCGCAGTCCGACCGACAGCACGTCGAGCAGCAGGGCCGGGCTGACGAAGATGCCGCGCAGGTAGCCGCCCATTTCCGAGCCACTGACCACCGCGGGCGACGGGGTGCCGGGCGCGGTCCAGAGGCGGGGCAGGTCGGACCGCCGGCCGGCCACCCAGACCGCCGGGGACGTGCGGCGCAGGTCGGCCGCGAGGTCGTCGCCGCGCCCGGCGAGGGTGTCGAGTTCGGCGGCGGTCGCCAGCCGGTAGGAGGTGTCCGGGTCGCCGCCGCTGATCATCCGGTTGAGCCAGTCGACGAAGGCGAGGACCTCGCGGCCGCCGAGACCGTACGCGGGCACGTCCGCCGCCGGGGCCGGGCCGGGATCCTCGTGTTCGAGCCGGCGGAACAACCAGTGCAGCCGGGCCGGCACCGGGCCGACGCAGAGCCGGCTGCCGCCCGGGGTCAGAACGCTGCGCCGCACGTAGCGCAGGGCCTCCACCCCGGCGACGACCCGCCGGTGCTCGTCGCCGGCGCCGTCGGCGTACGCCTCGTCGATCTTGAATTGGAGGCGGCGCCGGAGCGAGGGGTGGACCGCGTCGTCGAGGTCGGTGCATTCGACGGCCAGCGACAGCGCGCCCACGCCGCCCGCCTCCAGACAGGCGACGACGACCTCGTCCGCGGACTGCGCGCCCGCCCACAACAGGATCGTCTCGCGCCACCAGGTCGTCGAGATGCCCGCGATGAGCACATCGACGCGCTTGTGGTGGCGTACGTGGCAGGCGGTCAGATACTCCTGGAACGTCAGGTGGGCGAAGGCGAAGACGTCGTGGTCGAGCTCGACCAGGATGCCGTTGCGCTTGCCCGTCTCGATCGCCTGCGGCAGGTCGGGCATCTCGTCGCGGCGAAGCTGCAGCGCGCCGGCCCGCATGAATTCGAAAGCCACGTACGACAACTCGTCCTGGACCTGTTCGGCGTGGCGGCTCGCCTCCTGGGGGTCGTCCTCCGCGCGCGGGCCGAGCAGCACCTCGAACACCTCGGTGTAGAGGCGGACCCGGTTCTCGGGCAGCGTCTTCCGGTGGCGGTGCACGTTGGCGATCATGGTCAGCAGCAGCGGGTTCACCATCAGGTCGTGCAGCGCCGGGGTGGTGGTGAGCCGCTCGACCAGGTCGGTGGCGCCGGTCGCGGCCCGCGCGTCGGCGCTCCGCTTGTCGGGGCCCTCCACGCGTTCGGTGGCCAGGTACCACTTGCCGATGAACTCCCCCACCTGGGTCTCGGTGAACGGCCGGGCCTGCAGGGTCTTGAACTCGTCGGCCCGCAGACGATCGAAGCCGTACGGCCGTGACGTGATCAGGAAGTGATTGCCGGGGTAATCGGTGGCCTGGCGCCGAAGCCAGTCCACGATGGCCGCGCGGTCCTGCATGCTGGGCACCTCGTCGAGCCCGTCGAACAGCACGACGCAGAGCCCGCGACGCAGCTTGCCGCGCCACCAGCCCGGCGGCTCGGCGACCGGCAGCCCGCGCATGGCCGCCGTGACCAGGTCGGGCAGCGTGATGGTGCGGTCGGCGAGGATCAGGTGGGCGTGTGTACGCAGTTCGAGCAGCACGGGCACCCAGCGGCGGCCGGGCAGCGGCGGGCGGTTCGCGATGCGGCGCGCGATGTGACGCAGCAGGGTGGACTTGCCGCTGCCGGGCGCGCCCAGCAGGATCAGCGTCTCGGCGCGCCGCCGGTTGAGGAACTGCCAGATCGACTGACGGTCGGTCACGCCGGTCGGGGCGTCGTCGAGCAGGCCGCTGGTCACCAGGTGGGTCGGGCGCGGAACGACGCTGACGTCGACGAAGATGTCGTCGAGCTCGGGACTCACCGCGCCGGTCGTGGGCAGGGGTCGCGACGACTGCGGGTACCGGTTGCGGCGCACGACCCAGGCCCGGTAGTGGTGGTGATATCGGCTGATCGAGCGGCCCAGGATCCCGTCGGCGGCGGCGCTCACCGAGTCGAACCGGCGCGAGGCGATCTCGAGGGTCATCCGCAGTGCGGCCAGCACCAGCCAGTAGCCGGCGAGCAGCGCCACGGCCCCGACCTGGTCGGCGACGACGGCCTGCCATTGGAGTGGGACGATGATCGCCGGCCCGAGCACCGCGGCCAGGGTGATCGGCGGCCCGGCGAAGCTGAGCACGGTGATCGCGCCGTGCACGACACCGGACACCGCCACGTTCGCCCCGCGCAGGCCGGTCAGGTCGATCGAACCGGTCTCGGACGCCGAGGTGGAGCTCTGCGGGCGCGGCCGTTCGTCGGTCAAGGCCCACCCCTCTCCGATAGACACCCGCGCCTTCGTTCGTACCGCTCGGCTGTGCGCTTGCCAACAGACGAAGGGTCCGATTCGCACGGCGCTGCTCGATACCGTGCCGTCCACCGTCGAGTGTCTCGGCGCACCGGTCATCTTCATCACTGGGCTGTCCCGGCCGGGCGGTGTCTAGTGTTCGGGGCATGAGTGTGCTGGATGGGATCTTGGCCGGGGTCCGCGAGGACGTCGCGAAACGTCGGGCTCTGACGAACCACGACGAGATGGTGCGGCGGGCGGCCGCGGCGCCGCCGGCCCTGGACGCGTACGCGGCTCTGGCCCGGCCCGGGGTTTCGGTGATCGCCGAGGTCAAGAGGCGGTCGCCGTCGAAGGGTGATCTGGCGGCCATCGCCGATCCGGCCGGGCTGGCCGCCGACTACGAGGCGGGCGGCGCGACGTGGATCAGCGTGCTGACCGAGGAGCGGCGGTTCGGGGGTTCGCTGGCCGACCTGACGGCCGTGCGCAAGGCCGTCGGCATCCCGGTGCTGCGCAAAGACTTCCTGTACGGCGACTATCAGGTGTACGAGGCCCGCGCGTTCGGGGCCGACGTGGCGCTGCTGATCGTGGCCGCGCTCGACCAGCCGACCCTGACCCGGCTTCGGACACTCGTCGAGGACGAGCTGGGCATGACCGCGCTGGTCGAGGTGCACGACGAGGACGAGGTCTCCCGCGCGGTCGACGCGGGCGCCCGGATCATCGGCGTGAACGCCCGCAACCTGCGCACCCTCGAGGTCGACCGGGGCGTGTTCGAGCGGCTGGCGCCGAGGCTGCCCGGCTCGGTGCTGAAGGTGGCCGAGTCCGGCGTACGCGGGCCCGACGACCTGCTGCGTTATGCCGGGGCGGGAGCCGACGCGGTGCTCGTGGGCGAGGGCCTCGTGACCAACGCCAGCCCACGCGACGCCGCCGCCGCGCTGGTCGAGGCGGGTCAGCCGCGCTGAGAGGATTGGGCAAGTAACCGAGAAGATCTTTCTCGTGTTTGACCTGTTCACGATGGTTTCCTGAAGTTACCGGAGTTCACGCCGGTTCCACTATCGGGAAGGTTCATCATGAACGTCCAGCACGGCTTCCACGCCTCGATGACCGCATTTCCGGGCCGGGGCGAGGAGCTGACGTCGCTTCTGCTGGCGGCGCCGGCCCTGCCCGACGAGAACTGCGTCGTCTTTCTCGTCGGGCGGTCCGCCGCCGACCCCGACGTCGTGCACGTCACCGAGGGCTGGACCAGCCGGGAGGCGCACGCCGCGTTCTTCGCCGGCGAGCGGGCCCAGGCGTTCGTCGCTTCACTGCAGCCGCTGCTGACCGGCGAATCGGCGTACACCGACGAGGTGCCCGTCGGCGGCAAAGCCGCGTTCTGACCCGCCTTCCGCGCCGACCTTCAGGAGACCCCTGTGCACACCCGCCCCGAGCTCGACCCTGACCTGCGTACGCTCCTCGCCGACCTGCCGCTCGTGCCCACGCTCGACCGCGAGACGCTCGCCCTGATCCGCCCGTACGCCGCCGCCACGATGGAACCGCGCCACGATCTCGACCAGCGCGAGATCACCATTCCGGCCCCGGACGGCACCCCGCTCCCCCTGTCGATCATCCGCCCGTTGAACGTCACCTCGGACGCTCCCTGCGTCTACTGGATCCACGGCGGCGGAATGATCATGGGCAACCGCTACTCCCAGATCGACATCCCCCTCGAATGGCTCGACGAGCTGGGCGCGGTAGTCGTCTCGATCGACTATCGCCTGGCCCCGGAAGCCACCGGCACGACACTCGTCGACGATTGCTACCAGGGCCTGCGGTGGGTAGCCGACCACGCCGACGAACTCGGCATCGACCCGGCCCGCATCGTCGTGGCCGGCGCCAGCGCGGGCGGCGGCCTGGCCGCCGGCGTGACCCTGATGTCCCGCGACCGCCAGGGCCCGCCGATCGCCGCCCAGATCCTCATCGGCCCCATGCTCGACCACCGAAACGACACCACATCAAGCCACCAGTTCTCCGGCGAGCCCGGCGTCTGGACCCAAGAGATGAACGCCTTCGGCTGGTCCTCACTGCTGAACGGCCTGACCGAGATTCCCGCGTACGTCTCCCCCGCGCTGGCGAACGACCTGAGCGACCTGCCCCCGGCCTATCTGGACGCCGGCTCCGCAGAGGTCTTCCGCGACGAAGTAGTCGCCTACGCCACCCAGATCTGGGCCGCGGGCGGCCGGGCCGAACTGCACATCTGGTCCGGCGGCTTCCACGGCTTCGACGCCCTGCACCCCCAGGCCCCGCTCTCCGCCGCAGCCCGCCACACCCGCACCAACTGGCTGACCCGAATGCTCAGCGCCACCCCGCTCTGACGCTCGCAACACCCTGCCCCAACGGCCCCGCTTCCGCGGGTTCAATGTTTCGCCCCGGGTTTGATGGAGACATCGAAACCTGGGAGAAGATTTAGCTATGCCGGCACCGAAGAAGTACCCCGATGAGCTGCGTGAGCGTGCGACCCGGTTGGCGGTCGAGGCCC
>NZ_RJAC01000068.1 GCF_003999975.1 Actinoplanes solisilvae | reverse complement strand
TCGGCGAACTTCTTGATCTCGACCGACCAAGCATCGGAACTCAACGGCCAGCCGTGACTGAACAGGACGGGCTGCCCGGAGCCCTGATCGGTGTAGTAGATCTGAACGCCGTCGGGCGTGGTGATAAAAGGCATCGTTCTTCCTGTTCTTTCATGTCGCCCGGATGGGAAAGCCGCGGCCGACTGCTCGGTCAATGGGCTTCAGCCTGCTACGGAATGCCCGACTCCCTCAAGTCGCTTATTCACGTGATCCCATGAATGTGGGATCGGCCCGCTCCCAGATTTGCGCGATGCCCGAAAGGGAGCGATAGGTCATTCTGACGTCAGGGAACCAGCAGACGGAGGCAGCGCATGAATGATCAGGTACTAGTGCGGGGGGTCTATGACCAGGCCACCGACCAGCAGGCAATCCGTGTTCTGGTGGACCGCTTGTGGCCACGCGGACTGAGCAAGGCTCGGGCTGCCCTTGACGAATGGTGTAAGCAGGTCGCGCCCTCGCCGGGTCTACGTACGTGGTACGGACATGTGCCGGAGCGGTTTCCTGAATTCCGGCGCCGCTACGAGGCCGAGTTGGCGCAGGGGGAGCAGGCGACCACCTTCGCCCATTTGCGCGATCTCGCACACAATCAGCGATTGGTTTTACTGACCGCCAGCAGGAATGCTGATATCAGCGAAGCGGCTGTACTCGCGGAGCTCCTCAACGGTGATCATGGCTGAAACTGCGACCTTCACCTGGGAAAGGATGAGACGGCAGAAACCGTCTCCTTCAAGCGCTTGCTGTTTGGTTGTCCATCGGATCCATCCGGCAACGCATCGGAACGAGTGACTCGACGAGCCGAACCCCCTGTCAACGGTCAAAGCTCACGGTGCCTCAGACGCGGAGGCGGCACATCGCGCGCTCACGCGTCGCAGATGTGTGCGACGCCTGCCGATGACAGAGGTGGGAAGGGAGGTGGTGCGCTGCGCGACTGGGCAGGATCGGGCCGAAGCGCATACGGAGCTAGCCGAGCGGGCCGCCGACCGCCCGGAACAACGGGCCTGGCATCTGGCCCAGGCCACCGTGGGCGCCGATGAGTTGGTGGCCGGACTCTTGCAGGAACAAGCTAGCCGG
Source organism: Actinoplanes solisilvae (assembly GCF_003999975.1). Classification (GTDB taxonomy): domain Bacteria; phylum Actinomycetota; class Actinomycetes; order Mycobacteriales; family Micromonosporaceae; genus Actinoplanes; species Actinoplanes solisilvae. The sequence goes on along the minus strand of NZ_RJAC01000068.1, from coordinate 2,006 downwards.
GCGTTGAGTGCCGACGATGCCCTCGCAGCGGTGACGGCACTTCGGCGGGCCGCGGACCTCAGCACGGACGACCCGCAGCGTAGTCGCCGACTGGCTGAAGCCGCCTATGTCGGTGCGAACGTCGAAGGTGATCTGCGGACGATGCCCGCCCTGCTCACGGCGGCCCGGCGACCGGGCACTGTCAACGACCACGAGTACTACGGCTACCGCCAATCGATCTGATGCATAGGTCATCCGACTCGCGCCTGACCGGGTGCACATCGCCGGCCGTCATACGACCGGCGATACACCCCCGGCGGACAATGAGTCGGCTTACGGATGCCCCATACGGCCGTGGTTGCGACGCTGACACTCAGCATGGATGCCGAATGCTGAGGGGGCGGTTCCATGACCACGACGCCAGAGATTCGGACCGTACGGGCGCCATCCGTTCTGCGGGGACGCGACACCCACCTCGACGCCGTAGAAGCCGGACTCATCGCGGCCCGCTCGGCCCAGGGGCAAGTGCTGCTGATCGAGGGCGGATCCGGCACGGGCAAGACCCGGCTCCTGCGGGAGGCGAACGACCGAGCCCGGCGTGCGGGCGCGCACACACAGACCGGACAGGCCTTCGACGGCCAGCAGGTCCTTCCGTTCGCTCCGCTGCTGACGGCCGTGCTCAACGGTGAGCCGCCGATCGCCGGCCCGGACGAGCTGGGCACGCTCGGCACCCATACCGACCTGCCCCATCGAGTGGTGCGTGACCTGCGTACAGCGCTCGAGTCCGCGGCAGCTCGAACACCGGTGGTGGTGCTGCTCGACGATCTCCAATGGGCGGACAACGGCACGATCATGGCAGTGCGGGCACTGACGGCCGATCTTCGCCACACCGGCGTCCTGTGGATGCTGGCGACTCGTGGCGACACCACCCCGGCCGTACGCGAGCTGTGGAACCACCTGGCCGGCGAGGGGGCCTGCCGACTGGGACTTCCGCCGTTGACCCTCGAGATGACGGCGCAACTTGTCGCGGACGCGGCGGGCGCTCCCGCTCATCCGGGGCTGCTGGCTTTGGCCGACCAGGCGAGAGGCAACCCTTTCTTGATCCTCGAGCTGGTGCGCGGGCTGAGTGAGGAGGACCGCCTGCGCATCCAGGACGGCCTCGCGACAGCGATCGGCAGCCGGCTGCCGGACCGCCTGACCGGCAACATCAATCAGCGGCTGGGACGGCTCTCCGCGCCGGCCCGGAGAATGGTCCGGATGGCGGCGGTGCTTCCGCAACGGTTCACCGCAGCACAGCTGGCCGCCGTGCTCCGCTGCCGCCCCTCCGAGCTGGTGGAGCCGCTCGAAGAGTCAGTCGAGGCGGATCTCGTCCGCGGAGACGGCGAGCGTCTGCAATTCCAGCACGAACTGCTGCGTCAGGCCGTCCGCGAATCCCTGCCCGCGTCACTTCGGTGCGCGCTGGAACGCGAGGTCTCCGACGTCCTGGTCGACTCAGGATCACCGCCGGCCGAGACCACTCGTTTGATGCGGCCGGAACAAACTGGCGATCCCAGCGACATCGCGGACGCCGCTGCGGACGTCGAACAAATCAGCTGTCTCTTGCACGGACGGAGTGAGCCTGAGGGGTGCCCGCCCGACGGGCGAGCGGCCTTCGGCTGGTCGAGTCTTACGGACACCGAACACCGGGTCATCCGCCTGATCGCCAGCGGCATCACCAACCGACAGGCAGCTCGCCAGCTGTCTCTATCGCCGCACACAGTCAACACCCACCTCCGCCACGTATTCGCGAAGCTCGACATCAACTCGCGAGTTCAGCTGGCGAACCTCGCGCACGACTTCCCGGATTGAGGCGATCAAGCTCGTCGTGCCTGGCGACGCCGCGACCCGTAGGCGTGCGATGTGGTGCCCCCGCTGATGAGGCACGTTGAGCGGGATCACCGGGCGTCGAAGGCCTCGCGGTCCTTCTCGATAGCGAGTGCGTTGCGTTCGGCCCACCACGCCAGGTCGATCACCACCTCGCGCAGGCC
>NZ_RJAC01000067.1 GCF_003999975.1 Actinoplanes solisilvae | reverse complement strand
CCTATGGTAATTTTTCTGACACCTCTAGCTTCGAACTTTGAAGCATTACACGCCGAAACGTGATGTTCGCTAAAGGATCGCTAGGACACGCTTTCACGGCTAATACTTGTACTGAAAGTATTTGTCAAGCTGGCTATTGACCTTGTTCGCTACGATAGGTTTCTGACCTATCTGTGCCAACCTTTGTACACCTGCGTTAGCTTTTAACAGATGTGCCGCCCCAGCCAAACTCCCCACTTGGTTATGTCCCATATCAATCATAAGCTTACGCATGACACGAGGCCACACGCTTCTATTCTAGAAGAGTCTTCCAAAAGCAAAAGCTAATAGAAGACTTCGCTCTTTTATATAGTGAGTGAGATACCAGTAAAAAGCAGTGGTATTTCATTGTTGAGCAAGCCCTCCCACCTATACTACATCTCTTTCGGTATTCCACAAAACCAAACTAGAGTCAAACTCAACAGGGTCTTCTTTCCCCGCTGACTAACCCAAGCCCGTTCCCTTGGCTGTAGGTTCGCTAGACCGTAAATAGGGACAGTAAGAATTTCGTTGTTCCATTCATGCACGTCACAAATTAAATGACGAGGCATTTGGCTACCTTAAGAGAGTCATAGTTACTCCCGCCGTTAACCCGTGCTTGATCGAATCTCTTCACTTTGACATCCAGAGCACTGGGCAGAAGTCACAAACAGCCACAATCCGTTTTGAACTGTTATCTGTTTGCTTTGTTTTAATTAAACAGTCGAATTCTCCTGGGATCTGTCAGTTCTCGAACAATAGTTTAATGTGCCCCGTTCGCGTTCCGTAGGTTCCCCCACGGACCGCTGCGTGATGTCGTCCGGGTACCGGATGTACGGCATAAAGCTTATTGACTTTCGGCGAACCTACTTGCCAGTCCACAATTTCCATACACCACTCACAGAGCCGAAACCCTGTGTGGTACCTTTCTTACACCACCCGGAGCACCCTATCACAAGAGCCAACCTTTATTTCAAAAGTACAAATCCATTTTGCCGACTTCCCTTACTTACATTGTTCTAATTGGTCAGAGGCTTTTAACCTTGGAGACCTGTTGCGGATTCTGGTACGGTTATGGCCAAGAGAGTCAGATGACACATTCAATTAGCATTCCATTTACGCATCGGAGAACCGTACAGGCACAAATGCGCCTGCCCTTTCAACTCTTGTATTTCCCAATCTCTGTTCTACACAATTCATGGGAGATAACAGGCCCCCAACTCCAGCCGAAACTGGAGCCATGAGGCCAATCGTTGTTAGGGAGAAAAGCGGACTCTTCCACAGCCACCGAGACGCTACGCCAACTGAACGAGGCTTTGCAGCTTCATGCTGATGCGAACACCAGCACTCTTCTAACCACAGTTCAGGAATTTTAGCCTGATTCCCTTTCCTGCCTATCATAGCCGCTCGAAAGCTACTACCAGGAGTTACCCAGACAGTTAGGACCGACTAACCCTTGTCTGATTTCCATTGACAAGGAAACCTTCTCCACTACGACCTTCAAGATTTAAGCTCTTTGTCCGCATTGACATCGGACCACCTGCAAGACAAAGACAAAGTCTGAGTCTCTCCAGAATAGTTGCTACTACTACCAAGATCTGCACTAACGGCCGCTCCACTCATTATCACTAAATAAGCTTCTGCGCAACCGTCACGCCTTCCTACAAGTCATCACATACAAAGTAAAGTGATAACTGCATGAGAGAAGTACCAACGCTTTGGCGTCATCCATTTTCAGGGCTGCTCCATTCGGCAGGTGAGCTGTTACGCACTCCTTAGCGGATTCCAGCTTCCATGGCCACCGTCCTGCTGTCAATATGAACCAACGCCTTTTATGGTTTCGACTAAGCTTAGATTTAGACACATTTCTCACTTGCTCACGGTTTAACCCACATTGCCTGTTCTGCTTACCATAACACGGCCCACTAAGAATCAATACTGATGACATGGTTCGATTAAGTAACCAATACTTTTTGCATATTTAAAGTTTGAGAATAGGTTAAGGCTTTCCAACCCCAAGGCCTCTAATCATTAGCTTTACCTCACAAAGTTATTTCGATTCTAGCTATCCTGAGGGAAATTTCGGAAGGAACCAGCTACCTGATGGTTCGATGAGTCTTTCGCTCCAATACTCAAGTGCGACGAGCGATTTGCACGTCAACATCGTTACAAGATCTTCCACCAGAGGTTACCCTGGCTTCAATCTGTTCAAGTATAGATCACCATCTTTCGGGTCTTAACATAGTAACTATAACGCAATTCCACGACCGAAGTCTACTGGATTGGCCTGTACGTCGCCGAAGCTAATACATTTCACATTCATTACGCATGTATGATTTCAAATCACCACTGCTCGCTATTATGTCAAACTCCTTGGTCCGTGTTTCAAGACGGGCCGGACCCAATGTCCTTTACCAACGATTGCAGAGGCCATAGCTTTCGAACTACTGGCAACCACCCACTGACCTCAGCCGTCAGTTTACTCAGAAAGCAAACTTCTGACTTCAGTTTTGCAGGTAGGCTGCCAGCAGTCTTCAGACCGCAAAGCCTGCTTTTTTACCCTGCCAGTTAGACAGGGCGTTGGTCGAGTGATCCTTGAGTACATACAGATAAATCTGCATTGTACAAGACCACAATCCTAGGACGTGTTGGTTCCGCTTTTTGCTCAGCGATTTCAGACGTTTTTCAGCTTCTTACCAGAAATCTTTTCAACTTTCCCTCTCGGTACTTGTTTGCTATCGGTGTCTTGTATTAATATTTAGCCTTGGAAGAAGTTCATCTCCCACATTCAGATTCTACTTTCAAAGAATCCTACTCATGAGAAGGCTACCGATTGAAAGCTTATGAGAAGTGACGGGGCTATCACCCTGTCTCGCCCTCCGAAGAGACGTGCCATTCCAAGCACAGACTTTCTCCTCACTTACTCTCAGGCAACCAACTCTTACCCTACAACTCCAGACAATTGTCCGGATTCAGGGATGGGCTTTTCTCTTTTCGCTCGCCGCTACCAAGACAATCTCTTTTGATTTCTTT
>NZ_RJAC01000066.1 GCF_003999975.1 Actinoplanes solisilvae | reverse complement strand
ACGGCGAGCTCGACCACGTCCCACCCGCCGAACACGAAGCCCTACACGCGATGACCCACCCGGTCACCGCAACCCTGGAAACCAGCTAACCAACTCTCCATCAAACCCGGGGCTTGACACGGGGCGGCCGTTCACGTACTCGGTGGCCATGTGCCAGGTGGCGGCGGACCGCATGGCGCGTATCGCGGGGGCGACCGGCCGCACAACTGAGGAGGCCCGGTGGCGCGACCTGGCCGACACGATCCGGGCGCAGCTGCTCGACCAGGCGTGGGATTCATCCGCGGGGCACCTCACCGAGCACCTCGGCCAGCCCGGAACCGTCGACGCGAGCCTGCTGGCGTTGCCGCTGCGACGGGTTATCGACGCAGGGGACCCGCGCATGACGGCGACGGTCGACGCTGTCGTCGAGCGGCTCGGCGCCGGCGGTGATCTGCTCTACCGGTACCTGCCCGCGGAATCACCCGACGGCCTGCGCGGGGAGGAGGGCGCCTTCCTTCTCTGTTCCTTCTGGTGGGTGGACAACCTCGCCTCCAGCGGCCGGGTGGAGGAGGCCCGGGAACGTTTCGAACGACTCTGCGCCCGCGCCAATCACGTAGGCCTTCTGCCCGAGCAGATCGACCCGGCCAGCGGAGAGTTCCTCGGCAACTTCCCTCAGGCGTTCAGCCACATCGGGCTGATCAGCAGCGCCGTCAACCTGACCCGGGTGCGGTGAACGTGAGCGGGCGAGGATGATCTTTGTCAGCGCTCACGTAATGCCCCCATGAGGCCGTGATTCGCTCACGTATTTCTCCTGGCGTGCGCTCGCGATGGACTACTGGGCCGCTCGTGGTGTTTGTAAAGGGGACGGCGAGCGTTCCGCCGCCGTTGCCAAGATCCTTTCCTTCTCGCGTAGATCATCTTCTTGCCAGCAAGCCCTTTGGGGAGCGGATGGCGAGGAGGACGTTCCACGTGATCGATATAACCGAGATCCTGGCGCACTGGTACGCGGGCCGGTCCCAGTACGACGTTGCGGGCTCGCTGGGGGTGGACCGCAAGACGATCCGACGGTATGTCGAGCCGGCGATCGCGGCAGGATTCGTGCCGGGCGGAACCCCGCCGATGAACCAGGACGACTGGGCGCCGCTGGTCAAACAGTGGTTCCCGCACCTGACGGACACCCGGCTGCGGCAGGTGACCTGGCCGGAGTTCGCCAAGCATCACGACTACGTCGTCGAGATGCTGCGGGCCGGGGTGACCAAAGCGACGATCCACCAGCGGCTACGGGACGAGCACGGGGTCGCCGGCTCGCTGGCGTCGTTCAAGCGGTATGTCACGGCGAACCTGGCCGAGGACGCGGTGCGGGACAAGGTGACGGTGCTGCGCGCCGATCCCGAGCCGGGCCTGGAAGGGCAGATCGACTACGGCCTGCTCGGCTCCTGGATGGATCCGCGCACGGGACGTTCGCAGCGGATCTGGGCGTTCGTCATGGTGCTGTCGCACTCGCGGCACATGTTCGTGCGGCCGGTGATCAGCATGGATCAGGCGTCGTGGACGGCCAGTCACGTCGAGGCGTTCGCGTTCTTCGGCGGTTGTCCGGCCCGGCTCATTCCGGACAACCTGAAGACCGGCGTCGACAAGCCCGATCTCTACGATCCGCAGCGAACCGGGCTTATGCCGAGCTCGCCGCGCACTACGGCGTCCTGGTCGACCCGGCACACGCCCGCAAGCCCAAAGACAAGCCCCGCGTCGAGCGGCAGATGCCTTACATCCGGGACTCCTGGTGGAAAGGCCGGGAGTTCACCTCGCTGGTCGAGATGCAGGCCTCGGCGTTGCACTGGTGCCGGGAGGTCGCCGGGCAGCGCAAGCATCGCGGCCTGGACGGGCGCACCCCGGCGGAGGTGTTCGATCAGGCCGAGGCGGGCACGCTGACCCCGCTGCCGGTCACGGCATTCACCTTGGCGGAGTGGTCGCGGGCGAAAGTCGCTCCGGACGTCCACGTCAAGTGCGGCAAAGCGCTCTACTCGGTGCCCTGGAGATTGATCGGGCAGCTGGTCGACATCCGCGCCACCGCGACGATGGTGCAGGTCTTCCACCACGGCGAGCTGGTCAAGACCCACGTTCGCAAGGACAAGGGCCGGGCCACGGACGTCGCGGACTACCCGCCGGAGAAGATCGCGTTCCACACGCGGACTCCGCAGTGGTGCCGCGAACGGGCCGAGCAGACCGGGCCCGCGACCACCGCGGTGATCGCCGAACTGCTGGACGGGCCGGCGCTGCATCGGCTGCGTTCGGCGCAGGCGATCCTCAACCTGGCCGGTAAGTACTCCGACGCCCGTCTCGAAGCTGCCTGCCGCAAGGCCGCCGCAGCCGGCGATCCGTCCTACCGCACCATCCGCAACATCCTGGCCGCCGGGCTCGAGGACATCGAGACCGACCGGCCCACCGGCGACGCAGGGGCGCCCGCGTTCCTGCACGGCCCCGCCGGCCTGTTCGCCGACGTCATCCCGTTCCCCACCCCGGCCGAGGCACCAAGCGCCGAGACGACGAGCGAGGCGAGGCTCGATCGTCGCGACGACGCCGGGGACGATGAGCCACACGACGCCGCGTCATGACCCTGCTTACCCCTGCCGAAGCGACGAAGGCCGAGACGACACGATGACGATCCTGCGCCCCGCCCTGGCCGACAGCCTCCGGGCTCTGAAACTGTCCGGGATGCTGGAGACCCTCGACGCCCGCCTCGCCCAGGCCCAGGGCGGCGACCTGGGCTACCTGGAGTTCCTGCAGATTCTCTGCGACGACGAGATCACCCGCCGCGAACAGGTCGCCATGAGCCGCCGGCTTCGCCGCGCCCGCTTCGACACCGAGACCACCCTCGAAGGCTTCGATTTCTCCGCCAACTCGAAACTCCCGGCCGCGCAGATCCGGGACCTCGCCGCGCTGCGCTGGCTGCAAGCCGGAGAATCGCTCATCCTCTACGGCGCCGTCGGCGTCGGGAAGACCCACGTCGCCCAGGCCATGGGACACCTGGCCATCCGCGCTGGCGCCGAGGTCCGCTTCCACAAGACCAGCCGCATCCTGGCCGACCTCGCCGGCGGCCACGCCGACCGCACCTTCGACAAACGCCTCGCGGCACACGTCAAAGCCGACCTGCTCATCCTGGACGACTTCGCGATGCGCGAGTTCACCCCGGGCCAGGCCGATGACCTCTACGAGCTGATCTCCCAGCGCGTCGCCGAGGGGCGCTCGATCGCGATCACCGCCAACCGGGCACCCCAGGACTGGTATCCGCTGTTCCCCAACCCGGCCGTCGCCGAATCCCTGCTCGACCGATTGATCAACAACAGTCACCAGGTCTTCATGAACGGCCCGTCCTACCGGCCGAACAAACGGCCCAAAGCACAGACCACGACCAAATGACCACTCCGCCGACGCCTCCCGGCATGCCGCCGCCCGACTCCCGCACCTACGGCGAAGCCGTGGAATGACCAATCCGGAGCCGGGCGTCGACATCCCGCAAAGAGCCGAACGCGTGCTGCTCAACGCCGCCTTGCACGCCACCGGCGCCGAAACCGGCTTCTGGGACGACAACGGCCACCCTGCACCATGGCCCGACGACATCGAGGACTGGACCGCCGACACCCGCGAACCGCCAGCCCCTGAACCGGGACAGCCGCCGTTCTAACTACAGTGCGTCCCGACCAAGCCTTACGGACGGCGCTTGCTGGCTAAGCGCCTGATCAGAAGTTCTGTACGTAACTCACTCGGGAAGAGGGACGTAGCGACGTAAAAACCTCGTCGTGGGTTCGGATCGAGTTACCACACACGACCGAAACCCCCGACGAGGTCACCGCCAGTATGCGCCCTGCGCACGT
>NZ_RJAC01000065.1 GCF_003999975.1 Actinoplanes solisilvae | reverse complement strand
ATAGCGGAGGGGAAACGCCCGGTCTCATTCCGAACCCGGAAGCTAAGCCCTCCAGCGCCGATGGTACTGCACTCGGGAGGGTGTGGGAGAGTAGGACGCCGCCGGACTCAACGTGACAGTAGGCCCACCCCACACGGGGTGGGCCTACTGCTTTTTACGGCCGGAATCGTCTCAGCGAAGATTCAGCCTCCGGTTACCCGATGGCTAGTTCTCTCAGGAATCGTTGCTACCTATGCGCCGTACCGCTGGCATTGTCGCCCTCGTGGCTCTGAGCACCGCCGTCGCTGGACCGCCGGCCCACGCCGGGGGAAAGCCGGGCAATGGCCTTCTGCAAGAGATCCGCGCAACCGTCGAAACGCCCGCTCTCTTCGATGACGAGGCCGGCGGCGACTCCGACGCCGATGACCCCGCGATCTGGGTCAACCAGGCCGACAAGTCGCGCAGCCGCGTCATCGGCACAGCCAAGAACGGTGGCCTGCGGGTCTACGACCTGGCCGGCCGTGAGGTGCAGTCGATCCTGCCGCCCGAGGGCGGCCGATTCAACAACGTCGACCTGGTGACCGGGTTCGGCAAGGGCCGGCAGGACTACGCCGTTGTCACCGACCGCGGGCTCGACAAGCTTCGCGTCTACCGCATCGACGCGTCCGGTCGGCTCACCGATGTCACGTCGGCCGACGCACCTCTGCTCTTCTCGCGGGACGAGGCCGAGGTCGAGGCCCAGGCAACCGGGTACGGCCTAGCGACGTACGGGCGCTATGCGGTTGTCAGCCGGCGGCACAGCACGACGTTGGGCATCTTCCGGCTCGAAGAGCGGAAGAACAGCGTCAGCTACCGCGTCACCGACAAGCTCGACCTCCCCAAGGAGTTCCAGCTCCCGAACGGCGCGACCTGGACGCCGTGCCTCGAGCCGGGTGAAGATCCGCAGATCGAGGGCATGGTCGTCGACGCCGAGGCCGGTGTGCTCTACGCCGCGCAGGAAGACGTCGCGCTGTGGAAGATCCAGCTCGACCGCGACCGGTTCGTCGGTGTTCCTCGGGTCGTCGAGCGCGTCGCCGAATACGGCACGCCCGGTGCCTACGACCCGGAGACCGAGGAGTGCGAGCTCGGCCCCGACGCGGGCTTCGGCGGCCGCATCCGCGCTGACGTCGAGGGTGCCACGATCTACCCCACCGGCAAACGCGACGGCTATCTGGTCGTCTCGAGCCAGGGCGACAGCAAGTTCTATGTGTACGACCGTCGCACGAACCGGCCGTTGACCAGCTTCCAGGCGGTCGACGCCCGGGTCGACGGCGTGCAGCACTCGGATGGCGCCGCTGCGACCTCGGTGCCGCTGCCCGGATATCCGAAGGGCCTGCTTGTTCTGCACGACGGCGAGAACACCCCGAACGGCGGCCGGGTGAGCACCAACTTCAAATACGTCGACTGGCGGTCGATCAACCTCAGGTGACGCGCTGAACGACCATCGCGGCGACTCCCGAGGTCGCGTCGATGTCGAAGCGGGCGGCGGCTCCGTCCCAGCCGTCCTGCAGCCATGATGAGCCGCCCGCGACACCCGTGCGGGTGGTGCCGTCGATGGTGACGCTGCCCGCGCCGCCGCGCGCGAAGACCCGTACGGGAGCCTGGCCCGTCAAACGGACGGCGAGCAGGCCGGCGCCCCCGCCGAGCAACACCCGCTGTGTGCCCTGAGCCGCGGGCAGGATCACCGAGGCGCGTTCCGTGCCCGAGCTGAAGTCGACGTCGCCGCCGGAGCCGCCGGTCAGGTCGACGGACTCGTCCTTGGCGCCGCCCGCGAGCCGCACCTGCCACCGCACGTCGTCGCTGAGCACCACCGTCAGGTTGGCCGGCCCGCTCTTGCCCGTGTCACGAAGGCCGGCCACCAGGTCGATGCCCTCGATCGCGGCGGTCGGCGCGACCTTCGAGTCGTCGGGGGTCGAGAACTCGTAGAGATCGCCGCCGAGGTCGCCGAGCCGCACCCGCACCACGTCGGCCCCGCTGACGAGCTGGAACGAGGACACGTCGCCGTCGCCGCGGACACGGTGCGCGTCGCGATCGTGGCGTTCACCGATCAGATAGCCCGGCCTGTTCTCGGGGTTGCGGTCGCGCCCGTCGCCGCCGGACCAGTCGCAGGCGGCCACCAGGCTGACAGTCATCGCGCTCAGCAGGAGCGCAGCGATCGACCGGCATCTCACGCCGGCAGGATACCCAGCGGGCTCGCCTCCTAGTCGTTTGAGCAGCGTTAGGCATTCGGCCACGACGGCGATGCTGTGCCGGACATCGACGGCGGCGATCGTGGCTGCATGCGAGTCGCTCTGGTCACGGAGTCGTTCCTGCCCGATGTGAACGGCGTCGCCAACTCGGTGGTGCGTACGGCCGATCATCTTCTGCGTCGCGGGCACCAGCCGATGGTGATCGCCCCGCAGCCGCCGCCCTCGGTGCGTGACACCCCGGTTCACGTGCCCTATCCGGTGGTGCGCGTCGCGTCCCTGCCGATGCCCGGCTATCCGCAGATCCGGCTGGGGCTGCCGACGCCGACGCTCACCGGGGCGCTACGTACGTTCGGTGCCGACCTGGTTCATCTGGCCAGCCCGTTCGTGCTGGGCGCGTGGGGGCTGCTGGCCGCTCGTACGCTGCGCCTGCCCACGGTTGCCGTTTATCAGACCGACGTCGCCGCGTACGCCCGTGCCTACCGCGTCGGCATGACCGAGGGCGCGGCCTGGAAGTGGATCAAGACCGTGCACAACCTGGCGTCGCGCACCCTGGTCCCGTCGTCGGAGTCGGCCGCGGCCCTCGACACGCACGGGGTCGAACGGGTTCACCTCTGGCGGCGGGGCGTCGACGACGAGCTGTTCCATCCCGGCCGGCGCAGTGCGGCCGTGCGCCGCCGGCTGGCCCCGAACGGCGAGGTTGTTGTCGGTTTCGTCGGGCGGCTGGCCGTTGAGAAGCAGATCGACCTGCTGGCCGACGTGAGCCGCCTGCCCGGCGTACGGCTGGTGGTCGTCGGCGACGGCCCGGCAGCACCACAGTTGCGCAAGGCCCTTCCGGCGGCGACGTTCCTCGGGGTGCGCCGCGGTGTCGAACTGGCCGAGCTCTACGCGAGCTTCGACGTCTTCGCGCACACGGGCCCGTACGAGACGTTCGGCCAGGCCGTGCAGGAGGCGATGGCGAGCGGCCTGCCCGTCGTCGCCCCTCGCGCCGGTGGCCCGGTCGACCTCGTCGCGCACGACCGAACCGGCTTCCTGGTTCCGCCTTTCGAGGCCCAGGGCTTCACAGACGCCGTACGAGATCTGGTCTCGGACCCGGATCGGCGGGCTGCTTTCGGGGCCGCCGGACGCCGCGCGATCGAGGGCCGTAGCTGGTACGCCGTCGGTGAGGAGCTGCTGGGGCACTACGACGCTGCGTGTAGCGTCGGGTTCCTCGAACGAAGGGCGGTCGCCGCGTGAGAATCGTCCGGGTGGCCAACTTCGTGACCCCGCGGTCCGGAGGGCTGCGCACCGCCCTGCGGCATCTCGGCGCCGGCTATCTCGCCTCCGGTCACGAGCCGGTGCTGGTGATTCCCGGTCCCGAGTTCTCCGACGAGCAGACCGAGCAGGGCCGCGTCATCACCCTGCCCGGCCCGCTGGTGCCGAAAATGGGTGGCTATCGGCTTCTGCTCGACCGCCGACGGCTGAGCACGACGCTGCGCGCGCTTCGGCCCGACCGCATCGAGGTCTCCGATCGATCGACGTTGCGCTGGCTCGGGCGGTGGGCGCGACGGCAGGACATCCCGTCGATGATGGTGTCGCACGAAAGCCTGGACGGGCTGCTTCGCCTCTTCGGCCCCGGTCCCAGCCGCCGCCTCGGCGACCTGCTCAACGGGCGGACGGCCGCCGACCACGATCAGATCGTTTGTACGACCGAGTGGGCGGCGCGAGAGTTCGCGCGTCTTGGCGTACGCAATCTGACGCGGGTGCCGCTCGGGGTCGACCTCGAAAGCTTCACGCCCGCGAACCACGACCCGCGGATGCGGACGCTCTGGTCCGGGCCCGACGACGTGATGCTGCTGCACTGCGGCCGGCTCGCGCCCGAGAAGAAGCCGCGCCGGTCCCTCGAGGCGCTGGCCGGCCTGCGGAAGTCCGGGATCCCGGCCGTGCTGGTCGTGGCCGGGGACGGGCCGCTGCGCAGCGCCCTGCAGTCCGAGGCGGCCGACCGCGGTCTGCCCGTGCGGTTCCTGGGCCACGTGGCCGACCGGGCTCGGCTGGCGGCGCTGCTGGCCACGGTGGACGTGGCGATCGCGCCCGGCCCGATCGAGACCTTCGGCCTGGCCGCGCTCGAGACCCTGGCCAGCGGCACGCCCGTCGTGGTCAGCGCCGAGAGCGCGCTGCCCGAGGTGATCGGCGACGCGGGGCTGGCCGTTCCCGGCGAAGGCCCGGCCTATGCCGACGCGGTTCGGATGTTGCTGTCCCAGCCCGAACCCGTACGCCGGGCGGCCGCTCGCGCGCAGGCCGAGACCTTTCCGTGGACGAGGTCGGTGGACGGCTTCCTGGCCGCCCACCGAGTTCCCGCGCCGGCGACTCGGCCCTGACTAGACCTGGACTTCGCACATGGTGTTGGACTGCCGTTATAGCCAGCGGGGTCGGGTGGGGTCGACTTTGAGGTGGGTGAGGAGTTGGGCTTGGAGCCATCCGGGGGTGGGGATTTTGGGTGGT
>NZ_RJAC01000064.1 GCF_003999975.1 Actinoplanes solisilvae | reverse complement strand
CTGTCACGTTGAGTCCGGCGGCGTCCTACTCTCCCACACCCTCCCGAGTGCAGTACCATCGGCGCTGGAGGGCTTAGCTTCCGGGTTCGGAATGAGACCGGGCGTTTCCCCTCCGCTATGACCACCGAAACAGCTGTCAGCACGGAACAAACCAGCATCCCCGGGTGCCGGCCCTTCCGGGCCCGCCTGGTGGGGGTGGTTGTTCGTTTGCTGTGAATCACACAGTGGACGCGTAGCATAAGTTTAGGGTGGTTAAGCCCTCGGCCTATTAGTACCGGTCGACTGAACCAGTTACCTGGCTTACATCTCCGGCCTATCAACCCAATAGTCTCTTGGGAGCCTTACCCACTCAAGGTGGTGGGATACCTCATCTCGAAGCAGGCTTCCCGCTTAGATGCTTTCAGCGGTTATCCCTTCCGAACGTAGCCAACCAGCCGTGCCCCTGGCGGGACAACTGGCACACCAGAGGTTCGTCCGTCCCGGTCCTCTCGTACTAGGGACAGCCCTTCTCAAGTATCCAACGCGCACGGCGGATAGGGACCGAACTGTCTCACGACGTTCTAAACCCAGCTCGCGTACCGCTTTAATGGGCGAACAGCCCAACCCTTGGGACCTGCTACAGCCCCAGGATGCGACGAGCCGACATCGAGGTGCCAAACCATCCCGTCGATATGGACTCTTGGGGAAGATCAGCCTGTTATCCCCGGGGTACCTTTTATCCGTTGAGCGACACCGCTTCCACACGCAAGTGCCGGATCACTAGTCCCGACTTTCGTCCCTGCTCGACCTGTCAGTCTCACAGTCAAGCTCCCTTGTGCACTTACACTCAACACCTGATTGCCAACCAGGCTGAGGGAACCTTTGGGCGCCTCCGTTACCCTTTAGGAGGCAACCGCCCCAGTTAAACTACCCACCAGACACTGTCCCTCGACCCGATCAGGGCCGCAAGTTAGATACCCAAACCCAACAGAGTGGTATTTCAAGATTGCCTCCACCCGAACTGGCGTCCGAGCTTCACCGGCTCCCACCTATCCTACACAATTAAATTCGGATACCAATGTCAAGCTATAGTAAAGGTCCCGGGGTCTTTCCGTCCTGCCGCGCGTAACGAGCATCTTTACTCGTACTGCAATTTCGCCGGGCCTGTGGTTGAGACAGTGGGGAAGTCGTTACGCCATTCGTGCAGGTCGGAACTTACCCGACAAGGAATTTCGCTACCTTAGGATGGTTATAGTTACCACCGCCGTTTACTGGCGCTTAAGTTCTCCGCCTCGCCCCGAAAGGCTAACAGGTCCCCTTAACGTTCCAGCACCGGGCAGGCGTCAGTCCATATACATCGTCTTACGACTTGGCATGGACCTGTGTTTTTAGTAAACAGTCGCTTCCCCCTGCTCTCTGCGGCCATACCACGCTCCCCCAGCAAGTGGGTTCACGCGTCCGGCCCCCCTTCTCCCTAAGTTACGGGGGCAATTTGCCGAGTTCCTTAACCACAGTTCACCCGTCGCCTCGGTATTCTCTACCTGACCACCTGTGTCGGTTTAGGGTACGGGCCGCTCGGAACATCGCTAGAGGCTTTTCTCGGCAGCATAGGATCAATGACTTCACCTGAAACGGCTCGGCATCACGTCTCAACCTCATGTGTCACGGATTTGCCTATGACACGGTCTACACGCTTACCCCAGGACAACCACCGCCTGGGATCATCTACCTTCCTGCGTCACCCCATCACTAAACTACTACCCATCGAGGTCCCAGCCCGCCTACCATTGATCCGAAGACCGCCGGCAATTGAGGTGGTTAGTACAACGAGGTTCGTCTTGGGCGTTCCTTTGCGGGTACGGGAATATCAACCCGTTATCCATCGACTACGCCTCTCGGCCTCGCCTTAGGCCCCGACTCACCCAGGGCGGATTAGCCTGGCCCTGGAACCCTTGGTCATCCGGCGGAAGAGGTTCTCACTCTTCATTCGCTACTCATGCCTGCATTCTCACTCGTACAGCGTCCACGGCTAGATCACTCTGCCGCTTCACCCGCAGTACGACGCTCCCCTACCCATCCACACGACTGCACAACAAGACGAATCCTGTCGCGGATCAAAATGTGAATGCCACAGCTTCGGCGGTGTGCTTGAGCCCCGCTACATTGTCGGCGCGGAACCACTTGACCAGTGAGCTATTACGCACTCTTTAAAGGATGGCTGCTTCTAAGCCAACCTCCTGGTTGTCTAAGCGATCCCACATCCTTTTCCACTTAGCACACGCTTAGGGGCCTTAGCTGGTGATCTGGGCTGTTTCCCTCTCGACTACGAAGCTTATCCCCCGCAGTCTCACTGCCGCGCTCTCACTTACCGGCATTCGGAGTTTAGCTGATTTCGGTAAGCTTGTAGGCCCCCTAGACCATCCAGTGCTCTACCTCCGGCAAGAAACACGCGACGCTGCACCTAAATGCATTTCGGGGAGAACCAGCTATCACGGAGTTTGATTGGCCTTTCACCCCTAACCACAGGTCATCCCCCAACTTTTCAACGTTGGTGGGTTCGGTCCTCCACGCAGTCTTACCCACGCTTCAACCTGCCCATGGCTAGATCACCCCGCTTCGGGTCTAGAACACGCGACTACAACGCCCTATTCAGACTCGCTTTCGCTACGGCTACCCCACACGGGTTAACCTCGCCACGTGCCACTAACTCGCAGGCTCATTCTTCAAAAGGCACGCCATCACCCCAGCCTTTAACAGCTTAAGGCTCTGACGGATTGTAGGCGAACGGTTTCAGGTACTATTTCACTCCCCTCCCGGGGTACTTTTCACCATTCCCTCACGGTACTTGTCCGCTATCGGTCACCAGGAAGTATTCAGCCTTACCAGGTGGTCCTGGCAGATTCACAGCAGATTCTAGGAGTCCGCTGCTACTCGGGTGTCTTTCAAATGAGGTCATACGCTTTCGTCTACCGGGCTCTCACCGTCTACGGCCGACTTTCCCACGTCGTTCGACTAACATGCAACTTTGTAACTCCCCGGAAGAGTGTCAGCCCCTCCACGAAAAATCCCACAACCCCCTATGCGCAACCCCTGACAGGTATCACACGCACACGGTTTAGGCTAGATCCGCTTTCGCTCGCCACTACTCACGGAATCACGGTTGTTTTCTCTTCCTACGGGTACTGAGATGTTTCACTTCCCCGCGTTCCCCTCACACACCCTATGAATTCAGGCATGGATGACACGACATGACTCGTGCCAGGTTTCCCCATTCGGACACCCTGGGATCACAGCTAGGTTGGCAGCTCCCCCAGGCCTATCGCGGCCTCCCACGTCCTTCATCGGCTCCTGGTGCCAAGGCATCCACCGTTCGCCCTTGACAACTTAACCACAGAAAACAAGATGCTCGCGTCCACTGTGCAATTCTCAACCAACGACCAACCCACAACCCGATCAGCACCCCACCAAACACCAGCCTCGCTGGTCGGTATGAGGTGCCAGGCCGTGCCTGGCATTGAAGACCAACCCGCCCCCAGAAGGAGCTCCCCCACGGCCTAACCGGCTTCGCGGGCACCGAAACCCCCTCGTAAAGGGGGCCGGCATCTGGTTGTTCTTTCAGATACCCAACAGGGTGCTATCTTTTGTCGCCCTCCCCAGCCGCATCACACGAATCGTTCCACGCCCCCGAAAGAGCTGTACTAGATCCTGTGACCGTTGCCGGTTCGGACTGGCCAGTGTCTCCGCCTATGAGCACCCCACCACCACATTCGGGTGGTGCGGGCTACTGGATCGGTTTCCCGATCTAGTTGCTCCTTAGAAAGGAGGTGATCCAGCCGCACCTTCCGGTACGGCTACCTTGTTACGACTTCGTCCCAATCGCCAGCCCCACCTTCGACGGCTCCCTCCCCTTACGGGGTTAGGCCACCGGCTTCGGGTGTTGCCGACTTTCGTGACGTGACGGGCGGTGTGTACAAGGCCCGGGAACGTATTCACCGCAGCGTTGCTGATCTGCGATTACTAGCGACTCCGACTTCACGGGGTCGAGTTGCAGACCCCGATCCGAACTGAGACCGGCTTTTTCCGATTCGCTCCCCCTCACGGGCTCGCAACGGTTTGTACCGGCCATTGTAGCATGCGTGAAGCCCTGGACATAAGGGGCATGATGACTTGACGTCATCCCCACCTTCCTCCGAGTTGACCCCGGCAGTCTTCCATGAGTCCCCGCCATAACGCGCTGGCAACATGGAACGAGGGTTGCGCTCGTTGCGGGACTTAACCCAACATCTCACGACACGAGCTGACGACAGCCATGCACCACCTGTGACCGCCCCCGAAGGACCTGCCATCTCTGACAGTTTTGCGGCCATGTCAAACCCAGGTAAGGTTCTTCGCGTTGCATCGAATTAATCCGCATGCTCCGCCGCTTGTGCGGGCCCCCGTCAATTCCTTTGAGTTTTAGCCTTGCGGCCGTACTCCCCAGGCGGGGCGCTTAATGCGTTAGCTGCGGCACAGAGAACCGGAGAGGTCCCCCACACCTAGCGCCCAACGTTTACAGCGTGGACTACCAGGGTATCTAATCCTGTTCGCTCCCCACGCTTTCGCTCCTCAGCGTCAGTATCGGCCCAGAGACCCGCCTTCGCCACCGGTGTTCCTCCTGATATCTGCGCATTTCACCGCTACACCAGGAATTCCAGTCTCCCCTACCGAACTCGAGCCTGCCCGTATCGACCGCAGGCTTGGGGTTGAGCCCCAAGTTTTCACGGTCGACGCGACAAGCCGCCTACGAGCTCTTTACGCCCAATAAATCCGGACAACGCTCGCGCCCTACGTCTTACCGCGGCTGCTGGCACGTAGTTGGCCGGCGCTTCTTCTGCAGGTACCGTCACTTGCGCTTCGTCCCTGCTGAAAGAGGTTTACAACCCGAAGGCCGTCATCCCTCACGCGGCGTCGCTGCATCAGGCTTCCGCCCATTGTGCAATATTCCCCACTGCTGCCTCCCGTAGGAGTCTGGGCCGTGTCTCAGTCCCAGTGTGGCCGGTCGCCCTCTCAGGCCGGCTACCCGTCGTCGCCTTGGTAGGCCATCACCCCACCAACAAGCTGATAGGCCGCGAGCCCATCCCAAACCGAAAAACTTTCCACCCTCAGCCATGCAGCCGAAAGTCATATCCGGTATTAGCCCCCGTTTCCGAGGGTTATCCCAAAGTTTGGGGCAGGTTACTCACGTGTTACTCACCCGTTCGCCGCTCGAGTACCCCGAAGGGCCTTTCCGCTCGACTTGCATGTGTTAAGCACGCCGCCAGCGTTCGTCCTGAGCCAGGATCAAACTCTCCAACAAAAACTTGTTGAAAAACTGTCCCGGCAACATAAATGTTGCCAAAGGAATCTCCCACCAAACTTGACCCCGCAAAACGAGGCAAGCCGGCCGGGGTATTACTAATTGGCACTGGCTTATCAAGCACCCTGTTGAGTTCTCAAAGAACAACC
>NZ_RJAC01000063.1 GCF_003999975.1 Actinoplanes solisilvae | reverse complement strand
TAGTAGGCGAAGTTGCGTACCTTGTCCTCGGCGGTGAACGCGTCTCCGCACCAGTGCATGGCGAGTACCAGGTCGGCCTGCTTGACGACCTGGGTGCGGTACAGATCGAGGTAGGGGTAGTGAGGTCCCCTCACCCCGAAAGCGTGCGCTCAAGACGCCACATGCCACAGAGTCGAACGTCCCGGTGCTCGTGCCGGATCGAGACCTGTCGCTCAATCGGACGTCGTCGGCGTGCCGGCGTCCTGCGGAACATCAACCTGTTTACCGGCTGACGCGCGGCGCCCGCCCCGGATCCGGCCGGTTGTCCTCGCGGGCCGGACGCCGTGGCCGCCAGGGGACTTCGGCCCGGGTGCGACCAGGCCGCCGGGGCCACCATAGAGGTCATGGACCGCTCGGTTCCGCCCGCCTATCCCCGTGAGTACGAGCGAGAGCTGCGTCTGTCGGACGGGCGCCTGGTTCGTCTGCGCCCGATCGTCCCGGGTGACGCGGCGCAACTCGCCGATGCCATCCGCACCGCTGACGCGGACACGCTGCACCGTCGGTTCATCGGCTCCCCGCCGCCGTTGACGCCCGAGTTGCTGCGCCATTTGTGCGAGCTGGACTATGGACGGCGATTCGCTCTCGTGGCGACCGACCCGGTGACCGGACGCGGCGTCGCGATCGCCCGGTACGAGGCGACCACGGACGAGGTCGCCGAGGTCGCCGTGGCCGTCGACCCGGGCTGGCGCCGCGCCGGGCTGGCGACCGCCCTGATCGAGCTGCTGGCCGAGGCCGCGCTCGACCGTGGGATCGCGACGTTCAGCGCCTGCTACCTCGCCGGGAATCGGCCGGTGGCATCGCTGGTGGACCGTCTCGGCGGTGGACGCCGGATCATCAAGGAAGGGCTGGCCGAGGCCCTGGTCGGCCTCGACCGCGTTCGTGTGGAGGCGGCCGTCCACGAACTTGAGGAGCGACCGGAGGGACGGGGCCGGGCCCTCACCGCAGCAGACGCCGCAGGGCCAGACCGGTGACGGCGGATGTCACGGCCGCCATCAGCAGGCCGCCGGCCGCGCCGATCGCCACGGTCAGCGCGAGCGGCTGACCTGGGTGCCACAGCGGCGTCGCGAACCCGAGGAAGACGGCCACCCCGGCGAGCCAGGCGAGCGCGGTGGTGACGATCCAGCTCGCCGACCGCGCGACGATCGCTCGCAGGACCAGCCATTGGGCCGTCCCGATCGAGGCCAGCAGGGCGGCGCCGAGCGCGACCGACCACTGGGCCGAGGCGCACCCGCCCCGTCACCCGTCCCACCGCGCGGGGTTCGGAGTCCGACGCGGGCCGGGATTTTCGCTCCACGATCTCGACGCTAGGCGGCACCCGGTCAGGGCCGCACGGATCGGAAGTCCTGAACGTCACCGCATTGCGCCGCCGTGGGTTCACCCGGCTCGCTCAGGTCGACCTGCGGGCCGAGCTCGGACGGCGAGTCGGCGCGAATGTGGCGCCGCACGTCATCGTGCTGGCCCTGAACCCGGCGATCACCGTACGCATTCTCAGAAGCGACCCGGCAGGCGCCGACCTGGCGCTGGCCGTGATCGTCCTGCGCGAGACGGACACCGGGACGGCCATCGAGGTACCCGCTCCGGCCGAGCCCACCGACGCCATGACGGCCCGGGCTGTCGAAACGTTGCACAGCAGGGTCCTCGACGTGATCAAGGAGGCAATCGACAGACGTCCGCTCACACGAGAGCCTTCTTGAGGACTTGTCGGTGCTCGTCAACGGACCAGGATTTGCCCTGCCGAATAGAGGCGCCTCCTCGTCACCGGAGTCGCGCTCCGAAGCCACCCAGCAGGGCCGCTCGCCCCTGCCCGACGAGCTTTTCCAGGCGCCGGCCAACCGGTTCGTGGCGGGCTTCATGGGTTCGCCCGGCATGAACTTCGCGACCGTGGAGCTACGAGGCGACGACGAGCACACGACGGTGGTCCTCGCCGGGCACGAGTTCGAGGTGCCGAGTGCGCTCCGGCGCCGTCCCGGGCTGGTCCGCTACCTCGGCTGCCACATGGTGATGGGGCTGCGACCGGTCGCCTCCGCAGTGGCTCCGGAACCTCGTCCGGGCACCCTGCTGATCGTTCCCTGGGCGTCGAGTCGCTCGGCGACGAGAAGCACGTGCTGTTCCGCCCTGCCGGCGAAGGACCCGGACGAAAGAGACACCCAGGACGTGCCGGTCGCCGCGGACGAGGCAGCCGCCGCCGCACTCTGGCTACGTCGCGAGGGAGACGATGTCGTGCAGATCGCGGCGCGGCGCGGCCGGGGCGGAGTCCGAACTGGTGCGGTAGCCGAGGCGCACGATCAGATAGGGCTCCCCGAGCCTGGCGAGCAGGTGGCGGATCAACTGCCGCGGCCACTCGAGCTCGACGGCGTCGCTCAGTGGTGATGCGGACAGTCCGTCGGCGGCCGCGAGCAGCAGCAGCGCGGACAGCGCCTCGCCGCCGCGCAGCAGGTCGAGAGGCCGGTCACCGGTGCCGAACAGCACGACGTACGCAGCGCCCTCGTCGTGGATGGTTCCAGGGTTGAGCTCTGCCGGGCCAGCCGGGAAGTAGTCGCGCAGCGGCACCCGGCGCGGGCCGGGCCGGACTGCGGTTGCCGGGCTGACGCCGTCGCCGGCCTGGGCGGGCCGACCGGTCCATTTCTGCAGATCGGCACGGTATGCGGGATTCTCCAGCTCGGCCTGCCCGGCGGCGTCGGCTGCGAACGCAAGCCTGGCGACCTGCTCGCGGCGCACGGTATGCAGGTAAGCACCCTCGCGCTCGACGATGCGGCGCAGCTTGGACAGCTCCCGGTCGCTGACCACACGGCCGGCGAAGGATCGCCGGTCGGTGTGTCGGCGTGGGATCACGGCCGCCATACGGACCGTCTCGGGGTCGGGCGGCGTGGGCCTGTCCAGGGTGAGGCGGGCCAGCAGCTGCGGCCGTTCGGGGTCGGGCAGGCGGTCGACGGTCGCCGACCAGCCGGCCGCGGACAGGGCGATGCGGGCGTGGTGCAGGGCCGCGCCGCAGCTGAGCAGCAGCAGGCGGCCGTCCGGGTCGATGCTGCCCACTTGGCGGCCGGGCTCGGCGTTCAGCTCCAAGGCGGAACCGCTGATCCGCCACGACCAGGGCTGCGTGTTGAAGATCGACGGCGCGTGCCGAGCACTGTCCACTGCCTGCTCGAGCGGTGTCATGATCGGAACCCCCTAGGATCGCAGGCATCATGGTGATGCGAATCGGGCGGCCGAAACGTCGATTTCTCCGCATCGGAGCCGTAGGCTTCGCCGGCCGGCCCTCTCCGGGTCCATCTCGGGGTTCCTTCACCACCCTGGGTCCTCGCCCACGTGCCGGCGAGCTCGATTCATCGTCGCCCGAACCGGACCGGAGCCGCCAGGGCCGAGAGTCCTGTCCACGGCGACCTCGGGCATAGCGGTGGGCACGGCTCAGGGCACACCAGCACCGCCGCGCTGACCTGCCTGGAGACGGAACCCTCGGGAGGGCGGGGTTCGCGTTATCGCCAGCGGCACTGTGGGGGAATGGGCCGCCGCGATTTCACCAAGCCGCGTTACGGCAGGTCGATGCCTGCCGAACGCGCCGGCGGTGAGCTTTGCACCCTGTGCGATCCGCAGGCGTACGACTGTTGGGATAGCCCGCCAACGGACTTGACCTCTAACACCGCCCTGCCGGATAGGCAACGCCGGTCCGGGTCTTTCGGCCCTGCCCTTTCCAGCCCGGGGGGTAGACGCTCAAAGGGTTACCGCCCTCGACAAGGGCCTCCCGTCAGGAGGGAATGGACATGCTTGTTCTGGTCATTGTTCTACTCGTGCTCTGGCTCATCCTGACGGTGGTTGGATTCGCGATCGAGGGGTTGATCTGGCTGGCCATTGTAGGGATCATCTTGTTCGCCGGCACCGTGTCAATCGGAGTGGTCCGGCGTAAGGCCCTGCGCCGTTAGCTCCGGCCGAGGCCGTCGCGCAGAGCGTCGCCGGCGCGCGAACGAGCAGGTCACCCAGAGAGACGCGACTCACGCGGACAGGTCCAAGAGCAGATTTGGCATGTCCGAGGTCAGTTCGGCCCATCCCGAACCCAGCCGGCGCGGACCGAGCTCGCCGGCGTGAACGCACCGTCGCGGTCCTAATGACTGAGAGCATGCTCAGACGAAACGACAGCCGTCATCGACGTGGACGCCATCATCCGCGGCGCCATCGATAGCGAGGCTGCGCCACCGGCGGAAAGGCACAACGTCCGCCGTCGACGAGTCTGACAGCCCTGCCGCCGAGACCACCGGTGAGGTGCGATAGGGACGGAGGGCACCGGTAGCTTCACCGGCGTCCTGGCATTGGCGAAAGGTGCCGCCATGACGAACATCGACAGGTCCAAGGCGGAGACCGAGGCGCGCCGGAACATTGCCGGCACCGGGCGCCCCACCCCCTTCGGCGAAGCGATCAACCGTTACCTGGGTGCGGCCAACCACTCTGATCCGTACGCCGCCACGCCGGGCCGGGGTGGCGCCCGCCCCGCCGGGCAAGCCGTCCGGAAGCCGGTGACCACCACTACGGTCCTGGTCGGCGCCGACGATAGCCCGTGCAGCACCATCGCAGTCGATCACGCCGCCGTCGAGGCCGAGATGCATGGCTGGGCGCTGCGCATCGTCAACGTCCGGCGCGACGGCGCCGAGGAAGCCGGAGAACGGTTGCTGTGCCGGCTCGCCGACCGTGTGCATGCCTGTTCGCCGTCGATCGCGGTGACCGGCCGGCTCGCCATCGGCTCGGATCCGGCGCGGGCATTGCTCGCGGAGGCGGGCGATGCGGGGCTTGTGGTGGTGGGCCACCGTCACGGTGGCGCCGCGGCCATGGTCGGCCGCAGTGTCGCCGCCCATGTCGTCCGTCTGCACCCCGGGCCGGTCCTGGTGGTCCGGATGCCGGGCGGTCCGGTCGGGTCCGACTGGGCGGCGCGGCCGCTGGTGGTCGGTGTGGACGGCTCCGAGGCGGCTCGGGCGGCGACGGATTTCGCGTTCGCCGAGGCGCGGGTCCGGGGCTGCGAGGTCGTTCTGCTGCACGTTGTCGGCGACGGCACGAACTTGGCGCAACAGCTCGACGCGCGGACGAGCGTGCCGATCCACCACAAGATCATATCGGGTGATCCCGTGGCCGCACTGATCGAAGCCTCCGGACACGCCGCCGCGATGGTGATCGGCCGCTACCACCACGGGATGTTCATTCCCGGGACGGCGCTGGGCGCGGCGACCCACTTGCTGCCGCAACGGGCGCACTGCCCGGTCTTCCTGGTCGGATCACCGCTCACACGGGACGGGAGCAGGCCATGGATCCGCTGATCGTGATCGTCTTCGTCATGCTGATCATGCGCGTCGTCGGCGCCGTCGTGGTGGCGCGTGTCCAACGCGCACGGCAGCGTCCCCATCCGCCGGCCGTCGCGGTCGACCCCTGTCTGTCGTCCTTGTTCGCGCTCCCGCCGACGCCCGATCCGGACCCGGAGAAGTCGCTTCTCGCCCGGCTCAGCTCCGGGAAGATCGACCAGGAGCACTACCGAACCGCGATGGCGGGGCTCGCCTGCCGCGACGACTCCGTCCATCCGCTGCGAGCACCCTGAGAGGCGCGTCCCGATTGAGCACGACAGCCGTCCCGTGCGTCGATTGGCCCGGGCTCCGGCCGGCGCCCGGAGCGGCCTGGGGAAGGCCGACCGGTCATGGGTTTGATCGCCAGCTTGTCGGGATTCCCGGCACGCCGGTCGAGTGCGCTCGGGTACCGGCGACGGTCATCAACCAGACTCGCGGGCTGAGGGCCGCGCCGGGGTCGTCGGGGTCGTCCGGGCCGCGAGCGAAGGCCAGCCACCGACCGTCAGGCGACCACACAGGATGCGCTTCGACCACTGCGGGGGTGTTGGTCAGCCGACGCTGCGCGCCGGTGACCAGATTGATCAACCACAGGTCGCCCTCTGCGGCGACCGCGATGGCGCGGCCGGTCGGGTTCCAGTCCAGGCGGACGGCGCCCGGCAGGTCACTGATCTCGCGCGGGGCGGATCCGTCCGCCCGATAGACGTGCACGCCGGGCAGCGTGGCGGTGGCGAAGCGACCGCCCTGAGGGCTCCACGACGCCTGAAGATCATTGAGATCGTTCTGTGTCGCGTTGAAGAAGCCGCCGGCGTAGCCGTCGGCGCTGACCTGGTAGATGTCGCTGCACGACTCAAAGGCGATCCACTGGGCGTCCGGTGACCAGCGTGGACTGGACGGGCCGCACGGGGCGCCGACGAGCCATCGGTCGCCCGAGCCGTCCGCTGCCATCACCCGGATATCAAACCCGTCCACGTAGGAGATCCGGGTCCCGCCCGGCGCGTAGTCCGGGCTGGCGAACCAGGGAAGCTGCCGACCGTACGAGACGATGCTGCTGCCGTCCGGCCGCACGCTGCGCAGCTCGCCGTTGCCGTGCTCCTGGGTCACCGCCAGGGTGAGGATCCGTCCGCCGGGCCGGTCGGGCGCCGCCGCGGCACTGGTGGCCGGACCTCCGGCCACCAGCACGGCCGTCATGCCGACCGCGAGCATGATTCGGTGTCTACCCATGTCGCGTGTCCTCTCGCTTCAGGTTGTCAGCGGTACGGGGTTCAGGCGCCAGCCACATCGTGAACGACAGCGACGGTGCAAGCGGAGTGACGCAGGACATGCTGGCTCACCGAGCCGAGAAGCATGCCGCGCACCGCGCCGCGTCCGCGACTGCCCAGCACGAGCAGTTGTGCGGTGGTGCTCGCCAGCGCCAGTGCGGCGGCCGGGTGTTCCACGACGGCCTCGGCCGAGAGTTCGACCTGGGGGTACTTGTCGTGCCAGGCGGCGACGAGCGCGTCGAACGGTTGTCGTTCTTCGGCCGTGACGGCGCGGGTGACCATCGGCGTGCCTTCCCAGAGCCCGGCAACCGGCGGCCAGGCCCGGATCACTCGCAGCGGCACGCCGCGGACGGCCGCCTGTTCGAAGGCGAAGCCCAGCGTGGCCGACGACGACGCCGAGTCGTCCACACCGGTGACGATCGGAGCGTTCGGGCCGGCATGACCGCGGACGACGACGACCGGGCAGTGGGCGTGCGCGGTGACAGCGACGCTTACCGAGCCCATGAGGCCGGCCACCGCACTGTGTCCACGGCTGCCGAGCACGACGATACCGGCATTGGCCGAGCGGTCGACGAGGATCGGCGCCGCGTATCCGTTGACGATGGAGAAGGTCGTTTGCACCCCCGGGTGGCTCTGCTTGGCGGCGGCGACGACATCCTCGCGCATGCGGTGGATAGCGTCCTCCGTTTCGCTGTCCGGCCAAACAGAGGTGGCGGGAATCATGGACGCCGCAGGCGCCCAGAGCGGCCACTCCCAGGCGTAGAGGAACTCCACTGGCGCCCCGGTACGACCCGCCTCGTCGAGAGCCCACCGCGCTGCCGTGCGAGCGTCGGAAGATCTGTCATAGCCGACGATTATCTTGTTGGTGGCCATCGCCCAGTCCTTTCCAGAGCTGATCCGACACGCGTGACCGTGCGGCGTTGAATGTGGCTCGGCGCGAGTCCTGGCTCGCCCGAAGGCAAGGGGGGCACCGTCCTCCGATTCGGCTCGAACTCATCCGGCTGAGGAGTTCGGGCTGGCGGGAGCTCGTACGGCGTCGCGGACTACTACGACCGGGCAGGCGGAACGGAAGATCAGATGCTGACTTACCGAGCCGAGGAGCAGGGCGGCGAAGCTGTCGCCATGTCGGACTCCCTCGGCTGACGGTTGATATGCCCGCGCGCTCATCGGGACCGCACCGGCCGTCACTCGGCCGACCTGATCTACGCCTGCGGCGCATCGATGGGCGTCATGGGAAGCATGACGCCGGATGTGTACGGTCGGGCAGGGCCGATGGTCCTGGACCAGAGGGTCGAACCCGCCCGCACCACGCCACGAACCAGGATGATCGGTGCCGGGCTGTGGTGCAGCAGCGTCTGGGCGGCCGAGCCGAGCAGTCCCTGGTAGGGCCGTCGGCCGCGGGCGCCGACGACGACCAATCCGGCCCGGATCGACTCGGCGATCAACACGGCTTCCGGTTCGCCCGGCAGCACTTTGACCCGTGCCTTGAGGTCGTATTTGTCCTCACGGTTGGCGACCAGAGCGGTAAGGGCACTGAGCTCCTTGTCCCCGAAGCCGTCCGTCGATGCGGAGGCCACCGCTCGGACGACGACCAGCTCCTCCTGCTGTCGTGCGGCGGTCTCGAAGGCGAAGTCGAGCGCCTGTTCGGACGACGATGATCCGTTCACGCCGACGATGATCGGACCGTCGCGCGGCGTCGTCGTCCTGGCCACCAGAACCGAACAGGCGGC
>NZ_RJAC01000062.1 GCF_003999975.1 Actinoplanes solisilvae | reverse complement strand
GATACGCAACACGGCAAGCGCCCGCGCGGCGGTCCTGGTCAGCATGGAGCCGGGCGCCTCGACCTTCTCGAGGTGAGCGGCGGTTCCCCGGCCGATGGTGGTCATGATGTCCTCCCAGAACTCGATGTCGTTACCAGTGACATTGCCCGATGTCCTGTCGTGTCTCCTGAGGACAAGGGCCTGATCTTCGCGGACGAAGGTCCCGGTTCTGCGGCCGCGACGACCAGGTCCTGGTGCCGACCGGGCGGCGGAGAACTCGACGGTCCCGACCCGGACACCGGTGACCTTCG
This sequence comes from Actinoplanes solisilvae, assembly GCF_003999975.1. Classification (GTDB taxonomy): domain Bacteria; phylum Actinomycetota; class Actinomycetes; order Mycobacteriales; family Micromonosporaceae; genus Actinoplanes; species Actinoplanes solisilvae. The sequence continues at coordinate 8,337 of NZ_RJAC01000062.1, read as the reverse complement.
GCCCTGTTACGCGCGCCGATCGGCCCCGGCAGCGAACGGCCGGACGGAGAGACGGTGGAAGGGAACTGTGAAGGAGGAGAGATGTCGACAGCCACCATGCCGCAGCCGCCGGCAACCGGGCCGGTTCTGGTCGCTGTGGACGACGACGACAACGCCGAGTCGCTGCTGCTTCGCGGTCGCGAGGAAGCCGGCCGGCTCGGCGTCCCGATGCGGGTCACCTACGTCTGGTCGCATTGCCGGCCCCCCGCATGCACCCACCATCGGCGTTGCCATCGCAACCTCGGCGAGGCGAGCCGGCTGCTGAACACCCTCGTCGACGAGCATCTCACCGAGGAGGATTTGCCACCGGTCGAACGGGACGTGCTGCACGACGAGGATCCGGCCGGTGCGCTCCTCGAACTCAGCAGCGGGGCTTCCCTGCTGGTCATCGGGTCGGCCAGCGAAACCCACGGGCCGGACGACGCACTGGGCGACACCTGCCGCGCCCTGGTGGGCCGCACCCGCTGCCCCGTGGCCGTTGTGCGCCGCCGGCACCTGGCCGCCACCCGTGTCGGCTGGTGACGCCCTTGGACCCGCAAGTACGGGTCGGACGTCCCTGCCGCCGCGATCACGGCCGCCTTAAGCGTCGCCGGCAGGGGGAGGTTCCGCCTCCCCCGGCGAAAGGAGGCAAGCCGCCGCTGAACGGGTCGCCTTCCACACCATCTTCCCGCTGAATCACAAGGAGAAAATCATGTACGGCTGGCAGGTCACCACTCCCGGGCACAACATGCGTCAGGCTCTTCGCCGCACGGCGATGGTGGTGCCCCGTCCCGGGCCGGGTGAACTGCTCGTCGCGGTGGACGCGTGCGGTGTCTGCCGCACCGACCTGCACGTCGCCTCGGGTGAGCTGCCACCGCACCGGCCGGCCGTGGTACCCGGCCACGAGATCGTGGGCCACGTGCTCGAGCTGGGTGAGGGCGCCGAGGGCTTCCGGCTGGGCGACCGCGTCGGCATCGCCTGGCTGCGCGAGACCTGCGGGCAGTGCCGCTTCTGCCTGCGCGGCGCCGAGAACCTGTGCCCCGGGTCCCGCTACACCGGCTGGGACGCCGATGGCGGGTATGCCGACTATGCGACTGTCCGCGCCGATTACGCGTACGTCCTGCCCGACGGCTACTCCAACGCTGAGCTGGCGCCGCTGCTGTGCGCCGGCATCATCGGCTATCGGGCTCTGCGACTGTCCGAGCTGCCGCCCGGCGGGCGCCTCGGCATCTACGGCTTCGGCGCCTCAGCCCACCTCACCGCTCAGATCGCCCTCGCCGAGGGTGCCACGGTGCATGTGCTGACCTGGTCCGAGCGGGCCCGGAAGCTGGCGCTCGAACTGGGCGCCGCGTCGGCCGGGAGGGCGTACGACCGTCCGCCCGAGCCGCTGGACGCGGCGATTCTGTTCACCCCGGCCGGTGATCTGGTTCCGGTCGCGCTGCGGGCCCTCGACCGCGGCGGCACGCTGGCCGTGGCCGGCATCTATCTGAGCGACATCCCGTCGCTGGACTACGAACGCGACCTCTTCCAGGAGCGCACCGTCCGCAGCGTCACCGCGAACACCCGGGCCGACGGCCACGACCTGCTGACCTTCGCCGCCAAGCACCGGCTGACCGTCGCCGTCTCCCCTTACCCGATGGCGCGGGCCGCCGACGCACTGGCCGACCTGGCCGCGGACCGGGTGAACGGCGCCGCCGTACTCCTGCCCTGACTCCGGTGGATCGGAACATCAGGTTCTGGTATCCGCCGGGGTGGAGGAACAGGATTTGCGGCCGCACGCAAAAGCCGTCGGGCCTGCGAGGGCGGCGGGCGCGGAGCCCGACGGCACCCTTCCTAGAGCTCCAGATCCTCGGGCGCACCAGAGAGGGCGACCTTCGCTCTGCGCGTCACTTCGTCGACCAGGACCTCGGACGCTTCGGCCTCGATGCCGTCGGCCACCGCCTGGGCCACCTCCTGAGTGCTGATCTTGGGGATGCTGGAAACGTGCCTGGTCATGTCGGTGTCGACATAGCCGACGTGGACGCCGATCACATTGGTTCCCTGACCGCGCAGCTCCTTGCGAAGAGAGTTCGTCACGCTCCACAGCGCCGCCTTGGATGCGCCGTAAGCGCCGGCGCCGGAGAGCCAGGACAACGCCGAGAGCGTGTTCACCAGCGTGCCGCCACCGTTGGCCTTCAGCACGGGAGCGAACGCCCGGGCAACTTCGATCGCTCCGAACACATTGGTCTCGAAGACGGTACGAGTGTGGTCGAGATCGGTGGTGGTGAGGGGTTGCGCGCCGCCCACGCCGGCGTTGTTGACGACGATGCTCACGTCGTCGGCGAGCTTGGCGGCGCCGGCCGCGGCACCCGGATCCGTCACGTCCAAGGGCACGGGGACCAGTCGCGGGTCCGCCTCGGGTCGGGGATCGCGGGCGGAGACGTACACCTTGGTCGCGCCACGACGGAGCAACTCCTCGGCGATGGCGCGACCGATGCCACGCTGGCCGCCGGAGACGAAAGCTGTCGATCCGTTGATGTTTCTCATGGGAGCCTCCAGGCCTGACTTTGGTATTCAATGGCCAGACGGTAACAGGCTGGCTTTGCTAAATCAAAGTCAGGTGTGGCCGAGCGGGTCGGCTTCGGGGCACCGCACGTCACACCTCCAGCCTGACTTCGCTAGAGCATAGCCAGCGAGGTAGATTCGTTCCTTGAGGTCGACACCTCCTGGACACGAAAGGCAGGACACGCCATGAGCGATCTGCTCGACATGGTTCTCCGGGCGCACGGCGGGGCTCAGCGGTGGCAGCGGGCCACGGCGATCCGAGCGAACGCGCAGGTGGGGGGCTTGGCCCTACCCACCCGCGGACAGGGTGACACTTTCGCGGACGCCCATCTCGCACTGGACGTTCAACGACAGCACGTTACTTTTGCGAACTTCACCGGACCGGGCCGGCTCGGCATGTATACCCCGCACCAGGTCGCCATCCAGGACGCGGACGGCACCGTGCGGGGGCGGCGCGACGAACCTCGCGCCTCGTTCGAAGGCCTGGGCCCGAAGAGCACCTGGGACCAGTTGCAAGCCCTCTACTTCGGCGGCTACGCCCTGTGGAACTATCTCACCGCGCCTTACCTGCTGACCTTCCCCGGTGTTCAGACCGAAGAGGTGGAGCCCTGGAGCGAGAAGGGAGAACAGTGGCGCAGGCTGCGCGTCACCTTCCCCGCCGACATCGCGACCCACAGCACCGAGCAGACGTTCTACTACGACGAATCCGGCCTGCTTCGCCGCCACGACTACCGCGTGGACATCCAGGGCAGGTCACCGGCGCTGGCCGCTCACTACACCGAGGCGCACCGGACGGTCTCGGGTCTCGTGTTCCCCACGCACCGCTTCGTGGTACCCGTCGCCGAGGACAACACGTCGCTCCCCGGCCCCGTCATCCTCGCCATCGACCTGCCCGAGATCAGCGTCGCCTGACCAGGGCCACACCGCTTTCAGGGCATGATCGACCGGCTCGATGGCGGTTCGCTGTGGAGCGCGACCGCCGCTTTCTGCCGATAGCGTCTCCTGGGGCCGCACCGCGGGCTCGATGACAAGCGCAAGCTCGCCGCGACCGTGAACAAGCTCGTCGTCGAGGCGCCCGGTATCTCCCCCCGACGACATCTTCTTCGCCATCATCCCGACACCGAGGGAGAACTACTCGTTCGGCCGGGGCGAGCTGCGATTAGCGGACTGAACCGCAGGTGAGGGGCGCTGAGAGCCGAGCCGGCCACGGCTGCTGTCAGTCGCCGCGGCGTCCCACCGCCGCGGAATCGCCGACACGCCGAACCGGACCGTCCTCAGCCGGCCGGCTCGTTCATGATCAATCCGGGACCGGGTTGAATCTCGAGTTCGCCCAGTGCTACATCATGGCCCTCGTCACAGCGCAACCGCACGCGTACGGGCGATCCGCAGTCGCGATGGACCGTTCGCAGAGGGGGTCCGTCGGAGCCGGCCGCCCAGGTGTCGCCCCACTCCCGCAAGGCGGCGATCACCGGGAAGAGCGCCCGCCCCTTGGCGGTCGGCCGGTACTCGTATCGCGTCCGTTGCCCAGGCTCCTGGTACGGGACCCGCTCGAGCAGCCCGTCGGCGGTCAACTCCCGCAGCCGCGCGGCCGCCGCGGCCTCACCGAGGCTCGCCCGGCGCACGAAGTCGTCGAAGCGGCGAGTTCCGAAGAAGGCCTCCCGCATGACGACCATCGCCGAGCGGGTGCCGACGATCTCGAACGCCCGGACGATCGAGCAATTCTCCATGGACCACGCGTCTCGGTCCTCCAGCAGGTCTGCCACGGCTCAAGGATAGTTGGCTTTCGTCGAACCTAGCCAGCCAGAAAGGCCGCGGTACTGTCGGCCGGCCGCGGCGCCGTCCTGGCGAACTCCTCGATCAGCACACGGATTCCTGGCCGCCGGCGCCCGATGGAAGACTCGGTGCGTGAATCGTGATCATCGCGATCACGTCACCCTCGACCACGGAGAGCGCTGGTCTAGTATCCGAGTGTGAGCGACTCAATGTCGTGGATGGAAATTGGTGACAAGCTCGCATCGATCGTTGGTGCGGCGATAGCCGTTCGCGTATTCATTCTCGACCGCCGGTCCAAAGCCGCCGAGCATCCGCACTCCGTCAGATATCGGGTCAGCATCGCCATGGTGATCGCTCTCGGAGTGCTTGCCTTCGGTTTCTTCTTTGTGCCTGGTCTGCCCGCAGCGCTGAAGACCACGGCGGCGTGGGCGTTCCCGGCGCTCGGCATCGCAACGCTGATCATCGCGTTCAGAAACAGGCCGCCGACGCTGAGCCGGCCGCCCGAGCTGGGCCGGTTGGCCGTCGCACAGCAGGCGGAGGTGGTCCATCGCTACCAGTTCACGGGCTTCCACGCCCCGCCGTTGTCCGAGATCCGGGTCCGCGAGCGAATCTCGACCGCAACCACACCTGATGATGACCGGCGGATCCTGGTCAGCGCCGATGACCTGCTGGCGCGGCACGCGCACGCGCTGATCCTCGGCAGCGCCGGATCGGGCAAGTCCACCGTGGTCGCGGTGATGGTCCGGGAGGCGGCACGGCGGGCATCGGCCGGGCACTCGCGACAGATGGCCGTGGCCTGCCTGGCCACCGACCTGATCGACCTGCATCTGGCGGACGCGCTTGCCACCGCGACTCTCCGCGATCACGGCGTGCACATCTCCGCAGCGATGTTCGACCGCCCACCCATGCCGGGGGGCACTTGGCAGGTGTTCGTCGACGGTGTGGACGAGGTGATCGAGAGCAGCGCCCGGGACCGAATTTTGTGGCGCCTGCACGGACTTCTCGGCAATGAAGTCAGGATCCACCGGATCATCGTCACCTCCCGTCCGCTGCCCGCCACCGAGCTGACGGATCTGCAGCGACCCGGCGTCGAAGAATACGAGTTACGCCCGTTCGGCAGCGCCGACCTCAACCAGTTCGCCCAGCGTTGGTTCGCCGCCCGTTTGCCCAGCGACCCGGCCGAGGCGAACCGCAAGACCACTCTATTCCTGAACCGTCTCGCAGGAGCGCGATTGGGTCCCGTGGTCCGGGTACCACTGCTGGCCATGCTCGCCGCCATGGTCTTCGAGCAAGCCGACAGCCAGGCATTGCCGACCACCCGGACGCAGCTCTACGAATGCTTCGTGGACCGCCTGATGAACGGCCGCCACGAACTGTCCCTCGCGCGTGGCGCCCTCGTCACGGCCTTGAAATCCCGTGGCCTGGCCGGGAACAAGGTGGTCGATTGGTTCGACGCCGACTTCGACCAGATCGTCGGCCGGCTCCTGGAAGCCCTGGGCGCGGCCACGTTCGACGACCCGGCGGCCAACCTGCTCACCGTCGCCCTCGATTGGCTCGACAGTCACGCGCCCCACCCGCTGACCACGCTGCTGCCGGGAGCCAGGCAGGACGTTGAGGGCATCCTCCGCGCGACCGGGCTGCTGTCTCCGCGTCAGGGCCGGCTGTCCTTCTCCCACCAGAGCTTCGCCGACTTCTTCGCCGGCCGTGCCACCGCCCACAGCTTTGACGCCGCCACGTGGTACGCCCTCGCCGCCGACCCCGCAGCTCGCAGCCGAGCCGCCTTCGCCGCCGCCTGGCAGCCCGCGTCCGATCATCTGGTGCAGACCCTCCTCGACGATCATGAAGACGCCGTTGCAGCCGGCGACATGATCACCGGCGGGGTGCCGGTCGAGGACCACACCCGGCAGCGGGTCGTGACCGTCCTGGTCGAACGGCTCAACCAGGACGTGCCAGCGGCAGCCGAATGTGTGCGGGTACTCCGCGAGTTGTGCGCCGACCTGGATGCGCTGGCACAGGTCACTGAGTTGGCGAACGACACCGGAAACAGGTTCTGGGTGCGGGCGATGCTGGGAGAGGCGATCATCGACGTCGACCGGGCCGCCGGAGTAAGCGTGCTCCGCCACGTCAGGTCGGCCGCGCCCTCGGACGTTCAGGGTTGGGTGACCACTGTGCTCGCCGAACGCGGGATTGCCGCTGAAGCCACTCGCGAGGCGATGGACGCACCGGACGCCCGGGCTCAACGGCCCCTCGGCCGGATCGGCCGGCTGGCATTCGCCCGCCGGGCCGGCGATCCGAGAGCGGGCTACCAGCAGCGACTGGCGGCGGCGACCCGGCTCTGCGCCGACGGGGACGCCGAGCCGCTACGAGCACTCCTCGACGAGCCCGAAACGGACCTCCTAGTGCGTCTTCGAGCCGCGGTCGTCTTCGCCGACCACGGCGACAACGCGCCCCTGCGAGCGCTGGCCCGCGGCGCCAATCTGCTGAACGGTCTCAGCTCGACCCCTTGGCTGCGTTTCCTCGCGATCGGCGAACTCATCCGCCGCGACCCCCGTGGCACCGGCGAGCTCCTGCACAAGCTGATCACCGACTCCGGCCAAGTGCCACTCACCTACGGCGTAGCAGTCCTGCTCGCCCGGTCCGGCGACCCGGAAACTCTGGAACGGATGACCTTCGAATCGGTGGCCGAGTCTTCCTGGATACAGTCTCCGGCCGTCCCGCTTGTTCTCGGCATTGCCGCGGCCGAGGCACTCGCCAGGCGCGGCGATCCCGGCAGCCTCCGACGGGCGCTCTCGCGACAACCGGTACCCGCCGTGCGAACGCTGCTGCTGGCGGGGCTGGTCCGGCTCGGCGACGATCACGCGGACAAACCGCTCCACGATCTCCTTCGGTCCAGGAGCCGATCCTGGCAGCATCGGGTCCACCCATGGGAGCGGCGACTGGACCTGCGCGGCCTGCTCGCCCGGCGCGGCGACGGTGAATCCCTTCGGTGGTTGCACCGACGCGTCCATCCATTCATGGCGCCGAAGCGACGCCTGGCCGTCGCTTCCACCCTGCGCCGAGTCGACGAGCCGGCCGGCGCCGAAGCCTTGCGCCGGATCGCCGCCGGCCGGTGGCAGCCACCCCGCGTTCGAGTATTGGCAACGGAACGCCTCTGCGCCGGCCCGGAAGAAGCCAGGGCGGCGCTCCACACCCTGCGGGGTTCGACCCAGACCAGGCTCGCAGCCGCCATCCGGCTGGCCCGAGTCCATCGGGACTACCAACTCGCCAATTCGATGCTCGATGACCCGGCGACCGCGACCCGCCACCGCAAGTACATCGTCGCCATCCTTACCGACGGCCTCAGCGAATCATGGCACGACAAAGAGAGGGCACTGCTCGATCACGGCGAATGGAAGCGATTCGGCCGACCGGACTCGCTCACGCCAGGCTTCCCGTTCCCGGCCCGACCCCGGCACCCACTCGTACGAATCACCCAATTCCAACGCCTTGCCGCGGACAAAAACACCCCTAGCGGTCTACGCATCACTGCGGCCGCCGCGCTCCTGCCCACCGCCGCCGGAATCGATGCCCTCAGCTCGCTGGCGCGCGAACCTGATCTTCACGCGCGACACCGCCGCAAAGCGATTATCGCCATCGCGGCATGGGACCCCGGAGCCGCGCGCCCCCTCGTCGCCGAAGCTGTTCACAACCAGTGGCTGCCACGCACCCCGACATGGCAGTTGCTGATAGCGCTCCTCGACCTTCCCCAGCGAGGAGAGGACGGCGTGCTGGACTCACCCGAGTTCGACACCATCGCCCGACAAATCTTGATGCTCCTCGACGGTGCGCCGATCACCCAGCCCTTCCATCTCACACACCTGATTCGTCAGCGGCCCACACTAGACCTGGACTTCGCACATGGTGTTGGACTGCCGTTATAGCCAGCGGGGTCGGGTGGGGTCGACTTTGAGGTGGGTGAGGAGTTGGGCTTGGAGCCATCCGGGGGTGGGGATTTTGGGTGGT
>NZ_RJAC01000061.1 GCF_003999975.1 Actinoplanes solisilvae | reverse complement strand
CAACGCCCTACGCCTGGCCGGCCGCACTAACATCACCGAAGCCACCCGCTGGGCCAACCGCGAAATGACCAGGCCATTCACCATCCTCGGCCTCACGGGATGATGTTGAAACGGCCGTGCGGGTTCCGTGGTCGACGGAGGGCTGCTCTCCGACATTCATCTGGGCTCGACTGCCACTATCAATCTCTCCAGCGCGGTATTCGTCGGTGGCCGGCTCCAGATGCAACGAATCGTTCTGGATGGCGGAACCATCAACTTCTGGGATGCGGATTTCCGCGGCGGTTCGGTAGAGCTGTACGCCGGGGATTTCCGGCGTGGAACGATCATCTTCATCAATTCACTTTTCCGTGGGGGCGTCGTCTCGCTCGGCGGCGTCGGGTACGCCGAAGTGGATGAGAACAAATCCCTGCTGCATCGAACGAAGATCTCGCAGGCGCACGTCATCTTCGACAACTGCACGATCACGTCCGGTGAGGTGGGCCTGTACGAGGCCGACCTGGAGGACGGGGCGAACATTCGATTCCACAGAGCTCGCCTGAAAGGGGGGGCAAGTACGCTTCACCGGAACGCGATTCAACCAAGGGAGTCTTACCGACTTCAGCGACGCGGAGATCTCCGGCTGCAAGCTCGTTTTCGACAGCGTGGTAGCAGCGCCACAGGTTGTCGACCTACAGAGCGCCACTCTTGGGGAAAATTCGCAGATCGAAGTCAACGGTGAGCTGAGGGCCCACTCATCCGCGACTTCGGTCTTTGGCGCAGGAATCCCTGAAGGCAGTGGTAGAGAAGCCAGTTGAACCCATTATCGGAAGCCGGCGCGCTCCGCCCTGGGCCTTTTCGTGACATTCTCCGAACGAGCGGACCATAGTGAGGCCGCCGACGCCGGCGGTACTGCCAGGCCGACCCTGGCCGACCACGAAGGAGCTGCAACGGCTCAGCTCCGCCCTGCACGCCGGGTCCACGATCGCCAAGGCCGGGGCCGAGATCGCCGGCCACTCCGGTCGCTGGGTGAAGTTGACCGCCGAGTCCGCCCCGGGCCATGAAGAAGTACGACCTGATGACCGGCTCGACGAACGACGTGAACCGGGCCGTGCTGACCGACCACGGCAAGATCACCGGCCTGCTCGAGATCGTGAAGACTCCCGCGCGATGGCGACCAACCCGGCGGTTCTTCGTTTCAGCGCGCCGGAGTGGGGTGTTTCTCCAGGGTGTCGCGGAGGGTGGTGGCTCGCAGGGCCGCGTTGATGCCCAGCCAGCGGATCGGTTCCGGTTCCCACTGGCGGGAGCGGTGGCCCACCCACGGCAGAGCGGTCAGGGTGGTTTCGTTGCCGGCTATCAGGTCGGCCAAGGTGCGGCCGGCCAGGTTCGCCGCGGCCACGCCGTCGCCCACGTAGCCGCCGGCCCAGGCCACGCCGTCGTGAAGGCCCACGCTGGGCATCCAGTCTCGGGGGATCCCCAACGGGCCGCCCCAGCGGTAGGCGATCTCGGGGCGGATGCCGAACATGTCGGTCAGGGTGTGGCGGAGGCTGTCGAAGACCGAGGGGACCCGGTCGTAGGACGGCGACACCCGCGATCCGAAATGGTAGGGCGCGCCGCGACCGCCGAAAGCGAGGCGATCATCGGCCGTTCGCTGGCCGTAGATAATCATGTGGCGTTCGTCGGTGAACGTCTCGCGGCGGGACAGGCCGATGCGGTCCCAGTCGGACGGCGGCAACGGCTCGGTGGCGATCATCAGGGAGTAGACGGGGGCCAGGGCGCGCCGGTGGCCGGGCAGCTGGGCCGTGTAGCCCTCGAGGGCGCGCACCACCGTGCCGGCCGTGACGGTTCCGCGGTCGGTGACGATCGAGCCGCGGCTCAGGGCGACGACGCGCGTCTTCTCATGGATGGTCACCCCGCGCCGCTCGACGGCGGACGCGAGGCCTCGTACGAGACGGGCTGGGTGTAAAGCGGCACAGTGCGGGCTGTAGATGCCGCCGAGCACGTCGGTGGCGCCGCAGATCGACTTGGCCTCGGCGGCGGGCAGGAAGCCGGGGGACTTGCGGGCGCGCCGCAGCTGGGCGGGGGAGCGGGCGAGGGAGATCGTGCCGCCCTTGGCGTAGTGGCAGTCGATGTCCTCGGCGGTCGCGGCCCGGCCCACCTCGTCGACCGCGCCGGCCAGCGCCTCGTGCATCGCGGTGGCCCGATCGGCACCGTAGCGGCGGGTCAGTTTGGCCTCGCTGACCGGGAAGAGGCCGGACGCCCAGCCGCCGTTGCGACCCGAGGCGCCGAACCCGCAGTATTCGGCCTCGAGCACCACGATCGACAGGTGCGGCGCGGCCTGCGCCAGGTAGTACGCCGTCCACAGTCCGGTGTAGCCGCCCCCGGCGATCGCGACGTCGTACGAACGGTCGCCGTCCAGCGGCGGCCGCGGCGTCACGGGCCCGAGGGTGCTCAGCCAGAAGGACGGAATCATCTAGTACCCCACGCGTACGTCTGTTTCGCGAGCTTCAGATACATGAACGTCTCGCACGAGGTGACCCCCTTGACCGTACGGATCTTCTCGTTGAGCAGGTCGAGCAGGTGCTCGTCGTCGGTGCAGACGAGCTCGACCAGCAGGTCGTAGCCCCCCGCGCAGATCACCACGTAGTCGACCTCGGGGATGTCGGCGATCTCGTCGGCGATCGCGCGCAGGTCCCCGTTCACCTTCAGGCCCACCATCGCCTGCCGCGCGAACCCGAGCGTGAGCGGGTCGGTGACCGCCACGATCTGCATCAGCCCGCCGTCGAGCAACCGCTGCACCCGCTGGCGCACGGCCGCCTCGGAAAGCCCGATGGTCTTGGCCAGCGTCGCGTAGGACATCCGCCCGTCACGCTGCAGGTGCTCGATGATGAGCTTGTTGATGTCATCCAGTGCCACATCCGCCGTCACGCCGCGATTCTCCCCGTCGGCCAGGTGCACGGCAATCGAAACACTCGTTCGGTTAGTGACCGTCGATGGAATCCGTACGCGCGTCGCCTGCTCGGTCATCGCCATCGACTGCGTTTATCGCAGAGTTGATCGCCCTTGACAAGTGTTTCCGTGGCGTCAAGGCTCGTGGAGCACGGTTTCAGTGATTTGGTGTCCCATTTCCCCCGAAAGGTGCGTACCGCATGCGCGTCCTGGCCGTCGGCGCGGGCGGAGTCGGATCCGCCGCCGCCGTCATCGCGGCCCGCCGCGACTTCTTCGACCTCTTCGTCCTCGCCGACTACGACCTATCCCGCGCCGCCAAAGCCGTCGCCGCCACGTTCGACCCCCGTTTCGTCGCCGCCAAAGTCGACGCCTCGAACGCCGACGCCGTGGCCGCCCTGTGCCTCGAGCACGGCATCACGCACGTTTTCAACGCGGTCGACCCCCGCTTCGTCCTGCCCGTCTTCGAGGGGGCGTACGCCGCCGGCGCCCACTATCTCGACATGGCGATGTCCCTTTCCCGGCCACACCCCACCGACCCCTATCGGCTCTGCGGCGTGAAACTGGGCGACGAGCAATTCGACGCCTCGGACTCGTGGCGCGAAAGCGGGTTGCTGGCCCTCGTGGGAATCGGTGTCGAGCCCGGGCTTTCCGACATCTTCGCCCGCTACGCCGCCGATCACCTGTTCACCGAGATCGACGAGATCGGCGTACGGGACGGCTCGAACCTGGTCGTCGAGGGGTATGACTTCGCACCGTCGTTCTCGGTGTGGACGACCATCGAGGAATGCCTCAATCCGCCCGTGGTCTATGAGCGCGAACGTGGCTGGTACACGATGTCGCCGTTCGCCGAGCCCGAGATCTTCGAATTTCCCGGCGGCATCGGCCCGGTCGAGTGCGTTCACGTCGAGCATGAGGAAGTGCTGCTGATCCCGCGGTGGGTCGAGGCCCGCAAGGTGACGTTCAAATACGGGCTGGGCAGCGAATTCATCGACGTCCTCAAGACCCTGCGGAAGCTCGGCCTCGACCGTACGGAGAAGGTGCGGGTCGGGGACGCCGAGGTGTCACCCCGCGACGTGGTCGCGGGTGTGCTGCCCGACCCGGCCACGCTCGGCTCCAAGATGACCGGTGTCACCTGCGCCGGCACGTGGGTGACCGGCACCGGCAAGGACGGCCGCCCGCGCGAGGTCTATCTGCACCACCTCGTCGACAACGAGTGGTCGATGCGGGAGTACGGCGCCCAGGCCGTGGTCTGGCAGACGGCGGTGAACCCGGTCATCGCCCTCGAGCTTCTCGCGGTGGGGACGTGGCAGGGTGCCGGCGTGCTCGGGGCCGAGGCGTTCGACCCCGTTCCGTTCCTCGACAAGCTCGTCGAGTTCGGCAGCCCGTGGGCGCTGCAGGAACGCTAGAAAGTCCGGCCCCGGGACCCCCGGGCCGGCTCCGCTCAGGAACGGTCGCGTTCGTTGAACTCGATCTGCTCCTTGAGCATGGGGGCGGCCCGCCAGCCGCCCCCATGAGCCTTATCCGAGTGAATGCATCACGTGCTTGACTCGGGTGTAATCCTCCAGGCCGTACACGGAGAGGTCTTTACCGTGCCCGGAGTGCTTGAAACCGCCGTGGGGCATCTCGGCGACCAGCGGAATGTGGCAGTTGACCCAGACGCACCCGAAATCGAGGCGCTGCGTCATCCGCATCGCGCGACCGTGGTCGCGGGTCCACACCGACGACGCCAGCCCGTACTCGACGCCGTTGGCCCACGCCACCGCTTCGTCCTCGTCGCCGAACCGTTGCACGGTGATGACCGGGCCGAACACCTCGTCCTGGATCAGCTCGTCGGTCTGCCTCAAGCCGGAGACGACCGTGGGGGAATAGAAGTAGCCCCGGTCGCCGACCCGGGCGCCGCCCGTGTTGAGGGCCGCGTGGTCGGGCAGACGGTCGACGAAACCGGACACCCGCTCGAACTGGCGCGCGTTGTTCAGCGGGCCGTACAGCACGTCCTCGTCGTCGGCCGCGCCCGTCTTCGTGCCCTTGGCCGCCTCGGTCAGCGCCGCCACAAAGTCCGAATAAACCCCCGGTGCCGCCAGCACCCGGGTGGCCGCCGTGCAGTCCTGACCCGCGTTGAAATAGCCTGCCTCGGCGATCGCCGCCGCCGCTGCTTCCACGTCGGCGTCGTCGAAGACCACCACCGGGGCCTTGCCGCCCAGTTCGAGGTGGGTGCGCTTGAGGTCGGTCGACGCTACCCGGGCCACTTCCATTCCTGCTCGGACCGAGCCGGTGATCGACACCATCTGCGGGGTGCGGTGGGTGACCATGCGGCGGCCCGTGTCGCGGTCGCCGACGACCACGTTCAGCACGCCCGGCGGCAGGAACTCGGCCGCGATCTCGGCCAGCATGACCGTTGTGACCGGGGTCGTGTCCGACGGCTTCAGCACGACCGTGTTGCCCGCCGCGATCGCCGGGGCCAGCTTCCAGACCGCCATCATCAGCGGGTAGTTCCACGGCGTCACCTGCGCGCACACGCCGATCGGCTCGCGGCGCACGTAGCTTTCGTAGCCGGCCAGATATTGCCCGGCCGAGCGCCCCTCGAGCAGCCGGGCCGCGCCGGCGAAGAAGCGGAGCTGGTCGATCGCCGGAGGCAGTTCCTCGCTCGCGGTCAGGCCCAGCGGCTTGCCGGTGTTCTGCGATTCGGCCTTCACCAGCTCGCCGGCCCGGGATTCGACGGCGTCGGCGAACTTGAGCAGAGCCTGCTGCCGTTCGCTGGGGGTGGTGTTGCGCCAGCCCTCGAACGCCTTCGAGGCCGCCTGCATGGCCCGGTCGACGTCGGCCTCGCCGGAGACGGGGGCCGAGGCGAACACCTCGCCGGTGGCCGGGTCGATCAGGTCTTCGTAACGTCCCTCGGCGGGCGCGGCCGCCTCGCCTCCGATGAAGTTGTGCAGCACGCTCTTGGCCGTCACGATATCTCCAGACACAGGATCACCCTTGTTTGGCAGCCATCCTCCCACTGATTCCGTCGCTGACAAGAGGTCTGAGTGACGAGTTCCGTTTTCTCCCTCAGGCCCGCCGGAGCCCGGCCGAACCGGAGAGAGTGGGGCCGACAGCGGGCACGACCGGTGCGGACGGCCGTCTGAGCGACACCGTCCGGCTGCGGCGACTGCGCGACACGGGCATGGTCGACCAGGGGCCCTATCCGTCGCTGGACCGGCTGGCGCGCACGGCCGCCCATCAGTTGCGCGCCGCCCACGCCGTGGTGTCCCTGGTCGGGGCGGATCACCGTACGGTCGCCGGTCGCTCCGGGCCGTTGCCCGAGCACTCGTTCTGCCTGACCGTGGTCGACACCGACGCCCCGCTCATGGTCTGCGACGCGCGGGTCGACGACCGGGTGGCGGGGCATGCGGCGATCGAGGACGGCGTCCTGGCGTACGCGGGCTTTCCGATCCGCAGCCCGGACGGGTATCCGCTCGGCGCTTTCGGGGTGCTCGACGACCGGCCCCGGGAGTGGGAGCCGCGCGAGCTGCTGCTGATCGAGGACCTGGCGGCGGCCGCCGAGACCGAGATCGCGTTGCGGGCGGGGGAGCGGGAGCTGGCGGCCTCGGCGAGCCGGCTGCGGCGGATGCTCGACGACGCGCCGGACGCTCATGTGGCGATCGACGCCTACGGGGTGGTGACCGGCTGGAACGCGTCCGCCGAACGGCTCTTCGGGTTCTCGGCCATCGAGGCGCTCGGCCGGCCCATCGCCGACCTGATCATCCCGGAGCGGCACGTGGCGGCGCACTCGGCGGGGCTGGCCCGCATGCACAGCGGCGGCGCCTCGACGATGGCCGGGCGGCGGGTCGAGCTGCCCGCGCGTAACCGGCACGGCACCGAGTTCCCGGTCGAGATGAGCCTGCAGCAGTCCGACTCCGGTTTCCACGCGTTCCTGCACGACATCAGCGACCGCAGCGACGAGCGCCACCAGCTCGAACACGAGCGCGCCTTCCTGCAGGCGCTGCTCGACAGTCTCGACACCGGGGTCGGCGCCTGCGATGAGGACGGCCGCCTGACCCTGTTCAACCAGGCCCTGCGCGACATCCACGGCTGCGGCGCGAGGTCGCTGCCGCCCGAGGACTGGCCGCGCGCCTACGACCTGTTCAGGCCCGACGGGCGTACGCCTCTGCGCGCCGAGGAGGTCCCGCTGGCGCAGGCGTACGAGGGGAAACGGGTCGACGGCGCGGAAGTGGTGATCGCCCCCAGCGGCTCACCGGGGCGTCGCTTCCACGTGAACGCGCGGCCGCTGGAGACGCCGGACGGGCGGCGGCTCGGGGCGGTGGTGGCCCTGCACGACATCACCGAGCAGCGGCGCGCCGAGACGTTCCGCGAGTTGCGGCTGGCCGTGGCGCGCGGGCTGGCCGACGCCCACACGGCCGGGGAGGCCGCCGACCGTACGGTCGCGGCGGTCGGCGCCGGGCTGCAGTGGGCGCTCGGCGAGTTCTGGCAGGCCGACGACGAGACCCGCACGATCACGCGGGTCGGGTCGTGGGCGGCGCCGGGGCACGAGGTGAACGACCGGCCCCGGCAGGTGCGCCACGGCGAAGGGCTGGCCGGGCATATCTGGGCCGCCGGCGCCGAGCTGTGGCTGACCGAGGTGCTCGATGACCCCCGTACGGTGCTGAAAGCCGCTCAGGTGCGAGCGGCCGGACTGCACAGCGCGATCGGCGTGCCGGTCCGCTCCGGCGAGCTGATCCTGGGCGTGCTGCTGTTCTTCACCGCCGCCCCGATCGAACCCGACCCCGAGGTGCTCGACCTGCTCGACGGCGTCTGTGCCCACCTGGGCCGGCATATGGAACGCCGCCGGGCCGAGGAGCTCGCCCTGGAACTCGCGTCGGCCAAGCACGAGCAGATCGACCAGCTCCGCCACGTCAACCAGCTCAAGGACGAGCTGGTCGGCATGGTCAGCCACGAGCTGCGCAACCCGCTCGCGGCGATCCGCAGCTACAGCGAGACCCTGCTCGAGGACGCCGAGCTGACGCCCGACCAGCGGCACCTGGGCGAGGTGATCGACCGGCGCTCCGCGCACATGCAGCACCTCGTCGACGACCTGCTCGACCTGGCCCGCGTCGAGGCCGGCCAGCTGCACATCGACCCGCAACCGATCGCCGCGGCCCGGCTGATCCGCGAGGTCGTGCAGGCGCACCGGCCCGCGTCCGACAGCAAGCAGTTGACGGTCACGGTCGATGTGCCCCGCCATCTTCCGGTTCAGGCCGATCCCGTACGCCTTCGTCAGGTCCTCGACAACCTGATGAGCAACGCGGTCAAGTACACCCCGCCCGGCGGGACGGTGACGGTCAGCGGGCACATCGACGGCGAGGTGCGCCTCGAGGTGGCCGACACCGGTATCGGCGTGCCGCCCGACGAGTACGACCGGCTGTTCGAACGGTTCTTCCGGGCCGGCAACGCCGTGCGCCACGGCACCAAGGGAACCGGGCTGGGTCTGGCCATCACGAAGGCGATCGTCGAGGCCCACGGCGGCCAGGTGCGCGCCGCGCCGGCCCCGGGCGGCGGGAGCGTCTTCACCGTTGTCCTGCCCGCCGCGCCCTTCTCCGAGGATGATCGTTGGTTCTGATGGATAACCGCAGGTCAGGAGTTTGATATGAAGGTGCTCTTCCGTCTCGGCGTCGCCGGTGCGGCGCTCGCCGCCGGGCTCGGCGTCGCCGCTCCGGCCTCGGCCGCGGTGACCTATGACCCCAAGACGATGAAGGGCTTCGCGGGCAGCGGCGACGTGCGCAAGGCGTTCGGGTGGACCGAGGCCCAGCTCGCCGCGAAGACGCCCGCCCTGGAATTCGTCCACGGCTTCTGGCTCGACGGGAACTTCTCGGTCGGCTGTGGCAAGGTCACGTTCCCGGCGACGTACCGACTGGAAGCGGGCTACATGCAACTGCGGCACGCCGCCGTCGTGGACTCCGGGCGCGCCGCCGCCACCGGATACGCGCGGAAGGTGACCGGCTTCTGGATCACCGGCGCCAGCATGGGCGTCTCGGGCACCGCCCAGCCCCCGCAACTGGGCCAGGCCTGCCCCGGCGGACGCAAAGGCAAGGTCACCAAGATGACCAAGGTGTCGCAGAAGCGCGGCTGGGGCCTGAACGTTGTCTCCGGCAACGACGGCCGCCGATTGGCCGGCGGCTAGGGCACGAGGCCTCGCAGGGCGAACTCCGCCTTAGACCGCATCTCGATAGGGGTTGTTGAGGACCAACATCATTCGTTGTACGGGTGTGAGTGATGTGGAGAAGTACTGCCCGGAGTCGTTGTGGCACCTCGTGCAGCCGCTGCTGCCC
>NZ_RJAC01000060.1 GCF_003999975.1 Actinoplanes solisilvae | reverse complement strand
CAACGCCCTACGCCTGGCCGGCCGCACTAACATCACCGAAGCCACCCGCTGGGCCAACCGCGAAATGACCAGGCCATTCACCATCCTCGGCCTCACGGGATGATGTTGAAACGGCCGTGCCCGGGTAGGCGGCCCCAGCTCTGCTGCCCGCCGATGCCGAGCACGGGCGCGGTCAGTTTGCGCGCGGCCCGTTTCTTGTTCTGCGCGAGCAGGGCGTCCCACGCCCGATAGAGCCCGAAAGTCCCACGCAGGGTGTCGCGGTTGCGGTTATAAAGACGGACGTAGTAGTCGATGACGCGCTCGGGCAGGGCGGGGCCGCCCTGAATGCGGAATTCATAGTGGTAGAAGGCGCGCGCGTTGCCGTGGACCATGTCGATGATCAGCTCGTCGTCGACCCGGTTGAACGGAATGTGCCACAGCCGGTTGTTCTGCGCCTCGGGAACGAACAGCTCCGGGCCGGGCCCCGCACCGGGCGGGCCGGGGATCTCCATGAGCACGACCCGGTCGACCCGCTCACGGAAGTCCGCCGCCAAGGCATACGCGATCGCGTAGCCGGTGTCATGGCCGACGACGGCGAAGCGGCGGTGGCCCAGCGCGCTCATGAGCGCAGCCGAGTCCTTGGCCAGGGTCGCCGAGTCGTAGCCACCCGACGGCCGGCCGGTCAGCCCGATGCCGCGCTGGTCGACGGCGACGACGGTGTAGTCACGAGCCAGGGCCGGCATGATCAGGCGCCAGGCGTACCAGCTCTCGGGCCAGCCGTGCACCAGCAGCAGCGGCGGTCCGCTGCCACCGACGACAGCGTGCTGGCGCAGGCCGTTGGCGGTCACGAACCGGCTGCTGAAGACCTTGCCGAAGCCGGACGGCAGCCCCGGGGCGTCGGAGACCGAGCCACCCGGCCCGCCGGCCACGGCCGCGCTCATCGGCGTCAGCGCGGCGACCCCACCGGCGGCCGCCGCGGCCAGCAGCGACCGCCGCCCGACCCCGGCTTTCTCTTCGATGGTCACACTGTCCTCCCGTCGTAGAAGATCGTGATCTCAACCTCGCATCCGCGTCCTCACACCGAACCCGTCGAATCACCAGCCTTGGTCCCTGGTTCACTGCGCCGGTGACCTCGATCGACTTCCGCCTCTTCTGGGATGGACAGACCACGAGCCGGACCGGCAGCGCGATCACCGCGGTCGCCCTGCCGTTGGTCGCGATCGGTCCGCTCGGAGCCTCGGCGCTGCAGGCACGGTCGGGCTCGTCGTCGCGGTCATGAGCGCGGGCGGAGTGCTCGGCGCGCTGGTCGCAGCTGCTCGGGCCGATTCGCGGACGCCGCGACCTGCCGGAGGGAACTCGAACCGGGGCGTTGCCGAACGGCGGTGCTCAGACGGGCGCGTTGCCGAACGGCACTGCTCATACTGGCGCGTTCCCGACAGGCGCCGGTCAGACGGGGGCGTTCTCGAACAGCGCTGAGAGCTGAGCGGACGGGGCTATGCCGAGCTGCTCGCGGAAGACGTTGCGTACCAGAGTGAGGTGGCGGCGGGCGGCGCCCACGTTGCCGTCGGCCAGCAGGGCGGTGATCACCAGCCGGTGGGCGCTCTCGCGCAGCGGGTCGGAGGCGACGGCGGCCAGGGCCCAGTCGACCGCCGCGTTCAGGTCGGCTTTCTCGATCGCCGCGGCGGCGGCCGCTTCGAGCAGACGGATGTGCCAGTGGCGCAGGCGTTCGCGGTCCATGATGACCCAGTCGTCGTACCAACCGGGCAGAAGCTCGGTGCAGGGCCGGGCGGTGCGCTCGACGACGGCCACGTCGATGGTCACGGACGGATCGAGCGCCAGCAGATCACCGGGCTGATTCAGCAGGCCGTCGGCCATGCGGCGCAATCGCCAGACCGCCGTACGCAGGCTCGCCATCGCCTTCTCGTCACAGGTGGACGGCCACAACACGCCCGCCGTGGCCCGCCGTGGGGTGGGGCCGCGCAGGGCCAGGAACGCGACGATGCGCTGCAAGGAGATCGGCACCGGCACAGCGCCGCCCGAGCGCAGCAGCGCGAAGCCGCCGAGCAGGTGCAGCTCGTAGGGGTAGTCGACCATGACCGTCTCCTCCGACTGACGCCGGGTGTCTCCAGCGTCCATCGTCCACGCCGGATCCATTGATCGGCAGCTGTTGTCGGACAGAAGACGGCCGTCACCGATGCGTCAAAACGGCGCGGCAGCGGTTTGACGAGGGTGTGACGACCTGGTGGCTAGCGTACGAATCCTCAGCGGGAGGGGCGGAGCCGTGAACGAATGGGCGCAGTTGTTCGGCGAACGTGACACGAAAGTGGTGCTGCACCTGTTCGGGGGCCCGTTCGTCACGGTCGGGCCGCGCCGGACAACCGTGCCCGAGGGCAGTAAACGGCTGCTGGCCTTCGTGGCCCTGCACGGCGGCCGCGTCGAGCGCCGGTACGCCGCGGGCTCGCTCTGGCCCACCGGCGACGACCTGCGGGCCGCCGGCAACCTGCGGTCGTCGCTGTGGCGACTCAACCGTGGCTGCGTTCCGTTGATCGACGCGGACAAGGCCTCGCTGGGGCTGAACGCCGACGTGGTGGTGGACGTACAAATGATCGCCGCGTGGGCGGCCCGCCTGATTAACGGCGTGCCGACCGGCGCCGACCTCACCGTCCTGCCGTCCGGCATCGACGGCCTCGACCTGCTGCCCGGGTGGTACGACGACTGGGCGCTGATGGAACGCGAACGGTTCCGGCAACGGCTGCTGCACGCCCTCGAGGCGTTGAGCGCCACGCTGCTCGAGCTCGGCCGCTGCCGCGAGGCGGTCGAGGCCGCGATGGTGGCGGTCACGACCGAGCCGCTGCGCGAAAGCGCCCAACGGACGCTCATCGCCGCGCACCTGGCCGAGGGAAACTGGGTCGAGGCCAAACGCCAGTTCGCCGGGTATCGCCGGCTGGTCAACCTCGAACTCGGCATCGAACCGCACCCGTCCCTCTTCCAGCTCCTGGATCCGGCGTTCGCCCGCGCGTCCTAGCGGGCCGGGTATCGCTCGAGGAACTTGCGAACCGCCCGTACGGCGTCGTCCACCTCGGTGAACGACGCCGTCGTCTCACCCCGCCGGCTGGCGATGTCGGGCGTCTGCAGGACCGTGATGAGCAGTGACGAGGCCTGCACCTGCACCCGGATCACGCAGACTCCCGGCGCCCGCTCCTGCTCGGCCATCTCCGAAGTCCTCCCTCGTCGATCCGCCCGCAGCGTCGCAGAACAGGTGTCACCTGACAGTCACCGGAAACCGACGGGCGGGGTACGCCGTTGGTTCGGCGCACCCCGCCCGTTGTTCGCGGACAGTTCAGGTCAGGTGCAGTTGTAGTTGCCGCCGCCGTTCTCGCCGTTGTAGTTGGCGGCACCACCGGGGGTCGAGTTTCTCTCGGCGTCAACCTCGTACCTGTTGCACTCGGTCTGCTTATTCTTCTCCTCCGAGAGATACAGCACTGCGAAGAAGAGGCCGTACTTCTCCCACTGTTCGTCCCGATGCCACTTCTCGTGATTGAGGAACGACTGGTCAACCGATTTATCGGCATTGAGCGGCGTCTTTTCGTTGGCGATGAACGTGCCACCGATGGTAGTGCCGGCCTTGAGGCTGAAAAGACCCTGGCCGTCACCACCGACGAATCGCTTCATCTCCACGTACTTCTGATTCTCCCGGCAGACCGTCATGCCGTCCTGCGTTGTGCATCGGCCATTCATTCTGACGATGAGCCCAGCAACGGCGAGCCCGAGCAGGTCGGACTGGGCCTTCATCGCCCCCTTCACCGAGTTCGCCAAGCCCTCGATCGTGGGCTTGACGATCTTCTCGTCGATGAAGTTCTGGGCCGTTTCGATGCCCGAGTCAACCGCCCGCAAAGCTCCGTCGATCTTGCCGCTCACCGCCGTGCCGATCGGACCGAACTGACAGATGCCCATGAAACAGTTGACGCTCATCTTCATCAGATTCGCGAAGGTATCCACCTTGGGCTTGTGAACGACGCTGGAGTTCCCCGACCCGCCGCTGCCCTTACCTCCGCCGCTGCCGTTCCCGCCGCTGTTCCCATTCCCGCCGTTGCTGTTGCCCTTCCCGCCGCCGTCACCGCCGCCGGTGTCGCCGCCCTTGATCACATCGATGACGACATCTATCAGCCAGGACAGGATGCAGGCCAGGCCGCACACCCACTTTCCGCCCGGATCGGCGCGGGTGATCGGGTTGTTCGTGGCGTAGGCGTAGGCGTTCCACTGCTGCGGGTCGCGCAGGTCCTGCACCGGGTCCACCGAGATGAACCGGCCCAGCATCGGGTCGTACTCGCGGGCTCCGAGATGGGTCAGCCCGATCGGATCGGTGTCGCCGCCGACGAATCCCTTCGTGTTCGGCCACGCCGCCGGGGGCGTTCCGCGGGAGCCGCCGTACGGGGTCTGGCGGCGGACGGAGACCACCTGCGTGTCGGCGTTCATGGCGACCTGCTGAGTGCCCTGGTGATCGTCGAACAGCCAGCTCAGCGAACGGGCACCGGGCGTTCGCGAGGCGACGGTGGCGCCGTTGAACGAGTAGTAACGGGTGGCCCTGACAGTGGTCGAGCCGCCATTGACCACTCGCCTGACCTCCATACCGGGCAGGTACAGCGTGCTGCCTGCGGCGTCGCGGCGGATCAACCGGGTGCCGTCGGCGTCGTACAGGTTGGTGGTCGTGCCCGAACTCTCGACGATCTTGGCCAGATGCCCCTCGGCGTCCCACTGCAGGGTCTGGGGTCCGGATGGGCCCGGCCGGCTGTTCATGTTTCCGGCGTCGTCGTAGCCGAAGGCCACGGTCGTGGCGCTCTGCCCGGGCGCGGTGGTGGTCATGCCGGTCACCCCGTGAGGCCGCACCACTGCCGGTCCCCCAGCCGTCGGCACCGCGAAGTCCCGGGTCGTGTCACCCGCCGCCGCGTGGGACACCTCCTGCGTGCGGTTGCCGAGCTTGTCGAAGGTCCAGTCCAGCCAGTACGGCGCCGGGCCGCCGAGGTTGGCCAGGGTCGGCGTGGTGCCGCAGGTGACCCCGGTCTTGGGGGTCCAGGCCGAGGTGAGCCGCTGCTGAGGGTCGTACGCGAAGCACTGGCTGTCGGCCTGGCCGACCTCGGGCGTGTCGGCGATCGAGAGCAGATCACCGGAGGCCTGCCAGGTGTAGACCCGGTCGGAGACGGTGCCCGTGCTCTCAGGCTTCACCTGCACCCGGTGGACCCGCCGAGTGTCGCGCTCGTACTCGGTCGCCTGCTGGGCATAGACCTTCCCGGCGAGCTTCATCGTACGGATCTCCGGCTCGCCGTACGCGGTGTACTGCTGACCCGACACGTACGTCCCGACGTCCGACCATCCGGAGGTCAGGCTTCTCGGCAGGCCCGAGGTCGCGTCGAACTTCGTCGTGACCGCCTCGGCCGGCAGGCCACCGGCGTCGGGGAACGACGTTCCGGCCGGCTTCCCGGTGTACGGCGAGTACGTGTAGCCGTACACGTAGGTGCCGCCCAGGCCGGTCTCGTTCGAGGGGATCGCCCAGTGAGCGCCGGCGACCTCGCCCCGGCCGGTGAAGTTGCGCACCTGCCACCGGTAGGGCTGGCGCGTGCCGTCGGCGGCGAGGTCGTACCGGGCCCACTCGGTCAGCTCGCCCTTGACCACCGAGTCGTCCGAGAGCACGTCGTACGTCCACTCGGTCCGCTTGTTGGCCTCGGTCGCCGCGTCGTCGTAGATCGCGGTCTTGCGGCCCAGCACGTCGTAGGTGTAGACCAGCGTCTCGTTCCGGGCGTCCACCGTCTTGATCAGGTCGTCCGCGTCGTCGTAGAACGACCTCGTGGTCCCCTTGTCCGGGTCCTTCACCGAGCTCTGCCGTCCGCGCACGTCGTAACCGAACACCCATTCGTTCTGCTTGGCGTCGGTGACCGTGCTCAACTGACCTCGGGCGTCGTAGGCGTACTTGGTGGTGTCGTAGGGTCCAGCGGTTCCGGCGGCGGTGGTGTATTGCCGCAGCTCGGTCTGCCGGCCGAGGGCGTCCACCACGGAGGTCGTCGGCGTCGTGCCCTTGGGCGCGACGATCGTCGTGCTGTCTCCTTCGTACTTCGTGGTGGTCCGCCACTTCTCGACGATGTTGGTGACGTCGTCCCCGGAGCGGAAGATGATGTCGGTGGGACGGCCCGCGCGGTCGTAGACGTTCAGCGTCTGGGTCGGCACCGACCATTCCGGTTCCCACCACAGCGTGCCCGAGGGGTTGCCCGGCTCGGCGTGAGCGCCGAACTCCATCTCCTTGTGGCCGTGGGCGTCCATCAGGGTATCGGTGACGACACGTCCACCACCGACCGCCGCCTTCTGAGTCTGCCGTGAGCGCAGGAAGCCGTCGTAGATCTCGTACGAGACGTCCGTCCCGCCTCCGTCGTTCAACGCCTCCGTCTTCACGTACGGATAGCCGTCACGCCCGGGCGCGTAGGAGTACGTGAACGTGAGCGACGGCTGATTGGGGTGGGCCGCCTTCGTCCACCCCACGCTCCACACCTGCTTGGTGCGGCCCAGCGGGTCGTAGGTGCCCTCCGACACCCGCCCGTTCGGGTCGGTGACCCGGTCCGAGGAGCCCCACGCGGGGTTGATCGCGGTGGTGGTGGCCCAGCCCAGCTTGTTGGTGTCGACACGCTGGGCGGCCAGTTGACCCACCGGGGAGAACGCCGTGGTGACGACGTTGCCACGCACGTCCTTCGTGCTGGTCTGCCGTCCCCATGCGTCGAACTGCGCGACCTTCGAGGTCAGCCAGGACGTTCCGGACCCCGTCGACCAGTCCTTGAGAACGTCGGTCCGGGTGGCGGCCCCCTTGGCCGGCACGGTGTCGACGCTGGTGGCGCCGTCATAGAAGGTGAGTTCGTCGGAACCGACCTGCTCGGCCGCGGTCGGCGCCGTGCCGCAGGTCAGCGTGGTCACCGTCTTCCTCTTGGGCAGGACGACCAGGTTGGTGGTGGTGTTGCGGTTGTAGGTCGTCGTCGTGCACTTCTCGTCGCCGGTCCGGGCGAGGTCGCCGTTGTCCTGGGTCGACTTGACGGTGCCGTACGTTTCGTCGAACTGGCTCTGCGTGCTGGTCACCCGCCAGCCGCGGGCGCCGTCGACACCGAGCGCGGTACCGGCGTACGTGGTCGCGGTGTTGACGAACCGCGCTTCGGCCGTGTCACCGTTGATCGTGCGGGTGACCAGCGGCGCGGACCGCCACGGCACGTTGACCGTCTTGCTGACCGGCTTGTCGGTCGTGCCGTTGTAGACGACCTCTTCCCGCACCATGCCCACGTACTGGTCCTCGTCGTACACGGTCTCCGAACCCAGCGACGCCGGTACGGTCACCGTGCGGGTGCCTCCGGACGGCCCGGCACGATCGAGGTGCATCCCGCGCAGGTAGGTCGTGCGCGTGAGGGTCTGGTTCGAGTCACCGACCCGCGTCGCCACCGTCGCGTACCCACGGAACTGGTTCCACGTCTTGTACTTCGGCTTGCTCAACCCGTCGTCGTCGGCGTAGTGCCAGGCCGGGCTGCCCTCGTACGTGTAATAGGTGTTCATGGTCGGGGCCTGGTGACCGCCGGCCAGTTGCACGTCGGTCTGGGTGACCTTACGGACGACGTACTTGTGCCAGTACTCGGTCTGGGTGCCGCCCGAGGTCGAGTTCGGATCAGGCCCGACCACCGGGTAACAGAGCTTGGTGTTCGACTCCGGTGCGGCCGGCAGGTTCCCCGTGCCGCAATCCGGATCGGAGTACGTGACCTGGATCAGGCCGCCGGTCTCGAGGCGGATGGCGGCCAGCCGCTGCCAGTTGTTCGTCGTGTTGTGCTTCGTCAGCACCCGGTTGGGCAACGACACCGGATCGAACGACACCGGCGGCATCGGGTGGCTACCGCCGACCAGACCGGTGTGCACGATCGAGTCGAGCCACAGACCCGGCCGCTGCCCGTCACCGGGCGACGGGAAGCTGTGCGTGAACGTGTACGAGTCGACGTCCTGCCATCCCGGCACCGTCTTCGCCGCGTCGTACACCCGCGTGGTGACCTTCGCGAGGCGCTTCGTACTCCAGAACGTCGGGGAGTAATCGGTGCACGAGGTGGCGCTCGCTGCGCACTCTTGGTCCCACGGCGTGTCGGGCCAGTTCCCGCCGTGTGTCGCACAGTCGGTCAGACAACGGTCGGCCGGGTCGAAGACCACCTGCACCTTCGCCGCGACCGAGCGGTCCGAGGCGCCGCGGTCCCAGGTGCCGTAGTCGATGCGCCTGAGCACCCCGTCCCGGACGTAGGAGACGTTCTTGCTCGACGTGCCCTCCGCCGCGTACTGGTTCGTCTCCTGGTCGTACCAATACGACGTGGTGTTGCCGTGGGTGTCGATGACGTAGTCGAGGTTCCAGCGCCAGGCCTGAGTCTCGCGCGACGCGGCGAACGTGTCGTCGTGCCCGGGCTCGTTCGGGTGATTGCCGTAGACCGGAACCGTCAGGGCCGACCCGGTCGCGCTGCTCTGCCCCGGCAGCTTGTTGAGGCCGAAGAAGTACTGGACGCCGTCGGTGGTCGTGACCTTCCAGTACTCGCCGTTCTCGTCACCGTTCTCCGCGCCGGTCAGCCGCTCGATCCGCGACCCGTCCTCCGACCGGCCGTGCCAGGTCTTCCTGTCCGGATCATTGGTCAGCAGCTCGGTGCTGCGGTTACCCAGCGACAGCGAGGCGTTGTAGTTCCGCCAGCACAGATCCCCGGTGTAGGTCGGGTTGTTCGCCGGCTCGGCCTTGTCGTCGTTGCACGACACGTAGCTGCGCTCGATGAAGCTCTGCGACAGGCCGAAACCCTCACCGACCGACGACGGCTGACTGTTCGAGGCTGACGAGCGACCGTCGACGCTGCCGGACGAATAGCCGACCGACAGCTCCGGGGCCTCACCACCGATACCGGGCGGAGTCCGCAACGGGTACGACCAGGTGAAGTCACCCGAGGAACCACCGGCCGACCAGGTCGTGGACGCCGACAGCGACGACTTCGTGAAGTCACCGGAGTCACCGGCCGGTTCGGCCGCCAGCGCGACCAGGGTGCCCGACCCGACCGCGACGTCCGCGCTGACCGAACTGATCGCAGAATCGTTGCGCGACCGCAGCGGGACCGGCGAACAGCCGTCGGCGTCCGGGGTGGTCAGTGCGCACTCGGGCAACTGCCACAGCTTCAGCCGCGACGACCAGTCGGCGCCGTAGGCGGTGCGGAACTTCGCATAGTCGATGGACACCAGGGCCTTGGCGGGCTTCGCGGCGAGCTTTGCGGTGGGGGTCTCCAGACGTGCGACAACGCCGTCGCGCCAGCGCTCCGGGACAGTGCCGCGGTCGATCACGGCGGCGGTCACCGACGTCCCGCCGGCGATGACCCGCAGTGCCGTGCCGCCGGTCGGCCACACCTGCAACAACGCTGGGAAGGTCATCGATGTGATCGCGGTCACATTGGACGGCCGACGGGGCCTCCGGCGCCCATGGCATCATGCCCCCATGAACCGGGCCCGTTACTCCCGCCTAGACACCTTTTGGGGTGGGGGTCTCTTTCGGGTCCATTGTGAGGCTTTTGGGTGATCGACGGGTATGTGTGTTGTCGGGTCTCCTGGTTTTATGCGGTACGGCGATGGCGGTGGTGT
>NZ_RJAC01000006.1 GCF_003999975.1 Actinoplanes solisilvae | reverse complement strand
CCGTGAAGAACCGGCTCAACCGCATGCAATACCGAGCCGGACTGATCGACGCCTTCTTCACCGGAACCGGCCTTTCACCACCGGCACCAGCCAGACCCTGACCGCAAAAGGTGTCTAGCGTTGCTCGCCGCCCTGAGCACGACGTTGTCCGGCTGCCCAAGCGCCCCGGTCGTCGAGGGCTCCATCGGCGTCACCGTCAACGCCCAGGGCGGCCTGGCCTACGTTCTGGTGTGGTGCGACGCCCCGCCGGCCGAGCTGAGCATCAGCCGCAACGCCGCCGACGACACCCGGACCACGGCCGTCTACGAGGCGGAAGGCCTGCCGACGGCCTTCACCTCCACCACCATCGACGCGGCGTCACCGCCCGCCCCCTGGAAGCTGACCGAGGGCTCCGCCGACCTCAGCGGCGACCAGCCGTACCGAGCCTTCATGGGCATCCCGGGGAACCAGTCGTCGATCGTCGCCGCCGTCTTCACTCCCGACGAGGTACGCCGCCGCGTGCGCCCCGGCGAGGTCTTCTACCTGCCCTACAACAACGAGCCCGGACAGGTAGCCTCCTTGGCCGACTTCGAGTCCCACGTCCGAACCGTCTGCTGACCCGGCCGGCGCGAAGGGTGCAAATCTGCACCCTTCGCGCGGCCGCTACTCGGCAACTTTGGGCAGGAGTTCGCTGAAATTGCCCCTTGCGATGCGCTCGACCGCCCCCGAGATGTCGGTCTTGGTGACCGCCGGAACGATCACCAAGTTCGACGCAGCAAAGTAGGCTCTGTCCGATTTAAGCTCATCGTCGACCTCTTGCATCAGCCGAGTGCGATCGTAAACCGTGAGTTCAAAAATCGAGTCCGACGTCACTACAGAAACTCCAGAGAGGTAACCTTTCGATTCTATTTCTCCCTCATAGTCGTCCAGATAGTCAGGAAAATTGATCTCGTATGGAATCACCGGTCACTTACCCTTTTCACATAGGCATCGGATCTTGGACAGCTCGTCAGCATATCTCTCGGGAGTCAGGTTGGCCCCCGGTCGAGGAACGATCTCGAAGTGCCGCAGATCATTACCACGCTGGATGACACGAAGCGTGTCGGGAACGGTGTCCATGTCGATTCCGTGAGGCTCGAACCCCTTCTTGCTCACACTGCCGGCATTATCAAACACGGACACACCGTGAGTGTCCTTAACGAATCCCGTGTCGGGGTTGACCTTGTATTCACCTGCCCGCGGCGCAAAGCTCGGTGGCCCTGCCTTTGAGCCGCGGTAGAAGGGGGACGACCCACAATTGTGCACCAGGATCGGCGTGTCGCCGACGAGGACATAGTACGTCTGCAGATCCTGGACGGTCAGGTTCACCATGTACTTCGAGCCCGGCACGTCCTGTAGCGCGAATACCGCAGCAGCGCGGGAGGGCGTGAACAGCTCGTGTCCCGGCACCAGCTGTGCAGCGTCGACCCAACGGCCGGAAGTTTCGTCCCAGAACGGATGCTCCGTCGTAGTGTGCAGAGTCCTGATGGAGCCGTCCGGTCCGCTGATCAGAACGTCGATGAGGTTGTCGTCAAGATTGTTGTGCAGGTCGGTGACCTCGCGGGCGCCCGATTTGCCGGTCTTCGGGTCGGTGGCGAGAACCAGATCGCCGACCTGAACATCGCGTATCGGTTTGGTGGTTCCGTCCGCCATCAACACCGGCGTGCCAGGGTCGAAGCTGTTGAGGAAGTTCTTCGAGTCCTGGTAAAGGCATTCCTTCACGCTGTTCTGCGTCTGACGGTTCCCGCCGATGGCAGTCTTCATAACTCGAAGCGCGACTCCCGATCCGCCGCTGACCACCGCAAGCAGAACGGCGTCGCCCACATCGGGGTTCAAGGCCGTGCCAAGAGACGGGCCGCTCATCATATCGACGATGCCGTAGTTCTCGCGGCAGGACGTGTCCAGTTCGGAGCAGAGAATCTGGCCGGCGATGTGCCATGGCTCGGCGCCGTTCTTTAGATCGATCAGGTAGGCCGCGCAGCGGGAGACCTGCATCCGGCAGTAGCCGCCCAGCTTGGTCCTCGCGTCCGGTTCTTCGGCTTCCATGAGTCGAATCATGGCGGCGCGGACCCGCTCGATCTGCTCGTAATCCGGGCCGCAGCCGTCGATCGAGCTGCAACCGGCGTTGCGGCTGTTTCCCGTGTTGTTGTTGCGGCCCGGGCTCGACGAGCTGTCGGAGCCACCCGGGTTCCCGCCCGAGCCCGGGGCGCTGCCGTCGCCGCCGTTGATGATCTCCTGTTTGTGCTCGCACGTGTTGGAGGTGGTGCACGCACCCGGATCCTGCACGTGCTCCGGGGTGTCGTCGTAGCCGCATCCACCGCCACCGCCGGGGCACGGGTCGAGACCGGACGGGTCGCTGTAGGTGACCGGGCTGTTGTTCGCGTACGCGTAGCCGTTCCACTGCTGCGGGTCGGTCAGGTCCTGCACCGGGTCGACTGAGATGAAGCGGCCCAGCGCCGAGTCGTACTGCCGCGCTCCCATGTGGATCAGGCCGGTCGGGTCGACGTCGCCACCCACGAAGCCCTTGCCGTTCGGCCACAGCGGCGACGTGCCGCGCGCTTCGCCGTACGGGTTCTGGCGCCGCAGCGTGACGGCCAGGGTGCTGGCGTTCATCGACAGCTGCTGGGTGCCCTGGTGGTCGCTGAACAGCCAGGTCAGTTTGCGCGCCCCGAAGGTGCGGGACGCCACGGTCGCACCCGCGAAGTTGTAATAGCGGGTGCCGGAGACGCCCGAGCTGGTGCGGCGGACCTCCTGGCCCGGCAGGTACAGGGTGGTGCCGGTGTCGTCGCGCCGGAGCAGGCGGTTGCCGCTGGGGTCGTACAGGTTGGTGGTGGTCTTGGCGCCCTCAACGATCTTGACGAGTTTGTTCTCGACGTCCCAGGTCAGCACCTGGCCGTTGGTCGGGCCGGGGCGCGTGGTCATGTTGCCGGTGTTGTCGTAGCCGAACGAGACCGTGGTGCCGGTGGTCTGGCCGGGCTGGGTGGTCTTCATCGACGTGACAGCGTGTGGGCGCACGACGTTCGGACCGGGCGTCGGCACCGTGTAGTCGCGGGTGAGCTGACCGGCCGCGACGTGCGACACCTCCTTGGTGCGGTTGCCGATCCGGTCGATGGTCCAGTCCTGCCAGTACGGGGCCGGTCCGCCGAGGTTCGCGACCGACTTCGCCCGCTGACACGCGGTCACCGCGGCGACGTCGGTCTTCGGTGTCCAGGCCGACGTGAGGCGTTGCAGGTAGTCGTAGCTGAAGCATTGCGTCTCGGCGGTGCCGGTCTGCGGGGAGTCGTTGACCCACTCGATGCCGCCGTACGGGGCATAACCGTAGGTGCGGTTCACCACCGAGTTGGCGTTCTCCGGCTTGACCTGCACCTGCGCCACTCGCCGGGTGTCCAGCTCGTAGGAGATCGACTGCTCGACGAAGACCCCGCCGGCGTTCTTCAGTGTGGTGACGGTCGGTTCGCCGTACGCCGAGTACTGCTGGCCCGCCACGTACGTGCCGACGTCCGACCAGCCGGAGGTCAGGCTGGTGGGAAGTCCGGTGGTGGCGTCGTACTTCGTGGTCAGCAGTTCGGCCGGCAGGTCACCGGCGGCGGGCAGGCTCACCGCGGTCTTCGCACCGGTGTAGCTCGAGTACTGGTGGCTGTACGGGTACGAGCCGGCCAGTCCGGTCTCGGCGGCCGGGATGAGGTATCGCTCGCCGGTCACCTGGTAGCGCTGGTTGATGCCGAGGGCCTGCCACGTGTACGCGGCGCCGTTGTCATACCGGATCGCCTCGGTGAGCTGGCCTTTCAGCACGCCGCCGTCGCTCATCGTGTCGTACTTGAGCTCGGTCCGCTTGTTGGCGTCGGCGATCGCGTCGTCGTAGGTCGCCACCTTGCGGCCCAGCGCGTCGTACTTGTGAACGAGCACCTCGCCACGCGCGTCGGTGGTCTTCGTCAGGTCGCCGGCGTCGTTGTACTCGGAGTACGACGTGCCCTTGTCCGGGTCCTTCGACTCGATCGGACGGCCGCGGATGTCGTACTTGTACGTCCACTCGTCGCCCGGACCGTCGACGACCTTGGCCAGCAGCTCCTTGGCGTTGTAGCTGTACTTCGTCGCCTCGTACGCCCCGGCCGTGCCGGACGCCGTCGTGTACTGCCGCGCTTCGACGGTGCGGCCGTTGATGTCGGTCAGCGTGGTGGTCGGCGTGCCCCCGCGCGGCGGCACCACGGTGGTGCGATCGCCCTCGTAGGTGGTCTTGGTGCGCCACTTCTCGACGATGTTGGTGACGCCGTCGCCCGATTTGAAGATCTTGTCGGTGGCCCGGCTGGCCCGGTCGTAGACCATGACCTGCTGCGCGGGCACAGACCATTCCGGTTCCCACCACATCGTGCCCGACACGTTCCCGGGCTCGGCGTGCGCCGCGAAGGTCATCTCGACCCGGCCGTACGAGTCGTAGATCGTGTCGCTGACGATCCGGCCCCCACCGATCGCCCGCTTCTGGGTCTGCCGTTCCCGCAGCAGACCGTCGAAGATCTGGTACGAGGTCTCGATGGTCCCGCCGGTGTTGAGGGCCTCGGTCTTCACGTGCGGGTACGACTTGCGGGTGGGGTCGAAGTAGTAGGTGAAGGTTGTCAACGGTTCGTTGGGGTGGTCCGCCCGCGTCCATCCTGGGTCCCACAGCTTCCAGGTCCGGCCGAGCGGGTCGTAGGTGCCCTCGGTGACCCGGCCGTTCGGGTCGGTGATCTTCCCCGGTACGCCCCAGTAGGGATACAGACCGGTGGTGGAGACCCAGCCCTGCTGCGTCGTCTCGGTCTTGAGTGTCGGCAGGCTGTCGGCGGGTGAGTAGGTCGTGGTCGTGGTGTTGCCGCGGACCGTGTCGGTGCCGCTCTTCTGCCGCCCGAAATCGTCGAAGACGGCCTTGACCGTCGTCAGCCAGGTGGTGCCGGCCGCCGCCGTCCAGTTGGTCATGGCGTCGACACGGGAGGCCAGGCCCTTCGTCACGACCGTGTCGGCACTGGTCGCACCGTCGTAGAAGGTGCGCGTGTCCGAGACGACGTGATCCGGGCTGGTCGGCGCGGTGCCGCAGGCCAGGGTCGTAATGGTCGCCCGCTTCACGAGGGTCAGGATGTTCTTGTCGGTGTTCTGGTTATACGCCGTGGTCGTGCACTTCTCGTCGCCAGTGACGGTCGTGTCGCCGTCGTCTTGCACCCAGTCGGCGAGGGCATAGTCGTCGTCGAAGGAGCTGTGTTGCCTGCTGACCCGCCACCCGCGGGAACCGTCGGTGCCGAGCGCCGTGCCCTTGTAGACGGTTTTCGTGCCGGTGAACCGGGCGGTCACCGTGTCACCGTTGATCGTGCGGGAGGCCTTGGCCGAGGAGCGCCACGGCACGTTCACCGTCTTGCTGAGCGGCTTGTCCTCGGTGCCGTTGTAGGTGACCGACTCGCGGACCATGCCCGCGTACTCGTCCTCGTCGTAGACGGTCTCGTCGCCCAGAGACGCGGGCACCGTCACGGTGCGGGTGCCGCCGGCGGGGGCCGCGCGGTCGAGGTGCATGCCGCGCAGGAACGTCGTACGGGTCAGGGTCGGATTGGTGTCACCGACGCTGGTCGACACCGCCGCATAGCCGCGGAACTGGTTCCACGTCTTGTACTTGGGCTTGCCGAGGCCGTCGTCGTCCGCGTAGTGCCAGGCGGGCGTGCCCTCGTACGTGTATCGGGTGTTGACGGTCGGAGACTGGTGCCCGTCGGCGAGCTGGACGTCGGTCTGGGTGACCTGGCGGACGACGTACTTGTGCCAGTACTCGGTGATGTCGCCGCCCGACGTCGAGTTCGGGTCGGGGCCGATCACCGGGTAGCAGAGCTTGGTGTTGGTGTGCGGCGAGGCCGGCAGGTTCGACGCCGTGCATTCCGGCTCCGAGTACGTGACCTGGGTGATCGCGCCGGTCTCGGAGCGGACGGCGGCCAGCCGCTGCCAGTTGTTGGTGGTGTTGTGCTTGGTCAGCACGCGGTTCTGCTTGGCGACCGGATCGAACGTGACCGGCGGCATGACGACCGTGCCGCCGACGTGGCCGGTGCGCACGATCGAGTCGAGCCACAGGCCGCCCTTCTGCCCGTCGCCGGGTGACGGGAAGCTGTGCGAGAGCGTGATCGAATCGACGTCCTGCCAGTCGGCGACGGCCTTGGTGGTGTCCCAGACCCGCGTACGGATCTTGGCCAGTCGCTTGGTCGACCAGAAGCTCGGCGCGAAGTTGTCGCATTTCGCGGTCTCGGCGGCGCAGTCCTGGTCCCACGGCGTGTCCGGCCAGTGGTCGGCGTCCTTGTCGGTGCAGCCCGAGAGGCAACGGTCGTCGGTGTCGAACCACACCTGCGCCAGCGGCTTGACCGACCGCTCGGTGGCGCCGCGGTCCCACGTGCCGTAGTCGATCCGGTTCAGCGTGCCACCACGGTCGTACGGCACCAGCTTGGTCTCGGTCACCTCGGCGCCGTACTTGTTCGTCTCCTTGCTGTACCACAGCGACAGCGTGTTGCCGTGCACGTCGATCGCGTAGTCGAGGTTCCACCGCCAGGCCTGCACCTCGCGGGAGGCGCTGAACGTGTCGTCGTGGCCGGGCTCGTTCGCGTGATTGCCGTAGACCGGAACGGTCCAGGCCGAGTTGGTGGGCAGCGTCTGGCCGGGCAGGTCGTCGCGGCCGAAGAAGTACTGCATGCCGTCGGAGCCGGTGACCTTCCAGTACTCGCCGCTCGCGTCACCGTTGGCGGCGCCGGTCAGCTTCTCGACCTTCGAGCCGTCCTTGGAGCGGCCGTGCCAGCCCTTGCCCTCCTGATAGACGAGTTCGGTGCTGCTGTCGCCGAGTGACATCGTGGCGTTGTCCGACCGCCAGCACAGGTCGGCCGAGTCCTTCGGGTTGTTCGCCGAGCCGGTGTCGTCGTCCTCGCACGGAACGTAGCGGCGCTCGATGAAGCCGGGCGAGTAGCCGAAGCCTTCCCCGATCCAGGAGGGCTGGTTGTTGCTGGCCGAGGAGCGGCCGTCCGCGCTCGCCGAGGAGTAGCCCAGCGAGACCGACGGCTGCGGGCCCGCGATGCCGGGCGGCGTGCGAACCGGGTACGACCACGAGAACCCGCCCGTGGAGCCGCCCGCCGACCAGGTGGACGACGCGGAGAGGGGGGTCGCGGCGAAGTCGCCCGAGTCGCCCGACGCGCCCGCGGCCAGGGCCACCAGCGCGCTCGACTTGCCGACCGGCACCTCGGCGGTGACCGACTGGGAGGCCGAGTCGTTGGCCGACGGCAGCGGCGTGGCCGAACAACCGAACGCGGACGGCGTGGTCAGCGCGCACTCCGGCAGGCGATACGCCCGCAGACGGGAGGCCCAGCCCCCGCCGTACGCGTTGCGGAACGTCGAATAATCGACGGTGACCGAGGCGGTTCCGGTCGCGCCGGCTCCGGTCGTGGCAGCTCCGGTCGTGGCAGCTCCGGTCGTGGCAGCTCCGGTCGTGGCAGCGGAGACGCGGGCGACCACGCCGGCCCGCCATTTCGCCGGCACCTTGGCCCGGTCGACCACCTCGGCGCTGACGCTGACCTGGGCGGTCTGCTTCTTCATCGAGGTGCGCAGGCGGGTGCCGCCGACCGGCCAGACCGGCTCGGCCAGTTTGACCTCGGGACGCTGAGGGCTCGCCCAGCCGCGACCGGCGACCTCGCCGCCGTGGTTGTCGAGCTTCTCCACCTGCGCGGTCAGGCGGCCCGGCTCGGCCGGTTCGGCCAGCGCGGGCGGCACCGCCAGGGCCGATCCGACCACGGTCAGCGCGGTGGCGGCGACAAGCGCGAGGCGGAGCCGCGGACGGCTGCGCTGAGACCGGAAAAGGGCACGACGACGCAAGTGATCCCCCGTTCACTTAATGATCACGGGGAACGGTAAGCGTCTATGTGCGGAGTGTAAAGATCCTATGCGGATTCACATTGAAATTTTTACGTGCATCGAAGCAAGACAACCGACTGCGGGGACGATCTCGGTGACCGTCCTCGCAGTCGGCGTTTACGCTTAGTTGGCGTCGTGCAGCGCCGTGAGCGCCTGAGCCGCCCGGAAGTACTTGTTGCGGCCCAGCTCGCCGATGGTCTTGATGCCGAGGGCCTCGCGGATGTGCTTCGCGCCGTTCTCGCTCACGCCGGCGAGCGCCTCGACCGGGGCGTCGACGATCTCGGCCAGCGACTTGTCCTGCCAGGCCTTGTCGACAATCGTCGACAGATCGGCGTTGACTGCCATCGTATCTCCTGTCCTATTCGGATAGTTCGCCGAGATCCTAATGGATCATGCACTTCGCGACCGCGCCAGGCACGTCCCAGCCGGTCCGACCAGCCGGAAGGCGACCGCCGCCGAGGCCGTCACTAGATTGACCGCGGCAGCAGCCCGCACGCGCGCCCCGGCCGTGCCGTCCACCGTCAACGGCCGGCATGTGACCCGCGAGGCGATCAACGCCGTTGTGCGTCGGCTGGGACCCCGCCCAGATCGTTCCGCTCATGCTCGACGTCGGCCGCCCTCGGCCTCGGCCCGGACACCTCGCCCGTACCGAAGAAACTGCACGTTTCGGGCGCGGAGGGCCGCTAACCCGCACCCTGTCCGCGGTGGACATCGCCCTGTGGGACAACACGGGCGAATCGGCCGGCGCCCCGCTCCATCTGACCAACCGACCTCGACCGTTGATCTCCGCGGGTGGCGCACACGATCACGGCCCATCCGCCACAGACGACCTCCGTGGCGCCGTGGGCCTCGCTCAGCCAACCGCGAAACCGAACCGACCGGCCAGCCCCGCTTCCGCCCGCTCACCGCTACTCCATCGCACGGGAGGATTCGGGTGCTCTCGCGTTTTCGCTCGATCGCGGGAAATGGAGAATGTCGGCGTGGATCTCCCTGAGGCGGCCCTACCGGGTCGGCATAGTGAGCCGGCATCGGAAGCCTATGTCCGGCGCATCCCCCTGATTCGAAAAATGTGAAGGATTTACGTGAAGAACGTGTTGAGGATGGCTGTCCTGGCCGGCGCGATGACCGGGGCGATCGGGATCGTCGCTACGCCTGCCGGCGCCGCGCCGACCGCGGGCGCCCTCGTTGCCGCCGAGGCCGCCAACGACCCCGGTGACGGAAACGAAGGAGGTCCCGACACCGTCAATAACAACACCAACACCAGCACTCATAACGACAAGCATTACAACGCCAATAACAACACCTTCCAGGACAAGAACTACGACACCAGCAACATCACTCACCAGGACAAAATCTACGACAACAACCGGACCACCCACCAGGACAAGAACTACAACACGAACAACACCACCCACCAGGACAGAATCAACGACACCAACCACACCCTCCACCAGGACAAGAACTACAACACCAATC
This sequence comes from Actinoplanes solisilvae, assembly GCF_003999975.1. Lineage (GTDB taxonomy): Bacteria > Actinomycetota > Actinomycetes > Mycobacteriales > Micromonosporaceae > Actinoplanes > Actinoplanes solisilvae. Next base: position 400,499 of record NZ_RJAC01000006.1, on the reverse strand, counting down.
AGACCACCCACCACGACAGAATCAACGACACGACTTACAGCAACAGTTACGACCGGCATTACACGACCAACTACAACACCACGTACGACATGGGCCCGCACCTGCTCCCGGACATCAAGCTCAGCAGCCTGCCCATCCTGGGGTCCTTCCTGGACTGACTCGCGTGATCGAGGCCGACTCACGCGCGGCGGCGCGAGCGACGGCCAGGCCATCGATCGAGTCGGGCCGGCCGTGGGTGCGCGTGGAGCCTACGGTCCGGCCTTCCGGAAGTCCGTGGAACGGCCTCCCGCAAACCGGCACCGCGGCGCCCTGGGCCCATCCCCAGCCCGAGCAACCAGCCGAAGCCCCGAAGCGTTCGGTCACAAAGGACTCGCCCGACCACTCCCCCTCGATGCATGACTCAGGAGCGTTGTCCGCACCGTTCGGAATGAATCGTCGAGCGTGCATCAGTGTGCACAATTCGAAGGCAAATCCAGTGCGAACCGGGCGGCGCGGCGGCCGCTGTCACAGACCGTTCTCCGGCTGGACGCCTCGCGGAACCGGCCGGCCGTGCTGACGCCGAAGTGACGTTCGCCATCTCGGGCGGGCGTGATCATCGGGCGCTTGTCAGTCAACCGTGGACGGTCGGTGAACTGCCCGTTCAATGGTGGGCGGATTTTTCGGCATTCGCTCCCGGCCAAGCGCCCGACCGTGTTGAGTTCGAGGGAAATCAGGTCAAGATCGAAGATCAGAAACCAATTCATCGATCCTGTTGTCCGGCCGATCAGTCCGGGGCTCGAAGGAACGCCGCGATCCGCGCAGTTGCCTCCGCCCCGAAAGCGTGCCGGCGGCGTGGGTCCGAAAGGCGCTGAGTTGAAACCTATCGTGCTGGGCCGGCCGATGGTCGACGGATTCCGGGTTACCATCCCGGTCGATCCAGGGGCCGCCGCGCCCTGGTTCAGGCAGGACGCGTTCCGGGTCGAGTATGCCGGTGTGGACGGCCTGGCCGAGCTGTCCGATGCGATCCTCGTCGTGCCGGCCCTCGGCACCGTCCTGACCCTGAGTTATGCCCTCGGCCTGCCGATCGAGGTAGGGCGGGTCGATGCGGAGTACGCCGCCTCGGCGGAACGGCTGGCCAAGACCTTCGGCGCCATGTACCCCCATTTCCGTACCCAGGATTTCGAACTGCGCGGCGAACGGGTGGGGACTCCGGCGCCCGGCCCGGCGCCCGCCGACCCGGCGCTGCTGCTCTTCTCGGGCGGCGCCGACTCGACGTCGTCGCTGATCGAGCACCGGGACGAGGTGCGCGCCCTTCTCACCGTCTGGGGTGCCGACGTGCACTCGTCGGACCGGGCGCTGTGGGACCGGCTCCGCCTGGCGGTGCAAGGCACGGCGCTCACGGCCGGCCGCCGGCTGATTTCGGCCCGGGCCAACCTGCAGGACCTCATCGACGGCCCGGCGCTGAGCCGGCATCACGCGCACGCCTTCGCCAGCGGGAACTGGTGGGGCGCCGTACAGCATGGTCTGAGCCTGACCTCACTCGCCGTGCCCGTGGCCGCGGCACTCGGGCTGCCCCGGGTGCTGATCGCCAGCAGCGACCTGGGGGGCGCCGATGTGCCGTGGGGCTCCACGCCCAGCATCGACAACGAAGTCCTCTGGTCGGGCGGCCGGGTCGAACACGATCAGCCTGACCTGTCCCGCACCGACAAGATCACCCAAGTCATCGCGCCGTACCTGCGCGGCGGAGGCCGCCTCGATCTCGCCGTCTGCTACCAGCCGGGCCGCGGACCCGGCGGGCTCAACTGCGGACGGTGCGAGAAGTGCCTGCTGACGACGACCCAGCTCCTGGTGGCCGGCATCGATCCGGCCGAAGTCGGGATGCCGATGTCACCAGCCACTCTCGCGACGGCCCGGCGTGCCCTGAGCCGGGGAAGCTGGCGGGGCGACGACGGGCACCGCCGCGTCTGGCATCAGTTGCAGGCCGGCATCTCGACGACGCTCACCGGCGCGTGCGCCACCCCGTACGTGCGCGATTATCTCGAGTGGCTCCGGGAGACCGAGATCGTCATCGGCACGTTCGGCGCCGAGCCGATGACGCACCGAATGGTCCACAACGCGCAGTACCTGGGCTCGCGCTTACTCGGCTGGCTTCCGTTCCCGGTCCGCAACGGATGCTCGCGGCTGGCGGCCAGGCTGCTGGGCGAGGGCTGACCGTCGGTGATCGGCACCACCACGAGCCGGGACACCCTGGTCGTCAACTCGTTCTTCCTCCTGGCCACCAGCGCGGTGACGGCGGCCGGCGGCTTCCTGTTCTGGACCGTATGCGCGCGACTGTTCACCGCCCCCCAGGTGGGGATGGCCGGCGCGCTGCTGGGGGCGTGCACGACCATCGCGTCGGGCAGCCTGCTCGGCCTCAACCAGACGCTGGTCCGGCGGCTGCCCACGACCCCCGAGCCGAATCGGCTGATCAACACCTCGCTGCTGCTGGTCGCGGTGGCGGGCGTGGTGGTGGCCTCGGGATACGCGGGGCTCGTCCCCAGGTTCGTGCCGGAATTCGACACGATCCGGACGTCCACCTGGCATTTCGTGGCCTTCGTAACGGTGAGCGCCATGACCGCGGTCAACCTCGCCACCGATGCCATCTTCGTCGGCCACCGGCAGGCTCGGTTCAACTTCTTGATCGACGGTCTCCTGCAGAGCACGGTCAAGCTGGCGCTGCCGGCGGTCCTCGTCGGGCTCGGGGCGTACGGGATGTTCCTCTCGGCCGGCACCGCCACCCTCGCCGCCGTCGCGACCAGCGTTCTCGTGCTCGCCCGCCGGTTCGCGTATCGGCCACGGCCGGAGATCGACCGGCGCCTGATCCGCCGCGACCTCGCGTTCTCCTCCGGCACATATGTGACGGAACTGCTCGACCTCGTGCCCACGCTCGTCCTGCCGCTGCTGATCGTCCGGTCGCTGAGTGCGGAAGCGGCGGCGTACTACTTCATCGCATTCCAGATCGTCGGTCTGCTCTATGCGGGCATCTATGCCGTCACCCAGTCGACGTTCGCCGAGGGTTCCAGCAGCGGTGGCAGCCTGCGAACGTTGAGCCTCCGGGCCGGGCGGCTGCTGCTGCTCGCTCCGCTCGGCGGCCTCGTGCTGGCCGGCGCCGGGCCCGTCGTGCTGGGGGCGATCGGTCCGGAGTACCGCGCCGGGGGCACCGGCATTCTGATCGTCTTCAGCCTCGGCGCCGCGGCCGTCGCGCCGGCGGCGCTGTCCGCCACCCTGCTCAGACTCACCGGCCAGACCGGCGCGCTGGTGGCCACCACCGCGTTGCGATCCGGCGTCGTCTGCCTGCTCGCCTTCCTCCTGGTCGACCGCGGTCTGGTCTGGGTCGCGGTCGCGTGGGTGGCCGGCGAGGCCGTCTTTCTCATCGTCCCCGCCTGGGCGCTGGCCCGGCGTACCGCCCGGAGGGCCCGACCGTGAAGATCATCCTGTCCCATGCGTACTCCCGGTTCAACGCCGGCGACGCCGCCCTGCTCAGCGTGCTCGTCCAAGACGTACGGGAGGTCTTCCCCGGCGCCGAGCTGACCGTCCTGATGATGGACGAGGTGCGACCGGGCGAGACCTTCGACGGCGTCGCGGTGCGACGGCTGCCGACCCAGGACTCCGTGGACGGTTCCACCGCGCGGTGGATCAAGTTGGCGCGTTCTCTGGCCACTCTCGCCGGCACAACCCTCGCCGCACGCGCGCCCGCCCTCGAGCACCGCCGGATCATCGGCCGCCGGCTGGCCGAACACCTCCGGCTGTGCCGCGGCGCCGACCTGGTGGTGTGCGTCGGGGGTGGCTACCTGCGAGGCAAGCCCACCTGGTCGAGCACCTTCACCCTGGCGCTGCTGCTCCAGCCGCTCCTGATGTACCGCTGGCTGGGCGTCCCCACGGTCCTTTACCCCCAGTCCATCGGCCCTTTCCCCACCCGGCCTCAACGCTGGATGGCCCAGCGGGTGCTGCGGGAAACCGACCTGGTCATCGTCCGGGAGAACATCAGCCAGGAGATCCTGGCCGGCCTGGGGGTCACCGGCAACGTCCTGCGGTCGGTCGACAGCGGCTTCGCCTTCGCCGCGGAAGGCACAGTGGACCTACGCGCCCGGCTGCGGGTCCGGCCCGGCCGCCCGCTGGTCGGCGTCACCGTGCGGGAGTGGCTGGACCCGGCCGGGCAGGAGCGCTACGAACGGGCCGTCGCCGGGGCGGCCGACGCCGCGGTCGAGGAGTTCGGCGCCACCGTCGTCTTCGTCCCCCAGGTCACCAGCGAACGCCAGGACGACGACGACCGGACGTGCGGCCGCCGGGTCGCCGACCGGATGCGCCATCCCGCCACAGTGCTCGACGAGAGCTACGACCACCGCACCATCAAGGCCCTCTACGCCGGCCTGGACCTGCTCGTCGGCACCCGGTTCCACTCGGTGATCTTCGCGATGACCGCACTCGTGCCGGTCCTGGCCATCGAGTACGAGCACAAGACGACGGGCATCATGCGCGACCTCGGGCTCGATGAATGGGTGCACGACATCGCGACGGTGGATCGCGACACGCTCGTCGCGAGCCTCCGCGACCTGTTCGCGCGGCGCGACGAGGTGGTCGCTCAACTCGCCGAGCGGATGCCCGGCTACCAGGCCCGCGCGGCCCGGACCAAGCTGGCCCTCCCGGGCGTGGCCGAGCACGGCACGTCTGGGCCCCGCAAGGAGAGCCGTCGAGCGGTGTCGACGGCAGCCGGAACCGAGCCGTTCCGCTGACGCCGAAAGTGGCGTTCAACGCGCCCGGCCGACGCGATCAGGGTCGGCCTTTCAGTCAACCGTGGACAGTCGGATAACTGTCTGTTCAGGGGTGGGCGGATTTTTCGACATTCGGTCCCGGCCAAGCGCCCGACAGTGTTGAGTCCGAGGTGCAAATCGGGTCCACCTGGAGGAAACCGTGCTCGTTTCAGTCGTCGTTCCCGCCCTGAACGAACGCGAAAATATACCGCAAACCATCGACGCCATCCCGGTCGAGAAACTGAGGTCGGAAGGGCACGATACCGAGATCGTCATCGTCGACAACGGATCGACGGACGGCACTGGGAACCTCGCCCGGAAACTCGGCGCGAAAGTGATCGTCCAGCCCGTCCGAGGGTACGGCAACGCATATATGGCCGGGTTCGCCAACTGTTCGGGCGAGATCATCGCCACCGGCGACGCCGACCGCACCTACCCGTTCGAGATCCTGCCGGAGGTCGTCTCCACCCTGGAGAACGAGAACATCGACTTCCTCACCACGAACCGTCTCGCCGGCCTGCGACCAGGAGCGATGTCGCGCTCCCACCTCTGGGGCAACAAGGGACTCAGCATGGTGGCGCGGCACCTGTTCGGAGTGCCGTTCCGGGACTCCCAGTCGGGCATGTGGGTCTTCCGCCGCAAAGTGTGGTCGTCCCTGCGGTTGCGATCCGGTGGCATGGCCTTCTCCCAGGAGATCAAGGTCGAGGCATTCCGGTATGGATTCAACTGCGTGGAAATGCCGATCACCTATAGCCCGCGTGGCGGCGAATCGAAGAACCGCACCATTACCGACGGGTTGTGCAATCTGACGCAGCTGCTGATCGAGCGCATGAGACCGAGCGTGTCAGCGGAACGCCGAGGCTATGCCGACGCGGCGGCATTCCTCGACACACCGGAGGCATTTCAGGCCGCTGACCCGCCGTCCATCTGCAGCGTCTGCTCCAACCAAACCGTTCCGGGCTTCACCTACTGACGCCGTCGCGTGCACGCACCACAAGGAGCAAGTATGGAGATAAGCGTCATCGTCCTGACCTACAACAGTGCGCGTACGATCGACCGCTGTCTGGACTCCCTCGTCGCGCAAGAGGTCGCGCCCGCGGAGATCATCATCGTGGACGACGACTCGACGGATACCACCCTTGCCGCCGTGGAGGAGTTCCGCGGCCGGTGCGACATACCGGTGTCCGTGCTGCGCAACGGCCAGCACAACATCTCCCGCGGCCGCAATCTGGGAATGGCGGTCGCGCGTACCCGCCTGGTGGCGTTTCTCGACTCCGACGCGTGGGCGGCCACCGACTGGACCCGGAAACTCATCGCCACGTTCGACCGGGACGCCAGGCTGGGCGTCATCGGCGGTGGCGTCGACGTCGCGCACGCGTCACCGTTCGCCGAGGCGATCGCGGTCAACGACGAGACGATCCGGCAGTTGGCAACGTCCGAGGAACTGCTGATCGCCGGATGCAACATGGCCGTGGACCTGACCGCCGTCGCGGACGAACGCTTCGACGAGCGCTGGATCCACGCCGAGGACAGCGAGTTCGTCGACCGAGTCGAGGACCGGTGCCGCTGGGCGGCGGTTCCGGAGGCCCGGGTCTGGCACGAGAGCCGGGCGACACTTCGCGGGTACATGCGGCAGATGTACAAGTACGGCCTGTGGCGGGTTCGGTACGCGGCCAGCACACGCAAGGTGCGGACGATCGACTACGTGCCCACCACGGTGATGATCGCCGCGGCGATCCTGGGTGCCGCGGTGTCGCCCTGGCTGCTGCTGGCCGTGCCGGCCATGTCACTCGCGGAAGCGGCGTTCGTCATCGCCTACCGGCGGCCGCCGGTCAGGCTGTGGCCGCTCATGGTGATCGGCTGGCTGGCGAAGAACACGGCGTGGGGACTGGGTGTGCTCGTCGCGATCGTCCAGCAGGTGACTGCGCGCTCGCAGGTACCGCCACGGCTGACGCGGACGGCGTCCTGATCGGCATCCACACTCCCGGGGCCGGCGCAGCCGCCGCGGTCCATCTCCATCTCCGGAGGGAATCTTCATGACCGCGGCTGGCCGCGTTGCTCTCATGCCCGGCCTTTCGTCCCGTGACCGGCTCGGTGGCGCCCCGAGCCCGGTCCCGGCCGGCGTGGCGGTCGTCGGGCTGCTCCTGCTCAACCTGATCGTGCTCACCGGTTGGCCGGCGCCCCTGCGGGCTGTGGTCGGGTTCCCCGTGGCCGTGGTGTTGCCGGGCGCGCTTGCCATGCGCGCGTTGCGGATCAGCCACCGGACCGTCTGGAACTGGCTCGTGTGCGCGGTGGCGCTGTCGCTGGCCGGGCTGATGGGCATCGGAGTCCTTCTGGGCCTGCTACCCGGCGGCGGGCTGACCACCATCGGGTGTCTGCTGGCCCTGGATGCGCTGATCGCGGCCCTCGCGGTGACCGTCGTGCTGTGCGAGCGCCGATGGCCGGTGATCGAGACCAGACCGGCGCTTCGCATAGTGCCGTCCTGGGATGCGGGAAGCCGTACGGGAATCGTGGCTGTCGCACTCGGCGGCGCGGCGGTGATCCTGACGGTCCTGGGCGCACTGCGGCTCAACGCCGGCGAGAGCGGTGCGCTGACCACGACCGGGCTCGTCGTGGCCGCCGCCGCGCTGACCGCGGCCGTCATGGCCGGGCACCGCCACCACGTAACGGCCGCGGCGACCGCGGTCTATCTGGTGGCGCTGGCGATCCTGCTGGCCACCTCGCTGCGGGGGATCGGCGTGACCGGCCACGACATCAAGGTCGAGTACCGGGTATTTCTGAACACTCTCGACAGCGGCACGTGGGAGCACCCCTCCAAGCTCTTCGTGGGCTACAACTCGTGCCTGAGCATCACCGTGCTGCCGGTCTTCCTGGCTCGGCTGCTGGGGCTCGCGGCCCTCGACGTCTACCGGGTCTGCTTCCAGGTGCTCTTCGCCATTGTGCCGGTCGGGGTGTTCCTGCTGACGCGCCGGCGGCTGCCGGGCGCAGCGGCGGTCGGCACGGCCGTGTTGTTCATCGCGTTCCCCGCGTTCATCAACGACATGCCGATGCTGAACCGCCAGGAGATCGCGCTGATCTTCTTCGTCGTGCTGGTCGGTGCTCTGCTCGACGTGCACGGCCCGCGCCGGCAACGGACGATCCTGTTCGTCATCGCCGCGGCCGGAATGGCGGTGTCGCACTACACCAGCACCTACATCACCGCCGCGGTGCTGATGATCGGCTGGGCGTTCCGGCTCCTGCGCCGACTGCCGCTGCCCCGGGCCGACCGTCCGGCCCGACCGGCGCGGGGCGACCTCGACCTGGGGCGGGCCGCGGTCGTCGTGACCCTGGCGGCCGTCGCCTGGACCGGTCTCTCCGGCAGCGCCGCCACCTGCGCCAACGAGCTCATCAAGGCCGCTGACGCGGTGATCGAACGCGCGTCGGTGAATTCCGAATCGACGCGATACAGCTTGATCGCCGACAAGCGCCCGTTGACCGACAGCGAGACACTCGCCAAGTACGCAGCGGCGATTCGCCTCGGCGTTTCCGTGCCTTCCGGAGCCCCGCCGCCTCCTGAATGCGCTCCACGGGTGCTCCCGGCCGACACGCTGGGCGCGACGGGAGCCGGCACCGCTCTGGCCCGGGCCGGGTTGCCGCCACAGCAACTCAACGATGTGGCCCGGGCTGCCACCGTGCTGCTGTTCCAGGGCGGCAGTGTCGTCGGCTTCGCCATCCTGTGGCGGCGTCGCCGGAAAACCAACGGTCCGCTGGCTTCGCTGGCCGCCGGCTCGCTGGCTCTGCTGGTGGTCGCCGTCGTGCTGCCGCAGTTGTCCGACAGCTACGGGCTTCTCCGGCTCTACCAGCAGTTCCTGGTGCTGCTCGCACCACTGGTCATGCTCAGCGTCATCGTCCCGCCGACGTGGCTGGCCGCCCGGGTCCCGCGTGTCCGCCGGCTGACCGCCGCGATCGCCGGCACCGTCGCGGTGGGCTGCCTGCTCATCACCAGTGGACTGATCCCGCAACTCGTCGGGGGTTACACCCCGCAACTCCACCTCAACAACGCCGGACCGTACTTCCGCGCCTATTACGCCGACGACGGCGACCTGGGCGTCGCCCGCTGGATGGGCCGGCACCTCCGCCCGGACGCTTGGGTCATCACCGACAACCGCGACACCATCAACTTGCGCAGCCTGACGCATCTCTCTCCGCAGGAGGGCCTGGTCCCGGGGGCCGTCCCGATCGATGCCTACGTGAGTCTCACCACTGTCGACGGCAACACCGGGCTGGCTGTCGGAGTCGCCACCTTCGGGGAACGCGTACTGCGTTACACCTTCCCCGTCGCGTGCGTGGCCGCCGGCCGGCCGCTCGTGTACGAGGCGGCCCAGCGCCGCGTGTACGGCCCGGTGGAACAACGGTGAGCCGGCCTGCCGCCTCTGGAGGGAACTGAGCCCATGACCACGGTCACCCAGATCACCCCGTACTACCCGCCCCATCTGGGCGGGGTGGAGCGCGTGGTGGAGAAACTCGCCACCGGCCTCGGCCGGGAATACGAAGTGACGGTCCTGACCACGACGCTCGGTGCGGGGGGTGCGCCGCGCCGGGTGCGGACCGGTGGCGTACGCATCCTCCGGCATCTGTGCTGGGAGATCGCGCACACGCCGATCGCGCCCGGCCTGGTGCTCTCCCTGCTGCGCACACCCCGGGACACGGTGCTGCACCTGCACAGCGCGCATGCCCTGATCCCCGAGGTTCTCGCCCTGCTGGCTCGGCTTCGCGGCCAGCGCTTCCTGGTCCACTTCCACCTCGACGCCTACGCGTCCGGCCCGATGGGATGGTTGCTGCCCTATTACAAGAAGCACCTCTACGCGCGGGTGTTGCGGGCCGCCGCCGGCGTCCTGGTGCTCACCGAGGCACAGGTCGGCTTCGTCGAGCGCACCTACACCGTGCCGCGAAACCGCATCCACGTGATCCCGAACGGCGTCGGCGAGGAGTATTTCCTGCCGCCGCGCCGCGCGCGGACCCACGCGGAGCCGCTCAACCTGCTGTACGTCGGCCGGCTCAGCCCGCAGAAGGGCGTCACCCGCCTGCTCGACGCGGTGTCCCGTTGCCGGCGCCCGGTGCGTCTCACCGTGGTGGGCGACGGCGAGCAGCGGGCGATGCTCGGCGAGCGCGCCCGGGCACTCAGGCTGACCAACGTCACCTTTGCCGGATCGCGCATCGATGCCGAACTGCGTTCCATGTACGCGGCCGCCGACGCTTTTGTGCTGCCCTCGGACCGGGAAGGCATGCCGCTGGTCGCCCTCGAGGCGATGGCCGCCGGTCTACCGATCGTGGCGACCGCGGTGCCAGGCAACGTCGAACTGCTGGACGGCGTCGCGATGCTGGTGGAACCCACCCCGGCGGCGCTCGCCGCCGGCCTCGACGCGATCGCCTCCGACGGGGAAACCTTCGAGCGGCTGGCCCGCCGCAGCGCCGAAGCCGCCGGTTCGTACACCTGGACGGCGACGGTGGAACGTCTGAAGGCGGCCTACGCCGAGGCGCTGGCGTGACGGACCGGGCCCGCAGTCCACGGGTGCTTCTGGTCAGCCACTACTTCCCGCCGCACCTGGGTGGCATCGAGAACGTCGTGGCCGAGCAGGCTCGGCACCTCGCGGCCGCCGGCGCCGACCCGGTCGTGCTGACCAGCGGCCGTCCCTCCGGGATGGCGACGCTGGGCGACGGCGCCCGGGTGGTGCGCGTACCGGCCTGGGATGTGCTGCAGCGGCGGGCCGGTGTCCCGTTCCCCGTGCCGGGGCCGCAGTTGCTCGCTCGAAGTCGGCGCTGGGCGAGGTGGGCCGATGTGGTGCACGTGCACGACGGGGCCTACCTGACCTCGTGGGCCGCCGGTCTCGCGGCGGCGGCAACCCGCACCCCGCTGGTCATGACCCAGCATGTGGCCCTCGTCGACCATCCAGCCTCGATAGTCCGGACGGCTCAACGGGTCGTCTGGGCGACCGCCGGCCGCCGGCTGCTTCGGCGGGCAGAACGGGTGTTCGTCGTGAACGAGTCGGTGGCGGAGTTCGCCGCGGAGTACGGCGGCCGGCGTGACCGGATCCAGCATCTGCCCAACGGCGTCGACGTTCATCTCTTCAGACCGTGCGCGTCCCTCGAAGAACGACGGGCTATCCGCCGGCGGGCCGGCCTTCCCGAGGACCGCGTTCTGGTGCTCTTCGCCGGGCGGCTCGTTCCCAAGAAGGGGTACGACCTCCTGCGCGCCGCGGCCGGCCCGGAGTACGACCTCGTCTTCGCGGGCGACGGGCATGCGGACCTGCCGGCCTCCGGTCCCGGCCTGCACCACCTCGGTCGACTCACCCCGGCGCGGCTGGCGGAGACGTACCGGGCGTGCGACGTGTTCGCGCTGCCGTCGGCGTCCGAGGGTTTCCCGCTCACCGTGCAGGAGGCGATGGCCTCCGGGCTGCCGGTGCTCACCACCGACGATCCGGGCTACGCGCCGTACGGGCTGGACCGCGACCACGTCTGCCTGCTGCCCCGGGATGCGGACGCGATCCGCGGCGCGCTGACCGTGCTCGCCGCCGACCCGGCCCGGCGGGAGCGCATGGGGCGCTGGTCCCGCGCGTACGCGGCCGAGAACTTCTCCTGGACCCGGCACTCGGCCGCGCTTCTGCACAGTTACGCCGCGCTGCGTGACCAGGTCACCTTGCCGCTGTACGCCTCACGAAGCGCCGGGCGCGGGAATTCGTAGGGTGGCCAGCAGCGCGCGGTGGTCACTGTTCGCCAGGTCCCGGACCGACAGGGACACCACCCCGATGCGCCGATCGGCCAGCACGTGGTCGAGCGTGAGGAGCCGGAGCGGCTGGATGCCGAACGGTCCCCAGGTGGGGCGCAGGCCCCCGCCGACGGTGTCTGCCACGTCGCGGTAGCCGCGCTCGACGAGATCGCGGAACGGGCGGTGGTCGAGGGTCGCGTTGAAATCACCCAGCAGGACCTGTGGAGGGGCGCCCGGGTCCGGTACCGGCTGGTCGGCGAGATCCCGCTGCCAGCCGTCGACCCTCGCACGGGAGGCGGGCGCGAGGGTGTGCACCGACTCGACCAGCAGTGGTCCGGCGCCGGACGGCTGGATCTGCCCATAGGCCTGGCGAAAGCCGCCCCTGTTGAGCCGCGAGCCGGCGTCGCTGATCGGATACCGGGAGTACAGCGCCGACCCGGTGTCGTCGCGGGGATCCGCAGAGGCGAGCGAGGCGTACGGCAGCAGGACGTCGAGCCCGGCCGCGGTCAGTGCCGCTCGGCTTTCCCGGGTGAATTCCTGCAACGCGAGAACGCCGACGTGATTGTCGCGGACCAGCCGGACGACGGTGGCCGGGTCAGCCCCACCGGCCCGCAGGTTCGCGCTCATCACCGGCAGCGTGACCCCGTCACGCGGGCCACGGTCGCCCGCGCCGATCGCTCGGGGTGTGACGGCACCCAGGAGCAGCCCGGCGGCAAGCGCGGCGACCACGGCCGCCCACCATCGCCGGAAGGTCAAGGCCAGCAGGAAGAGAAGAACAGACCAGAGTGCGGCGTACGGTGTGAAGGCGATCAGTTGCGTTGCGGCGTCGACCTGCGCCCCGGTGACGCGAAGGACACCCCAGACCAGCCCCGGAGCCACCACCAGCCACGGAAGCGGCGTCCTTGCCCGCTTTTCTCGGCGCGGGCGGCCCTCGACCTCCCGCGCGACCGTCATGATCGGGAATCTACCGGGCGGCACCGGCCACGACCCCTAACGAGTACGGCGTGCCACGGCCTGACTCGCTGACCGGCCAGGCGCCGCCGCGGGGTGCGCTGAGCGCACCCCGCGGCGGTTGGTCCGTCCGGTCAGCGAGTCAGGCGCGACTTCAGCATCCCGTACGCCGGCTTCTCGGACCCGTCGTTGCGCAGGAGACCGAAATGCTGCTCACGATCGTCCGGCGCGGTCCCCGTGTCACGGCCGTTGTAGTAGAACATCGGTCCCGCGAAGGGCTTGGCGTACCAGACGTCAAGAGCCTCGGAGAGGTCTGCCGCCTGCCGCTCCTCGGTGACGGAGTACGGTCCGCCGGACGGCTGCCCGTACTCGGTCGCCCAGATCTTCTTGGCTCCGTCGCCGTTCGCGACCATGATGCTGTTCAGCCGGGCCGAATCGGCGTTCATGTGCTCGCTGGCCGCCGGGGTGAAGCTGCCGGTGTACGGGTGCCAGCCGAGAGCGTCAACGAGACCCTTCGCGCCGTTGGCGTAGGCATCGGTCAAGAACTGGAACGCGTCGGCTCCGCCGGTCCACTCGGTGGGTGCGAGGGCGCCGAAGACAACCGAAGCCTTCGTGCCGAGCTCGGCGGCGGCCTTGCGGACGCCGGCGACGCACGGCACCAAAGTGTCACGGGCGTACGACGCGCCATCCGGTGTCATCAGGCCCGGGTGCGGCAGGTTGACCTCGTTGCCGATCTCGTAGTCCGTCACCCCCATCGGGATGTAGCGCTTGGCGGTCCGGTAGCAGTAGTTGGTCAGCAGCGAGGTGTCACGAGCCGGGCCGTAGTCGCCGACGTTGTTGTTCGCCCAGCCCGGCACGGTGTGCAGGATCGCCAGGTAGCGCAGGCCGCTGGCGTTGGCGTCAGCAATGACGGCGTCGAAGTTGGTCCAACGCCAGTCGCCCTGAACCGGCTCCAGGTACTGCCAGCCGAGGTCAGCGCGGATCCAGGTCGCGTTCGCGGCACGCATGGCCTGGAAGTCGGCGGCACGACGGCTGCTCCACGGCGCTCCGAAACCCAGCGCCACACCGGCCACGTAGCGATTGGTGCCGGTTCCGCCGGTCGGCGTGCTCGTGACCGGCGCGGGTGAGGTGGGCGTGGTCGTCGGAGCAGTAGTCGGGTTCGTGCTGACCGGCGTGGAAGCCGGCGTGGTGCTCGCCGGTGTGCTCGACGGCCGCGCCGCGGCGAAGTGAGCCGCCACCCGCGAGGCGGACAGGGCCGTCGGATAGATCGAGATGTTGTCCAGCTTGAGGCGGCCGTACTGCACCGGCGAGGCCGTCGCGGAGTTCAGCATCGTGCCGATCGCGAGCGGCGCGGTCTCCGTGTCCGTACCCGCCAGGCCGGCGGCGGCACCGGTGTTGTCGAGGGTGCCGTCCACGAACCAGCTCCACCGGCGAGTGGTGCCGTCGAAGGTGAACACCAGCTGACGATACGACGATGAGCTGAGTCCCCGCGTGGTTCCCAGGTCAAGGCCGTTGCGCTTGAAGTGCACGGTGTGCGCAGCGTCCGAGGAGACCCACATCGCGGAACCGAAGCGGCCCGCCGTGGTGGCGCCCCGGCTGAAGATGGTCGGCCAGCCGGTCGTCTGCGGGTTCTCCGGCAGCTTCGCCCAGACCTCCATGCTGAACGAGGTGGGCAGCCGCATCGTCGACTTGTAGGGAACCCGAATCTGCTGCCGGACACCGTCGAACGACGCGCCGGTGCCGACGGCGCCCTCGCCCCCCAGCTTCCCGATGGACACTGTGGAGGCGGCGAAGTTGCCGGTCAGGTCCCGCACCTGTCCCGAGGACTCGTTCAACGGCCAGTAGCCGAGGGGGCGGTCGGCCAGCACGGCCGAGTCGTACGTCACGGCGTTCGCCGCGGCGGCCCGGGTCGGGGTGATGGCGGTCGTCGCGAGTCCCGCGGAGAGCGCGACAGCGACGACACTCACGCCGGTCGAGAACTTGTTTGACAGTTGCGGCATGCGGCGGCTCCTGGCGTAGGGGCGACCGATGGACCGGCTGACCGCGACAGCGGTCGATGCTCCATCGGCTTACGGGTTCCTTTCGGCCCCGGCCTAGCCACAGCGAGTGCGCATTCGTTGATGTTGTGGTGCACGACAGTTGTCGAGTCCGGCCAGTTGCGGCACGGCCGCCAAAGCGACGCCTGGGAATGGCCCATCCCCCCGCGACAGCGACGTCCGAGAAGGTTGTAGAACGCCCGCAGGGCACCCTGATCCGGGTCAGCGGTAACGGGGCCCGGCCGAGACCGGCGAAGCCAGTTCACAGCCGGCGAAGCCAGACCGAGGGCGGCAAAGCCTCACCTCAAGCACGACCACCGGCCCGAGGCTGGCGCAGCCACACCTCAAGTAAGACCACCAGGCCGAGGGCGCCGCAGCCACACCTCAAGCAAGACCACCAGGCCGAGGGTGGCGAAGCCACCTTCCAGCCCCAGCCCCCACCCACAAGGACAGCGGCAGTGGGGGTGCGGGTGGCGCAGCCCCCGCTCGCGCGACGAAGTCGCGCAAAAGGAATGAGGCGGCCCGGTCCACGCATTCCGTGGACACAGACCGCCTCCGACTCGTGGGCGATACTGGGATCGAACCAGTGACCTCTCCGGTGTGAAAACGGACGGCCCACAACACGCTGACTAGGTCAAACGCAAACGACCTGGAGAAACGCGGCGCAGTTCGAAGCAGCTAAAAGCCGTTGGACGCGGTTCAGCGCAAATGGCGACACCCTGTTGCTCCCAAGCTGCTCCGTCGGCTGCATCCATCGCCGCAAGGGGCGTGTGGCTGTTCAGCCGACGGGGATGCCGATGCCGTCGCGTTCGAGTGCGGCGCGTAGCTGGGCCAGAGCCCTGCCAACCGCTTCGATCTGATCCGGTTCCAGCGTCTGGCCGATGCGTTTGAGCAGGTACTGCTGGAACGTGGTCTCGGCGAGATCGGTGAGTTCGGTGCCGAGAGGCGTCAGTTCCAGCAGCAGCGAGCGCCCGTCGGCGGGGTTGGCCACACGCCGCACCCATCCTCGGGCTTCCAGCCGGCTGACGCCTTTACTGGTCGCGCCTACCCCGACGGCGTAGAACTCCGCGAGGTCAGCGACACGCGAGCCGGGATGGTCTCGCAGGTAGCTCAGGAACTCGAACTGTGACGCGACGATGCCGTGGGTTTGTCGCAGCGCCTCGTTGAGGCCGTTGTAGAGCCGGGTCTCACAGCGAACGAGATGGCTGAAGGCCGCCGCGAGTGTGATCCGTTCCGCATCCGAGAAAGATGCCGCGGCAAGTATATTAGCTTCCACGGCATGTAATTTACCGCGACTGGAAGACGCTGAATATGAGCAGGCAACAACGGGCAGACGTCGACGCGATGCTCCGCAAGGGCCGCAAGGGCTTCGCTCCCGAACCAGTCGAGAAGATGCGGGAGGACTTCGCCGCCCTCATGGGGCTGTTCCCGGTTCCGCCGGTGCGCGCCTCCGACTTGACGCTGGCCGGTCGTCCGGCGGTCCTGGTCCAACCGGAGGCGGGCGTGACTCGGCCGGGCACGATCCTGTATTTCCACGGCGGCTCGTTCGCGCTCGGCTCACCGCGAACCGCGATGGGCCTGACCGCCGGCCTGGTCACCCGGACAGGGATGCGGGCGATCTCCATCGACTACCGGCTCGCCCCGGAACATCCGTTCCCTGCCGGTATCCAGGACTGCCTTGCGACGTATCGGGCGCTGCTCGACGAGGGCACCGATGCCGCATCGATCGCGTTCGCCGGTGACTCGGCCGGCGGCGGCCTCACGATCACCACGACGCTCGCGGCACGGAACGCTGGGCTGCCGATGCCAGGTTCGCTCGTCGCGTTCTCGCCCGGCCTCGACCACACCCGGTCGGGCGCGTCCTTCGACACCAAGCAGGGCATCGACCCGTTCTTCACCAAGGAGGGCATGGGTCACACCGCGGCGATGTATCTCGGCGGTCAAGACCCGAACCAGCCACTGGCTGCGCCCGCGGTGCTCGCCGATCTGACGGGTTTCCCACCGATCCTGCTGCAGGCCGGCACGAACGAGCTGCTGCTCGACGACTCGGTGCGGCTGGCACAGCGGGCCCGCGACGCCGAAGTCGACGTCATCCTCGATATCACCGCCGGTGTCCCGCACGTCTTCCAATCCTTCATCGGCCAGCTCGACGAGGCCGGCTTCGCCTTGGACCGCGCCGCCCTGTTCCTCTCGCAGCACCTGCCCGCGCGCTGATGATGACCCCGCTGGTCACGCGGTCCGCGACGGGGCGCATGCCGGCCGCGTTCGGGTAATAGGGAGCGGGCACGATGCCGGCACCGCTCCGCTCCTGGCCGCGCGGGCCGCGGTCAGGTCATGCGTGGCGCTGGGCAGCGCGGCCGCGGCTCAGTCGGAAAGGACGGCGGGCGGGATGTTGTGGTTGATCCGGAACAGGTTGGCCGGGTCGTAGCGCCGCTTGATCTCCCGCAGCCGCGGATAGTCTGCGGGAGTCCAGGCCAGCGCCGCGCTCTCGACGGTGGCGTCGTTGCCACCGAACAGGAAGTTGAGGTAGCGGCGCCCAGTCGACCACGGCGAAAGAGCGTCGATCAACCGCTGCTCATAGCCGTGCAGAGCCGACGCGTCGGGCGGACCGCCCGCGGCCACCAGGAACACGGTGAACAACGTGTCGTCGCGGTTCCCGACCGCGTTCGGCACCGTCGGCGGCCGCGACAGCGCACCGCCCATGTGCCGGATCTCGGCCAATACCAGCGGCGACACGGCCTCCGGACCGGCCAGGCGCAGGAATTCGTCGACTGCCTCAGCCGGCAGCGAGTGCAGCAGGGCGCCGTGCTCGTACAGCGGAAGCGGGTCAATCGGGTCGCTGTGGACGGACGCGATCGCCGCGTAGGGCAGCTCGCTGACCGCGTCGATGATCGGCTCGCCGAGTGCCCGGAACGGCGCGATCAGCCGTTCGCCATCGGCCGGGTCGCCGAGGTAGGTGATCCGCAGGTGGGCGACGAGCCGGCCGCGCAGCGGCTCCGGCACGAACGGCAGCGGCGGCAGGTGCAGGAGCCCTACCGAGGCCGACATCTCCTCCGGCAGGTCAGCGGTCCACTCCCGGAACAGGTGCAGCACCTGCGGCGCCAGTTCGCCGGGGAAGAAGATGCCACCCCCATAGAACGTACGGATGGGAAAGAGGTCGAACTCGATCGCGACCACCACGCCGAAGTTGCCCTTACCGCCGCGTAGCGCCCAGAACAGGTCAGGCTCGGTGTCGGCCGTGACGCGTCGCAGCTCACCGTCGGCAGTGACGACCTCGAGGGCGGTCACGTGGTCGGCCGCATAGCCATGCTTCCGGCCGAACGGGCCAAGACCACCACCCAGGGTGTACGACACCACGGTGACCGTCGGCGACGAGCCGTTGAGGCCGGCGAGCCCGAATTTGCCGGCCTGCTCGATGAAGTCGGCCCAGCGGACGCCCGCCTCGACCCGGGCGGTCCGGGCGTTCTCGTCGATAGTGAGGCCGGTCAACCGCCGGGTGGTGATCAGCACCGAGCCGTCCGAGGACACCGAGCTGCCGTGCCCGGCGCCCAGCACTGCGACGGGCAGCTCGGTTGCCGCGGCGTAGCGCACGGCGGCCTGGACGTCGGCGGCACTCGCGGCGCCGACGACGACCGACGGCGTGTGCACGACCGTCAGGTTGTAGGTGTGCAGTTCCTCCGTGTAGCCGGGGTCGCCGGGCTGGAGTACGGGACCGGTGACGGTTGCCCGCAGGTTGTCGATCACTGGTGGTGCCTTTCGGTAAAAGCGGCGATCAGAGTGATTGGGTGAGGCCGCCGTCGATGAGGACGTCGGCGCCGGTGACGTTGCCGGCCCGGCCGCTCGCCAGGAGCAGTACCAGGTCGGCGACCTCGTCGGGCCGGGTGAAGCGGCCGGTGGCGGTGCCGCTGACCGCTCCCTTGGCGACGTCCTCGGGGGTCAGGCCGGCCGCGCCGCCGACGGTCTCGGCGACGCCGCCGGCGCCCAGCCACAGGTCGGTCTCGACCGGGCCGGGGCTGATCGCGTTGACGCGTACGCCTCGGGGCCCCACCTCTTTGGACAGGGCCTTGGAGAAGTTGGACAGGGCCGCCTTGCTCGCGCTGTAGTCGATGACGAGGGGATCCGGCAGCGACGCGTTGACCGAGCTGACGGTGACGATCGCCCCGCCCTGGTCGAGCAGGTGCGGAAGGGCGGCGCGGGTCACCCGTACGGCGGAAATGAAGTTGATGTTGAGTGTTTGCAGCCACTCGTCGTCGGTGACCGAGAGGAAACCTCCGGTACGCGGATGCACGCCGCCGACGTTGTTGACCAGGACGTCGAGGCGGCCACCCAGGATCGGCACTGCCGCTTCGACCAGCGCGGCCGGACCGTGGGGGGTGCTCAGGTCGGCGTTGACCGGGTGCACCGGAAGGGCGGCCAGCTCCGGCGTCGTGGTGCGGGAACCGGCGACGACGGTCGCGCCCTCGGCCGCCAAGGCCCGCACGATCGCCAGCCCGATGCCTTTGCTCGCCCCGGTGACCAGGACTTTCTTGCCCGAAAGAGAAAGATCCATGGGGAACCTATCGCAGGAAGGTGAGCAGGCGCTGGGTCATCTCGGCCGGGTGTTCCTCGTATATCCAGTGGCCCGAGTTCGCGATGATCACCGACTTGACGTCGGTGGCGTAGTTCGGGACCTGCTTCTCGAGGGTGTCCTTGAGGCTGTGGTCGGCGGCGATCGCGAGCACCGGCATCGTCAGCTTGTGCTGCTGGTTGACCTCGTTGTCGGCGATGTCGGCCGGGAACGCCCGGAACCACTCGAAACTCGCCTTGAGGTGCGTGGGGTCCTTCAGGTAGTGCCCGAAGACGCGTACGTCGTCGGGGCCGACGCCGTCCTTGATTACCTCGAGGTGGTCGGTGAAGCCCTGCACCCACTGCTCTTCGCGGCCGCGCACCGACTGCTCGGGCAGGCCGTTAGTGAGGGTGAAGAACCCGAATTGCCAGGGGCCGGGGCCGTCGGCCGACAGCGCCGGGAACGAGTAGAGGCCCTTGTCGGGAATCGGCGCCTCGCTCAGCACCAGCTTCTTGACCTCGGCTGGGTGGGCGGCGGCGTACGCGTAGGCCACCATCGTGCCGATGTCGTGCCCGACCAGGCGGATGTCCTTGTCGAGCCCGAGCGTGACGAGCAGCCCGTGGATCGAGGCGGCCATCGTCTTCTTGTCGTAGCCGGTGGCCGGGGCGTCGCTCTTACCGGCGCCGGGCAGGTCGGGCGCGACCACCGTGTAGTGGGCGGAGAGCGCGGGCAGGATCGCGTTCCACTCGTACCAGGTCTCGGGGTAGCCGTGCAGCAGCACCAGCACCGGGCCGTGGCCACCCTTGACGTAGTTGATGCCGTGGACCTTGCGCTCGGTGAAACCGGCCGGCAGACGGCTGTCGGCCAAGCCTCGGTCGTGTCCGGCGGCCGCCGACGGAATCGCGAGCGCCAGTACGGCCACGAGCAGTGCCGCGAGCTTTTTCACAGGCCCTGCTCCTTCAGCCAGGTCAGCGCGGTCTCGGCGACCTCACGCCAGCCGCTGTCGATGGTCAGCGAGTGGGCCTTGTTCGGGAAGTCGACAATGTCGGTGACAGCGTGCGAGTGGCGGTACTGCTTGAGGGTCGCCCGCACCACGGTCTCGGGAACGGTGTGGTCCTTGCCGCCGGCCATCAGCAGCAGCGGACCCCGGGACTCGTTGCGGGTGTCGACCTTGGCCGGCGAGTGCGGGTTGAAGTTGGCCGCGGCCGCCTCGAACAGCGGCCTGCCGGGGGCCGGGATCGACCACTGGTCGTACAGCTCGCGCGACTCCTGTTCGCTGATCGCGTTGCCGAACGCGTACCGGAACTGCTCGGGGGTCAGCGAGACGGCCCGGCCGTTGTTGGCCGGGTTGCCCAGCACGGGGAAACCGGAGCGCAGGGTCGACAGCGGCAGCGGCAGCACGCCCTTGATCTGGGCGGCGTCGACGGCCACCGCGGCGGCACCGAGGTCGAGGCCGAGCAGCTTCTGGGCAATCATGCCGCCGAAGGAGTGCCCGATCAGGATCGGCTTGGTGTCGAAGCCCTCGATGATCCGGGAGTAGTGCTCGACGACGTCGTCGATGCCGTGCCCGGCCAGGGCGTCCGGGTTGGCGCGGGTCTGCTCGACAGTCGCGGCGTCCCCGGGCCAGCCCGGTGCGGTCGCCCGGTAGCCGCGCTCGGAGAACAGGTCGATCCACGGCTGCCACGACGACGCGTGCAACCACAGGCCGTGGATGAAGACAACGGGAGAAGTCATGCCGGAAGTCTTCGGCAAGGCCACCGGCGTGGCATCTGTCATTCACCTACGGCTCTCCGACCGTGTCTGTTAGGTCGTCTACTTAATTGACCAGCTCCGGCGTATCGTCACGGAGTGATCGGGAGGGGGCGCGAACAGGCAACACTGCACGGCCTTCTGGCCGAGGCCGGTGCCCGCGGAAGCGCCCTGCTGGTCAGCGGGGCGGCCGGCATCGGTAAATCGACTCTCGTCGAAGACGCCCGCGCCCGCGCAGTCAAGCTCGGTTTCCGGGTTCTGGCCTGCGCCGGGGTGCAGCGGGAGAGCAGCCCCGCCGGGCTGGCCGGCCTTCAGCAACTGCTGCACGCGGTCGTCGACCGCGCCGGGGCGCTCCCGGAACGTCAGCGCGCGGCCCTGCTCAGCGCGTTCGGCGTGGGCCCGAGCACCGCACCCGAGCAACTGCTGCTGTCGGTGGCGGTCCTCGGCGTGCTGGAAGAGATCGCTGAGGAGCGCCCGCTGCTGGTGATCGTCGAGGACATCCAGTGGATGGATCAGCCGACGGTCGCGATGGTCGGCTTCGTCGGGCACCGGATCCGGGAGAGCCCGATCGTCATGCTTGTCACCTGCCGCTCGGACGGGCCCGATCCGGTCACCGAGCTGGGTCTGCCCGAACTGCCGCTCGGCCGGCTCGCCGAGGCCGACGCGGCGGGCCTGCTGGCCGAGGCCAGCCCGGCGCTGAACCGGGTGCTGCGCGAGCGGGTGCTGCGCGAGGCCGAGGGTAACCCGCTCGCTCTGGTCGAGCTTTCCCGCGGCCTGCTCGACCGGGGGCTGCTCGGCTCGTCCAGTCTTCCCGACCGGCTGCCACTGAGCGTACGGCTGGAGAACACGTTCTCCGATCAGATCGGCGCCCTACCCACGCCGGTCCAGGACGTGCTGCTGCTGACCGCGTGCGGTGACGCCGACGTGGCCGGCGTCGCCGCCGCGGCCGGGCATCTCGGCATCGACGACGCCGAGGATCAGGTGCGGCGGGCCGAGGCGGCCGGAATGGTCCGGGCCACCGGGGGACGGCTGGCGTTCCGCCATCCGCTCGTTCAATCCGCGGTGTACGGGGGCGCGTCGTTCCCTCGCCGGATCGCCGCCCACCGGGCCCTCGCCGCCGTGCACGCCAGCGACCCTGAACGCTCGGCCTGGCACCGGTCGGCCGCCACCGTCGGCCGGGACGAGCACGTCGCGCGCGACCTGGAGACCGCGGCCGGCCTGGCCCGCAAGCGCGGCAACCTCGGCGCCGCGATGCGCTACCACGAGCGAGCGGCGGAGTTGTCGCCCGACCCGGTCTTGGCCGCCCGCCGGCTGACCCTGGCCGGTGACGACGCCCGCCAGGCCGGTCTGATCGCCGCCACCCTGCGGCTCACCGCCGCAGCCCGCAAGATCACTACCGACCCGGTGGTCCTGGCCCATATCGTGATCATCGAAGAGACCCTGGCGCTGCACGCGAACGCCGAGAGCCCGAGCATCGAAGACGTGACGCATGCCGCCCGTCGCGTGGCGCCGGTCGACCGGAATCTCGCCGCCACCCTGCTTCTGTTCGCCGCCGTCGAGTGCCGGCTGCGCCCCGACCCCGGTGCCAGTCCAGCGGTCCTCGTCGAGCTGGAAAGACTGACGCTCGCCGACGATGACCTGCGGATGATGATGGGCCGGGCGTTCCTCGACGCCGAGCGCCACGCCGAACAACTCACCGCGGCCGCCGAACAGATTTCCGCCGATATATCGAACATCCCGACTTTTGTCGCGAATGGTTTCGGGTCGGCGGCGGAGTCGGTGCACGACTGGACCGTGGCCGGCCACTGCTGGTCGGCCGCGACCGTCGGCTACCGGCGGTCCGGAGCACTCTCCGATCTGGTCAGTGTGCAGGCCCGGCAGGGGCGCAACCTCCTGGTGCGGGGGCACCTGCCGGAGGCCCTGACCGCGGCCGATGAGGCGTGGCGGCACGGTGTTGATCTCGGCCTGCCGGTCATCGCCGCACACGGTGCCATGCTCACCGCTCACGTGGCCGCCTGGCGTGGCGACGGCTTCACCGAGGCGCTCACGGCAGCCGACCAGCTCACCGGAATTGCCCGCGGTGACCTGGCCGGGCTGAGGCACTGGACGCTCGGCCTGGAGGCACTCACCAGCGGACGGAACGACGACGCGCTCGCCGAGCTGCTCCAGGCGGCCGTCCATCCGGACTTTGCACCGGTGGTCGTCGCCGACCTCACCGAGGCGGCCGTTCGCTGCGGCGCCGCCGATCGTGCCGTTCCGCTCGTCGCCGCCGTCGATCGGATGATCCGGGGGTTCCCGGCGCTGTTGCCGCGCCTGCTCGTGCACCGCAGCCGCGCCCTGCTCGCCGGCGACACCGACGAGGCCGAGCAGCATTTCCGGGCCGCCCTCGCCCCTGACTTTCCCCTGCAGAGCGCGCGTACCCGGCTGTTGTTCGGCGAATGGCTGCGCCGCCGCCGGCGGGTCGACGCGGCTCGCGACGAGCTGGCCCTGGCCGCAGTCGCGTTCCACCACGCCGGGACCCAGCCGTGGGCGGCCCGCGCCGAGGCCGGGCTGCGGGGTGCCGGCGTCACCGTCTCCCAGTCGGCCCGGTCCGCGGCGCCGCCTCTCACCGCGCAGGAGCTGCAGATCGCCCGTCTCGCCGCCACCGGGCTGTCGAACAAGGAGATCGCCGACCAGCTCTTCCTCTCCCACCACACGGTCGGATCACACCTCTACCGCGCCTTTCCCAAACTGGGGATCACCAACCGCGCCGCCCTCCGGGACGCGCTCAAGGACCTGTCGTGATCGGCCGCGAACGACAACTGTCCGTGCTCCTCGGCCTCCTCGACCAGGCGGCCGGGGGAACCGCCGCCACCGTGGTGGTGCGAGGCGAGGCCGGCATCGGCAAGTCGACACTCGTCGGCCACCTGGAGAAGGCGGCCGCCGCGGCCGGCTTCGCCACGCTGGTCACCGCCGGTGTGCAGAGTGAGGCGTCGATCGGCATGGCCGGCCTGCACCAGCTTCTGCACGGTGCCGTCGGCCGGATCGACCGGCTGCCTCTGCAGCAGGCCGACGCCCTGCGCAGCGCGTTCGGGCTCGGCCCCGACGTCGCCCCCGACCGGCACCTGCTGTCGGTGGCGGTGCTCGGTCTGCTGGAGGAGCTGGCGGCCGAACGCCCGCTGTTGCTCGTGCTCGAGGACGTGCACTGGATGGACGAGTGGACCGTCGGCATCATCGGCTTCGTCGCCCAGCACCTGGACGAAGCCCCGATCCTGATCGTCGCCACCGTCCGCGACGGCGCCGTCGACCCGCTCGCTGCGTTGAACCTGCCCGGCCTCGCGCTCGGCCGGCTTTCCGACACCGACGCGGCCCGGCTGCTCACCGGCCTGGACCCGGCGCTCGGCCGCCCGGCCCGCGACCGCATCCTGGCCGAGGCCGAGGGCAACCCCCTCGCCCTGGTCGAGTTGACCCGCGGGGTGACCGACGGGGGCCTGGCCGAGGCGATCGCGTTGCCGGCCCGGCTGCCGCTGACCAGCCGCCTCGAACAGGCCTTCGCTGCCAGCGTCGAACGTCTCCCCCGGCCGACGCAGGATCTGCTGCTGATCGCCGCGGCCAGCAGCGAGCCGTGGATCCGCGAAATCGAGGCGGCGGCCAACCGGCTGGACCTGGGCCTCGCCGACCTCGCCCCGGCCGAACAGGCCGGACTCGTCCGCACCACCGGCCACGAACTGCGGTTCCGCCACCCGCTCGTGCTGTCGGCTGTGTACAACGCGGCCGGCCGGCCCCGGCGGGCCCGGGCCCACCTCGCCTTGGCCGAGGCCCTCAGCGGCGAGGCCGACCAGCCTCGGGCCGCCTGGCACCGGGCGTCGGCCGCGTCCGGCACCCACGAGGAGATAGCGGCCGACCTCGATCGGGCCGCGGTGACCCTGATGGCCCAGGGAAACGGCGGCTCCGCCATGCGCACCTGGAAGCGGGCGGCTGAGCTGACCCCGGCCGGCACGACCCGGGCCCACCGCCTGGCCCGGGCGGCCGACGCCGCGCGGCAGGCCGGACTGGACGCCGCCGCGCTGCAGCTGGCGGCGGACGCGACCGTCACCTCCGACAACCCGGCTGTGCTGGTGCGGGCCGGGCTCGTCGAAAGCAACCTCGGCTTGACCACCGGCGGGATCAACCGCGACCCGCTCGATCTCGGTTCGATCGCCCGCCGGGCCGGCGCCACGGCCACCTCACCGGAGGAGCGGCTGACCGCGCTGACCCTCCTGATCGCCACCGCCATCCGGTGCGCCGCCACGTCGGCCGCCCCGGCCGTACGGGGACTCGTCGAGCAGGATCTGCGGGCGTTGCCGTACGCGGCCGGCACCGTCTGGGACGCGGTGATCGGCGCGCTGCTCAACCCGTCCCGCCACGGGCAGTCAGCCGCCGAGCTCCTGCGCGCCGCGCCGGACCCGGTCACCGCCATGTCGGCCCACTGCATGGCCCTCGCCTGTCATATGCCGCACGACTGGGCACTCGCCGTCCGCCTCCAAAGCATCTCGGCCGACCTGGCCCGCCGCACCGGGGCGGCCGGCACGCTGGCCGCCTCCCTCACCAGCCTGGGCCAGGCCTACGCCACCCAGGGCCACCTCGACGACGCCCTCGCCACCGCCGACGAGGGACGTCGCCTGGCCGCCGACCTCCACCAGCCACTCACGCAGAGCATGGCCGGCGCGATCGTCGCCCACGTCCACGCCTGGCGCGGCGACACCGCCGCGATGACCGCCGCCCTGGAGAGCAGCCGGGCCGTCGACCCCAACGGCCGCGTCGACATCGGCCTGTGGCAGCAGTGGAGCACCGGCCTGGCCCACCTCGTGGGCGGCCGCCTCTGGGAGGCCCGGGCCCACCTGGCCGGCGTGTGCGATCTTCCCGGTCTCGGCCTGGTCGCGATCGCCGACCTGGCCGAGGCGTCCGGCCGCGACAGCGACACCGGCGCGCTGGCCGAGCGGCTCGACGCCGCCGAGGAACACGCCCGCTCGTTCGACAGCCCGCTGATCCGGATGCTCCTGCCGCGCGCTCGCGCCCTGATCTCCGTCGAGCCGGAGGAGCTGTTCGAGGCGTCCCTCGCCGTCGTCGGCGCACACGACTATCCGTTGCAGGTCGCCCGCACCGAGCTGGTGTACGGCGAATGGTTGCGCCGCCGTCGCCGCATCGCCGAGGCGCGTACGCATCTGACCGTCGCCGCGGCGGCCTTCCGGCGGGCCGGCGCCCGTCCGTGGACCGAGCGGGCCGAGGCCGAGTTGCGCAGCACCGGTCTCGAGGTCTCCCCCGACGCCGGCCCGCGCCACAAGGATCTGACCGCTCAGGAGCTGCAGATCGCGCGGCTCGCGGCGCAGGGCCTGTCCAACAAGGAGATCGCCGACCAGTTGTTTCTCTCGCACCGGACGGTCGGCACTCACCTCTACCGGATCTATCCCAAGCTGGGCGTGGCCGGGCGGGCCGCGCTGCGAGACGCCCTGACTGAGTGAGTTCCACCAGGGGCTGTTGATCCAGAATTGTGCGTGCTGGATACTGGCAGGTGGGTGGTGTTCGCTTGGCCGTGACCCTCACCCAGGCCGGGCCCGATTGACCGGGCCCGGCGCCCGGCCCTCATCGCCGTCGGCACATTCCGGGGCGGTGTCCGCCCCGATGTTCTCTTCGGATGGCCGATCCGGCCTCAGGACTACCCATACCGCCACGATGAGCGGCCATGATGCCCCGTCTCGTCCCTCCCGCCAGGCGTGCCCGGCGGAAGGGACGAGACTCGGCCTCCCATCACCAACACAATGTCGCTCAGCCAAAATCAGCGACGGCGGGGTTAAGACCGGTGACGGGCCTGCTGTTCTGCTCCTAGTAGCGGACGTGGACGAAGACCGGGTTCGAGTAGAACCACAAGTCCTCCCACGGGCTCTCCAGCCCGTCGGCGAGCGGCTCGGCCTCGTCGGTGCTGGTGCCACGTACCCGGGCGTACATGTCGGTCTCGACGTTGCGCAGGGTGTGCTGGATGACGTAGTCGTTGCCCTGCTTGCGCCAATCGCGGGGGCCGAACCGCGCCACGACCTTGGTGGTCGGGTTGGTGTCGGCGTCGAGGTTGGCCGACGGACCGGTGATCTGGCCGACGATCAGGTCGACCCGCCGGACCTGCGGACGGTCCCCGTTGTGGTTCTCGCCGTTCAGCGGCCGGAACTTGATCTCGATCTCGACGTCAGTGCGGTTGCGGCGGTTCAGGGTGATGGTCTCGCCCGTCGCAGCGTCCTTGCCCTGGCTCTTCGCAGTGAGGTCCAGGCTGGTGATCAGGTCACCGGTGGTGACCCAGATCCGGCCGTTGCGCAGCCCGTCCATGATGTCGCCGTAGTCCTGCCGTGCGTGCACGTACGTCTTGCTGTACTCACCCGGCCAGAAGTCGGAACCGCCGCGGGTCCAGTGCACGTGCGAGTCCGAGGTGGCGGTGATCCACCACCGTCGTCCCTCACCGAGCAGCGAGTCCCACAGCCCGCCGACCCGCGCGGTCATCTGGTCGTAGCCACCGTGGGTCGGGTAGCTGCCGTACCCGCCCCGGGATCCACCGTTCAGCGGGCCCGCCTGGTGCCCGGGAGCGCCCTCGAAGCCGACGTAGATGTCCGGCGCGGCGTTGTTGCCGTTACGGAACTCGTGCGGCGTGTCTTGCCCCCAGACGCCGTAACCGGTCGCCGACCGGGAAGCGTGGTGCGCGATGACGAGAGGCTTCTGCCGCAGGCCCTTGGCGTACTTCAGAAACTCGACCATCTTGGCCTCGGTATCCCCGCCCGGGACGGAGGGGAACGGGTCACGCTTGGCAAACTTGCTCTCCAGATCGAAGAGCATCTTCGCCTCGTCATCATGACGCGGGATCATCAGCGTGTGGTGGTCCAGCGCCGGGGCGTCGAACTCCATCCCCCAGAACTGCAGCACGTCGGGGACGAGTTTGCGGGAGAGCAGCAGGTCGGGATACGCCTGCTCCAGGTTCACCTTCGAGTGCGTCGGCCCGCCGTGGTCGGTGCACATCGCCCAGGTCAGACCGAAGTTCTTCGCCATGATCGCGTTCGTGACGATCGGGTACACCGCGTCCGCGCCCTTGGAGAACGTGGGCGGATTCGTCGACGTGTCGAACTCCCCGCTGTACTCCGAGTGGATGTGGTGGTCCCCGGCCCGCCACACCCGGCTACGTGAGTTGTCGTGCTTGTCGTCGTTGTCGTCCTGCCGGTCGTCGTGCGCCCAGGCGGCGCCACCACCGACTAGCGGGCTCGCAGCGGCCAGGGTCGCACCTACGCCGGCGTACTTGACCAGTTGACGCCGCGAGAACTGCGAGCGCTCGGGATCTTCATCCTTCAAGATCGAACCTCATTCATGCCAGCCGTGACTAGGTCAAAAAGTGAGTCTCGGAGGACGAACCAAACCCTTGATGAACAAGGGCCACAAAGGTCAAGAACAACCGGCCCTGGCGGACTGAATGGAGCCCTACCCTTCGCCGTCCGGCCGTGGTGACAGCTGCCCACATCGGAGCTCACCGCCACACGTGACGCACCCCGCGTCCTCGCCGCCCGAACGTCAAAGGGCCAAGCGACAGAACACCTACCGCACCAGCAACACCGGCAGCGCTACCGGTTCGCAAGTCGCCAGTCCATTAACCCTCCGGTAAACCCCCGGCCGGTTCGGTAGCTGGCACGCTTAGCTGGTTCGACTTCGAGATCGCGGTGAACGACGACGCCCCGGCCAGGACGGCACAGACCGCCACCGCGCGCAGGCCGGTGTCGCCGATCTCGCCGAAAATGGCCCCGTCAGGAACCGGCCGTTCATCGGTAGCCGGCCGCGGTGATGTTGGCCTGTAGCGCGTTCTCGGTGGCGTCCGATGGGTAGCCGGCGACCATGGCGCCTTCGTAGAACGTTCCGGCGCTCTGGTTGGCGCCGCCGTCGGGCTTGCAGCAGTCGCCGCCGCTGCCGAGCACGATCGCTCCCTGCTTCTTCATCGGGCTGTAGCCCGACGGCAGCGAACCGTCCCACAGTGTGTAGAGACTGCCGCTCTGGGCGTTGCTGGCCTTGATAGCGAACCGGGAGGTGCCGTTGTTCTTCAGCGTCGCGGTGACGAACTTGCTGGTGAACGCCCGCTGGTTGGTGTTCCAGGTGCTGCTGCCGCCGGGGAACAGGCCCCATTCGAGGTCGGCCTGCACCCAGGGCCCGGTTCCGGAGCAGCCGCCGAACCAGCAACTCGTGCCGAAGTAGATCGCGTCCATGGCGCCGGCGGCGTCGGCCTTGCGGGTGGTCTCGCTGTTGCCGTAGTCGAAGCAGCAGCCGCTGTTGACGTGGGTGCCGCTGGTGACCATGTACATGCCCTCAGGTGCGCTGCCGGTCGGGACTCCGGTCAGGTGCCCGTCGCGCCAGTAGCTGTTGCCCGGCTTGATGTAGAGCGAGTAGGCCTTGGAGCCGCCGACGGTGAGCGACTCGGTCGTCGCGACCGCGGGCGAGCTCTGCGGCGATCCCGGTACGGCGGACGAACCCTGGTACCACAGGTCGTTGCCGCGTCCGGACTGGTCGTAGACGACGGTGATCACGCAGGTGGTGCCGGCGCAGAAGGAGTCCTGGCTCGCGGCGTCGGCCGTGCCCCCGGTGAGGGCGACAATGTTGCGGCTGGTGTTGTCCGAGCCGCGCCGCACCTGGTAGAGGTTGCCGCGGTACGAGCTGTAGAGGGCTCGTACGGTGCTGTGTGCCGCCACGCACGGGGTGCCGCCGGCGGCGTAGATGTCACAGGGTCCTCCGCCGGTGCCGCCGCCCGGGGTGACTTGGGCCCACTGCTGGTTGGCCTGGCCGTTGCAGGCCCACAGGACGATCTTGGTGCCGTTGGTGATGCCCGCCGCGGTGGCGTCGAGGCAGAGCCCGGACTGCACGCCGGTGATCGTGCCGTTGTCGTTGACGTTCCACTGCTGGTTGGTCTGGCCGTGGCAGTCCCAGATGACGACGGGGGTGCCGTTGGTGGTGCCGCGGCCGGAGGCGTCCAGGCACTTGGTGCCGTACACGGTCAGTTGCTTGCCGCTCGTGTAGGTCCAGGCCTGACCGGCGGCGCCCCCGCAGTCGTACAGCTGGGTCTGCAGGCCGTTGGTGGTGGCGGAGTTCGGGACGTCGAGGCAGCGGCCCGACTGGCCGCCGACGATGCGGGTGGGGGTTCCGACGGTTGCGGCCGCTGCGGGGCCCGCGCCGGTGCTGACGGCCGCCGTGGTGAACAGCAGGCTCAGGACGGCGGCGAGGACGAGGACACGTCGGCCGGACGATCGATTGATCATGGCAATTCCCTCATCACAGGAGTACGGGTCATCGGCCGAGCAGTCGCCAGGTCTGGTTGAGCGGGCTGCCTTGTAAGGCGGGGTTGCAGGTCCATTGGTGGATCAGCGCGCGGGCCGCGGTGGAGACGCCGTTGACGTCGACGCATTTGCCGCTGTGCCGGGCGACGAGCTGGTAGTCGTGCGAGTCGTTGCCGGCGTAGCTGACCCGGCGCAGCGTGAACTGCTGGTTCTGGGCGCCGTTCAGGCAGGTCCATTGGTGCACGGCGGCGCCGTCGGCGGTGGACACGCCACTGACGTCGAGGCACTTGCCGCTCTGCTGGTTGACGACCGTGTAGGTGTCGGCGACTCCGGTCACCGGGCGGAAGGCCCATTGCTGCTGGTCGCCGCCCTCGCAGAAGAACTGTTGCTGGCGATTGCCGTCGGTGGTGCGCAGGTCGGTGTTGTCCAAGCATTGTCCACTGTGTTGCGCGACGGCGACGCCGGTGAAGCTCGCGTCGGTGGGCGGCAGCAGCGTGACGGTGTAGGCGTCGGTGATCGTGGTGTTGGCGATGGTCACCGTCGTGGCGTTGCCGTTGAGCGTGACCACGCGGTCCTGCACGGTGGTCGGACCGGCGACCGCGCCGCCGTTGTTGTAAGGGATGCGCTGCACGCGTACGCGGGCTTGGTTGTTGACGACGACGCCGCTGGTGCTGTTGAGCCCTTGCAGGGTGACGGCGATGTTGCCGGTGGTGCGGCCGCCGCCGATGAGGACCTTGGCGTTGCCGGCGGTCTTGGTGGCGTACGCGTCGTAACCGGCGGACGCCGTGGTGGCGACGGCAGTGCCGGTCTGTTGGGCGTAGTAGCGGTAGACCCACCATTCGCCCTTCGGCTGGTACTGCCCGGCCGAGGAGTGGACGAGCAGGTTGCCCAGGTCGTTGTGCAGGTTGCCGCCGCTGGCCCAGTTGGCGCGAAGCCCGTCGGCGCCGGCCCGTTCGAGGCGGGCGATGTACCAGGCGCCGTCGCCGGGGTTCTGCTCGTCCGACGCGCCGTACTCGTTGATCTGGTAGGGACGGGGGTGCGCGATGCCGCGGGAATCGAGTGTGGTGTTCGCGGCGGCGACGTTGGCCACCGGGTCGCCGGGCAGGGAATGCCAGCTGATGATGTCCGGCACCGCGTTGTTGGCCTTGATGTAGTCGAGGTACTGGTTCCACCAGGTTCCGGTGGTGGAGGGCACGCCGGCCAGGCTCGGGCCCACGATCAGGGTCCCGGGCATGTCGGCGCGCAGCCGCTGGTAGGTGCGCCGCCACAGTTCGAAGTACTGCGACTGCGACCGGTTCCAGAAGATGCTGAGGTTGGGTTCGTTCCAGATGTCCCACTGGACCGGCACACCGGTGGCGCGCACGTCGGCGATCACCCGGGTGAGGAAGTTGTTGTAGTCGGTCCAGTCCCCGTTGTCACCGGGGAAGCGGGAGATGCCGGCGCCGTCGGCACCCCACAGATCGTGCGGCAGCAGGATGAACGTGCCGCCGAGAGCCTGGGTGCGGAGCATCTGCGCCCGGGTCGCGTTCCACCGGCGGTCGTACCCGCCGCCGACCCAGCCGCTGCCCGGCAACTGGGCGCCGCCGGCCCGCATGGCCCGATATTTGACGTCGGTGAAGAAGTGGTCCGGCGGTGCGGCGCCGTTCTCGGTCATGCCGTAGATCCAGCCGGACGCCCGGTAGGCCGGCGCGGCCCCGGTCGCGGCGAAGTTGACGCTGATGCTCTGGTCGTCGGCGCGGGCCGGGGACGGGGCGGCGAGGACGCCCAGCGCGGCCAGAACACCGGCCAGGGTCCGAACGATGCGGGTACGGGTCGGGGATGGGGGTTTCACAGTGCCTCCGGTTGGGGGACGGGGACAGCAGGAGTCGCGGGAGGAGCCGGCGGCTCGTCCCGGGGGGAGGGTGGACGGATCAGTTGGTGCGGGCGGGTCCGGTGCTGTCGCGCAGGGAGATGGGCGGCGCGAGCAGCAGGTGACGCGGCGCGCTGGTGGGCGCGGCGATCCGCTCGAGGAGCAGTTCGACGGCGTGGGCGCCCATTTCGAGGGTGGGCACGTCGGCCGCGGTGAGCTGAGGGCGGAAGCCCTCGGCCCAGTGCCGGGCGGCGACCCCGGCGATGGACAACTCGCGCGGGATGGCGACGTTGAGCCGCTCGATGCCGCGCTGGAGGCCGGGCAGAGCCGCCTCGTTGATCGTGGTGACGGCGGTGACTTCCGGATGGCGTTCGCGCAGTTGTTCGAACCATTCCTCACCGGCGGCGGGATCGTCGGCGCACGGCAGCTCGATCCCGCTCAGGCCCCGCAGCACGACGGCCTCGGCGAACCCCGCCTGAGCACGGTGGGCCGGGCCGTACCCGGCGGCGACCAGTTCGGCGGAACGGTTGAGCAGGGCGATGCTGCGGTGGCCGAGATCGGCCAGATGATGCACGCTGCGGGCGACCAGCTCGGCGTAGTCGACGTCGACCCAGCAGGTGCCTTGCGGGTGAGCGGTGTGACCGATGGTGACGAACGGGAGCGCTTCCTGCTGCAACCTGGTGACACGTTCGTCCTCCAGCCTGATCTCCATGAGGATGATCCCGTCGACCCGGCGGCCGGAGATCAGCCGCTCGAACGACCGGTCATGGTCGCCGCCGGACGGGGAGAGCAGCACGTCCAGATCCGCGTGCGCGGCCGCCTCGACGACGCTGGCCACGAACCCGAGCTGCATGTCGGTCAGCCGCAGGCTGGCCGGCGGGATGACCAGCCCGAGGGTGCGGGTCCGGCCCTCCTTCAGCGCACGAGCGGCGGCGTTCGGCCGGTAACCGATCTCGTCGATCACGGCTTGGATCCGCTGTTTGGTCTCCGCGCTCACCGACCGGCGTCCGCTCAGCGCGTACGACACGGTGCTGCGCGACACCCCGGCCCGGCGGGCGATCTCCCCGATGTTCATGAGTACCTCCTCACCCTGACCTCGCAGCTTGACCTATGCCGCCGCCGAGACGGCCGGCAGGGTCACCGTCGTGTCGAATCGGTTCGCCGCCGACGCTAGACAGCGATATCCGCCGATGTCAACAGCATGCCGCCCAGATGAACAAGATGTTTCAGAAGGCGGTGATAACGCTCGAACAAGGTGTTGACCGCGGCTCGGAAGGAGTCCTACTGTCGGCGAACTACGTAGTCGAACCGATTCGAATCTCGTCGTGCTGATGCCGCATTCAGGAGTTGTTTGACGTGAGAAACTCGTCCATCAGCCGCCGGGCAGCCGGCTGCGCGTTGTTCGCTGTGGCACTGACCGCGCTCGCCGGCGGCTGCTCCGACGCCGGTCCGCCGTCGTCCGGCGCGTCGGCCCAGGAGTTCACCATCTGGGATCCGTACCCGCAGTTCGACAATTCGTCCGACTGGGTCAAGCTGCTGACCAAGTGCGGCACCGACGCGGGCGTCACCGTCAAGCGCACCGGCTTCGACACCACCGACCTGACCACGAAGGCGCTCCTGGCCGCTCAGCAGGGCAACTCGCCGGACGTGCTGATCGTGGACAACCCAGTGGTCTCCACCCTGGCGGAGGCCGGTGTGCTCACCACCACCGACGACACCAAGGTCGACACCGCGACGATCGAGCCCAACCTGCTCGCGGCCGGCCAGCTCGACGGCAAGACGTACGGCGTCCCGATCGGCGCCAACACCCTCGCGCTCTACTACAACAAGAAGGTTCTCGACGCGGCCAAGGTCGATCCCACCACGATCAAGGACTGGGCGTCCCTGACCGCCGCCCTGGCGAAGGTCAAAGCAGTCGGCAAGAAGGGCATCACCTTCTCAGCGATCGGCACCGAGGAGGGCAGCTTCCAGTTCCTGCCCTGGTTCTGGGGCTCCGGCGCCGGCCTCACCCAGCTCGACTCGCCGCAGGCCGTCTCCGCCCTCACCCTCTGGACCGACTGGCTGAAGAACGGCTACGCCCCGAACTCCGTCATCAACAACACGCAGACGACCAGCTGGCAGGAGTTCGCGAGCGGCGCCTACGCCTTCGCCGAGAACGGCACCTGGCAGCTGGCCAACGCCAAGAAGACCGGCTTCGAGTACGGGATCATCCCCATCCCGTCCAGCACGGGTGGAACCGCACCGGCGCCCACTGGCGGCGAGTTCGTCACCGCACCGGTGCGGGACGACACCGGCCGTTACGCCACCAGCGCCAAGCTCATCGCCTGCCTGACCAGCTCCGACAACGCGTACACCACCGACACCACGCTGTCCTACATCGCCGCCACCGACGCCGTACAGGGCAAACAGGTGGCTGCGAACCCCGACCTGAAGGTGTGGGTCGATGCGGTCAAGGCGGCCAAGGGACGGACGAGTGACAACCTCGGCACCAAGTACCCGAAGATCTCCGAACCGCTGTGGGGCGCGTTCCAGGCCGCCCTCTCGGGCGGTAAGTCCCCGCAGGATGCTCTGAAAGCGGCCCAGACGACGGCCGCCGCGAGCACCAAGTAACCATGGCGACACCTGTGACGGACCGTCCTCCCGCCGTGGCCCGGCCGCCGGCGGGAGGACGGCACGACCCAGCCGCTCGACGCCGGCGCCGAGCGGGGCAGTGGTGGGCATGGGCGTTCGCCGCGCCGGTCGTGATCTACCTCGGCGCGTTCTACGCCTATCCGCTCTACCGCAACCTCGACCTGAGCCTGCGCTCCTACACCGTGCGCTCCTTCGTGCACGGTGGAGCACCCTTCGCCGGGCTCGACAACTACCGCACTGTCTTCGCCGACCCCACGTTCTGGCCGGCGCTGACCCGCACCGTCGTCTTCACCGTGGTCTGCCTGGCGTTCCAGTTCTCGATCGGCATGGCCCTCGCCCTGTTCTTCCGCCGGCACTTCCCGCTTTCCGCCACACTGCGCGCCGTGTTTCTCGTACCCTGGCTGTTGCCCTTGATCGTCTCCGCCTCGAGCTGGTCGTGGATGCTCAACAGCGAATCCGGCGTCGTCAACGCCGCTCTGAGGGCACTCGGGGCCGGACCGGTGAACTGGCTGACGGATCCGCGGTGGGCGCTGGTCAGCGTGATCATCGCCAACATCTGGATCGGCATCCCGTTCAATCTGGTCGTGCTCTACAGCGGCCTGCAGGCCGTACCGCCGGAGATCCATGAGGCGGCGGCGCTCGACGGCGCGTCCGGCTGGCAGCGCTTCCGGTGGGTCACGTTCCCGCTGCTGCGCCCGGTGTCGGCTATCACGATCCTGCTCGGACTCGTCTATACGCTGAAGGTCTTCGACATTATCTGGATCATGACCCGAGGGGGTCCCGCTGACGCGTCCACCACCTTGGCCACCTGGTCGTACCGGCTGGGGTTCGGCAGTCTGCTGCCCCGGTTCGGGCCGGGTGCGGCGGTGGGGAACCTGCTGATCGTCATGGCGCTGGTGTGCGGGCTGGTGTATATCCGGGTACAACGCGGGCAGGCACGATGAGGAGGGCGCTGACGACCGTGGCCGGTCTCGTGCTGACGGCCGCCATGTTGTTCCCGGTCTACTGGATGATCAATGTGTCCTTCACCAAGGACACCGACATGCGCGCCGACCCTCCGCACCTGTTCCCGTCCGACGGCACCCTGGAGGGCTATCGCGCGGTCCTGGACCAGCAACTGCCGTACCTGGGCACCAGTCTGCTGGTCGGGCTGGGCACCGTGGCCGTGACGCTCGCGCTGGCCGCCCCGGCCGGCTACTCACTGGCCAAGCTGCGTCCGCGCGGCGGCGGTGTCCTCAGCTTCATCCTGCTGATCGCCCAAATGATCCCCGGCATCATCATGGCGATGGGTTTCTACGCCATCTACCTGCGCGCCGGAATCCTCAACTCGGTCGCGGGCCTGATCCTGGCCGACTCGACCATCGCCGTACCGTTCGGGGTGCTGATCTTCGCGGCCTTCATGTCGGGCATCCCGGAAGAACTCACCAACGCCGCGCTGATCGACGGCGCCTCGCGGTGGCGGACGTTCGTCTCGGTGATCCTGCCGGTCAGCCGAAACGCCATCGTCACC
The DNA here is from genome assembly GCF_003999975.1 of Actinoplanes solisilvae. Lineage (GTDB taxonomy): Bacteria > Actinomycetota > Actinomycetes > Mycobacteriales > Micromonosporaceae > Actinoplanes > Actinoplanes solisilvae. Next base: position 364,411 of record NZ_RJAC01000006.1, on the reverse strand, counting down.
GTGAGCCTGTTCGCGTTCCTCTGGGCCTGGTCGGACTTCGTGTTCGCCGCGACCCTCGACGGCGGCGGCGAACACCAGCCCATCACGCTGGGCATCTACCACTACATCGGCAACAACAACCAGCAATGGAACGCGATCATGGCCACCGCCGTGGTCGCCTCGATCCCCGCGACGCTGCTGCTCATCCTGGCGCAGCGCTACGTGGCCGCCGGCGTCACCGCCGGTGCCGTCAAGGACTGAACGCCCCCGACGAAAGGCATCCCGTCCGTGATCACGACCTTCTCCGTCCAGGACATCCCGTTCAGCTATCCGGGGTCCTGGTTCGACATCTCCCCGGTCATCGCGGAGAAGACCTACGCCGCCGACCTGCACCTGGTCTCGCACCAGTCCGGCATGCACCCGGTCCTGCGCTTCGAGCCCCGGCACGCCGACGGCCGGGTCGAGGCCCGGGTCGTCGCCGGCCCGGCGAAGTTGCAGTGGGAACATCCCGCCGGCGAGATCGAGGCGGTCTACGAGACCGCCGACACGATCCGCCTGCGGGGCACCGGTCTCGGCCTGCGCATCGCGGCGGCGGCGTCCACGCTGACGCCGTTCTCCGGCACCTACCTCTACCGGGACCCGCGCGCCGCGTCGTACGTGTTCACCTCCTACGAGACCGGACGGCGCTACCGGCTCACCGTGCTCGGCGACAGCTCGCCCACCGCGTCCGGAACCGAATCGCTCGGCGCCGGCGACCGCCATATCGACCTGCCCGGCGGCCCAGCCTGGGAGGTGGTCATCGAGGAATACGCGACCAGCCGCGACCCGTACCACTCCACAGCGTCATTCGACGACGTGGCGCGGAACACCGCCGACACGTTCGGCCGGTACCTCCAGGCCGTCGCCCCGTGGCGCGACGCCCGGACACCCGCCGCGGAACTGGCCACCTATGTGCTGTGGTCGGCCACCGTGGCGCCTGGCGGATTCTTCCACCGCCCCGCCGTCCTGATGTCCAAACACTGGATGGACAAGGTCTGGAGCTGGGACCACTGCTTCAACGCGATGGCGCTCGCCGCCGGCGATCCGGACCTGGCCTGGGACCAATTCCACATCCCGTTCGACCACCAGGACCCGACCGGCGCCCTGCCGGACTCCGTCGCCCACTCCGAGGTCCTCTACAACTTCGTCAAACCACCCATCCACGGCTGGGCACTCGGCCACCTGCGGCGGCGCCTCCCGACACCACTCGACCGCGACCAGCTCACCGAGACCTACCGGAGGCTGAGCCACTGGACCACATTCTGGCTCACCCAGCGCCGCGCGCCCGGCCACCCGCTCCCCCACTACCAGCACGGCAACGACAGCGGCTGGGACAACGCGACCACCTTCGACGCTGGACGCCTGCTGGAAACCGCCGACCTCACCACCTTCCTGATCATGCAAGTGCGGGAGCTGAGCACCCTCGCCGCCGAACTAGGCGACACCGACGCGGCCGCGAACTGGGAAGCAACCGCCGAGCAGCTGCGGACCGCGCTGCTGACGACCCTGTGGGACGGCAACCGGTTCCTGGCCCGCAACCCTGAGACGGGCGAGACGTCGAGCAGTACGAGCCTGCTCGCGCTCATGCCGATCGCCCTCGGCGCCGACCTCCCGGCCGAGATCCGTACGACCCTGGCCACCTGCCTCAAGGCCCATCTCACCCCGTACGGCCTGGCGACCGAGCCGCTCGACTCCCCCCGTTACGCCGACGACGGCTACTGGCGCGGGCCGATCTGGGCGCCCGCCACCCTGCTGATCGAGGACGGCCTGCGCCGGGCCGGCCTCGACGACCTCGCCGACGACATCAGCGGCCGGTTCCGCGAACTCTGCGAAACGTCCGGCTTCGCCGAGAACTTCAACGCCGCGACCGGAGCGGGTCTGCGCGACCGTGCCTACACCTGGACGGCCGCCGTCTATCTGATCCTCGCCGCAGCCCACCAGGATCGCCAAAGTGGTCATGGTCCGGGGCGCGTCAGGGCCGGAACGTCTCCTGAATAACCTGATCCAGCGGCTGTCCTGGCCGCTGCTCCGTTCGAGGGCGTCCGCGGCCACCTCGGCCACGCGGCGCGCCGAGGTGGCTTGCGGATCGGGCTGTGCGAGCGGAACCGGTTGCGCGGCGTTTGCGGGTGGTGGTCTACCGGATGCTCGGCTCGCGCAGCGGGGTGGTTCGACGAGCGGTGTACGTCAGCCGACGAAGCAGTTGCTCGGCCGGTCCGCGCCATCCAACCCGGCGCATCTGCTCGGCCAGCAGCACGGTTGTCAGCCAGGTGCCGATTGCCAGCGCTGATGCTCCGGCGTCGCCGAGCCGCCCGCCCAGTCCAAGGGTGAACGGTGCGAAGAGCGCCACGAATGCGACGGATTGGAGCAGATAGCAGGTGAGCGACCGCTGCCCGCAGGCGGCGAGCGCGGTGGTCACCCGTCCTGGCGCGTCGGCGACGCGGTGCGCGACGAGGCCGGCCAATGCGGCGTAGGCGAGCCCGCCGGCGATGCCGGTCACGCTGTGCACCGCATATGCCAGCACTGCGGTACCCGTCGTCCAATCCGTCCAGAGCCGTGAGTCGATCAGTGCCAGCGGGGTACCGCCGAGGATCGTGATGGCGATTCCGGCCGTTGCGACCCGTGCCAGCAGGACTCGATGCCGGCCCGGTTCGTCGAGTAGCCGGCGCCGGGCCGCCCAGATACCGAGCAGGAACGGGGTAACGATGTCGAGGGCCAGCATCGGTCCGAGTCCGGCCCAGACTGCCAACCGCTGGCCGACCGCCTCGATCGGTGACTCGACGCTGGTGGGCAGCGGCGGCGACCCCTCAGCGATGAGGGCCCAGGCCGGCACCATGGCAATCGCGGCGAACACCAGGATCCACAAGCCGGCTACCCAGAGCAGCACCCGGTCGCGGGCCCGCACCATGCCTGCGAGGATCAGCGCCAGCAGCCCGTAGGTGGCCAGGATGTCGCCGAAGAACAACAGCAGCGCGTGGGCGAAACCGAACGCGATCAGCCAGCGGCTGCGGCGGCGCAATAGGCGCCGTACGTCCGGCCATCCGGCTCCGGCCGCGAGTTGCCTGTTGGCTAGCTGGACCAGTCCGTAGCCGAAGAGCGCGGCGAACATCGGCAGCGCGCGGGCGTCGACCATCAGCACCTGAAGGGCGGCGACGACGCGGTCGATCGGGTCGCCGGTCAGGTCGTAGCCGCGAAAGCCGGTGGGGTGGCCGTAGAGGTACATGTGTGCGTGGGCCAACGCGATGAGCAGCAGCATCGCCCCGCGGGCAAGGTCGGAGGCGAGCGATCTGGCGGGCAGGCTGACGGCGGTGCCGAGCGGACCGGCGGCGGGCTCGTTGACAAGTTTGGACACCTGACACCCCATTTCGGAGTTGGACCTTGATTGAGGCGCGGCAGAATGGCCTGAGGCCCGGCGGCACACCGGTCGATTAGCTACGCAAGCGTATCTAACCTTGCGAACCTAAGCTACGCAAGCGTTTCTTAGAGTGGAGCGGTCTTGGACGAGAAGCCACAGGTTCTGACACCGCGACGCTCGCGGCGACGGGGAGACGACCTGGTCCAGGCCGTCTACGCCGCAGTGCTCGCCGAGGTGGCCGAGCTGGGGGTCGGCGGGCTCACCATGGAGGGCATAGCCAAGCGCGCGGCGACCGCCAAAACGTCGTTGTACCGGCGCTGGCCGTCGCCGCGAGAGCTGTTGCTGGACGCGCTGTACGAGGCGCATCCCCAGGAGCTGCCGTCGCCGGGCGCCGACGACCTGCGCGGCGACTTGATCCAAGCGCTGGAGCAGCTCGTCGGTTGGATGGTCGCACCGGCCGGGATTGCCGTCATGGCCGTCATGGCCGAACGGCAACGCCATCCGGACCTGGTCGAGGCGCTGTACGACCGCGTCTTCGACGCCCGTGGCGGCACCTTCACCTACACGGTGCTCCGCCATTACGCCGCGCAGGGACAGATCGACCCTGACCTGATAACGCCGGTGGTGCGCGACATCGGGGAGGCCCTGGTGTTCAAGCACGTCACGGACACCGACGAGTTGCCGGATGACGAGAAGCTCGCCGCGATCGTCGATCAGGCGATCCTGCCGGCGATCGGCATCCCGCCCGCCCGCAAACCATGGTCGCCGACGCCGGACGGCGACCCCACGCAACCCTCGACGAATTGACGTCGACGATCACTCAGCTGAAGGGATGCTGTTTGCCCGCCTGGTCAGGCAAGGGGCTGCGATCGCCCGGCTGCTGGTACGGCTCCAAAGCGAGCCCGAACGACCAAGCGCAGTCCGAATAGATGTCCGGCTTGGTCGACGCACTCTCGTCGGATCCGCGCGTCGGCCGGATTGCCTTCGTCACATTCGGGTGCGGAACACGGCGCGCACGTCGGCCAGGTTGACGACCATGCGAGCGAACCCGCAGTCCGCACCCCCTCGCCGTGCGCCGCCGCTCCAGGCCGGAACTCGACTCAGGGCAGCCGTTCGAGACGGCGGCGAGCGTCCTCGGCTGCCTGGTCGTCCAGTTCCTCGTAGATCTGCGCCGCTCGCTGCCATGCGGATGCCGCACCGGGCCAGTCCGCCATGGCTTCTCGCGTTTCGCCCAGCCGGATCAGTGTTTCCGCCTCGTGGTAGCGATCCGCGGAGTCGCGGAACAGCTGAATCGCCTGTTCGTAGCAGCTCAGCGCCCGGCCGTGGTCGCCAAGGCGGTCGTACGCGAAGCCGAGACTGTCCAGCGTCGCCGCCTGACCGTTGCGGTCGCCGCTGCGTTGCTGATGGCCGAGTGCCTCGGTGCAGCTCGCGATGGCCTGGGCATAGTCGCCCGTGCTGGCGTGCAACCAGCCGATCGCGTTCAGCGTCCGGGCTTCCCCGGATTCGTTGCCGGCCAGCCGGTAGAGTCGCAGCGCTTCGCGGCCGTGCGCGAGTGCCTCGTCGAACCGTCCGTCCAGGTAGCAGAGCTCGCAATAGTTGTGCAGGGTCTGCGCCTGGCCGGTCGGATCGCCGAGGCGTTCGTGCAGCTGGAGGGCACGCCTCAGCCGATGCTCGGCGGTGTCGTGCCGGCCGAGCCGGGTGAACGCACGGGCCAGCAGCCGGTTGGTGACGGCCTGCCCGGCGATGTCGTCGATCTTCTCCGCGGCCTCGAGCGCGACCTGCTGGGTGGCGAGTTGCTCCTGCCATAGACCTCGCGGCGCGAGGAAGGTGTTCAATGTCCAGGCAATCTGCCAGGCGTACGCCTCGAATCCTGTCTCGGCGGCTTGGGGAATCAGCCGGAGCAGCACGTGCTGCTCGGCCGTGAACCAGGCGAGCGCGGTGTCGTGATCGGTCGGTGGCCGGCCCACATGGGTCGGCAGCGGTGACACCGGTTCGATGGGCGGCCATTGCGGCTGGAGCAGCAGGGCGGCGGGATAGGCGCCGTGCAGGTAATGGTCGTAGAGCCGGTGCCGGGCAGCCACCCGCTCATCGGCGTGTTCTGACGATTCGGCCAGCTCGGCCGCATAGCCTCGGAGGAGATCGTGGAAGGCGTACCGGCCCGGCACGTATTCGGTCAACAGGTGATGCCGGGTCAGCTCACGCAGCGGCGGCACGACAGCCGGTACGGACACTCCGGCGACTGCGGCGGCGGTGTCGGCGGTCAGGTCGGGGCCGGGATGCAGCCCCAGCAATCTGAACAGTCGAGCTGAATCCTGGCTCAGAGCCAGGTATGACCATGAGAAGACGCGTCGGGCGTCCCCGTTGGACAGTACGTCCAGTCTCCCCTCGTCCGCGTGCAGCTCGGCGGCGAAGGCGTCGAGGGGGAACGAGGGGTGCGTGGCGATGCGGGCCGCCACCATCGACAGGGCGAGCGGAAGACGGCCGGTAGCGTCGATGATGCCGGCGACCGCGGCCGGCTCGGCGACGAGCCGGTGCGAGCCGAGCCGACCGGCCAACAGGCTCATCGACTCGTCCTGGGTGAGCACGTCCAGCGTCAGGGGCACGGCGCCTTCCGCCGCCACCAGGCCACTGAGCCGATCGCGGCTGGTCACCACGACCACGCACCGGCCGGCACCGGGCAACAGGGGGCGTACCTGGGCGGCGTCGCGGGCGTTGTCGAGCACCACGAGCATCCGGAGGGAGGCCAGCAGGCCGCGGTAGAGCCCGGTCCGGGCCTCCATGCTGGACGGAATCCGGGCGTGCGGCACGCCGAGCACCTCGAGGAAGCCGAGGAGAGCGTCGGCCGGGGAGACCAGGTCAGCTTCGTCGTAGCCGCGAAGGTTCGCGTAGAGCCGGCCGTCCGGGAAATGCCCGGCCACCCGGTGCGCCCAGTGCAGCGCCAACGCGGTCTTGCCGACCCCGGCCATGCCGGACACCGCGGAGATGACCACCGTGGTCGGCCGTTGCGTCCCGTCGTCAAGGAGGGCGTCAAGGCCGGCGAGTTCGGCGCTGCGGCCGACGAATCCCGGCACCGCGAGCGGCAGTTGCTCGGGACGCCCACCGATTGGGTCCGGCAGTGCGGCGTCGCGTACTGGTTCGCGCGGCCCACTCGCCGATCCCTCGGCCAGGCTCGGGCGGTGGTGCAGGATGTCGTTGTGCAACTGCGTCAGATGCGGCGTCGGGTCCAGACCGGTGTGTTCGGCCAGCATCTGCCGGGCCTGCCGGAAGGCGTCCAATGCGCCGGACACGTCGCCCGTGCGATACAGGCCGAGCATCAGCTGACCCCAAGCCCGTTGCCGCAGCGGATGCCGGTCGAGAAGCGTACGCAACCGTTGGACCACCTCGGCCGCCGAGCCGAGCGCCAACATCGCCTCGGCGTAGTCCTCCTCGGCGACCAATCGCCGCTCCTCCACCTGCCCGGCCCGCCGGGCCAGCAGGGGAGGCAACGGCAGATCGGACAGCGGCGCCCCACGCCACATGCCGAGGGCAGCTGCGAACCTGTTCGCGGCCTGTGCCGCGTCGCCGGCGGCCAGCGCGTCCCGCCCCTGGGCGGCAGCCGCGTCGAACCGGTCCAGATCCCGCTCGTCCGGCCCCACCCGCAGCCGGTAGCCGCCGGCCGCGGCGGAAATCCCCTCCCACGACTCGCCACCGCCCAACGACTGCCGCAACCCCCGCACATAGGTACGCAGGTTCGCCGCCGCCGACCGGGGCGAGTCGTCGGCCCACAGGACCGCGGCCAACTCGTCGTTGCGGACTATCTCATTCGGCCGCAACAGCAGGGCCGCCATCAACAGACGCTGCTTCACCGAACCCAACGGTATCGGCCGGCCCTCGCGGTAGACCAGCAGCGGACCAAGAAGTTCGAAGCTCATCAACACCCATCCATTTGTATCGGACGGGCGCTGCTACCCGGCACGGCTCCAGGCTCGGCGTACTGTGACCGGCTGGGACCGGTCTCAGACCCGCTGCGTTGCGGGTGCGCCCGCCCGCCAGAGGCGGACAAGGCTCCAGGCGTCCCCGACGGGGATCAGCAGCGACGCGGGATGTGACCAGGCCACGACGCCGGTCCAGATCATGGCGGCGATCGGGACGGCGCCGCCGGACAACTGGATTGCGGCGATCACCGCCGCCCAGACGACCGCCGGGAACAACGGCCCGGCGAGTATCACGAGCGCCTCCCGCCAGCGCTGTCGCAGTGGGGGCCGATGTACGCCGGCGCCGCGACTGTCCACCACGATGTTCGCGGGAACAGGGGCGTCCGGCGTGTCCGGAATGACGTCCGCATATCGTGCCGTCGGCGCCAGCAGGCGCAGCGCCAGCACGTGCCCGGCCTCGTGTACGACGAGGCCGGCCCAGATCAGCAGGACCGAGCCGGCCAGGACGGTCGCGAGGGTCCATCCGGCGAGCACCGACACGAGGGTGAGCGCCGACGCGGGCCCGAGGAGCGGCAAGAAGTAAAGCGCCATCTCACGCCCGACCACAAGGACTGCCCGTGGGCCGGATCGGGGCAACAGCGCGGTCCTGCTCCGAGGCCGCCCGGTGCCCCGCCGTCCGCCGGTCACCGGCCGGGAGAACTCGGGCAGCCTAGACATGCGCGATCTGTGGCCGGGTCAGGCGCGCCATCAGGAAGTACGCCGACAGGCAGAGCGCCGCCAGGCCTACCTGCCCGAGGACGGCCATCTCGGGCAGCAGCCGGCCGACGGTCCAGAGCCCGCCGAGGTAGACGATGCCGGCGAGCCCCACCGACAGCCCGACGCTGAGCGGTTGTTCCGTGCTGTACGGGACGAGCAGTCCCGCGACCATCGCAGCGGACCAGGCGGGCAGTGCCTGCACGAACAGCAACGGCACCTCGGCCCAGCCGATCAGTTGCGAGGAGGCCGCGAGCCCGGCGCCCGGCAGCGCGAGGAGAGCGGCCACGGCGAGGCAGACGGTCGCCTTCGGCCTCGCCCAGGCGGCCGGACGGGCCAGCAGATGCATGCTCAGCCAGTGGGTCGCCCGGGTATGCCCGTACGACTGCACCGCGGCCATGAAGAACGGCAGTAAGAGCGGAACCGCCAGAGCGGGCAGGAACGACGACCGGGTCGCCAGCCAGGCAACCAGGACCGCGGCGAACACCGTACCGGTGAAGACCACGACGGCGAGATACTGCGGCGCGCGGACCAGCATGACCAACTCGTACCAGGCCTGGGCCGCCGGACGGCTACCCGGGACGCGGTACCCGGCGAACAGCCGGGACGGCGCTGGATCAGGGTCCGCCGGAAGCCGTCCGACCAGCAGCACGAACAACGTCAGGCCGAACACGCACCAGAGGAGGAGGTGCCCGCCGGAAGCGATCCCGCCGTCCGCCGCGGCGGCAAGAAGGCGGTGTGGCAGCCAGGCCGTACCGTCGCCACGCAGTTCCAGCGCCGGGGCGGCGACGGCGACCGCCACGCCGGTGAAACCGCCTGCGGCCAGGGCATGATGTTGCGGTACGCGCAGCCGTTGCACCTGCGGCACGACGAAGTTGAACAGGAGGACCGTCAGCGGGAGCTGACCGAGCACCAGCAGCAGGGCGGCCGGGATCGCCGCCGCGAGGCCACCGCGGGACGCGTCCGCCAGCATGGTCACGGTCGGCGCGGCGAGCGAGGCCACCGCCACGAACGACACCCCGAGTATCGGAAGCTGCATCGCGACTGCGGTCAGCCGACGGCTGACCGGGAGCAACCCGAGCACGTTGCTGAGCGACGTGCGGCGGGGGGCGAGCATCTGGAAGAAGATCGTCACCAGGCTGCCGAGGGCCCAGACCAGAGAAGCGGCCAGGGTGCGGATCCGGGCGAGCCCCTCCGGCGACAGATCCTTCGTCGGCAGCGCCGGCAGGACCGTGGTGAGTAGGAGACTTCCGGCCACCATCACGGCGAACGCCGCCAGCCCGAACAGGGCGACCGTAGCCCGGGAGACGCCGAGAGAACGGGTCGTGTCGCGAACCCAGAGCCGGCCCGCGACGGCCGCGATGCTGCCCAGGACCGAGGCCGAGCGACGCAGGCCGCCCGGCCGGGAACGCGGGTGGGTGGCACCGGTCACCCGCGACGTGGCCCGGCTCGGATCCGCCGCGGCCGGCGCCTCCCGCAGCAGCCTCATCCCGCGGCCTTCCGGCGCAGTCCGACGAGCAGTCCCACCAGGCCGCCGCACAGCACCAGTCCCAGGTTTCCCAGCAGGTCGGGCGCGACCACGAACTCGAAACCGCCCTCGACCTTCCGCACGCCACCTTCCCAGAGCAGCGGAACGGAGTAGACGCCGTCCTGGTAGAGGCCGAGCCCGAATGTTGCCGCGCCCACCAGCACGGCGGCGAGGAACCCGGTGACTCCCCCGCCCACGGCGAGCATTACCGCCTTCATGACCGCTCCCACCCTTCCTTCATCATGGTGTCAAGGACTTGCGCCCGTTCGGCTTGTTGTGCTTCCAGGCCGGTGGTCACGAGGAACGCCTCCTCCAGGGTGTCCACGGAGTAACGGTGCTGGAGCTGAGCCGGCGAGCCTTCGGCCACCACGGCGCCGGCGTGCAGGATCGTGACGCGATCACAGTCCCGCTGCGCCCGTAACATGTCGTGCGTCGCGATCAGGACCGCCCCGCCGTGTCCGGCGTACGAGGTGATGAGCTTGCGCAGCGTCACGGCGGCGTCCGGGTCGAGCCCCCGGAAGGGCTCGTCCAGGATCAGCAGGTCAGGGAAGTGCATGACCGCCGCGATGACCTGGAGCTTGCGCTTCATGCCGTGCGAGTACTCGGCGATCTGCCGGCCGAGATCCTCGGCGAGGCCGAAGGCCCACGCGAGGTCGGCGGCGGTCACCGAGTCGTCCCGGCCCCGCAGCCGATCGTGAAAGTCGAGATACTCCTGGCCGGTGAGCGAGGCTGGCATCGGCAGGTCGTCGGGGGCCATCCCTAGGAAGTCGCGCGACTTCTTGTCCTGCACCGGCACTCCGTTGAGCAGCACCTCGCCCGCGTCCGGGGCGAGCAGGCCGGTGACGAGGTGGAGGCAGGTGGTCTTGCCCGAACCGTTCGGCCCTAGCACCCCGTGCACCTCGCCACGCGTGAGCGCGAAGGACACCTCATCGAGTGCGGTGCGGTGTCCGTACCGCTTGGTCAATCCGGACACGGCCAGGACCGGTTCCGGCTCGGGAAGAGACATCTGCAACTCCACCTCGCATCTCATCAACCGCGATCAGCCATCGTCACTGCGTGCACTTGAACCTGAGCTCTGCGTGACGGGGCCTGGGGTAGCTCACGCTGAGGCCGCCGTCGAAGCTCCCGCCCCGGCCCACGCAGTAGGCGTACGCCCAAGCCAGAAGCCCGACCGCGAGCAGCACCACGAGAAGGACCGCGACGACGATCCAGACCGCGCTGTCCCGGCGGTCGTAGCAGAACTGCGCCAGCCGGCCGGTCCCAGCCACCGGCGCCCAAGCCAGCGTGTCCACGACCGCGACCGCCGTCCGTTCCGACAAACCCGTCCGCTCTCGGGCCGCCGGAGCGACCTCCGCCAACATCGACATCTATGTCTCCTCAAGGGTCTGGAGTGAGAGGCCGTTACCGGTGGCGGCGTGGTGTCGCCGCCGCCGCGCCCCCCGCTCGGCTTGGCAGTTACGCTAGGCAGACCGGCTGTTCGGGGCCTCATCCCCAGGGCTGAGAAGAGATTCCCGGCGCGATCGGTCCACCGCGGTAGGCTTTGACGCGCTCTTCAAGGGTCTGGGCCCTCCGCAAGGGTCTGGTGTGGAGGAGCGTCAGCGGTGGCGGCGTGGTGTCGCCGCCACCGCGCCGGATCCCGGACGTTCGGTCAGATCCCGGCAGGCGTCGTCGAGGGCCGGTCGGACCCGCTGTCGCCGAGCCACGACTGGTAGAACAACGCGGTCAACTGGTGGCGATTGGCGCAGCCGGTCTTCCGTAGACTCGCCCGGATGTGCGTTCGCACCGTGGTCTGTTCGAGGTGCATCCGGTCGGCGATGTCCTTGTTGGACAGGCCCTGAACCACGAGACGGACGACGTCGCGCTCGCCCGGCGTTAGGTTGACCGACGCCAGGTGGCGGGTTGTTCCGCCGGCCGGGTCGCCTCGCCGGTCGAAGACCGCCTGGCTGACCCATCGGCCGCCGCGGGCGACCGCCTCGACCGCGGCGCCGATCTCCTCGAGCGGACCTTGCGTGGGGATGATGCCATGCAGGTTGTCGTCGAGCAGCAACCATGGCACGTCCGTCGCCGACAGACCGTCGATGATCGCCACGATCCCCAGGCTCGCGGTGGGACAGGGCGACAGACTCCGCCGATGCCGCACCGCCATCCCCGCCGGCCCGGCGGAGAACCGCACGATCCACACGTCCACGGCGGCGCCGAGGTCCCATCGCTCGCCGTTCCCGACAAGCCGCAGGCGCAGTCTCGGCAGCAACGGTTGCGCGTCCAGATACCGGGCGATCGCGACTCGGTCCTGAGGTTCGGCCATGACGCCGACCGTGAGGCTCTGGCGGTTCCCCGCTGCCGTGCCGTTAGCCGCGAACCCAGACATCCGGTCCCTCCCCCGCAAGCCGACCGACAAGAACCGAGCCGCCTGTCGAGCGGCCCAGGTATGCCCGACTTCAACACCGGCCGGGCGAGTGATCTCGCCGCTGAAATCAACACAATGTAGAGCCGGTGCCGCACAGGACGCGTACAAGGCGCGTACAACGTCGGACTGGAACACCGGCTCGAAAATTGCCAATGGCGTGACGACATGCCCTCGGCGACTCGCCGGAATCAGCAGTTTTCATAAATTGACAGGCGCTTGAAAATGGCTCTTCGAAGTTGAGCGGGGTGCGCGTCAAGGGCTGGGTGCTTACCCGGCCGCGGGATCTGCCGGTGGCCGGGCGCGATACCCGGTTGCGGTGGCGTAAACGGCGCTGGCATTGCGACCAGCCCGGATGCCCGCGTAAGTCGTTCACCGAACAGGTTACGCAGGTCCCGGCCCGGGCCCGGATCACCGCCCGGCTGCGCCAGGCCGCCGGCGCGGCGGTCGCCGACGGCAACCGCACGATCGTGCAGGCCGCCCGTGACCTGGGTATGTCCTGGCCGATCGTCGCGGCGGCATTCACCGCGCACGCCGCCAAGGTGTTGCCGGCCGAACCCGAGCCGGTGACTGTGCTGGGCATCGACGAGGTCCGCCGCGGCAAACCCTGCTGGAGCTTCGACAAGTCACCCAGTCGTGGACCACGACCGTCGACCGGTGGCACGTCGGGTTCTGCGATCTCGGCGGCGGGCAAGGACTACTCGCCCAGGTCGAAGGCCGCACCAGCAAGGCGGTGACCGACTGGCTCACCCAACGCCCCGCCGCCTGGCGCGCACAGGCCCACGCCGTCGACCCCGCTTAACTTCGAAGAGCCGCGAAACGGGCAACGCAACGGCGGACCTAAGACTTGGTCCTTACCCTGGGAGCAGAAAAGCTCCCAAATATTGGGAGCCATCTACGAGAAGGTCGGCGGGCAGCCGCCTGACCTGCGGAAATATGTGGGCGATACTGGGATCGAACCAGTGACCTCTCCGGTGTGAAAAACGGAGCACCTGCAACCCTCTGACCTGCGACTTTGCGAACGACCTGCGCGAACGCGTTGCAGTTCGAAGCAGCTCCGCGCTGTTGAACGCGGTTCAGCGTAGTTGAAAGCACCCCGCTGCTCCCATTCTGCTCCCTTGGCTTCATCCATTGCCGTGACGCAGATATAGGCGCCAGGGCCGAAGTTCCTCCGTCTCACCGGCCCAGCATGCCTTCACTGGGGTCGGCCTACCGCTCGTCGGGTCAGTGCTTCAACAGGTCGGCGGTGTAGCGGTAAAGGTCGTGGGCGCCGTATCGGACGACCCCATCGTGGTGGGCGGAGCCGCATGGTCCAGTATCCAGGCGGATGATCGTTGCGGTGCCGCCAGCCCGCAGGATCAGGTCGATCGGAGATCCTCCGGCTGCACCGGCGCACATCGGTGACGGTGGCGCCGTGGGGAGGGCGTTGATCCGGTTCACGATCTCGGTGGACGTCCGGTCGTTGAGGACTCGGAACGAGGTCCGCCCCGTCGCGGGCGGGCATAGCTGCACCATGTGGTACTGGACGTCCGGGACCAGCGGACCAGTCCCGGACTGAACCGGTGGCTGGGCGGAGGGCGGCGACGGGCACTGGGCGTTTCCCCGCTCGACCTCGGGCAGGCTGCTGGACCACGGTGCCCACGCGAGCAGCGCCGCGGGAACGGCTACCACGGCTGCCAGGCAGCCGACCAAAGCCGGTCGTCGGGAGGTGCGCCAACCTCTACCCGTCGCCATCTCCAGGCCGTTTCGTCAGTCGGTGGTGATCAAGGTGCCGCCGAAGGCGGACAGGATCCGCGGGGTTTCCGTCCAGTACACGTATTCGTAACCGTAATCGACTTCTTCGGCTGCGGCGCTGAGGATACCCCGGCTTTCGACGCTTCCGTCGGCTCGTGATGCGAGGACCGGCCCTCCGCTGTCGCCCTTGGCGCCTGCCACGCAACCGGAGCACCGGAAGCCCTCGACGCCGCGGCGGATCAGGCCGTCGTTATCTATCTCCCATTCCAGGTCGTCGATCGTCACGTTGATGCCGCAGATAGGCTCGATCACGGATGTCACGAAGCCACCATGGCACACGTACTGACCGGTGAAAGACCAGGCGGCTCCGCTGTAGCGGGCGTAAAGTTGGTCGGCGACCCAGACGGTCCGGTTGGTATTGGTCTCGATGCCGAGCGCGTCGTTGTAGATGTTGCGACGGTTTGCCACGCCGATGACGTCGTCACCACCGTCCTTGATGGTGTCGTTGAGGTCAAAGCAGTGGTCGGCCGTCATCAGCCACTCACGACCGCTGATGGCCATGCCAAAGGCCGACGTGCATTCGTACGTCCAGCCGAGTTGCGTCTTCTTCACGTAGGACCCGCCCCAATAGGGCGGCGAGTCGTCAAACCGTGAGATCGGAGCCGGCGCGGCCCGCCAGTCGACGTCCACCGGTACTCCCGCAGCGGCTTCTGCCACGGTAGCCACTGACGCTGCCGCAGTGGTGCGTATGACAGACGTCTTCTTGTTCAGGAGTACCGTCAAACCCTCGCCCTCGGGCCGGGCTGCGATGCCGATCACTTTGGCGCCGCTCGCTTGCAGGGTCTCCTTCTTTGCCCAGAGTGTGGCGCGTGCCTTCCACAACTCGGCCTTGGAGTACGCGGCCGGAACGGCCTGGACCTTCACAGACGCGCGTGTCTGGGCAGGCACCGACAGTAGCGCGGAATCCGTGAGCTTCTTCGCCGCTGCCGCGTCGGTCGAGTAGACCGTCACGGTACTGGTCGCAGCATCCACGCGCAGACCTGCGTACGACCCGGTGTAGTTCTTGAGTGCGAGCTCTCCGATAGCGCCCGCAACCTGATCAACCACCGGACTTGGTGGAAGTTTGGCCAGGGCGGCGTCCTTGTCGTCGGCCGCTGCCGGGTTGGCAGGCAACGCAGCGAGACAGGTCAGTAGGGCTGTGGTGAGGACGGCAATTCGACTTCGAACACGCAAGACGAACTCTCCCGTTAGTCGAAGATTGACGTGGTTCGCTCGTGACGCCGCGCTGCGCCACGGCGGATCCGGCGCACGCGATCTTGCCGGCAGCGAGATCGTATCGATGGTCCTTAATGGATTGTGGTCGTCGCCGTATCGTTCGCAGCATGTGGGACGTTGACCCCAGCTGCATTGACCGTTGTATGAATCGAGTGCTACTTCCGTATGGCCGCGGCCCAGCCTTGGCCGGCGGACGTGTGCGGCCGTCTACGGGGCACCTACGTGGCAGTCGGACACTGGGGACTGCCCCCGGGTCCGGTTGACTCCTGACCTGTGAGGACGCGAGTCCTCGCTGGGAGGATGTATCCCATGCCGAAAGCGTTCCCGCCGGAGTTTCGTCGTGATGTGGTCGCGGTCGCCCGTAAGGGCGAGGCGTCGGTCGCTCACGTCGCTAAAGACTTCGGGATCTCCGAGTCGTGTCTGCACCGCTGGTTGAAGATCGCTGACACCGACGACGGACTGCGCCCCGGCACGACCCCGAGCGAGTCGGCGGAGCTTCGTGAGCTACGCAAACGCAACAAAGCTGCTCGAGCAGGAGAACGAGATCCTCGCCGGGCGGCGGCGTACTTCGCCAAGGAGATCTCCCCAAAATGATGTACCCGCTGGTCGACGACCTGGCCGCGGACGGGCTTCCGATCGCGGTGACCTGCCGGGTGCTGGGGTTCTCCAAGCAGGCCTACTACGCCTGGAAAGCTGATCCGGTCACCTCGCACGACCTCGACGACGCCTATCTGATCAACGCGGCGTTGGACATCCACGCCGACGACCCGGCGTTCGGGCACCGGTTCATCGCCGACGAGCTGCCCGCTCATGGCATCACGGCCGGGATCAACCGGGTGGCCCGGCTGTGCCGGCAGAACAGGATCTGGTCGGTGTTCGCCAAGAAACGCGGCCTGACCCGCAGGGCCGCGCCGCCGGTCCATGACGACCCGGTCCGCCGGCGTTTCACCGCCGATCGCCCGAACCAGGTGTGGCTGACCGACATCACCGAACACCACACCGGCGAGGGCAAGCTGTATCTGTGCGCGATCAAGGACGTGCACTCCGGGCGGATCGTCGGCTACTCGGTCGACAACCGCGAACCGCTCCCGGTTGACCCTGTCGGCAAGAACCCACCGGCCCCGGTTGAGTTCTCACAGCTCGTCGTCGGTCGACGTCTCTCGCCAGCCCACCCAGGAACGCCCATGCGGGTCACCGGCAGGAGGCTCCGGGCACGAGACAGCTGAGAGATCACGGGCATCCGCGCATCGTGTAGCCCCACGCAGGGCCATCGCTACGACCGATCGGCCAGCCCGTTCTGGAGCCGCAATTTCGCTGGCCGCGAAAGCAAGCCCGCCCTGCATCAAGGTCGTGCACACTCACCTGCGACCGCCCCCGGTGATGAGGCACAAGCTCGCTGACCGGAGGGCGTCATGGCATGGGTAGAAGACCGGGCAGGTTACTACCGAGTCCGGTACCGCCGAGCCGGTCACATCATCACCGACAGCACTCACACCGGCCCTGATGGCGCTCGTGCACGAGCCGCCCAACTGAACCACACCACACAGGAAATCCGGCAGCTCTACCCGGCTGCGCCGGTGCCCCGGCTGGACGAGTGGGTTTCCGTATGGCTGCCCGCGCACCTGGCCGCCGAGTCGACCATGGCCCGCCACCAGAGCCTGCTGCGGACTCACATCCTGCCCGCCTTCGGCGACCGACGCATCGACACCATCACCCGCCAAGACGTCAAAGCCTTCGCCCGCGACCTGTCGACCCATCTGTCCGACAGCAGCGTGCGGCACACCGTCACCCTGCTCGGGCAACTACTCCGCGAAGCCGTCGCCGACCATCTCATCTACTTCGACCCGATCGCCCGGCTGCGCCTACGCAAAACTCCCCCGCGAGCCGCGCCCCTTTCGCCACCGCCACCCAGGTCCGGAAGATCGCCGCCCGCATGCCCAACCCCACCACCCGCACCCTGGTGATCACCGCCGCCTACACCGGGATGCGCATCAGCGAACTGTTCGCACTCACCCGAGACAACCTGCACCTCGCTGACGGCGCCATCCACGTCTCCGCGACCGTGGGGGCACTGCACGAAGTAGCCGGCCACCAACTACCCGGCCCACCCAAAACCCCCGCCGCGGTCCGCGACATCGCCCTGCCACCGTTCCTGATCGACGGCCTCGAACAACTCCTGCGCACCCACCCGTACGACACCGTCTTCTGCTCCCCCGCCGGCCGATGGCTCTGGCGCACCGACTACAACAACCGCCACTGGCGCCCCGCCTGCGACGGCGACCCACGCCGACACTGGCCGCCCATCGTCACCGGCATGCACTTTCACGACCTGCGGCACACGCATCGCACGTGGCTCGACGAGGACCACGCCCCCGAAATAGCCGCAGCCCACCGGCTCGGCCACGCCATCCCCGGCATCCGCGGCGTCTACGCCCACGTCACACCCACCATGACCACCCGGCTCCTCGACGACCTACAAGCACGGTGGCTCGACAACGCCGGCTACTGGTGACCCCTCCGGACCAACAATCGTGAGTTCGCCCGGCAGTTGATCGCGATGTTGAACCCAAACCTTCGGAACATCCCGAGGGCTCCGGGTCGTCGCGCCGCAGCTCAGAGCAGCTGCG
This sequence comes from Actinoplanes solisilvae, assembly GCF_003999975.1. Lineage (GTDB taxonomy): Bacteria > Actinomycetota > Actinomycetes > Mycobacteriales > Micromonosporaceae > Actinoplanes > Actinoplanes solisilvae. Next base: position 346,806 of record NZ_RJAC01000006.1, on the reverse strand, counting down.
GCAAACGCAAAGTATCTTCGCTGGACCCACTCAGGTGACCTGGGGGAGACGTGCGACGTAACGGCGGACCTGGGACTTGGTCCTTACTCTGGGAGCAGAAAAGCTCCCACATAGTGGGAGCCATCTACAGGATGGTCGGCGGGCAACCTGCCTGACCTGCGGAAATACGTGGGCGATACTGGGATCGAACCAGTGACCTCTCCGGTGTGAACGGAGCGCTCTCCCGCTGAGCTAATCGCCCTCAACGGAGACTGACTGTACTAGACCGCCTGCCTCCGAAGCGAACAGGGGTCAGCCCAGGATCTGGCGGCCTTCGTCGATCAGGTCGATGCCGAGGCTGAAGCGCACCGAGAAGTACACGATGGCGCTCACGAAGACGAAGCTCACCAGGCCGACGACGCATTTCACGGGCCAGGACTGGCGGGCTATCCAGTGGGTCCAGGACTGCACGTGTCGTTTGGTGAACGCGAGCAGGTGTCGGGCCCAGGCGAACTCGATGGCCCAGATGGCCAGGCCGAGGATCACGATCGCCCAGCCGGGGCCGGGGAACGGGATCAGCACTATGCCCACGGCGACGACGATGGCGCCGAGGGTGGCGACGGAGATTTTGAGCGCGAGGCGGCCGGTCGGGTTGGCGCGGATCTTGTCCAGCACACCCGACGGCGCCCGATCTTGGTCAGGTTTCGCTGTCATTTCATCCCCCAGTGTCCCGGAGCCCCGTCACTACCCGGGAGGAATGGACGTTACCGGAGTAAGTCAACTGCTGGACCACCCGACGCCGGGCGGAACCGAGTACTTGGGCAGAACAGGACAAGATATCGCTTTATGTCTTGTGCGAAAGGGTTTTCGGAATCGTCTTCCCACTACTGGGTGAGATCAGCGTATGGCGGAGCGTAACGACAGGGATCACCTGAGTATGGGAAACGCGGGGTTCACCAGCCTCGCAGCGGTGCCGGGGGGAGTTCGTCCATGAGTACCATTCGTCCAACGACCGTCGAGGTCGAGACCTCGCTGCGGCTCGTAGCGCCTGACGCCACGGCACTGCCCGTGCGCGCCAGTCTGCGTTACGACCCAGCCGACCCGTACGCGGTCCATGTGTTGTTCCACGCAGAATCAGCCGGTGGGGAAGCCGTGAGCTGGTCCTTTGCGCGGGAACTGCTCGTGACCGGGCTTGATGAGCCCGCGGGCATCGGGGACGTCCGGGTGTGGCCGTGGGCCACACCGCGGGGCGACTTCGTTGCTCTCGCTTTGTCGTCTCCGGACGGCAATGCACTGTTCGAGGTCCCTCGCAGCGTTCTTGTCCGTTTTCTTCGCCGCACCTATGTGGTTGTGCCGCGCGGCAGGGAATCCGAACATCTGGACGTCGATGCGGCGGTCAATCGGTTGCTGGCCGGCCGATAACGTACGAATTGCGACGGGAGCGACTCGCGCGGACTCTGCCGGTCCGCACGGGTCGCTTTTCCGTATAAAGAACTTAAGGCTCATAACTGGACATTGAGTCCCAGAAATCACGGCCCGCGATGCCCATTCGTACAAGGTGTGTTTTAGGCCGTGCATCCCTGGTCAAGGCCGGTTACCGTCGGCGCGATGTCCACTACAGCTTTGCGGCCCGAAACCGCGATCACGTTCCGCCCGCCCGGCTGGGCGGGCGTCGGCACCTGTGGGCTGGACGCGACCTCCGCGCAGCCGCCGAGCCGGCTTCCATACCACATCCTGCTGCTCGCCACGGCGGGCCACGGCACGGTCGAGGTCGACTTCTTCGGGCAGACCTGCCGGCCGGGCACGCTGCTGTGGATCCGGCCGGGCCAGGCGCTGCGGATCGGTCGTAACGGGCTGATCGCCTCGGTGGTCACCTTCGACCAGCGGCTGGCCGGCGACGACGAGCCGCTGCGCAACCACTGGCAGCTGCGCGGCGAGGACGAGGACGCGGTCATCAACGAGTTCTCGCAGCTCGCCGTCGACTGCGAGCGGCACTCGCCGGGGCCGGTCGCCGCCGAGCTGCTGCGTCATCAGCTCCGCGTGCTGCTGCTGCGGATCGCCCTGATGACCTCCGTGGCGCCGCCCGGCCCGGAGAGCCAGACGTACGGCCGGTTCCGGGCCCTGCTCGAGGACGGGCACCAGCACAGCCGCCGCGTCGAGGATTATGCCGACGAGTTGGGCTGCTCAGTCCGTACGCTCACTCGGGCCTGCCTCGGAGCCACAGGGCGCACCGCGAAGCAGGTGGTCGACGACCGGGTCGCCCTGGAAGCGCGCCGACTGCTCGCGTGCACGCCGCTGTCGGTCGCCGAAGTGGGCCGCCACCTGGGCTTTCCCGAGCCGACGAACTTCGGGCGCTTCTTCCACCGCGAGGTCGGCATGAGCCCGGGACAATTCCGCGCCGAGGCTTCCGGCGAGCCGCGCGGCATCATCCCCGCACAGCGACAGGCCACTGACTGACGGTAATTCCCACATTCCGGTGGGGTATGTGGGGCTCGATGGCGGCGAGGGGGCATGATGAATACGTGCAGATCTCCGCGCGCGGCGACTATGCGGTCCGGGCCGCCCTCAGCCTGGCGAGGGCCTACCCGGCATTGATGTCCGCCCAAGCCATCGCCCAAGATCAGGAAATGCCTCGCAAGTTCCTCGAGGCGGTGCTGGCCGACCTGCGCCGCGCCGGGGTCGTGCGGGCCCAGCGTGGCGCGGAGGGCGGCTACACGCTGTCACAGCCACCACGCGATGTGACGATCGGTCAGATCCTGCGGGCGGTCGACGGGCCGCTGGCCGGCGTGCGCGGCCTCCGCCCGGAAGAGACCCGATACACCGGCGCGGCCGAAAACCTGCCCAACCTGTGGGTCGCCGTTCGTGCCGCGGTGCGTGAGGTGGTCGACGAGGTCAATCTGGCCGAGCTGATCAGCGGGCGCATGCCGGCGCACGTCCGCAAGCTGACCACCCGCCCCGACGCGTGGCAGCCGCGCTGACGTTTGCCGATTCGTACATTCGGGAATCGAACGCCCATCCGAACGACCTTTGGAGGGACGTCCCGATGGGCCTCGTTTTCCGCAAGCGCAAGAAGTTCGGCCCGTTGATCCTGAACTTCACCGAGAACGGCTACTCCTCGTGGGGGCTCAAGATCGGCCGCTGGTCCTGGAACTCGCGCACCCGCGCGCACCGCTACGACCTGCCCGGCCCGTTCTCGTGGAAGCAGGACAAGAGCCGCTCGTAGTCACGCGGAGATGACGACGTCCCCGCCGAGCCGTCCGTGCGACGGCTCGCGGGTGACCGTCCCCGCATCGATCAGCGTGTGCAGCACCCGCGTGGCGTCGGCGGCCCGATAGACGGTCTCGGTCAGGGCGAACGTGCGCAGCTCGGTCACCGTGGCCGCACCGGCCCGCGACAGATGGGCGAGCAGTTCGCGCTTCAGCGGGCCGGGGTGCGGCGTCAGCGAGATGTCGATGAGGTGCCGGTCAGGGTCGCCCGGGTCGCGGTAGCGTACGCCCGCGAACTCGTCGACCGACCACAGCGCCTCCTTGAACGCCTCCAGGCTCTTGCCGCCCGTCGCGCCGAACGCCAGCAGCTCCCCCGGCTCGTCCGACACGGCCAGCTCGACCTGGGTGAACAGCGGCCACGCGTCACGATAGGGCTCGGCGCTCGCCCCGGGCGGCAGCACCACGATCACCTCGGTGGGCTTACCGGCGGTCAGGGCGGCCACAGTGGCCGGATCCGGCGCTACCGCGTTCGCAGCGTCCAGAAACCCCAGCACGGGTACGCGTTGAGCTCCGATCGCCTTCAGGCCCACCGGCAGCCGCCCGTCCGTCCCGCCCGAGATCGTGTGCACGGCCAGTCCGGCGCCCGCCTCCTGCTGGATCACGCGCAGCCGGGCCCCGAGCGCGTCGACGTCGTCGCCGGTGGCCAGCATCGTGAGCTCGCGACCTCGTACGACATCGGTCTGCTCGGCCAGCACCCGGAGCGCGGCCTCGGCCGCCGCGCCGCCGTCAGCATCGGCGTACCCGTGGGCGTAGACGACCCGCCGGGCGCGGTGCAGGGCCGCGGGCGCCCAGGCCTCGAGGTAGCGGACCAGCAGTTCCCGCTTGACGGTGGCGATCGCGTCGTGAGACATGGACGAGTTCAGTGCCCTTCGGGTCCTGCGTGGCAGCTCAGACCACCTTGGTCGGCATCATTCTAGTGGCGGGGCAGGAGCATCGACGACGCAATGCCCGGGCCCGCGAGGAAACGGCGGGCCACGTAGCAGGAAGCGATCGCTGCCCCGGAGAACGGGTGGGTTCTACAGTGTCCGGATTGCGCGGGTCAACCGGCAGTTCGCGGCTGTGGACTTGTACCTACAGTGTTCAGACGAGCACTATGGGGCACATGGCCCCTCCTCCGCTCGCCGAACTCACCGCGCGCGCCCAGACGCTCTCGTCTGCCGGCGATCTTGCCGGTGCGCGCCGCGTGCTGGCCAATGTGCTCGATCCGGCCGATGCCGCCGACCCGCGCCGGGCCTCGCCCGACCTCGCTCTAGCGGCCGCCCTGCACGCCCGCATCCTCATCGCGCTCGGCGACAACGAGGGCGCCCGTTTCTGGGCCGAGTACGCCCACGCCGCCGAGGAACGCCTGCACGGCCCGCATCACGACCGTACGGTCGCCGCGGCGGCCACCCATGCGGCGGTGCTGCAGCGCGTCGGACACTACAGCCGCGCCGCCCAGGTCTATCGCCAGCTCGTGGGCGACCTCGCCGAGATCGACGGCGCCGATTCCCCGCGCGTGCTCGCGGCCGAGGCCGACCTGGCCACCGCCGAGCACGCGGCCGGTCACTGCACGGCGGCCCGGTCGCGTCTCTCGGCCGCCTGGCGCCGTCACGTGCGGCGATACGGCGACGCGTCGGCCCCCGGCATCAAGATGCTGGCCCGCCTGGGCGCGATGGAACGCGAGTGCGGCCGCGCCTCCGAGTCGCGTGATCACCTACTCAAGGCGCAGGAGCTGTCCGCCCGTTACCTGCCGGCCGACCACCCTCTCGTACGGCAGATGGACGCTCTCATCGCCGCCGCGCCCTCGGGCAAGCACGTCTGCGGGCGCGTGGAGCAGTCCGAAGCGCCGGGCGTGACGACGGTGGGCGCTCCGGGCGTACGCCCTGTGCCGTTTCCTCGGCGGCCCACGGTGCCCGATGAAGATCCGTCGCGGCCGCCGCCCGACAACCGGCCCACCGACCCGAACGGCACCGTCTATCAGCAGCCGCTCTACCTGGCCGACGTGCATCAGGCCCCGGGTGACCTGACCGGCCGGCACGCTCGCGCCGACACCCCGCCGCCGATTCCGGGCCAGCGCGCCCCCGACTACGGCCCCGACGGCCGGCCGCAGCCGATCGGGTCGGCGCCCGCGAGCACGTTCGCGCTGCCGCCGAACACCGAGCGCCGCCTGCCCCAGCTCACCGACACCGGCCCCGAGGCCCCACCGCGCCGTCGTCAGCCGTTCCTGCTGGCAGCCGTACTTGTTGCCGGGGTGGCCGCCGCTGTCGCCGTCGTGGCGCTGACGCTGCCGGACGCGAACGGTGAGGAGACGCCACCACCGCCCGCCGCCGTGCCGTCCGCCCCAGCCGCCTCGGTTGCGCCCACGACCGCCCCGCCCAAGGCCGACCCGGGCGCCCCCACCAACGTGCGCCTGCGGGACAGCCGCGACAGCGTCGCGCTCCAGTGGACGTACCCGAAAGACTCTGAAGGCCCGATTTTGATCTCGGGTGGGCGCGCGGGCCAGCCGCAGAAGCCGTTCCAGCAGCTCGCGGCGGGTAGCAGTGACTACGTCGTCTACGGCCTGAACGAGAAGCTGAACTACTGCTTCACGATCGCGGTAGCCTATTCGAGCAGCAATATCGCCCGTTCGACCCTGGTTTGCACCAAACGTTAACGGGTGACCGAGGTGACAGTGGCCACGGCCGCGCCGGTGGGTAGCGTTGGTAGGCGGCTTTTTACCGACGAACGAGGTGAGCGGCATGACCACGGAGAAGGCGATTCTCGCCGGTGGATGTTTCTGGGGGATGCAGGATCTGATCCGCAAGCAGCCCGGCGTGGTCTCGACGCGGGTCGGTTACACCGGCGGCAACGTGGCCAACGCGACCTACTACAACCACGCGGGCCACGCGGAGTCGATCGAGATCGAGTACGACCCCGCGAAGACGTCGTACCGGAACCTGCTGGAGTTCTTCTTCCAGATCCACGACCCGACGACCAAGAACCGTCAGGGCAACGACATCGGCGACAGCTACCGGTCGGCGATCTTCTACGAGAACGACGACCAGAAGAGCGTCGCCGAGGACACGATCGCCGACGTCGACGCGAGCGGCCTGTGGCCCGGCAAGGTCGTCACCGAGGTGACCGCGGCCGGCCCGTTCTGGGAGGCCGAGCCCGAGCACCAGGACTACCTCGAGCGCTTCCCCGACGGCTACACCTGCCACTTCCCGCGTCCCGACTGGAAGCTGCCCCGCCGCGCGCGGTAAATGACATCCGGCTGGGAGGGTCCGGCCCTCCCAGCGCGGGTCCAGCTTCCGACATATCTCCCATATTGGCCCTGACCGTGCTACCCGGGTTCCCATCCTCCGGCCGCGGCGATGACGGCCGCGGCGCCGACCGCCGCGTCGCGGACGACCGGGTCGGGGTCGTCGAGGCGGGTGGAGACGGCGGTGGACAGGTCCGGGAGGATCTCGCGGACCTTGCGGAACGTGGACGTGGGGTATTCCATCGGCGAATAGCCGGCCAGGTCGACGAAGTCGCGCTCCCTGGCCTCGCTGACCGCGTCGGCCACGGTCGCCAGCCAGGACAGCAAGGCGGCTCGCAGGGGACGGCCCCGCAGCTCGACGTCGCCGGTTCGGGGGTCGTCCAGGAGCGCGGCCACGTAGCGGGCGGCCGGCACGGCGGCCGAATAGACGTTCGGATATTCGATCAGCTCGTGCGTGAGGTGGAAGAGCGCGGCCGCCGGATCGGCGGTCAACCCGGAAAGCCGAGCGGGGGTCTCGGGGCCGGCCGGGCCGTTCCTGTTCTCGACGGCGGACCAGTCGGTCTCCGCAAGGATCTCTCCGGGATTCACCCGCTCATTGTGCCCCCTGAAGGGCAACGGCGGCGGCCCCGAAGAGCCGCCGCCGTCACCTCGGAAGGATCTCGGCTAGCCGCCGAAATACCGGCTGGCCTGGTAGAACTTGCCGTTGCGTCCGAATCGGACGGTCAGGGACGCCGCCGCCGGGAGGAGGCCTTTCACGTTGCCGCGGCAGAAGCCGCACATGCCTTGCGGATGGGTGATCATCAGCCGGCCCACCGCGCCCTCGCCGCCGTATTTCTGCATCAGGAAGGCGGCCTGCACCTCGACGTGGGAGCCGTAGAAGTCGCCGTTGTCCATGCGGCCGACGCCGGACTTGAGGATGTCGTCCTTGACGTCCGGGTGCAGTGACGAGGAGCTGAGGTCGAACGACCCCCTACCCTCGATGTGCAGGACACCACCCGTCGCGTTCTGCGGGTCCTTGGAGTAGGCCGCGTTCTTGGACGCCCGGACGTGGTCGTCCATGTCGCAGTTGTGGACGAGAACGGCCGCGGCGCCGGCCAGCACGTAGTAGGAGTGCAGGTCATCGACTGTGAGGTCATAGGTGACCTCCTTGTGCTGGTACGAGCGGACCGCCGTGACCTGCACGTAGGTGCCGGCCGCGGTGCGCAGCAGCTCGCCCTCGCGCAGGTCGCCCGCCGACACCCACGCCTTGCGGGTCTCCGACCAGAAGGGGTGGTGCTCGGTCGTGGTGATGGTCGAGGAGCCGACCTGGACGTCGACGAACTGCTTGTCGTCGTCGGTGCGAATGGTGTGGGTGACCTGCTTGGCGGCGTCGTCGAGGCTGGTCGACGGATCGCCGGCCGCGACGGTGTCGCCCGGTTCGACCTCCTCGATCGGCTTGGTCGTGCCGTCGGCCAGCAGCACCGGGGTGCCCGCGACGAAGCTGTGCGCGACCGGGCAGGCCGCCCCGTCCCCCGCGTCCTTCTTGGTCTTCGCCTTGGCCTTGGCCGCCGCGGCCCTGGCTTTCTCCTGCGCTTCGGCGGCGGCCTTCTTGGCCGCTCTCTCCGCCGCCGCCTTGGCCGCCGCGGCCTTCTCGGCCGCGGCCTTGGCCGCTGCCGCCGCTGCTTCCTTGGCCGCCTTCGCCGCGTCCTCGGCGCCCTTGATGATGGCGCGAGCCCACTTCAGTTCCTGGAAGAAGGTGATCACGGCTTTGCCGGCCTTGAAAATGGCCTCGGCGATCTTCTTGGCCTTGAAGATCTTGCCCCACGGCAGCGCCCCGACGACCATCGAGACGCAGGCGACCAGGTCACCCTTGAGGCAGTTGAGGATGTCGTTGATCCCCAGGAACTCCATCAGGATCTGGCCGCCGGCCTCCAGGATCACGTCCAGGGTGCTCTTGGACTGCAGCTGGTTGGCCTTGGCGAGATCCTCCGGCGACGGGCCCTGCGTCTCGGCGGGTGTCGTCGTCGGTGAGGTGGTGGTGGGGCCGGCGTCCGGAACCATGCCGGTCGGGTCGGTGTAGGCCACCGGGTTGTTGGAGGCGTACCGGTAGGCCGACACCGCGCCCTGCCCGGTCGGCATCGCGTCGCGGCTGTCGAATCGGCCGGTCCCCGGGTCGTAGTTACGCGCCCTCAGGAAGTAGTTGCCCTTCCCGGACGTGTCGTCCTGGTAGGCGCCGGCGAACCGCATCGGATTCTCGACGCCCGCCTCCGGCAGTTGCTGCCCGGCCAGAGTGGGCCCGACCCGCGGGTTGCCGAACGGGTCGTAGTCGTAGCCGGCCACGGGCGTGCCGGTCGGCGACAGCAGGTTCGCCGTGCCGCCCAGCCAGTCGTGCGTGTAGGCATGCACCCCGGCGGCCGGGTCGAGCAGCGCGAGCGGCTCGTCGTCCGGGCCGTAGGCGAAGCCCCGCTTCTCGACGACCGCGCCGCCCTGCTCGACGGTGTCGATCGCGATCTGCGGCAGGGTCCCGGCCACGTCCCACGACCAGCGCTGGGTCGAGGTCTGCTGCTGGAACGTCGTGGTCGAGGCGAGCCGCAGCCCGGTGGCGTCGTAGCCGAACGTCGTCGACTGCCCCGACGCGAGTGTGGCCTTGGCGAGGGTGTTGTCGAGGTTGTACTCGAACCGGTCGCCGCCGGCCTTGATCTGGTTGCCCCGGGCGTCGTACCGGTATTCGGTCTCCCGCTCGTGGTTCGGTCCTTCGAGCTCCTCCTCGACCAGCTGGTCGGCGTCGTCGTACTCGTACTCGGTGACGTCGTTGCCGGCCGTGCCCGACCGCACCTGCTTGGTGCGGTTGCCGACCAGGTCGTACCGGTAGTCGATGCGGCCGACCGGCTTGACCGTCTTGTCGGTGCAGGACGCCACGCCGTAGCAGGCCGACACGACCTGGTCCGCCTCGTCGAAGCTGTAGGCCACCGACTCGGCGACCCCGCCCCGGGTGGTCACCACGCGGCTCGGGTTACCGACCGGGTCGAGGGTCAGATCAAACTTCGAGACCGGATCCTGTACGCCGGGGACAGCGTCACCGGTGCGCTCGGTGCCGATCGAGGTCAACCGTCCCGCGTCGTCGTAGACCCGCTTCTCGGTCAGGCCGGTGGCGCCGGGCAGGGTGGTGCTGGTCCGTCGGCCAGCCACGTCGTAGCCGAAGCCCCACGTGGTGCCCTGCGTGGACAGCGAGGTGATCCGGCTGGCCGCGTCGTAGCCGTACGACACCGTGGTGCCGTCCGGGTACTGCCGGTTGGTGATGTTGCCCCGGGCGTCGTAGTCGTAGCCGAACGTCTCGTCCGGGCGGCCGGCCTCCTTACGGGTGACCGACCTGATCTGGTCCTCGTCGTCGTAGCCGACCTGCCGTACGCCGGTCGGGTCGCCGTACGAGGTGGTCCGGTCCTTGGCGTCGTAGCCCCAGGTGTAGACCGGGCCGCCGGTGCCCGTCGTGCGCTTGGACAGGCGATTGACGATGTCGTACTCGTCGAAGACGGTCCGCTTGGCGCGCTCGGCCGAGCTGAGGTCGTCGATCTCCTCGTCCTCGTCGAGGGTGATCGTCTGGGTCCGGTTGTTGTCCGCGTCGTACTTGGTGAACGTGCTGCGCCCGATGGGGTCGGTGCTGCGGATCAGACGCCCGGCCTCGTCGTAGTAGACCGTGGTCCGGTTGCCCCGCGGGTCGGTGACCGACGAGAGCGCCCCGTCCTCGCCGTACGAGTAGAGGGTCGACTCCTCCTCCGGGTCGTCGGCGTCGTACTCGGCGTTCGGCGCCGTGACCGTCCGCGGCTGGTCGTCGTCGTTGTAGGTGTAGCGCGTGGTGTGACCGTTCGCGTCGGTGCTGGACACCGGCCGGTTGAGCGCGTCGAACTTCGTCGTGGTGACATGGTCGAGCGCGTCGATCGACTTGGTCGCGTTGCCGGCGAGGTCGTATTCGTAGTGCGTCGTGAACCGTTCCTTGTCGGCGCCCTCGACGTTGCCCCGCGGCTCGGTGACGGCCGAGAGAAGACCGTCGTCCGTGTACGCGTACGTGGTGATGCCGCCGGTCGCCGAGATCGTCTTGACCTTGTTGCCGGCCTCGTCGTACTCGGTCTTGGTCTGCGCCCCGCCCGAGTCGGTGATGCCGGTCTGCCGCCCCGCCCTGTCGTAGGACATCGACGAGGTGCGGCCCAGGCTGTCCTTGACCCCGGTGACCAGGCCGCTGTTGGCCCGCGTGGACGTGGACGACTTGCCGAGCTCGTCGAGCGTCTCGACGCTGCGGTCGAGGTCGTCGACCCGGTAGTCCTTCACGACCACCTGGCCGCCCGGGTAGGGCCGCCGCATCTGGATCAGGTTGTCGTTGTGGTCGTACCGGTAGGTGGTGGTGAAGTCGGCCTTGACGGCCCCGGGCACGTTGCCGCGCGGCGAGGTGACCGACTCGACCAGGCCCTTGACGTTGTAGGTCCAGCTCGTGACCAGGTCGGCCTCGTGCTTCATGTCGACCGCGGACGTGGCCCGGCGTCCGGCGGGTGTGTAGGTGTAGAGCAGCGTCCGCCGCGCCTCGTAGGTCGCCTTGGGCAGGCCGTTGTCGAAGTACGCGTACGAGACCGCCACTCCGCCCGGGGTCGTGGTCTTCTTCAGACGGCCGACCGCGTCGTATTCGCTGGTCGCCGGGTTCCTCTTGCCCGGCGCATAGACGGCCACCGGACGGTCGAGGTCGTCGAAGACGGTGCGGGTGGTGAAGGTTTCGCGCTTGGCCCCGGCCACGGTGCCGCGCGGGTCGGTGACGGTGACCTGACGGCCGACCTTGTCGAAGCCGAACTCGACCCGGCGCCCCTCCGGCGAGACGGACGCCTTGGTCAGGCCCGCGTTGAGTTGCCCACTCGGGATGTTCTCGTAGCGGGCGACCTTGCCGCGCTGGTTGGTGACGGTCAGCGGGCGACCCCGGTCGTCGTACGTGTAGGTGATGGAGTGGTTCTCGGGGTCGGTGGTCTTGACCAGCTCGTCGAACTCGTTGTAGTCGTCCCTCCACGTCTGCCCGTCGGGGTCGACGTGGGTGGTCGGGTTGTTACGGGCGTCGTACTGGGTCTTCTCGCTGAACTTGCGGCCCGGCGCGAACTGCTCGATCAGGTTCCCGGCCGCGTCGTACCGCGACTCGTGCTGGTTCTGATTGCCGTTGACCACCAGGTTGCGGTTCAACGTGCCGTCGTACCGGTGGCTGTTGGTGTCGCCGTTGCCGCGCTGCGAGTAGAGCAGCACGTTGCCCTTGTAACCGTCCCACACCACCACGTTGTCGGCGTCGGTGGTCTTCGCCTCCTGCTTGGCGGCGTTCCACTCGAACGTCGTGGCCGCGCCCAGCGCGTCGAGCTGGCGGGTGACGCGACCGGTCTCCCCGTACTCGTTGGTGGCCGTGACCACCTTGCGCGGGTCGATCACCTGGGTGAGCAGACGGGCCGCGCTGTACCTGTACTGCCAGTCCTGGCCGACGGCGTCGCGGACCTTGGTCAGCAGTCCGTTGGTGTAGAAGTACTGCGTCTTGCGCCCGTCCGGCAGCGTGATCGACTCGATCAGGCCGGCGGCCAGCCTCACCACCGCGGTGTGCCCGGACGCGTCGGTCACGGTGATGCTCGTGTCGGTGTGCGCGAGCCGCAGGCCCACCTGGCGCGGGTTGAGCACCGACACCAGCCGGCCCTGCGCGTCGAAGGTGAACACGATGTTGTTGCGGGTGGTCAGCGTCCAGCCGTCGGCCGCCTTGCGCAGCGTCGACCGCACGCCCGGCGGCCGCACATAGCCGTCGCCGTCCGTCCGGAACAGCGTGTCCGAGCCGTCTTCGGCCCGCACCAGGGCGCCGTCGGCGGTGGCGGTGACCTTCATGTCGTAGACCCAGGCCCAGCCGGGCCCGAACGCCGAGGCGCCGGTGTTCAGCGACGAGTACGCCCGGCCCGATTCGAACGGAACGCCGAAGGCGGACATCGACAGGTCGATCTCGCTGAGCGTGAAACCTCCGGTGCCGGTGTTGACGCCGGTCGCCCGTACGGCCTGGCTCGCCGACGTCATGCCGAGCGCGACGGAACAACCGCAGCCGGCCGCCTGCCGGTCCGGGATCGCCGGTGGGTCGACCATGGTGCGCGGCTGCGCGTTCTCCGAGTTGGCCGACGGCACCTCGCCGTCCGGGTAGATGCCGGTGATCGTGACGAAGTAGTTCCTCGCCGCGTCGAGCTGCCAGCCCTCGGCCACCCCGAGCGACTTGCAGTAACGGCGCAACTCGCCGCAGCCGTCGTTGCCCAGCCGGTCGCGGCCCAGCACGACCGACTCCTGCTTGGTCTGCGACTCGGCGTCGAAGAGATCGACCCGCCACGACTCGAACGCGTCGTCCTTGACGTTGAAGTAGGCGACCAGCGAGGTGTCGCCGACCACGAAGCCGGGTCGCAGCACCACGTCGACGAACGTCTCACCCGGAGCCGCCGCGGCGGCCCGGGCCACCTCGGCCTTGCTCACCCTCTCGGGCTTGCCGCCGGCTTCGACCAGCGGCGGTACGACCGGAGGCCGTTCACTCTCGGCAAGGGCCTTGATCCCGGCCGCTCCGGCGGGAACGCCGCGCTGCTGTGGTGCCTGGCCCGCTGTGACGGCCGGAACGTCGCCGGGCTCGGCCGCCCGGGCCGGCACATCGGCCGGCGGCGCCAGGGTCCCGACGAGAAGTAGAGCGCTGAAGCCCGCGATCCAGCGAGCGCGCGCGAAGGACATGTCGATTCCACCCCCATGAGATGATCACAGGGATCGAAACATGCCTATCTATTCAGCTAAACCCTTTGTCCTTGATCCGTCACCGCCACACGGTCACACGGGTAGCCGCGCCTTCGGCCGCGCAGCCCGCGGAAACGCTAGGCGCGGGGCGTGACGCGCAGGAGGCGGTCGTCGGTCCCGTTCGAGGTGGTGATGTAGAGGGCACCGTCGGGGCCACTCCGCACGCCGCGCAGCCGGCCGAAGGCGTCGTTGAGCTCGGTGGGCAACGCCAGGTCGGCGACCGCTTCACCGGACTCGCCGAGTTGGAACAGCAGGGTCTTCTGGCCGCGCAGGGCGACGACGGCCAGCCGGCCGTTCAGCGGGCCCCACTGTGCACCGGTGAGGAACGTGGCGCCCGACGGCGCCTCGGTCGAGGTCTCGCCCGAGGTCCACAGCGGAGGCACAGCGTCGGGGAAGCGCTCGCGGTCGGTCATCGGAACGCTTTCGTCGTACGTGTCGACGGTGCCGCCGCGGGAGGGATCCCAACCGTAGTTCGCGCCGGGACGGATGCGGTTCATCTCGTCGAAGCCGCTCGGCCCGTGCTCCGCGGTGAACACCTGCCCCGATCCGGGTCGCACGGCGACGCCCTGGATGTTGCGGTGGCCGTAGCTGTAGACGCGCCGCTCGTTGGCGTTCGACGACGACGCGAACGGATTGTCGGCCAGCCCCTGACCGGTACGCAGATCGACGCGCAGCACCTTCCCGCCGAGGCTGCGGCGATCCTGCGGGTGCGACGGCTCGGCCACGTCACCCGTGCCGACCAGCAGCGCGCCGTCAGCGGCAATCGTCGGACGACACCCCGAATGCCGGCCCGTGCTGATGGGAAGACCGGTCACCAGATCCCGTACGCGGGTCGCGCTCGCCGCGTCAGCCGAGAGCCGCCAGGTGACCAGGCGAACATCGACCGGCTCACCGTTGCTCTGGTGCGTCTGGCAGGCCGTGAACTCGCGCGACCGGGCGAAGTCGGGGTGGATCACCAGCCCCATCAGCCCGCCCTCCCCCGCGACGAAGACGTCACCGAGGTCGGCCCGCACCTCCCGGGCCCGGCCGTCGTCGACGAGCTTGAACCGGGCCGGGCGCTCGGTCACCAACACCCGGCCGTCAGGCAGAAAGCCGAGATCCCACGGGTGCTCGAGCCCGGCGACGACGGTCTCCACGGCCAGGCCGGGAGCCGGTCGTGGGTCGGCCGCCGACGCGCTCGTGGCGGGACTTGCGGGCGCGCTCGCAGGGGCGCTCTCCGCCGCCCCGTCGTCGCAGGCGCCAACCAGCCCCGCCGCCAGAACAACGCCCAGTGACCAGCTCAAACGCTTGATCGCCACGGTGCCCTCCCCAATCCCGCCCGAGCCTACCGAAGCGATGCCCAAGATGGCCCAAGCTGGCCAGCGGCGACGTGGAGCGAGCTCGCGAGCTTGACGTTTGGCTGCGTGTGGAAACCTCGACGCTGGTCGTTGACCGGCTACCCGGCGGGGCTGCCTACCCGCGCCAGAATGGTCCGGTCCGCCTGTTCAGGCTCCGGCCGGGGCAGATCGGCCGGTACCGGGCGAACTTTCGGTTCACCGTCACCACCTGTGCCTGCAATCCGAGCTGGTACTACGAGGACCGGCTGATACTCATCGCCAACGGCGAAATACGAACCGACGGATTCATCTCCCGCACGCCCGACTACGACATCGATTACCGCGTCCACCTCTACGGCGGATCGAGGCGAGCACACCAGCGGTAACTCGCCACCAGCGACGTTCGGCGGTCCGCCAACGACGCCGCAGATCGGCGGCAGATGTGATCACGGTCTCGAGACGGGATCGTACTGGTCATCCGCGTGCAAGGGCTTCTCGCGTCTGGCTTTACGATTCCGCTGTTCCCTGGCCGCAACATTGAAGGTGGATAAGGCATGGCTTTCCGAGAACTCCAGGCGATGCAGGTCGCGTACGAACTGCTGTCCCCGCTCGACCCGAGTGCGCAACAGCGTGCGATAGCTTGGTTGTCGGCGGCGCTCGCGGACAACAACGGCGCCCCCACGACCGTGGACGAGCCGGCCGCACCGGTGAAGCCGGTCGCAGAAGTGTCGGCGGCAATCGCACCGGGAGACAGCGTCGCGGAGGTTGCGGCCGAGCCCGCCGCAGCCGTGCCCGAAGTGGAGACCGCAGCGCCGGCAGCGCCCGCCGATGAGCCGGTAGCCGCAGCCGAACCTGAGGTCGCCGTCGGGCCAGTAGCCGCGCCGGCGCCGGACCCGCGGCCCAAGCGAGGCCGGTCCGCGAAGGCAACCGGTCGGCGCGCCGCCAAGGCAGCCAAACCCGCTCCGGTTACGACACTGCCGGAGGCAGAGCCAAGCCGGCGGGGCGACCGACCCAGCGGTGAGCAGTTCCTCGCCGACCTCACCACGGCCGGCTCGTTCAAAGCACTCGCGGAGAAGTACGGCAAATCAATCGGCACGATCGGGAACTGGGCTAACCAGCTGCGCGAACAGGGGTTCAACATCCCGGTCGGCCGCCAGAAGAAGGCCTGAAGCACAAGCCGTGGGCGGGGACGAAGCCCAACTGCGGCTCGGTCCCACCCACACTCACCCCTCCTCCCTAGCAACCCTGGGAGATCGGCTGTAGGAGGTGGCCAGCGCACGGGTCCCGGCAGATCCGTGCACCGATCCAGCCGCTACCTCAGCTCGTACCGCTACCTCAGCTCGTACGTGAAGCAGTCGGCCCAACGCCGGTCGACGTCCTGTTGGGCGACCGCTCCCAGCACGCGTTCGATGCGTTCGAACGCCACCGTCCCCATGGTCGTACGGCTACCTTGGGCAGCAACCCAGACCAGATGTACCGGTCGGGGAACGTCCCTGGTCAACCGGTCCACAAAGTGTCCAGCTTCCGGCCGTGGAATGGACCGAAGTCCAGAAGCGCCGCCAAGTGCCGATGGAAATCGGCCTCGGTGCGGATCTGATTCCCGTCGAGTTGGAGGTGCACGGTCGCGTGGGCTCTCCCCGAGCGACGGTCGCCCGGCGCCTAAGGTTGCACGGCGAGCGGTCAGTGCGCATTGTCGGCGGCTCAGACCGCCCTCATGGGATCGTCCGTCGCGGGAGCGCATGTGGCATACACGCTTTATCTGCTTGCCCGTTCCGGTGAACCGGTTGCACAACGCGTGATCCTGCAGCTGATCGAAGCCGCGATGCGCCTAGACTCCGCCATCTCGTCTGCGCCGAGCGGCGACGGTGTAGGTTGGGCCGCACATGAAGTATCGACATCGCAAGATCTGGGAGAGCAGTCGGACGACCCGCTCCTGGATCTATTCGTGCCCCGCACTGGCGGCGGACCGATCCTGCTCCAGGTGAACACCCGCCCCGGCGCCGTGCGGCAAGAGGTGGACGGCGCCTTGCGAAACGGCGCACCAGGCCCCGTCGCCGGCAGTGACACCCTCATCGAACTGACGCTGTCGGGACACACCACGGACTGGTTGATCGCCGACGTCATTTCTTCAGTGGCGATGCGACTATGGGATGCCGTGATGTATGACGAGGAATTAGGCTTCGACATCTCGTTCGACGAGCATGCCTGACAGGTCCGCTGCTGCCGGGGATAGGCGAAGACAGGCAGCCGGCCACGAACGCTCGATACCTTCGCAGACGGCCGCTCATCGGCCATGTCCGCCGCGCGTCGCCGCCCGTACGGTCTGCACGCAGGGTGACCCTCGTCCTGAGCGCCGCGCGCGACCGGCGGCAGATGCGGGTACCGCGTGAGCCTGATGTGATGGTCACTGGCCATGAAAGGCAGACGGCGGCAGCAGTGGGCGGACAGCGGCACGGGCTAACGCCTCGGCGGATGCGCGCGGGGCGGCGGTTGCGGCCGGTCCTTGGGCGTAGTAGCGCAGGAACGCCTCGTGGAAGCATGCACCGATCAGTAGGGATGCGGTTGCGTCCGGGTCTGCGTCGGGGTTGATGCGTTCGATGGCCTGCTCGGCCCGCAGGTAGTTGGCGAAGATGGCGACCGCCTTGTCCGGGCCACCGCCGTGCCGGTTCATCGCTTCCCGGTGTGCTGCCATGCGCTGCGGGTCGGCGAGGAGCGCGCCCAGCATGGGAATCGATTGCTGGTAGAAGTCCAAGACTGCGTGCGCGAGTTCGGCGAGGTTGTCCTCGACGTCGCCCTCGCCTGGCCGGACCGAGATCCGGGACAGGCCGGGCAGTCTCTCCTGGAGGACGGCGAGTAGCAGTCGCTCCTTGTCGTCGAAGTACTTGTAGAGCGTGGGCTCGGAGACCTTCGACGCCTGCGCGATCTCCTTTGTCGTGGCCAGCGCAACGCCGCGTGTCCGCAGAATCTGCTCGGCCGCGTCGAGGATCCGTTCCCTGGTGCTCATGTCGTCCTCGTCTCACCGGTTGACAGGTTAGTGATTACTAGCCCAGTATCGGGGTTAGTAATCACTAACCCCTGGAGGGCATGCATGCGCCTCATTGTCTTCGGCGCCACCGGCGGCACCGGACAACACGTTGTGCTCCAGGCGCTCGCCGCCGGCCATCACGTCACCGCAATGGTGCGCGACCCGGCCCGCCTGCCGCAGATCGACCACCCACAACTCGAACCGGTGATCGCCGACGCCATGAACCCCGACGCGATCCGGCCAGTCGTGACCGGCCAGGACGCGGTGGTGTCAGCACTGGGCCCGCGCACCAGAACGGACGCCTCGGTGTGCGCCGACGGCGCCTCCGCGATCATCACCGCGATGCGTGCCGAGGGCACCCGGCGCCTGATCGTCGTCACTGCGAGCGGACACATCGTCGACGCCGGCGACGGCCCGTTCACCCGCACCGTGGTCAAGCCAATGCTGCGGCGCTACCTCCGGGAGGGATTCGCCGACTTCGCCCGCACCGAGCAGGCCGTCCGCGACAGCGACCTGGACTGGACGATCATGCGACCGCCGCGCCTCACCGACGGCAAGCACCGCCCCTATCGCACCGCCATCGACCGTAACGTCCGCGGCGGCATCACCATCGCCCGCGTCGATCTCGCCAATGCCATCCTCGCCGCACTGGACAACCCGACCACCGCCGGCCACACCATCTCGCTGGGGTACTGACCGTGAAGAAACGCATCATCATCGCCGCGTGCCTGCTGCTCGTCGGCGTACTCGGCGCCGCAGGCACCGTCGGATACCTCACCTTCGGCCGGCCGCCTGCCAATCCACCAGCCGAAGCCTGCGCCGACGGCCGCAAGCCAGACGCTCGTCCCACCGTCGTCGCGGCCGGCTCCAGCTCGACCCAGGGCACGCTCGGCGCCGACTGGGTGGGCGCACTTCGCGAACGGCCCGAACACCGCGAGTACGAGTTCGTCAACGCCGGCGTAAACGGCAACACCAGCGCCGACCTTCGCCAGCGGGTCGATACCGACATCGTCGCATGCCGCCCCACCGCGGTCGCGATCCTGATCGGCGGCAACGACGTACGCGATGGCGTACCGCTGGATCAGTACCGGGACAACCTCGGCGCGATCGTCGACCGTGTCAAGTCCCGCACCACCGCCCGGATCGCGCTGCTGTCCCTGCCGCCGCTCGGCGAGGACCTGGACGCCGAACTCAACCAGAAACTCACCGCCTACAACACCGTGATCAAAGAGACCGCGACCCGCGCCCAGGTCGACTACCTGCCCGTACACGAGCAGCTGACCGACCTGCTCCGGCAGCGCGGCGGCGACCCCGCACCATACGACTTCAGCTTCCTGCTGTCCTTCGGCGCGGCGACCCAGCACTACCTGTTCGGCCAAAGCTGGGACGAGGTCGCCCGCAACGGCGGACGCGAACTGCTCGTCGACCACATCCACCTCAACGACCGAGGCGGCGCCATCATCACCGAACTCGTCGCTCATTGGCTGGCCACCTAGAAACCGAAGAGACCGCTCGACAACCTCGGCGACCAGCAGCGCCACAAACATGCCGTGGATCACCAAGGATTACCTGCATATCAAGCAGATCCGCGCACCTGCCCTCGGGAGACCGTGGTGAGTGGACCTGGCACGGCGTAGTCGATCGTTCCCGTCAGGCGCCGCGCTGGAGGGGGAGGTCGTCGGCCCGGGTTATCAGGGTGTCGCGGTGTTCGTGGTCGCCTCGGACCAGGGCGGCTATGTGTTCGCAGGCCTCGGCGGTCAGGGGGTCGAGGGTCGCGGCAGCCGGCTGGCGGGTGATGTAGCCCTGGACGTGGCGGATGCGCTGGTCGTAGATCTGGCGCAGGGTCAGTGGGGACTCGTCGTCGACGCCCTCGACGATGACCACGCGCGGCGCGTGGGCCACGTGGCTGGCCGTGTCCATGACCAGGGAGAGTTCCTTGGCCGCCAACGGGTGGTGGAGGATCGCGCGGTCGACCTTGATCTGGGTCAACGGCAGCTCGGCCATGCGGGACAGGGACGCGTAGCCCTCGCCGAAGTCGTCGACGGCGAAGGCCACGCCGACGTCGCGGGCGATCGCGGCCAGGCGGTTGTGGAAGTAGGCGTGCGGGGCCTCGGCCCACTGTTCGCCGCGGCGGGGCTCGATCGGGTCCTGTTCGGAGATCTCCAGGGTGACCGTGGACGGTTCGATGCCCAGCTCGGCGATCGTCGCGCGCAGCACCTCGACGTACGCGTCGCTGAGCAGCGATCGCACGGCCACGTTGATCGAGACCGGCTTGGGGTCGCGCCACGGGCCGTCGGCGTGGGCCTGGGCGTAGGCGCGCAGGGCGATGCCCAGGATGACGCGGTCGCGTTCGACGACGAAGCGGTCGCCCCACACCTCGGCCAGGCGCAGCATGGCGACCGGGGCGCGCTGGTCGGACGGCGAGCGGCGGGCCAGTGCCTCGTAGCTGTGCACGCCCACGCGCCGGGCCGTCTTGCCGAGCGTGACGACCGGCTGGAAGACGACGCTGCACGATTCGAGGACCCGGCGGTAGAGCTCGAAGCAGTGCTCGTAGAGCGGGCCGGGCAGTCGTCCGAAGGCGCCGCGCAGGGCGGTCAGGACTTCGATCTCGGCCTCTTCGGGAGCGGCTGCGAAGTCCGTACGCCAGATGGTCTCAAGGATCTTGGCCAGGGGCTGGCCGAGGGACAGGAACCGGGGCGCGGGGTCGACCAGGGCCAGGAGCAGGGAGCTGCCCTCGGCGTGGCGCAGCGGCAGGCACAGGACGGTGCGGCGGTCGTCGCCGACGGTGTGCCCGAACCAGTCGGCGCCGCCCGGGAAGTCGAGCATGGCGCGGATCTGGTCGAGGTCGAAGCGCTTGGTCGAGTCGATCGTCTGGAAGCCGCCGGAGGTGTATTCGAGCAGGGCGGCCGAGTGGGCCTCGGTGGCGGCGCGCACGTATTCGACGCGGGACGGCGCCGCTCCCCCGGCCTCGGCGCGGTGCCCGGAGGAGCGCGGGGCGGCGTGCCGGGGCATGCGGGCGTTCTGCGACAGGCGGCGGATCAGGTGCAGGATCTCGCCGGCCGCGCCGTCGAGCGGGTTGGACAGCGGGCGCAGACCCGGCCCGGCGGCGGGTTCGCCCGGTGCGCCGGTGAGCACGATCGAGTCGGTTCCCGCGACCTGCGGTGACAGGCCCTGATCCCGTACGGCCTGGGCCAGCGACCCGATGGTGACGCGTTGCTCGCGGCGCATCGTGGCGAGGATGTGCGCGGTGAGGACGCCGTGGCGGATGACGGGGTCTTCGCGGCTGTCGGCGTCGGGTGCGACGGAGATCAGGGCGCTGTAGCGGCTGGGGTCGAGGCGGCCGGGTTTGTCCTGGGCCCACGCCGCGTCGAGGATCAGGACGGCCGAGCCGGGGAAGAAATCGAGGACGTCGCGTTCGAGGAAAGCCATCCGAAGCCCAGAATCCGGAATTTCGGAAAGGGTCGATTCGTCAAGGTCGGCGGTGACGAGATAGGTGTCGGCGCCGCGACTCCACTCCGGTTGCCGCACCGATCCGGCGAAATAGACGACCAGAAGATCAGTCGGGTCGGAGCGCATGGCCGCTTGACGCAGGGCCGCCTTGATGTGCGCGGCGGTCGCGCCGGCCCCGGTGAACAGACAGGTGTCGAAGCCGTGAAGATCGAGCAGCTCTTGGACGGCGCGGGCGTCGCGCTCGGCGAACCGCAGCCGCGAGGGCCGTGACCTGCCAGAACGCGCGCGCGGACCAGCGTCGTCGGCCCCCACGATGACCGCGAAGCGCTGATTCGCCATCGAACGCCTCCGGGTTTCGAGCACTCTCGCGTTGGATGAGGGTTATTCAGGGCCTACCTTGACCTGCACCGAGCCGGAGGCCAACGACTCGGTATCCACCGCCCTGAATAACTCTCACGCCTCCGCATGCGGCGTCCGCTGATGATAGCGAGTGGACCGCTCCAAACAAATCGATCTTTGGCTATAGGGACAATTCCGCCCGTACGGGGTAGTGGTCGGAAGCGAATTCCGTCTCGTCGCCGCGCATGACGACCATGTCCGAAGCGGCCACCGTCGGTGAGGCCATCACATAATCGAGACGCATGCGCGAGAACTCCCGCCCGCCACCCCTGGTGGTCGGCACGGTCAGCGGCGAACCCGACCCGGCCACCTTCCACAGGTCGACAAAGCCGGCGTCGAGGAACGCCCCCACGGCCCGTGTGTCGGCCGACCCGTCCGGGGCGAGGTGCCGGGCCCGCAGGAAACCCGCCTGCGGCGCGAGGGTCGCCGTGTGGTCTGTTCCGGGGTCGAGCCCGTTGAGGTCCCCGGCGATCACCGTACGCAGCCGGTCCGGCCGGAAGCGGGCCGCCAGCCAGCGAGCCTCGCGCATGCGGCGGTAGGGCGAGAACGGGTTCAGGTGAACGCTGACCACCCGAAGGGGCCCCGATGGGGTGGCGACCGTGACGGCCGCGGCGGCGTGATGCAGGCGCCAGCGCACCTCCGTCCGCTCGAGGATCCGCAAGGGCGGCCGCACAAGCACCGCGACCGGCTGCCCGAGGAACGAGCGCCCCAAGAACGGCGCCATCCCGACGGCGTCGGCCAGCTCTCCCAATGAACCGGCATCGAAGCCGCGCAGCTCCTGCAGGGCCAGCAGGTCGGGGTTCTCGCGGCGGATCACCGTGGTGATCGCGTCGAGCCGCCCGCCCCCGCCGGTCTTGATGTTCCAGGTCAGGAACCTCACGCGGCCACCGTCCGCTGCTCCTGCCGGTGCACCTCGACGGCGGCCTCCGACGCGGTCGCGGGATCCGCGTTGGGGCGGATGATCAGGTAGAGGGCGCCGACCCAGCAGGCGGTCAGGATCGTCGCGCCGAGCACGTCGGTCGGGTGGTGCATGCCGCGGTACATGCGGGAGAACGCGACAAGCAGGGGCATCACGACGGCGAGGACCGGGAAGGCCCAGCGCCACCAGTGCCGTACGCGGGGAAGGGTCACAACGGCGATCGCGACCCAGATGCAGATGGTCGCGGCGATGTGGCCGGACGGGAACGACGAGGTCGGCATCTGACCGTCGAGCTGCTCGGCCGAGGGACGGGCGCGTCCGGTCGCGGCGGCCGCGCAGAGGAAGAGGGTGAGTTCGCCGACCATGGTGAGCACGATGAACAGCACCGGGCGCCACTGCCGCCACAGGGCCAGCGCGAGCGGGCAGAAGATCAGGCAGATGAGCAGGATGGCGTGGGTGTCGCCGGCCTTGGAGGCGAGCCAGCTCAGGTCGTCGAGCCGGTCGGTGCGGAACGTCTGCAACCAGCGCGGGAAGGCGTCGTCGAACGGCGGCTCCCAGCGGGTCACGGCTTTCCCGACGAAGAAGAGAACCCCGAATGTCAGCACCCAGCCGACCAGGATCTCGGCGCCCTTGGCCCACGGATGCGGGAGCACCTTCTCCTCGGCGGGGGCGGGAAGGAGGTCGTCGGCGGCGTCGGGGTCGAGCCCGTCGGTCACCGAAGGGGTGGGGTGGCCGGCTTCGCGGCGCCAGACCCGGAAGGCGTACGCGGTGACGCTGATCCACGCGAGGCCGAGGAGCCAGCCCGCGAGGACGTCGGAGAGGAAGTGGACGCCGAGGGCTATGCGGCTCAGGCCCACGGCCACGATGACGAGCCCGGCGACCGAGAGGATCCACGCCTTGTGGCGGCCGCGGGTGGCCGACAGCAGGACCAGCGCGAGCATGCCGTACACGATGGTGGCCCCGAGGGTGTGGCCGCTGGGAAAGCTGGGGCCGCTGTAGGAGCCGATCGGCTCGGCGACCACCGGCCGCACCCGGCCGACCAGCGCCTTGAGGCCCGGGTCGAGGATCGCCGCGCCCAGGCCGGTGACCGCCAGGTAGAGGGCCAGGCGGGGCAGGCGGCGGATCAGCAGCAGCACGATCACCATGAGCACGATCGGCACCAGGAAACCGCGCCCGCCGGCCGACGTGACGACGTTCAGGGCCTTGGCCAGGGCCGCGTGGGGCGCGATGAGGTCGTTGAGGCCGGTGGCGATCGACTGGTCCAGGTCGCGCAGCGGGCTCCAGTTGGCCCGCACCAGCAGCAACAGCGTGCCGAAGGCCAGGCCGGCCAGAACGACCACGGCCAGGCCGGCGACGCTGCGCTCGGCGAAGCGCCGGACGGGGGCCCAGCCCGCCCGCTCGACCACGCGGTTGTCGTCGGACACTTCGGACTCCTCGGGGGATCGGGGAAGGTTCCCTGGCATTACCCGGAGGGCTTCGGCCGCACACTTGGCTCCCACTTGTCGCGCTTCGCCGGCCGGGGCGCACCGACCCGGGCCGCCTCGAGCTGGGCGGCGAAGGCGAGGCCGAGGAAGAGCGCGATGCCGGTCAGGTTGGCCCACAGCAGCAGCGCGATGATGGCCGTGAGCGGCCCGTACGTGGCCCCGAAGCCCCCGCCGAAGCGCACGTACCCGGCCAGCGCGAGACTCGCCAGCCACCACAGCACGGTCGCCACGCCCGCGCCGAACAGCAGCCACGACAGGCCCGGCTGGTGGCGGCGCGGCGAGTACTTGAAGAGCAGCCCGACGGCGAAGACGATCAGCACGAGGCTCAGCGGCCAGCGCACGAAGTCCCAGGTCACGCGCAGCTCGCCCGGCCAGTCCCAGTGTTGCTGGGCCGCGTCGCCGAACGGCCGCCCGGCCACCAGCAGCAGGAAGCCGAAGAGCGCGGGCAGCCCGGCGACCCCGGCCAGGATCGTGGCCCGCGCATACTTCAACACCGCCGGGCGGTCGCGCTCGACGCCGTAGATGCGGTTCGCGCCCCGCTCGATCTGCGACACGGCCGTGGTCAGGGCGAGCAGACCGGTGATCAGGCCCAGGGTCAGCGCGACCTCACCGGCGTCGCTGGCGTGCTCGGTGTCCTCGAGCAGCTCGCTGACCAGCGGATCGCTCGCGCCCGGGGTGAGACCCAGGATCGTCTCGGCCACGACCCGGCCACCCTCCTCGGCGCCCAGGTCGGCGGCGAGGCCGGAGAGGGCGATCAGGAACGGGACGATCGCCAGGCAGAGCTGGAAGGCGAAGGCGCGCGCGTGACTGAAGCCGTCGCCGTAGCGGAACCGGATGAACGCGTCGCGCACCAGAGGCCAGCGGCCGTAGTGCCGGATCGCGAGCAGAGCATCGTCGGCCGATAGCTCGTCCCCGCTCATGTCGCGGGTCTGCGGCACGGGCTCGGTGCTACTCACGGGCCGCCTCTCGGATCTGTTCGGCGGCCTCGGCCGCGGTGCTCACGTCGTACGCCAGATCGGGGTCTCCGGCCGGGCGGGGCACACTGAGCAGCAGCGCCCGCGGCTTCACGTGGATCTCCAGGCTGCGGCCGGGCTCGATGAGGTCGCCGTCGAGCTGCCGTGGTTGCGTACCCCGGGCCAGGATCTTGATCTTGGAGGCGGTGTAGGTCTCCATCAGCGGCACCCGGTCGCGGCGGCGCACCACACCCCAGGCCAGCGACGCCCAGTGGGCCAGGTTGTTCGGGCTCAGGATCGCCACGTCGAGCTGCCCGTCGGCCGGGTCGGCCTCGGTGAGCAGCCGCACCCCGCCCTGCAGACGGCCGACGTTGCCGACGATGACCGTACGCGGCCTGCGCGGCATCGGCGGCCGGTCGTCGAGCACGATCCGGGCCCGCATCGGGCGATCGCGCAGGTGCTTGACCGCGCCGCCCACGTAGGCCAGCCAGCCGATGCGCTTCTTGGCCTGCTCGGACGTGCCGGCCAGCATCTGCGCGTCGAAGCCCATGCCGGCCATCACGACGAAGCAACGGCCGTCGCAGACGCCCACGTCGATGCGGCGGCGGCCGCCCTCGAGCGCCACCTCGACACCGGTCGCGGGGTCGGTGCCCAGGCCCAGGTTGGCCGCGAGCAGGTTACCGGTGCCGGCCGGGAGCACGGCCATGGTCACGTCGGAGCCGGCCAGGGCGGTGACGACGGCCATCACGGTGCCGTCGCCGCCACAGGCGAACACGAGTTCGGCCCCGTCGCGTACGGCCTGCTCGGCCTGGCCCTTGCCGGGGTCGTCGGGGGTGGTCTCGTACCAGGACGGCTCGGGCCAGCCGGCCTTCGCGAGTCCTTCGCCGATGATCCGGCGAAGATGATCCATGTCGGGCACCTTGGTGGGATTCACGACGATCGCGCTGCGGGGTCCGGTCACGCGCACAGTGTGCCCAAGGTGGGGACCGGCCGAAACTCCACCGGCTTCTGTACCGTGAACGGCGTGAGTTCGACATCGGTCACCTGGTGGGGCCACAGCACCGTGTGGATCGCCGACTCCGGCACGTCACTGCTGACCGACCCGGTGCTCACCGACCGCATCGCCCACCTCAAGCGCATGGGTGGTCCCACGCCCGTGCTGCCCGGCACGCCCGACGCGATCCTGCTGTCCCACCTGCACGCCGATCACTTCCACGTCTCCTCGCTGCGCAAGATCGGCGACGGTCCGCAGCTGATCGTGCCGCGCGGCGCCAAGGCGTTCGTGGCCAAGTCGCTCGGCCCGGCCGCGGTCGCCCGCACGATCGAGCTCGCGCCCGGCGACGAGACAACCGTGGGTTCCGTACGGATCCACGCCGTGCCCGCCGCCCACGACGGCAACCGCGGCCCGTGGTCGCGCGACCGCGCCCTCGCCATCGGCTTCGTCATCGAGGGCGACGCCCGCACGTGGTTCGCCGGTGACACCGGGCTGTTCGACGAAATGAACGACCTGGCCCCGCTCGACCTGGCCCTGATCCCGGTCGGCGGCTGGGGTCCCACGCTCGGCTCCGAGTTCCACCTCGACGCGGCCGACGGCGCCGAGGCCCTGCGCCGCAGCAAGGCGAGCTGGGCCGTCCCGGTCCACTACGGCACGCTGTGGCCGATCGGCATGGGCCGGGTGCGTTCCCACATGTTCCGCGACCCGGGTTCGGAATTCGCCCGCTTCGCGCTGCAGAAGGCCCCCGATTCCCAGGTGCGCGTGCTGGCGCAGGGCGAAACGCTGACGATCGGGCGTCCCGCGTGACCGCCACCCTCGGCAGCTTGGCCGGGCTCTTCGGCATTGTGGCTTTCGGCGCCATCATCCCCATCGTCCCGACCGGCGCGGCGGTCAGCGGCGCGGCCGCGCTGGCCTTCCACGAGCATCACCCGCTGACCATCGTGCTGGTCATCGCGTTCGGCGCGGCCGGGGCGTACGTGGGTGATCTGGTCATGTACGCGATGTGCCGCCTCGGTGGCGAGAAGCTGGCCAAGCGGCTGCGCTGGCTGCGCGACGAGGAGCACCTGGCCGCGGTCAAGGAGAAGCTGTCCCGCAAACAGATCCCGGTGCTGCTGGTCTCCCGTCTCATTCCCGGCGGACGCGTTCCGGTGCTGCTGGCCGCGGCCTTTCTCGGCATGCCCTGGCGTACGTTCGTGGTCGCCAACGCCCCGGCCTGCGGGCTGTGGGCGGGCGTCTACGCGGGCATCGGCGTCGCCGGGGGCTCGATCTTTCCCGAGCCGTGGGAGGGCGTGGTCGCGGCCGTCCTGCTGATCCTGATCATCAACCAGACGGTCTCGTGGATCACGAAACGGCGTGAAGCCCGAGCTGCCGCTTCTGTCCCGGACTCACGCGGCGAGCGCCCGGGCGAGTTCTCGCCGCGACGCGATCCCCAGCTTCGCGAAGACCTTCCGTAGGTGCCACTCGACCGTACGGGGGCTCAGGAAGAGCGCTCCGGCGATCTCGGCGTTCGTGCGGCCCGCCACGGCCAGC
The DNA here is from genome assembly GCF_003999975.1 of Actinoplanes solisilvae. Classification (GTDB taxonomy): domain Bacteria; phylum Actinomycetota; class Actinomycetes; order Mycobacteriales; family Micromonosporaceae; genus Actinoplanes; species Actinoplanes solisilvae. The sequence goes on along the minus strand of NZ_RJAC01000006.1, from coordinate 319,476 downwards.
CGCGCGATCTGACTCTCCTGCGCGGTCAAACCCTCGTTCTTTCGAGTGACCGTCTCGCCCGCCGCGGCCCGTTCGGCGAACGCCTCGGCTCCCATCAGGGCGAAACTGTCGTACGCCGTCCGTAGCTCGCGCCGCGCCTCGACCCGGCGGCTCTGTCCGCGCAGCCACTCCCCGAACAGCAACCGTGCGCGCGCCGCCGGCAGACCGAGGCCGTCGCGCTCCAGCAGGTCGATCGCCCGCCGGTAGTCGTCCTCGGTCCCGCCGATCAGGGCGTCGGCCAGGGCCTGCGTCCCCAGCGCCCACGGGGTGCCGGCGATCGTGGTGCGCTCGGCCAGCCGGTTGCGGGCCTCGGCCGCGATCTCCGGACGGCCCGCCCGCACCGCCGCCTCGACCAGTTCGCTCAGCGACCAGCCCAGCATCGAGAGATCGGGATATTCGACCGCCTGACGGGCCGCCTCGACCGCCGCGGCGTACTGACCGAGGCCGTTGTGCAGCACGGCCCTGCTGTAGAGCGCGACCCCGACCAGGCGGCCCACCCCACGCTCGCGCGCGTCCCGCTCGGTTGCCGCGACGTGGGCGAGCCCGGGCTGCTCCTGACCGCGATAGGCCGTCATGATCACGGGTGTGCCCAGGTAGGTCGCGACGCCGGTGGCCTGCCCGGCCGCCACGGCCTCCTCGGTCAGCTCGAGGGCGTCGGCGAACCGGCCCGCGAAGATGAGCGAACCGGCCCGGTAGGACAACGCGTACGGCAGGATCGCCAGCGCCCCGGTCTGACGCGCATACTGCACCGCCTGGCTCGTCAGCCGCTGCCAGTGGGCGAAGTCGTAGGTCTCCAGGGCCACCATCGCGGCCAGCCAGAGCAGCTCCAGGTCGTCGTCGGTGGTGAGCCGGTCGAGGGCCTGCCGCAGCACCGGGACGGCGGCGGCGTAACCGTCGAGGCTCCACGCGGTCAGGCCACTGAGGAACAGGCCGGGTACGTCGTCCCCGGGCGGCACGGTGCGGGCGGCCGCGGCGACCCGTCGCAGCATGCCCGGCTCGCCCAGACGTCCCGCGTGGACGGCGGCGCCCAGGGCGGCCAGGTAGGTGTCGCGGGCCGCGGTGACGTCCAGCGGCGCCAGGCGGGAAGCCGCGGTGAGCAGCGGCCGGCCGATCCCGCGACCGGGGTTGAGCATGAACGACGCCTTCGCGCGCAGCCGGGCCGCATCGGCGCGCTGCAAAGGATCGAGCGGGCCGAGCTCGGCCACGGCCAGCAGGCCGGGAACCAGGCTGGGCGAGCCCGCGTTCAGCCGGGCACGGGCGGCGGCCAGGGTGCGGGCGGCCCGCTGCTCGGGGTCGGGGGTCAGGGCGGCCGAACGCTCCAGGAAGGACGCGGCCGCCGAACGACCGCCCCGGGCCTGGGCGCGGCCGGCCGACCGCTCGAGTTCGGCGGCGACCTGCTCGTCGGGGCCGACGGCGGCGTGGGCACGATGCCAGGCCCGGCGGTCGGGATCGCGGCCGGGGTCGGTCACCTCGGCCAGCGCGGCGTGGACCTCGCGCAGGCGCACCAGCTCGGCCGAGCGCCACACGGCCGAGCGTACGAGGGGATGGCGGAAACGGACACGGGCGCCCAGCTCGATCAGGCCGTCGGACTCGGCCGGAGCCGCCGCGCCCGGACCCACGTCGAGCAGGGCCAGGGCCCGCCAAAGGAGGGGGACGTCGCCGACGGGTTCCACGGCGGCGGCCAGCAGCAGTTTGCGGGTGTCGTCGGGGAGGGCGGCTATGCGGCGCTGGAAACCGAGCTCGACCCGGCCGGCCAGCGGGGCGGTGTCGTACCCGCTGAAGCCGAAGGCCAGTTCGGCCGCGGTGAGGCCGCGCGGCAGCTCCAACAGGGCCAGCGGGTTGCCGCCGGTCTCGGCGACGATCCGATCCCGTACGCGGGCATCGACCGGACCGGGGAGAGCGGAGTCGAGGAGGGCGCGGGCGTCGGGGTCGGGCAGTCCCTCGACGAGCATTTCGGGAAGGCCGTCGAGGAGCCGGCCGCTGGTGGGGGTCCGCTCGGCCAAAAGCAGCGCCACCGACTCGGCGTGCAGGCGGCGAGCCACGAACGTGAGGATCAGGCCGGACATGCGGTCGAGCCATTGCACGTCGTCGACCACGCAGACCAGCGGCGTGTCGGTGGCCGCCTCGGCGAACAGGCCCAGGACGGCCATGCCCAGCGTCAACGGCTCGGGCGGAGCGCCGTCGCTCAGGCCGAAAGCCGTCCTCACGGCGTCGCGCTGCACGTCGGGCAGGCGGTCGAGGAAGGGGAACAGCGGGGCGCACAGGTATTGCAGGGCCGAATAGGCGATCTCGGTCTCGGGCTCAACGCCGGCGGCCCGCACCACCCGGGCGGGGGCGGCCCGCTCGATCAGGTGGTCGAGGAGGGCGGTCTTGCCCACACCGGCCTCGCCGCGCAGCACCAGGACGCGGCTGTGGCCCTCCTTGACCGCTCTCAGCAGGCTGTCGAGGGTCGCACGCTCCCGCCAGCGGCCGCGCAGTTCGAGGCTCACCGGGGTTGCTGGGTTTCCCAGAGTTCGCACTCCTCGGCGAAGGCGAGCTGACGCAGGTGCAGCGCGTGGCCCAGGATGTGGTGGTCGATGCTGTGGCCGGTCGAGCGGGCGATGCCGGCCTCGACGAACGGTGCCTGGGTGAACATCGACGCGAAGAGCTCGACGTTCGCGGGGGTGCTCTCGATGAGCGCGTCGTGCTCGGCCAGCACGCTCTGCACCGGCACGTTGATGCGGGGCGCCACGCCGGGCAGCTTCTCGGCCGGCCAGTGCGGGGCCTGAACGAGCTCACACACCGGGACGACCGGGTTGTAGGCGGCGTGGGCAGCTTTGACGGCGGTCTCGGTGCGGGTGTGTTCGGGGCCGAACATCACCAGATCACGTTGCTCGAAGGGGATCTCGACGGCCTCGGACTGTTCCTGCTCTGCTAGCGCGTGTCCGTTTCCGCCGGGCGGGATCACTGCTCCCATGCCCGTCATCGACAAACCGGACAGGCGGAAATCTCGGTCGCGCGCGGCGATCGTCATCGCGACGCAGGCGCCGATCGAGTGGCCTACGAGAAAGACCCTGTCTGTCCCGAAATGCTGGGCTGTCTGCCCGATCGCGTCAGCGAGCCAGACGGCGTGCTGCTCGAAAGAGTTCTCGTCGGGGGTGGGCACGAAACTGTCCCCGTACCCGGGCCGGTCGAAAGCGGCGACCGCATAGCCCCGGGAGACGGCAAGGTCCATGAACGAGCCGTTGCCGTAGCCGTCGATGTCGAAGTAGCGGCCGGTGTACATTCCGCCGTGCAGGGCCGCGATCAGCGGCTTACTCCCGCCCGGCGCTGGTGCCGCGACACGCGCGACGACCCGCCGGCCGTTCACCGTCACGGCAAGCATGCCCTCGCCCCCTCCCAGCACCGCTCGCGCAATGATCCCCGACGGGATAAGTGCTGCCTAGGGCCATGAGGGCAGAGCTCAGTACATCAAGTGCTGGCGGGTGAGCTTGGCGACCTTCTGCACCACGGTGATGCCGCTGGACATGGTGGCGTTGTCGTGCGAGAGGACGGCGATCGAGACGTCGGTGCCGGGGCCGGTGATGCGGCCGACCGAGTTGATGATCCAGCGATAGTTCTCGGTGGAGCGGGCCAGCCAGCCGTTCTTGACCGTGAACTTCTCGCCGGCCTGGGCGGCGGCGGGCACTCCCCAGTCCTGGCTCTGGTCGACGGTGCTCATCAGCGTGTAGGCCAGCTTGCGTGAACCGGCGTCGAGCGGGCCCTTCTGGTCGACGAGTTCCGAGAGCAGCCGCACCTGGTCGTTCACGGTCGTGCGGGTCAGGCCCCACGAGCCGCTGACCTTGGTCTCGGTCAGGCCGAGGCGCTTGTTGCAGGCGCTCAAGCCCGAGGCGCGGCCCAGCTTGCTGAACAGCGACGTGGTGGCGTCGTTGTCGCTGAGACGGATCATGCGCTTGGCCAGCGACAACTCGGTGGCGGTGAGGTCGCGCCGGGCGTCCTGGGCCTTGAGCAACAGGCAGGCGAGCACCTGCACCTTGACGACGCTGGCGGTCTCGTACTTCTCGGTGCCCCGGAAGGAGTAGCGCCGGCCGGTGTCACGGTCGAGCACGGCCACGGAGAACTCGGGGACCGTGGTGGCGTATTTCTTGAGGGCCGCGTCGAGGGCCTTGACACGTTTGGCCTGCTCTTGCGCGGCAAGCTTGGCGGGGTCGGGCGCGGTCGGCGTCGGTGTGGCGCCGCCCTCGTTTTCGCTTCTTGCCCCGGCCTCGTTTCCGCTTTTTGCCGCGCTTTCGCTGTCGCTTTTTGCCCCGCTTTCGCTGAACGTGCCGACGCGCGGCGGCGCGGCACCACCGGAGTCGTTGCGCATCATGTCCACGCCGACCAACCCCGCACCCCCGAGGACCCCCACTGTGGCGATCGCCAGGATCCAGTTTCGCGTACGTCGCACGCCTGCCATAGTGCCGTGCCGGTGCGAGCGGTGTGCGGCCCCGGGGTGAATTTAGACGTACGGCGTACATCCTGCTTACGGAGCGTGATCCCGGCCGGGCGTGACGTTCTGGCGCATGATGGGTGCATGCGCTTCCCGTTCGTGTCCCCCACGGCTCTCGTCGAGCTGACCCGTTACGCCGTGGTCCAGGTGGTCGAGACGGCAGCCACCGCGGCGACCATCCCCGTCCGTGCGCTGGGCCTGCTGGGCCAGACCGAGCTGCTGGTCAGCCGCATCACCGTGCTGGCCGACGAGGCCGAAGGCCTGATCCACCGGGTCACCGCGATCGTCGACGCCGCCGAGACGACGGTGACCGAGGCCCGCACGATCGCGACGGCGGCGTCGAGCGTGGTCGGCCAGGCGGTCGAGATCAGCGCCCGCGCCGAGACGGTGGTCGCCCAGGCCTCCGACATCAGCACCCGAGCCGGAGCAGTCGTCGCCAGCGCCGAGGACATCAGCGAGCGCGCCGGAACGGTCGTCGGGCGGGCCGAAAGCATCAGCGAGCGGGCGGGTGTCGTCGTCGGGAACGCCGAGGAGATCAGCTCGCGGGCCAGCACGGTAGTCGGGCGGGCCGAAAGCGTGAGCGAGCGCGCCGAAGGGGTCGTGCTGCGGGCTGTCGGCATCTCCGACGCGGCCGAGGGCGTGGTCGTGCGGGCCACCCAGGTCAGCGAGCGGGCCGAGTCGGTCGTCGACCGGGCCGAGGCCGCCGCGAAGGACGCCACCCGGCTGCTCGAGGCCTATTCGGAGACGCTGCTCAAGGGTGCCCCGCTGGCCCGCAAGTTCGTCGAGGAGCTGTCCCCCGAAGAGGTGACGGCGGCCATCCGGATGATCGACCAGCTCCCCGCGCTGCGAGCCCACCTGGTCGACGACGTGATGCCCCTGCTCGGCAAGCTCGACCAGGTCGGCCCCGACCTGCACAAGCTGCTCGAGGTCACCGAAGACCTGCGCCTGGCGATCGCCGGCCTGCCCGGCCTGAAAATGCTGCGCCGCCGAGGCGAGGAACGCGTCGAAGAATCCCGCTGACCGACCGCGCAGCCCGGTCTCGGCCGGCGCGACGCTCGTCCCTCACGAGCGCGAGCCGCTGCGGGCCGCGTCAAGGAGCAGGTCGAGGTGGCCGCAGTGCTGGGCCGTCTCGCGGATCATCTGGACGAGCATCCACCGCAAGCTCACCGGTGCCTTGCCGAACGAGGGCAGCGCCGCCCGCCGGTCCAGATCGTCGAACCGCGCGACGGCCACCCGGCTGCGCTCGCACGCAGCCGCGTAGAGCGCCCGCAACGCTTCGACCGAGTCGTCACGTGCGGACTCCCAGGCCCACGTCTCGTCGTCGCCCGTGCGCTCCCACGGCGCGGGATAGGCGTCGCCGAGCAACCGGCGCGTGAACCACAGGTCCTCCATGTGCGCCAGGTGCTTCACGATGCCACCGATCGTCATCTCGGTGGCCGGGAGCAGCCGTGCGGCCGCGGTCTCGTCGCCCAAGTCGTCGAGCGCGGCCAGCACCATCGCACGGTGCTGGTCGAGGAACTGTTCGAGCGTCGCGCGCTCGGGCGGATGCAAATGTGGATGATCCATCAGGTCTCGACGATAAGCCCCACCACCTCGTAGGCCGCGATGTCTTCACGAAGCCGCACCCTCGGGAGCCCGGAATCTTCACGAAGCCGCACCCTCGGGAGCCCGGACGAGGCGCAGGCCAGGCAAACCGTCCATCGTGGATCTGTGGATAACCCGGCAGTGCGGGCTCCTAGCCACCCCACCCAGCCGGGGGTAGCGCCCGCTAGCCACCCCACCCACCCGGGGAGGAGGGGGAACGCTATCGCTCGGCGCCGGTCTCCGCCGAGTTATCCACAGCCTGAATCAGGAAGCCGAAGTGCCGTCCGCGGCCGGCGTAGGCTGAGCGGGCGACGGTTCGGCGACACCGGGCTGAGCCGCCGTCGGCAAGGCCGGAGCAGCCGTGGCTGCGTCCGAAGGAACGGGCGCGGCCGGGGCAGGCGCGGCCGGGGCAGGCGCGGCCGGGGCAGCCGTCGCGGCGTCCGGGAGAACCGGCATGGGCGGGAGAACCGGCGCGGGCGGGACGGCGTAGTGCTGCGCCGCGGCCTGCTGCGCGGCGGCCTGGGCGGCAGCGGCCTGGGCGGCGTTGTGCTGGGCGGCGGTCTGAGCGGCGGCACCTGCCTGGGTGGCGAACGCCTCGTCGGCCTTGCGGAACTGGACCAGGGTGCCCTTCTCGATGACGCGGCCGTCGGCGAGCATCATGCGGTTGGCACCGCGCAACGAGACGATGTAGCCGACGAGCAACAGCAGCGGGGCCACCCCCATGAACAGGCCGGCCGAATCGCCGGGCATCGCCGAAGCCAGCACGATGCTGAGCACGCCGACGGCCACGATCCCGAGGCCGATGAACAGGCCCTTCCTGCGACGGGCCTGGCACCGCGAGCAGAACGGCCATTCCCTGGCCTCGACCGTCTTGCGGATCGCGAGGACGACGATCAGGAACGGCAGCCCCCCGGCCAGCAGCAGAAGGTAGGCCCACCCGGGAGGCGGCGAGATGAACTGGACCTTCTTGCGTTCCACGGCGGCTTCGCCGTGCCGGATGCACACCGTCGGCGTGCCCCATCCCGACGACACATAGTGCGCGGGGATTCGTACTTCGACCGACACCGCGATCCTCCAACTTCGATAAGGAAGCAATCATGATCCATACGGCGAGGGAGCGACGGCAGCCGGGGTCCGGATCGTGATCGATATGTGCCGCCGGTGAACCATATGCGCAAAAACCGGCCCCGCCGCATGCAGCGACGGGGCCGTCCAACAGAGAACCGGACTAGAAGACGCTGACCCCGTAGACGCTCAGGGCCTCGGTCACCGGCTGGAAGTACGTCGTACCGCCGCTGGTGCAGTTGCCGCTGCCGCCCGAGGTCAGACCCAGCGCGGTCGAGCCGGCGTAGAGCGAGCCGCCGCTGTCGCCGGGCTGGGCGCAGACGGTGGTGCGGATCATGCCGCCGACCGAGCCTTCGGCGTAATTCACGGTCGTGTTGAGGGCGGTGACCCGGCCGGAGCGGATGCCGGTGGTCGAGCCGCGGCGGGTGACCGTGGTGCCGACGGCGGGGGTGCCGGCGCCGGTGATGTCGACCGAGCCGACGCCGCCGGTCTTGGTGATCGTCGTGTTGGTGTAGCGGACGATGCCGTAGTCGTTGCCCGGGAAGCTGGTGCCTGAGCGGGTTCCGAGGGTGACCGAGCCGTTCGTCCACGTCGAGGCGATGTTGGTGCAGTGGCCCGCGGTCAGGAAGTAGTTGGTGCTGCCGGAACGCACGTTGAAGCCGAGCGAGCAGCGGCTGCCACCGGCGTAGATGGCGTCGCCGCCGCTGATCGTCGTGCTCAGTGTGCCGGGAATGCGTTCGATGCGGGCGCTGTCGCCGAGCTTGGCCACTGTGGCCTCGACGGACGCGAGGGTGGCGCCGGTGATCGTGCTGTCGACCTCGACGACCACCTGGTTGCTGACCGGGTCGATGCCGAACGTCGTGCCGGGCGTCTTGAGCGACGTCTTGAGGGCGTTGTCGGCCGCGGCGAGCTGGGCGCCGCTGCGGGTGACGAACCGGGCGGTGGCGCCCGAGGCCTTCACCGTACGGGCCGTGGCCGCGTCGGTGACGTTGACGACGACCTTGCCGGCCGCGTCGACGTAGGAACCGGCCGTGTTGACGCCGAACTTGGCGTCGAGCGACGTGGCCAGGGCGGACGGGGCGAACGAGGGGTCACCGGCGGAGGGGGCGGCCGACGCGGGTGAGGCGGCGAGTCCGGTGCCGACGAGCATGCAAACGGTGAGGCCGACGATCGGCCGGCGCAGCTTCCGGTTGAGCACGGGGATCCTCCCAGGGGGTGGGGGTACGCCGGATCCGACGTACCACTTGCCCTCGGAGTATTGAGATATATCGATGCATGTTCAAGAGCTGGTCATTTTTGACGAACCCCGTTCACAACCAGCCTGAGCTGGGCGAACACCCCCACATAGCGCGAATCGTATTACTCAACCGGGATGACGGACCGGGCCAGCGTGCGCGCCTGGGCACGGATCTCCGGCACGGCCGTCGTCTCCCACTTGGCCCCGCGGCGCAACGGCCCGATCAGCCAGCGGTCGGGACGCACCCGCCCATCGGCCCCGACCAAACGCCCGGACGCGTCGATGTCGAGCCCGAGCCCGTGCGGCCCGACCCGAGCCTCGCCCGACGACAACAGGCTGCCGACGAACGACCCCGCCGCCCCCGGCAGCCGCCCCGGCCCGGCGCAGTTGACGACCGCACCGAACCACTGCACGCCCGCTTCCAGCTCGACCAGCAGCCCACCGGCGGCGGGCGCGGTCATCGAGTGCACCCCGCCCGCTCGCACCTCGAACCGGCCCTCCTCGCGCATCGAGGACACCCGGGCCCCGACGGCGGGCGCCATGCGGTGCCGGTGACATTCCCACGGCCGGGCCAGGTGCCGCAGGAACGACTCCTGCTCGTCGGGCGTGAAGGCGGTCCACATCTGGTCGAGGTAGGGCCGCAGCCCGTCGACCACGGCCCGCCAGTCCCCGGCCCGGGCCGCCTCGGCGCGCACCGCCCGCACGATGTCGCGCAGGGTCGTGCAGTCGTCGAGTGCCAGCCCGATCGGCGGCGCGGCGACCGGCGTGTGCGTCAGCGGCAACTGCCCGCGCCGGCTGACCGCGGTGATCGGCGCGTCCCGTTCGCGTTCGGCGGTGAGCGTCATCGCCACGTCGATCGCGGTGAGCCCGGCCCCGATCAGCAGCACCGGCACGTCGGACGGGATCGCCTCGAGCGCCCCCTTGGCCCACGGGTCGGGAACGTAGTCGGGGTGGTCGGGCACGGCCGCGGGCTGGGCCGGAGCCGGGTTGCCGGTCGCGACCACGACGTCGTCGGCGCGCACCGAGCGCCCGTCGGCCAGCAGCACCCCGTCGGGCGAGAGCCCGGCCGCCTGCGAGCGCCGCACGGTCAGCCGGTCGCCGTGCTCGTCGGCGACCGAGGCGAAGACCGAGCGCAGATATTGCCCGTACTCCGCGCGGGGCCGGAAGTCGTCGGAGGAGCAGCCGGCCCAGCGGGCGAAGTGACCGGGGTCGTCGGGGTCGGCGCTCATCGCGCCGGCTCGGCTGTTGAGCAGGTGCCACGGCCGGGCCGAGCCGTAGGCCAGGCCGCCGCCGGGCTCGTCGGGCTCGATCAGCACCACCCGGTCGCCGGTGCCGCGCAAAAGCTCGCGCGTGGCGAGCACGCCGGCACAGCCCCCACCGACGACCGCGACCGTCCGGTCAGCCATTACCGCTCGACCACGGTGACGCATGCTTCATCAGCGAGACGATAACCCAGCCCGTAGACCGTGGTGACGACCTCGGGGTCGGCCAGCTTGGTCCGCAGGCGGCTGACGTGCACGTCCACGGTGCGGTTGGTCGCATGTGTGTGTCCCCACACCTGGGCCAGGAGCTGGCTGCGGCTGAAGACCTGACGCGGGTGCCGGGCCAGGAAGAGCAGCAGGTCGTACTCGAGACGGCTCAGGTCGAGCACCTCTCCCTCGCGGACCGCGGTGCGCGCGCCGGGATCGAGCCTCAGGCCGCTGCCGTCGTCGGGCTCCTCGATCGAGACCGACTGGCCGGCCGCGTCGACCAGGTCGCGCAGTGCCGCGTACACACGTTCGCGACCGGCGGCACCGCCCGCGATGCCGATCGTCACGGTGACCGGGGGCTCAACCTCAAGATCGGGAACGGGGCGGAGACGAGCGCGGCGAAGAGGCTGGTGGATGACGGCGAGCGCGGACATGGGGTTCTCCCTCCGGTGGCGGCCAGAACACCATATCTCCTATCTGCTAGATAGGTTAAGACCCGACCGGCGGGTCGTATGCCACAACCGGTGGCGGCGCCCCCTCGAAACGTGAGATCTCCACCCAGGTCACCTGCCCTGTGCACCCCTGTGCGAGCCGCGACGTGCCGACATCGGCGGTCACCGCGTTCGGGTTGCCGTGCACGCAGGTGGCCACCTCGGGCGCCGACGAATCCCACCAAGCGCCGGTCGAGAGCTGCGCCACCCCGGGCGCGCAGTCCTCGCTGAGCACCGCCCCCGCCAGCACACTCCCCACGTCGTTGCGAACCAGCACGACGTCACCGTCCGCGATCCCCCGCGCCGCCGCGTCGCCCGGGTTCAGCCGCACCGGCTCGCGCCCCGACCGCTTCCCGGCCTGCGAGAACGCGCCCATGTCGAGCTGGGAGTGCAGGCGCGAGCGAGGCTGATTACAGATCAACACCAGGGGGTACGCCTTCTCGCCTGGAGCAAAAAAGTCGGGATAACCCGGACAGTCGGCGTAACCGAAGCCGGCCACGGTCGACGAATAGAGCTCGATCCGCCCACTCGGGGTGTCGAGCGCTTGGCCGTCCCGGAAGTCCGCGAACAGCACCGCGTCGTCGCGCCGCCCCGGCGCCTCCATCTCGCCGTCGGCCCAGAACTCGTCGAACGGCTTCTTGGGCGCGGCTCGCCACCGGTCGTAGAGGTGCCGCAGCCACTCGTCGCTCGTCCGCCCCTGCGTGAACGCCCGCTCGTAGCCGAGCCGCTGAGCGAGCGCGCCGAAGATGTCGTATTCGTCGCGTGCTTCCCCGTACGGCTCGAACGCCTTCTGCATTGCCACGAGGTGCGTGTCGCCGTGGCTGATGCCCAGGTCGTCGCGTTCGAGGGTGGTGGTCACCGGCAGCACGATGTCGGCGTGGCGCGCCGTGGCCGTCCAGAACGGCTCGTGCACGATCACCGTCGACGGCCGCTGGAATGCCCGCCGCAGCCGGTTCAGGTCCTGGTGGTGGTGGAACGGGTTGCCGCCGGCCCAGTAGACGAGCTTGACGTCGGGATAGGTGTGCCGGCCGCCGTCGTAGTCGAACTCCTCCCCCGGCGAAAGCAGCAGGTCAGCGATCTTGGCGACCGGGATGAAGTCGTTCACCGGGTTCAGGACCTGAGGGAACGTCGGCAGCCCGTACGGCAGCCGCCCGCCTCCGGTGTTGCCGGTCGACCCGTACCCGTGCCCGAACCCGCCACCCGGCAACCCGATCTGCCCGAGCACGGCGGCCAGCGCGATGCCCGCCCACAGCGGCTGCTCGCCGTGCGGCGCCCGCTGCAGCGACCAGCTCACCGCCACGAACGTGCGCCCGGCCGCCATCTCCCGCGCCAGCGCGACGATCCGCTCGGCCGGGATGCCGCAGATCTCCGCCGCCCAAGCCGGGGTCCGCGAACGCACCGAGTCGACGAAGCGGTCGCCGCCCACCGTGTAGCGGTCGAGAAAGTCCAGGTCGGCCCGGCCGTCGGCGATCAACTGGTGGGCCAGCGCGAACATCAGCGCCACGTCGGTGCCCGGCCGGATCGGCAGCCACTCCCCGCGCCCGGCCGGCAGGTCGTCACGCAGCGGTGAGACCGACACGACCCGGGCCTTCGCCGCCGCCAGCTGCGAGCGCACGGTGTGGGTGGCGCGTCCGCCCGGGGTGACGTCGGTGGTGCTCAGCCGCAGCCCGCCGAAGGCGACGATCAGGTCGGTCTGCTCGGCGATCACCGGCCAGTCGGTGCTCTGCCAGAGCACGCCGTACGTCCCCCGCTTGCCGACGATGTGCGGCAGCACCACTTCGGAGGCGCCGAGGCTGTAGGTGTTGCGCGACCGGGTGTAGCCCCCGCCGAGCGCGAGGAACCGATGCAGCTGCGACTGGGCGTGGTGGAACCGTCCGGCGCTGGCCCACCCGTACGAGCCGCCGAAGATCGCGTTGTCGCCGTGCTGCTCGCGGGTTTCGCGCAACGCTTCGGCGACCAGGTCGAGCGCGTCGTCCCAGGCGATTTCCTCGTACGAGTCGTAGCCGCGCCCGGCCGAGCGACGGCGGATCGAGGGCCGGGCGACGCGGGCCCGGTGCCGCTGGGCGAGGATGTTGCCCAGCAGCGGCGAGGGGTCGGGATCACCCGGTCGCGGGCTGACCAGACCGTCCCGCGATACGCGAAACGCGCCCCAGTGCGAGCTGCTGGACGACTCTCCGACGGACATCGTCCGAGGATAAACAGGGTGCCGAGCATCTCCTCCATGTTGGTGTACGTCAGCTCTCGCGAACGCCGGGGGCCGAGGCCCTGCTGCGCCGGTTGCCACCGAACTGGGCGCCGACGTGGCCGACGGACTGCCGGTGGTCGAAGCCGACCTGCCGGAGTCCGCCGCCATCGCCGAGAAGTACGCCGCTACCGTCAGAACGTCTGGATCGTGAAGGTGCGGCTCACCTTCGAGCCCCAGCGGTCGGTGAAGACCGCGACGAAGGTCGAGGTGCCCGCGGTCGTCGGGTCGCCCGCGATCACCCCGCCCGCCTGCAGCGTCACCCCGGCGGGCAGCGCGCCCGAGAACAGCGTCCAGGAGCCGGGCCGGTTGGCCGTCAGAGCCGTCTCGTAGTAGCCGCCGACCGTGGCCGACGGCAGCGCCGGGCCGGTCACGATCGCCGGGGCGGTCTTGGCCACGGTCACCTTGACGGTGCGGGTCGCGAGCCACGGCACGTAGTCGACGAAGCGGACGGTGACGGTGGCCGTGCCCGGCCCGGTCGGCGTACCGGTGATCTTGCCGCTCCGCCACAGCGTCACACCCTGCGGCAGACGCCCGGCCGCGATGCTCCAGGTGCCACGGCGCCCGGCGGTCAGAGCCAGCGAGCCCGAGTACGCCTTCCCGGCGGTGAACGCCAGCGCGGCGGTCTTGATCACCGGCTTGGCCGGCAGCGGGGGCACGAACAGGAGCCGGTTCGCCGACCCCTTGAGGTCCTTCACCCGGCCGGTCGTGGCCAGGCGCACCAGGTAGTTGCGCACCTGGGCCGGGTTCATCGACGGCGAGCCGTCCAGCGCGAGAGCGGCCGCGCCGGCCACGTGCGGCGAGGCCATCGACGTGCCGCTGGCGACCGCGGTCGTGTAGTTGGAGCCGATGAAGTCCGAGCGGATGTTCACGCCGGGCGCGAACAGGTCGAGCACCGCTCCGTAGTTCGAGAACGGGGCACGACGGTCGGCCGCGTCGGTCGCGCCCACGGTGATCGCCGCGGCCAGGCCGGCCGGGCTCATCCGGCCCGCGCTGACGTTCTCGTTGCCGGCCGCCACCACGTACGTGACCCCGGAGTTGATCGAGCGCTGGACGGCCGCGTTGAGCGAGGCGCTGTACGAGCCGCCCATGCTCATGTTGGCCACGGCCGGCTTGACCGCGTGCGTGGTCACCCAGTTGACGCCGCTGATCACCTGGGACAGCGTGCCCGCGCCCTTGCAGTTGAGCACCCGTACGGCGACCAGCTTCACCTTCTTGGCCACGCCGTACTTCGTGCCGCCGATGGTGCCGGCCACGTGGGTGCCGTGCCCGTTGCAGTCGTTGGCGTTGGTCGTGCCCGAGATCGCGTCGTAGCCGTATCGGGCCCGCCCACCGAAGTCGGCGTGCGAGATGCGGATGCCGGTGTCCAGCACGTACGCGGTCACGGTGTTGGCGTCGTCGGTCGGCGTGTACGACTTGGAGCCCTTGGTCACGCGCTGGTCGATGCGGTCGAGACCCCAGGCCGGGTTCTTCTGCGTGCCCTGGATCGTCAGCACCCGGTCCTGCTCGACGAGGCGTACGCCCGGGTCGGCCGCCAGCCGCCGCGCCTGCTTCGCGCTCAGGTCGGCAACGTAGCTCGAGCCGCCCGCCGCCGACATCGCCCCGAAGCCGCCGGCCGGGTTGTTCAGCGTCACGATGTAGCGGCCGGGGATCGCCCCCGGCGCGTCGGTACCGGCGACGGTGCCCTCGGGAACGGCGGCATAGGCGGGGACGGCCGTGCCGGAGAGCACGACGGAAGCGGCGACGGCCGCGACGGCAAAGGAGCGCATACGCATGGTCTGGTGATCGTTCGCGATCCGGCCGACATGAGCGAAGATCGGAATGGCAACGCGGAAATACCAGCCCTGCTCCCCGCGTTACACCCCTCGCGACCGGCGGAAACGACGCCGGTGGGACAGGGAAGGTAGCGCGCCATGAAGGTTCGAAACTCGCTGCGGTCGCTGAAGAGCAAGCCCGGAAGCGTGGTCACCCGTCGTCGTGGACGGCAGGTTGTGATCAACAAGAAGAACCCGCGCTGGAACGGCCGCCAGGGCTGACAAGACCCGATCGCGCGACGCCGGGGGGCGAAGCGCGATAACGTGGAAAGCAAGCCGGAGACCCGCCGCCACGGGGCTCCGGCTTTCTACGTATGAGCCAGCAGTGCCAGCCGTACGCGGTTGGGGCTGTTGGTCTTGGTCATCAGCGCGGTGATGTGCGTCTTGACCGTCGTCACGCCGATGTGCAGCCGCTCGGCGATCTCGCCGTTGGAGAGCCCCTCCCCGACCAGATCGAGCACGTCCTGCTCGCGTGCGGTCAGCCCCTCGACCGGGCGCCGCCGCTGAACCCCCGCGCTCGTCGCCCGCCGTACGAGCCTCTGCAGCACCTCCTGGCTGAACGGGCTCTCGCCGGCCGCCGCGCGCCGGATTCCGTCGAGCAGTTCACCGGGCGGCGCGTCCTTGAGCAGGAACCCGCACGCTCCCGCGGTCAGCGCCGGATAGAGATGTTCGTCGTCCCCGAACGTCGTGAGCACCAGCACCCGCGTGGCGGGCCGCTCGGCGAGCACCCGGCTGGTCGCGCTGATCCCGTCGACCCCGGGCATCCGCAGGTCCATGACGATCACGTCGGGCGCCAGCCGCGCCGCGAGGCTGATCGCGTCACGCCCGTTGCCCGCCTCGCCGACCACCTCGAGATCGGGCTCGGCGTCGCACAGCATCTTCAGCCCGGCCCGGATCAGCGCCTGATCATCGACGAGCAGCACCCGGATCACGGCGCGACCCCGGTGGGCAGCACCGTGCTGACCCGCCAGCCCGGGCCGTCCCGGCCGGCCGTCAACTCGCCGCCGAGCACCTCGACGCGTTCGCGCATGCCGGTCAGCCCATGCCCGCCGCCCGGGGTGGCCGGGACGGGTGCGGCCCCGCCGTCGTCGGTGACCTCCCAGATCACGGTGTCCTCCTCGACGGCCACGCGCAGCCTGGCGCGGGCGGTCGGTCCGGCGTGCTTGGCCACATTCGTCAGCGCCTCCTGAGTCAGCCGCAGCACGGCCATCCCCCGTACGGAATCGATCGTGCCCACGGCGTCGTCGATGTCGGCCTCGACCGTCAGCCCGGTGCCGCGGGCCGTGTCGACGGCGACGCCCAGCGCGGCGGGCAGCGAACCCGGGTCGATCGCGGTCAGCGCCGCCGCCGTGGGGGTCGCGCCCTCGTCGCGCAGCACGGCGACGAGCCGGCGCAGGTCGGCCAGGGCCGCGGTGCCGGTGCGATGCACGTCGTCGAGCACGTCGCCGACCCTCGGATCAGGGTCGGGCAGCACGTGCCGGGCCACGCCGACGCGCAGCACCATCGAGGCGACGTGGTGGGCGACGACGTCGTGCAGTTCGCGCGCGATCGCGGCCCGCTCGTCGGCCCGCACCGCGCGCCGTTCCGAGGCGGCCCGCTGTTCGGCCTGCTCAGCCAGCTCGCGCGAGGTGCGCAGGACCAGGCCGATCAGCAACGGCAGGCCGATCGGCAGGATCAGGTCGAGCACGTCGAGGGTGAAGCTCAGGTGGACGGCGGTCAGCAGCGCCGCGCCGGCCAGATAGACCCACGGGCGGGCGGCCCGCACAACCAGCTCGCCCAGCACCCAGCTGCTGCCGACCACGTTGATCAGCGGGTCGTCGACCACGACGAGCGCGACGACGAGCAGGCCCGTCTGGGTGAGCAGGTTGACGACCGGCCGCTGGGACAGGACCACGACGGTCACGAACCCGACGAGCGCCAGCACCCACTGCATCGTGGACACCGCGCGGTCCTCGCGGGCCGCGAAGATCAGGTAGGTCAGCCCGCTCGCGTCGAGCAGCAGCAACCGGACCCAGGTGTCCCGCTTGTCGAAGAGGCGCGCGGCCCAGCCCATGGCGGTCAGCCTATTTCACCGCGGCCCGGATGCTCAGCGCCGAGCCGAGAACCAGCACCGCCAGCGCACCCAGGGTCACGGCGTCGGGGCGCAGCAGCGGCTGCCCGCGCAACGCCTGCCAGGTCAACAGCACGGTCAGACCCACGTACGCGATGGCGCCGATCACCAGCAGCCGGGTCTTCTGCTCCGTGCGCAGGCGGGTGCGACGGGTCAGCAGCAGCGCCAGCAACGGCATGGCCTGCAGGCCGTGCATGCCGACGAAATGGCCGATGCGCAGGTCACCGCCGGTGGTGCTCCAGCCCGTGATCGGCAGCCCCGGCCCGCCGTCGGCCACCCCGACCGCGTGCGCGCCCGCGATCCCGACGATGCCCGGGTCCTGCATCGGCAGCGTCATCGGCACGGCGGCGAGAAAGCCCACGGCCGAGAGCAGAAGACCGAGGCGGATCGCGTACGCCGCGACGCGATCGGGGATCCGCTGCCGCAACGCGACCACGGCGATGATCAGGTGCGCGACGAACATCGCCATGATGGACATTGCCATGACCGCGAACAGCGCCGTGTCCAGCGGGGTCTCGGCGTTGAAGTGACTCCGTCGTCCCCGGACGACCTGCCCGACGATGATGATGATCTCGACGAAGGCGAGCGTGACGAACGCCGTGGCCGCCCGCTCGGCGAACCGGCTTCGCCTCGGCAGCACCGACAGCATCCAGGCGATCGTGACGGAGTAGACCGCGAGCGAGACCGCGAACTTGAACGGCTTGAGCCAGATGGCCGCCCCGACCAGTTCCCGGTCGTCGACGAAGACCCCGACGACGGCGACGAGGGCGAGCACGGACATCGCGGCGGCGAGCACCAGCAGCGGCCGGTGCCATCTCTGTGTGGGGAGCGCGACAGCGGTAGTCATAACCCCACCGTGGCCGGGATCGGACGGGCAATCGTCCACCCACAAGTCCAGCTCGCGGCCGGTGGTCGGAGGCGCTCTCCTACCTCGGGAGGAGATACTGGCCCCCGTGATCGACTTTCCTGTCGCCGAGTCCGGCCGTCGCAGCAGCGCCGATTTCGGCCGCCATGTCGTGGCGGACGCCCTGCGCGCCGCCGATCCCGCCGCCGCCAACGCCGCCCTGGCCGAGACCAACTGGCACAGCGGCTATCTGCGGCACTTCCGCGCGCTGGTCTCGTCCGGCCTCGACGACGGATACGCGATCGCGGAAGCCGGGCTGGCCTCGGTGCACAACCGGATGCCGGTCCCGCTCGACCCGCCCGATCAGCCCTTCGAGACGTTCACCGTCGACGGCAACGGTTCCCCGGTCAAAGAGGTCGAGCTTCCGTACGGTGGTGAACTGCTACGCGGCACGGCGCTGCTCCATCGCCTCGACGCGTGGGTGGCCGCCGGGGTGATCGAGCAGTCGTGCGCCGACGCGGTCCGTGAGGTCATGGACAATCCGGACTGGCTCGACCTTTCCGACCAGCGGCTGGTCGTGCTCGGGGCGGCCGCCGAGATGGGCCCGCTGGCCGCCGTGCTGTCGTGGGGTGGCACGGTCGCCGCGATCGACCTGCCAGCCGCGTGGGAGCGGGTCGCCGTCCCCGAAGCGGGCCGCCTCGTCGCCCCCGTCGGGCCCGGCCGGCAGCCCGGCGCCGACCTGCTCACCGAGCTCGGGGCGGTCGCGCAGTGGATCGAAGGGCTCGACGGCCGGCTGATCCTCGGGAACTACGTCTACGCGCCGGGGGCGGCGTACGCCCGCCTCTCGGTCGCCGTCGACGCCCTCGCCGTGCACCTGGGGAGAAGTCGCGAGGATGTGGCACTGTCCGTCCTGGCCACCCCGACCGACGTCTACGCGGTGCCGCCCGAGGCGGTGGCCCAGTCGAAATCGCGTTTCGAGGCCCGCTCGCGGCTCGCCCGCGTCACCGAGTCGCTCTCGGGCGGGCGCCTGCTGCGGCCCAACTACAACGGCGACGCGCTCAACGACAGCCTGGTGCCGCAGCAGGGCCCGAACTACGCGCTGGCCAAGCGCATCCAGCGCTGGCGGGCCTCGGTCGCCCGGCGCGACGGTGTGGTCAGCTTCGCGGTCGCGCCGCCGGCCCGCACCCGCTCGGTCACCGGCAACCGGCTGCTGGCCGCCGCCTACGCGGGCGCGCACGTGTTCGACGTCGAGATCTTCGAGCCGGTCACCGCGAACCGCCTGATGGCGCTGCTGCTCGTCCACCAGATCCGCAAACCGCGCCCGGCCGCCCCGCTGGCCTGGCAGGACGAGACGATCTGCGCCGCGCACGGCGGCCTGTGGCGCACGGCCTATCACCCGCGAACGGCGCTCGGGCTGGCCGCCGTACGGGGGCTGATGGGGTAACGCGCGCTGCCCGGTCGGCCTCATTGATCGGGTGCGCACCGGGTAAGTGCTGGTCATGCGCAGACTAGTGGTGACCGAGAACATCACCGTGGACGGCATCATCTCGCCGATGGATGACTGGTTCGACCCGGCCGACGACGACGAGGAGTTGGCCGCGGTCAACGCCCGCAACGGCGCCGAGGCCGACGCGCTGGTGCTCGGACGGGTGACCTACGAGGAATTCGCCGGTTACTGGCCCCACCAGACCGGCGACATCACCGACTATCTCAACCGGGTGCAGAAGTACGTGGTGTCGGCAAGCCTCGACAAGGCCGAGTGGGAGAACACGACGATCCTGCGCGGGCCGCTGGCCGACGACATCAGCGCGCTCAAGGCCGCCGACGGCAAGGACATCGTGGTCACCGGGAGCACCACCCTCGTACGCTCGCTGATCCCGACCGGACTCGTCGACCTCTACCGGCTCTTCGTCTATCCGGTCGTGCAGGGCCACGGCATCCGGCTCTTCGACGAGGTGTCGCTGCCGCTCGAACGCATCGAGACGAAGGCATTCCGGTCGGGCGTCGTGCTCTTCGAATATGCCCGCGCCTAGTCGGAGTGGATCGGGCCCTCGGTGGCGGTCAGCCGCACGCCGGTGCCGCCCCAGCGCAGGGCCACGATCTCGGCGGCGATGCTGACCGCGGTCTCCTCGGGGGTGCGCGCGCCCAGGTCGAGCCCGACCGGGGACGCCAGGCGGGCCAGCTCGCCGTCGGTCAGGCCGGCCTCGAGCAGGCGCTTGTTGCGGTCGTCGTGGGTGCGGCGCGAACCCATCGCACCGACGTAGGCGACCGGCAGGCGCAGCGCGACCTCGAGCACGGGGACGTCGAACTTCGGGTCGTGGGTGAGGACGCACAGGACCGTACGCTCGTCGACGCGGCCCGCCTCGACCTCGGCGCTCAGATAGCGGTGCGGCCAGTCGACCACGACCTCGTCGGCGCTCGGGAAGCGACGCGCGGTGGCGAAGACAGGCCGGGCGTCACAGACGGTCACATGATAGCCGAGGAACGAGCCGATCCGCGCGGTTGCGGCGGCGTGGTCGGTAGCACCGAAGACGAGCATGCGCGCGGGCGGCGCGAACGAGGCGACCAGCACCGGGAGGCCCTCGCCGCGGCGCTCGCCCTGCGGACCGTACTGGAGAACGCCTGTGCGGCCGGCCGCGAGCAGACCACGGCCGTCGTCGGTGACGGCGTCGTCGATGCGCTCGCTGCCCAGCGTGCCGTCGCGGGTCTCGGGCGTGACCAGCAGATGGCGGGCGTCGTCGACCCGGGTGAGCAGCGCGACCGGCCGCGCCTCGACGATCGCCCGGGCCAGCTCGCCGAGCTGCGGGAACGACTCGCGGTCGACCCGCTCGATCAGCAGCTCGATGGTTCCGCCGCAGGTCAGGCCGACCTCGAACGCGTCGTCGTCGCTGACGCCGAACCGGGCCGTGCGCGCCGTGCCGGTCTCGATGACCTCGCGGCACAACTCGTAGACGGCGCCCTCGACGCAGCCCCCCGACACGCTGCCGACCACCTCACCGGCGGGGCCGACCACCATCGCGGCGCCCGGCTGGCGCGGCGCGCTCGACCACGTGGCCGTCACCGTGGCCAGCCCGACCGGCACGCCGGCTTCCCACCACTTCACCAGGCTCTCGAGCACATCACGCATGCGGGGTCAGCTCCTTGCCCTCGAGTGCGGGTTCAACTCCGGAAGATCGAGGTCCAGGTCGTCGGCCACGTCTCCGACCGGGACGACCCGCACGTCGCGGGCTCGCAGATAGTCACGCGCGCCGGAATCACCCGTCGCCGTCTCGATCACGCCGGCCCAGTGCGCCCGGCCCAGCAGTACCGGATGCCCGCGCCGCTTGCCGTAGCCACCCATCACCAGCGCGTCGACTGTTCCGTGGGCGACCACCCGCCGTACGGCTTCGGCGGTCACACCGGGCATATCGACCAGAAGCACCACAGCGGACTCGGCGCTGGTCAACGCGGTCAGCCCGACTTTGAGGGACGACCCGAGACCCGACCGCCAGTCTTCGTTGATCACGGTCGGCGGCAGGTCGGGCGCCACTTCTCGCACCCGCTCGGCCTCGGCCCCGAGCACGACCACGATCTCGTCGACCCCGGCCTCTTTCAACGTGTCGGCGGCCCGCTGCACGAGAAGGCGATCGGGGTAGGGCACGAGCGCTTTCGGCATGCCGTAGCGACTGCCCGCGCCCGCCGCGAGCACCAGCCCGCCGGTCACCCTGCCCATGGATCGAGCGTAGTCGGCCCTGCGCTCCCCGCCCCTGTCGTGATCCGCAACTGTTGTAAAACCCGAGACCTATTGCCGCCGCGAAGTGGCAATCGCACATCGCCTACTACCGCTGGTCGGCCCACCCACCCGGGGAGTGCGGCGGCGAGCCTACGCTCCGGCAACAAGGCGAATCGAAGTTGTCCACAGCGCCGTCAACTGCTCCTAGCCAACCCACCCGCCCGGGGTTGCGGGCGAGCCTACGCCGCGCCGCGCTGCCGAATTGGGTTATCCACAGGCAGCCGGGCGGCGGGCGGCGGGCGGCGGGCGTGATCGAAAAATCGGTTGCCCGGGGTCGGCGGGTAGGTCAGAGTCTGGGGCATGACGTACTGACGGAATTCCGGCTCGGGCACCGCCGCTACCGCGCGCTGAAACACGGCCGCGACCAGCGGGTCCTTGCTGATCGTGAAGGCATCTCGCCGCCGTCCTTGTTCGTCAGTTCCCGGTCCGGGTCAACCGGCCGTTCCCGCAGTGGAGTTTCCGTTTTGTCGCACCGTGCCTCCGTGCAGGTTTTCGCCTCGTCCGGGAGTTGGATCGAGTCCGACGCCCTCACCCAGCTCGATCAGGTCGCCGCCCTCGACGGCATGCGTCACGTCGCCGGTATGCCCGATCTGCACCCCGGGAAGGGCGCCCCGATCGGCGCCGCCATGCTCTCGTCGACGCTCTATCCGTTCCTGGTCGGCTCCGACATCGGCTGCGGCATCGCCGTTTTCCCGATCAGGCTCAAGCGCCCCAACCCCGAGAAGATCGCCGCCCGTTTTCCTGACCTCGACCGCCCGCTCACCCCGGACGACGACGACTGGCCGGACGAGATCCCCGGCGACCACCTCGACAGCCTCGCCACCGTCGGCCGCGGCAACCACTTCGTCGAGCTGGCCCGCGTCGACACCGCGTACGACAACTCCCCTGTCGGCAAGGGCGATCTCGTCCTGATCGTCCACAGCGGATCCCGCGGTTTCGGCGAGTCGATACTTCGGGCGCACACCGAGGTTCACGGCGCGGGCCCGGCCGCCGACCCCGCCGCCTACCTCAAGGCCCACGACCACGCCGTACGGTGGGGGTCGCTGAACCGCCGGCTCATGGCGCGCCGGGTAGCGCGCGCGCTCGGCGCCGAACCCACCGACCCGATCGTCGACGAGTGCCACAACCTGGTCGAGCTGAGGGACGGGCTCTACCTGCACCGCAAGGGCGCGGCCCGCGGCGACGGCCGGAACGTGCTCGTCGCCGGCACCCGCGGCACCGCGTCGTACCTGGTCGCCGCCCACGCCGGCCCCGACGCGAACTACTCGGTGGCTCACGGCGCGGGCCGCAAGATGTCGCGTTCCGACGCGCTGCGGCGCAATAGGGCGAAGCACACTGTGGATGAGCTCCGGCGTACGCGGGTGGGGTCTTTCGTCGTCTGCGGCGACCGGCAACTGCTCTTCGAGGAGGCGCCGGCGGCTTACAAGCGCATCGAGCAGGTGATCGGCGACCTGACCGCGCACGAGCTGGCCACTCCCCTGGCTGTGACGGTTCCGCTGGTCACCTTCAAGACGCGGGGGCGCTCGTGACTACCTATCTGCTGCTCTCGTCCGGGCGCGGCCCGCGGGAGTGCGAGTGGGCGGTGGCCGAGATCGCGAAGAAGCTGGAGGCCGCCACTCGAACCGCTCGTCTCGAGACCGTGCCCGGCGAACACCCCGGCACGTTCCGCTCGATCCTCTTCGAGATCGAGGACGACGAGGTCGCCAGGACGTGGACCGGCACGCTGTGCTGGCAGGCGCCCAGCCCTTACCGCTCGGGGATCGGGCGCAAGAACTGGTACGTCACCGCGCAGCCCTGCACCCTCGAAACGGAGTCGCCGGCCTTCGACGAGGACGACGTCGACATGGTCCCGATCCGCACCGGCGGTCCCGGCGGGCAGCACCGCAACAAGGCGAGCACCGCCGTGCGGGCCACCCACCGGCCGTCGGGCCTGGTCGTCGTGGTCGACACCGAACGGCAGCTCTCGCTCAACCGGAAAATCGCGCTCCGGTTGCTGCGCGAGCGCCTCGAGTCGGCCGGCGTCGCCGCCGAACGGGACGCGATCACCGCCCGGTGGCGGGTGCACGACGATCTCGTACGCGGAAACCCGGCCCGGACATTCAGAGCGAGCGACCCCCGAGGAACGAGATCGCCTCGGCCAGCCCGAGATCGGTGAGCGCCGGGTCGTAGCGGGGACCGACGTCGCGCATGAACGCGTGCTCGCCACCGGCGTACACGTGCAGTTCCAGATCTTCGAGGCCGGCTTCGTAGAGCGCCGAGACGATCTGGACGCGCGCGGCGGCGGGCACGTGCGGGTCGCGGGAACCAAAAATGATCATGAGTTGGCCGCCGATGTCGGCCGCGCGGGCGAGCGAGCCGGCGTGGTCGGCGCCGAGCGCGCCGTTGTGCAGGCCGGTCGGATAGAAGCAGACGGTCGAGGCGACCCGCTCGTCGAAGGCGGCCCGGAAGGCCAGGTGACCGCCGAGGCAGAAGCCGGCCGCGTGCACGGTCGTGACGTCATCGCACTGGGCCAGGTAGTCGACCACCGCGACCCGGTCCTCGTCGAACTCGGCCGTCGTCATCGACGCCGCGCCGGCCAGCCCGGCGGCCTTGCCCGCGTCGTCGAACTCGAGCGCCACCCCGGCCAGCTCGCCGCGCGGGTAGATCTCGGGCACGCACACCACGAAGCCGGCCGCGGCGAGACGGCGGCAGGTGCGCAGCGTCGACTCGGTGAGCTGGAAGATGTCGGAGTAGACCAGCACCGCGGGCCGGTTCCCACCGCCGTCAGGCGTGAGCACCTTGGCCCGGATCAGGTGGCCCGCGCCGGGAATGCGTACCTCTTCCTCGTGCACCTTCATGCCGCGCACCCTACTGCCAAGATCCCGCCCGACACCGAACCATCGCCCCGAGGCGGAGTGGCGCGATAATGCGATCGTGCAGAGTGCATCTGAGTATGTCGATGTCGTCCGGCCACCCAAGCTGCGCGCCGGCGATCACGTGCGACTGGTGTCGCCGACCGGCTCGCCGGAGCGGGCCGAGGTCGAGCGCACGACCCACTGGCTCGAGAGCCTCGGTCTCAAGGTCTCGGTCGGCACCCACACGCTCGACGCGGCCGGCGACGACGACCGGATCCGCGACGTCGATCAGGCGCTGCGAGACCTGTCGGTCAAGGCGATCATCGTGGTCGGCGGCGGCACCGGGGCCCATCGGATCGCCGACGACCTCGACTTCACGACCGCGGCTCACCTGCCGACGCTGCTGGTCGGCTTCCGCGACTGCACGATCCTGCACCTGGCCTTCTGGGAACGGGCCGGGCTGGCGGGCATCTACGGCGGGCCCGACCGGTCCTTCGTCGCGGCCGCCTTCGGCACAACCCCCGTTCTCGTACGCAGTGAGCCCGATTCGCACACCGCGGAGCTGACCACCACCGGGCGGGCGTACGGGGTGCTGCTCGGCGGCGACCAGGAGCAGATCGCCACCGCCGCCGGGTGGGTGCTCCCGAGCCTGCACGGCGCGATCCTGCTGCTCGAAGGGCACGGCCTTCGCCCTTCGCAGATCGACCGCCAGTTGACGATGCTGCAGCGCACCGGCCGGCTTCAGGGCGTACGGGCGGTGGCCGTCGGACGTTACGTCGAGTGCGGCCCGGGTCCGGTCCTCGACGTGCTGCGTGAACGGCTGACCCCGCTGGGCGTGCCGATCCTCGGCGGGCTGCCGTTCGGCCAGGGCGCCGTCCCGATCGGCACCCCCGCGACTCTGGACGCCGACGCCGGAACGCTGACGATCGAGCCCGCGGTCTCCTAAGCATTGACATCCTGCTATGTAAGCGATGGGCTATTCAGCGACATCCTTCAATGAAGCAGGGGGTTCGATGTCGCTTCGGCCTCGGTGGATGGCGGCCGCCGCCGT
Source organism: Actinoplanes solisilvae (assembly GCF_003999975.1). Classification (GTDB taxonomy): domain Bacteria; phylum Actinomycetota; class Actinomycetes; order Mycobacteriales; family Micromonosporaceae; genus Actinoplanes; species Actinoplanes solisilvae. Next base: position 294,456 of record NZ_RJAC01000006.1, on the reverse strand, counting down.
CCTCGCTCTGATCATCACGCCGGCCTCGGTGCCGGCCCAGGCGGCGGCGCCCGACGGCGCTCCGCTCACGCTCGGCGCCGGCGAGTCGGCGCTCATCCGCTTCCGGCTGGCCGACGAGGCCGCGCTGCAACGTCTCGTGCGCGACGGCGCTGACCTCGCCGCGCGGCCCCGCACACAGAACGGCGCGGTGCTGCTCGACGCCGTCGTGGACGACCGGCAGCTCGCGACCCTCACCGGGCAGGGTGCGGTGGCGGTGCAGGTCATCCAGCGGCAGTCGGCCCCGTCGGCGCTGCGGGTCGCGGCCCAGCAGGCGGACACGCTGCACTTCCTGCAGGCGTACTGGTGGACCAGCAACGGGCGCACGTTCGTGCAGACCCAGGTGACAACGACGGCCACCGACGACCCGGACGTCGAGATCACGGTCACGTGGCGTACGGCTGACGGCGCTACCGGATCGTTCCCGCTCGTGCGTTTCGAGGACTCGGGTGAATACCAGTACCACTACGCGCTGCCACAGCGGCTGCCGGCGAAACCCGTTCAGGTGACGGCCGCGTCCAGCCTCGGCGGGACGTCCCGGGCGGTCACTCCGGCGACGTGGCCGGGGGCGACCCCGCCGCCGACGCCGAGCGGCTATCAGAAGGACTTCATCGACGCGTACATGACGCCGGTCGACGTGCGGGCGCGCATCAAGCGGCTCGGGCGGCAGTACCCGGCGCTGGTCGACGTGATCAACCTGCCCAACAAGACCCAGGGCTATCGGCGTACGGCGGTGGCCTATCTCGGTGATCCGAACGCGGCCGCCGTCGTCGTCGAGTCGGTGCAGTTCGGCGATCAGGGTATGAACGGCGCGCAGGTGCGGTCGGTCGACCCGGGTCTGCCGAACCGTCCACTCGCCGCCACGTACCGGGACCGGGTCTTGACCCTGCGCCTGGCCACCGACGCCGCCGGCAAGACCATCAGCACGACCGACGACGTGGCCGCCTTCATCAGCGCCCGCTACCCGCAGCGGTTCCGGGCCGTGGTCGAGCAGGGATCGGCCGGACTGCCGATGCCCGTGGCCGGACCGGCTCGCCTCGACGACGGCCTGAAGGGCACCGAGGTCCCGCGTGGCCCGTGGACCGTGCAGGCGCTGCGCATCGGCAAGGTCCGCGACGGCTCGAAGCCGGGCGTGCTGGCCTATTCGCAGGAGCACGCGCGCGAATGGGCGACCCCGCTCGTGACGCTCGAGTTCGCCGAGCGGCTGCTGGCCAACTACGCGACCGACCCCGCCACCCGCGCGCTGGTCGACTCGGTCGACGTCTTCGTGATCCCGACGGTCAACCCGGACGGGGCGAACTATTCGTTCAACGACTACAACTTCCAGCGCAAGAACCTGGTCAACCACTGCGCCGGCGCCGCCCGCGACCCCCGCAACCGTGACTCGTGGGGCGTCGACCTGAACCGCAACTACACCGTCGGCTCCTACTTCGACGGTTATGTCGGCGCCAGTGCCAACTGCCTTTCCGGCACGTACGCCGGCACGGCCGAACTCTCCGAGGCCGAGAGCGGCAACGTCATCGCCCTGGCCCAGGCGCACCCGAACATCGGCCTGGCCATGAACGTGCACAGCTACGGCGGCTACTTCATGTGGCCGCCCGGCGCCTACAAGGCCGACGGCCGGGTCACCCTGCCCCGCCCGTCGATCGACGAGTCGAAGTTCTTCCTGGACAGCGCCCGCCGCATCGTCGGCGCCATCTCGGCCGAACGCGGCACGGTGACCTGGCCGTCCTACACGGGCCCGGTGGCCGACGTCCTCTACTCGGCGGCCGGCAACTCGGCCGACCAGCTCTACTACGAGCTGGGCATCGACGCCTGGGACTTCGAGGTCGGCAACGACCTCTGGAACGAGACGACCCAGCAGTGGGAGGGCGTCGGATTCCAGCCACCCTTCGACGAGGCCCACGCCGAATCCCAGGAGTACGCGGGCGGGCTGGTCGAACTGGTCCGCGTGGCCAGGGACAAGGCCGCTTCCTGATTCAGCACCCGGCCGGGACCTCTCACCAGGACAGAACGCCGTTCTCGTCCTGCAGGGTTCCGGTCGGGCCGTCCTTCTCGATCGTGGCCCAGCGCACCACCACCCGGGCGCTCTCCTCCGGCGAACGGCCGATGCCGAAGGCGGCGGTCATGTCGGTAGCGGTGGGTCCGGGCTCGACGGCGTTGAACCTGATTCCCGGATACGCCTTGGCATATTGGACGGTCAGCATGGTGGCCGCCGCTTTCGACGCGGAATAGAGCGCGAGCGGCAAGCCGAACTCGACCCGGTCGGGATTGTTGACCGCCCAGAACGATCCGGCACTGCTGGAAACGGTGACCACGACCGGGTTCTCCGACTCACGCAGCAGTGGCAGGGCCGCCTCGGTGACGCGGACGATTCCCACCGCGTTGACGTCGAACGCCTTCAGGGCCGCCGGACCGTCAAGTCCGTCGTTGGCGAGAATGCCCGCGTTGTGCACGAGCACGTCGAGCCGGCCGATCGCCGCCAACGCCTTGTTGACCGAGGCATCGTCGGTCACATCAAGCTGGACAAATCGTACGCCGAGGGTGGCCGCGGCCTTCTCACCCCGCTCGACGTCACGCGCGCCGAGATAGACGACGTGACCCAATTCCTTCAGCTGCCTGGCGGTTTCGAAGCCGATGCCCTTGTTGGCGCCGGTGATGAGCGTGACTGTCATGCCGCGAAACGCTAGGCGCGGTTCACGACCCCAACCAGAGCACTCTCGTGCCAGGGGAATGAGAGGCCCCCCTCTGCGAGCCGCGCGCCGACCTACGCTGGCGGGGTGAGCGAGACGACGAACGCCCTCGGCGCCTACCTGCGCGCCCGGCGCGAACTGGTGACACCCCAGCAGGCGGGCATCCCCGACTTCGGCGTGCGGCGCGTACCCGGCCTGCGGCGCGAGGAGGTCGCCATGCTGGCCGGCATCAGCGCCGACTACTACCTGCGGCTCGAGCGGGGCCGCAACCGGAACCCGTCCGTGCCGGTGCTGGAGTCGATCGCCCGGGTACTCCACCTCGACGACGACCACTTCGCCCATCTGCTCACACTGGTGCACGAGGGGTCACGACGACGTCCCCGTAAACAGACACCGCCGGCCGGCGCGCTCAAACTGCTGGACTCGCTCATCCAGCCGGCCTTCATCGAGGACCGCTACTTCGACATCCTGGCCTCGAACAATTTGGCGCGGGCGCTCTCCCCGGGCCTCGCCGTGGGCGGCAACCAGCTACGAGATCTGTTCCTGAACCCGGCCGAACAGGCCCTGCACCCGGAGTGGGAGAACGTCACGGAATGCTTCGTGGCCAACCTGCGCCAGGCCGTGGGAAACGACGTCGAGGACACGCGTTTCGTCGAGCTCACCGGTCAGCTCTCCTTGGCCAGCCCGCGATTCCGGCAGCTCTGGGCCCGCCACGAGGTGCGAAGCCAGCGCGGCACCCCGATCCGTCTCCACCACCCGCAGATCGGCCCCCTGACGCTGAACCGCGAACGCCTGAACATCAGCGGAACCGACGCCCTGATGCTCGTCATCTACCACCCCGACCCCGACTCCCCCGACGCGGAGAAACTGGCCCTCCTGGCCTCAGCGAACCTGCCCACCTCACCGGAACGGACCCGCCGCCGGCCCGTCACCGAGGCCGGCTGAACACCGCCACTTCGTAGCCCGCGGCGACGGCCCCGGGTGGCGCGGCGTCCCAGCCGGGCGGGCGTCGTGAAGCCGCATTGTGCAGCCGGTCTTGTGGTCGGCCGGCTGCGCGGACTGCTCAAACTGGCCACCGCCGCGGTCCCGCACCATGCCGCCCGGTCGCGCCAACCCGGTAGTCACGCAAACCGCCCAAGCCGGCACCGCCGCGGTCCCGCACCATGCCGCTACACCACCGCAACAGGCAGCACCACCCGCGACGACGATGGCGGCCCGCTCGGCCAGTCGCGCATCCCGCCTATATCGCCGCAGTTTGCTTGAAACCGGCGATGCTCCAAGCCATGATCGGCGGGCCTCGAGTGCGACGGGTTTCCGACTCCGCTCGAACCTCTCGCATTTCGATGGAGCTTGGTGGATGCGATACACCCCAAATGCCCCTACTCGTCCCTGATAGCGAGGGTGAATGTCCTGCTCAGGGTGGTGAACAAGCCTGATGACGACGGGTGAACGAGCCGGACTGGGACGGGTGAAAGGGCGAGGCGATCATGCGGTGGGACGTCGTATGTTCGGCGGGTGTTCGTTCGGATGCTGGGGGCGTTCGAAGTCAGCGGCGGAGCCGGGCCGGTCGTCGTGGCCGGAGGCAGTCAGCGGATCGTGCTGGCTCTGCTCGCGCTGCATGCCGGGCGGCCGGTCGGGGTGCCGGCGCTCGTTGACGCGCTCTGGCCGGAAGGGGCGCCGGCGTCGGCCCGCAACAGTTTGCAGTCTCATGTGGCGCGGGTGCGGGCGGCGCTCGGGATGCCGGGGCTGATCGCGCACGGGCCCGCGGGTTACTGTCTGGCGGCAGACCGGGCGGATGTCGACGTACTCCGCTTCGAGGACCTGCTGCGCGAGGACGCACTCGTCGAAGCGCTCAATCTCTGGCGGGGGCCGCCGCTGCCCGAGTTCGGGGGCGAGCCGTTCCGGGGCATCGCCGAACGACTGACCGGGCTGCACCGCGAGGCCTTGGCCCGCCAGGTCGCCGAACTGTCCAACGAACGCGAGCCCTCGACCAAGATCGGGATCGGGACTGGAGCTGGCATCGAGACTGGGGTTGGGGCCGAGGCTGAGCCTGGGACCAGGGCGAGGGCTGGGACCAGGGCCGGGACCGGGGCCGGGACCGCGGCTGGGGCCGGGACCGCGGCTGGGGCCGGGACCGGGGCCGGGACTGCGGCTGGGGCCGGGACCCGGGTCGGATCCGAGACCGCGTCGGCACCGCCTGCGCCACCTCCGATCGTTGGCGCAGCGCCAACAGCGGCCGACCTTGAGCGGGCAGTGGATCGGCTTCAAGAAGCGGCGGCCGACGACCCTTGCTGGGAACGCGGCGCTACCGTTCTCGCGACGGCGCTGAGTCGCACGGGGCGGCGTGGGGAGGGACTCGAGGCGCTGCGGCGGCACGCGGATGCGGTGGTGGATCGGCTCGGGATCGATCCGTCGGAGAGCGTACGGCTGTTGCAGGTTTCGATTTTGCGGGGTGAGCTTGACCCGGGTCATCGCGCGAAAGGCGCGCATCGGCCTCAGCCACCCGCTCAGCCGGCGAGGGAAATCGCGAACAATAGGGAACCCGTACGAAAGAGAAGCGTGCCCCTGCGGTTTTCCAGCTTTCTTGGCAGGGAGGGTGAGCAGCGGAGGTTGGCCGAGTTGCTGGCCGAGCCGGGGCTGGTGACCGTGGCGGGGCCGGGCGGGGTCGGGAAGACGCGGCTGGTGGCCGAGACCGTCCGGGCCGGAGCGCGGGTGGCCTGGGTCGACGCGGCTGATGTGTCCGCTGAGGACTTTTTCGCGGCCGTGGCTACGGGGGTGGGGGCGCGCATGGGTCCGCTCGACGAACCGCTCGAAGTCATCGGGCAGCGCGCGAAGGACTTCACGGTGGTGGTGCTCGACAACTGTGAACACGTCGTCGGATCAGCGGCTGCGGTGGTCGAGGCGATGCGGGACGTGCGGGTCGTGGTGACCAGCCAGGAGCGGCTGCGGGTGGACGGGGAGCGGGTCGTCGATCTCGGGCCGCTCGATCCGGAGGCGGCCGCGCGGCTGTTCCTCGAACGGGCCGGAATCGAACGGGCCGGAGTCGAACCGGCCGGAATCGAACGGACCGGAATCGAACCGGCCGGAATCGAACTGGACGACAACGTCGACGAGATCGTGCGGCGGCTCGACCGGATGCCGCTGGCGATCGAGCTGGCGGCCACGCAGGCGTCCGCGCTGGGGGTCGGTGAGCTGCGGGAACGGCTCGACGATCGGCTCGATCTGCTGGTCCGGGGCAGGCGTACGGGCAGTGCCCGCCATCGGACCCTGCGAGCCGTTGTGGAGTGGTCGTTCGGGCTGCTCGACCCGGCCGGGCGTACGGTGCTGGTGCGGCTCTCGGCGTTCGCGGGCGGGTTCACGATCGCGCAGGCCGAGGCGGTCGTCGCCGATGACGTCGTGCCGCGTCGTGAGGTCGCGGCGGTGCTGGCGTCGCTGGTAGACCGGTCGCTGGTCGTCCGCCACGGGCCCGGGCGGTTCCGGCTGCTGGAGACAATTCGGGCGTACGCTGCCTCGCTGCTGGACGACGAACGAGAGGAACTCTTCCGGCGGCACGCCGACGTCATGCTGGACGCCGCCCGTCGGCTCGACCGGGAGATGCGCGGGCCGGAACAGGCCGCCGCTGTGCGCGAGTTCGACGCCCTGCTGCCCGACCTGCGCCTCGCGGCGGTCCGCGGTTCCCCCGACGATCTCGCCGCTGCCATGTACCGGTACGGCTACCGCTGCCAGCAGTACGAGGTGCTGGCGTGGGGGCTGTCCGGCACGAAGCCCGACGCCCTGGCCGCCGCGGCCACCCACGCCTGGGGCCGGGGCGACCTGACCGCGGCACGCGCGCTGGCCTCCGCCGCGAGGACGCCGAGCGACTCCGTCCATGAGGTGCTCGGTGACGTCGCGCTGGTGTCGTGCGACCCGGACGAGGCCCTCGCCCACTACCGCGCGATGGGCAGCGAGCCGGTGCACCGCGTCTCCGGCCTGGTCGGCGAGGCTCTGGTGCTGGCCTGGTCGGGCCGGGTTCCCGAGGCGGTGACGGCGGCGTCGTCCGCTGTGGAGCTGGCCGCGGTGACCGGCAACCCGAGCGCGCGGGCCGAGGCGCTCTACGGGCTGGGCGAGGCGCTGGGCGACAGCGACCCCGGTCGGGCGCTCGACCTGCTCGGGGAGGCCGCCGAGCTGGCCGCGTCCGTCGACGACCGGCTGTTCCTCGGGGCCTCGGAGACGGCGGCGGTGGCGATCCGCAGCCGGCACGGCGACCCGTTCACCGCTTTGCGGGAGTTTCGCGAGGTGCTGGCGATGTGGCAGCGGGTCGGCAACGACACCCTGCAGACGGCGGCCCTGCGCAACCTGGTCGTGCTGCTCGTGCGGGTCGGCGCCGACGAGACGGCCGTGCTGGTCGACGCCGCGCTGCCGCCCGCCGACGTCTACCCGGCCGAGCAGGCCCGCCTCGACCGGGCCCGGGCGGCCGCCGCCGAACGGCTCGGCGTTGCTCGGGTCGGGATTCTCAAGAAGCGCGGAGCGGTGCTCACCCCGGCCCTGGTGCACGACGAAGCGTCACGCGCCATCGACGCAGTGCTGTCCCGGATGGCCGGATAGGTGAGCTTTGGTCGCCGCCCGGTCACGATCGGCGTGCGGGCCGCGACCGCCGGGCCCGGCGTCGCTACGGTTAGCGCGTGTCTGACATCCCGTGGTGGGGGCTGCCCCTCGTCGCTGCCTTGTTCGCCCTGGCCGGAGCCGCAACGGTCCAGCTCACGACCGCTCGCAACGACTACCTGCGCAGCCGGCGGCGGCGCACCCGCCGGTGGTACGAGGAGCGGACCACCGCGTACGTGGCTCTGCTCGCGGTCTTCGAGCGCGACTTCTACCGCTTGCGTACGGCCTCCGACGCGGGTGAGAAGCCGGTGCCCGCCCTGGTCTACCTCGACGAGGTCGCCCCGGCTCTGATGCAGGTGCGGCTGCTCGCCTCGGGCCCGGTGCGCAGCGCCGCCCTCGCCGTCCACCTGTTGCTGCAGAAGTTGCACGGCGACATGAACCCGGCCGCCGTCATCGGGGTCGAACCGCAGATCCACTTCCGTGAGCTGCTCACCCAGGTGCCGCTGATCATGCAGCAGTTCGAGGCGGCGATCCGCGACGAGCTGCGGATCGAGACGATGCCCCCGATGCAGACCACGGTGGCCGACGCTGACCTGCGCGGACGCACCTGGTCGAAGCTGAGACGCCCCGCACGCAGCGAACCTCTGGATGGACACGCCGACATCCGGCAGGATCTGAGTCGTGACCGATGAGAGCGCACCCCTCGATTCCGTGTCCGCCGCCGTGGTCAACAGCGGGATCGTCGCGATCCTGAGGGCCCCCACGGCCGACTATTTCGCCGCCATCGCCGAGGTCCTGGCCGAGAACGGTGTGACCGCCATCGAGGTGACGCTGACCTCGCGTGGCGCCCTCGAAGCGCTGGCCGGTCTGCGCCGTCAGCTGCCGGCCTCGGTGGCGGTCGGCGCCGGCACCGTGCTGACCCTCGACGACGCGAAGGCCTCGGTCGACGCCGGGGCCGAGTTCCTCGTCTCCCCGGTGCTCGACCTCGACCTGGTCGCCGCCTCCGACGTGCCGTTCATCCCCGGCACGAGCACGCCGACCGAGATGTACGCCGCCCATCAGGCCGGCGCTGCGCTGGTCAAGCTGTTCCCGGCGTCCAGCCTCGGCCCCGACTTCCTGCGCAACGTGCGCGCCCCACTCCCCCAGATCAACGTCATGACCACCGGCGGCATCAAGATCGAAGACATCGCCGACTGGCTGTTCGCCGGGGCCAAGGCGGTCGGGCTGGGCGGCCCGCTGGTCGGCGACGCCGTCGTCGGGGGCAGCCTCACATCCCTCGCGGCCCGCGCCCGGCACGCGGTCAGCGCGGTCTCGTTCGCCCGCTCATGACCGGGCTACTCACCTTCGGTGAGACGTTGGGGCTGATCGCCGGGGACGGCATCGGCCCGCTGGCCCACACGAAAAACTTCACGTTGAGCATCGGCGGGGCCGAGAGCAACGTGGCGATGGGCGTGGCCCGTCTCGGCGGTGCGGCCTCGTGGCGCGGACGGGTCGGGCCCGACGCGACCGGCGCCCTGATCGCGGCCCGCGTGGCGGCGGCCGGGGTGCATACGGTGGCGATCCCCGACGAATCGTTCACCGGCCTGATGGTGCGCCATCGGCGGTCCGGCGAGTTCACCCAGGTCGACTATCACCGGGCCGGAAGCGCGGGTTCTCGCCTGTCCCCGGCCGACATCCCGGCGGCCTCCATCGCCGAGGCGGCGATCCTGCACGTCACGGGCATCACGCCGGCCTTGAGCGAGTCGGCCCGGTCGGCGGTCTTCCAGTCGATCGAGACGGCCCGCGCGGCCGGGGTCCCGGTCTCGATCGACGTGAACTACCGCTCCAAGCTGTGGAGCCGGTACGACGCCGCGCCCGTTCTCCGCGACCTGGTGTCCCGGGCCGACGTGGTGTTCGCGTCCCCCGAGGAGGCCGAGCTCTTCGTCGACCCGGGCGACGTGGCCGCGTCCCTGGCCAAGCTCGGGCCCACCGAGGTGATCGTGAAGGACGGCGGACGGGGCTGCACCGCCCTGATCGCCGGGGTGCGCCACAGCGTGCCGGCCCTCGCGGTCACGGTGGTCGACCCGGTGGGCGCCGGGGACGCTTTCGTGGCGGGTTACCTGGCCGACCGGCTGGCCGGAGCCTCCGCGGCCGCCCGCCTGGGCACGGCGATCGCGGCCGGGGCTTTCGCGGTGACCGTGCCCGGTGACTGCGAGGGCGCCCCGACCCGAGCCGAACTGGCCGCCCTGACCGGCGACGACGTACGCCGCTGAGCCGCCGTCCGGCTCAGCGCTCGCGGGCCAGGCGTTTGCGTTCGCGCTGTTCGCGGGTGTATCGCTTGCGGTTCTCGAGGTCGCGTTTCCACTGCTCGCGGGCGCCCTCGTCGCAGCCCTGCACAGCGCCCTTGGTCTGCGCCGGCCCGATCATCGACCGGAACGCCCAGTCGTCGAACGTCTCGTGGAACCACTGCCCGAACCGACCGCGCCCCTGAGCGTCCTTAGCCATGTTCAAGCCCTCCCCGCCATCCGTTGTCACACCAACCATTTGTACCCCAACTATCGGCCGTACACCAACCGCCCTGAGGGTTAGTTCAAGATCCGGCTACGGAACTCGTCCTGGGCGGTTGTGAGGACGTCGTTGAGGTAAGCCAGCTCCTCCTGGGTCGGTTCACGGCGCAACGCCACCTCGATCTGGAAGTCGCCGTCAACGAGGGCCACGTCGAGCCGGTCGAGCAGGTCGGCGGGGAGCCGGCCGACGACGAAGTCGCGGAAAGCGCCGGCCATCGTGTCGCCCATGTAGTCGGCGCAGCCGCAGGTGCGACCGTCCCGGGCCGCACTCAGGTGGCTGCGACCGACCAACGCGTCCCGGTGCACCGGGTCCAGCACCGCCAGGGCGTCCTCCAGGACCGGGCCGGCCTCGTCGAGCCGCCCCTCGTGCTGCAGCAGGAGCCCGAGCGCGACCCCGGCCGACCCGACCAGGCCGGGGTCGGCGCCACGGCGGGCCTCGGCGAGCGCCTCGGTCAGGCGTTTCTCGGCCGCCTCCACGTCGCCGGCCTCCTTGAGAAGCAGTCCCCAGTTGCGCAGCGCCTGGCTGCGCAGTCCGGGCCGGTCCAAGCCGGCCACCCGCTCGTGGGCCGAGGCATACGTACGCAGTGCCGCCTCGCGATCGCCGGCGTCGTCCTGGGCCAGCGCCAGGCCCAGCATCGCCATGACCGCGTCCTCGTCGCGGCCCCGCCGGTCGTGGGAGGCGAGCACCCGCTCGATCGCCCGGATGCGGCCGGCGTGGTCACCGGTGGCCCGGCCCAGGTTGGCCAGGCCCGACAGTCCGATGATCACGGCCTCGTGGTCGGGGCCGAGCCGCTCCTCGAGCGCGGCGACGACGGCGACCAGCAGCTCCGGTTCTCCGCCCTCGGCCAGACCCACGACAGCCGGCGAAATCTGCGCGATGACGTCGTCGGGCAGGTCGCCCAGGTCGGCGAAGAGCGGCTCGACCGCCTCGGCCGCGTGCACGATCGCCGCCCGCAGTGCCAGCGCGGAGGCAACACGCTCGTGCCCGTTGGCGCGCAGGTTGGTGACCGCCTCGTCAGCGAGTCGCCGCGCCTCTTCGAGCTGCCCGCGCCGTCGCAGCAGGTCGGCCAGGGGTTCGAGGCCGAACGCGTATCCGGCGTGCTCGCGGCCGTAGAAGTCCAGCCGCTCGGCCAGGCCCAGGCGCAGCTCCCGCTCGGCCTCGTCGAGCCGCCCGGCCATCCGCAGCGCCAGGCCCAGGTTGAGCCGATAGGTCAACTGGTCCTTGCGGGTCTCGTGGTCGCGCGGTGGCACGGAGGCGGCCTGGCGGAAGCACTCGATCGCCCGGTCGACGCGACCGGCTTCGAGGTGCTCGTTGCCCCGGTCGCACTGGGCCGAGGCCCATTGGGGGCTGCGCTTCACGGTGTTCCGGCCGAGACGGCCCCCGCGCAGCCGCGCGAAGGCCGTACGGAAGGGATTGGGTTCTGTCGTCACGAGCGGGAGGATAGCGATGTCTATCGAAGACGGTAGAAGCGCCAGAAGTCGTTCGGGATCGCCAGGACCTCGGGGGTGTCGTAGCCGGCCGAGCGGGCCCAGGCGACCAGGGTCGGCGCGCGCAAAATCGTGCCGTTCGCGAGCACCGGCTGCTCGGCTCGGGTGGCCGGAAGGCAGTGGAGCACGCTGAAGGCGTACTGGAGTCTCTCGATCTCGCCGGCCGGGGCGGTGAACTCGTCGGAGACCCGCTCGTCGCCGATGAAGACGCTGCCTCCGGGGGCGAGGCGGGGGCGCACCGCGCGCAGCACGCCGACCGGGTCGCCCATGTCGTGCAGGGCCTCGAAGATCGTCACCAGGTCGTAGGAGCCGTCCAGGTCGGCCGCGTCGCCCAGGGTGAAGCTGACCCGGTCGGCGACGCCCGCGGTGGCCGCGGCCGCACGCGCCTCCTCGATGGAGGCCGGGTCGAGGTCGATGCCGCGTACGGTGATCGCGGGGTAGGCCAGCGCCAGCGTGATCGACGAGCGGCCGGAACCGCAGCCCAGATCGAGCACGTTCGCGCCGGGGGTCGCCCGCAGCCGCGACTCGATCTCGGGGACGCCGGGCAGCCACTCCGCGGTGAGCAGGTGGTCGAACATGGGCCGGTTGAACGCCGCGATGCCGTGCCGGATGTGCCGTCCGTACTCGGCGTACGGGATGCCCTCGCCGGTGCGGAACGCGTCGACCACGCGGGGTGTGAGCAGCCCGAGGCCGACGGCGAACTCGCCCGCCGTACCCAGGAAGTACGGGCCGCCCTCGTCGAGCAGCACGTCGGCCGTGCCGCCGGCCAGCGCGAAGGTGTCGCCGTCGGCCGTGAGGAATCCGGCGGCGGCCTGCTGTTCCAGCCACTCCTGGGCATATCGTTCGTCGATGCCGGCGGTCTTGGCCAGCTCGGCGGCGCCCAGCGGACGGTCCCGCAGCGCCGCGTAGAGGCCCAGCTCGCGGCCCAGCTCGACGGTGAAGAGTTCGGCCGCGCCGATCAGCGCGCCCAGCAGTCGCTCGCTCAGATTCTGTGCGTCAGTCGTCATGGTCCTACCGTGCGCCCGGCCGCGTGCAGCGCGCGTGCAGAACCCTTGACCTCAACCGTGGTTCAGCTTGCAGAATTCGCCCATGAGAGCAGTGTTGTTCGATGAGTTCGGCCCGCCCGAGGTGCTGCACGTCGTTCCGTGGCGTGATCCCGAGCCCGGGCCGGGCGAGGTGCGGGTACGGGTGCTGGCGGCGGGCGTGCAGCCCTTCGACGTCGGCGTCCGGCAGGGGAACATGCCGTGGGCCAAGATCGAGTTCCCGTCCCAGATCGGCCAGGAGTACGCCGGGGTGATCGACACTCCCGGAGGCGGGTTCGAGGTCGGTGAGCCCGTGCTCGGCTCGACCATGCTCAACGGCGCGGCGGAACTGGTGTGCGTCGCCGCCGAGAACGTGGTGCGCAAGCCCGACAGCCTCGGCTTCGCGCAGGCGGCCGCGCTGGTCGCCGCGGCGCAGACGGCCAGCGGGGCACTGCTCGAGCTGGGCGTCGGCGAGGGCGACGTGCTGCTGGTGCACGCGGCGGCCGGCAGCGTCGGCACTGTCGCCACGCAGCTCGCCCGCATGGCCGGCGCGACGGTCATCGGCACGGCCAGCCCGGTCAACCACGATCGCGTCAGCCGCCAGGGCGCGATTCCGGTCGCCTACGGCAAAGACCTGGTTCGAGACGTACGGGCCCTCGGGCTGACCCCGACCGTCGCGCTGGACGCGGCCGGCGGCGAGGCGATCGCGCAGTCGGTCGAACTGGGCATCGACCCCGACCGCGTCGGCACGATCGTCGACGACAAGGCCGCCGCGGAACTCGGCACGCGGGTGGTGCGCGCGGGCCGCGACCCGAAGCGCCTGGCCCACGTGGTCGACCTGGCCGCCCGGGGCTTGATCGTGCTGCCGGTGCAGGCCTTCTCGATCGAGGACGTGGTCGCCGCCCATCGCGCGGTGGAGTCGCGCCACAGCGAGGGCAAAGTCGTGCTCACGCTCTATCCCTGACCTCCACGAACAGACTCAGCCCGTCGAGCACGCGGGCCAGGCCGAACTCGAACAGCTGATCCAGGTCGAAGTCGAAGCCCCGCTCCGTCAGCTCCCGGAAATGGACCAGGGGCCCTGCGTCGATCAGGCCCTCCATCGTGCCGGCCTGCGACTCGAGCCACTGCTCAGGTGGTCGAACGGCCGCGTGGTGCTGCTCGGCGACGCGGGCTACTGCGGCTCCCCGCTGGCCGGCCTGGGCACAAGCTTGAGCCTGGTCGGGGCGTACGTGCTGGCCGGTGAACTGGCCGAAGCCCCCTCCCCCGCCGAAGCGTTCGCCGGCTACCAGTCGGTCATGGCCTCTTACGTGGCCGAGGGCACGCAGCTCCCGCCGGGCGGGATGAACGCGTTCGCCCCCGACAGCCGTTTGATGATTCGCCTGCGAGCGCTCGGGATGCGCTCGATGACCCGCTGGCCGGCCAAGCAGATGATGGCCCGCCATTTCGCCAAGGCCGAAGCCGTGACCCTGCAGAACTATCCGTCACTCGCTGACAGACGCGAGCCGTTAGCGCACCAAGCGGGACACGCAAGATCTTCGGACAGTTCTCGACGTTTTTCGACGGAAGTGCCCTGATTTCCCAGACGGTGGGGTGCTTGGGCGGCAAGGTGGCACGTGGCCGATCAACCCACGGGGGGACACGTGCACCGGAATCGGACGAAAGCCTGCGTCGCCGCCGCCCTGCTGACGATGGTGGCCGGCGCGGGAAGCGGACCGGCGGCGAGTGCCGCCCAGCGGGAACCGGCCGGTCCGGCATTCCAAGCCGCGGGGCCGGCCGCTCACCAGCTCCGCGTCGCCGGGCCAGCCGCCCACCAGCTCCGCGCCGCCGGGCCAGCCGCCCACCAGCTCCGCGCCGCCGGGCCAGCCGCCCACCAGCTCCGCGCCGCAGGGCAACGGCCCGCCGCTCCCGCGCTCCAGACCGTCCGGCTCGGCGGTTCGAGTCGGGCGACACGACCGTTCAGCCTGCTCGGTGTGACCTGGGCCGAGCCCGGCGCCCGGGTGACTGGCGTCGTGCGGGTGCGCACCCGCACGATCGCCACCGGGCAGTGGTCAGCCTGGCGAGAGCTGGAGACCGACGGCCGCGCCCCGGCCGACATCCGTGGCTCGTCCGATCCGTTGTGGGTGGGCCCGTCCGACGGGGTCGAGACCCGCACGTCCGGAACCCTTCCGGCCGGCATGCGTGTCGACCTGATCAACCCCGACGCGCAGCACCCGGCCCCGCGCCGGGCCGGCGCGGCGAAAGCGCCCGCCACCACCGCGACGGAATCGCCGCGCCGGGCGGAGAAAGCGCGAGCCGTCGTGCCGTTACCGGCCCGGCCGATTCCCCGCACCGTCACCCGGACCGGCTGGCGAGCGAATGAGGCGATCGTTCGCGCGGCACCCGAATACACCGGACCCACCCAGGTCTTCTTCGTGCACCACACCGCCACCGGCAACGGCTACACCTGTTCGCAGTCGGCGAGCATCGTGCGGGGCATCCAGGCCTATCAGGTGCGCAGCCGCGGCTGGGACGACATCGGCTACAACTTCCTGGTCGACAAGTGCGGGACCGTGTTCGAGGGCCGTGTCGGCGGGATCGGCCGCACCGTGCTGGGCGCGCACACGCTCGGGTTCAACACCGACGCCAGCTCGATCGCCGTGATCGGCGACCACGGGGCGTACGGTGTCACGCCGCGGGTCAGGACCGTGATCGCCGCGATGGCCGCTTACAAGCTGGGGGCGTACGGGAACCCGCCGAACGGCCGCGTCGTGCTCACCTCGGGTGGGAGCGACCGGTTCCCGCTCGGCCAGAAGGTGCCGTTCTTCCGCATCTCGGGTCACCGCGACGCCGGACGCACCGCGTGCCCGGGCAACGCGCTCTACGCCCAGCTCCCGTCGATCCGCGCGATCGCCGGCGCCGCCCCGGCCGGGCTGCGGATCCTCAGCGTGCGCGGCGCGGGTCGCCTCGGCTCGCTCTACTTCACGAAGAACGCAGTCCAGCCGATCTGGTCGGTCACCACCCCGAGCGCCCTGATCAGCCGGTACGAGATCTGGGTCGACGGCGTGCTGCGGACGGCCACTCCCGCCGGGCGGCGCAGCGCGGCGGTGAGCCTGGCGCCGGGCATCCACAGCGTGACCGTGCGGGCGCTGCATCTCTCGGGCCGCTCGACGACCGTGAGCACCCGGGTCGTCGCCGACGCCACCCTGCCGGTCTTCACCCAGCGCCCCGAGCTGGCGCTGCGCCCCGGCACCGTACGCGCCTCGGAAGTTCCGATGCACCTCGACTGGAACGTCACCGACGGCGTCGCGCTCGGCTCGGTCGGCCTGGTACGCCCGTCCGCCGTCAACCTCGGTGTCGGCGTTCGCACCCGCAACCTGGCCGCGCCCGCGAACCGTCCGGCGGTGTTCACGGTGCGCGCGATCGACCGCTCAGGCAACGCCGCCGATGCCTCGGTGACCCGTACGCCCTGGGTTCTCTCGGATCTTGCGGCGCAGCGCCGGGGCTCGTGGCGCGTGCTGCGCAACCCGGGCTATCTCGGCGGGACCGCGCTGGTCAGCAGCGTGCGCGGGGCGAGCGCGTCGTGGCGGTTCACCGGCCGGTCGGTCGGGCTGGTGCTCAGCAAGGGACCGAAGGCGGGCCGGGTCGGGGTGTTCTTCGACGGCCGTCCGCAGGGCATGGTCGACCTGCGCGCGGCGACGGCCCAGCCGCGGCGGATCGTGTGGACGAAGTGGGTACCCCAGGGCGGGGCCCACACCGTACGGGTGGTGGCCGAAGGCGGGAAGGGCATCGCGCTGGATGCTCTGGTCCACCTGAAGTAACTGACAGAAGATGTCAGCTTCTAGGAGAAGGATCGGGTCCATGAGTGGATTCGCAACACTGGCAATGCTCAACCTGGACGCGTCCGACCCGGCCGGGCAGGCGCGGTTCTACAGCGAGGTGCTGGGCTGGGAGGTCCTGCACAGCGCGGACGAGTACGCGATGATCGGCGACGGCACGACCAGCATCGGCTTCGGCAAGGTGCCCGGCTATTCGGCGCCCGGCTGGCCCGAGGAGAGCGCCCCCAAGCGCTACCACCTCGACCTCTACGTCGACGAGCTCGACAAGGCCGAGCAGCAGGCTCTCGCCCTGGGCGCGACCAAGCCCGACGAGCAGCCCGAGCCTGCCCGCTGGCGGGTGCTGCTCGACCCCGAGGGCCACCCGTTCGACATCTGCGTCAAGAGCTAGTCAGCGCGGGCCTGCTCGATCAGGCCCGTGATCGTCCAGTCGGCGAGTCGGTCGAAGGACGGTTCCCGGCCCTGGCCACCCTCGGCCAGGGCCGCCGCGAGCTGCGGAAAATCGCCGCTGGCGACCGCCTCGCCGATCAGCGCGACCTGCTCCGAGGTGGGCGTCGTGCCGGCCAGCTCGCCGGTCACGAAGGTCGCCACGAAGGCGGTCACCAGCGCGACGACCTCGAGCTTGGTCGGGCCGTCGAGACCGGTCGGCTCGAGGGCGGCCAGGCCCCGTTCGAGGTAGGCCAGCATGTTGCGCCCGGTGAGGCGCCGGTTGGGCAGGGCCGCGGGCATCCACGGGTGCGCGATCATCAGGTCACGCTGACCGCGGGCGAGCGCGACCATGTCCGTACGCCAATCGCCGGTCAACTCGGGCGGGGTGATCGTGCCCCCGACCCGGTCGACCATCAGATCGATCAGGCGGTCCTTGTCGGGCACGTACGTATAGAGCGACATCGCGCCCGCCCCCATGTCCTGGGCGATCCGGCGCATCGTCACCGCCGCCAGTCCTTCCGTGTCGGCGATCCCGATCGCGGCGTCCACGACCTGGTCACGGCTGTACACGGGCGGGCGTCCGCGGGCCATCGAAACCTCCTGCTACTGTTTTCAGTACAACGTACGAAAATAGGGGGTGGGACCGATGAGAAGACTGCCACTGGCCCTCCGGCTGATGACCCGCCGGGGCTCTCCGGGCCGTTACGAGGTTCAGCGAGAGACCGCCGTACGGGTTCCCGCCGCCGACGGCAGCCCTCTGCTCACCGACCACTACGCCCCCGTCACCAGCGAGCCCTGCCCGACCGTGCTCGTGCGGGCGCCGTACCTCCGCAGTGGTTTCCCCTGGAACCTGCTCTACGGCGTGCGCATCGCCGAGCAGGGCTTCCACGTGCTGTTGCAGAGCAGCCGCGGCACCGGCGGGTCGGGCGGCGAGTTCCACTCCTGGCGCAACGAGACGGCCGATGGGCGGGCCACCGTCGAGTGGATCCGTAAGCAGAACTGGTTCTCCGGCGACCTGTTCACCCTCGGCGCCAGCTACATGTCGTACGCCCAGGCCGCCCTGGCCGTCGACCCGCCGCCCGAGTGGCGCGGCGCCGTCATGCAGGTCGGCCTCACCGACCCGCACGAGTTCTTCTGGGGCGGCGGCGCGTTCCGGCTCGAGCGCTCCCTGGTCGGCACGCTCGGCCTGGTGCAGGGCAACGTCACCTCGGGCGCCATGCTGCGCGGCGCGCTGCGCATGAGGTTCCGCCTGGCCAAAGCCACCCTGGGGCTGCCACTCCTCGACGCCTATCCGTCCGCGATCGGGGGCCGGCGGCCGGCGTTCGAGGAGTGGCTCGCCCACCCCGAGCCCGAGTTCTGGCACGACACCGACCTGACCACGGTCGCCGGGGCCATGGAGGTGCCGACCAGCCTGTGTACGGGGTGGTGGGACCTCGAACCGGCCCAGGTGATCGAGCAGTACCGCCGCATGCGGGCCGCCGGGCGCGACGTCGACCTGCTGATCGGCCCGTGGACCCACACGAACTCGCTCGAACGCGGCTGGACCGAGGTGTTCGCCCAGACGATGCGCCGGCTGCGGCGCGAGCCTCCGGCCTATCAGGTACGGGTACACGTGGGCGGCGTCGACGAGTGGCGCGATCTGCCGGAGTGGCCGCCGCCGGACGCCGAGTCGCGCACGCTCGCCCTGGGGCCCGAACTGCGGCCCGACCGCACGTGGACGTTCCGCTACGACCCGGCCGACCCGACCCCGTCGATCGGCGGACCGCTGCAGTCCCCGACCCAGGGCCAGGTCGACAACGCTCGCCTGGAGAGCCGGGCCGACGTGCTGCTGTTCACGGGCGAACCGCTCGCGGAACCGCTCACGGTGCTGGGCCCGGTGCGCGCCTCGCTGGCGGCCTCGACCACGGCGGCGAGCGGCGACCTGTTCGTCCGGCTGTGCGACGTCGACCCGGCCGGCCGCTCGATCAACATCTGCGACGGCCTGACCCGCATGACCGGCGACGGCCGCACGGAGGTCGACCTGGGCCACACGGCCCACGTCTTCCGGCCCGGCCACCGCGTGCGGCTGCAGGTCAGCGGCGGGGCGCACCCGCGCTACCTGCGCAACTACGGCACGGGCGAGCCGCCCGGCTACGCCACCCGCCTGGTGCCGACCGAGACCACGGTCGGCGAGGGCTCCACGGTGATCCTGACGGTGTCACCCGAACAGGTGAATCGGTAAGCGCACCGCGATATCTCGGACGGACCTCTCTCTGTGGTGAGTAACAGAGAAGGAGGCCACCGTGCCACGACACCACCGCAGAGTGCGGAACCGATCCGCGGGAGCCCGCCACCACCGCCGGGGCTCCCGCCGGCCGAGCCGGGGACGCGGTCAGTACCTCTGGCCGGCCGTTCCCGCACTGCTGCGGATCCTCACGCACCTCGCCGACGACCCGTCCGGCCTGCTCGACCTGGCTTCGGCGGCCGTGCGCCGGCTCGGCGGGTGGGTGCTGTGAGCGGCGGCCGGGTGACCCTCGCGTGTGTCTCGGACCGGTCGGGCGGCGGGCGGCCGCAGCATGGCCATATGCGTCGGAGGGCCGGGCGATGACCCAGGGTGTCGCGGAGATCCGCGCGGGCTGGCCCGAGCCGCAACTCGCCAAGGAAGACGTCGAGGAGCTGGTCGGCCGGCTGCGGGAGTGGTCGTCCGATCCCGACGCGCGGATCGCGCTGTGCAAGGAGGCCGCCGCCCTTCTGTTCCGCTGGTTCGTAGCCCGAGGGGTGCGGCCGGTGGACGCCGAGGACCTCAGCCACGACGTCGTGCTGGGGTTGCTGAAAGCCTGCTCGGCCACCGGTCTGAACCTGACCCACGGCGCCGATTCGTTCTACCGCTACCTCTACACCTCGGCCGAAAGGCGGCTGATCAGGCACCGGAGCGACAGCCGGCGCCGCCCCCTGCCGGTGGAGAGTCCGGGCGACTACGAGACCGGGCTGGGCCCACGCGACCTGCACTACACCCAGCCGGCCGAGCTGATCCGTTGGATCCGCGACACGACCCGCACCATCCCCGACGACCTGCAACTCCTGCTGCTGGTCGAATCCGGGGTCTCCCACGACCAGCTCTCCGGCATGCGGAACTGGACGAAAGCGCGAGTCGCCGACCGGTTGCACCGGGCCCGGCGCAAAGTGGCCGGGCGACTGGCCGCCCGGCACGTGGCGGAGACCCGCTGGCCCCACCCGGACCGCTCGCCGGAGGACGACATCTGCCTGCGCCTGCGGGCGGATCTCACCATCGACGGGCGCGAATGGGATCCGCGAGACCCGTACGGATTCACCGATCGGGTCTACCGCCGCATCCTCGACCACGCGGGCGGCGAAAAGCCCCGGTGCGCGCCCTGCGCCGTCGCGCTGGCCGAGGCCAAACGGGACGCTCTGATGCGACGCTGGCTCGCCACGGTGCTGGTGGTGGCTCCGGCCGGTCTGATCGAGCGGGTCCGCCTCACCGCGGCCCAGCACGGTGCCGACGGTCCACTGTCGTGGGCGCCGCCCGCGCCGGGGCCGCGTGGCCCGGCCGCGCTGGGCGCCACGATCGTGGGCATCGGGGCGGTGATCTGGGCACTGATGGGCGACCCGCCGTCGTCCGGCCTCCTCAGCCCCGAGGCGCTGGCACCGCCCCGGCCCGGCCCGTCGACCGGTTCGGCCCGGCTCGGCGCACCTCCGCCGGGAAGCCCGGCGGCGACGTCCAGCAGCGGGCTCACGACGCCGGCCCGGCAACCCGGCAGCCCGTCGAGCGCCCCGCCGGTGCCGGCATCCGCGACGCCCACCCCGACGATCCCGGTGCCACCTGTCCCGCCGACCAGCGTGCCGCCGCCGACGGACCCCACCAGCACACCCCCTACGGATCCCACCGACGGGCCGTCCACAGACCCGACCGACGGGCCGTCGGCCGATCCGACGGATGGCCCGTCGACGGATACCACCGACGGGCCGTCGACCGATCCCACCGACCGGCCGCCCACGCTCGAGGTCGGGCTGGCCGCGGCCGTCGGCGTCTGCGCTCCGGCCTACCGCTGCGACTCGACCCCAGGCGTCGCGCCGACCAGCTTCGAGGGCGACTGCTCCCAAGGGGTCGCGGTCAACTTCCGGGCCACGGTCACGGTGAGTTCGAGACCGGCGAAGGTCACGGTGCGGTGGATCGTGGATGGTTCGCCGCGCCGCAACGTGCACCTCGAATTCCCCGCGTCCGGGCCCGAGAGCCAGTTCGTGTCCCGGACGTTCGTCATCAGGGATCCCTCCAGCTCCGGGTCGCAGATCGCGAGCATCGAGGCGCGCGACCCCGTAACAGCCGGGCCGGCCAGGGCGGAGGCCACGGTCGTCTGCACCTAGACCGTTCGCTTGTAGATGACGGCCTGCCACGGCGCCAGGGTCTGGTCCTTCGGTGCCGTGGGCAGGTTGTTCAGCAGCAGCTCCGCGTCGGACCAGTCGAGGTCGGCGCGCACCTCGTCGCCCGAGAAGTTGCCGATCACGAGCAGTTCGGTGCGGCCCAGGCGGCGCGTGAAGGCGTACAGCTGCTCGTGGTTGGGCAGGACCATCGTGAAGTCACCTTCGACGACCGCGGGCTCGGTGTGCCGCAGCTCGATCAGTTTGCGGTAGTAGTGGAAGACCGAGTCGGGGTCCTCGCGGGCCGCGGCGGCGTTCACCGACGGGTAGTTCGGGTTGACCGCGAGCCACGGCGTCCCCGACGTGAAGCCCGCGTGGGCCGACGAGTCCCACTGCATGGGCGTACGGGCGTTGTCGCGTCCCCGGGCGCGCAGCACCGTCAGCACCTCCTCGGGGGTGCGGCCCTCCTTGTCGATGGCCTGCACGTATTGCCCGAGCGCCTCGATGTCGCGGAACTCGTCGATCGTACGGAAGGGGAAGTTCGTCATTCCGAGTTCTTCGCCCTGGTAGACGTAGGGCGTGCCCCGGTGCAGGTGCAGCACGGTGCCGAGCATCTTGGCCGACGCCACCCGATAGCCGGGGCTGTCGTCGCCGTAGCGGGAGACGGCGCGCGGCTGGTCGTGGTTGTTCCAGTAGAGACTGTTCCAGCCGGCCTCGGCCAGCCCGGCCTGCCACCGGTTGAAGATCGCCTTGAGGTTGGTGAGCTGCAACGGCATGAGCAGCCAGGGGTCGGCGCCGCGGTCGGCCCAGACGTGGTCGAACTGGAAGACCATGTCGACCTCGTGCCGCTGCGGGTCGGTGAACAGGATCGCCTCGTCGACCGTGACACCGGGCATCTCGCCGACGGTCAGCAGCGCCTCGCGACCGGCGAACACCTTGGCGTACATCTCCTGAAGGAACTCGTGGATGCGCGGGCCGTTGATGAAGCCGGCCGAGCCGTCACCGTACGCGGAGCCGGCGGTCAGGCGGCCGTCGGGCAGCGGCAGCACCTTGGAGATCATGTTGATGACGTCCATGCGGAAGCCGTCGATGCCCCGGTCGAGCCACCAGTTCATCATCGCGTACACGGCCTCGCGGACCTCGGGGTTCTCCCAGTTGAGGTCGGGCTGCTTCGTCGAGAAGAGGTGCAGGTAGTACTCGCCGGTCTTCTCGTCGAGCTCCCAGGCCGAACCGCCGAAGACGGAACCCCAGTTGGTCGGCTCGGCGCCGGGGGTGCCCGCCTCCAGGCCCTCGCGAGGGGGCGCCCACCAGTACCAGTCGCGTTTCGGGTTGTCGCGGCTCGACCGGCTCTCGGCGAACCAGGCGTGCTCGTCGGAGGAGTGGTTCACGACCAGGTCCATGATCAGCTTCATGCCGCGGGCGTGGATGCCGGCGAGCAGCTCGTCGAAGATCTCCAGCGTGCCGAAGACCGGTTCGATGTCCTGGTAGTCGCTGATGTCGTAGCCGTTGTCGTCCTGCGGCGACGGATAGATCGGCGACAGCCAGATCACGTCGACGCCGAGTTCGGCCAGGTGGTCGAGGTGGTCGATGATGCCGCGCAGGTCGCCCATGCCGTCGCCGTCGGCGTCGGCGAAGCTGCGCGGGTAGATCTGGTAAACGACCGCGTTCTTCCACCACAAATCCGTCATGGGTCTTCTCTAACACGTAAACGCACCGTTGACCGGCTAGGCATACTAAGCACGTGCTAACTACCGGAAAGCGGCTTTTGTCATGAAGGTCGCCATGCTGGGCCCGATCGCATGGCGCACTCCGCCGTTGCATTACGGGCCGTGGGAACTGGTCACGAGCCTGATCACCGAGGGGCTGGTGGAGCGGGGCATCGACGTCACGCTGTTCGCCACGCTCGACTCGATCACCAAGGCCACCCTCGACGGGGTCGCGCCGAGCGGGTACGAGGAGAACGACGCGCTCGACGGCCGGGTCTGGGAGGCGCTGCACATCGGGCACGCGCTGGCCCGCTCGGGCGAGTTCGACCTCGTGCACAACCAGCTCGACTGGCTGCCGCTGGCGTTCTCGCAGTCGTGCGCCGCGCCGATGGTGACGACGATCCACGGCTTCTCCGGGCCCAGCATCCTGCCCGCCTACCGCCGCGGCCGGTCGGCGTACGTCTCGATCTCGGACAGCGACCGCTCCCCCGACCTCGACTACCTCGGCACGGTGCACCACGGCATCGACCTGGACGGGCTGCCGGCCGACGCAACCGGCGGGGACGACCTGATCCTGTTCGGGCGCATCCACCCCGACAAGGGCACCGACCTGGCCATCGAGATCGCGCGGCGGGCCGGCCGGCGCCTGATCATGTGCGGGATCGTGCAGGACCAGGCCTACTTCGAGGAGCTCATCGAACCGCGGATCGACGGGGACCGGGTGGTCTACCGGGGCTCGGTCGGGCCGGACGAGCGCGGCGCGATCCTCGGGTCGGGGCTCACGCTGCTGCACCCCATCCGGTTCGCCGAGCCGTTCGGTTTGTCGGTGGTCGAGTCGATGGCGTGCGGGACGCCGGTGGTGGCGTACCGGAAAGGGTCCATGCCGGAAGTGGTCGACGAGGGCGTCACCGGATTTCTCGTCGAGGACGTGGACGAAGCGGTCGATGCCGTCGACCGGGTCGGAGACCTCGACCGGGCGGCCTGCGCACGCCGCGCCCGGGAACGGTTCTCCCGCGACCGCATGGTTGAGGACTACCTGGAGATTTACCGGAAAATCGTCGGGTGAATCGTTCTTCTTGTTAACGTCGCAATGTGAATTGCGCGTTAATCCGGGCAATTTCCCGGTTCTCCGCAATGGCGTTTGCGCGCGCCCGGCACAGCCCTGTCCGGGTGCGTTGAGCAGTGCCGCGGGGAAGGCAGACGCTGAGCGAGAAAGGCCATGTCATGCCCGCCACGTACGGTTTTCTGAGCACCTACCCACCGACGCAATGCGGTTTGGCAACGTTCAATGCGGCACTAGCGACGCATCTGAACACGGAAGGCGGCTCGGGGGTCGTCCGGTTGCTCTCCCACGACAACATCAGCGGGGGCATCGAGCTGGATCCCGCCGCCCCGCGGACGGTGCACACCTGGCACACCGACACCCCGGGCGGCTGGCCGGCGGCGGCCAACGCGCTCAACCGCTTCGACGTGGCGATCCTGCAGCACGAATACGGCATCTACCCCGGTGACGCCGGCAACGAGGTGCTCCCGCTGCTGCGCGCCCTGCGCGTGCCCTCGATCGTCGTGCTGCACACCGTGCTCAGCTCGCCCGACCCGCTGCAGCGCCAGGTGCTCGAGCGCATCGCCGCGACCGCCGACGCCGTCGTGACCATGACCGACACCGCCCGGCAGCGTCTGCTGGCCGGCTACGCGATCGACCCGCGCAAGATCTCGGTGATCCCGCACGGCGCGGCCAGCCGCGGCACCGGCGCCCGCGAGGAGCACGAGCGGCCCAACCTGCTGACCTGGGGACTGCTCGGCCCCGGCAAGGGCATCGAGTGGGCGCTGCGCGCGCTCGCACTGCTCGACGACGTACGCCCGGCCCCGGTCTACACGGTCGCGGGCCGTACGCATCCGAAGGTGCTGGAGCAGTTCGGCGACACCTACCGCGACTCGCTCGAGGCCCTGGCCCGCTCGCTCGGAGTGGCCGACTCCGTGGTCTGGAACGACGCCTACCTCGAGGAGGACGAGCTGTCCCGGCTGATCCGCTCGGCCGACGCGGTGGTGCTCCCGTACGACTCCACCGAGCAGGTCACCTCGGGCGTGCTCATCGAGGCGGTCGGCGCCGGCATCCCGGTCGTGGCGACCGAGTTCCCGCACGCGGTGGAACTGCTCGCCGACGGCCCCGGCCTGCTCGTCCCCCACCAGGACCCCGAGGGGATGGCGTCGGCGATCCGGCACGTGCTGGCCGATCCCACGCGCCTGTCGAACCGGCTCACCGCCCTGACCGGTGGCCCGACCCT
This sequence comes from Actinoplanes solisilvae, assembly GCF_003999975.1. Classification (GTDB taxonomy): domain Bacteria; phylum Actinomycetota; class Actinomycetes; order Mycobacteriales; family Micromonosporaceae; genus Actinoplanes; species Actinoplanes solisilvae. The sequence continues at coordinate 269,502 of NZ_RJAC01000006.1, read as the reverse complement.
ACGCTGGCCCGCGGTGGCCGCCCGCTACCAGGCCCTCGCCTGGCGGCTGGTGAGCGCGCCCCTCGGCACTCCGGTCCCCGCATGAGCATCGGTCTGCGGCTCGTACCGCCGCCGATCCAGCTCGCCGACGCCCCTCCCCCCGACTGGAGTCACGTCGCGCGCCTGTCCGACGACACCGGCCTGCTCGAGCACGCCCGCAACGCGATCGTGCGGCGCGAGCACGGCTACTGCGTCGACGACGTGTCCCGCGGGTTGCTGCTGATCTGCCGCGAGCCGCGCCCGACCGCTCAGCTCGTCGGGCTGGCCGAGCGGTACCTGGCCTTCCTCACCTACGCGCAGGAACCCGACGGCAGCTTCCGCAACCGGTTCTCGTACGAGCGGCGGTGGGAGGACGAGCCGTCGCTGGGTGACTGGTGGGGGCGCGCGCTCTGGGGGCTGGGCACCGCCGCCGCCCGCTCGACCGTGCCGTGGATCCGCCGCGAGGCGCTGAACGCGTTCCTCATCGGGGCGCGAACCCGCTCGCCGTGGCCCCGCGCGATGGCGTTCGCCGGGCTGGGCGCGGCCGAGGTGCTGCGGGTCGACCCACGGGCCCGCGACGCCGCCGACCTGCTCGCCGACGCGGCCACGGTGATCGGCCTCCCGCCGGCCACGCCCGAATGGCTCTGGCCCGAGGCCGAACTCACCTACGCCAACCCGGCACTGCCCGAGGTGCTGATCTCGGCCGGGGACCTGCTCGGCGACGAGGCGATGCTGCGCGCCGGACTCAAGATGCTGGCCTGGCTCTGCCGCGAACAGGACCACGACGGGCACCTGTCGGTCGTGCCGGTCGGCGGCTGGCGCTCCGGCGTGCCCAAGCACCGCTTCGACCAGCAGCCGATCGAGGCGGCCGCGACCGCCGACGCCTGCGCCACCGCGGGGGCGATCACCGGGGACGAACGCTGGGACCAGCAGCTCTTTCGGGCAATCGCCTGGTTCTTAGGCGACAATGACGGCCAGCAGACGATGTATGACCCCCTAACCGGCGGATGTTATGACGGATTGACGGCGGAAGGTCCTAATGTAAACCAAGGAGCCGAATCCACCCTCGCGCTCGTCTCCACGCTGCAGCACGCCCGCACGCTGGCGACCAGGAGCGCGACCCGACCGTCAGGCGGCTTAGCGTGACCGCAACGCTCAACAAGAAAGCCAAACCCGCCCCGAGCGAGGTCGTCCGGCACGACGTCGTCATGCAGCCGGACGGCCGGCGCGTGGTGATCAAGCTGTTCGTGCCCGGCGAGGACTCACAAACCGTCCAGAACAGGGCCGGCCGGCTGATCGAGCGCATCCTGCAGCTCGACGAGGACGAGATCGGCCGGCTGCTCGACGACGTGCTGACCCGCTTCAGCGGCCGGCACCACGACCTGCTCGGCACCTTTCAGCACCACTACGAGCTGGTGCAACACCGGGTGCCGCCCGAGATCACGCTGTCACCGGCCACGCGCTCGCTGATCGGCGCCTACTTCAGCCACGAGTTCGCCGTCGAGGCGGCCGCGCTGTGCAACCCGTCGATGGTCGAGCACCCCGACCAGACCGGCATGGAGCCGGGCGAGCTGCGGGTCGCGATCAGCCTGCGGCAGATCGGCGAGGGCCACATCTCGTCCATCGGGTTCTGCACGGCCGTGCTCGGCCCCGGCGAGAAGCTGCACATGGAGACCCGTGAGGGCCCCCTCACGATCGGCCAGCGGGTCGACGCCACGCACTGGAAGAACCAGCTCTCCGCGGCCCTGATCGACGCCGAGATCGACAACGAGGCCTCCGCCTACGTCGTCTCGGTCCTGCCGGAACGATTCACCGACGTCGAGTTCGAGGACGTCATCGCGCACATCCCGGGCGAACTGCTGTCCCGGCCCCTCGCGCAGGAGACGATCGACAAGATCCGGCACGTCGTGTCGGAGGACTACGCGCTCACGTTCCCCTGCGCGACGCCGCTGCACCAGCGGGTCATGTGGCCGGCCACCGCGGCCGAGAGCAACGGCATGGAGGACGCGCGGTTCGTGCGGGTCACCGACCCCGACGGGCGGCACGCCTACCAGGCGACCTACACCGCGTACGACGGCCGGCAGATCTCCGGGCGGGTCATCTTCACGCGCGACCTGCGGCACTTCGAGGTGACCCGGCTCAGCGGACCGGCGGCCCGCAACAAGGGTGTGGCGCTGTTCCCGCGCTACGTGAACGGCGTGAAGATGGCGCTCTGCCGCTCCGACGGCGAAACGCTCGGGCTGGCCGTCCGCGACTCGCAGCACCGGTGGCAGCCGTCTGTGCCGCTGCTGGCCCCGCACCGCGGCTGGGACCTCATCCAGGTCGGCAACTGCGGCTCGCCGATCGAGACCGAGGCCGGGTGGCTGGTGCTCACCCACGGCGTCGGGCCGATGCGGCGCTACGCGATCGGCGCGATGCTGCTCGACCTGGACGACCCGTCGAAGGTCATCGCCGACCTGCCCGAGGGCCTGATCGAGCCGGACGACATCGAACGCGAGGGGTACGTGCCGAACGTGCTCTACTCGTGCGGCGGGGTCGTGCACGAGGGCCGTTTCTGGCTGCCCTACGGCGCGAGCGACGTGCGGGTCGGCTTCGCCAGCGTGCCGCTCGACGCCCTGATCCAGCGCATGCTCCCGGCCCCCGCCTGATCGTCAGCGGGCGTCGTGCACGAGCAGGGCGATCTGCACGCGGTTGGTCAGCGTCAGCTTCGTGAAGATCCGTGAGACGTACGCCTTGACGGTCGCCGTGCTCATCAGCAACGCGGTGGCGATCTCCTGGTTCGTGCGGCCCTCGGCGATCAGCCGGGCGACCTCGTTCTCGCCCGGGCTCAGCCGTTCGAGGGCCGCCCGTGCCCGCTCCCGCCCGGGGTCGGGGCCCGACACCATGCCGATCATCTTGCGCAGCACCTCGGGCGACATCATCGGCTCGCCCGCGGCCACCCGCCGTACGGCCTCGGCGATCTCGCGCGGCGGGGTGTGCTTGAGCAGGAAGCCACCCGCCCCGGCGCGCATCGCCCGCAGCACGTGCTCGTCGGTGTCGAAGGTCGTCAGCACGATGACCTCGGGGGCGTCCTTGCGGGACCGCACCGACTCGGTCGCGCTGAGCCCGTCGAGGCCCGGCATGCGGATGTCCATCAGCACGACGTCGGGCTTGTGCGTGTTGACGGCCGAGGCCACCTCGGTGCCGTCGGTGACCGCGCCGACCACCTCGAGATCGTCGAACGCCGAAAGCATCATGGTGAGTCCCGCCCGGACGAGCGCGTCGTCGTCGGCGAGAAGCACTCTGACCGGGGCCGCCCGGTCGGCGCCCGAAGGCACGGCGCCTGCGCTCCCCACGCCGGCCGTCCCGGCACCAGCGCTGACCGCCCCGGTGCCGGCCGCCTCGGTGCCCGCCGCCCCGGTGCTCACGTCGCCCACGGCAGCCAGGCTTTCAGATGGAACTCGCCGGCCGCCGTCGGGCCGTGCTCGAGGCGGCCGCCGACGAGCTGCACCCGCTCGCGCAGCCCGGCCAGGCCCGACCCCGCCCCCGGCAGCACGCCGCCGCCCGGGGCCAAAGCGTTCTCCACGGCCACGGCGAGGCCCTGCTCGGCGCAGCCGCTGATCGCGACCCGCACCGGCGCCCCCGGCGCGTGCTTGCGGGCGTTGGTCAGCGCCTCCTGCACGATGCGGTAGGCGTGGCGCCCGACCGTCGCGGGCACGCCGTCGCCGCCGTCGAGCCGCAGCCCCACCTCGGCCCCGGCCGCCCGGGACTGCTCGACCAGCGCGGGCACGTCGCCCAGCGTGGGCTGGGGCTGGTCTTCGGCGGGGGCGCGCAGCATGCCGATCACCGAGCGCAGATCTTCCAGGGCGTCGTGGGCGCACTCGCGGATCACCCCGGCCGCGGCCTGCTCCTCGGCGGACGCCTCACGGCGGACCTCCAAGGCGCCCGCGTGAACGGCGAGCAGCGAGATGCGGTGGGCCAGCACGTCGTGCATCTCGCGGGCGATGCGTTCGCGCTCGGCCAGGCGGGCCTGCTCGACCCGCAGCCGCTGACCCTCCTCGGCCTGGCGGGCGCGTTCGGCCCACGAGGCGACGAGCTGGCGCTGCGAGCGGATCAGCAGGGCGATCGCGACGAGGCTGACGTTGAGCAGCACGAGGAAGATGACGCTCTCGTAATAGACCCGGGTCGGGCCGAGCGCCACCAGATAGACGCTCGCGACCAGCACGGCGTGCAGCGCGGCCAGGCCGGCGGCGATGCGGCCGCGACGGTGCAGGCCGACCGCGAACAGGGCGATCGGGGTGGCGCCCATCGGCATCGCGAACAGGATGCCGAGCGGGATGAGCACCAGCGTCAGCGTGACCGGGCGGGTGCGACGGAACAGCACCAGACCGGCCGCGGCCAGCACACCCGTGGCCACCTCGGCCGCCACCGGCGCGCCGTCGCCCTCGCCCAGCGAATTGAGCAGGAAGAAGACGCCGAGCGCCGTGGCGAGGGCCGCCAGCAGGAGCTCCAACGTCCATTTCCTCATGGCTCAGACGCTACCGGGAGGGTACGACAGCGGGCAGTCGACTTTGGTCTACGCCGTGTCGACCGGAGTCGGTATCGTTTCCGCACCCGCGCCGGGAAGACTCGGATCCGTGCTGCAACAGGAGACGACCGTGCCCACCCCGTGGTGGTCCCGCGTACTGGTGTGGATCTTTCTGCCGGTCGCCGGCGCCGCGCTGCTGCTCGGCCTGCTGTGGGTGATCGACAAAGTGCCCTTCGGCGGGCCGTTCAACCTGATCAGGGAACTGCCCGAGCCGTGGGACCGGGTCATCGCGCTCGCCCTCGGCGCGATCATCGGCCTGATCTTCGCCGCCCTGGTCGACGCCGAGTCGCTGACCGTGCGGATCACCCCGGTCGAGGTGGTGCTCACCCGCCCCGGGCACCGGCGCAACGTGCCCAAGGGTGAGATCGCGGTGGCCTTCCCCGACCGCGACCAGCTCGTGCTGCTCGGCCGCACCGGGCGCGAGCTGGCCCGAGAGCCGTCCCACCTGTCGAGGCAACGGCTGAGCGCGGCCTTCGGCGATCGTGGGGTGCCCTGGGCCGAGAAAGATCCCTACCTGGAGGCGTACCGTCGCTGGGTTCCCGGACTGCCGGAGGTGCCCGCCGCCGCCGAGGCCGTCTTCACCGCCCGGCAGAAGGCGCTGACCGCCGGCGACGACGACGACGTGCGCGAGCTGCGCGAAGAGCTGGGACGGCTGGGCTTCGTGGTGCGCGACGAGCGCAAGAAGCAGTATTGGCGACGCGCGGAGGGTTAGACGACGTTCCCGGTGACAGCCCAGATGGTCAGGACGGCCAGGAAGTCACTGCGGGCGCCGGCCTCGTCGACGTGCGAGAGCCACTTCTCCCGTACGCCCGGGGCCGTGGTCCACACGTGCTCGGGCACCATCGGATTGACCATCGGCAACACCACAGCGGCCGACGCCGGGGTGCCGAAGACACAGGTGACCGGGGTCGCGTACACGTCCTTGAGCCCCTTGCCGACGAGCCGGCGCCGCAGCGTGCGACCCATGTCGACCTGGCGCGGGGTGAGGCGGCCGTGCATGTCGGCGACCACCGTGCGGGCCAGGCCGGGCGGTACGCCGTCGAAGGCGAGCGAACTCCAGTCGGTGTCGATCAGGCACAACCGCCCGCCGGGACGGGTCACCCGCACCATCTCGGCGATCGCGAGGTCGGCGTCGTCGACGTGTTGCAGGACCCGCTCGCACCAGACCCCGTCCACACTGCCGGCGGGCAGGTCGATCGCCGAGACGTCGCCCGCGGTGTAGCGCACGTTGCTGCCGTCGTGGCGCTCCAACGCGGCGGCGACCGTGGCGGCCGAGTAGTCGAGCGCGATCACACCCCCCGACGGACCCACCGCCGCGGCCAGCGACCGGGCGACCTCGCCGGTGCCGGAGCCCGCGTCGAGCACCTGCCAGCCCGGCCGCGGCCGGAACGACTCGAGCGCCGTGCGGCGCACCCGCCGGATCTCGGGATGGCGCCCCATCTCGTCGAGGGCGGCGAGCAGCATCGCGGTCATCTCACGAGGCTGCCCGTCGAGGTCGGCGAACGGGGTGCGTTCCATCTGCGCGGGCTCCATGCGCTGAATGCTGTCCCATCAGACGCGCCCCGGCCCGCCGCCGGTCACTCATCCGACATTAAGGATCACCGACCGCAGCCGGTAGACGCACCGCGCCGACACCACCTGAGGAGGACACGGCGATCATGTTCGCGCCGTCACCGGCAGGGCTTGCATCGGGCGGGATCTGCGCCGGCCTTCTCGACGTACACCCCGGGACTCGCCTCTGCTCGCATGCGACCCGGGGTATAGCTTTTCTGGCGATGTTCCCGCCTCGCAGGCCTCTGAGCGCCCAAGCCCGAACGGTCGCGACTTGGCCCACACCAACGTCTACAACGAGTCGGGATCGTTGGCCAGCCTCCCGTTTCGCTGTCGTCCGAGGAACGGAACGGGCCGTCGGGCCAGAACATCCGCGAGCCTGTCGACACGCCTGAGCATGTTCGTGGCGCCGGGTGCAAGGTATTCGCTGAGCTCGTAGATGCGGCGATGATCCGCCCCGAGGTAACGCTTGTGAACGGGCTCGTGGTGCATGATGCGGTTTCGGAACATCCGGAGATGCTCAAGGTGAGAGTGCATCTCCCGGCGCGACCCGCGGTAGCCCGGGCGGAAAGCCCGATAGAGGGCGGGCCGCCACATCGCCACCTCGTTGTTGCGGCTGAGCAACGCGACCCAGAAGCCGAACGGCATCGCGGCGACAATGTCGTCTGAACTTGGCGTGTAACCACAAGTCCGGTTGAGTCTCCGCCGAGCTTCGGCGAGCAGATTTCCTCCATCACCACTCGGCGGTGCGGTCGTCCACCAGTCGGGCCGTCCGTGGTGGCGGCTCAACTCCTGGTGCAGAGCGTTCCGCAGGAGGACCTCGAGGAAGTTCAGTGCCGGATAGAAGGCGGCAGAGACTTCGACGTTCCACCAGTAAAGACTGAGGGCGATCGCTTCGTCGCCCTCGCAGTCCAGCACATACGGCTCGAACCGCGGCGTCGAGAGGAACCTTCTGATCCACTCGATATCGGACACAGGCGCTGACAAGGGGTTCCTCCGGTAGGTTCGAGCGGGCCAAGGCTGTGCTACGCTTTCCACGTACGCCCCGGGACTCGCCTCTGCTTGCATGCGACCCGGGGTAAAGTCTTTTCTGGTCGAAGTTTCGCCACATCGACCCGTCCGAGAGCGATCTCAACCACCTCGGACTAGTCGCCTGCACTCTAGTCGCTCGCCAACTACTTGGCACCTGCGCCTGGCCCCGGCCGGCGTCCGGTCAGGCGGCGAACCTATGCCTCTCGGTGAACCGCCGACGCGGTTATCCACAACCCAAGGCCCGCTGCGCTGCGGCGGTGCGCGGATGTGGCAGGCTTTCGGGAATGAGTGACGCGGTGCGGATCGGGCTGGTCGGGTACGGCGCGGGTGGGCGGATCTTCCACGCCCCGCTGATCGCCTCGGCGTCGAATGTCGAGTTCCTCGGCGTCGTCACGACCAACGACGAGCGCCGCAAAGAGCTCGCCGAGCAGCGCCCCGGCGTCGAGCCGTTCGACTCGATCGCGGCCATCGCCGAGGCCGGCGCCGAAGCCGTCGCGATCTCGACGCCGGTCACCACGCACGCCGACCTCGCGCTCGAGGCGATCTCGCACGGGCTGCACGTCGTCGTCGACAAGCCGTTCACCCTGACCGCCGAGCGGGCGCGCGAGGTCGTGGCGGCCGCCAAGGCCAAGGGTGTGCTGCTCAGCGTCTATCAGAACCGGCGCTACGACTCCGACTTCCGCACGTTACGGCGGCTCATCGACGACGGCCAGTTCGGCACGGTGCGGCGGTTCGAGTCGCGGTTCGAGCGGTGGGCCCCCGAGCGCAAGCCCGGCGCGGCCGGCGGCGGCACGCTGCTCGACTTCGGCTCCCACCTGGTCGACCAGGCGCTGGTGCTCAACGGGCCGGCCGTCCGGGCGTACGCCGAGGTTCGCGGCAGCGGCGAGCTCGACGACGACTTCTTCCTCGCCCTGCACCACGTGAACGGCGTCGAGTCGCACCTGTGGGGAAGCTGGCGTCAGGGCGCCCCGGGGCCGCGCTACCGGGTCGCCGGCACCACGGGCACGTTCGTGATCGAGAACATCGACGGCCAGGAAGACGCGCTCAAGGCCGGCCAGTCCCCGGCCGAGCTGGGTGACGAGTGGGGCGCCGAGCCTGAGGAACGGTGGGGCCGCATCTATCGCGGCGACGCCGGCACCCGGGTGCGCAGCGAGCGCGGCCGCTGGGATCTCTACTACCCCGCCTTCGCGGCGGCGGTGCGCGGCGAGGGCCCGCTGCCCGTCGAGCCGGCCGACGTCGTGCGGAACATGACCGTGCTCGACGCCGCCCGCGAGAGCGCGCGCAGCGGCCAGGCCGTCAGGCTCTGACCCGCGCCGATCAGGGCACCCGCGGCGGCCGGGCCGTCAGGCTCTGACCCGCAGCCCGCTCAGGGCGAATCCCAGCACCCGGTCGCGCTGCTCGGTGTCGACGAACGCCGCCGAGGACAGGCCGGACACCATCCGTACGAGATCGTCGAAGCTGGCGTCGTCGCGCACTTCGCCGGCCTCTTGCGCACGCAGGAAGATGGGCGCGCCCGCGTCGTAGATCAGCACGCGGCAGGAGCGGAAGATCTCGGACTCGCGGTTGAGCGCCTCGACGACGGCGCGCTTCGTGGCGACGTACCCGACGAATCTGTCGAGCCAGGCGGCCAGCGCCTCCCACGGCGGTAGGTCGGCCACCGCCTTGGCGACCTCGCCGAGCTGACTGACCTCTTCGACGTAGACCGCCTCGACCAGATCTTGCCGGGTCGGGAAGTTGCGGTAGAGCGTGCCGATGCCCACCCCGGCGCGCCGGGCGATGTCTTCGAGCGAGGCGTCGGTGCCGTTCACGGCGAAGGACTCGCGCGCCGCGACCAGCAGGGCGTCGAAGTTGCGCCGCGCGTCGGCACGCTGCGGACGGCGTACGTCAGTCACCGAGACCCTCCTCACACCGGCCCCCATTGCCAACCGGAGGCAACCCTCCGCTAATGTGGAGGCATGCCTCGACTTTATCAGAGCTCGCCGCGAACGACCTTCGCGGTTCTGGCCGCGGCCGCGGCGGCCTTCTCGCTCATGCAGTCGCTGGTCACGCCGGTCCTCCCGACGATCCAGCAGGACCTGCACACCTCCGCCGGCACGGTCACCTGGGTGCTCACCGCCTGGTTGTTGAGCGCCTCGGTCGCCACGCCGTTGATGGGCCGCATCGCCGACATGACCGGCAAGGACCGCGCGCTGCTGGTCGCGCTGGCCGCCATCGCCGTCGGCTGCCTGCTCGCCGCCGTCGCCCCTAACGCCACCGTGCTGATCATCGCCCGCGTCATCCAGGGCCTGGGCGGCGCGATCTTCCCCGTCTCGTTCGGCATCGTCCGCGACGAATTCCCGCCCCAGAAGGTCACGTCCGCGATCGGCATGCTCGCCGCGGTCATCGCCACCGGTGGTGGCTTCGGCATCGTGCTGGCCGGCCCCATCGTCGGCGCGCTCAACTGGCGCTGGCTCTTCTGGCTGCCCCTGGTCGCGGTCGTGGCCGTCGGCGTGCTCGCCTGGCGCCTCGTCCCGGCGTCACCCGTCCGAACGCCCGGCAAGGTCAACTGGTTCTCCGCCGGGCTGCTCTCCGCCTGGCTGATCGCCCTGCTGCTGCCGCTGAGCAAGGCCACCGCGTGGGGCTGGGCCTCCGGCCGTACGCTCGGCCTGTTCGCCGCCGCCGTGGTGCTCTTCGCCGCCTGGTTCCTGACCGAGCTGCGCTCCGACGAGCCGCTGATCGACATGCGCATGATGCGCCTGCCCGCCGTCTGGACCGCCAACCTGGTCGCCCTGCTCTTCGGGGCCGCGATGTTCGGCGTCTTCGCCTTCCTGCCCCAGCTCATGCAGATCCCCACCGCGGCCGGCTTCGGCTTCGGCGCGACGGTCACCACCGCCGGTCTGCTGATGCTCCCGCTGCTGGCCACGATGGCGATCTTCGGCTCATTGAGCGGCCCGCTCACCCGCTGGTTCAGCGCGAAGGCCCAGCTCCTGTGGGGCGCCGGCCTGAGCACCCTCGCCACGCTGTCGCTGGCACTGGCCCACGACGAGCGCTGGGAGGTCGCGGTGGCCGGCGGCGTCTTCGGCATCGGGCTCGGCCTGGTCTACTCGTCGCTGATCAACCTGATCGTCCAGTCCGTTCCCCGCCACCAGACCGGCGCGGCCAGCGGCATGAACACCAACATCCGTACGATCGGCGCCTCCATCGGCACCGCGGTGGTCAGCTCCATCGTGACCAGCCACATCAGCCCCCAGGGCCTGCCCACCGAATCCGGTTACACCACGGCGTTCCTCGTCCTGACCGGCGCCGCCGCGGCCGCGTTCCTGGTCGCCCTGCTGGTGCCGGCCGCCCGCAAGGCCAAGCAGCAGGTCGAGCCCGAGGTGCTGCCCGAGCTCTCCCCCGTCGAGGTCTAGAACCCACCCCAGCCGTACGCCACGTCGGCTCCGACAACCGCACCGGCGCGAACTCCGCCTTCGGCGGCTGCCGCACGCGACGTCCGTGGGGCGCAAGGGCGCAGCGCGCGCACGGCCCGATCCTTGTGCGAGAACACAGGGACCGGGCCGTTCTCGCGCCCTAGGCATGTGCCGGGAAGCCCGCTGCAGACTTCCGGTTCGCGTGCCGGTTGCGGTGCCCGGATGGCCGCACCGGGTCTTTACGCCACCGATCCCCGGCCCGGACAGGATGTGGGATGGCGTGCCGGTTGTCGCCGGACGGGTTCGGACACCGGCGGCACACGTCGAGACAGCCGACGGCAGAGCACCACGCCGAAATCCGTCTAAACGGTGGTGTGGGCCAGCAGGTTGTCGATCACCTCGTCGATTCCCGTAATCAGGGAGAGGTGGCCCTCGGCCGGCAGCAGGTGGACCTCGGCGCCGGGGACGTGGGCGGCCAGCCAGTGGCCGTGGGCGGGCGGGACCATGCGGTCCTGTTCGCCCTGCCAGACGGCGACCGGGACGCGCACGTCGGTCAGGGGGAAGCCCCAGTCGGAGCTGAAGGCCAGGTCGTCCTCGCGCCAGCCGGCGATGCCCGCCGAGACGGAGTAGCGGGACGACTCGGCCAGGTAGCCGGCCAGGCCGTCGTCCAGGGCTTTCTTATCCACCTCGGACAGCAGGTCACCGAAGGCCGCGATCACGTCGTCGGCGCTGACGCGGGCCAGGCCGTCGGCCATCGCGGTCAGGAACGTGTCGAGGACCCGCACGCCCTGAGCGGCCGCCTGGAACTCGGCGATGTTCTCGTCGCCCATGCCGGCCAGCCAGTCGAGGCCGGCCGCGTCGTGCGGTGCCACCCCGGCGATGACCGAGGCGCCGACGCAGCGGCCGGGGAGCAGGGCGGCGCAGGCCAGCGCGTGGGGGCCGCCACCCGACCAGCCGACCGTGACGAAGTGGGACGCGCCCAGGCCGTCGAGCAACGCGGCGGTGTCGGCGGCCACGTCGGCGACGCGGCGGCCGGGGTGGGGTGAGGAGCCGCCGTAGCCGGGGCGGCTGGCCAGGATGATGCGCAGGCCGTGACGCACGGCGGAGTCGAAGACCGCGGGCACCCGGACGGCGCCGGAGGGGGTGCCGTGGTGCAGCACCAGGGGGAGGCCGCCGGGCGGGCCCTCCGCCAGGTATTCGAGCGTGCGGCCGTCGGGCAGGACGATGCGTTCCACGCCGCCGAATGTAGCAAGGCCCGCGGCCCGCACCGGCCGATCGGCCCCAGCATCCCCGGAAGGGGCCCGCGCGGACGACGCGGGCCCCTCCATCATGGGAGCGGATCAGTTGCGGACGATGGTGAACGTGGACGTCGGGTTCTCGATGTCGCGGTAGTTGTTGCTGAACTGCAGGTTGTTGAAGGTCGCCGAGCCCACCGCGGGACCCTGCCCCTGCTCGGGCATCGGGTTGGCCCAGATGCCGAAGCCCGACTTGGCGTCGTACGCGTCACCGCTCTTCTGAGCACCGCTGATCGTGATGTTCGTGAAGATCGTGTCCTTGACGATGTTCTGCGGCTGGCCGCCCACGTAGTTGGTCTGGAACATGATTCCGGAGTAGGTCGGGTCGATGATGTCGACGTTCGAGACCCGGATGCCCTGGAAGACCTTCGACGCGCTGAACACCCAGATCGCCCCGAAGGTCTGGCCGCCCCAGAAGTGGCCGCCGGACCGCACGATCGAGATGTTGTCGAACACCGTCGGCGGGTTGGCGCCGAAGCCGTTCATCGGATAGCCGAAGTCGAGCGAGCTGATCGTGATGCCCGAGTAGACCAGGGTGTCCGCGATGTAGATGTTCTTGAACGTGTTGGCGTAGCCGCCGTAGACCGCGATGCCCGCCGCCCGCCACGTCAGGATCGACGTGAGGTTGGAGTACACATTGTTGATCTCGTCGGCGCCACCCGCGTCGATCGCCGAGAACAGCGCGAAGCTGTCGTCGCCGGTCGCCCGGGCCTCGTTGTTGTCGACCAGGTTGCCGGTGCTGCCGTTGGTCATGTTCACACCGTCGGCGAACGTGTTCCGGATCCGGCTGTTCTTGATGACCATGTTGTCGGTGTTCGCGCCCCAGTAGAGGCACACCACGTGCTCGGTCCAGATGTTGTCGATCGTGATGCCGGCGGTGTTGGCGAAGTCGAAGACCTTGCCGGGGCCGTCGATGCGGATCGTGTAGTTGCCGAAGAACGCGAAGTCGGCGAACGTCGACCCGTTGGCGGTGCTGTCGGCCCGGAAGCCGGCGTCCGTCTCCGACTGCGTCGACGGCGTGTAGAAGCGGGTGTACCAGGGGCCCGCCCCGACGATGCGGATCGACTTGCCGTACACCTGGAACTTGTTGGACGTCGAGTAGTCACCGGCGGGCAGGTAGACGCCGAGCTTCGACGAGTCCTGACGGGCCGTGTCCAGAGCGTTCTGTACGGACTGGTGGTCGAACCCGGCCGGCACGACATAGCGGGCGGCGTCCGGGTTGGGCTTGGCCGCGACCTGCTCCAGGTTGATGAAGTCGATCGCGATGCTGCCCGAGTTGGCACCGTCCTTCTGCAGCTTGATCGTGCTGCCGGCCGGGAACGAGCCGGTCAGCAGGGCGTTCGCCTCGTCGTAGATGTGCCGCGGCCCGGTGCCCGAGTTCTGCGGCGACGCCTCGTTGCCGTAGAGCCAGGCGAACTTCGAGGTCAGTGGCACGGTCTTGTTCAGGGTGCCGTTGACGTAGACGTTGATCGAGCTGGTGGTGCCGTCCGGGATCGAGAACCGCGCGACGATGGTGTTCGTCGCCGCCCGCGAGGTCCACTGCACGTACGCCCCGGTCTGGTTGAGCGTCACCGCCTTGCGGCCCGACGCCTCGCCGGCCAGGTGGCCGATCTCGCGGTTGGGCCCGACGATGGCCGCGCCGCCGCCGATCTGGCCGTCCTCGGCCTCGTAGAAGTCGAACGGCATGTTCGCGCCGCGACCCACGAAGAACGGCTTCTCGCTGGTGTTGTTGGCCTGCTTGACCGGCAGTTCGTTGCCGTCGTTGGCGATGACCGTACGCACCGTGTAGCGGCCGTTCGCCGCGGTCCAGGTGCCCAGGTTGATCGCCGGCGAGGAGGCGCCGGCGGCCAGGGTGCCGCTCCACGAGCCGGTCAGCGTACGCACCACCGACGAGCCGTTGAGCACGGTCAGCGTGACGCCGTGCGCGCCACCGGCCGACGGGGCCGAGCCCTGGTTCTTCAGCGTCACCGAGAACGTGACCGTGTTGCCGGCCGCCGGGGTGCCGGGCGACCAGGAGACGTCCGAGGCGATGAGGTCGGAGCTGCTGACCGGGGTCACGACCAGGGCTGTGGGGTTGGTGTAGGAGTTGTTGGCCTCGTTGGACTCGATGACCGTGTTCGACTCATCGACCTTGGCCGTGACCTGGTAGGAGCCCGCGTCGCGAGGGCCGATGCCGGCCGTGACGGTCGCCTGGGCGCCGGCCGCGAGTGCGCCGACGTTGGCGGTGCCGACCTTGGTCGTACCCAGGTAGAAGTTGACGTTGGAAGCGGCACTGCCGACGCCACCCGCGTTGCGGACCGTGGCCGACAGCGTGACGGCGTCGGTCTCGACCGGGGAGACCGGCGAGGCGGACGTGCCGGTGATCGTGAGGTCGGGGTTGGGGGCCGCGACGCCGATCGTCTGGAGTTCGGCGACCTGACCGCTGGGCGCGCCGCTGTTCGCGGTGAACGACAGGCGTACGTCGGCGGCGGTCGCGCTGACCGGGATGGTCACCGTGTTGCCCGAGGCCGGGTTGAACGTGTACGACGCCGCGCCCACGATCGTCGTGAACGTGCTGGAGCTCTGCTCGCGGCCGAGGACCGCGAACGTCTGCTGCCGGGTGCCCCACGAGCTGTCCGGGTTGAGCTTGACGACGATCGACGACAGCGACGCGTTCGAGCCGAGCTTGACCGTCAGCGTCGCCGGATAGGCCGAGCCCTCCCAGTAGGTGGCGGTGTTGTTGTCGTTCGCGTTGGTCGCCACGAAGGTGTGGATGACCGACGACGCCTCGATCGGCTTGCCCTGGGCCAGGTTGGACCCCGGCCCGGAGGTGCCGTTGCGAGTGACCGTGTTCGAGAGCGCCGAGGTGTTGCCGGCCGCGTCCTTGGCCCGCACCTGATAGCTGACGGTCGCCGAAGCGGGCTGAGTGTCGGTGTAGGTCAGCACGTTACCGACGCTCGTACGAAGCACGCCGTTGGCGTAGACGTCGTATCCGGTGACGCCCACGTTGTCGGTCGAGGCCGACCAGGTGAGCCGGATCTGGTCCCCGCCCGGCTGGGTGAAGGCGAGGTTTCCCGGCGCGCTGGGCGCCTGCGTGTCGCCGCCCGAGACGGGACCGTAGACCTCGAGCTCGGAGAGCTGCCCGGCGGGCCAGCCCGTGTTGCCGGTGACGTTCACTCGCACGAAGCGCGCGCTGGCGGCCGTGAAATCGATGGTCACCGTGTTGGCCGAGGCGGGGTTGAAGACGTACCCGGCACTGGCCTTGAGGGCCGAGAACGAGCCGCCGTCGGTGCTGCCCTGCACGCTGAGGGTCTGCGTGCGGGTGGCCCAGGCGCTGGCCGGCGGCAGTTTGAGGACGACCTGGTTGACCTGCGTGGCCGTGCCGAGGTCGACCTGCAGCCACTGCGGGAACGCGTTGTTGTTGCTCTCCCAGTAGCTGTTGGCGTTGCCGTCGCCGGCGTTGCCCGCACCGTAGACGTCGTTGTAGCTGCTGGCGCTGAAGGTCTTGCCGGCGGCCAGGTTGGGGCCGGCGGCGTTGGCCGGGGAAGGGGCGATGAGGACGGTGGCTACTACTCCGGCCGCGGCGGCGGCCGCGAGGAGTCTCTTCAATCGGGGCATTGCGGGAGCGCACCTTTCTTACTGAAAGGCCCCCTGGGTGGTGCTTCCTCTGCTCTTGCGTGGCGCCCGCCGGCGGTGGACCCGGCGGACGCCACACAGGGGATCAGTGCAGGCGCAGCCAAACGGCGGTGTCCGGGGGGAGGCGGTCACCGTCGAGAGTGCCACTGGCGAGCAGAGTGGACTGGTGGTCGGGCAGGTCGATCGGGGCATCGGACATGTTGACGACGCAGGCGAAGCCGGAGCCGCGGGTGTACGCGACGACCGACGCGGAAACGTCGAGCCACGCCATGTCGTTCGCGTGCAGGCCGGGCTCCACGCGGCGTAGCGCGATCGCCGAGCGGTAGAGCTCGAGCATCGAGTTGGGGTCACCGGTCTGCGCCTGGGCCGTGCGGTCCTTCCACTCGGCCGGCTGGGGAAGCCAGGGAGTGGCGGTGGCGGTGGTGAACCCGAACGGCGCCTCGTCGCCGGTCCACGGCAGCGGCACCCGGCAGCCGTCGCGGCTGTGTCCTCGCCGCTCCCACATCGGGTCCTGATAAGAAGAGACCGGGATGTTCTCGTTCTCCCAGAGGCCGAGCTCCTCGCCCTGGTAGATGTAGGTGGCGCCGGGCAGCGACAGCGAGAGCAGGGCGGCGGCCCGGGCGCGGCGGGTGCCGAGTTCGAGGTCGACCGGGGTGCCGTCCAGGTTGTTGTCGAAACTGAAGGTCGTGTCGGAACGGCCGTAGCGGGTGACGTGCCGCGTGACGTCGTGGTTGGAGAGCACCCAGGTGGCCGGGGCGCCGATCGCGGCGTGTGCGGCCAGGGTGCGGTCGACGCACTCGCGCATCAGCCGCGGGTCCCAGGCGCAGCCGAGGAAGTCGAAGTTGAACGCGGCGTGCAGTTCGTCGGGGCGCAGGTAGTTGGCGAACCGGTCGACCTCGGGCATCCACACCTCGCCGATCAGGGCGCGGTCACCGCCGTACTCGTCGGCGACCCGCCGCCAGGAACGGTAGATCTCGTGCACGCCGTCGAGGTCGTGGAACGGGTGTGGCTCGCCCTCGACCACCTCGGGCAGCGCGGTGTCCTTGAGCAGCAGCGCGGCCGAGTCGATGCGGATGCCGTCGACCCCGCGGTCGAACCAGAACCGCAGGATGCTCTCGAACTCGGCCCGCACCACCGGGTGGTCCCAGTTCAGGTCGACCTGCTCGGGTGCGAACAGATGCAGATACCAGGAGCCGTCCGGCGTACGGGTCCAGGTCGTGCCGCCGAACTCCCCTCGCCAGTCCGTCGGCATCTCGTCGCCGTTCTCGCCCCGGCCGGGACGGAACCAGAAGTAGTCGCGCTCGGGCGCGTCCGGGGATGCCAGCGCCGCCTTGAACCACGGGTGCTCGCTGGAGAGGTGGTTCGGCACGATGTCGACGATCATCCGGATGCCGGCCGCGTGCGCCTCCTCGATCAGCGCCTCGGCCTCGGCGAGCGTGCCGAAGACCGGGTCGATGTCGCGGAAGTCGGACACGTCGTAGCCGGCGTCGGCCATCGGCGACGGGTACCACGGGCTCATCCAGATCGCGTCGACGCCGAGGGCGCTCAGGTGTCCCAGGTGGGCCCGGATGCCGGCGAGATCGCCCACACCGTCCCCGTCGGCGTCCGCGAAGCTGCGCGGGTAGACCTGGTAGATCACCGCGTCGCGCCACCACGGATGGGGGTCTGAGAGAGCCACTTTTAGCCTGCTTTCTGTCTGTTTCGTGGCCTGAAGGAGGGCGTACGCCACCTGGCGATCAACGCTGATCGCCCGGAGAGGAAGGCCCGGCTATCCCTTCAGGCTGCCCGTGGTGAGGCCGGACATGATGTTGCGCTGGAAGAGCAGGAAGATGATCACGGTCGGGATCGCGGCGATGACCGACGCGGCGATCACGACGTTCTGCGGGGTGCCGCCGGCGAAGGCGTAGATGCCGACGCTGAGCGTGCGGGTCTCGGGCGACGGCATCACCAGCTTGGGCCAGAGGAAGTCCTTCCAGACCGCGGTAACCGCGAAGATCGACACGACGCCGAGGATCGGGCGCGACATCGGCAGGATGATCGACCAGAGCGTGCGCAGCGGCGACGCGCCGTCCATCTGAGCGGCCGCGATCAGGTCTTCCGGGATCGAGTCGAAGAACCGCTTGAGCAGGAAGATGTTGAACGCGTTGGCGACCAGCGGCAGCCAGATCGCCCACGGCGAGTCGAGCAGGTTCACGTGGATGATCGGCAGGTCGATCGCGGTCACGTACTGCGGCACGATCAGCACCATCGCCGGGATCATCAGCGTGGCCAGCATCAGCCCCAGGATCACGTTGCCGAAGATCGGGCGCAGCTTCGAGAGGGCGTACGCCGCCGCGGTGTCGAACACGAGCTGGAAGAAGACCGCGCCGGCCGCGTAGTAGAACGTGTTGAACATGAGCTTCGCGAGCTCCAGGTTGTTCCACGCGTCGGCGTAGTTCTGAAGCTCGGGGTCGTGCGGCCAGAGCGTCGGCGGCGTCTGCGCGATCTCCTGACCCGATTTGAGCGCGCCGGTGACCATCCAGTAGAGCGGCCCGAGGAAGACCAGGGTGAAGCCGGCGACCACGACGGTGAGCAGGGTCCAGTAGACGAAACGGCCACGGCCGCGCCTCAGCTGGGCCTGCGAGATGAGGGTACGGGACATCGTCTCAATCCTTTTTCGTCGTCAGTCGCACGTAGACGGCGGAGAAGGCGGCCAGCACCAGCAGCATGATCACGCCGAGCGCGGCGGCGCCGTTGAGATCGTTCTGGAAGAACCCGTGCTGGTAGATGAGGTAGGCGACCGAGGTCGCGGAGTCCTGCGTGCCCGCGCCGTTGGCGAGAATGAGCGGCTCGATGAACAGCTGCATGGTGGCGACGATCTGGATCATGGCCAGCAGCGCGAGGATCAGCCGGGTCTGCGGGATCGTCACGTTCCAGATCCGCCGCCAGATGCCGGCGCCGTCGAGTTCGGCCGCCTCGTAGAGCTCGCCCGGGATGTTCTGCAGCGACGCGAGGTAGATGAGGACGGCGCTGCCCATGTTCATCCAGGTGGACGCGATCACCATCGCCGGGATCGTCATCGTGGGCGACTGCATCCACTCCGAGGTCGGCAGACCCACGCCCTTGAGGATCGCGTTGAACAGACCGGCGTCGCTGGGGTCGTACGCGTAGAACTTGAACAGGAAGAGCGCGGAGGCCGGGGGCAGCATCACCGGCAGGTAGACCAGGACCCGCAGGTAGCCCTTGGCGTGGCGGAACTCGTTGAGCAGGATCGCCACGAAGAACGGGAGCGCGTAGCCGAGGACCAGGGCGAGGATCGTGAAGACGAAGGTGTTCTTCCAGGCGACCCAGAAGCTCGGGTCGGCGACGATGCGAACGTAGTTGTCCCAGCCGACCCAGGTGGTCTCGCCACGCCGGGTGCGCTGGAAGCTCATCACGATGCCGCGGACCATCGGGAACCACATGAACAGGGCGAAGCAGAGGACCGCCCCGATCAGGAATGCGTGGCCGGTCAGGTTGTCCTTGACCTTGCGGCCGAGGCTGCCGCGGTTGTTTCGCGCGCTGGGAGCCGGCGCGGGCTGCTTCGTGATTTGTGGGGCGACGATCACCACAGGAGGGCTCCAGGGGTACGGGTGCGGGAGCCGACGGTCCGGCTCCCGCACACGGGTGGTCAGCTACCGGCGGCCTGGAGCTGGTTGACCTTGGTGTCGGCCGTCTTGAGCAGCGTGTCGATGTTCGCCTTGGGGTCGGTCAGCACCGCCGACATCGCCGAGTCGAGCACCGCGTAGATGGCCTGCGCGTTGCGCGGTTCGCCGACGATCGGGACCGGGTTCGACTCGAAGGCCGTGAAGTTGGCCGTGTCGACGTTCGCGTTGGCCTTGCGCAGTTCGAGCTCCTGCTTCTGCGCCTCGCTTCCGTTGGTGAACAGCAGCGGCTGGGGCAGGCCGACCGGGTAGTTCTGCGGCTTGGCCCGCACGTAGTCGAACTGGCCCTTGCCCGGGGTGAGCTTCTGGTAGGCGATCCACTTCAGGCCGGCCTGCACCTGCTCGGGGGTCAGGCCCTTCTTGAAGAAGTAGCCCTCGCCGCCGCCCAGGGTGCCCTTGGCCGGACCGTCCTGGCCGGGCAGCGGGCCCATCGCCCAGTCCTCGTACTTGCCCTGGAACTGGCTGACGATCGCCTGGGTGGCGTCGGGCGCGCCGATGAACATGCCGACCTTGCCGGCGCCGGCGTTGGTCAGCAGGTCGCCCCACTGCAGCAGTTGGCGGCTGCCCATGCTGTTGTCGCCGTAGCGCATGTCCTTGAGGTTCTGCAGGACCTGCTTGCCCTGGGCGTTGTTGAACTCGGCCTTCTTGCCGTCGTCGGAGAGGACCTTGCCGCCCTGCGAGTACATCAGCGCGGTGAAGTGCCAGCCGCCGGTGTTGCCGGCGCTGTACTCGGAGTAGCCCGCGACGCCGCCGCCGAGCGCCGAGATCTTCTTGGCCGCCGCACGCACCTCGGCCCACGTCTTGGGCGGGTTGGCCGCGTCGAGCCCGGCCTTCTTGAACAGCGCCTTGTTGTAGACCAGGCCCATCGAGTAGTTCTTGACCGGCACGGCGTAGAGCTTGCCGTCCTCGGTGAAGACCTTCGTGAGCGCCGGGTCGATGCTGTCCCAGGTCGGGACGTTCTCCTTGTTGGCGTACTGCGTGATGTCCATCGCCTGACCGGAGTCGAGCACCTGCGACAGGTCGGTCATGTAGCCGTAGAAGACGTCGGTCATCGTGCCGCCGGCCAGCCGGGCGGTGAAGTCCGGCGGGTTGTTGCACTGCTCGCCGACGCTGACGCTCTTGATCGTGATGTTGGGGTTGTCCTTCTCGAACGCCGCGACATCAGCGTTCCAGTTGGCCAGCAGCTCCTTCTGCGCACCGACGGGCTGGCAGTCGACCGTGATGGTGACCTTGCCGGCGGCGTCCTTCCCACCGTCGTCGCTGCTCTTCGTGGAGCACGCCGTGAGGCTGAGCCCCAGGCCGGCCACGAGTGCTATCGCCGCCGCCTTCCGGTACTGCGGTACGGACATCTGTCCATCCCTTCTCCGAACAGGTGTATTCATGGCCATCGCTGATCTGCGTGCTAGTCATGCCGCCGCCCGTGTGACGTGGGTCTCGCCGCATGTTTCGTGGAGGTGACATTACAAAGTCACTCGTGTTCACGCAAGAAGCCGACTGGTCTCAGAAAAAACACGACGGGGCGGCTGAAGGGTGCAGACGACGAAGGGCGGGCCGATCGGCCCGCCCTTCGCGATGAATAGTGCCTGGTCAGTCCCGCTTGCGTGCGGGCGCGGTCGAGCCGCGCACCACCAGCTCGGGCTCGAAAAGAAGCTCGTCGGGTTCGACGCCGCTGCCCTCGATCTGGTTGACGAGCAGGTCGACGGCAGCCTGGCCCATCATCTCGATGGGCTGGCGTACGGTCGTCAGCGGCGGATCGGTGCAGGTCATCAACACCGAGTCATCGAAGCCGACCACTGAGATGTCGGTCGGCACGTCGAGGCCGAGCCGGCGCGCGGCCCGGATCGAGCCGAGCGCGAGCACGTCGGACGCGCAGATCATGCCGGTCACGCCGCGCTCGATCAGCTTGGCCGCGGCCAGCCGCGCGCTCTCCATCGAGAAGTTGGTGCGCTCGACCAGCACGTCCTTGTTCTCCAGGGCGGCCAGCTTGCGCCGCGACGGCACATGATCTTCAGGCCCCATGACCATGCCGATGCGCTCGTGGCCCAGCGACCTCAGATGCCCGTACGCCTGCTCGACCGCGACGGCGTCGTCGGTGGAGATGTGCGGGAAGCCCAGGTCGTCGACGCCGGCGTTGACCATGACGACCGGCATGCGACGGTCGGTCAGCGCTCGATAGTGCCCGTGCTCGGCCTCGGCCAGCGCGTAGGAGCCACCGGCGAAGACGACCCCGGAGACCTGGTGGTCGAGGAGCATCTCTATGTAGTCGCGCTCGGGGACACCGCCGATCGTGCGGGCGCACAGCGCGGGGGTGAAGCCGCGCTGCGCGAGGGAGGCGGTCACCACCTCGGCCAGCGCCGGGAAGATCGGGTTCTGCAGTTCGGGGAGCACCAGGCCGACCAGCCGGCCCCGCTCGCCGCGCAGCTTGGTGGGCCGCTCGTAGCCCAGGACATCGAGGGCGGTGAGCACCGACGCGCGGGTCGCCTCGCTCACGCCGCTGCGCCCGTTGAGCACGCGGCTGACGGTCGCCTCGCTGACGCCCGCCTTCTTGGCCACCTCGGCCAGACGTTTGGTCACGGTCCGCAGCCTACGTCAGATCTCTGCAAAATTCGAACGGTGGCTTTCAGATTTTCCGAACCATCGCGTCGATTTTTGCAGGATCAGCGTCGCTGCGTCGTGGCGATGTCGCACGGTGTATCGGCCGTCCCCGGTTAAGCGATTAAGTCGTCGCTCTCCGTTCCGCCCGTACGGGAAGCCCGGCCCCGCGTTCCGGTGTTCGGCTGAAAGCGGCGGCACACGGGCTGAGAGAATGGGGTCCATGAAGCGTTGTCCCTGCGGTCGCGGGCTGCCCTACGACGAATGCTGCGGCCCGGCCCACCACGGCGAGCCGCCCGCCACCGCCGAGGCGCTGATGCGCTCGCGCTACTCGGCCTTCGCGCTCGACGACGATGCGTACGTGCTCAACTCCTGGCACCCCAAGACCCGGCCCGCCGCGATCGAACCCGACTCGCGCCTGCGCTGGGTGGGCCTGGAGGTTATCGAGGCCAGCGGCGGGGGCATGTTCGACAGCGAGGGAGTCGTGGAGTTCCGGGCGCATTACCGCGATCACGGCAAGTCCGGCGACATGGTCGAGCGCAGCCGCTTCGTGCGCCACGACGGTCAGTGGACGTACTGGGGACCGATCCTTACCGATGGGTCGCTCGCCAACATCTGACCTGGTGTGATTCCCTTCTGGTGAGAACCGAGGAGGGAATTCCCGTGCATCCAGGCGTTCGGCCGATCGAGGACTCCGTCGTCCGCGATTTCAAGGTCAACCTCTCGTACGGCCGCTATCTGCACCTCGACGAGCTGCTGAACGCGCAGCACCCCGTCAGCGTGCCCGAGCACCACGACGAGCTGCTCTTCATCCTGCAGCACCAGACCTCGGAGCTGTGGCTCAAGCTGGTGCTGCACGAGCTGCGCGAAGTGACCCGCCGGCTCGCCAAGGACGACCTGCGGCCCGCGCTCAAGGGTCTGGCCCGCGTCAAGCACATTCAGCGCACGCTGACCGAGCAGTGGTCGGTGCTGGCGACGCTGACGCCCAGCGAATACGCGGAGTTCCGCAGCTTCCTCGGCACCTCGTCGGGCTTCCAGTCATACCAGTACCGCGCGGTCGAATTCATGCTCGGCAACAAGGACCGGCGCATGCTGGCGCTGTTCAACGACGACGAGGCGGCCCGCGAGATGCTGGTCGAGGCGCTCGAGACGCCCAGCGTCTACGACGAGTTCCTGCGCTACCTGCACCGCCACGGCCACGACGTGCCGGTCGAGCTGCTGCACCGCGACGTGACGCTGCCCTACCGGTTCAACGACGACCTCGTGCCGGTGTTCGTGAACATCTACAGCGACACCGAGAAGCACTGGGAGGCGTACGAAGCCTGTGAAGAGCTCGTCGACATCGAGGAGAACTTCCAGCTCTGGCGCTTCCGCCATCTCAAGACGGTCGAGCGGACGATCGGCTTCAAACGCGGCACGGGCGGCTCCAGCGGGGTCGACTTCCTTCGTAAAGCTCTCGATCTGACGTTCTTCCCTGAGCTGTACGCCGTACGCACCGAAATCGGAGTCCCCCGTTGACGTCTCCCCTCGCTCTGGACGCGGCCGACCCGCTGGCCTCATACCGCGATCTGTTCCTGCCCACCGACGCCGTGTCCTATCTGGACGGCAATTCGCTGGGGCGGCCGTTGAAAGCCACCGCCGACCTGATGAGCGACTTCGTCGAGCAGCAGTGGGCGGGGCGGCTGATCCGCGGGTGGACCGACGGGTGGCTCGAATGGCCGCTGACGCTGGGCGACCGGCTCGGGTCGATCGCGCTGGGCGCGGCGCCGGGGCAGACCGTGATCGGCGACTCGACGACGGTGCTGATCTACAAGCTGGCGCGGGCGGCGGTCGACGCGCGGCCGGGGCGGCGCAAGATTCTGCTCGACACGGACAACTTCCCCACGGATCGGTATGTGTTGGAAGGCATCGCTGCTGAGCGGGGCCTTTCCCTGGTGTGGATCGACACGGACCCGGGCTCGGGGATCCATCCGTCCCAGGTGGCCGAGGCGGTGGATGACGACACGGCGCTCGTGTTGTTCAGTCACGTGGCGTACCGGTCGGGATGGCTGGCCGACATCGCCGAGATCAACCGGATCGCGCACGAGGCCGGGGCCCTGACGATGTGGGACCTCTGCCACTCGGTGGGGTCGGTGCCCATCTCGCTGGATGCGTGGGGCGTCGACCTGGCGGTGGGGTGCACGTACAAATACCTGAACGGTGGGCCGGGGGCGCCGGCGTTCGCCTATCTGAGGTCGGAGCTGCAGGACACGCTGCGGCAGCCGATCCACGGGTGGATGGGGCACCGGGCGTCGTTCGAGATGGGCCCCGGTTATGAGCCGGCGTCCGGGATCCGGGCCCTGCTGAGCGGCACACCGGCGATCCTGGCGATGGTGCCGTTGCACGCCAACCTCGACGTGCTCGCCGCGGCGGGAATCGAGGCGGTGCGCGAGAAGTCGGTGGCCCTGACCACGTACGCCCTGGAATTGGCCGACGAATGGCTCGTTCCGCGGGGGGTGTCGGTGGTGTCGCCGCGCTCGGCCTCCCAGCGCGGTGGGCACATCACGTTACGCAAGCCCGGCTTCGAGTCGCTGCTCGACAAGCTGTGGGACGCCGGCGTCATCCCCGACTACCGCCGCCCCGACGGCCTGCGCATCGGTCCGGCCCCGCTGAGCACGAGCTTCGCCGAGGTTCACACAGGCCTGTCCACCCTGCGCGACCTCCTGTGACCTCATATCTGACCGCGGACTCCCTCTGGTGGAACGGCCGCCTCCACGCGGCCGCCCCCTCCGCCCCGCCCTCCTCAGCCGGCGTGGCACTGCGCATCGCCGACGACGGCAACACCAGTCTCGTCCACATTTCAGATATTCCGGATTCGTCGGCGATGCGCCGCCTCCCGGGGACGCTGTTGCCGGGTCTGGTCGACGCGCACGTCCATTCCGGACTCGTCGATCTCGCCACCGTGCGCGCCGGGGGCATCGCGGGCGTGTGGGACCTCGGTTCCACGCCGGCGACGGTCGCGGCGCTGACGGCCGTCCCCGGGATGCCGCGGATCCGTTACGCCGGGCCGTTCCTCATCCCGCCCGGCGGCTACCCGAGCGACCGCTCCTGGGCGCCCCGCGGAAGCTGGCGCGAGATCTACTCCCCCGACGACGCGACCGCGGCCGTAGGGGAGGTGGTCGACTGCGGCGCGACCCTCGTCAAGGTAACCGCGCACGCCGGCGGCCCTCTGCTGCCGAAAGCAACCCTGGCCGCCGTCGTCTCCGCCGCCCACACGGCCGGGCTGCCCGTGGTCGTCCACGCCGAAGGCCCCGGCACGGTCGCCGCCGCCGTCGAGTCAGGCGCCGACTGGCTGGCCCACACCCCGTGGACGTCGCGTCTCGATCCCGGCCTGATCCGCGCCTGCGCCGACCGGGTGGGCTGGATCAGCACGCTCGACATCCACGGTTGGGGCGAGCCGACCCCCGAGCTGACCACCGCCCTGGGCAACCTGCGCGATTTCCTCGCCGCCGGAGGCCGCGTCCGCTACGGCACCGACCTGGGCAACGGCCCCCTGCCCCCGGCCGTCAACCGCCGCGAGATCCGGAACCTGCAGGCCGCCGGCCTGACCCCCGACGACATCCTGCTGGCCATGACCGGCGACGACGTCACCTGGGTCCCCGGCGGCCTCGACCTCGACCCGGCCCGCTTCGCCGGCTCCCTGGCAACCGCCCGCGTCCTCGACGACCGGGTGCGTCCCCGAGGGACCGGCGCGGCCTGAGCCGGCCCCGGTAAGAAACGAATTCTGATTGTGCCCCACCGCGCTATTCGCGAGCCTCGATGCATGGCCGAGATCATTCGCAGCCCCACGGAGACCGCGTCGTCGCGGCACAGTCTGCGGGAGAGTTCGGAACGCGACCCCGCCGGCTGACGGTGATCGGGCGTGCCGCGCTCAACGCTTCGTGGAGGCGTACAACTGGGGTATGGGTTTGATCGTGGTGACGGGGGCCGGCGGGCGGCTCGGTGGGCGGGTCGCGCGGAAGCTCGGCGGCCCGATGCGGCTGCTGGTGCGGGATGCGGCTCGGGCGCCGGACGTGGCGGGCGCCGAGACGGCCGTGGCGGACTATCGCGACGGGGTGGCGGTTGAGCGGGCGCTGGCGGGGGCCGAGACGGTCTTCATGGTGTCGGCGGCCGAGACGCCCGACCGGGTCGACGAGCATCGCAGCTTCGTCGACGCGGCGGCGCGGGCCGGGGTGCGGCGGCTCGTCTACACGTCGTTCATGGGGGCCGCGCCCGACGCCACCTTCACGCTCGCCCGCGACCACTGGGCCACCGAGGAGCACATACGTCGCAGCGGGATGGCGTTCACGTTCCTGCGGGACAACCTCTACGCCGACTTCCTGCCGTTCCTCGTCGGCGAGGACGGGATCATCCGCGGGCCGGCGGGCAACGGGCGCGCCGCCGTCGTGGCCCAGGACGACATCGCCGACGCGGCCGTCGCCGTGCTGCGCGATCCGGGGGCGCACGCCGGCCGCACCTACGACCTGACCGGGCCGCAAGCGCTGAGCCTGGCCGAGGTCGCTTCGACGATCAGCGTGACAACCGGGCGGGAGGTGCGCTACCAGGCCGAGACTCTGCCGGAGGCGTACGCGTCGAGGGCCTCTTTCGGCGCCCCGGCCTGGCAGGTCGACGCGTGGGTGAGCACCTACACGGCAATCGCGGCCGGCGACCTCGCCCCGATCACCGACGACATCGAACGCCTCTCGGGCCACCCCGCCACGACGCTCATGGAGTTACTGAAGCGAACATGAGCGCCGGGCGGCCCGGCTTACCCCGACGGGTGCGTGACAGCCACCGGTTCACTCCGCAACGGGTCCACCGTGTACATCCGAGCTTCGGACAGGTCGAAGTAGAGACCCGTCAGCGTCAACCGGCCGGCATCCTCGGCGGCCCGTACGACCGGATAGGTGCGCAGGTTGACCAGCTGGCGCGCCACGTTCGCGGTGACGCAGCGCTCCTCGTCGTCGCAGCCGGTCAGGTCGACGCCGGAATGGCCCAGCCAGCTACCCAGCGCCCCGTCGGCCGCGAACCCCCCGGTCATCAGGGCCCGCACCGCGCCGCAGCCCGAATGCCCGCAGACCGTGATCGTGTGCACCTCGAGCACCTCCACGGCATACTCGATGGCCGCCCCGACCGAGGCGTCGCCCGCCCCGTGCGGCGGGACGATGTTGCCCACGTTGCGCACGCAGAACAGGTCGCCCGGTCCGCTCGTCGTGATCAGGTTGGGGACGAGGCGGGAGTCGGCGCAGGTGATGAAGAGCTGTTCGGGCTGCTGGCCGTCGCGGGCCAGGCCGGCCAGTTGGGGGCGCACCAGCGGGGCGACGCTGCGCTCGAACTCGCGGATCCCGGCCTCCATCGCGTCGCGGCGTTGACGATCCCGGTTCTGCCACTGCGACCAGCTGCCGAAGCGGCGCGGCGGGGCGGTCTTGCCCGCGCCGAGCCGTCCGCTGGTGGCCCGCTGGAACCACCCGTCGTGAGTCTCCCGCACCGTGACGGTCCCGCCGGCTTTCGCGTACGCCTCCCGCCAGTCCTCGATCACCTGGAACGCACCGTGATCGAGGTAGTCGAGGTGCAGCTCGACCTCGACCCGTTCGCCGGCCGGGATCGCCGCCAGCGCGCGCCCGACCCGCCCCGATCCGAGGAACGCGAGCGTGCCGCTCATCGTCACCGCCCACGTGCCCGGCTCCGGCTCGACCACGCGCGTCTCACACCGTACGAGCCGCCACAGCATGATCAGAACCGCCGACACGAGCCCGAGCGCGACCCCGGTGAGCAGGTCGGTCGCCACCACCCCGACGGCGGTCACCACGTACGTCGGAAGCTCGCGATGCCGCACGTAGGTGCGGATCTGCGCCAGGCTGATCAGCCGCAACCCGACCACGACCAGCACCGCCGCGAGCACCGCCAACGGGATCGTCTCGAGCAGCGGCGCGCACAACAGCACGAAAACCGCGACCCACAACCCATGCAGAACCGCAGAGGCCCGCGTACGGGCTCCCGCGGCGACATTCGTCGAACTGCGCACGATCACACCCGTGATCGGCAGTCCTCCGAGCAGGCCCGAGACGGTGTTGCCGGCGCCCTGGGCGACCAGTTCGCGGTTGAGGTCGGCGCGCGGCCCGTCGTGCATGCGGTCGACGGCCACGGCTGACAGCAGCGACTCGACGCTGGCCACGAGGGCGATCGTCAGCACCGCGACGGCGATCGGCCCGAGGCCGGCGTCGGGCCAGCGCGGGAAGATCAGCTCGTCGAGGGGCTGGTCGGGCAGGTCGACCCGCTTGACGTCGGCCCCGATCGCCGCGGCCAGGGCCGTGCTGAGCACGACGGCGGCGAGCGCGGCGGGCAGCAGCGAGGTCTTGACGAGGCGGGGCCAGAACAGTAGTACGGCGATGGTGAGCACGCCGAGCAGCGTGGCGATGTGGTGGCCGCCGGCGATCTGGGCGGGCAGTTCGCGCAGGTTCTTCCAGGCCTCGCTCTGCGCGTCACCGCCGAGCACGACGTGAATCTGGCTCAGCGCGATGACGAGCCCGATGCCGGCGAGCATGCCGTGCACGACGGCGGGCGACAGGGCGAGCGCCGCCCGCCCCAGACGAGCCACCCCGAGCAATATCTGTACGCCACCCGCCAGCGCGACGATGGCAGCGGTGGCAGCGAACCCGTGCGTGGCGATTGTCCCCGCGACGATCACGGTCAAGCCGGCGGCCGGACCGCTGACCTGCAGCGGAGCACCCCCGAGAAGCCCCACGACGACACCACCGACGACGGCGGCGATGAGCCCCGACAGCAGCGGCGCTCCCGACGCGGCCGCGATGCCGAGCGAGAGTGGGATGGCGATCAGAAAAACCACGACCGAAGCCGGTACGTCATGCCGGAATACCTTCAAGACGGACATTCCGGCAATGTACTGATTCCGGGTTAACCGTTCGTTACGACCCGGCCACCCCCAGGCAAGCCACAGCCAATTGCCCGCCCCCTTTCAGCCAGCAAAAGACGGCTCGACCCACAACGCCCGCGGCAACACGATCGCCCCGCGCCGGGCGCACAAGCAGCAGTAATACGGATTTGTCGGTAATGGGAAGGGAGAGCGAAAGGGCGACGGGTGAGCTCGGCGGGCGGTGCGGAGAAGCGGGCCCCGCGCCGCCATAGGCGACGCGGGGTGGGTGGGTCAGGGCTTCCAGACGTCCTGGTTGGCCTCGTACATCTCGCGCAGGATCGCCGGCACGTCGTAGGTCAGCTTCCACTCGGGGTAGTGCTGCTCGAAGCGGGCCGTGCTGCTGATCCACCACTGGTGGTCGCCGGTGCGGGCCTGGTCGACGTAGTCGGTGCGGGCCTCGAGGCCGGTGATGTCCGACGCGATCTTGAAGGCTTCGATGTGGCTGCAGTTGGAGAAGCGACCGCCGCCCATGTTGTAGACCTCGGCGACTCGCGGGGCCCGATAGAACGCCTCGAACGCCGACACCAGGTCGTGGGAGTGAATGGCGTCCCGCACCATTTTCCCCTTGTACCCGTAGATGTGGTAGAGCCGCTGCTCCATCACGCAGCGCATCACGTACGCCAGGAAGCCGTGCAGCTCGGCCGCCGAGTGACCCGGCCCGGTCAGCGTCCCGCCGCGGAACACGGCCGTCGGCATGTCGAAGTAGCGCC
This sequence comes from Actinoplanes solisilvae, assembly GCF_003999975.1. Classification (GTDB taxonomy): domain Bacteria; phylum Actinomycetota; class Actinomycetes; order Mycobacteriales; family Micromonosporaceae; genus Actinoplanes; species Actinoplanes solisilvae. The sequence continues at coordinate 240,098 of NZ_RJAC01000006.1, read as the reverse complement.
CGTACTCCTGCACCAGCACGTCGGCCGCGACCTTGGACGCGCCGAACACCGAGTGCAGCGTCTGGTCGATCGACATCTCCTCATCGATACCGCCGTACCACTGGTGGTCGACCGGCAGCTCGAAGCGGGTCTCGTGCTCGACCAGCGGGAGCCGGTTCGGCGTGTCGCCGTACACCTTGTTGGTCGAGGTGAAGATGAACGGGGCCGTCGGCGCGTGCTGCCGGGCCGCCTCGAGCATGTTCAGCGTGCCGACCGCGTTCACGTCGAAGTCGGTGAACGGCTCCTTGGCCGCCCAGTCGTGCGAGGGCTGGGCCGCGGCGTGGATGACCAGGCCGATGTTGCTGCCGTACTTGGCGAACAGGGCGGCCAGCCCGTCCCGGTCGCGGATGTCGAGCTCGTGGTGGGTATAACGGGCGCCGACCTCGTCGGTCAGGCGCGAGAGGTTCCACTTGGTGGAGCCGTCCTTGCCGAAGAAGTAGCTGCGCATGTCGTTGTCGACCCCGACCACGTCCATGCCGAGGCCGGCGAAGTGCCGCACCGACTCGGAGCCGATCAGGCCCGCGGAACCGGTGACCACGACCACACTGCTCATCTGAAAAACCCTCCGGAATGACCGACCGTAGGAACGGCCCGAGGCTACAGGAGGCTCAGCCTTCAGTCCGGTCAAGGGCGGCGGCCGGGGCGGTTGGAGGGGCGAGACCGGAGCTGACCGCCCGACCTGTCATCACGGCGAGGATTATTCGCGACGGTGGAGAGCACGCGGGCTACCTACGCAGGGCTTGGGTCACGGTAGGTCGCGAATAACCCTCGGTCATGCATGCCGCAAGCGCGAAACGGGCACGGAACAGGTTCGGTACATGGGGTGGCAAGGCTCCGAGCAGAGTCGGGCGAGGAAATAGGCGGTCTACATGACGGAGTCTCTGAGTGTCACGTCGGACGAGACCACGGCGGGGCACGGCCTCACCCTGGGTGTGGAGGAGGAGCTGCACGTCGTCGACCTGGTCACCCGGGAGCTGGTGCCGCGCGCCCAGGAGATTCTCGACGAGCTAGACCCGAGCGCGTTCTCGGCCGAGCTGCACCGCTCGGTGGTCGAGACGAACACCCCCGTCGCCGACGATCTGGACGGCTTGCGCGACGGCATCGTCGACCGCCGACGAGCAGCGATCACCGTCGCGGAAAGCAAGGGCCTCGGACTCGTCGCCGCGGGGACCGTACCGCTGGTCGATCTGGAGTCACTCCCCGTGACGCCGACGAGCCGTTACCGGCGGATGCTCGACGACTATCAGCTACTGGCCCGCGAGCAGCTCATCTGCGGCGCCCAGGTGCATGTCGGCGTCCCCGACCGCGACGAGGCCGTCGCCGTGACCCAGCGGATCACCTCCGCCCTTCCCACCCTGCTCGCGCTGAGCACGAGCTCCCCGTTCTGGATGGGTGAGGACTCGGGTTATGCCAGCGTGCGGTCGCTGGTCTGGCTGCGCTGGCCGACCGCCGGCGACCCTGGGATGCTGAACAGCGCGGCCGAGCACGACGAGCTGGTCGCCGACCTGATCGCCTCGGGCACGATCACCGACCCCAAGATGGTCTATTTCGACGTACGCCCGTCCGCGCACGTCCCCACCGTCGAGCTGCGCGTCACCGACTCCAGCCCCGACGTCGACACGGTCGTGCTGCTGGCCGGCCTGTTCCGGGGTCTGGTGCTGCGCGCCCGGCAGGACTACCGCGCCGGTCGCCCCTTCACGCCGGCCCGCCCTCCCCTGCACCGCGCCGCGATGTGGCGCGCCGCCCGCTCGGGTCTCGAGGGCGAGCTGCTCGACCTGCCGCACTCGCCCCGGCCGGTGCCCGCCGCGGTCGCCGTCGAGCGGCTCGTCGGCGACCTGCGCCCGCAGCTCGAGGAGCTGGGCGACTGGGAGCAGGTGTTCGACCTGTCCGTGCGGGCGCTGAGCCGGGGCAGTTCGGCCGCCCGTCAGCGCCGGGCCTTGGCGCGCCGGGGCCGCATCTCCGACGTGGTCGACCTGGTCGTGGCCGACACCCGGGGCGGCGCGACCGGCATCGGCCCCGAGGGGCAGACCGTTCCGGCGGGCCTGTTCCCGTACAAGCGACCCGGCGACGAGGCTTTCCCCGATGGTGAGGTCGCTCCGGCGTACGCGGGGATCTTGAATGTTCTGTCGGCGCTCGGATCGGCCGGTCTGCGCCGCCGCGAGGACACGCGCGACGACGAGCAGCGCGCCCGGGGCATCACGTTCAGCGTGGCCGGGGAGGCCGCCACCCGCCTGTTCCCGTTCGACCTGGTGCCGCGGCTCGTGCCGGCCGATGACTGGGCGGCGCTGCGGGTCGGGCTGGTGCAGCGGGTGCGCGCGCTCGACCGGTTCATCCAGGACGTCTACGGCGACCGCAACGCCGTGCGCGACGGCATCGTGCCCGAGTGGGTGCTCGACGGTTCCCCCGAGCTGCGCCCCAGCGGCGCTCTGGTCAACCACGAGGGCGTACGGGCCCAGGTCGCGGGCGTCGATCTGGTGCGCGACGTGGACGGCCGCTGGTGCGTGCTGGAGGACAACCTGCGCGTGCCGTCGGGCATCGCGTACGCCATGCAGAACCGCCGCCTGACCCAGAACGTGCTGCCCGAGCTGCCCGAGCCGGACGGCCTGGTCTCCGTGGAGCGCACGCCCGAGCTGCTGAAACGCGCGCTGATCGAGGCGGCGCGCCCGGCTGCGGGGGACGACCCGAAGATCGTCGTGCTGAGCCAGGGGCCGGACGACTCGGCCTGGTTCGAGCACCGCATGCTGGCCGAGGAGATGGGCGTGCCGGTGGTACGCAGCGTCGAGCTCTTCGCCGACGAGGGACGGGTGTTCCGGCTGCGCGACGGCAAGCGCCACCCGGTCGACGTGATCTACCTGCGGATGGGCGAGGACAGCCTGATCCACTCCCCCGGCGCCGACGGCATGCCGCTGGGCCCGAGCCTGATCACCGCGCTGCACGCCGACACCGTCGTGCTGGCCAACGCGCTGGGCAACGGGATCGGCGACGACAAGGCCGTCTACGCCTACGTGCCGAAGCTGATCGAGTACTACCTGGGCGAGAAGCCGCTGCTGGCCGACGTGCCGACCTATCTGTGCGGCATCCCCGAGCAGCGGGCCGAGGTCCTCGACCGCCTGCACGAGCTGGTCTGCAAGCCGGTCGACGGTTACGGCGGCGACCGCATCGTGATCGGCCCTCACGCCTCCGAGGAGGACCTTTCGGCTGTCCGCCGGCAGATCCGCACCGCCCCGCACCGGTGGGTCGCGCAAGAGGTCGTACGCCTCTCGACCCACCCGGTCTTCGACGGCCACCAGCTCGCGCCCCGGCACGTCGACCTGCGGGCCTTCATCTTCAGCGGAACCGAGTCGGTGGTGGCGCCGGCCGCCCTCACCCGGGTGGCCCCGGCCGGCTCGATGATCGTCAACTCGTCGCGCGGCGGCGGCTCGAAGGACACCTGGTTGCTGGGTTGACCAGCGCTTCACGACGGTGACACCTGATCGAAACGCAGGACAGGGAGGTTCGAAATCATGTGCGGAATCGCGGGCGAACTGCGGTACGACGGGACGGCGGACGCGGAGGCGGTCCGCCGGATGTTGCCGTGCCTCGAGTCGCGCGGTCCCGACGGTGAGGGGCTGTGGGCGCGCGGACCGGTCGCGTTCGGTCACCGCCGCCTGAAGATCATCGACCTGTCCGAGGCCGGCGCCCAGCCGATGATCGATGAGGAGCTGGGCCTGTCGCTGGTCTTCAACGGCTGCATCTACAACTACCGGCAGCTACGCGAAGAGCTGAAAGCGTACGGCTACAAGTTCTTCTCCACCTCGGACACCGAAGTGATCATCAAGGCGTACCACCGCTGGGGTTCCGACTGTGTGCAGCACTTCCTGGGCATGTTCGCCTTCGCGATCGTCGAGCACGGCACCGGGACGGTCATGCTGGCCCGCGACCGCCTCGGCATCAAGCCGCTCTACCTGGCCGAGACGCGCGGCCGGCTGCGCTTCGCGTCGACGCTGCCCGCGCTGCTCGCGGCCGGCGACGTCGACACGTCAATCGACAAGGTCGCGCTGCAGCACTACATGACGTTCCACTCGGTGGTGCCGGCGCCGCGCACGATCATCAACGGCGTACGGAAGCTGCCGCCGGCGACCGTGCGGATCATCCGGACCGACGGCTCGACGACCGAGCACACCTACTGGGAGGCCTCGTTCACCCGGCGGCCCGACGTCACGGACGCCGAGTGGCCCGAGCTGATCCACGAGAAGCTCAAGCAGGCGGTCGAGCGGCGCATGGTGGCCGACGTGCCGGTCGGGGTGCTGCTCTCGGGCGGCATCGACTCCAGCTACATCGTGGCGCTGCTGGCCGAACAGGGGCAGCGCGGCCTGACCACGTTCAGCATCGGCTTCGAGGCGGCCGGGGGCGAGTCGGGCGACGAGTTCGCCTACTCCGACATCGTCGCCAAGCAGTTCGACACCGTGCACCACCAGATCCGCATCGGCAAGGACCGCTTCCTGCCGGCCGTCGACCGCACGGTGGCGGCGATGAGCGAGCCGATGGTCTCGCACGACTGCATCGCGTTCAACCTGCTCAGCGAGGACGTGTCAAAGTCGGTCAAGGTCGTACAATCGGGTCAGGGCGCGGACGAGATCCTGGCCGGCTACAGCTGGTACCCGCCACTCGCCGACGTCCCCTACGAGCAGGCCGTCGACGCCTACGCGAAGGAGTTCTTCGACCGCCCGCACAGTCGCCTGGCCCGCCAGCTCAGCCCCGAGTGGCTGGTCGAGCGCGACGTCAGCCGCGAGTTCGTGGCCGCGAGCTTCGGCCGCCCCGGTGCAGGCACCGCCGTCGACGCGGCGTTGCGCCTGGACTCGCAGGTGATGCTCGTCGACGATCCGGTGAAACGGGTCGACAACATGACTATGGCGTGGGGCCTGGAGGCTCGCGTACCGTTCCTCGATCACGAGCTGGTCGAGCTGGCCGCGGCCTGTCCGCCCGCTCTCAAACTGGCCCACGGCGGCAAGGGGGTGCTCAAGGACGCGGCCCGCGGGGTCGTGCCCGACGAGGTGATCGACCGCACGAAGGGATACTTCCCGGTTCCGGGCATCCGGCACCTCGAAGGAGCCATGCTCGAGAAGGTACGCGACGCGCTCTCCGCACAGGCCGCGCGCGACCGGGGGCTCTTCCGGCAGGACTACGTGGACCTCCTGCTGGCCGACCCCAACACGCCGCGCACCACGCTCGGCGCCAACCAGTTGTGGCAGCTCGCCCTGCTGGAGATGTGGTTGCAGGACAAGGGCATCTAGATATCGAGGGAGGACCTTTTGACCGGTCAGCTCAACCGTGTCGACGTCACCGTTCTGCCGATGGGCTGGACGAATCTCGAAACGGGCTCCTTCCCCTCGGAAGTCTCGGGCAGCTGGTCGCCGGCGCTCTCGCCGGACGGCCGGCACGCCGCCTATGTCTCCGACCGCGGCGGCCGCCCCCAGGTCTGGGTGCAGCCGGTCGGCAGCGACCTGACGTTCCTCGTCGACACCGGCGAGGCCCCGGTCGCGGCCGTGCTGTGGTCGACCGGCGGCGGCTGGCTGGCCTGTCAGCTCGCGCCCGGCGGCGCGCCCCGCCACGAGCTGTGGCTGGTGCGTCCCGACGGCTCCGAGCTGCACCAGGTCGCCGGGTTCGGCGGCGACACGGCCGACAACCCGCGCTGGCTGCCCGGCCGGTCACTGCTCGCGTTCACCGAGAACCTGACCACCGCCCTGCTGATCGACCCGGTCAGCGGCGAGCGCGTGGTGGTGGCCGAGGGCGAACTGATCTCGCTGCTCGACGTCTCCCCGGCCCGCGATCACGCGCTGCTGCGGATCGGGCCGCGCGGCGACCGGCGCATCGTGGTCCGCGACCTGCGCACCGGCGCCGACGAGGTCGTCACCCGGGGCGAGCAGGCGGTCTTCGGGCCCGACGGGGTGACGGTGTTCGCCCGCTCGGAAGAGGGCGAGCTGCCGACGCTGACCCGGGACTCGGACGTGCTCGCGTCGTCGGGCAGCGACGAGGTCGAGTCGTTCGCGGTGACGGCGGACGGGCGTACGGTCGCGGTGCTCTGGAATGTCAGGGGTGGCCTGTCCGAGGTCACGCTGATCGACCTGGAGACGGGCGAGACGCGGCCGGTCGGCCCGCTGCCCGGTTCGGTGATCAGCGGCCCGACGTGGTCGTCCGACGGCTCGACGCTGGGCTTCACGGCCGAGGGGCCGGGCCAGCCGCACGGGGTCTGGGTTTCATCCTCGGACGGCATCGTGGCGGTATCGGCCGACCCGGCGGCGCCCGGCGCGGTGCGGCCCACGCTCGAGACGTTCGCCGCCCACGACGGGCTGACGCTGACCGGCTGGCTGTTCCGCCCGGCCGGCGACGGGCCGCACCCCACGGTGCTCTGGTTCCACGGCGGACCCGAAGCGCAGGAGCGGCCGGGTCACGGGCCGCTGTTCCAGTCGCTGACCGACCGTGGCATCGCCGTCTTCGCGCCGAACGTCCGCGGCTCGTCAGGCTTCGGGCGCAGCTTCGTCAACGCCGACAACCTGGCGCTGCGCTACGCCGCGATCGAGGACGTGCGTACGTGTGCCTCGTTCCTGACCACGACGGGCGTCGCCGACCCGGCCCGGCTGGGCATCATGGGCCGCTCCTACGGCGGCTACCTCACGCTCGCCGCGCTCACGACCTTCCCCGGCCTGTTCGCGGTCGGCATCGACGTCTGCGGCATGTCGAACTTCGCCACCTTCTACGAGCACACCGAGCCGTGGATCGCGTCGGCGGCGGTCTCCAAGTACGGCGACCCGGTCGCCGACCGCGAGCTGCTCGCCGACCTGTCGCCGATCACCCGCATCGACCGGCTGCGTACGCCGCTGATGGTCGTGCACGGCGAGAACGACAGCAACGTGCCGGTGATCGAGGCCGAGCAGGTCGTGAAGGCGCTGGCCGAACGCGGGGTGCCGCACCGCTACCTGCTCTTCCCCGATGAGGGGCACGAACTGCTGCACCGCTCGTCGCGAGCCGACTATTTGCGCGAGACCGTCGACTGGCTGACGACGTATTTGTCGAGCAGCCGATAGAGCTGCCCGTCCGAGACGGTGGTGGCGATCGTGTCGCCGGTGCCCAGCGGAACCGCGTTCGGGCACCGGACCACGTCGCCCGTGACCTGGCGCTGCACCAGTTTGCGCCCGGTCGCGACCTCGATGACGGTCAGCGCGTAGGTCCCGCGCTTCAACGTGAGCTTCGGCGGGCAGGTCTTCACCGCGCTGCCCACGCCGCTGAGCGTCACACACGCCATGAGCTGCGACTTGGCCGGGTTCGAGGGCATCCACGCCGCTCGGGTCTTCTCCTTCAGCGTGTACGGCACGTCGAGCGCGGCCTTCACCCGGTGCGCGGGTTCCTGGGCCTGGTCGCGCACCCCGATGCTGATCTGGTGAGGAGCCTTGCCGGCATAGCGCGGCGCCCCCGGGAAGTACCAGCCCGCGCAGACCTTGCCGAGATCATCCCCATTGCGTACGGGGGTCGTGCTCGGCTTGGGCGCGGCGTTGACGCTCGTCCCGGACGGCGTGGGCGACGCGAACGCCCCGACCGACCGGTTCGCCGACGCCTGCTGCTCGCCGCCGAACACCTGCAGCGCCGCCGTCCCGACACTGGCCACCACGAGCACCGCCAGCCCGCCGAACAGCGCCCATCTCGGGGCCTGTTCGAGCCCGGCCTCCCACCGCTTGATCAGCTCCGTCACCGGCATCCGCGGACTGTACCGTGTTTTGTTACCCGCGAGTACCGTCGCTTTCCCGCGGCCGGGCCGGGTCAGCGCAGGCTCAGCAGGGTGCGCTCGGTGCCGGTCGCGACCTGGCGCAGCAGTTCCTCGTCGAGCGGCTCGCCGATCGCGCTCATGTATACGGTGACCACGGTTTGACATCCTCTCCGCCCTAAAGGACGGAGATTCCCTCCACGCTCGCGCAGCCGCAACAGCGCGGCCGCGAGCAGCGCGATCACCACGGCCAGCAGCATGACCCCGGCCGCGGCGGTGATCACCCTCGGCGAGAACCCGACCCGGCCGACCAGCGGCACGATCGCCAGCACGAACGCGGGCGGGAGCAGCCACACCGGACCGCGCAGGGCGGAGACCCAGGTGACGTCGCGGGCCAGCACGTGCGCGAGCTCGTGGGTGACCACGGCGTCGAAGCGCTCCTCCGGCCCCAGCGCCAGGCGCGCGGGGACGACGACGGTGGTGGCGCCGCCCGGCAGCGCGGTCGTGAAGGCGTACCGGACCGCGGGCCCGGCCACCCACAGGCGCGGCTCGCGTTCGAGCCCGTGCTCACGGCACAGGCCGGCGAACCGCGCGGCCGCCTCCGGCACGTCGAGCCGCCCGTAGAGCCACCGCAGCGAGCGTGGTCGCCCCTCAGGACCCATCGGCGGGATTCTCGGGCACGTGGACGGCGCCCACGAGCGCGTCGGCGAGCAGGTCGGCGGCCGCCTCGTCGAGGCCCAGCGTGGTCGCGTGCTTGCGGGCCACCTCACGCAGCCGGGCCGCCTGCGGTGCGGTCAGGACGATCCGGCCCTCGACGGCGGGCAGCGTGGCCTCGACCAGCTCGCGTCCGGCCTGCTTGCGGGCACGCCATCGCTGCCAGCGCGAACGAGCGGCGCCGGTGCCGGCCGCCACGACCTGACCGACCGATGTGGACACCACTTCGAGAACGACGGCGCTCAGCAACGCTTCCTCGATGCCGAAGCCGACGCCGCCGCCCGGCCCTCGGCGGTGCAGCGTGCCGTCGCGCCACGCGGCGGCCACCTCGTCGAAGACGTCAGCTTCCTCCGGAGCGAGCCGCAGACTCACGTCGCGAGCGAGCGGGACGACGAAATCGGGGCCGCTGACGGCCGTGGGTGGAACGCTCGACTCGCTCACCAAAGCCGGCCCCCTCAAGGCGCACCGAACGCTTCGATGCAAGCCTATCCACGAGGGGCAAGGCCTTCGAAGTACGGCTTCATGGCCGGGTAGTAGTCGGCGAAGTCGGGCAGGGCCGCGCCGTCGCGGGCGGCGACGAGGTTGTCGAGGTAATACTCCCAGCCGGGCCCGATGTCGCCGATGCCCTCGGTGGTCGCCAGGTGGTGCACGAGCCGCAGCTCGGTCTGCTCTCCCACGCGCGTCAGCAGCAGCTCGAGATGCCAGGCGCCGCCCTCGTCCGAAGTGGACACAAACAGCCGGCGCGGTGGTTCGCAGGCGTCGATGTGCGCGTCCATCCAGGGCGTCCCCTCCTCGAAGGCCAGCTGCACCTTGATCGCGCCCCCCGGTTTGGCCTCGCCCGTCCAGGCCCCGAACCACCGGGCCGTACGGTCGGACTCGGTGACGCTGGCCCAGACGTCCTCGATGCCGGCCTTGAACATGCGGGTCACGGACAGGTCGGTGCCGTTCAGCTGTCCCGTCGGTTCGGTGCTCATGCGGTGTTCTCCCGTCGTTCGATGTCGATGTCGATGTCGGTATCGGTGCCGGTGCCGGTGCCGGTGCGCCGCCGGTCGCGGCGGGCGCGGTAGACCTCGGTCGTCAGCGCGTCGAGGCGCCGCTCCCACCCGGCCAGGCGGTCGCCCGCGTCCCGCAGGTCGGCGATCCAGGTGGTGAGCGTGATCAAGGGGCCCGGGTCGAGGTGGTAGAGACGTTCGCGGCCGGTGGGCACGTCGCGGACCAGGCCGCTCTCGCGCAGCACGCGTAGATGGCGGCTGACCGCGGGCCGGCTGACCGCGAACTGCTCGGCGATGCGGCGAGCGGGCAGGGGCCCTTCGCGCAGCATGTCGAGGATCTGGCGGCGCACCGGGTCGGCGATGGCCGCGACGACGTCGTCCACCGCAAAAGCGTAACCCACAGGTTACGCTTTCGTGTGCCAGGATCGGAGGGTGACGGCTCCCCACGATCGTTTCCGCGCACTGCACGAGCGCGGCCTCTTCCTGCTCCCCAACCCGTGGGACGTCGGCTCGGCCCGGCTGCTCGAGTCGCTCGGGTTCGAGGCGCTGGCCACCACCTCGTCCGGCCTCGCCGCCGCCCTGGGCAAACTCGACCAGCAGGTGACCCGCGACGAGCTGGTCGCCCACGTCGCCGCGGTCACCGCGGCCGTGACCATCCCGCTCAACGTCGACGCCGAGCGCTGCTTCGACGACATCGCGCCCACGGTCGGCCGGCTGGCCGAGGCCGGCGCGGCCGGCCTCTCCATCGAGGACTACGACCCCACCACCGAGCGGGTCGACTCCCTGGCCACGGGCGCCGCGCGGGTGGCCGAGGCGGCCGAGGCCTGCGCCCGGCACGGCCTCGTGCTGACCGCTCGCGCCGAGAACCACCTCTACGGCCACGACGACCTCGACGACACGATCGAGCGGCTGCGCGCCTACCGGGCGGCCGGCGCCGACGTGGTCTACGCTCCCGGCCTGCGCGCCCCGGCCGACATCGCCCGGCTGGTCGACAGCGTCGACGCCCCGGTCAACGTGCTCGCCGTGACCGGCGCGCCGCCGGTCGCCGAGCTCGAGAAGCTGGGCGTGCGCCGGGTCTCCACCGGGGGTTCGCTGGCCTGGGCCGCCTACGGCGCTCTGCGCGACGCCGCCCGCGAGCTCCAGCGGTCCGGCACGACGACCTTCCGCGACCACGCCCTCACCGCCGACGAGATCGATCGAGCCCTCTCATGAACTCCTTGCTGGCCGGCCTCTCCGAAACCGGGCGTGCCCTGCTCCTGCAGGCCGCGGTCTCGCAGCTCCCGATGACCTCCGACGATCTGCTCACCGCGACCGGCCAGGGCGACGCGGCCCAGGTGGAACGCCTGGTCGACGCCGGCCTGCTCAGGCTCGACGACGAGGGTGAGCTGGCCGCGCCCGCCCCCGTCATCGAAGAGCTGCTCCCCTACCAGGGCGAAGAGGTTTCGGCGCGGCACCACCGGGCGATCGACATGCGCTTCTCCCGCTTCGAGAAGGCCCGGGGCACCCTGGAAGACCTGGTCGAGATCGCCCGGCACCACGTCGTGCTCAACCTGACGGAGAAGATGGTCGACTACGCGCTCGACGTCGCCGACCGTCTCGAGGGCGAACGGGTGACGGCCTTCCTGAGCGAGGTCGTCGGCTGGGTTCCGGAAACCGACCGCGGCTACCTCGACCTGAGTGATCGCCTGGGCGACGCGCTGGTCGCGACCGGCGATCTCGACGCCGCCCGGGCCCGCTACGAGCTGGCGCTTCAAGCCGCGCAGCGATCGGTCGACGCCGACCCGTCCGACACCACGGCCCTGCGAGATCTCGCCGCCTTCCACAACCGGGTGGGCAACATGGCCCAGTTGCGGCACGACCATCCCACCGCCGAGGCTTCCTACCGTGCGGGACTCGCCATCGCCCGGCGCCTGGTCGAGGCCGACCCTTCCGACACGCCGACCCAGCAGGACCTCTGCATCTCCCTCGACCACGTGGGCGACGAGCTGATGGTGGAGGGCGACACGGCCGCCGCCGAGGCGGTCTACCGCGAAAGCTTCGACATCCGCCGGCGTCTGGCCGAGGCCGACCCGGGCGTCGAACGCGATCTCGGCATCTCGTACTCGAAGCTCGGTGACCTGGCGATCGAGATCGGCGACCTCGACTCGGCCGAGAGCGCCCACCGGGAAGCTCTCGCGATCACTCGACGGCGGGCCGCGGCCGAGCCCGCCGTCGAGCAGGCCCAGGTCGACCTGAGCCTGTGCCTGCTCGGCATCGGCGACCTCGAGATGGAACGCCTCGATCTGTCCGCCGCCGAGACCGCCTTCCGCGACGGCCTCGCGATCGCCGAGCAGGTCGCCGGGCGCATCGCCGACGACGACGTGGCCGCCTTCGACGCCCGCGACGCGCTTTTGCTCCTGCGCGACCGCATGCGGGGTTTCACCGACGGCTGATCCCGGGCACCGCCGGCGCCCGGGACTCCGATCTCAGCCTCGGCGCCACTTCTGGTTGGCGCCGCCCGTGCACTCCCACAAGATCAGCACGGCCCCGTCGTTGGGGTTCCAGGCGTCGATGTCGACACACTTGTTGGCCTGCGGGTTCACCAGGTCACCGGCGGCCGACAGCACGAACTGCTGGGCCGGGTTGCCGCTGCAGGTGACGATCTGGATGACCGCGCCGTTGGCCGTCGAGCCCCACGCCACGTCCAGGCACTTGTTGTTCGAGGTCTGCAGCGTGCCGTTCACGAAGTTCCAGCGCTGGGCGCCGGTCCCGTTGCAACCCCACATCTGCACCCGTACGCCGTCCGAGAAGTTGGAGTTGGGCACGTCCAGGCACTTGTTGTTGAGGCTGCTGATCAGCGACGACGTCGATCCGCCCCCGCCGCTGGTGGTCAGCGACAGTCCGTAGACCGACAGGATCTCGTTGACCGGCTGGAACCACATGGTCGCGCCGCTCGAACAGTTGCCGCTGCCGCCGCTGGTCACGCCCTGGGCCTGGTTGCCGGTGATCCACGAGCCGCCCGAGTCGCCCGGCTCGGCGCAGGCGTTGCTCCTGGACAGGCCCGAGACGGCGCCCTGGGCGTACACGATGGTCTCGTTGCGGCCGAGCAGCGTGCCGCAGCGCCAGCCGGTGGTGCGGCCGGACCGGCAGATCGAGCTGCCGATCGCCGCGTCCTGCGAACCGGCGACGGTGACGTTGCCGCCGGCATAGTTGTTGACCCACGGTTGTGAGGTCCAGTTCCCATTCGTACGCACCCACGCGTAGTCGTTGCCGGGGAAGGACGACCCGGCGAACGTGCCCTGGACGACGTTGTTGTAGCCGAGCGTGGGGCTGCCGGTGCCGCCGCAATGCCCGGCTGTGACGAAGCCACCCGCGACCGCGAACCCGACCGAGCACAGCGTGTTGCCGTTGATCACGTACTGGTCGCCGCCGCGGGTGTCGTACAGGGGGCGGGGTTGCTCGGCGGGCACGACGGTGACCGCGCCGGCGCCGCTCGCCTCGGCGAAACCGCGGGCCGCGCTCTCGGCGCCCGGGGCGGCCATGACGACGACCCGGTTGTTGGGTACATCGACGTACCAGCCGCGTACGACCGACGGGCGGGCCGACGAGGCGCGCTTGTCAAGGGCGGCGCGGGAGGAGGCGAGGTCGGCACCGGTGCGGGCCACGACGCGGGGGTCGGCGCCCTCGGCCCGTACGGCTTCCGCCGAGGCGGAGTCGGTGACCGCGACCGTCAGTCGCTGAGCGCCCGCGGGGATCCAGGCGCCGGCGAAAGCGGGGCCGAGCTTGGCCCGCAGGCGCTTCTCGACCAGGGGCGCGGCGGCCTCGGTGCGCAGCCGGGCGGCGACCTGCTTGTCGCCGAGCTTGAGGTCGCGGCGCATCGCGCTGAGCATGCCCGGATCGGCCGCGGGGGCGGCGGCTGGGGCGGCGGCTGGGGCGAGACCGGCCGCGGGGGCGGCGGCCGAGGCAAGACCAGCCGTGGGGGCGGCCTGGGCGGGTGTCGGGCTGAGGGTGGCGACGGTGATCGCCGCGGCGGCGATCGCCAGGGAACGGTGGCGCATGTCGGGGGTCCTTTCGGTGCGCCCGGGGAAGCGGGGATACATCGGAGATTGTCTATGTGTGACAACGGTGTCAAGAAACAGGAAGGAAACCTGCCCGAACGAACCAGCGGTGAACCACGTGTGCTCCGTCGCCTGCCCTCGCCGATAGGCCGCCGCGCGTGCAAGGCTGTGACTCGGCGCTCGTAATCGGGGACAGGGGTACTGAGGCATGGGCATGGTCAAGGTCGTCGGCCTGGTGCTGCACCCGCGGCGCGACTGCGGATCGGCGATCGACGCGATCGTGAAGTGGGCCGCCCGGCGCGACGTCACCGTGCTCGGCCTGCACGACGAGATCGACCGCATCGACTGCGAGGCCGTCGCGGTCAGCCAGGAAGAGATGGTCGAGCGGGCCGGCCTGCTGGTCAGCCTGGGCGGCGACGGCACGATGCTGCGCACCATGCGGCTGGTCGAGGGCCGCAAGACCCCGGTGCTCGGCGTCAACGTGGGCCGGCTGGGCTTCCTGGCCGAGGTCGACCTGCCCGAGCTGCCGTCCGCGCTCAGCGCCATCGACGAGCACAAGTTCACCGTCGAGCCGCGCCTGGCCGTCCGCACGCGGCTGCCCGACGGCAAAGAGGTCTCGGCCTTCAACGACATCGCGCTGGTGCGGGTGCCGGGCGACGGGCTCGCCGCGATCGGCATCGCGGTCGAGAAGAAGAACTTCGTGAACTACGCCGCCGACGCGGTCATCGTGTCCACCCCGACGGGCTCGACGGCGTACAGCTTCTCGGCCGGCGGCCCGATCGTCTCGCCCAACGTCGAGGGCTTGATCGTGACCGCCTCGGCCGCCCACTCGTCGTTCAACCGCCCGCTGATGCTGGCCCTGCAGGAACGACTCGACCTCGACGTGCTGCCCACCAGCGGCCGGCTCGCCATCGAGGTCGACGGCATCATCGAGGGCTACTGCGGCCCGGGCGACCGGCTCTGCGTCGAGCCCGTGCCGTCGGCCGCCCAGGTGATCCGGCTGGGCAACACCAGCTTCTACGAGCGCGCTCGCCGCAAGCTGCGGGTCGAGGGCAGCGCCCAGGTCGGCGTGCCCGAGTCGGCCGAGGCCGTGGTGGTCGACGCGTTCGAGCGGCAGCGCTACGAGCTGCTGGTCGGCGGCGAGGTCGCCGGCGTGCTCCACTACCGCCGTCACGGCGACCAGATCGAGCTGATGCACACCGAGATCGAGCAGACCTTCTCGGGACGGGGGCTGGCCAGCCGGCTCGCCACCGCCGCGCTGGAGGACGCCCGCAGCCGGGCCACTCCGGTCGTGGCCTCCTGTCCGTTCGTCCACGGATTCCTGGAGCGCCACCCCGAATACTCCGACCTGCTGGCCAAGCAACCCGCAGATAGCTGAGGTATCCCATGGGCCACCCCGCGATCCTGACCGTCGACGACGACCCCGCGGTCTCCCGGGCGATCGCCCGCGACCTGCGCCGCCGCTACGGCGACCAGTACCGCATCCTGCGTGCCTCCTCGGCCACCGAAGCCCTCGAGGCCCTCAAGGAACTGAAACTGCGCGGCGGGCGGGTCGCCGTCATGCTCGCCGACTACCGCATGCCCCAGGTCAACGGCATCGAGTTCCTCGAGCAGGCGATGGACCTGTTCCCCAACGCGCGGCGGGCCCTGCTGACGGCGTACGCCGACACCGACGCCGCGATCCAGGCGATCAACGTCGTCGACGTCGACCACTACCTGCTCAAGCCGTGGGACCCGCCGGAGGAGAAGCTCTACCCGGTGATCGACGCGCTGCTCGACGCGTGGGTGGCCACCGGCGACCGCGAGATGGAGGACATCCGCGTCGTCGGCCACCGGTGGAGCGAGCCGTCGTACGAGATCCGCGACTTCCTGGCCCGCAACCTGGTGCCGTACAAGTGGCTCGGCGCCGATGAGAGCGAGGGCCGCCGCCTGCTCGAGGCCGCGGGCGTGGGTCCCGAGTCGATCCCGCTGGTGGTGACGGCCGACGGGCGCGCGATGACCCAGCCGTCGACGACCGAGGTGGCCGAGGCGGTCGGGCTGTCCACGGCGCCGGGGCGCGACTTCTACGACCTGATCATCGTCGGGGGCGGGCCGGCCGGGCTCGGCGCGGCGGTCTACGGCGCCTCCGAGGGCCTGCGGACGCTGCTGGTCGAGCGCCAGGCGGTCGGCGGCCAGGCCGGGCAGAGCTCGCGCATCGAGAACTACCTGGGCTTCCCCGACGGCATCTCGGGCGCCCAGCTCACCGACCGGGCGCGGCGGCAGGCCGGCAAGTTCGAGGCCGAGGTGCTCACCACCCGCGACGTGACCGGGCTGCGGCCCGACGGTTCGGCCCGCACGCTGACCTTCGCCGACGGCGGCGAGATCTCGGCCCACTCGATCGTGCTGGCCACCGGCGTCGCCTACCGCCCGCTGGTCGCCGACGGCGTGGCCGAGCTGACCGGTCAGGGCGTCTATTACGGCTCGGCCTCGACCGAGGGCCCCTCCTGCGCGGGCACCGACGTCTACATCGTGGGTGGCGCCAACTCGGCCGGGCAGGCCGCGCTTTTCTTCGCGCGATATGCCAAGACGGTCACGCTGCTGGTCCGGGGCGCGGCGCTCGAATCCTCGATGTCGTACTACCTGATCCAGCAGCTCAACAAGATCGACAACATCCGGGTGCGGACCCGGTGCGAGGTCGTCAGCGCCCAGGGCGACGGCCACCTGCAGGCCATCACCATCTGCGACAGCAAGGAAGGCGTGAGCACGACCGTCGAGTGCGGTTACCTGTTCGTCTTCATCGGCGCCGAGCCGCGCACCGACTGGCTGGGCGCCGCGGTCTCCCGCGACGAGAAGGGCTTCGTCTACACCGGGCCGGACCTGCTCTCGAATGGCACCCGCCCGGCGGGATGGGATCGGGAGCGCGATCCGTTCTACCTTGAGTGCAGTGTTCCCGGCATCTTCGCGGCGGGCGACGTGCGGGCCAACTCGGTCAAGCGGGTGGCCTCGGCGGTCGGCGAGGGCGCGATGGCCGTCACGCTGGTCCACCGCTACCTGGAGGCTCAGTAACCCATGACTGATATCGCCGCTGACGAGGTCAAACTCGCTCCCTGCGAGCCGGGGCAGCTCACGCCCGCCGAGCTGCGCACGCTCTTCCTCTTCGAGAAGCTGACCGACGACCAGCTCGCCTGGATCTCGGCGCACGGCTGCACCATGCACATGCCCGCCGGCGGCACGGTGCTGCGCGAGGGCGACCCCGCCCGGCAGTTCTTCGTGCTGCTCAGCGGCACGATCGCGCTCTCCCGCCGCATCGGGCAGGACGACGTCGAGACCACCCGCACCGAGCAGCGCGGCGTCTACATGGGCGCCACCCAGTCCTACCTGCGCGACGACGGCCTCGAGCGCAAATACATGGCCAGCATGCGCGCGCTCGACGACGCCGACTTCTTCGTGATGAGCGCCGACGACTTCGGCCAAATGATGCGCGAGTGGTTCCCGATGGCGATCCACCTGCTCGAGGGCCTCACCCTCGGCATGCGCAGCACCCAGGCCGCGGTCAGCGAGCGCCAGCGGCTCACCGCGCTCGGCGCCCTCTCGGCCGGCCTCATGCACGAGCTGAACAACCCGGCCGCGGCTGCCTCGCGCGCCACCGCCGCCCTGCGCCAGCGGGTCGCCGGCATGCGCCACAAGCTGGCCATGCTCGCCGCCGGCAAGGTCGACCCGGAACGCCTGGTCGCCCTGGTCGAGCTGCAGGAAGACGTGATCGAGCGGGCCGCCAAGGCCAAGCCGCTCACCGCGATGGAGACCGCCGACCGCGAGGACGAGCTCGGCGACTGGATGGACGAGCGCGGCGTGACCGGCGGGTGGGACCTGGCCCCGGTCTTCGCCCAGGGCGGCATCGACATCGACTGCCTCACCCTGATCGAGGAGCGGGTCGGCACCCGCGAGCTGCTCGACCAGGCGATCCACTGGATCGGCTACGCCCTCGAGACCGAGCAGCTGATGAGCGACATCGAGGACGCGACCGGCCGTGTGTCGTCGCTGGTCTCCGCCGCGAAGCAGTACTCACAGATGGACCGCGCGGCCCACCAGTGGATCGACGTGCACACCGGCCTCGACAGCACGCTGGTGATGCTCAACCACAAGATCGGCGAAGGCGTCAAGGTCGTGAAGGAGTACGACCGTACGCTCCCGCAGGTCCCGGCCCACCCGGCCGAGCTCAACCAGGTGTGGACCAACCTGATCGACAACGCGGTGCAGGCCATGAGCGGCGCCGGCACGCTGACGATCAAGACGTACCGCGAGGACGACCACGTGGTCGTCTCGGTCGGCGACACCGGTCCGGGCGTGCCCGAGGAACTGAAGAAGCGGGTCTTCGAGCCGTTCTTCACCACCAAGCCGGTCGGCGAGGGCACCGGCCTGGGCCTGGACATCTCCTATCGCATCGTGGTCAACGGGCACGGCGGCGACATCCGCCTGGAGTCGAAGCCGGGCGACACCCGGTTCCTGGTGCGGCTGCCGCTCACCGAGCCCGCTTCGTCCTGAGCTACAGAAGACCGCGCACGTAGGCCGCTTGGCCTGCGTGCTGCGCGTCGTCGTCGTACACGCTGACCAGCCTGGTCCCGAGGGTCACCGGCGGGTCCCAGTTGGTGTCCACGATCCGGTCGAGATCGTCGTCGCGCAGGCCGGCGAGGTAGCCGAGCGTACGGTCGTTGACCGCCTCGAAATAGTCGAGCAGCACCTGGGCGCTCTCCGGGGCGACCGACGCCACCCGGGACGCGTCATGGCCGTACCCGGTCTCGGTGGTGTCCTTGAGCCCGAACCGCGGGGCCCAGTCGCCGGTCGCGTAGACCTGCTCGGCCCCCATCACATCGGCCACGTGGTCGTCCTGAACGCGGGTGAGGTGCCAGACCAGCCAGCCGATCGAGTTGGCCTCGTCGGCCGGCCGCCACCGCAACTGGTCGGGGGTGAGGTCGTCCACGGCTAGGTGCACGAGCTCGGGCAGACGCCCGAAGGCATCGGTCAGCACGCCCTTGGCGTCCATCGGCTCACTCCGCTCCGTCGGTCAGTCCGGTGCCGCTCTGCTGATTCTGCTGGTTCGGTTGCTCCTGGCCGCCCGTCCCGCCCTGCTGAGTATCCCCGTCGGTGGGGTCGCCGGTGGGCTCGTCGGTCGGCGCGCCGGGTTCGGTCCCGCCCGTCTGCTGCGGGTCGGCCGGCTCGGTCGTCTGCGTCGGTGCCCCGGTGGGCTCGCCCGTCGGGCTGGTGGTCGGAGCGCCGCTCTCCGGCGCTTCCTCGCTGGGAGACGGCGACGGCTCGGCCGATTCCGACGGCGCGGGCTTCGGACTGTCCGATTTACTGCTCTTCTTGCCGAAAGCCGAACCGAACGTCGTACTCGAGCTGGTCTTGTGCCCGACCGCGTCCGCCACCGTGCGACCGGCGATCAGCTCGTACGCCGTCAGGGTGCCCATGGCCAGCACGAAGAGTGCGCCGGCCACGGCGACGATCCGCCCCCACCGCACGTTGCGCCGCGCCGCGTACACCGTCGACGCCGGCACCGGCTCGTCGGACGGAACCTCGCGCCGGGCCGCGACCACCGGTGGCGTACCGATGGCGGCCGGTTCCGTCACGAAGGTCGACTTGATCTTGTTGCTGCCGCGCTGGATGAAGCGGCTGTAGAGCTCCGTGCCGAGCGAGCCGATGACGCTGGCCACGGCCGCGCCGATCAACGTGCCCGCCACTCCTAGAAATGAACCGACCACTGCGGCGGATACCGCGGCGAGGGTTCCAGCGATGATCTTCGGGAAGTCGATGCCGGACCAGATGCGGTCCGGTGCGTGCTCAGACATGTCCTCCTCTGCCTTACCTAGGTTCGGGTCTTCGCCTTTACCGTTCGGGGCGGGGCTAAACCACGCCGCTGTGCCCATACCTCGCGGAGCGGGCGCACGACGATGCCCTCCTCGGCCATGCGCTGCCGGGCCAGCCTGCGGGTTCGCAGGATTCCGACCAGCCCGGCGGCGATGAAGATGTACTGCACCGACATGGCGACTTTGAAGTCGTTGATGTCGTACGTCGTCCCGCCGCCGGTACGCGCGTCGAGGATCAGCCCGATCAGCTCGATCGAGAGCAGCGACGCGACGAACCCGCCGACGTTGACGACCCCGGTCGCCGTGCCCAGGCGGTTCGGCGGGTTGAACGTACGGGCGTAGTCGAACCCGATCATCGAACCCGGCCCGCCCAGGCCCAGCGCGACGATCAGCACCACCAGCACCGGCAGCGGCGCGTGACCGGGCCAGGCCAGCACCAGTCCCCAGCCGGCCGCGTTCGCGCCGACCACGCCGAGCACCAGCCACGAGCGGCGCAGCGGATGTCGCTGCACGAGGATGCCGATCAGGGGCCCGGCCGCCATGCCGACCAGCACGAACAGCGTCAGCAGGGAACTGGCCGTCTCCTGCGGCAGGCCCTGCCCGGCGATGAGGAACGGGAAGCCCCACATCAGCGCGAAGACCGTACCGGTGAACTGGGTGGTGAAATGCGTCCATAGACCGAGCCGGGTGCCCGGATGCCGCCACGCGTCGCCCAGGTCGGTGCGCAGCTGCCGCATCGTCACCGAGGCGCCGCTGTTGATCCGCCGTTCCGGGGTGTCGCGCAGCGCGGCGAAGGCGGCGACCGCGACGAAAAGCCCGGCGCCGGCGGTGGAGAGGAACGCGGTGCTCCACCCAGGCCCGGCGAGCAGGACCGCCAGCGGCACCGCCGAGAGCACCTGACCGGCCTGACCGACCAGCCCGGTGAGCTGGGTCAGCACCGGCACCCGTTTGGCCGGGAACCACTGCGGCACCAGGCGCAACACGCTGATGAAGGTCATTGCGTCGCCCGCGCCGACCAGGATGCGTGCGGCGACCGCGCCACCGACGTGATCGGTGGTCGCCATCAGAGCCTGACCGGCCGCCATCAGCACACCGCCGGTGACCACCAGTCGCAGCGACCCGAAGCGGTCGAGCAGCAACCCGACCGGCACCTGCAGACCGGCGTAGACGAGAAGTTGCAGCACGGCGAACGAGGCGAGCGCCCCGGCGCCGATGCCGAAGCGGTGCTGCGCGTCCAGCCCGGCCACGCCGAGCGAGGTGCGGTGCAGCACTGCGATGATGTACGCCGCGAGGCCGACGGCCCAGACCGCCCAGGCCCTCGTCGAGGGTCGCAGGGCCATGAGTCGCCTTCCACTAGCTTTCCTTGCACGTACGGCCCCTAGCCTTGCCCGGCCGCCCCCTCGGTCACAACGAATCGGGACTCGAACCACACGTGGGTCCGGTCACTGCCGCCACGGTCAAGCGGAATTCGTCACTTGTGATCACCGCAACGACGTGTCACACCCGGGGAACAAATACTTCCGCCGGCAACTTGTGGCCGGAATGCGCGCCGAACTCTCCCCAGGAGAACTCCTGCCCGTCCGCCGCCGGCTGGGCATCGTTCTCATCCTCGGATTCCTGACCGCGCTCGGCCCGCTGACGATCGACATGTACCTGCCGTCGCTGCCGACGATCACCACCGACCTGCACACCACCGAGGCCGCCGTGCAGCTCACGCTGACCGGCACGCTCGCCGGGCTGGCCCTGGGGCAGTTGGTGATAGGTCCGCTCTCCGACGCCATCGGGCGTCGCGGACCGCTGCTGTTCGGCATCGGCGTCCACGTACTGGCGTCCGTGCTCGTTGTCGTCGCGCCCAACCTGGCCGCGCTCGGCGTCCTGCGCGTTCTGCAGGGCCTCGGCGCCGCGGCCGCCGCGGTCATCGCGGTGGCGGTGGTGCGCGACCTGTTCGCGGGCAACGCCGCCGCGCGGCTCTTCTCCCGGTTGATGCTGGTCGTGGGGGTCGCGCCGATTCTCGCGCCCACCATCGGCGGCACCGTCCTCAACTGGACCTCGTGGCGCGGCGTCTTCGTGGTGCTCACCCTGGTCGGCATCGCGATGCTGACGGCGGCCGCCCTGTTCCTGCCCGAGACCCTTCCGGCCGAGCGCCGGCGCAGCGGCGGCGTGGCCGGCACCCTGCGCGACTACGGCACCCTGTTCACCGACCGCGCCTACGTGGGCCTGATCGTCGTCGCCGCGCTCGCGTTCTCCGCGTTGTTCGCCTACGTCAGCGGCTCCTCCTTCGTCTTCCAGGAGGAGTTCGACCTGAGCGAGCAGCAGTTCGCCTACGTCTTCGCCGCCGGTGCGATCGGGCTCATTGCCTCGACCCAGTTGAACGTGCGGCTGCTGCGCCGCTGGCAGCCGGCCCAGATCCTGGGGGCCGCGCTGATCGCCGGCCTGGCCGCCGCCGTCGCCCTGCTGGCCACGGCCATGACCGGCTTCGGCGGCCTGACCGGCTTCCTCATCCCGTTGTTCCTGGTGCTGGCGGCCGTCGGCTTCGTGCTGCCGAACGCTCCGGCGCTGGCCCTCTCCCGCCACGGTGAGGCCGCCGGAACCGCGGCCGCCCTGCTGGGCGCGATGCAGTTCGGCATCGGCGCGGTGGCCGCCCCGATCGTCGGCGTGCTCGGCAACTCCTCCACCGCCACGGCGATCGTCATCGCCGTCTCGATGGTGGCCGCCGTCCTGGTCCTGGTGGTGGTCGTACGCCCCCGCCAACTCCCGGTCGACATCGACGCGCCAGTGATGGCCGTCGCACACTGAGCGACGCGCGTCGCATTCTCGTGAGCCGATCTCACCGGCGGGGTAGCAGCGCTGCATGCGCGAAAATCCCCGCCGGTGGGCCTGGCTCGGCGTTCTGTTCATCGGCCTTGTTCTCTACGTCGTCGTTCTGCGGACCCTCGTCCACACGCAGAATCCCAACTTCGTGCCCGCACTGATCCTGCTCGGCGCGACCGTCGTCCCCCTGGCCTTCCTCACCTTCGCCCGCGCCCACTCCGGCCGCTGGCAGGTGCCCACGTCGGCCCTGGTGATCTCCGCGTTCTTCGGCGGCGTCATCGGCATCGTGGTGGCCGGCACCCTCGAATACGACACCCTGCGCGGCCTCGGCGTGCTCCCGATGGTGCTGGTGGCGGTCATCGAGGAATCGGCCAAACTCATCGTCCCGCTGATCCTGCTGCTCACGATCATGTCGAGGCACGAGCGCCGCCTCCCCTCCGACGGCCTGCTCATCGGCGTCGCGTCCGGCATGGGCTTCGCCGCCCTCGAGACCATGGGGTACGCCTTCACGGCCCTGCTCGCCTCGGGCGGCAACATCGGCAGCGTCGAGCAGACCCTGTTCATCCGCGGCCTGACCTCCCCCGCCGGCCACACCGCGTGGACCGGTCTGACCGCGGGCGCGCTGTGGGCCCTGCTGGCCGCGCCGAACACCCGCCACGTGCTGGCCTTCATCGGCACCTTCATCGGCGCGGTCATCCTGCACACGAGCTGGGACACCTTCGCCTCACCGATCGCATACGTCATCCTCGCCGCGATCAGCCTGAGCTGGCTGTTCCTGTCCCTGCGCCACTACCGCACCGTCGCCGATCACGCCCCGGCCACGATCGCGATGCGCCCCCTGACGATCTGACGGCGCTCCTCCCGCGAGGCAGTGCCGCACGGTGCCGCCGGTCGCGGCAACAAGTGCCCACGCCAAGCCGAACGACGGATCGCAACTTCAAGCAAACGGGCCCCTCCCTCCCCATGATCATGACGAGATCCTGAACGTAGGCCTCTCCGACGCGGTCGAGACCCCTGCATCAAGGATCAGCTGAGTGATCAAGCAAGGGGAGGGGCCCAGTTCCTGGTTGTAGGGCCGAACGAAGAGATGCTTGCACCAGGTCGCCGGGGATGGACCCGAACCTGGAGGCTTACTAGCCTCGTGGCATGACCAGCCCGGACCGGCCCGCCCCGACGATCATTCGGGCGCGGCCGGCTGATGAGCACTTCGCGAGCGTGGCCGCGCTGTTCGACGAATACCGGGTCCACTATGGTGAGCCGGCCGCGCCCGCCGAGACCCACGCCTGGCTGACCGAGCAAGTCAGCACGGGACGGATGTCGGTCGCCGCCGTGCTCGACGGCCCGGCCGTTCGCGGCATCATCACCGTGGCGGTCATGCCCGCCTCACTCACCCTCGGCACGGCCTGGATGGTCCGCGACCTCTTCGTGCCCCCACGGGCCCGCCGCCAAGGCATCGCCCGCGCCCTCTTACACCACGTGGTCGGTGCCGCTCGTGACGCGGGCGCGCTCCGGGTGTCGCTGCAAACCGAGATCGACAACACCGCGGCACTCACCCTCTACGCGGAGGCCGGTTTCCGCCCGGTGACCGGCTTGGAACTGCTCAACCTGACCGTACTGCCGGGCCACGAGCGTGGATGAGCCGTGTCACCGCCGGTGAACTTCGGGTCGGGCCGCCCGTCTGCCGAGCATTCTGTCCGAGCTCGCGCCCCGGTCGTACGGGGATCACGCCGCCCGGGTCTACGGGACGCGGACGCCGCCGCACCTGGCCTGAGCTGCGGTCATAGGATGCTTTCATGACTAGTGACGCCACGGCCGAGCAGCTTCGCAAAGAACTCGAGGACATCGACGGCGAGATCGCCGAGCTGCGCCGTCTGAGCGGGGACGCCGAATCCCGCCGCGGGCAGGACAGCGACACCTCCGAGGGCTACCGCGAGCCCGAGGAGCTGGCCACCGAGCTGACCGGCATCGCCGAGAACGAGGCGATCCTCGACACCCTGCAGCAGCGCCGCGAGCGCGTCGAGGCGCAGCTCAAGGCGCTGAGTTGAGCTGAACTACGGGACTCGGACGGCCAGGGCCAGGAAACGGTCGTCCGGGTCTTCGTAGCGGGTCAGGCGCCACCCGGCCGCGCGCAGCGCCGGGTCAAGGTTTTCCCTGTTCAGAGGCTCGTCGGCGGTCAGCGTGCGGCCGTGGCGGGCGGCCAGGGCGGCGCGACCGCTCGGGTGGAAGAGGATCAGCCGGCCGCCGGACCGGGTGACGCGGGCCAGCTCGGCCAGGCCTGCGGCGGGGTCGGGCAGGTGGTGCACCAGGCCGGCGGCGAAGACCACACCGGCCACCGCGTCGGCGATCGGCAGATGCCGGGCATCCGCCTGGGTCAGCACGGCGCGGGTGTCGCGGCCCTTCGCGCGGGCCGTGGCCAGCATGTCGGGCGTGCAGTCGAGCCCGATCACCCGGCCGGACGGGCCCACCGCGTCGGCCAGCGCCGGCAACGCCCGGCCCGTGCCGCAGCCGACGTCCAGCGCGACGTCGCCCGGTGAAGGCGCGGCGGCTTCCACGGCTTTGACATAGGCGGGCAGGTCGTTGCCGAACCGTTTGTCCCACCCGGCCGCCTTCGGCGTGAAGAACGCGCGGCTCTCGGGCAGGTGCCAGCGCTCGGGGTCGGCCAGGCGCGGATGCACGTGCCGGATCACGGGCCACTGCGGGTCGTGGTTGTCGATGACGACCTGCGCCCGCTTCTCGCCCTCCCCGCCCCTCGGCCCCGTACGCAGATAGACGATCACGCGGTCGGCGGCCGGCTCGAGCACGTTGAGAGCCGAGTCGAGCACACCTCCGGCGGGGCCGCTCAGACCCATCACGGCGTCGACGTTCCAGGCTCGCGCGGCGGCGGGGAAAGCGGCGGCCAGTCGGGCCGCGAACAGCGCGGCGCCGCCGTGGTCACCGCCGTCCACGATGACGGTGAGTGGCGCTCGGGGGGTGAGAACCTCGGCCAGGAACTGCGTGACCTCGGTCAGGCGCTGGGACACGCCCATCAGCATGCCGTTGCCAGTGTGAGGACCGCAACGTTTCCGCATCTGCTAGCTCGTTCCTCTTTCCAGCCTCGCAGATGCAGCCCTAGGGTGACGCTGTGACGACCTACCGCATCGGGGAGGCGGCTGAACTGCTCGGCGTCAGCGTCGACACGGTCCGCCGCTGGATCGACGCGGGCCGTCTGCCGGCCGGCCGAGACGACCACGGTCACCGTCTCGTCGGCGGCGCCGACCTGGCCGCCTTCGCCCGATCACTGGCCGACGAGCCCGACCCGGGCAGCGGCCGCTCCTCCGCGCGCAACCGGCTGCGCGGCATCGTCACCGCGATCGTCCGCGACGCCGTGATGGCTCAGGTCGACATCCAGGCCGGCCCGTTCCGGGTGGTGTCGCTGATGAGCCGCGAGGCGGTCGACGACCTGGGCCTCGAGGTGGGTTCGACGGCGGTCGCCGTCGTCAAGTCGACCACTGTGGTCGTGGAGCGAGGAGACGAGAGATGAGACGCGTCCTGACCGGGCTGGCTATTACGGCCGTGCTGGCCACGGCGGCGTGCGGCGGCACCCCGGCCAACAGCGACGGGGCCAACAGCGACGGCCCGACCGGCGGACCGACCGGCAGCGTCGGCCCCGAGACCACCGGGCAGCTCACCGTGCTGGCGGCCGCCTCCCTCACCGAGTCGTTCAACCAGATCAAGACCGACTTCGAGGCGCGCAACCCGAGCGTCAGCGTCACCATCTCGTACGGTGGCAGCTCCGGCCTCGCCCAGCAGATCGTCTCGGGTGCGCCGGCCGACGTCTTCGCCGCCGCCAGCCCGTCCACCATGAAGACGGTCGTCGACGCGGGCGACGCCGCCGGTGAGCCGAGCGTTTTCGTGAAGAACCAGCTCGTCATCGCCGTACCCAAGGGAAACCCCAAGGGAATCGCCGCGCTGACCGACCTGACCAGGCCCGACCTGAAGGTGGCTCTCTGCGCCGAGCAGGTGCCGTGCGGCTCAGCGGCCAAGAAGGCGACCGAGGCGGCCGGCGTCGCCATCAAGCCGGTCACGCTGGAGCAGGACGTCAAGGCCGCCCTCTCCAAGGTGAAGCTGGGCGAGGTCGACGCGGCGCTGGTCTACCGCACCGACGCGACGGCGGCTGCCAAAGACGTGGACGGCGTCGAGTTCCCGGAATCGGCCAAGGCGATCAACGACTATCCGATCGTCGCGTTGAAGAACGCGCCCAACCCGGCCGCAGCCGCCGCTTTCCTCGATTTCGTACGCAGTGAGCCCGAGCTCAGGGTGCTCACCGACGCAGGGTTCCAGAAGCCCTGAGTCGTTCACGCATCCCGCTCGCGCTGGCGGTCCCGGCGGCGATCGGCCTGGCGTTCCTGATCCTGCCCCTGGCCGGGCTGCTGATCCGGGCGCCGTGGTCGACGCTGCCGGAGCGCCTCACCGAACCGGGCATCCTGCAGGCGCTGCGGCTGTCGCTGCTGACCGCGAGTCTGGCGACGGTCGTGTGCCTGATTCTCGGCGTACCGCTGGCCTGGGTCCTGGCCCGGACGAGCTTTCCCGGACGCCGGCTGGTGCGGGCGCTGGTCACCGTGCCGCTGGTGCTGCCGCCGGTGGTCGGCGGGGTCGCGCTGCTGCTGGTCTTCGGGCGGCGCGGGCTGCTCGGCGAGTGGCTCGACCAGACGTTCGGGGTGAGCCTGCCGTTCACCACCGCCGGGGTCGTCGTGGCCGAGGCGTTCGTCGCCATGCCGTTCCTGGTGATCGCGGTCGAGGGGGCGCTGCGCGGGGCCGACGCCCGGTTCGAGGAGGCGGCGGCCACCCTCGGCGCCACCCGGTGGACGGCGTTCCGGCGGGTCACGTTGCCGCTGATCGCCCCGGGGGTGGCGGCGGGCGCTGTGCTCTGCTGGGCTCGGGCACTGGGCGAGTTCGGCGCGACCATCACCTTCGCCGGCAACTTCCCCGGGCGTACGCAGACCATGCCGCTCGCCGTCTATCTGGCGCTCGAACAGGACGTCGACGCGGCGATCGTCCTGAGCCTGGTGCTGCTCGCGGTCTCGGTCGGCATCCTGGCCGCTTTGCGGGACAAGTGGGTGGCCGCATGACTCTTTCGGCGCAACTGGCTGTTCAACGGCCCGGGTTCGCCCTCGACATCGAGCTGGCGGTTGAGCCGGGTGAGGTCGTCGCGCTGCTCGGGCCGAACGGTGCGGGCAAGACCACCACGCTGCGCGCGCTCGCCGGGCTGCTGAAGCTCGACGCCGGCCACATCACCCTCGACGGCGTACGCCTCGACAGCCTGCCGCCCGAGCAGCGGCGCATCGGCGTCGTGTTCCAGGACTACCTGCTCTTCCCGCACCTCAGCGCGCTCGACAACGTCGCCTTCGGGCCCCGCTGCCGCCACGTGCCGCGCGCCGAGGCCCGGCGGAACGCCCACGACTGGCTGACCCGCGTGGGTCTGGCCGAGCACGTGCGCAAGAAGCCCCGGCAGCTCTCCGGCGGTCAGGCCCAGCGGGTCGCCCTGGCCCGCGCGCTGGCCAGCGAACCCCGGATGCTGCTGCTCGACGAGCCGCTGGCCGCCCTCGACGCCCGCACCCGACTCGACACCCGGGCCCAGTTGCGCGGTCACCTGGCCGCCTTCCCGGGCGCGACCGTGCTGGTCACCCACGACCCGCTGGACGCGCTGATGCTCGCCGACCGCCTCGTCATCGTCGAGGACGGCCGGGTCGTGCAGACCGGCGACGCGGCGACGATCACCGCCCAGCCCCGCACCGACTACGTGGCCCGCCTCGTCGGCCTCAACCTCTACCGTGGCCGCGCCGACGGGGTCACGGTCTTCCTGCCGGACGGGTTCCCGCTGGTCACCGCCGTCGAGGAACACGGCGAGGTGTTCGTCGCGTTTCCGCCTTCGGCCGTCGCCCTCTATGCCGCCCGGCCCGACGGCAGCCCCCGCAACACGTGGCCGGCCACGGTGACCACGGTCTCGCGGCACGGCGACGCGCTGCGCATCGAGCTGGCCGGCACTATCCCGGTCGCGGCCGACGTCACCCCGGCCGCCGCGGTCCACCTGGGCCTCGAACCCGGGCGCGAAGTCTGGGCCACGGTCAAGGCGACGGAGGTTCACGCCTACCGCGCCTGACTTCGATGGTCATCGTCACGCGGCTTTTCCCGGCCGGGCGGCCTAGCCTGAGAACCATGCAGGCACTCGAACTGACCGACTACCGGGCGGCCGTCGCGCGGATGTACCTGTCCGACACCAGCCTCGAAGAGTTCCGCGCCGAACGCGACAAGATCTTCGGCACCCACCCGCAGTCGGCGATCCCGGCGGCGGAGCGGTCCTCGTTCAGCGGCCTGCGCTACTTCCCGCCCAACCCCGACGTGATCGTCGAGGCCGAGGTGCGGCCGGCCAACGGCGAGATCGACATCGACACGGGCGGGCCCGACGGGGTCGTCCGCTACCACCGCGCGGGCATCATCGAGACCCCGTTCGGCGAGCTGTCCCTGTGGTGGATCGCCGCCTACGGCGGTGGCCTGTTCCTGCCCGTGCGCGACGCGACCTGCGGTCATGGGGCGTACGGCGGCGGGCGCTACCTGACCGACACGGTAAAGGGAACCTTCGGCCGGGGGCTGCAAACCCTCGGGGGTTCGCGAGTGCACCTCGACTTCAACTACCTCTACAACCCGTCCTGCGCCTACGACGACGAGTGGCTGTGCCCGCTCCCGCCGCCGGAGAACCGGGTCACCGCGGCGATCGCGGCCGGAGAGCTCACGTATCACTGACGATCGGCCAGTTCAGTCGCCGCCGACACGATCGGACCACGACTGAGTGCCCGCCAGGTTGACCGCTCCTCCGTCGAGCACAGCCGTGTACGCGGCCCGCGCGAGCGGAGCACCCCAGGTCGAGCGCGGCCCGGCGTAGTCGGCGGCCACCCCTTCGGCCGGACAAAGGACACAAACCGCGTCGGTCGCCGTCCCGGTGGCCGCCAACCCGAGTTCCCTGATCGCCTGCGTCTTCGCCTCGGTCACCGTCGCCACCGCGTTAACCAGCGCCCCCGCGCTCAACCGCACCGGCACCCACGCCACGATGTTGACCGTGCCGACGTGGGGATCGGACTCAGCCTCAGCCGCGGCCGCCTGCACCGGAGCGCCCAGCCCGACCGTTGCCCACAACCGCACCCCGCCTTCCGAGGCGGCGACGACATCGGCCACGTCGACTCCGGTCATCAGGCCCACGCCCGGGCCGTGCAGGCCCAGATCCCCGGCGATGCCGGCCAGATGCTCGGCGGGGTCGTCGCGGTCGTAGGACATCGGAACGGTGGCGTTGACCAGCCAACCGCACGGGCCGATGCCGCCGCCCAGCACCGCCGACGAGATCGCCAGCACCGGCTCGGGCAGCCGCCACACCAGCAGCGGCACATCACGGCCGTCCTCGGCGCGACAGGTCAGTTCGGGTTCCGGCAGCAGCGGCCAGGGGCGCCCGGATCTCGTCACGCGGGTTCGCCGGAGACCGGCGAGGCCGGCGTTCCGGAGGCGCGATCGGCGGATTTCCCGAGGCCCGACCATTCGGAGGCCAGGACCGCCCACACCTCGCTGTCGTAGCGGACACCCTGCCACGGGAAGTTGGCCCGCAGCGTGCCCTCGTGCGTCAGGCCCAGCCGGCGGGCGACGTTCGAGCTGGCCACGTTGTCGGGCCGGCATTGCCACTCGACCCGGTGGATGCCGAGCTCGCCGAACAGCCAGCCGATCAGGTGCGCGGCCGCCTTGGTGATCAGCCCGCGGCCGCGGCCGGCCGGTTCGAGCCAGCAGCCGACCTCGGCGTTGCCGAAATGCACGCCGAACGCCATCACGCCGCCGACCAGCACCCCGTCGAGCCAGATGCCGAGAATCCGGCCCTCGCCGCGAGCGAGCAGATCGGCGTACTTCTGCAGGGTTGCCGTCGCGGACTCGAGATCGGTGCTGCGGCTCGCCCAGGAGATCCACTGGTTGACGCTCTCGCGCGCCCGATCCATGTGGGCCAGAAACTCCGTCGCCTGCCACGGCTGCAGCGGGCGCAGCGAGGCTCCCCCGCCCAAATCGATCTCGAACACGAAGCCAGCCTACTGAGTTCGGTGGCTCCGCTTCGCTCCGCAGGGTGGCAACGCATCGACGGCAACCACCCGTCCACCGGCAATTTTTTCTTCGCCTGCCGTCAACCCGTTCCCGAAAGGATCCCCTTAGATTTACGATCATCGATCTGAGGGGGGTAGTCATGGGTGTCGTTCGCAGGGCCGCGGCCGCGATGGCCGGCGTTCTGGCGGCGACCGGGCTCGCCACAGTGGCGGCGGCTCCGGCGCAGGCCGCTCCGAGCCGGGCCGAGCTGGCGCTTCGGTGGGCGCCGATCCACTACCAGGACGTCGATCAGACCGGGGCGCACGCGCTCGCCGGCAAGAGCGACTTCATTACCCGCTACGACTTCGACGGCAATCTGAACGGCCGGGACAACTGGGACAACACCGGGAGGAACACCGCGGCCGCCGTCTACTACTCGGTGCTCGAGACCGGCACCCACTACTACCTGACGTACTTCTTCTTCCACCCGCGCGACTGGATCGACCACCCGTTCTTCGAGACCGAGCACGAGAACGACGGCGAAGGCGTTCTCGAGATCGTCGCCAAGGACGGCTCGGCGTACGGCACTCTCAAGGCCGCGGTCACCGTCGCGCACAGCGACTTCTTCTCGTACGCCCCGAGCGGCTCCGACTGGTCCGACGGGGGCGAGACGATCGACGGGACCCTGCAGCTCAAGCCCTCGCCGCACGACGCGTTCCAGCACCCGGTCACCGCCCAGGAGCGCGGCGGTCACGGGCTCAAGGCCTGGCCCCAGTACGACATCGACGGCGACGGCGTCGTCTACTACCCCTCGGCGAACGTGTCGGAGTCGCCGAGCAGCCCGGACGACCGGGACGTGCGCTACGAGCTGATCGACATCTTCGCGGGCGGCGGTCTGTGGGCCCAGCGCGCCAACGCGAACCTGTTCGCCAACCTCGGCACGTTCGCCGGTGACACGTCGGGCGGCTGCGGCACCGGCACGTACTCGTGCGGCACGAACTCGGCCAACGCGCCGTGGGGCTGGGACGACGGCAACGACGTGCCCGCGCGCGGCGAGATCGCGACTGATCCGGCCCGGCTCGCGGCCGCGTACTTCCGGGTGCCGGGCACGCTCGACCGCTCGTACTCCTACAACCCCTACCTCAGCGAGGCGGCCGCGCTGAAGGCCGCGCGAAACCTTCCGCCGACGATCGACTAGGTCGATCGTCGGGTGCTCCCCGGCGGGTGCGAACCCGCCGGGGAGCGCCTCAGCGCACCTCGAACTCGTAGAGCGAGAAGCCGTACTGGTTGGAGCGCTTCGTGCCGTACATGCGCACGTAGCGGCCGATCGCCCCGTCGGCGTCGACCCGGACCGTGCCGCCCTGGCCCGCCTTCGTCGACCAGATCGTGGTCCACTTGGCGCCGTCGGTCGACACCTCGACCCGGTAGGCGACCGCGTACGCCCGTTCCCAGGCCAGCGTGACCGTCGTGAGCCGCCGGTTCTCGCCCAGGTCGACCTTGAGCCACTGCGGGTCGGAGAAGCCACTGGCCCAGCGGCTCACGCCGTCACCGTCGGCCGCATAGCGGGCGACCCACAGCGCGTCCTCGGCGCTGCTCGCTGTAACCGTGGCGGTGAGCGCGAGGTTGGCCCCGGACGGATTCCCGCGCGCGACGACCCGCGGCGCGGTCGCGGTTGTCTTCACCGTGGGTGATGATGACGGCACCGGAATGCTCGCCGACGGGGTGGCCGACGACGTGGCCGCACTCGCCGACGGGGTGGCGACCGCGGTGTGCGCGGTCCCCGAGGGCGCGGCCGGCGGCGTCGAGGCGGCCACCTGGGCGGCCGGAATGTCCACCGGCGGCACTCCCCGATCGGGGACAGTGGCGTCCGTCGTGACCCGGTAGGCCACGACCAGTCCGCCCGCCACGGCCAGCGTCCCCACCACGCCGACCACGGCCCACCAGGGCTTCCGCGTTTTCCGGCCCTTCTGAACCGGCGGCGGCGGCGCGGGCGGCACCGGCGGCGCCCCCGCGCCGGGCCGCTCCGACGGTCGCACGTCCGGCATTCTCGTCAGCCTCAGGCTGTCCGCCCGCGACGGCCGCTTCGACTCGTCCATCGATCCCTCACCTGCTCCAGCGCGGTCACCCCCTCGCGACCGCCGGACTATCTTGGCGGATCTTGGTTACAGAAGGGAGTTACGCACGAGTAGACACAGATCGATCACATGTCAGTGTTGCGACAAAGATCGGAAGTCACTCTGCGTTCAGTGAGGTTCCCCTTGCGGGCTGTACGCGGTGAGGAATTTGTCACGGAACTCGTTCATCGGCCAGAGCGGCGCGTCCGGCGCGGGGGTGAGCCCATTGGTCCAGCCCCAGCTCCCGATGCGGTCGAGCACCTTCGGGTCCTTGGCGACGATCGAGATCGGCACGTCCTTGGTGGAGTGCGAGCCGACCACGCTCGAGTTCGGCTGGTGGTCCCCGAGCAGCACGAGCACCAGGTTGTCGTCGCCGAAGTCACGGACGTACGAGATGAGGCTGTCGACGGAGTAGGCGATCGACCCGGCGTACGCCTGCTTGACGTCGTCGCCGCCCGGCGCCTCTTTGATCATCGGGCCGTAGACCGAGCCGTCGCCGATCTTCTCCCAGGGCAGCATCGAGGGCACCGGCTTCCACGGCGTGTGGCTCGAGGTCAACGTCACCTCGGCCAGCAGCGGTGGGCGTTTCGCCTTGCCGAACTCGTAGTCGTGGACCTTCTTCATGACGTACTGGTCGGGCATCGTCGACCAGCTCAGTGCCGGCCCGTTGTAGCCCAGCGTGTGCGAGTCGTAGACCTGCTGGTAGCCGTAGAAGTCGCCCTCGGGCCAGGCGAAGGTGACGCCGGGCTCGAAGCCGACCGTGCGGAAGCCGGCGCGCTTGAAGGCCGAGGTCAGCGTGAGCCGGTCGGTCGCGACGAGGCTACGGTAGCGGTTCTGGTTGTCGATCCACAGCCCGGACAGGAACGTCGAGTGGGCCAGCCAGCTGCCGCCGCCGAAGGTGGGCGAGGTGAGATAGCCGCTGCGGGCCGCGAAGCCCTTGGCCTCGAGCTCGGCCTGCCCGGCCCGCAACCGGTCGAGTACGGGCTGGTTGAACTCGGGATTCTCGACCGCGTCGCGGCCGTAGCTCTCGACGAAGCCAACGATCACGTCCTTGCCGCGCAGCGCGCTGAGGAGCTGGTCGTTCGGCAAATTCGCGAACGCGTCGTCCTGCACCTCACGGGCGAAGTCCTTGCGTTCCTGGATGTTCTGCGGGACCGCCAGCACCGTGTCGCGGGCCAGGTCGGTGGCGGTCTGGCTGGCCACCGGGATGCCGCCGACGAGCTGGAAGCCCATCACGGCCAGGGTGACCCAGGCGATCGACAGGGTGACGACCGAGCCGCGTACGGGCCAGGGGTGGGCGGCCAGCAAACCGCTCAGCCGCCGCGCCGAGAACGTCACGGCGACCAGCGCGGCCACCGCGAGCAGGACGCCCCCGGCCGCGGCGCCGAGCGCGGCCGGCCAGCCGTTGGCGTCGACCAGATAGTTGAAGCCGTCGCGGAACAGCACCCAGTCGAGCACGGGGTCGAACTGGCGGGCCAGCACCTTGAAGAACCCGACGTCGATGATCTTCAGGACGGTCAGGAAGCCCAGGGCCAGGCCCAGCACGGTCGCGGTGATGCGGCGCGCCCGCGCGGGCAGGGCCAGCAGCAGGGCGACGGCCAGCAGCGCCTCGATCGGCACCCGGACCAGGGCCGTGAGCCAGAAGTTGCCCGGCGGGAGCCGGGTGATCTGGTCGGGGAGCACCAGCGCGAGGAAGACGAGAATGGCGGCGAGAGTGGTGACCACTCCGCCGCCGATCCGGCGCACCTGCTTGTTGACCGACACTGGGGCTTCCTCACCGCTCGGCTGCTGTACCTACCAATTGGTACACGCGAGGTGGGCGAAAGTGGTTCAAGACAAGATCACGTTCACCTCGCCCAGCAGGGCCCGGATCTGCTCGGCCCCGCCTGGGGTAAGTCCTCAGGCCGGCGCCCATGACAAATGTCAGTGGCTGAGTGAGTGCTCGCTCATTATGCTCGTCGCCGTGGAGAGCAAACGAAGACGTGTCCCCGCTCTGGCGCCCGAGGAGCGCCGGGCGGCCCTGATCGAGGCGACCATCCCGCTGCTGCACGAGCACGGGGTCGATGTCAGCACGCGCCAGATAGCCCAGGCCGCCGGGGTGGCCGAGGGCACCATCTTCGGCGTCTTCGAGACCAAGACCTCGCTGGTCGTCTGCTCGGTGATCAAGGCGCTCGAGCCGCAGCCGACGCTTGACGCGCTGGCCGCGATCGACCGGGGCCTGCCTCTGCGCGAGCGGCTGACCCAGGCGGCCGAGCTGATCCACACCCGGTTCGCCGAGAACGCGCAGATCATGTCGGCCGCCCGCAAGCTGATCCTCAGCGGCGACGCCTCCCACCAGGCGATCTCGAACCGCCGCGCCCTGCAGGACGCGCTCACCGAGGTGCTCGCCCCCGACGCGGACCTGCTGCGCCGCTCGCCGGCCGACGTGGCCTCCCTGCTCCTGCTCTTCTGCGGCGCCAACACGTACGGGCCGTTCGGCGACCCGGACAACTTCAGCGGTGCGGAGACGGCCTCCTTGCTGCTCGACGGATTGCTCCACCGACGGGGGAACCAGTAGTGCTCATACAACTGTTACGCGGCCATCTGAGGCCCTACCGGCGAGACATCGGACTGGTCGTGTTCTTCCAGTTCCTGCAGACGCTGGCCACGCTCTACCTGCCCACGCTCAACGCCGACATCATCGACAACGGCGTCGTCAAGGGCGACACGGGCTACGTCATGCGGATCGGCGGGTGGATGCTCGTGGTCACGCTGGCGCAGATCGCGACCCAGGTCGTCGCCGTCTATTTCGGCGCCCGCACCGCGATGGCGGTCGGCCGCGACGTCCGCGCCTCGATCTTCGGACGGGTGCAGGACTTCTCGGCCCGCGAGGTCGGCCAGTTCGGCGCGCCCTCGCTGATCACGCGCACCACCAACGACGTGCAACAGGTTCAGATGCTGGTGCTGATGACCTTCACGTTGATGGTCTCGGCGCCGATCATGTGCGTCGGCGGCATCGTGCTCGCCCTGCGGCAGGACGTGCCGCTCTCGTCCCTGCTGCTGGTCATCGTGCCGGTGCTGATCGCCACGGTCGCCGCGATCATCGTACGGATGCGCCCGCTGTTCCGCTCGATGCAGAAGCGCATCGACCGGGTCAACCAGGTGATGCGCGAGCAGATCACCGGCATCCGGGTGATCCGCGCCTTCGTCCGCGACGAGCGCGAGCAGGCCCGCTACGAGGGCTCCAACGCCGAACTGACCGACGTGTCGCTCAGGGTCGGCAAGCTGATGGCGCTGATGTTCCCGACCGTCATGCTGATCGTGAACCTCTCCAGCGTGGCGGTGCTCTGGTTCGGCGGCCACCGCATCGAGGACGGCGCGATGCAGATCGGCGCGCTGACCGCGTTCCTCAGCTACCTCATGCAGATCCTCATGTCGATCATGATGGCGACGTTCATGTTCGTCATGATCCCGCGGGCCGAGGTCTGCGCCGAGCGCATCGAGGAGGTGCTCGGCACCGAGTCCAGCGTCGCGCGGGCCGCCGAGCCGGTCACGTCGGTGAGCGAGCACGGGCGGCTCGACCTGCGCGGCGTCGAGTTCCGCTACCCCGGGGCCGAGGCGCCCGTACTCAGCGGCATCGACCTGATCGCCCGGCCGGGCGAGATCACGGCGGTCATCGGCAGCACCGGCAGCGGCAAGACGACCCTGCTCAACCTCGTACCGCGGCTGTTCGACGCGACCGCCGGGCAGGTGCTGGTCGACGGTGTCGACGTACGCGAGCTCGACGCCGGCCTGCTGTCGCGGCTGGTCGGCCTGGTGCCCCAGCGGCCCTACCTGTTCTCGGGCACGGTCGCCAGCAACCTGCGGTACGGCAATCCGGACGCCACCGATGAGCAACTGTGGGAGGCGCTCGAGGTCGCCCAGGCGCGCGACTTCGTCGAACGGATGGAGGGCGGCCTGGACGCGCCCATCGCGCAAGGCGGCACGAACGTGTCGGGCGGGCAGCGGCAGCGGCTGGCGATCGCCCGCGCGCTGGTGCACCGGCCCGAGATCTACCTGTTCGACGACTCGTTCTCGGCGCTCGACTACGCGACCGACGCGGCGCTGCGATCGGCCCTGACCGACCACATCGGGCAGGCCACCGTGGTGATCGTGGCCCAGCGGGTCAGCACGATCCGCGAGGCCGACCGCATCGTCGTGCTCGACGACGGCCGGGTCGCCGGAACCGGCACCCACGCGGAACTGATGGACACCAACGAGACGTACCGCGAGATTGTTCTTTCGCAGCTCACAGCTCAGGAGGCTGCAGCATGACCGCCCCTCGCCGGCCTCCCGTGGGCGGGCCTCCAGCCATGCGCATGATGGCCGGTCCTGGCCCGACCGAGAAGCTCCAGGATTTCAAGGGTTCCACCAAACGGCTGCTCGGGTTGCTCAAGCCGCAGCGCCTGCTCGTCGGGTTCGTGATGCTCGCCGGCGCGGTCAGCGTGACCCTGTCGGTGATCGGCCCCTACCTGCTCGGTCACGCCACCGACGTGATCTTCGCCGGCGTGATCGGGCGGATGTTCGACGGCGACGTGACCAAGGCCGAGGCGATCGCGGCGCTGCGGGCCCGCGGCGAGGACACCCAGGCCAGCCTGCTCTCGGCGGTCGACTTCGTCCCCGGTCAGGGCATCGACTTCGACCGGCTCGGGCGCGTGCTCGCCTGGGTCGCGCTGATCTACGTCTTCGCGTGGGTCTTCGGCGTGCTCCAGGGCCGCATCACCGCGCACGTCGTGCAGACCGCCGTCTATCACCTGCGGCAGCAGGTCGAGGCCAAGCTGTCGCGGCTACCGCTGTCCTACTTCGACCAGCAGCCGCGCGGCGAGGTGCTCAGCCGGGCGACCAACGACACCGACAACATCGCCCAGACTTTGCAGCAGACGTTCGCCCAGCTCACCACGGCATTGCTGACCATCGTCGGGGTGCTCGGGGCGATGTTCTGGATCTCGCCCCTGCTCGCCGTGATCGCGCTGGTCACGGTCCCGGTCTCGTTCGTCATCACGATGGCGGTCGGCAAGCGTTCACAGCCCAACTTCGTCGCCCAGTGGGCGACCACCGGACGGCTGAACGGCCACATCGAAGAGATGTTCACGGGTCACTCGCTGGTCAAGGTGTTCGGCCGGCAGAACGAGGCCAACCAGACCTTCCAGGAGCACAACGACAAGCTGTACGCCTCGTCGTTCCGCGCGCAGTTCATCAGCGGCCTGATCCAGCCGGCCATGATGTTCATCAGCAACCTGAACTACGTACTCGTGGCTGTGGTCGGTGGTCTTCGGGTGGCTTCGGGCGCGCTGTCGCTGGGCGAGGTGCAGGCCTTCATCCAGTACTCGCGTCAGTTCAGCCAGCCGCTGACCCAGGTGGCGAGCATGGCGAACCTGATCCAGTCGGGGGTGGCGTCGGCCGAGCGGGTATTCGCGCTGCTCCACGCGCCGGAGCAGTCGGCTGAGCCGTCACCCGTCGCGCTGGGGAACGTGCGCGGGGAGGTCGCGTTCGAGGACGTGTCGTTCCGCTACGTGCCGGACAAGCCGCTGATCGAGCACCTGTCGCTCGACGTGACGCCCGGCCAGACCGTAGCCGTCGTGGGGCCGACCGGCGCGGGCAAGACCACGCTGGTCAACCTGCTGATGCGCTTCTACGACGTCGACTCGGGACGCATCCTGATCGACGGGGTCGACATCGCGACCATGCCGCGCTCGCAGCTCCGCGAGGAGATCGGCATGGTGCTGCAGGACACCTGGCTGTTCGGAGGCACGATCGCCGAGAACATCGCGTACGGGGCCGACTCGTTCGACCTGGAAGAGGTGGTGAGGGCAGCCGAGGCGGCCCACGTCGACCCGTTCGTGCGCATGCTGCCCGACGGCTACGACACGGTGATCGACGAGGAGGGCTCGAACGTCAGCGCCGGGCAGAAGCAGCTGATCACGATCGCCCGCGCGTTCATGGCCGAGCCCAGCATCCTGATCCTGGACGAGGCGACGAGCTCGGTCGACACCCGTACGGAGGTGCTGATCCAGCGGGCGATGGCGACGCTGCGGCAGGGCCGGACGAGCTTCGTGATCGCCCACCGGTTGTCGACGATCCGCGACGCCGACGTGATCCTGGTGATGGAGCACGGTCAGATCGTCGAGCAGGGGACGCATGATTCGCTGATCGCGGCGGGTGGGGCGTACGCCCGGTTGTATTCGGCGCAGTTCGCCCAGGCGGTCGCCGAGGTGGAGTGAGGTCAGACAAAGGCGACGGGGGCGGCCTCATGGCCGCCCCCGTCTTCGTTGGTTCAGGTGATGCTGTTCTTACCTATCTGACAGTGGTCGTCTGCTGCGGGCTGAAGGCCGGCAACGTGCCCCGGCCGGACTCACCGGAGACCCAGGCCCTCAGGACGATCTTGCTGCCCGAGGCGAACGGGATCGAGCCCCGCCAGACGGCGTCCCCACCGGTCTTGCCGGCCCGAATGGTGGCCCAACCCGAGTTCGTCCAACGCTGCACCGCCACGGTCTGACCGACGGCCCACGGGTAGCCCTTCACACCGAAGTGGATGGCACCCTTGGTCGACGTGCTGACCACGAAGATCGGCTTCTGGACGACCCAGACGACCTTCTCGTCCGACTTCATGTCCTGCGACTCCACCAGGAAGCGGTGACCCCAGGTGATGGAGTGCTCGAAGTCGTAGTGACCCTCGTCGTCGCTGTCCACGTTCTTGATCCACTTAAGAAGGCCGCCACCGACCGGGGCTCCCCAAAGCTCGACCTGCTTGTTCGGGGCAACCATGCCGCTGAGCTCGACCTTCGACGGGCCGTAGACCCGGCTCGCGCCCAGAATGGTCGGCTTCGGGCTGTCACCCGGCTCACCCGGCTGCTCGCCGTGCTCGTTGATCTTGATGACGCCGTCGGTCACGGTGCCGATATTGTTCAGCCCGAAGCCCGAGGCCACGATCGCCTCAGCAGGCTCGGCCTCATCGGTCTTGAGCAACTCGATCGTCGCCACCGAAAGCGACGTGCCGGAGTCGGTGCCACCCTCGATCTTGATCGCCTTGGCTCCCGGGTTCACGAAGTCCGACGGGCTCGCCGCCCGAATACCGTCGACAGTTTTGCCGGCGAAGGTGACGTTCACCGTGACATCGTCCTCGGCGACACCATCCACAGTGCCGGTGACGTTGACCGTCTCGCCCTCGTCGCCCGTCACGCTGTTGATTTCCAGGTTCGGCGCGTCATCGTCGTTGTTCAGCGTGAACTTCGCGGTTTTCGGAGAGCCGGTGATAAATTCGCCATTCGTGGAAGCGGTGATGGTGACGTGTGTCGACTCGTTGCTCTCGTAGACCTTGTCACCCTTGACGACCACGACGCCGTAGCCCGTCGACTGCTCCGCCGGGATGACGACTGTCGTACCGGCGAGCGCGTAGTCCTCAGTGCCGGGTGCCCCGACGATCGTGCTGAGGTAGTCGCCGGTCGTGTTGGCGGCGCCCATCGTGAACGTGATGGGGCGATCGCTGGTGGTACCCACGAGCTTCACCGGCAGCAGCGCGGCCCACACGACGTCGGCCTCGTCGACAGTCGTGTCTTCGAACATGAGAGAGGGCTTGTCGTCGTCGTCCGTGATCATCACCGGCGTCACCTGCACGACCGGGCTGGCGTTCGTGCCGAGGCCGGCAGCCGTCTCATCGACGTTGTGCAATTCGACGTCGAAGGATTCGCCGGTGTCCTCGTCGACCACATCACCCAGGACGTCGACAGTGAAGGTCTTGGTGAGCACACCGGGCTCGAACACGAGCCGGCCCTCGGCCGCCTTGTAGTCCTTGCCGGCGACGGCGTAACCGAGCCCCGGCGTGTGGTCCCCGGTCTCCCAGTCGATGGTGACGGTGCGACCCGACGCCTTGGTAAGCGTCGCCGTGAACGTCTTCGTCAGAGTGCCGCTGTTACCTTCGGTCACCGGTGTGCCCGTGATGTTGACCGACGGAGCCGTGTCGGTGCCGGCGTCGGCGATGACGCCGTTCATCGTGGTGATGGTGCCGGCCTCCGCGTTCGTCAGCGACGCGATCTCGATCGCATAATCCTCGGGCGACTTCTCGTTCAGATTGTCCGCGAACAGGTTGAGCGGAATGGTCGCAGTGGTGCCGACGATGGTGACCCTCCGCGCGTCCGCCGCCGGGTACGGGAAGTCCGTACCCGGAGTGGCAAGGCCATGGGTCGCATCGACCGGCGAAGCCGCTACGGCGTTCCACTGGAACGAGATGGGAAGCTCGGAACCCGGCGTCGCCGTGACCGTGTAGGTCACAGCGTTGCCTTCCTGCTGGGTGCCGGTCCTCGAGAGGTTGAGCTTCGGCGTCGTCTCGTCGTCCGTGATGCTGATGGTGGTCGACGCGGCCGGATTCAGCGTGCCGGTCGCCACACCGTTGACCTTGAAGGTCTCCGTGTCAGCGCTGTCCTTCACGATGTCGTTCAGGACAGTGACTACGGTGGCACTACTGGTCATCGCGCCTGCGGCGATGATGACATTAGTCGTCGCCAGCGCCGTAAAGTCGGATCCACCGGTCGCGGTGCCGTTCTCCGTCACCAGGTCGACGCTGACGGGCACGTCCGAAGCCTTGCTCAGTTCAGCCGTTACCGAGGTCGTCAGAACCGAGGCCGATTCCGCCACAGTGGGCGAGGTCGCGGTCAGCGAGTAAGTCGGCGGGGGGTCACCATCGGCCTGAATGGTCGCGACAACCTCGGCAACCGTAGTAACGGAATCACCGCTAAGAGTGATGCGGAGCTTGAACGTCTCGCTGGTCTCATAGGTGGTGTCCTGTGTGGTCGGCACAGTGACGACCCACGGGCCGTTTCCGGCGGTGGCATCGATGGTTGCCGGTGACGGCGTACCAAGGTCGTTCGCTAGGTTCGCCTTACT
This sequence comes from Actinoplanes solisilvae, assembly GCF_003999975.1. GTDB lineage: Bacteria > Actinomycetota > Actinomycetes > Mycobacteriales > Micromonosporaceae > Actinoplanes > Actinoplanes solisilvae. The sequence goes on along the minus strand of NZ_RJAC01000006.1, from coordinate 198,827 downwards.
GGCGCCAAAGGTGTCGTCCACAACCGTGGCCACATTAAAGGTGCCGGTAGACCCACCACCTTTCTCGGCAATGGAGAACGACAGCGTGCCGCCCTCTACCACGGAACCAACCGTCGGCGTGATAACTAGGTCGCCGGCCGCGGCGGACGCGGGTGTGGCGCATACGAGTGCGGGAACGAGTCCGATGACGCCGGCGGCGACGACAGCCACTGCTGTTCGCAACGACTTGGGGCCACGCGCCATGAACGGAACCGAGCCGCTCCTGGCTGCATGGGCTTCTGGATAGCGCATGTCTTTCCTTCTCCTTCGGCGGCTGGGCGGCCTCCGTCGGGGAGGCTCCTGGCTTTGCGTCCCCGCCTCGCAGCGGGTTTGCCTGTTCGGGTACAGCACCGGTGGGCGGGCTGGAGGGAGCCGGCTGGAGCCGGCCCGAGCAGCGAAATCCGAGAAAGATCCGGCTTCTCGCCTTCCGTAATCTAACCGGCGTATCCCCTCGTTAGCGGCGGAACGCTTTTTTCGGCCGAATTCGGCCTTACGGCCCAACGCATCCCCTATAAGCGGCCCTGCAGCGGGGATCGTGCGTGGCCGGAAGAAGGTCAGACGGGAGCAGACCGACGCCGCCGGAGGACCGCCCCAAGCAGCCACGGCGTGATCCCTACCGCGAGGAAGAACGTCAGCAACGGCATTTGCCACCAGCGCGTGAGCACCCGGGACGGCGGTTCGGCGGGCGGCTCGTGCTCTTCTCGGACAGGCCGACCAGCTCGATCACCTCGGCGGGCGGCCGTGGATCACGGTAGAACCGGCGACGTGCCGCACCATCTCGCGTACGGTCAGTTCGGCGATGTCATCCGTGGTCTGCAGCACGATGCCGATCCGGGCCCGCCAGTCCCGCACCTCAATGGCTGTCATGCCATCGATCGTGCTGCCTACCGAGGTGTCCGCGGGACGACCGCACGACCGTCAGCGGTTGTCCACCGATCGATGGACAGGCTCACTCCCAGCGGAACTTGCGGGCGGCCGCGGTCACGAAGACGACCGCCCAGGCGCCCAGGCTGAGCCAGATCGACAGCGGAACACTCGCGTCGTGCGAGAGCGTCGCCCGCAGCGCCTCGGCGTGCGCGGCCAGCGGCAACAGGAACCAGCCGACCGTGCCCAGGTCAGGGGCGGCGAACATGATCCCGCCCGCGGCCAGCATCAGGACATAGATCAGCGTCGCCGCACCCGTCGTGGCTTCGGGCCGCAGCACGCTCGCCATCAGAAGCGCCAATCCGCTGTACGCCGCGGTGGCGAGCACGGTGACGCCGACCGCCGACAGGGTCGCGCCGAAATGCGGCCGCCAGCCGACCGCGACGCCCACCGCGGCCAGCGCGACGAGCTGCACGACGATCAGGCCCAGCACCGCCGAGGTCTTGGCGAAAAGCAGACCGGGCCGGCTCAGCGGCGAGGCGCCGAGCCTTTTCAGCACCCCATACGCCCGCTCGTAACCAGTGGTGATCGCCTGGCCGGTGAAAGCGGTCGACATCACGGTCAGTGCCAGCACGCCGGGCACCACGAAGGCCAGCCGATCGTTCCCGGGCACGTTGGTGACCTCGGTCAGACCCGCCCCGAGCAGCACCAGCAAGGGGACGCCCATGGCCAGCACGACGGCCTCGCCGCGGCGCGCGGTCAGGGTCAGCTCCATGCGGATCTGGCTGGCCACCACGCTGCGCATGGGGGCACGGCCGGGGGCGGGTGCGAAGATCCCGCTCATCGGTACGCCTTCTCTCCGGTGGTCAGGGCCAGATAGACGTCCTCGAGGGTGCGCCGGCGCGTGTTCACAGCGGTGACCTGGGCGCCCGCCGCGGCGAACCAGCCCAGCACCGCCGAGATCGCCGCTGCGTCGAGGGCGCCCGTCACGGCATACTCCCCCGGGGTGGTCTCCGAAATTTTCAGGTCGGTGAGCCGGCCGTCCGCCGGTTTCAGGCCGGGCTCGGCGCGCACCTCCAGCAGGTCGATGCCGGCGGCGGCGGTGAGCTCGGCGGGCGTGCCGGTCGCGGCGACCACGCCCGAGCTCATGATGACCACGTCGTCGGCCAGGCGCTCGGCCTCGTCGAGCAGATGGGTCGTGAGCAGGACGGACACACCGTCAGCGCGCAGCTCCTCGATCAGCCGCCACGTCGTGTGCCGGGCCTCGGTGTCCATGCCGGCGGTCGGCTCGTCGAGAAAGACCAGCTCGGGCCGGCCGACCAGCGCGATGGCGAGCGAGAGGCGCTGCTGCTCGCCCCCGGAGAGACGGCGCCACCTCGTACGCTCGAATTTCCGCAGGCCGAGGCGGTCGAGCAGCATGTCGACGTCGAGGGGGGAGGCCGCGAACGAGGCGAACAGGCGCAAGATCTCGCCGGCCGTGGCCCAGGGGTAGACGCCGCCGGACTGCAGCATGATGCCGAGGCGGGGCATCAACGTGTCGTGGTCGGCGATCGGGTCCAGGCCGAGGACGCGGACTGTGCCGCCGTCGGCCTTCCGGAAACCCTCACAGACCTGCAGCAGGCTGGTCTTGCCGGCGCCGTTGTGCCCGAGCAGCGAGAGCACCCGGCCGCGCGGCACGGTGAGCGACACACCGTCGACCGCCGTCGTGCCGCCGTAGCGCACGACGAGCCCGTTGACCTCGACCGCGTCGTCCGACATCCGCCCGCCTTGCTGCTCGAGTACATGCGGTCCACTACTTTACGTGCTGCCCTCTGTGGTGACTGGTGGGGCGGGTACGCCCCGTTAGGGTGCTCACATGAGCGTGGTGGAGATTTACACCGACGGGGCCTGCGCGCCCAATCCCGGGCCTGGCGGGTGGGGTGCTGTGCTGCGCTATGGCACCAAGGAGAAGGACCTGTGCGGCGGCACGGCGGAGCAGACCACGAACAACCGGATGGAGCTGATGGCGCCGATCCGGGCGCTCGAGACGCTGAACCGGTCGCCGCTGACGGTGAAGCTCTACACCGACAGCGTCTATGTGCGCGACGGAATCACCAAATGGCTGCCGCGCTGGGCGGCCAACGGGTGGCAGACGTCGGCGAAGCAGCCGGTCAAGAACGTGGACCTGTGGCAGCGGCTGAACGCGGCCGTGCAACGGCACGACGTGCAGTGGCACTGGGTGAAGGGGCACGCCGGACATCCGGAGAACGAGCGGGCCGACCGGCTGGCGGCCCGGGGCCTGCAGGAGGCGGTCGCCAGCGGCGAAATCGTCGGCGGCCCCTGAATTGTCAGAGGCTCCTGATACCAAGGGTGCATGAGCGAAACCTTTCGCGTCGCCATCTCCCCTGAGGCCGTTGCCGACCTGCGGGCGCGACTGCGGCAGACGCGGTGGCCCTCGGCCTCGCCCGTGCCGGGGTGGGCACAGGGGACGCCGCTCTCCTACACGCAGTCACTCTGCGACTATTGGGCCGCTTCCTATGACTTCACAGCGGCCGAGGCCCGGCTCAACCGGCATCCGCAGTTCCGCGCCTCGGGCATCCATTTCGTGCACGTGCGGTCGGCGCGTGCCGACGCCGTGCCATTGCTGATGACCCATGGGTGGCCCGGGTCGATCGTCGAGTTCTTCGACGTGATCGGACCGCTGTCGTCGTCGTTCCACGTCGTCTGCCCCTCCCTGCCCGGCTACGGTTTCAGCGACGCTCCCACCGTCGCGGGCTGGGGCGTCGAGCGGGTCGCCGACGCGTGGGCCGACCTGATGACCCACCTCGGATATGCCCGATTCGTCGCTCAGGGCCACGACTGGGGGACCAGCGTCAGCACGGCCATCGGGCTCCGGCACCCGTCCCGCGTGATCGGCCTGCACCTCGTGCCGCCGTTGGTGGCGCCCGACCCGGCCACCTTCGGCTCTCTGACCCCCGTCGAGCAGAAAGCTCTCGATGACCTGGCGGCGGCGGCCGACGGTGACGGCTACTCCTTCGTGCAGGCCACCAGGCCCCAAACCATCGGGTACGGCCTGGTCGACTCCCCGGCCGCGCTGTGCGCCTGGATTCTCGAGAAATTCCACGCCTGGACGGACGGGGACGCCCTTTCCCGCGACCAGTTGCTCGACAACCTGATGATGTATTGGCTGCCCGGCGCGGGCGCTTCGGCCTCCCGTCTCTACTGGGAGAGCTTTCCCGCGGTGCAAGCCATCTTCCGGGGCGACGACCCTGACGCCGCGCCGCCCGTTTCCGTTCCCGTGGGCTGCTCGATCTTCCCCCGCGAAAATCCGCGCCCGTCGCGACGCTGGGCCGCGCGGCGTTTCACCGACATCCGCTATTGGGGTTCGCCGTCCCGCGGCGGCCATTTCGCGGCATTCGAACAGCCCGAGCTGTTCGTCGAGGAGGTTCGCGCCTGCGTCTCGGCGCTGCTCGCCACCGAATGAGCTGTCCCCTTACTCGATCGGGGTACGTCAAACGGGCCATAGCTACCGATCTATCAACTTCGAAACAATCGACCCCATGACCGCGCCCGGCGACTCCGTGCTGATCTTCATCCTCCTGGCCCTGTTCGTCGCCAGCGCCGCCTACACCATCGGCCGCCTGCACCAGCGTCACCGGTTCCACCAGGACCGGGAGGAGGCCTACCGGGACGGGTACGAGACTGCCTCCGACCGGGTCTTCAGCCTCGCCGTCCGGGCCGTGACTCCCAGACGCGCCCCGCGCGGCACCGCCTCGGTCCAAACCTCCCCCGCCCAGCCGGCCAGGCCTCCCGCCCCCCGCTCCCCTCTCCCAGCCCTCGACACCCCGCCGCCCGCCGCTGCGGCTACCGACTCCACCGCGACCTGTTCCCGGCCTGCTCGCGGGGCCGATCCCGGCCGAGCCGTCAGGCATCAAGGCGTTACGGTCACCGGCAACTCTGCCCCTCTCCCGGCGGCCGTGGCCGACGCGCATACTCCCACTGAGGGAGACGCCGGCGCGGCCCGAATGACGCTCGAGCAGCCGCCGACCGAGTTCAGATCCGGTCTGACCGTGAACCCGATGCTGCGAGACAAGCCGCTGGTCCGGCGACGGCCGGACCAGCGCCGGCCCTGGGAACCGTCACGCTCGAAACCTTCGTGCGGATTCCCGGTCCCCCTGCCGCTGCCGCGGAACACCGTTGCCGAGCCTGCGGCCATCGGCGGGGTGACCTACCAGCCCTTTCCCGACCCACGGCCCGCCGACGGCTCCGGCCCCGTGCTCGGACGCCGCCCGCCCGAAGCGATCTCCTCCGGGCCATCCGCACCGAGCAGCCAGACACCTCCGGCAGGCAACCAGCGTCCGAGGTCCGGATCCGCGTTCCCGCCCGGTCCCGCTCCGGAACACTTCCTAGCCGTCGGCGACAGACACCCCGCTGCCCCCTCTTTCCCGACCGCGTCGACCCAGGTCGGGCCGGCCGAAAGTCTCAGCCCGTCGACCTCGCGGGCCGGTGTGCCGCAGGAGCACAACACGGGGGTTGCCGTGCCGGACGCGAGCCGGCCCTCCGACGGCTCGGCAGTCGTACTGGACGAAGACTCCTCAGGCGGCAAGCACACCGTCCCGGACGAGCTGGTCAAGGCGGCCACCTACCGCCTTCCGGCCGACCGCGTCTTCCGGGCGAGGGTTCCCGGCAGCACGCCGCTCCAGGAAGAGCCGACGACGCCGCTCTCCGTCCCCAGGCCTCGCCGCCACTCGAACGACAATGTCACACCCCCGCCGTAGGGTCGTCGCATGGTCTCCGTCGATGACGTTCGGCAGGTCGTCCGCGACCTCCCGCGCAGCTCAGAGCACCTGATCGCCGACCGGCTGAAGTTCCGCGTCGGCAAAATCGTCTACCTGGCCTTCTCCCGCGACGAGACGGTCATGGGCTTCGCGTTCCCCAAGGACGAGCGTGACGCCCTGGTCGCCTCCGACCCCGCGATCTTCCATCTGCCCCGCCAGTCCGACCTGCGCTTCAACTGGGTTCAGGCCTGGCTGTCCGAGCTCGATGAAGACCTGATGACCGAGCTGGTCCTCGACGCGTGGCGCATTGTCGTCCCCAAGAAGGTCTGGTCCGCCCACCTCCCCTCGCTCGGCCTGGGGCGACCGGCCGTCATCCGCGCAGGCGAGCGACGATCTCCGCCGGGCTGACCACTCGAGCACCACCCTGCCGCAGCGCGGCGCCCAATCCGGACCCCATGAAGCCAGCACTGACCAGCGCGACAGTCACCATTGCTCGGCCTCATTCCACGTTCACACCGAGTGACGGACAGGTCCAAGCTAAGGCCCGTCCCGCCGACGCGCGAAAGTGCGGCAACTCGGGAAAGGCGGACTGGACCGGAGCCTTCGCGGTCGAACCACCCCGTCACCACGCGATTCCGGGCCGCTCCCAGCCGGAGCCGCTCGACGACGCGGTCGAGCCGGTCGCGATGCCGTGGGTGCCGCGTACCACCGAAGCAGATCACCCCGGAGCCCAATGGGCTCCGGGGTGACCGTGCTTACCGGTTGCGGCCTACCCGACCGTCACCGACAGACCCCGGTAACGGGCCGTCGTGGACGTGGGCGTGCTGCCCCCCGCGACGAGTGTCCGCGCGCCGGTCGCACCGGTGATCGTCACCGGCACGCTGAACGCGCCCTTCGAATCCGCCACCACGGAGGCGAGCACGCCCGCACCCGGATAGGAACCAACGGTGATTCCCGCGTACGGAGCGAATCCGTCTCCGCTCAGCGTGGTGGTGCTACCCACCGGCAACGTGGCTCCCGCCGAGCTGGTCAACGCGCCCAGCACGGCGGTCCCCGACGGGATGGTGCCGGGCAGCGTCGGCGCGGCGAAGGACAACGCCGTCACCGAACCGGACGGCGCGCTGGCCGCCGAGCGCAGGTTCGGATTCGCCGAGTTGGCAACCACCGTCACCGTGTAGCTGGTGCCGGGCTGCACGCCGGCGATGACACAGCTGAACGTCGTTGCGTTCGCCGTCGTGCAGGGCCCGCTTGCCGGGCCGCCCGCCGCGGTGGCCGTGAAGTTCGCGGCCGCCGATCCGCCCTGCCCCGGGGTGAAGCGGACCGTCAGGTCCGCCGTCCCGGGCGTGACGATGACGCCGGTGGGTACCGCGACCGGGATCTCCGGGGTCACCACCGCGGACGGTGTGCTGGGCGCCGAGATGCCACTCGCCGCCCGACCGACCGCAACGACCGCGATCCGGTACTCGTTGCCGTTCGTCAGCCCAGTGATGACGCAACTGCGGGTTGCCGCGTCCGGGGTGGTGCACGACTGGCCGTCCGGAGTGCCGGAGGCCGTAGCGACGTAGCGGGCGATGCCGTCACCGACCGACGCCGGTGCCGCCCACGTGACCAGCGCGCTCTGGTCACGTGGTGCCGCCGTCACGTTCGTCGGCGATCCGGGCGGTCCGGCGGTGGGTCGCACCCGCGCCGACGGCGCGCTCGGCGCGGAGTTGCTCGTGCCGTCGACACCGACCGCGACCACCTGCACCGTGTACGAGGTCAGGTTGCTGACCCCGGTGATGGTGCACTCGGTAGTGGTGCCGTCGACCGTCCGGCAGCTCGCCCCGTCCGGGGTGGCCGTCGCTCGGTAGTACGCGATCCGGTTACCGGCGTTCGCCGGCACCGTCCACGACACGGCGATCTGCTGGTTCGCTCCGTTGACGTCGACGTCGGTCGGCGCAGCCAATGCGCCCGGCGTGATCCCGACAGACTGCGGGCTGAAGCCCGAGTTGCCACTCAGCGGCACGCCGACGGCTTGTACCCGGAACGTGTACGCCTGCGTTGGGCTGAGGTTCGACACCACGCAGGAGGTGGAAACCTCCGTGGCGGGCTCGTCACACCCCAGCCGACCCGGGCTGGACTGCACGGTATAGCCCTGGATGCCGGCGCCCTCGCTCGGCGTCTCCCAGCTCACCCGCACCTGGTTGGTGTCGGCGGTCAAGGCGACCGAGGGACGGCCGGGTGTGTCCGGCGGCCCCGGGATGATCTCTTGCGAGGGCGCACCGGTGACCGGGCCACCGACGGGTCCGGTCGTCACGATCCGGAACGTGTACGGCACACCGCTGTCCAAATTCTCGAACGTGCAAGCCAGGACGGTCACGTCCGTGCAGTCCACCGGCGCGAGCACCGCCGGTTCGGACACCACCGAGTAGCGCGCGGCCGGTCCGCCGCCGACCGGCGCCGTCCAGGTCAACCGCACCGTGTTGGGTCCACCCAACTGCACGGTCGGTGCGTCCGGGGCTGCGGGCGAAGCCGGCCTGATCGGCGCGGACTGCGCCGCGGCATCCGTGCTGCCCCCCTTTCCGTTCGCCGTCACCAGGAACGTGTACGTCTGGGTGTCGTCGAGTCCGGTGACGTCACACGTGAGTGCTGCCACGTTGGTGCAGCCCGGCTGCGGGCTGCCGCCGACCGGCGTGGCGGTCACCGTGTAGTTGTCGACCGGTCCGCCGCCGATCGGCGCCGTCCAGTTGACCTGCACCGTTCCGGCCGCGACGACCTGTACCGTGGCCGTGCCTGGCACCCCGCCCGCGGCCGGGGTGATCGACACCGACCGGGCCACCGATGGTGTCCTGCCCGATCCGCCGATCGCCGTCACCAGGAAGGTGTAGGACTTGGCGGCGTCGAGACCGATGAAGTCACAGGTCAGCGCGGCGGTGAGAACGCAGCCCGAGGGCGGCGTGACGACCGGGTCCGAGGTGACCGTGTAACCGGTGACGGATCCCCCGCCGGAGGGCGAGGCCGTCCAACTGACCCGCACCGTATTCGGTGCCGTGACGGCCACCGTCGGCGTGCCCGGAGCGCTGGGCGCACCCGGCGACACCGCATCCGACATGGCTGACACCTCGGAGCCCGCCGGCCCCGTGGCGGTGACCCGGAAGGTGTACGACTCGGACGGGTCGAGGCCCGAGAAGACACAGCTCAGCACCAACTTATCGGTACAACCAGCCGGTGCGGTGACCTCCGGCAGCGACGTCACCGAGTACGTCTGGACCTCTCCGCCGGTCTCCGGCTTCGTCCAGGTGACCGTCACGCTGCCCGGTGCGCCGTTCACCATCGACGGCTTACCCGGCACGCCGGGCTTGTCCGGGAACACCGCCGAAGACGTCGCCGACACCGCCGCCGGCCCCACCGGCCCGGCCGCTGTCACCGTGAACGTGTACGACAACGTCGGGTCCAAGTCCGTGAACACACACGAACGCGCCTCGGTACAACCATCCGGAACCGTGATCGACTGATTCGAAGTCAACGTGTAACCAGTCACCGGACCACCGTCGATCGGCGCCGTCCACGACACCGTCGCCTTACCCGGCGCATTACCCAACACCACCGACGGCGTACCCGGCACACCTGGCTTGTCCGGCTTGACCACAGACGTCCACGGCGACAACGTCGAACCCGCGTTACCGATCGCCTCCACCCGGAATCTGTACGGCAACGTCGGAACCAGGTCCGTGAACGTGCAGGACCGCGCCGCGACACAATCCGCCGGCAGGGTGATCGACTGATCCGACGTCAGCTGGTACCCCGTCGCCGGACCACCCTCGGTCGGCGCCGCCCACTCCACCGTCGCCGTACCCGCCGTCGCGCCCAACGTCACCGACGGCGCCAACGGCGCCAGCGGCTTGTCCGGCTTGACCGCCGGAGAGCTCCAAGCCGACGGTGTCGGCCCCGAAGCACCCACAGCGACAGCACGGAACGTGTACGCCAACGTCGGATCCAGGTCCGTGAACGAACACGACCGCGCCGCGGCACAACCATCCGGCACAGTGATCGACTGATTCGACTCCAACGTATAACCCGTCACTGCACCACCCGAGGACGATGCCGGCGCCGTCCACGACACCGTCGCCTTACCCGGCGCGTCACCCAACACCACCGACGGCGTACCCGGCACACCCGGCTTGTCCGGGAACACCGCCGCAGACGCCGCCGACACCGCCGCCGGCCCCACCGGCCCGGCCGCTGTCACCGTGAACGTGTACGACAACGTCGGGTCCAAGTCCGTGAACACACACGAACGCGCCTCGGTACAACCTTCCGGAACCGTGATCGACTGATTCGAAGTCAACGTGTAACCAGTCACCGGACCACCATCGATCGGCGCCGTCCACGACACCGTCGCCTCACCCGGCGCATCACCCAGCATCACCGACGGCGTACCCGGCGTACCCGGGGCGCCCGGCGTCACCGGATCGCTGGGCGCGGACTCCGCATAGCCGACCGGTCCCTGCGCCCCGACCACGAAGGTGTAGGCCACGGTCGGATCCAGACCGGTGAGGTCGCAGGAACGTTCGCTGACGTCCTCACCGCAGGTGCCGGGGATGTCCACCACGGGGTCGGCCATCACCGTGTACCCGTTGATAAGTCCACCGCCCTCCGGCTCGTCCCAGCTCACCGTCACCTCACCCGACGCGGTGAGGACGACCTCCGGCTTACCCGGTTCCCCGGGCGGGGCCGCCACCACCGGGACGCTCTCACCGGACACGGTCTCCACGCCCTCGATGGAGACCGCCGTGACGGTGAAGGTGTACGTCGCCGCCGGGTCGAGGCCAGTGAAGTTGCACGTGAGTACTTCGGGGTCAGTGCACATCGGCGGGTTGCTCGTCACCGGGTCAGAGGTCACCTCGTATAGGTTGACTGGACTGCCGTCAACGGGCGCCTCCCAGGTGACCGTCGCCGTACCCGCGCCGGTCAGCTCGACGGTAGGCACGCCCGGCACGCCCGGCTTGCCCGGCGCGATGGGGTCCGACGGGAGGCTGGGCTCGGACGCGCCGCCGCCGTTGGCTGTTACCTGGAAGGTGTGCGGTGCGGCCGGGTTGGAGACCGTGACGACACACGAGCGCGAGGCCCCGGTCGTGCCGCAGCCCCCCAGCCCGGTGACGACGTCCTCGCTGTTGGAGGTCACCGTGTAGCTCGTGGCGGGGGCACCCCCGGTCGGTGCCGTCCAGCTGACGACCACCTCATTGTCGGCTTCGCCGCGGGTCACCGTCGGCGCGTCGGGCCGTCCCGGTGGTCCGGCGATGATGGCGTTCGACGCCGTGCTGGCCACCGAGTTGCCGGTCTGGTCCACGCCGAGTGCGATCACCCGGAAGGTGTAGGACGTGCCCGCCGTGAGCGCGCCGAAGGTGCACTCGGTGACGTTCGGCGCCAATGGAGCCGCGCACGTACCCGTCTGACCCTCATCGACCGGCAACGGCGACGGCGTCACGGTGAAGCCGGCGATGCCGGTGGTGCCTCCACTGCCGGGCGTCCACCTCACCATCACCTGACCGCCCGTCTGGGTGTAGGAGACGGTCGGCTTGGTGGGAATGTTCGGGGGCCCGGGGGTTGCGGTCGTTGCTGCTTCAACTGGCGCCGAGCAGTCAACGTCGTTGCTCACCCCCGAGCACGCCTTGACCGTGACGGTGTAGGTCGTGTTGGCCGTCAGCGAGCTGATGGTGCATGTACCCGCGGTGCCGGAGGCCGTGCAGGTCTTAGCACCGCCGGCCGTCGTCGCAAGGAAGTGGTTGACGTCGACGCCGTCATGGGTCCAGTTGACCGTGATGGTCCTCTTGCCCGCGGTCGCCGTGACATCTGCCGGAGCGGCTGGCGCCGCCCGGGCCGGTGCGGGGAGCGCCGCTGTCGCCAGCAGTGCTCCCAGCACCACCGCCACGGCCGCCCTCCACCGATGGCGACCACCGCGCCGTTTTCGCATTCTGTCTGTTTCCAACACCGATCTACCCCCGTGTTCGCAGCCCGGGCACCTCGTCGCCGCAGGCAGGTTCGACACACCTGAAGGTAGTCAAATTAAGTATAAAAAGGTTCGGAACGGGGTATAACGTCGTCACCTTACGGGCGCCGCGCAGCGGTGGATGAACGGCCCGTCATGGCCCACCAGGAGCCGTCACTGTCGCTGACAAGATTCCGGCGCCGGCCCAGCTCAAGGGGCTGGCGGCAGGTCCGCTCGGCCCGAGGGCGGGTCGGGCGGACCTGCCGGACCACCGGCCGCTGAGCCGACGAATGTGCCGCCCTAAGCGGATCAGGCGGCTGACTCCACATTGCCCTGTCCTTCTCGTGCGACCGGAGCCCGATCAGACGCCGGCTTCGGCCACCCCCACTTCCCTGAACCGAGTTGTTCGAGTGGCTGGACGGACCGATGCGACAAAACTCGGCCGCGGAAACCCTCCGGCGGCCGGGAGTTCGCGCACACGGTGGAGGTGGCGGCCGCTCGGTCGATGTCATACTTGGCTGTCTTGCCGCTGATAGTGCTCGGAGCGTTATGCCCGTCGACGATGTGACCGTTCGCCGGCCCACGTTGACTCAGGTGGCCGCGTTGGCCGGGGTCAGCCTCAAGACCGCCTCGCGCGCGCTGAACCAGGAGCCCAATGTCGCGCCGTCCACCGGTCGGCGGGTGCGCGACGCCGCCGACCTGCTCGGCTACCGGCTCAACGGCATCGCCCGGGAACTGCGGCGGGGGGCCACCTCGGCGCTGGTCGGGCTGGTCAGCGGCGATCTCACCAACCCGTTCTACTCCGCGGTCGCCAGTGGGATCGAGCGCGAGCTGCGGCAGCACGGGCTTCTGCTGATCACGGCGAACAACGACGAGGACGCCATGTTGGAGCGCAGCCTCGTCGACGCGTTCCTGGAACGCCGGGTCAGGGCGCTGCTCGTCATCCCCAGCGCCGACGATCACGAATATCTGGCGATCGAGGGCAACCGCGGGGTTCCGTTCGTCTTCCTCGACCGGCCGCCGGATGGGCTGTCGGCCGACGCCGTCCTGATCGACAACGCGGGCGGGGCCCGGGCGGCCGGGCAACATCTGCTGGCCGCGGGCCATCGGCGGATCGCGCTGGTCGCCGACCTCCGCCGGATGGCGCCGCAGCGCGCACGCATCGACGGCTTCATGAATGCCATGCGCGCGGCGGGCAACATCGCGTGGGAGCCCTTCGTCCGCACAGACGTGCACGACGTTCGCCACGCCGAGCGGACGGTCCGCGACCTACTCCAGCTCGACCCCTCCCCGACCGCGATCTTCACGACCAACAACAGGCTCACGACCGGCGCGCTCCGCGGGATGCGCGACGCCGTCGGACCCCCCGCCCTCGTCGGGTTCGACGACTTCGACCTTGCCGACGTCCTGGGCACAACCGTGGTGGCGCACGACATGACCGCTCTCGGGCGCGAGGCCGCCCGGCTGGCTTACGAGCGCATCAGCGGACATTCCGGCCCCGCCCGAACCATCGTGATATCTACTTCTATCATTGCCCGCGGCTCAGGCGAGCGCCCTCCGCGCTGACCCGCGACCGACGCAACGCCCGAGCCACGCCTGAAATGACCCATACCGCAAGGCCGGTCGCAGGTCGAAGATCGACGAAGCATGCCGGGAGCGGGCCGAAAGCAGGTCAACGATCCTTCGAGCAGGTAACGAAAAGGGCCGCACGTAACGACACGGAAACAGCCGTTGACACTTGTGCGGTTGAGGCGGCACGGTACTCCCGATCGTGTGACAACGATGTCAATTCTTCGATGGGAGATACCAGGATGGCCTTCAGTCCTGTAAAGCGGACGGGCTTCACTCGACGGGCTGCTGTGGCGGCTGTCGGTGTCGCCGCGCTTCTGACCGCCGGGGCCTGCGGGTCCAGTGACGACGGTGGCAGCGGCTCCGGTTCGACCAAGGTTGAGGTCTTCACCTGGTGGGCCGACGGCGGCGAGAAGGCCGGCCTCGACGGCCTGGTCAAGCAGTTCGGCACCGACTGCGCCGGGCAGACCTTCGAGAACGGCGCGGTCGCCGGTGGCGCCGGTGCCAACGCGAAGTCTGTGCTCGCGTCCCGCCTGCAGCAGGGCACCCCGCCTGACACGTTCCAGGCGCACGCCGGCGCCGAGCTTCAGGACTACATCAACGCCGGCCAGATCGAGGACATCAGCGCCGACTACGACGCGTGGGGCCTCAAGCAGGCGTTCCCCAAGGGCCTGATCGACAACCTGACCGTGGACGGCAAGATTTACTCCGTTCCGGCCAACATCCACCGCGCGAACGTGGTCTGGACCAACAAGAAGGTCCTCGCCGACGCCGGCATCACCAAGGACCCGACCGACCTGGCCGGCTTCATCGCCGACCTCGACAAGGTCAAGGCCAAGGGCATCAAGGCCCCGCTCGCCATCGGCAAGGACTGGACGCAGCTGATGCTGTTCGAGTCGGTCCTGATCACCGACCTGGGCCCGGAGAAGTTCACGGGTCTGTGGAGCGGCACCACCGACTGGAACGACCCGCTGGTCACCAAGGGCATCAACGACTTCAAGACGCTGCTGACCTACACCAACACCGACCGCGACGCTCTGGACTGGACCGACGCCGAGAAGCTCGTCATGGACGGCAAGGCGGCGTACCAGCTCATGGGTGACTGGGAGGCGGCCGACCTGGACGCCAAGAAGTTCACCGACTACGCGTGGTTCACGTTCCCGGGCAACGGCACCACGTTCCAGTGGCTCGCCGACTCGTTCGTGCTGCCCAAGGGCGCCAAGAACGCCGAGGGTACGAAGTGCTGGCTGAAGACCGTCGGCTCGGCCGCCGGCCAGAAGGCGTTCAACACCACCAAGGGCTCGATCCCGGCCCGTACGGACGCCACGCCGTCCGACTACCCGAAGTACCAGCAGGCCGCGATGGCCGACTGGAAGTCCGCGACCCAGGTTCCGTCGTGTGCCCACGGTTCGGCCTGCTCGCAGGGCTGGCAGGGTGCGGCCAACTCGGCCCTTGGCGCCTTCTCGACCAACCAGGACGTCGCCGCGCTGCAGAAGGCTCTCGCCACCGCCGCGTCGCAGTTCGTCAAGAAGTAAATCGGTAAGTCACCACGGGCGGGACGGCGCTGAGGCTGTCCCGCCCTCGGTGCGTCTATACAAGCAACATGAGGAGCCTCGATGCGCCGACTCCGGCAATGGGGACCGGGCCTGCTGCTGCTCTCCCCCTCGCTGATCCTGCTCGCCGTCTTCGTCTATGGCCTGATCGCCTGGACGACCAAGGTCTCCGTCTCCGACGAGCACAACGCTCTCGGGTCGAAGGGCTTCGTCGGGCTGGAGAACTACACGAAACTTTTCACCGAGGACATCAACGACCGGTTCACCCACTCGCTGAAGAACCTTGCGGTCTTCACGGTGGTCTTCCTGGTCGGCGCGATGTTCTTCGGCCTGCTCTGGGCGTTCATCCTCGAGCGGGGCGTCAAGGCGGAGGGCTTCTTCCGCACGGTCTACCTGTTCCCGATGGCGGTCTCGTTCGTCGCTTCGGGTGTGGTGTGGCGCTGGCTGATGAACCCGAACAAGGGCGAGAACGCGGGCGGCCTGAACGCCGTACTCGGTGGTCTGGGTCTTGATTTCGCGCAGAGCACCTGGTGGACGAACCCGAACTGGGGCATGGCGTCGATGGCGATCCCGGCCATCTGGCAGCTCGCGGGCTATGTGATGGCGCTGTTCCTGGCCGGCTTCCGGGGCATCCCGGCCGAGTTGCGCGAGGCGGCGGCGATGGACGGGGCGAGCACGTACCGGCTCTACCGCAACGTGATCTTGCCGCAGCTCACGCCGGTGGCGCTGTCCGCGCTGATCATCCTCGGGCACATGTCGATGAAGATGTTCGACCTGATCATGAGCGTCTCGGGTCCGCAGTGGCTGACCGAGGTGCCCGCGATCTACGTCTGGCAGACGCTGCTGACCAGCGACTACGCCAAGGCCGCGGCGATCTCGATCATCCTGCTGCTGCTCGTGGCCGTCGTCATCGTGCCTTACCTGATCTACACGAACCGGCAGGAGAAGAACGCATGACGACGCTCGCGACTCCGCCGGAAACCCTGGAACCGCTCGCGCCTCGAAACAAGCCGCGCGCCAGAACCGGGCCGGGGGCGATCGTCAAGTACGCCCTCGCCCTGCTCTTCCTGATCATCGTGCTGATGCCGATGTACGTGCTGATCGTGACCAGCTTCAAGTCGGGCGCGGACATCGGCGTGACCAGCCAGTGGAACCTGCCCGACAAGTGGACGTTCGCGTCGTGGGAGAAGGCCTGGACCGCGCTCCAGCCGTCGTTCATCCGCACGTTCGAGCTGGCCATCCCGGTCGCGGTGATCTCGTCGCTGATCGGCGCGGCGAACGGTTTCGTGTTGTCGCGCTGGCGCTTCCCCGGCGCCGACGTCGTGTTCACCTTGATCCTGTTCGGCATGTTCATCCCGTACCAGGCCGTCATGATTCCGCTGCGCGAGGTCATCACGACGATCGGGATCCCGCCGGGCATCACGACGCTGGTCTTCGTGCACTGTGTCTACGGCATTCCGATCTGCACGCTGATCTTCCGGAACTATTACGCCACCACGGTTCCCGAGGAGCTCATCGAGGCGGCCCGGGTGGACGGCGCGGGTCTGCTGCGCACGTTCGGCCGGATCATCCTGCCGATCTCGATCCCCGGCTTCGTGGTCACGGTGATCTGGCAGTTCACGTCGGCCTGGAACGACTATCTGTTCGCCATCTTCCTGTCGAATACGCAGAACGGCCCGATCACGATCGCGCTCAACGCGCTGGCCGGCGCCCAGTCGCCCGACTACGCGGCGTCGATGGCGGGCGCGCTGATCACGTCGATCCCGACGCTGCTGGTTTATGTGCTGCTCGGCCGCTGGTTCATCGGCGGTCTGATGGCGGGCTCGGTCAAGAGCTGAGGTCTCCGGCCCGGCCATGAACCGGGACCGGCGCCCCCGGTACGCCCGACCGGCGTACCGGGGGCCAAGCAACAAAGTCACAGCAACAAAAGCCAAGCAACAACGCTAGGCAACGATTCGGTCAAATCGCCCGTGGCGCAGCGCACACCGAGGCGGGGACAGCCCTATTCTCAGCGCGTGACCACGGAGGAAGGGCGCACCGCCCACGGCTTCGCCGAGCGCATGGCGTACGCCCGTCAGAAGGACCCGGCCGACCTCGCCCGCCACGTCGCGGTGAAGCGCCGCGTCACCGCCCTGACGATCGGCTGGGCGATCATCGTCCCGATCCTGATCGTGTACGCACTGACCGCCATCGCCGGCTCGGCCGAGGTGCTCCTCGCCGCCGCCGTGCTCACCGTGCTGCTGCCCTTCCTCGGCGCGGTGATCGCCACGCACGGCCGCCGGTTCGGCATCGGCGGGGCGTACGTCGTCCTGACGCTGTTGATGGTCCTGCCCGCCGTATGGGTCGCCCAGATCAGGTAACTCGGGCACGATGGGCGGATGGCGGCTAAGGGCGAAGAGCGGGACGGCGTCGCGCTGACCAACCTCGACCAGGAGCTGTTCGAGGGGGCGGGCGCCACCAAGCGTGACCTCGTCGACTATCTCGACGCGGTGAGCGACAAGATGCTGCCCGTGCTGCGCGATCGGCCGCTGTCGGTGATCCGCCTGCTGCGCGGGCAGGACAAGTTCATGCAGAAGAACCTGCCCAAATACACCCCCGAGTGGGTGCCGCGCACGACGGTGTGGGCCGAGGCGTCGCATCGCGAGGTCACCTACGCCCTCTGCGACGACCGCCGTACGCTCCTGTGGTTCGGCAATCAGCGGGCGATCGAGTATCACCCCGCCCTCATGCACGCCGGCGACCACCACCCGACCCACCTGATCATGGATCTGGACCCGCCCGAGGGCGGCGCGTTCACGCTGGCCGTGCAGGCCGCCCGTCTCGTCCGTGAGGCCTTGGCCAGTGCGAACATGGCGGGCGCGGTGAAGACCAGCGGCGCCAAGGGCGTACACGTGTTCGTGCCCCTTGACGGCAAGAGCGATCCCGAGCAGGTCGCGGCGGCCACCCGAGCCGTCGCCGCCCGCGCCGAGCGCCTCGATCCCGAGCTGGCGACGACCGCGTTCATCCGCGAGGACCGCCACGGCAAGGTTTTCCTCGACGCGACCCGTTCCGGCGGCGCGACCGTCGTGGCCACTTACAGCCCTCGCGTACGCCCTGGCGTGCCGGTCTCGTTCCCGGTGGCGTGGGACGATCTCGACGATGTCACCCCGGCCGACTTCACCGTGCTGACCGCCCCCGCCCTTCTGAACGGCGACGACCCCTGGGCGGCCGCGATGCCCGCGCCCCAGGCTCTCGACCCCGGTCTGGTCGAAGAGGGCCGTACGATTCCGGTCGCCCGTGTGCAGGCGATGCACGAGGGCAAGCGGCGGGCCAAGGCACGTCGCGAGGCCGGCTGACGTACTCCCATTGGTGTAGCCGGTAGTCGGGAGGCGTCGATGGAAGTGTCCGCAGCGGGACGACGTGCCACACCCGTCCCCGGCCATAGTTTTCGGGCCATGAACAGATTCCTCGCTCCGGCAGTCACCCTCGTCGGCGTACCCGCGGGCCTTTCGATCACCGGCGGGACCATCGACACGACCATGACGTTCACGCTGGCGGCCTGGCTCGCGGTCTTCGCCTTCTTCGCCCAGCGTTTCCCGCGTACGTTCCTGGTGCTCTCGCTCGCGACGGTGATCGCGATGCGCACCGCCGACCTCATCGAGGCGGGCTGGGCCTGGCCGGTCAGCGCCGCCTTCGTGGTGGCCGTTCTCGCCGGCCGGCTCCGGTTCGCCCTGGTCGCCGGCGGCGTGACCCTGCTCTACGGCGCGATCTGGGACGGCTTCGCCGACATCAACCACGGCGTCGAGTGGACCCTCGCGCACGTCGGAGGCGAGACGCTCTGGCTGGCGGCCGTGCTCGCCGTGGCCACCGCCTTCGTCAACACCCGCCGCTGGCAGGGTGAGATGGCGCTGCGCCTCGAGCAGGACCAGCACGAACGCGAGCTCGACGCCCGCCGCCGCCGGGCCGAGGAGCGCGTCGGCATCGCCCGCGACCTGCACGACGTCGTCTCGCACACCCTGGCCGTGGTCGGCGTGCACCTCAACGTCGCGCTGGACGCCTTCGACACCGACCCCGAGGAGGCCCGCTCGTCGCTGCGCCTGGCCCAGGAGGTGCGCGGCCGCGCGATGACCGACCTCAAATCCCTGGTCGACGTGTTGCGCGAAGGCGGCGCGCCGGTGATCGCCGAGCCCGCCGACGACCTCGACGGCCTCGAGCGGCTGGCCGACCGGATGCGGGCCACCGGGCTGACGGTGTCGCTGACCGAGTTCGGCGAACGGTCGTACGTGCCGGCCGCCGTCGCGACCGCGATCCACCGGGTGGTGCAGGAATCGCTGACGAACACCGTGCGGCACGCGGGCGCCTCCCGGGTCGTGGTCACGCTGCGCTACACGCCGACCAGCGCGGTGGTCGACGTGCAGGACGACGGCTCCTTGACGGAAACCGTGGTCGACGGCAACGGCATCGTGGGCATGCGCGAGCGGGTGGCCGCGCTGGGCGGCGCGCTCACGGCCGGCTCGGGCAAGACCGGTTTCGCCGTACGGGCGACGATCCCCTACCCTTCGCTTTCGCCGGAGCAGGGATGATCTCGGTTCTGCTCGCCGACGACCAGCACCTGGTGCGGGCCGGCTTCCGCAGCCTGCTCCGCCGCGACAAGGGCGTGCAGGTCGTCGGCGAGGCCTCGACCGGTGACGAGGCCGTGCGCGCCGCCCGCACGCTGCGCCCCGACGTGATCCTCATGGACATCCGCATGCCCGGCCTGGACGGCATCGCGGCCACCCGCGAGATCCTCGCCTTCGCGCCCGGCATCAGAGTGATCATCCTGACCACCTTCGAGACCGACGAGTACGTCTTCGCGGCGCTCGCGGCCGGGGCGAGCGGCTTCCTGACCAAGGAGATCGAGCCGGACGGTCTGCGTCAGGCGGTCCGGGTCGTGGCGGCCGGGGACGCGCTGCTCTCCCCCAGCGTCACCCGGCGGGTGGTGGGCCAGTTCGCGCACCGCCCGGCGGTCTCGCCCGGCGGGGATCGGCTGGCCGCGTTGACCGAGCGCGAGCGTGAGGTCGTACGCCTGGTCGCCTCGGGCCTGTCCAACGAGGAGATCGCCCGTGAACTGGTGATCAGCCCGCTCACGGCCAAGACCCACATCACCCGGGCGATCGCGAAACTGGGCGTACGGGATCGGGTCCAACTGGTGATTATCGCGTTCGAGGAAGGACTGGCCGGGCCGTTATCGTGACCCACATGCAGCGGATCCTGATCTACGGGGTGACGGGCTCCGGCAAGTCGACGCTGGCCGCGCTGGTGGCCGAAGTGAACGCAAGCCCGCCCATTCCTCGGCAGGTAGTTGACTAAGGTCATGACCATGTCAGACGATCAGCTTTGGGGCGTCATCGCCGCCGGAAATCTCGGCACCGTGGCAACCATCAAGAAGGACGGACGGCCGCAGCTCTCGGACGTCAGCTACATCGGTCAGCCCGGCCTGATCCGGTTCTCCACCCGCACCTCGCTGGCCAAGGTGCACAACCTGCGCCGCGACCCCCGGGTCAGCATCAAGGTCACCGCGCCCGACGGCTACGGCTACGCGGTCGCCGAGGGCACCGCCGAGCTCAGCCAGACCGCGTGGAGCCTCGACGACGAGGTGGTCGAGGAGCTGATCGAGATCTACCGCCTGATCGCCGGCAAGGAACACCCCGACTGGGACGACTACCGCCGCGCGATGGTCGCCGACGGCCGCCTGATCGTCCGCATCCGGGTCGAGCACCTGTACGGCTGGGTGCAGTGACCGCCTCTTCCCAGGCGCGCCGTTGACGTGAGCGGCGAGCTGACGCTGAGCCGTGCGCAGGCGCGCCGGATCGCCGTACGCGCCCAGCTTCTCGACGCCCATCGGCCGGCTGACCTGTTCGACGTGGTCAGCCAGCTGGGCTTCCTGCAGTACGACCAGACCGCCGCCGTCGCCCCCAACGCCGATCTGGTGGCGTGGAGCCGACTGGGCTCGTCCTACCGGTCCTCCGAGTTGACCGAGGGCCTCGCCGACCGCACCTACGTCGAGCTGAGCGGCATGATCCGGCCGATGGACGACATCCCGCTCTTCCGTGCCGAGATGGCCGCCCATTCCGCGCGCGACTCACAGTTCGGCTCGCCCCGCGCGCACCACTGGGTCGACGCCAACGACCGTTTCCGTCAGAACGTTCTCGCTCTGCTTGACGTCGACGGCCCTCTTCCCCAGTCGGACATTCCCGATACGTCGCAGGTGCCGTGGGGCTCCTCCGGCTGGAACAACAACCGCAACGTGGGCACGATGCTGGAATGCCTCGTGGTCCGCGGCGAAATCGCGGTAGCCGACCATGACGGCCGCGAGCGCATGTACGACCTGGCTCACCGCGTCTACCCCAGCGAGGTCGTGCCCCTCGAAACGGCCCTGCGCCTGCGGGCCGAGCGCCGACTGCGCGCGACAGGCATCACCCGGCAACGCACCACTACCCGCCGAGACCCAGCGACCCGAGGTGCCCCGGCCACCGACCGCGGCCCGGCCACCAGCCCCGGCCCGGCCACCGACCGCGACCCGGCCGGCGTCGGCGTCCCGGCCCGGATCGAGGGGGTGCGAGGCCGTTGGCTCGTCGACCCCGATCAGCTCGACCGCGCTTTCGAAGGCCGAACGGCCCTGATCTCTCCCCTGGACCGGCTGATCTTCGACCGCAAGCGCATGGCCGACCTGTTCGAGTTCGACTACAACCTCGAGATGTACAAACCCCCGGCCCAACGACGCTGGGGCTACTTCGCCCTCCCCATCCTCGAAAACGACCGCCTGATCGGCAAACTCGACGCCACCGCGGACCGCAAGCGGGGTGTCCTCCGCGTCGACGCCATCCACGAGGATGCCCCCTTTTCCCGATCAACGTCGGCGGCTGTCCACAGGGAGATCCAAGACCTGGCCCGCTGGCTGCACCTGGGCCTAGACCTGCCCGCCTGACCACCCCGCCCGGTCTCCCGCGCCCCGCCCGGTCTCCCGCCCAATCTCCGCGCCTCCCGTCGTCTCCCACCCGATCCCCCGCGCCTCCCGCCGTCTCCCACCCGATCCCCGCGCCTCCCCGCATTCGCTGGTTCTTCTACTTGCGCCGATAGGTTTGTAATGGAAACCTATTGGCATGACCACTGAATCGGTACCCGCCGACGATCCCCGACGGCTCCTGGCCGACGTCCGTGCGCTGGCCCACCGCGTACGCGTCGACCAGCGGATGACCTGGGCCGCCCTCTTGGTGCTGGGCGCGATGACGCTGCTCGCGATCCCGTTCGACTGGTTCGGCATGCAGGTGGACTGCAACCCCGACGGCAGTTGCACGTTCGCGCGCCGCGGCATGCTCTACTTCTGGCCGCCCGCGATGGTGCTGGCCTACGCGACCATCGCCTTCTGTTACCTGCGGGCCGCTCGCACCCGTGGCCTGGGCGCGCGCGTGTTGCCGTACGCGATCACCGGCGCCGTGACGACAGTCGTGTTCCCAGCCGCGTGGCTCGCGGTGCACCTGTACTTCCAGAGCCACCCCTACCCCGACGGCCCTCTCCCGTACTGGTTTTTCGTCCTGGATCGGCTGGTCATGCCTTGGGGCATGATCGGGGTCGCGCTGCTGGTGCTGGCCTGGCTGGAACGCAACGTCGGTTTGCTGCTGTTCACCGCCGGCTACCTGGCGCTGGTGCTTCTGGTGCTGCCGATGAACGACGGTTTCGGCGCGCCCCACTTCGGAATCCGGGCCGGGATGGCGGTGCCGCAGCTCATCGCCGGCCTCGTGCTCCTGCTCGGCGCGTTCGTCTTCGCGCGGCGCCGGCGGCGATCGCTATGACCGACCCGACGCACCCCGTTCTCGGGCTGGACGACGTGGTGCATCAGCGCGTCCGGCTCGGCATCCTGACCATCGCCCACGAAGCCCGCCGTGTCGAGTTCGGCTATCTGCGTACCCATCTGGATCTGACCGCCGGCAACCTCTCCAAGCACCTGAGCGTGCTCGAGACGGCCGGGCTGATCGAGGTCGAGAAGGGCTACGAAGGCCGGCGTGGCCGCACCTGGATCACCCTCACCGCAGCCGGCACGGCCGCGCTCGCCGAGGAGATCGCCCGCCTGAAACTGCTCATCGCCCGCGTGGAGACCACCACCCCCGAGGATCGATGACCACCGCCCTGACCCACCAGGGCGGCTGGAGCCCGCCGTTCCCCGGGGTGCGGTTCGTGCCCTGACCCGGCTCGCGATGATATTCAGATGGTGATGAGGCAACCGACGCTGTTCCTGACCGTGGGGCTCCCCAGCACCGGGAAGACCACGGCCGCCCGGCGCATCGAGATCGAGCAGCGAGCACTACGGCTGACCAAGGACGAATGGGTGAAGGCCCTCTACGGGCACGAGAACCCGCCGTCGGCCGGGGACGTGATCGAGGGACGGCTCATCCGGATCGGGCTGCGCGCTCTCGAACTGGGCAACAACGTTGTGATCGACTACGGCCTGTGGAGCCGGGACGAGCGCTCCGCCCTCCGCCGGGCCGCGGCCGACCTCGGAGCGAGGGCGGAACTCCGCTACTGCGAACTCGACCGGGCCGAGCAGCGACGACGAATCGACCAGCGCCAGGCCGAGGCGCCGCACACGACGTGGCCCATGTCCGACGAGGAACTCGCCGGGTGGGCCGCCCAGTTCGAGACCCCGACCCCGGGCGAACTCGACGGCACCGAACCCATCGACGCCCCACCAGCGGGTTTCGCGACCTGGGCCGAGTGGCGCGCCTTCCGCTGGCCGCCATCGGTCTCCTGACGCCGGACCCCGGCAACGAGGATGGGTTGCTCAACACCCACGATCACCGGAGGAATCCATGAGCGTCGGCAGCGCGCAGGGCGGCGGGCGTGAATTCACGCATCGGGCTGTGTTCTCGATGGGGGTGCTTCTTGCGGACGGAGTGCGGCCAGAAGGCTGTCGAGTTGACCCCAAGCCCGCGCGCTGGCGACGTGGTCGATGTAGTCGCGGGACTCAACGATGAGCCCATCGCGGATGCGCATCACGAAGACGCATGGCACCGTGAATTCCTCACCTGTCTCGGCGACCCGCCCCCGATAGGCAAACTCGGCGACGATCACCTCCGGGTCCGCGGTTTCATGAATCGTCACGTCGACCGGCTTACGATTCAGCGTCCGGGCGACCGGAGGCGGCGCGGTGAAGTGCTCGTGCAGTTCGCTGCGGCTACGCAGTGCCGGCGGGCTGAGTGGGTGGAACGGATGCGTGACATGGGTTTGTTCGGCGTACAGGTCGGCCAAGTCTTCGTACGGACCGTCGCAGACACCGTTCACCAGTCGGAGGAAAGTTTCGCGTGGGCTGCTCATGCCGGGCTCCCGCCAGATCGATCGATGTCATTACGGAACGCTGATGACTACATCCGAGGATGGCTCGCACCCCGTCGGCAGCACATTGTCCTCGGAGATCCGGACGCGGGACGCCCGGTGAGCGTCTTCCCTTGTAGTCGGTAGTCCGCTGCGCTGCCGTCGGCTTCCCGCAGTCGAACTTGCGGATCCTCCGGTCGGTCTTTGTGTGATCTGGCCTTCACCCGTGAGCGGGCCTCGGGCCACCGGCTTTCCGCTGCTCCTGCCGGTCAGGTGGTGGACGAGGGCCACAGGCGGCGGTTACGGGCCGGCGGCGGAGGCACTCACGCTGCTCGACATCTACGCGAGCCGGTCGGCGACCACGCCCAGATCAGTGACCATGAAAGGCGTCATGCCGGACCCCCGGCGGTGGTCAGCGGGCGCAGCAGCTCGCCGGCCTGGGCGGCCGGTACCGGGCGCGAGAAGTAGTAGCCCTGCGCGAAGTGGCACCCCATCTCGCGCAGCGCCGAGAGCTGTCCGAACTCCTCGATCCCTTCGGCCACGGTGTCCATGCCGAGGCTCTTGCCGAGCTGCACGATGGTGTCGGCGAGCGCGGTGTCGTCGGTCAGGGCACCGAGCCGCTCCACGAACGAACGGTCGATCTTGAGGGTGTCGACCGGGAAGCGCCGCAGCTGGGCCAGCGACGAGTAGCCGGTGCCGAAGTCGTCGATGGCCAGGGTCACGCCGAGCGCCTTGAGCCGCAGGAGCTGCTCGAGGTTGTCGTCGGTGTCGGTCATCAGCACGCTCTCGGTCATCTCGAGGCAGAGCTGGTCGGCCGGCATGCCGGTCTCGGCGAGGATGCCGGCGACCACCTCGACCAGGTCGGCCCGGTCGAACTGGCGGACCGACACGTTGACCGCCATCTTGACGGGCCGGCCGGCGCCGGAACCGCTCCACTCGACGGCCTGACGGCACGCCTCGCGCAGCACCCAGCGGCCGATCGGCACGATGAGCCCGGTGGCCTCGGCGATCGGGATGAACTCGGCCGGCGGGATGAGCCCGCGCGACGGGTGGTTCCAGCGGGCCAGGGCCTCGAAGCCGATGACCTCGCTGCTGGCCAGGTCGATGGTCGGCTGGTAGTGCAGTTCGAGCTGGTCGCGCTCCAGGGCCAGGCGCAGGTCGGCCTCGAGCTCGAGCCGCTCGACCAGGCCCGACAGCATCTCGGGGTCGTAGCTGGCGTAGCCGCTGCCGCCGGCCGACTTGGCCTTGTACATGGCCAGGTCGGCGTTGCGCATGAGCTGCTCGGCACCGTCGCCGTCGCCGGCCCGGGCGAGCAGGTCGGCCCCGGCCAGGCCGATGCTGGCCTGCACGTGGATGTCGCGGCTGTCGCTGCCGAACGGCTCCTCGAGCACCTCGATGATGCGCGCGGCGACCTGCTCGGCGTCGTCGCCGCCGAGCTCCGAGGTGATGAGCACGGCGAACTCGTCGCCGCCGAAACGGGCCACCACGTCGCCCTCGCGCACCGAGGCGCGCAGCCGGTCGGCCACCTGCACCAGCAGCTGGTCGCCGGCCAGGTGCCCGAGGCTGTCGTTGACCTCCTTGAACCCGTCGAGGTCGAGGAAGAGCACGGTCACCTGGCCGCCGTCGGGCCGGTCGCGCAGCGCCGCGGCGACCCGCTCACGGAACAGCGCGCGGTTGGCCAGCTGGGTGAGCGCGTCGTGGTAGGCCTCGTGCACGAGCTGGTCCTGCAACTCCTTGCGCTCGCTGATGTCGCGGGTGTTGAGCACCAGCCCGGCCACGTTGGGGTCGCTGAGCAGGTTGGTGATGGTGAGCTCGGCCTGCCGCAGGCGGCCGTCGCGGTGCCGGACGGTCAGCTCCAGCACCGTGGTGGCGTACGGGTGCCCGGCGACCTGCCGCAACGCCTGAGCCAGGCGGATGCCCGACTCGGGGTCGAGCAGCTTGGTGAGGCGACGGCCGGCGAGGGCCCGCGCCTGGTAGCCGAAGACGCGCTGCGCCGACTCGCTCTGGTAGAGCACGTCGGCCTCGGGGCTGACCACGGTGACGACGTCGGAGCTGTGCTGCACCAGGGCGTGGAACCGCTGCTCGCTGGCGAACAGTTCGGCCGTGCGAGCCTCGACCCGGGCTTCGAGCGTACGGGTGAGGTTGCGGTTCTCGCGCAGGGTCAGAAGCTGACGCGCGACGATCAGCAAGATCAAGACAGAGCGCGTGTACGCCACCACGGGGTTGGAGTGGCCGGTCGTGGCATACCAGATGACCGACGTGAACAGGGCCGCGAGCACAGCCACGTACGGGAGGAGGATGCCGACCGGTTGCCCGGTGTCGACCTCGGTCGTCTCCTCGGCACCGCGCGCGGGCATCAGGGCGGCCACCAGGATGAGCGAGAAGCCGGTGAACCAGCCGATGTCGGTGACCCCGCCGGAGTTGTAGCTGCCGAGCAGGTTGAGGTAGGCGTAGCCGATGTCGGAGACCGCGAACGCCGCGATGCCGGCGCCGACGAGGGCGAGCTGGGCGAAGGCCCGTCCATCGCGCCGCTGCTGCGCGAGCATGTAGAGCACCATCGTGACGATGACGACGTCGCCGAGCGGGTAGGTCAGGCTGACGCAGAGCGCGAGCGTCGAACTGGTCGCCGAGTCGAGCAGCGGCTGCACCACGAAGATCCAGGCCATCAGTACGAGCGAGGCGGCCACCATCAGGCCGTCGATGACGCTGCGGGCCCGGTTGGCCAGGGTCTGCGCGCGGCTGGGCAGCACGAGCAGGCCGATCGGGGCGAGCACGACCATGCCGAGATAGCCGAGGTCGGCCGGGGACGGGAACGGCACCTGGTCGCCGCGGAACGTCTCGAGGTAGAGCCACGTGCCCTGACCGAGACCCCAGCTGAGCACGCCGAGACCGATCAGGGCCCAGCCTCCGCGGCGGCGTCCGCTGAACCGCCGGGAACGCCACAGGCAGGCAGCGGCGGCCGCGAGCGCGGCGAAGCACAGACCGAAGTTCGAGACGGCCTGGGCGAGGGCGGCGCCGCCGGCCCCGGTGCCCAGCACGAAGGCGAACGCGGCGACGAACGCGCCCGCGAGCAGGCAGAGGCGATACCCCCCCGTCGGGCGCTCTTCGGTGCTGGCTGCCATAGGTGTCTCCGGTCCGCCACGGCCACCCGGAGTGGGCGGTCGAGCCGATAGATCGGAGCATTCGACCCCACCTTGAGGCCTTCGGCTGGTTGCTTTCGGGTACTTCGGCCCTAGTTCTTCTCCCAGGCGTTCACCGAGTCCCAGCGCTCGAGGTCGCGCAGCCAGGCGTTGGCGTTGCCGTCGGAGGGGGCGCGCCAGTCGCCGCGCGGGGAGAGCGATCCGCCCGCTGACACCTTCGGGCCGTTCGGCATCGCGGAACGCTTGAACTGGGCGAACGCGAAGAACCGGCGGCAGAAGGTCTCGAGCCAGTGGCGAATCTCCGGGAGGTCGTACGCGATGCGCTTGGGCTCGGGGAAGTTCGGCGGCCACGCCCCGCCGGTCGCGTCGTGCCACGCGTGCCAGGCCAGGAAGCCGATCTTCGACGGGCGCATGCCGTAGCGGAGCACGTGGAACAGGGCGAAATCGTGCAGGGCGTACGGGCCGATCGTGCTCTCGGTCGACTGAAGCTGCTCGCCCGGCACCAGCTCGGGGCTGATCTCGGTGTCGAGCACCGCGCTGAGCACGTCGCCGACCTCGTCGTCGAACAGCCTGCTCGACACGACCCAGCGGATCAGGTGTTGCATGAGGGTCTTGGGTACGCCCCCATTGACGTTGTAGTGGCTCATCTGATCGCCGACGCCGTAGGTGCACCAGCCCAGCGCCAGCTCGGACAGGTCGCCCGTGCCCAGCACGATCCCGCCGCGCTGGTTGGCCAGGCGGAACAGATAGTCGGTGCGCAGCCCGGCCTGCACGTTCTCGAACGTGACGTCGTACACGGGCTCGCCCGAGGCGAAGGGGTGATCCATCTCCGACAGCATCAACTTGGCGGTCGCCGTGATGTCGAGCTCGGCCGAGGTCACGCCCAGCGCCTGCATCAGTCGCAGAGCGTTGTCCTTGGTGTTCGCGCTGGTGGCGAAGCCCGGCATGGTGAAGCCCAGGATGTCGCTGCGCGGCCGGCCGGCCCGGTCCATCGCCTGCGCGGCCACCAGCAGAGCGTGCGTCGAGTCGAGCCCGCCCGAGACCCCGATGACGACCTTGGGGTTCCCGATCGCGCCGAGCCGCTGCTGCAGACCCGCGACCTGAATGTTGTACGCCTCGTAGCAGTCCAACGCGAGCCGCTGGACGTCGGCCGGCACGAAGGGGAACCGCTCGACCCGGCGCCGCAGGCCGAGGTCTTCGTCAGGGGCGTTCAACTGCCACCGTACGGTCCGGAAGCCGCTCGTCCGGGCGGCATGGGTGCGCCGGTTGTCGTCGAAACTGCCCATCCGCAGCCGTTCCTGACGCAACAGGTCGAGGTCGACGTCGGCGATCGCCATGCGGTCGTCGATCGGGAACCGGTCGGTCTCGGCCAGCAGACTCCCGTTCTCGTAGATCATCGTCTGCCCGTCCCACGACAGGTCGGTGCTCGACTCGCCCAGACCCGCGGCGGCATAGAGGTACGCGGCCAGGCAGCGCGCCGACGCCGACTTGCACAGCAGCCGGCGGTCCTCCGCCCGCCCGACGGTGATCGGGCTGCCGGAGAGGTTGAGCAGCACGGTCGCCCCGGCCAGGGCCGCCTCGGCGCTGGGTGGGATCGGCACCCACATGTCCTCGCAGATCTCGACGTGCACGACGAGGCCCGGAATGTCCTCGGCGGCGAAGAGCAGGTCGGTGCCGAACGGGATGTCGTTCCGGTAGAAACCGCCACGCTCGTCGTCACCGGCCGCGATCTGGCGCTTCTCGTAGAACTCACGGTAGTTCGGCAGGTACGACTTGGGCGCGATGCCGAGGATCCGGCCCCGGTGGATGACGACCGCGCAGTTGTAGACCCGGTTGCGGTGGCGCAGCGGGGCGCCGATGACCAGCAGCGGCATCAGGTCGGTCGAGCCGGTCACCACGGTGGCCAGGGCAGTCTCGACGTCGTCGAGCAGGACGTCCTGCATGAGCAGGTCCTCGATCGAATAGCCGCAGAGGCCCAACTCGGGGAAGAGCGCCACGGAGACGCCCTGGTCGGAGCATTCGCGGGCCAGGCGAAGAATCGCGGCGGCGTTCGCGGCCGGATCGGCGATGACGGCGTGGTTGGTGCACGCGGCAACCCGCGCGAACCCGTGCTGATAGATCGACCGGAAGTTCACAGCCCCATCATTCCCCGCGCCCCCGACGAAATCTTCCGGACCCTGGCGGCCGCGCCCGGGTGCCCGTCGGGGCGGGTGGGGGTTCTGGGGGCGTTCGTCAGTAACTTGCGCCGACGATGTGCCGCAGATCTCGCGACAGCGATGACAGATGCGCGGCCGTGTTCCTGGTCTGTACCGCGTCGGCTTCGGTCTTGCGGGTGATCCGGGCGGCTTCGCCGGCGGCGATGGTGATCTGTTCGACCGCGGAGGTCTGCTGCTCGGCGGACAGCTTGATCTCGTGGCCGGCGTCGTCAGCCGCCGACAACAGCGCGGCGACACGCCGAAGCGACGCTTTCCGCCTCGGACACCTCGCTGAGCAGGCGGAGTGCTCTCGGATCCTGAACCTCCGCGCGAAGATCCGCGGACTTGGCGAGGAACTGCTGGCGGTCGACGGCGAGGGCCGTCAGAAATTCCTGTGAACCGTTGAGCAGATACGCTCGGTAGTGTTCGATGCGTCGTTCGATGGAGATACTGAGTTCCAGGCTGTCGGACAGTTGCTGGGTTCCCAACGCCACCACCACATCCTTGCTGCGGATGACCGTGATCACGGTGGCGATCGACGCGACCCCGACAAGCACCGTCAGCGCGACGATCACGGTGAAACCACCGACGAGGCGCCGCCTGAAGCTTTTCTGGGCGTCACCCGACGCTCAGTCGGCGGTGACACGATAGATCCCTCTGTTCAGCAGCGGATCTTTCCTGAGCTCGACCGTGATCTCATCGGCGATGTCCCACCCGCCCGACCCCACGAAATTCGCTTGGCTTTCCGCCAGGCATTGGGCGAGAAGCTGTACCACCGAGAAATAGGACGAGAAGTCGTCGCCCGACAGGCTCACCGTGTAACGGTGTGGCACCCATCTGTCCCCGTCGGCCGAGACGACGATCCGCGCGGCTTCACGCTGCAGCCGGTTCATGACGTCATGGAAGTCGATGGTGCCCGAGACGTGGGGGCCGACGATCCGGCGGAGCGAGGATTCGAAGCGGGCCCAAACGGGCTCTTCGATTCGCCTCGGCCGCACCGGCACGGAGATGAAGCGCTCCAGCGGATATTGGAGGCGTTGCGGGCTTTGGCCGGCGTCGTCGGTCAGGTCGACGACGGCTCGTGTGACATTGCCGAAGAGCCGGTTGCGGGCGATCGAAAGTTTGTCGATGGTTTTGGTGCCGGATCTCTGCGGTTCCGGAAGGTTCTCGCTGAGGAGGCTGGTGCGCAGGCGTAGATAAATTTCATCCAGGGTCCAGAACTCGGGACCTTCGGGGTCACCGTCGTTCAGAAGACTCAGAAGCCGGCCGGTGAAAGCGGTGTACCGCTCTCCGGGAATGACCAAAGCCTCGCGGTTCGCGGGTGCGGCGGTCAGGGTGAAGGTCCCGGAGATACTGACCTTGTCGAGAATTCCCGCCATCGTCGCCGACAGCGGCTCGCCGATCGCCCGTCCGCTGTAGCAGCAGTCCAGGATGACCAGGCGGCGTCGCGCCCGGGTGTCGGTGCAGAA
Source organism: Actinoplanes solisilvae (assembly GCF_003999975.1). Lineage (GTDB taxonomy): Bacteria > Actinomycetota > Actinomycetes > Mycobacteriales > Micromonosporaceae > Actinoplanes > Actinoplanes solisilvae. The sequence goes on along the minus strand of NZ_RJAC01000006.1, from coordinate 167,946 downwards.
CTCTTTGACGTCCTCGAAGTCAAGGGCCGAGAGATTGAGCCACTGGTGGTCGGTGTCGGCGAGGGCCAGGTAGAGCGCGCCGCGCTTGCTCACGAGGCCGTGCCCGGCGTAGTAGACGACCAGGAGGTCAGTGGCCGCTCGACTTGCGACGTGCAGCGCCTTGCCCACTTCGCGGGCATCGGCGTTCGCCGACACGACAGTGCAGTGCGAGGTTGGCAGGCTCAATCCGTGGGCGCCGGTCAGGAGACTCGCCATGCCGGCAACGCTGTCGCCGATCGCGGGATAGTTCGACAGGGAGTCGGATACGAAAGATCCGGATCCGATCAGGACAGCCCGTGACGATGCCGGGTCAGGAAGCACTGATTTCGTGCTCGCCTTCTGTGCGGTCGGCAAAAGCTTCGCTGATCAGCCTTTCTGGATCCTTCACGCGTTTGGCGTCGATGACCACGGACCGGCCCGCTCCGTCACGAATCTCTATCCGCACGTCGGCATTGCGCGGCTGGCTGAGCCAAACCCCCAGGGACGCGGCCAGGACCGACAGCGTCCCTCCGCTGCCCACCGCGACGAGCAGCGCATCCGTCGTCCACGAGAGCACACCCGGATTATTGGCAGTTGGCAAGGGAGTGACCAAACCCGTCAACTCCGGCTCGTAGCTGAGCCAATCTCGCAGGCTCCCCATCATTTCGATGCTCTCGTCCGCGGAGACGGACAGCGTGATTTCCATGACTTCGCCTCCACGAGAACGTGATCCTTTTGTCTCAACGAGGCACGCCGATGCCGGTGACGATCACGGCCACCGAAGTGGCCGAACTCGCAGGGAGTCCGATCGGCCTTGACCCTCACTCGGGTCAGGCTCGCAGAATCGGCGTTGTGAAAGAAGATCGATGGCAGATCGGACAGTTCGCCGAGCTGGTCGGGCTCAGCGTTCCGCAACTGCGACGGTACGACCGGCTGCGGCTGCTCGAGCCGGACGGGCGCGAAGAACAGTCCGGATACCGCTATTACACGCGTGGGCAGACCGGCGCGGCGCGGGTGATCGCGTTGCTCCGGTCGTTGGACATGCCCATCGCCGACGTTCGCCGCGTGCTGGCCGGCGCCGACGAAACCGAGCGGCGCCGGATGTTCCTCGAGCATCGCGCGCGGCTGGAGGCCCGCCTCGACGAAGTCCGCCGCCTGCTGGAGGCCGTGGACGCGCTGACCAAGGAGGACACGATGACCACAGACCCCACGACCTGGCTGCATATGATGCCCCGGCTGCCCGTCACCGACCTGGACCGTTCGATCGCCTACTACCAGGACGCGCTCGGTTTCCGCCTGGCCTGGCGCACCGCCGACGACAGCCTCGCCGCCCTGGCCAGCGGGGAGATCGAGATGCTGCTGCTCGTACCCTGGGCGGGCGACGAGCCGCCCAGGGCCCAAGAGTCGTACGTGTACGTCGAGGATCCCGACGCCCTGTGCGCCGAGTATCGCCAGGCCGGCGCCGACATCGTCGACCCCGTCGCTTCCCGCCCCTACGGCATGCGGGACTTCGTCGTCGAAGACCCGGACGGGCACCGCTTCACTCTCGGCCGCGGCGAGCAGCGGCTGTACGAGGTCGCCGGCCACTACGGCCTGACCCCCGAGACGATCTCCAGGGGCAAATAGGGTTTGACAGCACCGGTCGATGATCATCAGCATGGCCGCATGACAACTCGGGGCGGCATCGCTGAATCGACCGGTGCTGTGCGCCGACTGCCGGGCCCCCGATGACCCTGTAAGAGCAGCAGCGCACCTCCTGGCACCGGGAAAGCCGAGTCTTCCCGGAGCGATCACGCATGTCCCCGTACGGTCTCTATCTGCTCCTCTGCGGTGTCGGCTCGTTCGCCGCCAAGACCGCGTTCACCCTCAACCTGATCTATCAGGCGACGGTCGTCGGGCTGTCGCCGCTTCAGCTCGTGCTGGTCGGCACCCTGATGGAGGCTGTCTGCTTCGTCGCGCAGGTGCCGACCGGTGTCATCGCCGACCGCTACAGCCGTCGCCTGTCGGTGGTCGTCGGCTATCTGCTGATGGGCGCGGGCCTGCTCGTCTGGGGTCTGCTGCCCACCTACGCCGCGATCCTCGTCGCCAACGTGATCTGGGCGATCGGCGCGGTCTGCGTCGACGGCGCCGAGGAGGCGTGGGCCTCCAGCGAGATCGATCAAGAGCAAGTGACCAAGGCCTTTGTACGCGGGGGTCAGCTCGCCCAGGCCGGGACGCTGCTCGGCATCGGCGCCGCGGTCGCCCTCACCGCCGTCGAGCCGGCCCTGCCCATCGTAGTCGGCGCCGTCCTCACCCTGGCCCTCGGTGTTCTGCTGGCCGCAGTGATGACGGAGAACAACTGGACCCCGGCAACGAGAAAGGGCGGCGTGCGGCTCAGTGGTGTCCTGGTCGCCATCGTCGGCGGCACCCTGTTCGCCGGCATGAGCAGCGAGGGCTTCGACCGTCTGAGCCAGCCCTTCCTGCTGCCGCTGCTCGGCGACCACCCCGTCGAGCTGGTCTTCGGCGCCCTGGCCGCGTTCGCCGCGCTCGGGTCCATCGTGGTCACCGGCCTGGCCGGGCGGTGGATCGACGTCGTACGGCCGCAGCGGATCGGCCGCGTCCTGGCGGTGGTGCAGGCGGCCACCGCCGTCGGCATGATCGCTCTAGGCCTGAGTAATCACTGGTGGACGGCGGTCGGTCTCTACCTGGGCGTACGCCTCCTGCGCGACTCCGCCGCACCGATCCTGAACATATGGCTCGTCTCGGCGACCGAACCCGGTTCCCGGGCCACCGTTTTCTCGATCGTGGCCCAGGCCGATGCCCTCGGCCAGGTCGCCGGTGGCCCGCCGGCCGGCGTGGTGGCGCAGCGCGGTGCGATCGGCTCGGGCATCTCGGTCGCCGGCCTGTTCGTGCTGCCCGCGGTCGTGCTCTACGCCCTGGCCGCTCGAGTCAAGCCGGCGGCCGCCGTGCGGGACGCGAGTCAGGCCGGTGGCCTCCGCAGCAGATAGGTGTCCATGATCCAGCCGTGCCGTTCGCGGGCCTCGGTGCGAGCCGCGACGATCTCGTCGCCCACGTCGGCCACGCGACCCGAGCGCAGGATCTCGTCGGGCGTCCCCACATAGGCGCCCCAGAAGATCTCCGCCTCGGGGTAGGAGGTGAAGGCCTGCTGGGCGTCGAGCATGACGACCACGTCGTCGACGCCGTCCGGCCAGCCCTGGGCCAGTCGCCGGCCGGTCGTCACCTCGTACGGCCGGCCGACCCGGTTCAGCGGCGTGCGGTGCTTGGCGGCGAGCGCCGACACGCTGCTGATGCCGGGGATCACCTCGTACTCGAAGCTGATCTCACCCCGGGCGAGGATCTCGTCGAGGATCGCGATCGACGAGTCGTAGAGGGTCGGGTCGCCCCACACCAGGAAGGACCCGGTCTCGTCCTCGCGGAGATGTTCGACCAGCATCTCCTCGATGGCCAGCGCGCGCCGGTGCCGCCAGTCGACGACGGTGCCCTCGTAGTCGGCCGGCGTACGGTCGCGGTCGGGGTCGGGCAGCGAGACCATGCGGCGGGTCGGCTTCGAGTAGCCGCGGATGATCCGCTCCCGCAGGTCGATCATGCTGGCCTTGATCTCGCCCTTGTCGAGCAGGAAGAAGACGTCGGTACGCCCGATCGCCTTGGCCGCTTGCAGGGTGAGGTGGTCCGGGTCGCCCGCGCCGATCCCGATCAGACTGATCTTCCGCACCCGCACCAGTGTGCCCGAGCCCTTGAAGCGCACGGCAGAGCGGGTCACTCGAAGCAGTTCTGGCTTTTCACGACGAGCTGAAGGTAGCTGCAACCCCCCACCAGAACCGAAACCGTACGTCGCATCGTCTTCCCTTTCCCCCCGCTGTTTTTGTTTCGTACGACCGTTGTGATGCGCTCGGCGGGGCTTCAGTTCTGGCTTTCAGGTCACGGAAAGATAACGGGTCAGTCGGGGAGGATCGGGACGGATGGCCCGAGCTCGCGGCCGATCGTGGCCGCGCGGGTCAGCGACGTCGAGCCGAAGCGGTCGCGGACGGCGTCCATGGCCACGTCGAGCCGCTCGTCGCTCGCGGCGTCGAAGAGCGAGAGCTGCACGTGTCCGTCGCCGTCGAGGTTGGTCACCGCAACCCCGACCAAGGTCAGTCCACGTACGGCGATCAGATCGTGGGCCTCGTGCAGCAGGTCGCGGGCGGTCGTGGCGATCGTGCGGGTCTGCATCGTGGCCTTGAGCAGAGACCGCGAGCGGGTGGCCCGGCCGAAGTCGTCGAACCGCAGGCGCACCGTGACCGTGCGGCCGGCCCGGTGGGCGCCGCGCATGCGCCGGGTCACGCGGTCGACCAGGGCGTCGAGCGTGGCCTCGATCTCGGTGAACGGGCGCGGGCGGCGGCCCAGGGCCGACTGGGCGCCGATCGAGCCGCGGCGGTGCCCGACCCGCACGCGCCGGGGGTCGCGGTTGTGGGCGAGGTTGTGCAGGTGGCGCCCGGCGCCGGGCCCGAGCATCGCCACCAGCGCGGCCTCGCCGACCCGGGCCACGTCGCCGACCGTGTCGATGCGGCGTTCGCGCAGTTTGCCGGAGGTGACCGGGCCGACGCCCCAGAGCCGCTCGACGGGCAGCGGGTGCAGGAAGGCCAGCTCGCCCCCGGCCGGCACTTCGAGCAGGCCGTCGGGCTTGCCGACCGCGCTGGCCACCTTGGCCAGGAACTTCGTGCCGGCGATGCCGACCGTGATCGGCAGGCCGACGCGTTCGCGCACCTCGGCCCGCAGGCGGGCGGCGATCTCGCGCGGGGTGCCGCTGACCCGCAGCAGGCCGCTCACGTCGAGGAACGCCTCGTCGATCGAGATGCCCTCGACCAGGGGCGTCGTGTCGCGGAAGATCTCGAAGACGGCCTTGCTGGCGGTCGAGTAGGCCTTCATGCGCGGGGGCACGACGATCGCGTCGGGGCACAGCGCCCGGGCCCGGCCGAGTGCCATCGGGGTGCGTACGCCCCGGGCCTTGGCCTCGTAGCTCGCGGCGAGCACGACACCGCCCCCGACCAGCACGGGCCGGCCACGCAGCCCGGGGTCGTCACGCTGCTCGACCGACGCGTAGAAGGCGTCGAGGTCGGCGTGCAGGATGGCCACGTCGCCACTATAGAACACGTGTTCGAAGAGCGCGTCATCACGCTGAGTGCTGACGACAAAAAGCACCGAGCGATGCCGGGGGCCAGCCCTTGATCACGTAAAACGCCCTGGCCAGCAGGGATACGGCGGGTGGCCGGCGAACGGCAGGACGACAACAGATCGTAACGAAAGATTCGGCCGGATCGTGACGCCGGTCATGTGCGTAGGGGAATTCCGGGGCGAGAATCTCCGTTGGTCAAAACCGGGCCTGGTCCTACCTGTCAGGTCCCCGCAGAAGAGAACTCCGCCTGGAGGAAACCAAAATGTCGCCTCACGGCGCGACGGTTCGGGAGCTCGATCAGCTCACCTGCCGCGTGTTCGACACCACCCGCAGCTCCGGGGCGCGCCTCGCCGCGTACCGGATCGACGGGACCTTCTATGTCGACATCGATCTGCCGGGCATCGACAAGGCCGACATCGACGTCTCGGTGGACGACGGTGTCCTGACCGTGCGCGCCGAGCGCCGCGCGACCGAGGACGTGGCCGGCACACCGGCCGTCGCCCCGGTGACGCGCGAGGTCGACCTGTCCGCGACCGAGAACCTCGACACCGACCGGCTCGAGGCCAACTGTGACGGCGGAGTGGTGACGCTTCGCATCCCGGTGGTCAACGACCCCCGCTCGAGCGAACTGGCGGCCGCCGCCGCCTGACACGAAAAAGCCGCGCTGGAATCAGCGCGGCTTTTTCGTGTGCGGAACTCAGGCGATCTCAGCCACGATCGACTCGACCGGCGGCTCGGCGAAGTGGCACGCCACCCGCTGGCCCACGGCCTTCTCCTCGAGAGCCGGGTCGTTGGTCGTGCAGATGTCCTGTGCCTTCCAGCAGCGCGTACGGAACCGGCAGCCCGACGGCGGGTCGACCGGGCTGGGCACGTCACCGACCAGGCGGATCCGGTTCTTCGGCGGGACGCCGCGCACCACGCCGATGTCGGGCACCGCGGAGAGAAGAGCCTGGGTGTACGGGTGCTGCGGCTTCTCGTAGAGCGTGTCGCGCGGACCCTCCTCGACGACCCGGCCGAGGTACATGACGGCGACGCGGTCGCAGAAGTGCCGCACCACGCCGAGGTCGTGCGCGATGAAGACGAACGCGATGCCGAGTTCCTTGCGCAGGTTCTCGAGCAGGTTCATGACCTGGGCCTGGATCGACACGTCGAGCGCCGACACCGGCTCGTCAGCCACGATGATCTTCGGCCGGGCCGCGAGCGCGCGGGCGATGCCGATGCGCTGGCGCTGACCGCCGGAGAACTCGTGCGGGTAGCGGTTGTAGTGCTCCGGGTTCAGGCCGACGACCTCGAGCAGCTCCTGCACGCGAGCCAGCTCGCCGCTCTTGGCCACCATGTCGTGCGTGCGCAGCGCGGTGCCGACGATCGTGCCGACCGTGTGCCGCGGGTTCAGCGACGAGTACGGGTCCTGGAAGATGAGCTGGATCTCGCGGCGGTAGGGGCGCAACTGGCGCTCCGACATGTGCGCGATGTCCACGCCCTGGTAACGGATCTGGCCGTTCGTCGGCTCGAGCAGCCGGGTGATGAGCCGCGCGGTGGTCGACTTGCCGCAGCCGGACTCGCCGACCAGGCCGAGCGTCTCGCCCGGCTTGAGGGTCAGGTCGACGCCGTCGACGGCCTGCACCCACTTGGTGCCGCGGGACAGGAAGCCGTCGCCCTTGGTCTTGAAGTGCATCTTGACGTTCTCGAGCTCGAGCAGCGGCGCTCCGGGCACCGAGCGGACGCCCGACTTCTTCGCGGTGGTCTCAGTGGTCATGGTCGGTCCTAAGGCAGCCGGGGCAGGACGTCGATCTCGAAGATCCGGTCGGGGTCCTTCAGGTGGCACCGCGAGGTGCGACCGTGGTCCGACGTCCGCGAGATCAGGTCCGGCTTGAGGGTGGTGCAAAGGTCACCCGGCACGCGGTCCTTGAACTCGCACCGCGGGTGGAACGGGCAGCCGCTCGGCACGGCCAGCAGGCTGGGCGGCGAACCGGGGATCGGGTGCAGCGGCTGGGGTTCACCGGTCAGCGCCGGGATGCTTTCGAGCAGACCCCAGGCGTACGGGTGCAGGGGCTCGCCGAGAATCTTGTTGACCGGCCCGTGCTCGACGGCCGTGCCGGCGTACATCACCAGGATGTCGTCGGCGATCTCGGCCACCACCCCGAGGTCGTGCGTGATGAAGACGACCGCGGAGCCGAAGTCACGCTGCAGGTCGGCGATCAGGTCGAGGATCTGCGCCTGCACGGTCACGTCGAGGGCCGTGGTCGGCTCGTCGGCGATCAGCAGCTTGGGGTCGTTGACCAGCGCCATAGCGATCATCGCGCGCTGCCGCATGCCGCCCGAGAACTCGTGCGGGTACTGGTCGACGCGGCGGCGCGGGTTCGGGATGCCGACCCGGCCGAGCATGTCGATCGCCCGGTCCTTGGCCTTGCGCTTGCTGACACTGTGGTGCGCCCGGTACGACTCCACGATCTGGTCGCCGACCGTGAAGTAGGGGTGCAGGGACGACTGCGGGTCCTGGAAGATCATCGCCGCGTCGCCGCCGCGGTAGCCCTCGAGGTCCTTGTCGCTCATGCCGACGACCTCGCGGCCACCGACCTTGATGGACCCGGAGATGCGGGCGACCTTGCGGTCGTGCAGGCCCAGGACCGCCATGCTGGAGACGCTCTTGCCCGAGCCGGACTCGCCGACGATCGCCAGGGTGCGGCGCAGCGGGACCGAGTAGCTCAGGCCCTGCACGGCCCGGACCAGGCCGTCGGCCGTCGGGAACTGCACCTGCAGGTCGGTGACCTCGAGATAGGCCTCCTCGCTCGCCGCCGTCTCGCGGGGAACGCGGGTCACCGTCTGCGGGCCCGGAGTGGTCGTGTCGCTCATGCTGCCGCCTTCGTGCTGCGGGGTGGGGAGAGGGGAACGCTGCGCGGGGTCATCCGAGGCGTACCCGGGGGTCGAGGATGGTGTACGCGATGTCCACGACGAGGTTCATCAACACGAGGACCACCGAGCCGACGAGCACACCGCCCAGCAGGACGGGCAGGTCGTACTGGCCGAAGGCCCGCAGGGTGAGCTGGCCCAGGCCGGGCAGGCCGAAGATGCTCTCGGTGAAGATCGCGCCGGTGAGCTGGAACGCGAGGTCGATGCCGAAGATCGTGACGACCGGGGTGAGGCCCGCGCGCAGGCCGTGCCGATAGACGACGCGGCGGCGGCTGATGCCCTTCGAGGTCGCGGTGCGGATGTAGTCCTGGCCGAGCGTCTCGATCATCGAGGCCCGGGAGTAGCGCGTGTACGCCGCCGCGTTGGTGACGCCGATGCAGAGCCAGGCCGCGAGTAACCCGCTGGCCCAGGTCAGCGGATTCTCCAGGAACGGGGTATAGCGCGTTTCCGGCAGGAAGGTGGCGTAGAGGGCCACGATCAGCGCGAAGACGAAGTAGGGGATCGACTGCACGAACAACGTCGTGCCGACCACCGCCTTGTCGAGCGAGCTCCCTCTGACCTGGGCGGCGATCGTGCCGGCGAGGACGCCGACGATCAGATAGACGACCGCGCCGCCGATGACGATCGAGATGGTGACCGGCAGCGCCTGCGCGAGGAGCTTGGTCACCGGCTGGCCGAGGGTGTACGAGTAGCCGAGGCAGGGCGCGTCACAGTGCTGGACGGTGCCACCGGCGCTGTACTCGCGCCCGACGACGATGCCCTTCATGTAGCTGCCGATCTGCTCCAGCGCCGGCTTGTTCAGGCCGAGGCTGTTCTCGATGTCGGCCACCCGGTCGGGGGTGCAGCGCGGGCCGCAGATCACGCCGGCCGGGTCGGTGGGCGCCAGGAAGAACAACGCGAAGCTGGCCACCAGCGTCACGATCACGACGGAGATCGCGCTCAGGACGCGTTTCAAGATGTACAGCAGCACCGCTTGCTCCTCTTTCATCACGGCGCCGGGTGGGTGTTCCCGGTGGTTTACGACGGCGGGCGGGAACGGTTGCCGTCACGCCGGTTCGACTTACGCCCGGGGTGGCCCAGCCCGCCGTCGGAGGACGCGGACCGGACCACCCCGGTTTACTGCTTGTTACTACCGTCTAACGCGGACTTCAGCTCTTGAGGTACATGTTGCCGAAGTTCGGGACGCCCATCGTCGGGTCGCCGGTCGTGGTGCCGACGTTCTTGCCCTTGATGACGGCCATCTTGTCGTAGTACCACGGGATCGCGACGTACTGCTCCAGGATCTTCTTGTCCAGAGCAGCCCACTTCGACTGCGACTGGTCAGCCGGGAGGCTGGCGATGTCGTCGATCTCCTTGTCGAGAGCCTTGTCGCTCAGCATGCCCCAGCTCTGACCCTCGTCGATGCTCTGCGAGCGGAAGAGGACCGGGAACCACGAACCGCCGGACGGCCAGTCCGAGCACCAGCCGGCCGGGCTCTGGCCCATGTTGACCGGGGCGTCGTAGTCGCCGACCTTCTTGCGGAGGTCGGCCGTGGCGACACCGATCGGCTTGACGACGAAGCCGGCCTTGGTCAGCGCGTCGGCGCGAACCTGGGCGACCTGCTGCGCGATCGGCTTGGTGTTGTCGTAGTACCAGCTGAGCTCGAAGCCGGCCTTACCGGCGGCCTCCAGCATCGCCTTGGCCGCGGCCGGGTCGCCCGCGCCCTCGCCGTCCAGGTCCTCGACCGGGGTGTACTTCTCGTAGCCCGGAACCGAGGGCGGCAGGATGGTGCTGGAACGCTCGGCGACGTAGTCGCTCAGACCAGCGGCCTTGTAGATCGCGTCGTACGGGTACGCCTTGGCGATCGCCTTGCGGACCTCCAGCGGGATCTTGCGGGTGTCGAGCTGGAACACGCGGTTGCAGGGGCTCTCGCCCTGAACCAGCTGCTCCTTCTTGTCACCGGTGAGCTGCGGGATCAGCGTCGCGTCAACGTTGTCGTAGTTGATCGAGTTCGCGTCTTCCGTGCCCGAGCTGTTCAGGATCGCCTGCTGCGCCTTGACGGCGTCAACGCCCCACTTGAAGTTGACGGTGTCCGGGTACTGGTGGCGAGCCGGGTCGGTGTTCGGGTCCCAGTTCGTGTTCTTCTCCAGGACCAGCGAGGTGCCGGCCTGGTAGGACTTGAACTTGTACGGGCCCGTCGACAGCGGGTGGTTCTTGTACTCCTGCTTGGTGTCCTTGGCCTTCGGGATGGGGGTGAACATCGGGAAGGTCAGGTAGAACGGCAGGTCCTGGAACTGCTTCGACAGGTGGATGATCAGGGTGTCGGTGCCCTGGGTCTCCACGCCGGCGTAGGTGTCGCCGTCCTTGTACGGGCCCTTGTACTTGTCGCCGTCCTTGAAGTACGACATCTGGTACGTGGGGCCGTTCTGGAACACGTCGTGCGCGAAGGACCGCTTGATCGAGTACGCCAGGTCCTCGACCTTGACCTCGGTGCCGTCCTCGTACTTGATGCCGGGCTGCATCTTGAACGTCCACGACAGCTTGTCGGCCGACGGGGTGCCCAGGTCGGTGAGGTCCGGGACGAGCGTGGGCTTGCCGTCACGGATGTCGAACTGGGTCGGCGTGCGGAAGATCATCTTGCCGATCTCGTTCGAGTCGACGTAGTAGATGTCCGTCGGGTCGAACGTGTTCGGCGTGACCTGCGCCTGCACGGTGAGGTTGCCGCCCTTGCGGGAACCGGGAACGTCCTTCGCCGGGCCCTTCGCGTTCGGGTCGGTCGCGTTGGCGTGCTGGGTGATCTTGCCGGTGTCGTTCGCACCGCCCGTGTTGTCGTTGTTCGACGACGGGCTGCTGCAGCCTGCGAGGCCGAGCGCCGCGGCGGCGGTTGCCGCTACAGCGACAGTAAATCGCCTTGCCATTTCTCCTCTTCTCATTCTGGGCGTCACCACGTCACCGTCGGGTGCGGGGATCAAATGCGTCACGGATCGAGTCACCGAGCAGGCTCAGCGAAAGCACGACGATCGTGATGGCCGCTACCGGGATCCACAGGTAGAGCGGATCGGCCCGGTAGAAGGTCTGCGCGTTGGCGATCGTCAGGCCCCAGGACGGGGTCGGCTCGGTGAGACCGACTCCGAGATAGGTCAGGCCGGCCTCGGTGACGATGTAGGTCGGCAGGGCCAGCGAGACCGAGATGACGATGGGCGCCACCAGATTCGGCAGCAACTCCTTGAAAAGGATCTTGTGCGTCGGCACGCCGAGCACCTTCGCCGCGGCGACGAACTCCCGCTCGCGCAGCGAGAGCACCTCGCCGCGGATGAGCCGCGCGAGGCTGGCCCAGCCGAAGAAGGAGAGCACGATGATCAAGGCGTAGAAGCGTGCCGTCGACACGTCTTGCGCGGCCGCGTCCTCGGCTGTGCCGACGAAGAAGGAAAGCAGCACGGCCGGGACGGCGATGGCGAACAGCAGGTAGGGCAGGCTCAGGACGAAGTCGATGACCCAGGAGATCACCCGGTCGAGCCAGCCACCGATGAAGCCGGCGATGAGTCCGAAGCAGACGCCGATGATCGTCGTGATCACGGTGACCGAGCCGGCGACGATGAACGACGGCCGTGCGCCGTAGACGAACCGGGCGAACAGGTCGCGGCCCAGGCGTGGCTCGACGCCGAACCAGTGCTCGGACGTCGGCCCGATCGTCGGGAAGCCGTACTGGTCGATCAGGTCTTGATGAAGGGTGGTCGTGTCCTGACCCTCCAGCTTGGCCAGCAACGGCGCGAAGATCGCGACAAGTACGAAGAACAGGAAGATGCTCCCGCAGACGACTGCGACCTTGTCCTTGCGCAGGCGCGCGAGGGCGATCTGGGTCGGCGACTTCCGCCGGGTGTTCACCTTCGTGTTCTGCCCACCGGTCGGCGCTGCCATCGCGTCGGTCGGCGCGCCTGTGCGGGCGAGCTCGGCCTCTTCGATCAGCGGTTCCAAGCGACGGTCACCTCCATCGAACGACACACCTCACATGCGTCGTGCGTGAGAGGTTTTCGGATGCTGCGGGGGGAAAGGTAACCCGAATCGGGGGCGTAGGAAATGAGTTGACGCATCGAATGAATAACGGCCCGCTGAAAGTCGTGCATGATCAACGTCACTGCGAGTGCCCCCTGTGGACGGTGCGAAGCCCCGCGCTCCCCCTCAAACCACCCATATCGACGATCAACTTTGTCTCCGATGTCCGCATTGGAAAGTCAGAGGGCAATCGTACTGTTGCGCAAAGTTATCGAAGATGAACGGGGTTGACGGCAGGTCGCTGTTTCGGCCGAGTTTCCGCGCAGTGTCGATCGTGGCCGGTGGGCGCCGTTGATTCCTCCGGTCAGGAACCCCAGGTGACGCAAGATCTGCGGTCGCGACGTGAACCCGGGACCGTATCGACGGCCATCCCGCCGTACGGGACGCGGTTCCGTGGTGGTCGCGCCAGCCCGACGGTGCGGCCGGGACTACGCGGAGTAAGCCTCGGAATGGGTCCGATAGGGCGGCGCGGGCCATTCCCTATAACGATTGGGACCCCCATTCGGGGCTATTCCACGGTTCGAAGAGCGTCTACGCAGAACTGTCGGTGACATAGACGAAGAGCTACCCCGGAGGTACTCCCGGCTATGACAGGCGGACCGATGGGAGCGTGGGCCACGTCACGTGCTTGCTGCCACGACGCCCCGTGACAACGCTGTCAGCCGGGCAGCGAGGGCTAGATAACACAAAGTGACGTCAACGGCGCGGGGCCAGCGCCGTGAGGATCTCCTCGGCGCGTTCCCGGGCCACCCGCGGGTCGGCGTCGGGCGCCCCGATCAGCGGGTCCCAGTTGAGGTCGTAGAACAGTTCCGTCACGCCCGCGGCCGCGTAGCGATCGGCGCCGGCCCGGATCTGATCCCACCCACCGGACAGCGGTACGGCATCGTCGCGCAGCCCCGGGTGCACGACGGCGCGCACCACGATGCGTACGGCGTCGGGGTCTCGACCGGCCTCCTCGGCCGCTCGCCGCACGATCTGGGTGCCGCGCGCGACCTCGTCGAAGCTCAGCCGGCTGCTGCTGACCCAGCCCGCGGCCAGCCGGCCGGCCCGCCGCAGCGCCACGTCGGCCGTACCGCCGAGCAGCACCGGCGGCCCGCCCGCCTGCACCGGCGACGGCGCCATCGTGCTCGGCGGCACCCGGTAGAGGTCGCCGTCGAAGGACGCCACCGGGTCGTTCCACAGGGTGCCGAGCACGGCCAGGTATTCGGCCACGCGCCGGCCGCGCGGGTTCGGGTCGGAGCCGGTGGCCCGGAACTCGGGCTCGGACCAGCCGGTGCCCAGGCCGAGGTCGAGTCGCCCGCCGGACAGCACGTCGAGGGTCGCGGCCTGCTTGGCCAGGTAGGCCGGCGACACGTACGGAATGTTGATCACGGCGACGCCGAGGCGGATCGTGCTGGTGTGCGCGGCGGCCCAGGTCAGCGCGATCATCGGGTCGAGCACGCTGTGATAGACCGGCAGCATCGCCTGCTCGGCGCCGACCAGCAGCCGCTGGAACGACCAGAGCCCGCTGTAGCCGAGCTGCTCGGCCCGCGCCGCGAACTCGCCCAGCGACACCGGGCCGGCCCATGCTCCCGCCACCGGAGCCCCGCAACTGATCAGCATCAGCTCAGCCTAATCGGCCGCGGCTCTCGCGTATTCGGTGCTCAGGGCCGCGCCGAGCTCGGCCAGCCTGGTGTCGCTCGCCGCGGCCTGCACCGCGGTGATGAAGGCGCCGTAGGCCGCGGCGAGCGCGAGCCGGTCGTCGTCCTGCAGGAGCAGCATGTAGGTGGCCTCGGCCACGCGGCGAAAATCGGCCGGGGTCTCGGCCGGCGGCCCGGCCGGACCGGGTGGGTCGGGTGTCTCGACCGGCTCGTCGGCCTCCAGCGGCGGCTCCGGCCCGGCGAGCTCGGCCCGCAACCGCAGGCTGGCGCTGAGCAGCCCGACCGGCGAGCCCTCGAACAGCGAGGCCGGCTCGTAGTCGCGGGCCACCAGGCCGGCGCCGCGCGCGACCATCTCGTCGTGGTCGGTGCGGATGCGGGCGCCGCCCCAGCCGAGATAGCCGGCCAGCCGGTCGCGGATCGCCGGGATCCGGGTCGACCCGCCGGCCAGCACCACCTGGTCGATGTCGGCCCAGCTCACGCCGTGCGCGGTGCGGGCCGCGGCGATCGCCTCGGTGAGCAGGTCGAGCGTGCGCTGCAGGTCGGGCTCGATCATCGCCTCGAAGTGACGCCGGTTCAGCGACACGCTGGCACTGACCGTGGCGGTGAGCAGCGGCAGCTCGAGCGTGGTGTTGTCGGCGGTCGACAGCTCGCGCTTGCGGATCTCGGCCTCCCACCGCACCCGGCGGCGGATCGCCGGGTCCTGGCTGAGGTCGACGTGGTGCCGCTCGCGGATCTGGCGCAGCGCGTGACCGACGATCAGCTCGTCGAAGTCGTCGCCGCCGAGCCGCTCGTCGCCGGCCGTGCCGAGCACCTCGACCGTGCCGTCGTCGACGCGCACGACCGAGGCGTCGAAGGTGCCGCCGCCGAGGTCGTAGATCGCGTAGACGCCCGGGCGGGTGTCCGCGCGCAGCGCCATCGCGGCCGCGACCGGGTCCTCGACCAGGCGGCGCACGTTGAGCTGGGCCAGCCCGGACGCCTCGCGCAGGGACCGCCGCTGCTCCTCGCCGGCCGCCGCCGAGACGGTCACGACCGCGTCGTGGACGGGCTCGCCGATGAACGCCTCGGCCTGCCGCTTGAGCTCGATGAGCAGGAACGCGCAGACCTCACGGGGCATGTAGGTGCGGCCGCGGAACCGGACACGCTCGCCGCTGCCGAGCCGGCGTTTGATGCCGGCGATGACGTTCTCGGGGTCCTCGGCGGGCGGGACGCCGGCGATCACCTGACCGGACCGGTCCTGACCGACCGCGGCGGGCAGGGTGATGGCCCCGGTCGGGCCGCGCACGAGCTGAAGCTTGGCGCCGTCCCACACCGAGACCGCGCACGAGCTGGTGCCGAGGTCGATCCCGACCACACGATGGTAAAACGGGTACGCGTCGGGATGCTCGGTCAAGGCCGCCCCCTGTGACCAGCAGTGCTCGGTGCTCCGACCCTGAATTTACGGCCGCCGGAAGTCACCGCGATCGATTCGTCGGACATCCGACTGTCAGAGGACAGCCGTTCGAGGATCAGGCGGCGGCGCGTTCGGCGTCGGACAGGGCGTGCTCGGCCCAGCCGATTCGCTGGGCCGAGAGGCCGGCCTTGCGGGCCTGGTGCACGGCCTCGCGCAGCAGCCGCAGCGCCTCGGGCAGGTTGCCCGCGGTCAGCTCGGCCTCGCCGAGCGCGAGGGTGCCGGTGGCGATCCGGCGCGGGTCGCCGTAGCGTTCCCGCAGCACCTGGGACATGCGCAGGTGCCGCAGCCCGCGCTCGGAGTCGCCGGCCACGAAGACGTGGAAGAAGCCGATGTGGCGGTGCACCTCGGAGCGCACCATCTCGTCGGCGTAGCGCTCGGCCAGCTCGAGCGCCTCGGTGTAGAACGGCATCGCGGTCGCCCAGTCGCCGCGCAGCACCTGGTGGACCAGGCCGAGTCCGAAAAGCGACTCGGCCGCCCCGGCCGCGTCGCCCGCCTCGCGCTGGATGCGCAGCGCCGCGGTGAACAGCCGTTCCTCGGTGGCCCAGTCGGCCCGCCGCAGGTCGCCGCCGATCGCCGCGAAGTGGGCCAGCATGCCCAGCCGGCAGAGGGCGGCCGCCTCTTCGACGAGTTGCTCGGTCTCGCAGGCCTGGCGGCGCGCGCCCTCCAGCAACTGCCACGCGGGGAGGAAATCGCCGGTGCGGAAGGCGGCCTCGAGCATCGCCTCGCTGCCCGCGGCCAGCAGCGCGCCCGCGTCCGACTCGCTCCCCATGAGCGCTACGTTAGCGCCTGTTCACCCTCCGATGTGGTGTCAGAACCGGAGGGCCTCGTCGATCGGGGTGGTTCCGGCGAACAGTTCGAAGGTCTGCCCGATCGTGGCCGGCGTGGTCAGGCAGGCGGCCAGTACGGCGGCGACGTCGTCGCGGGGAACCGGGCCGCGACCGCCCATCTCGCGGCTGACGGTGACCAGGCCCGTGCCGGGTTCGTCGGTGAGATGCCCGGGGCGCACGATCGTCCAGTCAAGGTCCGCGCGCGAGGTCACGTACGCGTCGGCCTCGCCCTTGGCGGCCAGGTAGGGGCCCATCGAACCGGCGCCCGAGGACGGGTCGTGGGCGCCGATCGAGGAGACCATCACGTACCGGCGCACGCCCTGGTCGACGGCGGCGTCGGCGAGCTTGACGGCACCGCCGAGATCGACAGTGCGCTTGCGTTCGGGGCCGCTGCCCGCACCGGCGCCGGCCGCGAAGACGACCGCGTCGGCTCCTTTCACGTACGGCGAGAGGGACGCGTCGTTTTCGAGGTCACCGATCACGGGCACCGCCCCGACGGCCTGAAGATCAGCGGCTTGGGACGGCGTACGGATCAGGCCGCGGGCGGTGTGACCCTGATCGGCGAGCAGCTTGAGCAGGCGAAGGGCGACCTGGCCGTGGCCGCCGGCAACGAGAATGTCCATACCCCCAACCTATGCCGAGTCGCGCACGACCAGGGTGGGTTGGAACGTGACCGAGCGCGGCAGCCGGCCCGGCGTCGCGATGTGGGCCATCAGCACCTCGGCCATCTCGGCGGCCATCTCCTCGACCGGCTGACGCACCGTGGTCAGGAGCGGACGGCAGTCGAGCGCGGCGCTGCTGTCGTCGAAGCCGACCACGGCGATGTCGTCGGGCACCCGCCGGCCCAGATCTTGCATAGTGCGCAGGGCACCCTCGGCCATCAGGTCATTCGCGACGAAAAGCCCATCGGTGGCCGGGTGGTCGTCGAGCAGCCGCCGGGCCGCCGCCTCGCCACCGGCCCGGGTGAAGTCGCCCTCGACCGCCGGCACGTCGCCGAAGCCCCGCTGGGCCAGGAACGACCGGAAGCCGTCGAGGCGGTCGAGCCCGGACGGGATGTCGAGCGGCCCGCTGATCGTGGCGAGCCGTCGGCAGCCCCGCCTGAGCAGGCGCTCGGCCGCGAGCCGGGCGCCCAGCCGCTGGTCGACGTCGACGTAACTGACCGCGATCGGCGAGGTGGGCCGGGCCGAGACCACCGCCGGGATGCCCAGCTCGTGCACCTGGCGGGGCAGCGTGTCGTGCTCGTGGCTGCTGATCAGCAGAACGCCGTCGACGTGGCCCTGCCGCAGGTAGCGGATCACCTGGTGGTGGTCGCTGGAGTCGGTGGGGATGACGACCAGGTGGATGTCGTGCGGGCGCAGCGCCCCCGTGGCGCCCGCCGTGACCCGCCCGAAATAGGGGTCGGTGAAGATGCGGTTGAGGAACGAGTGGTTGTCGGGCCGGTCGGGCTCGCTGATCACCAGCGCGACCGAGTTGGAGCGGCGGGTGACCAGGCTGCGGGCGGCCACGTTGGGCACGTACCCGGTCTGGGCGATCGCGCGCTGGACCATCTCGCGGATCTTGGCGTCCACGCTCGGGGCGCCGTTGATCACTCGGGAGACGGTGGCCCGGGACACCCCGGCCGCCTCGGCGACCTGATCCATCGTCGGGTGCTGCCCACCGCGCGCGGGCCGGGTTGTCATGCGGTCCGTTATAGCAGCGCGCTGGGGACGGGTGCCGCCGCCGTCAGGTCCTCCGCCGGCGACACCCGTGGTCATCAGGGTCGTCCGTCGGTGCCGCACTTGACGATGACGCGGATGCAGTCGTTCACCCGCCGCGCCAGCTCGTCCACCGGCCAGGCGTTGAAGAAGTCGCCGTGCATCGTGTAACCCGCGCCGGAGGCCAGCCGGAACTGCGCCGGGTTGCCGTTGACCGGATAGCGCATGACCTGCCGCAGCTTCGGCACGACAACCGGGTGGCTGGACGGGCACGCGTTGTTCACCGGGTAGGCCATGTGGCTCTTGTGATCGGCCGAGTCCAGGTTCACGCCGTCCCAGCAGTGCGGGAAGTCCAGGTAGGACTCCAGCATCGTGCCGGCCGGGCAGGTGACGAAGTCGGGTGACGAGCCGACGTGCCCGGCGTGCAGGCACGACCAGCGCGCGATCGTGTTGTCGCTCGGGCTGGTCGCCCGCGCGTTGCCGGCCACGATCCGCAGGCCGAGCGGGAACGGCTGGGTCTGCGCGATCAGGTCATCACGGACGCCCTCACCCAGGTAGTAGAAGATGCCGGTGGTCGGCTCGACCGGGGTGTTGTTGTTGTAGAGCGTCGGGATCCAGTACGACGACTTGTCGATCGACGGGTTGCAGTTGCTGTTCGCGTTGAGCAGGTCCTGCGTGGTCGAGTAGGCGTTGGTCACCGTGCTGCCGAAGAAGCTGTGCATGTGCGAGGCGCCCGGCATGTTCGGGAAGATGATCGGGTCGTCCGGCAGCCGGTGGCTGAACGGGCAGTCGGCGAGGAACTCCGCGACCCGTACGGCCCCCGGCGGGATCGTCGGCGTGGTGCCCCCGCCTCCCACCCCGTACACCTGGAACTCGGTCAGGGAAACGCCCCACTGCGTTGCCCGTACGGTGGTCTCGAGCCGGACGTAACGACCGGTGCCGCTGACCGTGAGCGCCTGACGTCCGCCGGTGCCGTTGGTCGTCGAGTGCAGCGTGGTCCACGAGGTGCCGTTCGCCGAGATCTTCACGCTGAAGGCCCGCGCGTACGCGGACTCCCAGTTCAGCACCACCGAGGAGACCGTGGCGTTGGCGCCCAGATCGACCTGCAGCCACTGCGGGTCGCTGAAGGCGCTCGACCAGCGGGTGCCCAGGTTGCCGTCGACGGCGTTCGACGCGGGGAACGCGGCCGACTCGGACGAGGACGCGGTGGCGGTCTTGCCTTGCGAGATGAGGGGATCAGCGGCGCTGGCCCGGCTGCCGACGACCAGGATCGAAGCGACGAGAAGGGCTGCGGCGGTCAGTGCTCTCTTTCTCATTTGCTGCCGTCCTTGGGGGAAGGGCCGGGGACGACGAGCGCCCCCGGCCGGGCAGTCACTGATAAACGCGCACGTAGTCGACGAGCATGCGGGACGGGAACGGGGTGGTGGCGTCGATCGGGCCGGGGAAGTCGCCGCCGACCGCCAGGTTGAGGATCAGGTAGAACTTGTGGTCGAAGATCCACGGGCCGCGGGTGGACTCCACGGTGTCCTTCTTGGCGTCGAAGACCTGACGGCCGTCGAGGAAGAAGCGGATGCCTTTGCTGTCCCACTCGGCGGCGTACAGGTGGAAGTCCAGCGACAGGTCCACCCCGGCCGCGTTCTTCTGGCCGTACCCGCCGCCGCCGTTGTAGGCCGGGGCGTGCAGCGTGGTGTACATCTCGCCGGTGTTGCGGCCGAGAACCTCCATGATGTCGATCTCGCCGTTGTAGGGCCACGGGCGGCCGCTGAGGAAGTCCTCGCCCATCATCCAGAACGCCGGCCAAAGACCGTTGCCCTTGGGCACCTTGATGCGCGCCTCGAACCGGCCGTACTGAGCGCTGAACTTGCCGCCGGTGTTCATGCGGGCCGAGGTGTACTGACGGCCCTGGTAGTCCTGGCGGCGAGCCTCGATGACCAGGTTGCCCCCGCCGTCGGTCTGCGCGTTCTCGCTGTTCGGCGTGTAGTACTGGATCTCGCCGTTCTGCGGGACCCCCGGGTCGTAGGTCCACTTCGCGGTGCTCGGCTTGGTGCCGGCCGCGTCGTTGAAGTTGTCCTCGAAGACCAGCCGGGTGGCCGGGAACGTCGGGTCGGCCGGCTTGGCCGGCGGGTTCACCGGGGCGCCACCGGTGCCGTAGATACTGAACTCCCACAGCGAATAGCCGTACGCGCTGCCGCGAGCCGTGCCGTACAGGCGCACGTAACGGCCGGTGCCGGTGGCGTTGATGACGTCCTTGAGACCGTCACCGGTGGTGGTGCTGAAGATCGGGGTCCAGTTGGCGTTGTCGGCCGAGACCTGGATCTGGTAGGCCCGGCCGAACGCCGGGTCCCACTGCAGCACGACCTGGCTGATCTGCGCGGTCGCGCCCAGGTCGACCGAGATCCAGCCCGGGTCGACCCAGCCGGTGGTCGAACTGGTCGCCCAGCGGCTGGCCGGGTCGTTGTCGAACGCCTTGTCCGGGCTGCACGGGTTGCAGTTGACGTCGTTCTGCCAGCTCGACGACTGGGCCGGCTTGCTGTACGACAGCAGGCGCGCGCCACCGGTCGGCGGTGGAGTGGTCGGCGGTGGGGTGGTCGGCGGCGGCGTGGTCGGCGGGGTACCGCCGCCCGAGAACACCTGGAACTCCCAGAACGAGTAGCCGTAGATGGCCAGCGCCCGCTCGGTCAGGTTGATGCGCACGTAGCGGGCGTTGCCGCTCACGGCGATGCTCTGCTGGCCGCCTGTTCCCGTCGTGGTGGCGTACGCCTGGGTGTAGCTCGTGCCGTTGGTCGAGAACTGGATCGTGAACGCCTTGGCGTAGGCGCCCTCCCAGTTGATGGCGATGCGGCTGACGGCGGTGGAGGCGCCGAGGTCGACCTGCCACCACTGGGTCGCGCTGAACGCGCTGGCCCAGCGGGTGCCGTTGTTGCCGTCGACCGCCTCGCCGGGCTGGTAGGCGCCGGCGACCTCGGTCGAGGACGCGGTGGCGGGCTTGCCCTGCGAGACGAGCACCTCGGCGGCGCTGGCCGGTGCGGTGGTGGTGATCAGGAAGGCGGCGAACAGGCCTGCGAGGGCCGAGCCGAGAGCGATGATCCGGGCCGGGGACAGCCGTCTGATCGGCGGTGTCCCGAGCCCGTCCAGGACCGGGGATGTCATGGGGGACTCCTGGGTTCGGGGATGTGTCGGAGCGATTTCGGCCTGGGGAACGGCGTGTGAAAGCGCTCTTCGTGACGACACTGTGAACCGGAGCGTCTAAGCATGTCAATGCCTCGGGAAGCGCTTCCCGGGCATCACCGCAGGTAGACACAGAAAAGCCCGCACGGTTCCGGAACCGTGCGGGCTTGATCAGATCAGCGGCAGAACATGGCTGCCTTAGGCTCGGTAGCGGTAGGCGCCTTCTCCACCCCCGCGTCCTTCACTCCGGACATCTTCGAAATCTCGGGGACGCCGTCACAAATGGACCTGTTCGTCCGAACTGGCAGCTCGAAGTACTCGGACGCCGTCGCCTCGGACATCGTGTCCGGGAGCGGAACGTCCCCCATGATCTCCTTCATCTTGGCGATAGCCTGGGCCTTTGAGTGGAAGACCAGTTCGCCGCCGTCCGGCACCTTGCGCAGCACCGCATCCACGGCGGCCGTCTGGTCGGTGGTGGCGTCCGGCTTCATGACGATCAGCAAGGTGTACTGCTGCACCGCGGGCGGCCGCCAGCCAGCCATAAACAGCGCCGACCCGGTGGCTCCAGCCCCGACGAGCAGCGACACCACCGCAACCGCGGCGATCAGCAACGGTATCCACTGTCCCCGCGGCGGCATGGGTGCCGGCGCCGCGACATCGATGATCTGCTCAGTCACGGCCGCAGACCCTAGCAAGCCGGATCACGGTCTCCGGGGCGTCACCCCGGGCTGGCAACGCCCGCCGCCGTCACTGGTTTGTGGTGACGTGTCAGTTGTCTTCCAGGTCGCCTTCGGTTTCCAGGTAGAGCTGCCGCAGGGCGGTCAGCGTCTCGGGGTCGGGCTCGGCCCAGAGTTTGCGGTCGGCCGCTTCGAGGAGGCGTTCGGTGATGCCGTGCAGGGCCCACGGGTTGGACTGCTGGAAGAACTTCTGGTTCTCCGGGTCCAGGGCGTACGTGGTGGCGAGCTGCTCGTACATCCAGTCGGTGACCACGCCTGCGGTGGCGTCGAAGCCGAACAGGTAGTCGACTGTCGCGGCCAGCTCGAACGCGCCCTTGTAGCCGTGGCGACGCATCGCGGCGATCCAGCGCGGGTTGACCACGCGGGCCCGGAAGATGCGCGCGGTCTCCTCGGTCAGGCTGCGGGTGCGGGTGGCGTCCGGGTTGGTCGAGTCGCCGACATAGGCCGCGGGTGCCTTGCCGGTCAGCGCGCGCACCGTGGCGATCATGCCGCCGTGGTACTGGAAGTAGTCGTCCGAGTCGGCGATGTCGTGCTCGCGGGTGTCGATGTTCTTCGCGGCCACGTCGATCCGGCGGTACGCGTTCTCCATGTCGGGCCGGGCCGGCACACCGTCGAGATCACGGCCGTATGCGAAGCCGCCCCACACGGCGTACACCTCGGCCAGGTCTTTGTCGTCGCGCCAGTTGCGGCTGTCGATCAGAGGCAGAATACCGGCACCGTACGCCCCCGGCCGCGATCCGAAGATGCGCGTGGTGGCCCGCCGCCAGTCGCCGTGGTCGTCCCGGTCGGCCAGGGCATGTTCGCGCACGTAGTTGTCGGGCTCGTCGAGCTCGGCGATCATCGTGAAGGCGTCGTCCATCATGGCCACGACGTGCGGGAACGCGTCGCGGAAGAACCCGGAGATGCGCACGGTGACATCGATGCGGGGGCGGCCCAGCTCTTCGCGCGCGATCGGCTCGAGACCGGTGACCCGTCGTGAGGCAGGGTCCCAGATCGGGCGAACGCCGATGAGGGCCAGAATCTCGGCGATGTCGTCCCCGGCCGTGCGCATGGCGCTGGTGCCCCACGCCGAGAGCCCGACCGACCGGGGCCAGTCGCCGTAATCGGTGCGGTAGCGGGTGAGCAGCGACTCGGCCATGGCCTGCCCGGTCTCCCACGCGAGCGCACTGGGAATCGCCTTGGGATCGACGGAGTAGAAGTTGCGCCCGGTCGGCAGGACGTTGATCAGCCCTCGCAGCGGCGACCCGCTCGGCCCGGCCGGCACGTAGCCGCCGTCCAGCGCGTGCAGCAGATTGGACAGTTCATCGGTGGTGCGCTCAAGCCGCGGCACGACTTCGGTTGCCGCGAACGCGAGCACATCCTGGACCTTGCCCAGGTCAACAACGCCGCCAGTCCCCGTCCCCGCCTCGGGCATTTCCGAGACCTCGGTGACGTCGGCGAGGCGACGGAAAGCAGGAAGCTGAGAGATGCGATCGCGGTCGGTCGGCCAGCCGGCCTCTTCCATCGCGGCGACCAGCTCGCGGGCCAGCGTCTCGACGCGGTCGGTCTCGGCGGTCGAGGCGTCCTCGGCCAGGCCCAGCGCCTCGCGCAAACCCGGGAGCGCCGCCACCTGACCGGCCCACATCTGGCGGGCTCGCAGCATGGCCAGCACGAGGTTGATCCGCGCCTCCCCCACCGGCGCCGCGCCCAGCACGTGCAGGCCGTCGCGGATCTGCACGTCCTTGACCTCGCAGAGCCACCCGTCCACGTGCAGGATGAACTCGTCGAACTCCTCGTCGCCGGGGCGGTTGTCGAGGCCCAGGTCGTGGTCCATGCGGGCGGCCTGGATCAGGGTCCAGATCTGGGCGCGGATCGCCGGGAGCTTGGCCGGGTCGAGCGTCGCGATGTTCGCGTGCTCGTCCAGCAGTTGCTCGAGGCGGGCGATGTCCCCATAGGACTCGGCCCGCGCCATCGGCGGGATCAGGTGGTCGACCAGCGTCGCGTGGGCCCGGCGCTTGGCCTGTGTGCCCTCGCCCGGGTCGTTCACCAGGAACGGGTAGATCAGCGGCAGGTCGCCCAGCGCCGCGTCGGTGCCGTCCGAGGCCGACATGCCCACGTTCTTGCCCGGCAGCCATTCCAGGTTGCCGTGTTTGCCGACGTGCACCACCGCGTGCGCGCCGAAGTCGTCGGCCACCCAGCGGTACGCGGCCAGGTAGTGATGACTCGGCGGCAGATCGGGGTCGTGATAGATCGCGACCGGGTTCGCCCCGAAACCGCGCGGCGGCTGCACCATGACCACGACGTTCTCGTCGCGCAGGGCGGCCAGCACGATGTCACCACCGTCGACGTAGAGCTCGCCGGGCGGCGGCCCCCAGTGCCGCTCGACCGATTCGCGCAGGTCGTCGGGGAGGGTCGAGAACCAGGCCGCGTACGCGTCGCCGGGGATACGTACCTTGTTCTCGCTCAGTTGATCTTCGGTGAGCCAGTCGGGGTCCTGTCCGCCGGCCGCGATCAGCGCGTGGATCAGGCCGTCGCCGTCGTAGGACCCGAAGTTGCCGATCTTGTAGCCACGGGAAGCGAGAGCCGCGAGCAGCGCCACCGTGGACGCGGGAGTGTCGAGCCCGACCGCGTTGCCGATGCGCGAATGCTTGGTCGGATAGGCCGAGAGCATGAGCACGATGCGCCGCTCAGCGGTCGGGATGTGCCGCAACCGCGCGTGGGCCACCGCGATGCCGGCGACACGGGCCGCCCGCTCCTCGTCGGCGACGTAGACCGACAACCCGTCCGGGTCGATCTCTTTGAACGAGAACGGCACCGTGATGATGCGGCCGTCGAACTCGGGGATCGCCACCTGGGTCGCCGCGTCGAGCGGGGAGAGACCGTCGTCGCTGGCCTCCCACGCCGAGCGGCTGCTGGTCAGGCACAGGCCCTGCAGGATCGGCACGTCGAGCCCGGCCAGCACGCCGACGTCCCACGCCTCGTCGTCGCCGCCCGCGCCCACGGTCGCCGGTTTCGTGCCGCCCGCCGCGAGCACGGTCACCACCAGCGCATCCGCCTTGCGCAGCTCAATCAAGAGCTCTTCGGACGCCGTACGCAATGAGGAAGTGAACAGGGGCAACGGGCGCCCGCCCTTGGCCTCGACCGCGCGGCACAGTGCCTCGACGAACGCCGTGTTGCCGGCCATGTGGTGAGCGCGGTAGTAGAGGATCGCGACGGTCGGCCCGGTCGCGGTCGTCTCGCGGGGCAGCGGACCCCAATCGGGCGCGGCCTGCGGCGGGGCGAAGCCGTGACCGGTGAGCAGCACGGTGTCGGAGAGGAAATCGTGCACCGCGGCCAGGTTGTCCGAGCCGCCCTGGGCCAGATAGGTGTGGGTCTCGGCGGCGACGCCGGCCGGAACCGTGGAGAGCTTCATGAGTTCGGCGTCCGGGGCCTGCTCGCCGCCGAGCACGACCACCGGGACCGGCCCGGCGAGCAGTGCGTCGAGGCCCTCTTCCCAGGCCCGCCGACCGCCAAGAATGCGTACGACGACCAGGGAGACGCCGTCGAGCAGGGCGGGGAGGTCGTCGACGGTGGTGCGGGCCGGGTTGGCCAGGCGCCACGGCGAACCGCTGGCACGGGCACTGAGCAGGTCGGTGTCGGAGGTCGACAGCAGCAGGAACACCAAGAGCTCCCCTCGGGGTCCGCGCCCCGGGTAGTAGAGACCACGGCGACCGGAGTTCCTGGCTCCCGGGCCTCTCGGCTCGGTGACAGTGGCGGGACCGCGCCGGAATCGCACCGGCTTCCTCCGCGGCGTCGCCGCTTATGACCCTCCACCCTTCCGGGTGCCCGTGGACGCCGTCAAGGCGGGTCGCGCGGTGTGACGATCCCGACCCGAGGATGCGGATCTGTCGGGGGTCGAACGTAGTATCCGGGCCGTGCCTGCCCGCCAGTCCGACGTCGACGCGTGCCCCGGCGCGCTGCGCCTGCATGCCGCGGCCGACGGTCCGCTCGCCCGCGTGCGCCTGCCCGGCGGGCTGCTGACCGGCGAGCGCCTGGCCGTCCTGGCATCGTTGGCCGCGACCTACGGCGACGGCCACCTCGAGCTGACCTCGCGTGCGAACGTGCAGATCAGAGCGCTACGAGAGGCAGACCCGACCGTGCTGGCGGCCCACCTGCACGCCGCGGGCCTGCTGCCGTCCGAGACCCACGAGACCGTACGCAACATCGCCGCCCCGCCGTTGGCCGACGCCACGCTCCGCGGGTTGGTCGCCGGCCTCGACCGCGCCCTCTGCGCCGACCCGGCCCTGGCCGCCCTCCCCGGCCGCTTCCTCTTCGCCGTGGGCAAAGTCCCGCTGACCGCCGACGTGGCCGCCGTCCCCGACGGAGACGCGTTCACCCTGCACCTGGCCGCCCACGACACGGGCCTGCGCATCCCAGCCAACCGCGTCGTCGAAGCCCTGCTGGCCGCCGCCCACGCCTTCCTGACCGAACGAGCCCGCACCGCATCGAAAGCCTGGCGCCTCCACGAACTCCCCGACGGCCCGAATCGGGTCGCCGCCGAACTGGGCCCGTCGCTCATGAGTGCGCCGTCGTCCGCCGCCGTCGAGGACGAAACATCGATGATCGGCCTGCTGCCGCAGCCGGACGGGCTGGTGGCGGTGGGAGCCCTGGTGCCACTGGGGCGGCTCGGCGGGAAGGCGCTTCAGCTGCTGACGACAGCTCGCCGCCTGGTCTTCACGACGTGGCGCGGGGTCGTGGTGCCCGATCTTACCCACGAGGACGCCCGGCAGTGGGCGCGGGCGCTGGCTGAGGCGGGACTGCCGGTCGACGCCACGTCGCGCTGGGCCGGGGTCACCGCGTGTGCGGGGCGACCCGGTTGTGCGAAATCTCTGGCCGATGTGCGCGCCGATGCCGATGACACCAGCGCCTGGTCGGACGGGCTGCCGGTGCACTGGATCGGCTGCGCGCGCGGCTGCGGCAGCCCGCCCGGCCCGCACGTGCGGGTCGAGGCCACCCCCGCCGGCTATGCCGTGACCCGGCAGCCGGGCGGGGAGACATTCACCGGCGACACGGCCCACGCGGTCGCCGCCGCTAGGAGGAACTGATGGATTACGAGAAGGACGGCGCTGAGATCTATCGGCGTTCCTTCGCCACGATCAGGGCCGAGGCCGATCTGAGCGGCCTGCCCGCCGAGGTCGCCCGGGTCGCCGTGCGCATGATTCACGCCTGCGGCATGGTCGATCTGGTGCGCGATCTGGGCTACAGCTCGCAGGTCGCCGTCGTGGCTCGCAAGGCTCTGCTCTCGGGCGCCCCGGTCCTGTGCGACGCCGAGATGGTCGCCTCCGGCATCACCCGCAAGCGCCTCCCGGCCGGCAACGAGGTCGTCTGCACCCTGCGCGACCCCAGCGTGCCCGAACTGGCCGAAAAGCTGGGCACCACCCGCAGCGCGGCCGCCCTCGACCTGTGGCTCGACCGCCTCGAAGGCTCCGTGGTCGCGATCGGCAACGCCCCGACCGCGCTCTTCCGCCTGCTCGAGATGATCGAGGCCGGTGCCCCGCGCCCGGCGGCCATTCTGGGGATCCCGGTCGGCTTCATCGGTGCGGCCGAGTCGAAGGACGCGCTCGCCGCCACCGACCTGGAACACCTGATCGTCCGGGGCCGCCGCGGCGGCAGCGCCATCACCGCGGCGGCCGTCAACGCCCTGGCCTCCGAGGCGGAGTGAAGTGACCGACAACCCCAGCACCACCGGCAAGCTCTACGGGGTCGGCGTCGGTCCGGGCGACCCCGAGTTGATCACGCTGAAGGCCGCGCGGCTCATCGAGTCGGCCGGCGTGGTGGCCTATCACGCGGCCCGGCACGGACGCAGCAACGCACGGGCGATCGCGGCCGGGCTCCTGCGCGAGGGACAGATCGAGGAACCCCTGATCTACCCGGTGACCACCGAGGACACTGATCACCCGGGCGGCTACCAGGGCGCGATCGACGAGTTCTACGCCGAGGCGGCAGCACGGCTCGCGGCCCACCTCGACGCCGGCCGTGACGTGGTGGTGCTGGCCGAGGGCGACCCGTTCTTCTACGGCTCCTACATGCACATGCACAAAAGGCTGGCCCACCGGTACGACACCACGGTCGTCCCCGGCGTCACGTCGGTCAGCGCCGCGTCGGCCGTACTGGGCCGGCCGCTGATGGAGCGCGACGAGGTGCTGACCGTGCTCCCCGGCACGCTGCCGCCCGCCGAACTGGCCGCCCGCCTGGCCGCCACCGACTCGGCCGCCGTCATGAAGCTCGGCCGCACCTTCGACGGCGTCAAAGAGGCCCTCGCCAAGTCGGGCCGCCTCGACGACGCCTGGTACGTCGAGCGCGCCACCACCGACCGCGAACGGCAGTCGCCGCTCGCGGACGTCGACCCCGAGTCGGTCCCCTACTTCTCGCTGGCCCTCCTGCCGAGCCCGGCCGCGACCGCGTTCGTGGAGGGTGAAAGGGAGTCCGCCACCGACGGCGAGCAGGGCGGGGCGGATGGGCGCGAAGGTTCCGCCCGCGGGCCCGAAAGCCGCGAACCCAACAGGGGCAGCGTCACCGTCGTCGGGCTGGGGCCCGGGGATCCGTTGTGGCTGACGCCGGAGGCACGGGCCGCGCTGGCTCAGGCCGACGATCTGATCGGGTACGTGCCCTACCTCGAGCGGGTTGCTACCGGATCGCACCAGCGGAAGCACCCGTCCGACAACCGGGTCGAGGCCGAGCGGGCCGCGTTCGCCCTCGATCTGGCCAAGCGCGGGCGACGCGTCGCCGTGGTCTCGTCGGGCGATCCGGGGGTGTTCGCGATGGCCGCGGCCGTTCTCGAGGTCAGCGAGGACCCGCAGTGGAAGGACGTCCCCGTGCGGGTCGTCCCCGGGCTCACCGCCGCGCAGGCCGTGGCCAGCCGGGCGGGCGCGCCGCTCGGGCATGACTTCTGCGTCATCTCGCTCTCCGACCGGCTCAAGCCGTGGGACGTGATCGCGGGCCGGCTGGCCGCCGCGGCGAGCGCCGACCTGGTGATCGCGATCTACAACCCGGCCTCGAAGACCCGGCGCGAGCAGCTTGTCAGCGCCAAGGAGCTGCTGCTCCAGCACCGCGACGGTGACGCCCCGGTGGTCGTGGGCCGCGACGTCGGCGGGCCTGCCGAGGCCGTACGGGTCACCACGCTCGCCGAGCTCGACCCGGCGACGGTCGACATGCGCTGCCTGCTGATCATCGGCTCGTCGCAGACCCGCGCGGTCCTGCGCGGCGACGGCGAGACCTTCGTCTACACCCCGCGGCACTACCCGGCCGGGTAGCCGAACGAAAAGCAGCGGCCGGGCACCGATCAGGGTGCCCGGCCGCTGCACCATGCCCGCACCCAGCGGCAACGGCAATGCAATCAGCGATTCCGATACCAGGAAACCATCCGACCGATTGGAGGGGTCGCTCCCGAACCCGTTCCGTACACCTAACGAAGGGCACACCCACGTGATCTCCCCTCGCCGCTTCGCCGCCGTCCTGGCCTCGTCGCTGCTCCTGGGTCTCGCCCTTCCGGGAGCCGCCACCGCCGCCCCGGCAAAGCCCGCCGTCAAGACCGCCGCCGCCAAGACCGCCGCCAAGACGGCTGCCGCGAAGGCGGCCAAGGCGAAGGCCGCCCAGGCCGCCGCGGCCAAAGCCGCCGCCGCCAAGAAGGCCGTCACCGCCAAGGCCACCACGACCGCCAAGACCACCACCGGCACCACGGCCAAGGTCGCCGCCACGACCACGACCGTCCCCACCCTCGCCTCGCGCCTCGCCGGGGTGAAGACCGCCAAGTCGCTCAACTACTACCCGTCCGGCGCCGGCTGGTCGAAGATGTGGACGAACTGGGACCCGGCCAAGATCGACGCCGACCTGGCCAAGGCCGACGCCCTCGGCGCCGACAACGTCCGGATCATCATCTTCCCGTCCACGTTCGGCTGGCCCCGGCCGTGGAACGGCTACCAGGACCGTCTCGCCACGTTCGTCGACACGGCCGCCGCCCGCGGCATGACCGTCAAGTTCACCCTCTTCGACTGGTGGAACGGTTACGGCGAGGTCGCCAACAGCACCTCGTGGGCCACCACGATCCTCAAGCGTTACAAGGACGACAAGCGCGTCCTCTCGGTCGAGCTGCAAAACGAGTTCAACCCGAGCGACGCCGCCGCCGTCGGCTGGGCCAAGAAGATGGTCCCGGCTATGCGTTCGGCGTTCCCGACGATGCCGCTGACCTTCTCGGTCGACGGTCAGAGCGGCGCCCCCGGCATGGCCAAGATCAAGGCTGCGCTGACCGCCAGCCCGCTCGACTACTACGACTTCCACTACTACGGCAACTCCGAGCGCGCGCTCGCCGTGATCAAGAACGCGCAGGCCACCGTCGCCCCGGCCCCGCTGGTGATCGGCGAGGTCGGCCTCAACACGCTGCAGAACACCGAGGGTGAGCAGGCCGCGTTCCTGGCCCGCGTGTTCGAGGGCGCGAAGGCGGCCGGCGTGCAGTCGGTGGCGCCGTGGACGCTCAACGACTTCGTCCAGGGCGCGATCCCGTCGTCCGCCGTCTCCCGCATCCCGGCGCAGTACAGCTACGGCCTCTACCGGGTCGACGGCAGCGCCAAGCCGGCCGCCGCGGTCGTCAAGGCGGGCTGGACCGGCACCGCCCTGCCGGCCTCACTGATGGACCCCAGCTTCGAGTCGACCGTCGGCCTGACCCCGTGGCGGGCCTACCTGCCCGAGCTCGGCCTGGCCGTCAAGACGCAGAGCATGGCGCGCACCGGCAAGTGGTCGGTCAGCATGACCAACACCGGTAAGACCTCCGCCGGTTCGCCGTCCTACCGGGTCGCCCCGATCGCGCCGGTCAAGTCGGGCCAGAAGTGGCACGGCGAGGTGTGGGCCCGGGGCAACGCCGCCACCGGCACCACCCAGATCGCGCTGAGCTGGTTCGACGCCAACGACAAGTGGCTGGGCGGCGCGTCCTCGACGTGGCTGCCGGTGGGCACCACGGGCTGGACCAAGCTGGTCGTCGACGGGGTAGCCCCGGCCGGCTCGGTCAGCATGCAGGTTCACCTCAAGTCGGGCGAGAACAAGGGCACCGTCTGGTTCGACGACGCGCTGATCTCGGCGTCCTGAGGAGCAGACCGAGTAGCGAACCGAGGAGCGGGCTCAGGAGCGGGCTCAGCGACGATCACGCCCATCCGGGCGAACAAGCGAGTGAAGGCGGCCACCGACTGCTCCCACGAGGAGGGGTCGGTGTGCCGCCTTCCGGCGTTCGCGGTGGCGGTCACGATCGCCCCCGCCAGCGCCGACGGCGACCCGGCCGGCACCAGGGTCGTACCGGAATAGCGGGAAGCCGCCTCGACCAGCCCGCCCACGGCGGTGACGACCACCGGAAGCCCGTGACTCATCGCGATGTGCAGCGGCCCGCTGGCCGAGCTGCGCCGATAGGGCAGCACCACCACGTCGGCCGCCGCGAAGAACCCGTCCACCTCGGAGTCGGCCACGTAGCGGTTGACGAACGTGATGCGCGAGCCGGCCGGTGAATCAGCGATCATCGAGGCCGGCAGGGTCCAACCCTCCCACGTCTCCCCCACGACCGTGAGCGTGTAATGCGACGGCAGCTTCCCGAACGCCTCGATCAGATCTTCCAGGCCCTTGTACGGCCGGATCGTCCCGAAGAACAGTAGGCGGCACGATTCAGAAGACGAGCGGGCGGAGGGCACGCAGACGGGCGCTGGCACGGAAACGGGCACGGGCGCTGGCACGGAAACGGGCACGGAGACGCGCTCAGGCACGGCGTGGTGGTCGAACGGCCCGTGCAGCGCGACCTCGTCCGGCACACCTCTGAGGTCGTACGTCTGACGCAGCGCGACCCGGTCGAAGCGGGAGTGCACGACCACGCCGTCGGTCCGCCGCAACAGCGGTTTGATCAGTTTGCGGCAATACAGCGAAGCCCACCGGTGCCGCGCCTCCCCCGTGTCCTGCACCTCGTGGAACTCGATCACGACCTTGATTCCGCACAGTCGTGCGAAAAAGCAGAGCACCAGGTACGAGTGCAGCACGGTGCCCGTCCACCACTGCAGCACCAGCACCTCGGGCCGGAACGCGCGCAGAAACCGCACCGCGCGGATCAGGCTCGGCACCCCCCACCAGTCGACGCCGTCGAAGACGCGCACCTCAGGACCGTACGAAAGCTCACTGAGCCGCTGACCGACCCGCTCGCGGCCGGGGTAGAGCCGCGTGGGCAGCAGTTGCCGCATGAGAATCACGCCGACGTCGTAGCGCGAGGAGAGCGCGTTGCTCAGCCGGCAGGTGTAGTAGCTGATCCCGGAGAGGAATCGCCAGCCGGAGCCGACGACCACGACCCGGGTGCGGCCGTCAGCGGGAAGCGGTGGCGGAAGCGGTGGCGGTGGCGATGCAGGCACGGTAGACCTCCTCGATCTGGGGGACGACGCGGGCGGCGGTGTAGTCCAGCCCGCGCTGGTGACCGGCCGTGCGCAGCCGCGCGGCCAGCCCGGGTTCGGTGAGCAGGCGCTGGATGGCGGCCGCGAGCGCGTCCGGGTCGCCGACGGGAATCTGCAGCCCGGTCTCGCCGTCGCGGATCATGTCGGCCAGCCCGCCCGCCGCGGTGGCGATCAGTGGCGCCCCGGCCAGCAGCGCCTCGACCGCGACCTGCCCCATCGGCTCGAACACCGACGGCACGATGCCCGCCGCCGCACCGTGCCAGGCCGCCATGACCTCGTGGTGCGCGACGTTGTGCCGCACGACGACGCCGGGCGGGATCGGCGGCGTGTCGGTCCGCGGGGTGCCGAGGCAGACCAGAGCGGGCTTCGGCTCGGGCAACCGGGCGTACGCCTCGAAGAGCACGTCGATTCCCTTGTGCGGCCCGAGTTGCCCGACGAAGAGCAGGTACGGCCCGTCCGGCAGCCACCCGGGTCGGGGCGTGGCGCGGGCCAGCGCGTCGAGCCCGTCCGGCACCAGGCTGCTGATCACGCGGATCGGCAGGTCGTCGGGCACCCGGCCGTGCCCGACCCCGTCGGCGACCGCGGGCGAGATCGCCGTGAGCGCGTCGATCCCCCGGTGCCGCTGGACCCGCAGCCCCGTCGCCAGCAGCGCCGACTTCGGCCGGCCGTACTGCTCGGACGCGCACGGCACGCAGCGGCTCAATCGCGGCCCGCCGCACCCGCGCCCGCCCGTCGTGAACGTCTTCTTGACGCAGGTGAACCCGAAGTCGTGGGCCGTGTGCACGTGCGGGCGACCGTCGGGGCCGTGCCGCAACGGCAGGTAGCTGTACATCATCCAGTCGTGGCTGTGCACCACGTCGTAGTCGCCGGTCCGCAGCACCCGCCGGATCGCCGCCGTGGTCAGCGGGTCGGCCGTGGTCGGGTGGAACGGCTTGGTCGCGTCCTGATTCATCCCCGGCAGCAGGGTGTTCGCGATGCTGCGTACGCGCTTCACCCGTACGCCCCTGATCTCCTCGTCGTGCGCGGCGAGCGGCGTCGCCAGCGTGAGCACGGTGACCTCATGCCCGCGCCGCACCAGCTCCTCGCTGCTGGTGGCGATGCTGCGCTCGAGCCCGCCGATCACCGGGGCGTACAGGTTGGACAGATGAAGGATCTTCATGCACGGGCCTTTCGGGCGCGGAGGATGACGCGGGAGACGACGACCACGGCCCCGGCGGTCTGACCGGCCAGCCAGGCGAGCCCGGCCGCCGCAATGCCGGTGCCGGGCAGCCAGAGCCAGGCCAGGGTCAGGCAGACGGTGGCCATCAGCAGGTTGAGGCGCAGGCAACGGCGGAACCGGCCGAGTGAACGCCAGTGGGCGACGGCCAGGTTGGTGATCGCGTCGGGCAGCGCGGCGAGCACGAGAATGCGCAGCAGCAGCTCGCCCTCGGCGGCGTAGCCCGCGCTGAAGAGCCCGAGCACGCGGTCGCCGGCGAAGAACAGCAGCAGCGCCGGGGGTCCGGTCACGGCGACCACGACGGCTACGGCGCGCGGCAGGCCGGCCGAGCCCGCGTTGGTGCGCTCGGCATAGAACGCCGACGCCACCGCGGGCGACACCATGAAGAGCACCGCCGCGGTCATCCAGGCCACGTAGAAGTGGGCGTTGGCCTCGGACCCGAGCCGCGCGGTGACGAGCACGGGTAGCAGCGCGGTCGGACCGGCCTGGGCGAGGTTGATCAGGTGGTGGCCGCCCAGCGAACCCTGCACGTGCCGCACCTCGGCGCCGATCCCCGCCCCACCCAACCGCGCGCCGGGCCGCAGCCGAGGCACCATCGAGACCAGGGTGTACGCCGTGACGGCGACCGACGGCACTGTCCAGGCGAGCAGCACCACGCCCGCTCCGCCCCACCCGGCTCCGGTGAGCACCGCGAGGGTGGCCAGTTTGCCGCCGGCCAGGGCCAGGTTGCGCCCGAGCATCCCGTGGCTGGCCCGGTGCGCGACGAAGACGTGGTCGAGCAGGGTCGACGCGGTCAGCGCGACGGACGTGACCACCAGCGCGGCGACGCCGGACGAGCTACGCAGGAAGGCGAAGTTCGCGGCCAACGAGGGCAGCACGCCGGCCGCGGTGAAGGAGGCGACCGTGGTGGCGCCGCAGCCGAGCAGCAGGCCGGCGCTGACGATGCGGGACCACGCGGCCACGCCGGTGCCGGGCAGCCGCTGGATGAACAGGTGCCCGATGCCCAGATTGGACACCATGCTGACCACGGTCGCGATCGAGATGAGGGCGGTGGCGGCGCCGATCGCGGGCTGGGCCAGCTCGCGGGCGGCCAGCAGCCAGTAGAGGTAGCCGAGCCCGGCGGTGGCGACCGTGCTCGCCATGATCAGCACGCTGTTGCGGGCCAGCGAGTCGCGCGCGACGGTCCTCAGCACCCGGCCGACCCCCGCCCGGCCGGACCCCGACCGTAGAAGACAGTGCTGGTCACGCCGAGGCTGATCTCGATGCGGTGCAGGCAACTGTCGGGCGGCGCGGGCACGTGGACGAAGAACGCGCGGGTGACCCCGGGCTCCACGGCGAGAGCGCGGCCGGAGACGAGCCGCGCGCCGACCCGTACGCGAAGGGGCTCTGCCGCAGCGGGAAGACCGGCTCGGCTCACCCGCAGGGGAACGACCACGCCGCGGGCCGGAATGGAAAGCGGACCGTCGATGTCTCCGGCCCAGCCGTTGAGGGCCAGACTCGTGTAGCCGGGCTCGGGCGGGCGCGGCATCCGGTCGTACGCGGACAGCGTCAGGAACCCGGTCAGCACCGCGAGCAGAGCGGGGATCGTGACCGCGGCGATCGCTCCCGGCAGACGCGGATCGCCGGGCGGGCGACCGGCGCGCTCCCGCAGAAGAACGATCGCGCCGAGCACCGTGACCACGAGCGCGAGCCCGGCCCCGATCGAGCGGGCCCGGATCCCGACGCCGGCGACGTGCAGCACGATCGCCACGAACGGCAGGCTGACCAGCCCGGCCGCGGTGGCCAGACCGATGCGCAGCACCGGGGGCATCGCCTCGCCGGCCAGCGCCCGCAGCCACAACTCGCCCGCCGCGACCAGCACGACCACGCACAGGGCGGCGAAGACCCACGGCCGGCCGGCGCCCAGGACGCCGGCCAGTTCGTCGCCCAGGCCGAGCCCGATCAGCGCGGCGCAGGCCAGCAGGATCAGGCGGGGCGTGGTCATCGGCGCACCGGCTGGTCGAGCGAGTCGAAGTCGAACCGGTAGATCGCGATGTTCCCGCTGTCGTAGATCTTGATCGTCCAGGGGGTGGCGTCGAACTTGGTGAGCTGTCCGAGCGTGAACGCGGGTTTGTCGCTGTGCGGGACCGGCTCGTTGGTCTCGAAATAGATCTGGATCTCCGGCACCTCGCGGGCCATCCGCCGGTCGACCACCAGATAGCCGAAGTTCCACGAGCTGAGCTGCTCGATCAGCCGCGGCGAGACCGCCCGGCCGGGCTGGGCGAGGTAGAGGTCGTAGGTGGGGAACGAGTGCGAGCCGGTGACCGGCCGCTGCCCACCGTACGAGCCGAAGATGAGCCCCGAGTAGCGGTCGGCGACGATCCGCAGATCGCGGCCCTGGGTGGAGCGCAGCCAGTCGGAGGCGGCCTGCACCTCGGGGGTCGACGAGCGGGTGTCCGAGCCGAAGACGGGCGGGCCGGGGAAGCGGTAGGACGGGTTCATGCCGGCCGCGGTGTTGCCGACCATCACGACCGCGCAGACGGCGAGCAGGGCGAACTTCGCCTTCCGCTCGAGGATCGCCACCACGACCGGGGCCACGACCAGGGCGATGCCCAGGTAGCTGAACGCCCACGAACGCCGCGCCCCCTCAGCGCCCGACGGGGTGAGGATCAGCAGTGCCGCCGGGAAGTAGAGCGAGCCGAGCACGAGCATGGCCAGCGCGCCGCTGCGCGACACCGCGTCGCCCTCGGGCCGGCTCCGCAACCGCAGCGCGGCCGCCAGCATCGCGATCGCCGTGACGCCCTGCGCGCCGAACGCGGCGAGCTGCTCCCACCAGGGGGCGACCGACTCACGGAACAGGGTGCGGCCGCCCTCGCCGCTGTCGCCGGCCATCCCGGCGATCTGGTCGAGGGCGCGGGCCAGATAGGGGTCGAGGTAGCCGGCGGTGCGCGGCGCGACGACGCTCAGCCAGGCCACGACGAGCGCGGCGGCCGCGCCGGTCAGCGCCCAGGCGGTCCAGGTGACCGCGCGCGGGGTGCGGCGGCGCAGCGCCCGCACCGAGGCGACCGCGCAGAGGATCAGCATCATGCCGATCAGCCCGAGCGCGGTCAGGTGGTGGGTGGCGATGGTCGCCGCGCAGAGCATGAGCGTCACCGCCGACCAGCCGAGCCGCACCCGGCCGGCCGGCCCGCGCATCGCCCGGTGCAGCGCGACGAGGGTCCACACCAGCAGGGCGATCGCCACCGACTCGTACCCGAACTGGGTGTCGAAGAAGAGGAACGAGCTGTTGAGGCTGTAGATGATCGCGGCCACGGCGGCGGTGCGACCGTCGCGCCAGATCTCCTCGGCCAGCACAGCCACCCCGAGTACGACCAGCAGGTGCGCGACGACCAGCACGAAGAGCGCGGCGTGCCAGATCGAGATGCCGGTGAGCGCCGAGACCGACGCGACCGTCGAGTGCAGACCGGGGAAGTCGCCGACCACCTTGACGATCGGGTTCTGCTCGAAGAGCCGGCCGTCGAGCAGGATGTCGCTGGCCTGGCGCCAGTGCGCGAACTCGTCGTGGAAGAGCGGGCCGTCCGGCGTACGCAGCAATTTCGGCAGGTAGGTGAAGCAGGCATAGGCGGTGAGGATCGCGACCCGCAGGCGGGCGCCGGTGCGGCGGCGCACCAGCCACGCCACCGCGGGCAGCGTGAAGACCAGCATGCCCAGCCAGAACAACCCGAACTGGTGGCCGGTGTCCCACTCGGCGGCGTTGGTCGCCGCAACCAGCAGCGCGGCCCCGGCGGCGCCGGTCACGACCAGCGTGGCGGCACACCAGCCGGTTCTCTCGCGGGCGGGGGCGGGGCTGGGAACGGTGACGGCGAGCTCGAGACGGTCGTCGGGGACCAACCGTGTCAGGGTCATCGGTCGCCGGCCCCGGCACCCGCCCTGGCCTGCTGGATGACGTGGACCGGAGGCGCCACGCTCGCATAGATCTCGCGGGTCGCCAGCACGACGTCGCTCCAGGTCGGCAGCGTGTTGCGGCCGTGCTCGGCCCGGGGGCTGCCGGCCGCGACCCGCAGCGCCTCGGCCAGCGCCACCTCGTCATCCGGGTTGACCAGCCAGAGCGGCGCGCCCGGCGCGGCCATCGCGGCCAGCTCGCGGTGCGCGGGTATGAACGACGCCACGGTCGGAAGGCCGGCGGTCAGCGCGTCGGCAACGGCCATGCCGAACGCCTCGTGGGCCGAGGCCGACACCACCGCGGCGGCCGACGCCATCCGGGCGTGAAAGGCGGCGTCGCCGAGGCGGCCGTGGAAGACGACCCGGTCGGGGAGCAGGCCGAGCCGGGAAGCGAGCTGCTCCCACTCCTCGCGGGCCGGTCCGGCGCCGACGACGTCGAGGCGGTGCTCGGCCGAGAGCTGAGTCATCGCGCGGATCACCCGGTCGACCCGCTTGTAGCGCTCGAGCCGTCCGACGCAGAGGATGCCGCGCCCCGGCTCGGGGCTCACCACCAGGTCGGGGGCCGGGTCGGTGCCGTTGGGGACGACCACCATGCGGCGGCGGGCCTCGGGGAAGTGGCTGGTCAGCAACTCCCGCTCGGCCCGCGTAACACAGACGATGCGGCCGGCGCGGGCCACGATGCGGCGGCCCAGCGGCCGGTAGAGGGGGTGCAGTGCGGCGCGCAGCCGGCTGTGCCCGGTGCCGTGGTAGTGCGGCGTGAACACCAGCGGGGTGCTGTTGGTCAGCGCGGCCGGCAGCGCGGCCAGCGCGTGGTAGCTGTGGGCGTGCAGCACGTCGTAGCGGCCCGCGTTGCCGCGCAGCCAGCGCCACAGCCCCAGCGAGAAGCGGTAGTTCGAGGCCGAGACGGTCAGCGGGAAGCGCCGCACGACGACGCCGTCGATCGTGTCGACCGAGCCGGTCGTGTGCTGGGTGAGCACCTCGACCTCGTCACCGGCGGCGACCAGCGCGGCGCACAACCGGCGTACGTGGGTCTCGACCCCGCCCACGTCGGGGTGGTAAGCGCTGGTGACGACGCCGATCCTCACCGGCTGCGCTCCACCGCGCGGTGGGCGCCGGCTCGGGCGGTACGGCGGCGCGGCCACTCGCGGGCGATGGTGCGCAGCACCCGCAGGCCGTCGGTGAACGCGTTGAGGTTGCTCTCGCCGTGGATGCGGCGCTGCTCGAAGCTGGGGATCTCGACGATCTGCAGGCGGGCCCGGGCCGCGCGCAGGTTGAGCAGGGTCTCGATCTCGAAGCCGTCACCCCAGAGGCGGCGGTCGGCCTCGGTGGTGCTGTCCAGGTCGAACACGTCCAGGTGGCGGGCCCAGAAGGCGTTGTAGCCATAGCAGAGGTCGCTGTAGCCGGTGCTGAACAGCACGTTGACCAGCGTGCTCAGGCAACGGTTGCCGGCCCGGCGCAGCCGCGTGATGTCGGCGCTGCCACCGGCGCCGGAGAACCGCGACCCCTTGGCGAAGTCGGCGCCGGAGCGCAGCGCGGCGATGAAGCTCGGGATCTCCTTCGGGTCGGTCGAGCCGTCGGCGTCGATCATGACCAGGATGTCGCCCGTGGCGGCGGCGAACCCGCAGGCCAGCGCGTTGCCCTTGCCGCGGCGGTTCTGCTGCACGATGCGGATGCCCGGCATCAGGCGGCGGGCGACGTCGACGGTGTCGTCGACCGAGCCGCCGTCGACCAGGATGACCTCGTCGACCTCGGGCAGCGCGGCCATCACGTGCGGCAGGTTCCGCGCCTCGTTGAGGGCCGGAATGATGACGCTGACCAGGGGCTCACTCGCGCCGACGACCACCGGCGGGGGCAGCTCGGTTCCCGCCTGGGGGCGCGCGTAGGGGACCGTAGACATCACTTCACTCCAAGACTCGGTGGGGACGTGCGGGGATGCCGCCGGTGCCGCGTTCGGCACCGGCGGACTACCTGGTCAGGCGCTGGACCCGTCGAGGGTCCAGGAATAGATGTCCTGCTTCGACAGGCCGGTGCCGGTGGAGGCGGTGAAGCCCACCCACGCCGCGTCGTCGCCGACGTGCTCGGCCAGGTCGATCTCGTGCTCCAGCACCAACCGCTCGGTCGCGCCGGAGCTCAGCCGCTTGATGTAGACCCGCAGCAGGCCGTCCTCGGCGTCGTAGACGACCCGGGCGCTGAACGGCCGGCCGAACAGCGAGATCGGCGAGTCGGCGACGTCCGACTGGTAGTTGGGATTTCCGCCCAGCACGACGGCCAGGTGATTGCTGTTCGGGTCGTACGTGTTCTGGTAGGTGTCGAATTCGACCGCCAGGCTCGGCTCGATGCCGCGGTAGCCGACGCCGCCGCCCCAGCCGCCGAGCGCCCGCGGGCCCTCGGTCTGCACGACGAACGCGATGCCGTCGGCGCCCGGCCGGAAGTGGTGAAGGTAGGCCTTGAACGTCGACTCGAACGACTCGGTGACGTCCAGCTTGGTGGTCGACCAGGCCGAGCCCGACTGGCGGTAGCCGCCCGGCGTCAGCCGCAGGATGCGCTGCTTGACCTTGCTGCCCGACGAGACGATGAGGTCCGCGGCGCCGTTACGGTCCAGGCTGTCGGCGGCGCCCTTGAAGGTCGGGTAGTCGATCAGCGGATCCGCGGTGGCCGCCGACGCGCCGACCGGGGTTATGGCGGTAGCTATCGAGAGGGCGAGGGCGGCTACTAGGCCAGCCCCGGCCACCCTCGTGGAACGTGAAGAAGACACAGTTCTGCGCTCCGATTCGGATGATTTGCCCCACTAGGACTGGCTAAAAGTAGGACAGTGCGCAGAGCCTTGTGACCGAGTCGAGACTATTTACCCCGAATCTGATGCAGTCGGTCCGTTACCCACGAATGGAACGCGCCGATGTGGTGCTCACTCGGCACGAGCACACCCCCCTGGGCGTACGCCCGTGAGGCCATCGAAGGCTGGCAGCGCTCGCACGCCTCGAAGTCCTGCCGATTCACCCGATCGAACAGCTCGACCGAGGGACCGAGATCCACCCCGGACGCGACGACCTCGGGCAGGAAGAGCCAGTCGCACTCCACGATCGTGCGGTCGGCGGCCAGCGGGAACATGCGGTGAACGATCGCGTGGTCGGGCACGAGGTTGACAAAAACCTGCGGCTTGATCGTGATCGCGTAGTAGCGGCGGTCCTGCTCGGCGGCGATGGTGCCGATCGGGGTGACACCCTGACCTCCGTCCACGGTGAAGCCCTCGACGCCCGGGCCGAACTCGGCGCCGTGGCCCACGTAGTACTGCGCGGCGTAGCCACCGGCGAACTCGGGCAGCACGCGCACCAGCTCGGGGTGGATCGTCGCGCAGTGGTAGCACTCCATGAAGTTCTCGATGATGAGCTTCCAGTTGGCGCGGACGTCGTACCGGATGCGCCGGCCCACCTCGAGCGCCTCCAGTCCGTAGCGTTCGATCGCGCCGAGGTCGCCCAGGCGCTCCTCGCAGGCCCCCATCACGTCCTGCTCGAACGAGGGCGGGTCATCGGCCAGGCACACCCACACGTAGCCGAGCCACTCCTTGACCGCGACGCTTCGCAAACCGTATTCAACCTGATCGATGTCTGGCATCTTGACCAGGTTGGGCGCCGCCACGAGCTTTCCTTCAAGTGAGTAGGCCCAAGCGTGATAGTCGCACCGAAATGTACGCTTCACCGCGCCCGATTCCTCCGTGCACAGCCGCGCTCCCCGATGCCGGCAGACATTGAGGAAGGCCCGCGCCAACCCGTCCGCGCTTCTCGTGATCAGCAGGTTCTCCCGGCCGACCTGCACAGTGCGGAACGCGCCCGGCGTGCCCACGTCGGAGCTGCGGACGGCGCAGAACCACATGCGCTCGAAGATCAGGTCCTGCTCGCGGGTGAAGATCGACGGGTCGGTGTAGTAGTGGCCGGCGAGCGTGGGGATCAGCGACGAGGCCATGGGGTTACTCCACGGTAGGCGTGAACCGGCGGGGGTCGAAGAGTCCGATCGGGTGAACGGTCGCGTCGCAGGTAGCCAGGTCGGCCAGGATCTCGCCGACCACCGGCACGAACTTGAAGCCGTGGCCCGAGAAGCCGCAGGCCACGACGACCGCCTCGTGCGCGGGGTGGCGCGCGATCACGAAATGCTCGTCGGGGGTGGTGCTGTACATGCAGGGCTCGCCGCGCAGGAACCGGCCGGGCAGGTCGGGCAGGCGCTGCCCGCAGTACTCGACCATCTCGGCGATCTCGCCCTCGTGCACGTCGGTGTCGAGCGTGTCCGGCGTGGTCAGGCTGCCCCGGCGGAAGAACGCGATCTTGGCGCCGCCCGCGGGGCCGTCGATCGCCGGGAAACCGTAGATCTGGCCGCCCTCGGTGTCCTCCCAGATGTAGATCGGGTGCCGGTCGGGCAGGAACGGCTCGACCCCGCCGCGGGGCTGGTACCAGTGCTGCACCTGGCGCTCGATGCGGAACTCGACGCCCAGATCGGCGAGCAGCTCGGGTGCCCACGGGCCGGGCGTCATCACGAGCCGCCCGGCGGTGTAGGAGCCCTGCCCGGTGGTGACCCGCACCCCGTCGCCGACCGGTTCCCAACTCGTCATCGGCTCGTGGAAGCGCAGGTCAGCGCCGTACTTGCCGGCGAGTTCGAGGTTCGCGGCGACGGTGGCCTCGGGGCGTACGAAACCGGCCTTGGCCTCGAAGAGCGCGATCTCGTCGGGCCGGGGCGCGAGGGTCGGGAAGCGGCGGCGCAGCTCGGTCGCGTCGAGAATCTCGTGTTCGAGGCCCCACTGCTCGGCGCTGGCCCGGCTGCCCGCCACCGTCCGGCTCTCCGGGCGGCCGATCATGACGCCGCCGGTCAGGGTGATCACGTCGCGGCCCGAGTCGACGGCGAGCTGGTCGAACAGGTCGTAGGCGCGCAGCAGCAGCGGCACGTATTCGGGACCCTCGAAATAGGACTGCCGGGTGACCCGCGAGCCGCCGTGACTGGCCCCGTGGCTGTGCGCGGGACCGTACTTCTCCAGGCCCAGCACGGTGTGGCCGCGCGCCGCGAGCTGCAGGGCGGCCGCGCTGCCCATGCCGCCGAGACCGACAACGATGACGTCGTACGCCGACATGACGCCTCCTCTAGGTGCGCAACCGTTCGTGAGCGGGGTCGAACAGCGGCTCGGCGGCGACGGTGGCGCCCAGCCGTCGGTCGAAATACCCGATCTGCAGCCTCGTGCCCGGCTCGGTCAGGGCGGTCGGGAGCCAGGCGTACGCGATGGGCGCGCCGATCGTGGGCCCGAAGGCCGCGCTGGTCACGAAGCCGACCGGCGCCCGTCCCGCGTACACCGGCTCGCGGCCCATCGGCACGATACCGACGTCGTCGACCCGCAGGCACGTGAGCTTCTTGGGTGGTGGCGTCTCATCTCGCAGCTCCCGACGCACGGCGAAACCGAGACCCGCTTCGTACGGGGTGTCCTCGGTGCTCATGTCGACGCCCCAGAGCCGGTAGCCCTTCTCGAGGCGCAGGCTGGTGAAGGCGGCCCGTCCGGCGGCGACCAGCCCCAGGTCACGGCCGGCTTCCCAGAGGGTGTCCCACAGCCGGAGCCCGTACGCGGCCGGGGTGTAGATCTCCCAGCCGAGCTCGCCGACGTAGGAGAGCCGCAGCATGGTGACCGGAATCGTGCCGAGATAGCCCTCGCGGGCCTGGAAGTAGCGGAACGCGGCCGGTCCGACGTCGATGTCGGTCAGTGGGGCGACCAGGTCGCGGGCTCGCGGACCCCAGACGCCCAGGCCGCAGGTGCCGCTGGTGACGTCGCGCGCGTCGATGCCGTTCTTCCGCAGCCACAGCAGGTCAAGCGGGCCGTTGACACCGAGCTGGAAGCGCTCCTCGCCCAGGCGGGCCACGGTGATGTCGCTGCGCACGCCGCCGGCCTCGTCGAGCAGCAGGGTGTAGGTGACCGAACCGACCGGCTTGTCGATGTTGTTGCTGGTCAGGCGCTGCAGATCGGCAACGGGCGCCTCGACGGCCAGACGCATGAGCGGGGTCATGTCATAGAGGGCGACGCGCTCCCGCGTGAGGCGGGCCTCGGTCTCGGCGATCGGGGACCAGTGGCGGCTCGACCAGTCATCGCGCGCGTTCGGCGTCGCCGGGGCGGCGTTGGACTCGTACCAGAGAGGTCGCTCCCACCCGGCCGCCTCGCCGAACACGGCGCCGAGCTCGCGCTGGCGGGTGTGGAAGGCGCTGACCCGCACGTCGCGCACCGACGGCGGGTCGAGGGGATGGATGATGTCGTAGACCTCGACAAAACTGCGGACAGACCGTTCTTTCGTGTACG
This sequence comes from Actinoplanes solisilvae, assembly GCF_003999975.1. Classification (GTDB taxonomy): domain Bacteria; phylum Actinomycetota; class Actinomycetes; order Mycobacteriales; family Micromonosporaceae; genus Actinoplanes; species Actinoplanes solisilvae. The sequence goes on along the minus strand of NZ_RJAC01000006.1, from coordinate 124,435 downwards.
CCGGGGCGAGCTGGGCGTCGTCGAAGCGGTTGAGGTCGCATTCGTGCAGGTCGAAGGTGGGGCGGCCGGTGACCAGCCACTCGGCCAGCTCGCGGGCCGCGCCGGCCGAGTGGGTCACCCAGATCGCCTCGGCGGTCCAGAAGCCGGGCAGGTTCTTGGACTCGCCGAGCAGGGGGAAGCCGTCGGCGGTGAAGGAGAAGACGCCGTTGAAGCCGTCCGTCCGTTCGGCGTCGCGCAGGACGGGAAGCAGGTCGGCGGCGGCGTCCCAGGACTCGGCGAACGTGCCGGCGGTGAACGGGAGCATCGACGGGTGCCCGCCCTCGGCCAGCTCGTCGAGGCTCACCGGCATCGGATCGTGCAGGTAGGAGCCGATGCCCAGCGACTCACCGTGCGCCCGGAAGTAGAGGTCGCGGTCTTGATGGCGGACGATGGGCATCGTGTCCGCAGCGCCGACCCCGCTCGTGCGCACGTATTGGTGGGCCATCGGGAGCAGCGGGATCGTGGTGCCGGCCAGCTCGCCGATTCTCGGACCCCAGAAGCCGGCGCAGCTCACCACGACGTCGGCGAGGTGTTCGCCGGTCGCGGTGCGCACGCCCGCCACCCGGCCGTGCCGCTCGAGCACCTCGGCGACGCGGCTCTGCCCGATGAATCGGGCACCCCGGCCTTCCGCCCGGCGCGCCTGCGTCTCGGCTGCCTTGATCGACCGGGCCAGGCCGTCGGTCGGCACATGCAGCCCGCCGAGGACGCGGTCCTTGTCGAGCAGGGGGAAGAGCTCGGCTGTCTCGACCGGATCGAGCACGGCCGAGCCGATCCCCCACGACTGGCCGAACCCGAACCGGCGGTGCAGCTCACGCAGCCGCTCGGGCGTGGTCGCCACCTCGAGGCTGCCGACCTGGTCGAAGCAGTCGAGCGCCGAGTATTTCTCGACGGTGTAGCGGGCGAGCCGGGCCATCGTGCGCGACGGGTTGGTCTGGAACACGAGGCCCGGCGCGTGTGAGCTGGACCCGCCGGTCACGAAGAGCGGCCCCTGCTCCAGCACCGTGACGTCGGTCCAGCCGCGCACGGTCAGCTCGTCGGCGAGCGCGCACCCGACGATGCCCGCCCCGACGATGACGACCTTGGGGCCGGTCATCGGATCCAGGGCTTCCAGGTGGCCTCGTGCTCGGCCGCCCATTTCTCGGCCGCCTTCTCGGGCGTCATCCCCTGATTGGTGATGTAGTCGGAGACGAGGTTTTGGTCGTCGTTGGTCCACGTGAAGTTCTTGATGAGCTGGTAGGCGGTGCTGTTGGCGTCGGCGAACTTCTTGCTCGCGATCTTGTCGAGCACGTAGTCGGGGTAGTCGCAGGCGACCTTCTTCGGGTCGGCGTCGCAGCCCGTTTTGTAGGCGGGCAGCTTCACCCGCACATACTTCTCCTTCGCGAACAGCCACTGCGGCTCGTAGAAGTAGAAGAGCAGCGGCTTCTTCTGCGCCGAGGCCTGCTGGGCCGCCTTGATGATCGCCGCCTCGCTGCCCGAATAGACGACGGTGTAGTCGAGCTTGAGGTTCTTGACCAGGGCGGCGTCGTTGGTGACGAAGGACGGGTCGCCGGCGAGGAACTGGCCCTTGCCCTTCGACTCCGAGGTCTTGAAGAGGGCCGCGTACTTGTTGAGGTTGTTCCAGTCGGTGATGTCCGGGTGCTCGTCGACCATCCACTGCGGTACGTACCAGCCGATCGTGCCCTTGTTGCCGGTCGGGCCGACGTCGACGGCGACCTTCTTCTGCTCGATGTAGGTCTTCTTCAGGTCGGCGTGGCCCCAGTTCTCGACGATCGCGTCGACCTCGCCGGTCTCGAAGCCCTGCCAGGCGATCTCCTCCTTGAGCTCCTTCTTCTCGACCGTGTAGCCCAGCTCCTTCTCGAGCAGGTGGGCGATGACCGCGGCGTTCGCCTCGTAGCCGACCCACGGGTTGATCGCGAGGTTGACCGTGCCCTTCGGCCCGGCGCTCGGCTCGCTCTCCTCCCCCGCGCCCGAGGTGGCACCGCCGCACGCGGCCAGGCTCGCTATCAGGGCCGCGGTGGCGGCCGTCCGAAGTGTTCTCATCGGCGAGGTCCCTTCGAGTCGTGGAAACCCTGGGTCAGGCGGTCGAGCACGATGCCGAGCAGGACGATGGCGAGACCCGCGGCCAGCCCCTGGCCGAAGAGCTCGCGCTGGGAGAAGCCGGCGACCACGTCGTAGCCGAGGGCGCCCGCGCCGACCAGGCCGCCGACGACGACCATGGCGAGGACCATGACGATTCCCTGGTTGGCCGCGAGCAGCAGGCCACCGCGGGCCATCGGGAGCTGCACCTTCCAGAGCAATTGCCGCGGGGTCGAACCGGCCGAGCGGGCCGCCTCGACGACGGCCGGTGGCACGTCGCGCAGGCCTCGCTCGACCAGCCGCACCACGGGTGGGACGGCGAAGATGACGGCGGCGACGATGGCGGTGAAGCGGCTGGCGCCGAAGAGGGCCACGGCCGGGAGCAGATAGACGAACGAGGGCATCGTCTGCGCAGCATCGAGCACGGGGCGCAGGGCGGTGGCGAGGCGGTCGTGGCGGGCGCAGACGACGCCGGTCGCGACGCCGATCAGCATGGTGAGCACGATCGCGACCAGCACGGTGGCGAGGGTCTGCATCGAGTGCTGCCAGAGGCCGAGCCCGGCCAGGCCCGCGGCGGCCGGGGCGGCCACGGCGGCGGCCCGCCAGCCGCTGATCAGAGTGCCGAAAGCGGCGACCGCGGCCACGAAGAGCCACCACGGGCTCGTGACCAGCACGGTTTCGAGCGGGTCGAGAACGCCGGCGCTGATGCCGTTCTTGAGGCCCTCGGTCACGTCATACCAGTGCAGCTCGATCCAGCCGACCGCGTCGTTGACGGGCGCGGCGAAGGAGTAGGCGGGGAGATCGGCGCTGCCCAGCGGGATGAACGCGGCGGCAACGACGGCAATACCGACTCCGATGCCGCCCCGGATGCTGAGGGAGCGACGGACGCGACGGGCGGCGTTCGTCGTGATCCGGTCGAGCACGACGGCCAGGATCACGATCGCCAGCCCGGCGTCGAAGGCCGCGCCGACGTTGACCCGTTGCAGGGCACTCACGATGTTCTGCCCCAGCCCGGGCGCGTCGATCAGGGCGGTGATCACGACCATCGACAGCGCCAGCATGATTGTCTGGTTGACCGCGAGCACGATGGTCGGCCGCGCCATCGGCAGCCGCACCTTGCGCAGCAGTTGCCATCGCGTCGAGCCCAGGGCCGTGGCCGCCTCGACCGCGGACGGCGACACCTCGCCGATGCCGAGCGCCGTGATCCGGATCGTGGCCGGCACGGCGTAGATCATCGTGGCGATCACGGCGGCCGGCTCCCCGATGAGGAAGAGCAGCGTCATCGGTGCGAGATAGGCGAACGTCGGCAGGATCTGCATGACGTCGAGCACCGGACGCAGCGCCGCCCCGACCCACCGCACCCGCGCAGCGAGCACCCCGAGCGGCACGCCGATCGCCACCGACAGCAGCACCGCCGAGACCGTCAGCACCAGCGTGTCGACGCTCTGCTCCCACAATCCGAGCACCGCGAACGCCAGAAAACCGCCGAGCGCCAACAACCCCGTACGCCAGCCCGCGAGGACCACCCCGAGGCCGGTGATCGCGGCGACCAGCCCCGCGAAGCCGAGCCCGGAGAGCGCCGCCTGCACCGCGTCGACCAGGAGCCGCACCCCCAGCCGCACATAGTTGATGCCGTAGAGGAAGACCGGACTGCTGTCCCGATTGGCGTCGACCCAGTCGCGCACGCCGTCGAAGAACCGGAACGCGGCGGCGTCACCGTCCTCTGTGGCCCCCTCAGTCCGAAAGACGACATAAGCAGCCACCGTCACAACACCCAAAACCACGGCCCACAAACGCCGCCAGGGCCGCCTCCGCCGCCCGACCGCCGCCACCTCCCCGGCCGTGGGCGTCACCCTCCCGCTCCGAAGAGCCGGCGGGGGAACGGTGGCTGTCATGCGGGCACCTGCCGGTGATGGCCGATCAGGGCTGGGAGCAGGCGGTCGGCGTCGATCACGCCCACCCGGCGCACGCCGTCGACGACGGGGATCGGGCGCTCGGCGCGCAGCACGCGATGCACCGCGTCGCGGATCACCGTGTGCTGGCTGAGCGGCTCGTCCTCGCAGCGTTCACCCGGGGCCGGCTCACGCATGATCCAGCGCAGCGTCAGCACGTCCGAGCGCGGCACGTCCCGCACGAAGTCGGCCACATAGGAGTCGGCCGGCGCGCCCACCAGCTCTTCCGGGGTCCCCACCTGCACCAGCGCGCCGTCGCGCAGAACGGCGATGCGGTCGCCCAGGCTCAGCGCCTCGGACAGGTCGTGCGTGATGAAGACCAGCGTCTTGCCCACCTCGCCGTGCAGCCGCCGCACCTCGGCCTGCATGTCGCGCCGGATCAGCGGGTCGAGCGCGCTGAACGGCTCGTCGAAGAGCAGCACCTCGGGATCGGTCGCGAGCGCCCGCGCCAGTCCGACCCGCTGCTGCATCCCGCCGGAGAGCTGGTCCGGATACTGGTTCTCGTGGCCTTCGAGGCCCACCAACGCGAGGGTCTCACCGGCCCGGCGATGCCGCTCGGCCCGCGACCTCCCCTGGATCTCCAGGCCGTAGGCCACGTTGTCCAGCACGGACCGGTGCGGCAACAACCCGAAGTGCTGGAACACCATCGCCACCCGGCGCCGCCGCAGCTCCCGCAGGCGCGAGGGGTTCATCGCGCGCACCGGCTCGCCCCCGATGCCGATCTCGCCGCTGGTCGGCTCGATCAGCCGGGTCAGGCACCGCACCAGCGTCGACTTGCCGCTGCCGGACAGCCCCATCACCACGAAGACCTCGCCCGGCCGCACGTCGAAGCTGACCCCGCGTACGGCGATGACGCAGCCCGTACGCTCGCGCAGCTCGGCCCGGGACAGGTCGGCCAGCGGCGAGCCGACAACCCGTTCGGGGCGGGGGCCGAACACCTTCCACAGATCCGCGACCTCGATCATCGGTGTCATCCGGCCCTCGATCCCTAGTGTCCGGCCAGCTCGGCGCTGATCAGGTCGGCCGCGCGTTCACCGATCATCAGCACGGTCACCATCGGATTCACCGAGGTCATCGTCGGGAAGACCGAGGCGTCGGCGACGCGTACGTTGGGCACGCCGCGCAATCGCAGCAGCGGGTCCACGACCGCGGCGTCGTCCGTTGCCGCGCCCATCCGGCAGGTGCCCGCCGGGTGATAGACGGTGTGATGAGCAGCCCTTCCGTACGCCGAGAGCTGCTCGTCCGTGCGCAGAGCGGGACCGGGCGCGATCTCCCGCGCGATCCACGACGCGAACGGCTCGGTCGCCGCGACCTCGCGGGCCAGGCGCAGACCGTCCACGATGGTCCGCTCGTCATAGCCGCCCGGGTCGGTGAAATAGCGGAAGTCGAGCAGCGGCTTGGTCGCCGGATCGGCGTCGGCCAGCGTCAACCGGCCGACGCTGCGCGGGCGCGGCACGTTGGGCGTCATCCCGAAGCCGTGCTCGGGCACGTCGTAGCCGAGCCGTTCGGTGTTGAACGTGAACGGGATCTGATAGAGGTGGAACATCAGATCGGGCCGCGTGGCGCCCGGCTCGCGGCGCACGAACAGTCCCGCGTCGGAGTCCATGGCCGACATCGGCGGGATCGGCCGGCTCGCCTCCCAGAGGATCAGCGACTCCGGATGGTCGAGCAGGTTCTTTCCCACGCCCGGCAGGTCGTGCCGCACCGCGATCCCGAGCCGCTCGAGCTCGGCGGCCGGCCCGATGCCCGACAACAGAAGTAGTCGCGGAGTGTCAATCGCCCCCGCACACAACACGTACTCGTGCCTGGCCTTAATGATCTTGGTTTGGCCGCCCGAGGACACCGAGACGCCGCGCTCCGGGTCGAGGCGGAAGGCCCAGTGCTCGGTGAGGATGTCGAGGTTCGGCCGGTCGAGATGCGGATGCAGGTAGGCGACCGAGGCGGACGACCGTACGCCGGTCTCGGGGTGATAGCCGACCGGGAAGAACCCCGTGCCGTCGGCGAACGGGGCCGCGTTGAAGTCGTCGTGGACCGGAACCCCGAGCGCGCTGTGACAGGCGGTGACAAAGTCTTCGGCCAGCGGGTTCCGGTCACGTTGGGCGACCGGGGCGATCGTGACCGCCAGGCGTTTCCACAGGGGCACCATTTCCTCGTACGACCATCCGGCCGCACCCGCGTCGACCCAGTCCGCGAAATCCTCGGGCGGTGGCATAAAACTGATCATGGTGTTGTGCGACGAACAGCCGCCCAGAACCCGCGCCCGCGCATGCCGCAGATGCGAGTTGCCGCGGGGCTGCGCGACGATCGGATAGTCGTAGTCGAACTCGCCCTCGAGCAGGTTGATCCAGTTGCGCAACTGAAGTATCCGCTGGTCACCCACGTCGGAGGGACCGCCCTCGATCAAGGCGACCCGCACCCGCGGATCCGCCGACAGCCGCGACGCGACCACCGACCCGGCCGTTCCCCCACCGACGACGACGACGTCGTACTCGATCGTTTCCAGGGCGCGCCACCTTCCCCGAGACGTTGACAAAGAATCATCAAAGTCAACGTCATCGGTCAATGTCATCGCCGGACTTTTACCTCAGTGCAACAAAGCAGGCGAGCATCCCCCGGTGGACAACCGCGCCGTCGAGGCGCCGCCGACGGTAGCCTGGCCGCCACGCCGACCCCCTGCGTGGGCTGGGAAGCAGGCTGGTGCTCCATGGCGCTTAAGATCAAGGTCGTGCCCTTCCTCGACGGCTCCGTGCCGCTCGCCTTCGCCCACCGCGGAGGCGCGGCCGACGGCGACGAGAACACGGTCGAGGCTTTCGAGCGCGCGGTGAAGCTCGGCTATCGCTACGTCGAGACCGACGTGCACGCGACCTCGGACGGCGTAGCGGTCGTTTTTCACGATGCCACGCTCGACCGCGTGACCGGCCACACCGGCGCGATCTCGTCGCTGAGCTGGGCCGACCTGCACTCGGTGCGCATCGGCGGCGCGGCGCTGGTGCCCCGGCTCGACGAGGTGCTCGACGCCTGGCCCGAGATCCGCTTCAACATCGACATCAAGGCCGACACGGGTGTCGCCCCCACCGTCGGCACGGTGACCCGCTCCGGCGCCACCGACCGCGTGCTGCTGGCCTCGTTCGACGACCGCCGCCTGACCCGGGCGCGGGCGCTGGCCGGCCCGTCGATCGCCACGTCGCTGGGCTCCCGCTCGGTGGCCCGCCTGCGCCTGGCGTCCCTGGCCGGGCTCCCGCTGCGGTTGCCCGCGTCGGTCGCCGCCGTCCAGGTGCCCCCGCGCCTCGGCCGGATCACCGTGGTCGACCGCCGGTTCCTGGCTCTGGCCCACCGCCTGGGCCTGCAGGTGCACGTCTGGACGATCGACGACCCGGCCGAGATGGAACGCCTGCTCGACCTGGGCGTCGACGGCATCATGACCGACCGCCTGACCGTCCTGCGCGACGTCTACCGCACCCGCGGCCTCTGGCCGAGCTGAAGAGGTCTCAGAGCCGGGCGCTCGAGGCCCTCGGGCACTCGGCGCCGCACGCATCGGGGACGAATCCGCCGCGGCGGTTCAAATGAGGGCCGCTCGAAACTTACAGGACAACTAATTGCTCGACCGGGAGTCGGCAATTCAAGTCGACCTGGACTGTCAGGAAGACCGCCTCAAAGCCCACCAAAGGCACGGTCGGGTAGCGGCTATTCCCACCCTTGCTGATTTCGCAACACTATCCGACCAACAGCCTACCCAACGATCATGACCTATGCGGCACGTTCGCGCAAGGGCCATTGATGCCGACACCCGGTAAGCCCCGCCCGTGTCGAAGCCTTGGGAAGAACGGTGATCTTCACCATAGGCAGAGGTGGCCGGCCCACGCCCGCGACACGCGCGCACGCTGGTCAGCACCGTAAGACTTGCTCGCCCCGGGGAACCAAACACTGACGCACATGGACATAGCCGCGGATCGATCAAGGGGTTGCGACCGGACCGAAACGACTACTAATGTCTGCGGCAATGGTCGGCTCCCTTGTGGATTCTCGGATTTCACGTCAATTCCGATAGCAACACCTTCCGCCTTGCGAAGGGGGCCCCAGAATCTAGCGCCTGCCTCGTCGTACAGGTCTCCTGGCAGGTGCTTAAACCATTTCGCACCACCGAAAGGGAATGTCGTGCGCACTTTTACCAGAAAATTGATGGGCGTCTTCGCCGTGGCGTCCGTTGCGACGACGTTGATGGTCGGCGTGCCCACAGCCGCTCAAGCCGCCACCTGTTACGCCTCCACCTGCGACAACAAGGACCCCGAGGCGACCGGATGCGGGGCTGACGCCGAGACCAAGCAGAGCCTGGCCAACCCGGACGGAGGCTACCGGCTCGAGCTTCGGTACAGCCCGACCTGCCGTGCCGCGTGGGCCAGGGGAGTCGCCTATCAGTCATTCAAGGTGCAGAGCTTCAGCGGCGGCACCCTGCGAAAGACCGCCTATTACGACGCCCCGACCACCGGCAGCCCCACAGGCTTCCGGTACACCCGCATGGTCAACGACGCCGGCCTAGTTGCGCGGGCGTGCATCGGCGGACCCAGCCAGCCGGAGTCCACCTGGGCCTGCACCGCTTCATACTGAGAATCCTTAAAAAGGGCAAAAAGTGCTTATGTATCGATATCATCGGGGTCGGCTCTACAGAGCCGCAGTCATCGGGTTGGTCCTAGGTCTCGTGGGAGTGACCAGCACCGGTCCAGTGGCTGCCGCCGCGGCGCCCCCCTCCTCGCCTCCCTCCTCCCCCGATCCGGCCCTGACACGAAGCGTGAAAGAAGAAACGACGAAGGACGCCGTCGACCCGCGTCGGCGGGATCAGGTCCTCCGGTCCGGCTGGCAGAAGTCATCGGACGTCGCCTGGACGCTCAACGGCGACGCCGATGGCCTCCATGTTCTGGCGGCCACTGCGCACAGCGGCTACACCTGGAAGAACGTCACCACCCTGATGGAGCCGGGCTTCGACGCGGACGCCTGGATCGGCAATGCGTGCCTCACAGGATCCGGGCGTCGCCTAGTTGTCGTTTACGCGCCACGGACCTTCACCAACAAGCCGGATCTCTTCGACCGCGGAGGCTTCGCCGCCACGGTGGACATCTTCACTGGAGCCGTCACGAAGCTGCCGGTGCAAACCTCTCTCGCCTACCACAACCCAGGTTGCGGAGCCGGCGAGAAAGCGGCCCTCAGTCAGTACGGCGGTGAACGCGTCGACGACCCGAAACAGCCGGTGCGCAGCCGTGTCTTCACGGTCGACGCCGCCAAGGGGCAACTCGCCGCGCCGATTCTGCTCAACACGGAGTTGAGCTCGCCGGTCCCCGTAGGCGACAAAATCGTCGCTGCGGGCAGCGGCGGGTTGGTCGAGGTCGACCGCTCGGCGCGGATCAAGCGACTGGCCGAGACGGACGGAGTTCCCTTCCGTCTTGTGCCCGACGCCGCCGGCAACGTGACGTTCATGGACATCGCCGAGGACCGCGTCCGAGTCAAACATCTCGCCCGCCGATCCGGCGCCAAGCCAAGCACGCTGGCCGAAGGCCGCCAGGCCGAGGTGGGTCTGGTCCGTGGCTCCGGAGGCCGGTCATTCGTCACCGGCACGGTCACCGACGTGGCCCCGTTGCCCGCCGGAGTACGCCGGCTCGCCGTACCCGTGACCAGTGAGATTTCGTCGCTGGGAGAACTCACGCTGACCCGGGTGCGAGCGGCGGGCGCCGAGGACCCCCGGTTGCGGACGGCCGATCCGGCCGCCGCCGAGCCCGTACGCATCGACGCGAAGGTCCAGGCGACCGGAGCAGCGCTCCAGTTCGACGTCGTGCCCGACGGGAACCAAGCTGCTCTCACCGAAGGCAGGGAGTCCAGCCCGGCGCTGGCCTCGCCCGCTCCGTCGAAGCGGGCAGCCGCCGCGGCGGGTTCGCCGTCGGAACCGTCGGAGGGCACCGACGAGCGGTACTGCGCGATCGCGCGTAACGACCCGCGCGCTCAGGCCGTACAGCCGAAGCCGCGCCAGGTGGAATGGGCCGTCGACCAGGTGGTCACCGGAGCGCTCGACCTCAAGCGGTCGGCGAACTGGAAGAACCTCGGCATGCCCGAGTACACCCTCCGGCAGTACTTCCCCCGGGTCGACCTGGTCAACGGCGGCCGCGTCCCGCCGCAGATCCTTCTCGGTGTGATCGCTCAGGAGTCCAACATGTGGCAGGCGGCCCGATACGCGCTGCCGGGTGTCACGGCCAACCCCCTGATCGGAAACTTCTACGGCCGGGAGATATACAACACCAGCGAGGAGGACGACTGGGACATCGACTGGAAGGACTCCGACTGCGGGTACGGTCTCACCCAGGTCACCGACGGGATGCGGCTCGCCGGCAAGGAGAAGACCGACGAGAACGGCAACAAGATCGAGACGTCACTGGCCTACCCGATCCAGCAGGCCGTCGCCCTCGACTTCGCGGCCAACGTCGCGGCCGGTGCGCGGATCTTGCAGGACAAGTGGAACCAGACCTACAACGCCGGCCTGCGGGTGCACAACGCCGATCCGGCTCAACTGGAGAACTGGTTCTTCGCCCTCTGGGCCTACAACTCGGGGCTCTACCCCAACAAGGCGGACGGCAAGCCGTGGGGCGTCGGCTGGTTGAACAATCCGATCAACCCCCGCTACGACCCTCAGCGCAAACCGTTCCTGGAATACACCTACGACGACGCCCGCAACCCGCAGCGTTGGCCGTACCCCGAGAAGGTTCTGGGCTGGGCGGGTCACCCGATCACCTCGGCCGAGTCGCCGACCACGGACGTGGCCGGTTATCGGGCCGCGTGGTGGACGTCGGTCGAGGACCGCATCAAGGTCAAGCCCGACGCCAAACTGTTCTGCAACGCGTCGAACAACTGCGACCCCGCCGCGTCGCAGAAGCCGAACGACCCGGACGTCGTCAACGAGCCGGCCGGCCCCTGCCTGAACAAGAACGACAAGGGGCTGTACGACCTGCGGTGCTGGTACCACGAGCCCGTCGGCTGGAAGGCGGCCGTGGGCCAGCCGTGCAACACCTGCGGCAACGAGGTTCTTCGTTTCGATCCGGGCTACGCCTACCAGGACGACGGAGTCAGCTTCCCGCCGAAGTGTGACACTGCTGGGCTACTCGCCGGCGCGAAGGTGATCGACAATATCGAGAAGAGCGTGCCGCTCGCGCGGCCGTGTGCCCGGGACTGGACCGATGGTGGCGACTTCTCCCTGAGCTTCGCCGCCGACTCCAAAGGTCTCTACTCGTCCAAGGTGGACTTCCACCAGATCGGAGCCGGCTTCGGCGCCCATTTCTGGCGGGCTCACACCCGCAAGCCCGGGCATCTGGGCGGGAAACTGAAGGTCACCGGTGTCTGGCAGTTGGCCGAGTCGATGACTGGCTGGACCCGCGTCCAGGTCTCCGTTCCGGACCACGGAGCCTGGAGCCAGCAGGCAAAGTACGTCATCAACCTCGGCAACGGACAGACCCGCTACCGGGTGGTCAATCAGACCTGGCAACAGAACCGCTGGGTCGATCTCGGCGTCTTCCCGCTGGCCGGCCGGGCCAGTGTGTCGCTGACAAACGAGAGTCCGGACGGCACGGGCAGCGACAGCATCGTGTTCGACGCCGTGGCGTTCACCCCGACGACGAAGCCGACCGCTCAGTACGTGGCGCTCGGGGACTCGTACTCCTCGGGCGAGGGTACGGCGCCGTACGATCGCAACAGCGACCTCAAGCGGGGCAACGGCGGGCCGACCGACAAGAACGCCTGTCACCGTTCGACCGCCGGAGCGTTTCCCCGGCTGATCAAGCTGCCTGGGCAGGCCGAGACCATCGAGCAGCAGGCTGGTCAGGGCAAGGCCTCCTTCGCCCTCATCGCCTGTTCCGGGACGACGACCGTCGGCGTCGCGGCCGAAGCGGTCAACAATCCCCCCGCTGCCTCAGATGCCGGGGGACACACCGACTGGGGAGCGGCGAAGTTCCAGCACGGTGAGATGACCCAGGTCGATCAGGGCTATCTGGACGCGGACACCACGCACGTGACGATCTCGATCGGTGGCAACGACGTCCGTTTCGCCGAAGTGATCCGAGGCTGCATCCTCCGGCTGGCCGACGGCTGCGAGGTGGACGACTACAAACTGACCCGCGACAACGGCAATGTCGACCCGGAGCCGCTCTATCGCTACGAGACCGATCTCATCAAGAACCGGCTCCCGGCCAAGCTCAAGGCGACGTACCACGCGATCCACGCGCGGGCGCCGCAGGCGAAGATCATCGTGGTCGGTTACCCGCAGATGCGTCCCGACGAGGGGGCGCACGGTACGTGCTTCGGCATGAGCGCCAGAACCCAGCTCTTCCTCAACGAGCTGACCCATCATCTGACCGCGGCCACCATGAAGGCGGTCTCCGAGGTCCACGACGAGGGCGTGGACATCCGCTACGTCAACTCGACCCTCAAATGGCGGCTCATCAGCGACGGCGGCAAGCACTGGGCCTGTCAGAACATCTTCTCGGGCGAGGACGACCACCGATGGACCGAAGCGGTGATAGGCGCGTCCGAGGACGGCAGCGGCACGTCGGATCCTGGTTCCGGCAGCTGGCACCCGAACGACGTGGGACAGCGGCAGTTCGCGGCCATGGTGAACTCGGTGCTCCGCGGCGACAGTTCGCTGCAGACGATCAAGCAACGAATCATCAACTACGTGGACACGCGAAGGGGCGACCGCTGGACCATCACCGAAGCTCAGGCCGAGGACGCGGCTCAGCGCTGCCTGGATCTGACACGTCGCGGCGGCATGTTCGACGACCCGTGCATGAACATCGCGATGTTCTTCCCCACGGTCGCCGACGCAGCAGGGGCCGCCCGCAACGACGATGCCGGCCTCCGGCGCTACCCCGCCTGGGTGGTCCAGAACTACGCCAGCGAGGACGAGAAGAAGAAGAGCTGGCCGCGGGATTGGCTCAATCAGGCACAGTACGGGCAAACCACCTGCCCGACCCCTCGCCCGGAAGGCCCGGACGGCAAGCCGTACAACTGTGACGAGTTCCCGTTCTACTCATCCGAGCAAGGCGTCTCCTGGGCCCGCTACACCGGCGGCGAGAACGAGCCGATCAGCACGCAACTGGGTCTGGTCTCGGACACCGAGAACAAACAGGAAGGATCGCTGCTGAACGGCATGTACAAGAAGACGGAGTGTGCCTTCAGCACCGCCGAGTGGGGCCTGGAACTGGTCACTCCGCCGATCACCAAGAACGGCACCCCGTTCTTGACCATTCCGCTCGTGGCTCCGGTCCACAGCACGAACAAGACGTTCTACGTCTGCTGAACGCATCGCTGAGCGGCCGGCCGTGGCCGGCCGCTCAGCCCCTCACAGAAGTTTCCGGGCGTTGGGGTCAGCGGGCAGCCGTTCGGGACCGTTCCAGCGTTCCGACGACGGGTCGAAGGTGTATTCGCCGCCGCGCAACAGCTCGGTGAAGACCGCGACCGCGGCGATCCAGGACGGCGCTCGCACCGTGTAGGGGTCGTCCGGCGTACGGGCCCACAGGCGCACCGACGAGTGCGGCGCCCGGGGCGCCCCGGCGGTGATGAAAAGGTAGTTGCTGTCGTAGCCCACGACCGGCAGCCACTCGGGGAGCCACCGGACCTCGTCGTCCTCGACGAATTCCGCGGTCAGCTCGATCAGGGACGCGCGGTGGGCCAGCGCCTCCGACAGCGACAGAAGATCCCAGCCACCGGCCCCCAGCCGGCTTTCCGGCCCCAGCGCGGTCCCTGGGACCCGGCGTTGCACCCCGTCGTGCCACCCCCACCACCGGCGCATCTCCGACGGAAGAACCAGCCCTGTCGACGCCTCGACCGCGTCCAGTTCGCTGTCGTCGAGGCCGGGACGAAGGTGGTCCGCAACGGGCGCGCGATGGTTCATCCACTCGTGCCGGAGTTGTTCGAAGACGACGACCCCGTTCTCCTCGTCGGACATGCCCTCGATCTTGGCACAGCCGGCCCGGGGCCGCCCACCGACGGCGGGCGGCCCCGGTCGGTCATCCGCTGTAGGCGGACCCGCAGGTGTGCGTCGCCGATCCAGCCTCGACGAACGCCACCGCGTCGTACGCGATGTTGACGCTGCCGTCAGCGCCCTCATACATGTTGTGCAGCTGCACCCTGGCGCCCGGCTTCAGCGTCCGGGTGCCGAGGTAGACCCACTTGTCCTCGGTGGTGTCCTGGTTGATCACGCAGGGGGTGGCCGCGGGAGTGAGAGAGTCAGCCCCGTCGTAGAAGAGGTACTCCGCCCTGTTCCAGGTGCCGCCGTGACTTGGCAGATTGACCAGGATGTCGTACTTCCCGGCGCTGGTCAGGTTGGGTGTCCACGTGCCGACGACCTTACGGATCGGCGCCAGGTCAGGCTGATCGGCGTGCGTGAACCACATATGGCCCTGGTACCCGGCGCCGAGCTGGTGCAGATCCCATTGTCCGTACTTGGAGTAGGCGACCATATATGTCGTACTGCCGGTCGCCATGTTGTAGGTAGGCACGTCACCGGTCGGGGCTCCGGCCCGGATGGTGAACTTACCTCCCTGGGTATCACCTGGGCAGCCCAACACGTTCTCGGTGCCGTCGCTCAGGTCGTCCACCATGAATACCGTCTTGCCGCTCGGACGGGAGAACCGGGTGCAGTTCCGCGGGTACGACGGCTCCACCGCCGGCTCGGGATCGCCGGGCCGATAGACCACCCGTTCGGTGGCACAGGACACCACGCAGTCCGCCCAACCGGTCGATCCGTGCCACCAGCAGGTGCTGTCGTTGGCCGGGCAGGGGTTCGGGAAGTTCGACCCCTTGCAGGTCTGCCACAGCCCGTTGCAGAAGTGCAGGTAGGTCGGCGACTGGTCGTACGGCAGCTCGAGCTGGAAAACGTCGGCATTGGTCGAGCCGTATGTCGGTCCCAGGTACTTCTGAGCCGGAAGGCCGTCGACCCAGTGCCACTGGGGCCGCTCGGCCCACCCCATGATCTTCTCCTGGTAGGGCCAGTCCCCGGGGTGGCTCGCGTCGTCGAGGCTGCCCCGCAGGAATGGCAGGCGGTTTGCGGGATAGCGCGGATTCGCCGGGTTGTTGAACCAGCCCACACCATAGGGGTTCGTGCCACCCGTCGGGTTGTAGATCCCGCTGTTGTAACCCCAGACCGCGAGATACCAGTTCTCGATGTAGTTCGGGTCGTTGTTGTTGATGTGCATGTCGATCGCCTGCAGCTGGTTCCACTTCTGAACCAGAATGTCGAGCGATGCGGCGATGTTGGCGGCATAGTCAGTGGCGATCGCCACCTGCTCCATGATGGTGACCTTGACGCCGGTGTCGGAGCTTCGCATGCCGTCGGTCACCTGGCCGATGCCGTATCCGCAGTCCGACTTCTTCCAGTCGATCACCGGGACGACTCCGTCGCCGTCCCCGTAGTAGTCACCGACGAGCGGATTGCCGGCATCGCCGGGCACCGCGCGCCAGGACGCCTGCGCGAGGTTGGTCTCCTGGGCAAGAATCGCGAGCACGAGCTGGGACGGAATTTTTCCAATCGCACCCGCGGCCAGCGGCCAATAGCCGATGCCTTGGATGCCGTATTCCTCCATGCGCGTGTTCAGGTAGTTCTTCGGCCGCCGGATGGTAAGCCCGCTGTGGACCGCCAGATCGACAGCCCACTCGACCTGGTTGTAGCTGGGCTGCGGCACCTGGACGTTCAGCGAGTTACGCCCGACCGAACAGCCCGGCGTTTCTCCGGGGTCAGGGAAATAGCCGCCGCCCGGGTCTTCCCAGCCCGCCGTCGTCGCCGTCTTCGTCGCGCTCCCGAGCGCGTTTCCCCGGGCCGCTGCCGTGGCCGTCGCGGCTTGCGCTCGGGTGTCCGTGTCGACCGTCGCGACGGCGATCGTTCCGGTGGCGGACCGGCCACTGCCGACAGTCCGCACCTCGACGTCCACGTCGGTGGCAGTGATCGGGTCGTGGGCGACGGACAGCTTGCCTACCCGCGCGGTGAGCTGGCGGCTCTGCGCGCGGTTCAGCAGCAGATGCCCCTCGCTCGACACAGCCCGCACCTGTTCGCTGCTGGCCAGCTTGGTCAGGCGCGCCTTGCCCTCGACGTTGACACCGGAGACCTCGCCCACCAGGGCGTTACGGCCGCCGGAGAGGCCGAGAAGGGCCAGACCCGTGCGCGGGCCCGAACCGAGCTTCGTCAGCACGCCGGCGTCGAATCGCTGCGCGACAGCCTTGGCGTCCTCGGCGGTGAGCACGTCGATGGCACCGCTACCGGTTGAGCGGACCGCGAAGGCCGGCCCGTCGAGTGTGGCGACGCGATGCACCTTGCCGGCCGAGTCCAGCCGGGCCAGATCGCCTCGTACGATGCCGTAGTCACCCTTCGGCCCGGCGGTCGGCGCGGTGACCTGGGCGTCGATCTTGCGAGTGCTGAGCACCTTGCCGGCCGCGGCGTCCACCGCGATCAGCTCGGTCTGCTCGTCGTGCTGGCCGAGCGAACGGGTCAGCAGAACCCGGTCGGTGGGCCCGCACGCAGGGTTGTAGTACGCCAGCTCGACGCGGCTGGCAACCTGGGTCACCTTGCCGGTGGCCACCTCGACCACGGCGGCGAATCCGCCCGCCTTGACCATCGCCGGCTTGTTGACGGCCATGGCCGGGGCGTAGACCGCAACCGCGTACTTTCCGGATCCGGTCACGCACGTGTAACCGGTGACGGCGCCGAGGTCGGTCAGCCTGGTCCCGAGCGTGGCCAGGGTCGTCCAGGCGTACGCGTCCTTCTCGCGGGCCACCATGATGTGATAGCCGTTGACGTCGGCGACACCGTGAACCAGGACGTCGGAGGACTGGCGATAGTCGCCGCCGAGCGCCTTGGCCGGGTCGATCACAGCTCCGTCAGCGCCGCTGAGACGGAAGTCCTCGCGTCCCTGCGCGGCCTGGGCCGGTCCGTTGACACCGGCGACGGCACCCAGGGCGAGCACTGCGGTCAGTGCCACACCTGTGCGCAGCCGTCGTCTGCTGAACATCGATTTTCTCCCGAAGAGCAGGGTTGCCCGCCGTTCGCGACGGGCAAGAGCGCGGATCACGACCATGGCGTGCAGAAACCTGCCGTGTCGTAGATGTTCTTGCCGTCGGGGTCCAGGTCGGTGAGCGAGCCGACCGGGGACCAGTAGTAGCAGCCCTTGATCGAATAGTCCCAGCTGACCAACCGGCTTGCGGACACGGTGCTGCTGGCCGAGACGACGTCGTTCCGAACCTTCGCCCGGCTGCTGTACTGCGGCGTGTAGAACATGCCCAACGCCTGCGGGGTGTTCGGAAGGGGCTCGAAGACCATTTCAAGGTAGGCCGCACGGCAGGTCTTGGAGTAGCGGAGGGTGATGATCGCCCGATCCTCGCTGCCGGCCTGAAGGTAGGGGACGAACGATCCGCAACCGCTGGTGATCGTCGCGTCGAAGGGGCTCTTGCCGTCACAACTCTCGGCGTAGCACGGTGTGGCGGCCAGAACGGGTCGTGCGACCGTCATGGACACGAGATTGGCCAGTAACAGCACTATCACCGCCCAGGACAGACGCCGTCTGGTGGTTCTCACATGGATCTCCCCGTTGGTGGGACATGCGGCGCGCAGAAGACGCGCCATGGTCGCGCCGAAGCTAGATCAACCCAACCATGTTGATCAATGGGTGACACATCACAGTGGACTTCCAGGAACTGTCAGGCATCGATGCCTTAGTCTCGCCTGTGCGCTCTAAACGATCTTCAAGGAGACCAGTGCGGGACTCGCGAGCACGACAACTGAGCACCGACGCGTCGCGAGCGAGGAGGACGCGGGAGGTTACAGCTGTGACAGCCCTGCTGGCCGGACTGCTCGCCGCCGCCGGTTGTTCGGCTGACGCCGGGCCCACCGGAACGGCACGGTCACCGGGATCCGCGGCGGCCACCGCCGCATCAGCGGCCACAAGCGCCATGCCGTCCACCGCGTCCACCGCATCCACCGCCTCGTCCACGCCAGCGGCGCCGGCGCGGACGAGGCAATCGGGCGCCTGGGATTTCGGAGCGATACCCGGCCCGAACGGCCAGGCGGTCGCCCTGGCACTGGAAAAGCGCTGGAAGTTGAAACAGACCTACCGACGGACGACAAGCAAGGGCTGGTCCGAGAGCGAGCACCACGTGGGCGCGGCCAAACCGGAGAAGGGCCGCATGTTGCTGGCCGTGATCGACGTGGATCAGCAGAACCAGTTGCGGTATCTCTCCTGCTCCGGAGGCGGCCAGGGAGTGAACCGGCGCCAGGACGGCAACCTGCACGACTACATCTTCGACTGCGCGAAGCAGGCCGTGCCGCCCGCCGAGTGGGCTGGTTATCAGAAATGGCTCACGGAGGCCTACCTCCAACAGAAGGCTCCGATGGACCGCTCGGGCACGCGGGGCGCCGGCTACGGCTCGACCGTCACGGTCTACGACAACTGGGCCGTACTGGAGATTACCGGCCCCTGACTCACCTCCGCGACCGCACAGCGCGGCGACCGGCCAGACAAGGCCCTCCTCGCGCACCGCGCCGTTCTTCATACTCCCCCGATGTCCGGACGGCCGCGACACGAACGGTTGAATTTGTCGTGGGAATCGCGGAAATGAGCTGCGGGAATACATTTCTCAGTCACTTCCAAGGGTGCATCGGGCCGTTCGTGCCTTACATTTCCAAGCAGACGTGGCGACCCCGAGGGGCTTCGGCCGGTCCGCGGCGGCCTCAGACGGAAGCCGCAGGTCAGTAAGTTTTTTGCGATCTTGGTTGAACCCTCGGCATCATCCGTTCGGGGGATGCCCGAGGTTCGAGGCGAACCCCATATTTCTTCTTTAAGTTTCGCCTAAGAATTCATCAATTTCGCTCGCGGAATTGCTTTCCCGCCGGACGGCTCATACCGTCTGGGAGCCGGTCGGAATTTGGGCCGGGTGGATTCTGCGAAGATGAGGTATCACGCATGCGTAGGTCTGCTTACCGCCGTGCGACCGCCGCGCCGTCGGGACGCAACCGACGGTTGTTCGCGGTCGGAGCCGTGATCGCCGCCCTGGGTGCGACCGTGGCTTTCGCCCAGATCTCGGGCGCGGCCGAGAACGACGCGCCCGAGGGCAGCGGCGCCGGCAAGGTCGTCAACGGCCAGGTGATCCTGACCGACACGTGCATCGACAGCAATCTGGCGCCGCACGACGGTTTCCAGCTCGGCAGCAAGTGCGTCTCCACTGAGTTCGGTGAGCTCGCCGAGGCCAAGGACAACCCGAGCCTGCTGATCACCAAGGCGCCCAAGCAGGTCGCGGCGAACACGCCTTTCTCGCTGACGATCAGCACCCGCAACCTGATCCGCGACCGCTTCCTCGCGGCCGGCAAGGGCGGCTACTACGTGGAGAGCTCGGTCCTCAAGGACGGTCTCGTCCGCGGCCACTTCCACACCGCGTGCCGCATGCTGCCCAACGCTGACGAGGCGCCCGCGCCCGAGCCGGTGCCGGCGTTCTTCGTCGCCACCGAGGACAGCAAGGGCGGCGCCACGCCCGACGAGGTCGTCATCCAGGTTCCGGGCATGCCGACCGACGGCATCGCGCAGTGCGCCTCGTGGGCCGGTGACGGCTCGCACCGCACGCCGATGATGCAGCGCGCCAACCAGACCCCCGCGATCGACTCCGTCCGCATCACCGTCGGCAACCGGGGCGGGAACAACGGCGGCGGGAACAACGGAGGGAACAACGGCGGCGGGAACAACGGCGGCGGCGGCAACAACGGAGGGAACAACGGCGACGGCGGGAACAACGGCGGCACGCCGGGCAACCCCAACAGCACCGTCGCGCCCACCAAGCCCCCCACCAAGGCTCCGACCCAGGCCCCGACCAAGACGCCGACCAAGCCTCCCGCGACCGCCCCGACGGTGAAGGACGACTTCACGCCCGACCCGACCAAGGCGGCCACCACCCCGGCCAAGCCCCCGGCGAACGGCCCGAAGTCGACCACCAAGCCCCCGGCGAACACCAACGAGGACGAGTCGCAGACCAACGGCGACGAGGAGACCAAGCCCGCGACGAAGGCCCCCAAGCCCCGCGCGAGCAGCAGCAGCGCTCCCGCCGCCGGCACCGACTACACCTACGAGGACGGCCAGTTCAACTCCGGCAACAAGGCGCCGGTCGAGGAGCAGGTCGCCCAGGTGCAGGCGGCCAGCACCAAGAAGAACGACGACGGTGGACTGCTCGCCCTGACCGGTAACAACACGGTCGCGGTAATCGGCGGCGCCGCGGTCCTGCTGATGGTCGGCCTGATCATCATGGCCTTCACCCGGCGACGCCGCGTCGGCGGCACCAGCTGGGAGTAGAAGCCAGGCACACATCATGAGGGGCGGCCCGCGTTTCGCGGGCCGCCCCTCATGTGTCACCCAGCGGCATAGGAGGTGAGGGTAGCCTTACCAATCGGCACCCCAACGCACAGCGAAGGAAGAGGGGTACGACATGGCGAACAGGCCCGCACGTCCGGTGACCGAGGCGGTCGTCAGCCGGGTTGAGCAACTCAGCCCGCACATGGTCCGCGTCGTTCTGGGCGGCGACGCCATCAGTGGGATCGCGGCCGGCACCTGCACCGACCACTACGTCAAGGCCCTCTTCCCGCAGCCCGGGGTCGTCTATCCCGAGCCGTTCGACATGGGCGTGATCCGCGAGAGCCTGCCGCGCGATCAGTGGCCCGCCGTCCGCACGTATTCGATCCGCAAGTGGCTCCCCGAGGTCTCGGAGATGTGGGTCGACTTCGTCGTGCACGGCGACGAGGGCATCGCCGGCCCGTGGGCGGTCGCCGCCAAGCCGGGCGACCCGTTCCGTTTCATGGGCCCGGGCGGCGGCTACGCTCCCGACCCGGCCGCCGACTGGCATCTGCTCGCCGGTGACGAGAGTGCCCTTCCGGCCATCGGCGCCGCGCTCGAGGGCATGCCCGCCGATCGTCCGGTCCGCGCGTTCATCGAGGTCGAGAACGCCGACGAGGAGCAGAAACTCGAGTGTCCGGGCCTCGCCGACATCACCTGGCTGCACCGGGACGGACGTCCCGTGGGCCACGCGTTGATCGAGGCCGTGCGTGGCTACGAGTTCCCCGAGGGCCGGGTGCAGGCTTTCGTGCACGGCGAGGCGAACTTCGTGAAAGACCTGCGGCGCTTCCTCAAGATCGAGAAGAGCATCCCGATGGACCAGCTCTCGATCTCGGGCTACTGGCGCGACGGCATGAACGAGGACGGCTGGCAGTCCTCCAAGCGCGAGTGGAACCAGCAGGTGGAACAGGAGCAGGACAGGGTGTGACCCCGATCTTCGGGCAGCCCATGATGTGTAAGTGGTGACAGCCGAGCAAGCCCTGACGTCGAAACGCCGGATGACCGCGCTGGTGGCCCTGCTGCTGGCCGCCGTGAACCTGCGGCTCGCGGTCACCAGCGTCGGCCCGGTGCTCGACGAGATCCGGGACGGCCTGGGCATGAGCTCGACCGTGGCGGGCCTGCTGACGTCCGTGCCCGTCATCTGCTTCGCCGCCGTCGGTCTGACCGCGCCCCGGCTGGCCGCCCGTTTCGGCGCGTCCCGGGTGATCCTGGCCGGTCTGGCGGTGCTCGCGGCCGGGCTGGCCGTCCGCCCGTACGCTCCCGGCACCGTCCTGTTCCTGCTGCTCAGCCTGGTCGCACTGGCCGGCATCGCCGTGGTCAACGTGCTGCTGCCGTCGGTCGTCAAGGACCGCTTCCCCGACCGGGTCGGCGCCACGACGGGTCTCTACTCGGTGGCGCTCAACGTCGGCGCCACCACCGCCGCCGCGGCCACGGTCCCGCTCACCGATCACGCCTTCGGTGGCGACTGGCGTCTCGGTCTGGCCTGCTGGGCCCTGGTCGCGATCCTGGCCGTGCCGTCCTGGCTCCCGCTGGCCCGCGAGCCCTTCGAGCGCCCCACCGAGATCAAGACCGAGGCCCTCGTACGGGTCAGCAGGCACCCGGTCGCCTGGGCGCTGGCGATCTATTTCGGCATGCAGTCGACGTCCGCGTACGTGATCATCGGCTGGCTCCCGCAGATCTACCGCGACGCCGGCGTCTCGGCCGAGCGGGCCGGGGTGCTGTTCGCCGTCACGTCGTTCCTGGGCGTGCCCCTGGGTTTCGCCCTCTCCGCGCTGGCCGGCCGTCTGCGCTCGCAGAGCTGGATCGCCGTCGGTCTGGGCGTCTTCGGCCTGGCCGGATACGGCGGCCTGTGGTGGGACCCGGCCGCCGCCCCCTGGTTGTGGGCGGTCTTCCTGGGCATCGTCAACACCGCGTTCCCCCTGGTGCTGACGATGATCGCCCTGCGCGGGCGCACCCCGGCCACGGTGGTGCGGCTGTCCGCGTTCGCTCAGAGTGTCGGCTACATCCTGGCCATCCCCGGCCCGTTCCTGGTCGGCGCCCTGCACGACGCGACCGGCGGCTGGCGGGGCCCGCTGACCCTGGTCCTCTGCCTGATGGTGCCCCAGATGATCGCCGGCTTCTTCGCCGGCCGCGATCGCCAGATCTGATGCCGCAGATGGTTCACTCGTAGCAGTCCTGGGTCTTGAACTGCAGCGCCAGCTGGGCCACCTTGCCGTTCACGGTCGCAATCCGGTAGTTCGCCTTGGAGTTGCCCGGCACGGCCACCAGACCCCGCCCGTCGGCTTCCGGGTTCTCCTCGGCGATCGGGCGCCACGTGGGATAGGCCTCGAGCAGCGCGGCCTTCGAACTGCCGATCCGGATCCCCTCGGGCGTACGGATCCTGCCGTAGGCGCTGATGACGATGATGCCGCGGTCCTTGCCGCCGTACACCGTCGCGTCGTCGCTAGGCGCCTCCTTCAGCGGCGCGGTCATGCTGCAGCCGCCACCCTCCGGAGTGGTCGCTCCGGTCGCCGGGTTGACCCACTTGCCGATCAGCCCGGTCGCGCTGGCCGCGGACATGCTCATTCCGAGCCGCACCGCCCCGAGACCGCGCGGGCCGATAACCGTCCCCAGCTGGGGCTTCTCGGTGGTGGCGGGCTTCGTCGTCGCGGCCGGCGCGCTCGGCGAGGCCGAGGTCGCGGTCACGACCGGTGCGGACGCCGGCGACACCGGGGCGGTGGACGGGGCGGGCGAGGCGCCGAACGGCACCGCCGAGCCCTCCAGGTGGGCCGCGCCCGATCCGCAGGCACCGGTGAACAGCACCAGACCGGCGAGACCGCTGAGACCGAGGGCGAGGGTGGCACGCTTCATCGGGGTTTCCTTTCGCATCTGCTGAGTCATTCAATGCGATGCGGGCTCGCGGACTTTTGTTCTGACCAGCGGGTCACGAAGCGATAACGACAATCTTCGATCGGGAAGTAGCCCTCGGTATCCACAGGGCTTCATACCGTGTCCCTCGTGAGGCAGAGTCAGGGCATGAACGGGGATGTCTGGCAGGTGGGCGACGACTATGAGGCTTATGTCGGTCGGTGGAGCCGCAGGGTGGCCACCGAGTTCGTTCGCTGGATCGACGTGCCGCCCGAACGGCGTTGGCTCGACGCCGGCTGCGGCACCGGGGCGTTGAGCTCGGCGATCATCAGCGCGGGTGCGGCCGGCGTCGTCGGGCTCGACCCGTCGCGCGGCTTCCTGCGATCCACACCCGACGGTGCTCGCGCGGTCGCCGGTGACGCCGCCGCCCTGCCTCTGCGCAACGGCCGTTTCGACGCGGTGGTCAGCGGGCTGTCCCTCAATTTCGTGCCCCGCCCCGAGAAGGCGATCGCCGAATTCGTACGGGTCGCCGCCCCGGGCGCGGTCGTCGCCGCCTACGTCTGGGACTACGCGGCCGGCATGCGCATGATGCGCCTGTTCTGGGACGTCGCCGCCGAGGTCGTGCCGGCCGCCGCCGACCACGACGAGGGTTCGCGCTTCCCGATCTGCCAGGAGGCCGCGTTGCGGACCGCGTGGGCCGGCGCCGGCCTGGTCGAGGTCTCGACCCGCCCGATCGAGATCCCCACGGTCTTCGCGGGTTTCGACGATTTCTGGCTGCCGTTCCTGGGTGGTCAGGGCGCCGCCCCGGCCTACCTGGCCACGCTCGGCGGCGACGTGCGGGCCGAGATCCGTGAGCGGCTGCGGTCGCGGCTTCCCACCTCGGCCGACGGCACCATCGCCCTGACCGCGACGGCCTGGGCGGTGCGGGGCCGCCGGCCAGGTGAGATCAGCCCCGCCCGTCGCATGGTCGAGATCGGCATCGTGCAGGCCGGCGATCCGGCGATCCGGGCCACCGCCCACCCGTTCGATCTTCCCCGCGAGGCGCCGGAGGCCCAGGCGGTCGTCGAGCGCCTCCGGGCCACGGCCGACCGCGTCGTGCGCGCCTACCCGTTCGCCAAAGGCATGGGCCTGGCCGCCCCGCAGATCGGCATCGACCGGGCCGCTGCCGTGGTGCGTCCCGTCGCCGGCCGCAGCGGGCCCGCGGGCGGCGAGCTGATCCTGCTCAACCCGCGGGTGGTCGACGAGTCACCGCAGCGCGACGTGCAGTACGAGGGGTGTCTGAGCTTCTTCGACGTGCGCGGCGAGGTCGAGCGCCCCACGCGCATAGCGGTCGCCCATCAGCAACCCGACGGCCACGCCGAGATCACGACGTTCCACGGCGAGACGGCCCGCATGGTGCAGCACGAGATCGACCACCTGCACGGCCGTCTCTACACCGATCGAATGCCGCCCGGCACGAGCGTCGTCCCGCTCACGCGTTACGCCCGGATCCCTAGGCAGCGCGGTCGGTGACACCCGTGGGGGCGAGCTCGGCGAAGCGCCAGCGCAGGCGCACCTGGCTGGTGAGCAACAGCTCGCGCAAGCGCAGCGTGTAGACGACCGTGCCGTTCTCGCCGAGCGACTCGGTCGGCGAGAAACCCTTGATGCCCGCGTACGAAAGGATCTCGGCACTGACCTCGCCGGCGAGGGAGGCCGGCAGCCGCAACGACATCGTCAGCGCCCGCGTCGGGAAACGGATGTCGCGCTGGAACCACTGACCCCACAGGCTGGCCGGCACGCGGTACGAATAGGTCACGCGCGTGCGCTCGCCCGGGTAGAGCGGGAACCGCGCCCGAGTGTTGCCGAAGACCAGGATCATCTTGAGGTACGCGTCCGACGAGCGGGTGACCCGCACCTCCATCGGCTCGGGCCGCTCGTCGCCCGCCGACGCCTCGAAGTCAAGGTCGGAGAGCTGCAGTGGACTCTCGGCATAGAGCCGCCGGGAGACGCCCGGCTGGTCGGGGAAGCGGTCGACGTCGACGCGCACGGGGTAGCAGGTGACGGGCCGGTCGCCGACGTTGCGGACGACGCGGTCGACCCGCGCGAAATACCACCCCTCGGCGTACGAGAGGGTGGCGTTCTCCTCCTCGATCACGAGGGTGGCCGGCAGCATGGGGCTGGCCTCGTAGTCGCTGCGGACGGTCGGGGCAGGCGCGGGCTCGCCGGCGGCCTGGCGGCACTGCTCGTAGCGCGCGATGATCTCGCCGCCGCTCGCCAGGACCGCCTCGGCGCGGCCGGCGAACTCGAAGGTCGCGTGGTGACGCAGGCTCTCCACGTGGCTGATGTAGGACGGGTGGTAGCCCATCGACGCGGCGAGCTGCTTCTTGGACAGGCCCCGCCGGGTGCGCCAGGCGTTGAGCACCTGGGCGAACGCGGTGCGGGCCGCGAGCTCGAGCTGTGAGGTCATCACACACTCCTGAAGGGACGCTGTCCGGTCATGATGCCCCACCCTGTTGCGCCCTGCCAGGGGTAACGATGTCACTTTACGAACTCATAAGATTACGCAGCGTTCAGTTGAATCGCCGTTCACCATGTTGAATCATGCGCAACCGGCCGCGTACGCGCGCAAGGGTTTTCCCTGATTCGGTGACGCTCATCGATGCCTAGCGTCTCCCTCAAGTCGTCCCGACGAACCTTGAGCCCGCCCGTGACCCCGGGCGGGGAAGGAGCAACCGCGTGAAACGTCGAATCCCCCTGATCATCGCGCTGGCGGCCGGCACCGCGGCCGCCGGCGCCCTGGTCGCGGTCACCGGCCCGGCCACCGCCGCGCCGAAGGACCCCGCCGCCTCGGCCGACGCCCTGGTCGGAAGCCGTCCCGCCATCCTGCACGCCGGCTCGCACGAGTCCTTCCAGCGCAAACCGGTCATCGAGTCGGCCGGTCTGTCCTACGTGCCCTACGAGCGCACCTACAACGGCCTTCCGGTTCGCGGGGGCGACTTCGTGGTCGTGACCGACGCGGCCGGCCGCACGAAGCACACCTCGGTCGCCCAGAGCACCCCGATCGGCGAGCTCTCCACCACCGCGGCGATCAGGTCGGAGGCCGCCGCCACAATCGCGAAGAACCAGCTCAAGACAGTGACCGGCGTCGAGGGTACGAACCTGGTGGTGCTCGCCGAGGAGAGCAAGCTGGCCTGGGAGACGACGGTCAACGGCACCGGCGCCGACGGCGTGAGCCGCCTGACCGTCGCCGTCGACGCGGCCACCGGCAAGGTGCTGCGCACCACCGAACACGTCACCGGCGCGGCCGGCAGCGGCACCGGCTGGATCAACGGCTCGGTCTCGATCGACACCACCCAGTCGGGCTCGAACTTCCTGTTGCAGGACCCCAGCCACACCACGATCCGCTGCCAGGACTCGGCGAACAACACGACGTTCAGCGGCCCGGACAACGTCTGGGGCAACGGCACCGGCACCAACCGCGAGACCGGCTGCGTCGACGCCTTCTACGTGGCGCAGAAGCAGTACGCGATGCTCTCGTCGTGGCTGGGCCGCAACGGCCAGAACGGCAGCGGCGGCGCCTGGCCGATCCGCGTCGGCCTCAACGACCAGAACGCCTACTACGACGGCACCCAGATCCAGATCGGCAAGAACACGGCCGGGAACTGGATCGCGTCGGCCGACGTAGTCGGGCACGAGCTGGGCCACGGCATCGACGACCACACCCCGGGCGGCATCTCGCGCGGCGGCACCCAGGAATTCGTGGCCGACACCATCGGCGCGGCGACCGAGTGGTTCATCAACAACCCCAACGACGCCCCCGACTACCAGGTCGGCGAGGAGGTCAACCTGGTCGGCAGCGGCCCGATCCGGTACATGTACAACCCGTCGCTCGCCGGGGACGACAACTGCTACTCCAGCAGCACGCCGGGCGACGAGGTGCACGCGGCGGCCGGCCCCGGCAACCACTGGTTCTACCTGCTGGCCGAGGGCACCAACCCGGCCAACGGCCAGCCGGCCAGCACCCGGTGCAGCGGCTCGGGTGCGATCACCGGCCTGGGCATCCAGAACGCCATGAAGATCATGTACAACGCGATGCTGATCAAGACGTCCAGCTCGTCGTACCTGAAGTACCGCACCTGGACGCTGACCGCGGCCAAGAGCCTCTTCCCGAACGGCTGCACCGAGTTCAACACCGTCAAGGCGGCCTGGGACGCGGTCAACGTGCCCGCGCAGTCGGCCGACCCTACCTGCGGCACCACGACGCCGCCGCCCACCGGCGACTGCGCCGGCACGAACGGCACCGACGTGTCGATCCCGGACGCGGGCGCCGCGGTGAACAGCACGATCACGATCTCCGGCTGCGCCCGGGCCGCCTCGTCGAGCTCGACGATCGCGGTGAACATCGTCCACACCTACCGCGGTGACCTGCGGGTCGATCTCGTCGCACCGGACGGCACGGTCTACAACCTGAAGGCCACGTCGACCTCCGACAGCGCCGACAACGTCAACACCACGTACACCAAGAATCTGTCGAGCGAGACCGCGAACGGGGCCTGGCAGCTGCGGGTGCAGGACACGTACGCCCGCGACACCGGCTACATCAACACTTGGACATTGACCGTCTGACCCCCGCAAAACAGACCCGGGAGGTAGCGGCTTCGTTGCCCGCCGTTGCCTTCCGGGTCCTTCGTTCAATCCGGCCCGGCCCGGCCCGAACTGATCCTCGACCGCAGGAGCCGAGGAAAGGGCCACACCTTGAAGCGTTTCGTCCGCCGCGCCGTCGTCACCGCCGCCCTCATCGCCGTCCCGACGCTCATCGGCGCCCCCGCCTACGCGGCCGCCACCGCCGAGGCCCCGCGCAAGAAGGTTGCCGTCGTCGACCAGGCGGCGTACGAGACCGAGGTCGTGAAGCTGACCAACGCCGAGCGCGTCGCCCAGGGCTGCAAGGCCCTGCGCGTCGACGACCGCCTGACCGCCTCGGCCCGCGCGCACAGCGCCGACATGGCCCGCACAGGCACGATGAGCCACACGGGCTCCGACGGCAGCAACTTCGTGACCCGCGAGGTGCGGGCCGGCTACCCGCGCAAGGACGCGGCGGCCGAGAACATCGCCTACGGCTACCGCACGCCGCAGCAGGTCGTGACCGCGTGGATGAACAGCAGCGGCCACCGCAAGAACATCCTGAACTGCGCGAGCAAGGCCATCGGCGTCGGCGTCGTCAGCGCCTCGGACGGCACCGCCTACTGGACCCAGAACTTCGGTCGCGCCTGACTCTCCGTGAGCAGAAAAGCCGCACAGCCTCGGGCTGTGCGGCTTTCGCGCCATTCGATCAGCGCCGTTCGAGCAGTTTAGCTCGCGGCCCGAAATCGTTCACCGGAATGGGTGAGGACCGCCCCTGAAAACCATTCAGAGTGCGGGTGCCGCGACGCCCGGTAATCAGGGCCACGGCACCCGATGGAGTCACGCACCGGAGAGGGTTTACTTTGCGTAGGCACTTCCCATCGGTGCGTGCCTATGGGTAGGCTCTGCGCTCAGGAATTGATGTCGAACTCGCCGTCCTTGGCGGAGTCGACGAAGGCGGTCCATTCCGCCGTCGTGAACATGAGCGCGGGGCCGGAACGGTCCTTGCTGTCCCGGACGGCGACGCCCTGGTCGAGGAAGGCGACCTCGACGCAGTTGTTGCCACCGTTGCCGTTGCTGCGACTGGCCTTCTTCCAGACCGCGCCGGTGAGAACAGCAGCGTTGAACTGGTGCGTGAGCAAGTCAAGCACCTCCCTTCATATGCGGTTGTCTCGGGATCGTGGTGCCTACGCGACGAGCAGGCTCTCGATCATCTTGATGGTCATTCGGCGATCCAGCGCCAGAGCGCTCAATCGCTCGAACTCTTGCCGGTAACGGGCAACCTCGGATGGTTGCTCTTCGTAGTAGTCTCCCGCAAGACCTTCAAGATAGACAACATCCAAATGGGTGGTCTCCCGGAACTCCAAAAGGGCCGCTGAACCGCCGAGGAACGTGTGTTCGCCGGCGCCGAAGGGCAGAATCTGCAACATCACATTGGGTAATTGAGCAACCTCGATCAGATGCCGAAGCTGATCGTTCATCACCTCGCCGCCGCCCACCACGCGGCGCACGACCGACTCGTCGATGATGGCGGTCAGCTCGAGAGGACGATCCCCGCGCATGCGGCTCTGGCGGGTCATGCGCAACGAGACCCGGCGGTCGGTCTGCTGTGGTGACTCGTTCGAGCGACCCGTGCGCATGAGCGCGCGCATGTAGGCCTCGGTCTGCAGCAGGCCCGGCACGATGATCGGCTCCCAGGCGCGCATCGCCGCGGCGGCCGCCTCCAGACCGACGAAGTTGCCGGGCCGCATGATGTCGCGGTAGTCCGTCCACCACGTGCGCTCGCGGGAGAGCCGGGCCAGTTCGACCAGCGCCTCGCGATAGTCCTGATCACCGACGCCGTACAGCGTCAGCAGGTCTTTGACGTCGCGCGGGGTCACGGCGACGCGCGCCGTCTCGATGCGCGTGACCTTGGCGGCGTGCCACTCGAAATGCCTGGAGACGTTCTCCTGCGTCAGCCCCGCAGCCTCGCGGCAGCGCTTGAGTTCCGCTCCGAGACGGCGGCGGCGCAGGGTCGGTCCTTCATCAACGGACACCTGGACTCCCTCGGTCCTGATGGGACCGATACTACGGGTCACGCCTCCATGATCCAAACACGGCGTACCAAACAAAAAGTACTAGCCTTCTTGTATTGGCCCTTCGCCCGGGTACATGATGCGCGGACATCGAGTCACAACGTTCTCTACCGACAGTGATCATCACGGTCATGGTGGTCACGAAATCCGACCGCACATCAACAACCGTTGTCTAAGGGGCGTGGCGGCGTGTTGGCTGACCAGTACTTCCTGATCGCGCACGAGGACCGCACGGGCCGGTCTCGTCTCCATCCACGAGCGACCGGCCTGGGCCTGGCCGCCGCGCTGCTCGGCGAGCTGATCCTCGAAGGACGGATCGGCATCTCCGACGGAGACCTGATCATCCTCGACCGGCATCCGCCGTCGGACTCGCTCGCGCACGACATTCTCGACCTGTTGGTGGCCCAGCCGCAACACAGGGACGTACGAATCTGGCTGGCTTTCCTCTCGCAGGACGCGGCGATCAGGGTCGGCGAGCGGCTCTCCCGCCTCGGCGCGGTCGAGCCGGTCACCCGGCGGCGCATGTTCTCGGCCACCGAGACCCTCTACATGCCCAACAGCGCGGCGCAGCGCAACGCCGCCGCGTGGGCGCCGGCCCGGCTGGCCAACCTGTTGGTCCGCGGCATCGGCATGAGCATCAGTGATCGGGTGCTGATCGGCCTCGTGGCCGCGACCGGCCTCACCCGGCACGTCCTCTACGACTTCGAGGCGCATCGGCACGCGTTCCAGACGCTGCCCAGCGCCGTCGGGTCGCTCCCCGCCGACCTGCGGGAGCTCGTCGAATACACCGAAGCCTCCGTGGGTTCGGTCGTCACTGTCGGCCGGCGGTGAGCGCCACGGGGCGCCACCACCTGCGGCACAACAACTCTGACCATTGGGCCGGGAGGCTGCTGGTGCAACGCATGGAACCCGAACAGCCGGACATCGTCTCGAAGGCGCTGGCCAAGAACCGGCTGGGCGTACCGTCGGTGGTCTTCTTCGGCGTCGCGGGCGCGGCTCCGCTCACCGTGATCATCGGTTCGATCACGACGATCTACGCGATCATCGGCAGCACCGCCGTCCCGATCGCCTACCTGGTGACGGCCGGCCTCCTCTCCCTGTTCACGGTCGGCTTCGTCGCCATGAGCCGGCACATCGTCAACACCGGCGCGTTCTACTCCTACATCAGTCACGGCTTAGGACGCGTCGTCGGCGTGGGGGCGGCCTTCGTCGCCCTGCCCGCCTATTCACTCATGCAGATAGGTCTGTTCGGGCTCTTCGGCTCGGTCGCCAGCGGCATCCTGGCCGCGTTCGGGCTCTCCGTGCCCTGGTACGCCTGCGCGATAGCGGCCTGGTTCGCCGTCGCGGTCCTCGGCCTGCTGTGGGTCGACCTGAGCGGCAAGGTCCTGGCGGTCCTGCTCGTTCTCGAAATCGCGATCGTCATCATCTACGACCTCGTGATGGTCACGAACCCGGCCGACGGCCACCTGACCTTCTCGCAGTTCTCCCCCGCGCCGCTGGCCACCCCGGTGGTCGGCATCCTGCTGGTGCTGGCGATCGCCGGTTTCGTCGGCTTCGAGGCCACCGTGGTTCTCTCCGAGGAGGCCAAGGACCCCAAGCGTACGATCGCCCGCGCCACCCACATCGCGGTCATCCTCGCCGGCGTTCTCTGCGCGCTCTCGGCCTGGGCAATGTCGGTCAGCACCGGCCCCGACCAGATCGCCGCCAGGGCTGCTGAGCACCAGACCGACCTGGTCTTCCAGCTCGTCGGGCCGCACCTGCCCGGCTTCCTGGTCGACCTGGGCTACATCCTGTTCCTGACCAGCGTTTTCGCGGCCCTGCTGGCGTTCCACGCGGCCGTGTCGCGCTACCAGTTCGCCCTCGGCCGTGAGGGCGTGCTGCCGGCCGCCTGGGGACGCACCCACCCCCGTACCGGTGCTCCGCTCCTCGGCTCCATCACCCAGAGCGTGCTGGCGATCATCGTGCTCAGCCTCTACGCACTCGTCGGTTCCGACCCGCTGGTCTTCGTCTTCGCGTGGCTCACGACGATCGGCGGCCTGGGCGTCCTCATCCTGATGTGGGCGGCCTCGGCGGCGGTGCTGGCGTTCTTCATGCGCAACCGGCGCCGGGAGAGCATCTGGAAGGCCTACATCGCTCCCGCGGCGGCCTTCCTGCTGCTGACCGTCGTGCTGGCGGCGACCTGCATCGGCTTCGGCGAGCTGCTTCAGGTCGACGGCGATTCACCGTTCCAGTGGCTCATCCCGACGCTCTATGTCGCCGTCGCCGTGGTCGGGTTCGTCTGGGCGCTGATCATGCGGGCGGCCCGGCCCGAGGTCTACGCGGCGATCGGTCGCGGCACCGAGGGGCGGGTGAATGTCATCCCCGATAGCTCATCGATGCTGCGGGCCATGCACGCCGACCCGGTCGGCGCCTCCCGCAGCAGCGGCTATCCCTATTGATCCAAACGCGGTGACCTGCGGCGTCTGCAGATCAAGGTAGGCACCGCATAACCACATTGACCGCCCCCAACGGCCTTTCGGCGCTCCGGGCCGTTCCCCCTCCGCCGTTGGGGGCCGACAACCGAAACCGACTGAAGGAGGTAGCGACCGAGCCCGGCGATTCCGCACAGCACTCGGTTCGATGTGGAGGTTGCCTATGTCATGAAGGTTTCCCCCCAGCTCCGCGGCAGACCGTCACCCTCTCGGGACGGCCTGCCGCGTTATGCGCTGACGGGTGCCGCTGCGCGCTGCGGAATGCGCGATCAAGCCGCCGTCGGGAATTCGTAGAGCCAGTACGACTGCTGGTCGATCCGCGTGAACTTCATGTTGTCGGACAGCCGGCTGACCATCATCCGGAACACCCGGGACATGCGCCGCACGTCGTCGTTGTGGTTGCAGATGTCCAGGCAGACCAGGCCGTTCTGGGCCGAGGCGACCATGTACATCTGCTCGACGAGCTGGGCGAACGCCTCGCGGCCCTGCGCGTGCGGACTGACCGCGACGAAGCCGATGTACCAGATCTTGTGGGCTGCGTAGTGGTCCGGCCAGTGCTTTTCGAAGTACTGAGGGGCGATCAGCGGAACCGCCAGAAGATCGTTCGTGTAGGTGGCTACGCCGCAGATGGTGCCGTCGTCATCGAGGGCAAGGTACTTGTCGACCCGCGTGTCGGCCATGACCGCGTCGAACTCTGACCGGAACATCAGATGCCGCTGAACAGCCAGTGTGTTCAACTCCTCGAACGCATCCTGGTACATCTTCCACATTGTCTCGTGGAGCGCTTGGTCGGTGATCCGGTCGATGACTTTGATAAGCATGCTCGGCTCCCCCGCAGGCCGCCGCCAGGTCGGCCCGCTTCTCGCACTCATCTTGATCGATGATTGTTGACCATCAGAGTACGAAGCGTGACCTCAGTACGACAATGCGTACCGGTCGATTGAATGTGCCAATTCATCTACCGGACACGTTGAGTGCCCGTTTTGGCATGCAACTTGCAATGGCAGGCATGGATTCGTCCCTCGAACCAGCAAATGGTCCTGGCCTGAAAGTACTAGACACGGTGCGCATTACACCTGGTGCAGGCCCTTGGTCATCGCCCACAGAGGATGATCCAGCATTCTCCTCCGACCATTGATCAACGATCAAGAGAATTCGAGATCAAGCCCTTGTACGACCCCAGGATCGCCCTATCGTAAGCGGCCCACCCGTGACTGTCAGTGACGAGCGTCGGTGGTGTGTCGGCGCAGAAGACCGTCGACGCTGTGCGGCGCGACCTCGTGCAGAACGATCGACGTCGACGTGCGGACCACCCCGGCCGAGGCGACGACCAGGTTGGTGATGCGGTAGAGATCCGCGGTGTCCTTCGCGACGATGCGCACGAGCAGGTCGCCGTCGCCGGTCGTCGCGAGGATCTCGACCACCTCGGGAATGCGGACGATCTGCTGGGCGGCCAGGTCGCCCTCGCGCTGGCTCAGCGACAGCGTCATGAAGGCCATCAGCGGATAACCGAGCGCGGCCGGCTCGACGCGACGCGAATAGGCGCCCAGCGAGCCCGACTCCCGCATGCGGCGCAGCCGGGCCTGAACCGTGTTGCGCGACATCGAGAGGCGCTCGGCCAGCGCGACCACGGTGGCGTCCGGATCGCTGTCCAGGGCCAGCAGAATGCGCGCGTCGGTCGCATCCAGAGATCGCATCGTTGCATCCTCCCCCGTCGGCGGCCATTCTCCTGGGCAAACCGCTCAGGAAGCAACCTAGGAGGACGCAGGATGCTCAGCGTCCGCCGCTCATCCAGTCGGGGAGGTGGTCGCGGCGCTCGACTACCGGGAAGACGCTCGAATAGGCCTGCCAGGCCGGTCTCGGCGGCGCCGCGGTCAGGGCCAGCAGCCGGGCCAGGGCCTGCAACGCGTCCTGCAAGGCCTGATGCAGGCGCGGATCGGTGACCAAGCCCAGGTCGTCGACGGCGGCCGGGTCGATCGGCAACCGGATGCAGGCGGCCCGCAACACCTTGGCGCTCATATGGTCAAGAACGGTCTCGAGCGTCGTGCGCGCGCCGTCGTCCTCGTTGGCGTGGGCGACCGACAGCCAGGCGACCGGTTTGCCGGCGAGCAGGTTGTCGTCGAGCAGCCAGTCGAGCAGATTCTTGAGGGCGCCCGGGATCGAACCGCCGTACTCCGGGGTGCTGATCAGCACGGCGTCGGCGATGCGCACCTGGTGGCGCAACAGGACGACGGTGTCGTGCGGCTCCTGCTCGCCCGGCACGTAGGCGGGCACACCCCGCAGCCCCTCGAACAGGCCGGCGTTGATCTCTTCGGGCGCGACCGAGGCCGCCGTGCGCAGGGCGGCGGTGTGCAGGGAGTCCTCGCGGGTGCTGCCCGAGATCAGCAGAATGCGGGTCATGCCGCCGAGCGTAGAGCGCGGTCGGATGCCGCTGTTCGTGGGAGGCTGGGCCGGTGGCAGACGATGTGGAAATCTTCCTGGGCACGATCACCCACGAGCAGCGGCAGAGCGACGCGCGCCTGCTGGTCGCCCTGATGACCGAGGTCACGGGCCAGCCGCCGGCGATGTGGAGTGGCGGCATCATCGGGTTCGGGTCGCGGCACTACAAGTACGAGTCCGGCCGCGAGGGCGACACACCGGCGATCGGCTTCGCACCCCGCAAGGGGCAAACTGTCCTCTATCTGACGGGCTACCTGGACGCCTACGAGGATCTGCTGAAACGGCTGGGCCCGCACACCAACGGCAAGGGCTGCCTGTACGTGAAGCGCGTCGATCAAGCCGACCAGCAGGCGCTACGCGAGATCGTCGCGCGGTCCTACGAGACGGCCGCGGTCATCTGACAAGCCCATCCAGATCTCGACCATGGTGGTGACCGGCCCGAGCGCGGAGACGAGGTCTGTCGCGTCGGCCGCGTCGAGGACGGCCGGCGAGACACCCGCGAGATCGGTCGGCAGATCAGTGCCGGCCTTGACGACCGTGAACACACGCTCGCCGAGGTGGGTCTTCCCCGCGGTCGCGCCGCCGAGCAGATTGTCGACGGCTTTCCCGAATGGACCCGTCCCGCCGAGAAGCCGGACGGCGTCGGCGCAGGAAAGGCGCCGCGGCATCGCCTCATGATGTCGTACGCCCTAGAGTCGGTCTCGATGCGCGCCAACGACTGGCACGACCCGCTGTGGCGGGAGTCGGCCCATTCCTGGATCGGCGAAACGCTGTCCGCGATGGGCACTCCGGTGCTCGGCGAGATCGAGGAGACCCGCGTACGCCCGTGGTCGGTGACCCATCGCGCCACGACCGCGGACGGCGTGCGCTGGTTCAAGGCGAACACGATGGACTGCGCTTATGAGGCACGTCTGGTGCCGGTGCTGGCGGCGCGCGCGCCCGATTCGGTATTGACGCCGCTCGCGGTCGACGAGGACCGCGGCTGGCTGCTGACCGCCGACGCGGGACCGACATTGCGCACCTCGCACGGCCCCGACCAGCGACGCGACTGGCGCGAGATGCTTCAGGCGTACGCCGTTCTGCAGCGCGAGATCGTCCCGGCGGTGCCCGATCTGCTGGCCGTCGGTGTGCCCGACATGCGGCCCTCGACCCTGCCCGCGGTGCTCGATTCGCTGCTGGCCGGCCCTGGAATCCCCGATGACCTCGCAGTCGATTCCGCGGCATTCGCGCAATGGTGCACCGAACTGGCCGCCGACGGCATTCCGGCGTCCCTGCAGCACGACGATCTGCACGACGACAACGTGTTCCCCGGGTTCCGCTTCTTCGACTGGGGCGACTCGAGCGTGAGCCATCCGTTCGGCTCTTTGCTCGTGGCCCTGAGCTCGGCGTCGTTCTTCATGGATCTCGGGCGGGCCGAGCTCGAGGAATTGCGCGACGCCTATCTGGAAGTGTGGACCGACCTGGCGCCGCTGCCCGATCTGCGGCGCTCGGTGAGCCTGGCCTGCCGGGTGGGCCGAGTCCCGAAGGCGGCGGCCTGGCAGCGAGCCCTGCGCGACGCCGCGCTCCCGGTCGACGAGGGTTTTCGCACGGCCGTGCCGGAATATCTGGCCGAGCTCCCCGAGCCCACACCGGTCTGAGCGGATCTCCCGTTCCGGCGCCGTGGCCAGTACCTTTGGGGCCATGAGCCGAGGATCCGACCTGGTCACGCTGGGTGGCGCGGCCGTCGCCGGGATCATCTCGATCAGCTCGGCCGAGGGTCGCTACGAGCCGTTCGACGCCACCGTGGGCATCGTCCTGGCGATCCTGCTCGCCTGCTTCTACCGCCCGCCGGCGCCGAGCGGCTGGCCTGACGCGCTGCGGCAGGCGGCGGCCGCGGGGGCGGTCTTCGCCCTCGTGTTCTGCCTCGTGATCGCGCCGATCGTCGACGCGTCGGTCGCGCCCCTGTCCGCGAATCTCAGCGACGCCCGCGCAACCGAACTGACCGTTGTGGTGAGCTATCGGCTGTTCTGGACGTGGCTGATCGCCTTCGTCCCGCTCGTGATGGTGACGTTCGGCTTCGCCGTGCGCCCACGGAACGCATCTCCGCAGGCCAAGGCACTGACACTGGGATAGCGTGCGGCTATGGGTGAGAACGACCTCGCGGCCGCCGTCCGCACCGGTTACGCGTTCACCGGCCCCGCCCTCGAACTGGGCGCCCTGGTGACCGGGCCAGGCTGCGACCCGACCGCCCGGGTGCGGATCCCGCTGTCGATGGTGAACCGGCACGGGCTGGTGGCCGGGGCGACCGGCACCGGCAAGACCAAGACGCTGCAGGGGCTGGCCGAGCAACTGTCGGCGGCCGGGGTCCCGGTGTTCCTCGCCGACATCAAGGGCGACCTGTCGGGCATGGCCGCGCCCGGAACACCCAACGACAAGGTCACGCAGCGGGCGACCGAGATCGGGTACGAATGGGCGCCGTCCTCCTACCCGGTGGAGTTCTTCGCGCTCGGCGGGCACGGCAAGGGCGTCCCGGTGCGCGCGACGATAACGTCGTTCGGGCCGACACTCCTCGCTCGCGTGCTCGGGCTCAACGACGTACAGGAATCGTCTTTGGGTCTGGTCTTTCACTACGCGGACAAGCACGCGCTGCCGCTTCTCGACCTGGCCGACCTGCGGGCGGTGATCCAGCACCTGACCTCGCCGGACGGGGCCGCTGAACTGGCCGAACTGGGCGGACTGTCCAAGGCGACCGCCGGGGTGATTCTGCGCGAACTGATCGCCTTCGCCGACCAGGGCGCCGACGACTTCTTCGGCGAGACCGAGTTCGACACCCGCGATTTTCTACGTACGACGCCCGACGGCAAAGGCGTCGTCAGCATTCTCGAACTGCCGAACCTGCAGAACCAGCCGGAATTGTTCGCCACGTTCCTGATGTGGTTCCTGGCCGACCTGTTCCAAGATCTGCCCGAGGTCGGCGATGTCGACCAGCCCAACCTCGTGTTCTTCTTCGACGAGGCGCACCTGCTGTTCCGCGACGCCTCCAAGGATTTCCTGCGGGCGATCACCCAGACCGTACGGCTGATCCGGTCGAAAGGCGTGGGGATCTTCTTCGTGACCCAGACGCCGAAGGACGTGCCTTCCGACGTGCTGGCGCAGCTCGGCAACCGGGTGCAGCACGCGCTGCGGGCCTACACGCCCGAGGATGCGAAGGCGCTCAAGGCCACCGTCTCGACGTTCCCCAAATCCGGGTACGACCTGGAGGAAGTGCTCACGCAGCTCGGAACCGGGGAAGCGATCATCACCGTGCTCTCGGAGCGGGGCGCGCCGACACCGGTGGCGTGGACCCGGTTGCCGCCACCGCGCTCGCTGATGGCCCAGGTGGACGCGTCGATCGCCGACGCGATCGTGGCGGCATCGCCGCTGCTGGCCCGCTACGGCCCGCGGGTCGATCGCCAGTCGGCGTACGAGATGTTGCTCGCCAAGGTCGCCGTGCCCCCACCGGCAACTCCCGCGCCCGCCCCCTCTCGCCCTTCCGCCCCTCATTCCGCCCCTCGTTCCGCTCCTCCTTCCGAGGATTCGTTCCTGGAGAAGGCGCTCAAGAACCCGACGGTTCGCAACACCCTGAAGTCGGCCGCGATCTCGGCCGGCCGCGAGATCGTACGTTCGATCTTCGGTACGGCTCGTCGCCGGCGCTGATCTCTACAGGGTGCTTCTCTACAGGGTGCTTCTCTACGGGGCGCTGTCCAGCCCTCGCTGGGAGATCGTGCCGACCCGGCTGCTCGGGATCCGTCGCCGCAGGCGTTGACGCTCGAGCGCGATCCAGTCACGGCCGTCGGCGGCGATCGCCTCGAGCACCCGCAGTGCGCTGGTCACTCCGGACGCGTCCAGGGCCAGCTCGGCCAGCCGTTCGGGGTTCTCCCACAGGCAGGCGATCGACTCGTCGGCGAAGTCGTCCAGCTTCACCTGGATGCTCTGCCCGTTGACTAGGGCCAGCAGGAAGACCTGCCGGGTCACGATCTTCTGTCCGAGATGCCCGTCGTCCTGGCGCAGGCCCACCTCGCTGACCTGCACCGAGCCGATCGCGTCGTAGCGGAACGTGGTGCGGCGCTCGGCCGAGAAGTTGCCGGTCGCGGTGTCGAGGCGCACCCGGACCTGCCGGACGCCGCCCTCGGTGAGCAGGAACAACAGCACCGTGTAGGCCGAGTGGCGGAACGGGCCACCCACGTCGCGGGCCCGTTCGCTGCCCGGCGCGGCCTCGGTCAGCGACAGGTGAGTGAGCAGGTCGCGGTTGGTCAGGCGGTAGTCGCCCATCACCTCGCGCTTGAAGAACGCCAGGTCGAGGCTCAGCCAGCGGCCCATCTCGACGTCGGTGGGCCGGTCGGCCAGCCACGCCGTCCAACGCCCATGAGCCTCGATCTCGGCGTTCCATCGTTCGGCGAACTCGGCGTTGTCGACCGCGATACGCCGCCGCTCGCCGTAGAGGGTGAGGCTGCCCTGCTGGGCGAACCGGCCGCCGAAGAACAGCATCGGCGCGGCCACCACCAGCAGGCACGCGGTCGTCGCGCTGAACGTCAGCAGCACGATCAGGCCGGCCAGAGCCAGCGCGGCCAGGCCACCGAGGAAGGCGGGCGGGAACGCCGCGGGGCTGTACCGGCGACGGAAGTCGTCCAGGGTGCCGGCCTGCCACTTCCGGCCGATCCGTTCGGCGTGATGGAAGACGAGCCAGCGGACCGCCTCGGCGCGCACACCCCTGAGGCCGTACAGGTCGACGAGATCGGCGTGCAGCGCGGTGCGCAGGCCGTACGTGTCCCGCCAGAACTCGTCCCGGGCGGGCTGATCGGTGGGCTGCTGCTCGGCGAAGGCGCGGGCCACGTACTCATCGATGGTCTTGCTGAACGTGCGGGGCAACGAATCGCCGCCAGGCCCGCTGAACGGTGCTCGCGTCCCGGCGGTGAACTCGGCCTCGCGCGCCGCTCGCCACCGGTTGAGCAGGGCACGCTCCGAACCGCGCCGGATCACCGCGTAGGCGCCGCCGGCCAGCAGCAGGAAGACCACGACGGCGGCCACCGAACTGGACGCTCCGACCCCCGACGCCAGCACCACCGCACCGAGGAGCGCGAGCGCCCCACCGCCGAGCAGCGGCAGCCAGGTGGCATCGACGGACGCCGGCCGCGCGACCTTGGCGACCGGCTCGGCGGGATCGGCCTCGAAGAACTTCGGCACACGCACCGTACGGTCGTCGCCTACCCGATCGATGCGGATCTGCTGGGCGTTCAAGCTCTCGATGTAGTCCTGCGCGACGCCGGACAGGATCAGGCTGAGGTGCCGTTCGATGTCCTGCCGGAGGGCGTACTCAAGCTCGCTGTATTGACGCAGAGCGTGGTCCAGCGGCTCGGGACCGTTCCCGAGCAGGGCCGAGACCAGGGTGCGCAGGGTCGCGGAACCGCGCCACCACCGGCCGCTGGCGTGCTGGCCGGCCATGGCGAACGCCTGCTCGAGCTGCTCCAAGTCCTGATCACCGAGGCCGGCCAGGGAACGGCCGCTGAGCACCGACAGGGCCCAGAAGTACGCGACCTCGGCCGAGCTCAGCCGGTGGGCGTAGACGACCTCGTGAATGCGGCGGCGCGCCTCGCCCGGTGAGCCGCCCTGCAAGTAGTTGACCGCGACCTGGAACTGTTCCTCGGGGGTGGCGGTCGGTGCGGTCTGGTAGACGTACGCGTTTCCGTGCAGCGTGCCGATCTGAGCTCCGACGGTCGCGTTGCCGTCGGCCTGATTGCCCTGCTGCCACGGCACGGTCATGACAGGGCCTCGACGGCTGCGACTGCTGATCCGATGATCGCGCCGAGGCCGGCGACGCCGTCGAGCATGCCCGCGACCCTTTGCAAGGCTCGTTTCGCTCGGCCGCGGCCCTCGTCGCCGGGCTCGGCGAGCGCCGCCCGGGTCACCTCGAGCTCGTGCTCCGAGTCGGACAGCGTGCCGGCGTCGATCGCACCGTCGCGGTGGGCCTGGCGCAGCGCTCGGACGAGACGGTCGAGCTCGACGTACCCCGGTTGGGAGGCCTGATGGACCGACACGGTTCCGGTGTTCTGGCCCATCTGGACGCCGACGTGCGCGTTGCCGGTGGCGACGTTCTGGAAGTACTGCGGTCGGCCGGGCTCCTCGTGAATAGCCATGATCTGCTCTCGATAGCGCGAACGTGGACGCTCGGCATTGTCGTAGCGGCCGGGCCCACGGCGAGAGCGAGATTGTCCGCCTCTTTTCAGAGCAAGCCGGTCACCAGGGGAAACTCACTTGTGCCGGTTCGGAGATTCCCCCGATCGATATCCTTCACCGCAGGTCGATCACGGCTCCGCCCGAGAGCAGGGAATCGTGCAGCTTCAACGACGTCAGCTTGACCGCCTTCGGGACGTCGAAGACGAGCTTGCCGGTCACCCGCTCGCCCGGATCGAGCTTCTGCAGGAACGTCTGGGTATCGCGGTTGGCGTAGACACCGGCGATCTCGTCACTGCCGTACGACTTGCCGGCCGCGTCGAACGCCTTCTGCGCGTGGCCGAGGAAGTACTGCGACTCCTTGGCGATGTTCCGCACCCTCAAGCTGACGACGCAGTATTTGCCGTCGGCGGTCCGCTCGAAATGCTCAAGACCGACCTCCGTACGAGAGCAGTCGACCTTGGTGACCACGAACTCGAACTTGCCGTCCCGCACGGCGTCCCCGAGCCCCGGCGGCGGTTTGGTGGTTCGCTTGGTCGTGGGCGCCGGGCTGCTCACCGTGCCGGCGGCGGCCGGCACCTCGCCGCTGTTGATCTGCTGCGCGGCGACCCCGGCGAAGAAGAGCACCACCACCGCGCCGCAGGCGAGCAACACCGTCAGCAACGGGTTGAGCGGCGCCCGGCGCCGAGGCCGCGGATCGGCCTGGCGCTGCGTCTGAGGATCGTGCGTCATCGGGCCACCCCACGGACCGGTCTGACTCGCTACCCTTCACTCTCGGTCATCCCACGACCCTGAGCGACCGTTTCGCCACGATCCGACACCTCAAAGACCACCGCGCTCAGGGCTCCGAACTGGTGTTCGTCGAAGCTGGCCTGGCTGATCGCCGACTCACCCGAGCTGGGGCGACATCGAGAAGGACTTCGCGACTCACCGCTGGGCCCACGGGTCAACAACCGCGCCGTCGACCAGGTCACGGTCATCGGCCCAGTAAGGGCCGGTCGGCTGCTCGAAGACCCCGGCCACGAGGAAGGCCAGGCACCATAACGGTGACCTGGCCTTTTGACTGATGGACCATAGTTGGCAGAATAAGAAAGCCCTCGGAGTCGAACCCGGAATTGCGTGGCCCGCAGGTGTGCCCCGAGAATCCCGACCCCAGACGAAGACACAGCTCGCCACGCCTGCGAACCGCTTTCGGCTCTTCGGCCGCGACCGGGAATGCGATTCAGGCACCCTCGTCAAAGGGCTGCCACGGGTCGATGATCTCAACGCCCGCGGGCGCGAAGTCGGCCACATTACGAGTGACGACCGGCATGCCGTGCACGAGGGCGGTCGCCGCGATCAGCGAGTCACGAACGGGCCGCGGATCAAGAACGTGCAGAGTAGCGCTGCGCCGCGCAACGGCGGTGTCGACCGGGAGGATCCGCTCGACGAACGCGGGCAGCACCTGCGCTTCCAGCCAACGGCGCAGGATCGCACCCTGCGCCGGATCGCGCCGCTCGGCCAGCAAAACCCCGATCTCCAACTCCTGAACGGTGATCGCCGAGACGAACACGCTGCTGGCCGCAGCACCTGCCGCCCACGCGACGACGTTGGAGTCAGCCCGACCCGCCTTGGCCTTGCGCAGCTCGGAGACGACGTTCG
Organism: Actinoplanes solisilvae; assembly: GCF_003999975.1. Lineage (GTDB taxonomy): Bacteria > Actinomycetota > Actinomycetes > Mycobacteriales > Micromonosporaceae > Actinoplanes > Actinoplanes solisilvae. The sequence continues at coordinate 81,719 of NZ_RJAC01000006.1, read as the reverse complement.
TATCCAGCAGAAACATCAGGTCAGGTCCGCAGGCCGGGCCAGATCGCGCGACGCGGTGATCTCGAACTCGACGTCAGCCTCATCCGGAGACAAGCCGAGAAGGTCGACAATGCTCTCCTGGCCACCGGTCAGCCGCTCGTAGTCCTCGAACGTCAGCAGCACGTGCGCCGGCCTCCCCCGGTCAGTGATGAAGACCGGTCCGCTGCGAGCCGCGTTCTTGGCTCGCCCCGTGTCCTGGTTGAATTCCCGGCTCGACAACCTGGTGACCGTCACAGTTCCCACCTCCAAACACGTGTAGCAATGTTACTACGCGAAGGAGGCAGGTGACACCGCCGGTCCACGCCCGCCGTGCCCGCGATGTCCGGATCGCAGGCCAGCATCGCTACATCGGTGATGGGCCGCAGTCGGGGCGCCCAGCATGACGGACTTTGATTACACGATGTGATGATCGTTTAATCCAGACCGAAAGCGGCGCCGCTGACCGAGTGGCCATAAAGGGCACGCCCGCAACCCCGGTCAGGGTGGCCCGAGCTACGCGCCGACTATCAGCAAGATCAGGTGCTCACACATGTGGCGTCCGTCGGCTGGATGCCGGGCGGGGCGTGCGCTGGATGCCGTTGAGGATGATTGTTAGTCCACGCTCAAATTCCTGGCCTGTGAACGCGGCGCCGATTGGAGCTAGTTCCGCCAGAGTGGGTAGCACGCCCTGTGTAAGCCCTTCGATCCGTTGGGCAGCTGAGGCGGGGTCTTTCTCGTGCGATAGCCGACCGGCCAGCTCGTTCTGCGCGATGCCCATGACGAACGCCGAGACGGTACGGAACGCGACGAACAGATCGACGCCGTCCAGACCTCCGCGCGCGAGCGCTGCCGCGAGCGCCTCGGCCGGGGCGAGGCTGGCGCGGGAGGAGGTGCGGCGGGTGAGTACGAGCGGGATGGCTGCCGGATGCGCCCGGAACGTTCGCCACAGGGCGGTGGCCACCGCGCGTGTGTCGGCCAGCCAATCGTCGGTTGGCTCCGGTATCTCGACGAGGGCGGAGACGGCGTCGACCACGAGTTCCTCAAGGGCTTCGCGACTGTCCACGTAGTTGTAGAGAGTCATAGCACCCGTCTGCAGGGACCCCGCGAGTGAGCGCATGGTGAGCCCGACAAGACCGTCCCGGTCGACGATCGCCAAGGCGTGTTGCTGAATGTCAGCGAGGGTGAAACGGGCTCTCATGCTGACAACTCCTGACTTAGGTACGGCGTACGTATCTGACCCTACTCCGGCCTCATGCGCTCTGGTTGCGTCGCACCGGGCCGGCATCCGGACCCTGGGTGCTCCACATCACTTGACACGTACAACGTACGCAAGTCATGGTTACGTACGTTGTACGTGTCTTGTGGGAGTGCACGAACGGCCGCTCTGCGAGAAGCAGACGAGTCCCGGCTGACTGCCCCCGCAAGAGCGCGACCGGACGGGACAAATTTCTCACTGGAGATTTGAAGGATTGCATGCTCAACATCGACAACGAACTTCTCGAGGCCGCCAGCGCGATCGCAGCCGCAGTCCCACCCACGCCGCCGCTTGTTGATGACTGGAAGACGCGACGGGCGAACATCGACGCTCTCTACGCCGGACTGGCTGCCGCCAACACACCCGACGACCACATCGAGGTTGTGGACTTCACCGTGCCGTCTTCGGACGGGCATACCATTCCGCTGCGCCTGTACAAGCCAGAGAACCTGCCGAACGCACTTGTCGTCTATGTCCACGGTGGTGGTCTTATCGCCGGAAGCCTCGACGGCTACGACCACGTCTGTAGCCGCTACGCCTTGGAGGCCGGGGTGGCGATGATTGCGGTCGATTACCGCCTGGCGCCCGAATCGCCGTTCCCAAAAGCGGTCGAAGACTGTATCGCCGCGGTCCAGTGGGCAATCGAGCACGCTGCGGAGCGGGTACCCGGGGCTTGCGTCGCGCTGATGGGTGACTCCGCCGGAGGTGGTCTCGCGGCAGCGACGGCGCTGGTCTGTCGCGATCGCCGGATCGGGCCGCTAGCGGCGCAAATCCTGGTCTATCCGATGCTCGATGACCGTACTGCAGTTGCCGACCCGGCGGTCGAGCCGTTTCTTGCGTGGTCGGTGGCCGACAACATCACCGGCTGGCGGGCCTACCTCGGCGACAAATACGGCACCGACGACGTGCCTGCCTCCGCTTCCGTCGCCCGCGCGGGTTCACTCCACGATCTGCCGGCGGCTTACCTCGAGGTCGGTCAACTGGATCTCTTCTGCGCGGAGACGGTCACCTACGCCACGCGCCTCATGGAACACGGCGTGGCCGTGCACCTCTGCGTACGCCCCGGGGCATTCCACGGCTTCGACCAACTCGCGCCCGCGTCCCGCGTCGCACAGAGCGCATTCGCGGATCGCGTCGCCTTCCTCCAGGGCCTCTAGCACCGACTGCTGCCCGGCCCACGTCATCCGATCACATCCCTGGACTGTCAGAAACCACCAGCAAGGAGTTCCCTTGAGCACCAAGACCGCCCTCATCACCGGATCGACGAGCGGAATCGGTCGCGCCACCGCGCTCAAGCTCGCCCGCAACAGCGTCCGTGTCGTCGTCTCGGGCCGTGACGCGCAACGAGGGCAGGAAGTAGTGGAAAAGATCCGCTCCGAAGGAAACGAGGCCCACTTCATCCGTGCGGACCTACGTGACGCACAGTCCGCTGTCGAACTCGCGGCCAAAGCCACCGAGTTCGCCGGCGGAGCCCTCGACATCCTGGTGAACAACGCGGCGATCGGGGCCGGCGGCCCAACCGCGGGCACCGAGGAGTCGACCTTCGACGCGGTACTGGCCACCAACCTGAAGGCCCCGTTCTACCTGGTCGCCAACATCGCGCCCGCAATGGCCGCCCGCGGTACCGGAGCGATCGTCAACGTGTCCACACTCGCCGCCAAAGTCGCGCTCCCCGGCCTGTCGGTCTACGGGGCGAGCAAGGCGGCCCTGGACCTGTTGACCAGAAGCTGGGCAGCCGAATTCGGCCCCGACGGCGTGCGCGTGAACTCCGTCAGCCCCGGCCCGACCCGCACTCCGGGATCCGAATCCCTGGGAGATTACCTGCAACAGCTCGCAGCGCAGGCCCCACTCGGCTTCGTCGCCAACCCGGAAGACATCGCCGCAGCCATCGCGTTCCTCGTCAGCGACGAAGCACGGTTCATCACCGGCACTGTGCTGGACGTGAACGGCGGCCGCACCATCATGTGAGATTGGTCCGGGGGGCTACGACTGAAGGGTGGCCACGAGGTCGGCCAGCTCGGACTCGATGCGGCCACCTCGGCGGCGAGCTTGGTCATCTTCGCGTGCTGGTCGCGGGCGGCGGACGTGACGGTTTCACGGGCGCGATCGGACCGAGGATTGCCGCTTGCGCTTGCTCGTGCCCCAGTCTCACCTCGGCACCAAGTATGACCGCATGATCCTCAGCGGGTCCCGTCGCGATCGACGCGGCGAGCGAGACCACCCGCCCGGCCTTGCCGTTGACGCGCCGACCCCTGACATCCACAGACGTTAAAAGTATAGAAGGAGGTTGACTGGCATGACGACAAACACCCCTCGGACCTGGTTCATCACGGGAGCATCGCGAGGCCTGGGCGTCCGGTGGGCGCAAGCCGCGCTCTCTCGCGGCGACCGTGTCGCCGCGACCGCCCGATCCGTCGACGCGCTGGGCCCCCTCGTCGAAAGTTATGGCGACCTGGTTCTACCGCTCGAACTCGATGTCACTGATGAGGCAGCGGCGCATCAAGCCGTCGAAACGGCCGAAGACCAATTCGACGGAATCGACATTCTGGTCAACAACGCAGGATTGGCGGTGATGGGCGCCATTGAGGAAGTCAGCGCGGCGCAGGCCCGAGTGCAGATGGAGGTCAACTACTTCGGCGCTCTGTACACGACGCAGGCCGTTCTACCGCGTATGAGGGAGCGTCGCAGTGGCCGGATCATCCAGATCTCGTCCATGGGTGGGGTCATCGCCACCCCCGTCCTGGGGACCTACCATGCGACGAAGTGGGCGCTGGAGGCAATGAGCCAGGCTCTGGCAGCAGAAGTCTCAGAGTACGGCGTTCACGTGACGCTCATCGAGCCGCTCACGTTCCCGAGCGAACTCGGTACCCCGGCTCCCCAGATGCCCGAGTACGACCATGCCCGCAAGGCGCTGATAGAGGGGTTTGAGGGAACCGGGATCGCTCCGGGCGATCCGGCTGCGGCCGCCCAGGCGATGCTCGCCGTCGCTGATGACCCCAATCCGCCGCTGCGAGTGCTGTTCGGCGCGAACGGTCTTAACTTGCTGCGTCCGGAGTACGCACGCCGAATTGCGGTGTGGGACGAGTGGGATCACCTGGCCCGGCTCGCACAAGGCATATCGCCTGCCTGAGGTTGGTGACCTGCCGAGTCCCGGCGGTTCGTTTCCGCGCAGCACCGGCGCGACCGTAAGAACCCATTGCGCCGCACCGGGCCGCACCGGCGGCACCGTTCAGGGTTTTGGAATGGGCGGAGATCCACGCCGCGTCTCGCCGGTAGAGGTCGACACCGTTCGACCGGTCTTCAAGCTTCCGCTTGCCGGGAACGAGGAAGAGCCAGACCCTGACGGGCCTGGCTCTTACTGACTGTGACGCATCGGTTTACGCACTGCTAACTATGGTGGGCGATACTGGGATCGAACCAGTGACCTCTTCCGTGTCAAGGAAGCGCGCTCCCGCTGCGCCAATCGCCCTCGGGTAATACAACCTCTTGCGAGGTGGAGACGGGATTTGAACCCGTGTAGACGGCTTTGCAGGCCGTTGCCTCGCCTCTCGGCCACTCCACCGAGCCGGCCCAGCACGTGTCTGTGAAGGCCTCTCCGAGCGGACGACGGGATTCGAACCCGCGACCCTCACCTTGGCAAGGTGATGCGCTACCAGCTGCGCTACGTCCGCATGTCGCCGTCTGGCTCGTTGTCCGGGCTTCCCCGGCGACGGATGAAACATTAGCGGGTCGCCGGGGGGCTTGCCAAACCGGGGTACCCCGGCGCGTCGCGGGCGGGGTTCACCAGGGCGTCCCGAGTTATCCACAGCCTGGAAATCCCACGGGCGGGCGGCGGCCCTCCCGGTGTTGGATGAACGCATGGAGTTCCGAAGGATCAGCGCGACCGAGCGCACGGCGACCATGTACCCCCTGCAGTCGTACGCGTTCTTGGGCTCGCCCTCGCCCGAGGGCGACGAGGCCGCCTACGAGCGCCGCAACGGCTTCTTCGAGACGGCCATCAGCATCGTCGCCGAGGAGGACGGCACCGCGCTGGCCTGTGGCGCCTCGCTGTCGATGCGGCAGAACGTGCGCGGCAAGGTCCATGACATGGCGGGCATCGCGTCGGTCGCGTCGCACCCGTCCGCGCGCCGGCGGGGGCTGGTGCGCGGGGTGCTCGAGCGGCTGCTGCGCCAGGCCCGCGACGAGGGGGCCACGGTCAGCGCGCTCTACCCGTTCCGGCCGAGCTTCTACGCGCGGTTCGGGTTTGTCGGAATTCCTCGCCACCGCATCGCGCAGTTCGCGCCCGAAGGGCTGTCCCACCTGACGCGTGCCGTGCTGCCGGGCGCGGTCGAACGGCTGACCATGCGGGACGGGTTCGACGAATGGCAGGGCCTCCAGCAGCGGCTGCTCGGCGAGCGGCACGGGTTCGCGGTGTTCGACGAGACGCGCGCGGCCGAGTTCCGGGAAGACAAGCGCTGGATGGCGATCGCCCGCGTCGACGGTGAGGTGGTCGGGGCCGCCTCTTACCGCGTCACGGCGTACGGCGGTGAGCTTCTGGCCTCGAACCTGCTGACCACCGACCCGGTCGGGCGGGCGCTGCTGCTGCAGTTCTTCGGCCGGCACGTCGACCAGGTCGCGCGCGTACGCGTGCGGGTGAGCAGCGACGACGTCCCCGAGCTGTGGGGCACGGATTTCTCCGTGACGACGGAAGCGAAGGTCGACCAGCCGAGCCACAGCGGGCCGATGGTGCGCGTCCTCGACATGGCCGCCCTGACGGGCACCGCGGCCGGCGACGGCGACGTCACCATCGAGATCCCCGACGACGACCTGGTCGGTGGCGTCTGGCGCCTGGTCGGCGAGGGTGGCCGGCTGACCGTGACCAAGGGCACCGGCGCCCCGGCGGCGACGCTCTCGGTCGGCGGGTTCAGCGCCCTGCTGTACGGCGTGCTCGACCCCGTCGAGGTCGGGCTGCGCGGGCTCGGCCAGGTGGACAAATCGGCCACAGGACCGTTGACCAGTATTTTTCCTCGCCAGATGCCCTACATCTGTGCCGACTTCTGACGGTCCGAAGGGTGGCGATCGGACGAGTGCGACACCGGGGAGCAAGGTGGTCGTTGTTCAGCGGTCACGCCCGGATTGACTGGCACGCGTCTAACCTGGGGAAAGGAAACTGTCGTACATCAGCCTTAGGGTGAGTTCCCACGGCAGCGCGGCTATGCCACCATGCGGACAGAGCGGAGGGAAGAGTGACGACAAGAACATCTGACGATCTCGTCCCCGAGGTTCACGAGGTCAGTGCCGACGAGGGCGCGGCTCTGTTCGACAAGACCGCTCGCAAGCTCCTGGGTATCCCCGGCGACGAGTTCCTCGCTCGGTGGGACCGCGGTGAATACACGGACGACGAGCGCATGGCCGTAACCAAGGTCGCCATGCTCATACCCTTTGCCAGGTAGATCCTCCTCCGAAGCTGTCTCCAACTTTCTTGAACCCCTGCAACGGGCGGCGTCCTGCGTCACGCGGACGCCGTTCGTCGTGAGCCCGGGAGGGCGGCACGATCTCGGCAAAGTGCACACGCTGACCTGGACGAACGCTGAGCCCGTCCCGGTGCAGTGCCTGAACGGGGAGATCTTCGCTCTAGATCTCGCCATTCAGTACGAGATCGTGCACCTTCCGACCGACCGGGACCGAGGTCCATACAAAGTCTCCACACGCGGCTACATGCATTCGGTGCAAACGCTCGACGAGGCCGAAGTGATCGCCTTCCACTGGCACCCCGGCGGCAAGAGCCACTTCACCGATCCGCACATGCATCTCGGCTCGACTCAGCTGAATCCTGCCGGTGTACTCAGCAAGAAGCACCACATTCCCACCGCCCGCATGTCGGTAGAAGGCGTGCTTCGGTTCAGCATCGAGCAACTCAAGGTCGAGCCGTTGCGGGACAACTGGTCGTCGGTGTTGTCCGACAGTGAAGACCTGTTTCGCATGTGGGCAACCTGGACTGCGGCGCCCGCGCCAGACCTGGGCTAACCGCCGCGCGGAGGCGATAATCGCGGGATGAAGGACAGATCGATCCTGTCGTACAAGTCCGAGGGGTCCGTGCTCAGCATCTACTCGAAGGGGTCGGTGTTGTCGATCGGGTCTGTGGGGTCGTCGCTCTCCATCGGGTCCGTGGGGTCCAACCTGTCGATCCTGTCGATCGGGTCGTGGCTCTCGATCGGGTCGATCATGTCGGCCATCTCGATCGGGTCGGTCATGGCCTGGCGGTCCAAGTGGGGGATCATGTCGGCGCCGGCCGAGGATCTCAAGCTCGTGCGGGCCAACCTCCGGAAGTACGGGGCCAACGGGCAGCGCAAGCCCGGCATCGGCCTGCGCACACGCGGGCACTGACCAGCCGCCGGACCGGCAGCCGCGAGGGTGCGGAGCTGCGGGCCGCCACGGACTCAGCCGGGCGACCCGGGACTCGGGCTCAGCGCGTCGGGACGTCCAGATAAGAGCCGCCGGTGATGACGATGCCACGGTTCGGGGCGTTGCTGTCGTAGTAGAGGGGGTCGACGGTGTCGATCACCAGGGTCAGGGAGTGGCCGGCGGGGACGTCGTAGGCGGCGGCTGAGAGGGCCAGATCCACCTCGCCTGCGGCCGACCACGTCACGGGAGCGTGGGTGATCAGGCGCGCGGTGCCTAGGGTGTCGAGGTCGTAGAGGTAGGCGACCAGTGATCCCTGGGTGGGGCTTCCGGTCAGATTCAGGTGTACGCGGGGGATGCCTCGGATCTTGAGCGGGGTGCTCGGGCGGGCTGCGGCCCACACGCCGGCCCGGAAACGGTCTACCGTCGGGAGCCAGATCGACGGGCGCTGGTTGGTGAAGGCGGCCACGCCGTTGGTCAGCAGGACCACGCCGCCGGAGGCCGTGGTGTCGCGATCGGTGGGTAGCGTCTTGCGCCAGCCGGTCGACGGGGCGCCGCCGAGCAGGCCGGTGCCGTCGAGCGTGCGGATGCGGCCGAGACCGTAGCGGGTGGTCGACGTGCTCTGGGACGGCCAGTCGGCGTACGTCTCGGTGGGGGCATTGTCCGGGCCCAGCAGCACGGGTGGACGAGTGCCGCCGCCCGCACCGGCCAAATGCTGGTCGAACCAGTCGCGTACGCCGGTCCAGACGTCGTTCTCGAAACCGAAGACGCCGCCCAGTTCGGCGATCGCGTGGTCGCCGGGGCGCAGTTCGAGGCGCTTGGGCACGGTCAGCGCCTCGTAGAACTCGACGAGCTGGTTGGGCGGGAAGAACGAGTCGCCCCAGGCGTTCGCGATCAGCACGGCGGGGGCGTTCGCGTTGATCTGGGCCAGGTAGGTCGCGGGGGAACGCACGCGGGCCCACGCCATCACGTCGGGGACGTTGCGGTTGGCGTTGAAGTCGGCGAGCTTCCCGCTGAGGTCGGCACCCGGGTTGCCGAGCAGTTCGGCCGCCAGTTCGAGCAGGCCGGCCGACTGGCGGTGGCGGGTCGCGTCGCCGTAGAGCGAATAGACCAGGTCGGTCCAGCCGCTCATCATGGCGACAGCGCGGATCCGGTTGTCGAAGGCCGACCCGAGCAGGCTGATCCCGGCCCCGTACGAGATTCCGGCCGCGCCGACGCGGGCCGGGTCAGCGGTCGTGTTCGCGAGCGTCCAGTCGACGACCTTGGACAGGTCGGCCATGTCCTTCGGGCCGGCGGTGTCGATCTCGCCGCCGGAGGACCACCAGCCGCGCGGCGTGTACGAGACGACCACGTACCCGCCCTCGGCCAGCTTCCGCGCTTGGACCAGGTATTCGAGGTCGTTGAGGCCCCAGCTCGCGGGGAGCAGCACGGCGGGGTGGGGGCCGCCGGTCTTGGGGGCGATCACGTTGGCCTTCAGCACCACGCCCGACCCCGGGATGTCGACAAACCGGAAGCCCGTCGTGGCGACGGCCGACGCGGAGGCCACTCCGGAGTGGGCGGAGGCGCGGGACGACGCGGTTTCGGAGTGGGCGGAGGCGCCGGACGACGCGGTTTCGGAGTGGGCGGAGGCGGGGGCGACGTTGGAGAGGATCAGGCCGGCGGTCAGGGCGACGCTGAGCAGGATCTTGCGGCGGGGCTCCATGCGCACTCCTCGGGCAGGGCGAGGGCGACGAGCCGAGGCGGCGGACGTGGGGAGGTCCGCGCGAGTCGGGATCGTCGATGGGGGCTGGAGCGCTCCGGTTTCGGCAGCGTAGGAGCCGGTTCCGAGAAATTGAACTTCATGACATTATCGTTACTTGCCAGTAACGTAGGTCACTTCGACGAGGGCTGAGTGCGGAAGGACCGAGGCGGACAGGTCGGAGATGCGGGAGCCGCGCCAGGTGACGGCCGGAAGCCCGTGGACTCGGGAGGAACGGGCCGATGCTGTACGGGGTTCAGGCGCCGCGGAGGCGGGACGCGCAGCGGAACCGGGTGGCTATCGTGCGGGCGGCCTGCGATCTGATGGCCAGTGGGCGCGCGGCCGTGGGCATGCCGGAGATCGCGCGACGGGCGGGCGTCGGCCAGGCAACGCTCTATCGGCATTTCCCTGACCGGTACGCCCTCACGGCGGCGGTCATCGCTTTTCAGGTGGAGCGGCTCGAGGCGTGCGTGGCCGCGAACGGGCAGCAGCCGGCGGCCTTCCGCGCGATGCTCGACGCCGTGTTGCGGGCTCAGGTGACCATGCGGCCGCTCGTGCGGCTGGCACGGCGGCTCGAACCGGCGGTGCAGGGACGCTATCTGCGCCGGATCGTCGCCCTGCTGGCCGAGCCGCTGCGCCGGGCCCAGGAGCACGGCTATGTGCGCCGCGACCTGGAACCCGGCGACCTGATCCTGATCTTCACGATGGTCGAGGGCGTCCTCGAAGGCTCCCTCGACGGCGAAGGCCGGGCCGCCGCCGACCGCACGATCACGATCGCCCTGGACGGCGTCTTCCGCGCGGCGTGACAGCCGGCCCGCACGGCCCGCACGGCCCGCACGGCCCGCACGGCCGGCCGCCGCGGCCGCGCATCAGACGGCGAGGCTCAAGCGCGGCAGGCACGGTCGGTGCACGCGGAAGCCGCGCGTCAGCCGTGCCAGGAGTTCCACAGCGCGGCGTACGGGCCGGAAGCGGCGACCAACTCGTCGTGGGTGCCGACCTCGATGATGCGGCCGTCGTCCATCACCACTACGCGGTCGGCGTCGTGGGCCGTCTGCAGGCGGTGTGCGATGGCGATCACCGTACGTTCGTGCAGCACGGCCGCCAGGGCGCGTTCGGCCGTGCGGGCCGCGGTCGGGTCGAGCAGGGCCGTCGCCTCGTCGAGGATCACCGTGTGGGGGTCGGCCAGCACCACGCGGGCCAGGGCCAGCTGCTGGGCCTGGGCACCGTCGGGCGGGTGCTCCCCCAGGTCGCGGTCGAGGTCGTCGGCCCAGTCGGCGCCGACCATCTTGAGCGCCCGGCGCAGCTCGTCGTCGGGGGCGGCGATCATCAGGTTGCCCCGCAGGGACTCGCGGAAGACGTGATGTTCCTGCGTGACCAGCACGACCTGACGGCGGAGCACGTCGGGCGGCAGGTCGGCGACCGGCACCCCGCCCACGGTCACCGAGCCCGCCCCGGGACGGTCGACCCCGGCGACGAGCCGGCCCAACGTGGACTTGCCCGCCCCGGACAGACCGACGATGGCGAGCCGCTCCCCCGGCCGTACGGTCAGGTTGACGTCGTGGAGCACGTCGCGGCCCTGGTCATAGGCGTAGCGCACGCCGGTGATCTCGATGCGGTCGTCGGTCGGCACGGTCGTGGCGGGCGGCGGGACGGCGGGGACCGCGGCCAGGCCCTCGATGCGGGCGAAGGACGCGCTGCTGCTCTGCAACGACTCGATCCAGATCAGGATCATGTCGAGCGGGCCGACGAGCTGGCGCAGGTAGAGCACCGCCGCGCTGACCGTGCCGAGCGTGACCCGGCCCTCGAAGTAGAGCAGGCCGCCGAGCATCAGCACGAGGACGGCGGGCACCGCGTAGGAAATCTCGACCGAGGGGAAGAAGACGCTGCGCAGCCGCAGGGTGGCCAGGCGGGTGCGGCGGGTCTCCGCGATCGCCGCGCGGCCGGCGTCGAGGCGGCGACCGGCCAGCCCGAAGGCCTCGATCGTACGGGCGCCCGCGGTGGTCGCGGACAGCTCGTCGGCGAGCCGGGAGTTGGCCTCGCCCTCGATGAGGTAGGCCGGGCGGGCGCGTCGCAGGTACCAGCGGGTGGAGAACCAGATGCCGGACAGGCCCAGCACGCCGACGACGCCGAGCAACGGGTCGAGGGCGAGCACCGCGATGACGATGAAGATGATCTGGACGACGCCGACGAAGATGCTCGGCAGGATGTCGCGCAGGGTGGCGGCGACCGCGTCGACGTCGGTGGTGCCGCGGGCCGTTAGGTCACCGGCCGGCACCCGCTCGATCACGGCGGCGGGCAGGCCGAGTGCCCGGCGCAGGAAGCCCTCGCGGATGCGGGCGGCGGTGCGCTCGCCGAAGCGGTAGCCGATGGCCAGCGCCTGGCGCGACAGCACCGTCTGGGCGATCGCGCAGACCAGCACCCCGGCGGCGAGCCGGTCGACCGCGCCGACGCCGTCGCCGCCCGCGACCGCGTCGATGATGCGGCCGAGCAGCCAGGGGCCGCCCAGCCCGGCCAGCGCGGCGAGGGCGTTCAGCGTGATCAGGAAGGTGACCGCGCGACGGTCGGCGAGCACCAGCCGCCAGGCCGCGCGAGCAACCTGGCGCTGGTCAGCAACGGGAAGAGTGGCGGTCACGCGTCCTCCTCGTCGAAGACGCGGGTCACCAGGGCCCGATAACCGGGGTCGGCCACCAGCAGCTCGCGGTGGGTGCCGCTGGCGGCGACCCGGCCGTCGACCAGGTAGTGCACGACGTCGGCGCGGTCGAGCAGCACCGGCGACGTGGTGGCCACGACCGTGCCGCGGCCGCGCCGGGCCGTGCTGAGACGTTCGGCGATGGCGGCCTCGGTGTGCGCGTCGACCGCCGAGGTCGGCTCGGCCGCCAGCAGCAGTTCGGGGTCGGCGTGCACGGCGCGGGCCAGCCGCACCCGTTGCCGCTGACCGCCGGAGATGTTGCGCCCGGCCCACTCGACCGGACGATCGAGGGAGGCCGCCACGTCGTGGGCGACGGCCGTGCGGATGGCGGCGCGGACGCGGTCGTCGTCGGGGTCGTCGCGGCCGGCGACCACCTCGCGCAGCTCGCCGGCGAACAGGGCGGCGTCGGGCTCGGCGACCAGCAGGCGCGCGCGGATCTCGGGCTGGGCGATCTCGGCCAGGGGCCGGCCGCCCCAGGTCGCTTCGGTCGGCCCGTACGCCCCCAGGCGGTCGATCACCCCGGCGGCGTCGGACGGGCGAGCACCGGCCAGCGCGGTCAGCCGGCCCGGCTCGATCACGACTCCGGAGGCGGGGTCGTGCAACACCGCCGGCCCGTCGGGCGCGGGCCCGCCGGCGAGGTCGTCGGCCGGGAGCCGCAGGAAGTCGACGACGCGGCGGGCGGCGACCAGACCGCGGGCGACGTCGAAGGAGCAGAAGATCAGCACGTTGGCCGGGATGACGAGCATGGCCGTGTAGCCGTAGACGGCGACGAGCTCGCCGACGGACAGGCCACCCTCGACCGCGAGCCGGGCGGCCAGCCAGACGACGACCGCGAGGAACACGACCGGCAGCCCGTCGCCGAGCGCGCCGATCCAACTGAACGGGCCGCCGACGCGATAGCCCTGGTCACGCAGTCGCGCGGACTGACGGTCGTACCGCTCGAGGTGGGTCTGTTTGCCGCCGAGTCCATTGAGGATGCGCAGGCCGCCGAGCACGTCGACCAGGCGCGCGTTCAGTTCGCCCTGCTGTTCGCGATAGCCCAGGCCGGCACGCTGGCCGCGCTGCAGCAGCGGGCCGACGAACAGGGCGAGCACCGGCACGCCGACCAGCACCACGACGGCGAGCATGTGCGACGTGCGGAACAGAACGACGGCGACCACGGAGATCGCGAGGATGGCCGCGACGCCGACGCCGCCGACGTTCATGGCGCGGCCGATCGTCCACACGTCGGAGATGCCGATGGTGACGACCTCACCCGCGGTGACACGCCGGGGCAGGGCCGAGCCGAGCCGGGTCGCGTGGCCCAGCACCAGGTCGGCGGTCTGCAGGGCGGCGGCCAGGCGCAGCTTGGTCATGCTGCGGTGCCGCATGATGCCGAGGCCCGCGCTGGCCGCGCCGACGACCAGCACGGCCGCGGACCAGGCGGCCAGCATGCCGGGGCGCCGCGGTTCAAGACCGTGGTCGATCGCCTGGGAGAGCAGCCAGGGCGCGGAGGCCAGGCTGAGGAACCAGAGCGATCCGAAGAGCGCCCCGAGCCCGACCTTTCCCCGGTTATGGCGGCCTAACGATAAGAGAAATCTTGCCGGTCCCCGTATGTCCACGCGGCCATGCTGCCAAATGAGCGTCGATGAACGCTGCCCAGTTTCGCCCGGTTGTGGACAACCCCACGGACTCCGCACCGGATGTCCACAAGGGGTTGACAATCGGTCAGACGGCGGCCGGCAGGTTCGCCGAACTGAACGCGCGACCGTCGTCGGTCACGACCGCCGAGTCGTATCCGTCGGCTGCCCGCTTGGCGAGCCACACGATGCCGGCCTCTCCCATCGCCAGGGCCGCCGTGGCGTAGGCGTCGGCCAGCGACAGATCGGGCCCGACCACGGTCACCGACCGCAGCCCCTTCGCGGGCCGGCCCGTACGCGGATTGATCACGTGATCGCCCCGCTCGTAGGTGCCCGACGTCGCGACGGCTCCGTCGTTCAGCGTGAGCACCCAGCTCAGCTTGTCGGCCTCCCACGGGTGCCGGATGCCGACCCGCCACGGACCGCCGTCGGGGTGGTGGCCGCGCATGCGGATGTCGCCGCCCGCGTTGATGTAGTGATCGTGCGACCCGGCGGCCAGCAGCCGGGCCGAGGCCATCTCGACCGACCAGCCCTTCACATAGCCGGACGGGTCGAACGACCCCGCAGCGTGTGCGTCGAAGTAACCGTCCGTATCGCGCCAGAGATCGGCGCAGGCCTCGACGACGTGCCGCAGGTCGGCCGACCCGTCCTCCAGGCGCAGCTCACCCCGGCCGAACCGGGACACCTCACTGTCCGGTTTGTACGTACTGAACCGGGCGTCAACCTCGTGCAACCAGGCGCAGACGTCCGCGATGAGCTCGCGGAGCCCGGCGTCCGGCCTGTCCTCGGTCAGTTCGATGCTGACCGTCGTACCCATCACGTGTTCGACATGGCGCACGGAGCGTGACCCTACGCCTTGGCCGCGTCCAACGCCGCCTGGAGGGACTTGACGTACGACTCGCTGGTGTAGGTCGCCCCGGAGACGGCTGCGACGTCGGCGTTCTGCGCCTGCAGCGTGGCCTCCTTGAGGGCGGCGATGGCGGGCGGGTTGATCGTCGCGCTGTCGTTCGCCGTCGGGTAGGTCGCGGCGGCGTTGGTGATCTTGCCGCCCTCGATCTTGATGGAGACCTGGATCTTTCCGTACGGGTTGGCGGCCGAGCTGCCCTTGAAAACGCCATCCTTCAGGCCGCTCTTCGGCTTGTCAGCCGGCTTGTCAGCGGGCTTGTCGGCCGCCTTCTTGTCGCCGTCGCCCTTCGCGGGGGGCTTGGCGGACGCCGCGGGCTTCTTCGCCGCGGGCGGCGGGGTGCTGTCGTTCAGGTCGGCGACCTGGGACTGGGCGACCGGGGCCTCGGGCGGCGTCACGCTCAGTCGAACCCCGATGATCAGGGCGGCGCCGGTCAGGGTGCCGACGGCTGCCGCGGTACTACGTCGCATCGCGAGAACTCCTCGTTGTCGTCGAAGTCAGAGGTCCGGAAAGCCGGAAGTAGGGGGAGTCGGGGGTCAGAATTCGAACGGGTCGAGGTGAAGCTGACTGTCGGGGACGTCGAGCTCGCGCAGCGTTCCCACCGCGGCCTCGACCAGCCCGGGCGGGCCGCACAGGTAGACGTCGCGCCGGCTCACGTCGGGCACCAGGCCCAGCAGACCCTCGGGGGTGAACAGCCGGCGCGGGCCGGGATCGTTGCGACCGCCCACGATGTAGCGCACCCACGCGTCGCGCTGCTCGGCCAGCTCTTCCAGCTCGCCGCGGAAGACCAGCTCGTCGGGGCGGCCGGCCCGGTAGATCACGATCGTGTCCGGCGGCATGTCTTCGAGCAGCGCGCGAATGGGGGCGATGCCGCTGCCCCCGGCGATCAGAAGAGCACGGCGACGCGTACGCCGCTGGGCCGTGAACACTCCGAACGGACCCTCGGCCCACACCGGCGTGCCCGGCTTCATCAGGCCCAGCCGCTGGGTGTGCCCGCCGACCGCGGTCACGGTCAGCCGCAGCCACTGCGCGTTGGGGGCGGCCGACAGCGAGAACGGGTGCGACTGCCACCAGCCGTTGCGGGTCAGGAAGCGCCAGCGCATGAACTGGCCGGCCTGCGCGGGGATCTTCTGCAGGTTCTTGCCGTCGATGTAGATCGAGAACGTGTTGCCGCCCTCGGAGACGACCTCGGCGACCTCGAAGCGGTGCCGCAGGTTGAGCCAGAGCGGCTCGATCAGGCGGCCCCAGACCAGCGCCGAGATGACCAGCGCGGTCAGGCCCGGCCAGAAGATCGAGGCGAACTTACCGCTCAGGTTGGCGCCGGTCGCGACCTGGTGGCCGTAGCCGAGCAGCAGCACCAGGTAGCCCGTGAGGTGGATGAGGTGCCACAACTCGTACGGAAGCTTGCTCTTGGCCGCCCGCATCGAGATCAGGCTGATCACTACCAGGATGATCGTGGCAGCGGTGGCGCTGAGCATCTCGGGCAGCGTCGTGATGATCGTCCAGCCCTGCTCGACGACGCCGGTCTCGGCGGTGAGCGCGTAGCCGTAAACGATGAGGACGACGTGGGCGAGGACGAAGAACGTCAATGACGTGCCGAGCCATCGATGCCAGCGCAGCAGGTCACGAGCGCCGACCCACTCTTCGAGCCAGCTCACCCGGCTCATCATCAGCAGCTGGATGAAGAGCAGGTAGCCGCCGATCAGACCGGTGATGCGCCCGGCCGCGAGCATGAGCGTGGCGGTGTCGGCGACCTCGCCGGCCTGCGTCTCGAAGAGCCAGAGCGCGACGCTGGTGGCCAGGCCCCCGAAGAACAACAGGACGGTGAGCAGGCGGTTGCCCGAGACGGCCTCGGCGGGCGGACGGTCGTCGGGCATGGGCGGCTGCGCGGGACCGGTGGCCTTCCAGCCGGTCGGGTCGGTCTGCGACTCGACCAGGATGTCACTGCGCCGGTACGGGTCGTCGCGGTGGGGATCGTCCGGCCACGGGTTGACGTCGGGCGTGTTGCTGCCCCACGTCTCGTACGCGTCGGCCTGGCGTCGCTGAGCGGGCCATTCGTCCTCGGCCTCGGCCGGGCGCCGCTGAGCCGGCCACGGGTCTTCGGCGGGCGCCCCGCGCAGGTCGGCGAAGTATTGCTCGTCCTCGTCGGGCGCAAAGCGCTGATCTTGGAACGTCTCGAACGTCGGCGGTCCCTGCGCCATGGTTCTCACCCGTTCAGCGGTCGGTGCGGCGTCTGCCACCCCCTGCGGCCGACGTGACGACCCGGTCTCGGGGAGCCGTCTGGCTTAGGTACGCACCCGGCGCTCCCTTCGCTCAACCGGATCCGGAAAATCTCGCCGGGGCGCCGCGCGATAGGTTCGGCGCATGATCGCCGACAACCCCGACCTGGTCACGGTGGTCGGCATCGGCGCCGGCGGGTGGGGCGACCTCGGACGTACGGAACGCCGCGCCCTCACGTCGGCCCAGGTGGTGCTCGGTAGCACCCGCCAGCTCGCGCTGTTGCCGGCCGAGGTCGAAGCGCGGCGGGTGGCCTGGCCGTCGCCGCTGCTCCCGGCGCTGCCGGGCCTGCTCGAGGAACACTCCGCGTCGCGTGTGGCCGTGCTGGCCAGCGGCGACCCGATGTTCCACGGCATCGGGTCGACGCTCGTGCGGCTGGTGGGAGCCGACCGCGTACGGGTTCTGCCGCACCCGTCGTCGGTGGCGCTGGCCGCCGCGCGCCTGGGGTGGCCGCTGGCCACTACCGAGGTGGTGAGCCTGGTGACAGCCGACCCCGCGGTCGTACGGCGTGGGTTGAACCCGGGACGGCGGCTGCTGGTGCTGGCTCGTGACGCGGGGACACCCGCGGTTGTCGCCGAGCTCGTCGCGACGGCCGGATTCGGGTCGGCGCAGCTCACCGTGCTGGAGCAACTGGGCGGGCCGTCCGAGCGGATCGTCTCGGGGACGGCGGCGTCGTGGGAGCACCCGCCGGGCGACCCGCTGAACGTGATCGCGATCGACTGCGGCCCGGTCGGCCCGGCGACCTCGATCGTGCCCGGGCTGGTGGACTCGGCCTACGAGACGGACGGGCAGCTCACGAAGCGCGAGGTGCGGGCGGTGACGCTGGCCGTGCTGGCGCCGGTGCCGGGCGAGCTGCTGTGGGACGTCGGGGCTGGGTCGGGCAGCATCGGGATCGAATGGATGCGCAGCCACCCGTCGTGCCGGGCGATCGCCGTGGAATCGGCGGCCGAGCGCGTGGCGACAATCGCGACCAATGCCGCGAAGCTCGGCGTTCCGGGCCTGAAGGTCGTGACGGGTCGCGCCCCCGGTGCCCTGGCCGGTCTGCCCGCGCCGGACGCGATCTTCATCGGTGGCGGGGTGACCCGGGACGGTGTGCTCGACGCCTGCCTGTCGGCCCTGCGCCCCGGCGGCCGGCTGGTCGCCAACGCGGTGACGGTCGAGTCCGAGGCCGTGCTGGCGGCGGCCCACGCCGAACTCGGCGGCAACCTGATCCGCCTGTCGGTGAGCCGCGGCGCCCCGGTGGGCGGCTTTACCGGCTGGAAGACGATGATGCCCGTGACGATCTGGTCGGTGACGCGATGACGGTCCACTTCATCGGGGCCGGTCCCGGCGCCGCCGACCTCATCACGGTGCGCGGGCAGCGCCTGATCGCCACATCGGCGGTCTGCCTCTATGCCGGCAGTCTCGTGCCGCCGGAGCTGCTGGAACACTGCCCACCCGGCGCCCGCGTGATCGACACGGCCGGCCTGACCCTCGACGAGATCACCGCCGAGCTGGTCGCCGCTCACGAGTCGGGTCACGACGTCGCCCGGCTCCACTCGGGAGACCCGTCGGTCTTCAGCGCCGTCGCCGAGCAGATGCGCCGCCTGGACGCGGCCGGTGTCCCCTACGACGTGACCCCCGGCGTTCCGGCCTTCGCCGCGGCGGCCGCCGCGCTGTCCCGAGAGTTCACCGTGCCCGAGGTGGCCCAGACCGTAATCCTCACCCGCACCGCGGAGCGCGCCACCGCCATGCCCCCCGGCGAGGACCTGGCCACCCTCGGCGCGAGCCGCTCGACGATGGTGCTGCACCTGGCCGTCCAGCGCATCGACGCCGTAGTGGCCGACCTGATCCCCAACTACGGCACCGACTGCCCGGTCGCCGTGGTCGCCCGGGCCAGCCGCCCCGACGAACTGATCGTCCGGGGCACGCTCGCCGACATCGCCGCCCGCGTCAAAGAGGCCGGCATCCGCCGCACAGCCGTGATCGTGGTCGGCGCCGCCCTGACCGCCTCCCAGTTCCCCGACAGCCACCTGTACTCAGCAAACCGCTCCCGTGCCTGACCCGCGCGTTCTGATCCTGGGCGGCACCAGCGAAGCACGCGCGCTCAGCGGCGCGCTGCCGGGCGTCACCGTGATCACGTCGCTGGCCGGCCGCACCTCCTCGCCCCTGCGGCCCGCCGGTGAGGTGCGCGTCGGCGGCTTCGGTGGGGTCGACGGCCTGACCGCCTATCTGCGGTCGGAAGGCATCGACCTGCTCATCGACGCGACGCATCCTTTCGCCGCGCGCATCAGCGACAACGCGGCCGCCGCGGCGACCGCGACCGGGATCCCGCTGCTGGTCGTGCGACGGCCCGGCTGGCTTGAGCAGCCGGGCGACGTGTGGCACCGCGTACCGGATCTGGAGGAAGCCGCCGCCCTGCTGCCCCGGCTCGGCCACCGTGTCTTCCTGACGGCCGGCCGGCAGGGCATAGCCGCCTTCGCCGAGGTCGACGCCTGGTTCCTGGCCCGATCGGTCGAGCCACCGGAGCCGCCGATGCCGAGCCGCCTCGAGACCGTGCTCGATCGCGGACCGTTCACGCTGGACGGTGAGCGGCGACTGCTCGCCGAGCACCGCATCGACGTGATCGTCAGCAAGGACAGCGGCGGACCCGGCGCCAAGCTGGTGGCGGCCCGCGAGCGCGGCATACCGGTCGTCATGGTGGATCGCCCCCGCGCCCCGGCGGCGGCCGGCACGGTCGCCTCCGTCGCCGAGGCCGCAGCATGGGTGGCAAGTTCATGGCCCTGAGCCTGCCCCCGGGGTACGACAGTTTCAACGCTTGGTCAGCACCTCGAGAATCTCGGCCGTCGTGCCCGTCTCGGCCAGCCGGGGGAAGATCCGCTCGACGCTGTTGCGGTGAGTGGCCTCGTCCAGATCGGACACCGCGTCGGTGGCGACGGTGACGTTGTAGCCGTGCTCGTGCGCCGCCCGCGCCGTCGACTCGACCCCGATGCTGGTCGCGATGCCGGTGAGCACGACCTGCGTGATCCCCCGGCGCCGCAGTTGCAGGTCGAGATCGGTGCCGTAGAAGGCGCCCCAGTTGCGCTTCGTGACCACGATGCCGTCACCGAGCTCGGGCACCAGGTCGGAGAAGTTGGCCGGCCGCGCCCCCGAACCGCGCGACCCGGCATCGGTGCGACCGGGCACCGCGTCGGCGCCGTCGGGGCTGGTGGTGACGTGCACCAGCACGACCGGCAGGCCCTGGGCCCGGAACGCGTCGGCGAGCCAGGCGGTGCGGGCCACGACGTCGGCCGACGGGATCGGGGTGACCGGCGCCGCGACGATGCCGGCCTGCAGGTCGATCACGACGAGTGCGGTGTGGGGGTCGAGAGTGGTGATGGGCATGAACGTGCCTTTCAGCGAGGAGCGGAACGGGAACCGAGACCGCTCAGCGAGCGGTCGACGAGAACCATGACGAGCAGCAGCGAAGCCACCACGGTCAGGAAAATGGCCAGCTCGTGCAGGCCGTGGGTGTTGACTCCGTGGGCGAAGAAGATGCCGGTGGCCGCGGACGAGACCATCGCCCCGAGGTAGGTGAACGTCCGCAGCAGGCCGGCCGAGGCGCCGAGGCGTACAGGATCGGCCTGGAAATAGACGGCGTTCTGGTTGGCCAGGGAATTCAAGCCCTGCGGCAGGCTGCACACGACCGACAGCAGCACCGGCAGCCATAGAGGACTGCCACCGTCGAGCAGAAGCATCAGCAGGCTGACCGCGAGCTGGCCGACCGTACCGACCAGAAGTTTGGCCCGGAAACCCGGACGACGGCCGCTGATCGTGGACACGCCGATGGCCAGCAGCGACATCGGCAGCAGGACCAGACCGGCATGCGCGGCGCTCAACCCACGGCCCGCCTCGAGCCACTGCGTGAAGCCGTACAGATAGGCATAGGCGGCGGTCTGCGCCAGCAGGGCCCGCAGGTAGGTGGCGATCAGTGGGAGGTTTCCGCCGAACACGCGAAGATCGAGGAAGGGCTCGGCCGTACGCAGCTCGCGCCACCCGAATGCGCCGCCGCAGGCGATCACGATGGCCAACAGCCACAGAGCGCCGACCGTGGGGCGCATCAGGAAGAGCACGAGCGCGGTCAGCATGCCGGCGAACAGGCCGATGCCGAGCACGTCGAGACGCTCCCGGACGCCCGGCGTGAATCTGGGCAGGCGCAGCAGACCGAGGATCACGCAGGCCACGGCGAGCGGGATGTTCACGGCGAAGATCGCTCGCCAGCCGGCCACGCCGATCAGCAGGCCGCCCAGGCTGGGGCCGATCACCACGATCGTCTGGGCCGCCACCGACAACGTGGTGAGCACGCCGCGAGGGCTGTCGGCGCCGGTGCGGCGGGACTCGCTGCCGATCAGGTACATCGCGGCCGGGAAGCCGGCGCAGGTGCCGAGGCCGAGCAGCACGCGGGCGACGATGAGCACGCCGATCGAGGGGGCGAGCAGGCCGATCACGCCGGCCAGGCCGACCAGGGCGCTGCCGGCCAGATAGAGGCGGCGGGGGCCGTAGCGGTCGACGAGCCGGCCGACGACGGGCTGACCGGTGGCGGTGGCGAGGTAGAGGCCGGAGACGAGCCACGCGGTCGCGGCCGGCTGGGCGTGCAGGGCCAGACCGATCGGGACCAGGGCGACCGCGATCATGGACGAGTTGATCGGGTTGAGGATGGCGCCGAGAACCATCGGCGCGATCAGCTTGCGATCGAACGTCGTGACCGCGGTCGCGGTCGTCACCGGTCGGCCAGCCGGTCGAGCACCGCCATCGCCTCGATCACCGTACGTCGTTCGGCCTCGGTGCAGTCGTCGGTGAGCACGCGGGCCAGCCAACCCTCGCGGCTGCGGCGCGTGACGGCGATGGTTTCGCGGCCGGCCTCGGAGAGCTCGATGAGCTGGCGGCGGCCGTCGGCGGGGTCGGGGCGCCGGGTGATCAGGCCGTGCTCGGCGATCGCGGCGAGGGTGGCGGCCATCGACTGGGGGCGCACCTGCTCGGCAGCGGCCAGGTCGCTCATCGTGGCCGGGCCGACCTTGTCGAGGCGGCTCAGCACCGACGTCTGGGAGGGCGTGAGGTCGCCGAACTCGGCCACCTCGCGGAGCCGCCGCCGCAGCCGGCTGAACACGACGCGCACGTCGGTGGCGGCCTGGACGGCGGACTCCGGAATGTCGGTCACGAACCCCACAATAATTTCTTCAGCTAAGACTGACCAGTTTTAACTGAAGAAATTACTGGCCCAGCAGCCAGCGGTGCGGGGCGGCCAGCCTGCGGGCGGCCGTCGGGCCCCACGACCCCGGCGCATAGCCGATCGGGTTCGGCCGGTGATCGAGCAGCGGCCCGACCGTCTTCCACGTCGCGCTCAGCCCGTCGGGCCGGGTGAACAGCGACCGGTCCCCCAGCAGCACGTCGTTCAGCAGCCGGGCGTACGGCGGCAGCGGCTCGGAGCCGGGCAACGAGTCGAGCGGCAGCCGCACCGACGCCGGTTCCAGCTCGGTCGACACCCCCGGCCGCTTCACCAGCAGCGACAGGTCGATCGTCCCGCCCCCGGCCAGATCGAAGGTCACCACGTTGGCCTGCTGCGGCAACCCGCTCAGCGGATGCGTCGGTGTGCGCAGCACCAGATTCACGACCTGTCGGCTCGAGGCCAGCCTCTTCCCGGTACGCAGCAGGAACGGCACGCCACGCCAGCGCGCGTTGTCGATCCAGAGCTTCGCCGCGACGTACGTGTCGGTCGTCGATCCTCGCCGCACGCCGGGGATCTGTTTGTAGCCCGTGTACTGCCCCAGCACCACCTCGGCCGGGTCGAGCGGCCGGAACGACCGGATCACCCGCTCCCGCGCCGACTGCAGATCGGTCGCCTGCAGCGAGGCCGGCGGCTCCATCGCCACCTCGGCCGCGACCTGGAACAGATGGGTCACCAGCATGTCGAGCACGGCCCCGGTGGCGTCGTAGAACCCGGCCCGGTCGTCCACCCCGAGCGTCTCGGGCACGTCGATCTGCACGCTCTCGATGTGCTCGCGCTTCCACAGTGCCGCGAACGCCTCGTTCGCGAAGCGCGCCACGTGCAGGTTCTGCGTCGCCTCCTTGCCGAGGAAGTGGTCGATCCGATAAACCTGCTCCTCCGCGAAGACCCGGTGCACGACCCGGTTCAGCGAGCGGAACGTCTCGGGTGACGTGCCGAACGGCTTCTCGTAGACGACCCGCGACCCGTCGGCCAGCCCGTGCTGCCCCAGCGCCTTGGTCGTCTCCTCGAACGCGACGGGCGGGATAGCCAGGTAGTGCACCAGTTGCGGCGGATCCTTCAACTCCTGCCGGGCCAGCGAGATCACGTCGAGCAGCGAGCCGGGGTCGTCCGTGCGGAAGCCGCCACCGGCGAAGCGGAGCCGGGCCGAGAACTCCTTCCACGGCCCCTTCGACGGCGCCGGGCCGAACTCCTCGAGCGATTCCGCGACGTGCTTACGGAAGTCCTCGTGCGAGACGTCGCCGCGCCCGTTGCCGACCAAGATCCAGTTCTCGGGCAGCAGGCCCTCGATCGCGAGCGTGTAGAAGGCCGGCAGCACCATGCGCTTCGCCAGATCGCCGGTGGCTCCGAAGAGCACGAATACGGTGGGGCCGGGTGACTTCGCCATGGCCGGTGGTTGCCCCGGCAAACAAAGGTTCACACCGGCTGTGACGACCGGAACGTTCCCCGGTAGGCCTGCGGCGTCGTCGACAGGCGCTGCGCGAAGTGGTGCCGCAGCGTCGCCGCGCTGCCGAAGCCGGCCCGCTCGGCGATCGAGTCGATGCCGAGGTCGGTGTCTTCGAGCAGGCGACGGGCGAGGAGCATGCGCTGGCTGGTGAGCCAGTCGTGCGGCGTGGCCGCTGTCTCGTCCCGGAACTTGCGGGCGAACGTGCGCGGGGCCATGTGGGCCAGCGCGGCCATCGTCTCGACCGTGTGCGGCTGATCGAGGGTCGAGAGCACAGAATTGAGTACGGGCTGGAGCGTCTCGCACTCGACCGGTTTCAGCGGGGTCTCGATGTACTGCGCCTGGCCGCCTTCGCGGTGCGGCGGCACCACCATGCGGCGCGCGAGCATCGTGGCCACGGCGGTGCTGTGCTCCTGGCGAATCAGATGCAGCCCGGCGTCGATGCTGGCGGCCGTGCCGGCGCTGGTGAGCACGCGGCCGTCCTGCACGTAGAGCACGTCGGGGTCGACGATCGCCTCGGGGTAGAGCCGGGCCAGGCGAGCCGCGTGGAGCCAGTGGGTCGTGCAACGGCGGCCGTCGAGCAGGCCGGCGGCCCCGAGCGCGAAGGCCCCCGTACAGACGCTCATGACCCAGGCGCCGCGATCGTGAGCCCGGCGCAACGCGTCGAGCACCGCCTCAGGTGGCCCGAACGCGGGGTTGTCGAAGGGGGCGACGACGACCAGGTCGGCCTCGTCGGCGCGGGACAGGTCGTGGCGCACGGTGATGTCGAACCCCGCGCGGCTGGCGACCGGCCCGCCGTCGACCGAGCAGACGGCGAAGTCGTACCCGGGAAGGCCCTCGGCTGTGCGGTCATAGCCGAACAGCTCGCAGAGGACGCCGAGCTCGAAGACGGCCACGTCGGGAAGGGCGATGACAGCGACGTTGCGCAGCATGTGACGCAGCCTACGGCCGTTAGGCAGGATTTTGAAGAGGTATGGCATCACTGCCACTGTCAACCAAGTGCGAGGGAGACGATGCTCTATGTCATGGAACTTTTCATCGCGCTCCTCTTCCTGATCATCCTCATCGCCGCCATCACCGGCCACGTCGCCGACACGCGCGACAGCGCCGACTGGAAGCCCTCGGACGGCGGCTTCCGCCACACCTAGAAGCCGCCGCCGGGAACAACATCAGCTCGCTGGAATCAGAATCGACTCGGGCAACGGCGCCGCGATCGGGGGCCGCTGCTTGCCGGTCGTGGCGGCCATCGAGGCGGCCGCGGCCGGCACCGGCGTGCGGAAGGGCTGCAGCGAATCGGTACAGACCTTGCCCTTCGGTGGTGTCTTACCCGTCAGCAGATAGTTGTCGATCGCCCGGGTGACGCAGACCCCCGAGCCGTACGCCGTATGCCCCCAGTTGTTGCTGGAGAGCAGACTGGCGTTCGGCGCCAGCCGGTCCGCCGCCACCGCGCCCCGATAGTTGGTCGCCGGGTCCCAGTAGTTGCCGACGATCAGGAACGGGTTGCCGGTGCGCCGCGTGAAGGGCCCGGTGTACGCGTCGTCGTCGCGCACGGTCCAGGTCGAGTTGGCGCACTGGCTGTCGATCCAGCCCCACGACCGGCCGAAGTACGGCGCCTGGCGATCACGACGGTCGACGGCGGCCGGCCACGACGACGCGTTCGCCGGGTGCCTGCCGTCGGTGCAGATCACCGTGCTGCTCGCGTCGACGCCGTTCTCGTACGGGAAGTCGTACGCTCGTGAAGCCTTGGCCGCCTTGACCCGCTGCAGCAGCGCGGCCGTCGAGCCGCCCTCCTGCGCCTTGGCGATGTCGGCCGCGATCGACGTGACCATCGCGCCCGCCTCGGTCGTGTAGAGCGACCCCAGCACGGCACTGATGAACACGGCGTACGTGACCCGGACCGTTCCGCCCGCCCCGTCGGGGAACTCGATCGGGTCGGTCCTCAGCCGGTTCGCGATCTGGGCGAAGCGCTTGACCGGATCACCCTGCGCGAAGACGCAGAACTTCTCGCCCGCCTTGTCACAGCGGGTAAGGATCTCGATCAGCGCCTTGTGTGCCCCGTCGCTGGAGCGCATGCGCTGGTCGAGGATCTGCCGGGTGTTGCCGACCCAGGCGGTCGGGTTGATCACGCCGTCGACGACCAGGGCGCGGAACCGGTCCGGGAACATGTTCGCGTAGTACTGCCCGAGCACGCTGCCGTAGCTGAAGCCCAGGTAGTTGAGCTTCTTGTCGCCGACCGCGCGGCGCATGACCTCCATGTCGCGCGCGACCTCGGCGGTCGACGAGGCCCCGGTGAGCGGCCGGCCGGTGGTCGAGCAGGCCTCGCCGAGCCGCTTCGACCCGGCGACGTAGTCGCGCTCCTCGGCCGCGGTGACCGGGAACGGCACGTTCAGCAGCTCGATCACCTCGCTCTGCTCGCGGACCGACGAGAAGCAGCGCACGTTCTCACTGGCACCGATGCCCCGCGGATCGACGCCGACGATGTCGAAGCGCGCGGTCAGCGCGTCGCTCAGGAAGCTGCCGGAGGCGAGCGCGAACTGCGTCGCCGATCCTCCGGGCCCGCCGGGGTTCACGAACAGGCTGCCGACGCGCTGAGCCTGGTTCCTGGCCTTGACCCGCAGGACCGCGATCTCGGTGGTCGGGCCTTCCGGGTCGTCGTAGTGGAGCGGCAGCCGGACAGTGGCGCACTCGGCGAATTGGTAGCACTTGTACCAGCCGAGCGTCGGCGTGGGCACGGCGTCGGTGGAGGGACCCTGGCCCGCGAGCGCGGGGGCGGCGGCCACGCCGGAGAGCACGATGCCGGCGAGCACCGCGGTCAGCAGTCGGTGCGTCTTCACAGCCATACGGACGACCCTTCTGACGGTGGGGCCACGGCTGCGATGCCGCGACCCGAGACATTGTAAGAATTCGATGCACGGACAGTGATCACGGTTAATTCCGTATTAGAGCCCCAAAACAGGGGGAAACGGCCGTCGATTGGCCCGTTAAGCGGCAAACACCGCCGATCGCGAGGTTACGACTGGTGACCAGATCTGCCCGAAGACCGTCCGGTGCGGGACCTTTCGCACAGGACAAGAGGGGGGTGACATCCCCACCGATGCATTTGGCACAGTGGACAGATGCTCACCGACGTGGACCTGCCGGCGCCCGGACTCCTGTGGACCCGATGGGCGACGCTGTCCGCGACGCTGACCGGCATCGGGTTCGCCGACATCTGGTTCGTCGACGAACGCGGCGCCCACCACGACGACCACGGCGGAAGCTGGGCCCGCCTCGCGCTGCTCGACGGCGCCCGCGCGGTGCTGTTCGGCTACGACCGCGACCACAGCGCCACGGCCGACGCCGACCCGCCGATCGACCTGCTCACCGGCGCCCCCGACTGGCTGCCGTGGGACGACCTGACCCCGCTCGCCGAGTCGGACCGGCTCGGCTTCGTGGTCTGGCACGCCGAGGGCCGCTGGTCACGCACCCGCTATCGCGACGGCCTCAGCGACGGCCTGGTCGACACGGTCGGCCCGACCCTGAGCACCGAGAACACGCTGATGGAACTCTCCGAGATCATCACCGAGTGGGGGCAGCACGAGCTTCGTACGCCCGCCGAGCGCGACGCCGTGCGCAGCGCGAGCGAAGACCTGCTGACCGCGGCGGTGCGCGGCGAGGTCAGCGGCCCGGCCTTCGAACGGCTGCTCGGCCGGCTCACCGCACCCGCGCTCGACCTGCGGGCCGCCCTTTTCGCGGCGGGCCGCGGCGGCATCACCGCGGGCATGCGGCCGCCGCGCATCCCGGCCGGCCGGCGACCGGTCATGCGCCGCGTGCGCCGGCTCAGCCAGGGCGAGCACGACCGGCTCATCTGGGCCGCCATGCACGAGGCGACCGAGCTGCACCGGCCCGCACCGCCGGCCACCGCCGAGCTCGAATCGCTGGCCGCGTGGATGCGCGACCGCTCACCGCACGGCGACGGGCGCTGCACGGTGCTGGCCTACGCCGACGCGACGAGCCTCAGCGTGCAGGCCGGCAAGCACCCGCCCGCCGACCGCCCGGGCGAACCCCGCTTCGGCACGTTCCAGGAGGTCAGCGATCTGTTGCGCGGCCTGCGGCGGGCCGAGAGCGACCCTCGCTACGGCCGGTGGCTGTTCGTGCGGGTGCAGACGACCGCCACCGAGATCCTCATCGAGCGACGGTACGACTCGTGGCCGAAGTGGTGGGCCGACGACGGCGTCTCCGGCCCGTGGCGCACCAACCTGCGCGAAGAGGTCGACGGCCGCGCCCAGCCGTGGCACCCGAGCTGGGTCCGCCTGCTCGACCCCCAGGTCGCGTTCCGCCCGGCCGGCTAGCGCGCTTTTCCCGCGGCCAGCGTCGCCACCGACTTGGCGACGCGGCGGGCCCGGGTCTCGTCGGTCTTCGCCGCGGCGATCTGGTCGACGTGGTAGCGCTGGTTCGAGAACGAGAGCGTCGCCCAGAAGTCGCGGGCGGCGGGCTTGGCGGCGAGCGCGGCGCGCAGGTCGCCGGGCACCTCGATCGTGCGCGGCACGCTGTCGAGCTCGACCTCGACGTCGTACGTCTCGCCGCCGGTCACCCCCGCGGCCTCGCGGCGCTCGGCGCTGACCCCGAGCCAGTAGCGGCCACCCATGCGCGCGATCGTCGAGCGGAAGGTGAAGCCGTTCAGCACGACAGCGACCTTGGGCCGCCCGCCGCCACCGAGCTCGGCGACGAACTCGTCAGGCACCTCGAAACCGGTGGTGTTGCCGCCCGTACGCTGCAGCTCTGCCCGAAGCTTCATGAACTTCAGCGTAAATGTTCCTCGGCCAGCAGGGACCAATCCGTGACGAGCGGGATCAACTCGCCGGCGGCCCACAGCGGAAGCTGATCGAGGAAGTGCGGCGAATCGGGGTCGCCCGAGGCGCCGAACGGCACTATCCAGCGGCTGCGCTGCCGATCTTCGAGGTCCCACACGTAGCGTGCCACCGGGCCGTTCGAGCAACGGTCGGTCACTCCCGGTGTGCTCGTCAGACAGAGCACAGAGTCACGTTCGCCCGAGAGCTCGGTTCGCGGGATCTCGGCGTCCAACCCCGGCACGCGTACGGGATCAAGCAGGTGACGCGACCCCCAGGTGCCCGACTCGACCGTGGCCGGGTCGACCACCTCGGATGCCGTGAGCCCCACGCCCGCGAGCACCGCGTCGAGCGCCACACCGATGCGAACGCGAGGGTCGGTCCAGCGGTCGAGCAGCGGGTCGAACCCGTGCGGCTCCATCAGCGGTTTGAGCACCGGATGCTCATGCAGCCGCCGCGCGACCTCGGTCCGCCACGCCGCCCGCCGCCCCGCCTCGACACTGCCGGCCGGCATCGTGGTGTCCATGTGAATCCGCGGCGACGGCACACCCCGCTCGATCAGCTCCCGGATCCGGCGGGCGCGCGCTTTCGAGGCGAAGGCGCTCCCGTACGCCTCGGTGTCCGGCCGCCGATCGTTGGCGTTCACGGTCACCCCGGTCACTTCCGCGCTGTGCATCGGCAGATCCGCACCCCAGGCGTACGTCTCCTCCCAGGCCGGAACGGGCACACGCCTGTTCCGTTCGTCGCGCGCCGGGACCCGGCCCACGGTGAGCTGCCGGACCCGTCCCGTGGTGTCGGCGGTGAGGATGCTGTTGACCGGCTCGACCCAGTGCTCGAAGGCGGCGGCGACGTCGTCCACGGTGGACGCGTGCAGCAGCGGCAGCAACGCGCCGAACCCGAGATCGAAGCCGGCCCTCGTCGGCGTGCGCAGACTGTGGGTGCCGTCGATGATCGGGCCGCGAGCCGTCTCCACCACCTCGACCAGTTCGCTGCCCCCACCCCGTACGGGAATGGTCTCGGTGTGGACCTCGACCGGCTCCCACCCCCGAGGGCCTCGCGCCTGCACGCCCGACGGGGTGCGGCGCAGCTCTTCGATGAACAGGTCCTGGTAGTCGGCCACCGCGTTGGTGACGGCCCAGGCCACCCCGCCGGCGTGGCCGAAATGCTGCACGCCCGGAACGCCCGCGAAGGCCAGCCCGGCCACGTCGAACTGCGGGCAGGCCAGTCGGATCTGCTGGTAGACGCCCGGCAGCTCGATCGTGCGGTGCGGGTCGCCGGCGATCTCGCCCGGGACCGCCCAGGCGTTGCTGCCGGAACCGTCGGCTGTCTCGGCCCGGAACCAGTCGATCGCCTCGGGCCCGAGGGTGCGCTCGACGTGCGCGTTGAACATCTTGAGCGGGAAGACGCCGAACATGATGTGCCGGGCCAGGAAGACGCCGAGCGACGACCACGGATGCCAGGCGAGACCCTCGGCGCGGACCCCTTCGGCGTACGCCCGCAACCACGCACGCGTGCGAGCGTCGAGGTTCGCGAAACAGCGGCGGGCGGTGTCGTCGATCCGGGCCCGCCGCGCGAACCGGTCCCACCCCAGCCCGTCCGCCCCGACCAGTTCGGAAAGCAGCCCCTCCGATCGGCGACGCTCGACCTCGATCTGCTGCCGGCGATCGAGGGCCGTCACCCGCCCCTGAAGAAACGCCAGCTCATCGACCGACCCGGCGCGCACATGGGGAACCCCGAACCCGTCCCGAAACACCCGCATGCCCCATCCTCACCCGGGCCCGTCCCCCCGGGCGACCCCGATCCCAGCTTCGGCTCGCCAGCGGCGCACCTCGGTCTCGTGCTCGCCGACCGCCGTGGCCTCCGCGACGGCCTCCGGGACGGAAGCGCCGGCGAGCAGGGTCAGCGGCCAGACCGGAACGCCCTCTGCTCCGTCGTAGGCGACCCAGGACCAAGGGCCGGTGAACTGCCAGGCGCGGCCGTCGTTGTCCGCCACGTCGTCGCCGGGTTCGAGGAAGGCGTACGGGCGGAAGACGCGCTCGATGCGGAAGGGGACGCCACCGCTGGGCTCGATGCTCGTGCCCTGGAACTCGTTTCGCGGATCGGGAGCCTCGCCCGCCGGCAGGACAACCAGGTTCAGGCTCGTACGCGGCAGCCAGCCGGTCTCCCGCGGCGGATCACAGACGTCGACGTCGATCACGTGCACGATGCGCGGCAGGACTCCGACCTGGCACGTGTCTCCGGCCTTGACGCGCGCCGCGGGTGGCTCGGTCGTGAACAACTCGCCGGCGTCGTCGCGCGCCACGGCGCAGTCGCCGTTCCAGCGGATGAACTCCGCGTCCGGGTCGATCTGCCACCAGGGCCACCGCACGAACACGTGGTAGTCGTCGATGCCTGTGACAACGGCTGGGGCGAAAGGACACGAGATACGCAGAACGTCGCCGACGCGGTAATCCACGGACTGGAGGCTATTGCAGGCTACGTGGATCCGAGGCGGACGGTCTGCTCTCGCAGGACGTCGACCATACGGTGCAGGTAGCCGACGATCGCCTGCTGCTCGGCCGGGGTGTAGTCGACGATGGCGCCACCGAGTGCCTGGCCCAGGTCTTTGAAGGCACCCGCTAGCTCCGGGTGATCGGCGTCGGTGGCGCGGATGATCGCCCGGCGGCGGTCGCCGGGGTCGGTCTCGCGAACGACGTGGCCGCCGGCGGCCAGGCGGGCGATGACGCTGGTGATGCCGGCGGCGGTGAGGCCGGTGCGGCGGGCCAGCTCGGTCGCGCTGAACGGGCCCTCGCGGGCGACCAGTTCGAGCGTCTTGAAGTCGCCCGCCGACAGCCCGACGCGGGCGGCCACGGCCTGATGGAAAAGCACGACCGCGCTGCTGAGTTCGCGGCCGAGGTCGTTCCCCTGTGTTGACACGAGCCTCGCCAATACTTAGATTCAGCGTAGTAATTACTACGATCCAGCTAAGTAAATCACGGAGCCCTACGCGATGACCGCATACCTCGTCGGCGGCCTCCGCCTGCTCGGCACGTCGGCGGCCGCCTACTTCACCAGTCCCCTGCTGCTGGCGATCGCGCTGGTGCCGGCGGCCCTCCGGTCCTTCCAGATGCACAGCCGCAACGAGACCGGCTGGCTGGAACTGCCCGTGGAGATCTCACGGGTCGTCCTGATCACGGCGATGATCGCCCTGGGCCGCGGCTGGAAGCTTTCGTCGCTTGCCGACGGCAACGAGTGGCGCCAGGTCGGCGACGACATCGCGGCCGCGTTCCGCACCGAGTGGTTCGCCATCGCAGTGCGGATGACGGTGGTCACGCTGCTGGTGCTCGCCTTCAACGCCGCCGTCGACAGCTCGGCGCGCGCCCTGCTCTCCGAACCTGACGCCGCCATTTTCGCGGTCAAGAACTTCGTCGTCATCCCACTGTTCTTGATGGTGATCCTGCGCAGCCTGCACGCCGTCGACTGACGATTCCCTACCTGGACGCACACCGTCGGGGCCGACCTCCCAACACCGGACTCGCCGCGACCAACGCCTCTTAATCACCGGTGGCTTCCGCGGCGAGCTCGACACGCGCCGGCTCGCCGCGGAAGCCGTGCGTCAGCGGAGCCCAGCGACGCGGCCCTTGCTGCCGGAAGCCCAGCAGGCACCATCGGCAGCGCAGTCGACGGCGTCGAAGCTGCCGGTGTCGAAACGCTTCCAGGTGCGGCCGCCGTCGTAGGAGACGTCGCTGCCGGTGGGGCCTACGGTCAGGGCGGTGTTGCCGCGGCCCGTCCAGGTCGAGCCGGAGCGGTATTCGCCGGGAACGGTGCGGGCGACCGTCCAGGTGCGCCCGTGCAGGTAGGCCGCGCCGGCCGGAGCCGCGGTGGGGGTCACGTAGTCGCCGCCGACGGCGATGGCCTTGCCTGACCTGTGCAGGGCCAGGCTGTAGATCCCGGCCGACGGGCCGCTGGGGACCGGGGTCGACGTCACCGACCAGTGGCGGCCGCCGTCGCGCGAGGTGAAGACGCGGGCCGAGGCTCCGCCGCCGGTGGCGAACATGGCCTGGCCGCCGGCCGAGACCAGGCAGGTGCCGCTCGCGGCGAAGGCGAACTCGCCGGGCAGCGCGGCGGGCATCCCGGCCGGTGAGACGACCGTCCACGAGCGACCGCCGTCGCGGGTGCTGAGGATGCGGAACTTGCCGTCGACCGGGTCGGAGAGGGCCAGGCCGTGCCGGCGGTCGAGGAACGTCATGCAGTCGTAGAACGCGACCGGGTCGGTGTTGCGGAACGTCTCCGCCCAGCTGCGGCCGCCGTCCGAGGTGGCGTAAACCCGGGAATCTTCGCCGTTGCCGATGGTCAGGGCCACGGCGTTGCGCGCGTCGAAGGCCTCGATGTCGCGGAACTCGAGGCCGGCAGCCGCGGCGGGCCCGACCGAGGCCCAGCTGCGGCCGCCGTCGACGGTGCGCAGGATCGTGCCGGCGGCGCCGGCGACCCAGGCCACCTTGGCGCTGACGGGGGCGAGGCCGCGGAACTGAGACGTCGTGCCGGTCTCGGTGAGCTGCCAGCCGAGCTTGCCGCCGGCCTGAACCGGGGCGGCGGGGATCGACAGGGCGACCGCTGCCGCCAAGGCAATCGACAAACTTCGCTGCAAGGTCATGCGCGGAACTTACCTGCTTTTCGCCGGTTGAGCAGTTCGCGCGGGCGGGGGCTTCAGCGGTCGAGCAGTTCGCGCAGGCGAAGCGTGTCGTCGACGGTCCAGCCGGGCGGCGGGGCCACCGCGGCCCAGCCGTCGACCGCGCCGGAGTTGTAGACGTGGCCCGTGCCGGTCGGGGCCTGGTTGGCGAAGAGCAGGTCGACCGTGGTCTGCCAGAACGTGATCACCGGGTACCAGTGCATGTCGGGGGTGACGTCGGGGCCGCGCTGGCCGCGCAGCCACTGCGGCTTGTGCCAGAGCAGGTTGGGGTTCCACCACACGACCGGGTCGCTCGAGTTCTGCATGTAGACGACCTTGCGCGGCGGCCCGGCCAGGTCGCGCAGATCGTTGGCCTCGGAGGAGAACTCGACGGGCAGCCCGGGATAGTTCGGGTCCCAGACCGGCGAGCCCGGGGCGCGGCCGGCGGTCAGCTCCTGGTGGATCGGGTTGGCGAACATCGGGCCGGCGAGCAGAATCCCGTCGGCGCCGTCGACCATCGCGGAGGCCGTACCGAAGGTCTTCTCTGTGCCGTAGGTGCCCAGACTCTCCCCGAAGATCAACAGCTTGGGGCGTTGCGTCACCGGCATCGCCGCCCAGCGCGTGCGCACCGCGCCGATCAGGGCCGCAGCGGCGTCGACCACTTTGGAGCGGTCGACCGCGAAGGAGATCCAGCTGGGCAGGTAGCTGTACTGCATGGACACGAGGGCGGTGTTGCCGGCGTACATGAATTCGAGTGAGCTCGGCACGTCTTTGTCGACCCAGCCGGTGCCGGTGGGCGTGAAGACCGCGACCACCGAGCGTTCCCAAGCATGCGTACGGTCCATCTCGCGCAGCACCAGCTCGGCGCGCTCCTCGATGGTGTCGGCCGACGAGAGCCCGGCGTAGATGCGGATCGGGTCGAGCGCGGTGCGGCCGGCGAACGCGTCGAGCTGATCGCCCGGCGGCACCTTCCCGATGAACGCGCGCCCCTGGCGGCCCAGGGAATCCCAGCTCACGAGCGACTGACTGCTCCCCGAGCGCAGGGGCGAAGCCGGTTGGACGACGCCCTTGCCCGTGCCGCTGTCGGTGATCGCGGCCGAGCGGTCGACGTTGGTGTAGATGTTGCCGACCAGCAGGCCGTCGAAGGCGGTGTAGCTGAGCAGCGACACGACCACGAAGCCCGCGCAGTAGGCGGCCGACTCGGGCACCAGGCGGCCGAAGAGCCGGGCGAAGCCGTGCGCGGCCAGCCGCAGGCAGCGGGCCAGCAGCAGCAGCGCCGCGAAGGTGAGCAGGCTGATCCCGACCGTACGGATCAGGTCGTACTCCTGTTGGGGGGCCATGCTCAGGCGCACGCGCAGTTCGCGCTGCCAGCGGGCGCCCAGCCAGAGGAAGAGCAGGATCAGGGGCGGGACCAGCACGAACAGCACGCGCCAGGCGATGCGTTCGGCGCGGCGGGACGGCCACCAGCGCAGGCGCACCACCGCGCCGATGGCGGTCCCTCCCGCGTACCCGAAGGAGGCCGTCAAACCGGCGACGACACCCTGCACATACCAGGGGCGGGGCAGCAGGGACGGGGTGTAGGTGAGGCAGTAGAAGACGGCGCAGAGGCCGAAGCCGGTGACGCTGAGGCCGCAGCGGATGACCCGGCGGCGGGGAACAGCGGTGACGGCCGCGGTGAGCGCTCGGCGTTGGGTGGGGATCAGGGCACGGGCCGGTGCCGGGACCACCAGTCTGCGCATCGGACCACCGCCCCTCGTCACCGTCGATATGCGTGACCCGCACGCCACCGGCGGTTACGTTGACCCGATGGCAGGATCTTCCGTTCGCACCCGGGCCGCAAGCGCCTTCGAGGCCCTGCTGCCCACTCTGATGCAGGAGGCTGAACGCCGGCTGAATCGTTCGGAGGCCCTCGCTTTCGTGACCCGGCTGGAGACGTCGCTGCTCGACGTCTACGAGCCGTTGGAGATCGTCTATGGCTCGGACGGGACCGCCGATCTGCTCAATGACCTGGTGCGCAGCGCCCTCGACGCGGCCGCCGAGCGCCCGGCCGAACTGCGCGAACTGGACCGTCGCCGGGAGATCGACCACGGCTGGTATCAGCGCGCCCGGCAGATCGGATATGTCTGTTACGCCGACCGATTTGCCGGGTCGCTTCGTGCGGTGGCCGACAACTTGGACTATCTGGGCGAGCTGGGTGTTACCTACCTGCACCTCATGCCGCTGCTCGCGCCCCGGCCCGGCGAGAACGACGGCGGCTATGCCGTGCGCGACTACCGGGCCGTCGATCCGCGCCTGGGCACGATGGACGAACTGGGCGACCTCGCCGGCGAACTGCACGGGCGCGGCATGAGCCTCTGCGTCGACCTGGTGCTCAACCACACGGCCAAGGAACACGCGTGGGCCCGGGCCTGGGAAGCGGGCGATCCGGCGTACGCGGGCTTCTACATGTCCTATCCCGACCGGGAGATGCCCGACGCGTACGAGCGTACGATCGTGCCGGTCTTCCCCGACCGGGCGCCGGGCTCGTTCACGCTGTTCGGCGACCGCTGGGTGTGGACCACGTTCTGGAGCTACCAGTGGGACCTGAACTGGGCCGATCCCCGGGTCTTCCGGGCCATGCTCGAGACGATCCTCTGGCTGGCCAACCGCGGGGTCGACGTGTTCCGGCTCGACGCCGTCCCGTTCCTGTGGAAGCGGCTCGGCACGACCTGCCTGAACGAGCCCGAGGTGCACCGGATCGTGCAGGCGCTGCACGCGCTGACCCGGCTGGCCGCACCCGGTGTGATCTTCAAGGCCGAGGCGATCGTGGCGCCCGACGACCTCGTGCCCTACCTGGGCGGGCACGACCGATACCGGCCGGAGTGCGAGCTGGCCTATCACAACCAGCTCATGGTCATGCTCTGGAGCAGCCTGGCGACCAAGGACGCGCGGCTCATGGCCCAGTCGCTGGGGCGGATGAGGGCGATCCCGGACTCGGCGAGCTGGGTGAGTTACGTACGCGGGCACGACGACATCGGCTGGGCGATCAGCGCGGAGGACGCTTCGGCGGTCGGGTGGGACTGGTGGAACCACCGGAACTTTCTCAACGCGTTCTATTCGGGACGCTTCCCGGGGTCGTACGCCCGGGGTGCTCTTTTTCAGGAGAATCCGGACACCGGTGATGCGCGGATCTCGGGCTCGGCGGCGTCGCTGTGCGGGATCACCGACGATCCGGCGAGCTGGCCCAAGGGCGTACGCCGTCTGCTGTTGCTGCATGCTGTCGCGTTCGCGTACGGCGGCATCCCGCTGATCTACATGGGCGATGAGCTGGCCATGCGCAACGACCCGACGTACCGCGACGACCCCGCTCTGGCCGACGACAACCGGTGGATGCACCGGCCTCGCATGGACTGGGCGGCCGCGGCTCGTCGAAACGACCCGTCGACGCTGGAGGGGCGGGTCTTCGCGGGGCTGCGTTCGCTGGTCGCGGCGCGCAAAGACCTGCTCGCGCTGCGCGGGGGCGGTGAGACGGCGATCGTGGGCCTCGACAACGGGCACGTCTTCGCGTGGCGGCGGCGACACCCCCGCAGCGGTACGTTCGTCGGGCTGGCCAATTTCAGCGAGGAGCCGCAGACGGTCGAGGCGGCGGCGATCGGGCGGTTCGGCTGGCTGGAGACGGTGCTGAGCAGTGACGGGCCGCTCGTCGTGCGGGAGGGGAGGGCTCATGTTCCACCTCTCGGGTTCGTCTGGCTGGTCGAGCGCTGAACCTATCCACCGGGCACCCGCGCCGTGAGCACTTATCCACAGGGCAGCGCTTATCCACAGGGGCGAGCCGCACTTCGCGGCGGCAGGGCAGACTAGGGGCCTGTCGATCCCTCACCAAGAACGGCGGTGCCGGCGGTGTCCAAGATTCTCTCGCGTCGAGATCTCGACTTCCTGCTGTACGAGTGGCTCGACGTCGAAGCGCTCACGACCCGCGAGCGGTTCGCCGAGCACTCGCGCGACACGTTCGACGCGTTCCTCGACGTCTCGGCCCAGATCGCCGAGCGTGATTTCGCCCCGCACAACCGGCGCAGCGACCTCGAGGAGCCGACCTTCGACGGCATCCGGGTCCAGGTGATCCCCGAGGTGTCGGCCGCGCTCAAGGTCTTCAACGAGACCGGGCTGCTCAGCGCCACGATGGACGATTCCGTCGGCGGCCTGCAGCTTCCGCACGTCGTCGCCCGGGCCTGCTTCGCGTGGTTCCAGGCGGCCAACATCGCGACCTCGTCCTATTCGCTGCTCACCGCGGGCAACGCCAGCCTGCTGCTGCGCTACGGCACGGCCGAGCAGATCGACCGGTTCGTCCGGCCGATGCTCGACGGCCGTTTCACCGGCACCATGTGCCTGTCCGAGCCGCAGGCGGGCTCCGCGCTGGCCGACGTGCTGACCCGGGCCACGCCCGCCGGCGACGGCAGCTACCGCGTCACCGGCTCCAAGATGTGGATCTCGGGCGGCGACCACGAGCTCAGCGAGACGATCGTGCACCTGGTGCTGGCCCGGGCCGCGGGCGCCCCGGCCGGGGTCAAGGGCCTGTCGCTGTTCATCGTGCCCAAGCACCACATCGAGGCCGACGGCACGGTGGGCGAGCGCAACGGGGTGGCGCTGTCCGGGCTCAACCACAAGATGGGCTACCGGGGCACGACCAACGCCGTGCTCGCCTTCGACGACGCCACCGGCTACCTCGTGGGCGAGGAGGGCAAGGGCCTGGCCTACATGTTCCACATGATGAACGAGGCCCGCATCGGTGTCGGCGCGGGCGCGGTGGCGCTGGGCTACACGGGCTACCTGCACGCTCTCGACTACGCCCGCAACCGCGACCAGGGCCGCCTCGTGGCCGACAAGGACCCGCTGGCCCCGCCCGTGCCGATCGTCAAACATCCCGACGTACGCCGCATGTTGCTCGCCTCGAAGTCGTATGTCGAAGGGGGTCTGGCCCTCATCCTGTTCGCGGCCAAGCTGCTCGACGAGCCCTCCGACGAGAACGACCTGCTGCTCGACGTGCTGACCCCGATCGTCAAGGCGTGGCCGTCGCAGTGGTGCCGTCTGGCCAACGACCACGCGATCCAGGTGCACGGCGGCTACGGCTACACCCGCGAATACCCGGTCGAGCAGTTCTACCGCGACAACCGGCTGAACTCGATCCACGAGGGCACCGACGGCATCCAGGGCCTCGACCTGCTCGGCCGAAAGGTGATCATGCGGGGCGGGGCGGGCCTGTCGCTGCTGCTCGGCCGCATCATGACCACGGCCGTGGCCGCGCCCGACGAGCTGGGCCGTCCGGTGATCGCGCTGTGTGACCGCCTGGCCGCGACCACCCGCAAGCTGTGGGCCGGCGGCGACCCGACCGCCGCGCTGGCCAACTCGACGGCCTACCTCGAAGCCACCGGCCACCTGGTGATCGCCTGGCTGTGGCTCTCGCAGCTCGCCGCCGCCGGGGGTAAGGAGGGCGCGTTCTACGAGGGGAAGAGGCTGGCCGCGCGCTACTTCATCACCCACGAACTGCCCCGCGTCGGCCCGCTTCTCGACCTGCTCGATTCGGGCGACACCCTGTTGGCCGACCTGGACGACGCCCATCTGGGTTAACTTGATCGCATGGCCTCTTCGAGCAAGGCCCCGGCGACCGAGGTCGAGGTCGGCGACTTCACGGTGCGCGTGTCGAACCCGGCCCGCGTCTACTTCCCCGACCTCGGCCTGACCAAGCTCGACCTGGTCAACTACTACCTGTCGGTCGGCGACGGCATCGTGCGGGCGCTGCGGGAGCGACCGTGCATGCTGCACCGCTTCCCCGACGGGCTGGCCGGCGAGAAGGTGCACCAGAAGCGAGTGCCGCACGGCGCGCCGCCGTGGCTCGAGACGGTGCGGGTGAAGTTCCCGCGCTACAACCGCCACGCCGACGAGCTGTGCGTCACCAAGCTGGCCGACGTGATCTGGGCCGTGCAGATGTCGACGGTCGAATTCCACCCGTGGAACTCCCGCCGGGCCGACACCGAGAAACCCGACGAGTGGCGCATCGACCTCGACCCGATGCCCGGCTGCCCCTTCGACCGGGTACGCCACGTGGCCGGGGTCGCCCGCTCGGTGCTCGACGACCTGGGCATCGTCGGCTACCCCAAGACCTCGGGCGGCCGGGGCCTGCACGTCTATGTGCGCATCGAGCCGTCGTGGGGCTTCTCCGACGTACGGCGGGCGGCGCTGGCCTTCGCCCGCGAGGTCGAGCGCCGCGCCCCCGAGGACGTGACAACCACGTGGTGGCGCAAGGACCGCGACCCCGAGTCGTTGTTCGTCGACTACAACCAGAACGCCCGCGACCACACGATCGCCAGCGCCTACTCGGTGCGCGGCGTCCCCACGGCCACGGTCTCGACCCCGATCACATGGGATGAGATCCCCGACGTCGACCCTCGCGCCTTCACCGTCCTGACGGTCCCGGCCCGCTTCGCCGAACTGGGCGACCTGCACGCCACCATCGACGACAAGGCCCACTCGTTGGCCCCGCTGCTCGAGTGGGCCGACCGCGACGAGAAGGCCGGCCTCTCCGGCCCCGCCGACGCCGATTCTTCGAGCTGAACATTCAGCGTGGCCACTAGTCACTAGACCCCGTTCTTCACCGTAGAGAGCAGGCCGAACCAGTTGTCCATCGCTGAATATCGACGCCTGTTCGGGCTGGTCCGACTCCGGCCGGGTATGTATCTCATCCGGGCGGACTTTCCCGAGGTAGTAGCCTTCGTCCTCGGCTGCGATCTTGGCTCCGCGGGACTTCTGACCGGCTTCCGGGAATGGCTCATGACTCGGGCCGGAGGCGGAAGCAACTGGACATGGTGGGCTCTGGTCCTCAGGCTCGTCGATCCGGTGAATGACCCCAGCCCCCGCGACCTGACGCCCGAGATGGACGAGCAGGCGGTTGCGATGCTCTTCGACTGCCTCGACGATTTCCTGCGGCTGCGGGAAGAGAAGGACGGGCTGCGCCGGATCTACGCCGCCTACGAAGCCTGGCTGGCCGCCCCGAGCGGCGAGGATAAGCAGGCGAGCGCCCAGTCCTGGCCGCGTCCGCGCGACACCGTCAGGTACGACCCGACGGCGCGATCGGGCCCCGCGTGAGATTCCGGCAGCCGATGACAACCCTGGTCGCCGTTGCCTCCGTTTGAGTCGTAGGTGACGGCTGGCGAGGGGCTCTGGTGGGGATCGAATATCGGGAGTACGTGGGTGCGCGGCTGGACAGTTTCCGGCGGGCGGCGTTTCTGTTGTGCGGGGACTGGCATCTGGCCGACGACCTGGTGTCGACCGCGCTGATCAAGCTGTTGCGGCACTGGCGACGGGTGTCGGCGATGGACGACCCCGATGCGTACGTTCGTCGCGTGCTGTTGCGGTGCCTGCTTGACGAGCGGCGGCGGCCGTGGCGGCGGGAGGAGTTCTGGGAGGCGCCGCCCGACCCGGTGGCTGCGGGAGTGGACGAGCCGGTCACCGACCGGATGGCGATCCTGGCCGTACTTGATGGGCTCGCGCCACGGCAGCGGGCGGTGATCGTGCTGCGGTACTTCTACGACCTGTCCGTCGAGCAGACGGCAACTGAGCTCGAGTGCACGACCGGAACGGTCAAGAGTCAGACCGCACGAGCCTTGCAGACCCTGCGAACCCTGATGAAGAGCGAGGCCCCTCGTGGATGACCTGTCGACCCTGTTGCGCGCGGCCAGCGACAACGCACCCCCCACGAGCATCGACCTGGACGAGCTGATCACCGCCGAGCGCCGTCGCCGCCGGAGCCGGTGGGCCGCGGTTGCCGCCGGGGCGGCAGTGGTCGTGACGGCGGGGATCTCGGTGACCCTGGCCGGGTCGTCGCCGTCGCCGACCGTCGCGACACCGCCTGCCGCTGCGCCGACGACGTCCCGAACGCCTTGTGTCCACCCGACACCCCCGGACTTCGTGAAGGACGTCACGATCGTCCCGCGCAACGGCCCGCTGCCCGAGACGGCCGACGTCGCCGCCGAGCGACTGACCGCGGCGTTGCCGAGCCTGCTGCCTCCGGGCGCCCGTCCGTCGCCGAAGACGAAATGTGGCCGGGTCGAGTTCTTCTATGAGCCGAAGGCCGACGAATATCGCGCGGCCGCTGTTCTGGGCGACGGCTCCTGGGCCGTCATGGTCCGGCCCGCCGCGGTCGACAGCGCGCCGGCCTGTTTGAACCCGGCGGATCCCAGTTGCACCCGGACCGACCTGCCCGACGGCGCGGTGGCTTTTTCCGACGTCATGGATCTGGGTTTGTCCCGGGAGCAGCGCGCGGTCACCGTGTTCCGTCCGGACGGCACGGTCGTCCAGGTGGTGGCGGCCGGCCCTCCCGCGGAGTTGCCGGCCGTCGCCGATCTGACCCGCACCGGCACCAGCCCGAGACTCACGCTCTATCCGTGAACAGCATGTGGCGCAGGACGGCGAGGACCCGGCGGTTGTCGCTCTCCGAGGAGGGCAGCCCGAGCTTCGCGAAGATGTTCGCGACGTGCTTCTCGACGACGCCGGGGGTGATGACCAGCGCGGCCGCGATTCCGGCGTTGGACCGGCCCTCAGCCATGAGTGACAGCACTTCGCTCTCCCGAGGGGTCAGCGACGCCACCCCGGCCGTCTCCTGCCCGGCCCGCATGAGGTGGCCGACCACCTCGGGGTCGAGGGCGGTGCCGCCGGAGGCCACCCGGGTCAGGGCGTCGACGAAGTCGGCCACGTCGGCGACGCGGTCCTTGAGCAGGTAGCCGACGCCGGTCGGACGGTCGGCCAGCAGCCGGGTGGCGTACCTGGTCTCGACCCATTGGGAGAAGACCAGCACGCCGACGGCGGGGTGGTCGCGGCGGATGTCGATGGCGGCGCGCAGACCCTCGTCGGTGTGGGTCGGGGGCATGCGGATGTCGATGATGGCGACGTC
The DNA here is from genome assembly GCF_003999975.1 of Actinoplanes solisilvae. GTDB lineage: Bacteria > Actinomycetota > Actinomycetes > Mycobacteriales > Micromonosporaceae > Actinoplanes > Actinoplanes solisilvae. The sequence goes on along the minus strand of NZ_RJAC01000006.1, from coordinate 39,752 downwards.
GGGCTCGGAGGCGGCGATCGCGGTTCGCAACGCCGTGGCGTCGCCGACGGCCGCGCACACCTCGAAGCCGCGGTCGGTGAGCAGCCGGACGAGCCCCTCGCGCATCATCGCGGCGTCCTCCGCGATCACCACTCGCATGATCACAACTCCAGGGGAAGCGAGATCTCGACGCGGGTTGGCCCTCCGGCCGGGCTGGCCACGCGAAGGTGGCCGTCCACGACCCCGATGCGGCGGGCCAGACCGGACAGCCCGGGCCCGTCCGGATCGGCCCCGCCGACCCCGTCGTCGGCAACGGTCACCGTCATGTGCCCTCCCGAGCCGGCGACGTCGAGCCGCACCGAGGAGGCCCGGCTGTGTTTGGTCGCGTTCGCCAGCAACTCGGCCGCGCAGAAGTACGCGATGGTCTCGATGGCCGGCGCGGGCCGCGAGGGCAGCTCGACGGTCACCGTGACCGGGATGGCGCTGCCGGTCGCGAGCGTGGCCAGCGCGTCACCGAGGCCGCTGTCGAGGACCGGCGGGTGGATGCCGCGCACCAGGTCGCGCAGCTCGGCGAGGGCGTCTTTGGCGCCGCGGTGGGCGAGCGCGACCAGTTCGCGGGCCTGGTCGAGGTCGGGGGGCGGCCCGTCGGCGCCGAGCTTCTCGTTGGCCATGCCGAGGTTCATCGCGAGGGTGGCCAGCCGGATCTGCGCGCCGTCGTGCAGGTCGCGTTCCAGGCGGCGCATCATCGCGGCCGCGTCGTCGATCGCCCGGGCCCGGCTGACCTGCAGTTCACGCACCCGCTCGGCGACCTGGCGCGGACCGAGCAGCCGGCGCATCGCGGCCACGTCGAGCGACGTACCGGCTCGCATCAGCCACGGCGCAACCAGCAGCATCGCGAGGCCGGCGGCGGCGATGAGGAAGGTGCCGGCGAAGCTCCGCGTGCTGAGAAGACCGAACGGCGTCAGCGCGTGCACCGGCCCGAGGGTCGTGCCGGGCGGGTGGTTACGGAACAGCGGCCACCACACCGGATAGCTGAGGTTGACCACCCCGAACACATAGCAGAACGCGCCGTACCCCTCGGGAATGGCCAGAGGCACCTTGAGCAGCCCGTACGCGACGGCGCGCCACCCCGATGACCGTGTCGGCGGGGCGTCGACCTGTTCGCCGAGCAGACGCCCGGCCAGAGCACGTTGTACGGAGCCCAGCGCGCGCCCGGCCGGGGCGGCCAGCACGATCAGAAGCGCGACGGTGACCGGGAAGAGGACCAGGAACACGGGCGCGACGACGGGTGCGGGCCGCTCGGTCATGGCCCCGGATAGCCAGAGGACGAGGGCGCCCGCGCCCGGCACGAGCGCGGGCGCGACCAGGACCGCGACCGCGCTGAGCACCCCGGCGACGCAGAACACCACCTGGCGCAGGGCCATCAGGGTGAACGGGGCGCGCAGCGCGGACATCAGCCCATTATCGCTGCTCACGCGTCGCGAAGGCGGAGCAGAAGGCCACCGGCCACCACCGCGGCCGCCGCGTAACCACCCACGACCAGCACGCTGACTGCGCCGGAGAACAGGCCGGGGGTCGGCGTGAGGACCGCGATCGAGTTCAGCAGCATCAGCAGCGGGACGAAACGGCCGATCGCGATCCCGTCCTCGCCGAACAGGCCGGCCACGATCGTGGGGACGAACATCAGGCCGAACAGCAGGCCGATCGCCGCGCCCGAGTGTCGTACGATCGCCCCGATGCCGACCCCGAGCAGCGCGCTGACGCCCAGATAGACGCCGGTCAGCACGACCGCTCGCAGGACCGCGCCGTCGCTCAGGGAGGCGGCCGGGATGGCGGTCCCGCGGATGGCGAGCTGGCCGCTGAGATAGCCGGCGAAGCTCGCGACCAGGCCGATCATGAGGGCCGCGCTGCCGCCGACGGCGACCTTGGCGGCCAGGACGACCCGGCGCCTCGGAACGGCGGCGAAGGTCGAGCGGATCATCCCGGTGCCGTACTCGCCGGTCACCAGCAGGACGCCGAGCGCGCCGAGCAGCAGTTGGGCCAGGATCGCGCCGCCGAGACTGTTGTTGAGGATCTGGGCGGTCGTGGCGATCGGGGTATGCGATCGGTAGCCGAGCCCCACCCCGACGCCGGACGCGACCATCGAGACCACCGCCGCGATCGCCAGCCACCACGTCGTACGGACGCTGGTCAGCTTGATCCGCTCCATCCGGGCCGCCTGCCGGAAACCGTACGTCTTCATGCCGCTGCTCCCCCGCGATAGTCGGTGACCTGCGAGGTGAGCCGGAAGAAGGCGTCCTCGAGGTTGTCGTCGCCGGCGGCGAGCTCGGTGACGGTCGTCTCGGCCAGCAGCCGGCCGCGGCCGATGACCACGAGCCGGTCGGCGGTCAGCGCCATCTCGGCGATCAGGTGACTCGACACGAACACGGTGCGGCCCTCGGCGGCGAGCCCGCGCAGCAGGTCGCGGATCCAGCGGATGCCCTCGGGGTCGAGCCCGTTGACCGGTTCGTCGAGCAGCAGCACGCCCGGGTCGCCGAGCAGGGCCACGGCCACGCCGAGCCGCTGGCGCATGCCGAGCGAGTAGGTGCCCGCGCGCCGCGTCGCCACGTCGGACAGGCCGACGATGTCGAGCACCCGATCGACGCGGGAGGCGGGGATGTCGTTGCTCGCGGCCAGTGCGGCCAGATGCGCGCGTCCGCTGCGACCGGGGTGGAAGGCTCCCGCGTCGAGGAGCGCGCCGACCGACCGCAAAGGCCAGGCCAGGCCAGCGTACGGGATCCCGTCGATCAGGGCCTGTCCATGGTCCGGGGCGTCGAGTCCCAGGATCATGCGCATCGTCGTCGACTTGCCGGACCCGTTGGGCCCCAGGAAGCCGGTCACCGCGCCGGGCTGAACGTGGAAGCTCAGCCCGTCGACGGCGGTCCGGCCGCCATACCGCTTCGTCAGCTCACGTAGTTCGATCACACGATCGACGCTAGGCACTGCCGAGGGTGCCCAGAAGCCGGAAATCCTCCGACTGTGCTTGGGGGAAAACCCCCGGAAGGTCAGGCCGTCGTGCCGCGCACCCAGGGCAGGGCGAGCCGTTCGATCAGCACGAGAGCGTAGTAGAGCGCGATGCTGACCAGCGCCATCAGCGTCAGGGCGGCGAACGCGGTGGCCGTGTCGCCCTGACCCGCGGTCTGCACGATGATCGTGCCGAGGCCCTCGTCGACGCCGCCCGACTGCATCTCGCCGACGGCCACGCCGATCACGGCCAGGGGCATGGCGAGCTTCAGTCCGACGAAGATCTGCGGCAGCGCGGCCGGGACCCGTACGCGAAGGAAGGTCTGGGTGCGGGTGGCGTCCAGCGACCGGGTGAGCTCGACCAGGTCGCTGGGGGTGCTGGCCAGGCCGGTCGCGGTGGAGAGCACGATCGGGAAGAAGCAGAGCAGGAACGCCATGGCCAGCACGGGTTTGGTGCCGAACCCGAACCAGGCGATCATCAGCGGGGCGATGGCCACCTTGGGCACGGCGTTCAGGGCGACCAGCAGGGGGCCGAAGGCGCGCTCGAAGGGTTTCCACGCGGCGATCGCGGTGCCGAGCGCGACGCCGATCACGACCGACAGGCCGAAGCCCATCAGGGTGACGCGGAGTGTGTCCCACGTCGTGTCGGCCAGCAGCTCGGGGTATTCGAGGAAGCCGCCGAACACGGCGGCGGGCGACGGCAGGATGATCGGCTGGATCTCGAAGATCTCGACGACCGCCCACCAGACCGCGATGGTGACGACGATGCCGAGCACCGGCCAGGCCACCACTCCGGGCGACCACCGCCGGGCGGGGCGGGAGGGACGGGCCACTGTGGCCTCCGACGGGGGCGTCAGGGTGTCTTGCACCGGTGCTCCTAGAACGGGGGAAGGTGCGCGCCGTCGCCGGCGCGCACCCCGTGTGTCAAAAAGGGCGATCAGGCCTTCGGGGTCAGGTCGAAGTTGATGACCTGCTCCGGGGTGAGGCCGGGCAGAACCTGACCGGAACCCTGCAGGATCGCGATGCTGCGCGCGACCCGCTCGGCGTCGAGCGCGCCCACCGGGATGCCGGCGGCGGCCGACTTCACGTACGGGCCCATCAGCGTGAGCTCGGCGGCGGCACCACCGGGCTTGGCCGTCTTGACGTGCTTCTGCAGGATCTTGTCGGCCTCCTCCGGGTTGTCGATGGAGTCGGCGAGACCCTTGAGCAGCGCCCCGGTGAACTTCTTGACCTTCTCGGGGTTGGCCTTGGCGTAGTCGGTCGACGTGATCAGCACGTTGCCGTACAGGTCCTGCAGGTAGTCGCTGTAGGGCAGCACGACGGCCTTCTTGCCGGCCGCGACCGTCTCCACGGTCGGCTTGCCCACGACGAACTGGCCGATGGCCTGCGCCTTGCCGCTCGCGAGCATGCCGATCAGCTCGGGCGCCTTGCCGTTCTGGAACTTGACGTTCTTGTCGTTGACGTTGGCGAGCTTGGCGTAGGTCGGGAAGAGCGTCTTCACGACCGAGCCGGGCTGGTCGGTGATCGTCTTGCCCTCGAGGTCCTTGGGCGAGTTGATGCCGCTGCCTTCGAGCGCGATGATCGCGGCCATGGTGCGCTGCTGGATGGCCGCCACGGCGGTGAAGCCGGTGGTCTTGTCCTTGCCACCGGCCGCGATCAGGCCACCGGTCAGGTCGATCGGGGTGAACTGGGCGTTGCCGGCCACGATCGACTTGATGTTCTCACCGGAACCGGAGCCGGGCTTGACCTCGACGTCGAAGCCGGCGTCCTTGAAGTAGCCCTTCTCCAGCGCGACGTAGGCGTACGAGTCGCGGCCGAAGACACCGAACGAGGTCAGGTAAGTGATCTTTTCGAGCGAGGCGCCGCTGCTGCCACCGTCGCCGTCAGCCGAGTCGTCACTGCTGCACCCGGCGGCCGCGCTCATGGTCAGAGCGAGTGCGCCGGCGACAACGGAACGAACGAGGGTCCTTCTGTGCACCGTGATCCTTCCCGACCATGGTTCGGTCGATGGGGGAGTCGGCAACCCGGCGAATCTGGGCACCGGGGCCTTGAGGGGTAGAACTTGGGACCAGAGGTGTCCCGACCGGGATCGTAGGGCAAACTGGTGCATGCATCGATGACAGGTTCGTCTCAAAAGCCGAAGTAGACGTATGCCGCACGATGGCTGATGATGAGTGCGGTATGCGTCCGATCGCTGTTCATAAGGGACGATGATGCGTGTAAGTCTGTTCATCGAGCCTCACCGGGGTGCGACGTACAACACCCAATTGAGGTTCGCCCGGCAGGCTGAGGACGCCGGTTTCGAAGGCCTGCTGCGGGCCGATCACTACCGCGCGCTCACTCCCGACCCGGGTCTGCCGGGCCCCACCGACTCGTGGATCACCCTCGCCGGCCTGGCCCGCGAGACGACGACCCTGCGCCTCGGCACGATGGTCAACTCGGCCACGTTCCGGCTGCCCGGTCCACTGTCGATCATCGTGGCCCAGGTCGACCAGATGAGCGGCGGCCGCGTCGAGCTGGGCATGGGCGCCGGCTGGGTCGAGCGCGAACACACCGCGTACGGCATCCCGTTCCCCCCGGTCGGCGAGCGGTTCGACCGTCTCGAGGAACAACTCGAGATCCTCACCGGACTGTGGGGCACGTCCGAGGACGAGACCTTCTCGTACGACGGCCGGCACTACACGCTCGTCGAGGCGCACGCCCTGCCGCGCCCGGTTCAGCGCCCGCACCCGCCGATCATCGTCGGAGGCCGAGGCCCCAGGCGTACGCCGGAGCTCGCGGCCCGCTTCGCCGACGAGTTCAACATGCCGTTCAAGACGGTCGCCGAGACCGCCCTCGCGTTCGATCGCGTACGGGCCGCCGCCGAGAAGACCGGACGCGAACTGACCCTGTCGGCGGGCATCGTGGTCGCGATCGGGCGCACCGACGCCGAGGCCGCCCGCCGCGAGGCGCCGCTGCACGTCAAGAGCGTGCTGCCGCCCGAGGACCCGGTGGTCGGCTCCCCCGCGCGCCTCGTCGAGCGGATCAACGAGATGCACGAGATCGGCGCCTCCCGCGTGCACCTGCGCATCACGGACATGGACGATCTCGACCACCTGGATCTGATCGCGTCGGAGGTTCTCCCTCAGCTGTCCAGGTAGGCCAGCACGGCCAGCACGCGCCGGTTGTCGTCCTCTGACGGCGGCAGCCCGAGCTTCGTGAAGATGTTGTTGATGTGCTTGCTGACCGCCTTCTCGGTGACGAAGAGCCGGCTCGCGATGGCCGCGTTGGACCGGCCCGCAGCCATCTCGCCGAGCACCTCTCGCTCACGGGGGGTCAGCACGTCGAGGGGCCGGCTGCGGTCGAGAAGCTGGGCCACGACCTCGGGGTCCATGACCGTGCCGCCGCCCGCGACCTGCCGCACCGCGTCGATGAACTGGGCGACGTCGGAGACGCGGTCTTTGAGCAGGTAGCCGACGCCGCCGCGGCGGTCGGAGAGCAGCTCCCGCGCGTACAGGGGTTCGACGTGCTGGGAGAGCACCAGGATGGGCAGGCCGGGCGCCCGCCGGCGTACCTCGTTCGCGGCTTGCAGCCCCTCGTCGGTGAAGGTGGGCGGCAGGCGCACGTCGAGGACGGCCACGTCGGGCTTGTGATCGAGCAGGGCGGGCAGCACGTCGGGTCCGCGGCCGACGACCGCGACGACCTCGAAGTCGAACGCCTGGAGGATCCGGGTCAGTCCGTCCCGGAGGAGAGCATGGTCCTCGGCGATGACAACACGCACGGCAGCTCCATGGTCACGATGGTCGGCCCGCCCGGCGGGCTGGACACGGTCATCGTGCCATCGAAGGCGGCCAGACGCCGTTCCATTCCGACGAGGCCCGTGCCACGTGCCGCGTCCGCGCCGCCGTGCCCGTCGTCACCGACCTCGATGCGCAGCGCCTCACCGACCCGGTGGATGCTGACGTAGGCGACGGTGGCGCCGCTGTGCCGCTGCACGTTGGTCAGCGCCTCGGCGATCGCGAAGTAGGCCGCCGACTCGACCGGCGTCTCGAGCCGGCCCGTGAGGTCGGAGTCGATCGTCGTCGGGATGCGCACGGTCAGCGCGAGCGCTCGAACCGCCCCGTCGAGACCGCGCTCGGCCAGCACCGGCGGGTGGATTCCGCGGACGAGATGACGCAGCTCGACCAAGGCCGTCGAACTGGTCTCGCGGGCCTCGGCGAGCAGCTTGCGGGCGGCCCGCGGGTCGCGCTCGACCAGCTCTTCGGCCAGCCCGATCGTCATGCCCAGCGACACCAGCCGAGCCTGGGCGCCGTCGTGCAGGTCACGCTCGATGCGGCGCAGCTCGGCGGCCTGCGCGTCGACCGTGTCGGCCCGGGTCACGGTGAGCTGAGTCACTCGAAGCCGCAGCTCGGCCGCCCGCGTCGGTGCCAGGAAGAGCCGCGCGAACAGGAACTCGACCTTCGGGACATAGGGCGCGACGGCCAGGCCCAGCGCGAGGAAGACGATGCCCTGCGGCAGCGACAGGAAGCCCTCGGCGACACTGCCGATCGGCCAGATCACGCCGTAGCCGTACCAGTCGGTGCCGAGGTAGAGCCACAACGGCAACAGCACGATGCCCTCGATGCCGTACGCCGGGAGCGCGAGCGTGAGGATGCCGAGCACCAGCCCGCTGATCGCCCCCGGCAGCAGCCAGGCGAAGTCGCGCCAGGTGGCCGGGTCGGTGATGATCCACTTGTAGCGCCGCCAGCCGATCGGGGCCATGCGCTCGGGACGGGGCCGGTAGGGCCGCGCGATCGAAACGCCGGAGCGGGTCGCGAGACGGCGGGCCAGCTCGGCGCGGGCCCGGATCAGCGCCGTCACCGCCGGGACCGCGGCCAGGCCGAGGCCGAGCACGGGGGTGAGCACCAGCGACACCACGAAGAGCACGAAGAGCGGGATGTTCAGGATCGCGAGCACGATCGAGAGCAGCCCGGACCCCACAGCCCGGAGGCCGTCACGCAGCCAGTCTCTTGTCTCCACGCCTCTCATCGTGGACCACGTGGCGGCTTATCTCAGTAGTGCTAGCCCTACCACCGCTTGGGGGTCTGGCACTCCTGACCATGAATGCCTTCGCACGGTGTGATGGAACACATGACGACAATGGCAGAGCGGCCGCGCGCGACGGCCGGCAGCGATTTCGCGGAACTGGGCCGGCGCATCAACGCTGCGGGCCTGCTGCAGCGGCGGCCGGGCTACTACGTGGCCCGCCTCTCTCTCGTTGCCGCCGCCCTCGTCGGCGGCTGGACGGCGTTCTTCGTGATCGGCTCGTCCTGGTGGACCCTGGCCGTGGCGGTCGTGCTGGCGGTGGCGTTCGCCCAGACGGCCCTGGTCGCCCACGACCTGGCTCACCGGCAGGTGTTCCGCACCAACAAGCCCAGCTCCCGGGCCGGCCTGATCGCCGGCAACCTGGCCATCGGCATGTCCTACGGCTACTGGATGGACAAGCACACCAAACACCACGCAAACCCGAACCACGACGACCTCGACCCCGACGTCGGCCCCGGCGTGCTGGTCTGGTCCCGCGAGAACGCCGCCGGCCGCGGCTTCCTGACCCGCTACCAGGCCTACTTCTTCTTCCCCCTGCTGACCCTGCTCGGCCTCTCCCTCAAGCGCGACAGCGTGCGCTGGGTCCTCGAGAAGCGCAACCGCGTCGAGGCGGCCCTGCTCGCCATCCACTTCGTCGCCTACGTGTCGGCCCTGCTGATCGTGCTGTCGCCGCTGCAGGCGCTCGCGTTCTTCGTCGTCCACCAGGCCGTGTTCGGCGTCTACCTCGGCATGACGTTCGCCCCCAATCACAAGGGCATGCCCCACCCCGACGGCAACGAGGACTTCCTGCGCAAGCAGGTGCTGACGTCCCGCAACGTCCGCGGCGGCTGGCTCGTCGACGCGGCCCTGGGCGGCCTGAACTACCAGATCGAGCACCACCTGTTCCCGGCCATGCCCACGCCCAACCTGCGTAAGGCCCAGCCGATCGTCCAGCAGTACTGCGCCGAGATCGGCGTCTCCTACGAGATGACGTCGCTGACCGATTCCTACGGTCAGGCCCTGCGCCACCTGCACGACGTGGGAGCAGATCTGCGGCGGCGCTGAGCCTGCAACCTCGGGGCAGGACGAATCGTCATGGGGGTGGAATCCCACCCCCATGCGACGTAACCCGAGGATGCCTGATGCGACGACTGACCTTGATTCTTACCTCTGTGACCCTGGCGGCGCTGGCCGGCTGCGGCGGGGCGGGCGACGCCGAGGACGCTGAAACCGCCGCGGCTACGCCGGGGGTCACGCAGGACACGGGTCAGGACTCGGCGCAGCTCAAGGCCGAGAACATGACCGCCGACTGCATGAAGCGCAAAGGCTTCCGCTACGTGCCGCACACGCTGGACTTCGGCGACGACAACGGGCAGGCCAAGTTCGCCGGCATGAGCTCGATCGTGGAGCCGGCCGACCAGGTGCGGGCCTTCCGTGCCAAGTACGGCTTCGGCGGCTTCTCGCAGATCGTCTACCCGAACGACCCCGCCGTGAAGCAGCCGGAGGTCGACCCGGCCAAGAACCCGAACAACGCGATCCGCGACGCACTCGACCCGGCTCAGCAGAAGGCGTACGACGCCGCCCTGCACGGCGCCGGCGGCAAGGGCGCGAAGGCCGGCCCGCCCAAGGGTGACCCGGGCTGCGCCAACGAGGCCGCGGCCAAGTATTACGGCAGCGGCCCGAGCAAGGACGAGCAGGCGGCCGCCGCCCGGGAGTTCGGCAAGTTCAAGAACGACCCGGCCGTCGTCGCCGCGGTCGGCAAATATGCGAGCTGCCTCAAGGAGAAGGGCTACCCGGTGAACGCGCCGCAGCCCGGGATGATCGAGCAGAGCATGTTCTCGGACGCGATCACCAAGTTCTCGAACGCCGGACAGGTGGATGTCGCCACCGCCAAGCAGGCGCTCGGCATCGAGATCAAGGCGGCCCTGGACGACCTCGAATGCCGCACCGACTACGCCGTGCTGGCCCGGGCCAAGGGCATCGCGGTCGTCCAGGGCGGCGGGGTCGGCTGAGCATGCGGCTCCCGTTCCTCCGGTCGGGCCCGCAACGCGTCGTGGCCCTGACCACCGCGGTCGCGCTCGGCACGGGCGGCGTCGGCTGGCTGGTCGGCCAGCAGGTGCGGTCGCCGGCCGACGCGGCCGCGGATCACCGGCCGCCCCCGGCCTCGCTGGTCACCGTGCCGGTCACCCAGCGCGTGCTGACCGCGACGGTGACCACGCAAGGCACCGTGGCCTACAACGCCCCGCAGCCGGTGACCCTCAACGGGACGGTGGCCGCCGCCGAGGCGGGCGCCGTCCCGCTGGTCACCAAGGCACCGGCGGGCAACCGGACGCTGCGCGAAGGCGACGTGCTCCTCGAGGTCAGCGGCCGGCCGGTCTTCGTGCTGACCGGCAAGGTGCCCATGTACCGGACGCTGACCAAGGGGAGCACCGGCGACGACGCACGCCAGCTCCGGGCGGCCCTGCGACGGCTGATGCCGAAGCGGCGGGTCGCGTCGAGCGGCCCGCTCGACGGCCGGACCCTGGAGGCCGTACGGGCCTGGTACGACGACCAGGGCTACAAGGCTGCCGAGCCGACCGCCGAGCAGCGGGCCCAGCTGCGGCAGCTCGAACAGGCGGCCGCCGTGGCGGGTCCGGGGCAGGCCGACGCGCGGGCCGATCTGGCCGCCTTCCGCACGACGTACGGGGTCAGCATCGCCAGCGGCGAGATCATTTTCCTGCCGCGATTGCCCGTACGCCTGACCACGGTGTCGCTCAAGGCGGGCGCTCCCGCCTCCGGGGTGATCGGCATGGTCGCCGACCCCACGCTCGTCGTCACCGGTGCGGTCAGCCCCGACGACGTCGACCTCGTCAAGACCGGCATGACCGCCACCCTGCAGAGCCCGGGCGGCGACCGGTTCACCGCCGTCCTGTCGCGGATCGGCGGGGCCACGACGACCGGTGATCTGCAGGGAGTCCCCGTGCGCCTGACGCCGCGGGAACCGGCCGAACTCGCCGCCTATGTCGGTCAGGCGTTGAAGGTGAGCATCACCGTCGGCGGCACGGGTCACGCCGTGCTGACCGTCCCGGTGGCGGCGGTCTTCACCGCGTCGGACGGGCAGGCCCGCGTCACGGTCGAGGACAGACCGGGCACAGTACGCGACGTCGCCGTCGAACCGGGCCTGTCCACGGGCGGCTTCGTCCAGGTCACGCCGGCGGCGCCGGGCGAGCTGCGGGTCGGCGCCCGGGTCGTGGTGGGCAGCACGTGAGCGCCATCATCGAGCTGACCGGGGTCGGTCGCACCTTCGCGTCCGACCCGCCCGTCCCCGCCCTGGCCGATGTCGATCTGCTGGTCCACGCGGGCGACTACCTGAGCATCGTGGGCCCGTCCGGGTCGGGCAAGTCGACGCTGCTCAACGTGCTCGGCCTGCTCGACCTGCCCGACTCGGGGTCGTACGAGCTGGAAGGGGTCGAGACGATCGGGCTGGGCGACGGTGAACGCACGGCGATCCGCGGCGCTCGCATCGGGTTCGTCTTCCAGAGCTTCCACCTGCTGCCGCACCGCGACGTGACGGAGAACGTGATGCTGGGCGATCTCTACACCGGCGGCCGCCGCTCGGACCGGCGCGACCGGGCCCGGGCCGCCCTCGACCGGGTCGGCCTGAGCCACCGTACGGGTTTCCGCCCGACCCATCTCTCCGGCGGAGAGCGGCAACGGGTCGCGATCGCCCGCGCGCTGCTGGGCGATCCGGCCCTGCTGCTGTGCGACGAGCCGACCGGCAACCTCGACAGCACCAACACCGCCGCGATCCTGGAGCTGTTCGACGACCTTCGCCGCGCCGGCACCACGCTCGTCGTGATCACCCACGACGACACGGTGAGCCGGCGGGCGGCGCGCCGGGTGCGGATCGCCGACGGACGGCTGAGCGAGCGATGAGGAGCCGGCTCGACCCTCGCGACCTGGCCGGTGAGGTGCTGGCCGGCATCGCGGTGCGCCCGGCCCGCACGGTGCTCACCGTCCTGGGTACCGTGCTCGGCATCGGCGCCCTGGTCACGACCCTGGGGGTCGCCACTACGGCCGGCAACCAGATCGCCGGCCGGTTCGACGCGGCCACCGCCACCGAGGTCACCGTCGACATCCCCGAGCCGATCGCGCCCGGGTCGCCGCCGGTCGTCGCGTGGGAGTCGCTCGACGACCTGGCCCGGCTCAACGGCGTCGAGGCCGCCGCGGCCTACGTCACCACGCAGCCCGGCAAGGAGCCGGACGTGCGGGCCAACACCGTGCGCGACCCCGGGCGGGTGCTCGACCGGGTGCTGCCCGTCGTCGGCGCCACCGCCGACCTGCCCGCGGCCGCCCGCACCACGGTGGCCGCCGGGCGCTTCTTCGACACCGGGCACATCACCCGGCGCGACCGGGTCGCCGTGCTGGGCGCCCAGGCCGCCGAACAGCTCGGCCTCACCCGCATCGACAACCAGCCGGCCGTCTTCGTCGACGGCACGCCGTTCACCGTGGTCGGCGTCCTGGCCGCGGTCGGCCGGCCCGACCAGCAGGCCCTGGCCGGGTCGGTGATCGTGCCCTGGACCGCCGGCGCCGACGCCCTCCACCTGGGCCCGGCCCGCACGGTCGTGGTCACCACGGCGCTCGGCGCGGCCGCACTGATCGCCGAGCAGGCACCCGTGGCGCTGAGCCCGAACGACCCGGCTGCTCTGACCGTGAACGCCCCGCCCGACCCGGCCGCCCTGCGCACCGGGGTGGCCGACGACATCAGTGGCCTGCTGCTGATCCTGGGCCTGGTCTCGCTGGTCGTCGGTGGTCTCGGCATCGCCAACGTCACCCTGGTCACGGTGATGGAGCGAACGGCCGAGATCGGTCTGCGCCGGGCCCTGGGCGCACGCCGCCGCCACATCGCGGCCCAGTTCCTCCTCGAATCGGCGGTGATCGGCCTGCTCGGCGGCGTCATCGGCGCCAGCCTCGGCGTGGTCGCGGTCGTGCTGGTCAGCGTGGGCCGAGGCTGGACACCGGTGCTCAGCCTCGCCCCGGTGCTGGCCGCCCCGGTCGCCGGCGCCGTCGTCGGCCTGGTCGCGGGCCTCTACCCGGCGCTGCGATCGGCTCGCCTGCAACCGGTCGAGGCCCTGCGCGGGCCGGGCTAACGCGGGATGTTGCGCAGGTTGGTCCGGGCCAGCCGCAGCATCTGCCCGACGCCGCCGGCGAGCACCGACTTGCCGGCGGCCAGGGCGAACCCGACAGCCTCCTCCCGGGAGATGTGCGGCGGGATCTCCAGCGCGTTCGGGTCGGTGACCACGTCCAGCAGGGCCGGCCCGTCGTGGTCCAGCACCGAGCGCAGCGCATCCCGTACCTCGTCGGGCTTCTCGACCCGGATCGCGTGCAACCCCGCACCTCGGGCGATCGCCGCGAAGTCGACGTGGTCGTGGTCGGTCTCGTAGGGCGGGTCACCGGCTACCAGCATCTCGAGCCGGACCATGCCCAGGCTCGAGTTGTTGAAGCAGATCACCTTGACCGGCAGGTTGTGCAGCTTGGCGGTGAGCAGTTCGCCGAGCAGCATCGACAGGCCGCCGTCGCCCGACATCGAGATCACCTGACGCGACGGGTCGATCTTCTGGGCGCCGAGGGCGTGCGGCAGCGCGTTGGCCATGGTGCCGTGCACGAAGGAGCCGATGATGCGCCGGCGGCCGTTCGGGGTGATGTAGCGGGCGGCCCAGCTGCAGCACATGCCCGTGTCGACGGTGAAGACAGCGTCGCCGGAGGCCTCCTCGTCGAGGATCGACGCCACGTACTCGGGGTGGATCGGCACCAGGTGGTCGACGTTCTTGGTGTACGCGTCGACGACCTTCTCCAGCTCGTCGACCTGCTTCTTCAGCATGCGGTTGAGGAACTTGTGGTCCTTGCGCCGCAGCCGGGGCATGAGGGCCGTGAGGGTGGCCTTGACGTCGCCGGCCACGCCCATCTCCAGCGCCGTACGCCGCCCCAGGTGCGACGGGTCGATGTCGATCTGGATCGTGTTCTTCTGGGGCAGGAACTGCCGGTACGGGAAGTCCGTGCCCAGCAGCAGGAGCAGGTCGGCCTCGTGAGTCGCCTCGTAGCAGGCCCCGTAGCCGAGCAACCCTGACATGCCCACGTCGTACGGGTTGTCGTACTGCAGAACGTCTTTGCCGCGCAGCGTGTGACCGATCGGGGCGCCCAGCACCTCGGCCAGCTCAAGCACCTGTTCGCGGGCGCCGGTGCAGCCGATGCCGCCGAAGATGGCCACCTTCTCGGCGCGGTTGATGCGCTCGGCCAGGTCTTCGATGACGTAGTCGGACGGCGCACCCAGCACGGGCCCGGCCACCGCGTGACCGTGCCCGGTCTCGTTCTCGGCGTCGGCCGCGAAGACGTCGCCCGGGACGACCAGGACGGCCGCTCCCCGCTTGCCGATGGCCTCCTGGATGGCGACGCGGCCCATGCGGGGCATCTGCTCGGCCGACGAGACCAGTTCGGTCCAGTGGCTGGCCTGGCCGAAGAGCTGCTTCGGATCGGTCTCCTGGAAGAAGCCGGTGCCGATCTCGGTGGAGACGATCTGAGAGGCGATCGCCAGGATCGGCGCGCCCGAGCGCTGCGCGTCGAAGACGCCCTGGATGAGATGGGTGTTGCCGGGTCCGCAGCTACCGGCACAGACGGCCAGCTTGCCGGTGATCTGCGCTTCGGCGGCGGCCGCGAAGGCTGCTGCCTCCTCGTTGTGCACGTGGACCCACTCGATCGCGTCGTTGCGCCGGATGGCGTCGGACAGCGCGTTCAGGCTGTCCCCCACCAGTCCATAGATCCTCGTCACGCCGGACTGCACCAGCACCTCGACGAATTGATCTGCCACTGTCTTCTTTCCGAACACGCCGGCCTCCAGCCCTTTCGTGCGAACGTGCGGGGAGTACCCGCGTGTCGGAGTCGGCGAACGGAGACCGAGATGGATCTGCGTCTCACTAATAGGGTGGCGGTAGTCACAGGCGGTAACGCCGGGATCGGGGAGGCCATTGCGCATGGGCTGGCGGCCGAGGGCGTACACCTGGCGTTGTGTGCCCGCGACGAGGAGCGGCTGCGGGCGGTGGCCGACCAGATCAGAGGCGTACGGGTTCTGCCTGTCGCCGTTGATCTGACCGACCCGGACGGGGCGGCGAGGGTGGCCGCCGCGGTGGAGGCCGAGTTCGGCGGGGCCGACATCCTGATCAACAACGCCGGGACGGGCAGCGAGGAGAAGATCCTGACGGCGCCCGACTCGCGGTGGCAGTCGTACTGGGAGTTGCATGTGATGGCGGCCGTGCGGCTGGCCCGTGAGATCGCGCCGCGGATGAAGGCCCGCGGCGGCGGCGTGATCCTGCACAACGCGTCGATCTGCGCCACCCAGCCGCTGGGCTACGAGCCGATCTACAACGTCACCAAGGCGGCGCTGGTGATGTTCTCGAAGTGCCTGGCCAACGAGCTGATCGGCGACAACATCCGGGTCAACGCGGTCAACCCCGGCCTGGTCATGACCGGGGACTGGATCAAGACCGCGAAGGCGCTCACCTCGGGAACCGGCCAGAGCTGGGAGGACTACCTGGCGCGGATCGCCGAGGAGAACGCACCGATCGGGCGGTTCGCGACACCGCAGGAGATCGCGGACTTCTTCGTCTTCCTCTGCTCCGACCGGGCCGCCTATTCGGTGGGCTCCACCTATTACGTCGACGGCGGCTGGCTCAAAGTGACGACCTGAACCACGGCGTCAGCAGCGGCAGCACCGTCGCGGCCTGCATGGCGACCATGTGATCGGCCTTCGGGATCAGGACCACTTCCCAGCCGTACGACTCCAGCTCCTCGCGATGCCGCCGGAGTGGCTCGGCCATCGCGACGTACGCGTCGTCCCACGCCTCGCCATACTGAATGTCGTCCTCCTCGCCGGCGAAAGCCAGGCACGGAATGTCCGGCCGGACGCTGCGCTCGTCGAAGTCTCGCAGCGACTCGTAGAGGGTCACGTATTGCTGGGTCTGGTCGGGTGTGCGGGTGAGCGGGACCGAATCCCAGTCGCCGGCGACGGCCGGGCCGGTGGGCGGAGGCGGCGGATCGAGGGCCAGGCGGTGGGCCGTGCGGGTGACGCCGAGCATCGCCTCGTAGGGGCCGCCGAGGGGTGGGTAGCCGCCCATGACCAGGGCGGTCAGCCGGTCGGTGCGGATCGTGAGCTGCAAGCCGGCGAGGGCCAGCCAGGAATAGCCGTAGTAGGCGAAGCGGTCGGCCCCGGCCGCGTCGGCGATGCTGAGCAGGTCGGCCGCGACGGCGTCGGCGTTCAGGGTGAGGGGCTTGGGGTGGGCGTCGAGGTGGCCCTCGTAGCCGGCGGTGACGACGTGGAAGCCGGCCTCGGCCAGCCCGGTGGCCAGCGTGTGGCCCGAGTTGGGGTCGGCGCCCCAGGCACGCATCGCCTCGGCCTGCTCACCCTCGATCACCGAGGTGCCGATCGGGAGGAGGATGGTCGGACCGGCACCTCGGACGGCGACCTCGATAGTTGATCCGTCGTGCAGTTCGGCTGTCGGCATACAAAACACTATACACTGTCAGGGATTATGGACGAACACATCAGGCGGCTCTGGCGGCACCGCGGGACGACCCTGCCCACGCCCCGCCGCGGACCACGCCAGCAGCTCGACCTCGACGAGATCCTCAACGCGGCGATCGCCCTCGCGGACGCTTCCGGGCTCGAGGCAGTGTCCACGCGGGCGGTCGCGGCGCGCTTCGACAAGACGGCGATGGCGCTGTATGCGTACGTGGGAACGAAAGAGAATCTGCTCACGCTGATGCAGGACCAGGCCTCGGCGCTGACGGACTTTCCGCCCGGGGAAGGGCTCGAGGAGTCGCTGCGGGCATGGGCGACGGCGCTGTTCGAGGTCCACCTCGCGCACCCGTGGCTGACCGAGCGGCCGTGGTCGCAGGCCAGCCAGGGGCCGAACGAGCAGGACTGGCTCGAGTCGCTGCTCGGGATCCTCGCGCGGTTCTCGGTTTCGGCGGCCGCCCAGGCCCCGGCGGTCACCATGCTGTACGCCACCGTGCGCGCGACAGCCCAGACCGCGGCGGCCTATCGACGACTGAGTCCGGAGGACACGGCCGCCTGGCTCGAACGGGCGACCGCGGTTCCCGACTTCGCCGCCCGCTATCCACTGTCGACAGGGCTCACCCCGGTCACCTCGCATTGGGGCGATGCCCCGTACGCGGGCCTGGTCTCTGCTGTCGGTCTGCTCGCGGCCGGGCTGGCGGGCCAGGCCAACCAATAGACGGGAACCGATCTTTTTGGGAACAACGCCCCGATCGTTCAGTACGACTGCAACGGCGGCGCCAACCAGCAGTGGGACATTCAGCGCGTCGGCTGAACCTGCGGCACTCCGGACATCGCCCGCACGGCCACGACACTGATCGGGGCCAGCATCAGGTGGCAGAGGGCCAGGGTGACGGTGCTCGTCGTGTCGAAGCCGGCGGGCACCGTCATCACAAAAATCGTGACCACGGCGAGGACCGGGGCCACGACGACGGCGGCCCGGCTTACCCAGGCGGCCCGCCGGGACAACAGCGCGACCAGAACAAGACCGGCCAACAGGGGTACGGCGCTGAAGCCGCCGACGGTGACAGCGTCGACCTCGTTGACCTTGCCGTCCGCGGTGAACCGGAAACTCCCACCGGCCGCCCGGCCCACCCCGAAGACGATCAGGTTGACGACGACCGCGGCGGCCACGGCGAGCGCGACGACGACCGGCGGGCGGCCGAGATCACGCATCGGCCTTCTGTTCCCGCAGCAGATAGGCCTCGATGCGGGCGAACGCGCCGACCCACACCTCGGTGGTGAAGAAGTCGCGGATCTCGGGCACGGGGAAGCCGCTCTGCACGACGGTCATCAGCGTGCCACCGTCCCTGCCCTCGAAGGTGACCTCGATGCGCGTGGTCATCTCGACGCCGTCCGGGCCGGAACCGGTCGACTCGGTGACCAGGCGGTGCGGGCGGTCGATCTCGAGGAACGTCTGCGTCTCGCGGAACAGGGTCTCGGGGTTCGGGCCCCAGACGGCGGTCTGCTTACCGCCGACCCGCAGATCCACCTCGATCTCGACGATGCCCGGCTCCTCGCTGAGGATGCTGAACCAGATCTTCTGCTTCTCGGCATCGGTGTAGGCGTCGAAGACCTCCTCCGGCGTGGCTGGAAGCTGCCTGGTCGCCCGCATGTCAAGCGTCATCGCCCTTGCCCCTTTTCGTCGGTTCGCTCTTCTGCTCGCCCGCGTTCTGCAGGGTGAAGTAGGCATCCAGCCCGTCGAGGCGACGAGCCCAGAGCCGCTGATAGAAACTGATCCACGACATGGCGTCATCGAGCGGCGCGGGCGCGAGCCGGCACTGCCGAGCCCGCCCGACCTTCTCGGTGATCACAAGACCGGCATCCTCGAGCACCTGAACGTGCTTCTTCATCCCGGTCAGCGTGATCCCGGCCGGCGCGGCAAGTTCCCCGACGGTCGCCGGCCCTTCCCCCAGCCGGATCAACACGGCACGCCGAGTCGCATCCGCCAGCGAGGCGAACACCCGATCCAATCCCTCATGCTGAACCACACGGTTCACCATAAATCACTGAACCGAAGAGTTCAATATCCAGATCAAGGACAGGCCCTCGCCGAGCCGGCCAGGCGACCACTCGCAACCGCGCGGCGTATCAGCCGGACGCCACGGCTTTGATGGTCAAACTCAAGGTTCGCTCGAACCGCACGATCTCAGCATGTGCGATCCCATTGCTGCGAGCGACTGACTGCCAGTCGCCGGCGGCGTCGGCAACCTCTCTGAGCACCGCACGCGCCTGGGCGTCCGTCAGTCCGAAGTTCTCTGCGTACACGAGGAGTGCGTTGACTTCGTCGGACGGGCTGGCAGCACCGCCGATGCTGGTTACCCGCTGGGTCCCAAGGTCAGGGTTCGGGTTGATGTCGAAGCCGGGCGACAGCCGCCAACCTGAGCCACGGCGCAGGAAGCCGTGATTACGGAGGTGGTCGTCGGTGTTGTGGAGCGCCACAGAGAAGGCGATGCGCCGCCAGAGCTGGCGGAGGTCGTCAACGGCAGCCGAGCTGCTCTCTGGAATGACCTCGGCAATCTCGGTGTAGTCGCGAGACTCGCCGTCTTGCGCCTCGAGCAGTGTCATCGCGCTGATGTAGCCGATGCGACGCGAGCCTTCACGGTCGAACCGATCGAGTAGCAGCACAGGGCTCCCCTCGATGCCCACCAACCGCCTCATCGGAACGGAGATTCCGGCAGCCTCCGCCAGGTCGAGGGCGGTCTTCTCCCACGCGATGACGCTCCAATTGTCGGCGTGGTGGGGAAACTTGGCGATCATCAGTCGGTCGCCGTCTCGCACCGAAGCCTTGGGCCGCGCCCCGCCGAGCGAACCTGTTCCCGCGTCCAACAGCGTTTTGATCGCTTCCATGTTGTCCGGCCCGTCGCGAGTAACCGCGTTGGCGGCGTGCAGCAATGATGGAAGTGCAATGAGTTTCGGCACCTCCGGCGCTGGATGTTGGAACTCACCATCAGCATCCGCCTTGAAGCGCAGCGCGCCCTGCCGCGTCTCGTCGCTCACTCCGAGCAGATAGTCCCGGTCGTCGAGGGTGGGGGCCGGTCTGCCCGCTTCCACAGCCTCGGCACGAAGGCGTCTGCCGATCAGGTTTCGGCCCCAGCGGTCGGGGGCCGCGTCACTGAACGCACCGGGAAGCCCGTGAGGTAACGGCCACGAACCCGCCGTGAGGCCCAGTGCGGGGTCCACCGCATAAGCACCCGGCAACGCAAGGTAGTCGCGGTCGTACGAGAATGTGGCACTCAACCGGCCGCGCCGAAAGTTGACGTACGCCTCACCTACCGAAAAGGTTCGGCCGCCAATCTCGACGTAGGTCAGGATGCGGCTCACCGGCGCACCCTTTCGGGAAGGACCTCGTCGGCACGCGCCCGCCCAAGGTCGGTTTCATAAGGATCAGTGGCTTTCACCACCGCGTCCAGTACACCGAGGGCTCGGGCGACGCCGAGGAAAGCCTGCATGCCAACTCCGGTGTCACCCGTCTCGATCCGGCGCAACGTGTTGCGGGAGATGCCGGCCCGCTCGGACACCTGCACCGCGGTGAGGCCCTGCAGCTTTCGCCAGGCCGCGAACTGCTCGCCGATGCTCACGGCGGCAGCTTTCACACGCAAGGAGGGTCGAGGCATGGCGTTCCTTAGTTAAGGGGCAGGATAGTGACCACTATACGGCTTAACGCTCAAGATACTGACCCTTACCTGATAGACGATCAAGCGACACGAAGAGCCAGGTGACCAGCCCTCAGTGCTCATCGGCGATTGCCAGGACCGCCACCCCACTACTGCGTTGTACAGCGCGGTCGTGTTGGAACGCAGCAGCAAGGCAGCACTGGGCCGCCGGCCACCCACGCGGCGGCTCTTCCTCGTCCACGGTCTGTGCCCCCGGGGAGATTCGAACTCCCGACCTCCGGATTCGTAGACCGGCGCGCTGTCCTGCTGCGCTACAAGGGCGTGTCGTCGGGTGGTGTCGAACCACCGGCCTCCGCCTTATGAGGGCGGCGCTCTTCCGCTGAGCTACAACGACGTGGGGGTCGGCGGCTGACTTCCCCCGTTGGCAGTCAGCCGCCGCTTCGATGCGGTGAGTGGGGCACCGACGGCCACGGCGGCCGGCGGCATGGGCTCGGGGCTGCGGCCGGCGCGTTGGCCGGGTAGCGCAAGTAGTCCCGGCCGGCCAGCCCGGCGGTCGCCCTACCCGCCGCAGCCGGCCCGCGCGGCCGTTGCCCTGAGCTATTCAGTTATGTATTCAATTGGGCGAGCTAAAGCGCACGGGCGGCAGGATTCGAACCCGCACCTAACGGTTTTGGAGGCCGTCGCTCTACCATTTGAGCTACGCCCATAAGCATCACGGAAACGGTTGCCGGACAACCGTCACCCGCGGCGGTCGGCAGACTCAGGGAACCCGCAGCGGGGCACTCTGATCAGGGAAAACGCCGAAGCGCTGCTTGAGTCAGGCTTCGCGTCGCCGGCTGCGGACCGGGCGCCACGCCATGCCGGGAAGGCACATTCGTCGCCGGTCACGCATCTCCGCGGCTCTCACACCGAGGTCGACAACGACGGGGCTTTGCCAGATCATGTCGACTCCTTTCGGGTGGCGCTCTCGCGGTCTGACCAGAACAGTAGTGCACGCAATTCCCGTACGCAATCCTTTAATTCGGCCATGGGGATTCGACACAGACTTGACCTCAAGCAAGGTTGATGTCTGAGACTCCACGGGTCCCACAGGGGCTGCGCGCCCGGAATCCACAGGGCTGCCTCACTACGAGCGAAGGAGTTCTGTTGGAGATCGGCGTCATTCTGCCTTCCCTGGCGACGCAGCAACGCGAGCAACTCGACCTCGCGACGGCCGCGCGGCACGCTGAGGAGATCGGGCTCGACAGTGTCTGGCACGGCGATCATCTGGCCACCGGAATGCCGTCATTGGACTGCGCCGTTGCGCTCGCCACGGCCGCCGCGGCGACAACGCGGATCCGGATCGGGGCGAGCGTGTTTATCCCGGCGATCCGGCCTCTCGCGTGGGCCGCCAAGCAGGTCGCCAGCCTTCAACATGTGTCGCGGAACCGGCTGGTTCTGGGCGTCGGCTCCGGCGGGGGCGAGGTTCAGTGGGCTGCGGCGGGTGTGCCTTACGACGAGCGCGGCCGCCGGACCGACACCGCCCTTCGCCTCCTGCCGGCTCTTCTCGGCGGTGAGGAAGTCGAGCTTCCCGATGAAACCGGGCAACCCCGGGTGCAACTCGGCCCGGCGGCTCCGGTCCCGCCGATCTGGGTCGGGAACGCCTCGGCCGTCGCGCTTCGGCGGGCTGCGCGGCATGGCGACGGCTGGTTCCCGTCGGTGGTTCCGCCGTCCGAGGTCGCGGCCGGTGCCACGCGATTGGCCGAACTGGCCGCCGCCTACGACCGGCCCACGCCGACCATCACGATCGGCGCCACCGGGGCGCTCGGCTCGGGACCGGACCTGCCCACAGTCGACGACATCGCGGCAAGCCTAATTCGGGCGTACGGAAAAGACCCCGCAATCGCCGCGAGCCTGCCCTTCACCGGTGGACCCGCTCAGATCGCCGAGCGCCTGGCCGCGTACGAGGCTGCCGGTGCCTCTCATCTCGTGATCGGCTTGGCCGGCCCGGGTTGGCAAGCCCAGTGCGAAGTTCTTGCCGAAGTCAGTAGCGCCTCAAGAGGGGAGGCCGTGCCGCCGCGTGCTTGGTGAGCCACGAGTGTTGCCTCGGGCCGCTTGGTGTTGCCCCGGTACTTTGGTACCCCGCTACCTTGGTCGCAAGAGGTGTTCATGGTTACCGCGTCCGCACCCGTCAAGGTTGATGTCGGCACCGATCAGTTGATCTCTCACGCTGTCCACTTCCTGGGCAAATCCAAGAAGGATGTCGTGGACACAGCCATCCGTGAGTACATCGACAATCATCGCGACGAGATCAATGCGGGTGTCCAAGCGGCCCTCCGCCAACTCGACGGATCATCCGAGTCGGCGATTTCGCTGCTCACCGACGTGCCAGTTGATCAATTGCAAGATCACGGCGGGATGCCCGATGCCAGCCAACAGCGATCTCCGGCGCCCATCTGTTGGATCACGCGGCGAGCCTGATTCAGGCGTTTGAAAAGACCGCGCGATCGCCGAGCGTCTGGCGCTCGACTCCGAACTGCGGCTCATCGGCTTGACCGGCCCGGGTCTGCCGAGTCCAGTGCGACGTCCTAGCCGAAGCCGGGTCGGAGCTCAACGCGATGTTCGATGGGCCGCTCGTTCGGTCCGGTGTATTCGGTGAGGGTGAAGGGCGCTGAACCGGTGCTCGGGTGGACGACGACCGTCACGGTGCTCTCGTCGTCGAAGCGCAGGCTGAATACAGGATCGAGCTCGCAAAGGAAGGCGAACCCCTCACGGTCGTCATCGGTGGTGAGATCTCCCCGCGCGGTCCAGTCTGCACCGTCGGTGGAGATCTCCAGCGACACTTCGACGCTGGCCAGCAGGGTGCTGCGATTCGCCCACCAGTCGAGCCGGCCACGGATTTTGACGGACATTCTTCCTACACTCCCCACGGTGTTTGGGCGGGACCCTACGCCGTTCCGGAAGATCGTGCGTCGGGTTGTCCACAGCCCCAACCGCCGAGAACGACACCCGCCGCTCAGCGTGAAGCTGCGCGACGGGTGCCGAGGTGTACTAGGGACTTACCGACCAGCCGTCGGCGTATTCGATGTGGTTGAGGCGGATTTCTTCGTGCCAGGCGCCGGGGACCGGCTCGGTGCGCAGGATGACCGGGCGGTCGACCAGGACGCAGCGGCGTTCCCCTGGCCACCACCAGCCGGCCGAGCGGGTCAGGGTTGACCACAGCTCGAACTCGTTCTCGTGGCGCGACGGGGTCAGGCCCAGGCGACGCAACGCCGAGGTGTAGGCCAGCCAGTACGCGTCCTGGTGGCCGTACCAGCCGACCGGGACGCTGCCCACCGCGTGTGAGAGCGCCGCCCGCACCGGCAGGTAGATGCCGGCCAAACTTCGGAACAGCGCATTGCGTACGCCCTGGGTCAGCAGTTCACGGAACGGGAGGCCCGACGACAGGGCTTCAGAAGGTGGCAGGACCGGCCAGGGTTCGGCCTTGCGCCGTTTGAGCGGGGGGTGTGAAGCCGGCGGTTCGGTGTAGTCGTCCTCGAGGGCCGATCTGAGGTGGGACAGCCCGGCCGCGATGTCGCTGGCGATCGGTGGCCGGCCGGTGGATCGCGAGCCCAGACAGGCGCGCAGGTCCTCGTGGGTGGGCAGGCCTTCGAGGTATGGGATGGCGGCGCGGGGCGACGGGACCCGGATGAACTCGGGTCGCGGGCGGCCGTGCCGGTGATAGATCGAGGCGATCGCCTCTTCGGTGGTGTCGTGGTCGGCCGGCTTGGTAGTTGTGCCTACCTCGAACCATTCGCGGCGGATGTCAACGGCCTGGGACCACAGGAGCGCGGTGGAAACCCGCGCGGGCGCGATCAAAGCGCGAGGGCGCACGCGCCCTTCCGGGAGAAGGTCATCATGCGATCATGATGACCCGCTCGCCGGTGGGATGTCCAGTCGTTATTTGGGGGCGCCCAGGTCGTCGAGGGCCTTGGCCGAGCCGCGGTGCAGCGGTACGGGGTCGGTCTTGCGGGCCTGTTCGAGGGTGATCTGCTCGGCGGCCGCGTTGGCCTGCACGAGCTGGGGTTTGCGGTCGAAGAGGGCCTTGGTCAGCACGCAGGCGACGTTGGCGTCCAGGTCGTCCTTCACCAGCAGCACGTTCGGGACGACGATCGTGGGGGCGTCGGCCGCGAGTTTGTAGGTGGCCGCGGGGACGGTGCCGGCCTCGTACACCGGGTTGATCTTCTGTAGTTCGGGGAGCAGCGGCGTGATGTCGAGGAACTCGACCTGGCCGGCCGACGTGGTGAGCAGGTCGGTGATGCCGGGCGTGGGCAGGCCGCCCGACCAGAAGAGCGCGTCGATCGAGCCGTCCTTCATGCCGTCGACGGTCTTGGTGAGGTCGAGCTTCTGGGCGCTGATGTCCTTGGCCGGGTCGAGGCCGGCCGCGGTGAGCAGGCGGTTCGCGATGACCTCGGTGCCCGACTTCGGTGAGCCGGTCGAGACGCGCTTGCCCTTCATGCCGGCGACGTCCTTGATGCCGGCCGCCTTGCGCACGATCACCTGGGTGTAGTTCGTGTGGATGCGGGCCAGCGCGGCGATCGGTTGTTTGCTGTCGAAGCTGCCGGTGCCGTTGATCGCGTCGGCGGCGGTGTCGGCCAGCGAGAACGCGACGCCGTAGGAGCCGGCGACGAGCTGCTGGATGTTCTGCACGGACGCACCGGTCTCGGACGCGGTGGCCTTGACGTTGCCACCGGTCGCGCCGAGCTGTTCCGCGTAGGCGTTGCCGAGTGCGAAGTAGACACCGGTCGCGTTGCCGGTGGCGATGCCGATCCGTGTCTCGTTGGCGACCTTGCAGGTGACGTCCCCACCCGCGTCGGTGGTGGCCGCGTCCTGCCGCCCGCCGCAGGCCGTGAGCGTTCCGGCCAGGGCGAGAGTCAGCCCGGCAATGGCCATTCGTCTCATGTCAACCCCGTTCATCCGTGTGCGTGATGTCGTCAGAAAACCCAGAAACCGCAGGAGTACGACCGGACGGCGCGGACTCGTCCGTCGGTGTTCTCACGCCGCCGCCATCTTCAACCGCCACCCCGTGGGGTGAAGGCTCCGCCCGGCGCCGGTCGACGAAAGCCCAACCGGCCGCCACCACCAGCAAGCCAACCCCGACCGCGATCGTCAGCGGCTCCAGATAGAGCAGCAGCAAACCGGCAAGCCCGGCCAGCACCCGGCTGCCAACCCCGGCACGCCCGACCCCCAGCACCCACCCGCCGGTAGCGATCGCCAGCGCCGCGATCCCGGCGACGGCCGCCGTTGTCGCCCAGACGATGTCGACGAACGGCCCCCGAGCCAGCAGATAGGACCCGGCCGGCGTCAGCACGAACGCGATCGGCGCGAGGAACGCCGGCAACGCGTATTTGAGGGCCTGCCACATGGTCGGAATCGTGCGCCCGCCGGTGATCGCGCTGGCCCCCACCGCGGCCAGCGCCGTTGGCGGCGTCACCTCGGAAAGCACCGAGTAGTAGAAGACGAACATCGCCGCCGCCGGCGCCGGCACCCCCAGGGCCAGCAGCGCCGGCCCGATGATGACCCAGCCGATGATGAAGCTGGCCGTGACCGGCACCGCAAGCCCGAGCACCGCCAGCGCGACCGCCGCCAGAATCACCGTCAGCGCGAGCACGGCCGTCGGGTTCGACGTGACGGCCTGCGCCCCGCGCACGAGCAGCGACGCGAGTTGCGCCCCGAGCCCGGTCTTGGTCGTCGTCGCCGTGATGATGCCCGCCGCCGCGCACACGGCGACCACCGGCAGGACCCCGCGCACCCCCGCGCTCAGAGCCCCGAAGAGCCGCCGCGGCGTCAGCCACGCCTGCCGGTCGAGGAACGAGAGCGCGAAGGCCAGCACGGTCGCGTAGACCACGGCCCGGGTCGCGCTCTGCCCCAGCGCCAGCAGCACCACGATCAGGATCAGCGACGAGAAGTGGTAGCCGAACCGCCCCAGCAGCCGCCAAGCGCTGACCGGCGGCGCCTCGAGCCCGCGCACCCGGAACCGGCGTACGTCGATCTCCACCGCGAGCAGGATCCCGAGGTAGTAGAGGACCGTCGGGATCATCGCCCAGCCCAGGACGGTCAGGTAGGACACGTCGAGATATTCGGCGACGATGAAGGCGGCGGCGCCGAGCGTGGGTGGCGAGAGGATCGCGCCGACCCCGGCGGCCGCGAGCATGCCGCCCGCCTGCTCGGGCGGATATCCGGCGCGCCGCAGCATGGGCCAGGTGACCGCGCCGACGCTCACAGCGGTCGCCGTCCCCGAACCCGAGACCGTACCGAGCAGGAATCCGGCCGCGACCGCCGTACGCCCCGCCGCGCTGCGCGACTTGCGGAAGGCGGCCACGGAGAGGTCGACGAAGAATCGGCTCGCTCCGGAGAGGTCGAGCACGGCGCCGTAGATGGTGAACAGCACGATGTACGTCGCGGCGACGTCGAGCGGTGTGCCGTAGAACCCGCTGCCCGAGTTGTAGAGCGCGTCCACGATCTGCGCGAAGTCGAGTCCGGCGTGGGCGATCGGCCAGCTCTGCGGCAGGAGCCCGCCGTAGTACCCGTACGCGAGGAAGGCCAGGCAGACGATCGGCAGAGCCAGCCCGGTCGTACGTCGGCACGCCTCGACGACCAGGATCAGCAGCACGGCGCCGAAGACGATGTCGGCCGGTTCGAGCAGGCCCTGGCGGTCGAGGAAGCCGTCGTAGCCGCCGCCGAACGGGCTGACCGGGTAGAGGCAGACGAGCAGGGCGGCGACGGCGAGCGCCCAGTCGGGCACGGTCGGGCAGTCTCGGCCCCGGCCGAGGCGCGCCCGGTAGGCCAGGAAGACCAGCGGCAGCGTCCCGGCCAGGAAGATGATCAGGTAGTACTGGCTGCCCCGGGCGAGCGGCCGGAACACCTGCCAGAGCACGAGCAGGGCGACCGCGAAGGCGACGATCGCGACCGCCAGACCGACCCGGCCGGTCAGCTCGCGGGCGGGTTTCTCCTCGTCGTCGTAGTGGAGGGCGTCCAGGGTAGACACACCAGGAGATCGATCATCGCCCATGAAACGGACAGTACTATGGCCGTCCGCGCTTGGTAACCGCACTCCTGAAGTAACGAGCGGACACTAGAGTCGGCGTGAGGAGGCGCAGATGAGCACAGCGGCATTCCGGACGGCACGTGACTTCCTGCTGGAGCACGGCGACGACTACGACGCGGCCGTCCAGGGGTTCGCCTGGCCCGAGCTCGGCGAGTTCAACTGGGCCCTCGACTGGTTCGACGTGATCGCCGAGGGCAACGACGCGCCCGCCCTCTGGATCGTCGAGGAGAACGGCGATGAGCAGCGGTTCTCATTCGCCGAGATGAAGCAGCGGTCCGACCGGGTGGCCGGGTGGCTGCGCGCGCGGGGTGTGGGCCGGGGCGACCGGGTCGTCGTCATGCTGGGCAACCAGGCCGAGCTGTGGGACACGATCCTCGCCGTCATGAAGCTGGGCGCCGTGCTGATCCCGGCGACGCCGCTGCTGGGCGCGGCCGACTCCGCCGAGCGGGTGGCGCGCGGCGGCGCCCAGCACGTGATCGCCGCTTCGACGGCCGCCGGCAAGTTCGAGCGGGTGCCGGCCGAGGTCACGCGCATCGCGGTGGGCGAGCCGGTCGACGGGTGGCTCGACTTCCGCGCGGCATATCAAGAGGCCGGCGATTTCGCTCCTGACGGCGTCACCCGGGCCGGCGACACCCTGCTGCTCTACTTCACCTCGGGCACGACCGCGCGGCCCAAGCTGGTCGAGCACACCCACGCGTCGTACCCGGTGGGGCATCTCTCGACCATGTATTGGATCGGTCTGAGGCCCGGGGACGTGCACCTCAACATCTCGTCGCCGGGCTGGGCCAAGCACGCGTGGAGCAACGTCTTCGCGCCGTGGAACGCGCAGGCCTGCGTCTTCATCCACAACTACAGCCGGTTCGACCCGGCCCGGCTGCTGGCTGAGATGCAGCGCTGCGAAGTGACCAGCTTCTGCGCGCCGCCGACGGTGTGGCGCATGCTGATCCAGAGCGACCTGTCCGCCCTGGCGACGCCGCCGCGCCTGGTGGTGGGGGCCGGCGAGCCGCTGAATCCCGAGGTCATCGACCGGGTCAACAAAGCATGGGGCGTGACGATCCGCGACGGGTTCGGCCAGACCGAGACGACCGTGCAGATCGCCAACACGCCCGGTCAGCCGGTCAAACCGGGGTCGATGGGGCGGCCCGTGCCGGGCTATCGCATCGCGCTGATCGACCCGGGCACCGGCGAGGAGGCCGACGAGGGCGAGATCTGCGTGGCGCTCGACCCGCGGCCGCTGGGGCTGATGGTCAGCTACCACGGCGACGACGAGCTGACGGCCGAGCGCATGGCCGATGGCTACTACCACACCGGCGACGTGGCTTCCCGCGACAAAGACGGCTACATCACGTACGTGGGTCGCACCGACGACGTGTTCAAGGCGTCGGACTATCGCATCTCCCCGTTCGAGCTGGAGAGCGTGCTGATCGAGCACGAGGCGGTGGTCGAGGCCGCGGTCGTCCCCTCCCCCGACGAGCTTCGCCTGGCCGTGCCCAAGGCCTACGTCGTGCTGGCCGAGGGCTGGGCCGCCGACGCCACGACCGCCGAGGCCCTCTTCGCGTACGCCCGTGAGCACATGCCGCCGTACGCCAGGATCCGCCGCCTCGAGTTCGCCGAGCTCCCCAAGACCATCTCCGGCAAGATCCGCCGCGTCGAGCTGCGCGCGGCCGAGCTCGAGAAGCACGCAAACGTGTCCGAAACGCCACCGGGTGAGTTCTCCGGATAGATTGGCGCGATGCTCCGACGGCGCCTGCTCTTCCCCCTCGCCGTGGTGCTGTTGCTGACGCAGATGGCGTTCGCGATGGTCACCACCGCCGTGCAGCAGTCGCCGACGATCGACGAGCCGGTCTACGTGGCGACGGCCGAGGTCTACGTCCAGCAGCACAGCCTGGTCTACAACCCCGAGCATCCGCCGCTGGCCAAGCTGGTCATGGCGGCCGGGCTGGCCTTCACCGACGCGAGACTCGACGCGCCGCAGCGGGTCGACCAGACGTTCCTGGGGCGTCATCTGCTCTACGAGAGCGGCAACAACCCGTTCGACCTGATGCTGGCCGCCCGGCTGCCGATCATCCTGCTCACGCTGCTGTTCGGGCTGGTCGTGCTGTTCTTCGCGCGCGACATAGCGGGCCCCTGGGCGGGTCTGGTCGCCCTGGCCCTGTACGCCTTCTCACCTGACCTGATCGCGCACGGCTCGCTGGCCACCCTCGACGTCCCCGCGGCCGGGTTCATCCTGGTCACGTTCTGGATGCTGTGGCGCGCCCGGGGAAGGCCACGGCTCTATCTTCCGCTGGCCGGTCTGGCGCTGGGCGCCGCGCTGGCGACCCGCATGAACATGCTGGCCGCCGTACCCCTGACTCTGCTCCTGGCCCTCTGGGTGCCCGCCCCCGGTGACCGTTGGCGCCGGTGGCTCGTACGTGTGCTCGGGGCCATCGGGGTGGGGGTGATCGCGGTTGCCGTGGTCTGGATCGTGTATCTCGCCGTCGACCCGCGGCTGCGCTGGACCACCCCGGCGACCCTGCCGCACCCGGGCGGCCTGCGCGGGCTCGCCGTCGACCTGCTGCCGTTCCCGCCGGCCTACAAGGACGGCGTGCTGATCCAGTTCGAGTTCGAGTCGCGTACGTTCAACGGTTTCCTGCTCGGCGAGGCCTACCGCGGCGCGAAGTGGTATTACCTGCCGATCGCGTTGCTGATCAAGACGCCGCTCGGGATGCTGCTGCTCTGGCTGGCCGGCACGATCACGGTGCTGGTCAAGAAGTGGGTCGCCGCGCTCTACCTGCTCGCCCCGGCCGGCCTGCTGACCCTGGTGGCGATGACCGGCTCACGCGACTACGGCACCCGCTACGTGATCTTCGTACCGATGTTCCTCGCGATCGTCGCGGGCACGGTCGTGCTGGTCCGGTGGCGCTGGGCCTGGATCCCGACCGCGGCGCTGGTCGCCTTCGTCGGCGTGAGCTCGCTGCTGACCTTCCCCTACTACCTGCCCTATTCGAACGAGGCGTTCGGGGGCACCTCGAACACCCACAACAACCTGCACGACTCGAACGTCGACTGGGGTCAGGACCTGCCCCGGCTCGCCGCCCACCTGCGCACGAAATATCCGGGCGAGCCGATCTGGCTGGTCTACAAGGGTTCGGGCGTGCCCGGCTACTACGGCATCCGGGGCCGCAACCCGCTGACCGTGCCGGCCGACCAGGTGCGCGGCCTGCTCGTGGTCTCCGATTCGCGGGTCGCCCTGGCCCGCAACGGCCTCAAGGCCCTGCTCGACACCAGCACCCCGATCGACCAGGTCGGCTACTCGATCACCATCTACCGCCGCTGAGGCGTCGATCACCACGCTGAATTCCCGGCGGGGCGCCACGTCGAGCAGGGATATGTTGACCACCCCTTTCACCGCCCAGTCCACCCCGGCCGAAATCCTCGAGGGGTCGACCTCACCGGCCGGCGGTCCCGATGTGATGGCCGGCGTGGCCGAGTGGTCGGTCGACCCGGTCCTCGCCGACCGGCTCTGGACGCTGGCCGAAAGCGCGATCCGTTAGAGACCGAGAATTCCGACGGCTTTCTCGCGCATCTCGACCTTGCGGACCTTGCCGGTGACCGTCATCGGGAAACCATCGACGACGTGCACATAGCGCGGCACCTTGAAGTGGCTGAGCTTGCCGGCGCAGAACGCGCGGACGTCGTCGGCGGTCAGCGTGGTCGCCTCGGGCCGCAGGACGACCCAGGCCATCAGCTCCTCGCCGTACTTCGGGTCGGGGACGCCGATGACCTGCACGTCGGCGATGTCGGGGTGGGTGTAGAGGAACTCCTCGACCTCGCGCGGGTAGACGTTCTCGCCGCCGCGGATCACCAGGTCCTTGATCCGGCCGACGATGTTCACGTACCCCTCTTCGTCCATCGTGGCCAGATCGCCGGTGTGCATCCAGCGGGCCGCGTCGATCGCCTCGGCCGTCGCCTGCGGCTGGTCCCAGTAGCCGAGCATGACCGAGTAGCCGCGGGTGCACAGCTCCCCCGGCTCGCCGTGCGGCACGGGACGGCCGCTGTCGGGGTCGATCACCTTGGATTCCAGGTGGGGCATGACCCGGCCGACGGTCTCGGTGCGTCGGGCCAGGTTGTCGTCGGGGCGGGTCATCGTCGACACCGGCGAGGTCTCGGTCATGCCGTAGCAGATCGCGACCTCGTTCATGTTCATCTCGGCGACCACGCGCTTCATCACCTCGACCGGGCACGGCGAGCCGGCCATGATGCCGGTGCGCAGGCTCGACAGGTCGTAGCTCTCGAAGTCGGGCAGGCCCAGCTCGGCGATGAACATGGTCGGGACGCCGTAGAGCGACGTGACCCGTTCGGCGCCGACGGCGGCAAGGGTGGCGGCCGGGTCGAAGCCGGGGGCGGGCAGCACGACGCAGGCGCCGTGCGAGGTGGCCGCGAGGTTGCCCATCACCATGCCGAAGCAGTGGTAGAGCGGGACGGGCAGGCACACCCGGTCGTGCTCCGTGTAGTTGATCAGCTCCCCGACGAAGTAGCCGTTGTTGAGGATGTTGTGGTGCGAGAGGGTCGCGCCCTTGGGAAAGCCAGTGGTGCCCGACGTGTACTGGATGTTGATCGGGTCATCGAACGCCAGCGCCTCCGCCCGCCCACTGATGCCCGATTTGTCGCCTTCGACGAAGAGAGCCTGGAAGCTGGGCTCGCCGATGTAGACGGTCGCGCCGAACCCGATCTCGTCGATCATGGCCCGGTAGTCGCTGGTCTTGAACGAGACGGCGCTGACCAGCAGGCTCAGCCCCGACTGCTCGACCACGTACTTCAACTCGTGCGTCCGATACGCCGGATTGACGTTGACCATGATCGCCCCGATCTTCGCCGTCGCGTACTGCGTGATCACCCATTCGGCGCAGTTCGGCGCCCAGATGCCGACCCGGTCGCCCTTCTCGATGCCCCGGGCCAGGAGCCCGCGCGCGAGCCGGTCGACGTCGGCGTCGAACTCGGCATAGGTCCAGCGACGCCCGGCCGCCACGTCGACCAGAGCTTCCCGGCCGCCGAAGCGCGCCACCGTGCGCTCCAGGTTGGCACCGATCGTCTCTCCGAGCAGCGGCAGTTCCGAGACACCCGAGGCATAGGACACCATCACCGCAGCATGACCCTTTCGGGCGTACGCGGTCTAGGGTCTGCGCATGCGTCGAGTGATCGTTTCTGAGGACGGGGTCGCGGTGGTCTCGGCGGAGGTGCCGCGGCCGGGGCCGGGTGAGGTGCTGGTGCGCACGGCGGTGGCCGGGGGCTGCGGGTCGGACACGCACGCGCTGGCCGGGCTGCATCCGTTCATCGAGCTGCCGTACGCGCCGGGGCACGAGGTGTGCGGCACGGTAGAGGCGATCGGGGCGGCGGTGACCGCGGTCGTGGTGGGGCAGCGGGTCACGCTCGAGCCGTTCCTGCCGTGCTGGGAGTGCAAGCAGTGCCTGGCCGGGCGGCAGAACATCTGCGAACGGCTGCGGTTCTTCGGGTGCGCGCACGACCAGGGCGGCATGGCCGATCTGTTCACGATCGATCAGCGTCGGCTGCACGTGATCCCGGACGAGCTCGACTGGCGGGCCGCGGCGTTCATCGAACCGCTGGGGACTCCGGTGCACGCCGTCGGGCTGGCCGACGGCGTACGGGACAAAGCCGTGGCGATTCTCGGGGCGGGCACGATCGGGATTCTGACGTTGCAGGTCGCGCGGGCCTTCGGAGCGCGGCAGGTGGTGATGACCGCGCGGTCGGCGGCGTCGCGGGAACGGGCGCTCAGCTTCGGGGCGGACGCCGCGATCGATGCCACCGACGCCGACGCGGTCGCTCTCGTTCGCGCCGCGCTCGGGGAAAGCGCCGACGTTGTGTTCGACTGCGTGGCTTCGCAGTCGACGACCGACCAGGCACTCGGGATGGCGACCAAGGGCGGCACGGTCGTGGTGATCGGGGTGCCGCCGGCCGACGTGACGATCTCGCTGCCGCTGATCCAGGACGCCCAGCTGCGCATTCAGGGCAGCGCCACCTATCTGCCGGACGACTTCACGACCGCGATGGAGTTGCTCGTCTCGGGCCGGGTCGACGTCTCGGCCATGGTCACCGCCTCGCACGATCTCGACGACGCGGCCCAGGCATTCGCGGACGCGGCGTCGGGACGGCACCTGAAAACCCTTTTGGTTACCGGAGGGTAATGCGAGAGTGAGGCCGTGGCGGACTACGACGTCGTAATCGTGGGCAGTGGCTTCGGCGGCAGCGTGAGCGCGCTGCGCCTGGCCGAGAAGGGCTACCGGGTCGGCGTGCTCGAGGCGGGCCGGCGCTTCACCCCGGCCACGCTGCCGAAGACGTCGTGGGACCTGCGCAACTTCCTCTGGGCGCCCCGCCTCGGGCTGCGCGGCATGCAGCGGATCACGCTGCTCAAGGACATCGTCGTGCTGTCGGCAGCCGGGGTCGGGGGCGGTTCGCTGGTCTACGCGAACACGCTCTACCGGCCGCCGGCCACGTTCTTCGCCGACCGGCACTGGGCCGGGATCACCGACTGGGCCGACGAGCTGTCGCCCTACTACGACCAGGCGTCGCGCATGCTGGGCGTCACCGAGCAGCCGACCATGACACCCTCCGACGTCGTGATCCGTGAGGTCGCCGAGGAGATGGGGGTGGGGGCGACCTTCCGGCGTACGCCCGTAGGGGTGTTCTTCGGCGCGCCGGGCCAGACGGTGCCCGACCCGTACTTCGGGGGCGCCGGGCCACCGCGCACGGGCTGCACGGAGTGCGGCAACTGCATGATCGGCTGCAAGGTGGGGGCCAAGAACCGGCTCGACGTGAACTATCTGTATCTGGCCGAGCGCGCGGGAGCGGTGGTGCATCCCTCCACAACGGTGTTGTCGCTGCGGCCGTCGGATCAGGGCTGGACCGTCGAGACGTCTCGGGGATCGTTCACCGCACGCGACGTCATTCTGGCCGCCGGGGCGCTCGGGACGCAGTCGCTGCTGCACAAGATGCGCGACACCGCAGTGCTGCCACGGTTGTCGTCGCGGCTCGGGGCGCTGACCCGCACAAACTCGGAGGCGCTGCTGGGGGCGCAGGCCGGCTCGGTGCCGGCCGAGCCGTTCTCGAAGGGGGTGGCGATCACGTCGTCGTTCCACCCGGACCCGACGACCCACATCGAACCGGTGCGCTACGGACCGGGCAGCAACGCGATGGGGCTGCTGTCGACGCTGCTCGTGGACGGCGGCGGGCGGATCCCCCGGCCCCTGCGATTCCTGGGGCAGGCGCTGCGGCACCCGTACGTGCTGCTCCGCTCTCTGTCGGTGCGGCGGTGGAGCGAACGCTCGATCATCGCGCTCGTCATGCAGACGGCCGACAACTCGCTCACCGTGCGCCGCACCCGCCGCGGACGGCTGACGACCGGACCCGGGCACGGCGCGCCCAATCCGACGTGGATCCCGGTCGGGCACGACGCGGTGCGGCGCATCGCCACACGGATCGGCGGCCACCCGGGCGGCACGGTCGGCGACATCTTCGACATTCCGATGACCGCGCACATTCTCGGCGGCGCGACCATCGGCGCCTCCCCGGACACCGGCGTGATCGACGCCTATCACCGCGTTTTCGGATACGAGGGTCTGCACGTCATCGACGGCTCGGCCGTTCCCGCCAACCTCGGCGTGAACCCCTCCCTGACGATCACGGCCCTGGCCGAACGCGCGGTCGCCCTCTGGCCCAACAAGGGCGAACCCGACCCGCGCCCCAGCCCGTCGTCGGGCTACGCGCGGTTGTCCCCGATCGCCCCGGTGTCCCCGGCTGTTCCCGCCGCCGCGCCCGGCGCCCTTCGCCTGCCCACTCATTGATCCTCCTCCCATCGAGCAGCTTCCGGCGCCCACTTTCGCACGGGATCCGGCCAGGCGTCGGCGTTGTCCACAGGCCCTGGCGGGGTCCGCCGGCGTTGTCCACAGGACGCGGTCGTCTCGCTTGCCGACGGCGTTTTTCCTCGTACTCTGGCCGGCATGACGGATCCCGATCAGCCGCACGAGAGCCTCGCCGCGCATGCCCGGGAGCTCCTCGACACCAACCGCTACCTGACCCTCGGCACGGTCACCCGCCACGGACGGCCGTGGACCACACCGGTCTACTTCTCGTGGTCGCCGCCGTGGGAGTTCTACTGGCTCTCGGCCGCCGACGCCGACCACTCCCGCAACCTGACGGCCCGCCCCGACGTGAGCCTCACAGTCTTCGACTCCACCGTTCCCGCCTATCACGGCCAGGCGGTGTACGGGGTGGGTGAAGCTCGCGAGGTCTCGGCCGGCTCGCTCGACGAGATCCTGCCCCGCTATCCCGGGCCGCCCTCGCGCGGTGGCCGCATGATCGACCGCGAAGACGTCACTGGTGAGTCCCCGTGGCGCCTCTACCAGGCGGTCGCGTCCGAGCTGTGGGTGTTGTGCCCCGGCAAGCCCGGCCACAGCTGCGATCTGCACGGCATCACCCGAGACCACCGAGCCCGAATCCTCTGACCGCACTCCTACTGTCCCCGCGAACCGGCCCCGCGAACCGGCCCCGGCGAACCGGCCCCGCGATCTCGCCGTGCGATCCGAAACAGGTTGCCGGGTGGATTCTTTCGGCGCGCGGAATGGGACGAGCCGCCCCGGCGTCGGAGAATCGGCGACAGGGCGGCTCGGGTTCGGGGCCGTTATACGGCGCAGCGAGCGCCGTTCAGGGTGAAAACGGACGGTGATGCGGTTGATCCGGTGTGGTTGGCTTGGAAACCGAACGACGTGCTGCCGCCGGGCGGAATCGTGCCGTTCCACGTGATGTTGCGGGCGGTCACGGCGCCGCTTGATCCGGTCAATGCGGCGTTCCACGAACTGGTGATCGACTGGCCGGAGGGCAGGGTGAAGGCGAGCTGCCATCCGTTCACGGGTGTCGATCCGGTATTCGCCACTGTCACATTGGCGGTGAAGCCGGTATTCCAGGTGTTGGTGGCGTAGGTGACGCGGCACGACGCCGTGCCGCCCGGCGGCGGAGTCGTGGGATTACTCGGAGTGCCGCCGTTACCGTTGACCTGCGCCGAGAAATCAGTCACGGCCAAGCCGGCGCCGCCGATCCACGGCTCGAATCCCGCCTGAATGCTTGTCAAATACCAACCGCTGGTGATGGCGCCGCGATTTTGCACGTCCCGGATGAAGTCGAGGACGCTGAAGCTCCAACTCGTGATCGCCGAGGGGGCCACGTAGGACACGACGGCGTTCGCGCCGTTGCTGCCCTGCCACACCTGCCACGTACGCCCGCCGATCGTGGCATTCCCCACCACCGAGCCGATCGGCTGGATCGAGCCCTGGCGGTTGAACCAGATCATGATCTCCTGCTGGCTGACCCCGTCGGTTTTCGGTGCTGGGTCGAGCCAGATGTCGTACGAGGCGTTGTAGGTCGCCCCCGAGACGTACTGGTAGTTGATGCTGCTGGTCGCGTTCGCGATGTCGCTGACCCGGATCGGCAGGTTGGTGCCGGGCGAGCAGCGGCTGTAGTGACAGCCGAGGTAGACGGCCGGGTAGGACACCGGAGGGCCGCTGGTGCTGCCGACGCCTTGCTGGCTGGTGATGGCGAACCCGGTGCTGGTCACGTTGATGCACTGCTGGGCCGAGGTGCCCCAGCGGTTGTTCATCACGACGTAGCGGCCGCCGATCGTGGCCGTGCCGTACTGCTCGCAGATCTCGGCGTCGGCGGCGGCCGGACCGGCGGTGACGAGGGCGGCCAGGGCGGCGGTGGCCAGCAGCCCGGCGGCGAGTCCGGCGTGGAGGAGACGTCTCATCTTCAGCTCCAGGAGTGGGGGATCCCGTGGGGACAGGCAGTTTGGGAGCGCTCCCAGAACACGTTACAGGACATTCACGAACATGAAAAGAGTCGCTCGGCTACCGAGAGGTAGCCCGCCGGAACGGCCCACCTGACCGGTGTTAGACGGGCAGAATTGCGACATGCGGAAGGGGGCAATTTGCACTGAGACTTATCGCGAGACAGAATGAAACCGGTATCGACATTCACGGCGCATAGTCGTGGTTCAAATGACTTCGTTACAGGAGCGGGGCACACCATGGCCAAGCAGGTAATAACCCTTCTGACCGACGACATCGACGGCGGAGAGGCCGACCGCACCGTCGAGTTCGGACTGGACGGTGTGAACTACACGATCGACCTGTCCGAGAAGAACGCCGGAAAGTTGCGTAAGGCGCTCGACCCCTTCCTGAATGCCGCGACCCGCGTCGGCCGCACCGCGGTGGCCTCGCCCACCCGGCGCTCCGCCCCGGCGAGCACCGGCCGCGCGAGCCGCGACCAGAACCAGGCGATTCGCGAGTGGGCCAACAAGAACGGCTACGAGGTCTCCGAGCGCGGTCGCATCCCGAGCCACATCGTGGAGGCGTACCACAGCAAGCGATAGATTGATCCGCAGGAATGACGGCGCCGCCGGGCCCGGGGGCGCCGTTTTCTCGGATCGGAGTGAGTCATGCCGGTGGTAATCGTGACGGGCGCGTCGAGCGGAATCGGCCGTGTCACGGCGGAACGGCTCGCTCGCAACGGGGTCACGGTCGTGCTGGCCGCTCGGCGCGCTGAGAAACTCGAGGCGATCGCGGCCGAATTGCCGGGTGCGGTCGCGGTGCCGACCGACGTTCGTGACCCGGCCGCCATCGAGGCGCTGGTGTCGCGAGCGGTCGCCTTGACCGGCCGCCTCGACGGGCTGGTGAACAACGCCGGAGTCGGCGGAGTGGCCTCGGTCCTGGCCGACGACGACGCGATCGAGGGCATGATCCAGGTGAATCTGCTGGCCCCGATCCGTCTGATGCGTGCCGTGGTGCCGGTGATGCGGGCCCAGAATTCGGGCGCGATCGTCAATGTCGGCTCGATCGCCGGCGAGGTCGGCATCAGCGGCGTCTATTCGGCGACGAAATTCGCCCTGCGGGGCATGACCGATTCCGTACGCCGTGAGCTCGCCGGCACGGGAATCGGTGTCACCCTCGTCGAGCCCGGCTACATCGCCGGTGACGCCAACCCGAATCGTCCGGGACTGCCCGGCCCCGAGATCGTCGCGGCCGCCGTCGAGAAAGCGCTGCGCCGGCCCCGTCGCCGTGTGATGGTCCCCGCGAAATACCGCTTCGCCGTGCTGGCCGCCAACGCTTTCCCCGCGCTGGCCGACCGCATGTACGCCGGAAAGGCCGCCGGCAAGACCTCTGTGAAGGGGAGGCTCTGACCGGCGGCCCGATGCGAGCGCCTCAGGAGACGCGGCGGATCTCGCAGCTCGTCAGCTTGCTCTTCTTGCCGGCCACGCAGATGTCGCCCCGCCCGGCGCTGCTGCCGCCGTTGAGGTTGTCCCGCGCGGCCGGGTTGACGTAGCGACTGCCTTCGAGCTCACCGTCGAGGTGGTCGTTACCGGCCCCGCCGAGCAGCGTGTCGTTGCCCGACTGTCCGACCAGGATGTCGTGGCCCGCGCCGCCCGAGATGTAGTCGTTGCCCCCGCCACCGTAGATCCGGTTGTGCGTCGAGTTGCCGATCAGCCGGTCGTTCTGGCCGCTGCCCTCGATGTTCTCGACGTCGGCGCCGACGGTGTCGCCCTCGCCGCGCGCGCCGTCGTCACCTCGGGAGCCGTCCAGGTCCACCGAGACGGCGTAGAGGCTGATGCCGTAGTAGACGGTGTCACTCCCTTGGCCACCGCGCATCACGTCAGAGCCGTACCCGCCGTCGAGAGTGTCGTTGCCCGAGCCTCCGTCGAGGACGTCGTTGCCGTACCCGCCGCTGAGCATGTCGTTGCCGCCACCGCCGTTGACCGTGTCGTTGCCGACGCCGCCGAGCAGGCCGTCCCGGCCAGGGCCTCCGGTGAGCCGGTCGTTGCCCGAGCCGCCGTCGACCGCCGCCCGTGCGGACGTCTTGTTGAGGAGCCGGTCGTTCTTGTCCCCCAGGTCCACGCTGATGTAGCCGAGAGCGACGTTCGTGGTGCACCGCACCTTGGTGCTGTCGCCGCGGACGGCGACACAGCCGACGCCCGCCTTGATCGCGACCCGGTCGTCGATCGTCACCGTGCGACCCGAACGGGTGAGGACGATGTCGTTGACCGCGCCGCGGGCGGCGGTGAAGAAGACGCCGTCACGGCTGATCCGCGCCTGCCCGGCTGCGGTGGCGGCCTGGGCCGGGGCCGGCAGCAGGGCCGCCCAGGCGACGACGACCGTGGCGACCGCGACCGACTTGATGCTGAACTTCATGATGTTCCCCCGATGCCCCGGCTGCTTCTACATCAGGTGTGATGCCGCCTCGCCCGGGCCGGTTCGCGGGTTCAGGTCACGAACAGATCACGGATGCCGCCGCCCTTCTAAGCGCCTGGCCAGAAGTTTTGTCCGTAACCCGGCGGCAGCCAGGGTGAGGTCCAGGGCGCGGCGGTGGTCAGGTTCTGGCTGTCGGTGCGGTGCTGGAAGAAGGCATGGGCTTGGCG
>NZ_RJAC01000059.1 GCF_003999975.1 Actinoplanes solisilvae | reverse complement strand
GGCACACCTGGGGTCTGGGCCGGTGGTGGGCGTCCCTGCCGATCGTCCAGAAGAACCGCTGGCTCATCTGAGCCACGGCTCCGAGCCCGGCCGCTTGATGGCGGCCGGGCTTGCGCGTGGCCGTTCGGGAGATCTGGTCCGCACCGGATTCTGTCCGGACGCATTCTGGGGACTTTGGTCCCTACCGCGGCCCTGCCTGGCGGGAACACCGTGGAGGCCGAGGGTTTGGAGGTGTGTCGTGGTCGTCCTTGTCACGTACGGAAGCACCGGCGGCGGCACCGCGGAGATCGCCGGCTGGATCGCCGAGGAGATGCGGAACACGGGGCTCGAGGTGCGGCTCTCACCCGCCGCCGACGTCTCGAACGTCGAGCGCTGCGACGCGCTCGTCCTCGGCTCGGCCGTCTACGCGGCGGGCTGGCATCCGGACGTCCGACGCTTCGTGCGCCGCCATGCCGGGGCCTTCGCCGGCAAGCCGGTCTGGCTCTTCAGCAGCGGGCCTCTCGACACCTCGGCCGACGACGGTCCTCTGACGCCCGGCCACCACGCCCAGGAGGCGTCGCACGAGCTTCACGCGCGTGAGCACGTCACCTTCGGCGGCCGGATGACCGCCGAGGCCCGGGGGTGGCTGGGCTTCCTCGCCCGGCGGATGGCGCGCACGGGTCAGGCCGGCGACTTCCGCAACCCCCAGCGCGTACGGGCATGGGCCCGCGAGATCGCGGCGCAGATCCGCGCGGCGTCGCCCGCCTGAACCGGGCCTGCCGTACCCGCAGGGTCTTTCGGCCGGCGGGTCCGGGACCTGCGGCACTGCCATTGCGACCGCGATCGGCCGGACGCTGAGGGAAACCGCGAGAGGAAGGCGTCATGAGGGTTCATCCGATCGTCGTGGCGGCCGACGGCACCGCGCCGAGCACGGCAGCGGTGCGCTGGGCGGCCCGCGAGGCACAACGGCGGGGCCTGCCCCTGCGAGTCACACATGTCTTCGACTGGGAGTGGCCCGAGGCGCGCTATGACACGAGCAACCAGTATTTCGACCTCGCCCGCAAGCGGGCCGACAGCCTCACGGCCACGGCGATCAACGAGGCCCGCGTCGCCGCGCCCGAGGTCGACGTGGACGGTGACCCCCTGATCGGTAACCCGGCATCCCGTCTGCTGGCCGACGCTGAGGATGCCGAACTCGCGGTGCTCGGCAGCCGTGGCCGTGGCGGCTTCGCCGGCCTGTTGCTTGGCTCCGTGAGTCAACGCGTTGCGACCCACCCGCCATGCTCCGTCGTCGTGGTGCGCGGCCGTGGTGGTGATCTGTTCGAGGGTCCCGTTGTTGTGGGCGTGGACGACTCCCCGGCGGCGGATCTGGTTCTCGAGACTGCGTTCGGGCAGGCCGCCGGGCGGGTGGCACCCCTGGTGGTGGTCCGTGGCCTGGTGCCGGTCGAGTCGCGCGACGCGGTTCGGGCCGGTATTCACGAGCAGCTGGAGCCTTGGCGTGACAAGTACCCGGACGTGCCGGTCGAGGTGGTCGTGACACCGGAGGGCGCCGCCGCGGCGCTGGCCGGGGCGTCCGCGACCGCACGGCTGGTCGTGGTGGGGAGCCGAGGGCACGGCCTCATCGCCGGTACAGCGCTCAGTTCGGTCGGGATTCAGCTGTTGCACCACGCCGACTGCCCGGTCTACATCGTGCGGGAGCCCCGGAGGCCGTCATGATCATCACCGGGGCGATGCGTCGCCGGATGTATCGCGGCGGTCGCCCGAGCCGCCTGGCCCGCTCGCTCAACCGGCTGTCGGCGTTCCAGTTTGGCCGGGCGATCTTCGCCCCGCCGGACTGGGTCACCCTCGAGGTGACCGGCCGGCGCAGCGGTCACACCGTCTCCTGCCCGCTCGTGATCGCGCGTTTCCGGGGCGAGCGTTACCTCGTCTCGATGCTGGGCAACGGGGCGAACTGGGTCGCCAACGTGCGGGCGGCCAACGGCGAGGCGGTATTGCGCCACGGCCGCCGCCGTCCGGTCCGGCTTGTCGAGGTCGACCCGGCCGAACGAGCGCCGATCCTGAGGCAATACCTCGTCGTCGCGCCCGGCGCACGGGCGCACGTGCCGGTCGACCGGCGAGCCCCGCTCGCCGAGTTCGAGCGGGTCGCGGCCGACTACCCGGTCTTCCGGGTGACCCCTCGAAAGTGAGGTGGCCGCCCCTTGTCCCCGACGATCGAGCGGAGGGGAAGTTCGCCTACGACGGTTCGCCGGCGTCCGGGTTCACTCCTGCCCGGCTTCGAGTCGCGGGTCCTACCCGGACGCCGAGGCCGCGCGGCCCGATGCCGCGCCGGAGCCGAGCAGTCTTGAGGGCGCGCTGGTCGCCGGCCTGCTGCGCCACGAGATCACATCCGGCCAGTACCGCCGCGCGATGCGCCTGCTGGCCGAGCGGGACGACGATGTCCATCCGCTGACTGTTCCTCCCGATGGAGGTGTGAACCATGAGTGACCTGGACAAGCTGCGCATCGAGCACGAGTCGCGGTCGCGGGGCGCCGGCTCCGCGGGCGCCTCGCGATACAGCGAGGCGGTCGATCGCTATCAGGGAGCGGCCGGCTACCGGGACGCCGATCCCGCCGCCGCTCCCGATCCCGCCGCCGCTCCCGAGCCCGGCGGGCCGCCGACGGTCGCGGGCGTCGTCATGGTCGGTGTGGACGACTCGCCGGCGAGTTGCCTCGCGGTCGATCACGCCGCCATCGAGGCGGAGCTGCGCGGTTGGGGGTTGCGGATCGTGCACGTCCAGCGCGGCAGCGCGCTGCGTCCGGCCCTGCGCGACGACGGCATGCGACTGCTCGAACGCCTCGGCGCCCGGGTGCACGCGTATGCGCCGGCCCTCGCGGTGACCAGCCGGCAGCTGGTCGGCTCGCCGGCGTCGCTGCTGCTGTCCCAGGCCGCCGACGCGAGCCTGGTCGTGATCGGTCACCGGCACGGCGTTGCCGCTACAGCCCTCGGCCTGGGCATCGGCGACCGGGTGGCGAGCTTGCATCCCGGCGTCGTGATGGTGGTCCGAGCA
This sequence comes from Actinoplanes solisilvae, assembly GCF_003999975.1. GTDB lineage: Bacteria > Actinomycetota > Actinomycetes > Mycobacteriales > Micromonosporaceae > Actinoplanes > Actinoplanes solisilvae. The sequence goes on along the minus strand of NZ_RJAC01000059.1, from coordinate 8,759 downwards.
GCCGGACGGCCGGCCGGAGGAGGTCTCGGCGACCGCCCGGTCGTCGTCGGCGTCGAGCTGCCCGGCACGACTTCCCCGGCCGTCCAATTCGCCCTTCAGGAGGCACGGGCTCGCGGTTGCGAGCTGATCGTCGTGAACGCCGCGCCGCACGCGGTGGCCACCGACCGTGTCGACGTTGTCGGCGGGCTTCGAGTGCACCGGCGTCTGGTGGATGAAGCGCCGGCCGCCGCGCTGATCCGGGCCTCCGCGGACGCGGCGGCGGTCATCGTCGGCCGGCACGCCTACGCCGGCAGCGCGCTGCCGCTGCTCGGCTCGGTGAGCCGCGCTGTCCTGAGGGACGCCCGCTGCCCGGTCTTCGTGGCCGGCTGAAAGACAGGACTGGCCCGGAGGACGACATGATCGGGGCCGGAGGTCTCGAACACCGGCGGCCGGAGCGGTCATCGGTCGCCGGATGTGCGCCTTGCCGGCGTCGGCGGGACCTACGGCCCTGGGGCGCGGCCGGGTGGCGCGGTAGAAAGGACGCATGATCCGGGTCTATCTGCTCGACGACCACGAGGTGGTCCGGCGTGGCCTGGCCGACCTGCTGCAGGCGGCCGGCGACATCGAGGTGGTCGGCCAGTCCGGCTCGGCCGCCGAGGCCACCCGCCGCATTCCCGCCCTGCGGCCGCACGTGGCGATCCTCGACGCCCGGCTGCCCGACGGCAACGGCATCGACGTGTGTCGAGACGTACGCGCGGTCGACTCGACCATCAAAGGTCTCATCCTCACCTCGTACGAGGACGACGAAGCGCTGTTCGCCGCGATCATGGCGGGCGCCTCCGGCTACGTGCTGAAACAGATCCGCGGCATTGACCTGGTCGACGCGGTGCGCCGGGTGGCCGAGGGCCAGTCGCTGCTCGACCCCGCGGTGACCCAGCGGGTGCTCGAGCGCATCCGGCACGGGGTGGAACAGCCGCGCGAGCTGGCCGCCCTGACCGAACAGGAACGGCGGATCCTTGAGTTCATCGCCGAGGGGCTGACCAACCGCGAGATCGCCGGCCGCATGTTCCTGGCCGAGAAGACGGTGAAGAACTACGTCTCCAGCGTCCTGGCGAAACTCGGCCTCGAGCGGCGGACCCAGGCGGCCGTGCTCGCGACCCGCCTGCTCGGCGAGCATTCCGCCGACGGTCACTGAACCGGGGGCCCAACGGCACTGTCCCGGTCGTTGCCTCCGCTCCGATGCTGGACTCATGGCCACGGACGCGCCGATCTGCTCTGGCCTGAGGAGGTCACCATGGAGATCCTCTACCTGCTGGCGATTCTCGTGGTCGCGAAGCTGGCCGCGAGTCTCGTGGCGATGCTGATCCGCCGGCACTCCGAGCGGCACCGCCCGGACCAGGGGCCTGACCCGTGCCTGTCACCACAGCTGGGAGTCCCGCCACCCCCGCCGGACGGGTCTTTCGGCCCTGCCGGCCCGGACAACCACGAGGTCGCCGGGAGGTTGACGCGACCGAAGGGCGGAGGCGGTGTCTGAGAGCTGGTGCCCGGGTTGTTTCGGCGACCTGACCGACTGGCTCGAGGTCGATTCCCGCGCCCCCTTTGCCGGCGATCCGTCCCGAGGACCGCGAACCGGGTCGCCGGGACCTTCGGCACTGGCCACCCGGCGTACCACGAGATGCGATGGAGGCAACGCTACCGAACGGAGGTGCAGTCATGGTTCACACCAGGACCTGGACGATCGAGGTGAACATCGACGAGAACGAGGATGAGCGCCAGACCCGGGCCGTGGCGGTGTTGCACACCGACGCCCGTAATCCGCTGCGCGGGACGGGTGTGGCTCGTCGCCGTCCGGCCGACACCGAGGTGCCCGAGATCGGCGACGAGCTCGCCACCGCACGCGCCCTGGCCGACCTGGCTTACCAGTTGCTCGACGTCACCGCGGGCGACATCGAGCAGTTCACCCACCGTCCTGTGCACCTGACCTCTTGACCGCCCGTTCGGGCGTGGCCAGCCTCGCGCGTGGCCACGCCCGCCGGATCACCAGCGGAGGACGCACGATGACCGTCAACACCGCCGCTCACAAGCCCGTGGGAACTCTGCGCACCGGGTACGCCGTCGCGGCCGCCGTCAACGCCGTTCTGCTCTACTTGGTCAACGCCAGGCCGGGCTGGGAGGCACTGCCCTTCCTCACCGCCGAGACCGTACATGTCCTCGTGATGGTCAACGTGTCCCTCGCGGTCGGGCTGGCTGCGAACCTCGTCTACCTGGTACGTCCCTCCTCGTCGCTGGTCCCGGCCGGCGGGATCGTCACGACCGGGATCGGGCTGGCTGTACTCGTCCGGTTCTGGCAGGTCTTCCCGTTCGACTTCGGCGCCGGATCGTGGTGGACGACGGTAATGCGCGTGTTGCTGATCCTCGGCATCGCCGGTTCGATCATCGCCGTCCCCGTCCAGCTCGTGTCACTGGTCCGCCGGGTCCGGCACCGTCGTTGACGGCCGCCGCGCCGACCAGGCCGGGAGTGAGCCGGCGCCGTTCGACTGACGGACCCTTCGGTCACTCGTCGATCTGAATGACCTCGGTCGGCGTACGCCGTGGCGACGGCGGAACGGGTTCCCTCGACTCGACATAGCCGAGCCGGACGATCAGATAGGGCTCGCCTATCCCGGACAACAGACGGGTCAGGAGGATGCGAGGCCAGGCGACCTCGACGGCCTCGCTGATGGGTGCGGTGGCCAGGCCCTCGGATGTCGCCTGCAGCAGCAGGGCGGACATGGCTTCTCCGCCGCGCAACAGATCGACCGGCCGGTCCGTCATGCCGAAGACGATGACATAGGTGGCGCCCTCGTCATGGTCGGCGCCGGCGAGCATGCCGGGGGACCCGTCGGGCAGGAAGTTGCGCACGGGCACGCGGCGCAGGCTGGGCCCGACCGCCGTGGCCGGTGGCACGCCGTCACCGGTCCAGGCCGGACGATGAGTCCAGTCGGTGAGCTCGGTGCGGTGCCCGGGGTCGAAGTAGTTGGCGTCGGCGGCCAGGTCGACCGAGATGGCCAGTTCGGGTACGCGGTCGTCCGGCACGACGTGCAGGTAGGCGCCCTGGGCCTCGACCAGGCCTCGCAGCCGGGTCAGGGTCTGCTCGGCCACCGGTCGTTCACCGAAGGCGCGGCGGTCGGTGCGCCGCTGACTGATCGCCGCGGCGAGTTCCCGTGCGACCGGATCGGGTTCGATGCGACCGACGACCCGAATCCGGGCGAGCAGGTCCGGACGTCGCTCCTCGGGAGACCGCTGCACCTCGGCGCGCCATCCCGCGGCGGCCAGGGCGACCCGCGCGTGGTGCAGGGCGCCGCCGCAACTGAGGAGCAAGAGGCGGCCCTCAGCGTCGGTGATGCCGAGGCGCCGGTCCGGGTCGGACGTCAGCTCGAGCACGTCACCGGTGATGCGCCACGTCCACGGCTGGCTGTTGAACACCGACGGCGCCCGAAGCGCGAGCCGGGCGGCCAGTTCCAGGGCGTCGCGGGCCTCGGTGCGGGTCACGTCGTGCGCCTGCTTGGTCATCGGTAAACACCTCCGGGGTTCCTCGGACCTCCACGGTCCCAGGCCTTGGAGCGAGCGGGTCAGGGCCGAAAGACCCCGATGTCACCTCCGTGCTCACGGGTGGGACTATCGGCCGGGCCCACCCGGGCGCCACCGTCGACATGGCGGGTGAGCAGAGGTCCGTCCGAGCACACGCGGCCACGGGGGACGAACGGACGAGGCTGTGGACCCGGTGGCACGAGTTCGACCCGAAGCTGACACCTACGCGGCGCTGAGGCCGACCGAAACCGCCGTGGTCGTGCTGGTGCCCCGGTTCGGCTGACGGCTTGAATTTGTCATAAACGGGACACGCCGTCCGAGGTGGCGGATCCGCTTGCGGAGACCGTCGATCGCGAGCGGCAGGCCGGCAGTGACCAAGAAATCCTCGATGCCCACTTGCAGTAAACCCAGCGTCTGGAGGTGCTCGTGCAGTTGCCTGTCACTTGAGCGAGCCACGCAGCCTGCGCAGCTCAGGAGAATGGACATCACAGGCTGGTGGGCCACTGGTCGAGCGTGTCGACGAACCGCTGGCGCACCTCCGCGATTCGTTCGTCGAGCGGGCCTGCGGTCCACCCACTGGTGGGAACGGGGTCGAGGACGGCGACGTCGACGGTGCCGGGGTTGACGATCAGCGACCGGCGCCAGGCCAGCTCACCGGTGTTGCGCAGCACGATCGGCACGATCGGTACGCCGGCCTGCCGGGCGATGTGGAAAGCGCCCTTCTTGAAGCGGCCGAGCCGCGGCGTCGGCATGCGGGTGCCCTCGGGCAGGATGAGGATCGAGACACCGTCACGCAGCCGTCGTACGACCTCGTCCAGGCTGGCTTTCGCCCTGGTCAGATCGGAGCGGTCGATCCACACCGGGTCCAGGGCCGCGCCGATGACGATCATCCGGGGATCCAGGCGCGCCTCCTTCTTGGCCACAGCGGTGAAGTCGTGCCGCAGCAACGCGCCGAGGACGAGCGCGTCGAGGGTGCTCTGGTGGTTGGCGATGAACACGGCCGGGCGGGTTTCGAGGTTGCGTTCTCCCACCACCTGGAGTCGTACACCGGCGAAGGCGAGGCCCAGGTCAGCGGCGAGCCCGGTGCCGGCGTTGACGCCGAGCCGGTGGTCACCGGTCAGCCATCCGAGTGTCATGCCGGTGGTCAAGCCGACGTTCGCGCCGATCAACGCCCCGAGTGTGCCGACGTAGGAGCGCAACCCGGGTGACCTGGGCTCGCGCAGGGCCAGCACGGGCCACCCGAGATCCTCGGCCGCCCGGCGCAGCGCGGGCTGCGGGTTCAGCGGGTACGGACGTCCGACCGCGGTCAGGAACGCGATGTCCTCCGGCCCGTCGGCGTAGCCGTAGCTGCGCCGCAGATCGATCCGGTTGGCTCGGGCGAAGGCGCGGACCGCGTCGGCCTTCGCCTGGCCCCACAGCAGGCCGGTGGGGCTTCGGCCGGTCAGCACGCCGTCCTCCTCCTCCAGCTCCGTGCAGACGATGTGGGGGATGCCCAGGTCCCGGGCCACCGGCTCGGCCTGCATGCGGGTCGCCGACGACGCGATGACGAGGGTGTGGCCCCGACGCTGGTGAGCCCGGACGAGGTCACGGGCCTCGGGCCGCAGCGTGCCCGCGATCTTCTCCACGAACAGACGCTCGCCGATCTCGGTGACCGCCTCGGTCGTCCGCCCCCGCAGGGCGGCGAGGCTGGCCCGGCCCACTGCCTGCGGGCCGTCGCCCGCCGCGGCGGTGATGCGGGCGAACTCCAGCGGGCCGACCTCCCCCTGGCGGATCTGGTCGAGGTAGATGTGGCCGGCGGTGTAGCCGTGCACCAGGGTTCCGTCGAGGTCGAAGAAGGCGGCGACCTCGGGTCCCGGCGGAGCGTCGCGGACCGCGGAGGTGACGTCGGCGGCGGTGACGTTCATGACCGCTTCCCCTCGTGCAGGCCGGCGATCACGTGGACCCGGCGTACGGTCGCGCGCAGTTGGTCCCGGAAGTCGTCGCGCCGCTCGGTCGCCTCCGCGCCCGGGTTGAGAAGGCCGCGATGCTCAGCCAGCCGCAGGACCGGCCGGAACAGCTCGAGCGACACCGACTCCTCGCTCGCCACCCGTTTCTGCAACGCCCACTGCCGGCCCAGCCGCAGGCACTCGTCGAGGAAGCGGGCCGCGTCGAACGGCTCGAAGTCCGGCCAGGCGGCCAGCAGCTCGGCCACCACCAGATAGGCGTCCAGGAACGGCCGGAGCACCAGGTCGGCCACCAGCAGATCGCTGTCCCGCAGCCAGCGCCGGGCGTCGGCCGGGCCGAAATCGTGCAGCTCCCCGTTCTGCCGAGGGTCGACGGTGGCGAGCTCGGCGGCCATGGCGGCGCCCAGCTCGGCGCGCGACGGGAAGAAGAAGTCGAACTTGAGCAGCTCACGCAGCCGCAGGGTTTCGCGCTGGGCGGTCGCCAGCCCGTGCTCGCCGTTCTCCATCGCCGCTACCAGGCTGAGTTCGCCGACGGCCCGGTCGACCAGCAGGTGTACGGCGGTGTTGCGATAGAACGCGGCCACCAGGTGCTGGCCCGGGGCGACGGACCACACCTGGTGGGTGCTCCCGTCGAAACCGGTGAGGACACCGGAGCGGACCAGATCGTCGAGCGCTCGCCGAATGGTGACCGGGTCGGTCAGGTCCGCGGCACCGGCGACTGGGTGTTTCCGCTGAGCGAGGTAGCGCGCCAGCGGGGCCACGGTCTGCGACACCTCGTCCAGGGTGAGCGCACGATCGGCGGCGAGCAACGCCGTGCAGACGACTGCCGTGGTGGTCACCGGGGTGGCGCGGTTGATGCGGCGGCAGGTGTCGATCGCGACACGCTCCACCGCGCGCGGGGCCGACCGGGCGTCGGCGCGCAGCTCGGCGAGCCGCTCGCGCAGCGACAACGGCTCGCCGAACTGCACATAGGCGCGGCCGAAGCGTTCCCGTTGGGCCCGGGCGAAGGTCCACAGCCACCGCAGATCCTCCGGGCGCTTGGCGGCGCCGTGGGCCTCGGTCGTGACGAGCGGGATCTCGTGCAGTTGCTCGTACACGATCGACACGGGCACGATCACCGCGTCGGGACCGGCTGTCGTGTCGACCGCGTCGACCACGTATCGCAGCAGCCCGTACGCGGGTTGACGAAGCTTTCCCGTCCGGGTCCGGCCGCCCTCGATGGACCAGCTGAGGTTGCGACCGTCCTTGACCATCTGGGCGATGTACCACCGCAACGCACAGCGATACACCGGATCGTCGGTGGTGGATCGCCGGACGTAGACGAAGCCGGAGCGGCGGAGGAGATGGTTGAACGGGAAGACGTCGAGGTTGGCGCCGGCCAGCACGAACGGCGCGGCGACGCCGTTGCGGGAGATCGCCGCGGGGATCGTGATGCCGTCTAGGTAGGACCGGTGCGAGAACGGAAAGAGCAGAGCGTGGGTACGGTCCAGCACGCGCAGCCGGCGGAGGGCGTCGGGGTCGATGACCAGCTCGTGCGCCCGGGTCAGCCAGTGACTGAACCGGGACCAGTCACTGGTCGCGCGCCTGGTGTGCGATGCGCCCATCTCACGCAGGCAGGCGGCGGCGTCCACTCGTACGCTCCGCGGGTCGCGGCCGAGCGTCCCGGCCAGCTCGGTCAGAGCCGCCGCGAAGCCGCCGTCGGACAGCAACGCGGCGACCTCGGGCGGATCCGTCGGCCGGGGCCGGTCGGGTTCGCCGGCCGACCAGGCCCGCAACGTGCGCCTCGGCGTCGAACGATTCCAGGACACCTTGTCCGCGGTCGCGATCATCACTGCCTCGCAGGTCTCCGATGGGTGCGGGTCGCACTTTTTCAGAGTTATTCATGGCCGGGCGTGCGGTCAGGGCCGTTGGTCGTGGAAAGAGGGCCACTCGGCCGGCACTACGACCGCAGCCGTCAGAGCGACCAGGGCCGCCAGGGACAACGGCCTGCGCGCACGGGCCGACCAGCGCTGGTCCGGCGGCGATCGCGGTCGCAGGCTCGGTACGAAGGCGAGCGGAGCCGGAGGTACGAGCCATGACCGGTACGAAGATCGTTGTCGGATATGACGGTTCCCAGGACGCGCGGCGGGCTTTGCGGTGGGGATTCCGCGAGGCCGTGCGGACCGGGGCGGAAGTGGACATGGTCTACGTGTGGCGGTGGCCGGACTACCTCCCGGCTGCCTCGATGATCCCCGGCACGCCGGTGTGGCCGGATCTGAACGCCGAGAAAGAGTTGGAGACGATGCTCGCCGAGGCGGTCGCGCGGGCGCAGGCCGAATACCCGGGGGTCGTGGCGCACACCATCATCGGGCACGGATCGCCGGCCTCCGTCCTGCGTGACCTGTCGGCGGGGGCGAGCCTGCTGGTCGTCGGAGGGCGCGGCCACGGTCTGCTCGGTGACTTCTGGCTCGGGTCGGTGCCCGGGGCACTCGCCGCGCACGCACTGTGCAGCGTCGTGGTGGTGCGTGAACCGGCCGGCCAAGCACCGGGCGCGCCGATCCTGCTCGGTCTGGACGACTCCGCGCACGCCGATCGCGCTGCCGAGTTCGCCTTCGAACACGCCGCGGCGTGGGGTGCGCCGCTGCGGGTGGTGCGGGCGTGGATGCCGCCGCCGGATCCGTGGATCGGCGCGCCGGACATCGATCGAGAGGAGATCTCGACGGCCGAGCTGGTCGCCGTCCGCGAGCAGGTGGCCGAATGGCACCGCAAGTACTCCACCGTCGACCTCCAAGTCGAGGCGATCGTCGGTCATCCGTACCGGGTGATCGCCGAAGCTGCGACTCAGGCGCGGACGGTGGTGCTCGGCGCGCGCGGTGAAGGCGGCTTCTCCCTGCTGAGACTCGGGTCTGTGAGCCGATACGTGCTGCATCACGTGAGTGCCACGGTCGCGGTCGTCCGGTAGAATCCACTCATCGTCCCCCGAGCGGTGTGGACGGCTCGTGCGGCTCCGTACGCCGGCGGATCGGCCCGCGTCCGGCCGGTTGAGCCGGTTCGGACGGGATCGGCGTAGCGGTGGGGATCGGCCGGGTCACCGGGGCGTCCGTGGTCAGTACCAGCGGCTCGCCGTGGTGCCGCAGCTCCAGCTTGGCGTCGCCGTCGCCGTCGCCGTCGCGGGCGCGCAGTGAGTAGACGGCCTCGTGCGGGCGGATCTCCACGCGCAGGCGCAGACCATGCCAGAGCAGGGAGAACGCCAGCCGGTCGAGGCGGCTGGGCAGGCGCGGCGCGAAC
>NZ_RJAC01000058.1 GCF_003999975.1 Actinoplanes solisilvae | reverse complement strand
CGACCCTGATAGGACTCGTAGCTGAACTCGTCACGTCGTTCACGCGACCAGAATCCAACGTTCACATCAGTGTCAATGCAAGCGCGATCGTCGGGTTCCCGGTCACAGCCACGCACGCGTCTGGGGAGCGCCTCAGCGTTGTCGTCGGTGCAGCTCCGCGCCCGCCCGCACCCGGCCCCGGACGCGGCGCTTGCGGCCGTACGCCGCGGCCACGACCTACCGCCACTGCGGGCATCTCAACCCCGCTCAACTTCGAAGATCCGCGACAAGGCGGTCGAGGCACGGTCTGACCGCTATGACGGGTTGGGTCGCCTTGATGCACCAGGCCGGCTGTGAGTGCCGACACGTCGATCGAATTTTCGGCGGCGGATGTCGTTTCCACGCCTGAATCCAACGCAGAGGAGTCTCATGAGCAGGGACAAGGTTCTGGTCGACGTCCGATGGGCGATCGAGAATCTGAACAAGCCGGGCATAGTATTTGTGGAGGTCGATGAAATCACGACGGCCTACGAAACCGGGCATATCGACGGGGCCGTGCGTCTGGACTGGAAAACGGACCTACAGGAAAAGGTCCGGCATGATGTGGTGAGCCCGGAGGGGTTTGCCTCGCTCATGTCCGAGCGCGGTATCGCCGAGAGCGACATCGTCGTTCTGTATGGCGGGAACAACAACTGGTTCGCGGCGTTCGCGTACTTCATTTTCAAGTATTACCGTCACGCGGATGTCCGGATTGTCGACGGCGGCCGGAAGAAGTGGGAACTGGACGGTCTGCCCATGACCACGGCCGTTCCCGATCGGCCGCTGACCGAGTATCGGGTTCCGGAGCCGGACGAGTCGATCCGTGCCTACCGCGACGAGGTTGTTGCCGCCATCGGTACCAAGAACCTGATCGACGTGCGAAGCCCGGATGAGTTCGCCGGTCGGCTGCTTGCTCCTCCCGCCTTTGCGCAGGAGGCGTCGCAGGTTCCGGGGCACATCCCGACCGCGTGCAATGTCCCGTGGAGCAAGGCGGCCAATGAAGATGGCACCTTCAAGTCGAACGAAGAGCTGGCCAAGCTGTACGCCGACGCCGGACTGAAAGACGACAAGGACACGGTCGTCTACTGTCGGATCGGGGAGCGGTCGAGTCACTCGTACTTCGTACTCTCGGCGCTGCTCGACAAGAAGAACGTGAAGAACTACGACGGCTCCTTCTCGGAGTACGGCTCCCTGATCGGGGTTCCGGTCGCGATCGGCGACGAGCCCGGCGAAGCCTGACCTGCTTGCCTCATCGCTGGCTGGTGGTCACCGCTGCCCCGGTGTCCGCCAGCCTCGCCGCTGCTACAGAAGTTGAAAGGCTTACGTCTGTCTCATCGTGGTAGTTCGGGGTCGAGGGTCATTCCGGTGCTGGCGAAGAAGCCGGCGAGGAGATCGGTCCGTTGCTGGCAGGCGTGTAGTCGTTGTCTGACGAGGTCGGCGAGGTGGTCGACGCTGCGGGCGGCGAGGTTGGTCAGGCCGCGTTTCATCCAGCGCCAGACGCCCTCGGCCGGGTTGAGGTCCGGGGCATAAGCGGGTAACCGGACCACGGTCAGCCATGTCCGGGCGGCGATCAGCTCCCGCATCCGCTCGCTGACGTGGGTATTCAGGTTGTCCCAGCTCAGCACGATCGGCGCCCGCAAGCGTTGATGGGCCTGGTCGAGGAAGGCAATGTAGTCGTCCTCGCTGAAGCTGCCACGCTCGCCTTTACGGTTGCGGTGCACCCTCGTGCGCCACAAGCCGGCCCCGTTGCCCGGGCTTGAGGCAAACCAGCCCGGCGATCGAGACCCGGCCGGATCCCTTGCCGGAAACCTCGACCACGGGCGTGTGCCAGCGCCGGGCCCAGGTTTTGGCCACCGGCGGCCGCAGGACCTGGCCTGCCTCGTCCTGGAAGCAGATCCAGGCGCCCTTGGCCGCCGCTAACCTCTTACCGACGGCCACCGCCGGCGATGCCAGGTGGCGATCGCTTCGGGATCGCGTTCGATCGCCCGGCGGGTGGGAACCTGCTGGCTGTAACCGATGCGGTGCAGCAAATAGGACACTCCGCGCAGCGTGTAGGTAATCGTGAAGCGGCGTTCGATCACCTCGGCGACCCTGGCCAGCGTCCACCGGGCATCGTCCCAGCCCTGCGCGACCGGCCCTTGATCAAGAACCTTGGAGAGCTGTTTGAGCTGGTCATCGGAGAGTTTGCAGTCCGCACCGCCCAGCCCGGCCGATGCCAGGGCCTTCGTCCCGCCGGACGTCCACCGGCGTCGCCACTCACGGATCGATTTCTGGGAAACCCGCAGTTCAGAAGCGATCTGCGCGGTCGATCTCGATTCCTTGAACATGGTCGCGGCCTGGATCCGGACCTTCTCACGCCGGACCCGGGCTGCCGCGTTCATGCCACCACCAGCCGGATACCTCATCGATCCGGCCTACCGAAGACATCGACCGAGATCACGTAGACACGCCGACGACCGTCAGCCTTTCAACCTCTGTAGCGGCAACCGGTAACAAGCTCGGGAGTCACATGGACGTCGACTACGTGATCATCGGTGCGAGCACGGCGGGATCGGTCCTGGCCGCGTGACTGTCCGAGGACAAGGATGTTCGAGTAGAGCTGCTGGAGGCCGGCAGCGGCACACCCATTGATGGCACCTGCGTGACAGCAGCCGACGACAAAACACTCCTGCGCCACACTGACTCCACCTACTTCCACCCCGGCGGAATATGCTGCATCGGTAGCGATAATGACACGGCACTCGACCCGGACCTGCAAGTCCGAGGTGTCTCGGAGCTCCGAGTCGTCGATGCCTCGGCCATGCCGTCCCCCGTGGCCGCCAACACCAATGCGACCGTCCCCGCCGTCGCCGAGCGCGCAGCCAGCCTCATCCGAGGCGAGACGAGTTAAATCCCCACAGCTTCAAGCCAAGGGCGCTGCATGGAGACCGAATGACCGTCCTGTCGGAACTGCCTTACAACTCCCTCGGGAAAGTCAAAGGGGCAGCGTTGCGGAACATGCTGAAACCATCGGAGTAATGTGAATAATGTGTGGGGGACGATCGGCGCTGGCTGGCCCGCCGCGATCGAGCTGTCCCGTCGGCCCGTGCCGACGCCTGCCGGCTACTCCATCGGAGCCATCGTCGTCGATTCCGGGGGCGCTGTGCTGGCAACCGGATACACCGGAGAGGTCGGAACACGTGACCATGCGAGCAAACTGCCCTCGGCAAGCTGGCTGGCGGTCCCGGCGTCGACCTGACCCACGCGACCATGTACAGCTCGATGGAGCCCTGCGCGGTAACGGCGGTCCTGCCCGGTCACCTGCACGGGCCTGATCCTTGCCGCGGGCATCCGGCGAATCGTGATCGCCCTGCGAGGGCCTCCCATCTTTGCCGACTGCGAAGGGGTGGAGGCCCTGCGCTGCCGCGGCGTCGACGTGGCCGAGATCGACGACATGGCCCACCTCGCCGGCGAGATCAACGTACACATTCTCGGCGCCTGACGGCTGACGCTCCTGGCCCGGCACGGGGAGTTCCTCTCTGCCGTCGCGCATCCGCTGGGTCCTGAATACTTCGGCACAGCCCGGCGTCCGGCCGGTTCAGTCGTCGTCGTCCATGACGGCGCGGACGTGGCGCAGCGCGTAATAGACCCTCGACCGGACGGTTCCGATCGGGATATCGAAACGCGCGGCCGCTTGCTCGCCGGTCGACCCCTTGGCGTACAACTCGGTCAGCATCTCCCTCTGTACGGAGGTCAGGCCTCGCAGTGCGCGCCGGAGCGAGTGTTCGGCCAGCACCGCTCCCGCGGTCTCGTCCGGCCGATCCATGTTGGCTGCGGCTGGGAGGCCGACCTCTATCGGCCGGGCTTTGCGGCGACGGGCGGCATCGATGGCAACCCTGCGCCCGACGGTGAAGAGCCAGGTCCGGAGTTCCTTGTCGTCCGTCGGCAATGAGTCGATACGTCGCCATGCCCGCAACATGGTCTCCTGCAGGAGATCCTCGGCTCCGTACGGTTCACCATTGGTGTATCCGAGCAGGAACCTGCGCAACGCAGGGCTTTGCTCGGTGTAGATGTCTTCGAATCTTTCAACAGCAGTTGATGGCCTGCGGAGGGGCATCATCTCGATGGTCAAGGCTCTCCCTTTCGCTGCGCCCACCGCTCGCCCGTAGGACCGACCTCGCCGCCGGCGGACGAACTTCTTCGGGACGCGTTTGTCTGAGTCCGCCTACGGGCGGGCCAAGGCTGGTGAACCGGGACCACTCGGGATTCGTCTTGGTCGGCACTCGTGGCTTCCGGTGATCACGGGAGGAAAGCTAATCCTCGGCAAACGTCACCCGCTCTGCTCCGTTTCATGTGTCCCCGGGCGCGGTCCGGGACGTTATCAAGCAGGGACTACCGAGTGGGACGCAATGGCTGATCCGCGTCGGCCAGGGCTACCTGAGCGGAGCCGTAGTTGCAGCTGGATGGCCTTTTCTGGCGACATCGCAGTGGCCGTCAAGCAATCCCGGGAATGCTGTCAAAGACATCGACGTGCTCACTCCGGTCGACCAGCCGTGACATAACGGCGCGAGCTACATCACTTTGAGGAATACTTGATTCGACGGAATTCCGACAGATTCATGTGTGGCGATAGGAACGCGTTTGCCAGCGGCCGGATCCTGGCTATCGTGGCGGCGTCCGTGCATTTCGCGGCGGAACTCGCCGACCCGACCGGCGACGGTGGGTAGGACGCGCCATTCCCAGTCGAGCGAGTGGACCAGGGGTTACCGCTGCGCCGGCGCTTCCGGTCGAGCCGGACGTACGTCGCGGAGCCGAGCCAGAATGTCTTCGTCGGCGAGCCTGGTCGGCGGATCGACCAGTTGGACAACGCGAAGGAGAGCAGCCGCGACGATCGGATCGCGGCTCGCTCCAAGGCGAAGAATTGCGCTGTGGTCGGTCGCCGGGTCGTATCCCGGCAGGAATCGGGCGTCGTTGCCGGTCGCGATCTGCCACGCGGTGTCGATGGTGGACGCGGATTCGGCCAGAAACCGTCCTAGAAGGTCCGCCTCGCCACCCTTCAGCAGGTTTCGAAGAGCCAGAGCCTGCACGGCGGCCACCGTCATGCCCTGAGCGTGCGACGGGCTGATCGTGCACAAGGCATCGCCCATCGGTATCAGTCCGGCCGGCAGAGAATCTGTCTGGTCATAGCGGTAGCGGCGCTCTACCGGAAACCGCATGAGGCGGGAGGTCCCCGTCGGAGCGCCGGTTCGCACCACGTCGGCCAGAATCCCGGTCGGCAATTGTTCCGCCGCCGCGATCAAGTCGGCGTCGTCGCTGCCCAGGCGGGCACCCGCCATTCCCCACAGCATCAGCCCGCAACGATCCCCCTCCTCGGTCATGACGCAGCCGCCGTATGGCTGACCGGGGAACGGCATGGAAACCGTGCCGAGCCTTCCGCCGAGGTCGTGATTCTTCCTCCGGTATTGCCGGGTGACATAGGACTGATCGATCTGCACCCGATCAGCCGGAACCTGACGGAAGCCGAGGCCGGCCAGCCAATGAGGGACCCGGGTGGCCCGGCCGGACGCGTCGATCACCAGCTCGGCCCCGGTCAGCTCGACGATCCCGTTGTGCCCGCTCGTGCGCACACCGATGACCCGCTTGCGGTCCTGAGTCGTCAGCAGACCGTCCACCAGACAGCCCTCGACGATTCCCACGTTACCGAGCATCCCGACCCGGCGCCGAATCTGATGCTCCAGTAACGGCCTGGTCGCGGACATCATCTGTACCCCGATTCTCGCCCACGGCAGCGGATGCCCCTCGTAGAACCACTGGAGGTCGGCCATCAGGTCGCCGGTGGCCACTCCGGCGTCGACAAGCTCGTCGGTGAATCCGGGCAGTAGGTCGTTGAGAGCCTCCAAGCCACGGCTCACCAGAGCGTGTACCTGCCGGCCCTGCGGGACACCGTGACGAGCGCGCGGGTTCGCTGGGAAGTGATCGAGTTCGAGAACCAGGACCCGGTCAAAATGCTGGGCCAGGGCGGACGCCGCCAGCAAACCCCCGATGGAACCGCCGATGACATACGCGTCCGACGATCCGCTCATGGCGTTTCCCCTTCTCCGATGACGGCCAACCGATCCGTGGCCGAGCATCAACACAAACGGGGGAGTAGGTCTGTCCTTCAGGCCACCTTGGGGTTCGCCTGGAGCGGCCGTGCTGTTGGAGAGCGTCGACTCGGAGAAACCCGACGCGATTTAACTCACGTCGGCGCGCTTGAAGACTCGCCGCCGGCTGCGTCTTCCACTCGACAGTGATGCCGACACCGACAGGAGTACTGGTACTCATGGTCTCGACAGTTTTGACTCGTTCGTGGCGGGCCGACGACTTGAAGCTTCTCCGTCAGGCTGCGAATGGCTTCTCGGAGAGGACTCTGACCAGACGTTTCCTCACCAGCACCACGAGACTGCCGGGCGGCTATCTTGCCGGCATAGAGCGGCCGGACAGGAGGGGCCTTCATTGGCTGGGACAGGTCGCATTGGTGGAGGGCGAACTGGTGGGACTGGCCGAGTGTGCCTGGCCCGTGAGCGATCCCGACCACGCCGATCTCGCCGTGCTCGTCGCGGACGCCTGGCAAGGTCATGGCATCGGGCCCCGCCTCGTCGAGGAGTTGCTTTGTGTGTGCGTCACCGCCGGGCTGAGGTACATCGAGGCGATCTCGGATCTGGACAATTACGCAACCCGGACGCTCGCCCAGCGACTCGCCGGACAGCCAGGAAGGCGCTGCGGATGGACGATCCGAAACACCACGCACTTCAATTTGCGACAGATGGTCTTCACCCACCGGGACACGCGGCTCGGCGAGGTTTGATCGACCACCGAACATTGACGCACTGAACTATCCTTTTCCGTACAACACATCGAGGACGTCCGTGAATGCTTACACCCCCTCTTGCCTCGGCGATCTGATCCGCCGTCTTCGACGAGCCGAGGGACTCACCCTCGAGCAGCTCAGCGCGCGCGCACAAGTTGGTGTCCGAACCCTCGGCGATCTCGAACGGCATCGGATCACCCGCCCCCATCGTCGTACGATCGAGGCCTTGATCGACGTGCTCGGCCCAGGTTCTGGCGATCGCGAGGCCATCTGGGCGGCGCTGCGGCCGCCTTCTTCGATCGGCTCCGCACCGGCGAGGGATACCGTGGGTGAACCCGGCACGCCGCCGCTCACTGTCGGCCGTGACTCCGAGATGGCGGCCTTCACCCGATGGTTCGACGAGCGGTACAACCAGGGTGAGGTCACCGGCCCCATCGTCATCACCGGGCTGCCCGGGATCGGCAAGACCACGCTGGGCCGGGAAATCTGCCGCACACATCGGAGCCGCTTCGCGGATGGCCGGTTCCGCCTGGACCTCGGCGGGTCGGACAGCCGCCCAATGACCACAGCCGACGCCCTCTCTCATCTGTTGACCCGCATCGGTGTGCCGGCCGTCGAGATCCCCTCCGCGGAGCAGGACCGTGTATTGCTCTACCGGGCGCGGATGCACACGATAGCGATGATCGTCGGACTGGACAACGCCGCCGATGAGGCTCAGGTCCGCCCGCTGCTGGTGGACAGCACCCACAGCATCACGATAGTGGCGAGCCGCCGGCCGCTCACCGGGCTGGACGCGGGCCACCGGATCGGGTTGGCCGAATTGAATCCCGCGGCAGCCCGCGAGGCGTTGGAGGCGATGCTGGATGATCCCCACCGGCTCGTCGCGGAACCGGTCGCGGCCGACGAGCTGGTCCGTTTGTGCTGTGGCCTGCCCTTGGCGCTACGCCTCGTCGCCAACCGTCTCGCCAGCCGCCCCCGCATGTCGGTGCGTGGACTGGTCGACCGCATGAAACTACCGGGCGATCGATTGACCTGGATGGCCGCTGGTGATGTGCAGATTCGTACCGTGCTTGCTGATCAGCACGCTGGGCTGACCAGCGCCCAGCGGTCGGCGGTCCGCCGGTTGAGCCTCATCCGCACTTCGGAGGTGAGCACGGAGGCGGCGGCGGTGCTTCTGGGCCTGGACCTGCTCAGCGCGGAGGAGCAACTCGAGGACCTCGTCGACGCCGGCGTGTTGAGCTTCGGATCCGGCACCGGAAGATACTGGCTGAACGAGCTTGTCCAGATATACGCGCGCGAGACGGGAACACCCGACGAACCCGCCGTGCCGGCGTCCTCCGGCGACCTGACGGGACAGGTCCGGGAGCTGCGGTCGGTGCTGAATCAGCCCGGACGCGCGGCGTGACCCCAATCTGCGGCGTTGAACCGGGGGCCTAGATATCGCAGTGCTGACAACGGCACAGGCGGCCGTGACGGTGAAACGGGCATCGCACGGGTGCATCGTGGCCTGCGTGACGTGGCGTACTGGCTGAGGCCGGAGGCATACCAGTCCGCAGCAAGGGTCGAGATGCGAGGTGGGGGTCACTGATGGGGTCACCGAAACAGGCGGAAAGGACCGGCTTCCGATCCCGCCGGTGAACTCGCCTGGATGACGAATCCCGGCCGGGGTCTCCTTAAGAAGACGCGAACACACGCGTCCTGGACCTTCGGAGCTTCACTGATGATCGCAGCTGTCACTACTCCCGCGCCGGAGACCCGCGATGTGGCGGTCGTGGCCGCCAGTCCCCTGATGCTCACGGGGCTGGCACATTCGATCGAGGGGATGGACGGATTTCGCGCCACGTACCGCACGGACTCCGTCACGGGCCTCCCCGCGGATTCGTTCCCCTCGCTGATCGTCATCGACCTGTCCGGCAAGCCGTTCGAGGACGAGGGGTTTTGGACCCTGATGCCACCCAGCAGCCGGGTGGTCGCTCTGTGCATCCCCGACCGGGTACCCGATCTCATGGTTGCCGCCCGGCACGGTGTGCGCGCTCTCGTGTCCCGCGGGTGTGACATCACCGAGCTCAAGGCCGCACTCCGCACCGCGGTCAACGGTGGCCTGTATGTCTCGCCGGATGTGTTCAGCCTGGCGGCGTCAGCTGCTGAGGCCGTCGGCACCCTTCGGATTCAGCAGCTGACGCCGCGCGAGATCGAGGTGCTCCAGCTCCTCGCCAACGGGCTGACGCACGGGCAGATCAGCCGTCAGCTGGGGCTGACCGCGGCGACGGTGAACACATACGTCAAACGTATTCGTCATAAGCTGCATGTCGGCAACAAGGCTGACCTGACCCGGCGGGCCATCGAGCTGGGATACGTCCCGACATGATCAGCGGTACCGACCTGCCGGGTCAACCCGTCAGGTCGGTCGCGATCGCTGAGGAACGCCCCTCTTCCAGCTCTGCCAGTCGTGCCGTGAGGGTGGCGTGGATCGCCAGGTAGGCGTCGCTACCCAGGACTATTCGTCGGGGCGCGGGGTCGGTCGTCGCCGAGTCGACGATCGCTGCGGCGACTTTCACGGGATCGCCCTGTACCGAAGCGACCAGGTTTCCGCCATGTGCCAGGAGGTAGCGGCCGACTCGGCCTACGGGCGTCGCGGCGTAGGCCTCGCTGGGATCGGCGATCACGGTTGCCTCGCCGTAGCCTGTGCGAACGTTGCCGGGCGCTACCATTGTCACTCCGATACCGAACGGTGCCACTTCGGGAATCAACGACTCGAAGAATCCCTCGGCTCCCCACTTCGAGGCATGGTAGACGGTTCCTCCGAGCAGGCCGATTTGTGCATCCATACCCGTGGTCTGGATGATTCGCCCGCCGCCCTGCTTCCTCAGGTAGGGCAAGACCGCACGAACGAGCTGCATCGGCCCGGTCATATGCAGGGCGATCTGCTCGGAGATCATCTCGTCGGACAGATCCTCCGCGGAGCCGAAGGCCCGGCGACCGGCATTCGAGAGGATGACATCGATGCGGCTGAACTCGGCGAAGGCCCGGGCTACGACCGCGCGTATCGCGTTTGTGTCAGTGACGTCCATCGAGTCGGTCCAGACCCGGTCGGGGTAGCGGCCGGCCAGCCCGGCCAGAGCGTCTTTGTTTCGCGCGGTTGCCGCCACCCGGTCGCCTCGCGCGAGGAGAATCTCGACGACCGCCCGTCCGAGTCCTGACGACGCGCCGGTAACGAACCAGACCGCCACTGGTGCCTCCATATTCTGCTCGCTGCGGCGTCCGGCGGGTCAGGGCATTGCCAGCAGCCCGGCATGATTCGCCTGGGCCATGCGGACGCCCGCGCGGGTGAGAAACTGCCGCCGCACGAAGTCAGGAAACATACGAGCCCGATCTCGCCGACGGTTCTGCTGGAACACGAACCGCACACGGCTGCGTCGGCGTTCACGGTAGCGTTGCAGGACGAGGGGAATTTGATCGAGATTCTCGACAGTGCTCATCATGTCGCCCAGCACGAGGGCATCCTCGAGCGCCAGGGCTCCACCCTGAGCCATGCTCGGTGAACAGGCGTGAGCGGCATCACCGATCAGCACCGTTCGGCCGCGTACCCAGTCATCGCCGCGGATTTCGTAGAGTGGCGCGAAATGCGCTTCGCTCGGGGGCGCGAGCACTTGGGCCGCGGGTCCTCCGAAGTCAGCGAACAATCCCCGCCAATTCGACGGCCAGTCGTGGGTGGCGCCGCTGTCGATCGCCGCGTTGACGTAGACCAGGCCGTCACGCAGGGGCAGCGAGAGTACCGTGCGGCCGCGGCTGCCGACTTGAGCGATCCATGTGTCCGGCGTTCCGATGTCCGCCCGCACCAGCAGTCGCCAGCAGATCTGGCTCAGGAACGTCAACTGGGTCCGGGGAAAGACGGATCGACGAACGGCCGAGTTGACGCCATCCGCGCCGACGACCAGGTCGTACCGGTCCTCGGTGCCGTCGGAGAAGGTGACTCTCGCGTCGGGGGTTACCTCGCCGACCGCTGTTCCGAACCGTACGTCTGTCCCGTCCATCAGGATCCGGCGCAGGTCGGCGTGGGTGATGGCAAGGCACTCACCCACATCTTTCCAGATCGCGCTGACCTCGTATCCGCTGAGCAAGTGTCCGGACCTGTCCCGGAACTCCTGCCGGCGGACCGGACTCGCGACCTCCGCCAGGGCCGGGGACACCTGCAGCCCGTGTAAAGCTCGGACCGCGTTGGCGGGTAAGTAAAGGCCGGTGCCGTCAGCCGGCCGGTCGGCGCGCCTCTCGACAATCTCGGCCGCCATTCCGTGCAGCCTCAGGGCGCGCGCCAGGGCCAGACCGGAAATGCCCGCTCCGACGATGAGAATGCGTGGTTGCATGGAGAGATCCTCCCCGACGTAAGTTCGACCGGACCGACCACGATGGATTTAGGTCGGCCTCTTCATAACTGGTGAATATCCCGCTCTCCGGCGCGTTTGCTCGGCTCGCCGGCGACCTGTGGCGGTGGTCTCCGACGGGGCGGCGGACGCGATCGGCCGCTGGTTCGCCGCCATCCCCGAGCCTTGTCCGCCGCAACATCGGCCGCGAACTGACGCTGGTCGAGTTCCTGCGCCACGGAGACGTCCTGGCTGCCATGCGGCAGTTCACCGGCCGCAGCCTCTCACCGAGCGTGCTGCCCGGAGACTTGCCGGCGAGGTTGGCTCCGCTGTCGCCTTCCGCCAGGCCCCGTGCACGCCGAGGATGGTCGGCTCTGCCTTATCGGACATCGTGTCCTCCAGATCTCAGCGATGTCGTAACGGAGCGCAGGACGCACGCCAGACCGCGAAATTCAGTCAGGTGTCGTCGATCACCTAACGGGACGGAAAGATGTGATGCCTGCGGGAGCCCGAGGTGCCATCGGCATCAGAAATGTGGACGGCCGAGTGAACTTCTCCGGCCTGCCTGCGTCTTTGCATTCCGTGTCGACGATTAATGATCTCGAGTGGCAACTCGCCGCTAACCGCCGGTATTGGACCAGCTGGAACGGAGAGCTGCCCGACAATGACCTGACCGTCTATCGGACCGGGATCCATCACAACCTGCTCAATGGGGTGCTACGCGTCCGCAATCGGCCTTTGAAGGATGCGATTGACGAAGCACACGAGCAACTCGACGGCTCGCGCTGGGGTTGGTGGGTCGGCGCCGACAGCGATGAGGCGACCGTCGACGGTCTGCTCGCGCACGGGGCGACGATAACCGGCGAGATGCCGGTGATGGCGATCGACATCCTCGGTGCCACCCGCTTCGACCCGCCGGACGACCTGAGGATCCGCATCGTGCGGGAGCGTTCTGAGATGCGGGAGTACGTCGCGGCCTATTCGGGTCCTCTCGGGTTCCGTGCCGAGGATCTCGAGGTGATCGTCGACCGGGAGCTGGCCAACCGGGTCGGCCGTGTCGTTCGACTCGCCGGGATCATCGACGGCCGTACGGTCGGTACTTGCACGTTGTCCGTTGCCACCGAGACGGCGGCCCTGTACTTCATCGCTACCGACCCGGCGTACCGCCGGCGAGGGGTGGCGAC
>NZ_RJAC01000057.1 GCF_003999975.1 Actinoplanes solisilvae | reverse complement strand
AGGCCGTCCGGGTTGCTCTCCGACTTGACCATGATCGGCGGCACCGCGCCCGCCGTCACGACCTTGGCGACCCGCCCCTGCACCTGGCCGTACTGCGCCGCATACCGGACCGCCTCACCACCACCGGTCGAGTGGCCGATCACGATGATGTCGCGCAGATCCAGCGCCTCGACCACCGCGTTCAGATCCCGGCAGTACGTGTCCATGTCATTGCCCGAATACGTCCTCTCCGACCGGCCGTGCCCACGACGGTCGTGCGCGACCGTCCGGTAACCGGCATCGGCGAACTTCTTGATCTCGACCGACCAAGCATCGGAACTCAACGGCCAGCCGTGACTGAACAGGACGGGCTGCCCGGAGCCCTGATCGGTGTAGTAGATCTGAACGCCGTCGGGCGTCGTTACGTAAGGCATCGCATTCTTCTTCCGCTCGGTATCGGTGTTCGGACGCGGAAACCGTCGGCGCCGCGCCCTGCACTCAACCTGCTACGGCCCGCGCCGGCACACGATGGGCATACCTCCTACCGTTGCCGGCAGGCGCCGGAAGAGATCACCACTCGCCGGTGATCCGAAGTACGGCGCATGCGATTCGCGCAGTAGATTTCCCCGGTCGGCATCGCACGAGTCGATGACATGCGCCGCGCGACAGCCTCGCCCCGGCGGTCCTCAACTCCGGTCGAGCTCACGGCGGGAAGTGATTCCCAGTTTGGTGAACACGTTGCTCAGGTGCCATTCGACCGTCCGGGCCGACAGGAACAGCTGGCTGCCGATCTCGGTGTTGGTCAACCCGTCGCTCGCCAGCCGGGCAACGGTTGCCTCCTGGGCGGTGAGCGTGCTCCGCGCCTCCGGCGGGCGTTTTCCGACTCCTTCACCGACCGCCGCGAGTTCGCGTCGAGCGCGTTCAGCGAATGCTTCCGCGCCCACGTCGACCAGCATGCGGTACGCGGTTCGCAGCTGAGTTCGGGCGTCGATGCGGCGACCCTGCCGCCTCAGCCATTCGCCGTGCAGCAGATAGGCGCGGGCGAGCTCGAGGCGCAGCCGGGTGCGGCTCAACCTTTCGATCGCCTCGCGGTAGATGCCGTCGGCGTCCTCATCGTCGCTGAGCAGTGCACGCGAACGCGCGTGGATACCGAGGTCGTAGTCCGTGCGATCGGCGGCCGCCATCTGGGCCTCCCTCGCCGCCGCGGCCCGGGCGGTGTCGACATCACCGCTGCGTACCGCCGCTTCGATCAACTCGGGTAACGCCCACGCCGACAGGTAGAGGGGGTCTTGGCCGGCCTGCCGCGCGGCGGCCAGGGCGTCGGTGTATCGACCGAGACCGTTGTAAAGGATTGCCGCTGTGTACTGTGCGTAGCTCACTGCATGCCCCTGGCCAGTGGCCATACCGGCGGCGATGGTCGACTCGATCAGGGGGACGGCATCGGCTTCGTCCCCGGACAGGCACGCGAGCAGAAGAGGCGCGAAGGGGGGATATCCGGTCCCGGTGGCTTCCGCGACCACGTCGGCCTCGGCGATCAACGAGCCGGCGGCGGCAAGGTCACCGCTGCGCATCAGGGTTACCGCCTGTGATGCCAAGTCGATCGGTAGCTGATCGAGTGCGCCGACGTTGCGGGCGAGCTGGGTCTGCTCGGTGGCGATCGCACGCCAGCAGTCCTCGTCGTACAGCACGATCGCAGCGGTCTGGGCGGGCCAGCCCCAGCGGAGCCGTTCTTCCTTCGAGACGTCGTGGCTGGTGAAGGCGGTCACCGCGCGGCGCAGCGCCGGCGTCGCGGCCGCCCGGCCCTCGGTGACGACACGAGCGAGGCCGTCCAGCAGCAGGTCGACCACGGACGGCGGGCCCGGCGGCGGAGGCAGCGTCAGGGCCGCGCCGGAGACCTCCTGCAGATCGCCGGCGCTCGCCAGATGTCCGGCGAACTGCGCGGCCGTCCACGCGCTCAAGTAGGTCTCCCGAGCCAGCTCCAGGTCGAGCGGCTCGAGCCGCTTGGCCGCCTTGAGCAACAACGGTGGTGCATCGCTGCCAAGACCGGAGGCGAAGGCGATTTGGCCGTGCAGCAGGTCGGCACGAGCGCTGGCGGACTCGTCCAGCGGGCCGGTCTGCGCCGCCGTCAGAAGTTCCATGGCCCGGCCGAGGGCACCGGAACGAGTGCTCACCTCGGTTGCGGCAAGTGTCCGTTCGATCCGGCGCATCGGGTCGACCGACAGCGCCGCCGCACGTTCCAGGAATGCGGCGGCCGCGGCGAGGCCGCCGCGTTCCCGCGCCTGGTCCGCCGAGCGCTCCAGTTCAGCCGCCACGTCCTCGTCCGGTCCGGCCGTGGCCTGGGCTCGATGCCATGCCCTTCGGTCGGGGGCCACGCCGGGATCGATGGCCTCAGCGATGGCCCGGTGCGCCTTCTGTCTTTCCTCGAATGAGGCTGACCGGTAGACCGCCGACCGCACGAGCGGATGCCAGAACTTCACCCGAGACCCGAACTCCACCAGCGCGGCCGCCACCGCCGGCGCCGCTGCCTGAACGGGAATCCCCATGTGTTCCGCCGCCCGCCACACCAGCGACGGGTCACCGGACGAATCGGCCGCCGCGAGGAGCAGCAATGAGCGGGTCTGGTCGGGCAGGCTTTCCATCTGCCGACGGAAGCTGTCCTCGATTCGCCGCGCCAGCGAGACAGCGCCGGGCAGCCCGAATCCGCCCGCCATTTGCGTGAACGTCAGTCCTCGGGGCAATTCCAGCAGCGCCAACGGATTGCCGCCGGTTTCCGCGACGATGAGGTCCCGCACTCGCGTGTCCAAGGGCCCGGCCACCACTGACTCCAGCAGCGCTCGGGCGTCGTTCTCGCCAAGTCCACCGATTTCGAGTTCGGGGAACCCGTCGAGTTCCGTTCCCGGGTCGCGGCTGGCGAATATCAGGCCGACCGGGTCGGCGGCCAGCCGCCGCGCGGCGAAGCCCAGCGCCTGTGCCGACGCCTCGTCGAGCCACTGCTCGTCATCGATCAGGCAGATGTGCGGACGCTTCTCAGCCGCGCCGGTCAGCAGGCTGAGCACGGCCAGCCCGACGAGGAACGGGTTCGGTGGCGGGCCGAAGGACAAGCCGAACGCGGTGCGCAAAGCTTCTTGTTGCGGCGCGGGCAACTGCTCGATCCGGCCCAGCATCGGCGTGCACAGCACCTGCAGCCCCGCGAAGGCCAGCTCCATCTCTGACTGCACACCGGCAATACGCGTCACCCGGCACGCCGACGCGTTCCCGGCCACGTAGTCCAGCAGTGCCGTCTTGCCGACCCCGGGGTCGCCCCGTATTACCAGTACCCCACTCTGCCCCTTCCGCACCCCGCCGACGAGACTATCGAGCAGGCCGCGCTCGTTCTCCCGGTCCGCCAGGGCCGGCGCGCGACCCTTCAGCCGGGACCTCGAGGTCATCTGTCTCAGCTGCGCCACGTGCGGGATCGCGGCCGGGCAGGCATGCCGGCGATCGCGTCGAATCCTCTGACGGGGTGCTGTCGAAAGCGTCTTAACCAGGCAGAACGGTTCATGCGGGCTCCCTCTGACCAGACATCCCATCAAGGAAGCCGAGAACGGCCGAGGAGCAGTCCTCGAACGTTGCGCCAGAACTCCGTGCCGGACCAACCACACGTACGCCGGTCTCATCCCCCAGTTCGGGATCTTAACCCGCAGGTCGGCGCACGGTAAGCGCTGAACCGAAGATGTGGGGACGTGGGCTCGCCCCGAGTACGACGGTAGATCGATCCCCGGGCCAAACCCCGGGGTCGAACCCCGGGACGGTTCCGGGGGCGCTGAACGCCGTCAAGGCGAAGGGTTGCGCGTGTCAGCGCCAGCGTGAGGAGACCGGCCATGGCTTCGGGGATCGCGTCGTCACTGGTAGACCGGGACGTTCACCGGATGGCGATTCAGACGTTATTGACGAGATCATCCGGTGCGTGCTGCCTCTTCGGCGGACCAGGCTCGGGAAAATCCGTACTCCTCGACGTGGCCGCTGACGCAGCCAACGATCACGGCGTCGTGGCGCTGCGGGCCGCGGGCGTCCTGCTGGAGTCGGACGTCCCCTTCGCCGCTCTGCATCAACTGCTGCTCCCCCTACGTCCGCACTTCGCGGCGCTCCCGGCCGAACACGACCGGACGCTTTCATCGGCGCTCGGCTTCGCCGACAGCGATCACGAAAATTCGGTCAGCGTCGCCGCGGCCACCGACTCCCTCTTGCGGCATTGTTTCGTGGCCGAGCCGGTGCTGCTGATCGTCGACGACTGGCAGTGGGTCGACTCCCGGTCGGCTGCCGTGCTGGGCGCGGTCCGATGCGCCCGGCTGATCGCTCTGTGCGCGGAATCCACGCCACGTGCGGCCGACGTGACCGGCGCCGAACCGATCGGGTTGCCGCCGCTCGACGACCTGCACGCGTCCCGGTTGTTGCATGACCGCTGTCCGGGGATCGCGAAGCGGGTCGACCGCCGGCTCCTGGCCGAGGCCGCGGGAAACCCTCTCGCCCTGCTGGAACTCGCGGAGTCGCTGAGTGCGGACCAGCGCGGCGGACGAGCGCCTCTTCCGTCGGTGCTGATGACGGACGGCCGTCTGAACCAGCACTACACGCGCCGCGTCGTACGACTACCCGCGCCGACCCGCCACCTCTTGCTGCGGGCCGCCCTCGAGAGCGGCTCGTCCGCGGATCTGCCCGCCGACGGCTGGCTCCCCGCCGAGCAGGCGGCGTTGGGCTGGTTCGATCCTCACGACCGGCGGTGGGCGTTTCGCCATCCGATGGTGCGGTCGGCAGTCCTGCGCTCGGCAACGGGTGAGGAGCGAGCAGCGGCACAGAGGGAACTGGCCCGGCGGGCCACCGGCCGGCCGGAGCAGCAGGCCAGGCATCTCGCTGAGTCGACCATCGGCCCGGACGAGGCGGTGGCCCAAATTCTGCAGGACGCCGGCCACCGGGCATCCGAAGCCGGCGACGGCGTCGGTGCGGTCACCGCTCTGTTGCGCGCCGCGGAACTGAGCGCGGACGGCTCACAGCGCAGCCGGCGGCTGGCCGAAGCCGCTTACATCGGCGCCAATGTCGCCGGCGATCTGCGCACGATGCCGGCGCTGCTCACCGCCGCCCGCGACGCCGACCCGGACGGGGCCGGATCGTTGCCCATAGCGGTCGCGGCTGCGCATCTGTTGCTCCACGGTGACGGTCACATCGACACCGCCCACCGCCTGCTCTCCGCGACCGTCGATGCCGCCGTCGCCCGTCACACCTATGACGACCCGCTGCTCATGGAGGCGTTGTACGAACTGGCTGACGTCTGCTTCTACGCCGCCCGGGACGAGATGTGGACGGCGCTGAGGGACACCCTGGAGCGGATCGGGCCGGGCGTTCCGGCCCTGCTGCGCATCTACGTCCAGGCCGGACGTGATCCGGCGTCCTTGACGGCATCGGATCGCATGCGCCTGCACGCGGACTTGCGCCACCTGGACAACGAGCAGGATCCGACGGTCATCAGCCGGATCGGCCGGATCGCCCTCACCTTCAACCGGGTCAAGGATTGCCGGGCCCCGTTGGCACGGGTCATCGACGACGGCCGGGCCGGCGGAGCGGTGGGCTCGGCGACCAACGCCATGATGACGGTCGGCCTGGACGACCTGCGCGCCGGCCGGCTGGACGCGGCCGAGGTGATCTCGGCCGAGGCGCTGCAACTGTGCGACGCCCACGGCTACGGGCTGATGGCCTGGCCGTTCCACCTCATCCGGATGATCGCGGCAGCCCGCCGTGGACAGGAGCACCTGGTGCGCGAGCAGGCTGTCCGGGTGACCGCCTGGGCGGCGCCGCGTGGCGTCCGCGCCGTCGCCCGCTCCTGCTCGTGGGCTCAGGCCACCCTGGCGATCGGCAACGGCGACTTCGAGGAGGCCTACCGGCACGGCGTCGCGGTCACCCCGCCCGGCGTGTTGCCTCCGGGAACCCTGGTGGGGGCCGGAATCTCACTCGAACTCATCGAATCCGCGCTTCGCACCGGACGCCGGGACGAGGCCGCCGCGCACGTCCGCGCCATCGTCGAGTCCGGCCTCGACCGCGTCTCGCCGGCGTTCAGCCTGACCACACTCACCGCCACCGCCTTGGTCGCCGCTGACGACACGGCACCAACGTTGTTCGCCCGGGCGCTGGCCGTGCCCGGCGCGAAGGAGTTGGGCTGGGACTACGCGCGAGCGCAACTGTTCTACGGCGAGCGGCTGCGACGCGTCCGCGCCGTCGCCGCGGCCCGGCAGCAGCTGACCGCAGCCCTGACCGCATTCGAGCAGATGGGTGCGACACCCTGGGTAGCTCGTGCGAACCGGGAGCTGGATGCCACCGCGGCAGCCCGCACCCAGACGCGAAAACCAGGGCAGACACCACTCACGCCGCAGGAGATGCAGGTGGCCGCTCTCGCCGCCACCGGCCACAGCAACAGGCAGATCGGCGAGCGGCTGCTCATCTCGCACCGCACCGTCGGCGCTCACTTGAGCAGCGTGTACGACAAGCTGGGCGTTCATACGCGAACGGCGCTGAGAACCGCGCTCGGCGACTTCGAGGACACCGGGGTGCCGGCATGAACGGTGATCAGCCCTTGGCCGGGCGGGCCGATGATCTCAAGGTCATCGGGCGATTCCTCAGGACAGCCGGCGATGGCGGCGGAGCCGCTCTCCTTCTCGTCGGCGACCCCGGCGTCGGCCGGACAGCTTTGCTGGAGGCCGCGGCGCGGCGCGCCCTCTCCGCTGACATGCGGGTGCTGCGGGTGTCCGGCTCCACCGAGGCCGTCGCCGCGAAGTTCGCCGCCCTGGACGGCCTGCTCACTCCCCTTCGAGCCGAGTCGGACGCGCTGCCCGAGTGCTTGCGAGCGACGTTGCACGTCGCGCTGGGCCTGGCTGAGGGCCGCGAACCGGGACTGCTGGCCCTCGGCAACGCCACCATCGGCCTGTTGCGGCTCGCCTGCCGCGACCGACCGCTGCTGGTGATCGCGGATGACATCGATCAGCTCGACCCGGCGAGCGCACAGGTGCTCGTGTTCGTCGCGCGGCGTCTCACCGCTGGGCGGATCGCGCTGTTGGGAGCGATGGACTCACGGTCGCTCGGGTTCGTCGCCGACACAGGTTTGGCAAGTCACCGCGTCGGCCCGCTGGACGAGGGCGCCGCGTCACTCGTGCTGGACGCCCGCTGGCCCGGCTTGGCCGTTCGTGTCCGGCACCGCCTGCTCTCGGTCGCCCGAGGTAACCCGCTCGCGCTGGCGGAGCTGCCGGCGGCGCTCACCTCTGATCAGCGGGCCGGCCGGGACGCGCTGCCACCGGTCTTGGCGTTGACAGCGGCACTGAGGAGTTTGTTCTCCGTGCCCCTGGGCCGGCTTCCCGCGCCTACCGAAGAGCTTCTGCTGCTCGCGGCCCTGGAGAACTCGGGCGAACTCGCTGTCCTGCAGACGGCGGCGTCGCACACCGATCTTCTGCAGGCGTTGGCGCCGGCCGAACTCGCGGGACTTGTCGAGGTCGACGTGTACGCCAAGCGCATCGCCTTCACCCATCCGCTGGTCCGCTCGACCGTGGTGGCCCTGGCGCCGCCGGTGGCCCAGCGCCGGGCACACCGGGCCCTCGCCGCCGCCCTGCGGAACCACCCGCAGAAACGCGCCTGGCATCTGGCCAGGGCGACGGTGGAGGCCGACGAGGAGGTGGCGGCTCTGCTCGAACAGAGCGCCCGCGACAGTTTCCGGCATGGCGAGACGGTGAACGCGGTCGCCGCGCTCGGCCGCGCCGCTGAACTCAGCCCGACACCCGCCCTGCGTGCTCGCCGGCTGTTGGAGGCCGCCTATATCGGCGCCGATGTCGTCGGCGACCTCAGCAAGGCCGCGCAATGGCTCCACCAAGCCGACGTCGACCGGTCCGATCTCGTGCAGTCGCTGCCGGCCACAGTCGCGGCTGCTCAGTTGCTCGTCAACGCGGAGGCCCGGGCGGGCGTCGCCCACGATCTGCTGGCCGCCGCGGTCGAGGCCTATCCGAACCGCGACGACGCCCACGACACCGTGCTCAGCGACGCTCTGCACTCGCTGATCCTCAGTTCTTGGGTCGGTGGGAGCACCAGTGCGTGGGACCCGGTCGTCGCGGGGATCGCCCGGCTCGAACCGCACCCGCCCCCCGTTCTCGATTCGTGTGCGCGAACCTTCGGTGACCCGGTCCGGCTGGCTGAGCCGGTTCTCGGGTCGGTGGAGGCCAGTGCCGAGGCTCTGCGCGACGAACTCAACCCGGTCGTGATCAGCCGGGTGGCGATCAGCTGTGTGTACGTCGATCGGCTGGGTGCTTGCCGGGAGGCGCTCGACCGGGTGATCGCGGACGGGCGTGCCGGCGGCGCGGTCGGCTTGGGGATCAGCGCCATCGTGTCGAACTCGGTCGACAATTGGCACACCGGACGCTGGGCCGACGGCGATCGGCTGGCCGCCGAAGGCATCGCACTGTGCGAGCGGTACAACTACCCTCGTTACTCCTACATCATGCGGTACTTCCGGTGCCTGATCGCCGCGGCCGGGGGTGACGTGGACGGTACCCTCGCCACGGTCGACGAGATGGTCCAGTGGGCCACACCCCGCGGGGCCGGCATCACTGTCCAGTTCGCGCACCACGTGCGGGCGCTGGTGCACAACAGCGTCGGCGACTACGACCTCGCGTTCCAGGAGGCGGCGGCGATCAGCCCGGCCGGAACCCTCGCGCCGTACCGGCCACACGCTCTTTGGGTGCTGATCGACCTGGTCGAGGCGGCCCTGCGCAGCGGCCGACCGGGCGAGGCGCAAGCCCACGTGGCCGCCATGAAGCGCGAGCGGATCGACCGGTTGTCGTCCCGTCTGGCACTGGTGTCCGCCGGCTGCGCCGCGATGGTCGCTCCCGATGACGAAGCCGTCGCCATTTTCCATCGGGCCCTGACCGTGGACGACGCGGAACACTGGCCGTTCGATCGGGCCAGGATCCAGCTCGCGTACGGGCAGTGTCTGCGCCGGATGCAGCGTTCCGCCGCGGCGCGCGCCCACCTGCGCGAGGCCCTGGAGACCTTCGAGCGGCTCGGCGCCCAGCCCTGGGCCCGACGTGCCACCGGCGAACTGCGGGCCTCGGGCGCTGCCTCGCCGACGGCGGCTCCGATCACCGCCGCGGTCAGCCCGCAGGAGTTGCAGATCGCCCGCCTGGCCGCCTCCGGGATGAGCAACCGCCAGATCGGTGAGGAGCTGCACATGTCGCACCGCACGGTCGGCGGCCACCTGTACCGGTTGTTCCCCAAGCTGGGCGTCACCTCTCGAGCCTCGCTACGGGACCGGCTCGACGAAATGGCGGGCGATCAGTGAGTCGCCTCAACGGTCGGTGAAACCGCGCGTCAGGTTGGCCAACTGCACCCGCGAATTGATGTCGAGCTTCGCGAACACATGACGGAGATGGGTGCTCACCGTGTGCGCCGATACGAACAACGTACGAGCTACCTGCCTGTTGGTCGCTCCGCCGGCGACCAGGCGCACCACCCGCCGCTCCGTCTCGGTCAGGCTCGCCCAGCCGAACGCGGGTCGCGACTGCACCGGTTGCCCCTGCACCTCACGGACACGAAGAAGACCGATGACCCGTTCGACGTCCGCGGTGGCGTGACAACCGGCGAAGGTCTCGAGGGCGGCCTCCCACCGGGTGATCGCGGCGGGCAACCGGCGCGCGTCGGCGAGGACGACACCGGCTTGCTCCAGCGCCGACGCGTACAACAGTGGGCGCCGCACCGGCCGAAGCAGGTGCGCGGCGTGATCGAGCCGCTCGCAGTCGCGGTCGAGTACGCCGTGGACGAACGCGGCTACACCGACGAACAGCGCCGGGGGCGTGCCGTCGCGGACGAGTTCGGCCGCCGCCGCCCGAACCCGTGAGGCCAGTCCCGCGTCGCCTGCGGCGACGGCCAGACCTGCGGCGAACACCAGAAAGTCGTGATCCGCCGGGAGCGGAGGGGTGACCGGCAGAACGGGATCGTCCTCGAGCAGTCGGACCGCCACGGCTGGAGTCGTCGAGAAGGCCCGCACCCGCGTTGCCCACACTCTGGCAGCAGGGCCGCCGGCCTGCTGAACTCGGCCCGCGAACTCATCAGCCTCGGCGGCGAGGCGGCTGTCGCCGGTGTGCCGAGCCAGACCCGCGTACGTGATCATGCGGACGACAGCGCTGAAGGTGCCGGAATCGGTGCCGCCGGGCGCCAGGTCGACCGCCTCGGCTTGGACGCGCGCGCCGGCCAGCCGTCCGTCGGCCAGTTGAAGCAGGCCGGACATGCGTGTCCACAAAAGGATCATCTCGGTGTCGTGCCGCCGTTGCGCGCCCAGCAAGGCGTCGGTCATCGCGGCCGCCGACTCATCGGTGCGGCCCAAGGAGTGCAGCAGGTGGGCGCTGTGCAGGGACCACAACGGCTGATGCGGCCCGGTGCCGTCTCCTTCGGCGATGAGTTGGAGCAACTCGCCGAGCCGGGAAGAAGTCCGTCCGCCGGCGCTGCTTCCCGCCGATGTTCCGGCCAGTACGAGCAGGGCGAATCCCCGTGCCTCGGCGTCGGCGGTGGGGCCCGCGTCGGCCAGGACGCGGTGAGCCTTGGCTGCCGCCGCGCGCGGGTCCCCGCTCATCCACAGGTCGTAGGCGAGCCGTGCCTCGTGTCGTGCGGTGCTCGCGGGCGGCGCATCGTGATCTGTCCCGATCCGATCCACGGTGCGGAGTGTTGCTCCGCGGGACGCCGGGCCGAGATTCACGATCAGGGATTCCACCTCACGTTCCAATGCCGCCCGCAATGAGGTCGGCAGAGACTCTCGTACGGCTTGGCGTAGCAATTCGTGGCGGAACCGCAGATGGCCGGCGTCGTCGACGATCAGATCGGCGCGAACCGCCTCCTCGAACGCCTCGACCAACTGCGACGGACGGCATTGCAGCAGAGCCGCCAGGGGCGCGACGGTGAACCGCTCCGGCAACAAGGCAGCCATCCGTACCACTCTGCGTGTCTGGGGGCCGAGGCGATCGAGCCGTTGATTCAGCAGATGGATCAGGCGCCGGGGAAGCGCGGTGCCGATCATCGCGGCGCAGCCGTCCGCGATCGTCAGCCGGTCCTCCTCCCGCAAGCCGTGCAGCAACGCCAGCAGCACAAGAGGGTTGCCGAGTGCCCGCTCGGTCAGCGCCAGCAGATCCGGACCAGCCGGTGCTTGCAGGATGTCGGTAGCGATCGTCGCGGTCGTCTCAGGTCGCAACGGCGGCAGTTCCCATCGTTGCGCGCCCTCGGCCGCCAGGTGCTCCCAGGTGTCACGCACAGCCGGAACGGCGTCGTCACGGGCCGCCAGTACCCAGAGGATGCCGAGATGTCGCAGGTCAGTCGTCAGTGTGCGAATCGCCGCCAACGTGGAGCCACCGGCCCACTGCAGGTCGTCCAGCACGACTGCGGTCGGGGACCGTGCCGCTGCCGCTTCCAGAGCTGCCCGTATGACCCTCAGCAGCCCGTAGCCCCCGTCGGCACGGGACACCGAGGTCCAGAAGGCGTCCGGATCGGCGGCCGGCGGTTCGCTGCCTGACACAGCGGCCAGCAGAGGTGTGAAAGGGAGCGCCGGCCGGCCGTCGAATGCCCGTCCGGCCAGCACGCGGACGCCGGCCAGTTCCGCCCGGTCGTACGACTCGCGCAACAGCCGGGTCTTGCCCATGCCGGATTGCCCCTCGAACAAGAGCACTCGGCTCGGGCCCTTGCCCGTACCGGCGACGCCGGCCCCGATCGCGTCGAGGTGGGCGTCCCGTCCCCGTACGGCGAGCGACATCGGTACGGTCCGGATGTTCTCGATCGTGGTCATGGAAGCTGCCCCCCACCAGGCGTCCGTCATCCGTGCTCGGTACCAGCGTCACGCCGCTCGGGGTACGGAGCATCGGTAGCGCGACTCCAGGTCGCCGTGGCTTTCCACGACGAGAGCCGATGGGTATCGATGCTGGTCGCCGCCACGACCGTGATGGACGAAGTCGGATGACCTATGCGCCCGCGCCGGAAGTCAGAACGCGGCGAGGCGGGCGTCCGGACCCGGCCCGGCCCGGTGGGCGGCGAGCAGAGCGGCCGGCCAACTGCCCGCGGGCGCTCGACGCTCGTCCTGGACCGCCTGCTCGACCACGACCGCGCTGAGCACTCGTTCAATATCGAGCCGGGGCAGGGCTTGTTCGGTCGACGCGCGGAGGTCCGCATCGATCAGCGCCTCGCCGAAGTCGGCTCGAACCGCGAGACGTACCAGACGCGCCGTCTCACTGACGCGTTCGGCGATCTGTGGGCTGGTGTGCAGAGCGATCGCCGTCCACACCGCCGCCCGTTTGGAAGGGGTCCAGCCGTAGCCGACCAGCAGCGCGACGGCCAGATCCGCGCCTTGCACCTCGAAACGCTCCGGGCCGTCGGCCAGTGCCGAGGCGCCCAGGTCGTGCAACAGGCAACTGTGCAGGAGCACGCCGTCGTCCACGTCGGCGGGCTCGCTGTCACGCAGGGCGAACGCATAACGCAGCACACGGATGCTGTGGTGCATGATCGCGGCCGGGCACGAGGCGCTGAGCAGGGCCAGCGCTTGCGGCGCCGTCGGAACCTGCTCGACCAGCCGGCGAAGCCAGGGCGGTTCCGAAGCCGCAGCCGTCGTCCTCGCCATAGTTCCCTCCCCGTTCCTCGGCCCCTCCAGCCTGTCCACCCGCCGCGCCGAAGGCATCGCACGACGGTGCGACCCACAAGCATGCGATGTGGTGCCTCCGCTGATGAGGCACGTTGAGCGGGATCACCGGGCGTCGAAGGCCTCGCGGTCCTTCTCGATAGCGAGTGCGTTGCGTTCGGCCCACCACGCCAGGTCGATCACCACCTCGCGCAGGCC
>NZ_RJAC01000056.1 GCF_003999975.1 Actinoplanes solisilvae | reverse complement strand
CAGCACGACCTCGGTGGCATCAGGGATCGAAGCGCCTAATTCGTGGGTCCATCTCGGACCGCATACGTGATCGTGCCGACCGGTGAGAGCGAGTACCGGAACTGAGATCCGCCCAAGGTCTGCGCGTACGTCGAAGGAGTAGCCACCGGACGAAACCGGGCTGAGGTCAAACAGCTTTCGATACCTGACCGATGCCTCCTCGTCCCGCCAGTAGTCGTGTAAGTACAACGGGAACTGTGAGTCGAAGTCGCCGCCCTGTTCGAACGCGGACAGAGCAGCCTTGGCTTCCGGCCGGTTCCGGTGCCGGGCGGGAAAGCTGGCTGCGTTCCGATCGACCTCGTCGTTGAAGTCCGCACCGTTGTGCGCCGCGGTCCCATACAGGAGCAGCCCGGCCAGGCCGTTGGGCCGCCCCAAGGCATATTCAAGGGCGACGAATCCCCCATGCGAGTGTCCCAGCACGAACGCGGAGGGAGCCGCGACATGTTCGATGAGGGCGGCCAGGTAGCGCGTGTAGGTGGGAACTGTGTAGCCGTCGGGGTTCTTCAGGCGTCCCGACTTGCCGCTGCCTACCGGCTCCAGATAGACCACGGTGAGGAACTGCTCGAGTTCAGGCATCCGCAGGTAGGTCCAGTCGATGCCGGGGCCGCCCGGGTGGACGAAACAGACTGGACCCTCCCCATGGACGTGGCAAAGCTGATCTACTCCGTCAACGGACATCGCGTGCGTTCCTGCTGCCAAAGTCTTCACGCCGAAAGAGACGGCTGAACCGGTGAATCGTTCATTCCGCGTTTGTTCACAGGAGCCCGCTTCGTCGAGCCTCGGGACCGCTCGGCCGTGACTGCCTGCCCTGACCGGCCGTGAACGAAAGCCCTGATCGTGCGTATGTGCTCCGAAAGCGTGTTCAGAGGAGCCGATTGTGATGGTCAATATCTACCGCGACCAGGATGCCGATCTTTCACTCATCAGGGGGCGCCGGGTCGCTGTGATCGGATACGGCAGCCAAGGCCACGCCCATGCCCTGTCGCTGCGGGACTCGGGGGTCGAGGTGCTCGTCGGACTGCCGGAGGGCGCGCGCAGCAGGGCCGTCGCAGCGGCGGAGAACTTCCAGGTGCGTACGCCGGCGGAAGCGTCTGCCTGGGCGGACGTCGTCATGGTGCTGGCCCCGGACGACGTTCAACCGGCCCTGGTCGCCGAGTCGATCCTCCCAGAGCTGGGTCCCGGTCAGGCGCTGGCCTTCGCGCACGGCTCAGCGATCCGTCTCGGCGCGGTCGGGGCACTGGTCGATATAGACGTCATCCTGATCGCACCGTTGGAATCCGGCGAGGTGGTCCGACGGCGATTCGTGACCGGGGCCGGGACGCGGGCGCTGATCGCGGTCGAACGGGACAGCACCGGAGGCGCGTTTAAGCTGGCGCTCTCGTACGCGAGGGCGATCGGAGCGACTCGTGAGGGGGCGATGCGCGGGACGGTCGACGCGGAGACTGATATCGACTTGTTCGGCGAGCAGGCACTGCTGGCGGGTGGAGTGGCCGCACTGCTGCGCAGCAGTCTCGAGATTCTCACCGAGGCGGGCTACGCGCCCGAGGCTGCGTACGCGGAATGCGAGAACGAGCTCAAGCAGATCGTCGAGCTGATCTGCCGGGGCGATGCCTCCCGGATGCCGGTTCCGCGTGCCAGGCGGGCCATCGACGCGCGAGTACGCGCCGACCTGCGGGCTCTTCTTACGGAGATCCTTACCCGCGCGACATCGTCTCAGCAAGAACGTCGCCGTCCGGCCCATCTGCGACTGGTCTCCAGCGCGGAGACTTCGCAGTGGGGTGGTTAGCGGTCCGACGGTCGTGAAACGGTACATAACGGGATGGAGAAAAGAGACCAAGTGTCCGAGTATGAAACGTTGACGTGGAGCACGTTCGGCTGGGCCGCTCGGCAATTGGCGCAGGCGGTTGCGGATGACGGCTTCCGGCCCGACCTGGTGCTCACGGTCGCGCGCGGTGGATTGTTGCCGGCCGGTGCCGTCGGCTACGCGTTGGACGTGAAGGACATCCGCCTGATCAACGTCGAGTTCTATACGGGAATCCAGCAACGGCGGGATCGTCCGGTGCTCCTGCCGCCCGTACCGCCAGCGGACGAGCTCGCCGGCGCGAAAGTCCTGGTGGTGGACGACGTCGCCGACACCGGAGCCACACTGGACCTGGTTCGAGATTTCTGTGCGGAACAGGTGGCCGAGGCGCGATGTGCGGTCTTGTACGAGAAGCCGCATTCCACGGTCAAGTGTGAGTACGTGTGGTCCCGCACTGACAGATGGATCAGGTTTCCGTGGTCGGGCCAGCCGCCGGTGGTGGTCCGGTAGCCGCCGGGCGGGTGTTGGGGAACCAGCGATCCCTGACTATCCAGTAATGAAGTTTATGCGGTTGGCGAGGAAGGACGGGCCGGCCCGTGCCCCGGTCGTGCTGCTGCTGCACGGCTTTCCGACCTCGTCCGCTCAGTTCCGTACGCTCATCCCGAAGCTGGTCGACAAGTACCACGTAATTGCCCCCGGCTACCAGTACGCGATGTACGTCTTCGACTCCGGCGCCCCGACCGGCTGTTGCCTCGCCCTCAAGGCGCCGAGAAGGTCACCGCGCTGATCGTGCAGAACGCCAACGCGTACGAGGAAGGGTTGAAGGGGTTCTGGGAGCCGATCAAGGGCGTACTGGGCCGAGGACAACGCCGAGCGGCGGGAGAAGCTGCGGCCGATCCTGTCCGACGAGACCACCCGCACCCCCGACCTCGTCGATCTGCACAAGGCAGAGCTGCACCTGCTCGACACCGGCGACTTCCTGCTCGAGGACCAGCTCGACGTCGCCGCCCTGCTGATCCGCGACTTCCTCGATCGCAGTCTCTGAACGCTTCGGGGCGCGCTGCAGGCCTGAATCGGTACGGACGGAGTGGCGGTCCGCGCAGGGCCTCCGGTGCGCACACATCTCGACCGAGACGACCTTCTTCACCGTGGTGAAGAAGGTCGTCTCGATTTCGGGTACGGCCAGCGGGCGCGTCCGAGGCAGGCAGCTTGCACCTACTTCTTGAGGCGACGGCTCCCGGCGTGCCAGTCCTCGACTTTGCCCGTCTCCTGAGTCGTGACGCCGAACGACGGCAGCTGCGGCCGTTCGCGCAGGCTGCGCTTGAGTTCGGCGAACCCGGGGAACTTGGCGAGACCGATGACGTGGTCCCACAGCTCCGACGCCTGTCCCACGTCGGGCAGCCGGCTGATGACCGGACCGAAGAACGCGACACCGTCCGGCGGCTCAAAATGCACGATCGGTGTGCCGACATCCTTACCCGTCAACGACAACGCCTCGTCCGACTCCGCCTGGATCTCCACGTCACGCGTCGTGTCATCGAGGAACTCGATGAGCGAGGTCGGCAGGCCGGCCTCGGCGAGCGCATCCGCGACCAGCGCGGGAGCCCCCTGCCAGCCGAACTCACGCCCTTCGTCGGGGCCGGCCTCCAGGATCCGCGCGCCCAAAGCAGCGTAGAGCGGGCCGATCACAGCCCGACCGTGTTTCTCGCGTATCGCCGAGGCCACTCGCAGCAGCCGCAGCCCCGCGCTGTGTTGTGCCTCATACTCCGGCGGGAAATGGCTGTCGTAGTCGATGTGCGAGTTGATCAGGCGCAGCGAGATGAACCGCCAGTCGACCGTATAGTCGCGTTGCGCCTGGACGATCCGGATCCACTTGCTCGTCATCCACGCGAACGGGCAGATCGGGTCGAAATAAAAGTTGATGTCAGCCTTTCCGGCCGCTCCCACACTCACGTCTCCATAATAGACATCACAGTTGAGTCGCCGACGATAGTGCGCTATCTCACGACCGTGGTCGAACCGCGGCGAGCGAGTGCCCCGTCCCGTTCGTGATGAGAGTCGCGGGGATGCATTGATGTGTGACACACATCACAAACGGCGATGCGAGGGCCGGTGATCGCTCGGCCCCTACCACCGTCTCAGCGGGTGAAGCAGGGCCAACAGAATCAGGCGGTTGCAGATGAGACACCCGGATGCGCCGAGCGCAGCGCTCGAATGCCTGGTCGCCGCACATCGCCGCATAGCGGCCGTGATACGGGGCGGTCATCAGCGTCACCGCGATTCGGGAATATATGAAGCTGTGCTCGGCGCACCGATTCCTGACCTCAATGTTCTGTACTGCATCAACTCTAATGCTGGTCGGGACGAGCTGTCCGCAGCGGCGGCGCGGATGGATGGTTATGGGCTGCCCTGGTCGCTCCAGGCGCCGGTCTCCGTCGCCGCCGGCGCCGCTGAGGTCGCGGCGAGCTACGGGCTCACCGTCGGCTCCACGGCACCCGTGATGGCGAAGCGACTCGTTCGGGCCGATGCAGTTCCTGTCCCAGGAACACGGCGTGCACGTGGCAACGACTCATCGACATATCTGCACACGCTGGCCGAAGGTTTCGAGTGCCTGCCGCAGCTGTTCGGCGGACTCTGCGAGGGCCAGGTACTCGATCAGCCGACGATTCGCGCGTTCCTTGCCGAAAAGGACGGCGTTCCTAGCGCGACTGCGCTGGGTGTCCAAGTCCGGGAGCTCACCGGAGTATTCAACGTGACGGTGCGTCCACGTTTCCGTGGCGGCGGTCACGGCGGGGCCGCGGCCGCCGCGGTGCTGGCCGATGCCTATCGGTCCGGGGCACGCACGGCCTTGCTCACGGCCCGCCCGAGGGGTTACGACCTGTTCCGCCGTATGGGCTTCGTGCAGATCGACACCTGGGTGGTCTTCGAGCGGCACCGTGCGGGCGCCGGGCCGGCCGGCCGGTGATGCCCGTCGACGCGTACTGCGATTCTTAGCCGGATTCTTTCGGTCAGCCGCGCCGCGTCCGTCGCGCAGTCCGGTCAGCAATGTCATTCAGAGGTCATTCGCGAGCCCGTGGCCCCTCCTAGCGTCCTGTGCGACCGCTAGGACATCGGGCGATAGGACCTGCAATGCCGCCTCACATCACCTGCCGCGAAGCCAACAGGCGCGCCAAGGAGCTCATCGACACGCATTGGATGCCACTCACCCGGTTTGTGCTGCCGTTCACCCGAGGGCAACAACAGGCGGCCGAGGACGTCGTTCAGGAGACGGTCATCCGAGCGTGGAAAAACCTCGACCAGCTCCCCGACAGCCCGGACGGAACCCGCCGGTGGCTCATGACCGTTGCGCGCCGGATCCTCATCGACCAGGCCCGCCGCACCAAGACCCGCCCGATCGGGCGGCCCCTTCCCGCTGATGAGTATGCCGGTAATGACGACGTCTCCAATACCGTCGTCGCCGCGGATTCGTTCCGTCACGGCCTCGAGACACTCAGCGTCAGCCAACGGCGCGTTCTCGATGAGATTTTTGTTAACAACCGCACCCCTCAAGAGGTCGCCGATCTTCTCGAAATTCCCCTCGGTACTGTCCGTTCGAGACAGCATTACGCTCTGCAAACGATGCGCCGGGCCGTACTCGGCTGAAAGCTCCCTCATCACACGGGTCGTCGCCTGTTTCGAGCGCACCGGGGCGGTCTCCATCACATTCCCCTATCGCCGTCGGGCCTGAGAGGCCCGCGCAGCGGTCCACGGGAGAGCGGCCGTGTTGGTGGAACCCGGGTAGTCGAACAAAGGCGCGGCAGCACCACGGTTCGTTGACTCCGAAGGTGGAGCGGTCCCACGCAGCGTCCGTCACGATGCCCCGAAGCTGGAAGTAGTAGTCGGCACGTTCGTGCACGGACCGGCCGGAGCGCAGATGCATCGATAGGCAGGTCGCGTGCAGTGCGGCCGACGACAGCCCTTGGCCGTGGATCGGGTTGAACGATGCGGCGGCGCCGCCCACGACGAACGTTCCGCCGGGCAACCGTTCGGCCGCCGCGTTGTCGTGACGGCGGCTGTCGTGGCGCTGGTAGGTGCGGACGTCGCCCAGTGGTTCGCATGCGGCGATTCTGCGGAAGACGTCCGGCAGATCCTCACGGCACCGGCGTAGAACATCCTCGATGTCCGGCCCAGGGCGGTAATCACCGGACCCGGCGAAGGACGGCATCCAGCGGTCATTGTCGATGGCGGTGAAGACCGCCGTCCCGAAGTCGCCGCCGTTGCCCGGAGGAGCCGTCGCCGGTAGATCGGTGCCCGGCGTCCGGCGCAGAAGACACGGTGGCGTAGTCGACGGCCGCGGAGTGCCGGACCAGCGAAGGGCTCGGCCATCCGGCGGCGTCGAGCCAGCTGTTGAGGGGGACCGGTCCATTCGCTCTCGGCGGTCAGGGGTAAGACGTGGACGTGGTTGCCCTGTGGTAGGCCGGGACGTGGTTGCTCGGTTCCGGCGGGGTGTCACGCTCAAGGATGGTCACAGAATCCGCTTGTGGGGTCAGCGCACGCGCGGCGAGCATCCCAGCGATGCCTCCGCCGAGCACTACCGCGACCCCGATGCCTGCCGATACCCCACGTGGGGTCTGGTGGATCCGATGTTCCCGGCGAGATTGATCATCCGGCTGGTCATGGTGTCTCCCGGTGACGTGGGCAAACCCGTTCGAATCACAGACGCATGTTCAGGAGATTCACTTCTTCGGCATGCTCGCTCGCCCGCCGATCCGGAGCACAGTGTCGTCGCGTGGAGGCCCATGCGGCGCCTCGGCTTCATCCTGTGGTGATCGTCATGATGTCCTTGATTGATTGAGTCAAAACAAGGACTAACGTCGGTGGGGTAGCCGACGCTGATGAGCTCATCAAGCGCGCGGGCTTGCGCAGCACAGTGCAACGCCGCGCGGTCCTTGATGTGCTATTGGCCAGGCCGCATCTAACAGCGCCCGAGATAGCGCACGCATCGCCGTCCGCCCAGTCGCATCAGGGGCTTTACAACGTGCTGGATGACCTACGCCGGGTGGGTCTGGTGCGTAGCTTCGAGCCGGCCGGCTCGATCGCACGATACGAGGCTCGACTCGGCGACGACCATCATCACCTGGTGTGCCGTAACTGTGGCGAGGTTGCCGACGTCGACTGCGCGACCGGCGTGCCGCCCTGTCTGGCTCCGATCGACAGTGCGGACTTCGCCGTCGTCGGCGAGGTCGAAGGTACCTGGTGGGGCGTCTGCGCCACCTGCGCCGCTCAGCGCTAGCGCCCGCCAAGGGCTCCGCTCCAGAAAGGAGCAAATATTTCCATCACCCAGGACATCGCGTCCACCGACGCCTTCCGCGCCCCCGCCCAGACCGATCGGCTGCAGCGGGCGGTGTTTCGCGGAGTCCACACGTTCATTACCACGGACCAGTGCAGCCTCGCCGTCCCCGATCAACGAGGTGAAAGAACACACACGGCCCTGCGCTGGGCCTACTTTCCGGTGGGCGAGGTGCGGAGGACGAAGGCCGCGACGACCTCCGCGAACCTCTCCGGCTCCTCGAAATGGGACGCGAGTCGCCCTGAGAAACCCGTGCCGATCGGCTCGATGTAAACCATCGTCAGGCTGACGCCCGGCGTGGACGGCCACCCCCGACGCTCTGGCCACCGTGGAAACTATACCCGCCGTCCCCATCGGATGTGACCGATGTCTCCCACCGCCTGATCCGTCGACCGAGGCGCCAGGAAAGCGCGAGCACCAGTGAATCAAGGACGATTTGTTTCGTCTGTTCATTCGGGTCGGCTGACTACCTACCAATGCCTCGACGAGGCGCCAGCCGACCGATCCGAAAGGGCTGGGAATGAGGAGAATTCTGGCGGCTGTCGTCACTATGGCGGCCGGCCTGCTGCTCGGCGGCGCCGCGATGCCGTTGACGGCTCAGGCGCACGACGACCAGGGCGGATTTGACCCTCCGTCGCTGGCCTGGGGCACCTGCGATGACCCGCGGCTTCAGCAGCTGGGCGCCGAATGCGGTTTCGTCCCTGTACCTCTGGACTATGTCCGCCCCGGCGGCGCGAAGATCGAGATCGCGGTGTCGCGTATCAAGCACACGTCGCCGGAAAAGGACTACCAGGGCGTGATGCTGACCAACCCCGGCGGCCCGGGCGGGTCGGGGCTGGTCTATCCGCTGCTTAGCCAGTTCGTGCCGGACGGTGTCGGAGCCGACTACGACTGGATCGGCTTCGACCCGCGAGGCGTCGGGTCTAGCAAGCCCGCGCTGAGCTGCGACGTCAACTACGCGGGCTACAACCGTCCCTACTACGTGCCGGAGACCCCCACGCTCGAGAAGACGTGGCTCGACCGGACCAAGGCGTACGCACGAGACTGCGACCGTGCCGGCGGCGCGCTGCTCGACCACCTGAAGACAACGGACAACGTCGCCGACATGGAGAGCATCCGTCGCGCCCTCGGGGCCAAGCAGATCAACTTCTACGGCTTCTCGTACGGCACCTACCTCGCTCAGGTCTACGCCACCCAACACCCCGATCGCGTACGGCGGATGGTGCTGGACGGCAACGTCGACCCCCGCCGGGTGTGGTACGGGGCGAACCTCGACCAGGAGGCTGCGTTCGACCAGAACATCAACACCTATTTCGGTTGGCTCGCACAGCACGACGCGACCTACCACCTGGGCAAGACGGCCAACGTGGTACGCGCGAAGTACTACACCACCCAGCAGAAGCTGCGCACCGCCCCGGCCGCCGGCAAGATCGGCCCAGATGAGTGGACCGACATCTTCACGTCGGCCGGCTACTACGTGTTCGGCTGGGCGGACGTAGCCACGGCGTTCTCGACGTGGGTCAACAGCGGCGACGCGAGCGGTCTGCTGGGCCTTTACGCCGCGCCCGGCGGGGCCAGCGCCGACAACAGCTACGCGATCTACCTGGCCACCAGCTGCACCGACACCCAGTGGCCGCAGAACTGGTCAACGTGGAAGCGGGACGCGTGGTCGATCCACGCGAAGCACCCCTTCGGCGCGTGGAGCAACACCTGGTTCAACGCCCCCTGCCGCAACTGGGCCGCGGAGCCCGGCACCGCGGTGCGCGTCGACGGCGCGAAGACCCCCTCGGTCCTGCTGATCAACGAGACCAACGACGCGGCCACGCCGTACGCGGGCGCTCTCGAGGTTCGCAAGCGCTTCCCGCGATCGGTCCTCGTCGAGGGCGTGGGCGGGACCACGCACGCGGGGTCGCTGAACGGTGTCGCGTGCGTCGACAACACGATCGCATCCTATCTGCACGACGGCACTCTTCCCGCACGAGGTAAGGCTGACCACTCCGACAAGCAGTGCGACCCTGTGCCCGTGCCCGACCCGACCGCTGCGAAGGCTAAGACAGCCGCAAGCATCACCCGAGCCGACCTCCAGCACCTGATCGGTCGCTGAGCGAAAGGAGCGAACTAACCGGGTGCGACGCGGATCGGGGCCATTCCTCGTCCGCAACGGGCCACGAACCCGCGTCGCACCCGGCCATTGCCGGGCCACTGCGTTTATGTGGTGGGCAATGCGAGGGATATGGCATCCATTTGGCTGCCACACGGGCCTTGCCTCTGAATCTTGGACACTTGAACCTGGGATCGTGAGGTCCTGGGAGTCAGGAGTTCTGCAAGATCATGGTGAACAAGCATTATCCGCCTGAGTTCAGGGCTGAGGCGGTGGCGTTGTACCGGTCGCGGCCGGGGGCGACGTACGCGTCGATCGCTGATGACCTGGGCGTGAACCGGGAAACCCTGTGAAGCTGGGTCCGGCTCGACGACGAGCGGCGCGGCACCGGCGGTCCACGTCCGGCTCGCCCGGCCGCGGCGGCCGAGCGGGAGTCTGGCACGGTCGAGCAGGAGAACGCCGAGTTGCGGCGCCGGGTTCGCCAGCTGGAGGAAGAACGCGACATTCTGCGGAAGGCGGCCCGGTATTTCGCCGGGGAGACGCGCTGGTGAGGACGCGTAAGGAATTTACTGCCCGGGTTCATCGGTTCCTTCGGGTCCACTGTGGTATTTGGCGTGGGTGACGATCTCGGAAGCGGTCATAACGGCTCTGGATTGAAAGTTCGCCGCCTTGTTGCCGCACCTGAACAAGCGGCAGCGCCGCTTGTTCCTGGCGGCCGAGGCAGGTGCGCTCGGACATGGCGGAATCGCCGCGGTGGCCCGGCTGGCGGAGGTGTCGGAGTCGACGATCGCGCGGGGAAGTGCCGAACTTGCTGGCGGCACGCTACGGGGCGCCGCGGGTCACCGCCGAACTCCACGATGCCGGGCTGGTGGTCAACCGTAAGAAGGTGGCCCGGGTGATGCGCTGGCACCACATCG
Organism: Actinoplanes solisilvae; assembly: GCF_003999975.1. Classification (GTDB taxonomy): domain Bacteria; phylum Actinomycetota; class Actinomycetes; order Mycobacteriales; family Micromonosporaceae; genus Actinoplanes; species Actinoplanes solisilvae. The sequence continues at coordinate 4,303 of NZ_RJAC01000056.1, read as the reverse complement.
CCGGGCTGCGGCTGCGCCGGCGGGTGCAGACCGCCATCGCTGATCCGGCCGCGGTGACGGCACCGGATCTGATCGGCCGGGACTTTACCGCGAACAACATCAATCAGCGGTACGTCGGTGACATCACCTATCTGCCGGTCGGTGAACGCGGATTCCTTTACCTGGCAACGGTTATCGATCTGCATTTACGGCGTCTGGCCGGGTGGGCGATCGCCGATCAGATGCGCACCGACCTGGTCGTCGACGCCCTGCGCGCCGCTGGGCGGACCCGGGGCGGCCTCGACGGAGCCGTTTTCACAGCGATCACGGAGCCCAATACACATCGAAGGCCTTCGCTACTGCCTGCGCAGCGGCCGGGGTTCGGCAGTCGATGAGCAAGGTCGGCAGTTCGGCCGACAACGCCCTGGCCGAGTCGTTCAACGCCAGCTTCAAACGCGAGACCTTGCAAGGCCGCCGCGCGTTCACCGACGAACGCGATGCCCGGCTGAGCTCGTTCCGCTGGCTGCACCGTTACAACACCGTCCGCCGCCACTCCCGGCTCGGACAGCGATCCCCGATCAACTACGAGAACACCATCCGACCGGCACCAGCTACGCTGGCCCCAGCCGCATAAACCCCGTGTCCAAGATCCGGGGGTTAGGCCCTCCGGGCCGGATTCAAGTAGTGGGTCGGCAGGGCGCAGCGTCCGCGTCCTTAGGCCGTTGCCGAGGCTAGCTAGAAGCGCGTCCACACCCCGATTCCGACGTGCACGTCTTCTACCGCTGGTGCTCCGAGCAGGTTCTCGACGCTAGCCTTGCGCTGGGTCGACGCTGAGCGATACCTGCTCTGCCTTCACGTTCACAGTGGATTGGCGAGCTGAACTTCCCACCCCAGGTTGCAGGACGAGCGGCGACGGGCTAAGAGCGCCAAGTCGGAACCTGTTCCGCGGCCCGCCCCAAAGCCTCCTCCCTCTCCTTGGCCCTCTCGTCAAGAGCCGCGAGTTCCGGCTGCCCGACACCAGTGATTCGTACCAACGAGGCCAACCCACCGCTGAGCATGTAGTTCGCTGCCACTGTCGCAACCGACAGGGCATGTAGCTCGAGGAGCCGGCTATCGCCCTTCTGTGCCTGTTCGACCTCGATGTAGAGGGCCAACATGGCTCATGGCCAAGCGGACCGGCGGGACAGTGGAGGTCGTCCGGGGCGCCTCGTATCTGGTGTTCGTGTCGCAGCCGGGCAGAACCACGGCGTTCATCGAGAGGGCGGCGAGGGAGACGGGCCGCTGAGTGAGTGCCCGCCGGCAACCGGTCGCCGACGGGCTATTCCTCATGTCGCTGCCGAGATGATGCGGGCGGCCTCTCCTGCCGGGTCCTCGTCGGCCATCGCCGCGGCGACGCGCTTGGCTCGCAGCGTCACGTCCTCGGCCAGCAGCGGCTTGATCAGCTCGGTCAGGGAGGCGGCTGTCGCGTCAGAACGACGCATTGTCGCGCCGATGCCGAGCCGCGCCACGGCCTGGCCCCAGAAGTGCTGGTCGGCGAAGACGGAACACACCACGGTCGGCAGGCCCGCGCCGACCGACGCGGCCGTGGTTCCGGCGCCGCCGTGATGGACCGCCAGGCGGCAGCGGGGCAGGACCCGGTCGTGGTCGAGGCCCGCGACCACACGGACCCGGCCGTCGTCGGCTGTGGTGTCACGGGGCAGATCGCTCCAGCCGGCGGCAACCAGTGCCCGCGTGCCCAGCCGGCGGGATGCCTCGGTGATCATGTCCAGAGTCTTCCGGCCGTCGCGGACGGGCATGCTGCCGAAGCCGTAATAGATCGGCGGCTCGTCGGCGGCCAGCCAGCGGTCGAGCCCGGCGTCCTGGTGGTCGCCGCGGATCGCGGCGCGCTGCAACTCGGTCAATCGGAGGTTGCCGACCAGGGGGCGCCGGTCGTCCCATTCGGCCAATTCCGGCACCAGGTGTCGGCTGTAGGCCTGGATCTCCGGCGCCTGTGCCGCCGCCAGGCGAACCGAGACAGGCGCCGTCGCCTTGGGCAGGTGCAGCCGGCCTCGCAGGATGTTGACGTCGGGGCGATCACGCCGCCACAACATCCTCTCGGCGACCTGATAGGTGAGGCGGTTGCCGAGTGGTGTCAACGACCGGGTGCCGATCAGCGGCGACGGCAGGCGCCCGTTCGGCCGGTTCGGCGCGTAGTGCAGTCCGACGAACGGGACGCCGAGCCACTCGGCGATCGAGGACGTCTCCTCCTCGACGAGACGGGTGCCCACCACGACGTCGGTACTGCCGGCCGCCGCGATCAGGTCGTCGTGCAGGGTCGGGGCGACCTCGTGTTTCTTGTCGAGCATCCGGCGGACGTACGCCCGCACGTCGCCCCGCGCCAGCATGTCCCGGCCCTCCGGCGAGCTGAGGAACTCATGGGCATCTACATTAATCGGGTGGACGTCGGCGCCGGTCTGGCGGGCGAACTCCACCGAGTCGATCGGCGCGGCGACGACCACGTCGTGACCGTACTCTCGTAGCCGCCCGCCGAGGGCCAGCCCGGGTTCGACGTCGCCTCGGCTACCGAAAGCGAAGACAGCAATGCGCACAGTCGTCCTTTCCTCAAGGGCGAGACGATCCCAGCCCCTACTGAACGAACGGACGGATTCCCAAGCTATTCAAGGGGATGTTCTCCGATAGACCTGCCATCAAGTCGTTGTCCATCGAGCCATTTTCATCCTGAGTAGGTCGGGTTCTCGACGTGGTGCAGGACCAGGATGGCCTGCACGATTGGAGTGGCCCGGTGAGGGCTGCAGCGGAGTTTCGTCAGGGTCTTCCAGGTCTTAGGGGTGGCGTTGGCGCGTTCGCCGATGGCACGGATCCGGGCGTGGGCCCGGTTGGCTTTCTTCTGCCAGGCGGAGAGTTTCGGCCGGTAGCGGTGTCGTTTGAACGGTGTCCGGATGCTGCCGCGGGCGCCTTGGTAGGCCTTGTCGGCGAACGTCATCACCTTCGCGCTGGTCAACGCAGCGATGATGGCGTGGGTGCGGGCGGCGGTCAGGTCATGAACAGCGCCGGGCAGGGCCGCTGATGCCCAGACGAGCCGACCGGCTGCATCGGCTATGACCTGCACGTTTACGCCGTGTCGGCGGCGTTTGCCCGAGTAGTAGGGCTTCTGGTCGGCGACCCGGTCGATCGGGATCAGGGTGCCGTCGAGGATTGTGTAGGCGAGCAGCCGGATCTTGGTCATCGCCGCTTCCAGGTCGTCGGCGGTGGCGGCGCCCCAGGAGTACGGCCTCGACGCCGTGCGCGCGATCGCCGCGAAGTACCGCTTCGACCTCACCGGCGGCAGGGATTCGTCGATCACTCTTGGTTCACCTGCCTCGCCTCGAAGGCTACGGAACCATCCCGCCGTTCAAGAACGGGCCCGCCCTCGGCGGTTACGGGGCCATCGCGATGAAGGACGCGCTCCAGTCGACGATGACCACCACGCCCGCCGAACTGCTCCGGTGTCCCTGACCTGGGACCGCGGCAAGGAACTTTCCGCACATGCCCAGTTCAAGATAGACACCGGCATCGCGGTCTACTTCGCCGACCCGCACTCGCCCTGGCAGCGCGGCACGAACGAGAACACCAACGGTCTGCTGCGCCAGTACTTCCCCAAGGGCACCGATCTGTCCCGCTGGGACCTCGACGACCTCCTCGCCGTCCAGGCAGCCATCAACAACAGACCCCGCAAGGTCCTCGGTTGGAAGACGCCCGCCGAGGCTCTCGACGAGCAGCTACGGTTGCTTCAACCATCAGACGTTGCAACGACCGGTTGAATCCGGGCAATACACATCCAAGGCCTTCGCGACCGCCTGCGAAACGGCCGGGGTCCGTCAATCGATGAGCAAGGTCGGCAGTTCGGCTGACAACGCCCTCGCCGAGTCGTTCAACGCGACGTTCAAATGCGAAACCTTGCAGGGCCAGCGCGCGTTCACCGACGAAGGCGAAGCCCGGCTGAGCTCGTTCCGCTGGTTGTACCGCTACAACACCCTCCGGCGCCACCCCGGCTCGGAAAGCAGTCCCCGATCACCTACGGGAATACCATCCGACGGGCACCAGCTACGCTCCCCCTGCCGCATAGCCCGTGTCCAAAGTCCGGGGTCAAGCCCCCCGATCCACCGGAGCGCGGAGCTGGGGGGCTGCCCGGCGGGGGTTTCGGCCTGGCAGTACGGCTAACGGGCCGCGTGCGTGGCTGTGACCGGGAACCCGACGATCGCGCTTGCATTGACACTGATGTGAACGTTGGATTCTGGTCGCGTGAACGACGTGACGAGTTCAGCTACGAGTCCTATCAGGGTCG
>NZ_RJAC01000055.1 GCF_003999975.1 Actinoplanes solisilvae | reverse complement strand
TGTCTCCACGGTTTTCCACCCCCTTGCACGCGTCGGCTGAGTTCCGGTATACCGTCGGCCGACGGCGGTGGACAGGGTCGTTCGGCCTGGTCAAGGCGGCCGGGCACGCGGGGAGAACACACCTACGTGTTGCGAGTCGGGCCCGTTCTCACCCTCTCGTCCGCACCGGCCGGGTCGAGGTACCGACCGCCGGGATCGACGATCGGGTTGCCCCGCCGGTCCAGCCTGTACCGCATCGGCACAGCGGTCGGGATGTCCAGCCGCTCCACCTCGACCGGCCCCAGCCCCTCGAGGAACATTACGAACGCGCGCAGGGTGTTGCCGTGCCCGACTAACAGCGGCGTCTCGCCGGCCAGCAGCTCCGGGAACAGGACGTCGGACCAGTACGGCAGCATGCGTGCCCACACGTCGGCGAGGCTTTCGGTGTGCGGCCGCACTTCTGGGGCCAGGCCGGTGTACCGCTCGTCGGCATACATCAGGGCAGCCGCCGGGTCGGTCATCGGCGGCGGCGCGGCCGCCCACGACCGTCTCCACGCGCGGAACGACGCGGCGTCGACCTCCGCGGCGACGGCCTTCTTGTCGCGTCCGGTGAGGGCGCCGTAGTGGCGTTCGTTCAGGCGCCAGGACCGGTGCACCGGCACCCAGCCGCGACCCAGCGCGTCCGTCACGATCTCCGCGGTCGAGATCGAACGGCGCAGAAGCGATGTGTGCACACACGTCGGCCGTACACCCAGGTCGCGCAGCACCGTTGCGGCTCCACCGGCTTGGGCCACGCCGAGCTCGCTCAGGGGAACGTCGGACCATCCGGTGAAGGCGTCGGCCGCGTTGCTGACGCTCTGTCCGTGCCGCAGAAGCAAGAGGGCCCCGCCGCGATCCGTCCGTGTCATCCGGCACAGGGTAGGCGACGAACGCGGTCGCCACGCGGTGAACAGCCGCAGCCTGATGGACGTGACCCGGCGGGAGGCAGGTGCCCGGCGCGCCGGTCGCCAGCCTGTGAGGGTCCTTGGACCTGCCGGGCGGGGACATGACGCCCTGCCGAGGCGGCCGGCCCTGGGACGACGCTGGGTACAGCTGAGAGGAAGGCGTCATGAGACCTCGTCCGATCGTCGTGGGTACCGACGGCACTGAGAACAGCAAGGAAGCGGTGCGCTGGGCGGCACGCGAGGCTAACCGCCGTGGCCTGCCGCTGCGCGTCGCGTACGTCTTCGACTGGGAGTGGGGCGAGTCCCCCTATGACCTCAGCGGCGGGTCCTACGACCGGGCCCACAAGCACGCCGAAGCCGTCACCGGCAACGCCGTCCACGAGGCCCGCGCGGCGGTTCTGAACGTCGACGTGGAGGGTGACCCGCTGGTCGGACACGCTGCCGCTCGCCTGCTCGCCGAGTCCGACGATGCCGAGCTGATGGTCCTGGGCAGCCGCGGTCGCGGTGCCTTCGCAGGCCTAATGCCCGGCTCGGTCAGTCAGCGCGTCGCCACCCGCGCGGCCTGCTCGGCGGTCGTGGTTCGCGGCCGCGGCGGTGATCTCACCGAGGGGCCCGTCGCGGTCGGCCTTGATGCCTCCGACGCGGCGGAACGCGTCCTGGAGGTCGCTTTCGAGGAAGCAGCCGGTCGGGGAAGCACGCTCCTGGTGATTCGTGCTCGGGTGCCGGTCGGATTCCAGGCGGGCGACGTCGCGCTGCCGGAACCCCCGGCCGCGGAGCGCGCTCGCGTCGAGGAGCAACTGGCGCCGTGGCGGCGCAGGCATCCGGAAGTGCCGGTCGAGGTGGTACTCACCACCGACGGCGCTGCCTCGGCGCTGGCCGAGGCGTCGACTCGTGCCCGGCTGATCGTGGTGGGCAGTCGTGGTCGTGGAACGTTCACCGGTACGGTGCTCGGCTCGGTCGGCCTCCAGCTCCTGCAGCACGCGGACTGCCCGGTGTACATCGTCCGCGAGCCGGCTCACCGGCGAGGCTGATCGCCGTGTGGGCAATGATCGTGAAAGAGTTCCGGCAGATGCGCCGGGACCGCCGCACCCTGGCCATGATGATCGTGATGCCGGTCCTGCTGCTCATCGTCTTCGGCTATGCGGCGAGCTTCGACGTCACTTCGATCCCGGTGAGGGTGGTCGGCGTCCACGCCGCCGAGGTTGCGGGGCGACTCCCTGCGCCGTTCGAGGTCACGGCCATCGCATCGGCCGAGGACCGGTCGGACGCGACCCGGGCCTTGCGCGACGGGGTCGTGCCGGTCGTCGTCGTCGCCGATGCGGACGCGGTGACGGTTCTCCTCGACGGCTCGGAGCTGTTCACCGCCAACGCGGCCCGCGCGGCACTCGCGCGGGCCGGCGCACCACAGGTCGAGGTGTTGTTCAACCCGGACCTGCGGACGTCGGCGGTCATGGTCCCCGGCCTGGCCGGCATGATCCTTCTCTTCGTCGGCACAGTAATAACCAGCCTCGGGGTGGTGCGTGAGCGGCAGACCGGCACTCTCGAGCAGTTGGCCGTCATGCCCCTGCGGCCGCGCGACGTGTTTCTCGGCAAGATCGCGCCGTACTTCCTGGTAGCGGCGCTCGACCTCACCGTCGTGGTGGCAGCCGGCACCCTGCTGTTCGGCGTACCGTTCCACGGATCCCTGCTCGTGCTTGCGCTCGGCGCCGTGTTGTTCCTGTTCGTCACGCTCGGCACCGGCGTGCTGATCTCGAGCGTCTCTCAGAACCAAGGACAGGCGATCCAGCTTGCGATGATGACGCTGCTGCCCCAGGTGCTCTTGTCCGGCCTCATCTTCCCGCTGCGCTCGATGCCCCTCGGGGTCCGCTGGATCGGCTACCTGCTGCCACTCACCTACTTCACACAGATCTCGCGAGGCGTCATGCTGCGCGGGGCCCCTCTCACCACGCTGTGGCAACCGTTCCTCTACCTCACGCTGCTGGGGGTGGCGGTGGTGACGTTCGCGATGCTGCGCTTCCGGGCCTTCCTTGCTCCGCAGGGCGCCCGGCGGGCCAGGCGCCGGGGCGTCCTGGCGCTAGCGGCGGGCTCGAAGCCGTGAACTGGGGCCTTACCAGCGTCTCGGTGGTCCGCGGCGGCGGGACGATCCTGGAAGAGGCGACGCTGAAGGTCTCGGCCGGTGAGATCGTGGCGGTGGTCGGTGGTGACGGCTCGGGCAAGTCCACTCTCCTGGGCGTGCTCGTCGGGCGGCTCGGGCCGTCAGCCGGTGTGGCGAGGACACCGGCACGGTCCCGGATCGGCTTCCTGCCGGCATCGTCCGGGGTGTATCCCGATCTCACCGTGCTCGAGAATCTGCGTTTCGCCGCGGCCGCCTACGGCATGCCGCCGGCGCTCGCGGCCGATCGCATCTGGGCCCTTCTGGACAGAACCGGGCTGACACCGGCCGCCCATCGCCTCGGCGGGCGGCTGTCGGGCGGCATGCGCCAGAAGCTCGGCGTCGCCCGCGCCCTGGTGCACGAACCCGACCTGCTGATTCTCGACGAACCCACCACCGGCGTCGACCCGGTCAGCCGGTCTGACGTCTGGTGGTTGATCACGCGCGAGACGGCACGGGGCTGCGCGGTGGTTTTCAGCACGACATACCTCGACGAGGCCGAACGGGCCGGTCATGTCGTCGTGCTGCAGGCGGGCCGGGTGCTGACGCAGGGACCGCCGGACGGGATCGTGGCGGCGATCCCAGGGGAGGTTCGCCTGTTCCCCACCCGGCCGGTGGGTCCCTTCGTGTGGCGACGCGGCCGGTCCTGGCGGGTGTGGCGGGAAGACGGGACGGGAGACGGCACGGTCGTCCGGCCGGACCTGCAGGACGCGGTCGTGCTGGCCGCGCTTCGCAGGGCGGCGGGAGAAAGCCTCGACAGGACGGAGACGCCCAGATGAGTGAGGTGCTCGCAGGGTGTCTCGGAGTGTCCCACCGATACGGCGACAGCACGGTCCTGGACGCTGTCGATCTCCAGGTGAGCGCGGGCGAGCTCGTCGGCCTGCTGGGTGCCAACGGCGCCGGCAAGACAACACTGATCAGAATCCTCCTCGGCCTTCTGGTGCCCTCTTCGGGTCACGTGCGGTTGTTCGGCGAGGCGCCGTCGCGGCGCGCGCGTGGCCGGATCGGATACGTTCCCCAGGGCCTGGGTCTGTACGAAGACCTGACAGCGGCCGAGAACCTCGAGTTCACCCGGGCTGCTTTCGGCGGTCGTTGGGCTGTTCAGCCGGCGGCGCTGACCGTTCCGCCCGATGTCCTCGCCGGGCGGCTCCCGCTCGGCCTGCAACGACGTCTCGCGTTCGCCGCGGCGTTCGCGCATTCGCCTGGCCTGTACGTCCTGGACGAGCCGACGTCCGGCGTGGACGCCCTGGCACGCACCCACCTGTGGGACGTGATCCGGGGGGTGGCCGACAGCGGCGCGGGAGTGCTTGTGACGACGCACAGCATGGAGGAAGCGGAGGAGTGCGACCGTCTCGTCATGCTGACCGCCGGACGGCTGGTGGCGGAGGGGACTGCTGCCGACATCATCGGTGACTCCGAGGTCGTCACCGTCGCCTGCGCCGACTGGCCCCGCGCGCTGGCCGTCCTGGAGAACGCCGGGCTGCGAGCCGCGCTGGTGGGCAGATCGTTACGTGTGCCCGGCGGCGATCTTGTACGGGTCCGAGCTGCCCTGGCGGGTACAGGAGCGATCGCCGGGCTCGCCCGGGCCACCCTCGAGGAGCGTTTCGTCGAGTTGACCACCGGATGATCGGGGCGGCCTCAGTCGCCAGGCCCCGCCGACGGTTCCGAGGAGCTGCCGGACGGGGTGCCGGGAGCGGACCAACGGCCCTGGCCCGGGCGGGGCACCGCAGGTTTCCTGAAGCGAGGGAACGGTCCGGGAGGACGGCCATGGACAGGATCGAAGAGCTACGGACAGATCGCGAAGCCATCCGGGGACGGGCCTCGAAGTACAGCGACGCGGTGAACCGCTATCTGAGCGTCGCCGGCTATCGCTCGGCGCCGACCCACAGACCGGCGCCCATCGCGACGACGACCGGTCTGGTGCTGGTCGGGGCCGATGACACACCGACGAGCTACACGGCGGTCGACCACGCCGCGATCGAGGCGGACCTGCGCGGATGGCACCTGCGCATCGTTCATGCCCGGCGTACCGGCGGGGTCCTCCCGCGTGCCCGCGACGACGGCTCGCGTCTGCTGGAACGGCTGATCGACCGGGTGCACGCGTATTCGACGACGGTCCCGGTGACGAGCCGCCTGGTCGTGGGTTCCCCGGCGCCGCGGCTGCTGGCCGAGGCACGAAACGCCGGATTGGTCGTCGTGGGGCACAGGCACGGCGTCACCGGTGAGATCTTCGGCGTGAGCGTCGGCGAGCGCGTGGCGGCGGACCATAGCGGTACGGTGCTGGTCGTGCGAATCCCTGGCTGGCCGCCGGGACCCGACTTCGGTCAGCGCCCGGTCGTGGTGGGCGTCGACGGGGACGACAGCGCGGCCGTCCGGTTCGCCCAGGAGGAGGCCCGGCTGCGCGGCAGCGATCTGGTGCTCGTGCACGCGAGCCGGACACCACGGGTGGTCCGGACGGAGGTGGTGGATGGCGTCACCAGACATCTCCGCTTCGTTGCCGAGAGCCCGGCTGACGCGCTTGCCGAAGCGTCGTACCAGGCCGCTGCGCTGGTGGTGGAGCGCCACGGATCGAGTCTTCCGGGCTCGGTGAGCCGTGCCCTTGTCCAGGGTGCGCATTGCCCGGTCTTTGTGGTCGGCTGACTCCCGAAGCGACCATGGACATGATCGAGCTCGATGAGGAACTACTGACGAGAACCACCACCGCCATAGCCCGCAGGCGACCGTGCGTCGGCCTCGCTCTCGCTGTGGTCAGGCCCGGTGCACCGACCGTGTTCGCCCGGCACGGTCTTGCCGGCATCGCCGCGGCGACGCCGATCACCCGAGGACACGGTCTTCCGGATCGGATCGGTCACGAAGACCATGACCGCGGTCGCGATCATGCAGCTGCGCGACCGTGGACTGATCGATCTGGACGGACCGGCCAACACCTATCTGCGGTCCTACCGACTCGGTCCGGAACGCGGCGACTTCCGTCCGGCCACCGTGCGGCACCTGCTGACCCATACGACAGGTATCCGCGAAGTACGCCGGCCGTCCGGGCTGCTTCGCCTCCGGGACCTCGGTGAAACGGTGCCCTTGGGCATGCCGGTCCCGACGCCGGCGGAGTACTACCAGGGACACCTGCCGATCCACGCCGATCCGGGCGCCCGCTTCATGTACACCAACCATGGCTTCGTCACGCTCGGGCAGATCGTCGCCGACATGACAGGCCTGCCGCTGGACCGTTGACTGCGGGAGAACGTCTTCGACCCGCTCGGTATGGGGCACACCGATCTGAGCCGCTCCGCCCGGGTGCGCGGGGCGCCGGCCACGGGGTACGAACTGCGCCGCCGTGGCGGTAACCGACTACGACGTCATCACCGCGGGCGCCGGCGGGGTCTGGTCCACGGCCCGGGATCTGGCTCGCTATGCCGAGGCCCTGCTGGACGGCGGCCACAATCGACACGGTTCGATCGTCCCGTCGAAGACCGTGGAGGAGATGTTCGCCCCTCAGTACCGCCCGGATCCGCGCGTTCCCGGCATCGGCCTAGCGTTCTTCCGTGCCGATCTGGGTAGCCTGCTCGCGGTGGAGCACGACGGCATTCTGCCCGGTTTCGACGCGCAGCTGTTCCTGGTGCCCTCGGCCGGCATAGGTGTCGTGGCCCTGGCCAACGGGGCCCGCCGCGGCATGCACTGGCTTGCCCCCGGATCTGGGTCCGCTGACGCTCACCCGCGTCCGGTAGAGCTTGCGCACCGCTGTGCCGCCCGCGTGGCGTCGGCGGCCGGCTCAGTGCACGTTCAGCGCAGGACGTTCCAGCCGGAACCGTGGGCGAGACGGAGATCGGCCGCGCGCTCCCGGGCCACCCGCAACCGCCGCGAGGCGACGGACAGGACCCGGGTGGTGAACTCGAGGCCGAACATCGGATCCTCCGCGATCAGTTCGCGGAGCGGCCCGGCATGCAGTTCGACCGCCTGGCACTCCTCGACGACGAAGGCACCCACCGAGGACCGGAACGGCCGGACGAGGCAGGACCAGCCGAGGACACCGTCGGCGCCGATCCGCTCGATCGGCACGTCACCGCCTGGAACGTGGAAGTCCAGCTGCACCACACCGGAGCACACGAGCCAGAGATGATCGGCGGGGCTGTGTTCCCGCAGCAGTCGCGTCGACGTCGGCCAGGCGACGGAAGTGCCGCACGCCGCCAGCCGTTGCAACCATCGGGACGGAAGATCCGCGACCAGCCTGTGCAGAGCGAGATGGTCGAAGGCCGTCAAAGATGACGTCATCGTCGGCTCCTTTCCTCTTCAGGGACTGGTTCTGCTCCCACGATGATCGGTGGTTGGCGGATGGTGACAGGGCCGAAAGTCGCCCTCAGCCGGAACTGGGCCGAAGGCCGGCCCCTGCGGTTCGCCCGGCCGGGCCGGAAGCCGCGTCCGTACGGGACGTAGGTCCCTGTCGGGATTCACGGATGTCCATGAGCATGGAGGCCTGGGAGGTGATGAGGATGTTGTACCCGATCCTGATTCTCGCGGTCATCACGGCGATCTGCGTGCTCGGCGGGCGGTACCTGCCGGATCTGAACAGCTCCGCGTGGGGCCGGAAGGAGGCCCCATCGGCCGCGCAGCCGGGGGCGGTGGCGTACACCGAACCGGAGAGCTTGGAAGGCGTGCTGGTCGCCCAGCTGGTGGCGGGCGAGATCACCACATCCCAGTACCGTCGATCGGGCACCGTGCCTCCATCCACTCATCGGGTTCGTGGGCAGGCTTCTCGAGCGCCGACCAGATCGGATGTCAGATCATCGACACTTGTCGTTCTTTTTGCGGTTCTCGTGTAAGATCGTGGCGATTGGTCTGGTTAGGAGTGGCGGGGGTGACCAGCACTCGAGATCGAGACCTGCGGGCACGCGGTCGGTGGGTCGCCGAAGCGGAGGCGCGATGCGGCCCGGCGGAGCATATGCAGGCACAACCGGCCGGTTGGCGGCCCGTAACGACACCACTGCCAGCTATCCAGCAGATCAGTCAATTGTGGACTTATTCCGCGCGCAGGCTCGCCGTGCCCCAGACGCGGTCGCGTTGTCAAGCGCGGACCGGTGGATCACTTACGGTGAGCTTGACCAGTGGTCCGATCGGCTGGCTGTCCGGCTGGCCGAGTCCGGTGTGACGGTCGGCGAGCCGGTGGGGTTGCTCGGCGAGCGGTGCCTCGAGGTGCCGGTCGGAATGCTCGCCATCCTCAAGGCCGGAGCGGTGTATGTACCCCTGGATCGGGCAGACCCGGTCGGGCGGCTCCGAGTCCTCATCGACGAGGTGGCGATCCGTCGGATCGTGACGATGCCTGGCTCTGGTGGGTTACTCGACCGGATCCTCGCGTTCGCGGTAGCGGATTCCCGATACGGCGATGATCGGCGGCCGCCGCCGGTCCGCGTCGGGGGTGGCGACCCGGTCTACATCATGTTCACGTCCGGCTCCACCGGTAGGCCGAAGGCGGTAGCCATACCGCACCGGGGTGTGGCGCGTCTGGTGATCAACACCAACTACATTCACTTTGCCGCGACCGATCGGATCGCCAACACCGGGTCCCTGTCCTTCGATGCCTCGACGCTGGAGATCTGGGGGGCGTTGCTCAACGGTGCGCACCTCATCGTGATCGACCGCGACGAGCTGCTGGACCCCGCTCGGTTGGAGAGTTTCCTGCATCGGGAGCAGATCACCGTCCTGTGGCTGTCAGCAGGACTCTTCCACCAATGCGCGCGGTCCCGGCCGGCGATGTTCGGCGGCTTGCGAGTCTTGATCTCCGGCGCCGACGTGCTCATCCCTAGCCTGGTTCGGGAGGTGTTACGGCGCGGCCCGCCGGGGAGCCTGGTAAACGCCTACGGCCCGACCGAGAACACCACCGTCTCCACTGCGCACCTGATCAGCGACGTTCCTCCCGGTGTCGACCGCATTCCGATCGGACGGCCGATCGCGAACTCCACGTGTCACATCGTGACTGCCGACGGTACGCCGGCCGCCGTCGGTGAGGAGGGCGAGCTTCTGGTGGGCGGTGACGGTGTTGCCCTCGGCTATGTCAACGATCTTCCCTCCACCGCGGACCGGTTCATTCCCGACCCGGATGGCCGGCGCCCCGGCGCCAAGTTGTTCCGCACCGGTGATCTCGCCCGTTGGTTGCCGGACGGCACGATCGAGTTTGTCGGCCGACGTGACCGGATGATTAAGTTGAGCGACTTCCGGGTTGAGCTCGACGAGATCGAGGCGGTGTTCGCCACCTGCCCGATGGTCAGCGACGTCGCCATCGCCACCGTCGGGGACGGCTCGGGCAGCCGGAAGGTCGTCGGGTACTACACGCTGCGTCCCGGTGTCGAAGCGCCGACTCAGGCCGAGCTCCGTACGTTTCTCGCCCAGCGTCTCCCCGCGTACATGCTGCCCGCCCGGTTCGTGGCACTGGATCACTTCTCGTTGACCGCAGCCGGCAAGCCGGACCGGGCTGGGCTGGCCGGCGCGCGAAGGGTGACCGGCGCCAGCGGTGAGTCGGCCACGTCCCCCCGCCGTCCGACAACGCCGGAGCAGGTGGCGCTGGCCGGGCTGTGGATGGAATTGCTGGACGTCACCGAGGTCGGGCTGGATGACACGTTCTTTGAGCTGGGCGGCAATTCTCTGCTGGCCGCACGGGTCTTCGCCCGGCTGCAGACGATGTTTGGGATCGGTCCGGAAACCGGCCGCTTTCTGACTCGCAGGCTCCTGGCGGATCCCTCGTTGTCCGGCTGCGCCGAGGCCGTCCGCGAGGCCCGCGTCGGCCTGTCGCCGCATGAGGTCGCGGAGCCTCGCGTCGACTTCTACCGGGAAGGCCTGCTCACCGTGCCGATCCCGGTGACCCGGCGTGGTGGAGCGGTATCCGGCGCCCCCGGCACGGTGGACGAGATCCTGCTCACCGGCGCGACCGGTTTCGTCGGCGCATACCTGCTGCGGGAACTGCTGAACACCACCGAGGCGAGGATCCATTGCCTGGTCCGCGCGGTCGATGTCGAACACGCTGGACACCGCCTGGCGGCCACCCAATCCCGCTACGAACTCGGCGACCTTCCGGCGGACCGGGTGGTTCCACTGGTCGGAGACCTCGGCAGCCCGCTACTCGGTCTCGGTACGGACGAGTTTGACGCGTTGGCCGGCAGCCTCGATCTCATCGTTCATGCCGGGGCCTATGTCAACTTCACCTACCCGTACGCCCAGTTGGCCGCCGTGACGGTGACCGGCACCCAGGAAATCGTCCGCCTGGCGTGCCGGTATCGCGGCGTGCCGGTCCATTTCGTGTCGACCATTGCGGTGCTGGCCGGGTTCGGTGCCGCGGGAGTCCATTCGGTCACCGAGGACACGCCGCTCGCCTTTCCCGAATATCTCTATATGGGGTATCCCGAGACCAAGTGGGTAGCCGAAGCCCTGCTCGGTCAAGCCGGCCGGGCCGGGCTGCCGGTGGGCATCCACCGGCCCTACGAGGTGTCCGGCGACCTGCGGACTGGTATGTGGAATCTGGAGAGCGCCACTTGCGCCCTTTTCAAAGTCATGGTGGACAGCGGCATCGCCCCGGATATCGACCTGCCACTCGATTTCCTTCCGGTCGATCTGCTGGCTGAGCAGATCGTTCACATCGCGCTGGCGCGGGATCCGGCTACGCACACCTATCATCTCGCCAACCCACACCCAGCCGGCCTGCGACACATGGCCGAACGGCTTCGGGTCCACGGATACCGGCTGGACGTTCTGCCCCTTGCCGACTGGGTCCGGCGGGTGGTCCAGTTCCTTCGGGACCATCCCGACCACCCGTTTGCTCCGTTCGTGCCGATGTGGGTCGATCGCAGCCCGCGCAGCGGACTGGTGCTGAAAGAGATGTACTGCGCGTCGCACTTCCCGCGGTTTACCCGGACCAACGCCGACGCCGCGCTCGCCGGTACCGGGACTGCGATGCCGGCGGTCGACGCCGACCTGCTCGATCACTACATCCGGTTCTTCGAGCGGTCAGGGTATTTCCCGGTCCCGCCGGTCCCGCCGTTGCAATGACTGACGAATCCGTACCGGACGCCACGGCGCAGCTCCGCTTGCCGCGGATTCCCCGATTGGCCGTCGTCCTCGACTTCGGCTCGGCCACCCCGATGAGCATCCTCGCCTCCGCGCGGGGACTGGCCGACATCATCTTCCTGTGCGACCGGGACCTGCCCTACATCCGTGCCTTGATCGGAGAGCTCCGCGAGATCGCCACCGTCTGCGACATCACCGGTCTCGGCGGAGCGGATCTCGTCGATCTGGTGGAGCGACTCGACCTCGACGGCATCACGACCTTCAGCGAAAGCCGACTCAATGTCACCGCAGACCTCGCCCAATGGCGTGACCTGCCGTACCTGAGCGTGGCGACCGCGCGGGCGCTGACCGACAAGTACATCCAGCGACGCATCCTCGCCGATGCCGGGGTGCAGGCGACCCGATGCCGGGTGGTCCACGACGTGGCCGACCTCGGTGCAGTCCTGGCTGAGGTCGGACTACCGGCGATCCTCAAGCCCCGCAACGGAGCCGCGAGCGCATACACCTGCCGGGTCGACACCCCCGCGGAGGCGGCGGCACGGCTCGGCGACTTCCTCCGGCGCCGGTCGGTGACCGCCGCGCCGATGCCGGCCGGAAATGACTTCGTGGTGGAAGAGATGCTGGTGGGCGATCCGACAGTGGCCGGCGCAGGCTGGGGTGACTACGTATCGGTCGAGTCGGTGACCTCACACGGCGTCGTGCACCACGTGGAGATCACCGGCAAGTTCCCGCTGGCCGATCCGCTACGCGAAACCGGCTATGTGGTTCCCTGCACCCTCGCCGACGACGTCCGCCGGCAGGTGCTCGCCCTGACCGAGGCCGGCATCCTCGCGCTGAAGGTGCAGCACGGGACCACCCACGTCGAGGTGAAGCTCACTCCGTACGGGCCGCGGATCATCGAGGTCAACGGACGGCTCGGTGGATATGTCGCCGACATCGTCAGCAGGGCGCGGGGCATCGATCTGGTGCGCGCCACTCTCGCCGCAGCTCTGGGCCGCGCGGCCGACGTGCCGCCCGCCGCCTACCGCAGGCACGCCTTCCAGTACTTCATCACACCGCCGATGCCGGCCGTGGCGCTACGGCGGCTCGACGGTGCGGCTGAGCTGGGCGCGCACCGAGGGATCCAAATCGTCGAGACCTTCAAGCGGGTCGGCGAACGCCTCGACTGGCGCCACGGCACGTTGACGTACCTCGGAATCGTCCATGGGGTGGCCCACGATCACGCAGGCGTGCTCCGCCTCGTCGACCTGGTGGATCGGACCTTACAGATCGAGTACGAGACCGCTCCTGCCAGCCCGTAAAAGAGTACTATAAATTGACAAAGCGGCTCTCGATCTGCGAGCTAACCCTCGCCGGGACCGGTACCGTCGTCCCCCCGCGACACCGCTACCTCGGAGCGCAGCCGCGGAAAGGGCACGATGCATGCCCAGGCTAGTCATGATCAGCTTCAGGAGCTGATCGACAACGTTTCGGCGATGATCTACATGAAGACCATCGACGACGGCCGCTACATCCTGGTCAACCGTGAATGGGAACGGCTGATCAAGACCGGCCGCGAACAGGTGGTGAACCTCACCGATCACGAGGTCTTCCCCCGCGAGCTAGCCGACAAACTCCGCGAAAACGACCTCGGGGTGGCCCGCGCGGGCCACACCGTGCAGTTCGAGGAGACCGCGGAATTCGACAACGGCGTCCGCTCGTACCTGTCGGTGAAGTTCCCGGTGCTGGACAGCGCGGGCAAGGCCTACGCGGTATGCGGAATCTCGACCGACATCACCGACCGCATACGCGCCGAGGAGCAGGTTCGGGAGCTGAACGCCGACCTGGAGGCCCGGGTGGTCGAACGCACCTCGGAGCTGCAGGCGTCGGCCCGTGAGCTGGACGCATTCTCGTACTCGGTCTCCCACGATCTGCGCGCCCCGCTGCGCTCCCTGCACGGATTCAGCCAGGCGATCCTCGACGACTACGGCAACCTGCTCGACGACGTCGGCCGCGACTACTTGAACCGGTTACAGGTAAATGTGCAGCGGATGGCCCAGATGATCGACGATCTGCTCAATCTGTCGCGGGCCACCCGGGCTGATTTCGCACGAGAATCGGTGGACCTGAGCGGGCAGGCCCGGGACATCATGGCCGATCTGGCCGCGGCCGACCCCGACCGCACCGTTGAGGGTGTCATCGCGGACGATCTGAAGGCCCTTGGCGATCGAGCGCTGTTGCGCATGGTGCTTCAGAATCTTCTCGCCAACGCCTGGAAATACACTGCCAGACTCCCGGTCGCGCGTATCGAGTTCGGGCAGCTCGACCGCCATGGTGAGCAGTGCTTCTTCGTCCGCGACGACGGCGTCGGATTCGACACCAAGTACGCGGACAAACTGTTCACCGCGTTTCAACGGCTGCATCCCGCAGCGGAGTTCGAGGGCAACGGCATCGGGCTTGCGATCGTCCAGCGGATTGTGCGCCGGCACGGCGGCCAGGTCTCCGCCGAGTCCGATCCGGGGCATGGTGCGACCTTCTACTTCACGGTGGCCGGGCCGACGGAGGCAACGACATGATCGAGGGAACGATTCTGCTGGTCGACGACAACCCCGACGACGTCACCCTGACGCTGCGAGCGTTTCGCACCAACAACATCACCAACCAGGTCGACGTGGCTTCCGACGGCGAAGAAGCATTGAACTACCTGCTCCCGGACGGAGAGTACCCACCGAAGCCCGTACTGATCTTGCTGGACATCAACCTGCCCAAGATCAGCGGGCTGGAGGTGCTACGCCGGGTCAGAAACGACGACCGGACGCGGTATCTGCCCGTGGTCGTGCTCAGCACCTCGAGCGAGGACCGCGACATTGTCGAGAGCTACGACCTGGGCGCGAACAGCTACATCCGCAAACCCGTGGTGTTCAACGAGTTCGTCGAAGCTGTCCGGGTGCTCGGTCTGTATTGGCTCCTGGTCAACCAAGCAGTCACGGCGCCGAAGGGCGGCTGATCACCATGCGGCTACTGATCGTCGAGGACAACGAGGACGACGCCCTGCTCGTCGTCCGTAACCTGCGCGGCGGCGGCATCGACCTCGACTTCGAACGGGTGGAAACCGCTGCGGCGATGTCGATGGCATTGACCATCCAACCGCCGGACATCGTGATCTCCGACAACACAATGCCGGCCTTCGACGCCTCATCGGCCTTGCGCCTGCTTCGTGACCGGCAAATCGACGTGCCCTTCATCGTGGTCTCCGGACAGATCGGCGAGGAAACCGCCGTGGCCCTCATGCGGGAAGGGGCGCACGACTTCGTGCTCAAGGACAGTCTCGCCCGACTGTTACCCGCGGTGACCCGCGAATTGCGAGAAGCCGAGGAACGGCGCGAACAGCGACGCACCCAGTCCGCCCTGCGAACCAGCGAGGAACGCTTCCGATTGGTCGCCGAACACGTGCACGACGTCGTGTTCCGCTACCGCATCGGGCCGAATCCCCACCTGGAATACATCAGTTCCGCGGTGGAGGCGATGACCGGTCACCCACCCGACGACCTCTATGACGCTCCGGAACTCATCTTCGCCATGGCCGAACCCGACGACCGGGTCCGCATGGTCGAGTCGTGGCGCACACCGCCCACCCAACCTCTCGTCATGCGCTGGCGCAACGCCGACGGTTTCACCAAATGGATCGAACAGCGAGCCGTCGCCGTCCTCGACGACCAAGGCCAAGGCATCGCCGTCGAAGGAATCCTGCGCGACATCACCACCCAGACCCTCGCCGCCGTCGAACGCGAAAGCCTGGAACGCCAGCTACACCAGGTCGAACGACTCGACTCCCTCGGACAACTCGCCGGCGGTATCGCCCACGACTTCAACAACCTCCTCGGCGTGATCAGCGGCAGCGCTGAATTCGTACTGGACGCACTCGATCCCGCCGATCCCAGCCGCGCCGACGTGCACAGCATCAACGACGCCGCCCGGATGGCCGCCGCACTCACCCGGCAACTGCTCATCTTCAGCCGCCTCCAACCGTCCCAACCGGAAATCATCGACGTGGGCGAGGTCGTGGCCGACACCGAGCGACTACTGCGCCGCACCATCGGCGCGGACATCGAGTTCGTCGTGCAGACGGAGCCGGACCTCGACCTTGTCACCATCGACCGCAGCCGCCTCGAGCAGATCATCCTGAATTTCGTCGTCAACGCCCGCGCGGCCATGCCCGACGGCGGGCGGCTTACCGTTTCCACCGCCGCAGCGGACCACCACGACCTCGTGTTGCGCAATCCCGACCTGGCGCCCGGCCGATTCGTGCGCCTCACCGTCGCCGACACCGGATGCGGAATGAGCCCCGAGGTGGCGCAGAAAGCCTTCGAACCCTTCTTCACCACCAAGGACCCCGGCAAGGGCACCGGGCTCGGCCTGGCCACCGTCTACGGGGCAGTCCAAGAAGCAGCCGGCGCGCTTGCCCTGGAATCCGAACCCGGCAAGGGCACCCGCATCAGTATCTACCTGCCGTCAGCCGCGCGGCCCGAAGCTCCCGTCTCGACCGTCGTGGCGGTCAACACCGACCCCACCAGCACCGGCGAGCACGTCCTCGTAGTCGACGACAACGACGCGCTACGAGGGATCTCCAAACGCATCCTGCTCCGCGCCGGGTACCACGTCACTGAGGCGTCAACCCGCGACGACGCCGTACGCCTCGGCGGCGACACCGATCTCGAACTGGACATGGTGCTCACCGACGTCGTGATGCCCGGCATCAGCGCACACGAGATGATCGATGCCATCCGCGCGCACCGCCCGAGCATCTCGGTCGCGCTCATGTCCGGCTACGCCGACCCGGCACGCGGCGGCCGGCTACTGTCCGACGACATCCCGATCATCGCCAAACCCTTCAACGCCGCAACCCTGCTGCACGAGGTCCGAATGGCGATCGACCACACACCATCGGTGACCCTCCCGATAGAGCAGGGGCCACGGGGCGGGGTCAGCCCGTAGGCGGCTGGTGGCGTCGCAAGGTGTGCCGCGCTTCGCGGACAGTTGCTTCCAGCACCGTGACCAGGACACCTTAGGAGGCGTCGGTGGTCAGAGCCCGGAGACTGCGTAGTGGTTCTTGCCGGCGGCTTTGGCGGTGTACATCGCTTCGTCGGCGTTTCGGATGGTGGTGTCGGCGGTGTCGCCGTCCCGATAGAGGGCGATACCGGCGCTGGCCGTGACGT
>NZ_RJAC01000054.1 GCF_003999975.1 Actinoplanes solisilvae | reverse complement strand
CGACCGCAAGGCTTCCCACTTCACCGGATTCCTGCGCCTGGCCTGCGCTCTGATCTGCTACCGCCGAGCCGCCCGCCTCAACCTCCTGACCAGCAACAACCCCTAATGAGATGCGGTCTTACTCGATCCTCGAGTTGCCCGAGGTCATCTCGGCCACCTCTGAGGCCCGGATGATCCAGCCTACGACCAGGGATCCTCCGCGGGGGCGCCGCCGCGGAGGAAACCCGGAGAGATACTCGAGGAATGAATACTCGCAGTGGTGTTCTGGCCGCGGTCGTGGCTGGCCTGCTTGCCCTGGCCGGATGCTCCGGCGGCCGGGCCAGGCCGACGTCCGCCGTGCCCTCACCCGATGTGGGACAACCGGTTGTGCTGGACTCCCGGGTCCCCGGCTGGCAGACCTCCGCCTGGCTGGCCGGTGACTCGTTCTGTGTCCGCGGCGCCCGGCTCGGCGGTGATCCGGCCGGGAACAGCGTCTTCTGTGAACCGGCGCCGGCCGCCCTGAAAAACCCCGGACCCGCTCTGCTCCCTGCCAAACCCCTGCCGTACCTGGCTCCGGCTGATCCACGGGCGGAAAGAATCCTGCTGGTCGGAACAGTACGCGGTCAGGTTGCCACCGTTTCCACCACCATGCTCGGCGAGGATGTCACCGCCGAGGTTCACCCGCTCCCCGTGACTGGTGGACGCCATGTCGGAGCGTACGCGGTCTGGCTTCCACGCGGCCACGGCGACCAGGAGGGCATGAGCCTCGACGACATCGTGAGGGTGATTGGTCGAGACGCCGCCGGCAACGAAGTGACCCGATTGGGCTGACCCGGCCCGGCTACGACCGAGTCAGGGCGCCGGGAGAAGCCACTCGTCGGCGAGCAGGCCGTAGATCAGGTCATCGGTCCACTCGCCCTTGATGAACGTCTGCTGCCGCAGCAGGCCCTCGCGGGTGAAACCGAGCCGTTCCATCAGCGAGGCCGACGCCACGTTGCGCGAGTCGCACTCCCCCGCCACCTTGTGCAGGCCCTGCACGCGGAACAGGCGGTCGAGCACGGCGCTCACCGCCTCGGTGGCGTACCCGTGCCTCTGATGCTCTGTCGCCAGGGTGAAGCCGATCTCGGCCTGTTTGAGGTTGTCGTGCAGATGGACGGCGACGTCGCCGATGAGCTCGCGGGTCGAGGTGAGCTCGATCGCGTACTGGAACCAGCCGGCCTTGTCGGGGTCGGAGGCGATGAAGTTGGCCACCGCCGTCTCGGCCCTGAGCTGCGAGAACGGCGCGTCCCAGGACTGGTAGCGGGCCACCGAGGGGTCCGAGCGGTAGGCGGCCAGCACGGGGGCGTCGGCCGTGCGGAAGCGCCGCAGGATCAGCCGGTCCGTCGCGATCAACATCCCCCGAGGATAGGCCGGTGGCCTGCCGATCAACGCGGACGGGACCCTATACAGTGACAGCTCCTAATCTCTCCGGGACTGGGGGCGGTCATGCGTCCGGAGCCGTTACGCCCGCGTGATCCGGCCAGGCTGGGCTCGTACGAGCTGGTCGGCCGGCTCGGTGAGGGCGGCATGGGCACCGTGTTTCTGGCGAAGACGTCTGCGGGCTCGCAGGTGGCGGTCAAGGTGGTTCGTGCCGATCTGGCGCCCGATGACGAGTTCCGCCGCCGGTTCCGCAGCGAGGTCGCGCGGGCCCGGCAGGTGCCGCCGTTCTGCACGGCCGAGGTGCTCGACGCCGACCCGGACGCCGAACATCCCTACCTGGTCGTCGAATACGTCGACGGGCCGACGCTCGCGCAGGTGGTCGACGACCGCGGACCGCTGACCGCGGCGAACCTCCACAGTGTTGCGATCGGGGTGGCGACCGCGCTGACCGCGATCCACGGCGCGGGCGTGATCCACCGCGATCTCAAGCCGCGCAACGTGCTTCTCGCCCCGGGCAGTCCGAAAGTGATCGACTTCGGGATCGCGCGGGCGATCGAGAACACCGGCACGGCGAACACGTCGCCCGAGTTCATGATGGGCACGGTGGCCTACATGGCGCCGGAGCGGTTCGGTGACGGCGAGGTGCCGCTGACCGCCGCGGCCGACGTTTTCGCTTGGGGCGGCGTGGTGGCGTACGCGGGCACGGGTCGCACGCCGTTCGGTGGTGACTCGCCGCTGTCGACGGCCGGGCGCATCCTCACCGCCGAACCCGATCTGTCCGGCCTGAGCGGTCCGTTGCGCGACTTCGTGGCGTACGCCCTCAGCAAGAACCCGGCCGACCGGCCCACCGCCCGTGAGCTGCTCGACCTGCTCGTCGCCGGTCCTTCCCGGCCCGCCGCGACCGCCGCCGCGCTGGAGGATCAGCCCGACCTGCGCGCCGCGGCGAGTCAGGCCCAGTCGGTGACCGGGCTGATGCCGGCGCCCGATCAAGAGCCGACCATCACCGTACGGGTCGATGCCGTGCCCGGTCTGGCCGCGCCGGAGAAGCCCGATCGGCGGCACCGCTGGTTCCTGCCCGCGGCTGTCGCCCTCGTCGTGCTGGCCGTGATCGCGGGAACGATGATGCTGGTCTTCGGGCAGCCGTCCGAGCCGGTGGACGGGTTGCGCGACGCTCTCGTGCGGGTCACGCCGAGCGAGGTGCTGGGGCCGGAGCTGCTCGTCGACGACCTCGACAAGGATCGCTTGTGGCTGGCCAAGACCGAGCCGGACGGCCGTTCGTCGTGCACGTTCATCGGTGGCGAGCTGCACGCGAAGATCAAGGCGCGGCCGCTCTACAAATGCCGCGGGCCGCAGGACAACCTGCCCACCAACCTCAGCATCGACACCGACGTACGGCTGCTCACCGAGCACTCGTGCGCGGCGGTGTGGTTCCGGTTCAAGGGGCCGCGCGGCTACCTGGTGCGGGTCTGCCGCAAGAACGTCTTCGTCGGCACGCACAAGAACAGCGAGGTCGCCGTCTCGCGCACGCTGCCGTTGGACAACCCGATCCCGGTCGGTGGTCCGGCCGTACGGATCGGGTTGCGCGTCACCGGCGAGACCGTGAGCGTGAGCCGCGACGGGGTGCCGGTCGGGGACGCGCCGTTGGGCGACGCGGACATCAGCGGGCGCAGGGTGCTGCTGGGCGTCTATCCCGACCGGGACGCGCCCGCGGACGCGCCGGCCGAGGTGGCCTTCGACCGCATCGAGATCCGCGGGCCGAGCGTGCGCTGAGCGGGCACGCCCGGCCGTGGGATCCGGTCAGTCCTTGGTCAGTCCGGCCCGGCGCAGCGCGTCGGCCATCGCCCCGCCGTTGAAGTTGCCCTGCTGCTGGCCGCCGCGCTGCCCACCCTGACGCTGGCCGCCGCCGCCTTGACGCTGCTGGCCGCCGCCTTGACCGCCTTGACGCTGCTGGCCACCGCCCTGACGCGGCCGGCCGCCGCCCTGGCCTTGGCCGCCCTGAGCGCCCTGTGCGCCCTGTGCGCCTTGCGGGCGGTCCTCGCGCGGCTTGCGTACCGGCTCGTCGGACAGGCGCATGGTCAACGAGATGCGTTTGCGCTGCTCGTCGACCTCGACCACCCGCACCTTGACCACGTCGCCCGACTTCACGACCTCGCGCGGGTCCTTGACGAACGTGTTCGACAGCGCCGACACGTGCACGAGCCCGTCCTGGTGGACGCCGATGTCGACGAACGCGCCGAACGCGGCCACGTTGGTCACCACGCCCTCGAGCACCATGCCCGGCTTCAAATCGGCGATCTTCTCGACGCCCTCGGCGAACGTGGCGGTGGTGAAGCCCGGCCGCGGGTCACGGCCCGGCTTGTCCAGCTCGCGCAGGATGTCGGTCACGGTGAGCACGCCGACCGCGTCGGTCACGAACTGCTCGGGACGCAGCGCGCGCAGCAGCGGGCTGTTGCCGATGAGCGACTTGATGTCGGTGCCGGCCGAGGCGAGGATCGTACGGACGACGGGGTAGGACTCGGGGTGAACCGCTGACGAGTCGAGCGGGTCGTCGCCGTCGGGGATGCGCAGGAAGCCGGCGCACTGCTCGAACGCCTTAGGGCCCAGCCGCGCGACCTTCTTGATCTCGCCGCGGTTGCGGAAAGGACCGTTCGCGTCGCGGTGCAGCACAATGTTCTCGGCCAGGCCGGTGCCGATGCCCGACACGCGGGCGAGCAGCGGCGCCGAGGCGGTGTTGACGTCGACGCCGACCGCGTTCACACAGTCCTCGACGACGGCGTCGAGCGACTTCGACAGCTTCGACTCGGAAAGGTCGTGCTGGTACTGCCCGACGCCGATCGAGCGCGGGTCGATCTTCACCAGCTCGGCCAGGGGGTCCTGAAGGCGGCGGGCGATCGAGACGGCCCCGCGCAGCGAGACATCCATGCCCGGCAGTTCCTGAGACGCGTACGCCGAGGCGGAGTAGACGGACGCGCCGGCCTCGGAGACCATCACCTTGGTCAGCTTGGCCTCGGGGTGCCGCTTGATCAGATCGCCGGCGAGCTTGTCGGTCTCGCGCGAGGCGGTGCCGTTGCCGATCGCGATCAGGTCGACGTTGTGCTTGCTGGCCAGGACCGCGAGCTTGTTGATCGACTCGTCCCACCTGTTCTGCGGCACGTGCGGGTAGATCACGTCGGTGGCGACGACCTTGCCCGTCGGGTCGACCACCGCTACCTTCACCCCCGTACGGAATCCTGGGTCGAGGCCCATCGTGGCGCGGGTGCCCGCGGGCGCGGCGAGCAGCAGGTCACGCAGGTTGGCGGCGAAGACCCGTACGGCCTCGTCTTCTGCCGCCTGCCACAGGCGAACGCGCAGGTCGGCGCCGAGGTGGATGAGGATGCGGGTGCGCCAGGCCCAGCGGACCGTGTCGAGCAGCCAGCGGTCACCCGCACGGCCCTGGTCGCTGATGCCGAAACGCCCGGCCACCCGAGGCTCGAACGTGGACTCGTCCTCGGGCTCGGGCTCCATCGTGAGATCGAGAACGTCCTCCTTCTCACCCCGCATCATCGCGAGGATGCGGTGCGAGGGGAGCTTCGCGTACGGCTCGGCGAAGTCGAAATAGTCGGCGAACTTGGCGCCGTCGGTCTGCTTGCCGTCACGCACCTTGGCCAGGAGCCGGCCCCGCGTCCACATCCGTTCGCGCAGCTCACCGATCAGGTCGGCGTCCTCGGCGAAACGCTCGATCAGAATCGCCCGCGCCCCGTCGAGGGCGGCCTGCTCGTCGGCCACGGCCTCATTCGTGAAGGCCGAGGCCTCCGTACGAGGGTCGAGGTTGGGATCGGCGAGGAGCTTGTCGGCCAGCGGCTCGAGGCCCGCCTCACGGGCGATCTGGGCCCGCGTACGCCGCTTGGGCTTGTAAGGCAGGTAGATGTCCTCGAGGCGCGCCTTCGAGTCGGCGGCCAGGATGGCCTGCTCGAGTGCGTCGTCGAGCTTGCCCTGCGAGCGGATCGACTCCAGCACGGCGGCGCGCCGGTCCTCCAGCTCGCGCAGATAACCGAGGCGCTCCTCGAGAGTGCGAAGCTGGGTGTCGTCGAGCGCGCCGGTCACCTCCTTGCGGTACCGGGCGATGAACGGGACCGTGGCCCCGCCGTCGAGAAGATCGACCGTCGCGGTGACCTGACCCTCACGGACGCCGAGTTCGGTGGCAATGCGCTGATGGATGGCTGTCGTCACGGCGTCGATTCTCTCCGACGGCCGCGCCGCTTGTCCCGCCACCCCGCGTGCAGGCCGTGCCATGTCGCCCGCCGGTGTACCGGACCTTTCCGAGGCCCTTCACATTCCCGCAGTTCACAGCCTTGTGTTCGCCCCTAACACAAACTGCTCCGCGCACTACGTAGGAGGTACTAGAGACATCTGATCGGGGCTTTGGCAGTCTTGTCACATGACGCTTGTTGTCCGGGCGGTCGCCGCCACCGATCAGGGCCTGGTCCGGTCCAACAACGAGGACGCGGTCTTCGTCGGGAACAGGCTGCTAGTCGTCGCGGACGGCATGGGCGGACTACCCGCCGGCGAGCTGGCGAGCGACATCCTCGTGCAGGCGCTCAGCGTCGTCGACGCGATGCCCGACACCGGCGAGGCGCTGCAAGATCTGCTCGCCGCCCTCGAAACCGCGAACGGGCGCATCGAGGCCGCCGTGGCCGACGACGACGCCCGCGACGGCATGGGCACGACGGTCACCGCGATCATGCTGTCGGGTTCGCGGGTCGCCGCGCTGAACGTGGGCGACTCCCGCTGCTACCTGGTCCGCGACGGCGAGATGCAGCAGCTCACCCGCGACGACACGTACGTGCAGGCGCTGGTCGACCAGGGCGTGCTCACTCCGGCCGACGCCCGTCGGCACCCGCAGCGGGCCCTGGTGACCCAGGCCGTGCAGGGCGGGCCGTTCCGTCCGGCCGGGCGCATGATCCCCGTGCAGGCGGGCGACCGGTTCCTGCTGTGCAGCGACGGCCTCTCCGACTACGTGGAAGACAGCGTGATCGCCGAGACCCTGCTGGCCAACCCCGACCGCAAGACCGCGGCCGCCGAGCTGGTCCACCGCACACTCGACAACGGCGCTCCCGACAACGTCACCGTGATCGTCGCCGACGTCACCGAAGACTGAGCCCGGCCTGGCCGCCTCGCCTGGCCGCCTCGCCTGGCCGCCTCGCCTGGCCGCCTCGCCTGGCCGCCTGGCCGCCTGGCCGCCTGGCCGCCGGTCAAGGGTTGCCGAGCTTGTCCGACAGCCGGCCGCCGAGCTTGCCCGACAGCCAGTCGAGATAGCGGTGGGCCACGGTCGCCTTGGCCAGTGGCTCGCAGTGGAAGTTGGCGCCCTCGGCGGCGGTGAAGGGCAGGCGCTCGGCGATCTTCGGCAGCAGGTCGCAGAGCTGGGCCGACTGGCCGGGGAAGAACTGGTCGTCGGCGGCGTCCAGCACCAACAACGGTGTCGTGATTTCGGCGGCCACGTCGCGGAGCTGGTATTTCTGCACCTCGGCGAAGGTGCCGTAGGCGTCGCTCTGCCCGTAGGGACGGGCCCGGAACTCGAACTCGCGTTCCTGTCGCGGGTCGGCCGGGCCGCTGTTGAGGGCCTGGTTGAAGGCGTCCTTGTCGTCGGCGCGCAGCAGCTCGAGCAGCGGCGGAGGCAGCATGGCGTTCCAGGTGGCGGCCACGTCGACCACACCGCCGTCGACGACCGCGGCGGTCAGGCGGTGCTCGAAGGCGAGCGCCCGGGGTAGCCAGTAGCCGCCCTGGCTGATCGCGTAGCCGAGCAGCCTGTCGCCGGCGACGTCGGGGCGGCGCAGCAGGGTGTCGACGACCGGGGTGAGGACGGCCTCCCAGTCGTAGCGGAACGGCACATTCCGCTGGAACAGCATCGACTGCTGGCCGGGTCCGTCGTAGAGGAAGACGTTCCAGCCGCGGGCGAACGCCTCGGTGCCGCCGTCCGCGATCATCGAGGGCAGAGAACCGTCGCTGCCGTTCGTCATGATCAGGGTGGGCCGGGCGGTGTCGCTGTCGTCCGGTCGCAACAGATAGCCCGGGAGCGTCGTGTCCTCGTAGGGAATCGGAACCCTGACGAACCGTCCGCCCGAGGCATCGATGTAGGCGTCGAACGCGGCCTGTTGGCGCCCGAACGATGCTTCGAAGGCATCGTCGTCGCTCGCGCCGGTCTGCGCCTTGGCGTGATATTCGCTCGCCGTGAGCAACGCCCACTGGGCGTGCCGCGAACTGGTCGCGGGCGTTACACCGGCGCTCAGCGCATCCGCCGTGGCCGTCCAGGCGCTGAGCCAACTGCCCAGGTCACCATCGCTGACCTGCGAGAGCGTCGCGAACACGAGTCCCGCGTCGCCGATGCCCTGGGCGGTGGCGCCGAGCGCCGAACGGGTGTCGTAGTCGAAGGACGGGTCCTTGAAGAAAGCCCCGGCGGAGGTCCAGTTCATGCACCTCACACTCACATGCCCCGGCGCTTCGAGACGACGGAGCGCACACCTCAACGAACCCGAAAGGTATGACCGCACCAGGTTTATAGCCAGGTCGTGCATCGTCGACCGATCCAGCAGGGCCGCGGCGGAACGCAAACCGGCCGGGGCGGCGGGCAGCGGGGCGGCAGGCAGCGCCCGGCGGACAGCGACTGCGGACAGCAGGCAGCAGGCGGCGGACAGCGGGTGGCAGCGGGCGGGAAGCGGCGGGCGGCTGGCTGTCACGGATGGGGGCTGCGAAAAGCAGCGCCGCCGGGCGCGGCGCTTATCGCACGGCCGGGACCTCGACCGCCGGGAGGTCGCGCATCGTTCGTAGGGGGGAGAACCAGACCCACAGGGTGCCCAGCAGTGCGCCGACGGTGGCGATCCAGAGGGACGGGCGTACCCCGATGGCGGCCCCCAGCGCGCCGCCGAGCAGTGCGCCGATCGGGCGGATGCCGTAGTTGACCGTGCGCTCGAAGCCGGACACCACGGCCAGCATCGACGGCGGGGTGGCCGCTGTCTGCACCGAGCCGACCGCGATGTCGAGGATCATCACGCCGACGGCTCCCAGGAACTCCGCGGTGAACAGGGCCGCGAGGATCAGCGGCGCCGGGCCCTCGACCCACGGGACGAGGATCAGCGGGGCCGGGAAGAGTACGAAGCCGACGATCACGGCGCGGCCGATTCCGGCGCGGTGGCTGAGCGGGCCGGCCAGCATCGCGCCGAGCAGGCCACCGAACGCGGCCAGGCCGATGACGAGGCCGAGGACACCGGGCGGGACGTGCAGTTCGGTCGTCACGTAGAGGATGAACAGCGCGGCGAACATGTAGTTGAACAGGTTGAGTGTGGTCGCGCCGAGCAGGGTGGCCCGCAGCACGGCCGAGCGGGCCACGAACCGTACGCCCGCGGTCATGGTCTTGACCTGATCGCCCGGCTCGGCGGGGGTCTCGGGGACGCGCACGCCGCGCAGGAAGGCGGCCGAGGCGAGGTAGGTCAGCACGTCGGCGAGCAGGGCGACGGGGGCGGTCAGCCATTGCACGAGCAGGCCGCCGGCGCTCGGCCCGGCGATGTACGACGCGGCGCGGCTGCCGTTGAGCAACGAGTTGGCGGCCACATAGTCGGGGCGACGCACGAGGGCGGCGAACAGGCTGGCCTGCGCGACCTCGAAGAGCACCGTGAGCGCGCCGGCCAGGAACGCGACGAACGCCAGGATCGGCAGGGTGAGCGCGTCGACCCACCAGAGGACCGGCACCGTGAGCAGCAGGAACGCCCGGCCCAGGTCGGCAACGATCATAATTTGGCGCTTGTCGGGGCGGCGGTCGACCCAGGCGCCGGCCGGCAGCGAGAGGAACAGGTTGGGCAGCAGACCGGCGGCGGTCAGATAGCCCATCTGGGCCGGCCCGGCCCCGACGGCCAGAACGGCGAGCAACGGTACGGCGATGAGGGTGACCTGGTCGCCGATGAGCGAAACGGTCTGGGCGGTCCAGTAGCGCCGGAAGGCCGCCTCGCGCAGCAGGCTAGTCATTCGGCACCGACAGGTGGATGAGCTGGATCGGGCGCGTGCCGGGTGGTCGCGTGGCCGGATCGGTGGCCCGCTCGTCGAACCGGCCGATCAGCTCGTCGATCTGCCCGGCGAGCTCGCGCAGTTCGGCCGCGGTGACGTGCACGAGGTAGTCGCTGAAACCGGCCGCGGCCCGCCACTCGGCCGTTTCACCGGCGCGTTCGGTCAGATAGTCCTGGGCGCGCTGCACGAGGCTGCCCAGCAGCACGCGGTTCAGCTGATCGGCGGCGGCCCGCATGGCCGGATCGTCGCTGTCGTCGTCCCACGACGTCGTCTGCGCGGTGGCCCGCCAGGGCCGCTCGCGGGCGTCGGCGCCGGGGATCCGCTCGGCGAAGCCGTACTTGGCCAGCTGGCGCAGGTGGAACGAGCAGTTGGGCACGTTGTCGCCGAGCCGGGCGGCCGCCTGCGTGGCCGTCATCGGACCCTCGGAGCGCAACAGGCCGATGAGGCTAAGGCGTAACGGGTGGGCGTAGGCGCGCAGGGTGCGGGGATCGGTGACCTTCAGTTCGTCCACACCCTAGAGAATGCTTTAGAAAGAAGTCTCTAGCAAGTGCGAGCGCCAAGCAGCCGGGGACGGGTGGGGCAAATGATTGCGGGTGAGGTGGGGGCGGTGGAGGGGTGAGGAGAAGGTCGGGCGAAGTGAAGGCGGCGAAAGAGGGGGCAGGCCAAGCGGGGGCAGGCCAAGCGAGGGGGCGGGCCAAGCGAGGCCTGGTTTCTCAGGGTCGCGAGATCGGGGTCGAGTCGGGGCGGTTCCCGATGCCGCGCGGTGCTCCCAGGACCGACGATTGATGCATCAAGGCGGCGCAGGCCTTGACCGACTGGAGGAAAGAGACCGATGAACACCGTGCACGAAAGCATGTCCCGCCAGGGCCTCACCCGGCCGCGCGAGGGCCGGCTCATCGCCGGTGTCGTCGCTGGGCTCGCCCGCCGCTTCGGCATCGACCCGTGGCTGGCCCGGCTGCTCTTCGTCGTCGTGCTGCTCGCGATCCCGGGCAGCCAGATCCTGGTCTACCCGATCCTGTGGATCGTGATGCCGTCGGAGCAGCCCGCCTACGCGACCCCCTACCCGCCGGCCGTCTGACCCCCGAGCTTCTCCCTTTCGCTGTGAGGCGGTCGGCTTGCCGGCCGCCTCACCCATATCCACAGCCCGGCGGCGCCCACGGCGACCACGAACGGGATCGCTCCGGCGGCCGACACGGCGTCGCTGAGCCAGCGCTGCACGCTCGACGCGGCGTTGATGACCGGGTCGGTGCCGGCCAGCCGCAGATTGCCGGCCAGCCGCAACTCGTACCAGCCGTAGTAGGCGACGTAAAGCCCGCAGATCACCAGTACGGCTCCCCCGAGCCGCGGCACCAGGCCGAGCAGCCGCCGCATCCGGGTGAGCACCGAGAACCGGACCAGCGCCACCGCCACGGCCGTCGCGCTGACAACCAGAGCCATGCCCCCGGCGTACGCGAGGAAGAGCGCGACGCCGGAGCCGATCGAACCCGCCCGCAGGCTCGAGACGACCAGGGCGAGGAACGGCCCGACCGCACAGCCCAGCGAGGCCACGGCGTACGCCATCCCGAAGAGCACGGTCGACCCGGTCGACCCGGTCAGGGCCGGTGCCCGTACGTTCGGGGCCGGCAGCGAGCGGCCGGCCAGCAGCCAGGCGCCCAGCGCGGCCAGGCCCACCCCCAGTACGACTGTCAGCCAGGGCAGACGCGGTTGCAGGACGTCGGCGATCGGGGTCAGCACGAGACCGAACGCGCCGAACACCACCGCGTAGCCGAGCGCGAGTGCCGCCCCGGCCTTGAGAGCCCGCCCGACAGCGCGACGCGTCGGCTGGCCGGGGTCGGCCGCGACCAGGACCGAGAGGTAGGCCGGCAGCAGCGCGAAGCCGCACGGGTTGACCGCGCCGAGCATTCCCGCGGTCAGGGCCAGCAGCAGCTCGGCCGCCACGTCAGGCGACCAGCGACTTCACCTGGGCGGTGAGCTGCAGATCGTCGAGATAACCGGTCGAGCGGATCTTGCCTGAGCGGTCCAGGACCACGTACAGGCTCTGCTCGGTGATCTTGAATTTCTTCCAGAGCTTGCCGGCCTGGTCGTCGAGGTGCGTCACGTTGCCGACCTCGAGATCGGACACGAACTCGTGCATCTCCTTGTTCTTGCCCATGCCGGCGATGCCGAGGAAGTTCAGCCGGTCGCCGTAGACCTCCTGCAGGTCCCGTACGCTCTGCGCCTCGCTCGCGCAGGTCGCGCACCAGGGCGCCCAGAACCACAGGATCGTCGGCTTGCCGGCCAGGGTGCTCGCGTCGAACGCCTGGCCGTCCAGCGTCTTGCCCTTGAACTTCAGCGTCGCCGGCACGGTGACGGGCGCGGGAGCCGCCGAGGATGTGGAAGCAGGCGCCACTGAAACCGGGGCAGCGACGGGGGCGGGCGCCGCCGGCTCGCTGGAGCACCCGGCCGCGAGCAGCACACCCACCGCCGGCACCAGCAACGCCCGCCGCCTCATTTGGTCGCCTCTTCGGTGAGCCGCAGCGCCAGCGCCGGGCAGACGTTGACGGCCTTGCGGGCGCCGTTCTCGAGCCAGGGCGGCAGCGGCGTCTGCGGGAACGCCGGGAACCCGTTCGCGTCCAGCCGGATGATCTCGGGCGCGACCGCCGAGCACAGGCCGTGACCGTCGCATCGCGACCAGTCGACCGCGAGCCGGCGGGCGCCCTGCTCCGCCGTGTAGGGCAGGGGCAGGATCCCGCGTACGCTCTTGCCGCAGCCCTCACCGTTCGTGTGCGCCTCGACGTCGCGGGCGAACACCTCGAGCGCCGACAGCGCGAAGCGTGCCGTGCCGTCCGGGTGGCTGCACGCGCCGCGGCCCTTGACCACGCCGGCTGCCTGCCGCACGTTCTCGACCGCGTTGCCGCCGAGCGAGACCAGCGTGACCGCGCGGGCCAGGTCGGGCAGGCCGAGCCGGCACGGGCCGCACTGCCCGGCCGATTCGCCGGCCAGGTATTGCACGACCTGCGAGACCTCGCCCAGCGGGCAGGTCTTCGAGCCGATCGGGATCAGCATGCCCGCGCCGAGCGTGCCGCCGACCGCCGCGAACCCCTTGCGGGAGATGGTGACGGTCTGCGCGGCCTCGGCGCTGATCCACTTGCCGTGGTAGCCGCCGACCAGCAGGCCGGGACCGATGTCGGCGCCGCACATGGTCAGCACGTCCATGAGCGGGGTGCCGGTCGGCGCCTCGACCACGGCCGGGTTGCTGGCCGAACCGCCGACGGTCAGCATGACCGTGCCGGGCTCCTCGGGGATGCCGACCGCGTTGTACTCCCACGGGCCGAGCCGGGCCGCGATCGCGAGCTGCGAGTACGTCTCGGCGTTGCTGAGCAGCGTGGGCAGGCCCATCACGCCGTTGTCACTGGAACGCACCTTGCGGCCGGGCGGGATGTGCGCCTCGCCGTTGATGCCGCGCACGAGCGCGCCGCCCTCGCCCGAGATGAACCGGTGCGGCACGGTGACGATGCGGGTCGGGCAGGGCATGCGCCGCTCGGCCAGGGCCGCGGTGATCGAGCTCTGGCCGATGCCGTCGTCGGCGATGCCGATGACGATCTCCTCCGCGTCGAGCGCGGCGGCGGCCAGTGCGGCCCCGTCGAGGATCAGGTGCGGCGCGCGGGTCAGGATCGCCTTGTCCTTCCAGGACGGCGGCTCACCCTCGGTCGCGTTGACCACGATGACCGGCGGCAGCTCCTGGCGACGGCACGAGTCGAGCACGGCGCGCACCTTGCGGGCGAACGGGAAGCCCGCCCCGCCGCGGCCGCGCAGCTCGATACGGTCGGCCAGCCCGATCAGCTCACCCGAGGACAGCGCGGCGAACCCGCCGTGCACCTCCTGGTGGGCGATCAGGTCGAGACGGCCGTACTCGTCGAAGCCCGCGGTGATCCGCGGAGTGCCGATCGAGGTGACCGGCGGAACCTGCGACGCGCTCAATTCGCTTCCCCTCGCAGCTGCGACCAGTAACCGTCGTCAGCCGCTTCTTCGTCGTCCCGCCCGCGACCGCCTCGGCGGCCGGAAGGGGCGGGGTCCTGCTGGTCACGCCGGGCCCGGCGCGACGCCATGTCGACCAGGGTCGGCGTCTCGTCCGGCTCGATGTACGGGCCGCCGTCACCCATCTCGACGAACCCGCTGCGGCTGTGCCGTCCCGAGTCGTCGCGCCGCGACCGGGGCGCTTCGGCGATCTCGTCGTCGTAGCGCGAGCGGCGGGCCGGCGGCTCGTCGTCGGCGTAGCGGGAGCCGCGCTGACGAGGCACGTCATCGTAGCCACCCCGGGAGTCGGCACCCCGGGAGTCGTCGGACAGCGGCATGTCGCCCCGGCGGCGCGAGCGCGGCGCGGGTTCGTCGTCGTCGGCGTAGCGCCGCCCACGCGGGGCGGGCTCGTCGTCGTACCGCATCCGGGTGTTGGTGTCCTCAAGCTCCGGACGCCGCATCCGCGTGCTGGTGTCCTCGACCTCGGAACGGCGGCGCATCCGGGTGCTGGTGTCCTCGAGCTCCGAGCGACGGCCCATCCGGGTGCTGGTGTCCTCCAGCTCCGAACGACGCATCCGGGTGCTGGTGTCCTCCAGCTCCGAACGACGCATCCGGGTGCTGGTGTCCTCCAGCTCGGGGCGGCGCATGCGGATGCTGGTGTCCTCGCCCGGGTAGCGGCGGCCGCGCGGCTCGTCGTACTCGATCTCGTCCTCGTAGCGGCGGCCGCGGCGCGGCTCGTCCTCCTCGAAGCGCTGCATAGCCCCGGTGGGCTCGTCGTACGTCTCCTCGGCGCGGGCCCGGCGCTGGCGGGGCGCGACCAGGTCTTCCTCGAACGGCGGGGCCAGCGGCGGGGCGGTGACCTCGGCCGGGCGGAACGTGTCGACCACGGCGACCGGGCCGAGCGTCTGGGGCTCGACGGGGGCGGGCTTCTCCCGGCGTCCGGGGCGCTTCATCGCCGGCGAGGTGGTCGGCACGAGCGAGCCGACCGGCTTCATGCCCCCGGCCGAGGCCGTGGACGAGAAGTCCTTGCGGCGGTTGAGCGACACCGACAGACGTACGGCCAGACCGACGAGCACACCGAGCACACAGACGACGTAGCTGACGGTGACCCAGGTGGCCGCGGGCCGGCCCGCGAACAGGCCGTGGGTCAGAGCGATCGGCCACATCAGATAGCTGACGGCGTGCAGGCTGCGCCACAGCCAGGGCTTGCCCCGGCCGATGAAGCGCGAACGGGCCAGGCCCGTCCACATCACCAGGATCATGATCCAGCCGGAGATCGTGCCGAGACCGACGAAGACCTTGTTGTAGCCCGGCACCAGGAACGGGATGAACGCGTCGATGGCCGAGATGTGCTTCTCGACGATCTTCATCCACACGTGGGTGACGAGCGAGGCGACCGCGATGACGCCGGTGGTGCGGTGGGCGGACTGCAGCAGCACCCGTTGCCGGATGGAAAGGACCAGCCGGTCGGTGGCGACGAGCCCGACCATGATGGTGATCGAGAGCGACACGAGCGAGATGACGCCCATGTAGTACTCGGCGTACGTGAAGAAATACACGTAGCCGATGCGACCCGGCGCGGTCATCATCGCTACCGCCCAGATGGCCGCGATCACGCTCAGTGCGAGAACGACCACCGCCCATTTCGAGGGCGGACGGGTACCGGTAGCTCCGACATCGACGGCCACACGATTGGCGGATCGCTGGGTGTTCTTCGTCCGGGCCATTGACTCCTCGTTCTCCGCAGCGGTCACGTCCCGTGGGCGGTGGGACGCAGGCATCCGTGGGGAATGCCCCCTGCTTCACGCTCTGCCGGACAGCGATCGGCACACGGCCGGTCCCTGCCCATCCCCCAACTACGTGCCGCGCGCCGGTTCGGATGAACACCCGGTGCATCTTTTGTCGGCTACTTTCCAGCGGCACCCCGCAAATCCGTGCTGAGCAGGGCCGACGCGCGGAGAAACCCGTTGCCTAAGCGAAAATTAAGGGGTCACGGATCAGTGACCCACCGCACGCGGTGAACTTTTCGGCGTCCGGGTCCGAACCATCTAAGGTGCAGGCGGATCGACAGGCGTGCGAGAAGGAGATGATCGGCATGCGGCACCTGACCCGGGTCGGGGCCCGGATCGGCGCTGTCCTGGTCGCGGTGGCGGTGACGGCGGTGGCCCTGGGCTCCCCGGCGCAGGCCGACGTGCCGGGCTTCCAGGTGAAGGTCGGCCAGGCCCCGGCGACGTTCACCATCGGCAAGAACGCCAAGAGCCTCACCGCGGTCGTGTCCACCGACCGTCAGGGCCGGCGCTGCTTCAAGGTGCGCTGGGCGCTGACCGTGGAGACCAAGGGCATCAGCCTCGACCAGGTGCGGGTGACCCGCGTCGAGAGCGGAAAGGCCTTCGCCGTACGGGCCGGCTCGCGCGGCGACGCGGCGACGCTGGTCGACGAGCGGCCCGACCCGGGCGAGCTCTGCCGCGACCGTACGGTGACCGGCCGCTGGGACATCGCGTTCACCGGCCCGGACGACGGCGAGGTGACCTTCGGCGTCCAGGCCCTCGACGGCACCGGCCGCGTGCTCAGCTCCAGCGGCGCCCAGGCGCGGGTGGTCAGCCCGGTCGCGGCCCGCCCCAGCAAGAGCCCGTCGGCCACGCCCAAGCCGGTGCCGACGGAAGACGCTCCCGACGAGGCAGCCGTCGCCGACCAGCCGACCGAGCCGGCGTCCTCGGCCGACGCGGCCGCGCTCAACCCGGCCTCGAGCAGCTCGAACGTGCTGGGCATCGGCCTGATCGTCGGCGCGCTGATGGTCTTCCTCGGCGTCGGCATGCTGCTGCGTCTGCGCTCCCGCAACCGCCGCGGCGCCGCGATCCGCAGCGAGACCCAGGCCATGCCGACCGGCTTCTACAGCATGCCGGACAGGCGAAGGCGCTAGTACACGATGTGGCCGCGCCGCCACTGCCAGTGGCGGCCGGCCCTCAGGTGGTCGGCGATCGCGCGTTGCAGCACGGTGCGGCGCGGCAGCCGGTCGAGCGGCGTACTCAGGCTGCGGAACGCGAACCGCAGCACCTCGACGTCGGGGTCCAGCCCTTCCGGCGGTTCGTAGGGCTCCAGCTCGAACCGCCGCTGGAACCGGGCGATGTTCGAGTCGTCCGGCAGGTATTCGAGCAGTTGCGGGTCGAGCAACCAGGAACCGCAGGAAAACGCCGTGTAGCGCTCGCCGGGGAAGTGGCGGGGGAAGAAGGCCCGGGCCCGGTCGAGCGCCAGGCCGGCCCGCGCTCGCGCGGCAGCTCGGGCCCCGGCGACAACCAGCCGGAACCCCCGAGATCGGCCCGCAGCAGCGCGATCGACCGGTCGAGCAGCCACCGCAGCTCCGGCGTCCACGATTCGGACGGCCAGCCCGCGAGAATCTCGCCCGCGTCCTCCGCCCGCACCCCGAGCCGCTCAAGCAACCCGGCCGCGTCGTCCTTCGCGGGCACCGGAGCCGACGGCAGCTCCCCGGCCAGCAGGTGCAGCCGCTCAACTTCGCCGACCGGCACCCCGAGCCGCCCAGCCGTGGTCTCCAGATCCACGGCGATGACTCTAAGCGGTGTGCTCCACACGGATGACGACGGCGGTGGCGTTGTCCTCGCCGCCGGCGGCCAGGGTGTCGTCGAGCAGGGTGTGGATGGCGGCGGCCGGGTCGTCGGTGGCCAGTATGCGGGTCAGGCTCTCGTAGCTGAGCTGGTCGGAGACGCCGTCGGTGCAGAGCAGGTAGACATCGCCGTGCCGGAGGCTGACGTTCAGCAGGTCGGGCTCGGGGGCGTCGGGGTGCCCGGCATAGCGGGTCAGGCGGTATCGGGCCGCCCGCGCCTCGGGCGAGCCGGCCGGGAACCAGCCGTGCAGGATGCCGACCCAGGCGATCGTGTGGTCGGAGGTGAGCAGGTCGAGCAGGCCGTCGCGCAGGCGGTAGACGCGGGAGTCGCCGAGCTGGACGATCCAGGCGGCGGCGTCGCCGTCCTCGGCGGCCACGAAGGCGGTCAGGGTGCTCCCGGTCAGCTCGGACAGGGTGCTGCCGGCCCGGCGTACGGCGTCCTGGGCCTGGGCCACCGCCGCCCGCAGCACGGACGGGTCGTCGCCCGCGGCTGCCTCGCGCAGGAAGACCTCGACCGCGGTGTGGCCGGCGATCGTGCTGCCGGCCCCGTCGCCCATCCCGTCTGCCACGACCGCGAGCGGATGACCCGGCTCGAGGTGCATCACGTCGTAGTTGTCGTCGTAGCGCTGCCCGACGATGCTGCCGGCCGCGGCCGTGAGGCGGCGGCCGGGGGCGGTCCAGGCGACCTTGCTGATGTCCACCTCTCCTTCATAGCGGACTTGCGTGCGGAAAGGCGGGCATACACCGGCCCCCGCTCCTCGTGGGTTAGAGCGGGGGCCGGCGGTCCTGTGCGCCCGCTACGACAGCGGCGGGTACGCGTTGGTCATGAGCTGGCGGAACTGGGCGGAGAACCAGGCACCCGAGATCGGCGAGTTCGCCAGGGCGCCGGTCATGCTGTTGCCGTTGCGGGCGTTGCCGGTGTAGGTCGGGTCGCACATCCGGTCGAAGCCCTTGCCCTCGTCGTTCGGGATCAGCTCGCTCGAGCCGTCCGACTCACCCGGGGGCTTGACCCAGACGTACGCGTCGATGCCGCTGGCCGGGGCCGCGGTCGGGCGCTCGCCGAGGCCGGCGCCGGACTGGTTGCACCAGTTGCCGGCGTGGATCCGGCGGTCGATGCGCGACTCGTTGACGAACGTGTCGACGTTGGTCGAGGTGCTGGCCGCGGTGGGACGGCCGGAACCGCCCCAGCCGTTACGACTGGTGTCGATCAGCATGCCGATGTTCGAGTTGAACCCGATCGAGACCAGCTTGGTGCGGAACGCCTGGGCGAAGGTCAGCTCGTCGGTGTACTGGTTCCAGTCCACCCACTTCGACTGCCGCACGCTCTGGCCACCCACCGTGGTGGTCGGCTGCACGAACGGCTCCCGCAGCGCGGAGTAGTTGGCCGTGTTGGTGATGAAGCCGTTGACGTTGGCGACGCTGCCGGAGGCGCGGGCGGCCTCGAGCATGATGTCGGCGGTCGGGCCGAAGTTCGAGTCCCAGCCGATCCAGCCGTGGTGCGCGGCGTCGACGTAGTTGTAGCCGTTGGGCAGCGCGCCCAGCTTCTGCAGGGCGTACCCGACGCCTTGGACGTATCCGCCGTTGGCCTTCATCGTGTCGCAGGTCGCCGTGCCGCCGGGCTGGCCGGAGGTGTTGGTGACGATGTTCGGCAGCGAGTCGATCTCGATGATGTTGATGATCCGCAGGTTGGCGTACTTAGAGTCGCTCTGAATCGCGGCGATCGGGTCGATGTACTCCGACTTGTAGCGGGGCAGCTCGTTCGGGGCGAGCTCACCGTTGGAGGCCAGCGCCGAGCAGTCACGGCCGGGCAGGTTGTAGATGACGAACTGGATGTAGCCGGCGCCCTGCGCGAGGGCGGCGTCAAGATGATCCCGTACGCCCATCGAGCCGTTGGAGCTGCTGTCGTCGGTGCCCTCGATCGCGGCGATCCGGTCGAGCCAGACGGCGGTCGGGTTGCTGGAGATACGGCTGCCACCGGGCTCGGCCTCGGCCTTGGCCTTCCACTCGGGATTCACATAACCACGAGCCCCCGCGTACGGGTTGTCGACCTTGCCACCGGGCGGCGGGCTGCTCGGGGGCGGACTGCTGGGCGGCGGGCTGCTCGGGGGCGGACTGCTCGGCGGGGTGCTCGGGTTGCCGGTGCCCGTGCAGACCGTGCCGTTCAGGGAGAACGACGCCGGGCTGGTGTTGGTGCCGGAGTAGTTGGCGTTGAACCCGAAGTTGACGCTGCCGTTGGTCGGGATCGCGGTCGACCAGGACGGGTTGGTCGCCGTGACGTTCTGACCGGACTGGCTGATCGTGGCGCTCCAGCCCTGGGTGATCTGCTGGTTGCCGGGGAACGACCAGGTCAGGCGCCAGCCGCCGGAGATCGGGTCGCCGAGGTTGGTCACGGCGACGTTTCCGGTGAAGCCGGTGCTCCAGCTGTTGGCGGTGTAGTCGACCCGGCAGCCGGCCGCGGCGCTCGCACTGGTCGCGGCGAAGACGCCCAGACCGGTGACGAGCGAGGCGGCGGCCGCCGCGGTCAGACCGCGGATGAGGACAGGTCTCATGTGGTGGCTCCTCGAGACATGCGACGGCGGGGATCAGCCGGTCGAAGCATCGAGGGGCATCGCTCCCCCGGCTGTCCCGACAGCATGGCATGGGAGCGCTCCCACCGCAATCGTTCGGCCATAGATCAGAAACCATGTGTTAACACGCCCCGCGCGAGCCCACTCCACCGCCCGATCACCTCTGCCCTCACCGCCCCTCCGCCGCTGCCCTTGCGACCCACCGTTACCGCTCAGTGTGCTTTGGTGAGCACACGGTTGGTAGTCCTGCCTTGCGGCGGGACGGTCCCGGTCTGACCGACTGCTGTCGTGCCGGGTTCACGCTTCACAGCCACCCGCCCG
>NZ_RJAC01000053.1 GCF_003999975.1 Actinoplanes solisilvae | reverse complement strand
GGGTCCGAGAAATCGGCGCCCGCGCAGTGACAGCACACGCCGCCCCGCGAGGCCGCGATGCCCGGCTCTGCCTCAAGACGTGAGAGCCCGCGGGCGCGAGGAACGCGTCGCCGCGGGTCAATGCGCTTTCGAGAAGCTGCAGGCAGGACCGGTGCTGGTGGTTGGGGCCGGGCCAATCCGGCGGCGACGTGGCCATGGAGCTAGCGGGCAGCCGGGCGGTGCGGCTGGCCAGATCCCGCCGACTGGGCCCCGGGGGCCTGCCCGATCGATCGCCGCGAGCAGGCCCCGCCCGAGTGGGGCGTACGCGAGGGCGTGAAGCGCCGCGTGCGGCACCCCTCGGCGTACGCGGACTGTTCGGCTCATTCTCAGTTCGCCGACGTCCCGGCATGTGACTGTGCTGCTCTGAGGAACACCGCCACCGCGGCGTTGAAGGCCGCCGGGTCTTCCAGGTAGGGCAGATGGCCCAGGTCAGGGAACCGAATTATCCGGGTCCCGGGATGCAGAGCAGACATGTCCTCGATGGTGTATGCAGGGATGAGAGCGTCCCGTTCACCCCTGATCAGCAGCACCTCAGCCGGAATATTGGCCAGTTGACCTTCCTGCTCAGGAGTCACCGATGCGCAGACAACGATGTCGGCAAACTCCAGGCACGTTGATTCTCGCCCGTCGCCCCTGTCGACGGGCGCGCCTGCCCGGCACTTGGCGTGCCGGGCAGACACCTTTTCACGACGATGACGTCGTCAGCCGAATCAGTCAGCCCCGGCCGACCGGGCCACATCGTCGTGGACACGACGAGCAAGATCACTCCACTCGGCCGGCATCATCGAGCGTGGATCGATATGTACGTGCTTCCGCGTCCCCTCGGCATGAACGACCTTCTCATCCACCGACACAAACCGGAAACCCATGTCAGCCGATTTCGGACCGAGTCGTTCCGTCCAGAAATGCACCCCGACATCGCCGTAGCCTCGGATAGGGACGTCATATCGGATACTGAATTCACGAATGACGTGATAGAGGTCCGACTTCGGCCCACCGAATGCCAGTCCCAGCGGCGCGACGTATGCCGAAATAGCATGCTCCAGCAATCTGGGATAGTTGGCGTGATGCACAATTCCCATTGGATCCAGGTCATCGAATTGAACACGCACGAGCTGCAAGTGGCCGTATGACACCACGGGATACCACCTTCCTTCCGGTACTAAGACGCGGCCGGCGGAGAAACCTTCACCCTGTGTCCATGACCACAGCCCGCGGAACCGGCGCGATCCATCGGCCAGTGAGGCTTTCCGAGTAACGGTCTGAGACCCCTGGGTGACGATCCGGTCGTCGTGCGTTGACACGCCCGAACCTGTTGTGGTGCAACGAAAGAGCGCAGAACCCCGGTGGGAAGTGGACTTCTCACAGAGCACTTCACGCCAGGGGTACTGCGCCACCACGAGTGTCACAGAAACCGCCACGCTGCCCGTGTCCGAGGACACCGTCGTGTTCGTGTCCGCTCTGCTGCACGCCGAACGCCGACGCCTCGGAACCCGAGCCGGAACCCGCTCGCTGGGCTGTTACCGGCAAGCCATCCTGGTCCTGCGCTGGTTGCTTGACGGCACCCGGATAGCGCAGCTGGCCGCCGGCAACACGATCAGCCGGTCGACCGGTTACACGTCTATGCCCCTGGGCCATCGGCCGGATCACCACCGCAGCCCTCGTAATCCTGCACATCGAACACGGCCGAACCACCTGAACAACCCCGTCACCCACCGTCAACGGCCGTTACTCGGAAAGCCTCAGTGGCCGACTCGTCTCCAAGGTGGTGCTACTCACCACGTTTTACCGAGGCCCTGTTCAACTTCCCGCTCGCCATGACGTCTGCACGTCGAAAGGACCATCCGAACAGGAAAGGACACGGCATGTCGAAGCAACATCGCTTGCGGATCTTCGCGACAGGGGCCACGATGGCGGCGGCCGCAAGTCTGGGGCTGAGTTCCCCGGCGCAGGCAACCCCACCGGGATCCGGCGTGGTCGGGATCACCCTGTCGCAGACAACCGTCGGCCACACCGACTACGTCGTTCGCAAGATCACCATCCCGCCGGGGCAGAGCACCGGCTGGCACTACCACGACGGCACGCTCTTCGGCTGGCTCCAGCAGGGCACACTGAGCCATTTCGACGCGACCTGCAAATCCGATGGGATCTATCCGACGGGCAGCTTCATCCAGGAGCCTCACGGCGCGAACCACGTCCACATCGGCATCAATAAGGGCCGGAAGCCCGTAGTCCTCAAGGTGCTCTACGTCCTGCCCGCCGGCTCGCCGCTGTCGGAGGATGCGCCCAACCCGGGCTGCGAGTTCGATTAATCGCTCATAGGAACTCGCCTGTTGTGTCCCTGCCGGTGAAGGGCCTTCTCACACTTCGTGACGGCGGTGTGGCCGGCATTGCCCGGGGGTGGTCGGCCATTTCGATGAATGAACCGAATCCCGCTCAGGCCGTCTCTTCGCTTAGCTTGGCGTTCAGCTTGGCGACGGTACCGCTCTTTCCCAGGGCGGCGAATCGATCGCGGGCGACTCGCCAGGCCGCACGGGCCTGCTCGGGCCGGCCGGCGGCGGAGAGAGCATCGCCGAGGCCCTTCACCGCGTACGCTTCCGGCATCGGGCTGTCAACCTGCGCATAGTGACCGACTGCCCGGCGCAACCACTCAACCGCCTGGCCGAAGGACCCCATCGCCGAGTACACCTCGGCTGTCCACGTCGCGCAGGCTCCCGCGGTGTCCAGGTCGCCGGCCTCGAGGGCCAGGGCCTGGCATCGCGCGAGGTCTTCGAGTCCAGCATCCGGATCACCGTGCTTCCAATGACCCCAGCCGCGGCCCAGCAACGCCAACGCCATCCCACGCCGGTGCCCGGCCGGCTCGAACAACGCGTACGCCCGCTGAAAGGCCCGAAACGCCTCCGCGTGCCGATCGGCAGCCAGGTGGACCGCACCGAGGTTGTAGTAGGCGAACGCCTTGTCGAGCGGCCGGCCGACCCTGTCGAAGAGCTCCAGCGCCAAGGCCAGATGCGCGCGCGCCGAGGCATCACGCCGAACCGCGTCGTCGTGCGACCCGTACACCTCGGCCCCGGCGAGAATCCGGTGCATGACGGCCTGCCCCTCCAGGTCGCCAGCAGCGACCGCGGCTTGCAACGCCCGCGTGGACGACGAGCGCCACTGTTTCGTCATCCCCCGCCGCTGGTAGTACGGCACCAATGCCTCCGCCGGCTGCCACGCCCGGAATCCCGCTTCGGCGCCTACCGCCAGGGCCGCCTCAAGCACCGACAACT
Organism: Actinoplanes solisilvae; assembly: GCF_003999975.1. Lineage (GTDB taxonomy): Bacteria > Actinomycetota > Actinomycetes > Mycobacteriales > Micromonosporaceae > Actinoplanes > Actinoplanes solisilvae. Next base: position 16,780 of record NZ_RJAC01000053.1, on the reverse strand, counting down.
CCGTCGTGAACCAGCCCATCGCCGACCTCATATCTGACATCGGAGGTGTGGACACTCCGTCGAGCGGCGCCGGTGGCGCGGTCAGCGGCGCGGCCGGCTCCAACAAACTTCCCGCAGTGAAGCTGGTCTGCCACAGATGATCAAGCAGTCGGCTCAGTGCGGCCGCACGCTCCTCCGGCAAGTCAGTCGCCATACCGAGCTCAGCGGCATAGGCCTTGATCAAGTCATGGAACGCATAGCGCCCAGGCCGGATCTCATTGATCAACCTGGTCCGTGTCAGCTCCCGGAGTAATTGCCGCACCACGTGAGGGGCAACCCCGGCGATGCTCGCCGCACCAGACAGCCCGAAATCCACGCCGGGATGCACCGACAGCAACCGAAACAGACGCGCGGCGCGCTCACTGAGCATCCGATACGACCAGAAAAACACATTTCGTACGTCCGTACGTGGCTCGTCGCCCTCAAGGAAGTCCAGCGGGGCGGCCGCCCGTAGCTCCTCGGCAATCTCATTCAACGACCAGTCCGGATAACTGGCCGCGCGAGCCGCCACCACCGCCATTGCCAGCGGCAGCCGTCCGCACCGCTCGATGATCTCGTCCACGGTGGCGTCGTCGCCGTCCCGTTCGACGCCCAGCCGTGCCCGCATCGCCGCGCGCGCCTCGTACCGCGAGGGCACCGACAAGCTCAGCGACTGTGCGCCCTCCTGCGTGATCAACCCGGACAACCGGTTACGACTGGTGATCACTACCAGGCTGCCAGGTGAGGCCGGCAGCAGCGGACGGACCTGCTCCTCGTCCCGCGCGTTGTCGAGCACGATCAGCATTCGACGTCCGGCCGTCATGGTCCGGAACAGAGCAGCCGACGCCGCAGCGTCACTCGGGATCTGTGCGTGCGAGACGCCCAGCCCGGCCAGCAGGAAGACAAGCGCCTGGTTGCTCTTCACGACCGAGTCGTTAAGGTCGAAGCCCTGCAAATTCACGAACATCTGCCCGTCCGGGAACCGGTCCGCCACCTGCCGAGCCCAATGGACCACGAGGCTGGTCTTCCCGACACCGGGCAACCCGTCGACCACGCCGATCACCGTGGCCGTTTCGCTGCTGCCCGCCAGTGCCACCAGGCCGGACAACCACGATTGTTCGGTGTGCCGCCCGTAGAAATGCCGGCTCGCCGCGGGCAGCTGCTCCGGAATCACCGAGGGCGCCGCCGGCGTTTCGGGCCCGGCAACGACGACTTCCTGCCGCAGTACCCGCTCGAACGCGCGGCGCAGTTCCGCGCCCGGATCGACCCCCAACTCCTCGGCGAGCCGGCGCCGCACCGTCTGGTAGACCGACAGCGCCGCGGCCTGCTGTCCCGTCGCACCGAGCAACAGGATCAGTCGTGCTTGAATCGCCTCATCCAGGCTGTCCTGCTCGGCGGCCTGGCGCACCAGCGGCAGCAGGTCCCGGGCGCCACCGCGGATCAGCACATCGTCCGCCGCGGCGCACACCATCGTAACGCGTTCCACTTCGACCGCCCGGAACTCGGCGGCCAGAGCCACTGGCAGGTCCAGATCCTCGCCGCACCGCCCTCGCCACAGACCCAGTGCTGCCATCCGTTGCCGCAGCGCGACAGCGTGGTCGCCGTCCTCGGCGGCTGCGCGACCCTCCTCCGCCAGCTGACGAAACTCCAGGAGGTCGAGGTCCTCCGGTTTCGCCTCCAACCGATACCCCCGATCGGTACGGTGCAGCCATCGCCCCTGCTCCCGAAATGGCAACTCCGGTTCAAGCAGACGCCGCAGCGTGCCGATGTGCCGATGCACGATGTCCGCCGCCCGGGCGGGAGGGGCGTCGTTCCAGAGAAGCTCATTGAGTTCATCCGACGACACCTCGCGGCCCACCCGGATCATCAGCAGACCAAGCACGTGACGCCTCTGCCGTGGACGCATGTCCAACTCGTCGCCATCACGCCGCGCCCGCACCGGCCCCAGGACCGCGAAGCGCACTGCCGGATCCACACCTATCCCCTACCCGTCCAGGACATACCTTACTGCCCACGGTGACACGCGTCAGGCGATAAGGCTCATACGACGACGAAAACGCCGATTTCGAACGGCGTCGTGACGACCATCCAGCAGATCACCGCCATGTCCTCCTGGAAAGACCTGACCGGATCCATCGTACGGTTGACACGCGGGTGCTCCCATCAAGGCGAGCGCCACCGGCACTCGAAGGCAAAGCCGCGCCCGGTGATCTAGCCACCGGGCGCGGGCTGATGTTCATCTCTTCCTTATGTCCGCGTTGTTGACGTCAGAAGCCGGACTGCCGCTCGATCCACGCATCGATGGCCGCGTTGACCACGTTCGGCGCCTCCTGATGCACCCAATGCGCGAGCGGCAGGTAAAGCACCTCGTCACCGTCCTTGCGGCGTTCGGTGGCCCAATCGGCAACATCGGCGTGTCGGCCCGACAGAATAGTCAGCGATGGATGGGACCGGCGGCTCACGTACGCCTCGGCCTCCGCAAGCCGACCGAACTGCAAAGGTCCGAGCCAGATGTTGACTAACGTCTCGGCCACCACGCGAGGCGGTGTGCTGAGCATCTTCCGCCGATGCGCGACCCTGAAGAACTCGGGCGTATACGGACCATCAGCCCGCTCGAACAGCGCGGTGGTCAGCTCATGAGCGTTCGCCTCGGTAATCCTCTCGGCCAGTTCGATCAAGGGACGGGCATGGAGATCGCCGTACCCGTACGACGGCTCGACCGGCACCACGGCTCGGACCAATTCGGCATGCTCGACGGCGAGCGCTTCGACGACGAGTCCACCGAGCGAGTGACCCACCGCGATCACCGGAGGTACGCACAACGACCGCAGGAGAGCCGCGATGTCCGCGGCGAAGGTCCGGGCCTCATAGCCGCCGTCCGTCACCGTGGACGACCCGTGCCCGCGCAGGTCGACCGCGATGACCCTGGTCCTCGCAGTGAAATGGGCAAGCTGCCAACCCCAGTCGTGGGAGTCGCCGGCCCACCCGTGCACGAACAGCATCGGGACGGAGCCGCCCGCACCCTCGTCGGTGTAGAAGAGACGCTGACCGGGCTGGATCTCGTAGAACGGCACCGCCCGACTCAGCTCTGAACCAGGCTCAGGAAACGGACCGGCGAGTTGACCGTATAGCCGATGCGCTCGTACACCGGCCGGCCGGCCTCGGTGGCTTGCAGCACAACCCGGTGGTGACCGGTGTGCCGGGAGCCTTCGTAAATAGCTTTGCGGGTGACGGCCTCGCCATATCCGCGGCGCGTCTCCTCGGGAAGCGTCGCTACGAGAGCCAGGAAGATCGAGTCTGGGCCGCTCACGGTCGCGGCACAGGCCACCGGGCGGTCATCGCGGTATCCGATGTAAGCGTAAGAGTCTCGCAACAGCCGGGAGCCAGCCACCGCGCCTCGGCCGACCTCGTCCGGCAGCCCATAAGCTTGTCCGTTGATCTGGCCAAAGGCGACGAGGTCGTCCTCGGACTCAACCCTTCGCATCTCCAGCTCCGGGTGCGACGGCTCCGGAATGTCGATGTCACCGGCCATTCCATACCCGCTGAACGCGAGCCCGAGCCCGGCTGCGCCGGCAGCGAGAAGCAGTTCGTCACGGGCTTCCGGTGTGATCAGATCCTCGAAGACCCACAGGAAACCAGCATTCTGCCTGCCTCGCATGAACTCAGCGGCCCGGCCGAGTTGATCCTTCAACGCGTCAGCGGAAATGTCGGCGTTGGTCAGGGTCACCGCGTTCCAGAACCCGAACGGGCTGTCGGCCCACATGCGCGACACACCGTCATCGTCGCTGATCTCACCGTGTTGTTCGGCGACGATTTTACTCCAGACGGCGATGAGCTGGTTCTTAGATTCCACCGATTCCAGATACGACATCGTGTCATCCCCTTCGCGCTTTCGGTCAGTCGGCGTCTATAACGCCGACCAACCACGAATATTCACGATGCCCCGGAAGAAGATGCAAGCCCGGCACCGGTGGTCTTGCCGGTGCCGGGCTTTCCGGCGAAGACCAGGTTCGACGGTGACACCACCCTGCAGACGGTCCTGAACTGGATCGACGGCCACATCCAGAACGCTGACCACGAACGCCGCGCGGTCACTCGGTCAGGACGGACATGGCGCGGTCGAGCAGTGCGTCCCGTGAGACGGCTCCGTCACATGACACCCATGTCTGCATGGAGACGTTCAGGCAGGCGACGGCGGAGGCCACGAGCGCGCGTGGTCCAGGATCCCGACCCGGGGGAACGTCGCCGCCCAGCCGGGCGGCGACGAGCGGCACCAGTAGCTCTTCCCAGCCCTGCTGCTTCTCCCGGTGACGGGTCCGCATCGTCGGGTTCTCCTCGACCAGCCGATGGAAGGCCAGCGACTTCCCGGGGGCATCGCCGTTCAAACCGGTGATCACATCGAAGGCCCGGCGCAGAGATGTCCACGGATGCTCGTCGGCCGGCCGATCGCTCAAGGCCGCCGCCAGCCCCGGTCCGAGGTCATCCAGGCAGGTCAGCACCGCGTCCTCCTTGGTGCCGAAGTAGCGGAAAAACGTGGTGCGTGAGAGGCCGGCCTCAGCGGCGATCTGCTCGACGGTGGTGTTGTCGCAGCCCTGCTCGGCGAACAGGCGCGTCGCGATGGCACTGACCTCGGCGCGCATCGCCTGCCGGGTTCGCTCCCGCAGAGAACCCTGCACACGGCCTGTCTGAGCCGTCTTCACTGTGTCACTCACAACACCATCGTACTCGGCGTCGAACTGGGACTGAGTATCAATATGAGCTAGGGTCTCACATCTGGCTTCCGAACGGACGGATCACGGTCGGCTCGGCCCCGTCGGGAGCCCTCCCTGCTGAGTCACCACGAGAACGAGGACTGTGTTGATCAAGGTTCGTAACGAGAAGCTGTTCACGGCTCTGCAACTCGGAGCTCTGCACCTGCGCAACCGCATGGTGATGGCGCCGCTGACGCGTACTCGTGCCGGGGAGGCCGGCGTGCCCGGTGACCTGCTGGTGGAGTACTACCGCCAGCGCGCGTCCCTGGGCCTGATCGTCACCGAAGGCACCTGGCCGGTACGCGAAGGGCGCACCTGGATCGGCCAGCCCGGGATCGAGACGCCTGAGCAGATCGCCGGCTGGCGGCGCGTGACCGACGCCGTGCACGAGGCCGGCGGCTCGATCGTCATGCAGATCATGCACGGCGGCCGTATCTCGCACCCGCAGATCAGTGGCACCGGCCGGATCGTCGCGCCCAGCGCCATCGCCGCGCCGGACACGATCCGCGTACCGGACGGCGAGGTCGAGCACCCGGTCCCGCACGCCTTGACGACCGACGAGATCGGCGGCATCGTTGCGGGGATCGTCGCTGCCGCTCGCAACGCGATCGAGGCAGGGCTGGACGGCGTCGAGGTCCACAGCGCCAACGGCTACCTCCTCCACCAGTTCCTTGCACCGACGTCGAACACCCGCACCGACGAGTACGGCGGCTCGCCGGCCAACCGGGTCCGCCTCTCCATCGAGGCTGTGACCGCAGTGGCCAAGGCCATCGGTGCTGACCGCACCGGCGTGCGGATCTCCCCGGCGCGCAACATCCAGGGTGTCCTGGAGACCGATCCGGCCGATGTCGCCGCCACCTACAACGCCCTCGCCGAGGGGCTGGCGCCGTTGGCGCTCGCGTTCGTCGACATCCTGCACCCCGATCCGTCGGGTGACCTGGTGCAGAACTTCCGGCGCGTGGTAGCGGCTTCCTCCATCGTCAATACCGGGGCCGGCTCTGTGACCACCCGGGAGGAATCCATCCGGTTGGTCGAGGACGGTTTAGCGGACGCCGTGGGGATCGGCCGCCCCACCATCGCGAACCCGGACCTGCTCGCGCGATGGCTGCACGACACCGACGAGAACAGCCACGACCCGAGCACCTTCTACGTAGGCGGGCCACGCGGCTACATCGACTACCCGGCTTTCGAACACGCCGGCAAGAAGGTCGACGATTGACCGACTCGACCGCTTGGCAGCACCATCCTGTGACAACGGCTGAAGCATGCCGCAGTCTCTTGTGGAGCCATTATTTCAGGCGGAAACGTATAGATCGTTTCCGCCTGTGGTTTCGCCTTGTTCAGAGACCCGATATTGCGTCTCATTGTGGAGACCTTGACGTTTTCTGAGGCGAACTCATCACTATGACCGACCTAGCTAACAGGGTGAGGTCCAGGTTTGTCGGCGTTGCTGTCGATGGGCAGGCATCAGGATCCGGGCTGCAGGTCCTGACCTCGATGCCGGCATCGAGGTCAGGACCTGCGGCGAAAGGCGGCCGATCAGGCATCCCGTCAACCCGCGTGGCAGCCTGATCACGCTGCCTCAGCAGGTCAGGCTGGCTACCGGCCAGCATCGGTTATCGTGTCCGCGTCGCCGGGTGGCGCGCCGTGAGTTAGTCGACCCGACGCACTCGGAGGGCCGTGAGCCCGTTGAACCGTACCGAGGGCTTCCGCATTTGAGTCGCGTCGACCGTTTGCAGGTCGGGGAGCATCGTCAGCAGATCACGCAGGGCGATTCGGGCCTCCATCCTGGCCAGTGGCGCTCCCAGGCAGTGGTGAACTCCGTACCCGAAGGCGAGGTGCGCCGACACCTCTCGGCGCACCTCGAAACTGTTCGACTGCCCTCCCCCGGTCGGGTCCAGGCTCGCCGCCAACGGTGATACCAGAACGACATCACCGGCCCGGATGACGTGTCCGGCCAGCTCGAACTCCTCAGTAGCGAACGCCGGAAAGGTGGCCTGAACCGGCCCGTTGTACCGAAGAATCTCCTCCACGCCGCCGGCGATGAGTCCAGGGTCGTCCCGAAGCGCGACAAGCTGGTCCGGATGGCGGAGAAGCAGCAGCAGCCCGTTGGCGATCAGACTCGCGGTCGTCTCATGACCGGCGATCACCAAGAGCAGCAACATCGAGGTGAGCTCATCTTCGGACAACCTGTCGCCGCCGTCGCCGGCAGCAACAAGTGCGGAGAGCAGGTCGTCACCCGGGTCGCGGCGTTTCTGTTCGATCAGTCGGCGAAGGTACCTGACCATCTTGTTGCCGGCTTCGCGATAGTCTTCCAGCGGTACCGCCATGCCCTTGGCAACATCGGCGAACATCCCGGCAAGAGACTCTTCGTCTTGCCGGGGTATGCCAAGCAGCCCACAAAGAACCCGGAATGTGAGCGGGAAGGCGTACTCGTTCACGATGTCGACCACCTCACCCCGATCGATCCGCGCCCGGATTTCTCCGATCAGCTCGGCTGAGATCGTCTCGGCGACGGGTTCCAGCCACTCGACTCTCCGTCGGGTGAATGCCACCGTCACCAGCCTACGCAGCCTGGTGTGGTCCGGCGGGTTCCGCAGAAGCATGTGCTGGTGCATCAGCGGCACAAGCTCGGGAACTTCCGTAGCGTACGGGGCTCCGGCGAGGCCACGGATCAGCCTCGGGTCGGCGAGGGCTTCCTTGGCCTCGGCGTACCGGGTTACTAACCACGCCGCCCCACCGCCGGGCAAAGCGACCCGATGCATCGGCCCCTCCGCCGCGAGATCGAGCATCAGCCCGTGTTTGGCTTCGTCTGGTGCGGTGGCGAACAACGCCTCTGCTTCCCGCATGACCCTCTTTTCGGTATCGAGTCGTAGCTGACGTGCGGAAAACGCACCGAAGGGACCACCGGTCAAATCTCATCGAAGATGTGAGACACGTCGCTCCTGCGATGAGCCAAAACGTTGCCCGCGATGGCGCGCTACCGTCTGCTCGACGTTGTCGGCGCTGCGTCCGGCGACGACGGTGACCTCCTCGCGGAGGCGCTGTAGCGCCGGTCACCGCAGGTAGGCGGACATAGGAAGCCGTCCTACTGTTTGTAGCGTGATTGCGTTGATCGAGGGTGACCTAGTGCGAGCAGCGCAGGCCGGTGACGCGGGAGCTCTCGGACTGGTGCTGCGCCGGCATGAGGGCGGCATGCGAACGGTCGCCTTGGCGATCCTCGGCTACGGGCCGAACGCCGAGGACGCGGTCCAGGACGCGACGGCGGTCGCCCTGCGGCGGATCGGCGAGGTGCGAGACCTCGACGTCCTCGACCTTCCCACGGTGACGGGTCCGGAGGAGATGGCGGAGCAGGGCGCGCTGCGGGACTGGGTCTGGCACGCGATCGGCGCGCTGTCCGAGGCCGACCGCCTGGTGCTTCTGCTGCGCCACTTCAGCAGCGTCACCTCGTACGATCAGATCGCCAACCTGTGCGGCCTGCCGGTCGGAACCGTGCGCAGCCGGCTCAGCCACGGCCGCCGCAAGCTCGCCGAGGCGCTGCGCGCGACCACCGACGTGGCCTATCTGGACGCCACGGCCCTCGGCGAAAGCCGGTGGCGGGAGGCCTACGACGTGCTGACGACCGCGATGCGCGGCGACTTCGCCGAGGTGGTCGACGACATGTGGCTGCCCGAGGCCCGGCTGGTCTTCGCCGGCCAAGTGCTCGGCGGCCGCGAGACGGTGGTCCAGGCGATGGACCGGGACCTGGACTGGGGCATCCGGCAGCGGCTGCTGAACGTCGTGGCCAGCGAGGACGTGCTGCTCTGGGAGACCGAGCTGATCAACCCGCCGGGAGACCCGGACCACTGCCCGCCGTCGGCGGTCTGGCTGCACGAGATGCGGCAGGGCCGCGTACGGAAAATGACCCTGTTTCACCCGCAGCCGGCGGACGTGGCAAAAATTCTGCCGCTGGAGCGAACTTAACCGCGCTGGAACCATCCAAGTCGTGAGATCGCGTCGCGAACTGCGGCATCACGATGAACGGGAGTTCACGGATGAGTTCCACCCACCCGACCGACGCGGCCGCGACGGCGTTCCGCTCGGCCATCGAAATGCTGGCCCGGACGATTCCCGGCTCCTACGTCGAGACCGGCCCGACGGGCACTCTGCTCGCGGTCACGCACGCCGCGGTTCCGGCGCTCAACCCGATCCTGAGCGCCGCGGCCGAGCCGGACGCCGCCGAGATCGCCGAGTTCGCCTCGAAAAAGGTCGGGCCGGCGCGTGGAGCATCCGGATCCGCACCGAGCCGTCCCCGGCGATCCGTCGGATCGCGGACGAGCACGGCCTCGCCACAGTTTCGCGGCAGGCTTTCATGCAGCTGCCGACGACCGACCGGCAAGGAACCGACGACATTCAGGTACGCCGCCTGGCGGGTAGCGAGTCCGGCGTCTTCGCCTGTGGGCTTCCGCAACGATGGCCATCTCGGCCTTGGCAACTTCGCCACGCTCCCGGACGTCGACGGCGACGGGTATACCCGAGCGGTCGCCGAGGCGATGCTGCAGGACGGGCTGGCGGCCGGCGTGCACACCGCGTACCTGCATGCGACGCACGCCGAGGCGCCCCTGTTCGAGAGACTGGGCTTCCGGAAAACCGGCCAGTGGACACGATGCTCAGCACTGTCTGACCGAGCCGACCCGAGTGGTTACGGCAGGCGGACGGGGCCATGACCCGTCCCGCCTGCACCCGATGAATGCGCTCGGGTGGCCAAATGCTTGGTCTTCCTCGTGAAGCTCGCGGCCTGGTGGCCGTTCGGCTATAGGCGGCCTCAATAGCGCCGCTGAATGCGGAGGAGAATCAATGATCACGGATGAGCGAGATTTCGAGACCAGCGTCTTCGACAAGGAGTACATCACCCTCGCCGGCACTCGCGAGGGCATCGTGCGCGGCGGACGGCACCTGTTCGACCGGCTGCCGCGCGCGTTCGCGGGCATCAACCAGATTGCGGTGATCGGCTGGGGCCCTCAGGGTTCGGCCCAGGCGCGGAACCTGCGGGACTCTCTCGCCGGACGCGTCAAGGTCGTCGTCGGGCTGCGGGCGGGCTCGTCCTCCTTCGAGGCTGCTCGCGCTGCCTGGTTCACCGAGGCCGACGGTACGCTGGGTGAGATGTTCGAGGTCATCGCCGCCTCGGACATGGTCCTGCTGCTCATCTCGGATGCGGCTCAGGCCGCGCTGCACGAACGCATTTTCGCGGCGCTGCGGCCGGGCGCGACACTCGGCCTGTCACACGGCTTCCTGCTCGGCTACCTCGAGCAGCAGGGCAGCGATTTCCCGGAGGACATTGACGTCATCGCCGTGTGCCCCAAGGGAATGGGTGCCTCGGTACGGGCCCTCTACCTCCAGGGGGCCAAGACCAACGGCGCCGGCATCAACGCCAGCTTCGCGGTCGAGCAGAACGTCAGTGGCCGTGCGGTGGACCGTGCCCTGGGCTGGTCGGTCGGCCTCGGTGCGCCGTACACCTTCCAGACGACTCTGCGATCGGAGTATCTCTCCGACCTGACCGGCGAGCGGTCGATCCTGCTCGGCGGGGTGCACGGCATCGTCGAGAGCCTGTATCGGCGGTTTCGTGAGAGCGGGACCAACGAGACCGATGCGTACCGCAACTCAGTGGACTGCGTGACCGGTCCCGTCTCGCGGATCGTGTCCAAACACGGCCTCATCGGGCTGTACCAGCAGCTCGGCGACGACGACCGGGAGGTGTTCGCGAAGGCGTACGCGGCGGCCTACCCGGTCGGCCTGGAACTCACCCACGAGATCTACGACGAAGTTACCTCGGGCAACGAAATCCGCAGCGTCATCCTGGCCGGTCACCGGCTCGCCCGCTTCCCGATGGGCAAGATCGACCAGGTCGAGATGTGGCGTGCGGGCGAGGTCGCGCGCCAGAGCCGCGACGACGACTCTCTGCCCCTGAACGCCTTCACCGCGGGCATTTTCTGCGGGGTGATGATGGGGCAGATCGATACCCTCATCGAGAAGGGCCACCCGTACTCGGAGATCGCCAATGAGTCGGTCATCGAGGCCACCGATTCCCTCAACCCGTACATGCACGCCCGCGGCGTGTCCTACATGGTGGACAACTGTTCCACGACAGCCCGGCTGGGCTCACGCAAGTGGGCGCCACGCTTCGACTACCTGCTCACCCAATCGGCCTATCCCGCAGTCGACCACCAAACCCGCGAACTGGACACCACGCTGATCAAGGCGTTCGCCGACCATCCCATCCACAAGGTCCTGCAAATTTGCGCTGAAATGCGACCAACGGTGGACATCTTCGTCCAATAACCCGCCGAGTCCGCTGTTCCTCCCCGTCGATCTGACCGCCCAGAAGCGCGACACCGCTGCCGACGGGCCACAGACACCGCGAGATCGGCACACCTGCACGGCGGCTCGTGCTGGCGTTGCCAGCACGAGCCGTCCATTCGGGTCAGTGTGCCCAGCTTGCTCGGGAGCGAACACCTCCTATCTGTCGATACGATCCGGCCGGGGCGGATGAGGGTGCGGCCGAGCTCGGTTATCTCGACCAGGTCACCGTCGGTGCGGAACACTCCGAACGACGCCAGGTATCGGAGGATGCCGCCGAGCGAACTCGCGGTCATCCTGGTCCGCTTCGCCAGGTCGGTGATCGTGCGTGGGCCGTCCAGAATCTAGGCCACAACGTCCAGCTCGGCGACGATGGATAAGGCCTACCCTTTGACGTACCCGGTCTGCAAACTCTGCATCTGGGCGGCGGCCTGCAACTGCGGATTCTCATTCACCATGACCAAACGCGTGGTCAGCGGTCGCATTCAGCGTGACAACCGTCACGCTGATTTCCCCTTCACCGAGAAGATAGTTGCGGTCAGAGAACCACGTCGGCCAGCCGGCTGATCTCGTCAAGGTTGGGCAGGGTCGGGTTGAAGATCAGTTCATCGGCGCCCAAGTCCGCGAAGCTCTTCACCGTCTCTCGCACCCCGTCGGCACCGAACGACATGTTCTCCGACGCCAGGGTCGCGAACTGATCACCAGAGACGCTGTAGTAGTCGTACACGTTCGCGGAACCGGCCTCCCGATCGCCGAAGGCGAAGTAAGCGATCGCGGTCAGCCGCGGTTCACCATCCCGGCCGGCCTCTTTCCAGGCTGCCCGCGCGGCCCGGAAAGCGGGCTCGACCATTGCGGGGGGAACCGAACCACCCACGTAGCCGATACCGTGCCGGGCCATCCTGGCCAGCGCGGCCGGCGCACTCCCGCCGAACATCAAGGGAACCTGGCGCGTTCCGGCCGGGACCGCCGGGTTGGTTCCCCCGCCCACCGGCTCACCCGCCCACACTGATCGATAAACCTCCAGGTCGGCGTCCATCCGCCGCCCGCGGCCCATTATCGGGAGCCCTTCGACAATGAAGTCGTCCGGCCTGACGCCGACACCGAGACCGAGGGTGAGCCGGCCGCCCGACGCCCCATCGATCCCTGCGATCTCCTTGGCGAGCAGGGCAGCCGGCCACGGCGGGCCGAGGAGAACATTGCTGAACAACCCGATCCGGGTGGTCGCACCGGCCGCCACGGCCAGCGCGACGGTGTCCGCCACTCCAGGAAACGCGATCCGCCCTACCGTGCCCAACGTCGAGAAGCCTGCCTGTTCAGCGGTGGCCGACCACGGTCCGACAATCCTCGGATCGACGTCACGCACCTGGTTCGGAATGCCGATACCGATCTTCAATGAGATGCCTCTCCACTCACCGATGCCGCAGCAGTTCATAGCGACTGCTCCGCCGGATTCGACACCTATGGAACACCCGGACACTTCGCTCCCCAAGGAATACGGGGATGAGGAAATTCACCTATTTCAGAATGAATTTTGCGATGTGAGACGGACGTCTCGGCTTGGCTCTCCTCTCGCGTTCAGCGCGCCGATCGTGAGCAAGCCTGACCGCGAGGACCGTCAACGGGGTGTGAACGACTGCCGCGATCATGCGTCTACCACGCGTGACGTCGTTTTACCCGACCCTTGAAGACCGCCACGACTTGGTTCCGGTCGTGGTGCGTACCGATTACACGGACGACTCCGCGTGGCGAGACGTCTCCGACGAACTGACCAGCGTCGGCGACGCTCTTTTCATCCAGGGAACGCAGTGGAGCGGCGTGACCGTCGACGAGGTACTCAAGGCGGCGGTCCTGTATCCGGCGCTCGCGGTGATCTTCATTGCGGATGCCCAAACCTGGTCGGCGTCCGGGCCCTCGCTAATCGCCGTCACGACCAGCACACCGGACGACGAAGATTACGAGCACACGATCTCCAACGGGCGGCAGTTCCGAGTCCTCCCCCATGCTGTCCACGAGGTGCATTGCGGTATCGAAATGCTCGTCCGACGCTTCCCGGACTTCGCACAGTCGGCGACCGCCCAACCAGGCCAGGTCTTCGCAGGCACCGCCAGTCACCCCAACGCATCAGCCTCTCGCCTGGCCGATGGAAGCGAACGAGCCGCCGACCGCAGTGGCGGCCGGCGACTCGGCCACTGGCCATGAGGGCCAGCGGCAGCGGGACCGGGTCGTCAACGGCTGTCGCCGAACGCGCGGATCTGTCGGCATGGGAACCTGCTGGTCGACCCGAGCGATGATCGGCCGTCCGGGCCGCCCGGAACGGTCCGGACGGCCCGGCCTCTGGTGGTCAGCCGGCGGGTGGCCGGTCGTCGGGGCCGCCGTACGGGTAACTGGCGTAGAGCTGGACCGCGCGACGGAGGCTCTTCACGTGCCACTGCCCGGCGGTGGGGCGGTACAGAGCGATGTCGGTGAAGCCGTCGTTGTCGTAGTCGCCGGTCGTCGGGAGGTCGGACGGGTCACCGCCGTAGGGGTGGGCGTCGTAGAGCTGGACCCCACGGCTGATGCTCTTGGCGAACCATTGCCCCTGACCCTGGCGGTAGAGCGTGATGTCGGCCTTTCCGTCGCCGTCGAAGTCGCCGGTCAGCGGTATGTCGGTGGGGTCGCCGCCGAAGGGGTAGCTGGCGGCGAGCTGGACGCCGCGGCGCAGGCTCTTGACGTGCCACTGACCCGTGCTGCCGCGGTACAGGGCGATGTCGGCGTAGCCGTCGCCGTCGTAGTCGTCGACCAAGGGGGTGTCGGTGGGGTTACCGCCGTACGCGGAGCCGCCATAGATCTGCACGTCACGGCTGACGCTCTTAGCCCACCACTGGCCCGTGCCCTTGCGGTAGATCGCGATGTCATCGGTTCCGTCGCCGTCGAAGTCATCGGCCAGGGGAACATCGGTGGCGTTACCACCGTACGGATAGTCCACGGCTAGATCGACGTTCCGGTGCTTGCTTCTGAGATTCCACCGGCCCTCGGCGTAGACGGCCATGTCGGCGTAGCCGTCGCCGTCGAAGTCTCCGGTCAGCGGAACGTCGGACGGGTTGCCGCCGTAGGGGTAGCTGGCGATCGGCTGGACGCCGGTCGCGGCGTTCTCGGCGTTCCAGAAGCCGTTCGCCGCGCGGTACAGCGTGAGCTCGCTGCGCCGGTCGGCGTCGAAATCGTTGTCCGCATGGTCGACCGGCCTACCGGCCAGCGTCGCCAGCCCGGCGACCGAGCCGTTGAACACGTCGCGGTCGACGTTGCCGCTGATGCCCGGCACGGTGCCGCTGCTGGTGTACTGCCAGATGGTGAAGGTGGACCAGCCTGCGGAGACCTGACCGGGCTGGCTGGCGTACGCGGCGTGGGCGAGCGGCAGCGTGGCGAAGGCCTTGCTGCTGCCGGTGCACGGGTTCCACCAGTTCGGGTTCGTGTAGATGATCGGCCGGACGCCGGTGCGCCGTTGTACCTCGGCGACGAAGGCCTGGATCCAGCTGACCATCTGGGCGGGTGTCAGCCCGTAGCACGGCGACGGGCTGCCCGACCCGCTGTAGGGCCATTCGATGTCCAGCATCGGCGGCAGGGTCCGGCCGTCGCGGACGTAGCGGGCGTGGTCGAGGAAGAAGTCCGCCTGCACGGCGCCAGTGCTGCGGTCGGGCAGCGCGAAATGATAGGCGCCGACGTACAGACCGGCGTTCTTGGCTCCGAGATAGTTGGTGGCGAACGTCGGATCGACGTACCCCGTGTTGTCGGTCGCCTTGAGGATCGCGAACCTCTCGCCGGACGCCGCGACCTGCGACCAGTTGATCGGGCCTTGATAGTGCGAGACGTCGATGCCGCGGACGGTGTATCCGGCGGGCGGCGAGACGTTCGGCGAGGGTGCGAGGCCGGTGCCGACGGGACGGCCAAAGCCAGCGTGGGCCTGGCCGTCATCGCCGGAGCCGGCCCCCAAGGCCGGCGTCAGCGGGACGAGGAACGCGGCGACGGCCATCGTCGCCACGACCAATCTGAGTTTGGGCTGTCTGTTGCGGACTGACATGTCATTGGAAACGATTAAAACCTCGTCGACCTCACTTCCGTGGCCCGCAAGTGATTCCGGATACACGGCGGGTCAGGGAAGCGGGCCCGCCGGCCGGACCGGGACGACATAGTCGGCTGCGTCTGTGCGAGCCGGGTCACGATCGGGCAGCCGGCCGAATTTCCTGCCCCGTTCGTCGTCAGTAGCAATAGCGGGTGTCACTGCCGGATACCGATGTGAGGATCGCAGATATGAAACCGATCGCCTTGTTCAGAGACGCCGCCCGGAACGTGCCCGCCTACCGTCACTTCCTGGCCGAGCGCGGCGTCGACCCGGCCCGCGTGCGATCGATGGCCGACTTCTCCACCTTGCCGATAGTCACCAAGGAGAACTATCTGCGGGCGTACCCGTTGGCCGAGAGGTGCCGTGGCGGGTCGCTCGACGGCAGTGCGGCGGTGGCGTTGTCGTCCGGGTCGTCCGGGCAACCGACCATCTGGCCGCGCACCCTGACCGACGAGCTGGCCGGCGCGGCGCGGTTCGAGCAGATCTTCCGAGTCTTCGGTGCAGACGAGCACAGCACCCTAGCGGTGGTCTGTTTCCCGCTGGGGAACTGGATCGGCGGTATGTACACGGCGGCCGCTTGCCGGCAACTGGCCGCTCGCGGTTACCGGGTCACGGTGGCAACGCCGGGCAACCACGTCGAAGAGACGTTACGCGTCGTCGAGGCGCTGGGACCGGAGTTCGACCAGGTGGTCCTGCTGGGCTATCCGCCATTCGTGAAAAACGTCATCGACGCAGGTACCGCCCGGCAGGTCGACTGGCGTGAGCGCCGCATCAAGCTGGTGCTGGCGGGAGAGGTCTTCAGCGAACGGTGGCGCGATCTGGTCGCGGAGCGAGCGGGCATCGCGGACCCCGTCCAGGATATTGCCGCGCTCTACGGGACCGCTGACGCCGGCGTGTTGGCCAACGAGACACCCAGGACGGTCCGGATCCGCCGACGGCTGGCCGGTGACCCGGAACGGGCACGGAAGCTGTTCGGCGACGACCGGCTGCCGACTCTGGCGCAGTACGACCCGGCCCATCGCTACTTCGAGGAGGTCGACGGGACGCTGCTGTTCACCGCGGACGGCGCGGTGCCGCTGATCCGTTACGAGATCGGTGATACGGGCGGCATAACGCCGTATGCCGAGTTGGCTCCGCTCGCCGGGGAGAACCCGGCGGCGCCGGAGGAACCGTTCGTCCACGTCTTCGGGCGATCTCTGTTCGCCGTGTCCATCTTCGGGGCCAACATCTTCCCGGAGAACGTCAGCGAGGCGCTGGAACGACCGGAGATCGCCGGCTGGACGACGGGCCGGTTCGTCATGCGGACGCCCGAGGACGCCGACGGGGATCGGTATCTCGATATCACCGTCGAGCTAGCACCGGGATCCGCGGGCGACGGACGAGCGCCGACGGTGGCCGAGGCCATCCGCGCTCACCTCATCCGTCGCAACAGCGAGTTCGCGAACTACGTGCCAGCCGCACGGCAGACCCCGGCCGTCCAGTTCCGTCCGGTCGGTGACCCGGAAAACTTCCCGGTCGGGGTCAAGCACCGCTACAGCAGGTGACCGGCCGGTCGGTCGGGCCGAGGGCGCGGCCGGCT
>NZ_RJAC01000052.1 GCF_003999975.1 Actinoplanes solisilvae | reverse complement strand
ACGCAGCGATACATCCTGCTGAACTTTCGTGGATTCCTCCAGGACGGCCGCGCCGGGCCTCCGAAGAGTCCCGCTCGCTCGCCCGTCTCCCTGGCGGCTCGGAAAACATTACTAGGCGAACCCCCGTACGCCAAATCCAGCCCCCGAAAGTGTCCAAGATCGACGAACCGTGATCGGCCGATGACACTAGAGCGTTTTCCAGGTGTTCCGGTCCTCGACCGCGGTGAAGGTCAGCCCCCGCAGAATGCGGCGGACGTCGTCCATCGACAGCTTCTTGCCGAACCTCTCGAACTCGGCGAAGTGCCAGGGTCTGCGCGCGGCTGATCGGCTCACGGCCCGAGGCGATGTCGTACGCCCCTGGCCGATAAAGGGTGATCCAGCCGTCCGGGTAGGGGTAGGCAATGCCGTCCGCCTCGATGGTCTTGCCGTCGCGATACACCGGGATCTGCTGGTAGCCGTGCGTCGCGGTGCCGGCCGGACCGATCTGCACGCGCCGGCCCGGCCCCCGCCGGCGGTGAAGCCGAGCCCTTTCGGCTGCTGGTAGTCCTTGACGACCGGAGCCGAGGAGGTTGCCGCGGCCGGAACGTCCGGGATCGCGACGTCGGGGAACGCCTCGCCCACGGCGTGTTCGCGACGCCACGGCCGGAGCTTCTCGCCGATCGCCGCGCGAACGACGGCCTTCCGGGCGTACGCCTCCGGGGCTGTGACCCTGTCCCATTTGAGGTAGAGCCGTGACAGGGCTCCGGACACCGCGTGCTCCGCGGCCTGCCAGTCTCCGCAGGTCACACAGGCGAGCGCCCGGAGGGACGGGAACCGTGCCCGGGCGAACTCCCGGAACCCCTCTTCCGACTCAGCATCCACCGGCCGTACTCCTCTCGTCGAGACCTAGAGGGGATGACCGGTCCTTGGGGTTGCACGGTAGAGCGGATTTCCTCAGCGGCCACCCCGGGACAGGAGCCGGCGTAGTTCGCTCGTAATGAGGGCGGGGTCCTCCTCGGCCATGAAGTGGCCGGCGTTGACGGTGCGGTGTTCCAGATCGGCGGCCCACGGCTTCCAGAGGGCGGCCGCGTCGAAGCCCAGAGCCGTGCCCCAGTCCTGCTGGATGACGGTGACCGGCATGGTCAGCCGGCGACCGGCGTCGCGGTCGGCGCGGTCGTGGTCGAGGTCGATGCCGGCCGAGGCCCGGTAGTCGGCCACGATCGACGGGATCGCCGTACGGGATGCCTTGAGGTATTGGGCACGGACGTCGGCCGGGATCGCATTCGGGTCGTTGGTCCAGGCGTCGAGGAAGTGGCCGAAGAAGTCGTCCGGGGCGCCCGCGATCATGCGTTCGGGCAGGGGCGCCGGCTGGGCCATGAGGTAGAGGTGGAAGGCGACGGACGCGTTGAGTCCGTGCAGGATGTCCCAGGAGTCGAGCATGGGCAGGACGTCGAGGGACGCCACGTGCGTCACCTTGGCCGGGTGATCGAGACCGGCGCGGATCGCGACGTGCGCGCCGCGGTCGTGCCCGGCCACGGCGAACCGGTCGAAGCCAAGCGCCGCGACGAGGGCCACGATGTCGGCGGCCATGACCCGCTTGGAATAGTCGCCGGACGGCTTGTCGCTGTCGCCATAGCCGCGCAGGTCGGGGCAGATCACCGTGTGGTCGCGGGCCAGCTCGGGGGCGACGTGCCGCCACATGAGGCGGGTCTGCGGGAAGCCGTGCAGCAGGACCACGGGCGTACCGGAGCCACCGATCGAGACGGCGAGCTCGACGCCGTCGGCCACGGGGAGGCGGTGGTTGGAAAAGTCAAACATGTGGTTTCAGCCCTTGTTCAGTTCGTGCGGGGACGATGGAACTCTGACCAAGGCCAATCAGCAATCGATCAGCACGGGGGTGGGCAGATGGGGGTCTCCTTCGGGGTCCTCGGCCCGGTGGTGGCCTCCGACGACCAGGGCCGCGGCCTCGACCTTCGCGGCCCTCGGCACCGGGCGGTGCTGGCCCGGCTGCTGATCGCCCGGGGCCGGGTCGTGCCGATGACGGCGATCGTCGACGATCTGTGGGTCAGCCCTCCCGAACGGGCGGCCGGCGCTGTGCAGACGTTCGTCGGGGCGCTGCGCCGGGGGCTCGAGCCGGCGCGTCCCCCGCGTACGCCGTCCCGCATGCTCGTCACGGAAGGCGGCGGGTACGCGTTGCGGCTCGGGCCGGCCGACTCGGTCGACGCGTGGGAGTTCGAGGCGGCGGTCGGCGCCCAGGACCCCGGCAAGTTGCGCGACGCCCTGGCGAGGTGGCGCGGGCCGGCGTACGCGGATCTGATCGACGCCCCCTGGATCGAGGCCGAACGACGACGGCTCGACGAGCTGCGCCTCACCGTGCTCGAAGACCTCGCCGAGGCAGAGCTGGCCACCGGTCGCGCCGAGGAGGTCATTCCGGGGTTGGACGCCCATGTGACCGCGCACCCGTGGCGTGAGAAGGGGTGGCGTCTGCTGGCGACCGCTCTCTACCGCAGCGAACGTCAGGTGGAGGCGCTCGAGGTGATCCGCCGCGCCCGCGAGCGGCTTGGCACGGAACTGGGTCTCGACCCCGGTCCTCGGCTCGGCGCGCTGGAACGCGACATCCTGACGCACGCCGATGACGCCGCGACCGGGCTCTGGGCGGCCACCGCGGCCACCTATCAGCAGGTGGCGCCGTCCGGGTCGCCCCTTGTGCTGCAGTCCACGGTGGCCGTGCTCGGTGATCTCGCGGTGATGGGCGGCACGGGTCTGGCCGCGTCCCGGCAGCAGCGCCTGGCCACGGTCGACGCGGCCGAGCGGCTCGACGACGCCGAACTCGCCGCGACCATCATCGGCAGCTTCGACGTCCCCGGCATCTGGCCCCGCTCCGACGATCCCGAACAGGCCGCCCGGGTCGTCGCCGCCGCCCGGCGTGTCCTGCTGCGCCTTCCGTCGGCGGCGGTGAGCCCGCGGGCCCGGCTGCTGGCTACGGTCGCGCTCGAGTCACGCGGTACGGACGATCCGGATGCTGTCGTGTCAGCGCGAGACGCCGTACGGCTGGCTCGTGATCTTGGTGATCCGCGGGTTCTGGCGCTGGCGTTGAGCGGCTCCTACATGCAGTGTTTCGAGCGGACCGGGCTGGCCGCCGAGCGAGATTCGATCGGCCGTGAGCTGATCGACCTGTCCACGCGGTTCGGCCTGACGAACTTCCTCGTCATGGGTGAGCTCGTGCGCATGCACGCTCGCAGCGCCCTGGGCCGGTTCGAGGACGCCGCCGGTCACGCGGAGTCGCTCGACGCCCTGGCGGCCCGCCATGGACGGCCGGCGATCACCGTGTTCACGACCTGGTTCCGCGCGATGCGTCACGACGCGGAGGGCCACGACCTGACCGGTGTCGAAGCCGGTTATCGCCACGCCGCCGAGAGCTTGCACGGCGCGGGCATGCCCGGGGTCGAGAACGGCGCCCTGGCTCTCGCGCTGCTCGGGGCCCGGCTGACCAGGAACGCCGATCTGCCGGTGCTGCCGCGCGCGGCCTGGGGTCCCTATTTCCCCTGGGTACGACCTCAGCTCCTGGTCGCCCTGGGCCGGCGAGCCGACGCCCTGAAGGCCCTGGACGCCGCGCCCGATCCTGTGCACGACAACCTCGCTGAGGCAATGTGGTCGCTGCTCGGCGACGCCGCGCTCGCTCTCGACGACCGGCGTCGCGCCGGGCAGGCTCTCGACCATCTCGGGCCGGCGGCGGGCGAGATCGCGGGGGCGGGAAGCGGCATGCTGTGCCTGTGGCCGGTCGCGCGGACGATCGAACGCCTGAAACTCGAACTCCCGAGAACAAGGGCCTGACATGCTCGTCATCAAGAACGATCACCCGGTCACGGCGGCCGTTCGCGGCGGTGATCTTCCGGCGCTACGGCGGATGCTGATCGAGGAGCCAGGCTTGGCCACCGCCCGGGTCGACGACGGCCGTACGTCTCGGACGCTGTTGCACGTGGCGACGGACTGGCCCGGGCACTACCCGAACGGGGTGGCCGTCGTGACGGCGCTGATCGCGGCCGGTGCCGAGGTGCACGGCCGGTTCGCCGGGCCGCACACCGAGACGGCGCTGCACTGGGCGGCCAGCACCGATGACGTGGACGTGCTCGACGTCCTGCTCGACGCCGGGGCCGACATCGACGCGCCCGGCGCGGTGATCGGGAGCGGGACGCCGCTCGATGACGCGACCGCGTTCGCGCAGTGGAACGCGGCTCACCGCCTGGTCGAGCGTGGGGCGGCGACGACGTTGTGGCACGCGGCGACGCTCGGGCTCGCCGACAGGCTGCGGGGGTACTTCGCCGGCGCCGGTCGGCCTTCTCCGCCCTCCCTTCCGGAGATCAACAATGCGCTGTGGGGCGCCTGCCACGGCGGCCAGCGCCCGGCGGCGGAGTTTCTCCTCGCTCAGGGCGCGGACGTCAACTGGATCCCGGCCTGGGAACGCCTGACTCCGCTGGACGCTGCCTTCCGGAGCGAGGCAACCTCGCTCGCCGAGTGGTTGCGCGGCCGGGGAGGACGGCTCGCCGCTGAACTACGCTGACGTCTTCACGGCGACGCGCCACAGCGTCACAGCGCCGCAGGTCACGCCGTCACGTGAGCGGCAGCTTCGCAGGGCTGCGCGGCGCGGGCGCGGATACCCACGGCGGCCAGCAGGCACAGCGCGGCGACGGCGGCCAGGACGAGCGGGTATCCGCTGGTGACGTAGACGACGGCCGCGCCCAGGGGTGCTCCGGCCTTGGCCAGGGTGACCGGGGCGGCGAGTGTGCCGGCGAGGGCGGCCACCACCGAGCGGGCCTGCTCGTAGCCGGTGGCCATCAGGCAGCGCGGTCTCGACGTACGCCTGGGCTGTGGTTTCGCCGTGGGCGGGGATGCCGGACGCGCCGAGCACGTTGGGGGTCGCCCAGGTGCCGGAGGCGTCGATCACCCATGGGCGAGCACATCGACGAGGTGGGCGGCGGCGGCCAGACCCACCGGTCCAGCACCGATGACGGCCACGGGATAGGTCGCCATGAGAACTCCGATCAGTTCACGAGTTGGCTGCGGCGTTCGATGAACACGACATCGCGCCATCGGTTGCCCTGGGAGAGATGCCGGCCGATCCGCTCGCGGACGCCCACGGTGCGGAACCCGCAGGCCTGGTGCAGAGCGAGGCTGGCGGTGTTCTCGGGGAAGACCGCGGATTGGATCGTCCAGATCCCGGCGGCCTCGGTGGCGGCGATGAGCGCGCTGAGCAGGGCACGGCCGGCGCCCCGGCCGCGGGCGGCGGCGTCGACGTAGACGGAGTGTTCGACGACGCCCGCGTAGACCGGGCGGGCCGAGACCGGCGAGACGGCGATCCAGCCGATCACCGTGTCGTTTTCGTCGACCGCGACGAACCGGTGCGCGGTAAGCCTGCTGCTGTCGAAGGCCGGCCACGTGGGTGCGGCGGGTTCGAAGCTGGCGTTCCCGCCGTCGAGCCCGGCCTGATAGATGGCCAGAACCGCCGGCGCGTCGGCGGACGTCATCGGCCGGACCCCGTCATTCATCACGTTTCCCCATCAGATTCGACCATCATCGAGTTCAACGTTTATCGAAACCGAGAGTTTCACGTGGTTTCGACACATGTCAACCTCGACTCATGTCAAAATCAGCAGCGCCCGAGACCACGTGCTGCCCGCCGATGGCCGAGCAGAGGATCAACAGGGCCACGGCCCGTACGCTCGCTCCAGCCTTCAAGACCCTCGGCGACCCGGTCCGCCTCCAGCTGATGTCGATGATCGCGTCGGCCCCGGCGGCGAGATCTGCGTCTGCGACCTCACCCCCGCGTTCGATCAGGCCGGCCTGATCGTGCGGATCCGGGCGGAGGGCGACCGGCGCACCTATCCGAAATCAAGGATACGCGGGAGCTACGGGATCAGGACGAGCTTGCCGCGCAGGTGGCCGGCCTCGAAGCGGCGGTGCGCCTCGGCCGCGTCGGCCAGCGGGAACGTCGCGGCCACCCGGGTGAGCAGCCGGCCGTCGGCCACGGCGCCGACCAGCTCACTCAACGCGGGCCGGTCGAGCCTGACCAGTACGACGTCCTGCCGTACGCGCCGGGTGGGGTCGACGGGCGCGATCGGGCGGGTGCTCACCAGCACGCCGCCGTCGGCGACCGCCGCGATCGCGGGCTCGCCCACGGGCACCGCGTCCAGCACGGCCGGGGCCGGGCCCGCCGCGGCCAGATCGGCCGATCGCGGAATGACGACGTCGACGCCCAGGCCGGAGACCCATTCCTCGTCGTCGGTCGTGGCCGACGCGTGCACGGTGTGCCCGGCCTGCAGAGCGAGACGGGCCGCGAAGCCGCCCACCCCGCCGCTCGCGCCGGTCACCAGCAGCCTGGTGGGCTTCGGCAGGTCCATCAGGTCGAGCGCCCGCCGCGCGGTGAGCGCGTTGAGCGGCACGGTCGCGGCGACAACGGGGTCGAGGCCCGCCGGGATCGGCACCAGCCAGTCGGCCTCGGCCGCCACCAGTTCGGCGTAGCCGCCGACGGATCCCCGGGTGAGATACCACGGGATCATCCCGACGACCTGCTCACCGACGCCGAGGCCGGTCACGTCGTCGCCGACCGCCACGACTTCGCCGGCGACGTCCCAGCCGGGCAGGAAAGGCGGCGGCACCGGGCCGCCCGGGATCTGCCCGACGCGGGCGGCGATGTCGGCCGGGTGCACGCACACGGCCCGGACCCGCAGCAGCACCTGGCCGCGGGCGGGCACGGGGTCGGGCAGCTCGACCAGCTCGAGGCCTTCCGGCCCGCCCAACGTAGAAACCACCGCAGCCCGCACGGCCTCCCCCTCCGTCGCCGTTACAGCGTCATGAATTTACATCAATTGATGGGGTGGAGGGCCAGAGCTGGACGAGAACGTGTTCCACCGGCCGCCGGTCACCGGAGGCGGCAGCACGGACCGCGGGCAACGCTCGGCGACCGGTGACCGACACCCGCGCCACGTAATCGCCCGGCTCCGGCAGGTCGAGAACCGGGCTCGCGGCCGACTCGGTGAGCCGCGAGACGTAGATGCCCGGCCGGGCCAGGCTGACCACCGTCGAGTCGGTCAGCTCGCCCGGCGCCGGGGAAGGCTCGGCGTCCCAGGCCTCGAGCACCACGTGCATGTCGTGGCCCAGGCCGCCGTCGCTCATCAGGTAGAGCACGTCGGGGCCGCCGTAACAGAGACGACCCGCGGCGAAATCGGGCAGGAAGAGCTCGTCGAAGCCGGTGCCGATCACCAGCACCATGTTGCGATCGGGGCGCAGGGTGGCCTCGACCGTCCCGTTCCGGTATGCCACCCGCGCCCCTCCCGTCAGCGGTGGATCTGCACCGCGCCGGACTTCATCACCTTCGGATCGATGCGGTCGATGTCGTACTCGCCGCTGCGGCTGTTGTCGTAGATCGCGGGCCCGGTGCCGTTCCACACGACCAGCCGGATCCGGTCCGGATTCTTCCAGCCGTAGAGGACGTATTGCACCACCGTGCCGTCGGCGAGCCGGGCGTCGCCCCGCACCGCGACCTTGTTGTCCCGGGTGACGACCAACCATTGCAGGCCGGTCGACTCCATCCGGAAGCCGTGGTTCTGGATCCACGACTTGGTGACGCCGGCCGGTGGGCCGCTCGTCGTGTAGTAGGCGGCAGCCATGTTCACGTACGTGTCGCCGGTGACGTTCGGGTCGGCGGTCAGCGCGCCCTGTGGGGTGCCGGTCGAGCCGTCGATGTTGGCGGTGCCGCCGTTCGGGTCGTAGACGACGACCAGGACGGTCGCGATGCCGGTGCCGCCATCGTCGTCGGTCACCCGCATCTCGATGGTGTACATGCCGGCGCTGTTGAACACGTGCGCGTGGCCGCAGGTGCGCGTGGTGGTCTGCCAGCTGTAGACGGTCTGCCCGTTCTGGTCGTAGTCGATGCGGCAGGTGCTGACCCGGTCGTTGGTCACGTCGGAGAACGGCACGTTCACCGACACCTGGTCGTTGACCTTGAACAGTTGCCAGGGTGACGGATTGTCGAAGTAGGCCAGCGGGGCCACGTTGGCCAGGGTCACGGTGGCCGAGGCCGAGGTCGGCGGGTTGACCCCGTCGTCCGCGGTCAGGGTCACCCGGAACACGCCGTCGTCGTCACACGTGATCGTGGGCTGGGGCGCCCGCGGGTCGCTGAACGTGCACTCGGCGCCCTCGTCCACGCCCTCCTGCGGCACCCACGTCCACCGGTTGACCACCTGCGGCGAGTCGTCCCGGACCGTGCCGTACAGCCGGACCGCCTCACCCTCGTCGCCGAACTGGTTCGGGCCCGCGCTGACCACCGGCCGCCCGTCCGCCCGGCCGTCGCCCGGCTGGTTGTCGAGGATCTGCACGTAGAAGAAGTCCTCCGGCAGCCACAGGATCCGGTCGCTGTTGTAGTAGGCCAGCAGCGACGCGCCCGCGCTCTCGTTCTCGGAGCCCGGCACGTACTTCACCGAGAAATCGCCCGGTCCACGGCCCGCGCCCTGCCACGTGGTGGCGAACGGATACTCGTCACACTGCGGACGTTCCATGTCGTCCGGGGTCGGGATGCGGTTGCAGGCCCGGTCCTTGGCGTTCACATTCTCCGTGTACGCCGTAGTGTCGCTGGAGATGCGTTCCAGCGCGGTGTCCTCGGCGACCTCGCCGGTGTACTTGCCCGGGATCACCTTCGGCAGGCCGTCCGGGCGGGGCGGGTGGGTCGTGTCCGGCTGATCCTGCGCCTGCCGGATGTGCTCGGCCACCGCGTGGTGCCGGCTGCGGGTACCGTCGTTGTTGGTGAGCCAATACTGCAGGTGCGGCACCACGTCGAAGAAGACACAAGCGGCCGTACGCGTACTCGCGAAGTAACGGGCCGAGTCGCAGCGCCAGCCGTACGGGCCGTTGTACGAGGGTACGCCGTCGAGGAACGTGATCTGGGCGCCGAAGTAGTTACGCTGGACGAGTTCCGCCCCGGACCCGCCGGCCCCGTCGGAGGCGAGCGTGAAGTCGAGCCAGTTGCCGGTCACCGTCTGCGCGAACCACTCGGCCATCGTCTGGCTCTCGCCGTCACCCTGGGAACAGGAGCTCAGGTTGTTGAGGCAGACGACGTTCAGCTTGACCCGCGTGGTGGGCGTGTAGGAGCCGCCGAACAGGACGATGTTGGGCCGCGCGAAGAACCGCATGTTGCGGGTGCCGTCGTCGCGGCCGTAGCCGATGAGCGTGAGGTCCATCCACATGTAGCCGCTGCGGTTGCCCCGGGTGTCGATGATGTTGTGGAAGGCGATCATGTTGCGGCACCACTCGTAGCGGTTCTTGACGTAGCCGACCTCGTCGGCCGACGCCGCGTAGCTGCCGGCGCACTCGTCGGCGAACTCCTTCGTCGGTGTGGCCGGAGGGGCGACCTGCGGGGCGATCAGGCCGGCGGACGACGACGGCGGCGCCGGGACGTACGACTTGCTGGTCGAGCGTTCGGCGCGGACCCGGAACTCCTCGGCGGTGACCTTGTGGTCGGGGTCGATCGGCGGGGTGCTGCGACGCAGGCCGGCCTTGGCCTCGGCCGCGCCGGCCTGCGCCCGGGGCACCAGGCCCGAGGAACTGCGGGCCGGGTCGACCGGGGCGGGCTTCTCGGCGGGCTTTTCAGTCGGGGCCGGGGCTGGCGGCGGCGGTGCGGACGGTGCGGCCTGCTGCGGGGCCGGTGGTGCGGCCTGCGCCGGCGCGACGGCGGTTACGGATAGTAGTGCGGCGGCGAGGACGGACATGACCGTCCCGCGTCTGATCGACAACATGGTTCCCCCGTTGACAGCGCCTGATCCACGCCTCTGCGTGGTGGACGATGAGAACGGACGCGCGGCGACACCGATGTGCCTCACCCGGCGGTGGCCCGCCGCGACGCCCCGTAGCACAGATGTGGTCCACAGCGGACAGTACGGGGCGCGGTCGGAAATTTGAAGTCATCTATGTGCCAAGCTCACAGGCCATGCGGGGTGGGCGCCGGCGCCCCATCGGGTGAAGATGGGGTTCTGAGGCGTCATCGGGCACCGAAAGGGTAGAGACCCAGGCATGGATCTGCTGTCGGTGCCTTTCGAGCTGAGCACCGACTACGCCGTCCTGCGACGGCACGCCCGCGAGACCCTCAGCCGCTGGCAGGAGCCGCCGCTGGTCGAGGACGCGCTGCTGGTGATCACCGAACTGGTCGAGAACGTCGTTCAGCACACCGGCAAGGGCGGCGAACTTGTCCTTCGCCGGCTGGCCGACGTCGTACGAATCGAGGTCCACGACACCAGCCCGGAGATGCCCCGATCGCTGGGACCCGACCCGAGGCGCATCGGCGGTCGCGGACTGCTGCTCGTGGGCGCGATGACCCGGGCTTGGGGAACAGACCCCCACGAGATGGGCAAATCGGTGTGGGCTGACGTAGCGCGCGCTGAATAGGCAGCCCCTCGCTGGGGTATGTCGCAACGACGTTGACCATCATGTTCGTCGAGGAGGGCGGCCCTGTGATCGTCCGCACCTACGGCACCTCGGAAAGCACGATCCAACTGGCCGTGACCGGCGAGATCGACCTCGCGACGGTCGACGACTTCCGGGCCGCGATCGCCCAGGCCATCAAGATCGAAGGCACGACCAGGGTGCTGGTCGACCTCAGCCAGGTCAGCTTTTGCGACTCCTCAGGCATCGCCGCCCTGGACAGGGCCTACGGCGAGGCGGCCGAACAAGGCATCGCGCTGCGCGTCACCCGCCCCCAGCAAGGCGTCTCCCGCCTGCTGCAGATCATGGGCATGCACCGCCTGACCGGCCCGACCGCATAATCACCGCTCGGCGAGCAGCCTCTCGTCGTCCAGCGTGAGGGACAGGTAAACATCCACTGTGGTCGGTAGTCAACCTCCGAACTTTCGCCAGGGCACGCGAAAGTTTCGTACACGTGAACAAGACATCTGGACGCTCTTTACGAAAGCGTCTACAGTCCCGCCTACCGGCTAGGAAGCGGGGCGGCACGGACGACCGCCGAACGTCCGTTCCGACCGGCCCCGGCCGCCCGAGTCGTGACCCGGACACCGGGACGCCTGTCACGGACGCCGGTTCGCGGGCGGGCGGGGCACCTAGTCGTTCCTCCGACCGGGGAGTTGCCGATGGGCCCGATCGCCGTCCGCTGGAAATACTGGATCCTCGTCGGGTGGCTCGGCGTCTTCGCCGTCGCGGTGATCGCGAGTGGGCCGCTGTTCGACCGGCTGGCCACTGTGGACAATCTTGATGCCGGCGCGGAGTCGGCCCGCGCCCAGGCCCGCATCGAGCAGGTGACCGCCGACGGGCCGACCATCTTCGCCGTCATCACGGGCATGACGGACTATTCGGCCGAACTCAACGACTCGGTCGCCGGCGCGGGTGAAGACGTACGGGCGATGCCGGGCGTCGTCGAGGTCAGCTCGACCTTCACCCCGGTGCGCGACCCCACCGCCGACCGGCGCGGCGTGCTGATCACGGTTCAGCTGGCCGAGAACCTCGACGACGAGGCGCTCGAGGACGCGATCGTCACGCGTCTGCACCGCATCGCAGCTCCGTCGATCCTCGTCGGCGGCGACCGTCTGGCCGAACGCGCCTTCGGCACCCAGGCCACGCGCGACCTGGCCCTGGGCGAGTCGGTCGCGTTCGCCTTCCTGATCGTCACCCTCATCCTGTTCCTCAGCAGCCTGCTCGCGGCCGCGCTCCCCCTGCTGGTGGCCGTCGTCGGCGTCGGCGTCACCCTGCTGGCGCTGTACGGGGTCAGCACGTTCACCATCGTCGGCGAGTACTCGCTCAACATCGTCACGCTGCTCGGCATCGGCCTGGCCGTCGACTACTCGCTGCTCATCGTCGCCCGCTTCCGCGAGCAGCGGGCCACCGGCGACGACGTACCGGCCGCGATCACCACAGCCATGTCCCGGGCGGGGCGAGCCGTCGTGATCTCCGGCCTCGCGGTCGCGGCGGCCATGGCCGGGCTGGCTGCCTTCGCCGAGCCGCTGTTCGCCTCGATGGCGCTGGGTGGAACGCTGGCCGTGCTGCTCACCACCGCGCTGGCCCTCACCGCGATCCCCGCGATGCTCGCCGTCGTGGGCGGGCGGATCCGGCCCGCGCAACCGCGCCCCTGGCTGGCCGCCCGGACCACCCGGTTCGCGCAACGCCGCCCCGTCCCGGTGGCGATCGCGGCGACGCTGGGGCTGCTCGTGCTCGCCCTGCCGCTGCTGGACGCGAACTTCGCCAACTCCGACGTACGCGCCCTGCCCGCGTCCGTCCCCGAACGGGCGGCGTACGACGCCTACCAGGAGATCTACGGTGAAGGCGTACCGGAACCGGTCACGGTGGTGGCCGACGTCGACCCGAACGCCCCCGAGATGCTCGACTACCTCAACCGGCTCACCTACTTCGACGGGGTCTCCGGCGTCACGATGAGACCCGGGAGCCCGCCCGGGGTGAGCATCATCGACCTGCGCCCGCACGGCACCACCGGCGGCCCCGAGTCGCGGACGCTCGTGCGGGCCCTGCGCGATCAGCCACCCCCGTTCGCCGTCCTGGTCGGCGGGGACGGCGCCGAGGTCGCCGACTACCAGGATTCGGTCGCGGACCGGCTGCCGCTGCTCGTCGGCTGGGTCGCGCTGGCCATGTTCGTCCTGCTCGTCGCGCTCACCCGATCGGTGGTCGTGCCGCTCAAGGCCCTGTTGCTCAACGCGCTGACGCTGCTGTCGTCGCTCGGCGTGCTCGTCGCGGTGTTCCAGTGGGGCTGGGGCGAGCCGGTGCTGCGGTTCGACTCGTGGGACGCGGTCGACCTCACGACGCCCCTGCTGCTGTTCGTGTTCATCTTCGGCCTGTCCATGGACTACGAGGTCTTCCTCCTGGCCCGCATCAAAGAGGAGTACGACCGCAGTGGGAACAACGACGCCGCGGTGCTGCGCGGCATCACCGCGTCCGGCCCGGTCGTGACCGCTGCCGCCGCGTGCATGACGGTCGTCTTCGCCGGCTTCGTCGTCGGCGGGCTGGTGCCCGTCAAGGAGATCGGCGTCGGCATGGCCGTCGCCCTGCTCCTCGACGTCACCGTCGTGCGCGGCCTGCTCCTGCCGGCGACCATGACGCTGCTCGGCGACCGCAACTGGTGGCCGGGCACCCCGCCCCGGACGGCGAGGGATTCGACGACGGCCGACCGGACAGCCGCGGCGGGGCGTACCGTCTGATTGGTCGCGATCCCCAGTTCTCGACCCCGCAGGTGACTGGGCTGCCGGTTTCCGGTGTAATCACGCCATGCCGCACGCATCGTCGTTGACTGATCTGATCGGTCGCTATCTGCCGCCGGCGACCGAGGCGTGCCCCACGTTCACCGAGAACTCGCTGTTCGAGCCGATCGTCGACGGCGTCACCTACTTCACCGAGCTGGCCGAACACATGGCCGCCCTCGGGCCCGGCGACGCTGTATACATCGCCAGTTACCAGGCCGACCCGCAGCTCGACCTCATGGGACACGCCGCCGGCGAGTCCGGCTACCGGCCGTTCACCGACGTGCTGGCCGAGAAGGCCGCGGGCGGCACTGACGTACGGATTGTGCTCAGCGCGGCCGAGTTCTCCGGCGGTGTGCCGTGGCTGCCGATCGGGCCGTTCCGGGCCAACACGCTCGCCGCGCGGGTGATCCGGGCGTGGAAGCCGTCGACCGTCGACGTCGCGACGCCGCCGCTCGAGAATCGGGTGCTGCTCGACTGGTCCGGGCACGTGCTGGGCTCCAACCACCAGAAGCTCGTGGTGTTCCGGCACGACGGCGTCCTCACCGCGTACGTCGGTGGGCTCGACCTCGCCCCCAGCCGGTTCGACCACTCGCCGCACCGCCGCCTGAAGCTCGGCACCCATCGGTGGGGCTGGCACGACGCCGCCGCACGGCTGCACGGCCCGGCCGCCGTACGCGTCTGGGAGACGTTCCGGTTCC
Source organism: Actinoplanes solisilvae (assembly GCF_003999975.1). Classification (GTDB taxonomy): domain Bacteria; phylum Actinomycetota; class Actinomycetes; order Mycobacteriales; family Micromonosporaceae; genus Actinoplanes; species Actinoplanes solisilvae. The sequence goes on along the minus strand of NZ_RJAC01000052.1, from coordinate 6,583 downwards.
GCTGGCAGAACACGGCCGCCCTGCCGCCGCGCCCGATCGCCAAGAACCTGCCGCCGGAGTATTTCCACCTGCCCAGCGGCGGGCTGACGTGGCTCAACCCGATCGCACCACCCCGCGAGCTCCCCGAGGTTCCGCCGCAGCCGGAGCATCCGGCGGACGGGACAGCCGTCCAGGTGGTGCGGTCGTACCGGCCGTGGTCGCTCTATCGCCACCGCGGGCTGCGCCGCATGCGCCGGGCGAACGTCGTGCGGGCCGGCATCCAGGAGATCTACCACGCGATGACCACCGCGATCGGCGCCGCGGAACGCTACATCTACCTCGAGGACCAGTATTTCCACGAGGCTCCGGGCGGCGACCCACGGTTCCAGCTCTACGGCCAGCTGCGGTCGGCGGCCCGGCGCGGCGTCAAAATCATCCTCATCGGGTCGGGGCGCAAGGATCCGGCCGACGGTGGCGACAGCACCGTCCACCCGGTGATCACCCACGACCTGCGCTGGCGGGTGCTGGCCCGGCTGCCGGTCGCCGCCCAGCGCAACGTCGTCATGTACCGGGTCGACAACCTGACCGTCCACACCAAGCTGATGCTGGTCGACGACGTCTTCGCCAGTATCGGCTCGGCCAACTTCTTCAGCCGCTCGATGGTCGGCACCGACAGCGAGATCACGTCGACCTTCGTGACGACCGGTTCCCTCGTACGGGATCTGCGCGTCAAGCTGTGGGCCGAGCACCTGCGCACCCCCGTCGACGACCAGCTCAACCCGGCCATCGCCGACCTGGACACCGCCCTGGGCATCTGGCGCCGCGAGTGGCTGCCGCACGGTCACCCGCCCGAGACCTGGCGCCGGCCGGGACTGCCGGCGGGGTTCGCCCCGGCCGAGTTCGCCCTGACGCCGGCCCGCTACTCCGCCGCGGTGTGGCGCCGCGAGAGACGTTAGAACAGGGCGCCCAGCGCGGCGAGTGCTGTCGGGGATCGGCGGTTGGTTCCCTCCAGCGACGGGAAGAGTGCTGCGATCGCGTCAGTTCATCGTGTGATGGCTCCCTCGATGAGGGCGACCGTGGCGGCCGGGTCGGCGACCTCGATGACCAGCCGGGCGTAACGTTCGTCGGCGAGTTCGATGACCACCGCCCGGGCACCGTCGCGGACGTCCCAGAAGACCCGCTCACCGTCCTGGTGGAAGGTGCCCGCCGTGATCACGCCGGGCAGGTGTGTGCCGGGCGCACGGAGGCCCTTGGGCTCTTTGACCATGCCCGGGTCGGCAGTAGCGCCGCGCACGTTGACCAGGGGAATCGTCAAACTGCTTTTGAGCGACCACAGCTTGTCCAGGCCTTCGATCTCTACGACGAGATTTCCGTTCTCTGTCCTGACGTGAGCCATGAGGTATTCCTTTCTCTCGCCCGCGGCGCAGGCCGGCGGGCATGGCTGAGCACGGGCACTTCGGTGCCCGAGGGTTGTGTCTATGCGGCCGGGTCTAGCCCGCGGACAGCGCGCGGACGCGCACCCGCTCACCCAGCAGTTCACTCAACGCGATCTTCCCGGTGCGGCCAGACGGGAGCATCGGCACGTCGTCTATCGCCTGCTCCAGCAGTTGCAACGCCTGAGCCACCACTGCGGCGACCTCGGTGTCCGCCGGGGCGCGTTCGACCGCGGCCAGAAGTAGCAGGTCGAGATTTCCCTTCCGGGTCACGTGGTCGAAGAATTGTTCCGGATCTCTTCCGCTGCGGAGCTGATCGATCAGCGGCTGCAGCACGTGCGAGACATGCCAGTGCAACGCGGCCAGATAGAGCCCGCGCTTGCTGCCGAAGGTCTTGTAGAGGCTGTTGCGGTGGACCCCGAGATGCTGAACCAGGTCGTCGACACCCACCCCGTCATAGGCACGCGTGGCGAACAGCGCGGCGGCCGCAGCCGTCACCGTCTCTTCGTCGAATCCCCTTGGTCGCCCCACGATCACCATCGTAGACGATTGGGGAACGATCGGTCAAGAACGACCGTTCCTAAACCGCTCCGAGGTCACCGACCCCCGCCCAGCGCGCGAATCCCATTCGTCAGCGCCTATTAAAAAGACAGGCCTGAAAAAGTGTTACGGAATTCCTGCAGTGATAGCCGCGTGGATTTTTCTTGATTGCCCCGACGTCTTGCCGTAACGTTCCCAACACGATTGTTAACGTTAACCAACAGTCGTCCCCCACCGCTCCTCGTCATCCCCATGAGTAGGAGTCCGCATGCCCCCCGCACCCCTCAGCCGCCGTCACCTGTTGCAGGCCGCCGGCGTCGGCGCGCTGGCCTCCGCCACCGGCGGCGCCATCCTGGCGAACCCGGCCGGCGCGGCGGTGATCGCGCCCGCCCGGCCCGACATCGGCGTGTCGGCATACCCCTTCGACCTGGGCCAGGTGCGGCTGTCGACCGGCCGCTTCCTGGACAACCAGACCCGTACGCTGAACTATCTGCGTTTCGTCGACGTCGACCGGCTGCTGTACGTGTTCCGCGCCAACCACCGGTTGCCGACCAACGGGGCCACCGCCAACGGCGGGTGGGACGCGCCGAACTTCCCGTTCCGCAGCCACGTTCAAGGCCACTTCCTGACCGCGTGGGCGCAGGCCTACGCGGTGCTGGGCGACACCACCTGCCGCGACAAAGCGAACTACATGGTCGCCGAACTGGCCAAATGTCAGGCGAACAACGGCGCCGCCGGGTACACCGCCGGTTACCTGTCGGGCTTCCCCGAGTCCGATATCACCGCCGTCGAATCCGGCACGCCCGTCGCCGTTTCGTACTACTGCATTCACAAGACCCTGGCCGGGTTGCTCGACGTCTGGCGCTACCTCGGCAACACCCAGGCCCGCGACGTCTTGCTCGCCTTCGCCGGCTGGGTCGACTGGCGTACCGGGCGGCTGAGCTACAACCAGATGCAGACGGTCCTGAACACCGAGTTCGGCGGCATGAACGCCGTACTGACCGATCTCTACCAGCAGACCGGCGACGCTCGCTGGCTCACCGCCGCGAAACGGTTCGACCACGCCGCGATCTTCGACCCGCTGGCCGCCAACCAGGACCAGTTGAACGGAAAACACGCGAACACGAACCTCCCGAAGTGGGTGGGCGCCGCGCGTGAGTACAAGGCGACCGGCACGACGCGCTATCGCGACATCGCGTCCAACGTCTGGACCATGGTGACGAACAGTCACTCGTACGTCATCGGGGGCAACAGTCAGGCCGAGCACTTCAGGCCGCCGAACGCGATCGCCGGCTATCTCAGCAACGACACCTGCGAGCACTGCAACACGTACAACATGCTGAAACTGACCCGCGAGCTGTGGCTGCTCGACCCCAGCCGGGCCGACTACTTCGACTACTACGAACGGGCGCTGCTCAACCACCTCGTCGGCGCGCAGAACCCGGCCGACAGTCACGGTCACATCACCTATTTCACGCCACTCAACCCCGGCGGGCGGCGAGGCGTCGGCCCGGCCTGGGGCGGCGGCACGTGGTCGACCGACTACAACAGCTTCTGGTGCTGCCAGGGCACCGGCATCGAGACCAACACCAAGCTGATGGACTCGATCTACTTCTACAACGGAAACACGCTGACGGTGAACCTGTACGTGCCGTCGGTGCTCACCTGGACCCAGCGCGGGATCACCGTCACCCAGTCCACGACCTTCCCGGTCAGCGACACGACGACGCTGACCCTGTCGGGAACGATGTCCGGCTCGTGGGGAATCCGTCTGCGCATCCCCGCCTGGACGGCCGACGCGGTGATCAGCGTCAACGGCACCGTCCAGAATGTGACCGCGACCCCGGGCAGCTACGCCACCGTCACCCGCACCTGGGCCGCCGGGGACGTCATCACCGTCCGGCTGCCGATGCGCGTGATCATGAGGGCGGCCAACGACAACACCGCCATACAGGCCATCACGTACGGTCCCTCGGTGCTGAGCGGCAATTACGGCACGACGACCCTGTCCGCACTGCCGTCGCTGACCGTCTCGTCGATCACCCGGACCAGCACCGCCGGCCTCGCGTTCACGGCGACCGCGAACGGCGCGACGGTCAACCTCGGACCGTTCCACGACGCACAGGGCTTCAACTACACGGTCTACTGGAACACCGGTAGCACCGGCGGGTCGACGTACAAGCTGGTCAACGTGGGCACCGGCCTGGTCCTGGGCGTGCAGAACATGTCCACCGCCGACGGCGGCCTGGCCGTGGTCTGGGGCGATACCGGCACCGCCGACCACCGATGGGTCCGGGTCACGGACGGCTCCGCGTTCAGGTTCCGCAACGTCAACAGCGGCAAGGTCCTCGGCGTCGAGAACATGTCGACCGCCGACAACGCTCGCGTCCTGCAGTGGGCCGACAACGGCACCGCCGACCACCGCTGGACGCTGGTCGCCAACAGCGACGGCTCGTACCGGATCCGCAATGTCAACAGCAACAAGGTCCTCGCCGTCCTCAACGCCTCGAGCACGTGGGGCACCCAGGTCGTCCAGGAATCCGACAACGGCAGCGCCGACAACAACTGGCGCCTGACCCCGGTGAGCTGAAGGAGCTCCGATGCACAGTCGCCGATTGAAGACCATGCTCGCGGCCGCGCTCCTGCTGCTGCCGGGCGCCGCGATCGTCGCCACCGCCTCCCCCGCGCAGGCCTGGGACAACGGCGTCGGCCGTACGCCGCCGATGGGATGGAACAGCTGGAACACGTTCTTCTGCAACATCAACGAGTCGTTGATCCGCGGGATGGCCGACAGCATGGTCAGCTCCGGGATGCGTGACGCCGGATACCAGTACGTGGTGGTCGACGACTGCTGGATGCAGAGCACCCGCGACTCCAGCGGCAACCTGCAGGGCGATCCGACCCGGTTCCCCAGCGGTATGAAGGCGCTCGGCGACTACATCCACGGCAAGGGGCTCAAGTTCGGGATCTATCAGGCCCCGCTCGACCAGACCTGCGCGCAGTATTTCGACTCGTATCCGGGCGCGACGGGCAGCCAGGGCCACGAGGTCCAGGACGCCCGGCAGTTCGCCGCCTGGGGTGTCGACTACCTCAAGTACGACTGGTGCTCCCCCGCCGGCAGCATCAGCGAACAGGTCGCCACGTTCGCGAAGATGCGCGACGCCCTGGCCGCGACCGGCCGGCCGATCCTCTACAGCATCAACTCCAACAGCATCCACTCCAAGACCGGGCCGCAGCGCAACTGGGGCGATGTGGCGAACATCTGGCGCACCACCGAGGACATCCAACTGGTCTGGAAGACCGACCAGACCAACGGCTACCCGATGGGCGTCCAGAACATCATCGACGTCAACGTGCCCCTGGCCGGATATGCCCAGCCGGGCGGCTTCAACGACCCGGACATGATGGAGGTCGGCCGGGGAACCCTGACCGACACCGAGCAGCGGTCCCACTTCGCGATGTGGGCCGTCATGACCGCCCCGCTGATCGCCGGCAACGACCTTCGTTCCATGTCGGCGGCGACCCAGACGATCCTGAAGAATCCGCGGCTCATCGCCATCAACCAGGACGCCCTCGGCCGCCAGGGAGTCCAGGTCGCGGGGGACGCGAACCAGCGCGTGCTGGCGAAGCGGCTGGCCGACGGCGACGTGGCGGTGGCCCTGTTCAACCAGAGCAACGCCAGTCGTACGATCTCGACGACGGCCGCCGCGATCGGCAAGACGGGCGCATCGACGTACTCCCTGGTTGATGCTTGGACCGGCGGCACGACTTCGACCAGCGGCACGATCAGCGCGAGCGTGCCCGCACACGGCACGGCGGTCTACCGCGTCAGCGGCGGCACCACCGGCGACCCCCAGACGCCGACCTCGGCCAGTCTGGTCAGCGCCTCATCCGGGCGGTGCCTGGACGTGCCCAACAGCAACACCACCAACGGAACTCAGCCGGTCATCTGGGACTGCAACGGCGCGAACAACCAGCGGTGGACCGTGTCCGGCCAGACCCTGCAAGCGCTGGGCAAGTGCCTGGACGCTCCGATCGGCGCGTCCGCCGGGTCCAAGGTGCAGATCTGGGACTGCAACGGCGGCACGAACCAGCAATGGACGTTCCAGTCCGACGGCACGATCCGCGGCAACCAGTCGAACCTCTGCCTGGACGTCAACAACAACCAGACCGCCAACGGCACCCTCACCCTGTTGTGGACCTGCACGGCGGCGGTCAACCAGCAGTGGACCCGGCGCTGACAGTGGCTCGGGGCACCCGACGGCCGCGGCCGCTGGTCAGTCGCGGTCGTCGGTGCCGGCTGTCTGCCGGCGGCCCGAACCGTCGTCGTAGCGGGCGCCGCCGTCCGACTCCTCGGTCAACGGTCGCGAGCCTCCCTCGGGCGGGCCTTCGGCGGACTGCGCGGCAGCGGCCAGTTCGGGGAACTTCGCGTCGAAGGCCGGGCGCTCGGAACGGATCTTCGGCATCCTGTCGAAGTTGCGCAGCGGCGGCGGGGACGACGTCGCCCATTCCAGCGAGTTGCCGTGGCCCCACGGGTCGTCGACCGTGACGAGCTGACCGACCTTGTACGACTTCCACACGTTGTAGATGAACGGCAGCGTCGACAGGCCGAGCACGAACGAGCCCAGCGT
>NZ_RJAC01000051.1 GCF_003999975.1 Actinoplanes solisilvae | reverse complement strand
CAGCACGACCTCGGTGGCATCAGGGATCGAAGCGCCTAATTCGTGGGTCCATCTCGGACCGCATACGTGATCGTGCCGACCGGTGAGAGCGAGTACCGGAACTGAGATCCGCCCAAGGTGTGCGCGTACGTCGAAGGAGTAGCCACCGGACGAAACCGGGCTGAGGTCAAACAGCTTTCGATACCTGACCGATGCCTCCTCGTCCCGCCAGTAGTCGTGTAAGTACAACGGGAACTGCACGTGTCCCGGTTGCCCGGACGTCGTGACCGGGAACCGAAAACGGTATGGCTGTGGTGGCACGGCGACGACCCAGCCGACCTGGACCTCGACCGGGTCTGGCGCGCCTACCTGCGCCGTTTCGACATCGAACACACATTCCGGTTCGCCAAACAAGTCCTGGGCTGGACGGTCCCGAAAATCCGCACCCCGGAGCAGGCCGACCGGTGGACCTGGCTCATCCTGGCCGCGTTCACCCAGCTCCGCCTGGCCCGCCCACTGGTCGGTGATCACCGGCTGCCCTGGCAGCCACCGCAACCAGCACGCGCGTTCACCCCGGCGCGCGTCCGGCAGGGTTTCGGTCACCTACTGCCCCGGATCGGCACCCCAGCCAGCCACCCAAAACGCACCCGGCCAGGCCCAGGCCGCCCGAAAGGCTCCCGATCTCGCGGGCGACTGCGCATCGCCGGTTCACCGATGAGTGGAACAGGGTGTCATGCAGGCGTTTCACCAGGCGATGCTGGACGTTCTCGGTGCTGCTGGCCGGATCGACTGGTCGAGGGCGAGCGTGGACGCGATGCATGTCCGGGCGCTTAAAGGGGGGACCTGACCGGGGCAAGCCCGGTGGACCGGGCAAGCCCGGCTCCAAGATCCACGTGGTCAGTGACCGTAACGGGCTGCCGCTGACCGTGGTGGTGTCTGCTGCCAACGTCAACGACAGCACCATGCTCGAGAACGTGCTCGACAACTTGCGGGCGATCCGGCAACCGCTCGGGCGTCCCCGCCGATGGCCCGGCAAGCTGCACGGCGACAAGGGCTACGACTACCGATTCTGCCGGGAGGTGGTCAGACGACGCGGCATGATCGCCCGGATCGCCCGTAAGGGCATCGAACCGGCCACGCACCTCGGCCGGCACCGCTACGTCATCGAGCGCTGCCTGGAATGGGTCAGCCGCTTCCGAGCCTGGCCCGCAGCTACGACCGCAAGGCTTCCCACTTCACCGGCTTCCTGCGCCTGGCCTGCGCTCTGATCTGCTACCGCCGAGTCGCCCGCCTCAACCTCCTGACCAGCAACAACCCCTAATGAGATGCGGACTTACGGCCCGTCCGATGGGATGCGAGCTGTTCCGCCGCATGGGCTTCGTGCAGATTGACACTTGGGTGGTCTTCGAACGGCGCCGTAGGGGTCCGGGACGGGCGGCCGGTGATGCAACTCACCCTGAGGGCGACTTGCGGATGTACTGACAGCAGCCGGAGCAGCCGCTCGGAGAGTCCGGTCAGTCAGGTCATTCAGAGGTCATTCGCGAGCCCGTGGCCCCTCCTAACGTCCTTTGCGACCGCTGAACACCGGACGCTAGGAACTGCAATGCGACCCCTCATCGCCTGCCGCGAAGCCAACATCCGCGCCAAGGAGCTCATCGATGCGCACTGGATGCCGCTCACCCGGTTCGTGCTGCCGTTCACCCGAGGACAACAACAGACGGCGGAGGACATCGTTCAGGAGACCATCATTCGAGCGTGGAAGCACCTCGACCAGCTCCCCGAGAACCCCGACGGAACCCGCCGGTGGCTCATAACCGTCGCACACCGGCTCCTCATCGACCAGGCCCGCCGCAGCAAGGTCCGCCCGCTCGAGAGGCGCCTTCCGGTGGATGAGTATGCCGGCAACGATGACGTCTCCAATACCGTCGTCGCCGCGGATTCGTTCCATCACGGTCTGCAGGCACTCAGCGTCAGCCAACGACGCGTTCTCGAAGAGATTTTCGTCCACAACCGCACCCCTCAAGAAGTCGCCGATCTCCTCGACGTCCCCGTCGGCACGGTGCGATCGAGACAGCACTACGCTCTGCAAACACTCCGCCAGGCCTTGCTCGGCTGAAAGATTCAGCGATTTCGCCGAAGGGCGCGGACGCCGACACAGACCCGGCCCGAGCGCGGAGGCATCGACAGGCAGCAGGCGTGCAACGCGACCGAAGACAGCCCTTGGCCCTGGCGCTGGCTTCGCCGTCGTCGACAGGTCGAAGTCACCGGGTGGGGCATCTGCTCCATCTGGGCCGCCGAGCGATAGCGCCTCACAAGGGCTGCTCCAGAAAGGACTCGAGATGACCATCACCCAGGACATCGCGTCCACCGGCGCCTTCCGCGCCACTCCCGCCCAAGCAGATCGGCTGCAGCGAGTCCTGATCGACCTCGTCGCCCTGCACCTGTACGGCAAGCAGGCCCACTGGAACATCGTGGGCCCCCACATCCGCGACCTGCACCTACAGCTCGACGAGCTGGTTGAGGTAGCACGCGAGGCCGGTGACACCATCGCCGAGCGGATGCGCGCTCTTGACGCTGTCCCGGACGGCCGCCCGGCAACAGTCGCCGCCAGGACCACACTAGGCGACTTCGGCCCGGACGAGATCGACACTCGCCACGTGGTTGAAGAGGTCACCGGACTGATTCGGCCAGGCCGTAGGCACGATCCGTGACGTGCATGACAAGGTCGACGCGGAGGACCAGACCACCGATGTCGGGTCCGCGCCGCACTAGCTGGGGAGGAACGACGGTGGCGCCGGAAAGAACGAGCCTCAGTGCGGGTGTGTCCGCGGGCATGGTGCCCGCGGTGGCCCGATCCTCGATGAGAACGGGCGCCGCGAATATCATCGTCGCGGCTGTCTCCCGCAGCAGGGTGCGGCCAGCCTTGCCGCTCCACCGGTCGATCACGACCGACGTCGCCCCGGACAACAGGGGCACAGTGATCGAAGATAGCACCGGCGATGTGGGTTGACGAGTGCGGCGTGAAGATGACGTCCACCGGGACCGAGCCCCTCGGCATCTACGATCGGCGCTATCCCGGCATGGAGCGTATTGAAGCTGTGCAGAGCCCCCTTGGGCTCCCCCGAGGTGCCCGACGTGAACGGAGAACGCCGACCCGGTCGGGGTCCTCGTCCAGGCGGCCGAGCTCGTCGGCCTGCATCCACTCCCAGGGCATTCTGCGAAGTACTCGGCGAAGTCGATCGCACCGTCGCCGGCCTCGCCCAGCACGACCCGGTGCCGCAGGGACGGCAGCTCCGGCATCAGTTCGGACGGCGCAGCCGCGTGCCGGAAACCGTCCCACTCGTCGACCGTGATACACACGACCGCCTCTATCCGGCGCAGCACCCGGGCCAGCTCCCGCTCGCGGATCGTCGGAAGGATCGGCGCGGTGATCGCCCCTATCCGAGCGCCGACGAGCGTCAAGGCGCCGACCTGCCAGAAGTTCGGCAGCTGCACCGCAACGACATCGCCGGGACCCACGCCGAGCCGCAGCAGCGCCCCGGCGAACCGCTCCACGGCCAAGGCATAGTCGGCGTACGTCAGCCGTCCGGCCTCGCCGTCGCCTGCGTACTGAATGACCGCGGTGGCCTCCGGCTGCTCGCGGCTCCACCGACGCAGATCCGCGATCGATCCGCCGTCGCGCCAAAGTCCCTGCTTGTGATAGTGCTCGGGCCAATTCCTTCGGAGCGCGGAACTCGCGCAGTAGATCGTTCATGGATAGGCGAACGCATTGCGGGACCCCTGTTCACGACGTGATCGTCGTCATCGCGCCGCACCGATGAATAAACCCGCGGTTGATCCGTTCCCTAGGTGTACATCTCCGCAGAAAGGTTCGTCATGGCGCGGAACAATCTCGCAGTAGTCATCGGGGCGTCCCTCGCGGGGCTGCTGGCCGCGACGGCTTTGCGGCAGGCCTATCGAAAGGTCATCGTCCTCGACCGCGACGCACTCCCGGTGGTGCCCAGGGCACGGCGGGAGGTGCCCCAGGCGCATCATCCGAATATCCTGCCGTCGCGAGGAATCGGCGCTCTCGACACCCTCATGCCGGGCTTCGCCGGGGAGATGGTCGCGGCGGGGGGTCTGCCGGTCGACAAGCAGAACGATCTGCGCTGGTACCTCGATGGTCGGCGACTGGCGTCCAGCCTGGTGCCGTCAGGCGTCGACGGTATCGCCATCAGCCGACCGCTGCTGGAGCATCTGGTCCGAAGACGAGCCGCCACCGGCAATGTGTCCATCATGGATCGGTTGACGGCCGTCAGTCTGATCACCGACGGGGACGTCGTCACCGGCGTCGTGACCGCCCCGGCCGACACTGGGGAAACCCGAGCGGAACCGGGAAGCATCGACGGGGCGGACCTCGTCGTCGACGCCACCGGCTTCGGCTCCCGAGCCCCGGCCTGGCTCCGCGCGATCGGCATACAGGACATCGAGGTCGAGCGCGTCGACATCGACCAGACGCATGTGTCGCGGCGTTTCCGTCGCCGGCAACACTTCTTGGGCGGGCAGCTGGGAGGCGTGTACGCCCCGCATCCGGGTCATCCCTTCGGAGGCGTCGTCACCGCGGAGGAGCGAGACGTGGTCAATGTCTCGCTGAACGGCAGCCTGGGAGCAGTACCCGGGTCCGGCGCGGCAGACATGGAGAAAAGGGCAATCGATCTTCCCGATCAAGGTGCCCACGAGATTCTCCGCCAGGCCCACCCGGTCGGCGACGCTCACGTCCTCAAAGTCCCCTACAGCGTCCGCCGCTACTACGAAAGGTTGCCGGGCTTCCCGGCCGGCTTCGCCGTCCTGGGCGACGCGCTGTGCACCTTCAACCCGATCTACGGCCAAGGCATCACTGTCGCCGCGCTGGAAGCGGTGTTGCTGCGCAACCTGGCCGCCGCCGGGACGCAGGGGCAGTTTCAGCGAAGAGCCGCTTCGCTGGTCGACGTGCCGTGGCGGTGGTCGGCCGACCTGGATCGGGCGATGTGCGGCGGCGACGGGCCGGGAGTGACGACCTACGACGGACTCGTAACCCGGCTGTCAGCCGCGACCGACCCGGCGGCGGCGAGGGCTTTCCTTCGAGTGGTCAATCTGCTCGATCACCCGGACCGGCTCGACGACCGCGGGATCGCCGCCCGGGCCCATCCTGAAAAGGTGTCTAGTCTTGCTTTTTAACCTCTGGGTTTCTGCAGGTCGGCTTGGGTGCGGGCGCGGTGGATGGTTTTGCCGACGTCGTGGTGGGGTGCGCGGTGTCGGTTGGGGCTGCCGGGTGGGCGGCCGGGCCGGGTCGGGTGGGTTTTGGTGCCTGCGCGGGGTGGCTGGTCTGCGGCCGGAGGTTCTTAAAGGCGCGCCGGACCCGTGCGGGGCTCAGTCGGTCGGCTCGGGCCGGTTTCGGCGGGCTTTTCCCAGGGGCGGCGTAGGTCGTCGGTCAGGTTGCGGGCGAGGCGCAGTTGTGTGTGGGCGGCGATGATCAGCCAGGTCCAGGTGTCGGCGGCGTTCGGGTCGCGTAGCTGTGGCCGGGTCCAGCCGAGGGTTTGTTTGAGGAGCCGGAAGGTGTGTTCGAGGTCGAATCGTCGTAGGTAGGCCTGCCGGAGCAGGTGGACCTGGGCGGCGGTCAGGTCGGGCGTTGAGCACCATAGCCAGATCGGTTTGGGGTTCTGCCCGGACGGGACACGGTCGACGGTCAGCCGGATGAGGGTGCCCTCGAGGATGGGCAGGGGCCCGCTGTGGCTGATCCAGGCGGCGCGGCGAGTCAGCCGGGGATGCACCCGATTGAAGGCGACGGCCTGGGCGGTGCCGTAGCGGCGGGTCTCGGTCCGGGTGTGGTGGGCCGGTTGCGGCCAGGTGCTCTCGTCGGACAGGCGTAGTTCGGGGCCGTGGTGGCGAGGCCGGCCGACGGTGGTGGGTGTCCGGGGTGGTGCGGGTAGTCGCATCACCCGGCTGGTGCGTAGCCGGCCGAGGGGTTGCAGGGGCAGATCACGCAGGTCGTGGGCCGGGCGGGCGGTGTCGTGGCCGGAGTCGGTCACGATCAGGATCGGCGGGTCACCCGGGTGCCAGTGTCGTGCGGTGATCAGCCGGTCGATGGCCTCCCGTAGTTGGGTGCGGGCCACGGCCATCTCGTCATCGGCCGGGCCGAGTCGCACGGCGTCGTGGATCGCGGTCCAGGAGGTGCGGCCGGTTTCCAGAGCGGCCACGATCGAGTAGGGCCAGCCGGGAACCCGCTGGTCCTGGGTCCGGGTCTGCCCGGACACGTGGCAGTAGAGCCGCTCGGGACTGGTGTGGGCCTCCCACCGCAGCCACGGGGACACGTCGATAGCCAGCACGATCCGCCCGTCCGCAGCCAGCGGGAACGGCACATTCGCCACCGCCTGGCGCAGCCGGCCCAGATCGAGGCGGCCGTGGTTGATCGCGTCATACAGTGCGCCATGACCCCGGCGATGCTCGGCGGTCAGACGCAACCCGACCAGGCTCTCGACCGGACCGTCGGCGCACAACGCCTCAGCCAGCTCGAACAGGGCATCGGCTCGCCGGGTCAGACAGGCGTAGAACTCCACCCGGAACCAGCCGAGTCGCCGCAGCGACTCGACGCGGTCAACGGGTTCAGGCACACTATTCATCACGGCCTTCGGATCAGGATCACGGTCATCTTCAGCGAGACGACATGATCACCGAAGGTCGCCTTCATGTCCACTCAAGACACTGCACGACACCAGGCCAGAGCACCGAAGGTTAAAGACAAGACTAGCCAGCTTGCGTACGCGCGGAATGACCTCGGTGCCGTACAGCTCGATCGTCCTCATCATCGCCTCGTGCGGTAGGGCGCCAGTCGAGAACTTCAGGTCGAAACGCTGGATGCCGACGTCGCCGATCGTCTTGGCGATCTTGCGAGCCACCGTCTCGGGCGAGCCCACGTACCACGAGCCCTCGTGCACCTCTGCTCGAAGGCTTCTCGTCGGAGGGGCGGCCAGCCGCGCTCGGCGCCGATCCGGTCCATGGTAGTGCGAGCGTACTGCCAGAGCGTCTCAAAGGCCTCGTCATCGGTTTCCGCTACGAAGCCGGGCGAGTTCACCGCAGCAGGGAGTCGCTCGTGGCCGGCTTGATCGAGCGCCCGGTGGAACAGCTCGACGAACGGGGCGAAGCGGCCAGTCTGGCCACCGATGACGCCCAGAATGAGCGGGAAGCCGAGCCGTGCGGCGCGCACCACCGACTCCGGGGTGCCGCCGACGCCGACCCAGCTGCGGATCCGTCCGGATTCCGTCTTCGGAAGACCTGCTGGTTGCGCAACGGCGGGCGGACCGATCCGGACCAGGTCACCGGGCCCTCAGTGAGTAGCCGGGCCATCAGCTCGGCCTTCTCGGAGAACAGCTTGTCGTAATCCTTGAGGTCGTAGCCGAACAGTGGGAACTACTCGGTGAAGGAGCCGCGACCAAGGATGATCTCAGCCCGCCCGCGCGAGACGGCGTCCACCGTCGCGAAGCGCTCGAAGACTCGCACCGGGTCGTCGGAGCTGAGCACCGTAACGGCGGTGTCGACCCGAATCCGCTCGGTGCGGGCGATGGCGGCCAGGACGATCTCGGGCGCGCAGACCGCAAAGTCGTCCCGATGGTGCTCGCCGACCCCGAACGAGTCGACCCCTACCTGGTCGGCGAGTACCGCCTGCTCAACGATGTCGCGGATAACTTGGGCGTACGGGAGTTTCCGACCCTCGCCGTCGACGGTGTTCAATCCGAGCTCCACCATGTCACGCCACCGCTGGACCGATGCCGTTGCCAAGTTCCATGCCACTCCCCTCGCCCGGCGCCCCTGTGTCCGCGCCACCGCACCGTGGACGCCGCTCGGGTCCGAACCTTCATCGTCGGACGTATGACCTGTCCCTCTCCCTTCCCACGTCCGCGGCTGCCGGTCGGATTCTCCGGAGGTTCGCGGCCTTGCGTCAGGCGAGGATGGCCTTTGCGATCTCGTCCGGATGGGTGAGCATGCCCTCGTGCCCGCCTGCGACGATGATCGGGGTCAGCCCGACCCGGGCCGCAAACTCCGCCCCGGGGTGCGGCAATGCGTCGTCGTCCTCGCCGAGCAGGTAACGCAGTGAGACGCCGAGTGTGGCCGGGTCCGTGCCCTCGGCCGGGTCGAGGAAGTAGCCGCCGGGCATCGGTGTGAGCAGGTCCGCCACCAGGCGCTGCAGCTCCGGTGCCGCGCCGGGCATGAAGATCTGCGTGACGAAGTCGAGCGATGGTTCGATAGCACGGACCGACGACTGCTCGATCAAGCCACGAAGGAAGGCCGCGGACTCCGGGGGGTCGTTGTCGATCATCGATTTACCGGCGACGGCCGTGTGGGCGTTGTAGTAGACGATCTCGGCGAGCCGGTCGCCGAGACGCCCGGCGGCACCGAACACCGGGTAGCCGCCCCAGCTGTGGCAGAGCAGCACCACGTCGGTGAGGTCGCGCTCCTCGACCACCCGGACGATGTGGTCCACGGCATCGCGCAGCCGGTGCCCGCGCGGGTCATCGCCGTCGCCGAGCCCCGGCATCGTGAGCGTAATGGCGTGGTGCCCGGCTGCGCGGAGGCGCTGTGCGACCGGCGCCCAGGACCATGCGCCGTGCCAGGCCCCGGGGACGCAGAGGTAGTTCTTCATGGTGACACTCCTCGTTATTTGTAGTCATTCGGACTCAGAGCCCGAAAGATGCGAAAGTAGCACCGAACCGTATTGACCCGAAGTGGCCGTCGTCGGGATCACAGCCTCGCCGCGCCTGCCATGGCCGGGTGATCACCTGCGGCGCTGGTCTCCAGCCGACCCGACCAGGCTCGGCGGGGTAACCGAGACGCTGCTCGCGGTGATCCGCCACTACCGCGACCACATTCCCCTTCTGCGCGCGGTAATGGAGATGGAAGGACACGACCTGCCGGACCATAAGGTGGTCGCCGAACTAGAGGTCATCTGACGGATCATCACCAGTTGCGATGATCGATCGTTGGCTCGTCGTGGCTGGTGATTTGACTGATGAGGACTGGAAAAGGCTGGAGCCGTTGCTGCCGAGCATGGACCCGCAGCGTGGTGGGCAGTGGCGTGATTAACGGCAGGTGATCAACGGGATCCTGTGGCGTATTGACAACGGCGCCAAGTGGGATCAGATCCCGGACCGGTACGGGCCTGCGAAAACGTGCTATGACCGGTTCGCGCGTTGGGAACAGGACGGCACCTGGGCGCGGATCGAGAAGCAGTTGCAGGCCGATGCGGACGCCGCCGGGGATCTCGACTGGCAGGCCCAGGTCGATTCCACCGTGGTGCGTGCGCACCAGCACGCGGCGGGCGCCTGTAAAGGGGGCTGAGCGAGGAACTGGTGCCCCTAGTCGACAACGATGCCGTGGCCCGGCAGGCGGGCGTGGCCGGCCCCGCAAGCGGCTCGATCATCTGCTTGCGGGCAAGGCTTACGGGTCGAAGGCGAACCGGCGGTCCTAGCGACTTGGATGCGGCCGACCGGGACGCCGAAGAGCCGAGGGCTTCTCGAGCGAGAAGCCCGAATCTCATGTGCGTAAACGCACCAAGGTCGCCGTCGTTCAACCTTGCCGCGGCGAACGCTCCGATTCCTTGAGGAGGTTCTGAATCTGGCGTGTGCCCGAGCGTTGTCACCTGGGAAGGTCTGCGGAGAGTCGTGTGTGCGTACGGCTACGCGAGCAGGGGCAAAGAGCGGCATTGCCTGGCTTGGGTGGCTTGCCGGCGCGGATGAGTTTCGGGTCACGGACTGTTCGCCTCGCTTGATACGGCGTGTCTTGGCTCACGATGGAGGGTGTGGACGGTCATCGGACGGAAGCGATGCTCATTCGGGCAGGTTGTATTCCGAGGAGCGACAGGGCTTCGGCCAGCTGCGACCGGTAGGCGACGATGCGGGCCGCGCGGTTGGCAGTCAGTGCGCCGATCAGTTGATCGTTTCGGTAGTAGGCGACGTCGAGCCGGCGCCGTGCGAGGTCGAACTCGTGGACCTCCGTGCGGTCGGCCTGATCGGGTAGGCCGACCGCACGGAACTTGACGCCGTATTGGGTGGTCCAGAATGACGCCACCGGGCGGTAGACCGGCGGTGCGTCCGGCCGCAGGAGCGTTGCCGCGGCGACCCGCGCCTGCTCCACGGCGTTGCTCCAATGGCCGAGCGTTACCAGCCCGGAGGCGTGCGGATGCGGGAATCGGGTGACGTCGCCAGCTGCGACGATGTGGGGGAGCGGTTCGCCGTTCGTGTCGAGGGTACGGGCGTGGACGTCTGTGACCAGTCCCCGGTCGATCTTCAGTCCGGAATCGGCGAGCCATGCGGTGTGTGGTTGGTCGCCGAGTGCGAGCAGAACGACGTCGGCGGGCACGAGACGGTCGTCGTTGACGGTGGCGCCGGTGACGCGTTGTGACCCGTGTAGTGCGGTGACTCTGACGCCGGGGAGGACGGTGACTCCGGCCTCGCGATGGAGCCGAGAGACGAACCCGGCCGCATCGTCGCCGATGGCCCGGTTCAGCGGTGCGCGACCTTTGCCCGCGAGCGTGACTTCGTGCCCCAGCGATCTTGCGGTGGAGGTGGCTTCGCTGCCGATGAAGCCGTCGCCGACGACGAGGACGCGTCGTACTCCCGAATTGAGGTCCTGCTTGATGCCGTACGCATCGTCCAGGGTGCGCAGGGTGTGCACTCCCTGTCGGGGAACGGGTTCGGGCCACTGCCGGGCACCCACGCCGGTGGCGATGACGAGCTGGTCGAACTCGAGCACCCGGCCGCTATCGAGGTGCACCGCACGATTTCGTACGTCGAGATGGACTGCCCGGCGCCCGTATTCTTCGGTCAGGCCGAGGAGCGCGGTGTCTGCCAGGGCTAGGGACTCTCGCTCGGTGCCCGGGATGAGGAACTGCTTCGAGAGAGGCGGTCGATCGTACGGTGCGTGTGGTTCGTCGCCGACCAGGGTGATTGAGCCGGAGTATCCGGCCTCCCGGAGGGCTTGGGCGGCGTTCAGCCCGGCGAGCGAGGCGCCGACGATGACGATCCGGGTCACTGGACCTCTTCGCCGATCTTGCTTACCTGAATGGCGCGGACCGGGCAGGCGGCCGCGGCGGCCACCACGCGGTCGTACTCCGAGGAGTCAACTTTCGGCTTGTGGTTGAGAATCTCGTCCTCGTCGAACCAGAAGACGTCAGGTGCGACGAACACGCACTGCCCGTGGCTTTCGCACAGGTTCATGTCGACGGTGATTCGGACGCTCATCGGGGTCGCTCCTTCGAGGGTTGAGGGGGGTTGCAGGTCCGCACACGGCTACTAACCTGTTAAAGTAAATTTAGAGGTTAGGCTCCGGGAATGTCAACCAGGGAAACACTGTTAACCGGTTGGGCTCGTGTTCGTGGTGAAATGGGTCAGAACGAAAGGGCAAAACCGATGAGCACACCAGCAGACCCCCGCCCCCTGGCCGGGGAACCTCTGCCCCTGGACCTGGTGAACACGCGCTGGACCGACGATGACGGTGCCCACGACCTGCTGGAATCCCCCGGCGGCCTGGCGATCTGGCTGTCTTCGGCCGGCCTGGCCGAGACGGTGCCGCAGTCGCAGGAGACCCTTGATGCGCTGGTGACTACCCGCGAAGCCTTGTTCGGACTCCTGCAGCCGGAATCGATCAATCCGCGACGCGATCGTGAACTGCTCAACGAGACGCTACGTCACGGCTGCTTCCGTCGATCGCTCGGCGAGCACGGATCCGAACGCAAGGTTGAGACTGATTCCCCGGGCTGGCTCGCCGCCTGGCAGGCCGCCGAGCACTATCTTCGTCTGCTGGAGGACAACCCGTCCCGGATCCGCAAATGCGCGAACCCTGAATGTCCGCTGCGGTTCTACGACGTCTCCAAGGCCGGCGGCCGCCGCTGGTGCTCGATGGCGACCTGCGGCAACCGCGCCAAGTCCCGCAGCCACTACGCCCGGAACCACCGCGGCTGACGGATCGGCGAACGTCGCGTGATCATGGAGATGGCGGGTGGCCGCGTCAACGGAAGCTACCGTTACTGATCGGGGTAGCCGGGTGGCGGCGCATGTTGCGGGTCGCGGCACGTTATGCCGCCTTGCGGTGAGCCTGGGGCGGGCCGTGAAGTTGGCCGTCCCCAGGTCCCGAGCCGGTCGCGGGTTCAGGTCGGTGTCGCCGGCCGGCTCGCTGTCCTGCTGACGACACAACCCTCCAACAGGGACGACCTGCCGTCGCGGTATGCGGGCCAGACCCCGCCGGATTGTCACTTGCGGCTGTTTGCCGAGAGCGGTTGTTCGTCGACGGCGCGCCGCGCTGCCGTTCCACCTCGGACTGCATCTGGGCGGTCGACGTCCCAACGATGGGCGTCCTGAGCCGCCGTGTTCCAGAATGGCGTCGACCACATCGAACCTGACCGTGCCTCGATGCGTGTTGGCCACACGAGCCTGGCGTCCGCGGGTGGCGAGGCGGATGCTGATGGGACGCTGGCGCTCAACGACCTCCAGGTCGGACGCCCGATCGAACACGAAGCCATCGCCGGCGCCGTGGTTCGGATTGCCGGCAGGCATGGCACCCTAATGCCGCGAACTAACTCCGGTTCGCGACTGGCGGGCGACGGTCCGCACGGGTGGGCTTCGCAGGCGGTGCGTCAGTGTGGGTCCGATTCCGGCTGCACCGCCCAGCTCGTCACCCTGCGGCTCCACGTCTCACCAGACCAGACAAGACATCTGACGACTCTGCTCGGGCTCTTCCGCCGCGGCGTTGGTCAGGGTCGCCTCGATGAAGCAGAACGGTGCGCCGGCGGGCGTGATGCGGTCGAGCTGGAAGCCGTGGCGCGCGAGCAGCGTGTGCCATTCGTCTTCGCTTCGTTGGTGGCCGCCGGTGAGCGCGAGCTTGACGTCGTCGGTGACCTTGGTGGAGTGGGGGAGGCCGTCGGGAACGAGTATCTCTTTCAGGACCAGGCGGGCGCCGTCGTGAGCGGTGGCGGCGATGTTGGACAGAATGCGACCGGCTTCCGAGTCGTTCCAGCCGCACAGGACCACGGACATGAGGTAGATGTCAGCTGCGGGGACCGCTTCGAAGAAGTCGCCTCGGATGACTTCGATGCGATCCGCGAGGCCCTCTGACCGCAATGCCTGTTCCGCCTTGGCGGCGACGTCTGGGAGCTCAAGGAGGATGCCGCGGCGGTCAGGTTCGCCGGCCAGCATCTCGGTGAGAAGGCCGCCGTCACCGCCGCCTAGATCGGCCACGGTCGGGCCAGGCGGCAGCCGGTAGCCGCCGAGCCGGTCGGCCGCGAACGGCTGCTGGTCCTTGGCCATTGCGGCGCTGTGCAAGGCGGCCAGGTCAGTCATGACGTTCCTTCGCGGCTGTTGTGAACCCGACTTCCACTGCCATGGGGATCCTGGCCGGGTCTCTCGTTTCTGTTCGCGTGATGCCCACAAACCCGGTGCCGAAGGGAACACCCTTGTAGCGGCAATCCGGTGCGAACAGTTCCGCGAAGTCGGCCGCCGTGGCGTTGGATGCGGACCTGACGCGCGCCCAGTTCCGTGCCACCTCGTTCGGGTCGATCATGGTGAGCCTTCCGTCGGTCAGTGTGACGCCGCGGTCATGCGGCCCGAGGGGAACCGCATGACCGAAGCGAGTGGGCCGGGCGAGCCGGAAGAGGTTCGCACTGGCCGCTCTCCTTTCCGTGCCGATGCGGCCCGAGCCAGCTGGACGCCGGACATGGATCGTGGTCCTAAACATCAGACGCAGCAGAGTAGAGGAGCTTCACTACAGAAGCTTGCAGGACCGGCTACCGCCGAACGCTCGGCGGCCGCCTCACCTATTTGTCGGTCTCGCGGGCGGCTCGCTCGATGAAGGACGCGGTGGTGACCGAGTGCGACACGAACGCCATGTGCGAGGCGCCCTGGATGTACTGGACCTTGGCCTTTGCCCGCTTAGCCATGAACTCCTGCGCCGCCGCCGGGATGTTCTTGTCCGCGCCGCCGATCAGGTCATAGCTCGGAATCGTCTTCCACGCCTGTGGACCGGCCGCGGCCTCCCCGAGCGCTGCTTGGTCGATCGGACGCTGCGAGATCGCGTACAGCTTCGCGTCGCGAGCCGGCACATCAGCCGCGAACTGCTGCGGGAACAACTTCTGGTCGATGTAAAGGTCGGTGTGGCCACCGGGGAGCTTCACCTCCTTGAGGGTGTCGCCCAGAGTGCTGCCCGGGAACTTACCGGACAGCTCGGCCGCACTTTCCCCGGTCTCGGGCACGAACGCCGAGAGGAATACCAGCGCCCTGACATCCTTGTCGCCGGCTGCGGCCTTCGAGATCACGCTGCCGCCGTAGGAGTGACCGACCAGCACGATCGGGCCCTCGATGCTGTTCAGTAACGCCTTGACCTGGGCGGCGTCCGAGGCGACCCCGCGAAGCGGGTTGGGTGCGGCGATCACTGGGTAACCGTCCCTGACCAGCTTCTGGGTGACGGCGTTGAAACCGCTGCTATCGGCGAAGGCACCGTGCACGAGTACAACCGTCGGCTTGTTCCGGGGGTGTCCACCGGACGCGTCGGCCGAGGTCGCCGCGGTGATACTCAGGGTGGTCGCTGCGAGGCCGGCCACAGCGGTGGCGGCGAGGATCCGGCTGCTGTTTCGAGGCATTTCGGTTCTCCTTCTCCAGGTCCTTCGATGACACGGTTCAGTTCTTCAGGTAGGCGACGGCGTCTCCGTAGAACCGCTGGGCGAACTTGGCAACGTTTATCAACGGTTCGTGGCCGCCGGTGCCGAACGCGCACGGGATTGCCGTAGCGCACCGCCGGTGCCCGGGAGTTTGACGGACGATTCGACCGCCTGGGTGGCTTAGAGGTTGCGATCGAGGAAGCCGCGGATCAGCAGGGCTGCGACGTCGAGCTGGTCCTCGAGCAGGAAGTGGCCGGTGTCGAGTACGTACATCTCGGCCTCCGGCAGGTCGACGAGGTAGGGGTAGGCGCCGTCGACTGGGAAGATGTAGTCGTTCTTGCCCCACATGATCAGCGTCGGCGGCTGGTAGGCGCGGAAGAACTCCTGGAACTTCGGGTAGAGGGGCACGTTGGTGCCGTAGTCCTTGAACAGGTCGAGCTGGATCTCGTCGTTGACGGCCCGCGGGAGCTGTGTGATGTCATGCAGCCACGCATCCGGGTCGATGCGGGTGCGGTCGGCAACGCCGTCGACATACCGCAATTCTGTCGTCTCGTCGGACAGCATCGGGCGCACCGCATCTCGCCTGTACGCGGTGTCCTCGGCCCAGTAGGCCTTGATCGGGTCCCAGAACTCCTTGAGACCGTCCTCGTAGGCGTTCCCGTTCTGCACGATCAGCCCCGTGACCCGCTCCGGAACCTGCAGCGCGAGCCGATAGCCGGTCGGCGCCCCGCACTCGAACACGTACATCACGAAATGGTCCACGCCGAGCTGGTCGAGCAGCTCCTTCATCAGGTCGGCGTAGTTGGCGAAGGTGTAGTTGAACTCTTGCCACGACGGGCTCGCGGAGTGGCCGAAGCCCGGATAGTCAGGCGCGATCACGTGGTACCTGTCGGCAAGCAGGGGGATCAGATTGCGGTACTGCGCCGACGACATCGGAAAGCCGTGCAGCAGCACGACCGGACCGTCAGCCGGCCCGTCCTCCCGGTAGAAGATGTCGAGCCCGTTGACCTTGGTCGTGTGGAACGTCGTAGCCATGCTCCATCCCTCTCACTCCGCGTGAGCGAACGTTTCTCTCGTTCCTAACCGATGAAATGAACTTTACTGGTTGCATGTGGTCGCGTCAACCGTGTAAACCATCTTTACCAGTTAGGTGCGCCACGCCGGTCGTGACCCCTGTCGGGCTTCAACTACGTCCGCCAGCGTTGATTGGTCCGCCGTCGGCGAGGATCTCAACCAGCTGTCCGCCGAGCAGAGCGTGGTCAACGGAACGAGCGCGATTACCTCGCCGTTCGGGCGGGCGTACTGAGGTGATCTCAGCCAGTGAGGTGATCTCAGCAAGATCCGGGCAGGCATCGGTACTCGAGATGAGTCAGGTGTAGTGCCGCTGCGACGACTTCGCCGATCCGGCGCGGGCTGAGGGTGCTGTGCCGCAACGTTTTCCAGCGGTCGATCAGAATGGCGAAGCCGCGCTCGCCTTGCCAGCGAAGGCCACGAAGGAGCTGGTTGACGCTGCGGTTGGCGACCGCGAGACGGTTGCCTGCCGCAACCACATCCCACCACCTGCCCGGCCAAATCACCGGCGACCAGCACCAAACCCGTCCTACCGGCCGGCACCACATCATGACCAGCCACCTGCGCCCACACCGGGACGGCGACCAACCTGAGCGGCCCCAGCACCGCCTGCAACGCGACACTGACCGCGACGTCCCCGAATGCGGACAACGTCAGCAGTGCACCCGTCCCGCCACCCGGCGCCCCCGCAGCAAGCACCACGCCCACCGTCGCCGGCACCGACAGATCAACCAGCCTGCACGCCGCGACCGCAAGACCAGGAACCACCACGACATTCAGCACAACCGCGCCGCCGAGCACCAGCCTCCGACCGGTCAGCACCCGGAAATCAGCAACCGTCACCGCCCTGCCCACTGCCGTCATCGAAGCGACCGGCAGAACACCGACACCCAGAACCGTCATGTCTCACCCGACAGTGTGCTCGACGAGCGTCCACCGCACCCCAGCCTCGATCATCGCCTGCGCACGGTGCTGACCGTTGTTGTAACCCTCACCCGACGGCCACCGCCCATCCGGCCGGATCGTGTCCGCCAGCAGCGACGACAAAGCCTCACGCTCCCACCCGGTCAGAGCCGTCGCATCCGGCTGCGCCATCACATATGACACGGTGCCGGCGAAGGCGACGCCGGCAGCGTGGGCCTTCTCCGTCAGACGCAAAGCCACGCGGGACACCACATGCCAATCACCGCCGTGGTACCAACAACAGCCGCGCCCACCACGGCGAGGCACAACCTGCCGGCCAAGGCGACGCCACCACGCCACCCCAGCCGACATACAGTCGTCGACGCGGAAAGGCTCCGGGCGAGGCAGCAGCGCCACCAGCGCCGCCCCGTACTCCGACTCCGGCTCAGGCTCCGGCTCGACAGCGACGAAACCTTCCCCCCGCTCGAGAGAGACCGGCCGGCCGACGAGTGTCTCAACATCAGAACTAGAAAGCGGCCGCCACCGTGGCCTGCGCACCGACCGCTGCGCCCCGTCCGCGGTGAACTCCACCAAGGTCAGATGGCGGCGATCGTCGATGATCACCTGCTGAATCCAGATCGGCGGCTCGGCATCGGTGGCGAAGAACCGCTCCCACACCGCAGAAGCACAGGCTTCGGCCACGTTCGTCAGCGACGCACCCTCATCGGCGCCGGGCACCTGCGTCGCGATCGCGACCGGGCGGGCACCGCTGGCAGTGAACAGCTGCAACCGAAACGACGCCCGCCGCTGAGCACCGGCCGGCAGCCTGAACATGCGCTCGTCAAGGATCCGCCGACGTGGATGGGCGAAAGCCGACAACGACGTAGCTGGGGGCGGCGTTAGATCGCGAGTCATGCTCGCACGGTAACGGCCGCGGCACACGCCGGACATCCCCGCCGAGTGCACCGGCGGCCGGTCCAGTCGTCGTGTCCCTGGACGGGCGTCGCAGTGTGTTGCGGCGCAGCCGATCCGGCCGTCCTCGATGGTGGTCCTTGCCGCCAACAGGTGTACGCCGGTTCGTCCACAGCTGCTTACATGGCGGGCGTGCGCCGGCCGCGGCCGATTCCGGTGTTGACCACGCCAGGCACCGTGGACTGTTCTGAGGTCAATTCGATGGTGTTGCCGGTGGCCGTGTGCTCTGCGGATACGTCGCTGTCGGCGACGATTATCTGCAGCCGGTTCTGGTAGGCCTCGGCCAGGGTGGGTGATCCGGTCGTAGATTCTCCGGCCCAGTTGCTGGTCGGGCTCGGCGTTGCTCATGGCTTTGCGGGGTGAGTCGATGATCAGCAAGCTGGGCAGCAGAACGTCGGAGTGGTCGAGAGCGAATCCGTGGCGTCTTTGAGAGCGAGCAGAGCCTGGATGCCTTGGCCGGCCCAGGTCGCCGCGGGGTCGAGTTCGGCGGCGGCGATCAGTTCCCGCAGCAGATGCGCGCAACACAACGCGTGAGTGGCTTGCGGGTAGCAGTCGTAGTGGGCCCAGGCGTCGTGCACGGCGATCCCTGTAAAGGCCGGCAAGATCCCACCGGCGTCGATGGCGTCCCGGCCGCGTTTGCGGTGCACGTAGAGCAGGCTGTACTTGCCGGTGGAGACGGAGTGGACCCAGTGCAGCCGGCCCGCGACCCTGAACCCGGTCTCGTCGAAATGCACCACCGGCGCGGCGGTGAGGGCGGTGCGGATCGCGGTGAGGAAGTCACCGTCGAGGCGGCGGGCCGCGCGGGCGGTCAACGCGGCGACACTGCCCTGCGAGATCGGCACCCCGAACAGATCGGCGACAGTCTGCGCGACGCGTTTCTGCGCCCCGAACTGCGCGACCAGCAGATACACCACGATCGCGGCCAGCCGTGGCCCGTACTGCACCGGCGCGTCCACCCCCGGCGGGGCCTGCGCGCAGGTCACCGCCGCGCATGCGCAGCGCCGAGCGATCAGCTGATGCTCGGTGACCCGGGCAGTGACCTGCGGAATCTCGAACACCTGACGGCGAGTCACCCCGGCGACCACGGCGTCGGCCAGGCCGCTGCCACACCCGCCGCACGCGGCCGGCTCGTGACGAACGGTCTCGTCCGGATTCTCGATCTGTCGCAACGTGCGGCCGGGGTGACCGTCCTGCCCACCCGACCGGCGAGCGGACCGGCCTCTCAACGACTTCGGCGCCGGCTTGTCCAGGCCCTGCGACGAGGGCGGCATGTTCGAGTTCCGTGGGGTTTGACCCAACCGGCGCCGCAACTCGGCGTTCTCCGCCTCAAGGACTTCAATCCGCGCATCACGCGCCGCGACGGTCTTCTCGAGTGCGCCCACCACGGATTCCAACGCCACGAGCCGCTCCAGCAGCTCCACGATGGACGGCGAGTCGGGCACCCGGACATCCTGCCCAACAACCCCACCAAGATCAAACTGACCTGAAGCGGCCGACCTGATTAGTTACGCAGCGCTCTGGTGAAGCGTTCGGCGACGTCATAGTGATGGGCGCGCGGCTATTCGTTCCCGGGCTCGGCCGGTTCCTGACGATGGACCCGGTGGCGGGCGGCAGTTGCAACGCCTACGAGTATGCTTGCGCCGATCCGGTGAATGTCTTCGACTTGGACGGCCGAAGCTGCCGTACATACAAGTGGATTTACTCCGCGCCCTGCCGGCCGAAGAACAGCTATCGTGAGTCCTTGCACGCGCATATTGCAGTCGGCCTGTGGTTTACTCCGGGAGGGCATGGCATTAAAGCTCTCCGCTTCGGCGCCCGCCTCGGTAAAGCGAGCTGGAGAGCGAAGAAGTACGTCACGAAGGCCAAGTGGAAGAAATGCCGAACGAGCTGGAGAAACTGCGGAAAGAGCGTCCGGAAATGGGGCTGGGGTGCTTTCACGAGCGCAGCGATCGGCGGTGACTGGGATAATACTAAAACCATTGGCCGGCATTGGCGCGACACTGGTTACGATATGAAAGCGAAAATCAACAACATTGGCTGCGACTTCTACAACAAGGTAACCAGGGGGCTTCTCCGTCACCGCTGCGGAATGATGAATATGAGCAGGAGGTGGCGATGGTGAAGCCGTCGAAGGACAACGGCGGAAAACGGCTGCTTGGGCTTGGCGCGGTATTGCTGCTGGCGGCATGTCAACTGCCGGAACTCATCAAAGAAGGCGGCTGGCGTGGCTGGGTCGCTTCGGTCATGTCCGCAATCACACTGTTGGTTTTCGTGCTGGACCTTCGCGACGTCGTTCGGCGACGCTGGGCTGCCCGTCGGGGTGACCAGCATCAGTAGATGATCTACCTCTGCTCGGCTGTTGGATCCACGCGCTCCAGCAGCCGAGCGAGGCTGACGCTCCGGAGCATGGGGAACGCTTAGAGGCTTCATCTGCTGAGGCGTGCGATACAGAGGCGGCGTTCAGCTACGATGAAAGTAGCTCCGATGAGGCGATGCGCTTGGACCCCTTTACTCGGCGGAGTATAGGTCTGCTGCACCGATAGGTGACATCTGAGTTGGCTTGCCGTGACGGTGAGCTGGAAGGATGTTGCTGTGCCCAAGCCCTACCCTCGTGAGTTCCGCGACGACGTCGTGCGGCTCGCTCAAGGCCGTGACCCGGGCGTGACGGTCGAGCAGATCGCCAAGGACTTCGGGGTTCACCCGATGACGCTGTTCAAATGGCTGCGCCAGGCCGACATCGACGCCGGCGCCGAGTCCGGCGTGAGCCGCAATGATTCCGCCGAGCTGCGCGAGGCCCGTAAGCGGATCAAGCTGCTCGAGCAGGAGAACGAGGTCCTGCGCCGGGCGGCGGCGTATCAGTCACAGGCGAACCTGCCGGGAAAAGGCTCTACCCGCTCGTGGCCGACATCACCGAAGACCGCACCGGTGAAGGCAAGCTGTATTTGTGCGCGATCAAGGACGTATGGTCCAACCGGATCGTCGGCTACTCCATCGACTCCCGCATGAAATCGCGGCTGGCAGTCAACGCGCTGCACAACGCCGTCGCCCGGCGCGGCGACGTAGCCGGCTGCGTGCTGCACACCGACCGCGGGTCGCAATTTCGCAGCCGGAAATTCGTCCGCGCCCTCAACCAGCACCACATGATCGGGTCAATGGGCCGCGTCGGCGCCGCCGGCGACAACGCCGCCATGGAATCGTTCTTCGGCCTGCTGCAAAATAACGTCCTCGACCGCCGGACCTGGCCGACCCGGCAGGCGTTGAGGACCGCGATCGTGACCTGGATCGAACGGACCTAATACCACCACCACCACCACCACCGCCGCCGACGCCAACGATCGCTAGCCCGGTTGACCCCTACCGAGTACGAGACCATCATGACCCCACCGGCCAGTCAGGCCGCGTGACTGGAACTGTCACCTTCCGGTGCAGCAGACCCGATGGCGGCGGCCTCGACCGGGATCCCGCCCGGAGCGACGAGCGCGGTGATGCCCAGCACCGCACCAATGTTGAAGATGCTGCTGCCACCGCGTTACCGAGGGCCATCTCCCGCTCACCGCGCAGCGCGGCAATGATCGAGGTGGCCACCTCCGGTAGCGAGGTGCCGATGGAAACCACGGTCAAGCCGATGACGAGGTCGCTGAGCCCGACAATGCGGGCGATCTCCGTGGCCGCATCGACCAGGAAGCGGGCGCCGAGGACCAGCAGCGCCAACCCGGCGACCACGAACACCGCATCGCGTGCCAGCCGAGGGTGCGCCTCGGATTTCACACCGGCGCCGGCCTTCGCAGTCGCCGCACGCCGGGCGGTTCTGATCGACCAGAACAGGTAGACGAGCAGCACCGCAAGAAGGAGCAGCCCCTCGAGCCGGCCGATCAGCCCGTTCAAGGCGAGCACCAGCATCAGGAGCGACAAGAAGATCAGCACCGGTACGTCGACACGCACCAACTGGCTGCGGACCGTCACTGGCAGGACAAGAGCCGCCATACCCAGCACCAGCAGAATGTTGGTGATGTTGCTACCGGCGACATTGCCGATCGCCAGCCCTGCCGCACCGGAGAAGGTGGCGTCCACGGTCACCGCCAGTTCGGGGGCGGAGGTAGCGAAGGCGACCACGGTCAGGCCGACGACCAGCGGCGACAGCCCGAATGCGCGTCCGATGCCGCTGCCGCCACGCACCAGGGCTTCTCATCCTGCCACGAGCAGTCCCAACCCGATGGCCAGAAGGACGAACGTGAAGATTGTTGACGCTCACGTATTTCCCCTGGCTTGGGCTCATGTAATGGGACCGGCTCGTTCTATCCACCTGATGACGTGAGGTGGGTAGGGTCGTCGATCGTGAGCACTGATGGTGATGCGGGGCTCGCCGGTCTGCTTCAGCACGTCGTGGCCGACTCGCTCGCTTGGCTCGGCGAATATCCGGAGGATTGTGTCGACGCGGGGGCTTTGACCGCGTTCCGGCAAAGCCTGGACTGGTTTTCTCAGCAGCTCCAGGACCGGCAAGGGGGTCGGCTTGCGTCCGGCGGCAGAGAAGAGACGGCGTTGCGGGTCGCAGCGGAGCTCTTCGTCGACTTGTCCTGGTAGTTGGACACCTGTCCAGACGAGGAGGTGGAACTGGACGTGGCGGTGAGCGTGCTGGAGAACGGTGCGACGTTCACCTATGAGCTGTCCGACGACCAGCGGCAACGGCTTGTCGAGGTTCTCGGCGAACTTGCTGCGGCCGAACGGTATGAGGGTCGTCGGCATGCGATATGCCAGCTCCCATTCGCGATCGGTCTCGTCGACGACGAGGAACCCGAGTGCGAGATGCCGGTGGCTCGTGAGTGGGTTCGGTCCGAGGACAGGGCGAACGACCAGGCGAAGATCTAAGCGCCTGGCCAGAAGTTTTGTCCGTAACCCGGCGGCAGCCAGGGTGAGGTCCAGGGCGCGGCGGTGGTCAGGTTCTGGCTGTCGGTGCGGTGCTGGAAGAAGGCATGGGCTTGGCG
>NZ_RJAC01000050.1 GCF_003999975.1 Actinoplanes solisilvae | reverse complement strand
ACACCACCGCCATCGCCGTACCGCATAAAACCAGGAGACCCGACAACACACATACCCGTCGATCACCCAAAAGCCTCACAATGGACCCGAAAGAGACCCCCACCCCAAAAGGTGTCTAGCGGCTGGCAGGACTACTTCACCGCGAACACCGCCTTCCGCTCGCATCCTCTACCCGACGGTAGCCGGCAAGACCGCAGTCTGGTCGACAGCATTGACACTGCCCTCGGGCAACTGCGAGCCCACCTCGACGCGACAGCCGGATACGTGGTTCTGGTCTCCGGCGACAGCAGCCGCTCGCTGTGGCCTCTTCTGGCCAACAAGAATCTCGACCTGCGCCCAGATGCAGCCGGCGAGGTGAACGGCCGACCTGCTCTGCCCGGCTACAGCCGCTCATGCGGACACCGGCCACTGGCCGTAGTGCGCGTCACCTCCGGGTCAGAGGACCTGCCGCGGCCGGTCGCCGTGAACCCTCTCAAGGCCGCCACCTCCGACGACGGACCAGAAGCCGAGCGGCCCTCGGTCGGTAAGACCACCGAGGCGCTCTTCCAACTCGACGGCTCCCACAACACCTGGATCCTGTCCAACATCCCTCGCCAGTTCAAAGGCGGCCGCCGTTACAGCCGCATTGGCGAGAAGTCCAGCCGCTGGACGGCCGACGTCGAAGCCGGAAGTCATACCTGGTACGCCCACACCTCCACGGAGATCGTCGTCCTCGGCTGCGAGAGCGACCCGATCCGCTACGCCATCGCCGCCGCCAGGCTGTGCGACCACGCAGTCTCCTGGGACGGCAGAACTCAATACCCCGCACCCGTCCACCTCGCCATCAAGATGGACAAGGACCATCCGGACTACCGGCGCACCATCGAGATCGAGGAGGAGATAGATCTCAGCGACCTCAACTCTGAGGAATAGACGACTTGGCCCCGGGCGGGGACATCTGAAAAACCCTCGGCCGCGCACGCGTTGGAAGAATGACCGGTCCAACTCATAGCGACGCGAGGATAGGCATGATCCACACAGCAATCGCCTACGGCTACGACCTCGGTGGGCGAGGTAGCTGGCGGCTCAAGGGCTTCGAGCTCGGCACGCCTCTCCGGACGCCATGGCGGCCGTTATCGAACAACACTGGTGGAACGGCAGGTGGGGCCGCCTCTCTCGACGCGACGTATACCTGCGCGCACAGGCCGACCTCTGCTCAACGCCGCGCCTAGGTGAATTCGAGGCGATGGACTACCGGCGCGCCATCCATGCCATTCTCTGAAGGAATCGAGTACCAGTGATGTCGGTGTAGCAAGCGGCGATCTTTTCTCGCCGGCCTTGATGCATGCGGCACGTTTTCAGCTCTGATTCGGCGCGAGTCTTGAGCCGGTTCAGGTTGTTGCGTTCGCTGGTCGTCTCAGCCTGTAGTCGTTTCTGCCGAGCGTCTTGTTCCGCGTACGCCGCCTGCTCGGCGGCTCGAGCGGCGCGGGCTGTGCCATCGCGTTGCTGATGAGCCTGCTTCTCGCGCTGGTCGAGGAGGTCGAGTTGCCGGCGTAGCTCGCCTCGCACCCAGTTCTCCTCAAACGCGGTAAGAGTCTTGGGTGCGCTCCGTTCGGCTCGTTGTTCGATGGACTCGCGCCAGGCGACGAGATTGGCGGCGCAACCTTTGCCGATCTGCTTGACGTAGACACTCCCGCCGCCAGCACGGCGAAGATACGTTCGTTCCCCCCGCCCTCCCTGGTCGGAGACGTAGTAGCCAGTGAAGTCTGCCGCCGAGCGAATTCCCTTTTCGGCCAGGTACTTCGTGCGGAGCGTGTTGATGTCCTCCGGCGGGTCGTTGGTGATCAACGAATTCGTGAGGGCGTACCCGACGTGTTCCTTCTGTTTGCGTGCGAGCACGGCATGCCGCATCCCCGAACCGTCACCCAGCGCAGTGCGCTCCCCGGAGATTTGCTGAAGCGCTGCTCGAAGGACGTTGCTCGCTGCGGTCATGGCATCTCTGGACTTCTGAGCGATGGCCGCACGTGTGGTGTCGAAGTCGTTCTGGTGCTGTCGGCATCGTTGTTCGAACTCGGCGAGTTGGTGCTGGGCGCCGGACAGCTGTTGATGCGCCTTTGAGGTTGCCTGCTTGGCGTCGTGGTGGTCCTGCAGCGCTTGACGGCGTGCGTGCACTTGCGGATGGCGGGTGTACAGCCAGGCGACGAGCAACACCGCTGTCAGGGCGAGTAGGTACCAGAGCAGCGGGTTGATCGCGGTGAGTCGGCTGCCCGAGACGCCGCCAGCGGCACCCAGCAGGGCAGTGACGATGGCGAGGCGGGCGGCCATGAGGCGGCTGTCGCCGGGGAAGGTTTGCAGGGGGAGTTTGTGATCGTCATTTTCCTGCAGCAGTGACGAGGTGGTTGTTGCGCGGGTCTGTGGAACATGGTCGGTCAACCAGTCTGGGAGCTGGTCGGTGTCCGGCCCCGGGGTCCGCGGAGTGGGGATGGTGGTGGATGCGACGCCGAGCAGGTCCGGCGGGTCCAGGGCGGGGATGCGGTCGAGGCGAGGGCTACGGGCGAAGGAGACGAGGGCATCGCCGAGTTTTGCCAGTTGCGTGTTGCCAAGCGTGCGTAGCGCAGTGAAGGCGGTGGAGGTCACCGGGTCGAGGAAGTCGTCGTGGGTGAACAGGAGCCGTTCGGCGCCTGGTTCGCGTAGCTCCGTCCATAGCGGGGAGTGGGTGGCGATGGCGTAGAGGCTGGTGTAGATCACCCACGCGGAGAACCGGTCGAGGCCGGGGCCGTAGTCGGCATCGCTGCGGGCCGGATGCTGGTAGTGGGGCAGGCCCTTCTCGGTGGCCGGGTAGCCGGCCAGCTCGGGGACGAACATGCCGTCGTAGTCGACCAGAACCAGCTTCCCGGCAGCGGTGACGAGAAGGTTGCCATGCTGCAGGTCGCCGTGAGCGATGCCGGCGTCTTCCAGGGCGTGGACGAGGTCGACGAGCTGTCCGGCGAGGTGGAACACCTTCTCCTGGTCGCGGTGGTGGTGTTCCAGCCAGCGGAGCAGCTCTTGCGCGTCGACCCACTGCATCTTCAGCAAGGGGTAACGAGTGCCGTTGATGTTCACGCCTTCGGGCTGGTAGTTGAAATGCACCAGCGCGGCGTGCTCGAGTCGGTTCAGTGCCGCATCGATGGCCGCGTAGCGTTGTTGCTGGTGCTCGACCTGCCGAGTGAAACACTTAACGGCCCACTGCCCCGTGGGGCTGGTGACTTTGAAGACCGAGGCGAAGTTGCCCGAACGCGGATCAGGGAACCCGAGAACGTTTTCCTGGACGGTGCCCGCACGCAGGTCTGGATCAGTGAAGGCTGTCTGAGGATGTTGCAGGGCACCCACGTACGCGCTGCCGTTGGGGTAGAGGGCCGAAGTGCGCTGCGGCGCCACGGTTGTTCTCCTCGCTACTGAATGTCAATGCGCAGCAGGGTGGTGTCGTCATTGCGCAGGAGCTTGCCGACTCGCAGGTCCTGCACCCAGGTGTCGTAGTCGTTGTCCGTGTCCAAGCTCTGCACGGTGCGCCACGGTGTGGCACCTTCGGCGGCTTGGGTGAGGTACCAGCAGGCGAGGGCGTCGCTGGCCAGATGCAGGGCGTCTCCGCGCTGCCAGGTGGTGGACAGGGGGACGACGTGCTTGGCGATGACGGCCGGGTTCTTCGGCCGCGAAGGGGCCAGCGCCGGGCCGATAGTGAACAGCGCCGGGTCGTCGAGCGGAAACGCGGTGATCAGGGAGTCTGCGCGCACGTGGAACAGGCAGGCATCGCCGAGCGCCCACGCCCGTAAGGGCCCGGCCCCGCCGGTGGTGGCAGGCAGTAGACGGACGCCGACGACGGTGGCGTAGGAGCCGCGTTCCAGGCCGTCCTCCTCGTACCAGGCGATCGGTTCGCCTTGCTCATCGCGTAGTTGCCGGTAGTTGGCCTCGACGGCATCCCACCTGCCGGCCGCTGCGGTGATGCCCTCGGCCAGGCCCTCGGCGGTTTCGGCCTCGGTGAACTGGGCGACCAGCTCGTCGGCCCACTGCCGGGCCAAGAGCGCCTCGCTGGCGCCGTCGGCCACGGCAGCGGCCAACCAGGGTCCGTCGAACTCCCCGGGGATCTCCTCGTACCGGCGAGGGCCGATCGCGGCGGCGTCCTCATACTCCTTCCAGGTTGAGCCGGCCTTAGCCGCCCGGAAGGTGGCGATCTTTGCGCGCATCGGGGCTGGCCCTCGCCCGGTCAGCGCAGGTCCGAGGCGCGGGTACCGATGTCAAGGAACTGCACCACCGTGGTGATATCGGCATTGAAGACGAACCCCCGGCTGCTGTCGTCCACCGGGAGCCCTTGCTGGGAGGCGTAGGCGCGCATGTGTGCGGGCAACGGGGAACTCATCGAGAACAGCAACCGCGCGTAGTCGTCGGCGGGCAGGGCGGCGTCCTGTCCAGGGAAGATCGTGGGCTGGCTACCTTCGGTGGACACGTGCAGGTTGAACAGCAGCACGTTGCCGTCGGTGGAGCTCAACTCTCGCAGCTTCGCCGCGTCCTGGCCGGGGTCGCCGTCGGTGGACGCCCCGTCGCTGAGGTTGAGCACTACCGGCGGGAAGCAGTCCGGGTGCTCGGTGAGGAACTGGTCTACCAGCCTGCGGGTGTGCTGCAGCGCCTGGCACATCGGAGTGCCGTTGGCGGCCACTGGCTTTACCCAGACCGGGAAGCGGGTGGACTGCTCGATCAGGCCGCCAGCACCGTCGGGCACCTTCTTCGACCGCGTTTCGATCTGCATCGGGTGGATGGCGACCTGGGACAACGGGACCAGATCCCGGCCGGCCAGTTCACCACCGAACGCCGAGGCAGCGCCGGCGCCATAGCCGATGACGGCTACCTGGAAGTAGTCACGGACGCCGCCCTCCTTGGCGCATTTGATCACCAACTCTTGCAGCAGCCGGTTGAGGGCGTCAGCGACCACGTCGGCCTTACGCTGCTGGACCGCGGCGTCTCCGATGGTGTCGATCATGGAGTGCGACTGGTCGAGCAGGAAAACGAAGCAGCTGGGGTTGGAGCGGCTGATCTCGGCGGTGTAGGGCATGAACGGACCTTTCGAGCATGGCAGGGAAGCGGGCCCGGGTCGCGGCCACGCGGGGATGGGATGCGGCTCAGGTGGTGGTGTGGTCGTTCCACCAGTCCGCCACCGGCGGTGAACTCGCGGCCGGCGGACCGGCCGCGGTAGATGCCGCGGACGCTGCCCGCGGGCCGGGGGGCATGGCGGATGTGGCCTGCGCAGCGCCGCCGGAAGGTTGCCTGTCTGCAGCCCTACCCCGTTTCCGATCCGGCCACCCGCTGATCGGCGGCGTGAGGGTGGTGGCCCACTGCGCCAGGGACGTCCGGTCGACCAGCAGGATGTTGCAGCGGCCTGCGATGTCGCGCGCCGGGTTGGTGACGTGGGCGGTGGTGACCAGCAAGGGAAAGTCTGCGCGGTGGATGTCGCGTGCGGTGCCAGCGAACTTCTGAACGTCACCGCTGGCCAGCTTGTTGCTGTAACGCTTGCACTGCACCACGACCTTGTGGCCGTCAGGCGTATAGCCGACCACATCACAGCCCATGTCACCGGCCCTGCCGGACACGCGAACGCCCCGGAACCCGGAACGCCGCATGAGCCGCGCCATGTAGTGCTCGAACTCCGTGCCGCTCATCCCGTCGGTGACCGCGACGTTGCGCTCGTACTCCGCAAACCGCCGCGCCTTCTCGACCTTCAGGTAGACCGCGCCGGCGAGGGCAATCACGACAACGAAGGCGACCAGGGCAACCGCGACGGGATGGTCCCGCACGAGCTCGGCCACCACGCCGGGCACGATCAGCACGGCGAGCACCCCACCGGCGATCCAGCCGCCGCCATCACCGCCGGATTTCTTCCTCGATCTCCGCGTTGCCATGACCCTCCACCAACATCGCAGAACGTGAGTGCGTGTCACCAGACTGTAAAAGCGGGGTACGACAAAAATCGAAGTCGATCAAACCGTCGAGGTGTCAGGAGGGCGATAGATCATTCCATTGGTAATACGCTTGTCGGGCTAGATAATGCGTGGCCGGAACGTACCTCGCGACCGGTCGTAGCCCGGCCAGAGTGTGGTGGCCGAGATGCAGGATGGTGCCGGCGTACATGGATGCCGTGGCCGGCGGCTGTCGACCGGTGGACCTGGCCCGGCATGCTCTGCAGTAAGCGGCGCAGCCCTGCTCGACGGTGGTCCGCCGTGGGCTGGATCCGGGGCGGCAGACCTCAGCGCCTGGGCGGGAGCAATCTGCGCCTGCTGGGGCAGCGGAGAACCCGTCGCGCCGCAACCGTGCCGAGCTTCAGTGATCGCCGGGCAACGGGAAGCTGAAATGCCAGTTGCCGTGCGCCGGATCCGCCAGCTGCGGACACCGATCACCTCACCGCCCGCCCGTAGCCAGATCGACACAACCGCACCGACGAAGGACTCCCACGGTCTCATCGCAACTCATGACCGACCTCCCTTTGGCCAGGTCAACTCCTCTGTCCATCACCACTTGCCATCACGCCGATCAGCCGGGAACGGAATTCTATTGTTGCGGCGAAGATCGCTCAGCGGTTACCAGAGCAGGGCACGCGGCAGCCGTGCCTGCGAGTGGAGGACGCCAGAGAAATCCGATCAGGCCGGTCCGCGGACGGCCTGCGTCGTGTGTGCACGTATCGACCGGGGCTGCATTCCGTCACTGGAGTGTGACATTCTGTCCGTCATGCGGCGGGTGCATCTTGAAGCGGCAGAGGACCACGTCGAGCGGCTGGCTCGCGAGAACGATCCCGTCGGGGCGGTCAAGGAGCTGGTGTGGAACGGCCTGGACGCCGAGGCCACTCGGGTCGAGGTGATCCTGGAGACGACGGCGATCGGCGCGGTCGAGAAGGTCACGGTGATCGACAACGGCACCGGGATTCCGCCGGAGGGCTGCGATCCGGCGTTCGAACGGATCGGCGGTTCGTGGAAGAAGAGAACACGCCGTAGCCCGAACCTGAACCGGTTCCTGCACGGCAGCACCGGACAAGGACGACTCCGCGGATACGCACTGGGCCACCACATCCGCTGGACTACGGTGGCCGACGGCATTGGCGGACGACAGCGCACCATCATTCGAGCCGGAGCTGGCGCCCGCAACGACTTCGAGATCTCCTCCCCACAACCCACCGACGAGCCCACTGGCACGGTCTTCGAAGCGTGGGGCCGGCAGTCGCCGCGGCTCGACCAGCTGACCAATCAGAAGTCGGTCGCTGCGCTGACGACCGAACTGGCGACCTACCTGACCGTGTACCGCGACGTCGAAGTGATTTACAACGGCGAACGCATCGACCCGCAGGCCTCAATCCTGCGCGACGCCGAGTACGACATCGTCTTCGCCGTCGAGGGAGAACAGCCACGCACCGCGATGCTGCGTGTACTCGAATGGTCGATGAAGACCGACCGTGAGCTGCACTTGTGTGACGCCGACGGCATCACCGTCGACATCACCGACGTCAACATCAAAGCGCCAGGGTTCAACTTCACCGCATACGTGCTCTGGGACGCCATGCCCGAGCACCAGGGCGACTTCCTGCTCGGCGAGGGCCGGCTGGACTCCCACGTCGGCGCACTCATCACCGCAGCCCGCGACAAGCTTCGGGAACACTTCAAGCTACGCGCAGTCGAGCAGCGCCGAGAAGTCGTTCAGCAGTGGAAGGCCGACGGGGTCTACCCGTACGCCGGTGAAGCCGAAACCGACACCGACACCGTGGAAAGGGAAACGTTCGACCTGGTGGCCACCACCGTGCACCGCCAGATTCCCCGCACCAGCCGGCAACTGCGCACCACCCTGACGCTGCTGCGCGAAGCCGTACGCCACCAGCCCGACAACATGCATCACCTGCTGGACGAGATGTTCAGCCTGTCGGTCGACGACAAGGCCACCCTCAAAACACTCCTCGACCGGACCAGTCTCGCCACGGTCATCAAAGCCTCCAACAACGTCGCCGACCGGCTCACTTTCCTCGCCGCGCTCGAGCACATGGTCTTCGAACCCGAAGTCCGCAAAGTAGTGAAGGAACGCAGCCAACTCCACAAAATCCTCGAGAACGAGGTGTGGGTGTTCGGTGAGCACTTCAACTTGCTCGTCTCCGATCGATCCCTCGACGCCGTCCTCGACCGGCATTTGGCCATCCTCGGCCGCGAGAACCGCTACCCCAGTCCCGTCCGCCGCCTCGATGGGCGCGGCGGCATCGTTGACCTGATGCTCTCGCGTGCCCGCAAGGAACACGACCGGCGCCAGCATCTGGTCGTCGAACTGAAAGCACCGGCCATTGTCGTCAGCCACAAGGAAATCAACCAGATCGAGGACTACGCCCTCGCCGTCGTCAGCGATCCTCAATTCGCTGATGTCCGGGTTGAGTGGGACTTCTGGCTGGTGACTACTGACATGGCCGACATCGCGAAAGCCAAAGCCAAGTCAACCGACCGGCCTCCGGGCTGCATCGGGCAATACCAGCAGGGCGCGGCGACCGTACGGGTCTGGCTCCGCTCGTGGGCGCAGATCATCGACGACTGCCACGAACGGCTGAAGTACTTCAAAGAACAGTTCGAGCACGACCCTACGGTCGAGCAGGTGAAGGAATATCTCATCGCTCACCACAACGGTCTCATCCCCGAGTTGCTCATCCCCGACCAGCGATCCTCGACGGAAGCCGACGATGCCACGACCAGTTCCGCACCGGCCGCTACAGGCGATGGATCCGGGAGTTAGCCCAAGTCTCCGGACGTGCGACCTCCGAGATGCGCGGACCTCCCGGCCAGGCGCTAATCGAGAATGGCCATCGTGCCGATGCCTGGCCGAATCTCGGCGAGGCCCGTCTGGCTGGAGTTACCGGTCGCTCGGTCGCTCCGTGGTCGCTCGGATGTTCGGTACCCTGGCCGGACGCGCCCGGACGGGGCCGGATTCCGCCCATCTGATGCCCTTAGAATCCGACGAAGATGCCACGGACGAGGCCGGACGGAGCCGGACTGTGCGAGGACTAAGTCCGATTCTCTTACTCGGCTGAAGAGTGGACTGACCTAGGGACTTTTAATCCATAGGTTCGGGGTTCGAGTCCCCGGCGGCCCACCATCTAGACCAGCCAAAACGCCCTCGACATCGGGGGCGTTTTCCGGTGGATTCGGCCCCGTGGTCGGCGTAGGCCTCCCCCAGCTCTGCCGCTCGGTGAGCTGGCGCATGCCTGGCGACGCCTGGCGGCTTGACCGTTTCCGGTTTCCTCGTCGCGGCTCCCGCACTGTTTGAAAAGCCTGCGCCCGACACAGGTGATCAAGCTGTGCAGTCCTTCGTCTTCAGTGCCACGAAGCGGCAGCTTCCTGCTCCGGGCGGCCGAGCGACCGGTCAGATCGGAACGGAACCGGAGGCGTGACCAGAGACACCAATCTATGGACTGGGCGGTCCATTTTTGGCGTCCTACCTTGGCGTTATCAGCAACGACGAGGAGAAGGACGGCACGCCATGGACACCGTTGAGCGACTGGAAATCATCGAGGAAATCCGCCGGGTGATGGCTCGGTACGTCCGCTACGCCGACCACCATCGGTGGCAGGACCTCGCCGCACTGTTCACGCCAGAGGGCACCTTTACGCCGCACAAGCCAGACGGCTCGGTCTGGCTACGGATGGAGGGCCGCGAGCAGATCGCCGCGACCATCGGCGGCAGCAACTCCCCCGACGACACTCTCGTGCACCATCTCTTCTCCGACGAGATCGACGTCGCCTCGGCTACCGAGGCCCACGGTGTCTTCGCCATGGAGGACATCATCGTCCGTCCCGACGACGCCCCGGTCAACGACGACTTCCCGTTCAGGGGCATGCACGGCTACGGGCACTACCGCGGGCGCTTCGTCCGCGTCGACGGCTCCTGGCAGATCGCGGAGCTGGTGCAAACGCGCCTGCGGCTCGACTTCACCAACTGAACCCGTACGAGAAAGGCAGCTTTCCATGGAACTCGAGCGCTACACCATCGACGTCCCGCAGGAGGCCCTCGACGACCTCAAGCGTCGGCTCCGGGCGACCCGGTTCGCCCAGGACCTCGACAACGAGGACGAGTACTACGGCCTCGGCACCGCGTATCTCAAGCCGCTGGTGGAGTACTGGGCCGACGGTTACGACTGGCGACTGGCTGAGAAGGAGCTCAACACCTTCACCCGGCATCGCGTCGAGGTCGGCGGCACGCCGATCCAGTTCATCCGCGAGCCGGGTAAGGGGCCGAAGCCGATCCCGCTTCTCCTTCTGCACGGTTGGCCTTGGCCGTCCACCGCGTACAACAAAATCATTCGGCCCTTGGCCGACCCCGCCGCCTACGGCGGAAATCCCGCTGACGCGTTCGACGTGATCGTGCCCGACCTGCCCGGCTTCGGCTTCTCGACGCCGCTGGGCCGCGGCGACCTGAACTACTGGAAGATGGCCGACCTCTTCCACGAGTTGATGACCGGCGTGCTGGGGTACGAGAAGTTCGCCGTCGGCGGCTCCGACTACGGCGCGCTGGTCCAGGCCCAGCTGGGCCACAAGTACGCGAAAGACCTGTACGGCCTGCACACCGGTGTGGAGATGGCGCCGGGCATCTTCAGCGGCGACCGTTTCTGGGATCTGACCGGCGGCGCCGACCTCCCGCCGGACTCCCCGCCCATGTTCAAGGACGACATGCGCAAGTTCGTCGACACGTACGCCGCGCACGTCGCGGTGCACATGCTCGACGGGCAGACCGTGACTCACGGCTGGAACGACTCGCCGGCCGGGATGCTGGCGTGGCTGCTGCGCAAGTGGAAGACGTGGAGCGACCGCTGGACCGACGACTTCGACGAGGTCTGGCCCCGTGACTTCATCCTCACCGCGGCCACCATCTTCTGGGTGAACCAGGCGATCGGCTCGTCGATCCGCGTCTACCGCAACTCGGTGCGTTACCCCTGGGTCCCGTCACACGACCGCACCCCCCTCATCGAGGCGCCGGCCGGGTTCACCCTGCTGCTCGGCGATGTCAACCCGATCGGGGTGCGTACTTCCGAGGAGCGGATCGCGGCCTTCGAGAACGGCCCTACCCGCGACTGGTACAACCCGGTCAACGTGAAGGTCCACCAGAAGGGCGGTCACTTCGGCGCCCACGAGAACCCCGACGCCTGGACCACCGACCTCCGCGACACCTTCCGCAAACTGCGCTGACCGTCTTCGGCTCCGCCCTACCACCGACGGGGCGGAGCCGCGAAAGCTGGAAATCCCATGTCTGGCAACGGCCCGAGCGCTGCAGGGCCTGTTCGCCGCCCTGCTCGCACCGGCCGCGCTCTCACTGATCTCGCTCGCCTTCCCGGAGGGGAAGGAGCGCGCCAAGGCGTTCGGCCTCTTCGCTGCCATCATCACCTCCGGCGGCGCGATCGGGCTACTGCTCGGCGGTCTGCTCACTGACTATCTGAGCTGGCGGTGGGCTCTGTTCATCAACATTCCGCTCAGCTTGATCCCAGTGGCCGGCGCCTGGGCCTACGTCGCGAGGGACGCACGCCCACAACGGAGCACCCGCCTGGACCTGCCCGGCACGGTCCTGGCGACCGTTGGGCTCGTCGCACTGGTCCTCGGCTTCTCGGAGGCGAACAGCCGCGGATGGTCCGACGGCATCACACTCGGCGCGATAGGGCTGGGCGTGATCTTGCTGGCCGCCTTCGCGCTGGTGCAGGCCCGCACCCGCGATCCGCTGTTGCCGCCGCGCATCCTGACCGAACGCAACCGTGCCGGCGCATACCTGTCAGCGACGTTGGGCTTGCTCAGCCTCTTCGCCGTCACCCTTTTCCTTACCTACTACCTCCAAGCGGTCAAGGGCTACTCACCGGCACTGACCGGAGTCGCCTTCCTACCGATCGCCGCCGCCCAGGTGATCGGGGCCTCGGCACTCGGCACGTGGCTGCTGGGCCGCCTGTCGGCCCGGACGGTCATGGCCGGCGGCTACCTCATCGCCGCCGCCTCCGTGCTGCTGATGACATCGCTCGACGCGGGAACCCCGTTCGCACCCACCCTGCTCGTGGCACAGATCGGCCTCGGCGTGGGTGTCGGCGCCGCGCTGCTGCCTGCCACCAGCCTTGCCACCTATGGCATCGGCCCCGACGACGCCGGCGTAGCCTCCGCGACAATCAACGTCTCGCAGCAGGTCGGCGCCTCGATCGGTGTCGCGCTGCTCAACACCGTCGCCACGAACGCCACAGCCGGCTACCTGGCGGCACACACCACCGTCACGCGGAGCGTCGCGCTCGTTCACGGCTACCAGACCGCCTATGTGTGGGCGGCTGCCTTTCTGATCGCGGCCGCCGTCGTCTCCCTGTTGCTGGTCAGCGCCGGCCGCCGCGGCCCGTCCCGCAGCGAGCAGAAGCCGGCGAAGCGCGAGACCACAGGAGCCCGCTAGCTTTCTGCGTCAGCCGGGTTCACCCGCTCGGCTCACGGTCGGCAGATCGTCCAGCCAGGGCCGTTGCACGGCGAAAGCCTGGGCGGCGAGCCCACCACCTTGCGGGT
Organism: Actinoplanes solisilvae; assembly: GCF_003999975.1. Classification (GTDB taxonomy): domain Bacteria; phylum Actinomycetota; class Actinomycetes; order Mycobacteriales; family Micromonosporaceae; genus Actinoplanes; species Actinoplanes solisilvae. The sequence goes on along the minus strand of NZ_RJAC01000050.1, from coordinate 10,242 downwards.
AAGACGTGTCAGGGGACGTCGAAGCCCGTTTCGTTGACGCGGCGGAAGCGGCCGTCCTCGGAGTACTCGCCGAAAAGATAGATCTCTCGGCGCAACGTCGTGCCGTTGGTGAGCGTGGCCTCATAGACGTGCCGCTGGGCGTACTTGTGGCCGTCGACGAATTCGTCGAGGACGGTCACGTTGCCGCTGACGATCTGCGACTGCAGGCCGGCGACGAACGCGCCGAAGGCCGCCCGGTCCTTCACGACTCCGTCAGAACGCCACTCGAGGTCCGGCGCGTAGTACCTGTCCAAGGCCGTCTCGACCGGCTCGTGCGGGGCGAACGCCAGGTCGTTCAGGGCATCCTTGTAACGCACAACCATCTTCATTCCCTTTCCGTGATCTTCTACGGATTTCCGACGCGGGCGCCTCGTTCACGTTCAACAGCGTGATGGGGAACGCCGCGCACGCGGCGGCCCCGGCACGAGTCCGGGGCCGCCACAAGCAATGGTGCGGTCAGGAGTGGCGGACGTTGCCCTTGGTGGTGGGCAGGTAGGCCGGGGCCTTGCCGTTCTCCACCCAGTTGATCAGGGCGTTCAGGTCGGCGCCAGGCTTTACGAGGCCACCGGTGCTGAACAGCGTCGTGCCGCAGTGGTCGACGCCCGGGAGCAGGAAGACGCGGTAGAAGTTGTCGACCCGCTTGCTGCCGCCGAGTTCAGCGTTGACGCGCTTGCGGTAGTCGGTCGTGCCCTGCGTCGGGATCAGCTGGTCGGCCTGACCGTGCCAGGTGAGCAGCTTGCCGCCGGCCTTGGCGAACTTCGACAGGTTGGGGTCACGGTCGCCGATGACGCCGTCGAACTGCCGGGTCGCCGAGTTGAAAAGCTTCTCGAACGATTCGTAGGTGAGCTTGGTGGCGTCGAACGAGGGGTTCTTGGTGACGAAGTACTTGGCCCACTGATCCGGCACGGCGAACGGCTTGCCCGGGTTGGCGATGAACGCGAAGGACGAGCCCTTGTTCTGTCCGTACCAGAGCTTCTTGCCGGAGGTTGTCACCGGCCCGGCCCAGATCTTGTTGACCGCGGTGGCGAGCTGCTTGGAGATGGTGAGTTCGTTGCCGTCGCAGACGACCTTCTTGCCGACCAGCTGACGGGCGTCCCACGAGCAGGCCTGCGGGTCGGCGATGACACCGTCCTTGACACCGTCGACGGTGTCGCAGGCGGCGACCGCGGCGGTGTTGAAGGCGGCCAGCTCGCACTGCGACGGCGCGACCTTCTCCTCGTTGAAGACCGCCTGCGACCACAGGGTCGCGATCTCGAAGCGGTTCCACTCGATCGCCGGGGCGTTCGCGAGAATGCCGTCGAAGTCCTTCGGGTAGTTCTGGGCCTCGGCGTAGCCCTGGCGGCCGCCCGTGGAGCACCCGGTGAAGTACGAGTACGACGCGGCACGCTTGTAGAACCCGGTCGTCACGCTCTTGCCGATGACCGCCAGGTCGTGCACCGAGCGGGAGGCGAAGTTGGTGAGCAGACCCTCGTTGATCTTGCCGTCGGCGGTGAGGCCCCAGCTGGCGTCGGTGGCACCCTTGGCGCCGACCCCGGCGTCGGTGGCCGCGCCGGCGAAGCCGCCCTTGACCGCGGCGATCAGCGCGACGCTCAGATCGCTGACGTCACCGGCGGAGTAGGCGCTGCCACCGGTGGCCTGGAAGCGCCCGTTCCAATCTTTCTTGTCCTGCGGCAATGAGATCTTGATTTTCACGCTGTCCTTGGCGCCGGGGTGGGTCACCACAACGTTGACGTCGCACCAAGCCGGCACGTCGTTGATCGGCGGCACGGGCGGCAGGCCAGGCGTCTGGGGGAACGTGAAGTCCCCGCCCGCCCGGGCCACCGCCTTGACCGACACCACCTTGGTACCGGAAGGGGCGGAGACGGGCATAGCGGTACAGGAGGCGGCGGGCTTTGCCGCTACTGGGGCGCTGTCGCGGTTGACCGCATTGGCTGCGGCCGGCACAAGCACTGCGGTGGCCGGAACCGCGGCGGCCATCAGGATGATCAGGCGTCGCTTCATGCCCATCACCCTCACGGGAAGGGCACAGCGCTCGCCCCAGGGTGCGTCCCTGGTCCCGGCCCTAGCCGATCGCGGGGGGCACCAGCGCGTGGGCGTCACTGGGTGATGTCGATTCTGAAACCTGAGGAAACGTGTAGATCTCGTCACACTCGGTGAGTGGCATCATGGTCCGGCGCCGCTTGATCGGCTGACTGCGGTAGCGCTCGACGACCCCGACGGCGGAACCGAGCAGGAGGCCGAGACGACCTGGATCGTCAGCCCTGGCCTGGTCATCGGTGCGACCAGGAACCGTACCTGAGCGAGCTGACCTCCTGGGAAGCCTGGCAGCGATGGCGAAACCTCTTGATCGACCGCTACGTGTCGCAAGGCGATCGTTGCCCGTTGCGAGGTCTGCTCGGCGACACGGGCCGCCGCGCCCCGGCCGCCCGGTCCATTCTGACCGATCTGATGGATCGCTGGCAGACGTCGCTCGCCGGTGGCATCCGCCACATGCAGGCCACCGGAGAAATCGCGCCCGAGATCGACGCCGCCCGCGTGGCCACCAGTCTGATCGCCGGCATCCAGGGAGGGGTCCTCCTGATGTCCAGCACCGGGCGCACCGACTATCTGGAGGCCGCCGTGGATCTCGCGATCGAGCGCCTCAAAGGATCAGGCCTGCTTTGACCCGGCCGCGACGCTACCTTGGCCGGCGCAAGGCGCGGCGGTTCGGGACGCCGAGCTTCGTGAAGATCTTCCGCAGGTGCCACTCGATGGTTCGCGGACTGAGGAACAACTCGGCGCCGATCTCGGCGTTGGACAGGCCGTCGGCGGCCCTGTCCGCGATCTGCCGCTCCTGGCCGGTCAGGTCGCTGCCGCCGGTGGCGCGGCCAGGCCGCGGGACGTCGCCCACAGCGACCAGGGCGCGGCGGGTGCGGTCGGCGAAAGCCTCCGCTCCGAACGCGGTGAACATGCCGAGGGCCTGACGGAGCTGCGTACGGGATTCTTCTTCGCGGCCCTGATCGGTGAGCCACTCGCCGTAGATGAGATGGGCCCGGGCGATGGAGGAGGCGCCCAGTGAGCGGGAAAGGTGGTCGATCGCATCGCGGTAGTCGCGTTCGTTTCCGCTGACCAAGGCTCGGGAGCGGGCCTCGACACCGCGGGCCCAGGCGGTTCCGCTCGGGGCGGTCCGCTCGACCAGCCGTTCCAAGGCGCGCGCCGCCGCCGGCTGGTCGCCCAGGCGAGCGGCAGCCTCGACAAGTTCGATCAAGGCGGCGTTGACCAGACCGGTCTCCATCGGGCGCGCCGTCGCCTGCTCGGCCGCGGCGCGGGCCGTGGCGAAGTCCCCCAACCCGTTGTGCAGTACCGCACTGCTCGTCTGCACCGTCGTCAGCGCCGCGCCCTCCCGTCGGGCGGTCACCTCGGGGGTAAGGGTTTTGATCAGAGATGATGCTTTCGCGGTGTCTCCCTGCCAGGCGGCGACGAGCAGAGCCCCGTACGGGGGCATGCCCGTTCCGGTCGCAGCCTCGACGGCTTCGAGCTCCTCGACCAGCGCCGCTGCCCGCGCGAACTCCCCGCAGTGCAGGTACAGCGCCATCCGCTGAGAGGCCAGATAGGGCAGGTGCGCGAGCGCGCCGGCCTTGCGCACGATGTCCAGCGAACGGGCGATCAGCGCGGACCATGCGGCGTCATCCCACGTCGTGTACGAAAGGTGACCGACCAGGAATACCCAGTGCATCGCGTTACCGAGCAGCAGGTCGTCGTGGTGGAGGGTGGCGAGGGCTGCACGGATGAACGGAGTGCCGGCGGCGAAACCCTCGGTGAACAAGACGGCGAGGCCGTGGAGGAGCTGATCGGGGCCGCTGGGCGTGGCAGGGGCCGGGGCGTCCCGGGCGGCGCGGCCGATGTCGGCCAGGCTGTCACCGCCGAACCGGCCGACCATGACGCCGGAAGCGAACGCGTCCAGGTAGGTCTCGCGCGCCAGGCGTACATCGAACTTCTCAAGGCGGCAGGCGGCATCCAGCAGCAGGCCGGGACCGTCACCGCTGTCGGGGGTGATGAAGGCCATCTGACCGCGGAGCAGCACGGCGCGGGCGGCTCGGAGCTCGTCGGGCGGCCCGGCGTCGGCCCGGGCGAGCAGATAGGCCGCCGACTCTGACGCGCCGGCCTGATACGTCGCACGGGCCGCCGCCAGTTCTCGGTCGGCCTTGAGTGCCGGGTCAACCGTCAGCATCGCGGCACGCTCCAGGAATACAGCCGCGGCGGCCAAGCCGCCACGGGTCTGAGCCCGGCCGGCGGTAGCGAGAAGTTCGGCCGCCACGGAATCGTCCGGGCCGTCGGCCGCATGAGCGCGGTGCCACGCGCGTCGGTCTGGGTCATGGGACGCCTCGGCCAACACGCCGTGCACGAGACGGCGGTCGGCCGGGGTCGCGGCGCGATAGACCGCGGAGCGGACCAGGGGATGACGGAACGAGACCCTGGTGCCGACGGTCAACAGGTCGGGCACCTCGGTCAGGCCCAATGCGCGGGCCGCCGGCCAGAAGACGGTCGAATCGCCTGACGGGTGAGCGGCGGCCAGCAGAAGCATCAGGCGGGCCTCCGCCGGGAGGTCGTCGAGGCGGCGGCGAAAACTGAGCTCCAGGCGTTCTTCGGCCAGTGAGGGCAGGCCGAAACCGCCGGCCAGCAAGGCCGGGTCGCGCGGGAGCTCCAGCAGGGCTAGCGGGTTGCCCCGAGCCTCGGCGAGGACGGCGTTTCGCACGGAGTGGTCGAGCGGCCAGCGTACGACCGAATCCAGCAGGGCACGTGCGTCGACGTCGGCGAGACCCGGCACGTGCAGCTCGGCGAAGCCCAGCAGAGCAGACGGGAGCTCCCGCACCGCGAAAATCATCAGAACCGGGTCATTTGTCAGCCGCCGGGCGACGAAGGCAAGCAGCTGAAGTGAAGCCTTGTCGACCCATTGGGCGTCGTCGACGACGCACAGGAGCGGGCGGACCGCGGCAGCCTCAGAGATCAGGTTGAGGCAGGCGAGACCGAGCAGCAACAGGTCCGGGGCGGGGCCCTCCCGTAGGCCGAAAGCGGCACGGAGCGCGTTACGCTGCGGAGCGGGCAGACGATCGTCCGGCAGGTCGTGACACATCTGGTGCAAGGCGGCGTAGGGCAGGTCAAGCTCAGCCTCCGCCCCGGTGACCCGAAGAACGCGGTAGCCGTTCGCCCCGGCAGCGAGCTCGTCGAGCAGCGCGGTCTTACCGATACCGGGCTCACCCCACACGACCAGGGCGGAACTGGAACCCCGCCGCGCCTCCCTGAGCAACCGGTTCAAGGTCGCCTGTTCCCTGACACGCCCCAGCACCATGCCCTCATGGTCAACGTCGATGGTTGCGTCGGCAACGACTACCGCTGCACAGGCCCGGAACTCTGCACCTTCGGTGCCTACCGCCCCGACCCAGACGACACAGCGGCCCCATCCGAACCAGCCGTGCTCGCGCTGCCCCGGACCGCGTCTCGCGTCAATTGAACGACGCCCAGCTCACGCCGCTGACCTCACTGCAGCGAGCCGAAGTCGAACAACTGCGGGCCCGCGTCGCGTTCGCGCTCAACCACCGTCGTCCTCGGAGCGCGATGAAGTGCTGGTCAGGCCGGGCGGCGGAGTCCGCGCCGGTTGGTTATGCCGAGCTTCGTGAAGACCTTGCGCAGGTGCCATTCGACTGTGCGGGGGCTGAGGAAGAGCTCGGCGCCGATCTGGGCGTTGGACAGGCCGTCGGCCGCCCGTCGCGCGATTTGGCGTTCCTGTTCGGTCAGACCGTTGGTGTCGGTAGCGCGGCCGGGTTTCGGGGTGTCGCCGACGGTGGCCAGGGCGCGGCGGGTGCGGTCGGCGAAGGCTTCCGCTCCGAACGACACGAACTGGTCGTGGGCCTGGCGGAGCTGCGTACGGGAATCATCTCGTCGTCGTTGGTCGGAGAGCCATTCGCCGTAGACGAGGTGGGCCCTGGCCAGGGAGAACGCGCCCGGTGAACCGGTGAGGTGGTCGATCGCCGAACGGTAGAGGCGCTCGTCGCCGGTGACCAGGGCGCGGGAGCGGGCCTCGACGCCCAGGGCCCAGCTGGTGCCGCTCGGGGTGGTCCGCTCGGCCAGCCGTTCCAGGGCCCGTTGCGCCGCCGGGAAGTCGCCGAGGCGGCTGGCGGCCTCGACGAGCTCGGCCAGCGCGTTGTTGACGAAGCCGGTCTCCAGCGCGTGTTCGGTGGCTCGCGAAGCCGCGGCGTGGGCGGTGGCGTAGTCGCCCAGCGAGTTGTGCAGCAGCGCGCTGCAGTATTCGACCATCGTCAGCACCGCGCCTTCGCGACGGGCGATCACCTCGGGCGTGAGCGTCTCGATCAGGCGCAACGCCTTGGTCGTCTCTCCCTTCCAGGCGGCGACGGCCAGGGCGGCGTACGCGGGCCGGCCCGTGCCGGTGGCGGCGTCGACCGCTTCGAGCTCTTCGACGAGCGCGCCGGCCAGATCGAGTTCCCCGCGGTGCAGGTGCAGGCCCATCCGATGCGAGGCCAGATAGGGCAGGCGGGCCAGCGCACCGGCCTCGCGCACCAGGTCGAGGTAGCGTGAGATCAGCGCGTGCCAGACGGTGTCGTCCCAGGTCGTGTACGACAAGTGGCCGATCAGGTAGAGCCAGTGCATCGCCTCGTCGAGCCGTAACTCGTCACGCTGGATCGCGGCCAGGGCCTCGCGGACCAGCGGCGTTCCGGTCGCGAAGCCCTCGGTGAACAGCACGGCCAGGCCGTCGAGGAGCTGGTCGGGGCCGCTCGACTCGGCGGGCGGCGCGTCTTTGGCCGCGCGGGCGATGTCGGCCAGGGCGTCGCCGCCGAACCGGCCGGCGAGGATGGCGGCGGCGAACGCGTCCAGATAGGTCTCACGGGCCAGGCGTACGTCGAGCTTCTCCAAGCGGCGGGCGGCGTCCAGCAGCAGTGTGGGCGCGTCGCCACCCGGCATCGAGAAGGCCATCTGTCCGCGCAGCAGGGTGATGCGCGCGTCGCGGAGCTCGTCGGGCGGTCCCGCCTCGGCCCCCGCGAGCAGGCGGACGGCCGCTTCGGGAGCGCCGGCCTGATAGGTCGCGCGGGCCGCGGCCAGTTCGCGGTCGGCTCGCAGGCCCGGGTCGGCGGTCAGGCTCGCGGCGCGGTCGAGGAAGGCGGCTGACGCGGCCATGCCACCACGGGCCCGGGCTCGACCGGCCGAGGCGACCAGCTCGGCCGCCACGGATTCGTCGGGCCCCTCGGCGGCCTGTGCCCGGTGCCACGCGCGGCGGTCCGGGTCGATCGCGGCCTCGGCCAGCGCGGCGTGCACGAGGCGTCTTTCGTTCGGTTCGGCCGAGCCATAGACGGCCGAGCGGACCAGCGGATGCCGGAATGCCACCCGGACGCCCACCGTCAGCAGGTCGGGCACCTCGTCGAGGTTCAGGGCGCGGGCGGCCCGCCAGAAGACCGTCGAATCGCCGGCTGGATGCGCGGCGGCCAGCAGCAGCATACGGCGTGCCTCGGGCGACAGGTCGTCGAGGCGGCGGCGGAAGCTGTGCTCGAGACGGTCCCCGGCCGCCTCCGGGAGCCCGAAGCCCCCGGCGAGCAGCGCGGGGTCGCGGGGGAACTCCAGCAGGGCCAGCGGGTTGCCGCGGGCCTCAGCAAGGATCGCTGTTCGCACGGATTCGTCGAGAGGCCACCGTACGACCGAGGCCAGCAGAGCGCGGGCGTCGGTGTCGGCCAGTCCCCGCAGATGAAGGTCGGGCAGGCCCCGCAGGACGGGCACGTCGTCCCGGACCGTGAAGATCATCAGCGTGGACTCGGTGGCCAGCCGCCGGGCGACGAAGGCGAACGTCTGGAGCGAGGCCCGGTCGACCCACTGCGCGTCGTCGACGACGCAGAGCACGGGACGGGCGGCGGCGGCCTCGGAGATCAGGGTGAGGGTCGCGAGACCGAGCAGGAACGGGTCGGGCTGACCCTCCCGGGTGCCGAATGCGATGTGCAGGGCGTCTCGCTGCGGGTCGGGCAGCCGGTCGTCGGGCAGACCGGCGCAGAGCTGATGCAGGGCCGCGTACGGCAGATCGAGCTCGGCCTCGACGCCGGTGGCCCGCAGCACGCGAAAGCCGGTCGCGCCGGCGGCGAAGTCGTCGATCAGCGCGGTCTTGCCGATGCCGGGCTCGCCGTGCACGACCAGGACGGCGCTGCGACCCCGGCCTGCCTCGTCGAGCAGTCGTTGCAGTGTCGCCCGTTCGCGGTCCCGTCCCAGCACCATGCCCTCATCGTCGGCCCGGATGCTTGCCCGGACAACGAGCAACATCACGAATCTCGCGCTGACCCACCGCCTCCAGGCCGCTCGCCGTCCCCCGCTCGGCGGGTTCCTCACGGCGGCGGGTCTGCTGCTGGTCATTCCGTCGGCCGCCGGCTTCGTGGCCTCACTGCTGAGCCCCCGCGATCTTCCGAGCGTCGATGCGGTCTACCCACCGAGATTCAAATCTGTCACCATGATCTCCCTTTCGAATGCGAAGCAACGTTTCGCGACCGGCTCGCGTCTCTCTCTGCGGGCCCGTTAACGGCGCCGGTTGGCATCCCTCGATTGCGAGAGTCATGATTCAGCGACGCAAAGTGATCTTCGGTGCGATAAGCGCCGCGGTGGCCGCCGTGGTGGCCGGATGCTCCAAGTCCGGCAAGGGCGGCGGAGCCACGACGTGGGTCGGGTCGGCCGACGACCTTCAGACAGTCGCCGCGCCGGTCCGGCTGAGCGTGACACCGACGAACGGGAACACCGGGCATTCACCGGCGAAACCGATCGTCGTCAGCGCCGCCGACGGCAAAATCCAGTCGGTCACCGTCACCGCCGGCGGGACGAAGATCGACGGCGCGCTGCAGGAGGACGGGACCTGGCAGTCGACCGGCGACCTCGCGTACGGCAAGAAATACACGGTGTCCGTCAAGGCCACCGACAGCAAGGGCGTGGAGACCACTGAGGACACGACCTTCACCACTCTGAAGCCGGGGAACACCGCGAAGGTCACGTTCCAGGCCAACGCCATGGTCATTCTCGACAAGGGCGCGACGTACGGCGCGGGGCAGCCGGTCATCGTCGCGTTCAACCGCGCCGTCAACAAGGACGCGGCCGAGAAAGCCATCGAGATCAAGACCACGCCCGCGGTGGAAGGCAAGTTCTACTGGCGCGACAGCCGCACGGTGCACTGGCGTCCGGCGAAATACTGGGCCGCCGGCACGAAGATCGAAGTAAACGTCAACATGTTCGGCGTCAAGCTCGGCAAGACCACGTACGGCGGTAAGAACGCGTCGACGCATTTCCAGATCGGCCGTCAGCTGATCGCGATCAGCGACAACAAGAGCCACCTCACCAAGGTCTACATCAACGGCAAACTCGTCCGCACAATGAAGAGCAGCCTCGGCAAGGGCGGCGGCATGACCACCCCGAGCGGCGCGCGCATCAGCTATTGGACCGCGGGCGGCCCCCACGTCGTACTGGGCAAGAAGCGCAAACACACGATGAGCTCGGCCAGCTACGGCGTCGCCGACCCGAAGAACCCGAACTACTACGTGTCGGAGAACGTCGAGTTCTGCACCCGCATCAGCTACTCCGGCGAATACCTGCACGCCGCGCCCTGGAACGGCTCGCTGGGCCGGGCGAACCTGTCGCACGGCTGCATCAACCTCAGCACCGCCGACGCCAAGTGGGTCTACAACAACTTCCTGATCGGCGACATCGTCGACGTCAAGAACACCCCGCGCGACCTCCCGATCTGGAACGGCCTGGGCGACTGGACGGTCCCGTTCGACAAGTACGGCAGCTAGGCCCACCCGGCCGGCCCGGACGACAGAGTTCATTTCGTGCAGCCGACTGTGGGGAACATCCATTCCGGGCCTCGTCCTTCGCCCAGGCCCGGTGCGGGACTGTGCGTGCCGCTCGTCGACGGGAAGCTCGACACCGCCGCGTTGATCGAGGCCGTCTCCCGGGTGCTCGAGGACCCGGCTTTCCGGCAGACCGCCCGCGTGATCGCCAACGAGATCGGGGCGCTGCCGCCGGTGTCGGAGGCCGTACCGCTGCTCGAAAGTCTCGTCTAGTTCTAGTTCTAGTCCTGGACTTCGCACATGCTTTGGAGTGAATGCCCGTCACTCTGATCATGATCGATGTGTTGGTCTGGGTATGGGTGTGACAGGTGCTCCACGTCGTAGTGCTGTGCGTCCTCGT
>NZ_RJAC01000005.1 GCF_003999975.1 Actinoplanes solisilvae | reverse complement strand
ACGCCGTCGTTGTCGTGGTCCCTCGCAGGGCTGCGTAAGGCGTGGAACGCCGCGAAACCCGAGGTCGCCCCCTGGTGGAGCGAAGTGTCCAAGGAGGCGTTCAACACCGGCCTGGACGCACTCGCACGCGGGTTGAAGAACTGGGCCGGCTCCCGCACCAGCAAACGCGCCGGCAGGCCGGTCGGTTTCCCCCGGTTCAAGTCCCGCCGCCGCAGCACACCGTCGGTGCGGTTCACCACCGGGGCGATCAGGGTCGAGCCGGACCGGATGCATGTGGTGCTGCCCCGGCTGGGCCGGTTGAAGCTGCACGAGTCCGCCCGCAAACCCGCCCGGCGTCTGGAGGCCGGCACGGCCCGGATCCTATCCGCGATCGTGCGCCGTGACGGCCTGCACAAGCTGACCATCCGCCTGGCGCGCGAGCACGGCACGGTCGTGGTCGAAGACCTCAACGTGACCGGCATGCTCGCCAACCGCAAGCTGGCCCGGCACATCGCCGATGCCGGGTTCGCGGAGATCCGCCGCCAACTGGCGTACAAGAGCACGTGGAACGGTGGCCGGCTCCTCGTCGCCGACCGCTGGTATCCATCCTCGAAAACCTGCTCGGCATGCGGCGCGGTGAAAACCAAGCTCGCCCTTTCCGAGCGTGTGTACGAATGCGCGGCGTGCGGTCTGGTCATCGACCGCGACCGCAACGCCGCGCTGAACCTCGCCGCGCTCGCGGCTGAGTACGACACCGCCGGGAGTGGCCCGGTGGCAGGACGTGGAGCCGACCAGAAGACCCACGTACGCGGGCAGGTGGCTGTGAAGCGTCAACCCGGCACCACACCTGTGGGTCAGACCGGGACCGCCCTACCGCAAGGCAGGACTATCGGTCATGTGCTCACTAAAGCGCACTGAAAGGTAACGGAAACACCACGTACACCAGGGCGAACGTGCCGGGCGCCACGTCGAACACCGGATTCGGAATCAAGTTCTTCGAGTAGGCGCTTATCGCATCCGCCGGGCGGAAACGGCATCACCGGTTCGGTTGATGACGAACCCCGTCCGGCGGAGCATCATGGTCCGGTCCCTGATCAAGAAAGTGTGCTGCCATGTTCCGTACAGTCGACGCCCAGGATCGTTCCGCCACCGCGAACGAGATCGCCGCCCTGCTCCGCAAGGAGTATGTGGCCAGCGGTGACCGGGCCTACCTGCATGCCGCCGCCATCGCGCTGAGCAAGTCGCGGCAGTCCGACGCTCTCGGCATGGAGGCAACCGGCGACCGCTGACGCCGGCAGGCCTCGCGGACGCAGGCCGAGCCGCTGACGCCGGCAGGCCCCGCGGACGCAGGCCGAGCCGTTGACGTCAGCGGGTCCTTCGGACGCGGGCCGAGCGGTTGACGTCAGCGGGCCACGTAGACCCAGGCGTGGCCGCCGGAGGCGAGGGGCACCTCGACGCGCTGGTAGTCGTCGACCTCGTAGTCGTCGGCGCGCAGGAGCTCGTCGTCGGTGAGCTCGAAGACGGAGCCGTCGACCGTGTCACCGGCCGCGCCGGGCACGAGGATGGGGTGGTGGGTCTCGCCGCTGAGCGCGACCACCTCGGCGTCGGCGATCTCAAGAACGTCGAGACGGTAGCCCACGATGCCGTCGTCGCGGCCGTCGAGCGTACGCCCGAAATTGGCCCTCTGGACGGCCGGGTCGCGCAGGGTTCCGTAGGAGAAGAGCAGCGGCATGCCGTCAACCGTAGATCAGAAACGGATGTCGGCCGGCGTGGAGGCCATCCGCAGCCCGGCCGCCAACCATGCCTCGACGCCCCCGGCCAGATCGGTCGCGTTGTGCAGGCCGAGCGCGCGCAGGCTCGCCGCGGCCAGGCTGGAGCTGTAGCCCTGCCGGCAGACCACGATGATCACGCGGTCGTAGCCGGTCGCCTCGGGGATGCGGTTCGGTGAGGCGGGGTCGAGCCGCCATTCGAGTACGGTGCGGTCGATGACGATCGCCCCGGGCAGATCGCCCTGCCGCTCACGTTGCACGTCGGTACGGGTGTCGATCAGCAGCGCCCCGGCCGCAACGGCCGCCCGGGTCTCGTGCGGATCGAGCCGCCGCAGGCCGTCGCGCGCCTGGGCCAGCAGGGCGTCCACGCCCTGAAGCTCAACGGAGGTCACCCGCCGATCATGACCGACGGGAACGACGCGCGCCTGCCGACAGCGCGGCATGTGGCCGAGGTCGCGCCGGCCGCGGCCCTCGACGGTGAGGGCCGCGGCCAAGCACAGGTCAGCCGATCTCGTAGGCCAGGTTCGGTCGCAGCCACCGCTCGATCTCGTCGACCGTCATGCCACGGCGGGCCGCGTAGTCGACGACCTGGTCTTTGCCGATGCGGCCGACGGTGAAGTAGCGCGACTGCGGGTGGGCGAAGATCAGGCCGCTCACGGCGGCGGCGGGCGTCATCGCGTACGACTCCGTCAGCCCGACGCCGATCTCGGACGTGCCGAGCAGCTCGAAGAGGTCTTTCTTCTCGCTGTGGTCGGGGCTGGCGGGGTAGCCCAGGGCGGGCCGAATGCCCCGGAAACGCTCGGCGTGCAGGTCGGCCAGTTCGGGCTGGGCGTCGGGCTCGAACCACTCGCGGCGGGCCTTGAGGTGCAGGAACTCGGCGAATGCCTCGGCCAGCCGGTCGGCCAGCGCCTTCACCATGATCGCGCGGTAGTCGTCGTTGTCGGCCTCGTACTTCGCCGCCAGTTCTTCGGCGCCGTGGATGGCGACCGCGAAACCGCCGAGGTGGTCGCCGCCGGGGGCGATGTAGTCGGCCAGGCTGCGGTTGGCCCGGCCGGCCGGCTTCTCGGTCTGCTGGCGCAGCATCGGGAAGGTGACGCCGTTCTCGAGGACGATGTCGTCGCCCTCGCTGTGGGCGGGCCAGAACGCGTAGCGCCCGCGGGCCTCGAACGAGCCGTCCTTGATGATCTGGTCGAGGAGTTCGTTGGCCTCCTCGAACAGCTCGCGGGCGACCGGCTGCTCGAGGATCGCCGGGTATTTGCCCTTGAGCTCCCAGGCCAGGAACAGGAACTGCCAGTCGATCATCTCGCGCAGCTCGGCGATCGACGGTCGCACGTCGCGCACGCCCGTGAACGCCGGGGTCGGGATGTCCTCGAAGTCGACCGGCTCGCGGTTGGCCCGGGCCTGCTCGATCGTGAGCAGCGGCTGGGCGTGCCGGTTGGCGTGCTGTACGCGCAGCCGTTCCTGGTCGGTGCGGTTCTCGACGTCCTGCGCCTCGGCGCGGCCGGGGTCGAGCAGGTTGGAGACGACGCCGACGACCCGTGACGCGTCGAGGACGTGCAGGGTCGAGCCCTCGTACGCCGGGGCGATGCGCACCGCCGTGTGCTGCTTGGACGTGGTGGCGCCGCCGATGAGCAGCGGCAGCTTGAGGCCGCGGCGCTGCATCTCGGCGCCGACCGCGACCATCTCGTCGAGCGACGGGGTGATCAGCCCGGACAGGCCGATCACGTCGGCGCCCTCACTGACCGCCGTCTCGAGGATCTTGGCGGCCGGCACCATCACACCGAGGTCGATCACCTCGTAGTTGTTGCAGCCGAGCACGACGCCGACGATGTTCTTGCCGATGTCGTGGACGTCGCCCTTGACCGTGGCCAGCACCACCTTGCCCTGCCCGCGGGTCGCCTCGACGCGGCCCTCGAGGCGCGCCTGCTCCTTCTCGGCCTCCATGAAGGGCTCGAGGTAGGCCACCGAGCGCTTCATGACGCGGGCGCTCTTGACCACCTGGGGCAGGAACATCTTGCCCGAGCCGAAGAGGTCACCGACGATCTTCATGCCGTCCATCAGCGGGCCCTCGATCACGTCGAGCGGCCGGGGCAGGGACTGGCGGGCCTCCTCGGTGTCGTCCTCGATGAAGTCGACGATGCCGTGGACCAGGGCGTGGGACAGGCGCTGGGCGACCGGGGCCTCGCGCCACGACAGGTCGACCTCACGCTGCTTGCCCTTGCCGGTGACCGTCGACGCGTACGTGACCAGGCGGTCGGTCGCGTCGGGGCGGCGGTCGAAGAGCACGTCTTCGACGAGTTCGAGCAGTTCGGCCGGGATGTCTTGGTAGACGGCGAGCTGGCCGGCGTTGACGATGCCCATGTCGAGGCCGGCCTTGACCGCGTAGAACAGGAACGCCGAGTGCATCGCCTCGCGGACCACGTCGTTGCCGCGGAACGAGAACGACAGGTTCGAGATGCCGCCGCTGGTGCGCGCCCCGGGGCAACGCTCCTTGATCAGCGGGAGGGCCTCGATGAACGCCTTGGCGTAGCCGTTGTGCTCGCTGATGCCGGTCGCCACGGCCAGCACGTTGGGGTCGAAGATGATGTCGTCGGGGGCGAACCCGGCCTCGTTGACCAGCAGGTCGTAGGCGCGGCCGCAGATGGCGACCTTGCGGTCACGGGTGTCGGCCTGGCCCTGCTCGTCGAAGGCCATGACGACGACGCCGGCGCCGAAGTCACGGATGCGGCGGGCCTGGGTGAGGAACTGCTCCTCGCCCTCCTTGAGGCTGATCGAGTTGACCACGCCCTTGCCCTGCACGCACTTCAGCCCGGCCTCGAGCACGCTCCACTTGGAGCTGTCGATCATGACCGGGATGCGGGCGACCTCGGGCTCGGTGGCGATGAGGTTGAGGAACGTGGTCATCGCCTGCTCGCTGTCGAGCAGGTCGGCGTCCATGTTGACGTCGAGCAGGTTGGCGCCGCCGCGCACCTGGTCGAGCGCGACGTCGACGGCGCCCTGGAAGTTGTCGGCCTCGATGAGCCGGCGGAACTTGGCCGAACCGGTGACGTTGGTGCGCTCGCCGATCATGACGAAGCCGGTGTCGGGGCCGATCGCAAACGGCTCGAGCCCGCTGAACCGGGTCGTCTCGGCCGGCGCGTCGATCGTCCGAGGCGCGACACCCTCCACGGACTGGGCGATCCGGCCGATATGCGCCGGGGTCGTACCGCAGCAACCGCCGACGATGTTGACCAGGCCGTCCGTCGCGAACCCCTTGATGAGAGCGGCGGTCTGGTCGGGCTGCTCGTCGTAGCCGCCGAACGCGTTGGGCAGACCGGCGTTCGGGTGCGCGGCGACGAAGACGTCGGACAGGCGGGCCAACTCGGCCACGTGCGGCCGGGCCTCGGTTGCGCCGAGCGCGCAGTTCACGCCGACCACCAGCGGCTTCGACCGCTCGATGGAACGCCAGAACGCCTCGACGGTCTGACCGCTGAGGGTGCGCCCGGACAGGTCGGTGATCGTCACCGAGATCCACAGGGGCAGCTCGGGCGCCACCTCGCGGGCCGCGGCGATGGCGGCCTTCGCGTTCAACGTGTCGAAGATCGTCTCGATCAGCAGCAGGTCGACGCCGCCCTCGGCCAGCGCCGCGATCTGCTCGGCGTACGCCGCCTTGACCTGGTCGAAGGTGACCGCGCGGTAGGCCGGCTCGTCGACCCTGGGCGACAGCGACAGGGTCACGTTGAGCGGGCCGATCGAACCGGCGACGAACTTGGTGCCGCCCGCCTCGTCGGCCGCCTGACGGGCCAGCTGCGCCCCGCGGATGTTCATCTCTTTCACGTACGACTCGAGGCCGTAGTCGGCCTGGGCGATGCTCGTCGCGGTGAACGTGTTGGTGGTGGTGATGTCGGCGCCGGCCGCCAGGTATTGCCGGTGGACGTCGAGGATGACGTCGGGCCTGGTCAGGATGAGCAGGTCGGGGTCGCCGGTGACGTCCTGAGGGTGATCGGGGCCGATCAACTCGCCGCGGTAGTCCTCGGGCGTGAGCTTGGCGCCCTGCAGCATCGTGCCCCAGGCGCCGTCGAGGACGAGGATGCGCTCACTCAGGAGACGCTTCAATTCAGCAGTTCTGTTCAAACCGACCACCTCCGGTACAACGGAGGCGCCCTTGGTCGGTTTACACCGAGCGAGCGTGGCGGGTGTCACCCCGTTGCAGCGCCTCTCGCTTCGGACCAACCAAACTACCTGATATTCATTTCGCGTCGGCATAAGCGCCAACAGTTGAGACGTCGAGCGGGAACCGGACAGCGGTGTCGCCGAACAGCAGCCGACCGGCCGTCGCGGCGCTCTCGTGCACCGCCGCCACCACGCGTTCGACCTCGTCAGCCGGGCAGTGCACAACCACCTCGTCGTGCACGAAAAGCACCATCTCGGCCTTGCTGCCCTCCAACGCCGTACGCAATGTGGCGAGCAGCACAAGCGCCCACTCGGCCGCGGTCGCCTGCACGACGAAGTTGCGGGTGAACCGGCCCCGGGCTCGCCCGGACGCACCGCCGAGCGACGGGTCGGACTCTTCGGGCGGGTCGAGGCCGGCGTCGCGCAGGGCCGCCGACGAGGGCGGGCAGGTGCGGCCCAGCCAGGAGCGGACCAGGCCGTTGGCCTCCCCCACCCGGGCGGCGTGCTCGACGAACTCGAACGCGGTCGGGTAGTGGTTGCGCAGCACGGCGAGGGCGGGGATCGCGGCGCCGCCGGTCTGCCCGTACATCGCGCCGATCAGGGCGACCTTGGCCTTGGCCCGGTCGCCGTCGAACGAGTTCGCGGCCAGCTCGGCGTAGAGGTCGCCGGCGGCGGCCGCGGCGGCGAACCGGGCGTCGCCCGAGATAGCGGCGAGCACGCGCGGCTCGAGCTGGCCGGCGTCGGCGACGACGAACTGCCAGCCCGGGTCGGCGACGACGGCGCGGCGCACCGCCTTGGGCACCTGCAGCGCGCCGCCGCCCCGGGTGGCCCAGCGGCCGCTGACCACGCCGCCGGGCACGTATTCGGGCCGGAAGCGGCCGTCGCTGACCCACGCGTCGCACCAGGCCCAGCCGTGCGCCGTCCAGATGCGGTAGAGCTCTTTGTATTCGAGCAGGGGGCGCACGGCCGGGTGGTCGACCTTGCGCAGCACCCAGGCCCGTGTGTTGGGCACGTCGACGCCGGCGCGGGCGAAGGCGCGCACGACCTCGGCCGGGGAGTCGGGGTGCAGCCCCCACGAGCCGAAGGCGGCGTTGATCTCGGCGGTCAGCTCGGCCAGCCGGCGCGGCGGCCCCACCGGCTGGGGCGGGCCCAGCAGCTCGCGCATGAGCTGGTCGTGCAGGTCGGCCCGCCAGGGCAGCCCGGCGTGGCCCATCTCGGCGCCGACCAGCGCCCCGGCCGACTCGGCCGCGACCAGCAGCCGGAACCGGCCCGGATGTTCGGTCAGCGCCAGACGGCGGAGCTGGTCGGCGTAGACCTCGCGGACGGCCTCGAGCGCGTCGAAATCGGCCGCGGCCGGCCCGGTGGAGCTCTCGAAGAGCGCGGCCTGGGCGAAACCCGGCGGCTCGGCCTGGCGCGGCGGCGGATCGGCCGGCACGGGCAGCCCGCGCAGCCGGGCCCGGGCGGCGGCGAGCGCCCGCGGCTCGCCCCAACGGCCCGCGTGGCCGGACAGCAGCGCCTCGGTCAACTCGAGATCGTGACAGCGGCCGACCCGAACCCCGGCCCGCAGCAGGGCGGGATAGAGCTCGGCGGTGGACGGCCAGACCCAGCGGGGGTGGTCGGCGGCTTCCCGGTCGCCGATCGCCCCCGCCAGGTCTGCGACGGACCGGACGGGCCCGGCCGCCGTGCCGTCGGCGCCCAGATCTTGCAGGCGGCCCCCTCGACCGCCCGCATCGGGCACCACAGCTGTCAGCACGCGTTCATTCTGAGCCTGGGGTACGACATTTTCGGCTGCGGGCACCGAGGGTTAGTCAGGGCCCACCTTGAGCCGCACGCAGCCGCAGGTCAGAGACCTGGTCTCCACCGCCCCGAACAATCCTCGATGATGGGTGACATGACCTACAAACTGACCGTCGGCGTGCTGGGCACCGGCATCATGGGCGCGGCGATGGCCCGCAACCTGCTCAGGGCCGGCCACACCGTGCGCGTCTGGAACCGCAGCACCGACAAAGCCGCGCCGCTCGCCGCCGACGGGGCCCACGTCGCCGAGACCCCGGCCGGGGCCGTCCGCGACGCCGACGTGGTGCTGACCATGCTCTACGACGGCGACGCCGTGCGGTCGGTGATGAGCGAGGCCTTCCCGGCCGTGCAGCCCGACGCGCTGTGGATGCAGTCGACGACGGTGAGCCTGGCCGACGTCGACCGCCTCGGCGAGGAGGCCGCGGCGCACGGCCTGGCCTTCTACGACGCACCGGTGCTCGGCACGCGCCAGCCGGCCGAGGCGGGGCAGCTCACCGTGCTGGCCGCCGGCCCCGCGCACCGCCGCGACGAGCTGAACGGGGTGTTCGACGCGGTCGGAAGCCGTACGGTCTGGCTCGACCGGCCCGGCCAGGCGACCCGCCTGAAACTCGTCGCCATGAACTGGGTGCTGGCCCTGACCCACGCCGGCGCCGAGACGCTGTCGCTGGCCGAGGCCCTGGGTGTCGACCCCGACCGGTTCCTCGACGTCATCGCGGGCGGGCCGCTCGACAACGGCTACCTGCGCGCCAAGACCGCCCTCGTGCGCGACAACCGGCTGACCCCGGCCGCCTTCGCCGTCGACACCGCAGGCAAGGACGCCCGCCTGATCGCCGAGGCCGCCCGCGACCACGGCGTCCGCCTCGACCTGGCCGAGGCCGGCGTCGAACGCTTCCGCCGGGCCGCGGCCCAGGGCCACGGCGACAAAGACATGGCCGCCACCTATTACGCGAGCTTCGACCAGTAGCCGCCGGTCAGCCCCAGACCTCCTCGGCGGTTTCGACGATCAGGGCCAGCTTGGCCACCTGTTCGTCGTAGGTGAGGGCGTTGCCCTCGACCGTCGAGGAGAAGCCGCACTGCGGGGAGAGGCAGAGCTGCTCGAGGGGGACGTAGCGGGCGGCCTCGTCGATGCGGCGCTTCAGGTCGTCCTTCGACTCCAGGGCGCCGCGCTTGGTGGTGACCAGGCCCAGCACGACCATCTTGCCGGGTGGCACGAAGCGCAGCGGGGCGAAGCCGCCGGAGCGGTCGTCGTCGTACTCCAGGAAGAAGCCGTCGACGGCCAGGTCGCTGAAGAGGGCCTCGGCCACGAAGTCGTAGCCGCCCTCGGCCGTCCACGAGGAGCGGAAGTTGCCCCGGCACATGTGGGTGGTCACGGACAGCTCGGCCGGCCGGTCGGCGATCGCCGCGTTGACCTGGCGGATGTAGCGCAGGTGCTGGTGTTCCGCGTCGTCGCCGCGGGCGGCCAGCAGGGCGCGCTGCGAAGGGTCGTTCAGGTAGGCGAAGCTCGTGTCGTCGAGCTGCAGGTAGCGGCAGCCCAGCGCGGCGACCCGGCGCACCTGCTCGGCGTAGGCGGCGCTGAGGTCGGCCCAGAACTGTTCCTCGTCGGGATAGACCGCCGGGTCGATCGCGGCCCGGCCGCCCCGGTAGTGGACCATGCTGGGCGACGGGATGGTCAGCTTGGGCGTCACCTCGGGCCCGGCCGCGTCGCGCAGGAACATGAAGTCGTTGCCGAAGATGGTCTCGTCGAGGCGGATCGGGGCGTCGATGGCCAGCGCGGCCGACTCGAAGTCGATCTCGCCGTCGGCGTTGCGGAAGTGCACCTGGATCTTCTCGTCGGTCGGGTGGATGCCGCCGAGGCGATAGATGAAGTCCATGTGCCACGAGGTGCGGCGGAACTCGCCGTCGGTCGCCGAGCGCAGGCCGACGTCGCGCTGCATGCGCACGACGTCGCGGATGGCCGCGTCCTCGGCGGCGCGCAGCTCGGCCGGGTCGAGCCCGACGGTGGCGCGTTTCTCGAGCAGGTCGACGGGGCGCAGGAGGCTGCCGACATGATCGGCCCGGAACGGTGGCGTGTCGCGGATCGTCATCGGCTCAACCTACCGCCGGACGACCCTCCGGTCGATCGACAAGTTTCATTGCCGCGGGCGGGCCGGGGTCACGGCGCCCACTCGAATCTGGCGTCGCGCCCCTGAGACAGATGGCGCGCGAAGGCGGCGTACGCGGAAGGGTTGCGCAACGCCTCGGCCGTGGTGGATCGGTCGTAGCCGGCCTCGAACTCGGCAATGTGGACGGTCGACGTCGGATCGGCCACGCGAATCGCCGTACGCAGAATGGCTGTGGCCCGGTCGACCGGTGAGCGATCGGGGAGGAGCGGCGTGATGTTGAACCGGGAGTCGCGCACATAGGTCGCCGGCACCGAAGCGCAGTGGTCGCGGGTCAGCGCCTCGTCCTCGGTGCGGAAGCGGAACCGGGTCGAGCTCTCCCCCAGCACCGCGAGCACCCGGATGAACTGGGCGTGCACCAGCGCGATCACCTTCGCCTTCTCGATCGCGCTGGCCGTCGGCCCCACGTGGAAGTGGGTGGCCAGCGCGGTGGCGAAGAGCGGGTCGAACGGCACGGCCAGGTGGCGTGTCGCGTCGGCGATCCAGACCAGCGCCTGGGCCTTGGCCTTGCCCGCGAGCAGCAGTTCGACCAGGCCGGGCCAGTCCTCGCGGATCGGGCGGAGCGCAGCGGCCGCGTGCGGCTCGGGATCCCAGCCGACCCGCAGGTAGGAGTGGCCCTTGAACAGGTAGCCGCCGTCCACGGCCGCGTCGATGCCGGCCAGGGGTGCGGCGAGCCGGCGCGGATAGCCGGGATCGGGCTTCTCGCGGCCCCAGTCGTAGCGCGTGTAGTGGTCGCCGCGGAAGAAGTAGGCCTTGCCGTCGTCGCTGTACGCGGCGTCGACCCCGGTGGCCGAGACGCCGGTCAGCGCCCACTCGGACAGCGGCCCGACGCCGGCGTCGCCGATGCCGGTGGCCAGGTCGACGCGGGCGAACTTGGCCCCGCGGAACTGGAAGCCCGTGCGGGCGTGCCGGCCCTGGCCTTTGAGCGCGGCGTCGAGGCCCTGGTCAGGGCCGACCGGCGAGAACGGCCGCCCGAAGCCGAGCCCGGCCACGGCGTGGACCCCGTCGACGGCCCGGCCCTGGTCGTAGTCGTACACGACGTAGTGGTCGGCGAGGAAGAACGTCGCCTCGCGGGAACCGTCCGCGTTGCCGCGCGCGGCGTCGATGTAGCGCTCCGTCGGATCAGCCACGCTGCGCAGCGTAATGGCGTGACTACCCGAAAGCGGTCGTCCGATCTGCCGGACCAGAATGACCGATCGGGTTAGGGACAGCCATCGCGAGCAGGGCTTCGGTCGCCGGACCGGGAGGAGCGCCGGCGGGCAGGGCGACCGAGACCGGCCACGAAGAGCCACCGGGCAGGTCGAGGGCGGCCACGTGCAGGCCCTTCGCGTGCGGCTTGCGGGTGACCGGGGCGGGTACGAGCGCCACGCCGAGTCCCTGATGGACGAAGTCGAGCAGCGTGTGCACGTCGTTGACCTCGACCGACACGCGTCGCTCGGCGCCCAGGCGGGCGAACATGCGGTCGTTGACGCGGCGGGCGCCCCAGTCGGCGCTGAAGTCGACGAAGTCCTCCCCCGGCAGCGCGGCCGGCTCGACCTTGTCACTGTCGGCGAGCGCGTGCGCCGGGTGACAGAGCAGCACCATGTCCTCGGTTGCCAGGGGCAGGAGGCGTACGCCGTCCGGCACGGGGTCGCCGAGCGCCACGAAGGCGACGTTGAGCCGCCCGAGCCTGATCTGTTCGGCGAGATGGGCCGAACCGGCGTACCGCAGCTTGATCTCGACCCCGGGATGCGCGCGCCGGAACGCGGCCAGCAGCGGCGGCAGGTCGATCACCCCGAGGCACTGCTCGGAGCCGACCGTCAAACTGCCCCGCAACAGCCCGCGTACGGCGGCCACCGCGTCCCTGGCGGCGTCGGCGCTGGCCAGCGTGCGGTGCGCCTCGACCAGCAGAGCGTGCCCGGCGTCGGTCAGCTCGACCCGGCGGGTGTTGCGCACGAAGAGCTCGGCGTCCAGCTCGCGTTCGAGCGCGCGGATCGACGCGGACAGGCCCGACTGCGCGACCCGCATGCGCTCGGCGGCGCGGGTGAAGTGGCGCTCCTCGGCGACCGCGACGAAATACTCCAGGTGCCGCAATTCCATGATTGAGCAGTCTAGGTGCTGAATCTCAGCGCTTTCTTCTGTTGGACACCCGCCTGATCGGGTAGAAGGCTGGAAGAGTCCTGTTCTCCGCCGCTTTCGAGGGATCACCGTGCCTGACACATTCGCCGCCGACGCGGACCGCTACTCATCCATGGAATATCGGCGCACCGGGCGCTCGGGGCTCAAGCTGCCGGTCGTGTCGCTCGGCCTGTGGCACAACTTCGGCGACGACCGGCCGATCGACACCCAGCGGGCCATCCTGCGGCGCGCCTTCGACCTGGGCATCACGCACTTCGACCTGGCCAACAACTACGGACCGCCGTACGGCTCGGCCGAGACCAACTTCGGCAGGATTCTCGCCGAGGACTTCGCCGGCTACCGCGACGAACTGGTCATTTCGAGCAAGGCCGGGTACGACATGTGGCCCGGACCCTACGGCGACTGGGGCTCGCGCAAGTATCTGACCGCGTCGCTCGACCAGTCCCTGAAGCGGATGGGCCTCGACTACGTCGACATCTTCTACTCGCACCGGCACGACCCCGAGACTCCCCTCGAAGAGACGATGGGCGCGCTCGACGCGGCCGTCCGGTCGGGCAAGGCCCTGTACGCCGGCATCTCGTCCTACTCGCCCGAGAAGACCGCGGAGGCGGCGGCCATCCTGCGCCGGCTCGGCACTCCCCTGCTGATCTCCCAGCCGTCGTACTCGATGCTCAACCGCTGGATCGAGGGCGGCCTGCTCGACGAGCTCGAGCGGGTGGGCGCGGGCTGCATCGCGTTCTCGCCCCTGGCCCAGGGCATGCTGACCGACCGTTACCTCGACGGCGTACCGCAGGGTTCGCGGGCCACGGCCGACTCGTCGCTGACCCCGGACTGGATCAACGAGGGCAACCTGTCGAAGATCCGCGCGCTGAACGAGATCGCTCAGCGGCGCGGGCAGTCGCTGGCCCAGATGTCGATCGCCTGGGCGCTGCGCGACCCGCGGATGACCTCGGTCGTGCTCGGCGCCAGCAGCGTGACCCAGCTCGAGAACAACGTCGCCGCGATCGGCAACCTCGGGTTCACCGCCGACGAGCTGACCGAGATCGACAAGTACGCCACCGACGCCGGCATCAACCTGTGGGCGAACTCGAGCGCCAGCTGACGTCCTCGCGCCCGTGGCCCGCGTCGACCTCCGCCCCCCACTGCCGGGACAGGGCGCCCAGCAGGGGGAATCGGTCGGCGCCGGCCGCGGCGAGGGCGAGGTTGACGTCCTTGAGGGCCCATTCGAGGGGAAATTCGGCCGTACGGTCCCCGCGCTCGATCTTGTGCAGCTTGGCGTCGGCGAACGGGGCGTCGAGCGGGCCGCCCTCGATGGCCCGGTCCAGGTCACGCGGGTCGAGGCCCAGCTCGGTGGTGAGCCGCAGCGACTCGGCGACCCCCTCGACCAGGAAGGCCATGTACGCGTTCACGGCCAGCTTCAGGGCGCTGCCCCGGCCCGCCGGGCCCAGCCAGAGCGTGTCGCGGCCGATCGCGGCGAACACCGGCGCGACGATCGGCTTGGCCTCGTCGGGGCCGCCGGCGAGGATCAGGAGCTGGCCGGCCTTCGCGGGGCCGCTGCTGCCCGAGACCGGTGCGTCGACGAACAGCACGCCCTCGGGGACGCGGCGTTCCAGCGAACCGGTCGCGAACGTGCCGATCGTGCCCATCTGCGCCCACACCGAGCCTGGAGGCAGCACGACGACGGCCTCCTGGCCGAACATCACTTCCTCGACGGCCTCGGCGGTCGGCAGCATCGTGATCACGACGTCGGCCCGCGAGACGGCCTCGGCGGCCGACGCGGCAACGGCAGCGCCCGCGCGGGCCAACGGCACGGTCGCGGCGGGCGTTCGGTTCCAGACGGTGGTGGGCAGCCCGGCGGCCACCAGGTTGTGGGCCATCGCGGAGCCCATGATGCCCAGGCCCAGCACGGCCACGCGCGTCTCGTCGGTCATGGCATGGGGATGACCGTCGGACCCCGCCCGCAAACCGTGGGCGCCCTCACGCCAGCAGGGCTTCGCGCATCTCCTTGCCGGGGTTGAAGCCACCGACGATGCGGGGCGCCTGAGGGTCGTACACATCAACGGTGTTGTTGCGGCGCATCAGCTCGCGCACACACTGCGGCAGCGGCGGCTCGTCGCTCAGAGCGGCCCGCAGATCACGGCCCGCGCCGATCAGACGGTGGGCCAGGGTCGCGCCGTCGGTGTCGGGCCGCACCCGGGCGAACTCCCAGCCGTCGATGGTCAGGTCGAGGATCTCGAAGACGTGGGCGATCGCCTGGTAGGGATCGGTGACCTTCGAGACCCGCTTGGCCTGGCCGGCGAGCACGGTCGCGGCCGCGTTGACGTGGATGTAGGGGTGCAGGCGGCAGGGCAGCTCGAACAGCGGCCACCGCAGGTCACCCTCGGCGTCACGCCACAGCGGACGGTAGTTGGCCCGGTCGACCGGGAAGGCGTAACCGGTGCGGCGGGACAGGTTCGCGGCCTGCTGCCACAGGTCGGCGTGCGCGGCGTCGGCGAACTCGCGCAGCACCCCGGCGGCGGCGAGGATGCCGTCGTCACCGGCCATGAAGGGGACGGCGGCGTCAGCCTGCTCGCGGAACGTGCCGGGCTGATGGGGCCCGAAACGAACCCGTACGTCGTCGACCAGGGCCTGCTGACGACCGTCGACCTCGGGCGCCTTCGACTTGCCGGACCCGAACTTGAACCACCGCATATCGCCTCGTTCACGCCGTCGTGCAGAACGCGGCAATGGTAGTGCACGATCCAGCAGCTCCGGTGCTGACAGTCAGCGGGATTCTCTGTTGGACTCGCCGCCACACGGGTACCAGTCTGAGTAGATCCGTATCCGATGGAAGGTTTACATCATGCAGAGTCGCCGTATCGGTGACGTGACCGTGAGCGCGATCGGCCTGGGCGGTATGCCGATGTCGATCGAGGGCCGGCCCGAGGAGGAGCGTTCGATCCGTACGATCCACGCCGCTCTCGACGCGGGGGTGACGCTGATCGACACGGCGGACGCCTACCACATCGGGGCCGACGAGGTCGGGCACAACGAGTCGCTGATCGCACGCGGCCTGGCGACCTACGGCGGTGACACGTCGGGCGTGCTGGTCGCCACGAAGGGCGGTCACCTGCGCCCCGGGGACGGCAGCTGGACGCTCAACGGCTCACCGGCGTACGTGAAAGAGGCCTGTGAGGCGTCGCTCAAGCGGCTGGGCGTCGAGGCGATCGGGCTCTACCAGTTCCACCGGCCCGACCCGCGCGTGCCCTGGGCCGAATCGGTCGGCGCGGTGCGTGACCTGCTCGACGCCGGCAAGATTCAGATGGCCGGGGTCTCGAACGCCTCGCCGGAGCGGATCCGCGAGGCCCAGGAGATTCTCGGCGGGCGGCTGGCCGCGGTGCAGAACCAGTTCTCGCCCGCGTTCCGCTCCTCCGAGCCCGAGCTTGAGTTGTGCGCCGAGCTGGGCATCGCGTTCCTGCCCTGGTCGCCGCTGGGTGGCATCACCCGGGCGTCCGAGCTGGGTGGGCAGTTCACCGAGGTCGCTTCGCGCCATGGGGTGAGCCCGCAGCAGGTCTGTCTCGCCTGGCACCTGGCCAAAGCGCCGGTGGTGGTGCCCATCCCGGGCGCGAGCCGGCCCTCGACGATCGCCGACTCGGCGGCGGCGGCCGACCTGGTGCTGACCCCTGAGGATCTCGCTCTGCTGGGTTAGTGCCGCTTCCACTGCAGCATGGCGGCGGTGGCGTCGTCGCGCAGCTCACCGGCCTCGTAGGAGACGATCGTCTGGATCAGGCGGCGCATCGTCTCGGGCGCGGGGGTGCCGTCCCGCAGGGCGCTCCGGAAGAACTCGGCCAGACGATCAACACCGAACAGCGTCCCGTACGCGTCCCGCGCCTCGGTGATGCCGTCGGTGTAGAACACGAGGGTGTCGCCGGGCTGCAACTGGCACTCGACGACCGCCGGCGGCCGGGCGACCATGTGGCCGAGGCCGAGCGGGAGGGTGTTGGGCGCGGGCAGGCTCCGCCCTGCCGGCGTCGGCTTCGGCATCGGCCCCGGGTTCGGCATCGGCTCCGGGTTCGGCATCGGCATCGGCATCGGCATCGGCTTCGGCAAGATCAACTCGGCCGGGTGGCCGGCGCTGATCCTTCGGTAGACGCCGGTCGCGATGTTGAGCTCGGCCATCAGCGCGGTCACGAAACTGGCCGGATATTGCGCCCGGATCCACTTGTCGATCGATCGGCAGGTGTCGACCAGGGTCAGCCCCGAGCGGCGGGCGTTGCGGTAGGTGTTCAGCGTCAGCGTGGTCAACGCGCTGGCGCTGATGCCGTGCCCGACCGTGTCGAAGAGCGCGACGTGCAGGATGTCGCCGTTCGCCGCATAGTCGAACGCGTCGCCGCCGACGTCGTAGCAGGGCTCGAGGACGGCCGTGACCATGGTGCCGTCGACCGCGAACGTGAGCGGCGGCAGCTGATTCCAGATGATCTCGGCCGCGAGCTGCATGGGCATCCGCCGCCGGGTGTGCTCGACCGCGTCCCCGTAGAACCGCCGGCTGGCGATCAGCTCAGCCACGAGCGCGGCGATCACCTCGAGATCCCGCCGCTCGGCCTCCGCCGGAAACTTCTCGACCCGAATCTCCATTACGCCGAGACGTTCGGCCCCGTGCAGCAGAGGCAGCCACAACACGCCCTCGTCGTCCCACTGCTGCTCAGCACTGGTGAACGCCCGCCCGGCGAGTGTGTTCTCCACCCCGTAAGGCCCCGGGTCGTCCCCGGCCGTGCCGCGCAGCGCGTGCAGAGCGTGCTGCGCGTAGTCGACAAGCAGGACCGTGGCCCCGTCGGCGTCGAGCAGCGGCGCAGCCTCGGCCAGCACCGCCGGCAGGTCTTCAGCCCGCCCCCGGTGCCGCAGATCCATGAGCCGCCGAACGGCCTCCATCGACGCAGGCATCCCCCACATCCTGCAACCTGCCGGCCGATACCGCAGCACGGGTACCTCCCCGGGTTGTCGGCAGACGGCGCATGAAGCCCTGGCCTCGTGGTGCCGCCCGCCGTCGGGGGTCGCGCACAAGCTTCCAGGCAGGCCGCTGTCCTGGTGCCGCACTGTGCCGCCGGTCGCGGACGAGTAGTCGAACCGAGCGGGACGCCGCGCCCATTTCAAGCAATCAGGCCGCTCGTCTTTCAAGCAATCAGGCCGCTCGTCCGCATGATCAATCCGAGATCAAGGGTCCAGGGCTCTCGAACGCGATGGAGGCCCCTTCATCAACGAAAAGCGGAGACGATCATGCGCGCGAGGGCCCGGCATCATTCCAAAACAGCCCCTTTAGGCCTCGACCGCGGTGGCTCGGGCCAGCCAGGGGCGGACGAGGTCTTCGCTGGCGGACCAGAGTCCTGCTCGGCGGCCCGAGGAGACCCGCTCCGGGATGGGGATCGGCGCACAACCGGGGCCGTAGAAGCCCGAACCCTGCCCGAGCACGGCGACCGGCGTTTCGGCGGCTGACTCCGGGGTGGCGCCCAGGCGGCTCTGCGCGGCGGCCAGGAGGCGGCGGGCCGGCCGGGGAACCGCGTGCGCGTCGCGGAAGACTCGGGTGGCTACCAGGCCGGGGTAGACGCAGCTCACCGAGAGGGAGGGGGCTCGAGAGGCGAGCTCGACCGCGAACAGGTCGCAGGCGAACTGCGTACGGCCGGAGATTCTCAGGCCTCGGCCGCCGCCGCGCAGATTCAGGTCGTCGAGAGGGCCCAGGGTGTCGTGGTAGCGGCCCGCGTTGGCCACCAGGACCACGCGGCCGCCCGGCTCGAGGAGCGGCAGCAGCAGGCGGATCAGCAGGTAGCGGGAGAGGTAGTTGAGCACGAAGGCCCGTTCCATCCCCTCGGCCGTGTGTTCCGCGCGCAGCGAGAACACCCCGGCGCAGCACACGATCGCGGCGAGGCGCGGACGACGGGCGGCGACCTCCGTGGCCGCCCGGGCCGTCGAACTCAGCAGGCTCAGGTCGGCGCGGATCATGCCGCCCCTCCCCACGGTCAGCGCCCGCTCCCCCAGCGCGGCCGCCACCGCGCCGCCGATTCCGCTCGATCCAGTCACCAGTACGTCATTCATGCTCTCGACGCTAGGAACGGGCAGCGGGACACTCCAGATGTGTCCGTCCCGCGAACTACACCGGACGTCCTGGCCGCGGTTCTGCGCGAGGTCAGCTTCACCAGCGCTGCCTACCGGTGGATCGAGATGGGCGCGCCGTTCCGTCTGGTGTTCGACCGGCCCGGCCTGCGCGGCGTGCACCTGATCGCGAGTGGCGAATGCGATCTGGTGCTGGCCGGCCGCGAAGTCACCCCGCTCGCCGCCGGCGACACCGTGATCCTGCCGCGCGGCGACGACCACGAGCTGCGGCACGGGCATGCCGCGAACCCGACCTCCGGCTTCGAGCTGGCCGGCCGTACGCCCGGTGCGCACCTGCGCGGCGGCGGCCCGGGCCCGGTCGCGGCGACGATCGTCTGCGGGGCGTTCATCGCCGGTGATCCCGGTCATCCCGCGCTCGGCGGTCTGCCCCGCCTGATCGTCGTGCCGGGCGAGGACGGCCGCCCTCCGGCCTGGCTGGCCCCGTACGTCGAGGTGCTGCGGCAGGAGGCGTTCGACGCCGGGCCGGGCAGTGACGTCGTGATGGCGCGCCTCTCCGACGCGCTGATCGCCCGTGCGCTGCGGGCCACCGCGACCGACCATCCGGGCTGGCTGGCCGGCCTGCGCGACCCGCACCTGGCCGCCGCCCTGGGCGCCCTGCACGCCGACCCGGCCGGGCCCTGGACGTTGCGGACCCTGGCGGCTGCGGCCGGGCTCTCCCGCACGGCGTTCACCGCCCGGTTCGCGGCGACGGTCGGCGAGCCGCCGATGGGCTATCTGCGGTCGCTGCGCCTGCACCGCGCCCGGCGCCTGCTGCGGGACGAGCGCCTGACCGTCGCGGTGGTGGCGGCGCGGGTCGGGTACGGCTCAGAGGTTGCCTTCGCGGCCGCGTTCCGGCGTGCGGCGGGGATGCCGCCGGGCGAGTGGCGACGGCAACACCCCGAGGGTCCGGGCGTCTGAGTTACGGTCTGCGTATCGCTTCGGGCCGGCGAGGAATCGTCCGGTTCGAACAGCCCAAGGAGAGATCAATGACCGACCCCACCGCCGAAGCGGGATCAAACGCCGAGGAGCCCCAGGCCGAGGAGACGGAGGCCGTCGAGGTTTTCGAGAACCGGGCGGCGCGCCGGGCCAAGGGCAAGAAGGCCGCCCAGCACACGCACAGCTCGGCGGGCCACGTCCACGGTCGCTCCGGCACCGTCACGGGCCCTCGCCAGTACGGGAACCGTCGCAGCGGCTGAGTGACAAGCGGCCGGGCTCTGAAACAGCCCGGCCGCCCGCTACTTGACGGCGCCGGCCGTGAGGCCCGACTGGATCTGACGCTGGAAGATGGCGTACACAATGATCATGGGCAGGATCGTGAGGACCAGGGCGGCGAACAGCGTCGACCACTCCGCCTGGTAGCCCGCCGACACGCTGATCTGGGCGATGCCCTGGGTCAGCAGCAGCTTCTGGTCGGAACCGGGGCCGCTCATGATCGCTACCGGCAGCAGGTACTGGTTCCACTGGCCGACGATGTTGAAGATCGTGATGCTGACCAGTCCGGAGCGGGCCATCGGCATCATGATCTGGAAGAACTTGCGCACGTGTGAGGCGCCGTCGACCGTCGCCGCTTCCTCGATCTCGTAGGGCAGCGATTTGAAGAACGCGGCCAGGAAGAAGATCGTGAACGGCAGCGAGTAGGCGATGTAGACCAGGATCAGGCCGGTGAACGAGCCGAGCAGGCCCATTCCCTTGAGGATGTAGAACAGCGGGGCCAGCGCCATGAACGTGGGGAACGCCAGGCCCGAGACGAACAGGTAGTAGATCGCCCGGTTGCCGAAGAACCGGTAGCGGGCCAGCACGTACGCGGCCATCGAGCCGAACAGCATCGTGCCGGCCGTGCTGATCACGACGACCAGGACGCTGTTGAAGAAGTAGCGGCCGATGTGCGCGTCGCTCCACGCGTTGGCGTAGGTGCTGAACGAGAACATCTCGGGCAGCGCGAACGGCTTGCCGAGGAAGATCTCGGTGTTGCTCTTGAACGACGCGAGCAGCACCCAGATCAGCGGGCCGGCCGTGACCAGGGCCCACGCGATCAGGGCGAGGTGGGCGAGCCCGTTGATCGCCTTGAGTTCACGTTTGGTGTCCGGCTTGCGGCCCGCGCTCCGCGCCTTGGTGGACAGAGCGGGCACCGCGTCGGTGCCGGGAGTACTGGTGATGTTGGTCATCGCCTCGCCTCTCGCGGATCAGGCTTCGAGGGACTCGCGGCGGGTGACCCGCAGGGTCAGCGCGGCGAAGGTCAGGGTCAGGAAGAAGAGCACCACGCCCAGCGCGGAGGCGTAGCCGGCCTGCGAGAACTCGAAGGCGTTGCGATAGATCATGAGGCTGAGCACCGACGTCGCGCCGTCCGGGCCGCCGCGGTCCACGGTCATGATGTTGACCAGGGCGAAGGCGTCGAAGGCGGCGATGCCGAGGTAGACCCAGGCGACCTGGACCGTGTTCCACAGCAGCGGGATCGTGATGCGGAAGAACAGGGTCACGCGGGTGGCGCCGTCGATCGCGGCCGCCTCGTACACCTCGGTCGGGATGTTGCCCATGCCGGCCGAGAACAGGACGACGTAGAAGCCGACCGCCTGCCAGATCAGGACGATCAGGATGCAGGCCATCGCGTAACGCTCGTCGGCCAGGAACAGCCACGGCGACCACGACTCGGGGAACAGGCCGTTGAGCATGCCGCTCTTGTCGGGGCCGAACACCCGGCCGAAGATCACGGCGACGATCGCGAGGGCGAGCAGCTGCGGGAAGAAGAAGATGATGCGGTAGACCTTGGAGCCCCAGACGCCCCGGGTCACCCCGCCCTTGTGCCCGCCGCCCACGTTGAGCAGGAACGCGAAGACCAGCGCGAGCGCGATCGTGATGATCGGCAGCAGCACCAGCAGGAACGCGTTGTGTTTCAGTGATTGCCAGAAGAGGGTGTCGTCCCACATCTTCCGGAAGTTGCCGAGGCCCACGAAGTTGGTGACCGGGCCGAGGCCCGACCACTCGTAGACCGAGAGGTAGAAGGCCTGGATGTAGGCCCACACCACGAAGACCGCGTAGAGCGCCACCGGCACGACAAGAAAGCCGATGATGAAGGGGTACCTGCCGTGCCGCATGGCGCCTACCGTCCTTTGATGCGGGTTGATCAGTTGCGCGGGATCTTGTTGATCGAGGAGTCCTTGGCCACGGCCTGGGACGCCTTCTCCATGCGGTCGCAGAACTTCGCGGCGTCGTAGTCCTTGAACATCAGGTCGTTGGCGGCCGCGCGGGACTCGTCGTCGAGCTTCTTGTACCAGGTGTCGAACAGGTAGCCCATGAACAGGTCCTTGCCGGCCTTGGTGACCGCGTCGTTGGCGCTGGTCAGGCCGGGCGAGACGACGACGCCGTCGGAGGCGCCCGCCACCACGGTAAGCGACTTGGTGAGCTTGGTGAACTCCAGCGCCGCCTCCTTGGAGAGCATGGTGCGCAGGTACTCCTTGCCGCCCTGGGGGTTCTTGCCCTTGGCGGCGGCGAAGTAGATCTCGCCGGCGGCCGCGTTGATGGCGGTGGCCGGGAGCTTGTCGGCGGCGGTGACGCTCGGGTACGGCGCGATCGCGTACTCGAAGCCCTGCGGGGTGTCCTTGGCCTGCTCGTTCTCGAGCCAGGAACCGCACGGGTAGAACGCGATCTTGTCCTGGTTCTGCTGGAGCTGGACCTCGGTGTGGCGCAGGCCGAGGAACGTCTTGTTGATGTAGTTCTTGCCGATGCCGGCCCACGCCTCGGCGGCCTGCCTGACGGCGTCGTTCGTCCAGGCGCCCGGCTTCAGGTTGTCGATGTCCTTGAGAACCTGCTCGGTGCCGATCTTGGCGGCGCTGGTCATGATGGCCCGCACCATGTAGTACGACGCGTTGGCGCCCGCGTAGCCGAACGGCGTGATGCCGGCCGCCTTGATCTTGTCGCAGAGCGCGGTGAACTCGGCCCACGTGGCCGGCACGGTCCAGTTGTTCTTCTTGAACAGCGCGGCGTTGTACCAGAGGCCGAAGACCGTGTACGCGTAGTTGACGGCGAACGGCTTGCCGTCGTAGCTGCCCTGCTCGACCGCGCCCGGAACCAGGGTCTCGGCGACGGTCTTGCCGGCGATGTCGAGCGACGGGGCGGCGAACAGGTCGGTCAGGTCGGCCGCCTGGCCCGCCTTGACGATCGCGCCGAAGTCCATGAGCTTCGAGCCCGAGTTGTTGATCATGTCCGGCGGGGTGCCGGCGTTGATGCGGGGCTGGATGACCGTCGAGATCTCTTCGGTCTGCGAGTAGGTGATCTTGGCTTCCGGCCACTTCTTGTTGAAGAGCGGAGTGTCCACCTTGGTGGCGTAGTCCGTGCCCAGACCACCGTTGAAGATCACGATCTCGACGCCGGCCTTCGGGTCGATGCCGAGCGGGTTGTCCGCCGACTTCGTGCCGGTGGCCTGCTCCTGGGTGCCCTCGTCGGAGCTGCCGACGCACGCGCTGAGCATGCCCACGGCGGGGGTGGCCAGCAGACCGACGGCGGCGGCACGACGCAGCAGCGTACGACGATCCAGCTCGGGCTTGGTGAATATGTCGGTCACAGCATCTCCTCAGTGCTTGCTGTTCGCTTCTGGTAGATAAATCACCACAAGGTACGTGAGGCTCACATTCGGGAAGTCGCCTGTCAAGCGACCTCGTGGGCGGGTGTCACGTGGAGCTGTCGTCCTTCGCCGCCTTGTGCCCGTGCACCGCCTGAGCGGTGCGCTGGAAGGCCGCGTGGGAACGTTCGTGGGTCCGCTGCGCGACGGCGACGTAGAGCAGGTCGAGGACGACGAGCTGCGGATGGCGTGCGCTGAGGGCGTCCGGCCGGAAGGTCGTCGCCTGGGTGGCAGTCACGAGGGTGATGTCGGCCAGCTCGGCCAGCGGCGAGCGCGGGAAGCTGGTCAGGGCGATGGTGGTGGCGCCCCGGCTGCTCGCCTCGGCGAGCAGCTCGATGGTCTCGCCGGTCTCGCCCGAGTGCGAGATGCCGAGCGCGACGTCGCCGGGCCGGGAAAGGGCGGCGCTGGCCAGACCGTTGTGCACATCGGTCCAGGCCCAGACCGGCACCCCGATGCGGTGCAGGCTGAACTGCATCTCCTCGCCGACCAGCGCACTTCCGCTGGCCCCGAAGATGTTGACCCGGCTCGACGCGGCGATCGCGACCGCGGCCCGCTCCACCTCGGCGAGGTCGAGCAGCGCGGCCGTGTCGTGCATGGCCTGGGTGTCGGCCGCCATGATCTGTCCGAGGACCCGCTCGAGAGGGTCGCCCGGCTGGATCTCGCGTCCGATGTCGACCGTCCAGCCGGCACTGCGGGCCCGGCCGGTCTCGGCGGCGATGCCGAGCCTCAGGTCCGCGTAGCCATCGAAGCCGAGCGCGCGACAGAACCGGGTGACAGTGGCAGGCGAGGTGCCACTGCGCTCGGCGAGCTCGACGATGGTGGCCCTGCTCGCCGCGGCCGGGTCGGTCAGCACCTGCTCCGCGACGCGCCGCAACGCCCCCGTGAACTCCGGCAGCAGCGAACGCACGCGCGCCAGCACACCCTGCCCGGCGTTCGATTTGTCCGAGCCGTCGGGGTCAGCCCGAACCAGGGAGTCGACAACCGCGGTCGACGCGGCGCCGTCCATCTCCGGCTCGCTCATGGGCCTCCCCTTCAGGAAACAGTGTTTACTGTCGCGGTAAAATTTCTTACTGAACGGCCCTCTGTGTCAAGGATTCGGGCGAAGTTTTCAAACCGTTACCTGGCCTGCGCCGATGAACGCGTGTTACGCGCCCGCCACTTGACCGCCATCGATCCGCAAATGGCCGTTAAGGCGTGACCGCCATCACGTGGGCGGTTTGATCCCGTTTTGACATGGCCCGCTCGGCATCCGGCCGCAGCCCGATCAGCCGATCACCCTTAGGCCGGAAAGCCCATCTCTTGGCGGCTTTGAAACACAATCGTCACCGCCGAAACAGAATCTTCCCGTACGCCTCGTCGACTTCCACGCCGATCCGGCCGCCCTCGCCACCAGCGCATACTCAGCTGCCACGAAAGGCGGTCACGCGGCCACCGGCTTCAGACCCGGCGGTCACCCAGCCGCCCGCGCGCGGTCCCCCGAGCCCGCGAACGGCTCGCCACACGGTCGCGTTCCCCAGCACGGACGGCTCGCTGCGCGGACGGCTCGCTGCGCGGACGGCTCGCTGCGCGGACGGCTCGCTGCGCGGACGGCTCGCTGCGCGGACGGCTCGCCGCACGGACGCGTTCCCCAGCGCGGTCATCTCGCTGCGCGGACCCGATCGCTACGCGGTCGCGTTGATCGCCTCGACGAAGGCCTCGGAGCGGTGTTCGAAGTTGCGGAACTGCCCGTAGCTGGGCGCGGCCGGCGACAGCAGCACGACTCCGCCCGCCGGGGTGAGCTCGCGCGCCAGTCGTACGGCGTCGGCCAGGTCTTCGGCGGGCACCGTCTTGATCTTCGGGAGGCCGGCCAGCTCGGCCAGGATGCGAGGCCCGCTGTCGGGCAGGCCGATCACGGTCAGTTCGCGGTCGGTGAGGAAATGACGCAACGGTGAGTAGTCGAGACCGCGGTCGGCTCCGCCCAGCAGGACGGTGAGCGGCCGGTCGGCGTACGCGTCGATGGCGTGCATGGCCGAGTGCGGCGTCGTCGACAGGGTGTCGTCGACGAAGGTCAGGCCGGACGGGTCGGCGATCTCGCTGAGCCGGTGTGGCAGGCCCTCGAACGACGCGACCGCCGCGGCCAGGGCGTCCTTCTCCCCCGGCACGTCGACGCCGAGCCCGTCGAGCACGGCCAGCGCCACGCACAGGTTGCGCCCGTTGTGCTCGCCCTTGAGCCGCAGCGCCGCGCGCGGGAACAGCGGCTCGTCGGAGCAGAAGACGGTGCCGCCCTCGACCCGGAACCGCGAGTCGTCGGCGGCGGCCGGGATGGGCGGGAAGCCGTTCGCGTCGGTCACGCCGCGGATCTCGTCGCGCAGTCGCTCGTCCACGCCGTTGACGACGATCATTTCCGGTCCGTGGCGGAGCAGGTTCAGCTTGTCGCGGTAGTACTCCTGCTCGCCGCCGTGCGCGTCGAGGTGCTCGGGGAAGAGCGACGTCACCACCGCGACCTGGGGCGAGTCGGTCAGGTCGGAGCACTGATAGCTGGACAGCTCGAGCACGTAGAGCGGGGCGTCGGGCAGGTCGAGCAGCGGCACGCCGATGTTCCCGCCGAAGACGTTGGGCCGGCCGACCGCCGCGAGCAGGTGACTGATCAGGGCCGAGGTCGTGCTCTTGCCCTTGCTGCCGGTGACCCCGATCGTGCGCGCGGAGTGAGCGGCCATCCACAGCGCGCTACCGCCGGTGACCGTAACGCCCCGCGTACGCAGCTCGGTCATCCACGGGTGGGTCTGCGGCACGCCCGGGGATCGCACCACCACGTCGGCCGAGACCAGGGCCGCGAAGGCGTGCTCGCCGCCGGCCAGCGGGGCCAGGGCGGCCAGTTCGCCCTCCCACTCGACGGAGAGGAAGTTGGCACTGTCGTCGACGGCCATGAGGCGCGACGGCCCGTGCGGCGCGATCGCGGTCACCGCGGCGCGGCCCTCGCGGCCCGTGCCCCAGACCGCCACGGACCGGCCCTTCAGGTCTGCCAGGCGCACGTTTCTCTCCTCTTCGACGAGTCGCACTAGTATTGCCGGTCGGCCCTCAGACAGGAGTTCCCGGGTGCAGTTCGACGTCATGCGCTTCCCTTCGTACGCCTTCGACCCCTCCACCGGGGTGGCGACGTTCGATTACGTGCTCGACGGTCCTGACCCGCTGCACTTCACCGAGGTGATCACGCTGCCCGTGCCCGCGGGTGAGCCTCGCCCGGTGCCGGCCGCGCTGGGTGCCGTGCTCGACCTGTTGCACGTCGTCGCCGGCGTGAGCTATTTCAAGGTCGGAGCCCCACCCCGGGTCGTCGCGCCGAAGCCGTTCGCGCCCGCGGTGGCCGACTACTTCACGGCGGTCTACACCAAGGGCATGGCCGAGTACGCCTACCGCAACCAGCTCGCCCACGTGCTCGAACTCGCCGTCGAGGTGCCCGGCGGGGCCGTCGACGCACCTGAGCCGGTCGACAACAGCCAGGGACGGCCGCTGTCGGCGGTCGGCGGCGGCAAAGACTCGATCGTCACGCTGGAGATCCTGCGCGCGGCCGGGCTCGACCCGGTGCCGTTCTCGGTCAACCCCAACCCGGTGATCAAGAACGTGAACGCCGCCTCCGGCCTGCCCGCGCTGGCCGCGAGCCGCAAGCTCGACCCGCGCCTGTTCGAGCTGAACAAGGCCGGCGCCCTGAACGGCCACATCCCGGTCACCGCGATCAACTCGCTGATCGCGATCGCGACCGCCGTCTGGCACGGCCTCGGCCCGGTGGTGATGTCGAACGAGCGCTCGGCCTCCGACCCGAACCTGATCTGGAACGGTCACGAGGTCAACCACCAGTGGTCGAAGGGCGTCGAGGCCGAGGGTCTGCTGCGCGACGCGGTGACCACCCACGCCGGGCTGACCGAGCCGTACTTCTCGCTGCTGCGCTCGCTGTCCGAACTGCACATCGCCCAGCTCTTCGCCCGTCACACGCAGTACGACGATGTGGTCACGAGCTGTAACAAGGCGTTCAAGCTGCACGATCCGACGGCCCGCTGGTGCGGCGACTGCCCGAAGTGCCGCTTCGTCTTCCTGGCGATGGCCCCCGCGATGGAACGCTCCCGCCTCACCAAGATCTTCGGTCACGACCTGTTCGCCGACGAGGCTCAGCTTCCCGGCTTCCTCGAACTGCTGGGCATCGACGCCCACAAGCCGTTCGAGTGCGTCGGCGAGGTCGAGGAGTCGCTGGTCGCCCTGTCCATGCTGGACGACGACGCCCCAGTGCTGGTCGCCCTGCGGAAGGCGGTTCCGGCCGAGGCGTGGTCGACGGCTTCTCGCGAGGACGTCCTCACCCCCGGCGGCCCGACCTACGTCCCGGCCGCGTACGCGAAGATCCTCACCGACGCCCTCTGAGGCAACCCACCATGATCAACCGCGAGGACGGCAAAGGGCTCAGCGAGCTCCCGGCAAGTGCGGACGGCGAGGCGCCGAGCGAGCTCCCGGCAAGTGCGGACGGTGAGGCGCCGAGCGAGGTTCCGCCGGGCGCGCTCTACGTCGGCAAGGCCGATCTTGACGCGCCCGGGGAGCAGGGCTGGCTGCTCGGGCACTTCCGGCCCGACGGCGACCCGCGGCACAGCAGCGAGGTCGAGATCAAGTGGGGCCGCCACCCGAAGGGCGACCGCCGCGCCCGGTGGGTGACCGGCGAGCAGCGCACCGCCCTGCTCATCCTGATCAGCGGCCGCTTCCATATGGAGTTCCCCGACCGCACGGTCGTGCTCACCGAGCCCGGCGACTACGTCGTGTGGGGCCGCGGCGTCGACCACTCCTGGCTGGCCGAACAAGAGTCGGTCGTCCTAACCGTCCGCTGGCCGTCAGTCCCCGGCTACAAGGTCCCACCACCGGAGTAACGGCTCTCACTCCCGCGGTCCGGTCCTGACACCGCCGGCCCCCACTCCCGCACGCCGGCCCCGACGCCGCCGGCCCTCACTCCCGCAGGTCGTCGACCTCCTCACTCCGGCGGGTCGTGGTGGATGCGTTCCGGGGCGACGCCGAGCTGGTGCAGGGCGGCGCTCGTGACGGCCAGCATCAGCGGAGGCCCGGCGAGGTAGACCTCGTGATCGGACCATTCGCCGTAGGCCGCGACGGCGTCGGTGACCAGGCCCGACGCGTACGGTCCGGGGTCGCCCTCGGAAACCACCGGCACCACTGTCGCCCGCCGCGCGAGGCGGGCCAGCTCGGCGATCTCTTCGATGTCGTAGAGCTCGCCCAGATCGCGGACGCCCCAGAACAGGACGGCCGACCGCTCGTCGCCGGTGTCGGCCAGCTCGGCGAGCAGCGCCTTCAGCGGGGCCACCCCGGTGTCGCCGGCGATCATCAGCAGGTTGCGGCCCGGATCGGCGGGCAGGGCCATCGCGCCCTCGGCCGGAGCCAGCGCCACGTGGTCGCCCACCTTCGTGCGGTGGACCAGCGTGCCGCTCACCCCGGTGATCGTCTTGGCCCGCACGTGCAGTTCGATCAGGTCGTCGCGCCGCGGCGCCCCGGCCAGCGAATAGGGCCGCCAGATCTGCGGCAGCTCGGCCACCCGCACCCGCGCGAACTGTCCCGGACGGAACGGCATCGGCAGCGTCGGCTGCAACCGCACCACGGCCAGGTCGGGTCGCCGCAGGTCGTGCTCGACCACGGTCGCGTCCCAGACCAGCGGCTCGTGGGCCGCGCGGGCCATGCCGTGGGCGATCCACTCGTATGCGTGCTGCCACGTCGAACGCCACGCCAGGTCGAAGTCTTGCCGCCACTGCCCCGGGGCCATGCCCGCGCGCATCGCCTCGGCCAGGGCCGCCCCGACGAGCTGCAGCTGCGCCGGTTCGACCCCGCACGCGGCCAGCGCCATCCCGAGCTTGCCCGTACCCTCGACCAGCGCCGGCGGCCGGTCGAGGTGGTGCACGAGCCAGGTCAGCGCGCGAGCGAGTTGCCCCGTCCGCGTGCGCGGCCCGCCCGGCAGAGCTTCCATCAGCGACGGATGGGCCTGCATCAACGCCGACCGCAACCGCTCGGCCACCTCGACCGGCCCGCCCGCGAAGGTCAGACTCGTGCTCAGCAGCCGCTGCGTCTCTCGCAGCAACGCGTCGTCGGCCGGGTCCATCCCGTCCCCCGCCGCACTTCTCGCTCGCGCCACCATCGGCGGCATGACGTGCGGCATGTCGAACCCTGGCAACCGCGGCGCCGGCGCTCCCGCACGAGTCGCGTGCGCGCCACTCTCTCCCCGCAAAGACCCACCCTCATTCCGTACGCGGTCAGCCCGCGCCCCACTCCCCAAGGCCCACTCGGGCCGCGGCCCCGTCTCGACCTCGGTTCCTTCCATCAGGGACGGCTCCACAACGGGCCGCACCCCGCTCTCCCCGCGCTTGCCTCCGAGCCCCGCGAACCGATTGCGACTGGGCTTCCCCACCGCCTCCACATCCGCGTACCGGCCGACCTCGTCGGGCGTCAGCGCCTCGCCGTCGGTGATCGCGGGCTCCCGGCCCGAGGTCTCGCGGGCCTCGCTGCCGGAGCCGGTCGACGGATAGGCCGATCCGCGGCGGCGCTCCCGCGCGAAGAACGGCCCGGACCCGGGCGGTGCCGGCTCGACGTCGTCACCGACCGGTGCCGACCCGCCTCCCGTCCAGCGAGCCCGGCTGTCACGCTCCAGCACACCCTCGTGCCCGCTGAGTCCGTGCTCGTAGCCATCGTCCAAAGTCGGCGATTCCGGGTGGTCCACGCTCGCGGAGTCGAGCAGCTCACCGAGGTCGTCCGATCCGGACTCCGGAGTCACCGTCTCAGCGGGAAGCTCTCGCCCCGAGGCGCGGGTGGGGTCGATCAGAGGCGTCCACGCCGGCCGTCTGGCGCCACTCGACGATGCCGCTCGCCCGACGCCCTCGCTCCCAGCGACCGACCCGCCCTCGCCCCCAGTGACCGGCCCGCTCGCCGGCGCGCCTTCGCCACCGCCGAACTTGTCAGGCCCCGACCGCGCGGGCCCACGCTTGAACGCCGGCGGCACCGGCCGCGCCCGGCTGTGCTCCCAGAACGACCGCCCCGGCGCCGCCGTCCCGCCGGAACCCTCCGCCCCGGTCTCGACCGAACCGGAGTGACCGAACGAGCCGGACTCCGGCCGATCAGCCGAGTCACCACCGGCCAGGGCAGACGGGCCAAGGCCCGGCTTGCCTGCCGGCCGAGCAAGCGAGCCCGGCGGATCAGCCGGCTGCGCAACAGATCCCGGGGAGTCAGCCGGCCGCGCAACCGAACCCGGCGAGTCAGCCAGCGGCACGTCTGTGCCTGGCGGGGAACCCGACCGCGCGCCCGAACCCGGCGTTCCCCCGGAACCCCCGGGCAACTCAACCGGAGTGACTGCTCCGATTTGCTCCGGGGTCGAGGACGCCCAGCGGGGCCGAAGCTGCTGGCCGGCCCGGACGTCGTCGTCGTGGTGGGACGGCAGGGCGGGCAGGCTCGGCGGGGTGCGGCCCGGTGGCAGGGCCTCGTGGGTCTCGCCGGGCGGCAGCGCCTGGTGGGCCGCCTCCTCCGGCCGGCGAAGGGCCTCGACGGTGTCGGCGATGCCGGACGCGACCGCGTCGGGGGCGGCCTGCCGCAGCCGGATCGCGCGCAGCAGGGCGAGCAGATGCTCGTCCGCCGCGGGGCCCGAGCCCGATCCCGACGACGCCACTGACACACCCCCGCTCCGCGGATCGATCGACCAGTACAACCGTACTGCCGGACGGGCGGCCGCGCCCCGCTACCGCGAGACAGGCAGCACGCCGGCCATCCGGGTCACCGCCTCGGTGAGAATTTCGGGACTGGTGGCGAAGTTCAGCCGGACATATCCGGAACCGACGGCGCCATACTTGGTGCCCGGTTCGAGAGCGACCCGGGCCTCGGAGAGGAACCGATTGCGCGGCTCGGCGTCGCGGCCCAGCGCCGACGCGTCGAGCCAGGCCAGGTAGGTCGCCTGGGGCGGAACCCAGCGCAGCGCCGGCAGTTTCGCCGCCAGCAGCGACCCGAGCTGGGCGCGCCGGGCGGCCAGGGTCTCGACCAGCTCGGCCAGCCAGGAGTCGCCCTCGGTGAAGGCCGCGACCGACGCGATCACCCCGAGGTGCCCGGTGCGCTCGGTGACCTCGGCGAACAGCCCGTCGACGACCCGCGACATGGCCGGCGAGGCGCTCACGATCGCGGCGCACTTGAGGCCGGCCAGGTTGAAGGCCTTGCTCGCGGACACCACGCTGAGCGCGACCTCGGCCGCACCGGGCAGGGTCAGCAGCGGCGTGAACGTCGCCCCGGGCAGCACAAGCGGGCCGTGGATCTCGTCGCTGATGATCGGCACGCCGTAGAGCCGGGAGAGCCGTACGAGTTCGGTGAGTTCGTCGGCGGTGTGGACGCGCCCGACCGGGTTCTGCGGGTTGCAGAGCACGTAGGCCGCGGGGTGGGCGGCGAACGCGGCCTCGAGCCGGGCCAGGTCGAGCCGGCCGCCGCTCAACGGCACCTCGACGACGCGACCGCCCGCCTCGGGCACCCAGTGGAAGAAGGGCTGGTAAACCGGCGGGCTGATCACCACGGGATCGCCGGGGCGGATCAGCCGGCGCAGCAGCTCGACCACGCCGACCCCGACGTCGGTCACCGCGGTCACCCCGGTCGGGTCGGGTTCCCACCCCCACCGCCGGCCCGCGAACGCGGAGAACGCCTTGCCCAGCTCGGGGCCGGGCGTGCAGTAGCCGAGGTCGCCGCGGTGGATCGCCTCGGACAGGGCCGCACTGACCGGCGGGGCCGGCGAGTAGTCCATCTCGGCGACGAAGAGCGGCAGCACATCGCCGGGGTGGCTCTGCCACTTGACGCTGCGGCGCTGTCGGAGCTCGGCCAGAGGGGGGACGGGAAGCTCTGCGTTCATGCGGACATCCTCCGCCTCGCCTACGACAGTTTCCCGGCGGGGGATTTCTGAGAATCCGCTGCGAGTCCGTCCGGCGGCTGGAAGGCTGCACCCAGGATCCCGACGGTGCCCCCGAGCCGCTCGGCTTGAGCCCACGAGGCGGAGCCATGAAGGCACGACCATGAGCACCAGCCATCAGCAGACAGCGAGTGGACGACCGCTGCGCGTATCTCCCGCCTGGGTCGGCGGTGCCGGTTCCACGGACGACGAGCACCGTCTCCCCGTACGGGAAGCTGTGTGGGTCTGGGGTGTGCGGCGTTACGCGCGTCTGGCTCTCTGGGCGCTGCCCGCGGCGGCCCTGTTGCACGGCTGGACCACTCTCGGCATCGACACTGCGCCCGGCCCTCTGCTGGTCACGGTGGCCGGCGACTGGTTGTCGGCCGTCGCGATGATCGCCCTGGCCGGCCTGCTCGCCGGCGCCCGCTCCCGCCACTTCGCCCTGCTCGGCCTGCTGATCGGCCTGGCCGGTCTCGTCGTGACCCTGCCGCTGGCCGCCCTGCCGACCGGCACGGCCGCCGCCGGCTCCCCACTCCCCGCCGACCAGTTGCGGCTGGTCGAGGTAGCCGCGACCGCCGCCGTCGGCGCCGGCTGGGTGCTGCTGGGCTGGGCCGTGTTCCGCTCCCGCCTGGTCAACCCGGCCGACGGCGTGCTGCTCATGCTGGCCGCCGTGGCCATCGGCGCCGGAGCACACGCCCAGCGCCCGCTGCCCACCGTCGGCGCTCTGCTGCTGCTCGCGGCGGGCACCGGGCTGGCCTGGACGGGCAGCCGGCTCATCCCCAAGCACTGAAACGTCGTACCCGAATGGCATGCTCGCTCCAGGCCCGGGACCTCCGGGGCCGGCGGAAGGAGCGGGCATGGCCAAGGTGGTCGCCGACATCTCGGTGTCGCTGGACGGGTTCGTCACGGGCCCTGATCCCGGTCCTGGCCAGGGCTTGGGCCGGGGCGGTGAGGGCCTGCACACCTGGGCGCTCGACGGCGACGCGATCGACCGCGCCGTCCTGAGCGAGACGACCGACGCGACCGGCGCGGTCATCATGGGCCGCGCCCTGTTCGACATCGTCGACGGCCCCGGGGGCTGGAGCGACGACATGGGCTACGGCGCCGACCTGGCCGCGCAGCCGCCCGTCCTGGTCGTCACCCGCACGCCGCCGGCCGAGGTCCGCCTGGCCGACCGCTTCACGTTCGTCGTCGACGGCCTGGCCAGCGCCGTCGACAAGGCCATCGCCCTGGCCGACGACCGCGACGTGGTCATCATGGGCGGCGGCACGACCGTCCGCGGGGCGATCGACGCGGGCCTGGTCGACGAGGTCCGTCTCCATCTGGCCCCGGTGCTGCTCGGCGGGGGCACCCGGCTGTTCGAGGGCGCCGTGCCTCGCAACCTGCGCCAGGTCCACGTGCGCGTGTCGGGCCACGCCACCCACCTGACCTACCGGGTCGACTGAGCGCCGTGCCCGACGTTCACCTCATCACCGAGCCCGACGACGACCGCCTCGGCGACTACCGCGCCCTGACCGACCTCGAACTGCGTACGAAGTGGGAGCCACCCAACGGGTTGTTCATCGCCGAAGGTGAGCTGGTGCTGCGCCGCGCGCTGCGGGCCGGCTACCGCCCCCGGTCCTATCTGATCGACGCGAAACGCACCGATCAGATCGCCGACCTGCCCGGCGACGCCCCGATCTACGCGGCCACCCCCGCCGTGCTCGAGAAGGCCACCGGCTTCCACGTGCACCGCGGCGTCCTGGCCTCGTTCCACCGCGAACCACTGCGGGAGGCGAAAGACGTGATCGCCACCGCCCGTCGCGTGGCCGTGCTGGAAG
Source organism: Actinoplanes solisilvae (assembly GCF_003999975.1). Classification (GTDB taxonomy): domain Bacteria; phylum Actinomycetota; class Actinomycetes; order Mycobacteriales; family Micromonosporaceae; genus Actinoplanes; species Actinoplanes solisilvae. The sequence goes on along the minus strand of NZ_RJAC01000005.1, from coordinate 404,109 downwards.
ACGTCAACAACCACACCAACATCGGCGCGGTGTTCCGGGGCGCGGCCGCGCTCGGCATCGACGCCGTCCTGCTCTCCCCGACGTGCGCCGACCCGCTCTACCGGCGGAGCGTGCGGGTCAGCATGGGCGAGGTCTTCGCGGTGCCGTACGCGCGGCTGGAACCTTGGCCCGACGGGCTGCAACTTCTGCGGGACAGCGGTTTCACCGTGCTGGCCCTGACTCCGGCGCCCGAGGCGGTGCCGTTGCAGCGGCTCACCGGCGACCAGCGGCGCAAGGCCGCGCTGCTGCTCGGCGCCGAGGGCCCCGGCCTGTCGAAGCACGCGATGGCGGCCAGCGACGTGCCCGTCAAGATCCCGATGCGGCGCAACGTCGACTCGCTCAACGTGGCCGCCGCGGCCGCTGTCGCCTTCTGGGAGCTGGGCCGCGACGACGAGGACATATGAGAATGGCCGGCCCCGTGGGGCCGGCCATTCGTGTCAGGCGCGTTCTCGGTCGACCGCGCCGTTGTAGTCGGCACTGCCCAGGGCGGCCGACGGCGGGATCGGTTCGCCGGCCGACAGCTCGGGCTGCGGCAGGATGGTGGTCTTGTCGGGGTCGCCGCTGACCTGGGCCTCGGCGACACGGACCTGGTCGTTGACCTTCTCCGCCTCGCGGGCGGCCGCCTCGGCCGCGGCGGCGGCCTCGCGCTCGACCGACTCGGAGTTGACCGAGGCCGACGGCACGTCGCCGACCATGTTGGCCAGGCCGCCCAGCGCGCCGCCCATGCCCTCGAGGGCCTTGGTCAGCTCGGTCGGCACGATCCACACCTTGTTGGCGGTGCCGTTCGCGATCTGCGGCAGGGCCTGGAGGTATTGGTAGGCCAGCACCTTCTGCGACGGGTTGGCCTGGTGGATCGCGTCGAACACCGTACGGATGGCCTTGGCCTGGCCCTCGGCCTGCAGGATGCGCGACTGGCGGTCACCGTCGGCGCGCAGCACCGCGGCCTGCTTCTCACCCTCGGCCGTGAGGATCTGGGCCTGCTTGTGGCCCTCGGCGTTGAGGATCGTGGCGCGGCGTTCCCGCTCGGCGCGCATCTGCTTCTCCATCGAGTCGCGGATGCTCGGCGGGGGCTCGATCGCCTTGATCTCGACCCGGGTGACCTTGATGCCCCAGCGGCCGGTGGTCTCGTCGAGCACCGTCGAGAGGTGACGGTTGATCTCTTCGCGGCTGGTCAGGGCGCGCTCGAGGTCGAGCGAGCCGATGACGTTACGCAGGGTGGTGACCGTGAGCTGCTCGATCGCCTGCAGGAAGTTGGAGATCTCGTACGTCGCGCGGACCGGGTCGACGACCTTGAAGTAGAGCACCGTGTCGATCGAGACGACCAGGTTGTCGGACGTGATCACGGGCTGCGGCGGGAACGAGACCACCTGCTCGCGCATGTCGACCTTGCTGCGTACCGAGTCGACGAACGGCACCAGCAGGTTGAGGCCCGGGCTGAGGGTCCGCTTGTACTTTCCGAGGCGCTCGACCACATCCATGCGCTGCTGCGGGACGATGCGGACGGACCGGAGCAGCGTGACGATGGCAAACACCACGATCACGATGATGAGGACGCCGATCACAGCTTCCATGGCACTCCTCTCTATATGTTGGGCAGATCGTCGCGCCAGACGATCGCCGTGGCGCCGTTGACCTTGATGACCCGGACGCGTTCGCCCGGAAGGTACTTCTCGTGGCCGTCGAACGAGCGGGCCTGCCAGTGCTCGCCGTCAATCTTGATCATGCCGTGCGCGCCGTCGACTTCTTCGAGAACGGTGGCATGGGTGCCCTCGATCGCCTCGATGCCGAACGGGGTGTCCCCCGTCTCGAGCGCCGGCTTGGCGTGCCGCAGGATGATCGGGCGGAGCGCCCCCACCGACAGCCCGGAGACGAGCGCGAAGACGATGACCTGAACCAGCAGGGGCGCGCCGAGGGCAGCCGCCCCAGCCGCGGCGAAAGCCCCGATCCCGAAGAAAATGATCAAGAACGTGGCCGTGAAAGCCTCGGCGATCGCCAAGGCGATGCCCAACACGATCCAAAGGACTGCTTCCACACATCGATCGTGTCATGCCCGCGCACGTCCGGCGACGCTCCGTGGGCGTTCGCCGAAAATGTCACGGAACTGCCATCAAAGCGGACCCCGGCCGCGTAGCCATATCGGCGAAGCGAAGTTATACCCACCAGTCGTATATCGAGAGGGTCCACCGTGTCGCTGCTGCCGGAGACCGGCCGACGGGTCGAGGAGATCGCCGTCCGAGCCCAGGCCGAGGGGCGTACGCCGTCTCTCGCCCTGGCGATCGTGCGGGATCGCGCGGTGCTTCACCAGGTCTTCGCGGGCGAGCAACCACGCCCCGACGCGAAGACCCAGTACCGCCTGGGCTCGATCACCAAGACGATCACCGCCGCGCTCGTCCTGCAACTGCGCGACGAGGGATTCTTCGCCCTGGACGACCTGCTCTACCGCCATCTGCCCGGTACGCCGATCGGCGGCGTGACCCTGCGCCAGCTGCTCGGGCACGTCTCCGGCCTGCAGCGCGAACCCGACGGGCCCTGGTGGGAACGCGCCCCGGGCGGCGACGTCGACAAGCTGCTGGCCGAACTCGGCTACGAGAAGGTCGCCGGCCCGCCGTTCCGCCGCTACCGCTACTCGAACCTGGCGTACGGCCTGCTCGGCGCCGTGCTGGAACGCGTCACCGGCGAGAGCTGGGCGACGCTGGCCGGCAAGCGCGTGCTCGACCCGCTGGGCATGAAGCGCACCAGCTACAACCCGGTCGAGCCGTTCGCCCGCGGTTATGTCGTCCACGCGCTGGACGGCTCGCTGCACGAGGAGCCGCGTCTCGACTCGGGGGCGATGGCTCCGGCCGGCCAGCTCTGGTCGACGATCACCGACATGGCCAAGTGGGCCGCCTTCTGGACCGACCCCGCCCCGACCGTGCTGGCCCGCGAGACGGTCGACGAGATGTGCGCCCCGGTCGTGATCAGCGACCTCGAGTCGTGGACCGGCGGCCACGGCCTCGGTCCGCAGCTCTACCGCGTCGGCGAACGCGTCTACGTCGGGCACGGCGGCTCGATGCCCGGCTACGTCGCGCAGTTCGCCGTGCACCGCCGCAGCCGGCTCGGGGTGATCTCCTTCGCCAACTCGTACGGGCTCACGGGCACAACGATCAAGGACGTCGCCCTGGAAGCCCTCACCGCGGCGGTCGAGGCCGAGCCCACGCTGCCGTTGCCCTGGCTGCCGCCCGCCGCGCCGACCGGGGAAGCCGCCACGGTCGTCGGTCGCTGGTGGTGGATGGGCCGCGAGTTCGAGATCACCGCCGACGGCGAGGCACTGGACATGACCGGCCCCAACCACAGCACACGGTTCACCCGCGAGGGGCCCGACCGCTGGCGCGGCATCACCGGCGACAACGAGGGCGAGATCCTGCAAATACTGCGGGCGGAGGACGGCGCCGTCTCAGCCCTGGACATCGCCACCTTCGTCTTCAGCCGTGACCCGCACCACCTGGCATGAAACCCACTTTGTACGTCTCCTCCAACACCTCGCTCCCCGCAGTTGCAGACCGTCGTCCCCCGCGCCCCCTGCGCCCGCGCCGGGCCTGCGCTCGACCGCCCCGGGCCTGCGCTCGACCGCCCCGGGCCTGCGCTCGACCGAGGCGGCTCAAGCATGGCCGACCCGCCCCGCGCGGCCGGCCACCGAAGCATCCGCCCCGTCCGGCCGAACGAGAACAGGATTCGGGCGCCAGATGAGCAGCCGGCCGTAAGCGGGTTTCGGGCGTGAGACGCCCCGCCCTCGATCGTGCGGGGAGAACTCGGTGACACCGTGGCTTGTGTGTCAGGAGGTGGCGCTGGCCATCGCGTGGTTTGGGGCTGTCGCGTCCTGAGGTGTCGGGTGGGGGCGGAAGCCGAGGGCCAAGCCTCCGGCGACAACAGCCACGCCGAGCCACACCGGCAAGCCGGGCATCGGGCCGCCGAGGGCCACGCCGACAACCGCGGCCGAGATCGGGGCGATGCCGGTCAGCAGGCCCGCCCGCGCGGAGCCGAGCCGCTGAACGCACGTGTACCAGAGGACGAACGCCACGGCGGTGACCGCGACGGCCAGGTAGACCCCGGCCAGCACGTCGTCGAGCCGCAGGCGCAGCACCGCGGCCGGCCCCTCGCCGACGACACCGCCGATCCCGAAGGCGACCGCGGCGATCCACGTCGAGTGCACCGACACTCCCAGGGGCCCGTGGCGGCCCAGCACCGGCACGGCCAGCAGCGTGAAGCCGGCCTCGCAGGCGAACGTCACCAGCGCCCACAGCAGGCCCACGCCATCGGTGCGGCCCAGTCCCTGCACGAGCGCCGCCCCGGCCGTCACCACCAGCGCCGCCACGATCAGCCGCCGGGCGGGTGAACGCCCCTCCAGCAGCGGTCCGGCCACCGCGAGCAGCAACGGCACGCAGGCCACCGCGACCCCGAGCACGGCCGGTTCGGCGTGGCGCGAGCCCTGCACCAGGGCCACATTGAAGATGATCATGCCGGTGAGCACGACCCCGCACAGCCAGAGCCACTCACGGCCGCGTGGGCGGAGCACCCGCTTCCCGGCGACGCGGGAGTACAGCAGCAGGAGCCCGCACGCCACGGCGTACCGCAAAGCCTGGATGGTCAGCGAGGGCGCGTCGGCGAGGAAGCCCGACACGGCGACGCTGCCGCCGACGAATGTCATCCCGGTCGCCCCGGCCAGCGCGGGCAGCAGATTTGTCTTCACACCACCGATGCTGGGCGCGATATGGTCCGCTTTGAAGGACCAATCGACGGCGACCCAGGGGGACCAATTCCCGGCTCGGACTTCCTGCAGCTACGGCCCGACGAGGCGCCGGCCAAGGGCCTGACCGGCTGGCTGGCCGACGGGCTGCGCGAGGCTGTGGCCAACGGGCGGCTCGCGCCCGGCGAGAAGCTCCCGCCCACCCGGCAACTCGCGGCCGAGTTGCAGGTCTCCCGCGGCGTGGTCGTCGACGCCTATCAGCGGCTCATCGACGAGGGCCTCGCCGCGGCCCGCACCGGCGCCGGCACGTCGATCATCGCGCATCCGCACGTCCGCGACGCGCCCTCCGACCGCCGCCGCTCCCTCGAGACCCTGCGCCTGCCGCTCCCACCCGCCGAAGGCCTCGACCTGTCCCCCGGCATTCCTGATTTATCAGCCTTTCCCCGTACGGCGTGGCTGCGCGCCGAACGGGCGGTGCTCAACGAGATCACCGCGTCCGATCTGGGCTACGGCGATCCCGGCGGCACCCCGAAGCTGCGCGCCGAGCTGGCCGGTTGGCTGGCCCGCACCCGGGGCGTCCGCGCCGAGCCCGACGACGTGATCGTGGTGGGCGGCGTCGCGCAGGCCCTCGCCCTGCTGGCGCAGACGTTGCACGCGTCCGGCACGACGGCCGTCGCGGTCGAGGACCCCGGTTCCCGAGGCGCGCGCGACCAGCTCGAACATTGGGGCGTACGACCTGAGCCCGTCCCCGTCGATGCCGAAGGGCTCGTCGTCGACGCGCTCACCCAACCCGCGGCCGTGCTCACCCCGGCCCACCAGTTCCCGACCGGCGTCGTGCTCAGCCCCGCCCGCCGGCGCGCGCTGCTCGCGTGGGCGGCGGCCGGCGGCCTGATCATCGAGGACGACTACGACGCCGAGCACCGCTACGACCGCGCTCCGGTGGCCGCGCTGCAGGGCTCCGCGCCCGACCACGTGGCGTACGCGGGAAGTGTCTCGAAGTCTCTGGCCCCGGGGATGCGGCTCGGCTGGCTGATCGCCCCGCGCCGCATGCAGCCCGCCCTGCTGACCGCGAAGCACGACAGCGATCTCGGCAATCCCGCGCTGCCGCAGCTCGTGCTGGCCCGGCTGCTCGCGACCGGCGACTACGAGCGGCACCTTCGCAACGTGCGCACCCGTCAGCGCCGCCGCCGTGACGCGCTGCTCGAAGGCCTGCGCCGCCACCTGCCCCAGGCCCGGGTGACCGGGGTCGCGGCGGGCCTGCACTTCCTGATCATGCTGGACGGCGATGAGCCCGACACGGCTCTGGCCCAGCGCGCGGCGGCGTACGGTGTGGTCGTCCATCCGCTCTCGTGGCACCGGATGGAGCCGGGTCCGCCGGGCCTGGTTCTCGGCTATGCCGCGCACCCGCCGGACCGGCTCGCCGAGGCAGCCGTACGCCTGGGGGAAGCTCTCAGTCGTCGAGCACGGTGACGAAATCGATCAGCCGCTCCATCGCGTTGATCAGCGGCGTCTCGACGTCCTTGTAGCTGCTCACCGAGCCCAGGATGCGCCGCCACATGTCGGCCGGTTCGCGCACACCGACCGCCTCGCAGATGCCCTCCTTCCACGGGCGTCCCGGCGGCACCACGGGCCACTCCCGCAGGCCGACCCGCTCGGGCTTCACGGCCTGCCAGACATCGACGTACGGATGACCCGTGACCAGCACGTCCGGATCCTTCACCGCGGCGACGATGCGACTTTCCTTGCTGCCCGCGACGAGGTGATCGACCAGTACCCCGAGCCGCCGCCGCGGACCCGGCCCGAATTCGCGGACGGCCGCCGCCAGGTCGTCGATGCCGTCCAGCGGTTCGACCACGATGCCCTCGATGCGCAGGTCGTCACCCCAGATGCGCTCGATCAGGGCGGCGTCGTGGATGCCCTCCACCCAGATGCGGCTCGCCTTCGCGACCTGGGCGCGTACGCCCGCGACCGCCACCGACCCCGAAGCTGTGACCTTCCTCGTAGCCTGCTGCGGTGTGGCCGCCGGGCGCCGCAACGTCACCGGCTGCCCGTCGAGCAGGAACGCGGCCGGCGCGAGCGGGAAGTTGCGCCGCTTGCCGTGCCGGTCCTCCAGCACCACCGCGCCCAGCTCGAACCCGATCACCGCGCCGCAGAACCCCGACTCCGCGTCCTCGACGACGAGATCGCGTTCGGCGTCCACCTCGGGCGCCACCTTCCGCCGCCGCCAGTCCCCCTTGAGCACGTCCTCCCCATACATGCAAGGCACGGTAACCCGTGCGTTGGGACACGGGCTTTCTGACGCTCCGACCGAGACAAGCTTCCCGCTGGGCACGTACCCTTGCTCGCATGTCCCCCGCAGCTGAAGCGGCTACCCGAACCGCGCGGCGCAGCACCCGGTTCGTGGCCTGGGTGCGCGCCTGGCGCGCCGGGCTCGTCCCCTTCGACGAGCTGGCCGACGAGATCTCCGCCGACGAGGAGCAGCTCTTCGCCGACGCCCCCGGCACCTGGACCGACGTGCCACTGGCGCAGGGCCTGCCCGTCTTCGCCAAGGTGCACCCCGACGACATCCGCCTGGTGCTGCCCGCCCCCGGCGACCCGCGCGGCCTGCCCGGCCCCGGCCCGCTCACCGGCGCGGCGATGCTCTCCGGCGAGGCCGTGATGACGCCCACGTTCGGCGTGGTGCCCGAGGTACGCCGCCACGTGTCCGGCTCCGGCGTGGAGTTCGAGACGGTCCTGTGGCGCTACTTCCCGGTCGAGGAATACCGCCCGGTCTTCCAGCTGGGCGCGGCCGAGGCCGAGGGCGAGCTGACCCTGGCGCTCAGCGAGGCCACCACCCAACTGACCAAGCTCGACGTGGCCCAGTGGAAACCCGAGCTGGCCGGCGCCCTGCAGGCGTTACGCCGCCCCGAGAGCACGGCTACCCTGCCGGCCGGCTTCGACCCGCGGGCCCGTCGCCTGTTCGCCCGCGCGTCGATCCTCGACCAGGTGCTCGCCCTGGCCGAGACGAACGCGCCCGGCGGCGCCGTGAACGGATATGAGGCCCAGCAACGCGATGCCGCCCTCCGGCCGCTGCTGACGGCGTGCAGGCAGGCCCTCGTCGCCGCGTGCAACTCGCCGTTGCATGCCTGACCGCTTCAAGCACTGCACCTTCTGCGGCGCCCGGTTCACGCCGGGCCAGCCTTGGCCGCGCCGCTGCGCCGCCTGCGGCGAGACGACCTACCGCAACCCGGCCCCGGTGGCGGTCGCCGTCCAGCCGATCGGCGGCGGCCTGCTGGTGGTGCGGCGGGCGATCCCACCCGCTCTCGACCGCCTGGCGCTACCCGGCGGCTTCATCGACCACGGCGAGTCCTGGCAGGACGCGGCCGCCCGCGAGCTCTTCGAGGAAACGGGCCTGACCGTCGACGCCGGGTCAGCCCTTTTGTATGACGCGGTGAGCGCCCCGGACGGCACGCTGCTGGTCTTCGCCCTGTTCCCCCCGTTGACGGACGCATCGGCGTTGCCGGTATCAGCCCCCAACGAGGAAACCCACGGCTGGGAAGTCCTGAAAGGCCCGGCCGAGCTGGGCTTCAGCATCCACACGGCGATCGCGGCCCGGTTCTTCGACGAAAGCGCTTAGAGAGCCATCCGGGGGTCGCCTACGCCACCCCACCGACGTCTGTCCGCGGACGCCAGGCGCAGGCATCCGGTTTTCCCGGCCCGGATCGCCGCGCAGTCCATCCCGGCCGCGAATACCGGTGCGACGGGCGACCGGGACCACTAGCCTGCACGGCCATGGAGATACGGCCTGAGCGGGACGGCGACGACGTCCCCGAAGTGCATCGGATCGCGTTCGGCGATGACGGCGACAAGGTTGCCGCGCTCGTGAAAGCACTCAAGCGCGACGACCCCGAGTTGCTGTCGCTGGTGGCTGTGGTCGACGAACACGTCGTGGGGAACGTCATGTTCACGCGGAGCCTTCTGGATGCCCCCGAGCGGCTGGTCGACGTACTCGTGCTCAGCCCGTTGGCCGTTCTCCCCACATACCAGCGCGGCGGAGTCGGCAAGGCTCTGATCAAGCGGGGCCTGAAGCTCGCCGACGAGGAGGGGATGCCACTCGTCTTCCTCGAGGGTGATCCCGCCTACTACGAAAGGGCCGGCTTCCGGGCGGGCGGCGATCTCGGTTTCCGGAAGCCCTCGCTGCGCATCCCCGACGCCGCTTTCCAGGTCTATCCGCTGGCCGCCTACGAGCCGTGGATGACCGGCACCCTCGTCTATTCGGCGACCTTCTGGGACCACGACTGCGTCGGCCTGCGCTGAACCTATTCCACGACGTGGACGACCGCGCCCAGGCCGATGCTCTTCAACAGCGTGCGCTGCACCTTGGCGGGCAGGCGGATGCAGCCGTTGGAGATGTCGCGGCCGAACGCCGACGAGTCGCTCCAGGCGTGGATCGCGGTGTGGCCGTTCCGCAACGACGCCGAGAGCGCGTCCTTGTCGTCGGGCACGGCGCCGAGCACGATCGCGTCCTCGCCGGCATAGACGCGGCCCGACGTGATGGTGTGGCCCATCACGTACGTCCGTCCGAGCGGGGTGGGGGTGCGCCGGGAGCCGATCGACACCTCCCACGAACCGCGTTCCTGACCGTCGCGCAGCCAGGTGAGCCGCCGGTCGCTCAGGTCGACGATGAGCTGGTCGTGCAGGGGGCGTACGTCTCCGGACGTGAGCGGCAGCCAGCCGACGCGCCGGTTGACCGAGGGCAGCAGGACCGCGACCCAGCCGGGGCGGCGCGCGACGATCGGCACGGTCACGGGGAGCCCGCTGATGTCGGTCGGCAGGAAGGCCCGCGCCTTGCCGCCGGGCGCGTCGTAGACGGCGACCTTGCCGTGCGGCCGCAGCCCCTCCTTGACGGGCTCGAGCGAGTCGGGGGCCGGGTCGCGCGGGAAGCCCGAGGGTGTGCCCCAGTAGGAGATTTTCTTCAGGGTGGACGGCGCGGGCGCGGCGGCGGGGACAGTCGCCGGGACCGGGGCGGCGGAAACGGCCGGTGGCATGCGACGCTGCATCACGACGACATCGTTCGGGTCTCGCGTCACCGCGACGACGATGCCCAGAGTGACGATGAGCAATCCGGCCACCGACAGCCAGAGAACGCGCGGCGACCACGACATACCGCCACACTATTACGCAAAACCGCGAAAAGTCACCTGACCGCCGCTGTGAACAATCTGGGAGACCGGCCTTGAACGCGATCATTTTCCACGGGACGGGCGGGAGCCCTGACGTTGCCTGGTATCCCTGGCTGGCCGCACGCCTTCGCCGGCGTGGATTCGACGTCGAGGTGCCGTCCTACCCCGGCGTCAACGTCGAGCCGATCGCCGACTTCCTGCCGGCCGTCGTCAAAGCCCACCACTTCGACGAGGACACTGTGCTCGTCGGCCATTCCGGCGGTGCCGCGCTGCTGCTGGCCCTGCTCGAACACGTCCGGGTCGGTCAGGCGATCCTCGTGGCCGGCTACTGCACGCCGCCGAACACCTCCGACGAACCGGTGCTTCAGGACTCGTACGACTGGGAAGCGATCCGCGCCAATGCCGGCGATCTCTATTTCGTCAATTCACGCAACGACCCGTACGGCTGCGACGAGCACCAGGGCCGAGCCATGTTCGACCGTCTCGGCGGCACCCAGATCGTGCGCGACGACGGTCATTTCGGCGACTGGAACCAGGTCTACGACGAGTTCCCGCTGCTCGACCGCCTGATTCCCTGATCGAGCCTCGCCACGCGGCGCACCCCGGCCGTAAGCCGATAGCTCGCATCGATCAACTCGGCGATCTCGTCCCAGTCGGTGTCGTCGCTCAGATCGACGCCGATCCACCCCGCCACACCCAGATAGGCGGGCAGATAGCAGCGCGGCTCTTCCAGCAGAGACGAACGTTCGTCGGGATCGAGCAGCACCAGCAGCGAATTGTCGTGCCGCTCCCACTCCCCGTCGACCTTGAGCGAAGCGCCGTAATAGGCGAACACTTTCGTCGTGAAGAACGCGGGATGCCCGTGCGAGATCTTCTCCGCCGCGTCGGGCAGGTCAAGGGCGATTTCCCGTACGCGGTGAAGGTGCGGATGAGCATCGTCGAACATGATCGGATGGCCCATCCGCGCCCCTCAGATCTCGTCGATCAGGTCGGCCACCGAATTCACGATGCGCGACGGCCGGAACGGGTAGCGGTCGGCCTCCTCGCGGGTGCTGATGCCGGTCAGCACGAGAATCGTCTCGAGCCCGGCCTCGAGCCCGCAGAGCACGTCGGTGTCCATCCGGTCGCCGATCATCGCCGTGCTCTCGCTGTGCGCCTCGATGGTGTTCAACGCCGAGCGCATCATCATCGGATTGGGCTTGCCGACGAAGTAGGGATCGACCCCGGTCGCCTTCGAAATCATCGCGGCGACCGAACCCGCGGCGGGCAGCGCGCCCTCGTTGGAAGGCCCGGTCGCGTCGGGGTTCGTACAGATGAATTTGGCCCCGGAGTCGATGAGCCGGATCGCCTTGGTTATCGCCTCGAAGCTGTAGGTGCGGGTCTCGCCGAGCACCACGTAATCCGGGTCGAACTCGGTCAGCACATAACCGGCGGCGTGCATGGCCGTGGTCAGACCGGCTTCGCCGATGACGTACGCCGTGCCGCCCGGCCTCTGATCGGCCAGGAACTGCGCCGTCGCCAGCGCCGCGGTCCAGATCGACTGCTCGGGGACCTCGATGCCCATGCGGCTCAGGCGGGCCTGCAGATCGCGGGGCGTATAGATCGAGTTGTTCGTGAGAATGAGGAACGGTTTACCGGACGTCTTCATCTTGTGCACGAATTCGGGGGCGCCCGGCACCGGCACACCCTCGTGGACGAGGACCCCGTCCATGTCGGTGAGCCAGCTTTCAACGGCCTTACGGCGCTCTGTCATTACGCTCCTCGTCGCTGTGGTGGCGGACAGCACGGGACCGGGCAGTCGTCCCAGACCGGCAGCGTACCGAGCCGTTGCATCGGCGCACGATCGGTCCGCTCCTGCACCAGTTCCCGAACCATGTCGACAAAACGCGGATCTGTGCCCGGCGTCGCAGCGCGGGCATAACCGAGGCCGAGCCGCTTGGCCGTGTCGGCGGCCTCATTGTCAAGGTCCCAGATGACTTCCAGGTGATCGGAGACAAAACCGATCGGACTGACGACGACGTCGGTGACGCCCTTTTCCGCCAACGACTCGAGGTGGTCGTTGATGTCGGGCTCGAGCCACGGCACCTGCGGCGGTCCCGAGCGGCTCTGCCACACCAGGTCCCAGTCGTCGTTCCCGGCCACCAGCCGCGCCGTCTCGTGCAGCTGCGCCTCGTAGCGGCCACCCGTCGGGCCGGCGGTCTTGGCCATGCTCACCGGGATCGAATGCGCCGTGAACACGAGCCGGGTGGTGGCGCGCCTGCTCTGATCAAGAGTGGCCAGAGCATCCCGTACGGCGTCCGCGTGCGGCTCGACGAAGCCGGGGTGATCCCAGAACTGGCGCAACTTCGAGATCACCGGCGCGCCCGGCCCGACCTTGGCCCGGGCGTTCGCGATGTCCTCCCAGTACTGCTTGCACGAGGAGTAACCGCCGTACGCGCTGGTGGCGAACCCGAGCGCGTGGGTCACGCCGTCGTCGCGCATCTGCGCCACGGTGTCCTCGAGCATGGGGTGCCAGTTGCGGTTGCCCCAATACGTCGGCAGGCCGACGCCGTTGTTCGAGAACTCCGCGCGTACGGCGGTGAGCAGGTCACGGTTCTGCTGGTTGATCGGGGAGACGCCGCCGAAGTGCATGTAGTGCTCGGCCACCTCGGCCAGGCGCTCGTCCGGGATGCCGCGCCCGCGCACCACGTTGCGCAGGAACGGCATCACGTCATCGGGCTTCTCAGGACCACCGAAGGACAGCAGGACGAACGCGTCGTAAGCCACCCGTCCACTATTCCACCGCGTCACGCACCGAGCGCGTGGTAACCCCCATCGACGTGCACAACCTCACCCGTCGTAGCCGGGAACCAGTCGGAGAGCAGGGCGCAGATGGCCTTGCCGGCCGCGGTGGTGTCGTGCAGGTCCCAACCGAGGGGTGCCCGCTCCGACCACGCGTCCTCGAACTGCTCGAAGCCCGGGATCGACTTGGCGGCCATCGTCCGCAGCGGGCCGGCGCTCACCAGGTTGCTACGGATGCCTTGCTTGCCGAGGTGCAACGCAAGGTAGCGGTTGGCCGACTCGAGGCCCGCCTTGGCGACGCCCATCCAGTCGTAGACCGGCCATGCCTTGGTGGCGTCGAAGGTGAGACCGACGATGCTCCCGCCGGACTGCATCAACGGCAGGCAAGCTACCGCGAGCGACTGGTAGGAGTAGGTCGAGACGTGGAGCGCTTTGGAGACGTCCTCCCACGGCGCGTTAAGGAAATTGCCTCCGAGGCAACTCTGCGGCGCGTTGCCGATCGAGTGCACGAGGCCGTCGATGCCGTCCATGTGCTCACGCACCCGGTCGGCCAGTCCGGCCAGATGCTCCGGGTCGGTGACGTCGAGCTCGATGACCGGCGGCGGCTCGGGCAGACGCTTGGCGATGCGCTCGACCAGGGAGAGCCGCCCGAAGCCGGTGAGGACGACCTTCGCCCCGTTCTCCTGGGCGATCTTGGCCGCCGCGAACGCGATCGATGCGTCGGTGAGCACGCCGGTGATGAGCAGCCGCTTGCCGGCCAGCAGTCCAGACACGGGTTCTTTATCTCCTTTTATGTGATTCAGTGGCCCATACCGAGACCGCCGTCGACCGGGATCACGGCGCCGTTGATGTACGCGGCGGAGTCGCTGGCCAGGAAGGTCACCGCGGCCGCCACCTCGTCGGCCGTGGCGAGGCGCCCCGCCGGAACCGCCTTGATGATCTCGGCCCGGCGGTCGTCGGAGAGCACCTGGGTCATCTCGGTGTCGATGAAGCCCGGCGCCACCACGTTCGCCGTGATGTTGCGGGTGCCCAGCTCACGGGCGATGCTGCGGGCCATGCCGACCAGGCCGGCCTTGCTCGCGGCGTAGTTCACCTGTCCGGGTCCGCCGTAGAGCCCGACGACCGACGAGATGTAGATGATGCGTCCCCACTTGGCGCGCAGCATCTTCGAGCTGGCGCGCTTGGTGACCCGGAACGAGCCCTTGAGGTTGGTGTCGACGACCCGCTCGAACTGCTCCTCGCTCATGCGCAGCAGCAGCGTGTCGTCGGTGATGCCGGCGTTGGCGACCAGCACCTCGACCGGGCCCAGGTCCTTCTCGATCTGGGTGAAGGCGGCGTCGACCTGCGCCGGGTCGGTGATGTCGCACTGGACCCCGTAGAGGCCCTCGGGGGCGCCGCTGCCCCGGTGCGTGACCGCGACCCGGTCGCCCTGCTTAGCGAACGCCTGCGCGATCGCGAGGCCGATGCCCCGGTTGCCGCCTGTCACCAATACCGTGCGAGCCACGACCTTCGCTCCTCATACCCGGGTAGGGGTGCCGGATAGCACCCGAGGGGCACGACGGCGCCGTGGGCAGCGCCGTAACCTGCCGGAGTGGAGACTATCGGCCCGGTGACCCGGCGCAACGCCACGGGGCCGCTGCGCCGCCTGTTCTGGTCACCAGAGACGCCCCGCCCGGCGCTGCGGGGTCGCTTCTGGAGTTATGCGTATCCCCTGGGTCTGCTGGCTCTGTGCGGCCTCGGCCTGGCCATGGGCACCAACCTGAACGACACCCGCGACCTGATCGTCATCGTGATAGTGATCATGACGATCGGCGCGTTGCTCCCGGTCGTCCTCACTCTCCGTCGGCCCCTGCTGGCGTGGCGCCTGGCCTTCGTCATGCTCTTCGTGGGCTCCCTGGAGGCGCCCCCGAAGGAGTCCTGGCCGTGGAACGTCGTCCAGATCCTCGCCTTCCTGCTCGTGCTCGGTCGGCTGGCCGTAGTGGAGAACTCGTCGCTGACCATCTGGGCGACCGCCGCCAGCCTGGTCCCGGTCTTCATCTACACCTCACGGGCGAACGCCTGGGGCGCCGCCCTGCTCCTGGTGGCGATCGCCGCACTGGGCGACATCGTCCATCGCCGCCGGCGCACGAAGGCTCTGCTGGCCGAAAGCGAGGAGCTGACCGAGCTCGAACGAGCCAAACGGGCCGTCCTGGAGGAACGGGCCCGCATCGCCCGCGAGATGCACGACGTGGTCGCCCACCACATGTCGATGATCGCCGTACGGGCCGAGACCGCCCCCTATCGTCTCGGCGACCTGCCCGACCCCGCTCGCGACGAGCTGGCCACGATCGCGGTCGCCGCCCGCGAGGCGCTGACCGACATGCGCCGCCTGCTGGGCGTCCTGCGCTCCGAGGACGCGCCGCTCACCCCGCAGCCCGGCTTCGCCCAGGTCGACGACCTGATCGAGACCGCCCGCGGCGCCGGCCTCGATGTGGCCGCCGACCTGGTCCTTCCCGCCGCCGCCCTCCCACAGACAGTGAGCCTGGCGGCGTACCGGATCGTGCAGGAAGCCCTGGCCAACGCGGCCCGCCACGCGCCCGGCGGCCCGGTGACCGTCGTGGCTCGCGCCGCCGACGACCGCTTGGAGCTGACCGTCCGCAACCGCCGGACCGCTGGTCCGGTCGACGGCGTCAGCGGCCACGGCGTCGGTGGCCACGGTCTCTCCGGCATGCGCGAACGCGCCGAACTGCTGGGCGGCACCCTGGCCGCCGCCCCCGACGGCGAAGACTTCCTGGTCCACGCCGAACTCCCCCTGCGAGAGGCCACCCCTGAATGATCAAGGTCCTGATCGCCGACGACCAGGCCATGGTCCGCGAAGGTTTCGGCGCCCTGCTGGCCGCCCAGCCCGACATGCTCGTCGTGGGTGACGCCGCCGACGGCGCCGCCGCGGTAACCCAGGCCCGTTCCCTGCGCCCCGACGTGGTCCTGATGGACATCCGCATGCCGATCATGGACGGCCTGGAAGCAACCCGCCGCCTTCAGGACGGCCCCAAGATCCTTATCCTGACCACTTTCGACCTGGACGACTACGTCTACGCGGCCCTGCGGGCCGGCGCGAGCGGCTTCCTGCTGAAAGACGCCCCCGCCGCAGACCTCATCAACGCCGTACGTGTCGTAGCCGCGGGCGAGGCCCTGCTGGCCCCCTCGGTGACCCGCCGTCTGATCGCCGAGTTCGCCGCCCGCCCCCTGGCCGACCGCCCGAGCCCCGCCGCCCTCAACGCCTTGACGCCGCGAGAGACGGATGTGCTGCGGTTGATCGCCCGCGGCCGGTCCAACCAGGAGATCGCGTCCGACCTCGTGGTGGCCGAGCAGACGGTGAAAACCCACATCGGACGCATCCTGTCCAAACTGAACCTGCGAGACCGTGCCCAGGCCGTCGTCTTCGCCTACGAATCAGGCCTGGTCACTCCAAGCTAGGACTGACTTCGCGGACCTTCTGCAGAGCATTGCCGTGGAGGTCTGCCCTCAGCTGTCTCAGGTCGGAATCCGCTTCGCGCGGCCGGGCTGCGGTCACTGAGGCTTCGCGCTGCCGGGCTGCGGTAGCAGGGTCGTCACTAATTAGGGCTTCCCTGTGCGGGCCGGCGCGTCGTGGTGCTGCGCGGTGTGCCGCCGGTCGCGTCGTGCCCACGCCGAGCCGAATGACCGGTCTCAACTTCAGGAAACCGGGCCCCTCCCTCCTCATGATCAACACTAGATTCTGGATTCAGGCCCCTGCAGCGCGATCGAGGCCCCTGCATCAAGGATCAGGGGAACGGTCAAGCGGGGAAGGGGCCTGGTTCCTGGTTCTTGCGACGGCGGCGAGCCCGATAAGGCCCGCCGTTCACGGTTGGCCAACGCTCGTCATCGCGACCAACCGCACCGCACGCCATCACAACGCCAGCCGCCCGGGAGCCCTCGGCGGTGGAACGCGGATCGTCCTTGACGGCTCATACCTCGGTGCCACGTGCGATTCCGGTCTGCGGTGTGACGCTCCGGGATCCACCGTGGCCGGACGCTCTGGGCCATGCGAATCCTGCCGCTCACCCTCGCCCTGACCAGCCTGCTCGCCCTGACCGCAGCCGCCGCCCCACCCAGGGTGGGCAGCCTAGCGGCTTCCGAGCTCGGACGGTCCGCGTTATCCACAGGCCGCCGCACACAAGCCCTCCCCACGTTCGCCGACGCCTACCGGAACACCGCCGCTCGCATGCTTGCCGCCGGCTGCCCCTACGCGACCTGGGCCGCCCAGAACCGCCACTTCCTTTTCTTCGACCCGACCGGCGACGGCCGCGCCGCCGAGGTGCTCGGTGACCTCTCCACCGCCACCCGCATCACCGTCCTCGTCCCCGGGGTCGACACCGTCCTGGCCGACTTCGACCGGGGCCTCGGTGGCGTCCCTCGCCGCGCCCCTGGTGTCCAGGCCCGCGCCCTGCACGACCTGCTCGCCAAGCGCGACCCGCACACCGCTGTCATAGCCTGGCTCGGCTACGACCCGCCCGAGGGTGTCGGCCTCGCCGCAGCCACCGAAGGCCGCGCCCGCACCGGCGCTACCGCCCTCACCGCTTTCGTTCGCGACGTACAGGCGCAGCGCCCCGCCGCCACCGTCACCCTGATCGGCCACAGCTACGGCGCGATCGTCGTCGGCCTCGCCGCCCGGCGCCTGGAGAGCGTGAGCGATGTCATCACCCTCGGCGCACCCGGCGTCGGCGTCGACCGCGCCGGCGAGCTCGGTGGTGCTCAGGTCTGGTCGGCCCTGGCGCCCACCGACTGGATCCGCCGCATTCCTCAGGTACGGGTCTTCGGGCTGGGGCTCGGCCGGCGCCCGTCATCTCCCGGGTTCGGGGCGAAAACCCTGCCCACCGGCGGTGTCGCGGGCCACGATTTCTACCTCACGCCGGGCAGTGAGACCCTGCGGGCGGTCGCTGACATCGTCCTGTCGGGTGGTCCTCGCCACGACATGCCGGGGCGCGTTTCTTAGCGGGGCCTTAAGGGGTACAGTCTCACGCGGTCCAGTCGCCGGAACGACTAGTTGGAGGTGATCGCTGTGCGAGATAGCGATCCTCCTAGTCGCGGCCGGGCCGTCCGTCAGATCTCCTGACGATTCGAAGCCCCGCATCCCCGGCACCGCCCACAGCAGGCGGGGCCGGATCAGTCGTGTGCGCCGCGGCGATGGATGCGTGGGTGCCGGCCGCGACGTGACGTGCGCTTGAGAACGCCAGTCACTTCAGCGGAAAGCAGCATCCGACATGAAGAACCTTATTGCGCCTCTCACGTTCACCATCGCCGCTACCTGGGTGGTTGTGCTTTTCGTTCTCGCGCACAACACGCCCTGAGAAAGCACAACCTGCCCTGAGAAAGCACAACGCGCTGAGCGATCAGGGCAGGCGGGACGTCCAGATCAGTGACAGACCGGCCGCCGTCAGGCCCAGCAGCAGAGCCAGCCCGGCATACCACTGGGTGACCTCGCGCGGCTCGACCCGGTGGCCGATCGAGCTGCCCATGTCCTCGTACACCTGCTTCAGCTCGCTGACCGAGGCCGCCTCGTAGAAGTAGCCCTTCGTGTTCTCGGCGAGCTGCTGCAGCGACAGTCGGTCGACCGGCACCCGCTGGAGGGCTCCGCGGATGTCGACGACGCCGGTGTCGGTGCCGAAGGCGATCGTCGAGACGGGCACGTTGGCCTGGGACGCCGCGGTGGCCGCGTCCTCGATCGAGCGGCCCGACGTGCGGTAGCCGTCGGAGAGCAGCACGATGCGGGCCGGGGGTGCGCCGTCGGCGCCGTCGGCGGGCACCGAGCGGATCGCGTCGAGCGAGGTGTAGACGGCCTCGCCGGTCGCGGTCGCCTCGGCCAGGGTGAGACCGTCGATCGCGGCGGCGACCTGGGAGCGGTCCTTGGTCGGGGAGACGAGCACGTTCGCCGACTTCGCGAAGGACACCAGGCCGAGGTTGTAGGTCGGCGGGAGTTCGTTGATGAACGCCTTCGCCGCTTCCTGGGCCGCTTCGATGCGGTTGGGGGCGACGTCGTCGGCCTGCATCGAGAGCGAGACGTCGATCGCGAGCATGACGGTGGCCCGTTCGAGCGGCTCTTCCTTGTCGACCGACGGGCGGGCCAGGGCGGCGCCGAGCGTCAGCAGGGACAGCAGGAACGCGACGGCCGAGATGTGCTTGCGCCAGCCCAGTCCGCGCGGGGCGAGCGTACGAAGCAGGTCGACGTTGGTGAAGCGCATCGCGAAGGTGCGCTTGCGGAACTGCCGCCACGTGTAGAGCCCGGCCAGGGCGAGCACCGGCAGCAGCGCCAGGAGCCACCACGGCTCCAGGAAACGGATCATCGGGTGGTCCCCCGGGTGCGTGCGTGTCGTTGGGCGGCCACGAATCGGACGATGTCCAGCAGCCAGTCGGTGTCGGTGCGCAGTCGCAGATGGGCGGCGCCGGCGGCGCGCAGGGCGCTCGCGATGGCGCCGCGTTGTTCGGCGGCCGCCTCAGCGTAGCGGTGGCGCAGTTTCTCGTCGGCCGTCTGCACCTCGTGCAGGGCGCCGGTCTCGGGGTCGGCCAGGGTGAGCACGCCGACGTCGGGCAGTTCGAGCTCGCGCGGGTCGACGACCTCGACGGCGAGCACGTCGTGGCGGACGGCGAGTTTGCGGATCGGGCGGGCCCAGCCGTCGACGGGGGCGAGGAAGTCGGAGATGACGACGGCGACGCCGCGGCGGCGGGGTGGGCGGTTGAGCATGTCGATGAGCTCGCCGAGGTCGGCGCGGCCGGGCTTGATCTCGACGCCGGCGATGGCGCGCAGCAGTCCCTGGGCTTCCTTGCGGCCGGGCCGGGCGGGCAGCCGTACGACTGAGGGGCCACCGGTTCCGACGACGGCGCCGATGCGGTTGCCGCCCCGCACGGTCAAATGGGCCATCGCGGTGGCCGCCGCGAGCACGAGATCGCTCTTGAGCAGCTTGGCGGTGCCGAAATCGAGGCTGGCGCTCAGGTCGATCGCCATCCACGTCTCGAGTTCACGGTCGGCGACTGTGCGGCGGACGTGCGGCGTCGTCGTGCGGGCGGTGACCGGCCAGTCCATGCGGCGTACGTCGTCGCCGGGGCGGTATTCGCGGGACTCGCCCGCCTCGCTGCCGGGACCGGGGAGCAGGCCGACGTAGTCGCCCTGCAGCAGTCCGTCGAGTTTGCGGGTGACCAGCAACTGCAGCCGGGAGAGGACGGCTTCGGCGCGGGCCGTGCCCCCCGCGCCGAGGCCGCTCAGTGTTGTGCGGGCCATGCGACACCGGGCGCGGTCGGGCTGACCGGGGCGGAGGGAACGGGCGAGGCGCCCTGGCGGGCGGCGACCGACGGCAGCGGCACGCTCTGCATGATGCGGGCGACGATGTGGTCGGCCGGGATGTCGTCGGCCAGCGCGTCGTAGCTGAGCACCAGACGGTGGCGCAGGATGTCGGGCGCGATGTCCTGCACGTCTTGCGGGAGCGCGTAGTCGCGGCCGCGCAGCAGCGCCAGCGCCCGGGTGGCGCGGACGATGCCCAGCGAGGCGCGCGGGCTCGCGCCGTACTGGATGAGCTGGGCGACGTCGGGCATGCCGTGCTGGGCGGGGGCGCGGGTGGCCAGGACGAGCCGCACCGTGTAGTCGACCAGAGCGTTGTGTACGAACACCTGGTCGGCGCGGCGCTGCAGGCCGAGCAGGTCGTCGGTCGTGAAGATCGTCTTGGGTTCGGGGGCGCTGACGCCCATCCGGTAGACGATCTCGCGTTCCTCTGCGTCGGTCGGGTAACCGACCTGGATCTTCATCAGGAAGCGGTCGCGCTGGGCCTCGGGCAGGGGGTAGACGCCCTCCTGCTCGATCGGGTTCTGGGTGGCCATCACCAGGAACGGGGTGGGCACCTCGTGGGAGACACCGCCGATCGACACCTGGTGCTCGGCCATGACCTCGAGCAGGGCCGACTGCACCTTGGCCGGCGCGCGGTTGATCTCGTCGGCCAGCAGGAAGTTGACGAAGACCGGGCCGAGCTCGACGTCGAACTTCTCGCTGCTCTGCCGGTAGATGCGGGTGCCGACGATGTCGGCGGGCACCAGGTCGGGGGTGAACTGGACGCGCGAGAAGGTGCCGCCGACGACGCGGGCGAGCGTCTCGACGGCGAGGGTCTTGGCGACGCCGGGAACACCCTCGAGCAGGCAGTGGCCGCGGGCGAGCAGCGCCACGAACATGCGCTCGACCATTCTGTCCTGGCCGACGATGACCCGCTTGACCTCGAACATCGCGCGCTCGAGTTGCGAGGCGTCCTGCGCCGGGGTGACGGACACAACGGCCGGGGGGACGGCCGCAACGGCTCCCGGGGTCGTCTCGGTCTCGGGCGTGAGCGGCTGAGCCACCAGTCCTCCACAGCGGTCGAAAGCCAGTTGCCGACGCTCAAGACTTACACGACCGACCTGAGAGCGTGCTCGTGGTGTCGCAATACGCCGCAGGCATCGATCTTTCTGCGCGATCCGCCGGATCGGGCACGTCCGCCGGGAGGATGCGCCGAGTCGGGAAGCGTGTAACATTCTCCCCGTCGCCGGGCGGCTTCCCCCGTGGTCGCCCGGCGCTCATTATTCTTGTGGGCGTGAATATCCTGCCCGACAAGCTCGACGGCCCCGAAGAGCCTCAGTGCTCGTCGAAGGGGTGTCGTCAGCCGGCATCCTGGGCGCTCAGGTGGAACAACCCCAAGCTTCACGCGCCTGACTACCGCAAGACCTGGCTCGCCTGCGACGAGCACCGCGTCACCCTCGGCAACTTCCTCGAGGTGCGGGGATTCCTGCGGGAAGTGGCGCCCTTCGGTGCAGCGTCGGATGCGCCGCTCGCCTAGGCTTAAGCGGTGACCGTCGACGCCCTGACCCCCTGGCCCGACACCGTCGAGTGGCGCCCGGTCTCGCCCAAGCTGATCACAGTGGAACTGATCGTCCGCTGGTCCTGGTCGGTGATCGTCGTCGCCGGCCTCGTCGTCGGCCTCGTGTTGCAGGGCCATTGGCTCTGGTGGCTGGGCATCGGGCTGGTCCTGGCCAACGCGATCTGGCGCTCGTTCGTCACCGTGCGCGCCGTGCGGGCCTGGGGCTACGCCGAGCGCGACCAAGACCTGCTGGTCCGCCACGGCCTGCTCGTGCGGCGCCTGTCGATCGTCCCGTACGCCCGCATGCAGTTCGTCGACGTGACGGCCGGCCCGCTCGAACGCGCGTTCGGCCTGGCCACCGTGCAGTTGCACACCGCCGCGGCGGCCAGCGACGCCCGCATCCCCGGCCTGCCCCCAGCCGAGGCGGCCCGCCTGCGCGACCGGCTCACGGCGCTCGGGGAAGACCGGGCCGAAGGCCTGTGACGACCACCGACCCCGCGGGGACGACCGTCGACGAACCCCGGCGCCGTCTGCACCCGCTCAGCCCGGTCCTGCACGGCGCCAAGAGCATCGCGGTCATCGTGGCCGCGCTGTCCTGGCAGACGCTCTCGCAGGTCGGGGTCGAGCGGTTCGCGCTGGTCGTGCTGGTCGTCGCGGTCGGCGTGGTGGTCTTCTCGATCGTCGGCTGGCTCACCACCGGCTATCAGGTGGTCGGCCGCGAGCTGCGCATCTCCGACGGTGTCGTCTGGCGTCGCAACCGGGCCATCCCGCTCGAGCGGTTGCAGACGGTCGAGCTGCGGCGGCCGCTGCTGGCCCAGCTCACCGGGCTGGCCGAGCTGCGCCTCGAGGTGATCGGCGGGGGCAAGACCGAGGCCCCGCTGGCCTACCTGACGGTCCGCGAGGCGACCGCCCTTCGGGAACGGCTCCTCGCGCTCGCCGGCCGTACGCAGTCGGAAGCCGAACCGGCCACCGAGGGCCCGGCAGCCCCGGCGCTGGAGCGTCCGCTCGTCCGGGTCAGCAACCGCGACCTCGTAGTCAGCCAGTTGCTGACCCCGCAAGCGTTCTTCCTGCCGCTCGGCGTGGCCTTCGTGGTGCTCCAGTTCGTGCTGGAGGGCTCGTGGACCTTCGTCGGCATCGCCAGCACGGTGACGGCGATGGCCGGCGTGCTCTTGCAGCCCGTGCGGCGCGTGCTGCAGGACTGGGACTTCCGCCTGGCCCGCGACCCCGAGGGGCGGCTCGCGGTGCGCTACGGGCTGCTCGAGACGCGCAACCAGGTCGTGCCGCTCAACCGGGTGCAGGCCGTCGGGGCGACGTGGCCGCTGCTGTGGCGCGGTCAGGGCTGGCTGCACCTGCGGCTCGACATCGCGGGCAACGCGGGCGAGCCGGGCGGCGACTCGAAACGCTCCGACCGGCTGCTGCCCGTGGGCGACTTCGCGACCGCGCGCGGGCTGGTGTGGGAGGTGCTGCCCGGTGTCGATCTCGCCGCGCTGGCCACCTCGCCGCCGCCGCGACGGGCACGCTGGCTCAATCCGATCTCGCTGCGGTCGCTCGGGGTGGGGTTCACGCCCGAGGTCTTCGTGTCGCGCTGGGGCCTGCTCACCCGTGAGATGCACCTGGTGCCGTACGCCCGGTTGCAGAGCGTGCGGGTCGTTCAAGGGCCCCTGCAGCGTCGGCTCGGACTGGCGACGGTCTATGCCGACACGGCTCGGGGCCGGGCCGGGCAGGCCAAGGACCGCGACCTGGCCGAGGCGTGGGCGCTGGCCGCCGAGCTCGCCTCCCGGGCCCGTAAGGCGCGCAAGCCCGAGGAGCCGCTGAAGGACGAGGCGTATTGGCAGAAGCCTTAGGGTCTATCCCATGGAGTTCCCGGAATTCACGCCCGGTCTGACCGCTCGGGTGGAATTGACCGTCACCGACGCCGACACCGCCCAGTCGCAGGGCTCGGGTGACGTGCCCGTACTGGCCACGCCGCGCGTTCTGGCGCTCGCCGAGGCAGCCACCGTCGCCGCGACCGCCCGCCACATCCCCGGCGGCATCACCACGGTGGGGGTGCGGGCCGAGATCTCCCACCAGTCCCCCACCCCGGTCGGCCGTCAGGTGTACGCCCTGGCGACGCTGGCCAAGGTGGAGGGGCCCCGGCTCTTCTTCGACGTGGTCGTGCGCAGGGACGATGTGCTCGTGGCCGAGGTGCTGGTCGAGCGCCGGGTGCTCGACCGGCAGCGCTTCATCGAGAAGGCGCTCAGCTGAGGGCGCCCCAGCGCTCGGTGACCTCCTCGTTCGTCGGCATCGCCACGGCGCCGCCGCGACGCTCGCAGACCAGTGCGGCCACCGCGAGGGCGAAGCGCACGTTGCGCTGCCAGCCGTCGAGATCCTTGGGCGGGCCGTCGGCGAGCAGACGGCGTACGAGGGCACCCATCACGGAATCGCCGGCGCCGGTCGCGTCGATGGCGTCGACCTTGGGCGCTGCCAGTGTCGCGGTGCCGTCGGCGGCGGCCACGTAGGCGCCCTGGGAGCCCTTCGTGACCACGACGGCCTTGGCACCCAGGCCACGGATGCGCTCGGCGGCCTGCTCGGGCGAGGCGCCGTCGTAGAGCACCTCGGCGTCGGCCGCGCTGAGCTTGACCAGGTCGGCTGTCGCGAAGAACTCTTCGGAGAGCTCGCGCAGGTGGGTCACGGCCGCGCCGTCGGGCAGCAGGGTGGGCCGGGCGTTGGGGTCGAAGACGCGCAGCGGCCCCGGCACGGCCCAGGCGGCGCGGGCGGCGGCCCGGAACGGCTCACGCAGCAGGCTGATCGAGCCGGCGTAGAGCACGTCGGCGCCGGCGATCGTGGCCGTGTCGACGTCGGCCGGTCCGAGCAGCGCGTACGAGGGCGGCTCGCCGTAGAAGGTGAACGTCGGCTCGGCGCCCAGGAAGGTGGTCACGGCCAGCGTGGTGGGTGCGGCGACCCGCTTGACCCCGCCGGTGCCGACGCCACGCTCGGTCAGGAACACCGCGATCCGGTTGCCCAGCACGTCGTCGCTGAGCGAGCCGACGTATTGCACCTGGCCGCCGAGCCGGGTGGCGCCGACGGCGACGTTGAGCGGCGCGCCGCCGATCGCCTGGCGGTAGACCACCTCGCCGCCGTGCTCGGACTCCTGGAGGTCGATCAGCGCCTCGCCGAGCACCACCGCGTAGCCCATGTGCCGTTCCCTCCGTCGGTATTTGCGAACAGCCTTCCGCCCGGGAACCCGGTGCGCCAGTGCTCGCCCATTATGTCCATATTTGAGATGATCAGAGGATGTTGCTCCGTGCGCTCGTCCTCGCGCTCCCCACAGCCCTGCTCGCCGGCTGCGCCAACCCGGCCGAGATCGTCCCCACCACCGGGTCCTCGGTGCTGACCTCGGTCTCCCCCTGGTCGCTCTACCAGGGTTCGACCAGCCCGTCGCCGATCGGCTCGGCATCGCCCGAGATCGTCGCCGCCGGCACCTTCCTGCCGTTCAAGGCCGGGTCAACAGCCATCTCGTACGACCCCAAGGTCGTTCCCCCGGGCGCGAAGGCCACCGTCTCGATCGCCAAGCACCCCGCCGGCATCGAGGTACGCCTGGAGACGGCCGGGCTGATCCCGCGGCGAACCTACGGCGCGCACCTGCACACCAAGCCCTGCGCCGCCCTGCCCGCCGACGCCGGCCCGCACTATCAGCACCGGAAGGACCCGGCGGCCGCCGCCTCGCCGCCCTCGGTCGATCCCTCGTACGCCAACCCGCGCAACGAGATCTGGCTCGACTTCACGGTCGACGGCTACGGCACCGCGACCACCTCGGCCGTGCTGAACTGGACGTTCCCGCCCGGCGCGTCCGCGCGTTCGTTGATCTTGCACGCGGAGCGCACGAAGACCGCCCCGGGAGTCGCGGGCAGCGCCGGCGACCGCGTGGCCTGCCTGACCCTGCCGGAGCGCTGAGAACGCGCCTGCCGGGCGCTCCCACGCGCCGGGCAGGCGGTACCGTCGGGGGCGGATCGACGATCGGAGGCACCACCATGGCCGAGCAGAAGGCCGCGCCACCCGCGGCGAAGACGGAATCGCACGACCCCGCCTTCCCCGAGGCGTTTCTGCAGTTCATGCGGGGCGGGTGGCGTGAGGACCCGCTGGCCGTCAGCCCGCTGCCCGAGGTGCCCAACTACGCCAAGCGGCGCAACGCGCTGTCCGAGGCGTTCCCCGGCGAGACGCTGATCATCCCGTCCGGCAACGAGAAGGTGCGCGCCAACGACACCGAATACTCGTTCCGGCCCGGCAGCGACTTCGTCTACCTCACCGGCGACCGCGACCCCGACAGCGTGCTCGTGCTGCGGCCCAGCGGCTCCGGCCACGACGCGGTGCTCTACACCCACCAGCGCAACTCGAAGGACACCGACGCGTTCTTCCGCAGCCGCAACGGCGAGCTCTGGGTGGGCCGCACCCACACGCTGGCCGAGAAGTCGACCGAGCTGGGCATCGAGACGGCCTCGCTGGGCGAGCTCGGCACCGTGCTGGCCGGCTCGGCCCCGGGCCGCACGAGGGTGCTGCGCGGCTTCGACGCGAACGTCGACCGCGCGATCCTGGCCTACGAGCCCGACCGTGAGAAGCCCCGCGACCGCGAGCTGGCCTGGGTGATCAGCGAGCTCAAGCTGGTCAAGGACGAGTGGGAGATCGCCCAGCTCCAGGCGGCCATCGACGCGACCGTGCGCGGGTTCGAAGACGTGGCGCGGGTGCTGCCGGCCGACCGCGGGGTCAAGGAGCGCCTGCTCGAGGGCGTCTTCGGGCTGCGGGCCCGCCACGACGGCAACGACGTCGGCTACGGCTCGATCGTCGGCGCCGGCGCGCACGCGACGATCCTGCACTGGGTGCGCAACACCGGCGTCACCAAGCCCGGCGAGCTGCTGCTCATGGACATGGGCGTCGAAGGCGAGAACTTCTACACCGCCGACGTGACCCGCACGGTCCCCGTCAACGGGCGGTTCACCCCGCTGCAGCGCCAGGTGTACGACATCGTGTATGCCTCCCAGCAGGCCGGCATGGACGCGATCAAGCCCGGCGTCGCGTTCAAGGACGTTCACAAGACCTGCATGCGGGTGCTGGCCGAGGGCCTGCACGACCTGGGCCTGCTGCCGGTCAGCGTCGACGAGGCGATGAGCGACGACAGCACGATCTACCGCCGCTGGACGCTGCACGGCTTCGGCCACATGCTCGGCATCGACGTGCACGACTGCTCGCACGCCCGCAACGAGACCTACCGCGACGGTCCGCTCGAGGAGGGCTACGTGCTGACCGTCGAGCCCGGCCTCTACTTCCAGCCGGAAGACGAGCTGGTCCCGGCCGAGTTGCGCGGCATCGGCATCCGCATCGAGGACGACGTCCTGGTCACCGCGGACGGCTGCAAGAACATGTCGGCCGGCCTGCCCCGCTCGTCGTCCGAGGTCGAGCAGTGGCTGGCCGCCCAGCGCGAGGCGGGCCCGCGCCTGCCGTCCTGAGGCTGAGGGCGGGATCGGTGACGATCCCGCCCTCGATCAGTCCCGCAGAGACGTCGTACGGGGACCGGAGGGGTCGGTCGCGATGCAGGTGACGCCGCGGTCCTTGGGCCACTCCGACTTGACCGGGGTCAGCGGGAAGTACTCCAGGTCGTCGACCGGGCCGCTCGCGTAGGAGTCGAGGCGCTTGGCGCAGCCGGCGTCGGCCAGGGAGTAGACCTTGTCCTCGCCAGGCCAGGCGCCGGTGGGGAGTTCGAAGGTGCCGAACACCTCGCCCTCGTGCGACACCGAGCACTTCACCACGGGTACGTCGTAGACCGTGTCCTTGTCGCCCAGGTCGCCCACGCAGTCGCCTTCGCGCAGGTTGTAGACGGACACGCGATTGTTGCCGGAGCCCACGGAGTTGGCCGCCTTGTCGTCCCCGTCGTCGGACGCGATCGCGAAGCCGCAGGCGACCAGGTACACGAGCAGCCAGACGCCGGAGATCACCAAGCCGGCGATCGCCAGGCCGCGGCCGCCTTGAGGGCGCTTCTTGATCTGGACGAGCGCGACGATGCCGAAGATGATGCCGAGCAGGCCACCGCCGAGGATGCCCAGAATGAGCGCCGCGATCGCGAAGCCGTTGGTCCCCGTGGCCGGTGGGGGTGGCGGCGGGGCGTAGCCGGCGTACGGGTCCGTGTAGGGCTGAGGAGCCTGCGGGTATCCCGGCGGCGGCGCTGCATAAGCAGGCGGCGGCGGGAAAGCGTTCGGCGGGGGCGGGAAAGCCGTGGTCGGCGGCGGGAAAGCCGTGGTCGGCGGCGGGAAAGCGGTGGTCGGCGGCGTATAGGCAGCGGGCGGCGCCGTCGGGTCGGCGAGCGGCGCCGTTGGATCGGCGGGCAGCGGCGTCGTCGGCTGGCCGTCGGGCGGGGGTTCAGAGGGCGAAGACGGGTGGATCACGCGCGGAACGCTAACAACCGGGACCGATGTCGCGCTGCCCCGCCCGCGTCACAACTCGAAGTCAGCCGGCCTTGTAGTCGCTGACGTTCCAGCACTCGGCGCCGGCCGGACCCTCGTCCGAGACGTTGATGACGACCTTGACCGGGTGTCCGTCGGTGCCGTCGGCGACCGTGGTCACCTCGCCGCCGTCCTCCTTGGCCGTCTGAGCCATGTCGAGCAGCCCCTGCAGCGTGAAGGCCTCGATCTCCTCGCCCGTCTCACCGGTCGCCGGTCCCAGGTCTTCGTCCGCCCCGGCCGAGGGGGTGACCACGGTGGCGTCGAGCCGATCGGTCGACGCGACCGCGCCGTCGGCGACCTTCACCTGATAGCGGCCCAGCGGCTTGGCGTCGTCGCAGCCGCGCGCGAGCACGTACGAGTAGGAGGCCGGCTCGCTCCAGACCGGGGCCGAGGCCGGCGGCTGGGACACGGGGGTCTTCTGTGGCGTCTCGTCCGAGGTGCAGCCGCCCGCCAGCGCCACCAGGACGATCCCGCCCAACGCCCACCCGAGCCGCACAGTTTCTCCCTCTGTCGAAGACGACCCGCAATGTAGCGCAGCCGCGCTCACGAACTATTTTCGCGGGGTCTGTCGATCGGTGTCCGCGCCGTTCGACCTGAGGGTGAGAAGGTCGAGAACGCGACCGCCGAGCGACACCAGGAGAGACGTCATGGCGAAGTACATGCTCATCATGCGCAACACCGACGAGACCCAGGCCAAGATGGCCGACACCCCGTTCGACGAGATGCTCGAGACGGTGGGCCGCTTCAACGAGGAGCTGATCAAGGCCGGGGTGCTGGTGGCCGCCGAGGGCCTCGACGACGCGTCGCAGGGCGTGGTGGTCGACTACTCCGGGGAGACGCCGGTGATCACCGACGGCCCGTACGGGGAGACCAAGGAGCTGTTCGGCGGCTTCTACCTCATCGACGTGCCGACCAAGGAGGAGGCGATCGAGTGGGCCAAGCGCCTCCCCGCGTTCCCGGGCGCGAAGTGCGAGGTGCGCCGGGTGCCGGGCATCGACGAGTTCCCGCAGGACAACGAGTGGATCCGCAAGGAGCGGGCCTGGCGTGAGCAGACCGGGCAGCTGTGAGCTCGCTCGAGGCGATCTGGCGCATCGAGTCGGCCCGGATCGTCGGCGCGCTCACCCGCTACACCGGTGATCTGGAGCTGGCCGAGGACGTGGCCCAGGAGGCAGTTGCCGAGGCGCTCGTCTCCTGGCCCCGCGACGGTGAGCCGGCGAATCCGGTCGGCTGGCTGCTGGCCACGGCCCGGCGGCGGGCGATCGACGCCTTCCGCCGCCGGGCCGCCCGCGACGAGAAATACGCCCTTCTGGCCGTGGAGGACACCGACGGCAGCGACGGACACCTGTGGGATCCGGACCGCATCGACGACGACGTGCTCGCGCTGATGTTCGTCGCCTGCCATCCGGTGCTCTCGCCCGAGGCTCGCGTGGCCCTGACTCTGCGTACGGTCGGAGGGCTGTCCACCGAGGAGATCGCGCGCGCGTTCCTGGTGCCGGTGCCGACGGTCCAGGCGCGGATCACCCGGGCCAAGAAGACGATCGCGGCGGCTCGGGTGCCGTTCGAGGTGCCGCCGGTGGCCGAGCGACGTGAACGGCTCGGCGGTGTGCTCAGCGTCCTCTACGTGATCTTCACCGAGGGCTCGACGGCGACCGCGGGCGACAGTCTGCTGCGACAAGACCTGGCGTACGAGGCCGTCCGGCTCACGCGCACGCTGGCCGCGCTGCTTCCCGGCGAACCGGAGGTGTTCGGGCTTCTCGCGCTGTGCGAGCTGACCGCGTCGCGGTTCCCGGCCCGCACCGGCCCGGACGGCGAGGCGATCCTGCTCGAACAGCAGGACCGTCGGCGCTGGGACCGCTCGGCGATCCGCCGGGGACGGGCCGCCCTGGGTCAGGCCGCCGCGGCCGGTCGCGGTCTGGGCCCGTACGGGTTGCAGGCCGCGATCGCCGCCTGCCATGCCGCCGCCGATTCGGTCGCCGCCACCGACTGGGAGCGCGTCGTGCTGCTCTACGAGGCGCTGGGCCGGGTCGCGCCGTCCCCGGTCGTCGAACTGAACCGAGCCGTCGCGGTGGCGATGGCGGGCAGCCCGGCCGAGGGCTTGCTGATGGTGGACGAGCTGGTCGCCACCGACCGGCTACCGGGCTCGCACCTGGTACCCAGCGTGCGCGGCGAACTGCTGACCCGGCTGGGCCGCACCGCCGAGGCGCGCGCCGAGCTGGAGCTGGCGGCGCGGCTGTGCGCCAACGCCCGCGAACGCGCCGTGCTGCTGGACAAGGCGCGCGCGCTCAACTGACGGACGGCGCGAGGCGCGTGCTCACTTGGCGGACCCGCGCGAGGCGCGCGCTCAGTTGGCGGGCCGCTCCAGGACCAGGAGGTCGCTGTCTTCCTCGACCGGGCCCGGCCGGCGCTCGGCCCGCACCGCCGCGTCGAGGGCGGTGAAGCCCTCGGTGATCTCGTCTTCGGTGAGCCGCTCGAAGGTCGACGACCCACGCAGCTTGAGCCGGTCGGCGTAGTCGGCGAGGCTGGTGGCCAGGCGTTCCTGCACCCGCTCGACGGTCACGAGGCGCAGCCCCGCCTCGTCGAAGGTCTCGAGCAGCGGGTCGAGGCGGGGGAACACCTGCTCGTCGATGAGCCGGATGCCGGGAAAGTAGCTGTACCACGGGAGCTCGGGCATGCGGTCGGGGAACAGGCTGCGGATCAGCGCCCGGCCGCCGGGACGCAGCACCCGCCTGATCTCGCGGGCGGCCGCGGCGTGGTCGCGCACGTGGTGGAGCACGAGGAAGACCAGGACGAGATCGCAGCTCTCGTCGGGCAGCGGGACGGCCGTGGCCGAACCGTCCAGATAGGTCACCGCGGGGTGGGTGGCGTGTTCCTCGGCCAGGGCCCGCATGCGGTCGAACGGCTCGACGCCCCAGACCGGGCCGCCGAACTCGTCGGCCAGCGACGGGGTGAAGCGGCCCGTGCCCGAGCCCAGGTCGAGCACGGTCAGCGGCCGCTGCGGCGGCGCGTAGCGGGCGAAGACGTGCACCCACTCGGTCAGAGTCTCGGGGGGCACCGCGCGGGCACGCGCGTAGACCCGGTGTTGCCGATCGTCGTAGTCCACCTCGCGCACTGCCTCGCCTCCCGATCTCATCCTTCACTGTGCGGCCGTCGACCGCACCCCCCGACACGGATCCGGAAGCGGACTCACAGAAAAGCCTCAGCGATGAAGACCGCTACCGATCGAGGCGGAACGGTCAGACGGCCCGCCACTGCGGTCGCCTTGTGCAGCAACGGATCGACCGACCCGGCCAGGTCGGGGTGCGGGCGCAGGTCGCCGGGGACGGTCTCGACGGCCGTCTCGGCGGTCGCGTTGAAGACGACCACGATCTGGCTCCACCGCGGGTCGAGGCCGGTGCCGTCGAGGCACATGACGATCACGCCGGGCGTCTCACCGGGGCCGCCGAGCGGGAACGAGAGGCGGCGCTGCACCTCGTCGGCCGTGGGCAGGCCGAACACCGGCGACGACCGGCGCAGGCGAAGCAGCTCTCGATAGCGCTCGGCGGTCAGCTCGATCACGTCGGGCGGCGGCACCAGCGCGGGGTCGGCGAGCAGCGGACGGGCCAGCGGCCAGATCTCCTCGTTCTCTTCCGCGGGCGGCAGGCCGAGCCCGAATCCGTTGCCGAGGGCCGGGTCCCAGCGGATCTGGTTGAACCAGTCACCGGAGTTGTGCGAGTTGCGGTCGAGCGATTTCGACCGGAGCCGCTCGCTGCCCATCGCGACGAAACCGGCGCCCTGGCCGAGCACGACCAGCGCGAGCGCGAGCACCTGCAGCCGGGCCCGCTCGACGGGCGCGGTCTCGATCGGCAGTTTGAACGCCATCGCGTCGTACAGGATCTCGTTGTCGTGGGCGTCGACGTAGTTGATCGTCTCGCCGGGGCTCATCGCATAGCCGCTGGGCGAGCCGTTGTAGTCGATCTGGGCGCCGCTCTGCTCGACGCCGGTGTGGGTGACGAACCGGTAGGACGACAACCCGCCGGCCAGGCCCACCTTGATCTGGTCGTGCACGAGCGGGGGCGTGCGGGAGCCGAGCCCGGTGGCGAAGCCCGGTAGCGTTGGATCGCCGAACGAGCCGCCGCCGCGGGCCGCGTCGCGCAGCCGGTCGTTGAACGTGCCGATCCCGGTGCCGGCCATGTTGATCTGGGTGGCCTGGGCGAACCGGGCGTCGTCGGCCACCTCGCCGAAGTTCCACCCCTCGCCGTACAGGCAGATCTCTTTGCCGTCGACGCCGTCGATCTCGGGCGTGAGGTGGTCGAGGTTGACCCGCACCTCGAGGATGTTGGCCCGCGGGTGATGGCCCATCAGGTCGAACCGGAAGCCGTCGACGCGGTACTGCCGGGCCCAGGTGAGCGTCGAGTCGACGATGAGGCGGCTCATCATCATGTGCTCGGGAGCCGTGTTGGGGCAGCAGGTCGACTCGGCGGTCGAGCCGTCGGCCAGCTGACGGTGGTAGTAGCCGGGGACGAGGCGGTCGAGCACGCTGAACCGGTCGAGGCCGTCGGCCATCGTGTGGTTGTAGACGACGTCCATGACCACGCGCAGGCCGGCCTCGTTGAGGGCCTGGACCATGCGGCGGAACTCGAGCACGCGCGACGGCCCGGCCGGGTCGACGGCGAAGCTGCCCTCGGGAGCGGTGTAGTGCCAGGGGTCGTAGCCCCAGTTGAAGCCGTCGTCGTCGGCGACGACCATGACGGCGCGCTGTTGCTCGGGCGAGTCGGGCGGGAAGGCGGTCAGGTCGCAGGCGGGCACGGCCTGGTCGGCGCGGCGGTCGGGCACGGTCGCGAAGTCGAACGCGGGCAGCAGGTGCACGTGGGTGAGCCCGGCCTCGGCGAGCGAGCGCAGGTGGCGCATCGCGGCGGAGCCGGGCCGGGTGAAGGCCGCGTAGGTGCCGCGCTCGGCGGCCGGCACCGTGTGGTCGAAGATCGAGAAGTCGCGGATCGAGACCTCGCTGATCTGCATGCGGGCCGGCGGTACCCCGGGCGGTTTGACCAGCGAATTCCAGCCGGGCGGCGCGAGGGCGGGGTCGTCGAGGTCGACCAGCAGGCTGTGGGTCGAGTCGGGGGCCAGGGCCAGCGAATAGGGGTCGGTGACGCTGGTGGTGACGACCCGCTGGGCGGCCGGGTGCCAGACCTCGACGCGGTAGCGGTAGTAGCGGCCCATCCATTTCGGCTTGAGCGCCGCCGTCCAGACGCCGGTGAGGTCGTCGCGCTCCATCGGCACGAGTTTCGGTTCGTCGCCGGGTGTCTTGAAGAGCTCCAAGGAGACCGTGCGGGCGGTGGGCGCCCACACCGAGAGGCGTTCGAAGGTGAGGCCGAGGTCGGCGTCGGCCGCGTCGGCGTAGAGGTCGTCGAGCACCCCGGCGACCTGCACCCCGGTCAACGCGGTGACCCGGCCGGACGCGTCGCGCCCGGTGACCAGCAGTTGGTCGCGCAGCAGCTCGCTCAGCGCGGAGTCGCCCATCTCGCGTACGGAGAATGCCCGGTAGGCCCGCAGGTGGGGGAACCGGCGGCTCTGGGCCTGGAAGAGACCACCGGGCCGGGGGGTCAGCGGCTGGGCGCCCAGGGTGAACGTCTCGGCGCGGTCGACGATCCAGCCGGGAAGGGCGATGGTCGTGCGGTCGACGAAGACGGCCAGCGAGCGGGCCGGGTCAAGCTCGGGGCCGAGCGTGCCCAGGTCGGGCAGCACCGGCTCGTTCACGCCGGCCAGCAGCCACACCTCGCGGGCCACCGTCAGGTCGAGACGCTGGTCGTCGGGCAGGTCTTTCTCGTCGCCGCGGTGCAGCACGAAGCGCAGGCCGATCGCGCCGGGCCGCACGGGAACCTGGAAGACGGCGCCGAACGTGTCGATGTGGTGCGGGCGGATCGGCCTGCGCCAGACGGGCTTGCTGGGCGTGCCCTCCCAGGCGTGCAGGACCCACCCCGAGTAGTCGCCGTCGGGGCGCCGGTAGTGGATCACGGCGACCGAGGGGTCGTGGGGTGACACGGGCGGTGACGTGTAGACGGCCGGATCGCCCGCCCGCAGCCAGATCTCCGAGGTCACCGAGGGGTCGACGTGACGGTCGGCCTCGACGTCTTTGCCGCCGGCCCCGTCAACAATGACAAACCCGACGTTTCGCGCGTCGTCGGCGAGCCGCACCCAGGCGAACCGGCCGTACGAATCCTCGCCGGCGAAAGGCTGCCCGCCCGGGAACCCGTCGACCTGGCCGGGGACGATGTCGCCCCACGCGTAGAGCCATCGATCGGCCTCTGACCCCGTGAAATGCACGACGAGCCAGCGGACGGCGGCGGTGGTGGCGGGCGCGATCTCCAGCATGGTCACCAGGACATCCTGGCATCAGGGCCGGACACTTTCAGTGCGTCGCGATCACCGTCGTGATCCGGGGGCCGTCGGCGCCGACGCGCAGCAGATAGCTGTAACTCTCGCCCGGCACCGCGTTTCCCCCCGAATCGAGGTATTCCCACTCGACGGCCACCAGGCTCAGCACCGGCGACAGTCGCTGAACGTCGCGAAGCTGCGCGTGCGCGGCCACGATCTGGCGCTCGGCATAGGTCGGGGAGGCCCCGAGGAAGGACAGCGCGACCGCGGCCGGCGAGGCAAAGGTGAAGCTGTACGCGTCGGCGACGACCATGCCCGGCAGCGCGTAGCAATTGGCGATCGCCGCCACATCTCCGCTGGTCAGAGCGATGCCGTAGCGATCGAAGAACTCGCTGAGCCGGCCCAGATCGGTAGGCGCCTCCACGGTTCGAGCAGTGCCCTGGGGGCAACCGGGGTAAACGTGAGATGGAACCGGACCCCGCCTTGCGCCCGCTTACAAGACGGACGTACGGTTTACGAGCAACGTGAACCGAGAGTTAGGTATGCCTAACCCGAAGGCCGCCCTTTCGGTGCGAAAGACTTGAACGACAGTCGCTGGGTGTGAAGGAGATGTTGTGGCCAGCCTCGACACCTTTGGTGCGAAGAGCGAGCTGCGCGTCGGAGACGCGAGCTACGAGATTTTCACGATCGACAAGGTCGAGGGGCACCACCGCCTGCCCTACTCCTTGAAGATCCTGCTGGAGAACCTGCTGCGGACCGAGGACGGCGCCAACATCACGGCCGACCACATCCGCGCGCTCGGCGGCTGGGACCAGACCGCCGACCCCAGCGTCGAGATCCAGTTCACCCCGGCGCGAGTCCTCATGCAGGACTTCACCGGCGTGCCCTGCGTGGTCGACCTGGCCACCATGCGCGAGGCCGTGAAGGACCTCGGTGGCGACCCCACCAAGGTCAACCCCCTCGCCCCGGCCGAGCTGGTCATCGACCACTCGGTCATCGCCGACCTGTTCGGCCGCGAGGACGCCTTCGCTCGCAACGTCGAGCTGGAGTACCAGCGCAACCGCGAGCGCTACCAGTTCCTGCGCTGGGGCCAGACCGCGTTCAACGAGTTCAAGGTCGTGCCGCCCGGCACCGGCATCGTGCACCAGGTCAACATCGAATACCTGGCTCGTACGATCATGGAGCGCAACGGCCAGGCCTACCCCGACACGGTGGTCGGCACCGACTCGCACACCACCATGGTCAACGGCCTGGGCGTGCTGGGCTGGGGCGTCGGCGGCATCGAGGCCGAGGCCGCGATGCTCGGCCAGCCGGTCAGCATGCTCATCCCGCGCGTCGTCGGCTTCAAGCTGCACGGCGAGATGCCCGCCGGCACCACCGCCACCGACCTCGTGCTGACGATCACCGAGATGCTCCGCGAGCACGGCGTGGTCAGCAAGTTCGTCGAGTTCTACGGCCCCGGCGTGAGCGCCGTGCCGCTGGCCAACCGGGCCACCATCGGCAACATGTCGCCGGAGTACGGCTCGACCGTCGCGATCTTCCCGATCGACGACGAGACGATCAAGTACCTCACGTTGACCGGCCGCACCGACCAGCAGGTCGCGCTCGTCGAGGCGTACGCGAAGCGTCAGGGCCTGTGGCTCGACCCGAACGCCGAGCCCGACTACTCCGAGCGCCTCGAGCTCGACCTGTCGACGATCGTCCCGTCGCTGGCCGGCCCGAAGCGCCCGCAGGACCGCGTCCCGCTGAACTCGGCCAAGCGGATGTTCCGCGACGCCCTCACCAACTACGTGACCGACCCCGGCCCGGCCGACGAGGCGAGCGAGGAGTCCTTCCCGGCCAGCGACCCGCCGGCCAACCACGAGGACTCGGCCCGCGACAAGCCGCACGTGTTCAGCGCGGCGAACGGCGCCGACGGCCGCCCCTCCAAGCCGACCCGCGTCGTCGGCGAGGACGGCACCGAGTTCGAGCTCGACCACGGCGCCGTCGTGATCGCCGCGATCACGTCCTGCACCAACACGTCGAACCCGCAGGTCATGATCGGCGCCGCGCTGCTCGCCCGCAACGCCGTCGACCGCGGCCTGAGCCGCAAGCCGTGGGTCAAGACCACGCTGGCGCCCGGCTCCAAGGTCGTCATGGACTACTACGACCGCGCCGGTCTGACGCCCTACCTCGACAAGCTGGGCTTCAACCTGGTCGGCTACGGCTGCACCACGTGCATCGGCAACTCCGGCCCGCTGCCCGAGGCGATCTCGGCCGCGGTCAACGAGGCCGACCTGACGGCGGTCAGCGTGCTCTCCGGCAACCGCAACTTCGAGGGCCGCATCAACCCCGACGTCAAGATGAACTACCTGGCGTCCCCGCCGCTCGTCGTGGCGTACGCGCTGGCCGGCACGATGGACCTGGACATCACCACCGAGCCGCTCGGCACCGGCAGCGACGGCCAGCCCGTCTACCTGAGCGACATCTGGCCCAGCGCCAAGGAGATCGACGAGGTCATCGCGGCCACGATCGGGGCCGCCGGCTTCTCCGACGCCTACGCCGACGTCTTCGCGGGCGACGAGAAGTGGCAGTCGCTGCCCACGCCCGAGGGCAAGACCTTCGATTGGGCCGACGAGTCGACCTACGTTCGCAAGCCCCCTTACTTCGAGGGCATGGCCGCGACCCCGTCGCCCGTGAACGACATCTCGGGTGCCCGGGTTCTGGCCAAGCTGGGCGACTCGGTCACGACCGACCACATCTCCCCGGCCTCATCGATCAAGGCTGACTCGCCGGCCGGTAAGTACCTGGCCGAGCACGGCGTCCCGCGTCACGAGTTCAACAGCTACGGCTCGCGCCGCGGCAACCACGAGGTCATGATCCGCGGCACGTTCGCGAACATCCGCCTCCGCAACCAGCTCGTCCCCGGCGTCGAGGGCGGCTTCACGGTCAACCACCTCACCGGCGACCAGTCCACGATCTACGACGCTTCGGTCGCCTACCAGGAGGCCGGCATCCCGCTGGTCGTCCTGGCCGGCAAGGAGTACGGCTCCGGCTCGTCGCGTGACTGGGCGGCCAAGGGCACCATGCTGCTGGGCGTCCGCGCCGTCATCGCCGAGAGCTACGAGCGCATCCACCGCTCCAACCTCATCGGCATGGGCGTGCTGCCGCTGCAGTTCCCGCCCAAGACCAACGCCGAGTCGCTGGACCTCACCGGCACCGAGACCTTCACCATCACCGGCGTGACGGCCCTCAACGACGGCGACACCCCGCGCACCGTCAAGGTCCGCACCGACACCGGCATCGAGTTCGACGCCGACGTCCGCATCGACACCCCCGGCGAAGCCGACTACTACCGGCACGGCGGCATCCTCCAGTACGTCCTCCGGAAGATGCTGAACAGCTGATTCGCGCTTCATCGGACGCCCCGTCTCCCACTTCCGGGAGGCGGGGCGTTCTTCTTAGGATCGTGGCGTGACTCGCGCGGTCTTCCCCGGCACGTTCGACCCGGTCACGGCCGGGCATCTTGACGTCGTCGAGCGGGCTCGGCGGCTCTTCGACGAGGTGGTCGTT
This sequence comes from Actinoplanes solisilvae, assembly GCF_003999975.1. Classification (GTDB taxonomy): domain Bacteria; phylum Actinomycetota; class Actinomycetes; order Mycobacteriales; family Micromonosporaceae; genus Actinoplanes; species Actinoplanes solisilvae. The sequence continues at coordinate 366,161 of NZ_RJAC01000005.1, read as the reverse complement.
CTCGTGGCGGTCAACGGGGACAAGCAACCCACGCGCGTCGGCGAGACGCGGGCCGAGGCTGTCCGGGCCGCGCTGCCGTCAGACTGGGGGAACGTCAGCGTCGTCGCCTGGCGCGGACTGACCGCCGAATACTGCCGGCGGCACGACGTCGGAGTCATCGTGCGGGGTGTCCGCAACGCGGCTGACGCGCGGCGCGAGCAGGAGCTGGCCGCCATGAACGACGCTCTCGGCGTACCGACGCTGCTGCTGCCGGCCCGGCCGGCGCTGGCCACGGTGCCGTCGACGGCCGTCCGCGCTTCGGAGGTATAACTCCTGCATGCGTATCGGGAACGTGGAAGTTCGCCCGCTCGGTTGTCTCAGCCTGATCATCGTGTCGGTGCTGGCCTCGATCGTGCTGACATATCTGGTCAACGCCCTGCTCTGACGCGACCTGTCACATCGGCGGGGGCGGCGGTGCTTATCTGGCATGGACTTGGCACTGACTCGCGGCGGGGAGGACGGCGTGGCCCTCTCGAGAGCCCCCAACGTCGTGCGGAACGACCTGGAGCAGGTCTTTCGGGAGTCGTACGCCCGGGTGGTGGCCGTCGCGGCACGCGTGCTCGGGTCGAACGACGAGGCCGAGGACGTCGCTCAGGAGGTTTTCCTGACGTTCGGGCGCTCCGACGTTCCGAAGGGCGAGGCCGTCGGGTGGCTGTCGGTGGCGGCGGCGCACACCGCGCTCAATCACATCCGTACGGGTAAGCGACGCGCCGGGCGGGAGGAACGAGCCCGGTCGCACGACACCGTGACGCCTGATGTCGCTGAGGCGGTGGTGGCGTCCGAGGAGCGGCGCCGGGTTCGGCAAGCCCTCGCGCGGCTGCCCCGCAAGCAGGCCGTCGCTCTGGTCCTGCGGCACAGCGGCCTGAGTTACGCCGAGGTCGCCGCCGCCCTTGAACTCTCCCCCGGCAGCGTCGGCACCACGGTGCGGCGGGCCGAGTCCGCTCTGCGTAAGGAGCTAGAGCCATGAAACGCCATCCGGACGACGGTGTGCTGCGCCGCCTCGTGGACGAGCCCACGGGAGTCACCGACACCGACCGCCACCATGTAACGACTTGTCAGATCTGTCAGGCGGGACTGGCGGACGCCCGGCGGGATGCGGAGTTCGCGGCAACGGCCCTGAGCAGCGGAGACCCGGCTTTGAACGGGAGCGTTGCCCCAGCCCCCGCATCGGCCGGTCCCGACCTCGACGCGGCCTGGCAGCGCCTGATCCACACCGGCGACCCGGCCCGGAAGACCAGGACCGCCAGCCGCTGGCGGCGCAGCCCGTTCATCGCCGGCGCCGCCGTCGTGGCGCTGCTGGGCGGCGCCACCGCCGCAGCCGCGGCCGACTGGTTCCCGATCTTCCGTACCGAGCGGATCGCCCCGATCACCGTCCACCAGGCCGACCTGATGGCGATGCCCGACCTCTCCACGTGGGGCGACGTCGAGATCATCTCGAAGCCCGAGATCCACCGGGTCCCCAGCGAGGCGGCCGCCGAGAAGGAGAGCGACCTCGAGCTGCCCCGCGTCGGCAAGCTGCCGCGGGGCGTGACCGGCGATCCGACCTGGCAGGCCGGCCGGCGGATCAGCGCCGAGTTCACCTTCCGGGCCGACAAGATCAAGTCTCCCGCGCCGCCGATGCCCGCCGGGCTCGACGGCAGCAAGTTCCGCCTGACCGCCGGGCCGGGCGCCGCCGCGGTGTGGCAGAGCAACCAGGGCGTGCCCTCGCTGATCGTCGCGCGGGCGGTCGCCCCCACGGCGTACTCGACCGGGGTGCCCTTCGCGACGGCGCGTGACTACCTGCTGTCACTCTCCGGCCTGCCCGAAGATGTCGCCGCGCAGCTCCGGCGTTTCTCGGCCGACGGCACGACGCTGCCGGTGCACGTGATGCCCGAGGAGATGTCGAGTGCCCCTGCCGACGTCAACGGGGTGTCGGCCACGGTGCTGACCTCGAAGGACGGCGTGCTGTCGGTCGTCGTCTGGGTGCAGGGCGGCGTGGTCACCGCGGTGGCCGGGTCGTTGAGCGCCGACGAGGTGCTGACGGTCGCGAGGGGCCTGCGGTGACCGCGGTCTGGGCCTCCGGGCTGCGCAAACGGTACAAGCGGCGGCAGGCCGTGGACGGCGTCTCGTTCACCGTCGGGCGGGGCGAGGTGCTGGGCCTGCTCGGCCCGAACGGCGCCGGCAAGACGACGGTCATCAAGATGCTGCTCGGTCTCGTGCAGCCCGACGCGGGCGAGGTGCTGCTGCTCGGGCGCCGCGGGACGCAGGCCCGGGAGCGGGTCGGCTACCTGCCCGAACTGTTCCGCTACCAGCCGTGGCTCACCGCCGCCGAGGTGCTGCGCTTGCACGTGCGGCTGGCCGGGGCCCACATCCCCGACGACGAGCAGCGCGAGACCCTGGGGCTGGTCGGGCTGGCCGATCGGGCCGGTGACCGGGTGGGCGGCTTCTCCAAGGGCATGCAGCAGCGGCTGGGCCTGGCCGTCGCGCTGGTGGCCCGGCCCGAACTGGTGGTGCTCGACGAGCCGACCAGTGCGCTCGACCCGATCGGCCGGGCCGACGTACGGGATCTGCTCCTGGCCCTTCGCGACAGGCAGGTCGCCGTGCTGCTCAACTCGCACCTGATCGGCGAGGTCGAGAGGGTGTGCGACCGGGTCGTGATCCTCGATCAGGGCCGCATCGCCGCCGAGGGCACGCTCGCCGAACTGCTCGGCCAGCGCGAACTGCGGCTGCGGCTCGACGACGTGACCGCGGCCGCCGAGGACCGCCTCGGCGGCTTCACCCGCGACCAGGACGCGTACGTCGTGCCGATCCCCGACCTCGACGTCGTGCCAGAACTGGTCGCCGACCTGGTCAAGCTCGGTGTGCGGGTGCACGCCGTCGAACCCGGCCGCATCACCCTGGAGGAACGCTTGCTGGAGGTCATCCGGGGCGGTGAGGGCCGATGAGGATCGTGCTCACGATCGCCGCCCTCACGCTGCGCGAGGCGGCCCGCCGCCGGGTGCTGCGCTCGCTGGCCGTGCTCACCGTGCTGCTGCTCGGGCTCAGCGCCTGGGGCTTCTCCCGCATCGACGCCGAGTTCGGCGGGCTGACCAGCGGCGAGTCCCGGCTGGCGGCGGCGCTCGTGCTCAACCTGGTGATGTTCGGGCTGAGCCTGATCGCGGCGCTCGGCACGGCGTTCCTGGCCGGTCCGACCCTATCGGGCGAGACCGAGTCGGGGATCGCCCTGGCCGTGCTGGCCCGCCCGGTGCGGCGCGCGGCGGTGCTGGCCGGCAAGTGGCTGGGCCTGGTCGGCTTCGGCGCCGGTTTCGTGGCCGTGGCCGGCTCGGCCCAGCTCGTCATCGTCAAGGTCACCACGGGGTACTGGCCGCCCGACCCGGTGGGCGGCCTGGCGCTGCTGGCCGGGCAGGCGGTCGTGCTGCTCACCCTGGGCCTCCTGCTCTCCACGGTCATCTCGCCGATGGCCTCGGGGATCGTGGCGGTCGGCCTGTTCGGGGCGACCTGGATCGCCGGCGTGGTGGGCGGGCTCGGCGGCGCCCTCGGCAACAAGAGCGTCGAGCGCATCGGCACGGTCGCGCAGATGCTGCTGCCGACCGACGGGCTGTGGCGCGGGGCGATGCGCGCCTTCCAGGACCCGTCGCTCATCTCGCAGTTCAGCGAGGCCTTCAAGGGCCACCCGTTCCTCAGCTCGGCCCCGCTGACCGGCACCTACCTCGCGTGGGCGGTCGTCTGGGTCGCCCTGGTGCTCGGCCTGGCCGCGGTGTCGTTCCAACGACGGGATCTCTAGCGCCTGTTTCGGGCTGGTGATTCGGGTCGCGGTGCGGTCCAGCCGTGACCGGACGTGATGGTGGCCATGGCCGGGTGAGATCGGCGGCCGCGGGCGCATAGGCTGCCGACATGGATGACAAGACGGTACTGAGCCGCATTCACGGCCTGGTCGACGAGGAGCACCAGCTGCGCGGGCAGCTCAGCCGGGGCGAGATCTCGTCGAGCGAGGAGCACGCCCGGCTGCAGGAGCTTGAAGTGGCCCTGGACCAGTGCTGGGACCTGCTGCGCCGGCGCCGGGCCGCCCGCGAGGTGGGCAACAACCCGGACGCCGAGCAGGCCCACAGCGCCGGCGAGGTCGAGGGCTACCTGCAGTGACGCGGCCTCGGCCGCGGACGCCTGGGTTCAGGCGGCCGCGGCCGACTGGGCCCATGACAAGCGCCACGTCGGCATCTCATTTGAGGCCGGCTTCGTAGAGCAGCCTTTCGAGCAGCTCGTCCGCGTCGACCTTGAGCCCGCGCTGGGTGAACCAGGCCGCCACGTTGCGCACGTCGCGGGCGATGAAGTCGGCGCCCTGCGGGTTGGCCACCACGTCCACGATCTGCGGCAGGTCGATCAGCACGAGCTGCCCCTCGTGCACGAGGGTGTTGTAGGGCGACAGGTCGCCGTGCGCCACCTGCGCGCGGGCCAGCACCGACAGCGCGTCGGTCATCTGCCGCCACAGGTCGGCGAGCTGGTCGGGGTCGGCTCGCACCTGCGCGAGCCGGGGTGCCGCCTCGCCGGTCTCCCAATCGCCGATGAACTCGAGCATCAGCTCGGTGCCGATGAGCTGCACCGGGTAGGGCACCCGCACCAGGCCGCTCTCCTGGCCGACCTGCCACAGGTGGCTGAGCGCGCCGAACTCGGCGATCGCCCACTGGCCGGCGATCATCTCCTTGCCGAACGCGCTGCGGTTGGTCATCGCCCGCATCTCGCGCGAGCGCCGCACCCGGCGTCCTTCGAGGTAGCCGGCGTCGCGGTGGAAGAGCTTGTGGTCGCCGTCGCGGTACCGCTTGGCGGCCAGCATGCTGATCTTGTCGGTGTCCGGGACGGCCCGGCGCACCAGGTAGACGTCGGCTTCCTTGCCGGTCTTCAGCATCCCGAGTTCCGAGTCGACTGCCCCATATTCCGTACGGACCCAGTCCGGCCTCGGCTTGGGTCCATGCAGGGCGCCGTCCCACGTCGACCAGCGGTCGCCGATCTCGGGCAGGTCTGGATCTTCTTGAAGCTGCGGCTGCGGAGCTCCGCGCTTCAGAAACGTCGAATCGTCGTCGTCGAACTTGCGGCGGCCGCGGCGCATGATGGACGGGCCGAAAGAGTCGTGCTCGCGCACTGGAGAGTCTCCTTGAAGAGGAAAGAGGGAAGAAGAATCCGGACAGCAGGCATCGCAATGACAGCCATGAAGTCCACCCCCTTCTCTCGGTCCTCTCGTGCGGACGCGCTAACTCTGCCGACCCGCCGGCGGGCGGCGCAACCTATTTATCGGGCGGTCGCCATGATCGCCGAAATCCCCTGGATCACGTTGCCGACGACCTTGGTGGGCGCGAACCGGTTGTCGACCCAGTCGCGGCCGCGGTGCAGCCACACGCTGGGCAGCCCCATCGCCGCGGCGCCACCGATGTCGGCCTCGGGGCTGTCGCCGACCACCCACGCGCCGCCCAGCCGCATGCGCACCCGCTGGGCGGCCAGCGCGAAGATGCGCGGGTTCGGCTTGCTCACACCGGCCTGTTCCGAGATCACCCAGTCGGCGACGTAGCGGTCGAGACCCGTACGCCGGATTCTGATGTCCTGGATCTCGGCCCGGCCGTTGGTGACCACGACGGGAACGAGCCCGGCGTCCTTGGCGATCTGGAGCGCGCAGCCGACCAGCGGGTCGAGCTTCTCGAACGCGAGTGGACCCTCGTGCAGCTCGTCGACCATGTCGATCGAGGTGACGCCGAGCTGGTAGCGCTCGCGGATCAGGTCGGCCAGGTCCCAGCGCGAGGTCAGACCGTCGGCATCGACGGACAGTAACCATTCGAGATCGTCCTGTGGTGCCCCGATCTCGTCCAGGAATCCCTTGGCCCACAGCCTGAAGGCACCACTGCGGTCGAGCAGGGTGTCGTCGAGAGCTATCAGGACAAGAGGCACCCGGGCACTGTACGTGAGCGAGCCCGGTAGCGAACAGTCCAGGAGTGTTAACAACTTACGGCCGGGATTCCCGAATTCGCATCATCCGTTGGCGTCTGCCCCGGCTCTTGCCAAGACGTACGTACGGATTGCATGCGAACGGGCGTACGTGACACGATCCTGAACGTGCCCCGAGTCAGTCAGGACCAGCTGGACGCCCGCCGTCACGAGATTCTCGCGGCGGCGCGCGACTGTTTCGCCCGGTTCGGCTACGAGGGTGCAACCGTCCGGCGGCTCGAGGACGCGACCGGGCTGTCCCGCGGTGCGATTTTCCACCATTTTCGCGACAAGGAGTCGCTCTTCCTCGCCGTGGCCGAGGATGACGCGGCCGCGATGGTCGAGACCGTCGCCCGCAACGGCCTCGTCCAGGTGATGCGCGACCTGCTCGACCGGGCCGGCAACAGCGACGGCGACACGGCCGGCTGGCTCGGCACCCAGCTCGAGGTCTCGCGCCGGCTGCGCACCGACCCGACCTTCGCCAAGCGGTGGGCCGAGCGCTCCGCGGCCATCGCCGACGCCACCCGCGACCGGCTCCAGCGGCAGCGTGAGGCCGGAGTGCTGCGCGACGACGTCCCAGTCGAGGTGCTGACCCAGTTCCTCGAGCTGGCGTACGACGGCCTGGTCCTTCATCTGGCCACCGGCCGCCCGCCGGGCGAGCTCAGCCGAGTGCTCGATGTCGTCGAAGAGGCGGTTCGCCGACAATGAGGATTCTTCAGGGCGGTGGAGGCCTGGCATCCACGTGCGGCTGGGTGCGACTCGAGGCGGGCCCTGAATAATCCTCGATAGTTGCGACGGTCGTCACAATGAGGCCAGACACCATCGCGACGCGCAGGAAGGTCCCGCCCAATGAACGACACCTGGGGCATCTCCGGTCCGACCTTTCTCACCTATTTCATCGGCGCCATGATCGCGATCGTGATCATCGCCGCGGTCCACCGCAAGGCCCTCTTCCGCGGCGAGCGCCACCCCCGGCTCGACCAGCTCGACCCCCAGCAGTTGGCCTACCTCAACGGCGGCGAGCGCCTGGCCGTCTACGCCGCGATGGGCGGCCTGCGCACGGCCGGCGCGATCGGCTCGGGCCCCGGCGGCACGCTGGTGCAGACCGGACCGCTGCCCGCCGGCACCACCCAGCTCGACAACGCGATCTACAACGCCGCCGGCCGCAACGTGCGCGGCCGCGACCTGCAGGGCGATCAGTGGGTCGCCTCGGCGCTCGAGCAGTTGCGCGACTACCTCGAGCGCGGCGGCCTGGCCGTCAGCGCCGCCCAGATGCGTGAGGCCCGCCTCTGGATCCTCGGCGGGGTCGCCCTCGTGGTGGTCGGCGTCGCCCGCATCTTCGCTGGTGCCGCCAACGACAAGCCGGTCGGCTTCCTCGTCGTCGCCACCATCGCGGCGTTCCTGCTGACCCTGACCCTGCTGCGCCGCCGCCGCTGGTCGACCGACTCCGCGCGCCGGGGCATGGCCAACCTGCGCCTCCACCACAAGCACCTGTCGCCCAACGAGTCCCCGGCCTACGCGACCTACGGCGCGACCGGCGCGGCGATGGGTGTGGCCCTCTGGGGCGGCGCCGCCCTCTACTCGATGGACCCGGCCTTCGCGGCCGAGGCCGAGGTGCAGCGCAACGCCACTGCGAGTGGTACCTCCGGCGGGGACGGCGGCGGCTCGAGCTCGGACGGCGGGGGCTCCTCCTGCGGAGGCGGCGGTGGTTGCGGTGGCGGCGGCGGTTGCGGTGGCTGAGACCGTACGCCCCCCGGCCGCGTACGGCGTCGGCATCGGCTGGCGGCCCGAGATCGCCGGCTTCGTCGAGGCGCTGCCCGGCCTGCGCTTCGCCGAGGTGGTCGCCGAGTCGGTCCACGCCCACGACACGCTGCCCCCGGCCCTGCAGACGCTGCTCGAGCGCGGGGTCACCGTCATTCCCCATGGCGTACGCCTTTCGCTGGGCGGCGCCGAGGCGGTCGACCCGGCCCGGGTGGAGCACTTCGCGGCCGTGGCTTCGCGGCTGGGCGCTCCGCTGGTCAGCGAACACATCGCCTTCGTGCGCGCGGGCGGCGTCGAGGCCGGTCACCTGTTGCCGCTGCCGCGCTCACGCGAGGCCGTGGACGCGGTGGTGGCCAACGTGCGCCGGGTTCAGCAGTCCCTGACGGTCCCGATCGCGCTCGAACCGATCGCCGCCCTCTTCGACTGGCCCGACGACGAGCTGACCGAGGCCCAGTTCCTCACCGAGATCCTCGACCGGTCGGGCGCGATGCTGCTGCTCGACGTGGCCAACGTCTACGCCAACGCCCGCAACCGCGGTACTGACCCGCTCGAACTGCTCGACGAGTTGCCGCTCGACCGGGTGGCCTACGTCCACGTGGCCGGCGGGGCCGAGCACCAGGGGCTCTATCACGACACCCACACCGACGCGGTTCCCGACGAGGTGCTTTCGCTGGTCGCGGCCCTGTGCGAACGACACCGCCCGCCGGCCCTGATGCTCGAACGCGACGGCGACTACCCACCCGCCGACGCCCTGGCCACCGAGCTGGACGCGATCGCCAAGGCCGCCGGCTACCCGGCGATCACATGATGGGCTCGAAGCCGTCGGCTCCTCACGGCCCGGATTCCCCGAGCCCGACCCGGCGGGCGCAGGCCCCGGGCCTCCCCGCCGGGGTCGAGGGTGACCATGCAGGACAGCCCGGAAGCGGACCGGGGAGCCTGGCCGACCGCCAAGCCGCCATCGTCGGTTCCCTCACGGCTGGACGACCCGTACCCCCTGGTTTTGATCCTTTTCGGTTTGAGGCAGCACGCACGGCGCTGTTGCGCAAGAGGGCAGGGGAGGTCGCACGGCAGTGGCCGATGCTGGCGGCCGGTTTCGGTGATCGGTGGAAGCGGGAGTTCGCGTCGTGGGCGGCCGAGCGGCCGACGCGGGGTTCGCTGCGCGACGGCTGGGACATCGCCCGCGACCTCGCGGAGCGTCAGGCCCTGCCCCTGATCGCGGCGGCCGAACTGGCCGAACGCGAGGCCGCCTGGCGCTACGACGGGGTCGCGGTGCCTCGCCCGCGCCGATTCATCGCCGTCCGCACCGTCGCCGGCGCCTCCGCCCTGCACGTCGCCGGTCGCGTCTGGCTGCTGCGCCGCCCGTAAATTGTCGGGGGCCGCCGATAGCTGTTTTCTCATATGACTGTGGAGCGACCGGACCTCAGCCGTCCGTGCCCGCGCTCGAGCTGAACTGCCTACGCTGTCGGCGTGAGCAAGGTCGGACAACTCCTGCGGGAGTGGCGTAACGGGAGGCGGCTCAGCCAGCTCGAGCTGTCGGTGCGGGCCGGGGTGTCCGCGCGGCACCTGTCATTCCTCGAGACCGGCCGGTCGCAGCCGACCCGCGACATGATCCTGCGGCTCGCGGGCGAGCTCGGGGTGCCGCTGCGCTCGCGCAACGAGCTGTTGCTCGCGGGTGGCTTCGCTCCGGCGTACGGGGAATCGGCCTTGGACGGGCCGCCCCTGGCAACGGTTCTCTCGTCGTTGCGTGACGTGCTGGCCGGCCACGCGCCCTACCCGGCCGTGCTCATCGACCGGCACTGGACGATGGTCGACGCGAACGACGCCGTCGCCCGCTTCACCGACAAATGCGCACCCTCGCTGCTCGAGCCGCCGGTCAACGTGCTGCGCCTGTCGCTGCACCCGGACGGCATGGCCCCGCGCATCGGCAACCTGCCCGAATGGCGCACACACGTGCTGCACCGCCTCGACCAGCAGGCCACCGCGACCGCCGACCCGGTTCTGCGCGAGCTGCGCGCCGAGCTCGCCGCCTATCCGGGCGGGACCGCCGAAATCCGCCCCGATGGGCTGGTCGTACCGTTGCGCTTCGCCGACCTGGCCTTCTTCAGCATCACGTCGGTCCTGGGTACGCCCCTGGACGTCACCCTTTCGGAGCTGGCGATCGAGTCGTTTCTCCCGGCCGACGCTGCGACCGCCGCCGCCCTGCAACGCTGAGCAGCCCACGATGGCAGGATCTAACGTATGGATCTAGGTCTCGCCGAACGCGTCTACGTCCTCACCGGAGCTTCGCGCGGACTGGGGTTCGCCACGGCCGAGGCGCTGGTCGCCGACGGCGCCAGGGTGATCATCTCGTCGCGCGGGGAGGACTCGGTCGCCGACGCGGTCGAGGCTCTCGGCGGGTCGCGCTGCGCCGCCGGGGTGGCGGTCGACCTCGCCGACTCCGAGGCGCCGCGCACGCTCGTCGACACGGCGGTCGAACGGTTCGGCCGCTTCGACGGGGCGCTGGTCTCGGTCGGCGGCCCGGCGCTGGGCACGGCCGCGTCGATGACGGACGAGCAGTGGCGCAGCGCCTTCGAGACCGTGTTCCTGGGTTCGCTGCGGGCCGCCCGCGTCTTCGCGACGGCGCTACCCGAGAGCGGCTCGATCGCGATGATCCTGTCCACGTCGGTGAAGGCGCCCCTGACCGGCCTGGGCCTCTCCAACGGCCTGCGACCCGGCCTGGCGATGGCCGCGAAAGACATGGCCGACGAGTACGCCCCACGTGGCGTCCGCATCTTCAGCCTGCTCCCCGGCCGCATCATGACCGACCGCAACCGCGAGTTGTTCGCGGCCACCGGTGACGCCTCCGCCGCCGCGGCCGAGGTAGCGGCGAAGATCCCGATGCGGCGTCTCGGCGAGCCGGCCGAGTTCGGGCGGGTGGCGGCGTTCCTGCTGTCCCCCGCGGCCAGCTACGTGACCGGGGTGACGCTGGCCGTCGACGGCGGCAACACCCGCGCTCTCTGAGCCGCTGACTACGCTTGCACGGTGTTTGCTCCGACCGCGGCCGAGGTGGCTGCCGCCGCCGACCGCACCCTGCCCGACCTGATCGGCCCCGGCCTGCGGGTGCTCTTCTCCGGCATCAACCCGAGCCTCTACTCGGCCGCGACCGGCCACCACTTCGCCCGCCCAGGGAACCGCTTCTGGCCGGCGCTGCACCGGTCCGGCTTCACCGAGCGGCAGCTCCACCCGTCCGAGCAGTTCGAACTGCCCGCGCTGGGGCTGGGCATCACCAACGTCGTGGCCCGGGCGACCACCCGGGCCGACGAGCTCACCCCGGCCGAGCTGATCGCGGGCGGCGAGACCCTGGCCGCGCTCGCCGCGAGGTGGCAGCCCCGCTTCCTGGCCGTCCTGGGCATCACCGCCTACCGGGCCGCCTTCGCCCGGCCCAAAGCCGCGCTGGGCCCGCAACCGGACGAGGTCGGCGGCGTGCCCGTGTGGGTGCTCCCCAACCCGAGCGGCCTCAACGCGCGGTTCCAGCTCCCCGACCTGGCCGCCGCGTTCGCCGACCTGCGCGCCGCGATCCCCTGAGATCCATCGACGAAACATCGTGCCGAACTGACAGCTGACCGCCGCAGGACAGGACCACGCCGGCCGGGGGGCATTTTCGCTACGGTCGGGCCATGACTACCGAGATCAGTACGTTGTTGGCGGCGGCTGCTGAGCGGACCGTTCCCGTGGTGCGGGGCATTCGCGACGAACAGCTCGGCGACCCCACGCCGTGCACCGAGTTCCAGGTGCGCGACCTGCTCAACCACCTCTCCCAGGTGGTGGTCAACTTCCAGTTGCTCGCGACGAGGGAACAGCCCGAGTTCGGCAACGCCCCCGACGTGGTCGCCGACGGCTGGCGCGACCGCTTCGCCGACGAGACCGAGCGGCTGGTCACCGCCTGGTCCGACCCGGCCGTGCTCGAGGGCGAGTCCCCGCGGATGGGCCTGCCCCAGGCCCTGGTGGGCAACCTGGTGCTGGTCGACCTGATGGTGCACGGCTGGGACCTGGCCCGGGCGACCGGCCAGCCCTACCGGCCCGACGACTCCGCCGTCAAAGCCGTGCTCCCCTTCGTCGAGCGGATGGCCCCGATGGGCCGCTCCCGGGGCGTCTTCGGTGCCGAGGTGGCAACACCCGCCGACGCCGACGACTTCGACCGCCTGCTGGCCATCTGCGGCCGCGCCGCGACCTGAGGCGGCCGCTTTTGCATCTCCGCATCATGATGCACCGGCGTATCCTTGAGTCATGCGAACGACGATCGATCTTCCTGACGACCTGCACCGTCAGGCGTCTTCGATTGCTCGGGACACCTCCCGCAGCCTTAGCGAAACGGTTGCCATGCTGATGCGCCGTGGCCTCAGCCAGGGTTCGCGCGGGGAGATCACCACCAGCGCGGTGACCGGTTTGCCGACGGTTCATGTCGGCACCACGATCACCACGGACGACGTACGGGCGTTGGACGACGATCAATGACTGTTCTGCTGGACGCCAATGTCCTGATCGCTCTCGTTGTTGACGATCATGTCCACCACCCGGCTGCGGAGACCTGGTTCGCCTCCAGCTCCGAACCGATCGCCACGTGTCCCATCACCCAGGGCAGCCTTGTCCGGCTGCTCCTTCGGGAGGGGCAGTCCGCCGAGACGGCCAAGGCGTTGATATCGACTCTCATGGGCCTGCCACGTCACGAGTTCTGGACCGACGATCTCTCCTACGACGCGGTGTCGCTCGACGGGGTCATCGGCCATCGTCAGGTCACAGATGCCTACCTGGCTGAACTCGCCCGCGGCAGGCGAGGTCGAATCGCCACTTTTGACAAGGGCCTGGCCAAGCTCCACTCTGACGTGACCGAGCTCGTGCCGGTGGGCTGAGCCGGCCGGTCAGGGCTCGATCTGGCCGGCCGGGACGGTGACGATCTCGACCTGTTCGGTGTAGGGGGTCGGGGAGGCGCCGGCGAACTGGGTGCGATAGAGCTCGGCGTAGAGCCCGCCCGCCGCCACCAGCTCTTCGTGGCGGCCGCGTTCGACGATGCGGCCCGCGTCGAGCACCAGGATCTGGTCGGCGTCGCGAACCGTGGAGAGACGGTGGGCGATCACCAGAGCCGTACGCCCCTCGAGCGCCACGGCCAGCGCCCGCTGCACGGCCGCCTCGGATTCGCTGTCGAGGTGGGCCGTGGCCTCGTCGAGCACGACGATCGACGGGCGCTTGAGCAGCAGCCGGGCGATCGCCAGGCGCTGTTTCTCGCCGCCCGAGAAGCGGTAGCCGCGCTCGCCCACGACCGTGTCGAGCCCGTCGGGCAGCCCGGCGACCAGGTCGGCCACCTGGGCGCCGCGCAGCGCCTCCCACATCTCGTCGTCGGTCGCCTCGGGGCGCGCGTATCGCAGGTTTTCCGCGATGGTCTCGTGGAACAGGTGGGCGTCCTGCGTGACGACACCGATGGTGTCGCGCAGCGAGTCGAGTTTCGCGTCGCGTACGTCGACCCCGCCGACCCGTACCGATCCTTCCGTCACGTCGTAGATGCGGGAGACCAGCATCGACGTCGTCGATTTGCCCGCGCCGGACGGGCCCACGAGCGCGACCATCTGACCCGGCTCGACCGTGAAGTCGACGCCGCGCAGGACAGGCGAATTCTCCGTACGGTCGAGGCTGGCGACGTCTTCGAGTGTGGCCAGCGAGACCTCGCTCGCGCTGGGGTAGCGGAAGTGCACGTCGCGGAACTCGACGCGGCCCGCGTCGGCGGGCAGGTCGACCGCGCCGGGCTTCTCCTCGATGCCCGGTTTGAGGTCGAGCACCTCGAAGACCCGGTCGAACGAGACCAGGGCGCTCATGACGTCGACGCGCACGTTGCTGAGCGCGGTGAGCGGCCCGTAGAGCCGGGTGAGCAGCAGCGCGAGCGTGACCACGGTGCCGGCGGTGACGCTGCCGGTGACCGCGAGCCAGCCGCCCAGCCCGTAGGTGAGGGCCTGGGCCAGCGAGGCGACCAGCAGCATGGCGACGAAGAACGTGCGCGAGAACATGGCCTGCTGGATGCCGATGTCGCGGACGCGGGCGGCCCGCTCACCGAAGCGTGAGGCCTCGGCGCCGGGGCGGCCGAAGAGTTTGACCAGCATCGCGCCGGAGACGTTGAAACGCTCGGTCATTGTCGCGTTCATCTTGGCGTCGAGGTTGTAGGACTCGCGCGTGATGTCGGCGAGGCGCTTGCCGACCCGGCGGGCCGGGATGATGAACAGCGGCAGCATGATCAGCGAAAGCGTGGTGATCTGCCACGACAGGCTGAACATCACGGCGGCGGTGAGCACGAGCTGGATGACGTTGCTGACCACGCCGGAGAGGGTGGACGTGAAGGCGCGCTGGGCACCGGTGACGTCGTTGTTGAGCCGGCTGACCAGGGCGCCGGTCTGCGTGCGGGTGAAGAACTGCAACGGCATGCGCTGCACGTGGTCGTAGACCCGGGTGCGCAGGTCGAGGATGATGCCCTCGCCGATGCGGGCGGAGTACCACCGCTGGGCGAGGGAGAGAAACGCGTCGACGACGGCGAGCGCGGCGATGGCCAGGGCCAGCTTGAAGATCAGCGCGGCCGCGCCGTCGCCACCCTTGGTGATCGTGTTGACCACGTCGCCGGCGAGCAGGGGTGTCGCGACGCCGATGACGGCGGCGAGCACCACGGTGATGAGGAAGACCAGGATGTCCCGGCGGTAGGGCCGGGCGTAACGCAGGATCCGCCGGGTCGTGCCCTGGCGGAGGCGGTGTTCGGCCACCCGGTCCGAGTTCTGGATAGAGCGCAGCATGGTCCAGCTGGACATGCTCATCTCGTCACCTCCCGGGCGTCAGTGATGTGGGCAAGGGAGAGTGTGCCCGCAGGGTACGACAACCCGGGTGGTGAGGAGACTATTCCGAAACGGTCCTTACTCCCCCGCACCTAGCATTTCGCGCAGGCGGCGGGTCTGCGCCTCGCGTTCGGCGCGGTCCTGCTCGGCGTACGAGCGTTGGCCGGCCCCGGCGAGCAGCGCCTTGATCTCGGCGACGGCGCCCCGGTCGGCGGCGAGCACCGCGGCGGCCAGGTCGGCCACAGCGGCCTGCAGGTCGGCGACGGGCACTACGGCGGTGGCCAGGCCCATCTGCGATGCCTCGCCGGCGGCGATCCGGCGGCCTGTGACGCAGATCTCCAGCGCGCGCGACGCCCCGACCAGTTCGGTCAGCCTTTTGGTGCCGCCGAGGTCGGGTACGAGTCCGAGGGTCACTTCGGCCATCGAGAATCGTGCGTCGTCGGCGAGCACGCGCATGTCGCAGTTGAGCGCCAACTGGAATCCGGCGCCGATGGCATGCCCCTGCACGGCCGCGATCGTCACGATCGATGGGTTACGCAGCCAGGTGAACGCCGACTGGAAGCCGGCAATCCGATCCGCGCTCTCCTCGGGCGACAACTGCGCGAGCCGGGCGAGTGAAGAATCGCCTTCACCGCGAGCCGCGGACAGATCCAGGCCGGCCGAAAAGGCGCGTCCTTCGCCCCGGACAATGACGACTCGTACGTCGCCAGGTAATTTCCGCGAAATGTTCGACAGCTCGGCCCACATCGCGGGAGTTTGCGCATTGAGCACCTCGGGCCGGGACAACGTCACCGTTGCCACCGGCCCGTCCAGGTCGAAGCGAACGCCCGACTCGTCGGCGGGGAGGCCGGGTGCGGCGTCGCCGGTCGTCACGCCTTCTTGCGGCGGCGAGCGCCGCCACGCTGGCGGAGCTGGACCCCGGACTCGGTGAGGACCCGGTGCACGAATCCGTAGGACCGGCCGGTCGAGGCGGCCAGCGCGCGAATGCTCTCACCCGAGGTGTAGCGCTTCACCAAGTCCTTCGCCAATGACTGGCGCTCGCTGCCGACGATTCGGCGACCCTTCTCAGTGCTGGTGGCAGTGCCCGTGGCTGGCATCTTGAATCCTCACGTCCCAGACAGTGCGGTTCATACGGTCTCACCTATTAGACCGCCTCCAACGATCATGCGCTAGGTATCCAGGCGTAGCCAACGTGCCCATTTGTCACTGTCAGGAACTTGACGATGACCACGGCCATCAATGTCAGACAGTTAACAGTCGTTTGGGCGACAGGCTTTCCCGAGACCGCTAAGGCAACGTTCACTTATCTCCCAAGACCATCGATCACCTGCGAAAACTCCTGATCGAGGGCCGCGGCGGGCCGGACATGACTCAGCGTCGATGCGACGCCTACCCAGCGCTGCCGAACCGGTCGTGCCAACTTCGGCGCGCCCGCATCAATGCCCGACCTGACCGCAAACGCCCGAACGTCGCACTGTCTGTGTGGGCACTGGTTGACAAGAGACGATGGCGATGATTCGCCGATCAGGCCAGTTCGACGAGCTCCAGCAGGTCGTCGCTCCACGCGTCCTCGTCGCCGTCGGGCAGCAGAATGGCCCGGTCGGGCTTGAGGGCCTGCACCGCGCCGGCATCGTGCGTGACCAGCACAATCGCGCCCGGGTAGTTGGCGATCGCGTCCAGCACCTGCTCGCGGCTGATCGGGTCGAGGTTGTTCGTCGGCTCGTCCAGCAGCAGCACGTTGGCGCCCGAGCAGACCAGCGTGGCCAGGGCAAGGCGGGTCTTCTCGCCACCGGAGAGCACCCCGGCCGGCTTGTCGACGTCGTCACCCGAGAAGAGGAACGCTCCCAGGATCTTGCGCAGGTCGGTGTCGGTCTGGTCGGCCGCCGCGCTGCGCATGTGCTCGAGGATCGTACGGTCGACGTCGAGGGTCTCGTGCTCCTGGGCGTAATAACCGAGCCGCAGGCCGTGACCCGCGCGCACCTCACCGGTGTCGGGTTTGAGCAGGCCGCCGAGCATGCGCAGCAGGGTGGTCTTGCCGGCGCCGTTCAGACCCAGAATGGCCACGCGCGAGCCCCGGTCGACCGCGACGTCCACGTCGGTGAAGATCTCCAGAGACCCGTACGATTTGGAAAGGCCGCTCGCCGTGAGCGGGGTCTTGCCGCAGGGCGCCGGGTTCGGGAACCGCACCTTGGCCACCTTGTCGGAGGTGCGCACCTCTTCCAGGTCGCCGAGCATCCTCTCGGCGCGGCGGGCCATGTTCTGCGCGGCGATCGTCTTGGTGGCCTTGGCCCGCATCTTGTCGGCCTGGGCCATCAGCGCGCCGGCCTTCTTCTCGGCGTTGGCCCGCTCGCGGCGGCGCCGCCGCTCGTCGGTCTCGCGCGACTCGAGATACTTCTTCCAGCCCAGGTTGTAGATGTCGACGACCGAGCGGTTGGCGTCGAGATACCAGACCTTGTTGACCGCGGCCTCGAGCAGCTCGACGTCGTGGCTGATCACCACGAGGCCGCCCTTGTGCTGTGCCATGTAGCCGCGCAGCCAGGCGATCGAGTCCTGGTCGAGGTGGTTGGTCGGCTCGTCGAGGAGCAGGATGCCCTTGCCGTTCTGCCCGGAGTTGGCGAACAGGATGCGGGCGAGCTCGATGCGGCGGCGCTGACCGCCGGAGAGGGTGCCGATGGTCTGCGCCAGCGCGCGGTCGGGCAGGCCCAGGTTCGAGCAGATACGGGCGGCCTCGGCCTCGGCGGCGTAACCGCCCAGGGCGGAGAACTGGTCTTCCAGCTGGCCGTAGCGCCGGATCAGCTTGTCGTCGGCGCTCTCTTCGAGCTCGATCTCGAGCTTCTGCATCTCGGAGATGATGGCGTCGAGGCCGCGAGCGCTGAGCACCCGGTCACGGCCGGTCACGTTCAGATCGCCGGTACGCGGGTCCTGCGGCAGATAGCCGACCTCACTGGTGCGCTCGACGGTGCCGGTGTAGGGCTGGCCCTCACCGGCCAGAACCTTGAGCGTGGTGGTCTTGCCCGCGCCGTTGCGCCCGACGAGACCGATCCGGTCGCCCGGTTGCACCCGCAGGGTGACCGGGGACAGCAGGATGCGGGCGCCGGCGCGCAGTTCGAGTCCGGTTGCGGTGATCATGGCTTGTCTGGCTCGCTCTCAGGAGGGAAGGCTGACTCCGGGCACACGTCGGCGCCGACCATCCGAAATCTCAACGGTCGGCGCGGGGCAGGTCAGCCTTGGCAGAGCAGCACGAGAGCAATAGTACCGGGCGCCCCGCGGCAACTCCCACCCGATTAGCGAGCAAGATCATCGGGTAACGCAACGCACACCCACGCCGGACCGGCATCAGTGAGGAAGAGATGGAACTCAACGAGAACGCCGACATCGATACCAGTCAGGTCGAGGATCGACGTGGTTCCGGCGGAGGCGGTGGTGGCTTCGGCGGCCTGCCGGTCGGCGGTGGCGGGCTGGTCGGCATCATCATCACGCTCGTGCTCGTTGTGGTCGGCGGTTACTTCGGCGTCAACCAGCTCGGCGGCGACGACTCGGGCGGCGGCGACAACACCAACATCAGCCAGTCCTGCTCGCAGGAGGGCGCGACCAAGCAGCTCGAGTGCCGCAACGTGCTCTACATCAACTCGATCCAGGCGTACTGGTCGAAGGCGACCCCGCAGTACTTCGGCACGCAGTACCAGCCGGCCAAGACCGTGATCTTCTCGCAGCGGGTGAACACGGGCTGCGGCGCGGCGGACTCCGGCGTCGGACCGTTCTACTGCCCCGCCGACAACAACGTGTACATCGACCTCACGTTCTACGACGTGCTGGCCCAGCAGCTCGGGGCGCCCGGCGAGTTCGCCCAGCCGTACGTGCTGGCCCACGAATACGGTCACCACATTCAGGACATCACCGGTACCGAGGCCAAGATGCGCCGCGCCCAGCAGGGAGCGAGCGAGAGCAAGCAGAACGCGCTGTCGGTCAAGCTCGAGCTGCAGGCCGACTGCTACGCCGGCGTCTGGGCCAAGGCGGCCACCGAGACGACCGACACCAAGGGTCAGAAGATCTTCACGAGCCTGACCCAGCAGGACATCGACGAGGGCATCCAGGCGGCCGGCCAGATCGGCGACGACGTGCTGCAGAAGCGCAGCGGCAACCCGGTCAACCCGGCCGAGTTCACCCACGGTACGGCGGCACAGCGTCAGCAGTCCTTCGGCAAGGGCTACGACACGGGTACGCCGGAGAGCTGCGCGACGGCGTTCTAAGGCTCTTTCACCAGCACCGACACGGCCCGGGCCCCGGCAATCGCGGACACCAGAACCGCGTGCCGGGGCTCGGGCACGTCGAGGAACCGTTCGGCGCGCACGGCGGCGACCGGGGCGAGCTGCGGGGTGGCGAGGATGGCCTCCACCGCGGCGCGATCGCCGCCCGTCACGACCGAGGCCAGCGATCGTACGTCGGGAAGAAGCAGACGCCCCACGATGCCGGCGCCGTCAGCCGCCGCCGCCTTGGCCTGGTTGTCGCGGCGCCGGGCGAACCGCTGCTGGGACCACCCACCGGCCGCCGTGCGCCCCTGCACGTAATGCGTGTCCACCTTGGACTTGACCAGTTCGGTGCCGTCGGCGATGCCCACCGCGACCGCGCCCTTCCGTGCGAGCAGCAACCCCAGCTTTCGCGGCTCGTGCGCCTTGGCGACCAGCTCGGCGAGGGTCTCGACCGCCTCGACGCCGGGCGGCACCTGCCACTCCGCCGAGGCGCCGTCCTCAGCGATCAAGGTCAACCCCTCTTCCCGGTACGGGCCGTGGCGGCGCCCAAAATTCTCGAGCCACCGATCCAGCCGCTCCGGTGCGACATCCACCCATTTCCCGCCGCCGGCGGCCGCCCGTTCGCCCATTCTTGTCAGACTACGGTGGCAGGATCCTCAACATGAGCGACCTGACCGCCTCGCTGCTCGCACGGCTCGACGAGGTGCTGCTTCCCGCAGCCGACCCGGTGCGGGCCGAGGGCCAGGCCGCGTACATGAAAAATCAGTTCCCGTTTCTCGGGCTGCCCTCGCCCGCCCTGCGAAAACTCGAACGCGCGGCCCTGGCCGGGCTGCCGCCGCCGACGGAAGACGACCTTCGGTCGATCGTGTCGGCCCTCTGGGTACGCGATCAGCGCGAGTTCCAATACGTGGCCTGTTCCTATCTGACCCGCCACGTGGCCGTGCCCCGGCCCGGGTTCCTGACGACCGCGCGCTCGCTGGTCACCACGAAATCCTGGTGGGACACGATCGACCCGATCGCGACGCGGTTCGTCGGCGGCCTGGTGACCCGGCACCCCTCGCTCGTTCTCGAGATGGATGCGTGGTCGCGCGACGACAACATGTGGGTGGTGCGCACGGCGATCCTGCACCAACTGCACTACGGCGCGGCCACCGACACGGAACGGCTTTTCGGCTATTGCGCGGCCCAGGCCGGCCACCGCGATTTCTTCGTACGCAAGGCGATCGGGTGGGCGCTGCGCCAATACGCGCGCACCGATCCCGAGGCGGTCCGATCGTTCGTCGAGGCCAATCGATCGAGCCTGTCCGGCCTGTCGGTGCGCGAAGCCACGAAACACCTGTGAAAGGGGCCTCACCCTCACCTCCGACGGCACGGTGTGGGCAGCCTTGGAATCGGGCTCGGTAGCGCCTTGACCCCCTGACCCGCCGTGTGCCGGGCTCGGTCACGAGGGCAACAGCAGTCGGATGGCGAGGACAGCGATCACCGCGCTGGAGACCAGGGCTGTGACGGCGCGGCCCCGGGAGCCGGTGAGCCAGCGGCCCACCAGGGAGCCACCGCCGGCTATGACCAGTTGCCAGCTCGCCGACGCGAGGACGACACCCACGACAAAAAGTACGCCCCCACCCTCGCCGGCGCGGCCCAGCACCAGCGCGGCGAAGTAGACGACTGTCGCCGGGTTGAGCAGGGTCAGGCCGAGGACTCCGGCATAGGCTCCCCACGGCGTCGCCGGACGGCCCTCGACCGCCGCGGTCTCCGGCCTGCGGAAGGCGGCCCGCGCCGTCACGGCGGCGATGACGAGCAGTACCACCGCGGCCGCCCAGCGCAGCGGCGCGGCGATCGGAGCGATCACGCCGGCTACAGCCGCTCCGCCGGCCACCGCGATGGCGGCGAAGACGCCGTCCGCCGTCGCCGCGCCAAGACCGGCAGCTGCGCCGACCCGCAGCGAGGTGCGGGCGCTCAGCCCCGCGATGAGCACCCCGATGGCGCCCATCGGCAGTGCGACCCCGTAGCCGGCGACGACGCCGGCCAGAAACGCCGCGCTCATGACGGCTGCTGACGGACCGCCGATCCGGTCAGGCCGCCCTGCTGCTGTCGCCCGGCACGATCAGCCACAGCGACTAGGACAACGGAGTACGGAATCGGCTTGGTCACGCCGTCATGGTGCACGGAACCGCCCCGCAGCCGCGACCGATTTTCCCGACACTGGAGTCCGGCCCCGCCGTGCCCGAAGATCGTCGCGAACGATGGCCGCGGGCAATCGGCAGCGCCTGCTCCGGCGGCCTCAGCCGGAGAGACGCCTGATGATGGCGAGACAGGTCGCGGACTCCTCAGACTTCGTGGAGTGACGTCGATAAAGCTGATGTAACGGCAACACGCCGATCGGGCTAAATGACAAGGGAAACCCGCCTCGTGGACCTCTTCAGTATGTCCTGGCACCCTGATTCCGGCTGGTCGACACCGTTCCCGCCGCTCGACGGCGCGAAGACCCTGGTGCTGGCCTTCGGCAGCGGTTCGCTCGCCGATGACCCGACCCCGATCCGGGAACTCTGCGCGGCGTTTCCCTCCGCCACCGTCATCGGCTGCTCCAGCGCCGGTGAGATCACGGGCGACACGGTCACCGACGGCTCGCTGGCGGTGTCCGTGGTGCGGTTCGAGCACACCCGCATCCGCCTCGTCAGTGAAAAGGTGGCCGACGCCGGCGAATCGTATGACGTCGGGTTCTCCGTCGCGAAACAGCTCACTGCCGAGGAGCCCGACCTCCGAGCGGTCTTCGTCGTCTCCGACGGGCTCCAGGTCAACGGCAGTCCGTTGGTAGCGGGCCTGGCCGCCGGCGCCGGCCCCGGCGTGATCATCAGCGGAGGCCTCGCCGCCGACGGCGACCGCTTCGAACGCACCTGGGTCCTCATCGACGGCGAGCCGCGAAGCGGCCACGTCACCGCGGTCGGCCTGGCCGGGCCACACATCCGGGTCACCACGGGTTCGCGTGGCGGCTGGGACATCTTCGGCCCCCGACGTCTCGTCACCCGGTCGGACGGCAATATTCTGTCCGAGCTGGACGGGCAACCCGCCCTCGAGCTGTACAAGAGATATCTGGGAGAGCGGGCGGCCGGGCTCCCGGCAACCGCGCTGCTGTTCCCTCTCGCCATCTGGACCCCCGAGGCACCGGACCGCAGAGTCGTGCGCACGGTCCTCGCCATCGACGAGAACGCCCAGAGCATGACCTTCGCCGGTGACGTACCGGTCGGGTCCACCGTCCAGCTCATGCGGGCCAGCCTGGACCGCCTGATCGACGGCGCGTCCGACGCGGCCTCGCAGACCGCGACGGACCTGCCGCCCGGGGCGCTCACCGTCGCGGTCAGCTGTGTGGGGAGACGGCTGATTCTCGGCGGGCGTACCGAGGACGAGCTCGAGGCCGTCCTCTCCGGCCTTCCGCCCCAGAGCCACCTCGTGGGCTTCTACTCCTACGGCGAGATCGCGCCGATCGTCACCGGCACCTGCGATCTGCACAACCAGACGATGACACTCACGTCGTTCTGGGAGACCGGCGACGAGGACTCGAGTGCCGATGAATGAAGGCCTGGGCCGCCACCGGACCCTCGAGCGGCAACTCCGCCGCCTCGGACTGGCGCCGGACACGCCGCCTGACCTCGGCGGGTGGGCCAGGTTCCTCGACCGGGTCAGTGCGTCCTACCGTGCGTCGGAGGACGACCGCTACACGCTGGAACGCTCGATCGAGATCTCCTCCGACGAGATGCGAGCGCTGCACGACGTGCTGAGCCG
Source organism: Actinoplanes solisilvae (assembly GCF_003999975.1). Classification (GTDB taxonomy): domain Bacteria; phylum Actinomycetota; class Actinomycetes; order Mycobacteriales; family Micromonosporaceae; genus Actinoplanes; species Actinoplanes solisilvae. The sequence continues at coordinate 343,540 of NZ_RJAC01000005.1, read as the reverse complement.
GCAGGCCCGCCACGACACCCTCACCGGGCTGCCCAACCGCGCCGCACTCGTCGAGCTGCTCCGCGCCGCGCTCGACGAGAGCAGATTGATCGGCAGCGATGTCGCCGTGCTGTTCATCGATCTCGACGGTTTCAAAATGGTCAACGACAGTCTCGGCCATCCGGTCGGTGACGAGTTGCTCATCCGCGTCGCCGAACGGATCCAGGCGACGATCCGCGGTCGCGACGTGGTGGCCCGTCTCGGCGGCGACGAGTTCGTCGTGATTCTGCGCGACGTCGATGGCTTCGCGACGGCGACCGCGACCGCCGAACGCATCGTGGATCAACTCGGACGGCCGTTCCGGATGGGCGGCAACAACACCGCCATCAGTGCGAGCATCGGCATCGCGCTGGCCAACGCCGACGCCCTGTCCGTCGACGACCTGCTCCGCAGGGCCGATATGGCAATGTACGAAGCCAAAGCCGGGGGCCGCAGCCAATACACGATCTTCAACGACGACGTCTCGGACCGCCTCGATGGCCGGCTGGCCACGATCAACGCACTGCGGGACGTCGTCGAGGCGAACCAATTGGTGATGCACTACCAACCGATCATGAGAATCGCGGACCGGACCGTGACCGGCGTCGAGGCGCTCGTACGCTGGCAGCGTCCCGGCCATGGATTGCTCGCGGCCGACTCGTTCATCCCGATCGCCGAGGAAAGCCACGTGATCACCGCCATCGACGCCTGGGCGGTCAAGCGCGCGTGCGAGGAGTTCACCGCCTCGAAGTACCGTGAGCTGACGCTTTCGGTCAACCTCTCGGCCCGCGACCTCCAGCACAGCGGCATCGTCGATACCGTGAGCAACGCTCTGCAGAGCACGGGACTGCGGCCCGACCAACTCGTCATGGAACTGACCGAGACCACGCTCGCGGCCGACAACGCGACAACCGCCGCCAACCTGGGCCGGCTTCGTGCGCTCGGCGTCCGGCTGGCCATCGACGACTTCGGCACCGGCTACTCGTCGCTGTCCTATCTTCGCCAGATCCCGGCGCAATCCCTGAAGATCGACCGGTCGTTCGTGTCGGCCCTCGACGTGGACGAGTCGAGCGTCGCCATTGTCGGTGCCGTCGTCGGCATGGGACACGCGCTCGGCATGCAGGTCATCGCGGAGGGGGTGGAGAACGCCGCCCAGCTCGAGCGCCTGGCCGCACTCGAGTGTGACCAGGTGCAGGGGTATCTCGTCGCCCGCCCTCAGCCGCTACGGGAACTGACCGAATCGTGGTCCGCCGTCCCGGTTGCGGTGCGATCCACGAACTGGACATCGTCCTAGCGAACCGCTGTTCGCCCCGATCAGATAGTCGGCCGCCGTATCAGGGCCGCGCTCCCGATCGACGCGGTGGCCCGGACCGGCGGCTTCCACGACGGCGTCGCGCGGCGCCCCTATCGCGCCGCTTGGCCGGCGTGCCCCCGTAGGCTTATCGCGTCGGCTTCCGGACAACCTGACCGGATAGGCTTCGGATCATGGGTGTTGTCGCCGAACTTTTCCTCGTCCGGCACGGGCAGAGCGTGGCCAACGTGGCCTTTCCCGCCGCCGACGCGGAGGAGCTGCTCGAAGCCGAGGTCAGTGGACGCGACGCCGAGGTGCCGCTGACCGAGCTCGGCGTGCGCCAGGCCGCGGCGCTGGGCGAGTGGCTCGGCGATCGGCCCGAGAACGGCCGTCCCCAGATCGCCATCACCTCGCCCTACCTGCGGGCCCGCGAGACCTGGCGGATCGCGGTCGAGAGATCGGGCGTCGACCTGCCCGAGCCGACGACAGACGACCGCCTCGTCGACCGGCTGCTGGGCGACCTCGAGATGCTCACCCGGGCCGCCGTGGCACAGCGCTTCCCCGACGAGGCCCAGCGCCGCGCCGACGCCGGTGAATACCGTTACGCCCCGCCGGGCGGCGAGTCGTTCGCCGACATCGAAGTGCGCCTCGGCTTGTTCCTCGACGACCTGAACCGCGACCACGCCGGCAAGCGGGTCATCGTGGTCGCCCACGACGCCGTCGTCCTCATGATGCGCGCCGTCATCGAGCGCCTCGACTGGGAGCAGGTGCTCGCGGCCGAGCGCGCCGCCGGCAACGTCCGCAACGCTTCCCTGACCCGTTTCGTCGATGTGGACGGCCGCCTCGAGCTGGCCTATTACAACTCGGTCGACCACCTGCCCCCGGCCTGACCTGATCGCCCTCCTCGTCATGCCCGCGGCGCTGACAGCCCACCCCGCGGTCGAGGGAGGTGAACGGCCACAGCCGGATGCCCGCATCGCATCCCGGCGACATGATCAGTCGGGATTGGACCACCGGCGCAGCTGGGTGAGCACCTCGCGGTCACCCTCCACCCGCAACTCGTCGAAAGGCACCCGCCCGTAAAGGGTGAGCACGAGGTCGCTGGCCGACCCCCGCACGCTCACCACCGGATCGCCGCCGACGGCCGGATCGAGCCGCCCACCGGCCGGCGTCAGGTCGAGCACGTGAGTGGGCCCGTCGACCGCGACGAAGGCGACCCGCGCCGGCTTGTGCGGCCACGCGCCCAGCGACCCGACGGCGACCTCAAGAAACTCGGCCACCCCGTCGACGGCGACATCCCCCGGCAGCGACGAGGGCTCGCCCACCGTTTCCTGTGCGTCGTAGGCGTGCACCGCTGCCTCTTGCACCTGGTGGCGGGCGATCGCGCCGACGGTGAGCGGCACCGAGGAGGCACCCCACCAGGCCCAGGCCGGGGCCTCGGCACCGGGCGCGGCTCGCAGGGCCGACAGCAGCAGCGAAGTCGACTCGGCCGACCAGGCGAGCAGGTCACCGTGGGGCTCGCGATCGCCGAGCTGCTCAGGGGATGGGGGCCCGGTCGTGTCGCCCGCGGTCACCACCACGGCCCAGAACCGCTGCACCGCGCCCAGGTGGGACACGAGATCACGCAGGTCCCACTCGGGGCAGCCGGGAACGCGGGCGTCGGGAACGGCAGCGGCGGCCACTGCGTCACGCAGGGCCGCCGACCGCTCGGAGACAAGAGAGATGAGGGCCTGAAGTTCCATGCCCTGTTTGTAGCAGTGGGGTCCGACAGAAATCAGACGTTGAAGCCGAGCGCCCGCAGTTGCTCGCGGCCGTCGTCGGTGATCTTGTCGGGTCCCCACGGCGGCAGCCACACCCAGTTGATGCGGAAGTCCTTGACCAGGCCGCCACCCGGGCCGGTGGTCAGCGCCGTACGCGTCTGGTCCTCGATGACGTCGGTCAGCGGGCAGGCCGCCGAGGTGAGCGTCATGTCGAGGGTGGCGATGTTCTCCTCGTCCACGTGGGTGCCGTAGACGAGACCGAGGTCGACGACGTTGATCCCCAGTTCGGGGTCGACGACGTCCTTCATCGCCTCTTCGATGTCGTCGATGGAGGCCTTGGACACCGCGACGGCGGCCTCGTCGGAAGAGGCCGGAGTTTCGGTGATGGGAGTGTCAGTCATGCTTTCACCTCGGAAGAAACCTCTGAAGAAACGTCGACACCGGCGCGGGCCGCCGCGTCCTTGAAAGCCATCCACGGCAGCAGAGCGCACTTCACCCGGGCCGGGAACTTCGCGACCCCGGCGAACGCGATGCCGTCGCCGAGCACGTCCTCGTCGGGCTCGACCTGGCCGCGTCCCTGCATCAGCTCGACGAACGCCTCGTGCACGGAAGCCGCGTCCGAAGCCGTACGGCCTTGAAGCAGTTCGTGCAGCACCGACGCGGACGCCTGGCTGATCGAGCAGCCCAGACCGTCGTACGAGATGTCGGAGAAGCTGCCGTCGGAGGCGCTGACCCGTACCGTGATCTCGTCGCCGCAGGTCGGGTTGACGTGGTGCGCCTCGCCGTTGAACGGGTCGCGCAGGCCACGGCCGTGCGGGTGCTTGTAGTGATCCAGGATGATCTCCTGGTAGAGCCCGTCGAGCATCATCAGCCGAATACCTTCTTGACCTCGTCGAGGCCCTGGACGAGGGCGTCGATCTCGTCCGTGGTCGTGTAGAGATAGAACGACGCGCGGGTCATGGCCGGCACCCCGAAACGGGCGCAGGTCGGCTTCGCGCAGTGGTGCCCGACGCGCACCTCGACACCGAGCGCGTCGAGAATCTGGCCCACATCGTGGGGGTGAACGCCGTCGACCGCGAACGACAGCGTGCCGCCGCGCCCCTCGGGGGTCGACGGACCGAAGAGGCGAACCCCGGGCACGTCGGTCAGGGCCTTGAGGGCGTACGCGGTGATGTCCTGCTCATGCTGGTGGACGGCTTCCATGCCCAGCGCGTTCAGGTAGTCGACCGCGGCACCGAGACCGACCGCCTCGGCGATCGGCGGCGTGCCGGCCTCGAAACGGGCGGGCGGGGCGGCGTAGGTGGTGCCGCCCATCGTCACCGTCTCGATCATCGAACCGCCGGCCAGGAACGGCGGCATCTCGGCGAGCAGCGCATAGCGGCCCCAGAGCACGCCGATGCCGGTCGGGCCGAGCATCTTGTGGCCGGTGAACGCGATGAAGTCGGCTCCGAGCGCCTGCACGTCGACCGGCAGGTGCGGCACCGACTGCGAGCAGTCGAGCATGACCAGCGCGCCGGCATCGTGAGCCCGGGCGATGATGCCGGAGACGTCGTTGATCGTGCCGAGCACATTGGACATGTGCACGAGCGAGACGATCTTCGTACGCTCGTTGATCAACGAGTCGAGCGGAGCGAGGTCGAGCCGGCCGTCCTCGGTCGTGCCGAACCAGCGCAGCGTGGCGCCGGTGCGCTCGCACAGCAACTGCCACGGGACGATGTTCGAGTGATGCTCCATCTCGGAGATCACAATCTCGTCACCGGGCTTCAGCGCCAAGTGCTGCCCGAGCGAGTGCGCGACCAGGTTGATCGCCTCGGTCGAGTTCTTCGTGAAGACGATCTCGTCGGGGGTCGCCGCGCCGATGAACGCCGCGATCTTGCCGCGGGCGTCCTCGTACGCAGACGTGGCCTCGGTGCCGAGCGTGTGCACCGAGCGGGACACGTTGCCGTTGTGCCGCTCGTTGTGCACGCGCATGGCGTCGAGCACCTGCACCGGTTTCTGCGAGGTGTTCGCACTGTCCAGATAGACCAGCGGGTGGCCGTTGACCTCCCGGCTGAGAATCGGGAAGTCGGCTCGGACCCGGGCCACGTCGAACGTCATCGTTTTGTCTCTCCCGTCGGGAAGGTCAGACGCGGGTGCCGACGTAGCGCTCGTAGCCCTCGGCTTCGAGCTGCTCGGCGAGCTCCGGGCCGCCCTCCTGAACGATCTTGCCGGCCACGAAGACGTGCACGTAGTCCGGCTTGATGTAGCGCAGGATGCGGGTGTAGTGGGTGATCAGCAGCAGGCCGGTGTCGCCGGTCTCGCGCACCCGGTTGACACCCTCGCTGACGACCCGCAGGGCGTCGATGTCGAGGCCCGAGTCGGTCTCGTCGAGGATCGCCATCTTCGGCTTGAGCAGCTCGAGCTGCATGATCTCGTGGCGCTTCTTCTCGCCGCCGGAGAAGCCCTCGTTCACGTTGCGCTGGGCGAACGCGGGGTCCATCTGCAGCTTCTCCATGGCCCCGCGCAGCTCGCCGGCCCAGGTGCGCAGCTTCGGCGCCTCGCCGTCGATGGCGGTCTTGGCCGTACGCAGGAAGTTCGCCACGGACACGCCGGGGACCTCGACCGGGTACTGCATGGCCAGGAACAGGCCGGCACGAGCGCGCTCGTCGACGGTCATGGCCAGCACGTCGTCGCCGTCCAGGGTGACCGAGCCGCCGGTGATCTCGTACTTCGGGTGGCCCGCGATGGAGTAGGCCAGCGTCGACTTGCCCGAGCCGTTCGGACCCATGATGGCGTGGGTCTCGCCCGCCTTCACGGTCAGGTCGACCCCGGCCAGGATCGGCTTCAGCTCGCCCTCGGGCAGCTTGACCGACACCTGCAGGTCGCGGATCTCCAAGGTGCTCACGGGTTTACTCCATTACTCGGTGTCGTCGAAACATAGATGTCGCCGTCGCGGATCTCGACGGGGTAGGTCGCCACCGGGGTGAACGCGGGTGGCCCGCTCGGCTCGCCGGTGCGCAGGTCGAACCGGGAACCGTGCAGCCAGCACTCCAGCGTGCACCCCTCGACCTCGCCCTCGGAGAGCGGGACCGCGGCGTGCGAGCACTCATCGCGTACGGCGTAGAAGTTGTCGTCGTCGGCGTGGACCACCGCGATGTCGACGCCGTCGAGCTCGACCGCGATCACGGCGCCCTTGGCGACGTCCGCGACCGGGCCCACACGTTCGAAACTCACGCGCCGACTCCCGCCAGGCGGTTCTCGATCGCGTCGCCCAGCCGCTGACGCAGCTCCTCGACCGGGATCTTGTTGAGCAGCTCGGCGAAGAAGCCGCGCACGACGAGCTTGCGCGCCTCACCCTCGGGGATGCCGCGCGCCATCAGGTAGAACAGCTGCTCCTCGTCGAAGCGGCCGGTGGCGCTGGCGTGGCCGGCACCGACGATCTCACCCGTCTCGATTTCGAGATTGGGTACGGAGTCAGCGCGCGCTCCGTCGGTCAGGATGAGGTTGCGGTTGATCTCGTACGTGTCGGTGCCCGTGGCCTCCGCGCGGATCAGCACGTCGCCGACCCAGACGGTGTGCGCCGACGTGCCCTGCAGGGCACCCCGGTAGCCGACGTAGCTGCGGCAGTCCGGAACCGAGTGATCGACGAGCTGGCGGTGCTCGAAGTGCTGACCGGAGTCGGCGAAGTAGAGACCCCACAGCTCGGCGTCGCCACCACGGCCGGCGTATTCCACGCTGGTGAACTGGCGGACCAGGTCACCGCCGAGCGCGACCTGCACGTGGCTGGCCCGCGCGTCGCGGCCGACCCGGATCTTCACGTGCTGGGCCTGCACGGCGCCGGCGTCCCAATCGGCGACCGTCACGAAGGTCAGCTGGGCACTGTCGCCCACCAGGACCTCGATGTTGTCGGCCAGGGTGGCCGTGCCGGTCTGCTCGAGCACGATCGTGACCTTGGCGAACGAGCCCACCTTGACGAAGGTGCGCGCGGCCGCGGCCTCACCGCCCTTGCCGACCAGGCGGATCACGACGGCCTGCTCGGGCTCGGTCTCGGGCGCGACCTCGATGAGGGTCACGCCCGCGGCCGCGCCGAAGGCCAGCGCGCTGATCCGGTCGAACGGCGTGAGGACGGGGTCGACCTTGTCGACGGTCCGCACGGCGACGCCGACGGGCAGGTCACCGTGCTCCAGCTGCGGCGCGGTGCCGGTCAGCGAGGTGGCGGTGACGAGCTCGCGCAGGCGCTTGAGCGGCGTGAAGCGCCACTCCTCCTCCAGGCCGTTCAGAGCCGGGAATTCGGCAACGTCGAAGGAACGCAGCACCTGCGACTTGGTGCTCGGCGGGGCGATGGCAGTCATGTCGTCCTTTGATCCGCTGTGTGTCCGGCCGGGCTGGTCAGCCCACGGCCCCTTCCATCTGAAGCTCGATGAGCCGGTTCAGCTCCAGGGCGTACTCCATCGGAAGCTCCTTGGCGATCGGCTCGATGAAGCCGCGCACGATCATCGCCATTGCCTCGTCCTCGGTCAGACCGCGGCTCATCAGGTAGAAGAGCTGGTCCTCGCTGACCTTGGAGACGGTCGCCTCGTGCCCCATCGCCACGTCGTCCTCGCGGATGTCGACGTAAGGGTAGGTGTCCGAGCGCGAGATGGTGTCGACCAGGAGTGCGTCGCACTTGACCGTGCTCTTGGAGCCCGACGAGCCCTCCAGCACCTGAACGAGACCGCGGTACGAAGTGCGGCCGCCGCCCCGGGCGATCGACTTCGAGATGATCGTCGAGGAGGTGTGCGGCGCGGCATGCACCATCTTGGCGCCCGAGTCCTGGTGCTGACCCTGGCCGGCCATCGCGATCGACAGCACCTCGCCCTTGGCGTGCGGGCCGGTCATGTAGACGGCCGGGTACTTCATGGTCACCTTGGAGCCGATGTTGCCGTCGACCCACTCCATGGTGGCGCCCTCTTCACAGGTGGCGCGCTTGGTGACCAGGTTGTAGACGTTGTTCGACCAGTTCTGGATGGTCGTGTAACGCACCCGGGCGTTCTTCTTGACGACGATCTCGACGACCGCGGAGTGCAGCGAGTCGGACGAGTAGATCGGCGCCGTACAACCCTCGACGTAGTGGATGTAGCTGCCCTCGTCGGCGATGATCAGCGTCCGCTCGAACTGGCCCATGTTCTCGGTGTTGATCCGGAAGTAGGCCTGCAGCGGGATGTCGACGTGGACGCCCTTGGGCACGTAGATGAAGGAGCCACCCGACCACACCGACGTGTTCAGCGCGGCGAACTTGTTGTCGCCCACCGGGATGACGGTGCCGAAGTACTCCTTGAAGATGTCCTCGTGCTCGCGCAGAGCCGTGTCGGTGTCGAGGAAGAGGACGCCCTGCTCCTCGAGATCCTCACGGATCTTGTGGTAGACGACCTCGGACTCGTACTGCGCGGCGACGCCGGAGACGAGGCGCTGCTTCTCGGCCTCGGGGATGCCCAGCTTGTCGTACGTCGCCTTGATGTCGGCGGGCAGGTCGTCCCAGGTGGCCGCCTGCTTCTCGGTGGAGCGTACGAAGTACTTGATGTTCTGGAAGTCGATGCCGGTGAGGTCGGCGCCCCAGTTGGGCATGGGCTTGCGGTCGAACAGGCGCAGGCCCTTGAGCCGGAGGTTGAGCATCCACTCGGGCTCGCTCTTCAACGCGGAGATGTTGCGCACCACGGCCTCGGACAGCCCACGCTGCGCGACGGCGCCCGCGGCGTCGTTGTCGGCCCACCCGTACTCGTACTTGCCCAGGGCGGCGAGGTGCTCTTCCTGGCTGACGATCTGGTCGGTCATCAATCTGTCCTAACCGTGGTTGCGGCGTTTGTAGCGGTTCGAGCCGGGGCCGGGATGTGCGTGGTGCACACCCCGTCGCCGTGCGCGATGGTGGCCAGACGCTGCACGTGGGTGCCGATGAGGCGCGAGATGACCTCGGTCTCGGCGTCGCACAGCTGGGGGAACTCGGCGGCCACGTGAGCCACCGGGCAGGAGTGCTGGCACAACTGCCCGCCGGACGCGATCACCGACGCGTTGGCAGCGTAGCCCTCGGCGGTGAGTGCCTGGGCGAGCGCCTCCGCCCGCGCGATCGGGTCGTCGCCGGCCTCGAGCAGCGCCGCCCGGCACCGTTCCTCGAGCGCTGCGAGCTGGGCCGAGGCGAAGGCGGTGACGGCCTCGGAACCGTGGTGCTGCTCGATCCAGCGCAGTGCGGCCGTGGCGATGCCGTCGTAGAAGTGCGGGTTAAGATTTTCGCGGGCGGCCGTGGTGAGCGCGAAGGCCTTGGCCGGACGCCCTCGGCCGCGCGGACCGGTGTTGCGGACCTCGCGGGTTTCGACGACGTGGTCGGCGAGCATGGCGTCGAGGTGCTTGCGGATCGCGGCGGGGCTCAGACCGAGCTCTCCGCCCAGCTCGGCGGCGGTGGCCGACCCACGCTCGAGCAGCAGCTGGGCGACCCGGTCACGGGTGCGACCGTCCGACGCGACGGCAGACAGCGTTACGCCCGCCACCCCGCTACGGTTCAGCACCTCGTATTTCACTACGCTAACGTTACGTAATTCGCGCGAGCCCCGCAAACCGGCCCCCCGGTGATCCATGCCACCGCACCCCAGGACCGTCCGCTTTCAAGATCAATTCCCTGCGTACGATGCCGAAGGTGAGCTTCCTACCGCTGCGTCCGCTGGCCCTGGCGTCCCTGGTCGCCAACGTCGCGCTCGTCGTCACCGGTGCGGCGGTTCGTCTCACCGGCTCCGGCCTCGGCTGCCCCACCTGGCCCCGATGCACCGACGCCTCCTACACGACAACCTCCGAGATGGGCGTCCACGGCATCATCGAGTTCGGCAACCGCCTGCTCACCTTCGTGCTCGTCGCGCTGGCCGTGGCCTGCGTCGCCGCCGCCTGGTTCTCGCGCCCGCGCCGCCGCTCGACGATCGTCCTGAGCCTGGCGGTCCTGTTCAGCATCCCGCTGCAGGGCGTGGTCGGCGGCATCACCGTGCTGACCAACCTCAACCCGTGGGTCGTCGGCCTGCACTTCCTCGTCTCCATGGTGATCATTGCTTTCGCGTACGCGTTGTGGAAGCGCACCGGCGAAGGCGACGGCGGGCGGATCCGGCTCGTACCGCGCCCCCTGACCCACCTCTCGTGGCTGCTGAGCGTGGTGAGCGCGGCCGTGATCGTGCTCGGTGTCATCGTCACCGGCAGCGGCCCCCACGCCGGCGACGAAGAGGCGAAACGCAACGGCCTCGACCCGGCGACCGTCTCGCAGGCCCACGCCGACGTGGTGTTCCTGCTGGTCGGCCTGACGATCGCGCTCGTCTTCGCACTGCGCGCCGTCAAGGCGCCCCGCCAGGCGGTCCGCGCCGCGGTCGCGCTGCTGGTGATCGAGCTGGCCCAGGGCCTGATCGGCTTCGTGCAGTACTTCACCCACCTGCCGGTCGTGCTCGTCGGCTTCCACATGCTCGGCGCCGCCCTCGTCTGGACGGCGACGCTCGCGGTGCTGTGGTCCCAGCGCGAACGCCCCGACGTGCCCGCGACCCCCGCGGCGGCCGGGCTCTCCCCCACCCCGGCCTCAGACCCGGTCCCGGCCCCGCGCTGACCCGCGGCCCGTCAGGTTGGCTGACCCGCCACCCGTCAGGTCGGCGCTGACCCGCCGCCCCTCGCCCGTCAGTGCTCCCGCTGACCCGCGGCCCGTTAGGACTCGCGCCGACCCGCCGCCCGCCAGCAAGCCACCGCCCGACATCTCGGCGTGCCAAGCGTCCCCGGTCGCGCTGGGCATTTCCCGTCTCTTCGCCGTCCCTACCCTCAGCGTCATGTCGGCGCGCGCAGCCCGTACCACCTCAGCAGCCATTGACGCTCTGACCACTTCCGCTTTGCGCCCGACCCAACCTTAAAGCCGCCAACTCAAACCTGCGAAACACGCTGACCTGGCCTTTTGGAAAAGCAGCCTGTGGATAACCGGCGTGTCGTCCACAGGTGGAGACATCGAGCCGTCGTTGATCGGTTCGGTTCGGCACGCTGTCCTCATGGCACACACGAACCCCTGTCACCACATCAGCCCGTCGAAGCCGCCCGCCGCGATCGGCTGCAAAGCGGTCGTCCCCGCCCGCGCCGGGCCGAGCTGATCGGGCCGCCGCCAGGAGCACCTGCTGGCCGACAGCACCCACCGGCGTGCTGCCAACGGTCGGCCTCGTGCTGCCGGTGGCCGGCTTCGCAACCGCTGCCCAGCCGTGACGAAATTCCCACGGCACCTAGACCCGGCAGGGCAGTCGATCCGCAACCCCGCCACGTGGATCGGCTTCTGCGAGCCCTGCCGCCCGGGTGGCGTCCGCTGATGAGCCGAGATGCCGAAATCCCCGCCGAGATCGGCTCCGCGGGCGCCACCCCTCTCCGGCAGCAGCGCGGGGGTGAACCTGGCATGACCGAGTCGACCGGTCAACCGGAGCCCCTACGCCCCGCGGCCGGAGCCTGTCCGAGCAGGCAACGGAAAGAGGTGGGTCTATAGGAGACATTTTCGATGCGGGCGGTCGCTTTCCCGGTGTCCCTGCGCGATCGTCCGTCTCGCTGGAGGCGGGGTGGCGGCAAATCTCTCCGGCCACCACCTCGCCTCCGGCCACACCGTCGAACGCGCGACCACCGAAGGCGGCAACAGTCGGCGCCAGTGGGACCGGCGACCGGCGACCGGTTGTCTCTCGTCAGAGGCGGCTGATGATTGCCTCGGCGAGGCGTACGGCCGCGCCGCTGCTCTCCTTGAGGAAGAGGGAGGGTTCGGCCAGTTCGAGTTCGACCAGCAGGGGGTCGCCGTCGGGGCCCGGAATGACGTCCACCCGGGCATAGAGCAGGCGCCTCGTGCCGCCCGGGATGACCTCGAGCACGCGGTCGGCGACGCGGCGTTCGGCGGAGGTCGCCGTTCGCGGGTCGATCCGCTCGCTGCCGGGGTCGATCGTGCCCTCGTCCGGGCCGGTGAGCATCGCGCCCTTGCGGATCGCGTGGCTGTAGGTCAGCTCGCCGCTCGCGTCGGGCAGGAAGATCAGCGCGGTCTCGCCCGCCTCGTCGACGGCCGCCAGGTAGGGCTGGATCATCGCCGTCCGACCCTCGGCCGTCAGCCGGGCGACGTGGGCCTCGGCGAGCGCGCGCTGGGCGGGCAGGTCGTAGCGGCCCGTGTCCTGGCTGCCGGCGCTGACCGTGGGCTTCACGACCCACTCCCCCGCGTCCGGCGGGGTCCAGGACTCGCCGGGCGCCACGAAGTCGGTCGGGGTCACCGGCAGGCCGGCCTTCGCGAGCTGGGCCAGGTAGCGCTTGTCGGTGTTCCACTCGATGATGTCGGCCGGGTTGAGCAGCTTCGGGACGCTGTGGGCCCAGGCGACGAACTGGTCGCGGCGCGGCACGTAGTCCCAGGGTGAGCGGATCACGGCGACGTCGTAGGAGTCCCAGTCGGCCTCGGCGTCGTCCCAGCGGACGGCGTCCACGTCGACCCCGCGCTCGCGCAGAGCGTCGCGGAGCGGGAAGTCGTCCTCCCAGAGGTCGGGGAAGATGTCGCAGGTCACGAGGGCGACCCGGGAGCTCTCCCGGGTCGCGTGGGCGGATGAGTTCAAGTCAGCGGGCCATGCTCCGGCGCGACATCGAGCGCCACAGGTCGTTGCTGGGGCGCATCTGCTCCATGAGCTCGCGCTCCCACTCGTTCTCCACCTCGACGCCGGCGCTCTCACACGCCTTGCGGGCGGTGCTGGTGTCGTCGGCGAACTGGTCGGACCACTCGCCGTCCTCACCGACGAGCACAATGCGGGCACCACGCTTGCCGACGTACTCGATGACCGCCTTGGCGCCCCCGTGGCCGGCGGCGAAGGACTTGATCCCCGCGGTCAGTGTCGTATCGGAACCTTGAGCCATGAGGGGAAGACTAAGCACCTAGCTACGGGAAGCAAGCACCTCCGGTTGCCTTTTGTGAGACGAATTACCTGCGAGTTTAACTGTTGGACACATAGCTCTGGAACTATTTTGCCCGAATTGCCCACATCAACGGGTTTCCATCTATCGTGTGACCGGCCGTAACTGAAAATCAGGCAATTTCGGTCGCGTTGTGCGACACCGATGACACTCCGCCGAATCCGCACCGAGTAGTCGATCACCCCGGACCGCGCCCACGGGGGAAAACGATCAACATAAGTGCCGCCGCCGCCCGCCGAACCGATCAACCAGCGCGGAACGGGCAGGAAGTGCCCGAAAATACAGCGCCCCCGCCCTGCAGAGCCACGATAGACACACGAGGAACCGCAACAGCTCGGTGCGCAGGCTCGGCAAACGCTCGCGGAAAACACGCAAACTGGGAACAACTCTGCATGCGCGACACCACGGCGGCTGCACAGGCTGGCTACGCAGGGACGCTGCGCAGCAGGGGGTTTCTTAGCGGCCGCGCAGGGCCGACTGCGCGGGGGCGCTGCGTAGGGGCGGCCGCGCGGAGACGCTGCGTAGAGGCGGCCGCGCGGAGACCCTGCGTAGGGGCGGCCGCGCGCAGACGCCGCGTAGAGGCGGCCGCGCGCAGACGCTGCGTAGAGGCGGCCGCGCAAGGGGCGGCGTCCTCAAGCTGAACGGTGGGCGCAGATACAAACTGCGGCCACGGCTGCGCACCGGGGCCTACCCGTCCGGGCAGAAGCGCTGACCGGCTAAGTGACCGACGGCCCAGTGCTAGCGGGCGAATGCTCGCGGGGCGACGGCACAGCCGACCGGCGGCCCCGCAGGACAGCGATCGGGCGGACACGCGAGGCCAGGAGCCCGAGCGCGGGGCCAAACGCGCCGGGTCTACGAGCTGCAGAAAAGCGCGTGAGCAGACCGGGCACGCAAGCTGCAGGAAAGCACGAGACACGCAAGCTGCAGGAAAGCACGAGAGCAGACCGGGCACGCAAGCTGCAGGGAGGTGCCAGGGCAGAAGGAGCGCCCAGGCTGCGGGAAGCAGAAGCGCGAAGCTGCGAGAAGAACCACAGCAGGACAGGCGCGCAAGCTGCGGGGAGCACCAGAGTAGAAGGAGCGCAAGACCTGCCGGAGGCACCCGAGCAGAAGAGCCGCACAACGGAACGCGCCCGCCGCGAGTTGCGGGCGGGCGCGTGACGCGGGTGGTGCGGGTCAGATGAGGGCGTCCACCGCGACGGCGATGAAGAGGATCGTCAGGTAGGTGATGGACCAGTGGAACAGGCGCATCGGTTTGGTCGGGCCGCCCGCTCGCACCCGCTTGACCAGCAGCAACGCCTCGGCCAGGAACGCCACGCCGGTGACGATGGCGGCTGCGCCGTAGATCCAGCCGAGCCCCAGCGGCCAGGCCACCAGCGATGCCGCGACGGTCAGCACGGTGTAGAGGACGATCTCGAAGTTGACCCGGCCCGCGGACCGCACGACCGGCAGCATCGGGATGCCGGCGCGGGCGTAGTCGTCCTTGTACTTGATGGCGAGCGCATAGAAGTGCGGCATCTGCCAAAAGAAAACAACCGCAAAAAGCGCCCATCCGAGCGCCGAAACGGTGCCCGTCACCGCGGCCCAACCGATGATCACCGGCGCCGAGCCGCAGATGCCGCCCCAGAACGTGTTGGCCGGCGTGCGCCGCTTGAGCCACAGCGTGTAGATGACGTCGTAGTAGAAAATGGCGCCCGCGGTCAGGGCCGTGGCCAGCCAGTTGGTGAAAACCGCCATCAGCGCGACGGAAATCACGGCGAGCGTCAAGCCGAAGATCAATACCGATTTCGGGGTGACGGTGTTCGCCGGCAGCGGCCGCCGCTTCGTGCGCCGCATCACCTGGTCGATGTCGCGGTCGATGTAGCAGTTGAGCGCGCTCGCCGCGCCGCCCGCCATCGCCCCGCCGACCAGCACCACGGCGAGTGTGCGCAGGTCAGGCCACCCGCCGGCCGCGATCATCATGGCCGGGACCGTGGTCACCAGCAGTAATTCGACGATCTGCGGCTTCGTCAGCGCCAGATAGGCGCGGAACAGGGTTAGAGGATCGCGACGCGCGTCGGGCCCGGCCGCGACCGCGGCGGATTCCGGATCCCCCGGCGGCCGTCCAGGGACGGGACGCTCGGTGATCATGCTCACGGACTGCCACCTTCCGGCTTCGGCACTAGCCATTTCACGACCATGACCGGCGCCAGCCGGCGGCACGCTCGGACAGCCTACGCTCAGGCATCTGCGCTGCTCCGGCGACCCTTACCCAGGGCCGGAGCGCACACTTGACCTGTCCGCTCTCAGCGTATGGGCCTCGGGCGTTCCCCGGGCACGGGTTTAACCCAGGTGGATAGGGTCAACTTCAAAAGGGTTTCCCGAAATCATGCCCGACGAGGAGCACAACCGACGTGGCTGCCAAAGATCCTGCACTCAATTGGTCCGACCTAGACCGCAAAGCGGTGGACACTACCCGGGTCCTGGCCATGGACGCCGTCGAGAAATCCGGCAACGGTCACCCCGGCACCGCGATGAGCCTCGCGCCCGCCGCCTACCTGCTGTTCAACCGGGTCATGCGGCACGACCCGACCGACCCGCACTGGGCCGGCCGTGACCGCTTCGTGCTGTCGTGCGGGCACTCCAGCCTCACCCTCTACATTCAGCTCTATCTCAACGGTTTCGGCCTGGCGCTGGATGACCTGGCGTCGCTGCGCCAGTGGGACTCGCTGACCCCCGGGCACCCCGAGTACGGGCACACCCCCGGCGTCGAGGTCACGACCGGCCCGCTCGGCCAGGGCATCGGCAACGCGATCGGCATGGCGATGGCCGCCCGTCGCGAGCGCGGCCTGTTCGACCCCGAGCCCGGCACCGGCGAGTCCGTCTTCGACCACAACGTGTACGTACTGTGCTCGGACGGCGACATCGAAGAGGGTGTCAGCCACGAGTCGAGCGCCATCGCCGGTGTGCAGAAGCTCGGCAACCTCACGGTGATCTACGACGACAACGAGATCTCCATCGAGGACGACACCCGCATCGCCAAGAACGAGGATGTCGGCGCGCGTTACGCGGCGTACGGCTGGGACGTTCGCCACGTCGACTGGCGCAAGGGCGACCCGTCGAAGGGCAGCGAGTACCACGAGGACGTCGAGGCGCTCTACCAGGCGATCGAGGCCGGCAAGAAGGTCACCGACAAGCCGACGTTCATCGTGCTTCGTACGATCATCGGCTGGCCCGCCCCGAACAAGCAGAACACCGGCAAGATCCACGGCTCCGCCCTCGGTGCCGAAGAGGTCGCCGCGACCAAGAAGATCCTCGGCTTCGACCCGAACGAGACGTTCGCGGTCGCCGACGACGTCCTGGCGCACGCCCGCACCGCCGTCGACCGTGGCCGGGCCGCCCACGACGAGTGGAACACCAAGTTCGAGGTCTGGGCCAAGGGCAACCCCGACGGCAAGGCGCTGTTCGACCGCCTCTCGGCGCACAAGCTGCCCGAGGGCTGGGAGAAGGCGCTCCCCGAGTTCCCGGCCGACCCCAAGGGTCTCGCCTCCCGCGCCGCGTCGCAGCAGGTGCTCAACGCCCTCGCTCCGGTGCTGCCCGAGCTCTGGGGCGGTTCGGCCGACCTCGCCGAGAGCAACAACACCACCATGAAGGGCGAGCCGTCCTTCATCCCCGCCGAGTACGCGACCAAGGCGTTCCCCGGCAACGAGTACGGCCGCACGCTGCACTTCGGCATCCGTGAGCACGGCATGGGCTCGATCCTCAACGGCATCACCGCCGGCGGCCGCACCCGCCCGTACGGTGGCACGTTCCTGGTCTTCAGCGACTACATGCGTGGCGCCGTCCGGCTCTCCGCGCTGCAGAAGCTGCCGGTGATCTACGTGTGGACGCACGACTCCATCGGCCTGGGCGAGGACGGCCCGACCCACCAGCCGATCGAGACGCTGTCCGCGCTGCGCGCCATCGTCGGCCTCGACATCGTGCGCCCGGCCGACGCGAACGAGACGGCGTACGCCTGGCG
The DNA here is from genome assembly GCF_003999975.1 of Actinoplanes solisilvae. Lineage (GTDB taxonomy): Bacteria > Actinomycetota > Actinomycetes > Mycobacteriales > Micromonosporaceae > Actinoplanes > Actinoplanes solisilvae. The sequence goes on along the minus strand of NZ_RJAC01000005.1, from coordinate 326,544 downwards.
CGGCGCGCTCGAGCACAACGACCGCCCGACCGGTCTGGCCCTCTCCCGGCAGAACCTGCCCACCATCGACCGTACGAAGTACGCGTCGGCCGAGGGCACCCTGCGCGGCGGCTACATCCTGTCCGAGGCGACCGGCGGCGAGCCCAAGGTGATCCTCATCGGCACCGGCTCCGAGGTGCAGTACTGCCTCACCGCGCAGGAGCGCCTCGAGGCCGAGGGCACGCCCACCCGCGTGGTATCGATGCCGTGCCTCGAATGGTTCTACGAGCAGGACACCGCGTACCAGCAGGAGGTTCTGCCCCGCGGGGTCAAGGCCCGGGTGACGGTCGAAGCCGGCATCCGGCAGAGCTGGGACCGGATCCTCGGAGAGGCAGGCGAGCCGGTGAGCATCGAGCACTACGGCGCCAGCGCCCCCGCGAAGATCCTCTTCGAGCAGTTCGGGTTCACCGCGGACAACGTGGTGGCCAAGGCCAACGCCGCCCTGGCCAAGGTCGGCGAGATCACCGGTCACAAGACCGGTAACTGAGGAGTACGAACATGACCGACAGGCTTGGTGAGCTTTCGGCCGCTGGAGTAGCGGTCTGGCTCGACGACCTCTCCCGTCCCCGGCTGACCACCGGCTCGCTGAAGAAGATGCTGGACGAGCAGCACGTGGTCGGCGTCACGACCAACCCGAGCATCTTCCAGAAGGCCCTGTCCGACGCGGACGCCTACGACGCCCAGCTCAAGCAGCTGGCCGCCCAGGGCGCCACCGTCGACGAGGCGGTCCGCGCGATGACCTCGCAGGACGTCCAGCAGGCGTGCGACGTCGAGCGCCCGGCGTATGACGCGTCCGGCGGCGTCGACGGCCGGGTCTCCATCGAGGTCGACCCGCGCAAGGCGCACGACACCGAGGGCACCGTGGCCGAGGCCAAGGAGCTGTGGGCCCTGGTCGACCGCGAGAACCTGTTCATCAAGATCCCGGCGACCCTCGCGGGCCTGCCGGCGATCACCGCGGTTCTGGCCGAGGGCATCAGCGTGAACGTGACGCTGATCTTCTCGCTGGAGCGCTACCGCGCCGTGATGGACGCGTTCATCGCGGGCATCGAGCAGGCCAAGGCGAACGGCCACGACATCACCAAGATCGGTTCGGTGGCCTCGTTCTTCGTCTCGCGCGTCGACTCCGAGGTCGACAAGCGCCTCGACAAGATCGGCAGCGACGAGGCCAAGTCCCTCAAGGGCCAGGCCGCGATCGCCAACGCCCGGCTCGCGTACGAGGCGTACCAGGAGGTCATCAACACCGACCGCTGGCGTGCCCTCGCGGCGGCCGGGGCGCACCCGCAGCGGCCGCTGTGGGCGTCGACCTCGACGAAGAGCCCTGAATTCCGCGACACGATCTACGTCGAGGAGCTGATCGCCGAGGACACCGTCAACACCATGCCGGAATCGGTGATCAAGGCGTTCGCCGACCACGGCGAGGTCCGTGGCGACACGATCACCCCGAACTTCCAGGCGTCGCACCGGATCTTCACCGATCTGGCCCAGGTCGGGATCGACTTCAACGACGTCGTCAAGGTCCTCGAGGAAGAGGGCGTCGACAAGTTCGAGGCGAGCTGGAAGGAGCTGCTGGAGGGCGTCGACCGGTCGCTCAAGGCAGCCGCCAAGGGTTCGAGCAAGCCGAGCGACGCGGCCTGACGCAGCTCAGAGGGGACTCGCGTGATGCGGGTCCCCTCTCTCTGTCCCTGCTTAGACACTTGCACGACACCGAAAACTGGCAGGATGGACCACGTGGGCAATCCGCTGCGTACCGCACAGGACCGCAGGCTTCCCCGGATCCCGGAGCCCTGCGCTCTGGTGATCTTCGGAGTCACCGGTGACCTGTCCCGAAAGAAGCTCATCCCGGCCGTCTACGACCTGGCCAACCGAGGCCTGCTGCCGCCCGGTTTCGTGGTTCTGGGCTTCGCCCGCCGCGACTGGGGCGACGGCGACTTCGAGTCGCTGGCCTACGAAGCGGCGAAGAAGGGCGCCCGGACCCCGTGGCGCGAGGACGTCTGGCAGCGTCTGGCCAGCCAGTTCCAGTTCGTTCCCGGCTCGTTCGACGACGACGCCGCGTTCGACCAGCTCGCCGCGACCCTCGACGACCTACGCGAACGCAACGGCATCCCGGGTAACGCCGCCTTCTACTTCTCGATCCCGCCGGCCGCGTTCCCGCTGGTGCTCAACCAGCTCGCCCGCACCGGCATGGCCGACAACGCGAAGTCCGGTGGCTGGCGCCGCGTCGTCGTCGAGAAGCCGTTCGGCAACGACCTGCAGACCGCGATCGCGCTGAACCAGCTCGTCGACGAGGTCTTCACGCCCGGTGACGTCTACCGCATCGACCACTACCTGGGTAAAGAGACGGTCCAGAACATTCTGGCCCTGCGCTTCGCGAACAGCCTGTTCGAGCCCGTGTGGAACTCGAAGTACGTCGACTCGGTGCAGATCACGATGGCCGAGGACGTGGGCATCGGCACCCGCGCCGCGTTCTACGACGCGTCCGGCGCCGCCCGCGACGTGCTGCAGAACCACCTGCTCCAGCTCCTCGCCCTGGTGGGCATGGAGGAGCCGACGAGCTTCGACCCCGACGACGTGCGGGCCGAGAAGCTCAAGGTCCTCAAGGCCATCGCCATTCCGAAGGACATCTCCAAGGGCTCCGTCCGCGGTCAGTACCTCCCCGGCTGGGTCGCCGGCGAGCGCGCGGTCGGCTACCTGGAAGAGAAGAACATCCCGGCCGACTCCACCACCGAGACGTACGCCGCGGTCCGCCTCGGCATCCAGAACCGGCGCTGGGCCGAGGTCCCCTTCTACGTCCGCGTCGGCAAGCGCATGCCGCGCCGGGTGACCGAGATCGCGATCCTCTTCAAGCGCGCTCCGCACCTGCCGTTCGACCCGGCCGACGTCGAGATGCTGGGCAACAACCAGCTCGTCATCCGCGTGCAGCCCGACGAGGGCGTGGTGCTGAAGTTCGGCTCCAAGGTCCCCGGCACCACGATGGAGGTCCGCGACATCGCGATGGACTTCCAGTACGGCGAGGCGTTCACCGAGTCCAGCCCCGAGGCGTACGAGCGTCTCGTCCTGGACGTGCTGGTCGGCGACCGGACCCTGTTCCCGGACGCCGCCGAGATCGAGCAGAGCTGGCAGGTCATCGACCCGCTGGAGGCCGCGTGGGCGGGCACCAAGCCCGAGCCCTACCGGGCCGGCGAGTGGGGCCCGCGCGCATCGGACGAGATGCTGGCCCGCGAGGGTCGCGCCTGGAGGCGAGCATGATCGGGCTGTGGGACACCACCGGCAACGAGGTGGTCAAGGCGCTGGCCGCCGAGCGGCGCAGCGCGGGCGGGGTGGCCTCGGGCCTGGCCCTGACCCTGGTGGCCGTCGTCGAGGAGAAGAAGGTCCGCGAGGCCGAGGCCGCGGCCACCATCGCGGCCGCCGCGCACCCGTGCCGGCTGCTCATCGTCGTACGCTCCGACCTTGAGGGCCGCAGCCGGCTCGACGCCGAGATCGTCGTGGGCGGGCGTCTCGGGCCGGCCGAGGCCGTCGTCATGCGCATGTACGGGCGTCTCGCCCTGCACGCCGAGTCGGTGGTCATGCCGCTGCTCGCGCCCGACGTCCCGGTCGTCACCTGGTGGCACCAGGAACCGCCGGACATCATCGCGAACGACTTCCTCGGCGTCGTCGCCGACCGTCGCATCACCGACTGCGCGCAGGCGCCCGACCCGGTGGCCGCCCTGCGCCAGCGGGCGCTCGACTACGCGCCCGGCGACACCGACCTCACCTGGACCCGCATCACGCTGTGGCGCACCCTGGTGGCCGGCGCCTTCGACACCACCGAGGCCCGCGTCGTCGGCGCGACGATCGTGGCGCCGAAGAAGGACCCGACCGCTGCCCTGATGAGCGGCTGGCTCCAGTCCCGTCTGGGCATCGTGCCCGACCTGCAGGTCTCCGACCGCGTCCCGCGCATGCACTCGGTGCAGCTGATCTGCGAGAACGGCGACCACGTGACGGTGACCCGCGAGGAGAACACCGCGCTGTTCAGCCGCACCGGCCAGGAGGACCGTTACATGCCGCTGCCCAAGCGGCCGGTCGGCGACGAGCTGGCCGAGGAGCTGCGCCGGCTCGATGCCGACCAGGTCTACTCCGAGGCGCTGGGCGCGATGGCCGGCGTGACCGGTCTCGACCACAAGCCGCCGATGCGCGTGCATGTCTGGAAGGACCCGGCGCTGGCCGCCAAGGCCGACGAGGCCGGCGCGATGGCCGGTCCCGGCGGAACCGCCGCCTGAGCCGACGAGTTTCTCAAAGGCCGCCCGCCACCTAGGCGGGCGGCCTCTTTTCTCCTAGGAGGCGCACAAGTGAGCAAGACCTTGGTCGTGGTGGTCCCCGACGCCGACACCCTCGCGGCGACCGTGGCCTCCCGGCTGATCGCCAAGATCGTGGACGCGCAGGTCGAGCGGGGCTCGGCCGACGTGGTGCTGACCGGCGGCCGCATCGCCAAGCGGGTGCTGGCCGCCCTGCTGGAGCTGCCCGAGGCGAAGGCGATCAGCTGGTCCCGGGTCGACCTGTGGTGGGGCGACGAGCGCTTCCTGCCCGCCGGTGACCCCGAGCGCAACGAGACCCAGGCCCGCGAGGCCCTGCTCGACAAGCTGCCGCTCGACCCGGCCCGGGTGCACGCGATGCCCGCCTCGGACGGCCCGGACGGCGACGACGCCGAGGCGGCGGCCGCCCGCTACGCCGCCGAGCTGCCCACCGACCGCACGTTCGACGTGCTGATGCTGGGCGTCGGCGAGGACGGCCACGTCGCGTCCCTCTTCCCGGGGCGGGACTGGCAGACCGGCGGCACCACGGCCGCCGTGCACGACAGCCCGAAGCCCCCGCCGACCCGCATCACGCTCACCATGCCGGCCATCCAGACGGCCGACGAGGTGTGGCTGATCGCGGCCGGCCCCGACAAGACCGACTCGGTGGGCCGCGCGCTGGGCGGCGACAAGCTGGTGCCGGCCGTCCACGCGACCGGGCGTACGAAGACCTACTGGCTGCTCGACCAAGCCGCCGCGGCCAAGGCCAACGGCTAGGCGCGCGAAGAGATCTGCTGGACGGCCCAGCTGTTGCCGTCCGGGTCGTCGAAGAAGACGAAGCCGACGTTGTCCAGGGGGTGGTCGGTGGGCCGCGGGTTCTCGCCCACCACCTGGACGTCGCTGACCGTGACCCCGTTCTTGACCAGCTCGGCGTGGGCGGCCGCGATGTCGGGCACCACGAGCTGCAGGCCCTTGAGCGAGCCGGGCGGCATGTCGGGCACGGCACCCTTGCCGATGACGATCGAGCAGCCGCTGCCGGGCGGGGTGAGCTGCACGATGCGTACATCGTCATTGATCTTGGTGTCGTGGTCGACGGCGAACCCGAGGCGGTCCGCGTAGAACTCCTTGGCACGGTCGAGATCGGCGACCGGGACAACGACTACTTCCAGCGTCCAGTTCATCGCCACATCGTGACATCGGACGGTGAGCCCGGCCACAGACCTGGCGAATCTTAAACTTCCCCTGTGCAACCGACGATCCGCGCCTACCGCCCCACCGACCTCGACGCCGTCTACGACATCTGCGTGCGCACCGCCGACTCCGGTGGCGACGCCCGCGGCCGCAACAGCTCCGACCGCCTCGTCGGCGACGTCTTCGCCGCGCCCTACGTCGTGCTGGAGCCCGAGGTCGCCCGAATCCTCGACGACGGGCACGGCAACGCGGTCGGCTACATCGTGGGCACCGCGGACACGGCGCGTTTCGTACGCCGTTATCGCGCGGAGTGGCTGCCGGCGACCGAGGGACGCTACGGCGACGACCCGCGCGACCAGGGCTGGCTGGCGTTGCACCACAACCCGGAGCGCATGCTCGTCGCCGAGCTGGCCGGCTACCCGGCCCACCTGCACATCGACCTGCTGCCGGAGTGGCAGGGCCGCGGCCAGGGGCGGGGACTGATGGCCAGTTTCCTGGCCGGGCTGCACGACGCCGGGGTTCCGCGGGTGCACCTGGGCATGGCCCCGGCCAACACCGCCGCCCGCGCGTTCTACGGCCGGCTGGGGTTCACCGAGATCCCGGTGCCGTCCGAGCCCAACGCCCTCTACCTCGGACGCTCCACGGCGCCCTGAGAGGCGCGACGCACGGCGCGCCTCTCAGAGGCCGCGCCGTGAGAGGCGCACTTCAGGGCACCCCGGGAGACATCAGGCCCGGCCGCGACGCTGGCGCAGCTTGGCCAGGGCCTCCTCGAGGATTCGAGCACCGTCCTCATCGGTGCGCCGCTCCTTGACGTACGCCAGATGTGACTTGTAAGGCTCGGCGCGTGACCGGCCCGGCGGGTTCTGCCGGTCGAGGCCCGCGGGCTGGCCGCAGCGCGGGCAGTCCCACGCGTCGGGCGTCGGCGCCTCGGCGGCGAACAGAATCTGGCTGGCATGGCCGGCCGAGCAGAAATAGGTCACCTCCCGCCGCGGGGCGGGCTCGCTGCGCTCGTCGGGGCGCACCGGGGACGAGCCGACACGGCTGCCACGGATAGCACTGCCACTGGACACGGACGTGACTCCTGTCTCGAGGGGCGCTGGACTCTCCCAGCCGGAAATCAGGCCGAAACAGAGCTATAGAAACGCCGCGCGCCCGGCAGAAACCGGACGCGCGGCAGATTCTACGACTATTACGCTCCGTCAGGAAAGACGGGGCGTGCGGAAACTCAACTGCCCGGCAGCGCGAGCCGCATCCAGAGCCCGAGGCCCACGATGCAGGCGAACCAGACGATGCCCACCAGAACGGTGTAGCGGTCGAGGTTCTTCTCCGCGACCGAGGAGCCGGCCAGGCTGGAGGTGACACCGCCACCGAACATGCTCGACATGCCGCCGCCCTTGCCGCGGTGCAGCAGGATCAGCAGCGTGAGCAGAATGCTGGTGATGACCAGCAACGTGATCAACGTGTAAGCGAACCACATCGGCATGGTCGGGTCGAATCCTCTCAACAAAGCACAGGCTCTCGAAGGGCGCTACAGCGCTACAACAATAGCGTGTGCCCGGGCGCGTTATACGCCCGGGCACACGAAGTGACTTCAGCGCGCCACGTGCTCGCGATACCGGACAATCGAGGCGAACTCCTCGGCGTCCAGGCTCGCGCCGCCGATCAGGGCGCCGTCCACGTCGGGCTTGACCATGATCGAGGCGATGTTCGCCGCCTTCACGGACCCGCCGTAGAGCACCCGCACGGCGCCGGCAACCTCGGCCCCGTACACCTCGGAGATCCGCGCGCGGATCTCGCCGCACACCTCCTGGGCGTCCTCGGGGGTCGCGGTCTTGCCGGTGCCGATCGCCCAGACCGGCTCGTACGCGATCACGATCCGCTTGACCTGCTCGGGCGTGAGCCCTTCCAGACCGGCGACGACCTGCGCAGTGCAGTGTCCGACGTGACCGTTCTCCTCGCGGATCGTCAGGCCCTCGCCCACGCAGAGGATCGGCGTCAGGTTGCTCGCGTAGGCCGCCTTCACCTTCGCGTTGACCGTCGCGTCGTCCTCGTTGTGGTATTCGCGGCGCTCGGAGTGGCCGGCCAGCACATAGGTGCAGCCCAGCTTCTCGAGCATGAAGCCCGCGATCTCACCGGTGTAGGCGCCGGACTTGTGCGTCGAGATGTCCTGAGCGCCGTACTCGATGTTGAGCTTGTCGCCGTCGACCGCGGTCTGCACGGTGCGCAGGTCGGTGAACGGCGGCAGCACGGCCACCTCGACGTCGGCGAGCTGCTGCTCGGTGAGGCTGGCGGCGAGTTTCTGCACCAGAAGATTGGCCTCGAAGTGGTTGAGGTTCATCTTCCAGTTGCCGGCCATCAAGGGGCGACGAGCGTCCGCCATCACTTCTCCAGTGCTTCGATACCGGGGAGGGTCTTGCCCTCGAGGTATTCCAGGGAGGCGCCGCCGCCCGTTGAGATGTGCCCGAAGGCGGCCTCGTCGAGGCCGAGGGTGCGCACGGCCGCGGCCGAGTCACCGCCGCCGACCACTGAGAATCCGTCGATCCTGGTGATCGCCTCGGCTACGCCCCGGGTGCCGGCCGCGAACGGCGCCAGCTCGAAGACGCCCATCGGACCGTTCCAGAACACGGTCTTGGCCGGGCCGATCGCGGCGGCGAACAACGCCACCGACTCGGGGCCGATGTCGAGGCCGAGCCGGTCGGCCGGGATCTCGGACGCGGGCACGGTGACGTGGTCGGCGTCGGCCGAGAACTCGGTCGCCGCGACGACGTCGACCGGCAGCACGATCCGGCCCTGGGCCTGCGACAGCAGGTCACGGCAGGTGGCGACCATGTCGTCCTCGAGCAGCGACTCGCCGACCTCGTGGCCCTGGGCCTTGAGGAAGGTGAAGCACATGCCGCCGCCGACGAGCAGCTTGTCGACCTTGGGCAGCAGCGCCTGGATCACGGCGAGCTTGTCGGAGACCTTCGAGCCGCCGAGCACGACGACGTAGGGCTGCTCCGGGTTGTCGCTGACCCGCTTCAGAACCTCGACCTCGCGCAGGACGAGCCCGCCGGCGTAGTGCGGGAGCCGGGCCGCGACGTCGAACACGGAGGCGTGCTTGCGGTGCACGGCACCGAAGGCGTCGTCGACGTAGACGTCAGCCAGCGCGGCCAGCTGGTCGGCGAACGCACCCCGCTCGGCGTCGTCCTTCGAGGTCTCCCCCGCGTTGAAGCGCAGGTTCTCGAGCAGCAGCACCTGGCCGTCGACGAGCGCGGCAGCCTTGGCCGTGGCGTCGGGGCCGACCGTGTCGGACGCGAAGACGAGCGGCGAACCGAGCAGCTCGCCGAGCCGCGTCGCGACCGGGGCGAGCGTGAACTTCGGGTCGGGCGCGCCCTTGGGGCGGCCCAGGTGCGACATGACGATGACGCGGGCGCCCGCGTCACGCAGCGCGATCAGCGTCGGCAGCACCGCGCGGGCGCGGCCGTCGTCGCTGATGACGCCCGGGTTCTGCTTGTCGAACGGGACGTTCAGGTCGGCGCGCACGATGACGCGCCGACCTGTAACACCCTCGCCGAGCAGGTCGTCGAGAGTCTTCAAGATCAGGCCCCGACGAGCTTGACCAGGTCGACGAGGCGGTTCGAGTAGCCCCACTCGTTGTCGTACCAGCCGACGACCTTCACCTGGTTGCCGATGACCTTGGTGAGGCCGGCGTCGAAGATGCAGGAGGCCGGGTCGGTGACGATGTCGGACGAGACGATCTCGTCCTCGGTGTAGACCAGGATGCCCTTGAGCGGGCCGTCCGCGGCGGCCTTGATCGCGGCGTTGACCTCTTCGACCGAGGTGTCCTTGCTCGCGGTGAAGGTCAGGTCGGTGGCCGAGCCGGTGGGGATCGGCACCCGCAGCGCGAAGCCGTCGAGCTTGCCCTTGAGCTCGGGCAGCACCAGGCTGACGGCCTTGGCGGCACCGGTCGAGGTCGGCACGATGTTGAGGGCGGCGGCGCGGGCGCGACGCAGGTCCTTGTGCGGGCCGTCCTGCAGGTTCTGATCCTGCGTGTATGCGTGGATCGTGGTCATCAGGCCACGCTCGATGCCGATCGTGTCGTTGAGGACCTTCGCCATCGGCGCGAGGCAGTTGGTCGTGCACGAAGCGTTCGAGATGATCGTGTGCTTCGCACCGTCGTACAGGTTGTCGTTGACGCCCATGACGATGGTGATGTCTTCGTTCTTGGCCGGGGCCGAGATGATGACCTTCTTGGCGCCCTGGTCGACGTGCGCCTTGGCCTTCTGCGCGTCGGTGAAGAAGCCGGTCGACTCGATGACGACGTCGGCGCCCAGGTCGCCCCACGGCAGGTTGTTCGGGTCCTTCTCGGCGTACGCCTTGAAGGTCTTGCCCGCGACGGTGATCTCGTCGGCGGTCGCCTTCACCTCGTGCGGCAGGCGGCCCAGGATCGAGTCGTACTTGAGCAGGTGAGCCAGCGTGGCGTTGTCGGTCAGGTCGTTCACGCCGACGATCTCGATGTCCGCACCCGAGGCGAGAACCGCCCGGAAGAAGTTGCGGCCGATACGGCCGAAGCCGTTGATGCCAACCCGGATGGTCACAGGTGGATCTCCTCGTTTCGGTCCGCCGGATTATGCGACCGGCGGAGGGTCTGCGTCGCCGACCGCGCGCGGGCCGGCGAAGAGTGGGTCCGGCCACAGCGCCCGAGCTGAGGAGGCGCCGCGTCAGACTGTCGGCGCACCAGCGCGGTCGGTCGTGTTGCCGGCACCGTCGCCGTCGGTAAGACCCTATCCGAGCCTCGCCGCGCCTCGCCCGAGGGGTCGCTGTCACAAAGTGACGCGCCCCACCGTTAACCAGCCCTTCTTTCTAAAGACAACCCATCCCGTACGAGTCGTGACAGTCACCAACCGCAATCACACCGAACCGGGCGTGCCGCCACGCTGAGTGCAACACCGGGCCGTGGCGCAGCTTCCGGCCCGGCCCCGGTGGTCACCCTCCGGGGCCGGAAGCGCGCGCCGAAGCGCGCGAACTCAGGACACCAAAACCCCAGCGCCCCCGCCGTCCCCCTTCAACAGCTTCCTGATCTCGGCGAAACCGGCCTTCTGATCGGCATACTGCTTGAGCTGAGTCGCCCGGATGTCTTTGATCTCGGCCCGCTGCATCATGTCTGCTCGTTGCAGCTTCTCGACGTCGGCCTGCTGCTCAAGCTGCGTCGACCGCAGTCCTTGAACATCCTCGTTCGTCTCCTGCATGAGTTTTCGTTGCTGAAGCTGCTCCGCCAGGATCTTGGCGAGGAGAGATTCAAGGCTCTCCGACATCTTCTGCACCATCGTCGTGAGCGTGCCGACCTGTTGAGACACCGCTTCGATCGCGTTCGCCTGCTCAAGCTGCGTCACGCCCAGCTCGGCGAACCGCGCGATGATCTTCTCGTCGAGCTCGGCCAATCGCGTGTCCACCTTCGCGTCCAGCCGATCGTAGGACCTCGACAGCTTCTTCAGCGCCGCCCCGTGCTCGAGCTGGGTGGCCCTCATCGACTCCAGGTTCACCTTCTGTTCGCGGAGCGCCGCCTTGCAGTCACCCGCGTCTTCACTCGCGCCCTTAGCCAAAACCTTCACCTCCAAGACGTCCTGCCGCAGAACCACCAGCTCGTTTTCCACCGCTGTCACCCGGACCTCAAGGTCCTCCCCGTGTTCCATGCCGAGGAGTGTTCCGGAAATTTCAGCGCTGTTGTAAGAGCTTTTGAGCGGCTGAATCACCGTCAAACGGAACAAGCGACATCTTGCTCCGTGACAGCTAGTCGGGAAGCTAGGTCAGCAGGCCATCATCTCCGGGGTCACGGCGGCCTCGGTGTCGGGGATGCCCAGGTCACGGGCGCGCTTGTCGGCGAGGGCGAGCAGACGCCTTATGCGCCCGGCGATCGCGTCCTTCGTGAGCGGCGGGTCGGCCAGCGCCCCCAGCTCCTCCAGCGACGCCTGCCGGTGCTCGAGCCGCAGCCGGCCCGCCGACGTCAGGTGGTTCGGGGCCTCGTCGGCCAGAATTTCCAGCGCCCGCGTGACCCGTGCCGCCGCCGCCACCGCGGCCCGCGCCGAGCGGCGCAGGTTCGCGTCGTCGAAGTTGGCCAAGCGGTTCGCCGTCGCCCGCACCTCGCGACGCACCCGCCGCTCCTCCCACGCCAGCACGCTCGAATGCGCCCCGACCCGGGTCAACAGCGCCGCGATCGCGTCGCCATCCTTGATCACCACCCGGTCGACGCCGCGCACCTCGCGGTCCTTGGCCGTGATGCCGATGCGCCGGGCGGCCCCGCGCAGCGCCAACGCCGCCTCCGGCCCCGGGCACGTGATCTCCAGGGCGCTGGAGCGGCCCGGCTCGGTCAGCGAGCCGTGCGCCATGAACGCGCCACGCCACGCCGCGACCGCGCAGCACACATTAGCCGAGACCACGTGCGGCGGGAGCCCCCGCACCGGACGGCCCCGCACGTCGAGCAGGCCGGTCTGGCGGGCGAGCGCCTCCCCGTCCTTCACGATCCGCACGATGTAATGACTGCCCTTGCGCAGGCCGCCCGAAGCCAGAACGTGCACCTCGCTCGGGTAGCCGTACACGTCGGCGATCTCGCGCCGCAGCCGCCGCGCCACCGCCCCCGTGTCGAGTTCCGCCTCGACCACCACGCGCCCGGAGACGATGTGCAGTCCGCCCGCGAACCGCAGCAACGCCGCCATCTCTGCCCGACGGCAGCACGGCTTGGGCACGTCGACCCGGCTCAGCTCGTCCTTGACCGCTGCCGTCATAGCCATCGTGTTGTCACCTCATGCGCCGGATCTTGAACAGTAAGTGCCGCATTACGCCCTTGCTTTAACGATCGGCGCCCAGGACGGGCACCAGCGCCGAGCCCAACGACTCAGGATCATGCCTCGGGCTGCCGTCCGCAACGGCCACGGGTGCCAGCACCAGGCGTGCGCCCAGGGCCTCCGCGGCCTGTCGCACCGGCTCGGTCTCCCCCACCCAGCGCCCGTCGGCCAGCACCACGTCGACGCGCAAACCGGGCAGGTACGAGCTCAGGGCGGCCAGGTGGTCGGCCACCGAAAGTCCGAGAGTCTCGTTCTCGGTGGCCAGGTTGAGCGTGACCAGCCGCCGGGCCGGGCTCTTCTGGATCGCCTCGGCCAGGCCCGGCACCATCAGGTGGGGCAGGACGCTGGTGAACCAGCTCCCCGGCCCGAAGATCAGCCAGTCGGCCTCGGCGATCGCGGTGACCGCCTGGGCGCACACCGGCGGGTCGGCCGGCTCGATGCGCACGGCCTCGACGTGCCCGTGGGCGACTGCCACGGCGTGCTGCCCCCGCACGGTGATCACCTCGTGGGGGCGGGCCGGGTCGGCGCCGCGCATGTCGGCCTCGATGCCGATCGCGTGCCGGGCCATCGGCAGCACCCGGCCGCGTGCGCCGACCATCGCGGCGGCGTGGTCGAGCGCCTGCACCGGATCGCCCAGCATCTCCATGAGGCCGAGCAGCAGCAGGTTGCCGACGGCGTGGCCGACCAGCGGGTCGGGACCGTCTATCTCGGCGAACCGGTACTGCAGGAGGCTGGCGGTGCGCTGCATGGTCGGCTTCTCGTCGGCCAGCGCGGCGAGGGCCTGGCGCAGGTCGCCCGGCGGCAGGAGCGCGTCCCGCTCGGCCAGCAGCCGGCCGCTCGACCCGCCGTCGTCGCCCACCGTCACCACGGCGGTGATGTCCAGGTCGAGTTCGGTGGCGCTGCTGCGGAGGGCGCGCAGCGAGGCGCTCAGCCCGTGGCCGCCACCGAACGCCACGACCCGTACGGGTGGCACCGTCACTCCCGTCCCAGGTCGCGGTGGGAGGCGTGGGCGGCCAGCCGCATGTCGCGGAGCTGGGCGGTGAGTTCCTCGGCGATGGCCACGCTGCGGTGCTTGCCGCCGGTGCAGCCGACCGCCACCGTCAGGTAGCGCTTGCCCTCGCGCTCGAACCCCGGCGCGGTCGCGGAGATCAGGCCGGCGTACGTCTTCACGAAGTCGTTCGCGCCCTCCTGGTCGAGGACGTACGTGCTGACGGCCTCTTCCAGACCGGTGTGATCGCGCAGGTCGGGCACCCAGAACGGGTTGGGCAGGAACCGGGCGTCCATCACGTAGTCGGCGTCGGGCGGCAGGCCGTACTTGAAGCCGAACGACAGCACGGTGATGCGCAGCCGCCGCACGTCTTCGCCGCCGAAGAGCTCCTCGACCCGGCGGCGCAGCTGGTTCACGTTCAGGTGGCTGGTGTCGATAATGACGTCGGCCTGCTCGCGGGCCTCGGCCAGCAGCTTGCGCTCAGCCGCGATGCCGTCGGCCAGGCGCCCGTCGCCCTGCATGGGGTGCGAGCGGCGCACCGACTCGAAGCGGCGGATCAGCACGTCGTCCTCGGCGTCGACGAACACGACGCGGGGCGAGAAGCCGCGATCCTTGAGGGCGCGCACCGCCCCGGTGAGGTCGGTCGAGAAGGCACGGCTGCGAACGTCAAGGACCATGGCCGTACGCTTCGCCGCGCCGCCGGCCTGGAAGGCGAGCTGGGCCATGTCGAGCATGAGCGCCTGCGGCAGGTTGTCGACCACGTAGAAGCCGACGTTCTCCAGCGCGCGGGCGACCGTGCTGCGCCCGCCGCCGGAGACCCCGGTGACGACCACCAGGTCGGTGGTCACCTCCTCGGGATCGACCGCGTCGGCCATGAACTCCGGCATCGACTCCGTCACGCACGCCTCCCAGCGTCGCCTCGCCCGCGCCCCCGGCGGACACAACATCCTAGGCCGGAGCCGGTACCTCGATCCTCCCGGACGGCTGTCATCCATCCGATCGGTTCTCCGGCCCCCGCCGTTACAACCACCGCCCGGCGTTCGTAGTTCCGGCCGGGCCGGAACTACCGTTCCCGATCGCGGCCTCAGTTGCCCAGATCGGCGGCGGTGATTCCGGCCGCATCGCTCTCTGTCATCGAGCGGTCGGCCTCGGTGCTGGGCCGGGCGGCCCGCGAGCGGTTGGCCCCCGCCTTGGTGCGACCCGCTCCCCCGGCCGGGATCGCGTCCGCCGACGGATCTTTCGGCCGGTCGGTGGTGGGCGGGTTGAGCGCGGCCAGCAGGGCCTCGGCCGTGCGCCGGCCGATGCCGGGCACCTCGGTGATTTCTTCGGGGGTCGCCGCGGAGACGCGCTTGAGCGAGCCGAAGTGGCGCAGCAGTGCCTTGCGCCGCGTCTCGCCCAGGCCGGGCACGTTGTCGAGCGCCGAGGCGGTCATCCGCTTCGAGCGCCGCTGGCGGTGGAACGTGATCGCGAACCGGTGGGCCTCGTCGCGGACGCGCTGCAGCAGGTAGAGCGCCTCGGACGTGCGCGGCAGGATGACCGGGAAGTCTTCGCCGGGCAGCCAGACCTCTTCGAGCCGCTTGGCCAGGCCACACAGTGCCACGTCGGTGATGCCGAGGTCGGAGAAGACCGCCGCGACCGCGTTGACCTGGGGCTGGCCGCCGTCGACGACGACGAGCTGCGGCGGGTAGGCGAACCGGCGGGGCTTGCCGGTGAGCGGGTCGATGCCCGGCAGCTCGACGGTGGCGATCTCGTCGGCGGCGCCCCCGGCCGGGCCGGCGCCGGTGAGGCTGTCGACGGCCAGGCCGGCCTCGGTCTCGTCGGACTCGTCGGACTCGGGCCGGTCGCGCGGGGCGTCGGCCCCGGGCTCGGCGCGGAAGCGCGCGAACCGCCGCCGCATCACCTCGCTCATGGCCGCGAGGTCGTCGGTGCCGCTGCCGTCGGCGTTGCCGCGGATCGCGAAGCGACGGTATTCGCTCTTGCGGGCCAGACCGTCCTCGAAGACGACCATCGAGGCGACCACGTCGGTGCCCTGGATCTGGGAGACGTCGAAGCACTCGATGCGCAGCGGCGCCGTGTCGAGTCCGAGCGCCTCGGCGATCTCGTCGAGGGCCTTGCTGCGGGTGGTCAGGTCGCCGGCGCGGCGCATCTTGTGGCGTTGCAGGGACTCGCCGGCGTTGCGGGCCACCGTCTCGAGCAGCGACCGCTTGTCGCCGCGCTGCGGCACCCGCAGCGAGACACGGCTGCCGCGGTGTTCGGACAGCCAGTCGGCCAGGGCGCCGGCGTCGTCGGGCAGGGCGGGCACGAGCACCTCGCGCGGCACGTCACCCTCGCCCTGCTCGTCGCCGTAGACCTGGCTGCAGAAGTGGTGGACGAGATCGCCGGTGGTGAGGTCCTCCACCTTTTCGACGACCCAGCCGCGCTGGCCGCGGACCCGGCCGTCGCGCACGTGGAAGACCTGGACGGCGGCCTCGAGCGGGTCTTCGGCGAAGGCGACCACGTCGGCGTCGGTGCCGTCGCCGAGCACGACGGTCTGCTTCTCCATCGCGCGGCGCAGGGCGGCGATGTCGTCGCGCAGCCGGGCGGCCTTCTCGAACTCGAGCTCTTCGGAGGCCTGGAGCATGTCGCGTTCGAGCCGCTTGACGAACGTGTCGGTGCGACCGGCCATGAAGTCGCAGAAGTCATCGACGATGGCCCGGTGCTCGTCGGCGCTGACCGTGCCGACGCAGGGGGCCGAGCACTTGCCGATGTAGCCGAGCAGGCAGGGACGGCCGATCTGACCGGCCCGCTTGAAGACGCCGGTCGAGCAGGTGCGCGCGGGGAAGACGCGGAGCAGCAGGTCGAGCGTCTCGCGGATGGCCCAGGCGTGGGAGTAGGGGCCGAAGTAGCGCACGCCCTTGCGCTTGGCGCCGCGCATGACCTGGAGGCGGGGGAACTCTTCGTTCAGCGTCACGGCGAGGAACGGATAGGACTTGTCGTCGCGGTATTTGACGTTGAAGCGCGGGTCGAACTCTTTGATCCAGG
Organism: Actinoplanes solisilvae; assembly: GCF_003999975.1. Classification (GTDB taxonomy): domain Bacteria; phylum Actinomycetota; class Actinomycetes; order Mycobacteriales; family Micromonosporaceae; genus Actinoplanes; species Actinoplanes solisilvae. Next base: position 310,216 of record NZ_RJAC01000005.1, on the reverse strand, counting down.
AGAACTCGAGCTGAAGCGCCTCGACCTCGGTGCCGACGGTGACCCAGTCCACACTGGCCGCCGTGGTCACCATCTGCTGCGTGCGCGCGTGCAGCGACCAGGTGTCGGCGAAGTAGGAATTCAGCCTGTTCCGCAGGTTTTTGGCCTTGCCGACGTAGATGACGCGGCCGGCCTGGTCGCGGAAGCGGTAGACGCCCGGCGACTCGGGAATGGTTCCCGCCGCGGGCCGATAGCTGGAGGGGTCTGGCACGGGCTCAACAGTAGTGCGAGGGGCTGACAGAATTACCCGACCGGAGGTCCGTCGCCGCCGCCACGGCTTCGGACCTCCGGCCTCTCTTACCGGTCGTCGCGGGCGGGGTCAGGCCGCGACGATGTTCTCGCCGTCCACCTTGACCTTGGTCTCGGCCAGCGGCTTGGTGGCCGGGCCCGAGGTCGGCTGGCCGGTGTCGATCGCGAACTTGCTGCCGTGGCACGGGCAGGCGATCTGTCCGCCGTCGACCTTGTTCACGTCGCAGCCGGCGTGGGTGCACACCTTGCTGAACGCCTTGAAGGTGCCGGCCACCGGCTGGGTGATCACGTAGTCGCCGGCGATGATGCCGCCGCCCTCGGGGATGTCGCCCACGGCCGCGAGCGCGCCACCGCCGCCGGTGTTGCCGCCACCGGCGGCGGGGCCGTTGCTGCCGGCCGGGGCGGGCTTGTTCGAGAAGTCGGTGCCGTTGGTGTTGCCGGTGTTCGTGGCCGTGCCGCAGGCCGCCAGGACGGCCGTGGCGCCGGCCGCACCTGCCCCGAGCAGGACGACACGGCGCGTCGAGGCCGTCCGCGAACGTCGGGGCTCCTCCTCGTGGAGCTCGGCGTCGGTCGTGGTCTGCACGTCTGTCATCGGTTGCCCTCCAGTGCCTGGTCCGCGTTAGTGGTCACGCGGCGTCGCCTCTACATACGCTGTCGCAGCTCGCCGGGTTCGACGTACCGCGAAATTGTCCGCCGACGGCGGCGGGCTTATCTGCTGATTTGTGACGCTTAAACCGGCGCGGCCGCCGAGACGGCGACGCCCGGTCGAGGTTATGCCCCCGACCGGGCGTCATCGCTATGAGTCACCTGTGATGTTGCTGAAGGCCTCAGACCGCGGCGGTCTTGGCCCGCGACCGCGTAGCCCGAGGCTTGGCCGCCGAACCATTGGCCGCCGAACCATTGGCCGCAGCGCCGGCCGCCTTGGCCGGAGCCGCCTTGGCCGGAGCCGCCTTGGCCGGAGCAGCCTTGGCCGGAGCAGCCTTGGCCGGAGCAGCCTTGGCCGGAGCAGCCTTGGCCGGAGCAGCCTTGGTCGCGGCAGCCTTGGCGGCCGTCCCGTTCGCCTTGGCGGCCCGGGACGTCGCCGCAGGCGCACCCTTGGCCTTGCCCTTGAGACCCAGCATGTGCCGCAAGAAGTCGCCCGTGTGGCTCTCGGCCACCTCGGCCACCTCTTCCGGCGTGCCGGTGGCCAGCACCAGACCACCCTTGCTGCCGCCCTCGGGCCCCATGTCGATCAGCCAGTCGGCCGTCTTGATCACGTCGAGGTTGTGCTCGATGGTGATCACCGTGTTGCCCTTGTCGACCAGGCCGTTGAGCACCATCAGCAGCTTGCGGATGTCTTCGAAGTGCAGACCCGTGGTCGGCTCGTCGAGCACGTAGACCGTCTTGCCGGTCGACCGTTTCTGCAGCTCGGACGCCAGCTTGACCCGCTGCGCCTCACCGCCCGACAGCGTCGGGGCCGGCTGACCCAGCCGCACGTAGCCCAGGCCGACGTCGACAAGCGTCTTCAGGTGGCGGTGGATCGCCGGGATCGCCTCGAAGAAGGTCGACGCCTCCTCGATCGGCATCTCCAGCACCTCGGAGATCGTCTTGCCCTTGTAGTGCACCTCGAGCGTCTCGCGGTTGTAGCGCGCGCCCTTGCACACCTCGCACGGGACGTAGACGTCCGGCAGGAAGTTCATCTCGATCTTGATCGTGCCGTCGCCCGCGCAGTTCTCGCAGCGACCGCCCTTGACGTTGAACGAGAAGCGACCAGGACCGTACCCCCGGACCTTGGCCTCGGTCGTCTCGGCGAACAGCTTGCGGATGTTGTCGAAGACGCCCGTGTAGGTCGCGGGGTTGGACCGCGGGGTGCGGCCGATCGGCGACTGGTCGACGCCCACCACCTTGTCGACGTTGTCGAGCCCGGTGATGCGGGTGTGCCGGCCCGGCACCATGCGCGCGCCGTTGATCTGGTTCGCCAGCACGGTGTAGAGGATGTCGTTGACCAGCGTCGACTTGCCCGAGCCGCTCACCCCGGTGACGGCGATGAACTGCCCCAGCGGGAACGGCACGGTCAGCCCGCGCAGGTTGTGCTCGCGGGCGCCCTGCACGACCAGCTCGCGGCCCGGCGTCTGCGGGCGGCGGGTCGCCGGGGTCGGGATCGACTTGCGGCCCGACAGGTAGGCACCGGTCGGCGACTTCTGGTTCTTGAGCAGGCCCTCGACCGAGCCGCTGTGCACGATCTGACCGCCGTGCTCGCCCGCGCCGGGACCGATGTCGACGATCCAGTCGGCCGTCCGGATCGTGTCCTCGTCGTGCTCGACGACGATCAGCGTGTTGCCCAGGTCGCGCAGCCGCACCAGGGTCTCGATGAGCCGGTGGTTGTCGCGCTGGTGCAGGCCGATCGACGGCTCGTCGAGCACGTAGAGCACGCCCACCAGGCCCGACCCGATCTGGGTGGCCAGCCGGATGCGCTGCGCCTCGCCGCCCGAGAGCGTGCCGGCGCCGCGGTCGAGCGACAGGTAGTCGAGGCCCACGTCGAGCAGGAACCGCAGCCTCGCGTTGATCTCTTTGAGGACCCGCTCGGCGATCATCTTCTGCCGGTCGTCGAGCTCGATGCTCGCCAGCAGTTCGGTCGCCTCGCCGATCGACAGGTTGCAGACCTCGGCGATGCTCTTGCCGGCGATCGTCACGGCCAGCACCTCGGGCTTGAGCCGCGTGCCGCCGCAGACCGGGCAGGGCACGTCGCGCATGTAGCCCTCGTACTTGTCGCGCGACCAGTCGCTTTCGGTGTCGTTGTGCCGCCGCTCGATCCACTGCACCACGCCCTCGAACCCGGTGTAGTAGGAGCGCTCGCGCCCGTACTTGTTCCGGTAGCGCACGTGGACCTGGTCCTCCGAGCCGTGCAGGACCATCTTCTGCACGCGGGAGGGGAGCTGGCGCCACGGGGTGTCGATGCTGAACTTCTGGTCTTTCGCCAGCGCCTCGAGCAGCCGCAGGAAGTATTCCTGGGTCTGACCGCCGGACCAGGGCTGGATCGCGCCCTCGCGGATGCTCCGCTCCTCGTCCGGGATGATCAGCTCGGGGTCGACCTCTTTCTTGGTGCCCAGGCCGGTGCACTCGGGGCACGCGCCGTAGGGCGCGTTGAACGAGAAGACGCGGGGTTCGAGGTCCTCGATCGCCAGCGGGTGGTCGTTGGGGCAGGCCAGGTGCTCGGAGAAGCGCCGCTCGCGGGCCGGGTCGTCCTCGGGCAGGTCGACGAAGTCGAGCAGGACGATGCCGCCGGCCAGGCCGAGCGCCGACTCGATCGAGTCGGTGAGCCGCTGCTTGCTGCTCGCCTTGACGCTGAGCCGGTCGACCACCACCTCGATGGTGTGCTTCTCCTGCTTCTTGAGCTTCGGCGGCTCGGTCAGCGGATGAACCACGCCGTCGACCCTCGCCCGCGCGTAGCCCTTGGACTGCAGCTCGGCGAAGAGGTCGACGTATTCGCCCTTGCGCCCACGGATGACCGGGGCCAGAACCATGAAGCGGGTGCCCTCGTCGAGCTCGAGGACGCGGTCGACGATCTGCTGCGGCGTCTGCTTGCTGATGCGCTCGCCGCAGACCGGGCAGTGCGGGATGCCGGTGCGGGCGTAGAGCAGGCGCAGGTAGTCGTAGACCTCGGTGATCGTGCCGACCGTCGAGCGCGGGTTGCGCGAGGTCGACTTCTGGTCGATCGACACCGCCGGGGACAGGCCCTCGATGAAGTCGACGTCGGGCTTGTCCATCTGCCCGAGGAACTGCCGCGCGTACGACGAGAGGGACTCGACGTAACGCCGCTGCCCCTCGGCGAAGATCGTGTCGAACGCGAGGCTGGACTTGCCGGAGCCGGACAGACCGGTGAAGACGATCATGGCGTCGCGGGGCAGGTCCAGGTTGACGTCGCGCAGGTTGTGTTCGCGCGCGCCTCGAATAGTCAAACGGTCGGCCACCAGCCAGCCTCTCCGTACAGGTGTTTGAACCGAGTAGAGCCGCGGGCCACTCTAACCAGGGGGTACGACAAGTTTCCCCACCAGCGGGCCCAGGTAGGTGCAGCGCTTGTCACATCGTGCACATTCCCGCAGTTCACGCAGGGGTTGGTCACTCCCCGGGGGGAACCGGCAAATCGCGCATGTCCCACAGCTTTACCCCGCCCACGACCTGCGGTTGGCCCAGCGCCGAGGTCAGCGTCTCGAGCAGCGGACCCTCGTTGCGGCTGTTCGGCACGAGCACCACTACACCGGCCCGCCAGAAGATCAGATCCTGCTTGATGAGATCGCGATCACCGTCGGTCAACCGCGGGCGTACGCCGTATTCGCGCACCCGGTAGAGCAGGTCGGACGTGAACCGGCGAGGTGCGTTCCACGATCCCGTACGGTCCCCCGGCGGGTCGACCGGGCCCATGAAGTAGCCGCGCGGCACCTGGAACTCGAGCCCCGAAAGCGCGGCCCAGCGCATGCCCGCCCGTCCGGTGGTGACCTCGGGCAGCGGCACCGTCACGAGGCTGCGGTCGTCGGCCACGTACTGCTTCCAGATGCCCTGGGTCAGGAACGGCGGCAGCGGGTCGGCCTCGACGACCGGAAGCGGCTTGGGGAAGAGCGGAACCAGGGCGAGCACCAGCCCGACCTGCCACAGCCGCCGGCCGCGCGGCGTGAACGAGCGCAGCCGGTCGGTGGCCAGGGCCAGCAGCACGCCGGCGATCGTCGCGGGCACCATCGCGAACCTGGTCACACTGACCAGGTCGATGATCGGCACGTGGCTGATCAGGCCGAACGGCAGCGGAACGCCGGTGTCGTGCCCGAAGACGACCAGTTCGGGACCCATCGACGCGATGAGCAGCACGAGGGCCGAGATCGCGGCCGCGCGGGCGGCGATCGAGCGCCACAGCACGACGACCGACGCCACGATCAGCACGAAGCCGATCGGGCCGAAGAACATGTTGTCTTCGGTGCCGCTGACGCTCATCTGCCTGGTCAGCGCGGCGTTGCCGGCCACCGACTGCCGCGCGAAGCCGACGATCGAGGCGAGGTCGGTCGCGTATTCGTCGGGGGCGAACGGCTGGCCATGGTAGTTGCCCTGGCCGAAGAACTGGAAGTAGAGCGGGTAGGCCAGCAGGGTCAGCGAGGTCAGGGCGGCGACCCCGACGCCGGCCAGCATCGGCCGCACAGCCAGGCGGGCCGCGGTGGGGGCCATCACCGCGTAGGCGATCACGAAGACGCCCATGGCCAGCGCGGTGAAGAGCAGGCTCTCCTCGTTGATGAAGACCTGCACCACGATCAGCAGGCCGAGGATCACGCCGCCGCGCCAGGCCCGGCCCGGCTCGCGCAGCCGCAGCACCTGCCAGACGATGAAGGGCAGCACCCACTGGCTGACGAAGTTCACGTGGCCGTTGGCGTGCGAGATCATCGTCGGCGCGAAGCCGCACCACAGGCCGCCGATCCAGGCGGCCACCCGGCTGGTCACCAGGTGCCGTGAGAGCACCCAGTACCAGGCGTACGCCGTGCCGGCGAGCCCCAGGGTGAGCAGCAGCACGACCGAGACGCCGGCGCCGAACCAGTGGGTGATCGGGGCCAGCGGCAGGCTGAGGGCCAGCACCGAGGTGTTGGCCATCATGTTCACGCCGTCAGGCACGTTGAGCCGGCCGCTGAGGAACGGGTTGTCGCCGTGGAACAGCACGCGCTCGCCGTGCGCCAGCATGAACAGGAAGACGCCGTGATCGTCGTCGTTGCTGGCCAGCACCCGCCCGCTCGGGTCGCGCCAGAGCTGGATCATCACCAGCACGGCGAGAGCCGCGTAGCTCAGGGGCGACCAGAGATCGGCCCGGGAGCGGCGCGGGGCCGGCGTCCCGGGCCGGACCTCAGCCTCTTTCTCGACGACTTCGACGGCACGCACCGGTGCATTGTGACAGAGCGGTATGACAGAGCGCCGTGAGAGAGCGAGGCGTCAGGAACGCCTGCGGCGGTGACCGGCCACCCCGGCCAGACGCGCCGTTTGACGGGCCGACTCCACCTCGATCTCGTGCCGCAGCTTGCGCCAGCTGGCCAGCCGTCGCGGCGGCAATTCACCGTCGGCGACCGCCAGGGCGACCGCACAGCCGGGCTCGGTCTCGTGCCGGCAGTCGTCGAAGCGACATCGAGCGGCCAGCGCGGCCACGTCGGCGAACGCCCGGTCGAGACCCTCGGCGGTGTCCAGCAGACCGACGCCGCGGATGCCGGGGGTGTCCAGCACCGCGCCGCCCTCGGGCAACAGCACCAGATTCCGGTACGCCGTGGTGTGCCGGCCCTTGCCGTCGGCCTCGCGAATCTGCTGCACCGGCATGACGGGCGTGCCGGCCAGCGCGTTGACCAGCGTCGACTTCCCGGCTCCGGAGCGCCCGAGCAGGGCCAGGGTGCGACCCGGTCCGGCGTACGCCCGGATCTGCTCGACGCCGAGGCCGCGCCGCACACTGACCGGGATCACGGGAACGCCCGGGGCCAGCTCGCCGATCTGCCGGGCCAGCGCCGCGGGGTCGCCGGACGTGTCGGCCTTGGTCAGCACCAGCAGCGGTTTCGCCCCCGATTCCCAGGCCAGGGCCAGCAGACGCTCGATGCGCGCGTCGTCGGGTTCGGGGTGGATCGGCTCGACGACGGCCACGGTGTCCATGTTCGCGGCCAGGACCTGCCCGGTGCTGTCCTTGTCGGAGGTGCGGCGGATCAGGCAGGTGCGGCGCGGCAGGACGAGCTCGACGGTCGTCCGCCGGTCGGGCCAGTGGCGCAGCACCACCCAGTCGCCGGCGCAGGGCAGCAGGGCGGGGTCGCGGGCGGCGTTCAAAAGCACGCTGCCGCCGAGGCTGGCGCGGGTGACGCCGCTCGCGTCGAGAACGGTGCAGACGCCGCGGTCGGCCCGCAGCACGCGGGCCGGGGTGGAGTCGGGGCGGTCGAAGGGGTGATAGGTGGATGCGAAAAACTCGTCCCAGCCGAGCCGGGACAGATCGTGCGACATGGCTAACCCGTTTCAGGGAAGGGGAAGCTGTCTCGCCGTGGTCAGGCGAGGGCCTCCGGGTGAAGGGACGCAAAGACGAACAGCACGCTCCCCACCTCCTCCGCGGGTCCATGACGGCGCGTCTGCACAGACGGTACGGTCGCGGCTACCTCAGCGAAAGCGATTTCCGACCCACTAGGGTCGTCTGCGTGACTCTCAACCAGGGTGGTCCGTCATGACGATGGATCCGCTCGTCCTGCTCACCGACGTCGACGAGGCCACCGAAGAGCTGCTTCGGACGGTGGCCGACCTCGATCCGGCGGCCGTCGGCGCACCGTCGCTGCTGCCCGGCTGGACGGCCGGGCACGTGCTCACCCACGTGGCCCGCAACGCCGACGCGCTCACCAACCTGCTCATCTGGGCCCGCACCGGCGTCGAGACCCCGCCTTACGCCTCGCCGGAAGCGCGGGAGGCCGGCATCGACGAAGGCGCACGCCGTCCGCTGCGCGAACAGCTCGCGGACATCCGGGCGTCGCACGAGCGGTTCGCCGACGCCGGGGCGGCCATGCCCGCCGAGGCCTGGGCCTTCGTGCTGCCGTGGGCCGGCAACGCCGCCGCCGCCGTGGTGCCCTGGATGCGGCTGCGCGAGGTGTCGGTGCACCACGTCGACCTCGGCGCCGGCTACACCCCGGCCGACTGGTCCGAGGCGTTCACGTTGCGGCTGCTCCGCGAGATCGTCACCGGCGCCGGCGACGACTGGCCCGCGATGCGGCTGCGGCCCAACGGCCTCGACCATGCCCTGACCATCGGCACCGATCCGGACCCGCCGGTCGTCGGCGGCCCGACCAAGTCGATCGCCGCCTGGCTCACCGGCCGGGCCGACGGCGCCGACCTGACCGTCTCGCCGGACGGCGAGCTCCCGACCCCAGCAAGGTGGAAGTGATGACGTACACCGGAGAAGTGACCACCGGCGGCGCCCCCGCCGTTCGTGACCTCGGCAGCCTGAGCATCACCAAGGTGTCAGTCGGCCCGATGGACAACAACGCCTACCTGCTGCGCAGCGGCGAGGAGCAGATCCTCGTCGACGCCGCCAACGACGCGCCGACCCTGCTCGGCCTGGTCGGCGACGCGGGCCTGCGTACGGTGGTCACCACCCACCGCCACCAGGACCACTGGGTGGCCCTGCCCGAGGTCGTCAAGGCGACCGGCGCGTCGTCGCTGGCCCACATCGAGGACGCCGAAGAGATCCCGGTGGTCACCGGCACGCTGCGCGAGGGCGCGCTGGTCGTGGTCGGCGAGCACGCACTGGAGGTGATCCACCTGGTCGGTCACACGCCCGGCTCGATCGCCCTGCTCTTCCAGGACCCGCGCGGCTCGGCCCACCTGTTCACCGGCGACAGCCTCTTCCCCGGCGGCCACGGCCGCACGGAGACCCTGGAGAACCACAACACCCTGATGGACGACCTCGAGGAGAAGATCTTCGGCCGCCTCCCCGACGACACCTGGTTCTACCCCGGCCACGGCAACGACTCGACCCTGGGCGCCGAACGCCCCCACCTGGCCGAGTGGCGCGACCGCGGCTGGTGACCACGGTGGCGGCTCGCGGCCGGTGAGGCACGCGAGCCGCCGTACGGCTCAGGCTTTGGCCTGCATGCTGGATCGGGCCGGGTTGCCCTGGGCGGCGGCCTTCGGGTCCTTCGAGCCCTGCTTGGCGCGCACGCCGGCCTCGACCCGGTCGCCCAGGGTCTTGTCGACGTTGTGCCAGTATTCGAAGGCTCGGGTCAGGACTGCCTCGCTGACGCCGTTGAGCAGGTGGCCGACGATGTTGTCGACCAGCCGGGCGCGCTGCTCGTCGCTCAGCACCTCGCGCACGAGGGTGCCCGCCTGTCCCCAGTCGTCGTCCTCGGCGTGCAGCGTGTACGCCGCCCGCACCATCTCGCCGTCCGAGTGCCACTTGCCCCCGTCGTCGGTCAGGGCCGGGTTCGCCTGCGGACCGCCGTACGAGTTGGGGGCGTACACGGGGTCCTTGACGTTCTGGACGCGCATGGCGCCGTCCTTGGAGTAGCTGTGCACCTCGACCTTGGCCGAGTTGACCGGGATCTGCTTGTAGTTGACGCCGAGCCGGGCGCGGTGCGCGTCGGAGTAGCTGAAGCCGCGAGCGAGCAGCATCTTGTCGGGTGACAGCCCGGTGCCGGCGACGGTGTTGTTCGGCTCGAACGCGGCCTGCTCCATCTCGGTGTGATAGTCGGTGACGTTGCGGTCGAGCGTCATCCGCCCCACCTCGCGCAGCGGGTAGTCGCGGTGCGGCCACACCTTGGTCAGGTCGAACGGGTTGAAGCGGTAAGCGCGCGCGTCCTCGTACGGCATGATCTGCACGTGCAGCGTCCAGCTCGGGAACTCCCCGGCGGCGATGTGCTCGAACAGGTCTCGCTGGTGGTAATCGGTGTCGGCCGACGCCATCTGGTCGGCCTCGTCCTGGGTGAAGGTCTCGACGCCCTGGTCGGTCTTGAAGTGGTACTTCACCCAGAACCGCTCGCCCCGCGCGTTGATCCACATGTACGTGTGACTGCCGTATCCGTTCATGTGCCGCCACGTACGGGGAATGCCTCTGTCGCCCATGAGCCAGGTCACCTGGTGGGCCGACTCGGGCGACAGGGTCCAGAAGTCCCATTGCATGTCGTGGTCGCGCAGGTTGTTGTCGGCGCGCCGCTTCTGGGAGCGGATGAAGTGCTGGAACTTCAGCGGGTCACGGATGAAGAAGACCGGCGTGTTGTTGCCGACGATGTCGAGGTTGCCGTCGCGGGTGTAGAACTTGACCGCGAAACCGCGCGGGTCGCGCCACGTGTCGGGAGATCCGCGCTCGCCGGCCACCGTTGAGAAGCGGATCAGCACCTCGGTCTGCTCGCCGGGGGCGAAGACGGCCGCCCGGGTGAACTCGCTCAGGTCCTGCGTCACCTGGAACTTGCCGAAGGCGCCGCCACCCTTGGCGTGCGGCTGCCGCTCGGGGATCCGCTCGCGGTTGAAGTTCGCCATCTGCTCGATCAGGTAGTGGTCCTGCAGCAGCAGCGGGCCGTCTGGGCCGACGGTGAGGGAATGTTCGTCGCTGGCGACGGGGATGCCGGCATCGTTGGTGGTCGGATCGGTCACGAGAGAACTCCTCACGTCGTTGTGCGGTCGCGCGGGGGCACAACCCGATTCAATGCACTTCTCCGACGCGCCGCCCGGCAAACCCGCGACCTCGGTGGCCACAACCACAACAGCCCTGGCCGGCGGCCTCACGCCGCCGGCCCGACCCCCGTCGCTCAGAGGCTGGTGAAGAACGCCCGCACGTCGTCGGCGAACATCTTGGGCTGCTCGGCCGAGAGGAAGTTGCCGCCGGCGGGAAGCTCGGTCCAGTGCGTGACCGGGTTGTCGCGCTCGGCGAAGCGCCGCACCGTGATGTCGGTGACGCCCAGCGCCACGCCCACCGGCACCGTCGACTTCTCCTTCGGCGCCCAGGCCGTCGGGTCGTGGGCGGCCTCGTAGTAGAGGTTCGCCGAGGAACCGGCGGTGCCGGTGAACCAGTAGAGGCTGACGTTGGTCAGCAGCAGGTCGCGGTCGACCGCGTCCTCGGGCAGGGCGGCCGCCGGGTCGGTCCACTCCTTGTACTTCTCGACGATCCACGCGAGCTGGCCGGCCGGCGAGTCGTGCAGGCCGAAGGCGAGCGTCTGCGGCCGGGTCGACTGGATGGCGTTGAACCCCATCATGTCGTCGCGAAACTGCTGGAGCCGCTCGAGCCGGCCCTGCTCGGCCTCGGTCAGCCCGTCCATCTCGCCCGGGGCGCCGACGGGGAAGGTGATGTGGCCGTTGACGTGCACGCCGATCACGCGATCGGGCTGCTGGCGGCCCATCTCGACGGCGATGGCGGCGCCCCCGCCGGTGCCCTGCGTGCCGTAGCGCTCGTAGCCGAGCCGGCTCATGATCTCGTTGAACGCCGCGGCGCTGCGCCCGGCGGCCCAGCCGGCGCTGGTCAGCGGGCCCGAGAAGGCGATGCCGGGGTTGCTGACGATCACGAGGTGGAAGTCGGCCGTGAGCGCCTCGACGACCGGCAGGTAGAGGGCGAACGAGCCGGGCCAGTCGTGGCTGATCAGCAGCGGGACGGCGGCCGGGTTGGCCGAGCGCACGTGGGCGAAGTGGATCGTCTGGCCGTCGACCTCGGTGACGAACTGGGGCAGCTCGTTGAGCCGGGCCTCGGCGGCGCGCCAGTCGAACTCGCGTTCCCAGTAGGTGGCGAGGTCGCGCAGGTAGGCGACCGGGACGCCGCGGCTCCAGCCCTGGCCGGGGATCTCGCTGCCCCAGCGGGTGCGGGCGAGGCGGTCGCGCAGGTCGTCGAGCTCGGACTGGTCGATGGTGACGCGGAACGGGCGGATCTCGCTCATGGTTGCTCCCTTGATCATCCCTGTACGGGGATCACTCTGGCTCGGGCTGCTCTGGTTTCGATCTCGCGGAACGGAATGCTTCGTTCCGTCTCAGCATAGCGGAACGGAACGATCCATTCCGGTGTTAGTCTGTGCCACATGACGACAAGTTCCACGGCGGGCCGGGCCCGCCAGGCCGCCCGCAACAGCGAGGCGATCCTCACAGCGGCCCGCGAGGTCTTCCTCGCCGATCCCCGCGCCCCCATCTCCGCGGTCGCCGAGCGCGCGGGGGTCGGCATCAGCGCTCTCTACCGGCGCTACCCCGGCAAGGAAGATCTGCTGCGCCGGCTGTGCCACGACGGGCTGCTGCGCTTCATCGCCGAGGCGGGGCGGGCGGCCCAGGAGCCCGACGACTGGGCCGCCTTCGAGATGTTCCTGCGCGGCGTGGTCGAAGCCGACGTGCACTCGCTGACCGTGCATCTCGCGGGCACGTTCACGCCGACCGCCGAGATGAGGGCCGATGCCGTCCGCGCCAACGATCTCGCGGGCGCGCTGTTCGAGCGCGCCCGCCCGCTGATGCGCCCAGGTGCCGTACTCGACGATCTGACCATGCTGCTGGAGATGTGCGCGGCCGTGCCCGGCGCCGAACTGCGCGGTCGTTACGTGACCCTGCTGCTCGACGGCCTGCGTGGCGGCGGCGAGCTGCCCGGCCCTCCCCCGAACGGCGCCGAGCTCAACCGGTGGCGCTAGAGAGCCTGGGCGACCTCGGTCGACTCCTTCGGGATCGAGAACATCGGGAAGTCGTACGCGATGGCGTTGTCGTGCTGTTCGGGTGAGGTCGCGGCCATGCAGTCGGTCAGCGTGATCACCCGGTAGCCGTTCTCGTAGGCGCTGCGCATGGTCGACTCGACGCAGCAGTTAGTGAGGAAGCCGCCGAGGATCACCGTGTCGATGCCCTTGCTGCGCAGAATGAAGTCGAGGTTGGTGCTGGCGAACGTGTCGAGGCCGCGCTTGCCCTCAATCAGGATGTCCCCGTCGGCCGGCGTCAGATCATCGACGATGGCCGCTCCCCACGTCCCTTTGACAAAGGCGTTCCCGTCGACCACCCCTTTCAAGATTCCGTACGGGTGCCGCGTGAGTTCGCCGTAGCCGGGCGCGAACGTGATCGGCGCGTGCATGATCGTCACCCCTGCCCGGCGCGCGGCCTCGACGAACGCCACCGTGCGGGGCAGCATGTTCGTCTTGTCCATCACGGCCGACACCGCGGGGTGCAGCACCCCACCCTCCGATGTGAACTCGTTCTGGTACTCGATCAGCACCAGCGCCGTCTTTGCCGGGTCCAGCCGCAGCTCCTCGGACATGCCAACCCCTTCGTCGTGACCCATGTCACCCCACGCAAGCACGGCGCGCGATCGTGAGCAACCCCTCTGGCGTCATCTCATCCCCCCGCCCCGACCCTCAGCCCTCAACCGTGAACTCTCAGCCCTCAGCCCTCAGCGGAAGGGCGCGGCGAATCGCGGCCGCCTCGATAGGCTGGCCGCAGAGGCATCGGGAGGTTTTGTGGAGATGCGGCACGATCCGATGCGATGGGGGCAACCTCAGCCGTCGTCGCCGGAGTCTTGGCAGCAGGGCGGGCCGGGGCTTCCCGGCTGGCTCGAGGAGAAGCTCTTCGACCAGCGGATCGTGATGATCCGCGGCCAGCTCACCTCGGACGAGGCAACCGGGATCGCGGCGGCGCTGCTGACCCTGGACGCGGCCGGGCCCGAGCCTGTGCAGTTGCACATGGCCAGTCCCGGTGGCGAGCTCGGGGCCGCGCTGTCGGTCATCGACGTGATCGACTCGATGACCGCGCCGGTGCACGCCGTGGTCACGTCGCAGGCCGGCGGGGCGACGGTGGCCCTGCTCGCGGCGGCCGAGCGACGGTCCGCTTACCGGCACGCCCGGTTCAAGCTCAACGAGCCGCGGTCGGCCGGCGTGACCGGCACGGCCGACGAGGTGGCGCGGGCCGCGGGGCAGCACCTGCGCGAACTCGAAGAGATCACGCTGCGGCTGGTCGAGGTCACCAAGCAGTCGCGCAGCCGCATCGAGGACGACATGTCGGCCGGGCGCAGCCTGACCGCCGAGGAGGCCCTCGACTACGGGCTGATCGACGAGATCATCGGCAAGGCGTAAGACAACGCGGCCGGCGCGATCATCGGCAAGGCGTAAAGAAAACGGGCCCCGGCGCGATGCCGGGGCCCGTTTCAACTACACGTTTCAGGAAGCGACCTTCACACCCATCGAGCGGGCGGTGCCGGAGACGATCTGGATCGCGGCGTCGATGTCGTTGGCGTTCAGGTCGGGAAGCTTGCGCTCGGCAATCTCCTTGACCTGCGTGGTGCTCAACGTGCCGACGGTCTGGGTCAGCGGGTTGGAAGCGCCCGACTGGATGCCCAGAGCCTTGCGAATCAGGAAGCTGGTCGGCGGCGTCTTGTAGGCCAGCGTGTGACTGCGGTCCTCGTAGACCGAGACGATGACCGGAATGATCTCGCCGCGGTTCTTCGACGTCGCCTCGTCGTACTCGACCTTGACGGCACGCATGTTGGCCCCGGTCGGACCAAGCATCTTGCCGAGGTCGACCATCGCGGCGTTACCCGCCTCAAGCGCGAGGGTTACCTCATGGGTCTTCTTCTTGGGCGGCATTGCGTAAGGCTCCTTAGGGTGAGCTGCACAAGCCGATTTGGTAAGAACCAGTGCAGCTCGCCAGCTTCAATCAACACGCGACAACCCCGAGACCTTACACTTCGCCCGATTAGCGGGTCAAAACGGGTCTCGGGTTCCTCACCTAGTGTATCTCGCCCTTCAGAACTGGTCGCACTCGCACCGGCTCATCAGGGCCCGGACCGCCGCGACGTACTGCGGGTTGGGCAGCGACTTGCTCCCGGACGCCTGCTCGATGCCGCCGGAGCCCGCGTTGTAGCCCGAGATCACCACGTTGAGAAGACACCATGAACTGGACGACTTGCACTTCTTGGGGCTCAGGTCGTAGCTGCCCTTGAAGTAGTTGTCGCCGGCCCACTTGGTCAGCCATGCGAGGTAGTTCGCGCCCACGAGGGCGTTGTCCTTGTACTTGGCGGGGTCGTAGGCGAGGCCGAACCGGTTGTTGATCATGCTGACCGTGTCGGGCATGACCTGCATGACGCCCATGCCGCCGTCGCAGTTGTGGATGTTGGTCTGCCAGCCGCTCTCCTGCCACGCGACCGCCTTGACCAGCGGATAGTTCAACTTCAGATTCGGAGCCTGCGTACGCCAGTAGACGCGCGACGAGGCCGTCTTGAGCGCGGTCTTCACCGTCTTCTTCGCGACCGGCTTCGTCTTGTCGTAATGCGCGCAGGCCGGCAGCTCGCTCCAGAACGCCGGCTGGGTGGGCTCGGCGGCCTTGACCGTCGGCTTCTTGGTCGGCTTCTTCGTGGGCTTCGTGGTGGTCTCGACCGGCTCGGGTTCCTCGATCACCGGCTCCGGCTCCTCCGTCGGCTCGGGCGACACCGATTCCACGCCCGCCACCGGATCGGCTGCCACCTTGTCGTCGGTCTTGCCGCCGCCGACCAGCCCGCAGCCCGCCGCTACGGACAGAACCACCGCCGCGACGCCCAATTTCCACGCTCGAGCCATCGATCTCCCCCGTGCCTTGTCCGATGACGCACGCTAACAAGCCGTACGGGTGTGTCGCCGCCCCGAAAATCCGGACAAAACCATCTTGATCCGAGACCGGTACCGTCGATCGACCCCGACCCGAGGGACGCAACTTTTCTCGGGGACAATGGAGGTATGCAGACCCGCACCGACCTACGCAACGTCGCCATCATCGCCCACGTCGACCATGGCAAAACCACCCTGGTCGACGCCATGCTGCGCCAGGGGAGCCAGTCCCACGCACGGGGCGAGATGGCCGACCGCGCCATGGACTCCATGGACCTGGAGCGGGAAAAGGGCATCACCATTCTCGCCAAGAACACGGCGATCAGCTACCAGCCCGCCGAGGGTGACCCCGTCACCATCAACATCATCGACACCCCCGGTCACGCCGACTTCGGCGGTGAGGTCGAACGCGGCCTCACGATGGTCGACGGAGTAGCCCTGCTCGTCGACGCCTCCGAGGGCCCGCTGCCGCAGACGCGGTTCGTGCTGCGCAAGGCGCTGGCGGCGAAGCTCCCGATCATCCTGATCATCAACAAGGTCGACCGTCCCGACGCCCGCATCAAAGAGGTCGTCGACGAGACGTACGAGCTCTTCCTCGACCTCGACGCCGACGAGCACCAGATCGAGTTCCCGATCGTCTACGCGTGCGCGCGCGACGGCATCGCCTCGCTGACCCAGCCCAAGGACGGCACGGTCCCCGAGGACTCGACCGACCTCGAGGCGCTGTTCAGCACGATCCTCGAGACCATCCCGGCCCCCACCTACACCGAGGGCGCCCCGCTCCAGGCGCACGTCGTCAACCTCGACGCCTCGAACTTCCTCGGCCGGCTCGCGCTCTGCCGCGTCCACGAGGGCACCATCCGCAAGGGCCAGACCGTGGCCTGGTGCAAGACCGACGGCACGATCGCCAACGTCCGCATCAGCGAGCTGCTGATCACCGAGGGCCTCGACCGCAAGCCCGCCGAGAGCGCCGGCCCCGGCGACATCATGGCCGTCGCCGGCATCGCCGACATCATGATCGGTGAGACCCTGGCCGACGCGGAGAACCCGATCCCGCTGCCGCTGATCACGGTCGACGAGCCGGCCATCTCGATGGTCCTCGGCACCAACACGTCGCCTCTGGTCGGCAAGGTCAAGGGGGCCAAGGTCACGGCCCGCATGGTCAAGGACCGCCTCGACAAGGAGCTCATCGGCAACGTGTCGCTGCGCATCCTGCCGACCGAGCGTCCCGACGCATGGGAGGTGCAGGGCCGTGGCGAGCTGGCCCTGGCCATCCTGGTCGAGCAGATGCGCCGCGAGTCCTACGAGCTCACCGTGGGCAAGCCCCAGGTGGTCACCAAGACCATCGACGGCAAGGTCCACGAGCCGGTCGAGCGGCTGACGATCGACGCCCCCGACGAATACATGGGTGCCATCACCACGCTGCTGTCCACCCGCAAGGGCCGGATGGAAGAGCTGATCAACCACGGCACGGGCTGGCTGCGCATGGAGTGGCTCGTCCCGGCGCGCGGCCTGATCGGCTTCCGCACCGAGTTCCTCACCGAGACCCGCGGCACCGGCATCATGCACCACCTGTTCGAGGACTACGAGCCGTGGTTCGGCGAGCTGCGCACCCGCAACAACGGCTCGCTCGTGGCCGACCGGGCCGGCGCCGTGACCGGGTTCGCGATGATCAACCTGCAGGAGCGCGGGCAGCTCTTCGTCGAGCCGTCCACCGAGGTGTACGAGGGCATGATCGTCGGCGAGAACTCTCGCGAGGACGACATGGACGTCAACATCACCAAGGAGAAGAAGCTCACGAACATGCGCGCCGCCAGCGCCGACAACACCGAGCGTCTGATCCCGCCGCGCAAGCTGTCGCTGGAGCAGGCCCTCGAGTTCTGCCGCGAGGACGAGTGCGTCGAGGTGACGCCGGCTGCCGTGCGCATCCGCAAGGTCGTGCTCGACCAGCAGACGCGTGGCCGCCAGGCCGCCCGCCGCAAGCACCAGTAACAACAGCGGACACAAAAGAGGGGGGCCGTCGGCCCCCCTCTTTTTTCGCGCTTACACCTTGGTGTCGGCCAGTTCCCGCTTACGGTCGCGGGACGACTTCATCAGGCTCAGCACCGTGGCGACGCCCAGCGTGCCGATGATGATCAGCAGGGACAGCCAGATCGGGATCTCCGGGGCCCAGTGCACGCCGTGGCCGCCGTTGATGAACGACAGGTTGTTGGTGTGCAGCGCCTCGAGGAAGAGCTTCACGCCGATGAAGGCCAGCACCGCGGACAGGCCGTAGTTGAGGTAGACCAGCCGCTCGAGCAAACCGCCGAGCAGGAAGAAGAGCTGCCGCAGGCCCATCAGCGCAAACACGTTCGCGGTGAAGACCAGGTAGGGCTCCTTGGTGATGCCGAAGATCGCCGGGATCGAGTCGAGGGCGAACAGCAGATCGGTCGTGCCGATCGCGATCATGACGATGAGCATCGGCGTGAACAGGCGCTTGCCCGTCTCGGTGATGACCACCATCTTTCCGGTGCCGAACTCCGACGAGACCGGCAGCGCCCGCTTCGCCCAGCGGATGAGCACGTTCTCCTTGAAGTCGTCCTCGTCGTTCTCACCCTCCTTGAGCAGGGTGATCGCGGTGTAGACCAGGAACGCGCCGAAGATGTAGAAGACCCACGAGAACTGCGAGATCAGCGCGGCGCCGGCGGCGATGAAGGCACCCCGCATCACCAGGGCGAGCACGATGCCGATGAGCAGAACCTTCTGCTGCAACTGCCGTGGTACGGCGAACCGCGCCATGATGATCATGAAGATGAACAGGTTGTCGACGCTGAGCGAGTATTCGGTCAGCCAGCCGGTGTAGAACTCCGCGGCGTACTGACCGCCGGCGAAGAACCAGATGCCGGCGCCGAAGGCGAGAGCCAAGGCGACGTAGAACGCGACCCAGCTCCCCGACTCTTTCATCGAGGGTTCGTGGGGTCGTCGCCCGATGATCAGAAGATCGACCGCGAGAACGGCGAGGACGGCAACCAGGGTGATGACCCACACCCAGGCGGAGATGTTCAACGAGGCCTCCGGCAGACACGGTTCGGCGCTGCGCCCGCCACAAGTCTATGCGGGAACAGCGTCGTGCGACTGTCGAAGGTCTCTTCCGCCGCCACTGGGCGACCACCGGCCCCGGGAACGCCCGTAAAGGGGGTGGACGTTCCGTGCTGACGAGACCGATGCGAGGGAATACTCCCCTCCTACGGCAGCCATTGTGTCCTATCGACGAACCCAACGGCAGTGGCCCCCACAAACCGTGGCGCGTTTCATCCCTTCGCCCTCACGTCAACCGCACACCCACGCGCGCCCTCACCCCGCCCTGCTTCCTAGGAACCTAGTTCGAAGAGGTGTGTGGCAGGCTTCCATCATGGTTCTCGAGGTCGCGCTGATCGATGTCACTCCGGGCGCCGAAGAGGAGTTCGCCGCCGCCTACAAGATCGCCTACCCGATCCTGGCGGGCACACCCGGCTGCCGCTCCGTGCGGATGACGCGCGGTGTCGAGTCGGCCTCCCGCTTCGTGCTCCTCGTCGAATGGGACAGCGTCGAGGCGCACCTGGAGAACTTCCGCAACTCCGAACGCTTCCCCCAGTGGCGCGGCTGGATCGGCCAGTTCTTCGCCACGCCGCCCGTCGTCGAACACTTCCTCGACGTCCCCGCCGGCGACCGCCCTGGCCCCGACCACAACTTCTTCACCGACTGACCACTCGCGCCAGATCTCGGCAGACCGGCCGAAGGACGCCGCTTCAGCGATGCTCACCAGCCCCGCCTCCGGTGACGGTCAGCCGCGGAAGCGGGCCCGGCAGCCGTGGTCGAGAAAGCCGAGCCGTCGATAGAGCGCCGCGGCACCGGGGTTGTTGACGTTGACCGTCAGCCAGGCGTGGGTCTCGCCGGCGGCCCGCATGCGCGTCAGCGACTCGGTGATCAGCGCTCCGGCCAGACCTCGGCGACGGACGACCGGCACCACCCCGGCCTGGACGATCCAGCCGCGCGCGGCCGTGACGAAGCCGGCGTCACCCAGGTCGGGCAGGGTGAGCAGCAGCGAGCAGTCCGGCAGGAAGTCTTCGTCGTCCTCGTTCTCGGCGATCCACTCGTCGGCCGGGTCGCCCGGGAAGCCCGGCCGGTCGCGGAACGACGCGTAGTAGGTCGTGTGGAAGCGCCGCGCCACCGGCTCGGTCCACGTCGAGACCGTCGCCCCGTCCGGCCAGGTCACGGCGGGCAGTTCAGCGCCGACGAGGTCGGCGCGCATGACGTCTTCGGCGAAGACCTGCCGCAGCCCCCGCGACTCGAAGAGCTCGACCGCCTCGGCCGTCAACGTCTCACTCTCGACGGTGACCTCGAAACGTTCACCCCCGCCATCCCCGGAACCGTCGAGCACGACCTCGGACCGTTCGCCTTCGCTGTTGCCGGAGTCGGCGAGCACGAACTCGGAACGGGCCAGGTCGAGCCCTCGATCGAGGAGCGCGCCGCCCAGCCCTCGCCCCCGGGCGGCCGGGTCGACCAGCCCGATGAACGTCGGCCCGCCCCGGACCGCCCCCGCCGCCAGCAGACCCCCGTCGGGCCCGCGCAGCCCGAAGGCGGTCACCCCGGCACCCGCCCAGCGCCGCCCCAGGAAGCCCGGGTCGGTCGCGAGCGGCATCCCGCCGTCCGCCGCGAAGCAGCGTGAGGCCAGAGCGAGAAGCTCCGGCGGCACGCCGTTCAGATCGGTCCAGGTGGTCTCGCCGGTCGACGTCATCGGGCCAGACTAGTCACGCGGGGCGACGGGGTTCGAACTATTTCACCCCCGCCGCGTCCATGCCGCGCAGCTCCTTCTTCAGCTCGCCCATCTCGTCGCGGATGCGAGCGGCCAGCTCGAACTGCAGCTCGCGCGCCGCCCCCAGCATCTGCTCGTTGAGGTCTTGGATGAGCTGGGCCAGCTCGGTGCGGGCCATGCCCTGCCGAGCCGGACCGGCCGAAGCACCGCGGCCCTTCGAGCGGGTCTCGGGCACGGGCGCCTTGCCGCGCGAGATCTGCCGGCCACCGCCGCCGACCATCGGGCCGACCTGGGCGTCGGTGTCTTCGGCCTCGCGGTAGATGTCGTCGAGGATGTCGTGGATGCGCTTGCGCAGCGCCTGCGGCGTGATGCCGTTAGCCTCGTTGTGGGCGATCTGCTTGGCGCGGCGCCGGTCGGTCTCGTCGATGGCGTCGCGCATCGACGGGGTCATCTTGTCGGCATACATATGGACCTCGCCGGACACGTTGCGGGCGGCGCGGCCGATCGTCTGGATCAGCGACCGCCCGCTGCGCAGGAAGCCCTCCTTGTCGGCGTCGAGGATCGCCACCAGCGACACCTCGGGCAGGTCGAGGCCCTCGCGCAGCAGGTTGATGCCGACGAGCACGTCGTAGTCGCCCTTGCGCAGCTCTTTGAGCAGCTCGACGCGGCGCAGCGTGTCGACCTCGGAGTGCAGGTAGCGCACGCGGATGCCGTTTTCGAGCAGGTAGTCGGTGAGGTCCTCGGCCATCTTCTTGGTCAGGGTCGTGACCAGCACCCGCTCGTCGCGCTCGGTACGCAGCTTGATCTCGTGCATCAGGTCGTCGATCTGACCCTTGGTGGGCTTGACGACCACCTGCGGGTCGACCAGGCCGGTCGGGCGGATGACCTGCTCGACGAACTCACCCTGGGCCTCTCGCATCTCCCACGGCCCGGGGGTCGCGGAGAGGAAGACCATCTGCCCGACGCGCTCGAGGAACTCGTCGAAACGCAGCGGCCGGTTGTCAGCGGCGCTGGGCAGCCGGAAGCCGTGCTCGATGAGGATGCGCTTGCGCGAGGCATCGCCCTCGTACATGCCGCCGATCTGCGGGATCGTCACGTGCGACTCGTCGATGACGGTGATGTAGTCGTCGGGGAAGTAGTCGAGCAGCGTGTAGGACGGCTCGCCGAACGAGCGCCCGTCCATGTGCATCGAGTAGTTCTCGATGCCGTTGCAGAAGCCGACCTGGCGCATCATCTCGACGTCGTAGGTCGTCCGCATGCGCAGTCGCTGGGCCTCGAGCAGTTTGCCCTGCCGTTCGAGCTCGGCCAGCCGCTCCTCAAGCTCGGCCTCGATCTGGTTGATCGCCCGTTCCATGCGCTCGGGGCCGGCCACATAGTGCGACGCCGGGAAGATGACCAGGTGATCGACCTCGCGGACGACCTCACCGGTGAGCGGGTGCAGGTAGTAGAGCTTCTCGATCTCGTCGCCGAACAGCTCGATGCGAACGGCGAGCTCCTCGTAGGCCGGGATGATCTCGAGCGTGTCACCCCGCACGCGGAACGTGCCGCGCTGGAAGGCCATGTCGTTGCGGGAGTACTGGATGTCGACCAGGCGCCGCAGCAGCTTGTCGCGGTCGACCTCTTCGCCGACCTTGAGCTGGACGGAGCGGTCGAGGTATTCCTGCGGGGTGCCGAGGCCGTAGATCGCCGAGACGGTCGCCACGACGATCGTGTCGCGCCGGGTGAGCAGCGACATCGTGGCCGAGTGACGCAGCCGCTCGACCTCTTCGTTGACCGACGAGTCTTTCTCGATATAGGTGTCGGTCTGGGCGATATAGGCCTCAGGCTGGTAATAGTCGTAGTAGCTGACGAAATATTCGACGGCGTTGTTGGGCAGCAGCTCGCGGAACTCCTTGGCGAGCTGGGCACACAGCGTCTTGTTGGGGGCCAGCACGAGAGCGGGCCGCTGCAGCTTCTCGATCAGCCAGGCGGTGGTGGCACTCTTACCGGTGCCAGTCGCGCCGAGCAGCACCGTGTTGCGGTCGCCGGCACGGACGCGCCGCTCGAGCTCGGCGATGGCCGTGGGCTGGTCACCGGCAGGCTGGAATTCGCTGATGACCTCGAAGCGGCCGTCGAGTCGTGGAAAGTCGAGCGCCATGAGAACAACCGTACGTCGGGGGTACGACAAGTTTTCGCCGTCGCCCGGCCGGTTCGCCGACCGCTGAAGCGAGGGCGTGCTGAGGGTGCACATTCGGCTGTGTCCTGCGGCATTGTTAGGCCTTGTGTACCGCGCCTACCCTGGTCAGGTAGGCCGCTCGCGGCGGCCGCCCGGCAGCGAACGAGGCCATCAAACGGTCCGATCGCCCGGCCCGTGGAAAGATGCGCCCCGGTTCTCCGGCGTGCGCACCCACAGGTGGTCGCGCCACGCGCAGACCGGCCGCCGCGAGGGCCCTTTAATCTCTGTACGGCCCCAGACACGCGTCGACGTGAGCCGCGCACGGAATCAGACGCACCACGGCGTGAGCCACGCACGGCCCGCCACGACGTGAGCCACGCGTGGCCTCAGGCGCGACATCCCCGGCCGTACTACGGGTGCGGCTGCCACCCGGTTGCCTCGGCCCACTCGTCAGCGGCGAGTGCCTCCTCGTCGAACCAGGGCTCCTTCGCGTCGGCATAGGTGGCCCGTTCCTGATGTTCGGCGACCCAGCGCTCCTTGGCCGCCGCATAACCCGCACGCGCCTCCGGCACGGCCCGCAGGTGATCGCGCATGAGCAGCGCGAACCGCCAGCCCGGCGACCCGGCCACCCGCACATGCAGGTTCACCGGTCGACCCGGGTCGGTCCCCCCGTGCAGCCGCTTCGGCCACGTCTCGCCCGGAATGCCGCGGGCGTTGTCGACCCACTCCCCCGGCCGTTTCGGGAACCCGGCCGCGCCCAGATCAGCGGCGAGCGCGTCGGCCTCTTCGAGCGTGCGCACACTCAGCATGAGGTCGATGATGTTCTTGGCCGGTAGCCCCGGCACGGCGGTCGACCCGATGTGCGACACCGCGTGTCCCGCCGGCAGCGCGTGCTGAATGCGGGCGACGAGCCGCGCCGCCTGCTCGGGCCAGGTCGGGTCGGGGTCGGCGATGTGCAGCCGCCGGTCGGGCCGGGCCGAGACACCGAGGCGCAAATTCCCCTCGTACGGCTTGAGCCGGTCGCGCCACAGCCGGTCGACCCGGGTGTTCAGCTCGTCGAGCGGGCCGTCGTTGACCAGCAGCACGTCGGCCGCGCGGCGTCGTTCGGCGTCGCCGGCCTGGGCCGCGATGCGGGCCGTGGCCTGGTCGGCGCTCATCCCGCGGGTCTCGACGAGCCGGCGGATCCGCCGTTCACGTTCGGCCTCGACGACGACCACCAGATGGTACGAGGGGGCGAGCCCGGTCTCCACGAGGAG
The DNA here is from genome assembly GCF_003999975.1 of Actinoplanes solisilvae. Taxonomy (GTDB): domain Bacteria; phylum Actinomycetota; class Actinomycetes; order Mycobacteriales; family Micromonosporaceae; genus Actinoplanes; species Actinoplanes solisilvae. Next base: position 286,711 of record NZ_RJAC01000005.1, on the reverse strand, counting down.
CGGGACGTCGTTGACGACGATCGCGTCGCCCGGCGCCCCGTGGGTCAGTTCGGCGGTCCGGGCCCGTACGCGGGGGTGAATGATCTTTTCGAGGGTTCGGCGGGCCGTGTCGTCGCCGAAGACCCGGGCCGCCAGCGCCGGCCGGTCGAGCGCCCCCTCGGCCGTGAGTACGCCGTCGCCGAAGGCCGCCACGATCTCGGTCAGCCCGTCGGTGCCCGGCGCGACGACCTCGCGGGCCAGCACATCAGCGTCGACGATCACCGCCCCGCGCCGCGCGAGCCGCCGCGCCACCGCGCTCTTGCCCGCCCCGATCCCGCCGGTAAGCCCCACTTTCAGCACCCCACCAGTATCCCGGGTGACACCCCGGCCCGCTTCCCCACCGTCGCCCCGCCGTGAAGGAGGAGGCGGAAAAGGAGCAGGGGGAAAGGATGAGTGCGGAAAGGAGGAGAACGCGAAGGAGGGGACGCGAAGGAGAGGAACGGGTAGTGGTGACGCGGTACGAGGAGCGAGGAGCGTAGGGGAGAAAGGTGGCCGGGATGGCGAAAGGCCGCCCCGACCGGAGTCGGAGCGGCCTTTCAGATGCTGCTGGCCGGGTCAGCCCAGGGGCTGGATCAGGCCTTGCCGCCCGCGAGCTTCTCGCGCAGAGCGGCGAGGGCCTCGTCGGTGGCCAGGGTGCCCGAGGGCTCCTCGTTGGCGCGCGCCGGGGCCGGCGAGCTCGACGAGGTGGACGACGACGTGGTGGACGAGGTCGTCGCGCCGGCCGGGACCGGGTTGAGGGCAGCCTCGGCGTCGGCGTCGCGGGACGCCTGCACCTGCTTGGTGTGGGCCTCCCAGCGCTCGCGAGCGTCGGCGTACTGCTTCTCCCACGTCTCGCGCTGCTTGTCGAAGCCCTCGAGCCACTCACCCGTCTCGGGGTCGAAGCCCTCCGGGTAGATGTAGTTGCCCTCGTTGTCGTACGTGGCGGCCATGCCGTAGAGGGTCGGGTCGAAGTGCTCCTCGCCCTCGACGAAGCCCTCGTTGGCCTGCTTGAGCGACAGCGAGATGCGGCGACGCTCGAGGTCGATGTCGATGACCTTGACCAGGACGTCGGAGCCCACCTGGACGACCTGCTCGGGCAGTTCGACGTGCCGCTCGGCCAGCTCGGAGATGTGCACCAGGCCCTCGATGCCGTCGTCGACGCGGACGAAGGCGCCGAACGGAACCAGCTTGGTGACCTTGCCCGGGACGATCTGGTTGATCGCGTGGGTGCGGGCGAACTGGCGCCACGGGTCTTCCTGGGTCGCCTTCAGCGACAGGGAGACGCGCTCACGGTCCAGGTCGACGTCGAGAACCTCGACCTCGACCTCCTGGCCGACCTCGACAACCTCGGACGGGTGGTCGATGTGCTTCCAGGAGAGCTCGGAGACGTGCACGAGGCCGTCCACGCCGCCCAGGTCGACGAAGGCGCCGAAGTTGACGATCGAGGACACGACGCCCTTGCGGACCTGGCCCTTCTGCAGCTTGTTGAGGAACTCGGTGCGAACCTCGGACTGCGTCTGCTCGAGCCACGCCCGGCGGGACAGGACCACGTTGTTGCGGTTCTTGTCCAGCTCGATGATCTTGGCCTCGAGCTCACGGCCCACGTAGGGCTGGAGGTCGCGGACACGACGCATCTCGACCAGCGAAGCCGGCAGGAAGCCGCGGAGGCCGATGTCGAGGATGAGGCCACCCTTGACAACCTCGATGACGGAGCCGCGAACGACGCCGTCGTCCTCCTTGATCTTCTCGATCGTGCCCCACGCGCGCTCGTACTGCGCACGCTTCTTCGAGAGGATCAGACGACCTTCCTTGTCCTCCTTGGTGAGGACGAGGGCTTCGATGTGGTCACCGACCGACACCACTTCCGCGGGGTCCACGTCATGCTTGATCGACAACTCGCGCGAGGGGATGACACCCTCGGTCTTGTAGCCGATGTCGAGCAGGACCTCGTCCCGATCGACCTTGACGACGGTGCCTTCGACAATGTCGCCGTCGTTGAAGTACTTGATGGTCTCGTCGATGGCGGCGAGGAATGCTTCCTCGGACCCGAGATCGTCGACGGTGACCCGGTTGGCGCTCGAGGTGGCCTCGATGCTGCTCGTCATGTGGACTGTTGCTCCGAACGGATGGATTCGTGGTGTCTCTCGCGCTCAACGGAACTGCCGGCGGCCACGGCACAACCGAACAAGAGGACCAGCGAGCAAAGGGACCAGCCGATCCTTGCAGTCGATCATGTCGAGACCGACGACCACGGAACCTGCTCCCTGCCGAGGCACACGATCCGCGAGCGCATCGACTAGCTTACCGTGCGCATTACCACAGGTTGCAAGCCCTCCTGACGTCCGAGGCACAATGTTCGGCTCTCAGCGGGTCTGATGACCGTAATGTACTGAATCGGGGCTCCGCCGGGCGCTGCCGTACCTTTGTTCGGTGACAGAGATCAACCCCACGGCCTCCGTCGAGCCCCTCCGGCGGACGGTCACCGACGACCAGAGCCGGGTCGCCAGCCGCGGCTGGTGGGATTCCGACGCCGACGAGTATCAGTCCGAACACGGCGCCTTCCTGGGAGATCTTGATTTTGTGTGGTGCCCCGAGGGGCTGCGCGAGGCCGACGCCCACCTGCTCGGCGAGGTGCGCGGCCGGCGGGTGCTGGAGCTCGGTGCGGGCGCCGCGGCCGGGGCGCGGTGGCTCGAAGGACAGGGCGCGGAGGTGACGGCCCTCGATCTCTCGGCGGGCATGTTGCGGCACGCGAGGGCGGCCGAGCGTCGTACGGGGGTGCGGGTGCCGCTCGTGCAAGCCGACGCGCTGGCCCTGCCGTTCGCGGACAGCGTATTCGACATTGTGTGCACCGCCTTCGGTGCGATCCCGTTCGTGGCCGACTCGGGCGCGGCGATGCGCGAGGTCGCCCGGGTGCTGCGTCCCGGCGGGAGCTGGGTCTTCTCGATCACCCATCCGATGCGCTGGATCTTCTGGGACGAGCCCGACGAGACCGGGCTGATCGCCCGCAACTCCTACTTCGACCGCACCCCGTACGTGGAGACCGACGAGGACGGCGTGCCCACCTACGTCGAGCAGCACCGCACCCTCGGCGACCGGGTGCGCGAGCTCGTGGCCGCCGGTTTCGTGCTGCGTGATCTGGTCGAGCCGGAGTGGCCCGAGGGGCACGAGCAGATCTGGGGCCAGTGGAGCCCGCTGCGCGGCCGGCTCTTCCCGGGCACCGCCATCTTCGTGTCGGACCTGCCCGCGGTCTGACCGTTTCCGCAGGCCGACCGCGGGTACCCGAGGCTCATGGCCGATGACCAGAGCCTGAAAAAGGGCGACGACGTGACCTGGAAGAGCCACGGGCAGACCGTCCACGGCGAGGTCGAACAGAAGATCACGAAGCGTACGGAGACCGCCGGGCGCACCGTGGACGCGTCGCCCGGCGACCCGCAGTTCAAGGTCAAGAGCGACAAGACCGGGCGCGAGGCCGTCCACAAGCCGGGAGCGCTGAAGAAGGACGGCTGACGCGCCGGCCGCTCAGACCGGGAAACCGGTCTCGAGCAGGGTGCCCATCACGGCGAGCGCAGCCGGGATCATGCGGTAGTAGACCCACGTGCCGCGGCGGTCACTGTCGACCAGCCCGGCCTCGCGCAGCACCTTGAGGTGGTGCGAGATGGTCGGGCCGGTGAGGTGGAACGCGCCGGTCAGGTCACCGACGGCCACCTCGCCGCCGCGGGCCGAGGCGATCATCGACAGCAGCCGCAGCCGCACCGGGTCGCCCAGCGCCTTGAACATGGGCGCGAACGCGTCGGCGCGGGCCGGGTCGAGCGGCTCCCGGGTCAGCGATCGCTCGTTGGCGGAACTTTCCATCGTTGGGCTCCCCATGGCCTCACCCTTGCAGGGCGCGGCAACCACGCCCGGATTCAACCCGATCACAGTACGCAGCCCCGGTGCGGCGGCGCATGACAGGGCCGCCCGGGAACGCGGGCGCGCCCCCGGGCGGTCGGTTCAGTGGTCGGCGCCGTTCCAGTCGCGGCCGGAACCGACGGACACCTCGAGCGGGACCGAGAGCGGGTAGGCCTCGCCCATCTCGCGGCGCACCAGCGCCTCGAGCTCCTCGCGCTCGCCCGGCGCCACGTCGAAGACCAGCTCGTCGTGGACCTGCAGCAGCATGCGCGACTTGAGGCCGGTCTCCTTGAGCGCCCGGTCGACCCGCAGCATCGCGATCTTGATGATGTCGGCGGCCGAGCCCTGGATCGGGGCGTTGAGCGCCATGCGCTCGGCCATCTCGCGGCGCTGACGGTTGTCGCTGGACAGGTCGGGCAGGTAGCGGCGGCGGCCCAGGATGGTCGCGGTGTAGCCGTCCTGCACGGCGCGTTTCACGACGGCCTGCAGATAGTCGCGGACGCCGCCGAAACGCTCGAAGTATTCGTCCATGAGGCCGCGGGCCTCGTCGGTGGCGATGTTGAGCTGGTTGGACAGGCCGAAGGCGCTCAGCCCGTAGGCCAGGCCGTAGTTCATCGCCTTGATCTTGCGCCGCTGGTCGGGGACGACCTCTTCGACCGGCACGTGGAACACCGACGAGGCGGTGGCCGCGTGGAAGTCGAACGCCGAGTTGAACGCCGCGACGAGCGCCTCGTCGGCCGACAGGTGCGCCATGATGCGCATCTCGATCTGGCTGTAGTCGGCCGTCATGAGCTGCTCGAAGCCCTCGCCGACGACGAACGCGCGGCGGATGCGCCGGCCCTCCTCGGTGCGGATCGGGATGTTCTGCAGGTTGGGGTCGGTCGACGAGAGCCGGCCGGTGGCCGCGACGGTCTGGTTGAACGTGGTGTGGATGCGCTTGTCGTCGGAGACCGACTTGAGCAGCCCGTCGACGGTCGACTTGAGCTTGGCGACGTCGCGGTGGCGCAGCAGGTGCTCGAGCAGCGGGTCGCCGGTCTGGGCGAACAGGCTCTGCAGCGCGTCGGCGTCGGTCGTGTAACCCGACTTGATCTTCTTGGTCTTGGGCAGGTTGCGCTCGACGAACAGGATCTCCTGCAGCTGCTTGGGCGAGCCCAGGTTGAACTCGCGGCCGACCTCGGCGTGCGCGGCCTGCTGGGCGGCCTTGACCCCGGCGGCGAAGTGGGCCTCGAGCTCGGAGAGGTAGTCGGTGTCGGCGGCGATGCCGAGGTGTTCCATCTCGCCGAGAACCTCGGACAGGGGCTGCTCGACCTCCATGAGCAGGGTCTGGGACTCGCCGCCGTCGCGGGACAGCTCCTCGGTGAGCACGTCGGCCAGGTCGAGGGTGGCGCGGGCGCGGAGCATCACGTTCTGCTCGGCGGTGCCCTCGTCGTCACCGTCGATGCCGGCGAGCAGGTCGAGCTGGCCGGTGGCTGGTTCCTCGACCCGCAGCTCGCGCTTGAGGTAGCGCAGGGCCAGGTCGGTCAGGTCGTAGGCGCGCTGGTCGGGCTTGGCCAGGTAGGCCGCGAGGGCCGTGTCGACGCGGACGCCGGTCAGGTGCCAGCCGTGGGCGCGCATGGCCAGCGTGGCCGGCTTGGCGTCGTGCAGCACCTTGGGCCGGTCGGGGTCGGTGAGCCAGTCGGCCACGGCCCGCTCGTCGGCCTCGTCGAGGGCGGCCGGGTCGAACCAGGCGGCGGCGCCGTCGCCCGTAGCGACGCCGATGCCGGTGAGGGTGCCGGTGCCGCGGCCGAACGTGCCGGTGACGGCGACACCGACCGGCGCCTGCTGGGCGTGGACGCCGAGCCACGCGGCGACCTCACCGGTCTTGAGCACCCGGCCGTCGATGTCGAAACCGGCCTCGGCCTCGGGCTCGACCGCGTCGAGGTAGGAGTAGAGCCGCTCGCGCAGCACCCGGAACTCGAGCGCGTCGAAGACCTGGTGGACGGCCTCACGGTCCCAGCCGTGCCAGCGCACGTCCAGCGGGCCGACGGGGAGCTCGAGGTCGGTGCGCAAGGCGTTGAGGTCGTAGTTGAGGATCACCGACGCCAGGTGGGCGCGCAGGTTCTCGCCGGCCTTGCCCTTGACCTTGTCGGCGTTGGCGACGACGCCCTCGATGCCGCCGAACTCGGTGATCCACTTGGCGGCCGTCTTGGGCCCGACGCCGGGGACACCGATCAGGTTGTCGCTGGTCTCGCCGACCAGGGCGGCCTTGTCACGGTAGAGGTGCGGCGGGACGAGCTGCTTCTCCTCGACCAGCGCGGGGGTCATGCGCCAGACCTCGGAGACGCCGCGGCTCGGGTAGAGGACGGTGGTGTGCTCGTCGACCAGCTGCAGGGCGTCGCGGTCGCCGGAGGAGATGAGTACCTCCATGCCGGCGTCGCGACCCTGGGTGGCGAGGGTGGCGATGACGTCGTCGGCCTCGAAGCCGGCCTTTTCGACGTACTGGATGCGCAGGGCGTCGAGGATCTCCTTGACCAGGCTGACCTGGCCCAGGAACTCGGGGGGCGTCGCCTTCCGGCCGGCCTTGTACTCCGGGTATTTCTCGGTGCGGAAGGAGACGCGGGAGACGTCGAACGCGACCACGATGTGGGTCGGCTTCTCGTCGCGCAGCATGTTGATCAGCATCGAGGTGAAGCCGAACACGGCGTTCGTGTGCTGGCCGGTCTGCGTGCTGAAGTTCTCCTTGGGCAGCGCGTGGAACGCGCGGTAGGCCAGGGAGTGGCCGTCGAGCAGCAGCAAACGGGGGGTCTCGGCGTCGTCGCTCACGTCTAGGAACTCTAGTCGTGGGGTGTGACACGAAGCCGGACCGCCCCGCCTGCTTAAAGCACCTTGCTCAGGAATGCCCTGGTTCGCTCATGCTGCGGGTTTGCGATGACCTCGCGCGGTGCCCCCTGCTCGACGACGACCCCGCCGTCCATGAAGATCAGCTTGTCGCCGACCTCGCGGGCGAAGCCGATCTCGTGGGTCACCACGATCATGGTCATGCCGTCCTGGGCGAGGCCCTTCATCACGTCCAGGACCTCACCGACCAGCTCGGGGTCGAGCGCGCTGGTCGGCTCGTCGAACAGCATCAGCTTGGGCCGCATGGCCAGGGCCCGGGCGATCGCCACCCGCTGCTGCTGCCCACCGGAGAGCTGACCGGGATAGCTGCCGACCTTCTCGCCCAGTCCCACCCTTTCGAGCAGGGCGTTCGCGCGGTCACGTACCTCGGCCTTGGGCTCTCTCTTGACCTTGCACGGAGCCTCCATGACGTTCTCGAGGACCGTCATGTGCGGGAAGAGGTTGAACCGCTGGAACACCATGCCGATCGACTGGCGCTGGCGGGCCACGTCCTTCTCGCTGAGCTCGTGCAGCTTGTCGCCGCGCTGGCGGTAGCCGACCAGGTCGCCGTCCACGAAGATGCGACCGGCGTTGATCTTCTCGAGGTGGTTGATGCAGCGCAGGAACGTCGACTTGCCGGAACCCGACGGGCCCAGCACGCAGCACACCTCACCCGGCTTGACGACCAGGTCGATGCCCTTGAGCACCTCGAGCGACCCGAACGACTTGTGCACGTTGTCGGCGCGCACCATCTCGGCGGCGTCCGTCATGATCCCTCCGCGGTCTTCGTGATGCGGCCGCCCTGCTCGACCTCGATGTCGCGCAGACGTTGCTTGGCCTTGCCGACCGCGCCGTACCCCTTGCCGTAGTGCCGCTCCAGGAAATACTGGCCGATCATCAGGATCGTGCACAGGATCAGGTACCAGATCAGCGCGGCCACCAAAACCGGGAACACGATGAACGTACGCGCGGAGACCTGCTGCAACTGGAACCAGAGTTCGCCGGTGACCGGCACGTACGCCACCAGGGACGTGTCCTTGACCATGGCGATGGTCTCGTTACCGGTCGGCGGCACGATCACCCGCATCGCCTGCGGCAGCACGATGCGGCGCAGCACCTGGAAGCGCGACATGCCCAGCGCGACGGCCGCCTCGGTCTGGCCCTCGTCGACCGACTGCAGGCCGGCCCGCACGATCTCGGCCATGTAGGCCGCCTCGGACAGGCCCAGCGCCAGCATGCCGGCCACGAACCCGGCGAGCAGGTCGACGGCGCGGATGCCGTAGAACTGGCCGTTGAAGTTGTCGATGCCGAACAACTGGCCGATCTGCTTGTCGAACGGCAGGCCGAACCCGATGCGGCTCCACAGGATGTTCAGGTTGCCGAACAGGATCGCCAGGATCAGGCGGGGCGCGGCCCGGAAGAACCAGGTGTAGATGAAGGCCACCGACGACAGGATCTTGTTCGGCGACAGCCGCATGACCGCGAGGATCACACCGAGCCCGATACCGATCGCCATCGCCGTGATGGTCAGCAGGATCGTGCCCCGCAGGCCCTGCAGCACCGGCTCGGTGAACATGACCCCGCGCTTGCCCTCCTGGTACTCCAGGAAGATGAACGACCAGCGGAAGTTGTCGTTGGTCAGCAGCAGGTGCAGGAACATGGCGGCGAGCACCGCGATGACCGCGATCGACACCCAGCGCCAGGGGTGCCGGACGGGCACGGCCTTGATCGCTTCAGGCCGTGCCCGCTCGGAGGTTGTCTGGTCGCTCATTTAGCGGATCAGACCGAAGGGTTCACCGCGGCAGTGGTGACGGCACCCGCCGTGACGCCCCACTTGTCGAGGATCTGCTTGTACGTACCGTCCGTGATCAGCGCCTGCACAGCCTCGCTGAGCACGCCCGCGAACTCGGTCTGGTCCTTGGCGACGACGTAGCCGTACGGGGCCGAGTCGTAGATGTCGCCGACCAGGGCGAGCTTGCCGCTGGTCTGCTTCACCGCGTACGCCACGATCGGCGAGTCGGCCAGCATGGCCTCGTCCTTGCCGGTCACCACGGCGTTCGTGGCGTCCGACTGCTTCTGGTACTGGTCGATCGTGATGGCCTTCTTGCCACCGTCGGTGCACTTCTTCGACCGGGCCTGCAGGTCCTCCACCTGAACGGTGGCGGTCTGCACGGCGATCTTCTTGCCGCAGGCGTCGTCCGGGTTGATCGTGGCGCCGGTCGCGGCCGCCCACTGCGTGCCGGCCGAGAAGTAGGAGATCATGTTGACCTCCTTGAGCCGGTCCGCGTTGATCGTGAACGAAGAGACACCGACGTTGTACTTGTCGCTGCTCACGCCCGGGATGATGCTGTCGAACGTGGCCGAGGTCCACTCGGTCTTCAGGTTCAGCTTCTGCGCGACCGCGTTGAACAGGTCGACGTCGAAGCCGACGACGGTCTTGCCGTCGCTGTCGAGGAACTCGTTCGGCGCGTACGACGAGTCGGTTCCGATGGTGAGCTTGCCCGCGGCCTTGATGTCGGCCGGGACCTTGTCGGCCAGCGACGAGTCGGCGGAGGCGCTGGGCGCCGGACCGCCGCCCGTGGCCGGGTCCTCCGACTCGGAGCCGCAGGCGGCCATCGACAACGTCAGCGCCGCCGCGGCGGCCAGGCCGAGGATCGCCCGGCGGCCGTTATTGGTGCGGAACATGGTGACTCCTAGGTGGTCGAAAGGTGTTACGCGACGCCGAGGTAGGCGTCCTTGACCGCCGGATCGTTCAGGAGCTCGGCGCCGGTGCCCTCCTTGACGATCCGCCCGGTCTCCAGAACGTACGCGCGGTGCGCCCTGGACAAGGCCTGCTGAGCGTTCTGCTCGACCAGCAGCACCGTCGTACCCTGCTGGTTGATCTCCACGATGATGTCGAAGATCTGCTGGATCAGCATCGGCGCGAGACCCATGGACGGCTCGTCGAGCAGCAGCAGCTTCGGCCGGCTCATCAGGGCCCGGCCCACCGCCAGCATCTGCTGCTCACCGCCGGACAGCGTGCCACCGGCCTGCTTCTCCCGCTCCTTCAGACGCGGGAACAGCGTGAACGCCCGGTTGAGATCCTCGTCGATCTCGGCCCGGTTACGCCGCGTGTAGGCGCCCATCTCCAGATTCTCGCGCACCGTCATGCCGGGGAAGATGCCCCGGCCCTCCGGCGACTGCGAGACCCCGCGTACGACCCGCAGGTCGGCCCGCATCTTGGTGATGTCCTCACCGTCGAAACGGATCGTGCCCTGCGACACCGGACGCAGACCCGAGACGGCCCGCATCGTGGTCGACTTGCCGGCGCCGTTCGCGCCGATCAGCGCCACGACCTCGCCCTCGCCGACGTTGAGGCTGATGCCGTGCAGGGCCTGGATGCGCCCGTACGCCAGCGTCACGTTGTCGATCTCAAGCAGCATCGGTGGGCACCCCCAGATAGGCGGCGATGACCGCCGGGTTGTCCCGCACCTGCGCGGGCGTACCCTCGGCGATCTTCTTGCCGAACTCCAGCACGACGATCCGGTCGGTGACGCCCATGACCAGGCGCATGTCGTGCTCGATCAGCAGCACCGTCACCCCGGTGTCACGGATCTTGCGGATGAGCTGGAGCAGCTCCACCTTCTCGGCCGGGTTGAAGCCGGCGGCCGGCTCGTCCAGGCAGAGCAGGGTCGGGTTCGTGGCCAGCGCCCGCGCGATCTCCAGGCGGCGCTGCTCACCATACGAGAGGTTGCGGCTCACATCGCCGGCCCGGTGCGCGATGCCCACGAAACGCAGCAGCTCGAGCGAACGTGCCCGGCCCGACCTCTCCTCCCGCCAGAACCGCGGCAGGCGGAACAACGCGCTGATCACGCTCGTCTTGTGGTGCGCGTCCGCGCCCACCATGACGTTCTCCAGCGCGGTCATCTCGGGGAACAGCCGCACGTTCTGGAACGTACGGGCGATGCCGCCCCGGGTGATCTCGTGCTTCTTCTTGCCGACGATCGACTCGCCCTGGAACCGGATGCCGCCCTCGGTCGGACGGTAGACGCCGGTCATCGCGTTGAAGCAGGTGGTCTTGCCCGCGCCGTTCGGCCCGATCAGGCCGAAGATCTCGCCCTTGCGCAGCGAGAAGCTGACGTCGTTGAGCGCCACGACACCGCCGAAACGCAGCGTCACATGGTCGACCTCGAGAAGAACATCCTCATCCCGTACGGTCTCCGCCGGCGGCTCGGCAGTCCGGCCACCCGTCGGAGCGGGCCGGTCAACCGGCCGGGCGTTCTCCCGGTCAAGCTCTTCGGGAGTTTCCTGGTGCGGCTCGCTCATGCCATCCCTCCGCTTCGCTCCGGGATGTCATGAGTCCAGCTGAGCTCAATGGTGCCTTCGCTTCGCTCAATCACTGCGGAGCCACCTCCTTCTCGCGATCCTTCAGCTCCATCGCCCGGCGACGGCTGGGGATGAGACCCTGCGGACGCAGCACCATGATCACGATGATCGCCAGCCCGAACAGCGCGAACCGGTACTCGTACAGGTCGGTGTCACCCACCGACAGACCCCGCAGACGGTTGGGGATGTACGAGATCAGCACGCCACCCAGGATCGCCCCGGCCATGTTGCCGGAACCGCCCATGACCACACCGGCCAGCACCAGGATCGAGAACTGGAGCACGAACGTCTGCGAGTTGATGAAGCTCTGCTCACCGGCGAACAGCACACCACCGAGACCGCCGATGAACGCGCCGATCGCGAACGCCCACAGCTTGTACTTGAAGGTCCGCACGCCCATGACCTCGGCGGCTTCCTCGTCCTCCCGGATCGCCAGCCACGACCGGCCCACCCGGCTGCGGTCCAGGTTCCGCACTCCGAGAATGACCAGGATGATGATGACCAGACCCAGCCAGAAGTACGGGATCGCGTCGGTCACGCCGAAGATCGGCTCCCCGCCCCAGCTGCCGGGCGGATGCGGGATGCTCGCGAAGCCACGGTCACCGCGCAGCGTCGTCGTCGACGTGGCCACGATCCGGATGATCTCGGCGAAGCCCAGCGTCACGATGGCCAGATAGTCACCGCGCAACCGCAGCGTCGGCCAGCCCAGCAGCACACCCGCGACCATGGTCAGCGCCAGCGCCACCGGCACCGCCATCAGCCACTTCCAGCCCGTGTCCTCGTAAAGGATCGAATCGGGCGAGGTCAGCAGGGCCGTCCCGTAGGCGCCGACGGCAAAGAAGCCGACATAGCCCAGGTCGAGCAGGCCGGCGTAACCGACCACCACGTTCAGGCCCAGCGCCAGCAACACGTAGTAGGAAATTTCGAACAGCGCGCTCGACCAGTCGACGCCCTCGGTGACGATCTGCGGCCCGATCAAGGGCACATGCTCCGCGTACGGCAACAGGAAGGCCGCCACGGTCCCGGCCAGGATCAGCAGCCAGCGAACCCAGATCGGCTGCCGGCCCAGCCAGCCCCGCACCCCACCGTTCTCACGGAAAGAAGAAGCAGTCTCGCTCATGCTCTTGCCCTTCCCAGCGACTCACCCAGCAGGCCGGTGGGACGGAACAGCAGGATGACCACGAGCAGCACGAACGACGCCGCGTGCAGCCACTGCGAACCGAACAGGCCCGCCGCGTAGTTCTGCAGTACACCCAGCAGCAAACCACCCAGCAGGGCGCCGCGCAGGTTACCGATGCCACCCAGCACCGCCGCCGTGAACGCGTCGATGCCGAGCAGGAAGCCCGCGTCGTACCGCGTCACACCGATCTTCAAGTCGTACATGACCGCCGCGATACCCGCCATCAGGCCACCCAGCAGGAAGACCAGCGCGATCACCCGCGACTTGTTGACACCCATCAGCGCCGCCGAGTCCGGGTTCTGCGCCACCGCGCGGATACCCCGGCCCAGACGCGAACCGTTGATGAAACGATCCAGCGCGAACATCATCACCAGCGCCAGCACGATGATGAGGATCTGCAGGTTCGTGATCGTGGTGTCGCCGATCGTGACGACCGGCTTCGCCAGGATGATCGGCGGAACGCCTTTCTGGTTGCGGTGCGTCGCCACACCGACCAGCTCCGAGATGAACAGCGAAGCACCGATCGCGGTGATCAGGAAGGCCAGCGGCGGCGCGTTACGCCGGCGCAGCGGCCTATAGGCGATCACCTCGACCGTCAAAGCGGCCAGACCCGAGACAAGGATGGCCGCGAGCAGACCGACAGCCATGTAAAGCAGCATCCCGCCGACCGACGGCGGCGCCGAGTTCTGGTCGAGACCGAACCAGCCCCAGACGATCAAGCAGGCATATGTGCCGAGGAGAAACACCTCGGAGTGCGCAAAGTTGATGAGCCGCAGCACACCGTAGACCAACGTGTAGCCCAGGGCGAACAACGCGATGATCGCGCCCTGAGCCAGACCCGTGACGGTGAGCGGCCCGAAATCATTGATCAGACCGGAAAAATCCACAGAGGGGCTCCAAAACGACGAGGCCGGTGCGGCCGGAGATCATCCGGCCGCACCGCCCACCACAGAAAGTTAGTGCTGACCGATCAGGAGGTCTTGATCTCCACGTCGGCCTTCGCGTCGCCAGAGCTGTCGAACTTGAACGCCCAGACCTTGATGAAGCTCGGGTCCAGCTCACCGGTCTCGGTGAACTTGTAGGTGTTCGCGATGCCCTTGTAGTTCACGGTCTTCAGGTAGTCGTTCAGCTTCGTCGTCGTCGTGTTACCGGCGTCGATGCCCTGAAGGAAGATGTTCGCGGCGTCGAACGCGACGTCCGAGTACGTACCCGCGTCCTGGTTCCACTTCGCCTTGTAGTCGTTGACGAACGTGCCACCCGCGGCCTCCGGCGGAGAACAGGGGCAGGTCACGACCGTGCCGACCGCGGCTGCGACACCCGAAGCCTTCGACAGGCCCGGGTCCTTCATGCCGTCGCCGCCCAGCAGCGTGCCCTTCCAGCCCGCCGCCGTGAGCTGCTTACGGATGATGCCGGCGTTCGTGTAGTAGCCGCCGTAGAACAGCGCCGTGGCCCCGCTCGACTGCACCTTCTGCACCAGAGCCGAGAAGTCGGCCTGCTTGCCGTCACCCTCGGTCTTGTCCGTGGCGACAACCAGCGCACCCAGCTTCGACTTCACGACGTCAGCCAGACCGGCACCGTACGCCGACTGGTCGTCCGCCACGAAGACCTTCTGAGCCTTCAGATTGTCCTTGATGTAAGCCGCGGCCGCCGGGCCCTGCGCGTCGTCGTTCGCGACCGCGCGGTGGAAGACCTTCCAGCCCTTCGACGACAGCGACGTCCGCGTCGCCGACGGCGTGATGGTCGGAATGCCGGCCGCCTCGAAGATCGGGTCAGCAGCCTCGGACTCGCCCGAGAACGGCGGGCCGACGATACCGATGATCTTCTTGTCCGCCACCAGGCTGCGAGCGACACCAGGGGCGACCGAGGCCTCACCCTGCGAGTCGAACTTCGCGACCGTGATGCACTCGGAACCCTTGGCCTTGTTGTACTGCTCGACGGCCAGCTCGAAGCCCTGCTCGATGTTGACACCGAGGTTGGCGGCCGAGCCGGTCAGAGCGCCGAAGAACGCCAGCTTGTAGCCGCAGTTCCCTTCGCTCGCGGTATCGTCGCTGCTCGATCCACTGTTACAAGCAGCGGCACCGGCGAGAAGCCCGATAATGGCCACTCCGCCGATGGCTCGTGCGAGAACCTGCCTCAAGGTTGGAACCCTCCTCCATACCCGAACCCACCGAGCCACTGCCGACCGATTGGCACTTGCCTGCGCCGCGGCCACCCGTGCCCCGTTATGGGGCGGGACGCTATCCCAGGTTCGACGCCCGTCAAAAGCTTTCACACGGGCTTTCACCGAACCGTTACGTCCGGTGACTCGCAGGCCAGAGGTGGTGTTACATCCGAGGCAGAAAAGATCAACTCGTGGCGGGCTGGGCTCCGCCGGCCTCCTGACCCTCCGCAAGGATCCGATCGGCGACCTCACGCATAGTCATCCGGTGATCCATCGCTGTGCGTTGAATCCACTTGAACGCCTGCGGCTCGGTCATCTGATACTTGGTCATCAGCTCGCCCTTGGCCCGCTCAACCGACTTGCGCGTCTCCAGCCGATCGTTCAGACCCGCGACCTCGGACTCGAGCGCGGCGATCTCCGAATAACGCGACAGGGCGATCTCGACCGCCGGCACCAGGTCGGACTTCTGGAACGGCTTCACCAGATAGGCCATCGCGCCAGCCGCGCGCGCCCGCTCCACCAGATCACGCTGACTGAACGCTGTCAGAATCACGACAGGCGCGATCCGGCCGCCGGCGATCCGCTCCGCGGCCGCCAGCCCGTCCATGATCGGCATCTTGATGTCGAGGATGACGAGGTCTGGCCGCAACTCTTCGGCCAGGCGCACGGCGGTCTCGCCGTCACCCGCCTCACCGACGACGTCGTAGCCCTCCTCGACGAGCATCTCGGCCAGGTCCAGTCGAATGAGCGCCTCATCCTCGGCGATCAACACCCGCTTGCGCTCGGCACCAGCCTGCGAGTCGGCCACGGAACCCCTACCCCCAACGTTCCCGAAGTCGCGACACCCCGGTATGCGGGTGTCGCCGCCTTAAGCCTAGTGGGTAGGCTGTGCGTGGCTCATCCTGGCGGGAGCAACTCGCATCGGATGGGCCAGCTGGCCCCTGTACTCCAACCGGCAGAGAGAATGGTCTCAAACACCATACAGTGTGGGTTCGAATCCCACCGGGGGCACAAAATTTGTCATACCCGTTCGCGATAATCGCGGGGTGCACCCACCCTGGATGCGCCGTGAAGCGCATATTCTGCACGCCGCCGGCACCCCGTTGAAGGAGATTTGCCGGCAGCTGGGACTGTCGCGCAATACGGTCTCCTACTGGCTCTACAACCGCGCCCGCGCGGCCTCGAAGATCGCGGAACGATGCCCCCGCTGCGACCGCCCGCCCCGCCTGATCGACGATCCGGCGTCGTACGCCTACCTGCTCGGTCAGTATCTCGGCGATGGCCACTTGTTGATGACTCAACGGGTTCCGCTCCTTACGGTCGCGTGCGATCTGCGCTACCCGGGGCTCATCCACGAGGTGTCCTACGCGATGGAGGCCTGCGGAGCCCGAACGGCCGGCTTCCAGGAGCGGGCGGGCTGCATGAGTGTCCGCGCGCATTGGACGCATTGGCCGTGCCTGTTTCCGCAGCATGGCCCAGGTCCGAAGCATCGGCGGCCCATAAAATTGTCAAATTGGCAGCTCGAGGTGATCGACAACCGAGCGGAAAGATTCTTGCGCGGCCTCTTCCACTCCGACGGCAGCCGCTTCGCGAATCGGGTCGTGCGTAACGGGCGCACCTATTCCTATCCACGCTACAACTTCGTCAACGAGTCGACCGACATCATGCGGTTGTGCGCGCGATCCCTTGACCAACTACATATAGCGTGGAAAATGGCTCGCCCGAACACGCTGTCGGTGGCGCGGCGTGAGGCGGTCGCCCGTCTGGACGAGTTCGTGGGGCCGAAGTGGTGACCACCGCGCACACGTGACAGCAGCAAACGGGCACACGCCCGATCTTCAGGGGTCGACTTGCCGTGACCGTCGGTGTTCTCGGGGCGGGACAAAGGTAACTCAATAGTCACCGTCTGCAACATTTGGGCATGTCGTTCTGTGCATGATCCGGCGTTCGGTCGAACTCTAGGGCGATCAATCGGAGGGCCCTGGGCGCCCGACGGCGTGCCGCTCCAGCCGATATGTCCGGCAGGGCCGGGTGCGGGCGGCGACCCCGCCGAGCCTGGTGGCGGGAGCGCCTGGCCGTGCGGAGGGGCCGCCGAGCTGGGCGGTGAGGGCCTCGAACTCGGCGGCGACGGCTTCGAACCTGGCAGTGGGAGCTTCGAACTCGGCGGTGGGGGCAGCGAGCGAGGCGGCACGCCGGCCGGGGACGCCGGTTTGCGTGGGCTGCCTGTCGCGGGGTTGGCCGGGGACGGTTTGTGGGAGGCGGTTCGGCGGAGGTCGACGCAGTATCGGTCGATGCCTTGGGGGCCCGCAGCCGCGGCCAGCCTGCGGTGGTCGTCCTGACTGAGAGTTCGGCCGGGGACTCCGTGCCAGGCTTCGCACCAGGTCAGGTTGGTGATGTCGGGGGTCGGGGTGCCTGTTCTCGGCGCTGGTACGCCCAGCGCCGAGAACAGGCGGTGTGCGTGCTGCTGGGCTTCCTGGGGGAGGTTGCCGGTGCGGGCGGCGACGGCGGTTCCGGTGAGGATCAGGAGAGCCAGGCCGGTCGTGGCGGGCACGAGGGCGGCCCGGATTCTCGCCGGGGTCCGGCGCTGGGCTCGGGCAGCACGTCTGCGATGTGCGACGAAGGCGGCGACGACCTCTTTCTCGCCGGCGAGCTCGTCGGGGGTTCCGGGGGCTCGGGCGGCTTCGAGGAGGTCGGCGAGTCCGGGCCGGTCGGTGGAGGCGTCCGGTTCGGGTCGTGGGTGCCGGTCTCGTCGCAGTACACGAAGTCGCAGTACACGAAGGAGAGCGTGGAGGGCGCGCATTTTGTTACACCCCCTGTCTCGTACGGATCTGGGGGTTGGTGGCGAGTCGTCGGAGTCCTCGCATGGTGGCGATGCGTACGGCGCCGGGTTTCTTGCCGAGGATCTGGGCGGTGGTGGCCACGTCGAGGCCGATGACGGTGCGCAGCATGACCGCTTCGGCCTGGTCGGGTGGCAGCGCGGCGATCATGGCGAGGGCCCAGCCGGTGGAGGCGTGGTCGGCTGCTTGCGACGCTGCGTCGGGTGCCGCCGAGGGGATGGAGGCGGGGCTTTCCCTCGTACGGGATTGGCGTCTTATCTCGTCGAGGCCGCGGTGGCGGGCTATGCGGAAGAGCCATCCCCGGAAGGCGGTGGTGTCGCCGTGGAAGCGGTCGAGGTCGCGGATGACGTGGAGCCAGGTTTCGCTGGCGGCGTCCTCGGCGTGGTCGCCGGCGACGACACGCAGGTAGCGCAGGACGGCGGGGTGCAGGGCGCGCCAGAGGGTGGCGAATCCGGCGGCGTCGCCGTTCTGGGCGGCGTGCAGGGCGGGGGTGAGTTCGTCGTCGGGCACGGGTTCTCCGCGGGGTGGGGGCGGTGGTCTGGTACCCGGCTGTGAATCTGCGCGAACCTCCCGTTCGGTGGTCGGCCGGATGTTGTCATGGCAGGGTCACCTTCGGCTGGAGGCCTCATGTTGTGGTCCGGTTCTTCGCCCCTGTCCGTGATGCGGTCGAGCATGTGGGGGTTTCTGCTGTTCGCGGGCGTGGCGTGGCTGGCGGTGGGGTGGAGTGTGCTGCGGCTGGAGCCGGCTGACGTGGTGGCGGTGGCGGGCCCGGTGATTTTCTTCGGGGCGCTGTGTGAGGTCGTACGGGCTCTGGCCGGGACGCGGACGTGGTGGGTGAACGCGTCGATGGCTGTTCTGTTCGCGGCCACGGGTGTGGTGGTGCTGCTGGACCGGGATTCGACCTACACGACGCCGGCGTCGCTGGTGGGGTGGTTTCTGCTGGTGCGCGGCGCGGTCGACGTCGCGGTGGCTGCGATCAACCGGGGCTCGGACCGTACGTGGGGTCTGATGGTGTCTTTGGGGGTCTTGCAGGTGGGTTTGGGGTTTTACGCGTCCGGGCCTCTGGCGCGTACGGCCGACCCGGTGATCATCACGCTCGGGGCGCTCGCCGTGCTGCGGGCGGTGGCCGATCTCGTGACCGGGCTGCGGCTGCGTGAGGTGGTGGCGGCGCGGCCGGAGATTCTGCGGTTGCCGCCGGAGCGTGAGGCGGGGGTGGCCGGCTACGCGGCGGGGATGGCCGACTTCGACGACCAGCCGGCGCGGCACCAGGCGGAGTCGGACGAGCCGGTCGCCGAGGAAGTGAGCCGCTAAGCTCGCTCGCCGATGCGGCGGAGCAGGCCTTCCTGGACGGCGCTGGCGATGTGGACGCCGTCGCGTGCAAACATGCGGCCGCTGGCCAGGCCGCGGCTGCCGCTGGCCGAAGGGCTCGTGCAGTCGTAGAGGAACCACTCGTCGGCGCGGAACGGCCGGTGGAGCCAGAGGGCGTGGTCGAGGCTGGCGCCGATGACGCCGCCGGGCCCCCACACCTCGCCGTGGACCGAGAGCACCGAGTCGAGCAGTGACAGGTCGGACGCGTAGGTGAGGGCGCAGGCGTGGATGAGCGGGTCGTCGGGGAGTTTGCCGTCGACGCGCATCCAGACGCGTTGCTGGTCGCTGGCGTTGCGGTCGCCGGGCGGCACCCAGCCGGGGTCGTTGACGTAGCGCAGGTCGACGGCGCGCGGGGCGGCGTTGAAGGCGCCGCGGCGGCTGGGGTAGCGGGCGACCCAGTCGGCCATGGTGGGGACCTCGTCGGGTCCGGGGACGCCGACCGGGGCGGGGGTGTGGTGGTCGAGTCCTTCCTCGCGGACCTGGAAGGACGCCGACATGAAGAAGATGGTCTTGCCGTGTTGCTGAGCGGTGGATCGGCGCACCGAGAAGGACCGTCCGTCGCGGATGGTCTCGACGGTGAACAGGATCGGCTCGGTCGGGTCGCCGGGGCGCACGAAGTAGCCGTGCAGCGAGTGGACCGTGCGTTCGGGGTCGACGGTGCGCCCGGCCGCTACGAGGGCCTGACCGGCGACCTGGCCGCCGAAGACACGCTGGGCGCCGGTCTGCGGGCTTTCCCCGACGAAGGTCGCCGCCTCCAGCTGCTTGAGGTCGAGGACCTCGAGCAGCTGGTCGACGGCGGCCTGTCCGCTCAGCGGTTCGGTCACAGCGACGCGGGGTCGACCAGGTCGCCGAGCCGGTGCACGCGCAGGGTGTTGGTGGAGCCGGGGGCGTTCGGCGGGGAGCCGGCCACGACGACGACGTAGTCGCCGGGCTTGGCCAGCCCGAGGCCGAGCATCTTCGCGTCGACCTGGCGGAACATGTCGTCGGTGTGCTCGACGAAGTCGGTCAGGAACGTTTCGACGCCCCAGCTGAGGGCGAGCTGGTCACGGACCGCGGGGACGGGCGTGAAGGCGTACAGGGGGAGCTCGCAGTGCAGGCGGGACAGGCGCCGGACCGTGTCGCCGGTCTGGGAGAACGCGACCAGGGCCTTGGCGCCGATGTTGCGGGCGATCTGCGACGCGGCGACGGTGAGGGCGCCACCGTGGGTGCGCGGGTCGTGCTGCAGGCGCGGGACCGGGATGGAGCCACCCTCGGTCGTGGTGACGATCTTGGCCATCGTGCTGACCGTGAGCACCGGGTACTTGCCGACGGAGGTCTCGCCGGAGAGCATCACGGCGTCGGTGCCGTCGAGCACCGCGTTGGCCACGTCGGACGCCTCGGCGCGGGTCGGGCGCGAGTTCTCGATCATCGAGTCGAGCATCTGGGTCGCGACGATGACCGGCTTCGCGTTCTCGCGGCAGAGCTGGACGGCGCGCTTCTGCACCAGCGGGACCTGGTCGAGGGGGAGCTCGACGCCGAGGTCACCGCGGGCGACCATGACGCCGTCGAAGGCGAGGACGATCGCCTCGAGGTGCTCGACCGCCTCGGGCTTCTCGACCTTGGCGATGACCGGGACGATGCGGCCTTCCTCGGCCATGATCTCGTGGACGAGCTTGATGTCGTCGGGCGAGCGCACGAAGGACAGCGCGATGACGTCGGCGCCCAGGCCGAGGGCGAAGCGCAGGTCCTCAGCGTCCTTCTCGCTCAGCGCCGGGACGCTGACGGCCACGTTGGGCAGCGAGACACCCTTGTTGTTGCTGACCGGGCCACCCTCGACGACCAGGCAGCGGATGTCGTTGTTGTCGACGCCGGTGACCTCGACGGCGACCTTGCCGTCGTCGATGAGCAGGCGGTCGCCGGGCTTGACCTCTTGCGGAAGCTTCTTGTACGTGCAGGAGACGCGCTCGACCGTGCCGAGGATGTCGTCGCTGGTGATGGTGACGATGTCGCCGGTGTTCCAGATGTGCGGCCCGTCGGCGAACTTGCCGAGGCGGATCTTCGGCCCCTGCAGGTCGGCGAGGACGGCCACGGCGCGCCCGGCCTGCTCGCTCGTGGAGCGCACCAGGTTGTACATGTGCTGGTGGTCCTCGTGGGAGCCGTGGCTGAAGTTCAGGCGGGCCACGTCCATGCCGGCCTCGACGAGACCGAGCATGCGCTCGGGCGAAGCGGTCGCGGGCCCCATGGTGCAAACGATCTTTACGCGGCGTGTCACGGCCATCAGGCTAGTCTCTCTTTCTCATCGGCCTGGCGGCCGACCCCCGTACAAGGGATGAACTGCTTCTGTCGGGCGACGGCGAGGCCTCCCAGCCTTGGTGAGACCGGTGCGCTGCGCTGTTGACCTGCGGGCTTCGACGACCGCGTCTCCAGCTTATCGGCCCGGTTCCGGCCGCTTCCGGCAACGCCCTTTCACGTACGCCCTCCCCCGTTCGGCCATCGTCGGGGAGCAATGCGAGCACTACAGTCCGTATTGCCGTTTCCTGCCGGAGGGAGTGCCGTGGGCGATTGGGGGCGGCTGGGCGAGGTCCTGGCCACGGAGGCGTCCGATGACAACCGGGCGAACGTCGAGAGGCTCGTCGGCCGGGCCCGGGACCTTCTCAAGCTGGTCCGGGAGACCTTCCAGGCCTACACCCTGCACGACGAGCAGCACGCCGAAAACGTGATCCGGCGCATGAACCAGCTGGTCGGGCCGCGCATCGACGCCTTGCGGCCGCTGGAGGCGGCGCTGTTGATCCTGGCCGCCTATTTCCACGACGTCGGCATGGTCTACGAGCCGGACGAGCTGGCCCGGCTCAGCGGAACCAATGACTTCAAGGCGTTCCTCAGAAGGAACGACGAGGCTTTTCTCGCCACCAGGCGCAACCGCGACACCCCTCCGCCAGGTGTGGTCGAACAGTACTGCAGGGCGCGGCACGCCGAACGGGTCCGGGAACACCTCGAGGACTGTGACCTGTCCTGGCTGAGGTGGGACGGCGCCTCGATCATCAACCAATTGACGCTGATCTGCCGGAGCCATAACGTGTCGGCGGTCAAGCTGCGGGAGCCCGAGTTCAAGCGGGACTTCCGGCAGAAGGCCGACCTTCGCTTCTGCGCGATCATCCTGCGTCTCGCCGACATCCTCGATCTCGATCAGACTCGGGCCCCACGGGTGATCTACGACCACCTCAAGCTCGACCGGCACGAGACGCCGGAATCCACGGTCAGCGATGCCGAATGGCTGAAACACATCGCGGCCGGCGGATTCGACTTCCCGGACGATCCGGAGCGGAACTACACCCTGCAGTTCCTTGCCGATCCCACCGATCCCGCCGTCGAACACGACCTGCGGAAGTTTCTCGACGTCGTCCGCCAGGAGCTGCTGGAATGCCGATCGGTCGCGGACTTCTGCGGCGACCGGTGGCGCGGCCTGCCCCTCCCGGCCGAGATCGACGCGTCGATCACCAGTCACGGGTACAAGTACGGCGAGTTCCGATTCGAACTCGACCGGGAGGCGGTACTCGAGCTGTTCACGGGGGAACGACTCTACGACGACCCCTACGCCTTCTTGCGGGAGTTGTTGCAGAACGCCTTCGACGCCGTCAACGCCCGCAATCATCTCTACCGGACCGACGCGTCAGAGGTCCGCGTCCACTGCTGGGACGACAGCGGATACATCTGGGTACGGGTCGATGACGACGGCATCGGGATGGACGAGGACGCCCTCCGCAAATACTTCCTGCGAGTCGGGCGGTCGTACTACCGATCGGCTGAGTTCGAGGCCGAAGCGGGCCGGCTCGAACGCCCCGAGCGGTCGTTCGGGGCGATCAGCCGGTTCGGCATCGGCATACTCGCCTGCTTCATGGTCGGCGACCGGGTGGAACTGACGAGCCTGCGACAGTTGTCGGCCGTCCACAACGCCAAGGCGATCCGCGTGTCGATCAGTCGGCGGAACGACTACTTCACGCTCCAGGAGGAGAGCGGCCGCGGGCGGCCCATGCCGGGGCGGCACGGCGAGGAGGACGCCTTTCTCGGCGATCCTGGGACACATATCGCGGTCCGGATCGACCCGAATCGGGCCGCGATCGATCTGAAGACCGTCGAGGACCGGATCAGATCCTACATTCTGGGGGCGCCGGTGCCGGTCCAGGTCAACGCCGACCGGCTGGAGGCCGAGGGCTCGAATCCGTTGCTCGACCCGCTTCTTACCGAACCGATCGTCTCCACATTCGCAACTGCCGAGCTGACTCCGGGTATGGACAACGACTTCATCCCCGGTTTCAATCTGGAGCACATCAGCATTGCGGCGATCCCGCTCGATCTCGGCGCGACGGCCATCCCTGATGTCCGAGGGCAGCTACTGGCGTTTGTTCCACTTTCTCCGGTTCCGAGCGAGGGCGAAGACCACCGCCGGGCCCTGCGAAAGATTTTTGGGGACCGGGCCCATTCATTCAGGCATGAAGGATGGGACCACTCGGTCAGTGCCACTGAATTTGACTTAACCACCAAGAAGCACGCCAAGGTGGCGTTCTCGTCAATGTTGCTCGCATACCGTGACGCGGCTCGCTACGCATATCTCGCCGCCACGGGCAGGCAATTACCGGATGTCGATAGCGGTGATTCGGCCTACCGGGTGCCCAATCCTCATGGCGGGCCGGCGCTCGACCTCGAGTCTGCATTGCGCAAAATTTCAGACCCACGAACGAGTCTGAACTCAGAGTTCATGATTCCCGTCGAAGACCTGCCCCGTCACGACCTGCTGGCCAGCGACGACGGTGATATGCGCTGGTCATACAACGGCATTACAATGCCGACCGAATCCGAGCAAAAGTCGATCGACGGAGACCGCGTCGGCACGGTCGTTTACGGCGCAGTGGGACTGTCCGGACCGCTTCGCCCCGACCTGACGATCTCACGCTCACAGATTCGCGCGGTGCCGTGGCCGGTGCATTCCGCCCTGCAGTTGGCGCTTCGCCGCGCGTCGCGGCTGGCCACGGGCCAGGATGAGCGCCTAGCCCGAGCCCTGGCGGTTCTGGACCGCGTCGAAATCGTCGACATCGCACCCGGCGAACCGGCGACCGCCGCAACCTTCGGAACTGACGACCTGCTCATGATGGGCTCCTGGAACTCTGA
This sequence comes from Actinoplanes solisilvae, assembly GCF_003999975.1. Taxonomy (GTDB): domain Bacteria; phylum Actinomycetota; class Actinomycetes; order Mycobacteriales; family Micromonosporaceae; genus Actinoplanes; species Actinoplanes solisilvae. The sequence continues at coordinate 262,893 of NZ_RJAC01000005.1, read as the reverse complement.
GAACGTCATCCGACATGAATCGAACTTCATGAGCGTCGAGGATCTCCGATCCGCCGCCCGAGAAGGAGAATCGGTCGAAGTGACTTCAATTTTCTCGCTCTGGGAAAAGACGGACAGCTACCTGATATTCTATGACGTACTTTCCGCAGCCCTCTTGCACTTCTTTGTCGATCTCGAAGTAATGGCGTCGCCAGGCACTGAGAGCCGCTTACGCGTTCGCTCGGCGAGCCCTCCGCCATTGCCGGCCGGCCACCGTCACTACCGCCCGCTGTTCGCGGTCGATTACCAAGGTGACGAGCGTCTCGCCCGAGCCGGTACACACCTCAACGGCCGCCATCCGCTGGCCCGCTGGCTTCTCGCCAACGCCGACGTCCTGGCCGAACAGTTCCCTGCCCCATTCCAGCGAGTTTTCCGGCATGCAGCGACCTCCCCAGACGGAGTCGATCCGATCAACGAGGCGCTCGACCGCGTGGCGAAAACCCGAACGGACATCGCTCCACCTCGAGACGCCTACCTACGCGCGGACGAGAAGGGCTGGTGGTGGTCGCGATGACCCAGCCGCCTCAGGTCGACCGGGCCCAGGCTTTCGAGGTTGAGCGGTACAAATACCTGCTTCAGCAACTGCACACCGTGAACGAGAATGTCTACCGGTTCCTGGCGATCTATCAGACCCTGGCCACCGTGCTCGTGGGTGCGGCGTTGCTGCTCTTCGTGCGGTACGAGGAATGGCGGATCGAACCGAGAGTCGCGCAGATCGGCATCGTGGCGGTCCTGCTGCTGGTCACGGTCATCGCGGCCTTCACCGTGCTGCTGATCGTGATCGGGGTGTTCGCCTGGCTCGACTATCGGCGTGAGGAATGCGAGCTCACCGAGGTGGCGATCCGGCCAGGTTATCGCAGGCCGCCCGACCCGCGGAACTTCTGGCGCTGGTACGAGACGTACATCGTGCTCTTTATTCTCGGGTCTGTGGGATTCATGTGGCTGGGCGCCAGCTTCGTTCTGTTGCCGGCGATCGGATGAGGCCGGGCCACGACTTCATCGGGGTCGGCGTCGGTGCGATGGTGTTCGACGAACGCGGGCGGGTGTTCCTCGCCAAGCGGGGGCCGGAGGCGCGCAACGAGAGAGGGCTCTGGGAGTTCCCCGGCGGCATGGTCGACTTCGGGGAGACGCTCACCGCGGCCATAAGACGTGAGTTCGCTGAGGAGTACGGCATGACCATCGAGGTCGAGCGGCTCATCGGCGTTTCCGACCACATCCTGCCCGGCGAACGGCAGCACTGGGTTTCGCCCAGCTTCACGGCCCGCCACGTCGGTGGCATCCCCGAGATTCGGGAGCCGGAGAAGTGCGTCGAGATCGGATGGTTCGAGCTCGACGCACTTCCCGCGCAAGAGAGGCTGACGAAAGCCAGCCGGGACACCCTGGCTGCTTACACCCCGATGGGCTGAGCCGACGCTGGGACGGGGGCGGGCAGTTCGCCGGCCGCGCCCAGGTAGTCGTGGATCGCCGCTGCGGCGGAACGGCCCTCGGCGATCGCCCACACGATGAGCGAGGCGCCGCGGTGCATGTCGCCGGCCACAAAGACGCCGGGGGCCGAGGTCTCCCACGTCGACGACGCGTCCAGCACACCCCGCCGGTTGCGGGTGATGCCGAACTGGTCGAGCAGCGGCTGCTTCTCGGTGCCCTCGAAGCCGATCGCCAGCAGCACCAGGTCGGCCGGCAGCTCCCGTGACGAACCCTCGATCTCGGTCACCGTGCGGACGCCGTCGACTCGCTGCACGGACACGTCGACGATGCGGATCGCGCGGACGTTGCCGTTGCCGTCGTCGACGAACTCCTGCACCGCGACGCCGAAGACGCGTTCGCCGCCCTCCTCGTGGGCGGGGTAGTTGCGCAGGATGACCGGCCACGTCGGCCACGGGTGCAGCTCGCCGGCCCGTGATGACGGGGGCAGCGGGTACTGGTCGAGCTGGATGACGTTGGCCGCGCCCTGCCGGTGGGCCACGCCCAGGCAGTCCGCGCCGGTGTCGCCGCCGCCGATGATGACCACGTGCTTGCCCGCGGCGTCGATCGGCGTCGCGGATTGCAGGCCCGCCACGACCCGGTTGGCCGGCACGAGGTGCTCCATCGCCAGGTGCACGCCGTTCAGGTGGCGGCCCGGGGTCTCGGGTGTGTCCCGGCTCAAGAGCGCGCCTGAGGCGAGCAGCACCGCGTCGAAGCGTTCGCGCAGGTCGTCCGCCGTGACGTCGACGCCGACCTCGACGCCGGTCTCGAACACCACGCCTTCGGCCGAGAGCTGGGCCAGACGGGCGTCCACCACCGACTTCTCGATCTTGAAGTCGGGGATGCCGTAGCGCAGCAGACCGCCGATGCGGTCGTCGCGCTCGTAGACCGTGACCGCGTGTCCGGCGCGGGCGAGCTGCTGGGCCGCCGCGAGACCGGCCGGGCCCGAGCCGACCACGGCGACCTTCTTGCCGGTCGACACGGGTGCGGGCTGCGGGCGTACGTAACCCAGGTCGAACGCATGGTTGGCGATCTCGACCTCGACCTGCTTGATCGTGACCGGGTCGTCGGCGATGCCGAGCACGCAGGCCGCCTCACACGGGGCGGGGCACAGCCGGCCGGTGAACTCGGGGAAGTTGTTCGTCGCGTGCAGCGCCTCGGCGGCCGCCTCCCACGCCCCGGTGCGTACGAGGTCGTTCCAGTCGGGGATGCGGTTGCCCAGCGGGCAGCCCTCGTGACAGAACGGGATGCCGCAGTCCATGCAGCGCGTGGCCTGGTCGCGGATGAGCTCCTCGCCGGCGGGCGGGTAGACCTCGCGCCAGTCCTGGATGCGCACCGGCACCGGGCGGCGCTTGGGCAGCTGCCGCTCGTAGCGAAGGAAACCGTTCGGATCAGGCACGCTGGACCCCCATGACCGCCTCGTCGACGTTGCGACCGGCGGCTTCGGCGGTCCTGATCAGTTCCATCACACGCTTGTAGTCGCGCGGCACGACGGCGGTGAACCGTTCGACGGCCGCGGGCCAGTCCTTGAGCAGGCGCTCGGCGACGGCCGAACCGGTCTCGGCCGCGTGCTTCTCGACGAGGGTGCGCAGGGTTTCCTGTTCCTCGTCGGTGAGCGGGGTGAGGTCGACCAGTTCCGGGTTGACGCGGGTCGGTGAGAGGTCGAGCACGAACGCCGTGCCGCCGCTCATGCCGGCCGCGAAGTTGCGCCCGATCTGGCCGAGCACCACGACGGTGCCGCCGGTCATGTATTCGCAGCCGTGGTCGCCGACGCCCTCGACGACGGCCTGGCCGCCCGAGTTGCGTACGGCGAACCGTTCGCCGGCCCGGCCCCGCAGGAACAGTTCCCCGGCGGTGGCCCCGTACAGGATGGTGTTGCCGGCGATGATGTTGTCCTCGGCCACGAACGGCGCCGTCTCGTCGGGCCGCACGATGACCCGGCCGCCGGAGAGTCCCTTGGCCACGTAGTCGTTCGTGTCGCCGATCAGGCGCAGGGTGACGCCGCGGGGCAGGAACGCGCCGAACGACTGCCCGCCGGTGCCGCGCAGGGTGAGCGAGATGGTGTCCTCGGGCAGGCCGGCGCCGCCGTAGCGACGGGTCACCTCGCCGCCGAGCATCGCGCCGACGCTGCGGTTGTCGTTGCGTACCTCGATCTCGGCCCGCACCGAGAGTCCCTCGGTCAGCGCCGGCGCGGCCAGCTCGATCAGCTTGTTGTCGAGCGCCTTCTCGAGGCCGTGGTCCTGCTTCACCACCCCGCGCCGCGCGGCTCCAGAGGGCAGCTCGGGCACGAACAGGATCGGCGACAGGTCGAGACCCTTGGCCTTCCAGTGCTCGACCGCCGGCTGCACGTCGAGGACCTCGGCGTGACCGATCGCCTCGTCGATGGTGCGGAAGCCCAGCTCGGCCAGGTATTCGCGCACCTCCTCGGCGAGGAACATGAAGAAGTTCTCGACGAACTCGGGCTTGCCGGTGAAGCGTTCGCGCAGCACCGGGTTCTGGGTGGCGATGCCGACCGGGCAGGTGTCGAGGTGGCAGACGCGCATCATGATGCAGCCGCTGACGATCAGCGGGGCGGTGGCGAAGCCGAACTCCTCAGCGCCCAGCAGCGCGGCCACGATCACGTCGCGGCCGGTCTTGAGCTGGCCGTCGACCTGCACGGTGACCCGGTCGCGCAGCTTGTTGAGCAGCAGGGTCTGCTGCGCCTCGGCCAGGCCCAGCTCCCACGGGGAGCCGGCGTGCTTGAGCGAGTTCAGCGGGGACGCGCCGGTGCCGCCGTCGTGCCCGGAGATCAGGATGACGTCGGCCTTGAGCTTGGCCACGCCGGCCGCGACCGTGCCGACGCCGATCTCGCTGACCAGTTTGACGTGCACCCGCGACATCGGGTTCACGTTCTTCAGGTCGTGGACGAGCTGGGCCAGGTCTTCGATCGAGTAGATGTCGTGGTGCGGCGGCGGCGAGATCAGGCCGACGCCCGGGGTGGCGTGGCGGGTCTTGGCGATCCACGGCCACACCTTGTTGCCGGGCAGCTGGCCGCCCTCGCCGGGCTTCGCGCCCTGCGCCATCTTGATTTGCAGGTCGTCCGCGTTGACCAGGTATTCGCTGGTCACGCCGAAGCGGCCGGAGGCGATCTGTTTGACCGCCGAGCGCCGCCGCGGGTCGTGGAGACGGTCGACGTCCTCGCCGCCCTCGCCGGTGTTCGACTTGCCGCCGAGGTTGTTCATGGCGATGGCGAGGGTCTCGTGCGATTCCGCCGAGATCGACCCGTACGACATGGCGCCGGTGGCGAACCGCTTCACGATCTCGGAGGCGGGTTCGACCTCGTCCAGCGGCACCGGGGTGCGGTCGGACCGGAACTTGAACAGCCCGCGCAGCGACGCCGAGGCCATCGAGTCGACCTTGGACGTGTATTTCCGGAAGACGTCGTACTGCTTCGAGCGGGTGGCGTGCTGCAGCAGGAACACCGTCTCCGGGTTGAAGAGGTGCACCTCGCCCTCACGTCGCCACTGGTACTCGCCGCCGACCTCGAGCCGCCGGTGGGTCCGCTCGGCCGGATTGGCCGGGTACGCCTTCTCGTGCCGGGCGAGCACCTCGGCGTGAATGCCGGCCAGCCCCGCCCCGCCGATGCGCCCGTTCGTCCCCGCGAAGTAGCGCTGCAGCAGCCGGTTGTCGAGACCCACGGCCTCGAACACCTGCGCGCCGCAGTAGGAGGACACCGTCGAGATGCCCATCTTCGACATGATCTTCAGGACGCCCTTGCCGAGCGCCTTGACGTAGTTGCGGACCGCCGCGCGCGGGTCGAGCCCGGCCAGCGGACCGGTCGCGATCAGGTCCTCGACCGATTCGAAGGCCAGGTACGGGTTGACCGCGGCCGCGCCGTAGCCGATCAGCACGGCCGCGTGGTGCACCTCGCGCGCGTCGCCCGACTCGACGACCAGGGCCACCTGGGTGCGGGTCTGCTCACGGACCAGGTGCTGGTGCACGGCCGCGGTGAGCAGCAGCGACGGGATCGGGGCCAGGTCGGCGTTCGAGTCGCGGTCGCTGAGCACCAGGATGCGTACGCCGTCTTCGATCGCCTCGGACACGTGCCGGCAGATCTGGGTCAGCCGCGCCTTGATGCCGGCCGCGCCGTCGCGCAGCGGGTAGAGACCCGAGACGCGCACGGCCTTGAAGCCGGGCAGGTCGCCGTCCTCGTCGATGGAGAGCAGCTTGGCCAGCTCGTCGTTGTCGATGATCGGGTAGGGCAGCACGACCTGCCGGCACGACGCGGGGCCGGGGTCGAGCAGGTTGCCCTCGGGGCCGATCGTGGTGGCCAGGCTGGTGACCAGCTCTTCCCGGATGGCGTCCAGCGGCGGGTTGGTGACCTGCGCGAACAGCTGGTGGAAGTAGTCGAACAGCAGCCGCGGCCGGGTCGACAGCGGCGAGATCGGCGTGTCGGTGCCCATCGAGCCGAGCGGCTCCGCCCCCGTACGGGCCATCGGCGCGACGAGGATCTTCAGTTCCTCCTCGGTGTAGCCGAAGACCTGCTGGCGGCGCAGCACCGAGTCGTGGGTGTAGATGACGTGCTCGCGCGGCGGCAGGTCGTCGAGGTTGATCAGCCCGGCGTGCAGCCACTCGTCGTAGGGCTCGGCCGCGGCCAGCTCGGCTTTGATCTCGTCGTCGTGCACGATGCGGCCCGCGTCGGTGTCGACCAGGAACATCTTGCCCGGCTGCAGGCGGCCCTTGGCGACCACGGTGGCCGGGTCGAGGTCGATGACGCCGGCCTCGGAGCCGAGCACGACCAGGCCGTCGGAGGTGTGCCACCAGCGGCCGGGGCGCAGGCCGTTGCGGTCGAGGACCGCGCCGATGATCGTGCCGTCGGTGAACGCGACCGACGCGGGGCCGTCCCACGGCTCCATCAGGCTGGCGTGGAAGCGGTAGAACGCGCGCCGCTTCGGCTCCATGCCCGGGTCGTTCTCCCACGCCTCGGGAATCATCATCAGCATGGCGTGCGGCAGGCTGCGCCCGGCCAGGTGCAGCAGTTCGAGCACCTCGTCGAAGCTGGCCGAGTCGGACGCCTCGGGCGTGTTGATCGGGAACAGCCGCTTGAGGCTGCCCGGCAGCACCTTCGACTTGAGCAGCGCCTCGCGGGCGGCCATCCAGTTCTTGTTGCCGCGGATCGTGTTGATCTCGCCGTTGTGGGCGATGAACCGGTACGGGTGGGCCAGCGGCCACGCCGGGAACGTGTTCGTCGCGAAACGCGAGTGGACCAGGGCGATCGCGCTCGACACGCGCTCGTCGACCAGGTCGGGGAAGAACGCCGGCAGCTGGTCGGGGGTGAGCATGCCCTTGTAAGTGATCGTCCGCGACGACAGCGACGGGAAGTAGGCCGCAACCCCGCGCTGCGACGACTCCCGCTCGGCCTGCTTGCGGATGGTGAACGCGACCCGCTCGAGCTCGAGGCCGGTGAGCTGCTCCCCGGCCGAGGAGCCGGTCAGCCGGTGCGCGGCCAGGAACACCTGCATGATGACGGGCCGGGCGTCCTCGGCGGTCTGACCGAGGCCGTCCGGGCGCACCGGGACCTCGCGCCAGCCGAGCACGTCGCCGCCCTCGACCAGGGCGTACTTCTCGACGACCTTGACCGCCCGCGCCCGCTCGTCAGGGTCGCCGGGCAGGAAGACCAGACCGGTCGCGTAATGACCGGCGGGCGGCAGCTCGAAGCCGGCCACGGCACGGTAGAACTCGTCCGGAACCTGAATCATGATGCCGGCGCCGTCGCCGGTGTTGTATTCCGCGCCACGCGCGCCCCGATGATCGAGGCGAATCAGCGCCGAAAGACCCTTGGCGACCACATCATGGGAACGCCGTCCGTGGAGGTCGGCCACGAAAGCCACACCGCAGGCGTCGCGCTCCATAGAGGGGTCATAAAGCCCCTGGGGGTGCGGAAAAGCCACCGGGCCTCCTGTCGTCACTGCTGTTACGAATCAAGGTCGGGACGACGTCGGCCCTGCAAAGTTCCTAGAGTCTACGGTAAGGGACACCGATCTCCGCCAGTTCAGATGGATCACACTTGGAACGGGCTTCAATCCCTCTTCCCGGCATAAACGGGTAGCCGAAGATATGCGGTAGTTGGGTAGTCTCGCGCGGTGGCGCAACAGGATTCCGACGTCTTCGTCAGGCTCGAGCGTTTTTACGACGCCCTCCCCCGGCCCTACGCACGGGCCGAGGAGATCGGCGGGCTGGTGCTCTTCGTCCGCGAGGGCGAAGGCTGGCCCTACTATGCCCGTCCCCGCGCCGGGGCCGGGACACCCTCCGCCGCCGATATTACTGCCGCCCGCCAGCGACAACGCGACCTGGGCTTGCCCGAAGCGTTCGAGTGGGTGCACGAAACCACCCCCGACCTGCTCGCCGTCGCCCGTTCCGCCGGGCTCGACGTGCTGCTCGCCCCGCTGCTCGTGCTCGACCCGGCCGCGCTCGTGCCTGATCTGCCCGTGACCGGCGGCACGCTGCGCTTCCTCGACCCGGCCGCCGACGAGTTCGCCGCCGAGCTGGCCGTCTCGCGCGCGGTCGCCCAGCTCGGCTTCGGCGCTCCCGCCTCGGCCACGTCCCCGCTGGCCGGTGCCCTGCTGACCACGCCGGCCGGTCCGGCCGAACGTGACGCCGCGACCGGGCAGCTCAGCGACGCTCTGGTGGCCAGCCAACGTGACCGCAGTCGCTCCGGCGACTATCACACCGCCGTCGTCGACTCGCCCGACGGGATTCTCGCCACCGGCGCCGTCATGCGTTCGGGCGATGTGGCCGAGATCGCCGGTGTCGCCACCCTGCCGTCCGCCCGCCGCCGCGGCTATGCGTCACAACTCACGGCCGCCCTGGCCCGCCGAGCCCTGCACGACGGCGTCGACCTCGTCTTCCTGTCCGCCGGCGACGAAGACGTGGCCCGCCTCTACACCAAGGTCGGCTTCCGCCGCGCCGGCACGGCCTGCATCGGCGAACCGGCCGCCGCCGCCCTGTAAAGAGAACATTCATGACGTACGGGTCGTCCAACCGGAGCCGGGCCTGCCGCTCGGCCCCTGCCGTCCCGGCCTCTCTGCCGCAGCTACCGGGCTGTCCTGCAACGAAAGCTACCGACGGCGCAGCCGCCCGGTAGCCGCCAAGCCCCCGCCCAGCAGGACGAGAAGAACGCCGGCCAGCGCGAACACCATCGTCGACGGCCCGGTGATGGGCAGCCCGCCGCCGGTACCGCCGTCGCCCTCGTCCGAACCGTCGTCGGGCACGGTTCCGGTCACGCCGGTGACGGTCGTCGCCGTCGTCTCGGCGTACGTCCAGCCCGGCTCTTTCTTGACCGCGGCGACCGGCGCGGCGATGACGCGGTAGTCGCCGGTGGCGGCGAACGCGGTGCTGAACGTGAACTTGCCCTCGGCCCCGGACTTCGTGGTCGCGACGGTCTTCCAGGCGGCGTCCTCGGTCGCGCGGGTCTGCAGGCTGACCTCGCGCCCGGCCCACGGCTCCTCGTAGGACCAGCACGGGCCGGGGTCGCAGCCGCGCAGCAGGGCGACGGCCGTGCCGGTGACCTTCAGCTTGCCGCCGATCGTCGCCTTCGCCGGCACCTTGGCCGTGACCTTCGTGCCGTTGAACACCGCGTAGTCGCCGATGCGGTTGGCCCACTCGTTGACCGCCCACAGGCCGACGATGACCGGGCCGACCCGCTTGATGACGACTGTGCCCCCGCCGCGGACCTCGTCACCCACGATGTCGAATTCGTTGAAGGTGGGTTGGGACGCGAACGGGAGGTGGCCGAACTCGGTGGCCGGCAGGTCGAGCGGGTCGCCCGGGTTGGGATCGGTGATCTTGCCGGGCACCCAGGTCAGCTTGATCGACCCGTCGACGGTGGCGACGGCCTTGGTGATGACCGGGGGCGGGGCGCCGTTGGTGTCGAACGCCGCCGAGTCGGCCGGCTCGCTGAGCGCGGTGCCGTCGGCGTCGACGACGGTGACGCGGACGCGCAGGTTCGAGTTGGAGAACGCCGCGTTGACAAACGTCGCGCGGTTCGGCGCGCCCGCCGCGGTGTACTGCTCGGCCCAGTTCGTCGGGCTGCCGTCGGCGTTGACCAGGTCGATGCGGTTGCGGACGTCGCCCGTCTCGTCCCAGGTGACAGCGAACGCCTTGTGCTCGTCGGACACCCAGGCGAGTTCGACGTTCGTCGGGGCGGGGTCGGTGGGGGCGAGGGCGACCGGCAGGGCGGTCAGGGCGAGGGCGACCGCGGCGTTGACCAACATGCGCGGGATCGTAGCGACGTCACGGCTCCGTCGCGACCCCGCTTCTCCAGGCGCAAAATCATGACGTACGAGTCGTCCGACAGGAGCCGGGCCGGCCGCTCGGCCCCTGCCGTCCCGGCCCCTCTGCCGCAGCTACCGGGCTGTCCTGCAACGAAAGCTACCGACGCCGGTCGTCGCGGGCGTCTCGGCGCAGCACCACGACGGCGTTGCCGGTGATCTTCAGCTTGCCGCCGATCGTCGCCTTCGCCGGCACCTTGGCCGTGAGCTTCGGGGCGATCACTCCGGCGGCGCCCACTCCGGGACCGGCGCTCCGAACAGACGCGGGCGCAGGTGGCTCAGGGCCACGTCACGGGCCCGCAGAGCGAGCTTGCCCCGGGCCTGCACGACCGCCGACATGCGCCGCGTCTGACGCACCATGCTCGTCGTGCGCGGGCGGCGCAGGCGGTCGTAGGAGGCGAGCGCGGCCGGCAGGTCGTCGCCGGCGGCCAGGGTGCGAAGGGTGGCGGCGTCCTCGAAGGCCAGGCACGCGCCCTGTCCGAGATGGTGGGGCATGGCGTGGGCCGCGTCGCCGAGCAGCACCACGCCGCCCGGGCCGGACGGGAAGGCGTACGCCCGGGGCAGTGGCCGCAGCTCGCGGACCTCTTGCGGGATCAGGTCGTCGGCGTGGGTCGCGGCCAGCAGCTCCCCCACCGGCGGGTGCCAGCCGGAGAACCAGCGGCGCAACAGGGCCAGCTGAGTCTCGGGCGACTCAGGGCGGGGCGCGCCGGCCGCGGTCGCCACCCAGTAGACGCCGCCCTGACCACCCGCGTGCTCCCCGAGCGGGACCGACACGAAGCGGTAGCCGGTGCCGAGCGTCTCGCCGCTGACCGGTCCGTCCGGGGCCCGGAAGCCGGGGACGACGGCCTGCCACGCGGTGAAGCCGGAGCCGACCGCTACCGATTCCGGGGCGAGCGCCCGGCGCACGGCGCTGTCGATGCCGTCGGCCGCGACGACCAGGTCGGCCTCGATCTCGGAGCGGCCGTCGCTGACCACCGGGCGCAGGCTCACCCCGGTGCGGACGCGGGTGACGGTGCAGCCGGTGCGGATCTCGACCCGGTCGCCGAGACCCGCCACCAGCGCGTCGTAGAGATCTTCCAGGTGCACGACCGACGTGGCCGCGTTCGGGCGCGGCGTGACCAGCCACTGCCCGTCGGGGCGGCGCACCCCCGGATCGGGCACCGGTGACGTGATCGCCGACCAGCCGCCCTCGGGGTCGAGCGACTCCAGGGCGCGGCGGCCGTTGGCCCACAGCACCAGGGCGGTGGGCGGTGCGGCGACCCGCTCGCCGCGTTCGAGCAGCACGACCCGCCAGCCGGAGCGGGACAGGGCGCCCGCGGTGGCGAGCCCGGCCAGGCCCGCACCGACGACGACGGCGGTGCGCACGTCAGGTCAGCGTTCGTCTTTGCGGGGCTCCGGTTCGACGTCGCCGCCGGAGGCGCCGTCGGGACCCGACCCGGCGGCCGCGCCCGTGGCCAGGACCGACTCGCCGACCCCGGCCGGGCCGGCCGGATCGCGCTCGACGGGGTGACCGCCCGCCGCGATCTCCTCGGCCATGTCGGCGGGGGTGTCGGGCGGCAGGATCCCCGTACGCCGGTAGGCCTGGAACCGGGACTCGCTGACCACCTGGTAGCCCTTGGGGGTCTTCGCGCCGCTGTCGTGGCCGCCGGTGACGTCGACCTGGGAGACGTCGCTCGCGGCCGACGGCTCGGGCTCGGTCTCGGGCGCGTCGTCGGGCACCACGTAGGCGCGGGGGCCACGCACGACCAGGAAGTAGATCAGCGCGCCGAGGAACACGATGATCGAGGTGAAAACGTTGAGCCGGATGCCGAACAGGTGGTTGGCCTCGTCGACGCGCAGCATCTCGATCCAGAACCGGCCCACCGTGTACGCCATCACGTAGAGCGCGAAGGCGCGGCCGCGGCCGAACTTCCAGCGGCGGTCGGCCAGCCACACCAGCAGCGCGACACCGAGGTTCCACAGCAGCTCGTAGAGGAACGTCGGCTGGTAGAGATCGGGCAGCGTGACCGCCTGACCGTCGATCTTGATGGCGTGCCCGGGGTTCGACCGGTCCATCTCGTGGACCTCGAGGCCCCACGGCAGCGTGGTGACCTTGCCGTAGAGCTCGTTGTTGAACCAGTTGCCGAGCCGGCCGAGCGCCTGGGCCACCGGCAGGCCGGGCGCGAGCGAGTCGGCGACCAGGCCGAACGGCAGGCCGAGCTGGCGGGCGCCGAGCCAGGCACCGAGCGCGCCGCCCAGCACCGCGCCCCAGATGCCGAGGCCGCCCTCCCAGATGTAGAGGGCCCGGATCGGGTCGCCGCCGGCGCCGAAATAGTCCTGCGGCGACGTGATCAGGTGGTAGATGCGGGCGCCGACGATGCCGAACGGCACCGCCCACACCGCGATGTCGAGCGAGGCCCACCGGGCGGCACCCCGGTTACGCAGCCGATACTCCATGATCAGGCAGGCTGCGACGATGCCCACGACGATGCAGAGCGCATAAGCCCGCACGGGCAGGCCGAGCAGGTGCCAGACGGAAGTTGTCGGACTCGGGATCGCGGCGAGATTCACGGTTGAACACGGTACCGTCGCAGCCTGAGAGCGGGGTGCCCAGGGCGGAGGTTACTTTCGCGGGTTGCGTACGCCCTCGGACAGTTCGGCGCTCAGCGCCCGCAGCCGCGCGATGCCGGTCGCCCGATCGGGGGCTTCCAGCACGCACCGGATCAGCGCGCTGCCGACGATCACACCGTCGGCGAACCCGGCCACCTCGGCCGCCTGCGCGCCGGTGCCGACCCCGAGACCGACGCCGACCGGCATGTCCGGGTCGGCGTGCCGGACCCGCTCGACCAGCTCGGGGGCCTGCGACGACACGGACGTGCGGGCGCCGGTGACACCCATCAGCGCGGTCGCGTAGACGAAGCCGCGGCAGTTCGCGACCGTCATCGCCAGGCGCTCGTCGGTCGAGGACGGAGACACCAGGAACGTACGGTCGATCCGGTGCTCGTCGGAGGCGGCGATCCATTCAGCCGCCTCGTCCGGGATCAGGTCGGGCGTGATCATGCCGGTGGCCCCGGCCGCGGCCAGGTCGCGGGCGAACGCGTTCACCCCGTACTTCTCGACCGGGTTCCAATAGGTCATCAGCACGACGTTGGCGCCGATGCTCGCGACCGCCTCGATGATCTGCAGCGTGTCGCGGGTGCGTACCCCGCCGGCCAGGGCGATGTCGCTGGCCCGCTGGATGACCGGGCCGTCCATGACCGGGTCGGAGTAGGGCAGCTCGACCTCGATGACGTCGCAGCCGGCCTCGTGCATCGCGATCATCGACGCGATACTGTCGTCGACCGTCGGGAAGCCGGCCGGCATGCAGCCGACCAGCACCGCGCGGTCCTCGATGCGGGCCTTGTGGAAGACCTGGGCGATTGTCACGTGTTCTCTCCCGGGACGACGGCCTCGACCTGGTCGAGGATGCCGAAGTAGGCGCCCGCCGTGTGGACGTCCTTGTCGCCGCGACCGGACAGGTTGACCACGATCGTCGGCGTGCGGCCCAGCTCCTCACGCAGCTGCGGCACGATGCGGGCGGCGCCGGCCAGCGCGTGCGCGCTCTCGATGGCCGGGATGATCCCCTCGGTGCGGCACAGCAGCTGGAACGCGGCCATCGCCTCGTCGTCGGTCACCGGCTCATACGTCGCCCGGCCGGTGTCGTGCAGCCACGCATGCTCGGGGCCGACACCCGGGTAGTCGAGACCGGCCGAGATCGAATGCGACTCGACGGTCTGCCCGTCCTCGTCCTGCAGCACGTACGTGCGGGCGCCGTGCAGCACACCCGACGAACCACCGGTGATCGACGCCGCGTGCCGGCCGGTCGCCACGCCCTCACCGCCGGCCTCGAAGCCGAAGAGCTGCACCGTGTCGTCGGGGACGAACGCGTGGAAGATGCCGATCGCGTTCGACCCGCCGCCCACGCACGCCGCCACCGCGTCGGGCAGCCGGCCGAGCTGGGCCAGGCACTGCTCGCGCGCCTCGATCCCGATGCCGCCCACGAAATCGCGGACGATCTCGGGGAACGGGGCCGGGCCGGCCGCCGTACCGAGCAGGTAGTGGGTGGTGTCGACGCTGGCCACCCAGTCACGCAGAGCCTCGTTGAGCGCGTCCTTGAGGGTGCGCGAACCGTTGGTCACCGGCACGACGGTGGCACCGAGCATGCGCATGCGGGCCACGTTCAGCGCCTGCCGCTCGGTATCCATCTCGCCCATGTAGACCACGCACTCGAGGTCGAGCAGCGCCGCCGCGGTCGCGCTGGCCACGCCGTGCTGACCGGCGCCGGTCTCGGCGATCACCCGCGGCTTGCCCATCCGCTTGGCCAGCAGGGCCTGACCCAGCACGTTGCGCACCTTGTGAGCGCCGGTGTGGTTCAGGTCCTCCCGCTTGAGCAGGATCTCGGCCCCGAGCACCTGCGACAGGCGCGACGCCCGGTAGAGCAGCGACGGCACGCCCGCGTAGTTCACCAGCAGATCGGAGAACTCCGCCTGGAACGCCGGGTCGTTCTTCGCCGTCCGGTAGGCCGCGTCGAGCTCGTCCAGCGCCCGCACCAGGGCCTCGGGCACGAACCGGCCGCCGTAGCGCCCGAAGTGCCCGGCCAGGTCGGGCAGCACCGGGGCGCTCACCGCACCGGCCGGGGCGTCGCCGGGTGGTTGCCCGCGTTCACCAGCTCGGCCACCGCGTCGCGCGGCGCCTTCTGCGTCACCAGGCCCTCGCCCACCAGCACGGCGTCGGCGCCCGCCGACGCGTACCGGATCAGGTCGTGCGGCCCCCGCACGCCCGACTCGGCGATCTTCACGACGTTGTTCGGCAGCCCGGGCGCGATGCGCTCGAACACCGACCGGTCGACCTCGAGCGTGCGCAGGTCACGGGCGTTCACGCCGATGACCTTCGCGTTCGCCTCGAGGGCGCGGTCGGCCTCCTCCTCGTTGTGCACCTCGACGAGCGCCGTCATGCCGAGCGACTCGATGCGCTCGAGCAGGCCCATGAGCACGTTCTGCTCGAGGGCCGCGACGATCAGGAGCACCATGTCGGCGCCGTGTGCACGAGCCTCGTGCACCTGATAGCTGGAGACCACGAAATCCTTGCGGAGCACGGGGACCTGCACCGAGGCCCGCACGGCCCGCAGGTCGTCGAGCGACCCGCCGAACCATCGGCCCTCGGTGAGCACGCTGATGCACCGAGCGCCGCCTGCCGCGTACTCGGTGGCCAGCTCGGCCGGATCGGGTATGTCGGCCAGCGCGCCCTTGGACGGCGACGACCGCTTCACCTCGGCGATCACCGCTACCCCCGGCTTGCGCAACGCCGCATAGGCGTCGATCGCCGGCGGGGTCGCCGCAGCCGCCTCCCGAACCTGTTCCAGCGGCACCTTCTCCTGCCGGGCCGCCACGTCCTCGCGCACTCCGGCGAGGATCTCCTCCAGCACGTTCTGCGGTCCGCCAGAACCCGCTTCCGCCTGCTGATCGGATGTCACGAAATGACTCCCCTCTCCGGGTGTCCTCCGCCCGATGCTAGGAGGTCGCGGTCGCGCAAGGCCGCCCGGGGTATGGCGCGCCTCACCAGGAGGCCTGTTGCATAATGCGGCCTGCTCGCGCACGATCTGTCACTTCCGTCACAGGGGTCCGCCCCCGGCGGGCCGCCTGCCAGGGACACCTCATCTGATCGGTGGACCCGACATTGCGTTGACACGACCGTCACTCACCGGAAATAGGGCCCGGGAATGATGAGTTCCAGGCAGACTGGTCGAGGCGTTCCGAACGCCTGCCAGCTCAGAACTGAACCCACCCGCAGCGGAAAACATAAAGCCAAACCGTCGATCGAAACGATGGGGAGTTTCTCGTGGCCGCCATCCGGACCGTTCCGGCCGAGCCCGCCGGCTTGGCCAACGTCTCCCGCGCCTTCTTCTCCGCCGCCGCCGAAATCGTCACCGAGGTGCAGCGGCGGGTTGTGGGCGACGACAACGTTCGCACCGCCCGCGACAACGCGTGGGCCGCAACCCTGGAAGACCGCGCGCGCCACGAGGCCCGCGCCGAGCTCACCCGCGAGGTGGCCGCCCTGATCGCCCGCCCCGCCCCGGCCCGCCGCCACCTCGCCAAGACCCGCTGATTCTTGCCGGGCTCTTACCGCTTGCAGCCCGGCCGGCCACTTCCCCACCGGCCAGCTACTTCTTCCCCGCTGATCTTGGGGGGTTACGCCGTCGGGTCGTTGCCCCGGTCCAGCGAGTCCCAGGCGGCTCGGTTGTCGACCGGCTTCACGTTGAGACCCGGCGCCTCCGGCGCACCCACCGGCGCGGGCTTGCGGTCGTACCGGGCTGACATGCGCGGCCACCGATGCCCGTGACGCGCCGCGACCAGCCCGCCGGCCACGACGATCGCGCCCCCGAGAGCACAGGCCACCGGCCAGATCGTGCCGCCGCTGCCGGCCGCGCCCGGGTCGAGGCCCGCCCGGCCGGCGACCGCGCCGATCACGACACCGACCCCGGCCAGCGCCAGCAGACCGCCCAGGACCCGCCGCAGCCAGCCGTGCGTCGCCAGCAGGGCTCCCGTGCCGGCCAGGCCGACCAGGGCCAGACCGATCAGCCACGGCTCGAGATCGGCGCCGGTCTGGACCGTACGCAGATCGGACAGACCCGGACGCTCGGTCACCTGCACCGACCAGGTGCGCGTGGCCCCGTACGCGGCCAGGCCCGAACCGGCCAGGCAGGCGAGCAGGGACAGCAGATAGGAACGACGGTTCATCGGGCGGCACGCAGCGTCTCGGCCGAGGCGATCGCGGCCAGCACCGCCGCCGCCTTGTTACGGGTCTCCTGCTCTTCGGCAGCCGGGTCGGAGTCGGCGACGATGCCGGCGCCCGCGCCCACATAGGCCACGCCGTCCTTGAGCAGCGCCGTACGGATCGCGATCGCCATGTCCATGTCGCCGGCGAACCCGAAATAGCCGACCGTGCCGCCGTAGAGACCGCGGCGCGTCGGCTCCAACGACTCGATGATCTCCATGGCGCGCACCTTCGGCGCCCCCGACAGCGTGCCCGCCGGGAACGTCGCGGCCAGCGCGTCGAACGCCGACCGGTCGTCGCGCAGCTCACCGATGACGGTCGACACGATGTGCATCACATGGCTGTAGCGCTCGATGCGCGCGAACTCGGGCACCTCGACCGAGCCGGCCTTGCACACCCGGCCCAGGTCGTTACGGCCCAGGTCGACCAGCATCACGTGCTCGGAACGCTCCTTGGGGTCGGCCAGCAGCTCGGCGGCGAGCGCGTTGTCGAGCTCGGGGGTCGCGCCGCGCCAGCGGGTGCCCGCGATCGGGTGCAGCAGCGCCCGCCGGGTGCCTTCCTCGTCCGAGCTGACCTTGAGGTGGGCCTCGGGCGACGAGCCGACGATGTCGAAGTCGTCGAAACGAAGCAGATACATGTACGGACTGGGGTTCGTCGCCCGCAGCACGCGATAGACGTCGAGCGGGTTCGCGTCGGTGGGCCGCTCGAACCGCTGGGCCACGACGATCTGGAAGCACTCGCCGGCCCGGATGGCTTCCTTGGCCTCGTCGACCGCCTTCTGGTATTCGCCCGGCGCGGTGCGGCTGACCGGCTCGCCCGCCGGCCGGCGCTCCACCGTGGAGATCATCGGCGGGGTCGGCCGGGACAACGCCGTGGTCATCGCGTCGAGACGGCCGACGGCGTTGTGATAGGCCGCTTTCCTGGAGTCGTCGTCGGCGTCGTCGGCCAGCACGGCGTTGGCCACCAGGATCGCCGAGCCGTCGAAGTGGTCGAGCACGACCAGGTCGGTGGCGAGCATCATGCCCAGCTCGGGCAGCCGCAGATCGTCGCTCGCCGACACGGGCAGGCGCTCGAAACGGCGTACGAGGTCATAGCTCAGATAACCGACCATGCCGCCGGTCAGCGGGGGCAGATCACCCGCGGCCGGCCCGTCGGCGAGGGCGGCGACGGTCTCGCGCAACGCGACCACCGGGTCGCCGTCGAGCGGCACCCCCGCGGGCGGGACGCCCAGCCAGTGGGCCTCGCCGTCGCGCTCGACCAGCGTCGCGGCGCTGCGCACACCCACGAACGAATAGCGCGACCAGGCGGCGCCGGACGGGCCCGCGCCCTGCTCGGCCGACTCGAGCAGGAACGTGCCGGGGCCGCCCGCGAGCTTGGTGTAGACCCCGACCGGCGTCTCGCCGTCAGCCAGCAGCTTGCGCGTCACCGGCACGACGCGTCGGCGCGCCTTGAGGAAGCCGGCTTCGTCCGGGAAGACCGCCCCGCTGGTCACGACGCCGTCACCACCGGCAGCTCGTCGTGGAAGCACGTGTGCTCGCCGGTGTGGCAGGCCGCACCGACCTGCTCGACCGTGACGAGCAAAGCGTCGCCGTCACAGTCGAGGGCGACGTTGCGGACGAATTGGTAGTGGCCGGAGGTCGCGCCCTTGACCCAATATTCCTGACGGCTGCGGGACCAGTAGGTCGCCCGCCCGGTCGTCAGCGTGCGATGCAGCGCCTCGTCGTCCATCCAGGCGAGCATGAGCACGTCACCACTGCCGTGCTCCCGCACGATCGCCGCGACGAGGCCGTCGGGCGTGCGCTTGAGCTTGGCCGCGATCACCGGATCAAGGTCGTTCTTGACTACCACGCCACGATTCTCCCCCATCGGCGCCCATGCGCCGACCCCGCCCGACACCGCGCCCCACCGGGGTTCTGAAGTGCGCTGTCGGGTGGACGACGGTGCCCCACGATCCGGGCACGGGTAGTGCCTCCGGACCTCCTGTTCGGTACCGTCGTCGTGCGCTGCACCCAGTCAGGGGTGCCCTCAGCCGCCTCCCGAGAGGGTTACCGCAGCTCAAGTCCGCGGGTGGCGGAGCCGGAGCGACGGGAGTCTCAAACCGATGGAGCCGACGTCCAACCCCGACAATGCTCGGCCGACACGCGGGCTGGCGCGGTTCTGGCCGGTGCACCGCGACGGGGAGGACGAGGGCGCCACGCCCGATTCGCCCCCGATGTCCGGCACTCTTTCGGGTGAAACCGAGATGGTCGCCCTCGGCTCCCGGCGCTCGCTCGAGAACGCCGATATCTCCGTCAGCGGACCGCCCGGTCTGAGCCAGGCTCCGGTCAGCGGGTCGGGTCTTGTGGGACCGGGCATTCCGCGACCGACGTTCGCCCCGGGAGTCTCCGGCCCGGGAATTTCTGGTCCAGGAGTCTCCGGCGCGGGAATTCCTGGCCCGGGAGTTTCCGGCCTGGGGGCGCCTGCTCCGAGAGGGGACGCGTTCGAGGGTCCGAAGCCCACCGGTGTGCCCAGCCCGCTCGGCACACCCGGCTGGCCCAGCGTGCCCGGCTCGATCGGCGGGCCCGCATCGACGGACGGACCCGGTTCCGTCAGCGGACCCAGCCCGACCGGTGGGCTCGGTTTCGGGCCCGGCCCGGACGGCAGGCCCGGCCCGGACGGCAGGCCCGGCCCGGACGGCAGGCCCGGCCCGGACGGCAGGCCCGGCCCGGACGGCAGGCCCGGCCCGGACGGCAGGCCCGGCCCGAGCGGCGGACCCGGCCCGAGCGGCGGACCCGGCCCGCACAGCGGACCCGGACCCGTGGGTGGTCCCACCGCGAGCGGTGGCCCGAACCCGGACGGCGCGAGCGGTCCTGCCGGCGGTCAGCGCCCGATCGGTCCTTCGAACATCCCGAGCGGCGGCCAGGGATCCGGCGGCGCTTTCAACGGGCCGGGCACCCCGAACACGAACGGGCCTCTCGGAGGCCGGATCGAGCCGGGCGCGAACGGTTCGTTCGGCGGTTTCAATCTCAGCGGGCGGGCGGCGCCGAACGATCCGCACGGCGCGCAGCGCCCGGCCGGTCCGGAAGCACGGGCCGCCGGGTCCGGCTCGGCCGATGCCGGCGACTCCCTCAACGGATCAAGAGGGCCGGCCCCGCTGGGCGCAGGCGAACCGCGGGGTTCGAGCGGATCGGTGAACCCGGACGGGCGCCGGGCGGCCAACGGGCGCGATCTCGCGGGTCTCGGCGGGATGCCGATCAGCGGACCGCCCTCGCAGGTCAGCGGCCCAGCCTCGCCGATCAGCGGACCGCCGCAGCCGGTGAGCGGCTTGCCGAACCAGGTCAGCGGGCCCCCGCAGCAGATCAGCGGACCGCCGGCACAGGTCAACGGACCGCCCTCGCCCGTCAACGGACCGCCCTCGCCCGTCAACGGACCGCCCTCGCAGGTCAGTGAGCCGCCCGCGGCCGCCGTGCGAGGCGGGCCGGCCGAGCGCGATTCTGATCACTCCGGCGCTATGGAGGAGAAACCCGGCGATACGGCGTCCGTAGAGTCCGGTCGGGTGAGCACCTGGGACGGCGATATCGGTGGCTTCGGCCTTGGCGGACGCAACGGTCGTTTCCTGTTCGGCGGGCGCAACCCCACAGAGCCTCGGCCGGGCCTCAACGGCCACGCGCCGGGCGAGGTGAACGGACGGTCCTCCGGGCCGGACCTGTCAGCCGTTTCCGGCGGCGCCGCGCACGGGGAAGATGCCGACCACGCGGAAGCGCAAGACGAGAACGGGCGTGATGACATGAACGGACGGGCCGGGATCCCCGGTGTGCCGACCTCGGGCGCCGGGCCGGCCGCGCCGGTCTCCGGGCCGGGCGGCGGACCGGAGGAGGGCCTCGGCCGCCGTGCCGCTCCCGACGACGCTGGGCGTCGGCCGGCCGACGCCGGGCGACGCGCCGCCGCCGACGACGACACCGGCCGCCGCGGGACGCCGGACGAGACGCCTCGCCGGGCCACCCCGGACGGGCCCGGCCGCGCATTCCCGGAGACCCCCGGAAGCCGCACCACCCCCGAGCCGACCGGAAGCCGCGCCGTCCCGGACCCGCTGGCCAGCCGCACCGTGCCGGACCCGCACACCAGCCGCACCGTCCCGGACCCGCTCACCGGCCGCGCCGTGCCAGAACCGCTGGCCGGCCGTGCCGTCCCGGAGCCGCTGGCCGGCCGTGCCGTCCCGGAGCCGCTCGCCGGCCGCGCCGTCCCGGAGTCGCCGGCCGAACGAGCCACCCCGGACGAGCCCGCCCGTCGCGCCACGGACGAAACCGGACGTCGGGCCGCGGACGAAACCGGACGTCGCCCCGCAACGGACGACGCCGGACACCGGGCCACCGCCACCGCGGACGAGACCAGCCGACGCGCCACCGACGACATCGGCCGGAGCACCGCGGACGACGCCGGTGACGCACGCCGCGCCGCCGCCGGCTGGGCGTCCGTGCCGACCTCGACGCACCCGATCGTCAGCCCCACATCGGCGCCGCCCGTCTCGGGTGCTCCGGTCGCGGCCTCCCCCGTGTCCGGCGGACCCGTCTTCGGGGCGAGCTTCGGCCAGCCGCCGTCGTACACGCCGGCCCTGCCCGACCCGGCCTCCGGACCGGTGTCGGGTGTGCCCGCGCCGCGCGCCGCGGCCAGCATCGCGGTGCCCGTGGCCAAGCCTCAGCCGCCGGCCGACGAGAAGGCCCAGCTCGGCATCACGTTCGGCGGCCCGGTCGACGAGGGTCCGCGCCGCTCGGCGAGCCTCGAGGACGCCGAGCCCGTACGCCGTGGTCGCCGGGCCGCGCCGGACGAGTTCGACGACGAGCAGGGTCACGACGACGCGCCGCTGCGGCCGGGTGACGTCGCCGCGGGGAACATCGCGTTCTGGGACGAGGACGCCACCCGTCACTTCCGGGCGGCGTGGCACGAGGTCAAGGCCGAGTTCGTCGACGACCCGGTGACGGCCCTGACCCGCGCGCACGACCTGCTCACCGACGCGGTCAACGAGCTCACCGAGGCGCTGCTGGCCGAGCGGGACGAGCTCGACCCGCTGCGCGGCACCGGTACGCCGGACACCGAGAGCATGCGGATGGCGATGCGCGGCTACCGGGAGTTCCTGGATCGCATCCTGTCGCTCTGAGCCAACCGAGAGCACCCCTGGTCCCGTACGGGATCGGGGGTGTTTTTTTGTGCCTGACCGAACCTGGCATAGACCGCACCGCAGAATTCATCTAGCGTTGATTTCAACAGCCGATGAAATAGACGGAGGACACGATGAACAACGCGATCGAGGTGCGGGACCTCGTCGTCGACAGGGGTAAGAGACGGGTGCTGCACGGCGTCTCGTGCGACATCCCGGCCGGGCGCGTGACCGGCCTGCTCGGCCCGAGCGGCAGCGGCAAAACGACCCTGATCAGGGCGATTGTCGGCGTGCAGATCGTGCGCGGCGGCGACGTCACGGTGCTGGGCGAGCCCGCGGGCAGCGCGCCCTTGCGCCGCACGGTGGGTTATGTCACGCAGGCGCCGAGCGTCTACGCCGACCTTTCCGTACGCGAGAACGCCCGCTATTTCGCCGCCCTGCTGGGCCTGGGCGCGGCCGAGGCCGACCGGGCGATCGCCGACGTGGGCCTGGCCGACGCGAAGAACCAGCTCGTCGGCAATCTCTCCGGTGGTCAGCGGAGCCGGGCGTCGCTGGCGTGCGCCCTGATCGGCGACCCGAAGCTGCTGGTGCTCGACGAGCCGACGGTCGGGCAGGACCCGGTGCTGCGCGCCGACCTGTGGGCCCGCTTCCACGAGCTCGCCGCGGGCGGCACGACGCTGCTGGTCTCGAGCCACGTGATGGACGAGGCCGGCCGTTGCGACCGCCTGCTGCTGATCCGCGAGGGCCGCCTGATCGGCGACGACACCCCGCCCGCGATCCGCGCGGCCGCCGGAACGGACGATCTCGAAGAGGCTTTCCTGCGCTTGATCCGGGAGCAGGTGGCGGCATGACCGACTGCACCGGAACGAGCGGAGCGGAATGCCGGGCCAGGAGAGCATGCCAGGGAGGCACAGCGTGAACCTCACGATCACCCTGGCCACGGCGAGCCGGGTGCTGCGGCAACTGCGGCACGACCGGCGCACGGTAGCGCTGCTGGTCGTCGTACCGGCGCTGCTGTTGACCCTGCTCTATTTCATGTACGACGGAGCCGGCACGACGTTCGACCGGATCGCTCTGATCATGCTCGGCATCTTCCCGTTCGTGATCATGTTCCTGGTGACCAGCATCGCGATGCTGCGCGAGCGCACCACCGGCACGCTCGAGAGGCTGCTCACCACCCCGCTCGGCAAGATCGACCTGCTGTTCGGGTACGGACTGGCGTTCGGCCTGGCGGCGGCCGTGCAGGGGGCGGTCGCGACCGCGGCGGCCTACTGGCTGCTCGACCTGGACACCGCCGGCAGCGCGGGCCTCGTCGTGCTCATCGCGGTGCTCAACGCCGTACTCGGGGTGGCTCTCGGCCTGTTCTGCAGCGCCTTCGCGCGCACCGAGTTCCAGGCCGTACAGTTCCTACCGGTGGTCGTCGTGCCGCAGATCCTGCTGTGCGGCCTGTTCGTGCCGCGTGAGCAGATGGCCGGCTGGCTCGACGCGATCAGCAGCGCGCTGCCGCTGACCTACGCGGTCGAGGCACTGCTGCAGGTGGGCGTCTCGACCGAGGCGACCACCACGATGTGGCGCGACCTGGTGATCGTCGCGGGCGCGGCGCTGGTGGCGCTCACCCTCGCGGCCGCGACCCTGCGACGGCGAACCCCTTAGGAGCTTCGATTGGCACGGCGGAGCGGGCGGCGTCCCGGCAACCAGGACACTCGCGCGTCCATCCTGGAGGCCGCCCGGTCGATCTTCGCCGAGAAGGGCTACGACAAGGCGTCGATCCGTGGCATCGCGGGCGACGCCGGCGTCGACCCTGCCCTCGTGCACCACTATTTCGGCACGAAGGAGAAGCTCTTCCTGGCCGTGATGAACGCGCCGATCAACCCGGGCGAGCTGATCCCGCAGGCTTTGGAGGGTCCGCGTGAGCAGGCCGGTGAGCGCCTCGTCCGTACGGCCCTGGGGGTGTGGGACTCATCGGCGGGCTCGGCGGCGCTGGCCGTGTTCCGCTCGGCGTTGAGCAACGAGTGGACGGCGCGGCTGCTGCGCGAGTTCGTGGTCACGCAGATCCTGCGCCGGGCGGTGGGCGAGATCATCGAGGACCCGGGTGAGGCTCCGATGCGCACGGCGTTGGTCGCCACCCAGATCGCGGGCACGATGGTGGCCCGTTACGTGCTCAGGATCGAGCCCCTGGCCAGCGCCGACATCGACACGCTGGCCGCGGCCATCGGCCCCAACGTGCAGCGCTTCCTGACCGAGCCGATGCCGGAAGTCTTCAAGCGGGACTGATCAGTCGCTGCAGCGGTGGCAGATCACCGGGTGCAGCAGGTGGGCCAGGTCCTGACGGTCGGTCACCGGGCGCGGGAAGGACAGCCGGGCCAGCTTGTCGTCGAGGCGCACCATGAAGCCGTACCGGTCCATGCGGACGACCTGGGGCTCGGCGACCGGCTGGAACGTCTTGCCGAGCTGCCGCCGAACATAGGCGCTCATCTCGGCCTCGTGGTGGTCGAGCAGGTCGGCGATCAGGTCGAACTCGATGCGGCAGAGCGGGTCGGGGGTCGCCTCGGCGAACTCGTCGACATCCACGTCGACCAGCTTCTCCTTGCGCTCGTAGCGCACCTCGGCGACGTCCATGCGGTGCAGCACCTGGCCGGCCCCGACGTCGAGCAGGTCGCCCGACGCGTCGACCTCGGCGTAGTCCATCGCCGCGGCCCGGGCCTCGTCGCCCTCGAGCAGGGTCGCCCAGCCACTCAGCCACACGCGGCCGATGGTCGGCGAACCCGCCATCGGCGGCACGTCGGAGATGTCGAGCACCATCGCGACGTCGTCGTTGCCCTCCTGCGGGCGCAGCGAGGCCGCGAAGGCGCCGTCACTCGGCGAGAGCAGGAGCACCCGGCCGTTCGCGTCGGTGACGTGCCGCACGGGAAGCGGCCCCGGACGGCAGGCGACGTGCGCGACGCCGGGCAGGTGGCCTGCGGCGAGCGTACGCGCGACCTCGGCATGGGTGGGCTGCATGGTGTGGACCTCCGGGCACCGGTTAGGCTTGCCTTAGTAAGGTGAGGCTAACCGTAACACCCGGTTCGGGGAACACCGGCCTCAAGCACAAGTGACTCGGAGACTTCATGAACAACTCCCGACCCAAGGCCAAGCTCTCTCGGGCGCTCGGCCTCCCGCTGACGCCGAAGTGCGTGAAGTACTTCGAGAAGCGGCCCTTCCCGCCGGGTGTGCACGGCCGGTCTCGCCGTAAGGCCTCGGACTACCAGGTGCGGCTCCTCGAGAAGCAGCGGTTGCGGCACCAGTACAACATCAGCGAGTCCCAGATGCGCAAGGCGTACGACGACGCCCACCGCGCCGAGGGCAAGACCGGCGAGACGATGGTCAGCCTGCTCGAGCGCCGCCTAGACGCCACGGTGATGCGCGCCGGCCTGGCCCGCACCATCTACCAGGCCCGCCAGCTGGTCGTGCACGGCCACTTCATGGTCGACGGCAAGAAGGTAGACCGCCCCAGCTACCGCCTGAAGCCCGGCCAGGTGATCGCGGTCCGCGACAAGAGCCGCCAAAAGCCCCCGTTCCAGCTGGCCGCCGCCGGCGCCCACCTGGACGGCCCCACAGCCCCCTACCTCTCAACCGCCGTAGAGGACCTGCGCATCACCGTCCTGCGCCTCCCCGAGCGCTCAGAGATCCGCGTCCAGTGCGACGAGCAACTGGTAGTCGAGTTCTACGCCCGCTAACCACAAACCCACCGGCGTCAACCCACCCAACCCATCCACCAAGGGTTGCACCCCACCAAAACCCCATATTTTGCGCGAACTCGCTCGAAGTCTAGCGACCCGCGATTGCCCCGCTGATGGGCAGGGACCCGTTTTTTCGACGTCGCGGGGTGTGCGACGGCGGAAAAACGGGTCCCTGCCCATCAGCCTCAAAGGGGCAATCGCCGGCGGAGCGAAGCGGAGCCCATAAGCTCAGCTCACCGAGTCTGTTCCAGCCAAGACGCATACAGCTTGGCGTAAATCGACCCTTCCTCCGCGACCAGCGCCGAATGCGCCCCCCGCTGCACCACCCGCCCCGCATCCACGACGATCACTTCATCCGCCGCCTGTGCCGTAGACAACCGGTGCGCGATCGCCACGGTCGTCCGGCCGCGGGTCACCGTGTCGAGCGCCCTCTGCAGCCGCACTTCGGTGGCCGGGTCGACTGCACTGGTCGCCTCGTCGAGCACCAGCAGATCCGGGTCGGCAACATAGGCGCGTACCAGGGCCACGAGCTGCCGCTCCCCCACGCTCAGCGATTCCCCGCGCTCCCCGACTGGCGTCTCGAGCCCGCCCGGCAGCCCACTCAGCCAGTCGGCCAGCCCCAGTTCGGTGAAGGCCGCCGTCAGCTGGGCATCGGTCAGGGAGGGCTCGGCGAAGCGGATGTTCTCCGCGATTGTCGCGTCGAACAGGAATCCGTCCTGCGGCACCATCACCACCCGCGACCGCAGGGCCGCGAACCGCACGTCGCGCAGCGGTGTCCCGGACAGCAGCACGGCACCGGAGACCGGGTCCATCAGCCGGGTGAGCAGCTTCGCGAATGTGGTCTTCCCGCTTCCGGTCTCTCCGACCACGGCTACTTTCGTACGTGGCTTGATCTCCAGGTCGACGTCGGCGAGCACGATCGGCCCGCCCGGGTAGCTGAATGACACGTCGTCGAAGCGCACCGACAGCGGCCCTGCCGGCAGGTCGACTCCGACCTCGTCCGGGTCTTTGACGTCGGGTTCCACGTCGAGTACGTCGAGTACGCGACGCCACCCCGCCACCGCGTTCTGCGCTTCGTTCAGCATGTCGGTGGCGATCTGCACCGGCTGGATGAACAGCGTCACCAGGAACAGGAACGCGGTGAGGCGCCCGACTGACAGCCCGCCGTCGACGCCGATGAGCACGCCTACGACGACCACCCCGGCCAGCGCGAGTCCGGCCCCGATCTCGCCGCTGGAGAAGCTGGTCACACTTGTCCGCATGGCGCGCCGCTGGGCGGTCTCGAGCCGGCCGATCGAGTCGTCGAGCCTTTTCTCGGTGCGGCCGGCCACCCCGTACGCCCGGATGACCATGGCCCCGACGACACTTTCGGCGATGGCGCCCAGCATCACGCCGGTGCGTTCGCGGACCGCGCCGTAGACCGCCGCGAGCCGCTTCTGGAAGAGCCGGATCACCGCGACGGCCGGCCCGAAGGCGAGCAGCACGACGATCGTGAGTTGCCACGAGTAGACGAACATCACGATCGTGGAGACCAGCAGCTGACCGCTGGCCAGCAGCAACTGCACGCCGCCGGTTTGCAGGAAGGTCGAGATCTGGTCGACGTCGCTGGTCACGCGGGACACCATCGTGCCGCGGCGTTCGGACTGCTGGTGCAGCATCGACAGGTCGTGGATGTGGCGGAATGTGCGTGAGCGCAGCCCGCCGAGCGCGGTCTCGCTGACTGTGAACAGGCGGCGGGTCATCAGGTAACCGGCCAACGTGGAGATCATCAGGGCGACGAAGGTGAGCGCCACGACTACGACGATGAAGCCGAGGTCGGGCCCGCCGGCGCCGCGGATGCCGTGGTCGATGCCCTGCTGCACGGCGATCGGCACGGCGACGCGGCCGGCCATCTGCACGACGGCCAGCCCGATCGTCCCGGCCAGGCCGGGCCGCAGTTCCGGCGAGAGCGCCAAGCCGCGGCGCACGGTGGCGAGGGTGCCCTGAGTCATGATGTTTCGACCTTCTCCGCGTCGGCTTTCTCGTACGCGGTGACGAGCTCGGCGTAGCCCTCGTGGTTGGCCAGCAGCTCGGTGTGGGTGCCGGCGGCGACGACTTTGCCCTGTTCGAGATAGACGACCTCGTCGGCGAGCGCAATCGTGGCGCGCCGGTAGGCGACGACGAGGATCGACGCCCCCGCGTCCCGCCCGCGCAGCGACGCGAGGATGGCCGCTTCGACGCGCGGGTCGACGGCGCTGGTCGCGTCGTCGAGCACGAGGAGCCGCGGCCGGCCGGCCAGGGCGCGGGCCAGGGTGAGCCGCTGCCGCTGGCCGCCTGACAGCGATGTGCCGCGTTCGCCGACCGCGGTGTCGAGCCCGTCGGGCAGCTTGGTCACGAAGCCGTCGGCCTGGGCCAGGCGCAGCGCCGACCAGGCGGCCTCGTCGTCGAGCCCGTCGCGTTCGAGCGTGATGTTGCCGCGCACGGTGTCGTCGAAGACGAACGGGAGTTGCGGCACGAGCGCGGACGCGCTGGTCAGGGCAGGCTCGGTGAGCGAGGGCAGCGGCACCCCGTCGAGCGAGATCTGCCCGCTGTCCGGGTCGACCAGGCGCACCGCGAGCGACGCGATCGTCGATTTGCCCGAGCCGGTCGCGCCGACCAGGGCGACCGTGCGGCCGGGCGGCACGGTGAAGGTGACGTCGTTGAGGACCAGCGGCCCGTCCCCGTACGCGAAGTCGACCTTGTCGAAACGCAGGGTGGCCGGGCCGGGGCCGGGGGCGACGGCCGAGCCGTACGTGAGATCGCCGTCGGCGGCCAGCACGGCCTGGACTCTCTCCCAGCCGGCGACGCTGCGGGGCAGTTCGCCGACCACCCAGCCGATCGCCCGTACGGGGAAGGCCAGCACGGTGAACAGGAACGACACGGTGACCAGCTCGGCGACGCTGATCGCGCCGTCCTGCAGCCGCCAGGCGCCGAGCAGCAGCACGGCGAGCGTGCCGACGCTGGGCAGCGAGTCCATCAGCGGGTCGAACAGACCGCGCAGCCGGCCCACCGCGATCAGCGAGTCGCGCAGTTCGTCGACGTAGACGCGGAAGCGGCGCGACTCGTCTTCCTCGCGGCCCATCGTCTTGACGACCAGGGCGCCGTCGAAGCTTTCGTGGGCGACCGCGCTGACCTTGGCCCGCATCTGCTGGGCCTTGATCTGGCGCGGCGACATGTATCGGGAGTAGACGACGTTCATGCCGAACAGGGCGGGGAAGAGCGTGACGCCGACCAGCGCGAGCACCCAGTCGGTGAGGAAGAGCGCGATCACCGCGGCGACGATCATGACGATGGTGCCGACGGCGAAGGGCAACGGCGCGATCGGTACGAAGGCCGCCTCGACGTCGGAGTTCGCGTTGGACAGCAGGGTGCCGGTGGCGTGTTTCTGGTGCCAGGAGGGCGGCAGCGACAGATAGCGCCGGGTGACCGCGCGTCGGTAGCGGGCCTGGAGACGGAACTGCATGTAGCCGGCGCCGAGACGACGGCCGAAGATGCTGGCGACGCGCAGCACGCTGAGGCCGAGGAAGATCACGGCGATCAGTACGAGGGTGCCCGTGCTGGTGGACCCGTCGTTGAACGCGGGCACGACGACACGGCCGATGATGCCGCCGACGACGTACGAGTTGGCGATGACCAGCAGACCGAACACGCTGCTGCCGACGACGCCGATCGTGAACAGGCGAGGCTCCGCCTTGATCGCCTGACCCAGCACCCGCAGTCCCCGTACCAGCACATCGCGGCTGGACCTGGTGCTCAAGATTTCCTACCCGACTGGTAAGGATTCGCCGGCGGTTCCGGCCTTACATACCCATCCTGCCGAACACCGCGCCGCCGTTCACCATCGCACCCTGTGTCTACCATCACGTAGTGACCGCCTATGCCCAGCGCGAACGGCGACTGCTCGCCGACCTGCTCCTGCGTCTCGGCCCTGACCAGCCCACTCTCTGCGAGGGTTGGACCACCCGCGACCTCGCGGCTCACCTGGTGCTGCGCGACCGCCGGCCCGACGCGGCGGCCGGCGGGTTGCTGCCGCCGTTGCACGGCTATGCCGAACGCGTGCGGCTGGGCATCGCGGCCCGCCCGTACGCCGAGATCGTGCACGACGCGCGGAGGGCGCCATGGTGGAGCCCGGTGAGCAATCCTCTCCTGGACGAGGTCACGAACACCATCGAGTTCTTCGTGCACCACGAGGACGCGCGGCGCGGTCAGCCCGGCTGGCAGCCGCGTGACCTGGACCGGGGCTTCGAGTCGGCGCTGTGGAAGGCCGTCCGGGTGACCGGCAGACTCACTCTTCGGCGGGCCGGTGTGCGGGTCCGGGTCAACGCCGACGGGTACGGGTCTTTCGACGTCGGCGACACGCCGTCGGCCACCCTGTCCGGGCCGCCCGGCGAGATCGCGCTCTTCGTGACCGGCCGCAAGGAGAACGCGCGGGTCACGGTCGACGGCGACGACCTGCGCAACGCTCGCCTGGCCCTGTGAATGAGGGTTCTTCAGGGCCGACCTGGAGCTGCACCCCGCGGAGGTTGGCGGCTTGGGTCTCCACCGCCCTGAAGAACCCTCATTTGGCCCATTTGATCTGACCGGAATTGGTCCAAACGGCGAGCCAATGCGGGCCTAGCGTGAAGGCATGACGAGCTCGAAATCCGGACTGTCCCTGGCCCAGGGGGCCGCGCTGTGCGTGGGCGCCGTTCTCGGCACCGGCGTGATCTCGATGCCGGCCCTGGCCGCCGAGGTCGCCGGACCCGCGTCGCTGGTCGCCTGGCTCGCGCTGATCGTCCTGTCCGCCCCACTGGCCCTGACCTTCGCCGCGCTCGGGGCCCGGCACCCGGACGGCGGCGGCGTCTCCACCTATGTGCGGCTGGCGTTCGGCCCGCGCGTCGGCGCCGCGATCGGCTGGTGCTTCTTCTTCGCGGTCCCGCTCGGCGCCCCGGCCGCGACCGCGTTCGCCGGCGGGTACGTGGCCGACGTACTCGGCGGCGGCCGCACCACGATGCTGCTGACCTTCCTCGTCATCGTCGGCGCCGTCTTCACGATGAACTGGTTCGGCCTGCGGGTCTCGGGCCGGGTGCAGCTCGTGCTGACCGGTGTGCTCGCGTTGCTGCTGGTCGTCACCGTGATCGCCGCCCTGCCGCACGCCAGCTTCGACAACCTCACCCCGTTCGCCCCGCACGGCTGGGCCGGGATCGGGTCGGCCGCCGCCGTGCTGGTCTGGGGCTTCGCCGGCTGGGAGGCCGTCTCGTCGCTGGCCGCCTCCTACCGCAACCCGCGCCGCGACGTGCCCCGGGCGACGTCGATCGCCGTCGTCATCGTCGGCGTCCTCTACCTGGCGATCGCCGCCACCAGCGTGCTCGTGCTCGGCCCCGGCCTGGCCGGCAGTTCGGCGCCGCTGGCCGACCTGCTCGCCTCCGGCCTCGGTGGTCCGGTACGGGTGATCACCGCGATCGTCGCCGTCCTGCTCACGGTCGGGGCCGTCAACGCCTACCTCGCCGGGGCCTCGCAGCTCGGGGCGGCCCTGGCCCGTGACGGTGCGCTGCCGGCCCGGCTGGCGGGCACGCCCCGCAAGGCGCTGACCGCGGTCTTCCTGGGCAGCATCGCCTCGGCCTTCCTCCCGATCGACCTGCACACCTCGCTGCTGCTGGTCACCGGCTGCTTCACGCTGGTCTACGTGCTGGGCACGGCAGCCGCGCTGCGCCTGCTGCCGCGCGGGCGCGCCCGGGTCGTCGCCGGCGTCGGCCTGGTCTCGGTGGTCGGGCTGCTCTGGCTCACCGGGCTGCCCGCGCTGCTCAGCCTCGTGATCGTCGCGGCCTCGCTGGCCTATCAGGCGTGGCGGGCCAGGAGCGCGGCGAACAGAGTCATCCCCTCGTCGAGCAGCGCTGGGTCGACCGCGCCGAATCCGAACACGAAGCCCGCCTGCCTGGTCGGCGAGCCCTCCGAGTAGTCGCTCAGGTCCTCGACGGCCAGACCGGCGCGAGCCGCCGCGCTGACCACCGCGCCCGTGTCGGCGCTGGTCAGCGCGGCGACGTGCAGCCCGGCCGCGGACGGGACGACGTCGAGACCCGGCATCCGGTCGAGCGCCGACACGATGCGGGCGTGCCTGGTGGCGTACGCCTTGCCGGCCTTTCTAACGTGCCGTGCGAGCAGGCCCTCGTCGAGGAAGCGGGCGAGGGCGGCCTGCACGGCTGGTTGGCCGTAGCCGTCGCTGAGCTGCCGCGCGGCGGTCAGGGCCTCGCGCAGACCGGGGGTGGCGAGGACGAACCCGGTGCGTACGGCGGGAATCATGCTCTTGGAGAACGTGCCCACGTAGAGCACGCGACCCGCGGCGTCGAGGCTGTGCAGCGGCTCGAGGGGACGGGCCGAGAAGCGGAACTCGCTGTCGTAGTCGTCCTCGACTATCGCCGCCGGCCGGGCGCGGGCCCAGTCGAGCAGCTCACGCCGCCGGGCCAGGCTCATCGCGCGGCCGAGCGGGAACTGATGCGACGGCGTCGTGTAGACCAGCCTGGCCGCGGCGGGCAACTCCGTCACGACCAGGCCCTCGTCGTCGACGCGGACGCCGGTGACCTTCGCCCCCAGCGCGGCCAGGATGCGCCGGGCCGGCGGATAGCCCGGCTCCTCGACCGCGACGACGTCGCCCGGCCGCACCAGAACGCGCGCGATCAGGTCGAACGCGTGCTGGGCGCCGTTGGTCACGACCACGTCGTCAGCGGTCGTGCGCACGCCGCGCGAGACGCCGAGATAGCGCGCGATCGCCTCGCGCAGCGCCGGGTGCCCGGCCGGTTCCCCGTACGTGCCGGGGTTGTTGGCTCTCCACCGAAGCTCGGCGGTGACCAGCCGGCGCCACGCGTCGAACGGGAAGAGGCCCGCGTCGGGGATGCCGGTGCGGAAGTCGTAGCGCGGCTTGCGCATGGCGCCGCTGGTCGCGAGCGGCTCGAAGGTCCAGTCGGCCCGGGGTCGCAACGGGTCGGCGGTGGCCCGGCGGCGAGCCGTCGTCCGCGGCGCCCCGACCACGAACGTGCCCGCGCCGACCCGGGCGGCGAGATAACCCTCGGCGGTGAGCCGCTCGTAGGCCGCGGCCACACTGCCGCGCGCCACCCCCAGATCGGTCGCGAGCGCCCGCGTCGCCGGCAGCCGCTCGCCCGCAGGCAGCCGTCCGTCGGCGATCGCCGCCCGCAGCGCGCGATAGACCGCGGACGTCTTCCCGTCCGCCTCGTCCAGCCGGATGATCAGGTCCACCTGCGCATTCTCCACGCTATGGCCTATTCGGTATGCATGCGATCGAGGGCCGTCCCGCCTACCCTCCTGAGTATTGAAGTGATGGATGTCGATACAGGAGGACCAGCATGGTGACCCGTCGCACCCTCGC
Organism: Actinoplanes solisilvae; assembly: GCF_003999975.1. Lineage (GTDB taxonomy): Bacteria > Actinomycetota > Actinomycetes > Mycobacteriales > Micromonosporaceae > Actinoplanes > Actinoplanes solisilvae. The sequence goes on along the minus strand of NZ_RJAC01000005.1, from coordinate 230,061 downwards.
CGCCACCTTCCTAGCCGTCGTCAGCACCGCGGCGCTCAGCACGCCCGCCGTGGCCGCCCCCACCGGGGAGATCCGCCTCGCCGGCACCGCCACCGCGGTTCCCGGCAGCTACATCGTCGTGCTCCAGCCCGGCGCCAAGACACTCGCCAGCAGCGTCGGCGGCCAGGTCAGGCAGCAGTTGAGCATCATCAACGGGTACGAGGCGAGCATGAGCGAGGCGCAGGCCAAGCGGCTCGCGGCCTCGCCCGGCGTCGCCTACGTCGAGCAGAACCAGACCATCTCGCTGTCGGCCACGCAGACCAACGCCACCTGGGGCATCGACCGCATCGACCAGCGCGCCCGCCCGCTGAGCACGACGTACACCTATCCCGTCACCGCTTCGAACGTCACGGCGTACATCATCGACACCGGCATCCGTTACACGCACAACGACTTCGGCGGCCGCGCGGTCGCCGGTTACGACGCCGTGGGCACCGGCGCGGTCGACTGCAACGGCCACGGTACGCACGTCGCGGGCACGGTCGGCGGCACGACCTACGGCGTCGCGAAGGCAGTGCGGCTGGTCGGCGTACGCGTGCTGAACTGCTCGGGCAGCGGCACGACGGCGGGTGTCATCGCCGGCGTCAACTGGGTCGGCAACCAGACGGCCCGGCCCGCGGTGGCCAACATGAGCCTCGGCGGCGGCGCCAGCAGCAGCCTCGACAACGCGGTCAACACGGCGATCTCGCGAGGCATCACCTTCGCCCTGGCGGCCGGCAACTCGACCGCGAACGCCTGCAACTCGTCGCCCGCGCGCGTTCCCGCCGCGATCACTGTCGGCGCCACCACCAGCACGGACGCCCGGGCAAGCTACTCGAACTACGGCTCCTGCCTCGACATCTTCGCGCCCGGTTCGTCGATCACGTCGGACTGGTACACCTCGAACACAGCCACAAACACCATCAGCGGTACGTCGATGGCGAGCCCGCACGTGGCCGGCGCGGCGGCCCTGGTGCTCTCGCGCAACACCGGCTTGACCCCGGCCCAGGTGCGCGAAAACCTGGTCGCCAACGCCACCACCGGCGTGGTCACCAACCCCGGCACCAACTCGCCGAACCGCCTGCTGTTCGTCGTCCAGTAGCGCTTCATTCGGGGTGCCCGGTCCCTTTTGCGGGGCCGGGCACCCCTTGGCGGATAGATGTCAGTCGACGGCAGAGATTGGATGCAGTACATATTCTGCGTTGCGTGACCATGAGACTGCGGAGAGTTCACACTTCCGGGGCCGCAGTGTGAGCACCCTCTGGCGCAACCGTGAGTTCACTCTGCTGTGGACGAGTCAATGCCTGTCCGATCTGGGCGGCGCGATCGCCACCCTGGCCATCCCCCTGCTCGTTCTGGAAGTGACCCACTCGGCGGTCATGGCCGGCACCGTCGGCACGGCGGCGCAGCTCACCAAGCTGGTCTGCCGCCTTCCCTCCGGTGTGCTGGCCGACCAGCTCAACCGCCGCCGGGCCATGCTGACCTGCGACGCCATCCGCCTGATCGCCTTCCTGCTGCTGGCCGTCGCGGTCGCCGGCGGCCACGCCGGCCTCGCCTGGATCGTGATCGTCGCCCTGATCGACGCCGTCTGCGGGTCGCTGTTCAACACGACCGAGCACGCGGCGCTGCGCAGCATCGTCCCCGCTACGCAGCTCCCCGCCGCCGTGGCCCGCAACGAGGCCCGCAGCTACGGAACGTCGCTGGTCGGGCCACCGCTGGGCGGCCTGCTCTTCGGCATCACCAGCGCGCTCCCATTCGTCGGCAACGCGCTGTCCTATCTGGCCTCGCTCGTCGGCATCGCCCTGATCCGCAAGCCGCTGCAGTCCGACCGGCCGCCCCGTCGCGCGGGCCGGGGTTCGGCCCTGCTGGAAGGTTTGCGCTTCGTCTTCGGCAGCCCGTTCCTGAGATCCGTCCTGATCATCGCGGCACCGCTGAACTTCGCCCTCTACGGCGCCATCTTCACGATCATCATCACGCTGCAGAGCCGCGACGTGGCCCCTGGCGTGATCGGCCTGACCGAGACGATCGTCGGGGCCGGCGGCCTGATCGGGGCCCTGGCCGCACCGGCCCTGCAACGCCGGCTGTCCTTCGCCGTCCTGATCCGCGCGCTCTGCTGGGCGGCGACGCTGCTGCTGATGGTCAGCGCGCTGCTGACCACGAGCGTCGCCGCGGCCGCCCCGATCGCGCTGGCCATCTTCGTGGGCCCGGCCTGCAACGCGGCCCTGTTCGGCTACCAGGCGGCGATGACCCCCGACCACCTGCAGGGCCGGGTCCTGAGCGTCATCTTCCTGGTCGCGATGTCCGCCGCGGCCGCGGCCCCGTTCCTGGCCGGCGTCTTCGTGACCGCCTTCTCGCCGGCCGCCGGCATCCTGCTCTTCGCCGCCGCCGTCTCCGCGTCGGCCCTGACCGCGACCTTCGCCCCCGCGATAAGAGACATGCGCCCGATCGAAGAGCTGGCCCCCGCCTGACCCTCAGGCGTCCCGCCACGCCGGGGTCTCGCAACCCAGCTCGTTGTCCCACCAGCCGTCAGCCTCGCCCTGCTCCAGCCGCCGCTTGATCGCGGTCAGGTCGGCGCCGGCCGGAACGTTGAACGCCACCAGCGGCAGTTCCGCGCTGAAGGACACCGGACGCACCCGAGCTCTGATCCGCCTGGGAATGTGCTGAGAAATAGATGCCGTAGTGCAAGCAAGTGGGTGGCTGCGGAGACGGCCATCAAAACAGGACGAAGGCCCGCAAGGCGCCGCGCGCGGCAGGTTTCACGTCGTGAGACGGTGAGATGTGGCGGTCGATACACTGGGGGTGAACATCCCCGGTCGCGGCGGGTGCCGAGGGTGGCACTAGCCCTCTTGCCCCCGGGCCAATACCCTGCGCGGTAACGAAAAGTTAACTCCCCCAAGTCAACTGCACCTAAGGCGGCGCCGATGGCTCTTGAAGTTCCCTACCGGTCGATTCCCGACATGTTCTTCAAGCGCGTGGCCGCTACCCCTAACGGCCAGGCCTTCGCGATTCCGAACGCCGACGACACGGGCATGGTCTGGTTCACGTGGGCGCAGGTCGGTGAGCGCGCCTCGGCGATCGCGGCGGGCCTTCACGACCTCGGTGTCGGGCTGGAGGACAGGGTCGCGATCCTGTCCGGCACGCGCTTCGAGTGGGTGCTCGCCGACCTCAGCATCAACTGCGCGGGCGCGGCGACCACCACGGTCTACCCGACCACCGAGCCCGAGGACGCCGGCTACATCGTGGCCAACTCCGGGTCGAAGGTGCTGATCGCGGAGAACGCCAAGCAGGCGCTGAAGATCTCGGGCATCGACACCGACGTGACGCACGTGGTGCTCATCGACGGTCCGGCCGACGCGGGCGCGACGCCGCCGCAGATGACGCTGGCCGACCTCGAGGAGCGCGGCGCGGCCGTGCTGCGTGAGCGGCCGACCCTGATCGACGAGGTCGTCGCGTCGATCGGCCCCGAACACCTGGCCACCCTGATCTACACCTCGGGCACCACGGGCCGGCCCAAGGGTGTGCAGCTGCTGCACGCCGGCTGGACGTGGGAGGGCGTCGCTCAGGAGAGCCTCGGCCTGTTCGAGTCGACCGACCTGCAATATCTGTGGCTTCCGCTGTCGCACTCGTTCGGCAAGACGCTGCTCTGCGGCATCGTGCACGTGGGCGTCCCGACCTACGTCGACGGCCGCGTCGAGAAGCTGGTCGACATGCTCTCGGTGGTGCAGCCGACGCTCATGTGCGCCGCTCCCCGCATCTTCGAGAAGGTCTACAACAAGACCGTCACCACGGCGCTGGGCGCCGGCGGCGCGAAGGCCAAGATCTTCGGCTGGGCGGTCGGCGTCGGCAAGCAGAAAGTCGCCCTCGACCAGGCCGGAAAGCCGATCCCGGGCGGGCTCAAGCTGAAATACACGATCGCCGAGAAGCTGGTCTTCTCGAAGCTGCAGACCCGTCTCGGCGGGCGGCTGCGCGTGCTGGTCAGCGGCTCGGCGCCGCTCAGCCGCGAGATCGCCGAGTTCTTCGCGGCCGCGAACCTTCCGATCATGGAGGGCTACGGCCTGACGGAGAGCAGCGCGGCCAACTTCGTGAACCGGCTCGACAAGCTCAAGATCGGCACGGTGGGGCTCGCGCTCGGCGACCTTGAGTGCAAGATCGACTCGGACGGCGAGGTGCTGCTGCGCGGCCGCCCGGTCATGCGCGGCTACCACGACCTGCCCAAGGAGACCGCCGAGGCGTTCACCGAGGACGGCTGGCTGCGCACCGGCGACATCGGCGAGCTCGACTCCGAGGGCTTCCTGAAGATCACCGACCGCAAGAAAGACCTCGTCAAGACGTCCGGTGGCAAATACATCGCGCCGAGCGCGATCGAAGGCCAGTTCAAGGCCGTCTGCCCCTACACGTCGCAGGCGGTCGTGGTCGGCCAGGCCCGCAACTTCGTCACCATGCTGATCTCGCTCGACGAAGATGCGATCAAGGGCTGGGCCGCGGGCACCCCGCTCGAGGGCAAGAGCTACGCCGAGATCTGCGCGGCCCCCGAGACCGAGAAGATGGTCGCGGAGTACGTGCAGCAGCTCAACGGCAAACTCAACCGCTGGGAGACGATCAAGAAGTTCGCGATCCTGCCCCGCGACCTGAGCATCGAGGCCGGCGAGATCACGCCCTCGATGAAGATCAAGCGGCGCTCGGTCGAGGCCAACTTCGCCGAGCAGATCGACAAGATGTACGCGGGTTCGCTCGCGCAGATCTGATCCAGGCGTTCAAGGCGGCCGACGTTCTACGCCGGCCGCCTTCACGTTGCGCCGATTAACGACGGACGCCGTTTCGGATCGGGCGCATTTACGCTGCGCCGATGAACGACGGGCGCTGTTTCGCGCCGGCCGCATCTACGCTGCTTCCATGACCGACGAGCCTCGTTCCGGCCCCGAGCGCAAGGCCGACGTGCTGGCCAAACTGAACGCACCGGTCGCCGACGCCTGGGTGGCGACGGCCGACGGCGATCCCTATCTTGTGCCGCTCACCCTGGCCTGGTTCGGCGAACGGGTGCTGCTCGCCACCGCCTCGAAGAGCCCCACCGGGCGCAACCTGACTCGCAGCGGCCGAGCCAGAATCGCCTTGGGCGACACTCGCGACGTCGTGCTGATCGACGCGGTGCTCGACGAGACCATCCCGGTGGGCGAGTCAGGCGCGGCCGGGGAGGCCTACGCCGAACAGAACGACTGGGATCCCCGCACGGCCGGCAGCGGCTACGTCTTTCTCGCCCTTCGTCCCGAACGCATCCGGGCATGGCGCAACGAGTCAGAAATATCCGGCAGCCTGGTGATGCGCGACGGCGTCTGGCTGGTCTAGACACCCGACGGCGCCTGGCTGGTCTAGATACGCGACGGCGTTTGGCTGTTCTGGGCGCCGACGACGAAGAGCGGCGACCGGCGCGACTCCCAGCGGCCGAGAACAGCGGTGTCCGAGTTAGGACGGCCGACAACGGCGCCGTTCAGGCGATCACCGCGGGCGTACGCCACGACGGGCCGGGGGCGCTCTCCAGGTCGTGACGGACCGACGCGATTCGACGTACGGCCTCGGTCAGGTCTTCGGGGGGAAGCGTGAACGGCAGGCGCAGGAAGCGCTCCAACGTGCCGTCCAGACCGAAGCGCGGGCCCGGGGCGAGGCGCACCCCCACGTCTTCGGCCGCGCGGGCCAAGGCGCTCGAGATCGGGCCGTCGAGCTCGGCCCAGATGGTCGCCCCGCCCGCCGGCAGCACGAAGTTCCACTCCGGCAGCAGCCGCTCCACCTCGGCGGCCAGGGTGTCGCGCTGACGGCGCAGCTCGATCCGGCGGTCCTTGACGATCTTCGAGGCGTCGCGCAGCAGGCGGACGGCGACGAGCTGCTCGAGCACCGGGCTGGCCATGTCGACACCCACCCGGATCGCGGCGAGACGCTGCACCAGCGGGGCCGACGCGCGCACCCACCCGATGCGCAGCCCACCCCAGTACGCCTTGCTCATGCCCCCGATCGTCACCACGCGCGAGTGCCGGTCGGAGTGGGCGACCGGCGGCGGCATCCGATCGCCGTCGAGCTGCAGGTCGACCCACGACTCGTCGACGACCAGGTCGGTGCCGGTGCTGTGCGCCGTGGCGACCAGCCGTTCCCGCAGCTCGGCCGGCATCAGATGCCCGGTCGGGTTGTGAAATTCCGGGATCACGTACGACAGTCGCGGGCGCGTCTGACGCAGGGCACCGAGCAGCATCTCGCCGTCCCACCCGGTCGCCGTGTCGAGCCCATGCGTGTCGATGCGGGCGCGGCGGGCCGAGAGGGCGGCGAGCGCGTTCGGATAGGTCGGCGCCTCGACCAACACCGGCGAACCGGGCGGGCAGAGCAGCCGCAGCACGAGGTCGAGGGCCTGCTGGGTGCCGCCGGTGATGAGAATCTGCTCGGCCGAGGTGGCGACGCCCCGCTCACGGAAGCCGGCCGCGACCGCCTCACGCAGCTCGATCAGCCCGGTCGGGTGGTAGCCGGCGCTGCCCAGATAGCGCGGCAGGTCGTCGGCGGCGGCGCGGGCGGCCGGAACCAGCTCGGGCGGCGCTGCCGAAGCGGCCACGCCCAGGTCGATGACGTCGCGGTCGTCGAGCGGAGCCCACAGGCCCGAGGTGGCGACACGGTGACCGTTGGGCAGGGTGGTCCAGCTCCCGGCGCCGCGGCGACTGGTGAGGTGCCCGGTCTCGCGCAGGGTGCGGTAGGCCGCGCTGACCGTCGTGCGGCTCACGGCGAGCGACTCGGCCAGTTCGCGTTCGGCCGGGAGGCGTACGCCCAAAGGCAGCCGGCCGTCGGCCAGCAGACCCCGCACCGAAGCCGCCAGGGCCGCGTAGTCGGGGCTGCGATGCCGGCCCGGAAGCGAGTGCCACTGACCGAGCAGCCGGGCCAATTGGTCCCCGCGTATCGTCGTCGTCACATCCACCTCCACGAAATTGGCACTTCAGCTTTGCACAATTGGCCTTCAGAGTGGCACTCATGAAGCCCAGTGGAGACCGCCGTCTCACCCGCCGCGTCGTTCAGCTCTTCATCGGGCTGGCCCTCTACGGCGTGAGCATGGCGTTCATGGTCGAGTCGGCGCTCGGGCTCAACCCCTGGGACGTGTTCCACCAGGGCCTGTCCGAGGTCACCGGAATGAGCTTCGGCTGGGTGGTGATCCTGCTCGGCATCCCGATCCTGCTGCTGTGGATCCCGCTGCGCCAGCGCCCCGGCTTCGGCACGATCGCCAACCTGGTCGTGATCGGGTTCGTGGTCGACGGCGCGCTGGCCGTGCTGCCCGCGGGTTCCGGCGTCCCGGCGCGGGTCGGCTACCTGGTCGGCGGCATCCTGCTGAACGCGCTGGCGACCGGGCTCTACATCGGCAGCCGGTTCGGGCCCGGACCGCGCGACGGGCTGATGACCGGGATCGTGGGCCGGTTCCCGCGGCTGTCGATCCGGCTCGTCCGCACCACGATCGAACTCTCGGTCCTCCTGGTGGGATTCCTGCTCGGGGGCACGGTCGGGATCGGCACGATCGCGTACGCTCTCGCCATCGGCCCGCTGGTCCATCTCTTCCTGCCGCTGTGCACCGTGCGCGCCCCGGAGGGGGAGCCGGCCCTCGCCCATTGACCCACACGGCGACCTCGTCCACTGACCCGCACGGCCGCTCTCGGCCACTGACCCGCACGGCCGCTCTCGGCCACTGACCCGCACGGCCGCTCTCGCCCGCCGGCGCGAGCGGGCGGCTGAGACGCTGAGCCGGACCTGCTGATCACGCGGGAGCAAGCACGGTCATGCCCGGGCCCTCACGTTCACTCACGCCGAGCTCGTGTCCACATGAGACACGCCGATGGCCCGCCTGATTCGGTTTAGCAGTCAAGATCATCGGTCACAGCTTTGTGATCATCGCGACACATTCGCTTCCCGACGCCGCCGCGGCACGGCATCATTGCCGCATGGGGGCTGGCACCTGGCAATGGAACGACGCTTGGATCTTCGTGAGCGCGGTCATCGCCGAACGCCTCGAGCGTGACCGGGCCCAGCACGCCGCCCTGCCCATGGCCGGGGCGAGCCTGGCCGACGTGCTCGCCGCCGCCGACTTCCTGCACCACAGCGTCCCGGGGCGGGCCGAGCTCGAAGGGTCGATGCGCCGTCTGGCCGGCGCCGGCCTGCTGGTCGTCGAGGACGATCTGGTCGAAGTCGCCCCGGCCGGCGAGCAGCTCTGGCGCGGCCGGCCCTTCAGCGGCCTGTCGTCGGCCGTCATGACGTTGCAGACCCAGCTCAACCGCGCGAGCGAGCCCGGCGACTTCGACTGGACCCTCGACGACCAGACCTACAACGCCGCCGTCCGCGAATACCGCCACCGCCTCGCCGACGACCGCTGAACCCGGCGACCGCTGAACCCGGCGACCGCTGAAAAGGGAGCCGTCGAGCCGGCGGATCGGCGCTGAGCGGGAGCGCGGCTCAGGGCAGGCGGCTCGCCAGCTCGGCGATGCGCGACCAGGCCGGCGAGGCGGCGCCGGCCGTCACGGCGGCGAGATGGGCGGCGGCCGGGTCGGCTGGCGCCTCCGCCTGCTCCCCCGGGTCGCGGGCGGCGAACCAGTCACGCGTCCGCCGAGCGAGCGGAAACAAGCGCGGATCGTCGGGCGACCAGTCGAACGCGGCGTCGTACTCGACGTAGATCGCGCGGTACTCCGGGTCGGTGCCGGCGTCGAGCTTATCGGTGGCCCAGGCCGCGGCCTGCTCGGGTGCCACCGACTGGAGCAGGATCCACAGGTCCCGCTCCAGCCGGATGCTGCGCTCGCCGACCCCGGCCCGGCGCAGCTCGTCCAGATAGCCGGCGACGTTGGCCGAGACGAACAGCCGGTCGCCACTGTGGAGCTGCGCGATCCGCTCCCGGGTGCGGCGCAGCTCCTCGGCCCGCTCGTTCAGAGCACGGTCGATCTCGGCGATGGCGACCGCGAACTCCTCCGGCCCGGCGGCGAGCATCGCGCGGATCCGGGCCAGCGGGACCCCCGCCTGCACCAACGTTCTGATCTTGACGAGTTGGATCGCGTGGTCCGCGTCGTACCGCCGGTAGCCGGACGAGTCGCGCTCCGGCTCCGGCAGCAGCCCCCGGTCGTGATAAACCCGTACGGCCTTGATCGTCACGCCCGCAAGGTCAAGAGCCTTTCACCGTACGGGGTTGCCGGCCTCGCGCAGCGACTGCTTGACCTCGCCGATCGTCAGGTCTCCGAAGTGGAACACGCTGGCTGCCAGCACCGCGTCGGCGCCCGCCGTCACCGCGGGCGGGAAGTGCTCGACGGCCCCCGCCCCGCCGCTGGCGATCACCGGGATGTCGACCACCTCGCGAACCGCCGCGATCAGGTCGAGGTCGAAGCCCGCCTTGGTGCCGTCGGCGTCCATCGAGTTGAGCAGAATCTCGCCCGCGCCCAGCGCGGCCACCCGCGCCGCCCACTCGATCGCGTCGAGCCCGGCGCTGCGCCGCCCGCCGTGGGTCGTCACCTCCCAGCCGCTCGGCTGCGAATCCGACCGCCGCACGTCGAGCGAGAGCACGAGCACCTGGTTACCGAAACGCTCCGCGATCTCCCGGATCAGCGAAGGGCGGGCGATCGCGGCCGTGTTCACGCCCACCTTGTCGGCGCCGGCGCGCAGGAGCACGTCGACGTTCTCGACCGACCGCACACCGCCGCCCACGGTCAGCGGGATGAACACCGACTCGGCCGTACGCCGGACCACGTCGAGCATCGTGCCGCGGTCGTCGGACGAGGCCGTCACGTCGAGGAAGGTCAGCTCGTCGGCGCCGGCCGCGTCGTAAGCGGCGGCCAGCTCGACCGGGTCGCCGGCGTCGCGCAGGTCGACGAAGTTGACCCCTTTGACAACCCGTCCCGCGTCCACGTCGAGGCAGGGGATCACACGCACAGCAACCGTCATGCTCCAACTTTAACGAGCCCGGACGGCACCACGCGGAACCTGGTCAGCCCCAACAGGATGCCGCCCACGACGAGCACTCCCCCGGCGATGTCGACGGCGTGGATCCGCTCGCCCAGGAAGAGAGCGGCCGACGCCATGCCAAAGAACGGGACGAGCATGGAGAACGGTGCGACGGTCGAGGCCCCGTACGCCTTGAGCAGTGACCCCCAGACCGCGAAGCCGGCCAGGGTCGAGATCAACGCGACGTAGAGCAGGGCCGACAGCGCCTCGAGGTCGATCGCCCGGACCGCGGCCCAGTCGGCGGACGGCCCGTCGACCAGCAACGACAGCACGATCAACGGCCCGGACGCGACGGCGCTGACCCAGACCATGAAGCGCAAGGTGTCGGGCGGGGACGCCTTGCGGGTGACGACGTTCGACAGCCCCCACGCGACGGCCGCCCCGATGATCAACAGGAACGCGCCGAGGTTCGCCCCCATCCGGGTCGCCACCAGACCCACCCCGGCCAGGGCCAAGGCAAGACCGGCCATCTGTACGGGCCGGGGCCGCTCGCGCAGCAGAAGGACCGCGAAGAACAGCGTGAACACGGCCTGGCTCTGCAGCACCAGCGAGCTGAGCCCGGCCGGCATCCCCGCCGCCATCCCGCCGAAGAGCAGCGAGAACTTGGTGACGCCGAGGATCAGCCCGACCGCGATGATCCAGCGCCACGGCACCTGGGGGCGTCCGACGAAGAGCACGGCCGGGAACGCGGCCAGGGTGAAGCGCAACGCGTTGAACAGCAGCGGCGGGAAGTGGTCGAGGCCGGTCTCGATCACCACGAAGTTGAAGCCCCAAACAGCCATGACGGCCACGGCCAGGCCGATGTCGCGCGGTCTCATGGGTTCAGCCTCGGCCACCAGGACCGTTAAGCACTATCGAAATGTGCTTCACTCAAGTTGTAGCCTGACTGAATGATCGATCTGGGTCGGCTCCGGGCGTTGCACGCCGTGGCCAGCTACAAGACCGTGCTCGCGGCCGGTGAGGCGCTGCATTGCACGCCGTCCGCCGTCTCGCAGCAGCTCGCCAAGCTCGAACGCGAGACCGGCGCCACACTCGTCGAGAAAGACGGGCGGCGGTTACGGCTCACCGAGGCCGGCCAGATCCTCGCGCGTCATGCCGAAAAAGTATTGGCGACGGTGGACGAGGCCGAGGCGGCACTCGCCGCTCATCGCGACACGGTGGTCGGCCGGCTGACCGTGGCGGCCTTCGCGACGGCGTGCCGCGCGCTGCTGCCGTACGCGTTGCATCGCCTCGCCTCGGAACACCCACAGCTCAGCACCGGTCTGGTCGAGGTCAACCCGCACGAGGGTCTCGAGTCGCTGCACCGCGGGCACGTCGATCTGGCCGTGCTCGACGACTGGCCCGAGGTAGCTCTGCGATACCCGAAAGGCATCAATCACGTCGAGCTGGGTTGGGACGTCGCCGATCTGGTCGTGCCGACAGGGCATCGATTCGGCGACTCGGTCGCGTTGTCGCGCCTGAGGAACGAGCGGTGGATCGCGGCGAAATCCGGCGACATCTGCCACGAATGGCTGCTGCGCGTGCTTCCCGGAGTGCAGCCCGACTTCCACGTCGGCGAGTTCGAGACCCAGCTCACCCTGATCGCAGCCGGTCTCGGCATCGCGGTCATCCCCCGGCTCGCGCGCTCCGACAAACTGCCCGAGGGCGTACGGGTGGTGCGCATCACGCCGCCGCCGAAGCGCCGCGTCGTGATCGCCTGGCGCGAGGCCTCCGCCGCCCGCCCAGCGGTTCAGGCGACGGTGGAGGCACTGCGCGCGTCGTGGCTCAGGAAAGGACTGCCATAACCGGGCGTCGTGGCTCAGGAAAGGACTGCCATAACCGGGCGTCGTGGCTCAGGAAAGGACCTGCAGAGCCTCTCGCACGGTGAACGCGCCCGCGTAGAGCGCCTTCCCCGCGATCACGCCCTCGACCCCGACCGGCTCGAGCGTGGCGAGGGCCCGCAGATCGTCCAGCGTGGACACCCCGCCGCTGGCGATGATCGGCTTGTCGGTGGCCGCGCACACCTCGCGCAGCAGGTCGAGGTTCGGCCCGCGCATCGTGCCGTCCTTGGTGATGTCGGTGACGACGTAGCGCGACGCGCCGGCCTTGTCGAGCCGGGCCAGCACCTCGTAGAGGTCGCCGCCGTCCCGGGTCCAGCCGCGCGCCGACAGCGTGCGGCCGCGCACGTCGAGCCCGATCGCGACCCGGTCGCCGTACTCGGCCACCACGCGGTCGCACCACTCCGGGTCCTCGAGGGCGGCGGTGCCGATGTTGACCCGCTCGCAGCCTGTCGCCAGCGCCCGGGTCAGCGACTCGTCGTCGCGGATGCCGCCGGACAGCTCGACCTTGACGTCGAGGCGGCCGACCACACCGGCCAGCAGTTCGGCGTTCGAGCCCCGCCCGAAGGCCGCGTCGAGGTCGACCAGGTGCACCCACTCGGCTCCGTCGTTCTGCCAGGCCAGGGCGGCCTCGAGCGGGTCGCCGTAGGCCGTCTCGGAGCCGGCGGCGCCCTGCACGAGGCGGACGGCCTGACCGTCGGCGACATCGACCGCGGGCAGCAGGGTCAGGGTCATCGATCTTCCTTCGGTGTCATCCGGCCTTGCGCCCCAGGATCACGACGACCAGGGCCGGTACGGACAGAACGAGCAGCGTGGTGAGCACGATGCGCAACGACAGATCGGGCACCAGCAGCCAGACCGCGGCGGCGATCACGAGCGGGACCAGCACGATGCCGACCCGCTCGCTCCGGCTGCGACGGTGCAGCCGGCCCGAGTTGCGCGTACGGGTGCGGGGCCTGAGCCGTTTGACCAGCGACCGCCGCCGTTGCCGCCGGGCCACCTTGCGGGCCCGGGCGGACTTCTCCTTCTCCAGCACGGCGAGGCGTTCGGCCCGCCGCCGGGCGCGTTCCTTCGACATGGCTCAGAGACCGGCGACCCAGTTGCGCAGCAGCCCGTAGCCGGCGTCGCCGGACTTCTCCGGGTGGAACTGCGCGGCGCTGAGCGACCCGAGCTCGACCGCCGCCGCGAACGGCCGGTCGTGACTCGCCGTGGTCACCTTCGCCCCGGCCCGCCGCAACAGGTCAAGGTCATTGGCCGCGTACGAGTGAACGAAGTAGAACCGTTCGTCGGCGAGCCCGGCCAGCAGCGCCGACCCCGGCGGCACGTCGACGGTGTTCCAGCCCATGTGCGGGATGCGCTCGGCCGTGAGCCGGTTCACCACCCCCGGCAGCAGGCCCAGGCCCTTGGTCTCGACCCCGTGCTCGACGCCGGCGTCGAAAAGGATCTGCATGCCCACGCAGATGCCCAGCGTCGGACGCCCGGCGGCGACCCGTGCCGCGATCATCGGTCCCGCGTCGATCTTCTCGATGCCGGCCATGCAGGCCGCGTACGCCCCCACGCCCGGAACGACCAGCCCGTCAGCCTCGGCCGCAGCCGTCAGGTCGCTGGTCACCGTGGTCTCGGCCCCGGTGCGCGCCACGGCCCGTTCGGCCGAGCGCAGGTTGCCTGACCCGTAGTCGAGGACCACGATCTTCGGCATCAGCTGTCCCCGGGGAGCAGCCAGAGCACGCCGCCCGCCGTCGCCAGGGCGGCGAGCACCCCGACCAGGCCGATGCTGAACTTGGTGGCCCCCGACTTCACGAGCTGCACCACACCGCCGGCCAGGAACCCGGCCACGATGAACAGCACGACCGCCATCAGAGCACGCCCTTTGTCGACGGGAGCTGCCCGGCGTTGCGCGGATCGATCTCGACGGCCTCGCGCAGCGCCCGCGAGAACGCCTTGAACTGGGTCTCGACGACGTGGTGGGCGTCGGCCTTGCCACCGTCGCGGGCGGCCCGCAGCACGCTGACGTGCAGGGTGAGCCGGGCCGCGTGGCCGAACGACTCGAAAATGTGCCGGGTCATGCTGGTCGGGTAGACCGGGCCGATGTAGGGCGCGAGCTCGGGCTCATCGTGCACGACGTAGGGCCGGCCGGAAAGGTCGACCGCCGCGCGGACCAGCACCTCGTCCATCGGGATGGTCGCCGACCCGTACCGCCGGATGCCGGCCTTGTCGCCCAGCGCGCGCGAGAAGGCCTCGCCGAGCGCGATGGCGGTGTCTTCCATGGTGTGGTGGGCGTCGATCTCAAGGTCGCCCTCGGTGCGCACCAGCAGGTCGAAGCCGCCGTGCCGGGCGAGCTGGTTGAGCATGTGGTCGTAGAAGCCGACGCCGGTGCTCAGGTCGCCCTTGCCGGTGCCGTCGAGGTCGATCTCGACGAGCACCTTGGTCTCGTTGGTGACGCGCTCGACGCGCGCGGTGCGGCTCACTGCAGGGCCTCCAGGAATGCATCGGTTTCGGCAGGGGTGCCGGCGGTCACTCGCAGCCAGCCCGGCAGGCCGACGTCGCGGATCAGCACGCCGCGGTCGAGCAGGCGACGCCAGGCGACCGTCTGGTCGCCGCCGACCTCGAAGAGCACGAAGTTGGCGTCGCTGTCGGCCACCTTGAACCCACGCTCACGCAGGGTGGTGACGATGCGGTCACGCTGCTGCTTGATCGTCTCGACGGTGGCGAGCAGGGCGTCACGCTGCGACAGGGCCGCGCGGGCGGCGGCCTGGGTCAGCGCGGACAGGTGATAGGGCAGCCGCACGAGCTGCACCGCGTCGACCACGGCGGGATCGGCGGCCAGATAGCCCAGGCGACCCCCGGCGAAGCCGAACGCCTTGCTCATCGTGCGCGTGACCACCAGGCGCGGGTGGCCCGGCAGCAGGGTCAGCGCGCTCGGCACGCCGGGCCGGGCGAATTCCGCGTACGCCTCGTCGACGACGACCATGCCGCGGGCCGACTCGAGCACGGCCGTGACCACCTCGGGGTCGAGCGCCGTGCCGGTCGGGTTGTTCGGCGAGCACAGGAAGACCAGGTCGGGATCGTGCTCCTCGATCTGGGCCACCGCGGCCGCCGGGGACAGCCCGAAGTCGGGATCACGCAGCGCGCCGACCCACCGGCTGCCGGTCCCCTGGGCCAGCAGGGGGTGCATCGAATAGGACGGGCCGAAGCCGAGCGCCACCCGGCCCGGCCCGGCGAACGCCTGCAGAAGCTGCTGCTGCACCTCGTTCGATCCGTTCGCCGCCCACGTGCCGGCCGCGGTCAGACCATGCCCGAGGTAGTCGGCCAGGTCGGCGCGCAAGGCGGACGCGTCCCGGTCGGGGTAGCGGTTGAGATCGCGCAGCTCGGCCTGCACCGCCTTGGCGATCGCGTCGACCACCGCCTCGGGCAGCGGATAGCTGTTCTCATTCGTGTTGAGCCGCACAGCGACGTCGAGCTGCGGAGCCCCGTACGGCGTCTTGCCGCGCAGGTCGTCCCGGATGGGCAGATCGTCAATGGTCGTCACGCCGTACCCCCGGTTGCCGTTCTGTCGGTGCTCATGCCTCGAACCTCGCTCGCACCGCGTCGCCGTGAGCCGGCAGATCTTCCGCGTTGGCCAGCGTGACGACATGGCCGGCGACATCGCGCAGGGCGGCCTCGTCGTATTCGATGACGTGGACGCCGCGCAGGAACGACTGCACCGACAGGCCCGACGAGTGACGCGCGCAACCGCCCGTGGGCAGCACGTGGTTGGAGCCGGCCGCGTAGTCGCCCAGCGACACCGGCGACCACGCGCCCACGAAGATCGCGCCGGCGTTACGCACCCGCATCGCCCACTCGCGCGCGTCGCGGGTCTGGATCTCAAGGTGCTCGGCCGCGTAGGCGTCGACGACGCGCAAGCCCTGCTCGAGGTCGTCGACCAGCACGACGCCGGACTGCTCGCCGGCCAGCGCGGTCTGCACCCGGGCGGCGTGCTTGGTCGTCGCCACCTGGCGCAGCAACTCGGCGTCGACCGCCTCGGCCAGCGCGGTCGAATCGGTGACCAGCACGCTCGCGGCGAGCGGGTCGTGCTCGGCCTGGCTGATCAGGTCGGCCGCGACGTGGCGCGGGTCGGCGGTGTCGTCGGCCAGGATCGCGATCTCGGTCGGGCCGGCCTCGGCGTCGATGCCGACCACGCCGCGCAGCAGGCGCTTGGCCGCGGTGACCCAGATGTTGCCGGGCCCGGTGATCACGTCGACCGGCTCGCAGCGGTCGCCCTCGTCGGAGCCGTCGGAGCCGTCGGAGCCGTCGGAGCCGTAGCCGAGCATGGCGATCGCCTGGGCGCCACCGACGGCGTAGACCTCGTCGACGCCGAGCAGGGCGCAGGCGGCCAGGACGCGCGAGTCGGGCAGGCCGCCGTTCTCCTTCTGCGGCGGGCTGGCGACGACCAGAGCCTCGACGCCGGCCTCTTGGGCAGGCACAACGTTCATGACCACGGTGGACGGATAGACGGCCAGGCCGCCGGGCACGTAGAGCCCGACGCGGCGTACCGGGAGGAAACGCTCGGTGACCGTGCCACCGGGGACGACCTTGGTGACGAGGTCGGCGCGGCGCTGGTCGGCGTGGACCTTGCGGGCGCGCTCGATCGCCACCTCAAGCGCGGCGCGCACCTCGGGCTCGAGGGTCTCGGCGGCGGCGGCGATCGCGGCGGCCGGCACCCGCAGCCGCTCGAGGGTCACCCCGTCGAACCGCTCGGTCGCCTCGCGGATCGCCGAGAAGCCGTGCTGATGGACCGACTCGACGACCGGGCGGATCTGCTCGACGGCCACAGAGACGTCGAGCTGGGCACGGGGCAGCAGGCCTCGCGGGTCCCGGTGGGAGCCGCGCAGGTCGATCCGATTCAGCACGTCGCCAAGTTTAGGCGGACCTCGCGGCAAAACCGCGTCCGCCGCAGCCAGGCCCGAGTGCTGGGACGTCGATCACCCGCCCGGACCACCCGCTCCGGTACGCCGGGCGTGACGGGTTGACCATGAGGGGGTGACCGATAGGCTGAACCCGTGAGCAAGCGGCTGCCGGTGTTCCCGCTGGGTACGGTGCTGTTCCCGGGCTTGGTGCTGCCCCTGCACATCTTCGAGGAGCGATACCGCACGCTCGTACGCGAACTGGTCGCCAGCCCCGACGAGGGCCCGCACGAATTCGGCGTGGTGACCCTGCGCTACGGCGCCGAGGCCCCGGCCCCCGACAGCGCCGACGGCCCAGCCGCCGAAGACCCGCCGATCACGGTCAAAGACCTTTACCCGACCGGCTGCACAGCCGAGCTGCGCCAGGTCACCGAGCTGCCCGACGGCCGCTACGACATCATGACCGTCGGCCGGCGCCGCTTCACGATCAAAGACGTGCGGCAGGACGACGAGCCCTACCTCACGGCCGACGTCGAATGGCTCCCCGAGGAATCGGCCGACGAGACGGCCGAGCTGCTCGCGCCGCGGGCGCTGGCCGCCTTCCGCGCCTACCTCGAACTGCTGCGGCCCGACTCCGAGGTGCTCGACGCCGTCCCCGGCGACGCGACGGTCCTGTCCCACCTGATCGCCGCGACCGCCCAGCTCACCACCGACGAGCGCCAGCTGCTGCTCGCCGCCCCCGACACGGCGACCCGCCTGCGCACCGAGCTGAAACTGCTCAACCGCGAGGCCGGCCTGCTGGCCCGCGTGCGCGCCGTCCCGGTCCCCCTGAGCGACCTGGCCCGCCCCGCCAGCCCGAACTAGCCACCGCTCGCCGCAAAGGTCCCCGCGGTGGTCGCGGCGCGGAAACACCCCTCCCACCGCCGGCCGCATCGACTCGCCAAGCCCTCAACGGCACGGCCCGCCCTGCTTGGACCGGGCAGACAAGCCCTCAGACGCGCGGCTCGCCCGGCGGCAGGTAGGACGGTTGCTCGTCGGGGTAGTCGTTGTTCGGGCCATAGCCGGGATGAGCGCCCGACCGGTCGAGGTCGGGGTCGTTGGACCAGCCGGCCAGCAACGTCAGGACGATCGCGGCCGCGAATGCCGGCACCAGGGTCGGCCCCAGGGAGTGCACCTCGGGCGGGGCCAGATAGGTCGCGCCCTGCTGGGCCGTCTCGACCCAGCGCTGGTAGCCGCCGCGGCCGATCTTCTCGCCGATCCACGGGGCGACCAGCCAGCCCGCGCCGAGGGTGCCCAGCACGACGCCCAGCAGCAGGAACGGCCCCCGGTCGCGGCGCAGCAGCAGCCAGGCGCCGATGGCGACGAGCAGGCCGAACCCGAGGCCGAGCAGGGCGAACCAGCCGTCGGCGGCGATGTATTCCTCGGGGGACGGGTCGTTGACGACCACGCCCTGCTGGCCCGCGTTGATCACCGGCACTGCGGGGGCCAGGAAATGCCAGAGGACGCCCAGTGGCGCGCCCAGCGCGAGCACGGCCAGGAAGACGCCGACGGCCACGATGACTGTGCGTTTCCACGGCCGGGGGCTTGAGGCCCGTACGTTCCAGGCCTGGGCGAAACCGCTGGGGCTGGCGGCCGGGCCGGAGGGGTGTGCGAGGCCGAAGCCGGCCTCGGGTGTGCCGTAACCCACCGTGCCGCCTTCGGGGCTCCCGTAACCGCCGTGCGTGGTGGCGGGGTCGCCCGGCTGGTGCGGGGGTGCCGGTTCCTGACTCGCGTTCACCCTACGATCCTGCCAGGTGCCGCACGCCTCCGTCGCGCGTGCCCGCTCACGTCTCTCAGGCCACCGCTGACGGGCCGAGGATCGTCTTGAGGTCGGCCCGCAGCGCCGGTGTCGGCGCGACCCGCACCGCGCCCAGCCGCAGCACCGTCGTACGGCTGCCGTTCTGCAGGTGGACGTGCACCTCGGCGTCGCCGGGATGGCTGCTCAAGATCTCTTTCAGTTCCGACACCAGCGGCGGGGTGCAGCGGGTGATCGGCATGGTCAGGGTGACCGGTTTGCTGTCGGGGTTGTGGCTGACGTCGGGCAGCGACATGTCCATCGCCATGATGCGCGGGGTGTCGTCGCGGCGGTCGACGCGGCCCTTGACCACGACGATCGCGTCTTCGGCGATGAACTGGCCGATCACCTCGTAGGTGTTCGGGAAGAACAGCGCCTCGACGCCGCCGGCCAGGTCTTCGAGGGTGGCCGAGGCCCAGGCGCGGCCCTGCTTGGTGATGCGGCGCTGCACCCCGGTGAGGATGCCGGCGAGCGTGACGACCTGGCCGTCACCGACCGTGCCCTCTTCGTTCAGCGCGGCGATCGTCGTGTCGGCCGAGTTCATCAGCAGCTGTTCGAGGCCGGCGAGCGGGTGGTCGCTGACGTAGAGGCCGAGCATCTCGCGCTCGAAGGCCAGTTTGTCGCGCTTGTCCCACTCGGAGTCGCCGATGGTGGGCATGGCGACCGTGGCCGCGTTGCCGCCCTCGACGTCGCCGAACGCGCCGAAAAGGTCGAACTGGCCGGCCGCCTCGTTGCGCTTGACGTCGGCGTACGCGTCGATGGCCTCGGCGTGCACGGCGAGCAGACCCTTGCGGCTGTGCCCCATGGAGTCGAACGCGCCCGCCTTGATCAGGGATTCAATCGTCTTCTTGTTGCAGGCGACGGCGTCCACCTTGGACAAGAAGTCGTAGAAGTCCTGATATTTGCCCTTCTCCTCGCGGCAGCGGGAGATCGCCTCGACCACGTTGTTGCCGACGTTGCGCACGGCGGCCAGGCCGAACCGGATGTCCTTGCCGACCGGGGTGAATGGGCCGGCGGACTCGTTGACGTCGGGCGGCAGGACCTGGATGCCCATGCGCCGGCACTCGGCCAGGTACATCGCCATCTTGTCCTTGTCGTCGCCGACGCTGGTCAGCAGACCGCCCATGTATTCGGCCGGGTAGTGCGCCTTCAGGTAGGCCGTCCAGTAGGACACCAGGCCGTAGGCGGCGGAGTGCGCCTTGTTGAACGCGTAACCGGCGAACGGGACCAGCACGTCCCACACCGCCTGGATCGCCTGGTCGGAGTAGCCGTGCTGGCGGCAGCCGTCGCGGAACGGCCCGAACTCCTTGTCGAGGATCTCCTTCTTCTTCTTACCCATCGCGCGGCGCAGCAGGTCGGCCTGGCCGAGTGTGTAGCCGGCCAGGATCTGCGCGGCCCGCTGCACCTGCTCCTGATAGACGATCAGGCCGTACGTCGGTTCGAGGATCTCGCGCAGCGGTTCCTCGAGCTCGGGGTGGATCGGCGTGATGTCCTGCAGTTTGTTCTTGCGCAGGGCGTAGTTGGTGTGCGATTCGACGCCCATCGGGCCGGGACGGTACAGCGCCAGGACGGCGGAGATGTCCTCGAAGTTGTCGGGCTTCATCAGCCGCAGCAGCGAGCGCATCGGGCCGCCGTCGAGCTGGAAGACGCCGAGCGTGTCGCCGCGGGCCAGCAGCTCGTAGGCCTGCGGGTCGTCGAGCGGCAGGGCCAGCAGGTCGAGGTCGAGGCCGTGGTTGAGCTTGATGTTCTTGACGGCGTCGTCGAGGATCGTCAGGTTGCGAAGACCCAGGAAGTCCATCTTCAGCAGGCCGAGCGTCTCACAGGTCGGGTAGTCGAACTGCGTGATGATCACGCCGTCGGAGGCCCGGCGCATGAGCGGGATGTGGTCGATGATCGGCTCGGCTGACATGATCACGCCGGCCGCGTGGACACCGGTCTGGCGGATCAGCCCCTCGATGCCGCGTGCGGTGTCGATCACCTTCTTGACGTCGGGATCGGTCTCGTAGAGCGTGCGGACCTCGCCGGCCTCGCTGTAGCGCTTGTGCTCCTTGTCGAAGATGCCCGACAGCGGGATGCCCTTGCCCATGACGTCGGGCGGCAGCGCCTTGGTGATGCGGTCGCCGACCGCGAACGGGTAGCCCAGCACCCGGGCCGAGTCCTTGATCGCGGCCTTCGCCTTGATCGTGCCGAAGGTGGCGATCTGGGCGACCTTGTCGTCGCCCCAGCGCTCGGTGACGTAGCGGATGACCTCGCCCCGGCGACGCTCGTCGAAGTCGATGTCGACGTCGGGCATCGAGATGCGCTCGGGGTTGAGGAACCGCTCGAAGATCAGGCCGTGCGGCAGCGGGTCGAGGTCGGTGATGCCCATCGCGTACGCCACCAGGGAGCCCGCGGCCGAGCCACGGCCGGGGCCGACGGCGATGCCGTTGCGCTTGGACCACTGGATGAAGTCGGCGACGACGAGGAAGTAGGCCGGGAAGCCCATCTGGATGATGACGCCGAGCTCGTACTCCGCCTGCTTGATGTGCGTGTCGGGGATGCCGTCGGGGAAGCGGGCGCGCAGCCCCTCGAACGCGACGTGACGGAAGTATTCCTCTTCGGTGTAGCCGTCGGGGATCGGGAACCGGGGCATCAGGTTCTTGAACGAGAACATGCCCTCGGTCTCGACCCGCTCGGCCACCAGCAGCGTCGTGCGGCAGCCTTCCTGCCAGGCCTCGGACGAGTCGACCGCGCGCATCTGGTCGGCCGACTTGACGAAATAGCCGTTGCCGTCGAAACGGAACCGGTTGGGGTCGGCCACGTTGCTGCCGGTCTGCACACACAGCAGCACGTCGTGGGCGGCGGACTGTTCCTCGTAGACGTAGTGCGAGTCGTTGGTGACCAGCGGCTTGATGTCGAGCTTGCGGCCGATCTCGAGCAGGCCGTCGCGCACCCGCTTCTCGATCGACAGGCCGTGGTCCATGATCTCGAGGAAGTAGTTGTCCTTCCCGAGCGCCTCCTGGTACATCGCGGCGGACTTCAGGGCCTCGTCGAACTGGCCGAGCCGCAGCCGGGTCTGCACCGCGCCCGACGGGCAGCCGGTCGTGCCCATGATGCCCTCGGCGTGCTCGGCGATGATGTCGAAGTCCATGCGCGGGTATTTACCGAGCTGGCCCTCGATCGACGCCCGCGAGTTCAGGCGGAACAGGTTCTTCAGGCCGACGGCGTTGCGGGCCCACATCGTCATGTGGGTGTAGGCGCCGCTGCCGGAGACGTCGTCGCCCTTCTGCTCGGGGCGGCCCCACTTGATGCGGCTCTTGGTGAGGCGCGACTCGGGCGCCAGGTAGGCCTCGACACCGATCACCGGGATGATGCCGGCCGCCTTGGCCTGGGTGTAGAAGTCGTAGGCGCCGTGCATGTTGCCGTGGTCGGTGATCGCCGCGGCGGGCATGCCGAGCCGGTTGGCCTCGGCCAGCAACTCCTTGACGCGGGCGGCTCCGTCGAGCATCGAATACTCGGTGTGCACATGTAGATGCACGAACGAGTCAGACACCCCGGGCCCCCTTAAGTTGTGATGACCCGAGCGACTCTAGTCGGACCCACCGACAATCCGGGAGGCCCCACGCGGGTCACTCGGCGAATGGCTCGATCATCACACTGGCGGCCTTGAGCCACGCCGTACGCGTCTCCTGTTGGAGATCGCCGTACTCGATCGAGGAGCCGACCTCGAGGGCCTGGTCGTAGGGCACGATCGCGACCGCCCGGGTGCGGGTGGCGAAGTGCTTGGCGAAGTCGTTGAGCAGCGGCAGCGGCCCCGGCGACGGGCACGAGATGAGCGTGACCGCGTTGCTGACCAGGTCACCCATGCCGCTGTCGTCGAGCACGTCGAGCATCCAGTCGGCGGTGAAGGCGGCATCCTCCCGCGGCACCGTGGTGATCACGAGCTGGTCGGCCTGGCGCATGACGGTCTGCCAGTTGACGCTCTCGACGTTGTTGCCGGTGTCGACACAGATCACATCATGGGTACGCCGGAGCAGGTCCATCACGCGGCGCACGGTGGCCTGGTCGAGGCGCTGGGCGAAGCGCGGGTTCTCCTCGCCGGCGAGCACGTCGTAGGAGCCGTCGGAGGCGTGCCGCAGGTAGCCGTCGAGCTCTTGCAGCAGCGAGTCGCCGTGCAGGTTCTCGATCTGCAGCAGGTCGGCCAGCAGGTGCTTGATCGTGCGGGCGTGGCGCGCGCTGCCGGCGCGCAGGCCGAGCGTGCCGCGCAGCTCGTTGTCGTCCCAGGCGAGCACGCCGCGGCCGCGGACGCTGCCGATGGTGGCGGCGGCCAGCACGGTCGCGGTCGTCTTGTGCACGCCGCCCTTGGGGTTGGCGAAGGCCAGCACGCGCGGCTTGCCGAGCTTGCGGCGCATCACCGAGACGGCGCGCTCGAGCTCGTCGTCGGTGCGGGTCTGCCGCCACTCGATGCGGGCCGCGGCGGGCGAGGTCGGCGCGACGGGCATCAGCGGAGGCGCCACCGGCGCAGGCGCAGGCGGCATGACCGGAGGCGGCGGCATGACCGGGGGCGGCTGCATGACCGGGGCCACCGCCGAGGCACGCACCTGCGGGTAGTCACGGCCGGGCGGCGGTGCCGCGGGCGGACGTCCCGACGGGTTGAAGTAGCTATGGTGCTCCTCGACCGGCAAGGGCGCGGGCGGAGGCGGCGGGGCCGCACGGCGCGGCGGCGCCTCGGGCTGGCGGGCCTGCCAGCGCGGGTCGAGCGGGTTGATCGGCCGCTGCGGCATCGCGCGCGGCTCGGGCTGCTGCGGCGGCTCGGGTTGCGGCTCGTAGCGACCGGCGCCGTACTGCCCGCGGGAATCCAGCGGGTTGACCGGGCGCCGCGTCGGCAGGGGTTGGCCGTACTGCTGCTGCGTTGGGGGCTGTTGCGCGGGCGGGGCCTCGCGCTCGGGCTCGGCGTCGTCCTGGCGGGACCCGTGCCGGGCGCGGTCGAGCAGCGCCCGCCAACGCGGGGCTGGTTCCGCAGGCCGGCCCCAGCCGGTCTCGGTCCCGTCCACGGCTCGTCCCCTCCTGCACGTTAACTCTCGGTGATGCACAACAGCTCTCGGTGATGCACAACGCCCAGGCGCCTCGCCCCTGACAGGCTACGGAGCTAACCCCGATCGGGCCACTGTCCTAGCGACCATCTCGGACCCTTCGGGCTCTTCCCCGACCGGTGACACGGCCGCTCACCAGCCAAGGGCCGCACCACCCGGCGGACGAGAAATTTAACGTCCGGAAAGGGTTCAGGGTGCTGCCGACCGGCGGGTCGCGTCGTGAGCAGGGATCGCGTCTGAGGCAGAGGGTACGGCAGAGCGCTCCTCCGGTGCGGAGGTGGAAGGTGGAGCCGTGAAGATGGCGTCCGTCGATGAGGTGGACGTCACACCCGCTCCGGGCGACGACACTATCGGCGCGGGTGTGCGCGAGGCAATGCCCGGCGGGCTGGTTGGCACAGCGGGCGACGACGACTGTTCCGGTGGGACCGTGCCGTTCTGCTCGGGCAGAGGCGGGCGGAACTCCGTACGGTCGAGGGCGCGCACCTCGGGTGCCGGGTCGACCGCGCGCACGTCGGGCCGGTCGGCGACCACCCGCAACGCCGACGGCGCCCCCCGCACCACCGCCGCGAAGACACAGGAACAGCCCGAGCGGTACGCCGAGGCCTCCTGCGCCGCCGTACGGGCCGCCGAGGCGTACGCCCGTCGCGCTCGCTGCTGATGATCGTCGTCCCCGCTGAGCCGGCGGGCCAGTTGCTCGTACTCGGCGTGCTCACGGTCGCGTTGCAGGGCGGTGTCGAGCATGCCGGAGAGCACGTCGGCAGGCAGCCGGTAGACCGGGATCCGCACCACCGGCGTGTGCGCCTCGACCAGCGGCACCCGGGTGTAGACCTGAGCCACCGTCGTGCCCGAGAGAAGGTCGGGCAGCACCCCGGCCGAGAGGTAGCCGCGCAGGCTCACCAGCGCCCACGTCTCCCCCGACGCGGGCGCCGACGGGTCGGTCAGCGCGGTCAGCTCGTCGCCGGTCGCGTCGAGATAGCCGGGCACCGATTGCCCCTGCACCACCCCGACCCGCACCACGTCACCCGGGTCACCGGGCGGCAGCGCCTCGCGGCGGCTCACCCAGATCGCGCCGACCAGCAGGGCGCCGGCCGACACGACCGCGACGGCGGCCACCAGACGTGCCGCCGGGGCGCCCCGCAGCGCGTGGCCCCGTACTCGATCCGCGGGCCCCACCGGCGTCGCCGTGGGTCAGCTCGCGTCCTGGAGAACGCTCAGCGCGTCCTTCAGGTCGTCCGGATAGTCGCTGACGAAACGCACCTCGTCCAGCGTGCGGGGGTGCAGGAAGGACAGTTCCCGGGCGTGCAGCCACTGACGGTTGAGCCGCAGCCTGGCGGCCAGCGTGGGGTCGGCGCCGTACGTGAGGTCGCCGACGCACGGGTGCCGCATCGCCGAGAAGTGCACGCGGATCTGGTGGGTGCGGCCCGTCTCGAGCTTCACGTCGACCAGGCTGGCCGAGCGGAACGCCTCGACCGTGTCGTAGTGGGTGACGCTGGGCTTGCCCGAGTTCATCACCGCGAACTTGTAGTCGGCGGTCGGGTGCCGGTCGATCGGCGCGTCGATCGTGCCGCGCAGCGGGTCGAGGTGGCCCTGCACCACGGCGTGGTAGCGCTTGTCGACCTCGCGCTCCTTGAACGCCCGCTTGAGCGCGCTGTAGGCGACCTCGCTCTTGGCCACGACCATGATCCCGGTCGTTCCGACATCCAGGCGGTGTACGACACCCTGCCGCTCGGCGGCCCCGCTGGTGGCGACGTTCTGGCCCATCGCGGCCAGGCCGCCGATCACGGTCGGGCCGGTCCAGCCGGGGCTGGGGTGGGCGGCCACGCCGACCGGCTTGTCGACCACGACGATGTCGTCGTCACTGTAGATGATCTTCAGGCCGTGCACCGGCTCGGCCACGACGGCCGGCGCGGCCACCGGCGACGGCAGGGTGACCTCGAGCCAGGAGCCGGCGGCGACCTTGTCGGACTTGGGTCGCGGGAAGCCGTCGACCAGCGCGTCACCCGACTCGACCAGGGTCGCGGCGGCCGTGCGGGACAACCCGAACAGCCGGGAGACGGCCTGGTCGAGACGCATCCCGTCGAGGCCGTCGGGCACCGGCAGGGAACGCTGCGAGCTCACGGAGCCTCGTCCTTCTTCTGATTCTCGCCGGGCGAGACGTTCTGGTTCTCGCCGGGCGAGACCTTCTTCTGCTTGCGCACCGACACGCGGGAGCCGTCGCGCTGCCGGCCGGTCAGCTCGAGCAGCACCGCCAGCACCACACCCACGCTCAGGCAGCTGTCGGCGATGTTGAAAACGGCGAAGTACTCCCCGTACGGCCCGAAGAGGCTGAACATGTCGACCACGTGACCGTGCAGCACGCCGGGGGCGCGGAACAGGCGGTCGCCCAGGTTGCCCAGGGCGCCACCGAGCACGAGGCCCAGCGCGAGCGCCCACGGCACCGAGCGAAGCCTGGTCGCCATCCACGTGATCCAGCCGATCACCACGAAGGTGATCAGCGGGAAGACCCAGGTGTGGTCGCTGCCGAAACTGAAAGCCGCCCCACTGTTGCGGAGCAGCGAAAGGTAGATCAGCCCCCCGAGGATGCGGACCGGGTGGCCCTCCTCGAGGTTCTCGGTGGAGAGCCATTTGACCCACTGGTCGAGGGCCACGGCGATCACGGCGGTGGCACCCAGCACGGCCACGGCCCGGCCGGTGAACCGGGCCTTGGGCTCCGGCTTCGGCTCGTCCACGGTGGTCGCGCCCGCCCGCTCGTCGGCGTTCAGCGTCGTTCCTCCAGCTGCTTGCAGGACACACAGAGGGTCGCGGAGGGGAACGCCGCCAGTCGCTCGACCGGGATCGGGTTGCCGCACCGCTCGCACCAACCGTAGTTGCCCTCGCCGAGCCGGTCGATGGCGCGTTCCACCTGTGTGATGCGCTCCAGCAGATTGTTGGCCAGAGTGATCTCCTGCTCACGCTCGAACGTCTTGGTGCCGGTGTCGGCCTGGTCGTCGCCGGCCGAGTCAGCGAGCCGGTCCCGCTGCAGGATGGTGATCTCGGTGATCGAGACGTCGTACTCGGTCTGCAGCTCGTCGCGCCGCTCGACCAGGGCGACCCGGATCTTCTCGGTCTCGGCGGCGCTGCGCGTCCGCTTGCCGGTGCTCTTGCCGCTCGTCGCGGCCGACCTGGTGCCGGTTGCCTTGGTCATCGTCGCCCCCTCAGCCGCGCGCCCGCGCGGCGATCAGCGTCCCCGGAGACCCGGCGGCGTGCCGCCCGCCCGTCTCCCTGTCCTGCCGGTCCCGACCGGCACGTCCTGTCCTGCCGGTCCCGACCGGCACGTCACATTCTTCGATTCCCACCCGGCGGCCTGAGCATCGGCGGTGAGGGCCGTCCCCGCCGGGCGACGCCGTAGATCTTTCCCCACCGGCCAAAACGGCGCGGCCGAACCGTCAGCCGCGCACTCCGGAGGGTGGCAAGGATACGGAACGTATACCGCCCCGACAACAACCGGTATCGGATCATGCTCCTCAATCCACGTAAATCTCCTCGAAAGATGCGTCGGATACCCGTCGGTCCCGACATCGGCGCCTCGCTCAGCGCGTGGCCGGATCTTCCTCCCCGTCCTCGCCGAACCACCGGGCCAGGCGCCCGCGCCGGCTGACCGCGCGCAACCGGCGCTCGGCGACGTCCCGGGCGGCGGCGGTGGCCACGATCAGCAGCGCGTCGCCGGTGCGCAGGCGGGTGTCGGGGCCGGGGACGAAGCCGGCACCGCCACGCACCACGAGGGTCACCGAGGCGCCCTCGGGCAGACGCAGCTCGTCGATGTGCACCCCGGCCAGCCGCGAACCCTCGGCCACCTCGAGCTGCAGCAGGTCGGCGTTCATCCGGTCCAGCGGGGCGGTCTCGACGTGCAGCTCGGCCGCCTCGCCCGGGGCGGTCACCCCGAGCAGCCGCGCCGCCGGGCCGAGCGTGCTCGCCTGCACCAGCGTGAAGACCAGGACCAGCACGAACACGGCGTCGAACAGTCCTTCGGCACCGGGAGTGCCGGCCGAGAGCGGAATCGTGGCCAGCACGATCGGCACCGCGCCGCGCAGCCCGGCCCACGACAGGAAGGCGCTGCCCCGCCAGCCCACCCGGTTGCCGGGGCGGCGCGGACCGCGCACCGGGCGGGCCAGCACGGCCGAGATGACCACCGAGAGCGGGCGGGCCAGCAGCACGAGCGCGACCCCGACGACCATCGCCGGCACCAGCGCCTCGCGCAGCCGGCCGGGCGAGCTGAGCAGGCCGAGCAGCACGAACAGGCCGATCTGGGCGACCCAGGCGAGGCCGTCGGCGAATCCGAGGATGGCGCGGCGGTGCGGGAGGCGGCCGTTGCCGAGCACGACGCCGGCGACATAGACGGCGAGGAACCCGGAGGCGTGGGCGACGGCCCCACCGGCGTACGCGAGAACGGTCAGACCGACCGCGGCGATCGGATAGAGCCCCGCCGACGGCAACGCGGCGTTGCGCAGCAGCCAGCGACCCGCCGCGCCGACCGCATAGCCGATCGCCGCGCCGGCGGCCAGCTCGTAGGCGACGATCAGCAGCTCGTACCACCACGGGTGCATCGCCGAGAGGTCCGCACTGAGCAGCACGACCAGCAGCACCACCGGGGCGTCGTTCATGCCCGACTCGGCCTCGAGCGTCGCCACCAGGCGCGACGGCAGCCGCAACCGCCGCAGCGTGGCGAAGACGGCCGCAGCGTCGGTCGAGGACAGCACCGCCCCGTAGAGCAGGGCGAGCTGCCACGGCAGGTCGAGCAGCAGGTGCACGACCAGACCGACCACCGCGATGCTGACGGCGACCCCCACCGTGGCCAGCGACGCGGCCAGCCCCAGCACCGGGCGCAGCGTGCTCCACCGGGCGGTCAGCCCGCCCTCCGCGATGATCACGATGAGCGCGCAGAAGCCCAGCGTGCGGGTCAGCTCGGCGTCGTCGAACCGGATGCCGATCCCGGCCTCGCCGAGCACGATGCCGATCCCGAGATAGACCAGCAGGCTGGGCAGCCCGACCTTGGTCGACACGCGCACGGCGGCCACCGCCACCAGCAGGACCGCCGCCCCCACGAGCAGCGCCCAGTCCATCCCGCTGGTCACAACAGGCTTTCGCGTACGGGCTCCGCGCGCCCGACCTCGTCGGCGCTCGACAGCCAGGCGTTCACGCGCCCGCTCTCACGTCGGGCCGTCCCGCAGGGCCTCGAACCGCGCGGCGACCCCGTCGTCGGCCGCGGCGACGGTGAAGACCTTGTCGCGGCTGGTCGCGCCGAGTCGCAGCTCCACATCGGCCGGGCGCACCCCGAGCGCTCCCGCCAGGGCCCGCCGCACCGCCTCGGTCGCCTTGCCGTCGACGGCCGGCGCCCCCACGGCGACGATCAGGGCCGGGCCGTGCGGCCCCTCATAGCGCCCACCGACGCGGTTTCGTCCGGCTCCCGGGCGCACCCGCACGGGCACGGCGACGGCGCTCTCGTCGGGCGGAGGCACGCGGCGGTTGACCATGCCTCATTGTGCCGATCAACCCCGCTCGCCGGGAGGGGCCGTTCAGCGTGCTCAGCGGCGGCCCACGCCGAGAGCCGAACGGCCCGCGGCCGGCAATCAGCGGCCGGCCGACGGCGCCCCTCAGCGGCGGGCGGCCGCGCCGACCAGGCGGTCGACCGGGCGGCACAGTCCGCACGGGCTGAAGCCCAGCTCGACGGCCTCGCGAACCGGGATCGGCTCGGCCAGCCGGCCGATCAGGCTCGGGCATTCGGGCAGGTGGTAGCGCGGCCGCCCGTCGACCACCATGACCTCGGCCTCGAGCCGGGCCACCCCCACCGCGTCGGCCGGTCGCACCGCCTGGGGCAGCGGCTCGTCGTCGGGGTCGTCGGCGTCGGGCTCGGCGAACTCCTCCGCCTCGACCGGCTCGTCGGCCCGAAAAGCAGCCGGCGAGGCAGCGGACGAGGCATCCGGCGAGGCGCTTGGTGAGGCGGCAGCCGGTGACCCGGTCGTGGGGTCGCGGCGCCACGCGTCCTCGTTCGGGATCTCGCTGCGGGCCGAGTTGATCGCCGCGGAGGCGCGCTCGTAGTCGGGGTCGTCGGGGTTCGCATCCCGACGTCCGGGCCCACCGGGCTCATCTGCGGACAAATCGCCCGCAGGCGCGGCGCCCGCTTGATCAGCGAAGGCGGCCGGGGAGCTGTCGAAGTCGCGAGCAGCCGACGAGGGCGGCACGACGAAGTCAGGCGCGGTGGCGGCACGGGCGGCGGAGACGTCGGGGCCGGCCGGGCGGGCCGCGGAGAAGTCGGGCCCGGCACCGGGGTGGGCCGGCGCGTCGTCGTGCTCGGCGAAGTCGGGGCCGGAACGGCGGGCACCGGCGAGATCACCGGCGTCGAACTGGACGGTGTCGCGGTGGTCCTCGCCGGAGGCCGGAGCGCCGGAATCGGCGGCGAAGGCGACGCCGGGCGGGGGAGGATCGTCCGAGCGGCGGGCCGCGTCGTCGAACTCGGGGTCGGCCACGAAGACCGAGTTCTCGTCGACCGGCGGTGCGGGGTCGGCCGGCGCCGCGCGCCTCGCCGCGGCGGCCTGACGCGCGCCGATGACCAGGAAGACCGCGGCCACGAGACTGGCCACGATGGAACTGATGAGTAGGCCGCTCGATCCGCCCGTGAGGCCCAGCACGAGCAGCGTCACCGCGACGAGGATGAGCAGCAGGCTAACTACGATCATGGCTCATCCTCGTCGAGGTTCGGCGGGGTTTCGGTCAGCGCCCGGATTCGATGGCGTTGCGGCCGCCGTAGGAACCGGCGAGACCGGCTGCGGCGAGACCACCGCTGCCGCCGACGGCACGGCTGGAGTCGGCCCGGGACATCTCGGCCTCGAGACCCTGGCCACGGCCGTCGAGGTCACGGAGCTGACTCTCCAGGTAGGCCTTCAGGCGCGTGCGGTATTCACGCTCGAACTGCTTCAGCTCCTCGATGTGCTTCTGCAGCGCGGAACGCTTCGCGTCGAGGCCACCCATCGCTTCCTGGTGGCGCTGACGAGCGTCACGCTCGAGGGCGTCGGCCTTGGCGCGGGCCTCGCGGGTGACCTCTTCCGCCTTGGAACGGGCGTCGGAGAGGAGCTTGTCGGCCTCGCGACGCGCGTCGGCGACGTGGTCGTCGGCGGTGCGCTGGGCCATCATGAGCACCCGCAGCGCCTGCTGCTCGCCGTCGGCGCCGGCGCCCGCGGCGCCACCACCGGCCGGGCCCTGGGCCCGGACCTGCTCGAGCTCGGCCTGCATCTGCCGGGCGGCCTGCTCGGCCTGAGCCTTGTCGCGCTGCACGCGGTCGAGCTGAGCCTTGACGTCGTTGAGCTCGGCCGCGAGGCGCGGGTCGGCGCTCGGACCGGCTGGTGCGCCACCCCGACCGCCGCGCTCCACCTGGGCGCGCAGCTCGTTGTTCTCCTCGATCAGACGGGCGAGCTCGCGCTCGACCTCGTCAAGGAAGGCGTCGACCTCCTCCTCGTCATACCCCCGCTTGCCGATCGGGGGCTTCTTGAAGGCGACGTTATGAACGTCGGCCGGGGTCAGCGGCATCGAAACTCCTCGGGTCAGTCGCGGCCGCGGTTGGGGCTGCTGTTTAGCTGAAGTTCAGGATCAATCTTTGAAGCACGAACCTCATGAGCACGAACAGAATAACCAGCAGCACGATGGAAGCCAGGTCCAAACTCACGTTACCAATGCGCAGCGGGGGGATCACACGCCTCAACGCCTTGAGGGGCGGATCCGTGACGCTCCACACCGTTTCGAGTGCCGCCGACGCGCCGCGGCCGGGTTGCCACCGACGCCCGTATTGGAGTACCGCACCCAGCACGAACCTGGCAAGCAGGACGAGGAAGAAGATGTAGACGACTAAATACAGTATCTGGAACACGATCGAGAGCACTCGTGCCGATCCCCCATCTGGGTGGCGGGTAAACGTGCGCCCGCCTCAGGCCTGACCGAAGAACCCGCCCTCAGCGATCTTGGCCTTGTCCTCTGCGGTGACCTGGACATTTGCCGGTGAGAGCAGGAAAACCCGGTTGGTCACGCGCTCGATCGTACCGCGAAGACCGAAGGCCAGCCCGGCCGCGAAGTCGACCAGCCGGCGGGCGTCTCCTTCATCCATCTCGGTGAGATTGATGATGACCGGAACACCGTCCCGGAAGTGCTCGCCGATGGTGCGCGCCTCGCGGTAGGTCGTCGGGTGGAGGGTCGTGATCTGGTAGCGCTGATCTTCCTCGACCACCCGCGGACGGGGCTCCGGCTGGTGCACGGCCTGCGGCGCGAGGGCCAGATTCTCCCGAGTGGAGTAGCTCAGCGCTGACGAGGCGTCACTGGACGTGGTCGGGCGAGTGATCGAACGGACACTCGCGCGCTCCGAACGGTCCGCACGTTCCACCCGATCGTGGTCGCCCACGTCGGTGTGTGACGACAGACGGTCACTGGGGCGTGTGCGCTCCGTGCGCGCCCGCGGCACCGGACGCTCCTCCTCGACCTCGTCGTCGTCGGCGAACTCGTCGTCGGCGTACCGGCTTCCCGAGTACCGGTTCCGCGGACGGTAGGAGTTGTCGTCGTATTCGCCGTACCCTCGCTCGTCGTCCTCCTCGACGAGGCCCAGCCAGACGCCCGCCTTACGAAGAGCGCTCATGCCATCACCCCGTCACGCCACCGAGCGTCGACCCGACCAGCCATGTGCCCCCACCTTCGTCCGCTGCGCGGAACGCACCCCCTCGGCGTACCGCATTCCCCCTTTGCACGGGTCGGAAGGTCCGATGCGGACCCTCGTCCCGTGACGTGCCGCGCCGTCGACGCGCCGACCCCCTCGCCATCGTCGATGAGATAGCCAGGAAGCGTGCCGCGTAAACAACACCCATGTAGTTTGCTGCCCGCCTGAAGGCTACCGCAGCAGGTTTCGCATTCCGAGCAAAGAAGTGCCGATCCGGACGTGTGTCGCGCCGTGCCGGACGGCCGCTTCGAGATCCCCGCTCATGCCGGCCGAAACGGCCGTCGCCGACGGATGCAGCTTGACCAGACGCTCGGACAGGCCGTGCAGCAGCTCGAACGCCCGATCGGGATCCCAGTCCACCGGCGCCACCGCCATGACGCCGCCGAGCCGCAGCGTGTCCGCGGCGGCCACGGAGTCGGATACCCGCCAGAGATCGTCCCCGGCGACGCCCCCGCGGGCCACGTCGCCGTCGATGCTGACCTGCACCAGCACGTCGAGCGGCGCCCCCCGGGAAACGGCGGCGCGGGCGAGTGCCTCGGCCAGCCGTACGGAGTCGACCGACTCGACCACGTCGGCGTACTGCACCACCGACCGCGTCTTGTTGCGCTGAAGCTGACCGATGAAGTGCCAGCGGGGCGTCGCGCCCTCGGCCCGCACCAGGGCGGCCTTGGGTGCCGCCTCCTGGTCGCGGTTCTCGCCGACGTCGGTGACGCCGAGCCCGGCGAGCAGCACCACGTCGCTCGCCGGGTAGGTCTTGGTCACCGCGACGAGGGTGACCTCGCTCGCGGGGCGGCCCGCCGCCGTGCAGGCCCGCTCGATCCGTTCGTGCACCTGCGCGAGGGCGGCGGCCAGTTCGGACCGCCGTCCTGCGTCGGTCACGGTCGCCTCAGGAACCGTTCTTGAGGAAGTCGGGCACGTCGACGTCGTCGAAGAGCACCCGGCGCGGCGTGGGCGTGGTCGCCGGCGGCGGCGTCGTCGCGGCGGCCGGGGTGGTCACGGCGGGCGGCAGCGGCGAGCTCGACGCCCGCTCGGCCGGCTGCTGGATGACCTTGCGGGCCGGCTCGGACGGCTTGTACGAGGGCGTGCCCCCGTCGAAGCCCGCCGCGATCACGGTGACCCGCACCTCGTCGCCGAGCGCGTCGTCGATGACCGCGCCGAAGATGATGTTCGCGTCCGGGTGGGCCGCGTCGGTGACGAGCTGGGCCGCGTCGTTGATCTCGAACAGGCCCAGGTCGGACCCGCCGGCGATGGAGAGCAGCACGCCGCGGGCGCCGTCCATGCTCTGCTCGAGCAGCGGGCTCGAGATCGCCTTCTCGGCCGCCTCGACCGCGCGGTTGTCGCCGCGGGCGCTGCCGATGCCCATGAGCGCGCTGCCGGCGCCGCTCATGACGCTCTTCACGTCGGCGAAGTCCAGGTTGATCAGACCGGGCGTCGTGATCAGGTCGGTGATGCCCTGCACGCCGGAGAGCAGCACCTGGTCGGCCTGACGGAACGCGTCCATCATGCTGATGCCGCGGTCGCCCAGCGCGAGGAGCCGGTCGTTCGGGATGACGATGAGCGTGTCGCACTGGTTGCGCAGCTCGTCGATGCCCGATTCGGCCTGCACCTGGCGGCGCTTGCCCTCGAACGAGAACGGCCGGGTGACCACGCCGATGGTGAGCGCGCCGAGCTTGCGGGCGATGTTCGCGACGACGGGCGCGCCACCGGTGCCGGTGCCGCCGCCCTCGCCGCAGGTCACGAAGACCATGTCGGCGCCCTTGAGCACCTCTTCGATCTCGTCGCGGTGGTCCTCGGCGGCGTTCTTGCCGACCTCGGGCTGCGCGCCGGCGCCGAGGCCCCGGGTCAGCTCGCGGCCGACGTCGAGCTTGACGTCGGCGTCGCTCATCAGCAACGCCTGCGCATCGGTGTTGATCGCGATGAACTCGACGCCCTTGAGCCCGACCTCGATCATGCGGTTGACGGCGTTGACTCCGCCGCCCCCGATACCGACGACCTTTATGACCGCCAGGTAGTTGTGGGGAGGTGTCATGGGCTCAGCCTTCCCTTCCAGGGTGAGTGGATGCCGTGGGCCCCGTGCGGTCCCGGCCAGGATCCGCAGCTCGACATCCGCTGCCGTACAAGGGAGGGCGAGGAAACCCTCACCCTCTACTAGAGGCTTAGGGTTATGTCAACCACTCAGCCTCTTGGTGGCAACGTAAGCGGACTTCCCACGTCAACCAAAGACCCCACGCGGCGTGTCGGCGCCCGCTTACGTGGCGAAAATCCGGTCGAGCCGTAACCTCAGGCAAAATAAGGCGTTTCCGCCCGGATGTCCGGCTTAGATGTTAGCGGATCGTCACGACCGTCGGGGCGCTGACGTCGATCTCCTGACCCTTCTGCTTCAGCAGGGCCGTCGCGACCTGGCTCTTGGTCTCGCTCTGGGTGTCGTCACCCCACACGACCGTACGATCCTTGCGCAGTTGCAGGCGGATCTGCGCGGGCGTCCTGACCGAGATCGCCACGACCTGTTCCCGCAACTCCTCGCTGAGCGCCCCGAGCACGGTCAGCGCCGACCGCGTGTTCACGTCGGACGGTCCGGGCGAGTCGACCTGCACCAGCGGCAGACCCCTGGGCTGTTCCTTGACCAGGCGGTAGGGCACACCGGCCCGGTCGATCACCGAGAACTGGCCCCGCTGCGGCACGGCGGCCACCGGCGTACGCTCCACGACCTCGACGACCAGGGTGGACGGCCAGCTGCGCCGCACCACCACCCGTTCGACCGGGGGCAGCGCGCGCACCCGCGCCCGCACCCCATCGAGGTCGACCCGGGCGAGCGGCTGCCGGTCGGGCACGGCCGCGGCCTGCTCGACCTCGATCGGGGTGAGCAACTGGGCGCCGACGACCTCGACCTGACGCACACCGAGCACCGGCGTGCCCGTCACGACCCAGATCACTCCCCCGACCAGCAGCAGCACGCCCCCGGCGACCGCCCAGGGCAGCGCGGCGCGCACCTTGCGCTGGCGAGCGCGCGCCATGAAGCGCCGAGCGGACGACGGCACCGCGTCGGTGTCCGCCCGCACCAGCCTCCAGTTGCGGCCCCCGCTCATCGCCCCGCTACGCCCGGTCGGCCGCGTCGAGGGCCGCCAGCAGCTCGTCGCCCATCAGCGAGATCGGCGGGGCGCCCATGGTGACGACGACGTCGCCCGGCCGGCTGCGCTTGACGACCTCGGCGGGCACGTCCTCCCAGTCGGGGACGAAGATCTTGCGGTCGGCGGGCAGGTCGATGGCCGCGGTCAGCGCCGCGCCGCCCTCCCCGGGGCCGCGCACCTCGCCCGGGCCGAAGACCTCCATGCAGATCACCTGGTCGGCGATGGCCAGCCCGCGGGCCAGCTCGGCCTGCAGGTCGCGGGTGCGATAGACGCGGTAGGGCTGGAAGACGACCAGCAGCCGGCCGTCGCCGGCCACCTCGCGCAGCGTGCGCAGGGCCGCCTCGACCGAGGTCGGATGGTACGCGTATTCGTCGTAGACGCGCACGCCGGCCGCGATGCCCTTGCGCTCGAAGCGCCGCCGGACGCCCGGGAACGCCGCCAGCGCCTCGACGATCTTGTCGAGCGGCAGGCCCAGGCGCAGCGCGGTCAGCACGGCAGCGGCGCTGTTGAGTCCCATGTGCTTGCCGGGCAGCGCCAGCTTGATCTCGCCGAGCGGCTTGCCGTCGAGCTCGGCCTCGTAACGCACGCCGCTGACGGTAGACGCCACCGCGCTGATCCGCAGGTCAGCCGCGGCCGATTCCCCGTACGTGTAAACGGTTCTGCCGTTGGCCCGCAGCGCCTCGATCAGGCCCTGGGTGCCGGGGTCGTCGGCGCAGGTCACGACGAAACCGCCGGCGTCGGTCAGCTCGGCGAACTCGAGGAAGCCGGCCTTGAGCCCGTCGAGGTCGCCCCAGTTGTTGAGGTGGTCGCCCTCGATGTTGGTGATGATCGCGACGTGCGGCCGGTAGATCAGGAACGACTTGTCGCTCTCGTCGGCCTCGACCACGAAGTGCGGGCCGGTGCCGTGGTGGCCGTTCGACCCGGCCTCGCTGATCTCGCCGCCGATGACGAAGGACGGGTCCTGCCCGGCATGCTGCAGGATCACGGTCATGATCGAGGTCGTGGTGGTCTTGCCGTGGGTGCCGGCCACCGCGATCGCCTGGCGGTTGGTCATCGCCGCGGCCAGCGCCTCGGAGCGGTGCAGCACGCGCAGGCCGCGCCGGCGGGCCTCGACGAGTTCCAGGTGCTCGAACGGAATGGCGGTCGAATAGACGACGGTGTCGACGCCGTCCAGGTTCTCGGCGACGTGGGACATGTGCACCGTGCCGCCCAGCGCGCGCAGCCCGGCCAGCGCCGGCCACTCGCGCAGCTCGCTTCCCGAGACTCCGACGCCGCGGGTCAGCAGCAGGCGGGCCAGGCCGGCCATGCCGACCCCGCCGATGCCGATCAGGTGCACGCTGCCCAGGTCTTCGGCGGTCAACTCACCGGCCGGTCGCAGCTCCGCGGTGCTCACTGGTCCACTCCCTCGCTCTGCTGATGGCTCGTCATCGGGTCTTCGCCACCGCTTCGAGAACGAACTCGAGCAGCGCCTCGTCACCGTCGCGACGACCGTACCGGGCGGCGGCCGCGCCCATCGCGGCGAGGCGCTGCCTGTCGCGCGCCAGCGGGATGATCTGCTGCTCGATCCACTCGGAGGTGAGATCGCTGTTGTCGACCAGGATGCCGCCGCCCGCCTCGACCACCGGCAGGGCGTTGCGCTTCTGTTCCTGGTTGCTGTGGGGGTAGGGCACGTAGACGGCGGGCACACCCAGCGCGGTCGTCTCGGCCACCGTGATCGCGCCGCCCCGGCAGAGCATCAGGTCGGCCGCCGCATAGCCGAGCTGCATGTCGGACAGGTAGGGCAGCACCCGGTAGGGCACCGGCAGGTCGGCCGGCACGTCGAACGGGTCGTTGCGGCCGCCCTGCACGTGCAGCACCTGAATGCCCGAGTGGGCCAGCCGCTTGGCCGCCCCGGCCACGGCCAGGTTGATCGTGCGGGCCCCCGACGAGCCGCCCGAGACGAAGAGAACCGGCAGGTCGGGGCGCAGACCGAAGTGGTGGAGGGCCTCGGCGCGCAGGGCTTCGCGGTCGAGCTGCGTGATCGCCTTGCGCAGCGGGACGCCGACCACCCGGGCGTTCCGCAGCGACTCGGCGAGCTGCGGCTGCTGCGGGAAGCCGACCGCGACGTTCTTGGTGAACTTCATGCCCATCCGGTTGGCGACGCCCGGCGGCACGTTGACCTCGTGGATGACGATCGGCAGCTCACGCCGCCAGGCCGCCAGATAGGCCGGGACCGAGACGTAGCCGCCGAAGCCGACCACGACGTCGGCCTTCACCTCTTCGAGGATCTTGCCCGCGGCGTGGGCCGACTTGTACATGCGGTCGGGGGTGCGCAGCAGGTTGAGGTTGACCGCGCGGGGCAGCTGGAAGGCCGGGATCACGCGCAGGTCGTAGCCGGCCGGCGGGATCAGCTCGTTCTCCATGCCCTTGGGGCTGCCCAGGGTGGTGATGCGCACCTCGGGGAAGTGCCGTTTCACCGCGTCGGCGAAGGCGAGCAGCGGGTAGATGTGACCGCCGGTGCCGCCCCCGGCGAGCACGACCGACCGCAGCAAACCCATCACCGTCTCCCTTCTGCCCCCGCACCTGCCTTGACCTTGGTCTTAGTAGCGGCCGGCCGCCGCGCGGCGGGGAGCGGCGGCAGCGGGGCCCAGACTAGCCGCACCCAGCGAGCGGGCGGACGGGCGTTCAGCGCGCGTGACGCGTCCGGCTCGGCGCGGGCGAACGAGGCGAGGATCCCGACCGCCGCCATGGTCACGACCAGGGCGCTGCCACCTGCGGAGATGAACGGCAGCGGCAGGCCGGTGATGGGCAGCAGGCCGGTCACGCCGCCGATGTTGATCACGGCCTGGGCCACCAGCCAGGTGGTGATCGCCGCCGCGGACAGCCGCCGGAACGGGTCCTGCGAGCGGCGGGCGATACGGAAACCGGTGTAGACCAGCACCGAGAACAGCGCCAGGATCACCGAACAGCCGACCACGCCCAGTTCCTCGGCGACCACGGCGAAGATGAAGTCGTTGTCGGCGGCCGGCAGCCAGTTCCACTTGAGCGCGCCCTTGCCGAGCCCGACCCCGAACCAGCCGCCCTCGAAGATCGCCGAGCGGGCCTGGATGATCTGGTAACAGGCGTCCAGATCGCACTGGTCGAGCGGTTTGAGGAAGTCGGTGAGCCGTGCGAGCCGGTAGTTGTCCTCACCCGCCCGGCCCGAGCCGGCGCCGCCGGACGCGGCCGCGATCAGCAGGCTGATGCCGGCCAGGCCGAGCACGCCGAGCGCGCCGAAGACCCGCAGCCGCACCCCGGCCGCCCACAGCAACCCGACGGTCAGTGCGAGCAGCACCAGCATGCTGCCCAGGTCGTTGTAGCCGACCAGCACGAAGAGCAGGCCGACGACGGGGAACAGCGGACGGCTCAGCTCGCGCCAGTGCCCGAGCGCGGCACCCTTGCGGGCGATCACGTCAGCCCCCCACAGCACCATGCCGAGCTTGGCGAACTCGGCCGGCTGCAGACCGATCGGCCCGAAGTAGAGCCAGAGCAGGTCGGCGTGGACCGGGCCGATGCGGGGCTTGTTCAGCAGGCCGACCGAGTCGAGCGCGCGCAGCAGGTCGAGAATGCTGAGCAGCGCGATGGCCAGGCCCATGACCCACTTGCCGAGGTCGCGCAACGTGCCGGCGGGCAGTCGCTGACACACCCAGAACGCGACCAGGCCGAGCAGCGCGAAGACCGCCTGGTTGGCGATCGCGCTGAACGCGTTCCCGTTCTCGGCGAACGCCTTCACGCTGGTCGCCGAGAAGACCATGGTCAGCCCGACCAGCAGCAGCAGGCCCGAGCTCGCGATCAGCAGGTAGTACGAGGAGAGCGGCCGAGCCAGCAACCCGTGCACGGCGGGCAGGAACTGCCGGCTCAGTGACGGGCGTGGTGCCTGTTGAGTCCGGTCCTCCGCCATTCACTCATCTTCATCCCGGTGACACGCCAGCCGGTGGTTAACGGCTGGCGTGTCGCGAGAGATATCTATCCCATGACCGCGAGGAAGTCTGAATAGAACAGTCCGAGACCGATCGCGACGCAGATGCCGGCGACGATCCAGAACCGCACCACGATGTTGACCTCGCTCCACCCCGCTAATTCGAAGTGGTGCTGCAGCGGTGACATGCGGAAGACCCGCTTGCCGGTGGTCTTGAACGAGATGATCTGGATGACCACGGACATCGTGATGATCACGAAGAGCCCGCCGATGATGATCGAGAGCAGCGTGGTACGGGTGGCCACGGCCAGGCCGCCGATCAGGCCGCCGAGACCGAGCGCGCCGGTGTCGCCCATGAAGATCCGCGCCGGCGAGGTGTTCCACCACAGGAAGCCCACACAGGCCGCCGCGGCCGCCGCGGCGATCATCGCGATCTCCAGTGGATCGCGCACCTGGTAGCAGTAGTCGTTGACCCGCGCGTAGTCGGAGTCACCGCACCAGTGGCGGTACTGCCAGAAGCCGATCAGGGCGTACGCCCCCAGCACGAGGATCGAGGCACCGGTGGCCAGACCGTCGAGGCCGTCGGTGAGGTTCACGCCGTTCGACATCGACATGATGACGAAGACGAAGACCAGCACCGAGCCGACCTTGCCGACGTCGAGGAAGCTGATGTCGCGGATGAACGAGATGTGCTCGCTGGCCACCGTCTCGCCGTTGGTGCTGGGCCACCAGAGCGCCACCGCGGCGAACGCGCCACCGACGATGAGCTGGCCGAGCAGCTTGCCCTTCGCGCTCAGGCCGTCGGAGTTGCGCCGGCGCACCTTCAGGAAGTCGTCCAGGAAGCCGACCACGCCGCAGAACACGAACAGGCCGAGCAGGACCAGCGCCGTCATGGTCGGCGACTCCTGCGCGATCTGCCGCTCGGGCAGCGTCGTCAGGGCGACATGCCCGGCCGCGTACGCGAAGACGGTGGCCACGATGAACGCGACACCGCCCATCGTGGGCGTGCCCTTCTTGCCCGCGTTGCTGGCCAGGCCGAGGCCGTCGCGGATCGGCTGGCCCGTCTTGAGCGCGGTGAAGACACGGATCGCCAGCGGCGTGCCGAACAGCGAGATGAGAAACGCGACCGCGGCCGCGACGATGACTGCCCTCACGGGCGAACCTCCTCGGGCCGCAGCGAGTCCGCCACGTCCCACGTGCGATATCGGGAGCCCTTGACCAGCACGACATCGCTGCCGTGCAGATCGCCCGCCAGGATCTCGATGGCCGAGGCCTGGTCGGTGACGACGACGGCATCGCCCTTCCAGCCGTCGGCCGCTTGCGCGCCGTCCGCGATGGGGGCGGCGTCGGCGCCTACGACGATGATCCGGTCGACGCCGAGGTCCGCGGCCAGCCGGCCGACCTCCTCGTGACCGGACCGTTCGTGCTCGCCGAGCTCGGCCATGTAGCCGAGCACGGCGGTGGTGCGCCGCCCACCGGCCATCGAGGCGAGCGCGCGCAGCGCGGCCGCCGTCGACGACGGGTTGGCGTTGTAGGAGTCGTCGATGACCGTCACGCCGTCGGGACGGGTGAAGACGTCCATGCGCCGTACGGAGACGATGCCGATCTCGCCGAGCGCGGCGGCCAGCTCGTCGAAGCCGAGCCCGGCCACCAGCGCGACCCCGGCCGCGGCCAGGGTGTTGGCGACCTGATGACGCCCGGCCACGGCGAGCTGGACCCGCGCGGACCGGCCACCGGCGTTCAGCGTGTAGGACGCCCGGCCGGACGGATCGATCCTGACGTCCGTCGCCCGCACATCCGACATCTCCGATTCGCCGGTCCGGAGCACGCGAGCGGCGGTTCGCGGAGCCATCCCGGCCACCAGCGGGTCGTCCGCGTTCAGCACCGCGACGCCGTCAGCGGACAGCGCCTCGACCAGCTCGCCCTTGGCCTGGGCGGTGCCCTCGACCGAGCCGAACTCGCCCAGGTGAGCCGCGCCGATGTTCAGCACCACGCCGATCGACGGCCGGGCGATGTCGGTGAGGTAGCGGATGTGCCCGATGCCCCGGGCGCCCATCTCGAGCACCAGGAACCGGGTCTCGGGACCGGCTCGCAGCACCGTGTACGGGAACCCGAGCTCGTTGTTGAGCGAGCCGGCCGGCGCCACGGTCGGCCCGAGCCGGGCCAGGAGCTGCCCGATGTAGTCCTTGGTGCTCGTCTTGCCGTTCGAGCCGGTCAGCCCGACCACGGTCAGTTCGGGCAGGCGCGCGACGACGGCCTGGGCCAGCTTGGCCAGGGCGGCGAGGGGCTCCTCGACGACCACGCCCGGCTGCCCGGTGTCGCGGGTGCTCAGCACGGCGGCGGCACCCGCCTCGACGACGGCGGCGGCGTACGAGTGGCCGTCGACCTTCTCGCCCTCGAACGCGACGAACAGGCCGCCCGGTTCGATCTTGCGGGAGTCGTACTCGACCCCGCCGGTGACCGCGAGCCCCGGTTCCGCGTGCACTACGCGGCCGCCGGTGATCTGCGCGATCTCCCCCAGCGTCAGACGGATCACGAAAGACCCCCGGCCGCGGCGGTCAGCGCCTCGGCGAGCTCGATCCGGTCGTCGAACGGCAGCATCTGCCCGTTCACCTCCTGGCCCCGCTCATGTCCCTTGCCCAGCAGCGCGATCACGTCGCCCGCGGACGCCAGCCGGACCGCCTCGTCGATCGCCGCGCGCCGCCCGGCGACTTCGATGATCTTCGCAGGGGCGCCGGACTGC
Organism: Actinoplanes solisilvae; assembly: GCF_003999975.1. Lineage (GTDB taxonomy): Bacteria > Actinomycetota > Actinomycetes > Mycobacteriales > Micromonosporaceae > Actinoplanes > Actinoplanes solisilvae. Next base: position 187,905 of record NZ_RJAC01000005.1, on the reverse strand, counting down.
TCCGCGCCCGCCCGCACCGCCGCGCGCACCGCGGCGGGATCCTCGGTGCGCGGGTTGTCGTCGGTGACGATCACGAGGTCGGCGCCGCGGGCCGCGGCCGCGCCCATCAGCGGGCGCTTGTCCTTGTCACGGTCGCCGCCCGCACCGAGCAGGGCGATCACCCGGCCGCCGCGGCTGGTCGCCAGCTCGCGCAGCGCGGCGAGGGCGGCCACGATCGCGTCGGTCTTGTGCGCGTAGTCGACGACGCCCAGGACGTCGCCGGGGGCGCTGACCCGCTCGAGACGGCCCGGAACGCCCGCGCAGGCGGCGATGCCCTGGGCGGCCACCCGCGCGTCGATCCCGGCGGCCACGAGGGCGGCCAGGGCGAGCAAGGCGTTGGCCACGTTGTGCCGGCCGGGCAGGGCCACCCCGGCCTCGACCTCGACACCGGGGCCGTGGGCCACGAAGCTCTGACCGAACTGCGACGGGCGTACGTCGGTGGCGAACCACGTGGCGGCGGGGTCACCGGCCGCCGAGTAGCTGATCGTGCCGGCCTTGAACAGCGGCCGCAGCGCCGGGTCGTCGAGGTTGAGCACCTCGAACCGGCAGCGGCCGTCGAACAGCCTGGCCTTGGCCGCGAAGTAGTCGTCGGCGTCGGCGTGGAAGTCGAGGTGGTCGAGGCCGAAGTTGGTGTAGCCGCCGACCGTGAAGCCGATGCCGTCGACCCGGCCGACCGCCAGGGCGTGACTGGACACCTCCATCACCACGGCGCCGACCCCGCGCTCGAGGCCCGCGGCCAGGATCGCGTGCACGTCGGTGGCCTCGGGGGTGGTGCGCACGCTGGGCACGACCAGGTCGCCGAGGCGGGTCTCGACCGTGCCGATCAGCCCGGTGACCACGCCGGCCGCCCGCAGGCCCGACTCGACCAGATAGGCCGTCGACGTCTTGCCGGCCGTGCCGGTGATGCCGATCATCGTGAGCCGGCCGGACGGGTCGCCGTAGATCGCCGCCGCCGCCGTGCCGAGCACCGCGCGGGGGTCCTCGGCGACCAGGACGGGCAATCCGGCGGCCACCGCGGCGGCATGGCCGGTGGCGTCGGTCAGGACAGCGGCCGCGCCGGCCTGGGCGACGGCGGAGATGAACTCGGCGCCGTGCCGGTTGGCCCCGGGCAGCGCCGCGTAGAGATCGCCGGGGCGGATCGCACGGCTGTCGTGCGTCACCCCCGTGATCTCGGCATCGACGCCGGTCAGGGTGGCCGGCAACAGGGCCGCCAACCGTGCCAGCCGATAGGGGGCGACGGTCTCGGGACGGGGAATGCCGGGCACGGCGTCAGACCCTACCCCGTACCCGCCGCCGTAACGAAAACGCCATGCTGCGGCGGGGGTCCACGGTCATCACGGTCATGGATGAATCTTGAAAGTGGGCGCCGGGGTCGACGAGGGCGGCACCTGGTTGTGCAGGAGAACGGTCGACATCATCTGGCTGAACGCGGGCGCGGCCACGTCGCCGCCGGTGCCCTTCGGCACGTCCGCGGAGACCGCGATGACGTACCGGGGGTTCTCGGCCGGCGCCATGCCGATGAAGGAGCCGTAGTTCGCGCTCGTGTACTGCCCGTCGATCAGCCGTTTGCCGGTGCCCGTCTTGCCCGCCACCCGATAGGCCGGGATGGCCGCCTTGCGACCGGTGCCGCCGTCCACGTCGACGACGGCCTCCATCATCGTGCGCAGGTCGGCGGCCACCTCGGGCCGCAGCACCTGGTGCGTCGCGGGCGCCGGCCCGGCCGTGACCTTGCCGTCCTTGCCCGAGATCATCGACTTGATCAGGTGCGGCTGCACGTAGGTGCCGTTGTTCGCGATCGCGCCGTAGCCGGCCGCCATCTGGATCAGGGTCGCGTCCATGCTGTGCCCGATCGGCACCGAGCCGCTCGCCGATCCGCTCCACTCGTCGGGCGTGAGAAGCTTGCCCTCCTGCTCGCCGGGCATGCCCTCGTTGGTCGACTTCCCCAGGCCGAACTTCTGCTGGTACTCGTAGACCTTCTCCTTGCCGAGCATGTCGGCGATCAGGATCGTGCCCACGTTCGACGAGTAGGCCAGCAGGCCCGGGATCGTCATCTTCGTGCCCTTGACCTGCCGGTGGCTGTCCTCGAAGCGGAAACCGCCGCGGATCAGCGCCGGGCCGATCGTCAGCGACGAGTCCTTCGTGATCAGCCCCTCCTGCATCGCCGCGCCGAAGATGAACGCCTTGTGGATCGAGCCGGGGTCGGCCACGATCCCACTCGGCACGTCCCCGCGCTCCTGCGGCGAGTAGGCACCGGCCTTCGCCGCGTTGTACGGCGGGTAGCTGGCCTGGGCCACCACCTCGCCGGTCTTCACGTCGAGCACGACCGCGCCGGCGATGTAGGCCTTCGACCGCTTGGCCTCCTCGGCCAGGATGCGCTGCACCTCGTACTGCACGGCGCTGTCGATGGTCAGCTTCAGCGACGTGCCGGGCTGCGGCTCGGTGTGCTTGTCGTAACCGCTCGGGATCGGCTTGTTCAGGTCACCCGCCCCGATCTCGAAGACGCGCTTGCCGGCGGTGCCGCGCAGCAACGAGTCGTAGCGCGCCTCGAGCCCGCCCAGGCCGGAGTTGTCGGCGCCGGTGAAGCCGATCAGGTTGGCCGCCAGGTCGGCGTTCGGCACGTCGCGCCGCTCGTCCTCCTTGACCACGATGCCGGGCAGCTTCATCGCGGCGATCCGCTCGCCGACGGAGATGTCGACACCCTGGGCCAGGAACTCGAACCGCGACTCGCCGCCACCGGGCCGGTTGTGCGGCATCATCTTGGGGATCAGCTTGGACACCGGGACGCCGATGATCGGTGACAGGATCGCGGCCGCCTGCTGCGGGTTCCTGACCAGTTTCGGGTCGGCCCCGACGAAGCGCGCCTCGACGCTGTGGGCCAGCACAGTGCCGTCGCGGTCGAGGATGCTGCCCCGCGGCGCCGGCAGCGCCACCTCGGCCAGCCGGCTCTCGCGCAGCTCCATCAGCCGCGCGGCGTCGGCCGGCGACGAGGCGACCTGCAGCACCACGAGCCGCACACCGATCATCACGAACAGCGACAGGGCGATCACGGCGCCGATCCGCAGCCGGCGCGTGCTGTTGGCCAGCTTGGGCGGTTCGGCCGCGACCGCGCGCACGGCCCGGTCGACCCGCGGTCCGGTCACGGTCCGCCGTGGTCCGGCTTTCCCTTGCGTACGGGATGAGGCCGTCGTACGGCTCGGCCGGGCCGGCTTGGCCGCCGTCGTCCGGGTCCGCCCGCGATCGGCGACCGTACGCCCGCCGGCGCCCGTGCGGGCCACCGTGCGGCCGCGGCGACGGATGGGCTCGGGCTCTTCGAACTCGTCGTCGAAATCGGGCTCGGGACGGCGGCTGCGCGGGGGCTGGCGGTCCTTCTTCTCCGGGCGCGCCGGTTTGGCCGGCGCCTCGGGCTCGGCGGCCGCCGGACGGCTGCGGCGCGACGGCTGACCACCGTCCAGCACCTGAAGCGCCGGGCGGAACGGGTCGGCGTTGCGCGCGGCCCGGGGTGAGCGGGTGCGCTGGTCACGTTCGGCCACGGTGCGACCGCGCGGGGTGTAGGCACGGGCGTCGCCGATGCCGCCGAAGCCGCGGCTCTGCTTGCCCGTCGTCTCGTCCCCCTCGACAGGAAGATCACGAGACGTGCCGCGCCGGGGCTGAGCGCCCCGGCGCGGTGGAGTGTCATCGGCCCGAGGCGGCATCAGGTGTTACCGCCCGGTGCCGTCGAGGCTGGGCTCGTTGATGCCCTCCTGGGCGGTCGGCGAGCGCTTGCCGGTCGCCGGGCCGTGGAAGTTGATGATCTTGCCGTCGGGCAGGCGGATCTGGGCCACATCCTCAGTCCTGGCCTTGACCAGGCCCAGGCGGCGGGCCGCGGCGTCCAGGTTGCCGATGCTCGACGCCTCGACCACCTGCTGATCCAGGTCCTGCCGCTGGTTCTCCAGCGCGGTGTTCTGCTTCTTCAGGTCCTCGATGCGGAACGAGTTCGCGTTGGTCTCCGTGTTGATCAGCAGGATGCCGAGCACCCCGACGATCACCAGCCCGATGACCGAGGCCACGAACGGCGCGCGCGGTCCACCGTGGATCGTCGGCGGCGGGGCGACCCGCAGGCGCGGCCCGGTCGTCGCGTCGGTCGCCCGCAGCGGCTCCGCCTCGATCTGCAGCGCCGCGGCCCCGTCGACCGGAGCGTCCACCTTGCCCCGCCCGGCGGTGACCCGCGTCCTGTCCCGCGCGGTCACGGCGTCGCGCGCCTTACCGCGTACGCCAGCAGCCGGCCGAGCCTTGGCCCGCACGCCCTCGGAGTCGCGCGCTTTGGCCCGCACGCCGTCGGTGTCGCGAGCCTTGGCCCGCACGCCCTCGGAGTCGCGCGCTTTGGGCCGCACGCCCTCGGTGTCACGCGCCTTACCGCGTACGCCCTCGGTCTTCCGGATCCCTGATCGGCGCGTGTCGGACCGGCGCGACGCGCTGTCCTCGGCCTCCTCGGAACGCCGTGCCCCCCGGCCGGCGCCTTTCGGAGTCTCCGCATCGCGGCTCGTCCCCTGCTCGCGCCGTCCGTTCGCCGGACGCTGCGGCTCCGCGGACCGGCCCCCCGACCGCGGCGCGTGGGTGCGCTCGCTCATGCTCTCCCCTCCCCCTCTTCACGTGCCCCCGGGCGTAACCGCCCTTGTCCCCCGTGCGTTGTAGTCACGTGCGTTGTTGCCTTTCGGGACCGTTCGCGGGCGGCCCCGGGTGTTCCGTCGTTGCGATCGAGGCGCTCGACCGCGCGCAGCTTCACGGAAGCTGCTCGCGGGTTGTCCGCGACCTCCTGCTCGCTGGGCGGCTCTGACCCCCTTGTCAGCATCCGCAGCGTCGGACCGGTCCCGGGCAGCTCGACCGGCAGGTCGATCGGCCCCGTGCTGCGCGTCCTCGGGGTGAGGGCGCGCTTGACGATCCGGTCCTCCAAAGATTGGTAGCTCATCACCACAAGGCGCCCTTTCGGGGCCAACACGTCCAAGGCCGCCGGAACGGCCGCTTCGATGGCGGCGAGTTCGCCATTTACCTCGATGCGTAGCGCTTGAAACGTTCTTTTGGCGGGGTTTCCGCCGGTTCGCCGCGCGGCGGCCGGGATCGACTCCTTGACCAGCTCGGCGAGCCGGGCCGTCGAGGTGATCCGAGCCTTCTGCCGTTCACGGACAATCGACGAGACGACGCGCGGCGCGAACTTCTCTTCTCCGTAGACGCGCAGGATGCGTACGAGTTCACCGGGCTCGTAGTCGTTGACCACCTGCTCGGCCGTGATGCCCGACTCCTGGTCCATCCGCATGTCGAGCGGCGCGTCCTGGGAGTAGGCGAAGCCTCGGTCGGCCTCGTCGAGCTGCAACGAGGAGACGCCCAGGTCGAACAGTCCGCTGTGGATGGCCGGGATGCCGAGTTCCTCGAGCACCCGGGGCAGCTCGTCGAAGACCGCGTGCACCAGGTGCGTACGGTCTGCGAAGCGGGCCAACCGCTCCCGCGAGTAGGCCAGCGCCTCGGTGTCCCGGTCGAGTCCGATCAGGACGACGTCCGGGAAACGTTCGAGCACGGCCTCGGCGTGGCCACCCAGGCCCAGCGTGAAGTCGACGTGCACGGCACCCGGCAGTTCGAGTGCGGGCTCAAGCAGCTCCAGGCAGCGTTCGAGCAGCACCGGCACATGCGTGCCACGACGCTCCCCCATGTCGACCCCCATAGCTGCCACCCTGACTGCCCCGCGCGCACTGCCCGGCACCGACCTGCCGGTTGTTGACCCAGATCACCGTTCCGCAGCCGTCCCGGACGCCCGTCCGTGCTGCCAGATCCCCATCCGCTCGTGCCCGTTGCCATCGGGCGCGCCCTAGCCCGGACACGCGCCTGGCGCCGGGGAAGAGGCGCCAGGTGCGGGAGCGGGTGGAGATCTCGCAGTACGGAAGCGGGGCGGTCCGGGCCTTCGCGGGCCCAAAGCCGAGTGCCACGCCTACAGTCCGCCGGGCAGCACCCCCTCCTCGATGTCGGCGAACTCGTCCTCGCTGGCCGCGAGGTAGTTCTCCCAGGACCGCTTGTCCCAGATCTCGACGCGGGTGCTCGCGCCGATCACGACGAGCTCACGGTCGAGAGCCGCGTATTCCCGGAGGTGCGCGGGGATGGTGACCCGCCCCTGCTTGTCCGGGATCTCGTCGTGGGCGCTGGCGAAGAAGACCCGGCTGTAGGCCCGGGCCGCCTTGTTGGTGACCGGCGCCTCGCGCAGCTGGCCGGCGATGCGCTGGAACTCCGGCATCGGGAACACGTACAAGCAGCGTTCCTGCCCCTTGGTGATCACGACACCCCCCGCCAGCTCATCACGAAACTTCGCCGGAAGGATCAGCCGCCCCTTGTCGTCGAGGCGTGGGGTGTGAGTGCCGAGAAACATCGGCTCCAACCCCCTGCCCCGGGCGGTTCGCGCCGCCTGTCAACTCGGGCCGGCAAGCCCCTCAAGGAGAGATCTCCATCGGCCCTGCCACTGCGCTCCACTCTACTCCACTTCCCTCCACTCGCAAGCGGAATGAGCGGGGTCGCGAACCTTGCTCGCACACGAAATCCCAGCTCAACGAGGTGGGAGCAGAGTGGAGGGCCCGAGCTTGATCAACCCCGTCCGGTTTCCGACATCCTCTATCCGGCCGTGTCAAGAATAGGGATGAACACGCCCAAACCGCCCAGAGGAGATGTCTGTCAACCCCCTCGCGGGAGGAAAGTGGAGGACCGAGGGGCCGAAGGTGGAGGGATCTTGCGCCTTCCGGGCTTCCTTATATATAGGGACTCCGCGCGAGGCAGTCGCGCGGAGTCTTCGAAGCCTCGGCCGGCCGGGACCGTCCGAATAGAAGTTGATCATTGGAATCGGCCAATGGGGATGGTGGCCGACCCGGCACCCCGGGGGTGGACGCACGCCAACGGGGGCACGACTGAACCAGTCGTGCCCCCGTTGAGGCCGTAGTTGCCGGAAGGTCCTAGACCAGGCGGCGAACCACGTAGTTGGAGCTGAACATCTTGCGCTTGGAGACGCGCGCGCCGGTGTGCGGCGAGTCGTACATGTAGCCCGCGCCCGCGTAGATGGCGGTGTGGTAGCCGTACGAGCCGTTGCGGAACACGATCAGGTCGCCGACCTGCTTGCTGCCCTTGGCGACCGCCCGGCCGGCCTTCTGCTGCGAGTTGGCCTTGTGCGCCAGCTTCTTGCCGGTCGTCTTGCGGTAGACGTACTGCGTGTAGCCCGAGCAGTCGAAGCGCTTGGGGCCGGCGGCGCCGAACTTGTAGAGCGCGCCGACGTGCCGCTTCGCCTCGTTGATGACCTTGTTGCCACTGTTCGGGCGCACCACGTTGATACGGATCTTGGCGCCGTACTGGGTGGCGAACTTCGCGTTGCCGAGGTAGACAGCGCGGAGGTCACCGGTGATCTTGGGCGCGGCAGTGAGCGTCACGACGCCGTTCTTGGCGACGCTCTTCTGCTGCCAGGTGAGCCACTTGCCGCCGCGGAGCGCCTGCAGGCGCACCGAGCCGGTCGTGACCGCCTTGCCGTTGACGGGGTTGATGTACTTCGCGGTCACCTTGACCGTTCCGCCGTACTTCAGGTTCCGGGTGGAGACCTTGGTTACGACGCTGGGCCTGACCTTGGCCGCGGCCGCCGCCTTGACAACGGGGGTGGTGGCGGCGCTGGCGGCCGGGGTGCCCACCAGCTGGCCTGCGCAGAGGCAGAGACCCAGGGACAGTGCGATGGTGCCGGCGCCGGCGATGCCACGACGACGGCTCGAACTGCGTTCGTGCACGGTAGAGATATCCCTCCGGCACGCCTGCGAGGTTAGCTGTCGGGTTCGGGCGGGAAGGCTGCCCGGCCGCGCGAAGCGGCTTCACCCCAAGGTCACTCCGTGGCCGCCACCGGAGCGGGTGGCGCGGAGCGGACCACATCTGGGTCCCCCGTCCCTGCCCCCGTATGCCTTTATGGTCGTCCAGGTACTCGGGTGGTCGCGTCGGTCGGCCCGGGGCAGGGCTCGGCGTGAGCCAGATCGTCGCGAGCGAGCAGCGGGCGCTGCCGGCCAGACCTTGCTACCCCAATTTCCTGAGGCCCGCCCGAACCGGTTCAGTTACTGAACGTGTTTGGCATATTGGAGCCTGTCCGTTTTGTTACCACGGCGAGACAAATGCCATGACGACTCGTGATCGATGAACTACGTTGCGTCGAAGGTTACGGGTGAATCAGAACACATAATTGCCGGCGGCCGAATGGGTGACGGCCACCTCATATTCACTCTTCCGCCGTTTGAACCCTCCCCACCGGCCAAAATGGTTTCGGCCGAACGGTTGATCTGAATGCGCTTCCGGGACGGTCCACGCGCAATGCTGAAACCGGACTCTCGGCAACTCGACGTCACGACGTGTTCCGGTACCCTCGTCGCCGTGACGGACGCGAAGATGCCCCTGCGAGCCAAGGTCGCGACCTCAGTGTCGAAGACCGCGGCCGCTCTCTCCAGGGCCGCGGGACGCGGCGACGGCTCGGTCATCGGCGGCTGGATCGGTCTCAAGATCGACCCTGACCTGCTCGGCCATCTGGCGGCGGGCCGCGCGATCGCGCTGGTGTCCGGCACCAACGGCAAGACGACCACGACCCGTCTCGCGGCGGCCGCCCTGGGCGTGCTCGGCCCGGTGGCCACCAACTCCTTCGGCGCCAACATGCCCACCGGGCACACGTCGGCGCTGGCCAAGGCCGGTGCGACCCCGTTCGCCGTGCTCGAGGTCGACGAGCACTACCTGGCCCGGGTGATCGACGAGACCAATCCCCGCGTGGTCGCCCTGCTCAACCTCTCGCGCGACCAGCTCGACCGGGCCAAAGAGGTCGCCATGATGGCCCAGATGTGGCGCACCGCCCTGGCCGGCCACCCCGACGTCTCGGTGGTCGCCAACGCCGACGACCCGCTGGTGGTCTGGGCCGCGCGCGGCTCGTCAAGGGTCACCTGGTTCAGCGCCGGCCAGCGCTGGATCGACGACTCGTGGGTCTGCCCCGAGAGCGGCGACGCGATCGAGCGGGCCAACGGCGACTGGTGGTGCACCGGCTGCCCGCTGCGCCGGCCGAACCCGCAGTGGCGCGTCGAGGACGACGGCGTGGTCGACCCCCGCGGCGACTGGCACCTGGTCAAGCTCCAGCTGCCCGGCTCGGTCAACATCGGCAACGCGGCGACCGCTCTGGCCGTCGCCGCCGAGTTCGGGGTGCGCCCGATAGAGGCACTCCCCCGGCTCGCGACGGTCTCGTCGATCGCCGGCCGCTACGCCCAGGTCGACCGCGAAGGCCGCAACATCCGCCTGCTGCTGGCCAAGAACCCGGCGAGCTGGCTCGAGGCGTTCGACATGGCCGAGCAGGCGCCCACGCTGCTCTCCATCAACGCCCGCGACCCCGACGGCTTCGACACGTCGTGGCTCTACGACGTCGACTTCGCGCCCCTGCACAACCGCCCGGTGCTGATCACCGGCGAAAGGGCGTACGACCTCGCCGTCCGTCTCGAGGTGAACGGAATCCCGTTCCGGCACGTGTTGACGTTCGACGAGGCGATCCGGTCGGTTCCGCCGGGCCGCCTCGAGGTGATCGCCAACTACACGGCGTTCCAGGACATCCGAGCGGAGCTGGACCGTGTCAACTGAGCCCGCCCGTCGCGGAGACCCGAGGAAACGATCATGAGCGACAGCACCCTGCGCATCGTCTGGATCTATCCGGACCTGCTCTCCACCTACGGCGACCGCGGCAATCTGCTCATCCTCGCCCGCCGTGCGGCCATGCGCGGCATCCCGGTCGAGACCTACTCGGTGCGCTCCGACCAGCCGATGCCCTCCAGCGCCGACATCTACCTGATCGGCGGCGGCGAGGACGGCCCGCAGGCCCTCGCCTCCCAGCGCCTGATCAACGACGGCGGCCTGCACCGTGCCGTCAACCAGGGCGCGGCCGTTCTGGCGATCTGCGCCGGTTACCAGCTCTTCGGCCACTCGTTCTATGCCAAGGGCACCAAATGCCCCGGCCTGGGCCTTCTCGACCTGCACTCCGACCGCGGCGAGACCCGCGCGGTCGGTGAGATCCGCGGCGACATCGACCCCCGGCTGGGCCTGCCCCCGCTGAGCGGTTTCGAGAACCACGGCGGCCGCACCCACCTGGGCCCGGGCGTCGCCCCGCTGGCCCGGGTGACCGCCGGAATTGGCAACGACGGTCAAACCGAGGGAGCATGGCACGGGAAGATCCTGGGCACTTACTCTCACGGGCCGGCGCTCGCCCGCAACCCAGCTATAGCCGATCTGCTACTGCGTTGGGCAATCGGCGCGGATACTCTTTCCCCCGTTGACGACACCTGGCCCGACCGGTTGCGAGCCGAGAGACTCGCGGCGGCGGGAGCCTGATCCTCTGATCCGACGAGCCATGGGCGGTAACACTGCATGACTGACATCCTGATCGCCCCGCGGGGCGCGACCCTCGCGGCGGCCCCTCAGGTTCCTCAGCCCTCGCAGCGGGCGACTCCGATGACCTGGAAGCGCCGTTTGACCCGTTTCGGCATTCTCGGCGCGATCGTGGCCGGCGTGGCCACCGCCGCCGCCGTCCTCCCCGTGTCCGAGATCGCCGACAAGTTCGCCCAGCTCGGCCCGGCCGCGGCCGTGGCGATCGCCGTCGTCGGCGGCTTGCTCCTCTCGGTGCTGGTCCCCCGCACGGCGATCACCCTGGCCTGCGGCGCCCTCCTCGGCGCGGCGACCGGCGCGGCGACCGCTCTGGCCGCCGCGGTGATCGCCGCCGCCGCGACCTACTACGCCGGCCGCTGGGTCGGCCGTGGTGCCCTCTCGGCCCGCACGGGCGGCAAGCTCGAGCGGCTCGACGGCTGGCTCAACCGCCGCGGCCTCTCGGCGGTGCTGCTCGTCCGCTTCCTGCCGCTGGCCCCGTTCGGCCTGATCGGCTACGCCTACGGCACCACCAGCGTCTGCCGCAAGCGCTACCTGCTCGGCACCACGCTGGCCTCGATCCCGTCCGCGGTGTCCTACGCGGTCATCGGCGCCGCGGTGATGAAGCCGGGCGAGATGAGCCCGCTGTCGCTGGCCCCCGCGCTGATCGGCTTCACCCTCACCACCGGCATCGTCCTGTGGTGGAAGCGTTCGGCCAAGAAGACGGCCGCTGCCTGACCCTTTTCATGAGGGTGACCGGTAGCGTCGCGGCGGGTTCCGCCCCGGGCGAGTGCGCTAAGGAATCGACGCGCTCGCGCCCTCGTACATCTGAATGAAGCGCACGCAAGAAACCCGCCGTAAGTGATACGGCGGGTTTCTGCGGTTTCGCGACGAAACGTCAGACGACGACGCTGACCAGGCGTCCGGGGACCACGATGATCTTCTTCGGCGTGCGGCCGGCCAGTGAGTCCGCCACAGCGGCCAGGGCCTGCTCGCGCACGTCGGTCTCGGGAGCCGTCGGCGACACCTCGACGCGAGCCTTCACCTTGCCGTTGACCTGCACCGGGTAGGTGATCGACTCGGCGACCAGCTGGGCCGGGTCGGCGACCGGGAAGGCCGAGTAGGCCAGCGTGCCTGTCTTGCCCAGCTTGCCCCACAGTTCCTCGGCCAGGTGCGGGGCGAACGGGGCCAGCATCAGCACCAGCGGCTCGACGGCCTCGCGGGAGACCGAGGGCAGCGGGGTCAGCGTGTTGGTCAGCTCGATCAGCTTGGCGATCGCCGTGTTGAAGCGCAGCTCGTCCAGGTCCTCCCGGACGCCGGCGATCGTACGGTGCAGGTGCTTGCGGACGGCCGGCTCCAGCGGCTCGGAGCCGACGCGCACGTTGCCCGTCTCCTCGTCGACCACCAGGCGCCACACGCGCTGCAGGAAGCGCTGCGACCCCACCACCGCGCGGGTCTCCCACGGGCGTGAGACGTCCAGCGGGCCCATCGCCATCTCGTAGACCCGGAAGGTGTCGGCGCCGTACTGCTCGCACATCTCGTCGGGGGTCACCACGTTCTTCAGCGACTTGCCCATCTTGCCGTACTCGCGGATGACCTCGACGCCGTCGTAGAAGTGCTTGCCGTCGACCTCGGTCACCTCCTCGGCCGGCACGATCACGCCGCGCGCGTCCCGGAAGGCGTACGCCTGGATGTAGCCCTGGTTGAACAGCTTGCGGAACGGCTCGAAGGACGAGACGTGACCCAGGTCGTACAGCACCTTGTGCCAGAAGCGGGCGTACAGCAGGTGCAGCACGGCGTGCTCGACGCCGCCGACGTACAGGTCGACGCCGCCGCAGTCACCGTCGCGCTGCGGGCCCATCCAGTAGGCCTCGTTGTCGGGGTCGACCAGGGCCTTGTCGTTGTTCGGGTCCAGGTAGCGCAGCTCGTACCAGCAGGAGCCGGCCCACTGCGGCATCGTGTTGGTCTCGCGGGTGTAGGTCTTCAGGCCGTCGCCCAGGTCCAGTTCGACCTCGACCCAGTCCTTCTTGCGCGACAGTGGCGTCTCGGGCTCGCTGTTCGCGTCGTCCGGGTCGAAGGTGCGCGGCGAGAAGTCGTCGACGTCGGGCAGCACGACCGGCAGCATCGACTCGGGCAGCGCGATCGGCAGGCCGGTCTCGTCGTAGACGATCGGGAACGGCTCGCCCCAGTAGCGCTGCCGGCTGAACAGCCAGTCGCGCAGGCGGAACGTGGTCGCGCCCTTGCCGTGGCCGTGCTGTTCCAGCCAGGCGATCATCGCAGCCTTGGCCTCGACGACGCCCTTGCCGTCCAGCCAGTCGCTGTTGATCGCCACGTCGTCACCGGTGAAGGCACCTTCAAAACCTTCAGGTGCCCTGACCGTACGGATGATCGGCAGCTCGAAGACCTCGGCGAACTCCCAGTCGCGGACGTCCTGGCCGGGGACCGCCATGATCGCGCCGGTGCCGTAGCCGGACAGCACGTAGTCGGCGATGAACACCGGCACACTGACGCCGTTGACCGGGTTGACCGCGTACGCCCCGGTGAAGACCCCGGTCTTGTCCTTGCCCTCGGTGCGCTGCTCCTCGGTCTTGGCCGCGGCCGCCGCCCGATATGCGGCGATCGCCTCGGCCGGCGTGGCCGCTCCCCCGGTCCACTTGGCGTTCGTCCCCGCCGGCCAGGCAGCCGGGGCGATCTTGGAGACCAGCTCGTGCTCGGGCGCCAGCACCATGTAGGTCGCGCCGAACAGCGTATCGGGACGGGTCGTGAAGACCGTGATCGTCGAGTCGTCGACGGTGAAGTCGACGTGCGCTCCCCGCGAACGGCCGATCCAGTTGCGCTGCATCATCTTGACCGGCTCGGGCCAGTCCAGCGTGTCCAGGTCTTCGACCAGCCGGTCACCGTACGCGGTGATCCGCATCATCCACTGCTTCAGGCTGCGCTTGAAGACCGGGAAGTTGCCGCGCTCGCTGCGCCCGTCGGGAGTGACCTCCTCGTTGGCCAGCACCGTGCCCAGGCCGGGACACCAGTTGACCGGGGCCTCGCTGACGTAGGCCAGGCGGTGGTCGTCGATCAGCTTGCGCCGCTCGACCGGGGACATCGACGCCCACGGCTTCCCGGGCGTCGGCCGCGTGCCGTCCTCGTACGAGGCGATCAGTGCCGAGATCGGGCGCGCCTTGCGGATCGCCGGGTCGAACCACGAGTTGAACACCTGCAGGAAGATCCACTGCGTCCACCGGTAGTAGTCCGGGTCGGTGGTCGCGATCGTCCGCCGGTCGTCGTAGGCCAGGCCCAGCCGGCGCAGCTGGCCCTTGTAGCGCTCGACGTTGGCCGCCGTGGTCACCGCCGGGTGTGTGCCGGTCTGCACCGCGTACTGCTCGGCGGGCAGCCCGAAGGCGTCGAAGCCCATCGGGTGCAGCACGTTGAAGCCGGCCATGCGCTTGTAGCGGGTGTAGCTGTCGGTGCCGATGTACCCGAGCGGGTGACCGACGTGCAGTCCCGACCCCGACGGGTACGGGAACATGTCCTGCACGTGCAGCTTGGGCGCGCCGGCCCGCGGGTGAGCGGGGTCGGCCAGCTCGCCGGCCGGGTTGGGCGCGTGGAAGGTTCCGTGCTCGGCCCAGTAGGCCTGCCAGCGCGGCTCGATCTCGTTGGCCAGCGCGGCGGTGTAACGGAACTTCGGGGTCTCTGACTCGCTCATCGTCGGCATCCGTCTTCTCGTCTGGAAGGTGGCTGGGCACAAAAAAACCCCTCACGCAGGAGGGGTCGCCGTGCTGTGCCGCCTAGGGGCGGTGGCAGCACGGCTTGCTAAGAAGCAGGAAGCGCCGAGCCATGCCCCACATGATACCGGTCGCCGCCCTGAGGCGGCGACCGGTATCAGCGGTGGTGCTTGTTACGCCGCCGGCCCGTAGACCGCCAGCTCGGTGCTGTCCAGGAAGACACAGCCGCTGGCCTGCGGCGGCTGGCCGACCGGGCACAGACCCGCGTCCTGGGCCTGCGTGGTCAGCATCGTGTAGCGGACGAACCCGATGCCGTCGCCCGTGCCCGGGGCCAGCGCGACCGGGGTCGCGGTGACCGTGCCGGCCGGGAACGTGCCGCTCGCGGCGAGCGCCCAGGTCGTGCCGTCGACCGAGGTCTCGACGCGGTAGCCACCGGTCGAGGCGTCGGGGTCGTCACCACAGGTCGCGGACGGGTTGATCACCAGTTCGGAGACGTTCACCGCGCCCGAGAGCCGGATCACGGCGGTCTGTCCCCCGTCGGCGACGTCCGAGCCCCAGCCGGCCTGCTGCGACTGGTCGATCAGCTGGGCCGGGCCACATCCGTACGGGGTGTAGTCGGGCCCGGTGGCGCTGAGGATCGCGCCGCCGCCCGAGGAGGCCGCCCAGTCCTTGCGGACCGACCAGTTCTCGCTCTTGGTCCCGGAGTTGATCGACAGCGTCTTCACGACGATGTCGTAGCCGGCGCCGCGGGCGAAGACCTTGGCGTACGTGCCCGGGATGATCCCGGTGATCCGGTAGGTGCCGTCCGCGGCCGTGGTGGCCCGGTAGTCACCGGCGAAGCCGGAGGCGTGCCCGCCGAACGCGACGGTCAGGCCGGAGACGACAGCACCGGTGTCCTGGTCGGTGACCTTGCCGGTCAGCGTGCCCCGCGGGGTGTTGGCCGACGGCGGCAGCGAGAAGTCCTCGACCGGCTGGGCGTCGTCGCCGTCGATCGAGGCGGCGAAGTAGCCCATGCCCCGCTTGGCGAAGACCTTCCAGATCGTCTTGGCGTTCTTACCCTGGTTGACGACCAGGTCGGCGGCGAGGATCGAGTTGCGCATGTCCAGGAAGGACGGGTTGCTGGGCGAGAGCTCCATGGCCCGGGTGATCAGCGACTGCGACTTGGCGCTGCCGATGGCTCCCCGCAGATCCCACAGGGTCTGGGTCCAGATCTCACCGTCGGCGTGCACCTCGGGGCCACCGCCGTAGATCTTGCCGTAGTCGCCGTAGGTGTAGCCGCCCGGGCCCGCGGTGGGCGTGCCGGGGCAGACCGTGGCGCTCGCACCGACCGCACAGTCGGTCGCCTCGCTGCGGATCGTCCCGCCGGCCGTCCAGTACTTGCCGGTCAGGATCTCGCCCGCCTTGGCGGTGTCCTTCTCGAGGCCCTTGGCGACCAGGTAGTCCCAGCCGTACCAGTCGCCCCACGCCTCGCCCATCGCGCCGCCCTGCTGGGCGCTCAGGGTCGAGTTGCCGCTCGCGTCGACCACCAGGCGGTTGGACAGACCGTGCGTGTACTCGTGGAACACGACGTCGGCCTCGTCGCCGGTGTTGGCGGCGACCGAACCCGAACTCGGCGTCAGCAGGTACATCTGCATGATCGGCGGGATGCCGTCGGGCGGGGTGTTCATGTTGGCGTTGTCGACGTGAGCTCCGTCGGGCAGGCCGTTCGCGGTGTTCGCGCCGTCCATCGCCTGACCCTGCACCGCGTCGCCGTCGCGGGCCTCGAAGTTACCGGCCGCCCGGGTGAAGCCGATCGGCTTGGCCTTGAGGTGGTCGTAGTAGGTGTTGAGGAACGCGAACAGCTGCACCGCGTTCTGCTTGCGGTTCACCTGCCACGAGTTGACCGTCTCCGGGTCCCACGAGCACGGGTACGCCGTGGAGCAGAGCCCGCCGACCTCGGCGTTGAAGTCGTCAAAGGGGTAGTTCCAGGAGCGCAGCCCGGACGGCCCGACCTCTTCGGACGCGTCCGGCAGGTCGTTGTCGTTGACGTCCGACCAGACGTGGGCGGCGTTGCCCGAGAGCACGCGCGCGTTGTTCGGCAGCCAGCCCTTGCCGGTCAGGTCGACCGTCGCCTGCTTGCCGCCGCGAGCCGCACCCGGGTAGTTCTCCCAGGTCTTGGCGGTGTCGTTGGCGACCGTGCTCTTGCGATAGAGCACCTCGCCGCTGGCCGCGTCGATGACGTGGACGTAGCCCTCGTCGACGACGATCGTCTGCCAGGCCAGGCGCGGGCCCGACGCGGTCTGGAACCAGACCTGCTTGGCGTTGCCGTTGTCGCTGAAGGTGGTCGTCCCGCTCGCGGACTTGGTGACCTTGGCGGTCGACGTGCCGAAGACGTCCTTGACGGCCGTGGCGCGAGCGCCGGCCGCGGTCACCTTCGCGGCACCGGCCGCGCCGGGAACCGACCGCAGCGGGGCGCCGTCGACCTGGACGAGCTTGCCGTCCTTGGTCACGTGCGCCTTCAGGCCGTTGCCGAAGACCGGCACGCCGTCGGCCACCTGCACGAAGCTGAGGTGGTGGGTGCCTTCGACGTCGACGTAGTCCTGCCGCAGCTGCAGGCTCGCCAGGGCGGCCGCGTCGAGGCCGAAGACCTCGGGGTGGGCCTTGACGTAGGCGAGCGCGATGGCGGCGGGCTTCTTCTTGCTGGGCCCGGTGAGGAAGCCGTCCAGCTTCGCGACCCGGCGCGGGGTGCCCGTCGCCTGGTCGATGTCGACGATGCCCTGCACCCCGAGGGAGTCACGCAGGGTCTTGACCGCCGAGCCCGACGGCGCCGGAACGACGGCGCGGCTCAGGGCGGCGGTGGGTTGGGCGGCCGCCTTGGCGACCAGGTTGTCACGGCTGTCGTAGTCGGCTCGCCGCTGTGCCTCGCCGCCGGTGACGCCGGTCACCGCGCCGGGTAGTGGCGCGGCCTGTGCCTGAGCCGGCAGCAACGCCGCCAGCAGGAAGACGCCGGCGGCCGCCGCCCCCACCCGCCGGGTTGCGGACGGTACGGATAACGGTCTCAATTCAGCCCCTCTCGACCGGGCTCAGATGCGGTCGTGAACCGCACCTCACTCATGTGGCCCGTCGATGGCTGATGCTCTTGCTCATCGGAAAATATAACTAGAGCGATGTCTGATTCTTTACCTATCCGATACTCATGTCCGGTTGACGGTTATCGAATCAGGGGCTTGGCCGACCTCGGCGTGTTGCTGTGATCGGGCTAACCTGTGGTGACGGGGCGGCGTGCTCGGCTTTTCGGTGATCTTTCGCCCCGGGTGCCCACTATTGGGCGCGCACACAGACCTGGAGGAGGCCCGTGACAACCCCGACCTGGGACGAGCCCGGTGGACCGATGCCGAGCGACGAATTCCGCGACGCGACGCAAGCCATCATGGCCAATATCGAGCAGGTCATCGAGGGCAAGAGCGCCACCGTCCGGCTCGCTCTGGCGGTTCTGCTGGCCGAGGGCCACCTGCTCATCGAGGACGTGCCCGGCGTGGGCAAGACCAAGCTGGCCAAGGCGCTGGCGCGGTCCATCGACTGCTCGGTGCGCCGCATCCAGTTCACGCCCGACCTGCTGCCCAGCGATGTGACCGGCGTCAGCGTCTACAACCAGGAGACGCGCGACTTCGAGTTCAAGCCGGGCGCCGTCTTCGCCAACCTGGTGGTCGGCGACGAGATCAACCGCGCCTCGCCGAAGACCCAGTCCGCCCTGCTGGAAAGCATGGAGGAACGTCAGGTCACGGTCGACGGCACGACCTATGAGCTGCAGGCGCCGTTCATGGTCATCGCGACGCAGAACCCGATCGAGATGGAGGGCACCTACCCCCTGCCCGAGGCGCAGCGCGACCGGTTCACCGCGCGCATCGCGATGGGCTACCCCGACCCGCGGGCCGAGCTGGCCATGCTGAGCGGTCACGGCGCCCACGACCCGCTGAGCGACCTGCGCTCGGTGGCCGACGCCGCGACCGTACGCCGGTTGATCGCTACCGTGCGTAACGTCCACGCGGCCGACGCCGTCCAGCAGTACGCGATCGCTCTCGTCACCGCGACGCGCGAGGCCCCCGAGATCCGTCTCGGCGCCTCCCCCCGGTGCACGCTGCAACTCCTGCGCACGGCCAAGGCGGTCGCCGCGCTCGAGGGCCGCGACTACGTGCTGCCCGACGACCTGCAGGCGCTCGCCGTGCCGGTCCTCGCCCACCGCATCATCCCTACGGCCGACGCGCAGCTCAACCGGCGCACGACCGACGCGATCGTGGCCGAGATCGTGCACCGCCTGCCGCTGCCGCACGACCGCAACCGCTCGCCGTACGACACCCGCAACACCGGTGGCGCCCAGTACGAGTCCCGGGGGCTCTGAGCATGCGGGAGGCCATGCGGGGACTGACCACGCGCGGTCGCTCGTTCCTCGCCGCGGCGGCCGCGGCCGGCATCTCCGCGATCATCCTCGGCGAACGTGACCTGCTGCGGGTGGCGATCCTGCTGGCCGCGCTGCCGCTGCTGGCCGCGGCCTACGTCGGCCGCAGCCGCTACAAGCTGGCGTGCACCCGCTCGCTCGATCCCGGCCGGGCCCCGGTCGGTTCGAGCGCGCGGGTGATCCTGCGTCTGCAGAACATGTCCCGACTGCCCACCGGCACCCTGCTGCTGGAAGATCGGCTGCCCTACGCGCTCGGCAGCCGCCCCCGGGTGGTGCTCGAGCGCCTCGGGTCCCACCAGGCGAGCAGCGTGGCCTATACGGTCCGCGCCGACGTGCGAGGCCGATACCCCATCGGCCCCCTGGTCATCCGGCTGACCGATCCGTTCGGTTTGTGCGAACTGACCCGCTCGTTCCCGAGCGTCGACAAGCTCACGGTGATTCCCCAGGTGGTCACACTTCCGGCGGTGCGCCTGGCCGGTGAGTACGCGGGCACCGGCGACAGCCGTGCGCGGTCGGTCGCCGTCCACGGCGAGGACGACGCCGCCACCCGGGAGTACCGGCGCGGCGACGATCTGCGCCGCGTCCACTGGCGTTCCACGGCCCGCACGGGCGAGCTCATGGTGCGCCGCGAGGAGCAGCCGTGGGAGAGCCGGGCGACGGTCGTGCTCGACACCCGGGTCTACGCCCACCGCGGCGAGGGCCCGACGGCCAGCTTCGAGTGGGCCGTCTCGGCCACCGCCAGCATCGCGATGCACCTGCGCCAGGCCGGCTACAAGCTGCGGCTCGTAACCGGCTCGGGCATCGACATCGACGCGACCGAGATCGCCGGCGAGGGCATCATCCTCGACACCCTGGCCGACGTGCAGACCGCCCAGAACGGCGACATCTCGGTGCTCGTCGAGCAGGTCCGCCGCCGCTCCGACGGTGGCCTGGTCATCGGCATCTTCGGCACTCTCACCGTGCCCGAGGCCGAGCTGCTGGCCGGCCTGCGCGGCAACGGCGCGACCTGCATCGGCTTCGCCATCGACAGCACGACCTGGGTCAACCTGCCCCCGGGCGAGCGGCAGGAATCCGACCGTGAACACGCCGCGGCGGCGCTGGCCCTGGTGCACAGCGGCTGGCGTTCCGTCCCGGTCGTGCACGGCTCGACACTGCCCGCGTTGTGGCCGGCGGCGGCCCGCGGTTCCAGCGGCTTCGCCTGGCGCGCGGCGATGGCCGAGACCGTGAGCGGGGTGAACCGATGAGCGGCCGGCGTCGTCTCGGGCTCGTCGCGGCGGGGGCGACCCTGCTCGCGGCCGCGCCCATCGCGTCCATCTTCGACGGTTACACGTGGCTGATGCAGTGCCTGTTCACGGTCGGTCTGATCGCGGGCGCCGCGGTCGGGGCCCGTACGCTGCGCTTCCCGGCCTGGGCCCAGGCACTCAGCATGATCGTGGTGCTGCTGCTGACCCTGACCTGGATCTTCCCGAGCGGCGACGAGTTCTTCATCCCGCAGCCGTCGACGTTCAGCCACTTCGCCGACCTGTTCAGCCAGGCCGGTCAGGACACCCGGTCGTACGGCGTTCCGGTCCCCGACCGCGAGGGCCTGCTCTTCGTCACGGTGCTCGGCATCGGCTCGGTCGCGATCGCGGTCGACCTGCTCACCGTGGTGGCCCGCAAGCCCGCGCTGGCCGGCCTGCCGATGCTGGCGATCTATTCGGTGCCGGTCGCGGTCTATGTCGACAGTGTCCCGGTGCTGCCGTTCATCATCGGCGCCACCGGTTTCCTCTGGCTCCTGGTCAGCGACAACATCGACCGCGTACGGCGATTCGGCCGCCGCTTCACCGGCGACGGGCGCGACGTCGACGTGTGGGAGCCGTCACCGCTCGCCGCGGCCGGCCGCCGGCTCGGCGTGATCGGCGTGATCGCGGCCGTGCTGGTGCCGCTGGCCGTCCCCACGATCAGCGGCGGGCTGCTCTCGCGGCTCACCCAGAACGGCGCCGGGGTCGGCGTCGGGCCCGGCAACGGCAGCGGCGGACGGATCAACCTGTTCGCCTCGCTCAGCGGCCAGCTCACCCAGACAGCCACGGTCGAACTGGTGCGGCTCAAGACCACCGAGCAGACGCCCTATTACCTGCGCTTCGGCGTCGCCGACCAGCTCAACAACAACGGTTTCGGCAGCCGCTCACCCAACGGCGAGAACGTCGCGCAGGGCCTGCCCGACCCGCGCCAGTCGACCGCCGGCGGCGCCTTCGCCGACTACAAGGCCGAGGTCGAGGTCAGCGAGAGCCTGGCTCAGGGCATGCTGCCGCTCTACCAGAACACGACCGGGATCGACGGGCTGCAGAACGGCTGGTTCTTCGACGACAACCAGCAGGTCGTCTACTCGAGCCGCCGCTCGACCAAGGGCCTGAAGTACAACTTCGACTATGTGCGGGCCCGTTACTCGCAGTCCCAGTTGCGTCAGGCCGAGCCGCTCAGCCCCGACGACCCGATCATGCGGCTGAACACCACCCACCCCGAGGACGAGACGGTCTCCAACCTGGTCAAGGGCCTGGTCGCGGGCAAGAAGACCGAGTACGACAAAGTCCGCGCGCTCTACGACCACTTCTCTTCCAAGAATAACTTCAGCTACCGACTGTCGACGCAGCCGGTGACGAACAGCTCCGAGATCGCGTCGTTCCTGCAGACCAAGGCCGGCTACTGCCAGCAGTACGCGGCCGCGCTGGCCTGGATGGCCCGCGAGGCCGGGATCCCGGCGCGGGTGGCGTTCGGCTTCACCCGGGGCGAGCGCGACGGCGACACGTTCGTCATCACCAACCGCAACGCCCACGCGTGGACCGAGATCTATTTCAAGGGCTTCGGCTGGATCCCGTTCGACGCGACCCCCGCGGCGAGCGTGGCCGGCGCGGCGCGTTCCGACTACGCCCCCGACATCGACCTGCCGACGCAAGCGCCGGCGGCCTCGGAATCGGCGGCGGTCCCCGGAGCGGACCCGTCGGCGGCGGCTCCCGGAGCCGACCGGCCCGACCGGCCCGACTTCAGCGACCAGTCGGCGTCCGGCTCGACCGGTTCGGAATCGAGCGGTCTGTCCGGCACCGCCCTGCTGATCATCGCGCTGGCCGCCCTGCTGCTCGCGCTCCTGCTGGTCCCGGCCCTGCGGCGGGTGCTGGTGCGCAAACACCGGCATGCGGCCACGGCGCGCGAGGAACCCAAGGTCACCCGGCTCGGCGGCCCCGACGACATCGTCGTGACGGCCGAGACGGTCAAGGCCCGGGCCGATGCCCACGCGGCGTGGGACGAGCTGATGGACACGATGATCGACTTCCGCATCCCCATCGACCCGACCGAGACCCCCCGGGTCACCGCCCAGCGCCTGATCACCGACGCCGTCCTGCTCGACGAGCCAGCGTCGGCGGCCACGCTGCTGGGTTCGGCCGAGGAACGGGCCCGCTATGCCCGCAAGCCGCTGCAGGGCGGCGAGCTGACGGCGGCCCTGGGCCAGGTGCGTAGGGGCCTCTCAAGATCGGCGAACCGCCGTACGCGGATCGCCGCCGTCCTGATGCCCCCGTCGGTGCTGATGCGCTGGCGCCTCGGCCTGGGCGAGGCATCCACCCGCCTCGTCACCTTCGGCGGCCGCCTCCGGGACCTGCTGGCCAAAGCCAGCCCCCGGCGGCTGCTGCCCCACCGCGGCCGCTGACCCGTCCACGAGCTCACCTGGAGATGCCGCCCCTGGCCTGGTCGGGGGCGGCATTCCTGTTGACGAGCGCCGCGACGCTTGTCCCGGCGGCGAACAGCCCGGCGACAAGGTAGCTCAGGGCCCAGTTCTGCGCCTGGTGAAAGACCCCGAGAACGCCGTACGTCGTCAGCACCAGCGCGGCGAGGCCGAAGGGGACACTCAGCAGGATCATCCTCGGCGTGCCGAGAGCGGTGACGCGCCGCACGATCAGCCAGGCGACCAACACGGCGACGCCGCCGACGGCGACCCACGGATAGGTGTCGCGGTCACCCCCGTGCGGTAGGAGGTTGAGGTATTCGCGGTACTGCGTGAAGCAGTCGACCGCGGGATTCAACGGCACCCACGGGCGCTCGCACATATCTGGCTGAGCTCCGAACCGGTCGGTCGCGATGAGCAATCGGGTCCACGGCCCGCTGAGCAGCCAGGTGATCACACCGCTGCCGCCCCACCAGAGCAAGACGGCCCCGGCCGCGACCCACACGACGCTGAGCAGGTGGCGAAGCCTCTGCCGAACCTCACCCGTGGCGACCGGAACGTGCCGGACGACCGTGGTCACGGTGCCGAACCGCGCGATGGCCTCCCGCTCGGCCGCCTCGGCGTCCAGGCCGCGATCGCGTCCGTCCTCGACGGCCGCGAGCAGGTGGCTCTCCGCCTCGGCCAGCATGCGACGGCCGGCGGGTCCGGTGCCGGCCAGCCGGTCGAACATCTCGTCGAGATACTGCTCCACCGGCCCGTCACCGGTCGGCGCGGTCACGCCGGGACCTGCGTGGCGGCGGGCCCGAGCACGGCCTGAACGCCGTCAACGAACCGGCGCCACTCACTCTGCTTGGCCACCCGGGCTTCGCGCCCCTCGCGGGTCAGCTCGTAGACGCGGCGCCGCCGGGGAGCCGCCTGTTCCCACCGGCTGACCACCAACCCGGCGCGCTCCAGCCGGTGCAATGCCGGATAGACAGTGCCCTCCGGCACGTCGAAGGCGCCGTCCGACCGATCCCGCAAAGCCGTGATCACGGCATAACCGTGAACAGGCCCAGCGTCGGCCAGCACCGCCAACAGCAGCAGATCGAGATGACCCCGGACATCCATACCTTGGCAACCTAGGCATAGGCAACCGAGGTGTCAACGCCGCGATGGTCAGTCCCACCAGGGCGCGACGGCCAGGCCGCGATCGCTAGCTTCGGTGTAGAACGTGGGAAGAGCGCTGAGGTGCTGTTTCAGGGGCCGAGCAAGGCCAACGGAAGGACGGCGATGCCGTCACCTCGACGGTAGGCGTGCTCACCGGCGTAGATGACAACGGCGTCGATCAGGTCTTCGCCGATCCGGCCGCGCAGCCAATGCAAGTGCTTGGTGTCGGCGTCTTCGACGCGGTCGGCCAGCTTGATCTCAATGCCCAGCACCCTCCCGTCGGCGTGCTGGACAATCAGATCCACCTCGTGAATGTTGTTACGAGTCCGTAGGTGGCTTACCCGCGCCTCGGCCGCCTCGGCGTACGTGTGGATGCTGAGCGCCGCGAGATGCTCGAAAAGAGCGCCGAGAATCGTGCCCTCGGACAGGTTGGTGTCTCCTTGTTCGGCGCGCAGCAGTGCGTCGGCATCAAGGCCCAACAGCCGGGCGGCCAACGCCGGGTCGGCCAGATGGTGCCGCGAAGCTTGGCCGAGCCGATCGAGGTGGTTGTGTCCGGGAATCCACGGTGGAAGGTCGTCGAGCAGCCACAGCGATGACAGGGCGTCACGATAGGCGAGCGTGGTCTCCTTGGCCGGCTTGTTCGCCAGACCGGCAGCGGCCGCGTCGAGAATCTTGGAATAGGTCGCCGTCGTCGACGTCGCAGCGGCGTAGGCGGCAAGCCACGCACGCAGCACAGCCGGACGGCGGACCGGGTAACCCTGCTCAGGGAACTCTCGCTCCACGACGTTGTCCAGGTACGCGTCCAGTTCGGCCCGGCGGACCCGAGGCGGCAGTCCTCGGATGGCGGGGAACCCCGACGCCGTGATCTCTTCGACATAGTCAGCCAGTCGCAGCCCGCTGCGCCCATTGATGTCGCGGCTGCCGGCCAGCAGAGCCGACAGCCTCACGGTCGGGGTCTCGACGTTCCGTTCCGCCATGCTGAGAGGGCGCATGCGCATCGGGACGATCCGGCCGGCCCCGGAGTGAACCACCGCGCCCCGCGGCGCCGAACTGCCGGCGATGATGAAGTGCCCTGGCGGCGAGCCGGAATCGACAGCGCGACGAACCTGATCCCACACCTCGGGCAGTCGCTGCCATTCATCCACGAGCACCGGCCCAGGCAGACGAGACAGGAGAGAAGGGTCAGCAGCGAGGATCTCTCGCTGGGCAGGAAGACTCAGATCGACGACCGACGCGGCACGTCGCATCGCCGTCGCGGTCTTTCCGACGCCTTTGGGGCCATGGATCGACAGGGCACGCAGATGCGGCTGGAGCTCATCCAAGGCATCGTCCAG
This sequence comes from Actinoplanes solisilvae, assembly GCF_003999975.1. Taxonomy (GTDB): domain Bacteria; phylum Actinomycetota; class Actinomycetes; order Mycobacteriales; family Micromonosporaceae; genus Actinoplanes; species Actinoplanes solisilvae. Next base: position 163,128 of record NZ_RJAC01000005.1, on the reverse strand, counting down.
AACACGGCGCCGGTACTCGACCATCAGTCCACTCTACCAAAAGCACACGCTTTAGTCTTCCAAATGCACACCCCCTAGGCTTCCAATCGAATGCCCTCTGCTCCGCTGATCGCACCCGCGCTGACCGACCCGGGATCCACAGAGTTCCGCGAGACTCCGTCAGGGCGGGTCCGGCTGACAATGGCGCGGAACGGCAGATGGCGGCCGGAGGCCGCCATCTGAGGGCTGATCTCGGGAGGGACCAGTCTTTTGTTATGCCGAAGGAAGCGGCCGGGCGTTGCTGCCGGGTCGCGAGGGCTGACGGGTTGTCAGCGGTGGCCCTCGGGGCGCTGGCGCCAGCGGTCTTCGAGGCGGTCCAGGAGGCCGGACTTGCGGGCCTGGCGGGTGCGGCGCGTGGCGGTGCCGCCCACGGCCTGCAGGTCGGGGGCCGAGCCCTTGCGGCGCGACTGCATCGCGAACGCGGCGGCGCCCAGCATGACCACGAAGCCGGCGACGCCCAAAGGCGTCGTTCTGCTGACCGTGCCATAAACGACCAGCGCTAGGCCAAGGACGATGATGAACGCGGCGACGAGAAGCCGGCGACGCGCGTGGAAACGCGGGTCGCTGGCCCGCACAGCCGAGGCGAACTTGGGGTCCTCGGCAAGCGACCGCTCGATCTGATCGAACAGCCGCTGCTCGTGCTCCGAGAGCGGCACGGCATTCCTCCCCGGGCGCAGATCCAACCCCCCAGGCGGGGTCGGGGTGTCACTGAGGTAAGTGGCGCGGGACAGCCGTCGGCTGCCTTACCGAGCAAGTCTACGAGGGGGTTGGCGGGTCGGAAAGCGGGACGACCGTCGAGTGCGGGTGATTTTCGGTTCTGCGGAGATCGCTTCGTCCCAAAAGACTGGCCGGGCCGACGCTCGCGCGGCCGAATCGGGCGACCACAGCGTCTCTCGCGGCCTCGGCCTCGCGCCAGCCGCGCTCGGGTTCACCCAGGCTGAGCTGCCGAGACGTCGTCGCGGTGGGGGTGAGGCCCTCGACGCGCACGCCGACGAGGCGGATGTGCTGGCTCGCGCCGAGCGCCGTGAACAAAGCCCAGGAAATCTCAAATATCTCGCGCGCCACATCGGTGCTCGTGTGCACCGTGCGGGACCTGTTGATCGTGCGGAAATCGGCCAGACGCACCTTTATCGCGACCGTGCGGCCGACGAAGCCGCTCGCGCGCAGCCGGGCGCCGACCTTGTCGGCCAGGGACAGCAGGCTCTTGCGGATCATGACGGGGTCGGCGATGTCGGTGTCGAAGGTCATCTCGGCGCCGATCGATTTTTCCTCGCGCTCGGGGCTGACGCCGCGCGGGTCGCGGCCCCAGGAGAGCTCGTGCAGGTGGACGGCGGAGGCCTCGCCGAGGGCGCCGCGCAGCATGCCGAGGGGGGCGTTGGCGATCTCGCCGACCGTGGTCAGGCCCAGGCGGCGCAGGGTCTCGGCGGCGCGCTCGCCGACGCCCCAGAGCGCATCGACGGGCAGTGGGTGCAGAAAGTCGAGGACGAGGGGGCCGGGGACGACGACCAGGCCGTCGGGTTTGGCCCGGGTGGAGCCGAGCTTGGCCACGAACTTGGTGGGGGCGACGCCGACCGAGCAGGTGAGCTGTTGCTCGTCGATCATGCGGCGGCGGATCAGCCGGGCGATCTCGGTGGGGCGGCCGAGCAGGCGCTGGGCACCGGCCACGTCGAGAAAGGCCTCGTCGGACGAGAGCGGCTCGACCAGCGGGGTGACGTCGCGGAAGATCGCCATGACGGCCTTGGACGCCTCGGCGATGGCGGGACCGTCGACGGGCAGGAAGATCGCCCGGGGACAGAGCGCGCGGGCCCGGGCGGTCGGCATGGCACTGCGTACGCCGAAGCGACGGGCCTCGTAGCTGGCCGAGCTGACCACGCCGCGGGGACCGACGCCGCCGACCACGACCGGCTTGCCGCGCAGCTCGGGCTGGGACCGGACGGCGACCGAGGCGAAGAACGCGTCCATGTCGACGTGGAGGATCGTGCAACCCGCGTCGTCGGCACCGGGGCCGAAACGCGGGTCGCGCCCTCGCGGAACTGCCTGACTGCGACCCACGCCAGCGAGGCTAGCCCGACCCTCTGACAAAAACGCCGGTCACCGGGCGACGAGGAGGGGGATCTCCATCTCGGCGGCGGTCACGGAGGCGTGGTAGGCGATCAGGCGGCCCACCGTGGGCGGCTCCCAGCCCCCGGCCAGGGCGATCGCGCGGCCCTGGCAGATGACCGTGACCTCGCCGATGCGGTCACGGTGATCGGCCGGCACCGGGCCGAACCATCCACCGTCGATCGCCTCGTCACGGGTCAGCACCCAGGCCGACGCCCCGAAGACCCCGCGCCACGTCGCGACCACGTCGTCGAGGGCGCCGGGAACGGTATAGAGGTATCGGACGCGCGGCTCACCCGTCACGCCGACGATGCCCTCGCCCAGCGCCGGAATGTCCGCCATGTCGAATCGCGCGGCGGCCGGGATGTTGATCTGCCCGTGGTCGGCCGTGACGAGCAGCGCCGATCGGGGCGGCAGGCCGTGCACGAGCCGGTCGAGCAGCCAGCCCACCTCGCGGGCCGCGTCACCCCAAGCAGCGGAGCCGACGCCGTGCCCGTGGCCGTAGTTGTCGAGGTCGGCGAAGTAGCCGTAGACCAGCCCCGGCCCGGCCGCGAGCGCCGACAGCATGCGGTCGGCCAGCGAATCGCTCGAGCCGCCGGCCGCGAGATAGCCGGCGCCCCGATAGGCCGAGACCGTGAGGCCGCTGCCCTCGAACTCCGGCTTGCTGACGACCGTGCTCGCCACCCCCGCCGCCGCGGCCACCTGGAAACACGTCGGCACCGGCTGCCACAGCGCCGGATCGGGGTCGTGCTTCCACTGGATGTGGTTCAGGACCCGCCCGTCGGGCCGCCGCACGGTGAAGCCGAGCACCCCGTGCTCGCCGGGCGTCGCACCGGTCCCCAGCGTGACCAGGCTGACCGGCGTGGTCGAAGGGAAACCTGAGGTCAGCGTACGACTGGCAAGCTCGCCGACGATCGGGGCGTGCGCCGTCACCATGGGCAGTTGATGTGCGCCCAGCCCGTCGACGAGCAGCACCGCGACCCGGTCGACCCCGTCGAGCTGATCGCGCAGGCCCAGCACGTCGGGCGCCCCCGGCACGCCGAGCACGGCCGACACGCTCGGAAGCACGTCGGCCAGGCTGCCCACCCCGTACGCGGGTCGCACGGGCTGGAAGGCAACGTCGGGCAGATGGTCGTCGGGCACGACCAGCGGGGCCGCTGTCACGGTTTGCGGGCGAAGAGGTGCAGTTGGGAGGCGATGTCACGGAACGGCGGCCGCGACGACAGCTCGAGTTCGAGGTCGAGCAGCGTCTGCGGATCTTCCTCGATCACCGACGACGGCAGAAGATCGGCCAGGACGCGTACGCCATGGGTCTGCTCGACCTGAAGGCCGGCCGAGTTGAGCAGGGCCGCCGCGCTGTCGGCGTCGTAACGCCGGCGCAGCGTGTCGCGGGTGCCGGCGCGGCCCTCGGGATCGGACGCGAGCGCGGTCGCCGCGCGCAGGTGACCGTTGATCGCGCGGCCCAGGATCGCGGCCGCGCGGCTCGCCACCAGCAGGCTCACCGCTCCGCCGGGACGCAGGGCGCCGTAGATCGCGGCGACCACGCCGGACGGGTCGTCGACGACCTCGAGCACGGCGTGGCAGAGGATCAGGTCGACGCTGCCGGGGGCGACCAGGCCGGCCAGCGCGTCGCCGTCGCCCTGCACGGCCCGCACCCGGTCGGCGACCCCGGCGTCGGCCGCCCGGCGGGTCAGCGCGGCCAGGGCGTCGGGGCTGGCGTCGACGACGGTGACGGTGTGCCCCGCCTCGGCCATCGGCACGGCGAACCCACCCGTGCCGCCGCCGACGTCGAGCACGGTCAGCTCACGGCCGGCGTGTCGTTCCAGCTCACGGCGCAGCACCACCCAGACGGCGGCGGTGCGGGCGGAGACGAGCGGGCGCGCTGCTCGCGTCGATGCGTTTTCCACACGGGCAGCGTAACGGCAGAGTGGGACACCCCTCAGAACTGGAAGAGGACCCCGGTGGCGCGGCGCATCTCGCAGGTGTTGCCGAAACGGCGCGTCCACTCCACTTCGCGGCCGTGCCAGGTGCCGCTCAGGGTGGCCGTGACGGGCTGGTAGAGCAGCACGCAGAGGCGCGACTCGGCCTTGATCTTGCCAGGGTCGGCGTCGACGTCCGTCAGGGTCGCGCAGGCCGCGGCGGCGTGCGGGTGACCGCCACCGACGGGATCGCAGGAGAGCTTGACGGCGCCCGCGAAGCCCGCCTCGGCGAGGTAACTGAGAGTGAGCCATTCCGGAGACGTCGCCGGCGTGGTGGCGGCCGAGCCGGTCGGGCGCGGGGGTTCGCCATAGGAGGGGCGCGGGTCGGGCCCGGGTCCGATCACGGCGGCGTGGGCGGGGGCCGCGACGGCGACAGCCGCCAGACCGAGCGCCAGCAGAATCCGATACATGCCATTAAAGGTACAAAACGGGCGAGGCTGACATGGGCGGGGGTGGCGCGGGGAGGACGGCGGGCGTGGAGGCGTACGGAGAACGGGGCGTGAAGGGCGAAGTGAAGCGGTCAAGGAAGGAGAGGACGCCGCTCAGCGGAAGTCGCGGGAGGCCGGGGCGACCGGAGGGGTCACGGCTTCGAGGCGGTCGGCGACCAGGTTGAGGACGCCCTCGGCCTTCTCCAAGCGGCCGCGGACGATCAGCGCCGTGCTCGTCCGGGCCACCCGCCGATAGCGCTGCCACAGCCCCGGTGAACAGGTCACGTTCAGCATGCCGGTCTCGTCCTCCAGGTTCACGAAGGTCACCCCGCCCGCCGTCGCCGGCCGCTGCCGATGCGTGACTATCCCGCCGACCCGGATCCGTGTCCCCGCTTCGACTCGTCCCAGCTTCGCAATCGGGATCGCCCCCGCCCTGTCGAAGTCGGCCCGGATGAACTGGGCCGGATGCGCGTCGGGCGACAACCCGGTGGCCCACACGTCGGCCACCAGCACGTCGACCTCGCTCATGCCGGGCAGCATCGGCGCGTCGGTGCCGGTCACCGTGCCCGGCAGCCGGTCGGGCCGGTCCTGCGCGGCCGCCCCCGCCGCCCACAGCGCCTCCCGCCGCGACAGCCCGAACCCCGCGAAAGCATCAGCCGTGGCCAGCGCCTCCAGGTGGTTGGTGGAGCAGCCCGTACGCCGGGACAGGTCAGTCATTCCCCGGTACGGCCCGTGGGCCCGCCGCTCCTCCTCGATGCGCTTCGCGAGGTCCTCGCCGAGCGTACGAATGCTGGCCAGCCCCTGCCGGACGGCCGGCCCGCCCAGCCCCCACGCGTGCGGCGGCTCCCCCGGCAACGCCCCCCAGCGGGTCTTCGGCGTCGATTCGAGCGTGGCCGCCGCGTTGCTCAGGTTGATGTCGGGCCGGCGCACCTCGACCCCGTGCCGCCGGGCGTCGTCGACCAATGACTGCGGTGAATAGAAGCCCATCGGCTGGGCGTTGAGCAGCGCCGCGCAGAAAGCCGCCGGGTGGTACCGCTTCAGCCACGCGCTCGCGTACACCAGATAGGCGAAGCTCATCGAGTGGCTTTCCGGGAAGCCGTAGCTGGCGAACGCGGACAGCTTCACGAAAAGGTCGTCGGCGAGCTCTCCGACGATGCCGCGTTCGGCCATCCCGGCGTACAGGCGGTCTTTTATCCTCTCCATCTTCTCGACCGACCGCTTCGAGCCCATCGCGCGCCGCAGCTGGTCGGCCTCGGCCGGTTCGAATCCGGCCACGTCGATCGCGAGCTGCATGAGCTGTTCCTGGAAGAGCGGCACGCCGAGCGTCTTCTCCAACGCGTTGCGCATCAGCGGATGTGGATAGGTGACCTCTTCGAGGCCGTTCTTGCGCCGGATGTACGGATGGACCGAGCCGCCCTGGATCGGGCCGGGACGGATCAGCGCGACCTCCACCACCAGGTCGTAGAACTCGCGCGGTTTGAGCCGGGGCAGGGTCGCCATCTGAGCGCGGCTCTCCACCTGGAAAACGCCCACCGAATCGGCCCGGCAGAGCATGTCGTAGACCTCGGCGTCGGTCAGGTCCATGGTGGAGATGTCCAGATCAGATTCGATCATTTCGTACGCGTACCGCAGCGCGGAAAGCATGCCGAGCCCCAGCAGATCGAACTTGACCAGCTCGATCGCCGCGCAGTCGTCCTTGTCCCATTGCAGCACCGTGCGCCCCGGCATACGTCCCCATTCCACCGGGCACACCTCGATGATCGGCCGGTCGCAGATCACCATGCCGCCCGAATGGATGCCGAGGTGGCGCGGGAAGTCCTGCACCTGATTGGCGAACTCGACCACCTGCGCGGGAATGTCCTCGACATCGACCGTGGCCACGCTCCCCCACCGGTCGATCTGTTTGCTCCACGCGTCCTGCTGGCCGGGCGAGAACCCGAACGCCTTGGCCATGTCGCGCACCGCCGAACGCGGCCGGTAGGAGATGACGTTCGCGACCTGCGCGGTGTGCTCGCGGCCGTGCTTCCGGTAGACGTGCTGGATGACCTCTTCCCGCCGGTCCGATTCGATGTCGACGTCGATGTCGGGCGGGCCGTCCCGTTCCGGCGCGAGAAACCGTTCGAAGAGCAGGTTGTGAGCGACGGCGTCCACATTGGTGATACGCAGGGCATAACAGACGGCGGAATTGGCGGCGCTCCCTCGCCCCTGGGCATAGATGTTCTGGTCGCGGCAGAACTGCACGATGTCGTAGACGACCAGGAAGTAGCCCGGAAAACCCAGCTCGTCGATCATCCGCAACTCGTACTCGATCTGCTCGTAGGCCCTGGGGTGGGCCTCGGGCGGGCCGTAGCGCTCGCGGGCGCCGCGCATGGTCAGCTCGCGCAACCAGGTCATCTCGGTGTACCCCGGCTCAGGAATCGGGAAGTCGGGCAGCCGCGGCGCGACCAGATTGAGGTCGAAAGCGAGCCCCTCGCCGAACATCGCGGCCGCCTCCACCGCCCCCGGATAGGCGGCGAAACGGCGGGCCATCTCGTCCCCGCCGCGCAGATGGGCGGTTCCGGCGGCGGGCAGCCAGCCGTCGATCTCGTCGAGACTGCGCCGCGACCGCACAGCCGCCAGGGCGGTGGCGAGCCGGCGCCGGGCCGGATTCGCGTAGTGCACATTGTTGGTGGCGACAACCTCCAGACTGCGGCTCTTGGCGAGCGCGAAAAGAATGTCGTTGCGGTCGTCGTCATAAGGGTCGCCGTGGGCGGTCAGCTCGACCGCGACGTTGGGCTGCCCGAAAAGGTCGACGAGCCGGTCGAGCTCGGCGGCCGCGGCGTCGACTCCCCCGGTGGCCAGCGCCAACGGGACCGGCCCTTTCCGGCAGCCGGTCAGCACGAGCACGTGGTCGCGCAGCGTTTCGGCGATGTCCTCCAGATCGCCGTACTCGGGCTTGCCCTTCTCACCACCGGCGAGCTGGCCCCGCGAAACGACGGCGGCCAATCGGGCGTACCCCTCGTGACCGTGCGCGAGTGCGAGCAGATGGCGGCCCTCCGGATCGGGCTCACCGTTCTGCGGTTTGGCCAGATCGAGCGACAACTCCGCCCCGAAGATCGTCGGCAGCCCGAGTTCGCGGGCGGCCTGCGAGAACCGCACCACGCCGTAGAAACCGTCGTGGTCGGTGACGGCCAGCCCGTTCAATCCGAGCCGCGCGGCTTCCTCGGCGAGCTCCTCCGGATGGCTGGCCCCGTCGAGAAAACTGAAATTACTGTGGCAGTGCAGTTCGGCATAGGGCGTGACCGGCTCGCGCCGGATCAGCGCGGGCGCCTCATAGGGCTGCCTCTTACGCGACCAGGCGGGCGAATCCCCACCGTCCCCGTCGACCGCCAGCGGATCGACGACCGGCTGCAGATGCCGCTCCCCCTGTCCTTTCTCCTGCCCTTTCCCCTTCCCGCTGCTCCCGTTCCCCTTCCCGTTCGCGCTCCCGTTCCCGTTCGCGTTCGCGTTCCCCTTCCCGGAAAGCGTTCTCTCCAATTCGGACCACGACATCTTCGGGTTATGAAATCCCATACTCTTGTTCCCTGAACCCATGCGCACCTTGACCCTGGAACTGCACTGCCCAGACCGCGCGCCCGGACCCGGACCCGCCCGGGCCAGCCCACCGCTTGATCAGCTCACAGACAGAAGCACCCATCAGCTTGATCAACTTAAGGACAAGGAAGTGGGGGTCTTGGAGCGCGCCGAGGGCCCTACCTCCTTGAAATCCTGAACGGTCGCCGCGGGAGAGCCCTGTTTCCTTGAAGTCGGCGGTGGGCTTCACCCGGTCTTTGGTCTTGGCGGAAGTTCTCGCTCGTTCGTCAGTCATAGACGGCCTCCACCGCCCAGTGACCGGCGGACAAACTCAGCAGGAACGCCCGGCCGTCGGCCAGGACCATCTGAAAGCGGGCCCGGCGGCGTGACTCGACGGGATCCCACCACCGCTCATCGATCGGCCACGGCCCGGCCCAGCCCGTGACCCCGACCGGATGCGCACGCTCGACGATCAGGGCCGCCGGGGCGCCGGTGAGCTCGAGGCGGGCGCTGACTCCCACCGGCTCCCCGTCCCGATCGAGAACCACCGCCGGAAGCGGCTGCGCGAGCACCAACGCGGGCGCCGGCTTCGGCAACCGCCCGGGCCACGGCGGCAACACCGGCGGCGTGGCCACCCGCCCCTTCCGCCCCCGCCGCCCCGGCACAGCCACCACGGTCACCTCACTCCCGCCCACGGCCTCGCCCCCGCCCAGGCGCGTGGCTCCACCTCCGCCCGTGGCTCCACCTCCGCCCGTGGCCTCGCTTCTGCTCGTGGCCTCGCTTCTGCCTCCGGCCGCCGACTCGCCGCCTCCCTCTCCGCGCCGCTCCCCCTCGTTTCCTCGTCGGCCGATCTGGGTGCGGTGCCGGCGCACTTCCCGGAGGTCTTCCTCTTTGCTCTCCCCGTCCTCGATCCTTCTTCCTTGCTCGTTCTGGGAGAGGGCCTCGAGAACGGAACGGCGTCGGGCGATCGGAACCACACTCGCCAGCTCCGAAATGTCTTGTTCGCCCCGAGACGCGAAAGGATCTGGCCAGCTGTAAACCGGGGGCGCCACCAAACCGGGCATGGGCGCGGGTTCGGAGCGCTTGGCGGGCTCGGGCTCGACGGGCACGACGGGCACGGGCTTGACCGGCGCGGGCACAACGGGCACGGGCTTGACCAGCACGGGCTTGGGCGCGGACACAGGCTTGGGGGCGGCGGGATCGGGGGCGGGCTCGTCGCGTACGGGGGCTTGGGAAAGGTTGAAGGTGAGCTCGGGCTGGATGTGGGAGGCCAGCACCGGGACAGTCTCTACGCCGGGGACGGGAATGGGGTGCGGGGCCGTCGGGCGGTGGGGGTCGCGTTGGTCGCCCCAGGGGACGAGGCGGATCTGGTCGTCGGCGTTGCGGCCGCCGCTCGGGACCGGGGTGACCACCGACTCGGGGCCGAGCAGGCCCTGCACGCGGCTGAAGGCCCGGTGGGCGCGATCGCGGTCGGCACCGGCGTCGCCCCAGAGGCCGGGCTGGAGTCCCAGGTGGACGAGGATGCCGTCGGGGATCAGGCGTAGGCGCACCAGGCCGGCGGTCGGGCGGGCCGGAGCGCCGCGGCGGGCGCCGGTCAGCCAGCCGTCGAGTTGCCAGCGGACGCGTTCGGCGATCGCGGCCGAGGTGAGGGTGCCGTCGTGGCGCCAGACACGGTGCAGCTCCTGACCGTTCGCGGTGACCGCCTCGATGCCCAGCCGGGTGCAGGCCAGGCCGTGGGCGGCGAGCTTGTCGTGCAGCCGTTCGGCGAGGGCGCGACCGGCGAACGCGGCCACGTCGACCCGTTCCAGCGGCTCGTCGTAGGTCTCCGCGACTTCGAGGTCGGGCGGCGGCTTGCGGACGGCGAGCGGGCGATGGTCGAAGCCGCCCGCGAGCCGGTGCACGAGCGCCCCGTCGAAGCCGAACCGGGTCAGCACGTCGCCGGCCGGCAGCGCCGCGAATTCACCCAGCGTCTTGAGGCCGAGCCGTTTGAGCAGGTCGATCAGTTCGGGCCGTTCGATCGCCTCGATCGGCTGGGTAGTGAGGAAAGCGGGTGTCTCCCCGGGCGGAATCACCCGTCCGGCCCGCGCGGCGAGTCCCGCGGCGAACACGCCCTCGGCGATGCCGACCTGGCTCTCCACCGCGCAGGCCTCGGCGACCTGCTCGACGATCCGTTCGGCCGCGGCCTCCTCCCCGCCGAAGTAGCGGGACGGCCCCCGCGCGGCGAACGCCAGAGCCCCCGGCCGGATCACCTCGACACCGACCGCGACGTCTTCGACGGCTGCCACGACGGGTTCGAACGCCCGGGCATCCCGACCCGGGTCGTGCTCGATGGCGGTGACCTGCGGGCATCGGCTCTGCGCTTCCCGTCGCCGCAGCCCCCGGCGTACGCCCTCGCGCCGCGCTGTCTCGGAGCAGGCCACCACGCGGTTGCCGTGCAGCACGATCACGGGTTGCGCGGCCGGCACCCCGAGCACGATCTCGGCGGCCACGACGGGCCAGTCCGGGCACCAGAGCAGCATGGTGCGGCCGCGATCGTTCCCCACGTCACCCCACCGCCGTCACGTGGTCGTGCTGCTTGCCCCGGCCGGGCCGTTGGTCGCCGCCCGGGAACAGAAGAACCCGGGCGTCGAGGCTCGCCACCGGGGAAGGGGATTCCGAGGGGACGGGAGTCAGGGAAGGCGTGGTTGAGGGTTCCACCGTGGACTGCGGTGGGCGGCCTCGAGTGGGGGTGGGTGGAAGAGTCAGGGGGCGGATCGTGATGCCGGGCATCCACATGGTCACTTCTTTGGGGCGGGCGGCGGCGCCGCGCCCGCGGGCCAGGACGGTCACCTTGCGGCGGCGCAGGCGGCCGTGGCCCTCGTCGAGGCCTTCCCAGTGGGCCTCCAGCACACGCAGGGTCACGTCGGCGCCCGACCAGTCGCCGTACGGGACCAGCACGCTGCCTCGCTGACGGGCGCGGGCCACCAGGCGGGAGGCGATCGAGGCGGAGACGCCGCCGGGGACGGCCAGGACGATGAGGTCGACGCCGTCGATCAGGGCGGCCACCACGGTGGGCCATTCGGGGCCGGGGTCGGGCACGAGAGCCAGCCGGTCGAGGGCGATGCCGCTCTCGGCGGCGGCAAGCGCGCCCAGCGAGGGTACGCCGACGACCGCGCACCAGGAGCCGCTGCGGGACGCCTCGGAGAGCAGCGCGAGCAGCAGGGATGTGCCACCGGCAGCCGTGGCGGAGCGGCCGGCGGCCACCGCGACGGTACTGCCGCGGCGCAGGCCGTGGCCGGGCAGCAGGGTGCTCAGTTCGGGCGCGACCGGCAGGGTCCGGTGGACTCCTGCCGTCTCGGTCTCGCCCGCCGCCCGAACCAGTTCAGCAAGGGCGGCCGCACCGCTGATCATGCGTCCCGCCATGTGTTGCCTCACTCTGTTGCTCAGTTTCCGCTCGTACGTCACGAGCCTTCCTGCCTTCCACCGACATCGCTGTCGTCCCACTTCCTTCTCCCGCAACCCGAAACGCCGCCCCCACGCCGGAACGGGCGAACCGCACGACGACATGCTTGATGGCGACCTCCGGGGAAGAGATCGCCGAGCAGGGGAAGATCGCCCGGCGGGCCGCGGCAGGTGGCGGCCCGATCGGTGGACGCTCGCGGGAGCGGGGTGGCGCGGGGTCAGGCCGCCAGCGGCGGCTGGTAGGTGAGACCCAGGGAAGACTCGACCACGACCACGAACTGTTCGGCCGCGCGCAGCAGGTCGTCGGCCTCGCGGGAGCTGACCACCCGCGGGATGCCGGCCTCGGCCGCCGCCCGCTTGGACGCGCCCAGGGCGAAATAGTTGGCCCACTCGCCGAAGTCGGGCGCCACCAGCACCAGCAGCGACCAAACACTGGTCACGCGGCTGCGCCGGCTGGCCGGAGCGGGCCGGGCCCGAGCCGCGAGCACGGCCGCCGCCGCCCGCAGGGCAGCCAGGTGGGCCGCGGCGTAACGCAGCCCGTCAGGACCGGTGCGCGCCGCCTCGGCCAGGCCCTCGCGAGCGATGGTCAGCAGCTGCGCGGGGGTGCGCTGGGGCAGCATGTGCGCCGGCACGGTCGGCGCCTCGGGCCGGGCCGCCGCGGCCGTCGGCGCATGCGCCAGCCCCGGAACGGACGGCCCAAGAACAGTCGCCCCGAAAGCAGCCGACCTGGGGGCAGCCGCCCCGGGGGCAGCCGCCCCGGAAGCCGCCGCGTCGGACACGGCTTGACGAGGCACGGCCTGACGAGGCACGGCGGAAGTCGATGCCGCCGAGCGCGATCGGCTCGAGGCGGGCGCGGACCGGCCGGACTCCGAGCCGGAATCCGGGCCGGAAGAAGCGGGGCGGGGCACCGGGCGGCCGGAAGAAACCGGGCCGCTCGAAGGGCCGGGGCGCTGGGCAGCCGGGGCCGGGCGCGCCGGGTGATCGGCGTGGGCCAGGTCGGGAGCCGGCCAAAGGCTTGGCGCAGTGTGGCTCGCCATGTGCTTCTCCTCGCGTGTCTCGCATCCGACGTGCCGGGTCGAACCGAGCGCTGCGGAGGAAGGCGCAGCGGCCCGTGATGGTGACCGGCCGGGTGTGAAGCTTCCCCACACCACACCCGGCCGGACCTGCCGGCGGGTCCGTCGCCCGCCGCCCGGGGGTCGGGGGAGGCGGACGACGGTCCTGCCTTGTCTGAAGGCGCCGGACCCGCGAATGCCCGGAGCCTCACATGCGACGCTTCGCGGGCGCCGCACCCGGGAGCCGTGCCGCGAAACACCGCTCCCGCCGCCGGAACGGACGCCCTCGGGCCCCTTGAGAGGCTTTCGAACATCCGTTCTAACTACAGAGAAGACTAGCACTGACGTACGACAAAAAAGCAAGACCGCGCCGCGCCGCGAATTCACACTGTGATGGCGACCTTGGCCCGGGCGTGCTCCTCCTCCACATATCGCAACGCTTCGGGCACCTCGGCGAGCTGATAGGTGCGGTTGATCACGGGAACCACCCGGCCGGCCTCGGCGAGCTCCCGCAGCCCGGCCAGCAACTCCCGGCTGGGCGGCGTCGCCAGCACGACAATGCGCCCGGAACGAACGAAGCGCCCGGCGATCTGCGCCCCGATGATCAACCGCATCGGCCCGAACACCTGCGGACGGCCACGGAACGTCCCTCCGCCCGAGAGCACCAGGGTCCCGCCCGGCGCCAGCACCCGCCGCAACTCCCCCAGCGACCGGTTCCCGACCAGGTCGAACACCACGTCGTACCGCCGCCCCGACCGGACGAAGTCCTCGGTCCGGTAGTCGATCACCGAGTCGGCCCCCAGCGACCGCACCAGGGTGACGTTGCGGGTGCTGCACACCCCGGTCACCGAAGCGCCCAGCGCCTTGCCGATCTGCACCGCGAACGTGCCCACCCCGCCCGAGGCCCCGTTGATCAGCACCCGGCGCCCGGCCCGCACCCGCGCCACATCGCGCAGCCCCATCAGCGCCGTCCCGCCGGCCAACGGCATCGCCGCGGCCTGCTCCCAGCTCAGCCCGGCCGGCTTGAACTCGATCGCGTCGGCCGGAGCGCACACGACCTCGGCGAACGCTCCGTGCGCGTCGCCCAGGTCCCCGTACACCTCGTCGCCGGGCTGAAATCGGTCGACGCCCGCGCCGACCGTCTCGACCGTCCCCGCGAAATCCGTACCCCTGATCCGGCGGCGGGGCCCGCCCGGACCCATCACCGCCGGCAGCATCAACCTGCCCAGATAGGGGTCGCCTCTCATCACGTGCCAGTCGCGGGCGTTGATCGAAGCCGCCCGTACGCGTACCCGCACCTCACCGGCGGCCGGGACCGGCTCGGCCACGTCCTCGAGCCCCACCACACCGTACTTCTCCTGATAGATGGCCTTCATGAAACTCATGGTGGCCGCCGTGACGAGCCCGCGGATCGGAGCGGAGGCCGGATCGAACTCCCCCCGTGGCACGACTCACGTCTCGGTCAGAAGTCTGAACTCTTGATCAGAAGCGCCGTTCGAAGATCCGGAACGGTCCGACATGGACCGCCGGAAGGGACGAATGTGAATCGCCGACTGATCGCGGTGGCCGTCGCGGCCGCCGTCGCGGTGCTGGTGCCGACCGCCGCCCAGGCCTCCGCCAAGACCACCAGCTACGTCGCTCTGGGCGACTCCTACGCGGCCGGCGTCGGCGCGGGTCCGTACACCGACCCCACCTGCCTGCGCGGCACCGGCGGTTACGCCCCGCTGCTGGCCGCCAAGGTCAAGACCACGACCTTCTCGTACGACTCCTGCAGTGGCGCCACCACCGCCGACGTGCTCACCAAGCAGCTCGGCCACCTGGACCGCCGCACCCGCCTGGTGACGATCACCGTGGGCGGCAACGACCTCGGGTTCAGCAGCGGCCTCGCCACCTGTCTGCAGGGCGCCGACGCCGACTGCGCGACCGTGGTGTCGACCGCCGAGAAGTTCACCAAGGAGACCCTGCCGGGCCGGCTCGACGCGGTCTACCGCGCGATCCACCGCCGGGCGCCGCACGCCAAGGTCGTCACGACCGGGTACGCGCACTTCTTCGAGACCACGCCGGACTGCGCCACCGTGCCGCCGGCGAGCCTGGCCAAGCGGGCCGGGCTGAACGAGGCCGTGGACGTGCTCAACGCCCAGATCAAGCGGACGGCCAAGCGGGCCGGTGTGCGCTTCGCCGACGTGCAGCCGAGGTTCGCCGGGCACGGCCTGTGTGGCACCGCGCCGTGGATGGGCGGCCCGGCCGCGCAGGCGCCGTTCCACCCGACCGCCGACGGATACCGCGACGCCTACCTGCCCGCCGTCGAGAAAGCCCTGCGCCACTAAGAACTAGGAGCGACGACCGGTCTCGTACGCCCAGATGGCGATCTCGACCCGGTTGCGCGCCCCCAGTTTGGTCATCAGGTTGGTCACGTGGGTTTTCACCGTGCTGAGACCGATGTGCAGCTCGCGCGCGATCTCGGCATTGGTGAGCCCGCGTGCCACCGTCCCCAGCACCTCTTCCTCGCGGTCGGTGAGCGGGTCGATCGGCTGGCTCGGCGGCCCGGCCGGCCCGGCCCCGGCGAACGCCTTGAGCAGCCGCGTCGTGATGCTCGGCGCGATCAGCGCGTCGCCGCCGGCGGCCGCGTGCACGGCCTGGCTGAGCAGGGCCGACCCGGCGTCCTTGAGCAGGAACCCGCGGGCCCCGGCCCGCAGCGCGGCATAGACGTATTCGTCGAGGTCGAACGTGGTGATCACGACGACGGCCAGCGGCGAGGCGACCGTGGGGCCGGCGAGCCGGCGGGTGGCCTCGATGCCGTCCATGCCCGGCATGCGGATGTCGAACAGGCACACGTCGGGGCGCAGCCGCTGGGCGAGCTCGACCGCCCGTCGCCCGTCGGCCGCCTCACCCACGACCCTGATGTCGGGCTCGGCGTTCAGGATCATGGTCAGCCCGGTGCGGACGATCTCTTGGTCGTCGGCCACGACGACGCGGATGTAGGACTCCACCTAGGCAACCGCTCCCGTGCGGGGCAGCGCGGCCGTGACCGTCCACCCTCGACCGGGACCCGGCCCCGCCTCGCAGACGCCGCCGAGCAGCCCGGCCCGTTCGCTCATGCCCACCAGCCCGAACCCGGGTGCGCCGCCCGCCGGGCCGGCCTCGCCGTCGTCGCTGACCCGCAACCGCACCTCGCCCTCCTCGGCCACGACGCTGACCTCGATGCGGGTGGCGCCCCGCGCATGCCGCCGCGCGTTGGTGACCGACTCTTGCGCGAGCCGGTAGACGGCCGTGCCGACGGTGGCCGGGACGTCGGCGAGGTCGCCGCTCAACGACACCTCGACGACCGGTGACCCGCCGGCCAGTGTCGCGACGTCGGCCAGGCCGGGGTTGGGCGCGAGACCGGCCGGCTGCACCCGCCGCAGGGCGTGCACCATCGTGCGCATCTCGGCGAGTGCCCGCGTCGCCTCGGCCTCGATCACCCGCAGCGCGTCGACCGCGGCCTCGGGATGCCGGCGGCTGACGGCGATGCCCGCCTGGGCGCGAATGGCCATGGCCGAGACGTGGTGGGCGACCGTGTCGTGCAGGTCGCGGGCTATGCGCTCGCGTTCGAGGAGCTTGGCCTCGTCTATGCCGCGCAGCCACAGCCGGGCCCGGTAACGCGCGGTCGTGGCCAGCCCGAACACGGCCACCATCGCGACGTAGCCGAGGACCAGGTCGCTCAGCGGCGCCGACACCGCGATCTTGGCGAGGATCAGCGCGGCGCCGATCACCGCCTCGCGGCCGGAACCCCAGCGGAACAGCGCGTAGGGCAGCACGAGCAGCCACGACAGCGACGCCGCCTCGGGCTGATGACCCACGAACAGCGGCACGACGGCGCAGGTCACGAACGCCGTCGCGACCATCAGCAACGGCCGGGTGCGGCGCCACAGCACGGTCGGGGCCAGACCCAGACCAAGAGCGATCCCGTACGCCGGGGAGGCGAGATCGGTGCGCAGGAGCCCTTCGAGGAGGGTGGCGACGACGATCGCAGCGAGGAGCGCCCAGTCGCGCCGCAACCGGGCCGGCGGATCGGGCGATCGGGGTTCCCGCCACACGGAACGGAGCCACTCGCGCACGCCCCGATCGTACGGAGAAGAGCCGGGATCCGGACCCCACTAAAGTACGAGCCTTCGGGTCATCGCGAACGACGTACCCTCGAAGGGTGCCGACCGGGTGGCTGAACTGGGACTGGGGCAACGTCCCGTCCTGGGTCGGCTCGGTGCTGACCGGCTCGTCCCTGGGCCTGGCCGCGGTGACCTACTACCGAGCGCGCGGTGACCGCCGCCGAGAGCTGGACGACGCCGAGCGCGCCCAGGCCGCACACGTCACCCTCTGGTGGGTCAATCCCCGCAAGGCCCTGGTGCGCAACAGCAACGACGTCGCCGTCACCGTGCGCGCCTTCGTTCCCGGCCACCCGGCCACCACCGGCCGGCTGGGCCTGGGGCCCGGCGAGACGAGGGCCCTTCAGCTGCCGGTCGAGCTCGAGGGCCGGTCGGGCGACGTGGCTCTCGAGGTCGGGGACTCGTACGGGCGATCGTGGGTTCGCCACGCCGACGGTGGGTTGGAGCGGGTCACGACCGGGACGGCGACAGCCGAGCCGTCAGCTCTGCGGTGGACGGAACGCTGAGGACCTGATCGTCCAGGGCTCCGCGCAGTTTCCACAGGAAGGGAACCGGGTCGGGCCGCGTGAAGATCTGCCGGCCGTAGGCGATTCCGGCGGCCCCGCCGCGCACCGCCCCGGTCGCCTTGCTGATCGCGTCCTCGTCGTCCGAGAGCTTCTCCCCGGCGATGAGCACCGGGATGCCCAGGGCCGAGTCGACCACCGTCCGGAACGACTCGGTCGATCCGGTGTAGATCGTCTTGACCACGGACGCGCCGAGCTCGACCGCGACCCGCACGCTGTGGCGGACCAGCGCGGTGAACCGCTCCGGATCCTGCTCGCGCAGGGTGAGGTAGTTCTCGTCGGTCCCGTCCGCACGGCGGCCGCGCGGATAGGCGAAGGCCACGACCGGGAGCCCATAGTTCTGCGCCTCGGCGACGTGCCGTCCGAGCATCGTGAGCTGCTCGGCCTCGTACGGCGAGGTCAGGTTGACGTGACAGGCGACGGCCTCGGCCCCGGCCATCACGGCGTCGACCACCGACCCGACCGTGACCTTGCGGGTGTGGTCGACCAGGGTGGTGCTGGCGCTCAGGTTCATGACTGTCGGAACGCGGACGAGCTCGTCCTGGGCGCCTCGCAGCAGGCCGCGGAAGCCGAGCACGGCCGTCACGTGCTCGAGGATCTCGGGCCGCAACAGGTGGCGGACGTCGCGCAGATGGTCCTCGGGGCCGGAGATGAGGCCGTCGTCCAGCGGAAGCCACAGTGCCGGCCGGCCGGCCGGCACCAACCGGTGGAGCCGCCGCTGGGCACCTACCTGGTTGAGCATGGGAACCTCCGCTGACTGTCCGCAAAAGAAAACCGACAGGGTAGCGCGAGCACGAGCCCAGTGCGATCACCGATTCGGTGCACGTTCGCTCCGCTGTCGTTCGTGTACGCAACGAAAGCAGAGAAAGAAGCGTTATGGGCGGTTTCGCGGACCTTGACACGCGGAAGATCAGCCCAGGACGTCAGGAGTGTCGAAGCGGACCAGCACCGAGAAGATCTCGTCGGCCGACAGGGTCGCGCCCAGCTCCTCCAGCTTGCGCAGAATTTCTCCGTCGTCGGAGTCGGGATCCTCGGCGAGGGTGGTGATCTCGCCGATCGGGTCCTCCACGTCGATCTGCCCGCCGCGCATGTGGTCGTCGCGCGGCTTGCCCTCCTCGTGACTCACAGGAACTCCTCCGTGATCACATAACGGAATCCCACGTCGTCGTTCTGCGCGGCAACGTCTCCCCGGCCACGGTACGCCGGGTGCGCACGCCAGCTCTCGTGCCGCCAGGAGCCGCCCTTGAGGATGCGCCGGGCGTGGTCACCCGCCGCGTAATAGTCGAAGACCCACTCGAAGATGTTGCCCATGAGCTCGACCGCGAGGTTGCGGCGGGCCTGCTCCCGGGTGGCGAACGCGCCGATGGGGGTGGTCGCCTGCCGGCCCGCGCCCGCGGTGTTGCCGAACGAGGACCGCGGGCTTCCGTCCAGTTCGGTGGTCTTCCGCACTCCCCACGACCGCAGGCAGGCGGCCTCCCACTCGTTCTCGCTGGGCAGCCGCACCACGGTCCCGAGACGGCGGCTGAGCCAGGCACAGTACGCGTTGGCCTCGAACCACGAGACGCCGACGACCGGCTGCAGCCTGTTGCCGAGCTGCTTGCGGCGCCAGAAGCGGGGCGCGGTGACCGGACGGGCAAGCACCGCCCGGGCGTACTCGAACATCTCGGTCTCGGACATCGCGGCGAAGCGCACCAGGGCCGCCGCCCCGGCCGGCGTCGCCTCCTTGCGCCGGAGCAGGTCGATCGCCATGGCCGGATGGTCCTGCCGGAGCCGGATCTGCCGTCGCCGCCAGTCGGCGACGAACTGTTCGTGGGCCCGCTGCCGCATGCGCCACTGCCAGCCCTCGGGCGACCACAGGCTCTGCTCCTCGTACCCCTTGTCGTCGATGAAGGCGGCGTACTCGGCGTTCGACACCGGGAAGCGCGAGATGCGGAAGGCCGGCAGTTCGATCGACCGGACCTCGCTGCTCACGTTGCGTTCGGCCCGTTCCGGATCGGACCGGCCACCCAGTTGCCACGTGCCCGCCGGCACAACCATCGCCGCGCTGGGAACGCCGTCGGCGGCCGAGGGCAGCGACCAGCCGAGGTCGCCCAGCGCAGCGAGGATCCCGATCCGGGCCGACGGAGCGAAGACCGTGTCGAGGTCCGCTCGCAGCCGGGTGACGATGCGGTCGCGTACGGCCGTGTATTCCGGCACGCCGCGGCGGATCGTGAGGAGGATCTGCGCGGCCAGGATCGGGTCCACGGGCAGCAGGCGGTCCGGCACCTCGATCCCCCGCAGTTGCGCGGCGAACCGGAACAGCTCCTCGTAGCGGTGGTGCACCTCGTCGGGCGGGACACCGATCGGCGGCACCGGCGGGCGTTCGTACTCGTGACCCGCGAGTCCCACGAGTTCGTCGATCGAGCACCCGACCGCGGCGAACAGATGTTGCATGGACGGGTGGGTGAAGCGGACCTTCCCGCTGTCGACCTGAAGGACGTGCAGGTCCTTGGCCGTCTCGAGGGCCTCGTGCGGGTTCACCGGGTAGCCGCCGACCCGCTGGATGGCCTGGGCGAGAAACTCCTCGGCCTCGCCGGGCGACATCGCCGGCCGGGGCTGCCCGTCCGCGCCCACCGGCAGGGTCAGTTCCTTGGCGAACTGGCACAACCCCCGGATCAGGGGGATCATCTCGAGCTCGGGCCAAGGGTCCTGGTTGGACCGGGCGATGGTCTCCAGGCTGCTCGCCCGGGCGCCCGGCACCAGGCGGCCGTGCGAGTTGTCGTGGTCCCACTCCCGCACGATCGCGGCCGAGAGGCCCACCCCGAGGAGCCGGGCTCCCGTCGTCGCGACCCAGGCGGTGCCGGAGTCCAGGAACGTCTTGAGAGCGAACGGGCTGGAGTAGAGCTCGACCAGGCCCGGGTCCCGGCTGAAGGCGGCGGCGAGCTGGCGGGCCATGCCGACGTCCCGTTCGGTGGCGATCGCGATGATCTCCTCCTTGGCCAGCGGGAGGATCGTGACCGAGGTGGGCTGCCGGTTGCGCGGCACGTTCATCCGGACCGCCTGATCACGGGTGCGGCAGCTGACGACCGCCCGTCCGGCGCCGTGCTCGAAGAGCTCCTGGATCACGTCGCGCCACTGCGACATCCACTCCTCGGGCGCGAGGCTGCGCAGGCCGCCCTCGTTGAGCCCGTCGAGCAGCACCGTGCCGCCGTCGGCCAGGAACTGGTCGAAGTCGCACCACGAGGTCACGTCGACGGTCGCGCTCCACCGCTGCCGCAGCCAGGCCAGCGAGATGTCGGGGCGGGCCGGCTGGTCGCTCAGAGCGACGTAGAACGTCTCGGGGACCGCGGCTCCGGGCTGCCGCCGCAGCGAGCGCAGGGCGGCGTGGGCGTCGAAGTATCGGAGCTGCAGGCTCTTGCCGGCGCTCGGCTCGCCCAGCAGCAGGACCAGTGGCCGCGTCAGGGAGTCGTTCACGACGTCGTCGAGCGACACGGGTTTGGCCGGCATCGCCGCGCGCTCCTCGGAGCGGGTCAGCCGGAGATTGACGAAGGCGCGACTGCGTTCGTCGGCGCTCCACCCGGCCAGCCGCCGCAGGCTGTAGTCCATCCGGCTCTGAGCTCGGCGCGGCTCGCGCAGCTCCTTCCAGAGTTCGTCGGTCACCCGGACGACGCGAGGGCTCACCGGACCGGTCAGCCGCTCGACGAGATCGGCCCGGTTGTCGGCCACGTCGGCGGCCGGACGGTCCTCCTGAGCGCGGAGCAGCACCGGCAGGCGGCTGAAGACGAGGCCGGTCGGGCGAACCAGGTTCATCAAGTCGGCGGCGAGCGCCGACAGCTCCTTGATCTGGCCGGTCCACCGCAGACTGACGTCGCGGGGCCAGCGCTCGTCGGCGGCCGCGTCGTCCGACTGCTCGACCGCGATGGTCATCTTGGTCGCGTTGAACAGGCTCGTCAGGACCGCGCGCTCAGCGGGGGACGGCGGTCGCCGGGTCAGCACGATCAGGCACTCGACCGCCAGATCCCGGTCGCTCTTGGTGATCACCGCCCGCTGCCCGCCCGTAGTGAGCAGGGTCTGGAGCTCGTCGGCGGCCACGTGACTGTCGCTCCAGATGCCGAACCGCGGCCGCTGCCGAAGCGATGGTGCGGTCATGAGGCGATCTGCCCGCCGTCGATCGGGAAGGAGACCCCGTTGACGAAACCGGCCTCCGGGCTGGCCAGATAGACGACCGCGGACGCCACCTCGGCCGCCGTGGCCAGTCGTCCGGTCGGATTCAGGGCGCGGTAGTCGGCGATCACGTCCTCGGCGGCCACGCCCCGGATCTCGGCCCGGCGGCGCGCGATGCGATTGATCATTTCGGAGTCGACCGCGCTGGGGCAGATCTCGTTGCAGGTCACGCCGGTGCCCGCGTATTCCAGGGCCATCACCTTGGTCAAGCCGCTCAACGCGTGTTTGGAGGCCACATAGGGCGCCCGGTGCCGCGCGGCCCGCAGGCTGTAGATCGTTCCGACATTGATGACGCGGCCCCACCCCCGGTGCAGCATTCCCGGCAGCACCGCCCGTGCGAGAAGAAAGGGAGCGGTGACGTTGACCTGCATCATCCGGGCCCAGACGGCGGGGTCGACCGAGTGGGTCCGTTCCTCCGAGATGGTGATTCCGGCGCAGTTCACCAGCACGTCGAAATCCGCGCTCGGCAGCTCGAATTCGCCCGAGAAATCGATCTTCAACCCGGCGGCACCCAGGGACTCGGTCAGCCTTGTCGCGGCCTCGTCGTTGCTGAAATATTGGAACGTCGTGTGGTGACCGGCCTTGGCGAAGGCGACCAGAATCGCCTCGCCGAGAGTTCCCGTGCCGCCGGTGACCAGCACGCGAAGGAAATGCGGGGCACTCCTGAAGACGCCATCCGGCATATCGCCTCCGACACAGACAGGCGCCGACCCACAGACGCGATCCCTGTAGCGCAGGGTAATACGTTCCTCACGCCATCGGCTAGCGCGCGGCCCGGTGTGCATTTTGGATAGCGGGCGGGCAAAGCGCGGGCAGCAGAGCCTCCGGGGTGGCGTAAACCGCCGCCGCGCCGGCCTCGAGCAACTCGCCCGGTTCCGCGTATCCCCAGCCGGCTCCGAAGCAGGCGAGACCGTTCTGCCGGGCGCCGATCACGTCGTACTTCCGGTCGCCGACCATCACGGCCGGACCCTTTCCCCGCCGGGCGAGCGCCGCCGCGATGACGACGGCCTTGGTCGGGCGGCCGGCCGACGGGGTGTCGCCGCAGACATCCGAGATCAGCTCGCTCCACCCCTGCTTCTCGACGATCATCATGGCCGCCGCCTCCTGCTTGCTGGTGGCCACGGTCAGCGGCACCCCCTGGGCCGCCAATGCCCGGAGCAGCGGGTCGATTCCCTCGTACGGGGCGCTCTGGAGCCAGCCGGTCTCGGCGTAGACGCGGCGGTAGACCGGAATGACAGCCTCGGCGGCCGCGGTGCCCAGCAACGGCGGCAGCGTCACATACATCGGCGGCCCCAGCAGTTCCCGGCCCAGACCCGAAGCCGGTTCCGGCACGCCCAGCTCGGCCAGGGCCGTACGCAAGGAGCCGAGAATGCCGTCGGCGGAGTCGACGAGCGTGCCGTCGAGGTCGAACAGGATGGCGGTCATCGGGCCATTGTCGCCTCCGGCCCGGCCCGACCGGCGAGACAGTGCACAGGCTCGCTTCACTCCTTCGTGACTGCTTCGGGCACAAGTACGCGATGATCAGGGAGGAGAAGGGAGCACCCCATGAGCCGTACCGTGGTGATCACCGGGGCCAGTTCGGGCATCGGGCTGGCCGCCGCCGAGCAACTCGCCGCGGCCGGCGACGACGTCGTGCTGGTCGGCCGCACCGCCGCGCGACTGGACGAGGCGGCCCGCCGAGTGCGCAACGCGGGCGTGTTCCGCGCCGACTTCGAAGACCTCGATCAGGTACGCGACCTGGCCGTCAAGCTCCTGGCGGCGTACCCGAAGATCGATGTTCTGGCCAACAACGCCGGGGGCATGGTCGACGGTTACCGCCGCACGAGCGACGGTTTCGAGGCGACGATCCAGGGCAACCACCTCGCCCCGTTCCTGCTCACCAACCTGCTGCGCGACCGGCTGACGGGCGGCCGCGTGATCGGCACCGCGTCGCGGGCCCACATGCGCGGCGCCCCCGACCCGGACGACCTCACGGGTGACCCGGCGCGCTTCCGTTCCTTCCCGGCCTACGGCGCGGCCAAGTCGGCCAACATCCTCTTCGCCGCCGAGGCCGCCCGCCGCTGGCCCGACATCACCAGCGTCTCGTTCCACCCCGGCGTCGTACGCACCAATTTCGGCGCCGGCCGGGTAACCCGGTTCTACTACAAATACGCGCCGTTCCTCGTCACCCCCGAGAAGGCCGGCGCTCTGCTGGTCTGGCTGATGACGACCGACGAGCTGACCAACGGCGCCTACTACGTCGGCCACAACGCCCGCAAGCCCCTGACGCACGCGAACGACCCGGCCGCCGCCGCCCGCCTGTGGGAGGCGAGCGAGAGGGCCGTACTCAATAACGAAAACCCTCGAAACAGATAGCTTGTTCACGAGCCCCTGCCGCCGGGGCCTGCGGCTTTGTACGGTTCCGCCTCGTGCGGAACGCGGCGCGGCTGACAGCCGTCCTCAGCCTGATCATCGTCACGGCACTGTGGACGGCCGGCCGTGACGACGCGTCCGGCGGTGTGGCCGCGTGGGGCCGGCTCGCCGCGCTGTGGTCGGCCGACCTGCTGCTGATCCAGGTCGTGCTGATGGCCCGCATCCCGTGGATCGAGCGGGCGTACGGTCAGGACGCGCTCGCCCGCGTGCACCGCTGGACCGGTTTCGCCTCGTTCCACCTGCTCCTGGCCCACATCGTGCTCGCCACCGTCGCCGGCTTCGGATGGGGCCTGTTCACCCGTCCCGGCATGCTCTGGGCCTGGGCCGCGACGGCCGCGCTGGTGCTGGTCGTGATCACGTCGAGGCGCCGGGTCCGCCACCGGCTGCGGTACGAGAAGTGGCACCTGCTGCACCTTTACGCCTACCTCGGCGTGGGGCTGGCGCTGCCGCATCAGTTCCTCATCGGCAGCGATTTCCGTGGACCGGCCGCCCGCGCCTACTGGTGGACCGCCTACGCGATCGCCGCCGGCTCGGTGCTGCTGTTCCGGCTGGCGCTGCCCGCGTGGCGCACGGTGCGGCACCGACTGACCGTCGACCGCGTCACCACCGAGGCGCCCGGACTGGTCTCGGTGTACCTGCGGGGACGGCGGCTCGACCGGCTGCCGGCGCGGGCCGGTCAGTTCTTCGTATGGCGGTTCCTCGACGGCCGGGGCGCGCTGCGCGGCAACCCGTTCTCGCTGTCGGGTCCGCCACGCGGCGACGCCCTGCGGATCACCGTCAAGGTGGTGGGCGACGGCAGTGAACGGGTGTCCACGCTGCGGCCCGGCACGCGGGTGCTGATCGAGGGCCCGTACGGGCGGATGACCGCGGCCACCTACGCCGGCGGCCCGGTGACCATGCTGGCCTGCGGGGTCGGGGTCACGCCGCTGCTGGCGCTGCTCTGGGACCTTCCGTACGGCCTGGGCAAGGCCACGCTCGTCTACCGAACCCGCCACCCGCACGAGGTGGCCTTCCTCGACGAGCTCGAGTGGCTGGCCGAGCATCGCGGGGTGCGTCTGGTGCCGCTGGTCGGCCCGCGCGCCGGGGCCGGGTCGTGGCTGCCCGCCGAGTTCGCCGACTACGAGGACGGGGAGGCGCTGCGGTCGCTCGCCCCCGACATCGCCCGCCACGACGTGTACGTCTGCGGGCCGGACGCCTGGACCGAGTCGGTGCTGCGGGCCGCGCGGGCGGTCGGTGTACCCCCGGCCCGCCTGCACCGGGAACGGTTCGGGTGGTGAGATGGGACGTATGCAGGCACACCCCAACGTCATCGCCGTTCAGGACGCCCTGGACGCGGCCGGCGCCCGCACCGCCGACGAGGCGCCGTCCCAGGTGATCATCCTGGACGAGGCGGTGCACACCGCGGCGGCGGCCGCCGAGGCGCTGTGCATCGAGGTCGGCCAGATCGCCAACTCGCTGATCTTCGACGCCGACGGGGCGCCGCTGCTCGTGCTCACCTCGGGCGCCCACCGGGTCGACACCGCCAAGGTCGCCGCCGGGCTGGGGGTGGCCAAGCTGCGCCGGGCCACGCCGGAGTTCGTCCGCGAGCACACCGGGCAGGCGATCGGCGGGGTCGCGCCGCTGGGGCACCCTCAGCCCGTACGCACACTGATCGACAACGATCTGGCACGGTTCCGCGACATCTGGGCGGCGGGCGGGGTGCCGCAGGCGGTCTTCCCGATCACGTACGCCGAACTGGTGCGCGTCACCGCGGGCACCCCGGCCGACGTGGCCTGAGCCTGATGCCGGTCACGTTGCATGTGTGGCGGGTGCCGCGGCGGCTGGTGGTCACGGCGATGGTCCGGCTGGTGCTTCCCGGCCCGCACGAGGCGAGCTTCGCGAAGTTCCTCGGCACGGCTGACGGATTTCGGCCGCGCGACGCCGACCTGACCCGATATGCGGCGGTGACCGTCAGCGACAGCCCGGTCCACTTACCCAAATGGGACAAAATCGCCGTTGCGCGGGCCCGCGTTGATCTCACGCCGCTGCACAGCCGAGGCACTTGGTCCGGACAAGAGCCGTTCAAGCCGGGTAAATCCGGCGGGGACGCCGAAGGCGGGAAGCGGGGCGGCATGGTGCTGGCGCTGACTCGGGCTCGGCTGCGGCCGACGAGGGCGGCCGCGTTCTGGCGGGCGATCCAACCCGTCGTGCCCGAGGTCGAGACGGCGCCCGGGCTGCTGGCACACTTCGGGGTCGGTGAGGCGCCGGTCGGCTGGCAGGGCACGGTCAGCTTGTGGCGCGATGCGGCGGACCTGGCCCGATTCGCGTACCGTCAGCCGGAGCATCGGGCGGTGATCGCACGGACGCCTTCCGATCGGTGGTATGCCGAGGAGTTGTTCGCCCGGTTCTCGGTCGACGAGATCACCGGCGATCGGCACGTGCTCGGCTGGCTGGCGTAAGATGGGCGACGATGAGGCTCGTGGCGTGGCAGCCGGACGATCTGCTGCGGCGGCTCGACGACGTGGTGGGCGTCTACGGCGAGGCGATGGGCTACCGGCAGGAGCTGCTGCAGACCCGGCGCGGCTACATCGGCGCCCACGTGCGCCGGGCCGGCTTCCGGGCGGTCGCGACCCTCACCACCGACGGCCGCCTGGCCGGCTTCGGCTACGGCTACACCTCCGGCCCGGGCCAGTGGTGGCACGACCAGGTGCGGGCCAACCTCGGCGAGGCCGGCCGGCACCGCTGGCTGACCGACTGCTTCGAGGTTGTCGAGCTGCACGTGCGCCCCGCCGCGCAGGGCCACGGTGTCGGCGCCCGTCAGCTGCGCGCCCTGCTGGCGATGGCCGACGGCGAGACGGTGCTGCTCTCCACCCCCGAGGCCGACGAGGCCAAGTCACGCGCCTGGCGGCTCTACCGCCGGTTCGGCTTCGAGGACGTGCTGCGCCACTTCTACTTCCCCGGCGACGAGCGGGCCTTCGCGATCCTCGGCCGGGGCCTGCCGCTGGCCGAGCGCCCCGCTGAAGACGCGCCCGGCATTGTCGGTCTCTAGAACGCTGAGCTGGGCGCTGCTCGGCGTCCTGATCCTCGCGCAGATCAGTTATCCGCTCACCGGCGGCGGCGTACGGGCCGGGCTGACCGTGGCGACCGTCGTGCTCGGTTACCTGCTGTCGGTCTCGCACGCGCTGCTCACCCGTGGCCCGCGGGCCGCGATCGCGCTGGTCGCCATAGCCACCCTGGGCGGTTTCGCGGTCGAGGCGCTCGGCGTGGCCACCGGTTTCCCGTTCGGCACCTACGTCTACTCCGGCCAGCTCGGCCCCAAGCTGCTCGGGGTCCCGCTGATCATCCCGCTGGCCTGGACCTGGATGGCCTGGCCGGCCTGGCTGGCCGCGCAACGCCTGCCGGTCGCCCGCTGGGCCCGCGTCGGCGTCGCCGCGTTCGGCCTGGCCGCCTGGGATCTCTTCCTCGACCCGCAGATGGTGGCCGAGGGCTACTGGCGCTGGCAGTCCCCCACCCCCGCGCTGCCCGGCGTGCCCGGCATCCCGGTCGGTAACTACCTGGGCTGGCTCGGCTTCGCGATCGTGCTGATGACCGCACTGAGTTTCGCCCTGGGTCGCACGAATCCCCTCCCGGACGACAAGCCGATCTTGGCGCTCTGGTTCTGGACGTACGCTTCGTCCGTGCTCGCCCACGCCGTCTTCCTCGACCTGCCCGCCTCGGCGGCGTGGGGCGGCCTGTTCATGGGCGCCGCCGTCCTGCCGGTCGCGTTTCAGATGCGAAGAGAGCGGTCATGAGGTGGCTCGTGCTGCTGCCCTGGGCCGCCCTGACCGCCCACACGGTCGTGAACGCCCTGCTCCTGCGCCGCCCGCCGACCGGCACGACGACCGGCGAGCGGGTCGTCGTGCTGCTTCCGGTGCGCAACGAGGCGGAACGGGTGGGCCCGTGCGTCGAGTCGCTGCTGTCCCAGGACGGCGTGGACGTGTACGTCCTCGACGACGGCTCGACCGACGGAACCGCTGACGCTGTGAAAGCACTGGCCGGCGACAAGGTCCGCCTGCTCACCGGCGAGCCGCTCCCCGAGGGCTGGCTGGGCAAGCCGCACGCGTGCCAGCAGCTCGCCGACGCGGCCGCCGACGCCGACGTGCTCTGCTTCGTGGACGCCGACGTCGTTCTGGCGCCCGGCGCGGTCGCGGCCGCGGTGTCCGAGCTGCGCCGCGCCGGGGTCGCGCTCCTCACCCCGTACCCGAAGATCATCGGGGCTGGACGGCTGGTGCAACCGCTGCTGCAGTGGTCGTGGCTGACCTTTCTGCCGTTGCGGGTGATGGAGCGCTCGCCGCGTCCGTCGCTGGCCGCCGCCGGTGGACAGTGGCTGGTCGTCGACGCGCGGGCCTATCGCCGGGCGGGCGGTCACGCGGCCGTGCGCGTCGAGATCCTCGAGGACATCGCGCTGGCCCGCGCGGTCAAACGCTCCGGCGGCCGGATCGCGCTGGCCGACGGCTCCGGCCTGGCCACCTGCCGCATGTACGACTCGTGGGCCGAACTGACCGCCGGTTACGCCAAGTCGCTCTGGGCCTCCTTCGGCACCCGTTCCGGCGCCGGCGCCGTCGTGGTCACGCTCCTTCTCCTGTACGTCGTCCCGCCCGTGGCCGCCGTAGTCCTGGCCGCGACAGGCGCCTTCGTGTGGGCCGCGATCGCGCTCACGGCGTACGGGCTGGGGGTGGCCGGCCGTGCGGTCGCGGCGAGAGCAACCGGTGGCCGGGCCTGGCCCGACGCCCTCGCCCACCCTGTCTCGATCGTGCTGTTCGCCCGGCTCGTGGCCGTGTCGTTCCGGCTGCGCACCCGGGGCGGCCTGACCTGGCGAGGACGGCCGGTGTGAGCAGAATCGTGGTGATCGGCGCCGGGGTCGGCGGGCTGACCGCGGCGGTACGCCTGGCTCGCGCCGGCCACTCGGTGCAGGTGTTCGAGCGCTCCGGCGGCGTCGGCGGCAAGCTGGCCGTGCACGAGCGCGACGGCTTCCGCTTCGACACCGGCCCCAGCCTGCTCACGTTGCCCCAGGTCTTCACGGACGCCGGGCTCGACCTCGTCCCGCTCGACCCGGTCGTGCGGCACGTCTTCGCCGACGGCACGGTCCTCGATTCCTCGCCCGTGCACACCGAGTTCCTCGTACGCATCGAGGCCGCGCTCGGCCCCGAGGCGGCGCACGACTGGGACCGTTTCTGGCAGCGGGCGCGCCGGATCTGGGACGCGTCGTGGCGTTCGGTGCTGCGTAAACCCGTGACCCCGGCGACGCTGGCCGGTCTGACGTGGCGGGTCGGCGACCTGGCCGCGATCGCGCCCGGCCGCTCGCTGCGCGCGCTCGGCTTCCGCTACCTGCGCGATCCGCGGCTGCGCATGATGCTCGACCGGTACGCGACCTACACCGGCGCCGATCCGCGCCGGGCCCCCGCCGCGCTGGCCGCCATCCCGTACGCGGAACTGGCCTTCGGCGGCTGGTATGTGCCCGGCGGCCTGGGCACGCTGGCCGGCGCGCTCGCCCGCGGCTGCGAGTCGGCCGGCGTACGCATCACGTGCGGCACAGCGGTGGCGAAGATCCTGGTCGAGGACGGCCGGGTGACCGGGGTGCGGCTGGCCGACGGATCCGTCGTGCCGGCCGACATTGTCGTGTCCAACGTGGACGCGCTGACCGTCTATCGCGACCTGCTGCCCGCCCCGCGACGGCTGGCCGGGCTCACCGATCGCAGCCTGGCCGGCTTCGTGCTGCTGCTCGGCGTACGCGGCGAGACCCCGTCGCTGGCCCACCACACGGTCTTCTTCCCCTCGCACTACGAGGCCGAGTTCGACGCCGTCTTCGGCTCGGCCGCGCGACGGGCGCGCCCCGCGAGCGACCCTACGGTCTTCGTGACCCGAGCCGCCGACCCGGCCGTCCACCTGGCGGGCTGCGAGGCATGGTTCGTGCTGGTCAACGCGCCGCGGCACGGCACCGGCTGGCGGGCGACCGACTGGCGCCGGCCGGGCCTGGCCGACGCGTACGCCGATCTTGTGCTCGACGTGCTGGCCCGGCGCGGCGTCGACGTACGCGACCGGTTGCTCTTTCGCGAGACGCGCACCCCGGCCGACCTGGCCGACGCGACCGCCACGCCCGGCGGTGCCATCTACGGCACGGCCGGCGGTCTGGTGCGGCCGGTCAACCAGGGCCACGTCAAGGGTCTGCACCTGGTCGGCGGGTCGGTGCACCCGGGCGGCGGCCTGCCGATGGTCACCCTTTCGGCCCGGATGGTCGCCGACCGGATCGGCCCCGCCCGGCGCTAGCGCGGCGCGTGGGCCGCGAGGAACGCCTTCGCTATGGCCGACGAGAGGTCGGCTGGGTTGGTGGCCGGGAACGCCTTGCCACCGGTCGCCTCGGACATCTCGTTGAGCGCCTTCATGTCGACGTCGGGACCGTAGCCCACGGACAGCACCGGCACGGGCCGGCTCGGGTCCTGCTCGCCGGCGAGCTTCGCCATGAACTGGGCGTGCGTCATCTTGAACGTCGACTCGCCGTCGACGCCGTCGGTCAGCACGACCACCAGCGTCACCGTGCCGGGCGAGACCTTCTCGCGCATCTCGGCGACGCCGTCGAGCACGCTCTTGTAGAGCGGGGTGCCCGAGTTGTCGGCCGCGCGGTAGGTCTTCATCACCTTCGACAGCGCCTCGCGACGGGGCTTGCCGTCAAGCTTGCCGGTGATCGGGCCGTACGGCACGACCTCCTTGTGCGGAGGGCTGGTCGGTGTCGGCTGGCCGAAGAACCACATGCCGACGCTGGTGTCCTCGGCGAACAGCTCGGCCGCGGTCTGGCCCGACTCGCGCAGCAGGTCGGCCCGGGTGACCGTACGCCCGCCGGGCGCCGAGATCTTCTGGTTCATCGAGCCGGACGCGTCGATGAGCAGCAGGACCTGGGTGCTGAGGGACTTGTACTCGCTCCACATCGTGGCCGGGGCGAGCAGACCGGACGGCTTCTTGGGCAGCTTCAGCGTGTTGGGCATCGGGGTGGTGCGGAAACCGGCCTTGGTCAGCGACGAGCCGGTGATGGCCGCCCGCAACTGCTGGGACAGCTCGAGGTCCTGATTGTTCTTGGCGACCGTGAACGGGTAGTCGGCCTCGACCAGGCCGTCGACCGGGTAGGCGCCCTTGAGCGGCACCGTGTGCTTGCCGCGCTGGTAGGCGCGCAACTGCTGCTCGGTGGTCGGGAAGACGCCGACGTCGTAGACCACGCCGTTGGTGTTCCACTGCTCGGCGACCTTGGCCAGCAGCGAGGTCGGGTCGGCCGAGGCCTCGCGCAGCCGGCTGCGCAGGGTCAGCGCCCGGAGCTGGGCGATGCCGGAGTCGGGAGTGGTGCGGGCCATGGCCGCGTTGACGCCGTAGACCGAGAGCAGGCCGGTCGTGCTGGCCTGCGCGTCCGGCATCGTGACGGCCGAGATCTTGCCGGCCGCCACGGCCCCGGTGAGCTGGGCCCACGAGGTCTTGTCGCCCTTGGCGATCGTCTCGGCGAGCACGGACGGGGCGGCGAGCACGATCGGCGAGTAGGCGAGCGGCTTGCCCTCGGTCGAGAAGCCCGCGCCGCCGGCGTTGGCGATGCCCAGCCAGGCACTGCTGGACGGGATCCACACGTCGGGCTTGGCCGCGGTCGCGATGGTGACGCCCGGTTCCTCCGCGACGACCTCGATGGGGTCGCAGGAGTTGGCCGCGTCGTCGTCGAGCGTCTTGGCCGCGGCGGTGACCACGGGCGCGATCTCGGGCGCGGCGACGACGCGGAGCTTCACGTTCGCACAGGCCTTGGCCGAAGGCGTACGGGACGGGTCGCCGTTGGCGGTCGGGGCGGGGTCGCGGGTGTACATCCACCACGTCGTGCCACCGGCGACGGCGACCAGCAGCAGCACGATCGCGGCCGCGAGCAGCACGCGGCCGGCGCCCCCACCGGGCGGTCCGTGGTGGGTGACAGGTTCGTCCGCCGGCGGTTGGCTGTCCTTGAACATATCCGACATCACACCCACCTCTCCCTCGATCTCGGCTTGATGACCGACCCTGATCGTGTCGTCGCCCGGCACAAAACAAGATCAATTCATCGAGCGCTCTCGCTCCGACGTGAGCGAATAGTAATCACATCTCGGCGGCTCACAAGCGCCGCCCCCTATTGGCACATTGCCGATAGACACAGAGTGGGTCATCACCTACCCTGCGGCCGCGCCACCGCGAGGACGATCAGTTCCCCGTCCTCACCTGTGCCAACAGGCTCCCGGGCCCACCCGCCGAAGACCCTGTCCACATCGAAGCCCGCCGCTTCGACAGTGGTCCGAAGCTCGTTCTCGGAGCGAAAACGCAGCGTGGCCGAGCTCGCCAGCTCGTCACCGTGCGTAAAGCGGTAGTGCCGAGTGAAATGAACCACTCCGTCGACCACAGAATCGACCCCCGTCCATGTGTCAACAAGTTGTCCGTCAGGCATCACGACGGAGCGTCGCGAGTCGCCGGGGTTCCAGCGGGTCCACTGCTGTGCATCCGGGTCGCGGCTGTCGAAGATGAGGCGGCCACCCACGACGAGCGAACGGCGCAGCGCCCGCAGGGTCGACAACCACTGCTCGTCATTGACGAGGAACTGCGCGACGTGACTTGTCAGCAGCGCCGCGTCGAACGACCGCGACGGCACCTGCTCGCCGGACCCCTCGACCCAGCGCACCCGCTCGGCGCCGGGCTTGCGCCGCGCGGCGTCGAGCGAGGCCCGCGCCGGGTCCACACCGGTCACCTCGTGCCCGGCCGCGGCCAGCCGGATCGCGAGCCGCCCGGTGCCGCACCCGAAGTCGAGCACCCGTGGCGCGTTCCGCTCGGCCAGCAACGCCACGAACAGGTCGTCGTCCCAGCCCCCCACGTACTCCGCGTCGTAGACCTCGACGAGCCGCGGATCCTCGAACTCGGCGTTCCGCACGTCTCCCACAGCGACGACACTAGATGTGACCCAGGGCTTGTCACAGGCCACGAACCGTCAGGATCACGATCCACGGAAGACGTTCGCGGCCGCGTGCCTGTTCGCTACCATGCGCCGCGGCCGAGACCCCGAAGATCAGAGCGGGCGTACGCCCGCCGGAAGCTGCTCGGTGGCGATGTGGTGCAGCAGGGTGGCCCGCAGGGCCTCGGCGGCGTGCGGGAGGACCGAGCGCTTGCGGTGAGCCAGGGCGATCGTGCGGCGCATGCCGGGCGGCGCGAGGGGGGTCGCGCGCAACAGCGGCCGGTTGGCCAGCACCATACTCGGCACCAGCGCGACGCCCAGGCCCGCCTCGACGAAGGCCAGCACCGCGTCCATCTCGCCGCCCTCGACGGCGAACTTGGGGGTGAAGCCGGCCTTGCGGCACGCGTCCAGCGTGACGCCGCGGATGTCGTAGCCGGCGCGGAACATGACCAGCGGGGTGTTCTCGAGCTCGGTCAGCGCGATCTGCGCGTTCTCGGTGGGTGGCGGGCCGTCGGCGACCGAGGCCACGACCAGGCTCTCCTGCAGCACGGGCGCGGCGCTGAGCGACTCGTCGACCCCGGCCGACGGCTGCACGATGAGGGCCAGGTCGAGGGTGTGGGTCAACAGGTTCTCGATCAGATCCTGCGAGCCGCCCTCGTTGACGTACAGCTGGATCTCGGGGTGCTCGGCGCGGAAGGTGCGCAGCACCTCGGGCACCAGCGACGAGCAGAGGCTCGGGGTGGCGCCCAGCCGCACCTCTCCGCGGCGCAGGCCGACGATGTCGGCGACGGCTTCCTGGGCGGCGTCGGCGTCGGCCACCATGCGCTGGGCGAGCGGCAGCAGGGTCTGGCCGGCCGCGGTCAGCGTGACGCCGCCGCGGATCCGCACGAAGAGGGGCGCCCCGAGGGTCGCTTCAAGCGTGTGAATTTGCTTACTGAGAGTCGGCTGTGAGACGCCCAGATTGTCGGCCGCCTGGGTGAAATGCCGAGTTTGTTCGACTTCAAGGAAGTAACGAAGCTGCTGGAGCTGCACTTCGATAGCCTATCTCTATGATTGCTACGCCGATCATGCATTAGACGAATCGTCGGCGGGCTCCTACCGTCCAGTATGTGGCGGTAGATATTTCGACCCGGAAGGCGCCGGCGGCAACGCCCGCGCCGGGCAGACCAGGACGGCGCTCCTCGGTCGCCCTCAAGATATTCATGGCCCTGACCGGCATCCTGCTGATCGGCTTCCTGTACCTGCACATGATCGGCAACCTGAAGATCTTCTTCGGCGCCGAGGCGTTCGACCACTACGCGGCCTGGCTGCGCACCATCGGCACGCCGCTGCTCCCGCACGAGTGGTACCTGTGGATCCAGCGAGGCGTGCTGACCGTGGCAGTGGTCGGGCACATCGTCGCGGCCACGATCCTCGCTCGCCGGGCCAGGCAGGCACGACCGGTCAAGTACGCGCACCGGCCCAAGGTGCAGGGCAGCTATGCCGCGCGCACGATGCGCTGGGGCGGCGTGATCGTCCTGCTCTTCGTGATCTACCACATCCTCGACCTGACCACCGGGACGCTGAACCCGAACGGTGTGCACCTCGAGGCGTACAAGAACGTCTCGACCGACTTCGCGCCCGGGCGCTGGTACGTGACGCTCTTCTACACACTGTCGATCGTCGCGGTCGGCTTCCACATGCGCCACGGCATCTGGAGCGCCCTGCGCACGCTGGGCCAGCAGAGCCCGCGCGGCGAGGTCATCGCCCGCGCGACCGCCCTGGTCCTGTCGTGGGTGCTGGTCCTGGGCTTCCTCGTGGTGCCGTTCGCGGTTCTCGTCGGATTGGTTGACTGACATGGGTGACTTCTACAACGACGGCGACCCGATCGCCGACACCGCCGCCCCCGAGGGTCCGATCGAGACCCGCTGGGAGCGCCGCCAGTTCAACGCCAAGCTGGTCAACCCGGCCAACCGCCGCAAGCTGACGGTCATCGTGGTCGGCACCGGTCTGGCCGGCGGCTCCGCGGCGGCGACCCTGGCCGAGGCCGGCTACAAGGTCAAGTCGTACTGCTACCAGGACAGCCCGCGGCGGGCGCACTCGATCGCCGCGCAGGGTGGCATCAACGCCGCGAAGAACTACCGCAACGACGGCGACTCGATCTACCGGCTGTTCTACGACACCGTCAAGGGCGGCGACTTCCGCGCGCGCGAGTCGAACGTCTACCGCCTCGCCACGGTGTCGGTGAACATCATCGACCAGTGCGTGGCCCAGGGCGTTCCGTTCGCCCGCGAGTACGGCGGCCTGCTCGACAACCGCTCGTTCGGCGGCACCCAGGTGTCCCGTACGTTCTATGCCCGGGGCCAAACGGGTCAGCAGCTGCTGCTCGGCGCCTACCAGGCGATGGAGCGGCAGATCGGCCTGGGCAACATCGAGATGAACGCCCGGCACGAGATGCTCGAGCTGATCATCGTCGACGGCAAGGCCCGCGGCATCGTCGTACGCGACATGGTCACCGGCGAGATCAGCACCGAGATGGCCGACGCGGTCGTGCTCGCCTCCGGCGGTTACGGCAACGTCTTCTTCCTCTCGACCAACGCCAAGGGCTGCAACGTCACGGCGTCGTGGCGGGCGCACCGCAAGGGCGCACTGTTCGCGAACCCGTGCTACACGCAGATCCACCCGACCTGCATCCCCGAGTCGGGCACGCACCAGAGCAAGCTCACGCTGATGAGCGAGTCGCTGCGCAACGACGGCCGGGTGTGGGTGCCCAAGGACGCCGCCGACTGCCAGAAGCCCGCGGCCGAGATCGCCGAGGAGGACCGCGACTACTACCTGGAGCGGATCTACCCCTCGTTCGGCAACCTGGTCCCCCGCGACATCGCGTCGCGCGCGGCCAAGAACGTCTGCGACGAGGGCCGCGGCGTCGGTCCCGGCGGCCTGGGCGTCTACCTCGACTTCGCCGATGCGATCGACCGGCTGGGCAAGAAGGCCGTCGAAGCCAAGTACGGCAACCTGTTCGAGATGTACCAGCGCATCACCGGCGAGGACCCGTACGAGGTTCCGATGCGCATCTACCCCGCGGTGCACTACACGATGGGTGGCCTGTGGGTCGACTACGACCTGCAGTCGACCGTCCCCGGCCTGTTCGTCGTCGGTGAGGCCAACTTCTCCGACCACGGCGCGAACCGGCTCGGCGCGTCCGCCCTCATGCAGGGCCTGGGCGACGGCTACTTCGTTCTCCCGACGACGCTGGGCAACTACCTGGCCGCCGGGCCGTTCGAGCCGATCGCCGACGACCACGAGGAGGTCGTGGCGGCACGCACCGAGGTCGAGGACCGCATCTCGAAGCTCCTGTCGATCAACGGCGACCGTACGGTCGACTCGTTCCACCGCGAGCTGGGCCACATCATGTGGGAATACTGCGGCATGGAGCGCACCGAGGAGGGCCTGACCAAGGCCATCGGGCTCATCCGCTCACTCAAGGACGAATTCTGGCTGCGGGTCAAGGTGCCCGGCACCGGCGAGCAGCTCAACCAGAACCTCGAGAAGGCCGGCCGCGTCGCCGACTTCTTCGAGCTCGCCGAGCTGATGTGCATCGACGCGCTGCACCGTCGCGAGTCCTGCGGCGGCCACTTCCGCGGCGAGTCGCAGACCCCCGACGGCGAGGCCCTGCGCCACGACGACGAGTTCAGCTACGTCGCCGCCTGGGAGTACGCCACCGGCGACAGCGGCAAGCCCACCCTCCACAAGGAACAGCTCGAATTCGAGTACGTCCACCCGAGCACCCGGAGCTACAAGTAATGGACATCCAGGTCCGCGTGTGGCGTCAGGAGAACCGGTCCGACAACGGCCGGATGGTCACCTACGACGTCAAGGACATCTCCCCCGACGCCAGCTTCCTCGAGATGCTCGACGTGCTGAACGAGAAGCTGATCCTCGACGGCGACGACCCGGTCGCCTTCGACCACGACTGCCGCGAGGGCATCTGCGGCGCGTGCAGCATGGTGATCGACGGTGTGGCGCACGGCCCCGAGAAGGCCACCACCACCTGCCAGCTGCACATGCGGCACTTCAAGAACGGCGACGTGATCGACGTGGAGCCGTGGCGCGCCGCCGCGTTCCCCGTGATCAAGGACCTGGTCGTCGACCGCAGCGCCTTCGACGCGATCATCGCGGCGGGCGGCTACATCACCGCCCCGACCGGCGCCGCCCCCGAGGCGCACGCCACCCCCGTACCCAAGAAGGACGCGGACCTGGCGTTCGAGGCGGCCACCTGCATCGGCTGCGGCGCCTGCGTGGCGGCCTGCCCGAACGGCTCGGCGATGCTCTTCACGGCGGCCAAGGTCGCGCACCTCGGCCTGATGCCGCAGGGCCAGCCCGAGCGCGACACCCGCGTGCTCGACATGCTGCAGGCGCAGGACGACGCCGGCTTCGGCGGCTGCACCAACATGGGCGAGTGCACCCAGGTCTGCCCCAAGGGCATTCCGCTCACCCTGATCGGCCGCCTGAACGCGGACTACCGCAAGGCGGTTCGCAAGAAGCTCTGAGAAAACCCCTATCGGAGGCCGGGCACAATGGCGTGCCCGGCCTTTCTCTTTCCGCCGACCACCGCCCCGGCCACGCTGATCGCGGCGGCGGCGATGAGCACGGGTACGGCTCCCAGGTGCGCAGCGGCGGCGCCGAGCGGGATGCCGAGCGCCACCGGGCCGAAGATCACGGTGGTCGACGTGGCGGCGACGCGGCCGAGCAGGTGGTCGGGGGTCTCCGTCTGCACCGCGGTGACGGCGGCGATCAGGGCCCAGATCAGCCCGACGCCGATCAGCACACTCCCGGCGAGCATCGTGGGCCACCAGGGCAGAGCCTGAACCAGGCAGCCGGCGGCGAAGAAGGCGGCGCCGATCACGGCAACGGGCTTCCCCCGGGCCAGAAGGCGACCGACGACCAGGCCGGCGACGATCGAGCCCGCACCCTGGGCGGTGCCGAGATAACCGAGCCGGGTCGCGGGCAGACCCAGATCATGGACGATGTGGGCCAGCACGGCCGCGTTGGTCAGCCCCGACGCTCCGATGGCCAGACCGGCGACGAGTACGGGGTTGCGCACGGACGGGACGCCGAAGAGCGCTCGCAGACCCGCCCGCAGGGCACTCTCCCGGGGTTTCCGATCAGTTGAGTGCCCGGCCGCACCGGGGCCGTCCGGGGCTCCGCCCGCACCCCGATCATCCTCCGTCCGGCTTCGCGCGGGTCGAACCGGGGTCGGCTCGCGGCCAGCGGGGATCGGCTCGCGGCCAGCGGGGATCGGCTCGCGGCTTGTGGGGATCGGCTCGCGGCGCAACCGGAGCAAGGCGTAGCAGGCGGCGGTCAGCAGCGGTGTGGCGGCACTCAGCAGGACGACAGCGTCCGGACCGCCCCAGGTGTAGAAGGCGGCGCCGGCCAGCGGTGCCACGAGCTTCATGCCCTCCTGCGCGCTGGAGCGCCAGCCGTTGACGTCGCCGAGGATCTTCGGGTCGAGCGCCGAAGGGAGGATCGCCGTCTCCCCCGCGTCGATCAGCACGTAGCTGACCCCGCGCGCCAGCAGCACGGCGAAGATCAGCCAGACCTCGTTTGCGGAGCGGACAGTCAGCAGAAGCAGCATCAGCGCGCCCAGAGCCAGGTCGACGACGATCATCAACGGACGGCGGGGCAGGCGATCCACGAGACCACCGAGCCAGGGGGCGGCGAAGGTCGGCAGGTAGATGCAGACGGCGGTCAACGCGGCCAGGCTGACCGAGCCGGTGAGATCGAAGACCCAGACTCCCGCGGCGAGCGTCATGGCGGTGCTGCCGAAGCCCGACAACAACGAGATCAGCACGAACAGGGCAGCATTGCGCCGCATGACCCCTCCGAGGAATTGAGTCTCAGGGACTCATATCCTTCAGAGTTGAGCGTCAATCTGTCAATGTCTTGGTGACGCTGCCGTGAGGGCGGCGCGCAGGCGATCGACGGCGCCCCGGGTCGGTGCGGGCAGCGGCCTGACCGGACTCGAACCGGGGCGGCGGTCGACACCAGCACCCGGCCGGGCTTCCGGCCGGGCTTTCGGTCCGGCTTCCGGCCCGGGCTCGGCGGCCGGAGAGCCAAACGCCGCGTCGAGATCGGCGATCACAGCCTCGATCAGGGCGAACAGCGCGCCACCGGCCGCGCCGGGGACAGCCGACAGCGTCTCCCGAACCAGCACAGCCCGATTGAAGCGGCGGTCCCAGCGGCGGTCGGCGCCCACTCGACGATGCAGCTCGAGTGCCGCTTCGCGCAGGTCAGCGATGCTCTGGCCATATTCGTCGGGCGTGGACGGACGATCCCGCACGGCCGTGACCAGGCGCAGCCGGCGCTGCTCGGCGGCCTGGCGACTCCCCAACCCGAGCGCGTCAGCGATCTCACCCCACGTTGCACCGTCACGCCGGGCGCGGTCGATGAGGTCGAGCTCCTCAACGTCGAGCCGGGCCCGCGCGGAAGGGATCGCCCGCAGATCAGCTAAGTCAGCCACGATCTCAGCATAGAGGTTTTGTCAACAGAACATTGACACCGCGAAGACCGCTTGGAGCCGGGCCGGGAAGGCCGAACGCGCGGGAAGGCCGAACGCGCGGGAAGGCCGAACGCGCGGGAACGCCGGACGCCGTCAGGCTGGAGGGCGGAGGGACTTCAGGAGGGCGATGTCGGCGGCGTGGCCCTCGTGTTCGACCGAGGGGGTCTCGACGATCACGGGGATGCCGGCGGTCGCCGGGTGGGTCATGAGCTCGGCGAAGGCGGCGGTGCCGATGCGGCCCTGGCCGATCGTCTCGTGGCGGTCGCGGGTCGAGCCGCACTCGTCCTTCGAGTCGTTGGCGTGGATCAGCTGCAGACGGCCGGGACCGATCGACGCGATCAGCGCGTCCAACGTCGCCGCCATGCCGCCCGGTGTCGCCAGGTCGTGCCCGGCCGCCCACGCGTGGCAGGTGTCGAAGCAGACGCCCAGGCCGGGATGGTTGTCGACCGCGTCCAGGTAGCGTTCGAGATCTTGCACCTTGGACGCCAGGCTGCGACCCCCGCCGGCCGACGGCTCGACCAGCAGTCGCGGCAGGCCCTCGGCGTCGGCCCGGTCGAGCAGCGGCAGCAGGGCCTCGCGAAGCTGGTGGAACGCCTTGTCGTCGTGCTCGGGGTCGACCGAGCTGCCCGCGTGATAGACCACCGCGGTCGCGCCGATGGCCTTGCCTCGCAGCAGCGCGTGGGTGAGCACGTCGATCGACCGCTCGACCGTCAGCTCGGTCGGCGAGCCCAGGTTCACCAGCAGAGCGGCATGAATGTAGGCCGGGAGGCCGCGCTCGCCGATGCCGTCGCGGAACAGGACGTCCTGCTTCGGGTCGCCCGGCGGGAGGGCCCAGCCGCGCGAGTTCGAGACGTACACCTGCAGGCTCTCGGATCCGGCGGCGTCGACGTACGGAAGGGCGGCCTTGGCCAGCCCTCCCGACGTCTTCGTGTGCGAACCGATCAGGCGCACTGGATCGCGACCTCGGACTGCGGGGGCAACTGCGTGCCGGGGCCCGGTTGCTGACCCCGTACGAAGGCATTGGGGTCGAAATCGACGCGCACGCGCAGACCCTGCCCCTCGAGCGCCGCCTTCGCCTGCTGGCACGGCTGGTTGCTGACGTCGGGCATGACGACGAACGCCGGGCCCTTGCTGACGTCGAGGGTGACCACGTCGTCCTTGTTCGCGCCGGTGGCAGCCTTGGGTGACTGGCCGATGACCGTGTCCTTCGGCTGGTCGCTGTCTTTGTAGCGCTCGACCGCGGTCAGCCCGAGGCCGGCCAGCTCGTTGCGGGCGTCGTTGATGTTCTTGCCGTTCAGGTCGGGCACCCGGATCGGGGCCCGGCCCTTGCTGAGCACCACGGTGACCGTACCGCCGCGCTTGAGCTGGGTGCCCGTCTTGGGGCTGGACGAGATGACGGCGCCCTCGGGAACCGTGTCGCTGTAGACCCCGGTGCCCTGCTTGAGCTTGAGGTTGAGCTGTTCGAGCTCGCCGCGGGCGGCGGCCAGTTCGAGGCCGGCCAGGTCGGGCACGGCGAACCGCTCGGGGCCCAGCGACAGCGTCACCGTGATGACGCCGCCCTTGACCAGCTTGCCGTCGGGCGCCGGGTCTTGCGCGACCACGGTGTCTTTGGCGACGGTCTCGTTGTAGGCGCCGTCGTTGTAGAAGACCTCGAAGCCCTGCTGTTGCGCGTCGAGCTCGACCTGGGCCTTGGTCCGGTTGATCAGCGAGGGGGCCTCGGTGTAGCGGCCGAGCGTGACCCACCACGTGCTGCCGATGACGACCAGCACCATGACGGCCACGGCCGCGGTGAGCAGGACGCGGCGACGGTCGGTGCCGCTCTTGCCGCGGCGCGCCGAGCGTGGGACGCGGCCCGCCGTGTATTCCGAGCCGCGCGGGGGCGCCTGGTTGGGCAGCCGCGCCCACGAGGGCCGGTCGGTGCCGCCGATCTTGGGAACCAGTGCCGTGGCGTCGGCGGCGGGCACGACCGTGGTCGCGTCGGACATCGCGCCGCGCGAGGCCGGGACCTGACGCAGCAGCGCGGTCTCGACGTTTTGCGAGCCGAGGTCGTCGCGGACGGTCTGCACCTCGGTCAGCAGCGCGCCGGCGTCGGTCGGGCGCGCGCCCGGGTCGCGGCGGGTGGCCCGGGCGGTGAGGTCGTCGAGCTTGGTCGGCAGGCCGGGGACGACGCTCGACGGGGCCGGCACATCGTTGTCGACGTGCTGCCAGGCGACCGCGACGGGGTCGTCGCCGTCGAACGGCACCCGGCCGGTGAGCATCTCGAAGAGCACGATGCCGGCCGAGTAGACGTCGGTGCGGGCGTCGGCGTGGCCGTCGGTGACCAGCTCGGGCGCCACGTAGGCCACGGTTGCCATGAGCTGGCCGGGCTCGTCGGCGCTGCTCGCCTCGACAGCGCGCGCGAGACCGAAGTCGGCCACCTTGACGACGGCGTCGACCAGGTTGGCCACGCCCCCGCTGGGCGCCTCGGCCACGAGCACGTTCTCGGGCTTCACGTCGCGGTGCACGAGGCCGGCGCGGTGAGCGGCGGCGATCGCGGCGAGCATCTGCTCGAGGATCGCCAGCGCCTCGACCGGGTTGAGCCGGCGGCGCTGGGTGAGCAGGTCGCGCAGCGTGCGGCCCTGGACGTATTCCATGACCAGATAGGGCAGGCCCTGGTGGCGGCCCTGGTCGTACACGGCCACGACGTTGGGGTGGGTGAGCCGGGCGATCGTCTTGGCCTCGTCGGTGAACCTGTCCACGAAGTGGGCGTTGGTCGCTTGCGACGGGTGAATGATCTTCAGAGCGACGGTGCGCTCGAGTCGTTCGTCAGTGGCTGTGTAGACGGTCGCCATGCCACCACGGGCCACCCGACCGGTGATCCGGTAGCGGCCGTCAATCGTCGTGCCGATCAACGTGTCGGCGACTGTGGTGTCCATCGGCGTGAAGTGTATGTGTCTTTCGCGTGGGGGCAGTCCAGGATGCCATAGCTGAGTCCAAACGGGTATGGGCGTCCCGCTATGACACGCCGGATCTGCCCCGGCAAATAGGGATTTAACGGTGTCGTCGGTGGCCGTTTCGGTGCCACGAGCGGCTCGGTGACGGGTCCGCGGAGTGATCTGCGTCCCCCGATTCACTGGGCGACGGCGACGGGCTCGGGCTGTCCGACGGCGACGGTGACGGGGTGGGAGTCGGCGTCGGGCTGGGCGCGGTCGGCGTCGGCACCGGCGGGCCGCAGTGACACTCCGGACTGGGCGGTCGCGTCGTCGCCGTCCGGCCAGGACTCCGGACCGGGGGCACAGCGACGGCCGGCGGGGGCTCGATGGGTGTGAGCGCCGCCGTCTCCTCAGGGGTCACCGGCCGGGCGATCCGCGTCGCCTTCGTCGTCGGGCCCGCCGGGGACGAGGGGCCCAGCCCCACGGCGGTGGTCGCCGCGGGCCGTGGCGGGAGCGTGCCCGCCTCGGCCTCGCTGCCCGAGACCAGCGAGCCCAGCCCGTTCACCACGGCCAGGTAGGCACCGGCCGCCCCGGCCACGGTCAACGTCCCGAACGCGGTCACCGCCACGGCGCGCCGCGGCCGGCGCACCGGTTGGGCCGGCTCGATCTGCCCGCCCAGGCCCTCCAGCCCGAAGGTGCCCATCCCGGTCGAGGTCACGTCGGGGCCGTCCGCGGGCGGTTCGGCGGGTGTCCCTCGGCCCAGGTCGTAGCGCAGCGAACGCCACGCGCCGGCCATCTCCGTGCGGGTCCTGCGCAGCAGGCTCATCGGGTTCCTTCTCCGCTCTCGTACGCTATGGGGGTGAGCGATTCCGTAACCGCCGGCCCGGCCGAGTGGATCAACCTGCCGGACGTGTCCGAGAAGCTCGGTGTGTCGATCAGCAAGGTCCACCAGATGATTCGCGACGGGCACCTGCTCGCCGTCCGTCGAGACGGCGTCCGCGTGGTACCGGCCGACCTGGTGGCCAACAGCACCGTGCTGAAGCACCTCCCCGGCGTCCTGAACTTGCTGCGCGACGCCCGGTACAACGACGAAGAAGCCCTCAAGTGGCTCTACGAACCCGACGCGACGATCGACGGGAACGCGGCCAAGGGCCTGGGTGGTGACCGCGCCCGCGAGGTGAAGCGGCGCGCGCAGGCTCTACTCTGACCGCATGGGCCACCTCGCATACCTGGCGGTGCTGGTCGGCTGCCTGGCCGCGGCCCTGTGGCTCGAACCCGTACTCAAGGTCAACGTGCTGCGCCGCTGGCGGCGGGTGCTGCTGACGCTGCTGCCGGTGGCGATCGTCTTCGTCCTGTGGGACCTGGCCGCGATCGCCGCCGGTCACTGGCGGTTCGACCCCGCACAGATCACCGGCATCCTCCTGCCCGGCGGCCTGCCGATCGACGAGGTGCTGTTCTTCGTGGTCGTGCCGGTCTGCGCGATCCTCGGCTTCGAGGCCACCCGCGCGGTCCTGCGCAAGCCGGTCGGTGACGAGGAATGACCTACACCGTCGCCGCGCTGCTCGGGGTGGCCGTCGCCGTCGCGATCGACCTCTGGCTCCTGCGTACCCGCCTGGTGACCAAGGTCGTCTTCTGGGCGACCTACCCGATCATCATCACGTTCCAGCTGCTCTCGAACGGCATCCTGACCGGCCACGGCATCGTGCTCTACAACCCCGACGCCATCATCGGCTGGCGCATCGCGTACGCCCCGGTCGAAGACCTGTTCTTCGGTTTCGCCCTGGTCCTGTTCACGCTCTCGATCTGGGTCTGGCTCGGCCGGCGCGGCATCCAGCGCACACCGGCCGCCGGTGAGGGCAGCCGGCTCCTTGAGAAGATCAAGCCCAAGCCCTAGACCGTACGGTTGGTCGCGGCTTCGGCCAGGCGGCGCAGCACGTCGCGCGCGTCGTCGTCCATCGGCGCGGCGGCCAGGGCGCTCAGCGACGCCGTCATCAGCTCGTCGATGCGCCGCTCGGTGGCCGCCAGCGCGCCGCTCTCGCGGATCAGCGCCCGCAGCCGCAGCACCCCGGCGTCGTCCAGACCCTGGTCGCCCAGGGCCGCGTCGAGCTCGTCCCGCTCGGGCTCGTCGAGCGCCGAGAACGCCGACGCCACCAGGTACGTACGCTTGCCCTCGCGCAGGTCGTCGCCCGCGGGCTTGCCGGTCTGGGCCGGGTCGCCGAAGACGCCGAGCACGTCGTCGCGCAGCTGGAACGCCTCGCCCAGGGGAAGTCCGAAGTCCGAG
This sequence comes from Actinoplanes solisilvae, assembly GCF_003999975.1. Lineage (GTDB taxonomy): Bacteria > Actinomycetota > Actinomycetes > Mycobacteriales > Micromonosporaceae > Actinoplanes > Actinoplanes solisilvae. The sequence continues at coordinate 118,533 of NZ_RJAC01000005.1, read as the reverse complement.
TATGCCGTGGCGAGCTCGCTCGAAGCCCCGGCCAGCGCGGCCCCGAGCAGCAGCGGGCGCTCGACCGTGTATTTCGCGGCCTTGAACCGGGCGACCTTGCCGGCCCGCTCCAGCGACGTGTCGGCCGTGGCCTGGGTGAGCACGTCGAGGTACTGCCCGACGGTGACCTCCGTACGCATCTCGTCGAAGACCGGCCGCGCCCGCATCAGCTCGGCCGTGCCCACGCCCGAGGTGTAGAGCATCTCGTCGGACCACACCATCGCCAGGTCGCCGAGCAGCACCGCCGCGCTGTCGCCGAACGCCGCCGCCCCGCCGCGCCAGCCCGAGGCCGTGTGCCGCGCCTCGAACCGCCGGTGCACGGACGGCACACCGCGCCGGGTGTCCGAGCGGTCCATCAGGTCGTCGTGGATCAGCGCGCTGGCCTGCACCAGTTCGAGCGACGAGAGGGCGGCCACGATCTGGTCGGAGTCGGCGCCACCGGCCCCGCGGAAACCCCAGTAGGCGAACGCGGGCCGCAACCGCTTGCCCCCGCCCAGCACGAAGTCGTCGATCGCCTCGGCCACGGCCGTCAGCGACGAATCGATGCCGGTCAGACGGGAGCTCTGCTCGGCGAGAAAGACAGCGAGCGCCTTGTCGACGCGGGCGCGCAGGTCGGCGACTTCAACCGGGGACGTCACGAGGACGACGGTAGTCCACACCGTTTTGCCGGAGCGCGCCGGTAGAGTCGTCGTGTGGCTCTCGGACTCCCCTCGCGTCTGCCCGCTACACCGGCGATCGGTGAGCTGGTGCGGGGCGGCGCGCCCACGTTCTCGTTCGAGTTCTTCCCACCCAAGACGCCCGAGGGCGAACGGCTGCTGTGGCGCGCGATCCGCGAGCTCGAGTCGTTGCGGCCCAGCTTCGTCTCGATCACGTACGGCGCCGGCGGCACCACGCGCGACACCACCGTGGCCGTCACCGAGCGGGTCGCGACCGAGACGACGCTGCTGCCCATGGCCCACCTGACGGCGGTCAACCACTCGGTCGCCGAGCTGCGCAACGTGATCGGGCGGCTGGCCGGTGCGGGCATCCGCAACGTGCTGGCCGTTCGTGGCGATCCGCCCGGCGACCCGATGGGCGAGTGGGTCGAGCACCCGTCCGGTCTGCGCTACGCCGAAGACCTCGTACGCCTGGTCAAAGAGGCGGGCGACTTCAGCGTCGGGGTGGCCGCGTTCCCCTACAAGCACCCCCGCTCGGCCGACGTCGAGACAGACACCGCCCATTTCGTACGTAAATGTCAGTCGGGCGCCGATTTCGCGATCACGCAGATGTTCTTCGACGCCGACGACTACCTGCGCCTGCGTGACCGTGTCGTGGCCGCCGGCGGCGACACCCCGATCGTGCCGGGTGTCATGCCCGTGACCCGCATGGCGACGATCGAGCGCTCCTCCCAGCTCTCCGGCGCGCCGTTCCCGCCCGCGCTGCTGGCCCGCTTCGAGGCGGTGGCCGGCGACGAGGCCTCGGTACGCGAACTGGGCATCGAGACGTGCGCCGACATGTGCGCCCGGTTGCTGGCCGAGGGCGTGCCCGGCATCCACTTCATCACGCTCAACCGGTCGACGGCGACGCGCGAGGTCTGGCAGCTCCTGGCGCCGTCAGACGTCGCCGCGGCTGCCTGACCGTGCTCTGGGACGACTACGCGACTGCCTGGTCCGCGCTGCACGGCGGCTACGACCCCCGGCGAGCGACACCGGTGGTACGCGGCTGGGTGCGTCTCGCGTACGGGCTCGGCTCGTGGCTCTCGCGGCTCGGCGTAGGCCCGATGGCCGTGACCACCGCCGGGCTGGTCCTTTGCGGCGTGGTGCCGGCCCTGGTCGCGCTGCTCGGCCGCTTCGGCGTGCTGCTGGCCGCCGTCGTCGTGCTGGTCGCGGCCCTCGCGGACGGTCTCGACGGCGCCGTCGCGGTGATCAGCAACCGGACGAGCCGCCTGGGCTACGTCTACGACTCGGTCGCCGACCGCCTGGGCGAGCTGGCCTGGCTGGCCGCCTTCTGGCTGGCCGGAGCCCCCGCCTGGCTGGTCGTCGCGGCTGGCGCGGCGTCCTGGCTGCAGGAATACGCACGGGCCCGGGCAACCGCGGCCGGCATGTCCGAGCTGGGCGTCGTCACCGTCGCCGAACGCCCGACCCGCGTGCTGATCGCCGTCTTCGGCCTGCTGGCCTCGTTCGCCCTACCGGCCCTGATCACCGTAGCCGCGGCCGTGTGGCTGGGCCTGGCCCTGATCGCCGGCATCCAGCTCACGATCGCGATCCGCCGCTCCCTGACCCCGTGACCCCGGGCGGGGGGCCAACAGCCCCCAGCGCGGCTCAGCAGTCCCCGGCGCGGCTCAGCAGCCCCGGCACGATCAACAGCCCCGGCACGGTCAACAGCCCCGGCACGGTCAACAGCCCCAAGCGGTCAACAGCCCCAAGCGCGGGGTCAGCCGCCCCGGGTGCGGGGGTTCAGCGACCGCGGGCGCGGCGGACGGGCTGAGGGCCGGCATCTCGCGTGGTGTCGGCGAGCTGGCCCAGGGCCTCGACGAAAGCAGCTCGGGCGGCCGTGGGCAGGCTGCTCAGCGCGTCGGCGTGGACGCGGTCGACGATGCGCTGGCCCTCCTCGGCGGCGAGGCGGCCCTTCTCGGTGACGGCGATGATGCGGGCGCGACGGTCGGTGGCCGCGGGCTTGCGTTCGGCGTAGCCGCGCTGCTCGAGGTCGTCGACTGTGCTGACCATCGTGGTCTTGTCGAGGTCGGCCAGCGCGGCCAGCTGGATCTGGGTGCGCTCCTCTTCGAGAGCATGCACCAGCACGCACTGCATGCGCGGCGTGAGATCGACGTCGGCGAGGGCGGCGGCCAAGCGGTTCGAGAGCGCGTGACCGGCCATGTTGAGCAGTCCGGTGACGTCGCGTTCGGTGCGTTCGGGGGCCGACATCCGTCCAGCGTAACTCGGGATCATCCGTAACCGGACGATTCGGGGCCGAGACGGCGGCGGGCCTGCCCCCGTGTCGGCCCGCCGCCGACCCGGCGGCTCCGATGTGGACAACGTACGGTCCGTCGCCCGGCCCTCACAACCAAATTAACAGTCACTCCCCGGCAGCCACCCCCACCTCTCCTACCCGGCCCACCCACCCGGGAATGGGGGCGAGCCTGTGTCGCTCGTGCCCGGCGAATCGGGTTGTCCACAGGCACTCGCGTGCCGTTTTCGTGGGCAGTGCGGCGACCTCACTCATGACCCGACCGTAACAGATAGTCTGTTAGCGGATCATCTGTTACGGTCGGCTCATGAGAGCTGAAGCCGAACGACGTGCGGGTGCCTTGGCGGTCCTCTGCGCGATGTCCTTGATGATCGTTTTGGACAGCACGATCGTGGCCGTCGCGGTGCCCGACATCCAGCGCGAACTGGGCTTCTCCCCCGCGGGCGTCGCCTGGGTGGTGAACGGCTATCTCGTCGCGTTCGCCGGGTTGCTTCTCTTCGCGGGACGGCTCGGCGACCTGCTCGGCGCGTGGCGGGTCTTCCTCGCCGGCCTCGGCGTCTTCACCGTCGCGAGCCTGCTCTGCGGGTTCGCCACGACGGCGGCCGCCCTGATCGCCGGGCGTTTCCTGCAGGGCGCCGGGGGTGCGCTCGCCGCCGCCGTCGTGCTCGGGATGATCGTGCGGCTGTTCCCCGCGCCCGCCGAGCAGGCCCGCGCGATGGGCATCTACAGCTTCACGCAGGCCGGGGGCGCCGCGGCGGGCTTCGTGCTCGGCGGCGTGCTCACCGACGCGCTCGGCTGGCCGGTGATCTTCCTGATCAACGTGCCGATCGGCCTCGCCGTCTGGCTCGCCGGCCGCCGCCTCCTGCACCGCGAAACAAGCAGTGAGACGAGCCGCGAAACGAGCCGCGCGACGAACCGCGCGACGAACCCCCGGACGAACCGCCCGACGAGCCGCGAAACGAGCCGGAGCCTGCGCGACCGCCTCGACCTGCCCGGCGCCCTGCTGATCACCGCCGGCCTCTCCCTTGGCGTCTACGCGATCATCCGTACCGGCGAACCCGGCGCCACCCGAACCTCAACCCTGGCCGGCGCCGCCGCCGTACTCCTGATTCTCGGTTTCCTCCTGCGCCAGCACCTGGCCCGCACCCCCTTGATCCCCCTCAGGGTCCTGGCCCGCCGCCGGCTGCTGATCGCGAACGCCGCCGTGGTCCTGGTCTTCGCCACCGGCATGGGCTTCCAGTTCATGAACGCCCTCTTCATGCAGCGGGTCATGGGCTACGACGCGCTCGGCACCGGACTGGCCTTCCTGCCCACCCCGATCGTGATCGGCTTCGTCTCCCTCTTCGCCGCCCCGCGCCTGACCGCGATCAGAGGACCCCGCCCCGTCCTCGTGACCGGCCTGATCCTGCTTCTGGCCGGACTCCTGCTGCTGCACCGTCTGCCCGTGTCGCCGGACTATCTGACCGACATGCTCCCGTCCCTGATCGTCATGGGCCTGGGCGTCGGCATCACCATCCCGTCGATCATCATGCTGGCCATGTCGGGCGCCGCCCCCGAGGACACCGGCGTCGTCTCCGGCTTCAGCAACACGGCCCAGCAGGCCGGCGGCGCTCTGGGCCTGTCGGTTCTGGCCGCCGTCGCCGCGCGCGACACGGAAGCCACAGCCGCCCTGCACGACGGCTACACCACAGCGTTCCTGGTCGCGGCCGGCTTCGCCCTGGCCGCCCTGCTGATCACGACGCTCGCCCTGCGTGACGCCCCGACCAAGCAGAAAGAACATAGGTACGTGTGATCGCGTTCACCCAGGGGCCGCCCGTTATCCTTCTCCGGCTTGCCGCAAAGCGGTCTCGTGCCGCGTGCGCGTGATCGTGCGCGGACGGGGTGGCACGACGGCGAGGAGAGGCGGCAGTTCGCGGTGGCCCAACTGCATTTCCGGTACGCGGCGATGAACAGCGGCAAGAGCACGATGGTGCTCCAATACCGGCACACCTACGCCGCTTGCGGACGTCACGGGCTGCTGATGACCCGCCTCGACCGGGCCGGCGAGGGGATAGTGAGCTCGCGCATCGGAATAAGCGCCGACGCGATCGAGTTCGGCGCGGCCACCGATCTCGCCCGCGTCGTACTCACTCATCAGGGCCCCGGCGTCGACCATCTGATCGTCGACGAGGCCCAGTTCCTCTCGGCCGAGCAGGTCGACCAGCTGGCCCATCTCGTCGACGACTACGACATCGACGTCTTCACGTTCGGCCTGCTGTCGGACTTCCGCGGTGAACAGTTCCCCGGTTCGGCCCGCCTGGTCGTGCTGGCCGACATCGTCGAGGCGCTACAGGTCTATCCGATGTGCTGGTGCGGCCAGCCGGCCCGCATGAACGCCCGCGTCAACGGCAACGCCATGGTCCGCGACGGCGACACCGTGGTCGTGGGCAACACCGACGCCGACGCCGAGGTCCGCTATGTGGTGCTGTGCCGCCGCCACCACCGTGCCGGCCAGCCCTACGCCCCCGCCCTGGTCAATTAAGACCAGGGAGTACGACCCCAAGTCTGCCGCGCCGTGGTCGGCAGCCCTCGATTCCAGCACCCTCAAGAAGCGTCGGCCAGCAACCCGCCCAGCACGGTGATCGCCTGTTCCAACCCCGAGTCGTCGACGTCGAGATGCGTGACCACCCGCGCGATCGACGGCAGCATGGGCGCGATCAGCACCCCCTGCTGAGCCGCCAGTCCGGCCAGCGCAGGCGAGTCGAGCGACGTCTTCGACAGGTCGAGCGGCACCAGATTCGTCCGGATCCGCGACGGGTCGACGACCCCGAGCGGCGCCAGCGCCTCGGCCAGCCGAAGCGCCCGAGCGTGGTCCTCAGCCAGCCGATCGATGTGGTTCTCGAGGGCGTACCGCCCCGCCGCCGCGAGAATCCCGACCTGCCGCATCCCGCCACCGAGCCGCTTACGAATGACGCGGGCCTGCGCGATCCGCTCCCGGCTACCCACGATCAGCGACCCGACCGGCGCCCCGAGCCCCTTCGACAGGCAGACCGACAGCGTGTCGAACAGCGCGCCGTACTCGGACAGCGCCACCCCGTCGGCCACCGCCGCGTGCCAGATCCGAGCGCCGTCGCAGTGCAGCCCGACGCCCGCCTCGTCGGCCACCGAACGCAGCGCCCGCAGCGTGGACAGCGGCACGATCGACCCACCGCCGAGGTTGTGCGTCTGCTCGACCGCGATCGCCCGCGTGGGCACGGACGGATATCCCACCGGCCGGATCATCGCCGCGATCTGATCGACGTCGAGATCGGCCCCGACCGAACCCCACGTGCGCGTCGAGATGCCGCTCAGCGCCGCCGCCGCACCCAGTTCATAGGTGACGACGTGCGCGTCGGCCCCCGCCAGCAGCTCTCCACCGGCCGGAACGTGAAGCTGCAGCGCGATCTGGTTGGCCATCGACCCCGACGGCGCGAACAGTGCCGCCTCATGCCCGAAGAGCCCGGCCACGTACGCCTCGAGCGCGTTGACCGTAGGGTCATCGCCGAAAACGTCGTCGCCCACTTCGGCGTACGCCATGGCCTGTCGCATCTGAGCCGTGGGCCGGGTGACAGTGTCGGATCGAAGATCAACCACGAAGCATCTCCGCGACGAGGAACGCGAGCTCAAGGCTCTGCTGGGTGTTGAGGCGAGGGTCGCAGGCCGTCTCGTAGCGGTCGGGCAGGTCGAGATCTTCGATGCCCTGGGCGCCGCCGAGGCACTCGGTCACGTCTTCGCCGGTCAGCTCGATGTGGATGCCGCCCGGGTGGGTGCCGAGCCCGCGGTGCACCTCGAAGTAGCCGAGCACCTCGTCGACGATGCGGTCGAAATGCCGGGTCTTGTAGCCGTTGGACGACTCGTGCGTGTTGCCGTGCATCGGGTCGCACTGCCAGACGACCTTCGCCCCGGCCGCGGTCACCTTCTCGACGATCGGCGGCAGCGCGTCGCGTACCTTGCCGTTGCCCATGCGGCTGATCAGCGTCAACCGGCCGGGGATGTTGTCGGGGTTGAGCTTCTCGCACAGCTCGATCGCGGTCTCGGGCGACGTGCCGGGCCCGAGCTTCACGCCGATCGGGTTGGCGATACGGCTGATGAAGTCGATGTGGGCGTGGTCGAGCTGCCGGGTGCGCTCGCCGATCCACAGGAAATGACCACTGAGCCCGTACGCCCGTCCGTCGCTCACCCGGGTGAGAGCGCGGTCGTATTCGAGCGCGAGCGCCTCGTGCGAGCAGTAGAGGCTGACCGTACGCAGGGCTTCGTCGTCGGTCATGCCGCAGGCGCGGATGAAGTCGAGGGCGCGGTCGATCTCGCGGGCGATGGCGTCGTAGCGCTCCCCGGCCGCCGACTGGCGTACGAAGTCCTTGTTCCAGTCGTGCAGCCCGTGCAGGTCGGCCAGGCCGCCGGCCAGGTAGGCCCGGAGCATGTTCATCGCCGCGGCCGAGTTCGCGTAGGCCCGGATCATGCGCTGCGGGTCGGCCACGCGGGCCGCCTCGTTCGCGTCGAGCGAGTTGATCAGGTCGCCGCGGTAGGCCGGGAGGCCCAGCGAGTCGGTCGCCGACGAGCGGGGCTTGGTGTACTGCCCGGCGACGCGCGCGACCTTCACGACCGGCATCGAGGCGCCGTACGTGAGCACGACCGCCATCTGCAGCAGGGTGCGCGCGTTGGCGAGCAGGTGGCTCTCGGTGTTGTCGGCGAACGTCTCGGCGCAGTCGCCGCCCTGCAGCAGGAACGCCCGCCCCTCGCACACGTCGGCCAGTTTGGCCCGCAGCTGGTCGACCTCGTAGGGCGCGACGATCGACGGGACGTTGTCGAGGACCTCGCAGACCTTGGCGACCTCGCCCATGTCGGCCCACGGCGGCATCTGCAACCGGGGCAGGTCACGCCATCGGTCGAGGCCGAGCGCCTCGTCCTCGGCGGAGTCGGTCGACGGGCGGGAGGTCTGCAGGGCCTGGTGACCCACTCCCGGGTAGCTGAGCTGATGCCACTCTCGGCGCATGACTGAAAGCGTACGGAAGCGGGGCACCGAGCCTGCGCCCGGTGCCCCGCTTCGTGTCCGAGAGAACTACAGGTTGTTCTTGATCGCGCTGATCAGCTCACCGTTGCTGGTGTCGCCCGAGAACTCCCAGAAGAACGCCCCGGCCAGACCCTGGTTCTTGAGGTAGGTCATCTTGCCCGAGATCGTCGACGGGGTGTCGTAGCTCCACCAGTTGCTGCCACATTTCGCGTACGCCGTGCCGCCGACCGTGCCGGTGGCCGGGCAACTGTTCTTGAGGACCTTGTAGTCCTCGATGCCCGCTTCGTACGTTCCCGGCGCCGCACCACTGGCCGAGCCGCCCGGCGCTGTCTGGCTGACGCCCGTCCAGCCGCGGCCGTAGAACCCGATGCCGAGCAGGATCTTGCTGGCCGGCACACCCTTGCTCTTGAGTTTCTGGATCGCCGCGTCGGAGTAGAACCCGGCCTGCGGGATGCCCTGGTACGAGTTCAGCGGCGAGTGCGGGGCGGTCGGGCCCTGCGGGGCGAAGGCGCCGAAGTAGTCGTAGGTCATCGGGAAGACGAAGTTCAGCTTCGAGATGCCCGCGGCGTAATCGGCCACGTCCATCTTGCCGCCGTTCGAGCCGTCCGCCGTGATCGCCGAGGTGACCAGGAAGTTCTGGCCGAACTTGTTGCGCAGCGCCGTGATGACGTTGTTGTAGGAGTTCGGGCCGGACGCGTCGCAGGACAGTCCGCAGGCGTTCGGGTACTCCCAGTCGATGTCGATGCCGTCGAAGACGTCCGACCAGCGCGAGTCCTTGACCAGGTTGTAGCACGAGTTCGCGAAGGCGGTCGGGTTCGCCGCGGCCTGGGTGAAGCCGCCGCTCCAGGTCCAGCCGCCGAACGACCAGATCACCTTGATGTTCGGGTACGCCTTCTTGAGCTTACGCAACTGGTTGAACGACCCGCGCAGCGCGCCGGCGTCCCACGTGTCGGCGACACCGTCCACACTGTTCGCCGCCGTGTAGGCCATGTCGTAGTCGGCGTAGGAGTCGCCGATCGTGCACTGGCCGCCGGTCGTGTTGCCGAACGCGTAGAGGATGTGCGTCAGCTTCGAGGCCGAGCCCGAGGTCACCAGGTTCTTCACGAAGTACTGCCGCTGGTAGACGCCCCACTGGGCGAAGTAGCCGACGACGTTCTTGCCGCTGGTGCCCGGCGGCGTGGTCGTCGGCGGTGTCGTGGGCGGGGTGGTCGGGGGCGTGGTGGGCGGCGTCGTCGGGGGCGTGGTGCCGCCGTCACAGGTGCCGTTGTCGATCCAGACGTCCCACTGTCCGCTGTGCGTGGCCGGCGACTCGTTCTGAGTCCACCACTTGGCGGTGTAGTTGTGGCCGCTCTGGGAGGCGACGTTGTCCTTGACGTAGGTAGCAGTGGCAGACCACGCGGGGGCACAGGCCGCTGCGGCCGAGGCCTGCGACACCGGGACCGCGGCGGTGGCGGCCACCAGCACGATCGCCGACGCCCAGGTGGCGCGGCGGAGGGATTTCTGCACGAGGGTCTCCTCTGAACAGTTAGGAAAGTTTCCAAAAAGTTCGTTGTGGAGACGGTAGTCACATCTATTGACGATCGTCAAGATGTTGTTGAGGTATTCGCAACTGCTTAAGTTTGTCGCCCGGACGGCTACGGGGTGCACACTGACGGACACAGCGCGTAGTCTGCGGACATGACCAATACCGACGTCGTTGCCACTGAGGCCCAACGCCGCCGATGAGCATGAGAGTGATTGGCGTCGATGCGTACGCGCTGGGCTGGGTCGGTGTCGAGCTGCGGGACGGCTCGTTCGGCCGGGCCGTGCTCGCCTCCACCCTCTACGAGATAGTCGCCGGCAGCTCCGGCGCCTCGGTCATCGGTGTGGACATTCCCCTCGGCATGCTCCCCGACCGATGGCGAGCGGCCGACACCCTCGCCGCCGACCAGCTCGGCCCCCGGCGCGGCAGCGTCTTCCGGGTGCCGCCGCGCGCGGTCTGGCAGGAGGGCGACTTCACCGCGGCCAACCGGCTCTGCCGCGAGCTGACCGGGGCCGGTCTCTCGCGCCAGTCCTGGGCGTTACGACCCAAGCTGCTGGAGGCCAACGCGATCTGGGAACGGCATCCGGGCCTGCTCTTCGAGGCGCACCCCGAGGTCTCGTTCCGCACGATGGCGGGCGAACCTCTGCAGTACGCGAAGAAGACGTGGTCCGGTCAGGCGCGGCGCCGGGAACTGCTGGCCCGCAACGGCATCGTGCTGCCCGACCAGCTCGGACCGGCCGGTCAGGCCCCGCCCGACGACATCCTGGACGCGGCCGCCGTGGCCTGGTCGGCCCACCGCATGGCGATCGGCACGGCATTGAGCCACCCGAGCCCACCCGAGGAGAACAACGGGACGAAAATCGCTATTTGGTACTAACCACGGCGAGGCTTCGGCGCGACGGCGGCCTCCTCGAGCAGTTCGTCGACGAAGGCTACGAAGCGGGCCGAGTAGTAGCGCTTGACCGCCGGCCAGATCAGGGCCCACTCCCGGGTGGCGCAGTCGCTGCGCACGACCTCGAGCCAGCCCAGCCAGATGTCGTCGGAGAGCGAGTCCTCCAGGTACGAGATGTAGTTGGACTCGTGGATGTCGGCCCGGATGAACAGGAACATCAGCAGTTTGTTGCGCTCGTGGTCGCCCGTCGGGATGCCGCGGGTGCGCAGGAACCACTCGAGCATCCGCGGCTCGGAAGTGATCAGGAAGGTCAACGAGTCGGACGAGTGACCCACGAGTCCGAGGTGGGCGCTCTGCTCGAGGGCCCGGCCGGTGATCCGGCTCTGGCGCGTGACCTCGCGGGCCTGCACCGCGACGCTGCGCGTCTGCAGCGCGGCCAGGCACAGTGACCCGGCCACCGCCAGCAGGGACAAGATCTGCAGCCAGTCCACCAACTTCACCTGGATCTCCTCATCACTCGACGGCGGCCGGATCGTAAAGGCGTACGCCGCGACCCCGCGTCCACCGCCAGACGGATTGCCGGATGGTTCGTCTTTTGTAGACTGAGCGTGTTTCGACGGTAGCGCTCGGTCATGATCGCGCGCGGGACAGGTGGCGGCCCATGAGAGTGGAACCCCGGCAGCAGCTCCTGGAGATCTGGCAGGCGGTCATCCGGCACTCCTATCCGGACGACAAGTGGCAGTGGGGTGGCCGCGACGGCAGCAACTCCATCAGCGACGCCGAGCAACTGCTGTGCATCCTCGGCCCGGCCACCGAGATCGACGCGTTCACGATCGACGAGCCCGACCGGATGGCCAAGGACGTGCAGGCGGTGCTGAGGCCGCTGGGCGGGCTGACCGACATCCCGCTGCGCCTGATCGAGGCCGTCGACGAATACCTCCAGAAGTACACCGACGAGTCGGGAACGCCGATCTTCTCGTGCGACAGCTACTTCGGCGTCAGCGCCGACGCCGACGACAAGACACTCCTGCCGCGGCAGCGGAACCAGCCGGTGGTCGACTCGTTCGCCATCTCGCTGTCGCTGTCGCTCGCGGCCATCGGCTTCGCCCGCCAGTTCCGCGAGAGTGTCAAGCGCCGCGCCATACTCGACAAACTCGACGACGTCGAGGCCCGAGCCAGCAAGCGCCTGACCGCGGCGATGGTCGGCCTGCTGCGCTGCTTCACGGTCAACATCTTCGACGTCGACTCCCGCGACGGCCGCGCCCTGTGCCGCACGGTCAACCAGAGCCGGCTGTCCGACCGGCGCATCGTGACCCTGCTGCACAAGGAGCTCCGCGAGATCCGGGCCAGCCTGCGCGACGTCACGATCGGGTCCGGCGCCGGCCTGGCCGAAGACCTGGAACTGCCCGACCGGCTCTTCGAGTGCGGCTGGGGCTGGGGCATCATCCGCGACGCGCCGGCCATCACCACCCGCGCGGACGTGGGCGAACAACAGGAGGGCATGGCCGAACCCGCCCCCTACATCTACTTCACCGTCGTGGCGCTGGACGCGATCGAGGCCCTGTTCTCCGAGCGCACCCGGCTGCTCGGCCTGCTCACCGAGGAGCAGCAGCGGCTCGCCCAGGGCCTTCAGCTGCGCTGGGATCTCACCCAGTCGTACTGGTCGAAGATCGCCGTGGCCGACTTCGGCGGGGTCCGCTGGCCGCTCGAGGACATCCCCTGGCAGCGCACGACCGAGAAGGAGACCGAATACTTCAGCCTCCACGTCTCGTCCATCGTGGTGCAGGACCTGGTTCGCAAACGCGCCCGCGACACCGACCTCGACCGGGTCGGCCGGGTGCTGGAAGAGCTGGCCAACCGGTCCCGCATCACCCGGCGCGTGTTCGGCGGCGACGAGGCCTACCAGCTGCACGCGCCGGGCTTCACGATCAACCTGAACGGCAGCGACGAGGACGGCGGCCCCCGCCTCACCTGGGTGATGTCCGATTTCGCGCCGCTGCTGCTGCAACGCACGATCAGCCTCGCCGGGCTGCTCGGCGACCCGGAGCTGCGCGGCCGCATGCTGACCCTGGCCGACCAGATCTGGGCGCACCTGCACGACCGGCGGCTGCGCGACGAGGACCGGCGCGGCCTGTGGGACCAGCCCGCCCAGGTCTTCCCGCCCTTCACGACCGAATACGACAAGCCCTCCTGGTACTACACCAAGAGAGTGGTCGACGGGCTGATGACCGCGGCCGACGTGATCACCAGTCCACCGCTGCGCAGCACGTCACTCACCGAGGAGGCGACCTACCTGCTGAGCGAGGCCGATCACCTCTTCGACCGGGAACTGCTCAAGGGCTCCCCGAGCGGGGGCCAGGCAATCCGTGGCGAGCTGCAGGAACTGCGGATCAAGCTCGACCGGGCCTGGGCGATCCGCGACGGACGCCCCGGCACCGCCGTCGCCCTGGCGAACGAGATCCTGCTGCGGCTCGACCGTTTCGCCGCGGCCCGCGACGACGACGTGGACGGCGGGTTCTGACCGTGCTGATCTTCGCGACGTCCGACAAGGGCGGCACCGGCCGGTCGGTGACGTCGGGAAACATGGCCTACCGATGCGCGCTCTCGGGCAAGCACGTCTGCTATGTCGACTTCGACTTCGGCTCCCCCACCGCCGGCGCCGTGTTCAACATCGACGGCGCCCAGCACGGCGTGACCGGCGGCGGCCTGCACTCCTACCTGCTCGGGGACACCGCCGACCCGGAACGCATCGACATCTTCAGCCGCGCCGACCGGCTCAGCCTGCGAGACAGGCCACCGGGCTCGGGCCGGCTCGTGCTCCTGCCGGGCGACAGCGGCGGCGGCGAGTTCCCCAGCAGCCGCGAACTCGTCCGCCGGTGCGCGACGCTCTTCGACGAACTGAACTCCGAGTTCGAGATCGTCCTGGTCGATCTGAGCGCCGGCCGGTCGTACGCCGCGCAGATGGTGCTGGCCGCAGCCCGCGAGCGGCCCGAGATCCCGGCCCGCTGGCTGGTCTTCCACCGCTGGACGCAGCAGCACATCATCGCGGCGTCCAGCCTCGTCTACGGCGACCGGGGCATCCTGGAGACCGGCGTGGCACTCGGCCACGACCGGGAGCAGCTGCTCGGCTCGCTGCGCTTCATCCGTACGGCCGTGGTCGAGCCGGACGCTCAAGGCCTGACCGCCGAGCAGACCGCGTGGGTCAACGACTGCAACGCCGCGCTGCAGGGCCTGGCTCGCGACCGCGGCGCCGGCAAGCTGGCCGTGCTCGGCTCGGTCCCGCTCGACCCGGTGCTCCAGTGGCGCGAGCAGCTCATCACCAACCGCGACCTGACCGTCAGCCGGATAGCCAATCCGCAGACGGCCGAGGCGTTCGAGGAACTGGCCCGGCTGCTGACCGACGACGCCGCCTGGGAGACGATATGAAGACGCACTTCGAAGAGGCCTCGGCGGTCCCCCGGGTCGCGCAGCTGCCGCTGGCCCACCTCTCGATCGAGCTGGGTCACCTCTACATGGAAGATTTCGCCGGCGGCCCGGCCCAGCTGAGCGAGCATTTCCGGGTGATCCGGCCCTGGGTCGACGCCGCCCGGCGCAGCCTGACCGACAAGCTCGGGCCGGGCCGCTCGCCCCGGGCCAGCACCTGCTTCCTCATCGACGACTACTTCACCCGCTTCAGCCGCCCGGACATCGTCATCGCACAGCTACGGGCGGCCGCGGACGAGCACGGCCTGACCATCGACTACGTCGCCCGCGAATCCGGCTGTGACCGGGCCGGCGACGTCGCCCTGGCCGAGCTGGTACTCGACCGCATCGTGGCCGACCCGCCGCCCGGCACCGACGGGCAGCGTCCGTCGCCGCACGAGACCGGGTGGCTCTACAACAGCGACCGCCTGCCCGGCGAATCGTCGTCGCCCGCGATGAGCGTCGAACGGGACTGGCGGCCGCCGGTCGAGAACGCCCGGAACAAGCACTCCATCGTGATCGCGGTCGAGATCTTCAACGACAAGGGCTGGGCCTGCCCCTATCTGGCCGCCGTGTGGCAGCTCCTGCGGCTGGGCATGCTGCGCTGCGACGGCCGCGCGGTCGCCCAGCCGGTGTCGCTGACCGGCGACCTGCCCCGCGAATGGGACCACCTGCCCGCGGTTCTGCAGCTCAACCCCGACGCGCCGTCGTTCAGCGCCTACCGCACCGTGTCGGTCCTGGCACCGCGGTTCCTTCCCATCGAGGCGGCGGTCCGCGTGGTGCTCAACCAGTTCGCGGCGGACGACGAGGTGCGCGACCAGGTCCACCGCCGGGCCGCCGGCGAACACCTCGACCTTCCCGACGAGTTGGTGCGGCGCATCGAGTACGCGATGGTCGGCGACGTCAGCAAAGTGCGCTGATCCCTATTTCAGCGGCGCCTGTTTCAGCGGCGCCGCGACGTCCCACAGCTCGTCGAACCGGTCGGCCCTCTCGTGGACCCGGGCGGCCCGCAGCACCAGGCGGGTGTTGACCACGATCGGCCGCACATGCTCGTCGATCCACGACCCGGTGGTGACCTCGTAACTGACCACCTCGTCGAAGAGCACGAAGTCGAACAGCGACGTCCGGCGCAGGTGGCTCGCCGCCGACAGGTCGAGGACCCGGACGTCCACGCCGATCGAGACGTGCTGGTGGTAGACCTCCTCCAGCGCGCCGTCGGCCGCCGTGTCGGGCCGGTCGAGGATGAAGATGCGCCGGATCTTCACCCCGCGCTGCACCGCCTCGCGCTGGGCGTCGAGGTAGCGCAGCCCGAGATCGGAGACCCACACGCCGCCGTCGACCGTGGTGAGGCTGGTCGCGTCGATGCTGCGGGAGGACGAGCGGGTCAGGCCGAGCAGCCAGTCGCGGTCCTCCCCGTCATAGGTGGCCTCGCCGCCGTCGCCCAGCTCCTTGAGGAACTCGGCCACTCGCACCAGCTCACGGTGGGCGAAACGGTGGGCGAGTTCCGGGGTCTCCGGACCGATCTTGGTGGCGTGCCGCACGACCTGGCTGAGCAGCTCGGTCTGCACGGCGGACTCCTCGATGAGGCCGAAGAGCTCGGTCGCCTCGCTGATCGCCCGGAACCGCGCGTCGACGCACTCGCGGATGCTCTTGGCCTGCTCGACCTGGCCCAGCTGGACCTCGCGCAACCGGCCCTCGAACTCGACCAGGAACTGGACGAGCAGCGCGACTCCGCCGATCAGCACCGACAGCGTCACGGACACCACGCCGTCCTGGTGGAACAGGTTGGTGATCGCGAAGGCCATGCCGCCGGTGACGAGCGTGACGATGACCTTGCGCAGCACGTCGGGCAGGGAACGGCCGGACGGCTGCACGGGGACGCTGCTCGCGCTCATGACGGCCCCGCCGGCGCCAACCGGCCCAGTTGCCGCAGCGTGCTGACCGCCAGGTGGTCGCGGATGCGCTGCACCGCCGCGCCCCACTGACGGCCGAAACCGGCTCGCTCCTCCAGCGACGTCCAGAAGCCGCGCATCGTCGCGTTCAGCCGGGCGCCCGGCATCCACAGGTGCAGCAGGTGGTCGACCGCGGCGCGGATGCGGTCGGCGCCGGCGGCCGTGCCGGTGAGGTCGGGCCCGCCGTGCTCGAGGATCGCGGTCAACGTCGTGAGAAGCCAGTCGTGCAGGGCGATGTCCTCGCAGAGGGCCACCACCTCGGCGGGCCGGGCACCGTCGGCGACCAGCAGCAGCGAGCGACGGCCCTCGTCGTCCACAGTGAACGACAGCTCGTCGGCGCCGGTCGTGCGGGCGGTCCAGCGCAGCCTCGTGGGCGCGCTGCGGATCGGCGGTCTCTTGTCGATGTCGGGGCTGCGGCGGACCCGCTCGATCACCTGCCCGCCGATGGCATGCAGGTTGAGCAGCGGCGCGACCGGGGGGACGAGGAGGAACGAGCCGGCCAGACCGGCCTCGTCGTAACCGCCGACGATCTCGACGCGGCCGTGACGGGCCAGGTAGTAGGACCACGGAAGCCGGCGGCTGTGGGGGCTGGGCTCCGCGATCACGTGGGCCGATGCCTGGAGCACGTGCCCTCCGGTCAGCATCGCGCGGGTGGCGACCGTACCGATGGCCCGCGTGGTGCGGCGCGGCGCCGTCGGCACCTGACAATCGACGCCGGTCAACCGGGGCGGCGAGGTCACCGACGAGATCGGGCGCTCCGAGCGCAGCACCCGGGCCCCCGCGGTCAGGCCGAGCAGCCGCTCGCCGTCGTGCGGCGGTAGGGCAGCGGAGTTCGGCAGCAGGGAGGTGCGCACCTCGCCCAGAATCAGCATGACCGCGTGCCGCTCCCATCCCCCGGCGGACCGGGCGGAGCGCCACCGACGATCCGACCAGTAAGGTCCGAAGTCGATTGGACCGCACCGCCATCGATTGCGCAACGTCCTCGCAGTGTCACTATCCGTATTGCACGAGGGGGGTATCATGAGGTCCCGATCGGAGGAAAGCGGTCCCGAATGAGCGACCCGACCGGTGTGGTGGTCGTCGGCGCCGGGGTGTCCGGCCTGACCAGCGCGGTGCTTCTCGCCGAGGCGGGCTTCGGTGTGTTGGTCCGCAGTTCAGAGCCGCCCGAAGACACCACGTCCTGTGTGGCCGGAGCCATGTGGGACCCCCATCTGGTCGCCCATCCGCAGGTCGACGCCTGGGCGCAGAAGTCCCTTGAGGTGTTTCGTTCGCTGGCCGCGAAGCCGGGCATCGGGGTCGCCCTCGTCGAGGGCGTCGAGGCCGGCCACCGTGACACGCCCGCCCCCCGCCCCCGCCCCGGCGCCGACCACGTGCGCGAGTGCGACCCGGCGACGCTGCCTCCGACGTTCACGAACGGCTGGCACTACCGGGTGCCGGTCATCGACATGACCGTCTACCTCAGCTATCTGGTCGCGCGTCTGGAGCGGGCGGGCGGCCGGCTCGAGATCGGCCCGCCGGTGACCGCGGCCGAACTGCCCGCGCTCGGCGCGGTCGTCGTCAACTGCAGCGGGCTGGGCGCTCGCCGGCTGGTGCCGGGCGATCCGGTCCGGCCGGTCCGCGGCGACCTGCTGGTCGTGGACAACCCCGGCATCGACACGTTCTTCGTCGAGCACGACAACGACACCGACGAACTGACGACCTACATCCTCCCGCAGGGCCGGCACGTGATGCTGGGCGGCAGCCGCGGCTACGACGACTCGTCACGCCGGCCGCAGCCGTCGGTCGCTCGGGCCATCCTGGAGCGGTGCATCGCGGCCGAGCCCCGGCTCGACGGCACTACAGTGCGGGAACACCGCGTCGGGCTACGACCGGTGCGCCCCCAGGTGCGCCTCGATGCCGACGACCGGCACCCGCACGTGATCCACAACTACGGGCACGGCGGCGCCGGGGTGACCCTCTCGTGGGGCTGCGCGCAAGAGGTGCTGCGCCTCACGACCGCCGCAAGACATAGCAGCCGTCAACACTGAAGCCGGCCACCTGGAAACCGTCGCTCAGCGCCGTCCGCAGACCGTCCCGTACGGCGTACCGCCAGCGCGAGGCCTGGTCGGGCTCGTGCAGCCGCATGCTTTCCACGTCGTGCGGGACGAGCACGAGGCGGACCCCCGGGTCGGTGCCCGGAATCGTCACCTCGGGCCGCTGGTCGAAATCCCACTGACGCACGTCGGGCAGCGGCGCACCGAACAGGGCGGCGGCGGACTGCTCCTTGCGCGGCGGGCGGGCGCCCTGGGTCGAGTCCCACTCGAACACCAGCCGGTCGGTCTGGTCGCCCTCGTTGAGGCCGTCACTCAGGCTTCCGTACGCGTTCTCCAGGTAGCCCACGACGCGGGTGTGCAGCTTGGTGAGGTTGAAGTGGGCGTTGCGCCGCACGAGGGGATCGGAGGTCCACCGGATCACCGGAAGCCCCCGGCTGCGGGCCCACGCGGACTCGTGCTGCTTGAGGCGGTAGCCGAGGCCCATCCCCTGAGACTTCGGGAGCACCCCGACCATGTGGGAGTGCAGATGGCCGTCGCCGCGCCAGGCGACCGCGGCGCCCATCATCTCGTCGCCCCGGAAGACGCCGGCCACATAATTGTCGGACATCGACCAGGCGACCATGAGAGAGACGTTCGCGAGGTCTTCCGGAGTGTCGGTGTTCCAGACCTGACAGAAGACCCGAACCGCTTCCTCGAATTCGGGAATGGTCTTCAGCTCGCGGATCGTCACCCGTGGGGTTCCGGCCGCGTCCCGCTTCCGGCCGCGCGGCTCCCCGGCGCGCGCGGGACGCGGCGGCGGAGCAAGCTTCGTAGCAGTCACGACAAACCACCAGTCGAAGAGGCGAACGGGGCACGGTGCTCGGCGGAATTGCGCCAGCCTAGCCAGGCGTCGAGGGAGCCGCGTCGCCCGTTCACACGATGGTGCGCAATTATCTTAACTGCCCTTTGCGCGACCCGGTAAACACCGAACAGCCGATCGTCACGGATTCTTTTGACACAGTAACGCCCCGTGAGAAGAATAGTGACGATTCGGGCGTAAGGCATCGTCTCAGCGGGGTGCCGCCATCTCCGACGCGATCGCGCGGGCCCGATCACGGGCCGCCTCGAGCGCGGTCAGAAAAGCCGCCCGCAACCCGTGCGTCTCGAGCTCGCGCAGGGCCGCGGCGGTGGTGCCGGCCGGGGACGTGACCGACTCGCGCAGCTTGGCCGGGTGCTCGCCCGAGTCGCGCAGCATGACGGCCGAGCCGAGCGCGGTCTGCACGGCCAGCTCGTGGGCGGTCGTGCGGGGCAGTCCGAGCAGGACGCCGGCCTCGACCATGGCCTCGACGACCAGATAGACGTAGGCCGGACCGGAGCCGCTGAGCGCGGTGACCGCGTCCTGCTGGCTCTCGGGCACGCGCAGCACGCGGCCGAGCGGCCGGAAGAGCTCCTCGGTGATCGCCAGGTGCTCCTCGGTGGCGTGCGCCCCCGGCGACAGCACCGACATCGCCTGATCGACCAGGGCCGGGGTGTTGGTCATGACCCGCACGACGGGCGCGCCGGCCGGGAGCCGTCCGGCGAAGAACCCGGTCGGCAGCCCGGCGCACAGCGACACGACGAGCTTGTCGGCCGGGATCTTCGCGCCCAGCTCGTCGAGAAGCCGGCCCGCGTCCTGCGGCTTCACGCCGATGACCAGCACGTCGGCCACGGCGACGGCCTCGGCGTTGGAGACCGGGCGGATGCCGTAGCGCTCGGTCAGCTCGGCGGCGCGCTCGGGCCGGCGGGCGGTGGCGAACACCCGGTCGACCGGCGTGCCGGAGCGCAGCAGCCCGGCCAGGACCAGCTCGCCGAGTTTGCCCGCGCCGATCACGGCGACACTGTGCTCGGTCATCTCGCCTCCCCTACGAGTAAGGGGCGACCATCACGGTCGCCCCTTACTTACGTCACAACGATCAGCTGCCGAAGAAGACTTCAGCCTCTTCGTAGCGCGAGAGCGGCACGGTCTTGAGCTCACCGGTGCCGTCGATCAGCGGCACGCGCACGATGTCGGTGCCCCGCAGCGCCATCATCTTACCGAAGTCGCCCTCGTTGACGGCGTCGATCGCCTGCAGGCCGAACCGGGTCGCCAGGACGCGGTCGAACGCCGTCGGGGTGCCACCGCGCTGGATGTGACCGAGGACGACCGTACGGGCCTCCTTGCCGGTCTTCTCCTCCAGCTGCTCGGCGAGCCACTGGCCGATGCCGCCGAGGCGCACGTGGCCGAAGGAGTCGAGCTCCTTGCTCTGCAGCGACATCTGGCCGTCGAGCGGCTGGGCGCCCTCGGAGACGACGACGATCGGCGCGTACTCGACCTGGAAACGCTTGGTCACGTAGGTCGCGACCTGGTCGACGTCGAACGGGCGCTCGGGCAGCAGGATCACGTTGGCGCCACCGGCGAGACCGGCGTGCAGGGCGATCCAGCCGGCGTGGCGGCCCATGACCTCGACGACCAGGGTGCGGTGGTGCGACTCGGCCGTGGTGTGCAGCCGGTCGATCGCCTCCATCGCGATGTTCACCGCGGTGTCGAACCCGAAGGTGAAGTCGGTGGCGTTGAGGTCGTTGTCGATCGTCTTGGGCACGCCGACCACGTTGACGCCCAGGTCGTTCAGCTTGGTGGCGACGCCGAGGGTGTCCTCGCCGCCGATCGCCACGAGAGCGTCGACGCCCTGCTCGGCCAGGTTGGCCTTGATCTTCTCGACACCGCCGTCGATCTTGAACGGGTTGGTGCGCGAGGAGCCCAGGATGGTGCCGCCGCGGGGCAGGATGCCGCGGACCTCCGCGATGCCGAGCGGCTTCGTCAGACCCTCGAGCGGGCCCTTCCAGCCGTCGCGGAAGCCGACGAACTCGTGACCGTAAGCGGCGACGCCCTTACGGACCACGGCCCGGATCACCGCGTTGAGACCGGGGCAGTCGCCGCCACCGGTGAGCACGCCGATACGCATGTTTGCTCGTCCTCCCTGATCGGGTCGCGAGATGGAGAAAGCGCCCGTCGAGCCCCAGGGAGTGAGACGTCGGCAGCG
Organism: Actinoplanes solisilvae; assembly: GCF_003999975.1. GTDB lineage: Bacteria > Actinomycetota > Actinomycetes > Mycobacteriales > Micromonosporaceae > Actinoplanes > Actinoplanes solisilvae. The sequence continues at coordinate 97,620 of NZ_RJAC01000005.1, read as the reverse complement.
CTGCCGAGCCCAGGGCGGGCCGCGATCCGAACTCTAGCCGCCGTCCGCTGCCCGGGTGCAGCGGCCCCGCATTTCCCCCGCCGGGTGACAGCGGCGCGGCTCAGCCACCCATCGCGCGCCAGCGAGCGAGGTTGTGGCGCGCGTCGACCAGCGCGTCGTGGCGGCCCGACATGGTGGGCAGCGTCGGGCGGCCCTTGTCGTCCCAGAGCTGGCGCAGGTCCTTGGTGAACCGGGGAATGGTGCGCGGCAGAGCCGGCATCGCGCCCCAGAGCTGGGCCAGCGCCACGTGGTCGTAGGCGGCGAACCAGGCCCACAACTCGATCTGCTCGTCGCGGCCCGCGACCGGCTCGGTCAGGAACGCGTACAGGTCGTCGCGTATCCGCTCCCGCGAGCGCCAGGCCGGATCGGACGGCGACGGCAGCTTGTCCAGCACGTTGCGCCGCACCCACGGGATGGCGCGGCTGTCGTCGAACTCGGTGCTGACCGCGTAGAACTCGCGGCCGAACTCATCGACCACGCCGATCGAGACCAGGTCGACGGTGCGCCCGTCCTCGATGAACTCGCAGTCATAAAAATAGCGATAGACCATAGGCCGCCTATCCTGACATGCCGTCCAGGGCTTCCCGCGCGCGGCGCAAGTCGTCGTGCCGGCCCCGGCGTGCCGCGCGGTCGGCCCGCTCGGCCCAGCGCAGCCGCAGCAGCACCGGCAGCACCGCGTACAACTCGTCGGCCCCGACCGGCCCGGCGGCCAGATAGCCGTCGAGCAGTTCCTCGGCCCGGGGCAGTCCCCCGGCGTAGACGACAGCCGCGGCCACGTCGTAGACCAGCGGGCCGACCCCGCTGGCCCCGCAGTCGAGCAGGCCGGCGCGCCCGGTGCTCGGGTCGACGACGAAGCCGCCCGGCGCGGGATCTCCGTGCAGAACCCCGTACGTCAATCGGTCGGTGACGGTCAGGCGTTTGGCGGCGGCCGACGCGTCGGTCACGGCGGCGCGCAGCCACGGCTCGGCGTCGAGGTGCGCGGCGGCCGGGTCGAGTGGCTGCCAGGGGCGCAGGCCGGGGTGGTGGAAGCCCTGCAGCGCCCGGTGCGCGGCACCCAGGCGGTCGCCCCACCACTGCTGGTCGATCGGGTCGCAGCCGTCGAGGCGGCGGCCGGGCACGCGGCGCAGCACGGCGAACGCGCCGGCCTCGGTCAGGGCGGTGAGACCTCCGGACAGGGTGCGCACCGGCTCCCCGGCGGCGATGTCGCGGCCGCGAAGATGCTCGGCGGCGGCCAGACCGGCCTCGACCGGCAGGCGGGCGTCGAGATCGGACAGCCGCACGACGTAGCGGCCCGAGCCGGCGGTCACCTCCCAGCCGTGGGACAGCAGGACGTCGTCCAGGGCGGAGATCTCACTGGGGACGAGATGCCACTCGTCCCGCAACGTCGAACGAAGCAGCTCGGCATCGGGCACGGCGGGATTGTGATGGCCCAAGAGCCACACACGACGGACAAAGTGGGCGTCTGTCACGCACGGCATTCAGAGGTTTACAGATAGCGACGATCGGAGCATGATCCTATGAGGCGCTCGCGGTGCAGGCGCGCAGAAATGGCGCCGGCGGGTTGCCGTGTGCTAAGAGTGATCGTCGCGTCGTGGGGGCCGACGCGGCCCACTCGTCGGCCGCGGCTCCCACCGGGGGAGGGATGACGCCGTGGACCATCGCATGCCGGACAATGGCGACGCGCTGACCGGTGTGGAGATGTTCGCCGGCCTCGAGCCGGACGTGCGGCAGCGCGTCATCGCCACCGCCGTTCCGCGCACGTACCGCAAGGGACAGATCATCTTCGTCGAGCACGACCCCGGCGAATCCCTGATCATCCTCAAACGCGGCGCCGTCGCCATCTTCCGCACCGCCCCGACCGGGGAACGCGCGGTGCTCACCGTCGTGCGCCCGCCCGACGTGCTCGGCGAGGTGTCCCTTCTGGACGCGTCGGCCCGCAGCGCCTCGGCCGAGGCCATCGAGGACTGCCAGGCGCTCACGCTGTCCCGGTCGGCCTTCATCGACCTGGTGCACGCCAACCCGCGCATCCTCGACGCGGTGATGCGCTCGGTCGGCGCGCTGATCCGCCGCCTGACCGAGCAGAACACCGATCACGTCTTCCTCGACCTGCCGGGCCGCGTCGCCAAGACCCTCGTACGCCTGGCCGGCGAGAGCCAGGCGCCGATGATCACGATCGAGCTGAACCAGAGCCAGCTCGCCGAGATGGCCGGCGGCTCCCGCCAGAGCGTCAACCAGGCGATCGGCTCGTTCGCCAGCCGCGGATGGCTGCGCACCGAGGGTCGCCGCATCGTCGTGACAGACCTACCGGCCCTCCGCCGCCGAGCGGGCATGACTCAGTAACATGGCCTCGCTCCGCTCGGCGGGCACTGCGCCCCTTGAGGTCGCAGTGCGACTTGGTAGCGGAACGGAGCACGCTGACGTCAGTCGACGCCTTCGACACCGACGGGTGCGGAGCGGCCCTGAACGCGTACGGGGCTCTCGATCTCGGTCTTGAGCTTGCTCGCGTAGACGTCGACGTATTCGCGGCCGCACAACGCCATGAGCTCGAACATGATCTCGTCGGTGATCGTGCGCTCGACGAAGCGGTCGCCCTTGGCGTGGGCGTAGCGGGAGAAGTCGAGCGGCGCGCCGAACCTCATCCGTACGCGCTGGATCTTGGGCATGAGGGTGCCGGTGGGCTGGATCTCGTCGCTGTTGAGGTGGGCCACCGGGACCACGATCGCGCCGCTCTCGAGGACGAGCCGAGCCACCCCGGTCTTGCCGCGGTAGAGGCGCCCATCAGGCGAGCGCGTGCCCTCCGGATAGATCCCGGCGACGCCACCCTCGCCCAGCACCCGCAGCAGGGTGTCGAGAGCCGCCTGGGCCGCCTGGCCGCCCGAACGGTCCACCGGGATCGTCCCTGTGCCGCTGAAGAACTGGCGCATCAGCCAGCCTTTGAGGCCCTTCCCGGTGAAGTACTCCGCTTTGGCGACGAATGTCACCCTGCGGTCCACCACCAAGGGTGTGAATATCGAGTCGGAGAACGAAAGATGGTTGCAGGCCAAAATCACCGGGCCGCTGCGGGGCACGTGAGACAGGCCGCGCACGTCGGGGCGGAAGAGAAGCTTGAGCACGGGTCCGAGAACCACATACTTGAGCAGCCAGTAGAACACAGATGTCCTTTCCTGGACGTCCGGGACATCCCGGCGTGAGGGAAGCCTACGAAGCGGGACGGCGCGCCACAACGCACTCCCGCAACCTGTCCATGTCGTGTCACCATTCAAGGCACGGTCGGCGAGGGAGTGTGCAGGGGTGACAGCGGGTGGCGCCCGCCGCGGGCGGCGGGACAACGGGCTCGACGCGGCCGATTACGCGGTCGCGGGCGACGTGGATCCACGCGTCGGTGAGCACCTTCTGGACGTGCTGGCGGCCGTCGGCATCGCCGCGTATCTGCAACCGACAGCCGATCTGAATCCCATCTTGCGCGCTACCACCCTGCCCGCGCGGCCGATCGACCGTCTTTATGTCGACCGCGCCCACCTCGACGTCGCCCGCGAGCACCTGCACAAGGTGACCGAGGGCCGGCCGCCCACCCTGGCGTCCGACCCGACCGCGGCCCCCGCCCCCGAGCCCGACATCGAGGCCGAGTGGGCCAAGATCGTCGCCGGCTACCACAGCACCGCCGACCCGACCGCCGCCACGCCTTGGCCCGCGGCCGAGGGCATCGAGGCGCCGCCGAAAGAGCCGCCGCGCCAGGGCGGGCTGCCCACGGCGGCCGACTTCTCCGGCGTCTCGCTCAACCGCCGCCGCACCGACCAGCCCGGCGACGATCCGTCGCTGCTCGACGGCCTCGACACCTTCGGCGCCGGCCTGCCCGACGACGACGAGAACGGCGACGACGAGAACGAGCGCTACATCCCGCCGCCGCCCCCGCCGCTGCCGCGCTTCTCGAAATACGCGGTCATCGGCGTGATCGGCGTGATCGTCGGCTTCCTGCTCTTCCTCTTCCCGACCGTGCTGCCGATCGACCGTGACTACGTGACGCTGCTCGGCTTCGCCTCCATCGTCTCGGGGGCCGTCATGCTCGTCTGGCGGCTGCGCTCGGGCGACGACGAGGACGACTACGACGACGGCGCGGTCGTCTGACCCTCGATTATTAAAACCATGTTGAATCGACCACCGTCGGTATAGATCACGGTAGTCATCCGATAACCTTCGGTGATGCGCCAGAGCTCGCTGGTCGTCGTGGCCAACCGTCTCCCGCTCGATGACAGTGCCGCGCCGGACGGCGCCTGCGAATGGCGGCGAAGCCCCGGCGGCCTGGCCGGCGCCCTCCACGCGATCCTCGAACAGACCCCGGCGACCTGGGTGGGCTGGGGTGGCCGCGTCGGGGAGGCCCGCCCGCTGCCCGACATCGGCACCCTGCGGCTGCGCCCGATGTCGCTCTCCGAGGCCGAGCTGCGCGGCTACTACGAGGGCTTCGCCAACTCCACGCTCTGGCCGCTCTACCACGACGCCGTCGTGCAGCCCGTATTCGACCGCGGCTGGTGGGAGTCGTACCGGTCGGTCAACCGGCGCTTCGCCGAGGCCGCCGCCGAGGTCGCCGAGCCGGGCGCGACCGTCTGGGTGCAGGACTACCACCTGCAGCTCGTCCCCCAGCTGTTGCGCGAGCTGCGCCCCGACGTACTGATCGGCTTCTTCCTGCACGTGCCGTTCCCGCCGCCCGAGCTGTTCATGCAGCTCCCCCGCCGGGTCGAGCTGCTGCGCGGCATGCTCGGCGCCGACCTGGTGGGCTTCCAGCGGCCGCAGGCGGCCCACAACGTCGCCCAGCTCGCGGCCAAGCTGCTCGGCACCCACGGCGCCGACACGGCGATCGTCACCGACGACCGGGTCGTCCGCACCGGCGCCTTCCCCGTCTCGATCGACGTGGCCGAGATGCGGTCGCTGTCCGCCCGGCCCTACGTGGCCAACCAGTCCCGGCAGCTGCGGCACGACCTCGGCGGGGCGCACAAGAAGGTGCTGCTCAGCGTCGACCGGCTCGATTACACCAAGGGAATCGAGCACCGCCTCACGGCGTACTCGGAACTCTTGCGCGACGGCCGGGTGCAGGTGCGGGACACCGTGATGGTGCAGGTGGCCGTGCCGAGCCGCGAGCGGGTGGAGAGCTATCGCGGGCTGCGCGACCGCATCGAACGCGAGGTCGGCCGCATCAACGGCGAGTACGGGCGGGTCGGCGAGCCGGCGATCCACTACCTGAACCAGCCGTTCGATCGGGCCGACCTGGCCGCGCTCTACCAGACCGCCGACGTCATGGTGGTGACCCCGCTGCGCGACGGGATGAACCTGGTCGCCAAGGAGTTCGTGGCCGCCCGCCGCGACGACAGCGGCGCGCTGGTGCTCAGCGAGTTCGCCGGGGCGGCCGCCGAGCTCGAGGACGCGTTCCTGGTCAACCCGCACGACGTCGACGGTCTCAAGGAAACGCTGCTGCAGGCGATGGCCGCGACGCCCGACGACCTCGCGACCCGCATGAAGGCCATGCGCGCCTATCTGACCCGGCATGACATCCGCGCCTGGGCCGGCGCCTACCTGACCGATCTCGACCTGGCCCGATCGCCGTCGCTAGGCCTGCGTTAACTCCTTGGTCAGCCAGTCGAGGATCGCCTCGATCGGCTCGGCCCACGCCACGTCGAGCATCAGGTCGTGGCCCATGCCGGGGAAGAGCAGCGGGGCTCCGCCGTAGCGGGTCGCGGTGCGGTCGAGCGAGGCCCGGGGTACGACGCGGTCGTCCGGGCTGCCGACGACCAGCACCGGCGGGTCGCCCACCGGTCGCGGCGCGGGATCATGCTTGATCAGTTCGCGGCGCGGCCGCTCGGCGGTGACTCGTCCGAGCAGCTCGCGGGCCCGCTCGTCCGGCATCTCGGGGCCGAAGAGCTGCTTGCGGCTCAACCGCAGCCGCCCGCCGAACAGCGCCGGGATCGTGCCGCCCGGGTTGGTGCGCAGCGCGGCCCACAGCGTCGTCCGGCCGTCGAGCACGGGTGCGGCCAGCACCGCCGCTCGCACGGGATAACGACCCATCGCGTACGCCACCACGAGCGCGCCGGCTCCCTGGCCCACCAGGACGGCCTGACGCGGCAGCGACGCCGCCACCTGAACGACGTCATGCACGTGGGCCCGGAGGTCGCCCCCGGGGCGCGGGGTCAGCGCGTGCGCCGCGAACCCGCGGGCCGTGGCCTGCGGCAGCCAGTGCTCGGCGAACGCCCACGCCCCGTGCCCGAGCCCCGGCACGAACAGCAACGGAGGCAGATCTTTGTCGGCCTCCTCGGTGAGCGACACAACCTCGCGCTCCACCGCCTCGACCGGTCGCGTCCAGTCGTCGAACCGCAGCAGCTCCGATTTCACTTCGCCGGCTCCATCTCACGCAGAAGACCCTCGACGGCCCGCAGATAGTCGACGTGGTCGACCTCGAACCAGTGCCGGGCGGTGGGCACCACGCGGCGGCGCGACCAGCTCGCGAGCGGCCTGGTCGACTCCTTCTGCTGCACGGCGGCGGCCCGCACCGGGTCGCTCGCGCGCAGCCGCAGCCAGCGCGCGACGGCCACGCTCTGCCAGTGCGCCAGCGGGAAGAGCCCGAAGTCGGCCTGCACCAGCCCCACCACGGCCAGCGTCGGGTGCTTGCGGGCGAACGCGTGCAGGTGCAGGTCGGGTCGTCCGTCCTCGGCGCTGTCGAGCAGCTCGGGGGCGAGGAACTCGAAGCGCGGCCGGTAGCCGGTCGCGGTGATCACCAGGTCGGGCTCGACGCGGCGGCCGTCGGCCAGCACCACCGACGCGTCGTCGAAGCCGGTCACGTCCGGCACCGGAACGATCTTGCCGTGGCCCAGGTAGTACGGGAGCTGGCTGTTGACGATCGGGTGACTCTCGTACGGCTGGTGGTCGGGCTTCGGCAGGCCGTAGCGGGTCAGATCACCGGTCGTCAGCGCGACCACGCGGCGGTAGAGCCACTGGCGCAGCCGCAACGGCAGGCGAAACTGCAGCGTACGGTCGTTGACCTGGTCGGCCGGGCGGCCCATCAGATATTTCGGGGCGTACCAGTAGCCGCGCCGCGTCGAGTGCCAGACCGCGCTCGCCTGCTGGGCCGCCTCGACCGCGATGTCGCAGCCGGTGTTGCCGCCCCCGATCACCAGCACCTTGCGGTTGCGCAGCTGGGCGGGGTCCTTGTACTGCGCGGAATGGATCACCTGGCCGCGGAAGTCGCCGGGGATCTCGGGCCGGGCCGGCGACCAGTTGTGCCCGTTGGCCACGACCACCCCGGCGTACCGCTGCACCCGCTCGGACCCGCCGCCGGTGGACTGTGTCGTCACGTCCCAGCGCCCGTCGCCGACCGGCACGACCGAGACCACCTCGGTGCCGAACCAGACGTCGTCCTCGAGCCGGAAATGCCTGGCGTAGCGCTCCAGATAGGACAGCACCCGCTTGTGGTCGGGATAGTCGGGCCAGGTGTCGGGCATCGGGAAGTCGGGGAACTCGGTGAGCGGGCGCGACGAGATCAGGTGGGTGCCGGCGTAGACCGGGCTGCGGTCGTGCCGCCAGTTCCAGGCGCCGCCGACCGACGTCTCCCGCTCGTAGCAGTCGACCTCGAAGCCGTGCTCACGAAGGTTCTTGATCGCGGCGAGACCGCTGGCGCCGGCCCCGATGACGCACACGGCGTCTCGACGGTCGGCAATGTCGGGAGTGTCGGGCACCCGGCGATATTGCCAGACCGGCCGCTCAGGAGGAAGGGATCTTCAGGTCTACGAGGACGGGAAGATGATCACTCGCGCGTCGGGCCTGGTCGGAGTCGACGACCTCGTACTTTTCGATGGAGATGTCGGGACTCACGAAAATGCCGTCGATGCGCCGGTTGGGCAGCGTGGCCGGGAAAGTGGATCTGCTCGACGCCGCGTCGTCGGAGACCAGCCCGTCCTCGACCGTGCGCCACGCGCCGCCGCCCGGGCCCTCGTTGAGGTCGGCCGCGGCGATCAGCGGACCCTCGACCCGGCTCAGCTCCTGCTTCCACAACGCGGCCTGGGCCGGCCGCTCGTTGGTGTCGGTGGCCAGGTGTGAACCCGAGACGGTGAACGAGCCGCCGCGCACCGAGCCCCGGACGAACGCGGCGCCCCGCAGATGGCGGCCCGGGGTGAGCGGGTAGCGCATGCACCACGTCTCGTGCACCGCCACCCGCAGGCTCACCAGCACCAGGTTGCCCAGCGCGGGCAGGCCGCCGACGGCCACCACCATGCCGAGGTCGTCGGCGAGGGCCGCGCACTTGTGCCGCCACCGGAACCGGCGCGGGGCCTCCTGCACGACGAGCACGTCCGGCCCGAGCTTGCTGATCACACCGATCAGCGCGGCCCGGTCGTCCTTCAGGCCGTGGACGTTGTAGCTGACCACCCGCAGCGAAGCGCCCGACATGATGCCCCCGCCGGATCAGAAACGTCGAGCCAGGTCGGCGGCGCCCACGACGCCGGCCGTGTTGCCCATCTCGGCCGCCTTCAGATCGGCCACCGGAAAGCGGCCGCGCTGTTTGAGCTGGTCGCGATAGGTGGTCTGGGTCGGGGTCATGAGCAGGTCACCGGCCTCGACCACGCCGCCGCCGACCACCAGGATCTGCGGGTCGAAGCTCTGGGCCAGGTCGGCCATCGCGACGCCGAGCCAGTAGCCGATCTGGGCGAACGCGTCGCGGGCCACGCCGTCGCCGGCCCGGGCGGCCTCGGTGATCTGGCGGCCGCTGATCGCCAGCGGGTCGCCGCCGGCCAGTTCGAGCAGCTTCGCGGCGCGCTCGGGTTCCTGCCGGGCACCGGCCCGGGCGAACCGGACCAGGGCGTTGCCGCTGGCGTACTGCTCGAGGCAGCCGAGCCGGCCGCAGCCGCAGGGGTGGCCGTCCGGCACGGACTGGATGTGGCCCAGCTCGGCGGCGATGCCGTTCGCCCCGCGCCAGAGCTTGCCGTTGAGCACGATGCCGCCGCCGATGCCGGTGCCCACGGTGATCATCACCATCGAGTCGTCGGCGTGCCGGGCGACGCCGAACCGGAACTCGGCCCAGGCCGCCACGTTGGCGTCGTTCTCGAGCACGGTCGGCAACCCGACGGCCTTGCTCACGTACTCGCGCAGCGGCTCGTCGCGCCAGGCCAGGTTGGGGGCGAACAGCACGGTCGCGCCGGCCGCGTCGATCCAGGCGGCCGCACCGATGCCGATCGAGGTGGCCTGGGGGAACTCGCGCGCCAATTCGGCCGCGACCTCGACGATCGTGTCCCTGGTGCCGGCCGGGTCCTCGGCCGGGGTGCTGCGCCGGTTCGAAGCCAGCACGGTGCCGTGCTCGTCGACCACCCCACCGGCGACCTTGGTGCCGCCGACGTCCACTCCGATGGTCAGCGTCACGCTGCCCGTCCCCTCATCCGTGCTCTCACGCGGCGCCGTCGCCGCGGGCCTCGTCGCCCGCCCCGCCGTCGTCCGCCTCCGCGGGCACAGCCGCGCCCGCATCATCATGATCCACTGTCGCGCCGGAAGCCACGGAGGCAACACCCGCATCAGCCGTGGCCGCAGCCCAGACATCCAACCTTCGAGGCGTACGGGACTCCCGCGCCACTCGCGCGGCAGTGTCCTCCGTCTCGTCGCCCGCGGCGCCCGCGCGCCGCGCCGCCGCCTGAGCCGCCGCTGCCTCACGCCGTGCCTTGGCCTGGGCTGCCGCCTCGGCCACCCGGCGTTGCGCCTCGGCCGCCGCCCGCAGCGCCGCCGCTCGTCGCTCGGCCAGCTCAGCCGCGTAGTCAGCCGCCGCGCCGGCCGCACTCTCCGTCGTGGCCGCGGCCCACGGATCACCCTGACCCGCCGCGCCGACACGAGCCGCAGAGTCGCCGCCCGCCGGGCCGCCCTGAGCCGCGGGGTCGCTGCCCGCCAGCCCACTCGCGGCCGCGGGGTCGCCGGCATTCGTCGCGGCCGACCAGGCCTCGTCGGCCCGATTGCGGTCGTCGCCCGCGGGCCGGTTCGCCGCGGCCTCGGCTGCCGCGGCCCTGTCTCGGTCGGCTCGGGTCGCCGCCGACCACATCTCGTCCGGGTTGGGCTCGGGCTTCGGCGGCGGTGGGGCCGGGCGCGACCGCTCCCCCAGGATCGCCGAGACCGAGCGCATCAGCCCGGCCACCGAGCCCGCGAGATCACCCGCGCTGCCGGCCAGCCGCGCCGCCGTCTCGGGCTTGGGGTCGCGCATCGCCGCGATCGCCTTGCACACCGGGCACACGCAGCACTCCGGCTCGCCCGTCGCCCACTTCTCGCCGAACGCCTGACCCGTCACGGCCCGCGCCAGCACCGCGGCGACGAGCCGCTCGGCCTCCTCACGCGCTGATCCGGCCATCGAAACCCTCCCCGTCAGCCCGGCAAAGCTTCGACACGGCGCTTGAGCTGCTTCAACGCCGTATCCATGATCATCTTTTCGGCCTTGCGGCGGAACATGCCCAGCATGCCGATCGAGAGCTCGACCTCGAGCGTGTAGGTCACCGTGGTGGACCCGTCGCCGCCCTCGGTGAGGTCGTAGGACCCGCGCTGCGACTTCTGCGTCTTCGACGGCTCGACCAGGTGCCACTCGATGCGCGAGAGGTCGTCGGCATAGGCGTACTCGAGCGTGTAGTCGTCGGCCATCACGCCGGCGTCGATCACGAAACGCACCCGGTAGGCGTAGCCGTCCTCGTATTCCTCGAGGACCTCGACGCGCTTCATCGCCTCGGCCCACTCGGGATAGCTCGGGAAGTCACTGATCACCGCGGCCACGCGGTCGAGCGGCGCCTGGACCTGGATCGACTGCGTCGACGTATCCGCCATGCACGGAGGCTACCTCCCGACTACGACATAAACGCCGCCCGGGCCGGGCGGCACGAGCCAGACCGTCCGGAGGCGGCTACCATCCGTCAGGTGCCGGTGCTAGCCAGTGTCTCCGCGCGCGTCCAACCGCTCGCGGTGGCCGCGCGCATCGTCATGCTCGCGCTGGTCGCGGCGCTCACGCTGATCGCCACGGGCGACGTCGCCCAGCTCGGCTGGATCGCCCTGCTGGCGGTCGCCGCGCTGCCCGCGGTCATCGCTCCCGATCATCCCCTCTTCGCCCCGTTGGGCCGTTTCGCCGAAGTTGTGATCACCGGTCTCGCGGCCGGCTCGATCGCCGTCGCCAGCGATCTGAACAACACATTGGACGCCGGTTTCGGCGCCGAGGCGGTCCTGCCCTACCTGGCGGTCCCGTTGCTGACCGCCGCGCTGCGCCGCCGCCCCACCGAGGGCACCGCGCTGCTCGGCGTCGCGGCCGTGTCGATGGTCGTCGGTGGCACCCTGGTCGGCGAGGTCAGCCCGATCACCCAGCCCGGCTTCCTCGCGGCCAGCGGTCAGTGGCTGGTCCTCGGCGCGATCATCACCTTCGCGGCCGACACGATGCGGCAGTTCATGCAGCCGGCCGAGCCCACCCCCCAGCCGTACGCGGAAGCGACTCGGCTTCTCACCCAGCTGCGCAGCGTGGCTCGTTCGCTGCCCGGCGCCACCCTCGACCCGGGCGGCATCTCGGAGCACCTGCTCGAAGAGCTGCGGCTCGTCAAGCCGTCCGACCGTGCCGCCGTGCTGTCGGCCAGCGGCGGCGGCCGGCTCGTCGTGCTCGCCCAGACCGGCGTCGAGCGCGTCGACTGGGAGGTCACGCTCGACGCCGACTCCGCGATCGCCGACGCCTGGGCCAGCCAGCAGCCGCAGACCGCCAGCCGCTCCCAGGCCCGGTCCAGCCGCCGCGGCGACGTCTCCTCGCTGGTCGTCCCGCTGGTCGCCGGGGTCCGCACGATCGGGCTGGTCATCCTCGAGAGCGATGTCGCCAACGGGTACCCCAAAGAGACCGTCAACGAGGTGACCTGGGTGACCGACGCCGCCGCGCTGCGGCTCGAAGCCGCCCTGCTCTTCGACGACGTGCGCTCGCTGGCCACCAATGAGGAACGTCAGCGCCTCGCCCGCGAGATCCACGACGGGGTCGCGCAAGAGCTGGTGATGGTCGGCTACGGCATCGACAACGCCCAGGCCACCCTGCCCGAGGGCGCCGACGAGACGGCCGAGGAGCTGCGGGCCCTGCGCAGCGAGGTGACCCGAGTGATCACCGAGCTGCGGCTGAGCCTGTTCGAACTGCGTTCCGAGGTGGATCGCAACGGTGGCCTGGCCGCGGCGATCGCCGAATACGCGCGGACGCTGGGCACCTCGGCCGGCCTGCGCGTGCACTTCACCTTTGACGAATCGACGGCCCGGCTGCCCGCCGCGACCGAGGCCGAGCTCTTGCGCATCGCCCAGGAGGCGATCACGAATGCGCGCAAGCACGCCGGAGCCTCTAATCTGTGGGTTACCTGCACCGTCGACCCGCCGTTCGCGGAGATCGAGGTCTCCGACGACGGGCGGGGCTTCGCTGACGACCGCCCGGACGGTCGTTATGGTCTGACCATCATGGCCGAGCGGGCCGAACGGATCCGGGGCCGTTTGAAGATCACGCCGCGACACCCCAGCGGGACAACCGTTGCCGTAGTGCTCGGTTCCAACGCCAGGCGCGATAGCGTGCGAGATAGCGTTTCCGCTCCAGAAGGGGAGTAATCCGAGCATGTCGACCAGTCCGGCGCCGACGACGCGCACCAAGGTTCTCCTTGTTGACGATCATGACTTGATTCGTAAGGGGCTGCGACACGCATTCGAGCGCGACCGTCAGTTCGAGGTCGTCGGTGAGGCGGCCACCGCCGCCGAGGCCGTCCGCCAGGCGGGCGCCCTGCAGCCGGACGTCGTGATCATGGACCTCCGCCTGCCCGACGGCAGCGGCCTCGAGGCCACCAAGGCCCTGCGCAAGAACAACGCCAACATGGGCATCGTGGTCCTCACGATGTACGCGGGCGACGATCAGCTCTTCGGTGCTCTCGAGGCGGGCGCCAGCGCGTTCGTGCCCAAGACCGCCCCGGCCGACGAGGTCGTCGCGGCCGCCCGGCACGCGGCCTCCGCGCCCAGCGCCTTCACCGCGGCCGACCTGGCCGAGGCCATGAAGCGGCGCTTGGCCCCGTCGGGTCCGCAGCTCTCGCCCCGCGAGGGTCAGGTGCTGCGGCTGCTGGCCGACGGCATGAGCGTGGCGGGCATCGCCAAGCAGCTCTTCGTGTCGGAGTCCACGGCCAAGACCCACATCTCGAAGCTCTACGAGAAGCTGGGCGCGGCCAACCGGGCGCAGGCGCTGATGACGGCACTGCGGCTGGGCCTGCTCGAGGCGCCCGACGCCCCGAAGTTCTAGTCCACCCTCCACGACGTCGACGCCCGGGAGCCCCCCACCGGGCGTGTCGTGTTCCCGGGCACCTTCGTGCGCCCGGAAACCGCTCGGCTCGACGAAGCCCGATCGCCGGACGGCGCGGTCGCCCGAATCAAGCGCTCTTCGCGCTGCTCAGACGCTTGATCGCCAGGTAGGCCTCGCAGCCCAGGCACAGGCCGAAGGCCGCGTTGAGAAACGCCGCCAGCAGGCCGAAGGCGGTGAAGACGACGCCGAGCGAGGGCAGGTCGCCGAGGTACCCGACACTCGCGACAGCCAGAAAGCCAAATCCGACCAACTGCGCAAATCGTACGGGTGGGATGGGCTCGGTCTCGGTCGGCGGCCCGAGCCGGGGGCGGACGAGAGCGCGATAGACGTACGCATAGGGGCCGCGCCTCGGGTCGGCCGCGGTGATCGCGAAGACCACCGCCTGGACCAGCGCCAGCCACCCCCACCCGGTCGCCAGCACCACGATGAGCACGATGCTGGTCAGCGTGGCGGCGAACCGCTGCCCGCGGGGATCGAGTTCCATGCCCGTCAGCCTCGCACCTGCCACGGCATCGGCCACCATGACGGGCATCACCGGCGCCGGGGTCAACTTTCCAGGCTGAGAAGCACCTTGAGCAGCAGCGTACGTCTGGCAGGCCGAACTCATCGCTGTCGTAGCCGGCGCCATCATCGGCTACGCGGGCCTGATTTTCTTCGACGTGGCGTGGACGACCGCCATCCAGGACCACGTGCCTCGGCGCATGCTCGGCCGCGTGTCCTCCTGGGACTACCTGACCTCGTTCCTGGCCATGCCGATCGGCAACGTCCTGGCCGGCCCGCTCTCCACCACGTTCGGCACCAGCCGGGTCCTGACCGCCTGCGCCGGAGTCCTCGCCGTGGCGGCGACGTCGCAACTGCTGATCCCCGGCTCCCGCGACCTGACCAGGCGCTTCAACCCCGCCGACGAGGCCCCCGAGCCCCGCCCGCCCGAACTCGCCGAGGTCAACGGCGCCTGATGGGACGGCCGCTCGCCGCGCAACCGTGGCGGGCGGCCGGTCAGAGCACCTCGCCGAGAGCCGCGATCAACTGCGGCTTCCCCGGTACGCCGGTAGCGCGCTTGGCGACCCGTCCCTCACCATCGAGCACGAGCAGCGTCGGCGTACGCCAGATCCCCAGCGCTCGCACCGCGTCGAGGTGGCTCTCGGCATCGACCTCGACGTGCTGAACCCCCGGAACCATCCCCGCCACCTCGGAACTCACCCGCCGAACAGCCCGGCAGGGCGCGCAGAAGGCCGACGAGAACTGCAACAGGGTCGCTTTGGCCTCGCCCACTCCGAGCTCCCGCAGCAGCTCGGCGTCGAGCCGCCCCTCGGCTCCCGGCGCCCCGCCACCCGCCTCGATCACGCCCGGCTCCTCCCGCACGTCCGCGGCCACCACCGGAGCAGCCCCATCGGGCCTCGAAGCTACCCGGCCGGCCGCCGAACCCGAAGTGCTCTCCCCCACGCCGGTCGACCACCCACGGCCGTCAGCCGGCCCCGACTCGCCACCGCCGCCCCGAACTTGACCACGTCCCGGACCGGCATCCCGCAACTGCCCGTCAGCGCGACGCCGCCAAGCCCCGACCGCGACCCCGACGACAAGCACCGCCGCGACCACCCAAAGCCCTACCAAGTCCATAGGACAACTCTGTCACGGCCTGCCCCGGTCCGCGAGAGCCGATCGGAGCGAGCAGCCCATCCCAGGATGGCGTGGATGCGGGTCAGGCATGAGCTGGCCGAGCCACCTCTCACGCGCCGTTCAGCAGGCGGGTCATTCGGGCGGCTTGGGTTTCCCAGCGCCACTCCTGCTCGACCCAGGCCCGCCCCGCGGCGCCCATCGCCTTGGCCTTCGCCTGGTCGGTCAGCAGGTCGGTGAGGCGGACGGCCAGGGCCTCGACATCACGGCCGCCGACGACGTAGCCGGTTTCGCCCTTGCGGACGGCGTCGGGAGCCCCGCCGGAGTCGCCGCCCACGACGGGCAGGCCCGTGGCCGAGGCTTCCAGGTAGACGATGCCCAGGCCCTCGACGTCGAGGCCCGCGGCCCTCGTGCGGCACGGCATGGCATAGACGTCGCCCGCCGCGTAGTGGGCCGGCAGCTCGGCCCACGGCACCGAGCCGGTGAAGACCACGTCTTTCTCGACGTCGTGCTCGCGCGCCAGGCGGGTCAGCGTCTTGCGGTAGGGGCCGCCGCTGACCAGAAGCAACGCCGCGTCGGGCACGCGCCGGCGGATCGTGGGCAGCGCCCGGATCAGCATGTCTTGGCCCTTGCGCGCGACCAAGCGTGAGACACACACGATGACCGGCCGGCCGGTGAGGCCATGGCGGGCGCGCACCTCGCTGCCGTCGACGCCGGGGTGGAATGTGTCGACGTCGACGCCGGGGGCGAGCCTTTCCAACGAGGTCAGGCCGTGCAGCGCCTGGTCGAGGCGGACGCGCTGGTAGTCGCCCAGGTAGGTCACCACGTCGTTGCCCCGGGCGATGCGCCGCAGCAGGCCGCGCGCGCCGGGCAGCGCGGCCCAGCCGATCTCGTGGCCGTGGGTCAGCGCGACTCCGCGGGTGATGCCGGCCCGGCGGCGCAGGCCCTCGGCGAGCAGACCCAGCGGTGCGGCGGCGCCGAACCAGACGCGGTCGCAGTCGTGGGCGCGGGCGATCTCGGCGGCCCGCCGCGCGACCGCGGGCGTCGGGAGCAGCACGCCGGTCTGCTCGCGAACCACCTCGAACGGCTGCTCGGCGTCGAACTCGGACGCGCCGCGCCAGGTGGAGGCATACACGACCACGGAGCCCGCCGGCTGGCGCACGGCCAGGTTGTGCACGAACTGCTGGATGCCCCCGGGGCGAGGCGGGAAGTCGTTGGTGACCAGCAGGGTGCGGCCCATCAGCGCTCACCCCGGGCGAAGGCGCGGGCGGCGGCCATGCGTTCCACCGTGGACGGGTGTGAGGCGAACATGAGGTGCTCCCAGGCGGGTGGGTCGGGGTCGGACAGATTGACGGAGCCGAGGCGGCGCTGCATGGCCTCGAAGGTGACCGGGTCGCCGGTGAGCACGAGGGCGTGCTCGTCGGCGCGGGCCTCGATGCGCCGCGAGACGAACGCCTGGGCCGGCCCCGCGGCCAGTCCCGCGAGGGTGACCAGGGCGATCAGCAGGCCGATGGCGCGGGGCTCGCCGATGCTGTCGACGCCGGCCCGGGCGAGCAGCCACCCCCAGCCGCCGAGCAGGTAGAGCGCGATCACCGCGGCCGCCGTGCCCAGCGCGCCGAGGACCGTGCCGACCAGGACGTCGCCGTCCTTGGCGTGGCCGAGCTCGTGGGCGGCGACCGAGACGACCTCGTCCGGCTCGGCCTCGGTGAGCATGGTGTCGTAGACGACGATGCGCCGCGTGGGGCCGAGCCCCGAGACGTACGCGTTGACGGCTCGGGTGCGCCGCGACGCGTCGGCCACCAGCACGTCTTTGACCGGCACGCCGTCGCGGGCGGCCAGCTCGATCAGCTCGGTGCGCAACGCGCCTTCGGGCATCGGGGTGAACTTGTTGAAGACCGGCTCGACCAGCACCGGCAGCACGAACGAGAGCAGCACGACGAGCCCGGCGGCGCCGGCCGCGGCGAACGCCCACCACCACCGCGGCGCGAAGTGGGTGACCGTGTAGAAGCCGGCCAGCACGAGCCCGCCGATGACGGCGCCGACCGCCCACCCCTTGAGCAGGTCGATCGTCCACGCGCCCCACGACTGGGTCGAGATGCCGTAGCGGACGACGATGGTGTGCCGCCAGGCCGCCAACGGCAGTGAGACGACCTCGGCGACCAGGACGACCGCGAACCCGCCCAGGACCGCCTGGCCCAACCAGTGGCCGCCGAACGGGCGCCCGGCCTGGGTGACGAGCCACGCGCCCAGCGGCGTGAGCCCGATGACCAGCGCGACGATCAGACCGAGGACCATCGACGCGTACGAGCCCGGACGCAGCTCGGCCCGGAACTCACGGGCGCGGGCCACCTGGTCGCGCGGGAACTCGCCGAGGGCGTCGACCTGGTCGGCGCGCGGCGCGGGCGGCCGGTGCCAGGGGACGGTCACGAAGGCCACGACGGCCAGCGCCGCCAGCAGAACCACGAGCGCCGCAGCCGCCCACAGACGAGGCGTCATGCCGAACCACGTGTCCTCATAGCCCCACCTTCACCGCCGGCAACACACCGTGACCGACCATCCTAGAGATGCGCGATCACGCCACGTGACGCCCTCGCGGGAACATCGGCACCACCACGGGCGGCTCGGGCGTCTCGAGCAGCTCGACCTCGAAGCCGGCCGTCTCGAACACCTCGATCGCCCGCAGCTCGCCCGGCGTCAGGTCACCGATGCCGTCCGGCGTGGTCAGCAGGGTTGCGACCAGGCAGCCCCGGCACTCACCGGGATTTCGGTCGCAGCGACCGCAGTCGACGATCATCACTCCTCCTCCCCGGGTGGCGGCGCGACGTCAACGGGGGAAGCACCGTCGCGGACCGACCACCATCGGTGACCAGAACGCTAGGCGCAGGGTGTGACAAAAACCGGAAACCGCAGGTCAGGACCGGGACAGCCGACGAAGCAGGGAGTCTGCCCCCATCGGGTACGCACCGTGGCGGCGTACGCCGTCGGCTACCTCGCGGTCGGAGGAGATGACCACGAGGGGGCGGCCCGCCGGCTCGGCCCGCACGAGCTGACGGATCAGCTCGTCGGCGGTGTCGCCCTTACGCGAGAAGAGCACCCGCACCCCGCGCGGGGCCGGCGGAAGCCCGTGCACCCGCTCGGCGCCGTCGAAGACCACGGTCACCTCGTCGCCGGTCTGGGCCGCGATGCCGCCGAGCCCGGTGATCAGGCGTTTGCGCTGCTGTTCGAGCGACATCTCGGCGAAGCCGCGCTTGGTCACGTTGTAGCCGTCGACGATCAGGTGGGCCCGGGGCAGGGCCAGAAGCTGGTCGAGCCGGCCGGGGTCGTCGGTGTCCTGCGCGCGGGCGCGGGACCGCTCGGGCGAGCCGGGGCGTTCGGCCGACGCGTCGGCGACGAAGTCGGCCGGCATCTTGTCGGTCGGGTTGAGCGCGAGCTCGCGGCGCAGCCCGGAGGCGGCCTGCCCGATCGTCTCGATCAGCAGCCAGAGCCGGGCGTCGTCGGCCGACCGGGCGTCCTTGGCCGCCTGCTTGCCGGTGGCGGCGAGCGCCTCGGCCTCGGCCAGCCGGCTCTTGAGGCGGCGCACCTCGGCGTCGTGGTCGGCCGCGACGCGCGACGCGCGCCCCTTCTCGGTGGCCAGCAGGTCGCTCGCGCGCTTCTGCTGGGCCTGGGCCTCGCGCAGGGCCCGGCCGCTCGCGCGGTGTTCCTCGCGCAACTGGCCGAGCTCCTCGCGGACCCGGGCCAGCTCGTCGCGCAGCTTCTCGGCCTCGACCTTGGCCACGGCGCGGTCGTGCTCGGCGCGGGCGGCGCGCTGGTCGGCCTCGCGCACCTGGTGGGCGACGGCGGCGCTGTCGGCCTCGGCCTGCACGGCCTGGCCGGCCTCCTCGATCAGCTCGCGCCAGCCCTCGGGACGGGCCAGGTAGGCCAGCGCGGCGACCTCGACCGGGTCGGCGGCGGCCGGGGCCACGCCGGAGGCGACGGCCGCGCCCAGGTCACCGGCGTCGGTCACGCAGCGGCCGCTGATGCGCTGGCGGAACAGCGGGTCGGCGGCGAGCTGAGCGGCGATCTCGCGGCCGCCGAGCCGCGCGCGGCGGTTGGGCGCGAACCGGGCGACCTTGCGCATCTGGGGCGGGACCTCGTCGGCCGGCAGGCTCGGCAGGGCGGCCGCGGCCATGGTCGTGATCCGTTGCCGGACCGGCTCGGGCAGCACCGGTTCCGGGGCAAACTCCGCATCCGGGACAGACGCCTCCTGATCAGGGCGGTCGCCGGAAGGCTGGAGCTCGGACATCTGCCTATTCTCCCACCGTGCACCGGAGAAAAGCTTGTCGAAGCAAGTGATCTTTTCCGGACCGGCTTCGTTATTGTCGTACCCCCGCTCTAATCTCCCCGCCGTGGCACAACCGGCATATGTCCAGGGCACTCTGGACACGCTTCTGAGCGCCGACGGGTCGGTCGACCCGGCGGCGCTCTCGCTCAGCGACACCACTTTCGTGGTGCTCGACCTCGAGACGACCGGCGGCGCGGCCGACGGCGCCGGCATCACCGAGATCGGCGCGGTCAAGGTCCGCGGCGGGGAGGAGCTCGGCAAATTCCAGACCCTGGTCAACCCGGGTGAGCGGCTGCCGCCGTTCATCACCGTCCTGACCGGCATCACCGAGGCCATGCTGGCCCCGGCCCCGCCGATCGAGGCGGTGCTGCCCAGCCTGCTCGAGTTCCTGCGCGGCTCGGTCCTGGTGGCCCACAACGCGCCCTACGACGTCGGCTTCCTCAAGGCCGCCTGCGCCCGCCACGGCTACCCCTGGCCCCAGCCCCGGGTGCTCGACACGGCCGCCGTCGCCCGCCGCGCGCTCACCCGCGACGAGGTGCCCAACCGCAAGCTGGGCACGCTGGCCCAGTTCTTCCGCTCGCCCGTGCAGCCCAACCACCGCGCGCTCGACGACGCCCGGGCGACGGTCGACGTGCTGCACGGGCTGATCGAGCGGCTCGGCAGCTACCGCGTGCACACCCTCGGCGACGCGATCGAGTTCGCCAAGGCGGTCACCCCCACCCAGCGCCGCCAGCGTCACCTGGCCGACGGCCTGCCCCACGTCCCCGGGGTCTACGTCTTCCGCGCCGCCGACGACCGCCCGCTCTACGTGGGCACGTCGAAAGACATCGCCACCCGCGTCCGCAGCTATTTCACGGCCAGCGAGAAACGCGCGCGCATCTCCGAGATGCTCGGCGCCGCCACCCGGGTCGAAGCGGTCGAGTGTGCCCACTCGCTCGAGGCCGAGGTGCGTGAGCTGCGGCTGATCGCGGCCCACTCCCCGCCCTACAACCGCCGGTCCAAATATCCCGACCGGGTCGTCTGGCTCAAACTCACCGCCGAGGCCTACCCTCGGTTGTCGGTGGTCCGCGCGCTGGCCGACGACGACGCGGCCTATCTCGGCCCGTTCTCGTCGCGCAAGACGGCCGAGCTGGCCGCCGCCGGGGTCTACGACGCCGTCCCCCTGCGCCAGTGCAGCCACAAGCTCTCGGTGCGCACCCCCACCCCCGCCTGCGCCCTCGCCGAGCTGGGCCGCTGCTCCGCCCCGTGCGAGCACAAGATCACCCCCGAGGCGTACGAGGTGACGGCCGCGCTGCCGTTCCGCACCGCCATCCACGGTGACCCCGAGCAGGTCGTCCACGCCCTGATGGAACGCATCGAGGCCCTGTCCGACAAGCAGCGCTACGAGGAGGCGGCAGTGCTGCGCTCCCGGCTGATCGCTCTGCTGCGAGCCACCGTACGCATGCAGCGGTTGTCTGCTTTGACCAGACTGGCGGAGATCGTCGCCGCGCGCCGGGACGGGAACGGCGGCTGGGAGATCTGCGTCGTCCGGCACGGAAGGCTGGCCGGCGCGGCCACCTCCCCGCCCCGCGAGCACCCCCGCCCGACGCTCGACGCGGTCCGCCTGACCGCCGAGACGGTCCTACCCGGACGGGGCCCGATCCCGGCCGCGTCGGCCGAGGAGACCGAGCGGATCCTCGCCTGGCTCGAGCGGCCCGACACCCGGCTGGTGGAAACTTCTGGCGACTGGGTGTCACCGGTTCGTGGCGCCGCGCGTTTCACCACCCTGCTCAACAGGGCAGAAGCGGCAGCATCGGGCAAAGACTCGGCCGTTCGCTCATCGGTAACTGACCGTTCGGATGACGCTCGCTCGCTTAGGCTGTAAGGCAAGTGGAATCCCACGCCTGGTTCGCGGGGCTTCACGACGATTTGGTCATCGGCTCCCGCGGTCCCCCGCGCGAGAACCGGTGGCCCTGCGGTTAGGGGGTGTCCAGTGGACGTCGACGCCGGCCACGGCGCCGCCCTTGGACGTGCCCTGCCAAGTCCCCAGCGCGACCAGTCGATCACTCAGCGTCTCCGCTCGTTCCTGAGCTTTCCCGGCAACGACGACGATCCCTTGACGTCGCTGACCCGGGCCCACCGCAACGTGCACCCGTCGGCCGACGCCGGCGTCCTGCGGCGCGGCTACGCGATCGCCGAGAACATGCACCGGGGCCAGATGCGCAAGTCCGGCGAGCCCTACATCACCCATCCGCTTGCCGTCGCCCAGATCTGCGCCGACCTCGGCATGGATACGACCACTCTGGTCGCCGCCCTGCTGCACGACACGGTGGAGGACACGAGCTACACGCTTGAGGCGCTGCACGGCGACTTCGGCCCCGAGGTGACCCACCTGGTCGACGGCGTGACCAAGTTCGACAAGGCGTTCTACGGCAAGGCGGCCGAGGCCGAGACGATCCGCAAGATGATCGTGGCGGCCGGCAAGGACGTGCGCGTCCTCGTGATCAAGCTGGCCGACCGGCTGCACAACATGCGTACGCTCGACGCCCGCTCGCCCGCGAGCCGCGCCCGCATCGCCACCGCCACCCTCGACGTGCTCGTCCCGCTCTGCGACCGGCTCGGCATCCAGGCCCTCAAGCGCGACCTCGACGACGTGGTGCTCTTCCACCTCGAGCCCGACTCGTTCGCGCGCATCGACGAGCACGTGAAGAACCGCCCCGGCTGGGACGACTACCTCGGCGAGGTCAGCGGCAAGGCCCGCGCGGCCCTGCGCCGCCAGCGCGTGACCGCCGAGGTGACCCCACGCCCGCGGCACTACTACTCGATCTGGAAGGACACGGTCGCCGGCGGCCACACCGTCCCGTTCGACCTGCCCCGCATCGCCGTGATCGTCGACGGCCCCGAGACCGACTGTTACGCCGCGCTCGGCGCCATCCACGGCCAGTGGCGCCCGGTCGCCGGCCGCTTCAAAGACTTCATCGCCTCCCCCAAGAACAACCTCTACCGCTCGCTGCACACCACCGTGACCGGCCCCGACGGCCGCCTCGTCGAGGTCCTGATCCGGACGAGGGCGATGCACCGCTACTCGGAGTACGGCGTCGCCACGACCTACCGATACCCGAAGTACGCGGAAACCGCCGAGGCGTCGGGCTCCGACCAGCTCACCTGGCTCAAGCGGGTGCTCGACTGGCAGCAGGACACCACCGACGCCGCCCAGTTCCTCGCCTCGCTGCGCTGCGACCTCGCCGAGGCTCAGATCACGGTCTTCGCCCACGGCCACGCGATCGAGCTGCCCGGCGGCTCCACCCCCGTCGACCTGGCCTACGAGCTGAGCTCCCAGACCGGCGACCAGTGTCTCGCGGCGACGATCAACGGCCGCCTCGCCCCGCTCAGCTCCCAGCTCCGCGACGGCGACGTGGTCGAGATCTTCGCCGAGACCGACGGCCACGTGGAGGTGGAGCCGAACGCTCCTCGCGGCCCGCGCCGCGAGTGGCTCGGCTTCGTCAAATCGAGCCAGGCCCAGATGCAGATCAACCGCTATTTCGACGAGCAGAACGAACCCGGCATCAGCATCGCCGACAAGGTACGCCTGGGCCGCGCGACGATCGGCCTGACACTCCGCAAACACGACCGGGGCCTGGCCAGCGAGGTGCCCCTGCGCCGCCTGGCCGAAGAGCTCGGCTATCCCGACCTCGAAACCATGCTGGTCGCCGTCTGCGAGCGCAACCTCGAGCCCGACACCGTGGTCGAGCAGCTCATCGCCCTGGTCGACCACCCCGACTGACCGGCGTCCCCCGCCCCAGTAGCCTTACGTACGTGAATCTGACTCGGCGCGTGCGGGCGTACGCATATCAGACGTTCTACCGCATGCCGAGTCCTCTGCGCCGCGCCGCCGTGCGCCTGGTCGCCCCGAAATACCTGGTCGGCGCCGTCGCCCTGATCCGCGACACCGAGTCCGACCGGCTCCTGCTGCTGCGTCAGCCCAGCAAGAAGGGCTGGAGCCTCCCCGCCGGCCTCTTGAAGCGCCACGAGGCCCCCCACGTCGGCGCCGCCCGCGAACTCTTCGAGGAGACCGGCGTCCGCGTGGCCCCCGAGGCTCTGACGCCCGGCACCCCCAACGCGATCATCCACACCGTCGGCGTGGTCGACACCGTCTGGTTCGGCATGGTCAACGCCTCCGACACAGAACTGCACATCGACGGCGGCGAGATCGTGGCGGCCGACTGGTTCTCCCTGTCCGACCTGCCCCGCCTGACCTCGAACACGACCCACCTGCTGAAGCACTACGACCTGACCCAGTGGCCGGGCCACCCGTGACCACCCCCGAGGTCGCCGGCATCATCCTGGCCGCCGGCGAGGGCCAGCGCCTGCGCCCCCTGACGTCGCTGGTCCCCAAGGCCCTGTGCCCGGTCGGCAACGTCGCCCTCCTGGACCATGCCCTGGCCCGCTTGACCGGCCTGGGCCTGACCGACGTGGCCGTGAACGCCGCCTACCTGTCCAACCAGGTGGTACGGCACGTTGGCGACCGCGCCCACCTCTCGGTCGAGCCCGACGGCCCGGTCGGCACCTCCGGCGGCGTAGGCCGTCTCAAGCACTGGATCGACGGCCGTGGCGCCCTGGTCGGCAACGCCGACGCCTACCTGTCCGACCCGGCTCGCGACCCCGGCAAGGACGTAGCCGCCCTCCTGGACGGCTGGTCCGGCGACACCGTCCGCATGCTCACCAAGCCCAACCTCCCCGGCGCCACCGGCGGCTTCAGCGGCCGCCGCTTCACCGGCTTCTCACTCCTGCCTTGGCGCTACGTCCGCGACCTCGCCGAAACCCCCAGCGACCTGGTACGCACGGTCTGGCGCCCCGCCGAGGCCGAGCACGCCCTGGAGCTCATCAACTACGACGGCATCTACATAGACACCGGCACCCCCACCGACTACCTACGAGCCAACCTGCACGCCGCGCACGGCGGTTCCCTGGTAGACCCCTCCGCCGTGGTCACCGGCTCCGTCACGTCCTCGGTAGTGGGCCCCGCCGCCGCCGTACACGGTTCCGTCCTCCGCAGCGTCGTCTGGCCCTCTGCCACGGTGTCCACTTCCGAGTCCTTGAGTGATGCCATCCGCGGCCCCCACGGTTTGACGGTCCAGGTCCGCTAAACCCTGGCGCCCCAGCCCCCGGCCCGAACGCTCGGAGATCCAGCCACTTTGTCAGGCAGCCGCTTGGGAATACGCCCCATCAAACCGCGCCGCCCGGCTGTCCGAGCGCCACAACCAACGATCCCGCCCGAGAACATTTCTTTACCCGAGCACTACCCCACCTTGTCTCATCCCCCACTGGCCGCGACCCTTTACCCAAGGGCTCTGAGCTCTCCCCTTTGAAGGGCGCGAAGCGTCCGGCCCGAACCGGCACGGTGCGGCTGCTTGACCACCGCCAAGCTCCGCCCGGGTGACATGCCGACAGGCAAGACCACAGCGCGGAAGCCGATCTACGTCCCGCAAGGGGATCATTCAGGCCAAGATGCAATCAGAGCCGGGGCTGACCCATTCCCTGGCCGTCACCGACCACCACGCAAGGCTGAGGCCGGGGTGGTAGTTCATGGCAATAGGATGCTTTTTATTTTGCCATGAACTGCCACCCCGGCCTCAGCCGTCAAAGCGCAAGAAAGCCAAAGGGCATCAATCAGCGTCCGGCAACCCAATAGCAAACGCATCCTCAAGGTCATGCTTGGAATAAGCCCGGAACGCGATATGAGACTCGGTATTAACGACCCCAGGAGTCTTAGAAATCTTCCCAGCGATAACTTCAGCGATGTCATCGAACCGGGACACCCGAACGATAGCGATCAGGTCGACGTTCCCGGCCACAGAGTAGACCTCGCTGACCCCGTCAAGAGCGGCCAGTGCTTCTGCCACCTCGGGGATCGAGTCGGTGGCGCAGTCGATGTGCACGATCGCGGTGTTCACTCGCGGGCTCCTCGGCTATGAGGGCGGGATGGTCGCGACCATGCTATCCGCCGGTTCGGTTCCCAGACGTGAGAAGGGGCCCGCTTTCGCAGGCCCCTTCTCTTCGTGCTTCTTCGGTTCTAGCGACCGCTGGTGACTTCTTCGCGGTCGGCCCCGCTCACCGGCGGCATGCCCGGCGACACTGGGGCTTCGGCCGGCTTTTCGACCGGGAAGAAGAAGCCCTTGACCGCCGGCGCGAGGGCACCGACCCGGTTCATCTTCTTCGGGACGACCCAGCCGCCGTATTCCAGCGGGATGGGGTGGCCGTGGTCGTCGACCGGGCCGAGCGGCTGGTGGATTTCGACGAACTGGCCGTTCGGGAGGCGACGGATGATGCCCGTCTCCACGCCGTGGGCGAGGACTTCGCGGTCGTGCTGTTGCAGGCCGAGGCAGATGCGTACGGCGATGAAGTACATGATCGGCGGCAGGATGATCAGGCCGATGCGGCCGGCCCAGGTCATCGCGTTCAGGCTGATGTGGAACTTGTCAGCGATGACGTCGTTGGCGCCGGAGATCGTGCCGATCAGGAAGAACGTGACCGCCATGACGCCGACACCGACGCGTTCCGGGTTGTCGCGCGGGCGTTCCAGCAGGTTGTGGATGCGCTTGTCGCCGCTCTTGCGGGCTTCGAGCCACGGCCAGACCATCGGGGCCGTGGTGAAGAAGCCGAGGCCGACGACGGCCGGCCAGAACAGCGGCGGGATGCTGTAGTCGCCCAGGTAGATCTGCCAGTTCGGCATGAGCCGGACCAGGCCGTCGAGGAACATGACGTACCAGTCGGGCTGGGACGCCGAGGAGACCTCGGAGGCGCGGTAGGGACCGAACAGCCAGATCGGGTTGATCTGGAACAGACCCGCGAGCAGCGCGATCGTGCCGAAGACGGCCATGAAGAAGCCGCCCTGCTTGAGCGCGTAGCGCGGGAACATGCGTTCGCCGACCACGTTGGTGTTGGTGCGCATCGGGCCGGGCCACTGGGTGTGCTTCTGCTTGAAGACCAGGGCCAGGTGGACCGTGATCAGGCCGAGCAGGCCGGCTGGGATGAGCAGCACGTGCACGATGTAGAACCGGCCGATGATGAAGTGGCCGGGGAACTCGCCGCCGAAGATCGCGGCCGACACCCAGGTGCCGACGACCGGGATGGACAGCATGATCGCCGAGGCGATGCGCAGGCCGGTGCCGGAGAGGCCGTCGTCGGGGAGCGAGTAGCCGGTGAAGCCGGCCAGGAAGGCCAGCAGGAACAGGGCCATGCCGATGACCCAGTTCGTCTCACGCGGCTTGCGATATGCACCGGTGAAGAAGATGCGCAGCATGTGCACGACGATCGACGCCACGAACAGCAGCGCGGCCCAGTGGTGCATCTGCCGCATGAACAGACCGCCGCGCACCTCGAACGACAGGTGCAGCGACGACGCGTACGCCTGGGACATCTCCGTGCCGCGCAGGGCGGGGTAGGAGCCCTGGTAGGCGGTCTCCGTCATCGACGGGTCGAAAAAGAGCGTCAGGAACACGCCGGTGAGCAGCAGGATGATGAACGAGAACAGCGCGATCTCGCCCAGCAGGAAGGACCAGTGGTCCGGGAAGACCTTGTTGAGCAGCGCCCGCAGGGGCGTGGAGGCTTGGAACCGCTCGTCTACGCCCTTGGCGAAGGTGACCGGCGCCTGTTGAAGATCTGCTTTCCGACGCTTCACGGCCGCTCCCAGAAGTCAGGTCCGACAGTGTCCTTGTAGTCGGACGTTGCCACGAAGTAGCCCTCCTCGTCCACTCCCAGCGGCAGCATGGGCAGCCGGCGGGTGGCGGGGCCGAAGATCGGCTGCGCGTTCCTGGTGATCAGGAACTGCGACTGGTGGCAGGGGCACAGCAGGCGGTTGGTCTGCTGCTCGTACAGGCTCGCCGGGCAACCGGCGTGCGTGCAGATCTTGGAGTACGCGATGTAGTCGCCCCACATCGACCCCTTGTTGCGCGGGTCGGCGTCAGCCTCGGCGCGAGCCTTGGCCGCGTCGTCCCCGCGCAGGTGGATGAGCAGGGTGGGCGAGTCGGCGTACTCGTTGGTGGCGCCGTGCGGGATGCCGGGGAAGACCGTCATCTGGCCGCCGGTGCTGACGTCCTCCGGGCGGATCGGGGTGCCGTCGTCGCGGGTGAGCCGCACCGGGTTGCCACCGTTGTTGGACGGGTGGAAACCGGTCGTGAACAGGTCGGGGTGCTCGCCCTTGTGCGGGTTCTCGATCAGGCCACCGACCAGGGGCGCGCCCACGGCCAGGCCGATCGGGAGCAGACCGAAGCCGATCGCGCCCTTGAGCAGCGGACGGCGCTGGACGCCGGTGGTCAGCTCGTCGGCGACGAAGAGCATCGCCTGGCCGGTGATCTTCTGCTCGTCGGTCGGCGGCGCGCCGTCGTGCCGCGCCTGGATCGACACCTCGTGCGGGAGCAGCTTCTTGGCCCAGGCCAGGATCGCGAAGCCGATCGCGAACAGCGAGATGCCGAGCGAGATGCCGAGGATGGGGGTGAAGTAGTCGCCCATCGTGTGGCCGAGCTCGAAGCGCCAGGGCCACACGATGTAGAAGACCACGAACGCAAACCCGGCGATGCCACCGATGATGAACAGCAGCGCAATGTTGCGGACGACGCGGTTCTCGGCCTTCGAGTTCGTGCCCTGGAACTGCGACTCGTACGTGACGAGCTCGATCTCGTCGCGGCGCAGGCCCTCTTTGATGATGTCGAGCCGGGTCGCGTCCGGGTGGTGGACATCGAACGGCTTCGCGTCGCCGTCGGTGTCGTGGTGCAGCGTGGTCATGACTTCCCCGCAATCCACAGCGCCGTGAAGACCAGGATCGTGATGCCGACGACGAAGATCGCGACACCCTCGGTCGACGGGCCGTAGCGGCCCAGGTTGAACAGACCGCCCGGGTCCCTGTCCTGCTGAAGCTGCAGGTTGATGTAGGTGATGATCTCGCGCTTCTCGTCCGGCGTGAGCTGGTTGTCGCCGAACACCGGCATGTTCTGCGGGCCGCTCAGCATCGCCGCGTAGATCGTCTCGGGGGTGGCGTCGTGCAGGCCGGGGGCGAACTTGCCCGACGAGAGTGCGCCGCCGCCGCCGCCGAAGCCGTGGCACGACGTGCAGTTGACCCGGAACAGCTCGCCGCCGCGGGCGAGGGCCTCGGGGTTCTCGTCGAGGTTCTCGACGAGCTCGCCCTCGGGCAGCTGCGGGCCTCCACCCAGCTCCTGGATGTACTGGCCGAGCTGCTTCGTCTGGTTCTTGTCGAACAGCGGCCGCTTCTGCTCGGCCTGGGCCTCCTGGCGGACCATCGGCATGCGGCCGGTGCCCACCTGGAACTCCACCGACGCCGAGCCGACGCCGATCAGGCTCGGACCGCGGTCGTCGACACCCTGACCGTCACGCCCGTGACAGGTGAGGCAGCTGTTGTCGTAGAGCTGCTTTCCCTCGAGCGCCGTGGCGGAGAGCTGCCGGGGTTCGTCGGCGAACGCGCCCGGGGCGAAAGCGGTGTAGACGCCGCCGGCGAGCGCGAGAGCGGCGAGCATGCGCACCGCCGCGCCGAGGCGCCGACGCGTCTTGCTCGGCGCGCCGCGCCGGCGGGAGAACACCCGGCTGAACCGGGGCCGGCCGGCGGGGGTGTCAGAAGTCATGGGCTGTGTCCCTCTGGGTTTTGACCTGAAACTCATGGGCGGACGCGGGGGTCTACTGCAGCCAATAGATCATGGCGAACAGCGCGATCCACACGATGTCCACGAAGTGCCAGTAGTACGACACGACGATCGCCGACGTCGCCTGGGCAGGCGTGAACCGGCCCATCGTCGTGCGGATCATGTAGACGATGAAGGCGATCAGACCGCCGGTGACGTGCAGGCCGTGGAAGCCGGTCGTCAGGTAGAACATGGAGCCGTAACCGTCGCCGTTGAGCTTGATGCCCTCGTGGACGAGGTTGCGGTACTCGTTCGCCTGGCCGAGCACGAAGATCAGGCCCATCACGAAGGTGATGGTGAACCAGCGCCGCAGCGCGAACACGTCACCCTTCTCCGCCGCGAAGACGCCGAGCTGGCAGGTGACCGAGGAGAGCACCAGGATCACCGTGAACGTCGTCGCGTACGGGATCTCGAGGTGCCGGGTGTGCTCCGCCCACTGCTCGGGCGCTGCCGCACGGATCGAGAAGTACATCGCGAACAACGCCGCGAAGAACATGAGCTCGCTGGAGAGCCACACGATCGTGCCGACGCTGACCATGTTGGGTCGCGTCAGGGAGTGGATCCTGCTCTTGTCGATGGCTGAGGCCGCTGTCACGGCCTCATTATTGCCCCGCGATCAGTGCAACGTGCTGCGGGGGGTCGAATCAGGCACCAGTTGCAGCCCGGAATATCTGGACCGGACCGGATAGGCCTAGCCTCGAGAGGTGCAGTCAGCCGAAATGCCACCACTAGCCGCCGCAGCCGGGAATACTGTCCTCCCGCCGTTCACGCCGGGTGCGATCTTCACAGAGATCCACTTCGGCAGCCTGGTCGCGCTCTTCCTGCTGGTCTCCGCGGCCCTCTACGGCTACGGCGTCTACCGGCTTCGGCAGCGTGGAGATCACTGGCCGGTCGGGCGCACGGTCGCCTTCGTCGCCGGTGGACTGGGCTCGATCGCGGCCGTGACGATCACCGGCATCGAGGCGTACGACACCACGCTGCTCTCCGTGCACATGGTCCAGCACATGGTGCTGTCGATGGTCGGGCCGATCTTCCTGGCGCTCGGCGCACCGGTCACGCTCGCCCTGCGTACGCTGCCCTCGGCTCCTCGCAACAAGCTGCTCGCGCTGCTGCACAGCCGGGCCGCCAAGGTTCTGACGTTCCCGCTCGTCGCCTTCGGGATCTTCGTGGCGAACCCGTTCGTCCTCTACTTCACCGGCCTCTACGAGCAGACGCTGCTGCACTCGTGGCTGCACGAGTTCATCCACGTGCACTTCATCGTCACCGGCTGCCTGTTCTTCTGGCCGCTGCTGGGCCTCGACCCGCTGCCCGGCCGCTGGCCCTACCCCGGCCGCGCCCTGCTCATGGTGCTGTCGGTGCCGTTCCACACCGTCCTCGGCCTGACGATCATGCAGAGCCCCACGCTGCTGGCCGGCGACTACTACCGAAACCTGGGCCTGAGCTGGACAGATCCGGTCGCCGACCAGGTCACGGCGGGCGGCATCCTGTGGGCCGGCGGCGAGATCGTCAGCGTCACGATGCTGGGCATCCTGATCGTGCAGTGGGTGCGCCAGTCCGAACGCGAAGCCCGCCGCATCGACCGCGCGCTCGACCGGCAGGAGGCCGAGGAGGCCGCCGCGCAGGCCCGCTCCGATGCAGCCAAGATCACAAACGAGGCCCCCGCCGACACCCGCGTACCGGGGTCGGACATCGCGTAAACGGTTCCGTTACGATCGGCGGGCACCTACGACGTGAACCGGGGCACAAAATGAGCGACGCGCAGATCACTCAGTACACGGTCCTCCTCTACAGCGACGATCCCGCTGTGCGTGACCGCATCCGGCTGGCGATCGGGGTGCGACCGGCCGCCGACCTGCAGGTCGAGTTCGCCGACGCCACCACCTGGGAAGACTGCCGCGATCTCCTCGACAAGTACGAGATCGACCTGATGGTGCTCGACGGCGAGGCAGCACCCGCCGGCGGCCTCGGCATCGCCCGCCAGACCAAGGACGAGTACGCCACCCCGCCGCCCACCTGCGTGGTCCTCGCTCGCGCCGCCGACCGCTGGCTGGCCGCGTACGCTCAGGTCGACCAGACCCTCGTCGCGCCGCTCGACCCGGTCACCACCGGCCAGACCGTCGCCGCGATGCTCCGGGCCCGCCGCAACGGCGCCGTCCCGCTGGGCACCCTCGGCACGCTGGGCTGACCGAGGCTCCACACTCACCGACACTCCCCCGCATCCCCGGAGGCCCCGCCATGGGCGCACGCACCTGGCCGAATCTGACGAGCGCACTGCTGCGCGGCGAGGAACTCGGGACCGCCGACACCGCCTGGGCCATGGGCGAGATCATGACCGGCAACGCGACCCCGGCCCAGATCGCCGGGTTCGCCGTCGCACTGCGGGCCAAGGGCGAGACGCCGGGCGAACTGGCCGGCCTGGTCGAGGCGATGCTGGCCAACGCCACGCTGGTCGAGCTGCCGGAAGACGTACGGACAAGCGCTGTCGACGTTGTCGGCACCGGCGGAGACCGGGCCAACACCGTGAACATCTCGACGATGGCGGCGATCATCACAGCCGCCGCCGGTGTGACGGTGGTCAAACACGGTAACAGGTCGGCCTCCTCGACCACGGGCACCGCTGACCTGCTGGAACACTTCGGCATCCCGCTCGACCTGGGCCCCGCGGGCGTGAAGAGCACGGTCACCGGCGCGGGCATCGGGTTCTGCTTCGCGGCCCGCTACCACCCCGGCATGCGGCACGCCGCCGTCACACGACGCGAGCTGGGCCTGCCGACGTTCTTCAACGTGCTCGGCCCACTGACCAACCCGGCCCGGCCCACGGCCGCCGCGGTCGGCTGCTTCGACCCGCGCATGGCACCCGTGATGGCCGCCGTCTTCGCCCGCCGCGGCGACTCGGTGCTGGTCATGCGGGGCGAGGACGGCCTCGACGAATTCACGACCGCCGCCCCGACCCGGCTGTGGAAGGCCGCCGACGGCAAGGTCGAGGAACTCCTGATCGACTCGGTCGAGCTCGGCCTGCCCCGCAGCGAGCCGGCCGCCCTGCGTGGTGGGGACGCGGCCTTCAACGCCGACGTGGCTCACCGCACATTCGCGGGCGAGCCCGGGCCCGTACGGGATGCGGTTGTTCTGAACGTGGCGGCTGCCCTCGCTGCTCAGGCGGGCTTTCCCGGCGATCTCAGAGACACGCTGCGGGCCGGGATCGTCCGGGCCCAGGAAACGATCGACTCCGGGGCGGCGACGGCTCAGCTGGCGCGCTGGGTCGACGCGGCCCAGCAGGCCAAAGCCGGCGAGTAACCCGGACAACCAATCTCACAGCAGACACGCCGCGTGCAATACTCCCAAATGCCGCTTTTACATGGCAGCGTCGGAATCAGTTTCGGGTAATTCCACCTTCCGGCGAAGAGAGGAGCCACCCGTGTCCGACCAGACCCCACGCTGCATCATCTGCGACGGCGACATGATCTTCGAGCTGCCCTCCACCACCACTGACCCGGCCGAAGAACTGGTCTGCACCCGCTGCGGCGCCGCCGAAGTGGTCGCCCCGATCGTCGCCCACCTCTGGCTGGGCCATCCCACTCCACCGCGACGCATCGCGCCGCAACAGCGGCGGGCCGCTGCGTAGCTTATGGCTCCGCTGCGTAGCTCATGGCTCCGCTGCGTAGCTCATGGCTCCGCTGCGTAGCTCATGGCTCCGCTTCGCTCCGCAGGGGCAGTCGCCCTTTAGGCCAATGACTTGAGCCCGGTTTTCCAACGACGCAAACACCACGTCGTTGGAAAACCGGGCTCAAGTCATTGACGGCGACTGCCCACGCAGTTCTCGGACAGCGCCCTCGCGCACGGTAGGGGGCGATGACCGCGACTCGGATGGCGCGCTCGGTTCAGCTACGGGGTGAGTGGTTTCGCGAGGACTGTTGACGGACGGCGCGTTCGCATGAGTGCGGAGCTAGAGAGCTTTTGCCGCGGAGGTCTGCACTCAGCTACCCGGGTCGGGGATTCGGCCCGGGTCGGGCATTCGGCCCGGGTCGGGCATTCGGCCCGGGTCGGGCATTCGGCCCGGGTCGGTCGCGGCGGCACGGTGGTCACTGAGGCTTTCCAGGCGGGCCGGCGTCGTGGTGCCGCGCGGCGCCGCCCGTTGCGCTGACAAGCAGTCAAGCCGGATGACAGTTCCCAATTTCAGGATTACAGGCCCTCCCCTTCCATGATCGATCCGAGATCCTGGTTTCAGGCCCCTGGAACGCGATCGAGGCCCCTGCATCAACGATCAAGCCGGGGAAGGGCCCGTTTCCTGGTTTAGGCACGGCGGCGAGCCAACCGGTCACCGCGACCGGCCGCACCACTGCGGCACCACGACGGTGGCCGGCCTGGACAGCCTGCGCGACCAACCGGTCACCGCGACCGGCCGCATCACTGCGGCACCACGACGGTGGCCGGCCTGGACAGCCTGCGCGACCAACCAGTCACCACGACCGGCCGTCATGGGTAGGGCGGATTGGGCCTCGGGGAACGGCTGCGCGAACCAGATGCCTGCACCGGGCCTCCAGGGCAGACCTCGACCCCGGAGGCTCTCTAGTGGTTGCGCGAGGGCCGTTCACGGACGGCGCGTTCGCATGAGGGCGGAGCTCGTGGTTGCGCGAGGGCCGTTGACGAGCGGCGCGCTTGCGCTGGTGCCGGGCGGACGCTGAGCGACGGCGGTTCACGAGGGTCTTCGCGGCCGTGGACTACGCACTTAGGTGCCTGTTTGAGCGCGGCCGAGGCGCGCTGCTTTTCGTGAAGGCGGGGTGCGAGAGCGAGCGAGGCGCGCTGCTTTTCGTGAAGGCGACGGGCGAGAGCTACCCGGGCAGTCGTCGTCAATGACTTGAGCCCGGTTTTCCGACGCCGTGGTG
Source organism: Actinoplanes solisilvae (assembly GCF_003999975.1). Classification (GTDB taxonomy): domain Bacteria; phylum Actinomycetota; class Actinomycetes; order Mycobacteriales; family Micromonosporaceae; genus Actinoplanes; species Actinoplanes solisilvae. Next base: position 63,753 of record NZ_RJAC01000005.1, on the reverse strand, counting down.
TTTGCGCGTCGGAAAACCGGGCTCAAGCCATTGACCTAAAAGACGACTGCCCCTGCGGAGCGAAGCGGAGCCATAAACTCAGTGCTCCGCGGGGTGCCGGGTTCCCGTGTAGTACTCAAAGATCATCGAGCACGACGAGAAGATCACCAAGATCATGCCCACGAGCACCAGCCACCACATCCAGAACACCAGGCCGAGGCCGGCGACGGTGCAGGACAGGGCGATCCCGAACGGCCAGTAGCTGCCGGGGCTGAAGAAGCCGATCTCGCCAGCCCCTTCCGCGATCTCGCCGTCCTCGCGGTCTTCCGGGCGCAGGTCGATGCGGCGGGCGACGAACCAGAAGAAGCCGCCGCACATCGAGCACAACAGTCCGGAAAGGATCAGCGCCACGAAGCCGATCCACTCGATCTGACCGGTGGAGAAGTGGGTGTAGATGCCGTAGACGGTGGCCGCTCCGAAGAGGAAGACCGCGACGCCGGCGAAGATCTTGTATTCGGTGCGCACGCTTCCCCTACTTCCCGGCCGTGGTCACGGCGCCCGTGCCTGAGGCGACGGCGTCCCGCTGGTTCCAGCTGTTCTTCTGGCGGCGCGTGTTGAACGGCTCGGTGGTCACGGCGTACTGCTGGTCGCCGGTGTAACCGATGGCCCCCATCGCTTCCTGCGTGGTGGCGCCGCCCTCCTTCGCCTGGAGGAACGTGTCGAACCGTTCGGGCGAGACCACGACCAGCTCGAAGTTCATGAACGCGTGGTAGGTCCCGCAGAGTTCGGCGCACCGGCCGACGTAGCGGCCTTCCTTGTCGAGCGTGAACTCGAACTGGTTGCGAACATTGCCCGGGAACACATCGCGCTTGAAGAGGATTTCGGGCACCCAGAACGAGTGGATGACGTCCTTGCTCGTCTCCTCGATGCGGATCTTCTCGCCGACCGGCAGGACCAGCAGCGGGATCACATCGGACGAACCGACCGTCGAGGCGACCGTGTTGGCCTCTTTGCCGAGCCCGTCGCGGTAGTTGAACTGCCAGTTCCACTTGAACGCGACGACCTCGACCACCTGGTCGGGGTTCTTCGAGAGCTTGTCGACGTCGGTCTGCACGATCGCCGTGTAGTAGAAGAGCACACCCACGATCAGCACCGGGGTGACCGTGTAGAGCACCTCCATCGGCATGTTGAACCGGGTCTGCACGGGCAGCTCGTCACCGCGCTTGCGGTATCGGATGATGCACCAGAAGATCAGGCCCCACACGAAGATGCCCACGATCAGCGCGGCGATCACCGAGGCGATCCACAGGTCGTACATCCTGTGGGCCTGCAGGGTGATGCCCTTGCCCGGCCAGCCGAAGTGGCCGAACGCGTCGCCTACACCTTCCAGCGAACATCCCGAGAGCAGCATCAGCAGTGCCGACCCGCTGAGACCGAGCCCGGCGATCCGGACTGCCGCTCGCGGCCGCACGGCCGAACTCTTTGCGCTCACCTGCTCTTGCCTCCTTAGCAGCGCCGCCTCCCGCCCGAAACGGACACGAATGGCCAGGCGTCACCGTCGGTCGCACATTACTCGACCAGGCCCTGTCCCACCGTTTCGGGGGTCCGATCTTCGGCCGTGCGCGAATGCCCTTCGTCAACCGGACGATACCGTTCGCAAGGTGGAAATCACGCCCGATCCCGTTGGTCCACCCGCTTACCTCGACGCGGCGTCGGCGGCGCCGCTTCATCCGGTGGCCCGTGAGGCCCTTCTGGCTGCGCTTTCCGACGGCTGGGCCGATCCCGCGCGCCTCTATTCGGCCGGCCGCCGGGCTCAGCAGTTGTCCGATGCGGCCCGTGCTGCATTTGCCGAGGTTCTGGGCGTACGACCGGACGAGGTGTCTTTCTGGCCCTCGGGTACGGCGGCCGCGCAGGCCGCCGTGCTCGGAGCGCTCGCCGGCCGGGCTCGCCGGGGCGACACGCTCGTGCACAGCGCCATCGAGCATTCAGCCGTGCTGCACGCGGCCGCTCGCGGCAAGGCGATCGAGGTGGGTGTCGATCGTCGGGGCCGGCTTGACCTCGAGGCCTGGGAACGCGCGGTGAGCGGCGACGGCGTGGCGCTGGCCTCGCTGATCAGTGCGAGTCACGAGGTCGGGACGGTGCAGCCGGTCGCGGCCGCCGCGAGCTACTGCGACGAGGCGGGCGTGCCGCTGTTCGTCGACGCCGCGCAGTCGGTCGGGCGGGTCGACGTACCCGGCGGTTGGTCGTTGCTGAGCGCCAGCGCGCACAAGTGGGGCGGCCCTCCCGGCGTCGGCGTCCTGGCGGTTCGCAAAGGTGTGCGCTGGATCTCCCCGTACCCACAAGATGATCTTTATCGCCCTCAGGCGCCCGGGAGTGTCGATCTGCCGGCCGTGGTGGCCGCGGCGGCCAGCCTGCGCGCCGTCCGAGCCGAGGCCCAGACCGAGGGCGTACGTCTGAGCGCGCTGGTCGACCGCATCCGGGAGCGGGTGCCGATGACCGTTCCGGACGTCGAGGTGGTCGGCGATCCCGTCGAGCGGCTGCCGCACCTGGTCACGTTCTCGTGCCTCTATGTCGACGGGGAGGCGCTGCTGCACGCGCTCGACCGGGCCGGGTTCGCGGTCTCGTCGGGTTCGTCGTGCACGGCGTCGACGCTGCGGCCCAGTCACGTGCTCGAGGCGATGGGCGTGCTCAGCCATGGAAACGTACGGGTCTCGCTGCATTCGGGCACGTCGGAGGCGGACGTCGAACGGTTCCTGACCGTGCTGCCCGGCATCGTCGAGGGCCTGCGCCGGGAAGCGGGAATGTGATGGATCTTGTGCTCGACTGCCGGGGCCTCAAGTGCCCGCTACCGATCATCAGGCTGGCCCAGCGGATCGGCGACGTGCCGGTCGGCGGCGTGGTGCGCCTGCTCGCGGACGACCCCGCGGCGGAGAACGACGTGCAGGCGTGGTGCCGCATGAAGTCTCAGGAGTACTTGGGTTCGCCCGAGAAAGACGTGTTTGAAGTACGCCGGACTGGCTGAGCCGGTCCAACCCCGGCCACCGCCCCTGAACCGGACTAAAGGCTGAGGTACTCCACCACAGCCTCGACGGGGTCGCGGGCCAGGAACGTATCGACGACCAGGCGCGGGCCCAGATAGGGCTCGTATTCGGCCTGACGTTCCAGGACGCGGACCCAGTCGGGCACCCCGTCGTGATCGCGGGACTCGTAGCGCTTCTCGACGCGGCGGCGGTGCTCAGCGTCGTCGCCGACAACCACTTCGACGACCCTCAGCGGCACACCGGCCCGTTCGGCGGCCTCGACCCACAGCAGGCGGGCCGCCTTCACCGGGCTCACCGCGTCGATGATCACGTGGTGGCCCATGTCGAGCTGCACCTCGGCGAGGGCGGCCACCGCCCCGTACGCGGCGAAGCCCGGTCTTGGCTCGGTGACCTCGTAGCGCTGCAGCGCGAAGTCGACGGTGTCGACCGCGAGCACGCACGCCGGCAGTTCTTTCGCGACCCGCGCGGCGAGCGTGCTCTTCCCTACACCGGGGAGCCCGGCGAAGACGGCCAACATCCCGATTTGGTTCCTTTCGGTTTTCCGCCGCGGGGCAGGCTCATGTTCTTTAACTTACGCCGGGAGGAAGGGCTTGATCTCGGCGGCGGCAACCTCGCCGTACGAGTCGGCGAAGCGCTTGGCGAAGTCTTCGGCGCGCACGTCGTATTCCTGGGGGCCGACCGACTCGAGCACGAGCGCGGCGACCAGCGAGCCGACCTGGGCGGCCCGCTCGAGGCCCAGGCCCCAGGACACGGCGGAGAAGAAGCCGGCCCGGAAGCCGTCGCCGACCCCGGTCGGGTCTTCGGCGATCACGTCGCGGGCGACCGGCACGTGGATGCGCTCGATGTCGCGGCCGGTGATCTCGACGCCGTCCTTGCCGAGCGTGGTGACCCGGATCTTGACGTGCTCGAGGACCTGGTCGGAGGTGAGGCCGGCCTTGGTCTCGAGGAGCGAGCGCTCGTAGTCGTTGGTCAGCAGATAGTCGGCCCCGCTGATCAGGGTCAGGACGTCGCTGCCGTCCATGCGGGCGAGCTGCTGCGACGGGTCGGCGGCGAACCTGTAGCCGCGGGACCGGCACTCCTGCGAGTGGCGGATCATCGCGGCCGGGTCGTTCGCGCTGATCAGCACGAGGTCGAGGCCGCCGGCGCGCTCGTGGACCGGGGCGAGCTCGATGTTGCGGGCCTCGGACATCGCGCCCGCGTAGAACGAGGCGATCTGGTTGAGGTCGTCGTCGGTGGTGCAGACGAAGCGCGCCGTGTGGGCGACCTCGCTGACGTGCACCGAGTCGCAGTCGACGCCGTGGCGCTCGAGCCAGGAGCGGTAGTCGGCGAAGTCGGCGCCGACCGCGCCCACCAGGACCGGGGCCAGGCCGAGCTTGCCCATGCCGAACGAGATGTTGCTGGCCACGCCGCCGCGCCGGACGACCAGGTCGTCGACGAGGAACGAGAGGGAGACCTTGTGCAACTGGTCGGCGATGAGCTGGTCGGCGAACTTCCCGGGGAAGTGCATCAGGTGGTCGGTGGCGATCGAGCCGGTGACGGCGATCTTCATGAGGGCCCTCGGGGTTGTGGATACGGGGGGCTTACGTACGCAGCCTACCGGCTCGTTAAACGCAGTAGGCCGTCCCGTTAACGGGACGGCCTACTGGGCGTTGCGTCTTACGCGAGGGCAATCAGTGGAACGAGTCGCCGCAGGCGCAGGAGTTCTGCGCGTTCGGGTTGTCGATCGTGAAGCCCTGGGCGTCGATGCGGTCCGCGAAGTCGATCGTGGCGCCGGCCAGGTAGGGCGAGCTCATGCGGTCGACGACGACCTCGACCCCGCCGAAGTCGCTGACGACGTCACCGTCGAGCGAGCGCTCGTCGAAGAAGAGCTGGTAGCGCAGGCCGGAGCAGCCGCCGGGCTGAACGGCGATGCGCAGGCGCAGGTCGTCGCGCCCTTCCTGCTCGATCAGGGCCTTGACCTTAACCGCGGCGACGTCGGTGAGGATGACGCCGGACGGGGCGGTGGCCTCGACCGACTCGGTGTGCGCTTCAGTGGTCACTAGGTATCTCCCTGCCAGGTGCGGACTGATGCCGTACAGGCCAACGCTAGCCCTATTCCCCATGATTCCCAATCGGGGTGGCTTACTTCACCGCCGTCCAACCATCCCCGCCCGCTGCCCTGGACCGGACTAAACGCGGCTCCACTGCTCGGAGATGCGCGAGGCCAGCTCACGTAGCCCGCGAGCAGGTTCTTTCATCGCCGTTTCGGTGCTGCCGAAGTGCTCGGTGAGGGAATAAGTTTCCGTCACACCAGCCGCAGCCGCCTCTCGGTAACCCGTCTCGTTACGACCGGCGACGACGATGCAGGGCAAACCGCGGTCGCGGGCCGCGCCGGCGATGCCGGCGACGACCTTGCCGCGCAGCGACTGGTGGTCGAAAGATCCCTCTCCCGTGATCACCAGGTCGGCCGCGTCGAACTCGCGGTCGAGCCCGATCGCCGTGCTGACCAGCCCGATTCCCGACACCACGCGCCCGCCGAGGGCGATCAGGGCCGCCCCGATGCCGCCCGCCGCTCCCCCACCGGGGGTGTTCTTCAGGTCGGAGACGTCAAAGGCCTTCTCCAGTACGTCGGCGAACTGCTCGAGGGCGGCGTCGAGGCGATAGACGTCCTCGCGGCTCGCGCCCTTCTGCGGACCGAAGACGTTGCTCGCCCCCTGCAGGCCGGTCAGCGGGTTGTCCACGTCTGTCGCGGCCACCAGGCTCACATCGCGCAGGCGCGGGACGCCGCCGAGCGCCGCGGCCGCGTTCAGGTAGGCGCCGCCGTAGGGCAGGGCATAACCAGCCACGTCGACCGGCGGGGCACCGAGCGCGGCCAGCATGCCCGCCCCGGCGTCGTTGACCGCCGAGCCGCCCAGCCCGATCACGATCTCGCTCGCGCCGGCTTCGACCGCCGCCAGGAGCAACAGCCCCAGACCGTACGAACTGGCGCTGTTGGGATCCCGCTCGTCCGGGCTGAGCAGGTGCAGGCCGCAGGCCAGGGCGCTCTCGACATACGCCGTGGCGCCGGAGAGCAGGATCTCGCCCTCGACCGGCCGGCCGAGCGGGTCGACGGTCGGCACCGGCACGCGCCGCCCGCCCAGCGCCCCGGCCAGCACTTCGATGAAGCCGGGCCCACCGTCGGAGAGCGGCCGCCGCACCAGGTCGTCGCCGGGCTTCGACCAGCCGGCCACGATCGCCTCGGCGACCTCGGGGGCCGACAGCGTGCCGGCGAACTTGTCGGGACAGATCAATACGCGCACGCGTACGAGTGTGGCAGCCCACTGCTGTCGACGACGATCCCTGTCCCACCCCTGTGCGACGATGGCTCGCGTGACGTCGACCTGGACCGAACCCTCGAACACCGCGACCGCCCTGCTCCTGCTCGGCCGGGGCAGCGATCCTGCCTCCGAGCGTGGCGTCGACTGCCCCGGTGACCTGCCCGCGCCCAGCGACCCCGGCCTGGTGGCCCGCGCGACGGCCGCGAAGGCCGCGCTCGGCGACCGGGTCTTCGTGCTCGGTCACCACTATCAACGCGACGAGGTCATCCAGTTCGCCGACGTCACCGGCGACTCGTTCAAGCTCGCCCAGCAGGCCGCGGCCCGCCCCGACGCCGAGTTCATCGTGTTCTGCGGCGTGCACTTCATGGCCGAGAGCGCCGACATCCTGACGACTCCCGAGCAGCGCGTGATCCTGCCCGATCTGGCGGCCGGCTGCTCGATGGCCGACATGGCCGTGCTCGGCCAGGTCGAGACCGCCTGGGAGCACTTCCAAGACCTCGGCATCACTGGACCTGACCGCGGCGGAAAACCCCAGAATGAAAACCGTCGGAATGACATCGTCCCGGTGACCTACATGAACTCGTCAGCCGACATCAAGGGCTTCGTCGGCCGCAACGAGGGCGTCGTCTGCACGTCGTCGAACGCCAAGCGCGCCCTCGACTGGTCGTTCGAGCACGGCAGCAAGGTGTTCTTCCTGCCCGACCAGCACCTCGGCCGCAACACCGCGGTGCTCGAGATGGGCTTCGACCTCGACGACTGCGTGCTCTACGACCCGCACAAGCCCAAGGGCGGGCTCACCGACGAGCAGCTCCGCGACGCCCGCATGATCCTGTGGCGGGGCCACTGCTCGGTGCACGGCCGGTTCACGCTCGACAGCGTCAACGACGTACGCGAGCGCGTCCCCGGGGTCAACGTGCTGGTCCACCCCGAGTGCAAGCACGAGGTCGTGCAGGCCGCCGACTACGTGGGCTCCACGGAATACATCATCCGGGCACTCGACGCGGCGCCGGCCGGGTCGGCCTGGGCGGTCGGAACAGAGCTGAATCTCGTACGCCGCATGGCGCTGGCCCACCCCGACAAGCAGATCATGTTCCTCGACAAGACGGTCTGCTACTGCTCCACGATGAACCGCATCGACCTGCCGCACCTGGTGTGGACGCTCGAGGAACTGGTGGCCGGCCGCGTACCCAACGTGATCACCGTGGACGACGAAACGGCGAAGTACGCGCGGGTCGCTCTCAACCAGATGCTGGCCCTGCCGTAACTTAAAGTAGTTGCCAAGATCCGCTCTGCGCACTCCGGGCCGCCACCTGCATCGATGCATGTCAACGGCCCGGATCGGATCGCAAATCTGACTTAAGTTTGGTCCTTTCACGACATTCGGGTGTCGTCCTGGCTGGCCTTCTTGTCACTCAGCGCTATGCTCACCCGGTTGCCGAACGGGTACCCCCGCCCGCTCGCTGCCCCTCGATTCAATCCGGGCGCCCCTGACGCCCGCCGGCTGGAGGTTACGTTGACCGACGATGTCCTGGTCGTGCACGGCGGAGCGCCGTTGCAGGGACAGATCCGGGTCCGTGGCGCCAAGAACCTCGTCTCGAAGGCGATGGTGGCCGCCCTGCTGGGCGAGTCACCGAGCCATCTGTACGACGTGCCGCGCATCCGCGACGTCGAGGTGGTCCGCGGCCTGCTCGAGCTGCACGGCGTCAAGGTCAGCGACGGGGCCGACGACGGCGAGATCGTCATGGACCCGACCAACGTCGAGAGCGCCAGCACCGACGAGATCAACGTGCACGCCGGCTCCAGCCGCATCCCGATCCTGCTCTGCGGCCCGTTGCTGCACCGTCTCGGGCACGCGTTCATCCCGGACCTCGGCGGCTGCCACATCGGCCCGCGCCCGATCGACTTCCACATCCAGGCGCTGCGCGAGTTCGGCGCGGTCGTCGAGAAGACCCCCGAGGGCATGCACCTGAGCGCGCCCACCGGCCTGCGGGGCGCCAAGCTCGAACTGCCCTACCCGAGCGTCGGCGCGACCGAGCAGGTGCTGCTCACGGCCGTCCGTGCCGAGGGCGTCACCGAGCTGCGCAACGCGGCCATCGAGCCCGAGATCATGGACCTCATCTGCGTCCTGCAGAAGATGGGCGCGATCATCACGGTGCACACCGACCGGGTCATCGAGGTGCACGGCGTGCCGAGGCTGCACGGCTACAAGCACCGCCCGATCCCCGACCGGATCGAGGCCGCGAGCTGGGCCGCCGCCGCGCTGGCGACCAAGGGCGAGATCGAGGTGCTCGGCGCCCGCCAGGCCGACATGATGACGTTCCTGAACGTCTTCCGGTCGATCGGCGGCGAGTGCGAGATCACCGACGAGCGGGTGGCCCGCCCGGGCGTGACCGCGGCCGAGGGCGGCATCAAGTTCTGGCACCCCGGCCACGAGCTGCAGGCGGTCGCGCTCGAGACCGACGTGCACCCGGGCTTCATGACCGACTGGCAGCAGCCGCTGGTGGTCGCGCTGACCCAGGCCCGCGGGCTGTCGATCATGCACGAGACCGTGTACGAGCAGCGGCTCGGCTACACCGACGCGCTCAACCAGATGGGCGCCACCATCCAGGTCTACCGGGACTGCCTCGGTGGCACGCCGTGCCGGTTCGGCCGCCGCAACTTCATGCACTCCGCGGTGATCGCCGGCCCGTCCAAGCTGCACGCGGCCGACCTGGTCATCCCCGACCTGCGGGCCGGTTTCGCCCACCTGATCGCGGCGCTCGCGGCCGAGGGCACCTCGCGGGTCTACGGCGTCGACCTGATCAACCGCGGCTATGAGGACTTCGAGGGCAAGCTGGCCGCCCTGGGCGCCCACGTCGAGCGGCTGGGCTAGCCGCAGCGGAAAACCGATGTAAAACCGTCGGAACCCTTTCCTTTTCATCACTATCAGCGGCGCGGTGTCATAGACATCGCGCCGCTTGGCTACTCTTCTGGGGTGCCCTCGCTTTTTCGCCGCAGCAAGACCGACGACGCCACTCCCGAGGTCCTCGAGGAGGAGGTGACGTCGGCCGAGCCGCGCCCCAAGGGCTACACCCCGAGCAAGCGGGAGCTCGGCGTGACCACGCCGAAGCGCTCGAACACCGGCCGCAAGGTCGGCACCGAGCCCGCCCCGGCCAACCGCCGCGAGCACATGAAGCAGATGCGCGAGCGTCAGCGGCAGGAACGCGCCGAGGCCTCCGCGGGCATGAAGGCCGGCGACGAGCGCTACCTGCTGGCCCGTGACCGCGGCGCCGAGCGGGGCCTGGTGCGCGACATCGTCGACAGCCGCCGCACCGTGGGCACCTGGTTCTTCGGCGGCGCCCTGATCGTGCTGATCGGCTCGACCGTGCGCATCCCGGCCGTGCAGCTCGCCAGCAACCTGCTCTGGCTGGTCCTCGCGGTCGGCGTGGTGGTCGACAGCGTGCTCATCGCCCGCAAGGTCAAGCGCCTGGTCAAGGAGCGCTACCCCAAGACCGAGCAGCGCCTCGGCTCGCTGCAGATCTACGGCGTGATGCGCGGTCTCACCTTCCGCCGCATGCGGGTGCCGAAGCCGAAGGTCGAGCTCGGCCAGAAAATCTGAGAGCTCAGCTCTCCGGGCCCAGGTGGCTGCGTCCACCCTCGTGATCGAGGATGCACAGCACCTCGGCCGGGCCCCCGTGCGCGCCGAACGCGTGCGGCACCATCGTGGAGAACTCGGCCGCCTCGTTCTGGCCGACCAGGATCGTACGATCGCCCAGGCGCAGCTCGACCGTGCCGGAGAGCACCGTGAACCAGTCGCGCCCGGGGTGCACCCGCAGCTCGCCGGGCACCTTGCGGGTGATGCGCATCTTGGCGACGGTCTGACCGCTGTCGCGTGACAGCAGCCAGGTCGTGATGCCCCGTTCCGGGTGGCTGTGCGGGCGGATCACCACGTCGTCGTCGGCGTCGGACTCGACGAGCTGGTCGATCGTGCTGCCCAGCGCGCGGGCGATCGCGGCCATCTGATCGAGCGCGATGCGGCGGTGACCGGTCTCGATGCGGCTCAGCGTCGACGGGCTCAGCAGCGAGCGGGCGGCGAGCTCGTCGAGCGACCAGCCGCGCGCCACCCGCAGCCCACGAATCCTCTGCCGTACGAGTGCCTCGAGATCGTGGTCTTGCTTCATACGCAAGATGCTATGCCTCAAGCGCAAGGCCGGGCTAGCGTCGGGGCATGGCTCACAACCACATGATCGAGATGCTCGACCTGGACGCCGAGGTCCTGCACGACTACCACCACGAGTTGATCGCCTGGGTCGGCCGCGAGGCCGTCGCCCACCCCCGCGTCGTCGACCTGGGCGCCGGCAGCGGCACCGGCGCGCTGGCGCTGGCCCGCGAGCTGCCCGGTTCTCGGGTCACCGCGGTCGACGTGTCCCCCGAGATGCTGGCCCACCTGCGCTCCCGGGCCGAGGCGGCCGGGCTGGGCGACCGCGTCGACGCCGTCGAGGCCGACCTCGACCAGCCGTGGCCCGACTTCGGCCCGGTCGATGTGGTCTGGGCCGCCTCGTCGATGCACCACATGGCCGACCCCGCGCGGGCGCTGGCCTCGACGTTCGCCGCGCTGCGGCCGGGCGGGCTGCTGGTCATCGCCGAGCTGGACTCGTTCCCGCGCTTCCTGACCGGCACGCCCGACGAGGCCCTGGAGGACCGCGGGCACGTCGCGGCGGACAAGCGGCGCCACGAGGCGGGCCTGCACATGCACGAGAACTGGGGCGACCGCATCCGGCAGGCGGGCTTCACCGGGGTGACCGAGTGGCACTTCGCCATCGACCTGCGGGCGCCGCTGCCGGCCGCCGCCGCGCGCTATGCCGCGGTCACGCTGCACCGCATGGTCGAGGGGCTGGCCGAGCAGCTCTCCGAGGCCGACCGGGCGGCTCTCGGCCAGGTCGCACACGGCCTGGCCGGTCGCGACGATCTCAGCGTCCGCACCGACCGTACGGTCTGGCTGGCTCGCCGCTGACGGTCAGTGCACCCCCGCGAGGCGTAGCAGGGCGGCTGTCGCGGCGGCCGCCACCACCACTACCACGAAGGGGGCGCGGCGCCAGGCCAGCAGCGCCCCCACGGCGACCCCGGCCGGGCGCGCGATGCCGGCGAAATCGCTGCCGGCCATGACCGTGGCCGTGACGGCGAGGGCAGCCAGCAGGGCGGTGGCGGCCATCGGCAGCAGGCGCTGCAGGGCGGCCGAGAGCTCCAGGCGCTCGCGCAGCAGCACGCCGCCGAGGCGCATCGTGTAGGTGCCGATGCCGAGAACGACGATGGCGACGACCAGCATCAGGCCTCCCTCCGCTTGAACCGGACGAGCGTGAGCAGGCCGACCAGGGCGCAGAGGACGGGCAGCCCGGCCGGGAGCACGGGTGTGGCCGCTACGGCGATGGCCGACCCGAGGAGCGCGACGACCCGGGTGGCCCGGTCGCGCAGCGAGGGCAGGATCAGGGCGATCAGACCGGCCGGGAAGGCGGCGTCGAGCCCCAGCGTCTCGGGGTCGCCGGTCGCGCCGCCGAGCAGCACGCCGAGCGCGGTGCCCAGATTCCACGAGGTGAACAGCGTTACGCCCATCAGCCAGTAGGTGCGCCGGCGGCGAGCCGGGTCCTTCTCGGCCAGCGTGAACGCGACGACCTCGTCGGTCATCAGGTGGCTGCCGACGATGCGGTCGCGCCACCGGGTGCCCATCGTGGTGCCGACGGCGAGGCCGAACGGGATGTGCCGGGCGTTGAGCAGCAGGCCCGCGAAGACCGCGGCGATCGGGTTGCCCGCCGCGATCAAGCCGACGGCCAGGAACTGCGCTCCCCCGGCGAAGACGACGGTCGACATGAGGAACGGCACCCAGGTCGGCAGGCCGTACGCGATGGCGATGGCCCCGAACGACGCGCCGATCGCCACCATGGCCGCGGCGATGGCGGCGGCGTCGCGCAGGAGCGCGCGGTCGGCTGAATGCGTTCGCTGTATCGTACGCATGGTTTGAAATAATGAACGATGCCACTACCGTTCGTCAAATCGAACGGATCGATCGACGGAGCGAACATGCAGCAGCCGGCGCCCCCGCTCGCCACCATCGCGGCCGCCCTTCGCCGCGAACGTGAACGGTCCGGCATCTCCCTCACCGAGCTGGCCCGCCGCGCCGGGCTGGCCAAGTCGACGCTCTCGCAGCTCGAGGCCGGCACCGGCAACCCCAGCATCGAGACACTGTGGTCGCTCGGGGTGGCCCTGGGCGTGCCGTTCAGCCGCCTGGTCGAACCGCCGCAGAATCAGGTGCGGGTCATCCGGGCCGGGGAAGGGCCACGGCTGCGGGCCGACGAGTCCGACTTCGTGGCCACCCTGCTCGCCGCCGGGTCGCCGCACACCCGGCGTGACATCTACGTGATGGAGCTCGAGCCCGGCCCGGCACGGGAGGCCGCCGCCCACATCCCGGGCAGCATCGAGCACATCGTGGTCGGCGCCGGGCGCATCCTCACCGGCCCCGACAGCGACACGGTCGAACTGGGGCCGGGCGACTACATCACCTTCCCCGGCGACGTGCCGCACCACTACGAGGCGCTCGAGCCGTCGTGGGCGGTGCTGGTGATGGAACACCGCTGATCACCGTGGGTGACCTTCGGCGTACGCCCATGGGTTCCTAGCGGTTGCGTACCCGACGATGGCCGGGAGCACATAGCCGGGTTCAAGGACGGCGGCTATGTTAATGGGCGGTCCGGCGGGCACCCGTCGCTGACCTCCATGCCAAGCTCTCCCCGGGTCCCGGACGGCCCGCCCTCTCGACCAGAAGTGGAAGTTCGCCGTGACGGAGCGTCGCCAATCGCCGGGCCTCACCCTGGGTGCCCGATGAACGGCTGGAGCTCCATGGGCGGCGACGGCTGGGGCGACCAGCCGGCCTGGGTCTACGAGATCACGTGGGAGTGGGAGCCGCAGCCCGGGCAGCGCTATCCGGGCGACCCGGGACGGCGCAAGGCCGAATACACCCCGGTGTACGAGGCCTCCGGCCATGACGCGCGGCGGGGCACCTCCTCGTCGCACGACGAGGGTCGCGCTCCGCAGGGGGGATATTCGCCCGGGCGGTCCGCGCCGCAGCAGCAGGGACATCCGGCAGCCGCGCCACGGCGTGAGGAACCGCTGTGGAACCGGCCGGGCGGATCGCTGCCCGAGCAGCGCGGCGACGAGCAGTGGGGACGCGGCACGCCCGACGAACACCGAGGGCGCAGCACGCCTGATCAGCGGCGCTCGGCGCCCGTCTACGGACGTCAGGCCGAGCCGCCGGCGGGGTCCTATCGCGACGCCGTGCAGCACCGTGAGGGGCAGGCACGCGAGGGCGGGCAACGACCGCCGCAGCACCGGCCGACCGTTCCGATCAACCCTGGGCACGGGCAGCCCGGCCCCTATCCGCCCGCCGGGCGCACGGCTCCGGTCTCGCCGGGCTCAGCGCCGGGTGGGCGGGCGACACCCGTTTCCCCCGCTTCGCCGGGTGTCTACGGAGCCGCGCGGCCGGCTGCCTCCGGTCCCTACTACGGGCGGCGACAATCGCCCGACGAGACACAGCCCGTGTCGCCGGCCGCCGGTGTCTACGGCAGCGCCCGGCCCGCGCCGGCCGACGCGTTCCCGTCACGGCCAGGTGCCCGGCCGGCTCCCGGGCAGCGCGACGGGCGCGAGGACGCGCCGTTCGACCTGCGCCCGGCGCCGCCCGAGCGCGGCACGCCCGCCCAGTCCCGGCCGGCCCCGCAGCCGACCCGGGTCACGCCCGCACGGCCCGACCAGCCCGCACCGGCCTACCCGGCGCCCACGTCCTCGCCGATTCCGCCGCAGCCCGCACCGCCGCAGCCTGTGTCCCCACAGCCGCCCCAGCCCATGTCGCCGCAGTGGGCCCAGCCTGCGGCCGCGCAGCCAGTTTCGGCGCAGCCACAGCCGCCCCAGCCCGTGTCCCCGCAGTGGGCCCAGCCCGCAGCCACGCAGCAGCCAGTTTCGGCGCAGCCACAGCCGCCCCAGCCCGTGTCCCCGCAGTGGGCCCAGCCCGCAGCCACGCAGCAGCCAGTTTCGGCGCAGCCACAGCAGCCCCAGCCCGTGTCCCCGCAGTGGGCCCAGCCCGCGGCCACTCAACCCATTTCGGCGCAGCCACAACCTGTCTCGCCGCAGTGGGTCCAGGCCCCGGCCGTGCAGCCCGTTTCGTCGAAGCCTGTGTCGCCCTACCCGGCCCAGGCCCAGCCGCCCCAAGCCCCTCACCCGGCCCAGCCCGCTGCGCCGGCTGGGCAGTCGTCGGCCGCGTACCAGGCCTCCGCCCCGCCGTCGGCGCCGACTTCGGCCCGGCCGGATCACACGGCCGCGAGCAGCGCGCAGCCGACCGTCGAACCGCAGGCGGCCGAGGCGCCCCGCCGCGGGTCGATCTGGGACCGCCCCGCCCCGAGCGAGGCCGCGGTCGAGTCGCGCCCGCAGCCCGTCTCGGCGGTGCCGGCGTCCGCGCCCCCGTCGCCCGCCGCCGGGAACGACGAGCCGCACGGCCTGGGTTGGCTGCTCTCCCAGAGTGGTCTGGGCGCCGTCACTCCGCTGCCGCCGCCGACCCCGCAGGCGGCCGCTGAGCCGCCCGTGGCGCACCCGGTCTCCGTCGAGCCCGTCATCGAGCCGATCTCGCCCGCCCCGGTCAGCTCCCAGCCCGCCGACGTGCAGCCCACCGACGCGCCGGCCGATGCTGAGCCGGTCGACGCCGAGCCGGCGGACGTCCCGCTCGCCGCGACCGAGCCGGTCGACGTCGAGCCGGCCGACGCCGAGCCCGCCGAGAGTCTGCCGGCCGCCGACGAGAACGCGTCGCCCCTGGAGCCGCTCGCTGACGACGCACGACCGGTCAGCGGCGCACCCGAGAGGCAGGACTGGTTCGCCCCCTCCGGTGCCCAGCCCATCGTCGTTCTCAACCGGCCCGAGAAATCCACAGCCGACCTCGACGACACGGCGCACGCCCCGACCGGCGAGGCGCCCGCCCAGTACTACGACGACCTTCCCTACACGAACTACGAGGAACCTCTCGCGGTCCAGACGATCGCCGTCACGACCGGCACGCCGGCTCCCGTCGAGCCGGTCTCCGCGCAGCCCGACGAGGCCGAGCCGATCGCGGAACAGCCGGTCCCGCACGAGCAGTGGACGCCCGTCGAGCCGGTCTCCGCGCAGCCCGACGAGGCCGAGCCGATCGCGGAACAGCCGGTCCCGCACGAGCAGTGGACGCCGGTCGAACCGGTCTCGGCCCAGCCCGTGCCGCTGGACTACGCGGACGAGCCGGCCGAGGTCGCGGCCCCGGTCGACCAGCCGGAACCGATGCAGCCGATCTCGGCACCGCCTTTCCTGGCCGAGCCGGTGTCCGCCCAGCCCTACGTGGCCGAGACGCCGCTGGCAGAACCGGAACCCGTCACAGCATGGCCGGCAGCGGTCGAGCCGGTCAGTGTTGCGCCCTCCGACGACCAGTCCGTCGTGGACGAACCCGCGATCGAGGAGCCGGGTCCCCCCGTGGCCGACACCGGCCCGTGGGACGACGACCGGCCCGCCGTGGAGTTCCACGCCGAGGCCGCCGCCGACGACGTCGAACCGGTCGAGGCCGAG
This sequence comes from Actinoplanes solisilvae, assembly GCF_003999975.1. Taxonomy (GTDB): domain Bacteria; phylum Actinomycetota; class Actinomycetes; order Mycobacteriales; family Micromonosporaceae; genus Actinoplanes; species Actinoplanes solisilvae. The sequence continues at coordinate 47,834 of NZ_RJAC01000005.1, read as the reverse complement.
CTGCTCGAGTTCGAGACCGCCGCGGGCGAGCGGGTCGTGGTGCACGCCTACCAGGCGGTTTCGTCCATCGACATCGTCGAGGACGCCGAACTCGTCGACGACGACCGTCGCGAGTCGGTCGCCGCCCTCGAAGCTCCTACTCCCGCCCTGGCGATCACAGCCGAGCCCGACCCCGAGCCGATCGCGCCCATCACAGAGCCGCTCGAACCCGTCGAAGAGCCGTTCGAACCCGTCGCGGAGCCGGTCGAGCCGATCGCGGAGCCGGTCAAGCCGATCGCGGAACCGGTCGAGCCGATCGCGGAACCCATCGAGCCCGTCGCGGAACCCATCGAGCCCATCGACAACATTGCCGACCAAGAGCTAGACCACGCGGACGACTCCCGGCCCGAGCCGATCGAGGACGCCGAGCCCGGCCAGGAGCAGGCGCAAGCCGACGAGATCGAGGACGAAGCTCCCGCTGAGACCCAGCCGGCGAGCGCGGCAGAGACCGTAGCCCCCCAGGAAGCCGACGATCACGCCACCGAGGCGACCGAGGGCGAGACGCGGGAACCGAGCCCTCCAGCGTACGAGATAAGAACTGAACCGATCCGCCAGCGGCGCGAGCAGCGGGCCGACGCGCGCAGCCGGCGTGACCCCGAGCAGATCCTCGCCGCCTATCCGGTCGCCTTCGACCCGCGGACGCTGCGTGAGCAGATCGAGGACGAGGAACCGATGTGGGTGGTCATCGACCGGCTCACCGACAAGCTCGAGTACGCCGAGCGTGACACCGACCGCGCGCGCCTGCTGAGCCTGCGCGCCGTGGCGTCACGCCTGCTGGGCGACCTCGACCCGGCCCTCGAAGACGCCCGGGAAGCGCTCGTCCACGCCGAGAAGGCCCAAGATCTGGTCCGTACGGCCACCGTCCGCGCCCGGCTGGCTCACGTGCTGCATTGGCGCGCCGAGTACGCCGAGGCCGACAAGATCTACGCGGAGGCCGACTCGCCCGAACTGCCCTCCCGGTTGCGGGCCGAGATCAACGAGCTGGCCGGCCGGTCGGCGTTCGAGCAGGGCCGCTACCTCGAGGCCGTGAACCACCTGGAGCACGCGCTCGACCTGCGCAAGGGTTCCGACCCCGACCTGGTCGAGCGCATCGAGCTGGCCCTCGACACGATCAGGGGCCGTACGACCGAGGGCTGGGGCCCCTATCCCCGCACCCGCGAGGAGATTCTGGGCAGTTCGGAGCCGTCGCGGCCGTTGCGGGAGGAGACGACCGGCTTGTTCGGCTATCCCGGCCTCATGCCGCCGACGTTCGCCCAGGCGCAGCCGTTCGCGGACGGGGTCGCGTGGGTGCGCCGGCCCGAGGCTCCGGCCTGGGAGCTGGCCGGACTCACCGGTGAGCTGCTCATCGACGCGTCGGCCGGTTATCGCGCGGCGGGCCGGTTCGCCGACGGGCTGGCCTGGGTGTCGCGCGACGACGCGGGCGGCTGGTTCGCGGTCGACAAGCAGAACCGGGTCATCGTGCCGGGCGGGTTCGAGGACGCGCGGCCCTTCCACAACGGGCTGGCGCTGGTACGCCGGGGCGGCTGGGGCGCGGTCGACCAGCACGGCCGCGTCGTGGTGCAGCCGCACTACCGGGCCTTCGCGACGATGTTGTTCGGCGGCGAGCCGGTGGACGGTTTCACCGAGGAGGGCCTCGCCGTGGTCGACGCGGGCGAGGTGTACGGGGTGGTCGACCGGGCCGGGAAGCTGCTGGTGCCCCCGACGCACGCCGCCCTGCTGATCCACCCCTCGGCGTTCCTGGTGGCCGACAAGTTCGGGCTGTGGGGCGCGCTGAACCGGGCGGGCGAGCCGCTGGTCGAGCTGAAATATCAGGACCGCAACGACGTGCTCGAGCGGATCGACGAACTCGTGACCGATCCCCGGCCCGTACTGTGAAGCGTTGTTGATCACTGAATTCGGGCTCCGGCGCTGACCGTGTTCCGCTCGCGGAATAGTGTCGGGGCATGGAGTTCCGTCATCTCGGCCGTTCCGGCCTGCTGATCAGCGAGATCGCGTACGGCAACTGGATCACCCATGGCTCCCAGGTCGAGGAGGAGGCCGCCGCCGCGTGCGTGCGGGCCGCCCTCGACGTGGGCATCACCACCTTCGACACCGCCGACGCCTATGCCGGCGGCCGCGCCGAGGAGGTGCTGGGCCGCGCTCTGAAGGGAGAGCGCCGCGCCGGTCTGGAGATCTTCACCAAGGTGTTCTGGCCGACCGGTCCGGGCCCGAACGACCGCAGCCTGTCGCGCAAGCACATCATGGAGTCGATCAACGCGTCCCTGGGCCGCCTGCAGACCGACTACGTCGACCTCTACCAGGCCCACCGCTACGACTACTCGACCCCGCTCGAAGAGACCATGCAGGCGTTCGCCGACGTGGTCCGGTCGGGCAAGGCGCTCTACATCGGCGTCTCGGAGTGGACCGCGTCCGAGATCCGGGCCGGTTGGGAGATGGCCCAGGATCTGAAGATCCCGTTCGTCTCGAACCAGCCGCAGTACTCGGCTCTGTGGCGCGTCATCGAGGCCGAGGTGGTTCCCACCTCGATCGAGCTGGGCGTCGGCCAGGTGGTGTTCTCGCCGATCGCGCAGGGTGTGCTGACCGGCAAGTACCAGGTGGGCAAGCAGCACCCGGAGGGCTCGCGCGCCACCGACGAGAAGTCGGGCGCCAACTTCATCTCGCGGCTGCTCAACGACGAGGTGCTGACGGCGGTGGCCCAGCTCAAGCCGCTGGCCGAGCAGGCCGGTCTGTCGATGGCCCAGCTCGCCGTGGCCTGGGTGCTGCAGAACGCGAACGTGTCGGCCGCCATCATCGGCGCCTCGCGCCCCGAGCAGGTGCGCGACAACGCCGCTGCCTCGGGCGTCAAGCTCGACGCCGACCTGATGAAGGCGATCGACGCGATCCTCGACCCGGTCGCGGAGCGCGACCCGGCCAAGACCCAGTCGCCCGCTCGGCGGCCGTGACATGGCTCCGCTTCGCTCCGCGGGGGCAGCCGCCCTTTAGGCCAATGACTTGAGCCCGGTTTCCGATGCCACAAACCCCGTGGCATCAGAAACCGGGCTCAAGTCATTGACGGCGACTGCCCTGGTGGCTGGGCGATTAATTCCAGAAGCGCATCAGTTCCAGGCCGAGCCTCGGCAGCTCTGAGAGCCCAAGGCGGTCGGTGATCCAGAAGACGACGTCGTAGAAGTATTCGCCGACCTTCGTCTGCCACAGCAGCAAAAACAGCAGAATGAAGCCGTACGGGGCGAAGAGGTTCCACGCCCGCTGGTAGGCCGGGCTCATCCACGGCGTGAGGATGCCGCCGCCGTCGAGACCCGGGATCGGCAGCAGGTTGAGCAGCGTCGCGGTCACCTGCAGGAAGCCGAGGGTGGCGAGGGCCGCCCAGAACTCCAGGTGCTCGCTCGCGCCGCCGACGACCGCCTGGCCGCCGAAAACCTCGAGCGTGGGCGCCGCGCCGATCAGGAACGGCACCGCGCACAGCAGTGCCAGCACCACGTTGGTGAGCGGGCCGGCCGCGCTGATCAGCGAGTCTTTGACGCGGCTGCGGATGTAGCGGTGGTCGACCCAGACCGCGCCGCCGGGCAGGCCGATGCCGCCCAGGATCACCACGACCACGGGCAGCACGATGGACAGCAGCGGGCTGGTGTATTTCAGCGGGTTGAGCCGCAGATAACCGCGGTCGGCCACGCTGCGGTCGCCGGAGAAGTAGCCGATGACCGCGTGCGCGTACTCGTGGAGGCAGAGCGAGATCAGCCAGCCCGAGACGACGAAGAGGAACACGTCGACCCGGACGTTGCCGAAGCCCGTCCAGGCCATCCAGCCGCTGACGGCGAAGATGGCGACGATGCCCACGAAGACCGGGCTCGGTATGAAGGCGTTGCGGGGGGTCCTGGTGGAGACCGGCTCGTACGTCACGTGACTGTCGCTCACTCGGCCGGGAGCAGACTCATCCGATAGTCGACCCGGTCGTCCTCGATCAGCACGACACCGGCGACTCCCTGCTCAGCCAGGGTCCGCCACTCCTGGCCGATCCACGACTCGGCGTCGGCCTGGCTGCTGAACGTCTCGGTTGGACCGGTCACCGTCTGACCCTCGACGTTCTCGTAGCGCCAACTCCACGGCATGCGCCGCCCCCTCACGTCCTGTCGGTGCCTCCACCCTACGGCGTCGGGCCGTGCGGCCCGGCTTTAAGGTACGGGGCATGTCCGATGATCGGTGGCACACGGTCCTGGTGCTCGGCGGGATCCGGTCCGGCAAGTCCGCTTTCGCCGAGGCGCTGGTGGCCGACGCGCCCAGGGTGCGCTATGTGGCAACCGCGGCCGGCGGTGAAGACGATCCCGAGTGGCTGGCGCGCATCGAGGAACATCAGCGGCGGCGCCCGCAGTCGTGGTCGACCGAGGAGACGGGCGCCGACCCGGCCCGGCTCACCGAGCTGCTGGCCGAGGCGAAGCCCGACGACACGCTGCTCGTCGACGACCTGGGCGGCTGGGTGGCCGGGCTGCTCGACCCGGCCCGGCAGCCCAACGACGACGAGGCCGACGTGGTGGCGCTGGCCACGGCGGTGGGCGCTACGGCGGCCCGCGTGGTGTTCGTGAGCCCCGAGGTGGGTCTGGCCCTCGTGCCGACCACGCCGGTCGGGCGCGCGTTCACCGACGCGCTGGGGTCGACCAACCAGGCCCTCGCCGAGGTCTGCGACCGGGTCGCGCTGGTCGTGGCCGGCCGCCCGGTGTGGCTGAAGACCGGCACCGGCACCCTTTCGGGCGACATTCCAGATCTGTCGGACAAGAGGGACGAGAGCAAGAACTCGGCAGTCGAGGCCGCTGATCGGACCGTGCCGATTCCGGCACCCAGTCTGGTCAGCCCGGTCGCGGCAACCGAGGTTGCCACGGTCGCTGAGGTCGCTGAGGTCGCCGACGTTGCCGCGGCCGCCGAGGAGCGCGACGACGCGACGATCGTGCTGCCGGTCGGGGCGGCCGGAGTGGTCTTCGAGCCGGGCATGGATCTGCCGCTGCCCGACGGCGACGCCGGTCCTGACGCGCGTGAGCGGCTGACGACCGTCGATTTCGCCGGTACGGGGCTGGGCCGGCTCTCCGAAGCGGTCGAGTTCGCCGCCGCCACGCAGGGCACGGTCACCCCGCAGCCCTGGTCGGCCGTGCGCGTGCTGCTGCTCTCCGGCCGGCACGCCGGTGGCGCCGAAGCCGGCGACGACCCGGAGGACGTGGAACGCCGCGTCGCCCAGGTCGAGAACGGCGAGGGTGTGCTGAGCCGCCTCGCCGGTTCGGCCGGGGCCGACATCGCCGTTCTGCGCACCGCGCCGGCCGCCGCGATCGAGGACGGCCCGGCCACCACCGACGACGAGGTCGAACGCGGCTTGCAGCAGGGCTGGCTGCTGGCCGACGCCGCCGCCACGGCCGGCAAGGACCTGCTCGTGATCGCCTCGATCGGCGTGGGGACCGACGCGGCCGCCACCGCCATCTCGGCCGCCACCACGGGCGCCGAGGCCGTCGCCATTCTTCCCCGGGTGCTGCTGCCCGGCGGCGTCTACGACGACGAGTCGTGGATGACGCGCATGGGCGTCGTGCGTGACGCGCTGCACCGCATCCGTCAGGAGCCGCGTGGCGCCAAGGACATCCTGCGTGAGCTCGGCGGCCCCGACCTGGCCGTGGCCACCGGCGCGCTGCTCGGCGCGGCGGCCCGCCGGCTGCCGGTCGTGGTCGACGGGCCGGTCGGCATCGCGGCCGGCCTGATCGCCCGCGACCTGGCCAGTCAGACCCGGCACTGGTCGCTGCTGGTCGACGCGGGCGACCTCGAGCTGGTACGCCAGGGTGGCGACGTGCTCGGGCTCAACCCCGTACTGGAGCTCGGTCTGGGTCTCGGTGAGGGCTCGAACGCGCTGGCCGCCCTGCCGCTGCTGCGCACCGCGATCGGGCTGGCCTCGGCGGTCGGGGTGCATCCGGCGATGCTGTCCGAGCACGGTGACGCGGGCCTGACCGACCTGATCGTGCCGAACGACGACGAGGACGTCGACTTCGCCGAGCCGGTGCCGGACGGGCCGGGCCCGGCGTCCACCACCCCGGAGTGAGTTTCGGCGCGGGGGTCCGGCTGTCGATCACCACGCTGACGGTCCTGCCGGTCCGTGGCGGGCGGGTCGACCGGCCGGCCGCCGCGGTGGCGATGAGTGTGGCGCCGGCCGTGGGCGCCCTGCTCGGCGTGATCCTGGCCGCACTTCTGTGGCTGCTGCGCGAGGCGCCCGCCCCGTCGCTGGTCGCCGGCGGCGTGACTGTCGCCGCCGCGGCCCTGCTGACCCGCGGCCTGCATCTGGACGGGCTGGCCGACACGGTCGACGCGCTCGGCTCCTACCGCCGGGGCGCGGCCGCCTTGGAAATCATGAAAAAGTCAGACATCGGGCCGTTCGGGGTCGCGGCGATCGCGCTCACACTGCTGCTCCAGGCGTCGGCGCTGACCACCCTGTCACTCATCGCGGTTGTGGTCGCCTTCGCGGCGGGCCGCGTGGCCGTGCCGCTCGCCTGCCGCCGCGGCGTTCCCGCTGCCCGCCCTGAAGGCCTGGGCGCGCTGGTCGCGGGCTCGGTGCCGCTACCGGTGGCTTTGCTCGGGGCGGCGCTCGTCACCGCGGCCGGGGCTGCGGCGACCCCGGACCGTCCGTGGCAGGGCCCGGTCGCCGTCGTCGTCGCGCTCACGGCGGTGCTCCTGCTGGTTCGTCATTGCGTACGCCGTTTCGGAGGCATCACCGGCGACGTGCTCGGCGCGACCGTGGAAGTGGCCACCACGGTCGCGCTGATCGGCCTCTCCCTGAGCTAACGGACGGACGGCTGCACGAACGGCGGCTTGACCACGCGGGCCTCGGTGCGCTTGCCGCGGATGTCGATCTGCACCAGGTCGCCCTCGGTCAGGCCGGCCGCCGTGTCGAGCAGGGCCAGCGCGATGCCGACCTTCTTGGTGGGCGAGAACGTCCCGCTCGTGGTCTCGCCGATCAGCTCGTCACCGGCGTACACGTGCATGTGGCCCCGGGGAATGCCCCGGCCGGTCAGCTCGAGCCCGCGCAGGGTGCGGCGCGGACCGGCGGCCTTCTCGGCGGTGAGCGCGTCGCGGCCCCAGAAGGCGGGCTTGCTCCAGCCGACGGCCCAGCCCGAGCGCGCCTGTACCGGGGTGATCTCGAGCGAGAGGTCCTGCCCGTGCAGCGGGTAGCCCATCTCGGTGCGCAGGGTGTCGCGGGCGCCCAGGCCGCAGGGGCGGACCCCGGCCTCGATCAGCGCGTCCCACACGGCGGCCGCGGCGTCCCACGGGACGACCAGCTCGTAGCCGTGCTCGCCGGTGTAGCCGGTGCGGCAGTCGATCAGCTCGCCGCCGCCGAAACGGGCGACCTCGAACGACATGTAGTCGTGCTCGGTGGGCAGGCCCAGCTTGGCCAGCACCTCGGCCGACTGCGGGCCCTGCACGGCGAGGACGGCCCAGTCGTGGTGCTCGTCGGTCACGGTCACGCCCTCGGGCGCGGCGGCGGCCAGGAGGCGTACGACCTCGGCGGTGTTCGCCGCGTTCGGGATGAGGAAGACCTCGTCGTCGGAGATCAGGTAGGCGATGAGGTCGTCGACCACGCCGCCGTCCTCGGCGCAGCAGAGCGTGTACTGGGCCTTGCCGGGCGCGATGCGGCCCAGGTCGTTGGTGAGGCAGGCGTTGACGAAGGCCGCGGCACCGGGACCCGTGACCCGGGCCTTGCCCAGGTGCGACACGTCGAACACGCCGGACGCCTCGCGAACCGCCGTGTGCTCCTTCAGGACGCCGCCACCCGCGTACTCCAGGGGCATCTCCCAGCCGCCGAAAGCGGCGAACTTCGCACCCAGCGCGATGTGGCGCTCGTGCAGCGGGGAACGGAAAAGGGCGTCGGGGGCGTCGGCAGACATGAGAGTGAACTTACCCGTGACCTTGACCTTGGTTAGAGTCGCGGGGACACCCCTCCCCCGGCGCTCGTCGGCCGGGGACCCACCGAACCAGCCGGAGCTCCCATGAGGCGCCCGGCCCCGAAGTCCCGCGGAGAGCTCGAGTGACCCAGCCCAGCCTCAGCCTGGTCGACACCGACCCGGCCGAATTAGCCGTCGACGCCATCGTCATCGGCCTGCACAGCCAGCCCGACGATGGTGGCGCCCTGCTGCCGGCCGCCGGGGCCGAGAGCATCGCCGCCGCGTTCGACGGCCGGCTGACCCCCACGCTGGCGCTGCTCGGCGCGAGCGGCGCGCCGGGCGAGGTGACCAAGCTGGCCACCCTCGGCACGATCTCGGCCCCGCTGGTGGTCGCGGTCGGCCTCGGTGACGAGCCGACCGGCTCGGCACCCGACCTCGAGACCCTGCGCCGGGGCGCGGGCGCCGCGGTGCGCGCGCTGGCCGGCAGCGGTACGGTCGCGCTGGCCCTGCCCCTGCCCGACGACGAAGACGCGCCCGGCGTGCTGCGCGCGATCCTCGAGGGCGCGCTGCTCGGCGGTTACAAGTTCGCCGGCTACAAGACCAAGCCCCAGCCGAACCGTCGTGACCCGGTCGCCGCGCTGCAGGTGCACGTGCCGGACGCCACCGACGCGGCCGCCGCGGCCGAGGTGACCCGGGCCGCCGCCGTCGCCCACGCGGTGCGCCTGACCCGCGACTGGGTCAACACCCCGCCCAACGTGCTGCGCCCGCCGCAGTTCGCCGACGCGGTGGTGGCCGCGGCCAAGGGCACCGGCCTACAGGTCGAGGTGCTCGACTTCGACGAGCTCAAGGCCGGCGGTTACGGCGGCATCGTGGCCGTGGGCCAGGGCTCCGAGGCACCGCCGCGGCTGGTGAAGCTGACCTACGTGCCCGAGGGCGTCGAGTCGCCCAAGAGGGTGGCGCTGGTCGGCAAGGGCATCACCTTCGACACCGGCGGCATCAGCATCAAGCCGGCCGCCGGCATGTGGGAGATGAAGTCGGACATGGCCGGCGCGGCTGCGGTCGGCGCGACCATACTGGCCGTCGCCGCCCTCAAGCCGCCGGTCGCGGTCAGCGCCTACCTGGCGATGGCCGAGAACATGCCGTCCGGCTCGGCCTACCGGCCCGGTGACGTCATCACGATGTTCAACGGCAAGCGGGTCGAGGTCTACAACACCGACGCCGAGGGGCGCATGGTGCTGGCCGACGCGATCGCGCGGGCCTGCGCCGACGGCACCGACTACGTGCTCGAGACCTCGACGCTGACCGGTGGCCAGGTCACCGCGCTGGGCAAGCGCATCGCCGGCCTGATGGGTTCGGACGAGGCGGTCGAACTGATCCGCTCGGCGGGCGCGTCGGTCGGCGAGCCGGCCTGGCCGATGCCGCTGCCCGACGAGGTCCGCAAGGGCATGGAGTCGGACATCGCCGACATCTCGCAGACGAACTCGAACCTCGACCGCGCCGGGCACATGCTGCAGGGCGGCGTCTTCCTGCGCGAGTTCGTCACCGAGGGTGTCGAATGGGCCCACATCGACATCGCGGGCCCGAGCTACCACACGGGTGAGCCGACCGGTTACTGGACCAAGGGCGGCACGGGCGTTCCGATCCGTACGCTCCTGGCCGCGATCGACCAGCTGAGCTGATGAGTTCCGGGAGCGCCGTGCTAGCCGCGGCGCTTCCGGCGCTCGTTGTAGTCACGCATGCGCTGCGGGTAACCCATGAGGCGTACGTCGTAGATGGGGACGCTGAGCTGATGGGCCCACCGCCGGGCGATCTCGGGAGTCTCGGTGCGCCGGCGCGTCCACTCGCCGTCGTGCGCGACCAGCAGCACCGTGGTCTCGGTCACGTTCGTGCGCGGCTCGATGAATGCCTCGACCCCGCGCCGCGTACGCACGAACTCCGCGAGATACTCAAGATCGGCACGGTCCACCTGCCGGCCGGCCGCACGTTGCGGCTCCCGGCGGCGCCGAAACCAAGCCACGCCCGCTCCTCACGCTCATTTGCGGCAAGAGTACGTCGTGCGGGCTCGCCCGTGGGGAACCTGACTGCATCGATCGGTTCCACAAGTGACAAGATGGCATGGACAGACTGTGACCGTTTCCATTGTGTGACCCACAAGGCAACGACGCGAACACTGGAGTCAACGTGAGCCAGCCGAACGGCGGAACTTTCGACATCGTCATTCTCGGCGCCGGCAGCGGCGGCTACGCGGCCGCCCTGCGTGCGGCCGAGCTCAACCTCTCCGTCGCGCTGATCGACAAGGCCGAGCTGGGAGGCACCTGCCTGCACCGCGGCTGCATCCCCACCAAGGCGCTGCTGCACGCCGCCGAGATCGCCGACCAGACCCGCGAGAGCGAGCAGTTCGGTGTCAAGGCCGACCTGGTGGGCATCGACATGGCCGGTGTCAACGCCTACAAGGACGGCGTGGTCGCGCGCCTCTACAAGGGCCTGCAGGGCCTGCTGAAGCAGGAAAAGATCACGCTGGTGCAGGGCGCGGGCAAGCTCGTCGCCAAGGACACCGTCGAGGTCGACGGCCAGCGCTACACCGGCCGCAACGTCATCCTGGCGACCGGCTCCTACTCGCGCACGATCCCCGGCCTCGAGATCGACGGCAAGCGGGTCATCGCCAGCGAGCACGCTCTCAAGCTCGACCGCGTGCCCTCCTCCGCGATCGTGCTGGGCGGCGGCGTCATCGGCGTCGAGTTCGCCAGCGTGTGGAAGTCGTTCGGCGCCGACGTCACCATCATCGAGGCCCTCCCCCGCCTGGTCGCAGCCGAGGACGAGGAGATCTCGAAGACGGTCGAGCGCGCCTTCCGCAAGCGCAAGATCAACTTCAAGGTCGGCAAGCCGTTCGAGAAGGTCGAGCACACCGAGAACGGCGTGCGGGCCACGATCGCCGGCGGCGAGACCGTCGAGGCCGAGGTGTTGCTGGTCGCGGTCGGCCGCGGCCCGACGACCGCCAACCTCGGCTACGAGGAGCAGGGCGTCACCCTCGACCGGGGCTTCGTCATCACCAACGAGCGCCTGCACACCGGCGTCGGCAACATCTACGCCGTCGGCGACATCGTGCCCGGCCTGCAGCTCGCGCACCGCGGCTTCCAGCAGGGCATCTTCGTCGCCGAAGAGATCGCGGGCCTGAAGCCGGCCCCGATCGACGAGGCGGGCATCCCGCGCGTCACCTACTCCGACCCCGAGGTCGCCTCGGTCGGCCTGACCGAGACCAAGGCCAAGGAGCAGTACGGCGCCGACAAGGTCTCGACCTACAACTACAACCTCGGCGGCAACGGCAAGAGCCAGATCCTCAAGACCGCCGGCTTCGTCAAGCTCGTCCGGCTCAACGACGGCCCGGTGCTGGGCGTCCACATGGTCGGCGCGCGCATGGGCGAGCTGGTCGGCGAGGCTCAGCTGATCTACAACTGGGAAGCTTTCCCGGAAGAGGTCGCCCAGCTCGTCCACGCCCACCCGACGCAGAACGAGGCGCTCGGCGAGGCGTTCCTGGCCCTTTCCGGCAAGCCCCTGCACGCACACAGCTGATCCCCGTTACAAGCGGTTAAGGAGTTCTGAGACATGCCGGTATCGGTCACCATGCCGCGGCTGGGTGAAAGCGTCACCGAGGGCACCGTCACTCGCTGGCTGAAGCAGGAGGGCGAGCGGGTCGAGGCTGACGAGCCACTGCTCGAGGTCTCCACCGACAAGGTCGACACCGAGATCCCGTCGCCGGCCGCGGGTGTGCTCACCCGGATCGTCGTCGGTGAGGACGAGACCGCCGACGTCGGCAGCGAGCTCGCCGTCATCGCGGGCGACGGCGAGGACGCCGGTTCGTCGGCCCCCGCCCCGGCCGCCGCGGCCCCGGCCCCCGAGCCCGAGCCCGAGCCCGCCGCCACCACCCCGTCGACCGAGAAGCCGGTCGAAGAGGAAGCCCCCGCCCCGCAGACGGCGGCCCCGTCGGGCTCGGCCGAGGGCACCGCGGTGAAGATGCCGGCGCTCGGTGAAAGCGTCACCGAGGGCACCGTCACCCGCTGGCTCAAGGCCGTCGGTGACCCGGTCGAGGTCGACGAGCCGCTGCTCGAGGTCTCCACCGACAAGGTCGACACCGAGATCCCGTCACCGGTCGCGGGCACCCTGCTCGAGATCAAGGTGCAGGAGGACGAGACCGCCGACGTCGGCGCCGACCTGGCCATCGTGGGTGTCGCGGGCGCGGCCCCGGCTCCCGCAGCCGCCCCGGCCCCCGCTCCCCAGCAGGCGCCGGCCCCGAAGCAGGAAACCGCGCCCGAGCCGAAGATCGATTCGGCGCCGGCCCCGCAGTTCTCCCCGGCGGGCGAGTCCTACGCCGACCCGGCCCCCGAGGCCGAGATCGCCAAGGACCCGGTCGCGGCCGAGGCCGCCGCCGAGCCCGCCTCGCCGTCGAAGCCGCGCGTCGAGACGGCCAGTGCGAACGGCGCCGGCGACGCCGGTTACGTCACCCCGCTGGTGCGCAAGCTGGCCGCCGAGAAGGGCGTCGACCTGTCGGCGCTGACCGGCACCGGCGTCGGCGGTCGCATCCGCAAGCAGGACGTCATCGACGCCGCCGAGAAGGCCGCCGCCGCCCAGGCCGCGCCCGCCCCGGCGCAGCAGGCGGCTCCCGCGGCCGCCAAGGCCGCCCCGGCCGCCAAGCCGGCGCCGAGCCCGCTGCGTGGCCGCACCGAGAAGCTGACCCGCACCCGCGCGACGATCGCCCGTCGCATGGTCGAGTCGCTGCAGGTCTCGGCGCAGCTCACCACGGTCGTCGAGGTCGACGTCACCCGCATCGCCCAGCTGCGGAACAAGGCGAAGGCCGACTTCCTGGCCAAGAACGGCGTCAAGCTCAGCTTCCTGCCGTTCTTCGCCCTGGCCGCGGTCGAGGCGCTGCGCCAGCACCCGGTGGTCAACTCGTCGGTCGACGTCGAAGCCGGCACGGTGACCTACCACGACGCCGAGCACCTGGCCGTCGCGGTCGACACGCCGAAGGGCCTGATCGTTCCGGTGATCAAGGACGCCGGCGACCTCAACCTGGCCGGCCTGGCCAAGCGGATCGCCGACGTCGCCGAGCGCACCCGCAGCAACAAGATCGGCCCGGACGAGCTGTCGGGCGGCACGTTCACGCTGACCAACACGGGCAGCCGGGGCGCGCTCTTCGACACGCCGATCATCAACCAGCCGCAGGTCGGCATCCTCGGCACCGGCTCGGTCGTCAAGCGCGCGGTCGTTATCGACGACCCCGAGCTGGGCGAGATCATCGTGCCGCGGTCGATGATCTACCTTTCCCTCAGCTACGACCACCGGATCGTGGACGGCGCCGACGCCGCCCGCTTCCTGGTCACGTTGAAGGACCGCCTCGAGGGCGGCCACTTCGAGGGCGACCTCGGCCTGGCCTGATTTTTCTGACGCGAGGGAGCGTCCGGGTTCGCCCGGGCGCTCCTTTCGTTTTGAACGGGTTCACAACGGGGCATGATGAGGACCATGCGGATCCTGATCTCCGGCGCGTCCGGGTTCCTCGGCACGCGGCTCGTCGAACAACTCAAGGGCGACGGGCACGAGGTGACCCGGCTGGTGCGCCGGCCCGCCCAGGCGCTCGACGAGGCCAGCTGGCAACCCGCCCAGGGCCAGATCGATCCGCAGGTGGTCGCCGCGGCCGACGCCGTGATCAATCTCTCGGGCGCGAACGTCGGCGACAAGCGCTGGACCGCCCGCTACAAGAGCACGCTGCGCTCGAGCCGGGTCGACACCACCGGCACGCTCGCCCGGGCCATCCACAAGCTGCCCCAGGCCGACCGCCCGCGCACGCTGCTGCAGGGCTCGGCCGTCGGCTGGTACGGCGACACCGGCGACAACGCGGTCACCGAGGAAGCGCCGGCCGGCACCACGTTCCTGGCCGACCTGTGCCGGGTCTGGGAGGCCGCCGCCCGCCCGGCTGAGGACGCCGGCACCCGCGTCGTGCTGCTGCGCACCGGCATCACCCTCGACAGCCTGCTCAAGCCGCTGCTGCCGGTGTTCCGCCTCGGCGGCGGCGCCAAGATCGGCGGCGGCCGGCAGTGGATGCCCTGGGTCCATACGCCCGACTGGCTCGCCGCGGCCGGGTTCCTGCTCGAACGCGAGGACATCTCCGGCCCGGTCAACGTCGTCGGGGCCGAGCCGGCCACCAACGCCCAGTTCACCAAGGCGCTCGCCGCCGCGGTCAACCGCCCGGCGCTGCTGACCGTCCCCGGCCCGGCGCTCTACGTGGCGCTGGGCGAGCTGGCCGGCGAGTCGCTGCGCAGCGAGCGGGTCGTCCCGGCCGTCCTGCAGCGGGCCGGATTCCGCTGGACCTACCCGACGATCGACGTCGCGCTGCGGGCCGCGGCCACACGCGAGAAGACGGCCACGCGGTGATTGTCAGCTCCGCTTGCTAACCTGCGGCTGATGTCCGTCGCCGCTCCCACCACCACGTCCGCCGCGGACGAGCCACCGTCCTCCACCGCCGAACCGGCGGCCCGGCGGTGGCGCTCACATCTGTTCGTCGCGCTCGTCGCCCTGGCCCTCGCGATCTACGTGATCAGCCGCCTCTGGCGCGACCCGTTCCAGCACGCCGTGGCCGACAACGTCGGCGATCAGGCGTTCTTCGAATGGGTCCTGTCCTACGGCGTGCACCTGCTGCACCACGGCGGCGACCCGTTCTTCACCGACCTGATGAACGTGCCCGACGGCGTCAACCTGGCCGCCAACACCTCCATCACGGTGTACGCGCTCGTGTTCGCCCCGCTCACGATGCTGGCCGGCCCGCAGGTCAGCTTCCTGACCATCCTCACGCTCAATCTGGCCGGCTCCGCTTTCGCGTGGTACCTGTTCCTGGCCCGCTGGATCACCCGCCACCGGGCCGCGGCCGCGCTGGCCGGGCTCTTCTGCGGTTTCGCGCCCGGCTTCGTGGCCCACGCCAACGGCCATCTCAACTGGACGTCGGGCTGGATCGCGCCGCTGGTGCTGTGGCGGCTGCTCAAGATGCGCGACACCGCCCGCTGGCTGCCGAACGGGCTGATCCTGGGAATCGTGCTGGCGCTCGGCTTCTCGATCGCCGCCGAGGGGCTCTTCTTCACCGCGCTGGCCGGCGGCGTGTTCGTGATCACGTGGGCGCTCGCCAAGGTCAACCGGGCCGAGGCGCGGGCGGCCCTGCCGAAGTTCCTGGCCGGGCTGGGCGTCACCGCGGTGGTGGCCGGCTTCCTGCTGTCGTACCCGCTCTATATGCACTTCGCCGGGCCGCAGACCTTCAAGGGCACCGGATTCAACCAGCGCAACTACTCCGAGGACCTGCTGTCCTTCTTCGCCTTCAGCGACCGTTCCCTGGCCAGCGGGGCGGGCCTGTCCAACAAGCTGGCGCCCAACCCCACCGAGGAGACGAGCTTCTTCGGGCTGCCGCTGATCGTGCTGGTGGTGGCCTCGCTGGTGATGCTGTGGCGGCGGGCCGACGAGCGCCGGCGCTCGACGCTGCGCGCCCTCATGGTGGTCGGCGGGGTCTTCCTGCTGGTGTCGCTCGGCCCGCGGCTGCAGGTGGGCGGCTTCAACACCGACGTCCCGCTGCTCTACGCGCTGCTGCAACACCTGCCGCTGTTCGACGCGGCGCTGCCGCTGAGGTTCGCGCTGGTGCTGGTGGGCGTGTTCGGTGTGGTTCTGGCGATGGCCACCGACCACGCGCTCTACCGGTCCCCCCGCCCGCTGTTCGCGATGGGGCTGGTGCTCGCGCTGGTGCCGATCTTCCCGCTGCCGCTCCACTATCGGCACCGGGCGCCCGAACCGCGGTTCATCGCCGACGGCACCTGGGAACGGTACGTGAACGACGGCGGGGTCATCAGCGCCTTGCCGTTCGCCATCAACGTGGCCGCCGACGGGCAGCGCTGGCAGGCGTACACGATGGCTCGTGCCGGCAAGGAGTTCCGCATTCCCGGCGGCTATTTCCTCGGCCCCGACGTGCGGGGCAAGGAGGGCGAGGGCCGCATCGGCGCCGTGCCCAGGGCCACCGACTGGCTGTTCCTGCGGGCCGGCTTCTACGGCTACCTCGCCGACCTGAACAACGGCGACCGGGCCACCGCGCGCGCCGACTTCGAACGGTGGAACGTGCAGGCGCTCTTCCTGCCCGACGAGATCTCCGGTCCGCAGGGGCCGCTGTTCCGCTCGGCGGTCGAGATCACCGCGACCGAGCTGCTCGGCCCGCCCGAGCGCGTCGACGACGTGCTGGTGTGGCGCATCCGTCCCGGTCTGGACCCGGTCGACCGCTGAGGAGGGGACTACCGTGGAGCCCGTGACAACTTCCACCCTCACTGTCCTGCGACCCGGCCTGGTCGATTACCGCGAGGCCTGGGACGAGCAGCGACGCCTGCACGACGCCGTGGCGGACGGCGTCCAGCCCGACACGGTCCTGTTGCTCGAGCACCCCAGCGTCCTCACGGCCGGCAAGCGCACCGAGCCCGCCGACCTGCCGATCGACGGCACCCCCGTCGTCGAGGTCGACCGCGGCGGCAAGATCACCTGGCACGGGCCGGGTCAGCTCGTCGGCTACCCGATCCTCAAGCTCGCCGACCCGATCGACGTGGTCGCCTACGTCCGCCGCACCGAGCAGATGCTCATCGACGTCTGCGCCGAGTTCGGCGTCGAGGCCGCCCGCTCCGAGATCAAGGGCCGCAGCGGCGCCTGGGTCCTGGCCGACGACCGCGGCCCCGACCGCAAGATCGCGGCGATCGGCATCCGGGTCGCGCGCGGCGTCACCCAGCACGGCTTCGCCATCAACGCGAACTGCGACCTGGCCGAGTTCGACCGGTTCACGCCGTGTGGCATCCGCGACGCCGGGGTCACCTCGCTCGCGGCCGAGCTCGGCCGTGACGTGACCGTGGCCGAGGTGCTGCCGGTCGTCGAGAAGCACCTGACTACCCTGCTCTGATGCCTCTTTATCGAGACCCGCAGGACAAGCGCGTCTTCGTGCCCAAGCGTGGCGGCGGGGTGGCCCTCAACTTCGGCCACCCGGTCGCCTGGGTCATCCTGGTCTGCACCACGATCCTGCCCCTGGCCATCGTCATCGGCATGACCATCGCCGTGCTCGCCTAGGAGCCGGCCTGCCAGACCGTGATCGTGACGTCGGGGCGCTCGCAGCCCAGATAGGGTCCGGCGACCGAGCAGGCGCGGGGCAGCGTCAGCGGCAGCACGCCGACGACCCGGCCGTCGGTCAGGCGGGTCACTGTCGTGCGGCCGCGTTCGGGGTGCAGCACCAGGTCGCCGACGGGGGCGCCACGGCCGAAGTCCCGTACGAGCCGGCCGGTCGCCAGGTCGAGCTGCGCCGAGTGCCCGTCCTCGTCGCTCGCCACGCCGTCCGGACTGATGATCATCCATCTCGGGTCGCTCCAGCGCACCGACCCGTCGGCCGGGTCGAGCGCCGACATGCCGGTCAGGCCGACCGCGCAGAGCAGGCCGCCGCAGTCGAGCACCCCGTGGGCCGAGACGAAGGCCAGCCATTCCTGCTTCAGGTCGGCGAGACGATAGGCCGCCAGGTGATCGTCGCCGAACACGAGCAGCCGGCCGCCGAGCACCTGGGCGCTCAGACGAGGCAGATCGAGATCTCCGCGTACGGTCTCCGTCCCGTCGGCCGCGTCGAGGACCGTCACACCGCTCGGGTCGTCGAAGACCACGACGCGCGAGTCGCCCGAGGTGTACGACCCCACCGGCCGCTTCCACAGCTCGCGGCCGGTCCGTAGGTCCAGCACCCGCAGATCGCTGCCCTCGGGGGTCCACGTCATCAGGTTCCCACCGAGCAGCTCGGCCAGCGGGGAATCGAGCGTGCGCCACCGCAGCTCACCCGTGCGCGCGTCGAGGACGGCAACCGCCCCCTCACCGGCGTCGACGATCAGCGCGTCCCCGGCCAGGGTGAGCCGCTGCCCCGGATTGACGCTCGTGCTCCACTGCGGACAGCCGGCGCACAACGCGTGCGCCTCGGCTCGCCCGTCCAACCGCACGAGGTAGAGCGCCTCCTCGGTCAGGAGACTGGCCGAGACCCCCCGCCCGTCGATGGTGAGCACCGGCGTGAGCCCGTCGCGGCCCGGTGCCGCCGCCCCACCGGCCAGCGCGAGGACCAGCACGGCGACGGCGGCCGCCCAGTAGCGGCGGGGTCGCCGAGGCCGCGCCGGTGTCTCCATCGGCGGCGGCGCGTGATCGAGGTCGATGAGCACGATTCGGACTCTACGACCCGCCTCACACGTCAGGGGGTGACGCGATGCAGGTCCCGGGGGAAAGCGGTGACCTCGCGGACGTTCGCCGTTCCGGTCAGGCGGCCCACGAACCGTTCCAGCCCGATGGCCCAGCCGCCGTGCGGAGGCATGCCGTACCGGAAGGCGTCGAGATAACCCGCGTACGGCTCCAGCGGCTCCCCCGCCCTCCCGAGGGCTTCGACGTAGTCGTCGTAGCGGTGCAGACGCTGGCCGCCGGTCACGATCTCGAGCCCGCGGAAGAGCAGGTCGAAGCCGTTCGACCACTGCGGGTCGGCCGGGTCGGGGTGGGTGTAGAACGGCCGCTTACGCATCGGATAGCCGGTCACGTAGACGAAGTCCGATCCGTGCTCGCGCAGCGCCCACTCGCCCAGCGCCCGCTCGTGCGCCGGCGCCAGGTCGGGCTCGTCGGCAGGCGCTCCGGCGATCCGCAGCGCCTCGCTGAAGTGCACGGCGGGGATCTCCGACGGCACCCGCGGGGTAGCGAACCGCGCACGCGCCGTGATGGTGGCCATCATGACGGTGAGCGTGCGGGTGAGGGTGGCCATCACGTCGCGGTGGTCGTCGATGAACCCCATCTCGGCGTCGAGCGACGTGTACTGGGCCAGGTGCCGCGCGGTGTCGCTCGGTTCGGCGCGGAAGACCGGGCCCACCTCGAAGACCCGCTCGAAGACGCCGACCATCACCTGCTTGTAGAACTGCGGCGACTGGGCGAGGTAGGCCGGCCGGCCGAAGTAGTCGAGGGCGAAGACGTTCGCGCCCGACTCGGTGGCCGACGCCACGATCTTCGGCGTCTGGATCTCGACGAAGCGCTGCTCGCTCAGCGCCGCCCGGAACCCGGCCGTCGCCGCCGCCGCGATGCGCAGGCTCGCCCGGCGGGCCGGATGCCGCAGCGCGAGGGCCGCGTGGTCGAGCTGGGTGGGCAAAGTGGCGCCCAGCGCCGGACGGTGCAATTCGAACGGTAACGATTCGGTCACTGTGGAGAGCGCCCGGATCGTCGGCCCGGTGAGCTCGATCCCGTCCGGAGCCTGGTCGTTGGGCGTGACCGTGGCGGTCACGGCGACGACGCTCTCCTCGGTGAGCCCTTCGAGCTGGGCCCGCGTCGCCGGGTCGTCCACAACGACCTGACTGAGCCCCTCGGCGTCGCGGACGATGAGGAACGCCACCGATTTGAGCAGGCGGCGGCGGTGGATCCAGCCGGCGACGGTCACGGTCTCGTGAACGTGGGCCTTGAGACGGCTGGAGAGGATGCGCTGCATGGTGTCGACCTCCTGGAGAAAAGCTGCAACGCGGCCCCAGGGAGGTGTGGGCGAGCGGGATCCTCGCGGTGCCACCACACCTTCGCGCCACTGGGCTCAACCGACCCGCGGGCGCCTCTTGTCATGCTCGGCTCAGGAGTGTCTTCACGCCCCGGCGCACGGGCCACCTCACAGCGATCGGTGGCTCTCTCGGCCGGCGGGTCGGGGCGTTACTCGGTTCCCTCACTGCCGTGGGCGGCACGTTAACAGCAGGCGACCAGGGCGCGAAAGCGAATTGACCCGTACGATGTGACGGCGGTCACAGAACAGGTTCAAGTGAGCCTCGTCGCCCCTGTCTAGGCAGGGACCCTCGCAGGCGTAACCTCGACCCCGTGACTATCGCTCCAGAGGGCCGCCGCATGCTGCGCATCGAAGCGCGCAACGCCGAAACTCCCATCGAGCGGAAGCCGCCGTGGATCAAGGTCAAAGCCAAGATGGGCCCGGAATACACCCAGATGCGCGGCCTCGTGCAGCGCGAGGGCCTGCACACGGTGTGCCAAGAGGCCGGGTGTCCCAACATCTACGAATGTTGGGAAGACCGCGAGGCGACCTTCCTCATCGGTGGCGACCAATGCACCAGGCGCTGTGACTTCTGTCAGATCGACACCGGCAAGCCCGCCGAGTTCGACGCTGACGAGCCCCGCCGCGTCGGCGAGTCCGTCGCGACGATGGGCCTCAAATACGCGACCGTCACCGGCGTGGCCCGCGACGACCTGCCCGACGGCGGCGCGTGGCTCTACGCCGAAACGGTCCGCCAGATCCACAAGCTCCAGCCCGGCTGCGGCGTCGAGCTGCTGATCCCCGACTTCAACGGCGAGCCCGAACAGCTCGCCGAGGTCTTCGGGTCGGCGCCCGAGGTGCTGGCGCACAACGTCGAGACGGTCCCGCGCATCTTCAAGCGCATCCGTCCCGGCTTCCGCTACGAGCGCTCACTCGACGTCATCACCCAGGCGCGCGCCGCCGACCTGGTGACCAAGAGCAACCTGATCCTCGGCATGGGCGAGGAACGGGCCGAGATCTCCCAGGCGCTGCGCGACCTGCACAACGCGGGCTGCGAGCTGGTGACCATCACGCAATACTTGCGCCCGACGCCTCGCCACCACCCGGTCGAGCGCTGGGTCAAGCCCGAGGAGTTCGTCGAGCTGAAGGAAGAGGCCGAGCAGATCGGCTTCGCCGGCGTCATGAGCGGCCCGCTGGTCCGCTCGTCCTACCGCGCCGGCCGCCTCTACAAGCAGGCCCTCGAGGCCCGCGGCTGATCCCGATCTCCACCTGATGCCCCGGCCCTAAGGCCGGGGCATCACCTTTTCGCCCCTCGCTTCCCCGATCTCCCCTCGCTTCCCGCCTCCGGAGGGCCTTGTCCTCAGCAAGTCGGACATGTCAGCCGATGCTGTGGAACGAGGGGAGCGAACGCAGCGAGGGAGGTCAGCCAGTGCGCCGGTTCATGTTCCTGCTCGCCGCGGTGGCAACGCCGGCCACCACGTTCGGTGCCCCCGTGGCCCTGGCCGCCGCGGCCGAGACCTGCGTCGGCGCGTCGTCAGCCACCTACCGCCACACCTTCAACGGTGGCAACGGCCGCGCCACGATCACCGCCGTACGCCCGCTCTGCCCTGGTCAGACCCAATCGTTCGGCTTGATCGCGTACACGGCCGGCGCCCCCGGAGGCAACGCGGGCCAGTTCACCTACTCCAGCGACCGCGCGTCCATCACCTCGGCGGCCCGCAGCGTCACCCTCGACGTCGTGGTCCCGCCCTGCTTCGCCCAGGTCGTCGCCGTCACCGGCACCGAGCTGCTCGAAGAGGTCACCAGCGCGGCCAACCCGTACGGATCGAAGACCTTGGGAGCCCCGGGCAGCCGCTCCTCCGGCCCCCAGGCGCTCTACACGGGCGGCTCGGCCGAGTGCGCGCCCGCCCCCAAGGTCACCTTCACCAACGCGTGCGACGGCTCCTACACGGCCACGCTCGCCAACGGCGCGACCGCCAACGTCAACGCCGCGTTCCTGATCAGCGGCCGCCTCACGCGCCTGGCTCCCGGCCGCTCCAAAACGGTCCGCGCCCCCGCCGGCGGCACCCTGACGATCAGAGACAACACCTTCACCACGTACGTCGGGAGCTGGCGCCCGCCCGAGGCCGGCTGCACCACCACACCGGCGCAGCAGCCCACCGCCCCCGCCGCCGCTCTTCCGACCCGGGCCGTCACCGCCGCACCGGAAGCTCCCTCGGCGGCGGCCGCTCCCACCGCGACCACCACGACCGACGCCGGAGATGCTCCCGCCATGTTCGCGCCACCCACCGCCACCGCGACCGCCGAGGCCGCCACCGCCGCCCGTGGCATGAGCACCGGCAGCATTCTCGCCACCTCCATGGGCCTTCTCCTGATCGGCGGCGGCGGATTCCTGCTGGTCCGCGTGCTCCGCACGATCCGCGAGCCGTAGGGCCCACGAAAACGGGTCCAGGGTCGCCTCAGCGTTGCGTCCCGGCGGCCGCGTCCACCTGATCGACAGCCACCACGACGCCGAGCTGCCCGGCCACGTCCAGAACCGGATCCTCAACGACGGCCGCGAGTTCCGCATCGTGAAGCGCTTCTGGCAGCCAACGGAACTGACCGCCGCGGTAGCCCCACTCGGCTGGCACCTGACCGCCCACGTAAGCCCCAACAGCCACATCCTCCACGCCGAGGCGCGGCTGTAGGGGACAGCCACCGAACGCCGTCGGCGGCCTTCGACTTCGCTGCGCACTGTGCTGCGCCGCCTCCCGGCGATAACCTCGGGCGATGAGCCGGTCGGAGTGGGTGGTCGTGCAGAGAAGCGAGGGCGGCGTGTCCACCCGGGAGTGGCATCGCCACTGGGAGCGTTGACTGCGAAGCTGGGGCATCGACTGGTATCCCTTCGAGCCCGGTGAAGTCCGGTTCGATCTCTACCGCGTCCAGCGACCGGACGGAACCTTCGGCTGCAACCAGGTGCGATCGGTGCAGGCACACGCCCTGCGCCGGCTCGGCATCAAGCCACCGGCGTTGCCGGCCGCCGGATCTGGCTCGCGAGGTTCAGTCGTTTAGCAGGCCGAGGCGGCGGGCGACGGCGGCCGCCTCGCCGCGGTTGGTGACCTCGAGCTTGGCGATGATGCGGGAGACGTGGACGCTCGCCGTCTTGGGTGAGATGTAGAGGTCGGCGGCGATGCGGCTGTTGCTGTGGCCCTCGGCGACCAGGCGCAGCACCTCGCGTTCCCGCGCGGTCAGCACCTCGTCGCGTTCGGCGGCCGGCGCCGACGACCGGATGCCCAGCCGGCGCGAGAGGGTGTCGGCCGCCTCGATCAGCGGGGTCGCGCCCAGGGCCGTGGCGATCGCCAAGGCTTCCGCGATCGCCTCGGCCGGATTCGCCCGCTCACCGTAGGCCGCAGAACTCGAGCCGGCGGCGGCGGAACGAGAAGCGGCGCCCGCCGGGGAACGGGAAGCGGCCCCCACCGAGGAACGCGATGTGCCGTCGGCCGAGCCCCGGGCAGCGGCCTGCGCTTCGGCCAGGCCCAGCAGGGCGCAGGCCAGCTCGTGCCGCTGACCGTCGACCCGCCACGCCTCGACGGCCTCGCGCCAGCGGGCCTCGCCGCCGTCGAGCAGGGCTCGCACGTGGGCCGCGAACGCGATGTCGGCCGGGTAGCGCTGGGGCAGCCCAGCGGCCGCGGCGGCGACCGACGCGGTCAGGCCGGCGTCGGCGGCCCGGGTCGCGGCGCGGGCCGCGTTGGCCAGGATCGACCAGCCGTAGCGCGGGAGCAGGACCAGAGCCGGGTCGGTCAGGGCGGCGCCGGCGGCCTCGGCGGCGCGGGCCGGGTCGGGGTCGTCGAAGGCCGCGAGGATGCGCAGATCGAGGGTGGCGAGGCGGCTTTCGTGGCTGAGGTAGGGGCGGCGCAGGAAGGCGACCGTGCGGCTGACCAGGGACTGCGCGTCGTCGCGGCCGCGGGCCAGGCGGATGCGGGCGCGCAGGCGCAGCCACGGCAGCGCGAGGGTCTCGGGCGGGTCGAGGCGGGCGGCCTCGGCCAGGCGGAGGTCGGCCTCGTCCCAGCGGCCCAGGGCGATCAGCGCCTCGGCGTGGTTGGCCAGCAGGTAGACGCCCGTCGTGCGGCCGACGCCGATGCGGCCCGCGTCGGGCAGGCCCTGGGCCGCGGCGGCGGCTGACTCTTCGTAGCGGCCAAGCTCGAACAGGGTGTCGGAGAGGTTGACCAGGCCGCGGGTGAAGCTCGGGAAGTCGCCGACGACGCGGGCACGCTCGACCGCGTCGGTGATGATCGGCAGAATCTCGGAGGCCTGGCCTCGGCCGGAGCACGACGATCCGTACGCGACCTCGGCCGTCACGATCGCGGCCAGGTCGCCCTGTTCGGCGGCGTCGGCCAGCGCGATCTGGGCGACCTCGATGGCGCGGTCGTAGTCGATGCCGCCGTAGAGGTGGGCCAGTTCGGCCAGCAGGCGGACCCGCTCGGCGCCACGCGGGGCTGCGACGAGAAGCCGGAACGCGTCGTCGCACTCGGGGGCGCCGTCGGACTTGCCGGCGTTGCGCAGCAGCTTGGCCCGGCGCACGAGCAGACGGCCGGCTCGCAGCGGCTCGTTCTCGACGTCGAGGTCGCTGAGCGCGGCGCGCGTGAGGCTGAGGGCGCGCATGTGCTCGCCGGAGTCGATCGCGGCCAGCGCGGATTCCTCGAGCAGGTCGAGGTGGCCGAGCCCGAGCAGGGTCTCGGCGTCGGCGACCTCTTCCCAGAGCCGCAGCACCCGGTCGAGCAGCGAGGCCTGTTCCCCGTACGCGAAGCGCAGTTTGGCCTCGTCGGCGGCGATCTTGGCGGTGATCAGGGCGCGCGGGTGGTCGTGGGCCGCGTGCCAGTGGTGGGCGATCTCGGCGGCGGCCCGGCCCATCGCGACCAGGTGGGGCTCGGCCTCGACGGCCCGGGCGTAGCGGCCGTGCAGCCGGGCGTGCTCGCCGGGCAACAGGTCGTCGTGCACCGCCTCGCGCACGAGGGCGTGGCGGAACTCGTAGCCCCCGTCGCCGTCGACGACGACCACGAGCTGGGCGGCGACGATGACGCGCAGGGCCGACTCGAGGGCCGCGTCGTCCATGCCGGCGACGCGGGCGAGCAGCTCGTGGCCGAACCGCGTGCCCCCGACGGCGGCCACCCGCAGCACGCGCTGGGCCGGCTCGGGCAGCAGGTCGACCCGGGACAGCAGCAGGTCGCGCAGGCTGGTCGGGATGTCGGCGCAGGCCGGGTCGGCCGCGCCGGCGAACTGTTCGATGAAGAACGGGTTGCCCTGGGAGCGCTCGTTGACCGTGTCGACCACGCGCGGGTCGGGCTCGGCACCGAGCAGGTGGCTGAGCATCTCGGCGGTGCCCTCGCGGTCGAGCCGGTCGACCTCGAGACGCAGCACGCCGCGCACCCGGTCGAGCTCGGCCAGGAAGGGCCGCAGCGGATGGCCGCGGTGCAGCTCGTCGGTGCGGTAGGTGGCGACCAGCAGCAGGTGGGGCAGCCGGGCGCCGCGCACCAGAAAACCGATCAGGTCGCGGGTGGAGCGATCGGCCCAGTGCAGGTCTTCGAGCACCAGGACGACCGGCTGCTCGCTGCTCAGGCGCTCGAGCAGGGCGGCGAACGCCTCGAAGAGCAGGCCACGGCGAGCGTCCTGCTCGGGCGGCGGGCCCAGCTCGGGCAGCAGGCGGGCCAGCTTGTGCTCGTGGCCGCCGAGGATCTCGAGGCCCTCGGCGCGCACCAGCTCGCGCAGCGCGCCCGCGAACGGGGCGAAGGGCAGGCCCTCTTCGCCCAGCTCGAGGCACTGGCCGGAGAGCACCCGGACCCGGTCGCCGGTGAGGTCGCGACAGAATTCCTCGATCAGACGGGTCTTGCCCACCCCCGCCTCACCGCCGACCAGCACGGTCGACGGCTCGGCGTGGCGGGCTCGTTTCAGCGCGTCGCGCAGCGCGGCGAGGTCGGCCTCACGACCGACGAGCACCTCGCTGTGAGCCTGCGCCGTCATGAGGTCGAGCATGCCATGCGGGTACGACAGAAATCGCTCCGCGAGCGCCACGGTCACGCCGTGACGGCAGCGTGGCCGGCCTGCTCTCCCCGGGACCGGCGCGGCCAGCGGCCGAAGCGGCTCACACGGGTCGAGCCGGCCTCGCGCGCGGCCCGCGTCGAAGCGGCGTGCCGGGACAGCTCAGCGGCGCGCTGGCGGTGGATGTCGAGCATGGCCTGCGGGTCGTTGTACGGGAACATCGTGGGCTCCTTCGAGGCGAAGAGTCGGTGCTTGCTGACCTGAACTCTTCGCGGGAAGGCCCCCCGCGCGCATGGGGAAGCTGCCCCATATTGGCGGCGCCACCCCCCTTACCCACCGCTGAGCCACGGGTAAGGAGGGGGTCCGCGTAAGACGTACCCGTCCCACTACACTTTCGAGTTATGGCAAAACCCCAGGAGAAGGTGTCGTTCGGCACGCGCCTGAAGCAGATCGGGCAGGTGTTCTCGTTCACCGCGAAGCAGGACAAGTGGTTCGTCCCGCTGCTGGCCGCGGCCGTGCTCATCCCGCTGGCCCTCACCGTTCTCCTGATCCTGCTCGGCTTCGGCTGGATCTACCTGCCGATCGGCATCATGGTCACCCTGCTGGCCGCCGTGATCGTGCTGAACCTGCGGTCCAACGCGGCGATGATGAACGCGGCCGAGGGCCAGCCCGGCGCCGCCGCCTCGCTGATCGAGAACATGCGCGGTGACTGGCGGGTGCGTCCGGCGGCCGCGTCGACGACCCAGTTCGACATGGTGCACGTGGTGATCGGCCGGCCCGGCGTGATCCTGCTGGCCGAGGGCAACCCCCAGCGCGTCCGCAGCCTGCTCGGCCAGGAGAAGAAGCGTCTCTCCAAGGTCATCGGCAACGCGCCGCTCTACGACTACGTGATCGGCAGCGAGGACGGCCAGCTCCCCGTCCGCAAGGTGCGCTCGACGATGATGCGCCTGCCGCGCAACCTCACCGGCAAAGACGTGAACGCCCTCGACAAGCGTCTCGGCGCGCTGATGGCCCGCCCCCAGATGCCCAAGGGCGCGATCCCCAAGAACATGCGGCCGACCAAGGGCGCGTTCCGCCAGCAGCGCCCGCGCTGAGCTCCGACAAAGACAAGCGCCGACAAAGACATAAGACCTACTTCAGGCGTACGACCCCAAGCGCGCGACGCGTTCGAGGCGTTCGCCGAAATCGACCGCTTCAACCGAAGACCCCTCCCGGCCGTACGCGGGAAGGGTCTTCGGTCTTTGCGGGGTCAGCGGCGGATCACGACCGAGCGGGCAGCGCGATCGTGCAGGCCGCGGCCGTTGCTGTCGTTGATCAGAGCGGGGATGACCAGGGCCAGCAGGACGGCCCGGACGATCCCGCGGAGCAGGCCGATCGCGCCACCGTCCGCAATGGAGATCACGCGCAGGCGCAGCACGGCCATGCCCGGAGTCTGGCCGAACAGGCCCAGGAAGAACGCGTTGACCAGCACGAAAACCCCGAGCTGGGGCCACGGGTTGGCCCGCAGATCATCGACGAAAAGGCCGGCCACGATCGTGCAGAGGAGCCAGTCGATCGCCAGGGCACCCAGCCGCCGGCCGAAATTCGCCATCGGGACCGTGGTGAGATCAACCGGGCCGTACGGTGCCTTGCTGCTTGCCATAGGCCCAGCGTAACCGGCCCGGAATCGCCGACCCGGCGCGCGGGCGGCGGCTTCGCGGTAACGTCGCCTTGATCGCGACCTAGGCCCGGCACGAGTACATCACAGTGCCCGTAACACGACGGAAACAATCGGGATACGCCTGGGCAACTCCGGCCCCATAGCGTCGCGACCAGCTTAACCATGCGGCGGTTCCACGCCGCCCCGGTATCGGAATTCTGTGCCAGGAGGACGTGTTGTTCGCCAACCCCGAGGAATTGCTGCGATACCTCAAGGACGAGGACGTCAAGTTCGTCGACGTACGGTTCTGTGACCTGCCCGGTGTGATGCAGCACTTCAACATGCCGGTCGAGTCGTTCGACGACAGCGTCGTCACCGACGGCCTCGCCTTCGACGGGTCCTCGATCCGCGGGTTCCAGGCCATCCACGAGTCCGACATGATGCTGCTGCCGGACGTCACCACGGCCTTCATCGACCCGTTCCGCATCCAGAAGACGCTGGCGCTGAACTTCTTCATCCACGACCCGTTCACCCGCGAGGCCTACTCGCGTGACCCGCGCAACGTGGCGAAGAAGGCCGAGACCTACCTGGCCTCCAGCGGCATCGCCGACACCGCCTACTTCGGCGCCGAGGCGGAGTTCTACATCTTCGACTCGATCCGTCACTCCACCTCGGCCAACGAGTCGTTCTACTACATCGACTCGATCGAGGGCGCCTGGAACTCGGGACGCGAGGAAGACGGCGGCAACAAGGGCTACAAGACCGCGTACAAGGGCGGCTACTTCCCGGTCTCGCCGCTCGACCACTACAGCGACCTGCGTGACGCGATGGTCCGCCGCCTGATCGACGTCGGCTTCACCGTCGAGCGCTCGCACCACGAGGTCGGCACCGCCGGCCAGGCCGAGATCAACTACAAGTTCTCGACCCTGCTGCACGCCGGCGACCAGATGCAGATGTTCAAGTACATCATCAAGAACACCGCCTGGGAGCACGGCAAGACCGCCACGTTCATGCCGAAGCCGCTGTTCGGCGACAACGGCTCGGGCATGCACACCCACCAGTCGCTGTGGCTGGGCGGCGAGCCGCTGTTCTACGACGAGACCGGCTACGCCGGCCTGTCGGACACGGCCCGCTGGTACATCGGCGGCCTCCTGCACCACGCGCCGTCGCTGCTCGCGTTCACCAACCCGACCGTCAACTCCTACCGGCGCCTGGTGCCCGGCTACGAGGCCCCGGTCAACCTGGTCTACTCGCAGCGCAACCGCTCCGCCTGCACCCGCATCCCGGTGACGGGCAGCAACCCGAAGGCCAAGCGCGTCGAGTTCCGCGTGCCCGACCCGTCGAGCAACCCCTACCTGGCGTTCTCGGCCCAGATGATGGCCGGCCTCGACGGCATCAAGAACAAGATCGAGCCCCCGGCCCCGATCGACAAGGACCTCTACGACCTCCCGCCGGAGGAGTGGGGCGACGTCAAGCAGGTCCCCGGCTCGCTCGACGCCGTTCTGAACAGCCTCGAGAACGACCACGAGTTCCTGACCGCCGGCGGCGTCTTCACCGACGACCTGATCTCCACCTGGATCGACTGGAAGCGCGCCAACGAGATCGACCCGGTACGCCTCCGCCCGACCCCGCACGAGTTCGAGATGTACTACAACGTCTGACCGTCACTAGGCCCTTGACCAGCGAAAACAGCCGCTGGTCCGATCTTGGGCACAACGTGGGCACAGATTGAGGAACGGCGGTCATGCTCGGCCCCTGGTCGAGGTGGCCGCCGTTTCGCGTTGCCCGAGCGCGCCATCGACCAGGGAGCGCGTGCGGTCAAGCGCGTCCGGCCATTCGTGCACGTACTCGTTGAGCGTCACCGTGGGTGTCGAGTGGCCAAGCGCCAGTTGCACCGTCTTGACGCTCGCACCAGCGTGGATCAGCAGAGTCGCGTAGTAGTGCCGGAGCCCGTGGAATCCCCACCGCATCGGCAACCCCACCTTCGCCCGCACAGGCGTCCAGGTTCGCGAGAACGTCGATGCGATCACGGGGTTGCCGTCAGCACCTCTGAACACCAACGCCGCCGGTCGTCGCACCGGACGCCGTGGGTCCGTGTCGTCGTCGATCTCAACCGGGGCACCAGTGCCCTCCAAATGTTCGCGGAGAGCCGCCGCGACAACATCCGGCAGCTCTACCGTCCGGACGCTGGTCTTGGTCTTCGGCCGACCGAGATACGGCGGCCGGCCCTTGTGTGACTTGAGCTGCTGCCGGACCGACAACTCCGCCCGATCAAAGTCGATGTCTTCGATCTCCAGGCCGAGCACCTCTCCCAGCCTCAGCCCACAACCGGCTGCCACGTAGACGGCCGCTGAGAGGCGAGCTGGCATGAGTTCCGCCAACCGGTGCACCTGCTCGGGTGACGGGATGACCCGCTTACCACGGTCGACGACGGGTAGCCGGATGTCGGTGCAAGGCGAGATGCCGATGAGCCGGTCGCGGACCGCCAGGCTGAACATCGCGTTCAGATAGCCGTAGACCACCCGCAGCGTGGTCGGCGCTAGTACAAGACTGCGGTCCCGCACCCATGCCTGCACCTTGCTCCGGCGAACCTGCCCGATCTGCAGCTGTCCGAGGCCCGGCAGGATGTGCAGGCGAATGGCGTGCTCGACCCGGATCGCCGTGCTTTCGATATGCAACTGGCTCTCTCGCCACTGCTCGGCGAGAGAGCTGACGGTGGCCCTTCCTGCCCGATCGTCAATGTACTGGCCTCGGCTGACGTCGGCCCGGACGTTTGCGTCGAAGAGTTCCGCATCGACCTTGCGTTCGAACAGGCGTTCGCGCGCCTGCCCCTGGTCATCGTTCCAGCGGACTCGCCACCGTTTGCCCCGGCCGTGTCGCTTCGATGGCAGCCGTTCCCGGTTCGGACCGCGCGCCCTTAGGTACCAAAGGTCGTCGATAGGCATCAGGCTGCCTGCCTGTAGTACCAGTCTCGGACCTCGGCCGGGTCGTAGCGGATGTAGCGCCCAACCCGCCGACCTGGCGGACCGGTGCGGCGATGCCGCCACTGGTAAAGCGTGGCCACCGGAATCCCGAGGTATTGCGCAGTGCGTTCGATGGACCAGAGATCGTCGGATTGCGAGTCAGTCATCTCGGGGAACCTCCTTCACGGTGAGGTAGACACGGATGTCGTTGCGGTAATCGGCGGGATGGGTACTGGTTCGGCAGACGGTGCGGTCGCCAAGCGTCCGCCTCAGGTGGGCAATCAGATAGGCCTTCTGCTCGGCGACGACATCGGGACGTCCGATGAGACGGACCGACAGCAGGGGCCGGGTTCGAACTGTCACAGGAGTGTTTCCTTCCAGGTTTGGGCGCTGAGAGACACAGAGAAGGCTCGGGACCGGCCGGGGGTGGGTTCACCTATCGCTGTGGAGTTGTCAAAGAACGCCGTCAGGGATTGCTTGACGGTGGATCGCGGGTCAGGCCGCTGTGGTGGTTAGGTACTGCCTGGCGGCCTGCTGGTGGTCACGGGCGAGCGCTGAGGAAGTATTGGCGAGCATCGCGTCAGCCGGGGTCCGCCATCCGGAGCCGACGAACTCCAGGAAGTTGACGACGAGTGTGGTCGGCTCGGCCACTGGTTCGCCCGCGTCGGGGCCGGCCGTTTCGGTGCGGCGGAAGACGACGCGGTTGTGGCGGAGCAGGGCGAAGGTGATCGAGTAGCGGCGGCTCTTGGTGAGGAAGTGGCCGCCGAAGCCGAGCATGTGTGCCCACCGTCGCAGCCGTCGCCATTCACGGGGCCGCCCGAGGATCCAGCACGCCTCCACCAGTCGTTCGGTGTGGGTGCCGTCGGGATCGGCGTAGACGTTGACCGTCTCGTCCGTCAGTCGAGTTGAGGCGTGGCCGGTGACCTCGGTCGACTTGGTGGCGTACTTGGCCAGGTAGGCGGCGACCTGGGCGTCTGTGACCTCACCGGCCCCGGCCACGGTGATCACCTTGGTGAGGACCTGCTCGCCCCAGCCGATCCGCCAGCCGCCGGGCGCGGCCGGGTGCGGTTCGGTGGCGAAGCTGACCGTCCGGGCCGCGTGGTCGATCGCGTCGACCAGGTCGGCCGCGTCGATCCCGGCGGGGGGCGCGACGATCGCGGCGGGGTCGGTTGGGTCGAGGCCGTCGAGCCGGACGATGGCGTGGAAGTGCACGACGCCGCGCCGTTGCATTTCGGCTGCCTTGCCGAACGACAGCCGTACGGGCGGGACCATCCGTACCTTGCCGTTGCCGGAAACCTTTGCCACGTAGGGGATTCCGCGTGCGCGGCAGAGCCGCCGCACATACCGGTTGACCGCGATCGTGGTGCGCCGCCACAGCTCGCCCGCGCTGAGGTTCCAGACGGCTTGAGCGTCGTGGTCGTAGCAGTCAAGGCACAGCGGTGTGCCGAGGTTGCGATCGGTTGCGGCGTGGCGGGCGAAGCACACGAGCCGGACACCGTGCGGGCAGACCGAGATGTCGCGGCGGGCGTGGCACGGTTCCGGGCGGCAGTCGCAGTCGGTGCGCCGGGTGCAGGTGTGCCGCTTCACGGCGCGGGTGTGGACCTCACCGAAGCCGGGCGCGGTGAACGTCGGGAACACGGCCGGATGGTGGGCGACCTGCTCCGGGACTCCCTTGCCGCCGATCAGGCCCGAGCGGACGACTTGGTAGGCGTCGCGCTGGTACAGCTTCGAGCAGGACGGGCACACTGATTCACGGCGGTTGCCGCAGGGCTTGTAGATGACCCCGTCCGGCATGTCCGCGGTGGCACGTTCGGCGAGCAGCCGTCCGGTGGCGGCTTCGATGGTGGCGATGGTTCCGGCCAGCCGGACCGGCCGCACGCATGCGGAAGCCGGTTTGACGTGGGCTAGCCAGGCGTCATAGTCGGGGCGGGCGGCGCGGGCGACCGCCTGCTTCTGCAGGTCGGCCGAGCGGACCCACCACGAGGGGGCGGCCGTAAGAGTTCCTGCTGCAGAGGGTGACCTCGCGGGGGTCGGCAGGAGATTTTGCGGTTGCGGCTCGACGCTGGGGGCCGTACCCGAAGCGGTTGCTTCGGGTACGACGCTCAACGTGGAGACGGTCACCGGTGGGCCTTCACAGGCTTGCCGTTGACGGTCGGCGTGTGCTTGGTGGGGCTGTCCGGTTCGAGGTCGAGCACGGCCAGGGCCTGGGCTGCGGTCTCGGAGTTCACCCGGAGACGGGCGGCGAGCTGTCCGGCTTTGATCGGTGTGCCGTGTTCGGTGCGGTACTGCATGGCGGTCTCGCGGGCCTTGACCAGCACGGCCGGGTCGACGGTGTACGGCAGAGGCAGCTGTGCGGGCTCCAGCTCGGTGACAGGGTTGTCGGTGGCGGGAGCGGCCAGCGGCTCAGCCGCGCGTGTCGGCGCGGTCGGGCGGGGCTTGGTCTTCGAGGCGCTTGCAGTGGCCGGCCGAGTGGCGGGCGGTCGCAGCGGGAGTTTCGCCGGGTCCCGGGGGATCCGAGGGGCAACCTGGGCCGGGGTCGGCACGGGTTCGGGCCGGGGGGCCGGCACGGGTTCCGGCGTCACTGCCGGTTCCGTGGTCGGCTCGGGTTCGCCTACCGGTTCCGGCGCGGTGGTGCTGTGTGCCGGGGCGGCGGGCGGGGCGACGACCGTGATGGGGGTCGACGCCAGGGTGGTCAGGGATTCGATTGTGTGGGCGCGTTCCGCCGTCGCCAGCAGGGCGGCGGAGGAAATCACCATCAGCCCGTCGACAGCAAGCGGGCCGAGCACACAGGTGATGGGGTCCTCGCCGTAGTACTTGAGGAGCCCGGACAGGTGCCGGTAGGAGACCAGGGCAGCGACGAACGCGACGGGGGTCAGACCACCGAAGCGCAGCAGCTGCCAGCCGAGCCCGGAGGGCCAGGCCACCCGGGTCAGGATCTCGGTGCCGACGAACAACGCCAGCGGCCAGAACACGGCACCGATGACGGCACCGAGCTTGGGTGACCACTCCGCCGCCAGCGCCGGAGCCAGGCTCGCGGGCGGGACGTAGGAGTGAGCGATGTTCGCGGCGATCGACACTGTGCCGCCGAGGACGGCACCGATGTAGGCCCAGCCACGACCAGTGATCACCATGGCGGTCACCGGCCGAGGTTGGCGAGGATCGCCGTCAGCAGCGCGAAGGCCAGGGCCACGCCGAGCGAGTCGACGGCCAGGCGGACACGCTGATATTTGGTCCGGGCGCTGCGCGCCATCGCGTACAGGTGCGCGACGCGCTCCTGTACGTCGGAGACGGCGTGCAGGTCCGTGTGGAGCTTGCTGGCGTCGGGCGCGGCGGCCCAGCGCAGGAAGCCGTGGTTACCGTTCAGGTTCGGCCGGATGGCCAAGCCGAGCAGCACCAGCGCGACACAGAGCATGTCGGCCGCGATCGCGGCGCTGACGGCCGACGGGCCGTGCAGATGCGCCTTGGACACGATCACGGTGCCACCGGTCAGGGCAGCCAGGGCGAACCCGAACAGGATGGACGCTTTGGTGTCCACCCGGGCGATCTGAGCCTGCACGTCAGCCATCGGCTGCGCGGTCGAGTCAGCCGCCGTGTTGATCTCGTAGTTGTGAATGGTCATCACGACCGTCCCGAAGGGCGGGCGGGATCGGTGCGCAGCAGACTGAACGACACCTGCGCGTTGACGAATCCGTGTTCCTTACGCAGCCATTGCTTGACGCTCGCGACGTCGTCCATCGTCTGGATCGGCCGCGAGCGGTGCAGCTCCATCTCCGCCGTGCGGATGCTGGAACCCGAAAACTCGGTGATGGCCAGGTAGTAGTGGAACCGGAATGCCGGTACGGTGCCCTCCGTCGTGGCGGGGGCGGGGTTGGTGTTGGGTCGGCTGTCAGTCATCGGGACACGTCCTTTCCGGCGAGGTCGAACAGCGACCGCGCCTGATAGCCAGGTGTGGTCGGTGGTTCGGGCCTCGCGCGCCGGGACGCGCGGGTGACCTTGGATGCGTTGGCTTTGAGCAGGTCTTCCATCTGCTCGCCGGTGAGTCGGGCGACCGCTGCCCGGTCCTCCCCACGCCGCCGCCGCAGCAGCGGACGCACAGTGGCGTTCGTGGGGCAATCGAGGACCCCGTCGGGGTAGCGGAAGCCGCATCCCGGGCACACCGAAGCGGCCGGGATACCAGGGTGGTGATCGGCGAACACCTGCACGAGGTCCGCCACCGAGACATGCAGTCCGGCGTCAAGAAGGCGCCGATCCAAGGTGCCCCGGCTGGTCCGCTCGCCGTAGCGCTGCTGCGCGGCCTGCTTGCTGATACCAAGCCGACCGGCGATCTCGGACCACGAGTAGGAGTAAGGAGCCTTGCGCAGTCCGGCGACGGCAAGGCGGGTCACCGCGTCGACCTCGCTGGACAGCTGCGAGAGCGAAGCGAGGGCCTCAACATCACCAGCGGCGACGCGCGAGCCGTAGGCCCGCAGAATCCGGCGCGTGAACGCGTCGAACGCGGCCGTTTCCACCTGACGCTTGGCCCGCTTACGCGGCTTCGGCGTCAAGGCAGGCTTGACGGTGTTCTTGGTCATCGGACGTCACCGCCGTCCGAGTCAGCGTCGTCTGCCGCGACTACCTCGGCGCACGACATCGCCCGTCGGCCGGGCCAGTCCGAGCGCTGGCAGTACGGGTAGCCGCCCGGAGCGCCGCAGAACAGGCAGTCGACGAAGTTGTGCCCGTCGTCGCTGTCCTGGTCGGTGGCGACAGCCGCAGCTTCGCCGAGTTCAGCGAAGGCTCCGCCAGGAAGCAGCCCGCCGATGACGGCGGCCACGTCGGCGTTGAGCTGATCGATCGCCTTGAGGGCGTCGATCAGCTCGTCGGCCGGCCGGGTCGCCGCGTCGCGCAGCACGTACAGGACGTCGTCGAGACGGCGTCCTTTGGCGTCGTTGAACTCGTACGACTCGCTGCCGTTCTCGGCCAGCAGATACCGGTCCAAGTGCAGCACGGCGGCCTCGAAGTCGAGGAAGCCGGGCGAGTCGAAGTGTTGCGCCGGGGCGTCGACCGGTCCGCCGTAGCAGACCATGCCGATCGCGCCGACCATGTCCGCCGGGGGTGTGAAGATCCCGGTGGTGGCGTCGTAGTACGCGCCTTGAGTCCAGCCGTGCCGTTGCAGGTACAGCGCAGCCGAGCGCAGCACCCGTCCGGTGACCTGATCGTTGGTTGCGGTGACCAGGTCGACCGGGCACGACGACGGCGGCTCGGCCGGGCCGTTGCTGCTCGGCCGGATGTCGGGCCGGGCCACGCTCACGCAGGCGGAGCACAGCGGCTCGTTCCACGTGCGCTTCCACGGCAGCGCGTTCCCGCAGACCTCGCACC
This sequence comes from Actinoplanes solisilvae, assembly GCF_003999975.1. GTDB lineage: Bacteria > Actinomycetota > Actinomycetes > Mycobacteriales > Micromonosporaceae > Actinoplanes > Actinoplanes solisilvae. Next base: position 12,353 of record NZ_RJAC01000005.1, on the reverse strand, counting down.
AGCCGCTGACCGCGACCCACGCGACCGGCTCTTCAGCCGGGGCCGGGGTATCGAGGGCGGCGATGCCGGTTTCGGTCGGTTCGAAGGTGACCGTGTCATCGACCGGGTTGCCGAGGGCCGCCGACAGGCGGGCACGGATGCCGACGCCGCCGGGGACCTTGTCGAGCAGGTCGAAGAACCGGGGGTGCTTGGCCGGCAGGCCGGGTTCCGGAGCAGTGTTCTCCGGGTTTTGGGTAGGGTTCATGACGCCGACTCCTTCCATCGGAACGGGGTTGGTGAAGGGGCGGCGGCACCGATCTGCTTTCCACGGCTGAGTTCGGTGTCGTCCGCTCGGACCTTGCGGCCCGGGGTTGTTGGTGCTGGTCAGTGCATGTGCTGCACGATGGTGATGCAGCGGTGGCCACCCGCCGCGAGCGCGCCCGCGAACAGCAGGACCACGGGGACGGCGAGGACGCCGAGACCCGCGATGGTCCACAGCCACCAGCCGCCGATGAACACGACGACCAGCAGCACCAGGCCGACGAGGGCGCCGAAGCCGAGCCAGAACCGGCGAAACTTCTTGTCGCGCTCTTTGATCTCGGCCTGGCGGATCTGCCACTTCAGGTACAGCTCGGAGTTGCGCTGCTTCTGCCGGATGATCTCGGCCGCGTTCAGCAGCCCGTACCTTTGCAGGTCCGACTGCATCGCCGGGTCCACGTAGTGGATAGTCCGGACCGGCTGCACCAGCCGCTCGGGGAGATTGCGTCGGGCCATGAGAGCGGCCCTCCTTCCGTGGATCGGTTTGTCCGCCCGGGATTCCGGGAGGCTTGTGGACGCGTCAGGCCGCCGCCGGGACGGGCCGAAGTTTCCGGCCGTCGATCGGCGGAGCAATGGCGCGCAGGGTGGCCGCGTAGTCGGCGATGGCCGCGCAGACGAGGTCATCCAGGTACGCGGTCTTGATTAGTTGCGGGCTGCCGCCTTCGGCGATGAGCAGACCCGCGCCGGGGTTGTTCGGGCTGATGCTGTTCGCAGTCCAGCCCTGATTAGCCCAGCCATGCCCGAGGACGATGTCCGACGAGCTGTCATTGGTGCACCGTCCGGCGAACCGCCACGCGAACAGATCCCGCAACGAAGTGGGGATGATGTCCGAGGACGGCCGCTGGGTGGCGGCGATGACGATGATGCCGACCGCCCGGCCCCGGGCGACCAGGTCACGCAGCAGCGCCGCGAACTCTTCGCGCTGCTTCTTGTCCCCGGTCGTGGCCGAGTAAAAGGCGATCTCGTCAATGACCACCACGTACGGCAGGAACGTATCGTTCGGGGTGATCTTCCGGCGCTTGCACGCCAGCAGATACGTGTACCGGCGATCCATCATCGTCTGCAACCGCGTGAGCAGGATGTTGGCCTTGACGATGTCCGGGCCGACGAACGCGTCCGCACAGCCGCGCCACTGGCCCAGCTCGACCTGCTTGCCGTCGAGCAGGCACAGCCGGCAGTCCAGCGACAGCGCGGCGTGCGCCACCAAGGCGTTGAGCAGCGCCGACTTTCCCGCCCCCGGTTCCCCACCGATCAGCATGTTGCGGTAGATCAGCGGGACCCGGACCGGCTGGCCGAACTCATCGATCCCGACGTGCACCGGATCGAAAATCGACAGGGCCGGGCCGAGCTCGACCGCACCGTCGGCGGTCTCAGCAACCAGGACAGGAGACACGACTTATCCCCCTGTCAGGCCGCCGCCGGAGCCGCGGAGGCCCAGGCGTCGTCCGGCACGGTTTCCGGGGTGAACCCGTCGCCGCCCTTGCGGTTCATGCGGGTGACCTTCGCCTGAGCGAAACGCAGGCTCGGGCCGATCTCGTCGACGTCCAAGCCATACGCGGAGCGCTTGTCGCCTTCCGGGGTCTCCCACCGCGACAGCCGCAACCGGCCCTGCACGATGACCCGCGTGCCCTTTTGCAGCGACTCGGCGATGTGCTCGGCGATGTCGCGGAACGCGGTACACGCCATGAACAGCGGGTCGCCGTCCTTCCACTCGCCCGACTGCCGGTCGAGGGTGCGCGGGGTAGAGGCGATCGTGAACTTCACCATCGCCGTGCCGTTGGGCAGGAACCGCAGTTCTGGATCGGCGGTCAGGTTGCCGACCATCGTCATGCTGGTTTCGTTCGCCATTGCTGGTTACTCCTTGTCTTCCGACTTCGAGGCGCTGGCTTTCAACACCTCGCGGGCTTGATCCAGAGCGGTCGACAACCGCTCGATGTCCGCTGCGCGGACATACAGCGACAGATGTCCGAGGCGGATCCAGACCTCGCTGTCGTGGCGCATCGGCTCGATCTCCGCTGGACTCTCAGAGATGCCGATCACCACGGCTTGAACCGTCATCACCGACCACCCCGACGGGACGGTTCCGGTGCCGGCTCTTCGATGTCGGCCAGCTCCAGGCCGACCGGCGGCACGGCCGGAGACACCGGCACGTCCGCATCGGTGTTGCGCAGGCTCGGGATCAGCAGCGCCAGCGGCGAATCGATCCGGCCGCTCAGCGGGTCCCGACGGGCGATGTCGACGCGCAGTAGCGCGGCGTACCGCTCCGACGCGGGAGCTATCCGCACCTGCCTGGCGATACAGGCCACCGCGATCAGCGACGCCCTACCTTCCAGGTCCTCCAGCGACAGGCCCGGCCGCAGCCACAGCCACACCCGCTCACCAGCGAGCGTCGGACGGGCCCACAGCAGCAGCGGCAACGCCGCCGGACGGCCACCGGTCACCCGCACCTGCGAGCGGACCAGCGTCGCGAAACACAGCCGCAGCCGGTGACGAACCACCAGACACCACGACCACGCCCACACAAACCGACGCGGCCGACGCGGCACGAACACCACGCCCGCCACCGCCACCAGCACAGCCAAGGCCACCCACCAGGCCGCCGTATGCGCCAGCGCGACCCAGCCACCGGCCACGACCACCGAGGTTGTGATCTCGAACGACCACCACCACAGCGCCCGCAACACCGGCCAGACACGCACCAGCACCGCCGCCAGAAACGCGCAGACCGCGCCAACCAGCGCGCCCCACACCACCGCCAGCAGCAGCGGATAGAACACGCTCAGCACCGCAGTCACCAGCACGTCCAACGCCAGACCCACGACCAACGCCGTGACCCAGGCACGCCGCGCGTACCACTGCGACACCGGCGGCTCGACAATCGCGAACTCGCTCACCGGCGATCTCTCGAACAGACTTCCTGACATCCGTCCTCCCCAGATGCAGTCTTTGACGCACTCAGAGGACTTTCTAGTCCTCATCAGGTGCCCTATGAGTCCCACAATCCGCCCTAGTGGTCCGCTTGTCAAGGACTAAAAAGCCTCTACACTTGAGAAGTGAGCACCGAGGACATGGAAAACGTGACGGGGGCGGCAATCCGCCGCCGCCGCACGGAGCTGGGCCTATCTCAAGCGCAGGTCGCAGAGGCGTCAGGCGTGAACACCCGGCAGATACGCAGGTACGAGGCTGGCGAGCAGCAGCCGTTACTCTCCGTGGGCATCGCAATCGCGCGTGCTCTGCGCATGAACGTCTTGGAGCTGGTGGGCGACCTTCCAAGTCACCGCGTCGACCTGACCGGCGAGTGGTGGATGAGTTGGCAGACCAGCAACGACGGCAGCGATCAAGTCACTGCACAGACGGTCCAGTTCATGCAGCAGGACGACCTCATCGCCATACAGACCACGTCGCGCGGAACCGTGAACGACCCAGGGGGGACTCGGGTGCCCCTCACCCTCGAAGAGGGGGGGTATCACTGGCGCGGCGAGCTGCGACTGTGGGACAACCGCCTGCTTATCGGCTGGTACGCCGCAAACGATGGTGGCGTCGCGTCGAAGGGCAGCCTCTATTTCGGGCTCCACACACATGGCGAAGACGCACGAGGCATCTGGACCGGAACCAGCCACGATGGCGACCTCCTATCGGGATGGGGCGCGCTCGGCAAGTCCGAGGAGCAGGTCGTGCGACTCGTCAACGACCTCAAGAGCACACGAGGGATCAAGGCACTGCGAACCGCAGCAACATTCGAAGGAGAGCCCGATGACCAGTGAACACGTCGTAGTCCTGACTACAACGCCGTCTGAAGAGGAGGCCAGCAAGCTCGCTCACGAGCTGGTCGAAGCCCGACTAGCCGCATGCGTGCAGGTAACCTCACCCATCCGGGCTGTCTACCGGTGGAAGGGCGAGATCTACGACGAGCCCGAGTGGCAACTGTGGATCAAGACCGCCGCTGACAGGGTCAACGACCTCAAGGCCTGGCTTCCCGAGCACCACAGCGGTGAGGTTCCGGAGCTAATTGTCCTGCCCATCACGGGCGGCTGGGAACCGTACTTGGACTGGATCGTGGCCGAAACGCGCTCCTGAACGCAACACCGCCACGACCGCTACGCAGAAGCTGGCTCCCCGTTACGGGAGCCAGCTTCTGCGTCTGGGTAACCAGTTGATCAGCTACCGACCCTGGACCTGACGCGGGCCACACCCAGCCACCGTCGGTGAGAACTTTCTCTACATCTTCAAGGCGCGGCAGGGAATCGACGCCTCTCGCCTTCGGCTCCGGCGTCGACCCTGCTGCGCATGCGAAACTTTGGCAGAACACGACGAAGCCCGGCTATCCGCGAATGGGAAGCCGGGTATCACTTTGGGCCGCTACGCCCTTTAGGTCGCTCGAAGCCCCCTAGGTGGAAGGCTTCTCGCCGGAATTCTGAGCTAGCGCAACCAGCTCGTCCGCCAGTTGAAGCAGGCGCTCCTCAGCACGTTGTCGCTCGGCAAGCATCATCCGGATGATTTGGAGCTTCTTCTCTGCCGGCAGGTTGCTCCGATAGATCCTCTCTACCGCATCATCCATCACCGGCACAGCGGCGTGACCCCGCTTCTCAACTTCCTCCGACGTGGTGGCGCTTGCCGAGTCGCCATCTTCGAGCAGTCGCGCAATCCTGCCGGACGTCCACTGCAGCACCCTCTCAATGGCGGCATGGTTATTGGCAAGAATTACCCGATTGCCCCCTTCGAGCGCCATCCAGGTCCCGCGCGCTACTCCCGCCTGGTCGGCAGCCGCGCGCAGACTGAGCCCAAGGTCCAACCGTCGCTGTCGAACCGTGGCAGCCAGATCCTGCTGCCGCTGCCATCGCTCAGGGTTGTTCAACTTGGTGACCATGTGGTCAAGTATGGCACGCATCAGCTTGGAATGGCTCAAGCTCGTACGTGAAGATGCGCCTCAGCCGGTCCGGCGGGGTTCACTGTTGTCTAAGATGGCGCATCTTGGTTCATCTTGGTACTGTGCTTCTCGTCCCATCGAGCCCTCCGCCTCACCGAGTTGGGTGCATCGGATGGTTCCCAACCCAGGTGAGTAGGAGGAGCACGACATTGGACACGGCACCAGACCTGCCAGCATCGGCGCCAATCGGGCCTGAGCTAGACGACCCTGCCGACAGAGCCATATCCGGACGTAACGCGGTCATCCTTGCGTACATGAAGTACGGGGCTCCACTCGTCGCGACCGTAGGAGCAGTCGTCATCGCGTTCATCTCGCAGCGTTGATGATCTGACGGCGAGTGGTCTGCGAGCTATTCGCCGCCGTCGCCAAGGCACGCCAGCAGACGCTGGGAGCCTCATTCGCATCCTACGGGTCAGACACTTCGTGGACGATCACGCTTCAACTCAACCCCTGCCTCCGGCGGGCAGGGTCTCCGACCCTGCACCCCGGGATCAGCCTCCGGCGGTCGCTCGGGGAAAGGCTTCCCGTCACGCGCCGGAGGCAATCAGACCGCGCTGCCGACCGCAAGCGGTGGAGCGTGCCTGCGGTCGGCAGCGCGGCCCGATTGGGCTGCGCCCGCGCGACGGGAAGCCTCGGACCCCTTCGTCTGGTTAAAGATCGCTGGGCACAGCTAGGGCACAGATCAGCCCAAGAAGTAGCGTAAAACGACGGCAATCGATGACAGGCATCGGAGCAGCTCAAAGGCTTAAACAGTCGCGTTTCCGCAGCTAGCAGATCGACCTTGATTGGTTCGAGATGTACTACAACGTCTGACCCCAGCGGCTCCACGCGCTGATCGGAACTCGGGAAACGGCGGTCACCTCCGGCTCACAGCCGGGGTGGCCGCCGTTTCGCGTTCCCCGCGTGCCCCGCCGTCCATGACGCGTCGGCGGCCCCGCCGTGCCGGGGATGTCAGCGGTCGAGGCCGGCGAGGCGCCTGAGGACGACGAAGCCGTCGTCGCTGCCGGGCCAGTGCCGGCGGACGGCGTCAAGGCCGGCCCGGCGAACCACGGAGCGAAGCACGGCGGCGATGATGATCGCGTCGTCGGCGTAGCCGAGGACGGGGATGAAGTCCGGGATCAGGTCGAAGGGCATGGCCAGGTAGGCGAGCAGCAGACCGAGGCGAAGGCGGACCCCGTGGGGCAGGGTCGAGTCGGCGGCCAGGCGACGCAGGAGCCGGAGCAGGTCCGGTAGCAGCCGGAGGGCTTCCTTCAGCCGCGCGGTGTCGGGCTTGAGGATCAGCAGCGCCACAACGAGGGCGATCCAGGTCAGCAGCAGGGCTGCCGCGACGCTGATCAGCGTCTGCCAGTACCAGGCCATGCCGACGTTCCCTCGTCACCAGTCGCGGATGTCGGCGTCATCCCCGCCGATTCCCGCGCGGTTCGGTCGTGACTCCCGCGCCGAGACCCACGCCAACCGCATGCCGGCAACCATAGGTCAGCCCGGCTCTACGACGCCCCAACTGCAGCGCGGCGACCCGGCGCTGCGGCACCGCCAACCAGGCCCGCAGCGGGTAGCGGCCGGGCTCCACCGCGTCCAGGAACGGTTCGGTGCTCGGCATGAGCGGGTCGCACCCCACGACCTGGCCCGTCGGCAGGTGCACCGTCCCGAGTTCGTGGCGTTCGAGGCCGGGGTCGGAAAGCAGGAGGTCAAGATCAGGCACAGCGCAGGCTATCGAGCCGCCGGGAACCGGACGTGAGCGGGCCTCACGAGGGTTACGATTCGGCATAAGGGGGTGCATATGCCGCGTACGCCAGTGAATCTGCCGAGGCGGATCGTGATCGCCTGCCTGGCGGTCGGCGCGCTCGTGTTCATTTTCGCGTTGCTCTCGGACTATCGGAGCTACTACACGAACAGCGTCGCCTTCCCGCGGGCCGGGCTTGTCGCGATCTTCGTGGCGGTCGCGGGTGCGGTTCTCGCGGCGGTGATCCGGGGGCTGTCCGGCGGGAACGCGACCTTCGAGCAGTGGATCGGCCGTACGGTGTCCTGCGCGGTGCTCCTGACACCGGCGGCCCTGGTGCTGACCCGGGCGTTCCGTCCCGACTTCTACGAGACCGTCGACTGCGGAACCCTGGTCGGGAACCACCGTCCGCCCGGGCCGGGGTTCGCCGATTTCCGGGCGGCGTGCGAGTCGGAGGCTCAGCAGCGGCTGATCGCGGTGGTGATCCTGGCCGCGGCCGGTTGCGTCTCCGCCGCCGGGTACGGGTGGTGGCTGCGCCGCCGGCACAGCCGCGTCGAGGCGCTGGAACCGGAACCGGCGGTGATGGACGCGACAGAGGCAGAGCCGGTCCGGAAGGAGCCGGCACCCCGGACGGAACGAGTGAAATCACCCCGTACCGAGTTGCTGGCCAAGCCGGAACCTAAACCGGTGGAGCCTGCTGAGTAAGAACACAGGGCAGTCGACCGTTCCGGCGGCGACGATTGGCCCATGACGCTCGTCGGCGTGCCGCTCATCGCGCTGGCGGCCGCGCTGACCGTGCTGGCCGCGGTGATCACCGTCCGCGGCTGGGGCCGCCGTGGGTGGTTGCGCCGCACGGCGAGCGTGCTGCTGGTCGAGGCGCTGCTGGTCGTCACCGCGGGTCTGATCGTCAACCGGTGGGAGCGCTTCTACCCGTCGTGGGACGCGCTGCGCGGCGACACCGGCACGATCGCGGTCGCCGAGCCGCCGACCCCGGGACTTCTCGATGAAGAAGGACGGGATTTCGTCTGGCGCCCGCCGGGCTTGAGCGCCTGGCATCTAGCCGAACCGCCCACCATCGTCCTGCCCGACGACTACCACGACCGGCCCGACGTGACCTTCCCAGTGGTGGTCGACTTCAACGAACCGCCGAAGGCCACCCCCGACGCCGTCATCGTGGCCCTCAAGCCCACCGCCCGCACGACCGCCGAAGCCCTCCGCACCCTCCCCGCCGAGCTGCGCCGCGACCTGCGGGTAACCACCACCGACTGGGCCGTGGAAGGCAACGGCCCGCTCCCCCGACGCCCGGTCGACGCCCTGCCCCCCGCCCTCGCCCCACCTTTACGGCTGCCTTCATGAGCACCGTCCTGTCGCTGGCCGCGGTGCTGCTGACGGCCGTCCTGCTCGCCACTGTCTGGAACCGATCGCGACCTGTAGCCCGTACGGGATTGGCCGTCTTGTCGTTGATCAGCGTCGCCGCAGCCGCCGGGGTGCAGGTCAATCGCCTCACCGAGATCTTCCCGAGCGTGGTGAAGGACGACCCCGGCGGCAGTCAGCTACGCATGGTCACCGTGCCGGGCGCGCTGACGCTTCCCATGTACGTCTATCTGCCCGCCGCCTACAACACCGGCTCCGACCGCTACCCGGTGATCACGGCGTTCCACGGTTTTCCCGGAACCCCCGAGTTCTGGCTGCGTGACCTCGACGTCCAGTCCGTCCTCGATCGCGAGATCGCCGCCGGCCGGATGGCCCCGACCGTGGTCCTCTTCCCCAGCCAGACCCCCGATCCCCTGCGCGACACCGAGTGCACCGACATGCGCGACGGCCCGCAGGCCGAGACCTACCTGACCGTCGACGTGCCCGCCTATGCGAAGGCCCACTTCCGAGTACGCCCCGACGCCGCCGGATGGGGTCTGACCGGATACTCGGCCGGGGCGTTCTGCGCGATCAACCTGCTGCTGCGCCACCCGGACAAATACGCCGCTGCCGCGAGCCTGTCCGGATATGCCGCGCCCGGGATCGACATCGACGACGGCTCGCAGAACACGACCAACAATCCGCTCTGGCGGCTGCGAAACCTTCCCCAACCCCCGGTCGCGCTGTGGCTCGGCTGGGCCGGCGACGACCTGGAATCGGCCCACGAGTCGCAAGAACTGGCGGCGTCAGCCCGTACGCCCCTGGAAGTCACCACCGCGGTCGTCAAGCGCGGCGGTCACAACAGCACGGTCTGGCGGCTGATGGAGGCGCCCGCGTTCGACTGGCTCTCCGCCCGGCTCGCGCGACCTCTTACCGTCGCGTAGCCCGAGGGTGTATGCCAGAGAGATGTACGAGTTCAAGGGCCCCGAGACGGTCATCGAGCCGACGCCGCGCCGCGTGCGAGTCCGCCTCGGCGGCACCGTCGTGGCCGACAGCGTCCGCGCCCTGCTCCTCGACGAGATCAGCGAGCACGGCTTCCCGACCTACTTCATCCCGTACGACGATGTGCGGCCGGACGTGCTCGTCGAAGGCACCGGGAGCAGGTGGTCGGTGGTCGCGGACGGCCGCAAGATCGAGGACGCGGCATGGTCCGACGACCGGTTCGACGAGCTCAAGGGCCGCGTGACGTTCTCGTGGGAGAGCCTCGACTGGTACGAGGAGGACGAACGCGTCCACGTGCACGCCCGCTCGCCGCGCCACCGGGTCGACGCTCTGCACGCCTCCCGCCGCGTGCAGGTGTTCATCGACGGGCAGGAGGTGGCGAACAGCGTACGGCCGGTGTTGCTCTTCGAGACGCACCTGCCGCCCCGCTACTACCTGCCGTTCGCCGACGTGCGCACCGACCTGCTGACCGCCAGCGAGACGGTGACGCGATGCCCGTACAAGGGGGTCGCCCGCTACTGGTCGCATCCGGCCCTGACCGACGCGGCGTGGAGCTACCCGGCGCCGATCGCCGAGCAGCCGAAGATCCGGGACCTGCTCTGCTTCTACAACGAGCGCGTCGACCTGCTCATCGACGGCGAACCCCAGGAGCGGCCGGTCACGCCCTTCTCGTGAGCGCGGGCTATTTCACGCGCCGGTGCGAGCGGGCGACGATCTTGTCGTACTCCTTGTGCTCGTCGAGCCAGCTCGCCAGGAACGGGCAGATCGGCACGACCGTACGCCCCCTGGTCCGGGCGTCGTCCATCGCCGTGCGGGCGAGCAGGCCGCCCACGCCGTGGCCCTCGAAATCGGGCTCGACCTTGGTATGGGTATAGGCGACGACGTTGCCGGTCACCTGATAGGTGATCACGCCGGCCAGGGTTCCGTCGTCGTCGCGCGCCTCGAAGCGGTCCTTCTCGGGCACGTCGGTCACCGTAATCGTCACCCCACCATGATTCCACGACGATCCGCGCAGCTCGTGGCCCAGGCGTGGCGCTCGTCGCCACCGGCTCGGCCTCTGAAAACCGGTTGCCCGCTCGGCTCGATCGCTGCACTGTGGCCCGCGTGACCAACCACCTTCTTGCTGCGTACGACGATCAGCTTCGCACCGACGCCGAGACGCCGGGCGCGGTCTCGGTCGCCCGGCAGGGCCCGCTGCGCCTCGTGACCTTCCCCGGCGGCCGTGGCTTCATCACCTATCGCGATCTGGGCGGGGCCGATGCCGGCGCTCTGGTTCCCGCGGCCCTCGCCCACTTCCAGGATGATCCGGCCATCGGTCAGGTCGAGTGGAAGACGCGGGGGCACGACCACGCGCCGGGGCTGCACGAGGCGCTGCTGGCGAACGGCTTCGTTCCGGAGGAGCCCGAGTCCATCATGATCGGTGAGGCGAAGCTGCTGGCCCTCGACCTGTCGCTGCCCGAGGGCGTTACCCTGCGGCAGGTCACGGACGAGGCCGACGTCCGCGCGATGCTCGAGATGCAGCACGAGGTCTTCGGCGACCCGCTGACCGAGGACGAGGTGGAGTCCCTGCTGCGCCGCGTCGCCACCGACGACGAACTGGAACTGTGGATCGCCGAAGCCGAGGGGCGCGTGGTGAGCGCGGGCCGTTTGGAGCCCGTACGCGGAACCGACTTCGCCGGGATCTGGGGCGGCGCAACCCGTCCGGAGTGGCGTGGCCGCGGAATCTACCGAGCCTTGACCGCCGAACGGGCCCGCTCAGCTCTGCGCCGCGGCAAGACCTACATCAACAGCGACTCCACCGAGTACTCCCGCCCGATCCTCGAACGCTCCGGCCTCGTCAAGGTCTCGACGACGACCCCGTACGAATGGCGCCGCGACTCGTAGTTCCTAGGTCACCGTCGGTACGGTGTGGCCTATGTCGGTGCTGCGGCGGTACGGCTGGTGGTGCGGCGTGCCCGCGGTCGTCGCGGGTGTGGCAGCGTGGGCCGCGCTGGCCGACGACAAGGACGGCTGGACGGTGGTCGCCGCCGCGCTGGCCGGCGCGGTGGGCGCGTTCGGTCCGACGGTGGCGGATCGCATCGCGTCCAGGCGCGAGTCACGACGGGTGCGTGCCGATTCAGTCGAGGCAGTGCGCGTCGCCGACTTGCCGAAATCGGTGACCTGGCTGCTGCGCCCGGATCAGCAGGTGGTGCCGTTCTTCGGTCGAGGATGGCTGCTGCAGCAATTGGAGACCTGGGCAGCCGACCCCGACGCAGTGGCGGTGCGGCTGCTGACTGGTGCGGGCGGGGTCGGCAAAACCCGTCTGGCGAGGGAGTTCACTTCGCGGCTGGCTGGGTGGAGATGTGCGTGGATCCATCCGGAGGCCGAGTCAGAAACAGCGGATTCGAGTGGTGACCAGCTGTTCCGAGCAGGAACGGATTCGAGTGTTCACCGGGCTCAGCAGGGAGCAGGCCGTGCGGGTACTGACGGTGCTGGGTAGGGCCCGAGTCCATCAGCCTGATGCGGACGCAGTAATCGATGCCGCGCTTGCGGCGGATATACCGCGCATGATGGAGGCAGTCGTCGCCGCAGGTGTGCAGTTTCCCGGCGTGTTCACACCACGAGCAGTCCGCCTGCTGGAACGTGCCAAGATTGACCCCGAGTGGGCGCGGGACGTGGCCAAACGCGTGCCATATCCGTCGCTCGAACTCGCCAAGCTCGCTTCAGCGTTGACTACCCACATTGTCGATGGCTTTACGGTCGACACATCCGTCGTTGACCGCGCGCGATGGATATCCGAGCATGCGTTGCGTCTGGGCGGGGTAGGTCGACGAGCCGAAGCGCTGGCGGCAAACCAGGAAGTCGTTGACCTGCGCCGGGAACTCGTCGGCCTCAACCGCGCCGCCCACCTGCCCAGCTTGGCCAGGGCGGTGCTCAATCTTGCAGGCAGACTAGCCCTGGACTTCGCACATGGTGTTGGACTGCCGTTATAGCCAGCGGGGTCGGGTGGGGTCGACTTTGAGGTGGGTGAGGAGTTGGGCTTGGAGCCATCCGGGGGTGGGGATTTTGGGTGGT
>NZ_RJAC01000049.1 GCF_003999975.1 Actinoplanes solisilvae | reverse complement strand
CGACCGCAAGGCTTCCCACTTCACCGGATTCCTGCGCCTGGCCTGCGCTCTGATCTGCTACCGCCGAGCCGCCCGCCTCAACCTCCTGACCAGCAACAACCCCTAATGAGATGCGGTCTTAGCCGTGCGGCCCTGTGGCATCAGGTGCGGTGACAACAACTGGGCGGCTGACAACAACTGGGCCGCTCACTCGACGAAGCAGTCGGGGTCGTCGACTATCTGGAGGGCGACGATCCGCTGCGGGACGTCGAGCTCGTCGAAGAACCAGGTCGTCAGCGGCCCCACGCAAGAGACGGTTTCGTCGTCGCTCAGGAGCCAGACGGAGTCGTCCATCCGTGTGTTGTAGACCGCGTAGGCGTGCACGCTGCGCGGGCCGAGCCGCTGCCAGTCCGGCGTGATCTTCTGGTACCAGGCGGTCGGCTTGCGCGCGATCCAGTCCGAGCTTTTCGTATAGAGGCAGACTCGCGGGTATTCGCATCCGAAGGTGCCGGCGGCGGCCGCGGGCGACGTTTCGACAATGGACAGACCTGCGGCGGCCAGCACCGTCGCGACACCCGTGGCCAACAATTTGTTCCGCATTTCCACTCCCCGTGAAATGCCGCACCTCCGAACGGGTGCGGTCACATTTCGATGCTGGCACGGGTCGCGGAACGGCGTCGCGAATCGACGGCACCGGTATTTTCGTCCGACGTTTCGCGGGTGGCCGGTCGCGCTCAATCAACCGGGATATGTCGGGTTGCCGACACGGTGACCGCGCTACGGTCCGGCCACCCTGCTAAGGCCTACAGGTCAGCGGAACTGGGGGATCAGCTCCTCGGCGATGCGGTGCAGGTCCTTGTGGTCGTAGGCGACTCGGGGGATGTAGAAGATGACGTAGTCGGCACCGGCCTCGACGGCCTTTTCGACACGGCCGATGGTGTCGGCGGTCGATTCGGTCAGGTCGAGTTCGATGGTGGTCGACTTGGTGATGGCGTCGAAATCGCGGCCGAGCGTGTCGCAGTGGGCACGCAACACGTCGATCTTGTGGCGGATCACCTCGGGGTTGCCGGCGCCGATGTTGCAGCCGTCGGCGTATTTGGCGACCAGTTTCAAGGTCACCTTTTCGCCGCCACCGCCGAGCCAGAACTGCGGGCGGCGACGCGGCTGGTTGATCGGCGCGTCAATCCGGTAGTGCTTGCCCTCGAAGACCGGGCGGTCCTCGGTCCACATGCGATGAATGATTTCCACGGCCTCGCGGAATTCGCTCATGCGCTGCGGCACGTCGTGCCATTCGTAGCCGTACGCCTTCCATTCGTGCTCGTACCAGCCGGCGCCGAGCCCCGCGATGAGCCGGCCCTTGCTCGCCACGTCGACCGTCGACGCGATCTTGGCGTACAGGGAAGGCTGTCGATAGCCGTTGCAGCCGACCATCTGGCCGATGCGCACCCGGCTGGTGTCGCGGGCCAGTGTGGAGGTGGCCGTCCAGACCTCGAAGGTGGTGTTCAGGGTGGGCTCGGGGACGGTGTGCATGTGGTCGTAGAGCCAGATCGCGTCCCACGGCCCGGCATCGGCCGCCCGCGCGACGTCGGTCATCGCCTCGTACTGCTCGACCGGGTCATCGATCTCGACGAGGTCCATCTTCCAGCCCTGGGGCACGAACACCCCGAAACGTACGCTCATGCGGCTCAACCTAACCGAGGCTTGGCAAACGCGGCCGCCGGTACCAGAGTGTGCGCCAAGATCGCGTAATCGGGGGAAACAGAACGTATGTATGACATTGCCCTGGGTGCTGTTCGCCGGCGCTCCGGCCCGGCGTTGCTGGTCGCGCTGCTGGCTCTGCTGCTGGCCGCCGCAGCGAGTTGCGCAGCCTGGTACGGGTTGACGGTGGCCTCCCGTTCGGCCGGCAGCACGGTGACCTCGGCCCCGGTCGAGCAACGCGCCATCAGCGTACGCCAGGCGACCGGGGCGACCGACGATCCGCGCGGCGCCCTCGACGCCCTCGGGACGACCACCCGCGGCCTGCTGCCGTTGCCGGGCGCCGCACCGGTGCTGGGGGTCGTTTCCGACGGCTTCTACAACTATCCGGGTCGTCAAGGCGCGTCGACCGGCCTGCCGATCGCCTACCGCGACGCGTTCTGCCGCAACGTGCGGCTGACCGGCGAGTGCCCGTCGGCGGCCGACGACGCCGCGATCAGCGCCGACACGGCCCGCCGGCTCAAGCTGAAGCCGGGCGACTCGTTCCAGGTGCGCTCGGCCACCGCGGCCGTCCCGATGCCGTTCCGCGTGTCGGCCGTCTACGAGGCGGTCGAGCCGGGCGGCGCCTACTGGAGCGCCAAGCTGTTCCGCTCGCAGGGCACCCTCGACCCGATGTTCACCTCGCTCGACGCGTTCCGTGACCCGTCGCTGACCCGCCAGATCGTCGCGTGGGACGTCGAGGTGCCGTTGGCGTTGTTGCGCGGCGACGGGGCGTACGACCTGAACGGGCTGGTCAACCGGGCCGCCCCGAGCTTCGCCGCCGCGCAGCTCGAACTGTTCGCGCCGACCGGCAAACTGGTCGACCGGGTCCGGGACGTACGCATCGACGTGGCCGAGGGCGTGGCGATCGCGCTCGGTCAGACCGCCGTGCTGGCCTGGTTCGCGTTCGGACTGGCGGGCCGCTTCACCGGCCGGGAGCGGCGCGCCGACGCGGCCCTTCTCAAGCTGCGCGGCAGCACCGCCCGCGGCATCCTGCGGCTCGCGCTCGGCCAGCACCTGCTGCCCCTCGCCGCCGGGGCGATCGGCGGCTGGGCGGCCGGTTTCCTGCTCGCCTGGCCGCTGGCCCGGGGACTGCCGGTGAGCTCGGAGCTCGGCGTGGCCGTGCTGCTGTCGCTCGGGCTGGTGCTCGTCGTGCTCGGGATCGCCCTGCTGGTGCTGCTGGCCGTCGACGCCCTGCACCAGCGGGCGCCCATCGTCGCGCTCCTGCGCCGGGTGCCGTCGGCCCGGCGCGACTGGCGGTCCGGTGTCATCGACGTGGCCCTGGTCGCGCTCGCGGCCGGGGCCGTCTATCAGGCACGCTCCGGCGGTGGCGGGCTCGGC
The DNA here is from genome assembly GCF_003999975.1 of Actinoplanes solisilvae. Lineage (GTDB taxonomy): Bacteria > Actinomycetota > Actinomycetes > Mycobacteriales > Micromonosporaceae > Actinoplanes > Actinoplanes solisilvae. The sequence continues at coordinate 24,446 of NZ_RJAC01000049.1, read as the reverse complement.
GTGGTGGCGCCCGCGCTGGTCGCGCTCGCCGTCGGGCTGCTGCTGGCCCGGTTGCTGCGCCGTCTGGCCGATCAGGTCGGCGCGGTGGCGTTGCGCGCCGGCCGTGTCAAGCTGGGCCTCACCGCCGTACGGGTCTCCCGGCAGCCCGGCACCGACCGGGTGTTCGCCCTCGTGGTCGTGACCGTCGCGATGGCCGCCCTGACCGCGGGGGTCTACGCGGCGGGCCGCACCGAGCGGGTCGAGCGCGCCGACGTCGAACTCGGCGCGGCGCGGGTGCTGACCGTGACCGCGTCCACGCGCACCGAGTTGCTGCACGCGGTGCGCAGCGCCGACCCGTCCGGCCGCTACGCGATGGCCGCCGTCCTGGACACGGCGGGCTCCCCACCGGTGCTGGCCGTCGACAGCAGCCGGTTCGCCGCGGTGTCCACCTGGCATCCCTCGTACCGGGAACTCAACGGTGCCGCGCCGAAAGCCCTGCCGCTGGTCACCGGCGACCGGCTGACCGCCGAGGTGAACAGCGGACGGCGGACCACGACGTTGCTCGGCGTGATTTTGCAGCACGAGGGCACGGGCGAGAGCGTGCGGATCGAGTTCAAGGGCATCCGTCCCGGCGTCCAGAAGGTGTCGGCCGCGGTGCCGCGCTGCGCGGTCGCGCCCGGCTGCCGCCTGGTCGGCTGGGAGCTGTTCTCGCCGCAGGGCTCCGACTTCGGCTCGGTCACCGTCCGCTCGCTCACCCAGCAGAACCCGTCGGCGGTGATCGCGGACAGCGCGGCGCTCGCCGACGTGTCCCTGTGGCGCGGCGACTTCAGCACTCTCGCGGTCCGCATCGCCACCGGCGACGGTGGTCTGACCCTCACGACCGTTCCCGCCGGTGCGACGAAGGTGTGGGTCGTCGACTCACCCCTGCCCCTGCCCGTCGTGCTGGCCGGCAAGACCCCGAGCATCTGGGTGTTCGACGATGCCGCCCTGAGCCGCTTCGGCGACGCGGCCACCCCCGTACGGGTCGTGGCCGCCGCGACCGTCCTGCCGGTGGTCGGGGTCGAGGGTGTCCTCACCGACCTCGACGCGGCCCGCCGGGTCGCGGGCGACAGCGACCAGGGCGGCATCTCGCAGGTCTGGCTCACCGCTGACGCGCCGAAGTCGGTCGTCGACGCGATCGGGCTGCCCGTGCTCAGCGACCGCACCGCCGCCGGCCGGGTCGCCGCCCTGGACGCCGACAGCTCCGTGGTCACCGCCCCGTTCGGCCTGCTCGCCGTCGCCGTGTCCGGCCTGATAGCCGCCGGTCTGCTCGCGGTCGCCGCCGCTGTCGACCGCGAACCGCAGCTCGAACACCTGCGCGCTCTGCGAAACCAAGGCCTTTCCCGGCGTACGGCGTTGACCACCGCCTACACCGGCGCCGGCTCGGTCGCCCTGGCCGGCCTGCTCGGCGGGCTCGTCGCCGCGGTCGTGGCCCGTCCGATCGCCGCGGTGACCGCCCCGCCCTTCCCGGACGGCTGGCGGGTGATTCCGCCACCGGGCGCGCTCGGCCTCGTCCCGCTCGCGGTCGCCGCCGCGGCCGCCCTGGTCGTGCTCGGCGCCACCACCTGGCTGTCGGTGCGCAAACTGAACGGGGATCTCCGATGATCGCCCTGGTGCTCGCGATGGTCTGGGCCCGGCGCGGCCAGGCCGTCACGGTCGCGCTGCTCGCCCTGTTCGGCGTGGCCGCCGCGGTCGCCGCCCCCGCCTATCTGCGCGCGGCCGACCGAGCGGTGGCCGCCGGCCAGGTCGCCACGGCCACCCCGGCCGAACTCGCCGTGGGGATCCGCGCCGTCGAGGGCGACCGGCGCACGGTCGAGCCCGGCGCCGACGTGCCCGGCCCCGACCTCGAGCGCGACGGCTCGGCCCTGGGCACCCTGCCCGGCTTCGACACCGTCTACTCGATGGAGTATCCGACCATCGGCATCGAGCCGACCGTCGACTACGCCACCAAGATGGTCGCCCGGCAGAACGTCTGCGACCACCTGCGGATCGTCGCCGGCCGGTGCCTGATCGGCGAGTCCGACATCGTTCTCGGCGAACGGACCGCTCGGCGGCTCGAACTCACGCCCGGCGACTCGATCACGATGCGGTTCGCCCGCTACTTCATCCCGCGCGGCGAGCCCGGCTACTACGTCCCCGACGGCGCCGAGAAGCAGTTCCTGATCACCGGCCTGTACAGCGTGCCCGACGCCGGAGACATCTACTGGGGACAACACAACTACTTCGGGTTCAACCCCGGTGTTCCGCCCGGCGCGGCCGACCCCGCGTTCGTCACCGCCGCCACCGTCGAGACGATGGACCGCGGCACCGTGGAGGCCCACCTCGACGCGTTCCCCCGGCCGGGCGCCCTGGCCGTCGACAACCTTCCCGCCGTACGCTCCGCGCTCGCCCGGACGCAGGCCGCAGTCACCGCCCTCGGGGCCGGCGTCGAGCTGCGCAGCGACCTGCCCGACCTGCTCGCCCGCATCGACTCGGGCCGCGCCGCCGGGCACCGCATCGTCCCGGTCCTGGCCGTCGCCCTCGTACTGCTCGCCCTGCTCACCATCTTCCTGGCCGTCGGCTACGGCACCGAGGGACGCCGCCCCGAACTCGCCGTCGTCGCGCTGCGCGGTGCCCGCTGGGGCCAGCGCTGGTGGCTGGCGACCGGCGAGAACGTGGTAGCCATCCTGATCGGCTCGGTCGCCGGTTGCCTGGCCGGACAACTGCTGATCAATGCGTTCGCCGCCTACCGTTTCCCCGGCGTCGGCGCCGACCCTGGGCTCGGCTCGCTGCGCTGGGCTCCGGTCGCGGCCGCCGCGGCCGTGCTGACAGCCCTGTTCGCCGAACGCAAACAGATCGCGACCCCGGTCGCTGAACTGCTGCGCCGCGCGCCGGCCGTGCCGAACAGCGCCCGGGCGATCGCCGCCGAGATCGTCGTGGTCATCCTGGCCGTGGTCGCCGTCGTGCAGCTCAAGTCCGCGCTGCGCGGCGTGGGAACCGCCGCGGCCGCCCTGGTCCTGGTGACCGGGTCGCTGGTCGCGGCACGCCTGCTCGTGCCGTTGGCGACCGTGCTCGGCCGCCGCGCCCTGGGCCGGGGCCGCGTCGGGCTCGCGCTGGCCGGTTTCCAGCTTTCCCGGCGGCCCGGGGCGGTGCGGTTGTTCGCGCTGCTGACGGCCGCGGTGGCGGTGGTCGGCTACGCGGCCGCGGCGGTCGACGTCGCCGCCCGTGGCCGTTCCGACCAGGCGGTGCTCGGAACGGGCGCGACCCGGGTGCTGCAGCTCGGCCCGACCGGCCGGCAGAACCTGCTGGCCGCCGTCCGCGCCGTCGACCCGTCAGGATCCTTCGCCATGGCCGCCGTACGGCTCCCGTCCGCCCCCGACCAGCCGTCGGTGCTCGCGGTCGACACCACCCGTCTCGCGTCGGTCGCGGCCTGGCCGTCCGGCGGGTCGACGGCCGCCTCGGTCGCGTCCCTGCTCCGTCCCGCCGGCGCCCCACCGGTGAACGTCGACGGCGCCACGCTGCGGCTGGACATCACGACGTCCGAGTTCAAGACCGGCAAGGCGGTCACGTTGAGCGCCGTGCTCTCCCCGCGTGACGGCGGCAACGACGAGATCGTCGAGCTGGGCGTGCTACGGCCGGGCCGGCACACGTACGAGCAGACCGTGCCGGCCTGCGCGCCGGGGTGCACCCTCAACTCGCTGCGCTTCATGGCCGGCACCGGCGTGCTGGACGTGGCCGGTGTCGTGACGATCCACAAACTCGCCGGAGGCGTTCCGGCCGCCGTCCTGGACGACCCGGTCGGCTGGCGCGCGTCGGCCGGCGGTCGGATCGGCGCCTCCTCGGACGGCCTGCGCATCGAGGTGACGTCACTGAACGGCCTGCCGTCGGGCATGGCGGTGCACCCGGCCGTTGCTCCCTCCCCGCTGCCGGTGGCGGTGGCCGGGGTGCCGGCCCTGAAGGAGATCGGCGGTCTCGACGGCCACCCCGAGCCGGTGGACGTCCGCCTGTCGTTGCCCGCCGTGCCTGGCGTCGGTTCTCCCGCCGTGCTGACCGACCTCGACCACACCGACCGACTGGCTGCCGACGGCGTAGTCAGCAACCGAGCGATGGTCTTCCTCAACGACCGCGCTCCGGACGACATCGTCAACCGTCTGACCGCGCGCGGTATGACGGTGACCGGCTCGGTCAACGCCTCCCACATCCGCGCCCGCCTCGACAGCGAAGGCCCGGCGATCGCCATGTGGTTCTACGTGATCGTCGCCGCCCTGGCCACGGCGCTGGCCGCGGGCGCGCTCGTGCTGGCCGCAGCCGTAGACCGCAACCGCCGGGTCGAGGACCTTTCCGCCCTGCGCGGCCAGGGTCTCAGCCGCGGCGCCCTGCGGCAGGCCACCCTGTGGACCTACCCCGTGCTGGTTCTGGTGGCGGTCGTGGCCGGCATGGGCGTGTCGTCGCTCGGGTGGTGGCTGACCGGGTGGGCGCTGCCGCTGGCCGGTCTCGAGCCCCCGGCGCTTCCCCTGGCAGGCTGGCCCCGCCTGCCCGTGATCGTGCTGACCGCCGCGGCCACAGCCGCGATCCTGGCCGGAGCAGCCCTGCTGGCGGCCCGCCGAACCTTGCGCCGCATCCGGTGAGCGCGCGGTCTCCGCTGATCAGACGGGCCAGGTCGGAAACCCGCCCCGAACAGGCGCGGGTACGAGCGGTTGGGGTGAAGGTGGCAGGGCCTGAGGTGATGAGGGCAGTACTGGAGGGCATGATCTCGAGGCTCGCCCCTGGCCTGCCGGGCAGTGCTCTGAGCGAGATCATCAATAGGCTGTTATGGGTGACCGACGACAACGGCACTGACGTGGTAGCGGTCTGTCGTGGCTGGCTTCACTCGGATGACATCCGGCGGGTGGAGGCGGCGCTGAGTCTCGATGAGTGCTGGCTCTACGAGGACAAGGGCGAGCTGCGCTCCCATCTCTCTGCGGTCGGATCTCGCTGGCCGCAGCTACTGCCGAGAATTCAGCAGATACTCGGATCTTACGACGATCAGTTTGGCCATTGAGTGAGAATTTCAAGCAGACGGAGGCCGACTCGGAGTGGGCCTGCGGCGGGTGCGAGTCGCGGCTAGGGCAATCCATTGCCGAACTTGCTCGGCGCCGCGATGCACGCGGCGCCCACGGAACAGTCGGGCCCTCCTCGGCTCCATCGTTTCGTGGTCCTTGATACAGGGGCCTCACTTGCGCCCGAAGGCCCTGTATCAAGGATCGCGGAAACGATCATGATGGTGAGAGGCCTATTTTCTTGAGCCAAGCCTGCCGCTTCCTGTTTGCTGGGAACGGTCGCGCCCAACTGGACGCACGATGCGGAACCACGATGCCGGCGGCCCGGAAGCCTGTGCGTGACCAGTCGGCCACCGTAGGCGGCCGCGCGGAGCGGATACCGGATGGGGCCGCCGACGACAGACCTCGACGGCGAAATCTGTCTACTATGACGGCCGCCGCGGTGGGCGAGCAGGTCTTGTCGTTTGGTGAGCCGGGCTGACATCGCGCTCGAGAGTGCCGAGCCCGTCGAGTTCCCAGGGGGTGGCCCGCTGGGCCAGAGCGCGCAGCGGCCGTCGTGAGCGGCGTCGACGGCTGCGGCCAGCTCGGCCTTGGACCCGAAGTGGAAATACGGGGCGCCCTTCGTCGCGTCGGCCTCGCGGGCGATTTCGTTCAGGCGAGCCCCCGCGCCCGCTGCGGCCCGGCCCTGGTGGTCCCGACGTATCCCGATCGGTTGAGCGCGGCGCACTGCCCGCGAAACGTCGGACGAAATTGCCGATGCCGACGATTGACGACGCCGTTCTCCGAACCCGTGCCGGCATCGGAAACGCGACCGCACCCGTCCGTCTGGCTCCTGGGCGACGACGACACCGTCTCGTGCGTGGGGCCGATGCTGACCTGGTTCTTCGACGAGCTCGACGTCCCGCAGCGGATCGTCGCCCTGCAGATTGCCGACGACCCCGACTGCCGCGGCGGGTGACTATTCCGGTGGCCGGCCGGGGCGCGATCCGGGAGACTCCGATGCCGTGAGAATGGGGATCTCCGGTTTCGAGCCGTCCTTCCTGGTCGGCGTCGAAGCCGTCCAGCAGGCCCACCGGCCACGCCTGGCCGCCCTCGCCGGCCGGCGGCTGACCGGCTTTGCCGTGGTGCGCTTCGTCGAGGACGGCGACTGGTACGCCGACTGCCCTGTCGTGCTCGACTTCGACGGTGTACAGGCGGAGGTGTGCCACACGAAGCTCGACGAACTCTCCATCGGCTGGAACACGATCGACACGACCGCCGCCATCACCGGGTGGGAATGGTTCGAGCTGACACCGCACTGGACCCACCAGCACGAACGCCTCGAACCGTTCGTCGGCCAGGAACTGCGCGAGGTAACACTCCTCGAATGGCGCCCACCGCACCACGACCTGGCCGCCGGGACGGTCACGGTGGAGTTCGCCTTCGCCTCCGGCTCCCTGCGGATCGTCAACGGCCTCGACGAGAACCGCATCGACATCGGCCCGGCCGACCCGGACTACATCCGGCACGAACTGGGACCTTGAGGGTGCCCGCTCGGGGCCCTGCCATGCTGCGCCGGTTTTCACCACGCGTGAACGGGCATTGGCGGGAAAGACCGGCCGGTCGGCGCCGTTGTCCTTCACTCGGCCCGTCCGTAGCCGATAAGCACGTGGGGGCCTTGTGCTGGCGCGGGCAAAGGAGCGCGATGTTCACGCGTGCGTTCAGAATCCTGTTCGCGCCCGCCGCGGCGCTGATAGGACGACTGCGGTACGCGCACAAGTTCGCGGTGACAGGGCTGGTGCTGCTGATTCCCCTGGGGTTCGTGGTGACCGCCTACGTCGGTCTGCAGCGCGACCAGATCAGCTTCAGCGCCAAGGAACGCAGCGGCGTCTCCTACATGACACCCCTGCTGGAGCTGGCGGCGCGGCTCACCGAAAGCCGTCATGCCGCTGCCGTCCCCGGTGCGGCCGCCGTCCCGCTCGACGATCAGATGGCGCGGGTGGACGCGGTCGACCGGCGGTTGGGATCGGCGCTTGACGTGAGTGGCACGTGGTCGGCGACCCGCCTGCTGATGAACGAGGCCCAGCGCGCCACCGGTACGGCCGCCGACCGCTACGAATATTGCAACAAGGCCATGAAGGCGCTGCTCGACCTGATCGTGAAGGTCGGCGACGAGTCGAATCTGACGCTCGACCCCGACCTGGACACCTACTATCTGATGGACACGTTGCAGTTCCGGCTACCCGTGCTGTTGGACGCCGCCGGGCGCAGCGCGGACCTGGCCACGATGGCTTCGGCGCGGCCGGCGGCCGCCCGGACCGACGCGTTGATCGAGCTCGGGTTCACCAACGGCGTGATCCGGACGACGCGGGAGACCATCACCCGCTCCGTGGCGACCTTTGCCGCGACGACCGCCGACGCGGACGCGCGTGAGCGGACCGTCAGCGGCTTCCGGCAACTGGACAACGTGACGGCGGCTCTCGCCGTCACCGTGACCGCCGCGGTCAAGAACCGGCAGCCGGACGCGGTGCGCGTCGCCGCAGCCGAAGCGGTGCGGGTCGCCGCCGCTGAGCAGGCCGTGCAGATCGCGCTGTCGCTGGACCGATTGCTGCAGGTCCGTATCGAAGGATTCGCCGGCCGCGCCCACCGGATCGAGCTGACCGCGGGGCTGGCGGCACTGCTCGCGCTCTACCTCTTCGGGGGTTTCTACTTCTCGGTGGTGCCACCGATCCGGCGCATCGTGGACGCGTTGCACGCGGTCGCCGCCGGGGACCTTACCCGGTGCGTCTCAGTCGATACGCACGACGAGCTGAGTTTCGTCGCCCGGGCGCTCAACCGGACGGTGGCGGAGACCAAGACCGTCACGGACCGCCTGGCTCGGCAAGCTTCCCACGACGCCCTCACCGGGCTGCCGAACCGGGCCGTCGCCCTCGACCGCATCGCGCGGATATTGGCACGCACTCCGCGCGGCGAGGAACAGGTGGCCGTACTGCTGATCGACCTGGACCGCTTCAAACCCATCAACGACTCGTACGGCCATCACGTCGGCGACGAGGTGCTCGGCGTGATTGCCGGGCGGTTGACGGCACTGCTGCGTGACGGCGACACCGCCGCCCGCCTCGGCGGGGACGAGTTCCTCATGCTGTGTGAAGGGCTGGAGAGCCCGGCCGACGCGGTGCGGATCGGCGAGGCGGTGGTGGCGGAGCTGAGCCGGCCGATCACGGCGGCCGGGGGCCACACGGTCAGCGTCGGTGCCAGCGTGGGCGTCTCGTACGCCGGTCAACAGCCCGGACAGACCGCGGCTGATCTGGTGTGCGACGCCGACGTGGCCATGTATCGGGCGAAGCAACTCGGTCGCGGACGGGTGGAAACCTTCGACGACGCGCTGCGAACCGCGGTCGAACGCCGGTTGCAGACGCAGGAAGAGCTGCGGTACGCGGTTGAGCGCGGAGAGATAGTGCCGTACTTCCAGCCCATCGTGAACGTCGAGACCACGACGATCTACGGCTTCGAGGCATTGGCTCGTTGGCAGCACCCGACACGCGGACTGCTCGGGCCGGCCGAGTTCATCGAAGTGGCCGAGGAGGTCGGGTTGATCGTGCCGGTCGGCGCCGCCATCCTGGCGCGGGCCTGTGCCGAGGCGGTGCGCTGGTCGAAGCTGTGCCCTGACGGTTCCGCGCCACGCGTGACCGTCAACGTGGCCAGCGCCCAGCTCGTGCACCCGTCGTTCGTCCCGACGGTCGTCACGATCCTCGACGACTGCGGCCTGGATCCGGACCGGCTGTGGCTGGAGATCACTGAGACCAGCATCATGGCGGACACGGATGCGGCGGCTGAGACGTTCCGCGCCATGCGCGCCCTCGGCGTGCACCTCGCCGTCGACGACTTCGGCACCGGTTATTCCTCGCTGACCTATCTGCGCCGGTTCCCGGTGGAGACGTTGAAGGTCGACCGGTCGTTCGTGGCCGGCATCGGATGTGACCGCGAGGACGAGGCGATCGTCGGCATGATCCTCAGCCTGGCTCGAGCCCTGGAGTTGCAGGTCGTGGCGGAGGGCGTCGAGACGGCCGACCAACTCGACCAGCTCCGGCGGCTCGGATGCGTGCTCGTCCAGGGCTTCTGGTTCGGCCGGCCGATGTCGGCCGACGAGGCCCGCAACCTCGTGAGCCGGCCACAGCCGATCCGGACCTGAGTGCGGGGCGCCCTCAGCGTCCGGCTGCGCCTTTCGCGATCGCCGGAGGTAGGCAAGGCGCGGCAACTCAGGCTGGTCATGCTGCGGGGGAAGCCTGGTGACCCTCGGTCTTGGCGCGCAGCACGGCCAGCGCGGCAAGTGTGACCAGGGGATTGCAGCGCCGCATCCTGGAGGGTCCCCAGTCGGCATAGCTGCCACGGCTTACCACGTGATCGGCGGTGACCGTGTTCGGCGCCTCGAGAGGGAAGCCTCCGCCCGGCAGCCACTTGGATTCCAGAAGCGCCAGCGCGTCGGTGCAGCGCGGATCGCCGAGGCGCCCGAGGTCGGCCATCACCTGCAGCGCGAACAGCACGTCGAAGAACTGGATCGGGTAGTGGATCCGGTCCGGACCCGGCTTGCCGGCCCAGTCGGGCACGATCAAGCTGCCATCGGAGCGATGCCACAGCAGGCGCCGCGGCAGCGTCAGGTCAGCCACCCGCAGCGCCGCCTCGAGAGCAGGCGCGTAGTCGTGGGCGCGCCCGTACGCCCACAGCCCGCGTGCGGGGATCAGCGACTCCTGGAAGGAAGAGTGGGCGGCCTCGGGGCGCTTGTCGCAGTTCCAGCCGCCGTCGGGCCATTGCCAGCCGATCAGCCGGTCCACCGCATCGCGGGTGCGGTCCTCCTCCAGCCCGAGCCGGACGGCGTACCAAATCGCGTTGCCGTCCATGGACGCGCAATGCCGCACCCGGTCCTCCTGACCGGGAAAGACGGTCGTCATTTGCGGCTGGAGGAAGTGTTCCGAGAAGAGCCAGTCGTGGACCTGGCACACCAGCGGTCGCAGCCGCTGGTCGCCGGCCGGGTAGTCGATCATGGCCAGGCAGGTCAGCGTCCAGTGCGGGCCTTGCCACTTGCGGTATGTATGGTGCAGCGTCCTGGCGTCCTGCTCGAACACCCGCAGCAAGGCCTGGGCAAGCGGAGAGCTGGGGATGCGCTCCCGCATCGATCGGGCTTGCGCCGAGTTGGGATCCAGACCGGCCAGGAGGCTCGATCTGTAGGCGACGGCCGGATCCTTCGAATCAGCCAACTGCTCGATCAACAGCTCGGACGCACTGCGCCGTTGTGCTTGGAGCTCAGGCGCGCCCATGTCTCGAATCGTAGCGCCGAGCCAATCGCTGACACCATGCCTCCACCCCGATGACTCTCTCTTCCCGTCCGGGTCGTTCGGTGCGCTGGTCGCGCGCCGCGGAGGCAGGGGCGAGGCCGCGGGTGTCGATGCCGAGCGGCCTGTTTCAGGGTCGGGACGCGCCGACCGGGTGATGAACCGGTGGCGGGTCGTTGTCGAGGACGGGCTGGGTGGGGTGCAGGGCGAACACGGCGGCGCGGACGTCGCGGATGATCGCGTCGACCTCGTCGATCTGGGCCTGTACCGCACTGCGGGTGGGCCCTTCTTTGGAGCGCGACACGGCAGACTGCAACTCGAGTCCGTGGCGGAACAGGCGTTGGATGACGTGGTGGCGTAGGTCCTCGCCGATGCGCTCGCGGTCGTCGAGCAGGTGCACCTGCTCGCCGTCGGCGCGGACTTGGCTCAGGTGCAGGGCCAGCCCGGCGTGTGCGGCGACCGCGGTGATCAGGTCCTTGTCGAGTTGGTCGAACGGCTCGGTATCCGGTGCGCGGGAAACGGTGAGGGCGCCGTTGACGCTGTCGTCGGCGCCGATGAGCGGCACCGCGATGGTCTCGCCGATCGGGCCGATCGGGCCGACCGGGCAGTCGGCGGTCGCGCGCGGATCGGTGAGCGGGTCACCGATGACAATCATTTTCCTTGCGGTGATCGCGGCGCCGCCGGCCGAGTCCGCCATCGGGATGAAGGCACCGGTCCGGGGTTGATCAAGGTCGCCTTCGGTGACGGCCAGGCGCAGCAGGTCGGGGTCGTCGGTGGGGACGCTGACGCTCGCGGCGACCCCACCCAGCGTCTGCCGGGCGTGGTGGACCAGTTGTTTCAGCACTTCGTCGGTGTCGGTGCCGGCGAGCAGCTGGGTACTGATGTCGACCATCGTCGTCTGCCAGGTGTGCCGGCGCCGGCTCTCCGACAGCAGGGTGGCGTTCTCGATCGCCGCCGCGGCCGCGGTGGCCAGTGCCTGTACCAGTTGTTCGTCGTCGTCGGTGAACTCGGCGGCGCCTTGCTTGTCGGTCAGGTACAGGTGGCCGAAGATCCGGCCGCTGATCTGGATCGGGACGCCGAGGAACGACCGCATCGGCGGATGGTGCTCGGGGAACCCCGCCGAGGCACGGTGCTCGGCGATGTTCGCCAGCCGTAGCGTCTGGGGATGCTCGACCAGCAGGCCGAGTAGTCCCTTGCCGTCGGGTAGGTGACCGACCGCGGCTACCGTCTCGGTGTCCATCCCGGTGTGCACGAACCGGGCCAGGTGTCCCCGGCTGACCATGCCGAGAGCCGCATAGCGGGCGTCGACCAGCTCCCGCGCGGCCTCGACCACGTGCCACAGCACCTTGTCGAGATCGTCGGCCCGCGCCACCGCCAGGAACGCGCGCAGCAGCCCCCGCAGCCGGCCCTGCGAGCCCTGCACATCACGTACCCGCAGCAGCAACTGATCGAGGAGTTCGTCGAGTTCTAGCCGAGCGACCTGGGAGAACGTCACGTCTCGGGCAGGATCGTGGTCGCCTGATACGGCGTGACGCTGGAGCTTGTCATCGGTCATAAGGTTGCGCATGCCGTTAACCGCCCTGACCACCGGCATCGACGCCGGCGAGTCGCGCTGAGTTTGACAGGTCACGTTCGCGCTGGGCAGCCGCCCGATCCGGATCTTGCCCAGGGCATCGCCGGGGTCTTGGGCAACGGCCCCATAGTACCGCCGACACGCCGGCTACCGTCCGCACACCGAACCGAAGAAACTTCAGATGTCACATTCCGTGACAACAGACAGGACGGGTCCCGCGTACCCCGCACCCGGAGGAGGCGGCGGCCTCACCGACGACTGCTGTCACGGCGCTGTCCTGGGCGGCGGACCTGGCACGTCCGCGGGCGGACCGGCCCAGGTCAGCAACTCGGCGACGCGACGGGCCACCGGCTTCACCATGGCGGCCACCTGCGGGGTGAGCTCGACGCCGAAGCCGAACTCGCGGCCGGAGACGGCGATCACCATCAGCCGGTTGGGTAACCGATCGAGGACCCTGGCCAGTGCCACGGTACTGCCCAGACCGATGCCGTGGGAGCTGGCAGCGGTGTTGACGTCCAGGCCGTTCACCTCATCGAGAACCAGCTCATACGCACGGCCCGGTGTGTCGCCGCCGTCATGGACGGCGTCGACCACCACCGCCAGGTCGGCGCCGGCCCACAGGTCCAGCAGCCGGGCCGGTTCGCCGTCGCTGAGGCGCAGTTCGAGGCCGGCCAGCCCGGGGTCCCAGTTGCCGCGGTCGGCGAGGGCCGCGACGACGAGAGGGCCGAAGCCATCGTCGCGTCGGTACTCGTTGCCGACACCGATCACCACCCGGCGTGCCGCGGACACGGCGGTCATCCCCGGTCCACGGTCAGATCGAGGAAGTGGGTGGCGCACGAGATACACGGATCGTAGTTGCGGATAGCCTGCTCGCATTCCCGGGTTAGTCGCTCGTCGTCGAGGTCGAGCCGGGCTCCGACGAACCGGCGCAGGTCGTCCTCGATGGCGGCCTGGTTCTGTGAGGTGGGCGGGACGATCCGGGCCGAGGTGACCAGTCCGTCGGCGTCCAGGCTGTATCGATGGAACAGGATGCCGCGCGGCGCCTCGGTGGCGCCGTAGCCGACGGCCGCCCGCGCGGGCACGTCCAGGTACGGTTGCGGCGGCGGCTCGTATTCGTCGATGAGTCGCAGCGCCTCCTCGACGGCGTATACCGTCTCCACCGCCCGCACGATGATGCTGCGGTACGGGTTGCGGCAGTCGGCTCCCAGCCCGGCGGCGGTTGCCGCCTGGGCCGCCAGCGGCGACAGCCACTGCCGGTTCAGCGTATAACGGGCCGCCGGCCCGGTCAGGTAGGCGCCGCGACCGGCGAGGTGGGCGTGCAGGGCGGTGGAGTGCGGCACGTGCTCCTCGATCACGTGCTCCTCGAACTGTTGCGGGGTGAATCCGGGCCTGCTCGTGGTGGCGATGGTGCCGGACTCGATGGCGTACCGGCCCGGCGTGGTCAAGGCGAGCAACTCGTGATCGTGTTGGAAGTCGGGAAAGTCGAATCCGGCAACCCATCGCACGGTGTCGAGTGCCTGGTGCAGGGCTGTGCGTAGGCGGTCGCGCAGCGGGATCAGTTCCCGGGGCGACGGCGTGCGGTAGAAGCCGCCAACTCGCACATTGACCGGATGGATGGCCCGGCCACCGAGTAGTTCCATGATCTCGTTGCCGGCCTTCTTCAGGGCCAATCCGCGTTCCACGAGGTCACGGTGGTCCTTGGCCAAGTCCAAGGCGCTGGGATAGCCGAGGAAGTCGGGAGCGTGCAGCAGGTAGATGTGCAGGACGTGGCTCTCGATCCACTCGCCGCAGTAGAGCAGGCGGCGCAGCGCCGCGATCGAACCGCCGACCTCGATGCCGCAGGCGTCCTCGATCGCCGCGCAGGCGCTCATCTGATACGCCACTGGGCAGATCCCGCAGATCCGGGCGGTGATGTCGGGGGGTTCGGTGTGCCGGCGGCCGCGCAGCAATGCCTCGAAGAAGCGGGGCGGTTCGTAGATCTCCAGGCGTACCTGGTCGACCGCGCCATCGCGGACGCGGACGTGCATCGCGCCTTCGCCTTCCACCCGGGCCAGGGAGCGGACGTCGAGCGTACGGTCGGATCGGTGGGTCATGTCGGCTCCCCCGGGACGTCATACGGGCCGGCTGCGGGCGGCGGTCCGACGGTGACCTGCGACAGGTCGATGAACGCCGAGGTGTTGAAGGTGCGGTAGGCGCGTACCACGTCGTCCTCGGACATACCGGTGGCCCGCAGCAAACCGGCCTGCGCGGCGGCGTTGGGGGTTTCCATCGGGCCGAAGCAGCCGTAGCAGCCCCGGTGGTGCGCCGGGCACAACGCGCCGCAGCCGGCGCGGGTGACCGGTCCCAGGCAGGGGGTGCCGTGGGCGATCACGACGCAGACGTTGTGGCGTTGTTTGCATTCGAAGCAGACGCTGTGCGCGGGGATGTTCGGCTTGCGGCCGACCAGCAGTGCCGTGATGACTTCCAGTAGTTGCCGGCGGTCGATCGGGCAGCCGTGCAGTTCGTAGTCGACGTCGATGTGCGCGGCGATCGGGGTGGAGGTGGCGAGGGTGGAGATGTAGTCGGGCCGGGCGTAGACCAGTGCGGTGAACTCGTCGATGTCGGCGAAGTTGCGCAGCGCCTGGACGCCGCCGGCGGTGGCGCAGGCACCGATCGTCACGACGGCGCCGGACAGCTCGCGGACCCGGTGGATGCGTTCCACGTCGGCGGCCGTGGTGATCGAGCCTTCCACCAGGGATACGTCGTAGGGGCCGGGTTCGATGGTGCGGCTGGCCTCGAGGAAGTGGGCGATGTGCACCCGGTCGGCGACCGCGAGCAGTTCGTCCTCGCAGTCGAGCAGGGTCAGCTGGCAGCCGTCGCAGGAGGCGAATTTCCACACGGCCAGGGTGGGTCCGGGGCTGGTCATCACAGCTCCCGCACCGAGATCAGCGGCTCGGAGTGCGCGTAGTCGATCACCGGGCCGTCGCGGCAGACCAGCAACGGGCCGAGTTGGCAGTGCCCGCACCAGCCCACCCCGCACCGCATGTTGCGCTCCAGCGAAACCCGCACCCGCGGGGCCGGGACGCCACGGGCGATCAGCGCCTGCGCGGTGAACCGCATCATGATCTCCGGGCCGCAGACGAACGCCACGGTCCGGTCCGGGTCGAAGTGGGCCGGCGGGATCAGGGTGGTCACGACACCGACCTGACCGGTCCAGCCGTCTGCCGGCTGGTCGACGATCACCGCCACCTCCGCACCGGCGGCGGAGATCTTCGCCATCTCTTCGCGGTAGAGCAGATCGGCGGGGGTGCGTCCGCCGATCAGCACCACCACCCGGCCGTATCGTGGGCGGTCGGCCAGCACCGCGTGCAGGACCGGCCGCAGCGGCGCCAGCCCGATCCCCCCAGCGACGATCACCACGTCGTGGCCCACTGCGGAGGCCACATCCCAGGTGGTACCGAACGGTCCGCGCGCGCCGATCACGTCGCCGGGCCGGGCGGCGTGCAGCGCTCGGGTCACCGCACCGACTGCCCGCAGTGTGTGCACCAGCCGTCGGGCCCGGCCCTGTTCCGGCGTCGCGATCGCGCTCACCGAGATCGGCACTTCCCCGATCCCGTACGCGGTGAGCATCGCGAACTGTCCGGGCGCGAACCGTTCGAGCGGGACGGCGTCGGGTTCGATGGTGAGCGTCACCGTGTCGGCGGTGTCGGTGTGCCGGGCGATCACCCGGTACGGTTGCGGCACCGCCGAGCCGGCTTCGAGGGCCGGCGCCCGGGCGCTCACGATCTTCCCGCCGGCGCCGGCGTGGCGTAGAGGTCGAGCAGCCGCAGCCGGGTGGCCTGCAGGCGCTCGGTGATGACCGGCGTGAACAGGCGCAACATCGCATAGCCGAACGCCGGGTCCGTGTCGCACCGGCCACGAACCGCGGCGGCGGCGAAGACCACCGCCTGAACGGGTGACCGTGTCGCCGCGCCGAAGCTCCAGCGGTATGGCGGGTGCAGCCAGGACCAGCCGACGACCGTGCCCGCGCCCAGAGTCTCGATCACCTGATCACCCCGACCCGGAACCCGCAGGTCCAGGGCCACGCTGCCATCCTCGATCAGCCAGAACCGGTCCGCGTCGCCGCCCTCGCCGAACAGCCGTTTTCCCGCCGGGTATCGCACGAGCCGGCCTTCGGCGCAGAGTTGGCGTAACAGCCGAGGCGCCAGCCCGGCGAAGAACGGCAGCGCCGACACCCGGTCGGTGAGATCCGCGCTCACATCGTCTCCTCCGTGGGGGCCGCCGTCATCTGCAGAAGCGACAGCGCGGCCACCTCCTGGGTGATGTCGATCCCGGTCGGGCACCAGGCGATGCACCGGCCGCAGCCGACGCACCCGGACGAACCGAACTGCTCATGCCAGGTGCCGAGCTTGTGACTGATCCACTGCCGGTAGCGGGACTGCCCACTGGTGCGCACGCTGCCACCGTGCAGATACGAGAAGTCCAGGTCGAAGCATGAATCCGAGCGCCGCCAACGTTCCGAGTGGTCACCGGTGAGGTCGGTGACGTCCTCGGTCGTGCTGCAGAAGCAGGTGGGGCAGACCATGGTGCAGTTGCCGCAGGTCAGGCAACGTGAAGCCACATCGTCCCAGTGGGGTGACTCGCGGCTGGCCGCCAGCAGCTCGGGCAGGCCGCCGGCCGGCATCGACCGGCTCATCATCGACGCGGCCCGCGCTACGGCGTCGGCGGCGTGCGACACCGTCGCGTCGTCGGCCGGCCGTCCCGGCAGGATGGACAGGATTTCGGCCCCGGCCGGTGTGCCGGCACGTACGACGAACCGATGATCGCCACCGTCGACCAGCTCGGTCATGGCGAGGTCGAAGCCCGTGTCCGCCTGCGGGCCGGTCCCCATCGACGTGCAGAAGCAGGTCGCGCCGGGTTCCGTGCACTCCACGGCGATCACGAGGTTGCCGTCGCGGCGTCCGGCGTACTGCGGGTCCGGCTGCTTTCCGCCGGCCAGCACGCGGTCCAGGATGCGAATGGCCGCGATGTCACACGGACGGACGCCGAGCAACGCGTACCGGGATCGTTCCACTGCTTCGGTTATCACCACACCGTCAGGCGTGCGGTCCGCCGACCACTGTTTCTCGTGGGCCGGCCGCAGGATGTCCTTCCACGACTGTGGTCCGGCCGAATGGCCGAACGCCGCCCTGTCGCCGCGGGCACGCAGCCGATATCGGCCCGCTTCGGTCTCGACGCCCCAGCCATACGGCAGTTCAGCGGCGGACGACAGTTCGGCCAGCATGATCGCCCCGTCACGGGCGGTGGGCCCGACGACCGTGTAACCGCGCTTGTGCAGGGCTTCGAACAACTCGGCCAGCGCCGCCGCACCGATTATCACGGGCGGCGTCGAGCCTTCGTGCCTCTCCAGCGGCATGACGCGGCCCTCAATGACCCGTAGCCGAAATAGCTGACACCCGGCCCGCCTGCAGGAGCCGGTTCACCTTCTTCGCGTGCTGCTTTTCTTTCAGCGTCTTGCCTCTCTTCTTCTCGTGTCCCTTCCGCGGAGACTTCTCGGACATGACGGCTCCTTCACTATGAGTCCTGCGACCATGGACTTGGCGTGCCCGCCGTACGGATCGTTCCGAAGCGGCTGGTCGCCTGTTGTATCGCCGCCAGATAGCCGGCGCGTTCGTATGCCGGACCGTCCACGGTGTACGGGAGGCTCAGCCTGCCACGGACCTGGCCCACCGCGGTGAATCCCTTTCGGCCCATCCACGCGCTCAGGTCGTCGAGCAGCACCCGTGCGTGCTCGGGGCCGTGGCGAAGCAGCGCCGAGGCGGTCATGACGACGTCGGCGCCGGCCAGCAGGTACGCCGCTACGTCGCCGGCATCCTCGACCCCGGTGGTGGCCGCCAGCGAGGCCGTCACCCGGTTGCGCAGCATCGCGATCCAGGAGCGAGGCATCCGTGCCTCGGCTCGGCTGGACAGCTGCACACCGGTGGTCACGGCGAGGGTCTCCGGGTCGATGTCGGGCTGCATGAAGCGGTTGAACAGCACGAGGCCGTCCGCGCCAGCTTCGGAGAGGCGGCGTGCGATCTCCCCGGTGGAGCTGAAGTACGGGCTGATTTTCACGGCGACTGGGAGGCTCACGACTGATTTGACCCGGGTGAGGATGTCGAGGTGGCGTTGTTCAACCTCGAGGCCACCGATCTCCGGGCTGCCGGGCAGGTAGTAGATGTTGAGCTCGATCGCGGCCGCGCCGGCGTCCTGCATCGCGGCCGCATGGTCGACCCAACCTGTCGCGGTGACGCCGTTGAGGCTGGCGATCACGGGGATGTCGACCGCTGCGACAGCGCGGCTGAGCAGGCTCAGATACTCTCGCGAACCGACCTCGACATCGGCGGCGGGCGGTAGGTAGGTGAGCGATTCGGCGAAACTGTCGATACCGGCATCGGCCAACTGGGCGTCACGGTCGGCTTCCCAGCGCAGTTGTTCCTCGAACAGCGACGGCAGCACGACCGCGCCGATGCCCGCGTCGGCGAGCCGTTGGACGCCGGCGACGCTCCGCGAGAGTGGCGAGGCGGACGCGACCAGCGGGTTACGCAGCCGCAGGCCGAGGTAATCGGTGCCGAGGTCCATCAGCCGGCCCTGCTCGCGTCGGCGGGGAACCGTTCGGCGCCCCGCGCGGCCATCTCCTCGTACACCTGCCAGCGCTGGTCCACCGCCTCCTGAGCCAGGGCGTGCAACCGGTCCGCCTCGACCGGGTCGGATTTGGCCAGCAGGCGATAGCGCAGCTCGCGCTGGGTGTAATCGGACAGTGGGATGCGGGCCCGTGGCGAGTCGAGAAGGAACGGGTTGCGGCCCGCCGCGCGCAGCATCGGGTCGTAGCGGATCAAGGGCCAGTATCCGCTGGCGACGGCTCGGTACTGCTGGTCCATCCCGGTGCGCATCTCGATGCCGTGGGCGATGCAGTGGCTGTACGCGATGATCAGTGACGGCCCGTCGTAGGCTTCGGCTTCCCGGAAGGCCCGCAGGGTCTGCTGCGGATCGGCGCCCATCGCGACGCGGGCGACGTAGACGTTGCCATAGGCGATGGCCTGAAGGGCGAGGTCCTTCTTCGCTGTGGTCTTGCCGGCAGCGGCGAACTTGGCGACCGCGCCCAACGGCGTGGCCTTCGACATCTGGCCCCCGGTGTTGGAGTAGACCTCGGTGTCGAGGACCAGGACGTTGACGTTGCGGCCGGTGGCCAGGACGTGGTCGAGCCCACCGGACCCGATGTCGTAGGCCCAACCGTCGCCGCCGACCAGCCAGACACTGCGGCGGACCAGGTGGTCGATCACACTGAGCAGGTCGGCGACCACCGGATCGGACTGCTCCAAGCAGGCCAGCCGACCTCGCAGCCGCGCGACGCGTTCGCGTTGAGCGGCGAATTCTGACTCGCGACGTTGCGGCGCGCTGATGAGCGCGTTCACCAGGTCGATGCCGACCACGTCGCGCAGCCCGGTCAGCCGCTGGTGGGCCAGGCGCAGATGCAGGTCGGCGGCCAGCCGGAAACCGAGCCCGAACTCGGCGTTGTCCTCGAACAGCGAGTTGGACCAGGCCGGCCCGCGTCCGTGGGCGTCGGTGGTCCAGGGGGTGGTGGGCAGGTTCCCGCCGTAGATCGAGGAACAGCCGGTAGCGTTGGCGACGATCAGCCGATCGCCGAACAGTTGCGACAACAGCTTGAGGTACGGTGTCTCGCCGCAACCCGCGCAGGCGCCGGAGAACTCGAACAACGGCAGCAGGAACTGGGTGCCGCGCACTGTGCCGAAGTCGACACTGGAGCGGTCGTTGACCGGCAGTTTCTCGAAGAACGCCAGGTTCTCGCGACCGGCCTCCAACTGTGGCTGCCGGGGCGCGAGATTGATGGCCTTACGGGCGGGCTCGGTGGGCGCCTGCGACGGGCAGGCCTCCACACACAGGCCGCAACCGGTGCAGTCCTCGAGGTAGACCGCCAGCGTGTAGGACGTGTCCGGAAGGCCTCGAACCTCCAGCGGCATCGACGGGAAGCCGGCCGGTGCCGGCTCCAGCCGGCTCTGGTCGTAGAACTTCGACCGGATGACGCTGTGCGGGCAGACAAAACCGCAATTGCCGCACTGGATGCACAGGCCAGGATCCCACAGCGCCACCATGTCCGTGATGTTGCGTTTCTCGAACGCCGTCGTGCCGCTCGGATAGGTGCCGTCGACCGGCATCGCGCTGACTGGCAGGTCATCGCCGTGGCCGGCCATCATGACCGCGGTGACGTCCCGGACGAACGGCGGCGCGCCGGCCGGCACGGTCGGCGGCCGCCCACGGGTGGCGGTGACCTTGCCGGGCACTGTGACCTGGTGCAGCGCGGCCAGGGCCCGGTCGACCGCGGCGTGGTTGCGGGCGACGACGTCGGCGCCGCGCCGGCCGTACGTCTTGGTGATCGAGGCCTTGATCGCGTTGATCGCCTCGTCGCGTGGCAGCACGCCGGAGATGGCGAAGAAGCAGGTCTGCAGCACGGTGTTGGTGCGTCCGGGGATGCCGGCCTCGGTGGCGACCCTGTCCGCGTCGATGGTGAAGATGTCGATGGCCTTGGCCAGGATCTGCTCCTGCACCGGGCGTGGCAGACGCGCCCAGACGTCGGCTGCCGGATCGGCGCAGTTGAGCAGCAGGGTCGCGCCGGGCGCGGCCCGGTCCAGGACATCGACCCGTTCCAGCAGGCCGATGTGGTGACAACCGACGAACCCGGCCTGGGCGATGAGGTACGGCGCCCGGATCGGCTCGGGGCCGAAACGCAGGTGGGACACGGTCTGTGAGCCGGACTTCTTCGAGTCGTACACGAAATAGCCCTGCGCGTGCCGGCCCGGATCCGTACCGATGATCTTGATTGTGTTCTTGTTGGCGCCGACCGTGCCGTCCGCGCCGAGGCCGAAGAAGACCGCGCGCACCGTCTGCGGGGATTCGATGTCGAGCTCGCGATCGTAGGGCAGGCTGGTGCCGCTGACGTCATCGATGATCCCGATGGTGAACCGGGATCGGGGGCGGGCGCGGGCCAGTTCCGCGAAGACCCCGGCGGCCATGGCCGGGGTGAACTCCTTCGAGCCCAGGCCGTAGCGGCCACCGATGATCAAGGGCAGCGTCGGCCGGTCACCGGCCGAATGCGCTTCGGCGAGCGCAGTCACCACGTCGAGGAACAACGGTTCGCCGAGTGAACCGGGCTCCTTCGTCCGGTCGAGCACCGCGATCCGGCGCACGCTCGCCGGCAAGGCGGCCAGCATCGCCGCCGCCGGGAACGGCCGGTACAACCGCACCTGCAGCACACCGACCTTGTCGCCTTTCGCCCGCAGGTGGGCCACGGTTTCCTGGACGGTTTGCGCGCCAGAACCCATCAGTACCAGGACCCGTTCCGCGTCGTGGTCCCCGATGTAGTCGACGACGCCGTACCGGCGCCCGGTTCGCGCGTGCAGCTCCCGCATCGCCTCGGCCACCGCGTCGGGCACCGTCGCGTAGAACGGATTGACCGTTTCGCGTCCCTGGAAGTACACGTCCGGGTTCTGCGCGGTGCCGCGGATGAACGGCCGTTCCGGCGACAGCGCCCGGCCGCGGTGCGCCCGAACCAGGTTCACCGGCACCAGGGCACGCAGGTCGTCGTCGGAGAGCAGCTCGACGGTGTTGAGCTCATGAGACGTGCGAAAGCCGTCAAAGAAATGTATGAACGGCACCCGAGTCCGCAAGCTGGCGGCCTGCGCCACCAACGCCAGGTCGTGTGCCTCTTGCACCGACGCGGAGGCCAGCAACGCGAACCCGGTCGCCCGGACCGCCATCACGTCGGAGTGGTCACCGAAGATCGAAAGACCCTGTGCCGCGAGCGAGCGGGCCGCCACATGCAGCACCGCCGGGTTCAGCTCACCGGCGATCTTGTACAGGTTCGGGATCATCAGCAGCAGGCCTTGCGAGGCAGTGAACGTGGTGGTCAGCGCGCCGCTCTGCAGCGCGCCGTGCACTGCGCCGGCC
The DNA here is from genome assembly GCF_003999975.1 of Actinoplanes solisilvae. Taxonomy (GTDB): domain Bacteria; phylum Actinomycetota; class Actinomycetes; order Mycobacteriales; family Micromonosporaceae; genus Actinoplanes; species Actinoplanes solisilvae. Next base: position 2,544 of record NZ_RJAC01000049.1, on the reverse strand, counting down.
GCACCCCCCTCGCTCTGCATCTCCACCACGGTCGGCACCGTGCCCCACACGTTGGTCCGCCGCGCGTTGGACCATTCGTCGGCCAGCTCCGCCATCGCCGAGGACGGGGTGATGGGATAGATGCAGCACACCTCGTTGAGCCGGTAGGCCACCGACACCGCGGCCTCGTTGCCGTCGATCGTCGTCCGGGTCACTGATCTGCCACCCCCTGCTGCTCCGGGACCATCTCGATCGCGTGGACCGGGCACTGGTCGTGACACTCGGCGCAGCCGGTGCAGCGGTCAAGGTCGATCCGGTACCGGTTGCCGGCACCGAGCTTGATGATCGCGGTCTCCGGGCAGGCGCCCAGGCAACCGTCGCATTCGAAGCAGTTGCCGCACGACAGGCATCGACCAGCCTCATAGGTCGCCTGCTCGCCGTCCAGGCCGCCGACCACCTCCGTGAAGTCGGCGATCCGCGCGGCCGGTTCGAGCTCGACCTGGTCACGACGGGGAGCGGCACCGAAATACCAGGGATGCAGGCGGTCGAACGTAACCACGTCGTGCTTGGCCGGCCGGGTCACCACCGCCCGGCGCAGGTAGGCGTCGATGTGCCGGGCGGCCTTCTTGCCGTGTCCGACACCAACGGTCACCGTCCGCTCGCTGGGCACCATGTCTCCACCGGCGAACACGCCCGGGCAGCCGGTCATCAGCGACGGTGACACCACCACGGTGCCGTCCGCGGTGAAATCGACCCCGGGCACCCGGTGCAGGAAACCGGCATCGGTGGTCTGCCCCAGAGCCAGGATCACGGTGTCCGCGGCCAGCGTCTCGAACCGGCCAGTGCCCCGCGGCCGCCCGGACCGGTCCAACTCCATCACCTCGACGGTCAACTCGGGGCCGTCGACCGCGGCGATCGTCCGTAACCAGTTGATCCGGACCCCTTCACGCTCAGCGTCCTCGGCCTCTTCGGGGTGTGCCGGCATCTGCCCGCGGGTACGTCGATAAACAATCAGCGCCTCCTCCGCACCCAATCGCCGCGCCACCCGTGCGGCGTCCATCGCGGTGTTCCCGCCGCCGTAGACCGCCACCCTCCGGCCGATCTCCGGCCGCTCCCCGGAGGCGACGCTGTGCAGGAACGACACCGCGTCGACGATCCTTCCGGCCTCGCGGGCCGGGATGTCGACCCGTTTCGACAGGTGTGCGCCGACCGCGACGAACACGGCGTCGAACCCGCCGTCGCGTTGCTCCGCGGCCAGGTCGGTGACCTGGTGCCCGCAGGTGATCCGCACCCCGAGCGCGGCGATCCGGTCGATCTCGCCGGCCAGCACGTCACGCGGCAGCCGATACGCCGGAATGCCGTACCGCATCATCCCGCCGGGCTCATCGCTCGCGTCGCGGATCTCGACGGCGTGCCCGAGACGCGCCAGATGATACGCGGCGGACAGGCCGCTCGGCCCACCGCCGACAACGAGCACCCGGCGTCCACTCGGCGCGGCCGGCGGGTCGAAGCACCACCCGCGTTCCAGGGCGAGGTCGCCTAGGAACCGCTCGACCCCGTGGATCGACACAGCACTGTCCAGCTCGGCGCGGTTGCAGACACTCTCACAGGGGTGGTAGCACACGCGCCCGTGGATGGCCGGCAACGGATTGTCCTGAACCAGCACCCGCCAGGCCGCCTCCGGTCGGCCCGCGTGGATCTGCGCCAGCCAGGCCTGAATGTTCTCCCCGGCCGGGCAGCCGGCGTTGCACGGCGGCAGCAGATCCAGGTAGACCGGCCGGCGGCTGCGAACCGGACCGGCACCGGCCTGCCCGTCCAGCAGGTCGGGCAAGGCGGCGACATCACGCCTGGGCTCGTTCGGTCCACCGGTTGTCATGTCGGCCTACTTTCCGACGGCCGCAGAGGGGACCACTACGACCGGACACGGCGCCCGCTGCACACAGCCGGGCGAACCGTCGACACCGACGACGATCCGGGCAACGGTCTCGGTGACCTCAGCTGGCATGCCGACCTCCGTGACGTTGACGGCGCTGCCGGGGCGTCGATCGTTTGTCGGCTACCACCTCAGCGCCATCCCCCCAGCATGTATGGTGCAGGGCCGAGCAGGCAGGGCCGAACGGCCCCCAACGAGCGCCCGCCTCCGCATCAGACAGGTCCCGGTTCACGCGTCAAACGTGTGCTGCAGGAGGTTCTGCAGCCAGGCGCGCTGCCATAGCGCCACCGTGACGAGGGCGATGTCGATCGTCAGGCCGAAGACCAGCTGCCGGTCCCAAGAATGCAAGCCGACGAAACAGCGGTGACCCATGTGATCCGGAGGCGACGTGGTTCAGACGGGCTGAACGGCGTTCACAAGAACAGGCGGGACGAGATCATCCGCCCCGGTCGTCTTTTTGACCGACGGGCACGTTCAGGCTGGTGACGTCGGAGATCGCCGGGGTCGGGAGATCTAGTCCTGGACTTCGCACATGCTTTGGAGTGAATGCCCGTCACTCTGATCATGATCGATGTGTTGGTCTGGGTATGGGTGTGACAGGTGCTCCACGTCGTAGTGCTGTGCGTCCTCGT
>NZ_RJAC01000048.1 GCF_003999975.1 Actinoplanes solisilvae | reverse complement strand
GGCAAGAAGGAACGACATCTGCTGCTGGCCGGCGGGGCGCCCCCGGTCCATCAACACCACGTAGGTGCGGCTCGCGGTGACCTGTCCACTGGCACGGGCCATCCGCAGCGCGTCGGCCGGTTCGGCCGCCCGGCTGAGATCGCTGCCCGCGGTGCTGTCGGTGCCGTCGAGCGCGGAGTTGAGGACAATGAACAGGTGCTCGTCCGCGGTCGTGTTGGGGACCAGGGTGAGCCCGGTGGCTCCCTGTGCCCGCCAGTACGCCCGGACGGTGCTGACGTCACTGTCATCGGCCGGGACGACGAGGGCGACCCCTACGGCGCCCGGCAGACGCTGCCGGCTCAGTTTGGAGGTTATCTGCAGGAAATCCGACTTACTGAGGTCGGGCTGGGCGCTCACGGTCGCGGCCAGGTCGGACAGGGTGTCGCGGTAGCGGTTGGCCTCGGCGGTGAGCACGCGGCTGACCGTGTCGGCGTACTGATCCATCACCTGCCCCGCGTGACGTTGCTGAGTTCGCTCGACCGCATGGCTCGCGGCCCACGACCCGGTCAGACCAACCATGCCGATGACGGCCACCAACGTGACGCCGATCCACCGCCGTCGCCTCGGACGTTCTACCGGCCCAGTCGAGTCCCCCATAACATGCGTATCGGCAGCCATCGCACCTGACGAAGTCCGTCGGCCAGAGCCGAAGTCAGCGTCGGCGGCTCACATCGGCCGCGTATCCGAGGTGACCGGTTCCGGCGATCGCGGCCCACCGCTCGACGGTGTCGAGGGACATTCCGAGGAGCTGGCCGATTACGGGTGGTGTGGGCAGCTCTGCGGCGAGTTGGACGAGCGCGGCGTTACGGCACATCGCGGAACCTCGTGCGTACTCATTGAGGTTTTTGTTCGTTGTGGGGGTCGGCGACGATGACGCGGTTGCGTCCGGCCCGTTTGGCTTGGTAGAGGGCGGCGTCGGCGGTGGTGAGGAGGGTTTCGACGTCGGTGTGTTCGGTGGTGAGGTTGGCGACGCCGATGCTGATGGTGATGGTGAGGGGGCCGGCGTCGGTGTCGATGGGGTGGTCGGCGATCCCGGCGCGCAGGCGATCGACGAGGGTGTACGCGCCGTCGGGTTGGGTGTCGGGGAGGATCAGCGCGAACTCTTCCCCGCCGTAGCGGCCGAGCACGTCGGTCGTGCGAACCGTGTGGGCCAGACGTTGGGCGACGGCGCTGATGACCTGGTCGCCGACGTGGTGGCCGTGGACGTCGTTGACCCGTTTGAAGTGGTCGATGTCCATCATGGCAGCGGCCAGTCGGCTGTGTTGCCGGCGGGCCAGGGCGATGTGGTGCAGGGCGTCGGTGAAGAAGTGTCGCCGGTTGGCCAATCCGGTGAGGGCGTCGGTGGTGGCCATTTGTTCGGCCTGGGCGAAGAGCCGGGCATTCTGGTAACCGGTCATGCCGTGGTTGGCCAGGACGCCGGCGATGTCGAGTTGGGCTTGACCGTAGCCGGTGGGTTGGTCGGTGGCGAGAACGATGACGCCGATGGGGGTGTCGGCGAGCCGGAGCGGGATTGCCATCCATTCCCGGCCGCCGGTATTGATGGGCGGTGGTGGCGCGGTTGCGGAGGAGCCGAGGATCGGTTCGACGGCGGTGAGGAGGTCGTGCAGGGCGGGGTCGATGTCGACCGGCGCGGCTGGTTGCGCGGGGTCGTCGGTGTCCGCGTGGATGTGGACTTTGTCGGTATCCAGGACGGCCATCCAGGACCGGTCGGCGGACAGGACGCGGGCAGCGATGGTGTGCAGGCGGCGCAGGACGTCGGTGGGGTTGAGGGTGGTGGACAGCTCGGCCATCGCGGTGCGGAGGGTTTCGGCGAGGTCGCGTTCGCGGCGGATGGATTCGGTGGAGACGGCGAGTTGGGCGGCGCGGGCGGTTTCGAGTGCGGCGCCGACGTGGGTGGTCAGCGCGGCGAGGATGCCGACGTCGGCGGCGGTGAATAAGCCTTTGGCGATGCGGCTGTCGAGGTAGATGAGGCCGAGGAGCCGGCCGTCGAACTGTAGCGGCGCGACCATGATGCTGCGCAGCCCGTGGGCCACCACGCTCTGCGAGCCGAGTGTGGCGCCTTCGTCGGTGCCGGTGACGACGAGAGGTTCGCGGGTTTGGCGGACCCGCTCGACGAGGGTGGAGCCGTAGTCGGTGAGTTCGGTGAGGTCGGTGCCGGTGGTGTCGCGGCCGAGGTGGGGTGTCAGGTGCCCGTGGTCGTCGGTGAGGAACATGAAGGCCCGTTCGGCGGAGAGCAGCCGGATGATCTGGTCGAGGGCGACGCGGGTGAGTTGGCTGGGGTCGAGGATGCCGGAGGCGGCGTTGGTCATTTGTTCCAGCGCGTCGAGCAGTTGCCGGTGGGTGGTCTGAGAGGTCGTGTGGGTGAGGTGGTCGGTGCCGCCGCTGCGCTGGGTGCCGGTGGGGCGTAGGTCGGGGAATTCGGTGCGGATCCATTGTGCGCGGTGCGGCCAGCCGTGCCGCTGGGCCAGGGTGAGGGCTGCGGCGGCTGCGGCGGTCGCGTCGTCGGACCGGTCCAGGCAGGTCAGGACCCGGGCGCGGAGCCGGGCGGTCTCGAAGCTGACCATCGGGGCGTACACGTCGGCGGAGCGGTGTTCGGCCTTGGCCAGGCTTTTCAGGGCGGCCCGGTGCTGACCGCGCAAGTGCTGCAGGTACGCCGTGGCGACGCGGTGGTGTGCCTTGGTGATCGGGCCGGGCGCCTTGCCGAGGGTTCTGACGGCGTCGGCGGCGGCGGCGAGGGCGGCGGTGTGGTGTTCGGGTGTGGCCCGGCGGCACTGTTCGAGCCGCCCGTAGGCCAGGATCGGGTAGATGGTCTGGTGTGACGGCACCACCATCCAGGGGTTGAGGCGCATCGCGGCGAGGTCGGCGGCGATACGGTCGAACGTCGCGCCGAGGTCCTGCTGCTCGACCGCCACGGTCGCCCGCGCGAGGAGCGTGCTCAGCCGGCGACTCGGGTGCTGGTGTGCGTCCGGCCGATCGTCGAGTCGGTGCAGCATCGTGTCCGCCTCGACCATGTGGCCCAGCGCGGACGCCGTGGCGATGCCGCACAGGGTCAGCTCATGCTCGGCCAGATCGGCGCCGGCCAATCGGGCGACGGCCTGCTCACGCAAGGCATGGGCCGGCCGCGCGTACCCCGCGCCGAGCAGCATCCAAATACCGTAATTGGCGACGTTTACGTAGGCGCTGGACGGGACCAGGCCGGTGCGATCGGTGATTTGGGTGGTGAGCGTGCGAAGGTCGGCACTGTTGAGCACGGTGGTGCTCCGGCGCATCCACGCCGTCGCGGCGGCCGGCACCGGTTCGCCCAGCACTGCTGCGGCCTTTTCCGCGCGACGGTATGCCGTGGTCGACGGCAGGCCGATGCCTTGCGAAATAGCTCCCAGCACGGTCCGGGTACGAACGTATGTCGCGCAGGGCCTCAGCCGGCTCGCCGGGTACAACCCGCGCAGGCTCAACGCGACCGAGCCCAGCGGATCCAACGTGAGCATATGGTTGATCGAAAGGTTGCTGAGCAGGGTTGCCTGCAGTTCGTACCGGGCGTGCCGGGCGGTGTTCCTGGTGTACAGGCCGAGACGCTCCACAACCAGGCCGGCGCAAAACCAGAACAGTGACGAGACGATCAGCAGCAGCCGGTTGGTGGGCAGCCGCCGCCCCAAATCGGCCACGGCCAGAAGTGTGGTGTGGGCCGCCTCGACGTCGCCGAGGCCGAGGTGCACGTCGTGGAGGTGCGCTAGCACGCGGGCCCGATCGACGGGATCGGTGGTCGCCGACAGCCCCCGCTGCAATGTGCTCAGCGCATCAATGAACTGCCCGGAATAGTAGAGCGCCGTGCCGAGCAGTTCGTCGACCTCGCCCCGGTTGGCGGCGGGTACGCGATCGGCCAGCCGGCTGGCCCGGTCGAACAACACGGCCGCCTCAGCGGGCGCGCCGTCGGTCAGCGCCTGCCGGCCGGCCGCGAGCAGCGCCGGATAGGCGCGTTCCGCGGTGCGGTCGGCCTCGCCGTGCAGGCAGTGCCGGCCCAACGCGTAAATGTGAGCCGGGTCGGTGGAGTCGATGCCGTGCAGGGCCTCGGCGATGCGTTGGTGCAGCCGGCGCCGGGCCGGTTCGTCCAACCCGTCCAGCAACGCCCGGCGGATACCGTCGTGGACGAACCGCAGCGTACCGTCACGGTGCTCCACCACCATCCGCGCCGCCGCCTGATCGAGCAGCTCACCGGCCGCGCCCGCCGCGAAGCCGCCGGCCCGGGCCGCCAGGTCACCGTCGAAGCTCAGCCCGATCGCCGCGCCCACGGTCAACAGATCACGGCACCGCGGCCCCACCCGATCGACCCGACGCAGAATCAGCCCGAACACGTCCTCCGGCAACGCCAACGCGTCCAGCCCCGCCAGGTCAAGCCGGACCGTGCCCCAATGCGGCACCAACAGGCCCGCATCGACCACCGCTCGAACGTATTCTTGCACCTCGAACGGGCTCGTCCCGCAACCGGCGGCCAGCCGCTCGGCCACCGCCGGGTCCACCGCCAGACCCCGGGCCACCGCGGTAACCAGCACACGCACCGACTCGGGGCTCAACGCCGTCAACGTCACCAGGCAATCGGCCTGCCCGACGACGGCCTCCGCCAGCCGCCCGCCGCCCGGCTGATCATCCGCGGTCAGCACCACCAGCAACGGCACGTCGGCCAGTTCAGGGACCAGCAAGCGCAGCACTGTCTGACTCGCCTCATCCGCCCGCTGCGCGTCATCCAGACACACCAACATCCCACCCGTTGCCCGAGCCAACTCCGCCATGAAGGCCGCCGCCGCCCGGGCCAACGCATCCGGGTCGACCACACCGGAGCTGTCCGGTGCACCGGACAGCTCCGGCGCCTCACCGGTCAGCACCTCGGTCAACACCGGACTGAGCCGGCACAACAACATCGTGGCCGGCCCGGCCGCCGCCCGGACCTGCCCAACCGCCGCGTCCCGGGCCGGCGGCGGCAGCCGACGCACCCGCGCAAGGTGATGCTCCACCGCCGCCCGCACCGCCGACAACGGCCCGGCGTCGCCGTCACACTCCGCCCACAACACCGGCAACCCCTGATCCAACACCGTCGTGGCCAACTCCTGCACCAACCGCGTCTTGCCACTGCCCGGCTCACCGGACACCACCGCCACACCACCGTGCCCGCCACCGGCCCGCCGCCACCGCGCGTCCAGCCGCGCCCGCTCGGCGTCCCGGCCGATCAGCGGCGCCAAACCCACCCGATCGGCGGCATCCAGCGCACCGGTCGCCACCGGCGGATCCGCCGACGCATCGACCAGCAACGCCCGCAGGTCGGCCACCAGCGCCATGCTCGTCTGATACCGGTCGTCCGGATCCTTGGCCAGCAACCGGGTGACCACCCCGGCCAGCGGCCCGGGCACCCCGGGACGCAGCGTGTCCAGCCGCGGCGCCGGCGTCGCCACATGCATCCGCAGCAACTCCGCCACATCGTCGCTGACAAACGGCGGCCGGCCGGCTAGGGCCTCGAACAACACCACACCCAGCGCATACAGATCCGACCGCGGATCCACCGGACGTTTGATCATCCCGGACTGTTCCGGCGCGCAGTACCGCAGCGTGCCCACCACCAGATCGGCCTGCTTCTCCCCAGCCTGACCGGCCGTTCCAAAATCGATCAACCGGACCCGCCCATCGGGCTCGATCATGATGTTGTCCGGCTTGACATCGCGATGCACCAAACCCACCGCATGCACCGCGGCGAGTGTCTCCCCGACCTGCACACCCCAGTCGATCACCCGCTCGATCGCCGCAGGCCCGCCGGCCAGCACCGCGGACAACGACGTACCCGCCACCAAATCCATGATCAAATACGATCGGCCGCCCACCTGCCCGACCTCGTGGACCTCCGGCAGCCCGGCATGCCCCACCCAACTCAGCAACGCCGCCTCACGCCGCAACGCCACCAGCGCCACACCATCGGCATCGGCATCGGCATCGGCATCGGCCGGATCGTTGAACACCTTCATCGCCCAGTCACGACCATCACGCCGCACCCGGTACACCACACCATGGGCGCCACGATCCAACTCACCCACAAACGTCACACCCGCCGCCAGTGCCAACTCGGCGGGCACGCCCGAGGGACCCACCGACAACCCAGCCCCACCAGACCCCGATGACAGCGTCACACAACCCTCATCGGCCGCGAAACAGCACCATAAAGTCAACCGGGCGGAAACACGGGATCCTCGTACGTGGTGAAGCCGGTCATCGACGCCTTCCCCATCACGTTCGATGACCGCTGGCCGGCCGAGAAACCGGCTAGCCGAAGAGCCGGAAACACCGTTCGCGGCGGGACTGTAAAACGAACGGTGTAACTCCTGATCAAGGAGACGCACCTGACGACCGTCATGACGGATTGTTCGGCTGAACGTCTTGCAAGGTAGTCCCGCGCGACGACTGTTTGAGCGACACGAATTCACCCTCGAGGCCGAGGACCCCGGTGGACGTGGTCATGGGGCGCGAGCCATTTCTGGCCGGGCTCGCTCCTCCTCGCGCCGGCGTTCACGCCGTGCCGGAGCGTAGATCTCCGGCAGGCCACCACGATCAGCTCTAACGCGCATCGCTGGGCCGCGCCCGCCCGGCGAGCCCTTGGCGCTCCACGATGTCGGCGGTCAGGCTGGCTCCGCCCGTACGCGTCCGGCGGCCGAAGTGGCGGGTCAGCGTCCGCCGGAACGCCGGTTCCACCACCAGCCGGCCGGCGAGCTCACGGAGACCGGCTGCGGTCACCGCGGACAGGTCGCCGGCCAGACCGGCCCCGAGTTCGGTCAGCCGCGCGGAGTTCAGCCGCTGCTCCGGCGTCACCGGCAGGGCCACTACGGGGACGCCGGCGAGCAGGGCGTCCATCAGCGAGCTCATGCCGGCGTGCGTCATGAAGACCGCGGCGTGGCGCAGCACCTCGCCGGGCGCGAACCGTTCGGCGATCTCGAAGTTCGCCGGCGCCGAGAGCCCGGTCGAGCCGACGTGGCGGCCGACCGCCATCACGACGTGCCAAGCGGTGTCCGTGAACGCGTTGACGCAGAGCTCCAAGAAGTCCGGGCGGCACACGGGCGCCAGATGCAGCGCGACGTAGAGCACGCGGGTGCCGTCGTGCGGAGGCGTCCAGGCAACGTCGCGACCGGTCGGGTGCGGCTCGGGGCCGACGAAGGTGAACGAGTCGTCGAAGGTGAACCCGTCGATCTGGAAGGACCGCGGAATGAACACGACGGACGGGGTTCCGGCCGGGTCCCGTGGCGGCGCGATCTGCCGGCCGAGCAGGTGGGCGTTCCTTTCGTACGCGGCCAGACGCACGTTGTCGCGGTCGAGGCCGTACGGTGCCATCCGGGCCGCCGGCGACACCCGCGCGTTCTCCGCGAAGCCCGGGACGAGGCGCAGGTCGGGTAGGCCGAGCACGGCGGCCACCGAGGCACCGACGATGAACGCCGCGTCGTGGCAGATCAGGTCGGGTGGGTCCGACCGCAGAGCCGCGACGAGCGCCGGCGCGGCCTGCCGCAGGTCGTCGACGAAGCCGTCGAGAGCCTCGGCCATCCGGTCGGTGCTGAATCCCCGCTCGCCGACGAGGGGGCCGATCGTCAGGGGGAGTTCGATCGTCTCGGCCCCGGTGTGGCGGACCTGCTCGGCGGTGGCCGGTCCGGTGACGTAGCGGACCCGGTGCCCCCGGGCGATCAGCTCGCGGACCAACGGCAACGTCGCCCGCACGTGATCCGCTACGGGTGGCACCAGGAACGCCGCATCAGTCAACGTCGGCCGATTCCTGGGCCGCTCTCTCGATCAGGGCCACCGTCGCACCCGGGTGCGAGACGAACACCAGGTGCGAGGCGTCCGGCACGACCTCGACCGTGGAGCCGGCGCGCTGGGCCATGAACTCCTGGGCCGCCGGCGGTATGATCCGGTCGGCCCCGCCGACCAGGTAGTAGGACCGGATGGTGTGCCAGGCCTGCGAGCCGGGCGCCGGCTCGCCCAGCGCGACGCCGGTGGCGGGGCGCTGCGTCACGGCGAGGAGCGCGGCCTCGTCGGCCGGGACGTCGGCGGCGAAGTTGGCGTGGAACACCCGGGGATCGATGTAGAGATCGACCTGCCCGCCGGGCAGCGGCACCGGCTTGAGGGACTCGCCGACGGTGCTGCCGGGGAACTTCTCGACCAGCGACTGCGCGCTCTCGCCGGTCTCCGGCACGAAGGCGGCCAGGTAGACGAGCGCCTTCACCTGCTCGTTCCCGCCGGCCGCGGTCGAGACGACGGCGCCGCCGTAGGAGTGGCCGACCAGCACGATCGGCCCCTCGATCGTCGCCAGCAGCGCCCGCAGCTGTTCCGCGTCCGACGACAGTCCCCGGAGCGGGTTCGGCGCGGCGACCACCGGATATCCGTCGGCGACCAGGCGTTTGGCGATCGTCCCGAAGCCGCTGCCGTCGGCGAAGGCGCCGTGAACGAGTACCACCGTCGGGTTCTTCCCTGCCATGTCTCCACCTCTCGTCCGGGTGCCCGGGATTCGGGCGGCCCTGCGAGAACGGAAGCTACGCAGGGGCACTGAACGAAAAGGGAACGCCGGCGTTCAATCGGGTCCGCCGGCCGCTTGCGCATACAGGGCCTGTAAAGCCGCCCTCGGAAGGATGCGTGCGGACACATCCCCTGCCCGAGGACGGAACCATGCATCAACGAGCTTTCGAACGTCAGTGCGCCGCCGAGGAGGGCCGGCACGACCTGGCCGCGTCGAGGGTCCGCCATCCCCGGCTGACGCTGTTCGCGCTCGCCCTGGGCACGTTCGCGATCGGCACCGGGGAATTCGGCAGCAACGGCATCCTCCAGTTGTTCTCCTCCGGTCTCGACGTCTCGCTGCCGGTGGCCACGTACGCCATCACCGCGTACGCGTTCGGCGTGATCATCGGCTCGCCCGCGATCACGCTGCTTGCCGCCCGGGTCAACCGACGAAGCCTGCTGCTTGGCCTGATCGTGCTGTTCCTGGTGGGCAACGGGCTGTCGGCGATTGCGCCGAACATCGCGTTGCTCATCGTCTTCCGGTTCGTGGCCGGCAGCGTGCAGGGCGCGTTCTTCGGCGCCGGGGCCGTGGTCGCAGCCTACGTGTACGGGCCGGGTCGCGGCGGCAAGGCCTTCGCCACCGTGATGGGTGGTCTCACCGTCGCCACCATCGTCGGCTCGCCGCTGGGCACCTTCATCGGCCAGAACGCCGGATGGCGAGCCATGTACTGGGCCGTCGTCGGCGTCGGCGTCGCCGCGGGCCTCGCCCTGGTCGCCTGGCTGCCGCGCACCGACGCCCTGCACGGCGGCTCGGTCCGGGGCGAACTGGGCGCGCTGCGCCGGTTGAACGTCTGGCTGATGGTCGCGGTGGCCTCCCTCGGCATCTCCAGCATCTTCGCCGTATACACCTTCATCGGCCCGTTTATTACCGACGCCGTGATGCGGGACGCGTCGCTGATCCCGATCGCGCTCGCCGTCTTCGGCCTGGGCATGGCGGTCGGCAACTACCTGGGTGGCCGCGTCGCCGACCACGACCAGAACCGCGGACTTGTCGGCGGTTACGTCGGCGTCCTCGTACTGCTCGTGCTGATCGGGGTGGCCGGGAGCAACCTGGCCGTCCTGCTGCCCTGCCTGTTCGGGGTGGGCGCCACGATGATGTACGCGATCCCGGCGATCCAGGTGCGGCTCACCAGCTTCGCCCCGGACGCGCCGACCCTGATGGGCGCGCTGAACCTGGCCGCGCTGAACCTGGCCAACTCCCTCGGGGCGATCGGCGGCGCCGTCACGCTGGCCGCCGGCTGGGGCACCCTCTCCACGGTCTGGGCCGGGTTCGTGTTCACCGCGCTGGGCCTGACGCTCTATCTGACGACCGTCGCCCGGCCGAGCCGCCGCGTGCTGCCCGCGGCCGCCGTCGGAGGGGTCCGATGAGCGACAACCCGCCGAGCGGGCCTCGGCTGGACGCGGAGCAGGTCCGGCGGCTCGCCTCGTTCGGCGTCGAGGAGCACGCCGAGGCGGGCCGGGAGCTCTATGCGATCGGTGACGACTCGTACGACTTCTTCCTGCTGCTGTCGGCGACCGTGGACATCGTCCGGGAGGCCACCGCGATCGAGGCGGAACACCGCGTCTATCAGGGACGGCCCGGCGACTTCCTCGGCGAGCTGAGCCTGCTGACGGGGCAGCACGTCTATCTGACCGCCCGCGTCGCCTCGGCCGGCACGGTGGTGCGCATCGACGCGGCGGCGCTTCGCCGGGTCCTGTCCGAGCAGGTCGACATCGCCGACGTGCTGATCGAGGCGTTCCGGGCCCGTCGTGACACGATTCGGGCCATCGCCGGCAACGCACTGGAGATCGTCGGCCGGCCCGACAACGCGGCGGCGCTGGAACTGCGGACCTACGCGGCCCAGTTGCTCCTGCCGCACGCCTGGTTCGACGCTACGTCGCTGTCCGGGATCGCGCTGCTGCAGGCAACCGGGCTCGGCGAGACCGACCTGCCGGTCGCGATCGTCACCGGCTCGGTCCTGCGCCGGGCGACCCCGGGAAAGATCGCCGAGGCGCTCGGTCTGCTCTACCGTCCGGACGGGCGCCCGGCCGATCTGGTCGTGGTCGGCGCCGGACCGGCCGGCCTGGCCGCCGCCGTCTACGCCGCGTCCGAGGGTCTGACGACGGTGCTGCTGGACCGGCGCGGCGTCGGTGGACAGGCCGCCAAGAGTGCCCGCATCGAGAACTACCTCGGTTTCCCGCAGGGGGTGAGCGGGGAGCATCTGACCCGCCTCGCGATGGTGCAGGCACTCAAATTCGGGGTACGGATCTTCCAGTCGTGCGCCGTCGCCGGCCTCGACCTGGCCGACGACCGCCTTCCCACGGTACTGCTGGCCGACGGCTCCCGGATCGAGTCCAGGGCAGTGATCGCCGCGACCGGCGCCCGATACCGGCGACTCGACATCCCGCGCTGGGAAGCCTTCGAGAAGGGCGGCTGCATCCGGTACGCCGCCTCCGAGCTCGACGTCCGCGATTACGAGGGCCGGCCGGTCACGGTGGTCGGGGGCGCCAACTCGGCCGGGCAGGCCGCCCTGTCCCTGGCCGCCCGCGGCGCGTCGGTCGACCTGGTTCTGCGGGGAGCCGACCTCGGCGCGCGGATGTCGTCCTACCTGACCGACCGGATCCGCCCCCATCCCGCGATCCGGCTGCACACGGCGACGGCGGTCCGCGAACTGCACGGCGACGACACCCTCGCGTCGATCGTCGTCGAGCGGTCCGGCGGGATCCTGGACCGGCTGGACTGCCGGGCGTTGTTCTGCTTCATCGGCGCCGCTCCGGTGTCGGACTGGATGACCGGAGTGGCGCGCGACGACAAAGGCTTTGTCCTGACCGACGGCCGGTTGCCCACCGGCGCACCCGGGGTGTCACTGCCCTACCGGACCAGCGCGCCCCGGGTCTTCGCCATCGGCGACGTGCGGGCCGGATCCATCAAACGGGTCGCGACGGCCGTGGGCGAGGGTGCGAGCGCGGTCAGCTCAGTTCACACGGTGCTCGCCGGGGACTGACGCGCCCGCGCCGGCGGGCTCGGTTCAGGCGCCGGCCGCGGGTGCCGGGAGAATCGGGGATTGCGGTCATAGAACCAGGTCCCCACCAGTCCGAGGGTCAGGCCCACCGCGCCACCGACGGCGAGGTGGGCCCAGGCGTACGTGAGACCGGCCGCCTCGGGCGGAACCGCCGGTCCGGAGGCCAGGGCGAGCGCGACGAAGAAGAACGCGTTGATCAGCGCGCCGGGGCTGCCGAAGACGGCGAACACCGACAGCGCCCCCATGCCGGCCGCCGCGATGGACCCGGTGAGCAGCAGCCACATACCGAACGGATGTCCCATCGGCACACCGATCACGACGGCGGCGACGAGCTGAAGCAGGCCCGCGGCCAGGTCGCCGGCGCCGGCGTTGGTCACGATCCGCACCGTCGGCGGCGTCGGATCCCGCACGCGTGGATGCCGGAAGCCTCCGAGTGACATGACCCGGAGTCAACCGGCATCCACTGAATGAATCAGGAATGGCCGACGGTCTCCTTGGCGGCCTTCTCGATGAACGCTGCCGCCGTGCCCGCCCGCGACACGAACACCAGGTGCGAGGCGCCCGGAACGACCTGGACCTTCGCCTTGGACCGCTCGGCCATGAACCGCTGGGCGGCCGGCGGGATGATCCGGTCGGCGCCGGCGATCAGGTTGTACGACGGGATCGTCTTCCAGGCCGGCGTGCCCGCCGCGGGTTCGCCGAGCGCCGTTCCGGTGGCCGGGCGCTGGGTGATCGCATAGATCGCGGCGTCCCGGGCGGGGACGTCGGCCGCGAAGTTGGCGTGGTAGAGAGCCGGGTTGATGGAGAGGTCGACCTGGCCGTCGGGCAGCGGCACCGGCTTGAGCGACTGACCCACGGTGCTGCCGGGGAAGCGGTTCGCCAGCGTCTCGGCCGACTCGCCGGCCTCGGGCACGAACGCTGCCAGATAGACCAGGGCGCGCACGTCCGGGTCACCGGCGGCGGCCGACGAGATCACCGCGCCGCCGTACGAGTGACCGACCAGCACGATCGGCCCGTCGATGCTCGCCAGCAGCGCCTTGACCTGTGCCGCGTCGGACGAGAGCCCCCGCAGCGGGTTGGCCGCGGCTACCACCGGATAGCCGTCGGCGAGCAGCTTGCGGGCGACCCCGGTGAAGCCGCTGCTGTCCGCGAAGGCGCCGTGCACCAGCACGACGGTCGGCTTGCGGGCGGCGTGACCGCCCGTCTGGGCCGAGGCGGCCGACACGGCGACCAGGCTCAGCATCGCGACCGTGGCCGCCACGGCCAGGGCCTTCGTTCTCCGTAGCATCGGGTGGATCCTTTCGTGGGCCCGGTGAAACCGGGTCAGTGAACTGCGGTCAGGGGAAGGTTGGGGCGACGGCAGTGATAGACCAGCGCCGGCGGGACGTTCGCCCACACCGTCCGTCCCACCACGACCTCGTCGAAGCGGGACTCCAACGCTCGCCGAAGCCGCCGGGCCGGCGGAGCCCACCGCGCGTGGACATAGGCGAACGTGGTGAACACCGCGTCCGGCGCCATCGTGGCGACCACCGATGAGAGCACGTCGTGCTGGTGCGACTCCGCGAACGCGGCCCAGGGCAGGCCGCTGACCACCACGTCGATCCGCTCGATCCCGCGCTGCTCCAGGTGGGGACCGAGCGTGCTCGCGTCGGCGTTGATCACGTCCACCGCCGGGTACACGGCGGCCAGCCGCTCGGCGAACCGAGGGTTGAGCTCGACCGCGAGGTGCCGGCCGCGGCCCGCCAGACGCTGCTGGACGGCGCCGGTGAAGGCGCCGGTGCCCGGTCCCAACTCCACGACGACCGGTGAGCCGGTGCTCGGCACCACCGCCGTCGCCACCCGCGCCAGCGCGGGGCTGCTCGGCGCGACCGCGCCGACCGTCAGGGGAGCACGGACGAATTCCGAGAAGAACGACACCTTCAGTTCCGGCCCATCTCTTTCTGAATGCGGCGTTCGCTCACGCCGCCGCTCCAGACATAGACAGCGAGGACGTGGAACAGCAGGCCGATGCCCCAGGAGCCGATCGACCACAGCGGCCAGAAGAACAGCTCCGGGGTGGCCAGCCACCACACGACGATCTGGGCGGCGTTGCCGATGACGTACGACAGGGCGTGGATCTGCACGCCGAGCTTCTGGTGGACGCGGCGGACGGCGCGGGCGCGTTCCGTGTCCGCGTCGGCCGGGGTGGGGGAGTAGTGGGAGTTCATCACGGTCCTGTCGGGGTTACTGGTTGATCACCAGGTCATGGGTGGGCAGGGTCTGGCAGGCCAGCCGCCAGCCCTGGTCGAGCTCCGCGGCCGAGAACATGCCGCGGGGGTCGGTCTCGTAGGTTCCGGCGAGGATCCGGACACGGCAGGTGCCGCACGCGCCCTCGCCGCAGGACTGGGGGAACGGGACGCCGGCGGCGTTGGCGGCGTCGAGAACGGTCTGCCCGGGCCGGCACGGGAAGGCGATCGCCGGCAGCGCGACCCGGTATTCGGTCACCCCGTCGCCGGCGGCGGCCAGCTCGACGGCATGGGCCCGCTCCTGCCGGGTCTGCCGGCTGCGGCCGGACACGAACGCCTCGGTGTGCACGACCTCGCGGGGCACGCCGAGCTCGGCCAGCGCCCCCAGGACGTCCTGCATCATCGGCGCCGGCCCGCACAGGTGGACCCGGGCGACCCCGGCGACGTGCGGGCGCAGCGCCTCGATCCCGATCCGGCCACGCCCGCCGGGCCGCGTCAGATAGAACTCGGTCCGGAGCCCCGGCAGCCGGGACGACAGCTTCTCCAGTTCGGGCCGGAACGGGATCTCGCCCTCGGACCGGCCGCCCACCAGCATCGTGACGGTGCCCGTGTGCCCGGCGTCCACGGCGGCCTCGAGCACGCTGATCAGCGGTGTGATCCCGATCCCGCCGGCGATCAGCAGCAGCGGCCCGTCGCCGCCGTCCCAGGTGAACTCGCCGTGCGGTCCGGAGACCCGCAGCGCGAGCCCATCGGTCAGGTCGTCGTGCAGGAACGTCGAGCCGAGTCCCAGCGGTTCCCGCTTGACCCCGATCTCGACGAAGCCGGTCGTGCCGGGCCCGCTCGAGATCGAGTAGGACCGTTCGATCGGTTCCACGCCCACCGGCACGTCGAGCTTCAGATATTGGCCGGCCGCGAAGGTGAACGGCAGCGGTCCCCCGTCGAGCGACGCGAGCCGGATCCGGCGTACGGCCGGGGTCAGCTCCTCGACGGCGGCGACGCGCAGGTAGCCGCGCCACGGGCCGTCCGGCTGGGGCCGCGGGGCACGGATCGTGCGCCACATCGTCGAGATCTGCCGGGGTCTCAACACCGCGTTGGTGGCCATGATGCCGCCGGCCAGGGCCGCGTTGACACCCGGACCCCACGCGTCCTGCCCGGCCACGACCAGGCCCTTCACCGGGGTACGGCAGCCGGCCAGCGCCGAGAGGAGCCGGGCCGGGGTCGCCGGCAGCCCGTAGAAGGAGCCGCGGACGCTGTGCTGATAGGTCTCGTAGGTCAGGGGAGTGGCCAGCTCGCTGAAGACGATCGCGTTCCGGATCCCGGGCCACTGAGTCGCCAACCGGTCGATCAGCCGGCCGGTCACCTCCGCCTTGAACGCGTGGTAGCTCTCGGGCCGGTCCTCCTCGGTGGTGCCGCGCCACTCGTCGACGAGCTTGGGGTCGATGAGCTCCAGCACCTCGATGGTGTGGTGGCGGGCGGCCGGGTTGTTGAGCGACGCGAACGAGACGTAGAGGGTGCCGTCGTGATCGTCGAGGCTCCGCATGATCCAGTGGTTCTCGCCGCGCGGGCCGAACTCGGCCGGCGACCGGTCCAGTCCGAGGAAGAGCATCATCGCGGAGGGCTCCCCGGGCAGGCTTCGCAGATGCCGGTCCCACTCGGGGCGGGCCTCGTCGCCGAGCAGTGCGTACGTGTTGCGGACACCGCCGGCCGAGATGACCGTGCGCGCCCGCACCTGATAGCGCCGGCCGGTCGCGCGCTCGACGACGTCCACACCGGACACCCGGCCCCGCTCCACCCGGATCCGGCGTACCTCCTGATTGAGGCGCACCTCGACGCCGAGCCGCGTCAGGGTCTCGACCACGATCTCGCCGATCTCCTTCGGCCCGCCCACGGGATGCGAGGTGCCCTCCAGGAAGAAGGTCATCGGCACCGAGGCGTGATAGCCGAACGCGCCCGACGTCGGCGGCTGCCCGTAGAGGCCCCAGCGCGCGGCGACGACCGCGCGCAGCCGCGGATCGGTGAAGCTGCGGCAGACCTGGTCCCACAACGTCCGGTACGTCGAGGGGAACAGCCGGCGCGCGACCGGGAACCCGGCCGCCCGGATCGGCGCCGGGAACGACGATAGGACGTTGCGGGTGACGAGCCCGGCGAGAGCCCAGCGCAACGTCCGGAAGAACCGGTCGATTGCGTCGGCCTCGGCGGGGAACTCCTCCTTCAACCGGGCGCGGAACCGTTCCCCCGACGACGGCACCGAAAAGTCGAAGCCCGGGAAATGAAGGATGTCGTAGTCGTCGGGCAGCGCGGTCAGCTGCACCCGGCCGTCGGTGAGAAAGTCCAGGAACGGACCGGCGTCCGCGCTCATGTAATGCAGTCCGGTCCCGAAGAGGAAGCGCCCCTCACGCGTGAACTCGTGCGTCATGCCGCCGGGCACGTAGTGCTGCTCGAGAACCAGCACTCGCAGGCCGCCGAACTGCGTGGCCGTGCGAGCGGCGGCCAGCCCGCCGATACCCGACCCGACGACGACGACGTCGTACTCCTCTTCCGTCATGCGGCCAAGCTAGGAAGCGGGTCTTGACAGATTCGGAACGCCGCTGCGATCAGCTCCTCATCGGATGCCGACGATGCGGTCGAGGGTCATCGGCAGGTCCCGCAGACGCCGGCCGGTGATCTGGTTCACGGTCAGCCGTATCTTGCGCCGGATGAGGTCCACCCGAGTCAGCCTGGGGAGGGCAACTTGACAAAAACGGAACGCCACGGAACCGGGGCGTGACCGACGACACAGTGCTGTGACGTTCGCCGATTTCCTGCCTTCCCGGCCTCTCCTGGCCGCCGTGGTATTCCTCTAGATTCGGAAACGGAACGGCCGGACCGGCTCGAGGGGTGGGAGCAGCACGATGTCGACGCCATCGCAGGGTCTGCGCGTGCAGATCCTCGGTCCGCTGCGCCTGTGGCGCGACGGCGTCGAGCTGGACGCCGGACCCCCGCAGCAGGCCTATCTGCTGGCCCTGCTGCTCGCGCGGGCCGGCCGAGTGATCAGCACGAGCGAGCTCATCGACCTCATCTGGGGCGACGACGTCCCGCCCTCGGCGATCAACATCCTGCAGAAGTACGCCGGCGCTCTCCGGCGGCTGCTCGAACCCGAGCTGCCGTCCCGGGCCACCGGTTCATACCTGCAGCGCCGCGGCCCCGGGTACGTCTTCGCCGCCGACCCGCAGGTCGTCGACCTAGCCGCGTTCCGCGAGCTGGTCGCGTCGGCCCGTCGCCAGGACCCGGACGCCGCGCTCGACAGCTACCTGCGGGCCCTCGACCTCTGGCACGGGCCGGCCGGCGGCGGCATGGCCCGGGGGACGTCCGCGACGACGGCATTCGAGGCGCTCGACGGCGAGTTCCTCGAGACGTGCGTCGTCGCCGCCGCCCTGGCGGTGACCCTCGGCCGGCCCGGCCGGGTGCTGCCGGTCCTGCAACGCGCGGCCGAGATGGCGCCGCTGGACGAGAACGTGCAGGCGAGCCTGGTCGTCACGCTCGGCGCGGCCGGTCAGCAGGCGAAGGCGCTGTCGGTGTTCCGGACGATCCAGGTCCGGCTCGCCGAGGAACTGGGCATCGACCCCGGCCCCACTCTCGCGGCCGCGCAACGCCGGGTCCTGGGCGGGCCGTCCCGGCCCGAGGAACCCGTGCGACCGCCTCCGCGCGAGCGGTGCGAGGTGGTGGGCCGGGCCGAGGAGCTCGCCGAACTGGAGCAGGCCGTCGACGCGGCCTTCTCGGGCGGTTCGAGCCTGACCGTCGTCGAGGGCGAGCCAGGCGTCGGCAAGACCCGGCTGCTCGAGGAGACCGGCGCCGAGGCCGACCGGCGTGGCGCCCTCGTGGTCTGGGGACGTTGCCTCGAAGAAGGCGGCACGCCATCGATGTGGCCGTGGATCCAGATCATCGGCGGGCTGGTCGACAGCCTGCCCGCCGCCGAACGCTCCGACTGGCTCGCGGGTGAGCTGGGCAACCTCGTCGGGCTGCACGGCGTGGTCGCGGGCACGCCGGTGCTGCCCGACAGTGGCGCCCAGTTCCGTCTCTTCGAACACGCGGTCAACCTCGTGCGGCAGGTGTCGGAGGTTCGGCCTGTGCTGTTGATCATCGACGATGTCCAATGGGCCGACGTCGCCTCGCTGAACCTCCTGAGCCACCTGGCGGCCCGGCTCCCGATCGGCACCGCGGTCATCGGAGCCCTGCGCGACCGCGCACCCGCACCGCGAGCCGAGGTGGCCCGCACCCTCGCCGCGGTCAGCCGGCACCCCCGGCACCGCCGGATCCGGCTCGGCCCGCTCGGGCCGGACGAGGTGGCCGAGCTCGTGCGGCGCGAGACCGGACAGATGCCCAGCGCCGCTGTCGCCCGGAGCATCCACGGCCGCACCGGCGGCAACGCCTTCTTCGTGCGCGAGCTGTCCCGGTTCCTGGTCCGCGACGGCGACCTCACCGAGGACGCCGCAGCGAGCGCGGAAGTGCCGTCCACGGTGCGCGACGTCGTCGGCGACCGGTTGGCCGGCCTCGACGACCAGACCCGCGGCCTGCTGCAGATGGCCGCGCTGATCGGCCGGGACGTCGACCTCGCGCTGCTGGCGAACGCGGCCGGGCTCGAGGTGCAGGCCTGCCTCGACCAGCTCGAGCCGCTCGAGTCGCTCGGCCTGTTCGAGCCGCGGCGCGACGACCCGTTCTCGTTCCGCTTCGCCCACGACCTCGTCCGTGAGTCCGTCACCTTCACGACGTCGACACCCCGGGTGCCCGGCCTCCATCTGCGCGTCGCGGAAGCCCTCGAACGCACGGTCGAGGACGACGACCCGGTGATCGAGCGCCTCGCCCATCACCTGTGGGCGGCCGGCCCGCTCGCCGACCAGGCACGCACCGCGGCGGCGCTGGTGCGGGCGGGACGCTGCGCCGGCGCGAAGACGGCGCTGGATGCCGCGGCCCACCACCTGCGGCTGGCCGCGCGGGTCGCCCGCGCGGCGGGGCTGGCCGAGCTGGAGCTGTCCGCCCTGTCGCTGTTCGTCGCGGTGGACGGCATGCGGGCCGGTTACGTCGGCTCGGCGTTGGACCTGCTCAAGAGGGCCGAGCATCTGGCCCGCGTGCTCGGCCGTGAGCGGGAGGCGGCCGACCTTCTCTTCTCGCGATGGGCGGCGCACTCCCAGGGCATCCAGCTCGACCGTGCCGGTGTGCTCGCGCACCGGCTGCTGGAGCAGGGCGAGGCTTCCGCCGACCCGATCGTGCGCGCCTACGGACGGCACGCCTGGGGCATCCACCAGTGGGACATCGGGAACATCACCGAGGCGTACAAGTTTCTCAGCCTGTCCGACCCCGCCCTGCCCAGCGACCCGGCCCGCCGCGATCGAACACCGCTGCGGCACGACCTGCAAATGCTCTCGCCGGTGATGCTGGGCCTGATGACCGCGCTGCACGGCGACGTCGACGCGGCCCGGGAGCTGCTCGACTCGGTCGAGGCGGCGGCCGAGGACGACCCGTACGCGACGACGGTCTGGTCCTCGTTCTCGGTCACCGTCGCGGCGCTGGCCGGCGATCCGGCCTGGGCCATGCGCGCCGCCGCCCGGGGCATCGAGCAGGACGAGGAGTTCTCCTTCGCCTTCCTGGGCAGCTATCAGCGGCTCGGCCGGTGCTGGGCGCGCGCCGTGACCGGTGGCGACCCGGACGCCGCGATCGAGGCGGAACAGATCATCACCGCGGCCCTGCTCGACCCGCCCCGCTCGGGCCTGGCCACCTGGTACGGCCTGCTCGCCGAGATGTGGCTGGCGGCCGGCCGGACCGACGAGGCCGGCGCGGCGCTCGACCGGGCCGACTCCTTCATCGCCGCCTACGGCCAGCGCTACGCCGAGGGGTTTCTGCTCGTCTTGCGGGCACGGCTGATGCGGGCTCGTGGGGACGCCGAGGCGGACGTCCGGGCGATGGCCGAACAGGCGTGGGCTCTGTCGGTCGAGCGGGGAGCCCACTTGTTCGCACGCCGGGCCCGCGACCTGCTCGACTGAGCGCGCAGCCGGGGGCTCATTCGAGCATGTGGGATCCGCGTGATCGGGGCCGCTGGTGGGGAGTCCGAGCATTCGCCGCAGGACTGGCCGATCACCACCGTCCGGCGGTGGACGACTCACTCGCGCTGATGCGCCGGCGCACAGTCGCGGAATGGAGGACGCCGCCGCCGACCTCGCCGTTTCACCATGGGGGAGAGGTCGGCGGCGGCGTCAGGTACTACTTTTTCTTAGCCGGGTAGGCCGCATCGACCTCGACCTCGACCAGCCAGCCGGCGACCGGCAGGTTCTCGATCTCGAGCGCGAATCGTGATGGCCTGGCGGGGTTGGCCACCATCGGCGGGGCGGGTGCGGCCGAACCGAGCGGCACGTTCACCGGCTTCCCGGTGGCGAGGCTGGTGTTGGCGAAGAACTGCCGGTACGCACGGTTCCAGCCGGCGAAGTCCATCTTCTCCTGGTCGGCCGGGTTCTGGAGGAAGACGCGCATCGTGATGACGTCATCGTAGGAAAGACCGGCCCTGGCAAGGTTCTCCCCGATGCGGCGCAGGACGTTGATGCCCTGCGCCTCGGTGATCGTCACGCCCGGCGGCAGCTGGCCGTCGATCAGGTCGACCGGGTCGATGTAACGGGCCTCGGTTCCGGCCGCGGCGGTCATGTTGAGACCGCCAGGCCCGAGTCCACTGGTCTTGTAGATCGCGGTGTCACGGCCGATCGCCACGCCGTCGGCGATCGACGGATTGTCCTGCCCGGCCGGCAGCATCGAGACCGTGGTGCCCGGGCGGGGCGGGAAACGGCCGGCGGCGACGGCGGTCGTCGGCGCGACCAGGCCGGCGGTCAGGGCGACGGCCACGACAATCTTCGTGCGGGTGCTGAGGTGGCGTAGTTTGCGCATCAGGCAGTCACCCTCTCGTGGATCTGCTCGACGGTGGCGCGGGCTGAGGTGATGGCGCCGTGTTGCCAGGCGATGGCATGGCTGAGATGGTCGCCGGCGAAGTAGACGTTGCCGCTGGCCTGCAGGAGGCTGCGATATCCGGCTCCGGTCTGGCCGCCGACCGCGCTGGGCCAGCTGACCCAGGCCGCCTCGGCGAACTTCGCCGACGCCCAGTCCTGGCTGAACGATGCGATGATGCCCTCGCCGTAGACGTCTCCGAAGATCTTCTTTCCCTGTGTCGTCGCCTCGGTGAGCCGCTGTGCGGGGGTCAGATTGCCGTAGAAGGTCGCGTTGCTGCCGGTGTTGTAGTAGCCGATCATCGTGCCGGTCTTGCCGTGGTAGCCGTACGACGGGTGCCACATGTTGCCGATGTTGGTGTTGGCGTTGGTGATGCCGCCGTAGATGCGGAAGTCTTCCTCCCACCAGCGGCGGTCGTACTCGATGCCGAGTTTGCCGGCGTTGGTCCGGCTGACCGAGCCCAGCGCCGTGACGACCTCGGCGGGCATGTTGCTGGGGATCTTCGCGGCGATGTGGGGCGGCATCGCGTTGATGGCGAAGTCGGCGGTGATGGTCTTCGGGCGGCCGGCGGTCGTGTAGGTGACCGCGACGCCGTCAGTGGTGTTCTTGTACGCCAGGACCTCGGCGTTGTACCGGAAGTTCCGGGCGCCGATCGCCTCGGCGAAGGCATACGCGATGCGATCCATGCCGCCGATCGGCTGGTACATCATCATCGCCTGGTCGAAGCCCATCTCGAAGGAGAAGTAATTGCCCAGGGTGGAACGGAGCACGTCGGTCAGCTCGTACTGCGGCAGAGTGGTGCCGGCCTCAAGGTGAGCGCCGGGCTGGGGAGCGTAGCCGCGGCGCCCGCCGCCGACATACTCGTTGGCGGAGTTGATGGCACCGAAGCTGCGTAGATAGGCGATCAAGGCGTCCTTGTCCGCGGCGGTCAACTCCGCGTCGAGGGCGCCCTGGCTGGTCGCCTTGGCCAGCAGCTCAGCCGTGTAGCCGTAGGCGTCGGCCTTCACTGCACGCTGCCGGACGGGGACGCCGTTGAGTGCACCGGGGACGTTCTCCCGGTAGAGGAATGCGTCGGCATTCTGGTTGGTGAAGACCTCGATCGGGACGCCGAGCTCCTTGCAGTAGTCGAGCGTCACGTGCATCTGCGGGATGCGTCCCGGGCCGGCGTTCATGTACTGGCCCTTGGAAAACCGGGCCTTCTGTGTCTGTCCTTTGAGATCGGTGAAGGTGGTGCCGCCCCGAACCGTCCAGTTGCGGCCACCGGGTCGGTCCCGGCCCTCGAGCACGGTGACGGAATAGCCGCCCTTGAGCAGCTCGTAGGCAGCCGTCATGCCGGCTATGCCGCCGCCCATGATGATGACGGATTTGCCACCCCGACCGCGCAGGGCGTCGTTCGTGAGCGGGGTGAACGGCGGGGTCTCGGCAGCATTCGCCGCGGTAGTGAGACCGAGAGCTCCCATGGTGTGAAACATGACCCCCGCGCCGCCGACGATGCCGACGTGGCGGAGGAAATCACGGCGTGTCTGACCCAAGGCTGAACCTCCCAGGCACGTCCGGGAGGCAAGGGAACCCTCCCGAAAGTTAAGGATCTTGCACCCGGACGCTAGGTTCGGCAGGTTTCGATGCCGCTTCCCGCACGTATCCACCGCATTGCCATACCCGAACGTCGATGCCTATTGCATCTGTGACTGATCCATTCTGGTATGAGGCGCGCGTTCAGGGCCGCAGGTCTTCGGGGATCAGCGAGTAGATGGCAAGGTCCAGGCGACCGGTGTGGACGATGCCGGCGTTCCGCGCGGTGCCCTCGTAGGTGAAGCCGGCTTTCTCCGCGACCCGGACGGATGCTTTGTTGCCCGTTGCGATTCGCAGAACGACCCGTTCGAAGGCCGCGTCGGTCAGCGCCCAGCGGGACAGGGCGACGGTCGCTTCGGTCATCACACCCTGCGCGCGGGATACCGGTGCTGCCCAGTAGCCGATCTCGGTCTCCCGGTGACGCCAGTCGGTGCGCTTGAGGTCGATCACACCGGCGAGGGCACCGTCCCACTCGATGGCCCGGATCAGCCCGTTGCCACCCGCCCGCGTGGCCGGTGCCTTCTTGCGCACCCAGGACATCGCATCCTCGCGGGTGTAGGGGTCTGGCAGCGGGAGCCAGCGCTGGGTCACCGGATCCGACACGGCCGCCACGATGGCGTCGACGTCCTGCTCGTGCAGCGCCCGCAGCACGAGTCTCTGGGTCCGCAGCACCACATCGGGAAACACCTGATCGCTCACCGGACAATCATCGTCTGTGGTGACGTACCCGATGCCGTGATGCCGTCCTCCGTGGACGAACGTTCGGCGCTCTGGCGTACGGCCGCGGCCGTACGCCGGATGGTGCTGATCCTGGACGACGCGGACAGCGGCGCTCAGGTCGCTCCGTTGCTGCCCGGCACACCCGGTTGCGCGGTGGTGGTCACGGCGACGCGACGGTTGATCGACCTGCCGAGCGCCAAGTGGCTACGGCTCGGCCCGTTGCACCCGGCCGACTCGCTCAAGTTGCTCGGCGCCATCGCCGGTCACGAGCGCATCGCCCGCGAACCGCGGGTCGCCGCCCAGCTCGTCGAAGCCTGTTCCCACCAGCCGCTGTCGGTGCGGGTCGCGCGGTTCATGTATTGACGTCCAGACGTGATCGTCGATTTCGAGTATCGGCAGGCCCAATTGCTCGGGGTTGGAGAAGCGGTGCCGGCCGGAGGCGTGTCCGGGGCCACCGGGACTCTGGAGCCAATGTCGAGCGGACACGGCGACCTGATCGTCGCGGTCCTCGGCCAGCTCCTGTCCGGTCTTCAACACGGACAGAACCATTCAACCCGGAACAACGCCGGGGCCGTGCGTTGGCGGGTAGTCGACGTGCTCCTGCCGACGACCTCCGCGCAACGCTTTGCCAAGATCATTGCCATACCGATCAGCTCATCTCACCGGTCAAGTACTTCCACCCGCGGCTGTCCCAGCGCCTATCGATTGATGATGGCGGATCGAGCGAGCGGACGGCAGAATCAGGCCATGGACGGTCTGGTGAATCCCGATGCCGCCCGGCTGGCCCGCGAACGCGGCTTCGGCGGCACCGCAGAGGTGCACACCGCGCAGACGCGCTACACCTGGGTGCCGGTCGTCTCGATGGCTACCACCGGTCTGGCCTTCCTCGTCTTCGCGGTCACTGTGCTCCTGGAGGGGGACGCGATCGTGAGTGGCGTGCTGGCCACGCTGCTGGCACTCGGCGTGTTAGGCGCCGCCGGATGGAAAGCACGCTCCATGCGGGCGACCGGTGTCGAGCAGGTCTACCTGTTCAGCGGCGGGCTCGTCTACACGGCCCGGAATCGCACCGAGGCGCTGGCCTGGTCTGAGATCACTGCGGTGTGGCGGACGTCGATCGACGTGCATA
Organism: Actinoplanes solisilvae; assembly: GCF_003999975.1. Lineage (GTDB taxonomy): Bacteria > Actinomycetota > Actinomycetes > Mycobacteriales > Micromonosporaceae > Actinoplanes > Actinoplanes solisilvae. The sequence continues at coordinate 3,327 of NZ_RJAC01000048.1, read as the reverse complement.
CCGTCACCGGGCGGCTGGTCCGCCGTGAGCGGAATCTGACGCTGGAGAAGGATGCGATGGCGCACATCTCGTTGACTGAGCGGTTCGCAGGCATCGAGTCGATCACCCGGAGCGTGTACCGCGGTGTGACACCGATCCAGCTCGGCCGGGCCCGCGAACGCTTGGCGGCCGGTCAGCCGGTGATCTTTCCGCTCCCCGTCGGCGGCGATCTGGTGGTGGATGGCCAAGCCGTGACTCAGGGCAAGACTCGGATCCCGATCGCTGAGATCCGCGCCGTCGAGACCGAGAACGGCTCACTGGTGATTGAGGGGCAGCGGACACTCAAAGTCACCGCGAGTTGGATCCGCAACCTGCCGGTGCTGCTCAGCCTGCTCGGCGTGCCACCACGCGACGCCCTGCACTGACGCTGACGATGCCGGCGACCCTGACCGTCAGCTTACGTATCCGCCTTCACGCGGGGGCCAAGTCATAGACGCTCGATTGGTGGCGCTCCCGCTGCCGGTCGAGGACTCGAACGAGCGCACGCCCTGGTCTCCGGCGGAGCCGAGGGAGGGCGATAGACATTACCACTTTTTATCATAAAAGGTGTGCACCGGATATAAGCTGAACGAGACCGGCGCTCGACACCATTTGCCGGGCCGTGAGCCGGGTCGTTCTGGGGTGGCCGCCGTTTCTCGGCACACGCCCTGGCTGGTGGCTTCGGAAGGGCATCGTGAGTAACGCCGTCAAGGAAGACATCGCCGTTCAACGGGTGCAGTTGGCTGCGATGCTGGCGTCAACCCATGACGCGATCATCGGTTCGACCACGTGAGGACGTGATCAACAGCTGGAACGCGGCCGCGACGGCTGTACGGGTATTCGGCGGAGGACATCATCGGCCAGGCCCGGCAGACGATCATCGCACCGGACGTTCGGGCGAAGGAGAAGGACGCCTTCGATCGGGTTCTGCGGGGCGAGCCCGCCCAGGAATACGTCACGCAGCGGCTCCTCACGGCGCAACGCGACGTCGGCCAGATCGAACGAGCCGCGCAACGCGCCACGGGATTGACGCACCAGTTGCTGGCCTTCGCCCGTCGTGAGGTGGTCCAGGCGCAGGTGATCAACCTGGATGACGTCGTCGGCGAGGTGGAACAACTCCTGCGCCGAACCTTGGGCGAAGACGTGGAACTGCTCATCGGCCGGTCGGAGGGCCTGTGGCCGGTCTTGGCCGACCCCGGCCAGGTCGAGCAAATCATGGTCAACCTCGCGGTCAACGCCCGCGACGCGATGCCCGGCGGTGGCACGCTGCGCATCGACACCACCAACGTCACCGTCGACGCGGAATCGATGGCGGCGGCACCGGCCTGGGCCTTGCCACCGTCTACGGGATCGTCGCCCAGGCGGAGGCCACCATCGCCATCAAATCCGCACCCGGCGCCGGGACGACGTTCACCATCATGCTGCCGGTCACCACCGAGGTCGCCACCACGATCGAAGAGCCGGCTCCTTACCACCGCACCCCCAAAGGCGAGACCGTGCTGGTGGTGGAGGACGAGGAGGCTCTGCGGGAGGTCACCGAGCGGATCTTCACCCGCAGTGGGTACCAGGTGATCACCGCCGCGAACGGGGTGGAGGCGATCGCGCAGGCCACCGCGCACGACGGCGAGATCCACCTGCTCGTCACCGATGTCGTGATGCCCAAGATGCTCGGCAAGGAGGTCGCCCGACGTGTCCGTGCGATCCGGCCCGACATCGCGGTCCTGTTCATGTCGGGCTACGCCGAGCCTGTCCTGGCATCGCAGGGTCGTCTCGATGCGGGCGTCACCCTGGTCGACAAGCCGTTCTCCAGCGCCGAGCTGCTCGCCAAGGCCGGCCAAGTCCTCAACGGCCACTTCCCAGGATTCTCGACGATCCGACACGACGACAGGCCGGCCTGACCGGGCCGCCGAAATTCGGACACGCCCACATGCTCGGCATCAGCAACAGCACCGCGACCGTCTGGACGCAGCAAGCAAACGCCAGCAACGCCAACTACGGCGCTGACGGCGTCCGGCTGCGCACGTCTCGACGGCGTCGCACCGGTCGTCTTCAGCCGCGGCCACCGGGCTGGCTCCCTGCCGTGGCGGCGGAGGCCATTTTGACGGTCCAGCGCTGAGGCCTGCGTCCGGGGCTGACGCCTGGCGCCTGGCGCGGGTAGAAGTGTGACCGGAAGGGCGAAGGGCTTGGTCAGGCGGGATGCCTGCCGATACGTATGTTGTGGGGGACTTGACGGAGCCGGCAGCGCGTCCGAGGCGACGGCGGTGGATCGGCGGCGCGTTGGTGACCGTCATCGGCGCGGTGGGTCTGACTGGGTCGTGGGCCGCGAGTGAGGCGGTCGAGCGGACTCAGCAACGCCACGCCGGGCAGGTGATGGATCAGTACGCCGACGCGGTCAACCGTGCCGTCACCAGCGAGGCCGACCGCTACGGCGACACCCTGTCCGACCTGGCCGCGGCCGTGGGCGCCCAGTCCGACCTGAGCAAGGCGGATTTCCTGCAGATCTCCTCCAAACTGAGCCGGCAGCGTCTGCCGGGCGCCGCCGGCGTCGCCCTTGTGATCCCGGCCGGCAATACCGACATCAGCAGCACCCAGGCATTCTGGCGGGCACAGGGAGCCTCCGATCTCACCCTGGTCCCGAACAAAACCGCGGACGAGCACCTGTTCATTGTCCTCAACTCCGCGCTCGACGGCACCGACAGCACGGCGGGACGCGACCTCAGCCGGGCGCCCGAACCAGTCGACGCGCTACGGATGGCCCGTACCAGCGGGCAAATCACCGCCAGCCACACCTACGTGCTGCTGATGGACCGAGCGCGCCCCGCCGACGAACAGCAGATGTCGTTCCTGCTCGCCGCACCGATCAACGCGGGCATGGGCACGCCGGACGCAGGCCGGTTCCGCGGCTGGATCATCATGGGCATGCGCGGCGGCGACTTCATGACCGAGACGATGCAGTTTCAGTCGCACGGAGCTGTCAGCGCCACGCTGCTCGACCGGTCCACCACGACGCCGACCGTTGTCGCGCGGCCACCGACCGCCATCCCGGCGCGGGCGAGCACGCTCAACCGTGAGCGGACCATCATCGTCGGGCAACGGCGCTGGGACCTGCGCCTCGAGCCGACCAAGAATCTGCTGACGACCACCGACCAGCGGATGCCGGCGGTCACGCTCGGCATCGGTGTGCTGATCACGCTGCTCGTGGCAGCCATGGCCGGCATCCTGTCCGGCGCCCGCAACCGCGCCATGGACAAGGTCGACCAGGCCACCGCCGCCTTGCAAGACGACATCCAACGCCGTACCCGGGTCGAG
>NZ_RJAC01000047.1 GCF_003999975.1 Actinoplanes solisilvae | reverse complement strand
ACCTGCCCGGCGTGTTCGCCGCCGGTGACCTGGTCGACCACACCTACCGGCAGGCGATCACCGCCGCCGGCACCGGCACCGCCGCGGCGCTGGACGCCGAGCGCTTCATCGCCTCATTCCTCGAACTCTGATCCCTCCCGCATGCCGTGAGTACGTATCCAACAGAGCCCACTGCTGGATACGTACTACGGCCTCCGCAGCGCAGCCGGGCTCAATCGCAGGTGGTGCAAGAGTTCCAGCCGGTGCGGGATGACGGAGTACCACGCCCAGCTGCCACGCTTCTCGCGGCTGAGCAGGCCTGCTTCGACCAGGACGCGCAGGTGGTGGCTGATCGCCGGCTGTGTCATGTCGAACGGCTCGGTCAGGTCGCAGACACAGGCCTCACCGGTGGCCGAGGCTTCGATCACGGACAGGATCTGCAACCGGGTCGGGTCGGACAGGGCTTTGAAGAGCCGAGCGATCTGTTCGGCGTCCGCGCGTGCCAGCGGCGGCCCGGCTGGGTCCGCGGCGCAGACGTCCGCAGGCTCGGGATGGGATCGGGCGGCGGGCATGATCCAAGCTTAGGAAGCACCCGCGGCTCGCCGAATGACGGCAAAGTGAACAACGGGGGTTCGCCGGATCACGGCGGGTCGAGGCGGTAGCCGAGTCCGCGAACCGACACCAGGATGCTGGGATGCTTGGGGTCGTCGCCCAGCCGGGCCCGGATGCGGCGGATGTGCACGTTGAGGGTATTCGAGGACTCGTCCGCGCGGCGCCAGATGAGCTGGTGGATCTGCTGGCGGGTCAACACCCGGCCGGCGTTCTGCATCATCAGCTGCAGGAGCTGGAACTCGCGCAGCGGCATCGCGATCGGTTCGCCGTGCAGGCACACCTCGAACTTTGCGGGATCCAGCCGCAGCGCCCCCACCTCGATGGCGGCTTGGAACTCGGTGGCGGTCTCTGGAGAGATCGACTGGAGCAGGTGCAGGATGTCGGCGGTTCGGTAGGGGCGGGAGACGCAGGCGCGAGCGCCCGCGGCAAGGGCGCGGGCGACCTCGTCGCCGTCGTCCGGGCCGACGGCCACCAGCGTCGGGATGCAGGCTTTGGCGTAGAGAGCGCGGGCGATCGCCGCCCCGGTCATCGGGGGGACGCGGGCGGCGGTCAGCACAGCATCCGGCAGCAGCGCACCGACCTCCAGGAGAGCCTCAGCGGGATCCGTCATGGCGATCGCGTCGACCTGACGTTCGTGCAGTGCTTCGACGAGCTGTTCGCCAGCTTCCTCGTCGGGGTCGAGGATGATCAGCAGAAACCGGGTGCGGTTGACGTGGGCAGTCGGCCGGCACTCGGGGGGATTGATCGGCTCGGTCGGCATCGTGGCCTTCACCGCGTACGAGTTATGCATCTCAGCCGAATCGGCCGGTGATGTAGTCCTCGGTGCGTTTGTGGTTGGGGTTGGTGAACAGCTTGTTGGTGTCCTCGTACTCGACGAGCCTCCCGTGGCGTACGCCGGCTTCGTCGACCTCCGCGGTGAAGAAGGCCGTGCGGTGCGAGACGCGGGCGGCTTGCTGCATGTTGTGGGTGACGATCACGATCGTGTAGTCGGCGGCGAGGTTGATCATCAGGTCTTCGATCTTGCCGGTGGCGATCGGGTCGAGGGCCGAGCAAGGCTCATCCATGAGGATCACCTCGGGCCGTACGGCGATCGTGCGGGCGATGCACAGGCGCTGCTGCTGTCCGCCGGACAGGGCGAGCGCGGACTGCTTGAGCTTGTCCTTGACCTCGTCCCACAGCGCGGCGTCGCGCAGCGCCTGCTCGACGAGGTCGTTCATGCTGGTCACCTTCATGCCGGTGACCCGGGGACCGTACGCGATGTTGTCGTAGATCGATTTGGGGAACGGGTTGGGTTTCTGGAAGACCATGCCGATGCGGCGGCGCAACTCGATAGGGTCGACTTCGCGGGCGTACAGATTTTGGCCGTGGTAGCTGATGGTGCCGGCGACCCGGGCGCCGGGGATCAGGTCGTTCATCCGGTTGAGGGATCGCAGCACTGTGGACTTGCCGCAGCCGGACGGGCCGATCAGCGCGGTGATCTGGTTGCCGGCCATGTCCATGTCCACGCCGCGGACCGCCTCGTAGCCGCCGTAGAACACGGAGATGTCCTTGAGGGTCAGCACGGGCTCATGAGCAACGCCGTCGTCCGCGGACAGGCGTACGGATGTGGTGATCAAGGGCGGAGCCGGGTGGGTCATGGCGGCGTCCTTCGGGTCGGAGGGGGTCATGGCGTGCTCACCAGCGCTTCTGGAACTTGTTGCGGATGACGATGGCGACGGAGTTCATCAGCAGCAGGATGACCAGCAGCAGCACGATGGCGGCGGCGGCGAGTTCCTGGAACTCGGCCTGCGGTTCCTTGATCAGGTTGTAGATCTGGATCGGCAGGGTGGTGTAGGTGGACAGCAGGCTGTCGGGGTTGAAGCGGATGAAGGTGACCGCGCCGAGCAGGATCAGCGGGGCGGCTTCGCCCAGTGCTCGCGACAGCGCGAGGATGGCGCCGGTGGCCATGCCGGGGATCGCCGCCGGGAGGACCTGCCGGGAAGTGGTCTGCCAGCGGGTGGCGCCGAGGGCGTACGAGGCCTGCCGGATCGACTGCGGTACCGCGCGCAGGGCTTCGCGGCTGGCGATGATGACGGTGGGAAGCACGAGCAGTGACAGGACGACCGCGGCGGTGATGACGGTGAAACCAAGGCCGATCACCCGGGCGATGAGGCCGAGGCCGAGGATGCCGAAGACGATCGACGGCACGCCGGCGAGGTTCTGGATGTTGAGTTCCAGCAGCCGGTTGTACCACCGGGTGTTGTCGGCGTACTCCTCCAGGTAAATCGCCGAGGCGATGCCGGTAGGCAGGCTGATCAGCGCGGTCAGAGCGATGACCCATAGCGTGCCGGTGATCGCCGACTGCACGCCCGCGGCCTCGACCCGGGAGGCCCGGCCAGTGGGCATGTTCTGCCACAGCCGGGCGTCGAGGCGGTTCCAGCCCTTGTAGACGGCGAAGACGATCAGCGCCACCAGGAACGCGAACGCGACCAGTAGACAGAACTGCAGGGCAAGCCGGAAGAGGAGCTCGCCGGGCCGGATCCGGCGCTGGGTCAGCGATGGCGGCGGCGCGATGACGGCTTCGCGGGCGGCGGCAGCGGCGGTCATTCGTACACCTCGCGGAACTTACGCACCAGGCGGATGGACAGGGCGTTGAGCCCGAACGTGAAGACGAACAACGTGGCGCCGACCGCGAAGATCGTCAAATACTCCAGCGAATCCACCGGAAGGTCGCCCTGGCCGGCGCCGGCGATGTAGCTCGTCATCGTGGCCGCACCCTGGATCGGCGAGGTCGGCACGTCGGCGGTCTTGAGGCCGGCGGCGATGGTGACGATCAGGGTTTCGCCGAGGGCGCGGGAGAAGCCGAGCACGATCGCGGCGACGATGCCGGACAGCGCGGCGGGAACGACGACGCGGGTGGAGACCTGCATCTTGGTGGAGGCGAGCGCGTAGGCACCTTCGCGCAGGGAGCGCGGGACGGCGCTCATCGCGTCCTCGGAGAGGCTCGCGACGGTGGGGACGATCATGATGCCCATGGCGATCCCGGCGACCAACAGGTTCTGGAACTCGGGCTTGTTCGCCGTGGGCCACCAGTCGATGAGGACCGGATTGAGGAACGTCAAGGCGAAGAAGCCGTACACCACGGTGGGGATACCGGCGAGGATCTCCAGGACCGGTTTCAGGACCTTGCGGGTCCCGGGCCGGGCGTACTCGGACAGGTAGATGGCGGCGCCGATACCCAGCGGCACCGCGATGACAATAGCGATCGCCGTGACCCACAGGGTGGCGACCAGCAGCGGCAGCACACCGTAGTGCTTGTCCGCGAACAGTGGTGTCCACATCGTCTTGGTGAAGAACTCGACAATGCTGACCTGTCCGAAGAACTCGACCGTCGGAATGAACAGCGACGCCATGATGCCGATCGTGGTCGCGACCGACACGACCGCGGCGACGACGAGCAGGGTTTCGATGATGCGCTCGCCCGGGCGGGAACGTCCCCGCCGCACACCGGCGGCGGGGACGTCCGGGCGGGTGATGTCCGCGGCCACTGCCGATCAGCTCTTCTGCAGGGCAGCGAACTCGGAGGCGAGGGTCGTCTTCTGCTGGGCGGTCAACGGCACGTACTTCGCCTCCTTGACCACCTCGTCGATGTGCTCGATGTAGTAGTCGACGAAGTCCTTCACCTGGGGCTTGGCCAGGGCCGTGCCGGAGACGTAGATGAACAGCGGCCGCGACAGCGGCTTGTAGCTGCCGTCCTGCGCCGCGGCGACGCTCGGCTCGACGCATCCGCCGCCGCCGTCGATCTTGAGGAGTTTGAGCTTGTCGGCGTTCTCCTCGTAGTAGGTGAAACCGAAGTAGCCCAGACCGCCCTTGGAACCGGTGACGCCCTGCACGGTGACGTTGTCGTCCTCGGTCGGGGTGTAGTCGGTGCGGCTGGCGCCTTCCTCGCCGTTGATCTCCGCGGTGAAGTAGTCGAACGTGCCCGAGTCGGTGCCGGCGCCGAACAACTTCATCGGCTCGCTCGGGAACGACGGGTCGACCTGGTTCCAGTTGGTGACCTTCGACTTCGGTTCCCAGATCTTCTTGAGCTGAGCAACGGTGAGGCAGTCGGCCCAGGTGTTGTCCTGGTTGACGACCACCGACAGGGCGTCGTTGGCGACTATCAGCTCGGCGTACTTGACGCCCTTCGCCTCGCACTCGGCCTTCTCGGTGGCTTTGATCGGCCGGGAGGCGTCGGAGATGTCCGTCTCGCCGACGCAGAACTTCTTGAACCCGCCGCCGGTGCCGGACGTGCCGACCGTGACGTTGACCTTCGCCTGCTCCTCGGCGTAGAGATCGGCCGCGGCCTTGCTCAGCGGACCGACGGTGCTGGAGCCGTCGACCTTGACCTCTCCGGAAAGTTGTTCGGCGGCGTCACCGCCGTTTTCGGTCGATGGGTTGTCGCTGCCGCAGGCGGTGAGGGCCGCCGTCAGGATCAGCGCGGTAGTCAGGGCGCTCCAGCGCCCGCGCACCGTTTTGATCACGTTCAGTCCTCTGCGAACAGGCCGGCAACCGGGGCTGCCGGGCGGTGCCATGAAGTCGGCGACGACCGCCGACGCCGCTCATAAAAGACGGCTTATGTGAGCCGGATCCATCTGATAGATGAACGGATGGTGAACATAAACAACTCTTTATTTTCCCAGCTCAGAGCACAAGCAACTTCACTTGACGACGCCGTACGTTCATTCTCAGTTCATTCTTCGGGGCCCAGGTGGGCGCCCGAGCGACTCCGGCTCGAGGCATCCGCCCCTCGACATCCGTCAGCATATGTTGAGTCAAGCATTGCTGAAAGTTATCCAGGGACGCAACCCCCGCCGATCGACGGAGGCAAACTTAAGTGCAGTGAATGTTGACTCAATCTCTGCTGAGGCATGTAATGGACGGGCGGCCGCCAGCCGCTCCCCCCGTCACTACGGAGATCAGCGATGACCGACTTCGTCCTGCCTTACGAGCACCGTGACCTGTCCATCGACCAGCAGGTCGCCCTGCGGACCGCCGCGGGCAACCTCGGCCGCGAATTCGACGGGATCTACGGCGCGGAGACGATCGAGCGGTTCCTGCACAGCAGCTACGACCAGTTCGCGACCATCAGCTGCGTGCCGAACTTCCTGCCCCTGCTCGCCGAACGCTTCGCCCGCCAACGCCTGCAAGCACTCGCCCGCGTCGAGGGACACCACCGCGACGGCAAACCGGTCGTGCTGTTCCTGTGCACCCACAACGCCGGCCGCTCCCAAATGGCTCTCGGGTTCTTCACCCGGCTCGCCGGCGATCGGGCCATCGCCTGGTCCGGCGGCTCCGAGCCCGGCCGCGAGATCAACCCGGCCGCGATTGCCGCCATGGCCGAGCGGGGCATCGACATCACCGGCGATTACCCGAAGCCGTGGACCGACGAGGTCGTCCGTGCCGCCGACGTCGTCATCACGATGGGCTGCGGCGACGCCTGCCCGGTCTTCCCCGGCACCCGCTACGAGAACTGGGACCTCGACGACCCGGCCGGCCTCGACGTCGACGCGGTCCGCCCGATCCGCGACGATCTCGAACGTCGCGTCCGCGTCCTGCTCGATCAGCTCGAAACCGCCGGAGCACAGAAGTGACCATGCGTCTGCTCGCTATCGGCGGCACTCGATCGCAGGCACGACCACCCTTCACCCTGGAGCTTCTGCTCAGGCCTTCCGCGAGGGCGGCGGGATCACCAGTACGGGCCGGTGGGCGTTGTGCAGAGTCGACATGGCAACGCTGCCCAGTACGATCTCGGTAACGACCGAGCGTCCCCGTGAACCCACAACGACGGCTGCGGCCTTGTGCTCGCGGGCGCAAGCCGACAGGGCGTCCGCCACGGCGCGGCCACGGGTGCCGTGCTCACTTTCCACGTTGAGCACGGTGACAGTCTGGTTGATGGCTTCGAATTCCGGCGCGGCCGCCTGACCGGAGATGGAGTCCCCGACTGAAACAAGCAACAGGTCGCGGGTGGGTAGCAGGTCCCGGGCCGCGGAGAACGCGGCGTCGGCACCCGTTGAGGCGTCCCAGCCGACGACGACCGGCCCGTCCGGAATCGCTGCGTACTCGTCGGTCAACAGCGGCTGCGGGACCACCAGAACGGGTCGCGTGCTGTAGTGCACGGCCACGTCCGACACGCTGCCGAGCAACGCTCGGGCACCGCCGAGGCCTCTCGAACCGACAACCAGCAAGTCCGCCTGTACCTCGCCGGCGAGCTGGGCCAGATGGAGACCTTCTCCACCATAGGCTCGCCGGATCAGGGGTTCGCTGTCCCACCCGGCGGCTCGGGCCAGCTTGACGCCCACTGATACGAGCCGAGCAGCTTCCTGCTCGCCCTCTCGCTCGATCGCTGCCACGAGCGTGTCCAGATCACGGCTGGCGGCCCACAGTCGTCGCCGGAGTTCCTCGTTGGCGAACGGAGCAGTCCACAGATGCGCGATCCACGCGTGGACGTCCGGGAACAGCTGTGCACCGGTCTCGATCGCGGCGATGGCGGACGGGGATCCGTCGTAGGCCACCAGCACGCGCCGAAGTTCTGATCCGTTCACCAGGCACCACCCTTCCGTCGCTGGATGGTCATGACGCAGTTGCCGCATCACTTGGAGCATGCGTACAGGTGCAGTCGTCGGACCTACCCCACGCTGGACGCCGGGGCATGGCGGAAAACGGCGAACATTCTGATCGTACCGGGCAGAATGTTACGGATCGTAGCGGACTGAATCATTAAATGGTGGTATGACGAGGCGACGACGCTCGGCAGAACCTCACTCGGACCCGGGAACGACCGTACGGTTGACCCAAGCTCGCGAGGGCCGTGGTCAAGTCCGGAGTCCAGACGGTCCGAACGGAGCCGAGATGTCCGCTGATGCCCCTGAGTCGATCGTCTCGATCGCATGGCACGCGCGTTCGGCGGCTGAACTCCTGCGCGATTTGGATGTTGAGCCGACGGAGGGGCTGTCGACGGTCGAGAGCCGGTTCCGGCTGCAGCGATGCGGCCCCAATCAATTGGCCGAGGCACCGAAGGAGCCGCGTTGGCGCGCGTTCCTCCGGCAGTTTCAGGACCTGCTGATCATCATCCTGTTGAGCGCCGCAGTGGTGTCCCTCGTGGTGAGCCGGGAGTGGGAGACCCCCATCGCGATCGCCGTCGTCGTGTTGCTGAACGCGACGATCGGCTTCGTGCAGGAATCGAAGGCCGAAGCGTCGCTGGACGCGTTACGCCGGTTGAGCGTGACCACCGCAACCGTACGCCGCGACGGGCGGCTCGTGCGGCTGGACGCCGGCAAGTTGGTACCCGGTGACGTGGTGATTGTGGAAGCCGGCGACCGGGTGCCCGCGGACGGCCGGTTGTTGTCGGCGACCTCGCTGGAGATCCAGGAGTCGATGCTGACCGGGGAGGCACTGCCGACAGCCAAGTCTGCAGCAGCGGAGGTCGACAAGGACGCCCCGTTGGGTGACCGGGCGAACGCCGTCTACATGAACACCGCCGTCACCCGAGGCCACGGTGAGGTGCTGGTCACGGCGACGGGCATGCGGACCGAGACAGGCCGGATCGCCGGCATGCTGCACCAGGCGAAGCCGGGTGCGACACCGTTGCAGCAGCAGATCGACGCCCTCAGCCGCACCCTGGCATTCATCGCCGGAGGCGTCATCGTCGTCGTCTTCGCCATCGGCCTGCTTCGTGGACAGCAGTTCGGCGACCTGTTCATCACCGCAGTCTCCCTCGCCGTGGCCGCCATCCCGGAAGGGCTGCCCGCCGTGGTGGCGTTCACGCTGGCCATGGGCACCGGACGGCTGGCCAAACGCGGAGCGATCGTCAAGAAGCTGGCTTCGGTGGAGACGCTCGGCAGCACCACCCAGATCTGCACCGACAAGACCGGCACCCTGACGCTCAACCAGATGACCGCCCGGGAACTGCTGATGGCGGGACGGCGATTCGCCGTCTCCGGCGAGGGATACGCCACCGACGGGCGGATCGAGACCACCGACGCAGACGTGTCCGTCCCGCTCGAGCAGGCTCTGGTGCCCATGGCCCTGTGCAGCGACGCCGTACTGCGAGACGGCGACGTCGTCGGCGACCCGACCGAGGGAGCGCTGATCGTGCTGGCCGAGAAGGGCGGCATCGACGTCGACGCGCTACGCAGACAGCACCCCCGCCTGCTCGATGTCCCCTTCGACTCCGACTACAAGTTCATGGCCACCTTCCATGATTGGACCGACGAACAGGGCCGCAAAATCGTCCGCTGCTTCGTCAAAGGCGCTCCAGACGTGCTCGCCGCGCGAGCCGACCGCTACTTCGGCGAACGCGGCCGCGTCATGCAGCTCGACGACGCCACCCGCCAACGCCACCACCGGGCGAACGCTGACGTGGCCGCCAACGGTAGGCGGGTGATGGCCGTCGCCATGCAGGACTTTTCCGCCGACGACTTCAGACCCCAGCAGGACCCCAAGGAGATGCTCGATCGGCTGGTGCTGCTCGCGCTCGTCGGCATCGTCGATCCACCACGCCCGGAAGCCCGGCAAGCCATCCAGGAATGCCGCGACGCCGGCATCCGGGTTCGGATGCTCACCGGCGACCACGCCGTTACCGCCGCCGCCATCGCCGCCGAGATCGGCATCCCGGGACGGGCTGTCACCGGCGCCCACCTGGACACCATCAGTGACGACAACCTCGCCCACGAGCTGGCCGACGTCGGCGTCGTCGCCCGGGTATCCCCCACCCACAAGATCCGGATCGTCAGCGCGTTGCAGCAACACGGCGAAGTGACCGCGATGACTGGCGACGGTGTCAACGACGCTCCCGCCCTGCGAAAGGCCGACATCGGGGTGGCGATGGGCAAGACCGGGACGGAGGTGACCAAGGAAGCCGCCTCGATGGTCCTGACCGACGACAACTTCGCCACCATCGTGTCCGCCGTGCGCGAGGGCCGCGGCGTGTACGCCAACATCGTCAACTTCACCCGCTTCCAGGTCTCCACCGCCCTCGGCTTCGTCCTGACCTTCCTGATCGCCTCGCTGACCGGCATTGCCGGCGGCGCACCGTTCACCGCGCTGCAGATCCTCTTCGTCAACCTGGTCATGGACGGGCCGCCCGCGATGTCGCTCGGCGTCGATCCGGTCAGCGCCGACGCCATGAGCCATCCCCCACGCCGCAGGAACGAGCACATCCTCAACCGGCAACGACTGCTGCGCATCCTGCTCGCCAGCGCCGTCATGGCCGGCGGCACCCTGGCCGTGCTCATCTGGGCCCCCGGCCCCGCACCCGACCACCGCCAGGCCACTGTGGCCGGCACCATGGCGTTCGTGACCTTCGTGCTGTTCCAGGCCTTCAATCTGCTCAACGTCCGCTCAGACATTCGCAGCGTCTTCAGTCGTGAAACGCTGCACAATCGATCCGCGTTCGTCGCCACCGGCATCGTCGTAGCACTGCTTGCGCTCATCGTGCAGACAGATGTGGCGCACGGCCTGTTCGCCACCACCGACCTGACACCCGGGCAGTGGCTCACCTGCACCGCGGTCGGCTCCACCATCCTGATCACCGGCGAACTGCTCAAAGCGGTGCTGCGCGCACGCCGGCGGTCACCTATGAATTCGGGACCTGCAGGGGGCTGAGCCACTGGACCACATTCTGGCTCACCCAGCGCCGCGCTTGAGGATGCATGAACGGTCGGGGGATGGCCGGCACCGGCGTCCGTGTCCTCGCGGCGACCCGCTTGGCGGTCCCGGCGGGGCACTGGCCGATTGCGACGTTCAGCGTCAACATCATCGGCGCGTTCATCCTGGGCAATCTGGTGGAGATGCTGTCGGAAGAACAGTCGAACCAGCAGCGGGCCGATTGGGGACCAACGACTCTTCTGGCGGGCCCTCCCGTCGATGGACGATGCCTGAAGGCAGGCCTTCAGCGTCGGGCCTGAATCCCGATATTCCACCGATGTCATAACTATCGCGAAGGAAAGTACCCATGAGTAGCGCGCAATGCGCACCGTTCGAGGTGACCGATGTGCACGCGGTGGAGATCCTCGACTCCCGCTCCCGCCCCACGCTGTCGGTCTCAGTGACTTTCGCCGACGGGAGCACCGCCCGCGCCGGAGTGCCTTCCGGCGCCTCCACCGGCTCCGGGGAAGCCGTCGAGCTGCGTGACCACGACTCGGCCCGGTACGGCGGCCTGGGTGTGCTCACCGCCGTCACCAACATCAACGGCGAGATCCTCGCTGCCCTCGGCGGCCGTTCCTTCGACACCCTGGCCGACGTGGATGCCGCCCTGATCGCCCTGGACGGAACCGCGAACAAGTCGCGCCTGGGCGCGAACGCCATTGTCGGTGTCTCGATCGCCACGGCTCGAGCACTGGCCACCGGCACCGGCGTCGAGCTGTGGCAGCACCTGACCCCTGCCGGGGTCGCTGCCCGACTGCCGATCCCGCACTTCAACGTGGTCAACGGCGGCGCCCACGCTCCCAATGACCTCGACTTCCAGGAGTTCATGCTCGCCCCGATCGGCGCACCCAGCCTGCCCGAAGCCATCCGCGCCGGGGCCGAGACCTACGCCGCGTTGAAGCGATTGCTGCATGACAAGGGCTACGCCACCGGCCTGGGCGACGAAGGTGGCTTCGCTCCGGACATCACCCGCCCCGAGGATGTCCTGGCCCTGATCGTGGAAGCCATCACCAGTGCTGGATACACCCCTGGACGTGACGGCATCGCGATCGCCCTCGACCCGGCCGCCAGCGAGTTCTACCGCGACGGCGCCTACCATGCCGCTGGGCAGACCCTGAGCAGCACCGAGATGATCACCTGGTACGAGCACCTGGCAGTCGACTTCCCGATCTGGAGCATCGAGGACGGTCTGGCCGAAAACGACGAGAACGGCTGGATTGAACTCACCCAGCGTCTCGGCGCCCGGATCCAACTGGTCGGGGACGACAACTTCGTCACCAACCCGGCCATCATCACCGACGCCATCGCCAAGAACATCGCCACCGCCGCGCTGATCAAGGTCAACCAGATCGGCACCGTCACCGAAACCCTCGACGCCCTGCGGATCTGCCGCGACAACGGCTACGCCGCGATGGTCTCGCACCGCTCCGGGGAGACCGAGGACACCTTCATCGCCGACCTCGCCGTCGCCTCCGGCTGCGGCCAACTCAAAACCGGTGCCCCCGCCCGTGGCGAACGCATCGCCAAATACAACCGCCTGCTCGAGATCGCCGACCGCCACCCCGCGCTTCCGTTCGGCCTGCGCTGACTCCTCAGCCACGACACCCGGCAAAAACAGGATGAGAACAATGGACCACAGCGATGTGAACCCGGACCAGGGCCCTGTCCTGGTCATGGGCTACGACCAGGCCCCCTCCAGTCAGGCGGCCCTGCGCGTGGCCGCCGACCTGGCCAGGCGTATGAGCGCGGCCCACCTGCACGTCGTGCACGCCGCCAATCTGCGCGACTACCCCATCGACCCCGACTCCGCCGACTGGGAAGCCCAGGCCGAGGCGACCTGGAACGCCGAGCGCGATCAGGTACACACCCTTCTGGCCGACCTCGCCACCCCGTGGACCTACCACCTCGAGCACATGGATCCCACCCGGCTGATCACCGCCCTGTGCGACGAACACAACGCTCTCATGATCATCATCGGAACCCGGGGAGAAGGTAGCGCCGCGATCCTCAGCCGACTGCTCGAACGTTCCGTCAGCCACGCCCTGCTCCGCACCGGCCACCGCCCCGTACTCATCGTCCCCGAGCACGGCGACGACCGAACCCGCGGTAACGCCCACCAGAACACAAGCCGGCATCGCCCGGTCAGCTCAATGCCTTGAGTCGGCCCGGTTCCAGGCGGTGGTAGCAAGTTGGGCCGCCCGTGGTGGAGGTCGCACAGACGTACTCGAGGACCTCACAGCCGCGCAGCAGGATCGTCCCGGCGCAGCCACCGGCATCGTCGATGCCCGGCTCCACCGGGTTGACGACGCGTTCAGCAGGAGCCGCCCGTTGGCGGGTTTATAGAGGTGCTTGGTGGTCGAGTCGTTCTCACCGGACCCGGGTCGGTCGGCGATACGTGTTTGACCTCTCCGCTATTGGCAATGGAGTCACAACGACCGACTTCTGCGGAGGGACGCGCTTGTGGCCGACCATTTCGACTCGAAGCAGGCTGCGCCGCGGCATCGATTGTTCCGGCTGTCGTCCTGGCGTGAGGCCAAATTCTTGGCCGAGGCGTTGCGGATGGAGACGGTCGGCGGCGCCTTGCTTCTGCTCGGCGCGATTCTCGCCCTCGTCTGGGCCAACACGCCCTGGAACGACACCTACGATCAGCTCAGACGTTTCGTGCCCTGGCCGGACAGCAAAGACCTGCACCTCGACCTCGACCTGGCGCACTGGGCCGGTGACGGCCTCCTGGCCATCTTCTTCTTCGTGGTGGGCCTGGAACTGAAACGTGAATTCGTCGCCGGGGAGCTGCGTAACCCGCGCCAGGCCGCCCTGCCCATTGTCGCCGCGATCGGCGGGATGGCCGTACCAGCTCTGATCTTCGTACTCTTCAATTTGGGCGACAGCGCCGCGTTGCAGGGCTGGGCGGCTCCCACTGCCACCGACATCGCTTTCGCGCTGGCCGTGCTCGCGGTGATCGGATCACACCTGCCGCTGGGACTGCGCGCCTTCCTCCTGACTCTGGCCGTGGTGGACGATCTCTTCGCGATCACCATCATCGCGATCTTCTACACCGACGACTTCAACCTGCTGCTCCTGCTCGGCTCGCTGCTGCCGATCACCGCGTTCGCCCTGCTGGTGCAGCGCGGCAAGACCTGGTGGTGGGCGCTCGTCCCGCTCGCCGTGACGGCGTGGACGCTCATGCATGCGTCCGGTGTGCACGCCACCATCGCCGGGGTGCTGCTCGGCTTCACGGTTCCGGTGCTCCCCCGTAAAGGTGCCGAACACGGCATGGCAGAGAAATTCGAGCACCTGTGGCGGCCGATTTCCGCGGGCATCGCCGTACCGGTCTTCGCGTTTTTCGCCGCTGGGGTCTCGCTGCGCGGCACCGACCTCGGCGTGATCGCCACCGACCCGATCGTTCTCGGCATTGTCGCCGGCCTGGTGCTGGGCAAGGTGATCGGCATTCTCGGCTCGTCCTACCTCATGGCTCGCTTTACCCGCGCCGAACTCGACGACGAACTGACGTGGACCGATCTGCTCGGTGTCTCGCTGCTGGCGGGAATCGGCTTCACCGTCAGCCTCCTCATCGGCGAACTCGCCTACGGCACCGGCACCGAACGCGATTCGGCCGCCAAAGTTGCCGTCGTCGCCGGCTCGGTCATCGCCGCCGCCCTCGCCGCGGCCGTGCTCAGTCGCCGTAACAAGGTCTATCGGCGCTTGCACGAAAGGGCGAGCGCCGACTCCGACGGCGACGGCTGCCCCGACATCTACCGGGAACCTCGACGGCAAGACCCTTGACCGCGTCCGGCGCAATGCGGTCAAGGGCCTTGCCCGCCGGCAGGCGTTACTCGCCGGGGGCGCGACCAGCGTCGTGCCAGCCGCGCGGGGTGCCGAAGGTAGGTACGCCGTCCGCGTTTTCAGGTGATCTTCTGCGCGGGTGGAGCGATTCGGTCATCGACCGCGGCTACCTCGTGACGCGCGGGCGGACAGGGTGATCGCCATGGCCAGACACCAGATCACGATGCCGATCGTTCCCATCGTCACGAGGAGGAGACACAGAAGCCACCAGCAGATCGCGATGCCGACCACGAGTCGGGCTCCGGCCGCTGTCTGCCGTCGCGCCGACTGCCGACTGGGGTGGCCAGATGCCGACGCGTCCCCAGCCGTCTCGCCAGCACCGATTGATCGCTGCTCGCACGTCGGGCCGAGGGGCTCTTCCTGGGTGCCTGCGTCGGCCGGCCGATCGTCCGGCGACGCCACAGACAGCATGTTGCACACGTCTCGAATCCCTTGAGTCTCACGCGCCACCTGCCCGGCGATCTCTCGGTGCGTGTATGACTCCACAACGCCGGACAGCAGAGCGACACCGTTCTGCGCCCCGACGGCGACCTGACCGAAGCAGCGTGAGCCATCGGCATTCAATCGTTGAAAGACATGCCGGCTCAGCATCTCGTCCACCGACCAGGACGGCGGGACCGGCTTTCCGCCACGGGACTCCGGGTCACCGTCCGGCCAAGGCCATCTCGCCATGATGATCCGTCCCTTCACTCGGACAGCGACATCGCCCACGCTGCCATTGCCGGCCGACGACCATCACACGGAACGACGACAATTTCATGACGACGTATCCGCGGCGGTGAGACTGACTGCTGAGGCCAGTTCGGCGGCGGAGTCGGCAACGCCGGGCTCGTTACGATCAAGATCGCCGATCAGCACCGCTCCAACCTCTTGCCGAGCCCAGGTTCCCGGATCCCGGATTCAGCCGAGAAGCCGCAGCACCCACCTCTCCCCACATCGGCATAACACCTTGCAGCCCGTCGGCCTCATTTGGCGGATCCGATGTATGCGCAGGGTAGAACCTATTCTAGTTTGATGTGGGGCTCAGCACGGAAACATGACGGTTTCGTGACAGCTCAGGCGACGATCACATTCAATGCAGCAAACGGGAGATTCGGTAGCCGAACCGGCTCGGGCGTGTCACGATCGGACTATGAATGTGGTGTTGTGGATTCTCGTAGCTGCGGCGCCCGCCGTCGCGGAAATCTTCACGGCCACACTCTTTCTCATTATGTTCTCGGCGGTGCCCTAGCTGCCGCGGCCGCATCCGTTACTTATCCTCCCGGCGAACAAGTCCGGATTGTCGAAGTCAATGCGGACGCCGCGGTGGTGTGGCGCGACGACCTGCCCGGCAGGATCGACTCGCAAACCTAGCCCGCGCCTCAATCAACGAATAAAGGTGGTTCAGGCACATGGATGCCGCCGTCGCGACAATTATTGCTGTCCTTGTTTTGTCAGCCGTCATCATCCTCATGAAAACCGTCCGGATCGTGCCGCAGCAGCGCATGGACGTGGTCGAGCGCCTCGGAAAGTACAAGCGGACCCTCAGCCCCGGTCTCAACCTGCTGGTGCCGTTCGTCGATTCGGTGCGCGCCAAAGTGGACATGAGGGAAAATGTCGTCAGCTTTCCGCCACAGCCCGTCATCACCTCCGACAACCTGGTCGTCTCCATCGACACGGTCCTTTACTTCAAGGCCATCGACCCGGTCCGCGCCACGTACGAGATCTCCAACTTCCTGCAGGCCATCGAGCAGCTCACCGTCACCACCCTGCGCAACGTGATCGGTTCGCTCGACCTCGAACGCGCCCTGACCAGCCGCGAGGAGATCAACCGCCACCTGTCCACGGTGCTCGACGAGACCACCGGCCGGTGGGGCGTCAAGGTCACCCGCGTCGAGCTCAAGGCGATCGAGCCCCCGCCGAGCATCCGCGACTCGATGGAGAAGCAGATGCGCGCCGAGCGGGAACGCCGCGCCACGATCCTCAACGCCGAGGGCCACAAGCAGGCCCAGATCCTCACCGCCGAGGGCGAGAAGCAATCGGCCGTGCTGCGCGCCGACGGTGACCGTCAGTCACGCATCCTCACCGCCGAGGGTCAGGCCAAGGCCATCCGTACGGTTTTCCACGCGATCCACGAGGCGAACCCGTCACAGAAGGTGCTGGCCTACCAATACCTCCAGGCCCTGCCGCAAATCGCGAACGGCACCGCCAACAAGGTGTGGATCGTGCCGACCGAGCTGACCAAGGCCCTCGAGGGCATGGGCGGCGCACTCGGCGGGCTGGCCAGCATGGTCGGCGACGTGCCGTCGTCGACGGTCGACGCGGCCGCCGTCGCACGCGAGGCAGCCGAGGCAGCTGAGGCCGCGACCCGCGAGGCGGCCGCCGTCAACGCGCAGGTGCGGGCGGCCGAGGCCCAGGTCACCCTGCCGGCAGCCGGACAGCCAAGCCGGCTGCCGGCAGGCGAACTGGGCGGTCCCCAGGTCAGCGCTTGACCGATCCAAACGAACGATCGAGCGGACGGTGAACAGTTGGACGCGGCGTCACCGTGGCGTTTCGGACACCAGAGTCGCGGTGGCGGTGTTGTCGGCGGCGGCGGCGTCCTGCCAGAACATGTCGACGCCGCCCGCACTATTGAGGATCAGGGTCAGCTTGGCCGCGTCGGCACAGCGTCCGCTCGGGTCGCCGGTGGTGCGTTGGCGCACGTGAAGTACGCGCGCGGTTGGAGCCGGTGCGATGACGGTCAATTGGCCTTTGCAACGCAGGCTCACGGCCTCAAACGTACCGGTGGCTGATCCCGGGGTGAAGGTGATGACCGCCGGCCATGACTTCGCTTTGCTCATCGGCTGGGAGGCGATGCCGACCCACCGACCGTGAAACGAGGCCGGCACCCGGGACCGCGTCGCCGGCGAGCCGGTGCTGCGTAGCGGAGAGCGATCGGCCAGGCCGTCCGGCACGGGCGACACCGTACTGCTCTTCGACGCTGCGGACGTCCCGGGTGTGCGCGTGGCCGTGACGGCACTGGACGGCGCACCAGGCGAGTCGGGTCGGCCCAGAGCGTAGAGCGTCCCGGCGCCGACGACGGCGCTTGCCGCGATCGCCCCGAGGACGACGTAGAGCCCGAGGATCCGCCTCGACCGTCTCGCCAACGCGGGTTCTGGCCGGGCCGGGCCGAATCCCCGTGGCGTTCCGGCGGTCAGCCGGGCGGCCCGGGTCAGCATGTCGACGGTGACGGCGGCGGCCGTCTGCACACCGGCATGATCTGCGACGGTCTCGGTCGGAACCGTGTCCACGTCAACCGTCTGCACGGAGTCGGCCTGGCCCGGCACGACCGTGGTCAGGCCGTTCGCAGTCGTTTCCGTGTCGTCGGACGTGGCCGCCGCCGACCGGGCGAGGGTGGCAGCCGACTCGTCCCCCGGAGATCCGGGCGACTCCGGGACGGCCTGCTCCGGGACGGCCGTTCGCGGTGATGGTGGGGCCACACCAAGTCCTCGTTCTCCGAGGGGGTCCTGAAAGGCCGTAGGCGCAGCGATCGTGGGCGGCGGCGCAGCGAGAGTCCCCGGCAAGCCCTCCAAGGTGGACTTCTGACGCCTGGGCCGGGTGGCCCACCGGAGAGGCCGGCGCCGCCCCGGCGTCGGGGTGGCTGGTCCGGGCGAGCCCGTCGGGTAGGCCACATTGGCCAGGAGCTTGAGCGCGTTCTCGGCCGTGAGACGACGGGCCGGGTCCTTCACCAGCAGACCTTTGATCACCGGCCAGAGTCGGCCGGCATGGGCCGGCACGGCGGGCCGGCTGGTAAGGACGGCGGCGATGGTGGCCTGGGTATCCTCGCGCTGGAACGGCGAGCGGCCGGTCACCGTCGCGTAGAGGGTGACACCGACGGCCCAGAGATCGGCGGCGGCGGTCGCGGGCCGGCCGTTGATCCGTTCCGGTGCCAGGTAGGCCGGGGAGCCGACCATCTGCCCGGTCGCGGTGAGCGCGGTAGCGTCGTCGATCGCGGCGATGCCGAAGTCGGTCAGCACCACCCGGTCTGCGGCATCGATGAGGATGTTGGCGGGTTTGACGTCGCGGTGGGCGATGCCTTGGCGATGTGCGGTGCGCAGCGCGTCCAGGACGTACAGCCCGATCTCCGCGGTCCGCTGTTCGGTCAGCAGCCCGTGGTCTCGGATGGCCTCCGCCAGGGAACGCCCCTTGATCAGTTCCATGACGATCCATGGCCTGCCGTCGTCGGTGACCACGTCGTGCACGGTGACAATTCCGGGATGGTGCAGCCGGGCGGCTGCTTGAGCCTCCCGCAGCGCCCGCCGGACGAGCGGATCCGCCGGATCGACCGGCTCGGTGCCGGCGTTCGGGAACCAGATCTCTTTGATGGCCACGTCCCGGCCCAACAGGGTGTCGTGCGCTTGCCAGACGGCGCCCATCCCGCCCCGCCCCAGCAGCCGCAGCAACCGATAGCGGCCGAGAATCACCCTCGCCTCACCCTCGGTCACTCCGAGAATCTATCGGGAACCGGCAAGCGGCGCGACGACCAGCCGTCGGGTTCCACTCCAGACGATCAGTCTGAGCCGTGTGGCACTCGCGTTCAGCCGAGCGCTGCGCGAGCAACTGAACTCGGGGCAGTCCCCACGGCCACAGCGGCACAGTTTGTGGCCTTCGGCAACGTTCGGTGCCGTCGGGCCGCGTCACTCTTTCGGTGACATACATTCCCTGTCTCGCGTCGCTAGGGTCCAGGCGTGCATGCTTCCGGTTCGGCCGATCTTGCCGCCATGATGGTTCTTTCCGCGCGTGAGGCGATCGTGGTCGAGAAGCTCGACGGGGCCGTCACTGTCTGGAACCCGGCGGCGGAGGAGTTGTACGGCTATCCCGCCGTGATGATGGTCGGCAGCCGGGCGCAACAGTTCTACCCGCCTGGCGAGGCGGCCGCTCTGCGGCGAGTCGCGGATGGCCACGACGTCGGTGAATTCGTCAGCGAGCGAACGCATCGGGACGGGACGACGGTGCGGGTGCGGGTGCGCGCTACCGCGATCCTCGACGGCACGGGTGCCACGATCGGCGTCGCCACCACGTCATGGGCGGATACGGCAAGCCGGCTCGGGCATGAGTTGCGTACCCCGTTGAACGCCATCATCGGCTTCACCGGAACTCTGCTGATGCGTCTGCCCGGCCCGCTGAACGACGAGCAGGTGCATCAGCTGCGGCTCGTGCAGACCAGTGCGGAACAACTCCTGTCACGCATCAACCAACTGCCGTGAAAAGGGGCGGGCCGTGGACGGTTGGACAGACACCTGGTGGCAACTGACCGCGCTGGCCAACGCGGTGATCCTGATCGCCTACCTCGCGATCTCCTTCGCGATCGGGCGGGGGCTGTGGCAGTCGAGTCAATGGCGTAAAAACCCGCTCGGCCTGGCGACCGCGTCGATCTTCTTCACCTGTGCGGTGCACCACGGATCGCATACGGTGCACCTCCTGCTTCCGTACCTCGGCGGGGACATGCACGCGGGAACGGCCATGCGAATGGCGTTCGGCATGGACTTCCAAGCCGCCGGATGGGACACCGTGACCGCCGTGCTGGCCGTCTGGTATTGGACGTTGCGCGGGCGGTTCCCGGCGCTCGTGCGCGGCGCGGCCCTGTTCGAGGACCTGCGGCTGCGACAGACGGCGGAGGCGGACCTGCGCGCCAGCGAGGAACGCTACCGCGAGATCGTGGAAACCACGAGCGAGGGCGTCGTCGTCCTCGACAGCGACGGGCGGATCGGGTACGCCAACGACCAGTTCGCTTCGATGGTGGGCCGCGAGGCGTCCGAGCTGTCCGGTGCCCCGATGCTGGAGTTCGTAACGACCGCCGACCGGAGCGTGGCCGCGCAAGCGCTGACCGAGGTGCGCAGCCGTGGGGCGACGCGTGTCGAGGTCGGGTTGCAGGCCGGCGCCGGTCGGGGCGGGTGGGTCCGGATCACCCTGACGGCCCGGATCGACGACGCCGGTGATCCGTTCGGCGCGCTGGCGATGGTCGCCGACGTGACCGAGCAGAAGAGTATCGAGGCGCAGCTTCACCAGGCGCAGAAACTCGAGGCGGTGGGCCAGCTCGCCGGCGGGCTCGCACACGATTTCAACAACCTGCTGACCGTCATCGACGGATACGCCGCGCTGCTGATCGCAGACGCCGACGAGACCACCGCCGGCGACCTCGCGATGATCCGTGACGCGGCCTCCCGCGCGAGCACGCTCACCCGTCAGCTCCTGACCTTCTCCCGCGCACAGACCGCCCGGCCACAGGCGGTCGATGTCGCCGAGCTCGTCGCCCGCCTCGAGGTCCTGCTGCGCAGACTCATCCGCGAGGACGTCGACCTGCTGGTCATCCCGGCCGCCGGGCCGACCCCGGCGCATATCGATCCCGGCCAGCTCGAGCAGGTCCTGGTGAACCTCGTGATCAATGCCCGGGACGCGATGCCGGACGGCGGAACCGTCACCATCGGCACCGACCGGGTCGTCCGTGATGACGAGGATCAGGTGCTCATCGCCGTCACCGACAGCGGCTCAGGCATGACACCGGAGGTGGCCGCCCGGGTGTTCGAGCCGTTCTTCACCACGAAGGGCCCGGGCCAGGGCACCGGCCTCGGACTGTCCACCGTGTACGGCATCGTCACCAGGGCCGGCGGCCACGTACGGGTCGAATCTTGGCCGGACGAGGGCACGAGATTCGACATCCACCTGCCCGCCGCGGCCATGGCCGCCGACTCCGTCGGCGAGACGGTCGCACCGCAGCGGCTAACACAAGGCACCGGGACGATCCTGCTCGCCGAGGACGATCCGGCTGTGCGCCGACTCAGCCAACGGATACTGGCCGCCGCGGGATACAAGGTGCTGGTGGGCGTCGATGGCGAGCACGCACTGGCGGTGGCCCGAGGCAACCCGGACATCGACCTGCTGGTCACCGACGTCATCATGCCGGGGATGAACGGCCAGCAACTGGCCGACCGGCTCACCGCAATCCGGCCAGGCCTGCCGGTGATCTTGACGTCCGCGTATACCCGCGGCGTGCTCACCGATACCGGCGACGACCGGACCGTAGCGTTCCTCGACAAGCCCTTCACCGCGGCGGCCCTCACCGAGAAAGTCCGATCCGTCCTGGACAACCGGATCGACGTGACAGCGTCCCCCACATGACAATGACCGTGCTGTACATCGAGGACAGCCCCATCAACACGATGCTCGTCGAACGGGTTCTGCGAGCCCGGCCCGCCGTCACGTTCCGGTCCGCCCCGGATGGACGCACCGGCCTGGCCCGCGCCGATCAGCAGCGCCCCCATCTCGTCCTGCTCGACCTCGAGCTGCCGGACGTCAGCGGCGAGCGGATTCTCGCCGACCTGCGGGCCCGGAACATTCCCGTGATCGTCGTCAGCGGAGACACCGACCCCGCCGTCCGCCGGCGGACACTCGCGAACGGCGCAAGGTTGTTCCTGCTCAAGCCGTACGAGATAACCGACCTGCTCAGCGCCGTGGACGAGTATCTCGGCGCCGAGCCGTGAGGCCTTTCAGGTGACGTGCAGGACCGCCAGACACACGTCGTCGTCAGGGGCGGTGCCCCCGAGCATGCCCCGGACGATGGTTTCCGTCAGGAGTTCGGCAGCCGGCTGGTCCGGATCGAGTCGGCCGAACTCCTCTGCGGCCACCCGCAGCAGCCGCCCATCGACCGATGCCGCACCGTGCCGGTCGGTCAGGCCGTCGGTGTAGGCGCAGAACGCTGAGTTCGCCGGCAGCGAAAGGTCACGCTGCGGGAACACGGCATCGGGCAGGACGCCGAGGGCCGGGCCCTGGGTCCGCAGCAGTGCCGCCGCGCCGGCGTCACCGTCGCGCGTGACCACCACCGGCGCCGGATGTCCACCGTTGGCCACCCGCAGACGGCCGGTTCCCGGGTCGTAGAGTGCCACGACCGCAGTGACGAACGTGTCGTCCCGGCCGTTCTCGATCAGGAACCGATTGAGCCGGGTCAGCACTCCGGCTGGATCGGGATCATCGTGAGCGTAGGCCTGAAGCACGGCAAGCGCGTGGCCCATGACCGCGGCCGGATGCCGCTCGTGTCCGGCGACCTTACCGACCGACAGCAGCAGCCGGCCCCCATCCACCACCCGCGCGTCGTACCAGCCCGCACCGATGTCCAGCCGCTCCGGGGCGGGTAGGTACAACGCGGCCAGATCCACGCCGGCTACGGCGGGCAATGTCGATGGCAGGACCGCGCGATGCAGCGCGTCGATCGTTCGGCGCACCGCGTGCCAATCCACCTGCGTCTGTGCGGAGATCCGTGCATCCGCACGGATTTG
This sequence comes from Actinoplanes solisilvae, assembly GCF_003999975.1. GTDB lineage: Bacteria > Actinomycetota > Actinomycetes > Mycobacteriales > Micromonosporaceae > Actinoplanes > Actinoplanes solisilvae. The sequence goes on along the minus strand of NZ_RJAC01000047.1, from coordinate 10,298 downwards.
CGTAACGTCCTGGGCAACCCCCCACAGCCGCGACACCGTCGCGGACGCATCGGCAGGCGCGGCCAAGCACGACACGATCAGCTCGCGGACCGCGCCGGCCGTGTCCGCAACCCGTAACTCGGTCGCGACCGATGAACCGGCGCACCACGTCGTCTCGGCCATGGTCGCGATCCGGGCCACGTCGTCCGGATGCACCCGACGCCTCAACTCATGCACCGTCAGCCGAGTCGACGGCAACCGAAGAATGTCGCGCAGTTCGGCCGAGACCACGATCGTATCGGTGGTCAGATCGATCTCCCACGTGCCGGACCGGGTCAGCCGCTGGCTCTCGGCCACCTGCTCGGCGGGAGAGACGGACAGCCGCCCATCGGCCAGCAGAGAGTCGATCGTGGCCAGGATCGTCGAGGGCTGCGCCGGTTTGAGGATCACATGCTGCACGCCGCAGGCGTCCGCCCGCGGCCGAACCTCCTGAACCCCGAAATGCGCGGTGCTGAACACGATCGGGATGTGCCTGGTCGCCGGCTCCCCGCGCAGCGCATGGGCCAGCGCGTAGCCGTCCAGGCCCGGCATCAGGACATCGGTGATCACCACGTCCGGCGGCCGTCGCGCGGCCATCGCCAGGGCGCTGCCACCATCGGATGCCTGCTCGACCTGGTGCCCGCCGTAGCACAGCAACGTCCGCAGAAACTCCCGGCTGGGAGCATCGTCATCGACAACTAGCACGGTCGCCATCGAACGGATGCTAGGCGTATGGCGACCCGGCACCCGCACACGGTGTGCGAACCGACACGACCGCGTCGCACGAACGAAGGAGAAGCAGCCGGCCGGGCCTCCACCGCGTACGCCCGCACATACGATCGTGGCCATGGACCTGGGCCACGGCGACAGGTGGCGGCTGGACACATGCCCTGCCTGCCCTGCCAAGGCGCTGCCGATCGGCGAGTTCGACGTCCTGGACCGACCCGGCCCGGCGTCCCGCTACGACCCGGCCGCCGGATACCGAACCAACGCCACGACCGGCCTCCCCGAATGTGTCCACCCCACCCGGGTCCAGCTCCCAGCCTGCCTGTACGCCAGCAACCACGAGCCTCTGCCCGAAGCGACAGGATGCCCGTCCCCGGCGGAGCCACCGGACGACCTGGCCCAGCTGGAAGGATGGTTCGGCGCCACTATCGACGCTGCACCGGGCGCCCCGCCCAGCGGCGAGAACAACACCGCCGCGATCAGCCCGGACACCATGAGACCATCCTGATCTGGGCGCTGCGCGCGGTCGCAGGCTGGACGTTGACCTGCTGAACATCGGGTGAGTTCGGTGGCCAAACGTGTGAGGATGTCGGCGACAACGGGAAGGTCCCGCGAGCCGGTGAGGTGGGTGAAGATCGCCGTTCATTGAGTCAATGATCGCTGAGCTTTCTTGTGGCCTCAAGCCCATCCCCGTTGCGTGATCGCCGCCACTCAGCCATCGATGTCGAGCATTGCCGAGAGCTGGCGCATGAGTTGCGGCTGGGCGCGGTAGTAGACCCAGCTGGCCCGCCGCTCCGCCGAGACGAGGCCGGCTTCCTTGAGCACCTTGAGGTGGTGCGAGATGGTCGGGCCGGAGATCTCGAAGGCCGGCGTCAGGTCGCAGACACAGATCTCGCCCCCGGACGCTGAGGCGATCATCGACATCAGCTGCAGGCGGATTAGATCCCGAGAGCCTTGAACGCCGGGGCGAGACCGCCGGCCGCCCCGGCCGGCATGCGGCTCTGCGCGAGCGGGGCGCAGCACGCGGACGCGCTGAGATCGACGACGGCCGCAGGCGCTGATTTCGACATGGGTCGAGATTGACAGATACCGAAACAATGTGCAACTGTCGATTTCGACAGGCATCGAGTTCGATGCTATTCGAATCCATCTCGTGTTGCGGGAGGGCCGCCATGAGTGATCAGCAAACCGGTGAAGACCTCGCCGCCGGCCAGGCCAACGCCCCCGGGGCAAGTTCGGATGGTGGTTGCTGCATAACACAGCTGCCAGCACCAGCAGTGGTGCCCTGTTGCGGAACCACCGCCGAAGCCGCCGCAGAGCAGATGGCCACCGGCTACGAGCAGGCCCGCTCGGTTGTCGCCGCCCTCGCCGGTGACTGGGCGGCCGCCCGCGACGTCCATCTCGACCTGCCCCAGACCGGGGTGTGCAGCAGCAACGTGCCGCTGGACGCCGACAGCATCACCGCCGGGACCGGCGGCTGCTGCAGCTGACCTGTGACCACCGACCGCGTGCTGGCCGCCGACCAACCCGTCGGCGGCCGGCACGGACTCGACTCCCCACGCGCGAAGGCGATCGTCGCCGCGCTCGCGATCACCCAGACCGTCGGCTACGGCACCCTCTACTACGCCTTCGCCGTCTTCCTCATCCCCCTGGCCACCGACCTGAACGCCTCCACCACCGCGATCACCGGCAGCTTCACCGCCTCCGTGCTCGCCTCCGCCGCCCTCGCCGTCCCCGTCGGCCGATGGCTCGACAAACACGGTGGCCGGGCTCTGATGACCACAGGATCGGCTGCCGGCACGGCACTGCTCCTCGCCTGGTCGCAGATCGACAGTCTGTGGCAGCTGTACGCGGTCCAGATCGGCATCGGTCTCGCCTCGGCCGCCTGCCTCTACGAAGCCGCGTTCGCCGTCATCATCGCCTGGCACACCCCGAAGCGGCGGTCGTCGGCCCTGCTTGCGCTGACCGTCGTCGCCGGGTTCGCCAGCACCATCTTCATGTCCCTGACCGGATGGCTCGTCGACCGCTACGACTGGCGCACCACCCTGCTCGTCCTCGCGATCATCCACGCCCTGCTCACCATCCCGCTGCACGCCACTGTCCTGCGCTCGGCGCCCCGCCCTCCCGCCACCGAGTCCGCACCGAAAGACGAGCGGCCACCCGTACGGATGAGGGCCGTCCTGTCCGATCGCGGGTTCTGGTTGCTGACCCTCAGTTTCACCGCGCACACCGGCGCCATCGCCACGGTCGGCGTTCATCTGGTCGCCGCGCTCATCACCTGGGGTCATACGGCGGCGTTCGCCGCCACCGTCGCCGGTCTGTTCGGCGTCCTTTCGGTCACCGGCCGGCTGGTGACCACCAGCCTGCAACGCCGCTTCCGGACCACCACCGTGGTCGCCGCCATCTTCGCCCTGCAAGCCCTCGCCGCGGCCGCCCTCCCGGTGGTCGGCCGCGACGCGATCCCCGCCATCGCCGCCGTGGCCGGGTTCGGGCTCGGCTTCGGTGTCGGCAGCATCGCTAAACCGTTGCTGCTTGCCAAGCGCTACGAGACCCGCCGGTACGCCACCATCGCCGGCACTCTGGTCATCCCGATGACCATCGCCAAAGCCACCTCCCCTCTGGCCGCCGCGGCACTGCACACCAGTAGCCACAGCTACACCAGTGTCTTCGTCGTCGCCGGTGCTCTCTGCGTGATCGCCTCCGCTGCACTCCTGACCCTGAACAACGCTCGATTCTCGGGCGAGTGAAGTGGCCTGGGCGGGTCGCGAGGGCTTTCCGCCTCTTCGGCACCGTTGTGCCCGTCGCTGCGACCGTGCGAACGCGACTGTGGCGACACCGCACGAGCCGGTCCCCTGCGTGCCGGCGTGGAACGGGCAGCCTCCCGGCGTGGGCCCGCTCCCGACTCAAAGCCGCGTGGTGCCGGGCACCACACCCGGACGTCTGGACATCAACCATGACATCTCCACGGCAGTTCACGAACACCCCCGACCGGCCGAAAAACGGACTGGCGCGGCCCGGCGTCCCTCCGAAACAGGCAGGACCGCCTCTCCTCAATCGGCTGTGGCGCCCGGGCTCGGCGGGACCGCTAGGGGATGGCGATCGTCGTCGCGAGCGGCGATCTTCGCCATCGCCCGGTGGTACTGGCCGCGGGTGATCTCATCGGCGACGAGCTGGGCGACAAGCACGCCCTCCAGACTTTCCGGTCGCGTCTCGCGCCGCTGATCCTCGGCGACGTCGTGAGGCTTCTTCGCCGCTTTGTCGTACCAGCCGAAGATGAACGGCAGCGAGCACATCCCGGCGAGAACCACGAATGCCATGAGAGCGAACAACATCCTTCACACCTCCCGCTCACAATGCTCAACCGGCACGACGATGGAGGGCAGGGAAGAAGGTCCCGCCTCGTACGTGCTGATAGGCCCGCACGCAGCGCCACGGCTGTCATCGCAGAGGGGTTGCGGCGGTCCGGCGCAGGTCAGGGCCGGTAGACCAGTTAGGAGAAACGCCTGCCCGCGGGGGCGTCCACGAGGACTGGCCCGCCATGATGCTACGACCTGGTCGATCGCTTGAAGGACGCTGGGCGTTGCTATCTCGGGCCTCGCCGCCGGGCACGTTGTCGAACGGCACCGGCTCGTCGAGCGATCGTCTCGTCGCCGGTCTCCTTCAGATACGCGGAGACGCCGAGCACCAGCTACAACAGGTCGTCGTTGAGGCCCTCGCCGATGTCGTTGTTCCCCGCTGATCAACGTCTGACATTGGTGATAGGCCCCGCCGGTCGTCTTCTGGGTGACCGCGATGTCCAGGATCCGCGCGCGGGCGCGTTCCGGAATCATGTGGACGAAGCCGAGCAGGTCCTGGTTGGAATCGCGGAAACCCATGCCGCGACCGACCCCCGATTCGACGAATGAGGCCGGCCGGCTCAGATTGAAGCACTGGTACGCGTTCCAGACGTTCACCATCCGGTCGGTATCCGCGTCCGGCGTGGTCACCAGCGGGATAGCAGGGAGGAACGGTCAGGTCCGTGCGTCCATCGTGGCAGCACCCGCGCGCCGGCACTCGGGCCGAAGTTCCCGGCCGCCCCGGCGGTGTGTTGAGACACCGTGCGCCAGGGCCGGTGTCATCGCTCCCGGCTCTCGGAAGGGGGTCCTGCGAAACGGAGAGAAGGACTTCCGTCTCTGTAGATCCCGCGCAGATCGCCGGACGCTGGGTGCATGACTCCCCCACGCAGGGCCCTCGCCGCGGCGGTCGCGTTGACTGCGGCTTCGCTGTTCGTCACCGGCTGCCACAACGATCCGGCCGGCCAAGGACCAGTGAAACCCGCGGTCTCGGCCTCCGCTCCAGCCACATCGGATGCTCCGGGCGCCCCCGGGACGGGCGCGGAGGACCCGGCCCCCGGGCCCGCCACCGCGGGAACGCGACCCGCGATCGCTGACGGGAGTTGGCCCGCTTACGTCACAGCAGTCGGCCGGGGCACGCTCACCATGGATCTGGTCGAATTCCTGACCGGCGACAAGGCCGCTCGGGAATGGAAAAAAAGGTACCCCGACTCGCCGGACGAGACACCGCCCAACGATTACTACATCCTGAACGAAAATCCGAGGGAGCGGACTCTTCCGATCGTCTGGCATTTGTCGGTGAAGGTCGTGAACGGCGGCTCGACGGCCGACCTCGAGGTGGGTGTCGCCGGGTTGAAGACCCGGCTGCGCGACACCCTGTTCTGGCTCACCGTTGAACACGGCCAGGTTGTTCGCGTACGCCAGCAGTTCCTGCCCTGAGGCGTACCAATCTGCGTCCTGACCCGTTCGAGCCCCGAGAAGCTGCAGCGGGTGGACCGGGTTCGCGATCGGGAGCTGCACCGCATGAACAGGATCAAGCCCGCGTCGGTCGCTGTGGCCGTTCCTCGGCCTGAACCCGGCCACTGGGCGAGTCCGGCGGCCGAAGATGGCGCGTCGTGCGGGCGACGCTGTCGACGATCGTGGCGATGGCGACACCGATGGCTAGATTGATCGCGGCAGTCGCGATGCGGGAGCCGGTCCGGTCCGCGAGTGTCAACGGCATGACGATCGCGATCAGTGTGACCAGAGCCATGATCCAGCCGAAGAACCGGCGCGGTTCAGCCACGGCAACGGTGAGCAGGTGCATCAGACCTGCCCCCAGCAGTGCGCCGACGGCGGCACCGGCCGCATATGTCGCGGTGTGCGCGTCACCCCAGATGCCGTGGCTGCGAGGCGTCAGAACCGGCACGTCGAACAAGCCTCGCGCGATGAGCACGCCCACGATGGCGACCAACGCCGCGACAACCGCGGTGGCGACGCTGCTGGCCCAGAAACGGCCTGCGTCCAGGGTGTATCGCTCAGGCGCTCGGGGGACATCCCCGCCGTACTCCGTCATCGCAGATCCTTCCTGTACGGGCCAGCGTGTCGCGAGTCGCGCCCTGGCCTGCCTCCGGCGGACGCCTGGCCGGCCTGGCGGCGTCCGGCCGTCCACCACAGACAATCCTCCCGTCGGCGGGCCTCGGCCGTCACGGCCGGAAGACACGACGGACAAGGCCATCGGCCCCCTCCGATGCAACGACCGGATCGGCACCGTCACGGGGACCGGCGGCGGCCCGCTCGAGGTCGGCGCTCCCGCTCGCGGTGTGCGCGTCGCTCTGTACAACCGCCTGACCGGATGATGCTGACTCGCCTCACCAGGCGAACGATCTGTGACCCGCCTGAGCTCGGCGGGCTGCTTGAGGCTTGGACACTGGCAGTGTGCGGCCGCCGCGCCCCGGCCGGAAATCGAGGTGGTGACCGGATCGTCCCCCGGCGAGCCTGTCGAACGGGCTCTTGCCGACATCCGGCCCGAACAGGTCCTTCGGCCCTGACACGCCGACGGTCTCGGATGCAACGTGAAGGGATGAAGGAAGCCGTCACCCGGCAGGACGCGGTCCGGCGGGGGAGTTTGCGCGGCGGCGGCCGTGCTGACGGCCGAGGAGGAGTGCGGTCATGAACACACCGATCGTGGTAGGGATCGACGGTTCTGAACGCGGTCTGACCGCGGTCAGGGTCGCGGCCGACGAGGCGGCCCGGCGTCACCGCGGTCTGCGCATCGTGCACGCGTTGATCTGGGTACCGGCGGGCATGGAGATGGATCCGGCCGCGGTGCCACCCGTCCACCGGTCCTACTGGAACCGGGCCGAGGGTTTCGTGACCGAGGCGCTCAAGGCCGTGGGCAAACGCGCGCCGTGCGTCGAGGTGACCGCCGAGGTGATCCCGGGCAGCGCGGCCAAGATCCTGGTCGCGGAGAGCCGGCGGGCTCCTCTGCTGGTGATCGGTGATCGCGGCCTGGGCAACGTGGCCGACTTGATGCTCGGGTCGGTGGCCCTGCAGACGGCGACGCACGGGAGTTGTCCCGTTCTGGTCACCCGGGGCACGCCGCGGGAGACCGGCCCGGTGGTCGTCGGTGTGGACGGCTCCGCCGTCTCGGCTGACGCCCTGCTGTTCGCGGCCGAGGAGGCCAGCAATCGCGGCGCGGAGCTGGTCGCCATGAACGCCTGGCACGGCTGGCACGGTACGGAGCTCAACGCGGACCTGCCCACGGACTTCGGCACCCGGACTGGTGAGGACGAGCAACGGCGTGTTCTGGCCGAGGCCGTCGCGGGCATCGCCACGAAGTACCCGGACCTGACGGTGCGGCAACAAGTGATCAACGGCTCCCCCCGTTTCTACCTCACCGCCTGGTCACGGACCGCCCAGCTGGTCGTGGTCGGCGGCCGCGGGCACGGCGGCTTCGCCGGACTGCTGCTCGGCTCGGTCGGTCAGCACCTGCTGCACCATTCCGAATGCCCGGTCGCGGTGGCCCGGTCGGCTTGAGCCCGGCCCAACCTGCGGCCGACCCCAGCGGCACTTCCTCACCGGTCATCAGCACGATGAGCGGCACGCCGCGGCGGTCGGCCTGCTTCAAGTCAGGCGCCCGGTGCGAGCAGAACCTCGGTGACCGGCCGGCGCGGTGTTGCGCCTGCCGGTGGCCCGTACCCGAGGCGGATCACCATCTGCGCCCATCGGCCCGTTCGCGGGTCCGACAGGACGTCGCGGATCGAGGGGATCTCCACCGGTTGGCTGATGGGGGTCGTGGCCAGATGCAGACGGGTCGCGACCAGCAGGATTCGCTGCAGTGCCTGACCGGCCTGCAGCCATTGCACCCGGGTGTCCCCCACCGTGGTGAGGACAGCGATGGTCGGGTACGCCTCGAACTCCTCACCGTGGCGCGACGGCTGCGGGTTGACCGTCCCGAAGTCGCGCATCGGAATTCGCTCGAGCGCGTCCCACGGCCCCATGGCGTGAGCCGGAATGCCGTCGACGCGGCCCGGCAGTTGACGCGTCCAGCGGTTCAGCTCCGCGAAGTATCCACCGCGGCGGTGCAGCCGATCCGCCGCCGCGCGACCCAGGCTGACGATCACCGTACGCCTGGCTCCGCCGGCCACGGTCAGCCTGGCACCCTCGTGTTCAGCGGCGTCGCGCAGCTTGTCGAGGACGTCGGCGGAAACGACAGCGGAGGAGAAAGGCTGCCGGTTGGTGTGCCGCCGGGCGATCGCGCCGGCCAGCTCCTGCGACTCCCGGCTCGGTTCAGCGGGCCGCCCCAGGCGCACCCGGGCGACCAGGTCGGTCAGGTCCGGATCGGGGAACGTCTCCACCGTCGGAATCCAGCCCGCGTCCCGAATCGCTGCCCGGAGCGTGAACAGCGCCGCGCCGACGCTGATGATCAGCTCGCGGCCGTTCGGGTCGAGCACCTCCAGACGGCGGCCCGGATCGCCGTACACGTCCACGGAATCCCCGTCGACGCGGAACCGCCACGGCTGGCTGTTGTGCAGCGACGGCGCCAGCGTCGCCGCTTCGATACAACGGATCAACGTCGGCCGGTCCAAGGTCGCCATCTCGGGCTCCTTTCCGCTTTCACGCTAGGCCGGGCACGATCGGTCGGTCAGGGCCGGAGGGCCTGTTTCGCTTGACGTGCGCAACGACCGGTGTCGGCGCCCGCCGGGCAGCACTCGGGCCGAAGGCCTCCGGCAGTCAAGGCGTACGGGATTGAGACTGGCATCCGGGCCGTTGTGGCCGGACCGACGCGCTACCGGATCGACCGGTCCGGCCCCGTCCTCGAACCCGGCGGCCGATGTCTGGACCCGATCGGCGCCGAAGAACCGCTCCAGATCGACCTGTCGTCAGCGGATCCGTGACAATCCGGGGCAGGCCCGGCGCCGTACCAGTGCCCGCCGCGCCAGACGGCGCAGCGACGTGATGTCCTCGTCGGCGCACCGGTCTTGAGTTGCCCGCAACCGGTCGCGACGGCGAGGTCAGCGATGAAGGTGCGCGCACCACGACGGTGGGCAGCCGTCCAGTGGAGTGTCGTCGGGGGCTGAGGGCGCCCAGTGGGCGGCCGGCCAGTTCCGTGGCGCAGCCGCGCTTGGGGCATGCGCCAGCGAGCACGATCGACCGACGACAAGCAACGCCGATCCGAGGACCTGTTGGTGGCCGCGGAATCAATCGCCCTCGAGCGCGGTGGCGTCCGGTTCGTCACGCTGGCGCCCGTCACGGAGCGAGCCCGCCTGCACCGCACTGGCGTGCGGCGCTACTACGCCAGCAAAGAGGAGTTACTCCTTGAGCTGGCTGAACGGGGTTGGCGGCAGTGGAGCGCGGCGATCACTGATGACGTCCGCGATCGCGACGAGCTGAAGCCGCGAGATGTCGCGACGGTACTGGCCGACACCATCGCGTCCCTGCCGGTGTTCTGCGACCTGCTGACTCACGTGACGTTGAGCCTGGAAGGTGACGTCGACATCGAGCGAGCCCGGCAGTACAAGACCAACTCGTTCCCCGCCCACGACGAGATCGTGGACGTGTTGGATCGCGTGAGCAGCATGACGGTCGACCAGATCCAGACCTTGGTTGCCGCCACGCTCGCATTCGCCGCCACTTTCTGGCAGGTGTCACATCCCACCCCGACGCTTGCCGTGTTGTACGAGCAGGTGCCGCACTGGGGTCACGTCGCTCTCGACTTCAACCCCCGTCTCCGGCTGCTGCTTCAGTCGACGGCCATCGGACTGACGGAGACTCTCTCCACCCCATGACGAGGGCGGCATACACCGCCGGTTGGAGTCGGCCGGCGGGCTCGGACAGACCCCAGTGGCGCTCCTTGCCGCCGGTGTTCGAGGTGTGCGAACAACAGCGAGTTGCCGACGCCGGCCGGGGTCTGGAAGACACCGAACCCGATCGCCGGGATCTCGACGCCGTTGTTCAGCGTCAGATTCGAAATGGTGGACATGACAGCTTTCCTCTCGGTGGAGTGCACTCGCGCCAGTAGCCGCGGAGGCTCCTTTCCCCGACCGGGGCCTGTCATGCACGGCGGGTCAGGGCCGCAGTCCAGCCAACTCCCGCCCCGAACGTTGAGGGAGACACCCCTCTAAGACCGCATCTCGATAGGGGTTGTTGAGGACCAACATCATTCGTTGTACGGGTGTGAGTGATGTGGAGAAGTACTGCCCGGAGTCGTTGTGGCAGCTCGTGCGGCCGCTGCTGCCC
>NZ_RJAC01000046.1 GCF_003999975.1 Actinoplanes solisilvae | reverse complement strand
GTTCGCGCCGCGCCTGCCCAGCCGCCTCGACCGGCTGGCGTTCTCCCTGCTCTGGCATGGTCTGCGCCTGCGCGTGGAGATCCGCCCGCACGAGGCCGTCTACTCACTGCGCGCCCGCGCCCGCGACGGCGACGCCAAGCTGGAGCTGCGGCACCACCGCGAGCCGCTGGTACTGACCACGGACGCCCCGGTGACCCGGCCGATCCCCACCGCTACGCCGATCCCGTCCGAACCCGCTCAGCCGGCCGATCCGCCGGCGTACGGAGCCGCACAACCTGCCCAGACTTCGAAGGCGGTGAGTGTCGATGTCCCATCAGACAGGAGAGACGCTGGACAGCCGATACCGGTTGGGTGAACGGATCGCCTCCGGTGGGATGGGCGACGTGTGGCACGGCACCGACCTGCTGCTGAACCGCGCCGTCGCGGTCAAGACCCTGCGCGACGACCGAGCGGCCGACCCACAGTTCCACCGCCGATTCGAGCACGAAGCTCGGGCCATGGCGGCCCTCCACCACCCGGGCATCGCCGACGTGTACGACTTCAGCCACGAGCCCACCAATGCCTATCTGGTCATGGCCTATGTGCACGGGCAGCCGCTGGACCGGCGGATCGCCGCACGGGGACGGCTGCCGGTCGGCGAGACCATGTCGATCGTGGCTCAGGTGGCCCGCGCGTTGCAGGCCGCCCACGACATCGGCATCGAGCATCGAGACGTCAAGCCTGGCAACATCATCGTTCAGCCGAACGGCACGGCGGTCCTGGTCGACTTCGGCATCGCCCATTGCATCGGCTCGGCCGAGCTCACCTCCACGAAGGATCTCCTGGGGACCCCGCATTATCTTGCTCCCGAGCGGTTGTCCAAACGTGGCGCGGGACCGGCTGCGGACGTGTACGCGCTCGGTGCGGTGGCCTATCACTGTCTGGCCGGGCAGCCACCTTTCATGGACGAGGACCCGTTGACGATCGCCTTCCAGCACCTCCGGGAAGAACCACCACCGTTGCCGGCCGAGGTGCCGGCGGCGGTGTGTGCCGTCGTGACGACCGCCCTGGCCAAGAAGCCCGCGGACCGCTTCCCGTCGGCGGCCGCGATGGCGGAGGCGGCCGCGCGGGTCGCCGCCGTCAACTGGCGCGAGGCCACGACGGAGTCGCTCTCCCGACCCCGTCTGCGCCGCGGCTTCATCCGGCAGCCCGAGCACACGACCGCGGGCGGGCGATCGCGTCGGAGCACCGCCCTGGCACCTGCGCTGGCCGTACTCGCGGTAGTCACCGGATCCGCGGCCCTGGCCGTCGCCGCACCATTTGGTCACGACCCCGGTTCGCCGCGGCCGTCCGTGTCGGCACCCGCGCCCCCGGCCGCAGTCGCGCCCTCGAACACATCCGCCACGCCCGCCGCGGGGAACGGCGCTGGCGAGACGAAGACGCACCGACCGAGCCGTCCCGTCACCCGGGCGCCGTCCACGACGATCAACTCTCCGCGCCCGACACCGGCAAAGACCTCCACCATGACGACGCACACGAGCAAGCCCCCCACCAGCCGGCCCCCGACGGTCCAGCCGTCCACCGCCCAACCGAGCACCAACCAGCCGACCACCACCCAACCGCCGACCAGCGCGCCGGAAACCGATCCGTCGGCTGCCCACCGGTCCTGACGGCGGATGCCTGCACGGCACCGGAGGTCGCGGTCCGAGGTCTGTCCGGCGGCGCCGGGTGGCGGGTTCTGCCGGACGACCGCGACCGTGGCACGCCCGTGATGCAGCACGTACCGGGTCACGGAGCCGAGTCCCAGCAGCGAGAAGCCGCCCTTACCGCGCGCCGAGCACCACTGTCCGCGCCTGGACGGCGGCCGGCTCTGCCATCGAGATCTCCTCCCTCACCGTGCCGGGCGAGGCCGCCGCAGCGGCAGGCTCAAGTCCCGGCGCCGCGCCTCGGCGGCCCCGATGACGGCGCGGCCGGTCGCCACCGGTCAGTGAGGCTTTCGGCCCTGCCCGGGTGTTCGGGGCGGCCCGATGATGGGGGCGACTGGCCTGATGGGCCGAAGCCGGAGGAACGGGGGACGAGGTGCCGACACTGCGGGAATTGCTTGACCGGTTCCGCTCCGCCGGGCCGCCCGGCCCGGCCGCGCCGGCGGCGGTGCCGGTGGATCGGCGCAGCCGCCTCGTGGACGAGGTCGCCCCGGTCTTCGCGGCCCTGGCGGTCACCGACGAGCACGCCGCCGGCATCGTGGCGGCCGCGCGAGCCGAGGCGGAACGCACCCGCGACCAGGGCCGGCGCGAAGCCGATGCACTGGTCAGCCGGGCCGAGCAGGAACGGCAGGCGGGCTACGCCCAGGCCTTCGCCGAAACCCGGGCGGCAGCGAACCGACGCTCCGAAGTGAGCGCCGCCCAGGCCCGCAGCGCGGCCGATGACATCGCTCGCCGGGCCGCCCGGTGCCGCCCCGCGCTCGCCGACCTGGCCCTGCGCAAGATACGCGGCAGCATCGAAGCCGCGCCGGATGGCACGGTGCCGTGATGGCGGCGGCGGACGTGGCGGGCACGATCCGGGCGAGGGCCCTCGCCCGGCGACGGATCAGCGCGTCGGCTTGCCGCCGGCTCGCCGGCCACGTCGGGCTGTCCAGCGCCGTCGCTGAGCTGGCCGGCTCCCCGTACGGACGATACGTGCGACCGGGGCAGGGCCTCGCCGTGGCCGAGCACGCGGTGAGCCGCACTCTGCTGTGGCACCTGCGGGTGCTCGCCGGGTGGCAGTCCCGGTCCACCGCTGACCAACTGCGGGTGCTCGCCGGCGGGTTCGAGCTCGCCAACCTCGACGAGGCGCGCCAGCGTGCCGCCGGGTGGCCCGCCGACCCGGCGTTCAACCTGGGCGCCCTCGCGGGCACGGCCCGGGCCGGCCTTTCCTTCACCCGCTACGCCTGGCTGCACCGGGTCGCGGTGCGGGTGCCGGCCGCGGCCACCTGGGCCGCCGGGGCGGCGTTGCTGCTGCTGGCGCGGGACCGGATGCTCGGCGGGCCGTCCCCGGCGGACGCCGCCGTCCACCTGCGCGCCCTGGCGGGGGCCGGCTGCCTGACCGCGGCCACGCTTCCCGCCCTGCGCTCCGCGGCGACCGCTCAGGCTCGCTGGGTGCTCGAGGACGTTGACCGCGACAGCGACGTCTGGCGGGCCGAGACCGCCTGGTGGCGGCGGGTCGACAAGGACGGCGGGGCCCTGCTGCACGGTCCTCGGTTCGGTGGGGACGCGGCCGTCGGCTGCGCTGCGGTCCTGGCCGCGGACGCGTGGCGGGTGCGGGCGGCGCTCGAGTCGGCGGCCCGCGGGGGCGGCCTGACGGAGGTGTTCGATGCCACGATCTGAGCGAGCCCGACCGGAGCGGCTCCGCCCCGTGACCGCCCGGCCCACGCCGATGACCCGGGTGGCCGTCGCCGTGCCGCCCGCCCGCACGCGGGACGCGCTCGTCCTGCTGGCCCGGGCCGGCGCCGTCGAACTGGACGAACCGGCCCTCAACGGGTCACCCGAGGGCCCCGCCACCGCGGCCCTGCACCGGGTCGGCGGCGCGATCGCGGATCCCCGTGTGGCGCCCACGGCCCCGGACGTCGACGCCTTGATCGCCGCCCACCGCACTGACCTGCTGACAGGTGAGGCACAACTCGAGCGAATGGCGGCCGGATCCGTCCAGCGGGACGGCGTGCGGGTCTGGGCCGGCTGGTGCCCCGCCGACCGGGAAGAAGCCCTCGCGGCGATGTTGTCTGAAGTGGACAGCGCGATCGTGCCGCTGCGGCGCCCGCCCGGCGTCGACCCACCGACGCTGCTGCGTGAGGACACGCCGCTGCGGGAGTCGTTCGCGCCGCTGGTGCGCACATACGGCACCGTGCCGTACGCCGATCTCGATCCCACACTGTTCTCGGGTCTCGCCTACGTCCTGATGTTCGGCATGATGTTCGCCGACGCGGGGCACGGCCTGGTTCTGCTTCTCGCCGCACTCCTGCTGCGCTTCGCGCCGCGGCGTTTCCGCGACAGGCTCCGCCCGATGTGGCCGTTCGTGGCCGGCGCCGGCCTGGCCAGTGCGGTGGCGGGCTTCGCGTTCGGCGAGTTCTTCGGCCCCACCGGCGTGCTGCCGGTGCGCTGGCTGTCACCGCTGGACGAGCCGGTACGTCTGCTCGGCGCCGGGATCGGCCTCGGGGCGGCGTTGCTCGCCGTCGCCTACCTCGTCGGCACGATCAACCGGTGGCGCGAGGGCGGCGCGAAGCTGGCCCTGTACGCCCCCACAGGAATCGCCGGCGCGGCGCTCTACCTGGGCCTGGTTGCCTCAGCCGCGGGGCTCTACCTGGGCCGCTGGAGCATCGCCGGAACAGGTGCGACCGTAGCCGCCGTGGCGCTGGCCCTGTGCGCCATCGGTCTCTACGCCGCGTCCGGCGGGGGCGGCGCCGGGGCGGCTCAAGCGGCCGTCCAGCTCTTCGACCTGGTGCTGCGGATCGGGGCCAACGTCGTCTCCTTCGCCCGGCTGGCCGCGTTCGGCCTGACCCACGCCGCACTGGGCGCCCTGGTGTGGTCGGCCACGACCGCCCTTTGGCACCGCGGAGGAGCCGCCGTGCTCGCGTCGGTCTTGGTATTCGTGCTGGGCAACGCGCTCACGTTCGGCCTCGAGGCGCTGGTCGCCGCGATACAGGCACTGCGGCTGGAGTACTACGAACTGTTCTCACGGGTGTTCGAGGGCGAGGGCCGGCCGTTCCGCCCATGGACCCTGTCCGTTAAGGAGGCGTCGGAATGACTGTCTGGCTGCTTGCCGTGCCCGTCCTGGTGGTGGGCCTCATCGCCGGCTTCTGGCAGGTCCGCCGACACGGTCGCGCCGCGATCCGGATCGCCCTGTCGGTCAACGGCCTGCTGCTGGCGGCAGCCGCCGTCGTCCTGGCTCTGGCGATCACCGGCGACCCGGCGCAGGCCGCCCCGGCCGACGCCGCCTCGGGGAACGCCGCGTGGGCCGCGCTGCTCGGCGCGGCGATCGCCGTGGCCGGGTCGTCGATCGGCGCCGCGATCGCCGTGGCCTACACCGGCGCCGCCGCGCTGGCCGCCATGAGCGAACGCCCCGAGTTGTTCGGCCGGGCGATGGTCATCGTCGGCCTGGCCGAGGGCATCGCCATCTACGGCCTGATCGTGGCGATCATCCTGATCGGACGAGCATGACCGGCCTGGCGGCCGTGCTGGGGGCCTCGGTCGAGATCCGGGGATGGGCCCTGGCGGGCCTGCTCGTGATACCGGTCGTCGACGACGCGGAGGCCCGCGCCGCCTGGACCGCGCTTCCGGCCGACGTCCGCCTGGTCGTGCTCACCCGCGCGGCCGCCGACGCGATCGGTGCGGGGCACGAGATCGACGGCCCCCTGATCGCGGTGCTGCCATGACGCCGAACCCGCTCGTCCCGGCCAGCCCGACCGATCCGCTGGCACCGGTCCGTAAAGCGCTTATGCGTGCCGCCCGGGCTGAGGCGGACCGCGTGACCGCCGAGGCCAGGGCCGAGCGTAACCACCTGCTGGCGACCGCCCGCGACCGGGCCGCGGCGATTCGGACCGAGGCACGGCGGCGAGGGCACGACGATGCCGCTGCGGCCGGCGCGGCCGACGACGCGGCCGCCGGTCGGGAGTCGCGGCGGATCGTTCTGCGGGCGCGACGCGACGCATACCACGCTCTGGAACAGGAGGTGTGCGAGCGGGCGTGCGCCTGGCTGACCGAGCCGGCCGTCGAAGCCACGGTCCGTGCCCGCGTCGAGGTCGCGCTTGGGCCGGGCGCCTCGCTGGTGGTGACGCCCGGCGCGGTGACCGGCACGCTCGCCGGCCACCGGGTCGAGGTAACCGCCCGCGCCCTGACCGGCAAGGCCTTGCACGAGCTCGGCACCCAGATCGAGGAGATGTGGCGGACATGAGCACCGCGTCAGTGACCCGCGTGGACGGGCCGATGGTGGAGGTCACCCACTCGGGCCGGCTGGCCATGCACGAGCTGGTCGAGATCGGTCCGGATGCGCTGCCCGGCGAGGTGGTGGCCATCCGCGACGGCCGGGCCACCGTGCAGGCCTACGAGTACACGGGTGGGCTGAGGCCCGCCGACCGGGTGCGGCCTACCGGGACCCCGCTGACCGCACGGCTCGGGCCCGGCCTGCTGGGCCGGGTGTTCGACGGACTGCTGCGACCGCTCAGCGGCGGTCCGGTGTGGCTGCTCCCGCAGACGCCCGGCGGCAGCCTCGACGGTCAGCGCTGGGACTTCGAGCCCGGGGTGCGCGAAGGGCAGCGCGTGGACGAGGGCGCCGTGCTCGGCACCGTGCCGGGGCCTGGCCCCGTCGCGTATCGGATCATGGTCCCACCGGGGACCGGCGGCACCGTCGACAGCATCGCGCCGGCCGGGAAGTATGGCGCGGACGACGAGATCGCTGTCGTGGGCGGCGCCTCGATGCGACTGACCGCGCGATGGCCGGTACGCGTTCCGCGACCGGTGCGGGAGCGCCGGCCCGCCGACACCCCGCTGCACACCGGCCAGCGGGTGATCGACCTGCTCTTCCCCCTGCTCAAGGGCAGCACCGTCGCCGTTCCGGGCGGCTTCGGGACCGGCAAGACAGTGCTGCTCCAGCAGATCGCCAAGTGGTGCGACGCCGACGTCATCGTGTACGCCGGCTGCGGCGAGCGCGGCAACGAGATGGCCGATGTCGTGACCGATCTGTTCGCCCTGGCCGACCCGCGCGGCGGCGGGCGCCTGGCCGATCGGACGGTGGCGATCGCCAACACCTCGAACATGCCGATGATGGCCCGCGAGACCGGGGTCCATTCGGCGGTGACGGTGGCCGAGTACTTCCGTGACATGGGCTACGACGTGCTCGTCATCGCCGACTCCACCTCCCGCTGGGCCGAGGCCCTGCGCGAGTTCGCCTCCCGCACGGGCATGCTGCCTGCCGAGGAGGGCTATCCGGCCACGCTGAGCTCGGCGCTGGCCGCCTTCTACGAGCGGGCCGGAGCGGTCATGACGCTGGGCGGCGCTCGCGGATCGGTGACGATCATCGGCGCCGTCTCACCGCCCGGCGGGGACCTGACCGAGCCGGTGACCGCACAGAGTGAACGCTTCGTCCGCGGCCTGTGGACCCTCGACCGTGACCTCGCCTATGCGCGTCATTATCCCGCCGTCTCGTGGTCCGGGTCGTTCGCGCGTGACGCCCTGACGATCGCCGCCTGGCAAGTGAGCCACGGCGCCCCGGACTGGGCCGCCGACCGGGCGCGGATGCTGAGCCTACTGGCCGAGGCCGACCGGTTGACCGCCCTCGCCGAGCTGATCGGCGTCACCGGGCTGGCGGCACCCGAACGTGCGGTACTGCTGACTGCACGGCTGATGCGCGACGCGGTGCTGCGGCAGAGTGCGCTGTCGCCTCGTGACGGCTACTGCGGACGGGCGAAAGGCCTGGCCCTGGCCGAGGCGGTGCTCGCGGTCGGCGACCGGCTTCGGCGACTGGCCGAGGAGGGCCGCCCGGCGGAGAGCTTCGAGGCGGTCGACTTCGGAGCCCTCGTGCGCGTGCGCGACACCGCCGGGCCGGACGACGACGCCGCGGTGGTGACCGCTTGTGACACCGTGCTCGCCGGATTGGCGGCCGAGTCATGAACCCCCTCGCCGTCTCGTACACCGCCGTGCGGGAGCTGAGCGGCCCGCTTCTGGTCGTGTCTGGCGTCGCCGGCGTCGGCTGGGACGAGTACGTCGAGATCCACACGGGCGGCCAGGTGCGGCACGGCCTCGTCCTGGCGGTCGCCGGCGACCTCGCCGTGGTGCAGGTGCTCGAAGGCACGTTCGGCATGGATCCCGCGGAGACCGCGGTGCGCTTCGCCGGCCGGCCGTTACGTATCGACGTCGGTCCTGGCTGGCTGGGCCGCACCTGCAACGGGCGCGGGGTACCGATCGACGACGGCCCGCCCGTGCTCGGCCCGCGCGAGGCGGCCGTCGCCGGCGCTCCGATGAACCCGACCCGGCGGCAGCCGCCGGCGGAGCCGGTGCTCACCGGCGTGTCGGCGATCGACGGGCTGACCACCCTGGTCCGCGGCCAGAAGTTGCCCATCTTCTCTCGGGCCGGCCTGCCGCACCTGCGACTGGCGACGCAGATCGCCGCCCAGTCGACCGCCGGCGGCGAGCCGTTCGCCGTCGTCTTCGGCGGACTCGGGCTGACCCACGCCGACGCCGACGCGGTCCGTGACGCGCTGGCCGGCCGGGCCGCGGCGGGTGAGCTCACCATCCTGCTCAACACGGCGGACGATCCGGTGATCGAACGCATCCTGACCCCGCGGCTGGCCCTGACCATCGCCGAGGACCTCGCGTTCACCGAGGGCCGGCACGTGCTGGTCGTGCTCACCGACATGACCAGCTACGCCGAGGCGGTCCGCGAGGTTTCCGCCTCGCGCGGCGAGATACCCGGCCGCCGCGCCTACCCCGGATACCTCTACAGCGACCTCGCCTCGCTCTACGAGCGCTGCGGCCGGATCTCCGGGCGCCGCGGCTCGGTCACCGTTCTGCCGGTACTGACCATGCCGGCCGGGGACATCACCCACCCGGTGCCCGACCTCACCGGCTACATCACCGAGGGACAGGTGGTGCTCTCCCCCGAGATCGCCGCCGCAGGCGTCTACCCGCCGGTGGACGCACTTTCGTCGCTGTCCCGCCTGATGCGCCACGGCGCCCGCCCCGACCACCTCGACGTGGCCGCCCAGGTCATGGCGGCGCTCGCCCGCGCTCGTCAGGCGGCCGAGCTGGCCGATCTGGTCGGACCGGGCGGTCTCAGCGCAACCGACCGGCACTACCGCGAATTCGAGAGCCTCTACCTCACAGGGCTGCTGGCCCAGTCGCCCGACGAGTGCCGGACGCTGGAGGAGACGCTGCGCCGAGCCTGGCAGGCTCTGTCGGTGCTGCCCCGGCGTGAGTTGGTGCTGCTGCCGGAGCACGAGCTGGTCGCCCACGGGATCAAGCCGTGAGAGCGCCCGGGGCGGTGCGAACGCCACCCGGGCGGGCCGGCGTGCAGATGCTGCGCCAACGGCTCGCTGTCACCGAGGCCGGAGCGCGACTGCTGGCCCGGGAGCTGACCGTACTGGGCATCGAGGCCGAGCGCCTGAACGCCGAGGCCACCGCCACAGGTGGCCGGTGGCACGAGGCCGCACGCCGCGCCCAACGCCGGCTCGACCGCGCCGGACAACTCGTCGGCGACCGGGGAATCCGGCTCGCCGCCCCGCCCGGCGGGGCCGAGGTCACCCTGCACACCACGATGCTCATGGCCCTGCGCTACCCCGACGGGGTGGACTGCGACCTGCCGGATCGATCTCCCGCCGCGTCGCCACCGGCCGACGCCGCCCTGGTGGACGCCGAGCGGGCGGTGCGGGAGGCGGTTGCCGAGGCCGCCCGGCACGCCGTGGCGACCCGGGCCGCGAGGATCGTCGCCCATGAGGCCGAGCTCACCCGCCAGCGCCTGCGAGCCCTCGAACACCGCCGCATCCCGGCGCTGCGCGAGGCGCTCGCCGGTGCGCTGGCCCGCATCGAGGAGGCCGAGTCGGCCGATGCCGTTCTGCGCCGCTGGGCCACGAGCCCCGCCCGGGGACTTTCGCCTCTGGCCCAGGAGCTCTGACGGGTCCATCGTCGGCCCATCCGGACTTCGAGATCGTCGGGACGCTGACGCTCGTGACCTTCCCCATCCCCACCGGCCCGCGAGCCTGGATCGAAGACGTCGTTGTGGACGAGGCCGTTCGCGGCCAGGGCGTCGGGGCTGCTCTGGCCCGACGGGCGGTTCAGCTCGCGAACGGCGACGGTGCCCGGATGGTCGACCTGACTTCCCGCCCGGCGCGCCAGGCCGCCAACCAGCTCTACCAGCGCCTGGGCTTCCGGCACGCGACACCCGGGTCTTCCGCCTGTCGATCACGGATCGGACCCCCACCGTGCGCGTCTGACTCGGTGACGCCTCGCCCGGCCTCTGGGCCGTCCGCGTGCCCGTTCCCCGGCACCCGCGACGAACGCCGCACCAGCGCGGCCCGCTCCGGTGCGCCTATCCTCCGGGCCTCGGTCCTGCCTTCACCCTGCCACGAAGACCGGGCAGTGAGCGTCCCGCAGAACGGCGCTGCTCACCGAGCCGAGCAGGGGCATCGCGCTGCCACCGTAGGCGTGCCGGCGGAACGGCGTTCAGGATGATCAGCTCGCAACCGCGGGCGCCTGCCTCCCGAAGGCCGAAGTGGACGGCCGGGGAGGTGGTGCCGAGCAGCTCGACACCGACGACGATCGAAGTGGTAGGGACCAAAGTCCGTAAAGTCGGTACGAACCAAGCCTGGTGACGCTGCGAATTGCAGCCCGATAATGCTGTGTAATCGCTCCGAGAACGGATGTGACACATAGTGTTATGCGCATTGCAATTTGGCGCCATTCGCGTCCCTCGATAGTTCGGCAATCTGGTCCCGCTCTGGCTGACCGCGATGTCGCGGCAGTCGAACAAATGGACCGCGACTGCCTATGTCGAGTCGCAGGGTCCCGGCGACGAGAAGGTCATCGCCTCGACCGAGGTTCCGGTCCGTGGACCGGAGTTCGCGGATGAGGAGAGCTACGAGGCGACCATCGCCGTCCCGGCTGACAGCTTGCATTCGGCGCAACCGGACCCCAATGGGGAGTCGGGCGTCTACAAGATCGTTGTGACCGTCTTCCTCAGCTCGAAGATCAGCAGCACCCGCAATTACGACGTGCTCGGATCCATCGAGGGCCCCATCATCAAGGTTGAGGAGCCTCAGACCGCGACAGTTCCTGCCTAGCGACCGACGTTCAATCGCCCGTCCGGGCCAGTTCCGGACGGGCGACTCCCTGTCTCGGGGGCGACGCCTACCCCGTGTCCGGGCACGAGGGAGCCCGGCCGCTGCCAGACGGCCGGGCTCCGCGGGCGATCGTCACCGGGCTCAGATGAGCCAGCGGTTCTTCTGCACGAGCGGCAGGGACGCCCACCACCGGCCCAGACCCCACGTGTGTCCCGCATAGGTCAGGGCCAGAACGATGCCGGCGACCGCGTAGATGAAGTGGTAATCGGTGACCGGGTTCGTCGACCCGCTCGGCTCACCAGCACTGGTGGTCTTGTCCAGCGGCCACTCGGCCGCCCACATCAGCGCCATCATGACCACACCGGCCCCGGCCGCCAGGCGCATGCCGATGCCGAGCACGAAGGCCAGACCGATCCCCAGCAGACCCAGCATGAACAGCCAGTTGGTCCACGGGTCCCCGGCGATGCTGTGGAAGAAGTCCTGCAACGGTCCGACCTCGACACCGGACAGGAACCCCTTGGTCGGCGAACCGCCGTTGATCCAGGCACGCTCCGCCGGGGTCGCGAACCCCCACCCGAAAGTCTTGTCGAAGAACGCCCACAGGAAAACGAAGCCGGTAGAGATACGCAGCACGGCAAGCGCCCGCGCGGCGGTCTTGGTGAGCATGGAGCCGGGCGCCTCGACCTTCTCGAGGTGAGCGGCGGTTCCCCGGCCGATGGTGGTCATAATATCCTCCCGGAATTCGATGTCGTCGTATATGACGGTGCCTGATGTCCCGCGATGCCTCTTGAGGACAAGGACCCCATCTCCACGGGACGAAAGTCCCGGGTCAGAAATCGTGCGGTCATACCGCCGGCGCGGTCGCCGGCGGGACGATCACCACGGGACATCCGGCGTGGTGCAGCAGCTGCTGGCCACTTCTGTCGGCCGGTGACGCCGTCCGACCCCCGAGCGGGGTGCTGGACGTCCCTGTCGCCACAGATCCGAGCGGCCTAGCGTCGCCACCATGGGATGACAGCTCAGTGGTCATGGCCCGGAGCCGACGGGCGCCGCCCGCATTCGGGCCTTCCCACCAGCCGGGCGGAACGAGCAGGACCGGGCAGCCGGACCGCTGCCGGGCCGCCGGGCGCCACGACTCGTACAGCAGCTCGGCGAAGCTGCCGCTGCGGCCGATCCCGGCCACGACCACACGACTGTGCCGCATGACCGCCTCCATGCTGTACGGCATGTCGAGCTCGTTGACGACCAGACGCTCGACCGGCGTGTCCGGGAAACGCGGGAGCCATTCGCCCATAGACCCGACTTCCCGCAGGGTCGTCCGCCGAGATGGGGGGTCTGAGACGGGTGCAGGGACGCGATCTCTCCTCGGGTGGCACCCGGATTCAGCTGATCACCGCCGTCACCAGACGGGCGTGACAAGGCCCAGATGGCCGTCGTAGCGACGGTAGAAGGCTTTGTAACGGACCAGTCCTCGCGGCTGCCGGCGCGGGCGTGCGTAGGTCGGGATTATTCGTGGTGGGCGCTTCTGCTGCCACTCCTCGTCCCTGAACGTCGGCAGACCAGCAGCATGCGTCAGGTGGGCGGTGAGGCGCTGCAGAGCCGGTGGCAATGCCGTGGTGACCAGGTCGATCGCCTGGATGGCGCTGGGCGCTGCAACTTGCCGGCGGACCAGGCGCCCGGCGACGTCGACGTTGACCTGCGCGACACACAGCGGCGCCTGGCCGTGGCCGGTCCCGTCTCGCGCAGTCTCGAGCAGGCGGGTTCTCCTCCTGCCGGCGAATGGGACAGCAGCATGCGCGACGGAGCGGGAACGTGTCGCCGGATCTGCGCGGCGGCATCCGACCGTGCACGAGGACGGCTATTGCGCTTGGCCGGCAGGCAGGGGTCGGTGCATCTGAAGGAGCAGGCATCCGCCGGCGCCGGCGGTGATCGGATGAGCGGTGCTTGGCGGCACGTACAGGTAGGAACCGGCGACGATGGGCCGTCCCGCGACCGACGCCGATCCCGAGACCACCCAGATGTGCTGATGCGCGGTCAGATGCGACCTTCCTGGGGTGGCGCAGCCCGACCCGTAGGAGATCAGCGCGTCATGTAGATCGCCGGCGGCCCACAGTTCCTTCGCGACGACACCGGGGCAGTCCGGCACTGGCCACCACGGCAGTTGATCGATTCCCGCCGGATCGAGCGTCAGCAGCGGTTCGAGCACCGCATGGCGACGGGCCATCGTTGGGTTCATGACATCTCCTTCATCCGTGGGCCGACGTCGCTACGACCAGGTTCCTGGGTTCCGGTGCTACCAGCCAACGCCGGACGCCACTAGCCGTCGCGACCGGTTGCGGGCAACTCAAGACCGGCGCACCGGCCCGAGGGGGACGGGTCGCCAAATACAACCGGTTGATCGAGATCGAATCCGCCGGATCCCTGCCGTACGGGCTGGCCTGACTGGCTGGGCCCATCGGCGACGGTCCTTCGGCCCTGCCGCGGCGGCGACTCGCGTCCGATGGTGGGCTCATGGAGACC
Organism: Actinoplanes solisilvae; assembly: GCF_003999975.1. Lineage (GTDB taxonomy): Bacteria > Actinomycetota > Actinomycetes > Mycobacteriales > Micromonosporaceae > Actinoplanes > Actinoplanes solisilvae. The sequence goes on along the minus strand of NZ_RJAC01000046.1, from coordinate 19,722 downwards.
GGGCAGCACCTGGGCTCGTCCGCGCTGGCGGACGTGGTCCGGCTGCGCTCGTTCCGGCGGCTGTGGCTGGTCTTCGGGCTGTCGTCGCTGGGCGACTGGATGGGCCTGTTGGCGACGTCGTCGTTCGCCTCGGCGCAGCTGAGTTCCCCGGCTGCGCAGGGGGCGGCCTTCGGCGGCATCATCGCCGTACAGCTGCTGCCGTCGCTGATTCTGGGGCCGATCGCCGGCGTGCTGGCCGACAGGTTCGACCGTCGACGCACGATGGTGCTGGTCGACCTGGCGCGGTTCGTGCTCTACGCGTCCATCCCGACCATGGCGCTGCTGTCGCACGACCGTGCGGTCGTGGTCGCGTGGGTCGCCGTGGCCTCGTTCACCGCCCAGGCGGGGGCGATGCTGTGGACACCGGCCAAGGAGGCGGCGGTACCGAACCTGATTCCGCGCGACCGGCTCGAGACAGCCAACCAGCTGACCATCATCACCACCTACGGGATCACGCCGGTGCTGGCGGCGCTGGCATTCGCCGGGGCGGCGCGACTGCCGAGCCTCGGCCGTACCGACGCGGCTGCGATCGCTCTCTACTTCAACGCGCTGACGTTCCTGGCGTCGGCCACGGTCGTCCTCTTCGGCGTGCCGGAGATCTCCAGGCGGCGCATCGCAGCCCGTACAGAACCATCCGTCGACGCGCTCCGCGCCGGGTGGCGTTACCTCACCGGGACACCCCTGCTGCGGGGCCTCACAATCGGTCTGCTGGGTGCCTTCGCCGGAGCAGGCATCGTGGTCGGCGGGGCGCGCTTCTACAGCCGTTCCCTCGGCGGCGGCGACGCCACCTTTGCGCTGTTGTTCGCCGGTCTGTTCATCGGCTTCGGGCTGGGCGTGCTCGCCGGGCCGAAGTTGGCCGGTCACGTGCCGCGGCGCCTGGTGTTCGGCCTGTCGGTGCAGCTGGCGGCCCTGGCGGTCGTCCTTCTGTCCGTCACGTCGCGTCCGGCCGTGGCGCTGGCCGAGGTCGTGGTCGTCGGGTTCGGCGCCGGGCTGGCCTTCCTCTGCGGTGTCACGCTCATCGGCGGCGACGTGGACGACGCCGTACGCGGAAGGGTGTTCGCGTTCGTTCAGACCGCCGCCCGAGCCATGTTGCTGCTGGCCGTCGCTGCGGCGAGTGCCCTGGCCGGCGCCGGGTCCCCGCACCGCGTCGTGCTGGGCCCAATTTCGGTCCCCCTGTCTGACAGCCGCCTGCTATATGCGACCGCCGGTCTCTGCGGCATCGCCGTCGGACTTGTCGCGCTGCGGCAGATGGCCGACGAGGACGTCACGTCGCTGCGTCGTGCGGCGCGGCGGGCACTGGTACGACGTCTGCGGGCCCGGCGGACCGACTCGACCGATGGAGGTTCGAAATGACACAGCACAACGTGCCGGACGTGCGTGAGACCGACGTCGTGGTGGGCGTCGAGCGCCGTGGTAGTTGTGCGTGGCGGGTCTCCAGGTATACCACCGAGCGGTACGAGGCGCCCTGATCCACCGAGACGACCTTCGTGGTCATCACATCGTCCACGGTCCAGTTCCTCATCATGGAACTCCCCTCACCGCCGACGCTAGGAGCGGGCCCCGGCCGGACGGCAGGGCCATTGGGCCCGCCTTCCCGGTCTCTGGTGACCTACGGCCCTGACCGGGCACGGCGGCGGCGGGCACCGTGGACCTGTCGGAGGGAGAAGTCATGAATACCCAGCATCTGATCGTCGTGGGCGTGGACGGCTCGGACGGAGGACGCCGCGCCCTCGAATGGGCGGTCCGCGAGGCGGACGCCCGCGGCAGCGCCGTCCAAGCCGTCATCGCCTGGCAATGGGACGGCCCCGACCTCACATCGGCCGTCGCCACCAACACACAGGAGGCCAAGGAGCGGGCCACCCGTCTGCTCGACGACGATATCCACGCCCTGCTCGCCCGGCACGGCTCGCACCTGCCGATCGCCGCCGAGGTGATCGAGGGAAGCCCGGGCGAGACGCTGGCCCGGGCAGCCGGCACGGCGGACCTGCTGGTACTCGGCAGCCACGGACACAGCCGGGTCCGGCACACCGTGCTCGGCTCGGTCAGCGAGGAATGCGTCCGCAAAGCCACCTGCCCGGTGGTCGTCATCCCCGTGCCCGCCCCAGACCGCGCCGACGCCGAACCGGCGCCAAGGCGCTGACCCGCGCGTAGGCGCCCAATGCGACACCCGATCGCTGCCGGTGTGGGCGGCGCCGGTGGCTGGCGTGCCCTGACCTGGGCCGCCGAGCTCGCCGCGCACACCGGCGAGCACCTGATCCTGCTGCACGTGTGCGTCCCGGGCTGCGCGACGGCCGGACATGATGGACGGCCGGAAGCGCTGCCAGCCTACCGCGCCTACGTCCGGGCCAAGGTCGGCTGCCTCCGACACCTTCAGGGCGACCCCGTGGGCGGAAAGCAGTACCGAGCCGGAACCTCCCGACCGATCCTCTTCTGAATGGCGGCATCGAACTGGCCCGAAAGGTCGCGCCTGGTCGGGAACTCGACCGCAACGTCCTGACCGAGCAGCCAGGCCTCGACACCGTCGAGCACGTGCACCCCGGCGTTTCGCACGGTTCTCCTCCGTTCGAAGTTGGCGAAGCCGTCTGCACTCACACCAGCACGCGCTCAGCATCCCGCGGCTGCACCGCACACCACCCGAGTTCTCGGTCGATGCGATCGACCAGGGCGGCCGAGGCGGGCGGCTCGCCGTGCACCACATAGCACGTACGCGGCGGAGCCGGCGCAGTCTTCAGCCAAGCGAGCAGGCCGTCCGCGTCGGCGTGCGCGGACAAATCATCCACCCCCACCACCTCGGCGCGCACCGGAACGTACCCGCCATACATCTTCAGCGTTCGCGCGCCGTCGAGCAAAGCCCGACCACGCGTCCCGGCCACCTGGAAGCCGGGCAGCAGGATCAGGTTGCGCGGTTCCGGCGCCAGCTGCGCCAGGTGGTGCACGACGCGCCCGCCGGTGGCCATGCCCGAGGCGGACAACAGGATGCAGGGAAATGACGGGTCGTTGAGCCGAGCCGACTCCTCCGCCGTGCTCGCCAGGCGCAGATCGCCGGGGTCGAACGGATCGACGGAGCTCGTCCGGATCTCCGGGCGGATCTCCGGTGCGCCGTCCCGGAGCGCCCGCCGGTACACCTGCAGCGCGGCCAGGGCCATCGGGCTGTCGACGAAGACCGGAACCGAGGGCAGCCGGCCGGCCGTCATGAGCTCACGAAGCGCCATCAGCAGCACCTCGGTCCGGTCGATCGCGAACGCCGGGATGACCACGACGCCACCGCGGGCGAGGGCACGCCGGATCGGAGCGGCGAGCCGCTCGAGCTCGCGCGGCGGGTGCGTCCGATTTCCGTACGTGGACTCCACGACCATGGCGTCCACGGCGGGCGCCGGTCCTGGGCCGGTAAGTAGCGGATGGTCCTCGCGTCCCAGGTCGCCGCTGAACCCGAGGCTGCGCGCCCCGGCGTTCACCTGCGCGATCGAAGAGCCGAGAATGTGGCCTGCCGGGGTCAGCCGAACTGACAGTCCGGACGCGACGACCTGATCATGGTGGTACGGCACCGGCCGGAGCAGACCGATGGCCTTCTCGGCGTCGGCCCGCTCGAACAGCGGCTGCGGATCGGGGTGCCGGCTGTAGCCATGGCCCGAGGCGTACCGGGCATCCTCCTCCTGCAGGTGCGCGGCGTCGCGCAGGACGATCGGCGCCACCTCCGCAGTCCACGGCGAGCAGTACACCGGCCCCGCGAAGCCCTGCCGCACCAACCGCGGCAGCCATCCGACATGGTCAAGGTGCGAGTGGGTGACCACGACGGCGTCAAGGTCGGTCACCGGTACGGGGAACGGCGCCCAGTTGCGCCGACGCAGCGCGCGTTCGCCCTGGAACATCCCGCAGTCGACGAGCAACCGCGCCCGGTCCGCCGTGATGAGAAATCGGCTCCCGGTGACCGTGCCGGTCGCGCCCAGAAACTGAAGTGATACCTGTGCCGATGCTGATGTCACGGCCTTACCCCCTCGATCCTCGTACGGAAGTCCGTGGGCCGGTGGCCGCCGTCGCGTATCTCCCGAGCACTGGCCGGCGCGGTAGGCACCATGCGGTCTTCCACCTTGAAGCCTTGGCCCGCCGGCGGACGGAACGCCAGGGCCGATCGGCCCGCAGGACATTGGGGCAGAGCCGCCGGGACGACGCCACCCGCGCGGTGCGCTGGCAGCACGGAAAGATCACCGACTTGGGTACGCTCGGCGGCGACCACAGCTTCGCCACGGCGATCAACGACCTCGGCGCGATCGTCGGCTCCAGCACCACCGCGGACGGCTCGCTGCATGCCTTCCTCTGGCGTGCCGGGCGGATGAGCGACCTCGGCGTGCCGGGCAGGAGCTCATCGGCAACCTGCCGGGCGGCAACGCCGGTGGCGCGACCGCCGTGAACGACCCGGGCCTGATCCTGGGGGGCGGGAACGTGTCGCCCGATTCGCCCGACGACCATGCGTTCCTGTGGCGGCACGGCGTCTTCGTCGACCAGTCCACCGCGGGCATTCCGAACAGCGCCGCCGACCTGAACAACAGGGCCGCGATCATCGCCACGTTACCGAACGCCACCGGCGACGACCGCTCGCCGCCCTGTTCGTGCCCGACCCGTCACGGTGACACACGACATCCGCAGTTCCCGGTAGCTCGGCGCGCCCGTTGAGCAGCCGGCGCCGCCGCGACGCCCGCCCGATCGTTGTCGCCGGCGGGCCACGCCTGCGGAGTCCGGCGGGCACCGGGCCGAAAGTCCCACGTACTGAGGCAGCTGTTCGGCGTGGACGTACACCGTGCGGCCCTGACCGGCCGGCCCACGCCGAGATCGGATGGAGGTGCATCAACAGCCGCCGCCGTACCTGGAGGAGCCATGACGGACACTCTCACCGGGCCGTCCACCGAAGGCGTCCTGGAAGTCACCTTGCCCGCGCGTACCGTGTTCGGCTTGCGGGAGCAGGTCGCGGCGACCGAGCTCGCCGCGTTTTTCCGCCGCGCGATCCCGCACGTCATCGCCGAGTTCGCCCGGATCGGCATCGTCCCGGCGGGGCCTCCGACCGCGGTATACCGCCACGAGCTAGGCCAGAGGTTCGACGTCACCGTGGGCTTCCCCGTTGCTGTCGACCTTCCGGCGGCAGCCGGCGACCTGGCTGCGGCGGACCTGCCGGCCGGCCGGGCGGTCCAGGTGGAGCACACCGGGTCGTACGAGACGCTTCCGGCCGCGTACGCCGCGCTCGGTGCCTGGTTCGGCACCCACCAGGTGCGGCCGCCGGACGTCATGTGGGAGGAGTATCTGACCGGGCCAGGCGCCGTGGAGGAGTCTGCATACCGTACCCGGGTGGTCTACCCGGTGCGGTGAGACTTCCGTCCGCATCGCCTTGGGTCAGCCGCGTAGCGGCACGCATCACCCGACACTTGATTAGGGGTGGGCCACCCGTGCCGTCAGCTCCCGACCACGCCGATCACCGTGGTCAGTGGCAGCGTGCCGTTACGGGCGGAGTCGTTGGCCACACCCCCGGGGGTCAGGGACGAGATCCGGTCGTCAGCGTGGTCGCGGCGGCGGCCAGCAGGTTCCGGAGCGGGGTATGCGGGAATTGCTCCTCGGCCTCCGCCGGCGTTGTTACCCGGGTGCTGTAGAAGGGGTCAGCGTCGTGGTCGTCGTCTTGTTCGGCCCACAGGTTGCCTGCGTCGTCGCGGTGCCAGACCACATTTTGGCCCCGGAAGTCAGCCCGTTCGAGCCAGTCGGCGCCCGTGGGCCAGTAGCCGTCCCAGCCTTGGGGCCGCAGTGCGACGTACGCCGCGTCCACGGCGGCAACGGCGGCGTCCACGTTGTCGTCCTCGAAGACCGCGGCGAACCGGCATAGCAAGGCCATCGGTGCGCCGGGGTGCGGCAGCAGCGGATCCCGCACGGCGACCGCCCGGCAGATCAGGTCGAGCTCCGGCCAACGCAGCGCGTACGGGTGCCAGTGGGCCAAATCGTCCCAGCCCAGCCCGGCCCACTCGGCGGAATCAGGCCCGGTGATGCCCAATTCGTACCTGCCGAGCCGGGTGTCGACCTCGAGCAGGATGAGATGGCCGCCGCCGACGTCGAAGGCGACGTTGAGCGTCGTGTCCTCCTCGTCCTCGTCATCGTCATCGTCATCGTCCAGCAGTTCTTCAAGGGCGCCGAGCCGATCGGAGCCGGGGCCGTCCTCCGCGGCGAAGGTGTACCGCGCCCAGAACGCCGGGTCGTGCAGAGATTCGCGCAGGGGTCCTGGAATGCCCATCCCACGATCATCGCCTGCCGACGCGGCATTCCGTCAGGTGGGGTCGGCCTGACCGACGCGTCGGCCAAAGCCGCCGGACCGTCGATCACCGACCCAGGCCGATCCGCCCGGTACGGATCGGCGCTCGATACCAGGTAGGTACACCTTCGGTTCTGCGCGCCGGGAGGACCAGCCCGGATGCGTACGGGCGGACGCGTACGCGCGCCGACGTGCGCAGGGCCACATGCTGCACGCACTCGGGCACGCGCAGCGAACGGCGGCTGGTGACCAGCAGCGCCGAGCCGGCCGAGGCCGGGATGAGCGGACGCACCTGCGCCTCGCTCGTGACCGCGTCCAGGACGATCAGGACCCGGCGCGTGGCCAGCAGCGAGCGGTAGCGGCCGATGCGCTCGTCGGGCTGCTCGGGTACCTCGTCCGGCGGGACCCCGAACGCCCGCAGCACCCGGGCCATCAGGTTGGAAGCCGTGACATCCGGGCCGCCCTCGGCGAAGATCTGGCCGTCCGGGAACGCGTCGGCCAGCGCGTGGCCGGCCCGGATGACCAGCGCCGTCTTACCACTGCGGGGCGGGCCGTGGATGATCACAACCGCGGAGACTCGGCCGGTGGGCACCGTACGGACGCCGGCCAGCACGACCGCCAGCTCGTCGGAATGGCCGGCCACCGACATCAAGTCCGGTGGCAGTTCCCGGGGCGCCTCGACGGCGACCGTCCGGCCTGGGAAGGCAGGGGGTGGCCGGCCCAGGTCGAGGTGTGGCGCCCGCTCCAGCATCGCCACGTGTAGCGCGGCCAGCTCGTTGCCCGGGTCGACGCCGAGCTGGGCGTGCAGGATGGCCTGCGCCTGCCGGAAGGACGCGAGCGCCGCGCCCACGTCGCCGGCTCGATAGAGGGCCAGCATGAGCTGCCCCCAGGCACGTTCGCGCAACGGGTGCGCGGCCAGGTGCTCGCGCAGCACGACCACCAGGTCTCCGAGGTTACCGAGGCGCAGACGCGCCTCGACGAGATCCTCCACGGTCCGCAACCGGTCGGCTTCGAGACCGGTCAGCAGGACGTCGAGCGCCGTGCCGCGCGGGAGCCCCGTCCCGGCCGGCCCGCGCCACAGCCGCAGCGCGGCGGCGAGACGGGCCTCGGCCTGCTCGGCCTCGCCGAGCGCGAGGGCGTTCCGCCCGGTGTCCGCGAGCCGGCGAAACTCGCCCACGTCCAGTTCGTGCGAGGCCAGGTTCAGCTGGTACGCACCCTGCCGCGAGACGATCCGGTCGACCAGCGCACGGCGCAGCGACGCGACGTGGTTGCGGATGTTCGCGACCGCGGACCGCGGCGGCTTCCCGGCCCAGAGCAGCTCGGTCAGCCGGTGCAGCGTCACCGGCCGGTTGGCTTCCAGGGCGAGTACGGCGAGCACCGCACGCTGTTTCGCCGGTCCCGCGTGAACGAGACCGTTCTCCCCCCGTAACTCCACCGGCCCGAGCAGACGGACCTCGATGGACATCTATCCCCCTTGGATCGGCCCTCAGGTTAGGAAGTCCGGACCGGTGAGATCAATGTGGACGGCGCCAATCGTGCAGTGAGCATTATCAAGCGGGGAAGTGACCGTTTCGAGTAACAGAAATCGCCCTCCGAACGCTGCCCCGTCGTGGACCTTCGGCGTACGCGGGTGAATGCGACGATCGAGCCGTGCGATCGACTCCGTTCCGAAAGGAAGCCAGCGAGCTCGCATGTCTATGGATGTGCACTCCGGCTGCATCCACGGCCTGGCCCGTTCCCCCGGCGGGTAGCGTGCGGGCCTGTTGCTGGAGGAGCCCCCTTGCCCACGGATGACGAACTCGCCGACGCGCTCACCGCCGCGCGGGCCGGTGACGAGCGCGGATTCGCCGTGCTTTGGCGTGCCCTGCACCCGCCGGTGCTGCGTTATCTGCGGGTGCTCGTCGGCGACGCCGCCGAGGACGTCGCGTCGGAGACGTGGCTGCAGGCGGCACGGGACGTCGACCGTTTCCAGGGCTCCCCAGCCGCCTTCCGGGCGTGGCTGTTCCACATCGCCCGGCACCGCGGCATCGACGATCTGCGCCGGACCGGGCGGCGTCTCGAGGACCCGGCCGCGACGGTGACCCTCGTCGCGGCCGGCCGCGACGCCGCCGCCGAAGTCATCGAGGGCACCGACACCGCCTGGGCGCTGAGCCGGGTCGCGGCCCTGCCGGTCGACCAGGCCGAGGCGGTGATGTTGCGGGTCGTGGCCGGGCTCGACGTCGCCGCGACCGCCCGGGTGCTGGGCAAGGGCCGCGGCGCGGTGCGGATCGCGACCATGCGGGGACTCCGCCGGCTGGCCGCCGACCCGCAGGTCCGGGGGCGTGCCACGCGTATCCGCCATGACCACGACAACGAGGATGTGTAGCGGGATGCGACTTTGCGACGTGCTGCGCCGCGCTGCGAGGGTGCGGCGAGACCCGCGCCTCGACGACCTTGTCAGCGCCCTGCGGGCCCCCGCGGGCGCCGACGAACTCCGCGGTGAACAGGCGATGGTCGCCGCGCTCGCTGCCGAACGCCGCCGGACCGCCTCGCTGTCGCCATCCGCCGTCCCGGCTCGGGTGACGCCGCGGCGCACGCGGACGCTCGTCGTGACCACGATGGCCGCCCTGGCGCTTCTGGGTGCCGGCGGGACCGCGGTCGCGGCCCGCTCCGGTCGCCTTCCGGATGCCATGCAGCGCGGCGCGCATCGCCTGCTCCCCGGGCTGGCCGTGCCCGCGCCCACCGCCGCCCCGAGCCGGCCGGCCCTCACCCGGCCGTCCCCGTCCCCGCCGCCGTCGTCGTCGTCCCCGGCAATCGGCACGCCCGGGGCCTCGGCCCAGAAGGACTGGTGTGTCGCGTGGCGGACCGCCGCCCAGGGCGGTCACCCGATGAACGGCCGTGACCGGCGCGACCTGATCACCGCGGCGGGTGGTGAGGAAGAGGTGGCGCCGTTCTGCGCCCGGCTGATCGGCGGGGCTCCCACGTCGGCGCAGCCCGGCCCGGCCAAGAAAACCGGCAAGAATGACAAGCCCGACAAGTCGGAGAAGTCGAAGAAACCGAAGTCCCGGTCGAGCAAGGACTGACGAACACCCTGGTTCACGCGGACGGATGGAACGCGGCGGCGTGGTCGATTCCCATCGACCACGCCGCCGCGCCATCGGGCTCAGTCGCGGTCCGCGGCCTCCATCGCATCCGCGCGGTGCAGCATGGACGTCGCGATGTCGTCCCAGTCCGGACCGAACATCATCAGGTCGCGACCCGCGTCACGCAGCAGTGCGGCGTCGCCGGGCCGCTGCAGGCAGGCCAGCCTGAACGCCAGGTTGCGCGCCCAGACCGGCAGGCCGAGATAGTTCTCGTCCCGGGAGATCCGCAGCATCGACACGATCTCCTCCGCCGGGGCGAAGGTGAGCACCTCGATGAAATCCCGCGTGAGCTCGCGCAACTGTTCCGGGCCGAGTTCGCCCACGTCGTCGGCGGCGAGCTCGCGCGCCAGCTGCAGCAGTTCCTTCATGATCCGTCCCTTGCCGGTTACTCAGTTCAGCCAGTACGTGGCGACGTTGACCGTATCGGGCGTGGTCTGGTTGGCCCGGTAGGTGATGGAGTTGCCGTTGACGTCGATTGTGCGCTCCGTCTTGAAGACGCCCGTGCCGTCGGCCGGGTCGGCCAGCTTGCCGCCGCCGCCCTTGAACTTCTCGATGTCCGCGATGATGGCCTTCTCCACCTCGTCCGGGGTCAGGCCGGTCGTGCGCAGGTCGGTGCCGCCGCCGTGCGCCCGGTTGAAGCCGTGCCCGGTGTTGATGTTGTAGTTGACGTCGCCCGATTTCCACGTCCGGCGCAGGTCCTTGTCGCCGTCGGCGAGGCCGTTCGTCTTGTTCACCGAGGGACCGGACGGTGCGGCCGCCGGTGTGCCGTCGCCGGGTGGGTTCTCCAGCCGGTTCAGGTCCTCGCCGAACTTCGACGCGCCGTCGACCATCGCCATGATGCCCAGACCGCTGACCAGCACACCGCCACCGGCCAGGGCCGCGCCGCCGGCGCATCCGGCGGCGGTCACCACCGCACCGACACCGGTGACCGCGAACGGGACGCTGACCCCGCACGCCGCCACACCGGTGGCCATCATCGCGCCGCCGCCCACGGTGGCCGCGGCGCCCAGCACCGTCTCGGCCGCGTCGACCGCGAGGTCCTGCAGCGTGTCCGAGTTGTGGTCGACCCAGTTCGCCACGTCACCGGCGGTGTCGCAGATGCCCTGCGCCCACTCCCAGCAGTGGCCGTCGATCTCCACCGCCGTGACCGGGTTGCCACCGCCGAACGCGTACCGGTTACCGGTCCACGGGTTGATGCCGAGGTTCAGGTCGGCCAGGGCGCCGTTGTAGCTGTCCCGGGTCAGGAACCGGTTCAGGCCGGGACTGTAGTCACGGAAGCCCATGTCGTACGAGCCGGAAGCCTGATCCCACCGCTTGCTGTTGAACCGGTACGAGTTGTAGGGCTCCTTCAGCGGGTCCGTGGTGTCCGGCTTGTCGATGCCGGTGAACTGGCTGTCGTCGTTGCTGCCATAGGCCGTGTAGCCGTAAGTGGCCTTGGTGTCTCCGGAGGCGTCGGTCAGCGTCTCCACGTCGGTGTGTGGGTTGTAGCCGTAGTACGCCTGCTCGGTGCTCCCGTCACCGGCGTGGGTGATCTGCGACAGCCGCCGGCCCCACGGCGAGTACTGGTACGACTTGGTCAGCTTGCCGGCGACCTCTTCGTCCATCACGTCCGACGACAGGCCCAAGTAGTTGAAGACGGTGGTCTTCTCCTCGGCCGAGCCGGCGTCGGCCGTGCGCGTGGCTGTGCGGTCCATCGGGTCGTAGGTGAACTCGGTGGTCGTCGTGGTGACGCCGTTGTTCCTTCGGTTCTCGACAACGTGGTCGAAGCCGTCGTAGACGTTGCGCTCGACCACGAGGCCGGCCGAGGTGACGGTGTCGAGGCGGCCGAACGGGTCGTAGTTGTACGACGCGTCGGCGCCGCCGGCCGACGCGGTCAGCAGCCGGTCCCGGTCGTACCGGAACGTCGTGGTGACGCCCTTGACGCTCTGCCGGGTGACGTTGCCGTTCGCGTCGTGCTCGTAGGTCTCGCCGCCGGCGCCGGTGCCGGTCCGGGTGACCTGGGCCAGCCGGTCCCGCGGGTCGTAGGTGTAGTCGCTGGTGGTGGTGAGGTACGCCCCGTGGTCGTCGGCGTTCATCTTCCGGGCGACCTCGTGCGACCGGTTGCCGCTGACGTCGTAGTCCAGGGCGTTCTCCGCGACCAGCGTGCCGTCCGGCTTCTTCTCGGTCTGCGACTTGAGCAGCCCGTCGAGGAAGTACGTGTAGTCGACGGCGTTGCCGTTGCCCTTGACCTCGCGCAGCTTCTCGCCGCGGTCGGTGTACGTGTACGTGGTGGCCTTCGCCGACGTGTCGGTGGCCGACTTGCCGTTGGTCACCTTCGCGACCAGGTCGCGGGTCTCGTACTCGTAGCTGGAGTACTGCTTGTCGTGGCGCAGCGTCAGTGGCGCGCCGTTCTCGTTGTAGGTGAACGACGTGCTGTTGACGGTGCTGCCCGACTTCGACTCGTTCACCTCGGCGACCTGGTTGAGCTGGGTGTACGTGACCGCGTACCGGTCCACCCGGGCTCCCGGCGAGGCGTCGGCGATGGTGGTGAGGTTGCCGTTGGCGTCGTACTGGTAGCCGTAGTCCTTCTTCTCGTCGTCGACGTCGGCCGCGTTGTCCCGGACGATCTTGACGGCGTCCGCGACCACGGTGCCGCCGGCCTTGTCCGACAGACTGATCCTGTGGGTGTTGCCCTCGGCGAAGGCGTACGACCCCAGGCTGACCCAGGTGCCCGTGCCGACGCTCTGGTCGACCGTGCGCACGGTGTCACCACCGCTGTGCGCGACCGTGTATTCCGCGTTCGTGGCGGCCCCGCTGACCTGCGGGAACCGGGCGAACACCTGGTAGCTGCCGGACTGCGGCACGTTGAGCCGCCAGGTGAAGGCGCTGTCGCCGGTGCCGGCCGTGTGCGTCGCGTGGTCGGTGCCGTACCGCCCGGTGGCGTCGGCGGACACCGGCCACGTGCCGGTCGCGGAGGTGTTGTTGAAGTCGGAATTGTCGACCAGCACCACCTGACGGCCCACCGGCACGCCGTCGTCGGCGCGCGACTTCAGCTTGCCGTCGGGGTAGTACGACCAGGACATGGTGCGGTTCGAGGAGCCGCCGGCCGACGTGGCGGTCCGCGCGGTCTGCCCGCCGATCTCGTTGTAGTCGTACGTGGTGACGATGTCCCACGGGTCCGACGACGACTTGGTCCAGCCGTTGTCGAAGTACGTGTACGTGGTGTCGTTGCGGACCGACTGACCCGCCGAGGGCGGCGCCGAGGAGGTGACGAGCCGGCCCGCCTTGTCGTACGCGTAGGTGGTCTTGTCCGGCGTGTTGTACCGGGGGTCGCTCTTCGCGTACGGATGGTGGGTCTCGATGAGCCGGTTCAGCTTGTCGTAGACCTGCACGGTGGCGAAGTCGTCGGCGTCGCCGGTGGTCGCCACGCCGCGCGGGCTGATCATCTTGGTCTGATTGCCGACCTGGTCGTACTCGTAGCGGAAGACAGTGGCGACGCCCGCCGACCGGGGCACCGTACGCTCGACCATCTTGCCGCGCCCGTCGTACCCGATCAGCGTGGTGTTGCCGAGCTGGTCGGTGGCCGAGGTGACCAGGCCGTCCTTGTCGTAGGCGCCCCTGGTCGACTTGCCGGCCGCGTCGGTGGTCCGCACGACCCGGTGGGCCAGGTCGTAGACCATGCCGGTGGTGTAGTCGGCGGTGTCGGCGGTCGCGTTCTTGCGCGGGTCGCGCATCGTGACCACGTTGCCGACGGTGTCGTACTCGTACTGGATCTTCTGGCCGACGGCGTTGGTGACCGTGGTCAGCTGATAGATCGCGTCGTACGTGTTGGTGGTGGTGTAGTCGCCGGCCGTGGCGGTCAGGTTGCCGTTGGGCTCGGTGGTGGTCAGCAAGTTGCCGACCTTGTCGTAGGTGTGAGTGGTGCGCCGTTGCGGTCCGCCGGAGGTGTCGGCCGGCGCGGTGGTGGTGACCAACTGGTCGGCCGGGTCGTACTCGGCCGTGGTGACCGCGCCGTTGGGCGCCGTCGACGTCGTCACGTTGTCGTTGGCGTCGTAGACGGGCGCCGGGGTGGTCACGTAGACGCCGGCCGCCTGGTCCTTGGGCTGGCGGTGCACCAGCGGACGGCCGAACGTGTCGTACGTCTGGGTCAGCGCCTTGCCGAGCGCGTCGGTGACCCGGGTGACCCGGCCACGGTCGTCGTAGACGTAGGACGTGACGTTGTCCAGCGCGTCGGCGATGACCTTCGGGTAACCGTTGGCGTCGTAGTCGCCGTACGTGGTGCTGTTGCCGTTGGCGTCGGTCGAGGTGATCAGCCGGCCCCACGTGTCGTACGTGTTGGTGGTGGTGTAATCGCCGGTCGTGGTGGTGGCGGTGCCGAGCGGATCGGTCACCGTGGCCAGGTCACCCTCGGAGGTGTAGCCGAAGCTCCACTTACGGCCCTCGGGGCTGGTCTTCGTGGTGATGTCGGCGACGTACCCGCCCAGCTGGGTCTGGTATGTCAGGACGGTGCCGGGGTAGCCGTCCTTGACCGCCTGCTGGTCGCGGATCTCGGTCGGATACCCGGTCCTGGCGTCGTAGGTCCAGGTGGATGCCGCGCCGTTGGCCTCCTCGAGCCGGCTCACGTTGTGCTGGTCGTCCCAGGTCAGTTTCGTGACCTCGGCCTTGGCGTTGGTCGTCTGGTACGGGCGCCCGTACCCGTCCATCCGATAGGCCGCGGTGTGACCCTCCGCATCGGTGACGACGGTGTCGATGTTGCCGCCCTGCGACCCGTCCGGATCGGTGTAGGCGAACCGGCTCAGCGCGCCCAGCCGGTCGGTGTACGACTTGGTCCGCCAGTGCCACTGCGGGTCGTCGCCGGCCGACGGGGAATGGTAGGCCAGCCCGGTGCTGTTGCCGCGCGGGTCGGTGACCTTGACCAGCTTGACGTTCTTGTTGCCCTGCGTCATGTCGTAGGCGAACTTGAACGTCTTCGGCGACCCGCTGGCCGAGCCGGCGCCGTCGACGAGCTCACCGAGCAGGCCCTTGTCGGTGTAGGTGAACGTCATCCGGCGTCCGCCGACGTCGGTGATCGACCGGACGTGGTCGATGATCTTCGGGTTGGTCAGGCCGGTCGCCGACGATCGCGTCCAGGTGGTGTCGTCGATGTAGTCGTACGCGTCGCCCTTGGCGTAGTAGTCGAGTGTGATGGTCTGCCGGTTCTCGGGGTCGGTGACGTACCGGAGGAACTTGGTGGGTTTGTTGTTGCTCTTGCGCTCCTCGTAGGTGAACGTCATGGCGTTGCCGTTCTTGTCCACCGTCGAGGTCAGGTATCCCTCGCAGTCGTAGAAGAACTGCGTACGGTCGGGCCGGGTGAGCGACCAGGCCTGTGGCTCCTGGGTGTTCGGCCTGCAGTCGACCCCGGCCTTCTTCTGCAGGTACAGGTGCACGCCCTTCGGGCTGGTCCACGTGTTCGTGGCGGCGTCCAGGGTGAACCAGTGACTGGTGCCGTCGCCGTCGGTGAAGGTCACACTCGTCGGCTTCGGGTTCGGGTGGAAGTCCAGCGGGGAACCGAGGCGCATCATCGACGAGGCCTGCAGCGACCAGCCGTACCCGGCGACGGTGTCGCTGGTGTCCAGGGAGTTGTACGCCAGCCGGACGAACGAGACCAGGCCGCGTGACGGGTTGCTGAACGCGTTGTACGACCAGACGGTGTTGCCGGCGTACAGGTTGTTCATCAGGGTTCCGCCACCGCCGGTGTTCTTGCCGGCGTAGGAGTAGAACTTCTCCAGGCCGAGCTGGTCGGAGGTCGGCTCGACGACGGCGATGTTCTGCGCCAGCGGCGCGATCGCCGCGGCCTGTTGCAGCGTCTGGCCGGTGGTCCGGTTCCGCAGCTCCCAGTTGATCGTGTAGTCGGTCTTCTTGTTGCCCTCGGTGGTCGACGGCGGCGTGGTGACCGTCGCGGTCAGATCCGCCGTGCCACCGGACGGCACGTCGGCCGGCAGCGCGGTCACCGCCTGCGCGCCGGTCACGGCCGCGCCGTCGGCCCGGGTCCACCGGTACGACAACTGCCAGTCCGTGGCCTTCCACGCGGCGCCGGTGGGGTTCGAGATCGACACCGGGGTGGTGAACGTGCCGGCCGGCGGCGCCCCCTCGGGCAGCTCCGGAACGTAGTACGTCGACTCCGGGGTCTTCTCCAGGTAGGTGACCTCCAGCGTCGGGCGCAGCAGCGGCTCGGCGGCCTCGGCCGAGAGCAGCATCGCCCGGGCGGTCTGATTCACCTCGTCGCGCTGCCTGAGCAGCAGGCCGTGGTTGGTGGCCGGGTTCGTGATCCACCCCTTCGCAGCCGCGGTGACGTCCCAGGTCAGCCACTTCGGGTCGTTGGTGGACGTGTTGTCGGCCGCGAGCGCGGTGGCCGCGTAGTCACCGCCGGGTGTGGTCCACACGGTGGTGCCGTCGCTGGTGTTCCACGTCGCCTTGGCCTGATCGAACGCGCGGGTGAGCGGGTGCGCGTCGATGTTCTCGTCGGTGTCGGTGCCCGGGTAGAGCCCGACGTTCCACATCCGCAGCCGCGCGTCGACCAGTTGAGCCGTCGCCGGAACGCCGGCGACCGGGACCCTCACCAGTGCGCGGGTGTCGCCGTAGACGCTGGAGTTGTTACCCGGCGAGACGTACGGGTCACCGGCGTAGCTGTTGACGTTCGCGGCCGGCTGCCCCGCCGACAGGGTCGTGTCGGTGACCCCGGTCCGGAAGATCTTGGTGATCTGCCCGGCCCGGGGAAGCATCGCGGGCGCTGTCGGACCGGCGATGATCTTCCCGTCGGTGGTCTTGACGGCGACCATGTAGTAGAAGAACTTGCGCTTCATGATGTCGGTCTCGGCGGCCGGGGTCGGCGACGCCGTGGAGTCCTGGAAGCTCGTCGTGCCCTTGTCCACCGGTGCGACCAGGGTCGCCGCCGACGGTGTCCAGGTCTGGTAGACGCTGCGGTGCACCTGATACTCGGCGATGTCGGTGCCGGTGTACGCCGGCCAGTCCAGCAGCGCGCCGGTCGACGTGATCGTCGTCGGCGGGTTCACCGCGACACCCGGCCGGCCGTACGTGATCGTCAGCTTCGGCAGGTTCGCGTCGCGGCGCTCGTTGTTGTACGCGTACTCGGACGCCTGGAAGATCGCACCGCCGCGGCCCTTGTCCGTCTCGTTGACCGCCTTGATCATCAAGCCGTTGTTCGCGGCCGTGCCGTTGACCCACTCCTGCACGACATTGCGCACGGGGAACGAGGACCACACGCTGGACTTGCTGTTCGCCTTCACCGTGTTCGCCTTGGTGAAGCGGACAGCGTCGGCGATCACCGCCTTGCCGGCGACGTCGCCCAGGACCACCTTGCCGGTCGTCCCGGCCGCGAACGGGTGCACGCCCAGGGTCTTCCAGCCGCCGGCGGCGACCGGAGTGGTTTGATCGACGGTGTACGCCTTCGAGCCGCCGTTGTAGTACACGGTGTACGGCGCGTTCGAGGCCCGGTCCGACTCGCCCACATAGTGCACCTCAACCAGGTAGTTCCCGGCCTCGGTGATGGTCGGCACCCAGGTGTGGGTGTGCCCGGCGGTCGTGTCGTTGTTGACTCGGTAATCGCCGCCGATCGCCTTCGCGGTCAGCGTCGCGTTGGTCGAGGACGTCCAGGTGCCCACGGCGGAGGTGTTGGTGTCGCCGTCGTCGACCGTGACGATGTTGCCCACCGGCTCGGCCGTGACGTTGGCGTTCGTGCTCGCCCAGGTGGCGGTCGTCTCCGACCAGGGCGTCGTGATCCGACGGGCCTCCATCGGGACGTCGAAGCCGTACGCGTAGTAGGACGAGTCGTAGTAGAGCTGAAGCTGCGCGTCGTCGATCGCCGTGCCGGCCGGAACCATGCCCGTGTCGAACTTGAGCAGTGACCGCCAGGCCGCCGAGGTGTCCGTGCCCACCCGGAGCTCGTACGAGCTGTCGTAGTTGGTGGTGGTCGCCCCCGAAGAGATCATCACGTCCTGGGCGTCAGTCGGCACCGGCTGCACCCGGATCGTCGGGTCCACCACGACCGGGTACGCGCGCCCCGGCTCGGTCAGCCACGCCGTGTCGGCGGTGACAGTGACCGTGTCGCCGGTGACCTTCTGGGTAACCTTCGTGCTGGTGGCCCCGGTCTCGTCATACATGTACGGCGCCGGCATCGTCAGCGCCGTGGCACCGGCCGCGGTGACGAAGTCGATCGACCCGTCCGGCTGGGGCGCGGCGCTCAGGCCGTTCAGGTCCAGCGAGAACGTGTAGGAGACCGGGCCGGACGGTGCCCGCTTCAGGAGGATTTTCTCCTTCAGCTCCGTCGAGCTGACCTCGTAGACCAGATCGGCGCCGTCGGCCAGACCCGGGTACGTGACGGTGGAACCGGACACCACCGGCTTCGTGTCGCGGTCCGCGCCGGGCAGGCCCAGCTCCACCGAACGGCCGTCCTTCTCGAACCGCACCAGGTCGTCGCTGGAGTCACCGAACAGGCTGGCGAACGTGTTGGTCGAGTTGCCCTGGACGTAGCCGGACCGGCCGGTGGGCCGCACCCGCGTGTCGATCGGCTGGAATCGGCCCTTGCCGTCCCGGTAGTTGACCGGCACGGAGGAGATCTCGGCCTGCAAGCGGCCGTCGGCGAGCTGGTAGACCCGGGCGTTCGCGGTCCGCTTCGACGCGACCTCACGAACCCGTTTCTGCGCCGGCCAGGCACGGCCGGACACCGGAGGCTGGTCGACGGACAGCCCGGAGCTGACCGGCTCGGCCTTCGCCGTGCCGCGGTCGGCGCCGACCAGGTCCAGAGCGGCGTCGCCGACGCGTTCCAGCAGGCCCGGCCGGTCCTGCGGTGCCGACGCCGGCGCCGCCGCAGTGGGCGCCTCGTCCTCCCGCGTCGCCACGTAGCCCCAGGTGCCGGAACCGGCCAGGACCGTCAGCGCCAGAGCCGCGACGAGCGTGCCCCGTCGTCTCCCCATGTTTCTCGTCCTTTGCTCGCACACACACGACGAGGGGACGGTAAGGGCGGCAGATATTCGCCGACGTATATTTTTGATACTTCCGGCTCGGTGGCGTCGACATCAGCCAGCACCCCGCTACCCGCCACGACGCAATCAAGGCCGAGTTCCAACGTCGAGAAAACATTGCCGGCTACATCCAGGGCAATCCCGGCGACAGCGTGTATTACACGTCGACACCGCACTACGTGGGAAGCAATCCGATTCCGGACACGTCCTCGGGCGGGGTGCTGTACAACGGGCCCACCTGGAACACGCCGCGACCCGGGAAAGGGGAGACCGATGAACTGGGTGGAACGAATCATGGAGGCCGTCGGCAGCCGCCGCGACCCGCAGGGCCCCGGGTGGGAACAGGTGGAAGCGGAGCTCGGGGTCACCCTGCCCGCCGACTTCAAGGAGCTGAGCGCCCGGTTCGGCGACGGCAGTTTCTCGGACTACCTGATTCTGCTGCAGCCCAATGCCGACCAAGGCCTGACGCCGTTGTTGTCGATGTGGTCCACGGCCCTCCGGCAGACCAGGGTGGATCCGCTCGGGGCCCGGTGGTACGAGCCCTATGAGTACTACGCCCCGGAGACCGGGCAGGGCCTCATCCCGTGGGGATACGACATCATCGAAGGCAATTACTTCTGGCTGGCCGACCGGTCGGTGGAGGCCGAACGCTGGCCGGTGATCGCACAGAAGGAAGGCGAGGCGTGCCTGCGCTTCGACATCGCGGCGGCTGAGTTCCTCCACCGGATGCTCACGAATCCGGAGTTCAAGCCGTTCACCGTGGCCGATCCGCCCCGGCTGCCTTTCTGGGTGCCACCGTCGGCCCCGTACCCGCTGAGCGACGAGGAGCGGGAGGCTCTCAGCAGCCCGAACCGAGCGGACTGATCTGGCAACGGGTGGCCCACCCCGCATCCAGGGGTGGGCCACCCGTGCCGTCAGCTCCCGACCACGCCGATCACGGTGGTCAGTGGCAGCGTGCCGTTGCGGGCGGAGCCGTTGGCCACACCCCGGTTGCCCTTTCAGCGGAAACGATGGGCGGACACGGCGCGCTCCTATCGCGCTGCTCCAGTGGCACGGCCCCTTCCGCCCTGCTCGAGACTGAGCGACGTTGTTGGCTTCCATCCAGCATCACCCGCCTTCGCAGGCGACGGAGATCCTGCCGGCGTGCCGAGTCTCAGTTCTTGATCCAGTCGAGGATGTCGGCGTCCAGCTTTTCCTGGTAGTCGCCCTGGATGCCGTGCGGCGCACCCTCGTAGATCTTCAGCGTGCCGTCCTTGACCAGCTTGATCGACTTCAAGGC
>NZ_RJAC01000045.1 GCF_003999975.1 Actinoplanes solisilvae | reverse complement strand
TCGTCGGCATCCTGCACGGATGCCTCAAAACCGGCACACCCTACAACGAGGCGACCGCCTGGTCCGCTCACCTCATCGACGCTGCCGCTTGACATTCAAACTCCTGGGATGTCTTTCAGCGCCGGCGGAGGCGGACCTCGAAGGCGTCCCTCAGCCCGTCGCCGATGAAGTTGAAGGCGAGCACGATGAGGATGATGGCGATGCCGGGCGGGTAGAGCAGCCACCAGTGGCCGCTGTAGGTGTCGGCCAGGCCGTCGGAGAGCATGCCGCCCCAGTTGGCCGCGGGCGGCGGCACGCCGAGGCCGAGGAAGGACAGGTAGGCGACGTAGAGGATCGCGTCGGCGATCTGGAAGGTCGCGTTGACGATCACCGTGCCGATCGCGTTAGGCACGATGTGTGAACGCACCGCCCGCCCGCCGGTGCCGCCCATCGCCCGCATCGCCTGCACGTATTCGCGCGAGCGCAGGCTCAGGGCCTCGCCGCGCACCAGCCGGGCCGGTCCGAGCCAGGCGAACGCGCCGATGATGAAGATGAGCATGGGGACGCTCGGCGTGACGATCGCGGCCAGCAGCATGAACAGGAACAGCGCCGGGATGGACATCATCGCGTCGACCACGCGCATCATCGCCGAGTCGACCCAGCCGCCCGCGAATCCGGCGACGGCGCCCCAGATCGTGCCCACGGCGGTGGCCAGCACCCCGGCGGCCAGGCCGACGATGATGGACGTCTGGCCGCCGAGCATGAGCCGGCCGAGCTGGTCGTATCCGACGCCGTCGGTGCCGAGCGGATGTCCCGGCGAGCCGGCCGGCAGGTTGACCGCGGTGAGATCGGTGTGCACCTGGTCGGTGTGGTAGAACAGCGGCCCGAGGAAGCTCAGGGCGGCCAGCAGCACGAACATGCCCGCGCCGACCAGGGCCAGCCGGTTCTCGGCGAAGACCCGCAGGCCCTGCCGCCACAACGGCACCGTGGGGTGTTCTTCCTCGACGACGGTCATGAGGCGCTCCGGCGGAGACGGACCCGGGGGTCGGCGGCGGCATAGAGCAGGTCGGCGACGAGCGAGCCGACGACCGTGGCGACGGCGATGATGACGGTGACGCCGAGCAGGATCGGGTAGTCGCGCTTGAGCGCCGCCTGCCAGAACAGCTGCCCCATGCCGGGGAAGTTGAACAGCGACTCGACGACCAGGGCCCCGCTGAACAGCGCGGGCAGGTACATGCCGAGCAGGCCGATGATGGGGAACAGGCCGTTGCGCAGGGTGTGCGTCAGGATGACGCGGCGCTCGGGCAGGCCCTTGCTACGAGCCGTGCGTACGTAGTTCTCGTTGAGGTTGTCGACCATCGCGGAGCGTACGTAGCGGGAGTACACGGCGACGGTGACGATCGCGAGGGTGATCGTGGGCAGCACCAGGCCGGCCGGGTCGGCGAGCACCTCGGCGACCGTGAAGCCCTGCGGCGCCTCGGGCGGCAGGATCGGCCACACCTGCGAGAACAGGATGATCATCAGCAGGCCCATGAAGAAGATCGGGGTCGCGTAGGCCAGCAGCGACAGCGAGGTGATGGCGTAGTCGGGCCAGCGGTTACGGCGTACGGCCTGGATGACGCCGAGCGGGATGGCCACCACGACGGCCAGCAGCGTGGACAGCAGCGACAGCACCATCGTCTTGGGCAGCCGCTGCACGATCGCCTCGAGCACGGACTGGTTGAGCTGGAACGAGTAGCCGAGGTCGCCGTGCAGCAGCCGCTGGACGTAGAGCAGGTACTGCTGGATCCAGGGCTTGTCGTAGCCCATCGTGTGGTTGAAGGCGGCGAGCTGGTCGAGCGTCGCCTCCTTGCCCAGAGTGGCCCGCGCGGCACCCCCGGGCAGCAGGTGCAGGATCACGAAGGCGATCACCGTCACGAGGGCGACGACGATCAGCGCCTGACCCACGCGCGTGATGAGATAGCGGACCACCTGGGCCGTTCTCCTCCCGGTTCGGCCGGCCCGGCGACGAGCGCCGGGCCGGTCATGACAAGTGGTCTTCTACTTCCAGGACCAGTCCTGGAAGTACATGTAGTTCATCGGGTCCTGCGGCTCGACGCCCTGCAGGCCCGAGCGGTACGACGACACCTGGTAGACGGGGTTCGGCATCCACAGCACCGGCAGGTCCTTGGCCAGGAAGTCGTTGTAGGCCGTCAGGGCCTTGTCGTCGGCCGAGAACTGCGTGGCCTCGATGAGCTTGTCCGCCTCGGGGTTGCTGTAGCTGCCCAGGTTGACCGGGGCGTCGGTGGCGAACAGCCGCTCGCCGCTGGCGAACGCCGGGTAGTACCAGCTGCCCTGCGAGCCGAAGAACGACATGTCCCACGAGCAGGTGGCGTCGGCCGGCTTGCAGGCCGGGGTGACCGCGACCGAGTCCGGCACCTCCTTGATGTTCAGCGTGATGCCGAGCTTGGCCATCTGAGACTTGATCTCGGCGAACATCTTGGTGGTGGCGGCGAAACCGGTCTGGCTGGTGACCGTGAACGTCAGCGGCTGGCCGGCGGTGACGCCGGTACCGCACTGGGCCGGGGTCGTGCAGGTGGTCTGCCCGTCCGGGGTGACCTTCCAGCCGTGGGTCTCCAGCAGCTGCTTGGCCGCGGCCGGGTCGAACTTGTAGACGCAGCCGCTGGCGTCGGTCACGCCCGGCTTCTGCGGGACCGGGCCACAGGTCGGCGCGGCCGTGTCCGACCAGATCGCCTTGTTGATGGTCGGCTGGTCGATCAGCATCTGCATCGCCTGACGCAGGTACGGCTGCTTGAACAGCGTCCCGGTCTTCGGGTTGTTGTAGTTCAGCTGGAGGTAGGTGATGGACCAGCCGTACCAGGGCGAGACCTTGTAGCCCTTGGACTCCAGGTAGCTCTTCTGCGACACGTTGGCCGCGGGCACGTAGCCGTAGTCGAGGTCGCCGGCCCGCAGCACGTTGAACTCGGCGTCGTCACCGGTGAACGGCCGCAGCACGATCTTCGCGAGCTTGGCCTTGTCCTCGCCGCTGTAAGTGCTCTGCGCGGCCAGCGTCACCTCGCCGTTCGGCACGTACTTGGCCAGCTTCCACGGGCCGCTGTTGACCTGCCAGAGCGGGTTGGAATCGTACGTCTTGGTGTCCTTGGCCGCCGTCGTCAGCGTGTCGAACACCTTCTTGGCGCCCTCGGGCTTGCTCGCCTGGTTGTCCTTGTCCCAGGCGTGCTGCGGGACGGGCGTGATCCGGTTGAGCTGGTTGTCGACGAACCAGGCGGTGTTGTACGCCTTCGTGGTCGTCAGCGAGAACGTCTTGTCGTCCTTGACGGTCCAGTCGGCGATGTTGTCGGGGAAGCCGCCCTTGCGGTACGACGCCCACTTGTCCTTGTTCGCCGTGACCAGGTCGTACCAGAACTGGATGTCCTTGGTGGTGACGGGCTGGCCGTCCGACCACTTGTTGTCCTTCAGCGTGATGGTCAGCGTCTTGCCGCCGTTGCTGACGACCGGCGCCTCGGCCATCGAGCGCCGCGAGTCGATGTTGTACTCGGCGGTGCCGTCCAGCCGGTAGGAGTACAGCGACCGGTACAGCGCCTGGCCGAAGATGGCGTTCTCGCCCTGGGTGAAGCCCGGGGCCGAGATCGGCAGGATCCAGTTGGGGGTCCGCAGCGCGACGGTAGCGGTGTCCTTGTTCGAACTCGTGGCACCACCGGCCGATTCGTTGCTGCTCCCGGTGCAGGCGGCGAGGCCCGCTCCGAGGGTGATCGCACTGCCTATCGCCACTGCCGCGCGCAGAAAGCTGCTCTTCATGATCACTACTCCTTGACGTCCGACGCGGTGAAACTTAAGCGCAAAGAAGTTTCAGGTCAACGAAAACTAGGACTTATTTCGGTTACTTCGGCCGTGCTACGTTCCAAGTCGCCGAAGCTTCGGCCAAACTGATCGTCGGCTTCCCATGGCTCTGCGCGAGACTCTCGTGGCACTAAGACACACTGAGGCCCTGCTCGAACAAGGAGAGGCTCGTGCACCAACCGATCTCTGCCACGCTGCGCGACCAGACCCTCGAACTGCTGGCCAGCGGCGCCGCCACCAACCGGGGCGACCTGGTCGAAGCACTCCAGGTCGCGCCGTCCACGGTCACCGCCGTCGTGCGGCGCCTGATCGAGGAGGGCGTGCTCGAGGAGGAGGGCGTCGGCCGGTCCACCGGCGGCCGCCGCCCGCGCATCCTGCGGCTGCGCGACACCGACGGGGTCCTCGCCGTCGCCGAGCTCGGCGGCCGGCACGCCCGGGTCGGGCTCTGCGGCCCCGGCGGCGCGCTGCGGGTCAGCGAGGAGGTGCCGATAGAGATCGGGGCCGGACCCAAACATATTTTCGACGTCGTCAGCGAAACCTTCGACCGGCTGCGTGAATCAGTCGCGCCCGGCCAGCCGCTGCTCGGCGCCGGTGTGGCCCTGCCCGGCCCGGTCGAATTCCCCAGTGGACGCATCGTCGGGGCGGCCCGCATGCCCGGCTGGAGCAGCGGCGACCCGGCGAAGATCCTGGCCAACAGCTTCGGCGGCCTCATCGCACCGGTCATCGTCGACAACGACGCCAAAGCGGCGGCCCTCGGCGAGTTCGCGACCCGCGACGACGAGCCGGGCGACATGATCTACGTCAAGGCCGGCACCGGCATAGGCGCGTGCCTGGTCACCGACGGACAGATCTTCCGCGGCGGCCGCGGCCTCAGCGGCGACGTCACGCACGTGCGGGTGGCCGACAGCGGCGAACGCCGGTGCTCCTGCGGCGGCCGCGGCTGCTTGGAGACCGTGGCCAGCGGCGCGGCCCTGGCCCGCCAGCTCGCCGAGCAGGGCGCGCCCGACATGAGCCTGAACGACATCATGGTCGCGGTGAACGACGGCGACCCGGCCGTGGTGACCGCCGTACGCCAAGCCGGCCGGCTGCTCGGCGTGGCGCTGAGCGGGCTCGTCAACTTCCTGAACCCGCGCGCCGTCGTCGTCGGCGGCGCACTGTCCAGCTTGGACGTCTACGTGGCGGCGACCCGGGGCATGCTCTACGAACGCTGCCTGCCGTCCATGACGCAGTCCCTGACCATCGAGGCCAGCGTGGCCGGCCCCGACGCGGCCCTGGTCGGCCTCGGGCGTCTGCTGCGCTCGACCGTCTCCTCCTGAGGATCCTGGAGCAACACCCGTGCAACGAACCGTCCGCATCGCCATCGGCGGCATCCACATCGAATCCAGCACGTTCTCGCCGCACCTGAGCTCGTTCGACGACTTCGAGGTCACCCGCGGCTCCTCCCTGCTGGCCCGCTACGACTGGCTCAGCGAACCCTGGGCGGCCGCCGTCGAGTGGATTCCGCTCGTGCACGCCCGCGCGCTGCCCGGCGGGGCGGTAACGCCGGAGGCCTACTCGTCCTGGGAAGCCGAGATCGTCGCCGGGCTGGAGGCGGCCGGGCCGGTGGACGGGATGTTGCTGGACTTCCACGGCGCGATGAGCGTGGTCGGGCGCGACGACGCCGAGGGTGACCTGGTCACCGCCATCCGCAAGGCGATCGGGCCCGAGCCGCTCATCAGCACGGCGATGGACCTGCACGGCAACATCTCCGAGGTCCTGTTCGACGGCTGTGACCTGCTGACCTGCTACCGCACGGCGCCGCACGTCGACGTGTGGGAGACCCGTGCGCGCGCGGCGCGCAACCTGGTCGACGCCTTGGGATCTGGGGAGCGCCCGCACAAGGCCCTCGTTCACGTGCCGATCCTGCTGCCCGGCGAACAGACCAGTACCCGTGAGGAACCGGCCCGCAGCCTGTACGCGCGCGTGCCCGAGATCGAGGCCCGCGACGGCATCATCGACGCGGCGATCTGGATCGGGTTCGCCTGGGCCGACCAGGCTCGGTGCCGGGGCGCGGTCGTCGTCACCGGCCACGACCGGGACGCCACCGACGCGGCCGCCCTCTCGCTCGCAACCTCGTTCTGGGAGGCGCGCGACGAGTTCACGTTCGTGGCCCCCACCGGCACGATGGACGAATGCCTGGACGCTTCCAGCGGGATGCGGCGGCCGTTCTTCATCAGCGACTCCGGTGACAACCCGGGCGCCGGCGGGGCCGACGACACCACGTACGCCCTGTCCCGGATGCTGGCGCGCCCCGACCTCGGCCGGGCCGTCTTCGCGTCGCTGTTCGACCCGGATGCCGTGGCCTCTGTCGCTCACCTTCCGATCGGTTCCCCCGTGCGGGTATCGGCCGGCGGGGGCATCGACAGCCGCGACCCCGGGCCGGTCACGCTCGACGGCGTCCTGGAGGCGGTGGCCGACGACCCCGACGGCGGGCGCTGCGTCAGCATCCGGGTCGGCGAACTGAGCGTCTTCCTCACCTCGCGCCGCATGCAGTATCGACTGCTCTCCTCGTACGAGCGTCTCGGTGTTGACGTGCGTGAGGTCGGCGTCGTCACCGTGAAGATCGGCTACCTGGAGCCGGAACTGTTCGACGCGGCCGCCGACTGGATGCTGGCCCTCACCCCCGGCGGCGTCGACCAGCACCTGGCCCGGCTGCCGTACGAGAACGTGCTGCGCCCGGTCTTCCCACTCGACCGCGACTTCACCGCCGAGCTGACGGTAGTGACCGGATGACCGTCCTGGCCGTCGACGTCGGCGGAACCACCATCAAGGGCGCGGTCGCTTCCCAGGACGGCCAGATCCTGCACACGCTGACAACACCGTCCGAGGCCGACGCCAACCCGGTGCAGGCGGTTCGGTCACTGTGCGTACGGCTCAGAGACGATGCCGTACGCCTCGGCGCCGCCCCCGCCGCGATCGGCGTCGTCACCCCCGGGCTCGTCGACGAGGACGAGGGCGTGGTGAAGTACGCCGCGAACCTTCACTTCCGGGACGTCCCGCTGCGCAAACTGATCGGCGACGACCTGGGCCTGCCCGTCGCCGTCGGCCACGACGTGCGAGCGGCCGGGGTGGCCGAGGCCGTGGCCAGCGGCCTGGACGACTTCCTGCTGCTACCCCTCGGCACCGGCATCGCGGCGGCGGTCGTGGTGCGGGGCATTCCGCTGCCCGGCGCGACCCGGGCGGCCGGCGAGGTGGGCCACATGCCGGTCTACCCCGGCGGCGAGCCGTGCAGTTGCGGCCAGCAGGGTTGCCTCGAGGTGTACGCCTCGGCGGGCGGGCTGGCCCGTCGTTACGCCCGCCTCGGCGGCGCTTCCGGCCTGGACAGCCGGGCGATCGCGGCCGCTCTTCCCGACGACCCGGTGGCCCGCACCGTCTGGGACGACGCGACCCGAGCGCTGGGCACCGCCCTGGCCACCCTGACGCTGACCCTCGACCCGGCCCGCATCGTCCTGGGCGGCGGCCTCGCCGACGCGGGCGACCTGTTCTTCGACCCGGTACGGGCGGCGTTGAGCGCCGCCCTCGCCTGGCGGCCGGCGCCGTTGCTGGCCCGCTCGGTCTTCGGCGCCCGGGCCGCCCTGGTCGGAGCCGCGATCCTGGCCCGCCGCGAGGCCGGGCTGGCGGTTCCGGACGGCTGGGGCGCGGACGGCGTCCAGCCTGGCTAGACGCGCTCCGATGTGGTGGCCGGCCATCGTGGCTCGGCTCGCTGCCGCCGGGCTTTCGCAGACCGGGCGCGATCGTCGCCTAGCTCGCTGCGGCCGCTTGCGGTGGGCGGGGGTGCGGGGAGGGCTTGCCAGGCGGGCAGGCGTCGTGGCTCAGCCCGCTGCCGCCCCTCCCGGTCGCAGAGTAGTTGCGCTGGGCATCCCAAGCCGGCCGGCGTCGCGGTACAGCACGCTGCCGCCGGTCGCGGCGCCGGGCTGGCCGCCCCCGGGCTCTTTTCCCTGATGTAGGGCCATCCGGCCTTGATCGTTCCCCAGATCAAGAAAGCAGGGGTCTCGGCTCGCATCGAAAGCCCTATTTCCTGGTAAACCTGGTCGGCTCGGCTCGAGTGCTCCAGATCAAGGAAAGGGGTCTCCAATGTGCGACCATCCGCCTGCCGCAACTGGCCGCGCCATGCTGGGCCACGACGGCGGCCCGCCTGCAAAGCCCTCCGCAAACCGCAAGAGGCCGCGCTGAGCGATACCCCCGTGCAGAGCAAGCCCCGCTACTAAACCCTGCTGCGCACAGCCCCCGGCTTCAGCTCAGCCGAGGAATCCTCGCGCAGGTAGAGGTACCAGTAGGTCGTGGCGACGAAGACCACCGCGCCCACCAAGTTGCCGAGGAAGGCGAAGACCAGGTTGCGCACCACGTCGCCCCAGCCCAGGCCGGGCACGTCGGCGAAGACGGCGGCGGGCAGGAAGAACATGTTGGCGACCACGTGGTCGAAGCCCATCGCGACGAAGGCTGTGATCGGGAAAAGGATGCCGAGGATTTTGCTGGAGACCGAGTCGGCGGCCAGGGCGATCCAGACCGCGAGGCAGACCAGCCAGTTGCAGCCGACGCCGCGCAGGAAGACCTGCCAGTCGGTCTCGGTCACGCCCTTGGAGACGGCGATCCCGGCGAGCCGTTCGTAGGTGAGCCCACCCATGCCGGCTGTGCCGCCGTGCCCGACGACTCCTGTCTGCACGGCGAGGAAATAGGCGACGAAGAGCGCGCCGGCCAGATTTCCGATCAGTACCAGGCTGAAATTCCGGATGATGGCGCCGAATCCGAGTTTGCGGGCCAGGAAGCTGATCGGCACGAGAAGCATGTTTCCGGTCAGCAGGTCGGAGCCCGCGATCAGCACGAGCACGAGCCCGAGCGAGAATGTGACGCCGGTGATGAGCGTCGGGATGCCGCCCCACTGCATGGGGTTGAGCCCGGCCGAGGTCACCAGGGCGACCAGCGCGCCGAAGGCGATGTAGGCGCCGGCCAGGAAGGCCGCGACCAGCGTCTTGTCCCACCGTTCGTGGGCTTTGGCCGTGCCCGAGTCGACTGCGGCGGTGGCTATGTCCGCCGGTTTCAGAATGGCCATCGGTTCCCCCCGGATCTCGGCAATCGGGCGTCGCGTGAACGACCGGACCAGCCCTGATGCGCCGAAGGTAAGCCGAACGGAAGACGTGACGCCGTGACGGGCCGAACATGGTGGGGAGAGTTATATCCACGTCGATGACGCCATTGTTAGCCGCACCTCAAACAGGTTTGAAGCGCGGCCGACAACGAAAAAAGGCGCAACGAATCAGGCGCCGGGGCTCGCCACGACGGCGGTGGTCACCGCCGTGTAGTCGAGAACCGTGCCGGCCGCCAGGCCCTGGTACATGTCGGTGCCGGGAACCATCAGCACCAGCCGTTCCCCGATGAGCCGCCCGGCGGCGGGGTCGATGACGAGTTCCTGCCGGATCGTCGCGGTGTCGACGCCCAGGGCCACCCCGGACCGGCCGTCCAGGTTGACCGCGTCGGCCGTCACGTCGAGGCCGGGCAGGAAGGTCAGAGCGCGATAGACGCGAGCACGCAGCTCGGCCGGCGAGTCCGAGGCCAGCACCCCCGCGGCCATCTGCAGCATCTCGCCCGGCCCGCCCTGGCCCGCGTCAGCGCGCAGCCGCTCGTACAGCGCGAATGGCTGATGAGGAAGCGAGGCCAGGAAACTCGGCGTAGGCGAGTACCAGTCGCCCGGACGCTCGTCGCACGGCACCGCGCCCGCACCGAGCTGCCCGTTGTCAGTCGGAAAGTCACCGCACGGCCCGACCTCGCGAGTGCGGGCAGCCGGCGTCAGGAGTCCCCCGTCCCCTTCACGCTTGACCAGGTCGTCGCTCCCCACAAGCCACTTGGTCTGCCCGGTCACCGTCGACACCTTGACCCAGTCGCGGCCGCGCTCGTGCGGCACCCACGTTTCGGTCACCGTCTCCTGCAACTGCGACAGAGGCTTTCCCGTACGGGTCTCCGCGGCGCCCAGCGACCAGGCGTGCGACGTCGTGCGGAAATACTGCCCCGGCGCCGTCTGCGCGGAAGCGGAAGTGGCCGAATCGGCGGCCCGGTCGAGCCGGTCGACCGCGGCAGCGCTGGCGGCCGGCGCCGGCCCACCGGTCGCACCCCAGGCCACCCCGGCGACGAGCACGACGGCGGCCGCGGCGGCCCACCACTGCACCCGGCGGCGGCGCTGAGCCCGCAACGGCACAACCTTCTGCGCGTCGGCCAAACGCCCCAGCGCCTTCGCCCGGGCCTCGGAGGAGAACGACGGTCCGGTCGGCAGGTCGGCCAGCGCCCGGTCCAGTTCCTGGTCAGTCCACATTTCCGGCTCCCCGTTCGATCGGCATCTCTGGTGCGGCGGACCGCAGGTGGCGGCGTACGCGATGAAGCCGGGAACGCACCGTACCGGCCGGGACGCCGAGCGCGTCGGCGATCTCTTGGCTGTTCAGGTCGGTGAAGCTGCTCAGCAGCAGCACGTCGCGGTCGCCGGGCGGCAGCAGCGCGATGGCCGCCGCGAGCTGGGCCGCGCGCACCTGGGCGTCGACCCGCTCGACGACCTGGTTCTCGTGGCCGGCGACCCGGTCCGCCGAGGCCAACCGGCTGGTGGCGTGGTCCTCGCGCACGCGGCGGCGTACGTGGTTGTTGGCGAGGTTGGTGGCGATGCTGTAGAGCCAGGCCCGCCAGGAGCCGCGCTCGGCGCTGTAGTCGTTGCGGGCTCGCAGCGCGGCCACGAACGTGTCGTCGACCAGGTCGTCGGCGGCCGGCCCGACGCGTCGGGCGAGGTAGCGGTGCAGGTCTGCGGCGTGCAGGTCGAACAGGCGGCCAATGTCGTCGGAGTCTGGGGGCGGCGGCTCGGGGACGGCCGCCGTCACCAGGTCAGCAATTGTCACACCGGTACTTGGTCGCACACCGGCGAAGTGTTCACGCCGGTTTCCGGGGCGGTCGGGCGGCCACCCCGGATCGTGATCTCTACTGCCCCATCAGGGTTTCGAAATCGGGTGTCTCGGCGAACATGTCGTACGCCTTGGCGGGCTCGCGCCGGTGTACCTCGGCGGCCAGTTCGGCGGCGGCGCGGTCGATGCGCTGCCGCAGGTTGCCCTCGGTGGTGTGACCGGCGCCCCAGTCCTCGGGCGCGGCGAAGACGCCGGTCGGCATGACCACCGCGTGCAGGTAGGTCAGCAGTGGTCGTACGGCGTGGTCGAGCATCATCGAGTGACGGCCGGTGCCGCCGGATGCGGCGATCAGCACCGGCTTGCCGGCCAGGGCCTTCTCGTCGAGCACGTCGATGAAGAGCTTGACCAGGCTGTTGTACGTGGCCCCGAAGGTGGGCGTGACCAGGATCAGCGCGTCGGCCCCGGAGACCTGGTCGAGCAGTTCGGCGAATTCGGGCGAGGGGAACCCGACGAGCAGGTTGTTCAGCGCCTCGCGGGCGTGGTCGCGCAGCTCGATCGGGCTGACCTCGGCCGGGTCGCCGAGGCCGTCGAGGTCGCGGGCCACGGCCTCGGCGATCCGGTCGGCCAGCATGCGGGTCGACGACGGCTGGCGCAGCCCGGCCGAGAGGACGACGACGCGTTTCACAGCTGCGCCTTGAGCGACTGTGCGGCTTTCAGCGACTCGTGGGTCGGGCCGTCCGGCACGTGCGCGGGGCGGCCCACGGCGAACTCCTTGCGCAGCACGCGGACGACCTCGCCGAGCTCCTCGAGCTGCTTGAGGACCAGGTCGTGCGCGATGCCCATGCCGTCGAGCACGAAGAGCTGCCGCTGGTAGTCGCCGGCGTACTCGCGGAAGCCGAGGATCTGCTCGATGACCTGGTCACGGCTGCCGACGGAGAGCGGCGTCTGCTTGATCATGTCCTCGAGGGCGGGCCCACCCCCGTACACCTGGGAATTGTCGAAGTAGGGGCGGAACTCTCGCAGAGCGTCCTGCGACTTCTCCCGTACGTAGAACTGGCCGCCCAGACCGACGATGGCGGTGTCGGCCGGCCCGTGACCGTAGTGCTCGAAGCGCTCGCGGTAGTGGCTGATCAGGCGGCCGGTGTGCGACGGCGGCCAGAAGATGTTGTTGTGGAAGAAGCCGTCGCCGTAGTAGGCGGCCTGCTCGGCGATCTCGGGGCTGCGGATGGAGCCGTGCCAGACGAACGGCGGCACCCCGTCGAGCGGGCGCGGCGTGGCCGTGAACGACTGCAGCGGCGTACGGAACTTGCCCTCCCAGTCGACGACCTCCTCGCGCCAGAGCCGCCGGACCAGCGCGTAGTTCTCCAGTGACAGCGAGATGCCGTCGCGGATGTCCTGGCCGAACCAGGGGTAGACGGCGCCGGTGTTGCCCCGGCCGAGCATCAGGTCGACCCGGCCGTCGGCGATGAGCTGCAGCATCGCGTAGTCCTCGGCGATCTTCACCGGGTCGTTGGTGGTGATCAGCGTCGTCGACGTGGACAGGATGATCTTTTTGGTGCGGGCGGCGATGTAGCCGAGCACGGTCGTCGGCGAGGAGGCCACGAACGGCGGGTTGTGGTGTTCCCCGAACGCGAACACGTCGAGGCCCACCTCCTCGGCGAGCACCGCGTACTCGATGATGCGCTTCATCCGCTCGTACTCGCTGGGCGTCTTGCCGGTCAGCGGGTCGCGCGCCAGGTCACCGACCCCGAAGATCCCGAACTGCATGGTGGCCACACCTCTCACGTAATTGACGTGTCAATAATGCTCAAGACTAATTGACACGTCAACAACAGCGACGTACGTCACTCTCGTGAAACTTCGGGCCCGGCTCGCGTCACTCCTACATGCGAACCAACAACCTGCTCGACCTGGAGGCCACCGAGGCGGCCCCCATGCACGCCTTCGAGGCAAAAGCGTCGCCGTTCCGGCCGTCCGGTGCCTGGGACGGTGACACCCTCGTCGGCGGCGGCAACCTTTACCCGTCGGCGGCCAGGGCCAGCAGCCGGGCCCGCGGTGAGAGACCGGCCGTCGCCTGCATCGCGGTCGCGTGGGCGGCCGCCTCGGTGGTGCGGCCCGTGTGCAGCGCCGCCTCGACCAGATCGAGCTCCAGACCACGGTCGGCCGGTGCGGCATGAGCTGCCCGGCTCGGCTGAGCCGGGCCGCGTCCTGAAGGAGGAACGATGACGCACGAGGAGGAGGCGCTCTTCGACGTCTTCCTGGGTGCCGCGCTCACGGTGCACGCAACGTCACCGCCGACCTGCAGCACGAAACCAACATCACCCTTGGTGAGCACGGCGTGCTGTGGCATCTCGCCGAGGCGCCCGGCCGCCGGCGGCGGATCAACGAGCTCGCTCCGGCGCAGTTCGTGTCGCTCAGCCGCATGAGCCGCATCGTCGAGACATTGAAGCAGCGAGGGCTGGTCGATCGGGAGCAGGCGGAGAACGACCGGCGCGGCTGGTACGCGATCCTTACGGATGCGGGGAGTGAGTGGGTGCGCAAGAACGAACAGTCGTAAGCGACGAACGCGCGCCGCTACTTTCTGTGCCTGCTCGACCCCGATGCCGTGCCCACGCCGGCCTCGGCCACCCGCCGGATCGCGGCCCCGCCGGGGCAGTGAGCGCGGAATCTACTGTGGAGACGTTATTCTTCCGGGGTGGCGGGCGAAGATCAGGACTCGGGGCGGCGCCGGTCGGGCGCGCTGGAGTCCGAAATCCTCGGCGTGCTCCAGAAGGCCGACGGGCCGCTCACGCCGCGTGATGTTCTGCTCCGGTTGTCCGGGCTGTCCTACAGCACGGTCGTGACCATCCTGACCCGATTGCACACCAAGGGCATCCTCGCCCGTTATCGCGAGGGTCGCGCATTCCGCTATGCCCCACTGACCGACAGCGCCTCCCTGGCCGCCGAGCGGATGAGCGCCGCCCTCGACACCGAATCCGACCACGCCTCCGTTTTGCGCCGTTTCGTCGACAAATTAGAGCCGGGCGACGAGGAGTTACTCCGCTCCTTCCTCCGCGAAGACTGACCCTTCGCCCTTTCCCGCGCGACAGCCCACTGCGCGACGGCTGATCGTCAGAGGCCGGCGGCGTGCAGCAGCTCGCCCAGGTCCCAGACGCACTCGCCCGTCCACACGACCGAGCTGAACGCGAGGACCACCGGCACCGCGATGAGCAGGGCGGACGCAGCCTGCGGCGGCGCGACCAGCGACGCCACCCGGCGCGGCACGACCCCGCCGCGGCGCAGGTCGGAACCGGTCGGGGCCATCCACAGCACTGACCTGCGGCCCGAGCCGGCCATCCCCAGCGCCGAGCCGCTGACAGAACCGGCCGAGACCAGTGCCGCCGCACTGATCGCCTTGGCCACCACCCGGCGGTCACCCAGCTCGGCCGCGGCGCGCTCGTCGGCGGCCCGCTCGACCAGGTATTCCATGCGGTGCGCGAGCCACCAGAACAGCGGATGGGCGGCCGCGGACAGCCGCGCGAACCGCACGAGCCGATGATGGCGAGCCGCGAGGTGGGCCCGCTCGTGGGCGAGCAACGCCGCGTACTGCCGATCGTCGAGAGCCGCGCGCATGCCCGTGGTCACCACGATGCGCCCGGCCCCGACCGGCACGGCGAACGCCTCAGCCCGTACGTCGTCAAGCATCACCACCCGGTCTTCCGACGCGGGCATCGTGGCATAGCGACCTGCGAAAACGGTGTCCCGGCGGTGCGCCCGCCACACCAGCGCGAGCCCGGCGAAAGCCGACACCAGCAGCGCCGCCGACAGCCAAGAGACCCAGGGCACATACGCGGTGTCGGCCCGAACCCGTGCGTCGGAGAACCCGAGCCAGACGGCCACCGGATGCTGCTCGGCGACCGCCTTCGTGGCGAACGCAGCGAGGTTGACCAGGCAGGCCGCGGCGGCGACCCCGATCGAGACGACCGAGAACGTGACCGCCCGGTCGGGCCGCAGCCGGTCGGCCAGCAGCCGCACGGCCACCGCCACCAGCAGCGGGCACACCACCACCGACCAGACGAAGTGGTCGAACACTCGGGCCCCCTGGACAGTAAGGGAAGGCATCCCTAATCTACAGTCTGTAGAACTAAGGTAAGGTCAGCCTAACGAGAAGAGGATCATGCTCGCCACCTACCTCATCGGCCTGCGAGAAGGGCTGGAGGCCACATTGGTGGTCAGCATCCTGATCGCCTTCCTGGTCAAGGCCGGTCGCACGAAGCAGCTCCCCCTCGTCTGGGCCGGTGTCGCCGCCGCGGTCGCCCTCTCCGTCTTGTTCGGCTGGCTGCTCAGCTACACCTCCACCACTCTGCTCCGGGAGTACGACCAGCGCGAGCTCTTCGAGGCCATCACGTCGATCCTGGCTGTCGTCTTCGTCACCTGGATGATCTTCTGGATGCGCCGGGCGGCCCGCTCCATCGCCCGCGACCTGCGCGGCAAGCTCACCGACGCGCTGGCCGTCGGATCGGTCGCGGTCGCCTTCATGGCGTTCCTCGCCGTCGTCCGCGAAGGCCTCGAAACGTCCCTGATCTTCTACTCCGCCGTGCAGGGCGCCGACGTCAACGGCGGCCCGCTCTACGCGCTGATCGGCGGCGTCGCCACGGCGGTCGCGATCGGCTACCTGATGTACGCCACCGCGGTCCGCATCAACCTCACCGTCTTCTTCACGATCACCGGCGGTCTGCTCATCCTCGTCGCCGCCGGAATCCTCAAGTACGGCGTCCACGACCTGCAAGAGGCCAACGTGCTGCCGGGACTCAACAATCTGGCGTACGACATCAGCGGCGCCCTCGACCCGTCGGCGTGGTACACGGCGCTGCTCACCGGCATGTTCAACGTGACACCCACAGCCACTGTGCTCGAGGTGATCGCCTGGGCCGCGTACGCCGTGCCTGTGCTCTTCCTCTTCCTGCGCCCGGCCAGCAGCAAGCCGGTCGTCGCCCCCGTGCCCTCGCCGCAGTCTTAGTCGCTTCCGTCTTAGTCGCTTCCGTTCTAGGAGACACCTCGTGCGCACTACCCCTCGCCTGCTCGCCCTCGTGACCACGGGGTGCCTCGGCGTGTCCCTGGCCGCGTGCGGCTCCGACGACAAAGCGGACACAGCGGCAGCCGGCGGCCCGGTCCCGGTGGCGGCCACTGACACGACGTGCGAGGTCGCGAAGACGTCCGTCGACGCCGGGACCAGCGTCTTCACCATCACCAACAAGGGCCAGAAGGTCACCGAGTTCTATGTGTACGCCCCCGGCGACCGCGTGATGGGCGAGGTCGAGAACATCATTCCCGGGGTGTCGCGCGACCTGCACGTCGAACTGCCCGCGGGATCGTACGAGACCGCCTGTAAGCCCGGAATGAGCGGCAAGGGCATTCGTGGGGCGCTGACGGTGGCCGGGTCCTCGGCGCCGCTGACGGAGAACGCGGCGCTGGCCGATGCGACGGCGAGTTACTCGCGCTATGTGAAGAGCCAGACGGCGGCGCTCGAGACGAAGACCGGCGAGTTCGTGGCGGCGGTCAAGGCCGGCAAGGTCGACGAGGCCAAGGCGCTGTTCCCGATCGCCCGCACCTACTGGGAGCGCATCGAACCGGTAGCGGAGATCTTCGGCGACCTCGACCCGCGCATCGACGGCCGCGAAGAGGTCACCGAGGAAGGCATGAAGTTCGGCGGCTTCCACCGCATCGAGAAGGACCTGTGGGCCGTCCCGGCCGACATCAGCAAGGACGGCCCGATCGCGGATCAGCTGATGACCGACGTCAAGGAGATCGTGCAGAAGGCCAACGCCGAGAAGCTGTCCCCGCTGCAGCTCGCGAACGGCGCGAAGGGCCTGCTCGACGAGGTGGCTTCGGGCAAGATCACGGGCGAGGAGGACCGCTACTCGCACACCGACCTGTGGGACTTCAACGCCAACGTCGAAGGCTCGAAGGCAGCCATCGCGTCGCTGCGCCCGGTCCTCGAAGAGCGCGACCCGGCGCTGGTGAAGACCCTCGACACGGAATTCGCGGGTGTGGACGCGGCGCTCTCGAAGTACCGCTCCGGCGACGGCTGGAAGCTGCACAACGAGCTCTCCCAGGCCGACCTGAAGTCCCTGTCGGACGCCATCAACGCCCTGGCCGAGCCGATCAGCAAGGTCGCGGCCGTGATCGCCAAGCCGGCGTGATGGTCTCCCGACGTCAAGCACTGACCGTCGCCGGCGCGGCGGGGGTGGCGGGGGTCGCCGGGGCCGCGGCAGTAGCCGGCTTCGACTCCTCCGCCCCCGCCCCGGTGGCGGTGAGCGATGCGGTGGCCTTCACCGGCGCCCACCAGGCCGGAATCGTCACACCGGCCCAGGACAGGCTGCACTTCGTAGCCTTCGACGTAATCACGAAGGACCGCGACCGGCTGATCTCGCTGTTGAAGGACTGGACGGCAGCCGCGGCGAGGATGACGGCAGGCCACGACGCGGGCGAGATCGGGGCGGTCAACGGCCAGCCGGAGGCTCCCCCGGACGACACCGGCGAGGCTCTGGGCTTGCCGCCGTCAGCCCTGACGATCACGGCTGGCTTCGGGCCCACGCTGTTCCGTGGTGCCGACGGCAAGGACCGGTTCGGTTTGGCTGCGCAGCAGCCAGCGGCCCTGTCCCCACTCCCCCGATTCACGGCCGACGCCCTCGACCCGGCAATCTCGGGCGGCGACCTGTGCATCCAGGCCTGCGCCAACGACCCGCAGGTGGCCGTCCACGCGATCCGCAACCTGGCCCGCCTGGGCATGGGCGTGGTGAGCGTTCGCTGGTCCCAGTTGGGCTTCGGCCGAACCTCGTCGACCAGCGCGGGCCAGGCAACACCGCGGAACCTCTTCGGCTTCAAGGACGGCACCCGAAACCTGAAAGCCGAAGAGACGGACCTGCTGAACGAGCACCTGTGGGTGCGCCCAGGCGACGGCCCGGACTGGATGACCGGCGGCTCCTACCTGGTCACCCGCAAAATCCGCATGACCGTCGAGACATGGGACCGCTCATCCCTGGCCGAACAGGAAGCCATCATCGGCCGCCGGAAAGGCTCGGGCGCTCCCCTGGCCGGAACGGACGAGTTCGCCGACGTCGACTTCAAAGCCATCGGCGCGGACGGCTCCCCGCTGCTCCCGTTGACGTCCCACGTGCGCCTGGCCCACCCCGACACCAACAAGGGTGCTCGCCTCCTACGCCGCGGCTACAACTTCGTGGACGGCTCCGACGGGCTGGGCCGCCTCAACGCCGGGCTGTTCTTCATCGCCTACCAGCGGGACCCGCGCACAGCCTTCATCCCGATCCAGCGAAGCCTGTCCGGCCAGGACGACATGAACGAGTACGTCCGCCACGTCTCCAGCGGACTCTTTGCCTGCCCGCCTGGGCTTTCGGGGGCGTCCGATTTTTGGGGTAGCGCTCTGTTCTCGTGAAAGACCGGTGGCTCTCTTACGCTGGGACGGCTGAGGCCGGGGTGAAACTTCATGGCAAAACAAAGAGCATCTAATTGCCATGAAGTTCCACCCCGGCCTCAGCCTCGTGTGGTGGTCAGCGCCGGCCAGGATTTGGGTCACCCCAACCTCTGATTGCAACGCAGCCTGAGCAATCCCCTGACGGACCGTAGTTCGGCTACCGCGCGGTGGTCATTGCAGTCGGCACGTCACCCAGGCCAAGCTGGGGAATCGGCCAACTGGACGCACCTCGCCGGTCCAGGCCGGACGCTTCGCGCCCTTGCGGACCCAAGCCGACGGCAGAAGCCTCTTCGGAGGTTCCGCTGCACTTGCACCAAATTGCATCGGGGTTGCAATGTCTTTGGCGCCAATAAAATCGCACGGCTGCATGGGTTCTTCGCTCAACATGGCGGGTCATACCGGCAGCCCGGCGCCGGCCTGCCGGTTCACCCTACGGACTACGACCAAGCGGCCGGCGAGTGAGGCGTCAGTGGACCATCGGTGCAATAGCCTCGACTGACGAAGTCGAACCCGAAGCCCGTCAAACTGCGAGCTGAGCCGACGCACAGCGGGGTCATGACCGGGAGGGTAGGGTGCGATTATCCGGTCAGCGTCGGGGCCAGTCGACCACCCGTCGGGAGGCGAGGGCCAGGCTCGCCTTCGGCACCTTTCTGTTCGATCTGCACATGACGATGGCTGTACCGCGGCGGGCGGCGATGGACTTTCCTGAGGGATCAGCAGGTGGAGTGAAACAGACCGCCCACTGGCTGGGTGACGGCCAAGTCGTTGTAAAGGCGAACCGCCTCGGTGGTCTCGGCGATGTGGACCGTGACGCCTTTGGCCCTGATGAAAGCCACTACCTCGTCGCTGACCTCGAGCCGCAACTCCATGCCACGTGAGAGGACGACGGTCGTGGCGCCGTTGGCGAGCAGTTCCTCGACGTCAGCGACCAGCACGCCGGGGCTGTGCTCGGTGCCGGTCTCCCGCCAGTCCCATGCCCGGCCGCCACCAGGGAAGAGCTTCGCGTCCTTGACCTCGCCGAGACCCTCCACCTCGATGCGTCCCCAGGAGAGCGACTCGATCCGCGGTGATTTGGCCACGCCGGCACCGTAACAGCACCATAGGCATCGACCGCGTCGGACACCCTCCGCCCGGCTCCGCGAAAAGCTCCTCCGGCCGGCTGAATCGATCGGCCTTTCATGAGCATCGCCGGGACACCGCTGGAGGCGGCGGACCGGCCACGCGCTGGTCGTCGGGAAACGCGTGGCCGGGGCCTTGGGTTACAGGTGACCCCCCATGCGTCTGCGATCTGGTAACCGTGGGAAGTGAGCCTGCCGCGTGCGCGCGAGCTGAAACCACGTCAAGAAGTCCCAGGGTGCCCGAACACGCCCGTTCTGAATGGGGGCGGTTCTGGGACAAATGATCTCGACGACGGTCCGTACGGTGGGGGCTGTTGGTCTTTTATCTGCGCTCGGGTGCATGGCGATATCAAGGTCAATTGAGCGGGGCATTCGGGTGCTGGCAGACGGGGAAGGTATGCCTAGCATGTGGAAACGAGTGATTGCCGTCTTGCTGCTGCTGTTCGCGATAGGAGCCGCGGCCCCGGCTGCCGCGCAAGCAAAAGGGGCCGGTCAACAGGCGGAAGCGCAGGCCTCGACGTTCCGGATCAGGAATAACTGGTCCAAGTTGTATCTGCAGAACAACGGGAGCATCAGCAACGGCATCGAGGTCGTGCAGCAGCCTCGCAACACCGATGGCTATCAGATATTTCAGGAAGTCGTGGACGGGCAGTACCGCAGCTTCTGGCATCTCAAGTCGAATCTGAACATGGGGATCAACCGGGGGAACACGCTGCCAGGGGCTAAAGCCGTCCTGGCTAACCCCAGTGGCGCGTTCAATCAGGACTGGCTGGTTGTTCCCCGGTCGGGAACCATCGTCGAGCTTCGGAATCGGGGTAGTGGGCTGTGTCTGGGGATCTATGACGCGAGCACCGCGGCCGGCGCGGTCGCCGGCCAGTTCACCTGTGACGGCGGGTTGAACCAGGGCTGGGTGAAGGTCTACGTGGTGTGAGCGGGCCGGGGCGCCTCGTCTGCCCGGTAGCGGGCGAGGCACTCCTGCGTCCAGCGGGTGTGGCGGTCGCGCAGGTCGGCTGTGGTCAGGTCGGTGCGGCCGAGGTCGTGGTAGTTCGGGAGCCAGGTCTCGACGGTTCGATAGGAATGTTCAAGGGCGAACAGGTCCCACAGCGCCACGGTAGGCACGGCCGCTGCGGCAGCCTGCTCGTACGCGGCCACGTCCTAGCTGTTCAGCTGTAACCGAAGGCGAGGCCGAGGTGATGTCCGCGCGACCGGGGAGCCGGGTGATCAGGATGGCCGGTTCGCCGAACCGATGGCCGGCGGGGTCGACGTCTCGCACCTTCGGGGCCCAGCCGTCCAAGCCGTCGAGAGCCGCCAGCACGACGGCTTCTCGCGCGGCGGCGTCGTCACCGGGCGGGAACCGCCGCAGCACCATCTCGGAGCTCGGCTGTGAAGTCCGCAGCAGATGCGTGGCGGCGTGGATGCCGCCGGTGAGTCGTCGCACCGTGCGCGCGGAGGCACCCGGACCGGCGACTTCAGCGGCCCAGGCGACGGCTGACGGCGGCGGCTCCGATGTGATCACCGGGCCATCCTGCACGACCCGCCCCGAAAGTTCGGTAAGTGGCCGATGTCGGAAGGTTCGATGAACTGGGCTGCTTCGATGTTGCCGGGGTCCGAGCGGGCGTTGCAGGGTCTTGGCTGTGCGTTTCCTGTCAATCCTCGGCGTCCTTGTCGGCGTGCTGCTGTTTGCTGCTCCGGCGCAGGCCCATGTTCGTGCCACCACCGTCGCGGTGGACCTTCGCAGCCAAGGCGACCGCGTCACGGCCGTTGTCGACATGGAGTACGACATCGTCGCGCGGCTGTTCAACCTCGATGAAGCGACGCCGGACAAAGCCGAAGAGCCCACCGACGTACGACGGAAGTCGCTGGAGGCACACGCGAGCGAGGTCACGGCGTACGTCGGTGAGCGTCTGCGCCTCAGCCGCAGCTCGATCGGATGCGTCGCCGACCATGAAGGCCGTGTCGAGATTGTCGCCTCCGGAGCGGCGCGCGTCGCGCTGGCCTACCAGTGCCCGGCGTCCGGCGCGTTCACCGTCCACAGCGGCATCTTCCGAACCGAGGACGGCGTGGTCGACGACGCCAGCGCGCTGGTCGGCTACGAGATCGACGGCACGCGGGGCGCGGCCCTGCTCGACACCGCGCACCCGAGCTTCACGGTGGGGCACGCCGGCCTGTTGAGCGAGGTCCCCCGGTTCGTACGGCTGGGGGCTGAGCACCTGCTCTTCGGGCTCGACCACGTGTTGTTCCTGCTGGTGCTGCTGCTGGGCGCCAAGAAGCTGCGTGACGTCGTCAAGCTCGCGACGGCCTTCACGGTGGCGCACTCGGTGACCCTGGTGATGGCCGCGCTCGGCTGGGTCAGCGTGCCGGGCTGGATCGTCGAACCGCTGATCGCGCTGTCGATCGCGTTCGTGGCGATCGACAACCTGCTGTCGCCGAAGACGAGTCACCGGCTGCCGGTGGTGTTCGGGTTCGGGCTTCTGCACGGGCTCGGGTTCGCGGGCGCGCTCAGCGTCGACGGCCCACTGTCCGCCTCGACGCTGGCCGACCTGGTCTCGTTCAACGTCGGCATCGAGCTCGTCCAGCTCACGATCATCGCGCTGGCTTTCCCAGCGTTGTCCTACCTGCGCCGGGCCGCAACCGCCCGCGCCCTCACGCTCGGCACCCTCGCGGCGACCATCGCCGTCGCCGGTGCCGGACTGGTCTGGTTCGCCGAACGCTCGCCGCTCCTGACCTGACCCACCCAGCTCCCGATCTCGAAGGAACTCGATGTCCGCGTCCCGCTGGACACGCGCACGCTTGCGCGTCGTCCTGTACACCGCCGCGCTGGGGCTCGCCGCCAGCGTTGTGGTGGGCCCTGTCACGTCCTACGTGGCTTATGCAATAGATCCGCCGAAAGCCACAGTCACCGGCACCGTTTTTGTCGACACTAACGGCGACGGCAGCCGTAATGCCGGTGAGCCAGGCAAGGGCGGCGTGCGGATTTCCGACGGCGTGGTCGCCACCACGACCGCGGCCGACGGCACCTATTCGCTGTCCATCTCGACCGATCGCCGCAAGACCGACATCGTGTGGGCCTCACAGCCGCGCGGTTACCGGTTTGGCCTCGACGAGTTCAAGGAGCCCCGGTTCTGGGCCGACCTCGGCTCGCTGGCCGACGGCGCGACGCCCGCGGCCGACTTCGCTCTGCTGCGCGACCAGGTCTCCGACGGCGACCGGTTCTCCTGGGCCAACGTCGCCGACCCGCACGTCAACGCCCAGTTGCCCGACCAGGTTCGAGAGATCAACTCCACGGGTACGGACCTGAGGTTCATCGCGGTCAGCGGTGACCTCACGAACGACGCCAGCCAGGGGCAGTTCGACACGTACCGGCGCAGCGTGCAGCAGTCGGCCGTCGGTGTGTGGCCGGCCGTCGGCAACCACGAGTACGCCGGGGGTTCCGCGTACGCCGACAAGATCGAGAACTATCGCAAGAACGTCGGCCCGGAGTGGTACTCGTTCAACTACGGCAACCGGCACTTCGTGGTGCTCGAGAACAACGGATCGGCGCCGTTCGAGGAGGAGCTCCAGTGGCTCAAGGACGACCTCGCCGCGAGCGTTCCGTTGACGAAGAAGAACCCGATCGAGCTGGTCGTGCTCACCCACCAGCCGATGAACGTGCCGTTCGGCTCGCCGTCGGAGTACGACGCCTTCGGTGACGTGCTCGAGAAGTACAGGGCGCAGCTCATCCTGGTCGGCCACGAGCACTCCAACCATGTCGAGAACGACTCGAAGTTCGCCTCGACGGCCAAGCACATCCAGACCGTGTCGAGCTCGTACACGATCGACAACGCGCCGCGCGGTTTCCGTTACATCCACATGGCGGGCGCCGGCTTCGACAACCCGTTCCGCATGTACGGCGAGAACGAGCACCTCACGATCGTCAGCCCCGCCCCCGGCTCGAAGGTGCCGGCCGCGGGCTTCCCGGGCATCCAGATCAATGCGTACGACACCGGGGACGAGGTCGTCTCGGCGAGTTTCCGCACGAGCGGCGACAAACACTGGACGCCGATGCGGCACAGTGGCGAGTTCACGTGGTCAGGTGATCTGCACGGCCGCCCGAAGCTCGGTAGGCAGACCGTCGACGTGCAGGTCGTCGACGCGGCGGGCAAGACGTGGACCAAATCGGCCGAGTTCACGCTGACGCACGAGCGCGCGCTCAAGCCGGAGGCTCGTGGGGACTGGAACCAGCACCACGGCGACGACGGCCACACCGGTGTCGCCCCGGCACAGGAGGCCGGACGCCGTCTGGCCTGGAGTTTCCGCACCGAGGGCACGTTCCTCACCGGGTCGCCGGTCATTCACGACGGCGTCGTCTACGCGGGCACCCGCGACGAGAACGGCGACGGCAACAGCCGCATCTACGCCGTGCGCCTCAAGGACGGCAAGAAGCTGTGGGACGTCAAGGTTCCGCAGTCGATCCACGGCAGCCTTGCGTACGGGGATGGGCTGGTCTTCGCGCCGACGCTGGGCTCGGAGCTCTACGCCGTCGACGTCAAGAACGGCAAGGTGCGCTGGAAGGCCGTGCCCGAGCAGGCGCCGGCCCCGAACAACCAGCGCACGTACGGCTACTACTCCCCCGCCGTGTCCGGGCACACCGTGCTGTGGCCGTACCAGACCCGCTTCGGAATCGGCAGTCAGGGCGTGCTCAAGGCGCTCGACACCCGTACGGGAAAGCAGATCTGGGCTTCGCCGATGTCGGGCGCGACGATGAGCGACGGCACGCCGGCCGTGATGGACGGGACCGTGTTCGTCGGCAACGAGACCGCCGATCGCGTGCTCGCGTACGACCTGGCCACCGGCGTACGCAAATGGACCGGGACGGAATCGCTGGGCTCCTGGCAGGACGGGGTGCCGACCGCGGCCGAGGGCAAGGTCTTCATCGGCGCGAACAACGGCATCGTCGCTCGTGACGCCAAGACCGGCGCGACCCTGTGGACGTACAAGAGCACTCGCAGTTCGCTCGTCTCCAGCGGTTCGACGCCGAGCGCGGCGGCGGTCAGCCAGGGCGTCGTCTACATGGGCTTCCCGAGCGGGGCGGTCGTCGCGCTGGACGCCTCGACCGGCAACGTGATCTGGGAGCGGGCGCTGCCGGGCGACATCTACCACGGTGGCGTCATGTCGAGCCCGGTCGTGGCCGGCCGCACGCTGTTCGTGGGGGCCAACAACGGCAAGTTCTATGCGCTGGCCACCGACACCGGGCAGATCCTGTGGAACCACGAGATCGGTACGTGGGTGGGCGCGGGCCCGGCCGTCAGCGGCAACACTGTTGTGGCGGGCGCCTGGGACGGCAACCTGTAC
Organism: Actinoplanes solisilvae; assembly: GCF_003999975.1. Classification (GTDB taxonomy): domain Bacteria; phylum Actinomycetota; class Actinomycetes; order Mycobacteriales; family Micromonosporaceae; genus Actinoplanes; species Actinoplanes solisilvae. Next base: position 8,438 of record NZ_RJAC01000045.1, on the reverse strand, counting down.
GCCTACGTGCCGGGTGGCGAGTCGGCGCGGCGCTGGGCGACCGTGACCGGCACGGTCCGCGACCCGTCGACGGGCGTGGCGATCGCCGGCGCGAAGGTCACCGCCGTCGCCGAGGGTCAGGAGACCGCGGTGACCACCACCGACGCCAACGGGCGCTATCGGATGGGTCTGCCCGCGGCCGACTGGACGGTCACGGCGGCGAAGCGTGGTCTGGTCGCCGACGGCCGCTCGACCGTCGGCGTCAAGGTCGGCCCGAGCGGGAGCACGACGGCTGACCTGAAGCTGATCAAGGTGGCGCAGCCCGTGGCCGGCCGGTCGACGTACGCGCCTGATTATGGGTCCGGAAGCACGCGGACCGATGCCGAAACCGGCAAGGAGTATTTCTACCTCGCCAACGACAAGATCCGCGCGTCGGTGACGCCGTACACCGCGGCCAACAACGGCGTCGGTGGTCTGGGGCAGGGCGCGTTGTCCGACCTCATGCTCAACGACGTCAACGGCGCGGAGACGCTCGACTGGGGCGAGATGCTGCTGCGTCCGAGCCTCACGCCGCCCGACTCGTGGGATCGGCCCAACGACCAGCTCGACCTGCCCGACCTCGCGGTCGACGGGGCGGCCGTGGTGGGTAGCGGTCAGTATCGGGGCGACCCGAACATCAAGGCGCAGGTCCGGTACGAGACGCTGCCGGACGCGCCGGTCGTGAAGATGACGGTCAAGCTGACCAACACCGGCACGACGGGTTACCAGGGCTACTTCAACTACATGATCGACCCGGACAGCTCGGTCGACAACGGGCGGATCCCTGGATACAGCGGCGTCAATCCGGGGATCAAGACCTCGGGCTGGACCGGGAACTACGTTTATGTCGGTGCGGACGCGGCGACCACGAACGGGCAGGCCGCGCACGGTCTCGCGTGGGCTCAGGACACACCGGCCGCGGTTGGTGCGTACGGGTATGTCGAGGGTCTCTACTACGACGCGACGATGGCGGCCGGGGCCACGAGGCAGTTCAGCTTCTACCACCTGACCGACTACGCGACCGCGGGCGGCGACCCCACCGGGAACATCGCGAAGTGGGCCGACGAGATCGACCTGCACGACGCGACCGTTCCCGACGTCCCCCGTGCGTCCGGCACGATCACCGCGGGCGGCACAGCCGTCTCGGGTGCTCGGGTCGTGCTCGAGCAGGGCGGGAAGGCGGTCGCTGTCTCCACCACCGACGCCGCGGGTAAGTACCTCATCAAAGCGCCGGCCGGGCAGTACAGCGTCCGGGTGTCGAAGCTGGGGTACCAGACGGTCACCTCGGAGGCGGACGGGGACATCTCACTGAGCCCGGTCAAGGTCGAGGCGAGCTACGGCAAGCAGCTCGGTTCGGGTCTGGTCGAGGCCGGGTACGGCGACGTCACGCTCGAGAACGACAAGCTCTCGATGGCGATCGCCGACGCGTACAACGACGCGCAGCTCTCCGGCGGCACCCGGGGCAAGCCGGTCGACCTCGCGGTGCGGGGCATGGCCGACCAATTCGACTGGATCAACCTGCCGTACGTGTCGGCGACCCAGCCGACCGGCACGAGCGCGTGGGACAACCGGACGGTGGCCGCGACCGACGTCCGGATCGTGCAGGCGACCGGCGACCAGGCCGTCGTACGGGTGTCGGGGCCGGTGCAGGGCTTCCCGTCACTGACGGCGACGACCACGTACGCGCTGAAGCCCGGCGACGACTTCGCCACGGTGTCGACGTCGCTGAACAACTCGGGTCCGGCGCCGGTCAGCGTGTGGACCGGTGACGCGATGGACCACGACGCGGCCGGGCAGGCCAGTGTCATTCCGGGCGCCGGCGTGGTGGTCCCGGGCGCGACGGCGGCGTACACCCCGACCAAGCCGTACATCGGTATGACGGGGACGGACCCGCAGGTCTTCGGGCTCGTCTACGGCACGCCGGCCAGCGCCTTCGACGTCTACGCCGCGGGCAACTGGGTGATGAGCCGGTTCAACGTCGAGGTTCCGGCGGGTGGCTCCTACACCCTGACGCGCAAGCTTGTCATCACGCCGGGCACCGACGCGGTCCGCATCCTGGACGGCGTCACCGCACCGTAGCTTTTCGATGCCGGCCCCGGGTTTCGTCCCGGGGCCGGCCGACGCTTGGGAAATTGGCCCGAGATCTGACCAATCTGCGCCAGCTGCCACTCCGAATAAAGCGCGTAAAGGCCCCCAAGCAGGAGGAACAACCCATGCGCGCCACCAAGTTCACCGCCGTCACCGCCGCCGCGATCTTCTCGATCTCGCTGGCGGCCTGCGGAAGCGACGACTCCGGCACCGACCAGCCGGCTGCCGCACCCGCCACGACCAGCCCCGCACCGATGATGGCCAGCGACGCGCCGGTCATGGCGAACTTCGGCGGCGGCTGTGCCGCCGTCCCGACCGACCCGTCCGACAAGGGCAGCTTCCAGGCCATGGCCCAGGTTCCCGTCGCGACCGCCGCCTCCGGCAACCCCCTGCTGTCGACCCTGGTCACCGCGGTCAAGCAGGCCGGCCTGGTCGACTCGCTCAACTCGGCCGACGGCATCACCGTCTTCGCGCCCACCAACGACGCCTTCAAGAAGATCCCGGCGGCCGACCTCAAGAAGGTCCTCGCCGACAAGAAGACGCTGACCGACATCCTGACCTACCACGTCGTGCCCGGGAAGCTCACCCCGTCCGACCTGTCCGGCACCCACAAGACCCTGGAGGGCAAGGACCTGTCCGTCATGGGCTCCGGCGAGGACTTCCAGGTCGACGGTGCGGCTTCGGTGATCTGCGGCAACGTGCAGACGGCCAACGCCAACGTCTACATCATCGACACCGTCCTCATGCCGAAGAGCTGATGCGGGCCCTGCTGCGCGACGCCGCCGCAGGGGTACTCGCCGCCGGACTCGGGATCGCGGTCGCGGAACTTCTCGCCGCCGTGACCCGGCCCGGCGCGGCGCCCCTGATCGTGGTCGGCGGCGCGATCATCGACGCCACTCCCACGGCGGTGAAAGAGTTCGCCGTACGGGAACTCGGCACCTACGACAAGCCGGTGCTGCTCGGTTCGGTCGGCCTCGTGCTGGCGCTGTTCGCCGCGGCGATCGGCGTCCTCGGCCGCCGGCGGCGGATCGTGGTCGTGGCCGGTGCCGCCCTGCTCGGCGTGGCCGGCGCGACCGCCGCCCTGACCCGGCCCACCGCCACGGTCTTCACCCCGTTCCCGTCCCTGCTGGCGGCGGTCATCGCCGGGGCGACCCTCTGGTGGCTGCTGCGGCCGGCTGTCCAGCCCGGCGACCGGCGGGCGTTCCTGCGCGGCGCGCTGTTGGTGGCCGGTGCCGCGGTCCTCACCGAGGCCGGGGCGCAAATCTTCACCCGTACGGCCGGTCGTGCCCGTACCGACCTCAGCCTTCCCGCGCCCACCTCGCCGGCGAAGCCCTTGCCGGCGGGCGCCGCACCGGGCTTCACCACGGCGAGCGCCGACTTCTACCGGGTCGACACCGCGCTGACCGTTCCCCGCGTCGACCCGGACACCTGGACGCTGCGCGTTCACGGCATGGTCACGACCGAACTGAAGCTGACGCTCGACGAACTGTTGCGGCGCCCGCTCATCGAGCGCGACATCACCCTCAACTGCGTGTCCAACGAGGTCGGCGGCCCCTACATCGGGACCGCCCGCTGGCTCGGCGTACCGCTGGCCCCGCTGCTCGCGGAGGCCGGTGTGCGTCCGGGCGCCGACCAGCTCGTCGCGCGGTCGGTCGAGGGCATGACCATCGGCACGCCCCTCGCGACCGCCCTCGACGGCCGGGACACCATGCTCGCGGTCGCCATGAACGGCGAGCCGCTACGACCCGAGCACGGCTTTCCCGTACGCATGCTGACCCCCGGACTGTACGGCTACGCCGGCGCCTGCAAATGGGTCGGCGAACTCGAACTGACCACCTTCGCAGCCTTCGACGCCTACTGGGTCGAACGTGGCTGGGCCCGCCCGGGCACCGTCCGCACCGCCTCACGGATCGACCGGCCACGCCCGTTCGCACGCCCGGCGGCCGGCCCGGTGACCGTTGCCGGGGTGGCCTGGGCCCAGCGCCGCGGAATCACGAAGGTCGAGGTCAGCGTCGACGGCGGCCCGTGGCAGGCGGCCGAGCTGCGGCCGGTCCCGTCGATCGACACGTGGGTGCAGTGGCTCTGGACCTGGAACGCCACGCCCGGCCCGCACTCCCTGTCTGTCCGGGCCACCGACGGCACCGGACAGGTGCAGACCGACGCGCGCGCCACACCGTTCCCGAGCGGAGCGACCGGCCGCCACACCATCACCGTGACCGTCGCGTGATTCAGTCTCGAGCCGTGTCAGTCCCCCAGGTGGACCGTGGCCTCGATCTCCACCGGGATGCCGAAGGGCAGCGCCGCCAGTCCGACGGCGCTGCGCGCATGGCCGCCGACCTCGTGCCCGAAGACCTCGGTCAACAGGTCGGAGAAGCCGTTGATGACGTCCGGCATGCGGTCGAACCCGGGGGCCACGTTCACCATGCCGAACACCCTTCCCCAGGCCGCGATCCGATCGAGGTCGCCGACCGCGCGTGACAGACTCGCCAGGATCGCCAGACCGGTCAGCCGCGCCGCCTCGTACGCCTGCTCGGGGCTCACCTCGGCGCCGACCCGGCCCAGCGGCCTCGCGATCGACCCGTCCGCCGCCTGCGGCCCGTGCCCGGCGACATAGGCCAGCTCACCGACCACGTGCACGCTGTGGAACGGCAGGCGAGTCCCCGCGGGCGGCGTCAATGGCGGCGGCAGCACGAGTCCGAGCTCGGTGATCCGATCCTCGATCTTTCCCATGCACCCTTTGTACGCCCGCTCGCCGCAGGGCTGCCAAGGGTTCCGCCGTCATCGCAGGGAGTGGACCGTCCTCGCCCGGGCGACGCGCCGCGGCGGTGGCCGGTCGCCCGGCGCGATGAGGCGGGTGTGGAAGGCAGCCGCTGTCGCCTGCGAACGGTCCCGCAGATCCAGCTTCATCAGTACCCGGCCGAAGTGCGTCTTCACCGTCGCCTCGCCGATGAACAGCTGCTCGGCGATCTGGGTGTTCGACAGCCCGTGGCCGACCAGCTTCAGGACTTCACGCTCGCGGGCGGTCAGCACGTCGAGCTCGGCCGAGGTCGGTGCGGCGTCCTCGGGGCGGCCCGCGAACTCGCGGATGAGCTGCTTCACCACCGCCTGGTCGATCCATGCGTCACCGGCGCCGACCTGCCGGACCGCGGGCACGAGTTGCGTACCCGCCGCGCTCTTCAGCAGGAATCCCGAGGCACCGGCCTGCAGCGCCCGGCGCACCATGTCATCGATCTGGATCGTCGTCAGGATGAGGATCTTCACCGGGTCGTCCGGGTCGCTGAACCCGTCGCTCGCGATGACCCGGGTCGCCTCGATGCCGTCGGTGCCCGGCATGCTGATGTCCATCACCACGACGTCCGGCCGCAGCTCGTCCGCCCGTGAAATGGCACGGTCGCCGTCCTCCGCCTCGCCGACGACGGCGATGCCGGGCTCGCCGAGCAGCAGCAGGCTCAAGCTCGATCGCACCAGCGGGTCGTCGTCGACAACCAAGGTCCGGATGATTCCCCCCGGGTCAGACGGCATGCTGCGACCCCAGGCCGGACCGAGGTTCCGATAGGGAACCCGTGCTCACCAGCGGCCGGGTGGGCACGTTCACGGCGGCGGTGATCGGCAGGTGCGCGACGACCGAGAACCCACCCTCTGGCCGTGGTCCGTAGCGGAGGGTGCCCCCGATCTGGCCGATACGCTCGTGCTGCCCGCGCAGTCCGTTGCCGGTGCTGAACCCGGCGAGCGCGGGGTCGGGCTGCCCGTCACCGTCGTCGTCGACCCCGATCCGCAGGTCGTCGGCCCACCGGAGGGTCACGTGGGCCCGGCCACCCACCCCGGCGTGTTTGAGGCTGTTGGTCAGGGCTTCCTGGATCAGGCGCCATGCGACCAAGTCGGTGCCGGCGTCGAGCACTTGCGGCGTACCGGAAACGGTAAGGCCTACGTTCAGGCTGTCCTGGCGGGCCTGATCGAGCAGGTCGTCGAGGCGGGTCAGCCATCCGGGCTGCTCCGTGGACGCCGCCTGCTCCGCCGGAACCTCGCCGCCGGAGCGCAGAACCAGCAGCATCTCGCGGAGCTCATCCATCGCCCGGGTGCTCAGGCTTTGGACACGGTCGAGTGACTCCTCGGCCGCGGCGGCGTCGGTGCGGAGCAGCTTGGCGGCGCCGGCGGCCTGCAAGGCCATGTGTGTGACCGTGCGGGCGATGACGTCGTGCAATTCCCGCGCGACGGTCAGCCGGACACGGTTGGCGGCCTCGTTCGCCTCGGCTTGCCGGCGGAACTCCAGCTGCTCGATCTGCGCCCGGCTCGCCCGGCGCCATCGGCCCGCGCCCCACGCGATGAAGATGGCGAACGCGTACTCCGAGGCGACCAGGGGCAGGGTCGTCGATACCGGATCGATGGACACCTTCACGATGTAGGCGGTGATGAGCGCCGCGGGCACGACCGCGATCCCCGGCGCGACGTAGACCCACCGCCCCTTGCCTGCGGCCGCCACGGTGTAGAGAGCGAGCCACACGCTGATGATCGGGAAATAGGCCGGCGTGGGCAGCGAGGTGAACGACAGGGCAGAGAACACGACGCTATACGCGCAGATGAGCGCAAAGACCAGTAGCGGCCGTTTGTGGCGCCCGAGCAGCACGAGGCCGGCGAGCGCGGTGCACGCCAACATGAGACTGAGCGACCAGAGGGGCGGGTGCGGCCGCCCGGGCGAGTCCCGGTGCCAGCAGATCCAAAGATCAAGTGCGGTCGCGCCGGCCGCGGGGGCGAGGGCACCGACCCGCGACAGACGCGTCCAGCGAAACCGCTCAGCCACAGCACGCTCCCAGCCTCGTGGAGTCCAGACCGACGTCGATACGGTCGAACCGAGGGGAGAGAGGCGGATCCAGCCTTGGGCTTCCAGGACCCTGGAGCGGCCCGAACCTCGGCCCCGTGTGTGACGATTCCCCGGTCTTCACTCCGGTGGAGGTCTGCACGAGGTCGAGCCCGGCGAACGGGACGCTCTGCTGCACAACCGTGGGAAACTCCGGCATCGGCTCGGCTGCGCGCGCACTCGCGCCCACTCCCAGCACAACCCCGCCCGCGAATACCGCCACCGTCCCCAGGTGCGCCAGAACCGTCGAACAATATTTTCGCTGAGCCACTATCTCTCTTCCTTTCAAATCCGGAGCACTATGCCGACGTACACATCACATACCGCCGGAGCGGCCCTGTAGTCAGTTTTCAGTAGTACGACCGTGGTAGGACCTCGCTCTACCGAAATGCGCTCACATCAGAGGCCCCTGCCGCGCGTACCGGTAACCGAATCCACGGACGCACTCGACCGGCGAGTCCGCCGAACCCGCCCAACCGAGCCGCCGGCGCAACCGCAGCACGGCGAACTTCACCCGCTCCTCACCGATGCCGGTCGGGTCGTCCCAGACCAGCTCCAGGAGCCGGCGGCGGGAAAGCACTATCCCGGCGTTGCGGGTCAGCGTGGCGAGCAGCCGGAACTCGATCGGTGTGAGCCGCACCGGCTGCCCGTCCGCGACGATCGAACGGCGCGCAGGATCCACCCGGAGCCGGTCGTCTTCGAAAGCGTCGTCCGCCCAGCGTGGGGCCGGTACCCGCCGCAGCAGGCGCTCGGCCCGGGCCAGCAGCTCGACCGGCGGGACCCCCCGGCTCACGCAGTCGTCGGCGCCCATCCGCAGGCTCCGCACGACGTCACGCTCTCCACCGGTCGGGGTCATCATGATGACGGCGACGTCGCTGATCTCCCGGATCCGTCCCAGGGCGCTCCACCCGCTCAGGTCCGTCAGCTCGACGTCGATCAGGACCAGATCCGGCTTCATGGCATACATCGTCCGGAGGCAGGCGCGCCCGTCCGGTTCGTGGTGGACGAGGTGTCCCGCACCTTTGATCGCCGCCCAATCGTTGCGCGGCGCAGCCACCAGAATGCGCCCGCCATTGCAGTCAGCCATTTCTGTTCCTATTCGCTCAACGGGGCGCCCCGCGCGACCCTGGCGAATCCACAGTGCGGCCTTCGTGCTTCCTTTTCGTCAGGCCGCGAGCTGATCGCGCTCATACCCCAGGAGGATTTCGGCGATTGCGGCCACTCGGGTTGCCATGCCGGCTTCAGACATCGCGTGGCGAACCAAGATCAGACGCCCGTACGAGTACACCGGTTCTGCCGCACGGTGCTACGCCGCGGGACAGGGCGACCATCCTGACAACGTCAAGGCCCTCGGCCGCCTAAGACCGCATCTCGATAGGGGTTGTTGAGGACCAACATCATTCGTTGTACGGGTGTGAGTGATGTGGAGAAGTACTGCCCGGAGTCGTTGTGGCAGCTCGTGCGGCCGCTGCTGCCC
>NZ_RJAC01000044.1 GCF_003999975.1 Actinoplanes solisilvae | reverse complement strand
ACGAGGACGCACAGCACTACGACGTGGAGCACCTGTCACACCCATACCCAGACCAACACATCGATCATGATCAGAGTGACGGGCATTCACTCCAAAGCATGTGCGAAGTCCAGGACTAGATGCGCTGGAGCAGGAAACGCTGGTTGGCGCCGCCACCGGGGGTCCACTGGGAGATGCGTGCGCCGTCGGCGGTGGCGGCCTGCCACACGTCCATGGCCAATCCGCTCTGGCGGTTGAGCAGCCGGACCACTCCGCCGCCCTGGTCCTCCACCCGCCACTGCTGGCTGGTGGTGTTGGCGTCGGTCTGCTGGGTGATGTCGGCGCCGGTTCCGGTCCCGGCGACCTGCAGCACCAGACCACTGTGCCGGGCCCGGATCCGGTAGTAGCCACCGTCGGAGGACAGAAAATCGAACCGCTGGTTGAGGGCGCTGGTGGCCTGCCACTGGATCAGTTGCGCGCCGGCGGCGGTCGACGCACCGTTGATGTCGGCGGCCTTCCCGCTGTGCTGGGCCACCAGCCGGTAGTTCACGCCGGTCTCCACCGGTCCCGACGGTGCGGCCGACGCGCGGTAGGTGTGTCCGGCCTGGCCGGTGAACTGGACAAGGTCGGCCTCGATGCGCGTCGGCTGCACCGCGGCGCCGCTCGTCTCGTCGCGCATTTCGAAGGTGCCGGTGAAGATCCGGCTGCGGACCCGGACCGTGCCGGCGCGGTCCGGGGTGATGACGAGTTCGGTGCTGGTGCTGCTCCAGGAGGCGCCGACCGTGTGTCCGCCCCGGCCGCGCAGGCCGGTGAAGCTGCCGCTGGGCCAGGCCGACGGCAGCGCGGGCAGCACGTGCAGCTCGCCGTTGTGGCTGTGCAGCAACATTTCGGCGATCCCGGAGGTGGCGCCGAAGTTGCCGTCGATCTGGAACGGGGGGTGCAGGTCGAACATGTTCGGCGCGAGCCGGTCGGTCCGCACCAGGTCGCGGATGAGTTTGTGGGCGCGCGCACCGTCCTCCAGCCGTGCCCAATAGTTGATTTTCCAGGCGAGCGACCAACCGGTCCCGTCGTCGCCGCGCAGTTCCAGCGTCTGACGCGCGGCCTGGTACAGCTGGGGCGTTCCTCGCCGGGTGATCTGGTTGCTCGGATGCAGGCCGTACAGGTGGGAGACGTGCCGGTGCGTGCGCTCGGTCTCCACCCAGTCGGCGAGCCACTCCTGGATGTTGCCGCGTGAGCCGACCTTGGTCGGTGCCAGCCGGTCCCGGGCCGCCAGGACCTGGGTACGGAAGGTGGAGTCGACCCCGAGGACCTCGCCGGCGCGAGCGACGCCGTTGAACAGATCGCGCAGGATCTGGTTGTCCATCGTCGGTCCGGCGCAGACGCTGGCGTTCGAGTGGTGGGGCAGCTCGGGGGAGTTCGAGGGGTTGGTGACCAGATGTCCGAGTGTCGGGTGGGTCACCAGCGAGTCGAGGAAGAACTGCGCGGCGCCCTTCATCGCCGGATAGTTGGCGCGGAGGAACTCGACGTCCCCGGTGAACAGGTGGTGGTCCCAGATCATCGTGGAAAGCCAGGCGCCGCCGGTCTGCCACATGCCCCACAGCGCGCCGTCGACGACCGACGACCCGCGCCAGGCGTCGGTGTTGTGATGGGTCACCCAGCCGCCCGCGCCGTACTGCACGCTGGCCGTGCGAGCCCCGGTCACCGCCAGATCCCTGATCATGTCGAAGACCGGCAGGAAACACTCGGACAGGTTCGTGGTGTCGGCCGGCCAATAGTTCATCGGCAGGTTCGCGTTGATGGTGTATTTGGAATCCCAGGACGGGGCCATCTCCTGGTTCCAGATGCCCTGCAGATTGGCCGGCTGGCTGCCCGGCCGCGAGGAGGCGATCAGCAGGTAACGGCCGTACTGGAACAGCAGGGCCGACAACTGCGGGTCGTTGACGCTCGCATGCTGGGCGATCCGCACGTCGGTGGTCTGATCGGCCGCCGTCGTGCGCCCCAGGTCGATCGTCACCCGGTTGAAGAGCGCCTGGTGGTCGGCCACGTGCCGGGCGCGCAGCTGGTCGAAGCCGACGGTGCGGGCGGCGGCGAGGTGCCGTCGCGCGATGCCCTGGTAGTCACCGTTGACCGTGCGGTAGTTGACGTAGCTGGAGCCGATGGACACCAGCACGGTGACGCTCGTGGCTCCGGAGACCCGCAGCGTGCCGCCGGAGCTGCTGACCGTGCCCCCGGTGACGCTCGCGCCGGCCAGGGCGAGGAACCGGACCGAGCCGGCGATGCCCTCCATATCGCCGGAGATGCCGTCGAGCGCGATCGTCGTGGAGTCGGGACTGGACACGGTCGTCCGCTGTGGACTGTCGAATGTCGCGTTGAAGGTGATCGCATTCGCGCGGTCGGCCGTCAGCCGGACCACCACCACCTGGTCCGGCGCGCTCGCGAAGACGTCCCGCTGATAGCGCACGCCGTTCAGCACGTACGTGGTGGTCGCCGTGGCGGTGGTCAGGTCGAGCGTCCGGTTGTACTGCGATGCGCCGGACGCGCTGCCGACGGCGAGGCGGAGGTTGCCGACCGGCTGGTACGCCAGCTGCCCGACGGGGTTGCCGAGCATCGTCTGGTTGATCAGATCCTGGGCCGAGGTCCACTGGTCGGCGAACACCCGTCGCCGGATCTCCGCCAGGTTGGCCGCGCCCCGGGTGTTGGCCGAGTCGTAGGGACCGCCCGCCCAGACGGTGTCCTCGTTGAGCTGGAGCCGTTCGGTGTCGATGTTGCCGAACACCATGGCCCCGAGTCGCCCGTTTCCGACGGGCAGGGCCCGCAGCCAGTCCGTTCCCGCGGGCTCGTCGTACCAGAGAGCCAGGTCCCCGGCCGCCAGCACACCCGCCGGTGGCGCCGCACCGGCCTTGGCGGCCGCGGTCCACCCGGTCGGCAGCAGTGCGGCCCCGGCCCCGGCCACCCCGGCGGCGAGGAGTTTCCGGCGTGTCATGTCAGTCATGTGATGTCTCCCCACGGCGCATTACGGAAGGGTCCAGCGCTGGTTGGCGGCGCCGTGGCAGGTCCAGATGATCAGTTGGGTCCCGTCCGCGGTGCCGGCACCGTTGGCGTCCAGGCATTTGCCCGACTGGGGGTTGACCAGGGAGCCGTTGGTTCCCGGGGTCCAGTTCTGGCCGCCGGAGCCGTTGCACGTCGACAACTGGACCAGCCCGCCGTTCGCGGTGCTGCCGCCGGCGACGCCCATGCACTTGTTGAGCGAGCGCAGGGTGTTCCCGTTGACCGTCCACTGCTGGTTCGAGCTGCCGGCGCAGCGCCACAGCTGAATCTTCGTGCCGTCGGCGGAGCTGGCGCCGTTGACGTCGACGCACTTGCCGCCGGCGCTGGTGATCGGGCCGGTCCGGGGAGTCGTACCGCCCGACTCCTTGATCCGGATGTTGCGGAACGACACGTCGTCACCGGTGCCGTGGTTCTGGATGCCGAGGTAGCCGGAGGTCAGCGACCGCGCGGGATCCGTGTTGGTGAAGTCGTTGACGACGACGCCGTTCAGGAAGACCCGCAGCCGTTCCCCCTCGACCAGCAGCTCGTAGGTGTTCCACTCACCCGGTGGGTTCAGCGCCGCGTCGCGGGCGGCGATGTCGGCCGACTTGACCCCGTACACCGCGCCGGTGGTCCGGTCCGCCGAGTCGGTGGCGTCGATCTGCACCTCGTACCCGTTCGCCATGGCCGCGTCCGGGTCGCTGCCGGCCGGGAACCCGATCACGACGCCGGAGTTGTCGTCGCCCGGCATCATCCAGTCGAGCTTCAACGAGTAGGAGCGGAACTCCTTGGTGCTGTACCACAGCATGCCCAGCCCACCGGACGAGGTCAGCGTTCCGTTGCTGTTGCTGAACGCGCCCGGTCCGGCCTGGGACCAACCGGTGGTGGAACCGTTGTAAAGACTGGTGTAACCGGTCTCCGGCCGGCAGTCGGCCTTGGTGCGGTTGGCCGCGTACCGGATGCCGCCGAGGATCAGCGCCCGGAAGCCCGCCTCGGTGTAGCTGGCCTGGGTGTGCCCGCTTCCGGTGTAGAACGAGCGCCCGCCCTGGTAGGTCTTGCACCAGGTGTGCGGGTGGTCGCCGCCCATCGTGCCGCCGGAATAGCTCGACTCGTCCAGGGACGACAGCACCCGGGCCGACGATCGGGGATTGGTGCGGAAGTTGTACCACTCGTCGGTGCGCGCCACGCTCGTCCCCAGCCCGGCGGTCGCCGCGTGCGCTCGGTCCTCCACCCGTACGGTCGCCTGCTGGATCGCCGGGTGCGAGGAGAAGTAGGCCCCGACCAGCTGACCGTAGAACGACCAGTCGTATTCGGTGTCCGACGCCGAGTGCACTCCGACGTATCCGCCGCCGGCCCGGATGTAGTTCTCGAAGGCGGTCTGCTGGGTGCTGTTGAGCACGTCGCCGGTGGTGTTGAGGAAGACGACCGCCTCGAACTGGGCCAGGTTGGTCGCGGTGAACTGGTTGGAGTCCTCGGTCGCGGTCACCGTGAAGCTGTTCGCCGCGCCCAGATCACGGATCAACTGGATGCCGGCCGGGATCGCGTCGTGCCGGAAGCCGGCCGTCTTGGAGAACACCAACACGTCGTACGGTGCGTCGGCGGCGTACGCCGGTGTTCCGCCGGTGCCGACGACGGTCAGCAGCACTGCTGCTGCCGCGCCCAGGAGTGTGCGGGTAAGTGGTCGCATGGCCGGGATTCCTCTCATGGCAGGGTCCAGCGTTGGTTGGTGCCGCCGTGGCAGGTCCAGATGATCAGCTGGGTGCCGTTGGCGGAGCTGCCGCCGTTGGCGTCCAGACACTTGCCTGAGCCGGTGTTGACCAGGGATCCGTTGGTCCCCGACGTCCAGTTCTGCGCGCCGGAGCCGTTGCAGGTCGACAGCTGCACCAGGCTGCCGTCGGCGGTCGCGCCGCCGGCCACGCCCATGCACTTGCCCAGTGACCGCCAGGTGTTGCCGTTGCGGGTCCACTGCTGGTTGGTGCCGGTGCCGCAGGTCCAGAGCTGAATCTTGGTGCCGTCGGCGGAGCTGGCGCCGTTGACGTCGACACACGAACCGCTCGCGCCGACGATCCGGCCGGTGCCTCCGCTGCTCGGCGCCGTGCCGATCGTGAACGCGTCCACGTCGAACAGCGTCCCGGAGCCGCCGCTGAACGTCAGGTACAGCGTGGTGGTGCCGGACGGCGCCCCGGACAGGGTCGTCGACACGTCGGTGAAGGTTTCCCAGCTGCCGGTGGTCGGCACCGTGACGGACCCGAGGACCGTGCCGGTGGCCGATCCGGCGCGCACCGCGAGCGTGCCGCCGGTGCCGCCCGACGAGACCCGGGCCGTGAACCGGCTCTCGCCCGCGAGCGAGTATCGCTGGAACGCGATCCAGTCGCCGTTCTGGATGTCGCCGACCGTCTGACCGCCCTCCGCGGTCGCCTTGCTGAACAGGGAGGTGCCGGACTGGGTGCTGCGATGCTCGGCCTGCCGGTGCCGGGGCTGGAGGATCTTCTGCGTACGGGTGGTCAGCGCGGGCTGGCCGTTGGCGCCTTGGTCGGTGTATTCCGCGTCGAGCACCGCGAACAGGTTGGCCGCCGTGTCGTGCTCGCCGTCCACCGGGATCGGCAGCGTTCCCGAGCATCCGGTGCGCGAGCTGATCGGATGGGCGTGGTCGTCGTGGCCGAGCAGGTAGCTCAGCTTCACCCGGGTGCAGTCGACGGTGCCGTCTTCGGGATCCGACACCGTGATCGTGTACGGCACGCTGTCGCCGAAGGCGAAGAGTGCCCCGTCGATCGGCGTGTTCAGCACGACCGTGGGGGCGGTGTTGCCGACCGTGACTGTTGTCGAGGCGGTGGCGGTGAGACCGGCGGGATCGGTCACGGTGAGCGTCACCGTGCGCTGGCCGGTACTGGCGTAGGTGTGGCTGGGATTGGCCGCCGACGAGGTGCTGCCGTCACCGAAGTTCCAGGAGTAGGTCAGAGCCCCGCCTTCGGGATCGGACGAGCCGCTCGAGGAGAAGCTGACGGTCAGTGGTGCGGCGCCGGACGAGGGGTTGGCCGCGACGCGGGCGATCGGGGCCTGGTTGTTGCCGGCCCCGTTGTATTCGATGCGGTACAGGGCGGAACTCGCGTCGCCGCTGCCCCAGCCGGTGCCGTAGTCCAGCACGTAGAGGGCTCCGTCGGGGCCGAAGGCGCTGTCCATGATCTGGGTGCCACGCCACGGGAACTCGCTGATCTGCCCGGCCGACCCGTCGGCGTTGACGTCAATGCTCTTGATCCAGCGCCGGCCGAACTCCATCGCGAAGTAGTGCCCGTCGAGTGCGGCCGGGAACTTGACCGTGGACGGGTTGGCGGCGTCGTAGCGGTACACCGCGCCGCCCATCGGCGACTCCGAGCCGCAACCGAACGCGGCCAGCGAGCAGTTGTCGTACTTGATCCACGCCGGGCGCGCCGCCGGCAGGTTGGTCAGCCCCGTGTTGCGCGGGGAGTTGTTGACCGGCGCGGCGCAGTTGAACCGGTTCCCCGACGGTCCGGACGGGAACGTGTAGTCGACGTAGGTCTCCGACGTCGTGTTCGAGCCGGTGCAGTAGGGCCAGCCGTAGTTGCCGGCCGAGGTGATCCGGTTGAACTCCACCTGGCCCGCCGGTCCGCGCGTCGAGCTGGTCGTGCCGGCGTCGGGTCCGTAGTCGGCGACGTACACCGCACCGCTCGACTTGTCGACGCTGAGCCGGAACGGGTTGCGCAGGCCCATCGCAAAGATCTCCGGCCGGGTCCGGGCGGTGCCGGGCGGGAACAGGTTGCCCGAGGGGATCGAGTACGTCGCGTCCGGGTTCACCTTGATCCGCAGCACCTTGCCGCGGAGGTCGTTGGTGTTGCCCGCACTGCGCTGAGCGTCGTAGACCGGATTGCGATTGGTGCGCTCGTCGATGGGCGTGTAACCACTGGAGTCGAACGGATTCGAGTCGTCCCCTGTGGACAGGTAAAGGTTCCCGGCCGCGTCGAAGTCGATGTCGCCGCCGACGTGGCAGCACATGCCGCGGTTGGTCGCCACTTCCAGAACGGTCGCCTGGCTGCCCGTGTTGAGGGTGTAGTCGGCGTTGAGGGTGAACCGGGACAGCCGGTTCACCCCGTTCCACGAGGAGAAGTCCGTACCGGTTGCCGGCGCGTCACCGCTGGGAGTGGACAACGGCGGTGCGTGGAACAGGTAGATGAACCGGTTGCTGGAGAAACCCGGATCCACCCCCACGCCCTGCAGGCCCTCCTCGTCGTGCGTGTAGACCGGCAGGGTGCCGATCACGGTGGTGACCCCGGCGGCGGTGGTCCGGCGCAGCACGCCGTTGCGGGCGGTGTGGAGCACCGAGCGGTCCGGCAGCACCGCCATCGACATCGGCTCGCCCATCTCGCCCACCCCTCGGGCCAGCTCGACCTGCTGGAAGTCGGCCGCGTTGACCGGGTGGGCGGCGGCCGGCGACCCGGGGCCGAGAGTGGTCGCCACTATGCCGGCGGCCGAAAGAACGGCGGTCGTTACCGCCGCCATCACACGTTTTCTCATGGACGGTCACACCTTTGGTCGTCAGCTTCAGATTCGGACGTGGCGCCTAGGCGTCGGGGGGTTGGATCTGTCATGCCGTCGAGCCGAGCCCTACCGGTAAATGCCGGACCGGCCGGTACGCCCGGTGGGCGCTGCCTTGGGTGCGACCGGCACTGAGGCTGCGGTGAACCCGCAGTGATGCGTGCGGCGGCAGTCCTTGTCACCATCGCCGCAGTCTTCAGATCAAGAAATGTTAACGTTAACATGCTGTTGACGGTCAGCGAAGAGCGTCCGGAGCGTCCTGCTGGGTCAAACATTCATGTGACGTCATACGATAGACATCAGATAGAAACCAGTCAATGCTCACGGTCCGCGCCGAGCGCGCGTTCCCACCACCCGACAGGGAGCATCATGATCCGACGACGATTGACGGGTTCCCGAGCAGCCGAAACCGCTGTACCGGCCACAGTTCGTCCCGTGGCGCATCCTCCGGCTCGGCGCCGCCGGATCGGACGGCCGGCGGTGAGGCGCCTCGTCGCGGCGCTGGCCGGGGCCGTGACAGCGCTGGCGGCTGTCCCGCTGGTCCTGGTGGCCGCCGCACCGAGCGCGTCGGCCGCGACGAGCCAGTTCCGGGGCGTCAACTGGGCCCGTGCCGGCGACAACTTCACCGGAGAACCGCTGGTCCTGTACGGGTTGAGCAGCAGTGACAGTTACGCCACCGTCCGCGCCAAGGCGGACGCCGTCCTCGCCGGCTTCGAGCGCAACCTCGGCGCGAACACCGTCCGGCTGCCGATCAACACCGCCTCCGTCGGCACGGCGTGGTGGAATTCCTACACCGGCGTCATGGACTCGGCGACCGCCCGCGGCATGAAGGTCATCCTCTCGTTCTGGGACGACGGCCGGGCGTCCTCCGGTGGCCGGGTCACCGACACCGCCGCCTTCAACACGATGTGGAACACCGTCGTGGCCAAGTACGGCGCCGACCCGCTGGTCTACTTCGAGCCGATGAACGAGCCGGCCGGCTACAGCGCGGCCGACTGGAAGAATGTGGCCGCCGCGTGGCTCGCCGCGCGACCGTCGGTGCCCCGCAACCGTGTGTTCATCAGCGGTTCCGGCTTGAACCAGGACATCAAGACGATGTGCGCCGACAGCCGCTTCGAGGGGACGTACCTGTCCCTGCACCACTACACGTTCTTCAGCGGCGCGAAGACGTACGACGGGTGGGTGAACTTCCTCCGCGATGCCATCGGCACCTGCGCCGACCGAACCGTCATCGACGAGTTCGGTGCCCCCATGGACACCGGCCTCAACTACGACGACACCACCAGCTCCGACAACTTCGTCCGCTATTTCCGCGCCACCACCCAGGTGCTGCGCGAGCTCGGCATGGGCTCCGTCTACTGGCCCGGTATCGGCGGCAAGATCACCGCCGGGCAGAACGACGACTGGTACGCCATGCAGAAGCTGCAGGGCAGCGGCACCAACCTGACCCTGACCACTCCGAACGTCACGGGCGCCGGACGGCTCCGGTACGCGTGGGGCCTCACCGGCACCGACCCGGTGCCCGGCAATCGGCTCCGCAACGGCGGCTCGGGTCGTTGTCTCGACGTTCCTGGCGCCGGCACCGCCAACAACACACAGGTCGCTATTTATGACTGCAACGGCGGCACGAACCAGCAGTGGACCGGCACTTCCGCCCGGGAACTGCGGGTCTACGGCACCAAGTGCCTCGACGCCCGCGGCCGGGGAACCGCCAACGGCACACCGGTCGTCATCTACGACTGCAACGGTGGCACCAACCAGCAGTGGAGCGTCAACGGCAATGGCACCGTCACCGGAGTGGCCTCCGGGCGCTGCCTCGATGTGACGCAGAACGGCACCGCGAACGGCACGCGCATTCAGTTGTGGGACTGCACGGGCGGATCCAACCAGTCCTGGTCCCGCGCGTAGCCGACCGCCGCGCAGGACGGGGCGGGTCACACCCGCCCCGTCCTCCGTTCGTCACACCTGGGTGAACCGCCACTGCTGGTTCGCCGAGTTCTGGCAGGTCCACTGCAGAAGCCGCGCCCCGTCAGTGGTCGCCGCGCCGTTGACGTCGACGCAGAGCCCGCTCATCACGCTGCGTACGTTGTAGACACCGGACGTCCCGGTCGGCACGGCGGTGAACTTCTGCTGGTTGCCGCTGGTGCAGGTGGCCTGTTGCAGGAATGCGCCCGCCGCCGTGGAGCCGCCGATCACTTCCGCGCACTTGCCGCTGTGCACCGCTTTCAGCGTGACGGCGCCGCCGCCGGCGTCCACCGCCTGCCATCTCTGGTTCGTGCCGCCGGTGGCTGCCCACTGGTTGATCTGGGCGCCGTCGGCGGTGGAGACGCCGCTGACGTCCATCAGCTTGCCGCTGTGCACGGCGGTGAGCGTCCAGGTCTTTCCGGCCACGCCGCCGGCGCTCGGCACCCCGACGCCGTTCCCGCCGAAGGTGTGCGAGTCGAGGTCGAACCCGCCGTTGCGGAACACCATGTAGAGCGTCTGGGTTCCGCCGCCGCCGGTGACGCTCACCGGTGCTGTGGACTGGTAGTTGTCCCAGCCGCCGGTGCTGGGCACCGTGGTGGTGGCGAGCAGGGTGCCGGTGGGCGAGCCGGCTCGCAGCTCGATCGACCCACCGCCCGACGGGGACGAGACCCGATAGCTGACCGTGGAGATGCCGGCCAGGCTCATCGGGGTGAAGGCCACCCAGTCGCCGGTGGAGATGTCGCCGATGCGTTTGGTGCTCTCCGCGCCGGACTGGTCGACGACCCGGGTCCCGGACTGGCTGGAGTAGTACTCGCTCTGCTTGTGCTTGGGTTGCAGGATCGCCTGGCCGTAGCCGGTCAGCGGGGCCGCGCCGCCCTCGCCCCCGTTGTCGGTGTACCGCGCGTTGAGGACGTAGAAGAGGTTGGCGCCGTCGGGGTGCCCGCCGAGCAGGTCCGTGGAGATGGTGCCGGAGCAGCCCGGATATTCGGTCGTCTCGTGCGCGTGGTCGTCGTGCCCGAGGGCGGGATTGACGATGACCTTGGAACAGTCGACCGCGGCGCCGCCCGGGTCGGTGACGGTGACCGAGTACGACACCTTGTCCCCGAAGTTCAGCATGCCGCCGCTGGCTGGGGTGGTGATGGTGACGACCGGGGCGGTGTTGCCGACCGTGATCGCCACGTTGGCGAAGCCGGACTTGCCGGAGTTGTCGGTGACCTTCAGCTGAGCGGCGTAGTTGCCGTTGCGGCTGTAGACGTGGCTGGGATTGGCGGTCGTGGAGGTGGTGCCGTCACCGAACGTCCACTGGTAGCTCAGCGTGCTGCCGGGATCGGGGTCGGCCGTGCCCGCGCTGCTGAACTGGACCGTCAGCGGCGCCGTGCCACTGGTGGGCGTCGCGGTGGCCTTGGCGATCGGCGAGCGTCCACCCTGGATGTAGTCGATCCGGTAGAGCCCGGAGTCGCTGTTGCCGCCGCCGAAGTTGGTGCCCCACTCGAGCAGGTAGAGCGAACCGTCCCGGCCGAACTCCATGTCCATCGGCTTGTTGAACTGCCCGCCCGGCAGGAACGGGTTGGTACGCGTCACCGCGGTACTGGAGTCGAAGTGCACTTCCTTGACGTAGTTGCGGGACCACTCGTAGAAGAAGTGAACCCCGTCGTAGTAGGGCGGGAACTTCGTCGCGGAGGTGTTGGCCGCGTCGTAGCGGTAGACCGGTCCGCCCATCGGTGCGGAGCCGCCCGAGCCGAGTTCCGGGAAGGTCGGTGAGGTGCCGTAGCCGTACCACATGTTCGGCGCGACGACCGGTCGCAGGCTGGTCAGTCCGGTGTTGTTGGGGGAGTTGTTGACCGGTGACGAGCAGTTGAACTTGGCGCCGACCACGCCGGTGTCGGGGTTGAAGGGGGCGTAGGGCTGGTTGTCGCCGTGGCAGAACGGCCAGCCGTAGTTGCCCGCGGCCTTGATCACGTTGAGTTCGACGAGTCCTTCCGGTCCCCGGTTGGTGGTCGGCGGGTTGCGGTCGGGTCCGTAATCGGCCAGGTAGACCCAGCCGTTGGCCGGGTCGATGGAGAAGCGGAAGGGATTGCGGAAGCCCATCGCGTAGATCTCCGGCCGGGTTTGCGCGGTTCCCGCCGGGTAGAGGTTCCCCGACGGCACGGTGTAGCCGCCGCCGGTCTGGGGCCGGATGCGCAGCAGCTTGCCCCGCAGGTCGTTGGTGTTGCCGGCCGTGCGGGCCGCGTCGAGGTTGGCCTTGCCGCTGCGCCAGTCCAGCGGCGCGTACCCCTGCCAGTTCGGGTCGAGGTTCGGCGGGGTGTCGTCGCCGGTGCCGATGTAAAGGTTGCCGTCCGGACCGAACTCGATGTATCCGCCGGTGTGTCCCGGCTCGGGGAAGGTACGGTCCCGGTACGCCGGGACGTCGATGACGGTGACCCCACTGGCGACGTTCAGCGTGTCGCCGGTGAGGGTGAAGCGGGAGACCCGGTTCACGTCCGTCGAGCTGCTCGCGGGCGAATGGTACAGGTACACGTACCCGTTGCCGGCGAAGTTCGGGTCGAGCGCCACCCCGGTGAGGCCGTCCTCGCCGCCGGTGTAGACGCTGAGCGTTCCCGCCGTGACGGTGCTGTTGGTGGTGGGCTTGAAGATCTTCACCTGTCCGCCGCGCTGGACGTAGAGGACCCGTCCGTCCGGCAGGGCGGCCAGCGCCATTGGGTCGGCGGTGTTGTCGTCCAGCGCGCGTTTCTCGAAGTTGCCCCAGACGGTCCCGCCGCAGTCGCCGGGCGCGTTGCCGGCGGCCCACTTCACCCCGCCCAGCACGTGGTTGCGAAAGTTCGTCTCGCTGTAGGACTCGGCGGCGTGGCCCATCGCGGTGGCCCACACCCGGCCACCGGCGGCGTTGCGGCACCAGGAGATCGGGTGATCGGGGCCCATCGCGCGCGAGCCCGGGTTGTAGGTCCGTTCGTCCGCGGTCACCAGGACGTGGACGTCGCCGCGTGGGTTGCGGTCGAAGTTGTACCACTCCTCGTTGCGGACCCAGCGGTCGGGCAGACCGGTGGTGGAGGGATGCGTCTTGTCGGCCACGATCGCGGTGCCCTGCAGGACGCCGGGGGAGTGCTCCGGCATATGCGCGCCGGCGTTGATCGTCTGGTCCCACCACGGGTATTCGCCTTCGATGCCCATGTCGGTGGCGTTGTGGACGGCGACGATGCCCTTGCCGGAGGCGAGGTAACCCTCCACCGCCTGCCGCTGGGCGGCCGACGTCCACACCATGCCCGAGGTCTGGAACATGATGAGCACGTCGAAGGTGGCGAGGTTGGCCGTGGTGAAGACGCCGGCGTCCTCGCTCTGGACCAGCTCGAAGTTGTTGGCCGCGGCCTGCTGCTGGAACATCGAGATGCCGGCGGCGATCGAGTCGTGACGGTAACCGGTGGTCTTGGTGAAGAGCAGGGCGCGGAAGGCCGGGGCGGCCGATGCCGGGACCACAAGGGCGAGCGCGAGCAGCATGCCCGCGATCACCCCTACGGTGAGTGTTGAGCGACGCATGCATCTCTCCTGGTCAGGGTTGTTAACGTTCACCCGAAAGTTACTGACTGTGATATGGGGATGTGTCAATTTATCCGGGTGTAACGCTGGGGACTCATGCCCTTCCGCCCTCGGATAGGCGTCCAGCGACCGGATGGCGCGCTCCGGAAGGCTTTGTGGACGCCACCTCTGGTCCGAGACGATGATTGCGGAAGTATTTCGAAGCATCTATCTTCATACGTGTGATGTTTACTCACTGTCAAGGGTCGATCGCTGGACGTCGATCCCCGGCATGCATATGCAGTCGTAGATGACTACTTCGAGTGAGAGTTCGCCCTTGCTGGCTCTGCGGGCCGTCGGCAAGTCGTTTCTAGGGGTACGGGTCCTCGACGGGGTCGATCTCGACGTGGCGCCCGGTGAGGTGCACGCCGTCGTCGGGGAGAACGGCGCGGGCAAGTCGACCCTTATGAAGATCATTTCCGGTGGGTACGCGCCTGACGAGGGCAGCGTCGTGTTCGCCGGCGAGACACGGACGTTCCGGGGGCCGCGGGAAGCCCGGCGCGCCGGAATCGGGATCATCCATCAGGAGTTCACCCTGCTGCCGGATCGCACGGTCGCGGAGAACGTCTATCTAGGACACGAGCCGGTACGCCGGGGTCTGGTCGACCGGCGCGAGATGCTCGCCCGCACCTCGGCGCTGCTCGCCTCGATGGGCGCGGGCCCGATGCCGGTGGACGCGCCGGTCGGCCGGCTCGGCATCGCCCAGCGTCAGGTGGTCGAGATCGCCAAGGCGCTCGCCCTCGACGCCCGGCTGCTCATCATGGACGAGCCCACGGCGGCGCTGGCCGACCACGAGGTCGAGCTCCTCTACGCCCTCGTGCGACGGCTCCGGGACCAGGGCATCGGGCTGCTCTACGTTTCGCACCGTCTGGCCGAGGTCTTCGACCTGTCGGAGCGCATCACCGTCTTGAAGGACGGCAGGCGGGTGACGACAGTGCGGACCGCCCAGACCACTACGGACGAGCTGGTACGGCACATGGTCGGCCGGGACCTGTCGGGCTACTACCCCGGCCGGGCCGCTCCCGCCGATGTCGGGCCGGTCCTGCTCACTGTCCGCGGCGGCGGCAACCGCAAGCTGCATGACGTCGATCTGCGGCTGCGGGCCGGCGAGGTCGTCGGGGTCGGCGGCCTCCAGGGCTCGGGACGGTCCGCGCTCGCCCGGGCTCTCTTCGGCGTCGCGCCGTTCACCACCGGCCAGGTTGACCTGGACGGCAAGCCGGTCCGAGTGGTCTCGCCGCGGGCCGCGATGCGGGCGGGCATCGCGTACGTCAGCGAGGACCGCAAGGGCGAGGGCATCGTCGCCCGCCAGTCGGTGCTCGACAACGCGTTGCTCGCCGGCCGGGCGATCGGCGGCTCGTGGTCCGGCCGGTCAGCCCGTACGGCGCGGATGCGGGATCTGCTCGGCGCCGTGGACGTGCGCAGCGCCGGCGTCGACCAGGAGATCCGCTTCCTGTCCGGCGGCAACCAGCAGAAGGTGGTGCTCGCCCGGTGGCTGGCGCTCGGCCCGCGCGTCATGCTTTTCGACGAGCCGACCCGGGGCATCGACGTGGGCGCGACGTCGGCCATCCACGACGTCGTCCGCCGCCTCGCCCGTGACGGGGCGGCGGTTCTGATGATCTCGTCCGACCTGCCAGAGCTGCTCGGGATGAGCGACCGGATCGTCGTCATGCGCGAGGGCCGCATCGCCGGCGAGCTGCCCGCCGGTGCGTCCGAGGCGGACGTCGTCGCCCTCGCGGTCGGGGCGGTCACGTGAGCGCCCAGTCGCTGCTGGCGGCCCGGCGGCCCGTACCGGGCGTGTATCTGGCCCTGGTCCTCACCGTCGCGATCGGCTGGCTCGTCGTGATGCTGCGCGGCGGCGCGTTGTTCAACCAGGCCACGATGGTTAGCCTGTTGCACGTCGCCGCCGGTCTGGGACTCGTCGCCGTCGGCCAGACCCTCGTGATCCTCGGTGGTTCGCTCGACCTGTCGGTGGCCTACGTGGTCAGCCTCAGCACCCTCGTCGCGGCCGAGACGATGAACGGCAGCGACACGGCTCTGGTGCCGGGCGTTCTGCTGGCGCTCGCCGTCAGCGCCGGCATCGGGCTGCTCAACGGCCTGCTCATCGCGCGGTTCCGGATCAACGCGTTCATCGCCACCCTCGGCGTCGGCCTGCTGCTCAAGGGCTACCTGGACAGCAACTACGACGGGCCGGCCGGGGCCACCTCGCCCAGTCTCGTGCAGAGCCTCGGCTACCAGCGAATCGGACCGGTGCCGGTGTCGTTCCTGCTGCTGCTCGTGGCGGCGGTGGCCGCCGGGCTGGCCCTCAACCGCACCCGTTTCGGTCACCACCTCCTCGCCGTCGGCGGGGATGCCGAGGTCGCCCGGCTCTCCGGCGTCCGCAACCAGCGCGTGCTGGTCACCGCCCACGTGCTGTGCTCCCTGTGCGCGGGGCTCGCCGGCGTGTATCTCGCTGCCCGCCTCGGTTCCGGTGCGCCGCGAGTGGGCACCGAGGGAATCTACGACCTTGAGTCCATCGCCGCGGTGGTGATCGGTGGCACCGCGCTCGCCGGTGGCCGCGGTGGCGTCGCCGGCACGGTCGGCGGCGTGCTTCTGCTGGCCAGCATCGACGCCATCTTCAACCAGCTCGAGGTCGACTCGTTCGCCAAGCAGGTGGTCCGAGGCGTGATCATCATCGCCGCGGTCGCCGTCTACGCCCGCCGCACCATACGGAAAGGCCGGTCATGACGACGGGGGACACACTGCTGCGGCGTCTGCCCCGGGTACGCGCCGGGGGACTGCTGCCGATCCTGGTGATCCTCGGGGTACTGCTGATCCTGGTCGCGATCCGGCAACCCGGCTTCCTCGCCCCGGGGTCGCTGATGTCGTTCCTCGGCCGCTCGGCCCCGATCATCCTGCTCGCCGCCGGTCAGTACTTCGTCATCGTCTCCGGTGAGTTCGATCTGTCGGTCGGCTCGCTGGTCACGGCGCAGGTGGTGATCGCCGCCCGGCTGATCGACGGCGAGCCGGACCGCACCTGGCCCGTGGTGGCCCTCGTGATCGTCTCGTCGGCGTTCGTGGGCCTGGTCAACGGGGTGATCACCACGTGGCTGCGGGTGCCGTCGTTCATCACCACCCTCGGCATGCTGCTGATCCTGGTCGGGGCGGTGTACTTCTGGTCGGACGGTTCCCCCAAGGGCGAGTTGTCGGAGCAGTTCCGGCGATTCGGCCGGCGCGCTTTCGAGGACGTCCCGGTGTTCGGCCGGGTGCCGTACGCGCTGCTCGTCGTGCTGGTGCTCGCCCTGCTGGCCATCGTGCTGATGCGGTCCGACTTCGGGCGCACCCTGGTCGCCGTGGGCGACAGCCCGCGGGCCGCCGAGCTCAGCGGGGTGCGCGTGGCGCGTACCCGGACGATCGCTTTTGTTCTCAGTGGAGTCGCGGCCGGGGTGGCGGCGATCCTGCTGGGCGGCTACAGCGGTGTGTCGTTCCAGGCCGGCAGCGGACTGGAGTTCTCCGCCATCACCGCGGTGGTCCTCGGTGGTGTCGCCCTGGGCGGCGGACGCGGAGCGGTCCTCGGCGCGATGCTCGGCGCGCTCACCCTCGAGCTGTTGTTCGCCCTCATGAACTTCTCGGGCGTCTCCGGAACCGTCCGACCGGCGGTCCAGGGCGCCATCATCCTGCTCGCGGTCGCCGTCTCGGCCGCACGTTCACCCTCTGATTAGGAGATACATCTTGCGACGTACTAGAGCCTCGATAGTCGCACTTGTCGTGCTGTCCCTTGCCGCCTGCTCCACCGACCAACCGGCGACCGGCCCCTCCGGCGCCCCGTCCGCCACCGGCGCGGGCACCGGGGAGCAGTCGAAGTTCTTCGTGCAGGCCGATTACGACGCCGAGCTGGCGATGCTCGGCGCCACCGCGACGGGCCCGGCCGACAAACCGTGGGAGCAGGTGCTCAACCCGAAGATGGTGGAGACCACCAAGTTCAAGAAGAAGGGCCCGCACAAGATCTGCTTCTCCAACGCGGCGCTGAACAACCCGTGGCGCCAGGTCGGGTTCAAGACCATGCAGGCCGAGGTCGAGACGCACCGCGACCAGATCTCCGAGTTCGTGCACGTCGATGCCGAGGGCAAGGATCAGAAACAGATCGCCGACATCAACGACCTGCTCGGCAAGGGCTGCGACGCGCTCATCGTTTCGCCCAACACCACCGCGACGCTGACCCCGGCGGTCGAGGCGGCGTGCCGCACCGGCATCCCCGTCGTCGTATTCGACCGGGGTGTCGAGACGACGTGCCCGGTGACCTACATCAACCCCATCGGCGGATACGGATTCGGTCACGTAGGGGCCGAGTTCGTGGCCCAGAAGATGAAACCCGGTGGCAAGGTCCTCGCGCTGCGGATCCTGCCCGGGGTCGACGTGCTGGAGACCCGCTGGTCGGCCGCGAAGCTCGTCTTCGATCGCGCGAAGGTGGACGTCGTGGGGGTCGAGTTCACCGACGGCGACCCGGCCAAGACGAAGAAGATCGTCGACGACTACCTCCAGCGGCACGGCACGATCGACGGGATCTGGATGGATGCCGGCGCCGTCGCGGTGGCGGCGGTCGAGGCGTTCCAGGACGCGGGCAAGCCCGTGCCGCCGATCAACGGCGAGGACCAGCTCGACTTCCTGCGGATGTGGAAGGACAAGGGGCTCACGGCCATCGCGCCGACCTATCCGACCTACCAGTGGCGTACGCCGATCATCGCCGCGCTGCGGATCCTCGACGGCAAGCCGGTCTCCGACCCGTGGAAGCTGCCGCAGCCGACGATCACCCAGGAGAACCTCGGCGACTACCTCGACCCGGCGATGCCCCCGCTGCACTACGCGATGTGCGGCTGCACAGGCCTGCCCGGCTACCCCCAGCGCTGGAAGTAGGTAAGCGTGCGCGCCGTCGGCGTCAATCCTTGGGTATGGGCCTCACCGGTCGACGACCAGGCCCTGGCCACGCTGATCCCGCGGATCGCCGCGTTCGGCTTCGACACGGTCGAGCTGCCGATCGAGCAAACCGGCGACTGGGACCCGGCCCGCACCCGCGATCTGCTGGCGGCGCACGGCCTGACCGCGGCCGGCGTCTGCGCGGTCACGCCACCCGGCCGGGACCTCGTGAACACCACCCCGGCGGTCGCCTCGGCGACCGCCGCCTACCTGCGAGGCTGCGTGGACAGCGCGGCGGCAGTCGGCGCGCCGTGCGTCGGCGGGCCCGTCTATGCGGCGGTGGGCCGGACATGGCGGATGACGGAAGCGGCCCGCGCGTCGTGCTACGCGGAATTCCGCCGGGCGATCACGCCGGTGGCGGAGCACGCCGGCGAATGTGGGGTGTCGATCGGGGTGG
Source organism: Actinoplanes solisilvae (assembly GCF_003999975.1). GTDB lineage: Bacteria > Actinomycetota > Actinomycetes > Mycobacteriales > Micromonosporaceae > Actinoplanes > Actinoplanes solisilvae. The sequence goes on along the minus strand of NZ_RJAC01000044.1, from coordinate 14,792 downwards.
AGGCGCTCAACCGCTACGAGACGAGCGTCGTCAACACCGTCGCCCAGACCGTGGAGATGATCGCCGGTCTGCCGTCCTCGGTCGGCATCATGATCGACACCTATCACTTCAACATCGAGGAGGCGGACCCGTACGCCGCCGTGGCCGCCGCCGGACCGCACATCAAGCACGTTCAGGTCAGCGGCACCGACCGCGGCGCTCCCGGGGCGGACCACTTCGACTGGCCCCGCTTCTTCGCCGCCCTGGACGGAACCGGCTATGACGGCGCGGTGTGCATCGAGTCCTTCACGGCCGAGAACGAGACGATCGCGACCGCCGCGTCGATCTGGCGGCCGCTGGCCCCGTCGCAGGACCGCCTCGCTCTCGACGGCCTGAACAACCTGCGGCGGCTCCTGCGGTGACCCGTTGACCCCCTCCGACCAGCGCCAGCCGACCTGGACGCGGTCGCCGTTGGCTACCGCGCGATGTCCGCCGTCGCCGAGGCGCGGACTGCGCGGTCGGTGCGGGTCGCGGCGGGCCTGGAGGTGGCCGGCGACATCTCGTCGGGGGGAGTGGGGCGCGGAGGTGGAAGCACCCGCTCGGCCGTGGTCGACTCCGCCGGCCACCGGGTCGCGGGCGGAGCGGAAACTGTAGGGCGCCCGGTACGCAAGCCGGTGGGAAAAGGCCAGCGACGAGACCGAGGAGCTGGGGACTGGTGCTGCACGTTCTGCTCCTGCGAGGCGTCAAAGTCGAAGACCTGACGGTCATCGCCGAATGGGCCACTGAGGCTTTCCGAGTAACGGTCTGAGACCCCTCGCCCCAGGTCCCCTGATCTTGGATGTCCGTCAAAACGGGGCAGGCTCAGGTGCCATGTGGTCATCGCTCGCAACGACGCCAGGCTCATGTGAGATAAGCGCTGCGTGGTCCTTGATCCTCCCCGTTGAGAACGCTTGCTCGTGTCACCGTCCGCGCGGGTGGGACAGAGCTTGCCGGGCTACCCAGGCGATCTCGTCGGTCAACGCCAGGCCGGGTGTGGCCAACGGCATTTCGGGCACTGCGGTGGCCGCGAGTAGTTGAGCTATCGCGGCCAGGACGTCGATGTGTAAACGCCCGGAACTTTCAGTGAGGGCAATGAGCAGGCCCGGGAGGACAGCAAGGGCGTCGGTGAGGGCCGGCAGTCTGATGAACATGGGACTGTCTTGGCCTTCGGTGCGAGGGTGCGGTGCTGGTGCGGCACGGAGATCGAGCAGGACGTCGGCGTCTCGGGTGACCTGGTCCAGGGGGAAAGCCAGTGCGTCGGCTTGTCGCCAGAACAGCATGTTGCGGATGCCGATGGCGGTCAGCAGTGCGCCGATGTCGGGCAGTTCGTCGCTGTCGGCGATCACCACTGCGCTCTGGTTGGTCGCCTGTTTCGTTCGGTGCAGTTCGGTCAGGAGGTGAGCTGCCGCCACGACGGCGCGCAGATCGTCGTCGGTGACGACGACGTGGCCTGTGTGTTCGAGGCTCTGGCGGACTCGCCAGGCCCGTTCGGCTGCGGTGTGCACGAGATAGACGGCCGACACATCGCCGCGTACCGCGCCGAGGGTGTGGGCGGATGCGTCGAGGTCGTCGGCGTTGAGCTGCGCCGTCGATGCATCGAATCCGAGGTTACGCAGCCAGCGGGCTTGGCCGGCCAACACGGCGCTCAGTTCGGAGCCCGGGGGTAGGCGGCTGCCGTCGCTGATCACCAAGATCCGGGTGGATGCGGAGTTGCTTGTCACCTGCCGAAAACCCCGCACCTTGTCGTGTTTGCCCGATGAGCTTCTGACACTGAGACGTCATCATCAACCGATGCACACGTCAGCGCGATGTTCGCCACGGGTGCCTGCTTTCCTGTGTCATGGCGTCAGGCCTCGCTGCGCGACACAGGTCACTGTTCCCTCGGCCAGCCGGTAGGACAGGCCAACGACCGCGCAGCGGCCCGCGGATACCTCGTCGGCCAGCAGCACGGAGCGTCCGACCAGTGCTGCGACGGTGCGGCGGATGTGTTCGTCGACGAATTGGTCGACTTCGGTGAATCCTTGTGAGCGCCCGGCGAGCACGCTGGGCATCACGCGTTCGACAACGTCGCCGATGTATCCGGGCGGGGCGACGCCTCCGCGTTCGGCGTCGCTGGCGGCGGTGACGGCGCCGCAGGAGTCGTGGCCGAGGACGACGACCAGTGGTGCGCCGAGCACGGTGACGCCGTACTCGATGCTGCCCAGCACTTCGGCGCCGGCCACGTGCCCGGCGGTGCGTACGACGAACAGGTCGCCCAGTCCGCGGTCGAAGATGATTTCGGCGGCCAGGCGTGAGTCGGAGCAGCCGAACAGCACCGCGAACGGGCGTTGTCCGGGTGCGGACTTCGACCGGCGGTCGGCGTCCTGGTTGGGGTGTAACCGTTCGCCGCGGACGAAGCGGATGTTGCCTTCGAGGAGCATGGTGTATGCCTCGGCGGGGGAGGATGGACTGAGATCGGCCACGCGGTCAACCTACCTGGGGGGATGTGCGCGGACCGGCTGAGGATGACCTTGGCCCAACGGCCGGGACCGATGTCCTGGCGTGCGGTTCTAGGTGTAGCGACCAGGGCCGGTGTGCCGACGATCGCGGGGCGCCGCGGGTGTGGCTCTAGCGGGCGTGATGGCCGAGACGAAAGCCTGCTGCTCATGGTGGCCGGCGACTGTTGTTGTCAGGTGGTCGGGGATGCCGAGCCGTTGGCGTACCTGGTCGAAGCGGCTGATCGCCGCCGCAGTGACCTGCGGTACCGGCTGCTGTCCATTGACGGTGATCAGGGTCTCTCGTTGGCGGTAGTAGTTCAGCAGTGGGCCCGCGGCCTCGTCGAACACGTCGAGCCGATGGCTGATGACCTGTTCGGTGTCGTCGGTGCGGCCGGTCTGGGCACCTCGGGCCAGCAGCCGGCGGATCAGCTCGGCACGGTCGGCTTGAAGGTGCAGGGCGATGCGTACCGCGGCGCCGAGGGGCTCGGCGACGCGGTAGGCGGCTTCGGCCTGGGCGACGGTGCGGGGGAAACCGTCGAGGACGTAGCCGCCGCGTCGGCTGGCGGCTTCCACGGGTTTGCGCAGGATGTCCATGACGATGTGGTCGGGCACGAGGTCCCCGCGGTGCATGGACTGTTCGACGGCGCGCCCGATGGTGGTGCGCTCGATGACGTGGCGCCGCAGCAGGTCACCGCTGGAGATGTGCTCGATGCCGTAGTGGTCGGCGATGCGTATCGACTGGGTGCCTTTGCCGCAGCCGGGCGGGCCGATCATGAGTACGCGCATGGCTGGTCTCTTCCGTGGTGTCGGGGGATGCGGTGACGTGCGGTGCCCGGCCGACGCGGGGACGCCGGGGTTATCGGGACGGGGGCACGGGTTCGATCAGGTGTGTCCGGGCGTGTTTGATGGCGGTGGGGGTGTCGGGGAAGATCAGCCCGTCGCGGCGCAGCTGGTCGACGACACCGAGGGTGGCCAGGACCTGGTCGTGGCCGGGGGCGATGCGGGACAGCAGCACGGTGATGCCGCGTCGGTGGAGCCGGCTGATGGCGTCGCCCAGCACGTGAGCGCCGGTGGCGTCGATGGTGGAGACCCGCGACATGCGCAGGATCACCACGCGCACGTCGGCGACTTCGGACAGTTCGATGAGGAAGTGATGCGCGGCGGCGAAGAACAGCGGCCCGTCGAGGCGGTACGCGACGATGTGCTGGGCGAGCAGTTCGTGTTCTTCGGCGCTGTGGTCGCCGACCTCGAGGGGGACCTGTTCCAGCCGGGCGGTGCGGGCGACCGCGCGTAGCGCCAGGACGACGGCCACGCCGATACCGACGGCGACCGCGGTGACCAGGTCGAAGATGACGGTGACGGAGAAGGTGAGGATCAGCACCAGGGCGTCGCCGCGGCTGGAGCGGGCCAGGGCGAGCAGGGCGCTGGCTTCGACCATGCGTACGGTGGTAGCCAGCAGCACTCCGGCGAGCGCGGCCACGGGGATCCGTGACACCAGGGGCGCGGCGGCCAGGACGATGGCGGCCAGAGCCACGGCGTGGGTGAGTGCTGCGAGTTTCGACTGGGCGCCGGCGCGGACGTTGACGGCGGTGCGGGCGATCGCGGCGGTGGCGGGGATACCGCCGAACAGCGGCGCGGCCAGGTTCGCCAGTCCTTGGCCGAACAGTTCCCGGTCGGGGTCGTGACGTTCGTTGACACTCATGGCGTCGGCGACGGTGGCCGACAGCAGGCTTTCCAGTGCGGCCAGAGCCGCGACCGCCAACGCCGCAGGCATTAGGATCTGCACGGCGGACACGTCGAGGAAGGCCAGCGACGGGGCGGGCACACCGGCGGGCAGCTCACCGATGCGTGCCAGGTCGATCGGGGCGGTCTCGGCCAGGATCGTGGCCGCGGCCACACCGAGCAGGGAGAACGGGATTCCGGGGCGCCACCGGGCGCCGATCAGCATGACCGCGGCGACGCCGAGCGCGACAGCGATCGGGGCGGGGTGGGGACGGTTAGCGAAATGCGTGAGCGCGTTCCACGCCACGGCCCACACTTTCTCCTCGTGAGCGTCGGTGACACCCAGCGCCGCCGGGAATTGCTGCAGGGCGATGACGACGGCGATGCCGGCGGTGAAGCCTTCGATGACCGGGGTGGGCAGGTACCGCACGTAGCGGCCGAGCCGGGCCAAGGCCAGGCCGATGAGGATCAGCCCGGCCATCGCGCCGACCATGAGGACCCCGCGGGCGCCGAACTGCTGCACGACCGGGACCAATACCACGGTCATGGCGCCGGTCGGCCCGGAGACCTGCAGGTTGGAACCGCCGAAGACGGCGGCGATCGCGCCGGCGACCACCGCGGTGATCAGACCGGCTTGCGCGCCGAGCCCGGAGGTGACTCCGAACGCTAACGCCAGCGGCAGGGCGACCACAGCGACGGTGACGCCGGCGATCAGATCACGGCGCGGGTGTCGGCGCGCCGTCGCCCAGTCGGCGCGCTGCGGCAGCAAGGCCAGCACACGAGAGGCGATGAGGCGTTGCGGGCCGGGCGCTGCTGTCACCGGGCCGGCTCGCTGGTGCGAAGCTCCGACAGCAACCCGTCGCGCTCCGACAGCACAGTGCCGAGGATCCGGCGCCCGGCCGCTAGCAGGTCCGCGACGTCCGGGGTGCTTAGCGCGTACATCACCAGGGCGCCGTCGCGGCTGGAGGTCACCATGCCGGCTCGACGCAGAACGGCTAGCTGCTGGGACAAGTTCGACGGCTCCACTTCGATGGCGGCCAGCAGGTCACGGACCGGTTTCGGCCCGTCTTGCAGCAACTCCAGCACACGAATCCGCACGGGATGTCCCAAAGTGCGAAACAGTTCCGCCTTCGCCTGATACAGCGGCATCGACACGGTACGACCATCCCCTTAGGTGCCCCAACGAGCGCTTGCCCACTTTAGCAATTGAAGAAGTCTTCATGTTGCCTGTGGGTGGTGATCCCGGCCACGGCCACCAGGCGGCCCGTATGTGAAAGGTGAGGTGCCGGCTCAAGCGTCCCCGGCCGCCCGCCGCACGTCGTAGCGCAGACCTCGTTCCCCCGGCGGATCCGGGCCAGCACATCGTTCTGCCGGTCGTCCGGTACATCGGTGAGGCTGGCAACCCCGGCTGGGTCTCAGTCGTCGGATGCGGATGATTGCAGTTGGGCGAGTAGGCCGTCGCGGTCGGTCAGGACTTCGCGGAGGATTCGGCGGCCCGCAGCGAGCAGGTCCGCCACTGCGGGGGTACTCATCGCATACATGACCATCCCACTGTCGCGGAAGGACACGACGACACCGGCCCGACGCAGCACCGCCAATTGCTGCGAGAGGCTGGACGCCTCGATATCGATTTGGGCGAGCAGGTCTCGCACCGGTAGGGGTCCGGTTTGCAGGAGCTCCAATACGCGGATGCGCACCGGATGGCTCAGGACACGAAACATCTCAGCCTTCGCCTGGTACAGCGGCACCGACACTGACGTCCCCATCCGATCAGCAACGCCCCGCGTCACGTTGCCACCCTGCCGACTTTCGACTTCTGTCGAGCGTACACAGCCGGAGCCCGGAACTGGCTGCTCAGTCTTGCCGCAACGTTTCTTGCGATATCGCAAATCTCGATTCGATGAGTTGCACATTTCTTCAATTCGCTGCCCTGGTAGATGAATTCTTTCGTGGGGTGGTCGAGCAGTGCCGGACAAGGTGTCCGCTTGATCGGCGGCAGATCGAAGCAACCTCGTCCCAGGTGTCCGCGACACAGACAGGGGAGTGACATGGCAGAGATGGGCGTGGCCCTCAAAGAGGCCTTGCAGATCAGCGGGGCGATCGCCGTGGCCGTCGTTGATCAATCCAGCGGAATGGCGTTGGACACGGCCGGCGGGAGCAAGGACTTCGACCCGGGGGTCGCTGCGGCGGCCAATACCGAGGTGTTGCGCGCGAAGTTGCGCACCATGGAAATGCTCGGCCTGAAGGAGGGGATCGAGGATATTCTGGTGACGTTGGGCACTCAGTATCATCTGATCCGGCCGATCACCGGACGCTCCGGCAAGGGCCTGTTCATCTATTTGGCGTTGGTCCGGGATCGCGCCAATCTCGCGATGGCACGCCACCAGTTGCGCGCCATCGAGCAAGTCATCGAGGTATGAGCCACGTCATGTCCGATGATCTCCCCGTCTGTCCGCGAGTCGCACGGTGCGAGCGGGCGGTCGTGGCCGAGCGCTGAAGATCGAGGCCACCGGCGCCCACCTGTCGCTGATCGACCAGGTCAACGGCATGCGGTACCAGGTCTTCGCCGCCGACGCACCACATAAGACGGCCAATCGATGCAGTACGTGGAAGTCCGTCACCGCACGCACTACGGCTACCTCGCGCTGTACCCGCTGGCGTACAGGGCGGTCCGATGTACGCGGTCATCCCTGCCCGGCTCAACCTAACCCCGTCCGCGGCCCACGCGCGGTCGTAGTCCCGTGCCTTCACCTTTGGGTTTGGTGGTGAAGAAGGGTTCGAAGACGCGTTCGACGATACCGGCGGGGATGCCGGTGCCGGTGTCGGCGAGGCGGAGTTTGACGTGCCGCCCGGCATGTAGGGCGGGGCCGTGACCGGTGGTGATGGTCGTGGTGTCGTCGACCGTGATGTTGGTGGTGTGGATGCTCAGGGTGCCGGCGTCGGGCATCGCGTCGCGGGCGTTGACGGCGTGGTTGACCAGGAACTGTTCGAGTTGGCCGGGGTCGGCCGGGACCGGCCACAGGTCGCCGGTGAGGGTGGTGTGGAGTTGGATGTGTTCGCCGAGGGCGCGGCGTAGCAGGGTTTCGATCGCGGCGACGACGGTGTTGAGGTTGAGTACCTGGGGGCGCACGACTTCTCGCCGCCCGAAGGCCCGTTCATGATCGGTGAACGGGCAGGACAAGTCTATTGCCGCTTGGACGTCCGCTCATAGCCGCAATCCGGGCGCCATCCCACGCCCAATGAGGGCCACCGACGAAACTATATTGAGCTGCTGAAACTCGTCCGAGCACTGGTTGGGGTTCCACGCTAAGTCAGATCATCTTCCAGTGTTTGGCCCGTCCGGGGCCGGGCCGTCAGCACGCGGTGGCCTGTTGGGCTCAACAGCCCGGGCCACCGCGCGCGGCAGATAGAAACCCGAGCGTCAGGCGGGCGCGATGTTGTGGTTCGGGCGGAAGATGTTCCGCGGATCGTAGGCTTTCTTGGCCTCGGCCAGGCGCTGGTAGGTCTCCGGGCGGTATCCCGCCGGCACTCCGTCGACGGTGGCGTCGGCGGCGCTGAAGAAGTTCACGAAGCGCCGTCCGGTGCTCCACGGCGTCAGCGCGCTGACGAGGCCGGTCAGGTAACCGTTGAACGTCTCGGCCTGGTCGGGGCCGCCGAAGGCGACCGCGTAGAGGAGGTAGGCCGAGCCGCGGGTGTCGATCGCGTTGCCCGGTTCGGGCCGGCGGTCGAGGGCGCCGCCGAGGTGCCTGATCTCGAGGACGACGAGCGGGCTTCGCGCGTCCGGGCCGGCGAGGCGGACGATCGTGTCGACGGCTTCCGGGGTGAGCTCGCGCAGCAGGGTCGAGCGGTCGTGGAACGGGATCGGCATCGGTGGGTCGTTGTGGATGGTGCCGATCGCGGAGTACGGCATCTCGGTCACAGAGTCGAGCAGAGCCGGCCCGATCGCCCGCAGCGGTGCGACGAGCCGAGCGCCCACCTCGGCCGGCCCGACATAGGCGATTCGTACGTGGACGACGAGCTTGCCGCGCAGCGGTTCCGGCACCTCGGGGGCCGGGGGCAACCGGAGCAGGGCGATCGAGGAGGTCATGTCGTCCGGCACGTCGGTCGTCCAGGCGCTCCACGCGGTGAGGACCTCGGCGGCCTGCTCGCCGGGGAAGAAGAGGGCGCCGCCGTAGATCCGGTCGATCGGGAAGAGGCCGAATTCCAGTGCGGTGACCACGCCGAAGTTACCTTTGCCGCCGAGCAGCGCCCAGAACAGCTCCGGCTCGTGCTCGGGGGTGGCCGTGCGGAGTTCGCCGTCGGCGGTGACTACGTCGATGCTGCGTACGTGGTCGGCGGCGTAGCCGAAGGTGCGGCCGATGGGGCTGAGACCGCCGCCGAGGGTATAGCTGACCGCGCCGACGGTGGGGGCGGAGCCGTTCAGGGGCGCCAGCCCGTGCGGGGTGGCCTGGTCGATGACCTGCTGCCAGCGCACGCCGGCCTCGATGCGGGCGGTACGCCGCTCCGGGTCGATCAGCACCGAGTCCATCCGGCGGGTGGTGATCAGCATCGCCCCGGTCGACGAGAGTGCCGAGTGGCCGGTGGCCAGAACGGCGACCGGCAGGTCGTTCGCGACCGCGAACCGGATGGCGGCCTGGACGTCGCCGGGGTTCGTGGCGCCGACGACGATCGCCGGTCGGTGAGGTGTGGCGAGGTTGTACGCGGCGCACTCGGCGGCGTATCCCTCGTCCTGGGGCAGTAGCACCGGCCCGTCGGTCGCGGCGGTGAGTTCGGCGACAGCGTCTCCGCTGAACGGCTGGGTCATGATTTTCTCTCCGGTGAGGTTGTGCGGATTTACCAGGTGGCGCGGGTCAGCCAGGAGAGCAGCCGGTCGGCGGTCTGCTGCCAGCCGGGCTCGAGGATCATGCTGTGCGCCTTGCCGGGCAGGAACAGGTAGTCGGCCCCGAAGTAGTCGGCGCTGCGTCGTACGACCTCGGCCGGCACGACGATGTCGTTCTCGGCGCCGACCATGAGCGTCGGGCCGCCGAGCCGCGTGCGGTCCACGCTGATCGCGCCGCCGGAGGCGACCTCCCATACCGCGGTCGGTGACTCATCGGGCATCAGCGACCAGTAGCGGCGCGCGTCCTGTTCCGAGCAGCCCTGCAGGAACCAGTCGTACGCCATCTCGTACGGCATCGGAGGAAACGGCTTGGTCCGGTCGATCGGCACCGGCATCGGGTCGGTGCCCACCTCCTTGGCGGCGATCGGGGCGAGCAGGATCTGCGCCGCGACATCGTGGGTCTCGGCATATTTCTGTACTGCCATCGCGCCCATGCTGTGCGCGACCAGCACCGGGGTCCGGCCGGCGTGCGAGACGACGATGTCCAGTTCCTCGGCGACCGCGGCGATCGACCGCTGAAGGAACTGCTCTTCCGGCAGTGCCTGGGAGCCGTTGTGGTTGAACCAGCTGAACGCGTAGCAGTGCCGGCCGGTCGCGGCGAAGTAGGGCAGCCAGTTCTCCCAGAGCCAGCTTCCGTGGCTTCCGCCGTGGACGAAGACGACGGGCGCGGCGACCGGCTCGCCTTCGGGGGCGGCGTGCTCGACGAACACGCCGCCGATCTGTCGTTGGTCGATCTGCAAGGAAATCTCCGTAGAAGCGGGTCCGGTTCGATGTAACCGGTATACCGGTTACATCGAGGGCCGAATATAGTGGATCTCATGTCGTCGGTAGCAACAGGGTTGGTGATCTACTCCGCGGACGGCACCGCGTACGTCTTCGACCCTGGATCGCTGTGCCTGGAGCTACTGCTCACCGGTGGTCCCGGCGAGCTGTCCCGCTACGAGGTGCTGCATCAGCCGGACGGTCTGGCCGAGTGGCTCGGACTGTCCCGGCTCCGGCTGGCGTCGGAAGACGTGCGGGTGGACGCCGCCGAACTGCACACCGCCCACCGGCTGCGGGACGCGCTGTGGCGACTGGGCCGGGCCGCCGCCCGTGGCGAACCCCGCCGGGACGAGGACGTGGCCGAGATCAACCGAGTGGCGGCCGCGCCCTCTCTGGTTCCTCAGCTCGCCCTGGCCGGCACGTCGACCTGGCGGCTACCGGCCACTGGAGCACAGGTGCTGTCCACCTTCGCCCGCGACGCCGTCGACCTCTTCGGTGGCCGGTTCGCCACCCGGATCCGGGAGTGCTCGTCCCCGGACTGCTACCTGATCTTCGTGGACACGTCGCCGTCGGGACGGCGCCGGTGGTGCTCGATGGAGACCTGTGGCAACCGCAGCAAGGTGCGCGCCCTGCGCAGTCGGCGGAGTGCCGGTGAGGCATCGGCCGCCGCTGCCGACCGGACGAGGTGATTCGCCGCTCCGTTGCCCCGATCGAGCAGTGGCGTGTCAGGTCTTCACCTGACACGCCAAACGCTCATCTGCTGTTCGTGGCCCCGGTGGTCTTCGGCGGGGTCCAGCTGGGCAGCGGCTCCACCCAGAAGCGGGTCAGCAGGATGGAGTCGATCAGCCACCGGCCACGGACCTTCTTGTAGGTCTCGTGGTACTGCCCATAGCCGTTGTGCCCTTCGACTATGGCGTTCGGACCCGCCGGGACGTTCAAGATGTCCTCCATCGACCAGATCCCGGTCGCTGTGTCCGGTCCCGTGATCGTGATTTCCGGCATCGCTCCGGAGTGCGCCGACGGAGCCGGACCGGTGAGGTCACGGATCGTGTACGCGAACTCCTTGGACGTCTTGAACGGCACCCCGTCGGTCAGAATCTTCGCGTCGGGGGTGAACAAGGCGGCCAGGTCATCCCACTTCTTCTCATCCACGAAGCGGAAGTAGCGGGCCTTGAGCTGCCGGATCTCCTCGGCGTTCTCGAGACGGTCGATCCTGTCCGCCAGATGCCCGGAGGAAGCACTCGAGGACTGGTCGTGCGCGCTCGCGGACTGGGCGGTGAGGACGGCGGTGCCAGCCCCGGCACCGGCCAGTAGCGCGGCGGCCACGGCGGTCCCGGCGACCCGGGATCGCAGCTTGGAGGTCTTCCGGGTTTCCTGACTATTCATGACGTTATTCCTTTCGCTGCCGCATCGGTTCCGATGCGGCTGGAGGTCCCGCTGCTTTCCGCCGGCGCGGGACGGTTCAGTGGGTGGGTACTGGGATGACGTCCGAGGCGTCGGCGGAGGCCGGTTCGGACGCGTGCTTCGGGGCGCGGGCGTTGACCAGGAACGCGGAGACCAGCGCGGCGGCGACGACGAAGGCCGCGGCGAGCCAATAGGCCGCTGAGTAGCCGTGCACCAGCGCGGGGGCCGCCGGGCCGCCGTGGGTGGCCAGGTAGGAGGCGGTGGAGCTGGTCGCGATGGTGTTGAGCAGCGCGACGCCGATCGACCCGCCGACCTGTTGTGACGAGCTGATCAGCGCCGAGGCGACGCCGGCGTCCTTCGGCTCGACGCCATGCGTGGAGATACTCATCGCGGGCATGAATGCGGCGCCGATGCCGAGCCCAACGACGGCTTCCGCGATCGCGATCTCCAGGAAGCCGCTGTTAGCGTCCAGCAGGGCGAGCAGCACGAGACCGGCCGCGCTGACGAGGTAACCACCGACCATGATCGGCCGCGGCGCGATCCGATGAGCGAGCCGGGCCCCGACCTGGGTCGCGCCGAGAGCCTGCATGACCGCCATCGGCATGAACGCGAGCCCGGCCATCACCGGCGACCATCCCTTGACCTCCTGGAAGTAGTAGCTGAGGAGGAGGAACATGCCGAACATGCTGACCACGGCAAGGGCGACCGACAGGTACGCGGCGGCCCGGTTGCGTTCGGTCAGGACGCGCAGCGGCAGCAGCGGGGCTTTCACCCGCGACTGCACCACGATGAATGCCGCGAGAAGCAGCACGCCGAGGAGGAAGGAGCCGAAGGTCACCGGCGCCGACCAGCCGCGGCTCTCGGCGGCGCTGAAGCCGTAGACGATGCCGACGAGTCCGAGGCTGGCCAGGAGCATGCCGGGAACGTCGATGCGGGACCGGTGCCGTTCGCCGTTGTCGTGCACGTTGGGGATGGCGCCCAGGATGCCGAGGATGGCGATGGGCACGAGGATGAACATCGCGAAGCGCCAGTTGAGGTATTCGGTGAGCAGGCCGCCGGCGATCAGGCCGACGGCGCCACCGGCGATGGACACCGCGGCGAAGACGCCGAACGCTTTCGCTCGTTCTCGTGGCTGGGTGAACGACAGCGAAAGCAGGGAGAGCGCGGCCGGGGCGAGCAGAGCCGCGAAAACTCCCTGCAGGGCCCGGGCGATCAGCAACGTCGCGGCGTTCGGTGCGAGGCCGCCGATGGCCGAGGCGACCGCGAAGCCGGCGAGGGCGATCAGGAAGACGCGTTTACGCCCGACCATGTCACCGATCCGGCCGCCGACCAACAGCAGACCACCGAAGGCCAGGCCGTACGCGGTGACGACCCATTGGCGGCTTCCGTCGGTGAAGTGCAGCGCCTGCTGGGCCGAGGGGAGTGCGATGTTCATGACGGCGCCGTCGAGGACGACCATCAGCTGGGCGATGGAGATGAACAGGAGGGCTTTCCAGCGCCGGGGGTCCGGGGGAAGCATGGAGTTTCCTTTCCGGGGGCGCAGTGGCTGGCTGCCGACTGCGCCCCGGTGTGAGTCGTACCGCCGGTGCTCAGGCGGCGGTGATGCCGCCGTCGATGGCGAGGGCGGCGCCGGTGATGAATTTGGCTTCGTCGCTGAGCAGGAAGGCGGCGAAGGCGGCGATCTCGTCGGGTTGCCCGATCCGGCCGATCGGGTGCAGGCCGGCGGCGAAGCGCATGGCTTCGTCGGGGGAGTCGCCCATGTTGCGGCGCAGCAGCGGGGTGTCGACGCCGCCGGTGGTCAGGGCGTTTACGCGGATGCCGTTCGCGGCGGTGTCGAGCGCGGCCGAGCGGGTGAGGCCGACGACGCCGTGCTTGGCGGCGCTGTAGGCGGCCATCCCGGCCGAGCCGACGACGCCGAGGTTGGAGGCGTTGTTGACGATGGACCCGCCTTCGGTGAGCGCGGGAATCTCATACTTCAGGCTGTAGAAGACGCTGCTGAGGTTGAGGGCCAGCTCGGCGCCCCACGCCTCGCCGCTGACGTCGGTGACCCGCCCCATCGCGGTGGCGGCGCCGACGTTGTTGAAGGCCCCGTCGAGCCGTCCGTATGTCTCCACGGCCTGACGGACGAGGGCGGCCACGTCGGCTTCGACGGTGACGTCGGTGGGTACGAAGATCGCGTCGGGCAGGCTCGCGGCCAGTTCGTCGCCGGCCTTCTTGCTGCGGGCGGCGAGGACGACCTTCGCGCCTTCGGCCGCGACCCGTTCGGCCACGGCGCGGCCCATGCCGGAGGTGGCGCCGGTGATCAGGATGACCTTGTCGGTGAAACGCTGGGACATGATGACTCCTTGCAGGGTGATCAGAGGGTGATGACGAGCCGGCCGCGGATGCCGCCGGCTTCGAGCAGCCGGTGCGCGTCGGGCGCCTCGGCCGGGGTGAAGGTGCGCGCGACGTGGGGGAGCAGGACGCCGTTCTCGGTGAGGCGGCGCAGTTCGGCCAGCCGGTCGGGGCGACCGGCATAGTCGGGGACGAACGGGTTGCGGACGGTGATCCCGCGTCCGGCGGTGGCCGCGTAGGCGCCGGGTTCGCCGTTGCCGCGCAGCAGTACGAGGCTGCCGCCATCCCGTACGGCGTCGACGACCTGGGGGCCGACCAGCGCTGCGTCGACGACCGCGTCCACGCCGCCGGGGTGCAGGTCGCGGATGCGGCGGGCGACGTCGTCGCCGCGGGCGACGATCTCGGTGGCGCCGGACTTGCGGACGAGGGCCTCGTCCGACGGTGCGGCGTCGGCGATCACGATGACCCCGGCGGCCGCGGCCATCTGCACCACATAGCCGCCGACCGCGCCCGCCGCCCCGGTCACCGCGAGAGTCGACCCTGGTGCGAGCGCGAGCTGGTCGAGGGTCAGCAGGGCAGTCAGCCCGTTCATCGGCAGGGTCGCCGCGGCCGCATGGTCGAGTCCCCGCGGTGCCCGGGTGACCGCGTCGGCGGCGAGCACGACGTGTTCGGCGTAGCCGCCGCCGTTGTAGTCGAGGCCTCCGTCCGGGCGAGGCACGACGGGTAGGACCATGGCCATCACCGGGTCGCCGGGTGCGAGGTCGGTGACCGTTCCCGGGCCGATCTCGTCAACGACACCGGCGACGTCCATGCCGGGCACGTACGGCCCCGGCGCGTCGCGCAGCGCCCAGGCCAGAGCGCCGGCCCGCAGCAGGGTGTCGGCCGGGCTCACCGCCGCGGCGCGTACCTGGATCCGGATCTCGCCGTAGCCGGCGTGCGGTTCGGGAAGCTCGACGACCCGCAGGACGTCGGGGCCACCGAAGTCGGTCAAGCCCACAGCACGCATCTCTCAGTTCCTCTCTTGCACCTGGTATCAAGGCGATACTGCGTCGGCGTATTCGCATCGGCAAGAGGGCACTTTGAGATGACTTGGTATGCCTGGCGATACCGGCCGGACTGGTACCTGGTATTCGACCTACACTGGGTTGATGGATGGGGACGAGGTTCCGGAGCTCTGCGGGCGCGGCCGTGCGCTC
>NZ_RJAC01000043.1 GCF_003999975.1 Actinoplanes solisilvae | reverse complement strand
TCGTCGGCATCCTGCACGGATGCCTCAAAACCGGCACACCCTACAACGAGGCGACCGCCTGGTCCGCTCACCTCATCGACGCTGCCGCTTGACATTCAAACTCCTGGGATGTCTTTCAGTGTGCTTTGGTCAGCACATGATCGGTAGTCCTGCCTTGCGGCGGGACGGTCCCGGCCTGACCCACAAGTGTGGTGCCGGGTTCACGCTTCACGGCCACCTGCCCGCGTGCGCGGGTCTTCTGGTCGGCTCCACGTGCTGCCACCGAGCCACTCCCGGCGGTATCGAACTCAGCCGCTAGCGCGGCGAGGTTCAGGGCGGCGTTGCGGTCGCGGTCGATGCTCAGCCCGCACGTCTCACACCGGTAGTTACGCTCGGACAGGGCCAGCTTGGTTTTCACTGTGCCACAGGCCGAGCAGGTCTTGGATGACGGATACCAGCGGTCGGCCACCACGAGCCGGCCGCCGTTCCACGAGGTCTTGTAGGCC
Source organism: Actinoplanes solisilvae (assembly GCF_003999975.1). Taxonomy (GTDB): domain Bacteria; phylum Actinomycetota; class Actinomycetes; order Mycobacteriales; family Micromonosporaceae; genus Actinoplanes; species Actinoplanes solisilvae. The sequence continues at coordinate 34,647 of NZ_RJAC01000043.1, read as the reverse complement.
AACTGGCGGCGGAGTTCGGCGAACCCGGCGTCGGCGATGTGCCGGGCCAGCCTGCGGTTGGTGAGCATGCCGGCGACGTTGAGATCTTCGATCACCATCGTGCCGTAGGTCGCGGCCAACTTGCTGGTGAGCTTGTGGATGGTGTCGCGGCGCAGGTTCGCGACCCGGGCGTGCGCCCGGCCGAGCCGTGCCGCCGCGCGCTGCCAGCGTTGTGACGGACGCTGTCCGGTTCTGCGGTCGGGTCCGGTCTTGCGGGACAGGGCCCGGCCCAGCGCTCGCAGCCGGGTTTGTGCGGCGGCCAGGTGGCGTGGATTCGGCACGGGATCGCCGGTGGACAAGACGGCCAGGTGTTTGATCCCGACGTCGACGCCGATCACGGAATCCGGCCGGGCCGGGGTTCGTTCGGCTCGGTCGACTTCGACGGTGAACGACACGTGCCAGCGCCCGCCGTCGCGGCGCACGGTGGCGGACAGGATCCGGGCGGTGCCGGCCTCGAGGCGGCGGGCGAGTTTACGGGCCGATTCGTGCAGCTTCAACCGGCCCAGCCGGGGCAGCACCACATGTTTGCGGTCCGGCTCGACCCGGATCGCCCCGGTCGTGAACCGCACACTCGGGGTGGTGCGGCGGCGTGCCTTGAATCGTGGGAACCCGGTCGCGCGACCTGCACGTTTGCCCGTCCGGGAGTCGGCCCAGTTCTTCAACCCGCGGGCGAGCGCGTCCAGGCCGGTGTTGAACGCTTCCTTGGATACCTCAGCCCACCACGGCGCCACCTGAGGCTTGACCGCGTTCCACATCTTGCGCAGCCCTGCGAGCGACCACGACACCGCCGGGGTCAGCAACCCGTCGGGCACCCCGTACGAGCGTTCCGCGGCCCGCTGACCGATCACGGCCGTGACCCTCGCCAGCGCCCAGTTGTGGGCGACCCGGGCCGCCCCAGCGTGCGCGAGCACATTGCGGTGCTGGCGGGGTGTCAGGTCGAGGGCGAACCGGTAGGCCTGGAACGTCTTCACCTCAAGCCATCCCCGGTGAGGACCGCGACCGTACGGTGAGCCCGGCCCGCAGCAGCCCGACGACCGTACAACCGGGCGTACAACGAAGTCATGGCCTTCGTAACGTCGCGCACCAAGTCGCTGGACCCGCCCGGGGCGACAACCAGCAGACAGCGGCGGCCCCGCGCGGTCAAGGGGAGTCCCGACACTTCAACGACAACCCGGTCAACAGCCTGACGATCCTGCCACGCGACCTTGAACCAACCGGCGGCATCACGGCCCGGCGCTGAGACCGCAGAGGCGACACCGGAACACACACACTCGCTCACGGTTCCCCCCTTTCCGCCCGCTCCATCGCAGCGAAAGCAGTCTCCCCAGCCGCATGACCACTAGTCAAGAGACATATTGTCATTCGCCTAGAACGTGGCATGCGACGCCACCGCGCGGTCCCGAACAACATTCCAGTAACCGCTGCCCACAGTCACTATCGCAGGCCAATGAGCACTACTGATTATCGACAGACGAGCAGATAACACCCCCTCTCGGCCGCGCGGAGTTCGAGCGGCCCTCGACCATCGACGGCGACACCGGCGCCTCGCTCCCGTCGGCGGGCGCGACGTGCAGATTCAGACGCAGTTCCTCACCGCTTCCGCGTAGCCTCGGCCCATGCCCAGCTTCGAGATCAAATCGATCGGTACGGTCCACAACGACCGGACCGACGTTCAGCACACGGACAACTGGGGTGCCGTCCGCAGCACGATCGTCGTCGACGAGCGTTTCGGCGACGCGTGCCTGCAGGGTCTTGACGGCTTCTCCCACGTGGAGGTGCTCTTCGTCTTCGACCGGTTCCCCGAGAAGGACGACTATCGCGAGCCGCTCCCCTACCGCGGCCGCGCCGACCTCCCGCCCGTCGGCATCTTCGCCGGGCGCGGGCCCCGCCGCCCGAACCGCATCGGCGTGACGTGCTGCGCCATCGAGTCCGTCGACGGCCGCGAGCTGACCGTGGTGGGCCTCGACGCGGTCTCGGGCACCCCGGTCATCGACCTGAAGCCCGCGATGGCCGAGTTCACCCCGGCCGACGTCACACAGCCGGAATGGGTCACGCGCATGATGTCCGACTACTTCCGGCCCTGAAACCGGTCGCTGCCGGCCGCCGGGGTGGCTACCGTGACCGGCGATGACGGATGACTGGCATTACACCCACCCGGGAACGGAGCTGGGTGCTCTGCAACGGGGTTTAGGACGGGCGGCGCGCAGACCCGGCGACAGAGACGCGGTGCTCGGCTGCATCGCCCGGGACTACCGCTGGGACTGGCAGGTCGACGAGCGGACCGTCTACCTCGCGCGGCTGGTCCGGGCGGTGAACATCCCCGTGACCGACCTGATGGCGCTGCTCGAAGCTCACCCCGAGGACAACGACGACAACACGTTCAACAACACCCTGTCCGTCCTCGCGACACTCGGCCGCGACGGGGACCTGGCGGCGGTCGACGGACTAAGGCGCTACATCGGCGACGGCCCGCGCTGGGTCGATGTGCTCGAGCACATTGCCGGTGATTGGCCGCGGGAACAGTGGGACGACCTGCTGCCGGTTGCCCTGGCCCGGCTCGACAGTGCCGGGGACGACCCGTTCTGGGGCGGCCGGCCGTGGACGGACTGGGCCGGAGCCGACGACCGGATCGCGTCTTGGCCGCCTGCCAGGCGTGCGCCGTCGCTGCGAGAGGCGCCGGCGGAAACCCTCCTGACCACGGTCAGCGACGGTGACCTGGCCGGGCAGCGGGCGGCACTGTACGAGCTGAACTGTCGCGGACCGCAGCCCGCCATGCTGCCGATGCTCGACCGGCTGTTCCGATGAGCTGCGCCCTGAGTCTTCTCGGCCCGCAGGCCCTTCCTACCGCCCGCCGCTGGGCCGCGACGCCGCAGCATCCGATGCGCTGGTCCGCTCAACGACTGCTGGCCGCCCACGGTGACGAGACCGATGTCCCAGCGCTGCTGACCGCCTGGGATTGGCTGGACAGCAGGCCGGAGAACCGCTGCGGCTACGACACCTTGGCCACCGGCCTGGCCCGCATCGGCGGCGACGACGCCCGCACCATAGTGCCGCGCCTGCATCGCCTCTGGTTCAGCCCACATTCGTACGAACGTGCCGCCTACCTGCGCGCCGCACTGGCCCTTGATCCCGAACATGTCGCCCCGCGCCTGTTCGAGGGCCTCTGGGACTGCGAGGCCGATGTCCGCCGCGTCGCCGCCGAGAACGCGGAGCTCACCGAGCGGCTGGCGTTCCTGGAAGCCGACCCGATGGAGGACGAGGAGGTACGTGCCTCAGCCCGCGCCCGGCTCCCCAAGCCGTGACAACAAACCCCTGTTGTTCCTCGACGTGGACGGCCCCCTGCTTCCCTTCCGCGCCCGGCGAGACACCGAAGATCCGCTCCTGGCCCGGATCGATCGGGCGGACGGGCCGCGGCTGCGCGCGCTCAACTGCCGGCTGGTCTGGGCGACCACGTGGATGGATGAGGCCAACGAGGTCGTCGCTCCCCTGTTGGGCCTGCCGGAGCTGCCCGTGGTGCGCTGGCCCGACGACGATGACGTGCCGATCCGTGGCATGCACTGGAAGACCGCGCCCCTGACCCGCTGGGCGCGAGGCCAACCATTCGTGTGGCTCGATGACGAGATCGGCGACATGGACCGGCTCTGGGTAGCCGGGGAACATCCCGCCCCGGCCCTGCTGCACAAGGTCGATCCCTACCTGGGCCTCACTGAGGACGATTTGGAGACCGTACGGCGGTGGGTTCTGCGATCAGACAGTCCACGGCTCGGCCGGTGATCCGTCGGCGCTCAGGCCGAAGCGGCGGATTCTCTCGGCGCTTTCGACGTCGCCGGCCGTTTCGCGCAGCCGGGCAAGGTTGATCATGGCGTTGGTGTTGGCGCGGTTGACCGCAGCGCGGTACAGGCCGGCGGCGGCGTTCGGGTCGCCGGCGAGCTCGCGTCGCCGGGCCAACCTGCTCAGCACGATCGGGTTGCCGCGATCGGCGGCCTCGTGAGCCAGACGAGCGGCCTCGTCCGGGTCGCCCTCCCCGTCGAGGTGGAGCGCCAGTTGGCTGAGAATGCTGGTCTGCCCGCGTTCCGCGGCTTCCCAGGCCGCCGCGACTGCACCCGCCAGGTCACCGGCGCGGCGGCGGTCCCGCACCAGCTCGATCAGCGCGTTGTTGTGAGCCCGCTCGACGGCTTGCCGGCGCAACCGAGCGTCCTGGTCGTCGAGGTCTTGTGGCCGGATCGCTCGCTTGGAGAAGATCTTCGCACGATCCAGATCACCGGCACGTTCGCCCGGCTGCTCGGCGGTTCGCCGATCGCCATCGGCGGCCGCGCGGGCGAAGCGGGCCGCGCCGTGTTCGTCGCCGGACAGTTCGGACAGCCGGGCCAGGGCGCGCAGGGCGCCGGTGTCGCCGAGGTCGGAAGCTTGGCCGTACAGGTCGGCAGCGCCTCGGAGATCTCCGATCCGTTCCCGCATGAAGGCCAGGTGGTTCAGCGCGTCGGTGCTGCCGCGGGCCGCCGCACCACGACAGAGGTCCACGACCGTGTCGCTCGGACTGCCGGTCAGTTCGACCAGCCTGAGCAGGGCCTTGAAGGACGCCAACTCTCCGTGGTCGACGCTGGCACGGTAGAGGAGAGCGGCATGCCGATAACGCCCTCGTTGTTCCGCCGCCCACCCCAGCACGCGCAAGGCGCCGGCGTCCTGAACCGTACGCGAAGCGGCCTGCCAGAAACTGGGTGGTGGGTAGACGTCGGCCCGCGGTGTGGCCCCGGCCTGCTCGACGTAGTCGGCCAGCCGATACACCGGGCCGCCGTGCTGGGTGTCCTCGCCCGGTCGAGGGCGCAGCGGGGTCAGCAACCCGCGGATCCCGTTGCAAGGCTCGGCGGTGTAGGCGAGAGCCTGTTCGAACCAGTGATCCTGGTCGTTCAGGGCCCACGCGTCGTCGTCGAGATAGCCGGCGGCGGCCTCTTCGAGCAACGCGCGCGGGATGGCCGGGGGATGGCCGAGCCGGCGAGCGTCGACCGCGACGTCCAGCAGGGCCCGGGCCGCCGGCGGCGCTTTGCGGTAGCGGTCGAAAAGCATCGGAGCCCCGGCCAGGTACTGGGTGATGCGACCGCCCGTGGCGTTCTTGCCGGCGTGGTGCAGCCGCGGGTCGTTCTTGGTGTCCAGGTCGGTCAGATCGGACGGGGTGAACGCCTCGGGTACGTCGACGTCGGTGGCGTCCAGGAGTTCGCGGACCTGAGCGTGCGGGTCACTGAGCCCTTCGTCCATCGGCCGGTTCGTCAGCTTCGTCCAGTGTCCGGGCCACATCGTCGCCAGCACCAGGACGGGCCTCCGTTTGTCGTCCGCGAGCAGGGTACGCAGACCGGCCGCGATACGTTCGCCGAGTTGGCGGCCGAGTGGGGCGAGGTACAGCTGGGCCTCGTTCAGCCAGACGATGGTGTTGCGGCCGACGTGACCGAGCTCGTCGGCCGCGGCCTCCGGCCGGGTCGGGTCGAAGGGATGCCAGATCCGCCACAGCTCCGGTTGCCGCCGCTCGACGTACTGAGCCAGTTCCCAGCAGGCACGGGTCTTGCCGGTTGACGAGCCGCCCACCAGGGTGATCATCCGGCTGGAACCGGTCAGCGCCGAGTCGGCGATCTCCCGCATCCGCCGATCGTGGTCCCGGTCCACATAGACGGGCAGCTGGGTCAGCCTCCGGCTTCTTCCCGGTACGGTGATGGCGCGATGCACCTCGAGGGCGAACGGATCGCACACACTGATCGGCCGGCCCGGGTCCGCTGTGGTGGTACCGGCCGGTTCGGGCAGCTCCGTCAGCCGCGCGACCTGCGCCGCAACCGCGAACTCGTCCTGGCCGCAGTCGCGGGCGAGTATCCGGGCGACCGCCCGCACGTCGTCGAGCCTTGCCGGGCCACCCCAGCTGATGATCCTGTGGATCACGTCCTTCTTCGGCGCGCCGTCGAGCCGGTCGTCGTCGGCGATGCGCTTCTCCAGCACGCTGAGCGACGGCCGGCCGGCCTTCTCGTGCAGGCCGTGGAGCAGGTCGCGGACGTCACGCTGTGATCCACTCGGGAGATCCGGCTGAGCCAGCCGTCGCGGCCGGCGGATCGGCTGAGGTCTGGCCCCGGGCACCGATGGGCGACGCACCGGTCGGGACTTGTCGGCATCCATCGCGTCCTCATGATGCCGCACCGCTACCTTGCGTGCTCCGCTCGACACCCGTCGACACCGAGGCCAAGCCCTTCGAGGCGACCCGAGTCTGAACGCACCAGTCAGCCTCAGACGCGCGGGAGCGAGCGATGACCCGACACGAACCACACTCCAGCGGACCGGACGATCACCGAGCCCGGATTGCTCTGGCGGTGCTGACCGGCGTGGTCGGCGGCGTCGCCCGCGCTGTCACGAGCTGGCTTCTGGACCACGTGACAAGCCTTCTGACGTAGGTGCCGGGCGGAACGACGTACGGCAATGGTTGCACTTTTGAGTTAAGCGGATCGGGCAGGCGTGGCGCGGTGGGTCGGACGATGCCACCGTTGGTGTGCGTTTCGTAGCGTGTAGTCAGACGGCTACGAAGGGCACGGACATTGACCAGGCACCGATGGGCACGGATGGCGCTGATCGCCGTCGCCGCCTTCGTGGTCTGGGCGATGACCGGGCAGGCATCGGCGATCGTCACCGCGCAGGCCGCGACGAGCGACCGGCTCTCGTCCGTGGTGCGCGTCGACGCCGACCAGGGCTTCTTCGACCGGGGCCTGACCTGCACGGGCACCCTGATCGCGCCCCGCTGGGTGCTGACCGCCCAGCACTGCACCAACGTCGGCGGCCGGCCCGACGAGCCCTACCGCGCGAGCAAGATCCACGTCGGCGAGGCGGGGAAGACCGTCTCAGCCGTACGGCGCATGTCCGGCTATGACGCGAAGACGCTGGTCAACGACGTCGCGCTGCTCGAGCTGGCCGAGCCGATGAGCGGGGTCGCCCCGGCCCGCATCGCCGACGGTCCCCTGCCGGCGGCGAGCGGTGCCGAGGTCTACGGGTTCGGTGGCACGACCGTCCAGCACACCGCGGGCGTACGGGTCACCAGCCTGGCCGCCGTGAACGAGGGCCCCTGTCTCTTCCCCGACCCGCTGCGTGGCTCGCTGACCTTCGTGACCTCGGTGCGGGGCGGTTCGTCGCCGGGCGACAGCGGCGGGCCCATGTTCGCGGCCGCCGCCGACGGCACCCCCGTGCTGCAAACCGTCACGGCCGGGGCCGCCGACCGCCAGACGTGCGGTTCGCCCGATTTGCGGCAGCGACCGCAGGCGTGGGTCGGCATCTACAACCGCGTCGACCGGGCCAGCGAAGCCTGGTCGTTCCTGGCCGAACACCTCACGGGGTAGCCGTATCGGGCTGAACCGCACCCCTAACCCGAGGGGGCGGCGTGGTGGGACGGACTATTCCGCGTGACCGGGCCACTCCGTAGCGTTGACGCGACGCATCGAGCTTGGTGAAGGTCGGCAGGTCGACCCCTGGGAACCGGGTCGCGGCCGACCAGCCGGGGTGACCGTCGCCGGGGGAACGCCCGATTGTGGGCGCGCGGCAGCGGTCACGGCCGGGGTGGGCGGGCAGCGGGGCGGCGGCCCGCCCACCATCGGCCGTGCGGAGAGCCCTACGGAGAGCCGCGCGGAGAACCGTGCGGAGAGCCGCGCGGGAAGCCGTACCGGAATCTGTCGTACTGATCGGCGATGATGAGCGGCATGGACCATCAGACCGCGCTCGGCTCCCTCTTCTCCCCCGAAGGCCGCGACGACCCGTACCCGGCCTATGACGTCCTGCGTGCCCACTCCCCGGTCCTCCTAGCGCCCGACGAACGCTGGTATGTCACCACCCACGCGCTCACCAACCGCCTGCTGCGCGACCCGGCCCTGCGGCTGGCCGACGCGAGCGACTACGACCAGTTCTGGCCCGGCTGGCGGCAGAACCGCGGGGTCGCCTCGGTCGTGCTGTCCATGCTGCAGACCAACCCTCCAGACCACACCCGCGTACGCCGTGCCGCCGCGGCCACCTTCACGCCGAAGCGCATCGCGGCCATGCGTGACGTGATCGCCGAACAGGCCGCCGACCTGATCGAGGCGATGCCCGACGGGGCCGACTTCATGACCGCGTTCGCCTACCCGCTGCCGATCGGCGTGATCTGCTCGCTGCTGGGCGTGCCCGCCGGCGACCGCGCCTGGTTCCGCGAGAAGGCGGCCGACCTGACCGTGGTGCTCGAGCCGATCAGCACCGTCGACGAGATGGAACTGGCCGACGCGGCCGGGCGCGAGCTCGAGAACTACTTCATCGGCCTGATCGCCGAACGGCAGAAGAACCCGCGGGAAGATCTGACCAGCGCCCTGATCGCCACCGGCGGCACCCTCACCGGCGAGGAGCTGCTGGCCAACCTGGTGCTGCTGCTGGTCGCCGGGTTCGAGACGACCGCGAACCTGCTCGGCACCGGCCTGCACCTGCTGCTCACGATGCCCGCCCAGGCCCACCGCCTGCGCGCCGATCCCGAGCTGTCCCCCGCCTTCGTCGAAGAGATCCTTCGGTACGACTCCCCGGTGCAGCTCACGTCCCGATTCGCGGCCGAGGATCTCGACCTGGACGGCGTCGCCGTGCCGGCCGGCGCGGGCCTGACCATGCTGCTCGGTGCCGCGAACCGCGACCCGGCCCGCTACCCCGACCCGCACCGCTTCGACCCTGACCGCCCCAGCATCCAGCCGGTGTCGTTCGGCGGCGGCGCCCACTACTGCCTGGGCGCGCCTCTGGCCCGGTTGGAGGCCCAGGTCGCGTTCCCGTTGCTGCTGACGACGCTCCCGAAGCTGGCCCTGAGCGCCGAGCCGGTACGCCGCGACCGTCTCACCCTGCGCGGCTTCGCGTCGATCCCGATCACCACTGGCTGACCGGACATCCATCGACTACCCTCACCCGCCATGTCGATCTTCTCCGACCTGTTCGGTGGCGGGCGGCCGGCGCAGCCGTTGCCCTACGACCCGTCCTCGCCGGAAGGCCTGGCCGCTCGCTGGGTGCAGTGGGTCGCGAGCTTCGGCCCGCTGCGCAACCCGGTCGCCGACCCCGACGGCTCGGTCGCGGCGGTCAACCAGCCCGACGACGTCTTCTTCCTCGCCGGCACCTTCGGCGACGCGGTGGAGCGGCAATGCGCCGTGCCCGCCGGACGTCCGTTGTTCCTCCCGGCGTTCAACATGTGGCACTGGCCCGCCGACGAGCCGCCGCCCCACCTTCCGCACGCCCGCGGCGAACTCTTCGTCGACGACGTCTTCTCCGAGCTCGACGTGATCGCCACCCCGATCCCGTTCGAGGTCGCCGGCGCCCGCGGAAACCCGGCCACCGGCACCCGCAAGCCGATCCCGGTGACCGTCTGGGGCCTGTGGCGCCGCCTCGACCCGCTTCCGCCCGGCCCGCACGAGATCCGCTTCACCGGCGGCGACGGCCACGGCTTCACGGTCGCGGCCCGCTACCGGATTCAGGTCGAGGCGTAGTCAGATTCGGTATCGACCAGGCGGGATGCTCAACGCGGGCGAGCCCGGAAGGCGCGCCAGCATCCCGACGCCCCGCACGACGGCGTCCTCTCGCAGCACGCCGGAGACGATGTCGACGCTCATCTCGGCGGCCACCGTGCGCGCGGTACAGGCGTCCAAGAAATCGGCGTACGCGTCGTCGAAATCCTCGTCGTCGTCCACCTCCTCGGGGGCGACGCTGATGCCGACAGCGTCGAGGTGGCGGCGTTCGATCGGAAGCGGAGCCCCGACGGGGGAGGAGGTCGCGCCGGTGTTGTAGTCGTAGCCGAAGCGCCGGACGGTCCGGCCCTGTTCGGCGATCAGCCAGGTCGACTCCTCCGAGTACTCGTTGAGGCAGAACGCGTGGGCCTCGCCGAACTCGCCGCTGAGCCGTTCGACCAGCGACCGCACCTCGCCGGAGCGGGCGCCGTCGTGCGGGCTGTACCAACCCCCGGCGACGACGGTCCACCCGCCGATCTCCGGGGTGACGAACACCAGACCGCCGGGATCGGCGCGATCGTCCGAGATCACCTGCGTGGCCAGTGCGAACGTCGCCGGGCGCAGCGGGGTCAGGCCGAGAGAATCGATGATCGCGCGTTGCTCACCCCCGCGGACGCACAGCCAGGCATCCCAGCAGCGGCTGATGCTCAGGGAGGCCTCCACCGGGGCCTTGACTCGCACGAGCCGCTCGGCCGCCGCGAGGTCGTCCGGGTGCAGACCGGCCTCGCCGACGAGGGTGACCAGCACCTCGAGCGCCGCGGGACGAAGACGGCCCGGTCCGTGGCGGCGGATCCGCTGCAGTTCGGGAACGATGGCCTGCCCGCGCCCGGTCAGGTGCCACACCCGGCTCCAGCGTTCGTGGCCCACGGTGCCACGCAGCAGCCCGAGCTCGGTGGCAAGGTCGGCCTCTTCGGTCATGAAGATCTTTCTAGCCGGTCGGGGCAACGCGAACGGCCGGCCCGGACAGCCGCAGCCGGACCGAACGGTAGGCGCGCAGGACGAACGTCGGGCGGTTGACCGGCTCCTCGGCCAGTTCCAGCCGGGTGCCGGCGGCCAGCAGGGCGGCCAGGGCGCCGCGCAGTTCGAGGCGGGCGAGCGGCGCCCCGAGGCAGAAATGCAGGCCCGCACCGAAGCCGAGGTGCGGGTTCGGGTCGCGGCCGACGTCGAAGGTGTCCGGGGAGTCGAAGACGACCGGGTCACGATTGGCCGCGCCGAGCAGGGCGGCGATCGATGCGCCGGCCGGGATGCGTACGCCGGAGACGTCGACGTCGGCGGCCGCTGTGCGCACGAACATGTGCAGCGGGGGGTCGTACCGGATCATCTCTTCGGCCGCCGTCGGGAGCAGGGACGGGTCGGCGCGCAGGCGGGCGTGTTCGGCGGGGTGGCGCAGCAACGCGACGATGCCGCCGCCGAGCGCGTTGACCGACGCCTCGTGGCCCGCGTTGAGCAGCAGGATCGCCGACGCCACCACCTCGTCGGGCGTGAGACCGTCCACGAGGTGGCTGATCAGGTCGTCACGCGGATCCGAGGTACGCAGCGCGGCCAGCCACCGCAGGTAGGCGGTGAACTCGCGGCACGCGTCGAGGGCCGCTGCCTCGTCGGACGGCGTACGGGACAGCTCGTACATCCGGACGATCGCCGCGGACCACGGCCGCAAGCGATGCCGATCGGAGGCCGGCACCCCCAGCAGCTCGGCGATGACCGTGACCGCGAGGGGCTCGGCCACGTCGGCCAGCAGGTCGAACTCCGGGCCCGCGGCCGCCACGAGAGCAGCGGCCTGGGTCTCGATCTCCGGCCGCAGCCGTTCGACATGTCCCCGGGCGAAGGCCCGCGCCACCACCGACCGCAGCCGGGTGTGGGCCGGCGGCTCGTTCTCCATCATCTGATTGCGGTGCAGCAGGTTGAACGGCTCATAGAACTCCGAAGGCTCCCGATCCGTCCAGAACCGCCCCAGCCGCCGATCGCGGAGCACGGCGGAGGCCGCCGTGTGACTCGCCGCCAGGAACTGGCCGGAGGAAGGATGCCAGGTCACCGCCCCGCGTTCGCGCAGCCGCGCCAGCCCCGGGTACGGGTCCCGGACGAACGCGGGGTCGGTGAGGTCCATGGACTACACGGGGAAGAGCGAGTCGAAGACCGCCGTACGATCGAAGGTCATCGCCTTCTTCAACGCGCGGGCCGCCATCTCCTCGCGTTCCGAGACGGTCATCTCCATGACGGCGTGGTCGAGCGCGTCGGCCAGCCCGTGAATGTCGCCCGGCTCGACGATGATCGCCGTGTCGCCGACCGCCTCGCCGGTGCCGCCGGTCAGGGTCGTCACCACCGGGCCGCCGCCGGCCAGCATCTTCTCGGCCAGGGCGATCCCGAACGTCTCGACGAAGTCGGGCTCCGGCTTGGTCGGCAGCGCGTACGCCGCGCACCCGCGCATGAGCAGCGGCTTCTCCTCGTCGTCGACGTCGTTGAGGAAGATGATCCGGTCGTCCTCCTTGGCCATCGCCCGCACGTGCTCCAGCGCCGGCCCGTTGCCCGCGACGACCAGCTTGACCCGGTCGCGGCTGCGCATCTCGCCGTACGCGATCACCAGGTCGTAGATCCCCTTGGCCCGCGCCACCCGCGACAGGAACAGGATGTACCCGTCACGTTCGAGCCCGCGCCGGGCCAGCGCCGCGTCGACGGCGGCCGGTTCGAGATCGACGTACGCCGAGGAGTCGATCGGCGGATAGCTGACCGTCACCCGTTCCCGGCATTTCGCCGCGAACGACGTGCCGCAGGTCGCGTCGACCTCCTCGGCCGACGCGATGATCTCGTCCCGGGTGTACTCGGAGACGGCGACCACCTCGTCGTTGGCGAGGAACGTGGTGAACAGGACCGAGGCCGCGCCGAAGCGGCCCTCGCGCAGGCACGAGCGGATGACGTTGGTGACGTCCGAGCCGACCGCCTTGGCGATCGTGTGCACGTCCGGCGCGAAGCCGGCCGCGCGGGCCGCGGTGACCGCGTCGACGACCACCTGGGTGTGCGGCACCAGGTACATCGACAGGCAGACGGTCGGTATCGGCTCGGCCAGCAGCTCGACCAGCCGGCCGGTGAGCCCGGCCAGGTGCCGGCCGTCGGGCACGCGGTAGTCGCCGACCGCCTCGGGCCGTTCGACGGTGATGCCCTTGCTGTAGGGCAGGAGCCGGTCCAGCGGCTTGAGCGGCAGACCGGCGGCCTGCAGCACCGGGATCGGCCAGGTGAGCAGGCGGACGTCCGTGAAGCCCCGGGTGAGCGCGACCTCGGCGAGGTTGCGGGCCTCGCCGGAGTGGCCGCAGATCACCGGGTCCGCGCGGACCACGATGACAAGACGACGATCAAGATCGGTCAACGTTGGTTCCTTAGGTGACGAGAGGGTCGGACAGAGAGGGCGGGCGGTTCCCGCTCCCCCAGCTCGACGGCTCCGGGCCCAGCCGCAGGTGCAACCGGCCGCCGCGGTGCACGTCGGCGGCGCTCAGGTGGGTCGCGTGCAGGGGCTTGCCGTTCAGGGTGGCCGACTGGACGTAGAGCGGCTCCGGTTCACGGTCGACGCCGTCGACGCCGATCGGGGTGTCGCGGTGGCCGCTGGTCTCGACGACGAACTCGCCGCCCGGGACCTGGACCGCCGAGCGTTCGAAGGCCGGCGCGTTGACCAGGAACAGGTGCTGGCCGGCCACCGGGAACAGGCCCAGCGACGCCCACACGTACCAGGAGGACAGCCCGCCCGAGTCGTCGTTGCCCGGCAGCCCGCCCGGCCCGGTGCCGAACTGCCAGGTGAGCGCCGAGTGCACGATCTGGGCCGTACGGTCGGGGCGTCCGGCGTAGTGGTAGGCCCACGGTGCTTCCATGTCGGGCTCGTTGTTGAGACCTTCGAAGCGCTTGAGGGCGTACCCGTCCCGCATCTCGGACGGCGACGGGCGCGGGCCGGGTTGCTTGACCGGGTCGGCGCCGTAGCCGAAGAACCGGTCGAGCTTCTTGATGAACCGGGCGTCGCCGCCGGCCACCTCGATGCGCGCGCGCATGTCGTGCAGCAGCCGGAACGAGTAGTTCCACTTGCCGCCCTCGTAGAACTCCGAGTTGCGCAGCAGGCCGCTGTCCGGGTCGAACGCGTTGATCCAGCCGCGGCTGCGTTCCTCGAGGTCGGCGGCGAGGCGGTGGTCGTTGAGCGCGCGCGCCACCCGGGCGGTGCAGTGGTAGCCGTACGCCAGGTCGAGGGTGTGGGTGATCGGGTGGACGACGCCGTGCTCGTAGAAGTCCTCGCCGTACATGCGGCGCAGGTCGTCGACCATGTGCACGAGCGCCCAGGCCCAGTCGATGCCCGCGGTGCCCAGCGCGTGCGCGTCGGCCAGGGCGGTGTGCGCGAGGGCGCTGGCCTGGCGGAAGAACCGGTCGGCGCCGCGGGCCATCCGGTAGCCGATCGGGAAGTTGCCCTCCTCCTCGCACACCCGGATCAGCGATTCGAGCAGGTCGGCAGCGCGGTCGGGCACGAGCGCGGACAGCAGCGGGAGCTGCGTCTTGTAGATGTCCCACATCGTGCACACGTCGAAGGCGTACGGGCCGCTGTTGGGCCAGAACGGGCTCTCGTCGTCGGCGAAACACGGCTTGATCAGGGCGTGGTAGAGCGACGTGGCCAGCACCGTGCGCCGGGCCGGCGTACCCCCGTCGACTTTGACCTTGTCGAGGTGTTCGCGCCATTTGGCCCGCGTTTTCGCCCGTACGACGGGGAACGCGGGACTTTCCGAGCCGCACTCGCGCCGCAGGTTCTCCCGGGCCTGGTCGCACCCGCGCAGCGAGAAGCCGAGCCGCACCTCGACCGTCTGCCCCGGCCGTGTGGAGCCCATGAACAGCATGCCGAACGGGCGCAGGTTGGTGTGCCGGATGCTGTCGAAGTCGAGCCTCGTGCCGCCGTCGATCAGGCGGCGGTCGTACCAGAGCATCTGCCGCCAGTGCGGGCTGTCGACCTCGACGTGGACCGAGAGCGGCACGCCCTCCATGACGACCGTGCCCTGCGCCCGGCCGTGGCCCATGCTCTCGATCTGGGCGCGCAGCGGCACCGTGCGGCCCAGCTCGGTGGCGAGCCCGCCGCAGGACAGGTCGATCACGACGCGGGCGCTGCTGTGGGCCGGGAACGTATAGCGGTGGACCGCGACCTTCTCGCCGACGGTGATCTCGCTGCGGATGCCGGTGTCGAGCGTGGCCGCGTAGTAGCCGGGGGACGCCTCCTCGTTCGACAGTGCCCACGAGCGGCCGAGGTCGTCGAGCTGCTGCACCATCGGGGTCACGCGAACGTAGTTGTAGTACTTGCGGATCGCGCCGGTGCCGGACTGCTGGAAGTGGGTGAACCCGGACGCCTGGAGCTGCCCGAACATCGTCTCGGGCACGCCTTCGGTGTTCTTGGTGTAAAGCCCGTAGCCGGTCGGGTAGGCCCCCGAATAGGCGCAGGCGGAGACCATGCCGAGCGGCGAGGTCGCCCCCGGGTGGGTGTTGCCCACCTGGGGTTTGGGCCACCACCAGGTGGCGGCCAGTCCGCGGGCGGGAGGCAGGTCCGTCGCCGCGGTGCCGATGAAGGGATCAACGTTGTCGAGAATGGCGGGACTCTATCCAGCGCCGCACGGCCGGAGGTTTCGTCAAGATGAACTCCCCGAGTCAGAAGTGGATCTTGCAAGTTTTGCCTGCCTGACGATCCATTCTGTCGCAAATCCGGCCGGTTATGCGGCGCGGTTACCCTTTCGGGCAGCGGCGGGACTAGCGGGTCTTTGGGACCATCTGTGGCGTGAAGCGGACTTACGGCCTCGGCATCGACTTGGGCACCACCCAAACCGCGGCGGCGGTGCGCGACGACGACGGCCGCGTCGACGTCGTGCGGCTCGGCGGGCGGCGCGCCGAGATCCCGTCGCTGGTCTTCGTGAAGGACGACGGCGAGCTGCTCATCGGCGAGGCGGCCGAGCGGCGCGGCCCCGGCGAGCCGTCCCGCCTGGCCCGCGAGTTCAAGCGGCGCATCGGCGACCCGGTGCCGATCCTGGTCGGCGGGGCCCCGTTCTCGGCCCACGCGCTGACCGCCCGGCTGCTGCGCCACGTGCTCGACGAGGTGACCCGCCTGCGCGACGCACCCCCGTCAGCGATCACGCTGACCCAGCCGGCCAACTGGGGTCCCTACAAGCGCGAACAATTCGCGCAGGCGGTGCGGCTGGCCGACGCGGGCGACGTCCGGGTGATCACCGAGCCCGAGGCGGCGGCGCTGCAGCACGCCACGGCCCGACGGATCGCTCCCGGAGAGACCGTCATGGTGTACGACCTGGGCGGCGGGACGTTCGACGTGGCGTTGTTGCGCCGCGACGGGGACGGCTTCACGCTGCTGGGCGAGCCCGAAGGCGTGGAACAGCTCGGCGGGGCCGACTTCGACGAGGCCGTGTTCGCGCACGTGGTGGCGGCGCTGGACGCTTCATTCGACCCGGACGACGACGAAGTCGTGAGCGCCCTGTCCCGGCTGCGGCGTGACTGCGTCGAGGCGAAGGAGGCACTCTCGTTCGACACCGAGACGGAGATCCCGGTGGCGCTGCCCGGGGTGCACACCCGGGTGCGGCTCAACCGGTCCGAGCTCGAGTCGATGATCGCGCCGTCGCTGGAGGACACGGTCGCGGCGGTGCGGCGGGCGCTTCGGGGGGCCGGGGTCCCGGCCGCGGACGTCAGCGCGATCCTGCTGGCCGGGGGGTCGTCGCGGATCCCCCTGGTCGGGCAGATGCTGTCCGAGGAGTTCGGCCGGCCCGTCGTGGCCGACCCGCATCCGGAGCACAGCATCGCGATGGGCGCGGCGATCGCCACGGCGCCGGTGCAGGCGCCCGCATCGTCACTCCCGGCGCCCGCGCCCGCTGCCCGCGTTCAGGCGGCTGTTCCCGCGCCGGCTCTTGCTCCGGTGGTCGCGCCGCGCAGCCCCGCTCAGCCCACTCCGACGCAGGTCATGCCGACCCCGATGCCCGCGCCGGTGCCATCGCCCGTCGCGTTCGCCCGCGGGGCGGCCACCGTGCCGAGCCCCGCTTCCCCGCCGTCGACGACTGAGGAGCTGACGCCGATCGCCGTCGACGTCCCCCTCCCATACCAGATCGAAAGCCCTCGCCGCACCCGCCGGCTCGCCATGTCGGGGGCCGCGCTCGCCGTGCTGCTGGCCGTCGCCGCCGGCACGTATCTCGTGCTCGACCGCGACAAGAACCGCGGGAACGCCCAGACGCCCGGCCCCGCCTCTTCGTCCACGGCCCCCGGCATCCCGACCGACGCCGCGATCCTCGTACGCGTCGACACCGGACCGGGCGGCATCACCGAGCGCTTGTCGAAGGTGGCCTCGTTCAAGCCCGCCCTCGGCACCCCGCGCACCCAGCTCAAGGGCACCCAGACCGGCGACTGGCTGCCCCGCTGGTCACACGACCGCGAGCAGATCGCCCTGACCCACTTCAACCCCGGCTCGACCAGCGACATCGTCGTCATGAACCGCGACGGCGGCGAACGCCGGGTGTTGCTGCGCGGCGTCACCAGCGGCCGCGTCACCTGGTCGCCCGACGACACCCAGCTCGCATTCGTGAAGAAGGTCCGCGACATCAACCAGATCTTCACGATCCCGGTGGCCGGCGGCACCCCCACCCAGCTGACCTTCTCGGGCGCGACCAAGGACGACCCCGTGTGGTCCACGAAGGGCAACAAGATCATCTACTGGGCGGAACGCAACGGCGTCAAGCAGATCTTCGAGCTCTCGGCCGACGCCCCGCAGGAGCCCGGCCGCGCCGTCACCACCCCCGCCCAGGGCAACGCCGTCGACCCCGCCCTCTCCCCCGACGACTCGAAGATCCTCTACACCCGCCAGGTCAACGACGACGACTCCGACATCTGGATCATCAACACCAACGGCTCCAACCCCGTACGCCTGACCGACGACCCGGCCCGCGAGATGGACCCGTCCTGGTCACCCGACGGCTCCTGGTACGCCTTCGTCCGCGGCCCTTACGAGGCGCCCACGGTCGTGGCCCAACGCCCCGACGGCACCGGCGAGACGCTGCTGACCGCCAAAGGCGCACGGGAGGGCCACCCCTGCTGGTTCTGACATGGCCGTCACCCCACGTGCCGGGCTTCGACAAGCGTGGCCAGCACGACCTCAGCCTCGTCGAGTGGAAGACGGCTCAGGACTGGGCGCGCATCGGCTTCTGGCCCGGCGCTGTCGGCGAGGCCCTGGCCGCGTGGCGGCAGATTGCCGACCAGCCGCGCAAGAGGCGACATCTTCCCTGCGACTGCTGCGGCCGCCACCCGCGGGCGCTCCTGCAGGAAGCATTGAACGTCCTCCCCACACGACCAAGTGGGATGGACGGCGCCGGCGTCGTCCGGGCTGGAGCTAGAACGAGCTGAAGCTGTCCACGTCGATCAGGGTGAGCACCTCGGTACGCACGGCCGGGCATTCCGCCTTGGTCGCCGCGTCCAGGGCGGCGCCGTTCTCCGGCTTGCCGTGAGACTCGAAGAAGGTGGCCAGCTTGCCGGCCAGGTTGGCGTGCCGCCCTACGGGACTGCCGACCTCCTTCAGCGCCGGGATCTCGCCCTTCAGATAGGCGCAGACGTCTTTCGCCGAATAGGCGCCGCCCGTCCGGGTCGCTCCGGCGTCACCAGACCGGGTCGCTTTGGCGTCGCCCGCCGCAGGTGCGCCGCTGGACGGCGGGTCGGTGTCGGCCGAGGAGCAACCGGGCAGCACCGCGGTGCTGATGATCAGGGCGAGGAGCGCCGCGAGGCGTTGCTGAGAGGTCATTGTCTGCCGTTCCTGTCCGAAGTAGGCGGTGATCGCAAAGTTTGGTAGAGGGAAGCGCTATCGAATAGTGCACTACTCTACCGAGGTGTCTGTCAATCGCCGATCCGTCTCGCCGCGCAACCGGGAGCAGGCGAGGCGGGATTCGTGTCGTCGGCCCGCACCGCCGTCGCCGCAGGCTTCGACGGGATGGAGCTGCGCGGCGCCTTCGGTTTCCTGCTGCGCCAGTTCCTGTCCACAAACGTCAACCAGCGTGACGACGAGCGGGGAGGCGGCATCGCGGGCCGGATCCGGTTTCCCGTCGAGGTGGTCAAGGCCGTCGCGGCGGCCATCGGGCTGGAACGGGCTGCACCGACTACCCGGCCCTTCGCCCGGGGGAGCACTGACCTCGCCGATCGAGACCCGGCGGCGAGGCCGGGTGCTGGTCCGCGGCTCACGCGTCAACCGGCCAGGATGCCCTCGCAGGTGCGGGCGGCCGCGCGGGCCGCGGCGCGCACGTCGCGGGAGGACAGTGGGTGTTCGGCCAGGCGTTGCCAGCGGGCCTGGGCGGCGCGGGCCGCGTCGGCGATCTCTTCCGGCGGGGCCGACGACGGCAGGCCCAGCCGGTCGCGGGGCGAACCCCCGGCACCGCCGAGGAGCAGGTCCAGTTCGCCGCGGCGGTCGTCGGCGACCCCCAGGCGGCCCGAGCGCAGGTCATGCAGCAGGCGCAGTTCGACGAACTCGTGAGCGCCGGCGCGGATTCGTTCGGCGGCGGCGATCAGTGGGGAGCCGGGCGGCAGGCAGTCGTCGAGGGCGGCCAGGGCCGTACGGGCCTTGAGCACGTCGGCGCGGCCCTCGATGTGGGTGGCCAGCACCGCGCGCAGCGACGAGATGCCACTGTGTGAGGTGAGGGCGGTGGCGAGCCCGGCCGCGTCGGTCACCTCGCCTTCGCGGATGAGGCGCGCGCTCAGCCGTACGCCGAAGAGGCCGAGCCGCCCCAGGAGCCGCCGCCGATCGTCAATGGCGGCGAAGCGGTCGGCGGTCAGCAACAGCTCGACGATGTCGTCCATCGGCAGGGCCGCGACCTGGGCCAGTGCGCGGTATTCGTCCTCGCGCAGCGTCGCCCCGGCCGCGCCCAGCAGGCCGGCCACGGGCACCACGACCGGGCAGAGCCGCCGCAGCCGTTCGTCGGACGTGTAGCGCGCGGCCACGCGGGCGGCGGCCGTCATCGCGTCAAGCCGGCAGCCGCCGATCTCGTCCGCCCGCGACAGCACCCCGACCACGTTCACCGGTGTCCCCACCCCACCCTGGAAGGTCTCGAGGAACCGCACGTCGCCGCCGTGCAGATGGCGCAGCAGGTAGACGACCGCGTCGGCCCCGCCGTGCACCGTGCTCGCGCGGGCCGAGACCTCAGTGGACAGCGACTCGATGCCGGGCGTGTCGATGAGCGTGTGCCGTCGCAAGCGCGCGCTGGGTACGCGCACCGTCAGCCGGTCGACGTCGTCGATCGGATGCCCCAGGTCGATGCGCAGGGCACCGTCGCGCCGCACGAACGGGCGGTCCTCGGCACGGCCGTCGCGCAGATGACACATGGCCATGTAGCCGGGACCGTCGGCATACCAGGTGACCAGGCGCGTGCACTCCCCCGCGTCGGTCGGCGCCACACCCTCGCCGATCAGCGCGTTGAGCAGCGTCGACTTCCCGGCCTTGAGCTTACCCGCGATCGCCACCCGCAGCGGCTCGTCGAGGCGGTGCCGCGCCCGCACCAGCCGCGGGTCGCCGGTCGCGCCGACGGCCTGGTCGAGCAGCTCTCTCGTACGCGAAAGGAGGGTCATGCCTCCAACCTGCCCAGAAGCGATCGTCGCTGGTGTTCGGGCAGGGCGGCGACCTCCCGTACGGCGGCCGAGGCCGACGCGGCGGAACGGCTCAACTCGCGGGCTCTTTCCGCGAACTCGTCGCGCAGATGCCGTTGCGTGCGCCGGACCGCCTCACGACTGTCGCGACCGACGTGGAAACCGACCTCGTCGACGTACCGTCGCAGCTCTTGACCGGCCTGGTGGCGACGTTGCTGCACCTGGCGCTCCTTCTCGGCCCTGACGAGCCGCCGCCCGAACGCGACGCCGGCCAGCAGCCCCAGCGGCGCCGCCCACGCCACACCGACCAGTGCTCCCACGCCGCCGAGCAGGAAGAAGCCACCGTACGCCACCCGGGCCGCGCTGAACGCGCCTAGGAACTGCTGCAGACCCGACTGCTGGAAGTCGAGCTCGAAGTCACGGGCCTTGTGCAGAGCCGGTACGGCCGGGGGCAGCGTGGCACTGAGGTCGTGCGCCTCCATCCCGAAACGCCGGGCCACCTCACCCGCGAGCTGTTCGGCCCGGTTGACCAGCAGCATCAGGTTGTCGGCGGCCGCCCGGGACGCCTCGCGCGCGGCCCACGCCTGGAAGTCACGCCACGTGTCGCGCGGGTCGGACGCGGCCAGCAGCGCCTCCCCCTGGTTGATCATCAGCCGGAGCCGTTCGCGCAGGTCGTGGTCGACGTCGGCCGCGAGGTCCTGAATCCCGTCGCCGAGCACGGTCTGCCACGTGCCGGTCTCGAGGCGGGCGCCGCGGCGAGCCTTCTCCGCGTACGCAGCCACAGCCGTCCCCGGATCGACCGCGGCGGCCCGTTGCGCGTCGAGGCGTTCGCGCAGCTGGGCAGTCACGAAGGACAACTCGGCCCGCGCGGCGGCAACCCGCTCGGCGGCGACGGTCTCGAGCAGGTCACAGCGCAGCCAGTCGACCAGGCGCGGGAAGCCGGACTCCTCGTTCAGCGCCGTGTCGTCGCGGACCTGGGCGCGCAGCCGCAGGAACGACGAGACGGGCACGACCGGCACGTCGAGCCCGGCCGCCCGCAGGTGCCCCTCGTTGATCGCCGCGATCCGCCGCCACTCCGCGTGCAGGTCGGTCTTGGTCAGCACCACCGCCGTGCGCGGGCAACGCTGCAGCGTACGCCGGAGGAAGTCGACCTCGGGGGCGGTGAGCTCCTGCGCCGCGTCGGTCACGAAGAGTGCGGCCCCGGCCAGCGTGAGCGTCGCCATCGTCAGGTTGCCCTGGGCCGATTCGAGCCCGCCGACGCCCGGCGTGTCGATGACCGCGAGGCCCGCCCCGAGCAGCCGCCGGTCGAGACGCACCTCGACGGCGCGGGCGGCGGGCTCGGCGTCGATCTCGGTGATGTGCTTGGCCGCCTCGGAGAACTCGATCGCGTCACGCTTGTCGTTGTCGGCGATCAGGAACGCGGCCGGTGGCCGTCCGAACCGGACGATCGTGGGCAGCGCGGTGACGACGTCGGCGTCGACCGGGCACAGGTCGGTACGCAGCAACGCGTTCACCAGCGAGCTCTTGCCCTGCTTGAACTCGCCGACAACGGCCACGGCGATGTCGGCGCCCGTCCGCAGGGTCGTCTCGGCCCGCTCAAGACGGGCGGCCAGGTCGGCGCGACCGGCCGCGACGGCGAGCTCACGCCCGGTGGCGAGCTGGGCGAGCACGTCGGTCAACCCGCTCCCCCTCCGCTTCGTAACGCCCGACCATATCGTCTGCCGCCATCCGATCACGCGACGGAAATCCGACACGTACGGGGGACTGGCCGTGTGCGACGTTGTGCGCCATCCTTCCAACCCAGGACTCTCGTCCTGCACCGGCCACCGCATCCCCCGGACCTTCGCACGCGCCGCCCGGCACGGCACCCCGAGCGGCGCGTGCGAAGCCGGGATGCGGATGTGGCCTCGGGAGACGTCGTGGCCCGATGGTGGCCGGCGGCAGGGGCAGCCGCCGGCCACCAGGGCCACCGCTTCGCGCTGCGACCACCGTCCTGGCGCCGAGCAGGAAGCTCTCCGGTGGTCGTGCCGATTCAACGCGCGCGGAAGTTCAAGCCGTCGTGCCGCCTCGACGCAGGCGCAAGATCAGGCCGTCGTGCCGCCTCGACGCAGGCGCAAGATCAGGCCGTCGTGCCGCCTCGACGCAGGCGGAAGTTCAAGCCGTCATGCCGCCTCGACACCGGCGCAAGATCAGGCGTCAGCCGACGGGCGCTGTCACCAGCATCTCGGCTATCAGGCGGGCCATCGTCTCCGCCTGCACTTCGGGCAGGCCGCTGAGCAGGGCGAACTCGCGGCACCGCAACGCCACCCGGGCCGCCTGCTCGCCTTCGAGATGCGGCAGTTCGCTCTCCGGAGCGGCCGGTCGGTCGATCGAGGCGGCCACGGCCCGGCGCCGGCGCCACCGGCCGAGCAGCCCGTCGTCGTCCCCGGCCCACCCGGCGAGCAGGTCGGTGGCCAGCGCGTTGAGCAGCACCACGGCCACCGGCGCAACCGCCTCGGGCCCGGCCGCCCGCGCGCGCAGCACGTCGTACGTGATGCGGCGGCGCACGTCGCGGTCGTGGTGGAAACCGGCGCTGATCATCGGCAGCGCGTCGAGCTCGGCCGGCGCCAACCGCCCGACCAGGGCCCGGGCAGCGGCTTCAAGCGTGAATCTCGGGGTCATCCTGCGACTCTGCGCCCGTTCCCGTTCGCTTCATCCGAGCAGCGAACGATTGCCCGCACTGCCCAGGTCAACGGCCCTTCCCGTACGAATCTTGAGCGAACTCTCAGAGGCGGCGTCGCACCTCGTCGGCCTCGTCCGCGCGTCCCTGTTCGTCGAGCAGCTCCACGGCCCGCGCCCACTCGGCCCGCGCTCGTGACTCGTCCAGCACCTCGCCGAGGCGTACGAGAGTGTTGGCCTCGGACGACGAATTGCGCAGCCCGCGATAGAGCGTGATCGCCGCCCGATAGTGACGCTCCGCCTCGTCCCGGTCCCCCGCCGCGGCCGCCGCGATGCCGAGGCTGTCGAGCGCCGCCGCCTCCCCCGACGCGTTGCCCAGCTCGCGATGCAGCCCGAGGGCCTCCGTGCAGTGCCGCCGGGCCTCGTCCGGGCGGCCGAGACGGGCCAGGCACTCGCCGACCGCGTTGAGCGCGATCGCGATCCACACCGGATCACCCAGCTCGCGGAACAGTTCCAGGGCCCGCTGCGCGTGGTGCAGGTGCTCGGGTCCGGCCGCGCCGAACTGCAGGGCGCGGTGGCTCTGCGCGAGCCCGGCGAGGTCCCTGTTCCCGGCGAACCAGGCGCGGGCCTGCTCCAGCAGCGGCAGGGCCTCGTCGCGGCGGTCGGCGCGGGTCAGGATGTTGCCGAGGCAGAGCCGGGCCAGGGCCAGGGCCTCGGGGTCGCCGGACCGCTCGGCTGCTGTCAGACCCCGCCGCCAGGCCTGCTCGTGCGCGGCGAACAGCCCACGCCGGTAGTGGTAGTCGTCGAGACTCCACGCGAGCTGCCACACCATCGCGTCCCAGCCCTGCCCGGCGGCGTAGCGCTGCAGGCCGGTCAGCATCGGGTAGCGGCCGTCGAACCAGCTCATCGCGTCCCCGGCCGGCCGCATCGGCACCACCAGCGGCCCCGGATCGTCCAACGTGACCGCGGGCCGGTGCGGGCTGAGCTGCTGCTGCGCGGCGTGCGCCCCGGCGAGCAGCGAGTCGGCCAGCCGTCGCCGCGCGGCGATCCGCTCGTCGAGCGCCAGTTCGGCCTCGGCGCGGGCGCGGGCGAACGCGAGGACCAGGTCGTGCATGCGGAACCGGTCGCGGGCGGGCTGCTCGAGCAGGCTCTTGCTGACCAGCAGATGCAGCAGACCGGCGGTCTCGGCGAGCGGCCGCCCGAGCAGGCTGGCCGCCCCGGCCAGCTCGACGTCGACGCCGGGACAGAGCCCCAGCAGCCGGAACGCGGCGCGAACGTCGGGCCCGAACCGGTCGTACTCGGACCAGAAGATGCCCGGAAGCTCCGGCCCGTCGCGATAGAACGCGGCGACCTCGCCGAGCGGCCACCCGGCCTGGATCACCGCCTGCGAGCGCACGATGCTCAACGCCAGGGGCAGCCCACCGCACAGCCCGACCAGCTCGTCGAGCGCGCCCGGATCGGCCTCGGCCCGGCTCGCCACCGCGCCCGAGGCCAGCAGCGACCGCGCCTCGGGATCGGTCAGCCCGGCGAGCTGCAACGCCCCGGCACCCCAGCCGACCAGCAGCTCACGCAGGTGATTGCGGCTGGTGACGATCACGGTGCTGGGCCCGTCGGGCAGCAGCGGCTCGATCTGCCCCAGCTCGGCCACGTTGTCCAGCACGACCAGCAGCCGCCGCCCCCGGGTCACCTCGCTGAAGAGCGCGGCCTGGTCATCAGCGTCGGCCGGGATCGCGCCCGCCGCGACGCCCAGCGCCCGCAGAAAACGCGGCAGCAGCTCGGGCGGCCAGGCCGGCTCGGCACTCTCGGCGAACCCGCGCAGGTCGGCGTAGAGCTGCCCGTGGGGGAACTTCGCCAGGTGGCGGTGCGCCCAATGCAGCACGAACCACGTCTTCCCGACTCCGGCCAGCCCGCTGACCCGCGTGATGGTTCGCTGCGGCGCACCCCGCCCCAGCACTCCCGCAAGCGACGAGAGCACGTTCAGGTCGTCCCCGCGCCCCACGAACCCCTGCGGCGCCGCCTTGACCAGTCGCGCGACCTTCACGGTCTCCGGCTTGGCGACCCGAATCTGCTGCGCCGTCCGGGCGAGCGCACCGACCCGCACCACCTCGTCCTCGGTAGCGCCCATGGCTTCGGCGAAGGCGACCGCGGCGGACGGGCTCGGCACCCGGTTGCCCTTGAGCACGTCACTGACATACCCCGCCGACCCGACCCCGGCCCGCCGGGCAACCGCCCCGAACGTCATCGCCCGGCCACCCACGGTCGTACGCACCCTGATCTCATTGAGCAGATGCCGAAGCTGCTCAGCAGGTCCTCCACCAGTCATCGGCGTCCCCAGGCCAGATCGACTCCCTCAACCATGCCCGTCCGCGGCCCCAGCGGCGATGTCAGTCTCCGGACACGTCGGCGCTGGCCCGGCAAGTTACCCAGGAGTAGATTCCGGGGGGTGACGCACGAGGTGTTCAACCAAGCGCCGCCCCTGGTCGACTACGACGTCGCGGCTGATCAGGCGCTGCTTGCCGCCGTCGGGCGTGAAGGGGCGGCCTGGGCGACCGGTGACCTGCACCGGCTGGGCAAGCTGGCGGGCACGGCCGAGCCGCAACGCTGGGCCGACGAGGCGAACCGGTTCGAGCCGCGACTGCAGAGCCACGACCGGTACGGGCATCGCGTCGACGAGGTCGACTTCCACCCCTCGTGGCACAAGTTGATGGAGGTCGCGGTCGGCGAGGGCCTGGCCGGCGCCTCCTGGTCCGACGACCGTCCCGGCGTGCACGTGGCCCGCGCGGCCGGACTGTTCGTCTGGTCGCAGGTCGAGGCCGGCCACTCC
The DNA here is from genome assembly GCF_003999975.1 of Actinoplanes solisilvae. Lineage (GTDB taxonomy): Bacteria > Actinomycetota > Actinomycetes > Mycobacteriales > Micromonosporaceae > Actinoplanes > Actinoplanes solisilvae. The sequence continues at coordinate 8,997 of NZ_RJAC01000043.1, read as the reverse complement.
TGCCCGATCTCGATGACCTACGCCGTCGTCCCCGCGCTGCGCCACGCCTCGGAACTGGCCGCCCGTTACGAACCGTTGCTCGCCTCCCGGTCGTACGATCCGGGTCTTCGCACCCCCGTGGCCAAGGCGGGACTGCTGGCCGGCATGGGCATGACCGAGAAGCAGGGCGGCTCCGACGTGCGGGCCAACACCACCACCGCCACCGCGGAAACCGACGGCACCTGGCGTCTGCGCGGCCACAAGTGGTTCACCAGCGCCCCCATGTGCGACCTGTTCCTGGTGCTCGCCCAGGCACCGCAAGGGCTCTCCTGTTTCCTCGTGCCCCGCGTGCTGCCCGACGGCACCCGCAACACGTTCCGCATCCAGCGCCTCAAGGACAAACTGGGCAACCGCAGCAACGCCAGCAGCGAGCCCGAGTTCGACGACACGGTCGCGTGGCTGGTCGGCGACGAGGGTCAGGGCGTGCGCACGATCATCGAGATGGTCGCGATGACCCGCCTCGACTGCGTGACCGGTTCGGCGTCCGGCATGCGCGCCGCCCTCAACCAGGCGATCCACCACACCCGGCACCGGCACGCGTTCGGCGGACCCCTCGCCGACAAGCCCGCCATGAGTAACGTACTGGCCGATCTGGCCCTGGAGAGCGAGGCCGCCACCGTGCTCGCCATGCGGCTGGCCGGCGCGGTCGACCGCAACGAGCAGGCGTTCAAGCGCCTGGCCATCGCGGTCGGCAAATTCTGGGTCTGCAAACGCCAGCCCGCCGTGGTCGGCGAGGCCCTCGAATGCCTCGGCGGCAACGGCTACGTCGAGGAATCCGGGCTCCCCCGGCTCTACCGCGACGCCCCTCTCAACTCGATCTGGGAGGGCTCCGGCAACGTCCAGGCCCTCGACATTCTCCGTACGCTGCGACGCGAACCCGACAGCCTCGAGGCGTTCCTGGCCGAGGTGGCGCTGGCCGCGGGCGCCGACCGCCGGCTCGACGCCGCGATCGCCGGGCTCAAAGGCGCGCCCACCGAGGAAGAGGCCCGCCGCGTCGCCGAGCGGATGGCCCTGGTGCTGCAGGCGTCCCTGCTCGTACGGCACGCCCCGCCCGCGGTCGCCGACGCGTTCTGCGCCAGCCGGCTCGGCGGCGACTGGGGGCACACGTTCGGCACCCTGCCGCCCGGCGCCGACACCGCCGCGATCGTGGAGCGCGCCGCACCCGCCCGGTAGGGTGCCCCGGTGGCACTCGGCTCTGACTTCCGCCGCCTCTGGTCGGCCTACGCGATCAGTGAGCTCGGCACCGGGGTCGGCTTCAGCGCGATACCCCTCATAGCCGTCCTGGTCCTCGACGTCTCCTCGCTGCAGGTGTCACTGCTGGCCGCCCTCGGTGGGCTGGCCGCCGCCGCCCTCGCGCTGCCCGCCGGCCCGTGGATCGAGTTCCACCGCAAACGCCCCGTCATGATCGCCGCCGACCTGGCCCGCTTCGCCGCCGTCCTCAGCATCCCGCTCGCCCTGCTCTCCGGCTCGCTGACCTACACCCAGCTCTGCCTGGTCGCCGTGGTGCAGTCCGTGGCCACGATCCTCTTCGCCTCGGCCAGCGGCGCCCACCTCAAGGCCCTGGTCTCCCCGGCCGACCGCGACGCCGCCAACGGCCGCTTCGAGGCCACCCTGTGGACGTCCCTGAGCGCCGGACCGGCCCTCGGCGGCGCGCTGACCTCCGCTCTCGGCATCGCCTGGACCCTGACCGTCGACGCGATCAGCTTCCTGCTCTCCGCCGTCGGCGTCCGTTCCCTGCGTACGCCGGAGCCCGCCCCGCCCGTCCCGGTCTCCCGCGGCAGCCGACTGACCGAGATCACCGCCGGCTGGCGCCACATCATGACCCACCGCGACCTCCGTACGATGTTCCTCAACCAGCAGCTCTTCGCCGGCGCGATGATGGCCGCGTCCCCGCTGCTCACGGTCCTGATGCTGCGCGAGGAGCACCTGAGCCCGTGGCAGTACGGCCTCGGCTGGGGCGTCGCCTGCCTCGGTGGCGTCCTCGGCGCCCTGACCGCCGGCCGCCTGACCACCCGCTTCGGCCGCCACCGCGTCCTGCTGGTCTCCGGCGTGGGCCGCGCCGCCTGGCTGTGGGCCCTGGCGTTCCTGCCCGCCGGCGTCCCCGGCCTGCTCCTGATGATCGCCGTCGAGCTGCTGGCCCTGTTCGGCTCCGGCGTCTTCAACCCCGCCTTCGCCACCTACCGCATGACCGAGACCGCCGACGGCTACCTGGCGCGGGTGATCGCCTGCTGGTCCATCACATCCCGTACGGTCCAGCCCGTCTGCATAGCCCTCGGCGGCCTTCTCGCCACCCTCACCTCGCTGCGCACGGCTCTGCTGATCTGCGGCGCCGGTGTCCTGGCCAGCTCGGCCCTGCTCCCCTGGCGCAGCTTCCGCCGCATTCCCGACAAGGCGTATCCGGCCCCCGCCTGACCGGCCCTCTCCAGGTGGCATCCATCGCACCCGGAGGTGAGGAAATGAGCACCATCCTCAAAGCAGTCTTCTCGGCCCTGGCCAGCGGCATGATCGCCTTCCTGTCGTCCCTGCTGACGGCCCTGCAGGGCGAGAACACGGGCTTCGCCACCATCACCGACGGCCAGTGGGTGACCGCCCTGCTGTCCCTGGTGGTAGCCGTGGCCGGCACAGGCACAGTCACCTACCAGGTCCGCAACCGCACCCCCGAACACGTCTGACCGACGCCTCCCTTCGGCCGCGGCGCTCATGGCAGCCTTCCCGGACGCCGCGGCCGATCCGGGCCGGTTCGATCCGCACCGCTTCCGCTGCAGGACCGACGTGCACCTCCACGCGGGACCCAATACACCACAATGGACCTCAGCGGCCACCGTTCGGCGAGGCTTGCGAGCCCCTGACCTTGGTGGTGAGCGGATCGCGGGGGAACGGCAGAATGGGCGCGTGCCTGAGATCTTCGTCGACCTGGGATCCGTGGAGGCGCCGTCGGGTGTGCTGGTGCTCCGCATGGGCGGATGGATCGACCACTGGCCGGTCCTGGGTCAGCGTTTGCCCGAACGCGCGCGGAGTCGTCGGGAGGCGGGCATCTCCGGAAATGGTTGTGCGAGGCGGTCGCGGTGCCGGCCGCGGGTGACCGGCCGTTGAGGGTTCGGGCGAGCACCTCGCCGTCCCCGTTCGACGGGGACGGCGATCGCGACGCTGGAGATCGAGCTGGGACTTCCGTGGAACCGTGAGCCGGTGCGGCTCGGGGATCTTCCCGTCGACCCGTTCTGCACGGTCGTCGGTGACGCCGTGGCGCTAGACTCGTGGACGGGAGTGAACGGCGAGCCGGCCGATGGGCTCGCCAACCTCTCCCACTGGGGTGGCCGATGCGCGGACGATGTGCGGCCGCGGTTCGGCGGCGAACGCATCGCTCAGGGCGGCGGCGAGGGACCGTACGGGTGGGTGGATGGATCTGCCGTTGGCCGAGGCGACCGCGCTTGCGGCTGAGATCACCGCTTGGAGCGACCGCCGCCACGGCAAAGGGGCTCATGGTCGCGGTCGACGAGCACACCGATTTCTACCGCGGCCGGCGGGCCGGGTGGCACCATCCGCTCCGGGCCGGCGCTGTCGAGGTCGGGAGCTGCCCGGTGCTCTGTCTCGGGTGGGAGCCGGGCGACCACTCGGTGCGGCACAACGGGGAGCGGGCCGCTAGGCAGGTCTATCCTGTGACGCTCGAAGCTGGCGAGGTGGGCGGGACGGTCCTGCGATGGACGATCCCGCCCTACCACGCCTAGGCGACTGACGGTGCCGGGTCAGGCGGCCCGGCGGCGCGCGCGAATGGCCATGACGAACCGGCGGCTGTCACATGACCCTTGTCAGGTATGACAGGATCGCTCCGGCGTCGGCGATGATGAGCGGGTGCGGACTCTCCTGTCTCGACGGCTCCTCACGATTGCCGGGCTGATCGTCGCGGCTGTAGTGCTCGGCGGGCTCGGTCTCCTGCTCGGGCACCTCGGCCTGGAACGGGCCGACCAGCTCTCCAGCATCCTGGCCCTGTTCGTCGGCGTGCTGGCGCTCGGCGCCGCGGTGACGGCACTGCGCCAGGGGAAGACCCCCGGCGCGCATGCCCTTCTGAGCCGCCGTCACCGGACGGCCTGGGGACGCCGCCCGCTTCGGCGGGATGTCCACTTTCTCCTGGAGGCCACCAAGGCGGCGGCCGACCGGTCCAGCAATCGCCTGCTGGGAGGCCGCCGCACCACGGTGTCCGCGGTTTACGTGAGTCAACGGGTCGAGCAGCCGCAGGCGCCGGCGCCCGCACGCCCGGGCCGCCGGATGGCCGCCCGATTCGCCGACGAGCGACTGTTCCTGCCGTTCGACGAGCAGCCCCGCGTGATCCCGGTACGCCGGCCGTTGGAGCGAGTGTTTGACCAGCACCCGCATCTGCTGATCGAGGGTGGCCCCGGCAGCGGCAAGTCGACGACAGCTGGGCAGATCTGCCGGCAACTCGCCGCGTCCTGGCTGACCGCGGACGACGACGGCCGTCGCCTCTCCTCCCAACCACTGCTCCCGTTGCTGTTCACGGCCCGCGCGCTCGCCGATCAGATCGAACTGTCCTGGCCGCAGGCGCTGGCCGCAGCCGCGTTCCAAGCCTTGGGTCTGGGCAGCAGGGGTGTCGTCGACCCGAGCCTGCTGGCCGACGCCGTGGACGGCGTCCGGTGGCTGGTGGTGGTGGACGGGTTGGACGAGGTGCCGGTGGAGGAGCGCGAAAGCTTCTTCGAGCGCCTGTCCGCCTGGACATCGGCCTCGGACAACAGCCCGTACCGGCTACTCCTCACCACTCGCCCGCTGGCCGGGCACGCGACCGCGATGCTCGGCGTGGGGTCGATCGGCCACTACTCGCTCGTGCCGTTCGACACCAGGGCGCTGGCCGACTTCGCCCGGCTGTGGTTCGGCGCCGACGACGACGGACCTCGGTCGGCGGCCGGATTCCTCACCCAGGTCACTTCGGCAGGATTGCAGGAAGTCGCGTTCGTGCCACTGATGGCGACGATCGCCATCACCGTTTACGAATCGGACCCTGACACCGGGCTGCCTCGCAACAGGCACGACCTGTACGAACGCTACCTGCATTGGCTGTGGCAGCGTAGCGCAGACCGCCGCTCCGCGGCACGGACCGATCTCGCGGCCACTGTCGGCCTCGACGATGAGGGCACCAAGGCTGTGGACATCCTCTATTCGAGGATGGGCGAGTTGCTGCAGGAACTGGCCGTCGTACGGGTCGAGAGCCGCCGTTCGCTGGTGCTCTCCGCGATCGATTGGCTCCGGCACGAGGTCGGCCCGATCACCGGCCGGCCCGCCGAGGAATGGGCCCGACTGGTAGCCGAGGCCCTGGTCAGCACCGGCGTCCTCAGCCGCCGCGGCGCCGGTCCGGACTTCATCCACCTGACGTTCGCCGAGCATCTCGCCGCCCGGCGGTACGCGGTGGATCTCACCGATGAGTTCGATGCCGATGCCCCGGCTTGGCGGCAGTGGATACACCGAGCCAATCACAGCGATCCGGTCGCCATCGCCGTTCTGACGCGCTGGACTCGCGGGCACGGCGTCAACGAGCTGCTGACCAGGCTGCTCGGCGGCACGCGGTCTCATCGATCGACTGCGGTCCGGCTCGTCGCAGAGGGTGCACCGGCCGAGCCGGAGCAGCTAACCGCTTGTCTTCTGACCGTCGAGCAGGATCTGCGCGAGGATATCTGGGACGACGGCAAGGATTCGTTGTCCTTGGTGCGCCAGCTCCCGTCGGCACCGGCCGTCGTGCTCTGGCTCGGCGAACAACTCGACGTTGCACCGCCAGGATCGGCGGTCCGAGCCGCCATCGCCGGCTTGCTGGCTGACCGGGATCGGCGACAGCGGCCACAGTTGATCCGGGAGTTGCTGGCCGTCGTCGGCGGTGCGGGGGCGGTCGCGGGCAGCCTGGCGGCGGCACGGGCACTCGATGACCTCGCTCCGGAGCATGCGGAAGCCGTGGTCGAGAAATTGGTCGCCGTCCTGGAATCGGACCGAGGCTCAGCGGCCGAGCGGCTCGACGTGGCAACCTACCTCATCGGCTGCGAAGGCCGACCCTCGCCCGCAGCCACGCGCGTCATGACCGACATCCTGCGAAGCCCGACCGCGAACACCAGCCTCCGGCGTACCGCCGCTGAGACATTGGCCGAGTGGGAGGTCGGCACGAGAGACTCCATCGTCACCCAGCTTCGCGAGTCGTTGCGTGTCACGGCGGAACGGGATATTTACAAACAGGTGTCCATTGCGCAGGCGATGATCGCCATCATGCCGGAATGTCGCGATGAGGTCGGCCGTTGGGCCATGTACGTGTTCGGTGGGCGAGGAATGTTCGCGTTCAACCACGTCAGGCTTGCCCGGCTGGTCGCCGAATTGGGACCGGAGTACCGCGCGCAGGCGATCCACCAGCTCAAGGACCTTACCACCGTCCTCGACGTGACGCCGACCTCGACGGTTCAAGCAGCGATCGAGCTGGCCCGGCTGGGCGAGGACACCTGGCCGGACGCCGTCGAGATGGTCTGCGACGCGCTGTGGCAGGCGAGCCTTCGGTGGTGGGGGCCTCCGCGACCGAGCGTGCCGTTCATGGGCGGTCTGCACGCCCTCGATCGGCTGCTGCTGAGACAGATGATTGGGGCGTTGGAGGTCCGCGCCGCCTCCCCCTACATCGATCCTGCTGGCGTACAGGCGCTGCGCGCGGCCATGGCCGAAATTGATCCGCGCTACCAGGCCGACGCCGATGCTCTGGTGTCCGCGTTCGACGGACCGGCGATGACCATGAACGATCTTCAACCGATGTTGCAGCTGGCTCGATCGGGCACGTCGGACGGTACGCGTGAGTTCACGGTCAGCCTCTTGCGGTTGCTGACGGCGCCGACGGCCGACCCGCCGGAATCCGTCGCCGTCGAGGTTGCTATCGCCCTGTGCGGGCATGGGAACACCGACGCCGCTGCCGCCGAGGCCATACTGCGCCACGTGATGAGGGACGGATCAGCGCCGCCCAAGCAGCGTGCTGAGGCTGCCCTGCGCTTGACCGGCTACTCGCAGGACGCCGTCGACGCGGCGGCAGTGGTGATCGCGGTGGCCCGGGACCGGGCGAATGAGGGCTATCAGCGCTTCAGCTTCGCTCAAAACCTCGCTGCCATTCCCGCGCACCGCCAGGCAGCTCTCGTGGTCCTCGACGAACACCTGACGGACGCCCATATGGAGGAATGGGTATCGATCTACGCTGCCGACGAGATCCTGACGCAGTGTCCGAGCCAGGCCGGCGCCGTGATTGACCGGCTGTACCGCCTGCTGGCCGAGCGCACGACTTGGTCGTGGTCCGCGCGGATGGTCGCCGTCCAACTGTCGAAGTCCGCGCTGGCGTCCGCCATCGAACTGTGCGCGCGACTGATCGATGATCCCTATGCCCCGGTGAGTCTGAGGGTGACTGCAGCCAGGATTTTGATCGAGGCTGAGCATGGCGACGTCGAACGCTACCGCGCCATCGTGCTCACCCTGCTGTCCGATCCATACTTCCCCGCTAACGATCGGACACTGGGGTTGGAAGACGCGAGCGCCTACGCCAACCACGTGAAGGAGAGTGCGGCCGCCATCGCTCGCGATGTGCCTTGGACGTCGGCAACGCGCTTCTCGCACTACATGGGTGAACTTCTGCGATCCTCGTGTTCTGGAGGCGACGAGGACAGCAAGTCAGCCATCATCGACCTCCAACTGCGGTTGCTCGCAGACAGCGACCCCCAGCCGTTCGGCGTCGAGGCCGACCTGCCTTCCGGCCTGAGCGAGACAGACGACTGCGCCGCCGCACTGCGCGCCGCTCTCACCGCGGTGACGCCGACGGTCGCTGTCGTGACCGCCGTCGCCCATGTCCTTCCCGGCGAGGTCGCGGCAGTTGCCGCCGCCATTCGGCGGATCGTCGAGAACCCGGCCACCCCGCCGGGCGTCCGGGAGCAGGCACTGGCTGTTGAACTTCACCTCGATCCGGTTCACCGGGCGCCCGCCGTTGACCTTCTCGCGGCGAGCATGATGAGACCCGGCACCCCGACGGCGATTCACCGGCCTCGCTCGATCGATCCTCTGGCCGCCGCACGGCTGCTCTACCGATTCGTCAGACATCGGGCCGCGGCTGGTGCCGCTTTGGCTGGGGTCCTCAGTGACCGGGCCGGGACACACCTGCGGCGGCAGGAGGCCGGTGTCGTCCTCGCCCGGCAAGGTGGGCCGCACGCACGGCGATTGGTCGTCGAGGCGTACTTCCAGGACATGCGTGATCCTCGATTGTCGGTGGCGCTCCGGTGCGCAGCGGCGGTCAGCCGTGCCCAAACCGCGCCAGACACCACGGCGGACAGTCTGGCGTGGTTGCGCAGCGCCGAACGAGAGGCTCAATCCCAGGACGAGCGGACACGGATATGGCAGGCTCAGCTGTCGCTCGACGCGACGGACGACGCCGCTCTCAACGGATTGATCACCTTGGTGGCAGGTAAAGAAACGGAGCGCCGGCGGGTCCTGGCCGTGGCGGCCAAACTGGCCGACAGCACACCGGTGCACCGGCGCGCTGTGGGCGAGGCGTTGGAACGTCGCTTGCGGACGCCCGGGCTGGCGGCCGGCTATCGGGTCGCCCTTCTGGCGATTCTGATCGCGGATTTCTCGGACACAATCGCGAGCGGCAGTTCGGAGCTGCTGTCCGTCGTCACCGACGACACCATGTGCCCGGCCGTCCGGTTGCGGGCCGCCGAGGCCCTTCCGCGATCGATGCCCGGCGCCGCGGCTCAGGCTCGCGCCACCGTTCTCCGTGAACTACTGCACGACGCCGGCCTCTCGAACCACCATCGTATGAACGCGGGACGACTCCTTCTAAGCGCCTGGCCAGAAGTTTTGTCCGTAACCCGGCGGCAGCCAGGGTGAGGTCCAGGGCGCGGCGGTGGTCAGGTTCTGGCTGTCGGTGCGGTGCTGGAAGAAGGCATGGGCTTGGCG
>NZ_RJAC01000042.1 GCF_003999975.1 Actinoplanes solisilvae | reverse complement strand
CCGTGAAGAACCGGCTCAACCGCATGCAATACCGAGCCGGACTGATCGACGCCTTCTTCACCGGAACCGGCCTTTCACCACCGGCACCAGCCAGACCCTGACCGCAAAAGGTGTCTAGCGCCACCGCGAGGGTGCCGTTTGGCCTGGTAAGCCTTGACGTTCCAGTTCTCACCGTCGGGAATGAATGCGACCAGAGACCAGCTAATCTTCTTTTTTGCCGCGAAGCTCTTCTTCCCGCGCTGTTCGCGGACGTGGAGGCCGACGAAGGCGACCGGTTCAGAGAGCCCGCATCGGCCGAAGCTGAGCGCCCGGGTCAGGCGTGGGTGCACCAGACCCCCGGCACGCAACAGGTCAGCGACGGCAGCATGCCCTTCATGGTCCTTTTTCAAGGCTTTGCCGAGGGATGTCAGGGCGTCGTCCTCGGGCGGAGCCTCAACATCCTCGGCCCCATCCCTGTCGTCCTCCTCATCGACGAGTTCATCGACATCGGCGACGTCATCATCGGGCTCGGCCTCGCCGGTTGGAGCCGATTTTGTCCGGATGAATTGGCCGAGGATCTCCTGTTGGGCAAGCAGCCGGCTCAAGCGGGGTTTCGCGTCGGTGAGATCGGGGTCTTTGACGACGCTGTCCTTCTGGCGGGAGGACTTGCGCTGTGCCGCCCACACCTTGGCGTCGTATTCGGTCTCGCAGAGGGCCAGCAGCCGGGTTCCGTCCGGAGCGTCGAGATGGGGCACCTTGGTCAGCAAGGCTGCGCGCTCGGTGTGCTCGCCGTGCCCCAGCAGTCGGGCGGCGTGGAAGAAGACGATCTCGACATTAGGGCCGACGGGAACTGGCTGACCTTCCGGTATACCGGTCTCGGCCAGGTCTGGCCGGTTGAAGTGGTAGGCGAGCAGCCGCTGCATGCGGGCGCGGGTGTGCTGCTCGCTGTAGAGCACGACGACCCGTAGCCGCTGGCAGCCGGAGGCCGCGATGATCGCGGGCAGGGTGTCGTCGTGCAGCAGGTCGCTGTCGCGCCCCTGGACGGTCTGTCGGCGTGCGGCCTTTGAGAAGCGGTGCCCGGCGACGTTACTGGCGGTCAAATTTTCTACGCGCAGGGCGTCCGCGATACGGCTGCTCAGCTCCCGGACGGTGTACATGCCGACACCCCGCCCAATGGAGAAGCGCACGGTCTTGGGGACCGCGGTGCGTAGTCGGCCGGGAATTCCGGTGAGGTCGCGGTCCTCGGAGCGGATGAGGTTTTCGCCGCGCAGCCGGGACCAAACGGTGAGCGCCAGGTCGCTGGTGTGCTCGATGCGGGTGGCGGCGCCGCGGCCCTGGAAGGCCAGCGACAGCAGGGGGTCGTCGGGGTTCGCCTGAGCAAGCCACCCGGTGCGGGCGGAGCTGAGCCAGCGGCTATACCAAGTCACGCCGGGGTCAGCGATCAGGATCGGATGGCGCATCCAGGGCAGCGTCTTCATGGACAGCTGAATGCGCAGGGTGGCGTAGTGCAGGTCCTCGGGCGTCTTCCTCCAATGGCCAGTGAACAGCCTCTCGGTATCCCAGACCTGCGCGTTGCCGTCGGTGTCGTGGCTGAACGTGACCTCAGTGCCGTCGATGATCCAGGGGCGGCCAGAGATCCGTTCGGCGGCCTCCCAGGTGGCGGCGTCCCACACCCACCCTGGGGCGTTCGGCTGGTCACCTTCCCAGGTGAGCTGTTCGCCGAGGCCGACCGGTTCGGGTTCCACGCCGGCGAGCAGGTCAGCCAGTTCGCTGGGGTAGGAGAAGCCGATCTGTTCCTCGGGCAGGCCGAGCAGGGCCTGTTCCCAAATGGTGACCGCGTCGCGGATGTCCTCGGGATGCAGCTGCCGACGGCTGACCATGAATCGGGGCGGATCGTTACGGGTCGTCGGGTGGACGTTGACCGAGGTCCGGCCGACGGCCCGCAGGGCGGTGCACAGCCCCGCGTACGGCAGGTTGCCGTCCGAGCCGGTCAGCTGCTGGTACCGGTCGAGCAGATGCCCCCATACGTCGGTGACCCGCTCGGGGAAGCGGTAAATGTGCACGACACCGTGCAGCTCTGGAGTGAGCGGGTAGGCCAGCAGGTGCAGCTTGTTACGGCCGGTGGTCATCAGGGGCCCTTCGGTGTCTGGTTGATGCCGGCGAAATCGAGCCAGGAGATCAGCGTGGAGCCGTAGATGCGCGCCAGCGCCCGCTGGTCGGCTGGAGAGAGGCTTTCGTAGTAGAAGCGCAGCAGCCCGGGCAGGTCACTGCCGAAGGTCGGGTCGTGGAACGCGCCGTCGACCAGATACAGCTCGACTGCGGTGCCACCGCGGCGGGCACGGCCGGCCAGCTGGATCAGGTCGACCAGCATGCCCGCGATCGCCTCGGCCTTGAGAACCTTGGGGAGTCGGCTGAAGCGAGGATCGCTGGTCAACAGCCGGAACAGCCGCCGATATGCGGCCTGCCGTTGCTCCTCCAGCACTGCGGCCGGGTCTGGGCCGGGTACCCCGATTTCCAGTGCATAGGAGTTGACGCTGGCGAACATCTCGGCCGAGTCGGTGGTCAGCTGGTTGGGCGGGCGCACGCATACCCAGATCGACGACAACGCCGACCGGTGGTCGCCCGGGATGAGGATGTTCAGTCCCCGCGCCACGCGGCTCAGCGGCGCGATGACAACTTTCACCTCAGGATGGTCGCGGGGCAGCGATTCAAGATCGTCAACCAGGACTTGGACCACCCCGTGCGGCAGCGGCACCGTGCGCGCCCGGGGATCGTTGGAGACCACCACCGCCACCCATTCCGGCACGCTGATGTTCGCGGCGATTCCCGCGCCCAGCAGCGCCGCATGCTTGTAGGAGTTGCCGACGAGCATGCACAGTTCCCGGGCCGGATCGGTCGCGGCGATCCGGCGCAAATGTTGGTCCAGGTGCTGTTCCCACAGGCTGCGCCCGAGTTCGCGCAGCATGTCGGGCTTGCGTGCCTCGGCCAGGCCACCGATATGGATCGGTGCGTAGGCCTGGTCGAGGGCTTTCCCGGCCCGAGTGGTGAATGCGCCAGGGGCCGCATCCGTCATCGCATAGGTGACCTCGGCCTTGATGTGCTCGCGGGCGGCCAGCGGGAAGAACGCGGTGGCCGACAGGCCGAGCACGATCCGGGGAACTCCAGCGGTGGCCAGTGCCACAGTGCCGCCCAACTGGGCGACGGTGGTGTGCGGATCACCGCCGATCGCCTGGACGGACAGGCTGCCTTGCGGGAACGGGTCGGTGACCTTGTCGACCCGGAACCCGAAGAGTAAGTAGCCTAGCGGGCCGTACGGGATGGTGGCGTGCTGCACGAAGTTGCCCAGCTTCTCAGCGATCATCCGGGCAGCGGGCAGGTCGGTGTCGCCCGAGGATGCCGCGAAGGTCAACCGGGTCAACGACTGCTGCAGCGCCCCGAGCCAGGTGCGAATCAGCAGAGCGTTGACGACGTCACGGCGTTGGTTGCGGTCGCGGACCCGCCGGCGCAACGTGAGGTGCAGGCCGTTCTTGATGTCTCTGAGCCGGTCGCGGCCGGTGTCGTTACTGACCAGCGATCGCAGTAGCCGGGCGACCTCGCGCATCCGGCGTGGCAACGGACCGCCGTTCTCCTCGCGGGTGTCCGGGAACAGCGCGTTGAACTGTTCGTAGATCTCCGGCGGCACCTCCTCGGCGGCCTTGTCGATGCCGAACAGAGCCAGCAGCAGCATCCGGTCCTTGGAGTTGGGGACATGCCAGCCGGAGCCGGCCCGGTCGGGGTCGTCCTCCAACCAGATTTCGTTTTCCAGCACGTAGTTGAGGAACTGGTCGGCCAGGAACCGGGTCCGTGACAGCGGGGGCAGCACCTCCCGGTCCTCGGTGGCCAGCAACATCGTGCGCTGACTGTCGAGCTGCGACAACGGCAGTTCCTGGAAGCCGCCGCGGGAGGCCAGCACCAACTGGCTGGCGCCGACGTCGAACATGATGCTCTGCATCGCGTCGACCTCATCGACTACCAACACCGGGAACCGGCGCATCAAGAACTCGAGCACCGACATCCGGTTGTAGTCCAGGCCGTCGATGCGGACCGGAACGGGAACCGATCCGCTGATCATGTTGTGGTGGTTGGTGACGAGGATGTCGGCCTCAACGGCGTCATGGAAGCCGCGGTGCCGGCCACACGTGCTCAAGAACGGGCACGCGAACCGTTCTGGCTCCTCATCATTCCGACGCCGGCGTGTCGCCCGGGCCACGCCGCCGGTCTCGGTCTGGGGCCGCAGCGAGGTACAAGGCTCGTCTGCGACCGCCGGAGGCGGGCCGTCGACGACCAAAGAGGTGAGGGCGCAGCCGTAGGCGAGCTTGTCGAACCGGTCCCAATCGCCGCGGTCGGCCGCTGTGGTCGCCTTCTCCTGCAACCGCCGCGGTGAAACCAGCGCGACACAGCGGCCACCTTCCTCCAGCGTCTGCAACGAGCCTTGAATGGACACGGCGAGAAGGTGCGCGGCTGCGATCTCCTGCTCGATCTTCTCCGAGGTGCTCGCAGCGTCGTCGATGGTGCCCACCACGATCGCGACCGGGATGTGTAGCCGCCTGAGATAGATAGCCAGCAGGTGAGTCAGGACGGTCTTGCCGACACCGGTCGGGGCATTCAGCAGCCGGATGCCGCCAGCTCGTAGCAGCAGCTCGGACACCGGTAGATCACCGACGTCGCGGAGCTTGGCGAACAGCTCGTCGACCAGCGGAGTTCGCCAGGTCGTGGCATCGGCCCGGCCGAGCTCAGCGGCGAGATCCTGCAAGTCAGCCAGGCTGATCTTAATCGACGGCAACGCGGGCGTGGTGTCGAGAACGACCGGAGCGATCCTGGCGTCCCGCACCGTGATCGGAAGCTCGACGACCGACTCGCCACGCCAGCCGAACTGCCAACGGCCAGGCTCTGCCGCCGGCAACGGGGCTCGCGCCTGCCGGTATCTGCGTTCCGCTTCCTCCAGCAGCCGCCCGGCCAGATCAAGAGGGTGCTGACCGTGCCGGGCCACGACGAATTTGATGGCACTTTCCGGCACAGTCTCCGGAACCTGATACGGGCCGTTCGGATTGGCCCGCAGGTTGCGCGCCGCCTCCATGAATCGGCGCGGCGAGCCAAGCTCGTTATGCCGCATCCGCAGGAATTGACCCACCATCCGCCGGGTGTCCTCCGACTGATCTGGCCAATCCGACCACAGGTCGAGACGCCCGGCAGCGATAACCGCGGCCTGATCCAAAGGCACGACGGTCCGGCCGTCCTGCCCGCGGAAACCGAAGAACTCCTCCGCGAACGCGCAGGCGATCTGAGTGCACAACTGCCGCAGCGTCATCGCGTCTCCCTGCCGGCCTCGACGATCGCCGCCTTGATGTCCGCCATCACCATGAGGCGATAGCCCGCCGGCCGAATCGCATCGGCCACGAGTGACGCACTGCTGCGCTGATGATCCGGGATCACGATGATCAAGCCCGGCTCGGGAGACTCCCTCTCCCGCAACGCGTCCGCCAACGCGACAGGGGATGCCCACGCCTTCGCATCGACCTTCCACACCCTGGCCCCGAGCGTGATTTTCAGGTCGTACCGGTCCTTGTGCGGCCACATCGTGACCTCGGCACCCTGCGCACGGGCATGATCACGCAGCTCGCACTCCAACATGCCGGGCAGCGTCACGTACCGCCAGACAGCGCGAGACACCGCCAGGCACTCCGCAGTCGCGTGGACACCACGCACCCTCGGCGCATCGTGCCCGGCGGGATGCAAGGTTGGAGCCCGGTCAGAGAAACCTCCCACCCGACAGGTGTAGGAGATACCCGCCCGGGCGTGCGCCTCGCAGCGGATATCCGCAACCGTGCCGTGCACCGTCACCCGCATCGGCCACCGGCAGGCCGGGCAGGGAAACCAAAACCCCTGAAGCTGACACCAGTTCCACTGCACGATCGGCTCATACGGCTCAACGCGACCCCACAGGTTGTCCCACGTCCGGCGCAACTTGCGCAGATCACCCGACGGGGCCTCCACTAGCAACTCCCGGGCACGCGTGTAGTCAGCCTGGGGCATCCGACGCATCACCTCGAAAAGGCGCCGCTCCTCCTGCTCCGTGGCGACCCGCGCCCACGGCCAGTGCTCCTCGAACGCGGCTGACGGCACGGAATGCTCGGCGGCCAGATCCCAAGCCTCGTCACTCATCTGCCCGACATCGTCAAGAAGCACGACGTCATCAAGACCTTCAACGCGCACCTCGTACGGCAGCAGATCACCGAGCCGGCCCTGCAACCCACGCCGGAACTGCGCCATCGTCGGGGCCTCACCCACCACGAACGTGGCGGTCAACGCGCCGAGGCAGTTCATCAGCATCTTGCTCCGGCGATGACCGGAGAGATCCGGATCGCCCAGAGCCGCGGCGGCGAGGCAGCACGCGGTGACAGCTTGATCACGACGACGGCGGGCCGCCTTCACAGCAGACAACGACACGCGGGCCACCATAAACGGACCCTCTGACAATTTCCGATGCCGAAGTCGAGGAGAGCGGCCAGATGGGGCGATAGCAACTCATAGGTCACCCATCTAGGTGACCGCGCAACGGCACGCACGGCCGGGCGCTGCCGCGAATCATCAGCAGCCAGCCGACAGGGCGGCGCCCAACCGCGGAAGCGACGTAGCCTCATGTGGACTCCGCGAGACCGCAAGGATGAGATGCTGATGCCGGAGATAGAGCAGCTTCCCAGCGAGACGATCGATGACTGGTGGATCACCGTCCAGGCCCCCGAGCGAGCTTCAGGAGCCGACGGCGCTGCCGGAAAATGGCTGGTGTTCGTGCCGGTCCGCTACGTCGACCATTTTTGGAAGATCATCAGCCAAGCCGTGCTGGAAGGAAAGCTCGGTCCGTCTGCCGAAGTCGCCACCGCACGCCCCAACCCACACCAGACCGACCCAACCCGCAGAGTCATCGTCGTTTATACCGCCGACTGGACCGACGAAGACGACGTCCGGCGTGTCTTGCGCGAACTTCGTGAACTCGGCATCACCTGGCGCATCACCTACAAAACCGACGACGACACCACCCGCGGCGTCTACGGCCGGCACGCCGCGACCTACATCAGTCAGTCCAACACCGTGCAGTTCACGACCCGCAAACAAGACCCGCAGCCATCGTCGGCTGCGGCGAAGACATCCTGATCCTTGAGCGCCACCTCCCTAAGCAGGACGTCCCCCTGGCGTCCATCGACATCGAGAGCGTCGGAACCCCGCAAACTTGACCACTTCTCGGGCCGACCAAAACCCAGCCGGCTTGCAAGGACGTCACCTCGCCGGACCCGACGACACGCTGATCGGCTTATTCTGCGGGGGAGTTCGACGATGAAAGCTAGTGCCCGCCCGGTGGTGCAGCCCCGCGGCCGCCGCAGGGATGGGTCGACGACGTCCAGGGCTGTCCCTCAATCTGCCGCAAGGACCATCGGATGATGCTAGCGGCGCGCCGCTAACGGCTGGCGGCAATTCGGCAGAGGTCGTGTGCGGCAAAGCCGCGGACGAACTGATTAGGTCGACGCAATACATCGAAGGGTGTCGCGATGGTGACGTAGCGTGCAATAGGGCGACCTCCCGGCGTGGTGCCGCGGAGCGGACGTCCTGACTGGAGTGAGCCCGGTGAGTAAGCGGAACACGAAACGGCAGCGGCGTGAGCCGGTTCGCCGGCCGATCCCGGCGGCTCGGATGACCGCGCCGTCGTCGCGGCCGGCGTTTGATCCGGAGTCGCCGGTGCTGCCTGCCGCGGCAGGCAGCCCGATGCTCGGTTCGCTGGTAAAGGGTCCGATCGAGGCGCTGCCGTTGTACGCCGTGCTGACGGTGGTCCACCTTGAGCTCAGCGGCAATATCGTCAACGCCTGCCTGCCCGTGTGCGAGCAGATCGTTGGCGCGCTGCGGCACCTCGGTTTCGCCGCCGAGACGATGGCCGCCTACGTGGAAGTCACCAAGGATGGTCGGCGCTACGGCGGCATCGGCGTGAACGGCAAGGCCACCGTCTACCCGGATGGAACCACCAACGGTCACACGGTCGTGTGGGCCGAGAGTTTCGGCCGGCTGGTCGACGCGACCGTCGCCCAGCACCCTGAACTCAACCGGGCTGTCCACCAGGGCAGCCTCAACCAGAGCGCCCCGCTCGTGCTGCCCGTCGGCGAGCGCGAGTTGCTGCTGCAGGGCGCGATCGGCGCAATCCGTCCCCCGTACCAGCTGGCTTACCTGGCGCTGCCGCAGCACACCAGCGTCTTCGACGGCTGGGTCGCCAGCTACCGCGAGCCCTTGGACTATGGGGCGCTGAGCATGGCCCATCGCGGCCTGATCGCTTTGGAAGCCGCCGGGAAGATGCGCAACATTCGGCAGCTGGCACACCTGTATCCGCAGCTGGGACGGCTGCTGAACGGCGTCGACCAGCTGCCCGAGCTGGGCGAGCCGCCGGCCTCCATCGCCCAGCTGCTGGCGATCGGCCGGCAGGCTAAAACAGCAGAAGGGAACTGACCTTGTGGCTCACTGTGAGGCTTGCTGCCTGCGATTGTCGCTGAGGAAGGACAAGAAACTGCCCAAGCACTACAGCGAAGACACCGGCTGGCTCTCCTGGGCGCAGAAAGAGTGTCCCGCTGCGGAAGAAGTTCTCTCACGCTCAGTAAGAACGGCAAGTTCCCCAAACACGTCGCCGTTGAGGGCGGCGGTGCTCTCTGTCGGCGGCGAACCACCACTAGCTTGTGCGCACGGTGAGGGCAGTGGGGACTGGGGGTGATGTCGGTACGGCGGCGTCGGTGCCGGGTGTAGTACTGGCGCTGCCGCGGGTTCGAGCACCGGGCTCGGCGTTCGGGTGCGGGCTGGTGCGTCGTTAGTCGCTGGGGTCGGTGGGGGCGTCGAGGTCGGGGATGACGTCGGCGAACTCGGCGAGGGTGAGCAAGCCGGGGTGTCGGTGCAGTCGCCAGGATCGTCCGGCCGGGCTGGCAGCGTCGGGGGTGGTGTCGGTGAGGACGGCGGTGGCGACGGGCATCTGGGTCGGGGTGTCGGCGAGCAGGTTGTGCAGGTTGGTTTGGCGCTCGGTGGAGTGCAGGCGGAACAGGATGGGCCAGCGAGGCCCGCCATGGATGGTAAAGCGTTCGTAGCCGGCGAGTTTGCGCAGCAGTTCGGTGAGGGGTTCGCCTCCAGGGCCGCCGGTGTCGTACTCGAAGAAGAACGGTACCTGCCGATGGTGGTGGGCCCAGATGCCGTGGCCGTCGGGCCGGATCGGGGTTTTGAATGCCTGCGCGGAGATGGTTTCGCCGGGGCGGGTGAAGGCCCCGGTCTTGCTGCTTCGGGTTTCCGACCACCAGCGCAGGAGTTGGTAGTCGGGGTGGGTGCGGGCGTGTCCGGCGAGGTCGGTGAAGAACTGGTTGACGCCCAGGCGGTGCGGCAGGATGCGGGCGGAGGTCCACCGTCGGCGGTTGTCGCGGGCGTAGCCGGGGCGTGGGTTGGGTTGCTCGCGTTGCGCGGCGACGACTTCGGCACCGAGTTGGTCGATGACGTAGTGGTAGGGGTAGGAGCCGCCGCCTTGCCGTAGTGGCCGGAACCGGTCGACGACCTCGTGGCCGATGAGGCGTTGCAGGCGGCGTTGGGCGAAGTCCAACGACGGGAACAGGGCGTGGGCGATCTGCGGGGTGGTCAGCACCCCGTGGTCACGCAGCCACTGCAGAAGCAGGTGGTCGCGGGGGCTGAGGGCTGCTTGGACACGCAGGACACGATCAGACACGGGAGGTACCTTCCGGAGATGGGGCGGTGGGAACACCGAGTTGGTGTTCCTGAGCTGCGCCGGGTTCTGTCACCTGGCAGTTGTGCTGCGAACACAGGGCCGAACAGTGTCCGTTTCCGGGTCCGTCTGAAGACGGACCCGGAGACTGACCCGCACACGGGCACCCGCACTGACCCCAAGACGAGAAGGTCTGGTGCCCCAACGGAGCAGTGACGGCCTCGACGTCCGGCCGGCACGGTCTACCGCTGACCCGACACCCCGGGACGGCATGGTGCCGTCACGGCGTCGTCAGGCAGGCCGTCCCGAGGTGGCCATCGGCGGTCCGCGGCGGCTCCGACCTTCGGGCCGGGTACGGCAGCCCCGTGACCGGGTGCGGGTGACGATGGCGGTCGAGGCCATCTCCCGCCCGCCAGCATGAGAAGCGGATGCGTGGGTGAAACGTGGAGCGGGCGACGCCCCTCGGTCCTACACCTACCAAACGCGATGTGTCAGAGCTGACGAACGCCTACCGCTCTGACACCGCAATGACACCAACCTCTGACACCACGCTGTCCAGTCAAAATCCGCCTGGATCACCATTCGGCGTTGCCAGCGACACCCGCCCCTGTTATCAGCAAAACCGAAAGCCGAAGCCGGAGCGCGGCGCTGACACCCGTTCCGGTTCGGCGCCATCGACGCTGTGACACCCCGGTGTCGCCAAGGTCATGGCACGCGGGCTGCGACCCAGCCACCACTGGGACCGCGGCGGCCATTCGAGCCCGGCCGCCCGGGCGCTGACCCCCGTTGCGAGCCGCGGCCATCGCCGCGTGCCACCTCTGCCGTGCTCTGCCACCGCGCACCTGAGACGCCCGGCTGCGGGTGGCAGCTGGGTCACCGTACTGAACAACGCTGCCCTCACGTGACAGTGCAGCCAGCCGCCGGTCCGACGGCAGGCCAGTGCGGTGTCACGTGCCCTTTCCTCGATGTTGCACTGGTGGCCCCGTTGGCCGATGGAGACGCCGCAGGGGTGTCAGTCCATGACGCCAGCGAGGCTTGCACATCGCTCTGACACCTCAATGACACCGCAGGTCACGACCCCTGTCTATCCGGCGAACATGCTCCGCGGTGGTCGCTGACACCTTCCCGCGCATGTCCGCGGTCTGAACCCGGCGTGCACCCCATGTACATGCCCAGGGCCTGGGGTGTCAGACCGTCCCGGCCGCGGCGGGCACTGCGAGCGACAGCGCCAGGTCGCCGTGGCCAGCGGCCGTCTATACCACAAGGCAGGGTTGTCCGACGAGGCGACGCCTACGGCGGTCATCGCCGCGGAAACCGGGACGGGCCCGTCCCGGTCGAGCGAGCGGTCACGTTACGCGCCGCGTTTGACGACAGCCTGGCCGTGGCCTGCCAGTCGTTCTTCCCGCACGCCTCGGTACGAAAGGCCGTACCGCCGCCGTGCCGACCTGCCGACACGGTGGAAGGGCAGGCCGTCGTCTACAGCCGACTGCACGGCACGGGCGGAGAACCTCGCTGGTGCTGGTGCTGGTGCTGGTGCTGGTGCTGGTGCTGGTGCTGGCCGGGCACATCACCGTCTCACCTGGCTGCCCCGGAACGACTCGGCTGGGGGTTGCTGAGCGATGAGCGCTGACCTCACCGGCCGCACGCCCGACGACACACTCTGGACCGAGGAACGCATCCGCGCGCTCGGCGCCGTCACCGATGTGCCCACCACCGCCAGCATCTTCAAGATCAACCGGTCTCGGGCGTACGAGCTCATCCAACTCGGCGAGTTCCCGGTCCCCGTCCTTCGCTTCGGATCCCGCTACCGGGTGCCCGTCGCGGCGATCATCACCGCACTGCAGATGCCACCCGCAGACGGGACCGGACCACGTCACCGAACGACTTGACCATCCACGGCTCATCGAGCGTGGATTAACGACAGGAAATCCGCAGCCAGCCCCCTGCTGGGCTGCGCCGACATCAACATCCTGGAGGATCGACCATGGCGGAAGGTTCCGTCTTCAAGCACTGCGGGTGCAAGGATCTGAGCGGCAAACGCCTCGGTAGCCGATGCCCGAACCTGCGCCGCCCCGGCGGCGCCTGGCACCCCACCCACGGCCGCTGGGCCTACCAACTCGAACTACCCAAGACCGCCGACGGCGAGCGGCGCCCAATGCGCCGCTACCGCTTCGACAGCCGCGACACCGCGGCCAAGGAACGCGACAGCGTGCTGGGCCTGCTCGCCCTCGCCGGTGACAACCGCGACCTCACCATCGAGATCGGGGACCTACTCGACCAGCTCAAACCGACCGACCCGCTGCCCGACCGCACCATGATCGCCCGCCGGGTCAAAGCCGGCATCCCCGCCACCACAGCCCTGCTGCTCGGTGACTACCTGCGCGAATGGCTCACCGGCCGCAGCATCGCACCGGGAACCCGGCGCTCCTACGACAGCCACATCCGCAACCACCTCGAACCGCACCTCGGGCACCTCACTATCGAAAAGCTCGGCGTCGGTCACATCAAGGCCATGTTCACCGCGATCGCCGACCGCAACATCGAGATTGAAACGGCCCGTGACAGCGACGACCCCGCCCTGCGTGCCAGCGTCAAAGGACAGCG
Organism: Actinoplanes solisilvae; assembly: GCF_003999975.1. Lineage (GTDB taxonomy): Bacteria > Actinomycetota > Actinomycetes > Mycobacteriales > Micromonosporaceae > Actinoplanes > Actinoplanes solisilvae. Next base: position 33,443 of record NZ_RJAC01000042.1, on the reverse strand, counting down.
CATCACCGGACCGGCGATGATGCACCGTATCCGCGCCACCCTGCGCAAAGCACTCAACGATGCCATCCGCGTGCACCGGCTGATCGAGTTCAACCCCGCCGCCCACATCGAACTACCCTCCGGGAAACGCCCCAAGGCCAGGGTGTGGACAGCAGCGGCCGTCAAACACTGGAAGGCCACCGGCCAGAAGCCCAGCCCGGTCATGGTGTGGACCCCGGAACAAGCCGGCCGATTCCTGGACTACGCCGAAGACCACGACATCCTGCTCTACCCGATGTACGCCCTCATGCTCCACCGCGGTCTACGCCGCGGCGAAGCGGTCGGCCTGCGCGACCTCGACCTCGACCTTGACCTCGGCACCGCGGTCATCAGCCAGCAGATCACCACCGACGGCTACCAACCCATCACCAGAAAGGTCAAATCCGAAGCCGGCGACCGGACCGTCACCTTCGACCAGACCACCACCGCGATCACCCGCACCCACCTGGCCCGCCGCGCGAGATGGCAACTCGTGTCCGGACCGACCTGGATCCGCGCAGGCCTGGTCTTCGTACAACCCGACGGGTCGCCATGGCACCCCGACACCGTCACCAAACGCTTCGACGACCTCATCGAGAAATCCAGTCTGCCGCCGATCCGGCTACACGACCTGCGCCACTGCGCCGCGACCTTCTTGAAGGCATCCGGCTCCGACCTGAACGACATCAAGGACATGCTCGGGCACTCCACGATCACCATCACCTCAGACACGTACACGTCCGTCATCCAGGAGCTGGAAACTGAACGGGCCAAGGCCGAAGCCGCAACGGCGCTGGTGCCACGCGTCATCCGCCAAGCCAGCTGAGTCGATCCTGGTCGCTCCATGACCGTCAAAACGGAGCGACATCAAACGACAAACTTCGATGCTCAAAACGTTGTTTCCGCAGTTCAGAAAGGTGGGCCGCCGGGGATTCGAACCCCGAACCTAAGGATTAAAAGTCCTCAGCTCTGCCATTGAGCTAGCGGCCCGCAGGGGGAAGACTACCTGGCTAGGCGAAACGAATCCTACGGGATACCCCTTCGCCAACATCCGTTGGCAGCGTGTGGCCCGGCTAGCGTTTGGCTCTGCCGAGTTCCGCGCGGTCGTTACTGGCTTGGTCCTGCGGGGGGAGAGGAAAGGCTCCGGCGTCCTCAGCCCTTTGAGTGGCAGGAGCGTCACGGCGACTACGGACCAGCCGCCGGAAGCCACTCAAAGCGGGCAAGCCTATAAACCAGACGCTTATCAGCCACACTGCCGCCAAACCAAGATCACGCAGGGGGTCAATTTCAGCCGTCGTTGGCACTTGACGACGTTGACGTCGGATGGCGGGAAGTCGCCGCTGTCGATGATGGTGTTGGCGCTGATCATGCGCGTCAGCGCTCGGCCGTCGGCGGGAAGTGTCAGCAGTTGAGGCGTGTCTGGCCACGTGTACATGAACTCTTCGGCGGTCCGCGAGTCGAGCAGTAGTTCGAGCGGCATCGTTTCGTCTACCCGGGAAGCTGCCGTAGGCGGGTGGGGTCGGACTTACGTCGGAAGGTCGAAACTGGGATGGAGCTTCTACACCGGCAGGTGTGCCTGCCTTCGCCTCTGGCACACGATGACCGATTGGGCGGTATCGAGGGCGCCGTTGAGCGCGGCGATGTGGACCGCAGTCATGTGTCCGAGAGCGAGGCCGCAGTCGGAAACTAGGTCGGTGAGTTGGTCGATCTGTCGGGTGGTGGCGATGCCGAGACGTCCGGGGTAGGCCAGGAGATCGCGGGCGGCATAGCCGTCAGACGCCGCGTGGCGGATCAGGTTCACGGCGATCTGCTCCCTGGCAGGATGCCCGCTGTCGAGAGCGTCGATGACGCTGAGGCCGAGTCGGATGTAGAAGACGGCGAGGCCGGACTCGGCGGGGCCGAGTGCGTGGTAGGCGGTCAGCGCGGCGGTCGCCAGGTCGGTCGGGTCGTCGGCGGGCACGCATAGAGACAGGCAGGCGGTGACGGCGTCTTCCCCTGGTTCGCCTGGTTGGGTTGCGTCGAGCATCGCGCGTGCCTGTTCGTTGCGGCCCGCCATGATGTGGGCGATGACGGTGACCTGTCGGCCATCGAACATGCGCGCCCCGACCCCTTTGTATCGGCTGAGATGTTGGCTCGCTTCGTCCCATCGGCCGGCGGTGGCGAGGGCGTGGGCGCCGGTGCCGAGCAGAACGGTCCATAGCCAGGTCCGCGTTTTGAGGTGGGTCTCGGGTGTGTCGGTGAGAAGGGTGGCGGGGATGGTGACGCCGTCGATCGTGGTGTCGGTGCGGGTGTCGATGGCCTGAAAGAGTGTCTCCAGCAGGGCCCATGCGGCTGGGCCGTCGCCGGCGCGGATGTGGAGGCGGGCGAGGTTGACGATGGGTTCGAGGGCGTGTTGGGGGTCGCTGTCGTGGGCGAGAGCGACGGCGGCGAGCCGGTGACACCAGGTGCGGGCCAGGTCGGGTAGGCCGCAGTCGGATGCGATGAGGGCGGCGAGGTTGAAGACTGCGGTCGCTGACGCCACGTCGCCATGCTGTTCGGCGAGGCCCGCGCGTTCTTGAAGATCGGATACCCGCTGGGTCAAGGGCGTGCAGGCGGGCCGGGGCCGCGCGACGAGCGGGAATCTGCGGGCGATGATCGGGTTCATGGGGCACCGCCTGGCATGAGTTCACCGTGCGTGGGGTCGGGGCCGAAGACGACGGCCTTGGCGGTGGCGGCGAGGACCGCCTGTTGCAGACTGGGGATGCTGCGCCGGTTCCAGGCGAAGATCACGTGGTGGGCGAGGGTGGCTCGTAAGCCGCGGTGCAACTGGCCGGTCTGATTGAGGCGCCGGAGGGATTCGCCAGCGGACGTGTATGCCTCGATCACGGTGTCGTAGCCGGCCGACGGTGCTTGCTTCCTGAGAATGGCCGGATCCGCGGTGAGGAGCCTTCGTGCGGCGTTCAGCAGGGAATCGATACGGTCGGGCTGAGGCTGGTCTCGGTGATCGGCCACGCGTGCCCACACGTCGCCTTGCTCGTACCAGTCGAGGCCGGCAGCTCGGGTCATCGCCGCCAGAAGAATGATCGATGTCTCGCGTTCATGTTTGGTCGTGTGGCCGTTGTCGCGGGTCAGAAGGTGGCGGCTGTCGTGGTGCCAGAGCTGATGGGCGATGTCCATGGCTGCGGGGCCGCCGAAGGCGCAGGTTTCGGGTTCGTAGTTGCCGGGGACGGCACCGCAGATTCGGTTGTCGCGGGTGAGTCGTTCCAGCTCGCTGGTCAGGTAACGGTCGGCGTCAATCGTGGCGACGGTGAGGAAGCGCAGCCGCCAGTCGCCTTTGCGTACGTAGAACCAGGTCGTGATGAGCTGGTGCGCTTCGGCTTCGGCCAGGATCGGCGCGAGATGGGTGCTGGCTGCCTGCGCTGCGGTAGAGGGGTCAGGAAAGGTGATCGTGACTTGCCGCCATTCGGTTGCCGTCATCAGCGCGTCCTTTGTTCAGTTCAGAGCGAGGCAGGCGTCCCAGCCGGTGGCCGAGGTGCCGGTCGCGGCGGTGTGCAGCGCGAGCGCGGCTCCGGCCGTGCCGTCCATCAGCTCGGGAATGTCGTGGGTCTCGGTGGCAAGCTGGTTGGTGAGTTCGGCGGTCAGGTCGGGTAGCTGGGCGGTGAGCTGGGCCGCACGGTGGGTGTCGGTGCTGGTGGTAGCCATGCGGCAGGCGGATTGCAGTAGTCCGGCTTTACCGTGGCAGAGGCCGATCTCGGGGAGCCGATCGCGTTGGACGGCGTCGTGCAGGACGGCGAGCATCGCGTTCTCCGCGTGTTGTCGACGGGTGGTGTCGCGTTGGGCGAGTCCGGCGAGTTGCTGGGCACGGGCGATGCCGGGGGTGCCATAGCACCAGGAGGGCCGGTGCCGTTTCGGGTCGGTGCCGGGGGTGACGTATCCCGGCCACCAGATGCCGGCGGGGTCGTCTTGGCGATGTAGATCGGTCCAGCGGCACAGTTCGTCGAGGGCGTTGCGGGCTGTGGGGGTGTCGTGGCCGTGGAGGATCGCGTGGGCCAGCAAGGTGATGACGGCGCTGACGCCGTGGGCGGCGCCGATGTTGCCGTGACCGTGCGGGAAGTCGGGGTCGGGTGTGCCGGCGAGCCCGGAGGGCAGCCACCACGCAGGTGTGCCGGTGTGGTCGCCGAGGGGTTCGGTGAGGCGCGCGAGGTAGCCGACCACCTCGCCGCTGACGGGATGGTCGGGGTGAGCGTGCAGGTGGTAGAGGCCGAGTCCGGTCAGGCCGTGAACCAGGTCGAACTCGTACATGGTCAGTGGCTCACGGCGGTCGATGCGGGCGTGGGCAGCCGCGAGTCGTTGACGGGTCAGGGCGATCGTGGCGGTGTCGAGGCTGGTGTAGGCGCGGCGGTAACCGCCCAGCGGACGGGCGGTGTGCAGCATGAACGCCAGGGCGGGGGCGCCGTGGAACGGGTCGGAGTTCCGGCCGATGCTGACCGGCTCGCTGGCTGCGGCGCGTATCCAGCGATGGGCTGTGGCTTCGTCGCCGTGTCCGGAGACGGCCCGTTCGATGTGCAGCAGGGCGATGCCGGCCGCGCCTCCGGCCAATGATTGCGGCCGGGTCCGGCCGTCGGGCGACGGGCCGACGGCGGCGGGATCGGCGAGTCTGTCGCAGACCGCGGTGAGTACGTCGAGGGGGTTGATGGTGGTCGTGGGGGTTGTCATGGGGTGCTCCTTGTCGTCCAGCTCAGCGCGGCGGCGCGGGCGAGGTGGAGGCAGGCTCGTTCGCTGTCGAGGTCGAGTCCGGCGACGCGTACGTGGTGCAGGTGCAGCAGGTCGGGCAGCAGCTCGACCGGCGAGACGGCGCTGATCGCGGGCAAGCGGTCGCGCCAGGCGGCCAGGGCTTGCCGGCGCTCGGCCCAGCGGTCAATCAGGTTCTCGCCGCCGGGCATCGGTGCCACGGCGCAGCGGTCGTGCGGGTTGGCCAGGCGGATCGCCTCGTCGTAGACCTGTCGTGATGGCGCGGGTCGGTGCGCGCGGGTGCGGGTGATCAGCCATCGCAGGGCTTGGTTCGGGTCGCCGATGACGGCCGTGACGAGGTCGACCATGCTCGCGGCGGTCAATGCCCGCCAGTCGGAGGCGGCCCGCCGCACGGTGACGGCCAACTGAGCGAGTACGGCTGCGGAGTCTGCGGCAAACACGTCTGTCGTCGCCTGGTAGGCGGCCGGGCTACCGAAGCGGCCGGGCTCGCCGAAGTCGGTGTCCCATTGGACTCGGCGGGTCAGGTCGGCGTCGGCCAGCTCTCGGGTCCAACCGGTGACGGCTTCGATGGGCAGGCCGCTGATCCGGATCCGTAGGTGCGGCTCGGGGTCGGCGTGGCGCAGGAACCACCACCTTCCCGCGTCCGGCTGCTCGGCCAGAAGCGAGGGTAGGTGGGAGGTCAGGATGGTGGTCTGTTGCTCGGGCCGGGCGTAGATCTTCAGGTAGTGGTGGTCGCTGCCGGGCACGATGCTGTGATCACGGACATCGACGGTTGGGCCGGCGAGCCGGGGCGCCGATGGTCGTAGGGTGGTGGCGATCAACGGGATGACGACCTCGTGCCGGTGCCCGCCGATCCAGGCGTCGCCGTCGGGGATGATCCGTAGCAGGGCGGTGGGGTTGCGGGTGAGATGGTCGCGCAGCAGCGCTCGGTGAGCAGGCTCGTTTAGGTCGAGGCTGAGAGCTTGGTCGCCGACGCCGAGTGAGACGTCGGCGGGGCAACCGACCGTTTCTAGCCAGGTGGTGAGTGCTTTGTCCCATCGCTGCCAGACGGCCGTCCGGTCGGGCAGGTCGGCGTCGCTCAGGAGCCAGCGCGCGGGGCTGAGCAGGGTCCGGCCGTAGCGCAGCGCGGGCAGGAACGGCAGGTGCTTGGATGCTGGTCCCCACTCCACCGGCGAGCAGGGGGTAGCCAGGGCCACGGGTGCCTCAGCAAGGAAGCGGGTGAGCGGGTGAGCGTGACGTACCGGCTCGACCGTGTTGACTGCGACCGGTTGGAGCGCCCGACGGCGGGAGATCGACACCAGGTGCAGACGCTGCCCGTCGGCGGTGACCGCGATGTCGTCCACACCGATCGTTTCCGGTGTCAGGGTGTGGTACTCGCCGACCGGGATCAGATGCGGCAGGACCTGGGCGGCGCGGTTGACGTCCAAGCTGATGGTGTAGCGGGTGACCGCAGACAGTTGAGCCAGCAACGCTCCGGCGCTGGCTGGTGGGCTGCCTGCGAGGCTGGTCGCCACCTGGTTTTGGGAGGCTTCGCCGAGTATGTCCAGGAACCTGCCTGCGGTCGAGAACGCCTGAGGGGATGCCCGCACGATCGACAGGTGGAAGTTGCCATCAGTGATGGCCTGGAGCGAGTCGGCGTGGACGCGCACGGTGAGTTCGGCGGTCGGGAGGATCTCGGTGGGTGCGGTGCCGGCCAGTGCCTCCAGGAGGGCGTCGTCGAGGATGACCTCGTGTTCGTGGTGCAGGGCGGCGCGTTGCGCCAGGGCGAGCAGCCGCTGGTCTCGGTCGGTGAGTGCGGACGCCGTGTCGGCGGGTTCACCGGTGAAGCCGTGCGGGTAGCCGAGACCCACCTGGGCATCGATCGCGTCCAGGACAGGGACCAGGGCGTGCAAGCCGTACCGGTCCAAGAACCGTGCATGCCAGTCCCGCCATCCGGCCGATGCCGATCGGGCAAGGCGGGTCAGCGCGGCGGTGGCTCGGCTTGCCTCAGCCGTCACCGTCGCCGGTACCACGAGGTCACAGTCCAGCCGCAGGTCAATCCCGACCGCTTTCCCGGGGTGCATCAGGGCGACGGCCTCGCGAAGGTCTCGCAGGAGTGCGTCAGCCGTTGCCTCGTCCGGTGCACGATGGTGTCGGACCTGGAGATCACGAACTCGACGTAACGGATCAAGGAGGTCACTCACGTCGACGCCTTCGGCTGCGGCGGCCTCCACCTGGTCCAGGATGTGCGTCACGGGGTGGGTCTCGGTCGACGGTGGGCGAAGGCTGGTCACCAGCAGCCGCTGCGCCACCATCTGGCCGATCAACCGTTCTACGCCTTCTCGCGGCGCCGTGCCGTCGGCGGTCAGCTTGCCGATCAGATCGGCGCATCGGATCGGTGCGGCAGCCAACGCCAGAGCAGTGCGGAGCACGTCGTTGGCCTTGATCCGCAGATGGGCCGGCGCGCCCTGGGGGTCGTTCGTGGCGGCGCGATACTCCAGCACCACCGTGTCTGCTCGCTGAACCAGGAGGTTGTTCGCGCACACCGTCAGATGCGGGCGGAGCCGGACGTCGGACTCCAGTGCGTCGAGGACGGCGGCGAGCCAGGAAGACTGGAGGCGCGCGACCGGGCGGTGCGCGGTGCCCCACCGGAGGTGACCGTTGCGGCTCGCCGTGGCAGGGGCAACGCCCGCGAACAGGCCGTACGGGGTGGCCCGGGTGGTGGCGCGCAGCAGGTAGCGCATGACCGCAAGCAGCACTCGCCGAGTGTCGGTGTGCGACAAGCTGCCGTTGACGGCGGCGGTGGCCCGCTCGGCAAGGTCCGGGGAGGCGTGGGACAGGGCTGCCGCGAAGCCGGGAATGGCCAACGTCTCGGTCAGCCACGGCCGCCAACCGGCCGTTGGTTGACTTCCGGTCAGGTCGGGCCATCCGCCGAGTTGGTCGGGGCGGAGTACGGCGGCTCTGAGCAGCAAGGCGTCGTTGACGCTGCGGTACATGGCGACCTCTCCAGGACGTGATCCTCTGGCAGCGGGTGGGGAACGCCCGGCCCCGCGAGAATCTCTCCCCGGGGCCGGGGCATTCCTGACTCCGATGTCGATGGCTCGCTCTACGACCTGGCCCTGTGGACCAGGCTGGCCAACCGGGCGGGCCATCGACGGATGCAGCAGGTCAGCAGCTGGTGCAGGCCGACGCGCAGGTGCTGCCGCAGTTGTCCTCGGTCATCTTGATGATGTGCTCGACGGTGCCGCCGGCCTCGATGAACTCGATGTCGAGGTCGAAGTCGTCGGCGGTGTCGGGCAGGGCTGTGGCGAGTTGGGGCATGACAACCTCCCTGGTTGGGGTGATGGAGAGTTCCCCGGCGCTGCTCGGCGTGGGCCGCTGAGGTGAGCGCCGAAGCTTCTAGGACCAGGCGACGGCGAGGACGCCGTGGCGCTTGGTGGTGTGCCACCCGGTCAAGCTGCTGGTGTCGGCGGTGTTCGGGCGGTACGCGATGTCGGCCGCGTTGCGCCGGTAGTAGCCGCCCGCCCAAGCGTCGATCATGGCGAGTAGTTCACCGCCGACCTGCTCGGCTTCCGGGCCGTGCGCGACGACGCCAGTTTCGTAGCCGCTGACGGTTTCCGGATTCTCGCGCTTGACGCGGTAGGCGATGGTGCCACCGCGCACCAGCGCCGGGGTTCCGTTACGCACCGTGCGGTCAACTACGCCCTGATCGACGGCAGCCTGCGAGGCGTGGATCATCGGCAGTTCCGGACCGTTGGTCAGCAGGTACAGCTCCAGCTCGTCGGGCATGTCGAACGGCGTGCCCGACCAGCTCTCCACCGGCGTGGTGTTGAGCGCCTTGCGCAGGGCCGGCACGTCGAACGTGAGAGTGCTGTTCTGATCGATGCGCAACCCCACGTCAGGGGTGACGGCGATCAGTTCCTCGGTGGCGGCGCCGTCGCCCTGCATCGGCACGAACGAGCCGAGCCGGTAGTTGCCGGCTGTCAGGTTCGGACTGCCCGCGGTCCGATCGAACGCGATGAGCCGGGTGATCGCGGCGAAGCGCAGCGGCACGACGATCCGGCCGTCCGGGGAGAGCTGATCGAGCCAGGCGGGCGGGATGTCCCACGCCCCCACGGTGACGATGATCCGGTCGTACGGCGCGTGTTGCGCCACGCCGTTCTCGCCGTCGGCGAGCACGACGTTGACGTGGTCGTACCCGGCCCTGGCCAGACCCGCGCGGGCACGGTCGACGACCTCGGTATCGATGTCCACCGTCGTCACTGAGCCGGTCGGCCCGACGATCTCTGAGATCAGGGCGGCGTTGTATCCGCCGGACCCGATCTCCAGTACGTTCATCCCCGGCCGTACGTGAGCCTGTTCGAGCTGAATGGCCTGGATGTGTGAGGCCGAGACCACACTGGTCTGCCGTCCTTCAGCATCGATCTTGGGCACCAGTGTGGTGTTGGTTTGATAGACCTTCTCCAGCGGTTCGCCGGGGGCGAAGTCGTGCCGGGGCACCACGTTCATCGCCGCAGCGACGAGGTCCGTGGTGATGAGGCCCTCGTCGCGGAGCGCGGTCACCATCGCTTCACGCAAGGTAGCGGCGTCGTCAATATGTGATGTCATCGAGAAATTCCTCTTGTCGAAAGCTGCCTGATTTCATATCTGACTCGACCAGTGAGCTGTCTAACGTCCTGAGCTGCGTAGCGTCTCAGCCAGGCATCCGATCACCGCCTAGGCGACATAGCGGACGGGGTGCACCGATCCCGTCCAAGCAAGCGGCAACCACGGTCGCCGGACTGAATCCCACCCCGCCGTTGTCGAGCGTCCGCAAAGGCGCCGGCGTGACGCGAAACGATGTCGGCATGTCGTCCCCCTGCTGGTCAGGCGCCGGGCTCGGTGGCGAGGGTGCTGGTCATCGGTTGCGGCGGCATCGTCAGTGTTTGGACGCCGAGGTCCTCGTTGTCGCGGCTGTGAACCTGCGTCAACATCCCGGCGGTGGCGAGCCTCGCGAGCAGCTCCCGCAGCCCGGCAGGGCGCAGCCGGATGGCCTGGAGCAATCGGTGCACCGTGTACGGGTCGAGCTCGACGATCACCGTGCCGGGCTGGCGGGCCGACGTCGCGAGGTAGTCAGCCACCAGGCGGAGCCGTCCATCCGGGAAGCGCAGATGTACGTACGCCTGCCAGATCGCGGCGAGGGCATCGCCTCCGTCGGTCGCGTGGCCGGCTCCGCCAGTCATGTTGATCATGGTTTCCGTGCCACCCCGCAGAACACATCCACCTCGGCTGGGGTATCCGCAGCTGTGTCCGGTCGCCATTGGCTGGTGGAGACCACGCCGGGCTCGACGAGTTCCAGGTTCTGGAAGAAGCCGGCGATCTGGTCGGGGTGGCGGGCGATGTACGGGGTGCCCGCCTTGATCGAGATGCGGGTGGCCTCGTCGCGGGCTTCGGGATTGATGATGTTGGTGCCGTCATTGACCACGACATAGCTGCCCGAGGGTAGGGCGGACACCAGCCGGTCGAGGATGGTGCGTGCCTGGTCGTAGTCCACGACGTTGCCCAGGATGCCGAACATCATCAGAGCGATCGGCTCGGTGAAGTCCAGGCTCCTTTTCGCCCCACGCAGAACGGCGCCTGGGTCGTGCACGTCGGCGTCGAGGTAGTCGGTGACACCCTCCGGCGAGCTGTTCAGCAGTGCCCGTGCGTGTACCAGCACCAACGAGTCGTTGTCGACGTAGACGATCCGTGCGTACGGGTTGATTCGCTGGGCGACCTCGTGGGTGTTGTCAGCCGTCGGCAGGCCCGTACCAACGTCTAGGAACTGCTTGATCCCCGCCTCCGCCGCCAGGTACCGCACGGCGCGGGTGAGGAACTGCCGCGACTGCCGGGCGATATCGGTGATGTCGGGGAAGAACTCCACGATCTGGTCACCGAGCGCCCGGTCGGCGGCGAAGTTGTCCTTGCCGCCCAGCCAGTAGTTCCAGACCCGAGCCGAATGCGGCACCGACGTATCGAGCGACGCGGGGGGCCACGCGCAGCCCATCGAGTCGACATTCATGACGCGCCCCCTTGCGGCCCGAGCGTCGTGGGGGTGTGTGGCCGTAGTCCGGAGGGTTGAGGCAGCGGTACACCCCCGGTCGCCACCTGGACCGCCGGTGTGTCGGGTGGTGCGGGTTGCACGCCGGGGCTGTGCCTGGCCGGGGTGCAACCGGATGAGGCGGTGGCGGGCCGGTTCTGGTCGAGGGTCATTGCATCGCCGCTACGGCCAGGTCACCGCGACCGGCGTCGACCGCCTGCACCACGGCGGTGACGCTCGGGTTCTCGTGTTTCGTGACGACGTGCCACAACCACTGGGTCAGGTCCCGGGTGTCCATGCCGTCGTACAGGAACTCGGCCAGCTCGAGCGCGGCGACCAGACCACACAAGGCCACGCACTCGTCGTCGGGCGCCGTATACCGGACCCGGCCCCGCTGCGCGTGGTAGCTGACCGCATCGCGGATGTGGGCGCGGGCACGGATGGGGTAGCCGTGGTGCACCGGCAGGTGGGTCTTGGTCTTGAGGAGTCCGCCCAGCCGGCGACGCTCGGCGCGCTGCAACAACCCCACGGCCACCAGCCCGCCGCGGACCCGCTCGTACAGGTCGGCGGTGGCGAACGAGCGCAACCACGCCCGAAGCTGGTCGCCGCTGCGGTGCTCGCGCGCGATGCGCTCCACGGCGTCCAGCGCGGCGTCCAGCGGTGCGCTGCCGGCAGGGCCAGGCCGGACCACCGTCAACCGTCCCGGTTGTTCCTGCCATTCCAGGCGGAACTCGTCGTAGGTGTAGCCGACTGCGACGTACTCCTTGAGTGACAGCTCCAGCAGCAGCGCCCCGGCCAGGCCGACCGCGAGGGACTGCTGGTTGAGCAGGAGGGCACCGGTGTCGTCGTCGTGCGCGAGCAGGTACAGCTCGGCGTGCAGCGGCAGGACCGCTTTCGGGTCGAGGCGGATCGTCGAGGGCACGGAGGGAGCCTTGTCAGCAGTCACGAACACAGTCATCGCGCGCCGGTCCCGGCGGACGTCGAATGGGGCTGGCTGCGCAGCCGCTCATGGGCGCCGCCGTAGGCGGCCACGCCTCGCAGGTTTGGCTTGGGCAGGGCGGCGAGCATGGTGTAGTTCGGGTCGCACACATTGCCCACCGGCGCGGTGCCGGCCTGCGCGACGAGCTGGTACGCGTCGAGCAGGTCGAGGCCGGTCAGCTCGGCGGTCCAGCCGACCAGGTCGTGCTGGCTGATCCGGAACGCGTCCTCCAGAGGGCGGGCACAGCCGACGGACATGATCGCGGTATCGGACTCGATCCGGGGCCATGGCGTTGACACGCCTTTGATGACCTCGACGGCGATGGTGGTGTACATGGCGACCTCGACCGCGACGCCGCTCGCCTCACCCTGGCCCTGCCGGGCGTGCCCGTCACCGAGGCCCAGCATCGCGCCGTGCACGTTGACCCCTAGATACAGCGTGGTACCCGCGCGCAGCTCAGGAGTGTCCATATTCCCGCCATGCGTGTCGCAGGTGAGGCTGCTGCGGGCCTCGAACCCGCCCGGCGCGACGCCGACCGTGCCGTGCATCGGGTCCAGGGGCAGGTCCGCGGTGTATTCGGAGAGGCGGGCGCGGTAACGCACCACACCGGCCTTGACGTCGATGTCGTACAGCCAGACCCGTTCCTCCAGCGACGGCTGCAAGCTCGCCGTGTGAGACGTCGAGGTGAGCGCCCCGAAGTGCGGGAACGTGCTGGACACCCCAGTCGTGCGGGCCGGGACGATCGACAGGAAATGCACGGCGAGGGTGTCGCCGGGCTCCGCGTCCTCGATGAAGAACGGCCCGGTGACCGGGTTCAGGTACGGCATGGTGCAGACCTGCGACGGCAGGTCGTCCACCGTCTTGATCACGCCGCCGAAGCAGTCCTCGGTATAGGTGGACAGCACGTCGCCGGAGCGCAGGTGCACGAGTGGCATTTTGGCGCCGAAGGTGTATCCGTAGTCCTTGTCGGTGGGCATGAACGTGTGCTGGGCCATGACTCACGCCCTCTCGCGCACGGGTGCGCCGGTGCGCTCTGCGGGGGTGAGCCCGGACAGCACCGGGCGCCGGCCCGCGACGTACAGGCCGATCAGGACCAGCAGGCCGAGCCCGATCCACGCGAACCCCAGTTTCTGTGCCGCGACGTTGGCGTTCCACACCACGAATCCGAGGATCGTGGCACCGACCAGCGGCATCGCCAGGTGCGCGAACAGGTTGCGGCTGCGCTGCCGGAACAGGTGGTAGGCGATCACGGACAGGTGCAGCAGCAGGAACGCGGTCAGCGCCCCGAAGTTGATCAGGCTGGACAGCAGCGAGATCCCGTCGTCGCGTACGTTCATGTACAAGCCCAGGGTGAGGGAGACGACAGCAACGAGCAGGATCGCGTTGCGCGGCACGTTGCGCTTGCGCGACACCTTCGCCAAAAAGCCCGGGAGCTGCTTGTCGCGGGCCATCGCGTACAGCAGCCGGGAGATGGCCACCTGCGCGACCATCGAGTCCGGAAGCCCCCACGCGATAGCGGTCGCGAACGCGCACAGCGTGCCCAGCCACGGCCCCGCCGCCACCGCGATGGCCGTGTAGAACGCCGTACCCTCCGGATCACCGCCTGCGATCAGCGCCTGCGGGTCCGGGGTCAGGATGGCCGCCAGCCAGGTCTGTGCGATGAACAGCAGCCCCGCCACCACCAGTGCGCCGGCCATCGCCCGGCCGATCACCCGCGCGCCGCCCTTCGCCTCCTCGGCGAGCATCGCGATGCCGTCGAAGCCCAGGAACGACAGCACCGCCACGGAGGTCCCCGCGAGCACCATCGCCACGCCGAAGGTGCTCGGGTTGTACAGCGGCTCCCACGTCCACCGGCCTACGCCGGTGGCGACGGCCCACGCGCCGATGCCGAGGACGATGAACAGCACGGCCAACTCGCCGACCAGCATGATCCAGGTGAACTTAGCGGTCACCTTGATGCCGCGGGTGTTGATGGCAGTATTCGCCGCGACGAACGCGACCAGCCATCCCCACACCGGGACCGCCGACAGCACCGGGACCGCCGCCAGGCTGGCGTGCAGGGCGACCGAGGCCACCAGATAGAGCAGCGTCGGCACGAGGACGTAGTCGAGCATGATCGCCCACCCGGCGATGAACCCGACCGGTGCGCCGATACCCCGGCCGACGTAGTTATAGACCGAGCCCGACAGCGGGAACGGCTTGACCATCTGCGCGTACGAGAACGCGGTGAAGATTAACGCAACGACTCCGATCGCGTACGCCGTGACCACCATGCCGCCGGACGCGGAGAACACCGCGCCGAAGATCGCCATCGGCGCGATCGGCACCATGAAGATCAACCCGTACGCGAGCAGGTCACGGAACCGCAGCGCCCGCCGTAGCTCCTGCTGATAACCGAACCGCTGCAACTCTTCGACCGGATACGACACCGGGGAAATCCCTTCACTGGCATTCGAGGGGTGAGGACTCCGCCGGCCGCTGGGGTGAACCTGCGGAGAGTCAGAGGGCTCCGGGGCAAGGCGACCCGGCTCCAGGTCTTGCCGGGCGATACCGCGCTACCCGCCGCCGCGCCCTGCCCAGCAGCGGCGACGGGCGCGGCTCATAGGCGCGGGACGAACCGCACGTCGTCGACCGTCCCGCCGACCTCGATCCGGGTGTACAGACGAGCCAGCACCTCGCCCGGCGTGGCAGGCGAGCCGTCGGCAGCCGCCACCGGATCCAGCCTTGCCGTGTCGGCGTACACGCGGCGCTCGATGGTGTCCGCGTCGATCGGCCGCAGCCGGCAGCCGCACACGGCCATGTATTCGCGTTTCGCGGCGGGCGAGCCCCACCGGCAGAACGGTGCCCCGCACCGGCAGAACAACCGGCCGCACAGCGGATACGGGTTGATCGGGCGGGCCAGGTTGACGAGTTCGCTGTGCATGGAGGGTTCCCTCGCCGCCGATGCGCGTGGGCGCGGGTCCGCCATCCGAGCTGCGCTGCCGCGCGGTTGGTCGCGCCGTGATCCGGCGGACCCACCGCGTGGTTGGGTCCGGGTCACGACCCTCGGGGGACAGTCGTGACCGGACGTCTCGGGCGGCTGTCACCCGAGCGGGTGAACGACGACCGGCAGAAGCAACGGGCGGCTGACGTCGCCGGCTGTGGCCGCCGCAGCGGGTGGGCGCGTCGACATCTGCCGGGTTGAACCCGGCCGCCGCGATGACCGTCGCTGCGTGAGCCCGTGACCGGCAAGTCCGGCTCATACAGGACCGACACAAGCCAGCACCATCTCGCCGGTGCGACCGGTAGACCCACACCGCCATGGCGAACATGGACGAGGACGGCAGGCCGCGAACGACGGCGTCGCCGTACGGCGACGCCGGGCCGCTGATCGCCATCGTGGACGGCAGTACGCAAGGCACGGCCGACTCGTCACGGCGTTCGGTCAGTTTCGGTGACCCGTCGGCGCTCATCACGTCCTCCTCGGCAACGGTCGGATCATGTTCGCCCTGTGGTGCGGCTGTCTGGACGACCGCTTGGCGGGCTGCCACATCGATGTGTCGCTTGTGGTGTGCCTACGATCACTGACAGTCCGCAGGTGCGGAACCCCGAATTGCAAGGAGTTTTAATAGGAGAGTTAGCAGGAGGCGCGCCGTTGACCTGCGGATTCTTCACCCCAGGAGACCGCTGGGCGGATCTTGACAAGGAAAACCGGGGTTACGCTCTGGCCGCACCGGACAGTCCTAAGCGGTCGGACAGTCACGGTGGACTCGCTTCTGTCCGTGCCGGAGGTTCGTTGATGATCAGCCCCTACGTGCGCCGCCATCGCCTTGCCACCGAGCTGATCCGCCTCCGCGAGGAGCACGGCTACTCCACCCAGCGGCTCGGCACGGCCGTCGGCATTCCCCGCCAGCGGATCAGCCAACTACAGAACGGGCACGTACGCCCGAACGACGACGAGATCATGCGCATCCTCAACGTGCTCAAGGTCGGTGACCGCCGCTGGGAGCAGATCACCACCATCGCCCGGGAGGCCGGCGAGCGCGGCTGGTGGGAGAAGTTCCGCGACGAGATGGGCCCTAGCCAAGCCCTGTACGCCGACCTGGAAGCCGGCGCCCGCTCCATCGCCGAGTACCAGACCCTGCTGCCCGGTCTGCTTCAGATACCCGAGTTCACCGAAGTCCGGATGCGCGTCAACCGCGGCCCCCGGCCCGAGGACTTCGACCCGACCCGGGCGCTGGAGGCCCGCCAGATCCGCCAACGCATCCTCCACCGTGACGGCGGACCCAGCTACGAGGTCATCATCGACGAACTGGCCGTGCGCCGACATGCCGCACCCCCGGAGGTCGTCCGCGCCCAGCTCGACCACCTCGTGCAGGTCGGGCGGGAACGCAAGAAGAAGATCACCATCCGCATCCTGCCGATATCGGCATCGCTGCCGGGATACGTGGTTCCGGGATCACCGTTCTTCACGTACCGGTACCCCGACCCCGGCGATCCCGTCGTCGTCGCCGTCGAGATGGTCCGCCGCGACCTGGTCCTCACCGATCTGGCCGAGACCAGCCAGTACCTGGACCTGTACCGGCGCCTGCAACAGGCGGCGCTCACCCCCGATGAAAGCCTCGCGTTCCTCGCCACCGTGGCCGAGGAACTGTCCGACTACGCAGGGAACCGACGATGACATCGAGCAAATTCACCAACTGGCGCAAGAGCACCCGAAGCGATCAAGGCAATTGCGTCGAGGTCGCCTTCGCCGCCGGCGGAACCGTCGGCGTCCGCGATAGCAAGAACCCCACTGGCGCGGTTCTAGAGTTCGGCCCCGGCGAATGGGATGCCTTCATCGCGGGCGCCCAGGCCGGGGAGTTCAACTGCGGTTCCGCTCAGCACCACGATGCGTAGCCAGCAGGTCGACCTCGGGCGGACGTTCGTGGTGGAGCCCGAGGGTGAGATCCCCTTGGGCTACCCGACCATCAATTACCCTGCCATCCTGGGACAACCGACGAGGAGGTGCGCCGCCCGTGGGCGAACTTGATCAGCCGGATGCCAAGCTGACGGCTCACTCGATCCGACACGGCGATCAGACGATGGGCAGAATCAAGAGGCGGCCGAACACGCTGCTGGCCCAAGCACGCCGCGCACGCAAGTCTCCTTCAGGATCTGGACGCCCGATGTCGCGGCAGGAACTCGCCGACGCGGTAAACGCCTACTTGTGGGACATCTACCAGGTCACGAGCACCTGGGACGAGACCGACATCGGCCGTCTCGAACGAGGTGAGAACCGGTGGCCCGGCAAACGACGTCGGGAGGCCTTCCGCGCCGTCCTTCACGCACAGACCGACAGCGAGATCGGCTTCTACATCGATCGGGCGTCAGTCGCCACGTCCCAAGCCGCACCTACGCCATCCGGCAGCATCATCGGCAATGCCGACCTGCGGGTGCCCGAGTTGTTCACGGACCATGCCCTCCACGTCGACAGTGACGCGGGCGACGACTGGAACAGTTTCTCCGTCGTCACCAGCATGCTCGCCCAGCAACGCCAAGCCGTCCCACCCGCAGCTCTGCTCGGCCTGGTGGAGGCGCACCGGGAATGCCTGCTGACGCTGTTCCGCAAAGCAGAGAAGGATCCGATCAGAGTCGATATCGGCGTGATGCTCGGTGAGGCATCCATCGTCGCCAGCCGACTGTGGAGCGCACAAGGCAACCGCTCCATGGCCCTGGCCCACTGCGCCTACGCCCGCAGCCTCGCCGATCGACTCGGCAGCATCCGGCTTGGTGCCACCGCACGGATCTTCGAAAGTAACCTGCACTCGGGGGCCTCGACGCTGATCCAAGCCGACGGCGACATCATGACCGGGCTGCGACTGCTCGACGAGGCCGCCGCTGCGGCTGACCACCTCACCGCTGCGGCGCAGGCCAGGATCGCCGCCGAGCAAGCCCAAGCGTATGCCGCGCTAGGCCTTCGCAACGAGACCGACGACGCCCTCGTGCGGGCACGGCAGGCCGCCTCCGCCATCACCGCCCAGGACCGCACAGGTCTGTTCAGCGACTGGAACCCCACACGCGTGGACGTGTACGAAGGCACCTGCCTCCTGCTGCTCAAGGAACCCGCACGCGCTGTCACCCACCTGGAACAAGCAGCCACCGCCCTGAAAAACGACCCGAGCAACACCAACGTGGCGCTCGCCGCCCGTGTCGACCTCGGCAGCGCCTACGCGCTCACCGGCCACCTCGACGTGGCCTGCACCACCCTCGGGGAAACCTACGAGCGCCTGCGGCAGATCGGTAACCTCCGCGGCATCTCACGCGCCCAGCGCGCCCGAGAAGGACTCAACCGCTGGAACAGCGAGCCGATCGTGCAGGAACTGGACCGACGCATGGCTGCGGCCTGACACGACCCGACCTCCGGTCAGGGCTGCTGGACCAGAGAGGTGATCGTCGCGACGACCAGCTCGGGGTCGAGGCGGTCAAGCACCGCGTCCGGGCCATGGCTGGCCAGTTCCTCCCGGCTTTCCCTATGAGCGACCACCACCACCCGGAACCCCGCATACCTGGCGCACGCAATGTCGTTCGGGGCGTCTCCCACCACCACGGTCCGCTCCGGCGCCAACTCGACCCCGAACTTCTCCCGGTATCGTCGCGCCACCACACCGGCAAGCTGGAGCCGGTCCCGATGATCCGACCCGTAGGCCCCAATCTGAAGGTCCAACCCGTCCCGCACGTTCAGCGAAGCGACCTTGATCTCGGCAGCAGCCCGCAGATTCCCGGTCAGAACCGTCTGCACGAAACCCCGCCGATGCAACTCGGCGATACTCTCGACCACACCCGGGCACGCCGGTTGCACCCGGGCCAACTCGTCACGGCCTGCCTGCATCACCGCAGCCAGCACGGTGCTGAAGCGCGGGACGCCGGCCTCGGCATCCGCCGGCGCAATGCCAGAAGCGACCGCCGTGTCAACCACGATCGACTCATCGGTGTAGCCGTGAACCTTGGCCTTCGGGAAGACCACCGACGGCTCCCCGATCCCGTACGTCTGGGCAATCGACCGGCGCAACCAGCGAAGATCCGCAGGAATCAAGGTGCCGTCCACATCCCACACCACAACACCCGCATCGCGCTGATCCACCAAGACATCGTCGCACAGCAGACACGAACGGACGCCCTCGCCGATCGGCCGCGTCTGCCCGCCCGGCTCCTGCTCGGCGTTGACTCGTACCCGTCGTAGCCCCTGTGGCGTCATCACGGTCTTGTCGACGTACCGGAACGGCTCGCTACTCAGGAGCCCCTGATAGAGGGACCACTGCACCCACTTGTCCAGCGCGGCAACCGAAGCACTGGCCGCGCTCGACCTCTTATGAGCACGGCAGCCCCGCGGACCGGGCATTCAGCGACGAAGCCGGCGCCCGCGCCGAGCCAGCCCTTGCTCGTGTGAAATGGGCCAGGTCGAGGGCGCACGCGACGCACTCACCGCCTTGCTAGCACCGGAGCCCGAGCGGCGAATCGGCGGAATCGTCACCAGCGCCGGCCGCGTCCACCAGGCCCTCCGTGAACGCCGCTACGCCGGATCGGCCGAGGCGCGCTCGCTGCGTGAAGAGATCAAATCGTTCACGCGTGTGCCCGCAGCCGCTCTCCCCGCCTGACCAGACACCCCGGCGCAGGCTACCGTCATCGCTGTGTTTCCTGTTGAGATCACCGGCACCCGCGTCGCACTCCGCGAGTTCCGCGCCGACGATCTGGACGCGTCGATGGCGGTAGTCGGTGACCCGACGTCACCCGATCGCTCAGCTTCGACATACGCAGCCGAGATGATCAAACCGAACGCCTAGCCGCGGACTTCACTCGAGCCCAGACCGAGCCGCGCTCGGACTACTACCTCGCCATCGCGAACTGCGACGACCTCCTGATCGGGTTCGTCCGCATCGGCTTCGGCCGAGACCGAAGCGGAGAACTCGGGTACGCCGTCCGATTCGCTGACTGGGGAAGAGGCTACGCGAGCGAGGCCGCCGCCCTCATGATCCAATTCGGCCTCGACACTCTGCGACTGCATCGCATCCAGGCAGCCTGCGGCCCGGACAACTACGCCTCGCAGCGGCTACTCGCCCGGCTTCGTTTCGTGCCGGAAGGCCGCATTCGAGATCACGTCTTCACCAACGATGCGTGGCGCGATTCGCTTCTATATTCGGTACTCGAACACGAGTGGCGCAGTGAGGTTGTTCGAGCACGGAACTGACATCGTCGGCAGGCAGGTCAACATCTGGGCCCTTCCCACCCGGCCGGACGCGAAGGGTCAGACTCCGAGCTCTCGTCGATCTTCAGAGCGAACATCGACTTGGATCCACCCCATGAGCTGCCGGTAACCCTCTCCCTCGTACGGGGGCGACATGCTGGCGTATCCCACCACCGCATCGAGACCGAGCGGCAGATCCGGAAGAGCGTCGAAACCAGCCTCGGCGCCCGCCGCGATCTGCCTGACGCGGACGATGACCTCACCGCCCCGGCCCTCGTGCTCGAAAGGGATTCGGAGATCGCCTGTCACGCGGGCGCGTTAATAGCCGCCGCAACCTCGCCGGGACGCGCTCATCGGCACGAACGTCCGCTGAGCCTCCCGCGCCGACCTCACGTCGCGTCACCGCCCTCCCGCGGCCAGCGCGCACGCTCGGCGGCTACTTATTTACTGGTCATACGACCGCAGCCCGGCCAGGCTTGGTCGAGGTGACCGGTGGAGTCGCTCGCTCGCGGCTGTCCACCGCAGTTTGGTGTGACTCTCATCTGGCATGCGCCCCGCCGGTCACCGCGGCGCGGAGTGGCTCAAGACCTCCGATCTCCGTAGCAGTCAAGTGCTCGTCACCTGGTTGGATGATTCAGTGAACTATCAAGAGCTGTTCGCGGACGTGCGCAGGCGGCCCGGCATGTTCTGCCTGGACGGCACTTTCCATGACTTCACGGTATTCGTGCGCGGGTGTGAGGCCGGCAATGATTGGCAGCTGTTGACCGGCTTCCGGGAGTGGCTGGTTACTCGCGTTGGCGGGGGCGACAACCTGATCTGGGAAGCGCTGGTGTTGCGTCTGGCGTTCCCAGAGCAGTCGCATGGGCCCACCCGGGAGGAGTTGGCAAAGGACTCGGTCATCAACAACGCTGCCGTCGAGAGGCTTTTCGAGCTGCTGGACGAGTTCCTGCAGATGCGCGCCGAACACGGAGGCGTGGCGAAGGTCTTCGACGAGTATTGGCGCTGGCGACGAGCGCAGCCTTGGTGATGATCAGGTTGTCGCTGGCGCTGGCTGGCTGCAGGGGAATGCCTTGGCTTCGTTGTAGGGCTGGCGAGTCACAAGACATTGGTGGAGGCAGCCGAGAACCCGGTTGAACAGGTTTCGCAGTGCGGCGGCGTGCCGGTCTCCGTGGTCCTGGCGGCGGCGGTCGTAGTGCGCTCGAGCGCCGGCTGAGTTGCTGGTCGCGATGAACGCCCAGATGAAGCCGGCGGCGGCGAGCCGGTCGTTCTTGATGCGGCGGTGGGTGATCGAGATGCTGCGGCCGGAGGCGCGAGTAACCGGGGCTGAGCCGGCGTAGGCCTTGAGCGCGCGGGCGTCGGTGAAGCGGCTGCGGTCGTCGCCGAGCTCGGCCAGCACGCGGGCGCCAGTGAGGTCACCGAGTCCTGGAAAGCTAGTGATGATCTCGTAGTCCGGGTGCTGGGCGAACGCTTCGGAACAGGCTTCACCGAGCTGATCGACGTTGGTGCAGGCGGTGTCGAGCGCGGCGAGCAACGCGAGTGCGGCGGTGCCCATGGCGTCCTCGACGAGCGGCTGTTGCCGCAGATGCGGCACCCGCAACGCGGTCTGAAGCTCGTTGGTGAGGTCGTCGATGCCACGCTTGCGGCCGCCGCGGCGCAGTGCGGCCGTGATCCGCGTCTTGGTCAGCTTGGCCGCCGCGGCTGGGGTCGGCGCGATCGCCAACACCGCGCGGGCATCCGCGCTGACCAGGAAGTCTTTGCGGTTGATGAAGGCATTGAGGAACGCGGGGTAGTACTCGCGCAGCAGCGAGCGCAGCTCGTTGGAGGCCTTGGTGCGCCGCCAGGTGGCGTCCTGGTGTGCGCGGGCCAGCACCGCGATGGCGCGGGCAAGGTCGGTGTCGGCGGGCAGGGCCCGATGGACATGAGCGTCGGTGCGCAGGATGTTGGCGAGCACGACCGCGTCGGCGTGGTCGGACTTGCTGCGCGCGACGGTGTGCCGGTCGCGATAGCGGGCCACAGCCATCGGGTTGATGGCGTAGACCGGCCGGCCGGTGGCCCGCATCGCCGCGACCAGCAGCCCGCGGGGTGTCTCGATCGCCACCGGAATCGGCGCCTCCGCCGTGTCGCCGGCGGCAGCCAGCATGTCGAGCAGCTGCTGCCAACCCTCGACCGACTCGTGGATCCGCTTCTTCGCGACGAGCTTGCCGTGCTCGTCAACCAGCGCGACGTCGTGATGCCGTTCGGCCCAGTCGATGCCGCAGAACACCTTGCCCATGGTCCCTCCGTGTCCGAGTTTGGCGTTTGCCCAGTTCAGTGCCCATGGCGGGAACGCGCGGCGCCCTAATAGCGAGGCTCATGGCCTACCCTCCGATAAGCCGTGTCGCGATCCCAGCGACCAGCGCGTCCCCGGTCTTCGTGCAGAGCTCGGCGGCTCCCGATCAGCGAGGGGTGCGTCGTGCTGGCGGGCTCGAACCGCGACAAGACATAGACCAATCGACCCGGCGACCGACAGCCGGTCTGTCCGTCAACGGGACTTCGGTCGGCGCCTTGCCCCTCCCGGTCTTGAGCGAGGACTGGACGTCCGGAGGGGACTTAGGTGATCGAGGCAAGGCGCCGAGAACGGCCCACCGCTCGCTGCGGCGCCTGTCTTACCGGAGGCGTCAGAACACCGGAAACGTGTTAGGCGTCCCGTGCTGCGGCGAACCGTTCGAGAGCTATTAGAGGGGTATGCCCAGCTCAAAGTAGCGCTGCCCTCCCGTCGACACTCATTGTCGAATCGAGGGAGAGGCAGCCACATGGGCCAGGTCATCATCGGTGTAGACCCGCACAAGCGCTCCGCGACCATCGAAGTCATCGACCAGCACGAACGGGTCCTCGGTAAGGGCCGGTTCGGCACCGATCACGACGGCTACAAGGCGATGCTCGCCGCCGGCCGCAAGCACACCGACCGGATCTGGGCGGTCGAGGGCTGCAACGGCATCGGCCGACATGTTGCTCAGCGCCTGGTCGCCGACGGCGAAACCGTCCTCGACGTGCCCGCCAAACTGTCCGCCCGAGCACGAGTGTTCTCCACCGGCCAAGGCCGCAAGACCGACCCGGTCGACGCCCACAGCGTCGCCGTCGTCGCCCTGCGAACCCCCGACCTGCGGCAGGTCACCATCGACGACACCACCGTGGCGCTGCGGCTACTGGTCGACCGCCGTGACCAGCTCGGCCGCGCCCGAACCGAGATCGTGTCCCGGCTGCACCACCTGCTGCTCGAGCTGGTGCCCGGCGGGGCGAAGAAGTTCCTGTCCGCCCAGCAGGCCCGCGCCCTGCTTAACACCGTGAGGCCCCGTGACGTCGTCGGCAAGACCCGCCGCTGGCTGGCCTCCGAGCTGATCCACGAACTCGTCACGACCGACAAGAAGATCAAAATCGCGAACGCCGAGCTGACCGAACTCGTCGCCTCGACCGGCAGCCGGCTGCAAGAACTGCACGGCATCGGCCCGTCCGGCGCCGCCCGACTGATCGGCGACATCGCCGACATCAGCCGCTTCACCAGCCGCGCCCACTTCGCGTCCTGGAACGGCACCGCACCCATCGACGCGTCCTCCGGCGACCAGAACCGCCACCGGCTCTCGCGGGCCGGGAACCGGCGCATCAACCGGGTTCTGCACATCATGGCCGTCGTCCAGCTCCGCAACGACACCGAAGGCCGCCGCTACTACCGGCGCAAACTCGCCCAAGGCAAAACCACGATGGAAGCCATGCGAGCGTTGAAACGGCGGCTGTCCGACGTCGTCTACCGGCAGATGACCGCCGACGCCAAACGGCTCAGAACGGGCCCGGGAGGACAAGCGGGGGCGACTCTGCAATCCAGCGCGGCCGACTCGAACCCCAACATCGGCACTTCGGAGAAGTCACTTCCCGGACCCGCCGAACCCCAGCCTAGAACACCACTCCTCACCGCCTCTTGACACAGAGGGGTGCCAGAAGAGTTAGACCGGGTCGGCTGGGCACTCAACCTCAGGCCAACAGATTATCCAAGCCAGTCGGCGTGCCGCCAACTCAAGATCTGCTATCAAGGGTGAATTTCAGACGCGACAACCCTCGGCGGTTAAAGACTGAGCGTAGCCCTGACTCTGTTGGACGACTTGTTTTATGCTCGATGCCGCTAGGGCATCCTCATGACCTCACGCCAGATGCCCTGTGAGTCGACCTGGCTACCGTTATCCAGAACGGAGTAAAAAAGATTGAAAAGCGGCTCGAATATGATCCGGTCGGTATCCCATGAGCCATTAAGCCGACCATCGCCTAGCCAACCCCCTACCAGCCGCTGAAAGACGTCACGATTGTAGGTTCGAACAACCGTCTCGCATATGGCAGAAATCTCCTGGATTCCAGCGACCGTCATCGAGAATTGTTGAGGATCGTCTGGGGGATCAACTCCCAAGGCAAGTAGATTTCGGGCGCTAAGAACACCAGCGGCGTGCGCGACAGCGTGACGAAAATGGCAAGCCTTCGAAAATTCGTTTAGCGCTTCTTCGAGAGAAGATCCAGGCTTATTTATATCGATGCCTAGCATCGACTTGGTCCGCTTCTTTATCTCGCCTGCGTCAGCAAGACTACTTCCCTCTAAGACGGTCAGGGCAAGAAAATCGTTTTCGTAGCGACGCGCCGCGAAAAGAGTTACTTGACTTGCGTCGCTCACCCCACGGGCACGCGGACAGATACACGCAGCACGTGAGAGGATGGACCTAATGTAGCTCTCAACGCCGCCAATAATGCGAACTACGAGCATGGACGCTGTTCGCGAATCCGCCTGAATCAATGCCGGAGTTGCAGATGTTACAACGACTCGAAGGTCGTCCAAAAAATCGTCAATTGGGGCTCGGGCCGACGAGGCCCAGGGTTGAATTAGGTTTTCTGGCCGAAGATTCGCCGGCGTCCCCGCCTGCGAAACCCTCAACCAAGCCGGCTCAGACATACACGAACTCCTCGGCGGCCCGCCGAATGCGCTCCGCCCAGACGGGCCCAATGTAAGGCACTGACCTTAACTGGGTCGCTTCGTCATCCAACAATATGTCCTGTACGGTGCGGAGGTTCGTCTCGCCAAGAATACTATCGATCTTGTTCTGAGTAATTGGCAGAGCATCGATTGCTGCACCCAGGAGTTCTTTATAGATAGAAGCCTCAGTCAAGCGAGAGCCACATTTCATGCAGTATCGAGCTTCTGCTGATAAGCGAGGCTCGCCACATGTGGCGCACGGAGGTAGGTCAAGGGTGCATCGATCCGTGAAGTCGGACCCGAGAAGTTGAACTCCTCTAGTCCGCGGGTACAACTGGGCATTCCTGCTGGTCAACGCCCGAAGGGCCGACGCCGTCGAGGGATTCCGGCCAAGCGCTAAGCCGTTTTCTGAAAGTAGCAAAGCGTGGTGAACCCAGTAGCGTTCAAACGAACCCTGTTCGCCGCGGCTCACGCTGCCCATCCGGCGAATAAGCCCTGCATACTCAAGAAGAGCAAGAATGCGCTTTAGCTCCTCCTCAACCGGCTCGCCAATTGCCACGATTGTCGCACGGACTGGTTCAGCCGCGCGGCTGCGATTGTAGCGCTGCAGAGATGCAATCATGGACGACTGGAGTTGCATTCCGAGTTCGACGAAGTTTTTAAAGCGGGGCAACTTGACCGCGAGGGCTTTAAATACATCTCGAGTATTTGATGCATAATCAGTAATGGCGGCGTCAGCGCGTAGCCGCGTAATGCGCGGCGAAGCCGCCTCCTCGACGCCCAGAAGGTTGGACAGCATGAGAATAAATCCTCTTGGCAATCCAAAGCTAGCTAACGCAAGAAGATCCAAGAGCTCCTCACGCCCTTCGAGTCGCTTACGCATCGCCTCGGGAAGACGCCGTTCTGCAATACCACGCATTACTGGCAGATACTCGTCGTCGTCCGGTCGCATCCACGCCTCGACCATCTCTGCGTCGTGACCGATGTGAAAAGTTGGAGTATAAGTCGTCACGCCCGGGTACACGGCGGCCTTCGGTGCGACGTACCGGCTGCGCAAGTCTCTGTAGATACCGAAGAATTCTCGTTGCTGGTCGGAGGAAAAGGCATGCGCCGCATCATCTAGGAGCAAGACGACGCGTCGGCGATCTATGGCCATTGCCCACTCTTCAAGAGAGTCGACCATCTCTGTAGGTGACATCGAAAACTCTAATGAGTCGGGCGCCTGGCCAGCTTCAAGATCCCGAATCTGTCGGCGTGCAGCATCATGAATTTGATCGAAGGTGCTTCCTTTGAGTAATTCTCTCGCGGACCGCGGCACACCAGCGATGATTTTGGCAAGAACCCATTGCCTGAAAAGAATTAACGCATTTGCCTTTTGATGGAAGAGAGGTTCCAGGGCGAGCGATTTCCCGTAGTTGACATAGATCGGGAGTACGTGCCCCTCTTCCAACATCCTAAAGTATGCTAACCGCAAATAGGTGGACTTTCCCGATCCTCGGGGACCGGTTAGGAGCTTCGGACCCGGCCCTATCAGGCGGGAGAGAATCTCAGAATCGCGCGGTGTTCTCTCGGTCCAGGCGCGGAGGTCTTCTTCCGAGAGATACTCGGCCCGCTCCTCAAAGATGCTTGCGAGACCGTCCGCGGGCATTCCGGCTCCCATCTATCACGTTGGCCGTCACAGACTACATCCACAAAGTCCCGGTCAGTGTCCTCTACTCGGCAGATCCGGGCGCTGCGAAGACGATCAAAGTGACTGACTGTGGTCGACCGTAGCTGAGCCGGCTCCGTTGCGAACCTGTGGCTTCATCCGCAGATGTCAATATCGCCCTGTGCTCGGTGGGGTACGGGGATCTACACTCGAAGACGTACGCCGACAGGTGGCATCGCACCATTTCGCAGAGCAAGACATGGCCGTATTACGGGTCGGCGTCACGGAGGTAGAGGGCGAGGGTCCCCACCGCGACGCCAGGCGTTCTCGGTATGCAGGCGCAGCAGAAGGGCGTCGCGAGCCGTGCCGTTGCGGTTTCCTGGCTGACCGGCCTTCCGGACGCTCGATGAGTCCAGTGGCCGCGTCGCGGGGTTGTCCTCCGGCGCCGTCTACAGTCGCAAAAGCCGCGCCGACATCACACCGGCTCCCGAGCACTACGACAATGCCACCCTCACCAGGCACGATGTCGTCAGTCACCATGTCGTTCGCCGCTGGCTGGGCCGAAGCGTTGTTGCCGCCGGTCCATCTCGTTGGACATCGCGGTGACGATGGCTCGCGCGTCTTCGTCGCGAGTCGGCGAGGTTATCGCGGCGCGTGGCTCGGGGTGCTGGTCCAGCCAGCGTCGTTCCACTCCGTGGTCATCGTCCAGCAGGTCGTAGCTCAGCAGCATTTGCGGGAGCTCACCGGCGGTGCGGACGGCGGGCTCAGCATGCGCGGAGGGGTCATGCTCGGGGTGGAAGAACACGTGGCGGACCGCTGTGTCGATGACCATCGAGTTGAGGCCGAGTACGTGACCAGGATGCAGCTTGAAGCGGTGGTCGCTGCGGATCGTTCGTTCACTGGTCGATCCGAGACCGGGCAGGTAGAGGCAGCGGTGCGGATCCATCGGCATGTAGATGTCCCAGAACTGCGCGGCGCGGCGCTGGTCGGAGTGATCCTGACCGTTGAGCACCAGTACTGGGACGTCGCCGGTCAGCAGGCAGTAGTCGCTGAAACCGACGCCCCAGGGGCGGTAGAAGATGGCGGCGGCGAGTCCGGCGATCATCTCGGCGATGTATGCGATGTGCCGGTTGGCGCTGACGAACGGGCGGGGAAGGTCGATGTGCTTCGCGGCCGGCGACGCAGCATCGCTGTTGGCGAGGTCTAGGCGGGTGCGCTGCCGCAGGGTGCGCAGGATCTGAGCGGCGATCCACCACGAGATGGAGTGCCGCGTGGCCGTGCGCGGCGGCCACGGAGGAACTGCGTCCTCGGACGGCAGCGTGCCGGTGTCGAGGATCTTTCGGAAAGCCGTTGCCGCGTCGGCCTCGAGCGCGGTGAAGAACTTCTCCAAGTGGTGGTGCGGTACGCCGTCAACGTCGCTGCCCCAGTAAAAGCCGCGCTCGACGGCCACGTCATTGACTGAGGCCGGGAACCGGACCTTGAGGTCGGGGCTCATGGCGACCAGTTGCGCTCCGCCGGGCCGGTGGCGAGCGAATCGGCGCAGGTACATGCGCGGCACGTGGTGGTCGCGAGTGTTCGTGGCATTGGTATGCACGGCAGTACCTGGTCTCTACGCGGCGATCATGGCGGTCGGCTGGCTCAGCCAATCGGCCAGGACCCGCTTGTCGTTGCGGTGTCGGACGCCCCAATGTCCCTGGAACGCCAGGGCATCGAGCGGGAAGCCGTGGGCGGCGAAGGGGTTGTCGAACCGAGTGGTTCGCGGTTGGTAGGGGCCACCGGGGAACCATTCGTGCAGTGAAAACACCGACGACACCTGCGTGCGCTTGCCGGACGGGTGTTTGCGGCCGACGCCGAAGAAGCCGTCACCGCGCCTGGTGGCTTGGCCAGTGGCAATGACCACGGCCGGCGTGCCGACCAGTGCCTCGTGAACCTCTTCGACGCTGCACCACGAGTCGCGGATGCCGACCACCAGAGCGAACGGCTTGTCGTCGAGCTCATATTTGCCGGCCTTCACATCGAGACGGTCCCGCAGCCGGATTGCGGCATCGATGAAGCCACCGGTGACGGGCCCGCCGATAACTGAGGCTCCGCCGTCAGCGGGTCGCCGGTCGCGACGCAGTGGGTAGAACTGGAAGGCGATGTCGGTGCTCCTGCCGACGTACACGCGTTCGGGGGTGCCGGTCGCGTCATGGTCGAGGTGGTCGGGATCCTGCCGCAACGCCTCCAGGATGGAGCGCAGCCATCGGGTGAGGTGCTTGACGTTGGGTGTGCTATCCCAGCGGTGCACGTCGAACGAGAGCGAGTGAGTGGTGAGAGGGACGAGCCGGTTGATCTCGTCTTCGAGCCAGGCGTTTCGGCGGGCTTCCTTTCCCCAGTCGTCGCGCTCGAACAGGGTTAGCACCTCGACCGTCCCGACGTACTCCGGCCCGCTGTAGAGACGGAAGTCCGGGCGAGTCTTGACGCCCTCCTCATAGGCGAGGTGGTATCGCTGGCGTAGCTGCTCGTGCACGTACAACTCGTCGAGCGCCGAGAGGAGACGCCGATTGTCGGTGGAGCGAAGATCGGCCCGTAACCGGCCGCTGACATCGGGGAACCACTGGTAAAGCTCATTAACGATGCGGCGGCCCTCGGCCGCTGCCGGCCGGGTGACCTCCGTGAACCACGTGACGGTCGGCTCCGATGCGGTCAGGGCCCAATCACGTCGGGTCGCCGGTCTGTCGAACACCTGTCTCACCACGGATGGCTACGGTAACCCACGGCCGCGGGCTTCACCACCGGAATTGCTTTGGTCAACCACCCGTTGGTGGACGCGTGAGCTGTGGTGACTCTAACTGGGGGCCGACCTGTGCGGCTGAGCCTGCCGACGGATGCTTTTGCGGCCGAAAGGTTCGCTTGATGCTGATCGGTGCGTGCCAGACGCCGGAGATTCTCGGTGATGTGGTTGCGGCAATACGCGTCGTGTGCGACTTCGCTGGGCAGGCGGACGCGGCAGGGCTCGATCTGCTGCTGTTCCCGGAGTGCTTCCTGCAGGGCTACCTGGTCACCGACCAGCATATGCAGACCCATTTGCTGGAGGTGAAGTCGCCCAGTTCGCCGCGGTCCTGGCGCGGCTGGCCGCAGTGCGTCAGTTGCTGGTGATGGGCATCATCGAACGACACAACCACCGGTACTACAACACGGCGCCTGGTCATCGCCGGCGGACACTGTTCACCCCGGGCGACGGCTATCCGGTTTCCGACTGCCACGCGACGAGAGCACTAACCTGTGGGATTCAGCCGGCTGTGGCCTGGAGGCGGTCCTGGGCCGGTCGCCTTGCCGGCGAGCGTTCACCTGGCCGTACGAGGCGCACGAGCGCAAGCATGTCCAGACGGCGCTGATTCTTTTGTCCGCTCTCACCGGGGCCACGCCACCGGCCCAGGGCACAGGCTGGGACTACGACCGAGGCAAGTCACATAGCAACGTCCAGGCCAGCAAGCTGCTCCAGCAGTGGTTCACCGACCCCGCCCTGGTCCAGCAGACTGAACACGACCATATCGTTGATGCCGCGGACATAAACGAAGACCAGCGCCGTGACGCCTCCGCTATGTCATTCATCGCGGGTAGCCGTGGAGGTTGCTCCTACCCGCCGGCGCCCCTTGGGCATCGAGATGTGGTGCCGCGGTTCCTTGCTGTTGCTACCAGCGCTGCAGGTCAGGCATCTGCAGGACCTGACCGACAACCGATCGACATGCGAGCGACACAGGAGCGAACTGGCTCCGATGTCGACAATGGTTGATAGCGTTTCCGCAGGTCAAGCGGCATCAAGGCGATCTGTGTCGCAAGAATCCTGAGGATTAAAAGTCCACAGCTCTGCCATTGAGCTAGCGGCCCGCGGATGCAAGATTACCGACCCTGCGCCGTCCCGCAATCATTGCACCCGTCGTGCCGCGCGCGCTCCCGGATATCGGTTCCGTCAGAACTCGGCCAGCAGGTGCTGCCGGACCTGGCTGCGGGCCTGGTGGATCCGCGATTTCACGGTGCCTTCGGGGATACCCAGGTGGGTCGCGATCTCTTTGTAGTCGAGCTGGCAGATGTCGCGCAGCACCATCGGCGCGACGAGCTCGGCCCGGGCCGCCTCGAGTTTTTCGAGCGCGTCGAGCAGGTCGAGCCGGGATCCGGCGATCACGCTGGTGGTGCGCGCGTCGGGCACGTCCACGGGCATCTCGGCGTACCCCTGCTCGGCTGCTCTTCTTTTGAGCGTCCGGTAGGTCTGCCGGGAGCCGTTGGCGATGATGACGTGCAGCCAGGTGCTGAACTTCGACCGCCCCTCGAAGCTGCCGATGTTGCGGGCCACCTGCATGAGCACGTCCTGGCAGGCCTCCTCGGCATCCTGATAGCAGGGCAGGAATCTCGAGCACCGCCTCAGCACACTCGGCCTGATCTCGGTCAGCAGCATTTCCAGCGCCGTACGATCTCCGGCCGCGGCCCGCCGGGCCAAATCTTCCTGAACTTCTTCGCGCACGCCGTCCCCGTTCCCCGATTCACCGGCGTTGATAATACGAGCGTGCAAGTACCAACCATGATCGGCCGATACCGGATCACCGAGCGGCTCGGTTCGGGCGCCTTCGCCACAGTGTGGCTCGCTGAGGACGAAGTCCTCGAGTCGATGGTCGCCGTCAAAATTCTGGCCGAGAACTGGGCGCATCATCCGGATGTGCGGGCCCGGTTCGAGCAGGAGGCGCAGGTGTTGCGCCGCGCCGATTCGGAGCGGTTGGTCCGGGTGCACGATTTCGGGGAGATGCCCGACGGCCGTCCCTATCAGGTGATGACGTACGCCGCCGGTGGCACTCTGGCCGACCGTCTCGAGCTCGGCCCGATGCCCGTACGGGCGGCTCTGCGCAACGCGGTCGACATCGCCCACGCGGTGAGCGTGCTGCACGAGTCGGGCGTCCTGCACCGGGATCTGAAGCCGTCGAACGTTCTCTTCGACACGGTGCGCGGTTCGGAGCGGGTGCTCGTCGCCGATCTGGGGCTGGCCAAGGAGATCGCGCACGCGTCCGGCTTCACGGTTGTCGCCGGGACGCCCGGCTACATGGCGCCCGAGCAGCACCTTCCCGGTGGTGGTCTGGACGTGCGGGCCGACGTGCACGCGATCGGCGCGATGACGTACCAGATGTTGACCGGTCTTCCCCCGCAGATGGGCAAGGCGGCCACGGCCGCTCCGTCGAGGCTGCGAGCCGGCATTCCGCGCGACGTCGACCGGGTGGTGATGCGGGCGCTGAGCAGTGACCGGGATCGCCGCTGGCCTTCGACCGCCGCCTTCGCCGAAGCGTTGGAGGCGGCTGCCACCGCCGTTCCGAGCCGGATTCTGCGGGTCCTGCGGCGTGGTGCCGGCACCGTCGTGGCGTTGGGACTGCTGGTCTACGTCGGCGGCGCGACCGTTGTCGGCGGGACGCCGGACGGCTGGGTGCGGGTCAGCGACAACGAGGGGGCTCTGTCGGTCGCGGTTCCGGGTGATTGGGCGCGGCAGTTGCGGGACTCCGGCTGGAACGTCGCCGCGGTGGGCATGCCGGCCGGTTCCGAGCCGGGCCTGCAGGTGGGCGCCGACCTTGCGGACGAGACGTCGCCCGGAATGTTCGCCGGGGTGAGCCGGTGGCTGGTGCCGGGGTCGGGCGCCGAGGTTCCGTCGCATCCGGGGTGCACGCGGAGTCCCGATCGTGAGGTCACGCTGGCCGGCCTGACGGGACGGGTCCAGCGCTGGACGGGCTGCGAGGGGGGCGCGGTGTCGTACAGCGAAGTGGTTTTGACCGGGCCCGGCGAGCCGGGGGTCTATCTTCAGATTCGGCAGAACAGCGCCGGTGCGGATCGCACCGACGCTGTGCTGAGGACGTTGCGCAGGACCTAGCGCGGCCGCCGGGTGGTGGATGGATCCCCCCGTTTTACTTGGACCCATCCACCACGGCGGCCGCGTCCTAGGCGACGATGCGGTCGGTGCCGGATCCGCCGCGCAGCTTGTCCTTGCCCGAGCCGCCGATCAGGTGGTCGTTGCCGGCGCCGCCGTAGATCGTGTCGTTGCCGGAACCGCCGTAGACCTTGTCGTTGCCGCCGTTGCCGTAGACGGTGTCGGCGCCGCTCTCGCCGTAGATGAGATCGCCGGCCGTCGCGCCCCGGACCGTGTCGTTGCCGGAGCCGGCGTACGCGATCAGCTTGAGCCGGGTCTTGTTGGTGATGCTGTCGTTGCGGTCGAAGGTGCTGACCCGGACGCGCTCGGTGAGCTCGCCGACGCCGCAGAGCACCTTGGTCCGGTCGCCCTTGACCGCCTTGCAGCCGTGACCGGCCTTGATCGGGAACTTGTCGTCGATCGAGATGTAGTGCGTCGGGCCGCTGGCGACGACGATCCGGTTGGCCTTGCCGGTGGCCGCCTTGTAGACGACGACGCTGCCGTCCTTGTCGGCGACGGTGTAGGCGACGGCGGTGGAGCTCGCCTGGGCGGGCGTCGCGAAGGCCGCGGTCAGGGCGGCGCCGAGCAGAGCAGCGGTGAGGTAGGCCTTACGCATGATGTCTTCCCCGTTTTCGTGTCTCAGTCTTGCTGACACTTAGTGCGATGCGTCCACACCCGAGAAAGTTCTGGCTCGAAGATCACGAGTGGATAACGGGGGCACGGCAACGGGCCGCTGATTGCAGCGGCCCGTTCTCGAACGGCGGGACTCGGGGGGCCCGGCCGGGATCAGTAGGTCAGGACTTGATCCAGTCGAGGATGTCGGCGTCCAGCTTTTCCTGGTAGTCGCCCTGGATGCCGTGCGGCGCACCCTCGTAGATCTTCAGCGTGCCGTCCTTGACCAGCTTGATCGACTTCAAGGC
>NZ_RJAC01000041.1 GCF_003999975.1 Actinoplanes solisilvae | reverse complement strand
GGCACACCTGGGGTCTGGGCCGGTGGTGGGCGTCCCTGCCGATCGTCCAGAAGAACCGCTGGCTCATCTGAGCCACGGCTCCGAGCCCGGCCGCTTGATGGCGGCCGGGCTTGCGCGTGCCCGGCCGATCGGGACCAACGGCTCTGGTCGGCGTGGTGCTTCGGCCCGGATGCTGTCGTCATGGCCACCATCGTCGTGCAGGACCTGACCCGGGCGTACGGATCGGTGCCGGCCGCGGACCACGTCAGCTTCTCGGTCGGTGAGGGCGAGATCTTCGCCCTTCTCGGCCCCAACGGCGCGGGCAAGACGACCATCGTGGAGATCCTCGAGGGCTACCGGTCGCGGGACTCGGGCCGGGTCGAGGTCCTGGGCTACGACCCCGCGACTGGTGGTTCCGCCTACCGCGCACGCATCGGAGTGGTGCTGCAGTCGGCCGGTTTCGAGGAGGAGTTCACCGTCCGCGAACTGCTTCGCCTGCAGTGCGGCCTCTTCCCGCGCCGGCACGACCCGGACGAACTGATCGACCTCGTCGGGCTCGGTGACAAGCGCGCCACCCGGGTCAAGGGCCTCTCCGGGGGCCAGCGACGCCGCCTCGACCTGGCGCTGGGCCTCGCCGGCGCCCCCGAGTTGCTGTTCCTGGACGAGCCGACCACCGGCTTCGACCCGGCGGCCCGGCACCACGCCTGGGATCTGGTGAGCCGTCTGCGCGGGCTGGGCACGACCATCCTGCTGACCACCCACTATCTCGAGGAGGCGCAACGTCTCGCCGATCGGGTGGGGGTGCTGCGATCCGGCCGTCTGCAGGCCGTCGGCACCCCCGACGAGCTGCGGGCCGCCAGCCGACTACCCACTGTCATCAGCTTCGGTCTGTCCCCGGCACGCCGCGCGGCCGACCTGCCGTCACTGAGCGTCCCACCCGAGGTCGACGGCTCCCACGTGCGATTCCTGTCGCGTGATCCGCTGCCGGACGCGCGACGGCTGACGCAATGGGCGTCGGACAACGAGGCCGCGCTGTCCGACTTCACGGTCGCTCCTCCGACGCTGGAGGACGCCTACCTCGCGTTGACCGAGGAGCCCGCCCATGTCAGTTGAGGACCGAGAGCGCGTACGCCTCGAACCCGCGAGCCGGTCAGCTGCGTTGCCGATGCTGACCGGGCATGCCGTGCGAGCCTTCCTGCGCAACCCTCTCGCCGCCTTCTTCACCCTCGCCTTTCCGCTGGCCTTCCTCGTCATCGTCTCGACGATCATCGGCGATCAGACCACCGGGCATGGGGTGCCGGTGACCCAGTTCCTGGTCACGCCGTTCGCTGTGTTCGGCGTGGCCCAGGCGTCGTTCACGCTGGTGGCCGTGGACACGGCCGTGCTGCGGGAGAGCGGGGTGCTGCTGCGGCTGCGGGCCACGCCGGTTCCTCCCCGCACGGTTCTCGCGGCCCGCGTCGCCGCCTCCGCCGCCATCGCCGGCGTCGCCGTGCTGCTGCTGACCGTCGTGGGTGTGGTCGCCTACGACGTGCAGGTCGTCGGGAACAAGCTGCCGGCCGCGCTGCTCACCCTGCTGCTGGGTATTGCCTGTTGCACGGCGCTGGGTCTGGCTCTCGCCACCGTGACCAGGACCGTGACGGCCACCCAGGCGTTGGCGCAGGGGCTGCTGATCCCGCTGGCGTTCGTGTCGGACGTGTTCATCGTGGGCGCGGAACTGCCCCGGCCGTTGTCCGTGATCGGCTCCCTTCTGCCGTTGAAGCACTTCGCCCGGGCCATGGCCGAGACGTTCGAGCCGGGCGCCGGCGCGGGATTCTCACCCGGGCACCTCGCCGTGCTGGTGGCCTGGACTCTGGGCGGGATGCTGATCGCCCGGCTCCGGTTCGGCTGGCAGCCGCGGGGCGGAGCGATGTCCCGGCGAGCCGCGGCGGAAGTCATCGGTCCCGCACGGTCGAGCCTGTCCGCACCGCGGGAGCCCGGCCGCGGTTCGCCGGCCGCGCTGCTCGGCGGCCAGATCTCGTACGCCCTGCTCGGTCTGCGTCGCGACCCGCTGTCGGTGTTCTTCGCGATCGTCTTCCCGGGGCTGCTGCTCGCGCTCTTCCCGAGCGTGTTCGGCGACGCCCGGGTGCACGGCTTGACCATGGCCCAATACCTGTTCGCCGGCCTGGCCGCCTACACGGTCGCGGTCACGGGCTTCGTCGACATGCCGGAGGGTGTCGTGGGTGCCCGGTCCGCCGGTGTGCTGAAGCGGTTGCTCGGCACGCCGTTGCCTTTCCGCTGGTACGTGGCCGGACGGGTGTGCGCCGCGCTGATCGTGGGGCTTCTCGGTGTCGCCGTGCTGGCGACGGTGGGCCTGACCTTCTTCGGCGTACGCGTCGACCCGGCGCGGCTGCCCGCCGTCCTGCTCGCGGTGGCGCTCGGCTCGTTGTGCTTCTCGGCGCTCGGACTGGCCGTGGCGGCCCTGCTGCCGGCTGCCCGCTCCCTCGTCGCGGTCACGCTCGGCGTCCTGCTGCCGTTGTGCTTCGTGTCGGAGATCTTCGTTGTCGGCGACCGTCCGCTCCCCGGCGGGATCACCGCCTTCGCCGACGTGTTCCCCGTGCGGCACCTGCTGCAGGCGCTGCTCACCGCCACCCGGCCGGACGGGCCCGGCGCCGGGTTCGCCTGGGGCCATCTCGCCGTCGTGGCCGCCTGGGCCGCGCTCGCGCTCGTGGTGGCGCGGGTTCGCCGATCCGGTCTGACGTGAGCGAGGCCTGACAGGAAGGCACGGATCGGGGTGGCCGGCGCCGCGCGACTGCCCTCTCCGAACGCCACTCGTGCTGACGCCCGGCGCACCGCCCGAGGTGGTGGTCCCCGCATGCTGCTGAGCTGACATCGCCCGCACGAGGCCGGCGATGCGCTGAGAAGCGCGCCCAGCGCGGGAGCGCCGGCCGAGGCCGGCCGAACGGGGAGATCGGCAACCGCCCTGAGTGGCGGGGTGGTCATCGCGATCCGGGCCACGTTCAGACCAGATCCTTCTTGAGCACCTTGCCGGTGCCGGTCAGCGGGAGCGAGTCCCGGAACTCGACGAGTCTGGGGTACTTGTACGCGGCCACCCGTTCCCGGCAGTACTCGACGATCTCCTGGGCGCTCAGGCTGTGCCCCGGCCGGGCCACGATGATGGCCTTGACCTCCTGGCCGAGCCGATCGTCCGGCACGCCGACGACGGCGGCGTCGCGAACGCCCGGGTGGTGGTAGAGGACCTCCTCCACCTCGCGGGGGTACACGTTGTAGCCACCGCGGATGATCAGCTCTTTCTTGCGGTCGACGATGTACAGGAAGCCGTCGGGGTCGGCGTACCCGAGATCCCCGGTGTGGAACCACCCGCCCCGGTACGCCTCGGCGGTGGCTTCCGGGTTCCCGTGATAACCCCGCATCGTGTGATATCCCCGGGTGACCAGTTCGCCCACGTGCCCACGGCCCGGTGGCATCCGCCGGTCCTCCGCGTCCCACACCTGAACCTCCACGCCCCAGACGGGCTTGCCGACGCTGTACGGGCGGCGGTCGTCGGGCGCCGGGTTGAAGGTGATGGTGGAGGCGGTCTCGGTCATCCCGTACCCCTCCAGGATCGGCACCCCGAAGCGCTGTTCGAAGGCGTCGAAGACGTGCGCCGGGATGGCGTCCCCGCCCGAGACGCACACGCGCAGCGACGACGTGTCGTACGTATGACCGTCGGTGTAGGCGAGGAGCGCGCCGAACATGGTGGGCACGCCGTCGAAGATGGTCGCGCGATCGCGTTCGACGGCCTCGAGCACCTTCTCGGGGGTGAAGCGCGGCACGAGCGACAGCGCACAGCCGAAGCGGATGCCGAGGTTCATCGCGCTGGACATGCCGTACACGTGGAACAGCGGCAGGACGGTGAGCACGACGTCCTCCGGTTTGATCTCGAACAGCCGGCCGGGGATGTCGGAGTTCATGTACATCTGGAAGTGCGTCAGCTCGGCGCCCTTCGGCAGCCCCGTCGTGCCGGAGGTGTAGATGATCGCGGCGACGTCACCGGGGGAGCGCTCCGCCAGCGGGACCGGTTCGGCGACGGGCGTGGTGAGCTCGGCGAAGGGCCGGCCCGGGCTGTCCGGGCCGCCGTGGATGACGAACACCTCGGGGACGTCCGCCTCCGCGGCGCCTTTCGCGGCCTCGTCGGCGACCCCGGCCCACGTGATGAGGGTGCGGGCGCCGGAGTCTTGCAGCTGATGGGCGATCTCCGGACCGCGCAGCAGGACGTTGAGCGGAACCACCACCGCGCCTGTCTTCAGGATGCCGAAGTAGGCCACCGGGAACTCGGGAATGTTGGGTGCCTGGAGGGCGACCCGATCACCGGGGCCGATGCCCCGGTCGAGGAGCGCCGCGGCCACGGCATCCGAGCGGGCGTCGAGCTCGGCATAGGTGATCGTTCCTCCGTCGTGCAGCAGGGCCGGCGCGTCCGGGCGGCGCCCCGCCGATTCGTGCAGGATCACGGCAAGGTTCAGCATCGCTGTACACCTCTTTCCGGTACAGGGAGTCAGGTGGGTTCCGCGACCCGGGCGGCTGCGGCGGTGCGCATGCGCGCTCGCGGTGCCGGTGCCGGGGCCAGTTGCCGCACCTCGTCGAGAATCGCGCCGGCGATGTCGCCGCCCTCGGGCACTGTCGCGAAATCGGTGGTCACGCCGATCACGGCCTGGCCCTGGTAGGTCATCACGGCGACGCCGATGCGCAGCCGCTCGGCGATCGGCACGTACGGCAGGATCTCGCGGATCGGCCGGCCCAGGATGAACAGCGGGACCGGCGGTCCGGGCACGTTCGTGGTGACCGTGGCGAGCCCGCGCTGGGGGAGGCGCAGCGCGGAGCGGACGACCAGCGAGACGGCCGGGAACGGCTCCTGGTCGGCCACCGCCACGAGCGCCACGCCCGCCTCGACCTCGTGCCGGGCCCGCAGCGCGGCGACGCGCTCGTGCACGGCCCGCAGCCGGCCGGGCCCGTCGTCGATCTCCACGGGCAGATCGACCAGCAGCGACGCCACCCGATTGTCGAAGATGTGACGGGCGCTCTCGGTACGCACGTTGACCGGAACCAGGGTCCGGACCGCTCCGGCTAGCGGCTCCTCGCCACGCGCGAGCATCAGCCGGCGCAGCGCCCCGGCGACAGCGGCCAGGTAGACGTCGTTGATGGTCACCTCGTGCGCCTTGGCGACCGCGCCGATCTGCTCCAGCGGCAGGCGAGCCACCGCGTAGCGGCGTGCGCGGCCGAGCGGCCCGGCCAGGGACGTGGCCGGGGCCGGGACGAAGGCAGAGACCAATGCCGCGGCGCCGCGCGTCAGGGCGCCGATCTGCCGGGCGGCGCGAGCCGGTTCGCGCAGGGCTCCGGCAAACCAGCGAGCCTGGTCGAACGGGATCCGCGCGAGTTGGCCGAGAGCGTCGAGGGTGAGGTCGACGTCGTCCTGCGGGACGCCGGGCTCCCATGTGTCGGGCACCGGCCGGCGCGGCTTCGGGCTGCTGTCGCAGATCAGGCGGTACAGCTCGTTGCCGGTCACTCCGTCGATCATGCAGTGGTGCACTTTGGAGATCAGCGCCCACCGTCCCTCCGGCAGACCCTCGACGAGCCAGTTCTCCCACAGCGGCCGGTCCCGGTCGAGCCGCTGCGACATGACCCGGCCGATCAGCCGTTCCAGGGCGGCGTCACCGCCGGGCTCGGCCAGTGCGGTGCGCCGCAGATGAAAGTCGAGGTCGAAGTCGGGGTCGTCGACCCACACCGGCCGCCCGAGGTTGAGCGGCACGCGGCGTACCTTCTGCCGATAGCGGGGCACGAGGGCCAGACGGCCGCGGATCGCCTCGGCGAACTCCGCCTGGCTGGGCGCCGGGCCGTCGAGCACGGCGACCGACGCGATCGCCAGCGACGCGTGCGGGTCTTCGTCCTCGGCGTCCAGGAAAGACGTGTCCAACGGGCTCAGGTAGTCCACCATGGCCTCCTTCAGGCGCGGCCGTCTCCTTACACCGTGGCCGTGGCCGTGTCCTGGTCACCAGGGTCGAACGGCCCGTGCGGCCCGGGCGGGAACGGGATGAGGCTCGAGGCATGACGTCAGGCATCGCGCGGCACGGACCCGTGGAAATCGCGTACGAGGTGGAGGGGCCGGACGGCGGCAGCCCACTCCTTCTGATCATGGGGCTGGGTTTGCAGCGGCTCTTCTGGCCCGAGACGTTTCGGAGGCTGCTGGCCGACGGTGGTTTCCGCGTCGTCACGTTCGACAATCGCGACGTCGGGCAGTCCACGCATCTGACCGGGCTGGGCGTCCCGTCCCCGCTGACGCTGCTGTCCCGGCATCCCGGTTATGGCCTTCCCGACATGGCCGCGGACGCGCTGGCGGTGCTGGACGATCTGGGCTGGTCCAGCGCTCACGTCGCGGGCGTGTCCCTGGGCGGCATGATCGCGCAGCTGCTGACCGGCTCCCACCCCGGCCGGGTTCGCACCCTGACGTCCCTTTCGTCCACTCCGTCACCCCGCATCGGCCGGCCGCATCCTCGCGTCCTGGCCACCCTGCTGGCGGGTCCCGCCCGCGACCGCGATCAGGCGGGCGAACAGATGGTGCGGATCTTCCGAGTGATCGGCTCGCCGGGTTACCCCCTTGACGAGGACTTCATCCGCGACGCCGCGGCCCGCAGTTTCGACCGTGCCCATGACCCGGGCGGGGTCCGGCGACAGCTCGCGGCAATCGCCCTGGCCGCCGATCGCAGGCCGGTGCTCCGGCGCCTGCGCCTGCCGACGCTGGTGATTCACGGTGACGCCGACCCGCTGGTGCGGCTCTCCGGAGGCCGGGCGACGGCACGAGCGATCGCCGGCTCGAAGCTGGTGGTGTTCCCGCGAATGGGCCATGACCTGCCCCGAGCACTGCAGCCGGCGATCGCCGAAGAGATCTGCCACCTGGCGGAGCAGTGGTCGCCGGCCCGGTGATCGTGGCACCATGTGCCTCAGATCACGGGACGGTGAGCTTGGTGAGCGGCAAACGCGTGGGCCTGGTGCTGGGCGGCGGGGGGATCCTCGGGGCGGCCTGGATGATCGGCGGTCTGGCCGCGGTCGAGGAACGCATCGGCCGGCCGCTGGACGACTGCGACGTCATCGTGGGCACCAGTGCCGGCAGCATCGTGGCGGCCGCCCTGCGGCTCGGCTTCACGCCCGCCCAGCTCGTGGCGCACCAGCTCGGTGACGGCGAGGCGCACCTGCCGGGCGCGCACGAGTTCCAGCACGACTCCGGGCGCCTGCCGCCTCCACCGCGGATGCGAATCGGGTCCGCCCGGATGCTCGCAACGGCGGCGCTCGCGCCCCACAGTGTGCACCTGCGGGCGCTGGCGAGCGCTTTCGTTCCGCAGGGCCGCGCCGAGCATCGAACCCTGCGCCGCTATCTCGAGACGATGGTAAGCGACGATCCGGACCAGTGGCCCGAGCGCGACACCTGGATCGTCGGCGTCGACTACGAGCGCGGTCGCCGGGTGGTGTTCGGTCGTGCCGGGAGCCCGTCGGCCTCGTTGCCCGACGCGGTGGTGGCCTCCTGTTCCATCCCGGGCTGGCACGCGCCGACCGTGATCGGCGACCGTCGGTATGTCGACGGGGGAGTGCGTTCCGCGGCCTCTCTCGACCTGCTGCAAGGCCGAGGGCTCGACGAGGTGTACGTGCTGGCGCCGATGGCCAGCTATGAGACGGATCGGCCGCTGCGGCCGTCCTGGTGTGCCGAACGCAGGTTGCGTCAGGCGTTCGCCGTGCAGGTCAGCCTGGAACGACGGAAGGTGGAGCGAGCCGGTGGCCGGGTCACGGTCATCACCCCCGGCCCCGACGACCTGCCCGCGCTCGGGATCAACCTGATGGACGGCCGGCGTCGTCATGACGTCCTGCGGACCGCGCAGGTGACCATCCCGGCCACGCTGAGCAGGTCCGGCGTTCGGTGAGCACCATGCCGAGCCTCGGCGAGATCATCCGGCACCGGCGCGAGCTGGCCGAGCTGCCGATCCGCCAGTTCGCCTCGATGGTGGGAATCTCCGGCCCCTACCTGTCGCAGATCGAGCGGGGGTTGCGGGCACCGTCGGACCGCGTGCTGCACGCCATCGCCGGGTCCTTGCGGACGACCGCCGACGCGCTGCGCCGTGAGGCCGGACCCGACGAGGACGCCTCGCCGGCAGTGCTCACCGCGATCGCGGCCGATCGGCGGCTCACCGCGCGGCAGCGCCAGGCGCTGGCCGAGGTCTATCAGGCATTCGTGGCGACCGGGAACGGGTCAGGGCCCGGGGAGTGACCCCCGGGCCCTGACCCGCCACGTCACCGCAGCGCCTGGCGTGCCGTCTTGACATAGGCAGCTCCGACGTCCTCGACGAGCCCCGCCGTCATGGTCAGCGCGGACTTGACCCACGGGTACGGAGCGATCTTCGCGGCATCCTTCTCCAACGCCACGATGTCGGCGATGCCGCGCTCGTAGGCGTTGACCGCCAGGATGCCGACGTCGCGTCCGATGCGGCGGGTGCGCTCGCGGCGCTCCTCGGGCTTGGTCGCGGGCTTGGCCGGTGCGGACTCGCGGACGGTCTTCGTATTGGTGGTCGTCATGTTTTTTCGCCTCCTCCCGACTTGACCCTTCACTTAGCAAGTTAGCCCGGTTCAGCTAACAGCGTCAGGGTCGAAGGTCCCCTCGTTCCGGCGGCAACCACCGGTGGCCGGGCATTCCACGCGGTCCGGAGATCGCGGGGAACTGTCGCGCGACCAGGGCTGAAGGTCCCGGTCCGGAGTTCCCTTCGCTCCTGTCGCGCCGTGGTTGCCCGCCGATACCGTCAGGCGTCAGGAGGAGGCGCCGACGTGATCATGTTATTGCTGGTCGTCACGGTGTTGCTGACGATCATGGCCGTCGGGATGTGGGCCGCCCTCAAGGACCTGCCGGCGCGCGATCCC
Organism: Actinoplanes solisilvae; assembly: GCF_003999975.1. Lineage (GTDB taxonomy): Bacteria > Actinomycetota > Actinomycetes > Mycobacteriales > Micromonosporaceae > Actinoplanes > Actinoplanes solisilvae. Next base: position 37,210 of record NZ_RJAC01000041.1, on the reverse strand, counting down.
GACGACTCCTCGCCCGGCGAACGGCGACCGGCTTCCTCGCCGACCGCGAGCAGCCTGGAGGGAGCCCTGGTCGCGAGCCTCCTGCGACACGAGATCACCCCCGGTCAATACCAGCGGGCGATCGAACGGCTGGCGGAGCGGGACGACGACATCCATCCGTTCACGGTCCCTCCCGAGGGAAGCGTCGGCCACGAGTGACGTCGTGCCCGGGAGGCGACCGGCAGACGGGTCCTTCGGCCCTGCCCGGGCGCGCGATCCCGCAGTCGGATGGAGGCAGAGGCAAAGGCGGAAGGAGAAGGAGATGGCTGGAGGACTGCTGCCCCGGCTCTTCGAGGACATGACCGACTGGCTGGAGGTCGATTTTCCGCGCCCGCTGCCGGCGATCCGTTTCGAGGACCGGATGTCCGATCAGGAGTATCTGCTGCGTGCGGAGCTGCCCGGCTTGGATCCCGACAAGGACCTGCGGATCACCGCGCTGCACGGGGTGCTGACCGTGAAGGCCGAGCGCCGGGAGGAGGAGAAGGGCCTCAACCGCAGCGAGTTCCGTTACGGATCTCTGCAGCGCTCGGTGCGGCTGCCGGCCAATGCGGACGAGGGCAAGATCGTGGCCTCGTACCGCAACGGAATCCTGGAGATCAAGGTGCCGCTCACCGCGCCGCCACCGGCCGGTCGCCACATCGCGATCACCGCGGAGTGATGCTCCCTCATCACCGACCGGCGGCCAACCCCCTCAGGCCGCCGGTCGGTCCGTGGGCCGGGGACCTATGACCCTGGCTCGACGGGTACGCCGGCGGGATGATGAAGCAAGAGGTCGAGTACCCGGAGGACGACGATGATCAGTCACTCGCGTGAGCCGTGCGTACCGACCGGACAGGGCCCGGTCCTGGCGGCAATTCTGTCGGTGCTGTCCGCCGACGACGTCCTGCGAACCGCCTTCACCGAAGCTGATCATCGCTGCGTGCCGCTGGTCGTGCAGATGTCCGCGGGCGTGACCGGCGATGAGACATTGACCGAGTCGATCGAGCGGTGGGCGGAGAAGTATCCGCACGTCCCGTTCTCGCTTTCGGTAGCGCGGGGAATCGACCCGGCGATCACGCTGACCGCCGCGACCGCGGGGTCTGCGCTTGCCGTCCTGCCCGCGCCGGCGAACACCTTCGAGGCCGCTCTGCTGAGGGCGGTGACGCGCCGGGCACGGTGCCCGGTCCTGACCGCCCTCACTCCGGGCGACGGGAGCTTCAGGCCGGCCTGACCACCGCGACCGGGCAGCGGCGTGGTGCAGCAGGGATCGGTTTGTTCATGGCCCATCCCTTTTCGGGGGTCAGACCGGGTGGCGTTCGATCAGCGTTGCCGCCGCGACGCGGCCTGCCCACTGACGGGCCCTGTCCACTTCGCCGGGGAGCAGCGGTCCGCGGGTGCCCGACACCCGGAAACTCTCGGGCGCGGCGGGTAGGCGGCAACCGAGCCCGCGCAGACGACGATGCGCTCGTCGCGCGGCGGAGCCCGGCAGTCGCGGTTTGTCGACCCGGGTGTCGAAGGCCGCCGCCGTGCAGGTGAGCATGGGTGACACGTCCAGGTACTCGCGAAGCCCGACATCGGGACGGCGGGTGCTGCCCTGCCGTACGGCGTCCTCGCGGGTACCCGGACGGCTGAGGCCGAACGCGTGCGTCGGCGCGCCCACGACCAGCAGGTCAACGCCGTCGGCCGAGGGGATGTCGCAGGCCGGCGCCAGAGTGACGTCGAACGCGGACTCCAGTTCCTCGGCCACCGCGTGGGCGATCAGCTCGGTGTTTCCGAACATCGACTCATAGACGACCAGGGCCTTCATGGCTGTGCTCCGTTCAGGGCGTCGGGTACTTGGCGAGGATCTGCCGCAAGCGGTCCACGAAACGCAGCGATTCCTCGTGGTCGCGCTGCCAGACGTTGCGGCCGAAGATCAGGCCCGTCGCGCCGGCGGACATGGATTCCTGGGCCTTCTCGAACATGGCCTCATCACTCGCCCGGCTGCCTCCGGACACCAGCACCATTGTCCGGTTGGCCGCGCGGACCACCGCGTCGATGGCGTCCTGGCTGCTGAAGTCGACCGCGTAGTCGGCCGGCACCGCGATGTGCTTCTCCGGGTGCGGGAAGTTGACCTTGACTATGTCCGCGCCGAGCTCGCTGGCGACGCGGGCGGCGTAGTGCACCGCGTAGAAGGAGTCTTTGCCGCCCTTCTTCTCGATGGCCTCGCCGCGCGGGTACGCCCAGACGATCAGCGGCATGCCGAAGCGCTGGGCCTCCTGGCGAACGACCCGGTACTGCGCGAAATCGTCCTCCTGGGCGGGTGTGCCGACGTACAGGGTGTAGCCGACCGCGTCCGCGCCGAGGCGTACGGCGTCCTCGACCGACGCGTGCAGCGGTGAGAGGGCCCGGGCGTCGTTCGGGATGTCGGTCTTGCCGTTCAGCTTCAGGATCAGCGGGACCTCACCGGCGTAGTCCCAGTAGAACTTCTCGGCCAGCCCGATCTGGAGGGCGATGCCGTTGAACCCACCCTCGAGCGCCAGCCGCACGATGTACCGGGGGTCGCCCGCGATCGGATCGGCGAAGAAGTCCCGCGGTCCGTGTTCGAGGCCCTGGTCGTACGGCAGGAACAGCGCGGTTCCGTTGCCGAGTCCGTGTTTGTAGAGAATCCGGTGCAGCCGGGCCCTCTTGCCCGCGCTCAACCCACAGTTCGCCAGTCGTAGCCGCGCGCTCATGGCGGTCTCCCTTCCTCTGCTCTCACGCTTCTCCCGCACCGGGCCGGGCGTCAGGGCCGGACGTCCCGACCGGCGCGCCTACCGGCCTGGTTCGACGACGGCGAGCGCACGTTCGAGGGTCTCCCCGACAGTGCCGGCGGTCAGCACGTCGGCCTCCGGCCAGGGCGCCGCGGTGGCCGCCATCGCGTCGGCGATCCCGGCGTCGGCGTCGGACATGGTCGCCGTGCGGTGGGCCAGGCGCTCGACGACCGTTGGCCGGTCAGCCGTGCATCGCAGCTCGTAGAGGTCGCTCCGGGTGCCGGTCGCGAGCTCGCGCGCGGCCTGGCGGTGCCGTGCCGCCGTCCACGAGGCGTCCAGAACCACCGTCTCACCCCGCCGCAGCAGTTCTGCGGCTCGGTCGAGCAGCTCCCGGTAGGCGCGGTCAGTCCACTCCCGCGTATAGATGCCGTGCCGGTAGGCGGCGGCGGCGCTCATCTCCGGTGCGAGACCGGTCATCTCCTTACGGATCCGGTCGTTGCTCAGCACGACCGCGCCCAGCCGGTCGGCGATCCCTCCGGCCAGTGTGGTCTTGCCGGTCGCCGGCCCGCCGCCGACCACGATCAGTCGCACCGTTCCGGCGCGCAGATGCCGCACGGTCAGGTCGGCGTACGAACGCACGTCGGAGGCCGCGGCCGGATCGCCCTGGCGGTGCCGCAGGCAGGCCACCTTGGCCCGGACGAAGGCCCGATAGGCGAGGTAGTGGTGCCGCAGGGGCGGCGGGGCCGGGTCGCCGCTGAACTCCGCGTAGTGGTCGAAGAACTCGGAAGCTTCTCTTGGCGCGCCCAGGTGCTCGATGTCCATGGCGAGGAAAGCGGCGTCGTCGAGCGCGTCCAGATAGCGCAGGCGGTCGTCGAACTCCAGGCAGTCCAGCGGGCGAGGACCGTCCGGGAGGCAGAAGATGTCGTCGGCGATCAGGTCGCCGTGCCCGTCAACGATGCGTCCCTGCTCCACCCGGTGGGCGAACAGCGTCTCGCGCCCGGCCAGGAACCGGTGCGTACGCTCCTCGATCTCACCGGCGGCCGCGTCGTCGAGGACGTCGCCGCGGAAACCCCGCAACTGTTCGAACGTGGCGTCCCACCGGCCGAGCAGAGCGTCCCGGGTGCCTTCGGCCGAGATCGCCGGTCCTCGATCGGCGGTGGCGTGGAAGCGCGCGAGCAGCCGGGCCAGCCGCCGCAGATGGTCGTCGACCGCGTCACCGGCCCGGATCATCGTGGAAAGGCGCCGGTCGTCGGGCATGCGCCGCATCACCACCAGATGCTCGCAGACCTTGCCGTCGGGACCGTGCACGTCGGCGACGCCGAGATAGACGTCGGGGGCCAGCCGCCGGTTGAGCTCGACCTCGCGGTGGCAGACAGCCTCCCGGTCGGCCCGCTCGCAAAAGTCGAGGAACCCGAGGTCGACGGCTTTCTTCATCTTGTAGACCCGGTCACCGAGGAAGAACAGCACCGCGGCGTGCGTCTCCAGCGTGGTGGCGCGGTCGGCGTTGACCATGACGGAAACCTCCATCGCCTTCGGATGTCCGTCTCCAGCGTGGGTCGCGGCGCGGCGCCGGCGTAGGGGGCTAGGAACCGCCTTGCCGGGACCTTCGGCACGGCCGCCCAACGCGCGTGGCCGCCGACGACAGCGAACAGTTCACGCGCCGCCCGGCGCCCCTGACGTCCTGACAGGGCGGCGGTGCCGGCCTCGCCTCAGCGACCGAAGTCGCGGCGGCGCAGGCCGGCGTAACCCGTGACGGCCGACGCGGCGGCGATCATCCCGATGATCAGGAGCGGGGCGACGGTGAGCGTGTCGAGCGGAACCCGTGGCGTCTGTGCGAACGGCGAGGCACGCTGAGTCCAGCCCGGCAGGTCGAAGGAATCGGCGAAGAGCCCGACGACGGCGCAGTAGCCCACGGTGGTCCAGGCGATCGGTGCCGCCGCCTCCGGCAGCCAACCGACGGCCAGCACGGTCACGGCGATGATGAGCCACACCGCGGGCAGATAGGCGAACGCGACCCCGATGAGCCGGGGAACCTGGCCGAGGTCCGAGACCGTCAGCGCGTACGCCAACCCCTCACCTGTGCCGATGGCCAGCATGGCCAGCGCGCTGCCGGCCAGGGCGACGACGGTGTGGCTCGCCAGCCAGACGAGACGGCTGGTCCTGGTGGCGAGTACGGGTTCGGCTCGGCCGGACGTCTCCTCGACGCGCAGCCGCAGCACGCTGGTTACCCCGTAGGCCGACGCGATCAAGGCCGACAGGCTGACGGTCAGGGCCAGATACGAGTCGACGACGCTTTGCGCGCCCCCGGCCAGGAATTGCGCGATCTCGGGATTGTCCTCGACGTACTGCTCGATGCTGTTGCCGACCGACCCGTACGCGGCCCCGAGCAGCATCAGTCCCGCCACCCAGCCCACCAGAGCCGGTCGCTGCAGGCGCCAGGCCAGCCCGAAGGCGTTGCCGAGGGCGGGGGAAGCGGTGGCCCGGCCCGCGCGGGACGGCACGAGGCCGGCCCCGAAGTCGCGTCGCGCCAGCAACGCCGCGGCGAGCACGACCAGCAGCGCGCTCGTCGTCAGGGGCAGCAGCAGAGGCCACCAGCGGTCACCGGCGTACGGGAAGGTTCTTTGCCCCCACCCGATCGGCGAGAGCCAGGACAGGGCGCCGTTGCCGGCGTCGCCGACGGCGCGTAGGGCGTAAGCCGCGCCGAGTACGAAGGCGACGGCGCCGTAGACGGCGCGGGTGTTCTCGAAGAGCTGAGCCGCGACCGCGGTGAGCGCGGCGAAGGTCACCCCGACCGCGGCCACGGCCGCGCCGGCCAGAGCGGACCCGCCGATCGGAAGGCCGGTGCCGTAGGTCGCGGCGAACACGAGCAGCCCGGCGGAGAGGTCGGCGAGGCCGGCGAGAGCCAGCGCGGCCGCCAGGGGTGCGTGGCGGCCGACCCGTGCCGAGCGCATCAGTTCGGCGCGCCCGGCTTCCTCGTCCGCCCGGGTGTGCCGGCCGACCAGGAACATGGTCATCAGGGCGACCACGATCGCCGTGAACGCGAAGATCTCGAACATGACCTCGCCGCCGATCGAGTCGAGCAGCCGGGTGGGGCCGCTCATCGCGATCACGGCGGTGTTGCCGCCGATTGTGCGGCGCAGGTTGGCGAGCTCTTCCGGTGTGCCGTAGAGGTTCTGGCTCTGCGTGGACTGCACGAGGACCAGCAGGGTGGCGCCCAGCAGCCACCAGGGCAGGCCGACGCGTTCGCGGCGAAGCATGAACCGCAGCAGTCCGAGCGTCCCGGTCATGATGACACGGCGGGGATCCGCGCGCCGTCGTCGCCGTAGTGCCGCAGGAACATCTCCTCGAGCGTCGGTGGAGTGCTCGTCAGGCTGCGCACGCCCAGCGGGGCGAGACGGCGCACCACGGCGTCCAGGTCGGCGGTGTCGACGTCGAAGCGGGCGCGGTGGCCCTCCAGCACGAGATCGTGAACGCCCGGCAGGTCGGCGACGTCGTTCAGCGGTTCGGCCGTCTCCACGATGATCGACGTTCGGGTCAGGTGGCGGAGCTCGCGCAATGTCCCCGACTCGACCCGTCGCCCGAGCCGGATGATGCTGACCCGGTCGCACAGGGCCTCCACCTCGGCGAGGATGTGGCTGGACAGCAGCACCGTCCGGCCTTCCTGCCGCACCTCGCGGATGCAGTGCTGGAAGGCCGACTCCATCAGGGGGTCGAGGCCGGACGTGGGCTCGTCGAGCAGCAGCAGTTCGGCGTCCGAGGCCAGGCCGGCGATCAGGGCGACCTTCTGCCGGTTGCCCTTGGAGTAGGTGCGTGCCTTCTTGCTCGGGTCCAGGTCGAACATCCCCAGAAGCCGGTCGCGGCGGCGCCGGTCGAAACGGCCGCGCATGCGTCCGAGGAGGTCGATGACCTCACCGCCGGTGATGCCCGGCCACAACGTCACATCGCCGGGCACGTAGGCAAGCCGGCCGTGCAAGGCCACGGCGTCACGCCACGGATCCTGACCCAGCATCACGGCGGCGCCCGAATCGGCGCGCAACAGGCCGAGCAGGACGCGGATGGTGGTGGTCTTGCCGCTGCCGTTGGGGCCGAGGAAGCCGTGCACCTCACCGGCCGCGACGCTCAGATCGAGCCGGTCCAGGGCCTTGACGGAGCCGAACGACTTGCTCAGGGCCGTGATGGAGATGGCGGGCCCGCTGAACCTGTTCATGAAGCCTCCAGCTCCGTGCCCGGCAGCATCGCTGCGCGAGCCCGTTCACCGACGAGGAACGGGCTCCGTCTCCTCGGTGTGCGCGTCGGACGGCACCGGAATCACGACGACGGGGCACGTGGCCTTGCGGACGACCTTCTCGCTGACTGAGCCCAGGACGGTGTGCCGCACGCTGCCGTGCCCGTGGCTGCCCAGCACCAGCAGGTCCGCCGTACGGCTGCACGCGCCGAGCACCTCTGCGGGCGCGCCCTCGATCACCTCGGCTGCTACCGGGATGTGGGAGCCGTACTTCGGGAGGAGAGCCTTGATCTCGGCGTCGAGCAGACGGGTCGCTCGCTCCCTCGCCTGCTCGGGATTCGTCGCGAGGACCGGGCCGAACTCCATCCCGTCCCACGACCAGGCGGTGACGGCCTGCACCGCGCTGCCGCGCTCACCGGCCTCGCGCACGGCCCACTCCAGAGCGCGCCGGCCGCCTTCGGAACCGTCCACGCCCACGACGATCAGATGCCGGGTGGTCGTCATAGTTTCACCTCCGTCAGCTTCGCACTCCACGGTGCCGTCCGTCGATGTGTTTCAGCAGAGTCCAAAGTCCCGACCACGGGCTCCGGCGAACCCCGGGCCGGCCGTCGTCGGAGTGGACGGGCCGCGCAGGACCCTTCGCGCCGGGTCCTTCGGCCCTGCCGCGTACGGGCCGGCGGCGAAAGGCTGAGGGCACCGACGACACATGGAGGACGACGATGACCTACCGCATCGCGATCAACGGCTTCGGCCGCATCGGGCGCAACTACCTGCGCCGGCTGACGGAGAAGAAGTTCCGCGACGCCGGCCTCGAGGTGGTGGCGATCAACGATCTGTACGACACGGCCACCCTCGCGCACCTGTTCGAGCACGACTCGACGTTCGGCCGCCTCGACGCGGAGGTGAGCTCCAGCGACAACGAACTGATCGTCGACGGGCGGCGCATCCCGACGTTCAGCCGGCGTTCGCCCGAGGAACTGCCGTGGGCCGAGCTGGACGTCGATCTGGTGATCGAATCGACCGGGAAGCTCCGGACACGCGACGACGCGGCGCTGCATCTCAAGGCGGGCGCCGACCGGGTGCTGATCTCGGCTCCCGGCAAGGGTGTCGACGCCACTCTGGTGCCCGGCGTGAACGCCGAGACCTACGACCCGGCGCGCCACCAGATCATTTCGGCGGCGTCCTGCACCACCAACTGTGTGGCCCCGCTGCTCAAGGTGCTGCACGAGGCGTTCGGCATCGAACGTGGCTACCTGACCACCGTGCACGCCTACACAAACGACCAGAACGTGCTCGACGCACCGCACAAGGACCCGCGCCGGGCTCGCGCGGCGGGAGTCAACATCATCCCGACGAGCACCGGTGCGGCCAAAGCGGTCGGGCTCGTGCTTCCCGACCTCGCCGGACGTCTCGACGGCGTCGCCCTGCGGGTGCCGGTGATCGACGGTTCCGTCTCCGACCTGACCCTTCAGTTCGCCACCGAGGTCACCGCCGAGCAGATCAACGAGGCGGTCGCCGCGGCCGCCGCCGGCCCGGAACTGCGCGACATCATCCGGTACGCCGACGCACCGCTGGTCTCTTCCGACATCATCGGCGACCCGGCGTCCTGCGTGTTCGACGCCCGTCTGACCCAGGCGCAGGGCCGGCTCGCCAAGGTGTTCGGCTGGTATGACAACGAGTGGGGTTACACCAGCCGCCTCGTCGACCTGACGCTGCAGATGGCCCGGAGGTGACATGATGCGTGCCAAGGACATCATGTCGAGCCCCGTCCACACCGTTTCCCAGACGGCTTCGGTCGAGGCCGCGGCGGCGCTGATGACGGCCAAGGCCGTGACCGCGCTGCCGGTGGTCGACGACGACGATCGCCTGGTCGGGATGGTGAGCGAGAGCGATCTGCTCTGGCACCGGGTGCCCTCGGACCCGACCACGCACCTGCGGGCCCTGCCCGACCTGGACCCTTCCGCCCGGCCGGGCATGGTGCTGGAGGTCATGGCCTCCTACCCGCTGGCCACCCAGCCGGAGACGGACGTGGCGGACGTGGCCGAGGCCATGCTGGAGCACGACGTGCGCAGCCTGCCGGTCGTGGACGACGGCGCCCTGGTGGGCATCATCAGCCGTCGTGACATCCTGCGGGCGATGGTGCGCACCGACGAGGTGCTGGCCCGTGAGGTGCGGCACCGGCTGGAGGAGTACAGCGACGGTGCGCCGCGCTGGACCGTGGCGGTCAAGGACGGTGTCGTCACGGTGTCGGGGGAGTACGACAACGATACCGAGCAGGCGATCGTGACGGTGCTGGCCAGGACGGTCCCCGGCGTCGCCGGGGTCCGGACGGGTTCGCCCGCGCTGTCGTGAGCGGATCGACGAAAGGTGGCGCCGATCCGGCGCCACCTTCGTTCGTGCGACCCGGCTTTCCGTCTGCGTCCTCCGCCCGGGCCCTACGCGGATCGGCGGAACCCCGGCCGTGGCGCGCGTTGACGGTAGACTAGGGCCGAAAGTCCCGTCGGCTGCTTCTTGCGGCCCTACGGAGCCTGCGTTCGCCACCATACGGTCGTAGACGACCGCAAAGCCCAGAACGAGGGAGTCGCCGTGACCGCGGTTATGTCCGATCTGCAGAAGACCCTCGCCGAGCCCGACGAGGTCGACCTCGGCCGCCTGGACGCCTGGTGGCGGGCCGCGAACTACCTGACCATCGGCCAGATCTACCTGCAGGGCAATCCGCTGCTGCGCGAGCCTCTGACCGCCGAGCACATCAAGCCCCGGCTGCTGGGCCACTGGGGCACCAGCCCCGGCCTGTCGCTGATCTACGCGCACGTGTCCCGGCTGATCCGGCACACCGGCCAGGAGGCGATCTACCTGACCGGACCCGGCCACGGCGGTCCGGCGCTGGTCGCCGCCGGCTATCTCGAGGGCGCCTACAGCGACATCTACCCCGCGGTGAGCCAGGACGAAGCCGGCATGCTGCGGCTGTTCCGGCAGTTCTCCAGCCCCGGCGGCATCCCGAGCCACGTCTCGGTGACCACGCCCGGATCCATCCACGAGGGCGGCGAGCTCGGCTACGTGCTGGTGCACGCCTTCGGTTCGGTGATGGACAACCCCGACCTGCTCGCCATAGCGGTGGTCGGTGACGGCGAGGCCGAGACCGCCCCGCTCGAGGGCTCGTGGAAGGGGGTGTCGTTCATCAACCCGGTCCACGACGGCGCCGTCCTGCCGATCCTGCACCTCAACGGCGCGAAGATCTCCGGCCCGACGGTTCTGGCCCGCAAGGACCCCGCCGAGGTACGCGAACTGCTGAGCGGCCACGGCTACGACGTGATCGAGGTCGAGGGCGAGGACATGCCTGGCATGCACTTCCGCTTCGCGGCCGCACTGGCCGAGGCGTGGGGCCGGATCCGCGAGATCCAGACCTCCGCCCGCGAGGGCGAATGGGACGGCACCCGGCCGAACTGGCCGTTGATCATCCTGCGTTCACCGAAGGGCTGGACCGGGCCGGAGGAGGTCGACGGGATCAAGGTCACCGGCACGTGGCGGTCGCACCAGGTGCCGCTGTCCGGGGTGAAGGACAACCCCGAGCACCTCGCGCTGCTGGAGCGCTGGCTCAAGTCGTACCGTCCGGAGGAGCTTTTCGATTTTGCCGGGGCGCCGGTCGCGCCGATCCGTGAGCAGGCGCCCGACGGCGACCTGCGGATGAGCGCCAGCCCGCACGCGAACGGGGGCCTGCTGACCCGCGACCTCGACCTGCCCGACTTCCGTGACTACGCCGTCGACGTCGCCGAGCCGGCCCGGTCGCACGCGGAGTCGACGCGCAAGCTCGGTGAGATGATGCGCGACATCTACACGCGCAACCCGGACCGGTTCCGGCTGTTCTCGCCGGACGAGACCAACAGCAACCGCCTCGGTGCGGTCTTCGCGGTCTCCGACCGTGCCTTCATGGAGCACGTCACCCCCGACGACGTGGCGATCGGCCGTGACGGCCGGGTGATGGAGGTGTTGAGCGAGCACAACTGCCACGGCTGGCTGGAGGGTTACAACCTCACCGGCCGGCACGGCATGTTCGCCACCTACGAGGCGTTCGCCATGGTCAGCGCGTCGCAGACCGTCCAGCACGGCAAGTGGCTGCAAGAGGCCAAGAATCTGCCCTGGCGGGCGAAGGTGCCCAGCCTCAACGTCCTGCTCACCTCGACGGCGTGGCGCAACGACCACAACGGCTTCAGTCACCAGGGCCCCGGCCTGATCCAGGTGGTGCTCACACAACGCGGCGACGTCGCCCGGGTCTACCTGCCGCCGGACGCCAACACCCTGCTGTCGGTGTCCGACCACTGCTTCCGCTCGCGGTCGTACATCAACCTGATCGTCATCGACAAGCAGCCGCAACTGCAGTACCTGTCGATGGACGAGGCCATCAGGCACTGCGCCCGCGGCGCCGGCATCTGGGAGTGGGCCGGCACCGACGACGGCGGCAGCGACCCCGACATCGTGCTGGCGTGTGCCGGCGACGTGGTCACCATGGAGACCGTCGCCGCAGCGCAGATCCTCAAGGAGCGGCTACCCGCCTTCAAGGCCCGGGTCGTCAACGTGGTCGACCTCATGACGTTGCCCCGGCCGAAGGACCACCCGCACGGCATGACTGAAACCCTGTTCACCGAGTTGTTCACTGACACCGTCGACGTCGTGTTCTCGTTCCACGGCTACCCCGGAGCGATCCATCAGCTCGTGCACGGCCGGCCGGACGCCGACCGGTTCCGCGTGCGCGGCTTCATCGAACAGGGCACCACCACGACACCGTTCGACATGACCGTCCGCAACAAGGCGTCGCGCTACCACCTGGTGATGGACGCGATCAACAACGCCAAGCGGCTGCCCCGTGGGGCAGCGGACCTGAAGGCGTGGTGCGAGAGCCAGCTCGAGCGGCACGAGGCGTACGTGGTGGAGCACCTGGAGGACATGCCCGAGGTCCGCGATTGGACTCTCGGCGACTGGGCTCAGCGCGGTTGATGCGGCCCCGGCCGGTGGCTTTCCGAAGCCATCGGCCGCGCCGTGGCGCTGCCATGACATCGCGAGTCCCCGGGCCTTTGGTCCCGCAGGCGAGGGCTGGTCGACCCTGCCGGTACGGGACTCCTCGGGACAGGATGAAGAGGAAGGGCGGCGAGCCGCCCGGAGTCACGGCCGGTAGACATGCGGCAACTACCCGAACAGGGTGGGGCGGACCGAGGGATTTCCCCGCGCCTACATGCGAGGTTCGACTCCTCGCCCGGCCACCATCTCGCCGGCAGCCTGGTCCTGGCGGTCGCCGGCGGTCAGCGCCGGAGCCGGTAGAGGCCGGCGTGATCGTTCGCGTCGCCGACCGATCCGACGAGTTGGCCTCGATCGCCAAGAGCGTCGAGTGTCGGATATTCGGGAACGCCGCGCCGGTGGAGGTCGATCGTCGTGCCGTCGCGCCACAGAAAGGCGTGCGTTGCGGCGTCAGCTCCGGCAGGTTGGCTGAGACCCAGGATCTGACCGCGGTTGTCGATGTCTATCGCCTCCGCACCGCTCCCGCCCAGCGTTCCTAGATCGACGAAGGAGCCGGCCCTCCACAGGTACGCCCGGAGATCCGTTCCGGCCCAGGCATTGCCCACGATCCAGCCGCGATCGTTGATGGCGACGGGGGTCCAGTCGTCCGACCCGGCCGGCGCGCCGAGGTCGTACGCCCTGCCGCGGACCCAGAGTGCGGCGCCTGTCCCGGTAGCCGACCCGATGATCTGGCCCTGGTCGTTGATGCCGGTGGCGATGCCCGGCCCGAGGTCGGTCATCACCCCGTTCTGCCAGGAGACGGCGTGCCGGCCACCGGGGATGTATCGAACCCCGGCGACCTGGCCGTGGTTGTTGATCGCGTTCGCCATGCTGTCGTACGCGGACCGGTCGAGGTCGGTGAGCACGCCGTTCTGCCAGAGGAAAGCATGCTGGCCCGACTGCTCGGGGTCCTGCCGCACCACGCTGAAGCCGACCACCTGCGCGTGATCGTTGATGTCGGTCGCCCGTCCGTACTCCCGTTCACCCCGCTCGAGTACCCCCAGGTCGGTGATCGTGCCGCCGGTCCAGAGGAACGGATGGAAGTGCGCCTCTCCGGCCAGCTGGCCCTCGCCGACGACCTGGCCCCGGCTGTTGATCGCCCTCGCCTCGCCGCCGAATCCGAGATCTACCACCTCGTAGGGCGCGGGCCTCACCGCGGCGGCCGGGCTGGGTGCGATCGCCGCTGCCGACGCGAGGCCCAGCGAGGCGGCAGCCGCTAACGGCCTCAGTGCGAGTTTCCTGGTCTTGAGTTCCATTGGTCACCCCTTGCCTGTTTCCCTGTGGATAGTCCTGTCCGCGAGGGGTGCACAGGGGCGGAAGTCCCGAGAGCCGCCGCGAAGTGGGGGACCGTTACTCGATGACGGTGATCACTTCGCGAGGGTCTCGGCGGGGGACCGGCGGCAGACCCTCGTTGTCCGGGAGGTAGCCGAGCCGGACGACGAGGAACGGTTCCCCGATGCCGGCGAGCAGGTCCCGCAGCAGGGTGCGCGGCCACTCGACTTCGACGGCATCGCTGAGCGGGGCCGTGGCCAGACCGTCGGCGGTGGCGAGCAGCAGCAGAGCCGAGAGCGCCTCCCCGCCGCGGAGCAGGTCCAGGGGCGAGTCGCCGGTGCCGAAGATGACCACGTAGGCGGCGCCCTGGTCGTGTGCGGAGCCGGCGGCCAGCCCGGCGGTGCTGTCCGGGGCGAAGTCGCGCAGCGGCACGCGGCGCAGTTCCGGGCGGACGGCGGTCGCGGGTGGCACGCCGTCGCCGGTGAACGCGGGCCGGGTGGTCCATTCATTCAGCTCGGCGCGGTAGGCCGGATCGTCCAGTTCGGCGTCGCCGGCGAGCTCGGCCGAGATGGCCAGCTGGGGGACCTGATCGGGACGGACGACGTGCAGGTACGCGCCCTCGGCCTCGACGAAGCGGCGCAGCTTGGTGAGCTCCTGCTCGGGCACCGTGCGATCGCCGAAGGCGCGCCGGTCGGTGCGGCGCCGGGGGATCACCGCTGCCATGCGCTGCGCCTCCGGGTCCGGCGGCACGGTGTGGCCGAGCCAGATCCGGGCGAGCAGCTCGGGTCGTCCGGTGTCGGGGAATCGTTCGACGACGGCTGACCAGCCGGCGGCGTTCAGCGCCGTGCGGGCGTGGTGCAGCGCGGCGCCGCAGCTGAGCAGCAGCAGGCGCCCTTCGCGGTCGACGGTGGTGAGACGACGGCCCGGGTCGGCGTGGAGCTCCAGGTCATCGCCGACGATTCGCCAGGTCCAGGGCTGGGTGTTGAAGACCGATGGCGCGTGCTGGGCTGCTCGGGCAGCGTCTTCAAGCGATGTCATGTCTCCACGGTGCCGCCGTCCAACCATCGGGTTCAGGGCCGAAAGTCCTGTCGGCGCCGCCCCTAGGACCTTCGGCGGTGGGTGCCGGGCGGCCGTACAGGGTAGAAAGAACACATGATTCGGGTCTTTCTCCTCGACGACCATGAGGTGGTTCGTCGCGGCCTCGTCGATCTGCTCCAGTCGGCCGGTGACATCGAGGTCGTCGGCGAGTCCGGCTCCGCTCAGGAGGCGACCCGGCGCATCCCCGCTCTGCGCCCCGACGTGGCGATCCTCGACGGCCGGCTGCCGGACGGCAGCGGCATCGACGTTTGCCGTGACGTGCGCGCGGTCGACTCGTCCATCAAGGGACTCATCCTCACGTCGTACGAGGATGACGAGGCCCTTTTCGCCGCGATCATGGCGGGCGCCTCAGGTTACGTGCTCAAGCAGATCCGCGGCACCGACCTGGTCGACGCGGTCCGCCGGGTGGCGCAGGGCCAGTCACTGCTCGATCCGGCGGTGACCCAGCGGGTGCTCGAGCGCATCCGCAACGGGGTGGAGCAGCCCCGCGAGCTGGCCGGGCTCACCGATCAGGAGCGCCGGATCCTGGAGTACGTCGCCGAGGGCCTGACGAACCGCGAGATCGCCGGGCGCATGTTCCTGGCCGAGAAGACTGTCAAGAACTACGTGTCGAGCATGCTCGCGAAGCTGGGGCTCGAGCGGCGCACGCAGGCGGCCGTGCTGGCGACCCGGCTGCTCGGCGAGCACCCACACGGATAGGGCTGACGGCCCCGGCCAGGGCCGTCAGGTCGGCGCCCGACTTCGTGCTCACCTGTGCGGACGGCGTGGGTTCCGGTCGCGGGTCACGAGCGGGTGGGCGCCGATCAGGCGGGCCCACCACGGCCTCCGCGTCCGGGCCCGCGGTCGTGGGCTCGCGGCCCCCCTGACGCTGACCCAGCCGCCGGGGCCCATGGTCACCGCGCCGATCGCCGCGCGGCGCCGAGCCACCGCGACCGTGGTCACGGCGATCGCGCCGGCCACGGCGAGGATCGCGCCGGCCAGCCCGGTGACGTCGACGACGGGGCGGAAGACCGCGGTCTCGCGGTTGACGATCCACGCGCCGACCGGTCGTTCACCGTCGAGGACGGGAACGACCGTGATGGCGCGTGCCTTGGGACCGGCGTCAAGGCGTGTGTCCAAGGACGTGTTCATCGCTATGACCTATCGGCTGTCGGAGGAAGACGCTGTGACGGGTGCCCGGCCGGCTTCGAGCCGGGCGATCGGCACCCGGAACGGGGAGCAGGACACGTAGTCGAGCCCGGCGTCGTGGAAGAACCGCACCGAGGCCGGGTCGCCCCCGTGCTCGCCGCACACCCCGATGGTCAGGTCGGGCCGGGCGGCGCGGCCGCGGGTCACGGCGATGCGGACCAGCTCGCCCACGCCCTCGGCGTCGATGGTCTCGAACGGCGAGACCCCGAAGATTCCCAGGTCGAGGTAGCGGCCGAAGAACGCGCCCTCGACGTCGTCGCGGGAGAAGCCCCACGTCATCTGGGTGAGGTCGTTGGTGCCGAAGGAGAAGAACTCGGCCGCGCCGGCGATCTGCCCGGCGATCAGAGCGGCCCGGGGCACCTCGATCATCGTGCCGATGCGGATCGGCGGAGCGCCGGGCACGCTCGCCAGCACACCTTCGGCCTCGGCGCGCACGGTCTCCAGCTCCTGGACCGCGCCGACCAGCGGAACCATGATCTCCGGCTGAGGGTCGCCACCCGCGGCGGCGCGGGCGGCCGCGGCCTCGGCGATCGCGCGAACCTGCATCGCGAACAGCCCGGGGATGACCAGTCCGAGGCGTACGCCGCGCAGACCGAGCATCGGGTTGGCCTCGTGCATCCGGCGGACAGCGGTCAGCAGGGCGCCGTCGTGTCCAGGGTCCTCGCCGAGTGCTTCGGCACGGGCCACGCGGGCGGTCAGCTCCTCCAACGGCGGCAGGAACTCGTGCAGCGGCGGGTCGATCAGCCGGACCGTCACGGGCAGCCCGTCCATCGCGGCGAAAAGCTGCTCGAAGTCGGCGCGTTGCAGGGGCAGCAGGGCCGCGAGCGCTTGATCGCGCCCGTCGTCGTCCTCGGCCAGGATGAGTCTCTCGACGAGCACTCGGCGGTCGCCGAGGAACATGTGCTCGGTGCGGCACAACCCGACGCCGCCGGCGCCGAACCGGCGGGCCCGGGCAGCGTCGGCGGCGGTGTCGGCGTTCGCGTGCACGTCGAGGGTCGCGACGTGGTCAGCGTGGATCATGAGGCGTTCGACCGCGGCGAGAAGCGGGTCGCCGTGCGCGGTGACCTCGCCCTCGAAGTAGCGGACCACCTTCGACGGGCGCACCGGAACCGCGCCGGCGTAGACCCGGCCGTTGGTGCCGTCGATCGAGATGATGTCGCCGGCGTGCAGGGTGTGGCCGTTGACCGTCACCTCGCCGTCGCCGATGCGCAGCTCGTCAGCGCCACAGACACAGGTCTTGCCCATGCCGCGTGCGACGACCGCGGCGTGTGAGGTCTTGCCGCCGCGGCTGGTCAGGATGCCCTGCGCGGCGATCATGCCGGGCAGGTCGTCCGGGTTCGTCTCGCGGCGCACGAGGATGACCGGGCCGGTGGCCACGACCGCCTGGGCCGAGTCGAAGACGATCGCCCCGACGGATGCTCCCGGTGAGGCCGGGACGCCGGTCGTCAGGGGTTCGTGGGCCGCGGCCTCGTCGAAGCTCGGGAACATCAGCTGGGCGAGTTGTTCACCGCTGACCCGCTGCAAGGCCTCGTCGAGAGTGATGGTGCCCTCGTCGACCAGTTGCGCGGCGATCACGAACGCTGCCGCCGGAGTGCGCTTGCCGACGCGGGTCTGCAGCATCCACAGCTTGCCGTTCTCGATCGTGAACTCGATGTCGCACAGATCGCGATAGCGCTGCTCCAGGCGCTGCATGATGGACAGCAACTGCCGGTAGCTCGGCGGGTCGATGGTGGCCAGCTCGGCCAGCCCGACGGTGTTGCGGATGCCGGCGACGACGTCCTCGCCCTGCGCGTTGCGCAGGTAGTCGCCGTAGGCTCCGCGCCGTCCGGTGGCCGGGTCACGGGTGAAGGCGACACCGGTGCCGGAGTTCTGCCCCCGGTTGCCGAAGACCATCGCCATGACGTTGACCGCGGTTCCCAGCTCCTGCGGGATGCGCTCCTTGCGGCGGTAGACCCGGGCACGCTCGGCGTTCCACGACCGGAACACCGCCACGATGGCGAGAAAGAGCTGCTCGTGCACCGACTGCGGGAAGTCACGGCCGGTGTGGGCGTGGAAGACCTTCTTGTACGAGTGCACGAGGTCCTGCAACTGCCCGGCCGTCAGCTGCGAGTCGGTCCCCGCGCCGGCGGCATGCCGGGCGTGGGCGAGCTCGGTCTCGAACTCGTCGGCGGGCACGTCGAAGACGGTCCGGCCGAACATCTGGATCAGGCGGCGGTACGAGTCCCAGGCGAATCGCTCGTCCGAGGTGCGCCGGGCCAGGCCGGCGACGGTGGTGTCGTTCAATCCGATATCGAGGATCGTCTCCATCATTCCCGGCATCGAGAACTTCGCCCCGGAGCGCACGGACAGCAGCAGCGGGTCGTCCGAGTCGCCGAATGTCTTGCCGATCTGGTTCTGCATCATGCGCAGGTGGTGCTCCACCTCGGCGAGCATGCCCGCGGGGGCCGATCCGGTGTGCAGGTATTCGCGGCAGGCATCGGTGGTGACCGTGAATCCCGGCGGCACCGGCAGACCCATCCGGGTCATCTCGGCCAGGTTGGCGCCTTTCCCGCCGAGCAGGTCCTTGAGGTCCTTGTGACCCTCGACGAAGTCGTACACGAATCTGGTCATGGCCGGTCGCACCCCTCTCGCCTCCCCGCTGGAAGCCTGCCTTGTTGGTATCCCGGCCGAGGGCCCGGGTTGTAGGGCCGTACGTCCCTACTCGATGGGCCCGCATGCGACGACTGTGGAGGCGAAGAAGACATCGAACGAAGGAGGAGTGCCATGAAGGGACTTGTTTACGGCGGCCCGGGGGCCCGATCGTGGACGGAGATTCCCGATCCTGCGATCACCGATCCCAAGGATGCGATCATCAGGGTTGATGCCGTCACGATCTGCGGCACCGACCTGCACATTCTCGGTGGGGACGTGCCCGAGGTCGCATCCGGCCGGGTGCTGGGGCACGAGGCCGTCGGCACCGTGGTCGAGGCCGGCAGCGCGGTATCGGGTCTGGCCGCCGGGGATCGCGTGCTCGCGTCGTGCATCTCCGCGTGCGGCATCTGCCGTTACTGCCGGCAGGGCGCGTACGGGCAGTGCCTGGGCGGCGGCGGCTGGATCCTCGGTCACCTCGTCGACGGCGTGCAGTCGGAGTACGCGCGGATCCCGTACGCGGATCTGTCGACCTACAAGCTGCCGGAGCAGGTCAGCGACGAGTCGGCCGTGCTGCTGGCCGACATCCTACCCACCTCGTACGAGGTCGGTGTGCTCAACGGCCAGGTCAAGCCCGGCGACACCGTCGTGATCGTGGGCGCCGGACCGATCGGGCTCGCCGCGGTGCTCACCGCCAGGCTCTACTCGCCCGCTCACATCGTCGTGATCGACAAGGCGGAGAGCCGCCTGCAGGCCGCGAAGCTGTTCGGCGCGGACACGACGGTCCTCGCCGGCACCCAGGAACCCCTCGCCGTCGTTCAGGCGCTGACGGAAGGGCTCGGCGCGGACGTGGTGATGGAGGCGGTCGGCACGCCGCAGACCTTCGAGCTGTGCACCACGCTGGTACGCCCGGGCGGGCGGATCGCGAACATCGGCGTGCACGGCAAGCCGGCCACCCTGCACCTCGAGGACCTGTGGATCCGCAACGTCACCATCACCACCGGTCTGGTCGACACGTTCTCGACCCCGCGACTGCTCGACATGCTGGTCGCCGGTCAGCTCGACGTCGGCAACATGATCACCCACCGGTTCGGCTTCGACGAGTTCATGCACGCGTACGACGTCTTCGCCGACGCGGCGCACTCGGGGGCGCTGAAAGTGGTGGTGTCACGATGAGGACCTGGATGCTGGTCACCGCCGCGGGCCTCGCGGCGGGGGCCGCGGCCGTGTCGTCACCGGCCCGGCGTTACTGCCTCACCTGGGGCGCCACCGAGCAGGAGGCAACCGGACCGCTGCCGGGCGACGACCTGCTGCCGGGCGCCGCCGTGCGATCCACCCGGGCGGTCACCATCGGCGCCGAGCCGTGGGCGGTGTGGCCGTGGCTGGTGCAGATGGGCAGCGGGCGCGGCGGGGCGTACACCTACGACTGGATCGAGAACCTGTTCGGCCTCGACATGCACAGCACCGACGAGATCCTGCCCGAGTTCCAGAACTTGGCGGTCGGCGACGTCCTGCCGCTCGGACCGGACGGCCCGCGGATGCGGGTCGAGATCTGTGCCGAGAACCGGACGCTGGTCTTCCGGTCGACCGACGGCGCCTGGGTATGGGCCTTCATCCTGAGGCCGGTCGACGGGGGGACCCGGCTCATCAGCCGCAACCGCATCAGCCCACCGGACGGTCGTTTCTACTACGACCTGGTAATGGCACAGGGCAGCTTCGTCATGGAACGCCGGATGCTGCTCGGCCTGCGCCACCGCGCCGAAAAGCTCCAGGCGGCGGGTCTTTCGGCCCTGACCCGGCAGGCGGTGGATTCGTAACGTCCGGGGTGGGACCGAGGAGGGGCTGAGATGATGAGGACCTGGATCGTGGACGACGTGATGACGCAACCGGTGGTGACCGCCGAGCCGTCCACCTCGTACCGGGAACTGATCGACCTCATGGCCAGTCGCCGGGTCAGCGCGGTGCCCGTCGTCGACGGGCACCGGCGCGTGATCGGCGTGGTGTCCGAAACCGATCTGGTACGCAAGATCGAGTATGCGGGCGATGAGGAGCCCCACCTCCTCGATCGAACAAGCCGGCGCGGCGAGCGGGCCAAAGCTCTCGCCGACAGAGCGGCCGAGCTCATGACCAGCCCGCCGGTCGTCGCGCCGCAGGGAACACCGATCGCGACCGCGGCGCGCATCATGGACGCCGGCGGTGTCAACAGGCTACCGGTCGTCGACGACCTCGGCCGGCCGGTCGGTCTCGTCACCCGGGGTGATCTGCTGCGCGTGCATCTGCGCCCGGACAGCGAGATCGGCGCCGAGGTCCGGTCCGAGGTACTCCAGGTGATGCTCACCGGCCGGATCGAAGGCGTGGGCATCGAGGTGACCGAGGGCGTGGTGACGCTGGCCGGCCAAGCCGACCGCTGGTCGACCACCGACCTGGTCACGCGGCTCACTCGCCAGGTGCCCGGGGTCGTCCGGGTGATCGACGAGGTCGAGTTCGACTACGACGACCGCCGGATCCTCACTCCCGCGAGGCTGTTCGGCGAGGCATAGAGATCTCTCGCTGCCCGTCGATCACCGTGAGGGGGGTGTCGCCATGTCGCCATTGACCGTTTTCGATTTGCTGGCCCTGCACGACTTCGTCGCCGATCTGCCCGCCGGGTGGCTGCACCGGCTCGCAAGGGCCGGTAGGCCTGTCTTCCACCCGGCCGGGACGCGGTTGTTCCGGGAGGATTCGGCCGCGGACCAATTCTGGCTGGTGCACAGCGGTGTGGTCGCGGTCGACTTCCACGTGCCCGGCCGCGGCGACGTCGTGATCGAGACGATCGGGCCGGGCCAGGTCCTGGGCTGGTCGTGGTGGCGGCCGCCGCACCGTTGGCGCTTCGGCGCCGTCGTGGCCGAGAACGTTCGTGGGGTCGAGCTGGACGCGCGCCTCGTGCGCGAGCTGATGGCCGAGGCGCCCGACTTCGGGCTGGAGATCAGCGCCCGGCTCCTCGACGTCGTGGCGGGACGCCTCCAGGCCGCCCGCCACCGCCTCGTCGAGCTCTACGCCTATCCCACGGCGGGTTCTTGAGCTGGGCCATGATGGGTGCCCCGGCGGTGCCGGTCGTTCCTTGTCCAGTAGGGGTCGCCGCCTTCAATTCCGCGCTTGATGTGCTCGGGCGCTGCCGATCCGGGGTGCGATTCAGCCCTGAGTGAATGTTGGCTGCCCATATCTTGTGAGCCGGATTCGTGTTGGACTGCTGGGGATACTCATGCATTCGACGCACGTTTCTGGTCTCGCCCAGGTGCGGGACGCACGCAGGCGCCCGTCGGCTGGGCAGGAGATGACATGGATGGCACCAATAACGTGGAGCAGGCGCACGGAACAGGCGATCATGCTTTGACCAGGACGAGCGGCCAGTTGATGTCGTTGCTGGTCGACGCGGTCGACGAGTATGCGATTTTCATGCTTGACCCAGAAGGCCGGATTTTCACCTGGAATACCGGCGCGCGTCGGATCAAAGGGTACGAATCCGATGAAATTATCGGGCGACATTTCTCGGTGTTCTATACGCCGGAGGATGTCCGCGCGGGTAAGCCTCAACGAGGACTGCGGGAGGCCGCCGAGAGCGGGCATGCTCACGACGAGGGGTGGCGGCTCCGCCGGGACGGAAGCCGGTTCTGGGCCGACGTGACCATCACCGCGATGTTCGACCTCGACGGGCACCTCGAGGGGTTCGCCAAGGTCACCCGGGACGACACCGATCGCAGACTCCTGGACGAGCAGGCCCGCCGGCTCGAACTACTCATTGAGCGGGAGCGGATCGCCAAGGGCATGCACGAGACGGTCATTCACCGGATCTTCGAGGCGTCGATGATCATGGAGGGCGCACTGCCCCTGATCGGCAATCCCGTCGCCGCCCAGCACGTCACCACCGCTGTGAGTGTGCTCGACGCGACGCTCAAGGAGATTCGCACCGTCATCCTCGATGTCGAGGCGAAGGACTGACCTGGCCACGGGCCCGCCGCGTCGGAGGTCCCGGTGCGGCGGGCCGAACGACTCTGCCGCGTCCGGCCGCCTGGGCCCACGCTGGCAGGAGATCGGGTGGTAACGGCCAAGCGAACGCGAGGGCCCCACCGCCCGGAAGGAGGGGCCGTCGTGGACACCACGCAGGTCAACAAGGCCGAGATCGTTGCCATCTTGCGAACCCGGGGCAAGCACGCCCGAGCCGACTGGTTCGATCGCGAGCTTCCCGACATCGTCGACGTCGGCAAGAACCGCAGCCTGCTGACGACTCTCGAGATCGACCCGGCCGACCTGCACCCGGCCGACCGCGTGCTCCAGCAAGCGTGACCTCACCGGAGGTGCTTCCGCCGGGACAACACTCGACGGCGTCCAGGGAGGGCCGACGAATGACTGAAGTATCAGGGTCCAAGGTGTTGCTCGGCTACGACGGATCGTTGCCGGCTGGCGCCGCGATCGAAGTCGCGGCCCGGCTTCTGCCCGGCGCGAGGGCCAGCGTGGCATACGTATGGGCGCCGCCGTTCGCCAGCGAGCCCCTGCGGCGCAGGCTGTGGCACGGCACGAGCGGGATAAACGAGTTCGTCGCGGCCATCGAGCATCAGGGCGAGGCGGAGGCCAAACGCCTCGCGGACATGGGCGTCTCGCTGGCCGGGGCCCACGGATGGCAGGCCCAGGCGCTGATCCGGCGAACCTACGGCGGCGAGGGCCTGCAACTGGGCGAGATCGCCGAGGAGATCGGCGCGGACCTCATCGTGCTGGGTTCCCGCGGTCTCGGCGGCGCCCGGGCGGTCCTCGGCAGCGTTTCCGACGTGGCCGTTCACTACGCATCGCGACCCGTTCTCGTGATACCCCATCCACTGCTGGAGACCGAGCGTGCGATGCTCGACACCGGGCCGGTCGTTCTGGGCTGGGACGGCTCGGCCGGGGCCGAGGCCGCCCGCCGCAGCGTGTCGGAACTGTTCCCGCAACGAACGGTCGTGCCGGTATTCGTCGAGGACGGAGGCGGGCCGGAAGGGCCGGACATCACGGGTCTGATCAAGATGCCGCGCGCGGACGGCCATCTGGAGCACGGCAGAGGAACCGCCGCGGCACTGGCCGACCAGGCTCGCGCGAGCCGAGCCGCCCTGATCGCCGTAGGCTCGCGCGGGCGATCGGCGGTCCGCGAGATCCTGCTGGGCAGCGTCGCCATGGCCACCCTGCACCACGTCTTCCGCCCGGTGCTCGTGGTTCCTCATCGCGGACCGATGGCACTACCGACCCAGGTACTTCGACCCTGACCGGCACGGGCGGCGCGGACGACCGTCGGGGGTATGACACAGACGACGGCCCCGCCCGACTGCGACGGGCGCCAACCCCCGATCGAGCTCTTCCGGCACCTGCGTTCCGCACCGGAGGGCCTGCGGTCCAGGGACGCGGCACGCAGGCTGACCGTGTACGGCCCGAACGAACTCTCTCGGCGCCACAGCCGCCGGTGGCCCGGGCAGTTGCTGGCGCAGTTCACCCAGCCTCTCGCGATCCTGCTCATGATCGCCGCCGGGTTGGCCTGGGCCGGGCACTCACCCGCGCTGGCGGTCGCGGTCGTGGCCGTCATCCTGCTCAACGCCGCTTTCGCCTTCGTTCAGGAGCGTCAGGCCGAGCGCGCGGTCGAGGCGCTGGCCGCCTATCTGCCCGACTCGGCGCGTGTCATGCGCGACGCTGTGCTGATCGAGGTGCCGGCGCGGGACCTGGTGCCCGGCGACGTGATGGAGGTTGCCGAGGGCGACCGGATCTGCGCCGACGGCCGTCTCATCGAGGGAACCGTGGCGGTCGACCTGTCCGCGCTCAACGGCGAATCGATGCCGGCCACCCGCGCCGCGGACACGGATCTCGTGCCCGGTCCGCTGCTCGAGGCACGCGAGCTCGTGTTCAGTGGCACGTCCTGCACCGCGGGACAGGCCCGCGCCGTGGTCACGCACACCGGAATGCACTCCGAGATCGGCCGCATCGCGGCGCTGTCGCAGCGCGGCCGCTCCGAGCCGAGCCCGCTGGAGCGGCAGGTACGCCACGCCACCTGGATCATCGCGATCGTGGCGGTCGCGGCCGGGGCCACGTTCCTGCCTGTAGGCGTGCTGGCCGGCCTCGGCTGGGCGGCCGCGATCAGCTTCTCCATCGGGCTCATCGTCGCCAATGTGCCCGAAGGACTGCTGCCCACCATCACCCTCGCGCTCGCCGCCGGGGTCCGCGACCTCGCTCGGTCCGGCGCGGTCGTGAAACGGCTCTCGGCCGTCGAGACCCTCGGTTCGACGACCGTGATCTGCACCGACAAGACCGGCACGTTGACCGAGAACCGCATGCGGGTAACCCGCCTCTGGCTGGCCGGAGGCGACCGGGACGCGAAGGCGGGCCCCAGCGACCCGCGAGTCCGTGACCTCGCCGCCGCGGCCGCGACGTGCACCACCGCCCGTCCCGCCGATGACGGGACGGCGGACGGCAGCGGGGACCCGACCGAGCTGGCGTTGCTGCGGCTGGCGGTGGAGAAGGGCGTACCGGTGCGGGCCGCGGACCGTGACCCCGCCCGTACCGCGCTGTACGCCTTCGACCCCCGTACGAAGCGGATGTCCACCGTCTCCGGCGGCCGGCTTCACACCAAGGGCGCCCCGGAGTCCGTCGTGCCGCTGTGCACCACGATTCTCAGCACGGACGGCCACACCGCCGCGCTGACCGAGCAGACCCGGGCTGACGTCGCGGCGGCCGTCGACCGGTACGCCTCCACGGGCCTGCGGGTCCTCGCCATCGCCCGCCGGGTCACCGACCCGCCCCTGCTGATCGCCGACCGGGCCACCGCGGAGGCCGGCCTGACGCTCCTCGGCCTGGTGGCCATGGTCGACCCGCCCCGGGACGCGGTGCCCGCCGCCGTCGCCGCGGCCCACCGCGCCGGGATCACCGTGCACGTCATCACCGGCGACTACGGCCCCACTGCCGCTCAGATCGCCGCTCAGGTGGGCATCGGCGGCGGGCAGCGGCACATCGTCACCGGGTCCGAACTCGAGCGGATGGGTGACGCCGAGCTCGACCTGCTGCTCAAGGACCACCAGGAGATTGTTTTCGCGCGGTCGTCGCCCGAGGGCAAGCTGCGCATCTGTGAGGCGTTGCGCGCCCAGGGGCACATCGTCGCGATGACCGGCGACGGCGTGAACGACGCGCCGGCGCTGCGGCACGCCGACATCGGCGTCGCGATGGGTCGCGCCGGCACCGATGTCGCCCGGGAGGCGGCGACGATGGTGCTCACCGACGACAACTTCGCGACGATCGTGCGCGCCATCGAGGCGGGCCGGCGGGTGTACGACAACGTTCGCAAGTTCGTGCTCTACATCTTCGCGCACGCTGTCCCCGAGGTCGTGCCCTTCCTGGTGTTCGCGCTCTCCGGCGGCGCTGTTCCGCTGCCCTTGACCGTGCTGCAGATCCTCGCCATCGACCTGGGCACCGAGACGCTGCCCGCGCTCGCGCTCGGCCGCGAACGGCCGGAACCGGGACTGATGAGCCGGCCGCCGCGCTCACCGAAGTCGGGCGTCATCGACCGCCGGCTGCTGCTGCGCGCCTGGGGTGTGCTGGGCGTGACCTCGGCGGTCCTGGTCATGGCCGGCTACTTCTGGGTGCTGTGGCGGGCCGGCTGGAAGCCCGGCGCCGACCTGCCCGCCACGACATACGCGAGGGCCACCACGATGACCTTCGCCGGCATCGTCGCCTGTCAGATCGGCACCGCGATGGCGTCTCGCACCGACTTCGCGGCGCTGCGGACCATCGGCGTGTTCAGCAATCGGTTCCTGCTCGGCGGCATCGCGTTCGAGCTCGTCTTCGTCGCCGCGCTGATCTATTTGCCGCCGCTGCAAGCGATCTTCGGCACCGCCGCGCTGTCCGGTTCGGAACTGGCCTTCCTCGCGCCCTTCCCGCTGCTGGTGTGGGGCGCCGACGAGCTCTACCGCGCGGGCCTGCGCCGGCGGGGGAAGGATGTCTCGCACGCCCGGTGACCGGCATCGCGCCGCGCGGCGGTCATCAACCAGTGCCGAGTGCCGAGGGGCTGGTGGCCGATCCGCCGGCCACCAGCTGGCGGTCAGTCCGGCCGCCGCGGGCGTTGATCGGCCCGTTCCTGGACGCCTGGAGAGCCAAGCGGATCTCGGTCGTGGGCCGCACGGCGAGCAGGATCTCCGGGAGATCGTGAACGCGATCTTGCATCAGAGCCGGACCGGCGGCGACAACGGGGAAGATGCTGGTAAACGGGAGCCTGGAATATTCGTTCTTGCCGAGAAACAGGCCTGACCTTTTGAACGCCCGCCGAGGTGCGGCTCGAATCCTTCAGGCCATAGTCGGCCGAAGTCGATGCGGCATGCGCCAGCCGGCAGCCAAGCGCGACGGGTACACGTTGTCGCCACCGCCGAAGAGCTCGCAGAACTTCATGATGAGCGGATCCCAGCGCAGCGGGTCGACGTAATGAGTTCCCGGCACCAGCAGGTCCTCCTCGACATGTGCCCGGATCACGTTGACCTGCAACGCCGTAGCCTGCGGCTCGGGCACGCCGAACGGATGCGCCGCAGCCACTTCGCACTCCAGTTGGATGGGGCACTCAGCGACCCGCGGTGCCGCGACGATCTCGCCGGCCTGCTCGGTCAGTCCGGCGGTGGCGAACTTGTCACTGTCGTACCGGTACCCGATCGCCGCCTTGTGGGCGGGGACGACGGGTGCTGCGGTGGTCAATGCGAGCCGGTCTACCGCGCCCGCCATGGACGACGACGCCAGGTTGAGCACGCACTGGCGCTCACGCAGCAAGTTGGCGGTGGTCTGCGCACTGTTGCCCAGGCCCAGCAGGCAACTCTGGCCCAACCACCACGCCGACGACATCGGGGCGAGGTTGGCGGTGCTGATGGCCTTGTCATTGCGCAGCCGTCCGGACACGGCCGGTCCTCAGCCGAGAGCCGACCCGAGCGCTGCCGAGACGTGGTCGAGTGAGGGACCTGGGATCATCCACGACGGGTCGCCTTGGCCTTCACCGGAACATCGGTCGGCAGTTTCGGCGGGCCGTCCCAACCTGGCCGGTCGGGCCGTAGTCCGGGGCGGGAGTCGCGGCGGCGGTAGACGATGTACGGCCGGGTGAGATAGCCGACCGGGGCGCTGAAGGCATGGACGAGCCGGGTGAACGGCCAGAAGGCGAACAAGGTGAACGCGCCGACAATGTGGATTTTGAATCCGTTCGGCACGCCTGCCATCTGCTCGGGGTCGGGACTGAAGTAGAACAGCGACCGCAGCCATGGTGACACGGTTTCGCGGTAGTCATAACCGGCGCCGATGATGTTCGCCCGCACCGTGGCCACGAGACCCAGCACGATGACGAAGGCGAGGACGAGGTACATGACCTTGTCGTTCTTCGTGGTGGCGGCGAACACCGGGCCGGTGAGCCGGCGGCGGACGATCAGGATGGTCATGCCGATCAGGGTGCAGAGTCCGGCGATCGTGCCGATGAATACGGCTCCGAGGTGATAGAGGTGTTCGGTGATCCCCACGGCTTCGGTCCAGGACTTGGGGATGAGCAGGCCGCCGATGTGACCGACGAGGACCATCAGGATGCCGAAGTGGAACAGCGGGCTGCCCCAGCGCAGGATTGCCGACTCGTAGAGCTGGGAGGAGCGCGTGGTCCAGCCGAACTTGTCGTAGCGGTACCGCCAGATAGTCCCGCCGACGAGTACCGCGACGGCGAGGTAGGGGTATACCACCCAGAGCAGGACGTTCACCGACGGCCTCCGGTCGAGTCGACGTGCCCGAACGATTCAAGACCGACCTGCTCCACGGGCGGGCCGGACTGCGCCAGGCGGATGGCGGCGGCGATGTCGCCGGGTTGCGGCGGCGGCAGCATCGCCCGGACCGCCTCGATGGCATGCCGATAGACCGATTTCTCGGTTTCCAAGGCGGTCGTGAGCAGGTCGAGTCCGACACGGTTCTCGCGCAGCATCCGCCAGCCGCCGTCGTCGATCGCGGCCAGGTCGAGCACGGCGGGCAGGAAGTCGGGCAACTCACCGCCCAAGATCTCCAGACCCGCCGCCTTGTACGCGCCCGCGAAGATCACCAGGGCCTCGCCTCGTTTGCGGGTGTCGCCGCAGGTGTAGTAGGTCAGGTGCAGGCAACAGCGTCGGCGGAAGTCGAACAGCTGGACGTACTCCGTGGCCAGCGGGGCCGGATCGGTGCTGGCACGCATGTCCGCCACCTGCCGTAGGTGCTGCGCCACCGTCGCCGGCAACTCGTCGAGCGCGGCGACCACGGTCGGCAGGACCGTGCGGGACTCGTCGTCGGGGTACCGCAGCAGCAGCGATGCGGCTCGGGCAGCGACCGCCCGCCAGCTCGGCGTCGCGGTCGGGGGGCGATGCCGGTGGTGGAGCCAGTCCGTGATCGTCGTCATGGCCGGTCCCGGTCGTCAGCGGACGCCGAGTCGTCGCGCGGTGGGAACAATCCGTCCGGCCGGCCTCTGCCGTCCCAACTGAGGAGGTTGACTCGGCTCTCCTTGTCCACGGGAGCCGCGGACGTGTCGGCGGTCTGCCGGTCCCGCTGAATGTGGAAGTTCTCCACGGAGACCGGTGCCGGGGTCCCGGACGCTTCGCCGAAGGGTCCCGATCCGCCCATGCCGGGGCCCCCCTCGAAGTTGAGGCTGCATTCGCTGCCCTGTGCCTCGAGCCGGTGGGCGTCTTCGGCGTGTGCGGCCGGGATGACGTAGCGCTCCTCGTACTTCGCGATGGCCAGCAGCCGGTACATGTCGTCCATCTGCTGACCGGTCATGCCGACGGCGGCGGCGATCGACTCGTCACGGTCCTCGCCCAGGTTGATCCGGCGTTGATGGACCCGCATCGCGGCGAGCCGCTGCAGCACGGCAGTCACCGGTTCGGGGTCGCCGGCGGTGAACAGCCCGGCGAGGTAGTCGACCGGGATACGCAGCGCATCGACGGCGCCGAACAGGTTGCCTAGTTCCTCGCCGTCGTGCCCGGTGTCCCGGAGGACATCGACGACCGGTGACAGCGGCGGTATGTACCAGACCATCGGCATGGTGCGGTACTCCGGGTGCAGCGGCAGCGCTACCTCGAATCTCATGATGAGGTCCCAGATCGGGGATCGCTGCGCCGCGGTGATCCAGTCGTCGGCGATGCCCGCCTCGCGGGCCGCCGCGATGACGGCCGGGTCATGAGGGTCGAGGAACGTCGACTTCTGCGCGTCGAACAGCGCACGTTCGTCCTTGACCGCGGCGGCCTTGCCGACCCTGTCGGCGTCGTAGAGCATCAGGCCGAGGTAACGCAACCGGCCGACGCACGTCTCGGAACAGATCGTCGGTTGGCCGATCTCGATCCGCGGGAAACAGAACGTGCACTTCTCGGCCTTACCGGTGCGGTGGTTGAAGTAGATCTTCTTGTACGGGCAGCCGGTCACGCACATCCGCCAGCCTTTGCACCGGTCCTGGTCGACCAGGACGATGCCGTCCTCCTCGCGTTTGTAGATCGCTCCCGAGGGACAGGAGGCGACGCAGGACGGATTGAGGCAGTGCTCGCAGATGCGGGGCAGGAAGAACAGGAACGCCTTCTCGTACTCCTGACGTACCTGATCCGACAGTTTTCGCAGGACCGGGTCGCCGGCGGCGATCTCGTTGCCGCCGGCGAGCGAGTCGTCCCAGTTCGCCGACCAGGTCACCTTGGTGTCCTTACCGGTCAGCAACGACTTCGGCCGGGCGACCGGGGTGTCGTCCCCGGCCGGGGCGTTGATCAGGTGCTCGTAGTCGTACGTCCAGGGCTCGTAGTAGTCGGCCATCGCCGGCATCTTCGGGTTGGCGAAGATCGTCATCAGCTTCTTGAGCCGGCCGCCGGAGCGCGGCTTGAGCCGGCCGGTCCGGGTGCGGACCCAGCCGCCCTGCCACTTCTCCTGATCCTGATACGTACGGGGGTAGCCCTGACCGGGCCGGGACTCGACGTTGTTGAACCACGCGTACTCGACCCCGGACCGGTTGGTCCAGGCCTGTTTGCACGTGACCGAGCAGGTGTGGCACCCGATGCACTTGTCGAGGTTCATGACCATCGACATCTGCGCCATGACGCGCATCAGTACTCCACTTCCTGGGACCGGCGACGGATGACCGTGACCTCGTCGCGCTGGTTGCCGGTGGGGCCGAGATAGTTGAACGCGAACGACAGCTGGGCGTACCCGCCGATGAGGTGGCTGGGCTTGATGAGCAGCCGGGTCAACGAGTTGTGGATGCCGCCACGGCGGCCGTTCGTCTCCGCCTTCGGCACGTCGATCACCCGTTCCGCGGCGTGGTACAGGTAGACGGTGCCCTCGGGCATCTTGTGGCTCACCACCGCCCGGCACACGACCACGCCGTTGCGGTTGACGGCCTCGATCCACTCGTTGTCGGTCACGCCGATCTTCGCCGCGTCGGCCTCGCTCATCCACATCGTCGGACCGCCGCGGGACAAGGTCAGCATGATCAGGTTGTCCTGGTACTCGGAATGGATCGACCACTTCGAGTGCGGCGTGAGGTACCGCACCGTCAGCTCGAGTTCGCCCTTGGGGCCGAGCCGCGGTTCGCCGAAGAGCTTGTGCATGTCCAGCGGCGGCCGGAACGCCGGCAATTCCTCGCCGAGCTCCTGCATCCAATCGTGATCCAGGTAGAAGTGCTGCCGGCCAGTCAAGGTGTGCCACGGCTTGAGGCGTTCCACGTTGATGGTGAACGGCGAATAGCGGCGGCCGCCGTGTTCGCTGCCCGACCATTCCGGGCTGGTGATGACCGGCACCGGCCGGGCCTGGGCGTCGGCGAAGCGGATCTGCTTACCCTCGTTCTCCGCCGCCAGATCGGCCAGGCGCTGCCCGGTGCGCCGCTCGAGGAACCGGAATCCCTCGGTGGCCACCCGCCCGTTGGTGGTGCCGGACAGTGCCAGGATCGCCTCGCAGCAGCGGATGTCGGTGTCAAGGCGGGGCCGGCCGTCGGCGACACCACCGCGTACGGTGCCGTTGATCTTGCTGAGGAAGTCGATCTCCGGGTTGACGTCGACCGTGACGGCCTTGGTGGTGGTGCCGAGCCGGTCCAGCAGCGGCCCGAGCGCGCCCATCTTCGCGGAGATCGCACCGTAGTCGCGTTCCACCACGACGAACTTCGGCATCGTCCGTCCCGGCACCGCCGTGACCTCGCCCGTCTGCCAGTCACGCACCACGCCGCCGGGGGTTGACATGGCATCAGGTGTGTCGTGCAGCAGCGGCGCGGCCACCAGATCCTTGCGGACACCCAGGCGCGGGCCGGCCAGCTCGGAGAACTTGGCGGCGATCCGATGGAACGCGTCGAAGTCGGTGCGGGTCTGCCACGGCGGGTTGATCGCCGGGGTGAAGGCGTGCACGAACGGGTGCATGTCGGTGGTGTTCAGATCATGCTTCTCGTACCACGTCGCTGCCGGTAGCACCACATCGGAGAACAGTGTCGTGGACGTCATTCGGAAATCCATCGACAGCAGCAGGTCGAGCTTGCCCTCCGGGGCCTCCTCCCGCCAGACCACATCCCGGGGTCGCTTCTCCGGTGGCGCCTCCTCGGCGCGCAGCGAGGCGTCGGTGCCGAGGAGGTGACGCAGGAAGTATTCATTGCCCTTGGCGGAGGAGCCGAGGAGGTTCGCCCGCCATACCGTCAACACCCGGGGCCAGTTCTGCGGCGCGTCCGGGTCGGTGCCGGCGAACTTCAGGCGTCCGTCGACCAGTTCCTTTGCCACGTGGGCGGCCGGGTTCTCCGGGTCGGCGGCGACGGCGTCGTCGGCGAGGTCGAGGGGGTTGCGGTCGAACGTCGGCATGGTCGGCATCCAGCCCAGCCGGGCCGACTTGGCGAGCAGGTCGGCGGTGTGCCGGCCGGCGAAATCGCCCTTGGCCAGCGGCGAGGTGAGCACGTCGGCGGTGTACTGGTCGTAGCGCCACTGATCGGTGTGCAGATACCAGAACGCCGTCCCGATCATCTGCCGTGGCGGGCGGACCCAGTCCAGCCCGAAGGCCAGGTGCGACCAGCCGGTCACCGGCCGGCATTTCTCCTGCCCGACGTAGTGTGCCCAACCGCCGCCGTTCTTGCCCTGGCAGCCGGTGATGGTGGTGAGCACGAGCATCGCCCGGTAGGTGGTGTCGGAGTGGAACCAGTGGTTCGTGCCGGCGCCCATGAGGATCATGGAGCGGCCGCCGGAGCGTTCGGCGTTGTCGGCGAACTCGTGGGCGATCCGGGCCACTGCCGCCGCCGGCACGCCGGTGATCGGCTCCTGCCAGGCCGGGGTGTACGGCTTGGTCGCGTCGTCGTAACCCGCGGGCCAGTCGCCCGGCAGACCGGGCCGGGACACGCCGTACTGGGCGAGCATCAGGTCGAGGACCGTCGTGACGAGTCGGTCGCCGACCCGGGCAGTCGCAACGCCGCGGCTCATCAGCTCGGGGGTGTCGTTGTCGAAGCGCGGCAACAAGACCTCCGCGCCCTCGCCGCCGGCGCAGCTCAGCCGGGGGACGATCGCGCCCAGATCCAAGTTCCACTGGCCGACCCCGGCTCCGTTGAACCGGTGCCCGAGCGACCCGTTGGGTACCGCGACCGCATCGGTGACGGTGTCCCACAGCACCGGCCGGAAGGCAGCCTCGGCATCCGTCTCGCCGAGATCGGCGGCGGTGACGAACTTGCCCGGCCGGTAGCCGCCGCCGTCGATCGGTTCCAGTCCGACCAGGTACGGCAGGTCGGTGTACCGCCCGACATAGTCGACGAAGGGTGCGGTGGTCTTGTCGACGAAGAACTCCTTGAGAATGACGTGGCCCATCGCCATCGCGAGGGCGCCGTCGGTGCCCGGCTGCGCGGGTAGCCACTCGTCGGCGAACTTGACGCTGTCGGCGTAATCCGGCGACACCACGACGACCTTCTGCCCGCGGTATCGCGCCTCGGCCATCCAGTGCGCGTCCGGGGTCCGGGTGACCGGGACGTTGGAACCCCACATCATCAGGTAGGAGGCGTCCCACCAGTCACCGGACTCGGGCACGTCGGTCTGGTCGCCGAACATCTGCGGCGAGGCCACCGGCAGGTCCGCGTACCAGTCGTAGAACGACAGCATCGTCCCGCCGATCAGCGACAGGAACCGGGCGCCGACCGCATGCGACACCATCGACATCGCCGGGATCGGTGAGAACCCGGCCACCCGGTCCGGGCCGTACTCACCGATGGTGTGCACGTGCGCCGCGGCGACGATTTCCAGCGCCTCGTCCCAGTCGACCCGGATCAGGCCGCCTTTGCCGCGCGCCTTCTGGTACGTGCGCCGCCGGGCCGGGTCGTTCTGGATGTCGGCCCAGGCGGCGACCGGGTCACCGCCGAGGCGGGCCTTCGCCTCCCGGAACATCTCGATCAGTACCCCGCGGGCATACGGATATCGAACCCGGGTCGGTGAATATGTGTACCAGGAGAACGCCGCACCACGCGGGCACCCGCGAGGCTCGTACTCGGGGCGGTCCGCGCCGACGCTGGGGTAGTCCGTCTGCTGCTGCTCCCAGGTGATGATGCCGTCCTTGACGTACACCTTCCACGAGCACGACCCGGTGCAGTTCACACCGTGGGTGGACCGCACCACCTTGTCGTACGACCATCGATCCCGGTAGAAGCTGTCCGCCTCCCGGCCGCCGATCTGGTGCAGGGTGCGGCCGTCGTCAGACACCTCCGCGCGCCGCACCAAACCCCCGACGGACAGCAACGCCCGTCCCGCCCGTTCGGCTGTCTTCGACATGGCACTCATTCCCGAGTTGAAACTTCCTTGCCTACACGATCATGGTGCGAAGCCGGTTTCCGTGTGCGCACTTTGTCGACGAACGGCAACCGCAATCTCCTGTTCGGGCATCACGCCCCGCGGAGCGTGCCGGTGGCGAACTGGGACGACTTACGGACGGCGGTGCTCGCCAGTACCAGCGCGCCGGCCGCGACCGCCGCGAGCAGAGCCAAACCGACCGCGTACGACCCGAACTGGCCGTACAGCACGCCCATCAGCAACGGCGGCACGAACCCGCCGAGCCCGCCCGCGGCGCCGACCACACCGGTCACCGAACCGACCTTGTTCGCCGGCGCCAGCAGAGCCACCAGGGCGAAGGTCGCGCCGCTGCCGGCGCCCAGTGCCGCCGCCATCGCCAGGAACGCCACCGTGCCGAGGGGGGTCAAAGCCGGCGTGAACGCCTGCACGGCCGCGCCGAGGCCCACCACCAGCAAGGCACCGGACAATACCCGAGACGGCTCGTATCGGTCTGAGAGCCACCCACCGACCGGCCGCATGATCACGGCGAGAAGCACGAAACCGGCCATCCGGTTCGCCGCGTCCGCCTGGGTCAGCGCGTACGCGGTCTTCAGATAGGCCGGCAGGTAGACGGAGAAGGCCACGTAACCGCCGAAGACGACCGCGTACAACGCCGACGCGTGCCAGGTGATCCGCAACCGCATCGTCGCGGCCAGCCGGCGTGACAGGGCCTCGGTCGGCGCCACCCTCCCCGGGGCGTCGCGCAGCAGCAGCGCCGCCAGCGCCGCATAGGCGGCGAGGGCGATCGTGGTGACGATGAACGGTGTCGGCGTCCCGTGGGCCGCGACCAACTTGACCGTGGTCAGCGCACTGATGGCGGTGCCACCCATGCCCATGCCGAACACACCGATGGCCAGACCGCGCTTGGCGGGTGGGAACCACGCCGAGACGAACGGGACGCCGATGGCGAACGTGGTGCCTCCGATACCGAGGAAGAACCCACCGACCAGCAATCCCGCCAGGGACGTGTGTCCGGCCAGCCCCAGGTACAGCACCGGCACGATCGTCGACAGCGAGACGATCGGGAACATCAATCGTCCGCCGAACCGGTCGGTCAGCGCCCCGACCGGGATCCGGCCGAGCGATCCGACCACCACCGGCACGGCCACCAGCAGAGCCTGCTGGAAGGGGCTCAGTTGCAACGCGTCCTTGAACTTCGGTGCGAGGGGACTCAACAAGGCCCACGCCCAGAAGTTCACCGCGAACCCGAGGGTGGCCAGTGTGAGCATCACCCATCTCCGCGCGCCTGTCATCGCTCCGGAGGGCGCCGCAGTCGGTGCGGCTGGTGTTCGCTGCTGACTCATCACTGCCTCATCTGTCGTGCCGGGGCCTGATCGTCCGCCGGGAGGTCATGGGCAGCTCAGCCCTGCCCATCACTCAGAGTGCTCAAGTCATCGCACCACGGATGGGGCATTTGCGCCCTCCATTCGAGTCCGGAAGTCCGGGACATCTTGAACCTGGCCGGGCCCGCGGGGCGCTCGGCAGACGGCGGGCGTCGGTGCGGAGCATGCGGAGGTGGCCACGTTCTGTCAGCTGAGCGATCGACGGTGAGGTGGAACGTCAGCCGTCGACGGGTCCGACAGCCCTGCCACCGAGGCCACCTTGTCCGCCGCCCGTGACCGAGCGGCGTTGAAGGTGGTCCGCTGGAACCGAACTCACCCGGCCGAGGAACTCAGGGTGGCGGGGGCTCGTGCGGCGTCCCGGACTACCGCCACCGGGCAGGCGGAATGGAAGATCAGATATTGGCTCACCGAGCCGAGGAGCAGCGCGGCGAAGCCGCCGCGGCCCCGGTCGCCGACGACCATCAGCTGCGCTCGGCGAGACCAGGACGTCAGAACCGGTCCGGCTGATCCGCGGCCCAGCTCACGGTGGACCCGCAGACCGGGGTAGCGGTCACCGAGGCCGTCCAGAGCCGTCGAGAGGCGACGGTCTTCCTGGGCTTCGAGCAGGTCGAGGTCGTAGACCAGGGGCATAGCGTCGCCCGGCCCGGCCAGCGCCGGTGTCCGCCAGACGTGCACAGCGATCAGCTCGGCGCCGCGAAGTGACGCCTCGCCGGCCGCGAACTCCAGGGCGCGTGCCGACCTTGCGGAACCGTCGACACCGACCACCACGGGGCCGCCCTGCTTTTCGCTGCCCCGTACTACGACAACGGGAGTGGATCCGTAGGTCGCCAGGTGTGTCGCCACGGAGCCGGCCAGGATGCCGTCGAACCGGCCGAGGCCCCGGTCGCCGACGACGACCAGCGTGGCATGGCGGCTGCGCTCCAGCAGGACGAACGACGGGGGGCCGCTCGCCACCTCGGTGGTGATCACGATGCCCGCGGCGGCCTTCTCGGCGTGCGTCTTCGCTTCGGCGACGATGGTGTCGGCCTGAGTGCGTACCACGGTGGCAGGTTCGGGCGCGCCCTCCCTTGCCGGGCGGGCCGCGACGAGCGATGCCGGCCAGACGAATGCGTGGACGATGTGCAACCGGAGATGACGAAGCCCAGCTTCGGTCGCGGCCAGTTCGACGGCGTCGAGGCTCGACGGGGAGCCGTCGACTCCGACCACCACTGGTGCACCGGTGACTGTCGCCATGTCGGCCTCCTCGGTTGACGGTGGATTTGCCGGGCGTCCACCGAGGCCGGGCCGACCGTCACTCGGTCGCCCCGATCACGCCGGTGGCGCCTCGGTGGGCATCATCAGAAGCATGACGCCGGAGGGGTACGGCCGGGCAGGGCCGATGGTCCTGGACCAGAGGGTCTCCACCACCGGCGTCGCGCCACGAACCAGGATGATCGGTGCCGGGCTGTGGTGCAGCAGCGTCTGGGCGGCCGAGCCGAGCAGTCCCTGATAGGGCCGTTGCCCGCGGGCACCGATGATGACCGAACCGGCCCACATCGACGCCGCGACCAGAACAGCTTCGGGTTCGCCCGGCAGCACTCGGACCTGGGCATCGAGGTGATATTTATCCGCACGCGCGGCGACCAGATCGGTCAGGGCGGCGAGAGGGTCGCCCCCGGTGCCGTTGCCTGACCCGGAAGCCACGGCTCGGACGACGACCAGCTCCTCCTGCTGTCGGGCGGCGGTCTCGAAGGCGAAGTCGAGCGCCTGTTCGGACGACGATGATCCGTTCACGCCGACGATGATCGGACCGTCGCGCGGCGTCGTCGTCCTGGCCACCAGAACCGAACAGGCGGC
>NZ_RJAC01000040.1 GCF_003999975.1 Actinoplanes solisilvae | reverse complement strand
CGCCAAGCCCATGCCTTCTTCCAGCACCGCACCGACAGCCAGAACCTGACCACCGCCGCGCCCTGGACCTCACCCTGGCTGCCGCCGGGTTACGGACAAAACTTCTGGCCAGGCGCTTAGCTGCAACCAGCGGCCGGTGACCCACCACTTGCTCGCACCTGCTGCCCGGCAAGGCCGGGGCCGGGCACCGCAAGAAACCAAACGGCCCGGACCCCCACCATGCCGGGGATCCGGGCCGCTCAGCGAATATCAGCGGAGAAGCTTCCAGGGCCCACCCGGGGGCGTCTGGTTGCGAGTCCACCACTTGGCCTCGTACACGTGGCCTTGGAACTTGACCTGGTCACCACCGAGATAGATCGTCGACGGCGTCCACTCGCCCGGGTTGCCCGGCGCGATCTCCGACCACGGCCCGTTGGGCTTGCCCGGCTCCTGGTTGCGGGTGTACCAGAGCGCCTTGAACGTCTTGCCCTTGTGGGTGACGATCTCGCCCCCCTGGAAGATCCGCGACGGCGTCCAGATGATGTCGCCCGCTTCGGTCAGGGCCAGTTCCTGCCATGCCCCGTTCGGGTCGCCCGGCTTCGTGCCCTTGGCGTAGTACGACGCCAGGAAGACCTTGCCTTCGTACACCACCTTGTCGCCCGCGCCGTACACCTTGGTCGGGCTCCACGCCGCCGGCAGGTTCACTACCAGCTTCAGCGAAGTCGACGCGGCCTCGTAGAGCTCGCTGCCCGAGTACGCCACCGTCAGATCGTGGCTGCCACCCGCGAGCCCCGCCGGCATGGCCAGAGTCGCGCTGCCGCTTGCCAGGGCTGACGACGCCAGCACCTTGCTGCCTTCGCGCACCTCGACCGTACCCGTGGCTGGGCCGTTGACCTTGACTGTCACCTTCGCCGCCGTGCCCCAGTCGGTCGGGGCCGTCGTCGCGGTGACGGTCGGCTTGCCCTTGGGCGTACGGAACACCGCCGGCTGGGCGATCGACACGCCGTCGTCCGCGCTTCGGGCCGAGACCACCCAGGCGTACGCCGTGGCCGGCTGCAACCCCGACCAGGTGACCGACGCCTTCTCGCCCGCGACCAGGGTGTCCTTGCCGATGACTCCGCTCGGCACGTAGGCCGCGAATGAGTCCGTACGGAAGGAGGTCTTGCGGGTTGTCAGGTCGACCGGGAGCGTGAGGTTGTCCTCGGATCCGTTGTAGCGCGGCGTGTTCTGGCTGCCGTCCTGCCGGATGTCGTACTCGGTCGCGCCGAAGTTCTTGAGGTACGGCGAGTACGTGTCGATGTGCAGCTCGGAGCGGTCGACGTCGAACTGCAGCAGGCGCAGGAAGCTCGCCCCGAACTGCAGTCGGTCGGTCGCCTTGTGGTCGATCTTGCCGTCTCCGTCGACGTCGATGTTGCCGTTCGCGTCGACCTTGTCGGGCCACAGCTCGCCGGTCGCGACCGTGTAGAACTGGTAGTCCGCCAGCAACTCGACCACGTCGTGGGTCTTGGTCACGCCGATGCCGGTCTTCAGGTTCGTGCCGACGCCGTGCTCGTGTCCGGCCAGCACCAGGAAGACGTTCGCGTTGTCGCTCACGACCTGCTGGTAGAGCGCCGACCCGTCCGGGTCACTGAAGGCCGCGCCGCGTCCGTCCTTGTTGGTGGACGGCTTGAGGTAGTCGTGCGAGAGCAGGATGCCGTTGCGGTCCTTGAACTTCTTGAAGATGCCGTCGGCCCACTGTGCTTCCGCGCGCGTCACCCCGTACGACAGACCGACCGCCACGAAGTCGAGCCCGCCGGCCGAGAACAGCACGTAGTTGTTCTGGTTGTCCTTGCCCGGCGTCACTGTGCCGTCGGCGTTGGTGACCTCGTCCCACGCGTGGTACGACGCGCCCTTGGGCCACGCCTTCGACGCGCCGTAGTAGCGCGGGGCGCTGAACGTGCGGCTGAACCGCGACTCCGGGCCGGTCTCGGCGCCGAGCTGGTTGTCGTGGTTTCCGGCGATGACCTGGTTGACCAGCCCGCTGTCGTCGAGCACCTTCTGGTTGCCTGAGGAGACCGCGAACTCCTTGTCGACCTGCTCGTTCAGGCCCGGTCGCAGCAGCGAGCCGTCGGCCTTCTTCGCCAGCGGGTCGTAGTAGTCGTTCTCGATGACGTCACCCGTGTGGGCCGCGTACGCGATCTTCTTCTCCGCCGAATTGTCGGCGATCCACTGGGTTTCCATGCGGTACGCCGCTTGCCACACGGCCTGCTCTTCGGCGGTCTCCACGTCGGACGGCTCGTTGACGCCGTCCCAGTCGTTGTACGTTCCGCCGGCCGCGCCCTCGGTGATGTACTGCGTGTCGGTGAAGTGCGCGAGCGCGAAGTCGTACGTGCTCGGGTCTTCGAAACGGTCCTTGTCGTTCTGGGCCGTCTCGTCGCGCGGCGACAGGTCGTCGGCGAACGGGTCCTCACCGGTCACCAGCACGTGTACGGCGTTGCCGTCGCGCAGCTCCTTGGGCAGCGCCGCGGTCAGCACCGTGTTGCCCTGCTCCTTGCCGCGGGCACTGGTCAGCGCCGTCCAGCGGGAAGCTGCCTTGTCCCACACGCGCAGGGCCACCACGCGGGCCGGGTCGATCGTGCCTTCCCAGCGCAGCGTCGGCTGGCCGGTGCCCTCGAAGCTCAGATCGTAGCGCTGGAACACCACGTCACGGCCGGACGGCGTGTCGACCGTCTGCCCGTCGAGCGGGCGCAGCGAGTCGAGCTTGACCGTCCCGTCGTGCGCCACGTCGAGCGTGGTCGGCACGGCGTTCGCCACACCCTGATATCCGGCGGTCGGCAGCACCACGTCGGCCTTGGTGAAGGTCGCCGTGAGCGGGGTGCCGTCGTCGCCCGGGATGAGCGCGGACAGCGTCGCCGAGGTCGCCGAGCTGTCGACGTCCGCCGTCAGCGACGTGGGTACGTCCGGGATGCTGGCGCTGGAGAACTTGATCTGCCGCACGGCAGTGTTGCCGAGCGTGTCGGTCACCGCGACCGCGATCGTGTGGTCACCGGCGGGCAGCCCGTGGCCGATCTCGTCGCCCTCCTTGACGGCCTTGCCGTCCAGCGTGATCGCCGGGGTGCCGGCCACGCCCGACGCGTCCTTGACCTTGACGGTCAGCGCGACGGTCGAGGTGAGCCGCTGCCCCTCGGCCGGCACGCTCTCGGCCACCTCGGGGGCGGTGTTGTCGACGGTGATGTTCCGGGTCGACGTCTTGTCCCCGGCCACGGCCGTGATGGTGTGCGACCCGTCGGCCACCTTCGCGGTGTCCAGGTCGGCGCGGCGGCCGAGCGCGGCGGGCAGGGTGCCGTCCGCGTTCGTCACCGAGAAGACCAGCGCCAAATCCTTTGTCGCGTTGTGGCTGCTTCCGCAGGTGCCGTCACCGAAGTAGGCCGTCAGCGGCGTCCCGGCCGGGTAGGTGGCCGAGCCGATCGTGACGTTCGTGCCCGCGGTCATCCGGGTCACCCGGCTCGCCGTCGCGCCGACCGGGGTCAGCTCGAAGTCGCGCATCGTGAAGTCGTCGTAGTTGTCGCAGCCGCCCGCCTTGGCGCTGCCGTGGTCGCTGCCGGCGACGATGCGCACGACGTTCATGCCCGGGACCAGCCACTCGTTGGGGAACGCCAGGTCGGCGGTCTCCTTCTCCCAGAGGCCCAGGTCGAGCGGGATGCCGTTGACCAGCACCCGGTTGTCGTAGCCGGCATCAGAGCCGTTGCCGCCGATGAAGACCCTGAGGTGGGCGTCGCCGCCACTGCCCAACGTCTCGACCGTACGGGTGGTGGGCGCGCCCGCGATGCCGAAGTGCAGCTCGAGGTCCTTGATCGGGCCGCAGGTGCCGTCGCCCAACGCGATCGACTCGGCGGTCGTCTCGGCTTTGCTCTCAGTCCCGCCGGTGGTGGTGACGACGTACGTGGTCCCGGCCGTGACGGTTCCGGCGGTGCTCAGCGACAGCGCCGCCGAGCTGCGGGTCACCTTGAAGTCGTCGTGGTTCGGGCAGGTCGCGCCGTTGGCCGTGCCGTTGTAGTCGCCCGTACGCACCTGCACGACGTTGTCG
This sequence comes from Actinoplanes solisilvae, assembly GCF_003999975.1. Classification (GTDB taxonomy): domain Bacteria; phylum Actinomycetota; class Actinomycetes; order Mycobacteriales; family Micromonosporaceae; genus Actinoplanes; species Actinoplanes solisilvae. The sequence goes on along the minus strand of NZ_RJAC01000040.1, from coordinate 45,108 downwards.
CCGTTGCGCAGGAAGCGGGCCGGGAACGCCAGGCTGACCGACTCGGCGCCGCTGACACCGTGGTCGCCGCCCAGGTCGACGCGGTTGCCGTTGACCAGCACGTAGTTGTGGTAGCGGCCCTCGACGGAGTTGCCGGCCTCGACCGTGAAGCCGAGCGTGGCGGTTCCCGCGGCCAGGACCTCGTCGTTCTCGGCCGGCTGGCCGTCGATCGCCAGCGCGCTGACCGGGTCTTTCGCCCCGACCGGGGGCGCCGCGACGATGCGCTGCACACCCTTGACCCGTACGCCGTCGGCTGGGCTGATCTTGGCGGCGCCGGCCTGGTCGTTGTTGACCCGCACCTTCACGGCCGCCGTGGCACCGGAATTGGTGACCGCCGCGACCGTGTGCTCGCCGTTGGACAGCTTGGTGGTGTCCAGGTCGGCGCCGAGCCCCGCGGTGCCGCCCACCTCGCCCGAGACCACGAAGGTCAGCGGTTGGCTCAGCAGCTTCTTCGAACTGCCGCAGGTGCCGTCGCCGAAGCTGTAGCTGAACGCGTTCTGCTCGCCGTCGGCTACCACGCCGAGCAGACCCAGACCCATGCTGCTGAGCGCGAAGTCATCGTAGTTCGGGCAACGCAGACCTTCACCGTACGGCAGGGTCTCGACCCCGACGGCGGTGGCGCTGGTCGTGTCGACCCAGTTCGCGCCGGCGTACGCGGTCAGGGTGTTGACCCCGTCGTGCAGCCAGTCACCGGGAAAGTCCAGAGTGCCGCGTACGCCACCGGCGATGTTCGGCAGGTAGAGGCGCTCAGCCTCGGCGGTGTGGCCGTTCACGACCACGTAGTTGTGGTAGCGCGCCTCGGTGCCGTTGCCGCCCATGTCGAAGCTCAGGTGCGCGGTGCCGGCGTTCTTCGCCGACTCCACCGCCTGGCCGTCGACGGTGAGCGAGACGATCGGGTCGCCCTCGGTCACCGGCTCGGCGTTCACCTTCACGGTGCCGCCGAGAGTCTGGCCGTCGCTCAGATTGAGCACCGGCGCCGAACCCGGGGTGCCCGGCTCGGCGCCGGCGGACGGGACTGACCCGAACTGCGCGGCGGCGAGAGTGGCCACCACGAGCACGGGCCACAGGACACGTGTCCTGCCCATGTGGGTGTCTCCTAACTCAGGTGTTTCGATTGCTTCGATCTGTTCCGGCGACGCCAGAACAGGAGGGCTGCCAGGGCTGCCAGGGCCGCGGCCGCCGTTATTCCAAGGGGCCATTTGTGGCTTTTGGACTCGGCGTTGCTCAGCTTCCACTCGTGCGTCGCGGTGTCGGCCTGGTAGACGGCGCGTTGTCCGCCCGGCCCGGTCGCGAGAGTGCGATAGGCGGGGTGCAGGTCCAGCAAGGTGCGTACGGCGACGTCGACCTTGCCGACGGCGGCAGGGCAGGTGAAATCGACGGTGGCGCCGCGCTTGGCCAGCTCGGTGGGCGGTTCGACGGTTCCCGCGCACTTCTCCCCGCCGCCGGTGACGACAATCTGCCGCAGGAGGTAGTCGGCGAACTGACCGGAGGGGGCGATCGCGGCCTCGTCGGAGTCCTGATAAAACACGGCACCGTCGAGAAAGACCCGGTCCTCGGGCAACACGCCGATCTTCACACCGAGCAGCGTCAGGTCATCGAGGCCGCCGACCTTCCACTTCACGCGTACGACGTGGGGGCGCGCGGGGTCGGCGTCGATGGCGACGGTTTGAGGATCGCCGAAGGGGTGTGCCTGAGCAGGCACGGGCGGCCCGAGCACCACTCCGACGAGGACGAGCAGTGCCAGCAGGGCCTTGCGGTACACGTTGGAACTCCGATCCGGCCCACGAACAGCGAGCCGGATGCTGACTCTGTCGACCCCCGTCGACTTCCAGGTCTTTCCCAGTTGATCAGCAGGCGAACTTTGGACATCTTCCAGCGCTTTTCACAGCGCGCCACCGACGTCCATGCCGCCACCCGCACCGCCGCCCGCCGCCCGCCGCCCGCCGCCCGCACCGCCGCCTGCTGCCAGCACCGCCGCCTGCTGCCAGCACCGCCGCCTGCTGCCAGCACCGCCGCCCGCCGCCAGCACCGCCGCCCGCGCCCCACCCGCGCGCGCCCCAGTGATCGTTTGCAGATCCTTCAATGACGGTTTTCAGATGGCTCCGTGATCGCTTTCAGATGGCGGAGAAGGATCTTCCCCGGGTTCTGGATGCGTCGTTTGGCGGCTAGAAATGCCGTCGTGTTGGCAGACGTAAAGCAGATCGTGGAGAACGCGGCGAAGCTCGCCGCCGATCCACTGTGGTCCTGTTCCGACAAAGAGCTGCTCGCAGCCCTACACGCCGCCCACCGGCTGGAGCAGGCCGCCGCCGTCCTGCAGGTGCGCCTCGTCCGCGAGGCCGCAGGCCGAGGTCTGCCGAAGACCCACGGCGCGAAAACCATTTACGGTTGGCTGCGCGGCCTGCTGCGCCTCGACCCTCAACCAGCTCGTGAATTCGCCGAGCGCGTCACCGCCCTCGCCCACAAGCCGGCCGTGGAACGGGCGGTCCTCGACGGCCGGGTAGATCTCCGTCAAGCCGCCGTCATTGCCGCAACGGTCGGCAACCTCCCCGACACCCTCGGCGAGGTCGACTCACCCACCACCCCGGTCAGCCTCACCGAGACCCGCCGAATCACCGAAGAGGCCCAGGACAAACTGGTCGAGCTGTCCGCTCAGCTCCCCGCCCACCTGTTACGCAAGGCCGGCGAACGAATCCTGGCCCACGTCGCCCCCGAGTTGGCCGACCGCGCCGACGAGCTTGCGCTGGAACGCCAGCAGGCCCGCGCCCATAAGAAGCGCCACCTCACTCTGGCGTTGCCCGTCGACGGCCTGGCCCGCCTGTCAGGCCTGCTGGACGCGGAAGCCACCGCCATCCTCCAGGCCGCGCTGCACCCACTGTGCCGCCCGATCCCCGACGACGACCGCCTGATGCCCCAACGCCGAGCCGACGCCTTGGTAGAGCTGTGCAACCTGGCCCTGCGCACAGGCAGCCTTCCCGCCGACGGCGGCGAACCGCCCCAATTGACCATCAAAATCGACTACAACTCCCTGAGCGCCGCCCTGGACCTCGCCGACCCCAACGGCACCGGCAGGCCCCCTGCCAGCACCAGCGGCCCCACAGATAGCACCGCACATCCGACAGGTAGCACCGCACGTCCGACAGGTACCGCACATCCGACAGGTAGCACCGCCCGTCCAGCAGGAAGCACCGCCCGCCCCGCAGGTGGCTCCGGTCAGCCCTCGGACGACACAGGCCGACCCTCGGACGACACAGGCCGACCCCCGGGCGACAGTGGCCAGTCCTCGGATGACACCTTCGATACCGCGACCGGCTCCAGCGGCACCGGAACCACGAGCGACCCGGCCGAGAACGATGGCGGTGCCGTGGGTGCCGCCGACGCTCACCATTTCCCGCCGTTCACACTCGGCTCCGGCACCACTGACACCGGCCAACGCCTGTCCGCCAGTACCATCCGCCGACTCGCCTGCGAAGCCCGCCTGCTACCCGCCGTTCTCGGCGGCGAAGGACAGATCCTCGATCTCGGCCGAAGTCGACGGCTCGCCACCGCCGCCCTACGCCGCGCGCTGCACATCCGTGACGGCGGCTGTGCTTTCCCATCGTGTGATCGTCCCCCACGATGGACAGACATCCATCACATAGTCGAATGGTCACTCGGCGGCCTGACAAGCCTCGACAATACGGTCCTTTTGTGTCGCCATCATCATCGCCTCCTCCACCACCCGACGGCCGGATGGCGAGTCCGCCTGGGCACTGATCGACGCCCCGAGTTCATCCCGCCGCCAACGGTCGACCCCCACCAGGTTCCACGTCGCAACCACTACCACCAACGCAATTAGGGCCTGCCCGTCCGAGCAAGGTGTCGCCCTGCCCCCGCGCGTTCCACTGCCGCGTCCTGGCAACCGCACTCTCAACCAACCCGTGCCCAGCTCACGGCGCGCGCACGACCAAATCGTCGTCGAGACCGGCTCGCCCGAACCGCCCCCGCCCAGATCGCCCCTGCCCGGCACGCCCCTGCCCGGCACGCCCCTGCCCAGATCGCCCCTGCCCGGCACGCCCCTGCCCGGCACGCCCCTGCCCGCAGCGTCGAGGCCGGGGCGTCACGCCTAGACCGCCGTCTCGCCCCGCCACACGGTGACAGCCTGGCCGCTCAGACGGACGCGGGCGCCCTCATGACGGATCCGCAGAACGCCGGTGCGGGCGGAGAGCTGCTCGGCGACAAATTCCGTGATGCCGAGGCGGGCCTGCCACCAGCTGGCGATCGTGCAGTGAGCCGAGCCGGTCACCGGGTCCTCGGGGACGCCCAGCGCTGGGTAGAAGCAGCGACTGTAGGCGCGGTTGTCGAAGGTCGTAACGATCAGACCACGCCCGTCGAGCCCGGCGACGGCGGCCAGGTCGGGGGTGAGCGCTCGGACTGCGGCCACGTCGGGCACCTCGACGAGGATGTCCGAGACGCCTCGGCCGGCGGCGACGATCTCGGCACCGGCCAGGGCCTGACGCAGGTGCGGGTCGGGGGTCAACGGCGTGGCCGGGTCGGCGGGGAAGTTCAGCTCGATCCAGCCGTCGGCGGCGTGGTCGCAGCTCAGCCTGCCGCTGCGGGTGTGGAAGACGGCGGGGCGGGCCAGCACGTGGGCGGTGGCCAGGGTCGCGTGGCCGCACAGGTCGACCTCGGCGGCGGGGGTGAACCAGCGGAGGTCCCACTCGCCGTCGTCGGCGCGGGGCACGGCGAACGCGGTCTCGGAGTGACGCATCTCGGCCGCGACCTGTTGGAGCCACTCGTCGTCGCGCCAGCGGTCGAGCAGGACGACGCCGGCCGGGTTGCCCCGGAACGGGACGTCGGTGAACGCGTCGACGACGTAGACCCGGGTCACGGGCGTACACCGAAGACCCCGACGACGTACACCCCGGTCACGGGCGTACACCGAAGACCCCGACGACGTACACCCGGGTCACGGGCGTACGCCCAGGTCGTCGAGGGCCTTGACGAAGCGGTCGACGTCGTCGTGGGTGCTGCCCAGGCCGAAGCTGGCGCGCAGCAGGCCACCGGTGTCGCAGGTGCCGGCGCCGCCCAGACGGCGTACCAGGGGGTGGGCACAGAACAGGCCGGCCCGTACGCCGATGCCGTAGTCGCGGGCCAGGCGGTCGGCCACGCCGGGCGCGTCGGGGACGGCGAAGGAGACGATGCCTACGCGGGGCTGGCTGCCGCCGAACAGGGTCAGTGCGCCGTCGATGCCGGCCAGGAGGCTCTGTTCGTGTTCGAGGATCGCGGCGCGGTCGGCCTGCAGCAGGGCCTCGCAGACAGCGGCCAGCGAGATCGCGCCGATCAGGTTGGGGGTGCCGCCCTCGTGACGGGCGGGGCCGGTCTGCCAGACCACGTCGCCGGTGGCGTCGCCGACCGAGGCGCTGGCACCGCCGCCGCGCAGGTAGGGGTCGGCGGCGTCGAGCCAGTCGCCGCGGCCGGCCAGCACGCCGGCGCCGAACGGGGCGTAGAGCTTGTGGCCGGACAGGGCCAGGTAGTCGGCGCCGAGTTCGTCGAGGTCGACCGGCACGTGCGGGGCGAGCTGGGCGGCGTCGACGAGCACGCGGGCGCCGTGGGCGTGGGCCACATCGGCGAGACGGCGGACGGGCCAGATCTCGCCGGTGACGTTGCTCGCGCCGGTGACCGCGAGGAGCGCGGGGCCGCGTACGGAGGAAAGCGCAGCTCGCGCCGCCTCGACCGCCGCGTCAGCCGAGTGGGGCGCGGGGAGGCGTACGGGTGAGGGCCAGGGCAGCAGGTTCGCGTGATGCTCGCCGTCGAAGACGATCGTGGTCGTGCCGGCGGGCAGGGCGCGGGCCAGCAGGTTCAGCGAGTCGGTGGTGTTGCGGGTGAAGATGACCGAGTCGTCTGGGCGGGCGCCCACGAACTCGGCGACGATGTCGCGGGCCCGTTCGTATTCGAAGGTCGACCGCTGCGAACGCAGGCCGGCGCCGCGGTGCACGCTGCCGTAGTACGGGAGCAGGTCGCGTACGGCGTCGGCGGCGGCCCGGACGGCCGGGGCGGAGGCGGCGTAGTCGAGATGGGCGAAACGCACGTCGGTGCCGCCGGGGAGGGTGACGGTCAGGTCGGCGCCGACGATATCGAGACGGTCGGACATGGGGAGACCTCCGGAGGCTCGCGCTTGCCCGCGCCCGGGCGGGCGCAGACCTGGTCCTCACCCGGGGCACCCCATCGCGAACGCAAGGGTTGCCGGCCAGCAAGCCGGGGCTACGCGCTGGCACTCATGACCTGCCGCCGAGCGTAGCACCCCCATTTCTCGCCTCATCTCCTACCGCGGCGCTTCCTGTCGGTCGATCCCCGAACGCCTCTATCTCCTATCGACAAAGTATGCTTATGTTGTTTGTATGGGCAAGCAAACTTGGGCCGAGTGTCACGCCGAGCACGAGCGCACCCTCGCCGACCCCCACGGATTCCTGGCCATCACCAGCCTCAACTTCCTCGATGCCACCCCGCGGCGCTTCCCCGACGCCCCGGGCGAGTGGAGCATCGGTCCCGCGGGCGAGAGGGCGCCGGCTCTCGACGCCACAAGCACCGACCCGGCGGACGGGGAAGCGCCGGTTCTCAACGACAGCACCACCGCCGCGGGCGGGAAGTCACCCGGGAATGACGTCGTCATCGTCGACCTCGCGGACGGCGAATCGCTCACCCTGGACGGCGTCGAGATCACCGGCCTGTACGCCTTCCATGAGCTGGCCGAGCGCGGCAGCGTCTTCCCGTTCTTCGGCGACGCCGCCGTCGAGGTCGCCAAGCGGGGCGGTTTCCACATCGTCCGGCCGCGCCACCCCGCCAACGAGCTGCGCGTGAACTTCCGGGGCGTGCCCGCCTACGAGCCCACCGAGAAGTGGGAGCTACCGGGCCGCTACGTCCCGTTCGACGAGCCGCGTGAAGTCACGGTCGGCGCCGCGGTCGAAGGCCTCGAGCACGTGTACGAGTCCCCCGGCCGGGTCGAGTTCGAGGCGCTGGGCACCTCTCTAGCGCTGACCGTCTTCAACGGACGGACGCCGGGCTCGTTCTTCGCGCTGTTCACGGACGAGACCTCGGGCGTCACCACCTATGCCGCGAACCGCAGCCTGGCCATCGACGCGCCGGCCGCCGACGGCACGGTCACGCTCGACTTCAACCGGGCCACGAACCTCGTCTGCGCCTACACCGACTACGCGACGTGCCCGCTGCCGCCGGCCGAGAACCGCTTGCCCGTCGCGGTCGAGGCCGGCGAGAAGATCCCGTACGAGCGCCTGTGACAGCCATGCATCTGGCTCTGGATCTCGGCGAAGCGAACGACGTCTCGGTGGCACGAACCGCCGAGGCGGCCGGGTTCGCGTTCGTGACCTTCGAAGATTCGCCCACGAGCCGGGGAATCGAGGCCGGCGTCCGCGCGTCGTTCCTGTCCCGGCACACGACGCGGCTCGGCCTCGCACCCCAACTGCACGTCACCGTCACCGAACCGTTCCACCTCGCGACCCAACTCGCCTCGCTCGACCACGCGTCACTCGGCCGGGCCGGCTGGGTCGTCGGGGCGGTCAACAGCCCTGAGGCGTAGTACGACAAGGCCGTCGCCTACGCTTCTGACCTGCGGGAACGTCTCGCGCGCTATGGCCGTAGGCCCGAATCTCCGCGCATTTTGCCCGGGGCCTCGGTGATGCTCGGAGACACGCCCGGCGACGCCGCCGAGAAGGCCGAGTGGCTTCAGCGCGAACAGACGACCGGGCCGCGCGCCATCGCGTTCCTCGAGCAATATTGGGGCAAAGACCTTTCCGGGTACGATCCTGACGGTCCGCTGCCCGACGTCGAGCCGGCCGAGGGTGAGCTTGACCCGTCGCGCGGCACGATCCCGATCGAGTTCCGCCGCGGCAAGCTGGAACGCGTCGCCGAGTGGCGGCGGTCGGGCCTTTCCATCCGAGATACCGTGATCAGGGTGAACCACCGGCACAGCGCCTTCGTCGGCACGCCCGGCCAGATCGCCGACGAGTGGACCCGATACGTGGCGACCGGCGCCGTCGACGGCTTCAACCTGCTGCCGCAGGAGCTGCCCGGCACCATCGAGGACGTCGTCGACAAGCTCGTCCCCGAACTGCAGGAGCGCGGCGTCTACCGCACCTCGTACTCGGGAACGACTCTGCGTGAACACCTGGACCTGCCGTGACGGTGTTCCAAGACGTGATCGTGGTCGGCGGCGGCGCGATGGGCTCGGCCGCGGCGTGGTCGCCGGCCCGCCGCGGGACCGAGGTGACGCTGCTGGAACGGTTCTCGCCCGGTCACGCGTTCGGGGCATCGCACGGCGCTTCCCGCATCTTCCGGCTCGCGTACGCCGAACCCGACTACATCGCGCTGGCCCGCCGGGCCCTCGACCTGTGGCGTTCGCTTGAGGCGGAGACCGGCACGTCGCTGCTCGACCTGACCGGCGGCGTCGACCACGGCCTGGTCGCGCCGATCACGGAGATCGCCGACGCGCTGGCCGCAGCCGGGGTTCCGGGGCAGTGGCTGCAACTCGGGGAGGCGGCCGCCCGCTGGCCCGGGCTGCGCTTCACCGGTCCCGTGTTCTTCCACCCGTCGAGCGGCCGCCTGCACGCCGACAACGCGGTCGCCGCGCTGCAGAAGACGGTTCCCGACGTCCGCTACGAAACCCCGGTGCTTTCCGTGACCGTGCGCGGCGACGACCACGTCGAGGTGGTCACCCCCGACGGCGCGCTGCACGCGAGGCGCGTGGTCGTGGCGGCCGGCGCGTGGACCCCGAAACTGCTGCCGGGCCTGCTGTCCGTGCGGGTCACCCAGGAGCAGCCGGCCCACTTCGTCCCGCTCGACCCCGCCGCGGAGTGGCCGAGCTTCATCCACCACCGCCCGTCGCTGGGCGTCTACGGCCTGGCAACTCCCGGCGAGGGCATCAAGGCGGGCTTCCACGGCACCGGCCCCGAAACCGACCCCGACCACCGCGACTTCGCCGAGGAGCCGGTGTACGCGGCCAAGCTGCGCGACTACGTACGCGAGTGGATCCCCGGCGTCGACCCGGACGCGGCCACCCCGATCAGCTGCACCTACACCACCACGCCGACCTCAGACTTCGTCATCGACCGGGCAGGCCCCGTGGTGGTGGCGGCCGGCTTCTCAGGCCACGGCTTCAAGTTCACCCCAGCCGTCGGCGAACTGGTCGCCGACCTGGTAACCGGCGGCGAGACGCTGCCACGGTTCCGCCTCAGCCGCGAGTCCACGTAGGAACCAGAGCCTTCGACCGATGCATGGCCTGCATCACCTCTGCTAGAACCATGCCCATGCCAAGCAGGTCGACGGCGGAGATCGTCGAAGAGGTCCGTACGAAGTTCGGTGAGCGATTCGTGCCGGCACGGCAAGCAGCCGAGGACGAGGTACGCGCATTCATCAACGCTCATCTCGGCGCGATGGACGCGGCGCGAATCGTCGAGCTGGGAAGGCTCATCAACCGGCACGAGATCGCCGGGCGCGATCGCTATGACCGGTTCTCACCCGGTTTCACGGGCGCCATCATGGAAAGACTGGGCCGCGATCCCGAAACGTTCAACCGGATGGTGTCTCGGTTGTGGCGCGACCCGGAGGAAAACGCGCTCGCCGTTCTCGGTGAGGTCTATGCGAATCGTCGGCTCTTCCCACACGCGGGCTCATCCCTGCCAAGCTTCCTCCTCTACCTGCGCGATCCCGACCGGTTCGGCATCTGCGTCAACGCGACGATGAACGGCCTCGCCGTCCAGACCAGCACCGGGTACCGGGCCACCGGCCTCGAGGAGTACCAGCGGTTCTGTGCCGACCTGCGGGACTGGCGTCAGCGGCACCGAATCGCCCCGCAAGAAGCCGACGCGATCCTGACCACTGTCATGAGATACGCGCGTGAGGAATCCGCTGAGGCCGGTGAAGTGACGGTGGAGCCGGTTGATCCCCATCGGCTCACCGCGAACGAGGTCGCGGCGCTTTGCTATCTGCCGGTCGAGCTGATCGATCAATGGGCGGCTGCGCTGCGCACCGGCATGCGGCAGGCGGTTTTTCACGGCCCGCCCGGAACCGGCAAGACTCATGTCGCGATGCTTCTCGCCCGCCACCTGGCCAGTTCGGCCGAGCACATCGAGGTCACCCAGTTCCATCCGGCCTACTCGTACGAGGACTTCATCGAAGGCCTGCGCCCGGAGACTGAAGCAGCCGAGCTGAAGTACGTCGTACGCGATGGGGTTTTCGCGCGGCTCTGTGCGAGAGCGTCGATAGCTCCGGACGAAACCTTCGTCCTGATCATCGACGAGATGAACCGGGCCGACCTGGCCGCGGTCTTCGGAGAATTGCTGTACCTGCTCGAATATCGCGGGACCGGCAAGGTCACGCTGCCTTATTCGCAGCGCACTTTCACAGTCCCGCCCAACGTGTTCCTGCTCGGCACGATGAACACGGCGGACCGCAGTCTGGCCCTGCTCGACTTCGCTCTGCGCCGGCGATTCAACGCCTTCCCACTGCTGCCCGACGCGGCCGTACTCGAACGATGGACGGCCGCGAGGTCGGCTGACAACGCGGAACTCGCCCTGGGAGTGTTCCGGCTGATCCGTGACCGGGTCGGTCATGACACCCCGGTCAGCCCCGGACACTCGTACTGGATGACCGAGCGCTTGGATGCCGCCGCGGCGGAGCGGGTCTGGGATTATCAGCTGCGGCCCTACCTGGCCGAATACTGGTTCGAGCAGCCAGCCGAGCTGAAGCGGCTCGACGGCGACGTCCGCTCACTGATCGCGGAGCTCGCCTGACGTGCTCCGAATGGTGGAATACGCGACCATCACGGTCGAATTGGAACCGGCTGAGGCGGTCGAGCTGTCCCGGCTGTCTCGGGGCACGAGGTCGGGTGACGGACGGCCGCGTGTCATCGAACGTGTCGCACCGGCGACGGCCCCTGGATCTTACGAGGTGACTCCGGGGCCCTATGTCGGAAGGTTCCGCCTGAGCAGCGGCCGAGTGGTCGACATCGGTAGTCGCTTCCCGTTCGCCGACATGGCGGTCCTGCTCGAGCTTGGTCACCGCGCGACCCTGTTGCACGACGACATCGCGGTCGCCGCCGGCGGTCACGGACTGATGGACGTCATCGCGACAGCGTTCTGTCGCGAGGCCGCCCGAGTCACTGGGCAAGGCCTCGCGAAGGCCTACGAACAGCGAACCTTTCTGCGGCCGCCGTACCCGGGTGCGCCGTCGGTGTCAGCTCAGCTCAGGGTGCATGCCGGACGGCCGGACCGCCTAGCCACCCGCGCCAGCCGGCTCACCGTGAACGTCCCGTTGAACCAGGTGGTCGCAACCGCACTTCGACGCTTATTGACGCTGACGTACTCCGACAAGAGCCTCACTCAACGCCTGCGCGCCCTTGCCCCGGCCTTCCAGCGCGTCACCGAAGTCGCGGGCCGACCACCCGAGACCCGCGAGGTACCAGCTCGGTATCGCGACATCGTTCCTCTGGCACGGCTCATCCTCGAAGGGCAGACGGCTCTTCCTGTCAGCGACGAATGCGCCGGGGCCAGTGTGCTGTTCTCCATGACCAAGATCTGGGAGGCATATGTCGGTCGTTGGCTGAGCGCCCGGTGGCCCGGTTCGACCATTTCCGGCCAGCACCGGATCACGCTGACCGACAGCAGCCCTGATCGAGCGGGGTGGGCTGACTTCGTGGTCCTGGAAGCGGACGTTCCGGTTGCCGTTTACGACGCCAAGTACCGGCCCTGGCGTGCCGGGCCGAGCACCGACGAGATCTACCAGCTTTATACATACGCCCGTCGTCTCGGGATCACCCACGCCGCGCTCGTCTATCCGGCGGCTGAGGAACGGCACGCGTCGACCACGGTCGACGAGGTGACGATCGAGAGCTATGGAGTCCCCGTACGCCAGGTGAACTCGGGCTCGTAGCCGAGCAGGCGGCGGGCCTTGTCGATGGAGAGCAGGGTCTCGTGTTCGGCCAGGTCTTTTGTTACGGGCAGGTCGGGGAAGACCTCGGCGGCCAGGGAGGCGCTTGATCGGTTCATCACGGTGTCGGCGTTGGCGATGATGAAGACCTCTACGCCGCTTTCCTGGTAGGCCAGGGCTCGGCGGACGGCCTGCGCGCCGTCTCGGGCGTCGATGTAGGCCCAGGCGTTCCAGGATCGCAGGCGCGGGTCGGCGTCGTAGGAGGGGAACGCCTCGTAGTCGGCGGGGTCCATCACGTTGGAGAAGCGCAGGCCGATCATCGTCAGGGCCGGGTCCCAGCGGCAGTATTGCTCGGCCATCTGTTCCTCGAGGTGCTTGGCCAGCGAGTACGACGAGTTCGGGCGGGGCGGGTAGTTCTCGTCGACGGGTAGGTAGGGCGGAGGCGTGCGGTCGAAGGGCAGGCCCAGCACGGTCTCGCTGGACGCCCAGACGACCGTCTTGATGCCGGCCAGCCGCACGGCCTCGAAGACGTTGTAGGTGGCGCGGATGTTGTTGTGGAAGGTCGCCGCGTTGGGCAGCAGGCCGGGGGCGGGCACGGCGGCCAGGTGGACGACGGCGTCGATGCGGTCGTAGCGGTCGTCGACGGCGGTGAGGGCGCCGGCCACCTGGCCGAAGTCGGTGAGGTCGATCTTCGTCCACGGGGCGGACGGGGTCGGCGGGGGCGTCTGGTCGAGGTTGACGACCTGCTGGCCGTGGTCGAGCAGGTCCTGGACGACGGCGCGGCCGAGTTTGCCGCTGCCACCGGTCACCGCGATACGAGCCATGACCTACTTTCTACTCCTGCGACGAGCGGCCCCGCGGGGCGGGCAGGGCGGGGCGGCGCGAGCGGGGCGGGCGGGGCGGCGCGAGCGGGGCTACTCCTTCGCGAGGTGGGCACGCAGGGCGGCGGAGATCTCGCCGGCCGCGACGATCTGCTCCGGCGTCAAGGCGTCGACGAAGATCTCGCGGATGTCGCGCAGGTGGGGGCGGTTCGCACCCTGGAAGAGTTCGAGCCCGGGCGGGGCCAGCACGACCTCGGCGCCGCGGTTGTCGGTCAGGCACTCCTCGCGGCGGATCAGGCCGCGCTTCTCCATGCGACCGAGGTGGTGGGACAGGCGGCTGCGCTCCCACCCGATCGTCGCGGCGAGTTCGGACGAGCGCATGCGGTTGCCGGTGGCCTCGCTGAGGGCGAGCAGCACGGCGTAGTCGCCCGGGGAGAGCCCGGAGGCCTGCTGGAGCCGGGCCGACATCGCGGCGCGCACCGCCTCGCCGGTCTCGGTGTAGTCACGCCAGATGCGCAGTTCCTCGCGGGTGGGGAACCGCCGTTGCCGAGTGGTCACGGCCACACCTCCTGTAGTTGACGTGTCAATCGTAGCGAGCATAATTGACACGTCAATCAGCTTGGAGGGTCATCATGACCGACATCACCTTCGGCCTCGACACGTTCGGCGACGTGCCGGAGGACGACCACGGCAACCTGCTCTCGTACGGCGCGACCATCCGCCAGGTCGTCGACGAGGCAGTGATCGCCGACCAGACGGGGGTCGATGCTATCGCGCTCGGCGAGCACCACCGCCCGGAGTACGCGATCTCCAGCCCCGAGACCGCGCTCGCCGGCATCGCGGGCAAGACCGAGCGCCTCATCCTCGGCTCCGGTGTCACGGTCCTGAGCTCCGACGACCCCGTACGGGTGTTCCAGCGCTTCGCCACCCTCGACGGGCTCTCGAACGGCCGTGCCCAGGTCATTCTCGGCCGCGGCTCGTTCACCGAGTCGTTCCCGCTGTTCGGCTACGACCTGGCCGACTACGACAAGCTCTTCGAGGAGAAGATCGAGCTGTTCGCCGAGCTCGTCAAGGAGAAGCCGGTCACCTGGAGCGGCACCACCCGCCCGCCGCTGGTCGACGCCGACGTGTTCCCCAAGACCGACTCCGGCCACCTGTCGACCTGGGTCGGCGTGGGCGGCTCCCCGCAGTCGGTCGTACGCACGGCGCGCTACGGTTTCCCCTTGATGCTGGCGATCATCGGCGGGGCGCCCGAGCGCTTCGCCCCGTACATCGATCTGTACAACCGCGCCGCCGACCAGCTCGGCACCGTGGCGCACCCCGTCGGCATGCACTCGCCCGGCTTCATCGCCGACACCGACGAGGAGGCCGTCGAGGTGTTCTACCCGCGATTCAAGGTGATGCGCGACAAGATCGGCGCGCTGCGCGGCTGGCCGCCGCTGCGCCGCTCGGAGTTCGAGCACGAGGTGCGCGACGGTTCGCTCTACGTGGGCTCGCCCGAGACGGTCGCCCGCAAGATGGCCCGCGCGATCAAGGCGCTCGGCGTCGGCCGGTTCGACCTGATCTACGGCAGCGGCTCGACGCCGGTCAGCGCCCGGCTGCGCGCGGTCGAGCTGTTCGGAACGAAGGTGCTCCCGATGACCAAAGACATGCTGGCCGACGCATGACGACCATCGGCATCCTCGGCGCCGGCAAGGTGGGCACGGTTCTGGCCCGCCTGGCCGTCGCCGCGGGTTATCGAGTGCTCATCGCCGGGTCCGGTGACGTCTCGAGGATCAGGTTGATCGTCGAGGTCGTCACCCCCGGCGCCGAGCCCACCACCGCCGCCGACGCGGCTGCCCGGGCCGACGTCGTGGTGCTGGCCCTGCCGCTGGGCAAGCACCAGAGCCTGCCGGTCGAGGCGCTGCGCGGCAAGCTGGTGATCGACGCCATGAACTACTGGTGGGAGGTCGACGGCTTCCGCGACGACCTCACCGACCCGCGCACGTCGTCGAGCGAGACCGTGCAGGCGTTCCTGTCCGGTTCGCGGGTGGTCAAGGCGTTCAACCACATGGGCTACCACGACCTCGAGGAAGGCGCCCGGCCCGCGGGGACGCCCGGACGCAAGGCGATCGCCGTCGCCGGGGACGACGAGGCGGCCGTCGCCGAGGTGGCGAAGATCGTCGACGACCTCGGCTTCGACCCGGTGCTGGCCGGTCCGCTGGCCGAGGGCGTACGCCTCGAGCCCGGCGCCGACGCGTTCGGCGCGAACGAGACGGCGGAAGAGCTGCGCGCCATGCTCGACCGCTTCCCGTCCTCGGCGAAGGGCCGCGCAGTGGCCGAGGCCCGAGCCACCGCGAACTGAGCCCGAGCCAGCGCGGGCCCCGATCAAGGGCGGCGGGGCGATCAAGGGCAAGCCGTGAGTTAAACCAGGTCGCAGGCGTGGCAGGAGACACGACGCCACGGGCAGCCGCAACGGCGAACCCTCGCGCAGAATGAGCGAGTGAGCCTCCAGGCGCCCGAGACGGCGACTCCGCACGAGCGGCCGCGCCGCCACCCGGTCAAGGGCGCCATCGTGGTCGGCGCCCTTGGCGTCGTGTTCGGCGACATCGGCACGAGCCCGATCTACACCCTGCAGACCGTCTTCAACCCGGCCGACCCGCACCCGGTTCCGATGACTGAAATCAACATCCTCGGCGTCGTGTCGACGATCTTCTGGACCGTGATGATCATCGTGACGCTCACCTACGTCACGCTCGTCATGCGGGTGAACAACGACGGTGAGGGCGGCATCATGGCCCTGATCACGCTGTTGCGCCGGTGGGGGTCGTCCAGCCGGAGCCGCAGCGCGGTGTTCCTGGCACTACTAGGCATCTTCGGGGCAGCACTGTTCTTCGGCGACAGCATGATCACGCCGGCCATCTCAGTGCTGTCGGCGGTCGAGGGCCTCGAGGTGGTGCGGCCGGGCCTCGAAGACATCGTCGTGCCCCTCACGGCGGTCATCATCGTGCTGCTCTTCGCGTTCCAGCGCCGTGGCACGGCGACAGTCGGCCGGCTCTTCGGGCCTGTCATGATCGTCTGGTTCACGGTGATCGGCGCGGCCGGCGTCTACGGCATCACCCGGGAGCCCCGCATACTCGAGGCACTTTCCCCCACGTACGCCATAAGGTTCCTGACAGGGAACTTTGAGATCGCTTTCTTCTCGCTGGCCGCGATCGTGCTGGCCGTCACCGGAGCCGAGGCACTCTACGCGGACATGGGCCATTTCGGGCGGAAGGCCATCATTCGCGGCTGGCTCGGTCTGGTGCTGCCCGCCCTGACGCTCAGCTATCTCGGGCAGGGGGCGCTGCTGATCGGCGACCCCGGCCACGTGGACAGCCCGTTCTTCCTGCTCGTGCCGGGCTGGGGACGGCTACCGCTGGTGGTCCTGGCCACGCTGGCCACGGTGATCGCGGCGCAGGCGGTCATCACGGGCGCGTTCTCAGTCGCGTCCCAGGCCGGTCAACTCGGCTACCTGCCGCGGCTACGGATCGCGCACACCTCGGACACGACGATCGGCCAGATCTACGTGCCGTGGATCAACTGGCTTCTGATGGTCGCGGTGCTCGTGCTGGTATTCGCGTTCCGCACCTCGTCCGCGCTGGCCTACGCGTACGGCATGGCCGTCGTCGCCACGATCGCCATCACGACCCTGCTGTTCTTCTATTTGGCTCGGGTGCGCTGGAAGACGCCGCTGTGGCTGGTCCTCGTCGGCGCCGGCTTGCTGCTCGCGGTCGACGTGCTGCTGTTCGCCGCGAACCTCACCAAACTGGTGCACGGCGCATGGCTGCCGTTGCTGATCGGGCTGGCCGCCTTCACGGTGATGACCACGTGGGCGCGCGGCCGCACCATCGTCACCGCCGAGCGGGACAGGGCCGAGGGTTCGCTGCCGGAGTTCGTCAACGAGATGCAGAACCACGAGCCGCCGCTGATCCGGGTGCCGGGCACCGCGATCTTTCTGAACCGCGGCAGCGAGACCGCCCCGCTCGCGTTGCGGGCCAACGTCGACCACAACCACGTACGCCATGACCACGTCGTCATCCTGTCGATCGAGACGCTGCCCGTGCCCCGCCTCGCCGAGGACCAGCGCATCATCGTCGACAACCTCGGGTACGCCCGCGACGGCATCACGCACGTGACGGCGCGCTTCGGCTACGTGGAGACGCCCGACGTGCCCGCCCTGCTACGTTCGCTGAGCGACGAGCAGACCGAAGGCCCGATCTCGATCGACGACGCGTCCTATTTCCTGTCGAAGATCGAGCTCGTACGCGGCCCGTCGCACGACATGGCCACGTGGCGTAAGCGCCTCTTCATCGCGACGTCGTTCATCACGGCGGACGCGGCGGAGTTCTTCAGCCTCCCCCGCGACCAGACGGTGATCATGGGTTCACGGATAGAGGTCTGAAGTGCCGCAGCGTCGCCTCGGTCTTGGTGACCTGGGGCTCGTCGTCGGGCACGATGCCGTGGGCCCGCAACGCGCTGGAGGTCTCGTCGGCCACCTCGGCGGCCCGGCCCGAAGCGCAGCGCGTCGAGATCTCGGCGACGATCGAACCGTCGGGGAACGTCCACTGCTCGGCGACCAGCGGGTGGTCGCAGGCGGCCAGGTCGATCCGCGCGCGCTTGACCTGCACCGGCCCGAACGTGAGCAGCGTGTCGAGAGGCACATTGGCGTACGCCGTGAGCAGGCGCCTCTGGCGGCTCGAGAGCAACCGGGCCAGCGGCTTGCCCGCGGCGACCGCACGCTCGACCTCGTGCCGGGCGAGGCGGCGCTTGAGCGCGCCTGAGCAGGCGTAGTTGTCGGGGAGCGCGTCGATCTCGACAGCGAAGCCGTCGTCGTTGCGCAGCCACCCCGGCAGCGCCTTGGGCAGCACCGGGCGCAGTTTCACCACGGCGTCGCCGGCGCGGCCCTTGGTGCTGCGGACGCGGACGATGAGGCCGTGCTGCTGGAGGGCGAGGTCGACGGTGTCGAGGAAGTAGACCCGGCGCGACAGGCCGCGGTCGAGGTCGGCGCCGAGCGAGCGCAGGTCCCGGTCGGAGACCGCCACCTTGAGCTCGACCTTGGGAACCTGGCCGGTCATCGGAGGCTGCCAGAAGCCCCTGGTCATCACTGCTTCAGTCACTGCACGCCCGCATGAGTTGTGGTCCGCCAAGCCGACCGGCGGTTTCCCGGATCGACCCTCACGAAACGTAGCCGCCCTTCCCGTAGTCGCGCTGTTAAAAATGCTGTTAACCCTCTGTTCACCCTGGAGGACCTCCAGCTTTACCTGAAGGCCCTCGGTCGTCCATCCTACCCTGGCCCCCGAGTTGCCGCGTCCGGGCAGCTCACGAGCCACTCAGGACTCCGGTGTCCCGCGCGTCACAGTGGACTTCAGTAGACCCAGCGCAACGCGGCGGCGATCTGCGGCGGGGTGGCGTCGCGGAAACGGGCCACCTCTCCGCGGCGCACGGCGGCGATCCCGTCGGCCAGCACCGGACCGAGCGCCTCGCGCAGCACGTCGTCGGCCACGAACGCGTCGACCGCCTCGTCGAGCGACGCCGGGAGGCGGGGTGCGTCGGGGAGGCGTACAGGATCGCCGGTGACCGGGGAGGGCAGCGGGTGACTGTCGAGAGCGGCGGCGATCAGGGCTCCGACCAGCAGATAGGGGTTGGCGGTCAGGTCGAAGCACTTCACCTCTAGGTTGGCCGGCGACGGCACGTAGCGCAGGGCCGCCTCGCGCGTCTCGACACCCCAGCACGCGAAGGCGCCCGCCCACCGCGACGGCACGAGCCGCAGGTAGCTCGCCGGGGTGGGCGCGCCCACGGCCAGCAGCGCACGCAGATGCGCGAGAATCCCGCCCGCCATGAGGCCGCCCTCGCTCCCGGGAAAACCGTCCGCAAAGCCAGCGCCGCCCGGAAAGCCCGCGCCGCCCCCGCCGCCCGGAAAGCCCGCGCGGCCCGCGCCGCCCGGAAAATCCGCGCCGCCCCCGCCGCCCGGAAAGCCCGCGCGGCCCGCGCCGCCCGGAAAGCCCGCGCCGCGCCCGCCGTCCGGAAAATCCACGCCGCCGGCGAACAGGTTCTCGTCGCCGCGCCAGGCGGACAGGTGCACGTGTCCCCCGTTGCCGACCGTGCCCGCCTCGACTGCGGGCGAGAATGACACCCGCAGGCCGTGCCGGTGTGACACCGCGCGGATCGTCTGGCGCACCAGCACGCTGTCGTCGGCCGCGCCGACCGGGTCGTTGGCCGCCACCGACACTTCGAACTGGCCGGCCGCGTACTCCGGGTGCAGCTGCTCCACCCGTACGTCCTGGTCGTCGAGCGCCGTGAGCAGGTCGCGCAGGTAGTCGCTGAGCTCGACCACGCGCGACATCCCGTACGCCGGTCCGCGGCACCCGGGCTCGAAGTCGTCGGTGTCGCGGCCCACGACCCACTCGATCTCGATCGCCATCCGGAACGTCAGGCCGGCCGCCGCGGCCCGCGAGACCGCCCGCCGGGCGAATCCGCGCTGGTCGGCGATCCACGGTTCGCCGTCCTGGGTGAACCGGTCGGTCGGCGCCCAGCCCCAGCCCGGCTGGGCCGCCAGGGGCACGAACCGGCTCAGGTCGGGGCGCAGGCGCAGGTCGCCGTCGGGGCCGCCGAGCCGGTCGGTGGCGACCGAGGAATCGTCGGAGAGGAAGACGTCGAAGACCGGGGATATACCGACGCCGTCGCGCACGGCGTCGTCGAGTCGCGCCGCGGGAACGGTTTTGACGCGGTTGATCCCGGCCGTGTCGACGTACGAAAGGATGACGCCGTTGACTCCCCGCATGCCGTTCCCCTCAGTCGAGCCCGTAGACGCGCCGGGCGTTTCCCGAGCCGATCAGCTCACCGATCCGTTCCGCGTCGCCCGGCGGCCATTCGCCGGCGAGGTCGAAAGCGCGCCGGAACAGCAGCGCGCCGAGGTAGTGCAGTTCGGCCAGTCCGGCGGCGTCCGACGAATAGAGCAGCTTGTGAAACGGAGTCAGTTCCAGTGATTCGGCCACCACGGCCGTCGCCCGGGCGCCGACATAGTGCAGGGCGAGGCCGGTGTCCACATAGACGTGCGGAAAGACGTGGGCCAGATATCCGGCCTGCCGCTGGAACGGATAACAGTGCAGCAGCATCACGTCGACGCCACGATCGCGGGTGGCCCGCAGGAATTCGGTCATCAGCAACGGATCGGCGCGGGACAGGTCGAGGTCGGGATCGCCGAACCCGGTGTGGAACTGCAATGGCAGACCCCGCTCGACCCCGGCCCAGATCAGGTGCCGCAGCAGCACCGGGTCGTCCAGCCGGGGCTGCCCGAGCCGCAGCCGGCGACCGGCCGCCCGCACCACCTCGCCGCGGCTGGGCGGGGCCGGGTCGAAATCGAGCCCGTGCCGATAAGCGATGATCGACTTGAGCCCGACGGCGCCACCCGACAGAGCGAGATCCAAGGCCTTCCCGTACGCCGCGGGAAAGTCGTCCGCCGTGCCGAACTCCAGCGATTCGGCGACCGTTTCGAGGCGCACGATCTCGCGCTGCGCCACCCCGGTCAGCGGCGGGCCGAAACCGGAGTCGACGAGAAACAGGTCGACGTCGGCCGCCTCCAGAAAGCGGCGGTTCACCTCGTCCGGCCCGAGTTCGAGGCGCCGGGCGAGATAAGCGGAAGGATCGGCGTACGGCGGCAGGCCGAGAACGGGCGCGCACCACCGCCGGATCGCGAACCCGAGCTGCGAGTCGAACGCCGAGCACCCCGGCGGTGCGGGCCGGTCCGACTCGGTGATCAGCGCCTCGAAGCCGCCCCGGTCGAGCGGCGCGCCGGTCGCGCCGTGACAGTGGTGGTCGATGAGCCGCACGCCTGGAGATTACGACGTCAGGAGAGGCGACGGGCTGCTTGCGCCGAGAGCTCCCCCTCGAGACGCTCCGGCTCCCACCGCTCGGCGACCGCCTGTCGCAGCAGCTCGGCCTGGGTCTGCGGGGCCAGGCCGCCGATCGGCTGGTCGCGGTCGAGGTTCGTGGGGAACGCGTAGCCCTCGGCCGACGCCGCCACGACGTGATCGACCGAACCGTCGTACGAGAGAAGGACCGGATAGAGGGCGCGCACCATCGCCGCCCGATCGACGGCCTCCATCGCGCGGCCGAAGCCCGACGAGACCTGCAGCAGGTTGGCCATGCGGCGTACGCCCGAGGATCTGTTGGTGCCGGCGCCGTGGAACAGGGCCGGATTGAAGAAGGCGGCATCGCCCTTGATCAATGGCAGTTGCACGTGGTGCTCGTCGAAATAGGCGGTGAACTCGGGCTGATGGAAGGCGATGTAGCCGGGCGGATATTTCTGCGAGTGCGGCAGATAGAGCGTCGGCCCGGTCTCGATCGGCATGTCGACGTGGGCGACGGCGCCCTGCAGCGTCAGCACCGGCGACAGCGTGTGGATGTGCGCCGGGTAGCGCAGCGCCTGCTCCTGCGACATGAACCCGAGGTGGTAGTCGCGGTGCGCGACCTGGGCCTGCCCGCCCGGGTTGACGACGTTGACCTGCGAGGTGACCTGATAGCCGGCGCCCAGCCACGCCTCGCAGACCAGCGCCAGCGTCGGGTTGTCGTAGTAGGCCGCGAACGCCGCCGGGTCACGCAGCGCGAACTTGTCGAGCGCGCCCCACACCCGGTCGTTCGCCCCTGGCTTGGCGAAGTGGTCGCCGCCCTCGACCCCGGCCGCCTTCTGCTCGGCGATCAGGGCGCTGAACACGGCGGTCGCCCGGTCGACGACCGCGGGATCGAACGCCGAGGTGAAAACGACGACGCCGGGGCCGTCGCGCAACGCCCGAATCAGCTCACTCTGCACTTCCCGGGTGGGCGGCAGGTCCCCCGGATAGATCAGCACCCGGTCGACGACGTCGATCGCGTGCGGATGATCGGTCAGTTCCGTCTTCTGCTCGCAGACGGCCCGGAAATCCTCCAGGCGACAGTCCGCGGCGCTGAACCAGGTATCCATGTGGTCACGCTAGGTCGTCGAACCCGGGTCCGGGCCCTTGAGAAGACCTCAAAACAACCTCATCGTCTACGGGGTGAGCCCGCGCTGCTGCGAACCCGCAAGCTCTCGGCCGTGCTCCGGTGGAGTTCTAGGAATTGCGGAGCGGGGCGCCGACCTCGTGCAGGTAGCGCAGGGCCTGGCGGTAGGACTCGATGAGGCCGGTCTGCTCGTAGGCGACGCCGATCTCGGCGCAGTAGGCCTGGACGATCGGCTGGGCCTTGCGCAGGCTCGGGGTCGGCATGCCGGGGAACAGGTGGTGCTCGATCTGGTAGTTCAGGCCGCCCAGGGCCACGTCGACGAACCATCCACCCCGGACGTTGCGCGAGGTCAGCACCTGCTTGCGCAGGAAGTCCTCGGTGCCGTCGGGGTGCGGCATGCCCTTGTGGTTGGGGGCGAACGTCATGCCCAGGTAGACGCCGAACAGCGCCTGGTGCACCACGATGAAGGCCAGCGCCTGCAGCGGCGAGAGCACGACGAACAGGGCCGTGAAGTAGGCGATGAAGTGCACCACGAGCAGCGCCGACTCGAGCCCCGGGCGCTTGACCTGACCGGCCCGGATGGCCTTGACGCTGGACACCTTCAGGTCGATGCCGAGCAGGGTGAGCAGCGGGAAGAACAGGCCGGCCTGGTGGCGGGTGACGAAGGCGGCCAGACCGCGCCGGCCGATCGCCGACTCGGTGGCCCAGATGAGCACCTCGGGCGCCACGTCGGGGTCGAGGTCGTCGTGGTTCGGGTTGTTGTGGTGGCGGGTGTGCTTGTCCATCCACCAGCCGTAGCTCATGCCGACGCCGATGTTGCCGGCCAGGCGCCCGGCGATCTCGCTAGGGCGCTTGGTGCGGAAGACCTGCCGGTGGGCGAGGTCGTGGGCGACCAGCGCGAGCTGGGCGAACGCCACCGAGAGGAAGGCGGCCACGGCGAGCGTCCACCAGGACGACCCGATCAGGAAGAAGGCCGCCCAGCCACCGGCGACCATCAGGGTGACGATCGTCAGGCGCAGGACGTAGTAGACCGGCTGCCGCTTCTGCAGACCGAGGGCGTTCACCCGCCGGTTCAGCTCCGCGAAGTCGCTGCCGCTCTTCGTGCGTGGTCGCACCGTGGTAACCGTCATGGCTTCATTCTTCGCCGCGGAGGGCCCCGGATCAGGAGTGGAGAGCCCCATCGGGCGGGGGGTGTTAGCACCCCTTGCGGGCCGGGGATGATGTGTCTATGACACTCCGGGTCCGGGCGCGTGCCGGTTGGAGCGCCGCCGCGGACAGCGTGTTCACGGTGGGGCTCGCGTTACTCAACGTACCTGTGTTGTTGCTGTGGTTCCTCGGGGTTGTGCTCAGCCCGGTGCCGCTGCTCGGCAACGACATCCTCGCCGTGACGACCAGCGTCGTGCGCTGGCGCACCGACGTCGAGCGGCGTCTCGGCACCCGGGCCGGCATGGCGATCCGCCGGCCCTACCACCCGGCTCCACCCCGGGGTGAGCAGGGCACCCGCCGCTGGGCGCGGTGGATCATCACCGACCCGGCGACCTGGCGTGACATCGCCTGGCTGGTGCCGGGGGCGCTGATCGCGGTGGGGCTGGGCATCACCACGCTGGCCGTCGTGATCTACGGGCTGGCCGGGGTGCTCATGCTGCCGCTCTGGCTCTTCCTCGGCGAGGTCTGGTTCGGGTACGCCCTGTTCTGGCCCACGGCGAACCTGGCCGAGGCGTGGCTGTCCCTGCCCCAGGGGCTGATCATCCTGGCCGGCGGCCTCGCCCTGGGCCCGCTGCTGCGCACCACCCACTACCGCTTCGCGCGCCTGCTGCTGGCCCCGACCCGCGCCGCCGAGCTGCGGCTGCGCGTCGCCCACCTGACCGTGACCAGGGCCGACGCGATCGACGCGCAGGCCGCCGAGCTGCGCCGCATCGAGCGCGACCTGCACGACGGCGCCCAGGCCCGCATGGTGTCGGTCGGCATGACCATCGGGATGGCCGAGCGGCTCGTGCACTGCGATCCTGACGGCGCGCTGAAGCTGCTCGCCGAGGCCCGCACGACCAGCACCGACGCCCTGGCCGAGCTGCGCCACCTGGTGCGCGGCATCCACCCTCCGGTGCTGGCCGAGCGTGGCCTCGAGGGCGCCGTCCAGGCGCTGGCGATGAGCCTGCCGGTGCCCACCGACGTCTCGTCCGACCTGGCCGGGCGGCTCGACACGCCGCTGGAGTCGGCCGTCTACTTCGCCGTGGCCGAGGCGCTGGCCAACATGGGCCGGCACAGTCAGGCCTCGACGGCGTGGGTGACGATCGGCCATACCTCGGGCCTGCTCACCGTCCAGGTGGGCGACGACGGGATCGGGGGCGCCGACACTGCCCGCGGCACCGGCCTGCAGGGAGTCGAGCGCCGTCTCAACGCCTTCGATGGCACGATGGCGATCTCCTCCCCGCCGGGCGGCCCGACCGTCATGACCATGGAGCTGCCGTGCGCGTTGTCATCGCCGAGGACCTGACCCTCCTGCGGGACGGCCTCACCCGGATGATGGAGGCCTTCGACTTCGAGGTGGTCGAAGCGGTCGACAACGGTCCCGCCCTGCTGCCGGCCCTGCTCGGCCACCGGCCCGACGTGGCGATCGTCGACGTGCGGCTGCCTCCCACCTACAGCGACGAGGGCCTCAAGGCCGCCCTGGCCGCCCGGGCCGAGGTTCCGGGGCTGCCCGTGCTCGTCCTCTCCCAGCACGTCGAGCCGCTCTACGCGCGTGAGCTGCTCACCGACA
Source organism: Actinoplanes solisilvae (assembly GCF_003999975.1). GTDB lineage: Bacteria > Actinomycetota > Actinomycetes > Mycobacteriales > Micromonosporaceae > Actinoplanes > Actinoplanes solisilvae. The sequence continues at coordinate 20,574 of NZ_RJAC01000040.1, read as the reverse complement.
GCCGCGGCGGGGTCGGCTACCTGCTCAAGGACCGCATCTCCGACGTCGAGCAGTTCATCCAGGCGGTGCAGCAGGTGGCGTCCGGCGGCACGGCTTTCGACCCCGAAGTGGTCACTCAGTTGCTGGCCCGGCACGAGCCGCTGGCCGGGCTGACGCCGCGCGAGCTCGACGTGCTGCGCAACATCGCCGAGGGCCACTCGAACGCGGCGATCGCCGGGCGGCTGTTCATCACCGAGAAGGTGGTGAGCAAGTACATCAACAACATTTTCACCAAGCTCGGACTACCGCCGTCGGACGACGTGAACCGGCGGGTCTTGGCCGTTCTCATGTTTCTCGACGCCTGAGATTTTCGCCGGGGCGCGTACAGTGTGCCCGTCCACTGCGATGAGAACCGAGGAACACTTGTGCCGCTCACTCCGGCAGACATTCAGAACGCGATCTTCACCAAGGCGTCGATCGGCAAGCGGGGCTACGACGAGGAGCAGGTCGACTCCCTCCTCGACGAGGTGACCCAGGAGATGATCCGTCTCCTCGAGGCGAACGAGCAGCTGCGCCAGCAGGCGGGCCAGCTCCGGCCCGAGGCCGCTCCGGCCCCGCGCGACCGCACCGGCGAGGAACTCTCCGCCGCCGGGGCCGAGCTCAACCGGGCCCTGCGCGCCCGTGACCAGGCCGAGCAGAGCGCCCGCGAGCTGCGCAACCGGCTCGACCAGGCCCGCCGGGCGGCCGCCGCCGCGCCGCCCGAGCCGCCCGTCGACAACGGTCCAGTCATGGCCATGGCCCAGCGCACGGCCGACGACCACATGCGCGACGCGCGCCGCCAGTCCGACTCGCTGATCTCCGAGGCGCGCGAGAAGTCGGCCCAGGTGATCGACGAGGCCCGCGCCACGGCCGACAACCTCGAGATCACGTCCCGCCGCCGCTACGAGGACTCACTCGACGATCTGCAGGCGGAACGCACCCAGGTGCTGCGCGACATCGACGGCCTGACCCACATGGCCGAGGACTACAAGGCCGCTCTGCACGACCACATGATCCACCAGCAGCAGCTGCTCGACGGAACGGTGCCGGCCTAGCGTCTCAGAGCAGGCCGGCTCACCGGTCCGGGTAGGCGCGTCAGGCGTCAGGCCGTACGCGCCTTGACCTTCTCACCCTTGGGGCTGACGGCGAACCAGGTTCCGCCGACGCCCTGGCCATTCAGGTCGCCCGGCTCCTTGTCGCCCGCGAAGCGGTAGATCGGCCAGCCGCCGACGGTCAGCTGCACCTGGCCGTCGTCGCGGCGGATCGCGCCGACCTTCTTGGGGTCGACCCCGGCCAGGTAGACCTTGCCGGTCTCCTCGATCGTCACCGGCGGCCACTTGACCGCGCAGTCGCCGTCGCAGTTCGACGTCGAGGGCTTGGCCGAGTCCTTGTCGAAGCGGTAGAGCGCGGCCTGGTTGATGTTGATCAGGTAGGTGCCGCTCAGCGCGGGCGACTTCACCGCCGAGAGCTGCACCCACTTGGGCGGGTTCTCCTGCACCTGCACGCCGATCACCGTGCCGCCGTTGCCGGTCTTCCCGTCCTCGGCCGCCGTCTGGTCGACGACCTGCAGAGCGTCGTTGCCACCACCGGTCGGGGCGGCCGCGGGCGACGAAGCAGCCGCGGGGGAGGAAGGCGCGAGGGGTGGCGGCGCACCGGCGTCACCGATGGTGATCACCTTGCCGCAGCCGGCCGCGAGGGCGAGAGCAGCGACGGTCAGCGCGACGCCGCCCGCGCGCGACGGGGAGAAAGAGAGAGGCATACCGGAAACACGAGATCGCCCGCGCGAAACGTTCACCCGTGAACCTTTCGACGGGCCGATTCCGTGTGTGACCCGGACCAGAGCCACCTCGAGGAGGGACGCCGGATGGCCGAGGACGTCAACATTCCCGGCGACGAGCTGAAGCAGGCGCAGGACATGCTCACCTTCGTCCACGACTTCATCGACATCGGCCACCACACCTTCGACTTCGACGCCGCGTTCGGGCGTGGCCGGCTGCGCGGTTCGGCGCAGCACTTCGAGGACAAGTGGGAGGACGGCCGGTTCCAGCTGAAACGACAGATCAAGGGCATCCGCGACGCGATCGGCAGCATCCTCGACTCGTTCGAGAAGACCGACCAGGACGCCGCGCAGAACCTCGACGACGGGCAAGGGTGAACCGCATGACGACCGCCGAACGCTTCCTGCTGAACGTGCCCGACCAGTGGGACAACGTCGACCTGAGCGGCGAGAAGCTGGCCCGCGTACGGGCCGAGGCGCTGGCCGCCACCACTGATCCGCGCGAGCAGGTGCGCATCAACGACATGTTCCGGCAGGGCCGCGAGGTGAGCCGGGCCGCCCGCAAGCAAGGCGCTCTTCTGGCCACAGGCACAGCCACCCTGTACGACGACGGGCTCTTCCTCGCGTACGGAATGGTCTTCGCGGTGACGACGCCGAAGGGTCAGGAGCTGACGTTGCCGGTGCTGTCGAGGCAGCTCGGTGTCTCGTCGAACGGGGTCGCGCCCAAGGACCGGATCATCTCGTCGGTGAAGATCCCGAACGTCGGGCCGGTCGCTCGCGTCACCGGCACCGAGACCACGCGACTGACCGCCGACATCGACGTGCGGCTGCTGACCATGCACACGATGATGCCGGTGCCCGGTCGCCCCGAGGACTTCCTGGTCGTCACGCTGGCCAGCCCGAACCTGCCGCTGAAGAACGAGGTCTACGACCTGTTCGACGCGATCACGAGCACGTTCCGGTTCCTGGAGTAGGGCGGACCAGGACAGCGCCGGCGTGTCGAGGGGGCACGCCGGCGCTCTTCTCTATTGCGGCACCTGAACGGTCAGCAGAGTGCCGTCGCCCAGGTGCAGCAGGCCGCGGCCCGGTTGCGGCGCCTGGCCCACGTTGCCGCGGCTCAGCTTCACGCCGATCACCTCGCCGTCGCTGAGGCTCTGCGGGGAGAGCAGCATGCCGGTGCGGTTGCGTTTCACCTGGCCCATCCAGCCGGCCAGCGACAGTGACAGCGACTCCGCGTTGCCGGCCGCCAGCACGCCCCAGCCGCTGCCCTGCGCGCCGCGGGCGAGCAGCGTCAGGTCGGGGTCGATCTCGGAGCCCATCAGCAGTTCGGCGTCGTCGACGACGATCACGGCGCTGGGCTCGGGGATGTTGCCGAGGACCCGGCGGAAGTCGGCGGCCGAGACGTCCGCGTCGGTGATGACCGCGGCTACCCTGGGCCGGCCCGCGAGGTCGCGCAGCGGCGACCGGCGGGGCGCGACCACGACGAGTCCGCTGCCCTCGGCCAGCAGCGACTCGGCCGCGGTGAGCAGGGCGGTGCTGCGCCCGGTGCGGGGCGGACCGGCGATGACGAAGGTCGGCACGTCGGTCAGGTCGGGGCCGAGCCCGGCCAGGCTGTCGCCGCCGACGGCCACCAGCGGGCGCATCGGGCCACGCCGGCCGGGCAGGGTGGTCGCTTCGGCGTACGAGATACGGTCGGGCAGGACGTCGAGCCGCAGCGCCCGCCGCCCGGCCGGCACCGCGTCCTCGCGCTTGGTCAGCTCGTCGCCCAGCTCGGTCAGCACCCGCGCCTGCGCGGTTCCGGAAAGATCGGGGCCGAGCACGGCGATCTGGGCCTCGCTCAGGTCCTGGGTGCGGATCGCGCGGCCCGGCTGCGGATCGACCGGGGCCGACTTGGTGGGCACGCCGACCGACGAGTACTCCTGGCGGTCGTTGAGCCGCAGCACCAGCTTGTCCTCGGTGGTGCCCGAGTAGCGCCCGCTGCCCAGCACCCGGTCGCCGGCCAGCACGACGTGCAGGCCCACGCCCGCACCGTCGCGCAGCAGCCGCACCATCTTCTCGAGGTAGCTGCCGTTGTCGTAGTTGAGGAACTCGCGGTCGAAGACCTCGAACCGGTCGACCATCAGCACGATGTGCGCGAGCCGCTCGCCCGGCGCCTGGGAGCGGCGCAGCTCGGCCAGGTCGGCGGTGCCGCGCGCGCCCAGCGCGGCCTGCCGCGAGGTGAGCTCGGCGTTGAGCCGGTCGAGCAGCCGGCCCAGCCGTTCGACCTGGTTGCGGTCGACGACGGCGCCGGTGTGCGGCAGGGCGGCCAGGGCGTTCATCGCGCCGTTGCCGCAGTCGATGGCGTAGAGGTGCAGGTCGTCCGCGCCGTGGGCCGCGGCCAGGGCGGCGGCCAGGGTGCGCAGCGTCTGCGACCGGCCGCTGCGGGGCGAGCCGACGATGTGCAGATGACCGGCCCGGTCGAGGTCGAAGGTGAGCGGCGCCCGGGTCTGCTCGGCGGGCCGGTCGACCACGCCGTACTCGACCGGCGGCAGTTCGGCGGGCCGATCCGCGGCCAAAGCGGGCCGATCCGCGGCCAAAGCGGGCCGATCCGCGGCCAAAGCAGAAGGCCGGGTCCACTCGAGCACGTCGGGCAGGGCCGGCAGCCACGGGCTGGGCTGGCGGGGGATCTCGGCCAGCGCGGCGGCCTGCGCGATCGCGGTCGTGAGCACAGCCAGGTCGGTGACCGCCTGGGTCTGGGCTGTGTCACGTCCCCGAGCGCGGACCGGCAGCGGGCCGCCGAGGTCCTTCCAGGGGACGACGGCCGCGCTGACCCGCACGGGCTCGTCCGGGGCGGCCGCGCCGCCGGGCCGCCGTCCGCCGACGCGGGCCGACTGGAACGGCAGCAGCGCCGACGGTCCGAGCCGGACGAACGCGCGGCCCGGGTTGGCCGACGAGATCTCGCCGGAGTCGGGCGCGTCGATGATGTCGCGGCTCTCCGACGTGTCGGTGGTGCGCAGCGCGATCCGCAGGTTGGTGTTGGCCCGGATGTCCGGCGTCACCGCGCCGCCCGGCCGCTGGGTCGCCAGCACCAGGTGGATGCCGAGCGAGCGCCCGCGCTGGGCGATGTTGACCAGGCCGGCGATGAAGTCGGGCAGTTCGCGCACCATCGACGCGAACTCGTCGATGACCAGCAGCAGCCGGGGCAGGGCGGCCAGGGCGTTCCCGCCGCGCAAGCGCTTGTCCTGGTAGTCCACGATGTCTTTCGCGCCGGCCGAGGCCAGCAGCGTCTCGCGGCGGCGCAGCTCGGCCCCGAGCGACACCAGCGCCCGTTCGACCAGGTGGGTGTCGAGGTCGGTGACCAGGCCGACGGTGTGCGGCAGGTCGGCCGCCTCGGCGAACGCGCTGCCGCCCTTGTAGTCGACCAGCACGAAGGTCATCTCGTCCGGCCGGTTCACCACGGCCAGGGTCGCGACCAGCGTCTGCAGCAGCTCGGACTTGCCCGACCCGGTGGTGCCGGCGATCAGCGCGTGCGGACCGTCGCGCACCAGGTCGACCGCGAACGGGCCGTCGAGCCCGGCGCCGAGAATCGCGCTGGTGCTGCGCCCGCCGAGCGACCACCCGGCCACGAGGGCCTGCGGGGTGGGCGGCTCGATGTCGAGCAGATCCAGCAGGCGTACGGCGTTGGGCAGCACACTCTCGTCGCTGTCCCCCACGCCGCGCAGCGGGGCGAGCGCGCGGCCGAACGGCTCGTACCAGCCCGGCTCGGGGTCGTCGGTGCGCACGCCGGTCAGCGGCGCCCCGCCCCCGGTACGCAGCTCGGACATGTTGCGCGCGCCCGACTCGGTGACCACGACCGCGCCGCACTCCTCGGGGAGCTGGCGTTCCTCACGGTCGATGCAGATCGTGTAGACGCCGACCGCGGGCCCGTCACGCAGCAGCGCGATCACGCCGGGCAGCGAACGGGCCCGGCGCGCCTGCTCGAGCACGACCAGGATGTCGGGGTAGCCGGCGGCGCCGCCCCGGATCGCGTCCGGTCCGACGGCGGTGCGGGCTGCGACGATCTGGCCGAGCTCGCCGATGCGCCGCGCGAGCGAGTCGGTGGTGCTGCCGATCAGGGAGTACGCGTCCTCGTTCTGGGCCTGGGTGTGCGGCAGCCAGCGGGTCCAGCCCCAGGCGTGCTCGCCGTCCGGCCCGGCCAGCACGACCACGCGCAGGTCGGCCGGGCTGTGCAGGGCCGCGGCCTGGGCCACCAGCCACGGGGCGAGCTGGCTGGCCTCGGGTCCGGTCACGCCGACCACGCGGGCCTGCCGGATCGGCACCGACACGGGCACCTGGTCGAGCGGCGGCACGGTGGTTCGGCGGTGCTCGTCCTGGGTGGGGTCGTCGACGCTCACCGCGGACGGCAGATCGGCGGTCCCGACCCGTACGGAAAGGAAGTCGGGGTCGGGCCAGCGCCGCTCCCAGAGCCGTTCGGAGGGCTGCTGGGCCAGGTTGAGCAGGGAGGCCGGGTCGGGCAGGGCCAGCCGCAGGTCGCGCTGCTCGGCCAGGATCGCCGTCTCCACGTCGGCGTGCACGCGCGCGACCTTCGCCTCGTACTCCGCGCGCTGCTCCAGGTATTTCTGCAGGGTCTGCTTGCGCCCGCCGAACTGGGTGAACAGCGCGGCGATGGGCGAGAGCAGGGCGACGAAGACGAAGCTCCAGCGGCCGGTGGCGACGATCGTGACAATCGCACCGGCCACCGGCACGAGCAGGATCGGCAGCAGCGGGATGGGCCGCTTGTCCGGCTTGACCGGCGGGGTGGGCAGCCGGAACGTGCCGCCGGCGGCCGCCGGGAGGAAGCGCGGCGGACGGTTGAACTCCAGGCCCAGCCCGTCCGCGGCCGGGGTCAGGGGTGCGCGGGCCGGCCACAGCGAGGTCAGTTCGAGCAGGATGTCGCCCACGGTGAGCAGGCTGCCCTCGCGCCATTCACTGCCGGGGGCGGACGGCTTCCCGTCGAGCAGGGCGTGGTCGGTGTTCAGCAGCTCGGCCGTGCCGTCGAGACGCACCCGCACGCGGGCCGCCAGCGGGGGCGTGCCCTCCTCGGCCGACAGCCGGATGCGGCAGGCCGGGGCGCTGCCGATGTCGTAGTCGCCGGGCACCAGCCGGAAGATGGTGCCGGCGCCGGGGCCGGAGACCACGTGGATCTCGGTGCGGCCGCCGGGTTCGGGTTCGGCCGGCAGGGGGCCGCCGAGCCCGAGCTCCACGCCGTCCCGCACCCCGGCCGCGGCCAGCGTGGCCTGAGGATCCACCAGGGTGCCGCCGAGGTAGAGCACCGGTCCGGCGTCGGGCGAGCCGACGGCGCGGGCCAGTTCGGCGGCGAGCGCGGCGGCCGTGGCGGACGGTTCGGTGTCGACCACGACCCTTGTGGAATCGCTCTCGACCCGGGGGTCACGGACGCTGATGTTCAGACGCACGGTGGGCTCGACCTCTGTTCGGGTGGGCGGGACGGCGCGGTTTGCGGGACGGCAGGGCGCCGCGGGTCAGTTCAGGTTGCTGCCGAGCTGGTCGTCGGTCTGGTTGAACGCGTCGCCGACCGACTTCACGTACTGACCGATGCCCTGCAGGCTCTGGTTCACCGAGTCGAAGCCCTTGGCGAACTCGTCGAAGAACGGGGAGAACTTCTGCTGCGCGGCCGGCGTCGAGTAGCCGTTGGCCAGCAGGTTCGTGATTTTTCCCCGGACCTCGTTGAGCTTGTCCTGAAGCTGGCCGAAGTCGTTGAGCAGGGCCTGCGAGGTCGAGGCCGTCTCGTCGGAGTTGACCCGGAAGTCGGGCATGTCATTCTCCTAGCGGTGGTTTCTGGGGGGACGTTCGCGGGACACACGGAGTGCCGCGACGGAAAGGTTCACGCGTTCTCGGCCCGAACCATTCCGGGGGCCGGTCCCGTGTGTACGGCATGCATGACGGACGAGCACTCTCGCGGGTGGCCGCAGCACTGGTGCTGACGTGCCTCGCCGTGTTCGGGGTGGCGGGAACGGCGAGCGCCGCGCCCGGCGACACGGTCAAGGTCTTCGTGGTCGGCGACCAGCCCGCCGGTCTGCCGGCGGTCGCCGCGAGCACGCTCGGCGACCCCGGCCGGGCCGGCGAGATCTTCGAGCTCAACCGGGGGCGGCGCCAGCCCGACGGCGGGGCGCTGACCGGGCCGGACGACCAGTTGCGGCCCGGCTGGATCCTGCGGCTGCCGCCGGACGCGCGTGGACCCGACGTGAAGCAGGCCCGCGAGGGCGCCACTACGGGTACGACCGTCACCGTCTCGCTGCCGGCCGTGCTCGCGGTCATCGCCGCGATCCTGCTGGCCCTGATCACGGCGGCGATTCTCGGGCGGCGCCGGGCGGGCCGCTGGTTCGCGCTGGTGGGCCGGCTGTTTCACGCGCTCGGCGAGCCCGCCCGGCGCCGGGCCCGGCTCGCACGGCGGCAGTCCCTCGGGGCGCGGCTCGCCGGCGACGACGGCACGCTGCGTCGCGCCTACGACGCCGTCGGTGAGGTCGCGGCGATGCGTGGCCCCGTCCACGCGGTACGCGCCGACCAGGCCGGCACGACGGTCTGGATCGCGACCACCGACGCGCTGACCGAGCCGTGGCAGCGGCTCGACGACACCCGCTGGCGTCGTCCGGGGGCGGCCGTCGCACCGGCGAGCTTGGTCGCGCGCGAGGAGCAGTCGGTGGCGTGCCTGGTGCGGGCCGGGGCCGACGAGGACGGCGAACCGGTCTTCGTCGACCTGAGCCTGCTCGACGGCGTGCTGAGCGTGGGCGGCGACCCCCGGGTGGCCCGTGACGTGGTCCAGAACCTGCTGGCGGAGATCGCCCGGGTGCGGCCGAACCTGCCGGTGGCCGTGCAGACCGCGAGTGTGACCGTGCCGGCCGGGCTCGCCGTCGTGCCGCGGGTGCCCGTGCCGGCGTACGCGGGCCGCCCGGCCGGAGGGGAAGGACCGCTTCGAGGGGCGGCGACGCGTCATCCCGTACGCGGTCTGATCGTGACCGCCGGGACGCCGGACGAGCGGGAAGCGGCCGAACTGCTCGCGCTGTGCGGCACCGGCGCGGCCGGCTGGACCGGGCTCGTCGCGGGCGAGGTTACCGACGGCGCGCACTGGCGGTGGCAGGCGCACGCCGACGGCACCGTCGACATTCCCGTGCTGGGGCTGCGGCTCACCGTGCCGGTAGCGGCCTGACCCGTCGTGCTCGCAGCAGGTTGAGGGCGTAGTGCTGGCGGGATTTCACCGTGCCGACCGGGACGCCCAGGATGCGCGCCGTCTCGACGGCGGTCCGCCCGGCCATCGTGGTGTGGACCAGCACGGCGCGGTGCTCGGAGGACAACTCCCGCAGCAGGCCCACCGCTTCGTCGGAGTCGGCGACCGCGTCAGCCGGGTCCGGCTCGGCCACGTCGCGGTCGGCCGAGCCCACGCTCTCGTGGCGGGTGGCCGCGCTGCGACGCCAGTCGATGGCCAGGTTGCGGGCCACGGTGAGCAGCCAGCCCCGGATCGAGCCGCTGGTCGAGTACAGCCGCTCGGTGTGGTTCCAAGCCCGCAGCATCGTCTCCTGCACGATGTCCTCGGCGAGGAAGTGGTCGTTGACCAGTGCTCTGGTGTAGCCGAGCACCGCCTCCCGGTGTTCGGCCACCAGTTCGCCGAGCAGTTCCTGGCGGCGGCGGGCGGTGGATTCGGCATTCGTGGTGCGCATCGAGCAACATCCCTGTCTCGCGCGGAATCAAGGCCGCGGCGAAATTAGGCAGGGTGCTCAGCCCGAAAACTGACCGGACTCTGACCGCCCGGTCAGACCCGCTTTCTCACGCACCTGGCCGGCGTCGGGATGACCGAGGTCTTCCAGCAGCTCCAGGGCCTCTCGCCACGCCTCGACGGCCGAATCGGCACGCCCGGCGGCGTGGCAGGCGTCACCGATGTGCGCGAGGGTGTCGGCGACCAGGTATTTGTCGCAGACCATTCGATAAAGGTTCAGGGCGTGACCGAAGGACTCCAGAGCTTCCTCGTACGCCTCCTGGCGGTGCTGGGCGAGGCCCAGGCTGTCCCAGGCCGCGGCCTCGCCGCTCGGGTCGCCGTTCTGCCGGTGCACGCTGATCGCCAGCCGGCACTCCTGGATCGCCCGGTCGAGGTCGCCCAGCATGATGTAGGTCCACCCGGACTCGTTGTGCACGCTGGCCGCGCCGCTGAGCCACCCGACCCGGCGATAGAGGTCACCGGCGACGCGGTAGTGCTCCAGCGCGATCAGATGCTGTCCGCGCCGGTTGGCCAGGAAGGCGACCAGCCGGTGCGTGCGGGCCTCGCCCTTGTCGTCCCCCGCCTCGGCGAACAGGCTCAGCGCCACCGAGAGATGGCGGTCGGCCTCGGCGAAACGGCCCAGCCGGCCCTCGGCGAAACCGAGGGCACGTCGCGTGTACGCCTGCGCGCGCCGGTCGCCCAGCGCCTCGGCCGCCCGGTGGGCCGTGGTCTGCATCTCACGCTGCACCAGCCACGAACCGGCCCGGTCGAGGTAGGTCTCGAGCGTGATCGCGAGCTGCCAGCTCTGCTGGTCGAGACCGGCCCGCGCCGCCTGCTCGACGGCGTCGACGAGCACGGCCCGCTCGGCGTCGAGCCAGGTCGCCGCCCGGGGCCCGTCGTGGAAGTGGATCGGGACGGCGTCGTCGACCGGCGGGTCGAGCAGCAGCCGTTCGCTGGTCGGGTAGAGCACCCCGGTGGCCGACCAGGCGCTGTGCAGGTAGTGGTCGACGACGCGGCGACGGGCCGGGCCGGCCTCGGCGGGGTCGACGAGCTCGGCGGCGTACGCCCGCAGCAGGTCGTGCACGCCGAAGCGGCCGGGCACGGTCTCGGTGACCAAATGCGCGCGCAACAGCTCGGTGAACTGTTTGCGAGGGTTCGGCTCACCCGTCAGCGCCTGCGCCGCGGCGAGCGAGAGATCGGCTCCCGGATGCAGCGCGAGCAGCCGGAACAGCCGGGCCGCGGCGGGCGACAGAATGCGGTACGACCAGGCGAACACGGACCGGGCGTCGGAGCGCGACGACTCACCGGCGAAAGCGTCCAGGCTGCCGTGCGAGCGTCGCAGCTCGTCGGCGATCGTGCTCAGCGCGAAGCCGGGGTTCATGGCCGCCTGGGCGCTCACCATCGCCAGGGTCAGCGGCAGGCGGCCGGTCAGCTCGACGATCTGCTCGGCGGCGCCGCGGTCGAGCACGATGCGGTCGGACCCGAGCCGGCGGGTCATGAGCTCGGTCGCGTCGGCGTAGGGCAGCAGGTCGAGGGTGATCGCGGTCGCGCCGTGCATGGCGACCAGGTCGTAAAGGCGGTGCCGGCTGGTGACGACGGCCAGGCTGCCGGGGGTGCCGGGCAGCAGCGGAAGGATGTGCTCGCTGTCACGGGCGTTGTCGAGCACGATGAGGACCCGCCGCCCGGCCAGCACACTGCGGAACAGCGCGGACTGGGCCTCGAGCCCGGCCGGGACGCGCGACGCCGGCACGCCGAGCGCGTCGAGGAACGACCGCAGCACGTCGGCGGCGCTGGTGATCGCGCCACCCGGGTGGAAGCCGTGCAGGTCGGCGTAGAGCTGGCCGTCGGGGAACCGCCCGGCGATGCGGTGGGCCCAGTGCACGGCCAGGGTCGTCTTGCCGACGCCGGCCATGCCGCCGATCGCGACCACGGGCACGCCCGGCGGCAGGGACCCGAGCTGGTCGAGCTCGTGCCGGCGACCGGCGAAGACGGCCAGGTCGGCCGGGAGCTGGGCCGGGCGCACCGCGGGGACGGCGGCCGGGGGCGCCTCGGCCCGCTGCAACACCCGCAGATGGGCCGTCTGCAGCTCGGGCCCGGGGTCGAGACCCAGGTCGGCGGCGAGAGTGTCGCGGGTCTGCTGGTAGACGACGAGGGCCTCGGCCTGTTTGCCGGTGGTCGCGAGCAGCAGCATCAGCCGCGCCTGCAGGCCCTCGTCGAGCGGGTGCCGAGCGGCGGCGAGCCGAACCGCGTCGAGCACCCGGTCGGCGACCGCGGGGCCGGCCTCGGCGGCCTGCTCGGCGGCGGCCCGCAGCACGGAGAGGACCTCGTCGTCGACCGAGGTGAAGGCCGGGTAGACGCGGATCTCGGGCGCGATGCCGTCGGCGGTCGGCCCGCGCCACAGGCTCAACGCCTCGAGCAGGGCCTCGGCGGCGGCCGAGTGATCGCCCGCCTCGGCGCGCCGGCCGGCCTCGAACCGCAGGGCCCGGAACCGCAGCAGGTCGATGCTTTCGGGGTCGACGTCGAGCTTGTAGCCGCCGGAGCCGCGGGTCAGATAGCTCGAGTGGCCGCGGGCGGGCAGGTCGGGCTCGAACAGGCGGCGCAGCGCGCCCACGTAGCGGTGCACGAGGTTGGCCGCCGTGCCCGGCCGGTCGTCGCCCCAGAGCACGTCGACGATCTCGTGCAGGGCCACCGGGTGACCGGCGTGCACGAGCAGCAGGGCGAGCAGGGCCCGCTGCTGCGGAGGGCCGAGTTCAAGCTCGACGTCCCCACGCCAAGCCCGAACCGTCCCGAGGACGACGAACCGCACGGCGCTCAACTCTCCTCGATCCGACGGTAACCGGGGCCTAAAAGCTAGCTCGCCCCCACTACGCACAACCTGCGCCCGCAACGTCCCACCAGCGCCAACGCAAGCTTTGTCCAGAAATATGCCGGACAACTTCCCCACCACGGCTTTCACCACCGCGAGACGGTGTCCAGACTCACGCGCCGAGGCCGAGGCTTCGCCGGCCTTGCCGATCCCGCGGTGATGGACGACGCATGGTCGCGGGCGCCGAGCCGGGAAAGATCCGGTATGCGCTCGAGAGCGAACAGCTCGAGGTCGTCGGGTGACCGCGAGCCGAACAGAAGCGTGCGGAGCTCCGGTGACGTGCCCTCCTCGGCCAGGAGCCAGGCCGGGCGACGGTGGCTACGCCCGTGTGGGGCGAGACCACCCGGTGTTACCGAGATCGTGACAGCCGACGCAACCCATAGATCGCGCTCCATTGTGGCGACTGCGAGTGATCGCCTATTCTCACGCGGCTACCACCGTGATCATGGGGGTCAATATGTCCAGACAAGACAAACACCGGTCGGGAACAGTCCGGCCACGACGCAGATTCGCCTCGGCCGCAGCCGCCGTATTGTGTTCCACCACGTTCGCCGTCGCCGTCTCCACCACCTCGGCGGAGGCCGCACCGTCACCCGCTCCGGCGCCGAAGACCGCGCCCAGCCTTGACTCCGCGGCCAAGGCGGCGAAGAAGTCCGGCAAACGGGTCGAGGCCCTCTCCGAGCGCACCGAGTTCGTCCAGGTCTTCGCCGAACCGTCGGGCAAGCTGCGCTACGAGGCAGCCGCCGTGCCGCAACGCGTCAAGAAGACCAACGGCTCGTGGGCCGACATCGACGTCAAACTGGCCAAAGGCGAAGACAAGCTCCTCCGTCCTAAGGCGACTCTGGCCGACGTGCGGTTCTCGGCCGGTGGCACGGGACCGGCCGCCACTCTGGTGCAGGACAACAAGAAGCTCACCCTGACCTGGCCGCACGGCAAACTCCCGGCCCCCACTGTCGCCGCCGACGCCGCCACCTACTCCGAGGTGCTGCCCGGCGTCGACCTCGTGCTCCGAGCCACCCGCACCGGCTTCACCCACGTGCTGGTCGTCAAGAACGCCCAAGCCGCTGCCAACCCGGCCGTCCGCGAGGTCCGCTTCGACCTCGGCGGCGACGCCAAGGCCCAACGGCTCGCCGACGGATCCCTGCGGGCCGTCGCCGACGGCAAGCTGCTCGCTGCCGCGCCCGCCCCGGAGATGTGGGATTCGTCCGCCACCGGCACCTCGGCCGCCGCGAAGGCCGCCGTCAGCGCCGGCACGATCGAGAAGTCCAGCTCGGCTGCCCCCGGCGATCTCGCCAAGAGCGCGACGGTCCGCACGGAACTGACCAGCGCCGGTGACCTGGTGCTGCGGCCCGACGCGGCCGTGCTGAGCCCGGCCGCCAAGTTCCCGGTCTACATCGACCCGGCCTGGAGCACCGGCAAGTCCCGCTGGGCCTACGCGACGCACAACAACACCAACAACACCGACGTGTCGCGGGCCCGTGTCGGCTCCGACCCGGACGGACGCACGTATCGGTCGTTCTTCGACTTCCCGATTTCGGGGCTCGCGGGTTACCACATCGAGGACGCCTACGTTCAGATGAAGGTCGACCACAGCTGGTCCTGCACCAAGACGCCCAACAGCCTCTACCAGGCCGGCTCGTTCGGCACACCGCGGGCCTCGTACAGCACCTCGCTGGTCAAGTTCCTCGCAACGGTCTCTTCCAACGCCAACGAGGGCACCGGCTGCGACGACTCCCCACAGCCCGACATGATCGTCAACTTCAACACCGACGCCGTCAAATCCGTCGTCAACGCCCTGGCCGCCAAGAGCGCCCCCAACGTGGTGTTCGGTCTCTCCGCGCGCAGCCAGGACGGCTCGGGCGAGTCCGAGGGCAACCGCTGGAAGAAGTACTTCCCGGCCGACGCGAAGCTGATCGTCGACCGCGACGCCAAGCCCACCATCCCGACCCAGCTGCAGGTCAACGGGGTGGCCTGCACCGGCGGTACGATCCGTATCGGAACGACCACACCGTATTTCTCGGCCGTCGTGAACGACAAGGACGGCACCGCGCAGAACTTGACCGCGACCTGGCAGCTCTTCAACGCGCCCGACGGCGAGAACCTGACCGCGCGCACCAGCCCGGGCGACACGTCGTCCCCGGCGAACACCCGAGCCACGAGCGCCCGGACTGGTGCGCTTCCGGCCAACCAGCGGTACGCGTTCCGCGTGTACACGAAGGACCCGGCTCCGTACGAAATCAAGAGCCCCACGTCGGCTACCTGCTACTTCGTGGTCGACACGACCGTCCCGCCGGTCAAGGTGGAAACGGTGACCGGGCCGGCCGGGCCGGGCAAGCCGGGCACCTTCAAGATCAGTTCGACGGCGACCGACGTGTCGTCGTTCCAGTACGGATGGAACGAGGCGACCACCTCCTCGGTCGCGGCGACGAACATTCTCGACAGCGCCGGCAAGGTGATCGGCAAGCAGGCCACAGTGACGGCCGTCGTGAAGAAGTACGGCATCGCCGTCCTCTACGCCCGGGCGATCGACTCCACCAACAACAAGGGGTACGGCTCGACCGAGATCACGGTCCCCCGGCCGTCGACCGCGGTGGCGGACTGGAGCCTCGAGATCCGGCCGCCGTGGATGGATGAGGAAGGCGCACTCCTCGACGAGGCCCCCGCGGTGGGCGGTGACAACGTGCTCACCCCGACGAACCTGGGCTGGGCCGACAAGGGCCGCATCATCCAGGGCAAGAACGTCAACTTCACCGGCACCACCTCGCTGACCACGCCCAAGGTGGTCGACACGACCAAGAGCTACTCGGTCGCGGCGTTCGCCCGGCTCGACAACCTCAACGGCGTGCAGACGCTGCTCTCGCAGGACGGCGCGAACACCGCCAACTTCGAGCTGACGATGCGCTCCGAGGACCTCAACCTCGACGGCACGGCCGACAAGAGCTGGTGCTTCGGCATGCGCAGCGCCGACTCGACGACCAACACCCTGACCAAGGTCTGCGCGGTCAACACCGCGGTCGCGGGCCGCTGGACCCATGTGGCCGGTTCCTACGACTCGACCGCCAAGACCATGACGATCTGGGTCGACGGCGTCGCGAAGTTCACCGACGCGGCCCCCACGGCCTGGACTGCGAACAGCCTGCTGCGCATCGGCAACCGCAAGAACACCAGCACCCAGTACGTGGAGCCGCTCTACGGCAGCGTCGCCGACGTGCAGATCTTCGACCGAGTGATGGTGCGCGACGACTTCACCGGCACCGCGGCCGAGGACGAGTTCTCCGGCGGCTTCGACGAGCCCGGCATCCTGGCCGCCACCAGCGTCGGCATCTGGGACTTCGAGGCTGCGGCGCCCTGCGCGGTGGCCGGCACGCCGAACACGTGTGAGGCGCCCGACTCCGGCTCCGGCTTCGGCCGGCAGCTCACCCTCACGCCGGGCACCGAGATCGGACCCGGCATCAGCGAGAGCAGCGGTCTGCTGCTCGACAACAAGCACATGAACGACGGCTCGGCGACCAAGGAGTACGGCTGGTCGCAGCGCGACGTGGCCCCGGTGGGCTCGCCGGACAAGATCCTGCAGAACGAGGCCGTGCTGCGTACGGATCAGTCGTTCGCCGTGTCGGTGTGGGTGCAGCCGGCCGAGCTCAGCTCGACCATGACCGCCGTGGCCCAGCAGGGCAGCAAGATGTCGGCGTTCTACCTCGGCGTCCGCGAGTCGACGGTCAAGGGCATCACCGGTAAGCGGTTCGAGGTGATGGTGCCGAGCATCGACAACAACCTCGGCGAGGCCCAGACCCACCTGATCGCACCGACACTGCTCTCCGGCGACGACACCAGTGACTGGTTCCACCTGGTGTTCGTCTACAACACTTCGGCCGTCAACCAGCTCAGCCTCTATGTGAACGGCGAGATGGAGGCGACCCGGTCCGGGGTGCTGTGGAGCGCCGACGGCCCGCTCACCGTCGGCAGTGTCTGGCACACGATGGACGAGGAGACCCAGGGCAGCTACCGCGATCAGTGGATCGGCGGCATCGACAACCTGCAGATCTGGCAGGGCGTGCTGACCGCCGGTCAGTTCAACACGCTGTTCGAGGCCACCACCAAGTCGCTGCCGATCCCGCGGCAGCGGACCGACTACAACAACGACGGCAACGCCGACTTCGCGGCCATCGGCGCCAGCCGTTCGATGGGCAACTACGCCGGCAACGGCTCGGGCCTGGTCCGCTTCTCCACCGACATGGGCCCGGTCGCGGGTGCATGGGGGCCGGACTTCACCCGGGTGACGGCGGGCGACTTCAACGACGACGGCAACAACGACATCGTCGCGATCGGCGCGGACGGAAACATCCGGGTCTACCGAGGTGACGGCGACGGCTTCATCAGCACCGGCCGCACGATGAACTCCGTCGCGGGCGCCTGGGGCGGCATCGTCCGGATCACCGCCGGTGACTTCGACGGTGATGGTCTCGACGACATCGTCGGAACCGGCTCCGACGGCAACATCCGCATGTACAAGGGCGACGGTGACAGCGGCATCGGCACCGGGGACCTGATGTACCAGACGGGGGCCGGCTGGAACGGCTTCCGGACGATCATCGGCGGCGACTTCAACGGTGACGGCACGCAGGACATCGCCGGCATCGGCGCCAACGGCAGCCTGTGGTTCTACGCCGGCAACGGCGCGGGACGGCTCTCGCCCGGTGCGTCGATGTACGGCTTCCCGGAGGCCTTCGCCACGCACACCCGCATGACCGCGGGCGACTACAACAACGACGGCCGCGTCGACTTGGCTGCCATCAACCCCGAGGGCAACCTGGTCTACTTCCGCAACAACGGCAACGCGTACGTCAGCGGCGGCATCCTGCTCTACCAGAAGAACCAGGGCTGGGGCGGCGTGACCGCCGTGCCCAACTAGCAAGTTCGACGGTGGTGGCGTCCCCCGGCGCCATCACCGTCACCAACCGTCAAGAGGCCCCGACGAGGGTCTTGCCCCGGCCATGTTGGTGGGGATGCGCGACCAGCCTCACCGGTCCCGCGGGCCGCTCGCGCCCGCGAAATCCCTGGAGGCGAGCACGGTGTGCAGGGCGTTGCGCGACTTGATGCCGAGTTTGGTGAAGGCCTTGCGCAGGTGCCACTCGACGGTTCGCGGGCTCAGGAAGAGTTTGGCGCCGATCTCGCGGTTGGTCAGGCCGTCGTCGGCCAGCCGCACGATCTGCTCCTCCTGCGGGGTGAGCTCGCGGCGGGCCTCGGTGCCGCGGCGGCGCAGCGTCTCGCCGGTCGCCACCAGTTCGCGGCGGGCCCGCTCGGCGAACGCGGTCATGCCGATCGAGGTGAGCATGTCGTGGGCGGCGCGCAGGTGCCGACGGGCGTCGACCCGGCGGCGTTCGCGGCGCAGCCACTCGCCGTACACGAGGTGGGCCCGGGCCGTCTCGGGCACCAACGGCGTACGGCTGAGGTGGCGGATTCCCTCGCGGTAGCAGTGCTCGGCTCCCGGGCCCTCGCCGACCAGTCCCCGGCAGCGGGCCTCGACGCCGCGGCCGAAGTCGGTGCCGCTCGGCTCGGTCGTCTCGATCAGACGCTCGAGCGCCTCCTGGGCCAGGTCGGCGTCGCCGGCGCGGACCGCCCCCTCGACCAGCTCGGGCAGGGCGTATGTCGAGATCCACGGCTCCAGCGGGTTGGCCGTGGCCAGCTGGGCGGCCTCGGCCGCCTCCCGGTAACGTCCCAGTCCGTTGCAGAGGATCGCGGCCGCCCAGTGGCCGACCGCCGCCCCGATGCCGTCGCCCTCGGCCGTCTTGCCAGGGAGCTCCTCGCCCTCCAGCGCGCGCAGGTACAGCCAGGCCGGCGAGGGGGCAACGGTGCCGGTGGCGGCGGCTACGCTCTCGCTCTCGACGAGCAGCGCCTCGGCGCCGGTGAGATCGCCGGTCCACGCCCGCGCGACCGCCAGCGAACTGAGGTGCAGCGGCAGATGTTCGAGCGAGCCGGCCTCGCGGGTGAGTTCGACGACCCGGGCGAAGATCGTACGCATGCCCTCGTCGTCCCAGGTGGCGGCGCTGGGCGCCCCGGCGGCCCAGCCCCAGTGCTGGATGTCGTCGGCGGTGATGCCGGTCAACGCGGCGGCCGCACGGCTGAGCGTCGGCGCCGCGGCGCGGTGGCCCTTCGTCGCCCGCACGGCGAACCCTTCGAGAAACAGGTCGAGCGCGGTCGGTGTGCCGCCCGGCGCGACCAGGGCGTCGACCGCCGCGAAGATCTGCTCGATGACGTCGCCGCGGCCGCTCAGCTGGGCCGCGGTCCACGCCGTCAGATAGGTCTCCCGGGCAAGCCGCACGTCGAACGGCTCGAGCCCGCGGGCCGCGGCCAGCAGCAGCCCGGGGGCGTCGTCACCGCGGCCGGAGGCGAACGCGACGTGGCCGCGTACCAGCTCGGCCCGGGCCCGCTGGAAGTCGGTCAGCGGTCCCCGTTCGGCCGTCGCCAGCAGCGCCAGGGCCGCGTCGAAGGCGCCCGCCCGCAGGGTCGTGCACGCGGCGTCCAGCGCGCGGGCCGAACGGCGAGCGGGGTCTTCGGTCAGCGCGACCGACCGCTGACCGAAAGCGGCCGCGGCGGCGAGCCCGCCACGGTTGCGCGCGCGGTCGGCCGAGCGTTCGAGTTCGGCGGCGACCTGCTCGTCGGGCCCGGAGGCGGCGCGAGCCCGGTGCCACGCGCGCCGGTCGGGGTCGGCCTCCGGGTCGGTCGCGTCGGCCAGGGCGCTGTGCACGCTCTGACGATCGTCGGAGGTGGCGCTGTGATAGGCCGCCGACCGAACCAGCGGGTGGGTGAACTCGACCCGCTCGCCGACCACGAGCAGGTCGGCGTCGACCGCCACATTGATCGTTCGCATGGGAAGGCCGAGCACGCGGGCCACGCGCCGCAGCAGCACGGGGTCGCCGAGCGGTTCGGCCGCCGCGGCCAGCACCAGCAGGCGGGTGTCCGGCGGCAACATGGCCAGGCGCAGGGCGTACCCCTGCTCGAGCCGGCCCGCGACCGGGTGGCTGCCGGGCAGCCCGAAACCGCCGGCCAGGTCGAGCGGGGTCCGGTTGCGCGGCAGCTCGATCAGCGCGAGCGGGTTGCCGTGGCTCTCGCCGACGATCTGGTCGCGGATCGTCACGTCCAGCGGCCCGTGCACGTGGGCGAGGAGAAGGGCGCGGGCGTCCTCGTCGAGCAGGCCGCCGATCGGCAGTTCGGGCAGCCCGGCGAGGACGCCGGAGCCGGTGCGGGCCGCGCAGACGATCGCGACCCGCTCGGCGAACAACCGGCGGCAGACGAAGGAGAGGATCTGCGCCGAGGCTTCGTCGAGCCACTGCGCGTCGTCGATCAGGCAGACCAGCGGCTGGCGCTCGGCGACCTCGGCGAGCAGCGACAACGTCGCCAGCCCGACCAGGAACCGGTCGGGCGGCGGCCCCGAGCTGCGGCCGAAGACCGTGGCCAGGGCCTCGCCCTGCGGCGCCGGCAACCGTCCGGCGTGGGCCAGCAGGGGCGAGCAGAGCTGGAACAGGCCGCTGTAGGCCAGCTCCATCTCTGACTCGACACCGGCCGCCTCGGCGACACACCATTCGTCTGACCGATCGCGAACGTGCCTCAGCAGGGCGCTCTTGCCGACCCCGGCGTCCCCGCGCAGAACGATGACACGGCTGTGCCCGGCCGATCCGTCGGACAGTAACTCATCGAGCGCGGCGCATTCCTCGTCGCGCCCGCGCAGTTCCGGAAGACCCCCACGAACCTGTAGCGCCATCGCCAACTCCCCCGCGAGCAACTTCGGCCTGCGGTTCCTCAGATCTACCAGCCGAGGCAGCCGGACGGAACCTTCACGAGGGCAGTGTCACTTCTCCTTTGCACTCTCCGAATCGCTTGCGGTTGGTGAAGCTTTCGACTGTCGTCAGTGCACTTTTCTTACTACCCGGCGGCCTTGTACGCGGCCAGAAATGGTCTGACCGAAGCGAGGAGCGCCGTCGGCGCCTGCTCGGCCAGCCAGTGGCCGGCGCCGGCGATCTCGGCCGTCTGAACCTTCCCGGCCAGCGGCACCATCGCCAGCCCGGGTAGGCACGGCCGTTTCATGATCGATAGTGGCGGTGAGTGACGATGCCCGCGTCGGCGTGTCGGATATGGACGAAGCCCCGTTGAGACCAGGTCTTCTCACAGATCTGGTGCAAACGGAGCTTC
>NZ_RJAC01000004.1 GCF_003999975.1 Actinoplanes solisilvae | reverse complement strand
GCCGCAGCAAGTTTGCCTACGGGATACCGGTGGCCGCTGCCCCTTCTTTGCATTGACACCGTCCCTATTGCCAACCAGTGAGCACTACCGACAATCAACATGTCAGCAGCTGCCACCCCTGGCGCTGCTGACGTTCGGCGAGGGCACCCCGGCCGTGGTCGCGACCGGGCCGGCTGCCGCGGGTGAACTGCCGCCGGTCGAGTTTCCGCTGATCACGCGAGCGCAGCGGGCCGGTGACCGGACGGTTCTGGGCGCGCCGTGGCCCGTGGGCGCCGAAGTGCCCGCACCCGGCGGTGAGGACACGCTCGACGCCGTGATCCAGCGTCGCGGCTCCCAGCGCCGCATGGACCGTACGAAAACCGTCCCGCGCGCGTCCCTCGAATGGCCCATGTCCGCCGCCCTGCGCGGCATCGACGTTCCTCACTGGGTTGCCGTGCGCGGCGTCGACGGCGTCGAGCCCGGCCTCTACCGCTGGCCCGACCTGGAACACCCGATCACCGCGGGCAACCTGCGCGACGAACTCGAGCGGGTGTCCCTGGGCCAGTCGTTGTCGGCCGAAGCGGCGTACGTGGTCATCGCGGCCGCGCCGAACCACAACCTGGACGACCGCTCCTACCGCTCCGCGCAGCTCGCCGCTGGCCTGGTCGAGGGCCGGCTGCACCTGGCCGCCTACACGGTCGGGGCGAGCGCGACCGGCATGACGTTCCTCGACTCCGAACTGCCCGCCCTGCTGCACGAGCCCGGCGACCTGATCACCCTGCTGTTCACCTGCGTGGGCGTGCCCGAGTACCGGTCGAAGGCAGGCGGCGCGCCGGGCGACCCGGTCGCGGTGCGTACGGTCATGCCACGTTCCGTCGAGTAGGTTCGTGCCAGACCGCCCAGCGCGTCTCGGGTCCACGCTGCTGGGCGCGGCGCAGGGCGAGCTCGGCGCAGTAGACGAGCTCGTCGTGGGTCAGCTCGCCCGGGTTCGAGACGGCCAGGCCGATGCTGGCCGACAGGGGCGTGAGACGGCCGTCGACGATGACCGGGGACAGCGCCGAGGCGATCGCGCCGGCCACCTCGTACGCCTGCTCAACGAAGTTGATCTGCGGCAGCACGACGGCGAACTCGTCGCCGCCCAGACGGAACGGCACGCCCGGCTTGCGGACGCAGGAGCGCAGCACCCGGGCGAGCTCGACCAGCACCTGGTCGCCGCCCTCGCGGTGCACGTCGATCAGCAGCACGGCGGTGCTCTTCGGTGAGGCCAGTGCACGCTCCGAGAACCTGCGGAAACGGACAGAACCGGCCAACCCCGTCAAGGGGTCCGACCGGCGCAGGACATTGATTCTCATGACCCCCCTCGTGTGCTCCGCCGTGCTGGACTCCGGAAACATCGGGCACGGCGGGGCACACTTGAGAGGTCAGTCGTCCCAGATCACGGCGTCGCCGACGGGACGCTGGGCCGAGCCGCTCGGCTGGTTCACGAGCCGGCCCGCGGCGACCATGGTGGTCGAGCCTCCGCCGTCGAGGTTGATCGCGTCGCGCAGCCCGAGCGCGTCAGCCACGGCCGCCGTCTCGTCCATCGTCGTGCCGACGCTCGTGGTCATCCGCCCGTCGATCGTGGCCAGGACGATCTTTCCGGTACGGGTGGTGCCCGCGATGGTGCGCGGGTTGCGATCGAAGAAGCTGCCCGTACCGTCCGGGACGACGATCTCCCCGTCCGCGGTGAGCCGGTAGCGGCCGTTGACGGCGTAGGTGCCCGGCCGCAGCTCGACCCGCTCGCCGTCGGCATCGGTCACGGTCTGCTCGACACGCAGGCAGCTCTTGGCCGGCGCGGTGGTCGCCTGCGTGCTCGTGGCCGGCGTGGTCGGCTGCGCCAGCGCGGTCAGGGGGGCCGCTTGAACGCCGGTGGCCTGCAGCGACGTCTGGCCCGCGGCCAGTGCGACGCCTCGGCTGGCTGCGACGCGCACGACACAGCCGCGACGGTCGAGCACGACCTCAGCGCCCTCCCCGGCCGGCGTCGACGTGCCGAACTCGGGCGTGAACTCGGCGATCGCCCCCGCTGCGGCGGGCGGGTCGTTGACGAGCGTGATCGGCAGTTCGGCGCGAGTTCGCGGATTGCGCACGGTGGCGGCCCACGACAACTTCCCGACAACCATCCTGTTACGCGCCGAATCGATGACCAGGTCGGCCTCGGCCGGGTCGGTGGTCGGCTCGCTGAGCAGCCGGCCGCGGTGCACCCCGAGCCCGACCGGCGTACCCGGGAACTGCTGGCTCGCCGTGAAAGTGAAGAACGAGGCGTTGACGCCCGCGAGCGCCCCCTCCGCGGCGACGAGATCGGTCACCGTCTCGGTCCGCGCAAGATCAGCGCCGTACGTGGTCCGCAGGTGTCCCTTGGCCCGTTGCGGGTCGATTGTGAGCACGTTGACCCGCCACGGCCCCTTCGTCGTGGTGCCGATCTCGCCGCTGGGCGCGGGTTCGGTCCCGCGGACGATGCTGGTCAGCGTCACGCCCCGGGCGAGCGTCTGGGTCGTACGGGTCTCGGCCAGATCGGCGTCCCCGAGCGGCAACGCGGCGGCGGTGTGCCCGCCCGGCACCAGGGTCGCCGCGACCATGGCGGCCGCAACCATCGAATGAATCATGATCGATATCGTGGCCGCCGCCCGGAACGCCCCGGCGGCTTTGGTTTTAACGGTCTATGACCGCTCGTGGTCGATTTGCCGGGCCTACTTGACCGTGTAGCGCACGTGGGTGGCGAACGGTGAGCTGTAGACCTTGACCACTTCGAGGTCCACGTCCCGGTCGAATCCCTCGAACAGCCGCTTGCCGGCCCCGAGAATCACCGGCGCGGTCGAGATGACCAGCTCGTCGACCTTCCCGGCCACCAACGCCTGCCGGATGATGTCAGCGCCACCGCCGACCGAGACATCGCCACCCCGCGCCGCCTCGTCCGCCTGGCTGAGTGCCGCGTCCAGATCCGCGGCGAACCGGAACCCTGTCTCCGCCGCCGGCTGATCCGCGACACGATGGGTGAGGACGAACAACGGGCCGGGGAAAGGGTTGGTCCCACCCCACGCGCCGGCCGCGTCGTACATGCCCCGGCCGACGACACCGGCCTTGATCGTGGAGACCATCTCGTCGTAGAACTGCTTGTCGGGACCGTGCATGGCGAAGTCGTGGCCACCGTCGTACGTCCACGGGCCGCCCATCACCCAGTAGTGCAGCCGCTCGCCCCCGCGCCCCAGCCCGTACTTCGGCCCGTCCTCGGGTCCGGTGACATAACCGTCGACCGACGTGGTGATGGATGCGATGACCTTGCCCATGACTCCTCCTCTGCCCAGTGTCACCGGGACAGACCATCCAGGAGGCCCGAACTCATCGCCGGACACAGGACGAACCGCCGTTCATGGGCGCCGGCACGGCCACCGGCTCGGTCAAAGGTGAGGTCTGCCAGAGGGTCAACCTGTCCCGGATCGCCGGCCTTCCTCCCGCGTGGGTCCCGAACGTGATCAATTCGGAGGACCCACGCGGAAGGGTGCCGGAGACGAGGTTCAGGATGTGGCTCGGGCCAGGGACAGGGCGAAGCGGCCCTCGGGGTCGGTCCACCACTGGTCGAGGGTGAAGCCGGCCTCGGCCAGCTCCTTGTCGACGCCCTCGCGGTGGAACTTGGCGGAGATCTCGGTTCGTAACTCCTCGCCGCTGGCGAATTCGACCGTCAGGTCTACGGCGGGGATGGTTACCCGCATGGGCCAGCGGGCCCGCAGGCGCATCTCGATCCACTCGTGGTCGGCGTCCCAGAGGGCCACGTGGGCGAAGCCGTCGGGGTCGAAGTCGGCCTGCAGGTGGCGGTTGAGCACGCGCAGCACGTTGCGGTTGAACTCCGCGGTGACGCCGGCCGCGTCGTCGTACGCGGGGACGAGCACGCGCGGGCTCTTCACCAGGTCGGTGCCGAGCAGCAGGTGTTCGCCGGGGCGCAGAACCGCGCGTACGTCGGCCAGGAAGCGGGCGCGGTCGGCGGGTTCGAAGTTGCCGATCGTGCCGCCCAGGAAGGCGATCATGCGGTCGGGGGTGACGGGCAGGAAGTCGAGGTGCTGGGTGATGTCGCCGACGATGTTGCGGACCCGCAGCGCCGGGAAGTCGGCCGCGATCCGGGACGCGGCGGCCGTCAGTGCGCTCGGGGAGACGTCCATCGGAATGAACTCGGTGAGCGTGCCGGCCGTCGTGAGCGCGTCGAGCAGCAGCCGGGTCTTCGTCGAGTAGCCCGAGCCCAGCTCGATCAGGGTGCGGGCTCCGGTGAGCCGGGCGATGTCGGCGGCCCGTTCGGTGAGCACGGCCCGTTCGGCGCGGGTGGGGTAGTACTCGGGGAGCTCGGTGATCTGTTCGAACAGCTCGCTGCCCCGGGCGTCGTAGAACCACTTCGGCGGCAGCCACTTGCGCCGCGCGGTGAGGCCGGCGACCACGTCGGAGCGCAGCGCGGCCTCCTGGGTTTCGGCGTCGAGATGGACCTCGAGCTCGGTCATGACTCTCCCAGCGGGACGTAGTGCCGGCTGTCGATGCCGGCGACCAGGATGGTGCGGTCCTTCACGGTTTCCCAGGACGGGTCGCCGTCGAGCGGTTCGGAGCTGACCAGCACGCTGCCGCGCCCGCTCCGCACCGACAGCGCATGACCGAACGCGCTGGCCACGATGGTTGTTCCGTCGGTCAGCAGCAGGTTGAGCCGCGAGCCGGGGGCGGCCGCGGCGACGGCGGCGATCGTGCCCGCGACCGCTTCGCACGGGCCCGTGCCGCGCCGCAGTTTGTCGCGGACCAGCGCCCACAACAGGGCCGAGTCGGTCGGCGCCTCGAGGGTGATCAGGTCGACCGGTGGCAGGGCGGCGGCGAGCTTGGCGACCGATTCGGGCCAGCCGGCGACCACCCCGTTGTGGCTGAACAGCCACCGGGAGGAACCGAAGGGCGCGGCCGCGCTCTCGGTCACCGGCATGCCCACGGTGGCGCTGCGGACCGCCGCCAGCACCGCGCCCGCGGTGACGGCGGCGGCCAGGCCGGGCAGCGTCGTGTCGCTCCACAGCGGGGTGGCCCGGCGGTAGCGCACCGGGCCGTCGGCCGCGTACCAGCCGACGCCGAAGCCGTCGGCGTTGATCGTGCCGCCGCCGCGCATGTCGCGCGGCGCCCACGACTGGTGGGACAGCGAATGCGGCGGGTCGTAGAGCAGCGACGACAGCGTGACGGCCGGCCCGAGGTAGGCCAGGTGGCGGCACATCAGGCGTCCCGCGCGCAGCGGAAGCCGCTGAAGATCTGGCGGCGGATCGGATAGTCCCAGTTGCGGAACGTGCCGCGCACGGCCGACCGGTCGGTGCCGAACGAGCCGCCACGCAGCACCTTGTAGTCGGGACCGAAGAACACCTCGGAGTATTCGCGGTAGGGGAACGGGGCGAAGCCGGGGTAGCCGTGGAAGCCGGTCGACGTCCACTCCCAGACGTCACCGATGAGCTGGTGCACGCCCAGCGGCGACACCCCGTCGGGGAAGGCCCCGGCCGGTGCCGGACGCAGGAACTGCTGGCCCAGGTTGGCGTGCCGCGGCGTGGGGGAGTCGTCGCCCCACGGATAGCGCCGCGAGCGGCCGGTGGCCGGGTCGTGGCGCGCGGCCTTCTCCCATTCGGCCTCGGTCGGCAGGCGTTTACCGGCCCAGGACGCGTACGCCGAAGCCTCGTGGAAACTCACGTGGACCACCGGCTCGTCGGGCACCACAGGGGCCGTGCGGCCGAACGTGGAGACGGCCCACCCGTCGCCGTCGCGCTGCCAGAAGGCCGGCGCGGTGAGCCCGGCGGCCTGACGGTGGGCCCAACCGGCGGTGCTCCACCATCGCGGATCGTCGTAGCCGCCGGCGTCGATGAAGGCCGCGAACTGAGAACACGTGACCGCGGCCCGGTCGATGTGGAAAGCGGGCACGTCGACCTGGTGCGCCGGCCGCTCGTTGTCGAGCGCCCACGCCTCGGTGTCGGTGCCCATCGTGAACGGCCCGCCCGGCACGAACACCTCGCCGGTGACCGCGAGCGCGGGCCGGGGCGGCGCGGCCGTTTCCAGCACCGGTGGGCCCGAGCGCAGCTGGTGGGTGGCGAGCATGGTCTCGTCGTGCTGCTGCTCGTGCTGCACGATCATGCCGAACGCGAACCCGTCGGCGACCAGGCGGCGGCCTTCGTCGAGCCGGGCCCGGTCGAGCACGTCGAGGGCCTTGTCGCGCACCTGGGCGACGTAGCGCCGGGCCTCGCCCGGGGTGAGCAGCGGCAGGGCCGGGCGGTCGCTGCGGGCGTGCTTGAACGCGTCGTAGAGCTCGTCGATGTCGCGGCGTACCGGCTCACGGCCGCCGACGTCGCGCACGAGCCAGAGCTCCTCCTGGTTTCCGACGTGGGCCAGGTCCCACACCAGCGGCGACATGAGCGGCGAATGCTGGCGGATCAGGTCGTCCTCGTCGACGGCCTCGGTGAGCAGGGTGGTGCGGTCGCGGGTGCGGATCAGCTCGGCCGCGACCCGGTCGCGCAGCCTCTCGGTCTCGATCGTCATCGGTTCTCCCCGTGGGCGGCGGCGAGCCGCTGGTCGATGGTCTGGGTGACGCGCTCGCGCATAGCCGGATCGAGGCGACGGACGGCCAGGTCGAGTGCCGCGGTGGCGGTGGAGAGCAGCGGCGGATCGGCCAGGCCGCAGCGGAACGCCTCTTCCCAGCGGTCGGCGGTCGGCTGGGCCAGGTCGAGGGCGGTGCCCGTGGTCGCGTCGTCGTCGAGCAGGGCGCTCAGCACGGCGACCGGGACGATCCAGTCGTCGCCGGGCTGGGCGTCGAGGTAGCGCACTTCGAGGTAGCCGCGCGGGCGCACGGGCGGGAACAGGGTGCTCAGGTGGTAGTCGACGTCGGCGACGGTGACCGGAAAGGGTAAGGCGCCCCCGATCCAGCCGGCCAGGGTCGTGCCGGGTGGTGCGTCCCAGCAGCCGCCGTCGCGCCGCACGCAGGTGAGCGGGGCTTCGAGGGCGTAGCGGACCCAGTCGCCCGCCGGGTCGTCGGAGACGCCGACGGGATGGGTGAGCCGCGGGTCCATCGCCCACCAGGCGGCCATGCGGGCCGAGGCGAGGCCGGTGTCGCGCCCGGCGTGGCGGCGCGAGTTGGCGAAGGCGGCCAGCAGGGGCGGGCCCAGCGCCGAGACGGCGGCCCAGCGGAGCGCGATGTTCCCGGCGTCGAGGCACACCTGGAGGCCGGCGGTGCTGCACATCATCACGCGGCCGTCGGGGCCGCGGGCGTCGAAGGCCTGTTCCATCGCGTCGTAGCGCGGGGTGTGCACGAGGCGCCGGGGCGCGCGAACCGGGTCGATGCCGTGCGAGCCGAGGGTGAGCCCGGCGGTCTCGAGCAGAACGGTGAGGTGGGCCCGATCGGCCTCGACCGCCGCGTGCAGAGCGGCCAGGGTGGAGGCGGGGGCGGAGGAGATCTCGATCTGCCCGCCCGGCTCGACGCTGATCGTGCCTCCGGCGGGGAGGGGGTGCGGCGGGTGCGACGCTCCGAGCGTCGCCGGGGTGTGCCGTCCGAGAGCCTGCCGCAGCTTCTCGGCGACCGGCGGCGCCGAGGGCGCCGCGATGTCGTGCAGGGTCCATTCGAGTTCGGCGCCGATCAGCGCCGGGGGACCGGTCTTGAAGCAGATGGCACGGATGCGCGCCTCCACCTCGCTCTGGGTGCGCAGAGCGGCCGCCGTGCCGGCGTCACCTTCCGCCACCAACTGCATGCTTTTGGTCATGCCTCCGAACCTAAAGGCGGGGTCCGACATTTTCCCGAACAGCAGCCGATCAGTCCTTCATGTACAGCCGCCTAGCAGGCGATTCCCAGCCTAGTGATCTAGGTCACTTCAGAAATTAAGCCACGCCTAAGACGTGGGCACCCCTGTTTACCTGCGCAAACAACGAGACTTGGAAATACCTGAACCCTTCAAGGGCCCGCCTCGTACACAACGACGCCGGCGCAGTGGCGTGGGCCCGAGCGAGTGGGAGCGGCGATGGCGGGGACCGGAATCGACACCTCGATCCTGCACAAGGGCGCCCACAGCGCCTCGTACTTCGATCTGTCGCGCAGCGCGGGCGAGGGCGTCGAGATCGTCGACTTCTGCATCCCCTGCAACCCCTATTTCCCCACGCCCGAGATGTTCGACGAACTCAGCCGCGACCTCAGGAACATTCTGAAGTACTACCCGAGCGACTCGTCGAGCATCACCAAGAAGCTGTGCAGCGTGCTCGGCCTGCACCCGCAGACGGTCGCGATGGCCAACGGCTCGACCGAGCTGATCACGTGGATCGACCACCTGCTCATCAAGGAGAGCGTGGCGATCCCGATCCCCACGTTCGGCCGCTGGACCGACCAGCCGCTCGAGACCGGCAAGCGGGTCGACATGTTCCCGCTGCAGGAGCGCGACGGATTCCGGCTCAACCTCGACGACTACGTACGCTTCATCCGCGATCGCGGCTCCCGGGTCGCGGTGGTCTGCAACGTGAACAACCCCGACGGCTGCTACCTGCCGCGGCGCGACGTCATCCGCTTCATGGACCTGCTCGGCGACCTCGACCTCGTCGTCATCGACGAGTCCTTCATCGACTTCTCCGACCTGGAGCAGTACCCGTCGGTCGGCCCCGACGCGGTCATCCGCCCCAACACGGTGGTGCTCAAGAGCCTCGGCAAGAACTTCGGCCTGCACGGCATCCGCTTCGGCTACCTGATGGCCAACCCCGCCATCGCGGGCAAGATCGGCAAGGCGCTTCCGAAGTGGAACCTGAACTCGCTGGCCGAGAAGGTCGTCTTCATGATCCAGGAGCACGAGGAGGAGTACGAGGACAGTCTTCGGCTGCTCAGCCGGGACCGCCGCTCGATGGCCGGCGAACTGGCCCGCATCCCCGGTCTGACCGTGTTCCCGTCGCAGGGCAATTTCATCCTCGTCAAGCTGCCCACCGAGTGGTCGGGCGTGGCGCTGCGCGACTACCTGGTCGCCAACCATGGCGTCTACACCCGCGAGTGCGGTAACAAGCTCGGCATGACCAGCCAGTTCATGCGGCTCGTGGTGCGCCCCGGCCGTGACGTCGACCGCCTCATCGACGGCATGCTCGACTACGGCAGCCAGTTCCGGGCGCGCCCCTACGCCGACGAGGCCCCCGACAACCTGATCCGCTACCCGACGCGCACCGAATACACCGCCCGCCGTGCCGCTAATGCGTAGGCTCCGGCGCATCTTCCGCTCGCGTTGCCTGGCC
Organism: Actinoplanes solisilvae; assembly: GCF_003999975.1. Taxonomy (GTDB): domain Bacteria; phylum Actinomycetota; class Actinomycetes; order Mycobacteriales; family Micromonosporaceae; genus Actinoplanes; species Actinoplanes solisilvae. Next base: position 466,944 of record NZ_RJAC01000004.1, on the reverse strand, counting down.
GGACGTCAGCGCTGGTCGTTCGCGTCCCGCCGCCCGGCCCAGCGTCCCCGCCGGCGCTAGGAAGCCCGCCGGGCCGCGACAGTCCTCCACCACGGTGAAGCCTTTCGGATCGGCCCGTGGTCGCCGGTGTGGCCGTCGGAATCCCGCCGATGGCGCAACCGATAGGGTCAGCGAGGTGCGCACAAAGGAGCAGCTGACCGACGACATCCGCAGCCGGCGGCGGGCCGTGCTGGTGGTGAACACCCACTCGCGCCGGGGCCGGCTGCTCTACGAGAACGCCCGCGAGCGCCTGGCCGAAGCCGGGTTCGAGCTGCTCGGGACGTGCGCCGTCGACCGGCCCCGCGAACTGCCGCACATTCTCGCCGAGGCGCTCGACCGAGGGCCCGACCTGCTCATCGCGGGCGGCGGTGACGGCACCATCAGCACCGCCGCCCGCATTCTCGCCCACAAGGACGTCGCGCTCGGCCTGCTCCCGCTGGGCACCACCAACAATTTCGCCCGCACCGCGCACATCCCGCTCGACCTCGGCGAGGCGATCGAGGTGCTCATCAAGGGCAAGGTGATCGATCTCGACCTCGGTCTGGCCGGTGACGAGCCGTTCACCAACCACGTCGGGGTCGGACTCTCGGCCGAGGTCATGCTCAAGGCGCCCCGGCCGCTCAAGCGCCTGCTGGGCCGCTTCGCCTACCCGCTGACCGCCCTGGGGCTGCTGACCAAGCACGAGCCACTGCGCATCACCGTACGCGCCGGCGGGCGCAGCCACGATTTCGAGAGTCACCAGGTGTACGTGGCCAACGGCGGGCACCACGCCGGACGACCCATCGCCGGGGACGCCGACGCCGACGACCGGCTCCTGGTGGCGTACCCGGTGGGTGGGCCCTCGCGACGGGAACTGCTCGTCGAGACCGCCCGTAACGCGGCCAAGGGGCCCTCGCGCACGCTGCGTGAGGAGCCGTTCCTGGCCGTCGACGAGCTGTGGCTCGAGACCGACCGGCCGGCGCGCGTCGAGGTCGACGGCGAGCCGGGCGGCAGCACCCCGCTGCGCATCGGGCTGGCCGCGAACGCGCTGCGCGTGATGGCCCCGGCCGACGCGCCCGACCGTTGACGCTCAATTCGCGCGGTAACCGGCCGATGCGGCACATATGGGCACGGCATCGCAAGAACTGACCGCCGGCGGCGCGATCACGTCCCCGGAGCGCCTGCGCGTGCTGCACGCGACCGGCCTGCTCGAAGCGGAGTCGGTGCCCTCGCTCGACCGGCTCACCGCGATGGCGGCCCGGCTCACCGGGGCCGGCTCGGCGCTCGTCTCCCTGGTCGACAGCGACCGGCAGCGGTTCGCCAGCGGCTGCGGCCTGCCCGAGGATCTCGAACGCGAGCGCCAGACCCCGCTGAGCCACTCGTTCTGCCAGCATGTGGTCGTCGGCGAGCAGGCGCTGGTCGTCGAGGACGCCCGCACCGACCCGCGCGTCTGCGACAACCTCGCGATCCGCGACTACCAGGTCATCGCCTACCTGGGTTTCCCGCTGCACGCGCCGGGCGGGCAGATCCTGGGGTCGTTCTGCGTGCTGGCCGACCAGCCCCGGGCCTGGACCGAGGACGACCAGGCCACCGTACGGGACCTCGCCGCGGCCGCCGAGGCCCAGATCGCGCTGCGCCTCGCCCACGCCGAACAGCTGCTGGCCGCGCGGCGGATGCAGTCGGTGCTCGACAGCGCTTACGACGCGTACATCTCCCTCGACGCCGCCGGGGATGTCGTCGCCTGGAACGCCGCCGCCGAACGCCTGTTCGGGTACAGCGCCGCCCAGGTCATCGGCCGACCGGTCGCCGAGCTGATCGTGCCCGAGCGCTTCCGCGAGATGCACCGCGCCGGGCTGGCCCGCGTGCGCGAGACCGGGCAGTCGCTGCTCACCGGCCAGCGCCTGCAGCTCGCCGCGGTCGACCGGATGGGCCGCGAGTTCCCGATCGAGATGACCATCCAGGTGCGCTCCGAGAACGGCGAGCTGGTCGCCCACGCCTTCCTGCACGACATCACCGACCGGGTGATCGCCACCAAGGAGCTCGAACGCCGCCGCCAGGAGATCGAGGACGACCGCGCGTTCCTGCAGGCCCTGCTGGACAGCCTCGACACCGGGGTGGCCGCCTGCGACAGCGAGGGCCGGCTGGCCTTCTTCAACCGGGCGCTGCGCCGCATCCACGGCGTCGACGCACTGCCCGGCTCGGCCGGCGAGACCTGGAGCCAGCGGTACGGGTTGCACGCCGCCGACGGCCGCACCCGGCTCGCCGCCGACCAGGTGCCGCTGCTGCGCGCGTTCCGCGGCGAGGTCGTCGAGGGCCAGCAGCTCGTCGTGCCCGGCCCGGACGGGGCCAAGCGCCGTTTCCTCACCAACGCCCGGCCGATCGACACCCCCGACGGACGGCGTCTCGGCGCGGTGGCCGCCATGCACGAGATCACCGACGTGCACCGGGCCGAGATGCTGCGCCGCGCCCGGCACGCGGTCGCCCTGGTGCTCTCCGAGGCGACCAGCGCCGAGCAGGCCGCCGAAGGAGCGGTCGCCTCGGTGACCGACTCGCTGGGCTGGCTCTGCGGCGAATACTGGCAGGTCAGCGAGGACCGGCGGCACATCAGCCGATTCAGCTCGCACACGGGGGCCGGGCGCGAGCTGCCCGGGTTCACCGGGGACGACGAGGTCGCGCACGCCCGGGGTGAGGGTCTTGCGGGCCTGGTCTGGCGCACCGGCGCCGAGGTGTGGGGCGGACAGGAGGCGATCTCGGCGATCCGGGTCGAGGCGGCGCGGGACGCGGGGATCCGTACGGTCATCGGCATGCCGGTGCGGGCCGGGCGACGGGTGCTGGGCGTGCTCGCGTTCTTCCTCGACACCGACCTGCCCCGCGACCCCGACATCGTCGCCGTCCTCGACACGATCGGCACGCACCTGGGCCGCTTCGTCGAACGCCGCCGCGCCGAGGACCTGCAGCTCGAACTGGCCGGCGCCCAGCAGGAGCTCGACCGGATGAAGGACGAGCTGACCGCGGTCGTCATCCACGAGCTGCGCAACCCGATCGGCGTGATCAGGGGATACGTCGAGACGCTGCTGGAGAGTCCCGACCTGGCCGGCGCCGACCGCCGCTACGCCGACGTCGTCGACCGCAACGCCGAGCACCTGCAACGCCTGGTCGGCGACCTGCTCGACCTGGCCCGCCTCGACGCCGGGCACCCGAGCATCGACCCGCGGCCCATGTCGGCCAACCGGCTGCTGCGCGAGGTCGTCGAGAACCACCGGCCCCGGGCCGAGGCCAAGGCGATCGGCGTCGACGTGCGGCTCGGCCCCCACCTGCCCGTGCACGCCGACGCGCACCGGCTGCGCCAGGCCCTGGACAACCTGCTGGCCAACGCGGTCAAGTACACGCCCGAGGGCGGCCGGATCACCGTCACGGCCGAGACCGGCGGCGACTGCACCACGATCGAGGTCGCCGACACCGGCATCGGCATCCCGTCCGAGCAGTATCCGCGACTGTTCAGCCGGTTCTTCCGGGCCAGCAACGCGACGCGCGAGGGGGTCAAGGGCACCGGGCTGGGCCTGGCCGTCACCAAGGCGATCGTCGAGGCCCACCACGGCCACGTCACAGCCCATCCGGCCGACGGCGGTGGCACGGTGTTCACCGTTACGCTACCCACCGTGGAAGCCTGATCCCGTCCGAAAATAATCATGGATGGGGTTGCACAGAACCGGCCCGGAGTGCGTCGTAGTGGTTGTGACCTTCGAGCAATTCGCGATGGCCCGGCTTCCGGCTCTCCTGCGCTACGCGGTCGTCCTCACCGGCGACCGCGATCTCGCCCAGGACGTCGTCCAGGAGGTGCTGGCCCGGGCGCAAGCCCGCTGGAAACGGATCAGCGAGGCGGACGTGCCCGAGGCGTACGTGCGGCGCATGGTGCTCAACGAGTACCTGTCGTGGCGGCGCAGCTGGGCCGTTCGTCATGTGCACGCGGTCGGTGAACGGCTCGTCGACCTCGACGACGCCCGGGGTGGTGTGCGCGACCACGCCGAAGGCATCGTCATGGCCGACGTCCTGTGGCGGCGCCTGGCCACGCTCGGGCGCAAGCAACGGGCCGTCCTCGTGCTGCGCTACTACGAGCAGCTCGACGACGATCAGATCGCCGACCTGCTGGGGTGCTCCCAGGCGACCGTGCGCAGCCACGCGTCGAGGGCACTGAAAACGCTCCGGCTCTCGCCGGAGCTGATGGAACGCGTTCCGGCCGAGGAGAAGTCGTGAATGAGCAGCCGCACCAGCGCCAGCTGCGCGAGGTTTTCGAGCTCATCGAACACAACACCCCCGACCCCGCGGCTGTCTACGCGCGGGTCGAAGAGCTTTCCCAGAGATACAAGCGGCGCCGCCGGGGCGCCCAGATCGCGGTCGGTGGCGTGCTCAGCGCCGGCCTGATCGCCGGCGTCGTCAACCTGCCCGCGTTCCTTCCAACCGGTCCCGGCGCGACAGCCACCCTGCCTGCCGCCGCCCCCAGCGCCGACCCCGAGAAGGCGCGGCAGGAACAGCTCGCCGCCTACGACGCGGCCGGCTACGGCTACGACAACGCCGTGGAACTCGCCAAGCTCTGGAACCAGGGCGGCGGCGACACGGTCTCGGTCAAGGCCGAAGCCGGACGCCGACTGCTGCTCGGCGAGACGCTGCCGATCAAGCCGTCCCCCGACAAGCCGGCCGACGAGGAGCAGACCAGCCCCGACCAGAACAAGCAGTTCGAGGCGTTCTTCAACGCGGGCTACGTGTTCGCCGACGCCGAGAAGCTCGCCGACATCTGGAAGCTGCCCGGCGCGGGGGAGGCCAAGCTCGAAGCCGGCAAGCGCCTGCTCGCCGGGCAGGATCTGCCGGTCAAGCCCAAGCCGGCCAACGTCGCGACCGCGCTCGAGGGCAAGCGCATCGGCGCCTTCTTCGACAAGGGCTACGACTCCGACGACGCGGCCAAGCTGGCCGACCTGTGGCACCTCAAGTCGCCTTACCAGGCGAAAGTCGAGGGCGGTAAGCGGCTGCTGGCCGGCCAGACCTTGCCGATCCAGCCGTGACCGGGCGGTTGCGCCGGCGCATCGGCTTCGAGATCGAGCTGATGGCGCCGCGCGGCGCCAGCCGGCGCAGCCTCGCCGACGACCTGGCCGCCCGCTGCGGCGGCCGGGTCCGCCCGATCTGGCACCGCGACAGCGAGCCGTCGCTGGTGCCCGGCCTCGGCCGGTTCCTCAACCTGACGCTGGGCTTCGCCGTCGACCGTCCCGACGGCACCGAGCTGTGCACCCTGGTCGACGACATCACCTTGCTCGACGGCCTCGACCCGCGCACGCCGGCCCCGCCCGGCTGGTTCCGGGTGCTGAGCGACGAACCCCGGCTGCTGAGCCTGCTCGCGTCGCAGTGCGATCCGGCCGGCCCGCTCGACACGGTGCTCGACGCGGCGGCCGCCCTGTGGGAGACGAAACCGGCCCAGTTCGGCGACGTCTATCGCCTGGACGACCTGGCCGGCGGCACGATCGCGCTGGCCGCCCCGGCCGGCGCCGAACGTGAACGCCCCTGCGAGATCGTCACCCCGCCGATCACCGCGAACCATTTCGAGACGCTGGCCGAGCTGCTGGGGCCGGCACGTGAGCTCGGATTCACCGTGCCGGTCGAGGCGGCCGTCCACCTGCACTTCGACGGCGGCCCGTTCCGCCGGCCGCAGGCGCTGGCCAACGTGGTGCGACTGTTCGCCCACTGGCGCGAGCCGTTGCGGGCGCTGCTGCAGACCAACCCGGCCTGCCGCCGCCTCGCCCCGCTGCCCGGCGCGCTGGTGGCCGCCACCGCCGGCGCGCCCGGGTGGGACGAGTTCAAGCAGGCCGCAACCGACGGCGAGCTGACCAAGTTCTTCGACATCAACCTGACGCAGCTCTTCGCCGAGCAGCCCCTGCGCGACACGATCGAGGTACGCATCCTGCCCGGCGCCCTCGACCCCGGCGAGATCGTCGACCGGGCCGCCCTGGTCGAACTGCTCCTCGAACGCTGCCTGCTCTCCTCGTCGCTGCCCCCGCCCGAAGCCGACCCGGCTGCCGCCGTCGACCAGCTCCTGCACTTCGCGGCCGAATCCCTGGCGCGGCGCTAGCCCTCGTCCGGGGGCGGCGGCCCCGCCGATCAGGGCCGACTCGGTCGGCCACGCTGAGTTCGAGCTCGACGCTCTCGGCCCGGAAGTCGGCTCGCCAGGACGCGGGCGGTGTCCGCTGACGCGTATCACGAACGATGTGACGGCCTCCGGTACAGCGGGCACAATGCCGGGTATGGCCCGCCGACTGATCAATCCGCGCCGCTGGGCGCCGCCGCCGAACGTCGACCGTGGAGCGACGGCGGCCCTGACCGTCCGCGAACGACTCCCGACGGGCGACCGCGGGCCGGAGGACGTCGTCTTCGACCATGCCGGACAGATCGTCACCGGCACCGGGGACGGGCGCATCGTACGGATCGACCCGGCGACGGGGGAGCGCACGGTGCTGGCCGACACGGGTGGGCGGCCGCTCGGGCTGCATGCCTGTGCGGACGGGGCGGTGCTCGTCTGCGACCACGACCGCGGGCTTCTTCAGGTGGGGCCGGACGGGAGCGTCGAGGTGCTGGTGGGTGGGATCTCGTTCGCCAGCAACGTCGTGCAGGGCAGCGACGGCACGATCTGGTTCACCACCTCGACCAGCCGGTGGGACCTCGAGAACCACCTCGGTGACGTCTTCGAGCACTCCTGCACCGGGCGGCTGCTGCGCCGCGACCCGGACGGGACCGTCACCACGCTGCTCGACGACCTGAAGTTCGCCAACGGGCTGGTGCTCGCGCCCGACGAGTCGCACCTGCTTATCGCCGAGACGACCGGCTACCGGATCAGGCGGCACTGGCTGTCCGGGCGCACCGAGACGCTGGTCGACAACCTGCCGGGCTTCCCGGACAACATGTCGCTCGGCAGCGACGGTCTGCTGTGGGTGGCGATCGCCGCGCCGCGCGACGCTTTGCTCGACCGGTTGCTGCCGCTGCCGGGCTTTCTGCGCGTGCTCGTGTGGAACCTGCCGGCCGCCGTGCGCCCGAAGGCCGCATCGATAGCCTGGGTCATGGCTTTTGATCTTGAGGGTGGGCTGGTGCACGACCTGCGTACGACGGACGGCTCCTACGGCTTCGTAACATCGGTGGCCGAGCGCGACGGCACGATCGTCCTCGGCAGCCTGACCGAGACCGACGTGGTGATCGTCAAGTGACCGTCCGCGCGGTGATCTTCGACTTCGACGGCCTGATCCTCGACACCTAGACCCCCGAGTTCGTCGCCTGGCAGGAGGCCTACGCGGCGAACGAGGCCACTCTCGACAGCGCCGAGTGGTCGCGCGTCATCGGCACGATGGAGCCCGGCTGGGACCCGGGCGTCCAGCTCGACGCCCACGTCGGCGCGCCCGTCGACCGCGCGCCGATCAACGCCCGGCACCGCGAACTGATCGACAAGGAGATCGCCCTGCCCGGCGTGCTGTCCTGGCTGGACGAGGCGCGCGAGCTCGGCCTGCGGGTCGCCATCGCCTCAAGCTCGGGCCGGCGGTAGGGCGAGGGCTGTGACGACAGCCAACGGGGTTGGGGTCGTGCTGTTGCGCTTCGGCACCATCCAGCAATCCCTTGTGCCCCATACCTTGTGCGAGCGCGCCGTCCGGGAACGGCCTGCGCAGTCGTCGTCAATGACTTGAGCCCGGTTTCCAGCATCGTGGTGTTTGCGGTGCTGGAAACCGGGCTCAAGTCATTGACCTAAAAGACGACTGCGCCCGCGCAGCGAAGCGGAGCCATTAGGCACGGTGGTTTCTGAGGCTAGGCGCAGGTAAGCGGCGGCTGCCGGGCCGGGGCGGCCGAACAGCCAGCCCTGGCCGCGGTCGCAGCCCAGGGTGCGCAGAAGTTCGGCGTGGTGGGCTGTCTCGACGCCCTCGGCCACGGTCACCAGGCGCAGGCTTCGGGCCAGGTCGACCACGGCGCGTACGAGTGCACCTTGCTGGGCGTCGGTCGTGTCGGCGGGCATGAAGGACTTGTCGATCTTCAGGATGTCGATGGGCAGGTCGCGCAGGTAGGCCAGCGAGGAGTAGCCGGTGCCGAAGTCGTCGATGGCCACCTTGACGCCGTCGGCGCGCAGGGCGGTCAGGTGGGCCAGCGTCAGCTCGGTCTGGGCGCCCGACCGCACCAGCACCCCCTCGGTGATCTCCAGGGTGAGCGCGGCTGGTGGCAGGCTCGTCTCCTCGAGGACGCGGCGCACCGTGTCGGCGAAGGTGGGCTCGGCGAGCTGACGCGGGGAGACGTTGACGGCGATGGTGGTGCCGTAGGCGAGGTGCCACGGGGCCGCGTCGGTGCAGGCTTGGTGCAGCACCCACTCGCCCAGGCCGACGATCAGTCCGCTGTCCTCGGCGGCCGGAATGAAGCGGTCGGGCCCGATCGGGGGCTGGCCGGGCGGGGTCCAGCGCACCAGCGCCTCGAAGCCGACCGACGCGCCGCCGCGCAGCGCGACGATCGGCTGGTAGTGCACCGTGAACTCGCCGGAGTCCAGGCCCTCGCGCAGCCTCTCCACCATGCGGATGCGGTCGGCCTGGTCCTGCCGCAGCCGGGGATCGAAGACCTCGTAGCGGTCCTTGCCCTCGGCCTTAGCCGCGTACAGCGCCAGGTCGGCGTCGCTCAGCAACTCGTCCGCCCCGGCCATGGGCTCCAGGCGGCGGATGCCGATGCTGCCGGTCACGTGCAGCGTGTGACCGCTGACCTCGACCGGCCGGCGCAGCGTGGCCAGCACGGCCTCGGCCCGGGCGCGCACCTCGTCGGCGTCGGCGCCGGGCAGCAGCACGTTGAACTCGTCGCCACCGGGCCGGGCCAGCGTCTCGCCCGGGCCCTGCAGTTCGCGCAGCCGGTCGGCCACGGTGACCAGTAGCTCGTCGCCGATGGTGTGGCCGAGGCGGTCGTTGACGTCCTTGAAGCCGTCGAGGTCGAGCAGCAGCAGCGCGCCGCGTCGCTGGCCGCCGGCCGAGGCCAGGGCGAGCCGTTCCTCGAGCAGGCGGCGGTTGGGCAGGCCGGTCAGCGTGTCGTGCAGCGCCATGTGCCGCATCGACTCCTGCAGGGCGGCCTGTTCGGCCAGCGAGCCGCGCAGGGTCCGGGCCTGGTTCTCGGCCAGCCGGGTGGCCAGCGCCATGCGTACGACCAGAAGCACAGCCACCGCCACGGTCAGGGCCAGCGGCACGCCGAGGTGGCCCAGTTCCAGCACGTGGGCCTGGCTGCTGCGGCGCAGGGCGTACGCGGTGGCGAGCGGGCCGATGAGCACGAGCAGGATGTGCAGCGTGAGGATGCGCCAGGTGCCCACGGTGGCGTCCGGGGCCGGGCCGCGCTGGGCTGTGCGGGGGTGCAGGGCGGCCGTCGCGATCAGGACGAAGGCGCCGGTCCAGCCACCGACGCTCAGCGTCATCGAGCCGGGGATGGGCAGGTCCTGGGTGACCTGGATGAAGTAGCGCACGTCGGACGCGGTCATCAGCATCGTGCCGGCCAGCACGATGAGGTGGGGCACGGACAGCCTCGCCTGCAGGACGATCAGGCGGATCGCCAGCCCGGTCACGAGAGCGTCGAGGAACGGGTAGGCGACGACGGCGTTGTTGGTCAGGGGCGTGGTGCGGTCGGCGACGTACGGGTCGTAGAGCAGCACCCAGGCGAGCACGGTGCCGGTGCACATGACGATCGCGGTCTCGGTGATGCCGGCCCAGCGGGAGGTGCCGGAGCGTTCCGGCAGCAGCATCAGCCCGATCGACAGTGGCAGGTAGGCCCAGATGAACAGGCTGTCGAAGACCGGGATGTGAGCGCCGGGGATCAGGGGCGCGTCCGGCCAGAACGCCCAGACGGCCGGTCCCATCGCCCCCAGGCCGGCCGAGATCGCGAGCAGCGTCCACGCGCGCCGCCGTACGGGCTTGTTCCGGCGGATGCCGACCGCCACGACCAGCGCGGAGGCGAGGCCGACGGCGCTGTAGACGACCAACTCGCCGGGTGTGCCGAACATCGGCGCGACCACGACGATGACCAGGGCCGCGGACAGCAGCCACCAGACATAGGCGCGTGGAGCCACCGGACCGCTCCTCGCTCGGGGGACCTCGCCAGATATGCCTTCATTCTGTCGCCGCGAGCCCCCGGAATCCGGCGAATCGACGATCATGGGCGGCCGGCTCACCGCGCGTTGGTCGGCGACTCGCCGATGTCCTTGAGCGCGAGCGCCTCGATGACGTTCTTGTCGGCGTTCCACTTCTGCAGGGTGGAACCGTCGCAGTCGGCCACGTAGATCTTGCTGATCTTGTTGACGGCCTGGTAGATGTCGCTCGGGGAGGCGTTCGGGTCGCGGGGCTGCAGGCACTTGCCGTTCACGTCGAGGATCCGGTAGCTGGTCACGTAGAGCTTCGTACGCCCGTAGACCGTCCACTTCTGCGACGCGCTGCCGTCACAGAGTTTGGTCGTCACATATTGGTAGACCGCCGTCGACAGCGGGCTCTGCAGGCAGTACTGGATGCCGGTCGCGGTGTAGGTGGTGTAGATGATGCCCGAGGCGTAGTTGAGCTCGGTCGCCGTCGTGGCCGGGTCGGCCACCTCGGGCAGGGCCGGCAGCGTGTACCGCTGGTTCCACGACACCTTGGTCGGGTTGGGGTTCTGCTTGCACGGCCACGCGATCATGTGCGTCGCCAGTGGGTTCTGGCCGGTGTCGTCGAGGCAGCGGCCGAACTGGTTGTAGTTGATGAGCTGGCCGATCGACCGTCCCACGTCCGAGTCGGCCTGGCCCGCGCCGACGTTCGCGTCCGACGAGAACGTGTTCGTGTTGTTGTAGCCGCCGCCGCAGCTCTTCAGGATGGTCAGGTTGCTGCCGGGCACGTTCGGGTTCTGCACCTGGAAGCAGTAGCCGTCGACGTCGGTGCCGTTGTTGTTGGTGCCGACCAGGTTCGCCGAGTCGTTGAAGCTCCACTGCTGGCGGTAGATCGCGGGCTTGCCGGTCTGGCATGGCTGCAACAGCACCTGCGCGTTCGGCGTGTGGTTGGCGCCGGCGTCGAGGCACATCCCGTACGGCAGGGATTTGGTCTGGGACGAGACCAGCACGAACTGCAGGGTGGACGTGTAGGCCCAGGTCTGCGCGACGTTGCCGGAGCTGCACATCTGCAGTTTCGCGGGCGTGCCGGGGGCGGGGTCGCCCGAGCCGGCGTCGATGCACAGGTCGTTGAGCGTGGTGCTGCCGCGGAAGACGTGCACGAGGCCGCCGAGGATGTTGGTGTTGACCAGGTGGAAGACGTACGTGCCGGTGAGGGTGCGCTTCGCGGTGTCGCCGCCGTAGCTCGCGGTGCCGACCGACGTGAAGACGGCGTAGAACGGGACGTCCTTGGCGCCGCCGACCGAGGTGCACGCGATGGCGTGCGCCGTCAGCCACGCCGGGTCCTGCCAGTGGCCCTGCGGATCGGAGTCGTAGTAGACGACCGACACGGTCCACTCGCCCGGGTTGCCGTTGCCGACCTTGCCGGTGATCGGGTCGCACTGCAGCTTCTCGCGGTCGCCCACGGTCTCGCCGGTCTTGGCGTCGACCTTGGTGGACGCCCGGATCTGGGCCAGCCCCGCCTCGAGCCCGGACTGCGACGCGTGCAACGCCAGCACGCGGCGGGCGTCGTACCCGGCGCTGCGGATCTGGCTGATCACCATCGTGCCGAGCGTGCCGCTGAGTGTCAGTCCCACGAGCACCACGAGCATCGCCAGCGGCATCGAGCCACGGTCGCCTTGCCGGCACCGCCATCGCAGGCTTCTCACGACGCCACCGCCCGCGCCTCGACGCAGGTCGCCGCGTTCGGGTTGCCGGCCGTGGAGGTCGAGACCTCGGCCGACGTCGCGTTGAGCGCGGTGAAGGTCACGTTGGTCTCCCGGGTGGCTCCCTGGCGGGCTGTGTCCGGCGGGCTGCCGCTGCCGCCGCCCGCCACCGAGGTCATGGCGAGGGTCAGGCGCTGGTAGCGGAAGCCGGTCAGTGAGCCCTTGTCGGCGGGCACGACGGTGAACGGGGTCGTCGCGAGGACGTTGGTGGCCAGGACGGTCCACGCGGTCGGGGCGAGCGGGTCGACGTTCTTGGTCCACTGGCGTCGCTGCAGTTCCCGGGCCGTGGTGTTGACCCGCAGCTCGACGCACGTGTCGATGTTGCTGACGCTCATCAGGTATTCGACGTACCAGTCGCCGTTGACCTGGGCCGGGTCGCTGATGCTGCGGGCGTAGCGGATCTCCTGGTCGAGCCGCACGTACATGGCCTCGATCTGGCGCTGGGCGTCGAAGGAGCTCTCCACCGTGTTGGTCGACCGGTAGATCTGGTTCATCGCCACCGTGAACAGCGTGCCCACGATCGACATGATCGACATCGCGACCACGACCTCGATGAGCGTGATGCCGTCGTCGTCGCGCGGCCACCGCATCACGGGGTCACCTTCCAGCTCAGCGTCTTGGTCACTGTGATGCCCGCCGAGTCGGTCACCTTCACCACGACCGAGTACGTAGCGGCGGCCAGGGGAGTGCCGCTGATGATCCCGGTGAAGGGGTCGAGCAGCAGGCCGGCCGGCAGACCCGTGGCGGTCCACAGCGTGTACGGGCGGATGCCCCCGGTGGCGGCCAGAGTCACCGGGGTGATCGCGTTGCCGGCCTTCGCGTTGGCCGGGTTGCCACTCGTGATCGACAGCGCGGGCACGATCCAGCTGAACGTCTTCGAGTCGGTCTGGGCCCACTTGTCGGTCACGACCAGCGTCACGTCGAAGGTGCCGACGGTCGTCGGGGTCCCGCTGATCGTGCCGGTGCTCGCGTCCAGCGTGAGGCCGGGCGGCAGGCCCGACGCACCCCAGCCCCCGGGTTTCACCGTCGACCAGGCGTACGGGATGGTGCCGTTCGCAACCACGAAGGTCTTGGTGTACGCCACCCCGCCCTGGGACGTCTGCGTGCCCGGCGCGGTCATCGTGGGCAGCGCCTTGATCACCCAGCTGAAGCTGACCGAGCTCTCCTGCTTGTACGCGTCGGTGACCGTGATCTTGACGGCCGAGGTCCCGGTCGCGGTCGGAGTGCCGCCGACGGTCCCGGTGGCCGGGTCGATCGCCAGCCCGGCGGGCAGTCCCGTTGCCGTCCAGACGTGCGGGGCCTGGCCGCCGGACTTCGTGAACGGCAGGGTCAGCGGCACCGTGACGTCGTGGGTCTGCGTGCCGGGCGTCGTGGTCAGCGAGAGGCCGGTCAGGTTCTCGTTCGAGTTGAACAGCGGCTCCTCGGTGTTCTTCGAGATGAGCGCCGAGGTGACGTACGAGCAGGCGTCGCCGTCGCAGTACTTGTCGGTCCAGGTGACCGCGACGATGACCCGGTAGAACGGCGCCCCGGTCGCGCTGGTGGTGCAGGTGCCGTCGTCGGCGCGGTTGCACGAGCCGATGTACCACCGCTGGCGGTACTCGATGCCGTTCAGGACCAGGTTGCGGAAGGTCGTCGGCAGGGCCGCGGTCGCCCCGGCGCCGGTGGCCGCGCTCTCGTCGAACTCCATGGTGTCGGTCAGCAGGCTCGCGACGCCGGGGACGGGGTTGGTCCACTGGTCCAGCGAGCTCGCCTGGTCGCGGCCGGTGAGCATGGCGTTGACCTGCAGGGCGCGGGTGCGCTCCATCGCGTCGCCGGCGGCCTGGATCGCGGCCTGCCGGTCGCCCTGCAGATGGATGACCCGGAGGCTGACCACGTAGAAGGAGGCCAGCGACAGCATCACGATCGAGATGATCGCGATCGCGACCACCACTTCCATCATGGTGAAGCCGTCGTCCCGCCGGTGCCTTTGCACGGGCGCTCCTTTCCCTGCCTGGCCTTTCCTGGCCATCGGGCGCGTAACCAGCCATAAGCCCCATCGGCAGGGAAGTCCGTTCATCAAGCGATAGGGACACCCGGTAGGTTCTTCGCGTGGCACGAGCACTCGACGACGCGCAACCCCCGGCCGATTCCGTCTCGCTGGACTACTTCAGCGGGCTCTACATGGCCAAGGACGATCCGTGGGACCTGGCGACGAAATGGCACGACCAGCGCAAGTACGCGGTCACGGTGGCCAGCCTCCCGCGGGAGCACTACCGCTCCTGCTACGAGCCGGGCGCCTCGATCGGGCTGCTCACGCGGTTGCTCGCGGCCCGCTGTGACGAGGTGCTGGCGGTCGACTCGGTCGACTCGGCCGTCGAGCAGGGCCGCGCCATCGTCGCCGACCTGCCGAACGTGCGGTTCGAGCGGGCCGAGCTGCCCGCCGAGCTGCCCGACGCCGCGTACGACCTGATCGTGGTGGGCGACCTTCTCTACTACTTCAACGAGGCCGACCTGCACGCCACGCTCGACGGGCTGGTCCAGCGGCTGGAAGAGAACGGGGACATCGTCGCCGTGCACTTCCGCGACCGGGCCGACGGCGGCAACTACGACGGCTTCCAGGTGCACGCCGCGCTGGCCGCCCGCGAGGGGCTCGAGCGGGTCGTGCACCACGAGGACGAGTGGTTCCTGCTCGACGTGTTCCGGCGCACAGTGCCGGTGTAAGGACCGGGGAGTACTTTCAGAGCTGTCCATACCTTCAGGAGGCAGCTCACATGGCGATCGCGATCTCGATTCTCGACCTCGCGCCGATCAGCGGGGGACAGACGGCCCGCGACAGCTTCGAGGCCAGCGTCGAGCTGGCCCGCGCCGCCGAGCGGACGGGCTACGAACGCGTCTGGTACGCCGAGCACCACAACATGCCGACGATCGCCTCCTCGGCGACCAGCGTCGTGATCGGTTATGTGGCCGCCCATACCGAGCGCATCCGCCTCGGCGCGGGCGGCATCATGCTGCCCAACCACTCGCCGCTGGTGATCGCCGAGCAGTTCGGCACGCTCGGCACGCTCTTCCCCGGCCGCATCGACCTGGGGCTGGGTCGCGCCCCCGGCAGCGACCAGAACACGATGCTGGCCCTGCGCCGCGACAACGGCTCGGCCGACACGTTCCCGCAGGACGTGCTCGAGCTCAACGGCTACCTCACCGGCCACTCGCGCATCCCGGGCGTCGAGGCGGTGCCGCGTCCGGCCGAGTCCGTGCCGCTCTACATCCTCGGGTCCTCGTTGTTCGGCGCTCAGCTCGCCGCCCAGCTCGGGTTGCCGTACGCGTTCGCCTCGCACTTCGCCCCCGACGCGCTGCACCAGGCCGTGACCGTCTATCGCGAGACGTTCCGCCCGTCGGCCCAGCTCGCCGAGCCGTACGTGATCGCCGGGGTGAACGTCTTCGCCGCCGACGACCACGAGACCGCGCAGCAGCAGCGGGTCAAGGCCTACCGGTCGCGCACCCGCGCCTTCATCACCCGGGGCGCCCGCGGCTCGAACTTCACCGACGCCGAGATCGACGCCTTCCTGGAGTCGCCGGCCGGGCAGGGTCTGGCCAACATGACGAAATACACCGTCGCCGGCACTCCCGACGAGGTTCGCGAATACCTGGTGAAGTTCGCCGAGGAGGCGGGCGCCGACGAATTGATTACCGCGCACCACGCTTCGAGCGTGTCGGATCGCGTACGTTCCGTCGAACTCACCGGCGAAATCATGCGCGTATCGAAATAGCTCGTTCCGCATTCCGGAATGGTGTCGATCGTCACGCGAGTCGCTTTTGTTTCAAGGTCCGGAACTCTGTGTGACGAACGACGTCCCAATGTGACCTGGGTCGCTGCCTAAATCGGTCGTTTCCACATTTTCAGGTCGAGTGGTGTGGGCCACTGACCTGCGGTTGAGCACCCTCGGTGGCGATCCAGGAGGCAGCAGCGCACATTTACCGCCTAGGATTCTTTGAATTCGGAGAACCTGCTCGAGGGGTGGAGCGCTGCTATGGTCGATCGACCGATCCGCGAGTGGAACGGCCTGACCATTCCCGACCCGGGTGTGTACAAGCTGGACGACGGCCATAAAAGACTCGGCTTTCTCGCCCAGCACATGATGGTCAGCCCGGTGCGCGGCGAGTTCGCCCGCGGAAACGCCACCATTGTCGTCGGCGAGGACCCGGCCCGTTCCTCGGTCACCGCCACGATCGACACCACCAGCATCAACACCCACAACCCCGACCGCGACACCCACCTGTCCAGCCCCGACTTCCTCGACGTGGCCCGCTTCCCGACGATGGAGTACCGCAGCACCGGGGTGCAGTGGCAGGAGAGCAACGACGACATCTTCCTGTGGGCGCGGCTGCGTCAGAACCCGCTGTCGCGCCGGCCCAACGCGGCCGCCGTGCCCGCGGCGAAGGCCAGCGGCAAGTTCGTCGTCTCCGGCCTGCTCACGATCAAGGACGTGACCCGGCCGGTCGACCTGAACGTCGAGTACGGCGGTGCGCGCCGCGACCCGTACGGCCGCGACATCTTCGGCTTCAGCGCGACGGCCGACTTCGAACGCGAGGACTTCGGGCTGGTCTGGAACGTGGCCCTGGAGACCGGCGGCTGGCTCGTGGGCAAGACGGTGCGCATCGAGATCGCCGGCGAGGCCGTGCTCGAGACGGGCGTGCGGGAGCTGACCTGACCCTGCGGGAAGCCGTTTTGCTTTAACTCTCAAGTCAATAGCGGGCGGGTCGATAGGGGGCGTCATGGGCCGCCCTGGTCCGTGAGGACCGGAGGGACGGGTGGCGGACTCGGCGCACGGCAGGACGGGCACCGTGCAGACCACCTTCTTCGGGCTCGGGCTGGCCGCCGTCGTGGCGGTCATGTTCGCCCACCCGCACCCGCCGCGCTCGGGCCGCAAGCCCTACAGCCTTCTCCCGTACGGGGCCATGATCGTTGCTTTCGGTGCGCTGGTGAGCGCACTCCCGGGCGGCGTGACCCCGCGCCTGTGGGGCGTGGTGGCCGGCCGGGGCCTGATCGGCGCCCTGGTCGCGGCCCGCCAGCTCGTCGCGTTCCAGGACAACACCGCACTCATCGACCGGCTGCGCGAGCAGGAGACGCGGCTGTGGAGCCTGGCCCACTTCGACGGGCTGACCGGGCTCGCCAACCGCCGGCACTTCCACGACCAGGTGGTCCACGCGCTCGCTACCGCCGAGGCGTCCGTGCTGGTGATCGACCTCGACGGGTTCAAGGCGGTCAACGACACGATGGGCCACGCGGCCGGCGACGCGCTGCTGACCGCGGTGGCCGACCGGCTGCGCGGTGCCATCCGGGCCGTCGATGTGGCGGCCCGGCTCGGCGGCGACGAATTCGCGGTGCTGCTCACCGGCTGCCCTGTCGACGAGGCCGAGCGTACGGCCGAACGGATCTTGACCGCGCTGACCGTGCCCGAACGGATCGAGGGCGTGCCGGTGCGGGCGGCGGCCAGCATCGGGGTGGCCGTCGCCCGCACCGGCGCGGACGTGGGTTCGCTGCTGCGCGAGGCCGACCTGGCCATGTACGGCGCGAAGCGGCAGGGCAAAGGCACGTGGCTGCGGCACGGCGTCGCCCTGCCGCTGGTTGCCGACGCTCAGCCGCTGGTCAGTGGCGGTCAGCCGTTGGTCACCGGCGTTCAGCCCAGCCAGATGTTGTCGTGATAGGCGTAGAAGTCGGCGCGTTCCTCCTCGTCCATCTGCGCGACCCGTACGAGGCCCTCGAAGTAGCCCTCGCGCGGCGCCCCCGGTGAGAAGTGCAGCAGCATCGACGCGGGCGCGCCCGACTCGTTCTTGAACGCGTGGATCCCGCCGATGGGTACGTGCACGTAGTCGCCCGGCTCGGTGTCGATCCACTGCTTGCCGTCGTAGATGCGCATGCTGCCGCTCAGGATGTAGAACGACTCGGCGATCGAGCGATGGAAGTGCGCGTCCGGCCCGGTGACGCCCGGCCCGCACTCCCACCGGTAGAGCCCGAACAGCCCGCCGGTCGACGCCCCGGTCGACAGGTAGTGGACCTTGGTGCCGTTCGGATAGACCAGCTCGGGCGCGGTGCCGTCCGGCCGGTAGGTGGCGCTGACTTCCCCGGTTTCCCCGTGATACTGCGGCGGTGGATACGTCATGATCCCATCCTGCCTCGCCTTCGCGATCCGTGTCACACCGGTGAAGGCCCGTCGTGTGGGAACGTCGGTGCTCTGGGGGAACCCACCGAGCGAGGAGGTCGACATGAGCGACAACACCGCGGTGGCGGCGCTGCGGAAGGCGGCAGCGGAGGTCTACGGGCCGGGTGACGCGGGCTACGACGAGGCACGGACCACCTGGACCCTGGGGGCCGATCTGCGGCCGGCGGCGGTGGTGTTCCCGCGGTCGGCCGACGAGGTGAGCGCGGTAGTTCGAGCGGCTGCGGCCGAGGGGCTGCGGGTCTCGCCATCGGGCGGCGGGCACAACGTCTTTCCGCTGCCGGACCTCAGCGGCACGGTGCTGCTGCGGACGGCGCGGCTGGGGGAGATCTCGATCTCGCCCGACACCGAGATCGCCCGCGTCGGGTCGGGGGTCGTGTGGCTGCCGGTCGTGGGGGCGGCGGCCGACGAGGGGCTGGCCGGCCTGCACGGGTCGGCGATCGACGTCGGCGTTGTCGGCTACACGACCGGGGGCGGGCTGAGCTGGTACGGGCGGCCGTACGGGCTTGCGGCCAACCGGGTCACCGCGGTCGAGCTCGTGCTGGCCGACGGCGCTCAGGTGCGCGCCGACGCCAACCACGAGGCCGACCTGTTCTGGGCTCTGCGCGGCGGTGGTGGCGGGAACTTCGGGGTCGTCACGGCGCTCGAGTTCGCGCTGATGCCCTTCGAGAACGTGTACGCGGGGCTGCTCGCCTGGGATCTGGAGTCGGCTCCGCGGGTGCTGGAACGGTTCCGCACCTGGACGGCTGACCTGCCCGACAGCATCACCAGCATCTATCGGCATGCGCAGTTCCCGCCGCATGCTCCGCAGCCGTGGCGGGGCCGGCAGTGGGTGATCATCGACGCGACTGTGCTCGATTCCGATGCCGACGCCGAGCGTCTCCTGGCGCCGCTTCGGGAGTTGAAGCCTGAGGTGGACACGTTCAAGCGGGTGCCGGTGACCGACGTGCCGCATCTGCACATGGATCCCGAGGGGCCCTCGTACGCGGTGGGAGACTCCCGTTTGCTCGACGGGCTCCCGCAGTCGGCCGTCGAGATGATGCTTTCGCTGGCCGGGCCCGGGTCGGGGTTCGGGCTGGTCTTCGCGGAGTTCCGACATCTGGGCGGGGCGTTGGGGCGGGCTGATCCTGCGGGCGGGGCTCTGTCGTATTTGGACGGGGCGTACAACATGTTCGCTGTGGGTGCCTCGCCTACGGCCGAGGGGCGGGCGGCGGCTCGGGGTGAGATCAATACGCTTATCGACGCTGTGGCTGTGGGGAACTCGCACGGGCGTCGGTATCTGGGATTCCATCAGGCCGGGCATGAAGCCCATGCGGGGTATGACGACGCTACGTGGGTGCGGCTCGGGGCTATTCGGTCCCGGGTTGATCCTGGTCGGGTTCTGATGGCCAATCACTCTGTCTGAAAACCTCAGGGCTCTGCCCCGAACTCCGGCCGAGCGCTCGGAGACCACCCGACCCCGGGTCGGGCTTGATGAGCCCTTTTCGCGCAAGACGGCCCCGTTTTTCCGGCCGTTTGACACAGCGAAGCGCCAGCTTGGCGGCCGGCGCTCAGCCGACCGGCCCGATTTGTCCGGGTGGGCCGGCGCCATGTGAAGAATCCGGCAATATGCCGCCCGCCGTGGCGTCATTTCAAGGAAAGAGGGCCGTCGGCGGCGGCTGAGAGCCCTACATCAATGATTTCCGAGGCGATCATCGACGCTATTTCGGAAAGGGCCGATTCACATCCCGGGCCTGGCTCGTTCTGGTCGCCCGGTGGAGCGCTCAAGCTTCCGAACGTCAAGCCCGTCGTCAATGTGTCCTTTCCGGGAAGTGGGTCCTTCGGAGGCGTTTGAAAGCCCTCCTTCAACGATTTGCGAGACGATCAACGTCGTTATGCCGGAAGGAGGCGATTCTCAATCGCCGGCCGTGGATGCCCACCGCCGGCGCCACCCGTCCACCGTGACCGGCACCACGGGCCGTAGTTTCTTCGGTCTTCTTTCGGCCCCACTTGCTGAACTCAGATGCATGACAGATGACGCAACCGACCGACGCCTGGAACAGACCCTGTTCGAAGTCAAGAAAGTGATCGTCGGCCAGGACCGCCTAGTGGAGCGCCTGATGACCGCGCTGCTGGCCGGCGGCCACACGTTGCTCGAAGGCGTTCCGGGCGTCGCCAAGACGTTGGCCGCTGAAACCCTGGCTACCGCTGTCGGGGGCACTTTCCACCGCATTCAGTTCACTCCTGATCTTGTGCCCTCCGACATCCTCGGCACCCGGATCTATCGCGCCGGCAAAGAGAGCTTCGACGTCGAGCTGGGCCCGGTCATGGCCAACATCGTGCTCGCCGACGAGATCAACCGGGCGCCGGCCAAGGTGCAGTCCGCGCTTCTCGAGGTCATGGCCGAGGGCCACGTTTCGATTGGCGGACGGACCTACCCCGTACCGCAGCCTTTCCTTGTTCTCGCCACTCAGAATCCCATCGAGAGCGAGGGCGTCTACCAGCTTCCGGAGGCGCAGCGCGACCGTTTCCTGATGCGCGTTGTCGTCGGCTATCCGAGTGAGCAGGAAGAGCTCGGCATTCTGTATCGCATGGGTGGGGCGCGCCCGGTCGCCCAGCCGGTTCTCGACCCGGAGACTCTGCGCGACCTGCAGGGTAGGGCTCGTGGTGTTTTCGTGCATCACGCGCTCGCCGAGTACGTCGTCCGGCTCGTTCTCGCCACCCGCGAGCCGGAGCGGTTCGGGTTGCCGGAGGTGGCCGCCCAGCTCGCCTACGGGGCCAGTCCTCGGGCCACGCTCGGCCTGGTCGCCGCCGGGCGGGCTCTCGCTCTGCTTCGCGGGCGCGACTACGTTCTGCCCGCCGACCTGCAGGAGATCGCCTCCGACGTTCTCGCGCACCGGCTCGTGCTTTCGTTCGACGCGGTCGCCGACGGCGTACAGCCCGAGCAGATCGTCCAGCGCATCGTGGAAGCCGTACCGCTGCCTCTGATCGCTCCTTCTCAAGAGGGTTCCGGGCCCGGCCTCGGGATGGCCGCATGAACGAGGGTGGATTCCTGGCCGAGCTGGCCCCCGAGCGGCGGCTGCGACGGCTCGAACTGCTCATCACGCGGCGTCTCGACGGGCTGCTGCACGGGTCGTACCTCGGGTTGCTGCCCGGCATCGGCAGTGAACCGGCCGGTAGTCGGGAATACCGGGCCGGTGAGGACGAGGTCCGGCGCATGGACTGGGCCGTCACGGCGCGTACGACCGTGCCGCACGTGCGGACCGTTGACGCCGACCGCGAGCTCACCACGCAGGTGCTGGTCGACGGCAGCGCCAGCATGGACTTCGGCACGGCCGAGCTGGAGAAGCGGGAACTGGCCCTCGCCGCCGTCGCCGCCGTCGGGTTCCTCACGCTCGGCAACGGCAACCGGCTCGGGGCTCACCTGCTGACTGCTGAGGGCGTACGCCGTTTCCCCGCTCGCGGTGGGCGGTCTGCTCTGCTGGCGCTGTTGCGGGCGATGATGCTCACGCCGCGCGACCAGCAGGGCGGCGGACTCGCCGCCGGGATCGAGGCGCTGCACCGGCAGTCGCCTCGCAGTGGGCTCGTCGTCGTGGTCTCCGACTTCCTCGACGGCCTCGACGAGGACGGGCTCGGGCCCGCCGCCCCCGCCTGGGAGGAGCCGTTGCGACGGCTCGCGGCGCGGCATCAGGTGCTCGCCGTGCAGGTCGGGGATCCGCGCGAGCAGGAACTGCCGGACGTCGGGCTGCTCACCCTGGTCGACCCGGAGACCGGGCGGCGCCGTGACGTGCCGACCGCCAGCAAACGGCTGCGCGCGAAGTATGCCGCCGCGGCCGCCCAGCAGCAGGCCACCATCGCCGAATCCGTCAAGCGGGCCGGTGCTGCTCACCTTCCGTTGCGGACCGACCGGGACTGGGTCGCCGACATCGTGCGTCATGTGCACGCGCGGCGGCGCCTGAGCCGGGCCGCGATCAAACCACAAAGGACTCCGAGATGACCTGGCTGTCCCCGGAACGGCTGTGGCTGCTGCTCGGCGTGGTCGCGCTCGCCGCGGCGTACGTCGTCATGCAGCGCCGCCGCAGCAAATACGCCGTTCGATTCACCAACCTGAAGCTGCTCGACCGGGTGGCGCCGAGCCGCCCGGGCTGGCGTCGCCACCTGCCGGCCAGCCTGTTCCTGGCCATGCTGGGCCTGCTCGTGGTCGGGTTCGCCCAGCCGCAGGACGAGGTCCGGGTGCCGCGCGAGCGGGCGACCGTGCTGGTCGCCGTGGACGTCTCGCGGTCGATGCTGGCCACCGACGTCGCGCCGGACCGGTTGAGCGCGGCCAAGGACGCGGCCCGTGGCTTCGTCGCCGACCTGCCCGAGAAGTTCAACGTCGGGCTGGTCGGGTTCGCCGGGCAGGCCTCGGTCTTCGTGCCCCCGGGCACCGACCGCGAGCAGCTCGGCGGCGGCATCGACCGGCTCGCCGACGGTTCGGCGGGCACCGCCGGTACGGCGATCGGGGATGCGATCGCGTCGGCGCTGGAGCAGATCCGTTCGGTCGACGCCGAGGCGGACGAGGACGTGCCGCCGGCCCGTGTGGTCATCCTGTCGGACGGCGCGAACACGTCGGGGCAGGACCCGGCCGAGGCGGCCCGCACGGCGAACGAGCTGGGCGTTCCGGTCGACACGATCTCGTTCGGCACGGCGTCGGGCACGATCGGCGACGGCCAGCAGGTGCCGGTCGACGGCGAGACCCTGCGGTCGGTCGCCGACGCCACCGGCGGGCGCTTCTTCGAGGCCGCCAACACCGACGAGCTTCAGGCCGCGTACGCCGACATCGGCTCGTCCGTGGGCTATGAGACCGAGGTACGGGACGTGTCCGCCCGCTTCATCGGCATCGGGCTCGGGCTGGCCCTGGTCGCCGCGCTCGCCTCGATGTTCTGGTTCGCCCGTCTTCCCTGACCAACCCTCCTTCCCGTGCCTCCCCACCCCGACCGGTTCGCCGGTCGAAATCGAAAGGAACGACATGTCCGGACTTGGCACTCCACGCGGACCCGAGTTCCACTCGCCCGACTGGGCCTCCGCACCGCAAGCCGGGCAGGGCTCTACCGCAACCGCCGCACAGAAGGGCCGTCGTCTCCCCGCCGCCGCGCTGGCCGCTCTGGCCGTCATCGGCTTGTCGGCCGGCGCCGGGGGAGTGGCCGGCTACGCGGCCGGCCGCGACGACGACTCCGGCACCGAACCCGCCACCGCCGCCCCGCCCACGCAGGGCAACGTTCCCGCCGATCTGGTCGGTGCCGCCGCCCGGGTGCTGCCCGGTGTCGTGTCGGTGCAGGTGCGCACCGCTTCGGGCGGCGGTTCCGGTTCCGGCTTCGTCTTCGACGACCGGGGCCACATCGTCACCAACAACCACGTGGTCGCGGCCGGGAGCGGCGGGGCGATCACGGTCGTCGGCTCGGACGGGAAGCGGCTCAACGCCGAGGTCGTCGGCACCGACCCGAGCAACGACATCGCCGTCCTGCGGGTCGACGGCGGTGCCGCCCTCGACCGGCTCGCGCTGGCCGACCCGAACGCCACCCGGGTCGGTGAGCCGGTCCTCGCGGTCGGTTCGCCGCTCGGGCTCAGCGGAACCGTCACCGCCGGCATCGTCAGCGCGCTCGATCGGCCCGTACGCCTGGGTGGGTCTTCGCGGCAGACGGCGGTGCAGACCGATGCCTCCATCAACCCGGGCAACTCGGGCGGACCTCTCGTCAACGCCCGAGGGGAAGTTATCGGGGTGAACACGGCGATCGCCACCCTCGAGGGCGGCGGTTCGATCGGGATCGGCTTCGCGGTGCCCATTGAACGGGCCCGCCAGGTCGCCGACGGCCTCATCGCGCGTGGATAGTCGAAGAATGCGGTTGCTGGTGGTGGAGGACGAAGAGGATCTGGCCGAGGGCCTGCGAGTCGGGCTCACCCGCGGCGGCTACGCGGTGGACGTCGCTCTGGACGCCGCTCAGGCCTATGACCGGTTGACCGTGAACGAATACGATCTGATGCTGCTCGACGTGAACCTGCCCGACGGTGACGGGTTCGCTCTGTGCCGGTCGCTGCGGACCGGGGAGCTGCCGACGCCCGGCGACACCGACCCGCGCGTGCTGATGCTGACCGCGCGGGGCGGGCTCGACGACCGGGTGCGCGGCCTCGACGAGGGCGCCGACGACTACCTGGTCAAGCCGTTCCACCTGGCCGAGCTGCTGGCCCGGGTGCGGGCGCTGCTGCGGCGCGACACCGGCGGCGGGTCGGCGGTGCTGTTGGTGGGTGACATCGTGCTCGACACGGCCCGTCACTCGGTGACCGTTGCCGATCAGCCCCTCGCTCTGACGCCCAAGGAGTTCGGGGTGCTGGAATACCTGATGACCCGGCCGGGCATCGTGGTCTCCAGCGAGGAACTGCTCGAGCACGTGTGGGACGCCAACGCCGACCCGTTCACCCAGACCGTACGGGTCACCGTCGGCACTCTGCGGCGCAAGCTCGGCGAAGGCTCGATCGAGACCGTTGTCGGCCGGGGCTACCGGCTCAGGGAGGAAGGTGCGGCATGACCGACTGCACCGGAGTGAGCGAAGCGGTCGTAGGGCCAGGAGGGCATGCCCATGAGGCTCAGCAACCGTCCCGAGGTGTTCCGGTCGATTCGGTTCCGGCTGACCGTCATCTATTCGACGGTGTTGTTCGCGCTGGCCGGCCTGACCCTCGGGGTGATCTACGTGGCGGTCGCGCAGACCACCTCGCCCCAGCCGATCACGGCCCAGCGCGCGAAGATCATCGACCGCAACGGCTACGTTCAGGGCTCGACGAACGTCGCCGAGGTCAGCCAGGTCGAGGCGGCGGTCAACTTCAACACCATGAAGAAGCTGCGCGAATACTCGTTCATCGCGCTCGGGGTGCTCTTCGTGTCGAGCCTGGGCATCGGCTGGGTGCTGTCGGGGCGGGCGCTGCGGCCGGTCGGGTCGATCACCCGCGCGGCCCGCGAGATCCAGGCGACCGACCTGTCCCAGCGCATCCACCTCGGTGGCCCGCGTGACGAGCTGCGCGACCTGGCCGACACGATCGACTCGATGCTCGAGCGGCTCGACCACGCGTTCCAGGCGCAGCGCCAGCTCATCGACGACGCCTCGCACGAGCTGCGCAGCCCCCTGGCGATCATCCGGACCAACCTCGACGCGTCGCTGAACGCGCCCGACGCGACCCCCGACGAGCGCCGGCGGGCCGTGGCCGTGGTCGACCGGGCCACGACGCGCATGTCCCGCCTGGTCGAAGACCTGCTGGCGACCGCGCGCCGCGACGCCGACGCGACCCCCGACGCCGACGTCGATCTGTCGGTGGTGGCGCGCGAGGCCGGCGAGGAGTCGTTCGTGACCGACCGGCCGCTGCGGCTGACCTACGCGCTGGCGCCCGGCCTGCACCTGATCGGCGACGCCGACGCGCTGCGGCGGGCCGTGAACAACCTGCTCTCCAACTCGCTGCGGCTGGCCCCCAGCCATTCCGTGATCACCGTGGCGACGGGCCGGGAGGGTTCGTGGCTGTGGCTGGCGGTCGCCGACGAGGGTCCCGGCATCGCCCCCGACGACCTGCCCCGCGTCTTCGACCGCTTCTGGCGTGGCGCCAACAACGAGCAGACCCCGGGCGTACGGCGTGAGCGTCGCACCGGGCTCGGGCTGGCGATCGTCAGGCAGATCGTCGAATCGCACGGCGGCCGGGCGGCGGCCTATTCGACCCCGGGCCACGGAAGCACCTTCGTACTCTGGCTGCCGGCCGCCGACCGTGCCGACGAGACCCCGCCGCCCGCCGAAAATCCTAGGGGATGACTTCGAGGAGCCCGTCCGCGATCGTGCGGGCGGGCGCCAGGGATGCCTTCTCAAGCTCGCGGAAGACCTTCTGCGCGCGCACGGCCGGCCAGTCCGCGGGCAGGTGCTCGACCGGCAGGCGCGGGTCGCGTCGGATGGCGTGCAGCCACTCGGCGATCAGGCTGAGCCGGGCCGCGAGGGGGTCGTCGAGCGGGGGCGGCCCGTCCCAGCGGGCCAGGAACTCCGCGTAGCGCAGCGCCAGCGCCTCAAGGTCGTACGCGTCTCGGACCATCACGCCGACGTCGGTGAGCGCGTCGGCCCGGGCGTGGAAGACCCGCGCGTGCGCCTCGAGGCCCAGGTCGCGCACGATCTGCTGGGCGCCGACCTCGCCGGGCGCGATCCACAACCCGCCCTGGATCGGCCCGAACCCGGCCCAGGCCAGCTGGGAGCGCAGGTCGTGCCGCTGGCGCTGCCACGACTCGGGCAGCGAGAAGCTGAGCAGCGTCCACGTGCCGTCCCAGCGGTCGTTGACGGCGCCGGTCTCCCAGATGCGGGTGCGGCCGTCGCGCAGGATCGCGGTCGAGCGTTCGGTCAGGCCGAAGTAGACGCGCCGGCCCGCCCGCCGCCGGGTCAGCAGGTCACGCCCGGCCATGCGGGTCAGGGTCGAGCGGGCGGCGTGCTCGGAGAGGCCGAGCTGTCCGCACACGTCGATCACGCTGCCCGAGAAGACGCTGACGTTCCGGTCGAGCACGAAGTCGCCGAAGAGCATCAGCAACAGGGTCTGCGGTTGCACCATGAGGAAGATGTTAGGCAGATTCTTGACGGCCGTTCCAGATGCGCCTAACTTCGGTTCTCACGCTCCCGTCCTTCCTCGGGGAGGTTCCGTGCGCAGATACGTCCTGACAGCGGCCCTGGTGCTCGCCACGGCGGCATGCGGCGACGACGGTGGCAGCGGTGGTGGCGGCGACGACCCGATCCGCGTCGGCCAGATCGTCTCGCTGACCGGCAACTATTCGCCGCTCGGCTCCGAGAACCAGAAGTCCGTCGCCCTGGCCGTCGAGCAGATCAACGCGGCCGGCGGCATCGGCGGGCGCACGATCGAACTGTCCGTCCGCGACGACAAGAGCCTGCCCGACCAGGCCGTGCTCGCCTTCAACGAACTCAAGGGCGGCTCCGACGCCATCATCGGCTCGCCGTTCTCCAACTCCGCGCTGGCCACCATTCCGCTGGTCGACCGCGAACAGATCCCCTACATCTCGCTCACGCCCGCCGACGAACAGGTCAGCCCCATCCATCCGTACGTCTTCGTCGTCCCGGCATTGTCGGGCACCTATGCCGAGGCCGCGCTCAAGTATTTCCAGGCCTCGAAGCTCACGCGCGTCGCCGTCGCCTACGACACCAAGAGCAGCTATGCGTCGGCCGGCTTCCGGGGCCTGCAGAGCAAAGCCGCCGCGTACGGGGTGACCCTGGACCCGATCGAGCAGTTCCAGACGACCGCCACCGAGTTCAGCGCGGTGTTCACCCACGTGCGGGCGTCGCAGGCGCAGGCCCTGATGGTGTGGGCGACCGGCGCTCCGGCCGTGGCCCTGACCAAGCAGTACGCGGCCGGCGGCCTGAAGATTCCGCTGGTGCTGACCGGTTCCCAGGCCAGCAAGCTGTTCCTCGACCCGGCCGGGCCCGCCGCCGAGGGCGTCACGATCGCCGGCTCGATCGGCGTGGTCGGCTCGACCCTGCCGGCCGGCGCGCAGAAGACGGCGATCGAAGAGCTGTCCACGGCCTTCGAGGCGAAGCACGGATACCCGCCACCGCAGTTCGCGCAGGACGGCTACAGCGGCGTGAAACTGCTCGCGGCGGCCATCGAGAAAGCGGGCGGCTCCGATCGGAAGAAGGTTCGCGACGCGCTCGAAGGGCTCACGCTCACGACACCCAACGGCACCTACAAATACTCGGCCACCGACCACAGCGGATTGACGACCGACTTCATCGCCATCACCACCGTGCGGGGCGGCAAATTCGAGCCGACCGACTATTCGAAGACCAGACTCGCCGAGGTTGGCGGCCGCTGATGGCGGCGGGCGCCGCTCTCGCCGTCACGGGGGCGGCCCGGGCCTTCGGCGGGGTCTACGCCGTACGCGACGTGGACCTCGCCGTCGAGCCCGGCGAGCTGCGCGCGGTCATCGGGCCCAACGGCGCCGGCAAGTCGACGCTGTTCGCGCTGATCGGCGGGCAACTCGCCCCGGACGCGGGAACGGTCACGCTGGACGGCACCCGGATCGACCGTCTGCCGGCGTACCGGCGGGCTCGGCTCGGGGTGGGGGTGGTGTTCCAGGCCGCTCGCGTCTTCGCCGGGATGACGGTGCTGGAGAACGTGATGGTCGGGGCGCACAGTTCGACCCGGGCCGGGTTCGTCGCCGCGGCGATGCGGCTGCCCTCTCACCATCGGACCGAGCGCGAGATCCGTACGCGGGCGTTTTCCTGTTTGGAGCGCACCGGGATCGTCTCGTGGGCCTCGCGGCCGGCGTCGTCGTTGCCGCTGGGCCAGCAGCGGGCGTTGCAGCTGGCGCGGGCGCTGTGCGGGCGGCCCCGGCTGTTGCTGCTCGACGAACCGGCCTCGGGGTTGCGGGCCGGGGAGCGCGAACGGCTGGCCGCGCTGCTGCTCGACCTGCGGGCCGAAGGGCTGACAATGCTGCTGGTCGAGCACGACGTCGGGTTCGTGATGCGGCTGGCCGACCGGGTCACCGTGCTCGACCTGGGGCAGGTCATCGCCGACGGGACACCGGCCCAGGTGCGGGCCGACACCCGGGTGATCACGGCGTACCTCGGGGCTTCGGCGTGATCGTCTCGGTGGACGACCTGACCGTGCGCTACGACGGGGCGACCGCGCTCGACGGCGTGAGCCTGTTCGTCGAGGCGGGGGAGATGGTGGCGCTCGTCGGGGCCAACGGCGCCGGGAAATCCACCCTGGTGCGGGCGTTGTCCGGGCTGGTTCCGTACGAGGGGCGGGTCGTCGTGCGGGGGCGGCTCGCCCAGGTGCCCGAGGGGCGCGAGGTCTTCGCGGACCTCAGCGTGGACGACAACCTGCGGCTCGGCGGGTGGCGCAACGGGCGGCGGGGGCGCGACACGACCTTCGTCTACGCGCTGCTGCCGGAGCTGACCCCGCTGCGCAAACGGGTGGCCGGCACGCTCTCGGGCGGGCAGCAACAGCAGGTGGCGATCGGGCGGGCGCTGATGGCCCGGCCCGACGTGCTGGTGATCGACGAGCTGTCACTGGGGCTCGCGCCGCTGGTCGTCGACTCGCTCGTCGGCCACCTGCGCGAACTGCACGAGGAGCGGGGGCTGGCGGTGCTGCTGATCGAGCAGAACGCCCGGCTCGCCCTGTCGCTCTGCTCACGGGCGTACGTGCTGGAAGCGGGCCGGATCGTGGTGACCGGGCCGGCGCGCTCGCTGGTGGAGGACCCCCGAGTCGCGACGGCGTATCTCGGATGAGCGACCTCCTCGCGTACGTCCTGACCGGTCTGGGAATCGGCGCGGGGTATGCGCTGGTCGGCAGCGGGCTGGTCGCGATCTATCGGGTGACCGGAGTCGTGAACTTCGCGCAGGGGGCGTTCGCGGTGGTGGCCGCGATGCTGACCTCGACGCTGCTCGCGGGAGGACTGCCGCACGGGGTGGCCGAGCTGGTGGCGGTGGCCGTGGCCGCGCTGTGCGGGGTGCTGGTCGGGCTGCTGGTGACGGGGTCGCCGGGGCAGTCGCTCATCATCACCGTCGGGGTGGGCGTGTTCGCGTACGCGGTCGAGATCGTGCTGTGGGGCGATCAACCGCGGTCGTTCCCGGGCCTGGGCGGGGTCGTCGCCGGGGTTCAGGCGCACTACCTGCTGATTCTGGGCGTGACCGTGCCGGTGTTCGCGGCGATGGGGCTGTTCTTCACCCGCACCGACCTGGGCAAGGCGCTGACGGCGTGCGCGTCGAATCCGTACGCGGCCCGGGTTGTGGGGATCGACGTCCGGCGGATGGGGCTGCTGGCCTTCGGGCTGGGCGGGGCGCTGGGCGGGCTGGCGGGGGTGCTGACGACACCGGTGCAGCAGGTGACCTTCGACAGCGACGTGGCACTGATCGTCAACGGCTTCGCGGCGGCGGTGCTGGGCGGGCTGCGGCGGCCGTTCGTCGCCCTGGCCGGCGGGCTGCTGCTGGGGGTGGCGCAGACGTTGATCGCCGGGTACGGGGGCGGGGCCTATCAGCTGGAGGTGGCGTTGCTGCTCATGCTCGCGGTGATGATCGTGCAGGCGGCGCGGGCCGGGGCTGTGCGGGAGGCTACGTGAAGCTCTTCCTCCTCCTGCTTGCCTCGGCGGTGGTGCCGGCCCTGCTGCCCTCGCGGTATCTCGCGACGTTCGTGCTGCTCGGTCTGACGGCGACGGTCACGGTCGGGGTGTCACTGCTGATGGGGTACGCCGGTCAGGTGTCGCTCGGGCAGGCGGCGTTCTACGCGATCGGGGCGTACGGGGCGGGGCTGCTCTCGGTGCACGGCCTGCCACCGTTGGCCGGGTTGCTGGCGGCGCCGGTGATCGCGGCCGCGGCGGCGGTGTTGCTGGGCGCGCCGCTGCTGCGGTTGCGGGGACACCACCTGGCCTTCGCGACCCTGGCCGTGCAACTGATCCTGCTCTCGCTGCTGAGTCAAGGGACGTGGGCGGGCGGGGCGATCGGGTTGCAGGGCATCCCGCGGTTCTCGGTGGGCGGCTGGGAGGCGGTCTCCGACCTCACCTACGCCTACCTCGCGTTGGCCGCTCTGGGTCTGGTGCTCCTGATCTCGCACAACGTGGTGCGCTCGCGGGCCGGGCGGGGCCTGCGCGCCTCGGCGTCGAGCGAGATGGCGGCGGCGGCTGGGGGAGTGCCGGTCGGGGCTTATCGGCTGGCCGTGTTCGCGCTGTCAGCGGCCTTCGCGGGGCTGGCCGGTGGGGTTTACGCCTTCTACCTGGGCTACCTGTCGCCGGGTTCGTTCCCGGTGCTGCTGTCGATCGAGTTCGTGGTGATGGCGGTGGTGGGCGGCCTCGGAACCCTGACCGGCCCGCTGGTCGGCGCAACGGTGATCGTCCTGCTGGTACAGGTGCTGAACACGCTGGGCACCCAGCCCGGCATGCCGACGTACGCCCCCAGCGTCCTGTCGTATGCGGTCTACGCCCTGTTGCTGATAGTCGCGGTCCGCTACCTGCCCCACGGCATGGTCCCCGCTCTGGATCGCTTGTCCTCCCGCATCCGCAGGCCTTCTCAAGCGGGCGTGCCCGCAGAATCCCCTGGGCCGTCTCGCGGGCGTCCGCCATCTGAGGCAGCCTCTCCTCATGAGGGTCTGTCCTCCGAGACCGCCCTCCCCTCCCACGCGCGCCCGTCTCTTGTGGCGCGGTCGCCGTTCCTGGCGCGCCTGCCGTTCTTGGCGCGCCTGCCGTTCCGTGCGCGGCGATCCCACCCCGTACGCGAGATCAACAGGAGAAGTGATGAGACTGACCGGGAAAGTCGCCGTCGTCACGGGTAGTGGGCGAGGGCTGGGTCTCGGGTATGCCCGCGCGCTCGCGGCCGCCGGGGCCGCCGTGGTCGTCAACGACATCGACCAGGTTGCCGTGTCATCCGCGGTCGGGTCGATCACCGCCTCGGGGGGTCGCGCGGTCGGGGTCACCGCCGCTGTGGGGGACGCGGGAAGCGCTTCACAGCTTGTGGACACCGCGGTCGAACAATTCGGACGCCTGGACGTGATGGTCACGAATGCGGGAATCCTGCGCGACCGGGTCCTGTGGAAAATGACCGACGACGACTTCGATTCGGTCATCAACGTGCATCTGCGCGGAACGTTCACCTGTGCACGGGCCGCCGCTGTCCACATGCGCGCACAGGGTTCCGGTGGACGCATCATCGTGGTGTCGTCCCCGGCCGGTCAACGCGGAAACTTCGGCCAGACCAACTATGCGGCAGCCAAGGCGGGCATCGCCGCGATGGCCCGCACCTGGGCGCTCGAACTGGCCCGAGCCGGCATAACGGTCAACGCGGTCGTCCCCGTGGCGGCCACCGAGATGACGAAGACGATCCCCGCGTTCTCCCCCGCCATCGAGGAATCAGAACGCACAGGCGCCCCGCTCCCACCCTGGCTGCGCCGCGACGAGGGAATGGGATCGGTCGACGACGTAACCGGCCTGATCGTCTTCCTGTCCTCGGACGAGGCCCAGAACATCACCGGTCAGGCCATAGGCATAGGCGGCGACCGCCTGACCCTGTGGTCCCACCCCACCGAGAAGACGGTGGCCTTCACCGACGGCGGCTGGACCGCCGAAGCGATAGCCACCGAGTGGCCCCGAACCTTCGCCCCCAGCACAGAGACCTACGGAATCACCGCCCCGAACCCACCGGCCGAGTCGCCGTCGCCGTCCTCCGGTGGGCTGGGCGTGGGCAGAGGGACGTCATGAACGTCGAGCCACTGGTTGCCGTTGATGTTCATACGCATTGCGAGGTGGGGCGGGACGGGCGGGGGTCGCTCAGCCCGGAGTTGCTGGGCGCGTCGGCGGCCTACTTCAAGGCGGGTGGGCCGCGGCAACCGACGATCGACCAGATGGCCGGCTACTACCGGGAGCGCCGAATGGCCGCGGTGGTCTTCACCGTGGACGCCGAGCATCTCACCGGGCATCCGCGTATCCACAACGAGGAGGTCGCTGAGGGCTGCGCTGTCCACAGCGACGTGCTCATTCCGTTCGCGTCTGTGGATCCGCACCGCGGGCGGGCCGGCATCCGCGAGGCCCGGCGTCTCGTGAACGACTACGGCGTACGCGGGTTCAAGTTTCATCCGAGCCTGCAGGGTTTCGCGCCGGACGAGCGGTTCGCGTACCCGCTCTACGAGACGATCGAGGAGCTGGGTGTTCCCGCACTTTTCCACACCGGGCAGACCGGGATCGGAGCCGGAGTGCGCGGCGGTGGCGGTGTTCGTCTGCGCTATTCGAACCCACTGCTTGTGGACGACGTGGCTGTGGATTTCCCCGACCTGAAGATCATTCTCGCGCATCCGTCGTTCCCCTGGCAGGACGAGGCGTTGGCTGTCGCTACCCACAAGCCCCTTGTCCACATAGATTTGTCGGGCTGGTCGCCGAAATACTTCCCTCCACAGCTCGTTCGTTACGCCAACACCCTGTTGCAGGACAAGGTGCTGTTCGGTTCGGACTACCCGGTGCTCACCCCCGACCGCTGGATGGCCGATTTCGCCACCCTGGACATCAAGCCCGAGGTCCGCCCCAAAATCCTCAAACACAACGCGGCCCGCCTGCTCGGCCTCACCGACGATCCCCGCCCCTCCGGGCTCACCGACGACCTTCGGCCCTCCGGGCTCACCGACGACAAGGAGAACTCCTCATGATCACCGTCAGCGGATTGGACGAGCTCAAGACCTTCGCCGGCCGGGACCTCGGGCACAGCTCGTGGCTCGAGGTCACGCAGGACAGGGTGAACGCTTTCGCCGAAGCGACCGGCGACCATCAGTGGATCCACGTCGACGTGGAACGCGCTGGGAAGGGCCCGTTCGGCGGCCCGATCGCCCACGGCTATCTGACGTTGTCGCTGGTGATCCCGTTCTTCTCGGAGCTGCTTCAGGTCGACGGCATCAAGATGGGCGTCAACTACGGCCTCGACAAGGTCCGCTTCCCCACCCCGGTCCGCGTGGGCTCGAAGATCCGGCTGGCCGCCACCGTGGACACCGTCGAGGAGGTGGCCCCGCGCTGCGTCCAGATGGCCCTGACCTTCACGGTCCAGATCGACGGCGTCGACAAGCCGGCGTGCGTAGCCCGTCCGATATACCGCTATTACTCATGAGCCCGGCCGTCCCGAACCTGCGCGCTAGCGGTCTCCTTCCAGCTTGCACGCCTGGTGAAGTCTTTGCCGCTTGGGCGCGCGCGAGGTGCTGGGTGTGGTCGAGATGAGAAACTCCGGTCTGGGCGGTTGGCCGGGGAGGCGAGCCGCGATGTCGCCGGGTCGGGTGGCGCTTGTCTTCGAGGGGCGCTCGGTCACTTATGGCGAACTGTACGAACGGGTTGTTCGGCTCGCCCGCCGATTTCGGAAGGCAGGCGTCGCCCCGAGCGATCGCGTGGCTTATCTGGGGCCGAACCATCCCGGGCTGGTCGAAACGATGTTCGCGGCACACCTGCTGGGCGGGATCTTTGTGCCGCTGAACTTCCGGCTCACCGCTCCCGAGATCGACTTCATGCTTGCCCACAGCGGCACGAAACTGCTCGTGTTCGCTCCGTCGTGCGCGGGGACAGCCGAGGGGCTGAACACCGCGGCGGCACTCGTGCCCTTGCACTCGATCGCGGATGCTTTGCCGTTCCCGGCGGCGCGTGCTGGGGACGCCGCAGGGGTCACGAGGGCTGTGGAAAAGAAGGCCGACGGCCTGTCGTTGCCGGCTGTGGACGAGATGCGGCGGGAGGTCGAGGTGAGCGTGGGGCTCGATGAGCCCGCGTTCATTCTCTACACCTCGGGGACCACGGGACGGCCCAAAGGTGCGGTGCTGACGCACGGGAACGTCGTGTGGAACTGCTTCAACCTGCTGGTGGGGGTGGACGTCGGCGCGGACGAGGTCGGGCTGGTCGGGGCGCCGCTGTTTCATGTGGCGGCGCTCGATCAATGCCTGCTGCCGACGTTCCTCAAGGGCGGGACCAGTGTGCTCATGCCGAGCTGGGATGTGGACAACGCCCTGGACCTGATCGCCTCCGAGCGGGTGACATGGATGTTCGGGGTAGCGGCGATGTTCGCGGGGTTGGCTCAGTCGCCGCGCTGGCGGTCGGCGGATCTGTCGTCGGTGCGCAGCGTGATGAGCGGGGGCGCCTCGGTACCTCCCGCGCTCATCACGGCGTACCAGGAAAGGGGTTTGACCTTCTGCCAGGGGTATGGGCTCACGGAGACCGCGCCGGGGGCGACGTTCCTGGAGGCGCGGGAGAGCCTGGCGCATGTCGGGTCGGCGGGAGTGCCGGTCTTCTTCGCGGATGTGCGATGTGCGCGGCCGGATATGAGCGACGCGGACGTGGGGGAGCCGGGCGAGGTTCTCGTGCGCGGGCCGAATGTCACACCCGGGTACTGGGATGATCAGGCCGCGACCGAAGCTGCGTTCGCGGACGGTGGGTGGTT
This sequence comes from Actinoplanes solisilvae, assembly GCF_003999975.1. Classification (GTDB taxonomy): domain Bacteria; phylum Actinomycetota; class Actinomycetes; order Mycobacteriales; family Micromonosporaceae; genus Actinoplanes; species Actinoplanes solisilvae. The sequence goes on along the minus strand of NZ_RJAC01000004.1, from coordinate 431,936 downwards.
CCGGTCGGGGGACGTCGCGCTTGTGGATGAGAGCGGCCATTTCCACATCGTCGACCGGCTCAAGGACATGTACGTGTCCGGTGGGGAGAACGTGTATCCGGCCGAGGTCGAGTCGGTCATCTTCGAGCATCCCGACGTGGCCGAGGTGGCGGTGGTCGGCGTGCCGGACGAGAAGTGGGGCGAGGTAGGGCGCGCGTTCGTGGTGGCGAAACCGGGCCGACGAGTCGACGTCGGGGAGTTGCGCGCGTTCCTCGGCGGGAGGCTGGCCAGATACAAGCTGCCGGTCTACGTCGAGGTGGTGGAAGGGCTGCCGCGCACGGGATCCAACAAGGTGCGCAAGGCTCCGTTGCGAGCGATGCCGTTGAACACGGCGACGCCCGGCGATCGGTAGGGACGATCGCCGGGCGCACACTTGGTGCACGTTGGTGCGCGAGTCAGCCGACGCGCTCGATGACGGCCCGGCGGATCAGGAACTTGCCGGGCTCGCGGACCTCCTCGAACGCGGCGTTGTTCAGCAGCACGCAGCTTCCGGAGGTCGTCTCGACCTTGACGGTGATGCTCTTGTTGTTGTCCAGGTTGGTGACCTTCAGCGTGGTGCCGAGCGGGAACGTTCCGCTCGAGGCGAACGGGGCGCCGGCCTCGCCGGACAGGGTGACGGTGGAGCCCTTGCAGACAACCTCGCCCGCGCCGGTCCCGGCGTTACCGGTGTTGCCGGCGTTACCGGCGGGAGGGTTGGCCGCCGGGGGTTTGGTGGCGGGCGGCTTGGTGGCGCCACCGGCCTGGTTGCCGCCGTTCTGACCGCCGCCGTTCTGACCGCCGCCGTTCTGGTTGGCGCCGTTGTGGCCGCCGGCCTGGTTGTTTCCGCCGGGCTTGGCGGCAGCGCCGGGGACCTCGGCGGCGACGTTCTTGGTACAGCCGGCGACCACGCGGCGCTGGTTGATCAGGTCGACCACGGCCTGGCGGTTGGCGATGCGGGCCTCCGACTGCGCGTCGGGGGCGGCACGCTGACCGGCGATGAACTGCAGGTTCTGGCGCAGCGCCTGGTCGAGGCCGTCGCAGTTCTCGCCGGCGCTGCTCAGGCCGGTGCCTACGGCGAACGCGCCACCAGCCAGGGCCACGGCGGACGCTCCCAGCACAACCTTGCGGGTCGTCGAGGACATCTTGCGCCGTTGGGTCCGATACATCGTGGGGCTCCTTCGCGGGTGGGGCGGTTTCGGTGGTGCTGTACCGACAACTACGAACTCGCTGGGAGCAGCGGATGAGCCCCGAACCATAAATAACCTTAAATAGTGGTGGCCCGGGAGGGAGACAATCGCCTTGGCCGACCCCGGTGATGGGCGCCCGGGATTTGAGGGGGCGTCAGGGCGCGGTGAGCGCTTCCGCGGCGAGCGTCTCGACGTCACGATCTCCGGTGGCGCCCGCGGCGGCCAGCACTCGTTGCAACTCGAGGCGGTCCTTGTTCAGGAGCACTCGGAGGAAGGCGGCGAGCAGGTCGTCGCCGAAATCCGGGAGGGTGGTGCGGCATTCGTCCACACGGCCGAGCGTCCACAGCACCAGGGCTTGACGGTTGCGGGCGTAGGCGACACCGCGCAGATCGACCATGCTCTCGGCCAGCGCCGCCGCGATTTCCAATGTGTTCAGTGCCTCGGTGGGTGTGCCGTTCTGTTGCAGGTCGGTGGTGGTGGCGAACGTTCCCGTTGCCGCGCGGCGAGTGAGCAGCGCGGGTTGAGAACGGCTCGGGTGGCGTTCCGCGGGTGGAGAACCGCTCGGGTGGCGCTCCGCGGGTTCAGAACCGACTTGTTGGCGCGCGGCAAGTGGATAGCGCGGGTGGAGAACCGCCGGAGGGGGTCCCGTCGCGGCCCTCCGGCTTCGTGACGTGATCGAAAGCGGACAGGCGTACCCGGTCTTGATCGGCCTTATACAGTATGGCCGTCCATATTTTTGATTGTCGATGGGGGACATCATGACCGAGCTGGAGTCCACATCCGCGGCGATCGACTCGTCGGTTGCGCATCCTGCTCGGCGTTACAACTATTGGCTGGGCGGCAAGGACAACTTCGCGGCCGACCGTGAGTCCGCCGACGCGATCGAGCGCATGTTTCCCGGGATGCGGGCCGGGGTCCGGGCCAACCGTGACGTGCTCGGCCGCATGACACGGTTTCTGGCCGCCGACGCCGGGATCCGGCAATTCCTCGACGTCGGCACCGGCCTGCCGACGGCCGACAACACCCACGAGGTGGCGCAGCGTGTCGCGCCGGACAGCCGGGTGCTCTACGTCGACAACGACCCGCTCGTCATGTCCCATGCGCGGGCGCTGCTCAACAGCACTCCGGAGGGCGTCACCGACTACATCGAGGCGGATCTGCGGGATCCCGACTCGATTCTCGATGCCCCTCAGCTTCGCGCTGCCCTCGATCTGTCCCGGCCGGTCGCGTTGATGCTGGTCGCCGTGCTGCATTTCGTGCCGGGTCCGGGCGCGGCGCGCGGGCTCGTGAAACGGTTGGTGGACGAGCTTCCGTCGGGAAGCTACCTCGCCGCCACGCATTTCACGCTCGACTTCATGCCGCCGCACGAGCAGGCGGCCTATCGGCGGATGCTCGATTCGGGCCGGAGCGACATCTGGCCGCGCGACCGCGACGAGTTCACGGCACTGTTCGACGGTCTCGAGCTGGTCGACCCCGGCGTGGCGCTGGTGTCGGACTGGCGTCCCGACGGGGATGCCGAGCCGGTCGACCCGAGCCGCGTCAGCATCTGGGCCGGCGTCGCGCTCAAGCCTTGAACCCGGCGGTCGGCCCGGAGCTGTGTGTCCGGCGGTCGTGGGCAAGTTCTGTGTCCGGCGGTCGCCCGCGAGCTCTGTGTCCGGCGGTCGTGGGCAAGTTCTGTGTCCGGCGGTCGCCCGCGAGCTCTGAGCCCGGTGTCGGCCGGGAGCTCTGAGCCCGGCAGTCGCCTGCGAGTTCTGAGCCGGCGGTCGCGCGGAGGTCCTGTGCCCGGTGTCGTCCGCGAGCCCCGCGTCGGTGTCGCGCGCGAGCGCTGAGCTCTGAAATTTCGCCGCCGCCGACATGGCCCTGAGCTGCCACGGAGCGACCGCGGGTTGGAGTAGTTCGAAACGAGATCTTGACACATTGGACTTCCTGCGGTGTAAATGACAGCGTTGTCATGGCACCTGACAACGTTGTCACTTCCCTGGAGTCCTCATGGTCGACACACCGTCTGTCTCGCGCCGTGCGCTGCTCAGCGCCGGTGGCGGCCTGCTCGCCTCGATTGGGGTCAATGCCCTCGTTCCGAGCGCCGCGCAGGCCCACCCCGCCGCCCCGGCCCACCCCGCGGGCGCCCCGGGCACCGTTCCCGCCCCCTCTGACCTGGCTAAATTCCGGCCCGTCACGGCGTCGTCCACCGCGTACGCCCCGACGCCGGCCTGGTTCGCGGTCGATGGGCTTTCGCGGGGCGGCGTACGCGGCTCGGGCTGGCGGGCGGGCGACGGCGACCCGCAGTGGATCGCCGTCGACCTGCAGGCGGTCTGCGAGGTCCGGTCGGTCACGCTGACGTTCGAGGCCACGCTGGCCGACCCGCCCTTCGACGGCAACTACAACCAGGCCGACGGCGACGAGATCCTCTCCAGCGCCGCGGTCGCGTTCAAGCTCGACGTCTCCACCGACGGCCAGAGCTGGACCACCGCGTACGAAACCACGAACGGTCAGGGCGGCACGCAGGAGATCGCCCTGTCCGCCCCGGTCCGCGCCCGCCACGTGCGCATGAGCGTGTCGCGCCGCCACAACAGCAACCCGGTCGGCCTCAACGGCTTCCAGGTGTACGGGCGTCCGTTGTCCGCGCAGCCCAAGGCGACCGGCTGGACCGACTGGGCCGGCGGCAACACCCGGCCCGCTCCGGCGTTGACCGTCGCCGCGGACGGCACCGTGCCTGTGGAGAACGGCTGGGCGCTCACCCTGGACGACTTCGTCGATGTGGACGGCGCCGCGTTGTCCACAGGCAAGCGCGATACGCGCGACTGGCTGCCCGCCACTGTTCCCAGCACGGTCCTGGCCACGCTCGTCGAGCAGGGTCACCTGCCCGACCCGGTCGGCGGCTTCGAGAACCTGCGCGTCCCCGAGGCCCTCTCGCGGCACTCCTGGTGGTACCGGCGTGAGTTCCGTCTGCCGCGCGACCTCGACACGTCGGCCGGCCGGCACGTCTGGCTCGAGTACGACGGCATCAATCACGCCGCCACCACCTGGGTCAACGGTAAGAACCTCGGCACCGTCACGCACCCGTTCGCGCGCGGCACGATCGACATCACCGAGGCGCTCAAGGGCAGGACCGACCACACCGTCGCCGTACGGGTCGACCCGATGCCCCACCCGGGAACGCCCGGCGACAAAACGCTCACGAGCTGGACGTTCCTGCACGGCGGCTCGATCTGGCTGGACTCGCCGACCTACCTGGCCGTGTCGGGCTGGGACTGGATGCCCGCCGTGCGCGACCGCGTCAGCGGCATCTGGAACCACGTGCGCCTGCGCAGCACCGGCGACATCGTCATCGGCGACAGCCACGTCTCCACCAAGCTGACCGGCACGTCGATTGCCGACCTGACCGTCACCGTCCCGGTACGCAACGTCGCCGGCACCGCGACCAAGGTGACCGTGCGTGCGTCGTTCGACAAGGTGCGCCTGGAGCAGACGGTCACCGTTCCGGCCGGCGCGAAGATCGACGTGGTGTTCAAGCCGGTGCGGGTGAAGAACCCGAAGCTGTGGTGGCCCAACGGCTACGGCGAGCCGAACCTGCACGACCTGAGCGTTTCGGCGACCGTCGGACGCTCGGTGAGCGACACCCGCACGAGCCGCTTCGGCATCCGCGAGTTCGCGTACGACTCGTTCCAGCCGGTCATCATCACCCCGCCCGGCAAGCCGCCGCTGGACTTCCAGAACGGCAAGGCCGCCCAGACCGTCACCTTCGATCGGCAGAACCTGCAGTACGTTCGCATCCAGAACGACCAGCGGGCGACCGGCTGGGGCGTGTCGATGTGGGCCGTCCAGGTGCGCGACGGTGTGGACGGCGCCGACCTGGCCCTGGGCAAGACCGCCACGGCGTCGAGCGCGGCCGACGGGACCACGCCCGGTGCGGTGGTGGACGGCAACGACGGCACGCGCTGGACCTCGGACTACCGCGACGGCGAATGGGTGCAGGTCGACCTGGGGACGGCCACCGGCTTCGACCGGGTTACGATCCTGTGGGAACAGGCGTTCGCGATGAGGTTCCGCGTGCAGGTGTCCGCGGACGGCGACCTGTGGACAGACCTGACGACCGTCAACAACGAGACGCCTGTGGGCAACACCGGACGCCAGGTTGTGGATTTCGACGAGCGAAGCGCGCAGCATGTGCGCATCCAGGGCGGCCACCGCGCGACCGACTGGGGATTCTCGCTGTGGACGCTGTCGGTGCGCCGCAAGGCCGACCTGTCCACCGATCTGGCCCTGAACCGGCCCGCGACCGCCTCGACGGCCGAGGGCTCGAGTCCCGCCTCCAACGTCACCGACGGCAATCCCCGTACGCGGTGGGCCTCGGACGCGCAGGACAACCAGTGGATTCAGGTCGACCTCGGCGCGCGGGTCGCGTTCGATCAGGTCGAGCTCGCGTGGGAGACCGCGTACGCCCGTGACTTCGTCGTGCAGATCTCCGACGACGGCGAGCACTGGACGGACGTCAAGGCTGTGGACAACGCCGCGACCGAGCTGACGATCAGCGTCAACGGGACGAAGGTCTTCTGCCGGGGCGGCAACTGGGGCTGGGACGAGATGCTGCGCCGCACCGAGCCCTACCGCACGCGGGAGACGGTCGCGCTGCACCGCGACATGAACTTCACCATGATCCGCAACTGGATCGGCAGCAGCAACCGCGAGGAGCTCTACGCGGCCTGCGACGAGTACGGCATCCTCGTGTGGAACGACTTCTGGGAGGCGGGGCCGTTCATCGAGGGGTCGCCCACCTACGACGCGATCGTCTACGACACGATCAGCCGTTACCGGCACCACCCGAGCATCGCGGTGTGGTGCGCGGCCAACGAGCAGTTCCCGCCGCCGGCCATCGACGCGGGCATCCGCAAGGCCGTGGCCGAGCTCGACCCCGAGGTCGCGTACATCCCGTCGTCGAACGCGGGCGTGGTCAGCGGCACCGGACCGTGGCACTGGATCGACCCGGACACGTACGGGGACCGGAACGTCTACAAGGCCGGCGTGCTCGGTTTCCACACCGAGATCGGCATGCCCGTCGTGCCGCACCCCGAGACGATGCTCAACCTGGCCGGGGACGAGCCCGCGTGGCCGATCAGCCAGGTCTGGGGATATCACGACTGGGCGTCGAACGGGAACCAGCACGTGGACTGGTACCAGAAGGCGATCGAGGATCGGCTCGGCGTCGCGTCGTCGCTGGACGAGTTCACCAGCCGGGCGCAGTTCATCAACTACGAGAACCACCGAGCGATGTTCGAGGCGTGGAACGCGAGCCTCTTCCACAACGCCTCGGGGCTGCTGCTGTGGATGTCGCACCCGGCCTGGTACAGCACGGTCTGGCAGACGTACGACTACGACCTGGACGTGAACGGCGCCTACTACGGCTCCCGCAAGAGCTGCGAGCCCCGGCACGTGCAGGCCGACCCGGCCACGTGGACGGTGCGCGCGGTCAACCACACGCCGGAGCCGCTGAACGATGTCACGGTGTCGGCCCGCGCCTATGACCTGAACGGCCGCGCGCTGGGCCCGGTCAAGTCCCAGAAGGTATCGGTGGAGGCGTCATCCACCACGGCGGCGTTCGGGGTCGCGGTCCCGGCCGGCGCGAAACTTCACCTCGTACGCCTGGAGATGCGCGACCGGCGGGGTGCGCTGATCTCGGACAACACGTACTGGCGGTATGCGGAGTCGGCCGACATGCGCGCGCTGTCGTCGATGCCGAAGACGCGTCTCACGGTGACCACGAGCTCGGCGAGCCGGCCGGGGGAGGAGGCCATCACGGCCACGGTCACCAACCGGGGTGACGCGGCAGCCGCCCTGGTGCGGCTGGCGGTCCGCGACGGCAAGGGCGAGCGGGTACTGCCGGCGACCTACGACGACAACTACTTCTGGCTGCTCCCGGGGGAGAGCCGCAAGGTCGTCGCGTCGTGGCCGTGCCGGCTCGGCCGCCCGCGCGGGCTGACGGTGACCGCCAAGGCCTACAACTCGTAACCGGCGGCGGCCCCGGTTCACAGCCGGGCCGCCGCCCTCCCGCCGAGCGGCGGACCTTCCGCCAGAGGTCCGCCGCCCGCGAGCTGGACACCCTCGGCGGCGCACTCGTCCCCGCGCCGCGTCCAGCACCCGCCATCCGGCCGCAGCCCTCCCCCCGGGCGCGGCCGGGTGGCGGGGCCAATTTCACCGCTCACAGAGAAGCCGGCCGCGGGCGGACCCGGGCCGGCTTCTGATGCTGCGCCCGCTGGGGCGAGGGTGTCAGGGGTGGCGGCGGTTGTCCGGCTGCTGGCCGGGGATGGTGCGCAGGATCACCGTGGCGTCCAGGTCGCGAGAGGCCCGGGGGTCGTTCGTCTCGCGGCCCCAAGGGGCACCGGCGGCCGTGTCGGGGCCGTAGGGGGTGGCCGCGGTCGTTCCTCGGTCGTGAGGGGCACCGGGGGTGTTGCGGTCGTACGACGTGGTGTCGGCTCGGCGGTCGGGGATCACCGGCAGAAGCATGGTGGCGTCGGGGTCGGCGTCCGGGGTGATCAGGCGGTTGGAGCGCACGCGCTGCCAGACGAAGTAACCGATGCCGATCACGACGCCGATGATGACGATCTTCTGGAAGACGCCGGCGTAGCCCTCGACGCGGTGCCAGTTCTCGCCCAGGATGAAGCCGGCCGTCACGAACAGGCTGTTCCAGATGAGGCTGCCGAGCGTCGTGAGCAGCGTGAACTTCCAGAAGCTCATGCGTTCGACACCGGCCGGCAGCGAGATGAAGCTGCGGAACAGCGGCACCATGCGCCCGAAGAAGACCGCTTTCGTGCCGTGCTTGGCGAACCACTCCTCGCAGCGGTCGAAGTCTTGCACCTTGACCAGCGGGATCAGCGCGACCAGGTTGCGCGTGCGCTCACGGCCGAGCAGCGCCCCGGCCCAGTACACGATGATCGCCCCGACGACCGAGCCCAGCGTGGTCCAGAAAAGGGCCTCGGGCAGGCTGAACACGCCCCGGCTGGCCGAGAACCCGGCCAGCGGCAGCACCAGCTCGCTGGGGATCGGCGGGAACAGGTTGTCCAGGCCGACGATCAGGGCGGCACCCACGCCGCCCAGCGACTCCATGAGGCCGACGGCCCACCCGGTCAGCCCCCCGGAAGTGTCGGGGGCGGCTTCGGCGAGCACGGACACGTGTGCACCTCACATTGCTTCGACGGCATGACCACCAGCAGTATCGGCAACGCGCCTGTGAAGTTCCTGCCAGCCCGCTGAACCATCGTGACCAGGCGTTTCACCGAAGATCGCGGACGGTGCGCGTCTCCGTATCGTAGGAACGCGCCGCAACGAACAGACCGGTAGCCGGTGGCAGCCAGGCCAGACTCGGCAACCCCGCCTCGAGAAGCAGAGCCCACAGATCCCGTACGCCCGCAGTCAGCTCTTCATCAGGCAACAGCTCGACGGTGTGCACGATCAGAACGCGTACCGGATGCGGCAACCGGGCCGTCGGGGGTTCAGCAGCACGGACGCGAGAATACCCAGCTCAGAGCCGGTTGAACGCCGCCCGCGCGGGTGAGTCGGCGGTCAGAGCCGGTGGAACGCCGCTCGCGTCGGAGAGTCGGGCGTGCGGTCGAGGATCGCGAAGACGACCTGGTCGAACCACGGGTTGGCCCGCAGGGCCGCGGCGAACGCGTCGGCGACCACGATCGGGTCGTTGCCGAACACGCCGCAGCCCCACGCTCCCAGCACGAGGCGGCGGTGACCGTGCGCGGCGGCGATCGCGAGGATCCGGGAAGCACGGCGAGCGAGCACGCCCGGCACCTCAGGAAGCGATGATGGCTGGTTGCGGGCGATCGCCGACCGGTTCGGGGCGGCGGCGGTCAGGAACGAGACCGGGTACGGCGAGTCGAGCAGCGCGCCCTTGTCGTCGCGAATCACCGGCACCGAGGGCGAATAGATCACGCGGTCGCTGTAGGCCAGTGATTCGTGCGCGCGGTGGTAGGCGTAGAACTCGCCGGCCGCCCGCAGGCACGGGTAGAGCGCCGAGCTGCGGGCGACACTCTCCTCCTGGGCCTGCGCGCCGTTGAGAAAACCGCCGCCGGGGTTGCGGGCCGACGCGAACACCAGGCACGCCACGTCCCCGCCGAGCCGCCGCGCGGCGGCCAGGGTCGACTCACCGGTCACCTCGAGCGCGGCCGCGACCGGCGCGACCGGCGGGGCTGCCACTGCTTCGTCCGGCCGGTAGAGACGGGTGCCGCGCACGGCCCGCGACACGTCGTCCGCGATGTCCACGGCCCCGTACCCGCCCCGCGACGCGATCTCCACGGTCTCGCGGGCGATGGCCCTCAGTCGACTGCTCACGTGGGCATGATCCCCGACGGTCCTTCGTCGCGCGACCGAAAAACGGTCAGCCGCAGCAGCACCAGGCCGATCCCGGTGTACAGATAGGATCGATACGGGGTTGCGCCCGGTACTCGGGCCGTACAAGATCATCCCCCGTGACCACCACCACAGCCTGCCCGCGCTGCGCGGAACCGACGGTGACCACGGGTTTCCCGCGGCCGTGGTGCCCCTCCTGCGACTGGAACCTCGACCGCGCCGTGCCCGTCGTGTTCGGCTGGCGGTGGCTCGACCGCCGGCTGCACCGGGTGGCCTACCGGCTGACCGTCGGACAGTTCGAGGCCCTCGCCGGCGGGCCGCTCGTGCCGCGCAAAATGACGGCGGCCCGGTTCGTGACGCTCGCCGCGGCGGTGCTCCTGCTGGGCGGGGTGCTGGCTCTGGCCGTACTCGGACTGTGGCTGATCTTCTTCGACTTCTTCAGCCTGGCCACCGTCGGCGGGATCGTCCTGCTCGGCCTCGCCTTCCTGCTGCGGCCCCGGCTCGGTTCGCTCGGCGAGCGGCGACCGCTCGACGAGGCCGCCGCGCCCGCGCTGTTCGGCCTGGTGCGCCGCGTGGCCGAGGCGGTCGGGGCTCCCACGCCGCAGATCATCACCGTCGAGTACGACCTGAACGCCTTCACCAACGCGGTCGGCCTGCGCCGGCAGCGAGTGCTCGGCCTCGGCCTGCCGCTGTGGGCCACGCTCGAGCCGCAGGAGCGGGTGGCGCTGCTCGGCCACGAACTGGGCCACTTCGTCAACGGCGACATCCGCCGCGGACCGTTGACCCAGGTCGCGGAGACGACGCTCGGCCGGGTCGCCGACGCGCTCGACGTGGACGGCTCGGCCGACGCGGGCGGCTTCATCGGCCTGCTCACCCGGGGCCTGGGGTGGATCCTTTCCCGTACGACGTCCCTGCTGCACCTGCTGCTGGTGTGGACGAGCCAGCGTGACTCCCAGCGCGCCGAGTACCTCGCCGACGAGCTGGGCGCCCGAGCGGGCGGAACCGACGCTGCCGTACGCCTCGAGGACCACCTGCTGATCCGCGACGCACTCGACACCGTCATCCGCCGCGAGGCCCGCGCCGGCCACGGGCCGGACGCGTGGCTCGCCGCCGCCCGCCTCGCCCGCGCCAACCAGGCGCCGAACATCCCCCTGCTGCGCCGCCTCAGCCGCCACGCCGACGTGTCCCTGTTCGCCTCCCACCCGCCGGGCGGCCTGCGGGCCGAGATGCTCGAACGCCGCCCGCGCGTGGCCGCCGCGGTGACCCTCACCGAGACCGAGGCGGCCCGCATCGACGCCGAGCTCAAGCCTTTCGCGGAGCGGGTCCGGCGGGATCTCGCCGGCTGACGCGGCGGGCCATCACGATCCAGCCGACGATCAGGACTGCGGTGACGGCGGCGGGAGCCGCGACGACGGCCAGGTAGGACGGGCTGTCGTGCAGGTGTTTGGTCAGGGTCACCACGGCGACGAAGGCCAAGCCCAGCATGAAGAAGTAGAGCCCGAGGACGGGCCGGGACAGAGCCGTCACCGGGCCGTCCCACAGGCGGCCGCGCGGGGCGGGGGCGATGCCGGCTCCGATGATGACGGCCGCGCCCAGCATCGCCGCGCCGGGGGACATGAGAACGATCCAGGCGAGACTGATCAGCAGCCTCGTGGTCATGGGGCCTCACTTTCGGGCAGGTCGAGGGCCATGGTCAGGCGGGGCAGGTCGGGGTGGCGGGTCGCCTCGAACAGGCGCAGCGCCTCGGCCCGGCCGTCCGGCTGCCAGGCGTGGTGCCACGCGAGCGGGTGCAGCGCGCCGGCCACCTCGGCCCGGCCCTGGTCGTTGCCGAGCCGCACGTAGAGCTCACGGGCCTCGGCCGCGAACGGGTAGGCCTCGGCCGCCTGCTCGCGGGTCGGCGAGGAATGCGTGCCCACGATGGACTCGGCCACACCGAGCAGGGCGTTGGCGAGCGCCACCGGGTCGCCGCTCGCCCGGCCGACCGCGATCGCCTTGGCCAGCTCGGCCCGTGCCTCGGCGGGCCGGTCGAGTCGCAGCAGGCCGCGGCCGAGCACGTAGTGCAGGTAGCCGACCCACCATCGGTCGGACGCGACCGCGAGGGCGTCGCGGCACAGGGTCAGCGAGTCGGCCAGGTGGAAACGCAGGTCCTGCTGGTAGGGGGTCAGCACCCACACGAACGGCGGCAGGTACGACGACCACTGCGGCGTGCGGCACAGCTCCAGCAGCGCGCCGAGGTTCTCGTACTCGTCGTCGAGCCAGGCGGTGCCCGCGGCCGGGCCGGCGAACGAGAGGCCGGCCGGTCCGGGCCCGACCATCACGGGGTGGCGGTACGGCGAGTGCAGCAGCGCGGCGCTGCGGGCCGAGTGCAGGTAGAACTCGAGCAGGCGGCGCAGCGCGCCGGACTCGGGCGGGGCGATCTCCCGGGCGTACGCCCGCAGCAGGTCGTGCAGCGTGAACCGGCCGGGCCGCGGCTCGGCGATCAGGTGCGCGTCGACCAGCCGGCGCAGCAGCACCCGGGCCACCGCGGGATCGACCCCGGCCAGCGCGGCCGCCGCCTCGACGCTCACCTCGGCGCCGGGGTGCAGCGGGAGCAGCCGGAACAGGCGGGCGGCGGGCGCGGCGAGACCCCGGTACGACCACGAGAAGACGGCGCGCAGGTCGTGGCGGACACCGGTGACCGCGAACGCGTCGAGCCCCTCGACCCCCGCCTCGATCTCGCGCAGCGGCGCCGGCGACGACGCGGCCCGCGCGCAGATCAGCGCCAGGGCCAGCGGCAGCCCACCGCAGCGGGCCACGATCGCGTCCCGCGCCTCGATGTCGGCGTCGGCGGCCGGGCCGAGACGTCGGCGCAGGTAGGCGACCGCCTCGTCGTCGCTGAAGGCGGAGAGATGCATCGCGTACGCCCCGTCGGCGACGACGAGATCGCCGAGCCGGCTGCGACTGGTGACCACGACCGCGCAGCCGGGCGCGCCGGGCAGCAGGGGTCGCACCTGGTCGGCGTCGCGGGCGTTGTCGAGCACGATCAGCATGCGCCGTCCGGCGAGGACGCTGCGCAACAGCGCCGACCGTTCCTCGGTGCTGGGCGGCACCCGCTGGCCGAGCGCGCCGAGGAACCCACCGAGGATGTCGCCGGGTTCGGCGGGCGGCTCCATCGGGCAGTAGCCGCGCAGGTCACCGTAGAGCTGCCCGTCGGGGTAACGGGCAGCGGCCTCGTGCGCCCACCGAACGGCCAGGGTGGTCTTGCCGAGCCCGCCCGTTCCGCTGATGACGACCAGGCTGTGCTTGTCGAGTCGGCGAAGCTCGTCGTCGCGGCCCGAGAACGCCTCGGGGGAGCGGGGGAGCTGGGCCGGGCGGACCGCGTCGGACGGCCGCAGGGCGGTTTCGAGCACGTCGGCCCGCTGCCCGAGGATGGCCTGTTCCAGCGCCACCATCGCCGGTTCGGGGTCAAGACCCAGCTCGGCCGCGACCAGGCGGCGGTGCGCGGCGAGCACGGCGAGGGCGTCGGCCGACCGGTTGCCCGCCCACAACGCGAGAGCGTGCAGCCGCCACGGCTCGCCGCGCAGCGGTTCCTCGCCGGTGAGCTCGCGCGCGGCCAGGGCGGCGTCGCCGGGCCGGCCGAGGCGCAGCAGCGAGGTGACGGCCCGTTCGCGTGCGATGTGGCGCAGCTCGGTCAGGCGGGCGGTCTCGGCCGCGGCCCACTCGGCGTCGGCGAACTGCTCGTAGGGCCGGCCCCGCCAGATCGCGAGTGCGGCCTCGAGGCGGGCGAGTTCATCGGCGGGGGTGAGACCGGCCGAGGCCCGTACGGCGGTCTCGAACCGCTCGGCGTCGAGCGCCCCCGCCGGAAGCCGCAGCGCGTAGCCCGCCCCCTCGCTGACCAGCAACGACGCGGCGCCGCGGGGAGGTCGCTCGGGTTCCAGCGCGCGCCGCAGCCGGGAGATGTGCGCCTGCAGCACGGCGTGGGCGCCCGGCGGCGCGGCCGCGCCCCACAGGTCGTCGGCGAGCCGGTCGGCGGCGACCGGGCGGCCCCGGGCGACGGCCAGCATCGCGAGCACGGCCAGGGGCTGGTTGCCGCGCACGGCGACCGGCACACCGCCCCGGCGGATCTCGACCGGACCGAGGACTCCCACCTCGGTCATCGTCGGTTCCCCCAGCGTGTCGTCGATCAGTCGAGACACGCGATCCTATGTGCCGGGCGCCACCTCGGGCGGTCGGGTTCCGGACACCTCAGTCCCGTGGTTCGCGCAGCTCGGCGACCCTGCGGGCGTAGCGGTGACGCCCGGACACCCACCACAGTGCCCGGTCGGCGAACGGTAGCCGGGACAGCAGGGTCTTGCGCTCGGCCATGCTGGCCTCCTCCAGCAGAGCGCCGAGCGCGGGCGTGGCCTGGTCCCGCGCGACCTGCGAGAACTCGGCCGGGGTCAGGTACTCGGCGATCAGCGGCAGGATCATCTCCTCCTCGTCGTCGAGGTGCTCGACCAGCAGCAGACGGTGCTCGGCGAGGTGTTCGCCCAGCTCGTCCTGCGTCTCGTCGGTCGCCGTCAGCTCCCAGTGCGGCAGCAGGTCGCCGATCGTGAGCAGGCCCTTCTCGAGCCGGGCGTGCTGTTCGTGCATGCGGTTCACCTGCTCGTCGTAGAGGCGGGCGCGGGCGTGCAGCAGGGGCCGGACCAGGTCGTCCTCGAGCCGGCAGTGCTGCAGCAGGGCGTCGGTGTAGTCGCGGATCGCCGCGGCCACCTGGGCGGCCCGCCGGGTGTCGCCGGGGCGGGCCGCCAGGACGAAGCGGAGCAGGAACGACGCCTCGCGCCGGAACACCCGGTGTATCACCACCAGCTCGGTCGGGTCGGGCACGGCAGGCTCCTAGATCGTCGGGTAACGGAAGGGCGCCAGTGTTCCGGAACCGACTTGACCGTGACTTGACCGGTTCAGTGCAGATAGGACCCCCGAGGACGGGCACGTGGGCCGGCCCACTCGCCGGGTGGCCGAGTCGGCACTCTCAGCTAACTCTGGTAATAATGTCCGTCGATGAACGGGAATGCGGAGTGGCAGCGGTGGCGGCAGGAGATCTTCGGCGACTCTCCGGGGGCGGGACGCGACTTCGTGGCGCTGACCGAGGCCGCCCGGGTCGGGCCGAAAGCCGTCGAGCGCATGCTGCGGGCCGGTCTGGCCGCCGGTGACCCGCTCGCCGCTCGCTCCTTCACCGCTCTGGCCTCGGCCGGTCTCGCGCCGCCGGACGCCGTCAGCTTCCTGCGCACGGCACTGATCCGTGCCCAGGACGAGTTCCGCGTTCGCGTGGCCGAGGCGCTCTATACCGTCACGCGCGATCCCGGCTGGGCCACGCCCATCGCCGGTGTCCTCTCCGGAGCGCGGTCAGAGGTCGTACGCCTCGACGCCGCGATCGCCCTGGCCGGTTTCGTGCCCACCGTGGGGCTGGTGCGGGCGCTCGCGGCGGCGGTCAGCGACCCGGAATACCTGGTCCGCTACCACGCCGCCGACACCCTGCTGCGCTGGGCGGGCGACCGCCGCGGGGTCGACGGCGTCCCCGCCCTGCACGAGAAGCTCACCGCCGAGGCCGAGAGCGCCTGGCGGGCCGCCGCGGAAGAGCTGACCGCCCGCCTCTGCCCCTAGGCCTGTTCGGAATGGTGCCGGGCCGCGGACGAGGCCGCATTCCGAACAGCCCCTATGCCAGCCCCTTCGTGGCACGCCACAGGGAGTGCTCGCGGGTGACCGTCGCCTCGGCGTCCTCGACGAAGCCCGGCCACCGGTCCTCGGCGACGGCAGCGAGGTGGGCCTTGACCAGGCCCAGCTCCCGGTAGGTCGTCGTGTAGGAGCGCGTCGTCTCGGCGTACCGCTGGGCCTGGATCCACGCCGCGAGACCGGCCGCGGCCGCGCCGAACACGCCCAGCAGGTCGACGTCGAGAACGCCGAACGCCTTCAGCCCGGCCCCGGTCAGCCCGGCGAACTCGAGCGCGATCGCCACCGAGGTCAGCGTGCGGAACCGGCGGGCGTCGGCGCGGGCCGTGTCGCGGTACCACCCCTCCTGCGCGACGACGCGGTCGCGCAGGTAGGCCGCCTTCCGCTCGTCGAACGGCGCAGCCCGCAGCTTGCGCATCGGCTCGGTGATCAGCTCGTTCGTGTCGTCGCGGCCGGGCTCGGCCACCGTATCGAGCGAGGCGGCCACCGCGGTGAGCCGCGCGACCAGTCGTTCGTCGGCCTCCCGCGCGGGCAGCGTGCCGGGGAACGGGTTGCCGCCGACGGCGTAGCGCCAGGCCAGCGTCTTCGTCGACTCGGTCGCGGTGCGGGCCTCGTACCAGAGCTTCTCGGGGTCGATCGTCAGCAGATAGGCCCCGGTGGCCAGCGCGACGGCGAACGACACCAGGCCGAGCACGCCGAACAGGTCGACCTCGCCGGTTCGCCACGAGGCGGCGCCTCCGACCGCGGCGACGAAGAGCGCGAGGAGGCGTACGCGGTTCGCCGTTCGGAAGCTGCGATGACCGGACACGCTGCCGCGGTCCCACGAGTAGTACATGGCGGGGTAGAAGAGTTCGTTGCTCAAGCGGCGACCTCCTGCCCTGCATGGTGGCGGTCGCTGTCCACATCGGGCAACCCGGGTCTCGTACGGGGGAACGGCCGTCGATATCGCGGGCCGTCCTCGTTGGGCAACGGTGGACGACGACGAGTGGGAACACAGCATCGGGCCGGGCACGACGATCGCGCTGATCGCGGGGCTGATCGTCTTCTACGGCCTGTTCATCGCGGTCGCCCTGACCCGCGGATAAATATCAACGCCTGTAGATGCGAAAGACGGCCTCACGTGGTACTCCGAGAGGAGCGCTCATCGGGGAGGCCGTCATGTCCGTGTCACCGCAGCGATTCGGCCGGGGGTCGGGGATCTTCCGGCGCAAACCGGTCGACGACGTCACCGACGAGGGCGGCACCGATCTCGAGCGCTCGCTCGGGCTGTGGCAGCTCACCGCGATCGGCGTCGGCGGCATCATCGGCGCCGGCATCTTCGCCCTGGCCGGCGCGGTCGCCAACGAGACGGCCGGTCCCGCGGTCCTGTTCTCGTTCCTGATCGCCGGTATCGCCAGCGCCGCGGCCGCCCTGTCCTACGCCGAGTTCGCCGGCATGATCCCGCGGGCCGGGTCGGCCTACACGTACGGCTACGTCGTGCTGGGCGAGGTGGTGGCCTGGTTCATCGGCTGGGACCTGCTGCTGGAGTACACGGCCATCGTCTCGGTCGTCGCGATCGGCATCTCCGGCTACTTCTCCTTCCTGATGGCCGACCTCGGCGTCGACCTGCCGGCCTGGATGCTCGGCGCCCCCGGCACCGGCGACGGGCACGTCGTCGACCTCTTCGCCGTCGTGCTTTGCCTGCTCATCGCGTATCTGCTGAACCGCGGGATCCGGGCCGCGGCCCGCGCCGAGACCGCCGTGGTCATCCTCAAGGTGGCCATCGTCCTGCTCGTGGTGATCGTCGGCGCCTTCCACATCACCCGCTCCAACTACGACCCGTTCTTCCCGTTCGGCTGGAGCGGCGCGATCACCGGCGCGGCCACCGTCTTCTTCGCCGTTTTCGGCTACGACGCGATGAGCACCGCCGCCGAGGAGTCCAAGGACGCCCGCCGTCACATGCCCAAGGCCATCATCTACTCGCTGATCATCTCGATGGTCCTCTACGTGCTGGCCACCCTCGTGCTGACCGGCATGCAGAACTACCGCGACATCGACCCCGAGAGCGGCTTCTCCACCGCGTTCGCCTCGGTCGGGCTCTCCGGGCTGGCCGACGTCATCGCGGTCGGCGCCATCGTCGGCATCCTGACGGTCATGTTCACGTTCATGCTCGGCGTGACCCGGGTCTGGTACTCGATGAGCCGCGACGGCCTGCTGCCCGCCTGGTTCGGCAAACTCCACCCGACCCGCCGCGTGCCGACCCGGGTCACCTGGATCGCCGGCATCGCCTCGGCGGTCATCGCCGGTTTTCTGCCCATCCGCGAGGCGGCCGAGCTGACCAACATCGGCATCCTGCTGGCCTTCGTGGTCGTCTGCGTCGCCGTGATCGTGCTGCGCTACCGCCGCCCCGACATCCCGCGCAGCTTCAGGCTGCCGTGGATGCCGATCGTCCCGGCGGTCGGCGTCGTCTTCTCGATCTGGCTGATCACCTACCTCGACCCGGTGACCTGGTTGCGCTTCGCGGTCTGGTTCCTGCTCGGAGCCGTCCTGTACGCCTTCTACGGCCGGCACAAGTCGAAACTCAACCACTGAACGGCGCCGAGAGTTGTCGCAGAACACGCTCTACCGAACTTCGTGAACGGGCACACCGATCTCGTTGGCACCAACCGGGACGGGAGATCTGGCGATGCGTAGCAGTCTGGTGTGGCGTGGTGTTTTGGCTCTGGTCACGGGGGTGATCGCGGTCATCTGGCCGGAGATCACCGTCGGGGCGTTCGTGCTGCTGTTCGCGATCTTCTCGATCGGGTCCGGGGTGCTCGAAGGGTGGCATCTGGTGATGTGTTGATAGTCGGTAGTGCTCACTGGTTGGCAATAGTGACGGTGTCAATGGAAGAAATGGGCAGCGGCCACCGGTATCTCGTAGGGAACCGTGCTGCGGCGCCACATGCCAAATCCTAGGCAGACGACAATCTGTCTCTTGACTAGTTGTCATGCGGTGCGGGAGACTGTTTTCGTTCCGATGGAGGGCGCGTAGAGAGGGGGACCGTGAGCGATAGTGTGCGTTCCGGTGTCGCATCTGCGATCTCGGCGCCGGGCCGTGATGTCGACGCTTTGTACAAGGCCGCGTTGCAGGATCGTCCCTCCAAGACCTGCTCGGCCTGTGGCGCGGTGACAACCAAGCCCGCCCTGTCCGAGCGTGAATTCGCCTGTGAGGCGTGCGGTCTGGTCATCGACCGCGACCGTAACGCCGCCCTGAACCTGGCCGCTCTCGCGGCGAAGCTCGACACCGCCGGGAGCCGACCAGAAGACCCGCGCATGCGGGCAGGTGGCTGTGAAGCGTGAACCCGGCACGACACCAGTCGGTCAGACCGGGACCGTCCCGCCGCAAGGCAGGACTACCGATCAGGTGCTCACCAAAGCACACAGAGAGGTAACGGGTGCGGGCCTTCCGGTCCGAGGCGGCCGGCCCGGTGGTCGGCCGCCTGCTGATCGGCGTGCTCGACGTCGCCGCCGGTGTGGTGGCGCTGCTCTGGCCGGGCATCACCGCCCTGGTGCTGGTGCTGTGGATCGTGGCCTGGGCGGTCATCTCCGGGGTCACCGAGCTGGCCCTGGCGTTCGGCCCCGACCGCGGGCGCAGCCGGGTCTGGCTGGCACTGACCGGTCTGCTCGGCATCGTGTTCGGGCTCGTGCTGTTCGCGTCGCCGAACATCGGGGCGATCACCCTGGCGCAGATCTACGGCTTCTTCAACCTGATCACCGCCGTCTCGCTCTTCGCGACGGCGATCGACCTGCGGGCGACGGCCCCCGGCAAACTGCACGCCGCCGCGTGAGAACGGGGGAGGCCCAGCTCGAGGGCCTCCCCCCATTTCTCAGGAGCGGGCGTACGCCCTCAGCACCGTCTGCTTGACGCTGTTACCCGCCCGGTCGGTGGCCGTGACCCGCAGCGAGACGGTTCCGCGACCGGCCGGCACCCTCGTGCCCTCGACCCAGGTGCGGCCCTCGTCGCCCGAGGTCTCGACCTTGACCGTACGGGCACCGGGCACGCTCACGCCCAGCCGGTGTGCCCGCGTCGTCGCCGTGTTGCCGAGCTCGACCGGGGCGTCGTACGAGATCTGCAGCAGCGGCAGGTCGCCGGACCGCGCCGACCGGAACGTCCACTCCGTCGAGGTCGTCGCCGGGTAGTTCGGGCGGGCCGTGGTGAGCGCCAGGCGGTAGGTCGCGGCCCCGCCCGGCACGGGCACGTCGCGCCAGCCGTCGGGCAGCTCGGTCAGCAGCTTGCCGTCGCAGTAGAGCTTGGCCGTCATCGAGCCCTGGTACGCCAGGTCGCCGACCAGCCAGTGCTCGTCGGTCGCGTCGACGTAGGCGGCCACCCGCAGGCGTAGCGCGTCACCGACGCGGACGTTCGCCGCGCCCTTCGGGGTGGCGGGCCGCACGACGGAGGCGTACCACGTCTCGGTCTGCTCGCCGGGACGCGGATAGCTGACCCACGGCCGCCACCCGGTGCGCTCCTCACCGACGAAACGATCGCCGCTGCCCGAGTAACGGACGGTGATGCGCCGCGAGTTGGACTCGCTGACCCGGTGCACCACCTTCGCCGGCACCTGCTGCCGCGAGACCTGCGAGACGTCGTACAGGTAGGGACTCACCGTGGTCAGGGTGAGCGCGACGGAAGCGCCCGGCCGGCCTGCCCGGTCGAGGATCGCCTGCCCTTCGGTGCTGGTGAGCACGACCGTGGGCACGGCCAAGCGTTCCTGGGCGTCCGGATCCCACTGCAGACCGGCGCTGACACCGGGCGGCCGTACGAGCAGGATCGCGGCCGCTCCGGCCTCGGTGGCCGCGGCGATCTGGGTGTACTCGCTGTCCGAGGACAGCACCACGGCCTTGCCGCGCGCCTTCTTGACGTCGCCGACCAGGTCGAACCGGCGCGTGCCGGCGTACGCGGGGGACGACGGCCACAGGCTGGCGCGCCGCACTCCCGGCGTCCCCGGCAGACCGACCTCGGCCCGGGGCGCGGCGAGCTGCCAGCGCGACGAGAACTCGAACGTGCCTTGCGGACCTTCGCCGTCGGCGTGACGTTGACCTGCTGCACGCCGCCTCGCCGCTGGTCGGCACCTGAGCGTTGAGCAGGTAGTCGCCCTCGGGAACCTCGATCGTGCCGACCTGGCCCTCGAACAGCCCGGCCAGCACGTCGAACCGCGGGTCGTCACCGAACATCTGCAGCGTCGGCACCCCGGCCGGCCGGCCGTCGAGCCCGATCGCCGAGAAGGTGACCTTACGGTGGGGTGCGTCCAGCGCCCCGCCGATCGCCGTGGTGACCTGCACGTTCCCGGCGGCCGTGGCGGTCAGGCGCCCGCCGAACCGGCCCACTCCACGCCGGCCGGTGTCGAGGCTGAGCACCGCGTCGGCGCTGCCCCCGGCCGGAACCGTGAGCGTCGCCGGACTCACCGACGCGACGGCCACGTCGGACCGCAAGGTGAGGGTGACCGGCGTGGTCCCGCTGTTGGTGTAGGTGACCTTGCGGGTCGCGATCACCGGCGACTCGCCGTTGAACCGCAGCCCGAAGTCGGCGACCGCCGTGCCGGTGACCCGCTGGCTGACCGCCCGCGCCACGTCGACCCGGCCGGCGCCCTCCTGGTAGACCGTCGACTGCGTGCTCTTGACCGTGCTGACGAGGGCGTCCTTGAGCTGCGCGCCGGTCCAGCCCGGGTGCTGCTGGGCCAGGATCGCGGCCGCCCCGGCCACGTGCGGCGTCGCCATCGACGTGCCTGAGGCGGCGGTGTAGAGGTCGTCGACCGGGTTGCCCATCTCGGTGCCGGCCGCGCGGGCCGCCACGATGCCCACGCCGGGCGCGCTGATCTCGGGCTTGAGCCCCTCGTCGAGCCGCGGCCCGCGACTGGAGAACGGGGCGAGCGTGTCATCCCGGTCGACCGCCCCGACGGTCAGCGCCGAGGTGGCCGCCCCCGGGGAGCCGACCGTGTATTCCTGACCCTCGTTGCCGGCGGCGATCACGAACAGGGCGCCGCTCTCGGCACTGACCCGGTCGACCGCGAGGCTCATCGGATCGGTGCCGTCGGTCGGGTCGCCCCCCAGGCTCATGTTGATCACCTTGGCCCCGGCGGCCGCGGCCCACTCCATGGCGACATGGCGCTATGTGGACAGTCGGCTGCGTCTTCCGGTTCCTCCTGACGGGCCGCGCCAACAGCCAGGTCCAGGCGTTCTCGTGGGGGAACCGGTCGAGGGTGTGCTCCTGCCGGCGCTAGAGCGCCTTGGCCATCTTGCGACCGGTCTCGACGTAGCCGAGTTGCTCGTACAGGTTGCGGGCGCCGTGGTTGTGGGCGAAGACGTGCAGGCCGATGGTCGTCGCGCCGTTGTCCCGGCTCCAGCGTTCGCCGGCCTCCATGATGGCGCGGCCGTAGCCTTGCCGGCGCTGGTCCTGCTCGACGGCGACGTTGTAGACGAACGCGGTCGTGCCGGTGAGCTTCAGCCAGAGGAAACCAACCCGGCGCTCGCCGTCGTAGGCGTACCAGAGGTGGTTCCCGGGCGTCTCGGCGCCGTCGGGGAGCAGGTTCGCGTAGGTCTCGGCGGCCTCGGCCGCCGCCGCCTCGGCCGGTGCGCCGGTGCGGGCGACGCTCTGGGCGTAGTGCGCCTCCGCGTCGGCCTTCCAGGGTGCGAACTGTTCGTCGGTCATCGGTTCAAGCCGTACTTTTACCACGCCTTCAGCTTAGGCCTCGGGGTTTTGCCTCAGGTCGGCGAGCCAGTCTCGGCTGGCCCGGGCGACCCGGGCCGGGACTCCGAGGGAGTGGAGCAGCTTGGCGGCGGCCGCCATCTCGTCCTCACGGCGGGCGGCGTGCAGGCGGGAGCCCTCGACGATGCGGTCGAGAGTGCGGTCGTCGCTGCGGGTGAGCTCGGCGCGGATGTCGGCGGCCAGCCAGTCCTCCAGGCCCGCCTGTCGCGCGGCGGCGAGGGCCTCGGTGACGGCGGCGGACATGCCCTTGTAGAAGACGCTGCGCAACAGCTTGCGGGTGGCGGCGGCACCGACCGGGCCGTCGATCACGTCGATCACAGCGCCGTAGGGGGTGAGAACGGCGGCCAGGTCGTGAGCTTTCGGGCCGCTGGCGGTCATCGGGGTGCGCAGTCCGCGGCCGGGGACGGGCGCCATCAGGGCCACGTCCACCACGGATACGGTGTTGCCGGCCGCGTCCCGCAGGGCTTCCTTCAGGGTCGGGGCCGAGGTGTTGAGGTCGGCCCAGAGCGTGCCGGGGCGGCAGCCGGGTAGGGCGTTGTCGAGAGCGGCCCGTGCCTCGTGGGCGGTGGTGAGGCTGAGGACCACGTCGGCGTCGCGACAGGCCTCAAGGTCACTGCCCTTCATGCGTACGCCGTCAAGGTGTTCTCTTGCCGGGTCGAAGCCCTGGACCGTCGCGCCGGCGGCGGCCAGGTCGGCCGCTATCCGGCTGCCCGCCTCGCCGAGGCCCAGCACGGCGATCGTCGTCATGCCGGGCCGCTCAGGTAGTCGAGCGTCCGCAGGGCTTCGAAGACGCTGGCTATGTGCTCGCGCATCGCGGACTCGGCGGCCTTGGGGTCGCGGGCGCGGACGGCGGCGATGATGCGCTCGTGCTGGGGCAGCGAGACCTGCGGGCGGCCGGGCAGCACCGACAGCATGAACTGGTGGCGCACGAGCTGGCCGCGCAACGTCTCGACGATCTGGTCGGCCGTCTCATGGGCGGCGATCTCGCGCAGCAGCGAGTGCAGGCGGTGATTGAGGTCGCTGTAGCGGAAGTGCTCCTCGGCCTCGACGGCGTGGCGCATCAGCACGCCGATCTCGGCCAGCTCGCTCGCCTGCCGATCGGTGACGCGCTCGGCCGCGCGGGCGGCGATCAGGCCCTCGAGCACCATGCGGACCTCGGTGATCTCGAGCGCCTCGCGCAGCGAGACCTTGCGCACCTGGGCGCCGCGGTTGTGCTCGAGCACGACGAGACCCTCGGTGGCCAGGCTGTGCAGGGCCGCGCGCACGGTGAAGCGGCTGGCGTCGAACCGCTCGATGAGCTGGGCCTCGACGAGGCGCTCGCCGGGCAGGTATTCGCCGTGCAGGATCGCGGCGCGCAGGCCGTGGCGGACCTGTGCGGCGCCCGTCTCGCCCGGCCGAGGTGTCGATGGCACCAGGTCAGTCTTCCTATGTGCCAACAATATTGTCAACGATTGCTCCCCGATGCGGCTCGGCGCTAACGTTTGCGCACCGCAAATCGCTGACGAGATTGTTGACAATCTGCTGGAGGCTTGATGCTGCTCGTTCTCACGGCCCACCCCGGCGACTTCGTGTGGCGTGCGGCGGGCGCCATCGCGCTGGCGACCTCGCGCGGCGGGCGGGCGGTGATCGGCTGCATGAGCTTCGGCGAGCGCGGCGAGTCGGCGTCGCTGTGGCGCAAGGGCCACACGCTCGACGAGATCAAGGCCCAGCGCCGGGCCGAGGCCGAGAAGGCGGCGGCCGTGCTCGGGGCCGAGATCCGGTTCTACGACGCCGGCGACTATCCGCTGACCGCGACGCCCGAGCTGACCCGCAGCCTCATCGACCTCTATCGCGAGGTGCAGCCGACCGTGGTGCTGACCCACGCGGCCGCCGACCCCTACAACCACGACCACGCGACCGCGCACGCCATCGCGCTGCGCGCCCGCGTGCTCGCCCAGGCGCCCGGTGTCGAGGGGCCGGGCGAGGTGATCGGCGCGCCACCGGTGTTCTGCTTCGAGCCCCACCAGCCCGAGCAGTGCGGCTTCGTGCCCGACGTGCTGCTCGACGTCACCGGGGTGTGGGAACGCAAACGCGAGGCCATGCAGGTGCTGGCCGCCCAGAAACACCTGTGGAACTACTACACCGAGCTGGGCGCGCGGCGCGGGCTGCAGGCCTCCCGCAACTCGGGGCCAAACCTGGGGCTGCCCGACGACACCCGCGCCGAGGCCTACCAGCGGGTGTTCCCCCAGGTGACCAGGGTGTTGTCGTGAACCGCGCTGTCGTGAACCGGCACGTGGTCGTCCGGCGGGTGCCCCGGGTGGCGGCCGAGGTGCTCGCCGGGCTCGCTTCGGCGGGAGTGTCCACGGTGCACGAGGCCGACGGGCGGCGCGGCGCGCTCGACCCGGCGCTGCGGCCGATCCAGACCGGCGCGCGGGTGGCCGGGTCGGCGGTCACCGTGTCCTGCCATCCCGGCGACAACCTCATGATCCACGCGGCGGTCGAGGTGTGCGCGCCGGGCGACCTGCTCGTCGTGACGACCACGTCGCCCTCGACCGACGGCATGGTGGGAGAGCTGCTGGCGATCTCCCTGTCCGCGCGCGGGGTCGTGGGGGTGGTGCTCGACGCGGGCGTGCGCGACGTCGCCGAGCTGCGAGCGATGGGGTTTCCGGTGTGGGCGCGCGCGGTCAGCCCGCGGGGCACGGTGAAGGCCAGCCCGGGGTCGGTGAACGTGCCGGTGGTGTGCGGCGGGCAGTCGATCGCCGCCGGCGACGCGGTGGTGGCCGACGACGACGGTGTCGTGGTGGTGCCCCATTCGCGGGCGAATTCCGTGCTGTCGGCCGCTCGGGCGCGACTGGAGTCCGAGACGGCCAAGCGGGCCCGGCTGGCGGGCGGAGAACTGGGCGTCGACATGTACGAGTTGCGGCCCCTGCTCGACAAGCTGGGTGTCGTCTACGTCGACGAGGCGCCATGAGCGGCGTCCCGGTTCTGGTGATGCGGGGCGGCACTGCTACCTCCGTCGGCTGTCCGGGTGCGGACCAGGGCGTACGACCGTCCGGTGCGCTGGTCACATGGCCACTGACGCCGCTGGCGGCGAAGAATTCACTCGCGGCACTGGTTATGTTCGCGGCATGCGTGCCATCACGAGCGATCGCCTGCTGATGCGCCCCTGGCGCGACGACGATGCCGACTTCCTGCTGGATCTCGAATCGCGCTGGGAGGTCGTCCGCTTCCTCGGCGCCCGTCCGACGACCATGAGGACGCGGGAGGACGCGCTCGCGTCGATCCGGCGGCGCCGTGCCATCGACCATCCCGTGCACGGCATCTGGGCGATCGCCACCGCGAACGGCGGTCCGGTCGGAAACGTCCTGCTCAAGCCGATCCCGCTGTCGGCCGGGGAGCTTGCCGGCGCGACGGACGAGGTCGAGATCGGCTGGCACCTGCACCCGGATGCCTGGGGACACGGTTACGCCACGGAAGCGGCGAGGGCCGTCCTTGCCGACGCGTTCCACCGCGGGCTGCGGAGGGTCCTGGCCGTGACGGACCCGGGGAACCACGCATCGCGGGCCGTGTGCCGGCGGCTCGACATGACGGCACTCGGTCGCACCTCCCGGTACTACGACACCGTCAACGAACTGTACGAGACAGCGTCCGGAGGGAAGCGTCGCCGAGTTGCGGGCGCACCATCCCTGCCCCCACCAACCCATTGACCTGCGTCGACGCGTGGCGGGCGGGCGGGGTGAGGCCGCGGCCCTGAGTAGGCTGCGTGGTCATGATCAAGGCGAGTCGGCTGGTGCCGGGGGATCTGGTGGCGCTGGTGTCGCCGTCGGGGGCCAGTGAGGCGGGGCGCATCGCGGCCACCGTTTCGGTCCTCGAGGGGTGGGGGCTGCGGGTGCGGCTCGGGGCGCACGCGGGCGGGCGGCACGCGTTCTTCGCCGGCACGGACGACGAGCGGCTGGCCGACCTCAACGACGCACTGCGCGACCCGGACGTGCGCGGGGTGTTCTGCATGCGTGGCGGTTACGGCATGCAGCGCATCGTCGACCGGGTCGACTTCGGCGCGGTGCGGGCCGACCCGAAGGTGGTCATCGGGTTCTCGGACATCACGGCGCTGCACGCGGCGCTGTGGACCGAGGCCGGCCTGGTGTCGGTGCACGGGCCGACCGGCGGCCAGTTCGAGCGCGGACCCGAATCGCTGACCGTCCGGTCGGCCCGGCAGGTGGTCACCCGGAGCGAGTCGATCACGGTCAGCGCGGACCCGGCCGAACCCAGCCACGCCGTCCGCGCTGACGGCGTCGCCGAGGGGACGCTGCTCGGCGGGAACCTGGCCATGCTGGTCAGCACGGTCGGCACCCGCCACGCCCTCGACACGAGGGGCGCGATCCTGCTGCTCGAGGACATCAACGAGGAACCGTTCCGGGTCGACCGCATGCTGGTCCACCTGCGCCGCGCCGGCTGGTTCGACGGCCTGCGCGGGATCGCGCTCGGTCAGTTCACCGCCTGCGACGGCACCGACGCGGGTTACCCGCCGATCGTCGACGTGCTGCGCGAACAGCTCACCTCCCTGGGGATCCCGGTGCTGGGCGGCCTGCCCATCGGCCACGGCGACGACCAGTCGGCCGTCGGCCTCGGCGTCACCGCGCGCCTGGACACTGCCGCCGGCACCCTGGTGGTCGACCCCGCCGTCAGCTGACGGTTGCGGCTACTTCTCGGCCCAGACGCCCAGTTCGTTGCCGCTGGGGTCGGTGAAATGGAAGCGGCGGCCGCCGGGGAACTCGTAAGGACCCTCGATGACCCGGCCACCGGCGGCCTGCACGGCGACGACCGACGCGTCGAGGTCGGACGAGAACAGCAGGACCAGGGGGCCGCCGACGCCGACGGTCTCGCCCGCGCGCAAGCCGCCGACCTCAGCGGAGCCGGAACCGGAACCGGAGCCGGGGCGGCGAATGCCCGCGTAGTCGGGGCCGTAGTCGTTGAACTGCCAGCCGAACGCCTCGCCGTAGAACTGCTTGGCCGCGGGCAGGTCGCCGACCGTGATCTCGATGTAGTCGATGACGTGGTGGTGATGCGTCTGCTCGGTCATGGCGGCCATCGTGCTCCGGGGGTACGACAATTTCGGCGTCGGCCGAGCGCTGTTGTGCCCGGGGCGGCAGGTTCCGGCTGTTGGGGGTCAGCGGCCTCGGCCACAAGCGGGCCACCCGGGCGGGGGCTGCACCTCGACGGGCGGCCGGGCCGCCTGCTCCTCGGCGTCGGCGGGCGGCGCTGCATATCTGCGAGATCGGCTCAGGTCGGGAGCGCGACGGCCGATAGGGCGATCGTGCCGGAACAGGTCTATCTTCTCGGCAACCTCGTCATCATGGTTGCGTACGCCGCGATCATGATGGCGATCATCGTGCCGATCGCCCGTGCGGGGCAGCTGCGCAGCAACACGCTCGGCGTGGCCACCGCGATGATCTTCTTCACCTGCTCGGTGGGGCACGGGTTGCACGGGTACGCGGCGATCCGCGACATCGAGCATCTCAGCACGGCCTTCATCTGGCCGTCGGCGATCTGGGACGCGTTCACCGCCGCCGTCGGCGTCTACTACTGGACGCTGCGCCGCAGCTACAAGGTGCTGCTCGAGGGCGGGACGATCTACAGCTCGCCGGGCGAGCAGCACCGCCTGGCCGAGGCCGACGCCCGCGAACTGGCCGCGCTGAACGCGGCCGAGAAGCACCGGGCGACCCTGGCCGCGGTGGTCGAGCACACCGACGACGCGATCATCGGCGTGAACCTCGAGGCGAGGGTGACGGCGTGGAACCGGGGCGCCGAGCGCCTGTTCGGCTACAACGCGGGTGCGATGATCGGGCAGCCGATGTCGCTGTTCTCGGGCGATGCGAGCGCGGCCGCCGACCAGCTCTCGATGATTGCCCGCATCCGGCACGGCGAGCGCCGCATCCACTATGAGGCCCGCCGGGTGCACCGCAACGGCTCCCCGCTCGAGCTGTCGGTCAACATGGCCCCGATCCGGGACGCCGCGGGCGTGGTCACCGGCGCGTCGATCACCGCCCGGGAGATCAGCGCGCTCAAGGAGGAGGCCGACAGGCGGCGGGCCGAGGAGGACCGGGCGATCCAGGCGCAGCGCATGGAGAGCCTGGGCAAGCTGGCCGGCGGCATCGCCCACGACTTCAACAACATCCTGGCGATCATCGTCAACTACACCGAGTTCGCCATCGAGGAGACCAAGGACCAGGGCGTACGCGACGACCTCGCGCATGTGCGCTCGGCGGCCGACCGGGCCATGGCCCTGACCCGCCAGCTGCTCACCTTCACCCGCGGTGACGGCGCCCAGCCCCGCGACCTCGACCTGAACGCCGCGCTCGAGGAGGCCCGCGAGGCGCTCGCGGCCGACGTCGGCGAGAACGTCAGCATCACCACCCGGCCCGCGTCCGGCCCGTTGAGCGTGCACGCCGACCCGGGCCAGCTGCGGCAGGTGCTGCACGCGCTGGCCGTCAACGCCCGCGACGCCATGCCCGAGGGCGGCACGCTCGTGCTCGAGGCGAACACCGCCGAGGGGCCGCCCGGCCTGCCGCCGGGGGTCTATGCCCGGCTGCTGGTCAGCGACACCGGCGAGGGCATGACGCCGGAGGTCGCCGAGCGCGTCTTCGAACCGTTCTTCACGACCAAGCCGGGCAAGGGCGCCGGCATGGGGCTGTCCACGGCGTACGGGATCGTCAGCGAGGCCGGCGGGTCGATCGCCGTCTACACCGAGCCCAGGGTCGGCACGACGTTCCGCATCTATCTGCCGCTGACAACCGTCCCCGGGATGCCGGGTCACCGGTCCGCGCCACCGTCGGGCGACGGCCGTACGGTGCTGGTCGTCGAGCACGAACCGGCGCTGATGCGGGCGGCGACACGCATCCTCACCGTGGCCGGCTATCAGGTGCTCGCCGCCTCGACCGGGCCCGAAGCACTGGTGGTGCTGGGCGACCGGCAGGTCGACGGGCTGGTGACCGACGTGGTCATGCCCGACATGAGCGGGCCGCGGCTGGCCGAGCTGCTGCACGAGCGGTGGCCGGACCTGCCTGTCGTGTTCATGTCGGGCTACAGCAGCGGCATGCTCGACGTGTCCGGCATGCTCGCGCCGGGCAGCCCGTTCGTCGAGAAACCGTTCACGGCCAGTGATCTGCTGCACCGCGTGCACGACGCGCTGGGGGACCGTACGCATTCGGCGGTGTGATGGTGTAGACCGTGTGCATGGCGGATGAGATCGTCGGCGTGGTCGGGGCGGGGATCGTCGGGCTGGCGATCGCCCGTGAGCTGACGTTGCGCCGACCGGGCACCCGGGTCGTGGTCATCGAGAAGGAGGACCGGGTCGCGGCCCACCAGACCGGGCACAACTCGGGGGTCGTGCACGCGGGCATCTATTACCCGCCGGGCAGTCTGAAGGCGCGGTTGTGCACCCGGGGCGGCGCGATGCTGCGCGAATACTGCGCCGAGCGCGGGATAGCGTACGAGGCCTGTGGGAAGCTGGTCGTCGCGGTGACGCCCGAAGACGTGCCGCGGCTCGATGCGCTGGCCGTGCGGGCCGAGGCCAATCAGGTGCCGGGGCTGCGCCGGGTCGGGCCGCAAGAGATCAAGGACATCGAGCCGTACGCAACCGGGCTCGCCGCGCTGCATTCGCCACACACCGCGATCACCGACTATCCCGCGATCAGCCGGGCCTTCGCCGACGACGTCATCGCGGCCGGGGGCGAGGTCCGGTTCGGTTTCCCGGTCACCGGGGTGACGCCGTCGGGTGGTGGGCTCGTGGTGTCGTCGCGGGACGCGGAGGTGCGGGTCGACCAGCTCGTCATCTGCGCGGGGATCCAGAGCGATCTCGTGGCGCGGCTGGCGGGGGACGATGCGGCGCCGCGGATCGTGCCGTTCCGCGGGGAGTACATGAGGGTGCGCCCCGAGAAGACCCATCTTGTCCGCGGCATGATCTATCCGGTGCCCGACCCGCGCTACCCGTTCCTGGGGGTGCATTTCACGCGGCGGGTCAACGGCGAGGTCGAGGTCGGGCCCAACGCGGTGCTGGCGACGGCGCGCGAGGGCTACGGGTGGGGCGACATCTCGCCGGCCGACCTGGCCGGCATCGCCTCGTGGCCGGGCATGTGGCGCATGGCGGCCAAGCACTGGCGTACGGGGATCCGGGAGATGTACGGGTCGGTGTCGAAGCGCGCCTACATGACAGCGGCGCGGCGCTACGTGCCCGAGATCGGCGCGGCCGACGTCGAACGGGCGGGCTCGGGCGTACGGGCCCAGGCTCTCGACCGTGACGGCAGCCTGGTCGACGACTTCCGCATCCACCGGATCGGCCCGGTCACGGCCGTGCGAAACGCGCCCTCGCCGGCGGCCACGTCGAGCATGGCCATCGCCGCCCACGTGGTCGACGGACTCTCCACTTTGTAATATCTCTCGCCATGATCAACTGGGATGACTGGGCATCGGCGCGTGAGATGACCGGCTCGGAAGGGGTGCTCTGGGCGGCCGAGCACGCAGACCTGGAAATGCTGCAGGACCTGCTCGACACGGCAGAGGACGAGGATCAGCCGCTCCCTTCCCTGCCGGAGGCGCTCGAGGCGGCCCGCGGGTGGCTGACGGTCGACGAGGAGGCCGAGGCCCGGCGGCGTGGCGCGGCCGGGGCCCCCGAGCGGGTGCCGCACGGCGACGGCAGCTATCAGGTCGTGCGGGTGGGTGTCTACGGGCTGGCCCACCGAGCCGTCGTCACCGAGCTGGAGAGGCGGCTCGGCGTGGAACCGGCGGCCGTGGAACTGCTCGAACGGGCGCTGCACTACGGCGACCCGGCCTCGGTCGACTGGCTCGCCTCGGTGGTCGCGCTGGGGACGCGGGAGCCCGCGATCGACCAGTTCCGGTGGGCGGCCGCACGTATCGGCGATCCGCGGGTGCTCGTGCGACGGTTCGCGGCCGACCTGGTCGAGCTGCTCAGCTATGAGCGGCCGCCGTTCCAGGGCGAGGCGGCCGAGGCGGTGCGGCCACGGCTGGCCGCCGAGTCGGACGCCGGGGTGCTGCTGAGCCTGGTCAAGGCGTACGCCGAATATCGCCAACCGCAGGGGCTGAGCGTGCTGATCCCGCTCGCGCGGCACGCCGATCCGGCCGTACGGGTCGAGGTGGCGTGGCGGCTCGACGACCTGGCCACGCTGTTCGAGCTGGCCGACGACCCGGTCGCGCGGGTGCGGGCCAACGCCCTGGCCAACATCCTGCGCACCGACCGCGGATCTTCGGGCGCGCTGGCCGCGTACGCCCGGCATCGCGACGACCGCGACGAGGAGGTCCGGGTCGAGGCGCTGGCCGGGCTGGCCCGGCACGGCGACGACGTGGCCCTGGAGGAGCTTCGCGCGATCGCCGAGCGGCAGCCGGGATGGGTGGCCCGATCACGATACGACGGGGTGGTGGCCGAGCGATCGCTCCACTTTGGGCAGTAGACTATCCGTCTGCATCAATATGACGTGGGGGCGGGGATGACCGAATCGTACGGATGGGTGCCGGAAGGTGTGGACATCGCGGTGCCGGACGCGTCGCGGGTCTACGACTACGCGCTCGGCGGCGTGCACAACTTCGCCGTCGACCGCGAGTTCTGGCACCGGGCCGAGAAGATGTTCCCCGAAGCGCGGCTGGTCGCCCGGGCCAACCGCGCCTTCCTCGGCCGGGCCGTGCGCCGCCTGACCGCGCTCGGCGTGCGCCAGTTCCTCGACATCGGCTCGGGCATCCCCACGCTCGGCAACGTGCACGAGGTCGCCCAGGACGCTGACCCCGAGGCCCGGGTCATGTACGTCGACATCGACCCGATCGCCGTTCAGCAGAGCCGCAGCCTGCTCACCGGCAACCCGTACGCCCGGGTGATCGAGGGCGACCTGCGCAAGCCCGACAGCATCCTCTACCACCCGGACGTGCTCGACCTGTTCGACTTCTCCGAGCCGCTGGCCGTGCTCACCGTGGCCGTGCTGCATTTCGTGCCCGACGAGGCCGACCCGGCCGCCATCCTGCACCGTCTCGGCGAGCCGCTGGTCAACGGCAGCTACCTGGTCGTCTCGCACCTTGGCCCCGAGGTGACGCCCGAGGGCCGAGAACGGCAGGAGCTCGCCCGGCAGCTCTACGAGAAGACGCCCACCCCGGTCGTCATCCGCACCCGCGAGCAGATCACCGCGCTGATCGGCGACGAGTTCGAGCTGGTCGAGCCGGGCGTGGTCAGCGCGACCGACTGGCATCCCGACCCCGACGAGGCCGGCGAGCCCCCGCAGCCCACGGCCCTGGTCACCCTCGCCCGCAAACAGGCATGACCGGGCTCGCGGCGCTCACCGACGACTGGTTGCGTGGGGTCGCGGCGGCCGGTTTCGTCCCGGGAGTGCGCGCTCGGGCGCGGGCCGCGCTGCACGATCTGCTCGAAGAGTTCGTCGCTGCGGTGCGGGCCGAGCCGTTCGACCCCGCGCCGGGCACGCGCATCGGCGCCGAACTGGTCGACCTGCGCATGTCGGCGCCGCCCGTGATCGGGACGACGGTTCACCTGTTCGCCGGGCGGCTGCCGGCGCTGCTCGGCGACGATTCCCGCGGTCGGATCCTCGAACTGCTCGACCGGCTGGTGACCGGGTTCGTCGCCGCTCAGCGCGATGCGGCCGTGCGCGCGGCCGAAGAGATGAACCGCTCGGAGAAGATCCACTGGCGGGCCGTGCAGCTCGATCTGCAGCGCCAACTGCAGCAGGCCGTGCTGCACCGGCCCGACACCGGGCTGCCCAACGAGCAGCACCTGCGCAAGACGCTCGCCGACCTGGGTGAGGGGCGGCTCGGGCTGATGCTGCTGCGGGTCGACCGCTACGACGAGCTCACCGAGGCGCTCGGGCACGACCGGGGCGCCCGGTTGCTGACCGCGGTCGCCCGGCGGCTGCGGCCGCTCGGTCTGCTCGCCCACCTGGCCGACGACCTGTTCGCCGTGCTCGTGACCGGCACCAGCGGGCCCGACGACGTGCTCAAGGTGGCTGACCAGGCGACCCGGGTGCTCGCGCCGCCGTTCCCGATCGACGGCCACCGCCTGCACGTGACCGCCACCGCGGGTCTGGTCGAGCGGCCCGCGGCCGGCGTCGATCCGGGAAGCTGGCTGCACGACGCGCGGCTCGCGCTGGGCTGGGCGCCCGAGAGTTTCACGCTGTCCGGCCCGGCGCGCCCGGAGGGTTTCGCGGTGTTCGATCCCGACCGCGCCGAGGCCGAGCGGCGCCGTCACCGGCTGGCCGCCGACATGCCGTCCGCTCTGGAGCGCGGCGAGTTCCTGCTGCACTACCAGCCCCTCGTACGGCTGGCCGACCGTGCGGTGATCGGGGTCGAGGCCCTGGCCCGCTGGCGGCGGCCGGGCGACGCCGGACTGCTCGGGCCGGGGCACTTCATCCAGCTCGCCGAGCGTACGGGCCTGATCCGGCCCCTCGGACGCCGTCTGCTCGAGGATGCCTGCCGGTGGGGTGCGGCCCGGCCCGACCTGCTGATCAGCGTCAACCTGTCGCCGGTGCAGCTGCGCGAGGCCGGGCTGGTCGGCGACGTCGCCGACATCCTGCACCGTACTGGACTGCCCGCGGCCCGGCTGCAGCTCGAGATCACCGAGACGGCCGAATCGCTGCGCTACCGCTCGGAGCTGGCGGCGCTCGGAGCCCTGGGCGTGCGGCTGGCCCTCGACGACTTCGGCACCGGCTATTCGAGCCTGGCCGTGCTGACCGCCCTGCCGTTCACCGAGGCCAAGCTGGCCGCCGAGTTCCTGCTCGGTGCCGGGCGGCGCGGCGTGCTCCGGCACATCATCGACGCCTGCCACGCGCTGGGCATGACCGTCACCGCGGAAGGCATCGAGACGGCCGAACAGGAGAGCATCCTGCGGGATCTGGGCTGTGACCACGGCCAGGGCTTCCACCTCGGACGGCCGACGCCCTACTCGTAGCGGATCGAGTCGGGCCGGGTCACGGGGCCGAGCAGGGGCAGCGCGGCCGCCGCCAGGAGCAGGGCGGCGAGGATGCCGGCGGCGAGCAGGGCCAGGGTGGTGGGTTGCGGTGGGTGCCACTGCGCCGGGTCGGTGCGGGTCATCGCGTACGCGGTGAGGAGCCCGGCGCCGAACGCGGCGACCGTCGTGAGGGTCATCGTGGCGGCCGTCTCGAGCAGGACCACCCGGCGCAGCTCGCCGAGGTGGACGCCGGACGCGCGCAGTACGGCGAACGGTCGGCGGCGTTCGGCCAGGGCGCCCAGCGTGCCCGCGGTGAGCGAGCACGCGCCGACCACCAGGACGAACAGGCACGCGGCCAGGGCGAGACCGCGCTGTCCGGTGAAGCCGTCGCCGACCGGGTCGCGGTCGCTGTTGACGATCGCGTTGGGGATCAGGGTGGCCACGGTCGTGCGGAGGGCGTTCTCGGCCGCGAGGGTGCCGTCGGTCGGGACGAACAGGTCACCGATCACCGCGCCGGGCGTCGACTCGACCCGGGGGCCGTCGGGGCGGTGCGGGCAGGTCACGTGGACCACCTGGGCCAGGTCTGCGCAGGGCACCTCCATGCCGCGGAAGCTGCGGCCGGTCAGTACGGCGCCAGGGGAGACCAGGGCGGCCACGGCCGCGGCGGACGCGCCTCCAGTGTCGATGTGGACGACTCCGGGACGCAGGGGGAGGTCCGAAGGCTGGGTGAGAGCGCCGGTGGTGCTGCCGAGGACGGTGGCGGCCCAGGCCGCGAGGGCTACGCCGCCGACGGCTCGGAAGGTCGTGCCGGGGTCGGCGGCGATGCGGCGCGCGGCGATCAGGGAGGGGACTCCCCGGCTGAGACGGGCCAGTCCCCGACCGGCCAGGACGCACAGGTAGGGGCCGGCCACGACGACGCCGACCACGGTGATCAGGGCGCCCAGCGGCCGGGCGCCGGCGAACACGAGCGCCGGCCCGGCCGCGAGGGGCAGCGCGGTCCAGGCGGTCGGCCCGCCGCGCGTTCCGAGGCCGGGTGGTCGCGAGCCGGTTGGAACCGGCGATCGCCAGGCGGCGGCGAGGACGGTCAGGAGCGGGGCGCCGACCAGGGCGGCGGCGACGATCCACGGTCGTACGCGAAGGTCGTCGAGGGGTAAACGGCCGCCGTCGAAGACGAAGGTGGCGGCTAGCACGCGCCGGGCGACGAGGTAGGCCAGCCAGCCGAGCAGAACGCCGACGGCCGCACCGATCGCGGTTTCGGTGGCGGCGACGACCGCGGTCTGCGCGCGGGTGGCGCCGGCCAGGCGGAGGGCGGCCAGGCGGGAGGCGCGGCGACCGGCCGAGATGCGCGACGCGGTGACGACGAGCAGGACCACGGGGGCCAGCAGGATGACGGCCGACGTGAGCAGGAGCGCGCGGTAGACCTGGAAGAACGCGTTGCCGCTGGGCAGGATGCCGAAGCCGTGCACCTCTCGCACCGATCGTACGGCTTGAAGATCAGCGGGCGTGCGTCCGATGACGGCGACCAGTTCGTCGGTGTGGCCCAGGCCGTCGGGCGTGATCGTCAGGGTGTCGCGGCCGGGGAACCGCTCGCCGAGCGCGGGGTAGGCGGCGATCAGAGTGCGCAGGCCGGGGGAGAACGCCACCTCGCCCGGTTGCGGTAGCCGATCGAGGCCGGGCGGCACGGGCGGTTCGGGCCCGAGGGCGGCCACGTAGGCGCGGGTCATCGGTGTGCCGTCGTGATAGTCGCTGACCGCCAGGAAGAGGGCCGCGTCGGCGGAATCGGCCGGCACCTGTTCCACGGTCGCCGCGTCCTGCCAGCCGATGCGTTCGGCGCGCTGAGCGACGGCGGTCTGCGCCGACAGGGCCAGCAGCATCAGGGCGACGCCGAGAGCCACGCCCGCGCCGGTGAGGAGCAGGCGGATCGCGGCCTCCCGCCCGCCCGTCAGCGCCAGCCGCACGCCCAGCAGCACTACGCGGCCGGTCCGGCCGGTCCGGCCGGTCATGCCGCGCCGTCGCGGACGAGGACGGTGCGGTCGGCGTACGCGGAGACCCGGGGTTCGTGGGTGACCAGCACGACGCCGGTCCGCTGGGCCCGGGCCGCGTCGACCAGGAGGTCCATGACCTGGTCGGCGGCGACCGAGTCGAGGGCGCCGGTGGGCTCGTCGGCGAAGACGACCCGGGGGCGGGCGATCAGCGCGCGGGCCAGGGCCACCCGCTGGGCCTCGCCGCCGGACAGGTCGGCCGGGCGGCGGTCGGCGGCGTCGGGCAGGCCGAGCCGGGTCAGCCAGTCGCGGGCGGCGGCCAGGGAACGCCGGCGTGGGGCGCCGGCCAGCAACAACGGCAGGGCGACGTTCTCGGCGGCGGGCAGTTCGGGGACGAGCTGGCCGAACGGGAAGACGAAGCCGAACTCGCTGCGCCGCAGGCCGGTGCGCGTGCGGTCGGGCAGGTCGTCGATGCGGCGGCCGTCCAAGCGCACCTCGCCCGCGTCGGGGGCGATGATCGCGGCCAGGCAGCGCAGCAGGGTCGACTTGCCGGAGCCGCTCGGGCCGATCACGGCGACGATCTCGCCGGCCGCCACGGTCAGCCCGGCGCCGCGCAGCGCCCGCGTGCGGCCGAACGCCTTGTGCAGGTCAACCCCGGTCAGCAGGGGTGCCATCGCGCACCTCCTCGGCCAGGGCGGCCAGCCGGGCCTCGGCGTGGTCGATCCAGCGCAGGTCGGCCTCGATGTGGAACAGCCGGTAGTCGGCGAGCATCGCCGCCTGGGTGCCGGGGGAGCGGCGGCGCTCGGCGGTCAGCTCGCGCATCGCGTCGAGGTGCTTCACGCGCTGCGCGTCGAGGAAGGTGGCGGCGGGACGGCCGGAGAGCAGCGCGAGCACGACCTTGGTGAACAGGACGGACTGGAGCATCGGCTCGGGCTCGGCCGGCTCGCCCAGCCAGGCGTCGAGGTCGGCGACGCCCTCGGGGGTGATGGCGTAGCGCTTGCGGTCGGGCCCGGCGCCGGACTCGACGGCGGTCACCTCGATGCGGCCGTCGCGGGTGAGCTGGGCCAGCGTGCGGTAGATCTGGCCGAAGCGCACCGGGCGGGCCGCGCCGAACCGGCGATCGTAGGACTGCTTGAGGTCGTAGCCGTGGCGGTCGGCCTCTTCGAGAAGGCCGAGCAGGGCGTAGGACACCGTCATGCGAACCGTTATACCCGCCGGGTATACCCGGCGTACATACGGTGGTGTGCCAGGAAATGCCGATAGGGTCTAAGTCCGTCTCCAGAGGAGGGTCTTTCAGTGCCGAACGAGCTCCTGCAGGTTCAGGCCGACGACGGCAGCGTCGTCCTCATCGAGATCGAGGCGCCCGACGCGGGGTCGGGTGAGGTGGCGTTCGACGGCAAGGTGTTCAAGGCGCGCGAGTCGCTCGAGACCGCGCTCGTCGACGTGCGGACGGCCGCGCTCAAGACGCTCGAGACGTTCCGCCAGGCGGCCGACGCACCCGAGACGGTCGAGCTCGA
Source organism: Actinoplanes solisilvae (assembly GCF_003999975.1). GTDB lineage: Bacteria > Actinomycetota > Actinomycetes > Mycobacteriales > Micromonosporaceae > Actinoplanes > Actinoplanes solisilvae. The sequence continues at coordinate 394,536 of NZ_RJAC01000004.1, read as the reverse complement.
ATTCGGCGTCAAGTTCAAGGCCGAGTCCGAGTCGGCGGTCTTCGCTCGGACGGCTTCCGAGGGACACATCGTGGTGCGGCTGAGCTGGTCGGGCCACGGGTCCGCGGTCGGACGGCCGTGGCTCGACGACGACGCCGACGACGAATAGGCCGGCTCAGGCCGGGTTGCTGATCACGAACGCGATCGGGTCGCGGCGTCCGAGGCGGACGCCGCCGTCCCGCGCGGTCAGGAAACGGCCCGGATAATTGACCGATTCCAGAAATACGGCATTGCCGCGGGCCGGGCGGGCGCAGAAAGTGGCGTCGGCGGCGAACAGCGCGGAACGGTCACGCCGGTCGAGGCGCAGCACGAAGTTGCGGTGGCGCAGGAAATGGCCGGGAAAGTTCACCGACTCGAACGAGAAGCAATCCTCGGCGGCCAGTCCGCGCCGGACGGTGAATCGCGAGTCCTGACGATCCACGCTCGTGCTGCCGGCACCGATGGCGTCGAAGCGGGCCACGAAGTCGCGGTGCCGCAGCCGGTATCGGGGATAGGCGGCCGACGCGAGCCCGATGGTCTCGCCGGGCGCGAGCCGGGCCTTCGTCGGTGGCCGGCTGGTCGGGCGCCGGCCAGGGGTCGGCGTGGCCGTGACGCGCCGGTGGGTCGGGCCGACCGACGGGCTGGAACTCCTGCTGCTCGCGGACGGGGAGGGCAGCACCGAGACGGGGTCGGTCGGGACGAGCGGTGGCGGCAGGGCGTTCTGGGCTTTCTGGGCTTTCTGGGCCTGAGGCGCGCCGGGGGGCTCGTCGTCCTGAAAGCCGAGGGCGGTCAGGCCCACGACCGCGATCAGCGCACCGGTCGCCCCGGCGAGAACGAGACGGCGCCCACGATCGGAACGGGCGCCGCCGGACGAGGGCGCCGGCCACATCGAGGCCGGGATCGTGCGGCGGACGATGGCGCCGAGCCGGCCCGGCGGAACGGGGGGACGGAGAGGGCCCCGAGTGTCGCGATAGGGCGGAACCCAGCCGCCGATCCGCAGTGGCTCGGGTCTGTCCTCGTCGGGCATGTGAATCCGATCCGGGGTGTCGGCCAAAGACTTTATTAAGCTGCCGGAAAGGCATTCTTACGGCGAATGCCGCCAGGGGCAAGAGGGCGGGCTTTCTTCAACACCTCGATGTTTCCCGGTGCGGAAATCGAACTGCCGCCCGGCGCGTCCCGTACTCCCCGGTGACGGCGCCCGGGTCCGCGGGTGCCGCGGCCGCCCCGAGGAGCGTGCGATGGACGGCTCCGACCTTCCTCCGCCCAGTGAAGACCAAGAACCGCCCGGCGACTACGACACCCGGACCTACGCGGGCCCCGCCGAACGACCGGTCACCCTTCCCCGGATCTCCGACTACTGGCCCGACGCGACCGAGGCACCGCCCGTCGACCCGCCCCGCCCGAAACGGCTGCGGCGCCTCGTCGCGGTGGCCGGTGCGGTGCTCTTCCTCGGGGTCAGTGCTGTCGTCGTCGCGCGGCTGGCCGGCGGCGACGAGCCCGGGCCCCAGCCGGAACCGACGGCCGAGGCCGGCATCGTCGTGGTGCCGACGACCAACCCGCCCGTCTCGATCGCCCCGGCGAAGCCCTCGCCCCCGCCCTCGACCCGGCCCACCTCCGAGGCGCCCGCCGCCCCACCCGGTCCGGCCTTCGCCGCTGGGACGTTCGTGCTGGCCTCGAACGTGACCGAGCTGAACGTCTCGCTCGGCCGGCCCGCCCGCAACGGCGTCGCCCGCGTCAGCACCCCGAAGGACGGCGGCGTGACCCCCGACGCCGACCTCGACGGCAGCACGCTGAAGCTCACCGCCGAGCCGAACGGCCGCGACGGCGACGCCCAGGTGGACGTCGTGCTCGACGAGCGCATCACCTGGACGGTCAAGATGGAGGGCGGCGTCAGACGCGGCACCTTCGCGATGGCCGGCGGCCGGGTCCGCGACTTCTTCTTCGACGGCGGTGCCGAGCGCCTGGCGCTGACCCTGCCCCGCCAGGAGCGCGAGATCGACATCCGCATGGCCGGCGGCGTGCACCGCTGGCGCATCGAGACCGAGGGCGAGTTCCCCGTGAAGGTCCGCCTGCGTCGCGGCGCGGGCGAGGTCGAACTCAACGGCGACCGCGACCGCGACATCGACCGGGGACGGACGCTGCGCTCCCGCGGAGAGGACGAGGTGTCCGGTGGCCTGGAGATCGAGGCGGTGGCGGGGATCGGCTCGCTGTCGGTGACCCCCATCTAGGCGGGGAGGCGCACGGGAAAATGGGTTGACCCGGGGCGCGGGTGAAGAACTAGCGTCGGGCCATGCAGATGATCGAACTGGGACGGACCGGACAGCAGGTCAGCCGGATGGCGCTCGGGGCCATGCAGATGGGCGGCCGCACCGACGAGCGCGACTCGGTGCACATCCTCGACCGCTACCTGGAGGCCGGAGGCTCCTTCATCGACACCGCCAACTGCTACGAGTGGTGGCGGCGCCCGGGCAGCCTGGGCGGCCAGAGCGAGGAGCTGCTCGGGCGCTGGCTGCGCGACGGCAACCGGCGTGAGCAGGTGTTTCTCGCGACCAAGGGGAGCGCGGTGCCGCGCTTCTCGAACGATCTGTGGACGGCGGACGGCACCGCGAACTGGGAGCTGGCTCGCCGGACCTTCGAGGGGGCCGGCGCCGAGACCCTGCGTGACGCGCTCGACGGCAGTCTGCGGCGGCTCGGCGTCGATCACGTCGACCTGTACTACGTGCACGTGGACGACCGGGCCACGCCGCTGGAGGAGACCCTCGAGGCGCTGGACGGTTTCGTGAAGGCGGGGAAGGTACGGTTCCTCGGCTGGTCGAACGTGCGGACCTGGCGGCTGGAGCGGATCCGGCAGCTCTGCGCGCGCAACGGCTGGACGCTGCCGGTCGCCGTGCAGCAGCAGCACTCCTATCTGCGGCCGGCCGCCTCGTCCGACTCGGTCTCCATCGTCGACGGCGAGCAGCTCGACTATCTGGGCGAGCACGACGATCAGACGCTGGTCGCCTACTCGCCGATCCTCAAGGGGATCTACGACAGCGCCGCCAAGCGCGAGGGGCACGCCATGATGGGCGACTACGCCGGGCCGGACGCCGATGCGCGCCTGGCCGTGCTGGCCGAGGTCGCCGCCGAGTCGGGGGTGACGCCCAATCAGCTCGTGCTGGCGTGGCTGATGCACCAGGGCTCGCCGCGCGTGCTGCCGCTGATCGGCCCGCGCACCCCGGAGCAGTTCGAGGACGCCCTGCCCGCGCTGGACGTGAAGCTGAGCGACGAGCAACTGCGGCGTCTGGACGGGGCGGGAGCCTAGAGAAGTCTAACCCTCAACCTGAACCTCACCCTTGGGTCCAGGTTGAGGGTTAGTCGTGTTCTACCAGGTCAGAGCGTTATTCGAAGCGCTGGGCGATCCAGTTGGCGACGCGGTCGGCCGAGGCGATGACGGAGCTGTCGTGGTCCTCGCCGGGCAGTTCGTCGTAGCGGACGGAGGCGCCGTCGTAGGCCCGCAGGCGCTCGACGAGGGCGTCGGTCAGGGTGGACGGGACGGTCACGTCGTCGGCGCCCTGCACGACGAAGACCGGGGCGGTCGGCCGCTTCAGGCCCGGCTCGACGTATTCGACCAGCTTCTTCACCCAGCGGTCGGGCAGCTCGCCGCCGACCAGCAACTGCTGCGGCGTGAGGGTGGCGTAAGCGCCGAGGATGTCGTAGAGGCAGCCGGACTCGAGCACCCCGAGCTTGCGTTCGGCCGGGGCGGCGAGGACCTCGGCCGGTTTGAACGACGGCTCGACCGCGTTCAGGCCGTACAGCGCCATCACCAGATAGCCCTTGCCCTCGGTCTGCGGGATCAGGGCCGCGAGGGTCTCCACGCCGCTGGTCGGCGCGATGCTGACCGTGCCGCGCAGCCGCAGCTCGCCGTCGTAGGCGCCGGCGAGCTGGTTGGCGAACAGCGCCCCCTGCGCGCCCTGCGAGTGGCCGTCGACCACGTACTGCGGGGACAGGCCGTCGTCGAGGTTGCGGGCGGCCCGGACGCTGTCGATGATCGCCCGGCCCTCGCTGTTGCCGACCAGGTAGGGGTGCGGCTCGGGGGTGCCGATGCCGGCGTAGTCGGTCGCCGCGACCGTCCACCCGCGCCGCAGCAGGGAGGCGACCGCGACCCGGGCCTCGGGCCAGAACACGTCGTGGTTGGTCGAGGGCGCGCACTTGTCGGCCAGGCCGGTGGTGCCGTGCGCCCAGGCGACGGTCTTGTTCTTCCGGCGCTCCTTCGGCGTCAGCACCAGGCCGGTCGCGGTCGTGGACCTTCCGCGTACGTCAGTGGTCACGTACTTGATCCGCTGGGCGTCGGCGAGACTCCGCAGCTCGGGCGGGAGCACGGCCGGTGCCTTGCTGAGCACCGTTCCCGGCGACCCGTGGTCGGTCCACTGGAAGACGTGGCTGGGGACCGGCAGCACGGGGCTGGGCGCGGCCAGGGCGGGAGCGGCCGAGCCGCAGGTCAGCGTGGTGGCGAGGAGGCTCACGATCAGTCTGCGCACGCCAAGCAGTGTCAAACAGGCAAACCAGACTTACCGTACGCCGCCCCGCGCTCGATCGGGTGATCATCGCGCCCGCAGGATGCATTTTCCCGCGGGCGCGCGCCACAATGCCCGGTCAGCGCCGCAGATGACCCGTCGTGTTCGCCACGATGAAGTTCTCGTCCGGCTCGCGGCCCAGCCCCGCCGCCGACGGCACCTCGACCAGGCCGTCGTGGGCGACGAACGGCTCGGTGGTGACGTCACGGGCGTAGTACTTGTCCGAACCCGACACGTCCGACGGCAGCGTGAAGCCAGGCAGGGCGCTCAAAGCCACGTTCGCCGCCCGGCCGATCCCGAACTCGTGCATGCCGCCGCACCACACCGGCACGCCGTGCTCGGCCGCGAGGTCGTGGGCCCGTACGGCCGGGGTCAGACCGCCCATCCGCGACACCTTGATGTTGAGGATGCGGCCGGAGCCGAGCCGCAACGCCGTGATCAGGTCGTCGACCTCCTCGACCGACTCGTCGAGACAGATCGGCGTCTGCAGCCCGGCCTGCAGCTCGGCCAGGTCGACCAGGGCGCGAGGAACGTACGGCTGCTCGATCATCAGCAGCCCCAGCGCGTCGAGCTCCTTGAGAATCGGCAGGTGCGCGGGCGTGTAGGCGCCGTTGGCGTCGACGTGCAGCGGCACCGACGGGAAGGCCGAGCGGACCGCCCGTACGGGCTCGGTGTCCCAGCCCGGGGCGATCTTCAGCTTGACCCGGCGGTAGCCCTCGCCGACCCGCGCCGCCACCTGAGCGAGCAGGTCGTCGATGGTGGGCTCGATGCCGAGAGACACGCCCGCCTCGACCTCGCGGCGGGTGCCCCCGAGCGCCTGCGCCAACGGGGTGCTGCGCGCGGCCGACCACAGCGACCAGGCGGCCATGTCGAAGCCGGCCCGCGCGAACTGGTTGCCGCGCACCTTGGCCATCGCCGTGGCCAGGGCGGCCGGGTGGTCCCACTCTTGGTCGAGCACCAGCGGCGCGAGGTGGTCGCGGGCCACGGCCCAGCAGCTCTCGACCGTCTCGGCCGAGTAGAACGGGCCGCTCGGCGAGGCGATCTCACCCCAGCCGGCCGTGCCGTCGTCGGAGGTGAGGGTGACGAGGATGTGCTCGAGGGACTTCTTGGCGTGCGAGCTCGTCTGGAACTCGTGCACGAGCGGCAGGCGTACGCGGCGCAGTTCGACGGCGCTGATGCGAATCATGTGGGGTCCACGTAGAGGTTGAGGTGGGCGGCCAGGACGTCGCGCTCGTGCAGACGCCGTCCGGCGCCCTTCGAGCTGGCGATGGTGAGCGTGGCGAGCAGGTGCAGCGCCAGCACGACCGAGGTGGGCGAGCTGGCGTACGACGCCGAGTCGGTGCCGATGACCACGCGGGTCGCGGCGAGGGAGGTCAGCGGTGCGTCCTCGGCGTCGGTGATGAGCACGAGTTCCCCGCCCTGAGCCGCGTACGCCTCGGCCACCGCGACGGTCTCGCGGCGGTAGCGGGACATCGAGATCGCCACCATCAGGTCGCCCTGCCGCAGGTCACCGAGCACGTCGAGCGGCCGAACGGTGGCCCCGTCGACCAGATGCACGCCGGAGAGCCCGGCGCTGAGGTCGGCGGCCAGCAGCGCGGCGTAGCTGAGCGACTTGCCGTTGCCGAGCAGGTAGCGCCGCCGGGCCGAGACGATGCGGGCGGCGGCCTGCTCGATCGCGTCGTGTTCGGCCGCCCAGGCGAGGGCCTTGCCGAACTCGTCGCGCTGCTGGTCGAGGACGCGCTGCTTGAGCACCTGGGCCGAGCGGCGCTGGACGTTGCGATCGAACCGTTCGGCGGGGGAGGTGGCGGTCATCGCGCCGCCCGCTCGAAGGTGTAGACGGCCCGGCCGTCGTGGTGCTCGACGCGGATCAGGCGGTCACCGGCGTCGAACCGCTTGATCAGGTCGTCGCGGAGGCGGGCGCGCTCGGCCGGGTCGGGTGCGGCAAATCGTGCGTCAGCCTCTATGTGCACGGCCGCGGTCTCGGAGCTTCGGGCCGGTTGCCCGGTCAGATCCCAGGAGACCAGCACACGGTCGGAATCGCCGTCGTCGTAGTAGTCGGGGAGGAACCTGATGCCGGTGGCCCCGAGAACGGTGAAGTTGAAGTGGGCGTTCCGCAGGGCGTACGGGTCGAAGGTCCACCTCATCGTGCGCGCCCCGGTGGACCGGGCGACGTCGGCCTGGGCCTGCTTGAGCCGGCGCCCGAGGCCCGCGCCCTGCAGGCCGGGGGCGACGACCGCGGCCTGCGAGTAGTGGTAAAGCTCGCCGGCCTCGACAGCACTGAACCCGTAACAGAAACCGACCAGCTCGCCCGACTCGCCGAAGGCGCCCAGCACCGAGCCGGCGTTCTCGCCCAGGGCGGCCAGCAGGCGCGGACTGATGCCGAATTCCGGCTGCTCATAGGCGAAGACGCGACGATAGAGGGCCGACGCCGCCGACCACTCGCCCAACCCCTCCAGGCCTCGCACCACGATCATCCGAACACCCCTGAAGCAAAGATACGAAACGTATAATCGTCATGGTGCACCCGTGTGGGCGTTTTGACAACGCCCGGCCGGAAACTTAGCGTTCGCATATGATCGACGCCCTCCGCACGTACACCCTGCTCGAGTCGCCCACCGGGGACGGGCGCGCGCTCGCCGCCCTGGCCGAGGTGCTCGAGGCCGACGCGACCACGGCGGGGTTCGCGGTCTCGCGCGAAGGCGATCACCTGCTCTGGGACCTGCCCGCCCGTGACGTCACCGGCGGCCCGTTGCTGCTGCTCAGCCACTACGACACGGTGTGGCCGGCCGGGACCCTGGCCGAGATGCCGTTCACCGTCGACGGCGACGTCGTGCGCGGCCCGGGCGTCTACGACACCAAAGCCGGTCTCGTGGCGCTGCTGGCCGCGGTCTCGAGGGTCGTCGCTTCAGGTCGACCCCACCCGGGCGTACGGGTTGTGGTGGTGGCCGACGAGGAGATCGGCTCGCCGACCGCCGGGGACCTGGTGCGCGCCGAGGCCGGACGGGCGTCGGCGGTGCTGGGGCTGGAGCCGCCGCACCCGGGCGGGGACCTGAAGACCGGGCGGCGCGGCAGCACCCGGGCCCGCATCTCGGTGACAGGGATCGAGTCGCACGCCGCCCTCGACCCGGAAGCGGGAGTGAACGCCATCGACGAGCTGGTCGATCAGCTCGTCGCGTTCCGGGCGGTGGTGGCGGGACGTCCGGTGCTGCTCAACACGGGGACGATCGCCGGCGGCGGGCGCACCAATGTGGTCGCCGGGCAGGCGCACGCCGATCTGGGGCTGCGATTCACCGATCTCGAGAACGAAGAAGCGGTTCTTGCGGCGTTGGCGGGGCTCACCCCCGTACGGGACAAGGCCGTGGTGAAAACGCAGCTGCTGGCGCGGCGGCCCACATGGCGGGAGAGCGACGCGACGACCGGGCTGCTCGCGCGGATCGCCGAGGTGGCCGCCGGGATCGGTCAGACCATCGGCGGGTCGCCGGCCGACGGTGCGGCGGACACCAACACGACAGGGGCGATGGGCGTGCCCACGGTGGACGGGCTCGCGCCTCCCGGCGGGGGAGCGCACGCCCGGCACGAATGGGTGTCGGCCTCCGGGCTCTCATCGCGGGCCGACCTGCTGGAAGCCCTGATCAACGGTCTTCGGTGACGACAGCCCGCGCCGGTGCCGACCGTCGGCGTCGGCCGGCTATCCGGTGGGCTCCTCGTGGGCGAGCAATGAGGTCGCTGCCAACCCCGTGATCGCCAGACCGATTAGGCTGATGACGGCGCGAAGCCACAGCGGGATCGCGGGCGTCAGCAAGCCCAGAGCGATCAAGACTCCGCCGAGGGTCACACCGGCGGCGAGCAGCAGGGTCAGGCGGTCACCGCCCCGTGCGGCAGCCCAACTGATCGTCAGCACGACCGCAGCTCCGATGGCGACGGTCACCCCGGCGACGCGTATCAATTGCTCGTTGCGGGTGATCAATCGTCCACCGGTCGCGAGCAGGAACAGTCCGGCCGCGGCCACGATGTTCCCCAGGATGTTGACGATCAGATCGCGGACGAATCCCGCGAAGACGGCGCGCTGGTTCGCAGTCCGTTCGCTCACCGGATCGCGACCGCGTCGCCGCCGACCCGGTCGGCCAAGGAATGTGCCGGTGCGTGACCATGTTTCATCAGCGCCTCTATTTCTCATCGCCGTCGGGACGATGTACGTCGTCGCCGGGTCGCGATATTGCCACGACGCGCGATCGAATAGAAATTGATCACTCTGCCGTGGAATCGGCCTCCGCCGCCGAGCGGATCACTGCGTCGTTTCATGGTGACTGTGCAGGTCCTGCGGCAGGTCGTGGTCGGATGTGGACCCGGTGTGCGGCGCCACCCGCCGGCACGTCTGGATCCGCGCGATCGGTGAATCTGCCGATGACCTCTCAAGACCTGGAAAATCCTGCCCAACCAGTGCTGCCGCCCGCGGAGCCTGACCGCGATCGTCTTCCACCTGGTCGAGAATCCGGCTCGCGGAGGACGGAAAGGCTCATTGATCGATTTCTGTTCGGTTGCCGGCCGTGGGAGCATCGCGGCCCGGCGACGACACGCGTCGTCACCCTGACGCTGGTGAGACGTGGACATGACACCTGAAGGCCCGGCGACCGGGCGGTACAGCACGGATTCCGGCGAGCCCGGGGGCCGCGCTCAACGTCACATGGCTCGATTGATCATCGCGCTGAGTGCCGGCGTGGTCGTTGTCGTTCTGCTGCTCGTATATCTCTTGGTCAATGCCGCCGATCCCGAACCGATTGCCGGCCCGCCCCCGGGCACCGGTGACCAGTCGTCGGGTGCCACGACCGATCCGACGCGGGGCGCCGCTCCGTCCGCACCCCGATCGCAGGCCACTCCCATTGTCATCGACCCGGTCGCCGGGCCACCACTTTGTGCTTCCTTTCGCGGCTCCGGCGATGTGCCTCAAGGCCGGACATTGTGGTTGACCGTGGTGAGCGACGAGCATAGATACTATTTCTTCCCGACGGTGCCGGAGCTACATCGTTGGACGGCGGAGAACGTAACCCTCGGCATCCCCGAGGAGAAGCCCGGTGAGCCCTTCACGGTGCTCGCCGTGCTGGCCGACGCCACCGGGGACAAAAACATCGAGAAATTGGAAGGGAAAGGTGCTCGGAGTCTCCCGGAGGGCGTCGAGGAGAAGCACAAGATATATGTAAGACGCGGTGCCGGCGAACAAGAGTGCCAGGAGTAGCGGACGAGCCGGCCGCGCCCGTAGTGGCAGTCCAGCCTGTCCGACGGTGCCGCGGGCAACCGGCTGGCAGCTACTTCCCGTGCATGGCCGGCCCGGGGCCGACGCGCTCTGTGAGGGAACTCGCGGACGACTTGCCGACAATGTGGTGGCGAGAAGGACGGGTGATCGCGAAGAGTGTGTCGCATGACCACTCCATTCGATCGTGAGCTTGTCCGGGGCAGTGCTGAGGTGTTCCGGGCCAAGCGGCTCGAGCTGTCCACGCTGGAGATCCCGGCCGGGCGCGGGTGGACTCCGCTGCACGAGCGGATCGGTGCGGCCCTCGAGGACCATCCGCAGGGCATCGGTGACGTCATCACCATGCTCGTCACCGTGCAGGCCATCCTCGACGAGCTACCGCCCAGCCCGGCCGCCAACCGTGTCTCGGCGTTCAACGAGCTCTACCTGAAGATCACCCGCCGGGTCGACGGCGCGCTGGTCACCGGGGTCAACCAGCCGGAGTTCCTCGAGCTGCTCGACGTCGAGTTCGCCAAGCGCTACTTCGACGCCCTCAACCTGTGGAACGACGACAACGAGGACACCCCCGACGTCTGGGAGGTGCTCTTCAAACGGGCCGCCGACACGAGGATGAGCCGGCTGGCCGCCGCGATGCTGGGCGTCAACGCGCACATCAACCACGACCTGGCCCTCGCGCTGATCGGCACGTGGAACGAGCTCGGCGCCCCCGAACCCGAGGACGAGGTCATCCACCCCGACTACCTGCTGGTCAACGAGATCTTCTACCAGGAGATCCCGCCGTTGCGCCGCGGCTTCTCGACCGCCTGGCAGCGCGACCTCGACGAGTTCGTCGGGCCGCTCGACGACTGGAGCCAGCGCATGCTGGTTACGGTCACCCGCGCTCGGGCGTGGGACCAGGCGCGTCGCCTGTGGCTGCTGCGCCACGACACCGACGACTTCGAGCAGGCCCGCCGCACGATGGACCGGGCCGCGTCCCTGCTGGCCGAGTGGGCCATCGTCGGCGACCGCCTGGTGTCCGACGCGGGCGGCGGCTGGCGTTTCCTGCGCAAGCTGTTCGGCCGCCGCAGGCCACCGACGCGACCGGTGCGGTCCCTCAGTTCCCGATGAGCTCGGCTCAGCCCGGCGTCCAGCCTGAGATGTCGGCCAGGCGGCCGCGCCACAGCATGCCGCCCTTGCCCTCCAGCCAGCCGGGGCTGTTGATGCTGGCGTTGCGCAGGTGGATGTAGCGGGTCGGCGTCATCAGCGCGGTGTGCTGGCGGTGGGTGACCTCGCCGCCGGTGTCGCGGCTCTTGATGGCGTCGTGCGCGAGGTCGGACTGTTCCTTCACGTGCTCGGCCGTGCCGACGTAGAACGCGTCGGAGTGGTCGTTGAGCTCACTGACCTCGGCGAACCACTGCCACTGGGGAATCAGCTCCCCGGTGACCAGCAGCCCGTGCACGCTGAGACTGAGCGAAACCCCCGGGTCGACCGCCTCACTGAGCCGGTCCATCTGGGCCACGTACGTCCCCAGCACGCTGTCCGGCTCCGACCAGTCGACAACCGAGGCCGGGCCGTTGAGCATCGCATCAAGCATCAGCCGACTCTACGATCGCCGACCCGCCCGCCGAGGCGTATTCCGACGACTCGTCCTGCGTAAGGCCGTCCGAGAGCGGTCCGAGGCTTCGTTCGCGGTATTTGGGATTCTGGTCGTGAACTCTCCCTCCCGCGTTTCGAGCGTCAGCTCTGACTCGTGGCCGATCAGCGCGTCCATCGTGTTCTTGAATTCCAGATTTCGAGGTCACTTCCCTGGCTCGGAATGCCTTCCAGAGGGCACGATTTTGGACCCATCCGGATTGGAAAGCCAAGCATATTTGTAACCGGCATGCCTGGGTGGTATTCCGCCTCTCGTCGGGCCGCTGATCGAGTGTTGGGCGAACGGGGCGAGCGCGGTGAAAGCGAACGGTTTACCGTTGTCTGTCAATACCTCGGTACCACTTTGCAAATCGTCGGATTCGCCGAACTCGTATCCTACGTGCACCTCGAATCCGACCGAGTGTTTCTGGGATTTCATGTTGAGCAGGAAGTTGAGGGTCTCATCTCGTACCAGGGTCGCCGTCCGTCGTTCGACGTACGGGATGTCGGTCACTCTTCCGTCGGTCGAGGTGAAGAGTCCGACTGGCACGTCCTCGTCAAGATTGAATGTCAGTACCTCGAAGTCGCCGACTCCCCCTCTTCCTCCTGGGGGTTCGACGAAAGCGGTAGTGATCGGCGCTCGTTTACTGACAAACTTAATCGCAAAGGATGTCAAGCGAACGGGCTGATAGAGGTTGCCTACAATTCGTAGGTTGATTGAGGTGCTGGTCGTTGCAGGCACGCCGCCCCAAAGGCGAGGTTGCCCCAGGTCCGCCCGACCGTCATTGTAGGCATTCACGAAATTCTCTGCCTGCGACTTGGTGCTGAAAGCGGCGGGCCACGTTGCTCCGAATGACGTGACGATATCGAGCGGCTTTTCGTCTCCGAACATTCTGTCAAGCAGTGGTGCCACGCGCGGTGTTGATCCTAATGGTGTCGTAAAGGCTGTGACGGCCGCACCCAGTGCTGCTGTCAGCACGGCTCCGGTGGCTACTGCCAACATGCGCACCAGTCGTTTTCGCAGCGGATTACGGTCATTCCCGGTCCGATTTTCCGCGTTTCGTGAAAAGCCATTTCGGTCGAGCCGTTGCTTCTTGTTATCACGCCTTTTGCGGTTCTTGGAAACGGGACGTTTCTTTGCTTTCGCGTTGTTCTTGACCACGTACACTCTCCAACGCACCGCCAGGCCCATGATGTAAGCCCAAGAATGATGCCACGCGCTGGGACTTTTCGAAATCCCGAGCGCGACACCGTCAGAGGCTCGGCCCGGCGTGCAGTCGATCCTCGACGGAGGAGCGCTGTCGCTCGTTCGGTTGCGAAGTTCTGTCCTGTGCGGACGCGTCGTCAAAGAGGAGGCCCCTCGCGGAGCGAAGCAGAGCCGTGGACTCAGCCGGGTAACTCAACCCAGGGATCCAGCTCGCCAAGCGGCGGCTTTGCGTTTGGGGGCGCGGGCCAGCCACGCGTCCTGGATGATCTCGCGCAGCTCGCCGTGGCTGAGACGGCCGATGTCGCGGCCCAGCAGAAGCACGGCGTTGTAGCCGTTCCAGTGCGGCGTCGTGAAGAACGGCGTGCTCTCGTCGAGGCAGAGGGCCTGTTTGTCGGCCTCGGACTCGACGTGGAAGGCGATCACGTCCTGATAGCGCTCGCCGGTCTCGGGGTCGACCGCGTCCTTGCGGGGGCCGCGGAAGAACACGAACGTCTTGCCGCCGACCGCGAAGCCGGGGCGTTCGTCGTCGCCGCTCACCACGCAGTCGGGCATCGCCGTCGCCAGCGCGTGTACGTCTTCGACCCGCGCGGGTCGCTCGTCGTCACCGGACACGGTTTCAGGGTAACCGCACGCCCGATCAGAGAAGGCCCGAAAGTTGATGGGTTTCACTGCCCCGATTCGGCACCATGATCGGCATGGGGAAGTCCGAGACCCTGCGCCGGGTCGACGCCGATCTGGCGCGGGGCCACACGCACCTGGCGCAGCAGCGGCTGGCCAGCCTGCTCGCCGTCCATCCGGCCGATCTCGCCCTGCGGGCCCGCCGCGCCGACATCTACCGCCGCGTCGGTGACTGGGCGCAGGCCGGGCGCTGGGGCTTCCTGACTGAGGACGCGTCGCCGGCCGAGGTCGCCGCCTTCGAGCGGGCGTGGCGCTCACCGTCGGCCCGGCTGCGCGCGCTGCGGCTGGCCGTCGACCCCTTCCGCGACCTGGGTCCGCTGGCCCGCGAGCGCTACCTCGACCTGGCCGACGCGGCGAAGGCCGAGAAGCCCGCCTCCCGCGACGACGACGGCGGCACCCTGACCTGCCTTTTCGTGACCGTAGGCCTGCTGCTCCTGCTGGCCGTCCTGGTGGTCGGCATCTGGACGTCCTTCGACTTCCTGCTCGACCTGTTCCGCTAGTCAGCGAACCAGTGCAGGGTGCGGCCGTGGCTCTGGGTCCAGGCCAGCGGCTTTCCGTCGAGGGCCAGGACGTTGTGGTGCAGGCCGTCGGGTGGCGGGGCGGGCACGCCGGGCAGGTCGATCGTGCCGGTGTCCTCGATCGAGATCCAGTGGACGGGTAGCTGCTGGACCAGGGCGACGAACTCGCGGCAGCGGGCCTCGGGGACCTGGTAGAGCACCGACGTGTGGAAGACGACCTTGGTGGCGTCGGCGGGGGCTTCGGCCAGCAGGGCGGGGAGGGCGTCGACGAGGTCGCCTCGTACGAGATGGGGTGGATCGGCCGCGGCTACGGCGAGGGCGGCCTGGAGGCGTACGTGACGGTCGTCGTGCTCGGGCCAGACGAGGGCTTCGAGCCAGGCCCGATCGGTCCCTGAGGTAACGTCGAGCGGGTTGAGGTCGAGGCCGGCCCGCCACACCACGTGAGGCAGGCGAGCCGGCGGGGTCAGGCCGGTCGTGGCGCATTCCAGCAGCGGGCCGCCGTCGCCGAGCGGGGCAGAGCCGTTGTAGGAGTACGAATACCGGTCGGGGTAGAGGTTGAGCCCGGCCGAGGCGCCGACCTCGATCAGCGCGAGGGGCTGGGGGAGCGCGGCCAGCACGGGCAGCAGCAGCGCGCAGCGCCCGGTCTCGTTCGTCTGGGTGGCCCGGGTGCGCAGCTCGGCGGCGACGGCCGTCCACTGTGCGGTCACGAAGGCACGGAACTCACCGGGGTCGGTGACCGGGCCGCCGAGCAGGCGCACGGCGGCGAAGAGCAGGTTCGGCTGGCGTTTCGGGGCGGGCACGCTGTCGAGCAGGGCGAGCAGCCCGGCGTCGCCGGCCACGGCGTGGGCCAGTCGCTCGTAGGTGGGGGAGGCGTCGCGGGCCTGCCGCGCGGCGAAGTCGAGATACCAATCGGCGACGGTCACTGCCGCATGATGACATGGCTCGAGGGCTGATCAGCTGTCACGAACCGACACGGTGGTCACCGTACGCACTCGGCGCGTCCACGGGCGTACGGAAATGGTCACCACGTCGCCGTCGGCGCACGGCTCGGCCGGGGGGAGCGGCAGCCCCCACACCTCGGCCGAGCCGGCGCCCTCGTCGAGCACCAGGTGGTCGAGCCACGGACGGTCGGGCGCGTCGTCGGAGCCCTGGTGCACCTTCCACGACTCGCGCCAGATGACCTCGCCGGTGACCGTGCGGGTCGAGGACACGTCGCCCAGCGCGCGGACCAGGATGTAGGCCCCGGCCGTGGCCAGTGCGACCGCGACGACGGCCGCGGGGAACCACCGGCCGAGGGCGTAATGGACGGCGGCGGCCCCGACCAGGAACCCGCCCGCGCCGGCCAGCAGTTCCGGCGTCGTGCGCCCGTGCCAGAACCGCGTCCGCGGATAGTGCACCCGCACGCGGTGCCACGAACCGCCCGTGGACGACCAGACCAGATTGCGGTCGCCCAGGCCCAGCGAGAACGAGGCGGGCGTACGGCCCAGGGCGATCCCGTACGCGGGTGGGCCGGACCGGACGGCGAGCCAGCGCGCGGCGGCTGCCCGGCCCGCGGGAGTGGCGTGATCGCCCAGGTCGTGCCAGCTGATCACGGCCAGCACGACGAAGACGAATATGCCGACGCCGACGCTGTGGGGTACCGCCCGGGCCGCCGCCAGCCCGGCGGCCGCGGCGAGCAGCGTGCCGACGGTCCGCGCCGTCCGGTTGACGCGCGGCTGAGAAAGGCCGGCTGCCCGCGCCTCGGCGAGCACGGCCGCCGCGAACCGCCGCGAGAAGGCCGACGCGTGGGCCGGGTTGCGGAAGGCGAGCGCGCCCAGCGGCACCTGATCACCGGAGACGTCCCGCACCCGGGCGAGGACGAGCCGCTCGTAGTCGCGCAGGTCGTCGTCGATCCCGTCGATCAGCGACACCGCCCCTGCCGGTGAGAGAACGAGGTGGCCGCGATCGACCAGGTCGTGGAGCACCGCCACGGGCGCGTCGGGCGAACGCTTCCACCGGTTGATCAGCAGGCTGACCACGGCGGGCGACTCGGGTCCGGGGGTTGTGCCGTCGGGCGCGGGGGACGGGAGCCTCGGCGTGGTGTGCCGGCGCCACCCGACGTACGCGGAAAGCCAGACGACGAACGCCGCGCCCACCGCGACCCAACCACCCACGCTGCCCCCGATCATCTCGTCCCGGACCGCCATCTTGATCATCTCCGGGTGGATGTTCGTGCCCGTGGCGACCGATTGACGAACGCGTGAACAGGCACTGACCGACGGTGACCGCGGCCATAACGCGGGCTGTCACGTTCCTGCGAAACTGCAGGCCGCGACGACGCTGTCCAGGACCGTCGGAGAGCTGCGTTGACCCAGCTCACACCGGGGTCGCGTTTGCCGCCAGGGAGGCCGGGTAGCGAGGCCGCAACTCTGGGGGGAGTGATAGCGGTGACGATCTTCGAGACCAGGTCGGAGCCACGGGGCGGGTTGCCGATCGACCGGGTCGTGTGTGCCGAGAGTCTGTGCCGGGTTCTGCTGTCGACCGTGTCGGGGACGGTCGGGGGATGGGCGGCCCGCACCCCGCTGCTGGGGCGGCGCGGGCACCTGCCACCGCAGCAGCGGCAGTTCGAGCTGGCCCGCGACGCGTACGCCGAGGCCGTGCCGCACGAGGCAGCCGGTTCGATCGACGCCGAGGCCATCGCCGAGTGGGTCGTCGGGCACTACCGGGAGGCCGTCTATCCGTCGGTGCTGTTCGGATCGCCGCACGGGTCGGCTGCTCACCTCGCCGTCGCGCTCGGGGCGGCCTGGCTGCCGACCACCGTTCCGCTGACCCTCACCTGGCCGGGCGGCTCGCCGGGAGACTGGCCGGGCGCGCTCGAGTGGGGTGCCGCGCTGGCCGCGAAGATCAACCAGCGGAATCCGGGGATAACCATCCGGCAGGTCCACGACCCGATGCGCGGCGGGCCGTTGTGCGGGGCAACCGTGCGGTTCCACCTGCGCTGGCTGACGCTGCCGGCCGCGTACGAGCGCTTCCTCCGTACCCGGCTCGTGCCCGGCGGCAGCACCCTGCTGCTGCGCGACCTGCGCACCTGGCCCGTGATGGCTGTGACCGACAGGCACGGCTTCCAGGTCGGCAGCCCGGTCGCCGGCGGCCGCCCCGAGGACTATTCGATCGGCAACCCCGAGTTCCGGCTGGCCCTCGAGGGCATGAACGTGACGAACTGGCCCGCCCTCGACCCTGAGATCCCACCCCGGTACGCCGAGAGGTCCGGCGAACCGTCGCTCGGTGTCGATCTGGCCAAGCTCGTGCTGCGGTCGCACCGCCTGCTCTACGCGCGCCCCGAGACGCTCAGCGCCTGCGTGGCCGACCTGATGCGGCAGTGGCGGCACGACGCCGGTGTGCGCTGCGTGATCGAGAGCGGCCGGTTGCTCGATCCGTGGATGGCGCGGGCGTGCGGCATGGTGCCCTACTGGAGCGAGTCGGCCGCGCGCTCGTCGGTCGAGGCGGCCGAGATGTGGCTGGCCGGCAGCGGCCGGTTCGACAGCGTGACCGTGCTGCCCGAGCCGCCTGGGCACGTGGGCGAGCGGGTCGCGACACTGTCGCAGTGGCGGTCGCTGGCCTCCTTCGGCCGCGCGCGGGAGCCGGTCGACCGGTTCGCGGCGAGCCGCTACCCGACGCTGCCGGTCGCCACCGGGCACGCCACCCGCATGCTGGCCGGCGCGACCCTGTGCCCGCTCCCGCCCGCCATGACCATGCCGTACGCCCTGGACCGCCTGCAATTGTCCGGAGCCTCGCTGGGCATGCTGTTCAGCTGACCGTTTCAGGCGGTGATCGGTTCGCACCCCACCGGGCGCAGCGACGAACGGCCCCGCGACCACGCGTCCAGGACCGAGGTCGCCCACTGCGCGTCGACCAGCAGCGCGCAGCGGGCGCCGAACAGCACGTCGCCGGCCAGGGCGGGTTCGGCGGCGGCGAACGAGCCGCACAGGTCGTGCAAGGCGATCTGCTCGTGCACCGCGTCGGCCTCGACATGCTCGTCGTAGAACGCGGTCGCGTCCGCGTCGCCGCCGAGCCGCCGCAGACCGTTGGCGTACGACCGATTGGGCAGCGAGGACGTCATCTCGTACGCGGCCAGGTGTCCCAGCAGCATGCCGCGTTTCGCGCGGTGCAGGCCGAACAGCGACATCAGGTTGTTGACGGCCAGCGTCGGCGCGCCGACCTCGTCGACATGGGCCCCGTACGTCACGTCGAGTCCGAACCACCGCATGGTCCGCTTGAAGAGCTCCTGGTGCATGCGCGATTCGACCCCACCGCCGTACTCGTCGGTCTGGATCTCGATCAGGGCGGCCTTGGCCCGGCCGGCGAGGCGCGGGATGGCCCACGTGTGCGGATCGGCCTCGCGCAGGTGATAGACCGAGCGGTGGGTGACGAACTCGCGGAACTGCTCGTGGGTCGCCCGGCCCCGCAGATATCCGGACAGACCGGGGCCGTCGTCCTCCCTGACGATCTCGGCGAGCTGAGCGGGAATCGAGGCCGGGTCCGTTCCGCCCGGCGGCTTCCCGGGCAGCTCGGCGAAGAAGCGCTTCTCGGCCGCCGCGCGCAGGCGCAGCATGCCCGGGTCCCACTCCCAGCGGTCGTCGACCCCGTCCCACCCGCGATAGGACAGCTCGTAGCAGACGAAAAGGGTCAGGTGCAGGTCCTCGGCACCGCCGAAGCGGGCGAAGGCCGGCAGTTTCGAGGCACGGCCCCGGAGCACGTCGATCAGCGCCGCCGAGACCGGCCCGCGCGCCACAGGAAGTTGCATGGCAGCAAGCTTCCCTCTGTGCCAGGACGTAAACGGATCGTTTCAGCCCCAGCTCAGGGGGCATTGCGCCGCCATGAGTTCAACGATCGTTCCCTACGAGGACGGGCCGCTGATCGTCCGCGGTGACTTCGAGATGCGAACGCCCGACGGGGAACTGATCGACCCGGGGCGCGGCACCATCGCGCTGTGCCGGTGCGGCAAGTCGGCCACCAAGCCGTTCTGCGACGGCACCCACAAGGCGATCCGCTTCCGGGCGCCGGCCGACCGCGAGACTCCTGCGCCACGTGCGGGTTAGGGAGTTTGTCGGCCCGTGAGCGGGGTGGCCCTCGGCGGCCGCGGTCGAACGGCGGGGCGCTGGGGCTACCCGTCAGCTGAGGGCAGTTTGCAGATCATTCCTGCGCTGGGGGCAGCTCGCGTTTCACGACTTTGCCGGTCGCGTTGCGCGGGAGGGCGGGCAGGAACACGACGTCGCGAGGGACGCTGAACCGGGCCAGGTGCGCGCGGACGTGATCGCGAACGGCGTCGGCCGGTAGCTCGGCCCCGTCATGGAGAACGAGGTAGGCGGCGAGCCGCTGGCTGCGCGAGTTGCTCGTTTTCATGAGTGGCGTTGTGTTCATCAGCGGATCTGGCGGCCGGTGATGGCTCGGGATATCACCAGGCGCTGGATCTCGGAGGTGCCTTCGAAGATTGTGTAGATCTTGGCGTCTCGGTACATGCGTTCTACAGGGTGGTCTCGCAGGTAGCCGGCTCCGCCCAGGATCTGGACGGCCTTCTCGGTCACGGCGACCGCTACCTCGCCGGCCTTGAGCTTCGACATCGAGCCCTCGCCGGCGTGGAACGGGCGGTCGTTGCGGCCCATCCAGGCGGCCCGCCATACCAGCAGGCGGGCGGCGTCGATCTCGGTGCGCATGTCTGCCAGTGTGAACGCGATCGCCTGGTTGTCCACAATCGGGCGGCCGAACTGCACGCGGTTCCGCGCGTATTCGAGCGAATACTCGTACGCCGCGCGCGCGATGCCGAGCGCTTGCGCGCCGACGGCCGGGCGGGACAGTTCGAATGTGCGCATCGACGCCTGCTTCGCCGAGCGCTGACCTTCGCGGGCCCGGGCGAGGCGCTCGTCGAGGGCCTCCTTGCCGCCGAGCAGACACGCGCCGGGGACGCGCACGTCGTCGAGGAAGACGTCCGCGGTGTGCGAAGCGCGCAGTCCGAGCTTGCGGAGTTTGTTCGTTGCGGCCAGACCGGGTGTTCCCGGGGGCACGACGAAAGCGGCCTGACCGCGTGCGCCCAGCGACGGGTCCACCGACGCCGTCACCACATGCACGTGAGCGATGCCGCCGTTGGTGGCGTACGCCTTCTGGCCGTTGAGCACCCACTCGTCGCGCGCCTCGTCGTAGACCGCGCGCGTGCGCATCGCGGCCACGTCGGAGCCGGCCTCGGGTTCGGTCGAGCAGAACGCGCCCACCTGCGGATCGGTCTCGTCGCCGAAGCATTGCGGTACCCACTCGACCAGCTGCTCGGGCGTGCCGGAGCCGTAGATCGCCGCGACCGCCAGCGAAGTGCCCGAGAGCGCCATCCCGATACCGCCGTCGCCCCAGAACAGTTCCTCGTTGACCAGCGGCAGCGACAGCCCACTCATGTCCGCCCAGGTGTTGACGAGGAACTCGAAGCCGTACAGCCCGATCTTGGCGGCCTCCTGCAGGACCGGCCAGGGCATCTCCTCGCGCTCGTCCCATTCGGCCGCGGCGGGCCGGATCACGCCCTCGGCGAATCCGTGCACCCACTCCCGCAGCTCGTTCTGCTCCTCGTTGACGTCGAGCCAGAACTCCATGAGACGCCCTCCCGTGCGGGTTATTGGGCGGTACGTTACTCAGGCGTAACTTGCCCCGCAAGATGCGTTTTCTTCCCCAACAAGAGGAATGTTCCGCCGAGAGGTTGCGGCGCGGGGTCGGGGGTTGTCGCGGCGGGGTTCGGCACCGTCGCGCTCTGCCAAGAGAAGCTGACTCGGGCGGGAAGCAAGATCGGCTGCCGGAAGCGGACGTCCACGGTGTAGCGCTCGGGCAGACGGCCCTCCAGCGCGGCCAGGCAGCGCGCCAAGCTCCACATGCCGTGCGCGATCGGGCGCGGGAAGCCGAACAATCGCGCACCGATCCGCGAACTGTGGATCGGGTTGCGGTCGCCGGACACTTGGGCATAGTCGGTCCCGACCCGGGCGGGAACACGCCAGACCGCGGCGGCGGCGGCGGGCGTGGGCGTGTGACCAGAGGCGACGTCAGCCGCGTGACCGGGCGAGTCATCGGGCGGCGAATCAGAGACGCGGTCCGCAGCTGGTGACGCCGTATCGCGGCGGGCGGGCTGCTTCTCTTTCGACAGGTAGGTCGAGACGCTTGTCCACACCTCGTCGCCGTCGCAAGAAGCGGTCGCGACGATGTCGACCTGCCGGCCCCGCTCATGAGCGCGCAAGTTCTCCGCACGAACGCTCAAGTCGTAGGCGGATCCCGCGTCGAGCGGCTCGGAAACCGTGATCCGGTTGGCGATGTGCACGAGCCCGATCGCCGGGAACGGGAAATCGGGCGCCGTGAGCAGTCGCATGGCCAGCGGGAACGCCAGCACGTGCGGATAGGTCGCCGGCAGTTGGTCGTTCAACCGGAAACCGCAGACCCGGTCGTACGCCGCCAGGTGCGAGCGATCCACCTTGACACCCCGCCGCACCAGCGTGACGCCGGTCAAACCCGCACCGCGGCGCCGGGGGATCAGCCCCACCACCGCCCGCAGCGTGCTCGACCCGACCGCGGGCCCGACTTCGACGACGGTCATCGGGTCACGCCCCGAGCAGGCTCTGCCCGCAGACCCGGACGACGTTGCCCGTGATCGTGCCCGACCCCGGCGAGGCGAACCACGCGATCGTCTCGGCCACGTCGACCGGCAGCCCGCCCTGCGACAGGCTGTTCATCCGCCGTCCGGCCTCGCGCAGCGTCACCGGCATCTTCGCCGTCATGGCCGTCTCGATGAACCCCGGCGCCACCGCGTTGATCGTGATGCCGCGTTCGATCAGGCCGGGCGCGCTCGACTCGACCAGCCCGATCACCCCGGCCTTGCTGGTCGCATAGTTGGTCTGCCCCCGGTTGCCCGCGATCCCGGCGATCGACGACACACCCACGATGCGACCGCCCGCGCGCAGCAACCCGTGGGCCAGCAGCGCGTCGTTGATGCGCGACGGCGCCACCAGGTTGACCGCCAGCACCGACGACCACCCGTCCGCGTCCATCTTGGCGATCGTGCGGTCGCGCGTGATGCCCGCGTTATGCACCACGATGTCGAGCGGCCCGCTCAGGTACGACGCCAGTCGCTCGCCGGCTTCCGGCCCCGTCAGGTCGAGCTGCAACGCGCGCCCGCGCACGTCGTTGGCCACGCCTGCCAGCGCGTCTCCCGCGGCCGGCACGTCGAGCGCGATCACTTCGGCCCCGTCGCGGGCCAGCACCCGGGCGATGGCCGCCCCGATCCCGCGCGCCGCCCCCGTGACCAGCGCGGTCTTCCCGGCCAGGGGTCGCTGCCAGTCGGCCGGCGCGGGCGGGTTCCCCGCTCCGATCGTCACCACCTGACCAGAGACGTACGCCGACCGCCCGCTGAGCAGAAAACGCAGGGTCGACTCGAGAGCGCCCTCGCCGCCCGGCTCGACGTAGACGAGCTGGCTGGTGATGCCGCGCCCGAATTCCTTGCCGATGCTGCGCGTCAGCCCTTCGAGCGCGCGCTGCGCCGTGGCCTCGTGCGAGCCCCCGACCGACGACGGCGGCGTGCCCAGCACGATGACCCGCCCCGACCGCAGCAGGGACCGGGCGACCGGATGGAAGAAGTCGTAGAGCTCGCCCAGCCGGGCCGGATCGGTGATGCCGGTCGCGTCGAAGATCACCGCGGCGTGCGGACCGTCCGGTTCGTCGAGGGTGTCGACGGCTGCGCCGGCGAGCACCTTGCGCACCTGGTCGCCGAGCCGCCCGCCCGGGGCCGCGCCGATCAGCACCGGCCCGTCGGTCAGCGGGTCGCCCGGCCGGTAGCGCCGCAGCCGCGGCGGGTCGGGCAGCCCGAGCCGCTTGACCAGGCTGCGCCCGGGACCGGAGTTCGCGAAGCTCGCGTACCTGTCGCCCATGCGCCGCAGCCTACTCGGGCCCGCCGGTTGTAAGCTACTGGACGGTAATCGACGCACCCCCTGGAGGCAGCAGTGCCGACGACCGTACGCCGTGTAGCCGTTATCGGCGGCAACCGGATCCCGTTCGCCCGGTCGAACGGCCGCTACGCCCAGGCGTCGAACCAGGACATGCTGACCGCCGCGCTCGACGGCCTGGTCGCCCGCTACGGCCTGGCCGGTCGGCGGCTCGGCGAGGTCGCCGCGGGCGCTGTCCTCAAGCACTCGCGCGACTTCAACCTCACCCGCGAAACCGTGCTCGGTTCCCGTCTCGACCCGCGCACCCCGGCGTACGACGTTCAGCAGGCCTGCGGCACCGGGCTGGAGACCGCGATCCTGGTCGGCAACAAGATCGCGCTCGGCCAGATCGACGTGGGTGTGGCCGGCGGCGTCGACACCACCTCGGACGCTCCTCTGCAGCTCAACGACGACCTGCGCCGCGGGCTGCTCGCGCTCAACCGGGCCCGCAGCCTGCCCGCGCGGGTGAAGGCGGCCGCGAAGCTCAACCCGCTGCTCGCGTTCCGCCCGGACGTGCCGCGCAACGCCGAGCCGCGTACGGGACTGTCGATGGGGGAGCACGCCGCGATCACCGCCCTGCGCTGGCACATCGCCCGCGACGCGCAGGACGAGCTCGCGCTCGCCTCGCACCAGAAGCTGGCCCGGGCGTACGAGACGGGCTTCTTCGACGACCTGATGACGCCCTATCTCGGGCTGAACCGCGACGCCAACCTGCGCGCCGACACCAGCCTCGAGAAGCTGGCCAGGCTGCGGCCGGTCTTCGGCACGACCGACGCGACCATGACCGCCGGCAACTCCTCGCCGCTGACCGACGGCGCGTCGACCGTCCTGCTCTCTTCCGACGAGTGGGCCGAGGCGCACGGTCTGGCCGTGCAGGCCTATCTGACCGACAGCGAGGTGGCCGCGGTCGATTACGTGCACGGCGACGAGGGTCTGCTGATGGCCCCGGCGTACGCGGTGCCGCGCATGCTGGCTCGCAACGGCCTCACGCTGCAGGACTTCGACTTCTACGAGATCCACGAGGCGTTCGCGTCGCAGGTGCTCTCGACGCTGGCGGCCTGGGAGTCGCCCGAGTTCTGTAAGGAGAAGCTCGGCCTCGACGCGCCGTTGGGCAAGATCGATCGGGCCAGGCTGAACGTCAACGGCTCGTCGCTGGCCGCCGGTCACCCGTTCGCGGCGACCGGCGGCCGCATCGTCGCCACCCTGGCCAAGCTGCTCGCGCAGAAGGGCTCGGGCCGCGGCCTGATCTCGATCTGCGCGGCCGGCGGCCAGGGCGTCGTGGCGATTCTGGAGCGCTAGACAGGCACGTAGCGCTGCACGACTGAGCCGGACGGGAGCTCCTTGCGGCTCACGAGCTTCAGGTCGACGAGCTTCGACAGGCCGGCGAACAGCGTGGGGCCGTACCCGGCGATTCGAGGATGGACGACGAACTCGTACTCGTCGATCAGGCCGAGTTCGGCCAGCGCCAGCGGAAGCCGTACGCCCGAGGTGAAAAGGAAGCCGCCCGGCTGCTCCTTGAGTCGTTCGACTGCCGGGCCGAGGTCGCCGCGGATGAGTTCGGCGTTCCAGTCGACGCTCGGCAGCGTGCTCGACACGACGTACTTCCGGGCCGCGCCGATCGTTCGGGCGAAGGGTTGCATCCACTCAGGTCGTGGCACGTCCGGGCGCCACGCCCCCTGCATCATCTCGTAGATCACCCGGCCGAACAGGAGCGCGTCGGCCCGGGCGAGGTTCTCGGCGTGGTGACGGTGCAGGTCCTCGTTGGCCAGCCCGGCCTCATGATGGACACAGCCGTCCAGGGTGACATTGATGGAGTACAGAAGCGATCTGGTCACGGTCAGTCAGCCTAGGCGACCGCCACCGGCTCGTCAGCCCGCGACGGCAGCAGCACCTTGCCGAAGTCGGCGGCGGGCATCGGCTTGCCGAACAGGTAGCCCTGGCACGATGGGCAGTCCGCCGCGCGCAGCGCCTGCCAGTCGGCCGGGTCCTCGACCCCCTCGGCGACCACGGACATGTTCAGCGAGCTGGCCAGCCACAGCACGGCCTGGATGATCGAGGCCTTCTTCGCGTCGGCGGACAGGCCCGCCACGAACGAGCGGTCGAGTTTGACCACGTCGGCGGGGACCGACTGCAGCCACGTGAGCGAGCTGTAGCCGGTGCCGAAGTCGTCCAGCGCGATCCGTACGCCCAAGCTCTTGATCGTCTCGAGGCGCTCCCGGACGTCGAGCGAGGAGCCCAGCAGGGCGGTCTCGGTGATCTCGAGGACCAGGCGGGCCGGGTCGAGCGTCGGGTGCGACGACAGCAGGCCGGCCAGCATCGGCACGAAGTCGGGCTCGGCGAGCTGACGCGGGCTGACGTTGACCGACACGTAGCCGAGCTGCTCGTCCCACTCGAGCAGATGCTGTACGGCCAGGCGCAGCACGTGCTCGCCGAGCGGGATGATCATCCCGGTCTCCTCGGCGGCCGGGATGAACTGGATCGGGCCGAGCAGCTCGCCCCGCGGCGTACGCATGCGCACGAGTGCCTCGGCGCCGACGATGCGCCCGGTGTCGGTCGCGACGATCGGCTGGTACCAGATCGGCAGGGTCTCGTCGAGGTTGCCGGACAGGGCCTCGCGCAGGCGGGCCTCGGCCGCGATCCGTTCGCGGACCTTGACGCGCATGTCGTCGCTGAAGCTCTGCATGCGGCTGCCGCCCGCGCGCTTGGCCGCGTACATCGCGGTGTCGGCCGACAGGACCGTCTCGTCGGCCTGCTCGGGCGTGACGCCGGCGGCCAGGCCGAGGCTGAGCGAGACCTGCAGGTGCCCGTCGCCGAGCTCGAGCGGCTCGGCGAACGCACCCAGGATGGCGTGGCCGACCCGGGCGCCGGCCTCGGGACCGCCGGCCAGCGCGACCACGAACTCGTCGCCGCCGAGACGGGCGACCAGCGCGTCGGCCGGGACAGTGGCCCGCAGCCGGGTGGCCAGCCCGCGCAGCAGCTCGTCGCCGGCCGCGTGCCCGGCGCCGTCGTTGATCGACTTGAAGCGGTCGACGTCGAGGTAGATGACGTTGACCGGACGGGTGCGCGAGCTCAGCAGCTGGGCGAGGTCGTTCTCGAAGGCCGAGCGCGACAGCAGTCCGGTGAGCGCGTCGTGGCGTACCTGGTTCTGCAGCTCCTCCTGGTGGCGGCGGCTCGCGGTGACGTCGATGCAGTGCACGAAGATCGCGCTCGGCCCGCCGTCGCGGTCACGCAGGGTCGTGCCGTGCACCTCGACCCAGAGCAGCTCGCCGTTGTCCTTGCGGCGGTACTGACGCAGATGGACCGAGGAGCCCTCCTGCCGCACGAGGGTGTCGAAGACCGCGGAGCCCGGTTCGGCCGGCTCGATCGGCAGCTCGGTGACCAGGAACCCGGCCCGCAGCGGCTCGTCGGGCAGGCGCATCCACTTCCGGTACGCCGAGTTGGTCCGCAGGACGCGGCCGTCAGGATTGAAGATCGCCATGGGTACGGGGGTCTCGTCGAACGCCACGGTGAGCTGGGCCTGGCTCTCGGCCAGGTTGTCCTGCGCGCGCTTCTCCTCGGCCTCGGTCAGGCGCCACGCGACGACCTGGAACGCGGCCGCGAACAGCACCGCGACGCCGTGCACGAGGGCCCAGAACAACGGGTGCGTCTGCGCGCTGTGGTGGCCGTACGTGAGGTCGGCGTCCACGACCCCGAAGAGGGCGTGGTGGGCCGTGGTGAAGATCAGGAACACGCCGAACGGCGCCCAGTCGCGGTAGAGGGCGAGGGCGGCGATGGCGATGAAGAAGGTGAAGTGCGCCTCGGTCTGACCATGCGTCAGCGCCACGAAGGCCGCACAGGCGACGGTGAAGCCGAACGCGACGAAGATCGAGGGCAGCCGGCGCCCGCGCATCGTCGCCGCGGCCACGACGCAGGGCAGCACCAGCAGCACCATCCAGGTGGTCAGGTTGGTGCCCAGCTCCGCGCGCAGCGCGCCGAAGGCGAGCAGCGCGACCATGCTGGCGGCGAGCAGACGAGTCATCAGGCGATGACGCCCGGCCCAGTCCTCGTCGCGCAGCCCGCCGCCGGTCGGCAGCCAGCGGACCAGCGCGTTCGTCCCAGTCACCATGTGCTCAATGTCGGCAGGGTGGGTTGTCATCTGCGGGATAGCGCGGAAGCGATCCGGTTGCCGACGATCCGGTTGCCGGCCGGTTCGCTCGCCGAGTGTGACCGTCGGCACATTTCGATACGGAGACGTTCCGTTTCGCTTCTCGGCGGCGTTAGTGTGCCTATCGGATACGGAACGGGTCCGTATCGAAAAATGGGGGAACGCTCGTGGACGCACCCGCGACCACCACCGCCGGACATCCCCGGCGCTGGCTCATTCTCGGTGTACTGGTCATCAGCCTGCTGGTGGTCGTGCTCGACAACACCATCCTCAACGTCGCGCTGCGCACGATCGCCGACCCGGAGCACGGGCTCGGCGCCACGCAGAGCCAACTCGAGTGGGCGATCAACTCGTACACTCTGGTCTTCGCCGGTCTGCTGTTCACAGCCGGCATCCTGGCCGACCGCCTCGGCCGCCGCATCACCCTGACCGTCGGCCTCGCGATCTTCGCGATCGCCTCGCTGATCTCCAGCTACGCCAGCTCGCCGGGCCAGCTCATCGGGGCCCGCGCGCTGATGGGCCTGGGCGCCGCCGCCGTCATGCCGGCCACGCTCTCGATCATCGCCAACGTCTTCACCCCGACCGAGCGCCCGCGCGCGATCGGCATCTGGGCCGGCTCGGTCGGCCTGGCCGTCGCCATCGGCCCGCTGCTGGGCGGCGTACTGCTCGAGCACTTCTGGTGGGGCTCGGTCTTCCTGATCAACGTGCCCGTGGCCATCGCCGGCGTGATCCTCGTGAGCATCCTGGTGCCCGAGTCGCGCGACCCCAAGCCCGGCCGCATCGACATCCTCGGCGTCCTGCTCTCGGTCATCGGGCTCAGCCTCCTCACGTACGGTGTGATCGAGGGCGGCGAAGCGGGCTTCGGCGACATCAAGTCGTGGGGCACGCTGACCGTCTCGGTGATCGTGCTGACGGCGTTCGTGGTGTGGCAACTGCGCGCCAAGTTCCCGTCGCTCGACGTGCGGTTGTTCCGTAACCGCACCTTCTCGGCCTCGACCGGCATGATCGGCCTGGTCTTCTTCGCCGCGATGGGCTCGATGTTCTTCGGCGCGTTCTACCTGCAGCTCGTGCGCGGTCTCGGCCCGCTGGCGTCCGGCGCGCTGTTCGTCCCGTTCGCCGTCGGTCAGCTGATCTTCGCCCCGCGCAGCGCCGCGATGGTCAAGCGGTTCGGCCCCAAGGCGGTCAGCACCGTCGGCCTGCTGCTGGTCGCGCTCGGCCTCGGCGTCTGGCTGTTCATCGGCCAGGACACCCCGATCTGGCTCGTCGGCGCGGCGTTCTTCCTCATGGGCGTCGGCATGGCCAACGTGATGCCGCCGGCCACCGAATCGATCATGGCGGCGCTGCCCCGCGAGAAGGCGGGCGTCGGCTCGGCCGTCAGCAACACGATCCGCCAGCTCGGCGGCGCGCTCGGCGTGGCCGTCCTCGGCGCGATCCTGTCGTCGGTCTACCGCAGCAACCTCGGCACGGCGGCCGACGGCTTCCCGGCCCAGGCGGCCGACGCGGCCCGCGAGTCGATCTCCGGAGCGTACGGGGTGGCCGAGCAGGCCGGCGCGGCCGGTTCGGCGCTGATCCAGTCGGCGAACGCGGCCTTCATCCACGCCATGCACTACGCGTCGATCGGCTCCATGGTGTTCGCGGTGCTCGGCGCCGTGGTCGCGCTGATCTGGCTCCCCGGCAAGCGCCCGGCCGACGCTCCCGCCCCGACCTCGGCGGAGGGTCTCGCCGAGGAACAGGGTGTGGAGCTGGTCGAGGCATGACGCGTCAGTAACAATGAACGCCATGACCACGGCCTCCGTGGCCGGCCAGGAACGCAAGTCGCCTGGCCGGCCGCGCAACGCGCTCGCCGACGAGGCGATCCTCACAGCGGTGCTCGACCTACTCAGCGAAGGTCAAGCCGTCGCCGCCATCTCGATCGAGGCCGTCGCCGCCCGGGCCGGCGTCGGCAAGGCGACCATCTATCGCCGCTGGCCCAACAAGGAAGCCCTGATCATCGACGCGGTCGCGGCGATGAAGGGCCCGCTGCCCGAACTCGAGGGAGTCTCGGTCCGCGACGACCTGGTCACCCTGATCAAGGCGAACCGGGGCGGCGGCAAGACCAGCCACAGCGTCGGCAAGGTGACCGCCTGCCTGCTGCCCGAGCTGCTCCGCGACGACACGATCCTGCCCATGTACCAGGGCGTCGTCGAGCCGCGCCGCGAGGTGATGCGCGGCGTCCTGCGCCGAGGCATCGAAAGCGGCGAGCTGCGCGACGACCTGAACATCGAGCTCACCCTGCTCATGCTGACCGGCCCGTCGATGGTCCAGGGCCTGTTCCGCTGGGACCCCAAGGTGCCCGACGACGGCTTCGTCGAGGCCCTGGTCGACGCCGTCCTGCGGGGCGCCGCAGCATAGGACCCGGGCGTGGCCTCCCCGCCACGCCCGGCCCGCTCTCCCCGGCCCGGCGCCTTGTCGTCCCTCGCCCCGGGCTGCCCCGCACACCCGGCTCTCCTTTCCTTCCCGCGGCGCGGCTTCCCGCGGTTCGGTATCCCTTGCCTGGCCCGTACGCTCACCGCCCTGCTAAGTACGAGCGTCCTGCCGGGAGCTACGGTTTCGACGCACCACGGCTGCTCGTCGTACCAGCCGTGCTGATTGTCGCGAGCGTTGCGCAGGCGGTGCTGAGCGGCAGTGCCTGGCCGCTGATCGGGGCTGGGCTGATCGGCCTGTGTTGTGCGATCGGGCTGTACACGTCAAAGTTCGCCGTCTGGGGCCGGCTGCTCGACGGGTTGCCGCAAGCCCGGCACCTGAGGGCCGCCGGTCGCCGCCGGTCGGGAGAACTCGGCGGTCCACGCCGACCGGGATCGCCCACTCTCCGGGGTTCTCGCCTTCGGGCTACTTCTTTTTCTTGCGCTTCTCTTCTTCTGTGTTCGACGCGCTGGCGGCCATCCTGTATGCGGCGTCCGGATGCCGCGGGCAATACGGGTCGTGCGTTGTCGAGGTATGGCAGTCGGGGCAGGAATAGCCTCGCATGGCAATGAATGAACTGTTCGGATCATAAGAACGCCTGGGCTCATCGGACATGTGTTTCTCCTGACGTCGCGAGTCCGGTGCGACGCGGTGATCTTCGATTCGGTACTTCCGGCAGGATGCCATGATGGTGGCATTGCCGAATTCGCGTTCGAGCACCGCTCAGATGAGGTTAACCATGCATGACCGGAGCGCAAGTCGCCCGACCGGACTACAGCCCGTTTCCGATCCGGGACCGAGCAGCGCCTTTCGTCGTCCGGAGTGGCGAAAGCCGGCGCCTCTCGCGTACGGTCATGCGATCGAGGCCGCGACTACGGTCGCGTCGCCACTGCTCGCCGGATTCTCGGTGACATTCGTGGGAGTCCTGGGCGCCGACGCGGATAAATTCAGGTGGCCCGGGCTGGCCATGTTGTCCTCGCTGTGCGCGGCGATCCTCCTGGTCGGGGCGGTCCAGTGTGGATTTCGCGCCCGCCAATACCTGTATTCACCGGCGGACGTCGACGAGTGGTGGACTCCGGCGGATCTCACGGTGGCCGGCCGGGCCGAGCGCCTCCGAGCGGAGCAGCATACGGCGTTCGAATCCTGGCAATTGTGGGCGGACCGCAGCCGGGTCTGCTACAACCTCGGCATCGTGCTGTTCGCTGTCGCCGCGGCAATCACGATAGCGCCGCCGCGCGCGGCCGGCCCCTCCGACACCTGGTTTCGCTGGTTCGGCGCGGCGATTGCCATGAGCGCGGCGATTGCGGAACTGATCCTCGGAACGTTTCTGCCGATGATCCGTCGCCGACTGGGCCGCATGCGCCAAGCGCAATCGGTGACAGCGGATCTCTCCCCGCCGCTCGCCGGCGATTCCGAGGCGGTTCACGGTGATCAACGTCGGCGCGCCTCACCCGTTTGGATGAAATGGCCGTTCACTCGTTCGGGCGGCGTCGACAATCCTCCTTGAGGGGAGGCCGAT
This sequence comes from Actinoplanes solisilvae, assembly GCF_003999975.1. GTDB lineage: Bacteria > Actinomycetota > Actinomycetes > Mycobacteriales > Micromonosporaceae > Actinoplanes > Actinoplanes solisilvae. The sequence continues at coordinate 363,620 of NZ_RJAC01000004.1, read as the reverse complement.
GCTTGCGTCCAGGAACGGTGAGAGAACGGTTTACGCGGCGGTCAGCGGATCGGCCAGGAGGTCGGCGAAGCCGAGGTCGGCGGCGCCCATCAAGGTCGCGTCCTCGGCCAGGGCCGAGACGCACAGGCGGGCCCGTTCGCGGGAGACGGGCATCGCGTGGCGGGCTATGCGGGCGGCTACCTGAGGGGCGGCGGCCACGTAGACGTCTCGGAGCATGCCGCCGAAGATGACGACGCCGGGGTTGAACAGGTTGATCAGGTTGGCCACGCCTATGCCGAGCCAGTCGCCGATCTCGGCTATCGCGGAGGCGGCGGCCGGGTCGCCGGCCCGGGCGTCGCGGGCGACGGCTCGTACGGCTGAGGCTCCGCTCTGGCCGGGGGTGCGGCCCGCCGCCGCGAGCAGCGCGTATTCGCCGGTCTCGGCCTCGAGGCAGCCGCGCGAGCCGCACAGGCAGGGGCGGCCGTCGACCGGGTTGACCAGCATGTGGCCGACCTCGCAGCCGTAGCCGCCGTCGCCGCCCAGCAGCTTCCCGCCGACCAGGATGCCACCGCCCACGCCGACGTCGCCGTGCAGGTAGATCAGGTCGGGGACGCCCACCCCGGCGCCCCGCTCGTACTCGGCCATCGCGCCCAGGTGGGCCTCGTTGCCGACGGCGACCGCGCAGCCCAGGTCGAGAGCCTTCGCCAGTTCGGTGCCGAAGGCCTGGTCGACCCAGCCCATCTCGGGGCCGTAGCGCACCATCCCGTCGCCGGGGCGGATCATGCCGCAGTACGAGGCGCCGATCCCCACGCAGGTCGTCCCGGGCGGCGCCGAGGACACGAGCTCATGGCCGAGCGAGACCAGTTTCCGTACGACGGTGTCCAGGTCGACTCCGGTTCGGCTGCGGGGCGCGGACCGGCGGCCCAGGATGTCGCCGCCGAGCCCGACCCGTGCCGCGGTCAAGCGGTCGACGGCCACGTCGAACGCGAGCACGTAGACGCGGGGCGACGGGCGCACCACCAGCGACGGCCTGCCTGCCCGGGTCGTACCGGCGGGGTGTTCCTCGCTGACGAGACCGGCCGCCACCAGCTCGGCCGTGAGCGCGAGAATCGTGCTGCGGTTGACGCCCATCCGCTCGGCCAGCACGGCACGCGAGAGCGGCCCGCTCACATGCACGTGGTGGAGCAGGGTTCCGAGGCTCGGCCGGTGTCGATGCATCTCACCGGTCATCAAACGCGCCCCGGAACCCGTTGCCAAGAGCTAATTGCGCACGCGTACGGGTGATGCGTGCCAGACGCGGTCGAGATAGTCGGCGACGGTGCGGTCGGAGGAGAAGAACCCGCTGCCGGCCGCGTTGAGGATCGACATGCGTGTCCACCGCTCCTCGTCCTGCCAGGCGGCCGCGACCCGGTCCTGCTCGTCGACGTAGGCGCGGTAGTCGGCCAGCGTGAGGTATTCGTCGCGGTCGAGCAGCGACCCGGCCACCCCCTGCCCGACCGCGCCGAAGTCGCCGCCCAGGATCGCGTCGATCGCCGCCCGCAGTTCGCCGTCGGACGTGTAGTAGGCGCGCGGGTCGTAGGCCGAGGCGCGCAGGTCGGCGGCGGCCGAGGCGTCCAGGCCGAACAGGAAGAAGTTGTCGGCGCCGACCCGGTCGCGGATCTCGACGTTGGCGCCGTCGAGCGTGCCGATCGTGACCGCCCCGTTGAGCGCGAGCTTCATGTTGCCCGTACCGGAAGCCTCCTTGCCGGCCATCGAGATCTGCTCGCTCAGGTCGGCCGCCGGGATGATCTTCTCGGCCAGCGTCACGTTGTAGTTGGGCGGGAAGACCACGCGCAGCAGGCCCGCGGCGGCCGGGTCGGCGTCGATCGTCGCCGCGACCGCGTTGATCAGGTGGATGATCGCCTTGGCCGCGTGGTAGGCCGGGGCGGCCTTGCCGGCGAACAGGATCGTGCGCGGCACCCCGAAGCGGGACGGGTCCGACTTCAGCCGCTGATAGAGCGTGATCACGTGCAGCAGCTTCAGTTGCTGACGCTTGTACTCGTGGAACCGCTTGATCATCACGTCGAGCATCGCGTCCGGGTCGCCGAGCCCGAGCGCCTGCTTGGCCAGCCGTTTCTCGACCCGCCACTGGGCGCGGAACGCGGCGTCGTCGGCCAGCGGAGCCAGGCCCTCCAGCAGTGACAGATCGGTGAGCCAGCGGTCGCCGTCGAGCGCCGAGGTGATCAGTTTCGACAGTCCGGGGTTGGCCAGCCGTATGAATCGGCGCGGCGAGACGCCGTTGGTCACGTTGCGGAACCGGTCGGGCCACAGCGTCGCGAAGTCGCTGAACGTGGTCGAGGCGAGCAGTTTCGAGTGCAGTTCGGCGACGCCGTTGACCGCGAACGTGCCGGTGACCGCGAGGTTGGCCATGCGCACGCGGCGCTCGGGGTCCTCCTGGATCAGCGACATCCGGCGTACGCGGTCGAGATCGTCGGGGAACGCCGCGCGGACCTCGTCGAGCAGGCCCTCGTTGATCCGATAGATGATCTCCAGGTGGCGGGGGAGAAGCCGGCCCAGCATCGCGACCGGCCACGTCTCCAGCGCTTCGGGCAGCAGGGTGTGGCACGTGTACGCGAAGGTCCGCCGGACGATGTCCCAGGCGCGCTCCCAGCCGAGGCCCTCCTCGTCGACGAGCAGCCGCATGAGCTCGGGGATCGCGAGCGTCGGGTGCGTGTCGTTGAGCTGGATCACCGTCTTGTCGGCGAACACGGCCCAGTCGTCGTTGCGGAACCGGAAACGGCGGATGATGTCGCGCAGCGAGCACGACACCAGGAAGTACTGCTGCTTGAGCCGCAGTTCGCGGCCCGATTCGGTGCTGTCGTCGGGGTAGAGGACCTTGCTGATGTTCTCGGCGTGCACGGCCTGCTCGACCGCCTCGACGTACATGCCCCGGGAGAAGCGGCCCAGGTCGAAGGACTCCTGGCAGGCGCGAGCGCGCCAGAGCCGTACGATATTGACGGTCTCGGTGCCGTAACCGGGGACCAGCAGGTGGCTCGGCTCGCCCTCGACGACCTCGCCGGGCTGCCAGCCGTCGGGCCCGACCGTGCCGTAGAAGCCGACCCGGTGGCGGTCGTCGGGCGCCGGGAACTCCCACGGATTGCCCTGGAACGCCCAGTTGTCGGGCTGCTCGACCTGCTCGCCGTCGCGGAACGCCTGCCGGAAGATGCCCAGGTCGTAGTAGATGCCGTAGCCGACCGCGGGGATGTCCATCGTGGCCGCCGAGTCGAGCAGGCAGGCGGCCAGCCGGCCCAGACCGCCGTTGCCCAGGCCCGGCTCGACGTCGAGCGCGGCGACCTCGGCAGGATCGAAACCGAGGGCCTTCAGAGCCGCGGGGGCCAGCTCGGTCGTGCCGCTGTAGAGCAGATTCTGTTCGAGCTGGGGACCGAGCAGATACTCCGCGGACAGGTAGTAGACCCAGCGCGGGTTGCTCTCGTAGTGCGCGGCGGCGGTGCGCGCCCGGCGAGCGGCGAGCCGATCACGAACGGTCAGAGCGAGAGTCTCGTAGGCGTCCTGAGCGCTCGCCGATTCGACGGTGGTGCCGCGGCGGTAGTAGAGGTTGCTCAGCAGATCCCGCTCGAACTCCGCCGGGGTGCTCCCGAGAGGCCGCAGGCCGTTGCGTAGGTCCATAGCCGCACCCTGCCGCACTTTGTTCGGGGGAGGCTATCGCTGCGGTTACCTTCCGACGAACCTCACACTCTCGGTGACGCGGTTGCGGCCGGCGTTCTTCGACGCGTAGAGGGCCCGGTCGGCCGCGAGCACCAGCTCCTCGGCGTCGGTGCAGATCGACGGCAGGCCGGCGACGCCGATCGAGACGGTGACGCTGTGCACCCTGTGCTCGCCGACGGCGATCGGGGCCATCGCGATCGCGCGGCGGATGCGTTCGGCGATCTCGGCGGCCGTCTCGGGACCGGCGCCGGGCAGCAGCACCGCGAACTCCTCACCGCCGTAACGAGCGGCCAGGTCACCGGGGCGGATCACCGCGGTCAGCCGGTGCGCGAGCTCCACCAGCACCCGGTCGCCGCCGTTGTGACCGTACGTGTCATTGACGTTCTTGAAGTGGTCGAGGTCGAGCAGCAGCAGGCCGACCTCGCTGCCGGAACGGGCGGCCCGCGCGACCTCGGCGTGCAGGGACTGCTCGAAGAAGCGGCGGCTGCGCAGACCGGTGAGGCCGTCGGTGATGGCGGCGTGGCGCTGGGCCCGCACCAGGCCGGCCATGCGGGCGAGCACGAGCAGGAAGAGCACGTTGCAGACCAGGCCGGCGACCAGGACGTGCGGGGTGGCGCCCCGGAGGAACTGCACGGACATGGTGGTGGGGGCAATGACGGCGGCGACGGCGAGAATGGCGAGCCGGCCGGGGCTGGCGTCGGGGGTGGCGGCGGAGGCGCGGGCCACGAGCTGGGGCGCCGACGGGTGCAGCATCGCGGCCGAGAGCAGGAACGCGGACACCATCCAGACCATGTCGAGATAGTTGCCCGCCTGGTAGGTGCCTTCGAGGCTCTGGACGCTGTAGATGGTGTCGGCGTAGAGCATGAGGCCGAGGTAGATGCCGACCATCCGCAGCGCGGTGCCGCGCGTGCCGGCCCCGAGCACGAGCCGCGCCCCGACCGTGATGATCATCAGGTCGCCGAGCGGGTAGAGCACCGAGACCAGGGTTGCCACGTCCCGGGTGCTGCCGGTCAGCGTGGGCACGACGACGAACTCGAAGATGAGGTAGCCGACGCTGACGGCCACGATGCCGGCGTCGATGGCGCTGCTGAAGTCCCAGCCGGGTGAGCGTTTGCGCACGGCGACCAGGAAAGCGGCGGCCATGAACAGATACGAGGAGAGGTACGCGACATCGGCTGCGCTCGGGTAGGCGACCTCGCCCTCGACGAGCGCGAGGAAGTAGAAGATCAGATCGCCGGTGACGGAGGCGGCCGACGCCGCGGCGAGCAGCAGGGCCATGCCGGCCATCGCGCGGTGCCGGCGAGCGGTGACCAACGACGCGATCATGAGGGTGGCGTTGGCGCTGACGTAGGCGGCCACCTGCGGGCCGGCCCAGCTCGGGCCGAGCTCGAGGAACAGGAAGTAGAGGCCGATGACGACCGAGCCACCGGCGAGCAGGACGTGCCAGCCGGCAACATGCCTGTTCAGGACGGCGGTATGCGCATTAGCCACGACACCAGGTTTCACCGCCCGGGGTGCGGCCCAGGCCCCGCCGGGTTGCCGCCCGGTTGTTTCCCGCTTCCGGCAGTCCGCTTCCGGCGGCCTGCTTCCGGCAGGCTGCTCCCGGCAGTCCGCTTTCCGCGCCCTGATCTTGAACAAGCTGTTTCCGGTGCGTTGACACGGAGTCACCGGGCTATCAATATGTTTCCATGTCTCTTTGGGAGCGCTCCCGAATTGTGGCCGTTTGCGGGGCGGCTGTGGTGCTGGCGGCTTTCGTCGCGGCGCCCGCGGCTTCGGCGGCTGAGGTCGAGCAGGTGGTCAACGGGGGGTTCGACAACGGCACCGATCCGTTCTGGGCCAACGCGGGCATGACGCTCGCCGCGAGCGACGGCCGTGCCTGCGTCGACGTGCCCGGTGGGACCGCGAACAAGTGGGACGCGATCGTCGGCCAGAACGACATCGACCTGGTCGCGGGGGAGAGCTACCGCTTCTCGTTCGACGCGAGCGGCGACCCGGGGCGCGGCGTGCGGGCGGTGGTCGGGCTCGCCGTCGACCCCTACGACACGTACTTCGAGCAGTCGCCGGTCGTCGGCGGGCTCCAGCACTACTCGTGGACGTTCACGGCGAGCACCACGACCGCGCAGGGACAGGTCGCCTTCCAGCTCGGGGGCAGCGCCGAGCCGTGGCGGTTCTGCGTCGACAACGTGTCGCTGGTCGGGGGCGTGCCACCGGAGGTCTACGAGCCCGACACCGGCCCGCGCGTGCGGGTCAACCAGGTGGCGTACGTCCCGAATGGGCCGAAGGCGGCAACCGTGGTCACCACGGCGACCAGTGCACTGCCCTGGCAACTGCGCGACTCCGGTGGACGCGTCGTCGCGCACGGACGCACAACCCCGCGCGGTGTGGACGTTTCATCCGCGCAGAACGTGCACTCGATCGACTTCGGGTACTTCGGTCGCAAGGGCACGGGCTACACGCTGACGGCGGACGGCGAGACGAGCCGCCCGTTCGACATCGACGCCTCGGCGTACGCGAAATTGCGCTCTGACGCTTTGAAGTTCTATTACACGCAGCGCAGTGGCATCGCGATCGACGACGCGCTGCGCCCCGGCTACGGCCGACCGGCCGGGCATGTGGATGTCGCGCCCAACCTCGGCGACGGCAACGTGCCCTGTCAGCCGGGTGTGTGCGACTACCGGCTCGACGCGCGCGGCGGCTGGTACGACGCGGGCGACCACGGCAAGTACGTCGTGAACGGCGGCATCTCGGTGTGGGAGCTGCTCAACGCCTATGAGCGCCACCCGGGCGTACGCAAGGTCGGTCTGACCGTGCCGGAGAGCGGGAACCGGACGCCGGACGTGCTCGACGAGGTGCGCTGGGAGCTCGAGTTCCTGCTGCGCATGCAGGTGCCGGCCGGGAAGCCGTACGCGGGCATGGCCCACCACAAGATGCACGACGCCGCGTGGACCGGGCTGCCCCTGTTGCCCCACCTGGATCCACAGCCCCGCGAGCTGCACCCGGTATCCACAGCCGCGACGCTCAATTTGGCCGCTACTTCTGCACAGGCTGCGCGTTTGTACAAGCCGTTCGACCCCGCCTTCGCCAAACGCGCATTGGCGGCGGCGCGAACCGCCTATGCGGCGGCCAAGGCCAACCCCGCGCTGTACGCCCCCGAGTCCGACGGGGTGGGCGGCGGCGCCTACAACGACGCGAAGGTAAGTGACGACTTCTACTGGGCGGCGGCCGAGCTGTTCCTCACCACGGGGGAGAGGCAGTACTCGGCCGACGTGCTCTCGTCGCCCGAGCACACCGCCGACGTGTTCGGCGCCGGCGCCTTCGACTGGGGGAACACGGCGGCCGCGGGTCGCCTGGCGTTGGCGCTGGTGCCGAACCGTTTGCCCGGCCTGGCCGCGGTGAAGGCGTCCGTGGTCGCGGGCGCCGAGAAATACCTGACGACCCAGAGGCAGCACGCCTACGGGGTGCCCTACGCGCCCGCGAACAACATGTGGGACTGGGGTTCGAACAGCATCATCCTGAACAACATGGTCGTGATCGCCGCCGCGCACGAGCTGACCGGCCGCGACCGCTACCGCGACGGCGTGCTGACCGGCCTCGACTACATGTTCGGCCGCAACGCGCTGAACATGTCCTATGTGACCGGCTACGGCGAGGTCAGCTCACACAACCAGCACAGCCGCTGGTACGCCAGGCAACTCGACCCCGCCCTGCCCAACCCGCCCGTCGGCACCCTGTCCGGCGGCCCCAACTCGTCGATCCAGGACCCGTACGCCCAGAGCAGGCTGACCGGCTGCGTGGCCCAGTTCTGCTACATCGACGACATCCAGTCCTGGTCGACCAACGAGCTGACCATCAACTGGAACGCACCCCTGGCCTGGATCGCCGCCTACGTGGCCGACCTGCGCTGAACGTCAGTGATCCGCCCGGCCCTTTCCGGCTTGATCGTTCTCTGGATACCTGATGTGGGCGCCTCGACGACGTTCCAGGGGCCTGGATCAATGACCTCGGATCGATCATGCGCGGGCAAAGACCTGAAGTCGGGAACCGCCGTCCCGCTTGGGCGGACCGTTTGCCGGCGCGACGGGCGGCACCGCGCCGGAAAGCGGCTCGTGGTTGAACACGGAAAGATTTAGACCGGACGTGCGGGCGGAAATGGGGGTGCGCGGGCCGGGCCGGTGAGCCTACGGTGACGGGATGTCGACCGAAGCCGCGCAGGCCGCCGAGATCCTCAGTCAGCTGGCCACGCCGTTGCGGCTGCGGGCGTTCGCCGAGCTGGTCCACCGCGGGGCTGAGGGGGCTTCGATCGCCGAGCTGGCCTACACGATCGACGTGCCCGTGCAGACCGCCGGTGAGACCCTGGCCCGGCTGGTCGGCGCGGGGCTGGCCACGGGCACCGGCAACGGCATCTATCGCGCCTCGCCCGGCGTTCTGCGCGAGACGGCCATGGCGCTCGACCGGGTGCAGCCGATCACCGTCCACCTGCACGACTATCCCCAGTTGCGCGGCAACTTCACGCACGGCCGCCTGACGAGCATGCCGCCGACGCTCAGCGAACGCTACGAACTGCTGGGCGAGTTGCTGGCCCGCTTCCTGCGACTCGAGGGCCTGCACGACGAGGACGAGATCAACCGCCGCCTGTCCGAGGTCACCGACGACACGGCCGCGGTGCGCCGCATGCTCGTCGAGACCGGCTGGCTGGAACGCGACCGCGCCGGCACCACGTACGGGCCCGGCCGGCGCATCCCCGAGCAGGCCCGCACGTCCTGAGCCGGAAGCGGGCGGTACGACCGTTCTGAGCAGGCAACCTGCGGAACGGCCGGTTCCTGCACATCATGGTCACATGGGTGATGGTGCGACCGCGCGGAGCGAGACGACCGGCGGGCTTCGGGTTCTGATCGTGGACGGCGAGCAGGCTCTCGCCCAGGGCCTGGCCGAGGCGCTGGGCCGCCTGCCCGGGGTTGCCTCGGCTCTGGCCGCCCCCAGCCCGGCGGCCGCCGCCGGCCTGCTGGGCGACGAAGCCCTCGACGTCGTGGTCGCCGCCACTGACGGTGGCGATCCGGCCGGACTGCTCGGCGAGTTGGACCGGCACTGCCCGGCGGCGGCGGTCGTGGCGATCTCCGGGGACGCCGACGTGGAACGGGTGACCGCGGCGATCCGGGCGGGCGCGGTCAGCTGGGTGCCAAAGCAGGCCGGCCTCGACCGGCTGGCCGAGGTGGTGGCGGGAGCCGCCCGTGGCGAGGCCTGGTTGCCCGCTGACATGCTCGCCCTCGTGTTGCGGCGGCTGGCCGGCCGCGGACCGAACCCGATCGACCGGCTGACCGCGCGGGAGCAGCAGGTGCTGCGCTACGCGGCGCGCGGGCTGAACCGGCGGGAGATCGCCGAGCGGCTCGACGTCTCGGTCAATACCGTGCGCAGCCACTCACAGCACATGCTGAGCAAGCTCGGCGTGCACACCACCCTCGAAGCCGTAGCGCTCGTGCTGAAGGACGGCGACGTCAATTTGCAGTAGTCCCCGTGCACGTTGCCCGACACCCTCGGTCACCGCAGAGTGGCGGCAAACGTCGGTCGGAGGCGAGGGAGCGCGGCACGGTGACGAGCACGAGAAGCGCCACCCCGCAGCGCCGGGGCCGCCTGCTGACCGCCGGCGCCGGGCGACCCCCGGTGCTCATGTACCACGCGGTCGGGCAGGCCGAGGACGACCCTTTCAACCTCTACGTGACCCCCGAACGGTTCGCCGCCCAGCTGAACACCCTGGCCCGGCTCGGGTTGCGCGGCGTGTCGATGGCCGACCTGGGTGACGCGGCCGAGCGCGGCAAGGCCGACGGTCTGGTCGGTCTGACCTTCGACGACGGTTATCGCGACGTGCTCACGTACGCCCTGCCGGAGCTGCGCAGGCACGGGTTCGGTGCGACGTTCTACGCCGTCTCGGGCCTGCTCGGCGGGATCAACGCGTGGGACCCGCCGCCGCGCCGCCCGCTGATGACGGCCGACGATCTGCGCGCGCTGGCCGCGCAGGGCTACGAGATCGGGTCGCACAGCGTCAACCATCCGCGCCTGGCCGGGATCGACGCCGACACGTTGCGCTACGAGGTGACGGCCAGCCGGGCCGCGCTGGGCGAGCTGCTGCCCGAGCCGCCTCGCACGTTCTGCTATCCGTACGGGTCGGTGGACGCGGCGGCGGTCCGCGCGGTCGTCGACGCCGGTTATTCGTACGCGTGTGCCGTTGTTCGTGTGCCCGGCCTGCCCACCACCTTCGCCCGGCCCCGGGTTGGCGTGACCGAGCTCGACCACGGTCCCCGGCTGGCCGCCAAACTGCTGCTGAGAGGCCGTTGATGCGCACTGAGGTCCTGACCGACGTGGCCGAGCTGGCGGGGTTGCGGGCCGAGTGGGACGCCCTGGCCGTCGCGGCCGGACGCCCGTACAGTGCCCCGGGCTGGGCTCTGCCGTGGTGGTCGGCGGCGCGTCCGCCCGGCGCCGAGCTGCGGGCGATCGCCGTGTGGGACGAGAACGAGCTGGTCGGGATGGCAGCGTGCTACGTGACCCGGGACCGGTTCGGCATCGCCACCTGGCGGCTCCTCGCCGACGTGACCAGCTCGTTCGTCGAGCCGGTGGCCGCCGCGGGACGAAAGGTCGAGGTGGCCGCGGCGATCGCCCGGGCGATGCGCGGCGCCGATCCGGCCGTGGACGTGTTGTCGATGTCGGCGGTGCCGCGGGCGGGCGGCTGGGCGTCGCTGGCGCGTCAGCGATGGGCGGGCCCGCGTCCGGTGCTGGCCGCGGTCAGCGAGACCCGGGCGCCGTTCGTCGACCTGCCGGGCGGTGACTTCGACGCCTGGCTGTCCGGCCGCACCAGCAAGTTCCGCAAGGCACTCCGCGCCCGGCAGCGCGAGATCGCCCGTGACGGCGGCACGTTCCGGCGGGCCACGACCACGGCCGAGATGGCCGCGGCGGTCGACGACCTGACCCGGCTGCACCTGGGCCGATGGCAGCTGCGCGGCGGGTCGGCGGCGATCACCCCGGAGGTCGTGACCATGCTGCACGGGGCCACGCGTTCGCTCGACCCGTCCCGGTTGCACCTGTGGACCCTTGACGTCGGCGGCACCGCGGTGGGGGCCGCGCTGTTCGTGGCGGCGGGCGACGAGGTGCATTACTGGCTGGGCGGCTTCGACGAGGACTGGGCCAAGCGTTCGCCGTCGACCGTGTTGCTGGTCGAGGCCGTACGGCATGCCGCGCGCGAAGGGTATCGGCGGTTCTCGCTGGGGCCGGGCACGGGATCGTACAAATATCGGCTCGCGACCGGCGAGGAGACCCTCGAGGCCGTCGACCTTGTGCCGCGCGGACTGCGGTTCCCGTACGTGCGGTTGTGCCAGTCGCCGTACCGGTTCTATCGGCTGGCCGCCAATCACACGCCGCCCACGGTGAAGCAGCGGCTGCGGGCGCTGTCGTGGTGAGCGTGGACGGCTGGGACGAGCTGACCGGCGACGCCGGCCCGATGACGACCCCCGCGTGGCACCGGGCCTGGGCCGAGACGCTCGGGAAGCCGTACCGGCTCAGGGTCTTGACCGCGACCGACGACGGGAAACTGCGCGGGGTGCTGCCGCTCGTGCAGCGGCGCGGACGCCCGTGGCGGCTCGAGGCGATGGGCGCGCGCGAGCTGGGCGAACCGGTCGATGCGAGCTGGAACGACGCGGACGGGGTGCGCCTGCTGGCCGAGCGGCTGATCGCGTTGCGCCGGCCGGTCGCGCTGCATCGCGTGCTGGCCGAGTCGCCGCTCGTGGAAGCCCTGACCGCCGCCGGACGTGGGCGGGCCGTGGTCAACGTGCGCACGGCGGTCGGCGCGCCGCGGCTCGCCCTGGACGAGAGCTGGCTGGAACCGGAGCGGCACTTCAACTCGGGACGGCGCTCCGACCTGCGCCGGGCCCGGCGTCGGGCCGAGGCGTACGGGGAGGTCGAATTCACGGAGTTCAGCCCGGTGCCCGGTGAGGTCGGCGGGCTGCTGGACGACTTCGTGGCCGTCGAGGGCGCCGGCTGGAAGGGGCGCGGCGGCACGGCGCTGGCCACCGACGAGGGGGCGGAGCGGTTCTATCGTCGCTTCGGCGAGCTGGCGGCCGAGGCGGGGGAGCTGCGCCTGACGTTCCTGCGGCTGGGCGGAAGACTCGCCGCCGCCGAACTGGCGGTCGAGCGGGCCGGACGCTCGTGGCTGTTGAAGATCGGCTACGACGAGACTTTCGCGCGGTGCTCGCCCGGCACGCTGCTGATGCTGCACACCGTACGGGCCGCCGCGCACCGGGGTCTGCGGTCGGTGGAGTTCCTCGGTTCCGAGGCGCCGTGGACGCGCACCTGGACGACCGAGGTGCGCCCGTGCGTGAACGTGCGCTGCTTCGCCGGCGGGTGGGCCCCGGCCGCCGCCGCCGAGGACCTCAGCCGCTACGGGGTGCACCGGTTGCGGGCGGCCGCGCGACCCTGAGGGCGTACCAGGCCGACGGCACGAGCACGCAGCCACCGATGCCGAGGCACAGCGCCCAGGCCGGCCCGGCGATCCCGGTCGCGTTGGCCAGCAGGATCGACAGCGGCAACGTCACCACGGCCAGGGCCAGCGCGCTGATCAGCAGGAACCGTTTCGCGCCGGCTCCGCTGAGCACCAGCGTGAACGGCTGCGCGACGAACTGGATCAGCGAGCACGTGCCCAGCGCGACGAGCAGGGCGAGCGGAGGCACGTACGCCTCGCCGAGCCAGACCCGGATCACGCCGGGCGCGGCGAGCACGAACCCCACCGACACGATCACACCGATGACCGCGCTGGCCAGGGTCGCGGTGCGCAGCCGGGCGCGGGCGGTGGCGAAGTCGCCGGCGGCCAGACCGGCGCCGAACATCGGCCAGAGCGGCAGCAACAGGCTCTCGAACACCATGAACCCGACGATGGAGAGCCGTTCGCTGATGTTGTAGACGCCCGCCGCGTCGGCCCCGTGCACGTGCGACACGACGATGCTGGTCGTCGAGAAGCTGACCGCCCACGCGGCGCTGTTGACCGCGAACGCCGCGCCCAGGGCCAGCATCGGCCGCAACCGGCTCCTGTCGGCCAGCGCGAACCGGGGCCGCAGCTCGGGGCGGGCCCGGCGGAACAGCCAGAGCGAGGCCAGCAGCGCCATCAGGTTCGGGGTGCCGACGGTGGCCAGCACGAACCACCACAGCCCCGCCCCAAGCATCTGCCCGGCGATCACCGCGCCGATGACCACCGGCACCGAGGCCGCCTGCCAGAACGCGAACGCGCGGCTCATCTGCAGGCCGAGCATGACCTTCAGGCCCAGGTTGGCCGGGATGCCGACGACGAAGGCCAGGAAGATGACCAGGACGGCCAGGGGCACGTCGGCGGTCACCGAGGGGTCGGAGAGGCCCAGGACCGTACGCCAGTCGACCACCGCCCACAGCAGGAGCCCGACGGCGAGCAGCACCGCGCTCACGGCGGTCAGCATGACCAGGCCGGTGGAGACGACGACCCGTACGGCGGCCCGGTCCCCTCGGCCCTCGGCCTGCGACACCGTGGTGATCATGCTCAGCGACACGCCGAAGTCGGCCCAGGGCAGGAACGCCGCGATCGCCGTGATGACCGCGTACGCCCCGTAGTTGACCGGCCCGAGGCTGCCCGTGATCAGCGGCAGCGTGACCGCGGGCGTGGCGACCAGCAGAGCCCGGGAGCCGCCGTTGGCCAGCAGCCCGAGCAGCATCCGGCGGCGGGGGGCGTTCGCCCGCTCGGTCGTCACCGCCGTCATCGATCCCTCCACCCGAGAGCCTCGTACGCCGAAGTGACGGTCTTGAGGTCGAAGCGGTCGAGCCGTTCGGCCGGTACCGGGCGTGGTCCGGCCGAGGCCAGGCGCTCGATCTCGGCGGCGAGGCCCTTGGCGTCACCGGGCGCGACGGTCGGCTGGCCCAGCCACGCGCACAGCTCGGCCAGCCCGCCGACCTCGGTCCCCACGAACGGCACGCCCAGCACCGCCGCCTCCAGCGCGACCAGCCCGAACCCCTCCTCACGCGAGGCCAGCACGACCACGCCGGCCCGGCACATCAGCGGGTACGGGTTGTCGACTGCGTCCTGGAAGTCGACGCGCCCGGCCACCCCGAGCCGTCCGGCGAGTTCTTCGAGCTCGGCGCGCAGCGGTCCGTCCCCGGCCACCAGCAGCCGGAACCGTGCGGGCAGCAGTTCGAGTGCCCGCAGAAGGGTGCGGTGGTCCTTCTGCGGGTGCAGCCGGGCGAAACAGGCGACCAGCACCTCGCCCTCCGGGAATTGCCGGGCCGGCGGTGCGGCGGCCAGTTCGCGGACGGCGGCCAGGTCGATCGGGTTCGGGATGGTGACCGCCCGCTCCGGCCGGGGCAGCACGCCGGCGTCGCGCAGGCTGCGCCGGGCCGCGTCGCTGACCACGACCAGGTGGTCGGGCAGCCGGTAGACGGCGGGCAGGGTCGCCGCCAGCATCTGCGGGCCGCGGCCGTTGGCATGCAGGTTGTCGGCCAGCGCGTGCTCGCTCGCCACGTGCACGTAACGGCTGCGGCCGAGCGCGCGGCTCACCGCGACGACGATGTTCGGGTAGGTCAGGAACGAGTACACGGCGTCGAAGCGGGCCGCGTGGGCCAGGCGGGCGAACCGGGCGGCGAGGACCCCGAGCCGCCGTACGCCCGAGCCGGTCGCCGGCAGGTGCACGTGCTCGCAGCCAGGCGGGACGCGGTCGGCCCACGGCAGCACGGCGAGGCGGTCGAGCTCACGCCGGCTCATCCGCGGGTCGAAGGTGACCACGGTGACCCGGGCCCCGCGGGCCATCTGTTCGGCCAGGGTGCGCGCGACCCGTTCGGCGCCGGCCGAGGCGAGGGTCGGTACGACGACGGCGACGTGCCGGCTCATCGGGTCACCTCCTGTTTCGGGAGCGGGAGCAGGACGACCGCGAGATATCCGCCCAGCAGGACGTGGCTGGTGAAGGTGAGTGGTTCGAACAGGGCCCCCCAGACGATCGTGACGGTCCAGAACACCAGCAGCGGCCCGGCCCGGGTGCGGATCGTGTCCATCGTGCGCCGCAGCCCGAGGAAGAGCAGGAAGGCCCAGAACGGCACGGCGAGCAGGCCGGCCTGCACCACGGTGTCCAGCGCGGTCGAGTGCGCGGCCAGCCCGCGGCTCTCCTTGGCCAGCCAGTCCTTGGGGAGATTGTCGAAGATCACGACGTGGTGGTCGCGGATGAAGGTCAGCGACGAGGCGAAGGTGGCGCTGTCGAGGTTCGGCCTCGACCCCCACCCGTACGGCTTCTGCGAGATCAGATAGATCGCCTGCAACGCTTCGGGGCGCCCGTTGGCCATGACCGTCCACACGTCGGCCTTCTCGTCGCGGAACTGCAGCATCGACCGCTCGCCGAGCCAGCCGGCCTTCGCGGCGGTGAAGAAGCCGCCGATCAGCAGCAGGCACGGGACGCCGACCATGATCAGTACGGTGGCCGGGTGCAGCCGCCCCCGCCCGGTGGCGGCGATCGTGGCGATCAGCAGGGTGCACAGGGTGGCCACGGCGAACGAGCGGAAGTCGCAGATCACGTTCAGGGCGGTGAGCACCACCAGGGTCACGAACGTCGGCATCCGCCGGCCCGCCCGCCACCGCAGGTCGCACAGCGCCAGGGCGGCGATGGTGATCGGTTCGGACAGCTGGTATTTCCACAGATAGAACGGGGTCACCGGCTGACCGTCGGGGAAGGCGGCCGAGGTGGGACCGGTCGCGCCCACCGTCAGCCCGGCCAGGGCCAGCCCGATGCCGACGGCGGCGATGAACAACCTCAGCCGTACGGGGTCGTGGTTCGACAGCCGTATCAGCACGGTGGTGATGGCCAGGGTGCCGACCAGGGCGATGACGTGCTGGCTCACGCGGGGCGTGTCGCCGTTCATGAGGTCGGCGAAGAGCAGCCCGAGCCCCCAGCCGCCGATCACCAGCACCAGGATGCCCAGGCGGCGGCTGGTCAGCAGGGTCGGCGCGAGGAACGGCAGGGACGCCATGCAGAGGAGGCTCAACAGCGGCAGCCGGCCGGGCACCACCGGGATGGCCGCCGTGAGAGTGACCGCGGCGAGCAGCAGCAGCGGGGTCTTGCGAGCAGTCCGGGCACCGGGCCGGGGAGGGGCGAGGACGCTCACGGACGCCGCACGAGGTCGTGCAGGACCAGCCCGACGAAGGCGACGTTGGTCCTCAGGTATCGGCCGCCGAGCCGTCGCGGCTCCTGCAGCGCCCGGAACAGCCATTCGAGGCCCGCCACGCAGACGACCCGCATCACAGCAGCTCGACCTGGGCCGCGCCGTCGCGCGGGACCCGGCGGCGGCAGTCGAGCACGTACGATGCGTGGGCCGCCACCAGGTCGTAGTCGAAGTCGTCGTGGTCGGTCAGCACCACCACCGCGTCGGCCGCGCTCACCTCCTCGGGCGTCACCTCGACCCGCACCACCCGCTCGACCAGCCCCTCCCGCAGGTGCGGGTCGGCGCCGCGCACCTGCGCGCCCAGGTCGAGCAGCTGCTGGGCCACCGTCACGGCCGGCGACTCGCGGGCGTCGCCGGTGTTCGGCTTGTAGGACAGCCCGAGCAGCAGGATCCGGGCGCCGTTGACGGCTCGCTGCGACCGGTTCAACGCCACCATCAGACGGCTCACCACGTGGTCGGGCATGTGCTCGTTGACGTCGTTGGCCAGCTCGACGAAGCGGAAACTGCGGCCCAGCGACCGCTTGACCCGCCACGACAGATAGGACGGGTCGATCGGCAGGCAGTGCCCGCCCACGCCCGGCCCAGGGGTGAACCGCATGTAGCCGAACGGCTTGGTCGAGGCGGCGTCGATCACGTTCCAGATGTCGATGCCCAGCTCGTGGGCGAACATCGCGATCTCGTTGACCAGCGCGATGTTCACGTGCCGGAACGTGTTCTCGAGCAGCTTGGCCAGCTCGGCCTCGCGGGTCGAGGCCACCGGCACGGTCCGCTCGACCAGGCCCGAGTAGAACTGGTTGATCACCTTCAGCGAGCGCTCGTCGATGCCGGAGACGACCTTCGGCGTAGTCGTGAACGTCCAGCGCCGGTTGCCGGGGTCGATCCGCTCGGCGCTGTAGCCGAGGTGGAAGTCAGCCCCGGCGAGCAGCCCGGACGCCTCCTCGAGGATCGGCGCGACGAACTCCTCGGTCGTGCCCGGATAGGTGGTCGACTCGAGCACGACGGTCGCGCCGGGGCGCAGGAACCGGCCCAGCGTGTGGGCGGCCGCCTCGACGTACGAGAGATCGGGGTTGCCGTCACGCAAAGGCGTAGGCACGGTGATGACCGCGACGTCGAACCCGGAACAGCCGCGGCTCTCCGAGGTGACCGTGTAACGGCCGGAGTCGTACGCCGCCCGGAGCTGGCCGGTCGGCACGTCCTCGACGTACGACTCGCCCGCGGTGAGCAGCTTGACGCGGTTGGTGTCGACGTCGTAGCCGGTGACGTGATGCCCGGCCTCGACCGCCCGCATGGCCAGCGGCAGCCCGACGTACCCCTGGCCGACCACCACCACACGGGTGCTCCGCTCGGTCGTGTTCACGGCCACCTCCGATTGTCGTGGGGGTCCTCGGCGGGGAAGTTCGCCGTGGTCTCGCCGGACTGGTTGACGGCGGCCACCCCGCGGGCCGGGGCGAGCTGCCGGTCGATCGCGGTCGGCGGACGCGGCGGCACGGGGACTGGGATGGGCCTGCGAGGCGGCGGCGGGGCTTCCACCGCGGCCTCCACGGGAGCGGCCAGGGCCTCGGTCGACGCGCGACCCGCACCCCGGCTGCGGCCCAGCACCGCCGCACCCAGCACCCGCGCCCGGGCGTCGTACAGGGCCTGGACCGACTGCCGCAGAGCGGTCCACCTCGTGCCGCCGCTGCGCGCGGTCAGCAGCACGCCGTCGACCTCGGCGGCCAGGACCGCCGTGTCGGCCACCTCCAGCAGGGGCGGCGCGCTGATGATGACCAGATCGAACCGGTGCTCGAGCCGGCCCAGCAGCTCGCGCATCGCGTCGGAGGCGAGCAGCTCACCGGACGCGGCTGAGCCCGGCCCGGCCGGAAGAACGTGCAGCTTGCTGTCGGGCCACGGCTGGATGGCCGCGACAGCGTCGAGGTCACCGCTGAGCACGGCGGCCAGCCCTCGGTCCTGCCGCGTCACGGGGTGCCGCAGGTCGGCCTCGATCAGCAGCACGCCCTTCTGCACCCGGCTCAACGCGAGGGCCAGATTGCGCGCGACGACGGCCGCGCCGTCGTCCGCGCGCGGCCCGGTGACCAGCACCGACCGCAGCCCGTCGGTGGCGACCAGCACCCGCAGGTTGGCGCGCAGCTGGCGGTAACCCTCCCCGGCCCGCGAGGCCCAGTAGGCGTCGTCCGGCGGCCGCCTGCGATCGGTCTTCCGAAGGCCGGCGAGGACGCCGAGCGGGGCCAGGTCGAGCTTGGCCCGCAGCTGCTCAGGATCGGCGAGCCGGCCGTAGAGCAGCTCGCGCCCGACCGCGATCGCCGCGCCGATCAACAGGCCGAGCAGGACCCCGACGGCCAGCCGGTAGCCCGCCGGACCCAGCTCGGCGCGGGCGGGCAGCTCCGGCTGGCTCACCAGCGCGATCTTGATCGGGACGAAGCCGGTGGCCGCGGTCTCGAGCCGGGGCAGCTCCGCCATCACGACGGCGGAGACGGCGGCCGCGAGATCGTAGGCACCCTGAGCTGTGGTGTCCTGCACAGTGATGTCGATCAGCGCGGTCTGCAGCGGGTTGGTCGCCGAGACCCGGGCGGCCAGCGACGGCACCGACTCGGTGCGGCTCAGCCGGTCGGCCACCTGACTCAGGATCAAAGGCGAGTTCACCAGAGACGCGTACGAGGGCACCCGCGCCATCACCAGGTTGCTGTTCTGCAGGAGCGTGTCGGTGGAGTCGCTGCCGTTGCTGGAGACGAACAGCTGGGCGTGACTGGTGTACGACGCGGGCCGGCTCAGGGCCGCGAACGATCCGAGCGTCGCCCCCGCGATGAGGCACACCACCACGACCATCAGGTTCCGCCGCAGGAGTCGAACAAGATCGCGGACCGACATGAACATCGACTCCTTGCTACGCCACAGCGACCGACGGAGAGGACGGTACGGACCTCACCGGGGGTAGTGACCCAGCAACAGGACTACGTCGCGTGCAGGGTCCGGGCCGCCGGCGCCGCGCGCAGGATGCACGGGTGCCGAACTACGCCTGGCCCACGATCGTGCAGGTCGGACCCGATCCCACCGCCGTCGGCGGCATCGCGACGGTCATCCGTACGTATGTGTCGATGCTCTCGGAGCAGACAACAGTGCGTCAGGTGACGAGCTGGCGGCCCGGAGCCCGCGGCCGCAGCGCGATCGTCGCGCTGGACGCCGCCCGCCAGCTGGCCGCGCTCCGGACCCACCGCCACCGCGAAGGCGTGCTCGTGCACGTCCACGTGAGTCAGCGCGGCTCGTTCGGCCGGGAAGGCGCGCTCATCCAGGCCGTATCAGCCCTGGACTACCCGGTTGTCGTCACCGTGCACGGCTCACAGTTCGTCGCCACGAGCGAACAGCCCTCCTGGCGGATGCTCTACAGCCGCGTGCTGCGCCGGGCCGACGCGGTGGCGGTGCTCAACGACGAGGCCCTGGCCGTCGTACGGGACCTCGCGCCGAGAACCCCCGTCACCCTGCTGCCGAACCCGGGGCCGGTCCGCCCGGAGTGGGCGCCCGCGGACGATGCGGCGGACCCCATCGTGCTCTTCGCGGGTGAGGTCTCCCGGCGCAAGGGCGTCGACGTGCTGCTGCGCGCCTGGCCGGCCGTGACCGCGGCGGTGCCCGGCGCGCGACTGATGGTGGCCGGCCCGCCCGGCGGCATCGACGTCGACGGCGTGCCCGGGGTGCGGTGGCTGGGCGCGGTCTCGGCCGAGGAGATCCGCAAGCGGCTGGGCGAGGCACGGGTGGCCGTGCTGCCGTCGCGGGCCGAGGGCATGCCGATGTTCGTGCTCGAGGCGATGGCCGCCGCGCGACCGGTGGTGGGAAGCACGGTCGGCGCGATGCCCCACCTGCTCGCGGGCGTGGGGACGGTCGTCGACCCGGGTGACGCCGAGCGGCTGGCCGACGCCCTCATCGCCTATCTGTGCGACCCGGAACGGGCCCGCCGCGACGGCGCCGCCGGCCGGGCCGAATACCTGCGCTCGCACTCACCCGAGGTCACGATGCAGCGGCTCGCGGCGTTCTACCGCACCGGCGCCCGTTAGACCCAGAGAGGGGCCTCGGGGGAACGGCTGTGCGAACCAGATGCCTGCACCGGGCCTCCAGGGCAGACCTCGAGCCCGGAGGCTCTCTAGCGGGGGATCGCCACCCCGGCGCGGGTGTCGGCGATCCGCAGCTCGTCCAGGTACATCACGCGGCGGTTCGTGCCGGACGACCACGCCCATTTGTAGAGACCGACCTTCAGGTAGATGCCGTACTTGCTGCGGTAGGTGTTGGGGCCGCGCCGGTTGCCGAAGCCAGGGACCGGCTTGCCGTCGCGCCAGATCTGCAGGATGCCGGTGCGGTCGGGCGTCCAGCGCGCGTGCACCAGCCAGTCGGTCCAGGCGCCGGTCCGGTACGCGCCGACGCGGGTGACGTCGCTGTGGCCGTCCCGGGCGGTCTGCAGCTCCCACTCGCCGTCGCTGATCGCGATCGCCAGCGGTGGTTCGCCGTCGAGCTGGTAGTGCTGGTGGAACTGCGCGAGGATCTCCGGCGTACGGTCGCGGGCCCAGTCGGACGGCAGGTAGAAGCTGAAGGCGTACCAGCGTTCGGCGCCGCGCGGCTCGAACTGGGTGGACAGGTCGGCCTGGGTGCTGTGGTTGACGGCCGGGTCGCCCCGGCGCAGCTCGAAGCGGGCCGACGCGCCGCCCGCGCGCACCGGTTCCGGCACCCGGGCGACGCGTACCTGCGGCTCGCCGGTGTCCTTGTAGACCTGCTCGGGCGTGTACTCGCCGGACCAGCCGGGCGGGGCGTGGCCGGGAACGGTCTGCTGGCGGGCCGTCTCCCAGTCCAGCGTCGTACGGGCCTTGGCCACCACCGGAGACGGTGACGGCAGGCTCGGTTTCGGCTGGGCGACCGGCTGGACGGCCTCGGCGCAGGCGGCCGTCAGGAGCACGGCCGTCGCGGCCGCGGCCCACCGTGTCGCCCTCATGGCAGCGGCAGCACCGCGGCCGGGCCCACGTGCACCAGGCTGCCGGAGCGGGGATCTTCCGGGTTGGAGTAGTTGCCGACGCCGAAGATCCAGCCCTCGGGCCGGGTCACCGTCGGACCCCCGGCGCCGGCGGGCCGGCCGGGAAAGCGCATGCGGCCCACCGGGTACTCGGCCTGGCGGCCCACGTCGAACAGGCGGTCGTCGAGATAGACCTCGACCCGGTCGCCCTGGTAGACCCGCAGTTCGATCTTCAGCCACCGGTTCAGGTACTGCTGGAAGTCGAGCCGCGGCCCGGCGATGCGCCCCTCCTCGTAATGGGCGAGGTCGAGGAACAGCTGCCCGTCGCGCTGATAGACCACGAGCCACCAGGACGGATCGCTGACGTGCTTGCCGTCGGCGGTGGCGTAGCCCTCCTTGAACTGGGCGAGGTTGATCCAGCCGCGCTCGGTCAGGCTCAGCCGCGCGCCGTCGACGTATTCGTAGACGATGTAGCGAGCGGATACGTCTTCCGGCGAGCCGTCGAGCTGACTGAACGGCTCGGCGCCGGTGGGCCAGTTCGCGGCGCTGAACGACTTGTAGAGCTTGCGGTGCGAGGCGGGGTCGCCCGGCTCGTGGTCCAGCCGGACGGCGTGGTCCTCACCCCCGGGCAGCGGCGGCAGACCGCCGCTCTGGGTCGACGCGATCACGGGACGGCCGTAGGCGGCGATCTCGCCCTGGCCGAAGTGCGACCACTGGCGGGCCAGGGCCGAGGCGACCGCGTTGTCGCCCTCGGCGGTGCCGAGCGGGACGTCGTCGAGCTCGGTGTGCCACCAACCGGCGACCGTCGCCACCGCCACCGACGGTGCCCGCCTGGGCGGGGGCTCGGACGCGCACGAAGCCGCGACGGCCGCGAGAAGCACCGCCGCGCCGAGCGCGCCCCAGCGTTTCAAGACACCACCGAGTGCCGGACCGCGTACGAGACCGCCTCGATCCGGGAGTGCACGCCGAGCTTGGACAGGATCGACTGCACGTAGCCGCGGGTCGTGGTGACGCTGATGCCGAGCTCGTCGGCGATCTGCAACGTCGGCTGCGCGCCGACCAGCAACTTCAGCACGTCGCGTTCGCGGTCGGTGAGGAAGCGGGCGGCGAGGATGGCCGCGTCGACCCGGGCCGTACGGATCGGCGGGCGGGGACGGATCACCCGGGGCGGCGTCGTCCCGCCGCGGACGACCGCCTCCACGAGCTCGGCGAGCGGCCGCGTCTTGCACAGCGCGGCGGACACGCCGACGGCCGGTTCCGCGCCGCCGAGGCTCGACACATGCGTCAGCGGCCAGCGGAGCCGGATCTGACGGATCGCCGCCGGGCCGGCCTGGTCGGGGAAGTGCAGGCTCATCACCACCCGGTCGGCCGGATCGGACGACAGGCTCTCGAGGGCCTGCCCCGGGTCGGCGGCGACTCGGACGTCGGCACCCGCAGCGCGCAGGGCGCCCGCGAACGTCTCGGCGAACAGACGATGGTGGTCACAGATGAGGGCGGTGATCATCTCGCGATAACTCCTGGGGGTCGCGACGGGCGGGTCAGTAGGCGCCGGTGTGGTTCAGCACGGCGGGGAGGGTGCGCCAGAGGACGGCGGCGTCCAGACCGAGCGACCAGTTGTCGACGTACTTCAGGTCGAGCCGGACCGCCTCGTCCCACGACAGGTCGGAGCGGCCGCTCACCTGCCAGAGGCCGGTCAGGCCGGGCTTGACGGCCAGCCGCCGCGACACGTAGGCGCCGTAGCGGACGACCTCCTCGGGCAGCGGTGGCCGAGGGCCGACCAGCGACATCGAGCCGGCCAGCACGTTCAGGAGCTGGGGCAGCTCGTCGAGCGACCAGCGGCGCAGCACCGCGCCCAGCGGGGTGATCCGCGGATCGTCGCGCGCCTTGAACAGCAGCCCGTCCTCGTTGATGTTGGTGACGTTCAGCGCGGCCCGCTGGTGCTCGGCTCCCACGTGCATGGTGCGGAACTTCAGCAGGGTGAACTCGCGGCCGTGCATGCCGATGCGGGTCTGGCGGAACAGCGCGGGCCCGGGCGACCGCAGCCGCACGAGCACCGCGACGGTGATCAGCACCGGGGCCAGCAGCATCAGAGCCAGCAGTGCGGCCAAGCGGTCGAGCACGCCCTTGATCAGCCAGCCGAAGCCGGACAACTTGGGGTGCCGCACGTGCAGCACCGGCAGGTCGCCCACCGGCCCGACGGCCAGGCGCGGGCCGGCCACGTCGACCAGCCCGGGGATCATCACGAACCGGGCGGACTGGTTCTCGATGCCCCAGGCGAGCCGGCGCAGGTCGATCGGGTTGAGCTCGGGGCACGGAAGCACGGCCACGGTGTCGGCGCCGACCCGGCGTACGGCGGTCACCACGTCGGTGAAGCCTCTGATCACCGGGATGCCGTCGAGCGCCGGTGAGACGTCGTCGCCCGCCGTCGCAGTTCCGTCGCCCGCGGCCGCAGTTCCGTCGCCCGCCGCCGGGACGCAGCAGCCGACCAGGCGGGCGCTGTGGTGCTTGTCGCGCCGCAGCTGCATCATCAGTGCCTCGACGGCCGGGGCGCGGCCGACGGCGAGCACGAGATGCTGACGCTGCCCGCGCCGCCGGCTGCGCCGCAGGTCGAGCCGCAGCACCGTGCGTCCGGCGAGAGCAGCGCCGACGGCCACGCCGAGCATGAGCAGGATGAAGTCACGCGGCACCTGCACGGTGGTGGCCCACGTCAGCCACGCGATGCCGGCGAGCACCACGACGGCGGCCACAAGCAGATCCCGTACGTCGGTGCGGCCGTCGCCCAGCGGTCGCGGTGCTCGCGACTGCACGACGGCGAGGACGACCGTCCACACGAGCGGGGCGAGAAGAGCCACGGCGGCGTACGAATCGGCGTCCCAGACGGCACGGTCGGCGCCCGGACGTACGAGGTAGGCGATCGCGGCGCCGAGCGCGCCGGCCGAACCGTCGATCAGGGCGAGCCTCGCCCGGTACCGCGTTTCCCAATGGGTAGTCGACGTCTTGACCGGGCTCAGCCGTGCATCGACCCGATCAGTGTTCCAGTAAGTCAACATGGTGTTCGCATTTCGCAGTTCCCATTCACCGGAAGCGGCAATAAGGCGGCTCGAAAACGTCACTCGAACCGGCATGACTTGCGGACGACAAATGGCGAGCCGGGCCCGTACGGGACCGTCGTCAGTTCTCGGAATGGGTACAGCGGCCACCGTTGACCGCTTGTTCATGAGGGCACGAACGTTACCGGCCGGCCACGTGGGGTCACATCATCCGAGTGACGGGTGGGGTCGGACGTACGAATCGTTCTTCACAAATTGAGACATTCACATAACACGTCACTGAGCTGCGCAAATGCATGATCGAGCGAGGTTTCGGCCGCCCGTTTCGATGGGGTTGCGTCCAAATGCCTTTCCCGCAATTCGGGTCGTACCTCCGGACCGGGTCGTGCCGTCGCTAAAAGGCTTCTGATCACGCTAAAACGATCATCGTGCCGACGAATTTACATGCTTCGCTGATGCGTCAAATGCACAACCGCTCAGGCGGCGAGGAAGGGCGTGATCGGGCACGCCGGGCGGCGAAAGGGAGGTAAGCCTCGACCTTTCGGCTTCGTTGCCCGGCGATTACGGGCAGAACGCGAAATGGTCTCGCGATCCCACAGTGTGGGCGGGGCCGCGCAACCCTTCCCGATTGTTCGGCGGCGTCGTGCTCAGCTGTACCGTCTTCTGCTGGTGTCGGTTCAGCGCCGTCGTCACGTCATCCCCACCCTTTCGCGGCGCCGGGGCGCGGGCGAGTTTGAGCGCTGGTGCCGAGGTGCTCGGCCCGGCCGGTCAGAACGCGAACACCCGGTAGTCCGCGATCTCGCGGAAACCCAGGCGGCGGTAGACCGGCTCGCCCATCGCGCTCGACGTCAAAGCCGCAGTCTCCACTCCGCGGGCGGCGGCCTGCCGCAGTACGGCCCGGGTCATCGCGGTGCCGATACCGCGGCGGCGATGCTCGGGCTGGGTGCCGATGAAATACAGGAGTACCAGGCCGTCGCAGTAGAACGCCTCCGCGGTGCCGGCGACCCGGCCGTCCGCGAGGCGGCCCACCAGACGCAGCACGTCGAACGACTTCTCCCGCTCGACGGCCGTCGGCACGCCCGCCTCCGGGATGCCCGAGACCCGGGCGTACGCGGAGACGAACTCGGCGACGTCGGTGGCTTCCTCGATGTTGATGCTCTCGTCGGGCCCGTCCGCGTCGGCGACGGTTGACGTCTTTGCGACCATCACCGGCATCCGGTCGAATAGGGGGAGCGCGCCCAGCTCGAGCAGCCCGTCGGCGGTTCCCGGGTCGCTGTCGGGGCCGACCCACCACACGCGGGGCAGCCCGGCCAGGCGCTCGCGCGCTGCGGCGTACGCCTGGGAAAGGGGTTGACCTTGCACGCGGACAACGCCGTTGAGGGGAGGGTGCGGCACCCCGCTGCGATAGAGGTCGCCCTCGGCGGGGCCGTCGTGCCAGCCGAGCAGATAGGCGCGGTTGGCGGCGAACACTCTCGCGACGGTGCCGTGGTGCGTGCCGGCGGCGATCGTGCCGTAGGCCTCGACGAGGTTCGCTTGCTGGCGAATCGACATGGGCGGAAAACTAGCCCGGCGACCCTTGACGATCAAACGGAGGCGCTATTCGGTAATGGCCGGGAGGACTGTCGCGGAGCGATTTCCGGGGGTGACGTTCCCAGTTCAGGGCCGTGCTTTTCGATGGTCGTTTGGAATTGACTTGGAATTGAGTGATCGGCCGCCGTGAAATCATTCACACCGGGTGATCGGCTAATGTTTGCCCATGATCGAGCGACTGACGCTGGGGTGGGCTCGCGAGGTGGCCGCGCAGGAGGCGGCCGTGGCCGCGGGGACGCTGCCGCCCGACCAGGCCTACGCGGCGAGGGCGTGGCCGGCCGACTTCATCGCCCAGGTCGACGCCGCCCTGCAACGCTACGAGCAAGACCTCGCCCGCCTCGACCCCACCGACGACGCGGCCGCATGGTCAGCCGTCGAACGCGTCGTGACCGCCATCAACGCGGCCGACCAGGGCGAGATCGACACGATGACCCGCGAGGAACTGGCCGAACATCTGGACGACGCCCTGACCGAGGCCGGCGTCGACGTCGAGGCCCTCACCGGCCGCCGCGACCTGGACCGCTCGGCACTCACCGACGAATGGCGCGAGTGGTAGAGCCGTCACGCCGGCGTCGTCATCAGCGGCTGGGCGATACGAACGATCCGCAGAACTGGTCGATTTCCCGGGCCAGATCGGTGGGCCTGGTCAACGGCATCAGGTGGTTGGCGCCGGGGATGGTGACGATCGTCGAGCCGGGGATCAGACCCGACAGGTGAGTGATCAGGCGGTGGAGCGGGGGCGGGCTGTCGCTGCCCTGGATCAGCAGGACGGGTGTCTCGATCCGGGTCAGGTCCGGCGGATTCCAGGCGCCGATCGCGGGGAGCTCGTCGGTGAAGAAGTAGGCGCGGCGGGCCGCGGCCTCGACGACGTCGGGGCCGAGCGCGTCGAGCATGACGCGGCGGTGGTCGGGGCCGCAGACCAGGGTCATGAACGTGTCGAAGGCCGCGGGGACGTCGCCGCGGGCGACTGCGACCATGGCTTCGCCGATGACCGGGCCGAACATGGACTGGAGCAGGTCGTGGTCGGCCGGGTCGGCGAGGGCGTCGACCAGCGGGGGTTCGACCAGGACGAGCGTACGGATCAGGTCGGGGTGGTCGAGGGCGAGCTGAAGGGCGACCGCGCTGCCGGACGAGTGTGCGACCACGTGTGCGGGGGCGGCCTTGATCAGCTCGGCGGCGTGTTGTGCGTGGTCGTTGACGGTGAGACCGGGCGGCACGGGCGTGTCGGTGTAGCCGGCTCGCACCGAGCGGATCACCCGGTAGTCCTTCAGTACCGGGTCGTCGGCCATCGGGGCGAACCAGTCGGCGAGTCCGCCGCCGTGGATGAGGAGCATGGTGTCGTTCATGGTGGTGCCTCCTTAGTCTGCGTACAACCTGATCTCGATGCCGTCGGGGTCGTGCAGGCCGACCAGGACCGAGCCGCCCCGGTGTCCGGTCACCACGCCACCGTGCGGTTGCCCCAGCTCGTCGAGCCGCAGGCGCCACACCTCGACGTCGTCGCGGGTGGGCACGGCCAGGGCGAGGAAGTCGAAGCCGGCCACGGCCGCCGCCCGTTCGGGATCGTGGCGCAGCGCCAGTGCCAGAGTGTGGCCCGGGTCGCTGAGGGCGAGGCCTTTGACGACGCCGTCCTCGGTGAACTCGATGTCCACGCCCAGGCCGAGCACGGACGTGTACCAGCCGCGGCTGCGTTCCAGGTCGGCGACGGGCAGCTTGACGTGATGAAAACCGGATAGGTCGGGCATCTTGCTGACCCTTTCGCTAGAGTCGCCTCTAGTAACTGACTAGAGTAGGCTCTAGCGAATGGCGGAGTCTGTCAAGCGGAAAACGGCGGGAACTCGTGCCGAAAAAGCCCGCGCCACCCGCCGGCGCATCATCGCGGCCGCGGCCGACAGCTTCGTCGCGCACGGCTACGGAGCGACACTGCTCGATCAGGTGGCGGCCGCGGCCGGGGTCGCCGTGCAGACCGTCTACTTCCACTTCGGAAACAAGCGCACGCTGCTGAAACACGTCCTCGACGTAGCCGCTGTGGGGGACGACGAGCCGGTGCCGCTGCTCGAACGGCCGTGGGTGCGCGAGATCCAGGCCGAACCCGACCCGCGGCGCATCATCGACCTGTGGCAGGCGAACGGGCGCGAGATCCTGCAGCGGGTGTCCCCGGTCATGCGCGTCATGCGAGGCGCCATCGGCACCGACCCCGAGCTGGCCGCCCAGTGGGACACGAACCAGCAGCAGACCCGAACGGCGTACGGAATGCTCGCGCAGCTGCTCGCCGCCCGCGGCGGCCTCAAGCCCTCGCTGGACGTCGACCAGGCCCGAGACATCGCCTTCACGATCGGCAACGTGGAGACCTACCTGCAGTTCGCCGACATCTGCGGCTGGACCCCTGAGCAATGGCAGCACCGAACCGCGGCGATCCTCACCGCCTCCCTCCTGGCGTGACCGGCCACCGTCGGTTAGCGTGCGCCGGTGAGACGGTCATACCCGTACGTCGGCCCGGCCGAACTGCGCCACACTCCGCCCGCGCCGGGCTCGACAACCGTCGACTCGCCGGCGCATATCTCCGACGACCAGCCTCGTACGTTCGTGGTCACCCCGGACGGCCGTCTCAGGCTGGCGCCACGCCATAGCGAACACGTGGCTCTGGCCGGAGACGAGAACGTAGCCGCAGCCGGCGAGATAGTGTTCGCTCGCGACGAAACCGGTTGGCGAGTGACCACAGTGACCAATCAGTCGACCGGCTACTGCCCCGACCCCGACTGCTGGCCCGCCGTGGCCGAGGCATTGGACCGTCTGGGAATCCGCCACCCCGGCGACTTCACCGAGAAGTTGGTCTTCCGCCGCTGCGAGTCGTGCGGCGAACGCAACGTGGTCCGCGACGCCGACTTCACGTGCGCCCTCTGCGACGCCGACTTGCCCGCATACTGGAACTTTGCTGCACTCACCGCCGGGTGCGTTGAACGGACTCCTGCCCACGTCGTCGGGGGCCTTTCGGCCGGCTTCGTCATCGGCGGCTCGGGGGAGGGATGTGCCGCCTCCTAGCCGCGTCGCGGGCTGCGCAACGCCCGCCGCTAACGCGGCGCGATATCGGCGAGACGGCGAGCCATCTCGTCGTCCCGTCCCATGGCCCTACCCAGGGCTCTGATGCTCATGAAGAGCGGCATGGAGACGTGCCCTCGGAAACGATCCTCCAGCGCTGAGAGACTCTCGGGATTCTTGCGGAGTTCAATCAGGTCAAGCTCCCCATCGAATTCAAGGCTCTGAAGGAACGGAGTCTCCACGAAACGGACGTCACGGCCGGCGAGTTCGTCGGAGGTCAGCTTCAGAAGTGTCACCCCGACGTACTCGGGCTTCGCGCCCTCCTTGACCCAGCGGAAATAGCCGAGTATCTCGGTCCAGGCGATGTCGCGATAGCGAATGTTCGATTCCTCGACCAGTTCGCGTTGCATGGCACCGGCGAGGAAATCCACGAGAGCGCGTTCACCGTTAGAGAATCGTCGAATGTCCCGCAGATCCGCCGACCCCGATCCGGCCGGAGCGTATAGGCCGGCTTCCGATGCTGACCCGGGTCCCTGCAGAGCCAGCACCAGTCTGCCGTCCGCGCTGAAGGCCAGCGTCGAGACGCCTATGGCGTTGGCTTGGGAACTGACGGCGAGTGGGATCAGCTCGCCGTCGCGAAGAAAGAGCTTCGCCCCGTCGACCAGTTCGCTGCCGGTGCGCCGGTCGAGCACGCGCCGACCCGTCAGGTAGTTCGAGCAGAACAGACTGAAGTAGTCGGTGCGGCTGAGATTCAGGGTGCCGCCTGCGGTCAGCGTCTCGGCGGTCAGATCATCATCCTGGCGCACCAGTGCTCCGTTGAACAGGCCCTCCCTCCTCGGGCTGCTGACAATGATCTCGTGGGCCAACCGGCTGATCCGATGGGGCAACTTCGTCTGCTGTGACCGCCAGCGGCATATTGCGGTTGACGTCGGTAAGGCCTCGTCGATGTCGTCCCAGACGACCGCCAGCCCTTTCCCGCTTTCCGCGACGCTGCCCGGCAGTCGCACCAGTGCGCCTCCGGCAGGCGCCGTCCTGACCTTCGGAACGGCGGCGGGAACCAGGGCGATGGTCGAGCGATGCAACCGGATCCACTCCGGAACCATGAGAGCGACCGACAACAGCACGCCGGCGACGCCCAGGCTGTAGCCCCAACTCAGGCTGGCGGTTCCAGCTAGCAGCCCGAGAACGCTGAGCAGGAGCCCGGCAATCGCGCCATAGTAGGTGGCGCGGCGCTGAACTCCAGTGCGACGAAGGTCCCAGCCTCTGCGCAGGCCCAACGCTAGCAACCACAGTCGGCTGGTTTCCCGTGCTTGCGGGTCCGGTTCTGGTGACATTCAGCCTCCCGATCACACACCAGGTATCTGTCGTGGACTCAGGGTAAGCCAAACGATCGACCTGGCCGCTGCGCGAGTTCAGGGTTCGGCAGGGCGCGGAACACTGACTATCTAGGGCGTCAGCGGTTGGTGAGGCTGAAGTGCATGTAGTCCTTCAAGGAGGTCCAGGTGCCGCCCCAGTGGAAGCCGTTCCACAGGAAAGCACGGGCTGCGCCCTCGGGGTGGATCATGCCGATCAGGCGGCGGTTGCGGTCGAGGTAGAGGCCGCCCGCTGCGGGGGAGAGGAACGTGCCACGCTTCATCGGGTTCTGCAATGGGTTGATGTCGACGGCGGTGCCTGCGGCGTGTTCTGACCAGACCTTCGTGCCGGCCACCGCTCGGCAGTTGTAGCCGGCCGTCACGATGCTCATGTCGGTCTCGCCGGGCATGTTCAGGCGCATGGGGGCCATGGCCATGATGCGGAAGCGCCAGCGGTAGAGGGTTTCGAAGGCCCGCTGCACCCTCGGGGCCACGTCGTGGCGGACGATGACGCTGCCGTCCCGGGCGGCGCCGGTGAAGTCGATGTAGGTGACCCACACGCGGCGCAGGTTGGCCGGGATGATCGGGCAGCCCTTGGCGGGGTTCCAGTTGACCATGCCGGGGCTGACGGTCTCGATCCGCGAGCTGAACACCGGCAGGGGAGCGGGCGGCGGGTTCAGCCGCAGCACGCCGTCGGGCTGGATCGGGGCCTCGTACGGGATCTGGTTCCAGGACGCCAGGTCGTGGGGGTCCAGGTCGTACATCCCGGCGATGTAGGCCAGGGACTCCTGTGGGCGGATCACGTGCCATACCGTTCCGGCCGCCGCGGCCCGGGTGGGGGCCGCGAACGGCAGGAGCAGCAGGACGATCAGGACGGGCAGGATTCGACGCACGGCTCAGACCGTACGAAGCGTCCCGGGCGAGTCGCAGGCAAACGCGTAAATCAGGAAACGCGGAGATCAGGCCAGCGCGACGGGATTCGGGGCGAGCGTCACGCGTACGGGAGTGCCGGGTGCCAACGTCGCCAGGCGGTCGGTGGCCACCTGTGCGACGACCAGCAGGTCCCCGACCGTGACCGTGATCTTGCTGATCGGGCCGAGGAAGCTGGTGGTCAGCACGCGACCCTCGCCCGACTCGTCGGGCGACACCGAAACCGACTCGGGGCGTACGAGCGCGGTCACCGACACCGAGGACGCGGGCGACAGCAGCGGCAGCCGCGTCCCCAGCACCTCGACCTTGTTGCCGACGACCGTGCCGGGCAGCCGGTTCGAGAGTCCGACGAACTCGGCCACGAACGGCGTCGCGGGCGTGAGGTATATGTCGGCCGGCGCGGCGAGTTGTTCGAGCTTGCCGGCCCGCATGACACCGACCCGGTCGGCGACCGCGAGGGCCTCCTCCTGGTCGTGCGTGACGAACAGCGTCGTCGTGCCGACCTCGGTCTGGATGCGGCGGATCTCGTCGCGGAGCTGCACGCGCACCTTCGCGTCGAGCGCCGACAGCGGCTCGTCCAGCAGCAGCACGCTCGGCTCGATGGCCAGGGCCCGGGCCAGCGCCACCCGCTGCTGCTGCCCGCCCGAGAGCTGATGCGGGTAGCGGTCGGCGAACGCGCCGATGCCGACGAGTTCGAGCATGTCCTTGGCCCGCGCCAACGATTTGCCCCGGCCCCGCAGCGACAGGCCGAAGGACACGTTGGCCAGGGCCGTCAGGTGCGGGAAGAGGCTGTACGCCTGGAAGACCATGCCCATGTCGCGACGGTTCGCCGGGAGTGCCGTGACGTCCTTGCCGCCGACGAGGACCTGGCCGCTGTCCGCGTCCTCGAGGCCGGCGAGCACGCGCAGCGCCGTCGTCTTGCCGCAGCCGGACGGCCCGAGCAGCGCGATGAACTCGCCCGGTTCGATCGACAGGTCCAGATTGTCCAGGGCGTGCACGGCGCCGAACGTACGGCGCAGCCCTTTGAGTTGTACGGCGACGCCGGTCATGCGGCGGACTCCTTGGGAGCGGGAGGAACGACGGGGGCACCTGGGGCGACCGGGACGGAATTGCGACGACGTCCGCCCAGCAGAGACAGCAGAAGCAGCAGTACGAAGGCGAGCAGCAGGGCGGTCAGCGACACCGCCACCGACATGGTCGCGCTGCTCTTGCCCAGGAAGTTGATGGCGACCTGCAGGTTCGTGCGGTTGAGCAGCGACGCGATCGTGAACTCGCCGAGCACCAGCGCCACGGTCAGGAACGCCGCGGACAGCACCGCCGAGCGGATGTTCGGCAGCACGACTCGCCACATCACCGTCGCCCAACCGGCGCCCAGACTGCGGGCGGCTTCGGCGAGGGTCTTCACGTCGATCGCCGACAGGCCCGCGTCGATCGCGCGGTAGGCGTACGGGAAAACCAGGACGGTATAGGCGAACACCAGGGTCAGGGACGAGCCACCGAAGAAGTACGTGACCCAGGCGTAGACCGGTGCGAGGCCCACGACCAGCACGATCGCGGGGATCGTGAGCGGCAGCAGGCACAGGAACTCGACCAGCCGCCGCAGCCGGGGCAGCCGCAGCCGCACCCACACGGCCGTCGGCACGAGCAGCACGAGCATCAGCAGGGCCGTGAACCCGGCCTGCAGCAGCGACGCGGTGATGCCCTCGGCCAGCGCCGGGTACTTCTCGCTCAGCGACGGCCAGTTGACCAGGGCGGGCCACGTCTCGGGGTCGCGGGTGGAGAACTCGACCATCGCGGCCAGGGGGAGCAGGAAGAAGACGCCGAGCACGATCAGCACGGTCCAGCGGAACACGCGCTGTTTACGGGCTCGGCGAGCGATCACCCCAGCCACTTGGACGTCCTTTTCTGCAGCAGGGTGTAGAGCGCCATGACCACGGCCACGACGACGACCATGCCCAGCGCCATCGCCTTGCCCACGTTCTGCTGGCCGAGCAGGACCTCGCTGGTCAGTGCCCCACGGATCTGCAACGGCACGAGCGGGCTGCCCTGACTCACGAGGGCGGCCGCGGTGGCGTACGCGGAAAAGCTGTTGGCGAAGAGCAGCAGGGTCGAGCCGAGGAACGCGGGGGCGAGCAGCGGGCCGGCCACGCGCGTCCAGTATTGCCAGGTCGTGCCGCCCAGGCTCTCGGTCGCCTCGCGCCACTGGGGACGGATGCCGTCGAGCGCGGGCAGGAAGACGATGACCATGAGCGGGATCTGGAAGTACGTGTAGACGAGCGTGAGGCCGGGCAGTTCGAACAGCCACACCCCGTTGGCGTACAGGTTGAAGTCGAGGTGTTCCTGCAGCCACACGGTGACGAAACCGGACAGGCCGATCGTCGCCAGGAACGCGAAGGCCAGGGTCACGCCGCCGAACTGGGCGAGTACGCCGGCCGCCGCGGTCACCGTGCGGCGCAGCAGCCCGTCGGGTTTCGCGGTCGTCAGGGCGTACGCCAGAAGGGCACCGAGAACCGCACCGATGAGCGCGCTGATGGCCGAGAGCCCGATGCTGCGGCCGAACGCGTCGAGGATGTACGAGTTCCCGAGCGCCTTGACGTTGCCGAGAGTGACGCCGCCCTCGTCCCCGGCGAACGCGCCGAGCACCACGACCAGCGTCGGGATGATCAGGAAGATCGTCACGTACGCGAAGAACGGAACCGTTCCCAGCAGGGCGGTGACGCCCCGCAGCCGCGACCGTACGGCCACACGCTGCGGGACGTCCGTCGCGATCTCAGCCAATGGCCTTGGCCCAGTTCGCCGCGAGGATCTCCTTGGCCTTCACGTTCTGCGCCTCGGTCGGGATGACCGGCGTGCCCTCGATCTTCGGCAGCGCGTCGAACGCGGTCTTGTCGATCGTGCCGGCCTTCTGCATCGCCTCGGCCCGCACCGGGCGGGCGCCACCCTTGAGCCACAGGTTCTGGCCCTCGTCGGAGTAGAGGAACTCCTGCCACAGGCGCGCGGCGGCCGGGTGCGGGGCGTCCTTGCTGATGGCCTGCACGTAGTACGAGCCGAGGACCGCGCCGTTGGGCACGAAGGTCTTCCAGGTCTTGACCTTGGCGACCTGCGCCGCGTTCAGGTAGTCCCAGTCGAAGACGACCGGGGTCTGACCGGACTGGATGGTCGTGTCGGACGGGTCGACCGGCAGCAGGTTTCCGGCCTTCTTGAGCTGACCGAAGAACTCGACGCCCTTGGTGATGTCCTCGACGGTGCCGCCGTTGGCCAGCGACGCCATCTGCACGCCGCCGAACGCGGAACCGGCCTGCGTCGGGTCGCCGTTGAGCGCGACCTTGCCCTTGTACTCCGGCTTGAGCAGGTCGGCCAGGGTCGCCGGGGCGGGGACCTTGGCGCTGTCGTAGCCGACCGACATGTAGCCGCCGTAGTCGTTCACCCAGGCGCCGTTCGCGTCCTTGAGGTTCTCGGGCACCTCGGCGAACTTCTCGGTCTTGTACGGCGCGAACATGGCGACGTTGGCCGTGGCCACCGACGCGCCCAGGTCGAACACGTCCGGCGCGCCGGCCTGGCCCTTGAGCTGGTTCGCGGCGTTGATCTCGTCCTGGCTCGACCCGTCCGGCTGCGCCGAGTTGACCTTGATGCCGTACTTGTCGCCGAACGCCTTGATGATCTCGCCGTAGTTCGCCCAGTTCGGCGGCAGCGCGATGACGTTGAGCTGGCCCTCGGCCTTGGCCGCCTCGACCAGCTTGTCGAGCCCGCCCAGGTCGGCGGCGCTGGTCGCGCTGGCGGCGCCGGAACCGGTCGACTCGCTCTCCTTCTCGGGCGGCGAGCAGGCCGCGACCGCGGCTATGGTGGCGGCCGCCATGGTGACGGCGATCGTTCGGGTAAATGGACGCACAGTGTTCCTCCCTCTGCGAACACCAGCCGGTGTGCGCTGGGTGATCATGAGAGTGCAGGCTTGACGGCAGGCGTCGCGGAGGCGTCCGCACGGCGACAATCAGTGAGTGATCCGGCGGGGCCCGCTCCAGCCGTCGCCGTGATCGTAAACCGGATGATGATCGAAACATATACCTGCTTATCTGTCGTGACGCGTTCGACGCACGCCGTCGTGCGGCCTTACCTGGAGATCTGTTCCACGTCGTCGGCGGCCCCGAGCTGAGTGGTGATCGAAGGGTCGGTGATCTTGTCGTCGGCGGCCAGCATGATGGCTTTGGAGAGGATCGCGGACAGGACCGGGTCGTCGTTGAAGGGCAGGGTCAGCTTCTTGGTCTTGGCGCGGTCGGCAACGATGCACAGGTAGGCGTCGTCGGGGGCCATCAGGATGTTGGCCGAGCCCAGGTGGATTCGGTAGATACCCAGATTGCCCCGGACCTGCAGGAAGCGGTCTTGCAGCTCACACCGCGGGCCCACGGCCAGGCGGGGGAGCAGGCGGGCCAGGGTCTCGCGGCGCATCTCGCCGGCGGGGGTCAGCGTGGCGAAGGCGGTGCGGTGGCGGTAGTCGGCGAAGCGGTCCTCGCCGCGGTCGCGCCAGTCGTCGTCGGCGGCGATCGAGGTGACGCCGACGAACAGGTCGACATCGCGCATGGCCTCGCTGAGCACCAGTGGCGGCACCTCGGCCAGCGGGGTGGTCGTCCAGGCGCGGCCGTCGCGGCGGGCGAAGCGCACCTGGTCGGTTGTGCAGTAGGGCAGGTCCCAGGTGCTCGACTCGATCCAGTCGTGGAAGAAGACGGCCTGCCAGTCGCCGCCGCCGAACTCCTTCTTCGCCTCGCCGTGGTAGCCGTCGCTCCAGCCGCCCAGGTAGTTGGCGGCCCAGCCGCGCTCGCGCATCAGCGCGTTCGCCTGCCGGTAGTGCAGGATGTGCGCGGCGAACCGGTTCGAATAGGTGCCTGTCTGCTCCTCGGCCGGGGTCAGCCGGTAGACCTCGCGGAAGGCCTGCTTGAGAGGCTGCCGCAGCTCGGCCTCGACGATCCGGCCGCGCCACCGGGCGACCTCGGCCGGGCCGACGAGCGCCGGATGCCACAGCCGCACCCGCCATCCGTCTCTCGGTGCGGCGTCGAGATCGGACAGGGTCCAGCCGTCACCGGAGCGCGCGGGTAGCCCGGACGTCCAGATCCCGCCGTTGGGGGAGATCTGCCAGATGAGGCGACGGGCGATGGCTCCGGTGATCGGGTGGTCGAGGTAGTGCCGTTTCCACGTGCCCCAGTCCCACGTCCGCTCCTGCGAGAACAGCCCTTCGATCCGGAGTCGTTCGACGCCGAGCGACTGATTGGCCTCGGCGACCAGACGGCGGGCCGGAGCCAGGGCCTCTTTCCAGGCGGGCGGCACGGCCCGCCGAACGACCCCGTTCTCGTACGCCCGCAGCCGCGCCCGGCCGTTGTCGATCGCCACGACGGCTTCGTTGGCCGAACCCATGGGCCAGGCGCGCCGGCCGTCTCGGTCGAGTCCGTGGTCGTCGACCGTCAGTTCGAGGGCCTCGCCGGGCGACCAACCGCGTTCGCGGCCGAGCCGGTCAAGGGCCTTGCCGACCCGGGGCAGAAGCAACCGGCTGCGGACGGTCTGGCTGAGCCGGGCGAGGACCTGGACGGGAACGTCGCCCGAGCGCTGGGCCAGGATGTCTACGACGGCGACCGCAGCCTTGGGCGCGACGAGTTGCGCGCCGCCCCGCCAGGCCGGGGCGGCCACCGCGAGCGCCACACCGCCGAGCAACTCGGTGGACTCGTCGCCGGGGACGCGCGACTGCAACCAGATCAGCCCGCGCAGCAGGGCGTCGATGTGGTCGCGGACCAGGCCGGTTCCGCCGCGGTAGCCGCCGAGCAGCAGCGCGACGGCCTCGCTCGCCGCTGGGGTGGCAGCCAGCCGCTCGTCGGCCTCGCGGAGCCAGGCCTTCGTCGGGGCGGGTTTGGTCAGGTCGGAGGCGAACCGGAACACCGCCTGGACCTCGGCGTCGGCGAGCAGCACCCACAAGCCCGGGGCCTGCCCGCGGGCTTCGTTGGCGGCCGCCGCCAGGTCGGCGGGCACCCCCTGGTGGAAGTGGCGCAGGCTGTTGCCGAAGAGCCTCGCCAGCCGGCGCGTTCCCTCCCCCGCGACGTAGTGACCGTTGTAGAGCCCGTCGAACGCGGCCAACAGTTGGCCTCCGAGACCCTGTAGCTCGGCCGGGTCGAGCGCGGACGCGATCAGGGCAGGCACCCAGAACGGCGCGTCGGAGACGGTGGTCAGCGGGATCTCGCAGAGCAGGTGCCGCAGCGCCCACACCAGGTCGTCGCGAGTCCACGGTGTATCGAGGCCGTCGGCGACCACCAGGGACTGACCGATGTAGCCGAAGTAGGAGGCGTCCTCTCCTGCCACACGTTCATGGACGAGCAGCATGGCGCGACGGCGCACCTCACCGTCGTGCGCGGTCAGCCCCAGGCCGCCCTCGCCGCGGATGATCTGCTCGGCCACCACCCGGGCCGCGTCGATCTGCTGTTCGGTCGTCGTGTCGACGGCCGCGACCACCTCGGTCATGAAGCCCACCCCGTTCCGTGTGCGCCAGATGATGCAGGAGGGGTACGACATCTTTTCCGGCGAACGACTAGGTTCCCTGATCGACGAGAGTCGGGAGGACCAGAGTCGTGAAGCGTGCCTGGTTGACAGTGGCCGCGGTCGCGCTGGTCGCCGTGCCGCCCGTCGCGTATTCGGCGGCGAGCGCGGCCCTGCCCGAACCGGCCACGACGTTGACCACCGGCTTGCCCGACCGGCTCGACGGGCCCTGGTGGTGGACGCCGACGGTGGAGCAGGCGCCTCCGGGGCGTACGGGTGTGGTCGTCGGTGGATCGACGCTGGGCCTGCGCAATCCGGTGACCGGTGAAGGGACCGTCGATCTGGTGGCCGGGGGCCGGCACACGTTGCTGCCGTTCGAGTTCGACGGGTATCAGGTGCCGGGGAACGGGTTGCTGCTCTCGCCCGACGGCAGCCACGTGGCCTATTCGTCCGACGACAGCGACGAACTCGCGGTTCTCGACCTGTCGAGCGGGAAGGTGCGGCGGGTTGAGGCCGCCCCCGCGGAACACACGCCGCTGGCCTGGGGCGTGGCTGCTCTGGTGTTCCGGCTTCGGTTCGGGTGAACTGTCGCACCCGCGTGGCATCATGCTCAGCCATGGATCAGCAGGGGCGGTTTCGTCAGGCGGCTCTCGCGTCGGGCATCCCGGACGACGAGGTCAGCAGGTTCGCCGAGCACCTTCGGTTGTCGGTCCGCTTGAGCGGCGGCTCCGGTGGGGTCCCGGTCGGGCGGTTCGGCGGGTCGCCCCCGCTGCCGGTCGGCGTGGACTGGCCGTCCGAACAGGGCGGCCGGCTCCCGTACGTCTTCTCTGTCGATTGTGCGGCGCTGCCCGAGGTCGACGGCTCGAAGCTTCCCCCGCACGGCACGCTGCTGTTCTTCCTCGACCACGAGAAGGATCACCTGACCGAGGGGTACGGACGAGTCGTGTACGGCACCGCGACCGCGCAGCCCCCCGACGGCGGGTACGACCTCAGCGCCACCCTCGTCGCCGAGCTGCCCGACTGGATGGAGCCGCGGGACGACGACGAGGACGAGGACGACGACGCCGAGCTGCCCGAGGGCTTTCCCCATCTCGAAGAGCTGCGGGCGTTGGCGTACGACCTCTGGCCGCTCGAGAACGGGCTGGCCAGCGCCTACCTCGGCGGCTACGTCGACGACGAGGTGATCACGAGCATCGCGGAGCAGACCCTCGCCGGGCGCGAGCAGGCCGGCGAGATCGTCGTCCCGGTGGCGAACTGGTACTCCCACGTGCAGAGGGAGAAGCACCGGCTGGCGGGGGAGTGGATGTCGCTCGCCCGTTTCTCCGCGGACGATGAGTTCTACTCCGGCAGTTTCGTCATCCGCCACGACGACCTGGCCGCAGGCCGGGTCGACCGGGCGTTCTCCGTGACCGGGTTCAGCGAGTAGAGCGCCGGGCCGGGCCCCCTCTCGTCGGGTGGGCGTCCTTGCCGATGTAGTACGTGTCCCGGCCCGCCTTCTTGGCCGCGCCGAGCGCGTCGCCGGCGGCCTGGAAGACCTCGTCGGGGCGTACGCCGTCGGCGGGGTACACGGCCACGCCCGCCGAGGCGGTGACGTGCGCCTTCTGCCGGGTCAGCGGCGGCGAGCTCCGCTCACTGTGGTCAGCGGCCTGAGCGGGCCAGTCCCAGCGTCGTCTCCAGCAGGGGCAGGGCGCGCAGCACCTGGCGGGAGCGGATCAGCGCGTCCCACAGCGGTTCGAACTTCTTCCAGCCGCCCGCGTACGCGAGATGGCGCAGGCGGTCGGGGAGGGGTTTGCCGGCCGCGCCGCGCCAGATCGCGGGCCAGCGGT
The DNA here is from genome assembly GCF_003999975.1 of Actinoplanes solisilvae. Taxonomy (GTDB): domain Bacteria; phylum Actinomycetota; class Actinomycetes; order Mycobacteriales; family Micromonosporaceae; genus Actinoplanes; species Actinoplanes solisilvae. Next base: position 324,451 of record NZ_RJAC01000004.1, on the reverse strand, counting down.
AGAAGTCGCGGTACGCGCGCCAGTAGCCGTCCTCGAGCTCGGCCGGGGTCATGCCGACGGGGCGGAACACCACCTGGCGCGTGTCGTAGCGGTGCCAGTCGCGATGGCTGATGCGGCCGGCGGCTTCCATGCGGCGGAACAGAGCCGTTCCGGGATAGGGCGTCATGATGTGGAAGGTCACGGTTTCGAGACCCACCCCGACGGCCCAATCCACCGTACGGTCGAAGACGTCGGGCGTGTCGTCGTCCATGCCGAACACGAAGCTGGCGTTGATCATCGCGCCGGCCGCGTGTACGCGCGCGGCCACCTCGTCGTAGCTGCGGTTGATGTTCTGCCGTTTGCGCTGGCCGGGCAGGTTCGCCGCGTTGATGGTCTCGAAGCCGACGAAGACGCTGCGCATGCCGGCCGTGACCGCCTGTTCGAGCAGGCCGGGGGCCAGGAGCGCGTCGACCGTGCTGGCCGCCTGCCAGACGCGGTTCATCCCGGCCATGCCGGCGAACAGCGCCTCCGCGAAACGGCGATTACCCAGCAGGTGATCGTCGAGGAAGTAGAGATGACGGCCGGGCAACCGATCGATCTCGGTCAAAGCGTCGTCGACGAGTTGTGTATAGAAGCTCTTGCCGCCCTCGAAGAACGCGTCCTTGTAGCAGAAATCGCAGTGGTGCGGGCAACCGCGGGAAACCACGATCGAATTCGGTACGAGGTATCGTTCGCGCCGGATCAGGTCGCGGCGCACCGGTGGCAGGCCGGCCAGCGTCCGCTCGGTCGAGACATAGCGCGCGGCCGGCGAGCCACGGCGGAAGTCGTCGAGGAATCTAGGCCAGGTGTCCTCGCCGGGGCCGAGGAAGATCGCGTCCGCGTGGGTGGCCGCCTCGTCGGGCAGAGAGGTCACGTGCAGGCCGCCGAGTGCGACGAATGCGCCGCGGGAACGGTAGCTGTCGGCCAGTTCGTACGCGCGCCGGGCCGAGGTGATGTAGGCCTGGATCACCACGATGTCGGGCCGGTCGTCCGCCACGTACGAGTCGATGTTCTCCACATGCTCGTCGAGGATCCGGACCTCGTCGTCGTCGCGAAGATAAGCGGCCAGGGTAGCCAGCCCCAACGGTGGAAACAGCGAATACTTGATCGGCCGGAACAGGGGACTGGTCGCCTCGGTCAACGCCGGAAGAATCATCGTGACCCGCATGAGCCCGAACGCTAGGCCTCCGATGTGGAGAAATGGTGAGCGCCCGGAGCGAATAGCGCGGAGACGACGAATCCCCGCCCGGGTCACCGGGCGGGGATTCGATCAAGGGGCGCAGACCGGCGAGCGTTGATACGCTCCCCGTCCGCGTTCAGGCGACCCGGGGAGGATCAGAGGCGCGAGGTGGTTTTCTCGCGGTACATGGCGGCGTCGGCCAGCAGGCTCAGGGCGTCGAAGCCGCTGGTCTCGCTCGGGGCGCGGGTGGCGACGCCGACCGAGACGCCCACGGTGACCGCCCGGCCGTCGATGTCGGCTGGGCGGCTGATCTCGGTGCGCAGGCGGGCGGCCAGTGCGTCGGCCTCGGCGGGTGTCGCGTCGGCCAGCAGCACCAGGAACTCGTCGCCGCCGATGCGCCCGGCCAGGTCGGCGGGGCGCAGGTGGGCGCGCAGCCTGGAGGCGGTCACGCGCAGGAGTTCGTCGCCGGCCGCGTGGCCCAGGGTGTCGTTGACTGCTTTGAAGCCGTTCAGGTCGAGCAGCAGCAGGGCCATCGGGCGGCCGGTCAGGTCGTCGGCGTGGGTGCGCAGGTGTTTGCGGTTGGGCAGGCCGGTCAGGCCGTCGTGGGTCGCCTGGTGGTGGAGTTGGCCGCGGATGGTGGTGAGCTCGTTGACCTGGCGGCTGTAGGCGGCCGACTGGGTGCCGCACAGCCCGGCCACGAACAGGTTGACCAGCAGGGCCAGCACGAGGTCGTCGGGTGGCATCGCCTCGCCGCCGAAGACGACGGCCGCGACGATCAGGATGCCGCTGGTGGCGGCCCACGCGATCAGGGCGCCCGGCACCCGGCCGCGCATGGCCGAGACCAGCACCGGCACGGCGAGCATGGGCCACACCGTACGGCCGCTGTAGGCCTGGATGCCGACCACGATGCCGCTGATCGCGAGGGTGTCGAAGATGACCTGGAGGCGGCCGAACAGGTTGTAGCGCGGGCCGCCGGGGCGGCGCAGGTTCACCGTCGAGAAGCCGAGCGCGAGCGTCATCAGCACCAGGCCGGTCCAGCAGGAGAGCCGTACGGGCAGGGCGTCCTCGGCCTCGGGCGGCGCGCCGACCAGGCCGAACAGGAACAGGGTGGTCGCCACCATCCCGAGCCCGCGTGACAGCAGCGCGCTCGCCTCGGTGGTTCGGCGCCGGCGCAGCACGGACGGGTCCAGGATCGTGTTCATCGCCGTGACATCGGCCGCGTGAGCGCCCGCCTGAGGGTTTACCAGCCGGCGAGGACCTCCGGAACGGTCACGGCCGTGGGTGGTTGCGGTTCTTGTGAGGGCGTACGACCGAAGCGCGGCGCCGGCGCGGGCTGGGTGACGCCGTCCACGTCGACGAACGTACGACGGAAGTGGTTGTGGGGGTGTGCTGGCGCTTCGACCGGGGAGAGCACGGGCGCGACGCAAGCGTCCAGGGAGGCGAAAACCGCGGTCCACTCGTCGCGCGTGCGGGTGAGGAAACGTGACGCCAGCAAGGCGCGCATGGCGGGCCAGCCCGACTTGTCGTATTGCGGGGAAACGTCAGAAACGTCGAGGCCGTCGAGCAGCGCCTGGAAGAACGGCGGCTCGAGCGCCCCCACCGCCATGTAACCGCCGTCCGAGGTCCGGTAGGTGTCGTAGAACGGCGCTCCGCCGTCGAGCAGGTTCTCGCCCCGCTCCCCGTTCCACAGGCCCGAGGCCGTCATGCCGTGCAGGAACGTCATGAGCAGCGCCGACCCGTCGACCATGGCCGCGTCGACCACCTGGCCACGCCCCGAGCGGGACCGTTCGAGCAGGGCGGCGAGCACCCCCACGGCCAGAAGCATGCCGCCCCCGGCGAAATCACCGAGCAGGTTGATCGGGGCGTGCGGGCGTTCGCCGGGGCGGCCGAGGGGTTCGAGCGCTCCGGCGACGGCGATGTAGTCGATGTCGTGCCCGGCCCGTGCGGCGAGGGGTCCGTCCTGGCCCCAGCCGGTCATCCGGGCGTACACGAGCCTGGGGTTGATCTTCTCGCACTCGGCCGGGCCGAACCCGAGCCGCTCGGCGACGCCGGGGCGGTAGCCCTCGACCAGCACGTCGGCGCTCGCGGCCAGGCGCAGCAGGTCAGCCACCCCGGCCTGGGTCTTAAGATCGAGTTCGACCGTGCGGCGGCCACGGTCGAGCGGTCCCGTCGGCAGCAACGGCCCGCCGGGGCGGTCGACGCGCACGACGTCAGCGCCGAGATCGGCCAGCACCATGCACCCGAACGGGCCGGGCGCCAACCCGGCCAGCTCCACCACCCGTACGCCGGAAAGGGTTGTCATGCCGGAATGAACCGGTCGCCGTAGCGGGCGGCCAGCGAACGGGCACGGCGGTGAAAATCAGCGTGCTGGCGGGCGAAGCGCAGCACGCCGCCGGTCCACGCGGGGTAGCCGATGCCGAGGATCGAGCCGACGTTGCCGTCCTCCTCGGTGCGCAGCACACCCTCGTCCAGGCAGCGGCGCGCGTCGATGGCCTCGGCGAACAGGAACCGGTCCTTGAGGTCTTCGAGCGGAACCGAACGGCCCTCATCGGTCGCGAACGACGCCAAGCCGGGCCAGAGAGCGCCGCGACGGCCTTCGGCGTACGTGTAGAAGCCGCGGCCCGCCGCCCGGCCGGGCCGATCGTGTTCCCCGACCATCGCGTCGACCAGGGCGTGCGAGGGCAGGGCCACGAACGCGTCCCCGGCGGCCGCCTCGAACTGCCGGCGGATGCGCTGCACGAGCGACAGGCTGACCTCGTCGGCCAGCGCGAGAGGCCCGGTCGGATAGCCGGCCTGCAGCGCCGCGTGCTCGATCGACGGCGCCGGGACGCCCTCGGCCAGCATGCCGATCGCCTCGTCGAGGAACTTGCCGATGACCCGGCTGGTGAAGAAGCCGCGCCCGTCGTTGACCACGATCGGGGTCTTGCCGATGCGCCGGCCCAGGTCGAAGGCGCGGGCCACGGCCTCGTCGCCGGTCTGCTCGCCGACGACGATCTCCAGCAGCGGCATCTTGCCGACGGGAGAGAAGAAATGCATCCCGATGAAGTCGCCCGGCCGTTCGACGCCCCTCGCGAGGCCGGTGATCGGCAGGGTGGACGTGTTCGACGCGAGCAGGGCGTCCTCGGTGAGGTAGGGCGCCACCTCCGCGTAGACGGCGTTTTTCAGCGCCGGGTCTTCGAAGACGGCCTCGATCAGCACGTCGCAGCCGGCCAGGTCGCGCGGGTCGGCGGTCGTGGTGATGCGGGCCAGCACGGCCGGGTCGCCCTTCTGCTGGGTCGCGCGGGCCGCGAGCAGCGGGGTCACGTCCTTGACCACCACGTCGAGGCCGGCGCGGGCGCAGGCGTACGCGATACCCGCCCCCATCATCCCGGCGCCGAGCACGGCCACCTTGCGGGCCGGGGCGACCTCGACGTCCGGGCGGGCCAGGCCGCCGTTGACCGCGCGCATGTCGAAGAAGAGCGCACCCATCATGTTCTTGGCGATCTGCGAGGTGAGCAGCGTGATCAGGTGGCGGGTCTCGATGACCAGCGCGGTCTCGAAATCGACCTGGGCGCCCTCGACGGCGGTCGCCAGGATCTTCTCGGGCGCGGGCAGCGAGGCGCCCTTGAGCTGCTGTCGCAGGGTGGCCGGGAAGGCGGGCAGCATCGCGGCCAGTTTGGGGGAGGCGGGAGTGCCGCCGGGCATGCGGTAACCCTCGCGGTCCCAGGGCTGGGCGGCGTCGGGGTTGGCGGCGATCCACGCGCGAGCGCTCTCGATCAACGCGGCCGGTGTATCCACCACCTCGTCGACCAGACCGTTGTCGCGGGCGTCGGCGGGCCGCAGGCGGCGGCCGGTGAGCAACCACGTCGTCAGAGCCGGAGCCAACCCCAACATCCTCACCGTACGGGTCACGCCGCCGGCGCCCGGCAGCAGACCGAGGGTCACCTCGGGGAAACCGAGCCGCGTCCCCGGCGCGTCGAGGGCGATCCGGTGATGGCAGGCGAGCGCCACCTCGAGGCCCCCGCCGAGCGCGGCCCCGTTGATCGCGGCGACGACCGGGCGGCCGTACGTCTCCAGCCGCCGGAAGTCGCGCTTGATGGTCGTGAGCAGCTCGAACAGGGCGGGCGCGTCCTCCTTCTCGGCGCGGGCCATCGAGGGCAGGTCGCCACCGGCGAAGAACGTCTTCTTGGCGCTGGTCACGATCACGCCGGTGACCTGCTCGCGCTCGGCTTCGAGGCGGTCGAGCGCGGCGGTCATCGCGGCCACATAGGTGGCGTTCATCGTGTTCGCCGACTGGTCGGGGTCGTCGAGGGTGAGGGTGACGACGCCGTCGCCGTCCCGCTCGTAGTTGATCATCAGAGCCTCTCCAGGACGGTCGCGACGCCCATGCCGCCGCCGATGCACAGGGTGACGACGGCCCGGCGCAGGTCACGCCGTTCCAGCTCGTCGAGGGCGGTGCCGAGCAGCATCGCGCCGGTCGCTCCCAGGGGATGACCGAGCGCGATCGCCCCGCCGTTGACGTTGACCGTCTCGGGGTCGAGATCGAGGTCGCGGATGTATTTGAGGACCACCGCCGCGAACGCCTCGTTGATCTCGAACAGGTCGATGTCGGCGACGGTCAGCCCGGCCGCGGCCAGGGCCTTTCGGGTGGCGGGGGCCGGTCCGGTGAGCATCAGCGTCGGGTCGGCCCCGGTGACGGCGGCCCCGGCGATGCGGGCGCGCGGGGTCAGGCCCAGTTCGCGGCCGGCCTGTTCACTGCCCAGCAGTACGAGGCCCGCGCCGTCGACGATGCCCGATGAGTTGCCCGCGTGGTGGACGTGGTCGAGCCGCTCGAGCCAGTGGAATTTGCGCAGGGCGACGGCGTCGAAGAAGTCGGTCTTCGCGAACGATGGCCGTAGCCGGGCCAGGCTCTCCACCGTGGTGCCGGGGCGCGGGTGCTCGTCGGCGGTGAGGACGTCGAGTCCGTTGGCGTCGCGTACGGGCACGAGCGAGCGGGCGAAGTGGCCGCCGGCCTGGGCTTTGGCCGCCCGGTCCTGTGACAGCACGGCCCACGCGTCGACGTCCTCGCGGCTGAAGCCCTCGAGGGTGGCGATCAGGTCGGCGCTGATGCCCTGCGGCACGAAGTCGGTGGCCAGGGCGGTCTCGGGGTCGAGGAACCAGGCGCCGCCGTCGGAGCCCATCGGGTTGCGCGACATCGACTCGACGCCGCCGGCCACGATCAGGTGTTCCCAGCCGGAGCGCAGCCGGGCCGCGGCCTGGTTCACGGCTTCGAGGCCCGAGCCGCAGAACCGGTCGAGCTGCACGCCGGCCACGGTGTCGGGCAGTCCGGCCAGCAGGGCGGCCGAGCGGGACAGGTCGCCGCCCTGCTCGCCGACCGGGGTGACGATGCCGAGCACGACGTCGTCGATGCGGGCCGGGTCCAGGCCGGGCAGGCGGGTGCGCAGGGCGTCGAGCAGGCCGGTGACCAGGGAGATCGGCTTCACCCCGTGCAGCGCGCCGTCCGGCTTGCCCCGGCCGCGGGGGGTACGCAAGGTGTCGTACACGAATGCCTCAGAGGACACGGGCGATCAGCTCCTTCATGATCTCGTTCGTGCCGCCGTAGATCTTCTGCACGCGGGCGTCGGCATACATGCGGGCGATCGGATACTCCGTGGTGTAGCCGTAGCCGCCGAAGATCTGCAGGCAGCGGTCGACCACTTCGCACTGTCCCTCGGTCAGCCACGACTTCGCCATCGCGGCGGTGGCCACGTCGAGCTCGCCGCGGGTGTGCCGCACGATGCAGTCGTCGAGGAAGACCCGGGACACCCTCGTACGGGTCGCGCACTCGGCCAGCACCATGCGGGTGTTCTGATGACCCATCAGCGGCTTGCCGAAAGCGGTCCGTTCCTTCGCGTACGCCGTGGTCAGCTCGACCGCGCGCTGCATCGCCGCCACCGCGCCCACGCCGATCACCAGGCGCTCCTGCGGAAGCTGGGTCATCATCTGGAAGAACCCGGAGCCCTCGGTGCCCAGCAGGTTGGCCGCGGGCACGCGCAGATCGTCGAAGAACAGTTCGGCCGTGTCGTTGGAGTGCAGCCCGATCTTTTCCAGGAGGCGCCCGCGCCGGAACCCCGGGACGTCGTCGTTGACGGCACACACCAGGAGACTGATGCCGGCCGCTCCCTGGGACGGGTCCGTCTTGACCGCGAGGATGATCAGGTCGGCCAGGCCGCCGTTGGTGATGAACGTCTTCGAGCCGTTGACCACGTAGTCGTCGCCGTCGCGGACCGCCCGCGTGCGGATGGCCTGCAGGTCGGAGCCGCCGCCGGGCTCGGTCATGCCGATCGCGCCCACGAGGCTGCCGTCACAGAGGCCGGGCAGCCAGCGCCGTTTCTGCTCGTCGCTGCCGTAGGCGACCAGGTAGCCGGTGACGATGCCGCTGTGCACCGCCAGCCCCAGGCTGCCCTCGCCGCACAGCATCTGCTCGTGCAACATGACGGCCTCGTGGGTGAAGTCGCCGCCCCCGCCGCCGAACTCCTCGGGCACGCTCAACCCCAGCAGCCCCAGCTCGCCGGCTTGACGGTAGTGCTCCCGGTCGGGGTGGCCCTGCTGCTCGTGCCGGGCCGCGAAGGGCAGCACCTCCTTGGTGAAGAAGCCGCGGGCCAGCCCGGCGAGGTCGTCGTGCTCGGGCGCGAGCCACGCCGGGGTGTAGCCGTCCAGTCCAGGGGTGGGCATGGTCCTACCCTTCCGTGGTTGTTGGCGCTGTGTCAACAACGGCGTGAAGTAAGGTCGTCGCGTGAGTGTCGAGGCGGGACAGCGGCGCCGGCTGGAACCGGACGCGCGCCGCGAGCAGATCCTGTCGGTGGCCGTGCGCCTGTTCGGCGAGCGTGGCTACGCCGACGTCTCGACCACCGACGTGGCCCGCGCCGCCGGGGTGGCCCGCGGCCTGGTCAACCACTACTTCGGCACCAAGAAAGAGCTCTACCTCGAGGTCATCCGGGTGATGCTCACCGTGCCCGAGGGGGCGCTGACCGAGCTGCCCGAGGGCGACCTGCCGGCCCGGGTCGACGCCAGCGTCTCCTGGTTCCTCGACGTCGTCTCCCGTCACAGCCGCTCGTGGCTGGCCGCGATCACCGCCGGCGGCATGGCCGGCGACACCGACGTCGACCGGGTGATCGCCGAGGCCATCGACCGGGCCGCCGACGCTGTGCTGCAGGCCGTCGGCCGTCCGGCGCCCGGCCCGGCGCTGCACGCGATGGCCCGCTCCTATGTGGGCCTGGCCGTCTCGACCGCCCGCGAGTGGCTGCAACGCGGCGTGCTCACCCGCGACCAGGTGCACCGGCTGCTCGCGGCCACCCTGCTGACCATGGTCGAACAGGTCTTCAAAGACGCTTAGGGATCGGCTCCGTCCGTTCGGAGGGCTGCGCGGCCACCGTCCTCTGGTGACGATGGGTATCTGCGCGACTCGCAGGCACCTCGTCAAGGGTGCCCATCATTTCTTGGATTTTCTCGGAGTAACGGACATGGAAGCTGAGCGGTACAGCGCGGACACCCTGACGGCCGACGCCCCGGCCGACACGGACAAGCTCAACGACCTTCTGGAAGGCGCCGGCCTCGACCGGTTGATCGCCGGCTGCCACGACGCCGGCGGCCGGCAGGTCCTCACTGTCGCCGGCGGCGCGGCGTTCGCGGCCGGGCGGGCGCTGCGGGCGGCCGGCGCCCGCGACGTGCGGCACGACCCGCTGCTGCTCGGCGGCACGATGAAGCTCTCGGGCAAACACTGGGGGCACGGGTTCACCTGGGCGGAGCTGGCGCTCGCCCGCGAGGACTGGCCGCCCGTGCCGGAGTGGCAGGCCCCGCCCGCGGCGCTGCGGCGGCCCGTGGTGGCGTTGCTCGACACCGGCGTCGAGATCGAGCCGGGCGACTGGCTCGACTTCCCGACCCCTGACGACGACCCGTTCCTGATCCGGGCCTCGTTCGACGCGGCCCTGCCCGCTTCCGAGGGCGACGGCCGTGACGCCGGGCACGCCACCTTCATCGCCGGCCTGATCCGCATGGCCGCGCCCAGCGCCCGGGTGCTGTCGTTGCGGGTGATGAGCCCGGACGGCAAGGTGTACGAATCCACGGTGGTCGCCGCCCTGCGGTGGCTGGCCTCCTACGTGCGGGACGGCTCGCCGGTCGACGTGGTGTGCCTGCCCTTCGGCCGTGAACCGTCCGACACCGACCCGTTCGACGACATCGAGATGGCCCTCGAACCCTTCGCGGCGGCCGGGATCCCGGTGGTCGCGTCGGCCGGCAACGACCACGTCGAGGAACCGGCCGTGCTGCCGGCCGCGTCGCCGCTGGTCACGGCGGTCGGCGCCGGGTTCGGGAAGTATCACGCGACGTTCAGCAACTACGGCGATTGGGTCGACCGCTACCGCGACGGCGTCGACGTGTTCGGGCCGCTGCCGGGCGGGCGCTGGGTCAAGTGGAGCGGCACGTCGTTCGCGGCGGCCACCTTCGCCGGCGACCTGGCCCGGCCCCAGGTCTCCCGCGGCCATGTCTGACGTACGCCTGGGCGCGCTCCTCGAGCGCGCCCGGGACGGCGACCGCGACTCGCTGCGCGAACTGGTGCGGGAACTGAACCCGGTGCTGTGGCGGGTCGCCCGCGGTCAGGGGCTCACGGCCGAGGACGCGGCCGACGTGGTGCAGACGTCGTGGCTCGAACTGCTGCAGCGTCTGCACGACATCCGTACGCCCCGGGCCGTGACCGCCTGGCTGATCACCACGACCCGGCGGGAGGCGTGGCACCGGCAGCAGCGCGGTCGCCGCGACGTGCCGGACGGGGCGGGCGTGCTCGAGACCGTGGCCGACCCCGGGCCGCCGCCCGACGAGCGGCTGCTGACCGACGAACGTGATCAAGTGCTGTGGCGGCACTTCTCGCAGCTCTCGCAGCGCTGCCGGGACCTGCTCGGGATCGTGGCGCAGGTGGCGCGGCCCGACTACACGGCGATCGGGGAGGCGTTCGGGATGCCGCACGGCAGCATCGGGCCGACCCGGGGGCGCTGCCTGACGAAGCTGCGCGAGATGTTGCTCGCCGATCCGGCCTGGGGCGCGTGATGGACCCCGTCGACCGGGACATCCTCGACCGGATCGCCCGCTTCGACCCGATGCCGGCGGACCTGGACGAGCGGGTGCTGTTCACCATCGCGCTGCACGATCTCGACGCCGAGGTGGCCCGTGAGGTGCCCTCGGCGTACGCGGGCTCGGGCGCGAGGGCGGGCGGCGAACGCGCCCGGACCATCACGTTCGACGCCGACAGCCGCTCCGTGATGATCACCGTGGTCGAGCGGGACGACAACCTCGTACGCATCGACGGCTGGCTCGCCCCAGGGGCGGCGCTGCGGGTCGAACTGCGCCGCCCCGAACCCGACCCCACGCTCACCGTCACCGCCGACGACACCGGCCGGTTCGTCTTCGACGAGGTGCCGCACGGCCTCGCCCAACTGCTGATCCACGCCGGCTCCGGCTCGGGCAGGGTGGTGACGCCCTCCATGGTGCTGTGACCCTTCTTCCCGGCCGGGCCGGGCGGCTCTACACCGCCGGGGTCTCGGCGAGCGACGACGGCCGGCCCGCCCTGGCGGTGCGCCGGTTGCGGGCGGCGCTGCGCCTGGCCGGTGAGACCCCCGATCCCGTACGCGGCCGCGTGCTGATCACCCTGGCCTGGGCCGAGTCGGAGCGCGGACGCGTCGACCTGGGCTTCCGGCTGCTCGACGAGGCCGAGCCGCTGCTGCCGCCCCCGGGCCGCGCGGTGCTGCACGCCCAGCGCGCCGTGCTGCTGCACCGCAACGGCCGTCCCGAGCACGCGCTGTCCGAGTTCGGCCGGGCCCTCGCCGGGCTGACCGAGCCGCTCGACCAGATCAAGGCCCTCAACAACCGCAGCCTGCTGCACCTCGACTCGGGCCGCGTCGCCGCCGCCCGCACCGACCTGACCCACGCCCTGCGCCTGGCCCGCCGGGAGTCCCTCGACTTCGCGGTAGCCCTGTTGACGGTCAACCTCGGATATCTCGACGTCGTCGCCGGTGACCTGCCCGCGGCGCTCGGGGCGTTCGCCGCGGCCCGCGACACCTACGAGCGCACGGCCCCCGGCCGTCTGCCGTCCCTCGCTGTCGAACGGGCCCGCGCCCTGGTGGCCGCGGGCCTGTTCCGGGAGGCCGACCGCGAACTGGCCGCGGCCGTGGCTCAGGCCCGCGACCAGGGGCAGGAACACACGGTGGCTGACGCCCTGCAGGTGCGCGCCGAGGCGGCCCTGCTCGCGGGCCGTCGTGGTGCCGCGGCGTTGTATGCGACCGAATGCCGGGCGCTGTTCGTCCGCCGGGGCAACCGTCGCCGGGCCGCCCTCGCTGACCTGCTCGCCCTACGGGCCTTGCCGGTCCCGGACCCCCGCCGCGCCCGCCGCCTGGCCGCCACCCTGCGGCGTCTGTCGCTGGAGGAGGACGCCCGCGTAGCCGATCTCGTGGCTGCAGGCTTGTCCTATCGGCCCGGCGCGCTGCATCGGGCGGGGCGGCTCGACCGCCTCGACACACGGTTGCTGCGACGCCTCGTGCGGGCCGGGATCGCGCGGGCCGAGGGGCAGCCCGCCCGGGCCGCTCGGGAACTGGCCGCGGGGATGGCGGCGCTGCACCGGCACCGGGCCCGGTTCGGGTGCCTCGACCTGCAGACCGGGGCCTCGGCGCACGGCCGCGATCTCGCCGCAGCGGGGTTGGCGGCGGCCTTGGAGAGCGGCTCCCCGGCGGCCGTACATCGGTGGTCGGAGCGGGCACGTGCTCAGGCGCTGTTGCTGCCACCAGTCCGGCCGCCGGACGACCCGGCGGTGGCGGGTCAGCTCGAAGACCTGCGGCAGACGCTCCTGGCGCTGCGGGAAGCGCAGGTCGAGGGCCGGCCGGCGACGTTGCGCGGGCGGGCCGAGGCCTTGCGGCGGCGAATCCGCGAGAGCGCGTGGTCTGTGCGCGGGGCTACGAGCGGTGGCGGCGCACCGGTCTCGCTGAGTTCACTGCGTGCGAGGCTGGGCGAGAGGACGGCCCTGGTGGCGTACCTGCGCTCGGGGAACACGCTGCGGGCGCTGGTCGTGACCGGATCACGCGCGGTGGTAGCCGGCCTGGGGGAGTGGGCCACGGCCGAGGAAGCGGTGTTGCGGCTGCGGGCCGACCTCGACACCGCCGCCGGGCGCGCCCTGCCGGCCCGGCTGGCCACCGCCGTCGGCGCCGCCACCCGCCGCGACGCTGTGCTGCTCCAGCGTGTCGTGCTCGATCCGGTTGCCGCGCTGCTCGGCGACCGCGACCTGGTCGTCGTGCCGACCGGCGTGCTGATGACCGCTCCCTGGGCCTTGTTGCCGCTGTGCGCGGGCCGCCCGGTCACGGTGGCGCCGTCGGCGACGGCCTGGATGACCGCCCGCGATCAGCCGCCGTCGGCGGTCGCGCTCGTTGCCGGCCCCGGAAATCTGCGGGGAGACGAGGAAATCGCCGCGATCGCGGGGCTCTATCCGGGCGCGACCCGGCTGACCGGCGAACGCGCCACGCCCGCGGCCACCCTGGCCGCGCTCGACGGTGTGCGGCTGGCCCACGTCGCCGCGCACGGCCGGCACGAGGCCGAGAACGCGCTCTTCTCGACGCTCGACCTGGCGGGCGGTCCGGTTCTCGGCTACGACCTGCAACGCCTCGAACGACCGCCGGCGCTGGTCGTGCTGTCGAGCTGCGAGCTCGGTCTGACCGAGGTGCGGCCCGGTGATGAGACGTTCGGGATGGCGTCCGCGCTGCTCGCCGCCGGAACCGCGACCGTCGTGGCCAGCGTGGCCCGGGTCGCCGACGACGCGGCCCACGACGCGATGATCGGCTTCCACCGAGCCCTCGCCTCCGGATCGCCGCCCGCCACGGCCCTGGCGAGCGCCGTCGCGGGAACGGGCTTCGTCTGCCTCGGCGCCTCCTGAAACCGGGCCTTGTGTTCCGGGCCTTTGTGTTCCGGGCCTTGTGTTCCGGGCACGATCTCCGCCAATGTCGACTGTGGAGGCATGGATGGAGCGGCGCGAGACCCTGGATGAAGCGCACACCGCGGTCGGCGGCTGGGCGGTGCGTCGTCCGCCGTCGCCCACGCTGGGCCGCTATCTACTGGTCATGACGGTGCTGCTGCTCGGCGGCGCTCTCGCCGGGCAGATCACGCATCACGTCACGGTCGGGCCCGACTGGGCGGCTGTCACCGAGAGCTGTTTCCGGGAGGCGCACGACCGGCTGCCCGGCCCCGATCAGGCGCTCGCGCGGATGCCGCTGTTCGACGACTGCCGGGCGTACGTGGAACACCGCCTCGCCCTGTTCGCCGTCACCGGGGCCGCGCTCCTGCTCGCTGTCGCGGCCGCGGTCGCCCTGCTGCTGCCGACGATCCTGCTGCGCCGTCTCGGACCCCGCCATCCCGTCCCACCACCGATCCAGGCCCGCGCCGCCGAGATCGCCCACGATCTGGGCGTCCGCGACGTTCCCACCGTCGAGTTCGGTCCGTGGTGGCTCAGAGAGCCTTTCACCGTACGGGCCCAGGGCGCGACCCGCATTGTCCTGCCCCTGGCCGTCCGCCGCGCGGCCCACCTCGACGCTGTCCTGCGCCACGAGACCGCCCACGTCGCCGCCGGGGACGTCATGCTCGTCTGGCTGTCGCGGGGCCTGCTCTACGTGCTGCCCGTCGTCATGGCGGTCCCGCTCGTGCTCGGCGTCTTCGTCGACGCCGCCTACGTCGCGCGCGCCGCCCTGCTCTGGGTCGCGGGCCTGCTGCTCGCCCGCGCCGTGACCCGTGACCGCGAGCTCGAAGCCGACGCCCACGCCGCCCGCGCGGGTTCGGCCGACGCCCTGCTCGCCTTGTTCGCCCGTGCCCCGGCCGGTCGAAAGAAGCTGCTCGCCCTGCACCCGCCGCCGGACCACCGGGCCGCCGTCGTGGCCGACCCCGCCTGGACGGTCGGGATGCCGGCCACGGTCGCGGCGATCGCGGCGGCGCTGGCCGTGAACGTGTGGACGTCCGGCACGTCGATCGGGCTCTCCGCGTTCGTCGCGACGCCCCTGCAGCCGTACCCGTCGCTGGTGGCCGGTCTGGTCGCCGGGGCACTGCTCGCACTCACCTGGCGCCGCCCACCGCGGACCGCCCTGCTCGGACTGCTCGGCGGTGCCGCGATCGGCCTGCTCGTCAGCCTCGACCAGCGCATCCCCACCAACGTCCTCGCCGGTGACTGGCAGGACGTCATCGCCGTGCCGCTGATCCTGGCCGGGGCGGCCGGGCTGCTGACGGCGATCCGGGCGTGGCCCGTGCCCAGCGTGTTCGTCTTCGGCGGCGCCCTGTGGATCGGCTTCGACGTCGCGGTCCGGGCCCAGGTCACCGACGGCCCGGCGCTGCTCTGGACGTCGGGATTCGCCGGTGGCTGGCTCTATCCCGGGGCGGTGTTCCTGGCGGTCCTGGCTGTCGTCCTCGGGGTCCGGCGCCCGTTCGCGGCCATGACCGGCGTGCTGGCCGGGCTGGCCGCCCTCGCCGTCCGGTGGCTGGTGCCGCTGCCCGCGCTCGACCTCTACCCGGAGGCTCAGCGCGACTGGTGGACGGCCGCCGCAGCCGGGTTCACGCTGGTCGCGGCGCTGCTGCTTCTCGGGCGGGCCGCCGACGGCTTGGTCGCCGGCCCGGTCGCGGCGGTGACCGTCTCCGCCGGGGTGCTGGTGCGCTACCTGCCCGACTGGGACGACCCGCTCGACGCCGCCCGCGTCTACCTCTCCCGCCCGCTGGCCATGCTCCTGCTGCTCACCCTGACCGTCGGGGTGCTCGCGGGTCTGCTGCCGTCGCGCCCCGCGCCCCGCCGGCCCTGGCTCACCGCCGCCGGACTGACCCTCGCCGCCTGCGCGGTCGCCGGAGCCGTCCTGGCCGGCGGTGACGCCCTCCTCGTACGGTGACTCAGGCCGGGTAGGCGTCCGGGGTGGAGAAGAACCCGACGACCGTGGCGTCCTGCACGTCGAAGCTGATCGTCAGGAATCTGCCGGGCGAGACCTCGACGCTCGACGGGTTCGCCTGGTCCTTGTGACCCGAGTCGTAGAGCTGCACATCGCCGTACCCGTCCCAGCTCTTGCCCGGGTCGCGAACAAGCCGGCCGGTCGTCGCCCGGTGCTCGGAGAATCGCCGCGACACGTCACCGTAGGTCACCAGCACCTCGCCACTGTGCAGCCGCAGCGCGTGGTGCGAGGACGCGGGCATGTCGGTCGGCTGCGGCTCCGACCAGGTGTGCCCGCCGTCGGTCGAGCGGCTCAGCCAGGCCCGGTCGGCCGGCGAGTACTTCCGGTCGAGCGTCACGCGGAGCAGCGCCACAACCTCGCCGTCCTCGAGGACGGTCAGCGTCGGCTCCTGGAACCAGACGCCCTCGCTGTCGGCCACCACGACCTCGTTCCCGACGGGCCAGGTGCGTCCGCCGTCCGTGCTGCGTACGACGGTGGCCTGCTCGAACTCCTGCCCCGGCTTGCGGCCGTAGATCGGCAGCAGCACGTCGCCGTTCGGCAGTTCGGCCGCACCGCCGTGCGAGGCGGCCCAGGCCTGCGCGGCCGGGGCGAACCGGCCCTCGTCGGCCGTCATGGCCGTGCCGACCTCGGCGGCCTCGCTCCAGGTGCGGCCGCCGTCGGTGCTGCGGCGCACGAAGGTGCCGTGCGTGGTGTGCCGGGTGTCGGTGCTCCAGTCGATGACGAAGTAGCTGAGCAGCACGGTCCCGTCGGCCAGCCGGCCCATCTTCGGGTCACGGTCGTCGAACGGCCCGTCGACCGCCACCCACGGCTCCGACCAGGTCAGGCCCCCGTCGGCGCTCTCGACCAGGCTGATCCGCCCGTCCGAGCGCACATGCCCGGCGCCCTCGCGATAGCAGGCCAGCAGGCGCCCGTCGGCGAGCTGCACGATGTCGGGAAAGTGGAGCAGCAGGCCGGGTTCGGCCCGCGCCACGGTGAACGGCGTCGGCACGCTTCTACCTCCAGTGGTTGCGGCTCGCCGTCCATCTAACTCCTCGCCGGCCGAGGTGACGCGGCCGGGCCATGATGCATCGGCGAATCCCCTGGCCGACGCCGTCGACGCCCGCCTGGCCTTCCGGAACAGCTATCCGACGGTTTTCGTGTAGAACACGCGCGGTGCTGAGCGGTGGGTCTCGGTGAAGCCGCGACGGGGATAGTAGGCGAGGTTCTCGGTCATCGCCTCGTGGGTGTAAAGCCGCAGCTCGGGCACGCCCAGCGAGCGGGCCTGCTCTTCAGCGAGGGCCAGAAGCCGTCCTCCGACGCCCTGGCCGCGCACCTCGGGGTCGACCGCGAGGGTCTCCACCACGAGATGGTCGTCGGCCGGCTCGAGGTGCATCATCCCGACGACGCGCTCCGCGTCGACGGCGACCCAGCAGTGGCCCGCGGCCACGACGGCGTCGTAGTCGGCCAGCATCGGCACCGGCTTGCCGCCGACCCGCGGGATGTAGGGCATGAACGCGAGGTCGACCAGACGCCGTACGCTCGCAGCGTCGCCGGCGCCGGAGGCGAGCCGCACGTCCATGCCCCTATTCTGCCCCGCTCAGCGCTTCTCGCAGGCGATACCGTCCTTGTCGCGGTCGAGCTTGGCCCGGTTCGCCTCGTACATCTTCGTGTAGACGGTGAAGTTGGTGACCTTCTTGGTCTTGCCGCTGACCTTGTCCTTGGCGCCCTTGCGGCCCACGCCGTGCTTGAAGACCTTGTTCAGCGCGGCGCAGCGCACCCCCACCGTCAGGATGATCAACCCGGCGATCAGACCCACCCAGCGGTACGTCGTCAGCGCGCCCGCCGCAGCCAGTCCGGCCCCCACCGCGACCAGCGCCGCCGTACGCCGCTCCGGATCGCGCGGCCGTACCGGCGCACCGCCCGGGGGACACGCGAACGTCAGCCTCGTACGCCCGACCCCGATGACGTCACCGGGCCGCAGCTGTTCCTGACCGTGCAGTCGGCGGCCGTTGAGGGTCGTGCCGTTGGCGCTGCCCAGATCGTCGACCAGGAACCGGTCCCCGGAACGGCCGACGGAGGCGTGCCGCCGGCTGACGTACGCGTCGTCGAGCCGCACCTCGCAGTGCGGCGCCGTGCCGATGACGACCCCGTGCTCGCCGGGCAGGACGAAGCGGCGGGACGAACCGCCGGCGTCCACGACCCGCAGCGACGCCGGCGGGGACGGTGCCGACGGCGCGGGCCGCCGTGGGCTCATCCGGGCATGGTCCCACGTGATCACGCTGTCGCGCGGCGCCACTGCGCCTGGCCGCAGCGGATAGCATCGGGCGATGAGCGACCTGACCGCCGAGGACCTCGAGTTTCTCGCCCGTCCGTTGCACGGCTTCCTGTCCGTGGCCGCCGGCCCGCAACCGCCGCAACCGCGCCCGGTGTGGTTCGAGGCCACTCCCGAGGGCACCGTTCAGATCTTCACCGGGCCCGACACGCTGAAGGTCAAACGCCTGCGCCGCGATCCCCGGGCGTCGATCGTCGTCGCCGCCCCGGTCAGCGAGCGCGAACGCTGGATCTCCGTGGCCGGGCCCACCACGATCGAGACGGACGGCGCTCACGACCTCGCCGCCCGTCTCGCGGCTCGTTACTGGGATCTCGACGACCCGCGCCGCGCGGCCGAGCTCGCCGAGCTTCTCGACGCCGAACAGGTGCGCATCGTCATCCACCCCGAGGCCGTGACCCGATACAGCTACTGAGCGGGGGTCCAGCCGATCGCCGGGGCGATGTGCTTGGTGATCGTCTCGAGGATGCGGGCGTTGTAGGCGACGCCGAGCTGGTTCGGGACGGTGAACAGGATCGTGTCGGCGGCCTGCACGGCGGCGTCGGCGGCCAGCTCCTCGGCGATGCGGTCGGGCTCACCGGCGTACGTGCGCCCGAAGCGCGACCGCACCCCCTCGAGCAGGCCGACCTGGTCCTCCTGCTCCTGCCGGCCGAAGTAGACGCGGTCGATCTCCTCGGTGATCGGCAGGACGCTGCGCGAGATCGACACGAGCGGCGGCCGGCTGCCGGTCCACGCCCCGCGGTAGAGCGCGATCTGCTCGGCCTGGAGCTGGTCGAACGGCACCCCGGTGTCCTCGGACAGCAGCGTCGAGCTCTGCAGGTTCACGCCCAGCTGGGCGGCCCACTGCGCCGTCGCGCGGGTGCCGGCGCCCCACCAGATGCGGTCGCGCAGGCCGGGGGACTGGGGCTGGATCGCCAGGCCGCCGCTGACGCCGGTGCGGGCCGGGTCGGTTTGCGCGACCGCCGTGCCCGAGATGGCGTCCAGGAAGATCTCGGTCTTGGATCGGGCCAGGTCGGCGGCGGTCAGACCCTCGGGCGGCTCGTAGCCGAAGACCGACGCGCCGTTCAGCACCGACTCGGGGGACCCGCGGCTCACGCCCAGTTGCAGCCGTCCGCCGCTGATCAGGTCGGCCGCCGCGGCCTCCTCGGCCATGTAGAGGGGGTTCTCGTAGCGCATGTCGATCACGCCGGTGCCGATCTCGATGCGCCTCGTGCGCGCGCCGATCGCGGCCAGCAGCGGGAACGGCGAGGCGAGCTGCCGTTCGAAGTGGTGCACCCGCACGAAGGCGCCGTCGACGCCCAGCTCCTCGGCCGCCTCGGCCAGCTCGATGGTCTGCAGCAACGCGTCGGCTGCGGTGCGTGTCTGCGAACCGGCCGCGTTGCGCCAGTGCCCGAACGACAGAAACCCGATCTTCTTCTTCACGTCTGCGCCAACCTCACCGGCGCTCCGTCGATTCCCGCGGTCAAGACCCCGGGCGTACGCCGGTGAGCACCCTCGCCTACCATCAGCTCATGCGCCGACGACTCTTCGTCATCTCGCCGCCCCGCTCCTGAGCGGGACGGCTGACCAGCCCTGACGCGTCCGGTCCTTCCATCGACCCGCCGCGCATCGGCGCATCTCACCATCGTCCCGCTTCCGCGACCGATCCGATTCCTTCGTCGCAGGAGCGCTTCCCTTGCTTGTCGATCTTCAAAAACCCGTCAAATCGTACGGTCTCTGGTACCTCGTCGCGGCCGGCTGCCTCTGGGGCACCGGCGGCGTCACCGGGACCCTTCTCGCCCGTGAGGCCGGCCTCGGCTCGCTCGCCGTGGCCGCGGCCCGGCTCGGGGTCGGCGGCCTGCTGCTGGTCGTCCTGCTCGTCCTCACCCGCCGGCCGTTCCCGGCCGGGCGGGCCGCCTGGACCCGGGTCGTCGTGCTCGGGGTACTCGCGGCCCTCTTCCAGGCGAGCTATTTCGCGGCGGTCGCGCGCACCTCGGTCAGCCTCGCCACGCTGCTGACCATCGGGGCGTCGCCGGTGCTGGTCCTGCTCGTCGAGGCGGTGACCGGCCGGCGCCGCCTCACGCCGAAGGTTGTCGCCGCGACCGGGCTCGCGCTGGCCGGTCTGACGCTGCTGGTCGGCCGGCCCCAAGGAGATCTCGACCTGGCCGGGGCCGGGTTCGCGCTGCTGGCCGCGGCCGGATTCGCGACCATGACCCTGGTGGCCGCCCGCCCGGTCGACGGACTGGATGAACTGGCCGCGACCGGGTTCGGGTTCACGCTCGGCTCGATCATTCTCGCGCCGCTCGTCCTCGTCGGCGGGCTCACGTTCACGGCGTCCCCGGCGGCGGTGGGGCTGCTGCTCGTGCTCGGGCTCGGGCCGACAGCGATCGCGTACGCCGCGTACTTCCGGGGTCTGCGTACCGAACCGGCCGGCACCGCCGCTCTGATGGCGCTGCTGGAACCGCTGGTCGGGACGGTCCTGGCCGTGCTGATCCTGGGGGACCGGCTCGGGCTGGCCGGCTCGATCGGGGCGGCCCTGCTGATCGTGGCGCTGGTGCTGGAGAGCCGCCTCAACGCCGAGTGAGCTGGAACTGATCGACGATTCCCTGCAGCTCGCGGGACATCTCCTCGAGGTGTCCCGCGGTCTGCTGGGCCTCGGCCACCCCCGCCGACGTCACCTGGGCCGCGGTCGCCACCCCGGAGACGTTCTGGGCGATCTCGCCCGACCCGGTGGCCGCCTCGCCGATGTTGCGGCTCATCTCGGCCGTCGTCGCGGTCTGCTCCTCCACGGCCGCGGCGATCGTCGTCGAATGCTCGTTGACCTGGCCGATGATCCCGCTGATCCGGTCGATGGCGGCGATCGCGGTGATCAGCTTGACGACCTCGCCGATCTCGGCACTCGACCGGCTGAGCTGCCCGATCGTCTCGCCGGCCTCGCGGGCACTGTCCACACCGGTCGCGGCGACCCCGGCGGCCTGGCCGTCGTCGGTGGCGCCGGTGACGCCGCGCAGCACGTCGAGGGCGTAGCCGTTCTGTCAGCCGTTGAGGTCGGCCGTGCGGAACGTGGCGAGCAGCGCCTGCCGGCGGATGTCCACGGCGGCGGCCAGCGACTCGGTGGCGTTCGACGCGGAGTTCTGCCCCCAGAAGCCGATGCCCAGCGCGAGCACCATGCAGAGACAGACGCCCGTGAACGCGCCGCCGAGACGTACGCCGATCCGGATGTTGCTGATGAAACGCGTGCTGATCGCCATCGGGGCCTCCCGATGCCCCATATTATGGCTTTCATCCCTATCCAGAAGGATTTTCACGAAACGACGCTGGGTAGCATCCGCATCGTGTTTCACATCCAGCCCGGCGATCCGGGGTCCCCGGTGATCCTGCACGTGCCGCACGCGTCCCGCGCTCTGGGCTCTACCTCGTTCATGATCGACTCGCTGGACGAGGAGCTCGATCACCTCACTGACGCACACACCGACGTGATCGCGTCGCGGGCGGCTTCGGCCGTACGCCCCTGGGTCTTCGTCAATGGGCTGTCGCGGCTCGTGGTCGACCCGGAACGGTTCCCGGACGCGCGCGAGGAGATGCTGTCGGTGGGGATGGGCGCGGTCTACACGCACGGCTACGCGGGGCGACGTCTGCGAGCCGATGATCCCGTACGCGACGCCGCGCTGATCTCGTCCGTCTTCGAGCCCTATGCCGCGGCCATGACCTCGCTGGTCGCCGCGCGTCTGGCTGCCGTGGGCCGGGCCGTGGTGATCGACGTGCACTCGTATTCGACGGTGGCGTTGCCCTACGAGCTGCACGGCGCGGGGGAGCGGCCGCAGATCTGCCTGGGCACCGACGCCTTCCACACACCACCGTCGCTGCTGGCCCCGGCCACTCGGGCTTTCTCGTCGTACTCGGTCGCGATCGACACGCCGTTCGCCGGGGCGTATGTGCCGCTGAGCTACTACGGCGTGGAGCCCGCGGTGACCGCCCTGATGGTGGAGATCCGCCGCGACGTCTACATGACCGAGCTGGGCGGCGCGCCCCACGGCGGGCTCGACGGGGTGATCGCGGCCCTGGGCGCTCTGGTCGATGGGGTATGACCTGCCCTAGCGCTTGAGTCCGGCGACCCAGCTCGCGATCTGGGTGCGTGAATGGAAGCCCAGTTTGTTCAGGATGTTGCGCACGTGGCTCTCGACCGTGCGTTCCGAGATGAACAGCCGGGCGCCGATGTCCCTGTTGCTCAGGCCTTCGGCCACCAGCCCGGCGACATCGTTCTCGCGCTGTCTCAACGGACCGTCCGGGCTCGGGGCGGTCACCTCGCGCAGCGCCAGCCGCAGCGCGTCGGCCCGGCTCATCCGTCGGCCGTCGCGCAGCGACGACTCGAACCGGGCCGGGCCGAGGGCCGCCCGCACCGATGCGGTCGCCGACGACAGCGCGGGCGCCATTCCACTGTTGACGATCGCACCCACCTCGGCGCACAGCCCGTCCATGGCCCCGAGCAGCCGGGCCGCACGCTGCGGGTCGCGAACCGACGCGGCACACGCGCCGAGGCCGCCCAGCAGGTAACACTGCGCGACCCGGTCGTCTATCCGCCGGGCGATCGGCAGCGCCTCGGCGAACCGGCGTTCCGCCTCGCCGGCGTCACCGGAGCGCAGCGCGGCGAAGCCCTGGTTCACCAGCATCCACGTGAGGCTGTAAAGATCACCCGCCCGGCGACTCAGCCGCGCACCGTCGGCGGCCGCGGAACGGGCGGTCTCGAGATCACCGTCGCCGAGTGCGTTGAGGGTCCGAGCCTGGTGCACCATCAGCGTGGCACCGACGTCGTCGCGGCCGGCGGACAGGGCTGCCGCTTCGGCGAGCAGCCGTTCGGCCGACGGACGGTCGCCTGCCATGTGCGCCGCGATCGCCGCCATCGCGAGCAGCTGACACAGGACGTCGGGCTGCCCTTCCCCGCGGGCGGTGAGCACGCCACGCTCCAGCACCGGCACGGCGACGACCGGGTCGTTCTGCAGCACGGCCAGGAAACCCCGGGCGAAGCAGGTCCACGGCGACGCCGCCGCGGGAGCCAGTTCGTCGAGCCAGCGCACGCCCTCGGTCGTGGCGCGGGTGACCCAGAACCAGATCAGGCTCGTCGCCAGAGCGACGCCGCGACCGTCGCCGGACCAGGCCCGCAGCAAAGCCCGGACGTTGTCGACCTCCGGCTCGATCCACGTCAGCCACTCCACCAGCCGGTAGCGGCCCTCGGCACCGAATCGCGCGCACCGTTGCCGGTAGTGCTCCGCGCACCGATGCTCGAGGCCGTCCGAGGAACCGGTCGAGGCGGCGTACTCGCGCGTGGTCTCGTGCAGGCGGTAGAAGGCCGTGCCCGCAGCGGGCTCCCGCTGCAGCAGCGACTTGTCGACCAGCGAGGACACCAGTTCGACGCTCCGTGCCGCCGGCACGTCACCGAAGCAGCACACCGCCTCGACGTCGTCGAGCGTGAACCGGCCGGCGAACACCGAGAGCCGGGACAACATCGTCTGTTCGGCCGTCGTCAGCTGGTCGTAGCTCCACTCGAGGGTCGTGCGCAGCGTCTCGTGGCGCGGCAGGGCCGCCCGGGTGCCGTGGGCGAGCAGCGCGAACCGGTCGTGTAGCCGGTCGAGGATCTGGGCGGGGGCGAGCGCCCGCGTTCGCAGCGCCGCCAGCTCGATCGCCAGGGGCAACCCGTCGAGGCGCCGGCACAGGTCCACCACGGCCGCCCGGTTGGCGTCGGTGAGCTCGAAATCGCCCGACGCGGCCGCGGCGCGCTCGACGAAGAGCCGGACCGCTTCGTTCTCACCCGGACGCACCAGCGGATCGTTCACTGGCAGCGGCGGCACCGGCAGCAGGTGTTCCCCGGCCGCCCGCAGCGGCGCCTGGCTGGTGGCGACAACCCGCACCCCCGGCGCCGTCCGGAGCACGTCGCCGATCAGCTCGGCCGCGGCATCGAGCAGATGTTCGCAGTTGTCGACGACGAGCAGCAGTTCGGCGTCGCGCAGATGCCGGAGCAGCAGTTCACGCGGTTCGGAGGCGGCCTGGTCGCGCAGGTCGAGAGCCGCCATCGCGGTGTGCGTCACCAGCGCCGGGTCGCGCAGCATGCCGAGTTCGACCAGCCACGCGCCGTCCCGGAACCCGCGGGCGAGATCGGAGGCGAGGCGGACCGCGAGGCGCGTCTTGCCCACGCCACCGGGCCCGACGAGACTCACCAGGCGCCCGTCGGCCAGCTTCCTCCTCGCCTCGGCCAGCTCACGGCGGCGACCGACGAAGCTCGTGGCCTCGGCGGGGAGGTTGCCCGGTCGTCTCACGGCACGACGGTACTCAGTACCGGCTCCGTACTTCCACTGATGAGCGTCGACCTCGTTCTTCCTACCGTCTACTCATGACAACGAATACCCTGGTGAAACCCGTCGAGCTGTCATTGCCGCGCCTGTACGCGCTGCGCTTCGGCTACTCCCTGCTCGCGTTCGGTCTGGCGATCGAAACGTGGCCCGTCGTCGTGCACCACGACGCGTCCTGGACAGGGACGGAGAGCCTCGTCTACTGCATGCTGGCGGCGTTGTCGCTGCTGGCCTTCGTCGGCCTGCGCCACCCCGTGACGATGCTCCCGCTGCTTCTGTTCGAGTCGGCCTGGAAGCTGATCTGGCTGATCGCGGTGGCCCTGCCCGCCTGGCTCTCCGACTCAATGGACGACGAGACGTGGGGTTACACGGCCTCATGCCTACTCGTCGTCATCTTCCTGGCGGTGGTGCCGTGGCCCCACGTCATCCGGCATTACGTCCTGGCCACGGCCGAACGGTGGCGCTGAGGTCGTCCAGAGGCCGGCGTGACCGGCGAGGAGACCACTCCGGTCGTGCGCGGGTCAGAGCTTCCGGGCTTCATCGTCGTCAGGTAGTGACCATCACCGGGCCGACACGCAGGATGCCGTCGTCGAGGGGAGTGCAGCGGACGCCGCCTTTGCCGCGCAACGCTTTCCACGTGCCGGGGGCGACGGTGACGTCCATCCAGGCGCACGGGTGGGCCTTGCGGTTCACCCGCAGCCGCACCGGGCCGTCGCCCGAGTCGAGGGTCAGGATCTCGCCGATCAGGTCGTCGACGGGGAAGCCGGCCAGCAGGATGTTGCGGCGGACGGCGGCCAGGCCCGCGCCGGGCGGCAGAGACTCCTGGCTGATCACCGTCACGCTCGCGTCGCGGTGGGCCGGTTTCGCGAAGTAGCGGTCGCCGACGACGCCGAGGCCCGCGCGGATGCGCAGCGACGGGACGAGTTCGCCGGGCGGGGCGGGCGCCGGGCCGTCGGAGGGCCGCCCCTCGAACCGGTGGATCGGGGAGGCGAGCAGTTCGACGATCTCCGGCACCCGTGAATCCTAGTTCGTGCAGGCCCGCAGCCCCTTCAGCACGCCCTCGCGGTAGGCGGCGATGCGGTCGAAGGCTGTCGGGCCGGTGTTGTCGGACGCGCGGCCGAAGGCCAGCAGGGCCGAGACGGCCTCGTCGAGGTCGCCGGGCGAGAGACGTACGCGGCTTTTGGCGTCTCGGGTCAGCAGGTCGTTGGTCCACGAGCCGGCGAGGCAGTCGACGGTCAGCTGGCCCTGCTCGGTGCGGGTGGCTTCACCCCGGCGGTCCTGGGCGGCGCGGGCGAACAGGTCGCCGAGCAGCATGCCGATCGCGAAGTCGCCGATGCGCTCGTGCAGCGCGGGACCGAGTTCGGTGCTGTCGAACGCGATGAAGTCGCCCTCGGGGCAGTAGAACGCCGCGCCCTCGGCCGACGCGTCGGGCTGGGGACAGGCGGGCGGCTCGCCGGCCCGGAACGGCTGGATCGCCAGGTCGGGCCAGTTCGCGCCGGTCAGCCGGGGGAAGGTGCGCTGCCAGTACGACTGGGCGTCGTCGGCGAGCAGGCTGACCGCCTCGTCGTAGCCCAGGTTGCCGCCGCTGGCCGCCTCCTCGCGAGTGCTGAACGGCACCTCGGTGACCGGCAGGTTCCGCGCCCGATATCCGGCGCACGTGGTCACACCTTCGTCGACGCCGTCCTGCAGGGCCCGGATGCGGTCGAACGCGTTGCCGTGCGCGCCCTCGGCCAGGGCCGGTGTTCCGGGCTGGTCGCGCAGCTGGAGCACGCCCGCCACACTGTCGTCGAGCTGGGCCGGCGTCACGTCCTTGAACGCGGTCGACTTCCCGGCCAGCACGTCGGCCAGCCACGCCCCGGCATAGCAGTCGGCCTGCTGCTCGAGCACGACGGTCGGCTGGTCCGCCGGACCGATGCGGCCCTGGATCGCGTGCCCGTACTCGTGGGCCATGACGACCCCGACCAGCAGCGGGCCGAAGTCCTCCTGCAGTTCGGGGATCAGCCGCTGGGCGTCCCACGCGATGAAGTCGTCGGGCGGGCAGTAGAAGGCGTTCGGCTCGTACGAGGACTGCTGCCCTCCGCAGGCCGGAGGAGGATCACTTTCCGAGTACGGGAAGTAGCCGCCCCGCACCGGCGTGAACTTCTCGCCGCCCGAGACGGCGCCGAACTCGGCCGCCCAGAAACGTTCGACGTCCTTCAGCGCCTGGGTGACCACGTCGGGACCGGCCGGGCGCTGCTGCTCCCGGTCGACGGAGACGATCGAGCACCCGCCCAGCAGCCCGATCGTCGCGACCAGCGCGGCGGTGAACAGACGCTTCATCGGGCTCTCCTCAAGGGTCCGGCGTTAGCGATGACGGTAGTGCCCCGAGTCGACGGTCGCGCAACCGTAGAGTGGCGGCCATGCCGGAGATGATCACGCTGCCCGCGGGAGTGGTCCAGCTCTCCGACCGTCGCACCCAGCGACGCTGGCAGGTCGCGCTGACGTCGTACGAGATCGGGGTCTTTCCGATCACCCGCGCCGAGTACGGCCTGGCCGGCGACGCGCGTCGGCCGGCCGAGAGTGTGTCCTGGCTGGACGCGGTCGCCTACTGCAACACCCTGTCGATCGCGGAGGGGCTGCCGGAGGCGTACAAGATCGACGCGGACTCGGCCGTCACGGTGACGGGTGAGCCGGGATATCGGCTGCCGACCGAGGCCGAATGGGAGTACGCCTGCCGGGCCGGAACCGACGGA
The DNA here is from genome assembly GCF_003999975.1 of Actinoplanes solisilvae. Taxonomy (GTDB): domain Bacteria; phylum Actinomycetota; class Actinomycetes; order Mycobacteriales; family Micromonosporaceae; genus Actinoplanes; species Actinoplanes solisilvae. Next base: position 297,923 of record NZ_RJAC01000004.1, on the reverse strand, counting down.
CCGCGCTACGGCCCCCTCGACGAGATCGCCTGGTACCGGGGCAACTCCGGCGAGCGGCTGCACGACGTCGGCGGCAAACGCCCGAACGCGTGGGGCCTGTACGACATGCTCGGCAACGTGTGGAACTGGTGCTGGGACCTCTACGACCCCGAGGTGTACGGCGGCTACCGCGTGCTGCGCGGCGGCGGCTGGTTCGACGAGCACTGGAGTTGCCGCGCCTCGGTGCGCCGCCGCAGTCATCCGACGTTCCGGGTCGACGACGTCGGTTTCCGGGTGGCCCGCTCGATCAGCCCGTGACCTTGCCGTCCGCGACCTCGAGGCGGCGGGTGACCGTGACGGCCTCCAACATGCGGCGGTCGTGGGTGACCAGCAGCAGAGTTCCCGCGTACGACGCCAGCGCGGACTCGAGCTGCTCGATCGCGGGCAGGTCGAGGTGGTTGGTCGGCTCGTCCAGGACCAGCAGGTTCACGCCGCGGGCCTGCAGCAACGCCAGCGCGGCGCGGGTGCGCTCGCCCGGTGACAGGCTCGCCGCCGGGCGCGGCACGTGCGCGGCGCGCAGCCCGAACTTGGCCAGCAGCGTCCGCACGTCGGCGTCGCTGAGATCCGGGACGGCGAGCCCGAACGCGGCCGCCAACGGCTGATCGCCCAGGAACAGCCCGCGAGCCTGGTCGACCTCCCCGACGACGACGCCCGAACCGAGGTGCGCGGAGCCCTCGTCCAGCGGCAGCCGGCCGAGCAGGGCGGCGAGCAGCGTCGACTTGCCCGACCCGTTCGCGCCGGTGATCGCGATCCGGTCGGCCCAGTCGACCTGCAGCGTGACCGGGCCGAGCTGGAAGTCGCCGCGCCGCACGACGGCGTCGCGCAGGGTCGCCACGACCGAACCCGAGCGGGGCGCGGCCGCGATCTCCATGCGCAGCTCCCACTCCTTGCGCGGCTCCTCGACGACCTCCAGACGCTCGATCATCTTCTCGGTCTGGCGGGCCTTCGCGGCCTGCTTCTCGCTGGTCTCGCCGCGCTGGTTCTTGGCGATCTTGTCGTTGTCGGGGGCCTTGCGGCGGGCGTTGCGCACCCCCTTGTCCATCCAGGCGCGCTGGGTGCGAGCGCGTTCGAGCAGGTCCTCCTTCTTGTCGGAGTACTCCTCGAACTGCTCGCGTGCGTGCCGGCGGGAACGGTCGCGCTCCTCCAGGTAGGCCGCGTAGCCACCGCCGTACAGATTGACCTGTTGCTGGGCCAGGTCGAGCTCGAGCACCTTGGTGACCGTGCGGGTGAGGAACTCGCGGTCGTGGCTGACCACCAGCGCCCCGGCGCGCAGACCGGCGACGAACTCCTCGAGGCGGCGCAACCCGTCGAGGTCGAGGTCGTTGGTGGGCTCGTCGAGAAGGAACACGTCGTAACGGCTGAGCAGCAGCGACGCCATGCCGGCGCGGGCGGCCTGACCGCCGGAGAGCGCGGTCATCGGATGATCGAGGCCGACCGTCAGGTGCAGTTCGGCCGCGACCTGTTCGGCGCGCTCGTCGAGGTCGGCGCCGCCCAGGTCGAGCCAGCGTTCGAGGGCGGTCGCGTACTCGTCGTCGGAGCCGGGCCGGCCCTCGGTCAGCGCCTCGGTCGCCGCGTCGAGCGCCGCCTGGGCCGGGCCGACCCCCGTGCGGCGGGCCAGGAAGTCGCGCACGGTCTCACCCTCGCGGCGCTCACGTTCCTGCGGCAGATAGCCGACGTTCGCGCTGGGCGGGCTGAGCGAGACGGTTCCGCTCTCCAACGGCACAAGCCCGGCCAGCGTACGCAGGAGGGTCGTCTTCCCCGCGCCGTTGACCCCGACCAGGCCGATGACGTCGCCGGGCGCCACGACCAGGTCGAGACCGGAGAACAGGACACGGTCGCCGTGCCCGGCGGCCAGTTCACGGGCAATCAAGGTGGCACTCATCGCGCCGCCATCCTATGCGGGCAGCGCGACCGCCGTTCCACTCACCCGCACCCGCGGGTCGTCGGGGACCAGGCTGATCGTGAGCCGGCTCGGCCGCCCCAGGTCGTCGCCCTGCCGCAGGTGGACCGTGGCGTCGTCGGGCACCAGCTTCAGCGCGCGTAGATAGCCGCCCAGCGCCGCCGCGGCCGCTCCCGTGGCGGGATCCTCGACCACGCCACCGACCGGGAACGGATTGCGTACGTCGAAACTGCCGGCCCCGGTGCGGTGCACGAGCTGGATCGTCGTCCAGCCCTTCGCCTCCATGAGCTCCTTGAGAGCCGCGAAGTCGTAGTCGAGGTCGGCCAGCCGCTGCCGGCTGCGCACAGCGATCACCGGGTGATGAGCTCCCGCGTACGCCACCCGGGGTGGAACCTCGGGGTCGAGCTCGTCGGCACTCCAGCGCAGCGCCGCGAGAATCTGCGCCAGCTCGACGCTCGTAAGGTCGGTGATCAAGGGCGCGACGCTGGTCAGGGTGGCCCGCCCGGCGTCGTCGACCGTCACCGGCACCTCACCCGCGTTGGTCGTGAAGACGTGGTCGCCGGGCCCGAGCGCGACGGCCGTGGCCACGGTGGCGTGCCCGCAGAACGGCACCTCGATCAGCGGGCTGAAGTAGCGCACCCGGTAGTGGTTCCCACCCAGCCGCTGAGTGATGAACGCCGTCTCGGAATACCCGACCTCCGCCGCGATCTTCAACATCGCCGCGTCGTCCAACCCGGCGGCGTCGCGCACCACACCCGCCGGGTTGCCACCGGAGGGATCGTCGCTGAACGCCGCGTACCGCTCGATGCTCGCCATGCCCCTCACCCTGCCGCGCCGGGTCGCCGCGACGCGAGCGCCAGATCGACGCCCGTGGCTGCGGCGCACGTCACATCGCCCGGTCCTGCCACGGCTGATAGCCCCTAATGCCCGAGCCCGCGGTCCGCAGCCGTTCCTCCAGCCACGATCGCAGATAGACCTCGTCCTTCCGGGCGACGTGAATGCCCCACGACGAGAGCCCGAAGAACAGCACCATCCCACCGAGCGGTGCCAGGCACACGAGGAACACGGGAGCGCCGGCGTCGCCGTTCGACGCCAGGACAATGGCGTGGCCCAGGAGGGCGAGGAACAGGCAGAAGGCAAGACCGAGCCAGGTCGCGCTGAAGACCAGCGTGAAGATCGACCAGCCCAGCCGCCCGACGAACCGTGACCCGGTCGCCGTCGGTTCTAGCCTGCCCCGAACGCTCGGGCACCACGAATTCCGTACGCCCGCGGTGATCGCGGTCAACGAGAGCCGTCGCCGGCCGACCCGTCCGATCACGTGCTGACCGCCGCGGTTGCTGTACGCGGCGCGAAAGGACGAGGTGAGGCCCGCCTTGATCCGCTTGCGCACGTCGTCGACCGACGCCGGCGACGCCAGTTCCACCCGCTCGGACCGCCACGCCCGTAACCAGACCCCAATCCATCGATTCACGCCGACATTGTGGGTCTTGCGGCGGCGGCATGTCACAACCTCGGAGTAGCGTTCTTGCGGTGACAGACGCACCAACCGCGATCACACCTCCCACCGACCTTCCGCGCACTCTGGGCGAGCTGCGGGCCTCGGGCCACGAGTTCCGCACCGTCAAGGAAGAGCTGCGCGACAACCTGCTGGCCCGCATGCGGAACGGGGAGCCGCGCTTCCCGGGCATCGTGGGTTACGACGACACCGTTCTTCCCGAGGTGGAGCGGGCTCTTCTCGCCGGGCACGACATGGTTCTGCTTGGCGAGCGGGGGCAGGGCAAGACCCGGCTCATCCGGGGGCTCGTCGGGCTGCTCGACGAGTGGACGCCGGTCATCACCGGGTCCGAGCTGCACGAACATCCGTACCACCCGTTGACCCCGGCGTCGCGGCGGCTGGTGGCCGAGACCGGTGAACTGCTGCCGATCTCGTGGCTGCACCGCTCCGAGCGCTACGGCGAGAAGCTCGCCACCCCCGACACCAGCGTCGGCGACCTGATCGGCGACGTCGACCCGATCAAGGTGGCCGAGGGCCGGGCGCTGGGTGACCCCGAGACGATTCACTTCGGGCTGGTGCCGCGCACCAACCGGGGCATCTTCGCGGTCAACGAGCTGCCCGACCTGGCCGAGCGCATCCAGGTGTCGCTGCTCAACGTGCTCGAGGAACGCGACATCCAGGTCCGCGGCTACCAGCTGCGGCTGCCGCTCGACCTGCTGCTCGTCGCGTCGGCCAACCCCGAGGACTACACGAACCGCGGCCGCATCATCACCCCGCTCAAGGACCGGTTCGGCGCCGAGATCCGTACGCATTATCCGGTCGATCTCACCCTCGAGACCGAGCTCGTGCGGCAGGAGGCGGCGCTGGTCGCGGCCGTGCCCGACCACCTGATCGACGTGCTGGCCCGCTACACCCGGGCCGTGCGGGAATCGCCGGCCGTGGACTCCCGGTCGGGGATCTCGGCCCGGTTCGCCATCGCCGCGGCCGAGACGACGGCGGCCTCGGCCCTGCGCCGCAGCGGTCTGCGTCAGGAGAAGGAGGCCGTCGCCCGCGTCTGCGACACCGCCTCCGTGACGTCGACGCTGCGCGGCAAGGTCGAGTTCGAGAGCGGCGAGGAGGGGCGCGAGACCGAGGTCCTGGCCCACCTGCTGCGGGTCGCGACGGCCGAGACGTTCCGCGACCGGCTGGGCGGGCTCGACCTGTCCGGTTTCACCGATCTCGTCGCCGAGGGCGCGATCATCGAGACGGGCGATCTGGTCAGCGCCGACGAGCTGCTCGGCCAGATCGGCACCGTGCCGGGCCTGGCCAAGGTGCTCGACCGGCTGGGCCTGGGTGACGCGCCGTCGCCGGGGCAGGCCGCCTCGGGCATCGAGTTCGTGCTGGAGGGGCTGCATCTGACCCGCCGCCTGGCCAAGGAACTGACCGACGACGGCCGCACCCTCTACGGGAGCTGACAGTGGGCGAACGAAGTGAGTCCACCAGCAGGCTCAGTCGGCCCACTCATGCCAGCACGCAGCGAAGCAGAGTGCTGGCATGAGTAACAGGTTCCGTTACGGGGCGTGGCGGGACGGGCCCGACCCGCTCGCCCCGCCCTACGACGTGCGCGCCGCCGTCGACGAGGTCGGCGAACGTGTGCTGGCCGGCGACAGCCTGCGTGACGTGCTGCGCGACCTGGTGCGGCGCGGACCGCAGGACGGTCGCGGGCTCGACGAGCTGCGCGACCGGGCCCGGCGCATGCGGCGTGAGGCGCTGCGCCGGGGCAATCTCGACGGCGCGGTGACCCGGGCCCAGCAGCTGCTCGACCAGGCCGTGGCCACCGAGCGCGACGAGCTGCGGGGCCGCGACGACGACGATGCCCGCTTCTCCGAGGCGGTCCTCGACAACCTGCCCCGTTCGACGTCGCGGGCCGTCGAGGAGCTGTCCGACTATTCGTGGAGGTCGCCCGAGGCGCAGGCGCTCTACCAGCAGATCCTCGACGGGCTGCGGCGCGAGGTGGTCGAGCAGCGGTTCGCCGGCATGAAGCAGGCGCTGCAGCAGGGCGACCTCGAGGGCGTCTCCGAGATGGTGTCCGACCTCAACGACCTGCTCGCGAAGCACGCCCGCGGTGAGGACACCAACGACGCCTTCCAGCAGTTCATGGACAAGCACGGCCAGTTCTTCCCCGAGCAGCCCAAGAACGTCGAGGAGCTGATCGACTCCCTGGCCCGGCGGGCGGCGGCGGCCGAGCGGCTCATGCGTTCGCTCTCCCCGCAGCAGCAGGAAGAGCTGTCGCGTCTGATGGACCAGGCCCTGGGCGACGGTCCGTTGCGTGGTCAGCTCGGCGAGCTGACCGACAACCTGCGGGCTCTGCGGCCCCAGCTCAACTGGGGGCGCGGCGAGAAGATGCGCGGCCCCGAAGACCTCGGTTATGGCGACGCGGCGGCTGCCCTGGGCGAGATCGGGGAGCTCGACGAGCTGCTCGACCAGCTCGGGCAGGAACATCCGGGGGCCACGCTCGACGACGTCGACGTCGAGATGGTCGAACGGCAGCTCGGCCGCTCGGCCGCCGACGACGTGCGGCGGCTGCGTGAGCTCGAGCGGGAACTGAGCCGGCAGGGCTGGGTCACGCGCGACTCGGAAGGGCTCACGCTCTCGCCGAAGGCGTTGCGCCGGCTCGGGCGTACGGCGCTGGCTCAGGTCTTCGACGATCTGTCGGGCCGTAAGCAGGGGCAGCACGACCTGCGCGACGCCGGGGCGGCGGGCGACCTGATCGGCTCGTCGCGGCGCTGGGAGTACGGCGACGAGCAACCGCTCGACGTCGTGCGCACGATCGGCAACGCGGTGCGGCGGCGCGCCTCGGGCGGCGGGGTGGGCGTTCTTCCCGTACGCCTCGAGCCCGACGACTTCGAGGTGGCCGAGACCGAGCGGCGCGCGTCGGCGGCGGTCGCGCTGCTGGTCGACCTGTCCTACTCGATGTACGCCGACGGTCGCTGGGGCCCGATGAAGCAGACCGCCCTGGCCCTGTCGCATCTGGTCGCGACCCAGTTCCCGCAGGACTCGCTGCAGATCATCGGGTTCGGCAAGTACGCGTCGGCGCTGTCCCAGGCCGAGCTGGCCGCGATCGACCCGACCGCCGAGAAGGGCACGAACCTGCAGCACGCCCTCAAACTGGCGAGCCGGCATCTGCGCCGTCACCCGGGGGCCGAACCGGTCGTGCTGGTCGTGACCGACGGGGAGCCGACGGCCCACCTCGAGCCGGACGGCGAGGCGATGTTCTGGTGGCCGCCGCTGCCCGAGACGATCCGGGCGACGGTCCACGAGATCGACCACCTGACCCGGTACGGGGCCACGCTGAACTTCTTCATGCTGGGTGAGGACCCGGGGTTGCAGAGGTTCGTGGCCGCGGTCGCCGAACGCAACGGCGGCCGGGTCTTCAGCCCGGACGCCGCCGAACTGGGCCGCTACGTGGTCGACGACTACGTGCGCGCCCGCCGGGGCCGCCGCTGAGAGTCAGCCGGGCAGAATGCGTGCATGCGCGCTGCCCGGCTGATCAACCTCGTCCTGCTGCTGCAGGCGCGCGGCACGATGACCGCGGCCGAACTGGCCGGCGAGCTCGAGGTGTCGGAGCGCACCGTTTATCGCGACGTGCTCGCGTTGTCGGCGGCGGGCGTGCCGGTCTACGCCGAGCAGGGCCGGACCGGCGGCTATCGGCTGGTCGACGGCTATCGCACCCGGCTGACCGGGCTGAGCCGGGCCGAGGCCGAGGCGCTGTTCCTGGCCGGTCTGCCCGGTCCGGCGCGCGACCTGGGGCTGACCGAACCGGCCCGCGCGGCCCGGCTGAAGATGCTCGCCGCGCTGCCGCCGGGTCTGCGGGAGGCCTCCGAGCGGGCGGGGCAGCGGTTCCACCTCGACGCGCCGGGCTGGTTCGCCGACCCGTCGCCGCCGGAGCTGCTGGCCGAACTGGCCGACGCGGTGTGGCATGACCGGGTGCTGACGATGGTCTACCGGCGCCGCGACGAGGTGACGCGCACCGTGGCGCCGTACGGGCTGGTTCTCAAGAACGGCGTCTGGTATCTCGTCGGGAAGGTCGGGGACAGCCTGCGGTCGTACCGGGTGGATCGGATCGTGTCGGTGACCGTGGACGACGCCCTGTTCGTCCGGGACGACGGGTTCGACCTGCCCGGCTTCTGGGCCGAGCGGGCCGTCGAGTTCGTCCAGCAGATGCTGCGCGAGACGATCGACATCCGATTGAGCCCAGCCGGCGTACGGCTTCTCCGGTTCGTCGTCGAGGCGGTGGCTGTGCCCGGCGAGTTCGGCGAGCCGGACGCGGACGGTTGGGTCCACGCCCGGCTGCCGGTCGAGTCGTTCGACGTCGCCTACACGTACATGTTGCGGCTGGGGCCCGAAGTGGAAGTGCTCGCTCCGCCCGCGCTCCGGGAGCGGATGGCCGGCGCGGCGTTGCGGATGGGTGAGCTCTACCGGTAGCCGGTCACGTCGGCCGGTAGGCCCGCGTCCTGCACCTCGACCAGGTAGCGCCACGCGTCGGGACGGCTGCCGTCGAGGTCGGTGAAGCCGTAGACCTGGGCCAGTTCGCCGCTCGACACCGACGTGCCGTTCCACCGGGCCCGGTCCGGGTCGGCGGCCAGGGCGGCAACCGCCCTGCCCACGTACGCCGGGGTCTCGGAGATGGCGAAGTGGGGTTCCTTGGCCGTGCCGTCGAGCCAGTTGTCCTCGGTGACGCCGTAATGCTCGAGCATCATCTCGGAGCGCAGCCAGCCCGGCGTCAGCGCCACCGCGGTCGCGCCGTGCTCGGGCAGATCCTTCGACCAGGCGAAGGCGAGGCGGTTCACCGACGTCTTGGCGAGGTCGTAGAAGACCGACAGGCGGTAGTTCTTGTCGTTGTAGTCCGTGGTGCCGTCACCGACCTCGATGACCAGGCCACCCGGTTTGCGGATCAGCAGCGGCATCGCGAAGTGGCTGGTGATGATGTGCGTGTCGATCGCGAGACGCAGCAGCCGGAAGCCCGCGTCGAGGGGCTGCTCCCACACCGGCTTGTGCCAGGTGGCGAGGGGGTCGCCGCCCCAGACGTCGTTGACCAGCACGTCGAGCCGGCCCTGCTCGGTGTCGATCCGGTCGACGAGATCTTTGACCTGCTCGGGGACGAGGTGGTCGACGGCGACAGCGATGCCCTCGCCCCCGGCCGCGGTGACGAGCTCGGCCGTCTCCTCGATCGTCTCGGGGCGGTTCATCTCGGAGCGGTGCTCGCGGGTGCTGCGGCCGGTGGCGTAGACGGTGGCGCCGGCCGCGCCGAGCTGGACGGCGATCTGCCTGCCCGCCCCACGGGTGGCCCCGGCGACGAGGGCGATCTTGCCTTTCAGCGGTTGGTTCGACATGCGGCCGACGCTGCCACCAATACCTGACAACCGATGGCCGAATTTACCGAAGAGCTCAGGCGGCGCGGCGGTAGACGACCCCGCCCGCATCCGCAGAAAACTAGGTTCCTAGGATGGCGGACGCGATGTGCGACACGTGACGGGTTCGCGACGGGAATTCCGAACCTCGTTATAGTTGCTCGGCGAGTGGCCGGTCGGGGGACCGTCCGCCGGGGGACGCAAGCACATCCGGGCCGAGACCAGGTGGGTCTGGCCGGGGTGTCGCCGGGCTGCGGCCCGGCTCTTGAGGGGGAGAGGTAGTCGCGATGTCGCAGCAGCCTGCGCCGTCCATCGCCACCCCTTCCGATCGGATCTGGACGATCCCGAACGTGATCAGCTTCTTCCGGCTGCTCGGCGTTCCGCTCTTCCTTTACCTGTTGCTCGGCCCGCACCACGACGTGGCCGCGGTCATCGTGCTCGCGATCGGCGGCACGACCGACTGGGTCGACGGGTTCGTGGCCCGGCGCATGAACTCGGTGAGCCGGCTCGGTGAGCTGCTCGACCCGTTCGCCGACCGGCTCTACATCCTGGCCACGCTGATCGGCTTCACCGTGCGCGGCCTGGTGCCGTACTGGCTGACCGGTGCCCTGCTGCTGCGCGAACTGGTGGTGGCGATCGCCCTGCTGGTGCTGCGCCGGCACGGCTACACGGCGGCGCTGCCGGTCCACTATGTCGGCAAGACCGGCACGTTCGTGCTGCTCGCCGCGTTCCCGATGATCCTGCTGGCCAAGGCCGTGCCGTCGATCGACTGGTGGGCCGGCCCGGTCGGCTGGGGTCTCGCGTGGTGGGCGCTCGGCCTCTACTGGTCGGCCGGCGTGCTTTATCTCATTCAGACCGTGCGCCTGTTGCGGGCCGCCCGGGTGGCCACCTGATGAGCGGTGCCGGCGACGAACAGCCGCCGAAGCGGGTCTACGCGCCCGACTTCCTCACCGAGCTGTTCCGCAATCCTCTCGACCCTGGCTACGCCGACGCCGCGGCCCGCAAGGCGCGCGAGGGCGAGCCGACCGCTGCCCGTAAACGCGTCTCCACCGGTGTGCTGGCGCTGACCCTGCTGGTGCTCGGGTTCCTGCTGGTCGTCGCCTATCAGCAGACGATCGCCGACGAGCCGGCCCGTACGACCGCGCGCGCCGAGCTGGTCGAGCAGGTGCAGAACCGTCGCGAGACCACGGCCGAGCTGCAGAAGCGGGCCGACCGGCTGGCCGACGAGGTGGCCGCCCTGCGCGATCGCGAGCTGGGCGACGCGGCGGCCCGCAAGCTGCGCGACACCGAGGCGGCGACCGGGCTGGCCCCGGTGACCGGCTCCGGCGCGAAGATCACCGTGGGGGACGGGCCGACGCCGATCAACCCGGTCACCGGCGAACGCAACACGGCGGCCCGCGTCAAGGACTCCGACCTGCAGCTCGCCACGAACGCGCTGTGGTCGCTGGGGGCCGAGGCGATCGCGATCAACGGGCAGCGGCTGACCGCGACGTCGACGATCCGCCAGGCCGGCGAGGCGATCCTGGTCGACCTGCGACCGGTCACCACCCCGTACGAGGTGCAGGCGATCGGCCCTGACGAGCTCGCGAAAGACTTCAAGACCGGGTACGCCGGGCGGTTCTTCGAGCAGCTCGGCACGAAGTACGGCATGTCGTTCGACGCCCGCGACGCCCGTGACCTGCGGCTGGACGCCGCGACCGAGCTGAAGCTGCGGGTGGCCGAGCCGGTCGCCCCCGCAACCGTGAACTCCGGCCCGCCCGGGCCGTCCCCCTCGTCGTCGGAAGGCGGCCGATGATCGCCGTACTCGCCCTGATCGCCGGTGTCGTTCTGGGCATCGTGTTCCACCCCACGGTGCCGCCCGAGCTGGCGCCCTATCTGCCGATCGCGGTGGTGGCGGCGCTGGACGCGGTTTTCGGCGGCATCCGTGCCAAGCTGGACGGCATCTTCGACGACAAGCAGTTCGTGATCTCGTTCATCTCGAACGTGCTCGTGGCCGGTCTGATCGTCTACCTGGGCGACCAGCTCGGCGTGGGCACGCAGCTGTCCACCGGCGTCGTGGTGGTGCTCGGGGTGCGGATCTTCGGCAATGTGGCGGCGATCCGCCGGCACCTGTTCCGGGCGTGAGGCGGTGATTCGATGAGTGACGACAAGGACGAGCTGCCCACGGCGGGCCGCAAGCCGGCCCCTGCGGGCGCCGACGACGACGAGCCCACGGTCGAGGCCGCGCGGCGCGACCTTTTCGATCCGCAGACCGTCGATCTGGACGGGCCGACCCGTCCGCTCACGCCGCCGCCCGCCCCCGAAGGGGTGACACCGGCCACGGCGCCGCCGCCGGACGGCGTACCGGAAATGGACCCACCAGCGCAACCCAGGTCGGGCTCGCTGCTGACCAAGCGCCCCAGCTCGGCCGGGGTGCTGATCCTCGTGCTGGTGGCGTTGTTCGGGTTCACGCTGGTGGTGCAGCTGCGCAGCAACGACAGCGACGACGGGCTGGTCACCGCGCGGCAGGAGGATCTCGTACGCATCCTGAGCGACCTCGAGGCCCGCGACAGCCGGCTGCAGAGCGAGATCAGCGCGCTGGAGACCAGCCAGCGGCAGCTCACCTCGGGTGTGGTGGGCCGGCAGGCGGCGCTGGACGAGGCCGAGAAACGCGCCGACGAGCTGGGGCTGCTGGCCGGCACGGTCGCCGGGCGCGGACCGGGCCTGCGCATCGAGATCGACGGGGTGAAGGCCTCGGCGATCCTGAACACGGTGCAGGAACTGCGGGGCGCGGGCGGCGAGGTCATGCAGATCGGCGCGGCCGCCGGAAAGGCCGTACGCGTCGTGGCGTCCAGCTATTTCGTGGACGCCGAGGGCGGCGGGATCATCGTGGACGGTGAACGCCTCACCGGGCCGTACGTTCTTACTGTGATCGGTGTGCCTCAGGTCATGCAGACCGCGTTGCAGATCCCCGGCGGGGTGGTGGCGTCGGTGAACAGTGGCGGCGGTAGCGTGACGTTGGAACAACGGACCTTGGTCGAGGTGACCGCGGTGCGGGAAGCCACGACATTGCAATACGCACGGCCGGCCTCCTGAAACGGGGGCCGGGGAATCGTGGAAACGGGAGAGAGAGCGCGTGATTCCTGAGGACCTGCGGTACACCGCTGAGCACGAGTGGGTGGCCGGTGACGGCAGCGGGCCCGTGCGCGTGGGCATCACCCACTTCGCGCAGGACGCGCTGGGCGACATCGTCTTCGTCGACCTGCCCGAAGAGGGCACCGAGGTGACGGCGGGGGAGACGTTCGGCGAGGTCGAGTCGACCAAGAGCGTTTCCGAGCTCTATGCGCCGATCACGGGAACCGTGGTGGCCAAGAACGCGTCGCTGGCCGACGAGCCCGAGCTGATCAACGCCGAGCCCTATGCGGCCGGCTGGCTGGTGGAAATCGCGCCGGCCGATCCGAGCGCTATTGCGCAGCTGCTCGACGCAAGCGCTTACAAAGCTTTGACGGAGTCCTGACAAGGGTGAGGCATTTTCAGGGCGGTGGAGACCACCATGAAGACCGGCGGCTGCGTGCGGCTCAAGGTCGGCCCTGAAAAAACCTCAGTCAGTGTGTCCGGTTGCCCCGCGATATTGGCGCTGACTAGGCTCGCGGGGCACAACGAATGTTATGCCTTTGAAACCGATAGTCGTGCGTCCAAGCCTTACGGCCGCGGCGGGGGGAAACCCGTGCCGCAACGGCGACGACCAACTGATCCGTGAGGTGGTCCGATGACGCGCCCAGACGACGAGTTCCCCCCACTCGACGTCACGTCCACGCTGAACCTCGGTGCCCTCGACGAGGTGCTCGAGGGTCCCGATCAAGACGTGGTTCCGAGTCGCATGTCGGGCTCGCTCCCACCCGGGATGGCGCTGCTGGTGGTGCGCCGTGGTCCCAACGCGGGGGCCCGCTTCCTGCTCGACCACGACGTGACGACCAGTGGGCGGCACCCCGACAGTGACATCTTCCTCGACGACGTGACGGTTTCGCGCCGCCACGCCGAGTTCCACCGCGACGGCGGCACCTTCACGGTGCGCGACGTGGGCTCGCTGAACGGCACCTACGTCAATCGTGAGCGGGTCGAGGCGGCCACGCTCAGCAACGGCGACGAGGTCCAGATCGGCAAGTTCCGGCTGGTGTTCATCGCCGGCCCGCGGCCCGAGAGCGAGGGCAACCGGTAGTGAACTCGTCGGGGGCGGCGGCGCGCGACCCGGGGGCATCCCGTCCCCAGGGTGGGCGTGAGCCTGCGCTGATGAGCATCGGGGAGGTGCTGGCCCATCTGCGCACCGAGTTCCCCGACACGACGATCTCCAAGTTGCGGTTCCTGGAGGCGGAGGGTCTCGTCGACCCCCAGCGCACCGCCTCCGGGTACCGGAAATACTCGTGGAACGACGTCGCGCGGCTGCGTTTCGTGCTCACCGCGCAACGTGATCAATACCTGCCGTTGCGGGTGATCCGCGAGCAGCTCGACCGCATGGAGGAGGAGCCGGTGGCGCCCAGCCGCCCGGCCCTCGTCGCGGTCGGCGCGTCCGGCACCCAGAAGGCGGCCGATCCGTCCGACACCCGGGTTCCCCGGGAGGATGTGATGGAACGCACCGGCGCCACCGCCGAGCTGCTCGACGAGCTCGAGCGGATGGGGCTGGTCACCGCCCGCCCGCCGGGGTGGTACGACGGCGACGCCGTGATCATCGTCGAGGCGGTCGTCGGTCTGACCAAGTACGGACTCGAACTGCGCCACCTGCGTGGCTTCCGGGCGGCCTCCGATCGTGAGGTCGGCCTGTTCACGCAGCTGCTGGCGCCCCTGGTGCGGCAGAGCGACCCGGCGGCACGCGCCCGGGCGAACGAGACCGCCCGGGAACTGCAGGCTCTTTCGCAGCGTCTGCACGCCGCGCTGGTCCGGGCCGGACTGCGCGGCGAACTCGGCCGCTGAGGCTTGTTCAAGGGGTATGCCGCACCCGTGGGATCCGGACCCTGTGCGTGTAACGTGCAGGTGAAGGGCAGCCGTTGCGGGGCGGCGCTAAACGACGGAGGCGGGCTGTGCGCGAGCTTAGCGTGGTCGGAGTTCGGGTGGAGCTGCCCAGCAACCAGCCGATCGTCCTGCTGCGAGAGGTTGACGGGGATCGCTACCTGCCGATCTGGATCGGGGCGGTCGAGGCGACCGCCATCGCGTACGAGCAGCAGGGTGTGAAACCGGCCCGTCCGCTGACCCACGATCTGCTGCGCGACATCCTGACGGCGCTCGACCAGCCGTTGACCGCGGTCGAGATCACCGAACTGAAGGACAACGTCTTCTACGCCGACCTGCTGATCGGTGAAGATGTGCGGGTCTCGGCCCGCCCGAGCGACTCGATCGCGCTGGCGTTGCGGGTGGGGGCGCCGATCCGCTGCGCCGAGCAGGTGCTGACCGAGGCCGGCATCGTCATCCCCGACGAGCAGGAGGACGAGGTCGAGAAGTTCCGTGAGTTCCTCGACCAGGTCCGTCCCGAAGATTTCGCCGGCTGACGCGTTCAAGCGCGGGTCTCGTACGGCGGAAAGATCGACATCGGCCTCCCTCGTGCGCGGCGTGTCGCCGCGTTACTTCTCTGTTTCCGCGGGCGCTGAGATATACGCTCGTGAAGTCCAGGTGAAGCGGCGGCACCGCGCAGCGGGGAGGTGGTCGCGTGCACGAGCAGCCTCTTGAAGAAGAAGGCCCCCTCGTCGGCGAGGACGGCTCGGTCGGTTATCGCGGGGTGACGGCGTGTCAGGCGGTCAGCATCAGCTACCGCCAGCTCGACTACTGGGCACGTACGTCGCTGGTGGTTCCCAGCGTCCGTGACGCGTCGGGTTCGGGCACCCAGCGGCTCTACTCGTTCCGCGACCTGGTGGTGCTCAAGGTGGTCAAGCGCCTGCTGGACGCCGGTGTGTCGCTGCAGAACATCCGCCGGGCGATCGAGACGCTGCGCTCGCGCGGCGTGGAGGACCTGGCCGGCATCACCCTGATCTCCGACGGCACCACGGTCTATGAGTGCCGGTCGCCGGAAGAGGTCGTCGATCTGCTGCAGGGCGGTCAGGGCGTGTTCGGCATCGCCATCGGCGGCGCCTTCAAAGAGATCCAGGGTTCGCTGTCGCACCTGCCGGCCGAGCCCGCGGGCGGCCCGGTACCGGTGGGCTCCGACCCCGAGCCGGCCGCCGGTGACGAACTGGCCGCGCGCCGCGCCCGCCGCCGCGCCGGCTGAGTTTGCTGTTTCAGCAACGTTTGTTGGCGCATCGGCGGTGCTGTCGCAGGCTGGTGGCATGAGCGACGAACAAGCCTGGGACACCCGCTACTCCGAGAACACCCGCATCTGGAGCGGCCGGCCGAACGTGGTGCTGGTGCGCGAGGTCGGCGACGTGCCGCCCGGCCGGGCCCTGGACCTCGGCTGCGGCGAGGGCGGCGACGCGATCTGGCTGGCCGGGCGCGGCTGGCAGGTCACCGCGGTGGACATCTCGGGAGTGGCCCTCGCCCGCGCGCAGGAGCACGCCGCCGAGGCGGGAGTGACCGTCGACTGGCAGAAGCGTGACCTGGCCTCCGACTTCCCCGACGGTGAGTTCGACCTGGTCAGTGCCCAGTTTCTGCACTTCTGGGGGGCCTTCGACCGGGAGGGCATCCTGCGCCGGGCGGTGGCCGCGGTGGCGCCCGGTGGCCTGCTGCTGATCGAGGGGCACATGGACACCGGCCCGGTGCACCGCGCCGAGCACGAGAACGCCCCCGAGCTGCCCGCCCCGGCCGAGGTGATCGCCTCCCTGGCGCTGGGTGACGGCTGGGAGGTGCTGCTGGCCGAGGAGCATCCCCGCGAGCAGTCGGTCGACGGCGTCGTGCACCACCGCGTCGACAGCACGGTCAAGCTGCGCCGGCGCTCTTGACCCTGACACGGTGTCAGCCACGATCCTGAAGGGCATGCGGACATCGATGATGACCGGCCTCGGACGCCATGCCGATGCCGTCGAGCAGCTTCCCGGCGACCTCGCCTCGATCGTGACCACGGTGCAGGGCCTGTTGCTGCACGAGGGCTGGGCGGCGCACTACGGCGTGCCGCCCGGTGACCCGGCCAGCGTGCACCTGCGGCGTACGGAGGAACTGCTCGACGCGGCCGGTGACCGGCCGCTCGGGCAGGCCCGGCGGCCCGCCGACCGGGTGGTGACCATGTGCCGCAGTTTCACCGTCGTCACGGTCGCGATGCTGCGCGCGCACGGCGTCGAGGCGCGGGCCCGGTCGGGGTTCGCCGCCTACTTCGAGCCCGGCTTCTGGGCCGACCACTGGGTGGTGGAGCTGCGCGACGGCGACCGGTGGCGGACGGCCGACCCGCAGATCGACGCGCTGCAACGTGCCGACTTGAAGCTCGACTTCGATCCGCTGGACGTGCCGCCCGGCCGGTTCCTGGCCGGGCCCGACGCGTGGCGCCGGATCCGGACCGAGGGGGCCGACCCGCACAGCTTCGGGTTCTCGCCGTCGAAGCTGTCGGGGGAGTGGTTCGTGGCCGGCGCGGTGGTGCGTGACCTGGCGGCGGTCGACGGCGTCGAGACGTTGCCGTGGGACGTCTGGGACCCGATGCCCGGCCCGGACGACCCGGTCGACGTGGCCCGGTTCGACCGGATCGCGGCCGGCGAGGAGCCGCTGACGGTTCCGGACGAGGTGCTGAACATCAGGCGGGGAGCCGTGGAACCGTTGAGCTGAGACCGTCGCGGGCACCGTACGTGCTCGTGACATGACCTTCAGTGTTGTCTATGCTTCCAGGTGCCTGGTACCCGGCGTCCGGAGGTCACTGCCGTGCCGTTGACAACAGCGAGAACGCCCGCCCCGCGCCCCCTCGACGAGGCTCGCCGCAGCCCCATCGACCGCATCGAGCGCACCGCGTCCGTGACGATCGTGCGCCGCATCGTCCGGCTCGAGCGATCGGAAGACCGCTCCGGCACGGCGCTGTTCGGCTCGGCGATCTGATCGGGTGGAAGCTCCGTGGCGCCCGCTGCGCCACTTCGTGCTGAAGGTGCACAGCCGCTGCGACCTCGCGTGCGACCACTGCTACATCTACGAGCACGCCGACCAGTCCTGGCGCGGCCGCCCCGTGATGATCGCGCCCGGGACGGTGCGGGCCGCGGCCGCCCGCATAGCCCAGCACGCCGCGCGGCACGACCTGGCCCGCGTCTCGGTGGTGCTGCACGGTGGTGAGCCGCTGCTGCTCGGCCCGCGGCGGCTGCGCGCCGTCCTGACCGAGCTGCGCGCCACGATCGGCCCGGTCTGCGACCTCGACCTGCGGATGCAGACCAACGGCGTACGCCTCGACGAGCCCGTCGGCGAGTTGCTGCTCGAGTTCGGGGTGCGGGCCGGGGTGTCGCTCGACGGCGGCCGCGCCGAGAACGACCGGCACCGCCGCTACCGCAACGGCGCCACCAGCCACCCGCAGACGCTGCGCGCCCTCGAACTGCTGCGCCGGCCGCGTTTCCGTCCACTGTGGGCCGGCTTGCTGTGCACCGTGGACGCGGCCAACGACCCGATCGCCGTCTACGAGGCACTGCTGGCCCAGGGCCCGCCCCGCATCGACCTGCTGCTGCCCCACGCCACCTGGGACAACCCACCGCCCGCGCCGCTGGGGCCGTGGCTGCGCGCCTTCCACGACCGCTGGTTGGCCGACGGTTGCCCGGTCCCGGTGCGGCTGTTCGACTCGATCCGCTCGCTCGGCCTGGGCGGGCCGACCCAGAGCGAGACGATCGGTCTCGACACCGGCGACGTCGTGGTGATCGAGACCGACGGGGCGTGGGAGGAGCCCGACTCGATGAAGACCACCTGGCCCGGCGGCGGCGCGACCGGGCTGACGGTCTTCGACGCGTCGGCCGACGAGGTGACCGAGCAGCCCGCCATGCGCCGGCGCCGCTCGGGCCTGGTTGCGTTGTCGGCCACCTGCCGTGCCTGCGACGTGGTGCGCCAGTGCGGCGGCGGTCTCACCGCCCACCGGTTCAGCTCGGCGCGCGGGTTCGACAACCCCTCGGTGTACTGCGACGACCTGAAGGAGCTCATCACCGTGATCAACGAGCATCCCGGTCCGGTCGCCGGTGACCTGGGCGCACTCCCGGCGGACGCCTTCGACGGTCTCGGCTACGGCTACGGCGACGCCGCGGCGGTCGCTCTGCTGGCCGACGCCGAACTGGCCGTCAACCGGGCCCTGGTCGGCGAGGTCATGAGCGAGACGGCCGCGGGCGGGCCGCTGCTGGCCGAGGTGGAACGGCAGGCGCCGGAGATCTTCGACGAGGTGCTGCGGCATCCGTTCGTACGGTCGTGGGCGGTGAGCTGCCTCGACGGTGGTGGCGGGGCCGGCTGCGACCCCGACCGGGTCGCGGCGATCGCGGCCGCCGTCGCCGTGCGGGCCGGGCTGCGCGTCGACATCCCGGTCGGCGCTCACGACGGGCGCATCCACCTGCCCACGGTCGGGTTCTTCGCGGCGCCGGCGGCCGAGGTGCTGGTCTGCGCCGGGCCGGGCGGGTTCACGCTGCGCTGGCCGGGCGGGCGGGCCGAGGTGCGGGCGGGCATGACCACCCGCGGGTGGCACGCCGCGCGGTGGGTCACGGTCGGCGGTGTACGCGTCCTGCTCGAGGACGCCGACCCCTACCGCGACCGGATGGAGCACACCCCGGCCGGACGGCTCGACGCCGACGACGCCGGTGGGTGGTCGGCCGTGCTGGCCGACGCGTGGGCGAGGCTGGCCGCCGACGCCCCCGGGCAGATCGACGGCCTGCGGCAGGGGCTGCGCGCCATCGTGCCGCTCACCCCGGCCCCCGACGGCACCCTGCGCAGCTCGACGTCGCGGCACGCGTTCGGCGCCCTCGGCCTGGCCCGCACGGCCGACCCGGCCGCGATCGCCGTGCTGCTGGTCCACGAGTTCCAGCACACCAAACTCGGCGCCGTCCTCGACCTGATCGACCTGGTGCCCGACGACGCGGCGGGCGACCGGCTGCACGTCGGCTGGCGGCCCGACCCGCGCCCGGTCGAGGCGGCCCTGCAGGGGGCGTACGCCCATCTCGCGATCGCCGACATCTGGCGGCGCCGCACCGAGCGCGGCGACGGCCGGCGCGAGATCTACCGCCGATACCGCGACTGGACGGCCGACGCGATCGACGGTCTGCGCACCGGCGACCGCCTCACCGTGGCCGGCTCCCGCTTCGTCGCCCGCATGGCCGACACGGTCGGCGCCTGGGGTTGAGCCCCGCTCACGAGTCCGAGCGGGCGGTGACCGCCGGCGGGAGCTCGTCCAGTTCGCCGCGCCAGAACCGCAGCACGCCGTCGGCCTGCAGGGTGAGCGGATGGGCGGGACCGAGCACCCGGGCCCGCTCGCCGGCCAGTTCCGCCATCTCGGCGGTGGCCCGCGCGTGTTCCCCGGCCTGATAGCGCCAGCGGGCGAGCTGGTATCGGCTGGCCAGCGTGTAGAGGTGTTCCGGGCCGAGCACACGCACCCGGTCGGCCAGGATGCCCTCGAAGGCCGAGGCGGCCCGGCGCGGGTCGCCGGCGAAGCCGCGGAACCGGGCCAGGGTGTGCCGGAAGTGCAGCGTGTCGGGATGGTCCGGGCCGAGCACGCGCAGCGCGTCGGAGACCAGGGCGGACGCGGCCTCGGCGGCGGAATCGTAGGAGCCGGCCAGCCCGTGCCACCGCGCCGACAGGTGACGGGCGGCGAGGGTGTCGCGGTGATCGGCCCCCAGCACCCGGGTGCGGTCGCGGACCAGGTCGTCGAACAGGCGCGCGGCGGTGTCGTGGTTGCCCGCCTCGCCCTGCATGAAGGCGTGCCACGAGCGGGCGCGCAGCACGTCGGGGTGGTCGGCGCCCAGCCGCCGCGTGCAGCGGGGCAGGACCCGGTCGTAGGCGGCGACCGCCCCGGCCGGGTCGCCGCTCTCGCCGAGCCAGCGGGCCACGGCCAGTTCGGCGTCCAGGGTGAGCGGGTCGTCGTCGCCGAGCGCCGCGGTCGTGCGGGCCGCAAGGTCTCGCGCCGCTTCGAGGGCCGCGGCGGCGTCGCCCGCCTCGCCCAGCCAGAAGATCATGCGTTCCAGGAACCGGAACGTGTCGCGGTGCTCGGGTCCCAGCCGTCGTCCCGCCTCGGCGGCCAGGGCACGGAAGTGGGCAGCCGCGCCCGCCTCGTCGCCGGTCGAGCCGATGCTCACCCCGAGCCGCGCGAACAGTGGGCTCGCCGACCCCTCCCACAGGAAGTCGGCGCCCGAGCCGATGAGCGCGGTCGCGTTGGCTCGCAGCACCCGGCTGTAGGTGATGGACCGTTCCGGGGCCGGCCAGATGTCGAGCAGCGCCTCCGCGGCGGCGAGCACGGCCTCGCGGCGGCCGGCCGGATCGAGTGCCTCCCGGACGACGCGCTGCAGCAGCCGATGCGCCGAGACCTGCGGGGGATCGGCGCGCTCGTCCACCGTGGCCAGGCTGAGCCGGTGCAGGCAGCGCAGCGCGTCCCCGGCGTCGTCGGCGTCGACCGGGCCCTCGCCGGCGGTGCGGTGGGCGGAGACGTACGCGAGCACCGCCCGGTCGGTGAGCAGCGGCTGCGGTACGCCGGTGGGCGCGAGGAAGGCGAGCAGGTTCAGCAGCGGCGAGGCCACCCCGAGCGGGTCGAGCGTGTCGGCCAGCCCGACCGACAGCGACCAGGTGGCGGTCACCGTCGAGGCGTAGTCGTCGGAGGGGCCGGCGTCCTTCGGGAACAGCCGGGTGAGCTGGCGGCGGCTGTCGGCGAACCGGCGCCGGTAGGTGTCGCAGTCGATGCCACGATCGCTCATGTACGCGGCCGCCTGCGCCAGCGCCAGCGGCAGGTTGCCGAGGTCGGCGGCCAGCGCGGCCGGGTCGGCGCAGATGCCGGCCGGAAGTTTGGCGCGCAGGTAGGAAACCGCTTCGTCGACGGTGAACACATCCACGTCGATCACCACCCTCTGGTTTTCGGTCAGGACCGCGTCCCGGCGGCGGGACGTAACCACTATCCGGCCGCTCGGCGCCGGGCTCGGCCACAGTCCCCGCAAGTCGTCCGGGCTGGTGACGTTGTCGAGCACGACGAGCCAGCGGGCCGATCGGCGGGTCCACTCGATCAGCCGTACGGCGCCGCGCTGCTGGTCGCTGTCGACGACGCCGGTCAGCTCGCGGGCGGCCGCGGCCAGGCCACTCACGACCGAGTCACGCTCGGCCGCGTCGACCCAGACGAGCACGTCCACGGCGCCGCCGCCCAGCGCCTCGACGGCGTGCCCGGCCGCGAGCTGGGTCTTGCCGACGCCGCCGAGTCCGGTCAGGACGACCACGCGCCCGTCGGCGAACGCCTCGTCGAAGGCGCGCCGCTGGTAGGCGTCGGCGAGCCGGGGCAGAGCGCCCAGCACGACGGGCCGCCGTCGCGCCCCGGCCGGCTCGGGGCCGGGCCCGCGTTTCTCGCCGGACGCCCAGGCGGCGGCCGGGGCGCCGATCAGGGCCGCCCCCAGGGCGGCGACGGTGGCCGCCGTCTCGGTGTCGAGATCGAACTGGAACGCCGCGACCGTCCACGCCGCGGCGGCGAAGCCGGCACTCAACACGGAGGCGATCGTCCAGCGTCCGGCTGAGTTCATGCGCATTCGCTCCCGTACGGCATCGACGGAGGGCTCTGGTACCACTACGGACGGTACCCGTGGAGGGCAAAGAACGCCCCCGTGGCCCATTGTCGTTGTCATGGCATGTGGCCACACTGGCCCGATTGCGGGAGGAGCGGAATGGTCGACAACAGACAGGGCACGGTGGTCACGTTCTACTCCTACAAGGGAGGGACCGGGCGGTCGATGGCCCTGGCCAACGTCGCCTGGATCCTGGCCGCCAACGGCAAACGGGTCCTGGTCGCCGACTGGGACCTGGAGTCGCCCGCCCTGCACCGTTACTTCCGGCCCTTCATCGACCCCGACACCCTCGCCGATTCGGGTGGCCTGATCGAGATGGTCCGCGGCTACGAATACGCCACGCTGCAGGACGTCGAGCGTCACGAAAACTGGCACCGTGATTTCGCCCGGGTGAGCAGGCACGCCTTCACGATCGACTGGCAGCACTTCCCCGGCGGTGGCTCGCTCGACTTCCTCGGTTCGGGCCACGAGAACCAGACCTACGCCCGCAGCGTCTACGAGCGTGACTGGGACGAGTTCTACGAGCGTCTCGGCGGCGGCTCCCTGTTCGACGCGCTCCGCGAGGACATGCGGACCAACTACGACTACGCCCTCATCGACAGCCGTACGGGGTGGAGCGACGTCTCGGGAATCTCCACCGCTCACATGGCCGACGTCCTCGTCGACTGCTTCACCCTCAGTGAGCAGGGCATCCACGGCGCGGCCACGGTGGCCGCGATGATCGCGTCGCAACAGGGCCGCAGGCGCATCCGCGTGCTGCCCGTTCCGATGCGGGTCGATCACGCCGAACCGCGGCGCGCCGACGCGGGGCGTCTCGCCGCCCGGCAGCGGATGGCCGAGTTGCCGGCCGGGATGTCCACCGCCGACCGCGAAGCGTACTGGTCGGCGGTCGAGGTGCCCTACCTGCCCTCGCACGCCTTCGAGGAGACGCTGGCCACCTTCGACGACCGGCGTGGGCCGAGCGCCTCCATGCTGGCGGCGTACGAGGCCCTGACCAGGCACATCACCGACGGCGAGATCCACCGGCTGCCGCTGATGGAGGAGGAGCTGCGCGAACGGACGGCCGCCCGGTTCGTCCGGCTGACCATGCGGGCCGTGTCGACGGTCGCGCTCCGTTATGCCCCGGACGACCGGATCTGGGCCGAGTGGATCGCGACGGTGCTCGAAGCGGCCGGCGTCACCGTCAACGCGGTCGTCGCCGGCCCGGACCACGGCGAGCCGGCGCCCGATGGCCGGCCGATGGCCGTGATCTCGACGTCCACCGCGCCCGCCGAGCATCCGGCGGTTACCAGCGGGCGCGGCGACACCGGACCGCCCATGGCGGTCTACGTCTCGGACGTCCGGTCCCTGCGCGGGCCGGCCGACGCCGACTCGGCCTTCCTGGTCGGGCGCAACGAGGACGCGGCCGTCGCCGACCTGCTACGCCTCGTCGGCCGTTCGGCCGCCGACATCGACCGCAGCCGCCTCGGGTTGCGGTTCCCGGGTCGCTCGACCGTCCTGTTCAACGCCCCGCATCGCAACGTGCTTTTCACCGGCCGCGACCGGGACCTGCTCGACCTTCGCGAGAAGCTGCAGAGCAGCGGCAACCCCACCGCGCCGTCGCCGGTGGCGTTGCACGGCATGGGCGGCGTCGGCAAGACCCAGGTCGCGGCGGAGTACGCCCACCGCTTCCGCAACGCCTACGACTTCGTCTGGTGGATCGACGCCGACCCGGTGACCTTCATCGACACCGGCCTCGCCGACCTGGCCGGTGAACTGGGCCTGACCGCGGAAAGCGGGATCTCCGACGCCGCGCAGGCGGTGCTCAACGCCCTGCGGCGGGCCAACACGAACGCCCGCCGCTGGCTGGTCGTCTTCGACAACGCCGAGGAGGTCGGCGCCATCACCCGCCTGCTGCCCGGCGGGCCCGGCGGGCACGTCATCGTGACCTCGCGCAACGCGGCCTGGGCCGAACACGCCCAGATGGTCCGGATGGACGTGTTCGACCGCCGCGAGAGCGTCGTCCACCTGCGCGGGCGGGTGCCGGCGCTGGGTCTGGAGGACGCCTCCCGGCTGGCTGACCTGCTGGGCGACCTGCCGATCGCGGTGGCGGCGGCGGGCGCCTGGCTGGCCGACACGGGGGCGCCGATCGAGGCGTACCTGCGCCACGTCGAGCAGTTCGGCCCGGCGGACCTGGAAGGCGCCTGGGACCTGTCGCTACGGCGCCTGGAGGAGCGGTCCCCGGCGGCGTACCGGCTGTTGACGCTGTGCTCGGTGCTCGCGCCGCGGATCGCCCTCGATCTGATCTACAGCGACCGGATGGCCGAGTTGCTGAGCCCGCTCGACCCGGCGGTCGACGACGCGATGTACCGGGGAGCGCTGGTCCAGCAGATTCACCGCCTGGCGCTGCTGAAGGTCGACGTCGGCGGTGGGCAGATCCATGTGCATCGCCTCGTGCAGCACGCGGTGCGGCAGCGGATGACCGCCGAGGAGGTGGAGCAGGCCCGCCGGCAGGCGCATCTGGTGCTGGCGGCGAGCCGGCCCACCGGCGAGGTGGACGATCCCGCCACCTGGCCGCGCTTCCGGCAGATCTGGCCGCACCTCGAGGTGGCCCGCGCCTCCCTGTCCCGCGTGGAACCGGTACGCCGGCTGATGATCGACCAGGTGCGGTTCGCCTGGCTGTCCGGCAGCTACACCGACGGCCGACGCCTCGCCGAGGAGTGCGTGCGGTCCTGGACCGAGCTGATCGAGCAGCTCGCCGAGCCGGCCGAGCGGGACGCGCTGAGCAGGCAACTGCTGCACCTGCGTTCGCTGCTGGCGGGCATCATGCGCGACCGGGGAGAGTTCGGCGAGGCCCGCCAGTTGGCCGAGGAGGTTCTCGCCGAACAGCGCGTGCTGCTCGGCGACACCCATCCGCACACGCTGGCGACCGCCGGCGAGCTCGGCACCAGCCTGCGGGCGCTGGGGCGGTACCCCGACGCGCTGGAGATCGACAAGCTGACGACGGCGACGTGGATCGAGGCGTTCGGCCGGGACAACCCGCGCACCCTGGCGGCGATGACCGACCTGGCGACCTCGTTGCGCCTGTCCGGCCGGGTGCGGGACGCCCGGGACCGCGAGCACCACCTGCTCGAACGATGCGAACTGGTGCTGGGCCCGCTGCACACCCAGACGCTGCAGGTCGGCAACAACTACGGCCGGGGCCTGCGTGACACCGGCGAGTACGCGAAGTCGATCCTGCTGCTGCAGGACGTGTTGAACCGGCACCGCGCGGCGCTGGGCGACAACGCGCCGCGGAGGTTCACCACGATGACGAACCTGGCGGTCTCCGAGCGGGTCGCGGGCCGCCACCGTGAGGCCGCCGCCCGGTTCGACATGGCCTACGAGAACCTCAACCGCCTGCTCGGGCCCGACGGCCCCGAGACGCTGATGAGCCGGCTGAGCCGCGCGGTCTGCCTGCTGGCGCTGAACGAACCGGACGTGGCCGCCGACGAGATGATCAGGATCGAGCGGCTCTACCGCGCGGGCCTCGGCCCGTCGCATCCCCACACGCTCGCGTGCCTGGTCAACCGCTCCGCGGCCGCACGGGTCGCCGGTGACCCGACCAGCGCCCTGCGGATGGCGCGGGAGGCGGCCGAAGGGCTCGGCGACGGGCTGGGGGCCGAACACCCGTACACGCTCGCGGCGAGGATGAACCTGGCCGTGTTCACCGCCGAACTGGGTGCCGTCTCCGAGGCGTACGCCCTGATCGTTCCGGTGGTCGAGAGCATCGAACGGGTGCTGGGCGCCGCCCACCCGGCCGCGGCCGCCGCCGCGGCCAACCTGAGCCTCGTCGAGACCGACATCAAGGGTCATGACGCCGCCCGGGAACGTGACGCCGTCCGGCGGTTACGCGATGCGTTGGGTGACGTGCACCCGGCGATCGAAACGGCGCGTGAGGGGCGCTACCTGCACCGCACTCTCGACCCTCACCCGTTCTGAGCCACCGCGGCGGGCGGGCGGCTGGGTCCGAGCTCGTAGCCGCGGGTGAAACGGGCGCGGTATTCGGTGGCGGTCAGGCCGTAGTGGGCGCGGAAACGGCGGGCGAAGTAGTTCTGGTCGGGCCAGCCGACGCTTTCGGCGATCGCCCGGACCGTACGGTCGGTGTGCAGCAGCATCTCGGCGGCCATCTCGACGCGGTGGCGCGACAGGAACGCCATCGGCGGCAGCCCGGTCACCGACTTGAACAGCCGTACCAGATAGCCGGGGGCCAGGTGCAGGCCGTCGCCCAGGTCGGCCAGCGTCCACGTGCGGGCGGGCTCGTTCTCGATGCGGCGCATCACCTCGAGGGCGGCCGGGTGCGGCGGCTCGGGGCGGGCGTCGGCGCCGACCGTGCGGGCCACGCAGCCCAGCGCCAGCACGACCAGCGCGATCATGTCGGCGCGGTGCAGGTGCCGCGACCGGGGGTGTAGGTCGGCGAGTGCGTCGAGGTGGGTGAAGCACTCCACACGCTCGGCGGGCGCCAGGTGGGTGGTGAGGATGCCCCGGCGGCGCTCCGCGTACGGGCCGGTCCACAGCACGTGGCTCAGCAACGGGTCGTCGCGGGTCCAGGCCAGCTCGCGACGCAACAGCTCGGCCGAGAAGCAGAAGTTGTAGACCTCGAAGTCGTGGCAGTCCTCGTAGCCGTGCCACACGCCCGGCCGCAGCAGCACGGCGTCGCCGACGGTCAGCGGCCGGCGGCCGTCGAGGCTGTGGTGCACCGCGCTGCCGGCCGACACGATCGCGACCTCGACGAAGCTGTGCGTGTGCAGCCGCATCTCGTCGTGCTGATGTCGGCCCGCGTACGCGAAGGTGTCGTCCCCGAAATAGACCAGCGTCGACTTGTGGGCGATGGTGGTGCCGATCATCACCGCACCCTAGTGCCGGTCAGACCGACAGGGCCAGGCTCGGCTCGGACCCGGACACCCAGGCCAGCATCTGCGGAACCACATCCATCGCGCTGAAGTGACCCGTGCCGGCCGGCACGAACAGCTCGGCGGCCGGGATCTGCTCGGCTATCCAGCGGGCGTGGGCGGGCGGGACGCAGTTGTCCTCGGCGCCGTGCCAGACGCGCACGCTCTGCACGATGCCGGACAGGTCGAAGCCCCAGTCGTGTCGCAGCGCCAGCACGTCGTCGATCCACCCGTACGGCCCCGGGCGGGTCGCCTCGGCGTAGGTCTCGACGAGGAGGCGCTGGACCACATGATCGCGGACGACCATCCGGTCGGGGGCGCTGATCTGGCGGCGTAGCTCGTCGAGCAGGCTGCCGGGGTTGCGCCGGGTGCGGTCGGCCTCGAGTCGCAGCCGCTCGATCAGTCGGGCCTCGTCCTCACCGGCCGCGCCGAATCCCTCCAGGTTGAAGGTCATCATGCCGTCGAACCAGTCGATCTGGGCGTCGTGCGGGGCGAGGCCGACCAGCACCGCGGCGCGGGTGACCCGCTCGGGCAGCAGCGCGGCGCAGGCGAGCGCGTGGGGTCCGCCGCCCGAGCGGCCGACCAGCGAGAAGTGGTCGACGCGTAGGTCGTCGGCGACGGCGGCCACGTCGGCGGCGCAATCGGCCACGCTGCGGCCCGGACTTCGGTCGGAGCCACCGTAGCCGGGGCGGTCGTAGCTGATCAGCCGGATGCCCAGGCGGTGGAGCACGATCGCTCGGGGGTGCGGCCCGACGCGGCTGCCCGGGGTGCCGTGCAGCAGGAAGACCGGAATTCCGTCGGGCGCGCCGGAGACCTCGTAGCGCAGGCGCCGGCCGTCGGCCGTGTGTACGTCGCTGTAGGACACTCGGCCGCTCCCGGCTGCTCGGTCTGCCCCGCCGCCGGCCCTGGCGGTGACGGCGGAAACGCAACGACCCGAACCGGAGCGCACTGGCCCCGGTCGGGTCGACCCCGATTCTACGCCGCCCGCACCGGCGATCGGCACGTCACAGGTCGCGAATCAGATTCAGCACCCGTTCCGGGCCGTCGCGCAGGACGTTGTGGGTGGTCGGCCATTCCTCGTAACGCCAGGCCGGGTCGTCGCGCAGCTTGGCCATCGTCGTGGGGGCCTGCACGCCGCCGGGGGTGTCGAGGGCGGCGGCGTACCGCTTGATCGGCACCTCGCGCCAGGCACCGGTGAGGCGGCTCTTCTCGAGCAGGGTGGCGAACGGGTGCGGGCGCGCGCGGTCGTCGAAGAACGGCATCGGCGCCAGACCGAGGCCGTCGCCGCCGATCGCGTCGAGGAAGTACGACCGGTTGGCGTCGGTCGTGACGTCCCAGCACGACTCGCCGTCCTCGACCACGTCGGTGTCCAGGTGCACCAGGGCGCTGACCCGGGCCGGGTTGCGGTCGGCCACGCCGTTGATCACCTGGCCGGCGTAGCTGTGGCCGACCAGCACCACCGGGTCGCCGCCCGCGGTCAGGTCCTCGACCAGGGTGTCGAGCTGTTCGACGTGGGTCGTGAGGTTGACCGGGCGGCGGGTCAGATCGTCGTCGGGCCACAGGCCGGCCAGCGTCACGCACTCGGCGCGGTGCCCCAGCTTCTGCAGCTCGACGGCCAGGGGCTCGTACCACCAGCCGCCGTGCCACGCGCCGGGGACAAGAACGAACATGCTCATGACCAGGCCCTATACCCCGATCGGGTACGGAATAAGGCACCCGGCCGCGGGCGGCCCGCGCACCCGCATAGTGGCGACCATGTCTCGTCAGAACAAGCGGATCGCCGAGATCCGGGTGCACGGCGTCAGCGGCACGCCGATCGAGCAGATGCTCGACGATCCGTGGCCCCAGCAGGTCGCCGGCGACGACGACGGCCGGATCTTCCGGCGTACGCACGACACGCCGCCGGACCGCGTGGTCGAGGGCTACCACTGGGGTCGCTACACAGCCGGCTCGCCGTCGCGGGCGCTGTGGCTGCTGTTCCTGCCGTTCGCCCTGGTCAACGTGGCCCGCTTCGCGCTGCTCATGCCCCGTCGGCGTCGTCGGCGTGACCGGCTGGCCGACGCGGTGCTGCGCCTGCTGGGCCTGCTGCTGACCCTGACGATCGTGGTGACCACCTGCTATCTGGCGTTCAACGTGCTGGCCCGGCAATGCACCGGCAGCATCTGCGAGGTCGACTCCGGGCTGTTGAAATGGTTCGGTGAACGCTCGCCGGGCGTGCGGCTGACCGTCGCCGCGCTGCTGCCGGCCGTCGTGCTGGCCGTGTTCTGGCAGTTCGACCGGCTCGCGTTCCCGCTCGACCCGCCCGGCCCGAGGCGGGCCCCCCGACCCGGCGGCAACGGTGACGTCGGCGACCCGGGCTTCTGGCGCAGCGCCCACCCGACCTCGCTGCAGCGCGCCGCGCACGTCTGGGCCGGTTGCGCCGTCGCGGGCCTGCTCGCCCTGGCCGTGCTCGGGACGCCGCGCGACTGGCCCGGCCTGTTCACCACGGCCTGGGTCGGCGTGGCGGTCTTCCTGTTCGCGGGCCTGGCGAGCAGCCTGTTCGTCGTGCTCGCCGATCCCGCCCCACCCACCGACGACGACGGTCTGCCCTACTCCGACGGGCACGACACGGCGGCGCTGCGGCTGTGGATGCGGGTCACCCGCTATCTGACGGCCAGCTCCGCGGTGCTGGCCGTCGTCCTGGCCTGGATCGGTCTCGACCACGTCGCGGCGCCCGGCCCGCGTGCGGCGAGCCGCCTGTTCGCCGCGGTCGCCAACGGGGTCAGCGTCCTGCTCGGCGTGGTGCTGCTGGTCCTGCTGGCGGTGTGCGTGTGGCTCGCCCGCGGGGACGGCGGGCGGCAGCTACGGGACGTGCCGAAGCCGTTCCGCCCGTTCTTCGGCGGGCTGGCCGGCTGGATGGGGGCCTCGATCGGTGCGACCGTCGGGCTGGGCATGAGCGCCGCGGCCGTGTTCTGGACCGCCCGGGCGCTGGGCGACCCCGTCTTCGAGACCGCCGCCCCACCCACCACGGGCAAGATCGAGGTGGCCCACGTCTACTGGATCATGGCTGCGGTGTGGGGCGCGCTCGCGGTGCTGCTCGCCGTGTCGCTGTTGCCTCTCGCGGCCTGGCTGCTGCGCCGTACGGGCTGGTGGGTCCTGTTCTTGATCTTGGCGGTGACGCTCGTCGTGGACGCGTATCGGGTGCGGCACGAGGTGAGCCTGGCGACCCTGGCACGAGAGGCGGAGTGGCTGGTCGGCGGCTTCGTGCTCGTCGTGGCGGCGTCGCTGCTGGTGTTCCTGCTCAACCGCGACGGCTTCGAACGGCTGCTCTGCGCCGACTACGTGGGGGAGCGCGGTCTCGACCCGGCCCGCGCCCGGGTGGCCTTCCGGTGGCGGATCGCGCTGGTCCGCTACCGCTACCACCACGTGCTCGGGCTGCTCGCGATCCTCGGCGGCGCCGCGGTGATCCTGGCCGCGATCTGGTGCGGCGGGTTGATCGTCCTGCCGCGGCAGATCGACATGTTTCCCCGGCCGCTCGGCCGGCTCGGTGTCCTGGTGGTGTCGTTCGGCGCGACCGGGCTGGCCGTGCTCGGGCTGGGCACGTGGCGTAAACCCGCTCTGCGTACGGGGGTAGGCATCATCTGGGACCTGCTGTCGTTCTGGCCACGGCTCGGGCATCCGCTGTGCCCGCCGCCCTACGGTGGCCGCGCCGTGCTGGCCGTGGCCGCGCGCGCGACCCAGCTCGCCACCGAACCGCTGCCGGTGCCGGCCGCGCAGGTCGTGCTCTCCGGGCACAGCCAGGGCAGCGTGATCACCGCCGCCGCCTGCGCGGTGCTCGAGGAGCTGGGGCGCGGCGACGGCGACCGGGCCCGGATCGCGCTCGGCAAACTCCACATGGTCACGTACGGATCGCAGTTGCAGTTCCTGTACGCACGGTTCTTCCCGTCCTACTTCGGCTACGCGGTGCTACGCGGGGTCCATAACGGGCTCGGCGGACGGTGGCGCAACGTCTACCGGTGGACCGACCCGCTCGGGGGACCGGTGCTGGCCTGGGCGGACGCGGGTTTCGGGCCGGACATCGAGCGGTGGTGGCGGATGGACTGCGCGGCCGGCTGTCCCGGGCACACGGCGCAGGCCCGGTGCGGGTGCGAGACACCGTGCGGCGGGGAGAACTGCCCGAAGGCGCGCTACTGGGCGGTCGGGCCCGACCTTCGTTTCCGTGACCCGGCGACGATCGAGGACTCCGCGTTCCAGCCGCGGCAGCACGCGCGCGGGCACAGCGGATATCCGGCCGACCCGGCGTACGAATGTGTGCTCGACGACCTGCTGGCAGGCCGGTCCTCCGCCTGCGCCGCGACCGGAGCGCCGTTCAGGGTTGAAAGCGGTAGCCCATCCCGGGCTCGGTGATCAGATGCCGGGGGCGGGTCGGGTCGTCCTCGAGCTTGCGGCGCAGCCGGGCCATGTACTGCCGCAGATAGTTGGTCTCGGTGCCGTACTGCGGACCCCACACGTCGTGCAGCAGGCTGCGCTGCGTGATCAGCTTGCCCGGGTTGCGCAGCAGCCGTTCGAGCAGCTGCCACTCGGTGGGGGTGAGCCGCTGGTCCGGGCTGATCGTGTGATCGGCCAGGTCGATCGTGTAACGACCGACGGTGACCGGGCCGGGTGGGGCGTCGCTCGGCACCGCCCGGCGGGTGACCGCGCGGATGCGGGCCAGCAGCTCGTCGACGCCGAACGGCTTGGTCACGTAGTCGTCGGCCCCGGCGTCGAGCGCGGTCACCTTGTCGGTGCCCTCGGCCCGCCCGGACAGCACGATGATCGGCACGGCGCTCCAGCCGCGCAGCCCCCGGATGACCTCGGCGCCGTCCATGTCGGGCAGACCCAGGTCGAGCACGATCAGGTCGGGGTTGTGGGCGGCCGCGGCCTTCAGAGCGCCCGCGCCGTCGGCGGCCAGGTCGACCTCGTACTGGCGGGCCCGCAGGTTGATGCGCAGCGCCCGAAGGATCTGAGGGTCGTCGTCGACGACCAGGATGCGGGTCACGGCCGGCCCATCGGCAGCGTGAGGACCATCGTGAGGCCTCCTCCGGGTGTGTCCTCGGGGGTCAGGGCGCCGTCCATGGCCTCGGTCAGGCCCCGGGACAGGGCGAGGCCGAGACCGACGCCGGTGTGGTTGTCGCGGTCGCCCAGACGCTGGAAGGGCTGGAAGACGCGCTCGCGGTCACCGGACGGGATGCCCGGACCGTGATCGACGACGCGCAGCTCGACCCGGTCGTCCGTCGCCTGCCCGACGATCTTCGGCGGGCGGTCGGGGGGACTGTAGCGCAGCGCGTTGCCGACGACGTTGACCAGCACCCGGCCGAGCAACCCAGGGTCGGCGTACGCGGCGGGAAGGTCGTCGGGCAGGCGCACGGTGACGCGCCGTCCGGCTGGGCCGAGCTCGTCGAGGGCGGCGGGGACGACATCCTCGAAGCCGACGTCGGTGGGGTGCACGGCCAGGGCCCCGGCCTGCAGACGGGACATGTCGAGCAGGTTGGCGAGCAGCGCGCCCAGGCGGTCGAGGGACTCGTCGGCGGTCTCGAGGAGTTCACGGCGGTCCTCCTCGTCGAAGTGGACCTCGTCACTGCGCAGACCGGCTACGGCGGCCTTGGCGGAGGCCAGGGGGGTGCGCAGGTCGTGGCTCACGGCGGCCAGCAGTGCGGAACGGACGCGGTCACCCTCGGCGGCGGTGGTGAGGCGGCGCTGGCGCAGGGCGATGGCGGCCTGGGCGCCGAACGCGCGGGCTATGCGCTGCTCGCCGGGGTCGAGGGGGCGGCCGCGCAGGGCCAGGACGAGCCCGTCGTCGGCGGGCACCCAGCTCTCGTCGGCGGGCACCCAGTTCTCGTCGGCCGGGTGCGCCGGGTCTGCTCCGTCCGCCGGGATCGCCGAACGAATCGGGCCCGCCCCGCTCGCTTCCTGTGGATAAGCGGCGGCCTGTGGACGACCGGTTTCGTCGGTCGCGGAGTCGGTAGGGTTTTCTGCACCCGGGTGGGAGGGGGAGGCGGTGGCTGCTCCGAAAAGCGATGAATTGTGAGAATCCAGAAAATCGGAAATGTCGGAAACTGTGGAAGCGGCCGTACGCCAGCCCGCCGACGTGCGCTCGAGCAGCGTGACCGACTCCAAACCGAACAGTTCCCGCAGCTCGGAGAGCAGCCCCTTCAACGGGTCGGCCCCGGCCAGCACCCCACCCGCGACCGCCGCCAGCACCCGCGCGTCCGCCGACGCCGCCGCGGCCTGGCGCGAACGGCGGGCGGCCACGTCCACGATCCCCGACACCGCCAGCGCGACCAGCACGAACACCGCCAGCGCCAAAGCCCCTTGCGCCGTGTTGACGTCGAGACTGCGTACGGGGGCCGTGAAGAAGTAGTTGAGCAGCAGGAACCCGCCCACCGCGGCCAGCAGCGCCGGCCACAGCCCCCCGAGCAGCGCCACCGCCACCACCGCGGCCAGGAACAGCAGCACCCCGTCGGCCAGCAGCAGCCCGGTGGAGCGGGCCACCGCCGTCAACGCCGGCAGCCCCACCAGGGTCAGGACGAACCCGGCGGCCACGCGCCTCCGGGGCAGCGGCGCGAGACCCGCCGGGGTCATGGCGAGTGCGGTCCGACCGAGGTCACGACGATCGCCGCCGCGCCGGCCTCGTCCGACGCGGCCAGGTCGACCGTCGCCTCGATGCCCCAGTCGTGGTCGCCTTCCGGGTCCTCGAAGACCTGCCGTACGACCCACGCCGTGGTGCCCGCCTCGATGTGCAGGAACGCCGGCCCGCGAGCGGCCGGTCCGGTGCCCAGCGAGTCGTACTCGTCGAAGTAGTCCTCGATCGCGTCCTGCCAGCGGTCGGCCGTCCAGCCGGACTCGCCGTCGAGTTCGCCCAGCTCGCTGTAGCGCCGCAGCGCCGCCAGCTCGACCCGGCGGAACATCGCGTTGCGCACCAGCACCCGGAACGCGCGGGTGTTACGCGTGACCGCGGGCGGCTTGTCGTCGAGGCGGACCTCTTCGACCACCGCGCCGGGGTTGCGCAGCCGCTCCCACTCGTCGAGCAGGCTCGAGTCGACCTGCCGTACGAGCTCGCCCAGCCATTCGATCAGGTCGGTGAGCTCTTCGGTGCGGGCGTCCTCGGGGACCGTCTGGCGCAACGCCCGGAACGCGTCGGCCAGGTAGCGCAGCACCAGCCCTTCGGAGCGCGACAGCCCGTAGAACGACACGTACTCGGTGAACGTCATGGCCCGCTCGTACATGTCCCGTACGACGCTCTTGGGCTTCAGTTCGTAGTCGGCGACCCAGGGGTGACCCCGCCGGTACGTCTCGTACGCCGCCTCGAGCAGCTCGAGCAGCGGCCGCGGGTGGGTCACGTCCTCGAGGAGTTCCATCCGCTGCTCGTACTCGATGCCCTCGGCCTTCATCGCGTTGACCGCCTCGCCGCGCGCCTTCTGCCGCTGCGCCGAGAGAACCTGCCGCGGGTCCTCGAGCGTCGACTCGATCACCGACACCACGTCCAGCGGATAGTCCGGGGCCTCACGGTCGAGCAGTTCCAGGCTGGCCAGCGCGAACGGCGACAGCGCCTGGTTGAGCGCGAAGTCGAGTTGCAGGTCCTCGGTGAGGCGGTAGGTGCCCTCGTCCGTACGTTCGATGACCCCGCCCGCGACCAGCGCCCGGGCGATGGCGACGGCCCGGCGGATGTGCCGGCGTTGCGCGGCCGGGTCTTCGTGGTTGTCGGTGAGCAGGTGCCGCATCGCCGCGAACGGGTCGCCGCCGCGCGAGATGACGTTGAGCAGCATCGCGTGCGACACCTGGAACGACGAGTTCAGCGGCTCCGGGTCGGCCGCGACGAGCCGGTCGAAGGTGGGCTGGCCCCAGCCGATCGTGCCCTCCGGGGGCTTCTTCCGTACGACCTTGCGCCGCTTCTTCGGGTCGTCGCCCGCCTTC
Source organism: Actinoplanes solisilvae (assembly GCF_003999975.1). Taxonomy (GTDB): domain Bacteria; phylum Actinomycetota; class Actinomycetes; order Mycobacteriales; family Micromonosporaceae; genus Actinoplanes; species Actinoplanes solisilvae. The sequence goes on along the minus strand of NZ_RJAC01000004.1, from coordinate 263,619 downwards.
GCCAGCGCCCGCTCGTTGTCGATCACGTGCTCGGGCGCCTGCACGATGACCGTGCCGAGCGTGTCGTACCCGGCCCGTCCGGCGCGCCCGGCGATCTGGTGGAACTCGCGCGCCTTGAGCAGCCGGGTCTTCACCCCGTCGTACTTGGAAAGGCCCGTGAACAGCACCGTACGGATCGGCACGTTGATGCCGACGCCGAGCGTGTCCGTCCCACAGATGACCTTGAGCAGCCCCGCCTGGGCCAGGGTCTCGACCAGCCGGCGGTATTTGGGCAGCATGCCCGCGTGGTGCACGCCGATGCCGTGCCGCACGAGCCGGGACAGCGCCTTGCCGAAGCCCGCGGTGAACCGGAAGTTGCCGATGGCCGCCGCGATCGCGTCCTTCTCGGCCCTCGTCGCCATGTTGATGCTCATCAGCGACTGCGCCCGTTCCAGCGCGGCCGCCTGCGTGAAGTGCACGATGTAGACCGGTGCCTGCTTGGTCTGCAGCAGCTCCTCGATCGTCTCGTGCAAGGGCGTCATCGCGTACGAGAACACGAGCGGGACGGGCCGCTCGACGCTGCTCACCACGGCGGTCTCACGGCCCGTACGCCGGGACAGGTCGTCGACGAACCGGGTGGTGTCGCCGAGCGTCGCCGACATCAGGATGAACTGGGCCTGCGGCAGCTCGATCAACGGCACCTGCCACGCCCAGCCGCGGTCGGGCTCGGCGTAGAAGTGGAACTCGTCCATCACGACCTGGCCGACGTCGGCGTCCTTGCCCTCGCGCAGCGCCAGGTTGGCCAGGATCTCAGCCGTGCAGCAGATGATCGGCGCGTCCGCGTTCACGCTGGCGTCACCGGTCAGCATGCCGACGTTGTGCGCCCCGAAGGCCGCGCACAGGGCGAAGAACTTCTCGCTGACCAGCGCCTTGATCGGCGCGGTGTAGAACGTCGTACGCCCGTCGGCGAGCGCGGCGAAGTGCGCGCCCATCGCGACCAGGCTCTTGCCCGAGCCGGTCGGGGTGTTCAGGATGACGTTCGCCCCCGTGGCTATCTCGATGAGCGCTTCTTCCTGATGGGTGTAGAGGGCCAGGCCCTGCTCGGTGGCCCACTTCTGGAAGGCGTCGAAGACAGCGTCGGGCTCGTTGGTGCCGGGGAGGCGATCGGTCAGAGTCATGATTCGTCAATCATATGGATCGTGGGCGGGGCCATGTCGCCAGGCGTTGCCGCAGCTCGCGGATCTGGCGCGGATCGAGGCCGTAGAGCGCGAACCGCGCGTCGTCCAGCCGATCCAGATAACGCCCGGCGTCGGCCACATCTTCCGGATCGAGCGCCGGGTCGGCGTGCCGCCCCAGCTCGAGCAACTGGGCCAGGGAGTAGCGCTCAAGGGCGGCCGCGACGTCGATGTAGTCGCGCACCTCACGCCGGTTGACCAGGGCCGCGACCTTCGTGGCGACCAGATCGTCGAGGTGCATGACCGGGCCGAGTTCCATGACCACGGGCGTACGTTGCCGGTCGAGCCGGCACAGCGTCAGCCTCAAGGCCCGGTCGTCGGTCGCGACGAGGAATTCCTGAAGGTCCTCGTCCATGCCTTCGAAGAGCTCGTCGCCCTCCTCCCGTACGACCCGGTAGCCGGCCTCGCGCAGCGCGGAGCTCACCTCACCCGCCGCCGCGGCGACCCCACCGGCCGTGTCGGTGAACAGGTCGACGTCCTCGGTGGGCCGCTTGACCAGCCCGTTCACCAGCCAGGCGAAGCCCCCGCCGAGAACGAACCCGTGTTTGGTGGCGACCGCGAGGGCCACCCGAGCGACATCGGCATAGAAGTCGTCGACGCTCGCCATCGCGTCAGGCTATCGGCACTCCGGATCCCGGGGGCCCGCCGGTCATCGGAGCGAGCATCCTGGGCACCACGATCTTCGCGCCCCCCTGATACGCAGAGTGCTGAACAGGGGAGCAAAGCCGACCGAAATTCACGCTCAGTGATCAGGCTGAACCGGCCACGCCCACGAGGTTGCCTTCGGGGTCGGTGAAGTGCCCGACGACGAGAGCTCCAGCACGGCCCTCGGGCCCCATGCGCCGGGTGCCGCCGAGCTTCTCGGCCCGCTTCAGGGCCGCCTCCACATCGTCGACACCGACGTAGAACAGGACGCTGGGCCGGAAGCCGTCGCCGCCCCCGATGCCACCGTTGATCTGGACGGTCTCGCCGCTGACGAAGCCGTACCGCCCTGGCTGCGACACGTTCTCACTGACCGTGTCACCCACCTCGAACGTCCAGCCGAACAGGTCGCCGTAATAGCGCTGCAGCCCTTCCGGGTCGCTCCCGATGATCTCGAAATGCACGACAGGCAGTCCCATGTCGTTCCACCTCCTGCCCTCGACGCTAGACCTTGCTGGTTGTTAAAAACAACCCTCTAGTCTTGCTGTTGAAGTGAGAGGATGCCGATGCCGACCAGTCGCACCTACGCGGACGCCTGCGGGATCGCCCGCGCCCTCGACGTGGTGGGGGAGCGGTGGGCCCTGCTGGTCGTGCGGGAACTGCTGCTCGGCCCGCAACGCTTCACCGACCTGCGCCGAGCCCTGCCCGGCGCCAGCTCCAACCTGCTCACCGACCGCCTGCGCGAACTCGACGCGCACGGCGTGATCTCGCGCCGCCGCCTGCCCCCACCGGCCAGTTCCTGGGTGTACGACCTGACCGCCCGCGGCCGCGAGCTGGAGCCCATAGTCCTGGCGCTGGGCGTGTGGGGCGTCCAGTTCCCCCTCCCCGGCACGCCTACGACCCTCAGCGCGACCTCGGTCCTCATCTACCTGCGCACAGCCGGCCGCCCCGACCCGCAGTCGCCGGCCTACCGCCTGGAACTCGACGACCGGGTCTGGACCGTCGAGCCGGACGGCGACCGCTGGCACATCACCCCCGGCGAGCCACCCGACCCGGCCGCGACCCTGCGTACCAGCCCCAAGACGTTCAACACCCTCCTCGAGGACCCGGAAGCCTTGGACGAGGCACTGACCACCGGAACCGCCACCGCAACCGGCGATCTGCCGGCCCTGCGGCGGCTCCTGGCCTCGATCGATCAGGGCTCGGGAAACCTCTCGTCCTCGCAGCCGGGAGCAAGAATGGCGCCCGTCCCCGGCGGCAGCGTCAGTTAGTGCAGCGCCAGTTAGTAAGGCTGTCCATCAGCGCACTGGGCAAGGCACGTGTCGATCGCGATGTCAGCCGTCTGCCGGGGTCAGCAGCCGCGCCTGGCCGGCACGGTCAGAGGGCGCCGGCTCCGGCCAGCTGATCGGCGTGGGGCCGCAGACCGGCCGCGCGCAACCGGGGATGCCGGGCCTCCCAGGCCGCCCGCACCGCGCGGGGGAGATTGAGCTCCGGCCACACCCGCACGAGCGTCGCGCCGTGCAGATAGCCGCGCAATTCCTCGACCCGGATCGCCTCGCGCAGAACGTTCTCGTACATCCAGGCGAGCATGGTCGGCTGGGCCAGGTCGAACGCGCTGCGCGGCCCCCACCAGAGCCGCAATGGAAGCTCGACCAAACCGCTTGTCGGCCCGTTCAATTCGCCCAGGGTCCCCGCCACCAGGACGGCCCGATGCGGCCGAGCGAGGTGAACAGCGACACGAGAAGCGGTGGACATGCGATCAGCGTAAACCGACACCCTGCCCAAACCGAGTTCCTAGTTTCCTAGGATGCCATAGCGGCGGAGCCGCAGAACACAGAACGACGCCTTCGGCGACGACCCATGAGAAGCAATTCCTGGGCTCCCGGATGTCGAGGAAATCTGCTTTCACGTGCGGGAACGTGTGCCGCGCGCGTTATCGGAGCATGCGCGGTGATCGATGCGAGCTGTTCGGCGGCGGTGACATCAATGACCGGGGCAGCGGAATCGCATTCTTTCCGGCGCGGTAAACCGGGGCAGACCATGCTCGCCCCGGACCGCGGTCGGTCACTGGTCCCGCGTCGCGGCGGCTAACAGTTCGGCAGGCCCAACCCGCCGCGCTGGTCGCGAACCACCCACACCTCGGCCAGGTAGCCCGCATTGCCGTCGTCGTCCGTCACTCGATACCAGAGGCTCGACTGGGCCGCTTCCGGACATCCCTTGACCCGGCAGGAGTTGACCGTTCGGGACGACAGATAGCCGGCCCCGGTGTCGGTCATCTCGAGTCCTTTGGTGACTTTGTTGTAGACGGTGATCGGGGTTCCGCGGCGGTCCTCCTTCCACCAGTTCACCGCGATCACCGCCACGGCCAGGAAGAAGGCGAGGACCAGGAACGGCTGGAGTTTCTTGAGCCGCTGCCGGGTCAGGAAATGGCGGAGTACCGCGTAGGTCATCGCGAACGCGGCGAAACGGTAGTCCTACATCTGACGTTCGCTCTCGAAAGAGGACACCGTTTCCAGGCGTGCTCGCACCACCAGTGCGTCGAGGGCGTCCACCGCGGATTCGTCGGGATAGGCGGGCAGGGGAGTGGCGTCCCGGGCGGCTTCGAGTTCGAGGCGTAGCCGGGCCGTGTCGGCGCGGAGTTGCACCTCGAGCGCGGCGGGGAACGGTCCCTTCTCGGCCGATTGCTTCATGGCGATCAGTTCCGGCACGTAATCCAACGAGGTTCCGAGGACGTTCAGATCCGTTTCGAGAAGTCCGGTGAGCATCAGGTGCCGGCCGGTAAGCAGGACGCGTAGCCAATACAGGGCGGCTTTGAGGCGTCCGGTCTGGTCGAACAGCCTTTCCTGGGACGTCGCGAAGCCGAGGTAGTGGTGGGCGTGACCCGAGGTGATGAACGACGGTGCCAGGGCGACCAATTGCGAGTGCAGGGGAGTGGTGGCCACGACCAGTGGCGAGAGCAGTTGTTCGAGGACGTAGCCGTTGCGGCTGTTCAGCAGGCGGGCGAATTTGCGCAGGTCGTGGCTGACGACGTCGAGTTCGATGTCGTCTCGGTATCCGCTGGACGACACGGTTTCGGGGCCGGTGCGCAGTCCTACGACTTCGGCGGCGGGCAGCAGGTGGGCGGCGCGCAGGTCGAGGTCGGAGTCGATCGACGCGAAGCCGTACAGGTGGGCTCCGCTGACGGTCGCGAAGACCACCGGATAGGGCAGTGCGGCGACGACCTCGCCGGCCCACATTGGCACTGTCAGCGTCATTTGAGGCCCTCCTCTCGTACGGCGTGAAGCAGTTGGTCGATCGTGTCGCGGTCCGGCGATTCCGGTAGCGGGCTGGCCGCCAGTGCCGAGGACAGTTCCTCGCGCAGGGAGGCGGCCCACGCCGTCACCGATTGCCAGGGGATCGACCCGTTTCTGATGTCGAGCAGCCGTGTCCGCAGCGGAGTCACATCGACGAGGACCGAGCCGGTTCGCAGCACGTGGGCGCCGGCCGTCAGGAGCCGGATCATGTGCATGGCCTGTTTCCAGTTCGTCTCGCCGGTTCGTGCTCGGCGGGCGTCGACCCGGTTGAGTTGGTCGCGCGCGTATTCGCCGTACGTGGAAGCGGCTTTACGCGACAGAAAGGCGTCGCGCGCGGACAGCAGCCGTGAGCCGAGGGGTGTGACCTGTTCGACGATGGGGGACCAGAGCACTTCGAGAACCGTCGGATTCGCTTGCAGCGCCAGGGTGCAGAACCGTTCGATCTCCCACGAGAACTGTTCGGGCAGGGGCCCGTCGAGGTGGGTCGGTGGTTTGTCCAATGACCAGAACAGGCGGGTCGGTGCGGCGAAGACGCCCCGGCGGTCGTGGTCGGAGGAGGGCCCGGAAAGTCCGTACGCCCGCGATCCGACCACGACGCCGAGGATGGTGTGCCGTTCGACCAATTCGATCATGCGGCGACGGTATGCGAAACGCGGCAAGGAAGCCGCCGCGTTTCAGAGGTCGAGCACGGTCCCGTCGATAGCCCCGATCTCCTCTGAGGTGAGCGTGAGGTTGTTGATCGTGGCGACGTTGTTCTCGAGTTGCTGGACGCTGCTGGCCCCGATGATCAGGGACGTCATCCGGGGGTCGCGCAGGGCCCACGCGAGTGACATCTGGGCCAGGGACTGGCCGCGCTGCTTGGCGATGTCGTTCAGCGCGTGGATGCGTCCGAGCGTCTGGTTGTCAAGATCACTCTCGTTGAGGAAGTTGCTGGTCCGCACGCGCGAGTCGTCGGGGATGCCGCCGAGGTAGCGGTCGGTCAGCAGGCCCTGCTGCAGCGGGCTGTAGGCGATGGCGCCCGCGCCCACCGACTCGAGCGTGTCGAGCAGGTTGTCCTTCTCGATCCAGCGGTTGAGGATCGAGTACGACGGCTGGTGGATCAGCAGCGGGGTGCCGAGATCGCGCAGGATCGCGGCGGCCGCGGCGGTCTGCTCGGCGTTGTAGTTCGACAGGCCGACGTACTGGGCCTTGCCGGCGCGTACGACGGCGTCGAGGGCGCCCATCGTCTCTTCGAGCGGGGTGTCCGGGTCGGGCCGGTGGTGGTAGAAGATGTCGACGTAGTCGAGGCCGAGGCGCTTGAGGGACTGGTCGAGCGAGCTGACCAGGTATTTGCGGCTGCCCCACTCGCCGTACGGGCCGGGCCACATGTAGTAGCCGGCCTTGGTGGAGACGACGATCTCGTCGCGGTAGGGCGCGAGGTCGGCGGTGAGGATGCGGCCGAAGTTCTCCTCGGCGCTGCCGGCCGGCGGGCCGTAGTTGTTGGCGAGGTCGAAGTGGGTCACTCCGAGGTCGAACGCGCGGCGGACGATGTCGCGCTGGCGGTCCCAGGGCCGTTCGTGGCCGAAGTTGTGCCAGAGGCCGAGCGAGATGGCGGGCAGGCGCAGTCCGCTGCGCCCGGTCCGCCGGTAGGGCATGGAGTCGTAGCGGTCGCCCGCGGGGGTGTAGATCACAACCCCACCCTAGAGACATCAACGTGAAACATGCGCGCTGGTACGTTGTGATTAGCCACGCGGGAGAGACCGCAACATCCTACGGGATTGGTGTCGGCGCCGAAGGGGCAAATCCTCCCCGGAACCTCTCAGGCAAAAGGACCGCGTGGGCAGGCGACTCTGAAGCCGTGCGCGGTGACAGAGGGGGAGGCCGCCTTGTCGACCTCTCTTAGGAGCCGTCATGACGTTCGCTTCCCGGCATATCGGGCCGGACAACGAAGAGCAGACCCACATGCTCAAGACCATCGGGTACGCGTCCCTGGACGCCCTGATGGAGGCGGCGATCCCCGAGGTGATCCGCTGGCACGGGTCCCTCGAGCTGCCGGACGCGGCCTCCGAGGAGGAGGCGATCGCCGAGCTGCGCGCGATCGCCGGCCGTAACCGGGTGACGACCTCGATGATCGGCCTGGGCTACTACGGCACGTTCACCCCGGCCGTGATCAAGCGGAATGTGCTGGAGAACCCGGCCTGGTACACGGCGTACACCCCGTACCAGCCGGAGATCAGTCAGGGCCGGCTCGAGGCGCTGCTGAACTTCCAGACGATGGTGACCGACCTTACCGGCCTGACGACGGCGAACGCGTCGATGCTGGACGAGGGCACCGCGGTCGCCGAGGCGATGACCCTCGCGAAGCGGGCGTCCAAGTCCAAGTCCCAGGTGTACGTGGTCGACGCCGACACGCTGCCGCAGACGCTCTCGGTGTTGCGCACACGGGCCGAGCCGCTCGGTATCGACCTGCACCTGGTCGACCTGGATGGTGGCGCTGAGCTGCCCGGCGAGTTCTTCGGCCTGCACCTGCAGTATCCGGGCGCTTCGGGGGCCGTACGGGATCATGAGCAGTTGATCTCGGCGGCGCATGCGAAGGGCGCGTTGGTGACCGTGGCCGCGGATCTGCTTGGTCTGACGCTGCTGCGTTCTCCGGGTGAGATCGGGGCGGACATCGCGGCCGGTACGACTCAGCGTTTCGGGGTGCCGCTCGGTTTCGGTGGTCCGCACGCGGGCTATCTCGCGGTTCGTGCGGGTCTGGAGCGGTCGTTGCCGGGTCGTCTGGTCGGCGTTTCGAAGGACGCGGATGGTGCTCCGGCGTACCGGCTGGCTCTGCAGACGCGGGAGCAGCACATCCGTCGTGAGAAGGCGACGAGCAACATTTGTACGGCACAGGTCCTGCTCGCGGTCATGGCGAGCATGTACGCCGTCTACCACGGGCCGCAGGGTTTGAAGGACATCGCGACGCGGGTGCACTCGCGGGCGTTGTCGATCGCCGGTGGCCTGAGCGCGGCCGGCGTCGAGGTCGCCCACACCGACTTCTTCGACACCGTGACCGCCGTCGTCCCGGGTCGCGCCCAGGAGATCGTGGCGGCGCTGGGGGCCGAGGGCATCGACCTGCGTCTGGTGGACGCCGACCGGGTTTCGATCTCGTGCGACGAGACGACCACCGTGGCGCACGTCGCCGCCGTACTGGCCGCTTTCGGCGCTACGCCGGGCGCGGCCGCCTCTTCGGGGATCGCGGCGCTCGCGCGGACCAGCGACTACCTGACCCACCCGGTGTTCCGCACGCATCACTCCGAGACGAGCATGCTGCGCTACCTGCGCAAGCTGTCCGACCGTGACTACGCGCTGGACCGGGGCATGATCCCGCTGGGCTCGTGCACGATGAAGCTGAACGCGACCACCGAGATGGAGCCGGTCACCTGGCCGGAGTTCGCGAACATCCACCCGTACGCCCCGGCGGCGAACGCGGCCGGCTATGCCGAGCTGGTGTCGTCGCTGGAGGGGTGGCTGGCCGAGATCACCGGGTACGACGCGGTGAGCGTGCAGCCGAACGCGGGTTCGCAGGGTGAGCTGGCCGGTCTGCTAGCGATCCGCGGTTACCACCGTTCGCGTGGCGACGAGCACCGTGACGTGTGCCTTATCCCGTCGAGCGCGCACGGCACGAACGCGGCCAGCGCGGTCATGGCGGGCATGCGGGTCGTCGTGGTGGCCTGCGACGACGCGGGCAACGTCGACATGGCCGACCTGCACGCCAAGATCGCGAAGCACGCCGACAACCTGGCGGCGATCATGGTGACGTACCCGTCGACGCACGGCGTGTACGAGACGTCGATCGCCGACCTGTGCGCGGCCGTGCACGAGGCCGGTGGCCAGGTCTACGTCGACGGCGCCAACCTGAACGCGCTGGTCGGGTTCGCCCGGCCGGGCAAGTTCGGCGCCGACGTGTCGCACCTGAACCTGCACAAGACGTTCTGCATCCCGCACGGCGGCGGTGGCCCCGGCGTGGGCCCGGTCGCGGTGCGCGCGCACCTGTCCGACTTCCTGCCCGGCGACCCGCTGCTGCCCGGTGAGCACCACGCGGTGTCGGCGGCGGCGCACGGGTCGGCCGGCATCCTGCCGATCTCGTGGGCGTACGTGCGGATGATGGGCCCGGACGGCCTGGCGGCGGCGACCGGTACGGCGGTGCTGACGGCCAACTATGTGGCGTCGCGGCTGCGGGAGCACTACCCGGTGCTCTACACGGGCGGGACCGGGCTGGTGGCCCATGAGTGCATCCTCGATCTGCGGCCGATCACGAAGGCGACCGGTGTCTCGGTCGACGACGTGGCGAAGCGGCTGATCGACTACGGGTTCCACGCGCCGACGATGTCGTTCCCGGTGGCCGGCACCCTCATGGTGGAGCCGACCGAGAGCGAAGATCTGGCCGAGCTCGACCGGTTCGTCAACGCGATGATCGCCATCAAGGGCGAGATCGACCAGGTGGCGGCGGGGGTGTGGCCGGCGGGCGACAACCCGCTGTCGAACGCGCCGCACACGTCGGCGGCGGTCTCGGCCGACGAGTGGGAGCACGCCTACCCGCGTTCGGTGGCCGGGTTCCCGGCCGGGGTGGACCGTACGGCGAAGTACTGGCCGCCGGTGCGCCGCATCGACGGTGCCTACGGCGACCGGAACCTGGTCTGCTCGTGCCCCTCGCCGGAGGCGTTCGAGGACTGATAGTGGCTTCGCGGGGGCCTGGGTTCGCAGGCCCCCGTCGCTACGCTGGGTAGCGGGTTGAGTGCGGTTCCGCGGTCAGGCCGCGAGGGCGTGAGGGGCGGGGCCGCGGTGCGGGGCGATCATCGTGCCGTCGGGCAGGATCTCGCCGGTGTCCTCGAAGACGATCACGCCGTTGCAGAGGAGGCTCCAGCCTTGCTCGCGGCACGCCGCGACGGTCCGCGCGGCCTCACGGTCGACGGCTTCGGCACTGGGACAGGGGTTCGTGTGCTGGCACATCGGTGTTTCTCCGGTCGGGGGGCTGTGTGATGACTCACAACGACGGTGACGGACGTTACCTCAGATCGAACGACCGCGGTTCGGGCGGGTGACGGTGTCTCCATTGACAGAATCCTCGTATTCGATGGTCCACGGAAGCCGGTCGTTCGACCACTTCCCGACACCTCCTTTCGGCTCCCCGCCGGGCGCTCCGGCGTCCTGCCAGGGCCGTCACCGAGCGTCAACTTCGTTGGTATGGCGCTCATCCGACGGCGGGGACCCTGCCGAGCTTGTCTCCGAGTTCCTCGCGGACAACGGACTAGGCGTGCGAAACATTGGCCGAACGGCCACCCAGATTCACCCGACCAGCGCTGGCTCGATTTGCGGAGCGGCACTCTACGTGTCCGCGGATGCCGGTTCCGTGATGGCCGGCGGCGCCGCTGCCGCCAAGACGCCGGTGCCGTCGATCCCCGACGTGTACGCGGTCGTCTACCACCATGGTGACCACCCCGTGCAACCTTCCGGTAACGGTCGGTGGGAGTTGGGGGAGTGGGAGCCGAGCTGGACCCCGCAGGAGCACGCGGCGGCCGTCTCCGCGGTCCGCGAGGCGATCGGGCGCGGCGACGTCTATCAGGTGAATGTGGTCGGGCATACCAGCGCGCCGTACGCCGGAGATCCCTCGGCCGCCCTGCTGCGGGTGGCCTCGCTGCCGGGCGCGCGCTACGGCGGCGTCCTGGCCGGTCCCGGCTGGGCCCTGGCCACCGCGTCGCCCGAGACGCTCGTGGAGGTGCGCGACGGCCGGGTCATCACCCGCCCGATCAAGGGCACCCGCCCGGCCACCGCGGTCGGGCGCCGCGAGCTGCTGGCCTCGGTCAAGGAACGCGCCGAGCACGTGATGATCGTCGACCTGTCCCGCAACGACCTCTCCCGCCTGCCCGGCGTGGGCCCGGTCGAGGTCGAGGAGCTTTTCGCCGTACGCCGGTGGGCCGCGCTGTGGCAGGCCGAGTCGGTCGTGTCGGCGCCCGTCACCGGTGAGCTGTCCCTGGCCGCGTTGCTGCGGGCCCTCGTACCGGGTGGGTCGGTGACGGGTGCGCCGAAGATCGCGGCGCTGTCGCAGATCGCCCGCCTCGAACCGGTCGGGCGTGGGGTGAGCATGGCCGCGGTCGGCTGGATCGGCACCGGCCACGTCGATCTGGGGCTGACCATCCGTACGGTCGCCGTCGACGGCTCGCGGGTGCACGCCTGGGCCGGTGGGGGCATCGTGTGGGACAGCGACCCGGCCGACGAGGTGGCCGAGGCGGCGGCCAAGCTGGCCCCGATCAAGAAGGCCCTGAGTTTGTCGTAGGCGGGTGGGACAGTGCGGGGCATGACGAAGACGCAGTACTACACGGCCACCTCGATCGACGGCTTCATCGCCGACTCCCGCAACTCGCTCGACTGGCTCTTCGAGACCGAGGGCGAGCGCGCCGACGACACCGGCACCGACCCGTTCTCGGCGTTCTTCACCCAGGTCGGGGCGTTCGCGATGGGCGCCACCACCTACGAGTGGGTGTTCGACCACGACAAGCTCGGCGACAACCCCGAGAAGTGGTCGAGCTACTACGGCGACGTGCCCTCATGGGTGTTCACCCACCGCTCGCTGCCGCCGATCCCCGGCGCCACCGTGAACTTCGTCGAGGGTGACGTGCGCCCGGTTCACGAGGCGATGCGCGCCGCCGCCGCAGACAAGAACATTTGGATCGTCGGCGGTGGTGAGCTCGCCGGAGCCTTCGCCGACGCCGGCCTCCTCGACGAGATCATCCTCGGTGTCGCCCCGGTCACCCTCGGCGGCGGCGCCCCACTGCTGCCCCGCCGCCTGACCTCTTCCCGCCTGACCCTGACCGGCATGGAACAGCGCGGCCCGTTCGCCTACCTGACCTACGCCGTAGCCGCCCCGGCCTGACCCGCCCCGGAAGACCGCCCGCGCTATCCGCACTCCGCCGTTCTTGCGCGCCCCGCTCCTTCGGCCTCCGCCCGCCTCCCTCCCACCCCCTGTCGTGCCGACGGCCACGGCTCGGGGCTGATTTGGCCGGTTCGCGGGCGAGCGGGCACCATTGGGGCCTTCGGACGCGGGGGCGATGAGACCGGGGCCACACATCTGAGGGTGTCGGGGCGGTCACCGAACGGACGGGCCGGCCCGTCTTATGCCTTGGAACGGCTGGGGAAGGGTTCGCCTGTGACCGAAGACCTGCGTGCGCTGCTGCGGGCCGAGCTGAACGACGAGCGGCCGCCGCCGCTGGGTGACGTGGTGGGTGCCGCGCTGCGCGACGGGCGCCGTATTCAGCGCCGCCGCCGGGCGGGCCTGGTGCTGGCCGGTTCCGTCGGCCTCGTCGGGTTTCTGCTGGCCGGCAGCGTGGCGCTCGTGCCCGGGCCGCGCTCGGATCAGCTCGCCGCAGAGTCCGTCGACGAGCTGATCACCCCGGCCGCCGCACCGCCGGAGGCGCCGCGGGCGCAGGCGGCGGCCAAGGCGCCCGTGTCTCCCGGATCTGTGCCGTTCGGTTCAGCCGTCCCCGAAACGCTGGCCCCGCAGCGTAGTTTGGCGATCCGCAGCGGCACGCACGATGCCGCCGGAACTCCGACGAAAGCGACAGCGGGGGCCATGCTTTACCTTCTGACAAAGCTCCTGCCGGCCGGGGCGGCGAGCAAGCCGGCCACGGCCGACACCGGCCCGCTGAGCGTGGAGGTCATCCTCGACCGAGGGGCAGGCCCGGGCACGATCCGCCTGGAGCTCGACCAGGCCGCGACGGCCGGCCCGCGGCCCGCGCGCGGCGACACCGCGACGGTGACGGTCGCCGACTTCCCCGACGACTGCACGCGCTCGACCACGGTCACCTCCCGTTGGCCCGACGGCACGACGGTGCGCCTCGAGGTCGGGACGTGCCTGGCCCTGAAGAGCGGCGACGGCCCGGACGGCCCGCCGGTGCTGTCGCAGAAGGAGGCCATCCTGCTCGCCTCCAACCCGAGATGGGGCCTGACGATGGACCCCGAGCTGGTCGCGGTGGGTGACAAGCAGTTCGGCGCGCTGCCGGTGCCCACGCCGTGACCGACGACGAACAGTTCGCCGAGTTCGCGCAGGCCCACGCCGAGCGGCTGCGTACGACCGCTTTCATGCTGTGCCGCGACTGGCATCTCGCGCAGGACCTCACCCAGAACGCGCTGACCAAGCTGTTCCTCAACTGGCGCCGGGCCGTGCAGTCCGACAACCTGGTGGCGTACGCCCAAAAGATCTTGTTCCGGGTGTTCCTCGACCACCGGCGGCTGCGCTCGTCGAGCGAGACGACACCCGGCGTGCTGCGGGAACCGGTCCACCGCGAGAGCCACGAGCTGCGCCTGACGATGCTCGACGCGCTGGCCCGGCTGCCCGAACGCGACCGGGCGATCGTCATCCTGCGCTACTTCGAGGACTACAGCGTCGAACGGGTCGCCGACGTGCTCGACCTGCCGACCACCGTCGTCAAGAGCCAGACCCGCCGTTCGCTGGCCAAGCTGCGCGAACTGCTCGCCGAGGACCAGCTGGCCCTGTTCGGCTGAGCACCGCCTCCCCGATAATCTTGGCGGCATGACAGTGCGCCCCATCAGGATCTTCGGCGACGCGGTGCTGCGCACCGAGTGCGACCCGGTCACCTCGTTCGACGCCGAGCTGCGCGCCCTGGTCGACGACCTGGAAGACACGGTCCGCGAGCCCGGCCGCGCCGGAGTCGCCGCCCCGCAGATCGGTGTGAGCCTGCGCGTCTTCTCGTACAACGTCGACGACGTGGTCGGCCACATGGTCAACCCGGTGCTGACGGATTTCGAGGGCGAACAGGACGACGACGAGGGCTGCCTGTCGATCCCCGGGCTGTACTTCCCGACGAAACGCGCGATGTCGGTCACCGCCACCGGTTTCGACCGCAACGGCGACCCGCTGGTCATCCACGGCACCGGTTTCCTGGCCCGCGCCCTGCAGCACGAGACCGACCACCTCAACGGCACCCTCTACGTCGACACCCTCACGGGTGACGTGCGCCGCCAGGCCCTGCGCGAGATCCGCCGGCTACGGCCCGCCCCACCAGCCCGCTAGACCGTCCGGGCGCGGAGCGTAACGAACTGTTCACCGATGCGACGCCGTCGATGGCTGGCTTACCCGCCCGCATCGGAGCATCATCGCCGCGTGCACGCGAGAATCGCGCTCGTCGACGAAACTCCACACGACCTCATGACGCTCTGCTCCCGGCTACAGCACGACGACAAGCTGCGGGGCAACGTCTACACCGTCGCGGCCGAAGCGGCGCCCGGCGGCCCCTCCGAACTGCTCACCGTCGCGCTCGGCAGCGGCGGGGCGGTCGCGGCGCTCGGCGGCGTCCTGAGCGCCTGGCTGCTGTCCTCACGCCGGGCCAAAGTCATCATCGAGATGACCGACGGCCACCGCACCCGCCAAGTCGAGATCGACTCCGCCAACGCCGGCACCGCCACCCGGCTGCTGCGCGAGGCGTACGAGGTAACCGGCTCGCAGCCCTGACCACCAGTCTGGGATCGTTCGGGGATGACGTCCTTCGTTTCCCACACCACCGTGGACTGTGCCGACGCCTACACGCTCTCCCGCTGGTGGCAGGAAGTTCTGGACTATCGGCAGGACCCCGACGACCCGAACGAGCCGGGCCACGAGGAATGCCTGATCTCGTCGGCCGACGGGCGGCACCGGCTGCTGTTCATCGAGGTCCCGGACCGCAAACGGGGCAAGAACAGGATCCACCTCGACCTGCGCCCGGCCGAGGGCACCCGCGACGAGGAACTGGCCCGGCTGACCGGCCTGGGCGCGAACGTCGTGGCCGACCACCGCAACGACGACGGCACGGGCTGGGTGGTGCTCGCCGACCCGGAAGGCAACGAGTTCTGCATCCTGCGCAGCGAGGCCGAACTCGCCGTCACGCGGTAGAAGCCCTCATCCGCCACCGCGCCGCTTGACGGCCCACCCCGAGTTCCATATCGACTATCCGCCGGCGAGAGAGCGGGCCCGCGGTGTCAGAAACCGAACGTGCCGGTCCTTCGTCAATGAGTGACTCTCAGCCGGGACAGACCGGGGTGCGGGGCCCGAAGGTCCCCGCACCCGTCGTACGCGGTCTGTCCGATCAGCTGTAGACCTCGAACTCGAACAGCGAGTAGCCCCAGGCGGTGGCTCGGGCCGTGCCGTTGATCCGCACATACTGGCCGGTGGCGGCCAGCGCTGTGTTGTCGTCCACCCCACCGTCGCCGCCGGCGATCGTCCGTACCGTGGTCCAGGTCGTCCCGTTGGTCGACGTCTGGATCTGGTACGCGGACCCGTACGCCCCCTCCCAGGTCAACTTGACCCGATTGATGGGGTAGGACTGACCGAGGTTCACCTGGATCCACTGCGGGTCAGCGAAGGCGCTCGCCCATCGGCTGGTCAGCGAACCGTCCACCGCCGCGGAGGCCGGGTAGGCGACCGCCTCGGTGCTCGACGCCGTAGCCGGCTTGTTCAACGCCAGGTTGCCCGAGGGCTGCACGACAACGCCGCCGAACACCTCGAACTCGAACAGCGAGTAGCCCCAGGCGGTGCCGCGGGCCGTGCCGTTGATCCGCACGTAGCGACCGGTGGCGCCCAGCGCCGTGTTGTCGTCCACCCCACCGTCGCCGCCGGCGATCGTCCGTACCGTGGTCCAGGTCGTCCCGTTGGTCGACGTCTGGATCTGGTAACCGGAGCCGTAGGCCGCCTCCCAGGTCAACTTGACCCGGTCGATGGAGGTCGACTGGCCGAGGTCCACCTGGATCCACTGCGGATCGCTGAACGTGCTCGCCCATCTGGTGGTCAGCGAGCCGTCCACCGCGGCCGACGCCGGGTAGGCGACGGACTCCGCGCTCGACGCCGTCACCGGCTTGTTCAACGCCAGGTTGCCCGACTGCGGCGGGGTGGTGCCGCCGGAGGTGAACGTGAAGTCGTCGATGTCGAACAGCGATCCCGCGCCGCCGGTGAACACCAGGTACAACTGCTGCGTGCCGGCCGGTGGGCTGACCGTCCCGGTGACGTCGACCCACGTCTCCCAGCCGCCGGTCGGGCCGACCTGCACCGTGCCGGCCACCGGGCCGGTCGGTGAGCCGGTCCGCACGGTCAGCGTGCCACCGACGCCGGCCGAGGCGACCCGCGCTTTGATCCCGGTCACGCCGGACAGGTTGTACCGGGCGAAGGAGATCCAGTCGCCGTTCTCGATGTAGCCGATGGCATTGCCGCCGTGCGCGTTGGCCTTGGCGGCGACCTGGACGCCGTTCATGGTGCTGAAGTGTTCGGCCTGCCGGGTCCGCGGTTGCAGCAGGTGCTGAGCCTGGACCGCGACCCCGGTGACGGGGGTGTACTGCGCGGCGAGCACCCCGAAGATGTTCGCGCTCGCGTCGTGCTCACCGTCCACCGTGGTCTGGATCGAGCCGCTGCAACCGTTCTTGCTGGTAATCGGGTGACCGTGGCTGTCGTGGCCGAGCACGTAGTTGAGCACGACCCGGTTGCAGTCGATGGTGCCGGCATTCGGGTCGGTGACCCTGATCTCGTACGGCACCAGGTCGCCGAACTGGAACACCGATCCGTCGGGCGGTGCGACCAACTGGATGGATGGCCGGCCGACTCCGACGACCGTACTGGCCGTCGAGGTCTTGCCGCCGGAATCCCGTACCGTCAGCGTCGCGGTGAATTCGCCGTTCGCCGGGTAGGTGAACGTCGGGTTGGCCGCCGTGGAGTCGGTGCTGCCGTTACTGGTGAAGTCCCAGGCGTACGTGATCGGGTCGCCGTCCGGGTCGTTGCTGCCCGCCGAGCTGAACTGCACGGTCAGCGGCGCCGCGCCGGAGGACGGGGTGGCGCCGGCCTGTGCGATCGGAGCCCGGTTGCCGCCACTGTTGTACTCGATCCGGTAGAGAGCCGAGTTCTCATCCCCGCCGAACCAGGTCGTGCCGTAGTCGAGCACGTACAGGGCGCCGTCCGGCCCGAACTCCATGTCCATGATCGCCGTTCCGGTCCACGGGATCGGCTCGATCGCGCCGGCCGTGCCGTCGCCGTTCAGGGTGGCCGCCTTGATCCAGCGACTCGTGAATTCCCCGAGCAAGACTTTCTTGTCGTACGACGCCGGGAACTTCACATCGGACGCCAGCGCCGGGTTGAAGTTGTAGACGGGGCCGCCCATAGGCCCGCCCCCGCCCAGCTCGGGCCGCCAGGGACCCTGCCCACCGTAGGGCAGCCATGCCGCCTGCGACGCCGGCAGCGCCGTGACACCGGTGTTGTTCCGCGAGTTGTTCGTCGGCCCACCGGCACAGTTGTACGCACCGGACGACGGCCCGGAGGGGAACGCGTACTCCTGGTAGGGGGTGTTGTAGTTGGAGCAGTAGGGCCAGCCGAAGAAGCCCGGCCGGGTGATCCGCTCGAACGAGACGGTGCCCGCGGGCCCGCGCTGCGGGTCGGCCGAGCCGGCGTCGGGGCCGTAATCACCGAGGTAGACGACGCCGGTGGCCTTGTCGACGCTCATCCTGAACGGGTTGCGGAAGCCCATGGCGTACACCTCGGGCCTGGTGTTCGGTGTGCCCGGGGCAAACATGTTGCCGCCCGGGATGCTGTAGCCACCCGTCGCGCCAGGTCTGATCCGCAGCACCTTGCCGCGCAGATCGTTGCTGTTGGCCGAGGTGCGCTGCGCGTCGTAGGCGGGGTTGCGGTCGGCCCGCTCGTCGATCGGCGCGGAACCGGCCGAGTCGAACGGGTTGGTGTCGTCACCGGTGGACAGGTACAGGTTGCCGGCGGCGTCGAAGTCGATGTCGCCACCGACGTGGCAGCACAGCCCACGACTGGTCGGCACGTCGAGGATCGTCACCAGCGAGGCCGGGTCGATCGTGTTGTCGTCCCGCACGGTGAACCGGCCCAGCTTGTTGGAGCCGTTGAACGGGGCGAACTGCGCCGCCGTACCCGTGGACGGAGCGTCGCCGCCCGGCGTGCTCAACGGTGGCGCGTAATAGACGTACACCCAGCGGTTGGTGGCGAAGTTCGGGTCGGCCTTGATGCTCTGCAGACCCTCCTCGTCGTGGCTGTAGACCGGCAGCGTCAGCGCGATCTTGGTGTTGCCGTTGACATCGGTGTACCGGATGACGCCGTTTCGCGAGGTGTGCAGCACACCCCGGTTGGGCAGCACGGTGAGGCCCATCGGCTCACCGGTCTCCGCCACGCCTTTGGCCAGGTTCACCTGGCTGAACGTGCCGGCGGGACCCTGCACCGAGCAGTTGCCGACGTTCTGCGCGGCGTACTTGATGCCGCCGAGCAGGTGGGTGCGGAAGTGGGCCTCGGTGTAGCTCTCCTGAGTGTGGCCGAGGCCGGTGTACCAGGATCGGCCGCCGTCGTAGGGCCGGCACCACGAGATCGGGTGGTCGCCGTTCATAGTGCCGCCGGTGTACGTGGCCTCGTTGAGATTCGCGAGGACGTGCACCTGCGAGCGGGGGTTGGTGCGGTAGTTGTACAGCTCGTCGGTGCGGTTCCAGTTCACCGGGATGCCCGCGTTGGACGGGTGAGCGGTGTCCTCGATGCGAACCGTGACCGGCTGGATCGCGGGGTGACTCGCGAAGTAGGCCCCGACGAGGTTGCCGTACCAGGGCCAGTCGTATTCGGTGTCGGAGGCGGCGTGCACGCCGACATAGCCGCCGCCGGCGCGCAGATAACGCTCGAACGCGGCCTGCTGGGTCGCGTCGAGCACGTCGCCGGTGGTGGACAGCCAGATCACCGCTTTGAACCGGGCCAGGTTCGTGTCGGTGAACTGTGCGGCGTCCTCGGTCGCCTCGACAGCGAAGTTGTTCTGCGCGCCCAGTTGCTGGATCGCGGTGATCCCCGCCGGGATGGCGTCATGCCGGAACCCCGCGGTCTTGCTGAAGATCAGCACCGAGAAGTCGGCGGCGAATGCCGGGGCGGCGTTGACGCCCACTCCGGCCAGGACAAGGGCAACGATCAGTAGCACTCTGCGAATCATGATCGGTTGGGTCCCTCTCGTGAGGAAAGCAGCCGAGACGTGCGCCGATCACGTCTCGAACGTGGCCGCGGTAGGCGCCCCCGCGATGGGTCCCTGAGCGCGCATGACGGTGCCGCGTCTGTCCCAGCGGTGGAGGGTCGGCACGTCGCGCATCGGGGGACGTCGCGCGGCGCCGCGATGGGGGATGGAAGTGAGTCGGGTGTTCGTGGGCGGCTGCCGACGGCACCGGATCGGGGGTGTGGCGCCGTCAGATCGTGGAGCTCAACCCTTCGGAGAGCGCTTTCTCGGAAGGTGCTGAAAAGTTAACAGATTCGTCATCGCCCAACAATGCTTTCATCGACCGTCGTGAAACCAGGCGGCCGAAGTTCCCCTCGGCCCGGAAGCGTAAGGCACTGATCGACGGAACACTCAGACCAGTACGAACTGGTCAGGTCCGGTCTGCCGTCGATCCACCGTCGACAGACGCGGGGGTGACACAGGCGCACGCCGCATCTGCCCGTTGAGGCAGCGCGACATCCGACTATGTCCTTGGGCGGAGAGCGCTTCCCGGCTGCCGACAAGTCCTCGGCCTCCATGCCGGCCAACAGCGTCCGCCGGCCCGGTGGTGGACCGAAGGGGATTCGAACCCCCGGTGGGGTGCGGCACGCCGGTACCCCCACACATCCACGGCCGCCGGGCGTGCCCAGCTTCCGGCCGTGGATGTTGCGATAACCCGGCTCTGCCACCGGCCCGCGGCCAGTCTTGCAGGCCGGTGCCGATACGCCGACAGAATTTCGACCCGTGACCCCGAAGTCTGGGCCGCCCGAACTTCTTGGGGCGATGCGCCACCACCCGGGTGGTTCGAGCGGGTGGTTCTGCGCATCGCCACCGCCGTCGCGACGGGTCGCCGAGAAGGCCGGCTTCACCTACGAGGGGACTGCTCGAGACGCGGGCATCGTCCTCACCGGGCGGGTGGATGTGGCCGTCTACTCGCTGATAGCGGCAGACCTGCGACCCTCTAAGCGTCCGGACCCCCCTATGCAGAACTAGGACTAGCTATATAGAGTTCGGTCATGTCCTCTTTGCGGATGACCACTCCGCGCCTGCTGGTGTTGCAGGCGTTGCTGGCCGAGCCGGAACGTGAGCGGTACGGCCTCGAACTCGCCGGCACCGTCGGTCTGGAACCGGGAACGATCTATCCGATCCTGGTCGCCTTCGAGGGCGCCGGGTGGCTCACCAGCCACGCCGAGGAGGTTGACATTCATGCCGAGGGCCGGCCGCGCCGCCGCTACTACCGGCTCACCCCGGCCGGGGTCGCCGCCGCCGGTGCCGCGGCTGCCCGGGCGGCGCAACGCCGCAGTGCTCGCTCTGTCAGCGGCCGCCTGGCCGCCACCCGCGACGCCCAGCGCCCCGCGCGGAACCGGCGGTTCGCGTGGTGAGGAGCAGGCTGAGAAGCAGCCGGCTGGCCACGGCGGCGACCGCGGTGCTGGCGGCCGCGCTACCGGCCGGCTTCCGGGACCGCCAGCGTGGCGAATGGACCAGCGACCTCGACGAACTCGGCCCCGGTGCCCGGCTCAGCTATCTGCTGGGCGCGTTGCGCACCCTGCCCGGGCTGCGCCGGTCCGTGCTGCGGCACAGCGGCGCAGGGTCCGGCCTGCCAGCTGTACGGCTCACCGGCGCCGGGATCGGCGCCCGGATCCTGCTGTACGGCCTGCTCGGCCCGGTCCTGTCCTGGATCCTGATGGTGCCGGTGCGCTACTACGCACTCGACGTGCCGTCGCGGATCGCGGGCGGCACCGCGGACTACGACCCCAAGTCGCTCTGGCCGCTGGCCGGCACCCCCGGCTGGACGATGCCGATCTGGGTGGCGCTGTACCTCGCCGCCTGGGTCGCGGTGCTCGGCGTGCTGTTCCTGCTGCCGTGGGTGGTGATGACCGGCAGCCTGTCCGTGCTTCGCCGTGGTCGCGCCCGGCGGGGGCTCCTGGCGGCCGTGGCCGTGACCGCCGCGGTGGCGCTGGTCGGGGCGATGTGGTCGCTTTCGACGGGCGCGCTGCCGTTCGACCTCGCCGGCGTCAACGGCATCCGTACGACGGGTGTGCTCGGGCTGGTGGCCGTGCTGTGCGCGGTGCGGGTCCGCGACCTGACCCGCCGCGCGCGAACCGGGCTGGCCGTGGTCGGCACGGCCGCCGCGGGCATGGCCGTCTGGACCGCCACGCCCGCGGGTCAGGCCGTCCTCTGGTGGTTCATGGACTGACCGGGCCGGACTCAGACGATCACGAAGTCGGGCGGGTCGTGGCGCAGGAAGTCGTGGTGGGAGATGTCCCAGCCGTAGGCGCCCGTCCGGCCGAAGACGAGCACGTCCCCGGCCCGTACGCGGGAGACGTGCCGGCCGCGGCAGAGCACGTCGCGGGGGGTGCACAGCTCGCCTACGGCGTCGACCGGGGTGTCCGACACCGAAGGCCGGGGATACGGGTGCGGCCACTCGTCGACGGGCAGGACCGTGAACGGGTGGTCGTAGCCCCAGGCGGCCGGGAGGCGGAAGTGGTGGGTGCCGCCGCGCAGGACGGCGAACGTACGGCCGTGGGTGGTCTTCACGTCGATCACCTCGGCGGCGTACCAGCCCGCGTCGGCGGCCAGGTAGCGGCCCGGCTCGAAGATCAGGTCGACGCCGGGCGGCACCCGCACCGACGACAAAGGAGTCAGGTCCATCGACGCGTCGCTGAGGTAGTCGACGCCGAAACCGCCGCCGACGTTGACCACGCGCGGGTTGATGCCGGTGGAAAGCGACCAGCGCAACGCCTCCTCGACGAAAGCCGCGTGGGCGTGACCGTCCAGGTTGTTCGACACGGCGTGCAGGTGAAACCCGATGATGCGTACGCCGGGGACCGCCAGGGCCGCACGTAGAAGCGAGGAATCGACGCCGAACGGCGTGGACGTCCCGGTCATCGAGTGGCTGCCGGACAGGGCGGCCCCGGCCCGGTTGACCCGCAGCACCACCTCAACGCCCGGCCGCAGGGCGGCGATCCGGTGCAGCTCGTGCACGCTCTCCGCGTTGATCTGCACCCCGGCGTCGAGGGCGGCGACCAGTTCCGCGTCCGTCTTGGCCGGGCCGCCGAACACGATCCGCTTCGCCCCGGCGGCCCGCGCGAGGGTCAGCTCCCCGCCCGACGCCACCTCGAGCCCGTCGCACGACGAAGCCAGGGCGGCGAGCACCGACGGATTCCCGTTGGCCTTCACCGCGTACATCAGGGAAGCAGGAACCGGAAGGCGCTGCCGGACCACCTCGGCGCGGGAGCGCAGCGCGACGGTGTCGTAGACGTAGGCGCACACCGGCCGCGGCAGCGAGCGCAGCGCCTCGACGACGTGCTCAGGCGGGCGCATGCAGCGGATTCCGTACGGGCACGTAGATGTCGCCCTCCCCGGCCAGCCGCATCCGTACGAGGGCCTTGTGCGGCACGGTCGGCGCGGTGAACGCGGCCAGGTCGTCCGGCGCCGCATGCTCGTCGAGCACGGCGCGCACGATCCGCCACGCCCGGTCCTCTTCCACCCCGAGCCGCAGGATCAGCTCGCCCAGGTGGGCCTGGAACAGCGTGTACCCGATCTTCGCCCGGAACACGTCGAGGTCGTCGGTGCCGACCACCGAGCCCGGCCACAGATCGATCGTGTGCCCGGCCGCCGCGAGCCGGGGCAGGTGCAGCCGCAGGCCCGCGAAGTCGCGCAGCGCCAGTCGGTGCGGCCGCCCGTCGACAAAGGTCGGCAGACAGTTCTGCAGGTGAGCCTCGAGCGCGACCCCCTGAGCGGTGAGCCGCATCAGCGGCGGCACGACCATTTCCACGTACGCCCTGAGCCACTGCTCCGGATCCCCGGTGACCAGCTCGTCGAGCAGGAACGGCAGGGCGCCCCCGGGAATCGCCCGCTCACCGGGTTGCAGCCGCCCGGCCAGCCCGGCACGGCGGATCGCCGACAGGTCGCGCCCCGACCCGACCGGTACGGCCGCCCCGGCCGTCTCGGCCATGAGCATCACCCGGTCGTCGTCGACGAGCCGGTGCAGCAGCGCGGACACGGCCGGGCCGTTGCGGGTGCTGGCGACACTGATGCTGCGCCGCGTCGAGGTGACCTGGATGTCCAGTGACACCTTCAGATACTGCCCGGTGCCCGGCAACAGCACTGTGCGCAGCGCCGCGGTCGGGATCGCGGCCCGCTCCTCGTCGAGGATCCGCAGGTCCCCACTGGCGAGCAGGTCGGCGTAGCGCACGGGGAGCACGTTGTCGCGCTGCCACGCGTGCACCGGCTGCACCACGAACCCGTCCGGCCCGGCGACCTCGGGAAACACGTCGTCACCGACGAGCCGGTCGCGGCGGACGGCGACGAAACCTATCCGGGTGCTCGCGACCTCCAGATCGTGCGCGAGCACGTCGCCGGTGTCCCAGCCCAGACGCGTACGCCCGCAGGGGTGCAGATTGTGCCCGGCGATCGCCAGCCTCTCCAGACCGATCGCCTGCTCGTCCGGGTCGTCGCCCACCTCGGGCCGGGGCCGGGCCAGCGCGATGGCCAGGTTGATGACCGCGTTGCGGATCTCGGCGGCGAACCCGGGCGCGTCGATGCCCTCGAGCAGCTCGACCGGGTCGGCCACGCCGGCGTCCGGGTATTCGACCCGGCCGAACCCGTGCCGCTCGCCCGGCCCCATGTCGCGCAGCCCTTCGCGTACGAGGGCACCGCGCAGCCGCCGTCCGACGGTGTCGGCCGCCTCGGGCAGCGCGGCCAGGAAACCGGGCACCAGCTCGGGGGCGTGGACCGCGAGTGCGGCCTCGGTGTGCGCGATCCGTTCGGGGCGCAGGGTCTTGTTCATGCGTGGTCCGCCATCGGGTTGGGGAGCAGGGCCCATCGGTCGTCGAGCGGGTCGGTGGCCAGCCGCATCGCGGTCGTGGCCTTGACCGGCAGCGGGTCCTTCAGCAGGTGCGGCACGTCCTCGGTGCCGGTGGCGCGCACGGCGCGGGCGATGATGCCCCAGAGCCGGTCGTCGTCGGCGCCGAACGCCGCGATCAGCTCGGCGGCCACGGTGCCGAACGCGGCGGCGGCCAGCTTGGTGCGCAGCTCGGCCGGATCGTCGCTGGGCAGATCGCCGTGCAGCCGCGGCGGGTCGATGCCGATGGCGCGCAGCCGGGCGGCGCTGACCCGCACCCCACCGAGATCGCGGTAGAGCATGCGGGTGGGCCGGCCGTCCTCGAGCACGACGAGCGCGTTCTGGCCGTGCGCCTCCAGCGCGACGCCCCGCGCCAGCACCCGGGTGATGGGAGCGAAGAAGACCTCCGCCAGCAAACCCATCCACTCGTACGGGTCTTGGACCGTCAACAAGGGCACCGCGGCCAGCGGGACGGCCAGCTCGCCCGGTTTGAGCTGAGGGGCCTCCCGGAGGACGTGCGCGAGGTGGCGCTGCGGTTCGCCGTCGACGATGACGGCGCCGGCGGCGATCTCGGCCAGGATCTCGATCGGCTGGTCGGCGGTCAGACGGCGCAGCAGCCTGGACAGGACCGGGCCGTTGTGCACGGCGGCCGGGGAAACGGTGCGTACGGCGCTGGTCATCTGCACGTCGACGGCGGTCTTGATGTGCGGCCCGCCGTCGAGCGGGGCGACGGTGCGCAGCGACATCAGGGGCCGTACGGGGTCGGTCTCGCCGTCGGGGACCAGCCACGGGTGCTTCGCGACGAGGCGGTCGGCCTGCCACGGGTGGGCGAAGAGGATCGGCGGGGCCTGACCGTACCAGCGGTCGCGCGGCACCCGAAGCCGCCGCAGGCGGATGACGGGGGAGTGCTCCGGGGCGTACGCGAGGACGTCGGCGACGGTCATGCCGCCGCGGGTGCGGCAGCACGGGTGCAGCGGGTGCCCGTCGGTGACGAGCTGCTCGATCAGCCCGAGCGCGTCGGGGTCGCCCGGGCCGGGCAAGCCCTGTGCGGGCTGGTGGGCGCGGGCGAGCGCGAGGTTGGCGACACTGTTGTCGATCTCGCCCGCGAGGGGGACGTCACCCCAGAGCAGCCGTACGAGCTCGCGCGGGTCGGCGATCTGGGCGCCGCCGACGACCGTGGCCGTGAGCCCGGACGCCACCCGCGCGAACGGTCGTGCCGCGTCCGCGGGATACCGGACGGTCACCCGGGTTGGGGCAGCGGCGAAGGTTGCCTCGCCGGGGCGGCGGCTGAGCAGGCCGGGGAGGGGTTCGCGGTCGAGGGCGCCGAGCAGGCGGGCCAGGATCGAGGCGCGGGCGCCCGGCAGGGCCGCGTCGTAGCCGTCGAGGAGATCGGGCCGCAGGCTCGCCAGCTCCTCGCGAGTCCTCAGGGGACCGGCGGTGTGCCGGTGCGGCGGGGCACTTCCAGAAGGTCGCGGCACATCGTCGATTGTCCGCCTTCCCGCAACAAGATCCACCCGGGGCGTGGGGTCCGTGAGCGAGAACGCAGTAACCAAACCATCATCCTAGGATGCCTTAGACGGTGTGCGCCCGGCCACCGGCGCGCACAACCGCAAAAACCCTAAGAACCCAAAGGAATCAACGACATCCCCGCTTTGATTTCGATCTTGTGAGCGTCAGCGATAGGGGATTTCGCCAGTTCCCGGTACGGGCCGCGGGATTCCCGTTTCCGTTGCGGGCGGCCGGGTTCCGATGTCCGCAACGGCTGGTGGCGCGGCCGACCGTCGAATCGCTTGTCGGGGAGACGCGGCCGCTATGTGCCCGTTCTGTCGCGGATGTCGACCTGGTCGTGCGCCGGGGATCGATGGTGCCGTCGATCGACCGGAGCACCGACGGCACCCTGATCGTCGCGGCCGCACCCGTCGATATCGGCAAGTCTTTCCCGAACCAGCAAACGGGGCCTCGATGCTTGCCCGACGCCCTCGCCCGCCGCAGATCATGGGATCTTCCAGAACTAGGAAGCAGGGGTCTCGAAGCTAGATTGCCTTGTAGGTCTTTGATATCGGGTCTCAAGCGCGTTCGAGAGGCCTACATCGTTGATCTGCCCGGGGTGGGGAGGGCGTCGGGGTGGGATGGCGCGGGTTTGGAGATCGGGACTTTGGCCGAGGCGAGTGCGGGCGGGGCGGCGGTGAGGTATTCGGGTTGCGGGGGGGGGGGGGGGGGGGCACTGTTGGCGTGCTGTCGTCGATTTGAGGGGTTCTGTTCGGTGTGAGAGTGGCGGTCGTACCCGGTCCGGTCGGTTTCTCTCGCTGGGAGAGTTCTTTTGTTGAAGGCAGTCAATCTTTCGCGGTCCTATGACGGCGATCCGCTGTTCGCCGAGTTCGATCTTGTGCTGGGGGACGGGGATCGGGTCGGGATCGTGGGGCCGAACGGCGCCGGTAAGTCGACCCTGTTGCGGGTTCTGGCCGGGGAGTTGAGGCCCGAGGCGGGCAGTGTCACCTACGGTCCGGGCACGCGGGTGGGTTATGTCGCTCAGCAGATGCCGGATCCGGAGGGCACGGTCGGTGCGTTCCTGACGGCCGGGCTCGGTGAGCTGGCCCAGGTGACGGCCACGATGCGTGAGCTCGAGCGGCGTCTGGCCGAGGGTGCTGACGTGCTCGCCGAGTTCGGGGTGGCGCAGGAGCGGTGGACGGCCCTGGAGGGTTGGACGGCTGAGGCGCGGGTCGCGGAGATCCGGCAGCGTCTTGATATCGCGCATCTGCCTGACGAGTTGTTGTTGCGGCAGGTCAGTGGTGGGGAGCAGGCGCGGTTGTTGCTGGCGCGGGCGTTGCTCGACGAGCCTGATGTGCTGTTGCTGGATGAGCCCACGAATCACTTGGATGCCGAGGGTATGGCGTGGTTGCAGGGCTGGCTGGGGTCGTACGCGGGTGGGGTCTTGACTGTCAGTCATGACCGGGCGTTTCTCGACGCTGTGGTGTCGCGGGTGCTCGAGTTGGACGGCATCGATACCGAGGTGCAGGACTATCCGGGTGGGGGTTATTCGGCTTATCGGGCGGAGAAGCAGCGGCGGTGGGAGCGGTTGCTGCTGGATTTCGAGGCTCAGGAGAAGGATCGCCGGCGGTGGGAGGCGGACATCGAGCGGACGAAGGAGCAGTCGCGCGGTGTCGAGAGTGCGCGGGGGCTCGGGGTTGCCGGTCCGCATTTGCGCAGGGTGGCTCGTTTGGTGGCGCGGAAGGCGAAGGTTCGGGAGCGGCGGTTGCGCCGGCAAATGGAGTCGGTGTCGTGGATCGCTCGTCCTCGTACGCGGCCGCCGTTGACTTTGACGTTTCCGCAGGATTCGGTGGATGCGGATGAGGTGGTTCTGTCGGCGCGTGATCTGACGGTGTCGGCCGGGTCGAAGGTGCTGTTGAAGAGCGTTGATTTCGACGTACGGCGGGGTGATCGGATTCTGGTGACCGGGCGTAACGGTTCGGGGAAGACGTCGCTGTTGAACGCGCTGAGTGCTGATGAGACGGCTGTGTTGCCGCAGACCAGTGACGGGTTGCGGACCGATATGCCGGTGATGGAGTTTTTCCGGTCGCGGGTTCCGGTGTATCTGGATGACGCGGAGCGGTTGTTGCAGGGGCATCAGTTCGGCCCTGATCAGTGGGGTGCGCCGTTGCGGAGTTTGTCGGCGGGGGAGTTGCGGCGGTTGCTGCTGGCTGTGCTGGTGAATTCGCCGGCGCGGGTGTTGTTGCTGGACGAGCCGACGAATTTCCTCGATCTGGACGCGCTCGATGTGGTGGAGGAGGCGTTGCGGCGTTATCGGGGGACGTTGGTGGTGGTGACCCACGACCGGTTCTTCGCTGAGGCGGTCGGGTTCGGGCGGCGTTGGCATGTCGGGGACGGTTCGTTGATCGAGAGCTGACACGATGGGGCCATGCAGGTGGTTCCGAGGCAGGGCGGCGAGCTGGCGGTCGGTGGTGCGGCCGAGCAGGTCACGGAGGCGTGGCTGGCGAACCGGCGGTTGTCGGAGCACACCCGGGCGGCTTATCGGCGTGATGTGGCCGCGTGGCTGGGGTGGTGTGCGGAGCGGGGTGTGGAGCCTTTGCGGGCTTCGTTTCTTGACGTGAACGCGTACGCGCGGGGTTTGGAGGCGAGGAGGCTCGCGCCGGCCACTGTCGCGCGCAAGTTGTCGGGTTTATCCAGCTGGTACGACTTTCTTGTTAAGTTGCGGGCGGTGGACGGTAATCCGGTCGGGGGTGCGGACCGGCCGAACGTGTCGCGGGATCATTCGTCGACGGTGGGGTTGAGCCCGGACGAGGTCGACGCGCTGCTGCGCAGTGCTGCGGAGAACGGCCCGCGCAGTAACGCGGTGATGACGATCCTGGCTGATCTGGGTCTGCGTGTCGGTGAGCTGGTCGGTCTCGACTTTGGTGATCTCGGTTGGGAGCGCGGGCATCGTACGGTCCGTTTCGTCGGTAAGGGCGGTAAGCCGCGTCGCCGGGCGTTGACCCCGGGTGCTTCGGAGGCGTTGGACGCCTATCTGGGGGTTCGCGGTGATCGTGAGGGTCCGCTGTTCATGACCGCGTCGGGGGCGCGTCTTGACCGGCATGCGGTGTTCCGGTTGATCCGGCGGCTGGCGGCCGAGGCCGGCCTGCCCGGTGCCGACAAGTTGTCCCCGCACTCGTTGCGGCATGCGTTCGCGACGACGGCGCGGTCGGAGGGGGTGGCGCTGGAGGACGTGCAGGACGCGATGGGGCACGCCGATCCTCGGACTACGCGGCGCTATGACCGTGATCGGCACAATCTGGACCGTGATCCGGCGTACATGATCGCGGCGGCGCGTGCCCGGCGGGCCGGGGGATGACGGTTGCGCCTATGCTCTTCCGCGGTTAAAAGCGGAGAAAAGAGGCGGTCGGGGTTTGAACATCTTCGAAGCGGTGCTGCTGGGCGCCGTCGAGGGCTTTACCGAGTTTCTGCCCGTCTCGAGCACCGGCCACCTGACGATCCTGGAGAAGTTGCTGGGGTATCGGATCGATGATCCGGCGATCACCGCGTTCACGGTGATCATTCAGTCGGGTGCGGTGCTGGCGACGATCATCTTCCTGCGCAAGGACATCGCGCGGGTGGTGCCGGCGTTCCTGGCGGGCCTGTTCAGTAAGGCCAAGCGCGACAATCCGGACTACCGGTTCGGGTGGGCGGTGCTGCTGGGCGCGATCCCGATCGTGATCGTGGCGTTGTTGTTCAAGGATCAGGTCGAGACGACGTTGCGCAGTCTGTGGTTCGTCGCCGGGGCTCTGATCCTGTGGAGCGGTGTGATGGCGTTCGCCGATCACGCGGCCACGCAGGTGCGTCATGAGGAGGACGTCACCTGGAAGGATTCGTTGATCATCGGTTTGGTGCAGTGTCTGGCGCTGATCCCCGGTGTGTCGCGTTCGGGGGCGACGATGTCGGCGGGTCTGCTGCGTGACTTCGACCGGGTGACGGTGACGAAGTTGTCGTTCTTCCTGTCGATCCCGGCGTTGCTGGGCGCGTCGATCCTGCAGGGCTACGAGGAGGCCGGGAACATCTCCGCGGGGGTGGGCTGGCCGAACACGCTGATCGCGACGGCGGTCAGTTTCGTGGTGGCGTACTTCTCGGTGAACTGGCTGCTGCGGTTCGTGTCGCGGCATTCGTACAGCATCTTCATCTGGTATCGGGTCGCTCTGGGCTCGATCCTGATGGTGCTGCTGGCCACGAACGTCATCGAGCCGAAGTGAACGACGCCGGCGAGCGCGCCCTGGCCCACGTGCGGGAGCTGTTTCCCGCCGCGAGCCCTTCGGGGGTGCCGCCGGCTTCGATCACGGTCAGTTTTCATCCGGACCGGCTGCTCGGCGACGGTTCGACCGTCGCCGGGCGTCTGGCCGCCGAGGGTGTCTACCGCAGCCAGTTCGAGACCGGCATCTCCAACGGCGGGCTGACCGCTTTCTCCGGCGGGGCTCGTGACGTGTGGGAGCAGCGGATGTTTCCCGGCGTCTACACCGGTGCGCAGGGCCGCCCGGTCTACGGCGGGTTGAACCTGGCCGGTTATCCCGACGGTGCGTCGCCCCGCTTCGGTTCCTGCCATCTGGTTCTGGATCCGGCGGTGTCGGCGCGGGCCACGTTCAGCCTCGGCGACAGTTTCACCGAGCCGACCGTTGTGGGCACGGCGGCCACGTTCGCCGCGATCTGGGCGTCCCTGCTCGACGAGGTCTCTCGTACCGGCTCGGCTTTGAACCTGCGGGCCGGGTCGCCCGCTGCGTGGGTTCGTGCCCTGACTGCGCCACGCCCGGCTGCGGGGCGTGCTCTGGACGACTACGTCGAGGCTCAGATCCACGGCGGGCTCACCCTTGGTGAGGATGTCACGGCCGTCGTGGCCGATCCTTGCTTCCGGGGTACGCCGACAGAGGCTCATCTGCGCGGTCTGGGCGTGGCGCTGCGGTGGGCGCCCGGGTTCGTGCTGCCCGCCGACGAGTTCCCGGTCGACGAGAAGGGCCGGTTCGTCGCGCCGCTGATCGACGCGGTGGCCTCCCGCTACGGCCATGACCTGATCGATGCCGCTCTGCTGGGCCGGGCGACTCACGAGCCGGCGACGTGGGCGGGGTTCGGCTCGCCGGCCGAGGTGCTGCAGATCTTGAAGTACGCGTGGCACGTCCTGGTCGTCCGCGGCGTTGCCGTGATCAACTAGGTTCGGGGGATGCCCGTCCCCGAGTACATCACCCGCATGCGCGAGCACATCGGCCACGACCTGCTGCTGCTTCCCGGCGCCGGCGCGGTGGTCCGCGACGACCAGGGCCGCATCCTGCTTTTGCGGCGCTCCGACACCGGCCACTGGTCCCTACCGGCCGGCATGATCGAGCCGGGCGAGCAGCCCGCCGAGGCGATCCTGCGTGAGATCGAAGAGGAAACCGGCGTGCTCGCCGAGATCGAACGACTGGCCGGGGTGGCCATGCACGCCGCCGAATACCCCAACGGCGACAAATGCGAATACCTGGCCGTCTGGTTCCGCTGCCGCGCGATCGGCGGCGCCCCGCGCCCCGACGGCGACGAGTCCCTCGAAGTCGCGTTCTTCGCCCCCGACGACCTTCCCCCGGTGGGCGGTCTCACCAAGCTCCGCATCGAAACCACCGCCGCCCCTGACGCCCCCACCTGGTATGCCCAGCCCGGCGAGACCCGGGAGGCGTTCACCCGCGGCCACGGCCTGTGACGTCCACCGGCGGCCGGATCATCCTGCTCAACGGCGCCTCCAGCTCCGGCAAGACCAGCATCGGCGAGGCCCTGCTCCCGCTGCTGCCGGACCCGTGGTTCCTCGTCCCGGTCGACGCCGTCAACGCGATGCGTTCCACCACCCACACCCGGCGCCTGTCCGACGCCGAGATCACGCGGATGCTCGAGCGGACCCGCCGCGGCTACCACCGGGCCGTGGCGGCGCTGGCGTCCACCGGCAACGACGTCATCATGGACTACCCCCTGTCCGAGCAGTGGCGCCTCACCGACCTGCTGAGCACCTTGGACCCCTACGACGTGACCCTCGTCGAGGTCCGCTGCTCGGCAAGGGAACTGGCGCGCCGCGAACAGGACCGCGGCGACCGCCCACGCGGCCTGGCCGTCTCGCAGACGTTGGTCTACGCCCACGGCGACGCCGACATCATCGTCGACACCACGGCCACCTCACCCGCCGACTGCGCCGCCCAGATCGTCCAGGCTTTGACCGCGCTGGCACCCCCGAAGGCCTTCGACCGCCTGCGTCACTCGTAGCGGTACTGCAGGGCGTCCGCCTCCGTCTGCCTGATGTCGGCGATCGTCAGCTCGGGCCGGCGCAGTTGGGCCAGGGTCACCTCGGCCGACGAGGGCTGGGCGTCGGCGGGCAGCCACCGCTCCGGCTTCCACACGGCGCCGCGCAGGAACGCCTTCGGGCAGTGCGGGTAGACCTCGTCGATCCCGACGACCAGGGCGCTGGCCGGGGGCTTACCCACGGCCGTCAGCCGGGCCAGCAGTTCGGGCCGGGTGGAGACGCAGGCCCGCCCGTTGACCCTGAGCGTCGTGTCGCGCCCCGGAATCACGAACATGACGGCGGCCCGCCCGGTGGCGATGACGTTCTGCAACGTGTCGAGCCGCTTGTTGCCGGTCGCGTCCGGGATCGCCAGGGTCCGTTCGTCGAGAACGGCGACGAACCCGGCCGGCCCGCCCCGCGGCGAGACATCAGCGTTGCCGTGCCCGTCGACGCTGCCCACCAGCACCAGCGACGAACAGGCGATCAGTCGCCGGGCCTGATCGGTGAGCTCGCTCATCTGCTTACGAACAGCCGCGTCGCCCGGCATGTCATAGACGCGGCGCAGACTCTCATGATCCGCGACAGCGTCAAGGCGCAGCGCGTCGAAAGCAGTCGTCATGCCGCTGACCCTATGGCAAGCCGGCCGGATCCGGCCGGTCCGGCCTCAGCCGTCGAAGCGCGGGAAAGCCGCG
This sequence comes from Actinoplanes solisilvae, assembly GCF_003999975.1. Lineage (GTDB taxonomy): Bacteria > Actinomycetota > Actinomycetes > Mycobacteriales > Micromonosporaceae > Actinoplanes > Actinoplanes solisilvae. Next base: position 231,155 of record NZ_RJAC01000004.1, on the reverse strand, counting down.
GTTCTCACAGCCCCAACGCAGCACGAACCATCCCCAGCGCGGTCTCCGGTGCCACCCCCATGGCCAGAACTTTCTCCGCATAGGCCACAGCCGCTTTCTGCGCCTGCACCGAAGTCCCCGAAGCCCGGGCGGTGACGACCGTCCCGAGCCGCCCCCGAGTCTCGACCAGCCCCGCGATCTCGAGTTCCCGGTACGCCCGCGCCACCGTGTTGGCCGCCAGCCCGAGTTCAGCGGCCAGGGCCCGTACCGGCGGAAGTTTCTCGCCGGCCACGAGCGCCCCCGAGGCCGCCAGTTCCGCGATCCGCAACCGCACCTGCTCGTACGGTGGGGTCGCGGAACCGGCGTCGATCGTGATGTCCATCAGACCAGTGTGGGGGGTGTGTTGCCCGCCGCCGTGATGGCGCGGCGCATCGGGACCAGGGCCAGCAGGATTCCGCCGACGACGAAGAACACGACCAGCGAGATGATGCCCAGCCGGTAGCTGTTCGTCAGCTGGAAGATCAGGCCGAACAGCAGCGGACCGAGCCAGCTCGTGCCTTTGTCGCTGATCTCGTAGAAGCCGTAGTACTCGCCTTCTTTGCCCTGCGGGATCAGCTGCGAGAACAGGCTTCGGCTCAACGCCTGGCTTCCCCCCAGCACGATGCCGATGCCCGCACCCAGCAGCATGAACTGCAGCGGTTCGCCCGCCGGCAGCCAGTATGCCGCCACGATCACCACCAGCCACAGCACCAGGCTGAGCAGCACCGTCTTCTGCGCCCCGATTCTTGCCGCGACCGCTCCCAGCATCAGTGCCCCGCCGAACGCCAGGAACTGCACGATCAGGATCGTGATGATCAGCGTCGACTGTTCGAGGTCGAGTTCCTCGGTGCCGTACTGGCTGGCCAGCGCGATCACGGTCTGGATACCGTCGTTGTAGATCAGGTAGGCGAGCAGGAAGAACAACGTCAGCGGGTACGCCTTGAGGCTGCGCAGCGTGTGCCCGAGCTGCTTGAACCCGTCGGTCAGCACGTTCCCGCGCGCCACGGAGGCACCCGCGGCCGGATGTTCGCGCAGACGGCGCAGCGGGATCAGCGTGAACACCGCCCACCACACGCCCGCGCTGACGATGCAGAACCGGGCGATGTCCAGGGTCCGCTGGTCGTCGCCGTCGACCGACAGGACCATGACCGCGACCAGGTTCGCCGCCAGCAGCAATCCACCGCCGAGATAGCCGATCGCCCAGCCCCGGCTCGACACCTTGTCGCGTTCGTCGGGTCCGGCGATCTGCGGCAGGAACGAGTTGTAGACGACCACCGCCGCCCCGAACGCGATGTTCGCGATCAGGAACAGCAACCCGCCGAGCAGGTAACGCTCGCCGGTCACGAACACCATGGCGATCGTGGCCGCCGCCCCCAGGAACGCCGCCCCGGCCAGCAGTGGTTTCTTGCGCGGCGCCCGGTCGGCGATCGCCCCCATGATCGGCAGGACGAAGACCGTCAGGAACACCGACAGCGACACCACGTACGGGTAGAACGAGCCGGCCGCGATGCTCAGGCCGAACGGGTGCACGCGGCCGGTGCAGTCGTCGGTGCCCAGCGGGCAGCCCGCCGCGATCTCGGTGACAGTCGTCAGGAACGGTCCGAGGAAGACGGTCAGGACGGTGGTGGAGAAGGCCGAGTTGGCCCAGTCGTAGAAATACCAGCCCGTACGCTCGCGGCGCGCGGACGCGGGACGGTTTATGTCAGTGCCGGGTGCGGCCATGTGCTCGGCTCCATAGGTCGTTCGATGGCGCCGAAACTATTGCATCCCGCGGGGCCACGGGGGGAGGTGCCGCGTACTCAGTTTTCCTGCCACCACTTGGCGAGGCTGCTGGTCGCCGGATCCTCGGACCCGGCCAGGGCCGCCCACGGGTCCTGCGCGTCGGGAAGGTCCACACCGGCGTACTCGGCGAGCTCCTCCGGGCGTACGGGATCGGGGGTCTGCTCCAGGGCGGCGGCGTGCACGATGCCCAGGCTGCCGGTGTCGATCCACGGGAAGCCGTCGACCGGTTCGGGCAGCTCGCCGACGTCGAGGGCGGGCGGGAACACCTCGACCGGGTCCTCGGCCACGACCGCCGCCGCGTGATCGGCGAGCGGCTGCGGCTCCTCCTCCGAAGGCTGCTCGTAGTGGTGCTCCTCGACAACCGGCGCCTCGTACGGGTGGTCGTCGGTGTCGTACAGGTCGTGATGGTCGTCGAAGACCGGCTGCTGTTCCAGATGACCGCCGTCGTCGTGGTGGTCGTCGAAGACCGGGAAGTCGTCGTGGTCGCCGAAGTCGTGGTGGTCGCTCATCGGTCCTCCTCGTCATACGGCACGGGCGTCAGAGCCCGGGCCCGGGTGAGCGCCGTGTCGGCGGCGCGAAGCTTGGCGCGGACCCCGTCGAGGTCCTGCTGGGCGACGGCACGCCGTTTCGCCCGGCCGGCCGCGTCCTCGGCGGCCGCCGCGTCGATCTCGGCGATGTGGGCGTCCAGGTCGCGCAGGCGTTTCTCGACGGCGTCGTCGACGGCGACGCTCAGCGCGTACTGCAGGTCGGTGAACCGGTTCGCGATCTCGTCGGCCAGGGCGGCGCGGGCCTCGCCGAGCACGTCGCGCAGCCAGATGCGGGCCTGCTGACGGTCGGTCTGCACCCGCCTGCGGTACAGCACATACCCTCCGGCGGCCAGACCGAGCCCGATCCCGGCCACCGGTATGAGCAGCCCGCCGCCGACGGCCAGCGCGGACGCGCCCAGCATCGCGCCGCGCCCGGCCATGAACGCGATCCCACCGGCGGACAGGGCGATCAGCAGGTTGTCGGCCGAGCCGTCGCGGGGCGGGCCGGCCTCCATCGCGTGGCGCAGGGTCGCGTTGAGCCGGCCCAGCATCTCGGCCCGCTCGTGCTCGTCGAACACCGTGGCGAGGACTTTCTCACCGACCTGCGCGAACGTGGTCTCGAGCTGCTCGGACAGCTGCACCGCGACGGCTTGCAGCTCGGCGTCGACGTGCTCGGGCAGCCGGGTCAAACTCTCGCCGCGCCCCGTGTCGATCCGCTTGGAGAACTCCTGCAGGACGGCGGCGATACGGGTGCGTAGCTGGCCGACGGTCTCGACGCGGGCGCGCTGGGTCTCGGTGCTCAGCAGCAGCGTCCACTGGCGGGACTCGGTGCGTTTACGCGCGGCCAGGGCGGCGCGTTCGGCGCGGATCTGAGCGGTCCGGGCCGGGTCGGCCTCCACCGCCCGTACGCGGTCCTGTGCGGTTGTCTCGAGGCGGGCGAGCTCGCCGCGGGCGGCGCGCAGCACGTTCGCGAGTTGCAGCTGGTGGCCGCGGCCGGCCAGTTCGACCAGGGCGTGCTGCAGGTCGGCGATCTTCGACGCGTCGACCAGGGCGGCCTGCTCACCGGGGCCTGCTTGTACGGCCAGTTCGGCCAGCATCGAGGACACGGCGAACCAGGCCGCGTCGGCGAACCTCGGGGCGTGGGCGCGCAGCAGGGCCCGGTTGTCGTCGAGGATGCGCCGCCACCCCGGAAAACCGTCGATCTTGGTGAGGGCGAAGACGACCGCGTCGACCCGTTCGCTGGCCGCGACCAGGAAGTCGAGCTCGGGTTTCGACAGCGGAGCGGACGCGTCGGCGACGAACAGCAGCGCCGTGGCCCGCTCGACCGCGGCCAGGGCGACCGTGGTGTGGGCCGGGTCGAGACCACCGACGCCGGGGGTGTCGAGCAGGCTGACGTAGCGCAGCAGCGGCGCCGGGTGGGTGACCTCGATGCGCCGGGCCCGCTGCGCGCCGGTCGCCCACTCCTGCAGCGAGTCGATGCTGATCGGGTCGGCCGCGCCCGGCAGCCACGCCCGCGCGGCCGGCTCGCCCGGCACGAACTGCAGGTAGGTGGCGGTGGCGACGGCCGCGTCGACCGGTGACAGGCCGGGCACCCCGAGCAGGGCGTTGATCAGCGAGCTCTTGCCGCGTTTGGTCTCGCCGACCACCACGACCTCGGGACGGGTCAGCCGGCGGCGGCGCAGCTCGGCCAGTTCGGCACCCGCGTCGGGATCCTTACCGCGGACGTACGCCAGGGTGTCCTTGACGGCGGCGTCCAGCACCGGGGTCAGATCGGTCATCGTCGCACCTGCTGCGCCAGAAGATGGAAACCACGCTGAGCCACCTGCGCGACCCGGGACTGAGCCGGGCCCGCGCCGGCGACCGCGTAGACACGCCACCGGTTCGCGGCGGTCACCGCGGCGGAGGCCAGCTCAGCCGCGTCGGCGTCGGGCAGCCGCAAAATCCAGCGCGGGTCCTCCGAGGTGGCCAGGCGGGTCAGCTCCTGCTCCCACTCCAGCGGCAGCGGCACCGCGCCGGTCGCGACCCGCTGCGCCGCGTCGAGCAGCCGCAGCCGGTGATAGGCCGGATCGCGCAGCAGCCGCTCGACCCCGTCACGCAGCCGCTCGCGGTCACGTTCGTCGCGGGTGTGCCCGGCCAGCCGCTCGAGCCGCGACAACGCCCACCCGGCCTTGATCGCGTCGGAACGCCAGCGGAACGTCTCACCGAGGGTGAACAGCAGACGCGGATAGCCGGACGCGGCCACGATGCGGCGCACCAGTTCCCCGGTGCCCACGCCCGGCTCGGCGGCCAGCTGGGCCAGGGCGAACCCGATGCCGTAGAGGTCGAGCAGGGCCAGCAGCCGCTCGCGCTGCTCGGCGCCGACCGGGGCGGGCCGGGTGCGGAACAGGTCGACCGAGGCCAGCAGCAGCCTGATCTCGCCCGCGGGCAGCCCGGCCAGACGTTGCAGCGCGTCACGGTCGGCGCCGGTCAACCGGCCCGCCTCGCCGGTCTCGGCCAGCAGACCCACGACCGGCACGACGTCGGAGACCGTGCGGGCCAGAAGCGCGGCCTGCTGCTCGGCCAGCGGCCCGGCCACCGGCCACGGGTCACCCGCACCAGCCACCAAAGTGTCGATCTTGCCGAAGACGCCGAGGGCGTTGATCGGGCTCGACGACAACCGGGCCGACGCGTCCCGGAACGCCTCCAGAGCCCGCAGGTCGTCGGCCCGCACCGCCTGGGTGAACACGTAGACGACAGCCTCGGCCGCCGCGACCTCCGAAGCCGAGTCGGCGTCGATGTCGGCGTCGAACGGGGCCGCCGACACCCCGACAGCCTCCTCGGCGCGGGCGCTGACCAGCGTGTCGGTCGAGGCCAGACCGGGTGTGTCGACCACGGTCAGGTCGCGCAGCTTCTCACTGGTGAGAGTGACATCCACGTACGCCACCCGGCTCGCCGGCACCCCGAGACGCTGCGGGATCATGCCGTCGTCGTCCAGCGGCAGGCTGCGCCGCACACCGTCACGGCACACCACGTCGACCCGGTCGGCGGTGCCGTACCGGAACCGGGTGACCACCCGCGTGCACTCACCGACCGCCGTCGGCGCCACCCGGCGCCCGATCAACGCGTTGACGAGTGTCGACTTTCCGGCTTTCAGGCGACCCGCGATCGCAACCCGTAACGGCTCGCCGAGACGGTCACGGATCTGAATGAGCTGGCCACCGGCCTCTTGACCGACTCGGGACGACAGCTGGTCACAGAGCGTCGCTACGCTGGCGCTCAGCGGGCCGCTCACCACGACTCGTCAGCCGGGCACACTGTCGGAGAGAATGACCAGACCACGGCCGGTGTCACTGAGCCCTCCCCGCACGATCGGGGGCGGGCCTCGGAGTACCGCCCGCCGCACCGACAGCCTACGGACAGCGCACGAGCAGGGGATCCCAGGTTCGTGCCACACAGACAGCGACCAGCTAGGGGAGGGGATCAGGTGGCGGAAGCGCTGAGTCAGGCCGCCGCCATGCTGCAACGACCAGGTCTCGTCGTGCTGACCGGCCCGCCCGGCTGCGGCCGCAGCACAGCCCTGCGTGAACTGGCCGAAGCTGCCCGCGGCCCGGTACACACCGGCGGCGGGCTCGGCATGCTGCAGACCGTGCCCGCGCTCGCCCTGTCGCGCGCGGTCCGGGCCCGGCTGCCCGCCCACGACGTCAACCTGCTCACCGAAGCGGTCCGCTCCCGCGTGCGCGCCGGCCTGCTGGTCCTCGACGACCTGCAATACGCCGACCCGGCCACCCTGGCCGCGCTGCCCCTGCTGGCGGCCCACTGCCGGGTGCTGGTCGCCCTGCGCACCCCGCACCGGCTCCCGCCGGAGGTCCTCGCCGCGCTGCGGGCAGCGGCAACAGCCTGGGAGAACGTGCCGCCGCTGGACCGGCAACGGGCGCTCGAGCTGGCCCGGCGCAGCGCCGGGCACGTCGACGAGACGGTGCTGGCCGCCGTCGTCGACCGGGCCGGCGGGAACCCCCTGGCGATCACAGCCCTGGCCCGGCAGGCCGCCGCGGCCAAACCGTCGGCCGGGCCCGACATCGACCAGGTCGCCTACGCGATCGCCACCGCGCTGGCCGACCTGCCCCGGCCCGCGCGTACGGCACTGGCCGCCCTCGGACTGCTCGGGCGGCCCGCCCCGGCCGGACTGCTCGGTCCGGGCGCCGACGACCTGCTCGCCGCCGGCCTGGTGACCCCGGCCCCGCCGACCGGCCTCTCACCCGCCGACACTCTTCTGCTGCCCGTGTCGACCTACGTGGCCGAAACCGCGGCCGGGCTGCTCGACGGGCCCGCCCGCGTCGAACTGCACGCCCGGCTGGCCGAACTCACCCCGCCCGCCGAAGCCGCCCGGCACCTCGCCGCCGCCGGCGACCTGCCCGGCGCGCACCGCCGCGCCCTGCAGGCAGCCGACCGCAGCACCGGCGGCGACCGGGCCGCCCTGCTGCTGTTCGCCTGCGAACTCGACACCCCGATCGACCCCCGCGTGCGGCTCGCGGCGGCCGACGCGGCCCTGAGCACCGGCCGCCCGGCCTCCGCTGCCCGCGTCCTGACGACCGACGAGCCACTGGGACCCGAAGCCGACGTGCTGCGCGGCGAAGCCCTGCTGCAGGCCGGCGACCCGGCCGGGGCACGAGCCGCGGTACGCCCGGTGCCCGACGCCGCCACCGGGCCGGTGCTGGCCGCCCGCGACCGGGTGCTGCTGCTCGCCGAACTGGCCACCGACCCGGCCGCCGCCCAAGACCTCGCCGGCAAGATCAGCGCCCGGCATCCGCACCCGGCGCCCGGGGTCGCGGCCGCGCTGGCCGCCGTGCAGGCCCACTTCCGCCACCCCGGCTGGGACCACGCGCTGGCCGAAGCGGCCCGCAGCGGTGATCCGCTGATCAGCCGCTGGTCGGCGTGGCTGCTCGTCGAACAACTCGCCGCCGACGGCCGGCTGGCCGAATCGGCCGACGCGGCCCTGGCCGCCGCCCGCGACAGCGCCACCGACCTGGCCTACAGCTGGCAGACCCGGTTCACCGCGGCCGCCGACTGGGCCCTGGCCCTGCACGGCTCGATCGGCGCCGACCCGCTCACCGATCCCACCCCCGAGTGGGACGGCGTGGACGGGGTGCTGCGGCGGGCCACCAACCTCACCGACCGCACCCTGCCCGACGAGGCACGCGGCTACGCCACCGCGGCGGCCGCGCTGATCGAGGCCGACACCGGGCTGCTCGCCGCCGCCCGCGCCCACCTCGACGCGGCCCCGGCACACCCGGCCGCCGACTGGGTGGCCCAGGAGACCGCCTGGCTCGACGGGCAACCCGAACGTGCCGTCCGCGCCCGTCGGAATGACAGCGGCGGGCTCCTGGCCGGCCTGCACGCGATCACCGCCCGCTGGGCGGCACACGATCTGGGGGATTTGTCAGCCCAGCCGGTTCCAGGCCGGCTTCCCGCCCCCGCCCGGCGTACGCTGACCGCCTGGGCCACCGGGACCGGCTTCACCGCCGCGGCGGACGGCTGGCGGCCCATCGCCCTGCGCGAGCGGATCCGCTGCCTGCTCGCCGCCGGGGTGACCGACACCGATCCGTCCCGCGCCGTCGCCGCGCTGCTGTCCGCGGAACAACTGGCCGACGCCGCCGGGCTGACCGTGCTGGCCGGGCGGGCCCGCCGCGGTTTGCGACGCCACCACGTGCACCGCGACACCCGCAGCCCCCGCTCGGGTGACCAGCTCACCCGCCGCGAGACCGACGTCCTGCGGCTGGTCGCCGCCGGCGAACCCACCCGCCGCATCGCCGGCCAGCTCGGCATCTCCGCCGAGACGGTCGACACCCACATCCGCGCCGGCATGCGCAAGCTCGGCGCCCGAACCCGAACGGAAGCCGCCGCCCTGGCCTTCGCCAACGAACCCCCGCATCCCGACCCGTCTGACACGTTCAAGGATGGCCGGTGACCAGACAGCCCGACGCTCCCCGACACGTCGTCGCCAACCACGGCGACGCCGACACCGTGCTGCGCCGCCTCACCCGCGACGGCTGGGTGGCCCGCGACGGGTTCGCCCTGCCCGACCCCGCCTGGGACGTGACCGGCAGCCGCCTGGTCCTGCACGGGCGCATCATCGACCCCGACACCCTGCAACTGGCGGTCCTGGCCGCCGCCCGCGGCGCCGGCATCGTCGCCGTCTGCGACACCGAGTCCCCGCTGGGAAGGGCCCTGGTCGACGACCTGGCCCGCCTCGGCCCGGTCCACCAGGGCATCACCGAACCGGCCGCCGGCGGCAACGCGGTGGCCGACCTCATCCCCGAACAACGCGCCCTGCTCGACCGTCTCGCCGCCGGCGACACGATCGCCGCAGCGGCGGCCGCCGAGTTCCTGTCCCTGCGCACCGCCAACCGCCGCATCGCCGAGGCCCGCGCACTGTTCGGCGTCCGCACCACCCGCGAAGCCGTCCTGGCCTACCTGCGCCAGCGCGGCACCCCACCACCCCGCAACGGCCCGCACCGCACCCGCTAGCCCGCTAGCCCGCCGGCCCTCCGGCGCGACGGCTCGGCCGCCACCGAGCCCCCGCGCACCAGCCGCCCCCGCGCCACCAAGCGTCCACGCACCCAGCCGCACCCGCGCTCCCGAGCCCCGCGTCGGCGGCGCCCTCAGCGATATTGAACGGCCCCCGTGCCGGCCGTGCCCGCCACCGGCCACCGCTCTGTGCCGAGTCTCACGCTCCCCGCCGCACGCACCGACGAACCGCATTCCTGCGACCTGCCGGTAGGCGGCGAACTGGTCCCCGGTCATCGGTTCGAGCCGCACGTATGCCACCCCAGCCCCGGCGACACAGTGGACGGAGTCAGCCGAAACTGAGCAGGGCGCCGCGTTCGTCGAAGCGGGCGGTACCGGCCCAGGCGATCTCCCACCGGTTGCCCTCGGGGTCGGCGACGTAGCCCGAGCGGCCACCCCACTCTCTGTCCACCGGGGACGCCACCACCCGCGCCCCGGCGGCCACCGCCGCGTCGAACGCCGTGTCGACCTGGTCGCGGCTGTCGACGTTGCAGGCCAGCGTCGTCCCCGACCACGCGCCCGGCGGCCCGGACGGGCCGGGCACCGCCTCGAGAGCGAGCTCGTCGAGCGGGAACACGGCCAGCAGCACCCCGCCGAGCAGGAAACCGGACCAGGAGTCGTCGCTGCCGGGGACCTCGGGCCAGCCCAGCGACCGGTAGAACGCGCGCAGGACACCGACGTCGCGGGCGCCGAGGGTCACGACCGACAGTCGTGCGGGGATCGTCATGGCAGCATCGTCCTCCGGGGGTGTGACAGTTTTGGACCTGCACGACGTCTACTGGATCGGGGGAGGCAGCGGCGCCGGCGTACGCGAAAGCGGTCTGGCTGTTGCCGACCCCCGAATTCCGCAGGATGGCGTTCGAGCGGCGCGGCTCGACGTGGCTGATCGCCGGGCGCACCAGCGACCCGCCGCGGGCCCTGGCCAACCTGCTCGAACGCGACCGGCTGTTCACCGACCGGCTGCGCGGCTGCGGGCGAGCCACGATCGATGTCGCACCGGGGATGAGCGAGGACGAACTGGCCCGCCGCGTCGAACAGGCACTGAGTCCGATGGGTGACACCAACGGGTGACGGCGGGGACTAAACTCGAGCGTTCCAGGCGCTAGGGGGCGGGGGCCGAGGTGACCGAAGCAGTCGACCGTGCCTGGCCGCGCACGGCCCGTCTGGACGCATTGCCGGTCATCGACCGCATCGCCGAGATCACCGGGGTGCGGCTCGAACTGGAGGGCCCGGCCCCGGGCGGGGAAGTGGGCGCCGCCTACGTGCGCTGGCCCGACGGGCGCCGTTCGGTGCTGACCGAGGGCCGCTCCCGCAGTGGCCGGCTGGTCGACCGGGCCCGCCAGGCCGGGGTGCCGACCGCCCGCCACGAGCTGGCCGCCCACGTCGACGGGGCCCGCGTCATCGTCCAGCAACGGCTGCCCGGCGCGCCGCCCGAGACCGTCGACGCCCACCTCGTACGGCAGATGCTCGCCCTCAACGACCGTCTCGCCGGGCTGCTGGCCGACGACCCCGCCCCGAAACCCGCCGACCTCTACCTGACCTCCGACGGGCCCGGGTTCTGCCTGCACGCCCCGCTGGCCGAGTACAGCCCGCGCAGCGCCGCCCTGCTCGAACGCGTCCATGCCGTCGGCGCGAGCGGGTCGGCGATGATCGGCGACGACCTGGTCCACATGGATTTCCACCCCGGCAACGTGCTCGTCGACGGCGGCCGCGTCACCGGCCTGATCGACTGGGACGGCGCCATCCGCGGCGACCGCTACTTCGACCTGGTCACGCTGCGGTTCATGCTGACCGGCCGCGACGAGTCCCTGCTCGCGCCGATCGATCGCCGCCTGGCCGCCCTGACCCCACGCTCCCGCGACACGTACTGGGCCCACATGAGCTTGCGCCTGGTCGACTGGTCCATCCGCCACCACGACGCCACCGCCGTCGACCACTGGCTCACCGTCGCCGAGTCGGGTTTGCCCGCCTAGAACCGGGCCTTCTGTCGGTACAGGATTCGCTGTACTGTCGCCGGGGTGGAGACGTTGACGCACGGGCAGGTCCTCGCGCGGTTCGGGCACGCACTGTCCGACCCGACCCGGGCTCGGCTGCTGCTGGCGCTGCGGGACGCACCCGGTTATCCGGCCGAACTGGCGACCCTGCTCGGCGTGACCCGGCAGAACCTGTCGAACCATCTCGCCTGCCTGCGCGGGTGCGGCCTGGTCGTGGCCGCGCCCGAGGGGCGGCGCACCCGCTACGAGCTGGCCGACACCCGGATCGGGCACGCGCTGGGCGACCTGCTCGGGCTGGTCCTGGCGGTCGACCCGGCCGCCTGTCCCGACTCGGACGCGAAAGGCTGCTGCTGATGACGTTGCCGGCCACCCGCCGTACGGTCCTCACACAGCGGATCCGGCTGCTGGTGGCCGCGACCATCACCTACAACGTGATCGAAGCGGTCGTCGCGATCAGCGCGGGCACGGCGGCCGGGTCGACCGCCCTGATCGGGTTCGGCCTCGACTCGGTCATCGAGGTCTCGTCGGCGGCCGCGGTCGCCTGGCAGTTCACCGGGCCCGACCCGCAGGCCCGCGAACGCACCGCGCTGCGCGTCATCGCCGTGTCGTTCTTCGCCCTGGCCGCCTACGTCAGCGTCGAATCCGTACGGGCCCTGGCCGGCGGCGCCGACGCCGAACACTCCAGCGTCGGTCTCGTGCTCGCCGCGGTGTCGCTCGCCGTCATGCCGGGACTGTCCTACGCGCAACGCCGCGCCGGCCGCGAACTCGGATCGCGCACCGCGGTCGCCGACTCGAAGCAGACCCTGCTGTGCACGTACCTCTCCGGGGTCCTGCTGGTGGGGCTGGCGTTGAACAGCCTGTTCGGCTGGTCCTGGGCCGACCCGATCGCCGCCCTGGTCATCGCCGCCGTCGCCGTCAAAGAGGGCCGCGAAGCCTGGCGCGGCGACACCTGCTGCACGCCGGCCGTCCCGGCGGCGAAGAACGGCTGCGTGGACGGCTGCTGCGACGATTGAGGGCCATGCGATTATTGGCGGCCTCATGGACACCATCCCCGTTACGCGAACCCCGCTCATGTGGCGGTTCATGCTCGCGCTCGCCCGCATCATCGTGTTCCCGCTGTGCCGTCTGCGCGTCTCCGGCGACATCCCGGCCGGCCTGCGCCGCGGCCCGCTGATCCTCGCGGCCAACCACGTCAGCCCGTTCGACCCGATCGTGATGACCGCCGCCTGCCACAAGGCCCGCATCGCCCCGCGCTTCCTGGCCACCGGCGGCATCTTCGACGCCCCCGTCGCCGGGGCGGCCATGCGCGCCGCCGGGCACATCCGCGTCGACCGCAACACCGCGCACGTCGCCGACGCCCTGCCCGCCGCCGCCCGCGCCCTCAAGGACGGGGCACTCGTTCTCGTCTACCCCGAGGGCCGCATCGGTCTGGACCCGTGGATGTGGCCCGAACGCGGCAAGACCGGCGTCGCCCGCATGGCCGCCCTCTCCGGCGCGCCCGTGCTGCCCGTCGCCCAGTGGGGAGCCCACGCCGTGCTGCCCTACGAGACGCCGAAACACCTGCTGCGCTCACTGGCCAGAGCCGTGCTGCGCCGCCCGGTCGTGCACGTGCGCTTCGGCGCGCCGATCGACCTGACCGGCGTGAGCGGCACCGCCGGCGCCCAAGCCATGCAGGCCACCCGGCTCATCATGGACGGCATCCACGACACGCTCGTGCCGCTGCGCCCCGACGAGCCGGAGCTGCCGCACTTCATCGACGTGACCCGCACAGCGGACCCGTCCCGAATGCGGCCGCGCCGGCCCCGGGTCACCCAGCCGTAACTAAGCCGTCTCGCCCAGCTCGGCCAGGCGCGCCTCGACCTCGGCCAGCTCGGCGCGCAGCCGGGCCGCCTGCTCCTCGGCGTCGGCGCGCTCGGCGGACAGAATGTGCTCGACCGCCTCCTGCACGCCGGGCACGTCGACCAGTTGCACCATGCGCAGCGCCTCGGCCGGACGGATCACATAGGGCTTCGCGAGGGTCTTGGCGCCCTGCGACGCCGCCACCGTCCACTCACCCTCGCCGTAGGCCAGCGTCACCGTCAACGACGGCGACGGTTTCGGCTTCGCCGCCCGGCCCGCAGCCTTACGAGGCCCAGGTGCCGTCGTCACGTCATCCCCACCCTTTCGCGGCGCCGGCGCGCCCGCCGCCTTATCTTCGCCGGTCGCCGGCTTCGCGTCGGCCTGCGACGCGCGCGGCGCCGGCTGATCGAGCACGAAGGCCGGCCCGGCCGCAGCCTCGGCCACCGGCGGCGGCGCGACCTTCTTGGCCACCGCGCCCCGCGGCGCCACCTGCAGATCGCCGGGGGAGAAGGGCAGCTCGTCACGCCCGAACCGCACCGTCACCCACTCGTCGGACTCGGCCGGGTCGCCGAGCCCGATCACCTGCCCGATCTGCCCGGCTATCTGGCCGGCCGCCTCGGTGAACTGCACCCGAGGCTTACGCCCCGCACCCAGCCCGTCCCGGATCACTTGAAGCTCGTCGGTGCTCAGCCCCGCCATCGTCCTGCCCTCCGCACGCCTTCGAACGTTTGTATGACTCTTCTACCAGGAGCCACCGACAATTCCGCACGCGGGGGACGTAAAAGGATCAGTGGAACAGCTTGAGGCCGACCACCCCGGCCACGACCAGCAGCAACGACAGAATCCGCAGCACACTGTGGGATTCGCCCAGGAACAGCATCCCGGCCAGGGCCGTACCGACCGCGCCGATGCCGACCCACACCGCATAGCCCGTACCGACGGGAATGCTCCTGAGGCTGTAACCGAGGCCGACCATGCTCGCCAGCAACGCCACCCCGAAGACCACGCTCGGGGTCAGGCGGGTGAAGCCCTGCGAGCGGCTCAGGGCGATCGCCCACACGGACTCGAGAACACCGGAGGCGACCAGAACGATCCAGGCCATGACGACGCACCACCCTCACGCGGTCGTCTTTGCCTGCCGGGTACGACACGTCCTCGTCCGGGACAGCCGCTCCTGCGGTGCCGGCCTCTACGTTAGCAAACGCTGGGCGACCGTCCAGTCACGCAATACATACGCCCGGCCGGGTCGCGCAACGTCGTCCACTGACCCTCGACCCGCCGCACCACCCGCGCGCCCAGCCCGACGTGCCGCCGCACCTCACGATCGACGTCGTCGCAGGCCAGATCGACGTGCATCCCCGCCCCACCCGACTCGACGCGCTGCATGAGCAGCTTCAACGGCATCCCGTCACCCCGCTCGAGATGCTCGAGCTCCGGCCGATGAGACGCCCGCCGCTGCCACCCGGTCAACGCCGACCAGAACCCCGCCTCACCATCAAAATCAGCCGACGGTACGTCGACACACACCTGATCCACGAGGCTCAACTGCCCGCCCGGCCACCGCACCGGCGCCGGCCGCCGCCGTTCACCGTGCCACGGCACCAGGCAGAAGACCGCGCCGGCGGGGGAGCGCAGCACCACCAGATCACCCTCGTCGAGCAGGACGACCGCGCCCAGCCCGACCGCCTCCCGCGCCGCCGAGGGCACCGACGAGACGTGCAGGTCGAGATGCGTACGCGGGGAAACCCCCGCCAGCACCTGAACCCGCAGGTAAGCGTCACCGTCGGCCGGCAGCAACGTCGCGAAATCGCCGCGCCGGGGCGACAGCGAACAGCCCGTCACCGCCAGCCAGAACCCCTCGACGTCACGCGACGGCGAATCAAGGAACGCGGTCACCCACCCGATCTGCATCCCACACTTCTACTACGCTAAACTTTGACGCTGACGTCAACGTCAAGCTCGAACCCCCGAGGAATCGTCATGCGCGTCGGAGAACTCAGCCGTACCACCGGCGTCAGCACCCGCGCCCTGCGCTACTACGACCAGCAGGGCCTGCTGCGAGCCACCCGCACCGCCAACGGCTACCGCGACTACGGCGATCAGGCCCCCGACGTCGTTTCCTTCATCCAGGACATGTTCCAGGCCGGGCTCCCGTCCGAGGTCATCCGCGACATCCTGCCCTGCGCCGTGCACGACGAGTCCTACGACGAGGACGACTGCGACGCCCTCATGGCCCGCGTCCAGGCCGTCCGCGACGAACTCCTGCGTCAGGAGGACCGCCTGCGCTCGCGCCGCGAAACCCTCGACGACTACCTCGGCAAGATCGCCGCAGGCGAACACGTCGGCAAACTCCCCGCATGAAAATCCGGCTCGCCGGCCCCGGCGACATCCCCGCCATCACCCGCCATCGGACACCAGACCTGGCCGCAGACGTACGCCTTCGCCGGCCCGGCCTACATCGAACACGGACTCGCCACCTGGTGGTCACCCGAAGCCGTCGAACGTAGCCTGCACGCCACCACGGTCCTGATCGCCGAGGACGGGACCCGCCCGCTGGGCACCGGCAACATCGACCTGCGGGGCCACGTTGCGATCATCTGGAAGCTGTACGTCGTCCCCGAAGCCCAGGGAACAGGCACCGGCTCCGCGCTGCTGACCGAACTGGTCGGCCAGGCCCCAGATCTTCCCGTACGACTTGAGTACACCGACGGCAACCATCGAGCGGCCCGCTTCTACGCCGCCCACGGCTTCGCCGAAGTCGCCCGTGAACCCGCAGGCCGGCCCGGCTGGCCCGACACGGTCTGGCTGGAACGCACGCCTTGAGCCCACGGCGCGGCCGTCGCACCGGCGGTTCCGCTCCGACGTCGCGGGCGTTCAGTCCAGGCCGGTCTCGACGATTGCCGGGGTCAGGCCGTCGTCGCGGCGCCAGACGATGCGGCACCAGCCGGCGTCCAGCCGGGCGAAGACCTCACCAGACGGGCCTTCGAGCGACGGCGCGTCCCGCAGCGCACGCTCGCACGCGCCGAGCCAGTCGTACGCGTCGAAGCCCGGCGGCGCCGACGGGTGCCGGAACCAGTCGATCGAGACCGGCGCGCCCAGGATCGGCTGCCAGCGGGCGTCGTCGATGTGCCGGCGGCGCTGCTCGCTGCGCAGGTAGCGGTGCATGTCGCGGGCCGCGTTCGCATACCCGAGCAGCGTGGGCAGGCCCCACCCGCGCAGGTAGGCGGCGCGTTCGTCCCACCACGCGTCGGCGAAGATGCCGTGCCGTTCGAGCGCGCGCATCAGCTCCGGACGCTCGGCCGGGTCGTCGCGGCGCGCCATCCGCTCCAGCGGGCGCAACTGCTCGTCCTCGCCCGGTGCGGGCTCGCGCCATTGCGGCTCGGCCCGGAAGAACCACGGCCCGGGCGGTTTGGCCGCTTGGGCGCGCAGCCGCGCCAGCTCGCCGGCCAGGGCGACCAGCACCGTACGGGGCACCGCCAGCCGTTCGGGCAGGAAACCGATCGAGATCACCCACGGGTCGTCGCCGAGCGGCCCGCCGGACAGCTCCCGCCATCGTGCGTCCAGTGTGGGGCGTTGCTCGTCGTCGTCCTCCAGCGGGTAGATCGCCACCTCGGGCCCGCCGAGCGGCTGCCCGGCCGCGACCGCGTCGGTCAGGGCGATCGCGCCGGTCGCGCCGAGGTTCAGCGCCCACGCGAGCGGCTCGGTGCGCGGGTCGTCCTTGCTGACCAGCGGACCCATCGGTGTCGGGTAGAGCGGCAGCGTGACGCCGGCGGCGGTCAGAACCATGACGCGTCCACGAAGGCCGTACGCAGCCGCCAGTAGGCCGGCGTGGTCGAGGTGGCCGCGACGTAGTCGAAGAAGCCGGAGAAGTCGACCCCGGACGTGGAGATCGCCGCCGGGTTGGTGCCGGCCAGACCGCGTCCGAACTCGTTGGTCGTCGTGGCGGCGGTCGGGTTCGCGTGCCGCCACGCCCCCCACGCGTCCTCGGTCTCGCGAAGCAGCACGGGCAGGCTGTCACCGGTCGTCTTCGGCGAGGTCGACGGCGTCCAGTCGCCGGCGTTGAACCGGCTGCCGCCGGGCCGCAGCGCCCGGCTGGTCGGCGGCGGGACGGTGGTGCTCTTCCAGATCCACTGCCGGTAGTGGCGGAACGTCGTGCCGGCGGCGGGCTTCACCTGCAGCTGCTCGAAGCCCCAGCGCGGATTGGCCTTGGCGAACGCCTCGAGCTCGGCCGTCACATGGCAACCGTTGATGCCCCGGTTGACGAAATCGGTGCCGGTGCGGCCCTCGCCGACGAGCAAGTGGCGGACGAAGGCCTCGTCGACGCGGGTGACCGCGCGCGCGGAAGCTCCCGTGGCCGACATCGTCGCCGTCGCTTGGAGCTCACCGACCGCCGCCCGCGCCTCGATCCGTTTGACCAGCGCCTCGTCGACGCCGGCCTTGCGCAGCGCGGTGGCCCTGTCCTGCAGCATGGCCGGGGTGTCGAGGCCCATCTCGCGCATCAGCGCGTCGATCTGCTTCTCGCGCAGGGCCCGGCCCTGGGTGCTGCCGGGAATGCTCTCCAGCCGCTGCAGATCTTTCATCAGGCTCTTCAGCTCTTCGGCGGTCGCCGCGTCGTGCGCCGCCACCGGGACCGCGCGGCCGGTGGTGGTGCGGGTCGCCGAGGCCGGCTGGAAATAGGCGGCCTGGGTCTCGCGGGCGATGTCGCCGGGCCGCGCGGTGGGCCGGCGGTGGACCAGATCGGCGATCTCGTCGAGCTCGTGCCCGCCCGCGAAGCGCAGGTCGCCGGGGTGCAGGCCCTGGTCGAACTCGACGATCGCCTTCCAGCCGGTCTTGTCGCGGCTGACCAGCAGGCGGGCCGGGCCGCTCTGCGCGCCGTGCGGCCCGGGAGCCAGGGCGGTGGTCGGCCGTGCGCGCATGCTGACCTGGACCACTTCGGTGCCGCCGCTCTTGGTGGGGACGGTGAGGGAATACCCTATCTCGTCAGCCGCCCCGGCCGCGGCGGCGTTCTTGGTCAGCGTGGCGCCACGCAGTCGCGGCACGGCCAGCAACTCGTCGTCGACGAGCTTCTCCAGGCTCTTGCCGGGGCCACCGACCAGTTGCAGCTTCGTGGGATGGACCCGGTAGACCGACGTGCCGCGCACGGCGCCGGCGACCATGCCCTCCTCGCGCAGCGCGAGCATCGTCGCGTTGACGATCTCGTCCTCGGTCAGGGCCACGCCCCGCGCGCGCAGCCGCTTGGCCAGCGCGCGCACCTCACTCTCGACCGCCGTGGCCTCACCGCGCAGGGCGCTGGAGACCGCCCTCCCCAGCCCTTTGATCATGAAGACGGACAGCACCGCGTTGATGCCGAGGTTCAGCCACGCGTAGTGGAGGAACCGCCACTCGGGTGCCACGTCGGACAGCCGCGTCTCCTGGTTGAGACCCGACCCGTACAACTCCTCGGTCTGCTTGAGGCGGCCCTGCGTGTCGACGACGTCGTAGATAGCGGTGCCCAGGCCCAGCCCCGCCCCGGCGATGCCGGCGTACAGGGCGAGGCTGCCGCCGCCGGTGAAGACGGCCGCCCCCAGAGCGACGATCAGCGCGGCGACGTTGAGGATCTCCAGGAAGTCGCGGACCTTCCGCGCATCCTTCTTCTCTCTCGCCACCCGCGCGTCGACCACACCGGCCCAGGCCTTCTGCGCCTCGCTGCCGGGCGGGTCGTCGACACCGAACAGCAATTTCGTACGGGCGACGACCTTCTCGATCATCCAGACGTTCAGTTCGCCGCTGATCAGGTCGCCGCGGACCTTCTCGACGTTGCCGAGGATCCGGGCCAGGGCCACGTCGCGGATCCGGTCGAACGCCGCCGCGTCGCGGATCTTGGTGAGTTCGGTCAGCCCGCTGTCGGTGAGCCCGCCCAGCAGGGGCAGGGCGCTCTCGAGCTCCTGCTGGGCCTTCTTGACGTGGTCGCGTTCGGGCGTGAGCCGCTGTACCTTGCGTTGCGCTTGCCGGATGCGTTCGTTCTCGCGTTCGACCCGCTCCCACGCCCCGGCCGGGCCCTTCAGATCGAGCGGATGACGGCCGATGACGATGTGCGGGCCGCGGATGAACTCGGTCTCCTTGTCGATCTGCCGCTGCAGCCGCGCGATCTCCTCACGGAACTTGACGTCCATCGGCGCGCCGAGCAGGTGGAGCATGATCTGCACCCGCCGGTCGTACTCGCGGCGCAGCGACTCCTCACCGGCGTCGGCACCGACCCGCCGGGCGCTTTCCTCCAGCGCCGGACGCGCCTGGGCGTACGGGAGAATCGCGATCGCGGGCAGCGTCCTGCCGTCCTTGTCGCGCAGGTACTTCCCGCGTACGTCGTTCAGCGCGGCGACGATCCGGTCGGTCTCGGCCTGGATCTGTGCCGGGGGCGCGCCGCCGCCCTCCGTACGCGACAGCACCCGTACGATCTGCCCCTCGCTCTCGCGCAGCATCGTCAGCGCCACCTCGCGGGCCCGCGTGCCGAACAACGCGAGCACCTCGTCGGGGGCGGCCGTGGTGCCCTGCTTGATCGACGCGGCCTGCGTCTCGACGAGCGCCGCCAGCACGGGGTCGGCCTCGTCCAGGCCGCCGACCACGGCCGGGGCGTGGATCAGCCGGATCAGTTCCCGGTACTGCGCGTCCGTGCCCTTCGCCTTGACGATCGCCTGGACGGCGTGCAGCCGGTTGCCGTAGTTCGGGCTGTAGGTGCGGGTCAGCGCCAGCAGCGCCGGTTTGAGATCGTCAGGGCCGGCCGTACGCACCGCCTGCAGTGCGGCCTCGATGACCGGCGGGGTCACCGTTGCCGTGGTGGCCAGGGCGATCAGGTCGTCGAAGAGTTTGCGGCCGGTGACGCCGATCCGGATCGCCTGATCACCCTGCAGCGGGTCGGCGCCCAGCAGCCGCTGCGACTCCCAGTAGTCCGCCGTCGGCAGGTCGGCCAGCAGGTGCTGTAACGCGAGGAACTTGTTGCCGTGCCGTTCGTCCGGCACCAGCCGCAGCCGCTGAGCCACCTCGACGCCGTCGGCCGCGCCGCCCTGCAGGAAGAAGAACGCCTTCGCGGCGTCCCCGTCGGACAGGGCGGAGCTGACCGCGCTGGTGACCGCGTCGGGCCCGGTCGGGAAGCCGACGTCGACGTCGTTGGGGTCGAACGTGTTCGACACGCCGCAGCGGCGCAGGCTCAGCCCGAAACGCCCGCCGGTCCGCGCCGGGCCGTTCCCCAGGACGGCGTCGGCCGCGGCCCGGTTGCTTGCGCGTTCCCCGGCGGCGTGATCGAGGCTCGTCGGCTGACCGGTGTGGGCGAGCTCGTGGGCCAGCAGCAGCTCACCGCGGGGTGTGCCGGGCCGGTACTCGCCGGCCCCGAATCCGATGTGCGGGCCCACGGAGAACGCCCGGGCCCCGATCGAGGCGGCGACCCCGGCGGTACGGGTATCGGTGTGCAGCCGCACGTCGCCCGAGCCGGGAGCGAGCCGCGCGGCCGTACCCGAATCGAGCGGGACGCCCGGCCCGAGCTGACCGAGGACGGCGGCGGCGTCGGCCGGAACCTGCTCGCCGGCCCGCACCACGTGGGAGAGCTCGTGGGCCAGCCGGCGCCCGTCGCCTCGCACCTGCCCCGGGTCCGCGTCGACCTGCGGTTCCGCGGCGGCCAGCGTCCGGGATTCGGCGTGTCCCTTCATGACGCCGGCAGGGTCACCTTCGCCCGAGCGCGGTGCGGCGCATCATGCGCCCCACGGCGGCGCGGGCGCGACCGGCGTTGCCGGGAGTGGCGAGCAGTTTCTGCGCGACCAGGTGTCCCGACGCGCCACCGAGCCCGGCGCCCGGGTGGGTGCTGGCGCCGATGTGCCACAGGTCGGCGATCGCGGTCCGGTGGCTGCTCGCCTGCGGGAACGGACGCCACAGGAAGTTCTGGTCCAGTTGCGAGTCACCACCGTACGGGTCTCCGTACAGGGCGTTGCTGTTGTAGGCGTTCAGCGCCTTCGGCGTGATCACGTCGACGTGCAGCACCGACTCGTGCAGGCCGCGCACGTGCGGGGCCAGCCGGTCCAGCACCCGGTCGGCGTACTTGTGCCCCAGCTCCGGGGTCCAGCCGTGCGAGACGTCGAGCTCGTCGCGGGCGTCACCGAGCGGCTTGTACGGCACCTCGTGCAGCTGGATCCACAACGCGCCGGCACCCTCGGGCACCCGGGAGCTGTCGAGAATGTGCTGCTGGCCGACGACGACCGTCGGGCGTGACGGGAGCAGACCCGCCTCGGCCTCGGCACACGCGATGGCCGTCGTGGAGCTTCCGTCGGACAGGTGGATGATCGGGGTCGCGTTGAGGCGGGCGTCCTTCCAGTCCAGCGGGGCGTCCAGGGCGACGTGCACCTGCATCGCCGCGCGCCCGTACCGGAAGCGTTGCGCGCCGTACCGGATGTCCTGGCTGACCGCGTCCGGCGGCAGCAGCTTGCCGTACAACGCGGTCGGCGTGACCGACGCCAGCACGGCCGAGTCGGCCCCGATCAGGTCGTTGTTGATGATCACGCCGACGGCCCGGCCGTCCTCGAGCGCGATCCGGTCGGCGGCGACCCCCGTGATGATCCGTACGTCGAGCGACTCCAGCAGGGACCGGAAGGCCTGCACCAGCCGGGCCGAGCCACCCACGGCCACCGGCACACCGGCGGAGTGCAGGTTCGCCGCGAACACCGGGATGACGAAGCCGCCCGACGCGTGATCGGGTGACAGGCCGGCGTGCAACAGCCACGGTACGAACAGCCGGTCGACCTCCGGGCCCAGGAACTCGCGGCGGCACCAGGACCGGCCGCTGGTGGCCAGGTCACGCAGCCAGCTCTCCGAACCGGACACGCCGGTGGCCCGCAGCATCGTCAGCATCGCCTGCGTGGTGGCCAGCGAACGGAACTCGTTGCTCATGACGGTGCCGATGCCCTGGCCGTTGTCCATGACCCGTTTGACGTGCCGACGGTAGGTGCGGGCGTCCTCGGCGTGCTCGAATGTCGCCGCGGTCTTGCGGGGGCTGCGGTAGGCCAGCGTGACCTCGCCGTCGCCGGTGACGCTCGCGCACACCTCGCTGTCCGAGTTGACGTACTCGAGGCCGCATTCGCGCAGCTCCTCGCCGAGCACGGCGTAGGCACCGCCGGAGACGAACTGCGAATGCCAGGACGAGTACGTGTCGTGCAGATATCCGGGCCGGGTGCGTTCCTCGGTGGCGATGAAACCGCCGATCTCGCGGTTGCGCTCGATCAGGGCCACGGTCCAGCCGGCCAGCGCGAGCTCGGCCGCCGCCACCATCCCGTTGATCCCCGCACCGATCACGACGGCGTCGAAGCTTGCGGTCCTGGTCATGTCAGCTCCTCGTGGGTGTCGTTCAGTCCCGGGTACGCCGCCCGAGCGCGCGGCCCAGCCGGCGCAGGACGGCCGTCCACCACCCGGGCGGCCGGTCAGTCGCCGGAACGCCCGGTGTCACGGTCGGGGTAGCGATTCCGGTCCCGGTCGTAACCACCTCCGCCCGGCGGCTCGTCGCCGTCGTACTTGTAGCCGGGCGGAGGTTCCTTGCCCTCCTCGTATTCGCGGAACGGCGGCTGGTTGTCCGGGTAGCCGCCGCCGGGCGGTTCGGGCGGGCGCGGGTAGGTGGGCTCGGGGTTGTCGCCGCCGGGCTGGTACTTCGGCTTCTCCGGCTCCGGATAGCCGGGCCGCTCGGGCTTGTCGTAACCAGGCCGATCCGGCTTGTCATAACCGGGCCGATCCGGCTTGTCGTAGCCGTCGTCCGGGCGCGGGGCGCAGATCCGCAGGTACTCGGCCATCACCTCGTCGACCGTGTTCTCCCGCAGCCGCCGGCATCCTTCCTCGACCGACGCCTGGTAGCACGCGTGCACGGCCGCCACCCCGGTGAGGATCGCGATCGCTGTGTGCCCTTTCAGCTGACACGTCAGCGCGCAGCACAGACAGTCGACGTACGCGTTGGTGTGCTCGAAACCGCGCCAGACCGCCGACAACTTGCGCCGCGCGACCAGCGCCCGGGCGTACAGCTGCTTGAAATCGGTCGTCTTCGCGTCACCGGCCATCGCCGCCGCGATCGCGGCCACCTCGGTCTTGAGCGCGGCGACCCGGGTCGCCAGCTCGGTGGGCTCCTTGATCAGGTCGGCGAACGCCTTCTCGGCGGCCTCGGTGCGGCGCTGGATGTCGGCTTTGCGGGCCGGCACGTCCTCGGGCCGGCAGTCCTTGACGTCGTCGTCGAAGTCGCAGTCGTCGGTGAAGTAGCAGCCGCTGGTCTCGCCGCACTTGCGCAGCCGGTCGACGACCGCGTCCCAGGCCCGGTCCAGGCAGTCCACCTCAAGCCGGTCGTTGATCAGGCACTTGAGCTGGTCGATGACCGCGGTCAGCTGATGGCGGGTCTCGGCGACGATCGGGGCCGCGGTGGTGCGCGCCTTGCCGTACGCGGACCGGGCGGCGTCGTACGCGGCTCTGGCCTGGGTCAGCGCGTCGATGTGGGCGGCGTTGTAGGCGGCCTGAGCGGCGACACCCTGGGCCTTGCACTTGAGGTCGTCGAGCAGTCGCGGGTTGCACTCCGGCGTGGGTGCCGGACGCCGCGCCGCCGCTTGCCCGGTCGTATCGTTCGCGTTCGCAGGGCTGGTCATCGCTCCTCCATCCGTGGCAACACGCGGATTGTCGGAGCCCCCCTGTCACCGCAGCGTTGCCCGCGGCGAGGAGGCCCGCGGACGGCGACGCTGCGGTGACGAGCCGCGCCGACGATCGGCGCCATGGCCGGTTACCAGGCGTTGGCAGAGGTGGGGCGAAGCATCGTCGCGCTGCTCAACCGCGGGTTCGACGAGGCGCTGCCGGCCCCGCAGCGCCGGCCCAACGCGGTGCTCGCCGGAACCGCCGACTTCGACGCGGTCAACAGCGCCTCCGACGCGGTGATCCAGTACCCGGCGGTGTCGGTGTACTGCTACCGCATCTGTGTCGACCGTGAGACCCGTCCCGGGTATTCGGCGATGGCCGCCGAGGACGGCATCCCGCGCATCCCGTTGCGTATGCACCTGCTGATCGCCGCGTGGGACCAGTTCGTCGAGTCCGAACTGGAGTGGCTCGGCCTGGCGATCCGCACCCTGGAGAGCCACCCGGTGCTCACCGGGCCCCTGCTGCACGGCACCGGCGTGTGGGGTGCGGCCGACTCGCTGCAGGTGGTGCCGGACGAGCTGGCCCTGGACTCGATGAGCGAGGCGTTCCAGGCACTGACCACCGACTACCGGCTGAGTCTTCCGTACGTCGCCCGGGTCATCCGCATCGACGGGCTGCGCCGGCCCACCGACGAGGCGGTCGCCACGGTCGCCTCCGGGCTGCAGGGCGTGCTGCCGTGAGCGTCGACCCCGCCGCCGGGCTGCGTGTGCTGCATCGTCTCGCCCTCGGGGTCGAGCCGTTCGACGCGATGACCGGCGCCCGGGCCGGGAGCGCCGTCCGCGTGGGCCGCGAGGTGACCACGCGCCCGCGCCGGCGCCGGCCCGCCTCGGTGCTCGACCTGGTGACCGCACGCCCGACGCTCGAGCTGGAGGGTTCGGGCAACGGACGGTTCAAGCTGCGGCACCAGCCGGGTGTCGGTGATCGGGTGCTGCTGCGCGTCGACGACCCCGGCCGGCGCTGGGTGCCGCGGCGCTTCGACGTCGAACTGTGGACGTCCGCCGACGCCGGCCCGGCGATCCCGGTCGCGGCCCGCACCCTGCAGCCGCGGCTGTTGCCCGGCGCCGCCTGGAACCCGCCGCGCGGATCGACCTGCGTACGGGGCCGGGTGAGCTGGGCGGGACGGCCGGTGCGGTGGCCCCGGCTGGTGGCCACCGAGGGCGACGCGAACGTCGGCTGGGCGCACGGCGACGAGAACGGCGAGTTCCTGCTCGTGGTCACCGGCCTGGGCACCGCGATAGGGCCGTTGCCGGACACGCTGAACCTGGATCTGATCGTGCAGATCCCCGACCCGGCCGCCCCCGCCGACCCGCACGACCCGGTGGCCGACCTCGTGGTCGAGCCGATCGACAGAGCCCTGAGCCAACCGGCCCCGGGAACGGCGGCCCACGAGGTGCTGATCGGCCGGGCCGCCCCGGCCGGCTACTTCGTGTCGTCCGTGCCGTTCCCGGTGACCGTCGTCGTGGGCGAGACGCTCGCCCGTCTCGACGTGCCGTTCAACCCGTGACCGAGGAGGTCCACCACCATGCCCGAGTACCTGACTCCCGGCGTCTACGTCGAGGAGACCAGTTTTCGGTCGCGGTCCATCGAGGGGGTGCCGACGAGCACCTGCGGCATGGCCGGAGCCACCCGGTACGGCCCGGTGCCCTACCAGCTCGACGGTCTGGCCATGGTTCCCGAGCCGGTGCTGGTGACCAGCTACACCGAGTTCGAGCGGGCGTTCGGCGACCTCGACCCGCTGTTCGGTGACGTGTCGACGCCGAACTACCTGGGCCTGTCGGCCCGCGCGTTCTTCGCCAACGGCGGCCGCCGCCTCTACATCTCCCGGGTGTTCCCGCGCGACGAGAACGGCAACATCGCGGCGGACAACTTCGCCGCGCTGGGTGTGCCGGTCGCGGCGCCGGCCCCGGTCGTGCGGTGGCGGGCCCGGTGGCCGGGCGCCTCGGGCGGCGAGATCACCGTGCAGGTCGCGCTGCAGCGCAGCAAGAACCTGATCGTGCGTGACCGGCTCGGCCGGGCGCAGGTGTCGGGCGCCCAGCCGGGATGGCTCGTCGAGGTCGTGCCCGCCATCAACGAGTCGCAGCCTCCGGCCGCCGGGGACCTGCGGGTGCTCGCCCGGGCCGCGGACGGCACGTGGGTCTACCGCGGTGACGCCGGCGACGAGCCGATCACCGACGGGCGGCAGGCCTCGCACCTGCGGATCTCGGTCACCGTGTCGATGGGGGAGCGCACCGACGTCTACACCGAGCTCGAGCTCGGCCCCGACCATCCCCGCTCGGTCTACAACGTGCTGAACGCGGAGGACCCGGCCGACGAGTTCGCGCTGGTCTGGCTCGAACGCGTGCCCGGCCCCGACAACCAGCCGCCGTCGGCGGCCGCGGCGCTGGCCGCCCTGCTCACGCTGACCCAGCCGACGTTCCTGGCCGGGGGCGGCGACGGGCCGGGCCTGACCCCGGGCGACGTCGCCGGCCGGGTCGCCGACCCGGACGACCTGCGGCGCCCGGCCACCGGCCTGAACGCGCTCGGGGAGATCGAGGACATCGCCATCGTCGCGGTGCCCGACACCGTACGGTTCACCGACGAGGACGAGCAGAAGACCGTGGTCGACAGCCTGATCGAGCACTGCTCGTCGCTGCGGTACCGGATCGGGATCGTCGACCCGCCCGCGCAGAGCTCGATCTCGCAGGTGCGCCAGTTCCGGTCGCGGTTCGACACCACGTACGCGGCCCTGTACTACCCGTGGGTGGAGATCGTCGACCCGACCCGGCGCCCGGACCCGGGTTCGCCGCCGTCCAAACTGCTGATCCCGCCCTCGGGCTATGTCGCCGGGATCTATGCCCGCAGCGACATCGAACGCGGCGTGCACAAGGCCCCGGCCAACGAGGTGGTTCTCGGTATCACCCGGTTCGAGACGAACGTGACCTTCCAGCGGCAGGCCGTGCTCAACCCGGAGGGCATCAACGCGCTGCGCTTCTTCGAGGGCCGCAGCAACCGGGTCTGGGGCGCGCGGACGATGAGCTCCGACCCGGAATGGAAGTACGTCAACGTACGCCGCCTGTTCATCTATCTCGAGCGTTCCATCGACCGGTCGACCCAGTGGGCGGTGTTCGAGCCGAACAACGAGCGCCTGTGGGCCTCGATCCGGCAGACCATCGAGGACTTCCTGCTGGTCACCTGGCGCAGCGGCGCGCTGATGGGCAACCGGCCCGAGGAGGCGTACTTCGTGCGCTGCGACCGCACCACGATGACCCAGAACGACCTGGACAACGGCCGGCTGATCTGCCTGATCGGGGTGGCGCCGACCTATCCGGCCGAGTTCGTGATCTTCCGCATCGGCCAGTGGACCGCCGACGCGAACCGTGCCTGAGGCCTGGAGGTAGCTGGTGACCGCCCCACGTAATCCGTTCGGAGCCTTCAACTTCACCGTCGCCCTCGGGGACGGCAGCCCGGTCGGGGGATTCTCCGACGTCAGCGGCCTGGGCAACGAGGTGAAGTACTCCGAGTACCGCAACGGCGACGACCTGGAGAACCACGTCCGCAAGATCGCCAACACCAACAGCACCGACGACGTGACCCTCAAACGCGGCATCATCGCCGACCGGAGCCTGTTCGTGTGGCTGGACGAGACCCGCCGCGGCAACCACGCCCCCCGGACGGTGACCATCACCCTGCTCGACGAGGCCCGCACCGGCGTGTGCAGCTGGGTGCTGACCAACGCCCAGCCGAAGAAGTGGGTCGGGCCGACCCTGGGCGCCAAGGGCGGCGGCGAGGTGGCCATGGAGGAGCTGCACCTGGTCGCCGAGAAGATCGACTTCAAGTCGCCGCCGTGACCTCCGCGATCGGTCTGCGGCTGGGCGCGCCCGGCATCTATCCCGCCCCGGCCCAGCGCGCCGCACCGGCCCTTCGACCGGTACGCCTGGACGTCTGCGGCTTCGTCGGCGTGGCGCCACGCGGCCCGGTCGACACGGCCGTACCGGTGCAGAGCTGGTCGGACTACCTGCGCCGGTTCGGCGGGTTCCGCTACGGAGGCGAGCAGCTCGCGTGGCCCGGCCGGCTGCCCTTCGCGGTCCAGGCGTTCTTCGCCCAGGGCGGTGTGAAGGCGTACGTCGTACGGGTGGCGCCCGTGACCGGCGGCGCGGCCCGGGCCCGGCATCGGCTGCCCGTGGCCGGCGGCCTCGACGTGCTGGCCCGCGACGAGGGCTCCTGGGGTGACCGGCTGACCGTACGGCTCACGTTCGACACCACGCAGCACTGGCGTGCCCCGCTCGGGGAGGGCATCGAGGTGGAGGTGCCCGACGGTGTCACCGCGCCGCCGGGCACGCTGCTGCGGCTGCGCCGCGACGGACTGGCACCGGCCGGCGAACTGCGCTGGATCGTGGCCCGGGCCCACCGTACGACCCCGGGCGGCGGGCACCGCCCGGTCGCGGTGCTGGACCGGCCGCTGCCACCCTCGACCGCCGCCGGGACCACCCTCGCCGTGGTCACCGCGACGGTCGTGGTCGACGACGCCGATCCGGAGTTCGCCCGCCAGGAGCGTTTCACCGGCCTCGGGCTGCGGGCCGGGCACCCCCGGTTCCTGCCGGACGTGCTGCGCGACGAGTCGCTGCTCGTCGCCCCGGCCGGCGACTGGCCCGAGCAGGTGCCGCCGCCCCATCCGCTGCTGCGCGCGGTCACGTCCGTGCCGGTGGACGGCGCTCGTGGCGCGGACCGCCATGACCTGATCACGGGGGCCAGCTTCTTCGACGACGACGACCCGGACACCTCGGCCCCGGCGGCGCTCGCGGCCGACGACGACCCGCTCGACGAAGCCTGCCACCGCGGCGTGGACGTGATCGCCCGCGTCGACGAGATCGGCCTGCTGGTCGTACCGGATCTGGCCTGGACCTGGACCCCGGAGCAGATCGAGACGGTGCACACCCGGCCTGAGGGCACCGGTTGCTTCCGGCCGCGCGGCCCGGACCCGGCGCCGCTGACCTTCGTCGACGTCAGCGCCGGCCAGTCGCTGCTGGACGGGGAGCACCTGATCAACCGTCAGCTGCGCGTGGTGGCCCGGGCCGAGCAGCGACGCCGGTTCGTGGCCCTGCTGGACGTGCCGTCGCGGCTGTCGCAGTCCGCGATCGGGCAGTGGCGGGCCCGGTTCGACAGCAGCTTCGCCGCCGCCTACCACCCGTGGCTGGGGATGATCCGCGCCGACGACCCGCGGCGGCGGGCGGTGCCGGTGCCGCCGTCGGCGTTCGCGGCCGGCATCATCGCCGCCCGCGAGCACCGGCTCGGCATCCCGTTCGGCCCGGCCAACGAGCTCGCGCTCGGCGCGGTCACCGCAGCCGACCCGGTCCGGGACGCCGACCATGACCGGCTGCACCTGCTCGGCGTCAACGTGTTCCGCGCCGAACGCGACGGCTTCCGGCTGACCGCGGCCCGCACGCTGTCCGGCGATCCCGACTACCGGCAGCTCAGCGTGCGCCGCCTGATCACCATGCTGCGCCTGGCGCTGACCCGCCAGGCGCAGGTGCTGGTGTTCGAGCCGAGCACCCCGGCCCTGCAGACGCTGCTGCGCGACACGCTCACCCAGTTCCTGCGCCGGCTCTACCGCGGCGGCGCGTTCGTCGGCGACACCGAGCAGGACGCGTTCTTCGTGCACTGCGACGCCGGGCTCAACCCGCCCTCGTCGCTGGCGCTGGGCCGGCTGATCGCCGAGGTCGGTGTGGCGCCGGCCGAACCGATCGAGTACATCGTGCTGCGGATCTCGCAGAACGCCGACGGTGTGGTGAGCGTGGAGGCCGACCGTGTTTGAGCTGGCGCAGACCTTCAACTTCGTCGTCACGCTGACGCGCGGCGAGACCGCGTCCGGGTCGGGCGCCCCCGACCTGCTGGGCACCGGCGGGTTCCAGGAGTGCAGCGGGCTGGAGCTCGAGGCGGACATCAAGGAGTACCTGGAGGGTGGCCGCAACGACGGGGTGATCCGCCGGGTCGGGCGGGTCAAGCTGCAGCCGCTGGTCCTCAAGCGCGGCATGTTCATCGCCGACGACGGCTACGTCGACGACCGGGTGTGGCAGTGGCTGCAGTCGATGGTCGCCGGGATCCTGCCGGTTCCCCGCTACGACGGCTCGATCCAGGTCAAGGCCCCGGACCGGCGGCGGACCGGCACCGTGGCCCGGTGGACGTTCGAGCGGGGCCTGCCGATGAAGGTGACCGGGCCGGCGCTGAACGGCAAGACCGGCGACATCGCGGTCGAGGAACTGCACATCGCCCACGAGGGCCTGCGCCTGGAGAGCGGACGATCATGATCTTCGTACCGGCGACCCTGCAACGCCTGGACGACGTCAAGGGCGGACCCAAGGACAAGAAGGCCAAGGTCACGCCGGCCGGGCCGGTGGTCACCGTCCAGTTCAATCCCACGTCGCTGAAGCTGGAACGGCGCAACAACGTCAGCAAGGGCGGCGCGACCGTCAAGACGGCCAAGCGCACCACCCCGTCGACCGAGCCGGCCACCCTCAGCTTCGACCTGGAGTTCGACACCGCCGAGGAGGGCAGCCTCGACCACCCCGCCGACGTACGGGTCAGGACCGCCGAGATCCGCAAGTTCGTCGAACAGCCGCCCGGCTCGGCCGACCCGCCGCCCAGGGTCCAGTTCAAGTGGGGCACGTTCACGTTCAACGGGATCATGGACCGGGTCTCGGAGGACCTGGACTACTTCGCCGCCGACGGCACCCCGCTGCGGGCCAAGCTGAGCGTGACCATCAGCGAGCAGGACCTGCAGCTGGAAGGCAACGACAAGGGCGCCGGCAAACGCGACGCCGCCACCGCGACCGATCCGGGTGGCAGCCCGAAACGCAGCGGACCGGGCACCAGCGGCACCAGCACCCGCGATCGGGTCGTCACCGTCAACGACCGGGCGAGCGCCCCGGACGTGCTGGCCGGTCTGGGCAAGGACCCGTCGGCCTGGCGTTCGCTGATGAACAACCTCGACAACCCGTTCGAACTCGGCGCCGGGGCGCAGGTCGAGCTGGGCGCCGAGATCGACGGCGCGGGCGGCATCGGCGTGTCGGCCGGGTTCGCCGCCGGTGCCGGCATCTCGGCCGGCGCGGAACTGTCGGCCGCCCTCGGCCTCGGCCCGGACACCTCGCCCGGCGGTGCCTTCGACGTGCTCACCGGCGGGTCGATCGGCGGGTCCTTCATCGGGTCGATCACCGGGGCGGCCGGCGGCGGGCAGCCCGGCCGCGAGGCGGGCACGACAGCCGGTTTCCTGCTCGCCGCCGGCGGAGGCATCCAGCGTTCCCTCGACGTCGTGCGGGCCGGGCAGGCCGGCGCCGCCGTCGCGCAGGCCCGATCGGCGTTCGCCACCCCCGCCCCGGCCGGTCCCACCGGCACGCCGCCGCCACCGGCCGGGCTGCCCCGCCCACCGCCGGGCGCCGCGTCGGCCGGGTCCCGGGCGGTCACCACGCCACCGCAGATCGACCGGCGCGCCCTGGGGTACGGCCGGGCCGTCCCGCTGCGGGCCCGCGCCAACGCGCCCACCCTGGCCGACAGCGAGGCCGGCGGCCGGCGCAGCGTGGCCGCCCGGGCCCGGCCGCAGGAGACACCCACCGCCGACCGGGCCGGGTCGGCGCCGTGGGAACAGCTGCCACCGGCCGCCGGTGAACAGCAACGCCGCCGTGACGCCCGGCCCCGCACGATGCGCTGGAGACCGGGAGGTGAATGCACGTGAGCGTCATGGTCGGCGAGATGCACACCAGCGTCGTGCAGGACAGCACGGCCGCACCGGGACCGCCCACACCGGAACCGGGCCCGCAGCCGCCCGGCGTCACCGAACAGCAATGGCGCGCCGCCCGCCGCCGCGCCGAACATCTGGCCCGCCGGGTCCGCGCGGAGAACTTCGATGACTGAACCGGCGCTTGCCGCCACCAGCCCGGTGTTCACCGTCGACGGTCAGCTCGTGCGTGACCTCGGCCGTGACTGCGTACGTCTGGAGGTCAGCGAGGGCGTCGAAGGGCTGCGCACCCTGCAGGCCCACTTCCTGGCCACCGGCGCGGGCGCGACCGGGCCACCCGGGCGGGGGCTGCACCTCGACGGGCGCACCGTCGACCTGGCCAAGACGATCAAGGTCAGCATCGGGCCGGACACCGAGCAGCGTTTCGTGTTCGACGGTGTCGTCTCGGCCGTCGAGGCGGTCCTGGACGACCCGCAACCGCTGGTCGTCGTCGTGCACGCCGAGGACGCGCTGATGCGGCTGCGGATGAGCCGCGGCCTGCGCACCTTCGCCGACGTCACCGACGGCGCGATGGCGCAGGAGATCGCGACCGCGCACCACCTCGACGCGGACGTGTTCGGCGGCGGACCCACGTACGACCTGGTGCAGCAACTCAACCAGAGCGACCTGGCGTTCCTGCGCGAACGCGCGCGGCTGATCCAGGCGGAGATCTGGTGCACCGGCCGGACCCTGCACTTCCAGCCCCGCACCGAACGTGACGCACCGTCGCTGATCCTGTCGTACCCGGCCGACGTCATCTCGCTGCGGCTGTGCGCCGACCTGTCCCACCAGCGCCACGAGGTGCGGGTCTGCGGGTTCAGCGCCCGCGGCGACGAGATCATCGACGCCGGCGCCGGCCGTGAGGTGATCGAGGCCGAAGTCAGCGGCGGCCGTAACGGCCCGGCCCTGGTCAAGGACGCGCTCGGACCCAGCGTCACCTTCCGGATCCGGGAGGTCCCGCACACCACCGCGCAGGCCGAAGCCTGGGCGAAAGCCGAGATGCTGCGCCGGGCCCGGCAGTTCGTGACCGCCACCGGGGTCACCCGCGGCACCGCCGACATGGTCGTCGGCAGCCGGCTACGGCTGGAGTCGGTCGGGCCGTCATTCGACGGCGGCGGCTACTACGTGACCCGGGTGACGCACACGTTCGACGTCGTCAGCGGGTTCCGCACCCACTTCGACGCCGAACGCCCGATCGTGAACGAGGTCAGCTGATGAGTCTCCCGACCCCCGCCGACGGCGCCGCCCCCGGCTACTTCGGCGTCTACCCGGCCGTGGTCACCCGCATCGCCGGTGACCCGCAGAAGCTCGGCCGGGTCCAGTTACGGTTCCCGTGGCTCGGCGCCGACGGCAACAAACGGGTCCGGCCCTGGGCGACCCTGTGCAGCCCGTACGCCGACGACGACCAGGGCCTGCAAATCATGCCGGCCCGTAACAGTCACGTCGTCGTCGCGTTCGAGGCGGGCATCCTCACCCGGCCCTACATCCTCGGCGCGGCCTGGCACCGGCACAAGGACCGCCCGTTCGACCCGCAGGAGACCAACAACATCCGGGTCCTGCGCTCGCGGGCCAAGAGCAAACTCGAGTTCGACGACACCCAGGGCCGTTCGAAGGTCAGCATCACGATGAGCTCCGGGCACCAGGTCGTCCTGGACGACTCGGTGCAGCAGATCACCGTGCAGCACTCCAACAAGACCACGGTGATCCGCCTCAACAGCCGCGGCGGCGTCGAGATCACCGCGTCCGAGGTCGAGATCACCGCACCCCAGGTGAAAGTCACAGCGGCGGTCTCCACCTTCACCGGCGTCGTCAAATGCCTGGCCCTGAAGGCTGACGCGGCGATCAGCTCGCCGGTCTACACCACCGGCGCCGGAAACTTCCTGTGAGGACCGATGGATCACCCGTACGCCCTGCGCGCACCCTGGTACGTCCGCGAACGCGGCCAGTACAGCCTGCTGGACCCGCGGGCCCGGCGCCCGGCCATCCAGAAGTACGAGACCGACGACTTCGTCGAGCGGCTGTTCACCGACCCACGCGACTCGACCAGATTCGACGACCTCGGCGATGACGTCTGGTCCTATCCGGTCCCGGTGGCCGCCACGCCCGGCCCCGGAACCGGGCGGGCCCGCTTCGCCACCCACACCCTCGTCCGTTCCCAGCTGCGCAAGCTGTACCAGCCGACCCACGACCGCTTCTACGTCATCGTCGTCGAACTGTTCTGCGACGTGCCCGGCCTGCCCCGAGCCGGCGACGCCGAAGGTATCGAGGTCGGCATGGTCCTGCGCCGCCGCCGCACCACCGTCGACGCGCCCGTCCTGCAGGTGCGCCGCCTGGCCCGCCAGATGGCCGGCGACCTGCTCAAGGCCCAGCAACCAGGCACCCAGCCCGGCGGCCTGCGCGGCGGTGACCTGCCCGACGTGCTCTGGGCCGACCTCGCCGCCCGCCGCGGCTTCGAGACCGCCCACGCCGACGAACTCGCCGGCATCACCGTCGACAGCACCACCGAGGCCTGGATGGTCGGCGCGGCCGGCGGACACTGGCGCACCGCCGGCACGCCGGCACCGGCCGGCGAGACCGACCACGAACTCGAGATCCCGATGTGGCGGCTACCGCCGCGCGAACAGGACTGCCCGCCGGCGCGGACCCGGTCACTGTGGTTCGGCCTGGTGCCGACCTACTCGGCCGACATGGACCGCGAAGGGACACCACGGCTCGACGACCACGCCATCTACGAGATCAACTGTTTCGCCCGCCGGAACCCGGAACCCGGTCACGAACACTGCCCGCCGAAGATCTCGTGGAGCGAGCCGACCGAACCGTTCCGGCTGGCCGCCGTCTTCGACCCGGACGGCACCAAGAACCACAAGGTCGCCGTCAAACTGCCCGACCTGCGTACGCTCGCCGCCCGCGCCGGGCGCCCACCCGGGCCGGGCGGGGTGGCGGTGACCAGCCCGCCCGGCTCGCAGATGCACTTCAACCCGTTCGACGGCGTCCCCAAACCGGCCGTCAAACCGGTCGGTGAGGCCGAGCGGATCTGCGTGTTCGCGTTCGAGCTGTTCATCATCGTCGGCTTCTTCGTCTTCCTGCTGTTCCTGCCGATCGTGGTGTTCCTGTTCCAGCTGTGGTGGATGCTCGCGCTGCGGTTCTGCCTGCCCCCGCTGGTCGAGGCGTTCGAACTGCTGGAGACCCACTTCACTACCGGCGGCACCCTGGGCAACCTGCCCGCCGACGACAGCTCCGACCCGCCGGTGGCCGACCAGCACGACCTGGACGCGGTCCTCGGCTCGGTCGGCGTCACCAAGGCCCTCGACGACGCCCGCGCCGACGTCGACGGCGTACCGACCCCGGTCTTCGACCCGGCGATGATGCAGGATCTGCTGGCCGCGGTCGACCCGTCCGGCGCCGCCGACCCCGAGCCCGGCGAGCCGGAGACCAAGCCCGACGACCCGCTGTGCCCGGCCCCGCCGGGCACCCGCGGCCGAGCACGGCCCTGACCTGCTGAGCGTGGCGCCTGTCGACCCGGACGCGGACGTCCGGTCGCTGACTGCCGATCTGCTGCGCCCGCCTCTCAACGCCACTCCGCCGCCGTGAGGTTGCGTTCGAACCAGGTGCCCGGCTGGCCGCCGGGGCTGGCCGGGCCGGTCGGCACGAAACCGGCCTTGGTCAGCACGCGGCGGGAGGCGATGTTGCGGTCGGCGGCGGCTGCTCGTAGCCGGCGCAGGCCGTACTCGGTCGCGGCCAGGCCGCACAGGTCGCGGACGGTTGCGGTGGCCAGGCCCCGGCCGCAGGCGTGTTCGGCCATCCGGTAGCCGAGGGTCGCGCTGTGATTGCCGATGTCGAACAGGTTGAACCGGCCCAGCACCGCGTCGTCTGCGACCAGCACGTAGAAGGCGCACACCCCGGCCCGCTGCTCGGCCAGCAGGGCGTTGTGCCGGTCGGGGAACTCGGTGAAGTAGTCGTCGCCGCGGTCGCTGATCGAGGCGGCGAACCAGGCGCGGTTGGCCAGCTCGAACGCGAGGACCGCAGGGGCGTGACCGGCGTTCAACCGCTGCAGTACGGGCATCGTCACAGACCCCAGAACGGGCCGGACAGACCGGACGCGCGCAGGTACTGCCGGGCAGCGGCCGGCGCCGCCAGCCCGGCCCGCACGTCGTCCACGGAAACGCCGTGTTCGACGGCCAGCTCGGCCGGGGCCGGTGCGCTGCCGGTGCAGGCGAAGCGGTGATAGACCGACAGGCGCAGATCTTCGAGGTCCATGACGTTCATTCTCGGCGCAACAGGTCCAGCAGGAGCTCGTTGACCGGCGCCGGGTCCTCCAGGTTCGGCAGATGCCCGGCCCAGTCCAGCGACACGTGCCGGGCCGCGGGCAACACGGATGTCAGTGCTGCGGCGATCGCGGCGAAGTCGGGCAGGTCGTGAGCGCCGGAGACGAGCAGGGCCGGCGCGGTGATCGTGGCCAGGTCCCACTGCGGGGATGCCTTCGCGGCGTTCGGCGGGGCGGCGAGCTGCACCTCGAACGCGTGCCGCTGCATCTGCCGTACCAGCGCCCGCGCCTCGGAGCCGGCGCGCGGCCCGACCCAGGTCGCCACGTTCAGGTCGGTCGCGGCGGCCACATCGCCGGCTTCGAGCAGCGCCTCCTCGCGCTCCCACAGCTCGTGCAGGGCCGGGCTCGGCGACATGCCGGGCGCCGCCGTGCACAGCAGCGCCAGCGACGACACCCGCTGCGGCCACCGGGCGGCGATCTCCAGGGCGACCAGGCCACCGCCCGATGAGCCGACCACGGCCGCCGTTTCGATCCCGAGATCATCGAGTACGCCGACAACGAGCTCAGCGGTGTCGAACAGCTCATCCGGGTACGGCGAGTCGCCGTACCCGGGAAGGTCACAGCGGACCGCCCGGAACCCGGCCGCAGCGAGCGCGGCCATCTGCGGATCCCACTGGCGGCGATCGCAGACGGTCGAGTGCAGCAGCAGAACCGGCCGCCCGGAAGTGTCGGAGTCATGAGATAGCGTCATCGGCGCGCACGTTATCGGCGCACCGCGTGGGAAGGGAAACGAAATATGGTGACCTTGCAGGACGTCCGCGACGCCGCCAAGCGGATCGAGGGGGTCGCCCACCACACCCCGGTCCTGCGCTCGCGCACCCTCGACGCCCTCGTCGGCGCCCAGGTGTACCTGAAGGCCGAAAACCTGCAGCGGATCGGGGCGTTCAAGTTCCGCGGCGCCTACAACGCCATCCGCAAACTCGGCCCCGAGCAGCTCGCCCGCGGCATCGCGGCGTACTCGTCGGGCAACCACGCGCAGGCGGTCGCCCTGTCGGCCCGCGAACTCGGCACCCACGCCGTCATCGTCATGCCCGAAGACACGCCACGCTCCAAGCTCGACGCGGTCGCCGGCTACGGCGCCGAGATCCTCACCTACGACCGCTACACCGGCAACCGTGAACAGATCGGCGACCGGCTCGCCGCCGAGCGCGGGCTGACCCTGATCCCGCCCTACGAGCACCCCGACGTGATCGCCGGGCAGGGCACCGCCGCCCTCGAACTGCTCGAAGAGGCCGGGCACCTCGACGCGATCCTCACCCCGGTCGGCGGGGGCGGGCTCATCGCGGGCAGCGCCATCGCGGCCAAGGGTGTGCAGCCGGGCATCCGAGTCGTCGGCGTCGAACCCGAGGCCGGCAACGACACGTTCCTGTCCCTGGCGGCGGGGGAGCGGGTGACGATCCCCGTGCCACGCACGATCGCCGACGGGCAGGCCGCCCCCACCCCCGGCGAACTCACCTTCTCGATCAACAAGGAACTCGTCGACGAGATCGTGCTGGTCAGCGACGAGGAAATCCGCGACGCGTTGCGCTTCGCCGTCGACCGGCTGAAGATCGTGCTCGAGCCCAGCGGGGCCAGCGGCCTGGCCGCCCTGCTGTCCGGCCGCCTGAACCCGCCGCCGGCCCGCATCGGGGTGATCCTGTCCGGCGGCAACGTCGGCGCGGCCCGCCTGGCCGAGCTACTCGTCTAACACCTTCGCCTCCACCGCGGGGTCCAAGCCCTTGACGGCCCGGTCGGCGCGCTGGGGCGCGTCGCCGGGCAGGGCGGTCAGCCACGCCCACGTGTCCTCGATCGTCGCGCGCACCGGCCGGCAGACCAGACCGTTCGCGTACGCCTTACTCGTGTCGCCACCGTGCAGAAAGTCGTGCAGCTCGCCCGGCGGCAGGTAGACCGGCAGCTGCGTCCACGGCTCGATCCCCGCCGCCTCGATCACCTCCGGCGCCGTCCACCGCAGCTCGGCCCGCCCACCGGTCACCTCGTTCGCGATCTCGAGGAACTCACCCATCGTCGTATGACCGGGCCGGCTGACCAGGTCGAACGGCCCGTCCCGGCCGACCGTGCCGAGCAGGAAGTTCGCCAGATCGCGTACGTCGATGAACTGCAACGGCAGATCCCGCGGCCCGGGGGCCAGGGTCGGCCCGCCGCGGGCGAGGCGGTTCAGCCACCACGGCAGCCGGCCGACGTCCTCGTACGGGCCGAGAATCAACCCGGCCCGCGCCAGCAGCACCGGACCGTCGAAAACCGCCGCGCCGAGCTCACCGCGCCGCTTGTCCCCGGCGTACCCCTGCTCGGTCTCGTCGACGACCGGCGCGTCCTCCGCCGACCTCGGAGAGGCACCGGTGTAGACCGAGCGGCTGGACACGTACGCGTAATGCCCGGCCCGGCCGCTGAGCAACTGCGCCGTACGCCGAACCGCCTCACCCTCGGCCGACCACGTGTCGACCACCGCGTCCCACGTGCCGCCCCCCAGGGCCGTCAGATCACCTTGACGGTCCCCGACCAGCACCGACACCCCGGCCGGCGCCTCCCGCAACCCCCGATTGAACACGGTCACATCGAAACCCCGGCGCACACCCTCGTCGGCGACCGCACGGCCCACGAAACCGGACCCGCCCAGAATCAGCAATCTCATGCGCCGAGGCTGCCCCAGCACCGGGCGAGTCCGGAAGGGTTTACTGCTACGAGCGGAAAGCCCGCAACGCCTCCACGACCAGAGCGTGGTCATCGGCCTGCGGCAACCCCGACACGGTCACCACACCGACCACACCCACGTCCCGGATACGGATCGGGAACGCCCCACCGTGCGCGGCATAATCAGCCGGGTTCACACCCATACCCGCGTCGAGCTCCTGCCCCTTCGCGGCCAGACGCCGCCCGACCAGGAACGACGACGCCCCATAACGCTCGACGACCCGTACCTTGCGCTCGATCCACCGGTCGTTGTCGGCCACACTGCCGGCCAAACCGGCGTGGAACAGCTGCTGCGCACCCCGGCGGATGTCGATCGCCACCGGCAACCCCCGCCGCGCCGCCAGCTCGACCAGCAGACTCCCGAGCCGCCACGCGTCGGCGTTGTCGAAACGACCCAGCTCGAGCTCGCGCTCCTGAGCCTCCAGCTCGGCGATCAGATCTTCACTCATGGCAGGCATTATCGGCCGCGCCGGCGTTGAAGCCAGATCCCGATCGCCGCGACTGCGATGAAGATCATCATTGAGCAGCAGAGCGCCTTGATGAACACGTGCCCCTCCCGCATGACTATGGTCGGTACTCGTGCGCCTGGCCACGTTCAACCTTCTGCACGGCAGATCCCTGTCCGACGGCACCGTACACGCCGACCGGGTCGCCGCCGCCGTCACCGAGCTCGACGCCGACGTCCTCGGCATCCAAGAAGTCGACAAGGCCCAGCCCCGCAGCGGCCTGCTCGACCTCACCGCCATCGCCGCCCAAGCGCTGGGCGCCCAGGTCCACCGCTTCGCCGCCGCCGTCGTCGGCACCCCCGGCGAGACCTGGCAACCCTGGCGCAGCGACGACGACAACCACCACCCCCTCTACGGCATAGCCCTGATCAGCCGGTACCCGGTCACCCGCT
Source organism: Actinoplanes solisilvae (assembly GCF_003999975.1). Taxonomy (GTDB): domain Bacteria; phylum Actinomycetota; class Actinomycetes; order Mycobacteriales; family Micromonosporaceae; genus Actinoplanes; species Actinoplanes solisilvae. Next base: position 192,118 of record NZ_RJAC01000004.1, on the reverse strand, counting down.
GGCAGATCACCGCCCTGCCCGGCGCCCCCATGCGCTCACCCATCTACGACCCCGACAACGGCCTGCGCCTGCTCAAGGACGAACCCCGCGTCCTGCTCGCCGCCGTCCTGGACACCCCGCGCGGACCGATGACCGTCGCCACCACCCACCTGTCCTTCGTCCCCGGCTGGAACCTCAGGCAACTGCGCCACGCCGTACGGGCCCTGCGCGCCCTGCCCGCCCCCAGAGTGCTGCTGGGCGACCTCAACATGCCCACCCGGCCCGTACGCGCCGTCACCGGCTGGAAAACCCTCGGCCGCGCCGCGACCTTCCCCAGCCCCATGCCCCGCGCGCAACTCGACCACATCCTGGCCGACCCCCGCGGCATCGAGGCCCTCGGCCGCGTCGTGCAGGTCGCCACCAGCCGGCCCGCGTTCTCCGACCACCTGCCCCTGGTCGTCCAGCTCGACCGCTAACGATCATTGCCGGGCCGCAGGAACACATCCTCCAGACCGTCCTCCGGATCCCACTGCTCACCGATCTTCCGGAAACCGGTGCCGGCGATGACCGCCCGGGAGCCGACGTTGTCGGGCCGGATGCTGGCCCGTACGGCCGTCACGTCTCGATCATCGTCGGCGCGCTCCAGCAACGCCCGCAGCATCGCCTTGGCATAACCACGCCGCCGGAAAGCCGGATCGACCGAGTACGCCACCTCGACCACCCCGTCAGCGTCGGGCGGACCGTGGAACCCAGCGTGACCGACCACGACACCCTCCGGCTCGGCCACCACCGCCCGCGCGATCCACTGCGCCGCCCGCGGATCGGCCTCGATGTCGGCCAGGCGGATGCGCCACAACCACGCCTCATCCACCAGGAACTGGCTCAACGGCGTACCCGCGGCCGCGCTCGCGGCGTCCAGATCACCGTCGATGAGGGCGGCCAGCGCGGCGGGGGAGAGCTGTACGAATCGGATGTCCGGCACGCCGCCGATGATCACACGCAGTGGCGCCCGCATCCAGTTGCGCGCAACTTAGTTGTGCACTACCGTTTCGTTTCATGGTCGACGACACCGGACTCGAACAGATGGTCTGCTTCCAGCTCTACGCAGCCAGCCGAGCCATGACCGCCATCTACCGGCCCGCCCTCGACCCCCACGGCCTCACCTACCCCCAATACCTCGCCCTACGCGTCCTCTGGCACCGCGGCCCCACCACCGTCCGCGAACTCGGCAAACAGCTCGACCTCGACAGCGGCACCCTCAGCCCCCTGCTCAAACGCCTCGAAACCGCCGGCCACGTCACCCGCACCCGAGGCACCACCGACGAACGCACCGTCGTCGTCCACCTCACCGACAGCGGTCGCTCGTTACGCGAGACCCTCACCGACCTGCCCCGCCGCATCGCCTGCTCCGTCGACCTGACCGAAGACGAATTCATCCAACTGCACCACCTGCTCGGCCGCGTCCGCGGCACCACATCCCCATGAAAGGCATCCCCATGAGCGCGCTCTACACCGCCTCCGCCACCGCAACCGGCGACGGCCGCAACGGCCACATCCGCTCCAGCGACGGCGTCCTCGACTTCGACCTCGCCGTCCCCAAGGAAATGGGCGGCGCCGGCGGCGAACACAGCAACCCCGAACAACTCTTCGCCGCCGGCTACGCAGCCTGCTTCCACGGCGCCCTCAAACTTGTCGCCCGCGCCCAGAAGATCACGCTGACCGACACAGCCATCACCGTCGACGTCACCATCAACCCCAAGACCGACGGCCCCGGCTTCGTCCTCGGCGCCACCATCGAAGCCGAGATCCCCGGCGTCGACCAGGCCAAGGCCCGCGAACTGCTCGAAGCCGCCCACCAGGTCTGCCCCTACAGCAACGCCACCCGCGGCAACATCGAAGTAAACCTCACCGTCGCCTAGCCCAGACCCCTCAACGCGCGGTTCGTACGGTTCGCCCGTACGGCCGCGCGTTGCTGTTCCGCCGTCACCTCGATGTAGTTCTGCGACGTCGTCAACGACGCATGCCCCAGCAACCGCATGATCTCGCTGGCATTCGCACCGTCCTCGGCCAGCCGCGTCGCGAACGTATGCCGCAACGCGTGCAGCTGAGCACCACGAGGCACCCGATCGGTGATCCCGGCCCGGCGATAACACGAAGTCACCAGATATTGCAGGCCACCGCGCTGCAGGGGAGCACCCTTACGGTCGACCATCAACGCGTCACCGGACGCCGCCCGGCCGAAACGCACCCGCCGCGTATCCACATAACGCTCCACGACAGCGTCCAGCTCGGGCTCGATCGGCACCGTACGCGGACGGCCGCCCTTACCGGCCACCTCGACCCGCCGCTCACCGTCACGGCCGTGGAAACTCCCGATCCGCAGCGCCAGCAACTCCGACAGGCGCAGACCCGCGCACAGGGCCAGGGCCAGAACAGCCACGTCACGTTCCGGCCAGGGGTCACGCTGACGGTCGTCGGCCCTGCTCACCGCGTCGAGCAACTGCTCGGGAGTGTCCTCACCCCGCAGCGGCTTGGGGGAGTGGGGCTTGTGTCGCGGCTTGTCCACAGCCGACATCGGATTGCCCGCCACCACCTGCTCGGTCACCAGGAACGTGAAGAACGCGTTCCAGCTCGACCAGGCGCGAGCCACCGAGGCGGGAGCACGACTACTGGCGAACGTCGCGAATGCCAGTCGCAGAACGCGGGGGGAGAGGTCACTCAGGGTGACCGGCTCGGCGTCGACCAGAGCAACGATCGAGTTCAAATCCCTCTCGTACGCCTGCAGCGTGTGCACAGACGGCTTGCGCACAGCCCGAGCCGCCAGAAAATCACCGACCAGCTCCCGGACCGACAAGCCTCGCGCGTCATGCATATGGGATATTATGCAGCTTTTGTACTGAAGTCGCCACCGTAGACACAAGACAAAAGATATTCCAATGCCTACACATAACGCCAAAGAAGGGCGGCTGCGGAGCCGTCCGAGTCGGATCTGCTCGCCAACGCGCGGATGCGGCCTCTTCAAGTCGCTCGCTGACTTCGGATGGCGGGCGTCGAAGCCTGACGCGATCTGCCTGGAATGCCAGCGCAAGGTCAACGCGGCCTACCAGAGGAAGAAGCGCTCAGAGGATTCAACTGCGGTCCGGATCATTGGCTTGGCCAGGGAGCGCCCCCGAGGTGCTCGAGGGGGTGCCTCGCATACCTCCGAGCATTCTAGGTTTACATAATGTCGATTATCGACCTGGGATATCGTCGATGGACTGAGCGGCCGTTATCGGTTCGCTGTGGACTGCGAGCCAGTCGCGCCACTCCCCCTCGCCGTAGCTCTGCTCCCTGGTCAGGGAGGACGCGAACGCCTGCGGTGAGTCGGACAGGGCGGCCAGTCTCAGGGCGCGCCAGGTCGGCCAGTCGTCGGGTTCGAGGCGGCGCAGGGTTGGGCGCATCGGCTTGTCGCTTCCTCGCTGGGGTGTCTGACCCTAGGGCGGCGGGGAGGGGCCGCGCCATCGAATTCGTGGCAGGGCACGATGGCGTCGTGCGTTTTTTGATCTCTCATCCGGGTGCGGTGGCCGACCTTGGTGATCTTGATGTCGGGTTGTACGACGGTGCTGGGCCTGCGCCGGCCGCGCTCGGTGATGTCGAGTTCTACGCGGTGCCGTACGGGGTCATCGATCCTCGCTTCGGTGAGCCGATCGCCTCGATGCCGCGGCTGCGGGTGGTGCAGACGGTGACCGCGGGTTATGACCATGTGCTGCCGTTCCTGCGCCCTGGTGTGGTGCTGGCCAATGGGCGGGGTGTGCACGACGCGGCGACGGCTGAGATGGCGGTGGCGCTGATTCTGGCGGCTCGCCGGCGGTTGCCGGAGTTCGTGCGGGCGCAGGGTGAGCGCCGGTGGGTTCCGGCGGCGTGGTCCGCGGGGTTGGCGGACGCGCGGGTGTTGATCGTCGGGTACGGCTCGATCGGGGCGGCGATCGAGCGGCGGTTGGCGGGGTTCGAGGTGGAGGTCGCACGGGTGGCTCGTCGGGCGCGTCCGGGCGTACGGCCGATTTCTGCGGTCGGGGAGCTTTTGCCGTGGGCGGATGTCGTGGTGCTGGCGATGTCGTTGACGCCGGAGACCGAGGGTCTGGTCGGCCGGGGTTTTCTCGCTGCGATGGCTGACGGTGCTCTGCTGGTGAATGTGTCCCGGGGTCGGGTGGTCGATACCGGGGCGTTGCTGGCCGAGGTGGGTTCGGGCCGGTTGTGTGCGGCGCTGGATGTGACTGATCCGGAGCCGTTGCCTGGGGGTCATCCGTTGTGGTCGGCGCCGAACGTGGTGATCAGTCCGCATGCGGGTGGTTTGACGGGTGCGTTGGCGCCTCGGGCCCGCCGGTTGCTGGTGGATCAGGTGCGGCGTTTTGTCGCGGGTGAGCCGTTGGTGAATGTGGTCGTGGACGGAACGGGTTGAGTGGTGCTGTGCGGCCTTATTGCTCCTCCCCCGGTTCTGGTGGGTCTTCGGGTTTGGTGGGTGCGACTTGCGCGTCGCCGACTGCGATGACGATGGCTTCTCGGGTGCCGGCCGGGACTACCGCGGTGCGCAGGACGAACGAGTCGATGTCTTTGTCGTCGAGGGGGCCGAGCAGCAGGGCGGCGCGGACGGCGGCGAGGGGCCGGCGTTCCTCGGAGGACGCGAGTCCGTAGAGCGCGATCTTGTTGTGCTCCCCCACCGCGGCGACGGCTTTCTGGTAGGCGTCGGAGGTCGGTACGGCCCAGGTGCGTGGTGGGAAGGTGGCGGTGGCCAGCGGTTCTCCGTCGGGGACGTGGCCGGCGTCGAGTTTTTCGATGACGGTGCTGTCGTCGGTGGTCGCGTACACGTCGACCTCGTCGACCGGCCCGGGTCCGCAGTCGGTGCTGCGGCGGCGGGTGAAGGCGACCCACCCGTACGCCGTGGTGGCGTCGGTGATCGGGCCGGTGCCGGGGATCGGTACGAGGATGTCGATCGCTGGTGGGTGGGCCTGGTCGGTGAGCGGGATGCGGTCCATGTGCTGGGCTTGTTCGATGGCGTGGGGCACGTGGTCGGGGCGGCAGCGGCAGAAGCGGGTGTCGACGTGTGGTCCGAGCAGGGCGGTGATCTGGTCCTCGACGCTGTCGGAGCCGCTGGTGGGCAGGTATCCGGCTGGGGGTAGTTCGGTGATGCCGAGGCCGGGCAGCGGTTCGGTGGTCTCGGTGGTGGTGCCGGCGAGGGTGGAGCGCAGCATGTTGAGTACGTGCAGCGGTTCCTTCTGTTTGCGTTCCTTCACTTTGGCGATGGCGTAGGCGAGTTGTTGTTCGATGTGGCGTTGGGTGTTCGCCGCGGTGGGTGGGGCGTGTTTGGTGGCGAGCAGGTCCTGGAATTGCAGGATCTGGGCGAGGAAGGCGGGCCAGGGGCGCATGCCGAGGCGTGTCTGCCAGGTGTGTTGGGGTGTGGGGGCGCCGATTTCGCGGCGTACGGCCCAGACGTCGATCTCCCATTCGCCGGCGGTGCGCAGCAGTACGGCGATGGGGACGCTGTCTCCGGTGGGTGGTGGGGCGCCGAGGTTCCAGTCGTGTGAGGTCAGTGGTGGTGTGGTGAGCCACGGTGGTCCGGCGGTGTGTTCTTTGGCGAACAGGCGGGAGGCGAGGAAGTTGCGGCGTTGGGCGGGGTTGAAGAGGTTGTCCAGTTGTGGTTCGGTCGCCGGGGTGAGGCGGACACGGATGCCTTCGGTGCTGAACGGTTGCTGGGTGGAGCCGCCGGCGCAGGGGTCGGTGCAGAGCTGTCCGTAGACGGATTCGTCGCCGTATGGTGTGCTGGCGGCGATGATCTCGACGATCCAGTAGCCGTCGGCGGCCGGGGTGAGGCCGGTCAGGGCGATGGTGGCGATCTGTTCGGATTTGAGGGGCCGGCCTTGGGGGTTGACGGCCAGTCCGGGTCCGACGCGCAGGATGGCGTCTTTGTCGATCTTCGGTACGTCGAAGCCGTGTACGACGCCGTGGCCGGTGGCTTGTCCGGTGGCGTAGGCGAGTTGTTCGGCGTAGGTCTGGATCTGCTGGAGGTGTTCGGCGCGCAGGAAGAGCCCGTCGAAGGCTTGGAGCCGGTTGAGGCCGCCGCCGACCGGTTCGGAGGTGCGGCCGGTGGTGGTGGCGGCGTCGGTGGTTGTGGTCATGGGGTGGACCTCCACCCGGTCGGGTTGGGCATGGTGAGGGCGGCGTCGTGGCCGTCGTGTTCGGTTGCGGGTGGGCCGCCGACGATGCCGGCGAGTGGGACGGGTGGGTCGGTGCCGTAGACGGGCCGGTCGCCGGTGCCGCGGACGAGGACGCGGACCAGTGGGTAGGCGGGCCGGTCGTCGAGGTGGATCAGCAGTTGGTGTGGTGGGCCGGGCTGGTGTTCGATGCGGTTGATGTCTTCGGTGACCCAGCCGCGGTCGGACAGGGAGGTGACGGTGACGGCGTCCTCGGCGGAGCTTTCGTTGACGGCGGCGGTGAGGTCGATGCTGAGGCAGCGGTCGTTGTCGGACCAGTGCAGGGAGCCGGGGATGACGCGGGGTCCGCCGGCGTCGCCGCCGGGAGTGGCGTCGGGGTTTTCGCCGGTGGTGAGGTCCTGGATGGTGGCGGTGGGCAGCAGGGTGCGCCGTACGCAGGGGTCGGGGACGACTTTGCGGATCTCTTTGTTGTCGTCGGCGTCGCGGACGGTGATGGTGACGGCGGCGAGGACGACCGCGGCGTCGTCGTCGAGGGCCGGGAACAGTCCGGGTGCGGGGTCGCCGGGTTGTTGGGCGGGCCGGCGGTCCATGCCGTCGTGGGCGGCCATGGCCTGGAATTCGTGGAGCATGGTCGCGGCGCGTTCGGCGGGTGGGGCGGCGGTGACGCGCTGGGCGGCTTCGGTGGCCTGGTGCCCGGCTTCGTCGTCGGGGCCGGTGACCTGGTCGAGGCCGAGCAGGACCCGTACGCGGTGGTAGGGCGACGGGTCGGCTGGTGGGGTGCCGAGTCTCAGGTCGAGGCGGGTGGTTTCGAGGACGCGGGAGAAGTCGTCGTGGCGGCGGGTGACGTCGCAGGGGTCGGCCAGGGTGGGCACGGGCGCGGCCGGGCAGCCCTGGAACTCGGCGACGACGTAGGCGTCGACGTCGAAGGTCTCGCCGGGTTGGTGCTCGGGCAGGTCGGCGGGTTTCTGTTTTTTGAGCCACTGGTCGACGTCGAGGTCGCGGCCGGCGTCGAGCAGCAGTTCACGGCCTTGGCTGTCGAGGGCCAGTCCGGGTTCGACGGTCAGTTTCCAGGTGCCTTGACGGCCGACCCGGTAGCCGTGGATGACGCCGGAGCCGTGCAGCCAGGTGGTGTGCAGCATCTGTTTGCCGCGGGGGTGACCGATGAGGGTGCGGAAGTCGTCCTCGCCGAGCAGCATCCCGTACGCCACCCGCAGGGCGACGAACGGGTTGACCGGCAGGTCTTCATCGGGGCAGGACGTCGTGGCCGGCGTGTCGTCGAGGGTGCTCATCTGGTCTCCTTGTCGCTGCCCGCCCGGTGCGCCGGCTGGGGTGGTTCGCCGGGGAACGGCCGGGCGGCTTTCGCGTACTCGCGCCGGATGGAGCTGATCAGGTGCGCCTGTCGCACCCGGGCGCCCGTGTCGGCGGCGGCGAGGAAGGCGGCGGCGATGGCGGCGTTGCGGATCCAGCCGCCGGGCACCGGGTAGAGCCGGGCCAGTACGCCGTATTCGACGTCGTCGTCGCGGATGCGCGGCGGCAGGTGCAGGGCCCACAGGTCGCGGCGGCACGCCTCGTCGGGCATGGGGAAGTCGATGACGAAGTCCATGCGGCGGATGAACGCGGCGTCGATGTTCTTGCGCAGGTTGGTCGACAGGACGGCGAGCCCGTCGAAGTGGTCGAGGCGTTGCAGCAGGTAGGCGGTTTCCAGGTTGGCGTACCGGTCGTGCGCGTCGGTGATCTCGGTGCGGGCGCCGAACAGGGCGTCGGCCTCGTCGAGGAGCAGGACGGCCTGGGTGCGTTCGGCGATGTCGAAGACGGCGGCGAGGTTCTTCTCGGTCTCGCCGATCCATTTGGAGACGACCTGGGAGACGTCGACGCGGAGCAGGTCGGTGCCGATGGCGGTGGCGACGACTTCGGCGGCGAGGGTTTTGCCGGTTCCGGGGGCGCCGGTGAACAGCAGGCGTACGCCCCGGTCGGCGCGGGCGTGGTGGCGCAGGCCCCAGTCGTCGAGGACCAGGGACTGGTGCTGCAGGCGGGTGGCCGCGTCACGGAGTTGGCGTCCGGGTTCTGATGGTAGGACGAGGCGGTCCCAGGGCACGGTGGCGGTGATGAAGTCGACGCTGGGGGGCAGGGACCCTTCGATGCGGGCGCGGATCGAGGCGGACACGTCGGGCACCTGCATGGTGGCGGGCATGAGCTGTTGGCGGCTGCGTACGTCGGCGGCGATCCAGGCGGTCAGGGCCGGGTCGAGTGGGTGCCGGGCGGCCAGGGTGGCGGCCTGGGTGGTCAGGGCGGGCAGGCCGGTGCGCCAGGCGGTGCGGTGGTCGGTGGCGTCGAGCGGTCCGATCGGCACGGTGAGCATCGGGCGTTGCCCGGTGGGGCGGGCGGCGCCGGGGGCGGTGCAGACCAGGACCGGGCCGGGGATGTCGTGTAGATCCAGGTCGCGGGTGGCGGCCGGGCCGTCGACGGCCGGTATCACGAGTACGGGGATCGCGTCGCGGGCGGCGGCGTGCGCGGTGAGCAGATGGGCGGTGCCGATTGTCTGGTTGCCGTCGAGGCGTCCGGCGGCCAGGCCGGTGCCGGCGGCGGCGGCGATCGCGGCGCAGCGGCTCAGGGCCACGTTCTGGTCGGGTGAGGTGATCAGCAGGGTGCGGTCGTCGCCGGCCCGGATCGCGGCGATCGCGTATCGCACGTCGGTGTGTTCGAGCCATCGGGTCAGCCCGGCCGGGGGTTCGCCGACCGGGACTCGTTCGATGGTCTCGGGCCAGGCGTCGTGGCCGTGCAGCGCTTCCCACAGCCGGTCGGCCGGGCGCAGGCCGCGTTCGAACAGGGGTCCGTCGCCGTGGAGGCGGACCAGGCCGTGTCGGGTCGCGGCGCCGCCGGTCAGCAGCCGGCGCAGGGTGGCGCGGCCGGTGTCGTCGCCGTCGCCGAGTACGAGCGCGGCCAGTCCGGCCGTCGGGTATGGCTCGCTGCGCGGGTGCAGTGCCCGGAAGGTGCTGGCCAGTCCTTCGTGTTCTTCGGGCAGCCCGGCGAGCAGCAGCAGGTCGCGTTCGGCGTCGGTCAGGGCGAACCGGGTGGTGACGGCGTCGAGCGGGGTGGAGCAGGTGGGGGCGGGCCGGGTGGTCATGGCGGTGCCGGCCCAGGAGCGCAGGAACGCGGCTGCGGCGCGGGCGCCTGATTCGGCGGTGCAGACGGCTTCGAGCAGGGCGGCGACGCGCAGGGCGAGTTGCGCGGCGCGGGCGGACAGGTCCCGGCCCGGGAGCACGGTGCTGGGCGCGTCACGCATAGCGGAACCTCACGACGGTGGCGAGCCAGGGCACCCAGCCGGGGTCGAGGTCGAGGCCGGCCCGGCGTACGTCGACGTCGACCTCGTCGAGGCGCAGGTGGATGTCGATCCAGCCGGGGTCGGCGACGACGTGGCCGGTGCGGCGGGCGACCCGCGAGACGATGTCGGTGTTGCCGGGCTGCGGGAATCGGGCGGTGGTGGCGGCGGCCCACGTTCGGGCCAGTTCGTCGACGCGGGCCTGTTCGGCGGGTTCGGCGTCCCCGGACGGTGGGTCTGCTGTCGGGCCGAGGCCGGCGAGGGCGAGTACGGCCGGGTCGTCGGCGTCGGCCGGGATCAGGGTGCGGGCGATGGCGTGCAGCGTCCAGCGCAGCGGCCGGGCGGCCAGCACCGGGTCGTCGGCTATCACGGCGGGGATGCCGGCGTCGGCGGCGGTGGCGAGCAGGAACGGCAGGCCGGCCCAGATCGTGTACCGGTGGTCGGGTTCGGCGGTGTCGTCGGCTGCGGTCTCGTCGGGGGTGCGGCTGCGCGGCGGTGCGGCGGTGGTCGCCCGGGTTGGGGTTGCTTCGGGTGGGGTGGGGAGCGGTGCGGTGTTGCGGGTCCGGCCGGGCGGGGCGGCGGAGGGTGGGCGCTCCCCCGCCCCGGGCGGGGTGGGGACGGTCTCGGTCACGCCGCGGTAGGCAGGCGCGGCGGCCGATGGCGGTGGCAGTGGCCGGGTGGGCGGTGTCGTGGTGGTGGGTGCCAGCAGTTCGGCGACGGCGTCGATGACGGCGGCGGCCCGCGCGCCCGGCCGGGACAGCAGGACCGGGTCGGTGCCGGCGACCACGAGGACCGCCCAGGCGGTGCGGGTGGCGGCGGGCGGGCGTAGCCGGCTGCTACGCAGCGCCGCCGCCAGTTCGGACGTGCGTACCAGGGCTGCGGCGAGGGTGTGCACGGTCGCCGCGGCCGGTGGTGCCGGGTTCACCGGCGCCGCCGCCACGGTCGCCGGTGGTGGTGGGGTTGTCGGCGGTGCGGGCTGCTGCGGGGTTCCGGTTGCGGCCGCGCTGACCAGGGCGGCCACCGCGGTCCAGCCGTCGGCTCCGAGGGCCCGGTCGAGTGGCGCCGTTCCGGTGCGGCGTACGGCGTTGGCGACGGCGGCGAGGGCGTGTTCGGGCCGGCGGCTCAGGGCGGTGAGGATGACCGCGGCGGCGGGCTGGCCGGGGGCCGGTTGCCCGGCGGGCAGCAGGCCGAGCCCGGTCCACGCCCAGGCCCGGTCGTGGCGCCCGGCCGCGACGTGGGTGAGCAGGTCGGTGAGGGCGTCGTGGTCGTGGTGGTAGTGGACGACGTCCGGGGACTGCTGGGCCAGGGCGTGCTGCAGGACGGCGATGAGCCGGCGGGCCCATGCGGTTTCGACGGTGCTGTCGGTGTCGTCCGGGCCGAGGTGGATCGGTATGTCGATGCGGCGTACGCACCAGCGGCCCGCCGGCAGGGTGACGGCGCGCAGTGCGTCGTCGAGGCGGCGGTCGGCCAGGCGGTGCAGCATCCGGTCGACGCGGCGGCCGTCGCCGTCGTGGCCGGTGTGCACGGTGGCGGTGAGCCGCTGGACGTGCAGGGCGGGGGTGTTCATCCGACTCTCAGCTCCCCCGGCCGTGAGCTCTGCCCGAGGCGGGCGCCGACGGCGGGTAGCCCGACGACGCCGTCCCCGCCTACGAGGACCTGGCCGACCACGGCGGGTCCGGCGGCGGCGCCGGGTCCGACGAACGAGGTGAGGCTCAGGTGCAGCCGCCGTCCGATCCGCATGCCGCTGCCGAGTTCGCAGATGTCGTAGGTGGTGTGCGCCGGTTTGTGGGTGTCGACGATGCCGCGGACGACCTGCAGCTGTTCGGTGCTCAGCTCGGCCGGGATCAGGACGCTGAACTGGTGGGCCGAGGTTTTGTAGACGTCGTCGCCGGGGCGGCTGCCGCCCAGGGTGAAGCGGCCCAGGGTGCCGGTGGCCCGGGCGGCGCCCTCGATGGCGGGGGCGGGGGGTCCGCCGGGCTGGGTGCCCAGGACGGCGCCGCCGATCCCGCGTAGCCGCCACCGTTCGACGATGACCGGGGCGACGCCGAGGTAGACGGCGATGATCCGTTCCAGGGCGGCGATCGTGCCGCGGCGCCGGAACAGCGGGTAGGCCTCGGCGATCAGGGTGCGGCGGGCCGGTTCGGGCCAGCGGCGGTCCAGGACCAGCCCGGCGAACCCGGCCAGCCAGTTGAGGGTCTCCTGGGGGCAGGTGTGCGGGTCGACCAGGACGGCGCGTTGGGCGGAGCGTTCGTCCATCTCGTGCAGCAGGGCCTCGGCCGGGGCGAGGTAGCGCTGCAGGAAACTCGCGGCGGTCTCGTCGCGTGACCAGGATCGTGGCAGGCGGCGCAGGAGCTGGTGGCCGGGGCGTTCGACGCGCAGGGCGCGTACGCGGGGGGTGGTGCGGTGGGTGCCGCTCAGGTGCAGCACGAGCCACAGGTAGCGCCCGGGTGGTGCGGCGACGGGGGTCTCGTACGTTTCGAACCGGTCGTCGGCGGCGATCTGCGCCCACGGCCATTCGCGTCCGGTCGGGCGGCGCACCAGGGTGGCCGGTGGTGTGGTGGGTGGTTCGTCGAGCAGGGTTCGCGAGGGCAGGGTGGGTGTGTGGTCGCGCCGGCTGTGGTGGCCGCGGTCGGCGGGCCGCCACGGCAGTGGGTCGGTGACGTCGTCCTCGTCGGTGGTCAGGAACCGTACGGTGACCGTGGTGCCCGGCGGCAGGCAGGCGTCGAGGAACAGCCGGCCCCAGCGGGTGGCGTAGGCGCCGCTGTCGAGGCGGTAGGTGGTGACGGTGCCGGTGGTCGTGTGCCGGGCGCTGGGTCCGGCGGTCCAGGCGTGCCCGCCGGCGGCGGTGTACGCGATCCGTCCGTTCGGGGCCACGCTGAGCGCGCCGCCGTCGTAGCGGGGGGCGTCGAGCGGTTCGAGTTCCGGCCGGCCCGGGACGGCCGGCTGGAATCGGCGGAACGGCCGGTGCGGGGCGCGGGCGACGATCAGGGTGCCGTCAGCGGTCAGGTCGATGTCGGTGGCGCCGTCGACCTCGGCCTCGACGGTCCCGTCCGGGCGGGCGATCAGGCCCAGCGGGGTGCCGGGGCGGCGCCACAGCACGTAGAGGCCGCAACGGTGCGCGGCGATCCGGGTCGGTTCCAGGGGGCCGCGGCCGCGGGGGCGGTGCAGTGGTGGGCCGGGCAGCGGGCCGCGGCGGCCGGTGATCACGACGAGGGCGGCGGGTCGTTGCAGCAGCACGTAGGCGCGGCAGCACAGGGCGGCGACGTCGACCGGGCGGCGGGCGCGGTGCGCGGCGCTGCGGACCGGTACGCGGCGCAGCAGGCGCTGGGCCCACAGGTCGACGACGTGGACGACGGCGGCGCCGTGCTCGACGACGTAGAGGCGTTGCGCCCGGTCGACGGCCAGGCCCAGCGGGCGGCGCAGGATGCCCGGCTGGTGCGCGGGTGTGCGCGGGTCACCGGCGGCGGTGGCGACGTCGACGCGGTGCTGGGCCGGGTTGGAGCGGTAGCTGCGGCACCACCGGTCGAACGCGAGCCCGGCGGGTTCCTCGGGCACCCGTACCGGTGGGGTGGGCGGCACGCACCGGCCGGCGAGCAGGCGGGGCCGGCGGGTCTCGTCGTTGTCGTCGTCGGCCCAGGTCAGCTGAACACCGCCGCCGGGCACCAGGGCGGTGCCGTCGTGGCTGCAACGGGCCCACTGGTCGGGGTGGGCCAGCAGGCTCAGGCCGCGGTCGCCGTTCATCAGCAGACCTCGGGCGGCAGCGGGACGATGACGACGTCCGGGCCGGTGCCCGGCGGGGCCGGCACGTACGGATCGCCGGGCGGCAGCGGTGCGCCGGTGACCACGGTGATGGCGGTGAGTTCGGGGACCTCCCACGCGGCGAGCTCGACCAGTTCGCTCGGCGGCCGGCCGGGTTCGGCCAGGCTCAGCCCTTCGAGGAACTCGACCCCGTCGACCTGGACGGCGACCGCGTGCAGTTCGGCGGCGCGTACGGCCCGGCCGAGGGGCCAGCCGCCGGCGTCGGGGCCGTACGGCGGGACGGGGGCCAGGAACTGGCGCAGGATCAGTTCGACCCAGCGGCGTACGGCGTCGACCTGGTAGCCGTCGCGGACCCGCACCCCGACCGACACGGAGATCTGCTTGTAGGTGGGCGGGATGACGTACAGCTCGGTGGTGACCAGCCGGCGCGGGTCGAGGTAGGCCGCGACGCGGCGCAGCAGCGTCACGTCGGGCATGGGGGCGGAGGGCCTGCGCAGGTCCTCGGCCGGGAACAGCAGCACGCTGATCACCCCGGCGGCGGGGGTGCGCGGGTTGTCGGGGTGCATCAGCGGCAGCGTTTCGGCGCGCAGCACGCCGGGGACCTGCAGGGCCAGGTCGCGGAAGTCGTCGGCGACCACGGCCCGGTCCCGGCGGTGGACCTCGGCGGGGATGCTGTCCATCGCGTCGGTCAGCGGCGCCGCGTCGGCGCCACCGGCGGCCGGCAGCGGGTTGCTGACGGTGACCCCGGCGGTGCCGCTGATCCGGGTGATCGCGCCGGCGGCGACCGATCCGGCGCGGCCGCCGCCGTAGCGGTAGGACAGCACGCGGATGCGTTCGCCGATCTGCGGTACCCGGGTGCGGGCGCCGAACTCGACCTCCCCGGCCGTCAGGTCGACCACGTAGTGACGGTCGTCGGGGCTGCTGGCGGTGAAGTCGTCGGTCTCCTGCCAGTCGCGCCAGCCGTCGGGTTCCTCGACCTGCAGCCGCACGGTGCGGCGCAGCACCGGCCGCTGGGTGAGCGCGAACCGTTGGGAGCCGTCGCCGCTGCCGGTGCCGAGCAGTTCGGCGCCGGCGGTGCGGGCCTGCACCGCCGAGACGGCGTTGAGCCCGACCCAGCGCACCCCGCCGATCGAGTCGTTCTCGGTCTGCGGGCGGCGTATCTGCAGCCAGGCCACGACGCGGGCGGCCTGTTCCTCGTCCTCCAGCGGCGGCGGGTTGTCCAGGTCGCCCGGGGACCGTTCGAGCGGGTCGAAGCGTGGCAGGGCGGGCGGCACGGCGACTTTGACGACGCCGCCGCGCACGAGCCCGGCGGTGGTGTCGCCGAGGATCTGCAGGTCGGTGAACGCGGCGCCGGTCCGGGTCGCGGGCGGGCCGTTCCAGAGGCGCCAGAGCATCGCCGGCGGGTCGGCGCCCAGCCCGGTCGAGCGGTAGCGGGGCACCTCGTCGTCGTCCAGGCGGTCCAGGTCGAACGGGGTGGTGACCTGCTCGTCCATGGCGAAACCGACGAACAGCGTACGGTTGGCGAGCTGGTCGACGTCGGTCGTGTCCTCGCCCAGCAGTGCGATCCACAGTGCCCGGTCGAGGGTGTTGTTCACGTCGAGGATCGTGGCGTCCGGGGCCAGCGGGTCGTCCGGGACGGCGACCGTCTCGTAGAACTTGACCTTGTCGGGGTCGACGGGTGCGGCCGCGGTGCTGAGCCGGGCGATGGCGTCGTCGCGGCGTTCGGTGTCCCCGGCGGTCTGCGCGGCCGGCACCGCCCGTTTACCGACGGCCAGCGCCTGCAACGGCCACACGTACACCTCGTCCTCGGTCTCGAACGAGACCGCCCCGGCTTTGGCCTCGGCGTCGCGCAGGATCGGCACACCGCCGGGCTCCTCGGTCCGCAGGGCCAGCAACGCCCGGGCCGGCTGGGCGGGCCGCGGGCGCACCCCCAGCAGCCGCAGGAAACTCACCTTGGTCGCGTCGGGGATCTGGTTGAACCGGTACAGCAGGGTCTCGCCGAGGAACGCGAACAGCTCGAGCAGCGCGACACCCGGGTCGCTCTCGTTGTGGTCGGTCCACTCCGGCGCGTACACCGGGATCCGCTTGACCAGCTCGTCGCGCAACTGCTCGAACGAACGGTCGTCAAGGATGGGGCCGATCAGGGCCACGGCAGCGTCACCTCCCGGCCTAGCTCAGGTAGAAGGGGTAGACCAGGTTGTCCGGCCGCTGGTCGGCGACCCGGACGAACGAGATCTCGATCCACACCAGTGCAGGGTCCTCCCCGGCCGTCACCGCAACGTTCGTCACCTGGATGCGGGCCTCCCACCGGCCCAGCGCCTCGGTGATGTCCTCGGCGATCGCCGTACGGGTCGCGGTGGTGTTCGGCGCCATCAGATAGCGGCGCAGCCCGCAGCCGAAGGTGGGCAGCATGATCCGCTCCCCCGGCTCGGTGTCGAGGATCGTCTCGATCGACTGCCGGACGAGTTCGTCGCCGCGCACCAGCGGGATCCGGCCGCTGCGCGGATCGGGCCGCATCGGGAACCGCGGCCCGGCGCCCAGCCACGCCTCGACGATGCTCGGTTGCGATGGGTCGGCCATACCGCCGACCTTCGGCGTCCGCCGTCACCCGCCCGTCGCGCAACGCCCGCGTGACGGTACCGGGAGGACCGTCGGCGGGTGTCCGACATCAACGACCGGCTGGACCGGCTCCCCCGCGACACGATCCACCTGACCGGCACCGAGTCGCCGGCGTTCCGGGCGATCGGCGTCGCCGGGTTCCACGCCGCCCTGGCCACCATGCTCGGCGGGGCTCTGCTGCGCGGCCTGCCGCTGACGGTGGCGGTCGTCGTCGCGCTCACGGCGGCGGTGTCGTTCTTCGCGTGGGCCCTGCCGCGGCGCCTGCTGACCGGCCGCGAGTCGCTCGTGCTGCTGGAACACGTGTGGTTCACCGGCGCGTGCGTGCTGGCGGCCCTGTCGCTGCTGGGCGAGCCGTGGCTGCCCTGGCTCGACGTGCTCGCGGTGGCGCTGGCGGTGTTCCTGGCCGCCGGCCGGGTCGGTTGCGCGGTCGCCGGCTGCTGCCACGGCCATCCGGCGGGCGTCGGGATCCGCTACCCGGACGGGCACCCCGAACCCCGGGTAGCGGGCCGGCGGCTGTTCCCGGTGCAACTGCTCGAGTGCGCGGGCCTGCTGACGATCGCGGTGACCGGGACGGCGGCCCTGCCGTTCGCCGCACCCGGCGCGATCCTCGTCTGGGCCCTGGCGGCGTACGCGATCCTGCGCTTCGGCACCGAGGCACTGCGCGGCGACCCTCGCCCGCACGTCCTGGGCGTACCGGTGGCCCGGTTCGCCGCCGGCCTGCAACTGGCCGCCGCACTGATCATCGACACGCTGCGCTCCCCGGCCCCGCACGACTGGCAGCCGGCCGTCCTCACGGTCGCCGCGCTCGCCGCCGCCGGGCTGCTGGGACTGCCCCGGTACCACCGCCGCCCGGCGATCGTCACCGGGCCGCCCGACCCGGCGCTCCCACCGAGCGACGCCACCCGCTTCACCCTGCCGGCCTGGGTGGACAGCGACGACACGACAGACTGACTCAGCGGGCGCGCGCCGGTGGAGCCGGCGGGCGAGCAGTACTGAAGGTGTGCCGGGCTGTCCTCCAGCTCCCTGCTCGCCAGGTCGAAGGCGTGCGAACGGCCGGACCCCCGGGCGAACTCGAACGGCTCAGGCGGCCAGGCTCAGACCCAGGGCGTCGGTGGCGCGCAGCCGTGAGGTCATGGTCGTGCGGGCGGCGATCTTCGCGGTGTAGGCGGCGCGGCGACGGGCGACGCAGCCGTCCTTGCCGACGGTGGGGCCGCGCTGGTCCAGGTGGGTGCTCAGGCCGTCCTTGAGCAGGGCGAGGGCTTCGGTGCGCAGCTGCGACACGCGGGACTCGGTGACGTCGAGGGCGGCGGCGACCTCGGCCAGGGGCCGCTCGCGCAGGTAGGACTCCTCGACGACGAAACGCAGCCGCTCGGGCAGCACGGCGACGGCGTCGTGCAGGTAGCCGACGCGCTCGCGGTGCAGCAGCATCTCCTCCGGGTTCAGCGACCCGTCGGTGACCAGGTCGTCGGCGCCGGCCGCGAAGCCTTGCAGGGACAGGACGGCGGCGCGTTGCACGTCGTCCTGCACGCCTGCGAGCTCGCCGACGGCGACGCCGAGCAGCTCGGCCAGTTCGGTGTCGGTCGGGGTGCGGCCGAGGCGGGCCGACAACTCCTGGCGGGCCTGCTCGGCGCGGCGGGCGCGGGCCCGCACCGAGCGGCTGGCCCAGTCGAGGCCGCGCAGCTCGTCGAGCAGGGCACCGCGGACGCGCTGGGCGGCGAACCGGCCGAACGGGACCCCACGGGACGGGTCGTACGCCTGGGCGGCGGTGACCAGGGCGGCGTAGCCGGCGGAGGCGAGGTCGTCGCGGTGCACGTGCGGGGGGACCTTGAACAGCATCTCGCGGACCATGTGGCCGACCAGCGCCATGTTGTCGCGGATCAGGATCTCGGTGGCGTTCATGATGGTTCCCCCTCGTCGTTGCTGACGGGAGGGACTTTTCGGGGCGCCGGGTGCGGATCACGGTCGCGGACGGTTGCCGGCCGGGTGCATCGCGAGAAAGTTCTTAAGTGAGCAGCCAGCCGTTCTCCGCCGCGAGGCGTACGGCTTCGGCGCGGGTGCGGGCGCCGGTCTTGCCGATCGCCGCCGACAGATGGTTGCGGACGGTGCCTTCGGACAGGTGCAGTTCCCGGGCGATGTCGGCGACGGTGCCGCCGTCGCGGGCGGCGCGCAGCACCCCGGTCTCGCGGTCGGTCAGCGGCGAATCGCCCTGGGCCAGGGATTGGGCGGCCAGGGCCGGGTCGACGACGCGCAGGCCCTCGTGGACGCGGCGTACGGCGTCGGCGAGCTGGCGGGCCGGGGTGTCCTTGACGATGAACCCGCCCGCTCCGGCGGTCATGGCCTGGCGCAGGTAGCCGGCCCGGCCGAACGTGGTCACCATCAGCACCCGGCAGGCGGGCAACGCCTGGTGCAGGGCGCGGGCGGCGGCGATGCCGTCGAGGCCGGGCATCTCGACGTCGAGCAGGGCCACGTCGGGCCGGGTGTCGAGGGCGGCGGGCACGACCTCGTCGCCGCGGCCGACCTCGGCGACGACTTTCAGGTCGGGTTCCATGTCGAGCAGGGCGGCCATCGCGCCGCGCACGAGGGCCTGGTCGTCGGCGAGCAACAGTTTGATCATGTCGGTACCTCCACGCGGACCCGGAAGCCGGGCTGGTCGTCTCTCGTGCCGGCGACCAGCCGCCCGCCCAGGGCCTCGGCGCGGCGGCGCAGCCCGGCCAGGCCCTGCCCGCCCACCGCCCGGCCGCCGACCCCGTCGTCGACGATCTCGACGCTGGCCGGGGCGAGCAGCACCTCGACGTGGTGGGCGCCGGCGTGGCGTACGACGTTGGTGACGGCCTCGCGGATCGTCCAGGCGAACAGTTCCCGGTTGCGAGTCGGCACGTCGTCGGCCGCGCCCGGCAGCGACGCCTCGACGTTCGCGGCGGCCAGGGCCTCACGGGCGGCGGCGATCTCGCCCGGCAGGCTGATGCCGCGCACGCCCAGCGCGGTCGCGCGGACGTCGGCCAGCGCGTCGCGGGCCAGGGCCTCCAGGTCGGCGAGTTCGCGGCGGGCGCGGTCGAGGTCGACGTCGAGCAGCCGCTGGGCGAGCTCGGCCTTGACGGTGACCACGGTCAGGGAGTGCCCGAGGATGTCGTGCAGGTCGCCGGCGATGCGGGCCCGTTCGTCGGCCACGGCCCGGTCGGCCAGTTCCCGCTGGGCGGCGATCAGCCGGCGTTGCCGTTCGCCGGCCATGCGGATGCCGTAGGTGGCCAGGGAACCCAGCAGCACGGCCAGGCCCCAGCCGCCGTCGGTCCAGCCGTCGACGGTGCGCGGCAGCACCTCGGCCGCCACGAACAGGACCGCCGCGAACGGGGCGGCCTGCGCGACCGGCAGGTTCACCATGGCCAGGGCGGCCAGGTAGACCAGGCAGGTCAGCGCGTCGTCGCCGGCGCCCGGGACCTGCAGACCGAACAGGGCCAGCAGCACGGCGATGCCGAGCCAGGTGTGCAGGCTGTGATGCCGGGGGCGGACCCCGTGGCGGATGTGGCGGGCGTGTGAGACCAGGTAGAGGTAGCCGGCGGCGAACGCGGCCACCGACGCCAGCCCGATCACGCGCCACATCATGTCGTTCTGGTGCAGCAGGGCCTGCACGGTGCCGGTGAGGTAGAACAGCCAGACGGCGGCGAACACCCAGCCGTAACGCGGTGGGCCGCTCGTCGCCGTCATGGCACAGAACCTACGACTCACACGCGGGCCGTGTCGCGCCGGAACCGCCACATCGCCCCGGCGGCGAACACCGCCGTCCACGCGATGACGTTGACAGCGGCCAGCCACAGGTTCCCGTCGTGGGTCAGCGGATAACGGGCGATCTCCCCGACCCCGTACACGGGGGTGAATTTCGCGATCGTGGCGAACGTGTGGCCGAGCTCGTCGACCGGCACGAACAGCCCCCCGGCGAACGACAGGATGGCCAGGACCGGGCCGAGGATCTGCATGACGTTCTCGCTGGGCAGCAGATAACCCATGAACAGGCCGAACGCGGCGAACACGAGCGCGCACACCCAGCCCAGCAGACCACAGGCCACCCACGCGTACGCCGGCAGCTCGGCCCCGGCGAACGCGCCGACCACGAACGCGACGGCCACCGACACCGCCCCGATGATCATGGCGAGGACGAGTTTGACGGCGATGTAGGCGACCGGTTTCAGCGGGGTCAGCCGCAACTGCCGGCTCCACCCGGCGGCCCGTTCGATCGACACCATCGCCCCGCCCGAGGTGGTGGCCAGCATCGCCCCGTAGACGGCCATGCTGACCAGCACGTAGCCGGTCACGTTGCCGCCGCCGAGACGTTCGGTCCTGTAGTCGCCGCTGGTGCCGAACAGCAGGAAGAACACGGCGGGCATGATGAACGTGAAGATGACGGTGCGCCGGTTGCGCATCATGCGGCGCAGCTCGAGCCCGATCATTCCGGCGGTGAACCCGCCGAAACGCGGCAGCGTACGGACCGGCAGGACGGTGGCGGTGGTGGTGCTCATGAGGGCTCCTCGTCGCTGGTCAGGGCCAGGAACGCGTCTTCGAGGTTGCGGGAGGTGATCTCCAGGTCGCGGGCCGGTGTGCGGGTCAGCAGCCAGCGGGCGATCGCGTCGGTGTCGTTGCCGTGCAGCAGGACGGTGTCACCGCGGACCTCGGCCCGGTCGACCCCCTCGACGCGGGCCAGGTCGGCCTCGACCGCCCCGGGCAGGGTCGCCCGCACCGTGCGCCCGGACGCGAGAGCCTTCACTTCGGCGGCGGTGCCGTCGGCGACCACACGCCCGCGCCGGACGAAGACGACCCGGTCGGCGTACGCGTCGGCCTCCTCCAGATAGTGGGTGGCGAAGATGACCGTGCGGCCGCGGCGCGCGTCGTCGCGGATCGCCGTCCAGAAGTCGTGACGCCCGGCGACGTCCATGCCGGTCGTCGGCTCGTCGAGGATCAGCAGCTCGGGGTCGGGCAGCAGAGCCATCGCGAACCGCAGCCGCTGCTGCTGACCGCCGGAGCACTTGCCGACCAGCCGGCCCGCGACCTCGGACAGCCCGGCCCGCTCGACCGCCTCGTCAGCCGCCGACCGGGGCCGGCCGAACAGCACCGCCGTCAGCCGCACCGTCTCGGCGACCGTGTAGTCCTTGAGCAGCCCACCGGACTGCATGACCGCCGAGACCAGCCCCAGAGCGACCGCGTCGTGCGGGGCCCGGCCGTAGACCGACACCTTCCCGGCGTCGGGGTGCTGCAGGCCCAGCAGCATGTCGACCGTGGTGGTCTTGCCCGCCCCGTTCGGGCCGAGCAGCGCGACCACCTCACCCGGCCGGATGCGCAGCGAGATGCCGTCGACGGCGGTCACCGCGCCGAAGCGCTTGACCACACCGTCCAGATCGACCGCGGCCAGATCAGTGCTGGACACCGCGGTCGCCGAAGCAGTGGTGACTGTCATGGCTTTCATGGTTCGCCGCCGGACGGGCGCGCGCTGCTGTCACCCGTCACCAATCACCCATGACATTCGTCAGGGTCACCCTCTGGCGCCCGGATCCCGTATCCCCCAGAATGCGTCGATGGACCGGAGCCAGAGCGCGTTGATCGTCGCCGTCCCGGAGGCCGACCCGGTCGTCGGGCGTCACCGCGACCGCCTCGACCAGGCCGCCGCCTGGGGCGTGCCCGCCCACATCACCATCTGCTACCCGTTCCTGGCCCCCGAGCTGATCGACGAGCAGGTCCTGGCCGGGCTGCGCCAGGCCGCCGCCACCGTGCCCGCCTTCTCGTACCGGCTCAACGCCGTCAACTGGTTCGGTGAACGGGTCGTGTGGCTGGCCCCCGCCCCGTGCGATCCGCTGATCGCCCTGACCGTCGCGGTCACCGCCCGGTTCCCGGCCGTACGTCCCTACGACGGCCAGTTCGACGAGATCGTCCCCCACCTGACCGTCGGGCACGACAAACCCGTCGCCGACCTGAAGACCGCCGCCGCCGACATCGCCGAACACCTGCCGATCGCCGCCCGGATCACCTCGATGCGCCTGGCGACCGGCTGTCCCGAGCCCGGCCACACCTGGTCGACACTCGCGGAGTTCCCGCTCGGCTGAGCAGCGGGGCCCCGACTCGATAGGGTCGCGATCATGAGCGAGTGGTTGCCCGACCGCGTCGCCGCCGCCGAACGGGAGACGGGGACGACCTTCGACCTGACGGCCTGCGTGCGTGAGCCCATCCACCGGCTCGGCGGCGTCCAGTCGTACGGGGCCCTGATCGCCGTCGAAGGCGACCGGATAGCGGTGCTCAGCGAGAACACGAGCGCGATCCTCGGCATGGAGGTGGTCCTCGGCGCGCCGGTGGCGACCCTGCTGAGCGCCGAACAGCAGAACACCCTGTGCTCCCTCGCGGACGCCGACACCGGGCAGACCGCGATGATGCCCCTGGAACTGGGCGGACGCCGATTCGACGTGACCGTGCACCGCGCCGACGAGCACCTGGTCCTCGAGTTCGAACCGGCCCCCGACACACCTGAGTTCGGCACCCTGTACGCCCCCGTACGGCAGGCGTTGAGCCGGCTGCAGCACGCCGCGACCGTCGTCGAGGCCTGCCAGACCGCCGTACGCGAGATCAGGGAGCTCACCGGCTACGACCGGGTCGTCGCCTACCGCTTCGAGAACACCGACGGGCCCGGCGAGGTGATCGCCGAACAGGTCACCGACGGGTGGGAACCGTGGCTCGGGCTGTGGTTCCCGGCCACCGACATCCCGCCGCAGGCCCGCCGGCTCTACGAACGCAACTGGATCCGGGTCATCGCCGACGTCGCCGACACCACCGCCCGCCTCGACCCGGCCGTGCTGCCCGCCACCGGTGAACCCCTCGACCTGTCACTGTCGGTGCTGCGTACGGTCTCGCCGTTCCACCTGGAATACCTGCGCAACATCGGTGTCACCGCGTCGATGTCGGTGTCGCTGCTCGACACCGGCCGGCTGTGGGGGCTGATCGCCTGCCACGCCGGCACCACCAAAGCGCTCAGCCCGCAGACCCGCGCCGCCTGCGAGTTCTTCGGCATCGCCCTGTCGCTGCACCTGGCCGCCCTGCGCGAACGCGACGAGACCGCCGCCCGTGAACGCTCCCGCACGGTCATCGCCCGGCTGCTCGAACGGTACTCGACCGACCTGCCGCTGCGCTGGTCGCGGGACCCGTCCGGCCTCGACGAGGTCATCGACTGCGACGCGGTCCTCGTCCGCACCGACGGCCGCGTCGCCGGGCACGGACTCGACACCGCCGCCGACCAGGTCTTCGAAACGCTGACCGTGCCGGCGGCGGGCGAGGTGTGGCACAGCGACCAGCTCGAGGGCCCGTACGCGGGAGCCCTGGTCCTGCCCTTCGGTGAAGGCGACTGCATCGTGTGGCTGCGCCACGAACGGACCGTGTCGCGGCGCTGGGCCACCGACCCGGAGATCCCCGTCGTGCTCGGCCCCCACGGCAGCCGCCTGACCCCGCGAGGCTCCACCGTCGTCTTCCTGGCCTCCGTACGCGGACGCTCGGTTCCCTGGAGCACCACCGACCTGGCCATGGCCGTCGAACTCGGTCGCGCCGTCATGGGCGTCGCCGTCGCCCAGGCCCGCCGGCTGGCCGAACTCAACGTCGACCTCGACTCGTTCGCCCACGCCGCCGCCCACGACCTCAAGGAACCGCTGCGCGGCATCGCGAACACGTCGGCGTTCATCATCGAGGACGAGGGAAGCCGCCTCGACGAGGTCACCAACCGCCGCCTGGAGGCCATCCAGCGGCTCGCCACCCGCATGGACGAACTGCTCAACGCCCTGCTGCTCTACGCCCGCCTCGGCCGTTCCGAACTGCGACGGGCCCCGGTCGCGTTGCGTGCGGCCGTGCTGCGCGCGATGGACGTCGCCGGGCCACGGCTGCGCGAGGCGAGCGTCGAGATCGCCGTGCCCGCCGACGGTCAGATCGTCGACGCCGACCCGGTGCAACTTGACCAGGTGCTGGTCAACCTGCTGGTCAACGCGGCCAAGTACGGCGCCTCGACCGTCAGCGTCGGCGTCGACGGCACGACGTTGTTCGTCCGTGACGACGGCATCGGCATGCCCGCCCACCTGCGCGACGAGGCGTTCCAGCTGTTCCGGCGCCTGCACCCGGAAACGGCCCGCGACGGCTCCGGCGCCGGGCTGGCCATCGTGCGGCGCGTCGCCGAACGCCACGGCGGTCAGGCCTGGGCCACCGAGTCCCCCGGCGGCGGCACCACCGTCTGGGTCACGTTCTCCCAGTAGTCGAGGGTGCGGCTGAGCACGCTGCGGAACAACGCGAAATTGATCGGCTTGTAGACGTAGGAGTCCGCGCCCGCCGCGTAGCAGGCCTCCGCCTCGGCCTGGCTCTCCGAGGACGTGAACACCACCAGCCGTACGCCGGCCAGGCCGGGCACCGCCCGCACCTGCTTGATCACGTCGAGGCCGCCCTCGCCGGGCATGTTCAGATCGAGCAGCACGACCTGCGGCAGCGGCCGGCGCCGCAACCGTGGCAACACCTGCGGGCCCGAGCGCAGGAACTCCAGCCGCGTGTCCGGATGCGAACGGCCGATCGCCCGGCCGATCGCCTCGATGTCCTCGTCGGTGTCCTCCACGACGAGGACCAGGTCAACGCCCATCGCAAGCCCGGACCGCCAGCAGCGCGATGTCGTCGGCCGCCTGCGCCGACTCGCTCAGATCGTCGACCAGCGTCTGCACCGGCACGTCGCGCAACCGGTCCAGGGCCGTGGTCAGCCCCGCCTGCTCGAACATCGTTCCCGTTCCGTCCCGGCTCTCGGTCAGCCCGTCGGTGAACATCAGCAACGTGTCCCCAGCCCTCAGCCGCAAACGCGACGACGCGAAAACCGGAGAATCCAGGACCCCCACCGGTACGCCACCCCCGGCGCCGCGCCGCGCGTCGGCGCCGGTCCGCAGCACCACCGGTGCCGGGTGCCCGGCCGAGGTCCACTGCACGGCGAACCCGTCGCGGTCCGGGCGCAGCAACGCCACCCCTACGGTGATGAACCGCCACGAGCCGTCCAGGCGCAGCCGCTCGTTGAGCCGGGTCAGCGCCCGCCGCGGCGACACCCCCTCCTGCAGCAGCGTCGCCAGGGTGTGCCGGGCCATCCCGGTCAGCGCGGCCGCGTCCACCCCACGCCCGCACACGTCCCCGATCAGCGCCGCCACCGCGCCGTCGTCCCGCACGACCACGTCGTAGAAGTCCCCGCCGACCTCCAGCACCCGGTCACCGACGGTGTACGACGCGGCCACCGACAGGCCCGCGACGCGCGGCAGCCGGGTCGGCAGCAGGTGCTGCTGCATCCGGATGACCTCCTGACGGCGCTGCTCGTACAGGGTGCTGTTGTCGATGGCCAGCGCGGCCCGGGCGGTCAGGTCGCGCAGGAACGCCGTCGGCGGGATCCGGTCGGGCGGCCGGTCGAACAGGAACACCAGCCGCCCGATCACCCGGCCCCGGGTCCGCAGCTCGAGGCGGTGCTCGCCCGGCTCGGCCAGCAACTGCACCGCGGCCGGGTCCCGCAGCATCGCGTCCAGCCGGCGCATGTCGACGTGGACCGCCCCGCGCAGCACCGGCTTGCCACCGTCGTCGTCGATGAACACCAGGCAGCCCTCGGCGATCGCCGGGACCGCCATGCGCGGCACCCGGTACATGGTCTGTTCCGCGTCCAGAACCGCGTCCATCTGCAGCGACGCCTCGGCCAGCAGAGCGTCACGGACCTGCTGGTCCTGCTCGGCGCGGACCACGGCCAGCCGCCGCACCGCCTCCTGCGTCACCTCGATGACCTGCGTGAGACAGTCCGCCACGAACCCGGCGTCGGCGGCGGCACCGACCGCCACCAGGATCGTCCCGGCCGCCTGCCCCGGCTCCTCGAACCGGACCGCGACAACCCGGGTGAACTCGTGCCCGCGCAGCTCGATCACCCGGGCCGGTCCGGGGGCCTGCGGGGCGAGGCTTTCGGCCAGGGCGCGGCGCTCGGCGGTCAGGGGCAGACCCCGCCAGCGGTACGCGGTGACGCCGTCGGGCCCGTGCCGCAGCCCCCACACCGCCCGTACGCCCGGCAGCTCCTGCAACGGCGGCAGCACCAGGGCGGCGAGTTGCTCGCGCGAGTCGATGACGACCGCCGCGCTCCACAGGCGGTGCAACGCCCGCGCCCAATCCGATCCGACCTGCGACAACCCCGTCACCCCCCCAGCAGCGGCCGCCAGTATCCACCGGATGGTTGACGTGCGGCAACTAACCGCGCAGTCCGACCCGGCCGCCGACCGGCTGCACCGGGTCCACTTCCGGCCGGCGAGCACGTGGCGCGGATAGTCGGTGGTGACCTGCTGGATCGTGGCGATCCGTACGTCTGTCTTGCCCGGGCGTACCGGCTTGATCGACACGATCATCGGGGTCTCCCTCGGATGCGGACGGAACCGTGTTCCACCAACATGCGGAACCTTGTTCCGTTTGCCCGCCGGCCAGTATGCTCGGACCTCGTGAACGAACGGATCAAGCGGGCCGACGCGCGGCGCAACGAGGAATCGCTGCTCGACGCGGCCGCCGCCGTGTTCGTCGCCGCCGGGGTCGAAGCACCCGTACGCGACATCGCCGCCCGCGCCGGCGTCGGAACGGGCACGATCTACCGGCACTTCCCCACCCGCGCCGACCTGATCGTCGCCGTGTACCGCCACCAGGTCGAAGCCTGCGCGGCGGCCGGGCCCGCGCTGCTGGAATCGGGCGTGACCCCGTACGCGGCTCTGCGCAGTTGGATCGACCTTTTCGTCGACTTCCTGGTGACCAAGCACGGCCTGGCCGGCGTCCTGCGCTCCGACCAGGCCGGCTTCGAGACGCTGCACGCCTACTTCCTCGACCGGCTGGTGCCGGTGTGCGGGGCACTGCTGGCCGCGGCGGGCGCGGCGGGGCAGATCAGGACGGACGTGGACGCGGTGACGCTGATGCGCGGCGTCGGGAATCTGTGCATCGGGGCGGAGAACGACGATCGCTACGACGCGCGGAAACTGGTCTCGGTGCTGATCGCCGGCCTGCGATGACCTGGCCCGCCGAGGCGCTGGAACTGATCGGTGCCGCCCGCGAGCTGAGGATCCCGCGCCCGATCTGGGTCGTTCGTGTCGGGGACGAGGTGTACGTGCGCACCTGGTACCGGCGCGACACCGGCTGGTACGGCCACGCCGTCGCCACCGGCTTGGCCCACATCAGCGTTCCTGGCCTGGAGGCCGACGTCACCGTCACGGAGTTCACCGGCCTGCGCGCCGAGATCGACGCCGCCTACCAGGCCAAATACGGAGACGCTTCCATGATCACCGACGCGGCCGCGGACACGACGCTGCGGTTACGGCCCGCTCTCTAGGATTGGCCCCCGTGCAAACCCTCACCCCCACGCCCCCTGAAGAACTCGGTCGCCGCCGCGCCCGGATCCTGCTCATCGTCGTGCTGGCCGTCGCCGTGCTCGGCGGCGGAACCCTGGCCGCCGCGCTGGCCGGCGCCTTCGACGACAGGGGCAAGTTCTCGGCCGAACCGCCGGCGTGCGCGACGGTCGAGGCCAGCGCGGCCAAACTGGGCCCCGGCTACCAGCTCACCCAGGACGCCGGCAACAACTGCGAACTGCGCGGCCCCACCACGGTCACCGTCTCCTACGTGGTGGTCAAGCCCTCACGCGGCGACGCTCCGGCCGCCGCGTCGAACAAGCTGAAGGAACTGAGCCCGCTGGGCCTCAAGGCCCTGCCCAGCGTCGGCGAGGAGGCGTACCGCTGGGAGGACCGCATCTACTTCCGAGTCAGCAACCTGCTCGTCAGCGTCACCGCCGCCCCGAGCCCCGAGGTGATCGCCTTCACCACCGACGTAGCGACCCGCCTGGCCTCCTGACCACTGGTGAGTTGGCCGGCGTCGATCGGCACGAAGATCCTGTCGGCGTGCGCGGCGCACCGGGCGGACCGGGCGGACCGATCCCCCTCCGCCGATATCTGACAGCGCTGTACTTCTGCCGGGTGATCCGCGCTGCGTGCCGGAATCGTGGCGCAGCGCGATCGTCGCTGATAGACGGACTCGGCCCCGCATGGTCATCGGGAATTCCGAATCGACGGTTGGACATGTCCGGGATGCCAACTTCGAGTACCGAAGGTGACAGCACCTCGATTGCCCGTCCCGTCTCAGGCATCCTGACATGAGACAAGGTGCACAGGCCGTCGGAGCTGAGGTGGGTGGGTGCGGCAGAGACCGGGAAGCGTTCGCCGGCGGGCCCCGGGGCTGCTGACGATCCTGATGTTGCTCATGCCGGTTGTGGCCGCGTGGGTTGTGTCGTCCGCCGGCAATGGCGACGAGCCGCTCGGGTGGCTCGGCCTGCTCGCAGGATATGCCGTCGGCATCGTCGGAGTGGTGGTGAGCGGATGGTTCGCCGTCCGCAGGGGCGACATGCCGGTCCCGCAGGAGCTGCCGGCAGTTCCGCCGCTCTTCCTCGGGCGCAGCAGCAAGGTCGACGAGGCTGTGGCCTATCTCCGCGCGTCCGCGACCACCGACCAACGCCTGGTGGTCGTCTCCGGACCACCAGGGATCGGCAAGACCGCATTCGCCCTGCATGTCGCCCATCGCATTGCCGCCGAGTTCCCTGACGGGCAGCTGTACGCCACCCTGGACGGACGCGGCGGCAACCCCGAGAAGGTCGTGCACAACACGCTGAAGCGCTTCCTCAAAGCGCTCGGCCACCCCACCGACAGGATGCCGTCCGGACTGGACGCGTGCCGGCTCGCGTTTCAGCGGCTGTCGGCGTCGAAGAAGCTGCTGGTCGTGCTCGACGACGTCTACGGCATCGATCCGCGCGCGGTGATACCGCCCGGGCCCGCGTCCGCCACGGTGATCACGTCACAGCACGCGCCCGCCGAGCTCGGCCCCCACCTGTCAAGGCCTCTCGACTCGCTGTCGGACAGTGACGCGGTCGAGCTACTGGCGAACATCGTCGGTGAACAGCGTGTGGAAGAGAGTCAGGGGGCCGCTGTGGCTCTCGCCCAGGCCTGCGCCGGGATCCCACAGGCGCTGCAGATGACCGGCCAGGCGTTGGTCGCGCGTCCGTCGGCGGACATGTCGATGGTGGTGTCGCGAACCGATGCGGGCGTGGCCAGGCCTGACCCGCGCGGGTGGGCACTGGAGGTCAGCTATCGGCTGCTCACCGAAGGTGATCAGGCTGCGGTACTCAGTCTGGGACGCCTGTCGCGGCGATTCGAACCGCGGGAGCTGGCCCGGGAAACGGATCTGGACGAGGAACAGGCGCGGTCGCTGGCCGACCGACTGTCGGCGAACCAGTTCGTGGACCGGTACACCACGGACGCGGCTGGTGTGCCGGTCTACCAGACCGTCGAGCAGGTGCAGGACTTCGCCCGGCTCCGCGCCGGCGTCGACACCACGGCCGGGTCGCAGCCGCAGCCGGACCGCGACCCGTTGGACGAACAACAGATCCACACCTACGGCCTGCTCGACAAAGGAGACCTTGTCGCGGCCGACGTCAACGTGCGTGATCTGCTCGTCAGCGCGCGTGTCAGCGCAGACCCGTTGCGAACCGGCCGCGCGTTGGCCCTGCTCGCGGAGTTGCGTGCCGAACTCGGTGGCACCGACGAGGTCGTCGATCTCGCCGATGACGCCTGGCAGTACGACGACCCAGGAATCCGGGCGCGGGTGTTGCGGGTGATGGGTCATATCCAGCGTCGTGTCCGGCAGCTCGACGTCGCCGAGGCGAACCTGTCAGAGGCGCTGAACGAGGCCGCCAAGGCCGAGGATCAACCGGAACGGATTCGCATCCTGGTCGAGTTGGCGTTGGTGGACCGCCTCGGCGGCCGGCCCGAGCGGGCCCTGGAACACACCGGAGAAGCAAGGATGCTGGCCGGGCAACGCAGCGACGGCGGTATTCGCTACCAACCCCGGATCCTGCTCGCCGAGGCCATGACCAGCACCGTGCTCAAACAATGGGAACAGGCCGAGCGGCAGTTCGTCGAGGCGCGCTCGGCCGCGGACAGAACCGGCTTCATGCTGTGGCGTCACTGGATCGACTACCGCGAGGCCCAACTGCGCCTGCGGGCCGGCCAACCCGAACAAGCACGTGAGCTGGTGATGAACGCACTGGCGGGATTCACCGGCATCCGGCACCGCTACGGCACCGGGCACTGCCGGCTGCTTCTGGGTCGGATCCATGTCGGCGCCGAAGAACTTGAGTCCGCGCGGACCGTCATCGAGGACGCCCTCGAGACGTTCCGCAATTGTGGAGATAGGTTCATCGAGGGGCACGCCGCGGCAGATCTGGCCAGTGTGCATCTCGCCGTCGGTTCCCTGCCGGAGGCCGCGGACGCGCTACGCCGAGCCAAGCAGCTCAAAACCGGGCAACGCTATTGGCGGACCTCGCTCCGTCTCGTGACGGCCCAGATGCGACAGGCGGCCGGCATCGGTCGTGACCAGGCCGCGTCGTCGGCCACACGGCACACGGTGGGTCTGTGACATGTCCGTCTCGTCCTTCTCGCAGCGTCGCCCGCGCCTTCCACGCCCCGGCTGGCTCGCCGCCCTGCTGACCCTGACGGCCAGTACCGCGGCCGGCTTGATCAGCGTCGGACCGAACGCGACTCCGGCGGCCGCCGTGCTGACCGGCGTCGCCGCGGCGCTCAGCGCCGGCATCGGCGCCCGGGCCGTCGCCGCACGGCGTCGCTCGCACACCGGCCGCTCGGCCGAGTCCCCCGCCGCACAGTGGAAGTCCTACACCGAGACCCTCGTTCAGCCGGTGCCGGCACAGCTGCCCCCGAGCAACAGCACCTTCCGAGGACGAGCTACAGAGCTCGCAAACCTTCAGGAACGGCACGAACGATGGCGCGATCGGCAACGAGCTGGCCAGGCCGGCGCACCAGTGGTGATCTTCCTGCACGGCATGGCCGGGATTGGCAAGACGGCGGTTGCGCAGACGCTCGCACACGCCATCAAGAGCGGCTACCCCGACGGCCAGTTGTACTCCAACCTCGGTGTCGCCGGCACGGCCCGCCCACCGGGGCAGGTCCTGCACAGCTTCCTCTCCGCGCTGGGCTGGGACGTCGAGCTCATCCCCGACTCCACCGCGGAAAGGGCATGGCTGTTCCGAGTGCTGACCCGCGGCAAGCGGATGCTGATCGTGCTGGACGCGGCCCGCGATCAGGCTCAGCTGCGGGAGTTGATGCCCAGCGAGTCCCGCTGCACGGTCGTGGTCACCAGCCGGCGGGACCTGAGCCCTGCTTTCGGCGCACGATCGTTGCAGATCGGGCCGCTGACGCCGGACGACGGCCTCGACCTGCTCGCCGCCGCACTCGCACAAGGACCCGATTTCGACCTCGGCGCGGCGACCGAGATCGTCGATGCCTGCGGTGCTCACCCTCTGGCCCTGCGGGCAGCCGCCGACCTCGCCATGCAGGGACAACACTCGCTGCCCGGCTTGGCGGCCCGTCTGCAGGAACCCGGAGGTCTGCAGACGGTGCTGTACGCCCCCAGCCGCGACCTGCACGACCGGCTCAGCGGCGAGTACCGACAGCTCAGCACCGATCATCAGAAAGCGTTTCGGCTGCTGGCGTTCGTCAGTAGCCGCACTTTCGTTCCCTGGGTGTTGAGGCCCGCATCAGAGGTCGAACTGCCGGAAGCGGAGAACCTTCTGGCCGACCTGGCGTCCGCTCAACTGGTTCTGGCCGCTGGACGCGACGAGGTCACGGCCATCGACCGTTATGAGCTCCCGCCGATTACCCGGCAGCTTGCGGCGTCTCTCGCCGAGCCCGCCGATGACGCGACCGGCGCCGGCCTACGCTTGGACGAGGCCTATCTCGAGGCCGCCGAGAGGGTCATCCGGGAACTCGACCCGGACTTTGCCGTCGGCCGTCCGGACATCACCGACCGATGGCTGCCGCAGGACGCCCTGTTCGCGACCAGGGTCGCCAACCAAGGCCAGGCGAAGGCGTGGGTGCGGGAGGAGTACAGCAACCTGCTGCGCGTGATACGCCTGGCCCGCGAGCGAAGCGACCATGCGCTGAGCGCCCGCATCGCGTCCTGGCTCGGCGGGTGCATGCCACGGGGCGTGGCGGTGCGGGACGTCCTGGACGGATTCACCCGTGGGATCGACTCCGCGCACCAGGTCAGTGAGGCAGCGGTCATCGACGTGCTCCTGGCCCGCGGCGCCTACTGGACAGCCCTGGAACAGTACGGTGCGGCGTTCGACGATTTCGCCGAAGCCCTGTCGCGATGCCACACCGGCAGGTTCGCCACGCGGCGAGTAACGGTGGAACGACGATGCGGCGAGGCCTATCTGCGCGCTGGGGAGCACGGCGCAGCCGCCCGGCGGCTCGCTCGAGCGGAGGAACTGGCCGGTCAGCTTCCCCGCGGAGAACAAATGTTGCCTCTCATCCGAACTTTGCGGTTCCTGGCCGACCCGGAGGTCCGTGCGCCGGCGCCCATCGGGCAGGTGCCGCCCGACGACGAACTCGGCTACTGGACGGCACTGGCGCGCAGCGACGAGGCCGTGACCATCGCGAACGACTGGGCCACCGCCGAGACGTTCTTGTCCGAAGCGGCAAGGGACTACCACGGCGACCTGCGCCGGGCCGCAACCATCGGCTACTGGCAGTCACGGCTCTACCTGGCGAGGTTCCACCGCAAGACCGGCGACGTCGCGGACGTACGGCGCGCCGTACGTTCGGGGCACCGCAGCCTGCACGACCACCACCAACTCGGTGACGTCGCGGGCCAGATCAGGGTGCGGTGCATCCTGGTCGGCGCCTACCTGGCCGCGGGCCGGCCGGACACCGCCGCCAACCAACTCGAAGCGGCCCGGCGACAACGCAGCCACGTCGACCCGTGGCTCACCCGACCCGGAAACCCCCTCGACGCGGTGCTGCGCCGCGCACATGCCGAAACCAGGTTGCAAGGCGGCCAACGGCAGCAGGCCATGGACGATCTGCGCACTGCCGCGACCGTTCTCGCCGCCCACGACGACCACCGGGCCGTCGCCGAGATCGCAGCCCTGACCAACAATCACGTCGAAGAACTGCTCGACGCCGCCGAGCCGGAGATCCTGTCGGCTACAGCAGTGCGGGCGTATCTGGATCGAGAGATACCGACCACCGTGGGGCAGGCCGCAACCCTGCGGGTCGAGGTCTCCGCCGCCCACCTGCTCCGGTACCAGGGCGCCGTCACCAACGACACGATCACTGTGCTGGTCTGCTCGGCCGACGCCGACGTACGGCCGATGGGAGTAACGATCGACCTCGGCAGGCTCGACGGTGACGTGCACCTCGTCCATGAGATCCGGCCGCGCCGTGCCGGCCGGGTACAGGTGAAAGTGCAGTTGTACGCGCCGGCCGACGGGGTGTTGCTTCAGGAGTTCACCACCGGTCTGCCCCCGGTGGCACGTGCGCAACAGGACGCGGCTTGATCCCCGACGACCTGGGCATGCGGCGCACGGTGCAGAACCGGCTCAACGAACCTGACACCCGGCCCGGCCACCGAGCGGGCGAACAACCGCATGTGCCGCTGCGACGCACCATCTTCATCAGACTCGACGTCGACAGCGACACACGGTGCCGGATCAGCCTGATGGGTGAGGCGCTGGGCAACGACGGTGGCGGCCCGGTCGGCGGCCGTACCGCCGGCAACAGCAGGCGTCTGCTCGCACTGGTCAACCGGCTGCGCCAGGCATGGACGACAAAGTTCCTGATGGTGCAGGCCGGCAACGACGCGATGTTGAAGCGCCACCGGTTCGCAGCCTCGTTCGACCTGTCGATCCATCGCGGATCACCGGAATGGGACGCCGCGATGCGCGACCTGGCTCGCATCGGCAATGACATCTTTCGTGCGATCTTCCTGACCGGTGAACCGAGGCTGGCCGCAGCAGGGCGACGGTTGGTCGAGATCCTGATGTCGGGGCCACAGGTCGTTTCCATCCACAGCGACGACGTCTTCGTCCCCTGGCACATGCTCTACGTGCCCCCGGACGGCGGGACGATGGTGGCCGACGACTGCCCCTGGTCGTTCGAGGGCTTCCTCGGCTACCAGCACCATCTCGAACACGTCTTCTCCGACCGGCCGGACTCGTTCCGGCACCGACTCGACACCACCGGCGGCATCAGGGCCGGGTTGAACGTCGACACGGCCATCGACGAGATGGACCCTCCGGTGATCGAGCCCCTGCGCGCGCTGCTGAGCCGGCAACCCACGGAGCGGATACAGCCGTGCTGGCGCGCCGACTTCGCCGCACTCGACAGCGCCCTGCGCGACCAGGACTTCAACGACCAGATCATGTACTTCAACTGTCACGGGACCGTCGACCCGGCGGGCCACGATCAGCCGTTCATCGCGCTCACCGATCGCCGCGAGATCTATACCTCACACTTCGAGGAATGGCTGACCGGTCGCCCGCTCACGCACAGCCCGATCGTGGTCGTCAACGCCTGCGAGGGAGGACAACTGTCCTCGATGTACCTCGATTCGTTCGGACTGGCCCTGCTCAACGCCGAGGCCAACTGCCTGATCGGGCCTCAGATCGAAATCCCCGCGTCCTTCGCCGGGAAGTACGCGGCCGAGTTCTTCCGCGAACTGCTTCGCGGCGTACCGGTCGGCGACGTGGTGCGCGGCCTCGCCCGCGGCTTCGCCGAACACCACGCCAACCCGCTGGGCCTGACCATCTCGCAATACAGGGGACTGGACACCTACTTTGACGTATCGAACAGTGACGACCCGGATCCCACGACGCAGCGCGTTCTCCTGGTACGAGACGATCCGGTTGAACGCCAACGGGCACCTGCTTGACCGATTCCAGACGCCGGTCGCGCCCGGCCGCGTCCGCGACGAGCTGGCATCGCAGCTACGGATGACTCCCTCGGTCACCGACATCTTCGTGTTCGTCCACGGGTGGCGTACCCCTGAGCGTTCCGCCCAGTCCGCGTTCGCGCGGTTCTTCGGCGCGCTGTGGGAGTCCCGTTCGCGTTGGGCGGACCTTCGTGGCGCGTCCGGGCCGTTCGTGCCCTGGTTCATCGGTGTGCAGTGGCCGTCCTGCAGCGCGCCCACCCCGTCGGGATATCAGAGGATCCGGGAGCGAGCACACCGGGTCAGTACTCAAGGCCACGCCGCATTCGTGGTGGGCCAGCTTCTCGGCTACCTCGACGAGCAGCGTGAACCACCGCCGCGCGGCCCGGACCGGCTGCGCAACGCCGCCGGTCAATACCTGCACTGTGTCGGTCATTCGTTCGGCGGCCGTTTCCTCGGTGAAGCGATCCGCTGGGCCGCGGACACCCCGCCCAGCACACTGGCTTGGAAGCACCGCAGCTCCCGGCCGTTCGGTGTCGACACGTACCTCGCGTTCCAGATGGCCGCGCCGCCGGACATCTTCGCGAACCGGTTCGCCGGGCTTCTGACCGAGGGTCCTGTCCACGGACCGATCGCGCTGACCTTCAGCCGTTTCGACTACGCCAACGCCGTCTGGCACCGGGTGATGGAGGGAGCGCCCGGCATCGGTGCTGTCGGGTCGAGCACCCCGGCGGGGCTGGTGTCGACCATCGCGATGCGCGATGCCGGCGACCCCTACGACCGTACGGATTTCGCGACCCCCATCGTCAACGTGGACGCCTCCCGGGTGTTCACCCGGCCGAGGGTCAGCGTCACCGGCGCACACTCCGACTTCTGGCGAACTCAGTCCGTCCATCTGACCTTGAGCCTGGCCGCGCTGGCGCGCTGACCTGTCGGTGGTCAATGACGAGGCGCTTTTGTTGCTCTCGACGGTGCAGTCACGGAAGCGAGACGGAACCGCTCCAACACCGCCGGGGTGTCGTCGTCCACGACGAAGTCCGGGTCGCCGAGCCAGCCCCGGTAGTCCGGCCCGTGCCAGAAACGTTCGTGGGCGGCTCTCCACGCGGTGACCGAGTCGTGGCCTTCGCCCTCGTCGCGGGCGTGCGCGGCGTCGATGTCGCCGAGGCGGCACACCCGCACCTCGCTCAGTTCGATGACCGCGACCCGGTGACCGGCCGAGTCGACCACGGCCGAGCGGGTGCCCACCACCGGCAGCGGCTCGCCGTCGATCTCGTAGTCCTGCAGCAGCCCGGTCGTGGTGGTCTTGGTTCCGTCGAGCACGGCGGCGACCAGCTTGTCGCGCAGCGGGCCGGGAAAGGCGAACTCGAACGTCGGCAGGTCGTCGATCACCGCACGAATCTAGCGGGTTCAGCCGAGGTTCACCGCGGCCAGGACGGTGTCGACGAAGGTGGTCAGCTCGTCGGCGGTCTGTTCGTCCTTGATGAGGAACTGCAGGCCCGCCTCGCGGCTGTCGGGGCTAAGGTTCGCGACCACCGCGTGGATCGTGACGTGCCGGGCGCCATGCTCGAGGTCCAGGGTGACCGTGTCGCCCGGCGACAGGGACAGCCCGTCGGGCAGTGCGCAGCGCAGACCGCCGACGCTGAGGTTGACGATCGGGACCGTGACCGCGCCCCGCCCGGGCCGCGACACTCTGGCCGTACTCTGGGCTGTCGTTCTTTCGTGCTGGCGGCGTTCGAGGCGTTCGGCCAGGGTGGACATGTCCTCGACGCGGCCGAGGGTGTCACTCATCTGCTGGGAGAGCCGGCCCACCAGTGTGTCCTGGTCAGCGGCGACCGCGCGCAGTGAGTCGGTGGCGTCGCCGACGCTGGCGATCCCCTCGATCATCGTGGTGATCGTGCGGGCCATCTCGGCGGTGTCACGTTCCAGGTTCGCGATCGTCTCGGTGATCTGCTCGGTGGAGCGGGCCGTGTTCGTGGCGAGCTGTTTCACCTCGTCGGCCACGACCGTGAAACCCTCCCCGAGCTCCCCGGCCCGGGCTGCCTCTATGGTCGCGTTCAAGGCCAGCAGGCGGGTCTGCCCGGCGATCCCGGTGACCAGGTTCGCGGTCGCGGCGACCCGGCGCAGGCTCTGCTCCAGCGAGTGGATGACCTGCTCGGCCTGCCGGGCCTGCCCGATGACGGCGGTGGTGGCCGCGTCGGTGGTGGCGATGCTGGTGTCGATGACGTCGGCGGCGTCACGTACGTGGCCGACCTGTTCGGTGATGGCCCGCATGTCGTGGGCGATCACCCCGGTCGACTCGTCGATGACGGTCTGGGTGCGCTGCCGGAACTGGGCCTCGACCTGCCGCTGGTGCAGGAACCCGGCCCGCAGCTGCTGTTCCCGGGCCCGCTGGGCGGAGGTGAGCTCCTCGTCCTGGCGGTACAGGCGGTCGCGGGCGCGGTCCAGGGCCCGGCCGATGTCGCCGAGCTCGTCACGGCCCTCGGGCAGGGGCCGCGCGGTCAGATCCCCTTCGGCGATGGCGGTGACGGCGCGCACGGTACGGCGTACGTCATGGGTGGTCTTGTAAACGGCGGCGGCCGCGAACCAGCCGGCGATCAGGAACCCGCCGAGGCTGACGGCGAGCACGATCGTGCGCTGGGTCCGCAGAGCGTCGATGCGGGTGTCGAGAAGATCAGTGAGTACGGCGTGCAGAGGCGCGACGGCCTGCTCGACGGTGGCGGTCAGGGCCTTCGGGTCGGCGCCGGTCTCCGAACTGAGATCCGCGGTGATCGTCTTCGCGAGGGTGCCGGCGGCGGCCGCGACCCGGGCGACGGGCTCGAGCTGTTCTCCGACATCCTCGGCCGCGGTGTTCTCGACGGCCGTGCCGAGGTCGCTGGTCAGGCTTTCCGCGTCGGCGACCAGGTCACCGGCGAGCACGGCCCGTCCGGCGACGCGTTCCTGCGGCGAGCCCTGCGGTTTGGTGGCGGCCGCCGCGGCGGCGAGGAGCACGCGGGGAACCTGCACGACCTGGGCGTCCATGACGTAGAACGAGTCCAGGTCGGGGTCGAGGATCAGGTTCGACGTGTTGGCCGTCTCAGTGATCAGATCGGCCAGGGCGGTGGCGAGGGCCAGACGCTGCTGCGGGGTGCCCTGCCCGAGCGCGGGGAGCTGCGCGTCGATGGTCTGCAGGTCAGGCGTCCCACCGCCGACTGTCACGGCCATGGCCAGCAACATCGGGCGTACGGCATCGGCGCCGTCACGTTCGGCGGCGCTGAACGCGATCTGGTCCTGGCGGGTCAGCGTGTACATGGTCGTGGCGACCGCACCCGGGATCAGCAACAGGATCACCAGCACCAGCAGGCGCATGCCGGTGCGCAGCCGCCCGCACACCGGCAGCATCGGCAGCAGCAGCACCGGCCGGCCGTCCGAGGTCTCCATGCATGCTCCCGAGGCAGGGCCGCTCTTTGAACCGATCATGATGGTTTTTCCTGCTGCGGGTGGCCGGTTCCTCTGGACTCGGTACTCCACTATCGCGGCGGGAACCCTCGCTGATAGCTCAATAGGTAGTAGCGGATCGCGTCGAGCAGGTCCGGGTTCTCCTCCACCGCCCACGTGACCAGGTTGCAGCGTTGGCACAGGAGCTTTCGGATTTCACCGGTGCGGTGATCATGGTCTACAGCCAGGCGCCTCGGGGCGCCGCCGCGCCCACGCGCAGTCTCCGGCTTTCGACAGATGGCGCAGAGCCCTTGCTGAGCCTTCAGCATGGCCTCGTATTGCCGCGGAGTGAGGTTGTACTTCTCGCGGAGAACCTGGGCGTGCGAAATGCGGTCGCCGTCCTGGGTGGCATATCGGGCTCGCTTGTCGGCGAGGAGGCATGCCTTGCACGGCCTGCGCGGCGCTGTCGAGTGTTGAAGGCTGTAGAACGCTGACCGCGGTTTGGTCTCGCCACATTTCCCGCAATACACGAGCTCGTCGTCCACCGGTACACCATACAACCTGTGTGTTGCCGCGCATAACTGTCATTATGGTGTGTCGGCGTTATGTCCGTTTCTTGGTTTACTGGATTGCCAGTATTAGTAATCCAATAATTGCCGGGCATGAGTGGGCAACGGTCTCCGCGGAGAAGACCGTTGTCAGTTCTCGTGCGAGGTGGCGGAATCTCACGCGGTCTGTCGGGCACAGGTGGCCGGCGGGGACCGGCGGTGCTCATCTCATCGATGGAACCGCCGAGGTGCTGAGACCAGGCGTTCATCCAGGACTTCCCGATGAGCCCGGCCAGGCGCGCGGGCGCAGGCCGGACAGAATGAGGATCATGCCGGGACGATGGGAGCAGGCGAGGTCGGCGGCGGCGACCTCGATCGACCGGATCATGGCGCCGCTCAAGGCCAACGTGCCCAACGCCGAGAACGTCACCTTCGAAGGAATCAAGGCGTTGGGAAACCCGATGCCGATGCGTGTTGCCAACAACGGTGAAACGTTGCTTGAGCTGGTGCTGGAGCCCTCCGGCGCGGACTACTGGCTCCTGCCCGACGAGACCGTAACAATCACGTCCTACGGGACATGGGATGACCATCCGTTTGAAACCTATTACGAAGCCGACCGGTTGACGGTCTGGGCTACCCCACCGTCTCGGACGGTAACGGTGACGAAGTTGCGTGTGGGCACAACCGGCCGTAGGAGGGCCGATGACGGAATGCAGCTTCCGCGTCTCAGCAGATCAAGCGGCCCGGCGCCTTCGTCTCACCGTGCAGCCGGTCCAAAGTGGCGTACTGGGCTGCGGTCAGGGACATGGCACGGGAAGTTTCCGAGGCGCTGAGTTTCTTCCAGATCGGCGGAAGCCGCATCGATGCCCGCGACCGGTACACGACCTCGAGCAGGACGGCGGTCCACTGGCCACAAGTCTTCATGTCACGCGGAACACCGGCCACCCGATCTCCGTGCGCCAGGCGGCCGGATCGCTCTCATCCCGGGGCCCCACGCGGTAAACCTCCCGCACGGGCCCAGCCACCGACATCGCGTTCTCCACGACCCACGTACCGAGCTCGCCGTAGGTGACGTCTACGCCCTCGTGCTCGCCGACGTGGGTGGTCACCGCCAGTTCCGCGGCGGGCAGGGTCACGGCGTGCACCCGTCCGTTGCGCGGCGGGGTGGAGGTCGGCAGGTAGACCAGCACCCGACCGCGGTCCTCCTCGAACAGGGAGTTGTCGTAGGTACCCCCCGGCGGTCCGGTCACACCCGCGCCCACGGCCGCTTCCAGCTCGGCCATCGCGCCGGCGAACCACGCCTCGACGTCGGCGTGGCCGATCACGGCCTCAACCGCCGCGACCTCGCGGGCGGGCTCGGCGCGCAGCTCGACCTCGATCGGCGCAGGATCGGGCTGCAGGAGGCGGCGCAGCGCGGTGACCGCGGCCCGGGTGCGATCCAGCTCGGCCTCCAAGCGCCGCAGGTGACCCGCGACCAGGGTCGACCGGACGCCGGGGTCCGGCGTCCGCAGAATCTGCTGCACGTCGCTCAAGGGGACGTCGAGCTCGCGGAGCCGGTTGATGACCTGCGCGGTCGGGATCTGCTCGACGGAGTAGTAGCGGTAGCCGGTCGCCTCGTCCACGACGGCCGGCTTGAGCAACTCCCCCTCGTGGTAGCGGCGCAGGGTCCGCACGCTCAGGTGGGTCAACCGCGAGAACTCCCCGATCGTCAGCACCCCCTCAGTGTGCAGGCTCCCCTAGGGGGAGGGTCCAGCGCTTGACCCTCCCGCCCCGCGAGGCCGCACGGTGACGACATGACACACACCGACCTTCGCTCCGGCTCCCTCCCGACCACCGTCCGCGACTTCCTCGCAGCCAGCACCGTGCACGACGCCGACACGGCCTCGTCGTTCCTCGTCGAGGACGTCGTGGTCGTCGACCAGAACGAGACCTTCCGGGGCCGCGATGAGGTGCACGCGTTCCTGCGCGACGCCGGCGCCGAGTTCGAGTACACCACCGAGCAGATCGGCGCCCGGCGCGTCGACGACGACCACTGGGTGGTGACCCTGCGCCTCGAGGGCACCTTCCCCGGCGGCGTCGCCGACCTGGACTACCGCTTCACCCTCCGCGGCGACCTCGTGGCCGAGCTCGTCATCGCCAACCACGAGGCCTGAGCCCGGCCGAACACCACCGAACCGCCGGAAGGAAGAGAAAGAATGACCAGCAAGGAACGTGACCGCCTCGACGGCCGCCACGCGCTCGTTACGGGCGGGTCGAAGGGTTCGGGCAAGGCTGTCGTCACCCGCCTGCGGGAGATGGGCGCCGACGTGTGGACCACGGCCCGGACGACGCCCGACGGGTCCGACCGCCCCGACCGGTTCATCGAGGCAGACACGTCGACCGTCGACGGCGCGCAGCTCGTGGCGGACCGCATCGCCGAGGCCGTCGGCGCGCTCGACATCCTCGTGCACGTCGTCGGGGGCGCCTCGACGCCGTCCGGTGGGTTCGCGGTCATCACCGAGGAGCAGTGGCTGACCGAACTGAACCTGAACTTCCTGGGTGCGGTGCGGCTCGACCGGGCCCTCCTGCCGGCGATGGCCGGGGCCGGGTCGGGTGTGGTGCTGCACTTCACCTCGATCCAGCGGGAACTACCGCAGTACGACGCGTCGCTGGCGTACGCGGCAGCCAAGGCGGCGCTGCGTACGTACAGCAAGGGCCTCGCCAACGAGCTCGCACCCCGCGGCGTGCGGGTCAACGCGATCAGCCCCGGCGGCATCGAGACCGAGGCCTACGAGCGGTTCGTGGACCGGATCGCCGAGGGCAACGGGCTCACCCGAGAGGCCGCCAAGCAGACGATCTACGACTCCCTCGGCGGGGTTCCCCTGGGGCGGTTCGCCCAGCCCGAGGAGATCGCCGACCTGGTCGGGTTCCTGGTGTCGGACCGCGCCTCGGCCATCGTGGGCGCCGAGTACGTCATCGACGGCGGCACGGTCCCGACCGTGTGAGCCAACGGCGGGGCGGCCTTGAGGAGATCGTGGCCGCCCCGTCCAGACCACCCGTGGGAACACCCGATAAGTCACCGACGACGAGGAACTCCGTAGCGGCCGGTCGCCGTCGGAGTCGAGCTGGCCCAGTCCGTCGTCGACCTCACGGCCGGTGCGGCGTAAAGCAGCCACGTCGAGGCCAGATGTTGCTGTCGATCAGCATCGCTCCTCATCGGTTGACAGCGGATGGTTCGCGAAGTGCGGCCAGCACGACGCCGTCGATGATCGAAAGCATGAACTCCTCGTCGACGACCTGCTGCATGAAGAACGCTCGGTAGGCCGCCATCGACGGGATCACCTGTGCCAGAGCGTCGAGGTTGCGCGGCGGAGCGTATTCGCCCCGATCGACGGCCCGCTGGATCAGGAACCGGTAGGCGGCGGTCGACGGGTCGACGATGGCCTTGGTCACGGCGTCCACGGCCTTGGTGGTGCGGGTGATCATGGCCGAGACACTGCTCAGGATGCGCAGGCGCCGCTCGTTGCCGCCCATCCAGTTCGGGTCCAGCAGGGCCAGGAAGTCTGAGCGCAGTGTGCCGGTGTCCGGCAGGCCGTCCGGGCCCAGATCGGCCGAGTCGGTGCAGGCGATGGCGGCCAGGATCAGCTCGTCCTTGCCTTCCCAGCGGCGGTAGATGGTGTGCCTTCCCGCTCCGGCCCGGGCCGCGACCAACTCGATGGTGACGTCGGCGTAGTCCGTCTCCGCGAGCACGTCGAGGGTGGCCTGGAGGATCTGCGCGTCTTTCTCAGGGTCGCGCCGGCGTCCGGCCTTGCCCGCCGTGGGAGTGCTGGTCATCCCGTGATGGTACGCATCATCGATTGCGGCACTGTCTAGTGCCGTATTAGCGTCGGGTGTCTTACCGATCCGATCCAGGAGAACCACATGCACAGCAACGACGTTCAGGAACTGCTCGACCGCGCCGCCATCACCGACGTGCTGTACCGGACCGCCCGCGCGATGGACAGCAAGGACTGGGACCTGCTCGCGGCCGGCTACACCGAGGATGCCCAGGGCGACTACGTCAACGCCGCCGCCAGCGGGCGCGCGGAGATCGTCGAGGGCACCCGGGCTTTCCTGGGGCCGCTCGATGCGACCCATCATGCCGTGCACAACATCGAGGTCAGCATCGACGGCGACGCCGCCACCACCCACGCCACGATGACGGCCCAGCACGTGCGAGGTGGAGAGCAGTTCCTGTTGGGCGGCACCTATGACGACACCTTCCGGCGTACCGAGCAGGGCTGGCAGATCAGCCACCGCCGCATCCGGGGCCTCTGGAGCACAGGGAACCCGACCGTTCTCACGGTGCCCGTCTCCTGAGTCGATCGGTGCCTGAAGACGTGTTCGGCGGACCACGGCGCACGCTGGCGGCGATCCGCCGAACACGTCCCAGATGACTGGTGAAGGACGGTCAGATGCCCGCCCCCGCCGGTTGGTGGCCAGGGTCAGGCACCACATCTGCTCGGTCTGCTGCTCGCGATGCCGGCGCCGCAGTGCTCCCTCGCTCGCGTAGGCCAGGCAGCGGCGCAGGGCGTGCAGGTTCTCGCCCTTGTTGAGCTGCCGGGCGATCCGCCGCCGGTAGGTCTCGTCGGCCAGGTACCGGGTGGCGTAGACGGTGCGGCGCAGCGCCCCGTATTCCTTGATCGCGCTGGTCAGCGCGTTCTGCTGCCGTTTGGAGGAACACAGCTTGCCGACGACCAGGGCTGCGGTCGCGTGTCCGCCTTGCATGCTGGCGGCGACGCGCAGCAGGTCGTCCCACAT
Organism: Actinoplanes solisilvae; assembly: GCF_003999975.1. Classification (GTDB taxonomy): domain Bacteria; phylum Actinomycetota; class Actinomycetes; order Mycobacteriales; family Micromonosporaceae; genus Actinoplanes; species Actinoplanes solisilvae. The sequence goes on along the minus strand of NZ_RJAC01000004.1, from coordinate 148,709 downwards.
GTCCGTGATCAGGTCCAGGTTCAGCCGCCGGGTCAGCAGCGGCCCGGTGCGCGGGTACCGGTCGAGGAAGTCGGCGCGTGGGCGTCGTGGTTCGTCTAGGTCATTCTCGGGCGGCTCGGTTGACGCGCGCGGCCTCACGCGTGAGATGGTCGCGTTCAGCCGGGTTGGTCGCGGCCCGGGCGGCGTCGGCGTACAGGCGGGCCGCGACACCGAGGTCGCCGGCGCGTTCGTGCAGATACGCCGCGGCGGCCGTGTGCCGGGGCAACGCCGGGTCGAGGTCGGCCAGGGCGGCCAGCCCGGCCACCGGGCCGTCGACGAAGCCGAGGGCGACGGCCCGGTTGAGCCGCGCGATCGGGCTGCCGGTGAGGCGTACGAGTTCGTCGTACCATTCGACGATCTGCACCCAGTCGGTCTCGTCGGCGGTGAAAGCGTCGGCGTGCAGCGCGGCGATCGCCGCTTGGGCCTGGTATTCGCCGAGCCGGTCGCGGGCCAGGGCCGCCTGCAGGATGTCGACCCCTTCGGCGATCATCCGGGTGTCCCACCGGCTGCGGTCCTGCACTGCCAGGGGGATCAGGCTGCCGTCGGCGCCGAGGCGGGCGGCCCGCCGGGCGTGGTGCAGCAGCATCAGCGCCAGCAGCCCGGCTGCTTCCTCGTGCTTGGTCAGGGCCGTGACCTGCCGGGTGAGCCGGATCGCCTCGGCGGCCAGGTCGACCTCCCCGGAATAGCCCTCGTTGAAGACCAGGTACAGCACCCGCAGCACGGTGGCGGGGTCGCCGGGCTGGTTGAGGCGGACCCCGGCGATCGTCTTCTTGGCGCGGCTGATCCGCTGCGCCATCGTCGCCTCGGGCACCAGGTAGGCCTGCGCGATCTGCCGGGTGCTGAGCCCGCCGACCGCGCGCAGGGTCAGCGCGACCGCCGACGCCGGGCTCAGCGACGGGTGCGCACACAGGAAGTACAGGTGCAGGGTGTCGTCGGCCTCCGCACCCGCCGCGGCCAGAGGTTCGGCGCTGACCTGGTCCTCGCGTCGGCGGCGGGCGGTGTCGGCGCGGGCCGCGTCGAGGAATTTGCGCCACCCGACGGTGATCAGCCAGCCCCGCGGGTCGTGCGGGCGGACCCGTACGGCTTCGACCAGGGCTTCCTGCACGGCGTCCTCGGCCGACGCGAAGTCGGCGCCGCGGCGCACCAGGACGGCGATCACCGCCGGGGTCAGAGCGCGCAGCTCATCCTCGTACGGCATGGGTCAGTCGGTGATCGTGGGCAGGGAACCCATGACCGGGCGCAGCTCGAGCCACTCGTGGATCGGTTCGCCGCCCTTGCCGGGGGCCGCCGACAGTTCACCGGCCAGTTCCAGGGCCCGCTCGTAACCGTCGACGTCGATCATCATCCAGCCGGCGATCAGGTCTTTGGTCTCGGGGAACGGGCCGTCGGTGACCGGTGGGCGGCCCTGCCCGTCGGAGCGTACGAACGTGCCCTCGGGCAGCAGGGCGAGCTCGGCGACGAACTCGCCGGTGTCACGCAGCCGGTCGGCGAACGCGGCCATGTACCCGATGTGCGCCTCGACCTCCTGCGGCGTCCACTGGTCCATGGGTACGTCGTTGACCGCGGCCGGGGCGCCTCGGTAGTGCTTGAGCAGCAAGTATTTGGCCATCGTGGTGGTCCTTTCAGCTCTGCGAAGCGGCGGCGGCGCGGCGGGCGACGAGTTCCTCGACCGCGCTGGGCAGTGTCGCCTCGAAGTCGATCAGTTTCGCCCAGGTCGGGGTGATGACGATGCGCACCATCCCGTCGTACAGGGATCGGACCTCGGCCTCCCACTCGACGCGCTGCTCGGCACTCATGTCGTAGGTGCCGTTCATCGTCAGGTACTCCTCGGGGATGCCGTCGACGACGTCCAGCTCGGCCCGGCCCCGCAGCAGCAGGATCTTGGGCGGGTGCACCTCGGTGTCGATCGTCAGCGCGACCATCGGGTTGACGCGCAGGGCGTGCAGTTTCGGGGCGTTCTTCGTCGTGCACAACACGATCTGCGTGCCGATCCAGGTGAAACCGATCGGCACCGTACGGGGTGTGCCGTCCTTGGCGACGTAACCGAGCCGGGTCAGGTCACGGGCCAGCAGTTCCCGGCTGTACGGCCGTTGCAGCACCTCGGTGATCTCATCCGAACGCATTCTCGGGACCTCCTCGCGTCGTTGTCGTCCCAGGGACGGAGCAGATTCCCGGTTCTCGACAAACCCGAGGATCAGATATTCAGCTCCCGCAGACGGCGGCGCAGATGAACGCGTTCCGGGTCGGTGCCGGCCAAGTCCAGGGCTTTCGCGTACGCCGCCGCGGCGTCGGACGTGCGGCCGAGGCGCTGGAGCAGGTCGGCACGGGCCGCATGGAAAGGCATGTACGCCCGTAAACGTTCCTCGCCGCTCAGAGCGTCCAGCAGGGTCAGACCGGCCGGTGCGCCGTCACGCATGGCGACCGCGGCGGCCCGGTTGACCGCGACGACCGGGGACGGGGTCAGGGTGAGCAACACGTCGTAGAGGGCGACGATCTGCGGCCAGTCCGTGGTGGCGACCGACGCGGCCTCGTCGTGCAGGGCGGCGACCGCAGCCTGCACCGCGTACGGGCCGGCCGGGCCTTTCAGCGCGAGCGGCACAAGCTCGAGCCCTTCGGAGATCATGGGGGCGTCCCAGCGGCCGCGGTCCTGGTCGTCGAGCAGCACCATCGACCCGTCCGGGGCCGTGCGGGCATCACGGCGGGCGTGCACGAGCAGCATCAGCGCCAGCAGCCCGGTCACCTCCCGCTCACCGGGCAGCAGCCGCCGCAGGATCCGGGCCAGCCGGATCGCCTCCGCGGCCAGATCGGTGCGCTGCAACCGCGGACCGGTACTGGCCACATACCCCTCGGTGAAGATCGAATACAGGACCTGCAGTACGCCGGGCAGCCGCGCGGGCAGTTCGTCAGCGCCGGGAACCCGGAACGGGATCCGCGCCTCCCGGATCTTCCGTTTCGCCCGCACGATCCGCTGCGCCATCGTCGCCGCCGGCACCAGGAAAGCCCGGGCCACCTCGGGCGTGGTCAGCCCGGCCAGGCACCGCAGCGTCAACGCCCCCCGCGCGTCGTCGGGCAGCGCCGGGTGCGCACACGTGAAGAACAACTGCAACCGGTCGTCGGGGAACTCGGCCTCGTCCGAAAGCTGCGTCACCGTGTCGACGTGCACCAGGGCCAGCTTCGCCGCGTACGCCTGATCACGCCGCAGCCGGTCGACCGCCTTACGCCGCGCGGTCGCCATCAGCCACGCCCCCGGATTGTCCGGCACCCCCTGCACCGGCCAGTGCACCAGCGCCGCCTCGATCGCCGCCGAAGTCACCTCCTCGGCCAGATCCAGATCACCGAAGCGGTGGGCGAGGGCGGCGAGCAGCCGGCCATGCTCCTCCCGGAACACGGCCTCCACCGCCCCGCCCACGGCCCCGCCCAGGGCCCCGCCCGCTGCCTCGCCCACGGGTGAGCCCGTCACGCGCCCATGTCAGCGACCGGGCGCACCACCACCGAACCGCTGCCCAGCGCACCCGGGCAACGGGCCGCCCAGTCCAGGGCCGCGTCGAGATCGGGGACGTCGACGACGTAAAAGCCACCGAGCACCTCCCGCGTCTCCGCGAACGGCCCGTCGACCACGGTCCGCGCCCCGTCGGAGGCGACCCGCACCGTCGTCGCGGTCACCAGATCAGCCAGAGACTCCCCCGACACGAAGACCCCCGCGTCCTTGACGGCCTTGTCGTAGTTCACCCAGTCCTGCACGTCGCACTCGGCCGCGGACCCGTCCCCGGCCACCGAACCGGCGTTGATGAGCAGCATGTACTTCACAGCGAACCTCCCGCTACAAGAATCGGCGGCAACCACCGCACACCATGACGACGATCGGAGACGGCGCCCGTCGACATCATCCCCGGAATTTTTTCCGCCCGGTTCCTGAGCGGATGCCCCGCCTCGCCCCACTGCGCCTGCCCGGAGCTGGCCCGACGACGCTCGGGACGACCAGGTGATCGATCGGCGGCATCTCCCGCCGCCGGCCCGCGACAGCCATAAGCTACTGGGGCGAGGCGGCGGGAGATGCACCAGCGGTAACCTCTCCGATGCGCAGCTGCCCTCGGGCTATCCGCGTTTGCGCAGGGCGAAGACGCCCCAGCCGAGGTATTCGCGCCGGTATCGCACATGCCGCATCGGGTCGGTATCGAGTTCGGCGCGCAGCTGCGGGACCAGCTCATCGTCCGGGTTGGCATCCAGCCAGGTCCGGATGTTCAGCCAATGCGCGGCCGCGTACCGATCCCACGAGTCCTGGCTGGCCAGCACCATCTCGACCAGGTCCCAGCCCAGGTCGTCACCGAAGTGGGCGACCAACTCCGGCAACGACCGGAAGAAATCGCGGGACTGCGCGTGGCACGCCTCGATGGTCCGCTGGTCGGGCGGGTCCAGCCGCCAGTACGGCTCGCCGATCAGCAGCATGCCGCCGGGACGCAAGCTGCGCTCCATGATCTCGATGGTGCCGGCGACGCCGCCGCCGATCCAGGTGGCACCAATGCAGGCGACCACGTCAGCCGGTTCCGGCGCGACGAAACCCGCCGCGTCGCCGTGGACGAACTCCACCGGAAAGCCGGCGGCATGCTCCCGTGCCTCAGCTACGAACGCGGTGCTGATGTCCACGCCGATGCCCCGGATGCCGTGCGCCACGTGCCAGCTGCGGAGCAGTTCACCCTTGCCGCAGCACAGGTCGACGAGGCGTTCGCCGGCCCGCAGCTTGATCGCTTGGCCGAGGGTGGCCAGCTTCGCGGGCGAGAACGGGTTGAGAATGCGAAGGTCACCCTCGCGGATGACGTGATGACGGGGAAGGTCCATGCCGAGGTGTCCTGTCCGAGGTCGTTGCGAAGGCGAAGGTCATCAAGGAATCGCCACGCAGCGGCATCAAATGCACCCACTCTCCAGACAGGTTTCCACGCCACGCTAGATCCACCCGGGAAGGCCCGGCAACCTGAATATCAGGCTCGCTCCACCTCGGAGATGAAATCAGGATGACCCGGCGTATCGATCAAATTGACCGTGACACCCCGCAACGGGATGGTCTTCAGGACTTGCGCTCGGCCTCACGACGGCCGCGCTTACCCAACGGCACCTCGGCCATGTCGACCGTCTGAGTGCTCACGTTCTTGATCGGATAACCGTGCCCGGCCATCCACGCCTCCGCCTTCGCCGTCGCGCGCGCCGTCGCCGCGGGCACCTCGTCGGCGCTGCCGACCTCCTCGGCGAACCGGAACGTGAAAAACGGCCGCGCCGGCAAGTCATAGGCCAGATAACCCTCAGCCGTATAACGCGTATTCATGAAATCGTGCTCAGCGGCCACCGACCGCAACTCCGACAACTGCGCCTCGCTCAAACCGTCGAAGCTGCCCCGCACGGTCACCCGCACCGTCCGACCCATGACCCAGCCACCTCTCCTCAGCACCGTCGGCCAGTATCAACCGGCGACGCCCACCAGGAAACCGGATTACGGCGGGCTCACGGCCAGCCGATCTCGTCCAGGAACTCGTCGACCGCCACCACGATCCGGGCCAGAACCGCGATCGTGTCCGTCAACGGACCCGGCACATACATCCCATGATCAGCAGCCGGGACCTCCACCACATGAGGCGACAACCGGCGCGCCAGACCACGATCCCACGCCTTGTCCGCCGTACCACCGATCAACAAGAACGGCGCCGTCGCCCGCCCCAACGCCTCAGCCACCCACGGCGCCGTCAGAATCGGCGTCAACCACACCGCCGGCAAACTACGCTCCGCCGCCAGCCCCGCCGCGAAACTCCCCAACGACTTCCCGATCACCAGCGGCTGAACACCCATCCCGTCCAGCACCGGACGCACCTGATCACACACCCACGACTGCGCCGACACCACACCCAGATCGACCGGCACCGGCCCCGTCCAATCGAACCGGCGCACCACCCCACCCCGGTACTCGGCGACATCGCCCACATACATCGGCAAAGGCGCACCACTGCCGAACCTGCTCCCGGGGATCACCACCGCATCGGCCATGCCTGACGCTAACCGGGCTGGAACCGGAACGCGATGCCCCGAGGATCACCAACTTCGGCCAGACCCGCCGTCTCGGTGAAACCCGCCAGCCGCGCCAACGCCTGCGACGCCGACGACACCTCGGCCAACTGCACCGACACACCCCGAAACGCCAGCCACGCATCGACACTGACCTCATCCGGCCCCAGACCGTCAAGATCACCCGACAGGGTGGCCACCACCCGGATCAGATCACCCCGCTGCTCGGCCACCCGCACATGCACCGAGTCATAACGATGATGACCACGCAACCGCACACTCGCCTCGACCGGCTCGGCGAACGACCCACACTTCACCTCGACCCCGGCCATCGCCTGCCAACCGGAAGCCTCCCACGGCAACCACTCCAGATCGAGCCCCGCCGGCACACCCTCGACGGGCGCCAACGGAATCTCACACGCCCAGGTCAACGCCGGGGGCAACCCCACCGCCGCACTGTCGAACAGCAGCCCGGACCAGCCGCCACCCTCGACGGCGACCAGCGCGCGGGACTCCAGCCCACCCTTGTCGTCAGCCACGGGCCGGAGTTTGCCACACCCCTACGACACTTCTGAAGATCAACCCGCCGCCACGTCGCGTACCGCCACCGTCAACAGGTGACTACTCGCCCCCAGCAGACTCGGCTCCTCCTCCACCAACCGCAACATGTCCAGCAGAAGCGACGGCTCCTCAAGAAAACCGGCCAGCGCGTCCCCGCTCATCCACACCGGACTCTCCACCGACACCAGCTTCTCCAGTACGAGCCCCGCATCCGCGACCTCAGCCGGAATCTCCTCCGGCCGATGAAAATAGGCGCTCGTGAACCAGCGCGGCACATTCCCCGGATTACTGTGCCGGCCCTCGGCCAGATCCCGCTCCGCCACCGACCGGAACGCCGGATCGGAATAGAACCCCTTCACGAACCCGTCGAACACCGACGCGAACCGGCTGATCGTCGCGGCCACCACAACCCCACCCGGCCGCACGACCCGCGCCGCCTCCCGCCACGCGGCAACCCGATCCGCACGCTCCCGCAGGTGATACAGCGGCCCGAACAACAACACGACGTCAGCACTCGAAGACTCCGCCGGCAGATCCCGGGCATCCCCGCACACCGCCCGTACGCCCGGCAACCCGGCCGCCGCAGCCACATGCTCCGGTACGGGATCAACAACCGTGACGTCGTAGCCGGCGTCGGCGAGCGGCGCCGCATAAACCCCGGTCGCCCCACCGACGTCGAGCACCACGGCCGGAGCGGGCGGCAACGTGCGCGACAGGATGTCCCACGTCCGCAGGAACTCGAGCCGCCCGGTCCCGGCCGAAAGCCTGTTCAGCTCCCCGCCCCGCAAGTAATAGTCCAAAACCTCTGGTTGCATCCAGCGATCGTCCGATGTCACCCGCCCCCGGGCAATCGATAAACGCCACACGGCAAGCGCCACCAACACCTGCGCCAGCCCGAGCTCAACGGCGAGCAAACCCGACGCCATCAACGCATCCGTGCGACGCGGCGCGCAAGGGTGCCGGCACCGACCAAAGCCGGGCCGCCCTGACCGTTCTTGTGTTTGTCGGAGTTGAGAGCGGCCCGCAGGGTCGCTCTTCCGCTGTGGTGTGGATCTCGACCTGTAAGGCATCCTAGGAAGATAGGATAGAAGGGAAGGTCACTGACCTCGTGCGCGATCGTCGTGAAGCCCGCCCGTCGTCCTGAACCTGGGTGCCGGGCACGTCCGGCAGAACCGCTCGACACATGAGCGGGATCCCACCCGCCGGATCGGCATGGCACCGTAGGCGGATGAAGACCTTCAGCCAGGCGACCGCCGTCGTCGCCGGTGACCGGGGCCTGCGGGCCGACCTCGATCCCCAGTGGGCGGTCGGCGACAAGCTGCACGGCGGCTACCTCATGGCCGTCCTCGGGCGCGCCGTGGCCGTCGAGGCCTCCCACCCCCACCTCGTCGCCATGAGCACGACGTTCCTGCGCCCGCCCGCCCCCGGGCCCGCCGACGTCGAGGTAGAGGTGCTGCGCGAGGGCCGAAGCGCCGGCCAATACCGGGCCCGCCTCGTGCAGGACGGCCGACCGTGCGCCGAGGCCCTGGTCACGCAGGGCGTTCTCGATTCCGCCGCGCCCTGGTGGGGCCGGGCCAAGCCACCCGTCATCCCCGCCGAGGACGAGTGCTTCCGCCTGCCCGCCGACGCGCCCGGCTCACCGTTCCGCGTCCCCCTGCTCGACGTGGTCGAGCACCGCCACGACCCCGCCTGTCTGGGTTTCGCCGCCGGTAAGCCGTCGCCGGACGGCCGGGTCGCCGGCTGGCTGCGGTTCGCCGACGGCGCCGACTGGGACCCGCTGAGCCTGCTGATCGCCGCCGACGCCGCCCCGCCCGTCTCGCTCACCCTCGGCATCACCAGCTGGGCGCCGACCCTGAGCCTGACCGCGTACGTCCGCCGTCTGCCCGCCCCCGGCCCGGTGCGCTTCGTCATGACCTCCAGCGAGATCACCTCGGGCCGCATGGACGAGATCGTCGAGGTGTGGGACTCGGCTGACACTCTCGTGGCCCAGGCGACCCAGCTGGCCGCGGTGCGGGTCTGACGACAAGTCCGCGCCGCCGAAAAGCGGCGCGGACAAGCAGCGCGAAACGAGCAGCGCGAAACGAGCAGCGCGAAACGAGCAGCGCGAAACGAGCAGCGCGAAACGAGCAGCGCGAAACGAGCAGCGCGAAACGAGCAGCGCGAAACGAGCAGCGCGAAACGAGTCAGCCGAGCAGCCGCGACACCGTGACCAGATCAGCCTCGGTCAACGCGACAGCGCTGGCCGGGTTCCGCGGGCTCGACTCGCCGTCACAGCAGGTCGCCCCGAAATCCGTCTCGTACCAATCCGCGGGCTCCCATTGCAGGTTCTCCGCGACGATCAGCCGCGCCATCTCCTCGGCCGAAGCGACAGCCCCGGCCGACCGCAGCGCCTCGGCCAGCACGGCGATCGGCTCATCGTCGTCGGCCTCCACGTCCCCCAGCATGGGGGCCAGCAGCAGGAGGATCTCGGCGGAGCCGCCGGCCACGGCCGACAGCTCCGCCCACGAGATACCCGGTCCCTCGTACTCGCCCTCGGTCGTGGCGATCCGAAGGACTTCCGACTCGCCGTCGGGCACGAGCAGATAGTCGACACCGGCGTCGTCGGCGAAGTTGCGGTAGACGACGACCAGCTTGCCCCCGGAGGCGAGGTCGGCCTCGAAGGCCGGCCACGCTCCCGGATCGTTCAACTCGTCCTGCACGGCCCGCACGACGGCCCGGTCGAGACCCCACACCCCGTCGACGAAGGTTTCGTCCTCCATCGTCTGGCTCAGGTAGTGGGCCGCCCAGAAGCCGGGCACGCCCAGGAACCTCGAGCCGTCGACGATGAGCCGATCGACGTCCAGGTCGTCGGGGAAGCCGTCCGCGTATCCCTTGTAGATCATCGATTTATGCCTCAATAACGCCAGGTTCGCCAGAACATCCGGTATGCGGTCTTGTCGTCGTTGCCCCGGAAGGCGGGACCGTCGAGCCGGAGGCCCCGGGGTCTCATGAACGGCGCGCAGATCTTCTTGCAGACGTTGCGCGACGTGCCACCGTAAAGTACCTCCTCGTTGTCGGCAAGACCCTTGAAGATCGACTGTTCGGCGTGGCCGGGCGCCTTGTGGAACTCCTCCCCGGCGCCGAGGATCCATTTGGGCATGCGCCGGTTCCCGTTGACCGCGATGCGGTTGACGATCTCACCGGTGTCGAGGTTGCGGACCCCGATCACGGCCACCGTGCCGCCGTTGTAGCCGGTGCTCTCGGTCCACATGTCCTTCAGCGACTGCGCCCGTTCCTGGGCGAAGCGCGCCTCCTGCTCGTACCCGCAGTTGTGGACGAGGATCGACGCGTCGCCGGCGACGACGTAGTACGTGTGCAGGTCGTCGACGGTGAGGTCGTACGTGCGGTCCTCGTGCTGGTAGGAGCGGACCGCCGAGATCTGGACGTAGGTGCCCGCTGCCGTACGCAGCACCTCACCCTTGCGCAGGTCGCCCGCCTCGACCCACTGTTCGCGGGTCACCGACCAGAACGGGTGGTGCGCGGTGGTCGTCACCGTGTCGGAACCGACCGAGACGTCGACGAACTCCTTGTCATCGTCGGTGCGGATGGTGCGGGTGACCTGCCGGTCGGCGTTCTCCCCGGTCGCCGGGTCGGTGGCCTGGACGGTGTCGCCCGGTTCGACCTGTTCGATGGGCTTGGTGGAACCGTCGGCCAGCAGCACGGGCGTGCCCGCGACGAAGCTGTGCGGCGAGGGGCAGGCGGACCCGTCCCCGGCGTCCTTCTTCGTCTTGGCCTTGGCCTTGGCCGCCGCGGCTTTCGCCTTGGCCTGGGCCTCGGCGGCCGCTTTCTTGGCCGCCCGTTCAGCCGCGGCCCGGGCGGCGGCTGCCTTCTCGGCGGCGGCCTTGGCCGCTGCCGCCGCTGCTTCCTTGGCCGCCTTGGCCGCGTCCTCGGCGCCCTTGATGATGGCCTTGGCCCACTTCAGCTCCTGGAAGAAGGTGACCACGGCCTTGCCGGCCTTGAAGATCGCCTCGCCGATCTTCTTGGCCTTGAAGATCTTGCCCCACGGCAGCGCCCCGACGACCATCGAGACGCAGGCGACCAGGTCGCCCTTGAGGCAGTTGAGGATGTCGTTGATCCCCAGGAACTCCATCAGGATCTGGCCGCCGGCCTCCAGGATCACGTCGAGCGTGCTCTTGGACTGCAGCTGGTTGGCCTTGGCCAGGTCCTCCGGCGACGGGCCGGTCGTGGCGGCCGGCGCGGTCGTGGCCGTCGTGGTCGGCCCGGCGTCCGGGACCATCCCGGTCGGGTCGCTGAACGCCACCGGGTTGTTCGACGCGTACGTGTACGCCGAGCTCGCACCCGCCCCGGTCGGCATCGGGTCACGGCTGTCGAAGCGGCCGGTCCCCGGGTCGTAGTTACGCGCCCTCAGGAAGTAGTTGCCCTTGCCGGACGTGTCGTCCTGGTACGCCCCGGCGAACCGCATCGGGTTCTCGACGCTCTGCTCCGGCCGTTGCTGCCCGGCCAGGGTCGGCCCCTCACGCGGGTTGCCGTACGGGTCGTAGTCGTAGCTCTCCTGCGGCACGCCGGACGGCGACAGCAGGCTCGACGTGCCACCCAGCCAGTCGTGGGTGTACGGGTGCACCCCGGCCGCCGGGTCCAGCAGAGCGAGCGGCTCGTCGTCCGGCCCGTACGCGAACCCGCGTTTCTCGACGACCGCGCCGCCCTGCTCGACCGTGTCGATGCCGATCTGCGGCAGGGTCCCGGCCACGTCCCACGACCAGCGCTGCGTCGTGGATTCCGACTTGAACGCCGTGGTCGACGCGATCCGCAGACCTTCGGCGTCGTACTTGAAGGTCGTGGCCTGCCCGGACGCGAGCGTGGCCTTGGCGATCGTGTTGTCCAGGTTGTACTCGAACCTGTCGCCGCCCGCCTTGATCTGGTTGCCGCGGGCGTCGTAGCGGTACTCGGTCTCCCGTTCGTGGTTCGGGCCCTCGAGCTCCTCCTCGACGAGCTGGTCGGCGTCGTCGTACTCGTACTCGGTGACGTCGTTGCCGGCGGTGCCGCTGCGGACCTGCTTGGTGCGGTTGCCGACCAGGTCGTACTTGTAGTCGATCCGGCCGACCGGCTTGACCGTCTTGTCGGTGCAGGACGCCACGCCGTAGCAGGCCGAGGTGAGCTGGTCCGCCTCGTCGTAGCTGTAGGCCACCGACTCGGCGATCCCGCCGCGGGTGGTGACGACCCGGCTCGGGTTGCCGACCTTGTCGAGCGTCAGGTCGTACCGGCCGACCGGGTCCTGCACGCCCGGCACCGCGTCGCCCGTGCGCTCGGTGCCGATCGACGTGAGCCGGCCCGCGTCGTCGTAAACGCGCTTCTCGGACAGACCCGTCGCCGCAGGCAGGGTCGTGCTCGTGCGCCGGCCCGACACGTCGTAGCCGAAGCCCCAGGTGGAACCGGCCGTGGTCAGCGACGTGATCCGGCTGGCCGCGTCGTAGCCGTACGACACGGTGGTGCCGTCCGGGTACTGCCGGCTGGTGATGTTGCCTCGCGCGTCGTAGTCGTAGCCGTACGCCTCGTCGGCCCGGCCCGCCTCCTTGCGCGTGACCGACCTGATCTGGTCCTCGTCGTCGTAGGCGACCTCGCGCACCCCGGCCGGGTCCCCGTACGAGGTGATCCGGTCCTTGGCGTCGTAGCCCCAGGTGTAGACCGGGCCGGACGTGCCCTGGGTGCGCTTGGACAGACGGTTGACGATGTCGTACTCGTCGACGATGGTCCGGGCGGCGATCTCCTTGGCGCTGAGGTCGTCGAACTCCTCGTCCTCGCCGAGCGTCAGCGTCTGCACCCGGTTGCTGTCCGCGTCGTACTTGGTGTAGGTGCTGCGCCCGAGCGGGTCGCTGCTGCGGATCAACCGGCCCGCGTCGTCGTAGTAGACCGAGGTCCGGTTCCCGCGAGGGTCCGTGACCGACGAGAAAGAACCGTCTTCCCCGTACGAATACACGGTCGACTGGTCGTCCTCGTCGGGGTCCGCGTTCGGCGCGGTGACCGTACGCGGCTGGTCGTCGTCGGTGTAGGTGAAGCGGGTCGTGTGCCCGTTGGCGTCGGTGGTCGACACCTCACGGTTCAGCGCGTCGAACTTGGTCGTCGTGACATTGTCGAGCGCGTCGATCGTCCGGACCGTGTTGCCGGCCAGGTCGTACTCGTAGTGCGCGGTGAAACGCTCCTTGTCCGCGCCCTCCACGTTCCCGCGAGGCTCGGTGACCGCGGCCATCAGACCGTCGTCGGTGTACGAGTACGTCGTGACGCCGCCGGTCGCCGACGTCATCTTGATCTTGTTGCCGGCCTCGTCGTACTCGGTCTTGGTCTGCGCGCCGCCCGAGTCGGTAATGCCGGTCTGGCGGCCCGACTTGTCGTAGGTCATCGACGACGTGCGGCCCAGGCTGTCCCTCGTCGCGGTGACCCGGCCCGTGTTGGCCCGCGTCGTCGACATCGCCTTGCCGAACTCGTCGACCGTCTCGACACTGCGGTCCAGGTCGTCGACCCGGAAGTCCTTGATCGCCACCTGCCCGTTCGGATAGGGCCGGCGCACCTGGATCAGGTTGTCGTTGTGGTCGTAGACGTAGCTGGTGGTGAAGTCGGCCTTGACCGCCCCGGGCACGTTGCCGCGCGGCGAGGTGACCGAGTCGACCAGGCCCTTGGCGTTGTAGGCCCAGCTGGTGACCAGGTCGGCCTCGTGCTTCATGTCGGTCGCGGCGGTCAGCCGGCGCCCGGCCGCGGTGTACGTGTAGAGCATCGTGCGGCGCGCTTCGTACGTGGCCTTGGGCAGGCCGTTGTCGAAGTACGCGTAGGAGACCGACACGCCGCCGGCGGACGTCGACTTCTTCAGCCGCCCGACGGAGTCGTACTCGCTGGTGTCGGGCTTCTTCTTGGTCGGCGCGTAGACCGCCACCGTGCGATCGAGGTTGTCGTAGACCGTACGGGTGGTGTAGTTCTCCGGTTTCGCCCCGGCCACCGTGCCGCGCGGGTCGGTGACCGTGGTCTGCCGGCCGACCTTGTCGTAGCCGAACTCGACCCGCCGCCCCTCGGCTGAGATCGACGCCGCGGTCAGACCCGCGTTGGCCTGGCCGTCCGGCAGGTTCTCGTAGCGGGTGACCTTGCCCCGCTGGTCGGTCACGGTCAGAGGCAGACCGCGAGAGTCGTACGTGTAGAGGACCGAGTGACCCTCCGGGTCGGTGCTCTTGACCAGCTCGTCGAACTCGTTGTAGTCGTCCTTCCACGTCTGCCCGTCGGCGTCGACGTGGGTGGTCGGGTTGTTACGGGCGTCGTACTGGGTCTTCTCGCTGAACTTGCGGCCCGGCGCGAACTGCTCGATCAGGTTCCCGGCCGCGTCGTATCGCGACTCGTGCTGGTTCTGGTTGCCGTTGACCACCAGGTTGCGGTTCAACGTGCCGTCGTACCGGTGGCTGTTGGTGTCGCCGTTGCCCCGCTGCGTGTAGAGCAGCACGTTGCCCTTGTAGCCGTCCCACACGACCACGTTGTCGGCGTCGGTGGTCTTCGCCTCCTGCTTGCCGGCGTCCCACGCGAACGTGGTGGCGGCGCCGAGCGCGTCGAGCTGGCGCACGATCCGGCCGTTCTCGCCGTACTCGTTGGTCAGCGTCACGACCTTGCGCGGGTCGATCACCTGGGTCAGCAGGCGGGCGGCGTTGTATTTGTACTGCCACTCCTCACCGGCGGCGTCGCGCACCTTGGTGAGCAGCCCGTTGGTGTAGAAGAAGAGCGTCTTGCGGCCGTCGGGCAGGGTGAGCGAGTCGATCAGCCCGGCGGTGGTCTTGGCGACGGCCTTGCGGCCCGACGCGTCGGTCACGGTGATGCTGGTGTCGGTGTGCGCGAACCGCAGGCCCACCTGGCGCGGGCCGAGGACCGAGACCAGCCGGCCCTGCGCGTCGAACGTGAACACAAGGTTGTCGCGGGTCGTCAGCGTCCAGCCGTCGGCCGTCTTGCGCAGCGTGGACCGCACACCCGGCGGGCGTACGAAGCCGTCGCCGTCGGCCTTGAACAGGGTGTCGGAGCCGTCCTCGGCCCGCACGAGAACCCCGCCGTCGACCGGGGTGACCTTCAGGTCGTACACCCAGGCCCAGCCCGGGCCGAACGCCGACGCGCCGGTGTTCAGCGACGCGTAGGCGCGCCCCGACGCGAACGGGACCCCGAACGAGTTCATCGACAGGTCGGTCTCGGCGAACGTGAAGCCGCCGGTGCCGGTGTTCACCCCGATGGCCCGTACGGCCTGGCTGGCGTTGGTCATGCCCAGCGCGACCGAGCAGCCGCAACCGGCCGCCTGACGGTCCGGGATCGCCGGCGGGTCCACGGTCGTACGCGGCTGCGCGTTCTCCGAGTTGGCCGACGGCACCTCGCCGTCCGGGTAGATGCCGGTGACGGTGACGAAGTAGTTCTTCTCCGCGTCGAGCTGCCAGCCCTCGGCCACCCCGAGCGACTTGCAGTAGCGGCGCAGCTCGCCGCAGCCGTCGTTGCCCAGCCGGTCGCGGCCCAGCACGACCGACTCCTGCTTGGTCTGCGAGTCGGCGTCGAAGAGATCGACCCGCCACGACTCGAACGCGTCGTCCTTGACGTTGAAGTAGGCGACCAGCGAGGTGTCGCCGATGACGAAACCGGGCCGCAGCAGGACGTCGACGAAGGTCTCACCCGGCGCGGCGGCAGCCGCTCGGGAGATCTCGGACCGGCTGACCCGCTCGGCCTTGCCGCCCGCCTCGACCAGCGGTGGGACGACCGGTGGACGGTCCTTCTCGGCGACCGCGGTGGTGCGTGCCGCGCCGCCGGGCAGGCCGCGTTGCTGCGGCGCCTGGCCCGCGGAGACCTTCGGGACGTCGCCGCTGGGCTCGGCTTTGGCCCAGGCCGGGACGTCCGCGGGTGGTGCGAGGGTTGCTACCAGAAGGAAGGCGGTGAATCCCGCCAGCCATCGGGCTCGCGCGAACTTGTGCGCACGAAACATGATCATTTACCTCCCCCGTGAGATGACCGCAGGCAGCCAAACATGTACATGTTTCGATGGCTTGGGATTTGTCCTTGATCTGTCAGAGCCCTCATCTGACTTGACTCCCCTGAAGCCAGCCCGATAGCCTTCTGACTATGCAAACGCAAAGTCAGATCCCGGTTGCCCCGTCGCGCGCGGGCCGCCGCCGGTGGCTGGCCCTGGCCGTGGTCTGCCTCGGCGCGATGATGGCCTTCGTCAACGTGTCGGGCACCATCGGCGGCCTCGCACGCATCCAGGCCGACCTGCACGCCTCGCCCACCGCGACGATCTGGATCACCAGCGCCTACAGCCTGGTCGTCGCGGCCCTCGTGCTCGCCGCGGGCACGCTCGGCGACCTCGCCGGACGCCGCCGCGTCTTCCTCACCGGCACTTTGATCTTCATCGCGGGCAGTCTGCTGGCCTTCGCGTCCGGCAGCGCGGCCGCCCTGATCACCGCGCAGGCCGTCATGGGCGTCGGCGGCGCCCTGGTCCTGCCGACCAGCCTCGCCGTGGTCAGCCACGCCTTTACCGACCCGCACGAGCGCACCGAGGCGATCAGCGTCTGGGCCGGCAGCTCCGGGCTCGGGCTGGCGCTCGGCCCGCTCGGCGGCGGCCTGCTGCTCAACCACTTCACCTGGCACTCGGTCTTCCTGATCAACGTGGTGCTCGGCGCGCTCGCCTTCACCGGCACACTGCTGGTCGTCCACGAGAGCCGCCGCCCGTCACGCTCGCTCGACCCGGTCGGCATCGTGCTCGGCACGGTCGCCGTCGCCGCCCTGACCTACGCGGTCATCGAGGGCCGCTCACAGGGCTACACGTCGGCCCGCCTGCTGCTCGTCTACGCGGTCTTCGCCGTCGCCCTGGCCCTGTTCATCACCTACGAGGCCCGCCACCACGACCCGATGATCGACGTACGCCTGTTCCGCTCGGGCTCGTTCAGCGCGGTCATGGGCGTCGCCGCCACGGCCATGTTCGGCTTCACCGGCACCGCCCTGATCACGGTCCTCTACCTGCAGCACGTGCAGCATCTGACGCCGCTCGGCGCCGGGCTGCGACTGCTGGCGATGTTCGTGCCGTTCATCGTGATCAGCGCCGTCGCCGCCCGCATCGTGCGCCCGCTCGGCTTCAAACTCACCCTGACCGCCGGCCTGATCCTGGTCGGCGCCGGCGCCGGCGCCGTGGCCCTGACCGCCGCCCCCTCGGCGATCTGGCCCGGCCTGCTCGTCGCCGGCCTCGGCACCGGCCTGCTGGTCGCCCCGTCCACCGCGGCCGCCGTCAACAGCGTCCCGCCGTCCCAGGCCGGCATGGCCAGCGCCGTGGTCAACATGTTCCGCCAGCTCGGCAACGTCCTGGGCGCCAGCATCCTGGGCACAGTCCTGACCACCCACTTCGCCGCCGACCTGACCGACCGCCTGACCACCCGGGGCCTGCCCGCCGACCAGATCGTCACCGCAGCCGAACGAGGCACGTCAAGCGGCCCGATCCCGCCCGTCGTAGCCGACCAGATCAGCTTCGCCTTCACCGACGCCTACCACGTGGGCGCCCTGACCGCCGCCGCCGTCCTCCTGGCGATCGCCGTCCCCACCGCACTGCTGGTCCGCCGCCGCCCCGCCGCCTGAGCTCGCACACACCCAGCCCCGCCCGTCCCCTCTCCGACGCCGCGCCTTCCCCACGCCCCCTCCAGATCCGGAGTGGGCGCGCCGGCCGTGGATCCGCCCCCGGACGACGAACCCGGCCGCTTCCGCGCGGCCACCGCCCACGGGCACCTGCCGACCTCGCTCATCGCCGCCTGGCGGCAGACCGTCGAACGATGCGAAGAGGGCTACCCTGACTATCTCCACGGCTTCGGGGTTCTGGCGCGAATTGCGTGATAGACGTCGGGTGATGCGTCGTTGCGCTGCTGTGACTTCGCCGTTGTCGTCGAACAGCGCCGTCACGATTTGGGCCGACGAGATCGACGCGCAGTGGAGGTGGGTGTCCGTCGTGCTGACGGCGGCCCTGCGTCCTCGTGGCATCGCCGGATGTTGACTTGGACGCGGCTTTTCAGCGTAGTTCGCGTGACGTTAGTGTCACCTCCTGCGGGAGCCGCCACCAGACACAGGGGAGTCAGATGACGCGTCCGAGCATGCGTATCAGCGGAGCGACGATCGGTGCGCCGAATCCGGGCGAGCTGGCCAAGTTCTATAGCGACCTGCTGGGTTGGCCCAGCGAGATCGAGAAGAACTGGGCACAGGTCAGGTCGCCTGGCGGCGATGGACTGTCCACGCTCAACTTTGAGATCGAGCCGGACTATGTGCGTCCGACCTGGCCCAGCAAACCTGGCCAGCAGCAGATCATGACCCACCTCGACATCGGAGTCGACGACCTGGCGGCCGCAGTGGCGTGGGCCGAACGGCACGGGGCGGTGCGGGCAGAACATCAACCGCAGGGCGATGTGCGGGTCATGCTGGATCCCGCCGGGCACCCGTTCTGCCTCTTCGCGAACGACTAGGCCGAGATCATCGGGTCAACCCGCCAGCAGAACGCGCTTACGCAGCAGGGGAAAGCCGGCTCGGCCGTACATTTGCCGTTTGATCATCTTGATCCGGTTGACGTTGCCCTCGACCGGTCCGGAGCTGAAGGGCAGACTCAGCCCGGCCGTGACCGCGGCGAGGTCGGCGGTCAGGCCGGTGGCGAAGCGGCTAATGCCGGGCAACGCTGCCTGTTCGGCTGCAGCGATCCACGCGGTGAGCCGTTCGCCGTGCAGATGAGTGATCATGTCGGCGAAGGAGCGGACCAGATCAACGGCGGCTCGCAGTTCTTGGCATCGGTTCAGGATCTTGCGGAGCTGTTCGGTGTCGCGGCTGACAAGGTTGTCCGGATGCCGGCAGATCCATCCGGTGACCTGCCGAACCGACGGCGGGCGGGGCACTCTCGCCAGGTCGGGTTTGGTGCGGTACTGCTCAATGAACTTGCGGACGATGGCGTAGCTGCCGGTGAAGCCCTGAGCGGTGATCTCGCGATACA
This sequence comes from Actinoplanes solisilvae, assembly GCF_003999975.1. Lineage (GTDB taxonomy): Bacteria > Actinomycetota > Actinomycetes > Mycobacteriales > Micromonosporaceae > Actinoplanes > Actinoplanes solisilvae. The sequence continues at coordinate 130,054 of NZ_RJAC01000004.1, read as the reverse complement.
GAACGCTGGCTTTCAGACAGCCCTCGCCGATGCGGCGCACCAGGTGGGGCTTGAACGAGTCGACCAGACTCGGTCGTGGCTTTTGTCCGACCAACAACTCCTGCCAGGTAGCGGCGTGGGCATACTTCGAGACGGTCCGATGCGACCAGCCGAGATGCCGGGCGATCTGCCGGAAGCCCGCACCTTGCGCGAGTAGCTCGTGGACCAGGGCGTGATGGGCGCGGCGGCGTTCGGCCATCGCTCCGGTCGGCTCGGCAGACAACGCCTCTGCAGGTTCGCCGGGCGCCATGTCGATGGGCTCGTCGAGGCAGCTCTTATGCCGGGCGACGCACTTCGCCGCGGCCGTGGCCAGGTTCTTCCAGAGGTGGAACCGGTCGGCGACCTGCACCGCCTCCGGCGCAGCGGTCCGAGCCGCTTCGGCATAGGCGCTAGCCCGGTCCCGACAGATCACCGCCGGGCTTGGACGTTCTTGCAGCCAGGCCGTCAGCGGTTCGGCATCCCGGCCGAGCAGCATGTCGACGACCTTGCGGGTCTCGCAATCGATCAGCACAGTGCCGTAGTGATGGCCGCGCTTGATCGCAAAGTCATCGACGCCGAGCACCGTGATGTCACTGATGGGCGGGTCGGGCAATGCCCGGACCAGCCGAAGAAGGCGATCGCGGCTGGCCGGCATACCCAACTCTGATGCGAGCCGCGCACCAGCTCGGCCAGCCAACGCGAGTCCGATCGCTGTGAGCATCCGCCGGAAGCCCTCGCTCATACGTGACCAGCGGCGAGTCAGCCCGTTGACCTGCTCGGCGAAGGTCTTACTACAGCATTCCGGGTTATCGCAGAAGAACCGGCGTACTTTCAACAAGATTCGTATCACCCGCCCTGTCACCGGCGCATCGGTTAGCGTGCGCTGATACCGGGAGTGCACCCGGGTCGACGACTTCGAGCAGGCAGGGCAAGTGCCTTCGTCTCCGCGCACGGCGGCTATGAGGACGACATCGGTGGTGAAGCGCACTCCTTCGATCTCGATGCCTGCCAGATGAGGGAGGAACTGCTCGACGGCATCACACAGCCCAGACAACGAGTCATCGTTCGCCGTCCATCACACAGTTTGCGCCAGAGCCGTTTCGGGCTCTGGCGCGAACTGTGTGAATGATCTTGAATGGCGGGCAGCACCGCGCTAACCCGAGGAGCAAGTTGCGCGCCAAGATCAAGTGGCGGGACGACGAAGACGGCCATCTCGTTTCCTGTGAAGAGGAGTTCCGGCACACACTCGCGGAGGCGGAACAGGACGCCGCCCGCATGCCATTGATCGCTGAGGTGATCCTCGACGATGGCGACTGTCTGGCCATCGGGCTCGGCCGCGAGGTTTCAGTGTTGAGCTATGTGGGCGCATCCAAGATGCCGCCGTACTTCAGCAGCCAAGGCTCAGCGCGGGTGCGAGACGGTGAAGGCGTGGTGTTCCACTACTACGGACACTGGTCGGAGTTTCCTCCATCGGCCGCGGTGCCGATCGCGGAGGCCGTCGAAGCAGTTCGCTACTTTTGCAGGCATGGCAAACTATCCCCGCTGATGAACTGGGCCGAGGTGTAAGCCTTCTTCCGCCTACAATGTTCATCAGCGCGGCGGCCTTCCTGCCTTGGCGGTAGCCAGCGCCGTTTGCTAAGCGAGCAGGACTCGCTTTCGAAGCAGGTCGAAGCCAGCTCGGCCGTACATCTGCCTTTTGATCATCTTGATCCGGTTGACGTTGCCCTCAACCGGTCCGGAGCTGAAGGGCAGACTCAGCCCGGCGGTGACTGCGGCGATGTCGGCGTTCAGACCGGTGGCGAAGCGGCTGATCCCGGGCAGTGCGGCCTGCTCGGCCGCGGTGATCCACGCAGCGAGACGTTCGCCGTGTAAGTGGGTCATCATGTCCGCGAACGAGCGGACCAGTTCAACAGCGGATTCCAGTTCTGGGCAGCGGTCAAGGATCTTCCGGAGCTGTTCGGTGTCGCGGCCGACGAGGTTGTCCGGGTGTCGGCAGATCCATCCGGTGACCTGCCGCACTGACGGCGGACGAGGCAGGCTGGTCAGGTCGGGTCCGCTGCGGTACTGCTCGACGAACTTGCGGACGATCGCGTAGCTGCCGCTGAAGCCGTGCTCGGTGATCTCTCGGTAAAGGGCACTGGCCTTGAGGCACCCTTCGCCGATGCGCCGCGCCAGATAGTGCTTGAAGGGGTCGACCAGGCTCGGCCGTGGCTTCTGTCCGACGACCAGTTCCTGCCAGGTGGCGGCGTGGGCATACTTCGATACCGTCCGGTGCGACCAGCCGAGATGGCGGGCGATCTGCCGGAAACCAGCGCCCTGAGTGAGCAGTTCGTGGACCAGGGCGTGATGGGCTCGGCGGCGTTCGGCCATCGTCCCTGTCGGCTCGGCGGCCGCCTCGGCGGGCTCGAACTTCGGGTCGACAGGCTCGGCAAGGCAACTCTTATGCCGCGCGACGCACTTTTCCACGGCTGTAGCCAGGTTCCGCCAGAGGTGAAATCGGTCCGTGACCTGACCGCCTCCGGCGCCGCGGTCCGAGCTGCCTCCGCGTATGCCGAAGCCCGGTCCCGGCAGATCACCGTCGGCTTGGCGTGCTTGTGCAGCCAAGCCGTCACCGGCTCGGCATCCCGCCCCACCAGCACATCCACGACCTTGCGCGTCTCGCAGTCGATCAGGACGGTGCCGTAGTTATGGCCACGCTTGACGGCGAAGTCGTCAATGCCGAGCACCGCGATGTCACCGGTGGGCGGGTCGGGCGATGCACGAACCAGCCGAAGGAGTCGATCGCGGCCCGTCGGCATGCCCAGCGTCGTGGCCAGCCGGGCACCCGCCCGGCCGGCGAGCGCGAGTCCGATCGTCGTAAGCATCCGCCGCAGTCCTTCGCTCATGCGTGACCAGCGCCGAGTCAGGCCGTCGACCTGCTCGACGAAGGTCTTACTACGGCATTCCGCGTTGTCGCAGAAGAACCGTCGCACCCTCAGCAGGATCCGTACCGACCGCCCGGCAATCGGCGCATCGGTCAACGTCCGCTGATACCGCGAATGGATTCGGGACGAAGACTTCGAGCAGGCGGGACATAACCCCTCGTCACCACGCACGGCGGCAATGAAGAGCACAGCGGCGTCGGAGTGCACCTCTTCGATCTCGATGTCGGCCAGATGAGGGAGCAGTTGCTCGACGACGTCACACGACCGGACAACGACTCATCGTCAGGTGTCCATCACACAGTTTGCGCCAGAGCCGAGTTTCGACACCACCCGGGGCGGTGAGAGCATCGGCTGACCCGAGACGGAGGCCGGCCGATGCCGCGGATGTCGAAGATCGAGCTGTTCGCGGCGATCCGCCGCGATGCCGCTGCGGGGATGTCGGGCCGGGCGATCGAGAAGAAGTATCGGATCGGGCGGCGCACGGTCAGCGCGGCCATGTCATCGGCGTTGCCGCCGCCGCGCAAGGCGATGCCGCCTCGGGGTTCGAAGCTTGATCCGTTCAAGCTGGCGCTCGACGACATCTTGCGGGCTGATCTCGACGCGCCCCGCAAGCAGCGGCACACCGTCCGGCGGATCCATCACCGGCTGCTCGACGAGCACGGCATGGCTGACGTCTCCTACCAGGTCGTCCGGACCTACGTCGCCGACCGCAAGCCGAAGATCAGGGCAGAGTCAGGCCGCGGCCCGATCAAGGTGTTCTTCCCGCAGACCCACCGGCCGGGCGCCGAGGCAGTCAAAGCCGACGACGGGAAGGTGCCTCTCCAACAGCGCTACGACACGCACGAGAGAACCTTCGGACCCCCGCTACCGCACCTGTTGCAGCGCATCACCCACCATCGTCTTCAGGTCATCCCACCCGATCGGATCAGAGAACTCTTGGCTGACGTGGCCCGACGGGCGAACGCTGTCGACGTCGACGGGACCCCGCTGCGGTTCACCCCGCACGACTTCCGCAGAATCTTCTCCACCGAAACCGTCAACAGCGGCCTGCCGATCCACATCGCCGCGAAACTCCTCGGACAGCGCAAACACCCCGCCTACTGCAGATCGAACGCAACACCCAGGACCGGCTCGGCGAGGCCCGGCAAATGCAGTGGCTCGGCGAGGTCGCCGCTCTCGAAGAGAGCCTCCGTCACATCGCAAAGAAGAAACAGCAGATCGAGCACCGCCACGCCCAGGAAAGGCTCGGCGAAGGCGGTGCCGAAGCACTCACCTGACCGCGGGTCCACGATCTGCTGATCAACCTCGCCCACCGAAAATCAGCACGCGCAAAACGGGGCTCCTTGGGCAGAATGCCGTGGTGATCGAGACAACGCTGCCCGGCTGGCTTCCCGACCTCGACGGCACGATCGTCGGCGGTGATCTACTGCGCGGCTGGGCGCTGTCGGAAGTCTGGCGGATCCGCCTGGACGGTGCCACCCGAAAATCGGTGATCGTCAAGCGGGGCATTGGCGAGCTGGCCGGCGAGGCGCAGCGTTATGACGAGTTGGTCGTCCCCCTTGGGATTGCTGTGCCACGGTTGCTCGCAGAGGACGGCTCGGGGGTGATCGTCCTGGAGGACCTCGGCGGCGACAACCTCGAGGACCGCCCGACCGCCGAAGGCTACGAGCAGGCCGTCCGTGTCCTGGCCCGGATGCGGATCGAGTCGGCGCTGCGGCTGGCCGCCGACCCGGCGCTGGCCGCCGGTCTGCGCCGGTCCACAGCAGATTTGTTGGCCGTGGCGGCCCGTGCCGCTACGGCAATGACGGCCCTGCGTCCCGATTTGGCCGGCGCAATCGACGACCCGATCCGGGTGATGACTCATCGCCTGGAGCAACTGTCCAGCGAACCTGAAACCATCGTGCACGGCGACTTCCAGGCCAAGAACCTACTGCACACCCAGGGCGGCGGGATCGTCACCATCGACTGGTCGGACGCCTACGTGCACCCCCATCTCGGCGACCTCTACCTCTTACTGCGCGAGGGCCGCAAACAGGGTCGGATCGCAAGTGCTCGGATGGACGCACTACCGGCGCTCTTCGCGCACGAGGTCGGCACCGACCCGCAGATCGTGATCGACCGGATGGTGACCGGCGGTCTGTGTTGGACCATGAGCGCTCTGCGCTGGGTCGTAGAGACCGGCGTTCATGCAGTCCCAGTGTCCCGCGAATGGATCGACGAACTGGTCACCGACCTCCGCGGGCTGGCAGAGCATCATCAATCTCGGTGAGCTGAGTGCCGGTAAATCGCCGGATGGATCTGGACGGTCTGTCGCGTGAGCGTCCGAACCTGCGTTGCGAGCCGCTGGTCACGCTCCGAACGCCCGCGACGTTCGTCTGGACGCGTCGCGAACGGCGGATCCTCCTGCTCCACCGATCAGTCCGGCCCTCGCCGAGGCGCGGTCGGTTAGTGCGGAGAAGAATCTTCGCCTCCGGCGGGCAGGAAGCCTTCTTCGAAGGCCACGTCTATGCCCTGAAAAGACTCGGCGGGCTGCCGACCGCATTACGGCCTGGACGTCTTCTATTGCCAGCCAGGCATCGAAGGGGCACACGAGAAGGGCGGCGTCGAGGGCCAGATCGGCTGGTTCCGCCGCAACCATCTCGTTCCAGTGCCGCGCGTCGACTCATTCGATCAGCTCAACGCCATGGTCGACCTGTGGACGATCAGGACGACGCCCGGCGCATCGGCGCCCGGGACCGCACGATCGGCGAAGACTTCGCCGTCGAGCAGCCGTTGCTGGTGCGGCTGCCGGACGACGACTTCGAGACCGGCATGTGGCTGGCGCCCCGCGTCGAACCGCTACAGCCAACTCACCGTCCGCACGAACCGCTACTCAGTGCCGGTGCGGCTGGTCGGCCGGCAGGTCCGCGTTCAGCTGCACGCCTCCCACCTGGTCGTCAATGACGGCCGGGAACAGGTCGCCTGGCACGAACGGCTGATGGCCAAAGGCGGCTCACGGCCCGGGTCGGGGACTTGGCCCGGGTCGGGCATCCGCTTTCCGTGGCCGGCACCGACGGCACGGTGGTCACTGAGGCCTCCCAAGCGGGCCGGCGTCGTGGCGCCGCGCCGCGCCACCCGGTTGCGCTGACAAGCAGCCAAGCCGGATCACAGGTCCCGAGTTCAGGAATACAGGCCCCTCCCCGTCCATGATCGATCCGAGACCTGGATCCAGGCCCCTGGAACGCGATCGAGGCCCCTGCATCAAGGACCAGCTCAACGATCAAACCGGGGAGAGCCCTGTCTCCTGGTATCAGGCACGGAGGCGGGCCAACCGGCCACCGCGACCGGCCGCACTACTGCGGCACCCACGACGGTGGCCGGCCTGGACAGCCTGCGCGACCAACCAGTCACCGCGACCGGCCGACATAGGTGAGGCCGTCTGGGCCCCGGGGCAACGGCTGCGCCAACCAGACGAGACGCCTGCACCGGGCCTCCAGGGCAGACCTCGAGCCCGGAGGCTCTCTGGCGGGTCTGCACGCAGGGAGCCGGGGCGGGGCTCAGGGCGTACGAAGGCGAGCTTCGACCTGGTCGATCGTGACGTCGTGGGCGTGGGTGCAGCGGACCACCGCGTCGACGGGGGCGCCGCAGCCGGCGTGGACCAGCTCGACGACCGCCGGGCGGTCCTCGCGGAACTCGTCGCCCCAGCGCTGCAGCGCCACGAAAGCCGGGAACAGCGCGCGCCCGGATTCGGTGAGGACGTATTCCTGCCTCGTACGCTCGCCCGGCTCCTGATAGTCCTGCCGGGTGAGCAGACCGGCGGCGACGAGCTCGCGGACGCGTTTGGCCACGCTCGCCTCGGTCAGGCCGGTGCCGCGGGTGAACGCGTCGAAGCGCCGCGCGCCGTAGAACGCCTCGCGCAGCACCAGGAACGTGGACCGGTTGGCCAGCACGTCGAGCGCCCGCTCGAGCGAGCACCACTCACTCTTCTCGCCGCGGCTCCACTCGACGAGCCTTCCCACCGGATGTATGATATCCACCGCGCCCACCTCCTCTGACTGCGCTATTCTATAGCCAGCGCCGCGGTTAGGCTGTAACCCCGTGATCACTGTTGCGGGGGCCGGGGACCGGCAGAACATCGTCGACGCGCTCGTTGCCGCGTTCGTCAAAGATCCGGTGCTGCGGCACCTGTTCCCCGACGACGAGACCTATCCGCGCTGGGCGGCCGCGTTCTTCGGGCTGTGCTTCGACAAGCGCGTGCACCGCCGCACGATCTGGACGATCAACAGCGGCGCCGCCACCGCCATCTGGGAGCCGCCCAGCCCCGAGCGGCCCAGCCCCGCTGCGAGCAGCGCTGAGGCGCCCAGCCCCGGCACAGCCGGCGGCGACCCGAGCGAGGGCGCGCAGGCATACAGCCTCGCCGGTGACGACGCCTCGCACGCCACTCCGTCCGGAAGCGACCTCAGCCAGTTGCTGCCGGCCGACGCCTACCGGCGTATGTGCGACTACGACGACGCCGTCCACGCGGCCATGCCGGCCGAGCCGTTCTGGTATCTCGGCGTTCTCGGCACCCACCCCGACCACACCGGCCGCCGCTGGGCGCAGGCTGTCATGCACGCCGGCCTCGACCGGGCCGCCGCCGACGGTCTGCCCGCCGTCCTGGAGACCAGCAACCCCGCCAACGTCGAGTTCTACCGCCGTGCCGGCTGGCGGGTCGTCAACGAGATCGCGAATCCGATTCCGATCTGGATAATGCAGCGGTGACAAAACCCACGGGGAAGTACGGTTTCTCGCTACTGACGGTCGGCGTCCTGCTGGCCGGGTGCACTCCCGCCGCCGGCGACGACGACGTCCAGTCCCGCTCCGCCTCGGCTTCGGCTCCCGCGCCGGGCGCCGGGAAGGCCAAGCCCAAGCTGGTGCCGGCGGCCGACCAGTTCAAGGCCGCCCTGACCAAGACCCTCAACTCGAGTTTCAAGTACACCGTCAGCAGTGACCTGCCCGAGAAGCGGCGCGTCACGGGCAGCGGCACCTACGACCGCAAGTCGAAGAAGCTGCAGTTCTCGATGAAGTTCACCGGCAAGGACGCGCGCACCGCGCAGGCAATCCTGATGTCGAACGACTACTACGAGAAGATTCCCGGCAGCAGCCGCTGGGCCCACCTCGACCTGAAGCGCCTCAAGAAGAACTCGATCTACCGCATGGACACGGCCGACCCGATCGGTGTGGAGACCTTCCAGAAGCAGATCAAGACGGTACGCCGCACCGGCGCGACCACGTTCGCGGGCACCTTCGACGCGAACGGCGGCGGCACCGACGGTTTCCTGCCCCTCGGGGCGCCCAGCATGGTCGTGTTCACGTTCGGCACCGGGGGCTGCACCTTCACCGCGACCACCGACGCGGCCGGCCGGGTCACCGCGATCGACATCACGGTCAAGCTGAAGGACGGCACCTCCAAGATGTCGACGAAGCTGTCCGCTCACGGCGGGCCGACCGGCATCAAGAAGCCCGCCCGTACGGCCGAGGTCGCCGACTTCATCTACGAGTGACCGTCACGGTAGCCGGGCCGACGAGTTCCCGGCCCGGCTACCGTCGGACCATCATGGCGAAACTCCTGTACTCCGCGACGATGTCCCTGGACGGCTTCATCGCCGGCCCCGACGGCGACATGGGCTGGATGGCCGGGCTGCCCGACTCCGGCCCGCACCCGGTCGCCGACGACCTGTGGCCGCGGGTCGGCGCCCTGCTGGCCGGCGCCCGCACCTACTTCGGCGATGACCCGAACGCGGGCACTGATGCCGAGGGCGCGTTCGGTGGCCAGTGGTCGGGCCCCCAGTTCGTCCTGACCCACAACCCGCCCGCCGACCCGGTTCCCGACGTCACGTTCCACTCCGACCTGTCCGAGGCGGTCGCCGCCGCCCGCGCGGCCGCCGGCGATCGCTACGTCAACGTGCTCGGCGCCGACGTGGCCGCCCAATGCCTGGACGCCGGCTTCCTCGACGAGATCCTGGTCATCGTCGCCCCCGTCCTGCTCGGTGACGGCACCGCGCTGTTCCGCCGGCCCGGCGGCACGAACGTCGCCCTCGAGGAGATCTCCTCGACACCGGGCCCGTATCCCAGCGTCTGGCTGCGCGTCCCTGCGTGAGCTGGTCTACGACGACCCGCTGGACGCCTGGGCGACAACGCCGGTGCTGGAGCTGGACGGTCTCCTCGACGACCGTGTGACGGCGGTACTCACGGCGCTGGGCCGGCCGTAGGAACGGACGGGCGCTCACGGAACCACGGCGGTCCCCGCGCTGATAGGCCCGGCCGCGCCGAGACCCGCGGCCAACGCGGCGTCGCGAACGCCCGGGGTCGCGGGCAGCAACGGCAGACGTACGTCCGGGGTCGGAATGCGGCCGTCGGCATGCAGCACGGCCTTGACCACGGCCGGGTTGGGCTCGGCGAACAGGGCCGCCGACAGCCGGGCGAGCCGAAGCCCCAGCCCGGCGTCCCCCGAGCGGGTCAGCTCGGCGAACGCCGCCGTCGCCACGTGGGCCGAGGCCAGCACCGCGCCGTGGGCGCCCAGCGCGAGCAGCGGCGAGATCAGCACATCGTCGCCGCCGAGGATCGCGAACCGCGGCGGCGGATCGGCCAGCAGCGCGACCGTGTCGGCGTCGATCGCGCCCGTGGCCAGCTTCATCCCGATCACCCCGGGAATGCCGGCCAGTCGGCGCAGTGTGGCCACCGACAGCGGCTGCGCCGTCCGGTACGGCACGTGATAGATCACCAGCGGCACCGCGCTCGAGGCGGCCAGCGCCCGGAAATACGCGACGACCCCGTCCTCACCCGGCCGCACGAACGGCGGCACCAGCGTCAGCGCCGCCGTGGCTTTCAAGGAACCCAGTGAGGTCGCGTCGTTGGCCCCGACGAGCACCTGGGCGTCCCGCGCGAGGCACACCGCCGCGACCAGGTCGAGCACCTGCGCGCGCTCGACCGGGCTCAGGGACGAGGGTTCGCCGGTGGTGCCGAGGGCGACCACCCCGCTCGCCCCGGCGTCGAGCACGTCGTGGGCCAGCCGCTCCAGTGCGGCCAGGGCGACGGTGCCGTCCGCGGCGAACGGGGTGATCAGGGGAACGTACAGACCACTGAGACTCATGCGGGTCACGCTGCCACCGCGAACCCGTAAGGTCCATTTAATTCCGCTCGACTACAGTTAAGCACCACTGAAATAAGAGCGGGCGGCAGCGCCGGGTCAGGCGACGCTGAAACAGGCCGCGCAGGCGACGTTGTCCGGCGCCCCGGCGTCCCGGGCGGCCGCGATCAGCCGCTCGACCGCGTCCTGCGGCGTCGCGGCCGCACCGAGGACGTCGCGCAGCGTCGAGCGGGGGACGACCGTGAACAGGCCGTCGGTGCAGAGCAGGTAGCGGTCGCCCGGCAGGACCGTACGCAGGGCCAGGTCGGCCTCGACCCCGTCACCCCAGCCCAGCGCGCGCACGAGCAGCGCCCGCCGCGGATGGCTCTCCGCCTCGGCCGCGTCGATGGTTCCCTGGTCGACCTGCGAACGCACCCACGTGTGGTCCTGGGTGAGCAGCGACAGCTCGCCGTCGCGCAGCACGTAGGCACGCGTGTCGCCGACGTGCACGAGGGCGAGCCGGGAGCCGCGCCGCACCAGCGCGGTCAGGGTCGTGAAGGGCTGGTCCGCCGGGGACAGTGCCCGCACCGCCCCGTCGGCCGTCGTCACCGCCGCGGACAGCGCCGAGAGCAGGTCGCCGTGCTCGAGGACTTTGAGGGCGTCGATCGCCGCGCCGGCCGCCGCCGCCCCGAACGGTCCCCCGCCCCCGTCGGCCACGGCGACGAGCTGCTCCCCCGCGTACGCCCGGTCCTCGTTGCTGTCGCGCGCGGTCCCAGGATCGGTCGCCGCCGCGAACAAGACGTCGCTCATGTCTTTGTCCCTTCCGGACAGATGCTCGACGAGGTCGGAGGTCACCCGGGCCCGGGCCGCCGTGTCGGCGCTGACCCGCTGCCAGAACCCGGCGATCGCGTCCGCGGCCCGTCCGGGCGGCAACGCGCACACCTGGCGGATCTCGGCCAGCGGCATCCCGATCTCCCGCAGCCGCGCGATCAGCCGGGCATGCGCCACCTGCGACGGCGCGTAATACCGGTACCCCGTCTCCGCGTCCACCGCCGCGGGCCCGAGCACACCCTGCTCGTCGTAGAGCCGCAGCGCCTTGGCCGTCAGCCCCGTCGCCCGCGCGAACGCCCCGATGGTCAGCAGACTCACGGTGAGATCCTCCCTCGTGCCGGTCACCGCGACCGGCACACCCGAGACTGGCCCTTCCCCCAAGGTCAAGGTCAAGGTCCGGGCGTACGAGTCGTCCGGCGCGACGGCCGAAGCGGTCAACCCGGTTCCCGCGCCCGAGGGCCCACCGTCACCACCAGGGCCGCTCCAGGGCCCGGTCGCTCCTGCGGGTGCGGTCGAGCCCGTCGAGGACCGTCATGTCGTCGGACGACAGCTCGAAGCCGTTCACGTCGGCGTTGCCGGCGATGCGGTCGAGGCTGCGTTGCAGCTCGGCCACCGGGTCGCGGTCGGGTCGAACGTGTCGACCTTGAACAAGTGTGCCGACTGAACGCCGAACCGCACGGCCTTTGTCCGGTTTCGACGGTCATTGCGGATGATGAATACGTCGATGCCTCAAGTTTCGGGGCCATGGCGGCGGCGTTACGTTCCCTGACATGGCGATGAAAGCGCTTTCAAAGGCGACCATCTATCAGGTCGCCCAGTTGGCCGGCGTCTCGATCGCCACCGTGTCGCGGGCCCTGCGCGACTCCGACCTGGTCACCCGCGAGACCCGCGAGCGGGTGCGGGCCGCCGCGCAACAGCTTCACTTCACGCCCAGCCGCCCGGCCCGGTCGCTGGCCGAGGGCCGCCACGCCGCGAACGGAATCGTCTTCCCCGACCTGGTCGGCCCGTACTACGCCGAGGTCGTGCTCGGCTACGAGGCGGCCGCGTCGGCGGCGGGCAGCAGCGTGCTGATCCTGACCACCCACGGCCGTCGTGACCCGGCGGCCGCCGTGCGCGAGCTGGCCGGCCGGGTCGACGGGCTGACCGTGATGGGCCGCACCGTCGACGACGACGTGGTCGGCGGAATCGCCGGCACCGGCCTGCCCGTCGTGCTGCTGGCCCGCGACCCCGTGCCCGGAGTCGACACCGTGCGGGCGGGCAACGCCGGAACCGCGCGGGCCCTGGCCGAGCACCTCGTCGAGCACGGCCACCGCACGATCACGTTCCTCGGCGACCCCGCCCGCTCCCCCGACGTCGCCGGGCGCCACGCGGGCGTCAAGGCCGGACTCGCGCGTGCCGGTGTCGAGCTGCCTGACCCCGTACGGCTGAAGGGTCTTGACCTGGAATCGGGGCGTCGGGCCGCCGAGCGGCTGCTGACCGGGGCGCGGCCCGACGCGGTGATCTGCGCGAACGACGAGGTCGCGCTCGGAGTGCTGGTGGCCGTCGAGGAGGCCGGGCTGAAAGTGCCCGAGGACCTGGCCGTGACCGGCTGGGACGACCTGCTGGCGGCCCGGTTCGCCGGGCTGACCACGGTGCGCCAGCCCATGCGGGAACTCGGCGCGACCGCCGCCCGCTGGCTGAACCGGCGGATCAGCGAAGCCACGGAAAGTAGCGAAAGGACAGCCGCGCGGCGCCGGATCCTCCCCACCGAACTGGTGGTCCGGCGCAGTTGCGGCGTGCACAAGGAGGTGCGTTCATGAGGAAACGATGGTTGGCCGCGGTTCTCTTGGTCAGCGTGGCCGCGGGCTGCGGGCGTGGGGACGGCGGGGGCGGCGACACCGCTCAGGCCGTCAAGGACGGTAAGGCGACCGGCGAGATCACCGTCTGGGCGATGGGCACCGAGGGTGAGAAGCTGGCCGAGTTCGCGAAGGCGTTCACGGCCGAGAACCCCGAGGCGAAGGTCAGCGTGACCGCCGTACCGTGGGACTCGGCCCAGCAGAAGATCTCCAGTGCGATCGCCGCGAAGCAGACCCCGGACGTGTCGATGATCGGCACGACGATGCAGGGCGAGATCGCCAAGACCGGCGCGCTGGACGCCACCCCGACCGAGCTGTTCCGGAAGGACGCGTTCTTCCCGGGCGCCTGGGACACGACCGTCGTCGACGGCACGCCGTACGGGATCCCCTGGTACGTCGAGACGCGCGGCATCTACTACCGCAAGGACCTCGCCGCGAAGGCCGGCTTCCCGGACGGGCCGAAGACGTGGGACGACCTGACCGCGATGGCCAAGGCGCTGCAGCAGAAGGCCGGCGCGAAGTGGGGCATCAGCCTGCAGCCGGGCAAGACCGGGAGCTGGCAGTCGATCCTGCCGTTCGGCTGGTCCAACGGCGCGTCGCTGAACACCGGCGACAAGTACACGTTCGACACCCCGCAGATGGCCGAGGCCCTCGCCTACTACCAGTCGTTCTTCACCCAGAAACTGTCCCCGGACAACCTGCCCCAGGGTGCTCTCGAGCCCGCGTTCGTGCGCGGCGAGATCCCGATGTTCATGTCGGGCCCGTGGCACGTCGGCATCCTGAACGAGCAGGGCGCGAAGGACAAGTTCGGGATCGCGCCGATGCCGGCCAAGCAGTCGTCGACGTCGTTCATCGGCGGCAGCAACCTGGCCGTGTTCAAGGACGCGAAGAACCGTGACGCGGCCTGGAAGTTCCTGGCCTGGCTGAGCAAGCCCGACGTTCAGGTCAAGTGGTATCAGGCCGTGAACGACCTGCCCGCCGTGCAGTCCGCCTGGGACGACCCGGCGCTGACGGCCGACCCGCTGCTCAAGGTGTTCGGCACGCAGCTCGAGTCGGCCAAGTCGCCGCCGACGTTCCCGACCTGGACCCAGCTCGCGGCGACCTTCGACGTCGAGGCCGAGAAGGTGTGCGTCGCCGGGGCCGACCCCGCGGCCGCGCTGAAGGCGGTGCAGAGCCAGGCTGATTCTCTCGGCACCGGCTCGTGACCGCCCTGCTCGAGGCCCCGCCGGCTGTGAAACGGGCGGAGCCGCGCAAACACCGCCGCAAGATGATCGGCTGGGCCTTCGCCGCCCCGTTCACGGCCCTGTTCCTGATCTTCGGGCTGCTGCCGGTCGTCGCGTCGCTGGTCATGAGCGTGACCGACATGAGAGCGACCGACCTGCGTACGCCCCTGGCCGTGAACTTCGTCGGCCTCGACAACTACACGAGGTTGTTCTCCGACGACCTGTTCGTCCGCTCGGCGATCAACACGCTGATCTTCGTGGTCGTCGGGGTGCCGCTGACCATCGTGGCCGCCCTGGCCGCCGCGAACGCGCTGAACTCGGGCCTGATCCGGTTCCGGGCCCTGTTCCGCGTCGGCTTCTACCTGCCCGTCGTGACCAGCATCGTCGCCATCGCGGTGATCTGGCGGTTCCTGCTCGACCCGCAGGCCGGCCTGGTCGACAACCTGCTCGCCCGGATCGGCGTCGACGGCCCGGCGTGGCTGCAGGACACCCGCACCTCGCTGGGCTCGCTGACCGTGATGGCGGCCTGGCGCAACTTCGGTTCCCTGATGGTCATCTTCCTGGCCGCCCTGCAGGGCATTCCCCAGGACCTGTACGAGGCGTCGCGCCTGGACGGCGCCGGCCGGTGGCAGCAGTTCCGGAGAATCACGATCCCGCTGATGCGCCCGGCCCTGCTGTTCGGGGCGGTCATCACCGGCATCGGCTACCTGCAACTGTTCGAGGAGCCGCTGGTGATGACGCAGGGCGGGCCGCTGAGCTCGACGCTGTCGGTCAGCTACCACATCTACAACCAGTTCGGGTTCGGCAACTACGGCTACGCGGCCGCCGCCTCGTACGTGCTGTTCGTCGCCATCGTCGCCCTGTCCGTCCTGCAGTTCCGCCTGTTGGGACAGCGAGATGACTAGAGACCGCCTGGCCAAGATCTCCCTGTACGGCATCCTGAGCGCCGGGCTGCTGGTGGTGGTCGGCCCGTTCGTGTGGATGCTGCTGTCGTCGTTCAAGCCCGAGGCCGAGATCCGCTCGGTGCCGCCGACGTGGTGGCCCTCGACGTGGACGTTCGACAACTACCGCACCCTGTTCGACCGGCTCGACTTCCCGCAGTACTTCACCAACTCGGTGATCGTCGCCGTGCTGGTGACGGTCGGGAACCTGCTGTTCTGCTCGTTGCTCGGCTACGCGCTGGCCAAGCTCGACTTCCCCGGTCGCAAGGCGCTGTTCCTGACGGTGCTGGGCATGCTCATGGTGCCGGGCATGGTGACCTTCGTGCCGCAGTTCGTGCTGGTCAGCAATCTCGGGCTCGCCAACTCGTACGCGGGCCTGGTCCTGCCGTTCCTGGCCGGGCCGTTCGGCGTGTTCCTGATGCGCCAGTTCCTGCTCGCGATCCCCGACGACCTGATCGAGGCGGCGCGCATCGACGGGGCCGGCGAGTGGCGCATCTTCTGGCGGGTCGTGCTGCCGCTGTGCAAACCGGCCCTGGCCACGCTGGGCATCCTGACGTTCCTGTCCTCGTGGAACAACTTCCTGTGGCCCCTCGTGGTGGCCACGACCGACGACAAGTACACGCTGCCGGTGGCGCTCGCGCTGTACTCCATCGGGCAGAACCGCATGTATTTCGGGCTCCTGCTCGCCGGGGCCGTGGTCGTCGTCATCCCCGTCCTGATCGTCTTCCTGGCGTTGCAGAAGCACTTCATGCGCGGCATCGCCACCACCGGACTCAAGTGAGGAGCTGTCCGTTGTGAAACGCCTACTCGTCCCCCTTGTCTCCCTGGTCCTCGTGCTCGGCAGCGGTGTCACGGCGCAGGCCGTGCCGGATCCGTTGCGCACCTACGCGAAGGACACGTGGCGCTCGCTGGTCGCCATGACCGATCCCGCCACCGGCCTCGTGGCCGACAACATCCCGGGTGATCTGTCGGCGCCCTCGGCGTACACGTCCCCGACCAACATCGGCGGGTACATGTGGTCGGCCCTGGTGGCCCGGCAACTCGGCCTGATCTCGTCGCGCGAGGCCACCCAGCGGGTCTCGCGGACGTTGGACACCCTCGCCACCCTGCGCCACCATGACGAGTCGGGCATGTTCTACAACTGGTACGACCCCCACACCGGGGCGGTGCTGACCGTGCTCCCGGACGGGTCGGCCGTCACGCCGTTCCTGTCCAGTGTCGACAACGGATGGCTGGCCGCGGCGCTGCGCGTGGTCCAGGGCGGGTTCCCGTCGCTGCGGGCTTCAGCGGCCCGGGTTCTCGACCGGATGGATTTCGGGTTCTACTTCAATCCCGCTGCCACCTCCCCGATCGGGTCGCGCGGGCTGATCCGCGGTGGCTTCTGGGACACGGCACCGTCGGGCTGCTCCGTGCCTCAGGACGGCCTGTGGTTCACCTGCAACCACTACGACATCACCGTCACCGAGCCACGCATCGCCACGTACCTCGGTATCGGCGCCGGGCAGATCCCCGCGACCGCCTACTTCGACACGATGCGCACCCTGCCCGACAACTGCGACTACTCGTGGCAGGAGATGCAGCCGCAGGGCCCCACGACGACGCACCTGGGCCGTTCGGTCTACGAGGGCTCGTACCGCTACCGGGGCATCACGTTCGTGCCGTCGTGGGGCGGGGACATGTTCGAGGCGCTGATGCCCGACCTGTTCGTGCCCGAGACGACCTGGGGCCCGCGCAGCTGGGGACGTAACCACCCGGCGACGGTCGCGGCACAGATCGAGCACGGCCTGAACGACGCCCGGTACGGCTACTGGGGCTTCTCGCCCGCGTCGAACCCGTTCGGCGGCTACGGCGTCTACGGCGTGGACGCGATGGGCATGGACACCGACGGCTACCCGTCCGACGTGCAGGGCGGCAAGTACGACGCCGGGTTCGGTGACTGCCGCCCGGCCGGCCCGCCCGCCGTCTACGGCGACGGTGTCGTCACCCCGCACGCGGCTTTCCTGGCCCTGCCGTACGCCCCCGGCCCGGTCCGCTCGAACCTCGCCAAGATCAAGAGCGACTTCGACGCGTACGGTCCCGGCGGGTTCTACGACGCCGTGGCGGTGCGCTCGGGCACGGTCGCGAAGCGCTACCTCTCCCTCGACCAGGCCATGATCATGGGGGCGCTCGGGAACCACCTCTCCCACGACGTGATCAAGAAGGCGTTCGTGACGCCGCAGTTCGAGCGCAAGATCCGGCCGCTGCTGGCCCAGGAGACGTTCAACGTGCCCGCCGGGCAGAGGCTGCCGCAGCTGGGAGGCCGTTAAATGACGATCGAGGGCCAGGCCCGGGACAACTGGGCCGCGCTGATGGGCGGCGGGGGCGCTCAGGACCGTACGCCCGGAGCGCCCCGGGAATCGTCGCTGCCCGCACCGGCCGGGGTCACCGCGCAGGTCGGCCTGGGCCAGGTGACCGTGTCGTGGGAGCCGGTGCCCGCGGCCATCGGGTACGCCGTACACCGCTCCGCTTCGGCCGACGGGCCCTTCGAGGTGGTCGATCACGGCGGCGGCGACGTCCTCGCCGTGCCGCACGGCCCGTACGCCGACACGACGCCCGGGCGCGGTGGCTGGTACGCGGTGGCGGCACTGTCGTCAGTCACGGCGCTGGGTCCATTGTCGGCCCCCGTCTTCGCGGGACTGGGCGCCCTGTCAGAGACGGTGACCGTGTCGTTGGGCTCCGGCGGCGTGCCGCTGCCCCGGATCTGGGAGGCGATGGTCGGCTCGGAGCACCTGTCCCACCTGCTGTCCTCTGATTCCACCGGTGGCGAGGTGATCGGCCCCGCCCTGCTGGACGCGCTGCGGCGGGTGCACGACGAGCTCGGCGTACGGTCGGTGCGGGCGCATCACATCCTCGGCGACGACGTCGGCGTCTACCGCGAGGTCTCCGGGTCGCCGGTGCACGACTTCAGCCGGGTCGACGAGATCTACGACCTCGTGCTGGCCGCCGGCCTGACCCCGGTCGTCGAGTTCGGCTACATGCCCCGCGACCTGGCCCGCGACCCGTCCCGCACGGTCTTCACCTATCGGGGGATCATCTCGCCGCCGCGCGACTGGGACCGCTGGGCCGGCCTGATCCGCGCCTTCACCCAGCACGTCGTCGACCGTTACGGCCTCGACGAGGTGCGGTCGACCTGGTGGTTCGAGGTGTGGAACGAGCCGAACCTGTCCGTGTTCTGGTCCGGCACGCCTGCGGAGTACTGGAAGCTGTACGAGGTCACCGCGCGGGCGGTCCGCGACGTCGACCCCGGCCTGCGCGTCGGCGGCCCGGCCACTGCGGCAGTCGGCTGGGTCGAGGACGTTCCCCTCGCCTCCTCCGATTTCGTCTCCACCCACGTGTACGGGACTCTGCCGCTCGACCTGCGGCCCCTGGCCCAGGGGTTGCCGCAGCTGTGGACCGAGTGGGGGGTGACGGCCACCCACAGGCACCCGATCAACGACTCGGTGTTCGCGGCCGCGTTCCTGCTCAAGGGCATGCAGTCGGCGGCCGGCCGCATCGACGCCCTCGCCCCGTGGGTCGCCAGCGACCACTTCGAGGAACTGGGCCGCCCGTCGCGTCTGCTGCACGGCGGGTTCGGGCTGCTCACCGTCGGCAACCTGGCCAAACCGAAGTTCTGGGCGCTGTGGCTGGCCGCCCGGCTCGGCCCGGTCGAGGTTCCGGTGACGCTCTCCGGCGACGGCGCCGACAGCCTGATCACGGCGTGGGCCTCGCGCTACGACGACGGCGGTCTCGGGATCCTGCTGCTCAACAGCACCCTCGACCAGAGCCGATACTCAGGAGAACCAGACCTGCTGCGTACGGTCGTCGTGCGGCCCTTCCTGAGCGGTCCGCACCGCCTGCGGCTGTGGCGGGTCGACCGCACTCACGGCAACCTGGCCGCGCAGTTCGACGGGGAGTGGCCGTCCGAGCAGGAATGGGAGAAGCTGCGCGCCGCCGACCGTCTCGACGAGGCCGCGCCGCCGCGCCGGGTCGCGCCCGGGGCCGACGTGACGGTGGAGCTGCCCAACCCGGGGATCGCGTTCCTCGAGCTGCGGCCGCTGCAGGTCACTCCGTCCAGCTGAGTGTCAGCGCGAGGTGGTCCTGCCATGCACGGCGGGCCACCGAGCGCTGCACGAACCACTCGCATTTGGCCACCATCGCCTCCTGCCGCCGCGCCCACGACGGTCGTACGCCATAGCCGGTGAACAACTCGTCGAGCGCCCGTGCCGCGCCGGGGTGGTGCCGCCGGACGATCCACTCGCACCAGGCCAGGTCCTCGATCGGGTCGCCCGGGTGGGCCCACTCCCAGTCGAGCAGCCCCGTCACCCGGAACGTGTCCTGATCGAACAGCATGTTGTTGGGCCCGTAGTCACCGTGCACGACAACCCACCCCGTGCCCGTCCCCGCGTCCGGGAAGACCTGCGACACGTCGACCTGTTGCAGCCGGCGCAGCAGCTCGCCGCACGCCCGCAGCACCGGCCGTTGCAGCCCTTGATCGATGAGGTCCTGCCCGTGCATCCCCGGCAGCTGCCGCATCCGCAACGCTCCCTCGGGCGCCCCCAGCACCTGCGGCACCGGAAGCCCGACCGGAAGCCGCTCGAGCACGCCCAGCTCGGTCCCCCGGCGCAACGCGTCGTCGCGGCCACCCCGATACCGCTTGACCACCACATTCCCGTCCCCGCGGGTGTCGTTGGTGTAGCCGTGCCGCAGTGGTCGCATCCCGCCGCCCTTCACGAACTCCGCCGACCGCGATCCTGGTCGATCCCCCACGGTCCCGTGCAGCCGGACGATCGTATTCCCCCGCGACACCCGCCGGTTCCCGCGCTCCTCACCCTGCTGGCCGGTCCTGACTCTGCGCCACCGCCTGCCCGTCCTCAGCCGCGAGGGTCAGAGAGTGGCCGGGCCCTCGGCGATTCGGCGGGCGGCGGCGGTCACTCCGCCACGCCACCAGCCGAGGGCTTCGACCCACCAGGTGAGACCGGCTTCGGCGTACGGGGTGGTGTGGTCTTTCCCCGTTGATGCCTTGGTGGCGCCCTCGAGCACGAAATCGAACGCGCTGCCGGGGCGGCCGGCCCGCTGACTCCGTACGAAGTCGGTGACCTCGCGGAACTCGTCCAGGGGGACGTTACGGTCGCGCTGGTGTTCGAAGATCGGCATGGTTGATCGCGGCGCTCTCCTGAGCCACGTCCTGCGCCGGGCGGCGGGGCAGCACGACCGTGAGGATGATCCGCACCCGCTCGGTCGCCGCGGCGATCGCCCCGGCGGCCACGACCGAGTTGGTGACCGGCCATCCCGGTTTGTGGTAGAGCAGGTGATCCCACAGGTGCACGCCGTCCCAGCCGTACTGCTCGGCGCTGACCGCGAGCTCGACCAGCTTGCGGATGTCACCGAACTCCCCGACGATAGGCAGCCCGGCCGCATACCTGAGACCCATGCCCGCACTCTACCGAGCAGTTCGATCACCGCGGCGCGCCGACGACGCACCTGGGCCGTACGAGCACCGACATGGCAGGGCCTCTGCGCGGGGCCGGGCCGGCCCCGCTGCCCGCCGTGCCGACTCATCCACCGACGCCGACCGACGCGCGTCGACCTAATCGGCCGGATGCCAGCCGCGGCGCCTTCCCCGGCCGACGGCCGCGGCCACCACACCGAGCAGCACGACCACTGCGGCCACGACGACGGCGAACGTCAGCGCCCGCTGGTGGGAGCGGTCGCGGCGAGCGGCGAGGGCGGCCACGGCCGGGTCTTCGCCGCCGACCACACCCGGGGCCGGCTCGGGACGGGCCTGCTGCCCGAGGGCCGAAGTCAGTGCCCGGTAGGGGTTCAGCAGGCCCGCGCCGTATTCGGGGCTGCCCACACCGCCGGGCGCCGGGTCGGCCGTGGCGGTCAGCCGCCGCAGCACCTGAGCGGGGGTGATCGCCGGGAACCGCTCTTTGAGCAGCGCCGCGGTGGCCGACACGAACGGTGTCGAGAAACTCGTGCCGCTCAATGTCGTGTGGCCGGAGACGAGGTTGGCCGCGGTGACCGGCTGACCGAACGCGACCAGGTCGACGTAGGCGCCGCGCTGGGAGAACGAGGCCCGCTCGCCGTCGGCCTCGACCGCGCCGACACCGATGACGCCGTCGTAGCCGGCCGGGTACGGCGTCGGGTTGCCGGCCCCGGGCTCGCCCTTGTTGCCGGCTGCGGCCACGACCACGACACCGGCGTCGATCGCGCGGGCCACGGCTGCCTCGACGGCATCGTTGTCGGCGGTCATCACCAGCGAGAGGTTGATCACGTCGGCGTCGCCCTCGTCGACGGCCCAGTCGATCGCCCGCGCGAACTGGGCCGGG
This sequence comes from Actinoplanes solisilvae, assembly GCF_003999975.1. Taxonomy (GTDB): domain Bacteria; phylum Actinomycetota; class Actinomycetes; order Mycobacteriales; family Micromonosporaceae; genus Actinoplanes; species Actinoplanes solisilvae. The sequence continues at coordinate 108,848 of NZ_RJAC01000004.1, read as the reverse complement.
CTCCCCTGCTCGCCCACGACCTCGTCGTTGATCTCTTCCTGCTCGCTGATGCGCACCGGGACGATCACCGCGCCGGGCGCCAGCCCCTGGAAGCCGGTGTTGCGGGCGGGGACAGCGCCGATGATGCTCGCGACCGCCGTGCCGTGGCCGTTGCAGTCCTGCCGGCCGGACCGCTCGCCGTGCAGGAAATCGTTGCCCTGCTCGACCCGTCCCCGCAGTTGAGGATGCTCGGCGTCGACCCCGGAATCGATCACCGCGACCCGCACCCCGGCGCCGGTGGCCAGGGCGGCCAGCCGCTTGGGGTCGTACACCTGGTCCTCGATCGGAACGCCGGCGACGACCGGCCTGGGGCTCGCCGTCTGCTGACAGACGACGGCCGCGGCAGCCGGCACGGGCACCGTCAGCACAACGGTGGCGAGCACCGCCGCGGCGGCTGACAACCGGCGCCGACCCATCGAGAACCTCCGAAGCCCGTGGCAACGATCCGGCTGGATCGTATCGAGGGGGTGCGACAGTCTCTGTTGTGTGTTCAGGGACCTCACAGCTAGGTTGTGGGAACCATCTGCGGCGTCGCGAGGGAAACCGGTGAGAATCCGGTGCGGTCGCGCCACTGTGAACGGGAACCTGGGTCTGAACCGCCCGGTCCCGTGAGTCAGAACGCTCACGCGTCGCAGCCTGTCCGACGGGACGCGTCATCCCGCAAGGAGGTTCCTCACCATGCCCAAGGCAACGACCGCCGGCCCGCTGAGCACGCCCGCCGTCTCACCGCGGCTGCTCGCCACCGCCCTCGGCGTCGTCACGCTCATGCTGCTGCTCACCTACCTGGTCGCCTTCGACCAGGGGGCGGTGTCGCAGAGCGGCATGTTCCTGCACGAACTCATGCACGACGGCCGCCACCTGCTCGGCGTCCCGTGCCACTGAGCACCGGCACCAAGCCGCCGGGATTCGGCGCACTGCTGCTCCGGGGCCTGCTCGCCGGCCTGTTCGCCGGTCTGCTGGCCGGCCTGTTCGCGTACACCTTCGGCGAGCCCAAGGTCGACGCGGCGATCGCCATCGAGGAAGCCGCGGCCCACACCACGGCCGAACCGAGCCACCACGAGGACGAACTTGTCAGCCGCGACGGCCAGAAGGGCGGCCTGTTCCTGGCGACCGGCCTCTACGGCGCGGCGATGGGCGGCATCCTCGCCACGGCGTACACGCTGCTGCGCCGCCGCCTGCGCACACCGAGCGACACCCGCGCGGCGCTGAGCCTGGCCGGCGCGGCACTGCTGGGCATCGTCCTCGTACCGTACGTGAAATACCCGCCCAACCCGCCCGCCGTCGGCGACCCCGGCACGATCAACCAACGCACGGTCAGCTACCTGGCGATCCTCGTCATCGGCCTGGTCGCGGTGTGGGCGGCCGTCGTCGCCAAACGCACCCAGCCGACCGAATGGCGCCAGGCGATCGCCGCGGTGATCGGCTTCCTGGTCGTCGTCGTGGTCGGCTACGCCCTGCTGCCGAACATCAACGAGGTCCCGGCAACATTCCCGCCCGACCTGCTGTGGTCGTTCCGCATCGCGTCCCTGGGCACCCAGGCCGTGCTGTGGACCGCACTGGGCCTCGCGTTCGCCGCGCTTCTCACCACCGGCCGCCGCAAAGCCGCCGAACCGGAGCTCGTCACCGCCGCGTGACCGGCCTCCGCATAGTCGCCGCCGCACACACCCCGGCCCTGCGCCGCGCGGTGTTCGGCGGCGACGACGGCCTCGACGAGGGCGGCCGCAACGCCGCCCTCGCCCTGCGCCCCCAACTCTCGTCAGACACAGCGTGGGTCTGCTCGCCGTCCCGCGCGGCAGGGCAAACCGCTGAAATGCTCGGCGCGGCCACTTTCACGGTCGCCGCCGAACTGGCCGACATCGACTACGGGGCTTGGACCGGGCGCGGACTGCACGAGGTCGAACTCGGCGACTGGCTGACCTCGCCCGACGCGTCGCCGCACGGCGGGGAATCGCTCACCGGGGTCACCGAACGAGCCGGACGCTGGCTCGACCGTCAAGCCGGAATCGCGACGACCGCGGTGGCCCATCCGGCTGTCGTGCGGGCGGTCGTGGCGTACGCGTTGAACCTGCCCCCGGACGGCATCTGGCGCCTCGACGTCGCCCCGCTCTCGATCACCCGCTTGACCCACCGCGCCGGCCGCTGGCATCTGGCGATCCGCTGATCTGGGCCCCGCCCCCGCCCCCGCCAGCCCGACCACCTTCACGATCTTGCTCAAGCCCGGTCAGAGGACAGCGTCCGCCCAGCGCGCCACCACGGCCAGCACCGGGGCCCGACCGGCCAGCATGTCCTCGAGCCCCCGCGCGTCGTAGCTCGCCTTACGACCCCCACCCTGGGCCACCCCGGCCGCCGTTCCGGCCGTTCCGGTCACGTCCTGCAGCCACATCGCCACCGAACCGTCGGGGCAGTCCACCTCCTCATACATCTCGGGCCCGGGCAAGCCGGGCAGACCCGTCGCGACAAGCCCCGACGCGTACGCCGTCGGCTCGCGCCGCCAATAGTTGAAGTGACCCGGGTCGTCGCTGGCGGCGAGGTGCTCGGCGGCACCCTCCCGGCTCGGCGTCGCAATCTTGAGGATCGCGCTGCCTCCGTCACGGTAGACCCGCCAGACGCCTCCGGTGACTTCGTTCGCCGTGCTGTGGATAAGTTCCTCGAAGGTCCATCCGGGACGGAGCAGGTTTTCCACAGGCCGACCCTATCGAGCCGAAATTGTCGGCGCGGCCCGCTAACTTCGGCCGCATGACCGCGTTCCTTCCCGGTGTCGAGCTGTCCCGCCTCTTCTACGCCGAGGCCGTCCGGCCCCTGCTGGGCGACCTGCCCCACGCCGCCGCCCGCCTCGGGCCCGGCTCCGACGTGCTCGGCTTCGACACGCCCCGCTCCACCGACCACGACTGGGGCCCCCGCCTCGAACTGTTCGTCGACGACGACACCGGCGAGCTCGGCGCGCGACTGAGCGAGACCCTGCCGAAACGGTTCCGCGGCTGGTCCACTCACTTCGAGCCGCCCGGCGCGCGGGTGCGGTCGATGGCCGGCACCGACGGCCCGGTCGACCACTACGTCACCATCACACCCTTTCCCCGCTGGTGCCGCGCCCTGCTCGGCTTCGACCCGGCCGCCGGCGTCGGCCCGCTCGACTGGCTGGGCGCCCCGTGGCAGCGTCTGGCCGAGATCACCGGCGGCGCCGTCTTCCACGATCCCGGCGGAAGGCTGGCCGGGGTCCGCGAGCGCCTGCGGTGGTACCCGGCCGACATGTGGCGCTTGGTGCTGGCCTGCCAGTGGCAGCGCATCGCCGAGGAGGAGCCGTTCCCGGCCCGGGCCGCCGAGGTCGGCGACCGGGCCGGCGCGACAGTGATCACGGCCCGGCTCTGCCGCGACATCGCCCGCCTGCACCTGCTTCAGGCCCGGCGCTGGCCGCCGTACTCGAAATGGCTGATGGCCTCCCTCCCCCTCGGTCAGGTCACCGGGCACGTGGCGGCCGCGCTGCGCGCCGACGACGCCCGAGTCCGCGAGGACGCGCTGTGCGCGGCCCTCGAGGTCGTGGCGCAGCAGCAGAACGACCTCGGGCTGGCGGTCGAACTGCCCGCGAGGCGACAGGAGTTCTTCGACCGGGGGTACGCGGTGATCGGCGCCGGACGGTTCGCCGAGGCGTTGCGCGACGCCATCACCGACCCCGTGCTGAGGGCGCGTCCGCTGACCGGCTCGATCGACCAGATCTCCGACAGCACCGCGGTCCTGACCGACCCGTCACTGTGCCGCGCCGTCGCCGACGCGACGACCGGCGATTCCCGAGAGGAGATTCACTGACATGGAATTCGTCGCTGACAACACGGCCACCGACTGGCTCCTTCGGTCGCGCACGCCCGACATGCGGCTGATCACCTTCGGCCCGGCGGGTTTCGAGGCGTACGCGCGGCTGCGGTTCATCCGCGATCCTCTGCGGCCCGGCGAGCAGGAAGCCGACGTCCACCTTCCCGAGGATCACCCGTCCGAGATCGACCAGTCGCGGCGCGCGCTGCACCTGCTCGCGGCCTTCACCTCCACCCCGCTGGATTGCTACTTCTGCCTGTGGGAGGGCTACTCCGACACGCCGTTGCCCGCGGAGGCGCGAGACGGCCCGCTGGTCGAGCTCCCCCACCGCCGGTTCGCCCTGTTCCGGGGTCCGCTGCGCGACATCGACACCTGGGAGGCGGACTTCGGCGGTGGGCATCCCGTCGCGCCGCCCGCGTTCGTCTGGCCGGCCGACCGTTCCTGGTGCTTCACGGCCGACGTCGATCCGCACTGGGCCGGCATCGGCGCCGGCCGGGATGCCGTCGATGCCCTCGTCGCCGCCCCGGGGCTCGACGTCGTCCCGGCTGATCCGTCCGAGCCCCAACCCGCATACCGCTGAGCAGCGTGGGCTCGGCAAATCCGAGGGGGTGGAGGCCGTTGATTCCTTTTGGGGTTCGACCGTGCGGTGTGCGGCGCCGCACACCGCCTAGAGCATCCTAGGATGAATGATGTAGCGGGTCCGTGTCGTGCCGGGACTCGCGGGCGTGGCGCGCTTAGGGTGACCTTGCGATGAACGAGAACGACGTCACCAACGAGACCCGGCCCTGCGCGCACTGTGGACGACCGGTCCCCCAGCGATCCTCCGCGGGCCGGCCCTTCCGGTACTGCCGCGACAACGACGGGGAGTGCCAGCGCGCGTCCCGCAACGTGCGCATGCGGCACCGCTCCTCCCCCGGGCTCGCCGGGCAGGTCGCCCGCACCTGGGAGGTCGTGGACCGCCTCGACCAGCTCGTCGGCTCGCTGACCGAGGCGCTGCACTCCGAGCTGTCCCCGGCCGGCGTCGACCGTCAGGTGGCCGAGATCCGGGCCGAGACGTCGGGGCAGATCGCAGCCGCGCACACCGAACGTGACGACGCGCGTCGCGACGCGGAGCGGACGGCGGCGGCGGCTGCCACCGCCCAGCAGCTGTCCGTGGCCGCGAGCGCCGAGCGTGACGAGGCCCTGCACCGCGCCGAGGAGTCGGAACGGGCGGCCGGGGCAGCCACGGCGCGGGCCGAGGAAGCGCTCAAGTCTCGCGAAGAGGCCCAGCGTGCGGCCACCACGGCGGCGGCTCTGCGGGAGCGGGCCGAGGCCGACCGTGATGCCGTCCGCGAGGAGCTCGCCGCCGCGAAGAGCGAGATTCTCGACGTACGGCGGGAACGCGAGGCGACCGAGCGTGAACTCGTCTCGGCCCTGCGCGACGCCGAGACGGCCGCCACCCGCGGCGAGGAGCTGCGCCGCGAACGAGACAGTGCCCGCGACGAGGCCAAGACGACCGCCGACGAGCTGGCCACGGCCCGGCGCGAGCTGTCCGACCAGCGCGAGGCCGCCGAGAAGACCCTTCAGGGCGTACGGCGGGAGGCGGTGATCGCCCGGGAAAACGCGGACGCCGAGATCGCCGGGCTGCGGCGCGAACTCGCCGACGCCGTGTCCGAACGGGACGCTCACTCGCGGACGCGCGAAGAACTGGAACGCGCCGGCCGGGACCGGGCCGACCTGGAACGCCGGTTGACCGCGGCCCGCGCCGAGGCCGACGCGGCCCAGACCCGGGCCGCGCAGCTGTCCACGCAGGTGAGCGACCTGGCCTCCGCCCTGGCCAGCCTCGGCAGCGCCCGCCCGGTCACCCCCACAGTCGCCCCCGCGCAGCCGGGAGCAGCCGAAAGCCGCGTTTGAACGGCCACTGTCCACGGGACGCCGGGGGCGGCGCCGCTCACACGGGTTGAGTCCGCAGCGAGCAGGTTCGGGCGGGCGTCCAGGCGCGTCCCCTCGGAGGGGATTCGTACATCACCCTGGAGCGGGATTCCGGGGCGGCGCGGCGGCGGTACATTGCTCGGCATCCCATCGGCCGGAGTCAACCCGCGGGAGGTACCGGATGCGGTTGTCGCGCCAGTTCTGGTGCCTTGCGCTGCTCGCCGTCGTGCTGCCGGCCGGGGCCTGCTCCGCCGGGCGGTCCGGGTCCGAGGCGGTACGGGCCGTCGCGCCGGTCATGCCTCCGCCGCCACCCGGGACGGCCGGGTTGGCGGCGGGTCCGGGTGCGAGTCCGGGGGCAGACCCGGGGACGGTCCGGTTCGCGCTCGATCAATACTTGCCCGCGGCGGCCCAGGCCAACGACATCGACACGGTGATCAAGCGGCTGACCCGTGACTGCCTGTCGCGGCACGGCCGGCCGTGGGAGCCGGTCGAGCGCAACGACATCGATCTGCTGCGCCACCGGGCCCAGCGCTTCGGGCTGGCCGACGAGGGGCTGGCCGAGTCCTCCGGCTACCACTGGGATCCCGCACCCGCCCAGCGACCGCTCAGCGCGGCGCAGGCACGGCTCGGCTGCGAGCCGGAGGCGGGCCGGGTGATCGGCTGGCGGGCGGACGAGTGGGACTGGCTTCGACGGCTCGGCGCCGAAGCCCTCGGGCGGGCGTGGGCCGACCCACGTGCGACGGCCGTCGTCGAGCGGTGGAGCGCGTGCATGGCCGGGGCCGGCTTCGGCTACGAGCGGCCGCAGGACGCCGCGACCGATCCGCGCTGGTGGGCTCCGCGGGCGGTGCGGGCCACGGCCGTGGAGAAACGGACGGCGGTCGCCGATGTGCGGTGCAAGGCACGGGTGGGGCTCGTCGAGGTGCTGGGCGGGGTTCTGGCCGAGGCGCAGCAGCGGGCGGTGCGGGAGAACATTGACCGGCTCGAGGCGTTCCGTCGGATGGCCGACTCGGCCGGTGCGCGCGCCGACACCCTGCGGGGCGATCGGCGGCCGGGCGGTGGGGCGCCGTCGACCCCGGTGCCGCCCGGGCTGTGGCGAACCGAACACGCTTCCGCGTGAGCACGGTGCGGGGGGAAGGAAGCGCATCGAGAAACTGGGACGGTTGGGAATTCTCAACCGCGGTGGGTGGTGGCCGATCGTGTCGCCGAGCCCGGTTGAGCCCGGCGGCGCGGTGATATGCGGGATTTATCGCGTGAGTGACTAATCTCGCACCAGCAGAAGAACACTGATAGGCCGTAAAATGGACCAAGGTCCACTTCGGCGGGGGTTCGCGGTGACGAGCACGAGCCGGGGCCGGATAGGCTCGTAGCGTTAACACCGCCGTCACAACGGCGGGACATAGTCTCGGCGACCGTAGGAATCCCGCGGCCGCCCCTTTCGTTACACCAACGAGAGCAGCACCACGAGCGAGGGGAAGCCACCATGGGCGAACGCATGCTGCGCGGCAGCCGTCTTGGCGCAGTCAGCTACGAGTCCGACCGCAACACCGAGCTGGCGCCCCGGCAGACCCGAGAATACCTCTGCGTGAAGGGTCACCAGTTCGAGGTGCCGTTCGCCGTCGACGCCGAGGTGCCTACCACCTGGGAGTGCAAGTTCGACGGCAGCGTCGCCCGACTGGTCGACGGCAGCGAGCCGGAGCAGAAGAAGGCCAAGCCGCCGCGCACCCACTGGGACATGCTCCTCGAGCGGCGTTCGATCTCGGAGCTGGAGGACATCCTCAACGAGCGGCTCCAAGAGGTCCGCACCCGCCGAGGCCGCTGACCCGGCCGGCAGAACGAGACAAGGCCGCTCCCGACGACGGGAGCGGCCTTTTCGTGTGCCCTGGGGTCAGCGCAGGACTTCGCCCTCGATGACCTCGCCCTCGATCGCGGCGGCGGGGGTGCGCGGGCCGGGCGGGGCGGGGTCTTCGTCGATCACGACGATCGGGTCGCCGGACTGGGTGCGGACGTGGCGGGCGCCGAACAGGTCGCCGGCCACGGCGCCGCCCACGCGGCGTTCGGCGTAGCGCTCCATCTGGTGGCGGGCCAGCTGGCGGCCCGGGGGCAGCAGCAGGAGCAGGCCCGCGGCCGAGCTGACGAACCCGGGCAGGGCCAGCAGCAGGGCGCCGAGCAGGCCGACCAGCGAGTTGGACACCTGGTGGCCGGGCGGGCGGCCCTCGGCGGCGGCCGCCTGGAAGCGGCGCCAGCCCTTGATGCCCTCACGGCGCAGCAACGCCATGCCGGTCAGGCTGGCCGCGACGCCCAGCAGCACGGCCCACGCCCCGCCGATGGCGTGCACCACGGCGATGAATACGACGATCTCGACGACCGCCAGCAACGACAGCCCCAGCGGCAGTAGGGCCAGGCCTCGACCACGCATGCGTTCCTCCGTGTCTATGACCTCTCAAGCATGACACGCGATCGCCCGGTCACGGCCAGGTCGAACCCTCGGCCGCCTTCTTGCCGAACCGCTGGCGCAGCGACTCACGGCGGGCTTCGACGCCCCACAATGTGACCCTGAGCAGCTGCTCCTTGAAAATGTTGCCGCTCATCTTGCTGACGCCGTGTTCGCGCTCGGTGAACGTGATCGGCACCTCGGCGATGCGGAACCCGGAGCGGTAGGTGCGCCAGGCGAGCTCGACCTGGAACGAGTAGCCCGTCGACGCGACCGTCTCGACGTTGATCTCGTCGAGGACCGGCATGCGGTAGGCGCGGTAGCCGCCGGTCGCGTCCTTGAACGGCATGCGCAGCGCCATGCGGATGTAGATGTTGCCGCCGCGCGAGAGCAGCAGGCGGTGGATCGGCCAGTTGTGCACGCTGCCGCCGGGGATGTAGCGGGTGCCGAGCACGGCGTCGTTGTCGGCCAGCGCGTCGAGCAGCTTCGACAGCTCCTCGGGGGCGTGGGAGCCGTCGGCGTCCATCTCGACGACCGCGTCGTAGCCCTTGTTCTTGGCCCACGCGAAACCGGCCTTGTACGCCGCCCCGAGCCCTTCCTTGCCGGCGCGGTGCAGCACGAAGATGTGGTCGTCGGCGGCGGCCAGCTCGTCGGCGATGCCGCCGGTGCCGTCGGGCGAGTTGTCGTCGGCGACGAGGATGTCGACCGCGGGCACCGCGCGACGGACCCGCTCGGTGATCATGCGGATGTTGTCCGCCTCGTTGTAGGTCGGGATCACCACCAGGACCCGCCCCGCCCCGGGGTAGCCTTCCTCGCTCACCGTGCCTCCGCATTCCGTTCGTCGCCGGCGTCGCGGCGAGCATCGTCCGTGGTGCGCCGGCGGCGACGCAACGGAAGCGCACCGGCCACGGCGACGATCGTCAACGCGACCGCCGCCAACTCGGGCCAATGACCCAAACGAGTCGCCAGCGTAGTCGTAGCGCTCACGCGCATCTCACGCACCATCACCGCGCCGACGTTGAAGCCGCTCGACTCATGGACCTGACCAGCGGTTCCGACGAAGCCGGACACCCCGACGGTGGAAACCATCAGCGCCTCCCGGCCGTGCTCGACGGCGCGCAGCCGCACCATGGCGAGCTGCTGACGGGCCTCGGCCTCGTTGAAGGTCGCGTTGTTGGTCTGCACCGCGAGCACCTGCGCCCCTCCGATGACAGTGTCGCGGACCACACTGTCGTACGCCACCTCGAAGCAGATGACGTCGCCGAGGGTGACCTTGCCGGTGCGTACGACGCCGGGGTGGTCGCCGGAGAGCATGTTGCGGACCAGGTCGACCTTGTCGGTGACCAGCCGGGCGACCGGGCGCAGCGGCATGTACTCGGCGAACGGCACGGGGTGGCGTTTGACGTATTTCTGGGCCAGGTCGGGGCCGGTGCCCGGGTTCCACAGGATGCCGGCGTTCTCGATGTCGCCCGGCTTGGCGGTGCGCAGCACGGTGCCGACCAGGATCGGGGCCTTGATCGTGTCGGCGGCCAGGGAGATCTCGGCGGCCGCGTCGGGGTTGCGCAGCGGGTCGATGTCGCTGGAGTTCTCGGGCCACACGACCAGGTCGGGCTGTTTCTGCCGGCCGGCGGCGACGTCGGCGGCGAGTTTCTGGGTGGCGTTGACGTGGTTGTCGAGCACGGCGCGGCGCTGGGCGTTGAAGTCGAGGCCGAGGCGCGGCACGTTGCCCTGCACGATCGCGACGGTCGCGCTCGAGGAACCGGGGGCGGCGACCGGGACGAGCAGCGGACCCGCGATCAGCGCCCCGGCCACGAGCGCGAACCCGATCACCGGGCCGAGCGGGCGGCGCACCCGGGGAGCGGGCCGCCAGGCCCGCCAGGCGAGCGCGATCAGGGCGCCACCGGCGGCCGCGACGGCGAAGGTGACCAGCGGGGCACCCCCGTACGCGGCGAGGCGCAGGGCGGGCCCGTCGTCCTGGCTGAAGGCGAGCCGCCCCCACGGGAAACCGCCGAACGGGGCGCGGTCGCGGGCCGCCTCCTGGGTCGTCCAGAGCAGGCCGAGCAGCAGCGGCCACAGCGCCCGCCACCGGTCGGCCAACGGCGACAGCCAGGCGCTGAGAAGACCGAGCAGGCCCAGGTATGCCGCCTGGGCGAGCGACAGCAGCAGCCAGGGCAGCCATCCGGCGGCGAACGTCGTCCACCACAGCAGCGGCAGGAACAGCACCAGCCCGGCGACGAAGCCGAGCCCGAACCCGGCCCGCAGCCGCCGCCGGTGGGTCGCCGCGGCGAGCAGTGCCACACCGACTGGCGAGAGCCACCACAGACCGTACGGCGGGAGGGCGAGCAGCAGGGTAAGGCCGGCCAGCACGGCCAGCGGCAGGGCCACCCGGAACCCGATCGGGCGCGGTCGCCCGGCGGCCTCGGTGACCTGCGGCGCAGCGGGCGGCTGCATCGTCATCTCCACCCGCGAGAGGCTACCTGGAGCCCTCTGGACGGAAACGGACAGTGCGGGCGAGGGTGACATCGATATGGGAACGATTTATTCCGGTCGGGGCCGGCGGCCGGGGCGGTCGGAGGGAATTCGAGCGGGAGCGAGACAGAGATCGAGGCGCGGTCCGTGGACCGCGCCTCGTGGGTGTAGCCGATTCCGGGGCACGGTCGGTGGGCCGCACGGATGTCGCGGTCGCCTTCGGACCGACGTGCTCCGCGCCGGCTGCGCGGGTCACGGCGTTGTCTACTGGCGCCGTCCCTTCCGTTGTCCCACCGGCACGACCGGTCCGCGCCGCCCCGCCGACCCCCACCCCCTGGACCTGGCTGAACGCGCGACCCCTGCGAGGACTGCGGCCAGTGGGCGAAGGAACGAAGCGAACAGAGTCGCTCGCCGTGCTCAGGATTCGACGACGGTACGTCCGCCCCCCGCGGTGCTGTCAACCGGCGTCCCCGCTCTCGGGCGTGTCGCATTCGTCGGCGTGTCATCCGGTGTCCTCGTGCAGGCTACAGGCTGTTCACCAGGGTCACGGCCGCGTCGCGGTGATCGATCGCCAACAGCCCGGCGGCGGCCAGGACGTAGCGCTCATCGACGACCGTACGAGCCGTGGCCGGCGCGGCCCAGCCCCCGGAATGGTCGGTCAGCACCGCGTCCAGCACATACGCGCCGCCGCCGTGGCGCAGCACCCCGCCCGAGCCGACGACCAGGCGTACGTCGCGGAGATCGCGCCCGCCGGTGCGGGGCTGACCAGGACCGGTCGAGTGGCCCCGCGCGTGGCGCCGCAGCGCGATCGTGGCCGCGGCGGCGGCTAACTCACGGTCACCCGCGAGGTGTCCGGATTCCCGCAGTGCCAACTTCTCGGCCACGGCCGCCGCGCGGGTCCCGTCGGCGCCCACTGCGACGCCCAGGTCGCCCTCGACGGTCCGGGACCGCCACAGGGTTCCGGCCACGTCGCGGCGCGGCCCCCATTCGCTCTCGGCGTCCGGGATCAGCGCCGAGTAGACGTCGGTGGTGGCCCCGCCCACGTCCACGACCAGCACACCCGCTCCGGTCACGTCGGCCAGCAGTTCGACCCCGGCGAGCACGGCGTCGGGCGTGGCCGCGCGCACCAGCGACGCGAACCGGGGGCCTTTCGACAGGCGTTTGCCGCCGATGACGTGCCGCAGGAACACCTCGCGGATGGCGGCGCGCGCCGGCCCCGGATCGAGCACGCCGATGCGCGGCAGCACGTTGCCCGTGACGGTCACCGGCACGTCACGTCCGGTCAACCGGGCCGCGGCCTCGTCGCGTACGTCGGCGTTGCCCGCCACGACGACCGGGACACGCAGCCGGGAGGTGGCCAGGCGACCGGCGTTGTGCAGCAGCACCTCGCCGTCGCCGCCGTCGGTGCCGCCGACCAGCAGGATCACATCCGGACGCGATTCGCGCAGCGCGGTCACCGCCCGCCCGTCGAGCGGACCGGCCGCCACGTGCACGACGCGCGCGCCGGCCGACAGCCCGACCCGGTGCCCGGCCTCCGCGGTGACCAGTTCCTCGTAGCCGACGACAGCCAGCCGCAGCCCACCGCCGGCCGACGAGCACACGTACAGCCGATCGCCGCCGCCGACCGCTTCGACCGCCTGATCGAGGCCGGTCAGCACGTCACCGCCGGTGGTCGTCGGCACCTCGGCCCGCCGGATCAGCCGCCCGTCACCGACGTCGATGAGGGCGGCCTTCGTGTACGTCGACCCGACATCGACGCAGACGGCTGTGTTCAAGATTTCGGCGGTACGACGACCGTGCCCGTCGCGGTCACCGCGACGATCGGCTCGTCCAGAACGGTCGCGGCCGACCCGCTCGTGCCCCGGCACACGACCCGCGACTCGAACGCGATCTTGCGGCTGCGGGTGCCCATGTGCACGACGGTCGCGACGACCTCGAGGACGTCGCCGGCCTGCACGGGCGCCTTGAACTGCACGTCGTCGTACGAGGCGAACAGCCCCTCGTCGCCGTCGAGCTGGATGCACACCTCGGTCGCCACGTCGCCGAAAAGGCCGAGCGAGTACGCCCCGTCGACCAGGTTCCCGGCGTAGTGCGCGTGCGAGTAGGGCACGTAGCGGCGATGCGTCACGGTGATCATGAGGAGCTCCCGACGAGGGCGTGGACGAGGTAGGAGGCGACTTCGCGCGGGGTCGTGCCGCGGCCGAAGATCCGGTCGACGCCGAGCTCACCGGCCATGAGCTCGTCGAAGCGAGGACCGCCGACGATCAGCAGGGGCCGTTTGCCGGCCGGCAACGCCTCGCGGAACGCGGCCGTCATCGCGCGGGTGTTCTGCAGATGCGCGTCACGCTGGGTGACGACCTGCGACACGAGTACCGCGTCGGCCTTGCGTTCACGGGCCGTCTCGACCAGGTCGGGCACCGACACCTGGGCGCCCATGTTGGTCACCGACAGCTCGCTGTAGTACTCGAGGCCCTTCTCCCCCGCGATCCCCTTGAGGTTGAGGATCGCGTCGATCCCGACGGTGTGCGCGTCAGTGCCGATGCAGGCGCCGACCACGTTGAGCCGCCGCCGGAGCCGCCGCTTGATGGTCGCGTTCACCTCTTTGGCGCTGAGCAGCGGGAAGTCGCGTTCGACGACCTGCACTTTCTCGGTGTCGACGAGGTGGCTGACCCTGCCGTAGACGACGAAGAACGTGAACCCGTCCCCCATCGGTTTGGCGTGCACGAGCAGCGCCGGGTCCATGCCCATCTTGTTGGCGAGCTGGACGGCGGCTCCTTCGGCCCGTTTGTCGTGCGGGATGGGCAGGGTGAACGAGAGCTGCACCATGCCGTCCCCGGTCGTGTCCCCGTACGGGCGAACGATGCTCATGATTCGAGGGCCTCCGTGACGGGGTTGTAGTAGCCGTCCTCATGACGAGCGACGCCGTCCAGGCCTTTTCCGCGGTCGGCCGGGCGCTTCATGATCCCGAACGTGCCCTCGGCGATCGCGGTGAGCAAGGAGTCGTCGACGATCTTCTCGAGGAGCTCGATCGCCTCGGCCAGAACCAGAGAGGCCCGCTGCTGGATGAAGCCGCCCGGCGCGGGGACGAAATCCTCGTGGAGATTGCCGGCGCCGGTCAGCACGTAGCGGACGTTCTGCAGGGCGATGTCGCGGTCGGACAGCCACGGGGTGACGACGGCCTCGGTCATCATGCCGACCAGCAGGATGCCCTGCCCGGTCAGCGCCCCGACGAGGTTGAAGAACCCGTCGAGCAGATTGCCGCGGAACACGTCGCCGGTCATGTGTTTCGTCGGCGGCATCCACTTCAGGGGCGCGTCGGGGAACAGTTCGCGGGCGAGCAGGGCGTGGGCCAGTTCGAGCCGGAACGACTCGGGCAGTTCCGGGTTGATCTCGAAGGCGTGCCCGAGCCCGAGCTGCCAGTTCTCAAGGCCGGCTTCGTGGGCGAAGTATTCGTTGAGCAGCTGCGACACCGTGACCGTGTGGGCGGCTTCGACGGCGTCGGCCGTGGTGAGGTAGTTGTCCTCGCCGGTGTTGATGATGATTCCGGCGCGGGCGTGGACCTGGCGGCTGAACCGCTGGTCGACGAACGTGCGGATCGGGTTGATGTCGCGGAACAGGATGCCGTACATGCTGTCGTTGAGCATCATGTCGAGCCGTTCCATGCCGGCCAGCGCGGCGATCTCCGGCATGCACAGCCCCGACGCATAGTTCGTCAGCCTGACGTAGCGCCCCAGCTCCTTGGACGTCTCGTCCAGGGCCGCCCGCATCAGCCGGAAGTTCTCCTGGGTGGCGTACGTGCCGGCGAAGCCCTCGCGGGTCGCGCCCTCGGGCACGTAGTCGAGCAGGGACTGCCCGGTCGAGCGGATCACCGCGATCACGTCGGCGCCGGCCCGGGCGGCTGCCTGGGCCTGCGGGATGTCCTCGTAGATGTCGCCGGTCGCGACGATCAGGTAGATCCACGGCCGCTGTTCCGGGTCGCCCCATCGTTTGATCAGCCGGTCCCGTTCGGCGCGCCGCCGGTCGACGATCTTCAGGCCGGCCCCGGTCGCTTTCCTGGCTGCCCGGCGGGCCGCGGTGACGTCGGCTTTCTTCTCCGGTACGTCGAATCGCAGCGCTCCGGTGGCGGCCTTCTGCGCGAGGACCGTGATGTCGTCGATCCCGGTGCTCCGCATGGCGTGGAACACCGGGGTCGCGATGCCGTGGCCCAGCCCGACGTCGGCGCGCACGGCGTCGACGAGGCGGTTCACCCAGGGGATGCCGTCCTGGTCGGCCCCGTGCACCCCGGCCAGGCGCAGCACCGCCCGTTCCACCGACACGGTGGTGTGCGAGCGGGCCAGGTCGACGACCGGACGTCCCGCCTTCGCGGCGAGCCGGCGCGCGGCGCGGACCACCAGCGGGTCCAGATCAAGCTTGGACGACAAACCTTGCTCCTAGGCCTCGTAGATCGTTTCGCCGTGCACGGTCGTGCGACGGCATACCGGGCGGGCCGGGGCCGCACCCTCGAAGTCAGGCAGCAGGGAGGGCAACCCCTCCCGTACGCCGCCCGGGGTGTCCCAGACGGCGAAGGTGGCCGACTTGCCGGGGGCGAGCACGCCCGCGTCGTCGACCCCGGCGGCCCGCCAACCGCCCCGGCTCGCCGCCGCGAACGCCGCCCGCACACTCATCCGGAACACCGGGTTGCGCGGGGCGGCCGCGGCCACGACCACCGCCCACGGGTCGAGGGTCGTGACCGGCGAGTCGGACCCGAACGCGAGCGGCACGCCGGTGGCGTGCATCGCGCCGATCGGGTTCGACGCCATCGACCGTTCGGCGCCGAGGCGCTGCGCGTACATGCGGTCGGGGCCGCCCCACAGCGCGTCGAAGACCGGCTGGACCGACGCGGTCACCCCGAACTCGACCATCCGCGCGATCATCGCCTTGTCGATCAGTTCGACGTGTTCGACCCGGTGCCCGCCCGCCCGGACCGCGTCGACCCCGACCGTCTTCGCGGCCAGCGCGAACCCCTCGAGGACGGTCTCGATCGCCGCGTCGCCGATGGCGTGGAAACCGCCCTGGACGCCGACGGTGACGCAGTCGAGCAGGTGTTCGGCGGCCTGCTCGGCGGTCACGAACGCCTCCCCGTGGCCGCCGTGCCCGTCCAGGAACGGCTCGCGCACCGACGCGGTGCGGGAACCGAGGGCACCGTCGGCGTACAGGTCACCGGCCGCGCCGACCGCGCCCAGCTCGCGGGCCTTGAGCGCGCCGCCCAGCTCGCCCCAGTAGCCGAACACCTGCGGCAGCCCCTGCCCGCTCAGCGCCAGCACGGAGCGGAAATCGTCCTCGCTGGACGTGCCGGGGCCGCCGCACTCGTGCACGGCGGCGATGCCCAGCGACGCGGCTCTCGCGAGGGCGGCCCGCTGCGCCGCGGTGCGCTGCCCGGGCGGGATCGAGCCGAGCGCGACAGCCCGTACGGCGTGGTGGTCGTCTTCCTTGACCAGGCCGGAACGGTCGTCGAGACCGGCCGCGGCCAGGATCGCCGTCGACGCGAGAGCGGAGTGGACCGACGCCTGGGACAGGTAGACCCGGCGGCCCTCGGCGGCCCGGTCGAGCTCGGCGGCCGACGGCAGGCTCTGGTCGGGCCAGAACGACTCGTCCCAGCCGTGCCCGTGCACGACCCCGTCGACCGGGCGGGTGCGCGCGAACGCCGCCACCGCGTCGAGCAGCTCGACCTTACTTCGCACGTGTGACAGTTCGAGGCCGTCGATGGCCAGGCCGGTGTCGGTGGCGTGCACGTGCGCGTCGACGAACGCCGGGGTGACCAGGCCGTCCTCGAGGTCGACGGTGGTGCCGGCGGACGGGGCGTCGGCGTCGGCGCCCAGCCAGACGATCCGGCCGTCGCGGACCAGCATGGCGGTGGCCCGCGGGTCAGCGGCGGAGTAGAAGCGGCCGTTGGTGTAGAGGACCGAGGGGAGTTCGCTCATGCGCGTCAGTGTCCCGCGATCCGCGCCTCGAAGAGAGCCCGCACAGCCGGGACGCGGCGCAGCAGATCGACGGCGAACGCGGCGTGACCTGGCACGTAGCCGTTGCCGATGAGCATCGTCACGTCCGCGGCCAGGCCTTCGGCGCCCAGCGCGGCGGCCGGGAAGCTGGTCGCCATCGAGAAGAAGACGACCGTCCCGCCCGGCGCTGTGGCCAGGATCGCCCCGTGTTCGCAGCCGGGAACGTCCACGCAGACCACCGTGATCGTCGCCGGTTCACCGACGGCGGCGGCCACTTCGAGAGGGTTGCGCGCGTCGGCGATCGCCACGACGTCGGCCACCCCGGCTTCCCGCAAGGTCGCCGCTTCGTCCTCGTTTCGGACAATTCCCACCGTACGGGCCCCGGCCAGGCGCGCCGCAGCCAGAGCGAGCGATCCGCTCTTGCCCGCGCCGCCCAGAACCGCGACGGTCGGCGACTCGTACTGTCGGACGATTCGGTCGGTCAGCGCCGGGGCACCACAGACGTCGTAGACCGCGAGCGCCAGCGACGGGGGAAGGTCGTCGGGCAGCACGCCGACAATCGAGCGGCCGAACAGGATCGCGGTGCCCTCGGCCGGCACCTGCTCGCTCAGGCCGTCCCAGCGCGCGAGCCCGTCGGTGATCCGCAGCGGGGTCAGGGTCAGCGAGACCAGGGTCGCGACGCGGTCGCCCTTCTTCACCGGAAGCGGCGAACGCGGCCCGACCTCCTCGACCACGCCGATCAGCATGCCACCCGACCCGGTCACGGGATTGTGCATCTTGCCCCGCGTCTCGATGATCTCCACGACTTCGGCGCGGACCGCGGAGCCGTCGCCGGCGTGCTTCTCCGCCAGCTGACGGAAGCTCGCCGCGTCAAGATTCAGGCGCTCGACCCGTACGCGGATCTCGTCGTCCTTGATCTGGGGGTCGGGATCGAGGCGCCAAGCCGCCTGCGGAAGCACCCCGGCCGGCTCCAGAACCCGGTCAAGACCGACAGAAGACGTCATCAACCCCACCCTCACCAGTAAATCTGATATCCGCTTGTGTATCCATACCGTAAATCCTCCGGCCAACGGTTTACCAGACCGGAAATCCTCCAGTAGCGTGGGACGGGCCCGTCAAAGGTGATCAGGGAGGCTCCGTTGACTCAGCCCGCCGGACAACCGTACGAATATCGCCGCCGTCCCTTGGTCGAGCCCGACTGGACCAGGTTCCCCGGCTGGCGTGACGTCACGGCCGCGCAATGGCAGTCCGCGCAATGGCAACGGGTCAACTGCGTCAAGAACGTCAAGCAGCTCCGCAAGGTCATGGGCGACCTGCTCGACGAACGGTTCTACACCGACCTCGAGACCGACCAGCAACGCCTGGCCACGATGTCGATGCTGATCCCGCCGCAGATGCTCAACACGATGGTCCCCGACGCGGTCCCGGACACCGACGCGTTCTACGCCGACCCGATCCGCCGCTACATGCTGCCGGTGGCCACCGACCGTCACCTCGACTGGCCGTCACACCCGCACGCCACCCGCGACTCGCTGCACGAACACGACATGTGGGTCGCCGAGGGCCTCACCCACCGCTACCCCACCAAGGTGCTGGCCGAGCTGCTGTCGACCTGCCCGCAATACTGCGGCCACTGCACCCGCATGGACCTCGTCGGCAACTCGACGCCGACCGTGGACAAGCTCAAGCTCTCGCTCAAGCCCGTGGACAGGTACGACGCGCACCTCGCCTACCTGAAGGCCCACCCCGGCGTACGGGATGTGGTCGTCAGCGGCGGCGACGTGGCCAACGTGCCGTGGAAGCAGCTCGAGGCCTACCTGATGGGTCTGCTCTCGGTGCCGACCGTGCGCGACATCCGGCTCGCGACCAAGGCGCTGATGGGCCTGCCCCAGCACTGGCTGCAGGACGACGTCGTCGAAGGCCTGCACCGGGTCGCGATCACGGCGCAGCGCCGCGGCGTCAACCTGGCCGTCCACACCCACGTCAACCACGTGAACTCGCTGACCCCGCTGGTCGCCAAGGCGGCGCAGACGCTGCTCGAGGTGGGCGTGCGCGACGTCCGCAACCAGGGCGTGCTCATGCGCGGCGTCAACGCGACCACGGCCGACCTGCTCGACCTGTGCTTCGGGCTGCAGGGCGAGGCCGGGATCCTGCCGTACTACTTCTACATGTGCGACATGATCCCGAACGCCGAGCACTGGCGGGTTCCGGTGTGGCACGCCCAGCAGCTGCAGCACGACATGATGGGTTACCTGCCCGGCTACGCGACCCCGCGCATCGTCTGCGACGTGCCGTTCGTCGGCAAGCGCTGGGTGCACATGATCTCCGAGTACGACCGTGAGCACGGCATCTCGTACTGGACGAAGAACTACCGCACGTCGATCGAGCAGCACGACGAGGAGGCGCTGTCCAAGCTGCACGCCTACTACGACCCGATCGACACGCTGCCGCAGTCCGGCCAGGACTGGTGGCGCAAGCAGGAAGCCGCCGGCTGACACGGAAAAGGGCCCCCGCGGGGGCCCTTTTCGCTATGCGATCTAGCTGAACGCGTCGCGGACGTCCTTGCCGGCGTCCTTCACGTGCTCGCCGGCCTTCTTGGCGTGGGCCTCGGTCTCCTCGGCCTGCCCCTCAGCGATCAGCCGCTCGTTGTCGGTGGCGCGCCCCACGGCCTGCTTGGCCTTGCCGGTCAGCTCCTCGGCCTCGTTCTTGACCTTGTCGGTGAAGCTCATAACTCAGTCCTCCGTGGTTATCGGCTTGCCGCAGATGTGCCCTTTCACGCCTTGCCGAAACCCACACCGTTACCGATCAGTGCGCTTTGGTGAGCACATAGTCGGTAGTCCTGCCTTGCGGCGGGACGGTCCCGGTCTGACCGACTGGTGTCGTGCCGGGTTCACGCTTCACAGCCACCTGCCCGCATGCGCGGGTCTTCCGGTCGGCTCCACGTGCTGCCACCGGGCCACTCCCGGCAGTATCGAACTTCGCCGCGAGCGCGGCCAGGCTCACGGCATGCCGAGCACGTCTTGGACGGACGATTCTCCAACGCGGCCTTGTGCAAAGCGTCGAAATCACAGCCCGGCACCGAGACCGCAGAGGTGACACCGCAACGCACACTATCGCTCACGGTCCCTCCTCTTTACGCGCCCTTCATCGGAACGACAGCAGTCTCCCGTACCGTGTGCCAACTAGTCAAGAGACATGTCGTCGTCTGCCTAGTAATCTGGCATGTGGCATCACAGCAAAATTGCCTACGAGATAGCGGTGGCCGCTGCCCATTCTTTCCATTGACACCGTCCCTACTGCCCACCAGTGAGCACTACCGACTATCAACACGGCAGCAAATGCCACCCTTTAAGGCATCCTAGGAAGAATCGCGGGCGGTGGCGCGGAAGGGGGCGGAGATGGCGGGGGCGGTCGTCATCGGGGCCGGGCCGGGCATCGGCCGGTCGGTCGGCCTGCGTTTCGCCCGGGAAGGGCTGCCGGTGGCGCTCGTGGCCCGCGACGGCGCGAAGGCGCAGGCGGTCGCCGACGAGGTCACGGCGGGTGGCGGGTCCGCGCTCGGGCTGGCCGCGGACAGCAGCGACGATCCGGCGCTGCGGGCCGCGCTCGACACGGCGGCGCGCAGGTTCGGCCCGGCCGACGTCCTGGTCTACAACGCCGCCGTCATCCGGGCCGACCGGGTCGGCGAACTGTCCGTCCGCGAGCACCAGCGGGCCTGGGCGGTCAACGTCGTCGGCGCGATCACCGCGGCGGCGCACGCGCTGCCGGGCATGGCGGCGCGCGGTCACGGCACGTTCATCGTCACCGGCGGCCTGCCCGAGCCGTTGCCGGCCAGCGTGTCGCTGTCACTGGGCAAGGCCGGGGTCCGCGCGTTGACGTTCCTGCTCGACGAGCAGTACGGGCCGTCCGGGGTCCGCATCACCACCGTGACCGTGGCCGGCGCCGTAGTGCCGGGCACGGCCACCGACCCGGACCGGATCGCCGAGCAGTACTGGCTGCTGCACGATCAGCCGCCCCCGCGGTGGAAGCCCGAGGTGCTCTTCCCCCGCGACGGGCTGGATAAGATCGTGATGTGAATGATCGTGCCGCGCACGCGAACTCGTTCGGGCCCGCCGCTGAGATCTACGAGCGCGGACGACCGTCCTATCCGGACGCGGCACTCGACTGGCTGCTGCCGGCGGGCAAGCCGACCGTGGTCGACCTCGGCGCGGGCACGGGCAAGCTCACCCGGCAGATCCGCGACCGCGGGCTGAAGGTGACGGCCGTCGAGCCGTCGGCGCAGATGCTCGACCAACTGCGTAGTTCGGTTCCGGGGGTCCCGGCCCTCAAGGGCAGCGCCGAGGACATCCCGTTGCCCGACGGGTCGGCCGATGTGGTGCTGGTGGCGCAGGCCTGGCACTGGGTCGAACCGGCGCGGGCGGTGCCGGAGGTCGCGCGGGTCCTCTCCCCCGGCGGGCGGCTCGGGCTGCTGTGGAACGTGCGCGACGAGCGGTCCGGGTGGGTGCGGCGGCTCGGCGAGATCATCGGCCGCCCGGAGCAGGACCGGGGCACCGTCCTCGGGGCGCCGTTCGGGACGGTCGAGACGGCGCGGTTCGAGTGGACCGAGGTGATCGGGCCGGAACGGCTCGTCGACATGGTGGCCTCGCGCAGCGCGGTGATCCTGCTGCCGCCGGACGAGCGGGCCGCCCTGCTCGGGGAGGTGCGCCGGCTGATGGCGACGCACCCCGAGCTCGTGGGCCGCACCGAATTCAAGCTTCCGTACGTCACCGAATGCGCCCGCGCCACAAGAAGCTGATCGGTCAGGCCAGCATCGTCCAGTGCTCGGCCGTCGTGAAACCGGCGGCGGCGAAGAACGGCTCGGTAGCGTCCTCCGCGTGCAGATAGGACGTGTGCGCGCCCGCGTCGTAGCCGTTGCCGAGCAGCCGGTCGAGCACCGCGCGGGCATAACCCTGACCGCGCTCGCCGGGCAGCGAGGCCAGGTTGCCGATCGCCAGGTGCCCGCCGGTCAGCACCGAGATGCCGGTCGCGACCGGGCGGCCCTGCGCGTCCTCGGCCACCACGGCGGTGATCTCGGCCAGTCCGAAGACCTGGGCCGAATAGATCGCCTCGATGATCGCGGGCGGCACGCCGAAGCCGGCGCTGAGCACTTCGGAGAACAACTTGTACTCGCTCGGCGCGAGCCGGCGTACCGAAATGCCCGCCGCGGCCTCTCGCGGGCTCAGCGACAGCAGCATGAACGGCTGCCGTGCGGCGGTGTTCAGCCCGTACGAGGCCGCCGTGCCGAGCACCGCGGCGGGCGCGTCGCCGCGTAAGCGGATGCTCCACGGCGCGCCGTCAGCCTTGTCAGCGGCTACGGCGGCCAGGTCGGCGATCTCGGCCGCGGGCGGTGCAGAGGCCGGGCTCAGGATCGGGTTCAGGGCCGGCACCGCCGCGTGGGTCAGCGCGAGCAGCGTGCCCTGCGGGCCGCGGGTCTGGAAGGCGCCGGGAACCGCGGCCGCCAGCAGTTCGATGCCGTCGGCGAACGCGGCGGCCGACGAATCGGCGAGTGGATCAGTCATGCGGCCAAAGCTATTGCGGGCCGCCGCCGGCCGGGATGTTCACGTCACGAGCGCCACAATGCACCCGCCGAGGCGTCCTAGGAGGCTAGTTCGGCAGCTATGCGCGGCGGCCGGTTCTCGTACGGCGTCGACAGCACCACCGTCGTCCGCGTGGTGACGTTCGCGGCCGTACGGATCTCCTGCAGCAGCCGCTCGAGGTCGGCGGGGCTGCCGACCCGCACGAGCAGCATGTAGAAGTCCTCCCCGGCCACCGAGTAGCAGGAGTCGATCTCGGAGAGGTGGGCCAGCCGTTCGGGCGCGTCGTCGGGCTGCGACGGGTCGAACGGCCGGATCGCCACGAACGCCGTCAACGGCAGTTCCAGGGCCTCGTACGAGACCTTGGCCGTGTAGCCGGCGATCACCCCGCGCTGTTCCAGCCGGCGAACCCGCTGGTGGACGGCCGAGACGCTCAGGCCCACCCGCTCCGCGAGATCGGTGTAGGACAGGCGGCCGTCCGCGGTGAGGGCGCCCACGATCGCCCGATCGATCTCTTCCACGGGCGACACCCTACCGAACGGCCCCCGGCTATTGAGTGTCCGCGAGAAGGGCGCGGGCGTCGGCCTCGTCCTCCGGGTTGACCATGACCCGGACGCCTTCGAGTTGCAGCGCCGGGTCCTGCCCGCCGGCGTCGTCGGCGATGGCGATCGCCCGCAGCCCGCCGCTGCGCAGCAGACCGACGATGATGTCGGCCTCGACCTGGCTGCCGACCGTCGTGACCGTCACGCCCTCGACGTTGACCATGTTGCTCCCCCTCGGGACCGGGCCCCGGCGTCGATCACCGGGGCTGGCTCCAGCCTTCCCCACCGGGCGTGGCGCCACCCCTGGCCGGGATCGGGATCACACCGCCGGCTTGACGAGGGCCCGGCTGATCACGACTCGCTGGATCTGGTTGGTGCCCTCGACGATCTGCAGCACCTTGGCCTCACGGAACCAGCGCTCGGCCGGGTGGTCGCTGACGTAGCCGGCGCCACCGAGCACCTGCACCGCGTCGGTCGTGACTTTCATGGCCACGTCGGTCGCGAACAGCTTGGCCTTGGCCGCCTCGATCGCGAACGGCCGTCCCGCGTCCTTGAGCCGGGCCGCCGACAGCAGCAACGCCCGCGCGGCCGAGATCTGGGTGGCCATGTCGGCCAGTATGAACCCGATGCCCTGGAAGTCGGCGATCGGCCGCCCGAACTGCTCACGTTCCTTCGCGTACGACACCGCGTAGTCGAGCGCGGCCTGCGCGAGCCCGACGGCACAGGCCGCGATGCCGAGCCGCCCCGAGTTGAGCGCCTCCATCGCGATCGCGAACCCGGCGCCCTCCTCCCCCACGAGCCGGTCGGACGGGATGCGGCAGTCCTCGAACACGATCTGGGCCGGGGCCGACGACCGCAGGCCCATCAGCTTCTCGGCCTGCTGAGGCAGCAGCCCCGGGGTGCCCGCGTCGGCGAGCAGCAGCGAGATGCCCCGGGCGCCGGGACCACCCGTACGGCAGAAGACGTTGTAGAAATCGGCGTCGCGGGCGTGCGTGATCCAGGCTTTGGTGCCGGACACGACCCAGTCGTCGCCGTCGCGCGAGGCCTTGGTGGTCAGCGAGGCCGCGTCGCTGCCGCCCTGGGGCTCGGAGAGGCAGTAGGCGCCGAGCAGTTCGCCGCCGAGCATGTCGGGCAGCAGCTTGCGCTGGCTCTCGCTGCCGTGGGCATAGACCGGGTAGCACGACAGGGTGTGCACGCTGACCGCCTCGGCGACCGCCAGCCAGGTGCCGGCCAGGACCTCGATCACCTGCAGATAGACCTCGGCGGGCTGGGCGGCGCCGCCGACCTCCTCGGGGTAGGGCAGCCCCAGCAGGCCGGAGCGGCCCAGGGTACGCAGCACCTCGCGGGGGAACTCGCCACGGGCCTCGAAGTCGTCGACCTTCCCGGCGAGCTCGCGGGTGCACAGCTCACGGGTCAGATCGAGCAGGTCGTAGGCCTCGGCGGTGGGCAGCAACCGATCAACTGTCACCCGGTCAGCTTAACGAACGTTAGGGAGGCGGGGGAACAGGCGGTCGGTAGTGTGTCACAGTGACCGCACAGCCCTTGCTCGCCGTCGACGCCCCGAGCCTCTACTTCCGCGCCTTCCACGGCATCCCCGAGAAGGCCGCACGCACGAGCGCCGGGGAACCGGTGAACGCCATCCGCGGCTTCATGGACATGCTCGCCCAGCTCATCCGCACGAGACATCCGGACCGGATCGTCTGCGCGCTCGACGCGAGCTGGCGCCCGGCGTGGCGGGTGGCGCTGGTCCCGTCGTACAAGAAACACCGCGTGGCCCACGGCGACGTCGAAGAGGTGCCGGCGTCGCTGGAGAAGCAGGTCCCGATCCTGCTCGAGGTGCTCGCGGCGGTGGGGATCCCGGCCTTCGGCGTCGAGGGCTACGAGGCGGACGACGTACTGGGAACCCTGGCGGCGACCCAGCCGGCGCCGGTCGAAGTGGTGTCGGGCGACCGCGACCTGTTCCAACTGGTCGACGACGACCGGAAGACCCGCCTGCTCTATTGCGGCCGGGGCGTGGCCAAACTGGAAGACGCGGACAACGCTCTGGTCGAGACGAAGTACGGGGTTCCGGCGAAGTTCTACGCCGACTTCGCGGCCATGCGAGGCGATGCCAGCGACGGGCTGCCCGGTGTGGCCGGCGTGGGCGAGAAGACAGCCGCGCGGCTCGTCACCCGCTACGGCGGCATCGACGACATCCTGGCGGCGCTGGACGACCCGCAGGCCGGGTTCGCCCCCGGCGTGAGGACCAAGCTCGACGACGCGCGCGAATACCTGGCCAAGGCACTGCCGGTCTGCAAGGTCGCGCTGGACGTCGAGCTGCCGCCGTTCGATGCTGCGATTCCGCGGTCGCCCAGGAACCCGGAGGAGTTTCTGGTTCTCGCGGAGCGGTGGAATCTTGCCAGTTCCGCCAAGCGATTGGTTGACGCTCTGGCCGGTTAGGCGCGCTTACGCTGGGACCTCCTGGTGGAAGGTGACGCCAGGAAATGGGTCACCCCGCACCCTGCGCGCTGGTCGTGCCGTCGGCGATGCTGTGCGGTGTGGAATACGTGTCCAGAGTCCCGCGGCCGCCGCTGGACGGGCTGATCGACGACCTCTACTACCTCGACGGGACGCCGCCCTACACCCGGCTGACGCTGCCACCGATGCCGGCGGCGCTGCTCATCGTCAACCTCGGGCCCGCGTTCCGCATCCGCGGCGGCACCGACATCGAGATGGCCGAGTACGCCGACGGCTGCGTGGTCACCACGCCGGCCCGCGCGCTGGAGTTCGGCTACCCACCCCGGACCCGGTCCGTCGGCGCGCACGTCAAGCCGTGGGGGCTGGCGCCGTTCCTGCCGATGCCAGCGGTTGAGCTGTGCGACCGGCCGGTGACGATCGAGCAGGTCTGGGGCCGGGCCTCGGTCGCCGAGCTGCGGGACCGGATGGCCACGGCGGCCGGGCCGCACGAGATGCTGACGCTGTTCGAGGACGAGCTGATGCGGCGGCTGCACGAGACCGACGGCCTGGGGCTGGTCCGCCACACGAGCGGGGTGCTCGCGGCGACCGGCGGGGCGGTGGCGATCGGTGACCTGCGGGTGGCGGCCGGTGTCAGCAGCACTCATCTGGCGCAGCGGTTCAAGGAGCTGGTCGGCGTCACGCCGAAGCGGCTGGCCCGCACCTGGCGTTTCACCGCCGCCGTGTTCGCGATCGACCCCGCCGGGCCGATCGACTGGGGCGAGATCGCCGGCGGCGCGGGCTACTTCGACCAGGCTCATTTCGGCCACGAGTTCCGGGAGTTCACCGGGTTCACGCCGACCCGCTACATCGAGGTCCGACGGCGGTTCATGCGCGAACATCCGGGTCACATGTTCGACGGCTGGCCGCTGCCGGCCGATTGATTTCTTACAAGAACGACGGCTCACGGCACGCTAATTTGAGGGCTCCCGAAAGCAGAGGAGAGCCCGGTGGGCAAGGTGGTCATGTACGGCTCGGTGTCGGTGGACGGCTTCGTCGCGGACGAGAACGACCAGCCCGGACCGTTGTTCGACTGGTTGACCGGCGGTGACATCCCGTTGGACGACAGCGGCGTGCTGAAGGTGTCGCAGACCTCCTACGACTACACCCGGGCGTACTGGGACCGGATCGGGGTGACGATCGCCGGGCGGCACGTCTTCGATCTGACCGACGGCTGGGACGGGAAGCCTCCGGCCGGGGTAGACCACGTGGTCGTCGTGACACACCGGCCGGCGCCCGAGGGCTGGGACCCCGAGGCGCCGTTCTACTTCGTCGACGGCGTCGAGGCAGCGGTGGCCAAGGCGCGGGAGCTGGCGGGTGACCGCATCGTCGAGGTCGCGGCCGGCGACGTCGGTGGGCAGGTGCTGGCCGCGGGCCTGGTCGACGAGGTGCGCATGGATGTCGTACCCGTCGTGCTCGGTTCGGGCAAGCGCTTCTTCGGGTCGGTCGACGCGCAGCACCTGCTGGAGGATCCTGACGTGATGCCGGGCAACCGGGTGCTGCACCTGAGCTTTCGGGTGCGCCGATGACCGTTTCCTCACAACGGGATCGAATAGGTCTGCCCGAGAAGTTCAGGCCCGAACTCCGAGTAGGGCGTCTCGGCGACGAGCTGGAACCCGCGCGACAGATAGAGCCCCCGGGCCGGGGCGAGATTTCCGGTGGTCCAGAGACGCATCCGCGAATAGCCGGCCTTACGGGCGAACTGCACGCACGTGTCGACGAGCTGCCCGCCGACCCCGTGCCCGCGGGCGTCGGGATGCACGAGCAGCACGCGCAGCACGGCCACACCGTCACCACCGTCGACGCAGAGGACCGACCCCACCCGGCGGCCGTCCAGTTCGGCGATCCAGCCCGCCTCGCGCGCGGGGTCGTACCCGGCCCCGAAGTCGGCCATGATCCGGGCGACCATCTTCTCGAGCGTGGTGTTCCACCCGTACTCGGCCGGGTAGAGCTCGCCGTGCGCGAACACCACCCACCCGAGATCTCCCGGTTCTCCGATCTCGCGGATCACCCTGCCACCTCCCGCTGGTGAAACGATCGTTTCAGTAAGGAATACTAGCCCGCATGGCCCGGGGACGGCGAGAAGAGCTTCTGGAGAAGGCGTACGCCTACGTGCGCGACAACGGCATCTCCGACATGTCGCTCAGGCCGATCGCGGCCGCCGTCGGCTCGAGCCCGAGGGTCCTGCTCTACCTGTTCGGCAGCAAGGACGGTCTGATCCGCGCGCTGCTGGCCCGAGCGCGCGCCGACGAGCTCGCGGCACTCGACCAGCGCCTCCCGCGGGGAGCCGATGCCGCGGGGCTGGCCGTCTGGGACTGGCTCGCCCGCGACGAGAACGCCTCGCTGCTGCGGTTCTGGGTCGAGGCGTACGCGCGCTCGCTCGGCACCACCGCGGGGCCCTGGGCCGGGTTCGCCGCCGAGACCGTGGCCGACTGGCTCGACGTACTCGCGAAGGCTCAGCCGGCCGAGGAGCGCGACTCCCCCACCGGCCTCGCCCATCGCACCGCCGTCCTGGCTGTCCTCCGGGGTGCCCTGCTCGACGTGCTGGCCACCGGAGACGTCGACCGTACGACCGCGGCTGTCCGACACGCGTTAGCCGGCGGCGACGGGCGTCCGCCGGGCCGAGATGACGTCGGTCACGCCCGCGCCTAGGGCGATCACCACGAACCCGATGGTCAGCCACAGCGATCCCCGGAACGCGCTGCCCCAGTCGTTGTCGCTGCCGGCGAGGCGATTGAAGAACAGCGAGCCGACCGCCGCGATCCCCACCGCGGTGCCGATCCGCTGACCCGTCTGCAGCACCGCCCCGGCACTGCCCGCTCGCACCACGGGCACCTCCGACAGGGTCAGCGCCTGGTTCGGGCTGATCACGAGACCGCTGCCGATCCCGGCCACCAGCAGCGGGAACGCGGCCGCCCATCCGCCGCTGTGCCCCTGCACGGCGTCGAGGGCGAGATCCGTACCGACCAGGCCGACGATCACGAGCACCAGACCGAGCACGACGAGCTGACGACCGAATCGGTGCACGAAACGCCCGCCCACGGCCGCGCCGGCCGCCGAGCCCAGCGCGAACGGCGTGATCGCGAGACCGGCGGCGAGGGCGCTGTAGCCGAGCCCGGACTGCAGGTACAGCGTGTAGATGAAGAAGATCGTGGTGAAGCCGGCGAAGTACAGCAGGCCGATCAGCGCGCCCAGCGAGTACGACCGCACCTTGAACAGCGACAGGTCGACCAGCGCGGTCCGCGTGCGGCTGTAACGGCGTTCCCAGACCACGAACAGCGTCAGGACGACGGCCCCGGCCAGCACGAGCAGCCACTTGGCCGGGGTGTGCCATTCGCGCTCCTGCACCAGCGGCAGCAGCACGAGCACCACACCGACGCCGAGCAGTCCTACGCCGACGGGGTCAAGACTTTCCGTACGACCCTTGGTTCCGGCCGGGATCCAGCGGTGTCCCAGCCACACGGCCACCGCGCCGATCGGGATGTTCAGGTAGAAGATCCAGCGCCACCCCTCGGCCGGGCCGAACCCGGCGATCAGCAGTCCGCCCAGCAGCGGTCCGACCGCCGTGGAGATGCCGATGGTCGTGCCGAGCAGGCCGAACGCGCGGCCGCGCTCGCGAGGTTCGAACATCTGCTGGATCAGGCCGGAGATCTGCGGGTTGACGACGCCGGCGGCCGCGCCCTGCACGAGGCGGGCCACGATCAGCCACAGCGCCGACTGGGCCAGCCCGGCCGCCGCACTGGCCAGCGTGAACAGGATCAGCCCGGCCACGAAGACGTCCCGCCGGCCGCGGGCGTCGCCGAAGCGGCCGGCCGGGACGAGCAGCAGGCCGAAGGTGAGGGCGTAGCCGGAGAGCACCCATTGCAGTTCGGCCGAGCTCAGGTTCAGTTCGTCGCGGATGGAGGGCAGCGCGACGTTGACGATGCTCACGTCGAGCAGCGTCATGAAGCCCGCCACCAGGGCGACCGTGAGCGCCTTCCAGCGCGTCGAGGGATCCGGTGTCACGGACTGACCGGTTCCCCGGTCGATACCGGACTAATCCGCGATCTACTGTGTGCCCCATGACGTCGTTCGCGGTGGTGGGGTCCGGGTGGCGGGCCGAGATGTTCTGGCGGCTGGCGGCGGGGCTGCCCGAGCTCGAGTGTGTGGGCGCGGTGGTGCGCACGCCGCGCGACCTGCCGGTGCCGACGTTCACCTCGCTCGACGGGCTGCACCCCGATTTCCTGGTGACGGCCGTGCCGTGGGACGCGAACCCGGCCGTGATCACCGAGGCGGTCGAGCGGCGCATCCCGGTGCTGGCCGAGACGCCGCCGGCGCCCGGGCGTGACGGGCTGCTGGAGCTGTGGCGGCGCACCGGGGACACGGGTCTGGTGCAGGTGGCCGAGCAATACCTGCTGGTCCCGGCGCACGCGGCACGGCTGGCGGCGGTGCGGTCGGGGGTCATCGGCGAACCGACGCAGGTACAGGTGTCGTCGACGCACATGTATCACGCGGTGTCGCTGATCCGGGGCTTCCTCGGGCTGGGGCGCGGGGCGGTGACCGTGCGGGCCTCGCGGACGACGGCGCCGCTGGTCGACCCGCTGACCCGCGACGGCTGGACCGACGACCCGGCGCCGAAACCGGCCACCACGACGATCGCCACGCTCGACTTCGGCGACGGGCGGTCGGGGCTCTACGACTTCACCGACAACCAGTGGCACAACCAGCTGCGGTTCCGGCGCATCGTCGTGCGGGGCACGCACGGCGAGCTGCGCGACGACGAGGTGGTGCGACTGACCGAGCCCCGCACGATCGTGCGCTCGCCCCTCGTACGACGTCAGACGGGTTATGACCTCGATCTTGACGACTTCGACACCGACACGATCACGCTCGGCGACCAGGTGCTGTTCCGCAACCCGTTCCCGGGCCGGCGCTGGAACGACGAGGAGATCGCCATCGCGACCCTGCTGCGGCAGATGGCGGCGTGGGTGCGCGGGGAAGGCCCGCCGCCCTATCCCCTGGCCGACGGGGCGCACGACCACCTGGTCGCGCTCGCGATCGAAGAATCGGCTGATACAGATCGTACGGTGACAATTGCCGCACCTGAATGGCGGTAGATCCGGCCATTCGCTCAGTCCTCGGGCGCAACACCCGAACTAACACCCGGGGGCCGGGCGAGGGCGGAGGTGTTGCGATGGCGTCGCTGGTCCTGCGTGGCGTCTTCGGTCTCTGGATCGTCGCGCTGACCTCGTACTACTACCTCGCCGGCGATCTGCTGTTCACGTGGGCCCTGATCGGGTACTCGTGCGCCGCGATGGTGCTGGTCGGCGTACACCTCTACCGCCCGAGCCGCCGTCTGCCGTGGTATCTGATCTCGGCCGCGCTCGTCTCGTTCACGACCGGCGACACCTACTACAACGCCATCGCCTCGCGGGGCGTCGAGCCGGCCTTCCCCAGCGTCATCGACCTGCTCTACCTGCTGGTCTACCCGCTCCTCACCGGCGCCTTCCTGATCTTCGTACGATCCCGCAGTGGGGGCAGCAACCGGGCCGCGCTGCTCGACGCCCTCGTGCCCACGGTCGCCCTGGGCATGCTCTCCTGGATCTACTGGATCGCGCCGTTCACCCGCTCGCACGAGCTCACGGTCCTCGAGAAGATCGGCTCGGTCGGTTATCCGTTCGGCGACGTCCTCGCCCTCGCGATGACGCTGCGCCTGCTGACCATCCCCGGCAAACGCCCGCGCGCGCTGACCGCGATCACGGTCGCGATCCTCGGCCTGCTGTTCAGCGACATCATCTACGGACTGTCGCGGCTCAACAGCGACTGGACGCCGGGCGGCGCGGTCGACTCCGGCTGGGTGGTCTTCTACGCGATCATGGCCTGGGCCGCGATGCATCCGTCGATGCGGACGCTGACCGAGCCGCTGCCGCAGAACACGACCCTCGACGTGGGCGCGGGCCGCCTGCTCTGGCTGGCCGTCGCCGCCCTCATCGCCCCGGCCGTGCTCTACCTCGAGTGGATGAACGGCGGCAGCGTCGTCGACGCGCCGGTCATCGCGGCCGCCGCGGCCCTGATGTTCCTGCTGGTGCTGGCCCGGGTCAACGGTCTCGCGACCGCCCAGCGCCAGGCCCGGGCCCGGGAACGGGCGGTCCGTGACGCCGGCGCCGCCCTGTTCGCGGCGACCACCGAGGAGGAGGCCGGGCGGGCCGTGCGCGACGGGATCGCCACCCTGATGCCGGCCCCGTACAAGCTCGTCCTCAGCGGCGAAGCCGACCGGCCGCACACGCCGGGCCTGCGACACCTGCGCGCGGACGAGGTCCCGGCGGGCCTGCCCACGGGCGACTTCCAGCATTTCCTGTACGCCACCATGCCGCTGCCGGACGGCCGGGTCGGCGCCGGTCTGCTCGCCGGTCCGGCCGCGGTGCTGCGCGAGATGGCACCCTCGATCGAGGTGTTCCTCGGAAAGTTCGAGGTCGTCATGCAGCGCATCGGGCTGACCAGCGAGGTCAACCGGCGCGACAGCGAGGCCTACTTCCGCACCCTCATCCAGAACGCGTCCGACGTCATCCTGATCGTCGACGGCGACGACCTCATCACGTACGCCAGCCCGTCAGCCGACACCGTGCTCGGGCACGCCGACCTGGCCGGGACACCGCTCGGGTCGCTGATCGCGCTCAGCCACCACACCGCGCTGCGCGAGACCCTGAAGGCGATCCGCGCCGGGCACGAGACCGAGGCGACCGACCTGGCCGTGCTGCGCGCCGACGACCGGCTGCTGCAGGTCGAGTGCACCGGCCGCGACCTTCGCGACGATCCCACCGTACGCGGCCTGGTGTTGACCATCAGGGACGTGACCGAGCGCCGGGGCCTGGAACGGGACCTGTCGCACCTGGCCTTCCACGACGGGCTGACCGGGCTGGCCAACCGCGTGCTGTTCCGCAACCGGCTCGAGCAGGCGTTCACGCTCGCCGGCCGCGACGACTCCACCCTCGCCGTGCTCTTCATCGACCTCGACGACTTCAAAGAGGTCAACGACACCCTCGGGCACGCCGTCGGCGACCAGCTTCTGGTGCTGGTCGGCGCGCGGATCTCGGCCGCCATCGGCGTCGGCGACACGGCCGCGCGGATGGGCGGCGACGAATACGCGGTGCTGGTCGAACCCGGCCGCGACGCCACCCGGGCCGAGGAACTCGCCGGACGCATCATCGCGGCCCTCGCCGTACCGATCGAGGTCGACGACGGCATCGGCGGCACCCACATCGTCAGCGGCGCGTCCAGCGTCGGGCTGGCCACCAACCGCGAGGCCGGCTCGGCCACCGAACTGCTGCGCCAGGCCGACCTGGCCCTCTACCACGCCAAGGGCGAGCAGAAGGGCACCTGGCAGCGCTACCGCAGCGACCTCGGGAACCGCATGGTGCAACGCCTCGAGACCCGCACGGCGCTGCACGAGGCGATCGACGGCGAACAGTTCGCGGTCATGTACCAGCCGATCGTCGAGCTTGAATCGGCCGCGTACGTCGGCGTGGAGGCGCTGGTGCGCTGGCAGCACCCGGTGCGCGGGCTGCTCGGGCCCTACCACTTCATCGAGGTCGCCGAGGAGAGCGGCGCGATCGTCGAGATCGGCCGGTGGGTGCTGCGGACGGCGCTGGCCGAGTTCACCCGCATGCGCACCGACGACCCCGGCACGACGTTGCGCTACGTCAGCGTGAACGTCTCCGCACGCCAGTTCCGTACGGCCGGCTTCGTCGACCAGGTGCGCTCGGCGCTGGCCGACAGCGGCGCGCAACCCGCGTGGCTGCTGCTGGAGATCACCGAGAGCCTGCTGCTGCGCGACGTCGACCAGGTGCGCCACGACCTCGACGAGCTGCGGGCACTGGGCGTACGCATCGCGATCGACGACTTCGGCACCGGCTACTCGTCGCTGAGCTACCTGCGGCAGATGCCGGTCGACGTCCTCAAGGTCGACAAGTCGTTCATCGACGAGATCCTCGGCAGCGACCAGCAGCGTGCCCTGGTCGACGCGATCGTCACGCTGGCCCGCAACCTCGACCTGGCCGTCGTCGCCGAGGGCATCGAGGACGAGGGCCAACGCGCCGAACTGGCCGAGATGGGCTGCCCGTACGGCCAGGGCTACCTGTTCTCGAAACCGGTGTGGCCGCACGAAATCGTCCCGTCTCTCGTGTGAATTCGGGTTA
Organism: Actinoplanes solisilvae; assembly: GCF_003999975.1. Classification (GTDB taxonomy): domain Bacteria; phylum Actinomycetota; class Actinomycetes; order Mycobacteriales; family Micromonosporaceae; genus Actinoplanes; species Actinoplanes solisilvae. The sequence continues at coordinate 75,437 of NZ_RJAC01000004.1, read as the reverse complement.
TTCGCTGGCGGTCATGGACCCGGGCAGGGCAGGGTCTTTAGACGTGCTCGAGAATCCCGTGTGGGCCGCCCTCTCGGGGCCGCAGGCCTGCTTCGCCGAGGCGTCCGGTGACGCCGCCCGCTACCACTCCGACGTCGCGCCCTGGTGCGCCGTCGCCGACCTCGGCAGCCCGGCCGCGTGGGCCGACCTCGCCGCGCTGACCGACTACGCCGTGCTCACCGCGCCCGCGATCACCCCGCCACCCGGCTGGGAGACGATGGCCGTCACGCCCGGCGTCCAGATGGTCGGCCACACCATGACCGGCGTCCACGACGACGAAACCGTACGCCTGACCGAGACCGACGTGCCCGAGATGCTCGAACTGGTCGAGCGGGCCAAGCCGGGCCCGTTCGGCAAACGCACGATCGAGCTGGGCCGCTATCTGGGGATCAGGCGCCAGGGCCGGCTGGTCGCGATGGCCGGCGAACGCTTCCGCCTGCCCGGCTGGACCGAGGTGAGCGCCGTCTGCACCGACCCGGAATTCCGCGGCCAGGGCTTCGCGGCCCGCCTGACGATGGCCGTCGCGGCGGCAATCCTGGAACACGGCGACCTGCCGTTCCTGCACGTGGCGGCGGAGAACTCGGCGGCCATCCGGCTCTATGAGCGGCTGGGCTTCCAGATCGAACACGAGGTGGTGTTCGCGGCCTACCGGCGGATGTGACAGTTCCACCGCTGTGCGAATCTTGATCACGGGCGTGACGGGACATCCAGACCGGCGCGCGGCAGGCCCCTTTCTCTGGGTCCTCTCCGGCGGGTCTCTGGGTCCTCTCTCCGGCGGGGCTCGACATCCGCGACCGTTCGGCGGTTGAAGATCTGCTCGCCACGGTGCGTCCCCAGGCGGTGATCCGCACGGCGGGCGGGGCGGTCCCGACGTGCGGCCGCTGACCGGTGTCGCCGCCCGGATCCTTCGGGGTGCGGCCGCGAGGGGTCGACGAGTAGGTAGCGGCGTCCTGCGACCCTGTTCGGCCAGCACGGCACCGACGAGGCGGATGATCGCGGCCCGGTTCGGGAAGATCCCGACGACGTCGGCGCGGCGGCGGATTCCTTTGTTCAGGCGTTCTTGCGGGTTGTTCGACCAGATCTGGCGCCGGAGCTCGCGTGAAGGTCGTCGCAGGCGTTCTCGAGTTGGTCGGCGGCGTCGGGGAACTTGGCCGTGATGGTGTCGAGCACGCGGGGGTGTTGACCTCCTCGGTGACGACCAGGCGGACTCCGGACAGGCCGCGGGCGTTCAGCGACCGGAGGACGGCCAGCCAGCCGGCCGCGTTCTCGTCGCTGCTGATGTCCAGACCCACGACCTCGCGGCGTTGACCCCGACCGCGACCAGGGTGTGGACGTTGATGATCCGGCCGTGTTCACGGACCTTGACGACCGGCGCGTCAAGCCACACGAACGTGTAAGGCCCACTGTCGAGGAGCCGGTTGCGAAACGCCTCAACCTGCGCGGCGAAGGTTTTCACCATCGCCCGCAGCAGATCAGGGCTCGCCGATTCCAGATGCTCGCGCAGTAGCTTGGGCAACGTTCAGACTCGCATTGCGCGATTATGTCAAGCCGGAATCCGGTGCTGCTTCTCGGAGAGAATGGCATGATCGGCTGTTAGCAGGTGATCTTCATGCCCGGGATAATTTATTCATGGCACAGCTAAGTCTCTTCAGCGATTCTCAGGTTGCTGCCATGCGCGACCCCACTAAGGCGCGTAACTATTGGCCGGGGAAAGAGGAGTTCCGCCGCGATCACGCGCTTCGGCGGCGTGAGGGTTTGAAGCAGCGTCACGCCTGGAAATTGTGCCGGAAGTATGGATGTTCGAGCGCCTGCTTCGCGGCCGGGATACATCCGTGCGAAGCAATTCCACCGTTGATCTGGGACGCCGACTGCAGTCCGCGGCGACCGTCTCTCGAGCCGCCCGAGGGGCAGTCACACCGGTCAGCCACGCAGCCGTCAGACCGGTCAACCGCGCAGCCGCCACACCGGTCAACCGCGCAGCCGCCACACCGGCCCACCGGGCCTGGCGTGACCACTTCCTTGCCGCCCTGTCCCAAGGCCGCCGAGCCGGCGCCTGCGGGCTCGACGCGAGAGGGCGAGCGGCCGAAAGAGCGCACCCGCAGCCGAGCGGGACATCCCGTTGGACCAGGCAGTGTCGGGCGAGCCGCCGGCCCTCGACGGCCGGGCCGGATTCGCCGGGCCGGGCCGCACGGTCTACTCCGGAGGAACACCGCCCAGCTCAGAGTTGACCACTCCGATCCCAGCTCCACGGCCCGCATCGGCCGCAACCCTGAACCGGGGCTCCGATCCCGCGACTGGCACTGGCAATTGCAGCGATGCCTGCCGCGGCCGCCGCCGATTCCCTATGCGCACGGCGCCTGACAGCGCGGCCCCATGCGCCGACACTTGGGCCGGACTGTCAGAAGCGACGGCGTCCTCCACGCGCGTCGCCTTGCCTCAAGCGGCCGGCGTCGACCAAACCGCGCAATCGCAAATGCACTGGCTGGGTGATGAAACGCGTTCGAACCCGCGGCACCCTGAGCAATACAAGGCGTTTTTGAGTCGCAGCAAACAACGATTGACGATTTTCGAAGGGACGAACAAAGGCGATCTTCGGCAAGGACTTGCATCCCGCGTCGCCGGCCGGTCGCGACAGGCGCCGGTTAGGCGGGTGCACGTCTGACCTGAATAAACGCACGGCCGATCCCAGGACCGAACGTGGTCAGTGAATCGCGCTGGGATGAAACAACGGTGGACTACAGCTGGCCGTGGTTCGGGGGCTGGACGTCGGACAATTCCCAGGCGGCCAGGTGGTGGTATTTCCAGTCGACGGGGTCGTGGACGCTGTGGGTGCGGGCGTTGCGCCAGTGGCGGTCCAGGTCGTACTTGCTGGCGGCTGAGCTGGTGCCGCACAACGCGAACAATTCCGAACCGGCCTCGACGGCTACCTCGCTGGCGAAAGCCTTCGCGGCGGCGACGGCCAGGGAACCGCGGGCGGCCGCGGCGGCGTCGGCGGGGATCAGGCCGATGTCGTCGAGGGTTCGGGCGGCCGCTTCGAGCAGAGCCTCGGCGGCGCGTACACGGGTCGCGAGGCGGCCGTAGCGGTACATGACGTGCGGGTCCTCGACGGCGCTGGACGCCCCGAACCGTACGGCCTCAGTCGACGGGCGGGCCTTCGAGCGCAGGTAGGTGCGCGCGTCGGCCAGGGCGCCGCCCGCGATGCCGGCCTCGATCGCGGAGTGGACGAGCTGCGCGCGGGCGCCGAGCTGCTGCGGGACCTCGTAGGCGTGCGCGTAGTCGACGGACAGGTCGACGGGCACGTCGGTGAACGTGGCGGTGCCGCTGATCGTGGCGCGCTGGCCGATCACGTCCCAGTCGGTGTCGACCGCGATCCCGGGGGCGTCGCGCGGGACGAAGACCAGGACAAGCCGACCGTCCTCACCCAGGGCGCTGACGGCGATCCAGGAGCTGGTCAGCGCGCCGGTCGTGTAGTACTTCACGCCGTTCAGGCGGCCGCCGGCGACGCGGGTCTTCAGATCCTGCGCGTGCTTGCCGCCGCGTTCGGCGAGGGCGTTGCCGATGCGGCGGCCGGCGAGCACATCGGCGTAGAGGCGTTTACGGGTCGCGGCGTCGCCGTGCGCGGCCAGCACGTCGACGAGCAGGAAGTGGGCCTGCGGGACCTGGGCGATCGCCGGGTCGGCCGCCGCGACCAGGCGGATCACCTCGGCCAGCGTGGACGGGCCGAGCCCGGCGCCGCCGTCGGCGGGCGGGACCGTGATCGCGAGCAGGCCGGATCCGTCGAGCAGGGCGAGCGCCTCGTGCGGGACCACGTCGGCGCCGTTGCGGTCGCGTTCGGCGGCTCCCGGGGCCAGGGCGGCGGCGAGTTCAGTGGCGGCGGTGACAGCTTCGGCATGCGTACGAATGGCGGGCACGCGGCCGATCCTAGTAACCATGCAGACGCGCGAGACTCGCCTCACGCGCGGGACCACCGACTGGGCCGCGCTGAGCGGCGTGAACGGCGGCTGTGCGGTTGTCTCAGGTGCTGCCGCGTACGCCCAGAAGTTTCCGGGTCTTTTCGTCGGGACCGTCGTAGAAGTGGGCGATGACCTGCTCGAACGGGGTGGGGTCGGCGGCGGCCGCGGCGAACAGGGTCATCGAGGAGCGCAGTTTGAGGTCGTCGGGGTAGCCGAAGATGTCGGTGGCAGTGCCGGACGCCTCGGTGAGGATGGCGGCGAGTTCGTGCAGGCGCGGTCCTAGGACGGGGTGGGCGAGGTAGGCGCGGGCCTCGTCGAGATCGCGGATGGCGTAGTGCTGGGCCGTGGCGCTGGAGCCGAGGCCGCTGAGCTGCGGGAAGACGAACCACATCCAGTGCGTGCGCTTGCGGCCGGCGCGCAGCTCGGCGACAGCGTCGGCATAGGCGCCGCTGTCCTGGGCCTGGACGAACCGGTCGAGACTCATCGGTTCAGGCTACGGCGTGATGCGCGGTCGTTCGCCTTCTCATCCTAGGACTCCCAGCGGTACCGACCTTCTCGAGCGGACTTTCTCGAGCGGACTTTCTCGAGCCGGCCTGCCCTGCCGGTTCCCGTGCCGGCGGCCGGCCACCGCCTCGCGCTTTTCCGGCGAACAGGACAAAGTTCGGAAACAGCGCCGGTACGCTCCCCCGCCACCGGACAATACGGCTATGTCGGACGGCGAATTCGTCGGGTACGCCGGGGCGCTGGCCCTCGGCGGTCTGGTGATGCTGGTCCTGGCCGTGCTCGGAACCGGCCAGGGCCTGATCCTGCGTGCCGCCGACGTGCTGGCCGGGCTGGCGTTCCTCGGCTACGCGGGCTATCTGATGGTGGCCGCGCCGTCGTCGCCGTTCATGTCGTGGTTCGTGATGGCGACGCCGGTGCTCGGGGTGGTCGTCGCCGTGGTCGCGCAACGTCACTCCGAGGTGCTCAGGAAACGCCTCGAGGAAAATCTGATGCCCCAGCCGTACGCGGGTCACGACGCGCCCGGGCACGCGGAACGGAAACCGTTCCCGTCGCCCCCGCCGCCGCTGGACCCGTCCTCGCCCACGCCGGCTCGCCCCCGGCCCACGGCGCAGGCCGAACGCGCCGGGAAGGAGATGCCCTCGGGGTTGCCGGCGATCTCCGGGCTCGGCGACCGGCCGCTGGAGGCGTCGGCGCGTCCCAAACGGCCGTCCGGATTGCCACCGGCCCCGACCGATTACCGGGCCCGGCACGACTCGGGCGAGAACGCCTCCCATGACTACGCCGCGGGCAGGCACCGCGCCGACGGGGAGTCCTGACTAGATTGTCGGGATGGACTTCCGCCGGACCTTCCGCTCCGCCGCCGTCACGTTCGTCGACCTGGTCGGCCGGGTCCCCGCCGACCGGCTCGACGGCCCCGGCCTGGGTTCGTGGACGCTGCGCGAGCTGATCGGCCACACGGCGAGCTCGGGCCTCGAACAGGTGCCCGGGGTGCTCGGGTCGCGCTCGGACGCCGTGAACGTCGAGGCGGCCGAGGGCTATTTCGCTTTCGTACGGGATGTGCCCGCCAACGTGCTGGCGGCGGCGATCGCCGCGTCCGGTGACGACGCTCGTCGCGCGACGGCGTTCCTCGACTCGGCCGGCGAGCTGGCCGGGCGGGCGACGCAGGCCCTCGCGGCGGTCGCCGACGACGACGTGGTGACGACACCGGTGGGCGGCATGCGCGTACGCGACTGGCTGCCCACGCGCACGTTCGAGCTGGTCGTGCACGGGTCGGATGTGGCCGCCGCGGCTGATGTGCCGGTCGAGTTCGACCCCGCGGTGGTGTCCGAGGCGACCCTGCTGGCGGCGCGGGTCGCCGTGGCGCTGGGCGACGGGCCGGTGGTGCTGAGTGCGCTGACGGGTCGTTCGTCCCTGCCTGAGAAGTTCTCGGTCGTCTGAACCGTCCGATCTCACCGAACTGCAACCGGTCTGCACTTGGCGCCGCCCCTTTCGGTCCGAACGGAGGGGTATGACCGACACGATGATCATCGAGCTGGGCCTCGGCGCCATGACCATCGCCGCCAAGATGTGCGCCCCGGTCCTGTTGACGGCGCTGGCGGTCGGCTTCGCGATCTCGCTGTTCCAGTCGGTGACGCAGATCCAGGAGGCGACGCTGTCGTTCGTGCCGAAGGCGGCGGCCGTGTGCGCGGCGCTGCTGTTCTCGGGAAGCTGGATGCTCAACGAGATGACGACCTACACGACGCAGTTGTTCGGCCGCATCCCGGATCTCATCAGCTGACCCGCTCGGCGACGTGTCGGCGTGCCGGAACCTACTCGGCCGGGCGGCGTGGTCGGCGTGGGAGCTTGGTGCCGGCGTGGGAGCGCAAGGCGGCCTGGGCGCGTAGCCGGGTGCGGGGCGAGAACTGGGCCGGCGAGGTGGGGCGCCTGAGGGTTCTCTTCGCGCCGGGCGGGCCGTAGAAGGCGAGCAGGTCGACGGTGTCGTGCGTCCGGGTGGGCTGCTCGCCGGCGGCGGGACGGGCGTAGGCGACCTCCTCGTCGGCGTACGGCGGGGCCGGGGCGGTCGCGCCCGCGTCAGTGTCGGTGGGGACGGCCGCACGGAAGAGCGGGAAGCGCTCGGCCACGGCGTCGGCGCGGTCGGGGCCGGCCAGGACCAGGGCTGCGGCCAGGTTCGCGACGGTCAGCGGGAGGCTGAGCAGCAGCCAGCCGGGCGAGGACAGGGCGGTCGTGGCGGCCAGCACGGCGGCGGCCACACCGGTGCCGAGCGCGGCGGCGGTGCCGACCCGGCGGATCGAGTAGTCGCCGAAGCCGGCGAGGCGGGCCGCGGCGGCGATGCTGACGGCGGCCAGCACCACGGCGACCAGCCACGACACGGTCAGCGGCCAGAGGTGTCGCCAGGTGCCGTCCTCGTCGCCGAACAGGAACAGCAGGAACGGAACGCCGACGACGGACGTCACCAGAAGCAGGACGGCGTCGACCGTGAGCACGACGGCCGCCGCCCCGAGCACGTCGACCCGATAGGTCCGCACGGACCGCGCTGCCTCAATGTCGGCCATCGATGAGCCGCCTCCCCGGGAATCCGTCCACGAACGATCTTGCGAGCTGCCGCAGAACCGTAACGTATCGACGCCGATGATGTCGCCCTCGTCGGGGGCCTCCCGCCCGTCCATCTGCTCGCGCGCGATGCCGGCATGGCGGCACCGCTCGCCACGGGGCTCCCGCAGAACCCGGAGTGTGTGCTGGGTCGCCCCACGATTCGGCGGGCCTGCCTGGGGGAATGGGACGCAGATGCAGCCCGAGAAGATCACCCAGACCGAGTACACCATTGAGCTGAACCGCCTGCACGGGCGCCGCGAGGAGCTCGAGGAGGCCGAGAGCACGCTGACGTCGCACGACCACGGCGGCGGCCTGCCCGCCGACGACCAGAACCGGCTCGCCCGGGTGCGCGGCGAACTGGCCGACGTGCTCCAGCAGATCGGCGACCTCCAGGACCGTTGGGCCGACGCCGGCCACGCCCGCCCCAACCCGGACGGCGCCCTCGGCGAGTAGGTTTCCGCTTCAGCGGCCGACGATGAGTTCGCGCAACCGGAACAGGGCGTCGGCGCGCGCGCCGGCGAACGACGGTTCGTCCTCGACGGCGGCGGCCCGCACCGGCACCGGTCGAGCCAGCCGCGCCGTCTCGGCCGCGAGGTCGTCGATCAGCGGCGTTCCCCACCGCCCGCCGACGATCACCAGTTCCGGATCGATCAGCGTCGTCAGCGCCGCGATCAGCCCGCCGACGGCGGTGACGACCTCGGGTGGCCGCCGTTCGAGCAGCAGTCCGACGTCGATCGCCGTCGAATGCGGCCGCCGCAGCCCGAGCGCCCCGAACACTTCGATCAACGGCATGGCCCGCCCCTCGGGCCCGGTCGTGATCAGGTGCGCCACCTCGCCCGCGAGCCCCCGATGCCCGCGCCGCACCTCGCCGTCGCTGACGATCGCGCAGCCCAGGCCCTCGTCGAGGTAGACGTACGCGAAGTCGTCGAGCGGCGTCACCGCGCGCTCGGCCTCGGCGGCCCAGTTGACGTCGTTGTCCACGATCACGGGCCCGTCCACCCGGCGGGCCAGCACGGTCACCGGATCGATCTCGCCGAGCAGGAACGGCGCGTCCGGCAGCTGCAACAGCCGCCCGCTGTGCCGATCGACCGGGTCGGCCGCGCTGACCACCGCGATGCGGGGCCGAGCCTCCAGTTTCAGCCCGACGTCGACGGCCAGGGTCAGGGCTGTCACCGTGTCGACGGCCAGGGCCAACGCCGCCGACACGTCTTCCGGGCGGGCGGGGCGGCCGATCGGCTCGTCGGCGCGGGCCAGGACGCTGCCGTACGCGTCGACACACTCGGCCACGACGCCCTCGGGGGCGATGCTGACGGCCAGCGCTGTTCCGACGTCGGGGGCGAGCGCGTAGTAGGAGCCGACGCGGCCACGCCCGCGCCCCCCGGGAGTGCGCTGGCCCGTGTCGACGACCAGTCCGGCCTCGGTCAGCCGGCGCACGCTCTCGCCGGCTGTGGGTTTCGAGATGCCGGTCTCGGTGGACAACTCGGCCCGCGTCAACAGGCGGTGCCGGAACAGCGCGCGCAGCACGTGCTCGTCGGTGATGGAGCGCAGAAGCTCCTGCGAGGGCTTGGCCGGTTCCACCGCGCCATTCTAGTCAGGGCTCTTGCCTAGAAGGGGTGCGGGGGCTTAACGTCGTTTCCAGTAAAGGGACATGACTAGAAGGAGGCCCGCCATGCCGCTCCCCCACTGGGAGGAGACGCCGACCGATCTGCCCGGCGCCGTTCGCGAGGTCAAGGCCGCCCTGCGGGCCCAGATCGCCGCCTCCGGCCGTACGGTCGAAGAGGTCTTCGCCGTTGTCGAGCGCCAGGTGGCCGGCGACGTCGCCGAGATCAACGCGGTTCGATCGCGGGGCGAGACGGTCTGGCCGGTCATCTCCTACGACGACATCGAGTCCGGCACGGTCAGCGCGGCCGACGTCGCCCAGCTGCGCAAACGCGGTTGCCTGGTCGTGCGCGGTCACTTCGAACGTTCGCAGGCCCTCGGGTGGGACGCGGAGATCGTCCGCTACGTCGAGGAGAACAAGTTCTTCGAGAACTATCGCGGCCCGGGCGACGACTTCTTCGGCAGCGTCGGCTCGAAGCCCGAGATCTACCCGATCTACTGGTCGCACCCCCAGATGGAGGCCCGGCAGAGCGACCGCATGGCCCGCGTGCAGGCATTCCTGAACAGTCAGTGGAAGCACACCTCCGAGGGCGTGCAGTGGTTCGACCCGGAGCGCGACTCGCTCTACCCCGACCGCATCCGCCGCCGCCCCGAAGGAGCCGACTCGGCCGGCCTGGGGACCCACCTCGACCCCGGAACGCTCGACCTGTGGATGACGCAGGCTTATCAACAGGCGTTCCGTCACCTGTTCAACGGCGATGTGGAGAAGTACGACCCGTGGGACGCGGCCTATCGCACGGCCGGCCCGCAATACCCCGGCTCGACCATGTGCTCGGCGTTCCGCACGTTCCAGGGATGGACGGCGCTGTCCGACATGGCCCACGACCAGGGTGTGCTCCACACCGTGCCGATCCCCGGCGCGATGGCGTACCTGATGTTGCGCCCGTTGCTGTCCGACGTGCCCGACGACGACATGTGCGAGGTTACGGTCAACCAGGTCTTCCCGGCCGGCGACAAATACCACGGCCTGCTGATGGACGCGAAGGCCGGCATCCCCGACGTGCGGGCCGGCGACTCGGTCTGGTGGCACTGCGACATGATCCACAGCGTCGCGCCGGTTCAGGACCAGAAGGGCTGGGGCAACGTCATGTACATCCCCGCCGCCCCGTGGTGCGAACGCAACGAGACGTACGCGGCCTCGGTGCGCGACGCGTTCCGGTCCGGCTCGAGCCCGTCCGACTTCCCCGCCGAACACTACGAACGCTCGTGGACCGGCCGCTTCACCGAATCCGACCTGAACGACACCGGCCGCCGCGGCCTCGGCCTGTCCTGACCCGCGCGTTCACACGGGGTCGGGCAGATACAGCGCCAGCTTCCTCTTGATCAGGGAGTTGAAGGCGTAGCCCCAGATGCGAACGCTTTGGAAGATGTGCGACCGGCCGGCGGAGAGATCCACGACCGCCGGCTGGGCCAGCACCGCGAAGCCGTCCACGTCGAGACGGGCGGGCCGCTGGGTGATGGCCACGGCGTCATCGCCGGCGCTCTCCGCCACCAGGATCGGCAGGACGACCACAGCGGACTGGAAACCGCGCCAACGACCCTTACGCTCGACCGCCAAGTCGACACTCTCGGCGGCGAAGTCGGCCAGCAGGTTCTGGTCGACGGGCCCGGCCTTCGCCGCGACGACGAGCAGATGCGCGCGGACCAGGGCGCGGGTCTCGGCCTTGTACCCGACCAGCCCGAGCGGCTCGTGCGTCACCGTGCCGCCGTCGGCGAGAAGCCGGTCCTCCAGGCCTTTCAGGTAGATGTCCGCGTCGATCGTCACCGATGTCTCCTCTTCTCCGAGATCAAGCCCGCGTACGGTTGTGCTCCGGCTGTCGCGGTCGGCAGTTCGTCCCTGACCGCGTGCTCAGCCCAGCCTCGTGCGCCGACTGATCCGCCGTCGTCGTGATCGAATCGGTGCTCCTAGTTACCATTCCCGCCACACCGGCGGCAACCCCGTGCCGCGGCCCGGCACCTACGATGACTTCATGATCAATGCGCGACGGGCCACGGTGGACGATGCGGTGGAACTGGTGCGGCTCCGCGAAGTGCTCATGGGCGTCCGGTCGGACGAGAACACGACCGGCTGGCAGGAATCGTCCCGGCAGATCCTGCGGCGCCGGCTGGCCGGGCCCGCGCCGACAATGGCCGGCTTCGTGGTCGACCAGCCGGACGGCACCGGCCGCCTCGCCGCCTGCGCGGTCGGCATCATCGAGGAGCGCCTCGGTGCTCCGCGCAATCCACAGGGCCTGACCGGGTACGTATTCAACGTCGCGACCGATCCTGCCCAGCGGCGCCGCGGTTATGCCCGTGCGTGCACCGTCGCGCTGCTCGATTGGTTCCGCTCCGAGGGCGTGGGCGCGGTCGACCTGCGCGCTACCGCCGAGGCCGAACCGCTGTACGCCTCGCTGGGCTTCGCCCGCGTGACCGACCCGTCCATGCGGGCGAACCTGTCTTTGAACTGATCGGCCAGGCCCGCTTCTCACCAGCTCGCGAGCGTGCCAGTTCGCGGGATGGTGTGCGTGTCAGCCGCCGGCTCGCCGGCGGGTCGGTCACCGGCTCACGAGCGGGTCGATCACCGGCTCACGAGCGGGTCATTTGCAGCAGCGCGGCGTGGGTCTCTTCGTCGGCGGCGATGAGGAGGCCCTCTCTGCCGGCGTGGAGTGGGCCGCCGTCCAGATTGGTGACTACACAACCCGCGGCTTGGCAGAGGGCTGTGCCGGCGGCGAAATGCACGCTGTCGCCGAGCCGGCCGTCGGTGATGTAGGCGGCCCGGCGACCGGCGGCCACCCAGGCTACGGCGAGCGTGCTGGAGATGACGCGCGGCTTGAAGCGGTCGGTGAAGCGCTTCTCCACAAGCAGGCCGGCTGTCCGGAAGGCCGGAGCGTTAGTGAACGGAGGGTCCAGGTTGAGGTCCACCAGATTCGTGGCCGGATCCGGTCGCAGCCGCGTGTCCTTTCCGTCCCGCCGCAGCCAAGCCCGCTCGCCGTCGGTCCAGAACACTTCCGCGGCGAACGGGTCGGCCGAGGCAGCAGCCGGGGTGCTCGTGTTGGTGCGCAGGGCGACGTTCACCGAGGCGAGCATCGTGTGGGCGGCGAAGTTGAGGGTGCCGCAGAGGGGATCGACCAGCCACTCGCGACCGTTGGTGGTGATGCCGCTGCGGCCGCTCTCCTCGCCGACGATCGCGTCGTCCGGGCGGGCTGTGCGCAATACCTCGAGGATGGCCTGTTCCGCTTCGAGGTCGGCCTCGGTGGCGAAATCGCCGGGAGCTTTGGCGAATTGCTGGACCCGGGTTCCATACCTTTTGAGTATCACCGCGGCGCCCGCCTCGGCGGCGGTGACGGCCAGAGCCGCATCGTCGATCAACATCGGCCGATCATAAAGAGCGGCATGACCGCGTACGGCGGAGAATTGATCTTCGGAAGGGTTCCGCCCAGGGAGCGTACGCGTAAGGATCTGTTGTGACACTTGAGGAGCAGCGGGCGCATATTCTGACCGGCGCCATGTATGACGATCTCACCGATGAGCTGGTGCAGGCTCGGCAGCGGGCGGTGTTGCTGACCGGGGAGTACAACGCCAGTTTCGGGCAGGCGGCGGCGGCTCGCGAGACGATCCTGCGGCGGCTGCTGGGGGCGGTCGGGGCGAACTGCCATTTCGAGCCGACGTTCCGGTGCGAATTCGGGTTCAACATCAGCGTCGGGGACCGGTTCTACGCGAACTTCGACTGCGTGATGCTCGACGGCGGCGGGATCACGATCGGTGACGATGTGCTGTTCGGGCCGCGGGTGGGGATCTACACGAGTAACCACGCGATCGACCCGTTCGAGCGGGCCGCGGGCGGGTGCTACGCCAAACCGGTGACTATTGGTGACCGGGTCTGGGTGGGTGGCGACGTGACGATCAACCAGGGTGTGACGATCGGTGACGGGTCGATCGTGGGGTCGGGCAGTGTGGTGACGCGGTCGGTGCCGCCCGGGGTGATCGTGGCGGGCAATCCGGCGCGGATGCTTCGGGAGATCACCGAAGCGGACAAGACCGGATTCGGGAGGAGCACGTCATGACACGTGTCGGTGTGATGCTGCCGCGGGATCTGCCGGTGGGCGAGGTATTGGACTACGCGCGGCGGGCTGACACGCTGGGCTTCGACGAGCTGTGGGTTGTGGAAGACCTTGGATACCGTGGAGGTATCGCACAGGCGGGTTCGGTGCTTGCTGCGACATCGCGGATCGTCGTCGGGATCGGCATTCTGCCGGCCGGAGCGCGCAACGCGGCGTTCGCGGCGATGGAGCTGGCAACGCTCGCGCAGCTCTTCCCGGGCCGGGTGATCGCGGGAATCGGCCACGGCATGCCCGACTGGATGCGTCAGGCCGGTGCCTGGCCGGCGAGTCCGCTGACCCTGCTCGAGGAATTCACGGTCGCGGTCCGCGCCCTGCTGCGGGGCGAGCCGGGCCCGGCCGCCGGCCGTTACGTCAACGTCGAGGGCGTGATCATCGGCGAGATCCCCGAAGTGGTGCCGCCGGTCGTGCTCGGCGTCCGCGGCCCGAAGTCGATCGCCCTGGCCGGCCGGGCCTCCGACGGCGTCCTGCTCGCCGAGCCCGCCGCCCCGCCGTACATCGAGGCCGCGATCCACCAGATGGGCGTGCCGTCGTCGCCGAGCTGGCCACCGGTAGCAACGATTTCGACGCGGGAAGCGGCGGCGACGGGGCAGGCGGCCGGCACGGCTTGGGCTGAGCGCGGCGAGTCGACGCGCGGAACGACAGGCACCGTCAGGGGTGATGGCGGCGGGTCGGGGCTTGAGGTCATCACCTATGACGCGGCAGTTGTCGGGGTGGATGGCGTGGCGGCCCGGGAGCTCGTGCGGCCGGGGCTGGCCTGGATCGGGGAGCCGGATTGGGCGCCGCACCTTGCGCCCATGCCGTTCGCGGACGCGATCGCTCGGCACCGGAAGGTATCGGAAAGCCCGGAACGATTCGCTGAGAGCATGGACGACGAGTGGGTCAGGGCATTGTCGCTGGCGGGTACGGCCGATGAGGTTCGTGAACAGATCGGGGCTCGGCACGCTGCCGGGGCTACGAGCGTCGTGCTGATTCCGGCCGAGACGGATCGGCTCGGTTCGCTGGAACGACTCGGCCAGGTTCTGCGGTCGTAGCGCTGCCGCGGCCGCTGACCTGAGGTCGAGCAACGGGCTCCGGCCGGTCACGACGTCGGTTGCGGGGTTGGAGGTACAGGTCACATGCCTGGGGTTCGCACCAGGGACCCCGGGCATCGGGCGACCAGTGGGTTCTCCTGGTTCCCGTGTCTCCCCGGGATGTGAGCGTGGGATGCGACGACAGCGCGATATCCACAGGAGAGGCTTGTCATGGACATCAACCCGCTCGGTGACCTGCACCAAGGCCGCCGCCAGTTCCTGCTCACCACCGGGGCCGCCGCGGTCGCCGCCGGCATCAGCCCGCTGGTGGGCGGCGGGCCGGCGGGGGCGGCGCCCGCGGGTGGCGCACGGTTCGGGCCGGTGAGGCAGCTCGACGCCGGTGTGCTCAACGTCGGATATGTCGAGCTGGGGAAGACCAGGGGCCGGCCGGTCATCCTGCTGCACGGGTTTCCGTACGACATCCACAGCTTCGAGGAGGTCGCGCCGCTGCTCGCCGCGCGCGGCTACCGGGTCATCGTCCCGTACTTCCGGGGCCACGGATCGACCACGTTCAAGTCGCCGGATACTCCCCGTAACGTCGATCAGGCCGCGTTCGCCCTGGACATCCTGGCCCTGATGGACGTGCTCAAGATCAAGAGGGCGGTCCTGGCCGGGTACGACTGGGGATCGCGCACGGCCGACATCATCGCGGCGCTGTGGCCCGAGCGGGTCAAGGCACTCGTCTCGGTAACCGGCTATCTGATCACGAACCTGGACGTGAACAAGGAACCGCTGCCGCCCGCGGCCGAGAACGCCTGGTGGTACCAGTACTACTTCTCGACCGAGCGGGGCCGGAAGGGCTTCGAGAAGTACACGGCCGAGATGGGCGAGTTCATCTGGAGGTTCAACTCGCCGACCTGGAAGTTCTCCGAGGCCACGTACGCCCGTACGGCCGCGGCGTTCAAGAATCCGGACTACGTGCCCATCGTGATCGGCAACTACCGGTGGCGGCTCAGCCTCGCGCCGGCCGAGCCCGAGTACGCCGCCATCGAAACGCGCCTGCAGAAGGGGCCGACGATCGGGGTGCCGACGGTCACGATCGACGGCAAGTTCGACCCGTTCACGCCCGCCGGCAACGGCAGCTCGTACCGCAAGCACTTCACCGGCAAGTACAACCACCGCACGTTCAACGTCGGCCACAACGTGCCGCAGGAGGCGCCACGCGAGTTCACCCAGGCCGTGGTGGACGCGGACCGGCTCTGAGAGAAGGACCGGCCTCAGAAACGAGCCGCCCGGGAAGACCAGCTCGGGCCGGAGAGACCAGCTCGGGCCGGGGGGAGCCGAGGCGGGAGCGGGTCAGTGCTCCGCGGTGGCGAGTTGCTTCATGGCCTTGAGGTAGCGGCCGGTCGCGTAGCGCTGGACCAGCGTCGCGACCGGGCCGCCGAGGCGGACGAGCAGCGAGGCGGGGCGGCTGAACGCGCGGATCCGGAACCGCACCTCACCGTCGGGCGCGATGCTGACGATGAAAGCTTCCTCGCCCCGCTCGGGATGGCCGGGCAGGGTCCCGTACGCGAAGCCTCGACGGTCAGGATCGTCGACCGTGTAGACGACTCGGCACGGGATGGGCAGCCCGAAGAACCGAGGGGCCACCTCCATATCCACAGCGGCCGGTTTGTCCACAGCCACCCGGAAGCCGGCCGTGCGGTGCATCCTCCAGTGGAAGAGTCCGTCCACAGCGCGGTCGAACGTCGCACGGCCGGAACCCAGACGCACGTCGCGCACCACATGGGCGTACCCGGAAGGCAGCGGACCCTCGCGGGTGGCGCCGACCTCCGGGTACGTCAGCCGAGTCTCCATGTGATCAAGGTAGTGGCCGTGGCGGAGCGGCGAGGGCGGGACCCCCGCGCAGGCGCAGCACCTCGGCCCGCGCGTGCGCCACTCGTGGCGTCTCGTGCCCGCCCGACGTCGCGATCTCCTGGGCGAGGTCGTGCGCGCTCTCGATCAGGTGCCGGGCGCGGCGGCGGCTGTGGACAAGCTTGCGGAAGTGCCGGCGGTCCTTGTGGAGACCGCTGACCGCGTCGAGCAGCGGCTGATCGATCACGCCGGACTCGACCTCGGGCGCGAGCAGTTCGCGCATCCACAGGCGCTCCTTCGACGACGCGAGGCGCCGCACGACGAGCAGAACCACGATCGCGAGCGGCATGAGGATCAGGTACGGCCCGGCGATCAGCAGGAAGGTGACGCCCTGGAAGAGGCCGGCCGCGTCGTCCCACGCGAAGTGCAGGAACATGGCCGCCAGACACGCCGCCACGCCTCGGCCGACGCGCCGCTCCCCCGGCGTACGGCCGAGGATCCACATGACGCCGGCGCAGAACACCGCACTGAACAGGGCGTGCGACGTGATGCCGACGAAGCCGCGGACCGCCAGGATGAACAGCGAGGACTCCAGTTGTCCCACGCCGAAGCTCGAGGTCGCGTTGTTGTAGGCGTACAAAACGTCCTCGAACACCTGGAAACCGAGTCCGATGAAGGCACCTATGATGAACCCGTCGTACGCGCTGCGGACCAGGCGCGGGGCCAGCGCGATGAGCAGGATCAGCCCGAGGGCCTTGCCCCACTCCTCGTTGATCGGCGCGCTGAGCCCGGCCCCCCATGTGCCCGCGCCGGTCGGGCCGAGCAGCTTCGTCCAGATCTCGAGCAGGGCGGTGTTGGCCGGCAGCGCGATCCAGAACGTGGCGGCCACGCCGCCCCACAGGAAACCGGCGCCCAGCAGACCGGCCGGCTGCGCGGTGTAGCGGTTCTGGCGGCGCAGGAACAGCAGCCACGGGATGAGATAGATCCCGAAGAAGATGATGCCGCTGGTCACCGCGAGCCGGTAGGTGCCGAACGCGGGCCCGAAGTATTTGATCAGGCCGACCGCGCCGAGTCCGACGCCGATCACGTACACCCAGAAAGCGGGGTTGTGCGGCTGGATCAGCTTGAACCGTTCGCCCCAGCCCGACTCCTCGATGGCGGTGAGCTGTGAATTCTTGGCCGGTACGCCGGTGACGGTCATTCGTTGGCTCCCGCTGTGATGCTCCGCAGGAGGTCCTGGATCTCCCCGGAGTACTGCTGGAACTCGCCCGGGACGGTGTTCACGTCGACGAGCAGCGCCGGCGCCGTGGCCGGGTCGGTGTTGGACATCTTGAACGCGGCGAGCAGCTCGTCGCCCTCGCTGCCGCTGGCCGTGCGCACGACCCCGACCAGGCCCGACGCCGTGGTGAAGGTGGTCGGCGAGGCGGAGATGTTGGCGTTCGGGTCCTCCGAGAGGATCACCTGGTCCAGGAACTGGGACGCCGAGCCGTCGAACGACGCGCCGATCATGTTGATGGTGGCGCCGCCCATGGCCAGCCGCACGGTGTCGCGGGTGGCGCTGACGCCCGTGTTGTCGCTGACCAGCGCCCCGTCCTCCAACTGCCAACCCACCGGGGGTACGGCGGTAGCGCCGTCGCCCAGGTCGAGGACGTCGCCGGCCTTGATCGGGTTGTCCCACGGGACGACCGCGTTCAGGGCCGGCCAGCCGTAGATCAGCAGCAGGGCGACGACGAGTACGAAGATCGCCGGTTTGAGCTGCCGCCGGTCCAGGCCGAGCCACCGGTGCTCGACCGGCACCCAGCCCCGTATGTCTGTGCTCATGTATTGACCCCCTATGCCTCAACCTAGTGCCGACAATGCCCGAGCGCTCGGATTGACTTGGGTGATGGGAGGGAAGCAACAGCGGCATGCAGATCTGGCCTGGAAATCCGTACCCGCTCGGCGCCACCTACGACGGCGGGGGAACGAACTTCGCGCTCTTCTCGGAGCTCGCGGAACGGGTCGAACTGTGCCTCTTCGACGACGACGGCAACGAGACCCGGATCGAGTTGCCCGAGCGGGAGGCCCTCGTCTGGCACGGATACATGCCGCGCATTGTCCCGGGTCAACGTTACGGCTATCGCGTTCACGGGCCGTACGACCCGGCGAACGGGCTGCGCTGCAATCCCAACAAACTGCTTCTCGACCCGTACGCCAAGGCGATCGACGGACGCAACGACTGGAACGAGGCTTTGTTCGCATACCGTTTCGGGGAGCCCGGCGCCCGTAACGACGACGATTCCGGCCCGTACGCCCAGCGCTCGGTGGTCATCAATCCGTTCTTCGACTGGGACAACGACCGGCCGCTGCGGATCCCGTTCCACCAGACGGTCATCTACGAGGCCCACGTGAAGGGCATGACGCAGCGGCACCCCGGCATTCCCGAGGACGTGCGCGGAACGTACTCGGGGCTCGCCCACCCGGTGATGATCAACTATTTGAAGGAGCTCGGGGTGACCGCCCTCGAATTGATGCCGGTGCATCAGTTCGTGCACGACAGCACCCTGATCGACCGCGGCCTGACCAACTATTGGGGCTACAACACCATCGGGTTCTTCGCGCCGCACAACGGCTATGCGTCGTTCGGTGGGCACGGCGGGCAGGTGCAGGAGTTCAAGTCGATGGTCAAGGCGCTGCACAAGGCCGACATCGAGGTGATTCTCGACGTGGTCTACAACCACACCGCCGAGGGCAACCATCTCGGGCCGACGCTGTCGTTCCGGGGCATCGACAATCCGGCCTACTACCGGCTGGTCGACGACGACAAGCAGTACTACTACGACACCACCGGAACCGGGAACAGCCTCAACGTGCGGCACCACGAGTCGTTGCGGCTCATCATGGACTCACTGCGCTATTGGGTGACCGAGATGCACGTGGACGGCTTCCGGTTCGACCTCGCCGCGGCACTGGCCCGCGAATTCCACGCCGTCGACCGGCTGGCCGCGTTCTTCGACCTGGTCAACCAGGACCCGGTGGTGTCACAGGTCAAGCTCATCGCCGAGCCGTGGGACGTGGGCGACGGCGGCTATCAGGTGGGCGGCTTCCCGCCGTTGTGGACCGAGTGGAACGGCCGCTACCGCGATTCGGTACGCGATTTCTGGCGCGGCGAGCCGTCCTCGCTGGGCGAGTTCGCGTCCCGGTTCACGGGCAGTTCCGATCTGTACGAGATCGACGGCCGTCGACCTATTGCTTCGATCAACTTCGTGACCGCGCACGACGGGTTCACGCTCGACGACCTGGTGTCGTACAACGACAAGCACAACGACGCCAACGGCGAAGGCAACCGGGACGGGGAGAGCCACAACCGGTCGTGGAACTGCGGGGTCGAAGGGCCGACCGACGACGCGGCGATCGTCGCGCTGCGGGAACGGCAGAAACGCAACTTCCTCACGACGCTGCTGCTGTCCCAGGGTGTGCCGATGATCGCTCACGGGGATGAGCTGGGCCGCACGCAAGGCGGCAACAACAACGTCTACTGCCAGGACAACGAGATCAGCTGGGTCGATTGGACGGACGCCCGGAATCAGGACGTGCTGACCAGCTTCACGCGCCGGCTGACGGAGCTGCGCGCGAAACACCCGATCTTCCGGCGGCGGCGCTACTTCACGGGTGACTCGGTCGGTGACGACAAGATCCCGGACATCGCGTGGCTGCGCCGCGACGGCCAGCCGATGACCGAGGCCGATTGGAACACGCGCAGCGGCATGACGATGACGGTTTTCCTCAACGGGCACGGCATTCCGGAACGCGACGCGCTGGGCGAGGCGATCACCGACGACTCGTTCCTGCTGCTGTTCAATCCGCTCGGGGATCCGGTGCAGTTCACGCTGCCCGATCGCGGTTTCGGACGTACGTGGGAGCTGGTGGTGAACACGGCCGATCCGCTGCTGGCTACGCGGCGCAAGACGGCGAGGGCGGCGACGAAGCTGGAGGTTCTGGGGCACACGCTGGTGGTGCTTCGGTGCCGCTATTAGTCGTGCACCCGGCTCGTGTCCGCGCGGCTGGCCGGCGGCTCGGCCCGGCTTCGCGGTCATCGGCGGTTGCGGGGGTGGTTCCGGGCGACGCGTTCGTTGCCGTGCCGGTAGTTGCCGGTGAGGCGGGCCATCAGTTCCTGCGGGTCGCCGCCCGTCTCGACCTCGGCGAGGAAACGGGCGGCGGCCGGACCGCGCAGGGTTCCGGCCGGCCGCCCATGATGCAGCAGTTCGACGTCGCCGTTCTTGCGGACGCGATAGGTGAAACCGTTACCTCTCAGTGTGCTTTGGTGAGCACATGGTCGGTAGTCCTGCCTTGCAGCGGGACGGTCCCGGTCTGACCGACTGGTGTCGTGCCGGGTTCACGCTTCACAGCCACCTGCCCGCATACACGGGTCTTCCGGTCGGCTCCACGTGCTGCCACCGAGCCACTCCCGGCAGTATTGTCCGACTCGACCGCGAGAGCGGCCGGGTTCAGTGCGGCGTTCCGGTCCGGTCGATGACCAGCCCGCACGCCTCACAGGCGAATTCGCGCTCGGACAGAGCCGGCTTGGTTGTCACCGCGCCCCATGCCGAGCAGGTCTTGGAAAAGCGATCCCGCAACGCGCCCTTGCCAAACGTTGACATCACGGCCAGCCGCCGAGATCGCAGAGACGACACCGGAACGCACACCATCGCTCACGGCCCCCCTTCCTGCGCGCCCCCATCGGGACGAAAGCAGCCTCCCGTACCGCATAACAACTAGTCAAGAGACATATTGTCGTCTGCCTAGGATTTGGCACGTGGCGTCGCGGCACGGTTGCCTGCGGGGTACCGGTGGCCGCTGCCCATTCTTTCCATTGACACCGTCACTATTGCCAACCAGTGAGCACTACCGACTATCAACACGTCAGCAGATGCCACCCTCTGGTGATCCGGCCATCGCCTCATCGCGTCGGCAACCGGGTGGACTCGCGACCGGTTTACCGAGCGGTGGCGTGGCGCTTCACCGCTTCCTCCCAGCCGGGCAGCAGGGCGGCGGTGCGTTCCGCCGGGCCCACGTAGTCGGCCGACGGGCGGATGATCTTGGCGAGACGTTTCTGTTCGAGGATGTGCGCGCTCCAGCCGGCCGTTCGCGCACAGGTGAACATCGCGGCGAGCATGTCCACGGGCACCTCGGCGAAGTCGAGCACGATCGCGGCCCAGAACTCCACATTGGTCTCCAGGACCCGGTCGGGTTTGCGTTCGCGCAACTCGGCCAGGGCGGCTTTCTCCAGTTCCAAGGCGACCTCGTAGCGGGGCGCGCCCAGTTCGCGGGCGGCCTCGCGCAGGATCCGGGCTCGCGGATCCTCGGCCCGGTACACCGCGTGGCCGAAGCCCATGAGCCGTTGCCCGCTGTCGAGCACGTTTTTCACGTACGACCGGGCGTCTCCACTTTTCTCGACGGCGGCGACCATGCCGAGGGCGCGGGCGGGTGCGCCGCCGTGCAACGGGCCGGAGAGCGCGCCGGTTGCGGCGGACAGGCAGGCCCCGACGTCGGCGCCGGTGCTGGCCACGACCCGGGCGGTGAACGTGGAGGCGTTCATGCCGTGCTCGGCGGCGCAGACCCAGTAGCGGTCGATCGCGGCGACATGCCTCGGGTCCGGCTCGCCCCGCCAGCGAATCATGAACTGGGACGTGACGTCGTGCCCCTCGGCGACGCGGTGCTCGGGCACGGGCGGCAGGTCGTCGCCGCGCGCCGATCTGGCGACCACCGCGAGCATCGCGGCCGATGCCCGCGCGACATCGTCGCGGGCTTCCTCGTGCGACAGGTCGATGATCGGCCTCATGCCGAGCGCGGCCGCCGCGGCCTGCACATCGACTCGAACGTCGCCGCTGCGAAGCCGAAGCTCGTCCCCACCCGCCACACGCGCCGCAGGCCCGCCCACACCCGCCGAGCCCGCCACGCCCACGGCCGGCTCGCCCACACCCGCCACACGCGCCGCAGGCCCGCCCGCACCCGCCACACGCGCCGCGGGCCCGCCCGCGCCGCCGACCACCCGGGGCTGCTCCTGCCCCGCCGGGAGCAGCGGGGATTCGAACGAGCCGTCCGCGAGCAGGCCCCACACGTCGCCGAAGGACACGACCCCGGCCAGCGAGCGGATGTCGACGCCGCGGTAGCGGAGCGCCCCACCGTCGCGGTCCGGCTCCGCGATCTCGGTGTCGAACGCGACGACACCGGCCAGTCCTGGATTCACAGTCACCATGTGCACACCTTGAGATGCCGTTCATATTGACGTCAACATTGATCCAGTCAACATGAGAGGATGTGCACATGCCCGCCGATCCGCCTCTGCTGTCCACGTCCGAAGTCGCACTGCTGCTCGGGGTCAAACCGGCCACGGTCTACGCCTATGTGAGCCGCGGCCTGCTCGGCAGCCGCCGCAACGCCGACGGCAAGAACAGCCTGTTCGACCGGCGCGAGGTCGACGCGTTCCTGGCCGCCCGCAAGCGCCCGGGCACTCCCGGCATCCAGACCGGCATCACGTTGATCCGGGACGGCGGGCTCTACTACCGCGGGCACGACGCCGTCCAGCTCGCGCGGGTCGCCAGCTTCGAAGAGGTCGCCACGCTTCTGTGGACGGGCACTCGGGCCTACGTCGGTCTCGATCCCGATCCGGCGCTTCGTCACCTGGCCGAGGCGGTGATCGCCCCGCTCCCCCGCACGGCCCGCCACACCGACCGCCTCCGCGTGATCACCGCTGCCGCGGCGGCCGGCGACCCGCTGCGCTTCGACACGTCCCCCGCCGCGGTCATCGCCACCGGCCGAGCGCTGCTGGGCACGATGGTCACCGCTCTGCCCCTCGCGATGCGGGCCGCGGACCCCCGGCCCACTGCGGACGGATCAGCGGGCGGGGGAAGCGGACCGGAGTCACGAGGCGTGGGACGGGCAGCGGGCACCGGACGAGCGGCCAGCGCGGCGGTCGAGCGTGGGGCGGGTTCGGTAGCCACTCCTGACGCAGCCGAGGACGAGCCGAGTTCAGAGGCAGCGCGCGGGGTGATCTCAGCAGCAACCCACGCCCTAGCCAGAGACAGGTCAGGCTCGGAACCGGCTCGCGACGCGGGCGAGGTGGCCCGGCGAGGCGACGGTGGGGCGGAGCGGTTCGCGGAGAGGCTGTGGCCGCGGCTGACCAGCCGGGAGCCGATGCCGAGGGACCACAACCTGCTCGACGCCGCGCTGATCCTGCTCGCCGATCACGACATCGCCGCGTCGACGTTGGCCGCTCGGGTGGCCGCGTCCACGCGCGCCCATCCGTACGCCGTGGTGGGGGCTGGTCTCGCGGCTCTTGACGGGCCTCTGCACGGGGCGGCCAGCAGTCATGCCTACGTGTTGCTCGCCGAGACCATGTCGCGGACCGACCCGGTCAGCACGATTGCCGGGCGGCTGCGTTCGGGTGAGCCTGTGCCGGGGTTCGGGCATCGGCTGTATCCCGACGGGGATCCGCGCGCGACGGCGCTGCTCGACATGCTGGGCGACACCCGGGCCCGTGACGCTGCCGAGCGCCTCTCCGACGTGCTTCGCGCGCGGTCCGGTGTACTGCCGAATGTCGACCTTGCTCTGGCCGCACTGACGCTGGAGCACGACATGGCGCCCGACGCGGGCGAGACCATCTTCGCGATCGCGCGTACGGCCGGGTGGCTGGCCCACGCCCTCGAGGAGTATGCCGACCGGCCGTCGCGGTTCCGGCCCACAGGCGAATACGCGGGCCAGAGCCCCGCCTGACGGGCGGCCTGGGGGCGAGACCCCGGGGTTGTCCACAGGCCGCGCCGGGCGAGGTCCGGGCGCGATATCGTCCCCGCATGTCTTCCGCCGACCCGTCCAGCCTGTCCCTTCTCGAAGGGCTTCACTCCACGCCCGCCCGCCGCTACCTGTCCCTCAGAGCGGCCTGGGCGCGGCGAATTTCCGGGCCGCCGACCACCTCGCCTACCACCTCGAGGAAGCCCCGGTCTGGATCTTCCCGGTGCTGCTCGGGGCGGCGAAGTCGGCCAATCCCCGGCTGGGCTCGTCGATCTACGGCGCCGTTCAGCACCTCATGCTGGCCGCCCGCGCCCACGGCATCGGCTCCACGCTGACGACGCTGCACACCGGCCACGAGGACGACGTACGCAAACTGCTGAACCTGCCCGACGACGCGCTCACGATGGCGCTGATCCCGCTGGGCTACCCGGCTCGCGGGCGGTGGGCGCAGCCCAAGCGGCGGCCCCTCGACGAGGTGGTCTTCCACGAGAAGTACGAGGAACGGGAGGTGTCGGCTTGACGGCATATGTGAAGAGTTTGACCTTCGATTGTCAGGACGCGCTGGTGGTGGCCCGTTTCTGGGCGGCCGCGCTCGGCGGCGAGCTGGACGGGGACGCGACCTCCGAGAAGGCGTTCGTGGAGGCGCCCGGGTGGGGCGGGCCGAGCCTGTGGTTCCAGCGGGTGCCCGAGCCCAAGCAGGGCAAGTTGCGCCTGCATTTCGACCTGCGGGCGCCCGGTGGGGACGTGCCGGCCGAGGTGGCACGCCTGACGGGGCTGGGGGCGACGTTCGCGTGGGAGGTGAACGGCCTGACCGTGCTGCGCGATCCGGAGGGCAACGAGTTCTGCGTCGAGGAGTAGGACGGTTGCGGCCCGGGTGAGACGGGCTGTCGGCTGCCCGCGAAGACCGGGGGCGGTTCCCGCGCGGGCCTCGGCGAAGCGCGGCGACTCGTAAAGAAGGGCGGGGCGCGACCGATAGCGGGGTATCGCTCCCCGAACCCTAGGAAGGACCTCGCCCATGTCGCAGCGGACTATGCCGGTGCGCGACGACCGGTGGCAGCCGGTGGACCGGATCTACGACGGCTTGATCGATCGCGCGGTCGACAACTCGGAGGACTCCGAGGCCCGCGACGGCACCGCCGAGATGATGGCCGGTGGGCTGCTCCTGGCGGTCCTGTTCGTCGCGATCCTGAAGGGGGCCGGGTCGATCGAGGTGGCGCTGGCCGTCTGCGGGCTGCTCGGCGGGCTCGGCTTCCTCTACATGGTCAACAGCGCGCGGCCGGCCAAGGGGGACCGCAAGCAGGCGCTCAGGGAGCTGGGCGGACCCGGACTGCTCCCGGCCGGCTACCTGGTGCACCGCAAGGCGTGGGAGGCGGGTGTGTCCGACCACGTGGCGGGCGTCCCCGAGTCGCAACTGCTGGCCGCGGCCGAGCTGTGCAACATCTTCCCGGGTACGGTCGACGACCTGATCAAGTTCGTCGGGACCGTCGCGATCCACGTGCCGGCGGATCGTCACACCAGCGCGGACGACGTGCGGCGGCGGGCCCGCGACCTGGTGCGGGTCGGCAAGCCGATCGTCGTCGACTACGCGAAGAGCGCCCCGGCGCTGCCCACGCCACCGCCCGAGGGCGAGAAGACCAAGTAGGCGGACAGCGAAGCGCCCCGGGCCGGTTGGCTCGGGGCGCTTTGTCAATGGGGGGTGGGTGACGCGCGGGGGTGGGTTGCCACGCTGGGCCGCGGCCGAGCGGGGTGGGACCCGTCGACGTGTGGAAGGCGGCGTCGGGCCGGGGCGTCACGCGGCCAGGGCGGCGTAGCGGCCGCCCACGTCGACCAGGGTTTCGTGGTTACCCGATTCCAGGATGCGGCCGTGGTCGACCACGGCGATCTGGTCGGCGTCGCGGACCGTGGAGAGGCGGTGGGCGATCGTGACCGTCGTGCGGCCCCGGGACAGTTCGTCGAAGGCTTTCTGGACGGCGCGTTCGGTCTCGTTGTCGAGGGCGCTCGTCGCCTCGTCCAGCACCAGGATGCGCGGGTCGCGCAGCAGCGTGCGGGCGATCGCGATGCGCTGCTTCTCGCCGCCCGAGAACCGGTGGCCGCGGGAGCCGACCGTGGTGTCGTACCCGTCGGGCAGCCCGGCGATGACGTCGTGGATCTGGGCCGCCCGCGCCGCCGTCTCGATCTCGGCGTCGGTCGCGTCGGGTTTGGCGTAGCGCAGGTTCTCGCGGACCGACGTGTGCAGCAGGTACGTCTCCTGGCTGACCACGCCGACGATCGTGGCCAGGGTGTCCAGCGACATGTCCCGCAGGTCGACCCCGTCGATCGTGATGCGCCCGGCCGTCGGGTCGTAGAGGCGCGCGATCAGGGCCGCGATCGTGCTCTTGCCGGAGCCGGTCTCACCCACGAGCGCGAGGGACGACCCCGCGGGCACGTCGAGGGTCACTCCGGCGACCGCGGCCGCCGGGCTTCCGGCGTACGTGAATGTGACGTCTTCGAAGCGCAGGTGGCCGCGCGGGGCCGGCACCGCGACGGGGCTGGACGGTTCGTCGATCTCGACGGGCAGGTCGAGGTATTCGAAGATGCGCGCGAACAACGCCAGCGAGCTGGTGACCGTGACACCCACGTTGAGCAGGCCCATCAGCGGACGGAACAGCCCGGCCTGCAGCGCTGTGAAGGCGACGAGCGTACCGATGCTCATTGATCCTCGGGTCAGGGGCATGCCCGCCGCGAGGTAGATGACCGCCGGGATGGCGGCGAAGACGATGCTCATCGAGGCCATGCGCCAGCGGCCGGCCAGTTCGGAGCGCAGCTCGAGATCGATGAGCCGGCTCGACGAGTCGGTGAAGCGGTCGACCTGGGCGGGGCCCGTGCCCATGGTCTTGCTCAGCTGGACGCCGCCGATCGACAGGCCCTCCTCGATGATCACGTTGAGGTCGGCCAGTTCACGCTGGCGCTGCGCGGTGATCGCGCGCCGCATGCTCGCGACCTTGCGGGTGAGCCAGATCGAGGGCGGCAGCACGATCAGCGACACGAGCGAGAGTTGCCAGGACAGGGCGGCCATGGCCACGGCGGTGGCGAGGACGGTGGTGAGGTTCGAGGCGATCGAGGTGGCGGTGGAGGTGACGACCGCTTCCATGCCGCCGATGTCGTTGGTGATGCGCGACTGCACCTCGCCGGTGCGGGTGCGGGTGAAGAACCCGATCGACTGGCGTTGCAGATGGCGGAAGACCTCGGTGCGCAGCCGGTGCATGACGCGCTGCCCGATGCCGGTGGAGATCCAGGTCTGGACGACGCCGAGCGCGGCGGTCACGGCGGCGACGGCGACCATGCCGATCACGAGCCAGACGAGCAGCCGCAGATCGGACTGGGGAAGGGCGGTGTCGATGACCTCGCGCAGCAGGAACGGGCTGGCCATGCCGACGATCGACGAGGCGATGATGGTGAGGACGACGACGGTCAGCGGACCGCGGTGGTCGGTGAACAGGGAGCCGATGCGGCGCAGGGAGACACTGCGGGCCTGCGCGATCTCGGCGGCGGTGGGCTTCTTGCGGGAGCCACGAGTAGCGCTTTCCAAGAGCGGACCTTCTTCCGTACGGGGGTGACATGCTGAGGTTACCTCAACATGAGGGAACAACAGAAGTCGCTGGTACGGTATTCCCGTGCACGAGGACGACGACGAGGGCCTGCTCGACACGTTCTTCGCCGTGTCCCGGCGGCTGCGGCACCGCACCCGCGACGCCCTGGAGCCGTGGGAGCTCTCCCCGTCGCTGGGCCGCGCCCTGAGCGTGCTGTCCCGCCACGGCGACATGCGCCCCGGTGCCCTCGCCGAACACCTGCGCATCGCGCCGCGCTCGGCCACCGAGGTCGTCGACGAACTGCAGGCCATGAACCTGGCCGAACGCCACCCCGACCCGACCGACCGCCGCGCCGTCCTGGTGACGCTCACCGACGAGGGCGTGCGCATCAGCCAGAACATCCACCGGGCCCGCCGCGCCGCCGGCGAACGTTTCTTCGCCACCCTCTCCCCCGACGACCGCGCCGAGCTGGCCCGCCTGCTGCGCCGGCTGCGCGACGACGCCTGACCGGCCGCGCCTCAGGAGAGTTCGCGGTAGGCGCGCAGCACCGCTTCGGTTCGTTCGGCCAGTTCGGAAGCCGGGTCGGGCAGGGACGACGGCGTTGCCGAGGTGAGGCGGGCGATCGTCTCGTCGGCCTGCTGGCCAGCTCGGCGATCTCCTGGTCGCGGATGAAGTCCTCGCCGGCCTTGACGACCGCGGCCAGAGTCGCCAGACGGCGACGGATCTCGGTGTCGAACTCGGCCAGGACGGTCGTCGTCGTGGCCACGTGCCCGGCCAGTTCGGAGGCGCCGTCGTGCTCGGCCAGGCCGGCGTGCAGCTCACGCAGTTCCTGACGCTTCTCCAGCGCGCCGGCCAGGTCGAACATCGCCTGCGCGAGCTGCCTCTCGGCGACCGGGACGTCGACCA
Organism: Actinoplanes solisilvae; assembly: GCF_003999975.1. Classification (GTDB taxonomy): domain Bacteria; phylum Actinomycetota; class Actinomycetes; order Mycobacteriales; family Micromonosporaceae; genus Actinoplanes; species Actinoplanes solisilvae. The sequence continues at coordinate 47,481 of NZ_RJAC01000004.1, read as the reverse complement.
GCGCGCCGAGCGCCGGCCACGTCTCGGCCGAACGCCGGCAGAGGTCGGCCGCCTGGGCGAACAGCGCGCGGTCCCGGGCGCCGGTCAGAACGTGGTGCTGGTCGCGATCGGACTCCAGGCGGGGCGCCGAGATGACGCCGGGCCGCTGCCACCATCCGTACCCCCAGCCACCGGTCACGGCGGCCACCCCGAGAAAGGCGAGGACGGCACCGCCCACCGCTCCGCCGGCCAGATATGCGCCACCGAGAACCACGGAAGCCACGCCGCCGCCGTAGAGGGCGCGCGTCAGCCGGCGGCGATCGGGTCCCTTCTCGGCCGGGGTGAGCTGGACGACCCGGCCCCAGCTCAGCGACCGCCATCGGCCGGCCGTGACCTTCAGCGGCAGCCAGGACACAATGGTCAGTTCGTCGTCGTGGGCCACGTAAAGGATCGGCGTCATCCTCGCTCCGCTCTCCAGGAAGGCGTTTCGCATCATTTCATGGACGCGGTCACCTCCTCATGAGCGCGGCCATCAAGTCGCCGACCCGCACCCCCGGCCTCTCCGCGAGACCGGCGATGCAGGCGGCCAGACCGTCGTGCCCGATCTCGACGTCGTTAGGCCGCCCGCTGTTACGACGCGTTGACGGGCCGGACGACCCTGGAGGGAGCGCCCGGCCCGGGGAGGGTCAGGCAGCGAGAGCCGGCTGCCCTACCTCGGTCACCGCGCCCGTGGCCAGGCTGTACCGGGCCGCCACCGCCTCCACCGACCCGCGGCGCAGGGCGTCACCGATCAGCGCCGACCGCTGCCGCAGCAGGTCGACGGTGACCAGGCTGTGATGGCGGCCGATCTCGTCGGCGGTCGTGGCGCCGGCCTGGCGGGCCAGCAGCACATGGTGGGCGATGCGCTCGGCGACGTCGCGGATGTGACCGGGCGGCACCTGGGCGTCGTCGACGACGCACGTCGCCGCCTGCACCGCCCCGCACCCCTCGTGCCCGAGCACCACGATCAGCGAGACGCCGAGAACCTCGACGCCGTACTCGACCGACCCCAGCGTGGCCGAGTCGAGGACGTGCCCGGCCGTGCGCACGACGAACAGGTCGCCGATCCCCTGGTCGAACAGGATCTCGGCCGGCACCCGCGAGTCGGAGCAGCCCAGAACCAGGGCGTACGGGTTCTGCGAGTCGGTTGTCGCGGCTCGGCGGGCCGCGCCCCGGTCGACCGCGGCGGTGCTGCGGTCCTCGACCCATCGGCGGTTGCCGTCGAGCAGGCGGCGCCAGATTTCGTTGCTGTGCATGGGGGTTCGCGCTCCAAGAATGGTCAGTTGAGGATCGCGCCGGTGGTGGCGACCTGTTCGGTGAGGACGCCGGCGATCAGCTTCTGGGTCTGGTTGATCTCTTCCACGGCGGTGTGGATCTCGGCGAGCGACGCGGTGACGGCGTCCACGCGGGCCTGGATGGCGTTGACCTTGGTGCTCACCTCGGTGGTGGCGCGCTCGGTCTCGCTGGAGAGTTCCTTGACCTCGCCGGCGACGACGGCGAAGCCCTTGCCCGACTCGCCCGCGCGGGCCGCCTCGATGGTGGCGTTGAGCGCGAGCAGCTTGGTCTGCGCGGCGATCGACTGGATCGTCTGCACGACCTCGTTGATCTCGGCGCTGGCCTGGCCCAGGGCGGCGACCTGCTGGTTGGCCTCGACGGTCAGCTGCTCGCCCTGCTCGGCGACCGTGGCGGCCGAGTTGACGTTGCGCTCGACCTCGGCGATGGAGTCGAGCAGTTCGCGGCCGGCGTTGTGCAGCTGCTGGGTGGACGCGAACCGTTCGAGGGCCTGGCCGACGAGGAACGCGGTGTTGCGCAGGGCGCTCTCGCGGCCCGGGTACATGATGAGCGTGCGGGTGGCGAAGAAGTCCATCGTGCCGACGATCTTGCCGCCGACCTTGATCGGCAGGCAGACGCCCGACTTGACCCCGGCGGCCTGCGCGGCCGGACGGCGTACGCAGTCGGTCAGCTCGCCCAGGTCCTCGACGAAGACGAGATCGTCGCGGGCCCACGCCCGGCCCGACAGCCCGACGCCCTTGGCGAACGACGCCGACATCGTGACCTGCCGGAACTCGGCGCCCGCGTCACCCGACTCGAGGGCGAAGCGCAGCACGTTGTCGTCCTCGTCGAGCTGCCAGAACGAGCCGTACTGCCAGTCGAAGTCCTTGCGGATGGTCTCCAGCGCGGAGCGCAGAGCCTGGTCGCGGCTGGCCGCCTGGGTCAGCTCACGGATCACTGTGGACACGGCCTCGACGTCCTGCGCGGCCTTCTCCTGCCGCACGGCCTCGTGCAACCGGGCCAGGGCGCCGGAGACGAGCTGGCCGATGGCCCGCAGCACCTCGAGGCGGCCGTCCGACGGGTTCAGCTCCTCGGTGGCGAAGAAGTCCATGGTGCCGACGACACGGTTGTCCTCGATGAGCGGGAAGCAGAGGCCACTGCGGACGCCGGCCCGGGCGGCGGCCGGAACGCGGACGCAGTCGCTGACGTCGGCGATGTTACGCACGAAGACCAGGTCGCGGTTGCGCCAAGCCCGGCCTGACAGGCCGACGCCCTCGGCGAACGAGGCGTCCAGTGTGACCCGCCGGAACTCCTCGTTGACGGTGCCGCTCTCCTGCGCGAAGCGCAGCGCCTTGCCGGTCGGGTCGAGCTGCCAATAGGAGCCGTAGGCCCAGCCGAACAGCCCGCGGACCAGCTCCAGCCCCGTACCGATCGCCTTCTCGGGCGTGGTGGTGGCCTCCATCGCCCGCATGATCGCGGTGATCGCCTGGACGTCGGCCTGAGCCTCGGAAAGCTCGGCGTTGACCTTCTCGGCCACGGCCCGCTTGCTGCTACCGAACACTGCTGCTCCCTTCGCGAGAGCGACGCGGCGTCGCTCAGTTGACGTAAGATTCGGCAATCGCCGGGTCCACTTGATACTTGGTCAGCCTTTTCGTCGCCGCGTCCACGCGGTGAAGCACGCAGCCGACGCCGTGGCACAGAAAACAGCCACGAGCAGAGGCATGGGTACGTCAAGACCGGCGACCCGGATGAGCACCGCGAGCACGAGCAGCGCGACCAGCAGCACCCCGAGCAGCACAGCCGCGACATGAGCCGCCACCGAAGAGCCTTCCCGGCGTACGCCGCCGGCCGGCACCCGCAACGACTCGGCGAACTCGTCGCCCACCCGCACCAGCGACTCGGCGTCGACGATGCGCTCCTCGGCCACGGTCAGCCGGCGCACCTCCGCGAGGGCCCGCTCGTGCCCCGGCACCAGCCGCACCGCGCGCGAATACGCCTCGCGGGCGCTCAACGGCCGCCCGGCGGCGAACAGGGCCATCCCGTACGCCACCTGAACGTCGGCGTCGTAATACGCGATCTCGGCCGCGGCGGCCAGCAGCGTTTCGGCCTCCGCCGTACGCCCGGCCGCGAGCAGCGCCCGCCCGTGCCGCTCGGCCGGCCGCGGGTTGCCCGGGTCCTCCTCGACGGCGGCGGCCGCGGCGGTGACGGCCAGGTCGTGCCGTCCCAGAGCCGTGTAGGCGGCGCTGACCCAGTAGAGCTCCTCGACGCCGCGCGGGTTCAGCCCGAGCGCCGTACGTGCCGCTTCGAGGGCGTCGCCGTACGACCCCAGGGCCATCCGGGCGCGGGCCAGCAGCAGCCAGGCCACGGCGTTGCCGGGCTCGGCGTCCACGACGGGCGTCAGCAGGCCGGCGGCCTGAGCGGCGCGCCCCTCGGCCAGCAGGGCACCGGCACGGTCGAGAAGAAGGTCTGTCTGCACATCGGTGTATTCGGGGCCGCCGGTCGCAGCCCCGGTCCCGCCCGGGTGCGCCCTGGTTGTGAAAACGTGACGCAGGTCATCGGCCCGGTCCGTCAACCGCCCCGGTGGCAATGCCGATCGAGAACGGTTGCCAGCGAGGTGCGACCCCCGACCTGCAAGGAGACAAGCCGTGACGATCACCCAGTCCCCCTGGACCGCCCACACCAGCCTTGTGCACCTGCGCGCCGACGTGCAGCGCCTGCGCACCGACTTCGTGACCGGGGCCGACAAGGAGGTCCTGGCGGCCGACCGTGCCGCCGTTCACGACAGCCGTCGCGCTCTGAACTCTCACCGCGCCGCGCTGGTCGACGTACTGGTCTAGCCTTTGATGGCGCCGAGCATCCCGGTCAGGAAGCGGCGCACGGTCTCGAGCTCCTCGGGGCTGAAGCCCTCCATGACCGCCTGGCTGCGCGCGCCCAGCGGCCGGAAGAACGCCGCGGCCAGTTCCATCCCCGGCTCGCCGTAGCGCAGGTGGACAACCCGGCGGTCCGCGCTCTCGCGGGTGCGGCGCAGGTGCCCGGCCCGTTCCAGGCGGTCGATGACCGCGGTCGTGGCCCCCGACGAGAGTGCCAGGGTCTCCCCCAGCCGTCCCGGCGTCAGCGGTGTCCCGCGCCGTTCCGCGTGCATCACCGCGATCAGCGCCTGCAGGTCGGTGAAGTGCAGGCCCTGCTGGTTGGCGAACTCATGGGCCACCCGCTGCGCCTCGATGCTGTAGAGCCGCAGCAGATCCACCACGTCGGCGCGCAGATCATCCACCGCGCCAGTGTTGCAGATGTCGTCGCGCTGGGTAAGAATCTCGATTGTCGAGATGCTTAACCGTGGAGGGATCATGCGACGCGCCTGGTTGACGCTCGTACTTGCCTTGCTGATCGGCGGTGGCGTGCTCGCGTTCGCCGGCCCGCTGGAGACGACGAACGACCCCACCGCCTCGCTGCCCGCCACGGCCGAGTCGACGAAGGTCGCCGAGCTGGAACGGCAACTCCCGTCCGGCCAGATCAATCCGGCCCTGATCGTCTTCGCCAAGGACGACGGCACGCCCCTGACGGCCGACGAGCTCAAGGCCATCGAGACCTTCGGCACCCCGATCCTGGCCCCCGGCAAGGACGCCGCGATCGTCTCCAAGCCGTACCCGGCGAGCTACTCCGCCGAGCAGATCGTCGACGCCGTCACCCAGCTGCGCCAGCAGGTGCGCGCCGCCCTGCCCGCGGGCGTCACCGCGCAGGTCACCGGCGGCGCCGGCTTCACCGCCGACCTGGCCGACAGCTTCTCCGGCGCCAACACCCGCCTGCTGATCGTGACCGTCGTCGTGGTCGCCCTGCTGCTGCTCATCACGTACCGCAGCCCGATCCTCTGGCTCGTCCCGCTCGCGGTCGTCGGCCTGGCCGACCGGCTCAGCGGCGCCATCGTCGCCATCCTGTCGCGCCACACCGACCTGGCCATCGACGCGTCCACCAACGGCATCATCACCGTGCTCGTCTTCGGCGCCGGCACCAACTACGCCCTGCTGATCATCTCCCGCTACCGGGAGGAACTGCACCACTTCGACGACCGTTTCGAGGCCATGCGTACGGCGTTGCGCGGCGCCGGTCCCGCCGTGCTCGCCAGTTCCGGCACGGTCGTGCTCAGCCTGCTCACCCTGCTGCTCGCCAGCCTCGGCAAGAACCTCGCGCTCGGCGTCGCCGGGGCGGCCGGCATCGCCATCGCCGCCGTCTTCGCCCTGTTCGTGCTGCCACCCGCCCTGCTCGTCTGCGGCCGCGGCCTGTTCTGGCCGTTCGTCCCCCGCGTCGGGCAGGCCGGCGTCGAGGCCGAGAACGGCATCTGGGCCCGCATCGGCCGCGGCGTCGCCCGCCGCCCCGCCCGCGTCGCGATCGCCGCCGTCATCGTGCTGGCCGCCCTGGGCAGCGGCCTGGTCGGCACGAAGCTCGGGCTCTCGCAGGCCGACCAGTTCCGCGTCGAGGCCGAGGCCGTCGACGGCCTCGAAACCGTCAGCCGCTACTTCCCGGCCGGCGCCACCGACCCGGCCACCGTCATCACCACCCCCGCCCGCGCCGAGGAGGTCCTCGCGCTGGTCACCAAGACCCCCGGCGTCGCCACCGCCCGCGTCGGGGAACAGAGTGGCAACCTCACGAGCATCAGCGCCGTGCTCACCGCCGCGCCCGACACCCCCGAGGCCTACGACACCGTGCGCGCTCTGCGTGAGCGGGTCGGACCGGAGGACGCCCTGGTCGGCGGCAGTGTCGCGGCCAGCCTCGACGACCGCGACGCGGCCCGGCGCGACCTGACCGTCATCGTCCCCGCCGTGCTGATCGTCGTGCTGCTCGTGCTGATCGGGCTGCTGCGCGCCCTGGTGGCCCCGGTTCTGCTGCTGCTGACGGTCATCGCCAGCTTCGCCGCGGCCCTGGGCGCCGGGAGCTGGCTGTTCCGGACCGTCCTCGACTACCCGGCCCTCGACACCGGCGTACCGCTGCTCGCGTTCCTGTTCCTGGTCGCGCTGGGCGTCGACTACAACATCTTCCTGGTCACGCGAGCCAAGGAGGAGACGCCGCGGCGCGGCACCCGCGACGGCATGGTCCACGCCCTGGCCGTCACCGGCGGCGTCATCACCAGCGCGGGCATCCTCCTCGCAGCCGTCTTCGCGGTGCTCGGCGTGCTGCCGGTCATCACGCTCACCCAGATCGGCGTGATCGTCGGCATCGGCGTGCTGCTCGACACGCTCCTGGTGCGTACCGTGCTGGTCCCCGCACTGGCGACCATGTGCGGGGACCGGTTCTGGTGGCCTAGCTCGACGGCGCCGACACGGTCGACGCCATCTGCGCGGCCGGCGTCGGCGACAGCACCCCCGGCCGGAACGCGACCAGGAACTTGAGCCGCTTGGTCAGGTCGACGCCGTGGACGATGGCGGCGAAGTGCGGGGACAACGAATCGAATGACCTCGTTCTCCTTCACGCCGGCCCTGTCCAGCGCCGCGAGCAGGCTGTAGTGCGCGGTCGAGGCGAACGGCGTCGCCACCTTCTTGCCCTTCAGCGAGGCCACGTCGGTCACTCCGCTGCCGTTGCGCGCGACCAGCGCCTCGTTGTCGCCCGCCACGTCCAGGACAAAGGCCACCTTGTACGGGATGTTGAGCGGCGCCGACAGGCCACGCGCGACGGGACTCGACCCGATGGCCGCGATGTCGACGCTCTTGGCCACGAACGCGGTGTTGATGCTGGCGCCGGAGTCGAATTTCGTCCACGTGATCTGGTAGTCGGGCAGCGCGTTCGGCAGCGTCACGTCCCGCACCACCGCCCAGCGGCCCGCCCCGAGCGCCCGCGCCGCCTCGACCAGCCCGGTCGGCGCGCCCTGCACGGCGCCGGCGGTGGCCACGGCGACCGGCGGCAGCGCGGCGATCGACAGCAGCCACAGCTTCGGCGTCTCGTCGATGCCGAACCAGATGATGAACAGGCTGAAGTAGGCCAGTGGCGGCAGGGCCTGTACGAAGGTGACCACCGGCTCGCCGCGCGACAGACGCTAAGGTCCGTACGTGGCGAGGCCGTGCCTGGTTGGTCTGCAGCTGCCCGAGGAGGAACGCCGGGTCGGCTGGCCCGAGACGGCCGCCCTGGCCCACACGGCCGAACAGGTCGGCTTCGATTCCCTCTGGGTCGGCGACCACCTGCTCTTCGACGCTCCCGACGGCACCGTCAAAGGCCCGTTCGAGGCGTGGACGACCCTGGCCGCCCTCGCCGCCGTCACCACCCGCGTGCAGCTCGGCCCCCTCGTCGCGGCCACCGTGTTCCACGCCCCGGCGATGCTGGCCAAACAGGCTGCCACGGTCGACGCGATCTCGGGCGGACGGCTGATCGTCGGGCTGGGCGCGGGCTGGAACGTGCGCGAGTTCACCGCCTTCGGCTTCCCGTACGACCACCGCGTGTCCCGCTTCGAAGAGGCGTTCACGATCATCCGCGGCCTGCTGCGCGACGGCCACGTCGACTTCCACGGCACCTACCACGTCGCCGCCGACTGCACGCTCGACCCGCCACCCGTACGCCCCGGCGGTCCGCCGCTGTGGCTCGGCTCGGTCGCCCCACGCATGCTGCGCATCGGGTTGCCCCACGTCGACGCCTGGAACGTCTGGTGGGCCGACTACGGCAACACCCCGGAGGGCTTCGCCGCCGTACGCGAGCGGGTCGACCGGGCCGCGGCGGTCGCCGGCCGCGCCCCGGGTGAGGTGCGGGCGACCGCCGCCGTCCTGATCCGCCTGCCCGGCGCCGAGGGCCGCCCCGACGTCGACGCGTCGTCCAACCCGGTCGAGGGTTCCCCGGCCGACATCGCCCGCCACATCCAGGCGATGGCGGCCGCCGGCGCCGCTCACGTCCAGCTCGTCGTCGACCCGATAACGGTCGGCTCCGTAAACCTGCTCGGCCAGGCTCTCGCTCTGCTCTGAGCGCGAGGACCGATGAGATTTCGCCGCGGAGACCGTCTCTACTCACGTACGAGCGAATCGGCACACCGGGAGGACGGCATGAGCGACGTCGAACCGCAGACCGCGAGCGGCAAGGTGCTGTGCCACTTCACCGACCCGACCGCCGAGCCGGACGTGCGGTTCCGGCCGGCGGCCCCGTAGCGCGCTGTCACCGGTCGCGGTCCTTGAGGACGACCCGGCGGGCGACGCTCACCCGCTCGACGCCGTCGGGCAGGGCCGTCCAGCTCTTGTTGTCGCCGTCGCCGCCGGTGGCCGGGCCGTTGCCGCGAAGCACGGCGCCGGCCCCCGCGTCGGCCACGACCAGCAGCAGTTTGAACGCGGCGCGGTCGTGCTCGTCGTGGCCGACCCACAGCGGGCCGCAGTCGGCACTCGTACGGGAGATCTGGCACTTCGCCGCCTGCACGATGACCGGGCCGCCCAGCTCGTTCTGGTAGGCCAGCCACAGCGAGTGGCCCTTCGGCAGGGCCTTGCGCAGTTCGACGGCGACCTCCTGCGGCCGGTCGATCCGCGCCCCGTCCGACGGGGACGTGATCACCGCGAGGGGTTTGTCGATCTCGTCGAGCGAGATCTGATACCGGATGATCAGGCCGGAGGTGACGCACAGGGCGACGACCACCAGCGCGATCAGCACCCGGAACGACGTGGACCTGACCTTGAGGACGGGGAGCTGGTTGACGAGCCAGCTCACGACGGCCGCGACGAGAATGCCGCCGGCACAGACGATGATTTCCACGCCGATGCTCCTTTCCGGCCGGGAATGTCAGGCCGGGGAAATAGTGGTCTCGACGTCCAGGGAGAATTGCCGGCCGGCGCATTTCTCGTCGGCCCACTCCTCCATCCGGATGCGCACCGGGAACTTCTTGGTGGACCGCGCCGGGACGACGAGTTCCGCGGTGGGCTCGACGACCCGCACCGCCCACTCGGGGCACCCGCCGTCGGTCGCCTTGTTGCCGCCCTTGATGGCGTCGACCCGTACCGCGAAGTCGTTGTCGTTGCTGATCACGGCGTTGACCGTGCCGCTCTTGCCGGGCACCAGGCCCGCCACCGCGCCGGTGATCTTCACGGTCGGTTCGGCCGCCTTCGCCGTCTCGACGCCGACCGCCGTGCGGCGCGTCCAGGAGTAGGCCGCGAACGCGGCACCACTGATCAGCAGCACGAGCACGACGGCCGCCGCCACGATGGTCGATCGCATCCTGTTCCGCATGTCGATCCTCCTTTTCCCTAGCGTGAATTCATTGTGGAAGCGCGCCGGGAAATGGGCCATGTAGGTAAACAGGGAATGTCTATGGTGGATGCGCCCGTCCCCCGAACGGTGGTTTCCGGGGCGTCGGCCGGTGGGCACGGTGGACGGACGTGGTTTCCCACGGGACAACACCGGGAAGGCACTGTTCCCGCTGCCGCCCGGCGCCGAGCACGATGCGGAGGTGCAACCGGTGTACCTTCTCGACCGCACCCCGCGGGCGCTGCACCCGGCCGCCCTGCCGGTGCTGATCGCCGTCGTCGTCGGGGTGATCCCGCTGCCGGCCGCCTGGCCCTACTGGGTCGGCCATCCGATCCCGGCCGTCCTGGCCGTGCTGCTGTCGGGTTCGCTGGCCGGCGCCGGGCTGTTGCTGGCCCAGCGCGCCGGCAGTCCCCGTACCGGCCTGTTGCTCCTGGCCGCCTCGGTGCTCTTCGCGATCGGCTGGGTGCTGGCCCGCGACACCGGCGCCTACCCGCTCATCGGCGAATACACCCAGTCGGTGTTCTTCCTCGCGTTGGGCGCCGGCATCCTGCTGCACGGCCGGGCAAGGTTCGACCGCTGGTACGAGTGGGCCTGGACGATCGAGGCGTTCGTCATCCTGATCTTCTCGCAGACCGCGATCTGCCTGACCGTCGCCCCCGAACGCCTCGGCTACTCGCCCGACGTGCTCTGGTTCAACCTCGACGTCCCCGAACGGATCGGCTCGGCGGTCACCGAGGCCGGAGCCATCTCGTACGTCGTCCTCGCGCTCACGTTCGTGTGGGTGCTGGTCCTGCAGCAACGGCGGCCGGGCCCGCGCAACAGCACCGCCATGCTCGTGGTCAGCGCCATTTTCGCGGTGACAGCGGCGGTCGTCCAATACCCGATCATGGGTACGGACAGCTCGGTGCCGGCGATCATGGCGGCGCGTGGCGCGCAGGGCACGACGGCGATCATCCTGCCGCTGACGCTGTTCGCCGGGGCGCTGCGCTCGGCGTGGCTCGAGAACAGGGTCGCCGCCCAGCTCCTGACGCTGATCGGCCACGCCACCCCGGAATCGGTGCGGTCGGGTCTACGCGTCGTGCTGCGCGACCCGGAGCTCGAGGTCTGGTACTGGATTCCCGGCGCGGCCGCATTCGTCGACACGGCCGGGCGCCTGCGACGCACGGCTTCCGGCCTGCAGATCCGTACGCCCGGGGGTGGGCCTTTGGCGGTCTGCGCCCTCAGCACCGCGCAGGCGGAGCACGACCCGACCGTACGGATCGCGCTGGAAGCCTCGTCGTCGGCGTTGCAGGCCGTACAACTGCAGCTCGTGCACGCCGAGGAGATGCGCGACATCCAGGACCGGCTGATGGCCGCCGAGGACGACGGCCGCAAGGAACTCGCCCGCGACCTGCACGACGGTGTGCAGCAGGAACTCGCCGCACTGCGCCTGCAACTGGTCGGGCTGCTCGGGCAGGTGCCGCCGGGCGCCACCCTCGAACGGCTGGCCGACTGCAACGACCGGGTCGTCGCCGTCATCGAACAGGTCCGCTCGATCAGCCGCGGCCTGCACCCGACATCCCTCGCGCATGACGGGTTGGCCGGCGCGCTCGAGGAGGCGGCCGAGGGGTTCGGGCGGCGGATCCGGCTCGACGTGCCCGCCCGGCGGTTCGCCCCGCGCATCGAGCTCGCGATGTACTACATCCTCAGCGAAGCCCTGACCAACGTGATGAAACACGCTCAGGCCGAGTCGGTTCACGTACGGGTCGACGTGCGCGACGACGCGATCATCGGCGAGGTCGTCGACGACGGGCGGGGCGGGGCCACCGTCACGCTCGGTGGTGGGCTGCACGGCGTCGAGGACCGGGTGCGGGCCCTGCGCGGCCGCCTCGAACTGGCCAGCCGCAACGGGCACGGCACGCGGCTCACCGTCACCATCCCGCTGATCGGAGCAGCATGAGGATCGCGATCGCCGACGACCACGCCATCTTCCGTACGGCCGTCGCCCGATGCCTGCGCGACAGCGGCTTCGAGGTGCTCGTCGACGCGGCCACGGGCGCCGAGCTCGTCACCGGCGTACGCCGTCACTCGGTCGACGTGGCGATCATCGACGTCAAACTCTCCGAGGACGCCGACGACGAAGGAATCGCGGTGGCCCGTACGGTCAAGAAGGAGAGCCCGGGGACGGCGATCCTCATGCTCTCGGCCGAGACCGCGACCACGCAGGCGATCCAGTTGCTGCGCGACTTCGAGACCGGCATCGGCTACCTGCGCAAGGACGAGGTCGACATCGTCTCGCTCGGCCCCCAGCTGACCCGGCTCGTCGCGGGCGAACCGGTGCTGGGCCGCTCGATCGCCAGCCGCCTGCTGCGCCCGGCCCGCCGCGACAGCGCGCTCGACTCCCTGACCCGCCAGGAGACCGAGGTGCTGAAGCTGATGGCCGAGGGCTACTCGAACATGGGGATCGCGGGCCGGCTGTCGCTGACCGAACGCACCATCGAGGACCACGCGGGCCGCATCTTCGACAAGCTGGGCATCAGCCTCTCCGCGGGGGAGGGCCGCGCCACGACGAACAAGCGGGTCCTGGCCGTGCTGACCTGGCTGCGGCTCGCCTCGTAGCGGAACCGGGGTCTCGGCGCGCGGGCTTGACCCTGACGCAGCGTCAACCCTCCATGCTGCCGTGCATGAATACTTCACCGGCGACCGACCGGGCCGAAGGCGCAGTGATTCACGTGCGCGGCCTCGAGAAGTCGTACAAAGAATTGAAGGTGTTGCGCGGCGTCGACGTCGACGTGGCCCGGGGCAGCATCTTCGCTCTGCTCGGGTCGAACGGGGCCGGCAAGACCACCCTGGTGAGAATCCTGTCCACCCTGCTCAAGGCCGACGGCGGCCGCGCGGAGGTCAACGGTTTCGACGTGACGACGCGGGCCGCCGACGTCCGTGAGTCGATCAGCCTGACCGGCCAGTTCGCGGCGGTCGACGAGATCCTCACCGGGCGGGAGAACCTCACCCTGGTCGCCCGGCTGCGGCACCTCAAGGACGCCGGCCCGATCGCCGACCGCCTGTTGCGCCGCTTCTCGCTGACCGACGCGGGCGGGCGCCGCGTGGCGACGTACTCCGGGGGGATGCGGCGCCGGCTGGACATCGCGATGAGCCTGATCGGGGATCCCCCGGTCATCTTCCTGGACGAGCCGACCACCGGGCTGGACCCGGAGGCGCGCCTGGAGGTCTGGTCGGCGGTCCAGGAACTCGCCGCGGGCGGCACGACCGTCCTGCTGACCACGCAGTACCTCGACGAGGCCGAGCACCTCGCGGACCGGATCGCGATCCTGCACGAGGGCCGGATCATCGTGAACGGCACCCTTGCCGAGCTCAAGCGCCTGCTGCCCCCGGCCAAGGTCGAGTACGTCGAGAAGCAGCCCACCCTCGAGGACGTCTTCCTGAGCCTGGTCGGAGAACAGCGATGAACAAGCACTTCCTCGGTGACACGGCCGTACTGCTGGGCCGCTCGCTGCGCCACATCGCGCGCAGCCCCGACACCATCATCACCACGGTGATCACGCCGATCGCCATGCTGCTGCTGTTCGTCTACGTCCTGGGCGGGGCGATCCAGGCCGGCACCGGCTCGTACGTGAACTACCTGCTGCCCGGCATCCTGATCATCACGATCGCCTCGGGGATCTCCTACACGGCGTACCGGCTCTTCACCGATCGGCAGGGCGGGATCTTCGAACGGTTCCAGTCCATGCCGATCGCCCGGGCCGCCGTGCTGTGGGCGCACGTCCTGACGTCGCTGGTCGCCAACCTGATCTCGGTCGTCGTGGTCGTGCTGGTCGCCCTGGCGATGGGCTTCCGCTCCGGCGCGGGCGTGCTCGACTGGCTCGCCGTCGCCGGCATCCTGGTCCTGTTCACCTTGGCGCTGACCTGGCTCGCGGTCATCCCGGGACTTGCCGCGAGTTCGGTGGACGGCGCGAGTGCGTTCGCCTATCCGCTGATCTTCCTGCCGTTCATCAGCTCGGCTTTCGTGCCCACCGCGTCGATGCCGGGACCGGTCCGCGCGTTCGCCGAGAACCAGCCGGTGACCTCCATCGTCAACACCCTGCGAGCGCTGTTCACCGAGCAGCCGGTCGGCACCGGCATCTGGACCGCTCTCGCCTGGTGCGCGGGTCTGCTGGTGGTGGCCGTTACCTTCGCCGGCACCACCTACCGTCGCCGGGTCAGCTGAGCCAGGATCGAAGCATGCTGACCATCGGGCAGTTGGCCTCGTACGCGGGTGTGACGGTGCGGGCGGTGCGGCACTACCACCAGATCGGACTGCTGCCCGAGCCGGAACGTGACGCCTCGGGCTACCGCAAGTACGGCGCGCCGGCCCTCGTGTCACTCATCAAGATCCGTACGCTCGCCGACGCCGGCGTGCCTTTGACGCAGATCTCCCGGATGCTCGAGGCCGACGAGGCGACCCTGGCCGAGACGGTGGAGCAGATCGACGCACGCCTCCGCGGTGAGATCGAACGGCTGGAGGCCAGTCGCAAGCAGGTCCGGCAGCTCACGGCCGGAGACAGCCTGGTGCTTCCGGCGGAGGTCGTCGCCTATCTCGATCGGCTCCGGGCGATCGGGACGTCCGAACGGATGCTGGCCGGCGAGCGGGACGGGTGGATCCTCATGGCGGCCCGCTGGCCCGACGAGGTGCTCACCTGGGTTCCGGACAAGATCGCGCAGCTCGAGGACCCCAGGGTCGTCCGGCTGTATCAGGTGTTGTCGCAACTCATGGAGAGCCAGGAGGTCGACGAACCGCTCGCGGAGGAGGCCATCGACATCATGGTCGAGTTCGCGGAGGAGTGGGAGGCGGCCGGGCTCGACCTCGCCGGGACGGGCCAGGACGACACGTCGTTCGCCCTGCTCGACGATCTGGCCGACGCCGCCGACCAGCGGGCCGGGTGGCTACGCGACCGCATGCGCCAACGAGGCTGGGACGGCTGGACCCGCATGAAACGGCTGGAGAAACCGGCCGGCTCAACGTGAAATCTGCTCGGCTGCCGTCATGCCGACACCGGATGACGTGTACGAGAACGGTCACTTGCGGCGCATCGTGTAGTGCAGCACCAGGAACGGCAGCCCGAACAGCGAGAACGCGTGCTCGGCCCGCAACGATCCGTTCTCCACATAGACGTCGAGCTGTTCGGCGAAGCCGTGCACGGCCAAAGTGGTGAGCTCCCCCGTCGCCGGGTCGATGTAGCTCAGGTAGTGCCCCGGGTGCGCGAGCGAACTGCGGCTGGTCAGCACGAGCCCGCCCCCGGCCCGCGGCAACGGCAGCAGCGTGGCCGTGAAGTTGCCCTGCGGCACCGGGAACCCGACGCTGACGTAGCCGCGCCCCTCGTACCGGTAGGTCGTGTAGATGCCCACATAGATCGGCTCGTCGGTGTCCGCGAACGACCGGATCCACCCGCGTACGCTTTCCGCGCCGCTGGAGATCGTGTCGATGCGGCTGCGGACGCCGCGCAGGGTCTCGCGCTGGTTCATCGGCACGTTCGCCTGGCCCAGCGGCCGCGCCACCAGCGTGCGATAGAGCAGATAGCCCGGCCGCACCCAGGGCCGCCACACCGGCACGATGTCGAGCCGGAACCGGGTCGTCCGCTCGTAGAACTCGCGCACCAGCGGGTCCACGCCGCCCGGGTCGAACCGCGGCCCGGCCAGATCGTCGAGCGACCCGACGATCCCCACGTCCGGCACGTCGGCCCGATAGTCGCCGCCCAGCACCTCGGCCAGCTCCCGCACATACCCGGTGCCGACGTACCGGCCTCGCGCCGCGAGCGGAACCACGAACGGCAGCTCCGCAGCCGGAACCTGCGTGGCCAGCAGATCGACCTGCGGTTCGCGGAACACCATCGCGGACAGCACCCGGAAACCCACCACCGCGCCCGCCGCCACGACCGCCGGTGACGCGCGCCGACCCACCAGCCCGGCGACCGCCCCGACGACCGGCCCGAGCGCCACCTTCTGCGGCCGCAACCCGAGAGCCCCCGCCACCGATCCCGCGACCAGACCGACTGTCGCCGGCTTCAGGAACCGTCCCGCGGCCCACCCCGCCGGCGCCGCAAGCGCCCCGCTCATCACGACCCGCGACCACCACGCCGGAATCTCCCCCGGCTTCTGCCGCACCCGCGCCACCGCGTCGGTAGCGGCGAGCAGGAAAGCCCCCGCCGCCGCGCCCCGGCGCCCGGCCAGCGCCGCACCGGCCAAGGCTCCCACCAGCCCGGCGAAAAGCAACCCCGACTGCCTCTGGCTCGTCATCGCCGCAGGCTACCCGTTTACACTTCGGCCGTGCTCCGGCTCTTCTCGGTCGCCTACTGGGCGTTCATCGCCCTCAGTTGCGTCGTCTTCTTCGTGGTCGCGGCCGTCGTGTGGGCGGTGACCCTCCCGTTCGACCGGCGGCGCGTCGTCCTGCACCTCTACTCGTCGGCGTGGGCGTCGTTCTACGTCTACGTCAACCCGTTGTGGCGTCTGCGGGTCACCGGCCGCGATCGGGTGCCGTGGCGGGGTCCGGCCGTCCTGGTCGCCAACCACGCGTCGCTCATCGACATCCTCGTGCTGTTCGCCCTGTTCCGCCCGTTCAAATGGGTGTCCAAGGAAGAGATCTTCAAGGTCCCGCTGATCGGCTGGAACATGCGGCTCAACGACTACGTGCCCCTCAAGCGCGGCAGCGGCGCCTCGGTGCGCGAGATGATGGCCCACTGCGACCGCCTGCTCGCCGCCGGATCGTCCGTGATCATCTTCCCCGAGGGCCGGCGCACGCCCGACGGTCAGCTCCAGGCCTTCAAGAACGGCGCTTTCGAGCTTTCCGTACGTCACCACGCGCCGATCATCCCCGTCGCCGTCCACGGCACCCGGGCCGCGCTCCCCCGCCACGGACTGATCCTGCGCGACCACGTCGACGCGCACGTACGGGTGCTCCCGCCCCTCGACCCGGCCGACTACCCCGACGTCGGGGCCCTGCGCGACGCGGCCCGCGCGGCGATCGAAGCCGACCTGCTCAAACCGGCACGGTGACCAGCGGCCGCCCGGCGAACGTCTCCACCTGCACCGCCGCCACATCGGCCGGGGCGACCAGCGCCGACCCGTCGACGGTCCCGCCCTCGGCGGCCGCCTTCTCCGAGATCAGCCAGCTTCCGGCCTCCCGCCGCGAACCGTCCTTGGCCAGCACGTAGAGGCGGCACTGCTCCCCCGCCGCGACCCCGCTCACCGCGGCGTGCACCCGCACCCACCCGGCGGCCGGAATCACCGACGCCGTCATCGTGGCACCGGTGGCCGCGTCCGTGGCGGTCGCCGTGCGAGTTCCAGCCGGTTGACTGGCCTGCGCCGTCGGGGGCGCGTCAGGCGCCGTCCCCCGCCCCAGCAGCGTTCCACCGCCCAGCACCACCACGGCAGCAGCGGCGGCAGCGGCCACCCACACCGTACGGCGCCGGCGGTCGTCACGAACCCGCTCGCCGCGCACCTGCTTGAGGGTGCGCTGCAACAGCAGGTCACCGCCCGCGGGCGGCCCGTCGAGCAGCGCCTCGGGCGGCAGCTCCCCCAGGGCCGACTCCATCTCGCGCAGCTCGTCGACCTCGCGGCGGCACCTCTCGCACCCGTCGAGATGCCCGCGCACCGTGTCGCGTTCACCGTCGTCGAGCACGCCCAGGACGTACGCGCCGAGCAGCTCGTTCTCGTGCTCGCTCATCACGCCGCCCCTTCCACGACGACCGGTCTTTCGGTCATCGCCTCCCGCAGCCGCCGCAACGCGTAATAGCTGCGCGACTTCACGGTTCCCGCGGGCACCCCGAGTGATTCGGCGGCCTCGTCGACCGTACGGCCCTGGAAGTAGATGGCCTTGAGCACTTCCTGGTGCTCGTCCGAGAGCTTCTCCATCGCGCCGAGCACGACCATCGAGTCGACGACCTGGTCGGCGTGGTCCTTGGCGACCGGGGTGCTGCTGATCGTCTCGGCGACCTCGGCCGGGCGGGCCTGACGGGCGCGGTGCCGGTCGATCGCGATGTTGCGGGTGATCGTGAACAGGTAACCCCGTACGGAGCCCTTGTCGTTGGTCAGGGCCTCCGGGTTGCGCCAGGCCCTGATCAGGGTCTCCTGCACCACGTCCTCGCCGAGGGCGCGATCACCCATCAGGCGCGTGGCGTAGGCCAGCAGTGCCCCGCCGTGCTCGTTGAAGAGCTGGCGGATCAACACCTCGTCGGTGCCGCTCTCCCGCCTTCGCACGCTGCTTCGCTCCCCGCCTCGCCCGTTCCCCTTCAGGTGATCATGCCGGATACCGCTTCCACCAGGGCAATCACTCGTTCGGGCAGATCACCCGACCCGCAGCACGGACACGGTGTCGTCCCGGCCGTTCGTCACATAGGCGAACCGTCCGTCCGCCGAGACGGCCATCGCGCGCGGACTGTTGCCGACCGCGACCGTGGCCGTGACCTTGCGCGCCTGCGGATCGAGAACCGAGACCGAATCGCCCGCCTCATTGACCACGTACGCATGGCGGCTGTCCATCGCATAGGCGGCGGCCTGCGGTTTGTCGCCCACCGGCAACGACCCGCGGCGTTCGAGCGTGACCGCGTCGATCAGGTCGGCGGCGTCCGCGTCGAAACAGGCCACCACGACCGTACGCCCGTCAGGCGCGACGGCGAGGCTGTGCGGGGACCGGCTGACCGGGATCGACCGCAGCCGCCGATCGTCACGCGTGTCGATGACCGAGACCGTGCTCGACTCGTGATCGGGTGTGAAAGCGCGCTCCCCGGCGGCGTCGAACGAGACCGCGTGCGGGTTCTCGGGCACGAACACGCGCCCGTCAGGTTTCAGGTCGCCCGCACCGAAGATCTCGACGTTGCGCCCGCCGTGAATAGGCACCCACAGCCGGCCGTCAGGAGCGACCGAGAGGGCGTACGGCTGCACGCCCGTGCTGAGGTTGCGCTCGACCTGACGGGTGCGGGCGTTGACAACGGCCACCCCGCTGCCGCTGAGGTCGTTCTCGTACATCGAGACGAAAACACGCTGCCCGTCCCGCGAGACGGCCACGAAACGCGGGGTGTTGCGAAGCGTGACCGGCACGACGGCTTTCGACGCCAAGTCGACGACGGACAGGATGCGCGAGCTCTGGTTGGCGACGTAGAGGGTGCGGCCGTCCGGCGAGACCGCGACGCCCTCGGGCTCGTCCCCGACCTTGATCGTCCCCTCGACGACCGGCTTGTCCCGGCTGGCTGGCGGGGCGGCTGCAGCACCCGGCGTTGTTCCCTCGGTCGGCGGCGCGGTCGTTTCGGCCGACGGCGCTGATCCGTCGGCCGGCGGTACGGCTCCCTGGTCGCTTGGCGCTGGTGCCCCCGCCGGTTCCTTCTCCTGCGGCGCGGAGTTCCCGACCGCTTGCGAGTCGGGTGATTTGTCGCCGTTGAGGGTGACGGCGGCGGCGATACCGGTCCCCGCGAGAAGCACGACGGCGGTCGCGGCGGCGAGGAGCAGCCCTTTCCCGCGACGACCCGCGGCCGGCATCCGGGTCGTCGCGGTCAGCGGTGATCGGGGGCTGCTCGGCCCGGTCAGGGCGCTCGGCCCGGTCAGGGCGCTCGGCCCGGTCAGGGCGCTCGGCCCGGTCAGGGCGCTCGGCCCGGTCAGGGCGCTCGGCCCGGTCAGGGCGCTCGGCCCGGTCAGGGCGCTCGGCCTAGCTTCGGCGGGCCCGTCGCCTGTCGGTCCGGTGGCGATATGTCCGGTGACCGGCAGGTCGGCCGCTCCCGCCACCCCGTTGAGCGACACCATCCCCGTCAGCGGGCCATCCCCCGGCAGCCAGGCCACCTGAAGCTGATCACCGGCGATCCGCGCCCGCAGGCCGGTCCCCGTGACCCGAAGCTCCGACGCCAGGGCCATCGGCGGCCCCGTGATCTTCACTGCCGCCACCAGCTGGGGCGTTCCCGGCGAGACAGGCCCGAAGTCGACCCGCGCGGGCTCGAGCCCGACCGACGTGGCCCGCAGGGCTTCCTCGGCCACTACCGCGACTTCCCGGCTGTCATCGGTCACCAGCCGCCCGAGCGCTGCACGGGCAGCCACGGCCGCGTCCCGGTCCGGCCCGGCAGCCCGCTCCCGCAGCTCCACGATCTGCGTCAGACCCGGCCCGTTCTCCCCCGTGCCGGACGGGCCGTTCTCTTGATCGTCCGGCACGGCGGTCCGCGTGAACCAGAGCTTCGGTTCCGCCCCGTCGTCCGGCACGTCGACGTCGGCGGGCCAGCCCTCGTGATCCACGCTGTCGGGCCGGTCGGTGGCGCTCGTCTCGGTGTTGCCTCCGGCAGTGGCCGGCAGGTCGTCCGCAGTCATCTGTTACCGCGTCCTCTCCCGGGGCAGCCGGCCGGCCTCCGGTCAGTCGACCGGGGTGCGCCGCAGCTCCAGCACCGGGGCGATGTGTCCCGGCGGCAGAGCGGAGACCGGCTCCGCGCCCAGTTCTCGTCGCAAGCGCCTCGCCGTGCGCCGCCACCTCAGCTCGTCATCGTCGGCCGGGCCCTCGATGAAGGCCTCCGGTGGCAGCGCGGCGAGCGCTGCCAGCAATCGCCCGTCATCCCACATGCGCGGTGGTACGGACATCACGACCGCCCGGTTCAATCCGCGGGCGGCTGTCCACCGCCTGAGGCCCAAACGCCGTCCAGCGCCGACCGGTTCACGGCCCGTTCTTGTCAGAGGGTCCGTCCAGTCCAGAGAGCTTTGCCGCGGAGGTCTGCCCTCAGCTATCCCGGGTCGGGGACTCGGCCCGGGTCGGGCATCCGCTTTCCGTGGCCGGTCACGGCGGCAGTGTGGTCACCGAGGCTTGCCAGGCGGGCCGGCGTCGTGGTGCAGCATGGTGCCGCCCGGTTGCGCTGACAAGCAGTCAAGCCGGACGACAGTTCCCAAGTTCAGGAATACAGGCCCCTCCCCGTCCATGATCGTTCCGAGATCCTGGTTTCAGGCCCCTGGAACGCGATCGAGGCCCCTGCCTCAAGGATCAGCTCAACGATCAAGCCGGGCAGAGCCCTGCTTCCTGGTTTAGGCACGGCGGCGAACCCAACCGGTCACCGCGACCGGCCGCACCACTGCGGCACCACGACGGCAACCGGCCTGGACAGCCTGCGCGACCGACCAGTCACCGCGACCGGCCGTCACGGGCGAGGCGGTCTGGGCCCGAGGCAACGGCCGCGCGAACCAGATGCCTGCACCGGGCCTCCAGGGCAGACCTCGACCCCGGAGGCTCTCCAGGTTGAAACCGAACACCTGACCTCCTACGCAGCTCCCTCGCCGGCCCAGGTCATCGCCCACACCAACATCTACTGACCCTTCCAGACCGCCCCCGGCCGCGCCGCCGTGGCAACAGCAAAGGCGCTCACCTTCACCCGAGCCGAGTGATCAGGCGTCCGCCGTGAACCCCGGCAGCCCGCAGCCCGTGCCCGCGCGGGCGGCTCACCGCCGCGCCAGACGGTTTGCCCGCTGCGTCGCGGCCGCTTTCATGCTCTTGCGGCATCGCGGCGGCGGAGATCGCGGCGCGTGGCGCAGGACACGTGTGCCACGGCCACGCAACCCTCGGCCGCGATGAAGTTCTTCCGAGTTGGTGCGTCTCCCCGGATGAGACCGGTCCGCGGGCCACGTCGCGGACGGTGGATCCGGAGCTCCCTCGAACTCCGGGCTGAGCGCCGAGGAGAAAGCATGACCCCGACAGAGGCCACCACGGACGGCGGCACGGACGGCACCACCGGCCGCGGCACGGACAGCGCCGCGGACGCCGTTTCGGACAGCACGAGCTTCCACTGTTCGAGGGGCTCGGATTCCGTACGGCCGGGCACTGGACGACGCTGAGCGCCGGCTAACCGGGGAACTTCACATGCTCGTACGGGATGGACTTGATCGTCAGGACGGCGGCCGCGGTCAGCAGGGGCGGGATCGTGGCCAGCAGCCAGACGGGGCCAGCGCCGACCGCGGGGAAGATCACGGCCTGCACGGTCAGGGCGAGGGCACCGACCGCGGCCACCTGGTAGGTGGCGCGCGTGAAGCGGCGGAGCACGACCTGGCGATCGACGGCAGTCATTCCACCCACCCGAGAAGATCAATGGCGTGGGGAAGCTACCGCACCGGATCTTGTGAAGTCCACCGCTAACTCTCAACTTGTCGCCTTGGACGACGAGTGAGCGGGTGTGGGGCACAGACGGATCTGGTTCTGGTGGCTCGTGGCCGGCACGATCGCGACCACTTGCCACTACGTGCTGCCCGATCGCAGCCTGATCGCGAGCATCCTGTACGACGTCGTCGGGCTGGCCGCGGCGGGCGCGATCCTGTACGGGCTGCGGCTGCACCGCCCCGACCGGCCGCGCATGTGGCGGTGGTTCGCGGCCGGCCAGTTCACGTTCGTGGCGGGCGACCTGACCTACGAGTTCTACATCCAGGTGCTGCACCGGTCGCCGTACCCTTCGATCGCCGACGTGTTCTACCTGGGGTCGTACCCGATGCTCGTCGTGGGTCTGCTGCTGCTGGTGCGGCGCCGTCGCAGCTCGGCCGGCGACCTGATCGACGCGGCGATCGTCGCCACCGGCCTCGGGCTCGCCTTCTGGATCTTCGTGTTGCACCCGGTGGCCGCCGACGCGGGTGTGTCGACGATCGAGCGGTTCACGACGGTCGCCTACCCGGCCGCCGACGCGCTGCTGATCGGCCTGCTCGCGCGGCTGTTCACCGGCGGCGGCGCGCGGACCCCGAGCGTACGGCTGCTGGTCGCCGCGGCCGCGCTCATGCTCGCCGGCGACAGCGTCTTCGTCACGATCCCGCTCTACACGCAGGCCTCGACCCATCTCGCCGACCCGTTGTACCTGCTCTCCTACGTGCTGTGGGCGGCTGCCGCCCTGCATCCGTCGATGTCCGCCTCCGCCGCTCCCCGCGAGGCGGCCGGGGTCGGGCCGGCCCGCATGCTGCTCTTCGGCGCCTGCGCCCTGCTCGCTCCCGTGCTGCTGCTCCTGCCCGGCATCGGTGACGACCCGGTCGACCGCGTCTCGGCCGCGGCCGGCGCGACCGTCCTGATCGTGCTGGTCCTCGTGCGGCTGTCCGGTTTCGTGGTCGAGGTGCGCCGCCAGTCGGCCGAGCTGACCCGGGCCGCCATGCAGGACCCGCTGACCGGGCTGGCCAGCCGCCGCCGCTTCGAGCTGGCCGTGCGCCAGGCGCTGCAGGATGGCCGTCCGCAGATCGCGCTGCTCGGCGTCAACGGCTTCAAGCACGTGAACGACGAGTTGGGCCGCCCGGTCGGCGATCGCGTGCTGCGCCTGCTCGCCACCCGCCTGTCCGGCGCCGTTCCGGCCGGTGCTGTGGTCGCCCGGCTGGGTGGTGACGAGTTCGCCGTCCTTCTGCCCGAGGCCGACGCCGGGTACGCGAGCCGGTTCGCCGACGGCCTCGCCCACGCGTTCCGTGCTCCGGTGTCGCTGGCCCGCACGCCCACCGACCCGCTCGCCGTGGCCGGTCACGAGCTGTACGTCGGCGTCGCGATCGGCTTGGCCGGCGGGCGCGACGTCACCCCGGTCGAGATGCTGCGCCAGGCCGAGGCGGCGATGTACGCGGCGAAGCAGACCGGCGAGCCCGTACGCCAATGGACGCCCTCTCTGGACGAGCGGGCCGGGGAGAACGTACGCCTGGGCGCCGAGATCCGCGCCGCTCTCGAGCACGGCCAGTTCCGCGTCGTCTACCAGCCGATCGTCGAGCTGCCCTCGGCCCGGGTCGTCGCCGTCGAGGCCCTGGTCCGCTGGGAGCACCCGACCCGTGGACTGGTCAGCCCGGCCGCGTTCATCCCGGTCGCCGAGCACAACGGACTGATCGTCGAGCTCGGCGAGTGGATCCTGCGGACGGCGTGTCACCGGCTGGCCGGCTGGCGCGCCACCCTCGGCCCGGCCGCCCCCGACCGGGTCAGCGTCAACGTGTCGGCCCGCCAGCTCGCCCGTCCGCACTTCGCTTCGACGGTGGCCGCCGCCCTGGCCGACAGCGGGCTGCCCGCCTCGTGCCTGGCCGTCGAGGTGACCGAGACCGCGGTCTTCGAGGGCGGCCAGGCCGTGGTCGCCCTGCACGAGCTGCGGGCCCTGGGCGTACGCATCGCTCTGGATGACTTCGGCACCGGGCACTCGTCTCTGGGCCTGCTGCAGACCGTGCCCGTCGACATTCTGAAGGTCGACAAGTCGTTCGTCGACAACATCACCGAAGCCGGCCGGAACACGGTCATCGCCGAAGCGCTGGTGCAGCTCAGCTCGGGCCTGGGCCTGCTCGCGGTGGCCGAGGGCGTCGAGACGGCGGCGCAGGCCGAGGCGTTGCAGCGGCTCGGCTACCGCTACCTGCAGGGCTACCACTTCGGCCGTCCCGCCGCCGAACCCGACTTCGCCCGCGTGCCGGCTCACGCCTGACGGCGCACGTTCTCCGCGTTCCAGGCCGGAGCGTACGGGGACGTGCAGCCGGGCGGCGTCGGATAATCCTTGAGCACTTCGAGGCGCTCCCCGATGCCGACGGCCCGCACACGCAGATGCGGGTGGTCGATGCCGATCTGGGCGAGGCAGTGGTTCATCGCCCATTGCAGCCGGTCGGGGGCGTCCTTCATCTCCTTCTCGATCACGTCGAGCAGGCCCGGGAGGTCGAGCCCGTCCGGCTTCTTGGCGACGCGCTCGGTGGTCAGCGCCCAGCCCGCACTGGCGACGACCGGATCCGGGTCGGCCGACCGGGCGACGCGCAACTCCTCGGCCACCGTGTCCGTCAACTCACCCTCCTCGTCCGCCGACAGAGTGGCAGTGTCTCAGGTAGCGGATGAGTCCTGGGCGGACAGTTCCTCGGCCAGTTCCATGCAGCGCAGCCGGGCTGGGGAGAAGTCGTAGGGCATCTTGCCGACGGCTTCGAACGCGCTCATGGAGCCGGCCTCCCGCCTGCCAGAGCTGAGGTCGGCGGTCGCGGAGTGCACGGTGTCCCAGGCGTCGCAGAGGGCATCGTCGTCCATACCCAGGCCGGATTCCTCGATGACGGCCTGCAGGGCGCTTTCGAAGGCGTGCCGCTCGACGGCCACTTGAGCCACCCGTGGATCATCGACGGCGACGCTGTCATCGAGTGCCTCCTCGGCGGCGTCGATGCGGTCGGAATCCTTTCGCAGAGCGGGATGCGTGGCCAGGACGACGAAGCGGGTGGCCTGGACGGCCGCGCCGAGCGGGCCGAAGATCCGCTCGGTGACCAGCAGACTGTCCAGGTCCGCCTGGTGCAGGGAGCCTTCGGGCAGGCTCTTGAGGCGTTCGGTGACCAAGTCGGAGAGCAGGCCCATCCGGCTGCCTTCGGTGCGCATCCGCTGCACGGCGGTCCGCTGCCGCCGCAGTTCCGCCTCCTGCCCGGCGAGGGTTTCCGCCAATCGCTCCAGGATGGTCCCGATACCGTCTCCGCTGTCCGTGCCGCCGGAAGCCAGGCCGTCGGTGAAGGCGTCCCGGATGTCGTCCAGGGCGATCCCGGCGTCGGCCATCCTACGAATCCACAGCAGGCGGATCATGTCCTCGTAGCCGTAGCGGCGGCGGTCGTCACCGCCCCGCTCCGGCTCGGGGAGCAGGCCGATCTCGTGATAATGGCGAATCGCCCGTGGCGTGCTGCCGGCGAAGGCCGCCGCGTCACCGATCTTGACCTGGCGGGGTGGGACGGAAGACGAATGCACGAGCAGGGGCCTTTCCTCACGGGATCGGGACGTGAGCCCACTGGACCACATGCCGCTACGGAAGGTGCAACCCTAGGCCAGCTCGGAGAGGCCGGGCAGGTCGACGAGGTCGGCGGCGCTCAGGTTCTCGGCCAGGTGGGTGGGGTTGCCCGTGCCGGGGATCGCGAGGACGTGGGGGCCGCGGCTCAGGGTCCACGCGAGGCGCACCTGGGCCGGGGTCACTCCGTGTGCGTGGGCGAACGCGGTCACGGTGTCGTTGCCGGCCAGCCCGCCCTGCTCGCGTCCGGCGCCGGTGAGGGCGAAGAACGGCACGAAGGCGATACCGCGCGCCCGGCATACGTCGAGGATCTCGTCGTTGACGCGGCCGAAGTCGACGCCGTACCGGTTCTGGACCGCCACGACCGGGGCGATCGCCTCGGCCTGGTCGAGGTGGGCGAGCCGCACGTTGGACAGGCCCAGGTGCCGGATCAGCCCCTCCCGCCGCAGGTCGGCCAGGACCCCGAAGTGCTCGGCGACCGACTCCAGGCCCTGCTGCCGCAGGTAGACGACGTCGAGGTGGTCTCGGCCCAGCGACCCCAGGTCGGCCTCGACCAGCCCGCGCAGCTGGTCGGGGCGGGCCAGACGCCCCACTCGACGGCTTGACGCAGCAGGGCGACGGCGTGCGTACGGTCGGCGCCCAGACGCTTGGCGCCGAAGCCGAGGCGGTTGACGGTGCGATCTCCGAGTTCCCCAAGCATGGAGCGACCGTAGGCATCGACGCCCGCGATCACACTCGGTCGATCACCGGATGGTGGAAGTGTCGGACATCGCCTAATGTCATTGTTGCGATCACACCCGCCGGCCGCGGACGATGACAGCCCGCGGTTTGAGCAACTGGCCCAGATCGGTGCGGGGGTCGGTCTCGTAGACGACCGCGTCGGCCGGGGCGCCGTCCACCAGTCCGGGCAGGCCGAGGTACGACCGGGCCTTCCACGACGCGGCGGCGATCGCCTCGTGCGGGGAGACGCCGGCGGCGTACATGGCCTGGATCTCCTCGGCGATGCCGCCGTGCGGGCGCGAATCGGTGCCGGCGAGCACGGTCACCCCGGCTTCGACGGCGGCGGCGGTCAGGTCACCGTGGACGCTCGCGCCCGAGACGTACCAACGTTTGCGCGGACTGTCGGGCTCGGCGACCGCCTTCGCCAGCGAACCCGTGATCACGGACAGGGTCGGGGTCAGCGCCGTGCCCTGCTCGGCCATGCGCGGCAGCAGCGCCGGGTCCAGGCCCATCCCGTGCTCGAGCGAGTCGACGCCGGCCTCGACCGCGACGACGCCGCCCTCCGGATGCTGCGAGTGCACGGCCAGGCGCCCACCGGCCCCGTGTACGCGGGTGACGGCCTCGCGCAGCACGCCGACCGGCACGATCTCCTGCCCGACCCGCCAGTCGATGACGATCTTCGCCCACCCGGTGCGCGCGGCCTGCTCGGCGGCGACGGCGGGCAGGCCGGCGAGGGAGGCCCGGCGGCCCCACCCGTCGAAGAACTGTCCGAACTGGGCGATCCACGGTCCGGCGTGCACGGCGCGAGGAGTGCCGTCGGCGTGACCGAACCAGTCGGGCGGGTCGTCGGCCAGGCCCGGGGAACGGATCAGCGTGACCCCGGCGTACAGGTGGGCCTGAAGGTCCTGGCGCAGGATGTCGTGATCGAGCGGCTGACCGGGGGCCTCCGCACCCGGGTGGGTGTGCGCGTCGACCAGGCCCGGAAGCAGCCAGCCCTCGGCCACGAGCTCGGCCCCGGCAACCGGGTCGGTGGTCCAGCGGTCGCCGTCGGCGTAGAGGTCGATCGGCTCGCCGTCGGGCAGGGCGAACCCTCGGACGCGCAGGACCGTCATCGGTGGGCCAGGATCAGGCCGAGGCGCGGGCTGCCGTTGCCGTATTCGCCGAAGGCGGTCAGTGGAACGGCCTGCACGGTGAAGCCGGCCGCCATCAGGTCGTCGCGCAACGGCGGCAGGGTCGTGGTGCGGTAGTACATGACGAACGGCGGGCGCCACACCGCGTTACGGACCCGCATGGCTACGTCGAACCCGAGCGTGGCCCACTGCGCGACCGAGCCGAGCGGCGGCGACCCGGCGACCGGGAACGCGAACAGCCCACCCGGGCGCAGCGCGCGATAGACCCCGGCGAACAGGGCAGGCCGCTCCCTGGGCAGGAAATGGCCGAGCGCCCCGAACGTGACAGCGAGGTCGAACTCGGCGTCGAACTCCAGCGCCCGCACGTCGGCCTGCACCAGCGTCGCCCCGGGGTGCGCGAGGCGAGCCTGGTCGAGCATGCCCGCGCTGAAGTCGACCCCGGTCACCCGCCCCTGGCAGAGCCGTTCGAGAACCTCCAGGCCCGCCCCGGTGCCGCAGCACACGTCGAGCCCATTGTCGAACGGTCCCCGGCTGGCCAGCGCTTCGGCACTCGCGTCGAGGATCTTCTCCGGCGTACGGAACGGGGTGTGATCGAATTTGGGCGCCAGCAGGTCGTAGCCGTGCTCGACCGACGACATCGCCTGTACGACCAGCTCACGCACCGACGGCCCCTGAGGCGAGAACATCGGCCGAGACTACCGCGCTAACTTGATCGGATGCTGCCGCAAGAACGTCTGATCGCCCGGGTGAGACAGCTCTGCCAGGACGACGAGCGCCTGGTGGCCGCGCTGACCTACGGCTCCTTCGCGCAGGGTTCGGCCGACGCGCACAGCGACATCGAGTTCTGGTTGTTCTCCGAGACCCCGGTCGACACACGGGCGTGGCTCGCCGGCATCGGCCCGATCGGCCACGTGGTCGTCAACGAGTTCGGCGCCCATGTCGTGTTCTTCCCCGGGCTCATCCGCGGCGAGTTCCACTTCGCCACCAACATCGACGCCGTACGAACCTGGCCCGCTCGCGGCGCCGCCAGCGACCGCATGATCGTCCTGGACCGCACCGGCGCGCTGCGCGAAGCCCTCGACGCGCTGCCCGCCGCCGCCTCACCACCGGCCACCCCCGAGGCGATCGGCGAACTCTGCGGCCGTTTCGCCAACTGGCTGCTCCTGGCCCACCACGTCGCCCGGCGCGGCGAGCTGTTGCGCGCCCTGGACGCCCTGACCTACGCCCAACGCCACCTGCTGTGGATGACCCGCCTGACCGAGAACAGCACTCACCATTGGCTGACCCCGTCCCGCTCCGCCGAGCGCGACCTGTCACCGTCCGCGCTGCTCGCCCTGCACCGAACGGCCGCCACCGCCGACCCCCACGCGATCAGCGAGGCCATAACCGCAGCCTGGACCCACGGCAGCCGCTGCTGGCGCCGCCTGGCCACCCACACCGGCTTCCCCATCCCCGAGCCCCTGTTCACCGAACTGGACGCGGCACTCATCCGCCCGCCGGCCGGGCATTGAATCGCTTTCGCCCGTGGAGGTCCACAGAGGCTCACCAGGCGGGCCGGCATTGTGATCCGGCGAAGTGCCGCCGGTTGTGCTGACAAGCGAGCCACCGGTCGCCGCGACCGGCCACAGATCCGCGGCACCACGACGGCAGCCGGCCTGGACAGCCTGCTCGGCCACACAGCGTTCCCGCGGAATCAGACAACCGGGCCGAGGGCGTCGGCTGTCCCCCGGCCGGGCTGAGACCTCGGCTGACCCCGGCACGGGGTCGGGGCCAGGACTGCGGGCAAGGCTATTCTTCCGCCGCCGGGCAGCCATGCTTGTCGAGAGCCCGTGGTGATGCAGCGCGAGTGGGCGGTGCTCGATGCCGGCCAAGCGATGGGGAGGGTGGTCCATGGGCTTCTGGGACGTCAGCCCGTTCGGCAACGACGACGCCGCGGACTTCGCCGGCGACCTGGACGACGCCGCCGATCCGCCCGGTGCCGCCGAGCGGCCTCGTGCCGACCTCGACGAGCCGGCCCGTAGCGACCCGCCGGGCACCAGACCCGACCCGCGCGTCGACATGGTGGGTGCCGTGTTGGAGCGCATAGCTGCCAGCGGCACCGACGACGACCTCGACTTCGGTGATTCGCCGAGAGCTGTGGCCGCCGCCGCGCTGGTCGCGGCGCAGTTGCCCGGCGGCAAGCCGGTGAACGTGGTCTTCGGGCCGTCGATCCCGATGCCGGTGTTCCCGGACTACCTTGTGCCGCTCGCTCTCAAAGCTCTGGATCGCCTCGTCACTCCCCCTTCGTGGCTGGCCGAGGATTGGACGGACGAGGCCAACCGGCGCGCGTGGCGGCGAACCGTCGACGAGATCCGGGCCGTGCTGGACCCGCCGCAGGCCGAAACCCTGTTCGACCTCTGATCGGGGCCGCGCCCGGGCCGCGACGTCGACGACGCGCGCCCGCATGCCGGGCAGGCGGTCGCACAGGATCTGGGCGGCGGCGACCGTCTCCATCGTTCGCCGCCCTCGTGGATGGAGCCGGGGGTGGTGACCGAGACGTGGCTGGGGATGCCGCCCGGGCTGGAGAACTGGCGGAACAGCCGGTGCATTCCGGGCTCGTCGAGAGTGACGTCGGGGTAGGTCTCGGTGTAGGCGCCCTCGAGGTAGCCGTGGGTGCGAATGACTTTCGAGTGGGGCTGAACCGTTGGGGCCCGCCCATCCGTTCCCCTTGGCGTGCCCGAGATCCAGGACGGCCCGCCAGCCGCGCCCCGCCCAAATATCGCAAAAACCGTCAAGACGGTCATCCAAAAACCGGGGATGCAGCGAACGCTGACCATCCTCGCCGCGGTGATCCTGTTCGTGGCACTGATCTTCCCGAACATCCTGTCCCGCCTGACCCCGCCGGCCCTGCTGCGCCTGCCGGTCGAAGCAGCGGTGATCCTCGGCCTGCTCGTCGTCCTCCCCGGTCGGGCCCGCAAGATCTTCGCGGTGATCACCGGCGTCCTCGTCGGCCTTCTGGTCATCGAGAAGTGCCTCGACATGGGCTTCTTCGAAGAGCTCAACCGCCCCTTCGACCCGGTCCTCGACTGGGTGCTGTTCGACGACGCGTTCAGCTTCGTGGTCGACTCCTACGGCCGCCCCGCCGCGATCGCCGCCGTCGCCGTGATCGTCGCCCTGATCGGCAGCATCCTCGCCCTGACCTGCTGGTCCGTGCTGCGCGTGGGCGCCCTCGTCGCCCGCCACCGCAAGCGCTCGGCGTTCGCCGCCGCCGGTGCCGGAGCCGCCTGGGCCCTCACCTTCTCGCTGGGCGTCAGCGTCTGGGGTGCGGTCCCGGTCGCCGCCCGCAGCACCGCCACCTATGCCTGGGACCGCGCCCACCAGGCCCGCGCCGGCCTGCGTGACGAGGCCAACTTCGCCAAGGAGGTGCAGAGCGATGCGTTCAAGACCGTCCCTCCCGCGCAGATGCTCACGGCCCTCAAGGGCAAGGACGTCATCTTCACCTTCGTCGAGAGCTACGGCCGCAGTGCCGTCGAGGGCGTCGCGCTGGCCCCCACCGTCACCCCCGTGCTCGACCAGGGCACCGCACAGCTCGCCCAGGCCGGTTTCGCCGCCCGCAGCGGCTGGCTCACCTCCCCCACATTCGGCGGTGGCAGCTGGCTGGCCCACTCCACCTTCGAGTCCGGCCTGTGGATCAACAACGAGCAGCGCTACCGGAACCTGGTCGCCACCGACCGGCTCACCCTGACCCGCTCGTTCCGCGACGCGAGCTGGCGTACGGTCAGCGTCATGCCGGGCGCGACCCGGGCCTGGCCCGAGGGCAACTTCTACGGGTACGACACCGTGTGGGACTCGCGCAACCTCGGCTATCGGGGCCCGAAGTTCAGCTGGTCACCGATGCCCGACCAGTACACACTGAAGCAGCTCAACACGATCGAGTACAAGAAGCCCGGCCGCGGCCCGCTGATGGTCGAGATGCCGCTGGTCTCGAGTCACACCCCGTGGGCGCCGATCCCCGACTACCTGCCCGACTGGAATCAGGTGGGCGACGGCTCGATCTACAACGGCATGGTGACCGACGCCAAGAAGCCCGGCGCGCTCTGGGCCGACCCCCGCAAGGTCCGGGCCGAGTACGGGCGGTCGATCGTCTACTCGCTCACCTCGCTGATCAACTGGGTGCGGCAGTACGGCGACGACAACCTCGTGATGGTGTTCCTCGGCGACCACCAGCCGTCCCCGATCGCGGCCGGTGAGGGCGCCAGCCACGACGTGCCGATCACCGTGCTCGCGAAGGACCCGAAGGTGCTCGACCGCATCACGAGCTGGGGCTGGGCCGACGGTCTGCGCCCGCAGCCCGACTCCCCGGTGTGGCCGATGAGTGACTTCCGCGACAAATTCTTCACCGCGTTCGGGCAACAGACGCCGGCATCGTGAGGACAGGGACGTCAGGATCATGACCATGCGCATCTACCTCGACTGCGACACCGGCATCGACGACGCCATCGCGATCGCCCTGCTGCTCGCCCACGACGACGTCACGATCGAGGGCATCGGCACGGTCAACGGCAACACCTCGGCCGTGCAGGCCTCGGTCAACACGAGGGGGCTGCTGCGGCTGGCCGGCCGCGACGACATCCCGGTCGCGGTCGGCGCGGGCCGCTGGCGGGGCGGGGCCGACGCGCACGGCGACAACGGCGTCGGCGGTGTCGTCCTGCCCGAGGGCGCGCGGCCTGACCCTCGTACGCCCGAAGAAATGCTGATCGAACTCGCGCGCGGACATCCGGGTGAGCTGGTCGTGATCGCCACCGGCCCGTGCGGAAATCTCGCCGCCGCCCTGCGTAACGAACCCCGGCTCCCCGACCTGGTCAAGAGCGTCACCGTCATGGGCGGCGCCGTCCGCGTTCCGGGCAACGTCACCGGCGAGGCCGAGGCCAACATCGCCGACGACCCGCAGGCCGCCAAGGAGGTCTTCGAGGCCGCGTGGCCGCTGACCCTGGTCCCCCTCGACGTGACCATGCAGCACAGATGGGATGAACGCAACAAAGCCGCCCTCGCCGCCAGCCGAAACCCCTTGAACGAGGCCATTGCCGCGATGCTGCCCGCCTACTTCGACTCGTACGAGCCGCGCTTGCGATTCCGAGAGGTCCCCCTGCACGACCCTTTGGCGGCCGCGATCGCGATCGGCGACGTGACCCCGTCCGAGGCCCCCGATCTGGGCGTACGGGTCGACGTCGCCACCGGTCGCACGGAAGAGGACCCGAAAGCCAGGAAGATCCGCGTCGTCCTGGCCCTCGACGAGCCCGCCGGCCCACGCATCAGGGAGCTACTGATTCCGCAGTAGGGTCTCGCCTCGGCACGGGAAACGTTGGTAGCGTCTCGCCATGCCGACGGATTCCGGGGTCGACCGCGCCCGCCTAGCCGCCCTGACCGCCCGCGAACGCGCCACCTTCGCCGAGCGCCACCCCCGCTCGGCCGCCGCCTATCAGCGCTCGGCCCACCTGTTCGGCCGCACCCCGATGACCTGGATGAACAAGACCGCGGCCGGTTTCCCCGTCTATTTCGAGCGCGCCTCCGGTAACCGCGTCACCGACGTCGACGGCCACGACTACCTCGACTTCTGCCTGGGTGACACCGGGGCGATGGCCGGTCACTCCCCCGCCCCGGTCGTCGACGCGGTGACCCACCGCCTGTCCACGCTGGGCGGCGCCACCACGATGATGCCGACCGAGGACGCCGAGGTCGTCGGCGCCGAGCTGGCCCGGCGCTTCGGGGTGCCGTACTGGAGCTTCGCCCTGACCGCGACCGACGCGAACCGGTGGGCCATCCGCCTGCTGCGCGCCGTCACCGGCCGTCCGAAGATCCTGGTCAACAGCTACTGCTACCACGGCTCGGTCGACGAATCGCTGATCGTGGTCGGCCCCGACGGGCGCGGGCAGAGCCGCGAGGGCAACGTCGGCGCGCCCACCGACGTCACTTCGACGAGCCGGGTCGCCGAGTTCAACGATCTGGCCGGCCTCGAACGCGAACTGGCCCATGGCGACGTCGCCGCGGTGCTGATGGAGCCGGCCCTGACCAACATCGGCATCGTCCTGCCCGAGCCTGGTCATCTGGCGGGCGTCCGCGAGCTGACCAGGCGATACGGCACCTATCTGATCAACGACGAGACCCACACGTTCTCGGCCGGTCCCGGTGGGGCCACCGCGGCCTGGAATCTCGAACCCGACGTGCTCACCATCGGCAAGGCGATCGCCGGCGGCATCCCGATCGGGGCGTACGGTCTCAGCGCCGAACTCGCCGACCGCCTGCTCAGCCGGCCCGACCTCGACCTGGTCGACATGGGCGGCGTCGGCGGCACCCTGGCCGGCAACCCTGTCTCGACGGCGGCCGCGCGCGCCTGCCTCGACCAGGTGCTCACCGAGCGGGCCTTCGACGGCATGATCTCCACCGCGACCGCGTTCGCCTCGGGCCTCCGCAAGATCATTGAGGCGTACGCCGTGCCGTGGTCGGTCAGTCAGCTCGGCGCTCGCGTCGAATACCGGTTCACCGACCCCGCCCCGCGCACCGGCACCGAGTCGGCCGCCGCGGCCGACCCCGAGCTCGAGGACTTCCTGCACGTCTACCTGGCGAACCGCGGCGTGCTGCTGACCCCGTTCCATAACATGGCCCTGATGGCCCCGCAGACCACGGCGGCCGACGTCGATCGCCACCACGAGATCTTCGACGAGGCGCTGAGCGAGCTGGTCGGCACGAAAAGCTGATAGTGCCGTAAAGAGCGCATATCACTCCGTAGCCTGACGCCATGGGTCTGTTCGGGAAGCGCGCTGAGGACCAGCCCACAGTGCAGCGCCAGCCACCACGTGACATCGAGGCGCTCGAAGAGCTGGTCAACAACCTCGAGGGCGTCACCGACGAGGCCAGTAGCTGGCGCATCTACGCCTCCACGTATCTGGAGTTCTACGACCTGGAGTACGTGGCCGTCTGGCTCGTCGAGAACGGCACGCCCCGCCTGGAGTACGAGTGCGGCCGCCTGGCCGGCACCCTCGGCAGCGGCGGCGTCCCCGGGCTCCTCCAGCAGGCGATCCGCGGCGGGCACGCGGTCTATGCCAACGAGTCGGCCGTGGGCAGCGACGCCCGGTTCGGCACGGCGGTGCGCTCGGGCGCCAAGGCCTGCACCGTCGTCCCGATCTCCAAGAGCGGGCGGGTCACGGCGGCGCTCGAATACTTCACCCGCAACGACGTCTCCCCCGACGCCGCCCTGATCAGCAAGTGGGGCGCCATCGCCCGGGTCGCCGAGCAGGCCCGCGTGGCCGCCCTGACCGCGTACTTCACCCGCCAGATCGCCGACGACCGGCTCGCCGTCACCAACGTGGTCACCGCCCTCGGGAACACCAACGACTCGTCGGTCGCGCTGCGGGCGGCGCTCGACGCGGTACGCACCGCCTTCCACTGGGCGTACGGCTCGTACTGGCAGATCGACGATGACGAGAACGTGCTGCGCTTCCGGGTCGAGTCGGGCGAGGCGGGCGAGGAGTTCAAGAAGGTGACCCTGGCGGCCACGTTCGCCGAGGGCGTCGGCCTCTCCGGACGCGCGTGGCGGGCCCGCGACCTGGTCTTCGTACGCGACATCGGCCAGCTCACCGACTGCGTCCGGGCTCCGGCGGCGCAGCGGGCGGGCGTACGCTCCGGGGTCTGCTTCCCGATCTCCAGCGGCGACCGCATCGTCGGCACGATGGACTTCTTCACCACCGAGTTCGTCGAGCTGTCCGACTCGCGGATGGACGCGCTGCGCAACGTCCAGCAGCTCGTGTCGCAACGGCTCGACGTGGTGCGCGGCGCCGAGGCCTCGGCCCACAACGCCCGCGCCCTGCTCGACACGGTCTCGCGGCTGCGCACGGCCACCGCCGACGCGAGCAGCGTCGCCGACGAGGCGGTCGGGCGGGCCTCGGACATGACCGGCGACGTGGCCTCGCTCAACGACGCGTCGGCGGCCATCGGCGACGTCATCCAGATCATCTCGTCGATCGCCGATCAGACGAACCTGCTCGCCCTGAACGCCACCATCGAGGCGGCCCGGGCGGGCGAGATCGGCAAGGGCTTCGCGGTCGTCGCGGGCGAGGTCAAGGAACTCGCCCGCGAGACCGCCGAGGCCACCAAGAAGGTCTCCGAGCAGATCGCCGCGCTGCAGTCGAGCGCCGAGTCGGTGGCCGGCGGCATCCGCACCACCAGCGAGACGATCGCCCAGCTCGACACCGTGCAGGCCCGCATCGGCGAAGTGCTCGAGGAGCAGGCCTCGATGGCCCACGCCTTCGAGCACTGAGCCGGGCGCGTCCGCGTTCAGTAGCGGAAACGCGAGACCAGGCTCTGCAGCTGGGTCGCCGTGCCGGCCAGGTCGTCGGCCGCGTGCCGGGTGTCGCCGACCGTGTCGGTCGTACGCTTCGTCGCCGCCGACACGCCGCCGATGGTGGCCGCGATGTCACCCGCGCCCGACGCCGCCTCCGACAGGGTGCGGTTCATCTCGTGCGTGGTCGCGGTCTGCTCCTCGACCGCCGAGGCGATAGTCATCTGGATGCCGTTGATCCGCTCGATGATCGCCGAGATCTCGCCGATCGCGGCGACCGCGCCGCTGGTGTCGCTCTGGATGGCCTGCACCCGGCGGGCGATGTCCTCGGTCGCCGTGGCCGTCTCCTGGGCCAGGTCCTTGACCTCGCCGGCCACGACCGCGAAGCCCTTGCCGGCCTCCCCGGCGCGGGCCGCCTCGATGGTGGCGTTGAGCGCGAGCAGGTTCGTCTGCTGGGCGATCGCGGTGATCGTCTTGACCACCTCGGCGATCTCGCTGGACGACTCGCCGAGCCGGGCGACGATCGCGTTGGTGGCCGACGCGACCTCGACGGCCTGCACGGCGACCTCGGACGCCTCGGTGGTCGAGACGCTGATGTCGCGGATCGCCGAGCCCATCTCCTGCGAGCCGGACGAGACGACCTGCAGGTTGTGCGACACGGCCTCGGCCGCGGCGGCGACCGTGCCGGCCTGCTGCGAGGCGGCGGAGGCGGCCGCGTCGACCGCGCCCGACACCGAGGTGAGCTGACCGGCGGCCGAGTGCAGCGTGCCGGCGTTGCCCGCGAGGGTCACCACGTCCTGGCGCAGCCGGGCGACGGCCTGGTCGAGCGCGGCGGCCATGCGGCCCACCTCGTCGTGGGCGGTCACCCCCGACGTACGGGTCAGGTCGCCCTCGGCCAGCCCTTCGGCGACCCGGGCCACCGCGCCGACGGTGCGGCGCACCCGGCCGGCCACGCGGAACCCGAGCAGCAGGCTGGCCAGCACGCCCAGCCCGAGCACCCCGGCGATCGTCCAGGTCGCACGGCTCGCCGCCGACTCGCCCGCGGCGATCGCCGTCTCGGCCCGCGCGGCGGCCAGCCGGTCGAGCGTGACCTGGTCGGCGTCGAGCGCGCCGTACAGCTTGTTGTAGGTGGCGAGGGCCTGAGCGTCGCCGGTGTGGTCGGCCGAGATGAACTTCAGGAACGCGGCCCAGTCGACGGCGGCCTTCTCGACGGCCGCCGTGCCCTCGGCGTCCCCGGCGAACGACGTGCGCAGCCGGTTCAGCGCGTCCTGCACCGCGGTCTTGTCGGCGGCCATCTTCTTGCCGATGACGTCGGCCAGCGACGGGTAGAGCCGCAGCCCGGACTGATTGCCGCTGAACGACTCGATGTTCTTGCCGAACGCGGCGGCGGCCGACCCGACCGCGATGCTCGCGCGCTGCGCGGCGGCGCTGTCGGTGTTCTGCTCGCGCAGCGTGACCAGCGCGACCCCGCCCACGACGACGCCGCTGAGCGTTCCCGCCAGCACCGCCGACCCGATCTTCGTCCGCAGCGAGCGGTTGTCGAACGCTCCCACCAGTCCCATGATCCCCGTGCCTCTCGTCCGATGATTCGCGACGAGCAGATCGGCACCGCGAGGGCCACGGTTGAGGGAATCAGGCGACCGGGGTGAATTCGCCGAGCGGGCCGTGCAGGCGGTCGGCGTGCACGGTGAGCAGAGGCCGGCCCGTCATGCCGAGCGCCGTCATCCTCTCGGCCATCGGGTGCGCGCCGAGGCGTACCCGGAAATCGCCTCGGCCCACCCGCACGCCCGACAGTCGCATCGGTAGCCGGCCGCGCAGCAGACGCCCGGCCTGCGAGCCGTGCTCCAGATAGGACCACGACGGCAGGGCGGCCCGGATCGCGAACGGCAGCCGCACCCGGCCGTGCCGGAACGACGCCCGCATCACCTCGCCGGCCCGATCGCGCACCACGACGTCGGTCTCCATCTTCGAGAAGCGCAGGTCGGCGTCCATCAGCCACTTCGGCAGGGCCCAGAAGTCCTGCCCGGCCTCGCGGGTGAAGGCCCCGGTCACCGGCAGGTCGACCAGGTGCAGCCCGGGCGGCCCGTCCGGTCCCCGCGCCAGCAGACCCACACCCACTTCGTCGTACGTCTTCAGCGCCCACTCGTCGTAGTGCAGGCACATGATCATGCCGATCGCGCGGCCGAACAGCGCGAACGGGCGCAGGGGAGCCGGGCCGAGAACCTCGGAGGCCCTCGCGACCGGGGTCGTGAACACGGCGGCGGTCAACCGGGCCGACGTGATCTCCACCGGCAGGGTGACCGTTTCGCCCTGCAGAGACCAGACACCGTCGTCCACCCGTTCCGCCATGCGGCGACCTTAGCGGCTGAACCTGATCAAAATCGCGGGTAGCCCGCGCCCCCTTGAAGGTGATAGGGCTTCAGGATGTCGATGACGACAGTGGGAGTGCTGCGCGAGACCGCCGGCCGCGAACGCCGCGTGGCGGTGACCCCGGACGGCGTCACCCGTCTGCGGCGCCACGACGTCAGGGTCCTGATCGAGACGGGCGCGGGACGCTCCGCCTGGTTCGACGACCACCACTACACGACCGCCGGGGCCGAGATCGGCACGAGACCCCAGGTGTACGCCGAGAGCGACGTCCTGCTGTGCGTCCGGCCGCCGGATGACGTCGGTGCCCTGCCCGCCGGTCGCCTGCTGATCGGGCTGCTCGACCCGCTCGGCGACCCCGCCCTCGCCGAGTCGCTGGCCGCCCAGGGCGTGACCGCGGTCAGCCTCGACCTGCTGCCCCGCACGCTGAGCCGGGCCCAGCCGATGGACGCGCTCACCTCGCAGGCCAATGTGGCCGGCTACAAGGCCGCGCTGCTGGCCGCCGAGGCGTACGGCGGGTTCTTCCCGATGCTGGTCACCGCGGCCGGCACGACCAAACCGGCGCAGGTGCTCGTGCTCGGGGCGGGGGTGGCCGGGCTGCAGGCGATCGCCACCGCGCGGCGGCTCGGCGCGCTGGTCACCGGCTACGACGTGCGCGAGGCGGCCCGCGGCGACATCGCCTCGACCGGCGCGGCCGTGCTCGACCTGGCCACCGTCACGCAGGGCCCGGGCTCGCAGGCCACCGTCACGCAGGCCCCGGGCTCACAGGCCACCGTCACGCAGGCCCCGGGCTCACAGGCCGTCGTCTCGCAGGCCTCCGGCGACGGCTACGCCCAGCAGCTCGCCGACGACGCGGCCGCCGCCCAGCTGCGGGCCCTCGACCAGGCCGTCCCCCGCTTCGACGTCGTGATCACGACCGCGAAGGTGCCCGGCGGCCGTTCGCCGCTGCTGGTCTCGTCGACCGCGCTCGCGGCCATGCGGCCGGGGTCGGTGGTGCTCGACCTGGGCGGGGGCAACGTCGCGGGCTCGGCACCCGACACGCGCACGGTCACCGATCACGGCGTCACCGTCATCGGCGCTCCCAACCTCGCCTCGACGGTGCCGGTCGCGGCCTCCACGGCGTACGCCCGAAATGCTGTTGCCCTGCTGGCGCACCTGATGACCGACGGGGTGGTGCGGCTCGACCCGGCCGACGAGGTGCAGGCGGCCGTGCTGGTCTGCCACGGCGGCGACGTCGTGCACCCCCGGCTGCGCGACTACCAGAAGGAGACCCGATGAGCCCGTTGCTGCTGGCCGACCTGACCGTCTTCACGCTCGCGCTGCTCGTCGGGTTCGAGGTGATCAGCAAGGTGCCGGCGACGCTGCACACGCCGCTGATGTCGGGCGCGAACGCGATCCACGGCGTCGTGCTCGTCGGGGTCATGCTGCTGGCCGCCACGATCAGCACCCCGGCCGGCTATGCCCTGCTGGCCGTGGCCGCGTTCTTCGGCGCGATGAACGTGGCCGGCGGCTACGTCGTGACCGACCGCATGCTGGCGATGTTCCGGAGCCGGTCGTGACCGCCTTCGACACCGTCGTTCATCTCGTCTACCTGGCCTGCGCGACGGCCTTCGTGGCCGGGCTGCACCTGATGAACGCGCCCGCCACCGCCCGCCGCGGCAACCAGGTCTCGGCGGCCGGCATGGGCGTGGCGATCCTGACGACCGTGGCGGTCCTCGTCAACAACGGCGAGATCAACGCGTACGCCGCCTGGGCGCTCGGCCTCGGCACGGCCGCGGGGGCGGTGGCCGGGCTGGTGGCCGCCCGCGTCGTGCGGATGACGGCGATGCCTCAGCTCGTCTCGCTGTTCAACGCCGTCGGCGGCGGCGCGGCGGCCCTGATCGCGCTGGGCGAGCACCCGGCGACCACCCAGGCCGAGGTGACCGGCGTGCTCGACGTGCTGATCGGCGCGGTCACGTTCAGCGGCTCCCTGATCGCCTCGGGCAAGCTCGCCGGCCGTGTGCCCGGCCGCCCGCTGATCGTCCCGTTCGGCCGGGTCGTCTCGCTCGCGTTGATCGTGTTCGCGGCGGTCATGGCGGTGCTGGTGATC
Source organism: Actinoplanes solisilvae (assembly GCF_003999975.1). GTDB lineage: Bacteria > Actinomycetota > Actinomycetes > Mycobacteriales > Micromonosporaceae > Actinoplanes > Actinoplanes solisilvae. The sequence continues at coordinate 7,674 of NZ_RJAC01000004.1, read as the reverse complement.
GGCTTCGACGGGGGCGCGCCCGCGCTCTGGGGTGCGGCGGTGGCGGCGCTGATCGGCGGGGTGCTGCTGACGCTGCCGATCGGCGGGGCCGACATGCCGGTCGTGATCTCGCTGCTCAACGCGTTCACCGGCACGGCCGTGGCGATGGCCGGGTTCGTGCTGGAGAGCACCCCGCTGATCATCGCGGGCGCGCTGGTCGGGGCGGCCGGTGCGATCCTGACCAAGCTGATGGCCGACGCCATGAACCGGCCGATCAGCGCGATCATGGCGGGCGGCTACGGGACCGGCGACGCCATCGCGGTGACGGCCGGGACGGGTTCGGCGCCGGTCCGCGAGATCACCGCCGACGACGCGGCGATCCAGTTGGCGTACGCGGGAAGGGTCGTGATCGTGCCCGGCTACGGTCTCGCCGCGGCGCAGGCGCAGCACGAGGCGGTGGCGCTGGCCCAGGCGCTGACCGCACACGGCGTCGAGGTGTCGTACGCGATCCATCCGGTCGCGGGGCGCATGCCGGGACACATGAACGTGCTGCTCGCGGAGGCGAACGCGCCCTACGAACAGCTCGCCGACCTGGAGGAGAGCAACCCCGGTTTCCCCCGTACGGACGTGGTGCTGGTGATCGGCGCGAACGACGTGACGAATCCGGCGGCGCGACGGCCCGGCAACCCGGTGTCGGGCATGCCGATCCTCGACGTCGACAAGGCCAAGAGCGTGATCGTCATCAAGCGCTCGCTCGGCCACGGCTACGCCGGCATCGACAACGAGCTCTACACCGACCCCCGCACGGCGATGCTGTTCGCGGACGCCAAGGCGGGGCTTTCCGCGCTGCTCACGGGGCTTTCCGCGTACGCGAGATAGACGCGCGTCTTGACATTCCAAGATCCACTTGGAACTCTCGGTGGCGGATCGCTCACCCTCCGCCCACCCCGGGAGTGCCGCCGTGCTGAGTCCGCAGATCGCCCGCCTGCTCGACGACCCGAGCTCGGTCGACGCGTTCTGGGAACAGGTCACGGCGTCCGGCACGCCCCTGGTCGAACCGTGGCGGGACGACTCACGGCTGGTGACGTTCCTGTGGCGCGGCCAGGCCCGCACGACCAGGGTCTGGTGGGGACTCGACGTCGAGCTCGACCGTCTGACCGGCACCAACCTGTGGCACGCGACCCGAGTGGTCCCGTCCGACCTGGTCACCATGTACTGCCTGGTCCACGACGGCGACCCCACACTGCCGACCGACGACTCGGGCCGCGGCCGGGTCCACATCGACGCGCTCAACCCGGCCCGGCTGCGCTTCGAGGCCGACCCGGCCGACCCCGACGACAACATCGACCAGTGGGCGTCGGTGATCGCCCTGCCCGACGCGCCGCCCGAACCCTGGCTGGCCGTCCGCCCCGGGGTCCCGGCGGGATCTCTGACCGAGGCGCCACTGTCCCGGCCGGTCACGGTCTATCGCCCCGCGGGCACCCCGGCCGACGGCCTGCCCGTCCTGGTGATCTTCGACGGCTGGACGGCCCGCACAGCCCAGCACGTGCCGACCATCCTCGACAACCTCATCGCCGCCGGAGAGATCCCACCGGTCGTGGCCCTGTTCATCGACAGCTACGCGGCCACCCGCGACGCCTTGCTGACCCCGGGCTCCGACATGGGCGCGTTCGTCACCGGCACGCTGCTCCCGTGGGCGCGGGAGTCGCTCGGCGCCGGCGTCGACGGCCGGGCCAACATCATCGCCGGCTCCTCCCGGGGCGGGCTGGCCGCGGCGGCGATCGCCCTGGACGCCCCGTCCGACTTCGGCGCCGTGATCTCGCAGTCGGGCAGCTTCTGGTGGCCCGAGGACGACCCCGGCCGCCTGATCCGCTCCGTCGCCACGCGGCCGCCGGCCGACCTGCGTTTCTACCTCGACGTGGGCACCTTCGAGACGACGGGCGAGCTGTCCCAGGTGGACGTCAACCGCTCGATGCGCGACGCTCTGCGCCGCCACGGCTACAGCGTCTCGTACGCCGAGTACTCGGGCGGCCACGACTACGTGAACTGGCGCCGCACGTTCGCCGACGGCCTGATCGCGGTGGCCGGAGTGCACGCCTAGGGTGTGCGTGCATGACCCCTGAGACCGGCGCCCGGTCGCCGATGTCCGTCGACTGGATCGATCTCGTCAACACGGACCCTGATCGCGCTCTGGAGATGCTCGTGCTCGGCTGGTACGGCGCTGAGGACGCGAAGGCCGACCCGGACGCACCCACCGAGGACCAGCTCGCGGATTTGCCACGGTCGCTCGCGGCCTTTCATCGCCTCGCCCGCCACCGCCCCGCCCTGTACCGCTTCAGCAACCCGATAGTGCCGCGCCCGTGGCAGGTGTCAAGGCCGCACGGCGAGCTGCTGGTCTTCGCGGTGGAGAACCAGCATGTCCGAGACTGGTCGATCCGCTGGCCATCGACTGACACCGACCCCCGCGTGTGGCTCACCGAGGATCCCTGGTTCGACCCGAACCCGGAGACGATCCTCGAGGCGGAACCACTCAGCCGCTTCCTCCTGCAGTTCACCCTCCATGCGGCGACCGGCCTCGCGCCCTTCAACGCCTGGAGCCGGGTCATGCCGGTCGAGCGCCTCGATCCGCTCCGGGACTTCCTGCGCCCGGTGCCGCTGAGCCCGTGGCTCCCGACCTACACAGCCGATCTCTTCTACGCCGCCCCCGGATTGCTCGCGAGCGTCTGCGCCAGCGAGGGTGAGGCGATGGTCGCCTTCGCCGCCCGCGATCGGGAAACCCTCGCCCCACTGCGCAAGTACGACTTCCCCTGGACACGCTTCGACGAATAGCCGCCGCGCCGCCCGTCCGCAACCAGAGCCGGGTGGCACGACCTCCACGGCGAAGGCCCGTTAGCGCGTCAGCAGGCCCTCGAGCAGACGGTCCAGGCCGAACTCGAACCAGGCGTCGAGCTCGGTGCCGGGGTCGCCGCGGGTGGCCTCGGCCAGCCAGGGCCGGCGCTCCAGGCGGCCGGTGTGTTCGAGGCGGCGGCGGGTCGCGGCGCGCCAGGCGCGGGCGCTGGTGGCGGCCGGTTCAGGATCGATGAGCAGGGCCATGCCCTGGACGTAGCCGCTCAGGACGAGATAACCGCGATAGGCGTCGGCGGGGTCGAAGCCGGCCTCGACGAGCGCCGCCACGACCCGGTCGACCGTCGCCAGGACGGCGGGGCCGACCGGCGGCCGGTCGGTGGCGAGGACCGTCAGCAGCCAGGGATGCCGACGATAGAGGCTCCACTCGGCACGGGCCAGCTCACCGAGCCGGTCTCGCGGCTCGTGCGAGCCGGACGCCGGGACGTTCGCGTCGAGGACGCGCTCGGCCATGTCCCGGAGCAGGTCGGCGCGGTTGCCGATCCGCTGGTAGACCAGGTGGACCGGGAGGCCGGCGCGGTCGGCGAGAAGCCGGACCGACAGGGCCGCCGGCCCCAGCTCGTCGGCGAGGCCGATCGCGAGGGCCACGAGGCTCTCGTCGTCGCCCGGGAGCGCGGCGGACAGGCGCCCCGAGGAACCACTGCCGCGAAGCGCGGACGGGAGCCGCCTCGACGAGCCGTCGTCGCGGCGGCGGCGGTAGGCGCGGGCCTGGCAGCGCCGCGAACAGTAGCGCCGGGGCCGCCCTCGACCGGCCGCGGCCGGAAGCTCGTCGCCGCACTCGGCGCAACTGATGACCGGCACCTCCGGCGAATTTCGTCACGACATCTCGCGTGACGAAAATACTGCCCGAAACAGCCGGCCGGCGCGAGCGTGGAAGCCATGACAACCGCTGTCGACACCGGACGGATCACCGTCGTGGACGCGCTGCGAGGCAGTGCGCTGCTGTTCATACTGATGGCCAACATCGTGTTCTTCAGCTCCGGCTTCGCGTTCCACCTGGTCGACGATCCGGCCCACGGCGCGTTCGACCGGCTCGTGGTCGGCCTGGGCGAACTGCTGTTCACGATGAAGGCGTACCTGCTGTTCTCGTTCCTGTTCGGCTACAGCTTCACCCTGCAACTCGGCTCGGCGTCCCGGCGCGGGGCCTCGTTCGGCTCCAGTTTCCGGCGACGGCTGTACGGCCTGTTCGCGCTGGGCGCGCTGCACGCGGTGCTGTTGTTCCATGGGGACATCCTCACCACGTACGCCCTGCTCGGCTTTGCTCTGCTGGCCGTGCACCGGATCGAGGCTCGCACGGCGCTGCGCGCGGCTGCCGCGATCATCGGCGTGATCGCCTTCGGAGCCGCGCTCGCCGCCGTCCTCGGGGCCGCGTTGACGACGGACGCGGAGGCCGGCGCCCGCTCGACGCTGGCCCTGCAGGGCGGATTCGGTGACGTCGTGCTGGAGCACGTGCGCTCGATGCCGGCGATGATCGGCGCCCTGGCCGTGCAGGGGCCGCTCGCATTCGCCGCTTTCCTCGTCGGTCTGGCCGCCGGCAAGCAGCGCCTGCTCACCGATGTGCCCGCCCATGAGGATCTGCTGCGTCGCTGCGAACGGGTCGGCTACCCGGTCGGCCTGGCCGGCGGTCTCGTGTTCGCGGTCGGCGGTGGCACGGCCAACCTCACCGGGCTCGCGGTCAGCGTCGCCACCGCCCCGTTCCTCGCCGCCGCGTACGCCGCCTCGCTGCTGCGCCTGTTCTCGAGGCGCGCACGTCTGGCCGCCCTGGTGGCCCCGGCCGGACGCATGGCCCTGACGAACTATCTCGGCCAGTCCCTGCTGTGCGTGCTGGTCTTCACCGGCGTCGGACTGGGCCTGGCCGGCCGCACCTCACCGGCCGCGACCGTGCTGATCGCCCTGCTGATCTACGCGACCCAGCTCGCGTACAGCGCCTGGTGGCTGAGACGGTTCCGGCAGGGCCCCGCCGAGTGGCTGCTGCGCGCCTGGATCCAGCGGAGAACGCCCCGCTGAGGAGGGGGCGCCGCCGCCACGGCGCCCCCTTCCGGTCACTGGTGAGGGCTCGTGTGGTGCCCGTGATCGTCGTCCGGGTCTTCACTGTGCTCGCCGTCGGACGGGGACGAGGACGGGCTCGGGGTCGTGGTCGGCGTGGCGTTCGGGGTCGGCGTCGGCGTCGGGCGCGGGGTCACGCCGCTCCTCTTGCCCTTGACGACCAGCTTGGTGGCGGTGAACGCGCTGCCGGTGCGGGTGCCGGTGACGACGATCCACTGGCCGGGGCCGACGGCGGCCAGGGAGGTCCTGACGCCGTTGACGACGATCGAGGCGTTCGCGGCGACGGTCACCTCGGTGACGACGGTCTTCTTGCCCTTCGACTGCAGGGTGACGACCCGCGTGGCCGCGTTGACGCCGGTCACGGCGCCGGACGCCTCGAAACGTACGGGCTTCTTGGTGGGCTTGGACTTGGTGGCGCTGATCGGGGCGGGGGATGAGCCGGCGGAGGCGACGGCGGCGGTCGAGACGACGGGAACAGCAATCCCGGCGACGGCGACCGCGGTGATGACAGCGCGGCGTAGGCGCATGGGGTAACTCCTTGTGCGGGGGTTTAGACTCCAGGCTGGGCCGCCCCGGGTGCGCGACGGTTGCTCCGGCCCGGCGCGGACGTTGCCGTCGCATGGTTTGATCGGGACATGAGCCGCGCCGCCACGCTCGCCTCGCTGTGGGAGACCTGGGCCGCGCACGGCGCGGCGTTGTCCGAACCCCAATGGCCGTTGCCGACGCGGCTGGTGCCGTGGACTGTGCGCGACCTGTTCGGCCACACGTCGAGCTGGCCCCACGGCCTGGCCTACGTCGTCACCCAGGTGCGCGACGCGCCGCCGACCCATGCGACGGCGGGTGAGTTGTTGCGGGAGTTCAACGCGCCCGGTGGGGTGGCCCACGTCGCCCGCGCGGCGACGGCGGACCGCGCCGTGGCCGACGCGGCCCAGCACACGCCGGCGGAACTGGTCGACGCGTTCGCCACGGTCGGGCCGCGCGCGCTGGTCACGGTGCGAGGGCTCGGCGACGTCGTGATCGACTATTTCGGCCTGGCACGGCTGCGGCTCGACGAGGTGCTGAGCATCGGCATCGTCGAGGCGACCGTGCACCTGCTCGACCTGCAGCGGGCCCTGGACGTCGAGCCGTCGGTGCCCGCGGCCGCGCTCGAGCACACGGTCGCGGTGCTGTCGCCGGTCGCGGTCATCGAGGCCGCCACCGGCCGGGGCGGACCGGTCCTCAGTTGATCGCCAGCACCACGACGCCGCCGAAGATCAGCAGGGCGCCCACGGCGGTGTGAGCCGCCATCTTGCGGACGGTCAGCCACGACAGGGCGACGACGAAGAGGATGCCGGTCTCGCGCAGGGCCGCGATCGCCGGAACCTGCGCGGCCGTGACCAGCGACAGGGCCGCGAGCATGAGCCCGTGCGCGCCGACCGACCCCAGCCCGATCGCGAACGTCACCGGCCGCAGGTGAACCGTGAACGCTGCCGCATCGGTGAAAAGCCTCGACACGGTCGCGATGACGATGAGCGGGGCCATGCTCAGCCAGAAGTACGTGGCCGGGTCGGCATGCTTCAAGCCCAGCGAGGCCACGTACGTGTAGCAGGTCAGCGAGACCGCGACCGGCGCTGCGGCCAGAATCGAGCGGCGGTCGGCGCCGGACGCGGTGAGCAGGATCCCGGCACTGATGATCAGAACCCCCAGCCCGGCCCGCGGGTCGACGCGGCCCGCGATCGACGAGGCCAGGACCAGCAGCAGTACGGGGGCAAGCCCGCGCGCGACCGGATAGGCGGCGTGCACGGGCGCCCGGGCGTACGCGACGTTCAGCAGCAGGAAATAGGTCGCTGAGAAGCACGCCGAAACGGCCAGATAGCCCCAGGCCGCCTCGTCGACCCGCCACCGGATCAGGGCGAGCGGCGTCCACGCGGCGAACCCGAGCGCGTTGGCGGCGATGTTCACGTCGAAGCCCTTGGGCGCGTTCGCGAGCAACACGTTCCACAGGGCGTGCAGCAGCGCCGACGACAGCACCAGGATCAGGGCGAGCCGCATCCCGCCAGTGTGGACGGCGCCGCGTGCCGGGAAGTGTCGGGAATCAGCCCTGCGGCGTCATGCTCGAACGGTCGATCGGGCCGGGGACCGTCAGCGCGCCGGCCTCGTACGCGGTCAGGCGGTGCAGCATCTCGGGCCGGTCGTAGTTCGGGAAGCGGACCAGCAGCAGCTTGAGCCCGAACCGCGATTCGCGCGTCGGGTCGAGAATCGCCGGATCCCACGGACGCGCGGACACGTCCCACGAGTCGGGGGCGGCCCAGTGCGTCATCCGCAGGTAGAAGTCGTCGCGGGGCCCGGCCTGGGCGAGCCCGGTGAGGAACGCCAGCCCGTCGTCGACCGGGAAGTCGATGTAGGACCAGCCGACCTGCGCGGCGATGATCGGGGCCATGTGCGGCAGTTGCTTCGGCCAGTCGGCGTTGCTCTCCCCCGCGTCCTGGCAGCAGGTCCAGGTGGTCAGCCCGAGCCGCCAGATCACCTCGATGATCGGCGCGAGATCTTCGTCGATGTCGGCCGACAGGTGGCCGACCGTCACCGTGCGGACGGGGTGCAGGTTGTCACTCACCGCGCGATCCTAGATCGTTCGCCGATGCCGTTACCTAATGAGTTCTGGGAGCACGCCATCGGGCAAACTCCTGGTGGGTAGGTAGCCGCCGGCGGACGAGCACTCAGAGTTCCTGGACGTTGAGTCCTGCTGAAAGATCGTGCCGCTGCCGG
>NZ_RJAC01000039.1 GCF_003999975.1 Actinoplanes solisilvae | reverse complement strand
GGGCCTCGACCGCCAACCGGGTCGCACGCTCACGCAGCTCATCGGGGTACTTCTTCGGTGCCGGCATAGCTAAATCTTCTCCCAGGTTTCGATGTCTCCATCAAACCCGGGGCGAAACACCGCGTCCCGGATCTCCCAGATGCCATGGTCCGGCGTACGCCAATTGTCCTGCGCCCCGGTCGCCAGCGCGACCAGTTCGCCCCACCGCTGGTCGTCGACCGCGCCGCCGCCGCGTACCCACTGCCAGGCGCAGTCCAGGATCTCCCCGTACACGTCGTGCTGGACCTGATCGGCGGCGGCGTTGCCCCAGCGGACCGGAGCGGATCCGCGATAACCCTCCAGGTCGGGGTCGATACGTTCCTTCGACGGCGGGGTGCCGTCGAGGGTGTACAGGACGTGCGGCCGGCCATCACGTAGGCAGGCGTTCAACACCCAGGTGAGGAATCCCTCGCTCTCGTCGGCCAGCCCAATGCGGCGCAGCGCGTACACGGTGTAAGCGGCATCGCGCACCCAGGTGAACCGATAATCCCAGTTGCGTTCACCGTCGATGGCCTCCGGAAGCGACGACGTCGGGGCGGCGACGACGGCGCCGCTAGCGTGGTGGTCGCACAACTTGAGCGTGATGGCGCTCCGCCGGACCAAGTCCTCGTACGGCCCGGTGTAGGTGATGCTCGCGGCCCAGGTCCGCCAGGCGGCGGCGGTGGCGTCGATGGCCGCGGCCACGTCGTCGACCGTGCGCAGGATCGTCGGCCCGTCGGCCCACCGCAGCACCAAACCCAGCCGGTCACCCGCTCGTAACCGCACTGACCCGTCGAGCCGGTCAAGCCCGCCGATCCGGCTGGTGCTGGTCAATCGGACCGGGATGAAAGCGTCGGGCCACCCAAGGGTGATCTCGTCCAGACCGGCGGCCGGTGCCAGGCCGCCCCGGCCGGTGAGGTGGACACGCAGGTCGACCTCACCGTCAAGGACCGTGACCAGCCGGGCCAGTTCCCCGGTTCCACTCGGGCTACCGGTGCCCAAGTCTTCGCGGGTCACCATGACATCGGTGACCCGCACCGTGCCGGCGTCACACCGCAACTCGGTGACCACCACCGCGGTGTCGGCAAGGTAGTGCTGCCGGACCTCCCGGAGACCGTTCGGCTGCAACGTCCACGCGCCGCCCCGGCCCGTGTCCAGCAATGACGCGAACAGGGCCGGGCCGTCGAAGCGGGGCAGACACAGCCATCGGATGGTGCCGTCCATACCGACCAGCGCCGCCGTCGCCCCGTCACCGATCAGCGCGTGGTCCTCGATGCGGGGATACCCGTCGACTGTCCTGGGTCGGCGGGTGAAAGGGCTGATGCCGGGGGCGAGGGTCATGTCTTCCTCCATGGATGTCGGCCACCGGCATCGCTGTGATCCCGTTAGCGGTGGGGGTGCGGCGCACGGCCGTCGAGGTCAGTCGCCCTCCGCGGTGCGGCCGACGGGCCTTTCGAACTGGTCTCCGTCCGGCGCCGGTTCCGTGGGGGAAGACCTGGTCCGGCGGTACGGACCGGTGTTCCTTGTCCGGGTTGCCGGACGGCCATCGGCGTCGAACAGGTCCGGTCCGGGTTGCAGGACCGGTGGGGGCGGTTCGTCGCGATGGACAAGGTGTCTCAGCTCCTCGGTTCAGGGCGCACAGCGTCCGTACGGCTTGGGTCGTCAGTTTCCCGGCGCCCCCTCGGGTGCCGGTTGGTAGACGTCGGGGATCCCGTCACCGTCGCGGTCGCGGCGGGAACGTTCGTGCAGGCGCCGGTAGACCTTGTTGCGGCGGCTGAGCACCAGCGCGGCGAGCGTGGCGGCGATGACCGACCCGGCGACCACGGCGACCTTCGCGGCGGCATCACGGTCGGTGCCGGTGCCGTAGGCGAGTTCACCGATGAGAAGGCTGACGGTGAACCCGATCCCGGCCAGCAGCGAGACGCCCAGCAGGTCGGTCCAGGTCAGTTCGTCGTCGAGTTCCGCCCGGGTGAACCTGGCCATCAGATACGACGAACCGAGGATGCCGATCACCTTGCCCAACACCAGACCGGCGACAATGCCCAGCACGATCGGATCGGTGGCGATCGCGCCCAGATCGGTGCCACGCAGCGACACCCCGGCGGCGAAGAACGCGAACACCGGAACGGCGACCCCGGCGGATACCGGCCGCCACAGATGCTCAAGGTGCTCGGCCATACCGCGCCCGGTGCCGTTGCGAGCCAGCACCGGAACGGTGAACCCGAGCAGCACCCCGGCGATGGTGGCGTGCACCCCGGAGGCGTGCATGAGCGCCCACGCCGTGACGGCCAGCGGGATGAGGGCCCACCACCACGTCTTGCCGCGCCGTAGCAGCAGTGCGAACACCACGACCGGCAACAGCGAGGCGAGCAGTAGTAGCAGGCTGAAGTCGTCGGTGTAGAAGACCGCGATGATGGTGATCGCGAACAGGTCGTCCACCACCGCCAGTGTCAGCAGGAACGCCCGCAACCCCAACGGGAGATGCGAGCCGATCACCGCGAGCACCGCCAGCGCGAACGCGATGTCGGTGGCCGTCGGCGCCGCCCAGCCCCGCAACGCGGCACTGTCGCCCACGTTGAACAGGACGAAGATCAGCGCGGGTACGGCCATCCCGCCGATCGCCGCGACGATCGGCAGCGCGGCCTGTCGGGGATTGCGAAGATCCCCGGCGACGAACTCGCGTTTGAGTTCCAGACCCACGACGAAGAAGAAGATCGCCAGCAACCCGTCGCCGGCCCAATGCGCCAGGTCCAGATCCAGGTGCAGCCCTTCACCACCGGGCCACGGTACGAACCGTCGGACCTGCTCGTAGCTGGCCGCCCACGGGGTGTTCGCCCAGATCAGGGCTATCACCGCGCCGAGCAGTAACAGCGCGCCACCGACCGTCTCCATCCGCAACGCCTGCGCGAGGAACTTGGCCTCGCGCCATGACGACAGCCGGAACAGACGCCGCTGCGGCACCCTCTCCTCGTCAAGGTGATCGGTCACCGTGTGCCTTTCTTCCGGAAAGATTCGTCGTGTTCGTTGTGAAGTACCCGTCCTGTGCCAGGCACCGGTGATCAGCGGGTCCCGGCCCGGGACGTTCGCTGACCCGGCTCGCGTGGCTGCTCGTGTCGACCCGACGAAACCGTGCCGCTGTCACGATTGCGCGGATGTCGCTCAGGCAGTTGTCTCTTCGTCGGTCTCCCGGACGACGGCAACGGGGCAGTTCGACGTGTGCACCAATGCTTGGCTGGTCGAACCGAGCAGCAGACCCGCGAGCGGGCCGCGGCCCCGCGAGCCCACGACAGCCAGCGCGGCTCCGGAACGGCGCCGGCAGGCCACCCACCCGCCGCGGGCCAAGCCGGAACTGGTCGCCACAGCGGCGAACCGCGTCTGGTCCTGGGACATCACCAAGCTGGCCGGCCCGGCGAAATGGTCGTACTTCCACCTGTACGTGATCATCGACATCTACTCGCGGTACGTCGTCGGCTGGCTGCTGGCGGACCGCGAGAGCAGCATCCTCGCCGAGAAACTGCTCGCCGACACGATCACCAAACACAACATCGACCGCAACACGCTGACCATCCACGCCGACAACGGCACCTCGATGGCCTCCAAACCCGTGGCTTTCCTGCTCGCCGACCTCGGCGTCACCAAGAGCCACTCCCGGCCACGGACCAGCAACGACAACCCGTACAGCGAAGCGCATTTCAAAACGCTGAAGTACCGGCCTGACTTCCCGGACCGCTTCGACACCATCGAGCAGGCCCGAACGTTCTGCCGCAGCTTCTTCACCTGGTACAACACCGAACACCGGCACTCCGGGATCGCCTGGCACACCCCGCACGACGTCCACCACGGACACACCGACGCCGTCAACGCCGTCCGCGCCGAGGTCCTGACCGCCGCCTACCAGCGCAACCCCGAACGCTTCGTCCGCAAACACCCCGAACCCGCCGCCCTGCCCACCACGGCCTGGATCAACCAACCAAACCGAGACCAGCAGATCCACTCAAAGAATTTCTGATCAACCTGCCTCGAAAATCTTGACAGCTACCGCTACGAGAGCGACGCACTGTCGAGCGCTGAGGCTTGCGGGCGTTCCCGGATGTCCTCGTCGAATGCGACGAGTCGTACCTGTTGAACCGCTGTTGGTGTGGCCTTGAGCGTTGCCACGGCGATCCGGGCGGCCTGGTCGTGAGGGAAGCCGTACACGCCGGTGGCGATCGCGGGGAAGGCGACGGTCTGGGCGCCGGGTCCGTCGGCGAGTTGCGGGCTGCGTCGGTAGCGGGAGGCCAGGACGCCGACGACCGCGCGGGTCGCCCGGGAGTTGCGGGACGCGATCCGCAAGTTCTACCTGCACGTCGGCGTCACCCTCTCCGTCCTCGACCGACTGTCAGCTCGGGGCCAACCCGTTCTGGTACGCCCACACCACGGTCTGCACCCGGTCCCGTACGCCGATCTTGGTCATCGCCCGCCCGAGGTGTGACTTGACCGTGCTGGTCTCGATAAAGAGTTCGTCGGCGATCTCGTTGTTGGACAGACCTTTGGCGAGCAACCGTACGATCTCGGCTTCGCGCGGGGTGAGCTGGTGCGCCGCCGCGGACTCGGGTGGTGCTGACGGTCGCCGACGGGCGAACTCCGAGATCACCCGGCGGGTCACGGCCTGGTCGACGAGACCGTACCCGTTTGCCAGCCGACGGATGGCGTCGATCAGGTCCTCCGGCTCGCAGTCCTTGAGGATGAAGCCGTTGGCCCCGGATTCGAGTGCGCCGAAGACGTACTCGTCGAGGTCGAACGTGGTCACCACCAGGATGGCTGGCGGCGACTCGGGCGCACCGGCGAGGATCTCGTGGGTCGCGGTGAGCCCGTCGCCGCCGGGCATCCGGACATCCATACAGATGACGTCGGGGCGCAGCCGGGCAGCCACGGCCACTGCGGACGATCCGCTGGACGCCTCCGCCACCACCTCGATGTCGTCCGCCTGCGCCAGGAGCACCCGGAAACCGGCCCGCACCACCGCCTGGTCGTCGACCAGCATCACTCGGATCGTCCTGGCGCGAGTCTCGGCCCCAGTCCCAGAACCGGTCATGACGGGTCACTTCCCTTTGATGTTAGCGTCGCTGTGACGGACCAGCCGCCTTCGGTCGTCGGCCCGGCCGCGAAACGTGCGCCGATCAACTGCGCCCGTTCTCGCATGCCGATCATTCCGACTCCGCTGCTGGCGCGCGCCGCCGGCTCTGTGCGCTGCGCTGGCGGATCGTTCACCACCGTCAGCGACACCTCTCGCGGCAGGTACCGCAGTGTGATCAGGACCGGGGCGCCCGGCGCGTGCTGCCGTGCGTTGGACAGCGACTCCTGGACCATCCGATAGAGAGCGACGTCGGCGATCGGCGGCATCGGCCGCGGCGGCCCTTCGCCGACGAACGCGACCGGTGTGCCCAGGTCCCGAGCGGTCCGGACCAGGTCGTCGAGCACGGCCAAGCCTGGCACCGGAACGCTTCCTTCGCCGTCGGGGCCGGGTGTGTCGCCGCCCGCGCTGCCGTGGGCCGGGGTGCCGCGTAGCACCCCGACCACCAGCCGCAGGTTGTCCAGGGTTTCTTTACCCTGGGCCCGGAGCCAGGCCACGCCGGCCTTCGCCGCGTCCGGGTCCCGGTCGATCAGCAGCTGGACCGCCGCCGCCTGCACCACCATGCCGGACAGGTGGTGGGCGGCGACGTCGTGCAGTTCCCGAGCCATCTGGCTGCGTTCAGCACCGAGCGCGGCCTGCACCTTCGCCTGCTGGGCGCGGACCGCCTCGGCGGCCTGCAGGCGTAGCAGCTGCGTGTAGCGTCGGCGGGTCGCCACGTAGTTGCCGACGAGGAGCGCAGCGAGATGGGACAGTGCGCTCGACCCGGCGGGGCCGACAGCCGACAGCATAAGGTCCGGCGTCGTGACGGCGGCGGTGCCGAGCGCCGCTGTCGCCTCGATCGCGACCGCCGCGCCGACCAGCACGAACGCCGTCCGGGCCGGCAGCAGAACCCCGATGGTGTACGCGACGATGAACGGTGCGAATGCCCGGATCGTCACCTCTGGTGGGGACAGGGTGATCATGGCGACCTGAAGGCCGACGACGCCGGCGAGGCAGAGCAGCGGGCGGACCCGGCGCAGGCAGAGCAGCAGCGCCTGCCCGACCCCGAGGGCGACGAGCAGCCAGGCCCGCACCGGGTCGACCACGATGTCGTCCGGTGACGTCGCGCCCCAGAACAGAGCCGCCATCAATGTGAACGTCGGCCCGGCGACGACGGCCGCGAGCAGACAGTCCCGGGCGAACTGCCCGGTCACCCCGAGGTTGGCGAGCAGTACGTCCACCCGCTTCGTCAGCCGGGGCTGGTCCGCCGGCTCGGTTGGCTCGGCGGTGACCGGGCCGCCCTCGATGTGTTCGTTCACCGTGTCAGCATCCTCTGCTCGTAGATCGAGACGGATCGTGAGGGGCCGGGTCGGGAGGGGATCGGTCGAAACCGTCAGTAGGAGATGTTCGGCGAGAGCAGCATGAACTCGACGGCGAACCATCCCGTACCGGCGAGGGCCAGCAGGACCAGGGCGCTGCCGGCGGTCCGCGACCAGCCGACCCGCCGGCGGACGTCGTCCAGCAGCCGGACCGCTGCGGGGATCACCCCGAGCAGGCCGATCAGCTGGGCCACCTGCACGCTTCGCATCGAGACGGTGGAGAGATCCTCCAGGCCCATGATGAGCACCAGGCTTCCCACCCAACCGCCGACCGCGAGCAGGGCGCAGCCGACTGCGACACGGCTGAGGATGCGCGCGGTGCGTCCAGCCCGATCACGCGGTGCCCGTCGCCGCAGCCGGCGACCGATCGCCCCGATCGGCCAGGCCAGGACGGTGAGCAGGAGGATGACCACCGAACCGATGATCACCGGGATGGCCAGGTAGGTGCTGCGTGCGGTCTCGACGGGCACCAGGGCGAACGCGGAGTCGAAAACGATCGCTTCGACCTGGCCGTCGACCGCTCGCATCGCAATTGTTTCCTGCCCGCCGACCTCGCGCCAGACCCAGGGCTCGATCTCTTCGTAGACGGCGGCGGTATCGGCCATCGGACGCGGTTCGAGCAGTAGCCGGCTGTCATCGCGGACGCTCACCGTGGTACGCCCGGACAGGCCGATCAGGGTCAGGAAGTTGCTCTCGATCGCGCGGGAGCTTTCGTAGGTGCCGGCGGCCATCGCGGCGCGCTCGGCGGTGCCCGAGGCGTCGGTGGTCGGGGCGGCCAGCTCGTTGTTCGCCTTCGCGCCGGGCGCCGCCGGGAAGTAGCGGTCGGCAAAGGCTTTCGTCAGTTTCTGTCGAAGCTGGTGGTTGGCCAGGGAAGACGTGCCAGTGCTGTTGAGCGAGATGAACAGGCCGGCGCCCTCTTCCGGGTAGATCTGCAGGTGGGTGTGGAAGTAGGGGGTGTCGCCGCCGTGGCCGATGATCCGCCGGCCGTTGCGGCTCTCGTCGAAGAACCCGAGGGTCATCCGGGGTGCACCGGCGAGCGTGCCGAGCGTGGTGGCGTCGAGCGCTGGCTGGTGCATCAGGTCGAGCGTCGGCTTGTCCAGTATCGGGGTGTCGCCGACGGGTTCGCCCAAATGGGCGAGCATGAAGCGGGCCATGTCCGGGGCCGAGGCGCTCATCGACCCGGCGGGCGGGGTGCCGATGATCTCGAAGTACCCGGCGGGGGACGACGCGTTGTCGTATCCGTTCGAGACGCGGCCTGCCAGGTCGGCGGGGAGCGGCTGGGCGAAGGAGGACGACGTCATGCCGAGGCGGTCGAAGACGTTACGGTCGACGTACTCCTCGAACGGGATGCCGCTGACCCGTTCGACGATGTATCCGGCGAGCGCGTTGCCGTAGTTGGAGTAGGCCGGCACGGTGCCCGGCCGGTAGATCTGCTCCGGCGGATCGGTGACCAGAGCGTCGCGTAGGACGGTCTTGGTGCCTTCCTTGCCGATGAGGCCGGCGATCCGCTCCTCGAACCCGGCGGTGTGGGTCAGCAGGTGCCGCAGGGTGATCGGCTCGTCGAAGTTGCGGGGGATGGCGAAGTCGAGGTAGCCGGCGATGTCGGCGTCGAGGTCGACCTTGCCTTCCTGGACGAGCTGCATCGCGGCGGTGGCGGTGGCGAGCTTCGACACCGACCCGATCCGGAACAGGTGCCGCTCGGGGTCGACCGGCACAGGCTCGGCGCCCTCGCCACCGGTGTCGACGTGGCCGTACCCCCGGGTGGTGACGGTCCCACCGTCGTTGACGACGGCGACGGTTGCCCCGGCGATGTCATTGGCTTCCAGCGCGGCCGGGAGCATCTCGTCGAGCCAGGCGTTCACGTCGCTGGCGTTCAGCACGCCCGGTTCGACGGCTGCCGCCGTTGCGTCGCTCGTCGGGGCCGGCTCCTGCGAGGCACCGGCACCGCAGCCGGCGACGCCCGCCCCGACGACGACCGCGGTTGCCAGGGCGGCACCGAGACGCCGCACGCGGAATGCTGGCCGGGACGGGTACGGCCGCCGGGAAGCGGTCTGCTCTGGTGCATCGTTCTGGTTCATACCCGAGAGCCTGCTGCAGCGGCACCGCCGCGCCATCTGACGCAGGACCACACTCGACTTACGACCTAAGTAGGAGGCTCAACCAGCGATCAAACCGGACCGGCCCCGCAGACCGGCCCCGCAGGATCTGTGAGGGCCGGAGGGTGGGACTCCCTCCGGCTACTCGGCCGCCATGATCTGGCTGCGCCGACCGGCACGGCCACGACTGCTATCCGTTGGCCGCGCCTTACGCGCGGCATGCTGGTTGGCCGACCTTGCAACGTTACGATCCCCGATGATTCCAGCGGCAGAACGATGGTAAGGGAATCGGATATCGCCATGATTGGATGCACGCACATCGAAAGGATCGCGTGGGCGGTCAGGATGTCAGGATGCGATTGAGAGGCTCAGGTCCTCTACCGTTTCCCAGAGCTGTCGTTCACGATCGAGGTCGTAGGACTCCTTGGACGAGGAGACTTCTCGTGTGCGGTCGATGTAGGAACCGGAAGGTGCCGGGATGCGTCCGAGCGCGACGTCGGCGAGGTATTGGCCGGCGTTCTTCTGGCTCGAGGCTATCGGGGTCAACGTCATCAGCGGCATGATCCGTCGCCCCACGAACCGGACGGCTGCGCCTGCTTCGCGGCTCAGGCCGGTGCCGGGCACTAAACCGGGGTTGTAGGCGACAATGTCGACGCCCTGTGGCAAACGTCGTGCGTACTCGTGGATGAGGTAGATCGCGGCGAGCTTGCTGGTGGAGTATGCGGTCCCTCCCGCTGTGACGGTGTTCGGCTTCGGGAACGCGCGGATGCGGGCCAGGCTGGCCGGGTCTTGCCATGACGGCGCGGGCATCATTCCCGCGTTGTGGCGAAAGTCGCCGAAGTGAGCGTCGCTGACGGTGAGAACGATCCGTGACGGCGCCTTAAATCGGTCCTGCAGAAGGCGGAGAAGGACGTGATTGGCGAGGACGTTGACGGCGAATGTCGCCTCGAACCCGTCCGGGCTCTCCGTGACGTTGTTCGTGTAGAGCGGGCCGGCGTTGCCGACGAATCCACGCAGCGGTGGCAGATCTCCCGTATCGAGCCGTTGGATCAGCTCGTCAGCCGCCGCACGGACGCTGCCCAGTGACAACAGGTCCGTCGGGATTGATGTCACGGCGCGTCCGCCTTGGCCGAGATGAGCGGCGAGCTCGGTTCCCGCGGCGCCACGGGCTAGGAGCACGAGGTGCGCCTCACGATCGCCTTCGAGGATGCGCTCGACGGCGACACGGCCGAACCCCCGAGTCGTGTGCGTGACCGGCTTGGTGATCGAGGACACCGGCACGCACTGGTCGGGGTTCGGTGAGGCGATGATCTTGGGACTGATCCAGGTCGGCGGGTTCGGGATCATGACCCTGGCGTCGTTGCTGGGCCTGTTGGTGGCCCGCCGGCTGAGGATGCGGTTGCAGCTGAGCGCGCAGGCCGAGACCAAGACGATGGGCGTCGGTGACGTGCGCCGGGTGGTCCTCGGTGTCTTGCGGATCAGTGTGCTGGTCGAGTTGGTCGTGGCGGTGCTGTTGACGTGGCGGTTCGCCGACGGTTACGGCTACGGCTGGGGGCGGGCGACCTATCTCGGGGTGTTCCATGCGGTGTCTGCGTTCAACAACGCCGGTTTCGGCCTGTTCCCGGACAGCCTGATGCGGTTCACCACCGACCCGTTGATCTGCCTGCCCATCTCCGCTGCGGTGATTATCGGCGGGCTCGGGTTTCCGGTGCTGTTCGAGCTGCGTCGGGAGCTGCGCACACCCCGGAGGTGGTCGCTGCACACCAAGATCACCGTCGGGATGACGGTGATGCTATTGGGGGCCGGTTGGGTGGCGATCAGCGCCGCCGAGTGGGCCAACCCCGACACGATGGGCCCGCTGAGCTTGGGCGGGAAGTTGCTGGCGGGGTTCGTCGCGGCGGTGATGCCGCGTACCGCGGGGTTCAACAGCTTGGACGTGGGACAGATGAACGACGTCACCTTGCTGATCCACAACGTGCTGATGTTCATCGGCGGGGGCACCGCCGGCGGTATCAAGGTCACCACCTTCGCGCTGCTCGGCTTCGTCATGCTGGCCGAGATCCGCGGTGAGCCGAGCGTGCACGCCCTCGGTCGGCGGCTGCCCGCCGGGGTGCAGCGGCAGGCGTTGACGATCGCCCTGCTCGGTGTGGCCGCCGTCGCCTCATCGACCCTCGCCCTGCTGGCCCTTACCCCGCTGAAACTGGATCAGGTGCTGTTCGAGGTCACCTCAGCCTTCGGTACCGTCGGACTGTCGACCGGTATCACCGCCGACGTGGGGACCGCGGGCCATGTCATTCTGAGTGTGCTGATGTTCATCGGCCGGCTCGGCCCGATCGCCTCAGTCACCGCGCTGGCGCTGCGGGAACGGACCCGCCGCTACGAACGACCCGAGGAGCGACCCATCGTTGGCTAGAAAACCCGCTGACAGTAACCGCATCGTGGTGCTCGGCCTCGGCCGGTTCGGCAGCTCACTGGCCCTTGAGCTGGTGCACCAGGGTTGGGAAGTCGTCGGTATCGACGCCGACGCCTCGGTGATGCAGTCCTACGCCGACCGCCTCTCCCACGCCGCCGTCGCCAACACCACCGACGAGCAGGCCCTGCGCCAGCTCGGTGTGCACGAGATGGCCCACGCCGTCGTCGGCATCGGTACAGACCTGGAAGCCAGTGTTCTCACCGCCTCGCTGCTGGCCGACTTCGGCGTGCCGAACATCTGGGCCAAGGCCGTCAACCGCCAACATGCCCGCATCCTTGAACGCGTCGGCGCGCACCATGTCGTGCTGCCCGAACACGAGATGGGAGAAAGGGTGGCACACCTGGTGACCGGCCACATCCTGAACTTCATCGAGTTCGAGGACGACTACGCCATCGTCAAGACCCGCGCCCCGGACGAGACCTTCGACCGGACCCTCGCCGACGCTGCTCTCCGCACGAAGTACGGCATCACCGTCGTGTCGATCAAACGACCCGGTGAGGACTTCACCTACGCCACCGCCGACACCACCGTCTACGCCGGCGACATCCTCATCGTCGCCGGCAAGACCCGCCAGGTCGAGGCCTTCGCCAACCTGAGTTGAGGGTTCCCGGCAACGGCGCCGGCACGGCCACCGGGACCGCGTCGGGCCGGAGCGGGCGGGTCGGACGCCCCCGCCCGCTCTGTTCTCGGGTGGCCGTGATGTGTTCGTCGGGTCCGGGACCGCGGCTGTGGGCCGCCCGGGTTCAGGAGCCGCCGGTCACGTCGCGTCGCTGGAACACCGTCACAGCGGTCCAGGTCAGAACGCCGGTCAGGAGGGTGAGCACGAGGATCGCGACCACGCTGATCCTTTCCAACGGGTATCGTCCGATGTGTTCGAACGGGGACAGCCGCACGAGGCTGCCGGGTAGGTCTAGGACCGGGGCGAAGTATCCGGCGACCAGCCCCCAGGCGGGCGCCACCCAGATCACCGGCAACCATCGGGGAACTGCCGCGTACAGCAGGGCAGCGGCGCTCAGGACGAGCCAGACCGCCGGGGTGAAGGCCAGATGACCGAGCAGCACGTCACCGGCGAGGCCGGCGTCGCCGGTGCTCGCGGCGGTTCCGATGCCCATGCCGAGGCCGGCGACCAGCAGTAGCCAGGGCACTCCGGCGGCTACCACGGCGACGTGACCGCCCAGCCAGGCGGGGCGGCTCACCCCGGTGGCCAGCACGGGTTCGGTGCGCCCGTCGGTTTCCTCGGTGCGCAGTAGGTGGGCAGCGAGTACCGCGTATACCGCGACCGCCAGGGCCATGGTCAACGCCATGACGCCGAGGTAGCCGGCCAGCATGTTGTCCCGGCCCCCCATGACCGCGACCATGTCGTCGGGGGCGTCGGCGAAGCCGTCGATCAGTGGCTGGGTGAACGAGCCGTAGGCCAGCCCGGCGGCGATCAGGGCGGCGCTCCAGCCGATCAGATTCGCGCGGTGCAGCCGCAGGGCCAGGGTGAACGGTCCAGCCAGCCAGGCGGCGGCCCGAGGCGGTCCCGGACGCGGTGGCAACAGGCCGGCGCCGAGGTCACGGCGCCCGGACAGCGTGTACGCAACTGCGGTGGCCGCCGCCGCGAATGCCAGCGAGAGGGCCAGCGGCCACCACCGGTCGAGGACGTACGGCGCGGTCTGCTGCGACCAGCCGATCGGCGACAGCCAGGACAGCCAGGACGGGCCGCTGCCTTGCACGGCGGCCATGTCACCCAGGCCACGTAGGACGAAGGCGGCGCCGAGCAGAGCGCCGGCTGTGCCTGAGGCGGCACGGGGATACTCCGAGAGCTGGACGGTCACCGCCGCGATGCCGGCGAAGGCCAGGCCGACCGCGCCGACCGACGCGCCGAACAGCAGCGACCCAGCGGTGTCGTAACCTCGGTCGGCCATCACCGCGCCGATCAGCACCGCGATGACCACCGACATCACAACGGTGAGGATCAGCGCGGCGGTGAGCTGGGCGTGTCGCCCGACCGCGTTCGCGCGGACCAGTTCGGCGCGGCCGGAACGCTCCTCGGCCCGGGTGTGCCGCACCACGGTGAGAAGGCCCATCAGACCCGCGCCGATCGCCACGTACAGGCCGTACTGTCCGGCCAGGAACCGTTCGACGGTCAGGTCGTCGAAGCCGAAACCGGGACCGCCGAACAAGGCCCCGGCCGGGCTGCCGGTGAAGGCGGTCAGCCCTTCCAGATCGGATGGGCTGCTCACCATGCTGTCCAGCGCGGTGGCGAAGTAGGTCATCAACAGAGCCAGGCCCAGCGTCCAGGCGGGCAGGCGGAACCGGTCGCGGCGCAGCATGAACCGCAGCAGGGTGCCGGTCCCGGCCAGAGTCGCCCCCCGAGGGCGCGGCGTCGTGGTCGGCCGGCTCAGCGCCGTCGTGGTCATCACGCCGCCACCGTCGCGCCACTGTGGACCGCCTGGTCGCCGTAGTGGCGCAGCAGCAGCTGTTCCAGCGTCGGCGGCCGGACCGTCAACGCGTGCACGTCGAGGTCACCCAGCCGGCGGACGACAGCGGCGAGGTGGTCGCCGTCGACCTCGAACCTGACATGGCCGTCCGCGGCCTCCAGGCCGTGCACCCCGGGCAGGCCGGCGAGGGTGTCCGCGGGCCGGTCGGTGACCGCGTCGACCGTGGTACGGGTGAGGTGGCGCAGGTCGGTCAGCGAGCCGGTTTCGACGATCCGTCCCTGCCTGATGATGGAGATTCGGTCGGCCAGCACCTCGACCTGAGCGAGGACGTGGCTGGACAGCAGCACGGTGCGGCCGGACTCCTTGGCCTCTCGGATGCATTCCTGGAACACCGCCTCCATCAGCGGGTCCAACCCGGCCGTGGGCTCGTCGAGCAGGAGCAGTTCCACGTCCGCGGCCAGCGCGGCGATCAGGGCAACCTTCTGCCGATTGCCCTTGGAATAAGTGCGACCCTTCTTGCTTGGGTCGAGGTCGAAGCGCTGGCACAGCTCGTCGCGGCGGGCCGGGTCGGCGCCGCCGCGTAGCCGGGTGAACAGGTCGATTGCCTCACCGCCGGTGAGGTTGGGCCACAGCACCACGTCGCCGGGTACGTAGGCGAGACGGCGGTGCAGGGCGACCGCGTCTGCCCACGGGTCGCCGCCGAACAGCCGGGCCTGGCCTGCGTCGGCGCGCAGCAGCCCGAGCAGGATGCGGATAGTGGTGGACTTGCCGGCGCCGTTGGGGCCAAGGAAGCCGTGCACGGTGCCCGGCTCGACGCTCAGGTCGAGCCCGTCGAGCGCCTTGACGCGGCCGAAGGACTTCTCGATGTGGTGGATGTCGATTGCAGCATTCATCGCCGTAGACCTCATTCGAGGTAAGGCCCAGCCAAGGCTGGGGTCTGATGTCGTCTATCGCGGTGGAACTCACGCGAGGAAAGGATCACGCCGGGGCGTGATGGCTAGCGCGCAGGGTTATCTGCGTCGCCGGCCGGCGGATCCGGGACGTACATCAGGTATTCGTCGAGCATCGACCGGTCGACCAGCAGCCCTTCGGTGAACAGCTCAAGCGCCGGCAGTGCCAGGTCTTCGACGTACTGGCGGAACAGCTGCGGGAACTCCTCGGGTTCGGCGTTCGCGCCGTGCAGGGTGAACCACAGAAGCATGCTGCCGGTGTTCTGGTAGGACAGGTACCGGGCGCGGGCCGCCCGGTCGCGGCCGGGCCGGACGACGCCGGCCGCCTCACCCGCGGCCAGGTATTCCTCGGCGTCGGCGGTCATCTGCTCGGTCAGCTTCGCAGCCAGGTCCCCGCCGGACTGCATGCTTCGCAGCAGGTACTGCACCATCGGCGCGTACCGCTCGACCATGGCCATCTGGGCCAGCAGCATCGTGCCGGTGCCGTCGGTCAGCGCCTTCGTCTTCTCCGCGCGCACGGTCGCCAGCATCTGGTCGTCGCAGGCCCGGCGCAGCCCATCCTTGGAGCCGAAGTGGTGCACCACCAGGCCCGCGGTCACCCCCGCGTCGACAGCGATGGCACGCAGCCCAACCCCGAAGCCGTCCCGGGCGAAGCGGGCGATGGCGGCGTCACGGATGCGTCTCACGGTGGCCGACTCGCCACCCCGAGATCTCCCCTCCACGCCCTCTGACGTCACGAACACAGATTAAACACCCGTTCAACGCGTCCGCAAGGCCCCGCAACGCGCCCGACGATGCCTCCTTGTTACGGAAAGATCAGAAGCTCCACGAAAGCGGGGGAACTCACTGGCCAACCAAGCGGGTGACCTGCGGGACCGCACCGGTCGATGGAAGGGCGAACAGCAGACCGGGGTCGCCGTCGAGCGGGTTGCTGGTGGCGTCGTAGGTCGCTCAGGATGGTGCAGAGCCGATTTGCGATGGAGTCGGCCGGCAGGCCGGGCTAGATCGCGTGGGTCAACCCGGCCGAACGTCTTTCGGAATTGAAAGGGCTGATAAAGGCGTAGGCTCAGCACGCCGCAGAATTGCCGTACTGGCGATTGTTCAGCTCCAAATCTGCGCATTTTTAGGAGGGTGCAGACGACTTTCGTGTCGGGGTTCGCCTACCATTGTTCGCGCGGAATCAGCCCGTCGTCGCAGGCGGTCTCCTGGTCGTAGACCTGTGCCAAGTCGCGCTGCCGGTGATCCAGCCCTGCTCGCGGCCCGCTGCCTGCAGCACACGTCGAGTAGGCCAGAGTTCCAGCCGCTTTTGGTGGCCGTGGGCGTTCGGACTCGCTCCGCGAAACGGAGTCGACCTGCTGAGCTGTCATCGAAGTGACGAACAGTCGTCGGGTAGCTGCTGTACGCGTTTCTTAACGTGGGTGGGGCAGTCATGTCGCCGGTGATCGCGGTCGCCGGCCGAGCAGGAGGTGCGTGATGGACGAGGCAGCCGCAAGCATGGTGCGATTGAGCGACAGCAGCCACCGGCTCGCCGACCCTGGCCAGGACATTCGCGGACGTAAGCTCGTCGACCGTGACGGCGACGAGATCGGTGAGATCGACGATCTACTGATCGAGCCGGAGCAGGGCAGGGTGCGGATGATCCGGGTGAAGGACGGCGGGCTTTTCGGCATCGGGGGCACGCCCTTGTACATCCCGGCGGAGTTCGTGGCCGACGTGACCGAGGACCTGGTCGCCGTCGACCGATCGCGGGTGCAGGTCGCCGGCGCTCCCACCTATGATCCTGAGCTGATCGACGGCGACCAGCAGATGGCAGGGTTGTACGAGTACTACGGGGCGACGTCTCCCCGAAGGCCGGATTCCCCCACGCGCACCGAACGATTCTTCACCTGAGCCGGTGCGCCTGTGCGAACGGTCCCGAGGATGGCGGGGCGCTTCGATGCCCGGCGTCCGGCCGCGCCGGTGGGGTTGAGGATCTCGGGGTCCGCGGTCGGTGGGCCCTGCGACGGAAGCGTGACAGTCCCCGTATTAACCAAACGACCAAGCTGGCGAAGCCGAGCCGATGGATCGTGCCGTGGACCGTCAGCGGGCCCGCATGCGGTTGTTACGAGCGTCGTGAGTCACTTCGGCCAGGCCGAGTTCCTCCAGCAGCGGAGGCAGGTACATACCGGACCGGCCCAGGTAGCCGTTGCGCAGGCCGTACCAGCCGCCGACCGGGTTGTCCGGCGAACGGCCCCACGCCTCCACCGTGCCGTCCGCCGCCACCTTGTTCTCGTCGGCGGCGCCCAGCGGAACCCAGTCGCTCTATTGTCGTAGCCACGTAATCAGATCGTCGATCGCGCGCAGTCGGTATGTCAGCTTGGTCGAGCCGACCTGGCACACGAGCGTGGGCGGGCGGCGTCCTCGTCACGGTACATTGTGTATTCCGACGAGTCGGCGACGTCCGAAACACCCACGGGTCGTCCTGGGTGCCTGTCGCCATGCTCGCCTCCTGTGCCACGGACAACCCCACCACCGTAGACGGCGTTCAGCCGCCGCGGGACGAAACGACGGCACGGCCCTCGAACGGGCCGCCACACCGCACAACTGGTCGAATCAACGATGCCTACCGGCCGCCGTGGGCGGTCGGATCGAGCCGACCAACTTCTTCAAGGCGGTCGCCAGGCCCGGTGGCGTTGGCTTCCGGGTGGGCCGTTCGACGGCGTGATCAACGTTCCAAGGCCGTGTTGTAGCCCGTCGGTGGACCGGCTATCAGCGCCGACGAGGCGATAGACTGGGTCATCGATCTGGGACGTCTCGCCGCGGCCCGGCGATTCCTGACCCGTCCCGAAGGGGAAGTGGTTGATGGTGCCGTCTCCACGACGAGATCGAGCCGACTGCGGCTGACGCGGCGGTGATGACCGACGCGGTCAGTATCGCGGCACCGAGAACGACGAGCATTGCTGATGGCAATACCAGTCCCGTCGCACTGATCGTCAGACCCAAAATCACCAGCTGCGTCGAAGAAACACGCATCAGATCTCCTTCCGCCGATGTTGAGCATGGCTCGTTTCCTCAGCGCACCCGCCTGCGGTACGCCCACAGTTCTGTGACAACCCGGGACGCGTCTGCGAGCGGCGACAGCACAGCGACAGGACGGCGCGATAAACGACATCAGACGGCCTCCGGACACCGGTCGGCAAGCGTCCGTCCAGGAGTCGTGGCCAAGGTTGTCGAGGTCTCCACGGGAGAACCGGAGCATTTCGCGATCCGTGGGCGATGACTGTTGTCGTCACATGAGCCCAGCTCCCCCTCTGGCTCACAAATCGATGATCCGGGTCCCTCCGAGATGTCGGCGACTTACCCGGCCGACGGAGCGGTCAGCCGCCCCGTTCGGCCACACGCCCCGCGTGCCGCTCGACGAGCTCGCCCGGACGCCGCTGGTGACTCTCGCCGTGCTGGCGGCTCTACTGGTCGCAACGGGTTACGCCGGCTTTCGGCGCCGTGACATCAGTTAGGAGCGTGTTCGCCGCCGGAGTTAGGAGCGGGTTCGCCGGCGGGTGTGCGCGTAGCGATCCCGCAGGTAGTCGACGTCGATCAGTTCAGGGTTCACGGGAGATGACGTGCGACCGTCACGAGGTCACAATGACGTTGCTGCGGCGAGGAAGCACCGTGCTTACCGATGGTCGGCTGGGCGGGAGAGTGACCGTGCGTAGAAGAGTTGCACTCGGCCCGCCGCTGTGGGCGCGGGGGCTCTTTCGGCGGCCGGTACGGTTACTGCTGACCGCGGTCTGCCGAATTCTGGACGTCGAAGGACGCACACCCGAACAACGCCGCGGACAACTAGTCTCTGACCTCACCGACCGTCCCGCCGACGGCGACGCCCTCGTGATCCGGCATCTCAGCTGGTCGATGATGTGGGGCACCGTATTGGCCGTGCTGCTCACGGCGGCGGTGCCCTTGTCGATCATCATCGACGTGCTCACGGGCGGACCACCGAAGCAGGCTTTTCTCGACTCGATCGACGCGTTGTTCTTACTGGTCTTCGTAGTGTTCTATCTCAGCTGTGGGCATCTGCTGAAGGCCCTCACCGCCGGCTACCTCCTGCGCGATCGATGGACCCGCTATAACCGGTTCGTCCGGGCAGTGATGCTCTCCTGGCCTGCCGACCTGGCCGTGGCCACGCTTCTTGCGGCGATCACGATCTACCTGTGAGAGAGGACGGGGCCAGCAACCGTTGTCATCGAACCGTCACTGCACCGCGCCACATCTGCCACCTCCAGCTTCCACTGTGGCAAGACGGGGAGGGTGTGTCAGGCCACCGTCGGCGATGTCACGAGCAGCGCGGGCGACGACATCAAGCGGTCGGCGGGCACTGTCGTGACGGCACCGGCAGCCATGCGCACCCGCTCCGACTCCACGTCCTCGAGCGGAATGAGCACCTGGTCCTGCACGAGCACCTCAAGCCGACGGCCACGCACCCGCGCATTGCAGCCCAGTGCGAACGCCGCGCGGTTGCTTGAGGCCCGGGGCTGGCATGGGCAGCGCGACGCGACTGCTGTTCACCGACGGTTATGGTGATCATCGCCACGCTCGCGGCTGAACAACCCTCCCCTCACCGGAGAGTAGGGTTCTGATTGTCGTCGAGACGCGCCACCGGCGCCGCTCGCCGGCCGTCAACGTTGTGGGCGATGACGCCCACCGCCGGCCACAGCCGTCGCATAAGGCTCCGGCGTCCGTAACAGTCCCAGCAGCTCAACCATCGCGGGTTGCGCCGTGTGCGGCTCAGCGCCGCACGCATCGAGCCGAAATGAGTTCCATGTCGTCGCTGCTGTCGGCGGTCCGCCCGTCGCGCATGAGCCGTCCCGCATGGCTGTCGTCGCCGAAGGTGCTGCGCACCGAAGTCTTGGCCGGTCTGGTCGTGGCACTGGCACTGATCCCCGAGGCGATCTCGTTCTCGATTCTCGCCGGGGTGGACCCGAAGGTCGGCCTGTTCGCGTCGTTCACGATGGCCGTCACGATCGCCTTCACCGGCGGCCGCCCGGCGATGATCTCCGCCGCCACCGGCGCGATCGCCCTGGTCGTGGCCCCGCTCGTGAAGGAGCACGGGCTCGGCTACCTGGTCGCCGCAGTGATCGTGGGCGGGCTGTTCCAGGTGATCCTGGCGGTCGCGCCCGCACCCGGCTGTCCACGTTCCTCGCCGGGGTATTCCTGCTCGTCCTCGTCGTAGCGCTCGGCGACGTGGTCGCGCTGATCCCGATGGCTGCCCTGGTCGCCGTGATGATCATCGTGTCGGTCGGGACGTTCGACTGGCACAGCATCACCCCGGCCACCCTCAAACGGATGCCCGCCGGGGAGATCATCGTCATGGTTGTCACCGTCGCCGGTACCTTGGCCACCCACAACCTGGCCATCGGCGTCGTCCTCGGCGTCATCACCGCGACGGTCGTCTTCGCCCGGCGGGTGGCGCACTTCGCCACCGTCACCAGCGTCCTGGACCTCGAGGGCGGCACCCGCATCTACCGGGTGCACGGTGAGTTGTTCTTCGCCTCCAGCAACGACCTGGTCTACCAGTTCGACTACGCCGGCGACCCCGACCGCATCGTCATCGACATGAGCGCGGCCCATGTGTGGGACGCCTCCTCGGTCGCCGCCCTCGATGCGATCACCACCAAGTACGAAGCCCGCGGCAAGCACGCGCAGATCATCGGACTGAACGAGGCCAGCACCAGGTTCCACGAGAACCTGTCCGGCGAGTTGGGGGCGGCGCACTGATGGACACCGGGCACACTGACGCGACGACCGCGGGGCACATGCAGATCGGCGAGGCCGCCGAACGGGTGGGACTGAGCATCCGCACCATCCGCCACTACGAGGAGACCGGCCTGGTCATCCCGTCGGCCCGCAGCGAGGGCGGATTCCGGCTCTACACCGAACCCGACCTCGACCGGCTCCGCGTCATCAAACGTATGAAGCCGCTCGGCTTCACCCTCGAGGAGATGCGCCACCTACTGCAAACCCTCGACGGCGTGGCCGTGGCCGACGGCGACGACAGAATCCATCTGGTCGACCAGCTCGCCGTGTTCCATGCCGCCGCCCAGACCCGCGTCCAGGCGCTGCGTGAGCAAATCGACATGGCCGAGGTTATCGCCCACCAGATTCAGGAACAGATGGACCAGCACAACCACTGAACTCGGGCCGGAGGCGCCGCTCGGCGTCGTCGTGGGCGCGTTGAACCCGTCGTCGCGATCTTGCTCGAGCGGAGTCGCTTCTTCTCCGCGTCGTTGGCCTACGAGCCGCTCAACGGCTTGGCGATCGGGCTGCTCGTGCTCGCGGTCGCACAGGTCACGCACGCGAACCTGGTCCTGGCCGCGTTCTCGGCGGGGATCACGGTGGCCACCTTCGGCCCACGGCAGCGGACCGCCTTCGAGCACTTCGGCGAGAACATCGCCGAGCTGTTCGAACTCGCGGCTCTCTGGCCAGGACGTCGTAGCGGTCGCAGATCTCGCGGACCCGCGATTGCGAGCCGGCTGTCCGAGCCCGTCGACTCTGACGCTCCTAACCCGCGGGGCGATCACTATGCGGAACGCCTCGCCCTGGGGTGGCGCCGTCCATGTCGACCAGCGGCGAAATGGGGAACCTGCGGGAACGTCGCAATCAGCAACGACACTCCGACCAAGGCCCGTTTGCCGGGGAAATTCAGCTGGGAGATCGCGTACGCGGCGAGCATGCCGTCGATGGCCGCAACGAACGTGGCGATCAACGCGATATCGATCGAGTTGATGAGTGCTCGTACGAATTTATCGGTAGCAAATATCGTTCGGTAGTTGTCGAAGGTCAATTCTCGTAGAATGGTTGGGCGTCCTCGCTGAGAATGCTGCCGCCAGCGCTCTCGACCACCGTGTTGAAGAGTGCGATCGAGTTTTCCGCGCTGGGCGCCCATGGTCAAGATCTGGTGGGTCTTCCCGGCGGTCTTGAGCTCCTGAGCCATCCGGGGCATCTCTTCCCAGATCTGCGGCGCCGTGCGCCGGCCTACCGGCGTAGGGTGGGCTGCGCCCACCGCGGCTTTGTGCCGAGCAGCGCGCCAGCGTCCGATGGGAGAATTTGCTACTGTTTCGCCTCCTTGGGGCAGTTGGCCGTCTGACGGTGCGAACGTCACCACGCACGGCATCACATACACCACCCACGGGTGATCAATTGCAGAAAATAATCATTGATCCACCCACGGTCGGCATCAGAATCGCGCGGTTAAAATGTCTTCGCTCACTGTTCTACGAGCGGGTGACGATTCCTTGACAATTCCGTGACACCGCGCTTTATCGGTTTCGTGGCTGGGTGTCGAGGGAAGGCGTTGTGGTGCACGCTGACGGATTTCGAGGAGGGATGTCATGGACTGGTGGGTGTGGATCTTTGTGACAATGGCGATTGCGGTTCTTGCGGCCGGTCTGATACCGGCCATCCAGCGACTGCGGCGGCGCGGTGGCGTGGTCGTGCACCAACTCGGCAACGAGCCGAAGGGACGATCGAGATGAGCGCCCTGATGCAGGCCACCGCATTGGTGGGCAGGCCGGTCGTCACCCTGGCCGGGGACGAGATCGGCCAGGTGAAGGATGTCGTATACACGGTGGCCGACGGACGAGTCACCGGATTCACCCTGGCCGGCCGAGGTTTACTGGCCGGCCCGCTACGCCGGGCACTGCCGTGGGCGGGCGTACATGCCGTGGGGCCGGACGCGGTCATGATCCGCGACGAGGATGTGTTCACCGATCGGGACGAGCTGGCTGAACGCACGGAACTGCGCGATCACAATCTCATCGGTGGCACGGTCCTCACCGAAGGCGGGACGGCGCTGGGCACAGTGGACGATGTGGTTCTGGATATCGGGGCGTCAGCCGATGTGGTCGGGTACCGACTCGTCACGAGTGAGGCGATACCTCCAGCCGGGCGGAGCGTGCTGCTGCCGCTGCCCGGCAAGGTAGCAGCCTCGGGCGAAGCTTTGGTGGTCCCCGAAAGCGTGGCCGGTCTGGTCGTGGACGATCTGGCGGAATTCACGGCTGCCGTACGGTCGGTGCGTTCCGTGCCTGAGGGAGAGCGATCATGCGCCTGACCGAGATCGACGGGCGACGCGTGATGGCGGCCGGGACAGCGGTGACGGTCGGCCGGGTGGCCGGCGTGGTGATCGACCCACGGCAGGGGATCGTCGTCGCTCTGCGGGTGAAAGGTGCTCCGTCCGGCGACACGCTGCGCTGGGCCGACGTCTCCGGCATCGGAGCTGATGCGGTCATGGTGGCCTCCCCCGACGCCGTCGGCGAAGCGGTGGACCGAACCGCGGAAATTCTGGGCACGAAGCATGAGTTCGTCGGTAAGCGGCTCCTGACCGATACCGGTAGCGACCTCGGCCTGGTCATCGATGTGGCCTTCGACGAGCAAGACGGAGCCGTCACCGCCCTTCACACAGAAGACGGCAGAATCGGCGACGCCGACCTGATCGGTTGCGGGTCCTACGGCGTGGTTGTACGCCGACATGCCTGAGCGGGTAGTTTCTGAGCCTTTCCGGGCAACTGCCGATGACGTTACGTACCGGATCGTTGTCGGTTGTCCGGCCGGGTTCGATGTTCAGGATCACGACAGCGGCGGCGACGATCCGGCCGACGGCCCAGCGGCAGAGACTGACGTGGCCACCGGCGCGGCTCAGCCGGCAGGGGGCTCTGATCGTGACCGGCCTGCCGCCGCTTGACTGTTCCCGGAGTCGGCGGATCGCTTTTTCGGCCGTCGTACGGCCAGAAGGATCCGCAAGACGAGATCTGGGCGCAGTAACGTCGTGGGCCCGGCGAGCAGATGCCGGACAAGCATCGCCTGCCGGGCGACTTCCGGTGAGGTGTGGCATGCCCCGACCACCCTGCCGAGGAGCCGGTTGAGCAGATGCGTCCCGACCGGGCTCAGTCCGGTCGTACCAGGATCGGCAAAGTCGCTCGCGGCGGCCATCCGGATCGTCGAGACCTTCGGGCTCTCGAACCCGTACCGGGAGAGGTGGTCGAGGTTTCCGTCATGTCCTGCGGTGTTCGGGCGTAGCGGTCCACGTCGAGCCGAGGGCACTGGACCTGTTGTGTCATCTCGTCGAGCACCGCGATCGTGTGGTGCCCAAGAACGAGCTGCTCGACTTGGTGTGGGGCGACCGGTTCGTCAGCGAGGGCGCGCTCACCACCGCGTTGCGAACTGCCCGCTTGGCCGTCGGCGACAGCGGTGCCAGCCAGCGCATGATCCGCACTGCGCATCGACGCGGTTACCAGTTCGTGGGGACAGTCGTTGCTGGGCACGCCGGCGAATCGGGTGTCCCCGAGCCGGCTGCGGTCCGGGAGAGCCAGGCCATCCGGTTCTCCAATGCAGCCGACGCGACCCGGATCACCTACGCCACCGTCGGATCGGGCGAGCCGCTGCTCAAGGCCGCCAATTGGATGACGCACCTCGGTGTGTCCCAGGGTGGTGCCGTGGCGATTGCTTATGCCGTTCGCCGGCCTGAGCGGGTCAGCCGGTTGATCCTCGCCGGAGTTCGCCGAGATCGACGTGTCCGACGTCGCGCATAGGGTGCAATGCCCGACGCTGATCATCCACTCCCGCGACGACGCCAGGGTCCCGGGGTCGCAGGCGAGCGAACTGGCCGCGCTCATCCCCCGACAGCCGTCTGGTGCTGCTGGAGAGCCGGAATCATCTGCTCGCGGCATCTGAGCCCGCATGGCCGGACTTCCTCGCCTGCATCGACGCATTCCTGCCCGAGCGTCCCTGAAGCGAACGCTGCGCAAACCTGGCGAAGCCCGATTCTGTCCGCATCCGGTGGCTCGAGGCGGCGAATCGGGCGGCGATCCTCGAACCCGGACGGCGTCCCCTGTCATGAAACTGTCATCGGAGGGAGCGGGCAATGCCATCGCCGGCCGGTACTTGTGGAGCGGTACCAGTCGTACCGACACAGGAGGACGCCGTGGAGGCCGAGCGCCGGGACCGGGAGTTCGACCGGATCGTCACTCGTCTGATCGCCGAGGAGCCATCGTTCGGCAACGCCGCGCGCGAAGCTCGCCGTCTCAGCACTGCGACCCGGGTGCTGCTGGCCGGGGTTGCGGTTGTCGCGTGGGCCGGGCTCTACCTGCTGATGGTCGCGGCGCCTTGGACCTGGGTCCTCGTCACCGTACCGGCGGTCGCGGCCGGCATCGTGATCGCCGTGCGCCTCAGCTATCGGGAAAGCACCCGCTTGGGTTCCGAACGCTGACCGTGTCCCTGGCATGCCACACCTCGATTGGACTGCGTCTCGTGCACCGTCGGCTTGGCACCGTGATTCGGCGGCGGCCAGGAAGATTCAAGTACGGGTGAACCAGCGCAGGAGACGAAGGCCGGGCCTGGTCCACCGGGACTTGGCCATCCCGGTCATGATCTCGTCACGCAACTCTGGATGCTCGGCCAAGACCCTGCGTGTCACCGCGAGAGGCCATGAGTAGAACCGGTGAAAGAAAAGGAGCGGGCCGGTGACGGCTGGGAGGGCTACAAGCAGGATCATCGCCGAGATCATCGCCCAGACGATGGCCGACACGGACCACTCGGGGACGGCCACCTCCGCCAAGTGCAGGACGGAGACGCTCTCCGCTACGACAATCAGCAGCATGACCGCGGTGTAGGCCAGAGTCGGAATCACGCGGAGGAAGAGGTACGACATGCCGGGTGCGCTGCTTGATGCGGCCATCGCTTTTGCCAGTTCTGGACTCACGGCCTTCTGCAACTTGACATGAGCGGCCTCGGAGAGCGCCGGATCGTCGCGGAGCAACTCGGCAAGAATGCGCGGTGGGTCGGCTTCGTCGTCCCGGTGTGCTCGGCGCCGCTCCTCATAGGATTGCACCGCGAGGTCGACGAAGTGGGTCGAGAGCTCTTCTATTTCCTTGAACCGGGTCGACACGACCCGCGAATGCAACGCGAGCTCGATGGAGGCCGCGAAGGCGAACACTGGCAGCGTCTGCGCCGTAGTCGCGGCCAGGTTGTCAGTCAGGACCACCGGTCAAGTCTCGCACCCGAGGTCATGTATCACTAATGGCTCTGCGTCGTCTTTGATTCCCGCCATGGCTGTCAGCGTTCCGGATGACGCGATGCCGCCCGGGGACGGTGCGAGGCCGCGGTGCGCGGGCCCGCAAAGCGCGCGGGTCGGGACGAGCTGGTGCGACGTGTACAGGCCCTAATCCGGTCGCCGTTTGAAGTGCCATCATCGCGTGAAGCCCGTGGCCCATCGAACAGCTGAACTGCCCGCAACCGGCCCGACGGGCTGATGGCCGAAGCAGCCGCCGGCGATTGTCGGCTACGGCAGCTCGGCGGTTTCGTCTTCGGTCTCGGGGAGACGTCACGACCGAGGGCGGCGGCCCGCTCGCGGGGGACAAGGGGCGCTGGACCGAGGCCGGTTGGTGCTCAGTCATGACGCGCGCGTCATCGAACTGACAAGGTTCCGTGCAAATCCTGTGGAAATGGCCGCCTAGCGTTCGCGCTGACCGCTCGTGCATCGAAGAATCGACCGGCCCTGTGAGCCGGAGAAGGGTGGACGTTCGGGTGAACTACACCGGGCACCGGAAAGTACGGCTCCTCCCGGTCCAACGCGGTGGTTGTTCGGCTCGGCGCCACGCCGATATTCATTCCGGTGGAGGTCGTCGAGAGGGGCGCGAACCGTGAAGACGATGACAGCAGCGCCGACAGACGATCACCGGCTGAGGCGATGGGAACGTGTGGCGGCGCCCTACCTGACTGCCCTGTCGGTGGTCTTCCTGGTGGTCTATGCCGCCCCCATTCTCTGGCCCGGCCTCGATGCACATTGGCGTCGGGGATGCGAGATCGCGAACCCGCTGATCTGGGCGCTGTTCGGCGCCGACTACGCGAGGCGCCTGGCTCTGGCCGGTGATCGGGCCCGATTCGTTCGCTCCCACTGGTTCGACCTGCTGGTGCTGATCCTGCCGCTACTGCGTCCGCTGCGGGCGCTGCGGCTCGTCCTCGCGCTGAAGGTGCTGAACCAGCGTGCCGAATCGTGGACTCGGGGACGACTCGCGGTCTACGTCGGGGGCACCACCGTGTTGCTGGTGGCGGTTGCGGCGCTTGCCGTTCTCGATGCCGAGCGCGGTCGCGCCGACGCGACCATACAGTCATACCCGCAGGCGCTCTGGTGGGCCGTCGTGACGATTACTACGGTCGGCTACGGGGATTTCTCCCCGGTGACTGCGGAGGGCCGGCTTGTCGCCGTCGCCATGATGATCGGCGGTATCGGCTTGCTCGGTTTCGTGACTGGGTCGGTGACGAGCTGGATCGTGGACCGCATCGCCGCCGGGCAAAAGGCCGAGGAAGCCACCCGGGAGGACATGTCCCGGCTGGCCGAGGAAGTACGTCTTCTTCGGGCCGAGATAGCCGGCTTGCGGGGAACCGCCGGTTCGACCGCAGACCAGCTCCGCGCGAAGCAAGACGATCGCAGCTGACGGAGCCAGCCCGTGAGCCTTTGTCATCGAGGTGTAGTGATGCCGCAGGCAATCCGCCATCGCCGGCGGGCAGTCTTGTCCTCGATACCCGCTTCGACTGGGAAGGCACACAAGACATGAATACGTCGACCCTGACCGGCACGACGACCGGCCGAATCGTGACTCCGTCAGCCGAGGCCGGTGGCGCGGCGGTGGTGGAATTGCACGGCGACATCGACCTCGAGGTCGTCGAACTTCTCCATGACTGCGTCACCTCTGCGCTGGAGCACGGGTCTGACGTCCTGGTCGAGCTGGCCGACGTGACGCTGATGGACGGCGCGTCACTGAGCGCACTCGTTCAAGCCGATCAATTGGCCGATCGCAGGGGATGCACCATGTGCCTTGTCGCCCCGACAGCGGTGGTGCGACGTACCTTGGCGTGTGCCGGCCTCGGCAGCGCATTCGTGACATTCGGCGACCGCGAGCAGGCCTCTCGTGCTCTGCGGTATGGGCGCCAAGCAGCCGCCTGAGAAGACGGAAGGATGGGCGCAATGACCAGGAGCACACCGGGTTCTCGCCGACCGATCGGCGAGGTCCACGCTGGAATGCGTGTCCTGGACGTCGACGGCGAAACCGTTGGCAGGATCATCCACGTCACCACCGGGGACGCGCTGACCGAGCCAGGCCGTGTTTTGCGCCCCCGGTCCGAGACCTGGGCCGGCATCGTGCTCGGCGATCAGGTCTCGGACCTCGACGGCGCGCCGGCCGACCGGCTGATGTCCGGCGGCTACCTGAAGGTGCTGGGCACGGGGCTGGAGGGCGTCGACTGCTACGTGGCTGCCGACCAGATCGCCGAGGTCGCCGACGACACGGTGCTGCCCCGGGTCGGCCGCGGTGTCCTTCTCACACACAGTTGACAAGGCTTTGGCCGGGAGCGCCGACGATTCGGAGCGCCCCGTTCCGGCAGATTCATCGGTGGGGCGCAGGATCCGTACGGTCGAAGTGCCGGACGGTTCGTCCGTGCAAGTCGTCGGCTCGGCCGCTGAGCCGCGTGCCAGACATGACGGCTATATGACATGAGCACAGTTCGGCAGGACGAAGGTGCCCGCGTGGGCTCGACCGGGCATCATGCCGATATGACCGCTGTGCTGCTGATCGAGGATGACGACCGTATTCGGCTGGCTCTGGCTCTGGCTCTGGAGGACGAGGGATATACAGCTTACGCCGTGGCCACCGCTGAGGAAGGGCTGGTGGAGCAGCTTCGCGTGGCCGCCGACACCGTGCTGGTCGACCTGATGCTGCCCGGTATGGATGGCTTCGAATGCATCCGTCAGCTGCGTCGTACCGACGATGTGCCGATCGTGGTGATCAGCGCGCGCGACGACACACACGACATCGTGGCCGCGCTCGAGGCCGGTGCCGACGATTACCTGATCAAGCCGGTCGCAGTGAAGGAACTCGCCGCGAGGCTACGGGCGCTGCGCCGTCGTTCCCGGGTCGCCGCAACGCCCGCGCTGAGGGTTCTCAGCTTCGGCGACCTCGAGCTGCGCCCAGAGGCAGGAGAGGTGCGCCTGCACGGCGTCGAGGTGCCGGTCACGCGCACGGAGTTCCAGCTGCTCTGTGAGCTGGCCGAGCATGCCGGTCAGGTGCTGTCACGTGAACAACTGCTGCAACGGGTATGGGGTTACGACATCGGCGACGAACGTCTCGTGGACGTTCACGTCGGTCGACTCCGGCACAAGATCGAGGACATTCCGAGCACACCGCGCCATCTTGTGACCGTGCGCGGGCTCGGCTACAAGTTGCAGCAGTGAGACGGACGGGCGTGCGTACCAGTTGACCACATTGTTCGACTACATGGCCGCCGACGACCTCTGTCGAGACGGCCGAGGCGGACGATGGTAGCGCCCGCAGCAACGAGAGGCGGACTATGCAGCCTTGGTAGGACCGGTCTGAGAGTTCCGGCGCCGTGGTGGACAGCCGGCCGGGGCTGATGCAAGGATCCGCGCACAAACCGTCGTGGCTGGCCGGGGGAGCCCGTGGAAACCTAAGGAAATGCCGTAGAACAGGGCGTCATCCGCGACACGGCCGGTGTAGGGCGTCGTCTCCGCGGCCTCGGTAATGCGGCCATCAATACCTGGCGCCGCGCTGCCGAGCACCCGGTCGTGGGCCGGGTTGGCCTCTTCTTGGCTCTGACCGTGGTGGCGCTGGCGGGCGTTTTCGTCGGCCTGCTAGTCACTGGTGATACTCAGGCCGATGTGGGGCCGTTCGCCGCGCGGTTCTCGCTCACCCCGTCCTTGTCCGGCGACACCGATGTGCAGATTCCCCCGTTGGGCTCGCTCGGGCTGGACAGCCATGACGGTCCTGCCCATCTGACCGTGCGTCTGGATACCCTCGACCAGGACCGCACCTTCGCGCTGGCGACCGATGCGAACGGGTTGGCCGCCGCCAGTCAGACCGCCGCCGCTGATGTGCAGCGCGGCATCGTTTTGTTGGTCGAACGGTCGATCGTCGCCGGGCTGCTCGGCGCGCTTGTGCTGTCGGCCATTGTTTTTCGCAACTGGCGCCGCGTCCTGGCGAGCCTCGGCATTGCTGCGGTGACCCTGGCCGGAACCGGTGCGGTTGCCGCGATCACGTTCAGGCCGAGTTCGATCGAGGAACCCACCTACAACGGGCTGCTGGCCAACGCCCCTGCAGTGATCGGTGACGCCCGCCGCATCGCCGACCAGTTCTCTCAGTACCGCGATCAGCTCCAACGGATGGTCGGCAACATCAGCAAGGTTTACGCCACCTTTGCCTCCCTTCCCGTATATGAGGCGAGCCCCGACACGATCCGGGTGCTGCACGTCTCTGATCTGCACCTCAATCCGGCCGCGTGGACGGTGATCGCCGCCGTGGTCAAGCAGTACGACATCGGCGTCGTCGTCGATACCGGTGACATCAACGACTGGGGAAGCCAGATCGAGTCGTCCTACGCTGACTCGATCGGCTCACTCGGTGTGCCTTATGTCTATATTCGGGGTAATCACGATTCGGCTATCACCGCTTCGGCCGTTGCCGCTCAGCGCAATGCGGTCGTGCTGGACAACCAGCGCGTCACGGTTGCCGGGCTGACGATCGCCGGCATCGGTGACCCTAGGTTCACCCCGGACAAGGAAGGCAGCGACAAGGCCGGCGGTGTTCCCGAGATGCTCGACGCCTCCGGGTCTCAACTCGCCGCCACGATCGCTGCCGCCGGCACACCGGTCGATGTTGCGCTCGTGCACGACCCGGCGAGCACCGGACCTCTGAACGGCACGGTTCCGCTCGTGCTCGCCGGGCACCGCCACGCCCGCGAAGTCAGCATCATGGCCCCGTTGCCTGACCGGCCTGAGACGCGGCTGATGGTCGGCGGTTCGAGCGGCGGCGCGGGATTGCGCGGACTCGAGGGTGAGGAACCCACACCGCTGGAGATGTCCGTTCTCTACCTCGACCAGTCCCACGTCCTGCAGGCATACGACGAGATCACTGTCGGTGGCAGTGGCACGGCGGAGGTCACGATCCGCCGCCACATCGCGGCCGATGACTCTCCGGGAGAACCGCCATCCACAGCACCTTCGGCACCGCTGGCGGAGACGGTTTCATCGAATCCGGGCACTCAGGCCTCTGCCGTCGCCAGCAGGCCCGGCGTGCCCACCTCCGGTTCCCCGGGGAACTGACCTCCCTGACCCGCCGGTTCAGGAGCGCGTCCGGACCTGGATCAGCCGATCGCCGTCGGCGAACGCGCCGATCTGGTCGTAGCGCACCAACTCGCCTGCCCGTACCGCCGCCAGTACCAGGTCCTCACATTCGGCCGGAGAGGAGCCGATCTCGTTCGGGCGGACCAGCCTGTCGATGAGGTGCAGGCCATGGCCTTGGATCAGCAGGTCACCTATCACGTCACCGGCAGCCGGACTTTGCGCGGCGAGCCCCAGCAGCCGTCCCGCTGCCTCGGAGGACGTGATGACGGTCGTAGCTCCGCTCTGCCGGAGCAGTGGCACGTTCTCCGACGCGCGGACCGCGACGGCGATCAGGGCCTCGCGGTTCAACTGACGCATGCTCAGGGTCACGAGCGCGGCCGTATCGTCCCGGTCGGCCGCGACGATGATCCGGGACGCGCTGTGGACGCCGGCCCTGTCCAAGATCATCGCCCGGGTGGCGTCACCGACGACTGCTGCATGGCCGTCGTCGGCAGCTTCCTGCGCCGTCGTCGCCGAGGTGTCCACCACCACGAACCGAAGGTCTGTGTCGGCGCCCTCGCGGAGTGCCTTGACGGCCGCGCGGCCCTTGTTGCCATATCCGACGACGATGGTGTGTCCGCGCAACTGGGTCCTCCAACGGCTCAACTGCCACTGCCGGCGAGTACGGGCGGTCAGCACCTCGAATGTGGTACCGACCAGCAGGACGAGAAAGAACACCCGCAGCGGCATGATGACTGCCACGTTGACCGTCCGGGCCGTATCCGAGACCGGAACGATATCGCCGTAACCGGTGGTGGACAGGCTCACCGTCGCGTAATACACCGTGTCGAGGAGTGAGACATGCCCGTCATGGTTGTCGGTGTAACCGTCGCGGTCGAGCAGTACGGTCACGCTCATGGCCACCACAGCGGCGAGCGCGAGGCCGAGGCGTACGGACATGGTTCGCACGGGGCTGGGTCGACGCAACGGCAAGAGGGTGTGGCCGTTGTAACGGTCCGTCCCGCTGCCCATCAGAGCACTGTATCTGTCGGCTCGCCGCGTCACAGCCATCAGAGACGCGACATCGCCCGAGCACGCATGGCTGTTTGATCACGAGGGTCTCGGGCACGACAGTGGTGACTTCGACGCCGAAGAGAGCAATCCATGGTCAGGACGTGCCGCCCGAGTTCGAATGTTCTGTGGTGATCCCACAGCGGTGGGGCGTGCTCAATGAGGCCTGGCGCACCCAGCTATGGCCCCTTCCGTCGCTGTGTGTCGCCGCCGCCGTGGTCCTCGGTGTCGTCCTGCCTCGGTTTGACGCCAACGTCGACGATGAGCTGCCGGCCTCGGTCACGGCGTACCTGTTCAGCGGGGGACCGGAGGCGGCCCGGACGGTGCTGTCCGCCGTGGCTGGATCCTTGATCACGGTTACCTCGCTGACGTTTTCGTTGACCGTGGTTACGCTGCAATTGGCGAGCAGTCAATTCTCGCCGCGGCTGCTGCGGACGTTTACCCGCGACCGCGTGGTTCACCTGAGCCTTGGTGTTCTGCTCGGTACCTTTACCTACGCTTTGACGGTCCTTCGCACGGTGCGGGCCTCGCTGTCGGAGCAGACGGCGTTCGTGCCGCAGATCTCCGTCACTGTGGCGTACGTGTTCGCCCTGGCGAGCGTGGTCACGCTGGTCGCCTTCCTCGCTCATCTGTCCCGGCAGATCCGCGTCGAATGGATCATGCGGCAGGTTCATGCCGAGACGAACGCGACGGTGAAGCGGGTCCTGGGCGACGAAGTCACCATCGCGGCCGCCCCGACCATACCCGCGTACGCTGTTCCGCTCTGCGCGAGCGGATCCGGCTTCCTGAACTTCGTCGACGAGCAGGGGTTGCTTTCCGCCGCCGTGGACAACGGTGCGGTCGTGTTCGTGAATCGGCAGCCTGGTGAGTCCGTGGTGACGGGCACGCCGATCGCCCACGCGTGGCCCCGGGAAGGTCGAGGCCCACTGCCGGATCGAGAACGTGAGGCTTTGACTGAAGGCCTGCGCCGAGCGGTGACAACCGGCTTTGAGCGTACGGCGGCGCAAGATGTGGCCTTCGGCCTGCGGCAACTGGTCGACGTCGTGGTCAAAGCCTTGTCGCCGGGCGTCAACGATCCCACGACCGCGGTGCACGGCCTCGGACACGTCGCAGTGCTGATGTGCGAGCTCGCTGGGCGGGACCTCGGTCCGCGCCTGGTGTGTGACGATGACGGTCATGTCCGGGTGGTGCTCCGCAGGCCCGGCTTCGCCGAGCTGCTGGAGCTCGCGATGGCGCAACCACGTCGTTACGGCGCTGCGGATCCCGTCGTCCTGTCCCGGCTCGCCACCATGCTGCGCGAGATCGCCTGGACAGCCACCGGGCCGGTCGATCGTGCAGCGGTCGCCGATCAGCTCGAACGCCTCGTCACCACCGTCGAGCAGCAGCCCTTCGACATCCACGACAAGGAGAATCTGCGAGCCGACGCCCAGCACGTCCGCGACGCCCTCGCCGGAACTTGGTAGCGGCCGAGGGCGGGCTCCCCGTTACGTCATGCGCGACGTGGTGCGGCGGGTAAAACGGCGCGAGGTGATCAAGTCCCTGGGGGCTACGGCGGGACCGTTCGACTCCGGGGCCGTGGCCTTCAGCTCTCGAACCTGCCAATTCAGGCGCGGGCCCTGTCCGTGGAGCTGGTGGTCGCGGATGTCGTCTGTGCGGCATTGGCACCGCGTAAGAGCCGAACCGCGCGATCGGCGAGGTCGGCTTCCACGACGATGTGGTACTGATCGGCTCGGACGGGCTGATTCGCCACGAATGAGCGGCGGCCCTGGGTGATGACGTAGCCGAGCAGCGCGACCGCGGCGCCGATGACGGCTCCGAGGATCGCCGCGTTGACGATCAGCCAGGGCAGTGCCAATGAGGTCTCGGTCAAGTCGAACAGGCCGAGAATGTAGCCCACTGCCGCGCCGATTAGAAGCCCGGAGACGGCGCCGCGCCGGGTGACGTCGGCCGTCGAGACCCGCCCTTGCTCTCGATCCACGGTGTGTAGGCCGGCGGCCATGACGGTTGTCTGTTCGACGGGAAAGTCACCGTCTCGCAACCGATCGACCATCCGGCGGGCCACCCAGTAGTCCTCGTATGTGCCGATCGTCCGCTGGGCGACTCCGATATGGATGCTGCCGGTGCCGGTGACGTCCGTGCCTGTGTTGTCCCTCATCGCTGAACCACCTGTCTGCCGGTCGGAAGAAATCGCCGAGGTCGTGGCAGCGGCCTCTTCTCCTGAGGGTGTGCCGGTCGTTGTGCGGCCGCTGCACTGTTCCGTGTCATTGCGGTGACGGCCCGCCGAGAATGTTGCCGTCGATCCGGCAGGCTCGTCATAAAACTGTCGTCGGCCCGCCGACAGCTCGACATGACTTGGATCGAAGCTGAAGTATGTCGAAGGGCCGGAAACATCACTGGGGGATCGGGTTGGGAGGAAGCCCGTGCTCGTAGTTCTGGCGTCGGCCGTGATCGCCGGCGTATCGATCGGACTCGCCAGTCGCCTCGTACCAAGTTGGCGCAGCGCGCCGACCTGGCTGCCCGTGGTGATCGGTGTGATGGCCGCCCTCGCCGGCAGCCTCGCGGTGCGTGCCGCCGGCGTCGAGCCGGCCGGCAGCGAACCTCGCATCGTCATGCAGCTTTTCTTTGCCGCCGTCGGTGTCCTGACGATGGGCGCGACGGGTGCTCCTCGACTCCCCCGGGCCCGTCCGACCAGCGCGGAAGGGCATGAACAACGCACCGGGCTACGCTGAGATGACGACCCACCTGCGGCGCGGCGATACGCGGCCAGCATGAGACCACGTGGAGCGGCTGCACCCGCACGGGCGCGGTGCACCCCCGGCTACCGCTGCTGGCTGGCGTGGCGGATGTTCACGACTCGCTCCGGTAGCCGCCGTGACGCACCGGTTCCGAGCTCTCGACGGCCGCGGCGATCCTGAGAAACGGTCCGGATCGGCCGACGACCCACGCCGGCCTGACGGACGCCTGCACTGTCACGTAACCGTCACGTCGTAGTGGGGTGGCTGCTGTACGACGCCGCCACTCTGGTCCGGCAAGCAGAAGGCAGGCCGGAAGGAATGCAGTGCACAAGGTCTCCAGCAATGGATCCCAACCAGGCCGGATCGCGCTGTCCGAGTCCGCTGACATGGCGATCCTGACGTTGTACGGCGACATCGATGCCGCGCTTGCCCGGGGGCTGCACGACAGTCTTACGCCGTCCCGCTCCCTCACGGCTGCGCTCGGTGGGAGCGGCCGGTTCCAGTCGTTCGAGGACTGCGAGTCAGCCGTCGCGTGGTTGCGTACAGCGTCCCTCCCC
The DNA here is from genome assembly GCF_003999975.1 of Actinoplanes solisilvae. Lineage (GTDB taxonomy): Bacteria > Actinomycetota > Actinomycetes > Mycobacteriales > Micromonosporaceae > Actinoplanes > Actinoplanes solisilvae. The sequence continues at coordinate 14,425 of NZ_RJAC01000039.1, read as the reverse complement.
GTTATGGCTGCGGAAAGGTAGGGCTCCGGTGACATCACGGCGATCCGACCCCGACGACTGGTACGAGTACGACCACGACGAGGCCCCGGTACTCCCGTCCGACGAGGTCGTCGACGCCGACATCCGCATCGTCGACGGCGTTGCCGCCGCGTTGGCATGCAATGTCCGCGTGCGCGGCCGTCGGCTGGAGGTGCTGGTCCAGAACCAGGTGGTCATCCTCCTCGGCGAGGTGGATTCGGAGGAGGCGCGGCTGGCCGCCGGCATCGTGGCCTGGGCAGTGCCGGAAGTCTACGACGTCTGCAACGGGCTGAACGTCGCACCGGAATCGTGAAGGGTGCGGGCCGTCGGCGGATACCTCAGTGCGCGGACACATCGGTCATGGAATCGACACATGGCCGTGTGCATCCCGCCGCACCGACTTCGTAGCTTCGACGGTGCGAATGCGATGTGTTTGCCCGAGGGGATGTCCATGATGCGACAGTGGATCCCGGTTATGTCGACTTGTGCTCTCCTGGCGAGGGTAAGGCTCCGGCGAGCGGAAGCCCCCCTTTCGTCGCCTGACGGCAAGAGGCATCAAGTTGTGGACACGACCGCACGGCGGAAAGTCGCCCTTCTGCTAGCCGCGTCCGCGTTCGCCGCCGGCTGCAGCACCTTGCCCGCGCAGGCCGAAAGGGACGAGAGCTTCGGGCCCGAGTGGGGCACAGCGCAGCGGCACGGATCGGGCGCCGCCGACGACACGCCCGCGGACCTCACCGCGTCCACTGTCGAGGAGCACGAGACGTACGACCGGTTGGTCCTTTCCTTCCGTGGGGCGCGCCCCGGCTATACCGTTCGCTACAGCGACGCCACCACGCTGCTGGTCACGCTCCGGGACGTGCGCGACGGCAGAGGGGGCACCGAAACGCCGCGGTTGCGGGCTGTCGACGAGGTCCGCCGGGCGCCGTCCGCGGCCGGCATGTCCCGGACGTCGATGATCCTTTCCGAGGCGGACCTGCCGTTCCGGGTCGGGCTCGATGTCGGCGTTTTCTATGTCGATGTGGCCCACCCGGGCGCCGCACCATCGTGAACGGGAAGTGCGCGGCAACTGTCGAACCCGCGAACGTCGTCGGACTTTACAGCGGAGCGTCATGAGACTGTCACCGAAGCGAGCGCGTAGCTCCATCGCCAGCGGGTAGGCATGAAACGAGCTCAGCCGGTTGAAGGACGGTGAACAAGCAGTGGAGGCCGAACGCCACAACCCGAAGTTCGACGAAATAGTCACCCACCTGGTCACCGAAGACCCCTCCTTCGGTGCGGCGACTCGCACCCCTCTCGCCTGGAACAGGGCGGCCAGGGTGGCGATCATCGCCGCGGCAGCGGTTCTGTGGGCGGGACTGTCCGTCCTGATGGTCGTCTGGGGCTGGCGCGGCGCGCTGGTCGCCGTTCCGGTCGTTGTCGCCGGCGTCGTGATCGCAGTCCACCTCACCCGTGGTGCCGGCACCAAGGCTCAGACGGCGGACATCGAGCCCCCGGCACGCGACGAAGCATCTTGACGCGGCCGATCTGCGCGGCCTTTTTCCACAGTCGTTTCGGGGTCTGAGGAGCGAGGTAGCGTGGCGGCTTGCCGATGGCACTGCCGGGGCAGATAACACCTGTGCAGATCTCTGATGTCATTTTCGCCGTTGTTGGTGTCGGCGCGTTGCTGGCCGGGATTCTGCCGCGAGTGCTCGAACGGCGTCCGCTGTCGATGCCGATCATCTTCGTCGGTCTGGGCCTGCTCGTCTTCGGCCTGCCGATCGGCCTGCCCGCCGCTGACCCGCTGGCCCATCCGAAGGTCACCGAGCACCTGACCGAGGTCGGCGTGATCGTCGCGTTGATGGGCGCCGGGCTGAAGATCGATCGGCCGCTGAGCCGGAAGGGCTGGGCGTCGACCTGGCGGCTGCTCGCGATCGCCATGCCGGTGACCATCGCCGCGATGACGTTTCTCGGCTGGTGGTGGGTGGGTCTGGTGCCGGCGACCGCGCTGCTGCTCGGTGCGGCGCTCGCGCCGACCGATCCGGTGCTGGCCTCGGACGTGCAGGTGGGGGAGCCGACCGACGAGGAGGATTCCGAGGACGAGGTGCGGTTCGCGCTCACCTCGGAGGCCGGGCTCAACGACGGATTGGCCTTTCCTTTCGTGTACGCGGCGATCGCGATGGCCGGCACCGCCGGGCTCGGCTGGCTCGGCGAGTGGGCGTGGCAGGACCTGATCTACAAGATCGTCGTCGGCGTGATCGGTGGTCTGGTTGTCGGCAAGTTGCTGGGCAAGCTGTTCTTCCGGGCCCGCATGGAGGCGTTGCGGCTGTCCCGGCATTCGGAGGGCTTCCTCGCTTTGGCCGCGACCTTTCTGGCGTACGGGGTGGTGGAGGTTGCCCAGGGCTACGGCTTCCTCGCCGTGTTCGTGGCGGCGCGCGCGATCCGGGCGGCCGAGCGCTCACACGACTATCACCAGGTTTTGCACGATTTCGCCGAGCAGACCGAGCGGTTGCTGACTGTGTTGTTGCTGTTGCTGTTCGGTGGTGCGGTCGTGGGCGGCCTGCTGGAGCCGCTGACCTGGCCGGCGGCGCTCGCCGGCCTGGTGCTGATCTTCGTCGTACGCCCGGTGTCGGGTTTCCTGTCGTTGCGCGGGGCGCCGGGCCGCCGCGCGGAGCATTGGGTGATCGCGGCGTTCGGCATCCGCGGCATCGGCTCGTTCTACTACCTGTCCTACGCGCTGACCCAGGCCGAGTTCCCCGGCGCCGACCTGGTCTGGGCGATGATCGGATTCGTCGTGCTGGTGTCCGTGGTCATGCACGGGGTGGCGGCCACCCCGGTGATGCGCCGGCTTGACCGCGCCAACGAGCGCTCCCTGTCCAGCTCCGTTCAGAAGAATCGCCAATAGAGGTACGGGACGGCGAGCGCGACCGATATGACGGTGACGATCAGGCCGTAGCGGGTGAATTCCCAGAACGTGATCTTGTGGCCGGCGCGTTCGGCGATGCCGAGGACGACGACGTTGGCCGACGCCCCGACGGCGGTGGCGTTGCCGCCCAGGTCGGCGCCGATGGCCAGGGCCCACCAGAGCACCTGGGCGTGCTCGAGACCGCCGTTGGCCTCGACGAGGTCGGCGACGATGAGGCTGATCGTGGCGACGTACGGAATGTTGTCGACGATCGCGGAGAGCGCGGCGGAGGCCCAGAGCAGCAGCAGGGTGGCGGGCCAGAGCCGGTCGGCGGTGGCTTCGGTGGCGGCGCGGGCGAGGTTCTCGATGACCCCGGTGGTGACCAGGCCACCGACCATGACGAACAGGCCGGCGAAGAACACCAGGGTGGGCCATTCGACGTCGACCGCCACCTCTTTCGCGTCGAGGCGGGACAGGGCGAGCAGCAGCAACCCGCCAAGCAGAGCGATCACGGACGGTTCGAGGGCGAGGACGGTGTGCAGGGTGAACGCGACGAGCACGACGCCGAGCACCGACAGGCTCAGCACCACCAAGCGGGGATCACGGATCGCGTCGCGTTCGCGGAGCGCCATGATCTGCGCGGCGCGTTCGGCGTCGTAGCGGAACGCCCGGCGGAACATGATGCGGCACAGGACGACGAGCACGACCAGGACGACGGCGACGAACGGGGCCATGACGTTCAGGAAGTCGTTGAAGGTCAGTCCGGACCGGCTGGCGATGATGATGTTGGGCGGGTCACCGACCAGGGTGGCGGCGCCGCCGATGTTGGAGGCGAGCACCTCGGCGATCAGGAACGGCACCGGGGGCACGCCGAGCCGCTCGCACACCAGCAGGGTGACCGGGGCGACGAGCAGGACCGTGGTGACGTTGTCCAGGCCGGCCGAGACGACCGCGGTGACCACCAGCAGGATGACCATGATCGGGAAGGGGCGGCCGCGGGCCTTCTTGGCCGCCCAGATCGCGACGAACTCGAACAACCCGGTGCGGCGCAGGACCGACACGATGAGCATCATCCCCAGCAGCAGGAAGATGACGTTCCAGTCGATGCCGGCGTCCTCGGGAAGAACGCGTGCTCGGCGTCGGTCGCGCCGATCGCCAGCATCAGCGAGGCACCACCGAGGGCGACGGTCACCCGGCTGAACTTCTCGGTGGCGATGAATACGTAGGCGGTCACGAAGATCGCCACGGCCGCCCAAGACACGACGCCCAAGACACGACGCTCAAGCGCCACTCCCTGCCTTCATCTCTGCTTTTCCGGGGGCTCAGGCGGCGTTCCGGCCGGGCGGCCGGTCGTCCTCGTAGACGTCCGGCACGCCGTCGTCGTCCTCGTCGGCCGACTCCTGTTCGTGAATGCGGCGGTAGTGGCGGTTGCGGGCGCGCAGCACAACCGTCGCCAGCAGCGCGGCCAGCAGGGAGCCGGCCAGCACCCCGATCTTGGCGTATCCGTCGCCGGCCGACCCGAGGCCGTACGCGAGCTCACCGATCAGCAGTGAGACGGTGAAGCCGATGCCACCCAGCAGAGCGACGCCGAGGACGTCCCACCAGCTGAGCCCCTCGGCCATCTGGGCGCGGGTGAAGCGCTGAACGAGATAGGCCGAACCGGTGATGCCGATCGCCTTGCCCAGCACGAGGGCGGCGACGATGGCCAGCGCGATGGTGTTGGTGAGGCCGGCTCCGAGTCCGCCGGCGTCGGCGACCGTGACACCGGCGGCGAAGAAGGCGAACACCGGTACCGCGAAGCCGGCCGACAGGGGACGCCATCGGTGTTCCATTTGCTCGGCGAGTCCGTGGCCGCCGTCGCGGCTGCGCACCGGGACGGTGAAGGCGAGCAGTACGCCGGCGACGGTCGCGTGGATGCCTGATTCGTGCACGAGCGCCCAGGCCACGACGGCCAGCGGCAGCAGTAGCCACCAGCGGGTGATGCGCCGCTGCACCAGGAATCCGAAGACCGCGATCGCTACCAGCGCCACGGCGAGCGGCACCCATTGCAGCGAGGACGAGTAGAAGACCGCGATGATCGTGATGGCGAGCAGGTCGTCGACGACGGCGAGGGTGAGCAGGAAGGTTCGCAGCGCGCTGGGCAGGTGGGTGCCGATGATGGCCAGCACGGCCAACGCGAAGGCGATGTCAGTGGCGGTGGGGATCGCCCATCCCGCCAGCGCGTCTCCGCCGGCCCGCATCGCGACAATCGCGAAGATCAGCGCGGGCAGCGCCATGCCGCCGACCGCGGCCGCGACGGGGAGCGCCGCCCGCTTCACCTCCCGCAGGTCGCCGGCCACGAACTCGCGTTTGAGTTCCAGCCCGGCGATGAAGAAGAAGATCGCCAGCAGGCCGTCCGCCGCCCACACCGCCAAGGACAGGTCCAGGTGCAGGGCGCCAGGTCCGACCCGCAGCTCGGAGAACCGGTGGTACAGATCAGACCACGGGGAGTTGGCCCAGATCAGCGCAGCGACCGCGGCGACCAGCAGCAGGATCCCGCCGACGGTTTCCATCCGGAGGATCTCGGCGGCGCGGCGGGCCTCGGCCCAGCTTCCGCGGGCGAATATGTGTAGCGGGTTGGATGGCGGTGTAGCCACGGGCAAGCTCCTTGGCAGGGTCGCTGACGGAATCGCCGACCAGACTTCCCGGCACACCTGACTGCGACGATAGTGGAACCCACGGACATACGCCTTGGTCATGTCCGATCCAAGGAGGTGCGTTGCCCCGCCATCCCGTCGAACCGCGCAGCGTGGTCGTGTTGCGTGAGTGCGGTGCGGGGCCAGCGTGGTCATCGTCACCGGCTGGGCCGTCATGGTGCTGACACCGGAGCCGGTAAGGCGCGCCTTGCTGATCGCCCTCACGGTGGGCGTGGTGTCGGCGCTGTGCTCGGACTGGATGGCGAAGATCGCCGTGACCGTGTTCGCTACGCTCGCGTTCGTGCTGTACGTGGGGCACGCCGCCGAGACGCCGAGACCATGGGAGTTCATGCCGCTGTTCGGGTTCGCGGCGCTGATCGGGGCCGGATATCGCCGGTTGGCGCAGGAGAGCCGGGTCGAGCGGGAGTGAGGTGGGCGCGTGGCGTTGCCGATGACATAGGCTGGCCTGGTCAACAGGGGAGGCTGGTGTGTGAGCCGCTGACGTCGCGGTGCCGATGATCACCGTCACCGAGGACATGCCCGCCCGGGAGGCCGCGCGGGTGCTGGCCGGTCAGGACCTGCCCGGCTTGATCGTGGTCGACGGCAAGGGGCGGCCGGTCACCGTGCTCGTCGGCACCCAGGTGCTGCGGATGGCGATGCCGTCGTACTGCCTGGACGACCCGGCCCTGGCACGAGTGATCGACGAGGCCGCCGCCGACGTCATCCTGAAAGGCATCGGCGATCGCACGGTCGCCGACCTGCTGCCCCGCGACCGCCGGGAACTGCCCGCCGTGAGCCCGCGAGCGACCCTGCTGGAAGTTGCCGCAGTGATGGCGCGGTCGGCAACGCCGCTGGTCGCGGTCGTCGACGAGCACAGGGTGATGACCGGCGCGATCACCCTCGACGGCCTGCTCGACCGCATTCTGTTGACCTGACCGCGGGTGGGCCGGGCGTCAACGCCGGACTCTGGCGAGTATCACGGCGGCCGCGTCCACTCCGGCGAAAAGGATGACGAGTGTGCCGACGAGGATGCTGTTCCACGCATAGGACATCAAGTGAGCCACGCCCCAGGCGAAGGGTGCGGCGACCAGCCAACCGCCGAGCGTCACGATCACCAGACTCAGCGGCGCGGTACGGCGGGGCGCGAGCACGCGGAGCGCCCCGAGGGCGGTCACGGCCAGGCCAGTCGCCGCGCCGTTCCAGCCCGCATAGGCGGGCAGGCCCTCGACGACCAGCGGCGTCAACATGGTCCACAGCCCGGCCAGGGCGACGAAGGCACTGGGCGTGCAAATCAGATCGGTGGTGAGCCGGCGTCTCGTGCCGGGCTCGGGATGAGCCGTCAGAAGCTTCCACATGGCCGATCGGTCCCGGTGGGTGGACCCTGGGTGTACCGGCTCGTCCTCCCAACGGGCGACCAAGCTGTCGAACGGGTCCGGTCGCAGGTCTTCCGTCACGGCCGGGACATCGGCGGAGCGGGCGAGCGTGAGCCGATTGCAGATGTCGGTCACTCCCGGCGTCGAACGGGCGAGGTCCGCGGCGATGACCCTGGCATGGAGGGAGGTGACGGTACCGAACAGGTTCACGACGCGGTTCTGCACCTCGACGCTGATGTCCTCTCCGTCGAGCCGGGAATCCTGGATGATCCGCTCCATCACCTGGCGGGCCAGCCGCAGGTCGGGACCAGACGTCGGCAGTCCTCGCCGACCAGGCCACGCGTCGTCGAAGGGAATGGGCCACACGATCTCACTCCGTCTTGGTCGCTGAGGGCTCCTCGGTCGCCTTGATCCTGGCCGCCGTTGTTGGCGGCTGTGCCGCGACGATGTGACGCCTTCATGACGGGCGCGAACGCGTAAAGGCGAACCGCTAGGGTGAATGCTGGTGCGCCGGGAAGTCTGGTCGGCAGTCGTTGGATCGATCCTGTGAACCGGAGTGCCCGTGCTACTGCTGACCTTCGCTGCTGTCCTGCTCCTCGGTGTGCTGGTGTCCGCCCTGGCGAAGCGGACCATCCTGTCGACCGCCGTGCTGTTTCTCGCGGCCGGCTTCCTGCTCGGCCCCGGTGTCACCGACGTGCTCGAGGTGAGCGCCGACTCGTCGATCGTGAGCACGCTCGCCGAGCTGGCGCTGTTCGCCGTTCTGTTCACCGACGGTATGCGGGTCGGCTGGGCAGACCTGCGTTCCGCCTGGCGGCTGCCCGGCCGGGCGCTGGGCTGGGGCCTTCCGCTCACCCTGCTGGTCACCGCCGGGCTCGCCCATTTCGTCGTGGGGCTGGGCTGGGCGGAGTCGCTGCTCATCGGAGCGATCCTCGCCCCGACCGACCCGGTCTTCGCCTCCGCGCTGGTCGGTAACGACAAGGTTCCGGCCCGGCTGCGTCATCTCCTCAACGTCGAGTCCGGCGTGAACGACGGCCTCGCCCTGCCGTTCGTCATCGTGTTCCTCGCCGTGGCGGCCGGCTCTGACGATCTTCATCTGGGGGAACTCGGGCTTGAGGTGTCGCTCGGCATCGTCGTCGGCGTGCTGATCCCCGTCGTCGCGATCTTGCTCGAACGCAGTCGCTTCTTCTCCGCCTCACCGGCCTACGAGCCGCTCAACGGCCTGGCGATCGGGCTGCTCGTGCTCGCGGTCGCGCAGGTCACGCACGCCAACCTGTTCCTGGCCGCGTTCTCGGCGGGAATCACGGTGGCCACCTTCGGCCCCCGGCAGCGGGCCGCCTTCGAGCACTTCGGTGAGAACATCGCCGAGCTGTTCAAACTCGCGGCCCTGCTGGTCTTCGGGGCGTTGATCTCGCCGCAGTTCCTCCGGGAGATTTCGTGGCAGGGTTGGATCTTCGCCGTACTCGCGATTTTCCTGGCTCGGCCGCTGGCGCTGTGGTTGTCGTTCCTGCGATCGGGTTTCGATCTTCGGGAACAAGCCGCGGCGATGTGGTTCGGCCCGAAAGGCTTCGCCTCCGTGGTGTACGGACTCCTGGTGCTCGAGTCCGGCATCATCGCGGCGGACGAGATCTTTCATCTGGTCGCGCTCACCATCGTGCTGTCGATCCTGCTTCATTCATCGACCGACGTGGTGGTTGCCCGGGCCTTCGACGACCAGGCGGAGACGCCGGCATGGCACGGGGTTCTCCGCCGCGGGCGCCGAGGCGCCCGACGTTGAGAGCCGGCCGTCCTCGTTCATGACGACCGGCGATTTCATCGAGCTCAGTATCCGACGTCGCGGCGGCGCAGCCCGAGGTAGCCGGTGGTGAGCAAGACCAGGGTGGCTGCGCCGAGGAGGAGCAGCGGGGTGGTGGTGAGCGTTTCCAGCGGAACTTGCGGGGTGTGGGCGAAGGGGGACGCGCTCTGTGTCCATCCGGGCAGACCGAACGAGTCGGCGAAGAGGGTGACGACGGCGCAGTAGGCGACTGCGATCCAGGCGACCACGGACGCGGACCGGGGGAGCCAGCCGACGGCCAGCACCGCGACGGCCAGGATCAGCCAGACGGCGGGCAGGTAGGCGAGGGCGACCCCGATGAGCCGGGGCACCTCACCGAGGTCGGAGATCGTCAGCGCGTACGCGAGGCCTTCCCCGCCGCCGATGGCCAGCAGCGTGAGGGCGGTGCCGGTCAGGGCGACGCTGAGATGTCCGGCCAGCCAGCTGAGGCGGCTGGTCGCGGTGGCGAGGACAGGTTCGGCTCGGCCGGATGTCTCTTCGGCGCGCACCCGCAGCACGCTGGTGACCCCGTAGGCGGCCGCGATCAGCGCCGACACGCTCACGGTGAGGGCCCAGATAGGCGTCGATGATGCGTTGCGCGCCGCCCGGCAGGAGATCGGCGATCTGAGGGTTGTCGGCGACGTATTGCTCGATGGTGTTGCCGATCGACCCGTAGGCCGCGCCGAGCAGGGCCAGCCCAGCCACCCAGCCGATAAGCGCGCCGCGTTGCAGGCGCCAGGCGAGCCCGAAGGGGTTGCCGAGCGCACGGGAGGCCACGGGACGTCCAGGACGTGACGGGATGAGCCCGAGGCCGAAGTCGCGGCGGTCCAGCAGCACCATAGCGAGGGCGGCCAGCAGGACGGTCGCGGCCAACGGGACCAGCAGAGGCCACCAGCGGTCCCCGGCGTACGGGTAGGTGCGTTGTCCCCACCCGATCGGGGAGAGCCACGACAGGACGTCGTTGCCGGTGTCGCCGGCGGCGCGTAACGCGTATGCGGCGCCGAGCACGGATGCGACAGCGCCGTAAACGGCACGGATGTTCTCGAAGATCTGCGCGGCGACCGCGGTGAGGGCCGCGAAGGTGAACCCGACAGCGGCGACGGCGGCGCCGAGCAGCACCGAACCGTCGAGCGGCAGACCGGTGCCGGCGGCCACCGCGAAGACCAGTGTGCCGGCGGTGAGGTCGGCCAGGCCGGCCAGCGCGAGCGCGGCAGCCAGCGGGGCGCGGCGGCCCACCCGCGCGGAGCGGAGCAGTTCGGCGCGGCCGGTCTCCTCGTCGGCGCGGGTCTGCCGGCCGACGAGGAACATGTTCATCAGCGCGACCACGATGGCCAGGAACGCGAAGATCTCGAAGACGATCTCCCCACCGATGGACTCGAGCAGCTGCGGGGGCCCGCTCATCGCGATCACGGCGGTGTTCGCGCCGATGGTCTGCCGCAGATTGACGAGGTCCTCCGCGGTGCCGTAAAGGTTCTGGCTCTGGGTGGACTGGACGAGCAGGAGCAGCGTCACACCCAGCAGCCACCACGGCAAGGTCGCCCGTTCGCGGCGCAGCATGAAACTCAACAGGATCGGTGTGCGATCGGGTGGGGATTCTGCGGGCCGGCCGGCTCGTCGAGGTCGCGGCGATCACCGAGCTGCGGTCGCTGCACCGGTCAGAGGTGACGATCTCCTACACCGGCGGCGCACCCGATCTGGGTGCGGTTCCAGGTGTCGAGGGGGTCGAGCCGGTCGGTGATGGCCGATTGCGGTTCACTCTGACCGGGTCGCCCGCGCCGGCCCTGCGAGCCCTGGCCGGTGCCGGCGTGGAGGTCACCGCCCTGGCTGTGCGGGAGCCGAGCCTGGAGGAGATCTTCCTGGACTACTACGGGTCGGCGTCGTCCCGGTGAGCGCCGGCACGCTGGCAACCGGGCGGGCGGTGTCGTGGCTGGCGATCCGGCAGGTCCGGCGGGGCGGTGTCGCCGTGGCAGTCCTCGCCGGCGGCATGACCGCGTTGGTGGCCGCGACCTACGGTCATGTGATGTCGGATCCGGCCGCGGCCGGCAGCTTGGCCGCGCTGGCCGCGAACCCGGCCGTCCGCACGCTGTTCGGTGCACCGGTCGGCCTGGACACCGCCGGCGGATTCACGGTGTGGCGGGTCGGAACCGTCACCGCCGTGCTTCTGGCGGTCTGGTCGATCCTCGCGACGACGAGGATCACCCGGGGTGAGGAGGAGGCGGGCCGGTGGGAGCTGATGCTGGCCGGCCGCGTCCCGTTGCGGGCCGCCCTGGTCCGGCACGTCGTCGCGGTGATGCTCGTGGCGGCGATCACCGGAGCCGGCGTGACGATTGCGCTGCTGCTTTGCGGAACCGGGACGGCCGGAGCGGTGGTTCATGGCGCCGGCACGGCGTTGCTCGGGATGTTCTTCGTGGCCGTCGCGACGCTCACCGCCCAGGTCTTCCCGGCACGGTCCGCTGCGACCGGCGCCGCCCTGGCCGTGCTGGGCGCGGGCCTGCTGGCCCGGATGGTCGGTGACGGTGTCAGCGCACTCGGGCTGGCTGCACTGGCTTTCACCGTTCGGCCTGCTCACGCTCAGCGGCCCGTACATCGAAGATCGCGCTCTGCCGTTGGTGGCGCTGGCGGCGGCGGCGGTCGTTGTCGTGGTGGCGGTCTCGCTGGTCGCGGCCGGCCGCCGCGATGCCCGCGACGGTCTGGTCGCGCCGCCGCCCGGGCGCCGTCCACGGTTGCGCTTGCTGACAAGCGTCGAGACCTTCGCCGTACGCCGTGTGCTGAGGCCGCTGACCGGCTGGACCATCGGGCTCGGCGCCTATTATCTGCTGATCGGGCTGACGGCGGTGTCGGTGACCGGGTTCCTGCGCGAAAACCCGGCGCTTGCCGGTGCGGCGGACGAGGCCGGATTCGCCGGGCTGGGCAGCATCGCCGGGTTCGTCGCGACGCTGTTCGCCATCCTCGCCCTGCCTGTGGCCGGGTTCGCCACCGTCCGGATCGGCGCCTTCCTCGCCGCCGAGACGGACGGGCGTTTGACCCTGCTGTCGAGCCGGCCGACGAGCCGCACCCGGCTGATCGGTGCGGAGATCGCCGTGACCGGCGGCGCGGCAGCCCTGCTCGTCACCGGCGCGGGCCTTCTCACCTGGGCCGGGGTCACGGCCACGGGCGGCGAATTGCCCGTGCGTGCGGCGCTGCGCGGTGCCGGTAACGTTCTGCCGATCGTGCTGCTCAGCCTGGGCGCGGCGGTGTTCGCCGCCGGGTGGGCGCCGCGCTGGGCGGGCCTCGCCGGCGGCCTGCCGGCCACTGGAGGGTTTCTGCTGCTCGTCATCGCCGAGACCATCGGCGCGCCGGGGTGGGTGCGCGCCGCCTCGCCGTTCGCCCACCTCGCGCCGGTGCCCCTCCAGAAGGCTGACCTGGTGGCATCCGCGGTGATGCTCGGCACGGCCGTGGCGTTGACGGCCGGGGGCCTCGCCGGATACCAGCGCCGGGATCAGCGGTCGTGACGCTGCTTACGGCCGGCTTGCGGTGGTTCCGGCGCGTTGATGCCATACGCTGATTTCGGTGTCCCGGGAAGCCTGGTCGGCGTCTGTCCGCCGACCCCGGAAGAGTCCGCATGCCAGTCAAGCAGAGGTCCCGACGCCTGCCGATGCGAACAGTCCTGAGCCGGTGATGACGCTGAGTGTGGCCGCGGTGGTGCGCCGCATCTCCGAGGGCGGGCAACTTCCCCGCACCGACCGCACCCTGCGCCTCGATCGGCGTATCCGGACGGTGCTGGCCACCGAGACCCGTGGTGCCGCGGTTCTGCTGGCCGCGACCATACTGGCGCTGATCTGGGCGAACGTGCCCGGTGCCGGCTACGAGACGGTGTGGCGCACCGAGTTCACCGTGGGGTTCGGCGGCGCGGCGATCACCGAGGACCTGCGGCACTGGGTCAACGACGGCCTGATGGTGTTCTTCTTCCTGCTCGCGGGCATGGAGATCCGCCGCGAGTTCAGCTTCGGCGACCTGCGCGACCGCCGTGCCGCGCTGGTGCCGATCGTGGCGGCCGTCGGCGGCATGGTCGTGCCCGCGGTCATCTTCGCCACCGTCACCGCTGGCACGTCCGCGCAGTCGGCGTGGGGCATGGCGATGGCCACCGACATCGCGTTCGCGCTCGGCGTGCTGGCCCTGGTCGGGCCACGCTGCCCGGCCAACGTCCGGGTCTTCCTGCTCACCCTCGCGGTGGTCGACGACATCGGCGCGATCCTGGTGATCGCCGTCGTCTACACCGACGCCGTGCACCTGCTCCCGCTGCTGATCGCCGCAGCCCTGCTCGGCGTCGCGCTGACTCTGCGCGCCGCCGGGGTGTGGCGGGCCACGCCGTACCTGGTCGTCGGGATTGCCCTGTGGGTTGCCACCTACGAGTCCGGGCTCCATCCGACCATCGTCGGCGTGGCGTTCGGGCTGCTCACCCCGGCGTTCCTGGCACGTACCGCCGACCTTGACCGGCTCGACCGGATCCTGCGTAAGCTGCGGCGTGAGCCCGGTCCGGAGGCGGCCCGCACGCTGGCCATTGCGGCGCAGGGTGCGGTGTCGGCGAATGACCGGCTGCAGTATCTGCTACGCCCGTGGACCAGCTTCGTCATCGTCCCGCTCTTCGCCCTGGCCAACGCCGGCGTCCCGCTCAGCCCGGAACTGCTGTCCCGCGCGGTGACCTCCCCGGTGACACTCGGTGTCTTCGCCGGTCTGGTGGCGGGCAAGACGCTGGGCATCTGGGGCGCGTCGGCGTTCATGGTGCGCACCGGGCTCGGCCGCCTGCCCGCCGGGGTCGCCCTGCCCCAGGTGCTGTCCGTCGGAGCTGTAGCAGGCATTGGCTTCACGGTGTCGCTGTTCGTCGCCGAGCTGGCATTGACCGACGAGCAGACCCGTAACGAGGCCAAGGTCGGCATCCTGGCCGCGGCGGTGGCGGCGACCGGGCTGGGCTGGCTGTTGTTCCACCTGCCGGGCCGGCGTACGAGCAGCGGCGAGACGACCGTGCTGGTGCCCGCGGCCGAAGCGCCCGACGAACACGTGCAGGGGCCACCCGGCGCGAAGGTGGAGCTGGTTCAGTTCGGCGACTACGAATGCCCGTTCTGCCGCGACGCCGCCCCGGCCCTGGCTGAGCTGCTCGCCCGCAACCCGCAGAGCATCCGCTACGTCTGGCGCAACCTGCCCATCGAAGAGGCCCACCCGTACGCCCGGCGCGCCGCCGAAGCCGCCGAGGCCGCCGCCGTTCAGGGCAGGTTCTGGCCGATGCACGAACGCCTGATCACCGCCGACGCTCTCGACGACGAGGCGCTGACCGAGCTGGCCCGTCAGGCCGGGCTCGACGTGCCCCGCTTCGTCACCGACCTGAACACCGCCGCGGTAGCCGCCCGGGTCGACGAGGACATCCTCAGCGCCCGCGACAGCGGCGCCGAGGGCACCCCCACGTTCTTCCTCAACAGCACCCGCCTCGACGGCACCCTCGACGAGGTCATCACCGCCGTCGAGCAGGCCGCCCGCACGACGACAGCCCATGCCGGCTCGTCCGGCGCACTAGACCTGGACTTCGCACATGGTGTTGGACTGCCGTTATAGCCAGCGGGGTCGGGTGGGGTCGACTTTGAGGTGGGTGAGGAGTTGGGCTTGGAGCCATCCGGGGGTGGGGATTTTGGGTGGT
>NZ_RJAC01000038.1 GCF_003999975.1 Actinoplanes solisilvae | reverse complement strand
TGTCTCCACGGTTTTCCACCCCCTTGCACGCGTCGGCTGAGTTCCGGTATACCGTCGGCCGACGGCGGTGGACAGGGTCGTTCGGCCTGGTCAAGGCGGCCGGGCACGCGGGGAGAACAGGGTTGACGACAAACTCCTGTTCGCAGGTCAGGGCCGGTGGGTGCGTGCCAGCATCGAATCGCCATTGCGCTCGAGACCGGGGAGTGAAAATGCGAATGAAGCTGCTGGCCGCCGTCGTGGCTGCCGCGATTCTGTCCATTGCCGGAGCGACTCCCGCGGCCGCCGCGGATAAGTTCGGATGTAAGTATCCGCGGGTCTGTCTCTATCTGAAGAAAGCCGATTGGGGTGCACGCAAGCCCACCGCCGCCTACCAGATCAAGACGCAGGATTTCCAGACGCTCGGTCCGCGGGCCCGGCATGCGTACGCCGTCTACAACTCGCGGCGTGATGACGCTGTGCTGCTTCTGCTGCCGGGACGGGGACGGGACGGCGGGGACAATCAGATCTGTGTGGGGCCGCGAAAGTCGAAGGTTCTGGGAGCGACGTCGAAGATTCGGGGTGTTCTGATCGTCGACGAGGCGCGCTGCGATCGGGTGCGGTGATCAGCCGGCGACCGGGGCCACGGTGGTCGCGGCCGGAATCGGTGGTCAGACCCTTGGGGCACGGTAGCGGCCGGTGAAGGTTGAGCGGTCGACGACGCTGGTGAACGTCAAGCCTGCGGGGTGGCCGTCCTCGACCAGCCAGGTCAGGTCATAGCAGGCTCGATAGGCCGGGGGCCAGAACGAGCAGAAGTGGCCGTCGTCGAGGTACCACTCGCCGTGGGTCGGGCGGCCGCCCTCGACGTACGTGGTGGTGCCGTCGGGGTTGAAGGTCTGGGTGGCGCCGTCGGTGTAGACGAACTCGCCGGCCGTCAAGGCGGCACCTACCTGTTCGGCGCCCACCGGTTCGCCGTCCTGGGGAGCGTTCATGGTGGAAGCATCGCGTGCCCGCGGGGGCGGTCGCGCCCGCGGAAACGCGGGTCTTCCGGTCAGGCCGGGTCTATGCGCAGGGTTGCGTCGCGGGCAGCGGGGTTGCCGACCAGGGTTCCGGCGGCTCCGTATTTCGCCCGGTAGGCGTCGTCGATGGGGGCCGACGGGCCGGTGTGGGGGCGCAGCACGACCTCGGGATGCCGGCGATGCCGAGTCCGATCGTGGTTTTGATACGCATGTGCTTTCCTTCCGTCGAGGTCGGTAGGTGCGTTCAGCGCAGCGTCTCGCACCGATGGAGTGAGGGCGGCCTTATCCGGCGGGGTCGGTGGGGACGGTGCGGATTGCTTCAGCCATGACCTGGGACGTGACGGCGCGTAGGTGTTCGAGGTCCACCCCGTCCGGGGCCGCGCCCGTGGCCAGGGCCACCACGGCGTCGCCGTCGTAGCTGGTGTGGGCGGGGTGCAGGGCCCGGGCGAAGCCGGTGTGGGCGCTCTGGGCGAGCAGGTGGCAGCCGGTCTTGTCGAGTTTCGCGTCGGTGAGGACGACGGCGATGGTCGTGTTGGCCGTCGGGAAGGGGGGTGCCGCCGGAACAGCGGCCGAGGACGGGGCGAAGCGCGGCCGGCCGTCGGCGCCGATCACGTCGCCCCAGGCGTTCACCGCCGCCAGGGCGATCACCGAAGCGTCCCCGGCCCGCCCGAAGGCCACGCCGAGACCGCCGGGATCGAGCCGCCCCCGCCACTTGCCCGTCGTCGCGCCCGTCCCGGCCCCGGCCCGCCCGGTGGCGACTCCCGCCGCGACCGTGCCCCCGGCCCGGCCCCCGAGGACCTTGTCGCCCAGCGCGGCCGAGACGGCCGCCTCGCCGCCCGCGGCGAAGTCGACCGGCGGATCCGCCGCCACCGACGCGTCGAACAGGGACATCCCGACCACGATCGGCACCGGACCGAACGGCGTGGGCAGCCCGATTCCCCGGGAGCGCAGCAGCCGCATCACGCCGTCGCCGGCTGCCAGCCCGAAGGCCGAGCCGCCGGAGAGCACGACCGCGTCCACCCGCTGCACCATCCGTCCCGGCGAGAGCAGTTCGAACTCCCGCGTGGCGGGCGCTCCACCCCGCACCTCCCCGGAGCCCACGGTCCCCGGCGGCGGCAATATCACCGTCACTCCGGTCCCCGCGGTGGTCCAGTGGCCCAGGGAAGCGCCGAGCAGATTCATGCCGTCCATCAAACCCTGAACGTGGACACCAGGCTCGTCAGCTCGGCCGACATGCGGGCCAGGTCGCTGGTCGCCTGCTGGGACTGCTGCACGCCCTCGGTCGTCAGGCGGGCTGCCTCGGCCACCCCGCTGATGTTGCGGGCGATCTCGCTGCTGCCGGTGGACGCCTCGGACACGCTGCGGTTCATCTCGGCCGTCGTCGCCGTCTGCTCCTCGACGGCCGAGGCGATCGTCGTCTGGTAGTCGCTGATCCGGGCGATGACGCGGGTGATCTCCTCGATCGCGTCGACCGCGCCGCCGGTGTCGGTCTGGATCGCCTGTACGCGTTTCGAGATGTCCTCGGTGGCTCGCGCCGTCTCCTGGGCCAGGTCTTTCACCTCGGCCGCGACGACCGCGAAGCCCTTGCCCGACTCGCCGGCGCGGGCCGCCTCGATCGTCGCGTTCAGGGCCAGCAGGTTCGTCTGCTCGGCGATCGCGGTGATCGTGCGGATGACGTCGCCGATCTCGGACGACGACTCGCCGAGCTGGTTCATCGTGGTCGACGTGCGCGCGGCCAGCCCGACCGCCTCGCCCGCCACCTGCGCGGCCTCGCTCGCGTTCTGTGAGATCTCACGGATCGAGGCGCCCATCTGCTCGCTGCCGGCCGACACCGTGTCGACGCTGCGCGAGATCTCCTCGGCGGCCGACGACACCGCCTGCGCCTGCACCGACGTCTGTTCGGCCGACGCCGCGATCTGCTGGGCCACGCCGCTCATCTGTTCGGAGGCGCTGGCCAGCGAGCCCGCGGAGTTGTCGATCGTCGACACGGTCTGGCGCAGCCGGCCCATCGCCTCGTCCAGCGCGCGGCCCATCACGCCGGGCTCGTCGTGCGATTGCAGGCCGGTGCTGCGGGTGAGGTCGCCGGCCGCGAGGCTCTCGCAGACGTCGCGCACCCGGTGGAGCGAGCGCACGATGCCGCGGGCGATGATGAGGCCCAGCCCTAGCGCCCCGGCCCCGCCGACCACGAGCAGCGACAGCGTCTGTACGCGGCTGCGGGCGTAGCCGCTCTCGGCGGCGGCCGAGGAGGCGGCGGCGGAGCGCGACTCGGCGGTGGCCAGGTCCTCGATGCTCTTCGTCAGCGAGGTCAGCACGGGGTTGATCTCGTTGTCGCGTACGGCCTGCCACGCCGCGAAGTCGTGCCGCTTGCCGTTGACGAGTTGCTTGGTGGTGGCGAGCTCGACGTATTCGGCCCAGGACTTCTCGAGGGCGGCCAGTGTCGCGGGCGGCGCGGCCGGGACGCCTTCCTGGTAGGCGGCGACGGCTTCGTCGAACGCGCGGACGTCCTGCTCGAAACGGGCGGTGTACTTGGCCGACGACGCCGGGTCCTGCGAGATGAGCTGGTTGGCGAGGTCTACGCGGGCGACCCCCAGCGCGGCCTCGATCGCGCCGACCTCGGCCACGTGCTTCACGTTGTCGGTGTAGATGCTGCGGGCCGCGCCGGCCGAGTCGCTCAGCGCCATCAGGGCGAGCGTCCCCACGATCACGGCCATGACCACACCCACCGCCGATGCGATCACGATCTTGACCTGGACGCTCAGGTTGACGAACACGCCGCCTCGTCGCATGCGACCACCGTAGAGCTCGCCTCGACCGAAGTGAGGGGTTTTCGACGCAATCACCTCGCGAAAGATCGATGAGGGTTGACATGCCGGACACACCCGAGCAATGTTCGTCACATCGATTTAGCACTCCCGTCCCACCGGCCACCGCTGTCCCAAGGGGAGCCGTATGAGTGATGCCTTTGTCGCCTTGACCGCGGACGGGGTCACCGTGCTGATCGATGCCGTCGGGCCCGGTCTGCCGGTCATCGCCTACTGGGGACCGGCGCTGCCCGGCCTCGACGAGCCCGCCGCCCGCACGTTGCTGCTGCTCGGCGAGGGCGTCACCGGCTCCAACGCGCAGGACCTCCCACCCCGGGTCGCGATCGTCCCCGAGCACCGTACCGGCTGGACCGGGCGTCCCGGGCTGCGCGGCTCGGCGGCCGGCACCGGCTGGTCACCGGCCCTCCAGATCAACAGCCTTCGGGCGTACGGGGATGAGGTGCGAGGTTTTGCGTCGGGCGGCCCCGGACAGGTGGTGGTCGAGGCGGGCGACGAGTCGGGCCGGCTCGCGCTGCTCGTCGAGATCGAGCTGCTGCCCGGCGGCCTGCTGCGCGCTCGCGCCACGGTCACCAACGAGCACGATCAGCCGTACGGGGTGGAGGATCTGGTCCTGTCCTTCCCGGTGCCCGCCGAGGCCGCCGAGCTGCTCGATTTCGCCGGACGGCACAACCTGGAGCGCGTTGCGCAACGCGCGCCCCTGAACACCGGCCTGCACCTGCGCGAGAACCGTCGTGGCCGCACCGGGGCCGACAGCGCCTACGTGCTGCACGCCGGCGAGCCCGGGTTCGGGTTCGCGCGCGGCCGGGTGTGGGCCGTGCACACGGCGTTCAGCGGCAACCACACCCACTACGCCGAGCGGGTCTGGTCGGGGGAGCAGCGTCTCGGCGGCGGGGAGCTGCTGCTGGCCGGTGAGGTGCGGCTCGCGCGCGGTGAGTCGTACGCCTCGCCCTGGATCTATGGCTCGCACGGCGACGGGCTCGACGAGGTGGCCCGGCGGTTCCACCGGCACCTGCGCTCGCGGGACCGGGCCGTCGGCAGCGAACGGCCGGTGTCGCTGAACGTGTGGGAGGCCGTCTACTTCGACCACGACCTCGACCGCCTGGTCGCCCTGGCCGAGCTGGCGGCCGGGGCGGGGGCCGAGCGTTACGTGCTGGACGACGGCTGGTTCGGTTCACGCCGCGACGACACCTCAGGTCTGGGCGACTGGGTGGTCTCGCCCGACGTGTGGCCCGACGGGCTGCATCCGCTGATCGACCGGGTGAAGCAGCTTGGGATGCAGTTCGGGCTGTGGTTCGAGCCCGAGATGGTCAACCCCGACTCCGAGCTGGCCCGCGAACATCCGGAGTGGGTCATGACGGCCCGTGCGGACTGGCCGGTCGAGTCACGCCGTCAGCAGGTGCTCAACCTCGGCATCCCGGCCGCCTACGACCACGTGAAGTCGCAGATGCTGGCGATCCTCGAGGAATACGCGATCGACTACATCAAGTGGGACCACAACCGCGACCTGATCGACGCGGGCACCCAGCCGGGTGGCGAACCGGGCGTGCACGAGCAGACCCTGGCGTTCTATCGGCTGCTCGACGAGCTCCGGGCGGCCCATCCGCGGCTGGAGATCGAGTCGTGCTCGTCGGGTGGCGGGCGCGTCGACCTGGAAGTGCTGGAACGCACCGACCGGGTGTGGGTCAGCGACAACATCGACCCGCACGACCGCCAGCACATGCTGCG
Source organism: Actinoplanes solisilvae (assembly GCF_003999975.1). GTDB lineage: Bacteria > Actinomycetota > Actinomycetes > Mycobacteriales > Micromonosporaceae > Actinoplanes > Actinoplanes solisilvae. The sequence continues at coordinate 44,634 of NZ_RJAC01000038.1, read as the reverse complement.
CTGGACCGGTCAGCTCGTGCCGCCCGAACTGCTCGGCTCGCACATCGCCTCGGGCCGCAGCCACGTCACCGGTCGCCGCCACGACCTCGATTTCCGGGCCGGGACGGCGATCTTCGGGCACCTGGGCATCGAGTGGGATCTCACGTCGGCCGCGCCGGAGGAGATCGACGCGCTGGGGGAGTGGATCGCCTTCTTCAAGCAGAACCGGGGGCTGCTGCTCGCCGGGGATCTGGTGCGCATGGACGGGTACGGCGACGACGTGCTCGTGCACGGCGTGGTGGCGCCCGACCGGTCGGCCGCCCTGATCGCGATGGTGACGATGGCCAGCCCCTACCCCGACCCGCCGGCCCGGCTGCGCTTCCGCGGACTCGACCCGGACCGCCCCTACCGGCTGCGCCCCCTGCGTCCCACCGGAATCGCCCCGCCGTGGTGGGGGAGCGAGGCCGTCCTGTCCGGGGCGGCGCTCGAACACGCGGGGGTGGCGGTTCCCCGCGTGCGCCCCGATCAAGTGGTGCTCTACCGGGCCGACGCCTGAGGAGACACGATGGCCGTTGTTTCAGTGCCGAAGAAGAAACGCAAGGACGACACCCGGCTCGCGATCCTGTTCATCGCGCCCGCGCTCGCCGGGTTCCTGGTCTTCATGATCTGGCCGACGCTGCGCGGCATCTATCTGAGCTTCACGAGCTTCAACCTGCTCACCCCGCCCGAGTTCAACGGCCTCGACAACTACATCCGCATGGTCCAGGACCCGGTCTTCTGGAACTCGATGGTGGTCACTGTCTACTACGTGATCATCAATATCGCCCTGCAGACCGCGTTCGCGCTGGCCATCGCGGTGATGATGCAGCGGCTCACCAAGCGCACCTGGCTGCGCGGCGTCGTGCTCACGCCGTACCTGGTGTCCAATGTGGTCGCGGCGCTGATCTTTCTGTGGATCCTGGACTACCAGCTCGGCCTCGGCAACAGGGTGCTCGAACTGATCGGGATGGACCGGATCGCCTTCCTGGCCGACAGCGCGTGGGTCATCCCGACCATCGCTGTCATCAATGTCTGGCGGCACGTCGGCTACACGGCCCTGCTCATCTTCGCCGGTCTCCAGACCATTCCCGAGACCATGTACGAGGCGGGGCGCATGGACGGTGCGTCGGAGCTGACGATGTTCCGGCGCATCACCCTGCCGCTGCTGCGCCCGATCCTCGCATTGGTCCTCATCATCACCGTGGTCGGATCGTTCCAGGTGTTCGACACGGTCGCCGTCACCACCCGCGGCGGGCCGGTCGACTCGTCCCGCGTGCTGCAGTACTACATCTACGACATGGCGTTCGGCCGGTTCCAGTTCGGCTACGCCTCGGCCATGTCGGTCGCGCTGCTGCTGGTCCTCATCGTGATCACGTTCCTGCAGTACCGGCTCACCCGCGCCGAACAGTCCGACCTGGCCTGAGGAGGACGATCATGGCTACCACCGCTCTCCCGGTCTCGACCCCTCCCTTGGCCGAGCCGCCACCACCGGAGAAAACGGGCTTCCCGTACGGCCGTACGCTGGCCTGGATCTTCATGGTGCTGGTGATCCTGGCGTCGCTGTTCCCGTTCTACTGGATGCTGCGCACGGCCTTGTCCAGCAACAACGCCCTGTACGCGGGCTCCGACAGCCTGCTGCCCGTGCAGCCTTCGTGGGGTGGCTTCGAGCGCGTCTTCGGCCTGCAGAGCGGGCAGGAGGCGATCGACGCGGGCGGTGCCGGACAGCCGATCAACTTCTGGCACTACCTGGCCAACTCGGTCATCGTCTCCACGCTGATCACGGCCGGGCAGGTGTTCTTCAGCGCGATGGCCGCCTATGCGTTCGCGCGTCTGCAATGGCGGCACCGCGAGAAGGTGTTCCTGTTCTTCCTGGCCGGACTGATGATTCCCGCCATCTTCACGCTGCTGCCGAACTTCGTGCTCATCAAGGAACTCGGACTGGTCGACACCCTGCTCGGCATCTCATTGCCGACGATGCTGATGACGCCGTTCGCGGTCTTCTTCCTGCGGCAGTTCTTCCTCGGCATCTCGCGCGAGGTCGAGGAGGCGGCCCACGTCGACGGGGCGTCCAAGGTACGGGTGTTCTTCCGGCTGATCATTCCGATGTCGACCGCACCGCTGGCCACGCTCGGGATCCTGACCTACATCACCTCGTGGAACGACTATTTCTGGCCGCTGATGGTCAGCTACACCGACCGGTCGCGGGTGCTGACCGTGGCGCTCGGCGTCTTCAAGTCGCAGACCCCGCAGACCGGGCCCGACTGGTCGGGACTCATGGCGGCGACGCTGGTCGCGGCGCTGCCGATGCTGCTCCTGTTCCTTTTCTTCGCCAAACGCATCGTCAACTCCATCGGCTTTAGTGGGATCAAATGAGGAAGCGTCTCGCGGCTCTGATGTCGGCCCTGCTGGTCGCCGGTTGCGGCTGGGGCGGGACCGACGCCCCCACCGAATCGGGCGGGGGAACCATCGAATACTGGCTGTGGGACTCGGCCCAGCAGCCCGGCTACCAGAAATGCGCCGACCTGTTCGCGACCGAGAATCCCGGGCTGAGGGTCGACATCTCCCAGTACGGATGGGACGTCTACTGGTCGAAGCTGACCGCCGGGTTCATCGCCGACACCGCGCCCGACGTGTTCACCGACCACCTCAACAAATTCGCCCAGTTCGTCGACCTCGAGGTGCTGCGCCCGCTCGACGACCTCGCCCCGACCGCCGACATCAACGACGGTGACTACCAGGAAGGGCTGGCCGAGCTCTGGAAGGGGCAGGACGGCAAGCGGTACGGGGCCCCGAAGGACTGGGACACCGTCGCGATGTTCTACAACCCGGCGTCCATGCAGGCGGCCGGGATCGACCCCGCGTCGCTGAACACGCTCACCTGGAACCCGGCCGACGGGGGCACGTTCGAGAAGACCATCGCGCACCTGACCATCGACGCCAACGGTGTGCGCGGCGACGAGCCCGGCTTCGACAAGACCAAAGTCAAGCAGTACGGGCTGGGCGTCGACGGCTCCGGCGGGGCCGGCTGGGGGCAGACACAGTGGTCGGCGTTCACCGGCAGCGCGGGCTGGTCGGTGACCGACCGCAACCCGTGGGGATCGCGCTTCAACCTCGACCAGCCGGCCTTCCAGTCCACGCTGAACTGGTACTTCGGGCTGGTGCGCAAGGGCTACATGCCGAGCTTCGCCGAGATCGGGGGCAACAACCCGGTCGGGCCGGACAAGCAGATCCAGTCCGGGCTGGCGGCGATCGCGCTCGACGGCTCGTGGAAGATCTCGACCTTCGCGAACCTGACCGACGCGGCCGGCCAGAAGCTCGAGATGGGCATCGCGCCGACCCCGATCGGGCCCAGCGGCAAGCGGGCGTCGATGTTCAACGGCCTCGCCGACTCGATCACGTCGCTGTCCGAGCAGCCTGACAACGCCGCGAAGTGGGTGAAGTTCATGAGCGGCGAGCAGTGCCAGAACATCATCGGCGAGAGCGGGGTGGTCTTCCCGGCGCGACCGGCCGGGACGGAGAAGGCGATCGCGTTCAACCGCGACGAACGCAAACTGGACGTGTCCGCCTTCACCGACCAGGTCAAGGACAAGACGACGTTCCTGTTCCCGGTGACCACCAACGCGGCCGACATCACCGCGCTGATGATCCCCCGGATGGACGCCGTCTACATCGGCGACGAGCCGGTCTCGTCGCTCAACGACCTGAACGACCAGCTCAACGGTTTGTTCAAGGTCGCCGGCTGACGTCTACCCACGCAGTGGCTCCAGGGCCGCGCCGACCTTGGCGAGCTCGTCGAGGACCGCGGTGGCGGCCCTGTCCATGGCCTCGGTCGCCTCGAGCCGGCCGTCCTTGACCAGGCTGTGCACGAACGGGATGTTCACCGATTCGGGCATCATCCACAGGCGCAGGGCGTACGCGGTGCCCTGCAGGCCCATCGCCGAACGCGTGCCCGCCGAGACGCCGCCGTAGCTGACCACGCTGGCCGGCTTGTAGGCCCACTCGGCGTGCAGGTAGTCGAGGGCGTTCTTGAAGGCGGCCCCGAGCCCGTAGTTGTACTCCGGGATCACGAACACGATCGCGTCGGCCGCGGCGACCTTCTCGCTCCAGCGCTTCGTGTGGTCGTTCTGGTAGTTCCCCAGGCGGGGGTGGTGCGGCTCGTCGAGCAGCGGCAGGTTCTCCTCGGCCAGGTCGGCCACGGTCACCTGGAACCCGCCGTGCGCCTTCGCGGCGTCGACGAACCAGTCGGCCACCTTGGGCCCGACACGCCCCGGCCGCGTACTTCCGACGACGACCAGCAGATTGAGCTCGCTCACAGAGCAGCCCTTCCTCCCGTACGAATTATTTGCGCTCGCAACAATACTGCCGGCAAGATTTATATTCCCCACCCAGTCGGAAGCATCACATTCCTATCTATCGTCCGCTCGGTCGAGTTGAGTGACTTGTTCTATTAGTTCGTTTAAGGTAGTGATCGTTCTCGCGTAGCAGCCCCGACCGACTCCCCTTCGCCGAGCCCGCTGTTCAACCCTCGCCGCTCGGTGCTGGCTCTGACCCGGGACGAGAGCATCGACCTGTGGGACTCGCTGACCGGGGTGCGTCTCACGACCCTCACCGGTCATGGCAGGACCGTTGAGACGGCGGCGTTCAGCCCCGACGGCGGCACTCTCGCAACCAGCAGCACCGACGGGACCGTACGGCTGTGGAAGGTGCCACTGCCGGGCGGGGGCCGGTGAATCGGAGGGCTCGGGCAGAATCGACCCATGTATGTGATCAGGGAACGGTTCTTCTCGATCGGGGACGACTTCGACGTGCTCGACGAGCACGGGAACAAGGTCTACCACGTCGACGGCAAGGTGCTCAGCGTCCGCGACAAGGTGGTCATCGAGGACCCGTCCGGCGACGAGGTGGCGACGTTGCACCGGCACCTGGTCGCGCTGCGCCCGACGTACGAGATCCGCATCGGCGGCGAGAAGGCGGCCGAGGTGCGCAAGAAGTTGTTCACGCCGTTCCGGGAGCGTTTCACGATCGACGTCCCCGGCCCCGACGACCTGGAGATGAAGGGCGACCTGCTCGACCACGAGTACGTCATCGAGCGCGACGGCGTCGAGGTGGCGTCGGTCTCGAAGCGCTGGCTGACGATCCGGGACACGTACGCCGTGCAGGTCGCTCCCGGCATCGAGCCGCTGCTCATCATCGGCAGCGTGCTCGCCCTCGACCTGGCGCTCGAGCGCTCCGCCGACCGTGACAAGGGCGACTCCGACAGTTGACCCTCGGCGAACTCTGCCTGCTGCTCGGCGGCGGGTTGACGGCCGGCGCCGTCAACGCGATCGCCGGCGGCGGCTCCCTCATCACGTTCCCGCTGCTGGTCACCCTGGGCCTGCCCGGGGTGGCGGCCAACGTCAGCAACGCGCTCTCGGTCGCCCCCGGCTACGTCGCGAGCGCCGTGGCCAGCCGCCCCGACCTGGCCGGGCAGGGCCGCCGCATCGTTTCGATCATCCCGACGATCGTGGTGGGTGCTCTGTGCGGCAGTGGCTTGCTGCTCTTCACCCCGCGCTCGGTCTTCGACTTCGTCGTCCCGTTCCTGTTGCTGCTGGCCGCGGTGATGATGGCCTTCCAGAACCGCCTGCGCGCTCTGGCCGGCCGTTCCCATCCGCGCAGGTCGAGCCGGCAGGTCCAGGTGGTCGTGTTCCTGTGCGGCCTCTACGGCGGCTACTTCAACGCCGCCATGGGTCTGCTGCTCATCGCCGCGTTGGCCCTGGTGCTGGATGAGCACCTGCGCCGCATCGCCGCCCTGAAGAATGTGTTCTCCGCGGTGGTGGGCATGACCACGGTGCTGACCTACAGCGTCTTCGGCCCGGTCAACTGGGCCGCGGTCGCCGTCCTGGCCCCGGCCACGGTGGTCGGCGGCTACGTCGGCGCCAAGACGGCCCGCCGCATCCCGCCCGAAGCTCTCCGTTGGACCATCGTGGTATTCGCCGTGACGGTAGCCATAGTCCTGCTGGTGACATGACCAATGCGGACGGGCATGACATCTGGCGGAAAGCCATCAGATACAGCCCCGACGGCCATTTACGGAGCTGCCGTCCGCAATCCGACAGCAACGGCGGCCGGACCACCCGGACGCCCGGCGGCCTGGCAACTCTGACTCCTGATCGGAGGCCAGCAATAGTGATCGTCGGAGACTAGGATGGGTTCACGAAGCTCCAGCGAGCCAGACGGTCGCCTATGCGAGTGAACTTGAATGGGCCTTTCAGGGACTTTGGGGTGGCATGCCCGCTTCACAACTAGCGCCGATGCGGGACCGGTTGGCACAGTCTCGTGTTCGTTACTTCCTTCCGCCGACCATGTTGTACAGCGTCGCGGCCGACGAGTCGATGGGTCGCATGGGGTACGGCCAACTGGTTGACCGGCTGGCCGGCTTCCAGCGCCACACGTGGTTCGTGGAGGGGGCTGCGGGAAGCGGGAAAAGCACGCTGATCAAAGAGCTCGCGCTGTCGCTTCTCGACCGCGGCGCACCCTGCGTTCTCGTCGACAACAGATCGCTGCGGTTCCACAGCATCCAAGAGATCGATGCGCGCGAGTTCGCCAAGAGGTGCCGCCCGGCCGAGGTGGACCAGCCGCTGTGGAAGTCGAGAACCAAGCACGGGCAGATAGTTTTTCTGGTGGACGCGGTCAATGAGATCGAACGCGAGTTCTCAGGAACGACGAAATGGGACTTCGTGCGATCGCTCATAGAGGGCGGCCACAAGTACCCCGTTGTCGCAACGTCGCGTTCCTGGTTGGAAGGGCTCGGCTATTCATACCTACGGAATGTCGACCGTCTGTCTCTGCTGCCGTTGACCGAAGGTGAGGTCCAGCATTATCTGGACATGCGAGGTGCCGCGTCCGGTGACGCTATGGTGGAGTTGCACGCCACGGGCATGAGCGGAGCCGCGTCCAATCCGTTTCTTCTCTCGTTACTGGCCGACTGGTTGCTCGATGGGCATCGCGACGCCGGCCGTCCGGCGCCACGATCACGCGCTGCCCTGTTGCACGCCACGGTCGCCCGCCCGAAGGATGAGGGACGCTACAGCGCGGCGGACAAGCAACTCGAGCTGTCCGGGCTGACTATGGATGCAACGCTGTGCGGTGCGGCGTTGGTGGCATTCCTCTCGAGTCAGGGCGACATGAACTTCACCGCGACCGACCTCACCGCACTTCTGCGGCGAGTCTGGCCGGACGGCGACTTGGCGAGTAGCGCGACTCAACTCTTCAATGACACGCAAATGGTTCACCGCTCCGGTGTCCCGGACGGCGGCGACGATTCCTACGCGTTGTCGCACCCGGCACTCGTGGACTTCGGTCTGGCAATCGGCTGGCAGCGCGGCAGCCTGCCGTCGATCGCGTGGGACCCCGGATTTCTGGATCAATGCATGGCCGACTGGGTGGGCTTGCAGCACGATCCCGACTCCACCGTACGCACCTTACTCGGCCTCGGAAAGGCCGCTCCCCGCTACGACCTGCTTGTTGATGTACTCGTCGCCAACCGCGGGCTGCTGTCCTCCGAAACCCAGGCACAAATGTGGCAGCACCTGGGTATGGGCTTCCTCAGCGGCCGGAATGCCCGGAACGGTTTGGTCACGGCCCTCCAGCGAATACCTTTCTGGCTGGTTCGGGAGGGCGTGCAGAGGGGGCTTCTTCGCCGGCTCAGACGAGCCTCGCCCGAACTCGCGGACGAGGTTCTGCTGGCTTTTCAGGACAGGACGCTGAATCCGGACTCTTTCCAACAACTGCGCAGGCGACGCGGGCGTCGCGAAGTCGACGCCAACAAGGTTCTTACCGTGCAGAACGTTGATGCCGCCCTCGTCGAGCAGCGGATCATGAGCTTGAGATCGGCGGGCGCCGCCAAGGTCCGCATGAACGCCGCGTCGTGGCTGGCGGCCAACGCGCCACAGGCCGCCGTGCTCGCTGTCACGGCCGCTTTGCGCGAGGACCCGGACGACCGGGTGCGGGGCTCGGCGGCCACCGCGCTCGGCCGGATCGGCAGCTCGGACGCTGTCCTCACCCTCACCGCCGTTCTGCGCGACGATGGGGGCAGCAATGTGCGGGGGTCGGCGGCGACCGCGCTCGGCCGGATCGGCAGCGCGGAGGCGGTTCCTGCGCTTACTGCCGCTTTGGGCGGGGATGCTGACAACTCGGTGCGGGGGGCGGCGGCGACGGCGCTCGGCCGGATCGGGAGCCCGGATGCGGTTTCTGCTCTTACCGCCGTTCTGCGCGACGATGGGGGCAGCAATGTGCGGGGGTCGGCGGCGACGGCGCTTGGCAGCATCGGTAGCGCGGAGGCGGTTCCTGCGCTTACTGCCGCTTTGGGCGGGGATGCTGACAACTCGGTGCGGGGGGCGGCGGCGACGGCGCTCGGCCGGATCGGGAGCCCGGATGCGGTTTCTGCTCTTACCGCCGTTCTGCGCGACGATGGGGGCAGCAATGTGCGGGGGTCGGCGGCGACGGCGCTTGGCAGCATCGGTAGCGCGGAGGCGGTTCCTGCGCTTACTGCCGCTTTGGGCGGGGATGCTGACAACTCGGTGCGGGGGGCGGCGGCGACGGCGCTCGGCCGGATCGGGAGCCCGGATGCGGTTTCTGCTCTTACCGCCGTTCTGCGCGACGACGGGGGCAGCAATGTGCGCGGGTCGGCGGCGACGGCGCTCGGCCGGATCGGCAGTGCGGACGCGGTTCCCGCTCTTACCGTCGTGCTGGGCGAGGATGCCGACGATTCGGTGCGGGGGTCGGCGGCGACGGCGCTTGGCAGCATCGGTAGCGCGGACGCGGTTCCTGCTCTCACCGCTGCTCTGCGCGAGGACGCCGACAACTCGGTGCGGGGGTCGGCGGCGACGGCGCTTGGCAGCATAGGTAGCGCGGACGCGGTTCCTGCTCTCACTGCCGCTCTGCGCGAGGATGCTGACAACTCGGTGCGGGGGGCGGCGGCGACGGCGCTCGGCCGGATCGGGAGCCCGGATGCGGTTTCTGCTCTTACCGCCGTTCTGCGCGACGACGGGGGCAGCAATGTGCGCGGGTCGGCGGCGACGGCGCTCGGCCGGATCGGCAGCGCCGACGCGGTTCCCGCTCTTACCGTCGCCCTGCGCGAGGACGCCGAGTACTCGGTGCGGGGGTCGGCGGCGACGGCGCTTGGCAGCATCGGTAGCGCGGTCGCGGTTCCTGCTCTCACCGCTGCTCTGCGCGAGGACGCCGAGAACTCGGTGCGGGGGTCGGCGGCCTCCGCACTCGGCCGGATCGGCCGGCCCGAGGTCCTGCCGGACCTGCAGAGGTCCATCACCAGTGAAACCGAGGACTACTGGGTGCGAGCGTCGGCCGTGCTTGCTCTCGGCGGGCTCGAAGTACCCATCGACTCGTGGCTGATCGGCTTGGCCGACAACCTGAGGTACACCGCGTCGGCGGCTCACCGTGAGGCCGCGAAGAGGCTTCGTGGCACGATTGTGAACCTGATCAGCCGCCGTTCGGTGACCGCGGAGGCCAACCTCTGGCTGCGGGATGTGGCCCGATCTGACTCTGATCCGATCAATCGGACTGCCGCGATCGAAGGACTTTCCCGGGCGAGGGCGCTCGACCCGGACATCGTCCGCTTTACCATCGCTCCCACGTCCGCCCGCGCCGACGGACGCTCACGCGACACCGACGATGGAGTTTGCGGGGCAGCGGCAGCAGCAGTCATCCGAATGGCCCAGTATGACGAAGAAGTCGCGTTGTCGCTGTTGCCCTCGGTCGTCGCGTTGATCACGAGCTCCGAAACCTGGTCCTCCGTGGTCAACGCGGCGCTGGCACCGATCGTGAATCTCCCGTTGGAGACGGCTGAGCGTGTGCTGATCCGGATCAAAGAACTGGCGCAGTCGCGGGCCGGCACGAACACCTGGTTCTTGAACGCAGTTGAGCGTAACGCCGTTGTCTTGGACCAGCGTAAGCAGTCCCGGGCCGACCTTCGTCTATTGGCTCAGGCGCCCGAACGCATGCTGTCCGAGTTTCGAGACCAACGAAAGTCGAGGTTCGAATTGACTGACGTCTTGCCGCAGCGGTGCGAAGTCGCTCTCCTGACGGCCATTCCAGTCGAAACGCGGGCCGTTCGTGAAGTGCTTGGCGACCTACAGCTCGTCCCGCAGCCGATTCAACGCCGCGGTCGTTACTTCGACATGGTGACACTTCCGACCGGGCCCGACACCGCGACGAACGTTGTCATCACGCAAGCAACTGACAAGGGCGGGCAATCCGCGTCGGCGGTCACCCATGACATCATCGCGGAGTTTCAACCCCAGCTGATCATACTCGTCGGAGTATGTGGCGGCTTCCCCGAACACGGCGTTTCCCTCTACGACGTGATCGTGGCGAGGAACGTTTTCAACTATGACCCGGAGCGACTGCAGGCCGACCGCGGTGGCGACCGTCCACAGTTCTACCGCACGGATGAGCAACTCTTGCGACTCGCCAGCTATCTGCACGGTCGCGGTGATCTCGACGACGCGATGGATTCGAGCAAACTGCATGTCAAAGACTACGCAAGTGGCGAAAAGGTTATCGCGTGGAAGGACGCGGATCTGCGCGCCCGGCTCCTGCAGATGTCGACGGATCTGTACGGAATCGAGACCGAGGGTCATGGTCTGATGCATGCCGTATGGGAGACGTTCAAGGCCGACCAGTTCGTTGGCGGCAGCATCATCAAGTGTGTGAGTGACCTCGGGGACGAGGAAATGGGAGTGGATAAAACGGCGAAACAGGCGGCTGCGGCCCGCAAGGCGGCGCGGCTCGCTCTGGATCTGGCCCGAGCCTTCCGCCGTACATGACCGACGGGGTCGCGTCCTGGCTAGGCGGCCGTCATCGGTGGTCGCGTCGGCGCCACGACGGCCGGCCGCATCCCACCCGAAGCTCTCCGTCGAGATCAGACCGGTACGGGACAGCGGCGATCGTCGATGTTGTGGTAGAACGCCGGGATGATGCGCAACCGCTGGGTCAGCGCCGTGGTCGTCCTACCGTTGCTGTTGGCGGCGTGCAGCGGCGGTGACGACACCGCGCAGGTGAGTCCGGCCGCGAGTGCGGCGCCTTCGGCGAGCGGGGCGGCCGCGAGTCCCGTACCTTCCGTGAAACCCACCCCCAGCGCTGTCGCGCCGCCGCCGGCCGCCCGGCTGGCCAAGTTGAAGCTCACCGCCACCAAGGTCGCCGACGGGCCCGAGTTGCTCACGTCGATCGCCTGGCGGCCGGGGGACCGGAAGCCGTACGTGGCCGATCAGGAAGGCCGCGTGTACCGGCTGGACGGCCGGAAAGCCGTGTCGGTGCTGGACTGGACGGCCGAGGTGGTCGACTGGCTGCAGGACTCCGAGCGTGGCCTGATGGGCATGACCTTCGACCCGGTCGACGGCCGGTTGGTCCTGGGCTACCGCGACAACGCCAACTTCACCCGGGTCGTGTCGTTCGCGGTCGGGGCCGACGGTGTGCCCGATCGGGGTTCGGCGCGGGAGATCCTCAAGGCCAGGCAGCCGGGGCTGGGGCACAACATCGGGCAGTTGGCCTTCGACGCCGACAACAACCTGTGGATCTCGCTGGGCGACGGCGGCGCGAGTCGTGGCGCCGACGCGCAGGACCCGGCCAAGCTGCTCGGCAAGATGCTGCGGATCACCCCGAACCGCTCCGGCACGGGTTACACGGTGCCGAAGGACAACCCGTTCGTCGGTGACGACAAGGTGCGCGACGAGATCTGGGCCGTCGGGCTGCGCAACCCGTTCCGGTTCTCCATCGACCATCCCACCGGCGACATCTGGATCGGCAGCGTCGGCCAGGACACGTACGAGACGGTCTATCGGCTCAAGCGTGGACAGGCCGGCGCCAACCTGGGATGGCCGCGCTGGGAAGGCACGAAAGAGATCAACTTCAGCCGGAAGTTCAAGGTGCCGGACGACGCCGTGATGCCCGTCCACCAATACAAGCACAAGGGCGGAGCCGCGGTGATCGGCGGCTACGTCTACCGGGGCAAGGCGATCCCGGACCTCGCCGGCGCGTACGTCTTCATGAACTTCTACCGGCCGGTGTGGGCGATGGGGAAGGGCGGCACGAAGGCCGTGGTCGAACTGGGTCTGAAGCTGCCCAGCCTGCTCACCTCGCTCGGTGAGGACCCCGACGGCGAGCTGTGGATTCTTACGTTGCGTGACGGGATCTACAAGATCGAGCCTCAACGCCGGTAGCCGAGAGCCGCCATCATGCCGGACTCGGCGTGGTAGATGTTGTGGCAGTGCAGCACCCACAGGCCCGGGTTGTCCGCGTCGAACACGATCGACACCGAGTCTTCGACGCGGACGTTGACGGTGTCCTTGCGGGGGCCCGATGACGAGCCGACCGCGAACGTGTGGCCATGCAGATGTACGGGATGCCACATGTGGGCGGAGTTGATCAGATCGAGCTGGATCCGTTGCCCGGCCTGGATCGGAACCAGATGTTCGGCCAGCTTGTCGTGGGTGAGCGGGCGGCCGTTGAAACCCCAGCTGTAGCTGGTCGTGCCACCGGTCAGCTCCATCTGGATGACCTGATCGGGTTCCCGGTCGTCGAGCCGGACCGCCTCGGCGGGCACCAGTTCGTCGTAGCCGACGATGCGACCGTTCAGCGCGGCCGGGCGTACCTTCGGTTTCGGGGCGGTGCCGGTGCCGGTGCGGACCAGCCCGAACGCCGCCCCCTTCTTGCCCTCGGCGAGTGCCACCAGCGGGAACACTCCGTCCTTCAGATCGACGAGTACGTCGTACCGCTCGCCCATGCCCAGCACCACCGCGTCGGTCTTGACCGGCTTGACCGGGAACCCGTCGGTGTGGGTGACGGTCAACTGGTGCCCACCCAGCGCCACCCGGAACGCGGTGTCGCCGCCCGCGTTGACCAGCCGCAGTCGTAACCGGCTGCCCGGCCGGGCGCGGAAGGTCTCTGGGTTGGCCGGGAGCCGTCCGTTCAGCAGGTAGTGCGGGTAGACGACGTCGCCGCCGGGGCCGCCGAGGACCTCGCTGTCGCCCTCTCCGCCCTGCTCGCCGTGGCCCGGCCCGTCCTGCAGCTTGGCCAGCATGGCGTCCGGCGTGCCGGCGACGCCGTCGAGCCAGTCGTCGAGCACCACCGTCCATTCGTCGTCGTACTGAAGGGTCTCTCGAGGATCGTCCACGATCATCACCGCGTAGAGGCCGCGGTCGAGCTGGACGCCGGCGTGCGGGTGAAACCAGTAGGTGCCCGGATGCGCGGCGGTGAACTCGTACGTGAACTCGGCGCCGGGCGCCACCGGCGGCTGCGTCAGATGCGGCACTCCGTCGGCGTTGTTGCGCAGCGCGAGGCCGTGCCAGTGGAGGGTCGTCTCGGCCGGTAGCCGGTTCGTCAGGGTCGCGCGGACGACCTCGCCGGCGCTGACCCGGATCGGCGGACCCGGGATCCGGCCGTCGAAGCTCCAGGTGTTCACGGTGCGACCACCGAGGTCGATCGGCCCGGCGGTGGCGGTCATCCGGAAGCTTCGCGCCCGGCCCGGTTTGCGGGCGGCCTCGGCGGCGCGCACCTCGGCGCCGTCCGGTGCCACGAATCCGTCCGATATGGCCGGGCCGCCGGGCGAGGCGCTGCCGTGGTGTATGGCCGGGTCGGGGCGGCTGGGGTCGCAGGCGGCCAGAAATCCGGCGCCGCCGGCGACCAATCCGGCCCGGAGCAGAGTGCGGCGGCTGGTCGACGTCACCGCGCCAGGCTACTCCGTTCACAACGACGCCGGTCAATCGAAAGCGGGCGTGAATGTCAGGTCAGATGACACGGTCGGCCGCTGCCGGGCGGATGTTCTGGTTCAGGTGGAACACGTTGCCCGGGTCGTACGCGGTCTTCAGCGCGGTCAGCCGGGCGAGCTTCGCGGCCGAGTATGCCCGCTGTACGCCTGCTCGCCCGTCGGCCAGTTCGTCGGCGGTCAGCGAATTGACGTACACCCCGTTCGCGTACGGTGCGAGCGACGCCCCGGCGGCCCGGGCCGCTCCCATCCGGGTGTCGTCCTCGGCCGGGTCGCTCCAGCGGCAACCGGCGCCGAACTCGAACATCGTGTCGCGATGGGTGAACGCGGCGTCGGCTTCCGGCACCTCGGCGATCGCGCCGCCGTGCGCCTGCAGGCCCACGCTCGGCCGGTGCCGGTCTCCGCTCAGGTCGGTGGCGCCGCGCAACAGGAACGCCTCGATCGCCGCGGTGGGGAACTGCCGCAGGTAGTGCGCCTTGGAGTAGCGGCGATAGGTGTGGCCGCCGATGGAGTCCAGGCGTTGCTGAAGTTCGAGGTACGACGGTGTGGTGACCCGCGACGCGACCGGCCGCCCGAGCGCGCGCATCGCGGGCAGCAGCCGACGGCCCTCGGCCGGGTCGCCGACCCACACGAACCCGAGCGTGACGATCGGTCCGGCCGGAGTGCTGTCGACGTCGGCGGTGAACGTCGCCGGCCGGGGTGCGACGGCGTTCAGGTCGCGCCAGGCCTCGACGGCCGGGACGGCGTCCTCGGCGCGGAAGTCGAACTCGGCGACGAGCGTACGGGTGCCGGTCTGATGCAACTCGAACTCGAACTCGGTGACTATGCCGAAATTGCCGCCGCCGCCGCGCAGGCCCCAGAACAGGTCGGGATTGTCGGTGCGGCTCGCGGTCACCACGGCCCCGTCGGCGGTAACCATCGTGTACGAGAGGACGTTGTCGCAGGCCAGGCCATGTCGGCGGGCCAGCCACCCCATGCCGCCGCCGAGCGTGAGCCCGCCGACACCGGTGTGCGAGACGTTGCCGGCGGTGGTGGCCAGGCCGTACGCCTGGGACGCCTGATCGAGCGCACCGAGCAACGCGCCGCCCTGCACCCGGGCACGGCGACGGGCCGGGTCGATCCGGACGCCGCCCATCGGCGTCAGGTCGATCATGAGGCCGCCGTCGGGCACGGCGAATCCGACGGCGTTGTGCCCACCGCACCGGACGCCGATCTCGAGCCCCTGCTCGCGAGCCATCCGTACGGCCGCGACCACGTCGGCCACGCTCGCCGCGCGGACGATGATGCGCGGACGCCGGTCGATCATGGCGTTCCAGACCGTACGGGCAGTGTCGTAACCGGCGTCGCCGGGCTTGAGGAGCCGGCCGTCCAGCAGGGTTGTCATGCTGTCGAGCCTGACAGGAATCGGTACACCGGTTAAGGTCCGATTCCATGGGCCGAATCAGGACCAATTCGGGGCCGGCCGAGGATCTGCTCATCGAGCTGGACCGCGAAGCCCGCGTGCCGCTGCACCGGCAGATCGCGGCGTCCATCCGGGGCGGCATCCGGGCCGGCCGGCTGGGCGCGGGAGCGTCGCTGCCACCCACCCGCACCCTCGCGGCCGGCCTTGGGGTCTCCCGCGGGGTGGTGGTGGAGGCGTACCAGCAGCTCGTCGCCGAGGGTTATCTGGCCAGCCGGTCGGGCGGTTACACCCAGGTCGCCGCGTCGATGCCGCAAGCCTCCGCCCGCACGACGGAAACCCCGGAACCGGCGCCCAAAATCGATTTCGGGTACGGGCGGACCGACGTATCGCAATTCCCGCGGGCGGCCTGGCTGCGCTCCGTTCGCACGGTGCTCACCACCGCGCCCAACGACCGGTTCGCCTATCTCGACGGGCGTGGCGTGCCCGAGCTGCACCAGGCCCTGTCCGATTACCTCAACCGGGTGCGCGGCACGTCCGCCGACCCCGGCAACGTGGTGATCTGCAACGGGTACGGGCAGGGCATCGCGCTGCTGATCCAGGTGCTCGTCCGGCGAGGGGCACGGCGGATCGCGTTGGAGGACCCGTCGTCCAACGACGACGCCCTCGTGGTGGCCCGCGCGGCCGGCCTCGAGGTGGTCGGCGTCCCGGTCGGTCCGGACGGGGTACGGGTCGACGCGCTCGAAACGGCCGACGCTGACGCGGTCGTGCTCACGCCGTCGCACCAGTGGCCCACCGGTGGGGTGCTGTCGGCCGCGGCGAGGGCCGAGGTGATCCGCTGGGCGAAGCGCCGCGAGGCGATCGTGATCGAGGACGACTACGACGCCGAGTACCGGTACGACCGGTCGCCGGTGGGCGCCATGCAGGGCCTCGCACCCGACCACGTCGTCTACTGCGGCACGGCCAGCAAGACCCTGGCGCCGGGGTTGCGTCTCGGCTGGCTGATCGTGCCGCCCCACCTGGTCGCCGACGTCGCCGCCGCGAAGGTGCTGGCCGACCGGGGCTCGCCGGTCCTCGACCAGCTGACCTTCGCCGACTTCCTGGTCCGCGGCGAGTTCGACCGCCACCTGCGCCGGATGCGCCCGGTCTACCGCCGCCGTCGCGACGCGCTGCTGGGTGCCCTGCGCACCCACCTGCCCGAACTGCGACCGGCCGGGATCGCCGCCGGGCAGCACGTGGTCGCCTGGCTCCCGCCGGACCTCGACGAGGCGGCGGTGGTGCCGGCCGCCGCCCGGCACGGCCTGGGCATCCACGCCGTCGGCGAATACCGCATCTCCGGCGCCGGGCCGGGCGGCCTGATCTTCGGCTACGCCATCCTCGGCGAGGCGGCCATCGCCGAGGGGATCACGCTGCTCGCGCGGGCCATCCGCGAGATCCGCGAGCAGACCGGTGGCCCGGGCCGGTTGGCGACGGTCATTCGAACAGTTTGACCGCGGTGATCAGCGTTTGGACGATGCCGTAGCCGAGCAGGACGGCTACCAGGAGCCAGGAGACGATCAGGCGGGTGCTCATGCTGCGGCCTCCTTGGCCAGGGGCTGCGCCGGCTCGTGGTAGAGGTCGGGGACCGGGCGGATCAGCAGGTTGGCGACGAAGCCGACGGCCAGGACGCCGACCATGGTGAACAGGGCCGGCTGGTAGGCCGACGAGGTCAGGGTGCCGGGTTTGCCCTGGGCGTCCAGGAAGCCGTTGATGATGAGGGGACCGGCCACGCCGGCGGCCGACCAGGCGGTCAGCAGGCGGCCGTGGATGGCGCCGACCTGGAACGTTCCGAACAGGTCGCGCAGGTAGGCGGGGACCGTGGCGAAGCCGCCGCCGTAGAAGGACAGGATCACGCCGGCCAGGATGACGAACAGCGGGGTCGCGGCGTCGCCGACCGTGGCCAGCAGGAAGTAGAGGATGACGCCCACGCCCAGGTAGACCATGTAGATGGGCTTGCGGCCGATGACGTCCGAGGTGGAGCTCCAGGCGAAGCGGCCGGCCATGTTGAACAGTGAGAGCACGCCGACGAATCCGCCGGCGGCGGCGACGCTCACGGTGGAGACGCCGTCGGAGCGGAAGAAGTCCTGGATCATCGGGCTGGCCTGTTCGAGGATGCCGATGCCGGCGGTCACGTTGCAGAACAGGACGATCCACAGGAGCCAGAACGAGCGGGTGCGGATCGCGTTGGCGGCCGACACGTTCGCGGTGGTGACCAGCGGCTTCGACTTGACGGTGGCGGGGTCCCAGCCGGCCGGCTTCCAGTCGTCGGCGGGGACGCGCATGTTGGCCACGCCGAACATCATGATGATGAAATAGGCGACGCCGAGGGTGAGGAACAGCCCTACGAGGGCGCCGCCCGACGCGACCGAGGTGGCGACGCTGGGGTCGTACCCGTCGTCGTAGAAGGACAGCAGCTGGCGGGAGGCGGGGCTGGCGATCAGCGCGCCGCCGCCGAAGCCCATGATGGCCAGGCCGGTGGCCAGGCCGGGGCGGTCGGGGAACCATTTGATCAGCGTCGAGACCGGCGAGATGTAGCCGATGCCCAGGCCGATGCCGCCGAGCACGCCGTAGCCCAGGTAGACCAGCCAGAGCTGGCTCGTGCTGATGCCCAGCGCGCTGACCAGGAAGCCGGCCGCCCAGAAGCTGGCCGACACGAACATGGCCTTACGGGGGCCGTTCTTCTCGACCCAGGTGCCGCCGACCGCGGCCGACAGGCCCAGCATCACGATGGCGATGCTGAAGATGATGCCGATCGAGGTCTGGCTCGCCTCGAAGTGCGAGACGAACGAGTTCTTGTAGACGCTGGTCGCGTAGACCTGGCCGATGCACAGGTGCACCGACAGGGCGGCGGGCGGGATCAGCCAGCGGCTGAAGCCGGGTGGCGCCACGGATCGTGAACGGTCCAGCTTGCTGAGAAGGGACAACGGACGCCTCCCGGACCCCGTGCGGGTAAAGATCGACTTCTATCGTCGACCCTGTGGGGCCGGGAGGCAACCCGAAACTATCGGGAACTATCGATATTTGTGACGATCGCTTCGATGACCTGAGGCCACAGGGCGCGGGGAAGGTCGTGGCCCATGCCGGGGATGACCAGCAGCGAGGCGCCGGGGACGGCCGCCGCGGTGGCCCGCCCGCCGCTGACACCGATCAGCGGGTCGTCCTCGCCGTGGATGACGAGCGTCGGCACGGTGACCGAGCCGAGTGCGGCCGTGCGGTCGGGGGACGCGAGGATCGCCGCGTACTGGCGCTGCGTGCCGGCCGGCCGGAAACTGCGGTCGTACTTGGCCGAGGCGCGCCGGTGCAGTTCCTGCTCGTCGGCCGGATAGCCGGGCGAGCCGATCAACCGCGACATCGCCATCCCGCCGGCGATGATGTCCTCGCGCGAGCCGACGCGCGGGGTCAGCAGGGCGGCCATCGCCTCCTTGGTCGCGCGGCCGACCGTACGGTCGCCGGTCGTCGACATGATCGAGCAGAGGCTCGCGACCAGGTCGGGGTGGTCGATGGTGAGCTGCTGCGCGATCATCCCGCCCATCGAGGCGCCGACGACGTGCGCGCGCGGGATCCCCAGGGCCTTGAGCAGCCCCGCCGCGTCGGCGGCCAGGTCGGTGAGCAGATAGGAGGCGTCCGAGTCGAACGCGGTGGACAACCCGGCGTCGCGGTTGTCGAACATCACGAGGTGGAAGCCGCGCCCCGCCAGCGCCGAGCAGAACTCCGCCGGCCAGTCGATGAGCTGCGCGCCCAGCCCCATGATGAGCAGCAGGGCCGGGTCGTCCGGGTTCCCCACCGTCTCGTACCGCAGATCGACCCCGTTGGCTCGCACGTCCGGCACAGCGCCTCCTCGTTCGCACACCTGTCGATCGACAGCATGCCCTACGCGCGGGCGCGAAGGGATCGGCGGAATCGCCAGTTTCAGCTCTGGCTTATATAAGATCTAACTGATAACGTACGGCCTGTGCACGCGTTCGATGTGCTCGGGGACCCCGTGCGACGCCGGATCCTGGAGCTGCTCGCCGAGGGGGAGCAGACCTCCGGGGCCGTCACCGCGGTGATCCAGACCGAGTTCGGCATCTCCCAGCCCGCCGTGTCGCAGCATCTGAAGGTGTTGCGCGACAACGGCTTCGCCACCGTGCGACCCGAGGGGGCCCGCCGGCTCTACGCGGTCGACGACACCGCGCTGCGCGAGGCCGACGCCTGGCTGGCCCGGTTCCGGCGGTTCTGGGCACCCCGCCTGGCCGCCATGGAGACCGAGGTGGCCCGGGGTAAAAGACAGCGACGACTTCAGCAGGAAGGCAACCATCGTGATTGACGTCAGCACCCAGATCAGCCAGGTGCGCCGCAGCCTCGGCCGGCGCACGCTCGAGGCCGGTGAGGCGCGGGTCCAGACCATCAGCCAGGTCTACGACACCGACGTCGACGACCTGTGGGACGTGGTGACCAACCCGGAGCGCATCGCCCGCTGGTTCCTGCCGGTCGAGGGCGAGCTCAAGCAGGGCGGCCATTACCAGTTCACCGGCCAGGCGGGCGGCACGATCACCAACTGCGACAAGCCCCGAGGGTACGCGGCCACGTGGGAGTACGGCGGCGAGGTGAGCTGGGTCGAGGTGCGGCTCACCCCCGAGGGCGACGGCACCCGCTTCGAACTCGAGCACGTGGCCCACGTCAAGGACGAGTGGTGGGACCAGTTCGGGCCCGGCGCGACCGGTGTCGGCTGGGACGGCGCCTTCCTCGGCCTGGCCAACTACCTCACCGATCCCGCGTCGGCGCCCGACCCGGCGACGATGGTGACCTGGCACGAGACCCCCGAGGGCCGCTCGTTCTACCGCCAGTCGAGCGACGCCTGGGTGGCCGCGTCGATCGCCGACGGCACCGATCCTGAGGCTGCGCGCGCCGCGGGGGAGCGTACGTTCGCCTTCTACACCGGCGCCGAGGCAGGCTGAACGGGTGGAGCAGCGGCTGGCCCGCGTCGTGTCGTCCGGCGGCGCCGAGGTGGCGTACGCGTCGATCGGCGCCGGCCGGCCGCTGGTCTACGTCATGGGCTGGCTCACGCATCTCGAACTGAGCTGGGCGCTGCCGGCCGAGCGGGCCCTTTACGAGGCGCTGGCCCGGGGCGGCCGGCTCGTGCGCTACGACCGCGCCGGCTGCGGCCTCTCGCCGGCCACCGGTCGTCCGGCGTCGCTGGAGTTCGAGCTCGAGCAGCTCGGTGCCGTCGTGGCGCAGCTCGGCGAGCCGTTCGACCTGATGGGCACGTCGATGGGCGCACCCGTGGCCGTGGCGTGGGCCGCCGCGCATCCGCGGACCGTACGCCGGCTTGTGCTTTATGGCGGCTGGGCGCGCGGTGATGATGTGTCCGAGCCCGGCGTACGCGACCACGTGCTCGCCCTCGTCGAGGCGCACTGGGGCCTCGGGTCCGACGTGCTCACCGACATCTTCGCGCCCGACGCCGACCGCGCCACCCGCGCCGAGCTCGCCCGCTACCAGCGTGCCTGCTCGACCGCGGCCACCGCCCGGGCGCTGCTGGCCCTGAGCTACGAGCTCGACGTCACCGGACTGCTCGGACGGGTGCGGGCGCCGACGCTGGTCGTCCACCGCGCCGGTGACCGGGCCGCGCCCGTCGCGCAGGCCCACGTGCTGGCCGGCGGCATCGACGGTGCCGAGCTCGCTGTGCTGCCCGGGCGCTCCCACCTGCCGTACGCGGGGGATCGTGACGAACTGGTGCGCGTGGTCCGCCGGTTCCTGGGGCTGCCCGTCGCGCGCCGCCGCACCGACGGTTTGACGGCCCGCCAGCGCGAGGTGGCCGACCTGGTGAGCCAAGGGTGCACGAACCGCGAGATCGCGGCGCGGCTGGGCATCGACGAGCGCTCGGCCGAGGGCCACGTCGAGCGCATCCGCGTGCGTCTGGGTTTCCGGTCCCGCGCCCAGATCGCCGCGTGGTGGACCGAACTGAGGTAGTTCCCCGCCTGACAGCGCCCCGCGGGCGGCGGACGCTGATCCGGTGACCACATATGAAGTGCATCGGGGGCGCGGGTCGTTCAACGCCGCGTTCTTCAGCGTGATGGGCCCTTACATAGAGGTGAACCTGCGGCGGCGCAAGCGTCGGGTCTTCGCCGGCCTGCCGGGCACGGTCGTCGAGCTCGGTTCCGGCGTGGGCGCGAACTTGCGCTACCTGGACGCGGGATCGACCCTCGTCGCCGTCGAACCCAACCCGCCCATGCACCGGCGGCTCCGGGCCGCGGCACAGCGTCAGGGCGTACGTCTCGACCTGCGCGACAGCGTCGCCGAGCGCACCGGCCTGCCCGGCCACAGCGCCGACACCGTGATCTCGTCGCTCGTGCTCTGCACGGTGACCGACCCGGCCGCGGTGCTGGCCGAGGTCCTGCGCGTCCTGCGTCCGGGCGGGACGTTCCGCTTCGTCGAGCATGTCGCCGCCGGGGCGGGCACTCCGACGCGGTGGCTCCAGCGGGCGTTACGTCGTCCGTGGGCCTGGACCTTCGAGGGGTGCTCGTGCGAACGGGATCTGGCCGGGCTGATCGGGGCGGCCGGTTTCGCCCGGGTCGAGCTGGAGCCGTACCGTCTGCACACGCCGTTCGTTCCTTTCAACACGCAGATCGCCGGCGTCGCCCACGCACCAGGTTAGGCATCAAACCCGGCAAATCGGATATATTGGTGTTATGCGCCGTTTTGCTCTGGTCTTCGCCCTCGTCGCCGCGACCATGCTGGGGGGTGGGGCGGCCACCGCCGCACCGCAGCGGGACGAGACGCCCGCGCCGATCGACCTGGTCGGGCTCGACTTCCAGATCATCAACGCGGGCAGCAGATGGTGCCTCACGTCCGGGCTCACCGAGCTGCCGTGCGCGCGCACCGACCCGTACCGCTGGCGTTTCCGCCCGGTCGGCGCGAGCGGCGTCTTCGAGATTCTCAGCGTCAAGACCAACCGATGCCTGAGCATGCCCGGCGGGTCGAGCGCCGACGGTGAACGCGCTGCTCTGGCCCCGTGCGAGGCACGGCCGGCCCGGCGCTGGGGGCTGCGCGACTCGCTCGGTGAGACGGCCAAGGTGGTCAACTCGCTCAGCGGCAAGTGCCTGGCGATCGAGAGCGGCGTCGCCGTGCAGGGGTCGTGCGCCGGCACGCACGGGTCGCGGCGATGGACCGTACGCGTGCTGAGTGTGCCGATCCCGGGAGTGTTCTGATCCGCGAGGCGCGCGCATTGTCGTGATGCCGATGGAGGCCGGCGCCGGGGGTTTGCTTAGATGCGTTTCCCTGCTTCGATGCCCTGCCTGCGAAACGGAACACGATGCGCCGCATCATTCGACTGCTCCTGTCCGCCCTCGTGGTGGGTGGCCTCGCCCTCACGACCGCCGTCGTGGTCAATCGCCCCGGCGAGATCGCCGACGTTGCGATCGCCGCCCGGGCGATTCCCGAGCCCAAGCCCGCCACCCCGTACGACCAGGCGGTGGCGTCCCTCGAGGAGCACTCGGCGGCACTGCTGCGCGGCGACGAGAAGGCCTGGCTGGCCGCCGTCGACGTGCCGCTGCGGCCGCGCTACCGGGCCCAGTTCCGGGCGTTGCGGGCGCTCGAGGTGTTCCGCTTCGACTACCACCCGGGCTACGGCAAACCGGTCAAGGGCAACCCGGCCGCGGTCACGTTCAGCAACGAGATCGCGTACTGCCTCAGCACCGACATGTGCCCCGGCAAGACCGGCAGCGACTGGCAGGCTCCGCCGCGCATCCACCAGCGGCTCACGATGCGCCCGGTCGGCGGCCGCTACGTCATCACCAAGCTGACCCCGGACGAGACCGACAACCCGAATCGGCCGCTGCCCTGGGAGTATGACGACCTGGTCGCCCTGCGCGGCAGCCGGGTCACCCTGCTCGCCGCGCCGGCCCAGCGTCACCTGCTGAGCAAGCTGCTGCCCTCGGCCGAGGCCGCCGCGCGCGCCAACGACCGGTTCGCCGCGCTGGCCGGCACCCCGCAGTCGCGCTACCGCATCTATCTGGCCGGCGAGAAGCAGTGGCGCACGTGGTACGGCGGCGAGGACGACAACTGGGTGCTCGGCAAGGCGATCCCGCTCAACATGTACGGCATCGACGTCACGCTGCGGGCCAAGGAGCTCGAAGGCGACCCGCTCTGGCTCCGCGTGATCCTGCGCCACGAGCTCGGCCACGTGGTCACGCTGTCCGGCGCGTTCCGCACCGACTGGGCCGAGGACACGTGGCTCAGCGAAGGCATCGCCGAATACATCGGCTGGGCCCCCACCGCCGCCGGGCGCACCATGCGCCGCTCGAGCGTGCGCTGGGCCCTCGGCGGCGCCGCTCCGAAGTCGATGGTTCCGGCGCGGCCCGGACCGAAGGCGAGCGACCGGGCCGGGGACGCCTTCTACGGCCTGAGCCACCTGGCCGTCGACTGCATGGCCAAGAAGTACGGCGACGTGAAGCTGATGACCTTCGTACGGCTCGTGCTCACCGAGGACAACTCCTACGACCAGGCGGCCCGGGATGCGTACGGCGTCCCGTTCGCGACGCTTGACCGGGCGTGCGTGAAATGGGTCCGCGGTCAGGTGCTATAGCTGACGCATGCTGGTTGATTTCGCCGCCGACGTCGCGGCCACGCCGATCGAGGTCGAGGCGGCCGCCGTGTCCGCCGAGAAAGACGGGTACGACGGGTTCGGCGCCGCCGAGACCAGGCACGACGTCTTCCCGGCGCTCGCGCTGGCCGCCCGGGCCACCTCGCGCATCACGCTGCAGTCGGCGATCGCGGTCGCCTTCGCCCGCAACCCGATGAACGTCGCCGTTCTCGCCAACGATCTGCAGCTGATCGGCGAGGGCCGGTTCCAGCTCGGCCTCGGCTCGCAGGTGAAGCCGCACATCGAGCGCCGCTTCGCGATGCCGTGGAGCCGGCCGGCCGCGCGCATGGAGGAGTTCGTGCGGGCCCTGCGCGCGATCTGGCAGGCCTGGGACACCGGCGACCGCCTGGCGTTCCGCGGCGAGTTCTACCGGCACACGCTGATGACCGACTTCTTCGACCCCGGCCCCAATCCGTACGGGAATCCGCCTGTTCTGCTGGCCGCGGTGGGCGAGCTGATGACGCGGACGGCCGGGCGCGTGGCCGACGGCCTGCTGGTGCACCCGCTGACCAGCGCCGCCTACCTCAGCGAGCGCACCCGCCCGGCGCTGCGGGAGGCCCGCGGCGGCGACCTCTCCGACTTCACGGTGTGCCTGTCGGCGATGGTGGTGCTCGGCGCCGACGAGGCCGCCCGCTCGCGGGCCGAGCAGGCGGTCAAGGGGCAGATCGCGTTCTACGCCTCGACGCCGTCCTATCGCGCGGTGCTCGAACTGCACGGCTGGGGCGAACTGGCCGATCAGCTCAACGCCCTGTCGCGGCGGCAGGCGTGGGCCGAGATGACGGCACTGATCAGCGACGAGGTCCTCGACACGTTCGCGGTGACCGGGGACGTGGCGGCGGGGTTGCGCGACCGCTTCGGCTCGCTCGTCGACCGGATCTCGCTCTACACGCCGTACGAAATTGATGCCGCTCTGATCGCCCAGGTTCGCCGGCAGCTCGCCTGACCCGCAGGCTTTGCGGCTTATGGCCGCTCGTGCGTGGTTCAGTCGGTGATCTCGATCGAGTCGACCCGGTCGGGGTAGAACGCGATGTGGTCCTTGATCTCGGCGACCGCGTCGTAGGGCTTGGTGTACTCCTCAAGTCTCACCCTTCCCGCTGTGCGTGGCGCACACCGGGCGTGGCGCGTCAGCCACGCCACAGTATTCGAGCCCAATATCCAGCCGGACCTCCACCGAACGGCCGAAAGGCCGCCAATGCCGCATGCCGGGTGACCCGACGTGATGGCCTGGCCTTGAACAAATCGGCTCCAGGAAGGGTGAACCATGAAATCGGCTAAGCGGATTCTGACCCTCGCCGGACTGAGCCTGATGACGGTTTCGACGCTAGCGGCCGCACCGGCCATGGCGTCGACATCCGCACCAGACGTGTCCGTCAAGACGGCCACGACCACGGCGGACAGCCCCCGCCGCGATCGCGAATGGGTAGAGGGCTACTACGACTCGCGTCGTGAGTGTGAGCGAGAAGGCCGTCGCGGCGAGCGCCGTGACCGGTGGGACGAATACGACTGCGACTACATGCGGTACGGCCGTCACGAAGGCGAATGGCGCCTCACTGTCGAGAAGGAGCGGGACTGGCGAGACCGCTACCGCGACCGCGACCGCGACCGCGACCGCGACTGATCTCCTCTGACAGTTGGGCCACACCCGGCAACGGGTGTGGCCCGACCGCGTTCCCGGGCGGCTACCGTGATCACATGTCGACGAATCCGGCCGAGGCCGCGGCCACGTCCCTGGGCATCACGTACTCCCTGCTGCGCCACGGCCCGGCCAGCAGCGTTCAGGAAGCCGCCCTGGCCCAGGGTGTCGAGGTCCGCGACCTCGTGAAGACCCTGGTCGTACGGCGTGCCGACGACGACTACGTGCTGGTGCTCGTGCCCGGCGACCGCTCGATCTCGTGGCCCAAGCTGCGGGCGCTGCTCGGCGTGAACCGGCTCTCGATGCCCGACGCGGCCACCGCCAAGGAGGCCACCGGCTATGAGCGCGGCACCATCACCCCGTTCGGCGCGGCCAAGCCGTGGCCGGTGATCGCCGACGAGCGTACGAAAGGCCGCACGATCAACCTCGGCGCCGGCGAACGCGGCGTGGGGCTGCGGGTCGCGGCCGACGACGCGGTCGCGGCACTCGGCGGGAGCTTCGCGGATGTGACGGACGAGGCCGCTTGATCTTCCCGGTGCTGGGGTAGGTTCGCTCTGTGACGAGCGAAAACCCGATCCAGCCCGAGATCCCTCCGTCCGGCACCGGCTGCGTCGAGTGCCTCGACGACAACGGATGGTGGTTCCATCTGCGCCGCTGCGCGCAGTGCGGCCACATCGGCTGCTGCGACTCCTCACCCTCGCAGCACGCGACCGCCCACTTCCGCGAGACCGGCCACCCGATCATCCAGTCGTTCGAGCCCGGCGAGGACTGGTACTGGGACTTCACCAGCCAGGAAGCGGGCTCCGGCCCGAAACTGGCCCCGCCGGACAGCCACCCCGCCGACCAGCCGGCCCCGTCGCCGGCCGACGTGGTGCCGGCCGACTGGCGCAGCAAGCTCAACCGGTAGCGGTTCGCGGGCGTTCCGGGGCGTTGCCGGGGGCCACCGAGTCCACGATTGGACCGTTCGCGGTGCGCTGATCCTCGCTAGCGTCCTCCTATGAGGATCTTGCACCTGTCGGACACCCATCTGACCCGCGAGCCCGGCCCGAACGCCGACGGCATCGACACCCGGCTGGTCCTGGCCGGTCTGCTCAACGACTGCTCCGGGATCGCCGGGCTCGACGCCGTGCTCGTGACCGGCGACGTCGCCGACGACGGTTCCGCGTCGGCCTACGACGACGTGCGCGCGCTGGTGGGCGAGTTCGCCGACGCGCGGGGCATTCCGGTGCTCTGGACGACCGGCAACCACGACTCGCGTACGGCGTTCGCGTCGTCGCTCGGGTTTCCGGCGGCCACTGCGGCTTTCCTCGCGGCGTCGACCATGATCAAGGACCACCGAGTGATCACGCTCGACACGCTGGTGCCCGGCAAGGCGTACGGGCTGCTCGGCTCGGCGCAGCTCGAATGGCTGCGCTCGGTGCTGGCGACCCCGGCCCCGGGCGGCACGGTGCTCGCCTTCCACCACCCGCCGATCGCCCTCGACGTCGAGGTGCAGCAGAAACTGAACCTGCTCGACGCGGCCGGGCTGGCCGACGCGATCCGGGGCAGAGATGTGCGGCTGATTCTCACCGGGCACTTCCACCTGCAGCTTTTCGGCCTGCTCGAAGCCGTGCCGGTGTGGGTCACGCCGGGCGTGGTCAACCGCATCGACCTGACCGGGCCGCCCGGCACCGAACGGGCCGTGCGCGGTGCCTCGGCGACCCTCGTCGACCTGAGCAGCCCGGGGTCGCCGCTGCTGCATGTGCTGCACGCCCGTGATCCGCGAGCCGGGCAGCTCGCCCACGAGACCGCACCCGAGGTCATGGCCCGCGTGATCGCCGAGCTGGGCCCGTAGCGCCGTCCTGCGTTCCGGGCGTCCGGCTTTCGCTTGTGCGGCTTTCGCTTGTGCGGCTTTCGCTTGTGCGGCTTCCGCTCGTCCGGCTTCCGCTCGTCCCGTTTCCCCCGTCCTGCTCTCCGCCCGCGTTTCTCGCCCCGTACTTCGCCGCTCTCCTGCCTGCTTTTCCGCCCACCCAGGGGTGGGGCGCCCGCCTGCTTGCCCACCCACCCACGGGTGGGGCGCCCGCCTGCTTGCCCGCCCACCCAGGGGTGTGGCGCCGACGCTACTTCTTCGCGTCGGCGGCGGGCGGCGTTGTCCACAGGCGTGGGCGTCGCTGTGCTGTTACAGGCGCGTGCTTGTCCACAGGACCGCGCTGCGCCCGCGCCGGGGCGTGATACAACCCAGGCCATGCGAATTCTGTTCGTCGCCGCGCCTCTTCAGGGGCATCTGCTGCCGTTGGTGCCGCTTGCCGCCGCCTGCCGCGATGCGGGGCATGATGTGGTGCTGGCCGCCGGTGGGTTCCCGCCCGACGTGCTCGGGCTGCGCACGGCGGACATCGGTGGGGCGTTCAGCCTGCCGCGCAGCGCGATCCGAACGGCGCTGCGACACCCTCGCCTGGCCCGGGCCGAGATGAAGGGCGCCACCGGGCACGGCTTCGTCGGCGAGCTCTTCGGGCGGGCGAATCTGGCGCTGCTCGATCCGCTGCGGGAGCTGGCCCGCCGGGAACGTCCCGATCTGATGGTCTTCGAGTCGCTCGGGGAAGCGGGGGCGGTCGTCGCCGGGGAGTTGTCGATCCCGTCGGTGCTTCAGGAGAACACGCTGTGGTCCGCGGTCGCGTTGTTCCGGGCGGTGACGGGGAGTTCGGCGCTGGCCGGGCGTGACATCCCGGCCCCGGCGCTGACCCTGGCCGTGACTCCGCCGAGCATGCGCGCCGCGGCAGACGGTGCGGTCCTGATGCGGCCGGTGCCGTTCTCGGGTGGAGGGGCGATCCCGCAGTGGCTGCGCGAGCCGGGTGATCGACCGAGGGTTCTGGCCAGCCGCAGCACCCTCGAGGGACCGAACGACGGCGACCCGGGGCCGGCGATCATCGCGGCGGCGGGGCAGGTGGACGCCGAGTTCGTGCTGGTTCGACCGGCGTCCGCTCGCGAATTGCCGCCGAATGTCCGGGCGGTCGACCGCATCCCGCTCAACGAGGTGTTGCCGCACGCCGCGGCGTTCATCCACCACGCGGGCGCGGGGAGCGTGCTGGGTGGCCTGGCCGCGGGGATTCCGCAGCTCGCCACCACCGGGGCCGGCGACCGCAGCCACAACGCCGAGATGCTGGCCCGCCGAGGGGCCGGTCTGGCTCTCGAGGCGAAGGCCATCACCTGGTCAGATCTGCGGCGTCTGCTCACCGACGAGTCGCTGCGGTCGGCCGCGCGGGAGGTGGCGGCCGAGATCGCGGCGATGCCGGCGCCGGCCGCGGTCGTGCCCGAGCTGGAGAAGGCTGCGGCCTCCTGAATAGGGAGGGGCGGTTATCGACGGCTGCGGGTGCGTTGGGTCAGGATGACGCAGGCCAGCACCACGGTGGCGGCGGCCAGGGCGGCGGGGGTCACGGCCTCGCCGAGCAGCAGGGCTGACCAGAGCAGCGTCAGGACGGGCTGGGCCAGCTGCACCTGGCCCACGCGGGCTACGCCGCCTCGGGCCAGGCCCGCGTACCAGGCGAAGAAGCCGAGGAACATCGAGACCGCGGTCAGGTAGGCGAACGACGACCACGACGCGGTGTCGGCCCGGGGCGGGTGGGCTGCGGCGGCGATCAGCGTGACCGGGAGCGTGACGGGCAGGGACAGCAGCAGGGCCCAGCAGATGGTTCGGGCGCCGCCGAGGTCGCGGGCCAGGGCGCCGCCTTCGGCGTAGCCGAGTCCGCAGAGGACCACGGCGGCCAGCAGGAACAGGTCGGCGATCGACAGCGCGCCGGTCGCGGCGCCGGTTACGGCCACGAAAGTCAGGACCGCGAGCAGGCCTGCGGCGCCGGCCAGCCAGAACGGCAGGGGTGGGCGTTCGCCCGCGCGTAGCACGGCGAAGACGGCCGTCAGAGCCGGCAGGACGGTGACTACTACAGCGCCGTGGGCGGCGGTCTCTGTGGTCAGGGCCAGCGAGGTGAACAGCGGGAAGCCGACGACTACGCCGGCCGCGACGATCGACAAGCGCCGCCACTGGGCGCGGGTGGGGCGGGGCGCCCGGGTGATCCGCAGGTAGGCCGCGGCCAGCAGGGCGGCGCCGACGGCGCGGCCGAAAGCCACGAACCACGGGTCGAGCTCCTGTACGGCGACTCGCGTGGCCGGCAACGACATGCTGAACGCCAGCACTCCCAAAGCGCCCAGTGCCAGACCGTAACCGCGGGGCGAGCGTTCGGCGGCGGCTGCACTGTGCTGTCGCGAGCCGATCGCTGTTATCGCCGCGGGAACAGTAGCGCTACTCTGATGCCTCATGAATGACCGTAACGCAGCCGATCGTGTTATCCAAGATCTGCGGGCGACGGCCGACGCGGCGTGGGCCGGCGCGCGGCTGCCGTCGGTGCGGGAGCTGATGACGCGCCACGGGGTCTCGCCGGTCACGGTGGCGGCGGCGGTGCGGGTGCTTGTTCAGGAAGGCCTTGTCGAGACGCGCCCCGGGCAGGGAACCTTTGTGGCATCCCGGACGAGCCAGGCACGACAGGCGGGCGACCTCTCGTGGCAGACCGTTGCGCTCGGCGCCGGCCGCGGCGGCGAAGAAGAGCTTCAGGCGTTACTCGCGTTACCGCCGGTGGGGGCGATCCCGCTTTCTGGGGGCTACCTCGATCCGGAGCTGCAACCTACGGCCGCGCTCGGGGCGGCGCTGGCGAGGGCGGCCCGGCAACCCGCCGCCTGGCAGCGAGGGCCGGCCGAGGGGCGCGCCGACCTGCGTGCTTGGTTCGCGCGCGAGATCGCCCAAAGTGCTGGAAGAGGGACCGGTAGCGCGGGCGGCGGGCGTGGGCGAAGTAGGGGGACCGGCGGGAGCGGTCCGGAGTGGGGTGCTGGCGGGAGCGGCTCGAGGGGTGGGCTTCGGGCTGATGACATGATTATCTGTCCCGGCGGGCAGGCTGCGCTGTCTGGTGCTTTCCGTGCGCTCGCCGACCCGGGCGACACCTTGCTCGTCGAGTCGCCCACCTATCTCGGAGCGCTTGCCGCGGCCCGCGCTGCCGGACTGCGCGTCGTGCCGGTGCCGGCTGACACTGACGGGGTGTTGCCCGAGCAGTTGGCCGCGGCGTTCCGGCGGACGGGGGCTCGCCTCTTCTACTGCCAGCCGTTGCATGCGAACCCGACCGGGGCCACTCTCGCCGCGCACCGGCGTGGTGAGGTCCTGGCCGCCGTACGGGAAGCTGGGGCCTTTTTGATCGAGGACGACTATGCCCGCGATCTGACGATCGACGGGGAGCCGCCGGCCCCGCTCGCGGCCGAGGACCCGGACGGGCATGTGGTCTATGTGCGGTCGCTGACGAAATCGGTGGCACCGGGGCTCAGGATCGCCGCCATCGGCGCGAAAGGGCCTGCGGGGGCGCGTTTGCGGGCCGTGCGGCTGCTGGACGAGTTGTTCGTGGCCGGCCCGTTGCAGCAGGCCGCGATCGAGTTCGTCACCTCTCCGGCCTGGGATCGGCATCGCCGCGCCTTGCGGACGGAACTGAAGGCGCGGCGCGAGGCGCTGCTGGCCGCCCTGCGACGTCGTCTGCCGCTCGACCACGAGCCGGTGCCCCGAGGCGGACTTCATCTCTGGGTACGCCTCGACGACGGCATCGACGATGTGGCACTGGCGAACGCGGCCGCTGCCAACGGCGTCGTCGTCTTCCCGGGCCGGTCCTGGTTCGCGGCCGAGGCGCCCGCGCCCCACCTGCGTCTCACCTACGCGGCTGCGCCGCCCGAGTTGATGGACGAGGCCGTACGCCGCCTCGCCGCGGCGATGTGACCAGGCGGTTCAGGACATCATCGACACCCAGTAGCCGTATTCGCGAAGAACCCGGGTCACGTTGATCGCGTGCGGGCTGTCGGGGTGCACGAGGATCCGGTCGATCCGCGGACGGGTGCCGCTGCTCGCCTCGTCGCGCAGCCACTCGACGACCGGCCGGACCGAATCGCCGGGCGTGGGCCCGATCCGTAGTTCCTCGATGTGTTCGCCGCGCAGCTTCTCGAGCAGGGCGAGCGCCTCGGCGCTGGAGCGGGCGCGGCGCACCGGAGGGCCCGCGCCGAACAGGTTCGTGCTGTTGATCAACAGGACGGACTTGCCGGCCGGTCGCCCCTGACCCGGCACAGCGGGGTTCGGCCGGGCGGCCGGGCGGCTGTCGCGGCGCAGGTTCGCGAGGTCGGCCACGCTACGGCCCACCCCGTACACGGCCAGCAGCAGACCGCCGACGCCCAGCGCGACCTGCCAGTTGCCGCGCTCGAAGCTGAGCTCGTCGAAGCTGGTCACGAAGTCGCCGGGGTCGGCCGGGTTGTACCAGATCTGCGACGTGGAACCGGGCGCGAGACACAGGGTGTTGCAGGGCACCCACCGTTCGTAGGTGTACAGCTGCCGGGCGCGGGCCGGGAACTCGGCGGCCTGGTAGCGGAAGTACATCGTGCCGCCCTGCTCGTCGGTGCGGTCGTAGACGTAGCCCTGGGCGGGCACCCCGGTGCGGCGCAGCTCGTCCTTCCAACGGTCGAGGTCGCGGAACGTGTCGACCCACACCCAGCCGAGCGCGAGCCCGACGACGATGCAGATCGTGGACGTCCAACGGGTGAGCTGCCACCACCCGGTCATCGGACCAGCTCCGTCCCCGGCCGGGTCTGGACCTCGTACGCCCAGTGTTCGAGCGCCCGCACCGTCGCCGCGGTGTCCGGGTCGCCGGGGTCGAGGATGATCCGCTCGACGTCGGGGCGCGGCCCGGCGTACGCCTGCTCCTGAAGCCATTCGACGACGGGCCAGTCGGGGTCGAGCCAGAGCTCGTGGATGCGCCGCCCGCGCAGCTCCTCGAGCAGCGCGATCGCCTCGTCGCCGGCGGGGGCCCAGCGGTGCGGCCGCCGGTCGGTGAAGCGGCCCGCGCGACCGATGACCACGACGAGGCGCCGGAAGCGGGCGGCGGTGCCGATGTCGATGAGGGCGGCCCAGACGCCGGCTAGGGCCAGGAAGAAGCCGGCCACGCCGAGGATGCCCTGGATGCGGCCGCGATCGCCGCTGAGCCGGCCGAAGCCGGTCACGAAATCACCGGGGTCGGCGGCGTTGTACCAGATCGGAGTGGTGGCCCCGTCGTTGACGCACACGGATTCGCAGTCGAACGCGTCCTCGTGGATGACCCCGTCGGTCTCAAAGCGGAGATACATGGTCGTACCGCCGTCGACCGTGATCTGGTCGAAGACGTACGCCTGGGTGGGGACGCCCGTGCGGCGCAGCTCGACGGCCCAGTCCCGAAGGTCTTGGTGGGTGTGTATCGGCAGGTACATCAGGGCTGCGCCGGCGAGCACGCAGAGGCTCCACAGTAGAAACCGCCATCTCACGACGATCATCGTGGCAGATGCCGACAAGCGCTGTGGTAGATGTCGAGCAGGTGCGAAAGGTAGAGCTTCGCCGGGTACGCCGCGGTGGCCGCGAGCCCTTCCCGGATCGCTGCGGCCCGCAGGTCGCCGTCGTCGAGCATGCGCCGCAGGGCGCCGGCGAACGCGGGCGCGGTGGGGGCGCAGGCGAACCGCGAAGTGCCGGTGCCGGGCCGGTCGGCCAGCCGCGAATCGGCCACGACCACCGGCAGTCCCGCGGCTTCGGCCTCGGCGAGGACCAGGCTCTGCGTGTCTGTTGTGGACGCGAAGGCGAGAACGTCCGCGGCGTGGTAGAACGAGCCGACCTCGGGCTGCGGGACGGGCGGGAGGACGTCGACGTGGTCGGTCAACCCCAGGGCGCGCAGCCGGCGTTGCAGATGGGCGCGTCCCTGGTGGGCGCCGAGCACGATCAGCCGGGTGCCGGGCCGGCCGTCGAGCAGCCGGCGGAACGCTTGAAGCAGCAGCTCAGGGTTCTTCTCGGCGGTCACCCGGCCCACCGACAGGATCACGTTGGCGGGACGCGTGGGTGGCCGGGGTTCGGCTGCGGCGACCGGGGTCGGGAGCACGTGAATCTGAGGGCCGGGGCCGAACTCGGCGAGGACGGCGGCGGTCTTGGCCGAAGGGGCGATCACGACGGCGGCACGGGCGAACATGGCCCGGCCCAGGGCGACCAGGCGGCGGTGTCGTACGGCTCCGGGACGGGTCAGCTCCCGGAACTCGGCCGCCGACCAGCCGAGCCGCATTTGCAGGGCGCACCAGGCCGCCCCGGCCGGGATCTCGGGGAAGACGTCCGCGTACGCGAGGAGGTCGGTGTGCCAGGTCAGGACCAGCGGCACCCGGCGGCGGGCGGCGAGCCGGAAACCGGCCATGCCCAGCGGTCCGGTCGTGTGGGCGTGGACGACGTCGGCGGGCGCGCACCGCGGCCACGGCCAACCGGCGCGCAACTGGCGACCGGGAACGGGCAGAGATCGTACGAGACCCGGGGTGGCCCGAACGGGGAGGAACGGCCCGGGATGGTAGAAGTCCACTGTGTGCCCGGCGTCGCGCAACAGCCCGACGGTCAGCGCGGCCGAACGCGACACCCCGTCCGGGCGCCCCGCGTGACTGTCACAGAAGTGGGCCACACGGAGGCTCCCCGACATGGCCGCCATCGTAGGGCGGCGAGGCGAAACGGTGGGGTCAGCGGCTAGCAGTACGAGTCGAGGGTGTTCAGGAGTGCGGTCTTCTCGGCCTGCTGCAGCGTCAGGTCCCACTGGTACTTGACGCCGATCCACATGCGGGCATAGGTGCAGCGGTACGCCGTGCGGGACGGAACCCACGTCGACGGGTCCTGGTCGCCCTTCGACTGGTTCACGTTATCGGTCACGGCGATCAGCTGCGGCCGGGTCAGATCGTTGGCGAAGCTCTGCCGCTTCGACGTGGTCCACGAGCTCGCCCCGGAACGCCAGGCCTCGGCCAGCGGCACCACGTGGTCGATGTCGACGTCCGACGCGGCCGTCCACGTCGCACCGTCGTACGGGGAATACCAGCTCCCGGACGTCGCCGCGCACGACGAGTTGGTGACGACGTTCGTGCCGTCGCGCTTGAGCACCGTCTCGCGGGTGTTGCAGGCGCCGCTGACCGTGCTCCAATGCGGGAAGAGATCGCGGGAGTAGCCGCTCATCGATCCCTGGGTGGCGACCGTGAGGCTGTTGAGCTGCGAGCGGGCGGTGGTGGCGGAGGGGATGTTCGGCGGGGTCGCCGAGGCGGGCACGGCCGCGGCCAGGCTGGTGACCAGGGCGGCGGTGACGAGGGCGACGCGCGGGAATAGACGGCGCATGACCGGCTCCTATCGACTTGCGAGGATAGATGCCGATCAGTGTGCGTTGCCGCGGTTGTCGTCAGTAGATCCCGTCAGTGTCCTACGACGGAACTGATGGCGGCGTTCAGGCGACGGGCCGCCTCGGTCAGCTCCTCGGGAGACAGGTGCGAGAAGCTGAGGCGTACGTGGTCATGGCCGTTGTCGCCGTTGACGTAGAACGCGGAACCGGGCACGAACGACACGCCGTGACGCTCGGCGACCGGCAGCAGCGTGCTCGCCTCCACACCGGACGGCAGCCGCAGCCACGTGAACCAGCCGCCGTCCGGTGCCGGCCCGATGGTCAGCGCGTCCCGTTGCTCCCGATAGCGCTCGCGCACGACGCCGAGATGCTTCGCGTACGCCCCCGAGGCACCGAAACGGGCCATCGTCATCGCGACCGAGTGGTTGACGCCGCCGCCGCTGTGCACATAGCCGAGCCTGGTCAGCCGCGTGATCAGCGACGGGGCGGCGTTGATCCAGCCGAGGCGCAGACCGGGCGCGACGGTCTTGGCGAACGACCCCAGGCGCACGACGTTGTGACCGAGCCGCCAGAGGGCCGGGGGAGGGGCGTCGCCGTAGAACAGCTCGCGGTAGGTGTCGTCCTCGACGATCGGCAGACCCAGTTCGACCAGCTCACGACGCCGGTCGAGGGGCAGGCTGCGGCCGGTCGGGTTGCCGAACGTGGGAACGAGGTAGAGGAACGCCGCCGGGATCTTGGCGACCTCGGCGGGCAGCACACCGTGCTCGTCGGCCGGGGCCGGCCCCAGGGTCACGCCCGCGTCGCGCAGGATCGGGAACGCCAGATGGTAGGTGGGGGAATCGACCAGCACGACGTCACCCGGGCGGGCCAGCAGCGGCGTGACCAGGGCGAGGCCGTGCGAGGCGCCCGCGGTCACGAACGTCTGCTCGGGGGACGCGTCACCGACGTGAGCGGCGAGCCAGTCGACCAGGGGGGCGGGTCCGGCCGAGTGGCCGTAGGTCAGGGCCTGCCAGCCGTACGCCTGAAGGGCCTCGGAGCCGGCGGCCGCCCACTCGGCCACGGGCAGCAACGACGGACGTGGATGACCCCAGCCGAGGTCGAGGATGCCCGGCCGGTGCTCGAACTGCACGATCGCCACAACAAGAGAAGATAGGGCCTATGAAGCTTCTGCTGCCGGACAGCGTCGAACTCGACCCGGATCTGCCCGAGGGCGTGACCGCCGTACGTTATGAGGTCGGTCGTCCGATCCCGGAGGAGCACACCGACGCCGTCGTGCTCGTGGTCTGGAACAACCCGGCCGATCAGCTGCACGACGCGGCGCAGCGGCTCAAGCAGCTCCGCTGGGTGCAGACCCTCGCCGCCGGGCCCGACGCCGTGATCGCGGCCGGGTTCGGGCCCGACGTCGTGATCACCTCGGGGCGCGGGCTGCACGATCAGACGGTCGCCGAGCACACGCTCGCGCTGACCCTGGCCGCCGTGCGTCACCTGCATGTTCTCGTACGGGCTCAGCTCGGTCACCGGTGGGCCGAGGACGCTCGTACCGCGCAGGTCGTGTCGGCGCGGGAGTGGACCCTGCGGGACGCGCACGTGGTGATCTGGGGTTTCGGCGGCATCGCGACGACGCTCGCGCCGCTGCTCACGGCGCTGGGCGCCCGGGTCACGGGGGTCGCGCGCAGCGCCGGTGAGCGGGACGGCTTCGACGTGGTGACCGCGGATTCCTTCCCGCGGCTGCTGCCCACCGCCGACGTGCTGATCGGGATCCTGCCCGCGTCGCCATCGACGACCCACGCGCTGAACGCGGACGTCTTCGCTTTGCTGCCCGACCACGCGTGGGTCGTCAACGTCGGGCGCGGGGTCACGCTCGACGAGGCGGCGCTGCTGACGGCGCTGCGGGCGGGGAAGCTCGGCGGCGCGGCCCTGGACGTGTTCGAGACCGAGCCGCTGCCGGTCGCGTCCGCGCTGTGGGACGAGCCGAACGTGATCGTGACGCCGCACGTCGCGGGCGGCCGGCCGGTGGGGGCGTCAAGGCTTCTCAGCGAGAACCTTCTCGCATTTCGTTCGGGCGGGCGACTGCGTAACGTCGTGGAAGGTTAGGGTCGCCTTCCTGTTGGGTCGAGCTTGTGTCGAGCGCACGGAGTGATCATGACGAGGGTCATCGCCACCGAGGCGGAGCTGCGGGAGTTCGTCGCGCCCCCGCCCCGCTTCATCGCCGAGAAGGGCATCGACCACATCGACGCCGAGTCGCGCCGGTTCATCGAGCTCAGCCCGTTCTTCCTGCTCGCCACCTCGGCCGAGGACGGGACGAGCGACGTCTCCCCGCGCGGCGACCCGCCCGGCAGCGTGCTGGTGCTCGACGACCGTACGCTCGCCTTCGCCAACCGGAAGGGCAACGGCCGGCTCGACAGCCTGACGAACATCCTGCAGCGGCCCCACGTCGGTCTGGTCTTCATGATTCCGGGTTCGGGCGACACCGTACGGGTCAACGGCCGCGCGCGGATCGTCGCCGAGGCGCCCTACCTGCCGGGCATGGCGATGAAAGGCGTGGTTCCCGACCTCGCGATCGAGGTGACGGTCGAGGAGCTCTATCTGCACTGCGCGCGGGCCTTCGTGCGGTCCTCGCTGTGGAAGACCGAGACGTGGCCGGCCAAGCGCGACGTGCCGAGCGCGGGTCAGATCGCCAAGAGCCAGTCGGGGACGCACTACTCGGCGGCTCAGATCGACGCTGACCTGGAAGTGGCGGCCCTCGACGCGTATTGAGGAGCCCCCGCGCAAGAGGGCCGGTTACGGGCCGGTCCTCGGGCTCATCGCGCTCACGTACGTGCTCGCCACGTCGGTCACCGAGCGCGTCGGCATCCCGCTGGTGCTGGTCGTCCAGGTCGGCACCGTCTGGTACGTGATGCGGGTCGCGGCGGTCAGCAAACACCTGCACCGCGCCGCCGCCGTGGTCTTCGTGGCCGCGCTGGGCGCCGCCGCGTGGGGAGTGACGACCCCGCACAACTGGCTGATCGGCGCGACGTTCCTGGCCAGCTGCATCCTCTATGTGATCGCCCCGGCCGCGATGGTCGTCGACGTGGCCCGCCGCGACGTCGACCGGCAACTGCTGCTGGGGGCGCTGGCGGCGTACGTGATGCTCGGTATGGCCTTCGGCTTCGGCTACCGCGCCATCGAGGTGATCCAGCCCGGCCCGTTCTTCGGCGCCCACGGCGAGGCGACCCTGCCCGACTTCCTGTTCTTCAGCTTCATCACCCTGACCACGACGGGCTACGGCGACCTGGTGCCGGCCGGCAACCCCGGTCGTACGCTGGCCGTGCTCGAGGCCCTGACCGGCCAGCTCTTCCTGGTGACAGCGGTCGCGAAGGTGATCGAAGCATGGCGCCCCCGACGACGTCGCCCACAACACCCGGACAGCGACGAGTGATCAGGCTCGCGGCCAGCCGTATGCCGGATCCAGGATGAAGACGGGATCGATTCCTAACGGCTGGGGCTGTCGACCGGGTCGGCGGTCAGGGTGCCCGCGTCTACGTCCAGGACGGCGGGGACGCCGAGGGGGACCGTGGCCGGGGTGTCGCCGTGGCCTAGGGGGAGGCCGCCCAGGACGGGGATGCCGAGCGAGGTCAGCTGTTCGGCGAGGACCTGCTGGACCGTCGGGGTCGGGCCGTCGTCGGTGCAGTTGGTGAACTGGCCTACGGCCACGCCCGCCAGGCCGTCGAACCAGCCGGAGCGTTTCAGCTGCACCAGGGAGCGGTCGACCCGGTAGGGCTCCTCGTCGACGGTTTCGATCAGCAGGATCGCGCCGGTGAGGTCCGGGCGGTGGCGGGTGCCCGCGGTCGCGGCCAGGACGGTCAGGTTGCCGCCGAGCAGGATGCCCTCAGCGCGGCCGGGGACCCGTACGCCCTCGGGGTCCGCGGCGACGACGATCGGGTCGGATGTCATCAGGGCGCGGCGGGTGCGCTCGTCGAAGTGCACGAGCGGGGGAGTGTGCAGGGTGGCCAGGTGGGCCTCGCACCAGAGGGCCACGTGCAGCGCGGTGATGTCGGAGAAGCCCAGCAGCGGTTTGGGGTCGGCGCGGACGGCGGCGTAGTCGAGGTCGTCGACGATCCGCTGGGCGCCGTAGCCGCCGCGCAGGCAGAAGACGGCCCGCACCTCAGGATCGCGGAAGGCGGCGTCGAGGTCGGCGCGGCGCTGCTCGTCGGTGCCGGCCAGATAGAACCACGTCTTCATGGCGTGCTCGCCGAGCCGGGCCCGCAACCCCCAGCCGGTCAGCGTCTCGATCGCCGCGGCGGCCCGCTCCGGCCCGATCCAGCCGGACGGCGCGACGAGCTGGACGAGGTCCCCGGGGTGCAGTGCCATGCGGTTCAGCGTTCCTCGAGCGTAGCCAGGAAGGCGGCGGCCGCGTCCTGCACGCGGTCGTCGTCGCCGGTGGCCAGCAGGTCGAGCAGCAGGCCACGGATGGTGGCGATGACCAGGGTGGCCGTACGCGTCGCGGTTGTCCTGTCGGTTTTCTGGGCGTCGATCAGGGCGCGCATCCAGTCGGCCACGACGCGGTCGAGGAACTCGGCGAACTGGCCGGGCGACTGCAGGGCCTGGCCGTAGACGGCGAAGAAGAGGCGGAACTCGGCGCCCTGACGCGGGTCGGAGGCGCGGGTCCAGACGGCGCGGGCGGCGGCGGCCAGGGCGGCCAGGTCGGGCTGGTCGCCGACGGCGGCGCTGGTGGCGGCGAACGCGCGCTCCCGCAGGCGCCCGAGGATGGCTTCGAGCATCTGCTCCTTGGTGCCGAAGTGATGCACCAGCGTGGTGGTCGAGACCCCGAGCGCCCGCGCCACCGGCCGCCACGACAGGTCGGCGAAGCCGTGCTCCGTCGCGTAGTCGACCGCGGCGTCGAGCAGCTCGGCCCGCCGCTGATGGTTGACCGGCCGTCCCGTCATCGAGGCCCCCTCGGGGTTGCCATTCCTAGAACGATCGTACTAGCGACAACGGCTTCACGGCCGCCGCGATCGCCTTCGCCCGGGAGAAGGGCGCCATCGGGTACGTCGGTGACGGCAGCAACCGCTGGCCCGCGGTCCACCGAGACGACGCCGCGCGGCTGTTCCGCCTCGCGGTCGCCGACGAGGGCGTGCCGATCCGTACGGTGGCCGAGACGATCGCCGCTCACCTGCGCGTGCCCGCCGTGTCCGTCAGCCCTGACGAGGCCGGGGACTACGTGGGCTGGCTGGGCGGGCTGTGGGCGGTCGACGGGCCGGCCTCGGCGCAGCTCACCCGAGAGTTCGTGGGATGGGGGCCGAACGGTCCGGGACTGATCGCGGACCGGCGGCAGGGTCATTACTCCACGTGAGCCGGTAGTTTGAACGGGTGAGCGTGGACGGTTATTCGAGCAGGGAGGACCGCATCGTCGCCGAGTTCGCCGACGGGCACGCGGTCGAGGGCATCGCCTTCCGGTACGGCCTCACGGTCGAGCAGGTGTACGCGGTGATCGAGCGCGAGGTCGGCCCCGCCGCTCAGGGGCCGCCGAGCCATTACCCGCCTCAGCCGTC
This sequence comes from Actinoplanes solisilvae, assembly GCF_003999975.1. Classification (GTDB taxonomy): domain Bacteria; phylum Actinomycetota; class Actinomycetes; order Mycobacteriales; family Micromonosporaceae; genus Actinoplanes; species Actinoplanes solisilvae. The sequence goes on along the minus strand of NZ_RJAC01000038.1, from coordinate 4,438 downwards.
TTACGGCCCGCCCCCGGTTTACGGCCCGCCGCCGTCTTACGGTCCGCCCCCGGTTTACGGTCCGCCGCCGGCTTACGGTCCGCCGCCCTATTACGGCCCGCCCGTCGTTCACCCCGCCCCCGGCGGCTGGCCGCCGCCACAGGGTCACCCCGACTACGACGCGATCGTCGCCGAGTACGGTGAGGGTCACGACGTCGACGCCATCGCCCGCAGACACGGCCTCACCGCCGAACAGATCTACCAGGTGGTCCAGCGAGCTCTCGCGAACGACGACGGCTGATCAGGCCTACTTCGGGTCTGCACCGCTCGTGGTCGGGGCGTCGATCGTTGTGGTGGCGCAGATCGTGCCGTCGAAGAAGACGTACAGCGTGCCGCCGCGGCAGAAGCGTCGCGCCTGCCGGAGTTCGCGACCGTCGGGACGGATGAGACGGCTGACCGCGTCGCTGCCGGAGGCGCCCATCCCGAGGGATGTCGCAGTGAGCACGTCGAAGTCGGGTGGGTAACCGCCGACGAGCAGAGCCCGGTCGCCGTCGACCAGCAGGCCGTGAACTCCGGGGACGGGCGACGTGCCATGGTCGGTGGCTGTGCCGTCGCGTACGGAAACGATGGGGAACTGGAGTACCTCCATGCCGAGGAAGCACACGACGGCGTCCTCGCCGTCGACGTTGAGCGCGTAGCAGTCGTAGATCAGAGGCAGTTCGCCGGTGCGCGGGTATACCCAGGTAGCCTCCGGGCGTAACGGCTTGACCGGCAACCGCAGGAGCGCGAGCCGACGTGCAATGTCGACATCCGGCGCCGTCATCGTGTCGGGCCGAAGCCCTTCCTGTTGACCATGATGATCACCTTAGCGAGCGGCGGGCGGGCCGGGGCAGCCCGGCCGCCCGGGTCACCGGCTCACGTAGTCTGCCGGACATGGCCTGCCGGGGAATGTTTTTCGCGCTGACGCAGGAGCAGGAAGCCGCATTGATGGCGACCAGCGACGACAGCGACGTACGGGAATTTGTCGAAGAGCTCGAGATGGGCGACTGGGACGGTGAACCGCTCGATTGCGAGACGGACAAGGCTTGGGACGCCATTCACCGCTGTCTGAGCGACGGGACGCTTGGGTGTGGGCGGCGGCTCTCCCCGCTCGACATGGCCGTGCTCGGCGGTGGGCACCACCACGAGGGCGACGACTACATCGTGGCGCACCTGCGCGTCGAGGAAGTGGCTCAGGTCGCCGCGGCCCTCAGCGATGTGGATCAGGTCTGGATGCGGCGGCGCTACGACCGGATCGACGCCACGGAGTACCAGGGTGTGCTCGGTGACGAGGACTTCGACTACACCTGGTACTGGTTCACTCAGGTGCGCGACTTCTACTTCGAGGCAGCGGAGGCCAAGCGCGCCGTCATCTTCACCGTCGATCAATAGGCTTCCAGCAGCGCCACGCCCTCGGGCCATTCGATCCGGTACAGCTTGGTCTGGTGGAGTCCACGGGCGGCGTCGATCGGGCGGCCCTGGGTGCCGCGGGCCGCGATGCCAGGGTCGGCCCTCCGGTCGAGCAGGTGCTGCAACACGCGGAAGCGGGCGGCCATTCGCTCGGGCGGCAGCGGGGTGGTGCCGGTGGCGGCCGCGTACCAGAGGGCCGTACGCCCGGTGCTGTCCACGGCGTCGATCGGGCAGCCGGCGGCGAGGAGATCGTCGATGATCCGCGGTGGAGCGTCGGCGTCACCGACCCGGCCGCGGGCCACCTCGTGCAGCGGCGTGATCCCGAAGACCGACAGGGCCGTGGCGTCAGCGCCGGCGGTCAGCAGCAGGGTCACGACCTCGGACGCCGCCATCCCGGCCGCGATGTGCAACGGCGTGTACCCACGGTGGTTGCCGGAATTGACGACGGCGCCCGCCGCCAGCAGCCGAGCCACCTCGCGCCCGTCGCCCGCCCGGGCGGCCAGGTGCAGCGGTCCCTCCCGCAACGCGTCCACGCCAGCAGATTACTTCGGTCGGTGCCCGTCGAACCCTGCCGTGTGAGCGGCGATCGGATGCTCGGTCGCGGGGCCCAGGCCGTACGCCCGTAGCGAGTCGGCGATGGCGTCGCGGTGACGCAGGGCGGACTGCCAGCCGATCACGCTCATCTCGGTGGTCTCGCCCGTTCCGGCGGTCGCGCGGACGATCCACGGTCGCCGCAGGAGCACCCGGGCCAGCACCGAGGCGACGAGCAGCATGGCCACGATCAGCCCGTCCAGGACGATCAGCAGCAGCGGGAGCAGCACCCACCAGAACAGCACCCCGGCCACCACCAGCCCGAACAGCGCGATGCCGACGATGACGAGCTCGTCACCGGAGCTTCCCCCGCCGCTGCCACCGACTTGGATGCTTGCGTCGGCGCCGGTGGTCAACACCTCGCCGGGCTCGACGTCGTTGCGGCGTTTGGCCCGCCACCCGCCGAACCGCCGCGCCAGCGCCCGCCACCGAGGTTCCCAGACCACCCGTACGCTCCACGGCGTCCCGTCAGGCGCGGTGATCTCCACTGTTCGCACCGCCTCAAGATAGCGCCGTGACTCCAGCGGGCAGCAGAACGGGTCGATACGCGGGAACGCGGCCGTGGCCGGAAGTGCGGTCTTCTCCGCGATGGCTCCCGGCAGTGGCGCGCGGCCGGGGTGTCGCCGTGGCCCAGGGGAGTCCACCCAAGACGGGAACGCCGAGTGGGGTGAGCTGTTCGGCGAGGACCTGCCGCACGGCCGGGTCGGGCCAGGAGGTTCAGTCCTGTGTGATCGTGTCCCGGCTCGAGGTGGCGCGCGTTGTGCGGCCAGACCTGGACGCCGCTACCGGAATGTGGGCCAGTGCTCCGGCCTTCAGGTTCACGAGCAGGTGGACGTGGTTGTTCTCGCCGTTGAACTCGATCAGCTCGGTTTCGAAGTCCGCGCACACCGCCCGCATGATCTCCTCCATCCGGGCGAGGTGCGGTCATCGAACACCCTGTGCCGAAACTTTGTCACGAAAACCAAGTGGGCGTGCAGAGCAAAAATACAGTGTCTACCGGTGCGGATACCTTCGATATCGGCCATAAACTTACACTCGGCCTCCTGCAGCTTCGTTACAACTTCCGGGTCTACCCGGACGCGGCCCAGCGCACCGCGCTGGCGCAAGCGTTCGGCTGTGCCCGCGTGGTTTTCAACGATGGGCTGCGCCTGCGTCAGCAGGCCCGCGAGGCGGGCGAGAAATACGTGTCGGACGCCGAGTTGTCCAAGCGGGTCATCACCCGGGCCAAGACCACCTCGCAACGGGCATGGCTGGGCGAGGTGTCCTCGGTCGTGCTGCAGCAGGCACTCGCCGATCTGAACGTGGCGTACCGCAACTTCTTCGCCTCGGTCACGGGCAAGCGCAAGGGCCGCAAGGTGGCCCCGCCGAGGTTCCGGTCCCGCAAGGACAACCGGCAGTCCATCCGCTTCACCAAGAACGCCCGGTTCAAGGTTCTCGACAACGGTCGACTCAGGTTGCCGAAGATCGGCGATGTGCCGGTCCGGTGGTCGCGGAGCCTGCCGTCGGAGTCCAGTTCGGTCACCGTGATCCGGGACGCGGCGGGCCGGTACTTCGCCTCGTTCGTCGTGACCACGGCCGAGGACGAGTCGTTGCCGCCGACCGACCCCGAGATCGGGATCGACCTGGGCCTGACCCACTTCGCGGTCATGTCCGACGCAACGAAAGTGACGGCACCGAAGTTTTTGCGCCGCGCGGCCCGCAAGCTCAAGAGGTTGCAGCAGGATCTGTCCCGCAAGCAGCGCGGCAGTCAGAACCGCAAGAAGGCCGTCGTCAAGGTCGCCAGGGCGCACGCCCGGGTGGCCGACACTCGGCGGGACTGGCAGCACAAGCTGTCCACGGCGATCATCCGCGACAACCAAGCGGTGTACGTCGAGGATTTGTGCGTCGTCGGTCTCGGCCGGACCCGGCTGGCGAAGTCCGTGCACGATGCGGGGTGGGCCAGTTTCACCAGCATGTTGCAGTACAAGGCGGCGCGGTACGGGCGGACGTTCGCCCGGGTGAATCGGTTCTTCCCGTCCACCCGGATGTGCTCGGCGTGTGGCCGGATCAACGAGAAGATGGCGCTGAACGTCCGGGAGTGGGACTGTCCGTGTGGCAGTCACCACGACCGGGACGTCAACGCCGCGAAGAACGTCAGGGCCGCCGGGCAGGCGGACCTCAACGCCCGTGGAGCGCACGTAAGACCGGGACTCGTCCCGGCGGCGCGCAGAGAAGCGGGAACCCACCCGGACGCCGCGTGTTCCACGCGCAGCGTGGAGGGAATCTCCGTCCTCTAAGCGCCTGATCAGAAGTTCTGTACGTAACTCACTCGGGAAGAGGGACGTAGCGACGTAAAAACCTCGTCGTGGGTTCGGATCGAGTTACCACACACGACCGAAACCCCCGACGAGGTCACCGCCAGTATGCGCCCTGCGCACGT
>NZ_RJAC01000037.1 GCF_003999975.1 Actinoplanes solisilvae | reverse complement strand
ACACCACCGCCATCGCCGTACCGCATAAAACCAGGAGACCCGACAACACACATACCCGTCGATCACCCAAAAGCCTCACAATGGACCCGAAAGAGACCCCCACCCCAAAAGGTGTCTAGTTTGGTCCTGTCGTCGTACAGCTCCTTCACGTCCTGGAGGTCTTCCTCCCGAATCTGGAGTTCGCCGTCCAATCTGCGCAGCCGCTGGCGCTCCGCGCGGACAGCCGCCCGATCCTCGTCCAGTGCGGCGCGCTCATGGGCCAGTTCCTCCTGCAACCGCTCCCTCTGCCGGGTCAGCTCGTCGTCGAATTCCTGGCGCGCGGCGTCGAAACGACTCCGGGCTGCGGACAGTTCGGCCCGCGCGTCCGCGATGAGCTCTTCCTTGTCCCGTTCCCGTCGTGCCTGAAAAGCGTTTTCGTCGTCCAGCAGTTTGTGGTCCCGCTCGTCGACGGCCTCGACGCGGGCGGCCAAAGCCGCGCTGTCGTCGGCCAGACGAGCCTCCCATTCGCCGAGTTTGAGGTTGCTCTCGTCCGCCTTCGCTGCACGTTCATCGAGCTCCGTTTCACGCTGCTTCAGGCGCGCCGACGCCTCCCGATATGCCCTGCGAACAGCGACGGCCTGCCGCAACTGCTCGGCCAGCTCGACCGGGTCCAGCTCGGAATCGACCACCGTCGAGTCGGACACGTCGTCCGGACCCAGCTCCGCCTGGACTTCCGCGAAGAGGGTAGCTACCTGCTCGACTGCCGGCTGATCAGTCTTGGCCCGCGGTTGTCTCGGCGGCGGAACAGACCGCCTCTGATTCGTCTGCCTCTTGGCCTTGCCGCGCGCCATCAGACCGGAGTCCTTTCGGTAGGTGTTTCGGGTGTCAGCAGCAGACCGCGAACGGCTGCTGCCGCGGCCTCGCGGCACCAGGTCGTGTCGTGCGGATTCGTCGCGTCCCGCCCGGCGTGCGCCGCCCGGTTACGCAGGTCGTTCAGGGTCCTCAGGGTGACCGGCAAGTCGGGCTGCGTTGCTGTCATCGCACGAAGCGGATGGCTGTTCTGACTGGCCGCGGCAAGTACGGACAGCGGCAACATAGCCTTCACGAAGCTCTTACTCGGATCCCCATTTGCTTTCCGCAGGTCCCGCTTATCCACTTCGACATAGAGCGACGCCACGCTATGAAAGCCAAGGCCTTGAGCTGCCTTCTCCAGCATCGCGCGGCGCACCAGCGGAGCGGCACCCGCAAAACTCTGCAGAGTGTCCGGATGTAGCGGAAACAGGATGAGCATTCGGCGAAGGAGGATCTCGTACAAGCGGAGTGCGGTGTGCGCGACCCGCTCGATGGCCTCGTCACGCTCCGGGGACTGCATCGCGAGATCCAGCTCGAGCATCAGCCCGAAAGCGTCTCGGTCGCGACGGATCTCGGGTCCGAACTCGTCCGCGAGCCGGCGTTCCAACACACCGCGCAGCTCCATGTCGGCCTGCCGGTACCGATCGCGGACGCCAGCCAGCTGGGCGGAGATCCGGCCCTTGATCTCTTCGTCGAGTGCGCCGTCGTCCCGTCCGAACCGATACACCAAGGAATGGAACAGATCGCTCGTCCCGAGTCCGAACGGATCATGGGCGGTCAGCGCATCCACAGTTTCGCCGTCCTCTCCGACGACCTGCAAAAATCCAAGCAGAAAGACGGCCTCGGGTTCCGACAGGAAAGCGACTCGGCTGAGCTCGGGAAAATGGTCGGCTACGGTGGCCGCACCGTTCTCCATCAGTCCCGCCGGCACAGCGGCCGGCGCCAGTCCGACCTCTCGCTCATAATCCCGCACCTGGTTGACCCGCCGAGCCACACGGTCGGCGCTGGCCGCCTCGACCACACGGGCCGCCGTGGGGCGCTGCGGCGGGCGATCCGGCGGCAAGATCCGGCGAGCATCAGCCCGGTCGGACCGGCCGGGCGTGCCGAGCTGCAGCTCCGCGCCACCCGGGTCGGTACGCATGACGTACGCCTCACGCAGCTGATCCACTGTGCGTGGCCAGAGCTCGCCGGTGAACGGATCCACGAACACATAGCAAACCTGCCACTCGGCCGCCTCCACAGACGCTCCCGTCCGTAGCGCCTGCTGACCCTTCTCCGTCAAGTCGTAGCGACGGGTCAGGTTCCCGTCGGCGACCGCACGATCGAGAATGTGCGCGCACAGCGTCGCCTTCAGTCCGACCAGCTCGCCGATGCGGTCCGGTTGCCGAATATCGGCCTGGCACAGGGCCAGGGTGACCCGCTGGAAGAGATCGAGGCCGCGCTGCTCCAGGACCGGCGCCGTGACGCGGTAAGCCCAGGCCGGCCAGAGCAGGCACAGACGGGAATCGCGGGACGGTGGTCCCTGGTCGTACCGCAGAATGCGAGCACGCGACCAATCACGACTGGAAGCGTCCATGCGGCGCCCCCCTCTCGCACATATCGAGAAAATCGGTCAACGGGGCCACGGCCGACGGCGCTTCTCCGGCCCTGAACATCGCCGCCGCACCGACCGTGATGAGTAGGCGCTTCTGCCTGCTCATCGCCACACACAACCGGTTCCGTAGGGTCAAGTGGCCATAGCGCCGAGCCACCCAACGGCGATAGCGCCCGTCGTCGGCCGCCGGGGCCGCCTCCGGTCGAGGTTGGCACCGAGTAGTGGACAGCAGAACGACATCGAATTCCCGGCCCTGGAACGCGTCCACCGTGCCGACCGCCAACCTGTCCATTCGGCGCCCGGCGCTGTCGTACCGTAACCGGTCAACCAGCTCAAACGTGCTGCCGTTGGCGACGAGAAGCTTGCGTGCGGCAAGTTGGCGCCGGATCTCTTCGACCTGGGCGCTATAGAACGCGATAACCCCCACGGTGAGATCCGGCGCCTCCTCCAGGAGCCGTACCACTTCCGCCGCAAGTACGGATGCTTCGGCCGGACGAGCCTTGCTCCGGTCGCCCACCTCCGGGCCTGTCTGCGGCGGAACATCAAGCCAAGCCGCGACGGCATCACCGTACCGGTCTATACCGTGGGCAAAGGCCGTATCCGGCCGGGCTGAGTTCAGTCCACCCCGATAGAAGTTGCGGCTGACGAAGTCGCCCAGCACCCGATGCATCCGGAATTGGGTATCCAGAGTCACGACACGGCGTACGGGCACACCCGGGCGGTCAAGGCTCTTGAACAGAAGCTCGAACAAGCTCTCCGACAACAACTCACGCATATCCGGCTCGAACTCGCGTTCCACGTCAGGTTCCAGCATCTGCGGGAGCTGATTGTGGTCGCCGACGAACACGATGCGGCGGCTGGCATGAATTAGCGGGATCATTAAGTCGAGCGGGTTGGCGCGGGCCGCTTCGTCGACGATCACAGTGTCGAAAACAACCTCGTCGACCCGTGACTCTCCCTTCGCGTCGGCCATTGTCGGCGACGCGACCTGCTGACAGGTCGCCGCGTACGAGGCCGTGTACTCGCGTAGCGTCCATTGCACAGCGCCCGGATCGCCATCGATCGCTTCGCGATACTCCAGCAAGGCGAGGGCGACGCCGTCTCCGGCGGTCCGGGCCACACGATCGGCCAGGGCATCGACAACCTCCTCGAGAATCGCTCGCAGTTCAGGGTCGACGACGGGGAGGAGCGCGGGACCGGCCGGGCGGGTAAGCAGTTCCAGCAATTCCCGTCGAGCCTCGGCCAACTCGGCAAGGAAAGGCGGTGGCCCCGGCTCGTTCCAGCCGACCACACGTTTCAACAGCTCCAGCATCGCCGGTGGCACCTGCACGTCGCTCAGGGCAAGCAAGCGACGCATTGCCTTGGCGACCCGCGATGGGCCACCGTCCTCGAACGATTCCTGAACGTACGGAATTCCTCGCACGGCCCGTATCGCCAGCTGTTCCGCGTCGGACCCGGACGCCGGCAACGGTCGCGCTGCTGGCACGGCCAATCGGTCACGCATCCGGTCGGCGAGGCGGCCTGGCAGGAATGCCTCGGCGACGGTCAACAGGTCGCGCAGCATCTCAACGGTCCCGGCGTTGTCCGTCGGAGCCAGCAGGTAGCCAGCAGCTGCCGCGGTGGCGCGACGGAGTGCAATCGTGGCGGGACCCGTGCTGTTCTGGGCAAGACGATCGTCGAGCCGCGCGACCGTCTCCTCCTGCCAACGGTCGATCTGCACTGTGGTACCCCGACCGGTCCGGTCCACCTTGTTCGCCGGTAATCCGAAGACCACCGAACGATCGACCAGCTCATCCACCGCGGCATGCTGATAGCTCGTCAGCAACATCGACCCCCGCAACCGCGCGTACTCGCGCCCGGACTCCGCGAGCCGCTGCTGGAGGGCCGCGATGACCTGTGTCTTGCCGGTGCCCGGCGGGCCTTGAATGATCGCGATGTCCGGTGTGTTGAGCGCGACGTCCAGTGCCCGGCGCTGTCGCGGGGTCGGCCGCCCGCCGTTGAAGCATTCCCAGGCTGCCAGGGACTCGGGCTCGATGCGCTTGTGGGTCAGCGGCGCGGGCACCGGCTCCCCTTCCAGCAAGGCGAGAAGACGAGGAATCCGGGTTTGGCCGTTCAGAATGCGGCCGAAGGCCTCTCGGCGCCGAAGTAGCCGGCGCCGATCGCCGCGGAAGGACAGATAGAGAAAGCCTGTCGCCGGTGGCCGGACCGCTGGCCCGCGACGGTTGGTCATCCGTAGATCGATCGTCGACGTCTCAAGGTTCACGGCGACCACTTCACCGGTCACCGCGTCATTGTCCAATGCTCCATCGAGCAGGCCCCAGGACTGGTCGCCGACGGTCGACTCATGCAGCAACGCACCGGGCAAAGTCGCTCCCGCCTCAAGTTCAGGCGCATCATCCGACGCCACTCGGTCGAGGAGGGAGAGCCTGCCGCCGGACGGGACCGTGACAAAGAACCGCATGACGCCGTCGGCCCGAGGATGGACCTTCTCATAGGTCAGATATCCGGCGTCGCGGACGGTACGGTGCGTCCACCAGCTTTCCTTGCGGTTGTAAGAGTCCCACATGGCCAGGAAGCCCTCACCCGAGGCCAGCCTGGCGAGCTGCTGCCTCATCTCCTCCCGCAGTTGCGTGGCTTGCGTCTCGTCTGTGAAGGTGACAGCGCGATGAATCAGCTTCAGCGGTCCTTGCGCGGCGGCGTGCGCGCGCAAGACCACTCGGCTGAGCATCGTTCGGCCTGTCGCGGTACTGACATCGGCCGCCACCCCCCGCCCGTGAACACGGAATGCCACCGGCTCCTCCGAGCTCGTCCGGGGGCCGGCCGAGATGATAAGCCGCTTCGGGCTGCCCGGCGGCGAACCCGGGAGAGGCGGCAGAACAAGCTTTTCGGTGAGCCAATTCAGCGCCCATTCCGGTGACCGGCGGCCGTGCCGATCCCCCGCCGCCCGGCGGACGTTGGCGAGCTCCTTGTCCGCCACGCCGATGGCCAGCGGCGATCCGCTCGGCCCAATCTCATAGGTGTAGACGTTGAGGTCGAGCCGCGGCCAGGGCGAGTTGCCCGTGCCGAGATCGAGGTTCAGAACAACCGCCACCCGCTCTTGGGCGTGGGCCAGCAGGCGCTGCAACGTCTGCTCGTCCTCCGCGGTGAGCCCACTGGCCGGACCACGAGCGTCGCCAATCTCGATCACCGCCTCTGGCCCGCCGGCACTCCGGGTCAGGATCGCCTCGGTCTCGTCGATCCACACCTCCGGCGGATCAGTACGCAGCTCCCAACACAGCGAGACGAACATCGCGGCTCCGGGTAGCGGATCGAGCTGCCGCTGCTTCGGCTGCGGAGTCTGCCCCCCGCCACGGCTGCCATCTGTTCTGCGGCCCGGCGGGCGCGGGCGGGCACCACGCTGGTTACCGCCAGGGGTGGTCTGCCCGTTCATCGGTTGTCCCTCCGGACGAGTCGGTTGAACCGCAGAACGCGGTGGGGCTCGTGGGCCGGGCCGAAATGAAGCTCCCAGCCCGATCGGCGGTTGAGCAACGGAATGGTGGCGTCGTGCCCGACGGCGATCGCCATCCGCGGACCACCGCTGACGCCGACCAGCCAGACGGGCCGGTCCCAGCGGTTGGTCACGGTCAGCAGGTCGTTTTGGTCGTACCAGAGGTCGACAATCGGTTGCTCCGACTCGTCCGCGGCAGCCGCGGCCGTCCGAGCTGAGACCAGCGTGACGACCTGCCTCTGCACCAACAAAGCCTGCCTGGACTCGGCGAACATCGGCTTGCCGGCCGCTTCGAGACCGACCTGAGTCAGCACCTGAGCGAAGAGTGCCGGCGGTGGCGCCACGCCACACCAGGGACAGGTGGCTCTTGAGCCGAGGTAGGTGCCATGACAGTCGGGACAGGCAAGGGTGAGATCGGCTGCTTCGTAGAGCTTCGTCCGCCATTCGGCGACTGTTGGCCGCGCGGTGGGATCAGCCACTCCGGCCTCGAAAGCGCGCGCTGCGAGCGTCCTCAGACCTGAGGTCAGGACCACGTCTCGGGCCAGTCCGAATCTGGAGCGGTTGCTCGCATCAGTACTGTGCTCGATCCAGGGCAGGTCACCCGCGAACGCCTTGTCCTCCAGCTCAGGCTCGCCGTCGTAGACCTTGTCGCCGACAAATGGGTGGACGACCGTCAGCAACTCGAAGGCCATGACGGCGAAGGAGAATGCGTCGCTCAGACTCGACACGCCCAGTCGGCCGGCCAGAACCTCCGGCGCTGCGTACCCGCGCGTCGCATAGGCGCTGCCTCGCACCTCTGACGTGACCGCGACGTTGTCCACATCGATCAGATACACCTGCTCGTAGTCGAGAGGTTCGGAGACCATCACGTTGACCGGTGAGGGATCGCCGTAGCACAGCCCTCGGCCGTGCAACCCGGCCAGGGCGGACGCGGTCCGGCCGAGCAGTCGTAGCCGGCGCCGCAACCCGCCGGTCTCCGTATACCAGGGCACTAATGCCGTACGCCCGGCCGGCGCGAACAGGTGCCGCAGCGCCACCATGTCGGCCAGCATGACCATGGTGTACCCGAGATTGGGCGGACGCAGCAGCGCCAACGGCCGGGCGACCGGCAGGTCGCCCAGGTCGAGCAAACGCAGAGTGCGCAGCTGGGTCGCCAATCGCTCGGCCGCCCGCTGGTCGCGACTGTGCAGAAGTTTGACGGCTATCCGCCCGCCACCGGCCTCCCACACCTCGCCCTGACCGCCGGCTCCAATCCTGCGTGTCAGCTCAACTGCCTGGTCGTCCTCGGTACGCACGACGACCTGGAGTCCAGCAGTATTCCAGATAGGCCGATCAGCCCCCACAGTTCGCAACTCCCCAACAGGCGCATTCGTCAGTTCATGAAGTCCAGCAAATCGTCATTCGTCACGCGCCCGCTTCGCACCTGAGTGGTAACCGTGGCCGTCACCCAGTCGAAATAGCGCGGCAGTTCGTGGACATCTTCGGCCCGGCCAACTTTGACCTGCGGATTCGCGATGAAATGATCGAGGACATCGAATGCCTCGGCGTCCATGTCCTGTCCTACGCCGACCGCGAGCCGTAGCGCTTGGCCGCCTTTGTCCGTGGTGAGGAGCCGGCTCAGCGCGGCCCGCCACTCGTCTGTCGGCACGCCGTCAGAAACAAGAACGACCGTCGGCCGGAAAGCGCGCCGCGGCACGACCGATTCATCCGCCAGCAAGGCTGCGACCAGGTCAAACGCGGCACCCAGTGGGGTCCGGCCGGATGCCCGCATGTCATCCCACCGCACGTCGGCGGCCGGCACCAACGGGTGGTGCAGCGTCGCGCCGCTTCCGCCGAACGTGACCACGCCCGCCCAGATCTCACCCCGCAGGGAATCCTCGGCGGCGAAGGTACGAATCATCGTCGCGACGCTCCGGTTCAGTACGTCGATCTTGCCGTCGTTCGCCATGCTGCCGCTGACATCCGCGAGAATCAGCACCGGAAGCGGACGCGGCCGCTGGAACATTGCCTGATCAGACGTCGAACCGTCCACGATTCCTCCGGGATCAATAGGACTCATGCTGGCGGAGCACTACAGAATGCTGGGGCAGCACCAAGCAAGTCAAGAAGGCGAACGGATGAAATTCCAATTCGCTCCCCGCCTCGCGGCTCCACGGTAGACAGGCCCGACAAGGCGCCCAGGAATGTGGCCGCTAGGTCTGGATGAAGCGTGTTGGTTCGCGCAGCACGTTGGCCGCGCCCGCCAGGTCGGCCAGCCGGCTGGCCAGCGTGGCCATCGCCAGCCGCTCGGGCAACGCCTCGCTGAACTTGAGCCCGTCGAGTGCTTTCTTGTTCACCTCGGGCAGGCAAAGCCGATGATCCGCGTCCGCCACTAACGCCAGCCACTCGTCCCGAGTGAGGTCCTTCCGCAGGCGGATCTGACTGTCATCGAAGCGTTGGACCGGATCAACGACCTCAGCCAGCGTGGCCGCCAAGGTAGCGTTGGCACGGAAACCGGCCCATGTCCACCATCGCAAGTCCCCGTCCTGCTGGCCGCGTACGACGACATTTCCGCCCGGGTGAACCAGTGAAGACCCTTCCTCGCGTTCCCGGGCCAGGCGCATGACCGCCCGACGCGTGATCGTCACCGGCGGGTCGGCGCCGAGGAGGACGTCTCTCATCGCCCGGCTGAGCTCGAATCCCCGGCCGGCCCAGCCGCCGGTCATCCACCGAGCCTTTCCGCCGCCGTCGGCGGGCTCGACGAAGCAGCGCCGGCGGCGCCAGTCGATGTAGGTCACTCGCCAGCTCCGCCCGTTGAGGAGCAGACGGCGATCGCCCTGCACCTCCTCAGTGAGCAGCCCTGGATCGATGCGGCCCAACTCCTCGCGGCCGACCAGGACGGTGAATTCAGGGGCACCAGTGAATACCGCCGTCATGCCCATGAAGTGACGATGCCCGAAGCGCCGCTCGGCCTCGGGGCCGATGTAGAGCATGCCGCTGTCGCTGTCGAGATAGCCCTGATCGACCAGGTAGCGAATGATGGGGTCCGCACTTCGGCCGAACGGGTCGAGACCGTTCCACCACTGCGGCCAAATCCGGTCTCCGACCTGATGCTCCTGCAGGCAGAGCGCCAGCAGTTGCTGAGCGACGATGTGCCGTGGCTCGGGCGGAGCTAAAACCGGCTCCACCCACCCGCGGCTCCAGAGCAGCAGCAGAGCCGCAGCCTCCAGCAAGGTGTCTCCGGTACGGGCGAGGAAGAGACAGTTGCGGATGCTGCCGGGCCGCCGTCCCGTACGTCCTATTCGTTGCAGGAAGGACGCCACGGTCGAGGGGGCGTCGATCTGGATCACCCGGTCGAGGTCACCGACATCGATGCCTAGTTCGAGTGTGCTGGTCGAGACGATGACGCAGTCACGGGCCTCCGCGAACGCCTCCTCCGAGCGCCGCCTCTCGTCGGCGGAGAGCGAGGCGTGTGAAAGGAACGTGGTGATGCCGTGGCCTCGCAGGAGGCTTCCGAGTTCCTCGACGGCCTGTCGCGACTCGCAGAAGACCAGCCTCTTCTCACCGGCGTGCAAAGCGGCGAGCACCGTGGCGGCATTCTGCAGAGAGCCGACGAAGTCCAGCTCGACCTCACCCGGCGGCGGAGCGCCGGCGGCGCTGAGGGCCGGCGCATCCGGCGCGACAACGTGTCCGGGTCGAGTCCCGGCGCCGGCGCCTTGCAGCCACGTCAGCAGATTATCCGGATTTCCCACGGTCGCTGACAGCCCGATCCGCTGCACGGGGCGGCCGATGAGATGGGTCAGGCGTTCCAGCACGGCGCGAAGATGCCAGCCGCGATCGTCGCCCGCGAACGCGTGTACCTCGTCGACGACGACGGTTCGCAATCCGCGGAAGAATGCCCGGTGGTCGACGTTACGGCTGACCAGCATCGACTCGAGTGATTCCGGTGTGGTCAGCAGCACGTCCGGGCGGTCCGCCAGGATGGCTCGCCGGCGCGATGCGGTGACGTCGCCGTGCCAGATCGCGGCCCGCCGTCCCAACCAGTCCGCGTAGCGCTCCAAGCGCGGCTGCAGATTGTTCAGCAGGGCCTTGAGCGGGCAGAGGTACAGCACCGACGTGCCGGACCAACCCTCGGCCGCCATCCTCGACAAAAGTGGAAAGGCCGCAGCTTCGGTCTTGCCTCCGGCTGTCGGAGCGAGCAGGAGGGCGTCGTCACCCGCCATCAGTGGTTGCACCGCAGCCTCTTGCAGGGGCCGCAGACCCGGCCATTGCAGGGTGTTGACGATGTGGTGCAGCACCACCGGATGCAGCAGATCCGTGGTGCTCACAGGTCGAGAACGATGTCGTCGGCGCTTGCGGCGTTGCGTTCCACGTCGGTCATCTCGGCGGCCGACATGGTCGGCGCGTAGTGCTGGCGCGGGTCGAAATCGGGAAACTGGTCGACCCTGTCCAGAACATCGCCGACGAGCTTCTTCAGATACAGCCGGGGCACGATGCCGACTTTCCCGCCCAAGCCACCGGCGACGGCGCGAGCCAACTGGTCGAGGTACGCATCATCCACGGTTGCCCGGACGCGGTCGGGAGCGGACGACCCGACAGCGTAGAGGTCGCGGACGCGGGCGCCCAACTGGACCAGCGACTCGATGGTGAACCCAGGGAGGCGGATCTGCACGGCTCGGGGATTGTCGAATCTTGGATCGGTGCCGAAGTCGACGGCGAGCCGTTGCGCCAGCGGGGCCAGACGTTGCACGCCCTGCTGTCCGTCGTAAAACGCGGGCGTGCCGGTGATGACGAGGTATAGCCCGGGGAAGCGGCCGGAGTTCACCTCGTCGATCAGCTGCCGTAGCGCGTTCAGGGCCTTGTCGCGGACGTCACCACGTACACGTTGCAGCGTCTCGACCTCGTCCAGAACGAGCACCAGGCCCGGATGACCGGCGTCCCGCAAGACCGTGAGAAGGCCTTGCAGGAAGGCCATGCCGCCGAAGTGATCGAGTTCGCCGCGAATGCCGGCCGCCCGCTTCGCCGAAGCCGCCACCTGCGGTTGTCCCGCCATCCAGGCTGCCAGACCGTCCGCAGCGGCGGTGTCTCCCGAACTCAGTGCGGCCCGGTAGCCACGCAACGCGAGTGCGAATAGCGGCGAGTGTTTGCTGATGTGGGCAAGCCGCTGTTCGAGGAGTCGATCCACCGCCGCACCGACGTCCTGCACGGACGGATCAGCGTCGAGCGCGTCGGATTCCAGGGTGAACAGCCAGGAGTCGAGAACGGCGCGGAACGCGCTGGGCGGCATCGAGGCGGTTCGAAGGGACTCCGTCACCCGACGGTAGACGGTCTCGAGCCGGTGCAGCGGCGTCTGGGTCTCGGAGATCTGCACCTCCGCGGCGGCGAACCCAGCCCGCAGCGCCCGCTCGGCCAAGTGCCGGGTGAAGAAGGTCTTTCCGGCGCCGTACTCGCCGCGCACCGCTTTGAACACGGCGCCACCGGAGGCGACCGCGTCGAGCTCTTCGTCGATCGCGGAGGAAAACCGGTCGAGGCCGACCGCGAGCAGGTCGAGCCCGCTCTCGGGCACGGTGCCCCGGCGCAGCGCGCTGATCACATCGCGGCGGCGCCGATGGGAGACGTCGGGCGTCATGTGTGCACCTCGAACTGCTCGGTCAGCAGTTTGAGGTCGAGTATCACCGTGCCGGTGGCCGGTTCGGCCGACAGCACGGCATATCCCTCGACGTTGAGCAGTTGCTGTGCTTGCGTCAGCGCGCCCCGGAGTCTGGTCTGGCCGACGCCGAGTGCTTGGGCCGCGAGGGTGGGCACCAGCCGGTTGGCCGGTGCGTTCGCCAGCGCGTCGACGATGCCGACGATCTGATCATCGGTGACGATGAGCCGACCGGTGATCTTGCGCTGCGCCTTGTACACGGGGCTGGTCACGACGGCGCGGCCGACTGTTACGGCGGGTTGCTCGGTCACCGCCGGGCTCAGGTCGAACAGCGTTGGGCCCGTCTGGCGGTCGGTGCGGCTCTTGGCCGTTGTGGGCTTCGGGCCCGCCGGTGGCACGGCCGATGGTGGGGCGCTGGCGGCAGCCGTGAGCCACCAGCTGGGTTCTTGCGGCGGCAGCAACGCCAGCTCGGCCGGGTTGCTCGATTCGTCGGGCACGAGAACGGCGATGGGGACAACTACCTCGGCAGCGCTCGCTCCCCCGTGATAGCCGGACTTAAGCGGCCCATACCGGAGGGTTTCGTCGACGGCCAGGACTGCCCGATGGTCGTCGGTGAGCACGCGTGGGCCGCTCACCTCGACCTCGTCGTCCCCGACGGGAGCGGTAGCCGGACGCGAGCGGGCACTCGAAGCCATCGGATACGGACGTTGCGTGCCTTGCCGTCGTTCGACGATGTGGCCGTGGTCGGAGGTCACGACGACGGTTCGGCCGGCAGCGGCAGCCCGGGCGAGCAGCGGTTCGAGATGTTTCACGGCGTCGGCGGTCCACGCCGTGCCCGCCGGGTCGCTGCGCTCGAGGGCATCGTCGATCGTGTTGAGAACTACGGTCACTAGCGATAGGTCGCGGTCGTCGATGGCACCGCCCACATCGGGGCTGACCGACCAGCCGGCCGCCGTGGTGTCGACGGCCTTCTTGTGGAACAGCCGCGCGGCGATCTTCCCGACCTTGGCGGTGATCTCGGCGTATCCCTGTCGTTCCTCGGGCTGCTGCCCGCGGGTCAGGCGGCCCGAGAGCAGGGACGCGCGGCTCACCTCGGTGATCGATGGAAGCACGGCGAGCGCTCCAGCCCTGCGGAATTTGTCCGCTCCGGGAAGGACTGCCTCAAGCCAGCCGAGTCGCGCCGTCGCGTCGGCAAGGATCTCCGTGGCAACCGCGGCACTCATGCCGTCGAGGACGAGCAGAAGCACCGGAACCTTACGGGCGAGCGGCATGACCGCACCGGGCAGCACCTGCTCCAGGTACCAGAGGGTGCCTCCATCGGACGGCAACCCGCGGCCGGAGGGCGTGGGTGCCGACGTAAGCGCCTGCGCGAAGCGCCGTTCCTGCGCGCGCCGCCGGGTTTGGGCCGTCGTGACGACGGCATGCAGGGCGCTCGACAGAGTCGGATCGTCGATGCCACCGAACGCGTCGTTGATCGCCGCGTCGGCCCATGCCGCGTTGTCGAGGTAGTCACGGGCGTGTACCGCGAGCGAGCCGGCGTCGGGCTCAGGATGAGCGTCGGAGAGCCAGCGGACGAGTCGTACTGCGGCCTCGAAGGGAACCCGCAGCGGCGTTGTTGCGCCGAGTCGATGGGACCGGACGGCCGCCCACGCGCTCTCGACCACGTCCGGGTTGTCGACCCGTCCAGATGGAGACACTGTTCGGCGGAGGGCATCGGCAAGGGCGTCAAGACGTGCCCGTAGGCCGCCGGTCAGCAGTTCGGAGTAGCGGGCCAGCGGTTCGGCCTGCAGCTGGGTGAGGATCGCATCGGCCCGGTCGAGGCAGCGTGCGACATCCTCGTCGGCGCGCCGATCGTGGACCAGGTCGGACAGCAGGGAATCGGCTGCCTGTCCGAGCGCGGCCAGCGCGATAGGCGACGGGGTCAGGTCACCCCACCGCGGTTCGAGGCGAACCAGAGCCAGTTGCGCCTGGTGTGCCGTCGCCGACTCATATCCGTCTGACGTCAAGAGGCGCAAAACAAGCCCTAGCGGTACGACGTCGGCAAGTTCACCCCGGGAGAGCAACGCCCGTACCGGTCCGGCGGCGGGCCCCGAGCGCTGAGCAATCCAGTCCAGTGTCGTGTCCGCGAGAAGATCTCCGATGCCACGCCGGAGAGCGCCCAAGGCACCGACGCTCTGGGAGGCGATCGACCAGCGGAGGACGCCGAGGACATCGGCGGTGTCGGTATCGAAGCCGAGATGGATGGCGGCGACGGCGCCGAGCGCGTGGTTGCGGGTCAGCACCCCAGCCGGAGCAGCCGGCCATCCCGCCGCAGGGGTGGCCGCGACCAGGGCGGTGGCCAGTTCCCGGTTGTCCGGACGGCTGGTCAACGCCGGATCGATCCCGGTGGCGGCGAACCGGGTCCGCACCGCTTCCCACGGGTCGGGGCTGCGCAACCGCTGCCAGATGAAGTGGGCGAGGACACCCGCACCCAAGTCCTCGTCGTCGCGATCGGTGACGACGACGAGCCAGTCACCGTCGCGGTGGTCTCCGAGCAGTTCCCGGGCGGCCAACGCCGACTCGGCGGCCCGGATCCGCACCGTCTGGCCCTGGTGCGGCAGGTCCGCAGTGATCGCCTGGTCGGGGATGCCGCGGATGCCGATGACACCGGTGCGGTAGTTCTTGGCGCGGGCCTCGTCCACGATGGCGAGCACCATCGAGGCGCTCACCTGCGTTGCGGCCATGGCGACAGTCACGGCAGCGCTTTCCACGTTATTTCGACGACGGCGTCGGGGTTCTCCTCCAGAAACGCGGTCAGCTGCTTGATGACGCTGCTGTTCTCGGCGCCTCGCAGCCGGTTGGCCTGCCCTTCCTTGATGCCGGGTTTCGCCTTCGGGTCCTGGGGTTGAGGACGAGGAGGCGGAGTGCCGGCGGCCAGCCACGTGAAAATCCCGTTCTCGCAGGCGGCTAGTGCTCGCGCGATGGGGGCGGGCAGCTCGTCCTGCTCCAGGGCCGAGCGCAAGTCGTTGACGATGGCGGCGGCCTCCGTCGCGCGGTTCCCTTCACCCTTCATCGCATCACGCAGTGGTTCCAGCCGGTCCCAATGGAACGCGGTGAGCGCCCGTTCCACCGTCTCGGCCGAGGCCAGCGACTTGCCGGCGGCGACCGGTGTGGCATCCCCCAGGCTCGCCTTGGCCAGCGCCTGGACCAGCTTGACGCCGTCGAGGTGACGCAGTTGCTGGATCAAGGCGGAACTGCCCTTCGCGGTCCGCAGCCGGTTGCCGTCGGCGATCTCCAAGCGGCGGTACGCGGTTTCGACCGCGGCGACCAGGCCCGGCGCCGTCTTGGACAGTTCCGACGCCTTGGTGGTGACCTGAGCCATGAAGTCGGCCACGGCAGGCGCGGTCAGGTAGGTCGCGGCCGTGACACCGAGCATCGCGCCGGCCACGGTTCGCGCCGCTTCCCACTCGTCGGCGGAGGGAAGCTCCTGCGTACGCAGCTCCATCACCGGGCTGAGTGAACCCGGTTCCGGCACGACCGGCAGGGCGATCCCCTGCTGGAACCACGCCCGCTGCCGCAGCGCCGCCCACGCGATGATCACCAGGTCGGCCGCTTCGTCGCGCAAGCCGTGGGCCGGCGAGACGTCCCGGATCCAGCGTCGCAGTTCCGCGACGGTTACCGGCCCGTCGGCTGGCTTGCCTTCCTCGAGCGCCCGGCGACCGAGAGCGCGCTCGATCTCCTGGCCCCACGGCGTGAACCGGTCGTCGCCCAGCAGGTAGTGCATCTCGGTGGCCTTGCCGACGCCGAGCGGCTCCGCGATCCGTCGCACCACCGCCGCGTCGGCCTCAAGCTCCACCCGCTTCTCGCTGTCCGCCACCGTCAGCGCGACGTAGCGGGCGACCGCCTTGAGGTCACGGACCTTCACTTCCACGTCGCCCGGCTCGAACGCCGGATGCGCCGGATACACCGCCTTGAAGGCCTGGTCGAGCAGGTTGCCGAAGGCCTGACCGAGAGTGGCACCGACCGGGTTGGCCGGGGCAAAACGACGCTCGAACGAGAACAGTGTGCGCTCGTGCGACGCATCCTCCAGCAGAACACCCGGGCGCGGCGAAGCAGCACCGTACGCCTGCTGAACGGCGTCCTCCAGGCTGCGCCGCAGCGTGTTGCGCTGTGATTCCAGGATGGACCGGGCCAGGGCGCGATCGGCCTCGTTGAGGTGGTCGGCGTGACCCTGCCAACGCTCGGTGCTGCCGTCGAGCAGCCAGTTGAGGATGACCAGCCGCCGCAACTCGCGGATCTTGTCGTCGGACAGGAACCGCGGCAGCCACACGACCGTGCGCTCCTGCACGCCGCGGGCCACCATCTCGTCCAGCCGCTGCAGATCCTCGGCCGTGGAATGGCCCGGATCGTCGAACGGGTGGTCGACGACGATGCGCCACGTGTCCGGGGCCGCCCGGAAGTGGTCGTCGGACAGCCAGCTGCGGTCGCGGACGTTGCCGAAGAGCACATCGACCTTGCGCTTCGAACCGCGCCAGATGAAGTCGTACGGGTAGGCGCCCTGCAGGTCCTGCGACGCCAGCGTAACCCCGAGGCTCTCACTGACCAGGTCCTTCAGCAGCTCACGGCGCCGGCCCTCGTTGTCCTCGGCCTTGGCCCGTTCCACGATCGACTCGTAGTCGACGTCGGACAGCTGCACCCGGATCGTCGGGTTCCGGTCGTCGCCGTCCAGGTGAATCTCCGGAATGTCCCGGGCCCAGGTTCGCACCTTGGACAGCACCACCGATGCCTCGCCACCGGGCAGCGGCGACACGATCGACCCGTGATTCAACGACGCCAGCCGGGCCGCGGTCAACGCCATCAGAGCCGGCACCTTCGGCGCGACGGCCGACAGCAGAAGGGTCTTGGCCAGCCGGTCGTCCGTACGGAATCCCGGCGGAACCTTCGCCGGCTCCTCCCGCAACGTCCGCTCGTCAATGCCGTGCATCCCGAGCAGCAACGGCCGCAGCTTGTCCGTGTACAGCTTGTTGGCCGACCGGAAAAGAGCCGCCGCCTCGGCGTCCAACGCCTGACCGGTCTGGCCCTGAACAATCAGATCGAACGAGTCCCCGACCGGAATGATCTGGTCGGTCGTCAAGGTGTCCCGCCGGTCCACGAGCATCTGCTGCATGACCTTGAGCGCGGTCCGCTCCCGCTGCATGACACTGGCCAGGCTGCGCAGCGTCGACACCAAGGCTGGCGAGAACGGGTAGGTCAGCCGGAACGCCTTCTCATCGGACCCGCGATGCCGCTCGTCGGTGTTCACCCCGTCGAGCAACACGTCCCAGACCGCCGGCCGCCGATCGATCGCACCGAACGCACCCTCAAGCACCGCAGCCGCGGCCGCGTCCTTCGGTTGCAGCAGACGACGATTCGCGACGTACGGCAGGTTGTCGTCGCCGAGCGGGATGACCCCGAACCGGCCCTCCTGGTGCCGGAAGGCACGATCCAACGCGTCCTGCTCGGCGCCACTCGCCCCGGAATCCGCGAACCAGCGCCGCAGATCCATCTGCCGGGCCACGAACGAGATCAGCGGGATGGGCCGCCCGCCGATGGAGGACTCGACCAGCTTGGTCAGCTTCTGCGACTCCCGGCGGAAGAACTCACGGTCCTGCACCGAGAACGCCAGCCACAGCACCAATTCATCGAGGAACAGAACCACAGCGTCGTACCCGAGGCTCTTGGCATGCGTCGAGATCGCCGCCAGGCCGGTGTCCAGGTCCACGTACTCGGCCTGCTGCGTGTAGGACCGGAAGTACGTGTCGACGAGCGCCGACACCAGCTTCTGCCGGCTCGGACTCGCCGCCGACGCCGCCCGCGCCTCGGCGAACCGCAGAGCATCCCACTCCCCCGCACCCAGCACCGCCGCCCATGGGTCGGCCGCGCCGCCGCCCTCACCTTTGGACTCGCCGTTGAGGCCGGCGAAGAACTGCTGGTCACCGAGCTGCTCCCGGTAACGCTCGGCGTCGTCGAGAAGAGCATCAGACTTGTGTACGGCGGGAAGCGGCGCGCCCGGATGACGTTCGGCGACCTGACGGATGTACCCCTGGAAAAGCGCCTCCTCCATCGTGCGCGCACCGAGCAGGTGGAACGCGAGCGGCAGGATCTTCCGATCGGCCAGCACGGGGTCATGCCGTCCGACCACCGAGTGCAGCTCAGGTTTGTCCCGGGCCGCGGGCTCATGCTGGAGGAGGGCGTGCAGCACGGCCATGAAGTGCGACTTACCCGAACCGAACGAGCCGGTCAGGAACGATCCACGACTCGTACCGGAAGTGATGCCCTCGGCTACCAGCCCCATGGCCGCGTCGAACGCCTCGACCAGCGCATCGGTGACGACGTACTCGTCGAGCGTGCGCTGAACCGCGCTGTGCCCGACCGAGTCGGTGAGGCGCAGAACGTAATCCTCGGCGCCGGCACGCTCGGGGATACGGATGACGTCGCGAAGCGGGGTACTCACGCCTTCTCCTCAAACTGCGTCAACATGACGGTCACGCCTTCGGCCGACGTCCGCGCCCCGCCGGCGGCGGCTTCCAGGCACCAAGCTGTTCGGACGTCATCCCCACCTGGTGAGCACGACTGCGCAACTGCTCGTCAAGGTAGTCCGCCAGGTTGAGCTGATAGGTGTCGTCGGTTTCGTCGTGCCACTGCCGCACCCAGGGTTGAAGCTCGGCGAGGCCGGCAACCAGCGGGACAAGCCTATCGTCAGCCCAGCCTTCAGCCTCGCGCTCGGCGATGACAACATTCAGCGCGAGTGCCTGCTGTGCGTGATCCCAGCCGGCCCACCCGAGCAACTGAGTCGGGTCGGTCTCCCGTCCGGCACCCGGATAGAGGATGAACCGCTCCTTGGGCACGTCCAGCTTGCCCCGATGCTGCCACCAAGAGTGCTTTTGGAAGTCAGCAGACGTGTACTTCGGAGGCACCGGAAGATCCTTAACCTCTTCACCCTTGTCCTCGCGGCGCTGCAGCTCCCAGGTGCGCAACCAAGCCTCACGCTTTCGAAGACCAGAGTCCTTCAGCCGATACGCCGCCAGGAAAGGCTCAACCTCTATCTCCAGCAGCGCAGAAAGCTGCTGCGTGACCGACCGATCTTTACGACCGTCCCAGAGTTGCAATACCGAGACGGTGTCAGCGTCGCGGCTCACCATATCGGCCAACTGGGCAACCGATCGTGCGGTTGGCCGGCCCTGTCCATCGAACCAGTAAGAGCGAGACTCCAACCGGTCGAGCAGCCACGACCGCAACGCCTTATCGACCTGCTTCTCCCACGGCTCGGCAGCCCACCGCCGCTTGTTCTCCGGGCGCTCAAGCAAGTTGATGAACTTGTTCGCCTCAATTAGATTAAGGCGCCGCTGCACCAGATCTCGATAGGGTTGGGGCCAATGCGTAGGAATTTCCGTCACCGGGTTCGACCCGTGACGAGCAAACCATGCGGTTGACTCCGTACCCGCCGCGACCCGGCGCGCAAGGGCGATCTCGAAGGCTCGCTCACCTAGCCGCAGTTCCGGCAAATTTTCTGATGAGAAAGTCAGATCCTCATCCATCAGCCCATAAAGCCGGTAGGTGTGCCAGTCCAGCTCCTCCTGCACCGCGATCATCCGGGCCTTGGTCGCGCCGATTGCCGCGCCCGCCTCGTCGACTCGCTGCGATGTTGGCACGACCGAGTCCGTACTGAACGTCGCGTGAAACTTCACGGCGACACCACGGGCCAATTGATCGAGCAAACGAGCTCGGCCCAATTCGAGGGAACTCGGCAAGGGAAATTCTTGAAGAGTGGTGCCAGTGAAATCATACCGCTCGACCCACGGCTCAGCTGACCACCGATTACCACCACCACTGGTATTGTCAGCGCCGCCCTTGGCTTGGCTTTGCTGCTTGAGCCAGAAGCAGGCCGTCGAAGAGTTCAGCACTCCGAGAAGCGCGAGGTGATCGTCCTCCGCCGCTCCCTCCGGCAACTTAATCACCGGCGCCGACTGTTTGAAAACTTTCCCACCCCGATCCAACACAAAATGGTTATGTGTCGCCACACTAGCAAACGCAATGGAAAGGGGCCGCCGAAAACGCTGCGGGAAGAACATGGAGTGGTCGAACCAGCGTAGACCACGCTCTACCTTGGTCTGACCGAAGTCGAGCTGAGTTTCGAGCGAACGTCTAGTCCGCCAAAGGTGCCTCATCGCCGGAAAACTTAGGCCTTTGGCGATTCCCGCCTCATCATTGGGGAGAATCGTAACGTTCGCAGGCGTTAATCCATAATCGCGAACCTCCTCCCCGAGGACAACTGGAACCACATCGGATTCCAGCCGCAGAACCCTTACCGACTCGATGGGTACAAAAAACGCCTCATCGTTTCCGGTATGAGTCGTGCGACCGATCGCCTCCACCCTCGCGGCTAGACTTGCCCGCGAGGATTTCTCGATTTGAGCCGACAAAGCCGCAGCAGCACCGCCACTCAGGCTCCACGGATGCCTTGCAAATACTTTACGTTGCAAGCCCGCAACGGATACGAAGTCCCCGTCAAATTCCGACTTGCCTATGTTCAACACAATCTCTCGCCAGACAAGGCCGTCCGCTGGAACGTCCGGCTGCCCCGGCTCGCCACGAACTCCGAGCACGGCCTTGATCGTGTCGGTGGCCGGAGTCTGCCGTCTACCGACCAGGATGACCGTTGGTGTCCCGTGACCGGGAATGAAGGCGCCGGAGGTGTCAACTACCAGCCGTAGGTCCTGGCGGCTTAGAAACTCCTCAATCAATCGAGATCCGAACTCACGCTTCATGAAAGAGTTCGATGTGATCTGACCGCTCCAGCCGGCTGGGCGATCGCCGGCGGCGGACTTCGCGAGCTGGAAGAACCGCTCCATGAACGGGACCGTCAGGGCATAGGTTCCCTTGCAGGTCGGGTAGCGGTCGCGATAGGCCGCATTCAGCTTCGTATCCTTGACGGTGATGTATGGCGGGTTCCCCACCACGACGTCGTACCTGCCCGGCTCCAGAATCGAACGCAGCGCCGATAGGTCTTCCGAAGAATAGGCGAAGCCACTCAGACCTGCGTCGTAGTCCTCCACGCCGGGCAGCTCCAGTGCTAGCTGCGACCGGCCATGCAGCAACGAGTCACCAGCCGCGAGGTGGAACTCGAATGCGGGTGCCTGCTCCAGAGATTGCAAATCGGCTGCCTGGATCACGGCGAGCATGAGGCGGAAGCGGGCGATAGCGACGGCGAACGGGTTGAGGTCGACGCCGTGGATGGCGTTCAGTGCCTCCTGCACTCGCGCCTGCACCTCCATGCCCGGCGCGTGCACAGCCCAGCGGTCGTTTAGCCGCTTGAAGGCGCCCAACAGGAAGTGGCCCGACCCGCAGGTGGGGTCGATGAGCTTGAAGCCTTCGAGTGGCCGTTCGGCGAGCGCCGGCTCCATCGTCTGGTCGAGGATGAACTCCTCGACGAACTCCGGCGTCTGCAGCAGCGCGAACGTCTTCTTGGCGTACTCAGAAAGGTCTTGATACAGGTCACCAAGGAATCGGGTCGACAGGTCGGGATCTGCGAGGTCCCAGACGAGGTCGCCGTCGGCGGTGCGCTCGCGCCAGAAGGCAACCAGCTTCTTGGCGGCCTGGCCCGACGGCGACACCGTCCACAGCGGCGAGTGCGATTCGACCAGGTCCCGGGTCGCTTTAGTTTTTCGCAGATACTCGACTGCCTGGAGAACCCATTCCCGGTCGGTGTCCTCGGGGTGGGCGCGGAAGTAGGCGAGCTCCGCGTCCAGCGCCTCCTGTCGGCGGTCGGCCGGGCCGGCGATCCATACCGGCTTAAGCAGCCGGTTGTCTTCGCAGAAGCGCACGAAGACTGTGGTCAGCACCCACGCGACCGCGGCCTGCGTCACCCGGTCGTCGCGCCACTCCTGCCACGACATGGCCGTCCGCTCGCGGCCTACCGCGCTCTTCCACTCGAGGTCCCACGCCTTCGCGACGTCCGGCTGCGAGGCGACGCGTTCGCGGAGGTCGTCCTCCAGGTCAAGGACCACCTTCTTGAGCGCTGCCGTCAACCCCGTCGAGACCGCCATTGCCTACTGCTCCTTCTCGGTGGCTGCGCTGAGGGCAGCCGTACTGTCGATCCACTCGTTGTCGAGGTTGACGAACTGGTTAGGTGCGGCAAGCGGGACCGGCCGGCCGTCGACCACCGGGCCGTGGTTGCCGTTGAGCTGTGGCACCAGCAACCACACCGCACGCCGGCGCGGGGCGGCCAGGTCGGTCCAGCGGGTGAGCAGCGCCATGTTGTCGTACCGGGCCAGCGGTGAGGCTTCGGTGAGCAGCACCGGCGCGTCCTCCCGGCCTGCGGCGAGCGCCCGTTCGACGGCGGCCTCGACCTCGGACCACGACCGGCGGACCAGCTCCTCCAAGCCACGGCGGGGACGGCTCGACTCCCGTTCGGCGTCGGCCGCCCGTACCAGGTCCCACGGCATGTTGGCCGCGGCCGCCACCGAGCGCAGCGCGTCCAGCAGTGCGCCGGTCAGGTCGACCGCCGTCCCTCCGAAGTGGGCCTCGACGGCGTCCAGCAGTCGGCCTTGGCGGTCGGCTCGGACACCGAGCGCCAGGAACGACCGGCTACTGATCGAGGTTTCCAACCGGGCCCCCAACGCGCCCGTGGCACCCACCGGGGAGGTGGTCGCCGCAAGGCTGGTGGCCGAGCGGGACTCCAGCCCGGTGGTGGCCGCACCGGTCTGCAGGGCCCGATAGACACGCAGCCGATCGTCGAACGTGAGGCCGAGACCCGCGTCGTTGACCAAGCGGTCGAGGGCCGGCCGCTGCGGGAGGCCCGGCACGGCGGGGAAACGGACTCGTACGCGTTCGCGAATCTCGTCCGGGGTCAGTTGCTGCCCGCCGAAGTCCGCGAATGTCTGGGCCAACGCCGCGATCGTCGTGAGATCGCGATGGTGCAGGTCACCGGCGCCGGACGCGGCCGCATGGGTGGAGGCAGCTGCGGCCAGGGTGACGCGGCGCAGGGGTTCGCGCAGCACTGCCGGCCAACCTTCTTCGATGGGCACGGCGGCGTCGAGCCGGGCCCGCACCCGCTGAGCCGGGATGATCGCGTTCGCCGGGTCCCCGGTCGCGCTGACCAGGCGGTCGGCCTCGGCGGCCAGCGACTCGGCGACGTCGCAGAACGTCTGATCCTCGGCCAGCAGCGTGACCACGCCGCCGCGCCGGCGGAGCCAGACAGCCGACTGGGATCCGTCGGCCTTGTTCATGGCTTTGCGGCGCTCGAGCGCGAAGCGGAGCAGGCCGCGAGCCCGGCGTTCGTCCGGGTGGTCGTCGGGCGCGAGCGTTTCCAGGATCGTACGGGTCAGTTCGGCGACGGTGGCGACGGAGCCGAGCTCGGTCAGGCGGGCGGAGACCGCCGCGGCCAGTCGGTCGAGCAGGGCACGCGCTTCCTGGTCGCCGGCCCACCGTTCCTGCAGGGCCGCGAGGACCTGCGTGACGCGGGCCTGTTGCACCGGCTCGTCGAGGTTCGCGCCGAGCTGGGCATGGGTCGCAAAAGCGTCGAGCCGCGTGTCGACCCCGAGGATTAGGCGGACGACGCCGCCGCGCGACGGCGAACGCGGTGTGGCGACGACACTCAGTAGGAGGTCTGCGGCTGCGCCGGGAGTCAGCGCGGGACCGGTCCGCACCGTCGGGCGGACGTCCGGGCCGAGCCGGGCTTTCCACTCCTTGATGCGCGACGTGATCTGCAGACGGGTGGAGTTCTTGACACCCTGTAAGCGGGACAGTCGGACCGGGTCGACGGTGAGCAGCTCGCCGACGGTGTCGACGGCGTACGGTTCCAGCGCCGACAACGCACGGCCGGTCAGACCGGAGGTACGCAACGGCGTGGTCAGCGTCGCTTGCGCCGCCAGCTGGTCGTACGTCTCATCCGGCTCTGTCGTGGCGTCCTGCGAGAAGATCGTCAGCCAGGCGGTCCGCATGCCCTCAGCGGTGTGGTGCCGCGCCCCGGCGTCGCTGGCCAGCGCCTTGCGGAAGAAGGCGACGAGGTCGTCGGCCAGCGAAGGGTCGAACATCTCCGGCGTGATGGTCGCCTCGTCCGGAATGCTTCCCGGATCGCCTTGGCCGTCGCCGTAGACCGGCACGCTTCCGGTCGCCATCTCGAACAGGACGACGGCGGCGGCATACCGCTCGGCGGCCGAGTCGTACCGGTCTCGCGTGCCGGTGAGAAACGGGTCGAGGTACGGCGGGGTGCCTGCGTGAGTGGCGGAGGCTGCGGCGCGCGTCAGGGAGAAGTCGAACAGGATCAGGTGCTTGGTACGGTCGCCGCGGCTCTCCCGTACGCCCAGGTTGGAAGGTTTGATGTCGCGGTGATCGATGCCGGCCTTGTCCAGGGCGACGAGGCTGTCGAGCAGGTCGGTGCCGTACCGGTCCAGAAGGTCGATCGACAGCCGCGAGCGTGCTCGCAGCGCCGCAGTAAGAGTCTCCGGGCCGGCGCTTTCGAGCAGCAGCGACTGCCGTCCCCCGACGACGAGCCGTCCCGGTGGAAGAACCTTGACGATGCGGGGGGCGTCGAGTCGCCGCAGCGCCTCCACCTCGTCGTCGAGCCGGGCAGCGGCGGAATCGTTGAGGGCGACCTTGAGGACGCACTCCGTCTCGCCGTCGGCGAGCAGGTCCTGCACGAGCAGACCCACCGCGGTCGAGCCTTGTCCGAGACGCTGGATCAGCTTGAACCGTCCGTCGAAGACGGTGCCGGGGGCGGTGGCCTCGAGCGGGTCGGTCTCGTCGCTCGCGGTCGCCGCGTCACGTTCGGCCGCGGCGAGCTGGGACAGGAAGGTGGTGACGTCGGCCGTCCGCCGGCTGGGCGCCGGATCGGTTGCCTTGAGGACCAGCGACCGCAGCGTCGACGGGACCTGCGGCAGCTCGATGGCCAGGTCGAGACCCTGCTGCTCGCGCAGACGCTGTTTCAGGGCTCCTCGGCTCGACGCCGGCGACAGGCCGGTCAACAGATAGAAGGTGAGAGCACCCAGACCGAACACATCCAGTCGTACGCGGTCGGCGCCCGCGCTCCAGGTGCCCTCCGGCGCGCCGAACACCTCGGTCGCTCCCTGATCAGCCAGGGCAACACCGACCAAGGAGGTCACGCCCTCGACGGTGCCGCCGGAAGCCGAAGCGCTCTGGACGCTGCCGGAACTCTGCCAGTCACCGACCCGAACCTTCACGTCGCTTTGCGTCCCAGGAACCGGACGCACCCAGACCGCCGGAGGGGTCAGACCACGGTGGACGACCCGGTTGTTGTGGGCGTACTGCAAAGCCTCGCCGATCTGCCGGATCATCGACAGCTGCGTGGCCAGCGAAACGCCCTGTTCCTGACCGGCCAGCCACAGGTCGAGCCGCTGCCACTGCTGGTCGTACGGGTAGACCAGGCCGATGCCGAGCTCGGATTCGACCAGGTCCCGAGGGCGCAGCAGCCCGTCGTGCTGCAACCGGGACATGACACGGAACTCGTGTTCGGCGATCTGCCGGGCCGCGCCGCGCTCGTGCTGACTGGCGGTCGGCGGCAGCACACGGAACCGGATCCGGGCCCGGTCCTGCTGGACCACCCGGTGGTAGGCGAGCCAGTCCTGCCAGCCCTCATCGGAGTCGATGGCCTGGTCCTCGATGACCCACGAGCCGGCTTCCCGTTCGCGTCGCTGCACGAGGCCGATGCGTTCCAGCAGCTTGACCAGGATGTGCTCCTGGTTCGGGCCGATCGCCCGCCGTCCCGCGGGTTCCCCGACGAGCTCGGAGATGCCGGTGAGATGGCTCTCCGCTACCCGGTTGTCGAGACCGTACAGGTTGATGGCGCTCGACGAGCTGAGCAGGCACCTCAGGTCGGGGTGGTGGAGAAACACCGCTTCCTGGACGAAGGGAACGACGTCCCGGTCGTCGGCGATCTGGACACCCTGTTCCTGTGCCCACAGCCGCAGCTCGTCCCTCAACTTGCTGGCGAAGTACTGCGCTTTACGCCGAGCCAGCTTGAGCGGCGAGTCCTCTGACCGTCGGCCGTCACGGGCCCAGCGCTGATCGTCGCCTCGAAGCGTGCCGGAGTAGTACTTGAGCTCGATGAGGTGCAGCTGCTTACGGCCGAGCAGAAGGAGGTCGACCTCGTGCCACCGGCCGCGCGAGTCGCGGAACTCGAAGTTCGACCAGGCCCGATACGGCGTCTCGTCCGGCATGATCGCTCGGACCAGAGCCAGGCCCTCGGCCTCGTGCGTGAACTGTGACGGCGAGACCTCGATCCACCGGTCCTGCCCGTCCGCTACCACCGTTCGCCCCCTAGCCGCCGCGCCGGGTTTGTCCCCGAACCTACCGCTCCGGCCGCAGCAGCATAGCCGCCCGGCTGCCAGAGGTTGTCGTGTCTTCTCAGTAAGTCGCTGCAACTGTAAGAGATGTACCTTCGGTGGCCTGCTCTCAGCCGATCAGCCTTGGCGAACCAAACGCTTGGCCGAGCGCCCAAGCGCGCATTCTAGAAGCGCTTGCCCTTGGCCGGAGCCGGCCGGTGGAACCTGATCGAGGACTTACTTCTGTTTGGTCGGAAACCGGCACGCCGAACGACCATGCCTGCCGGAGGACTGACGCTGGTACAGTCGAGGTGCGGAAGGCCCACGGGCTGCCCGCACTGCCTTAGGGCCCGCTAGCCAATGCGGGCCCTTCGTGCGTCTACGTTATGTCGCGCCCCCAAGACTCCTGCTGCCCGTTCACGGCGGGAAACCAGCAGAGCTGGTGCGCCACTCGTGACTCCAGCCGCTTCCACATGCCGATCTTGACCTTTCGCGCCCGCGCGTCGGTTTCCTGATGCGTGAACGTTCGGCGATAGAGGAAGGCCACCACGTCGACCGCCTGGACGAGCCTGCTCGCGTTGCTGGGAGCGAAGTGCAACGTATCGACAATGCGGGTGAGCCGTCGGTTTCGGTAACCGTTCGTGCCGGCCTCCCGGTACGTGAAGAAGTCGGCACGGTGCTTCGCTTGGCCATCCACCTCGTCTGCGATCACAAGCGCGTAGTCGTCAACCGCGGTGGCGCATTCATCGACCCGCTCCAAGAGGTGCTTCAACACCACGGAGTGGGGGGCATCAGGGACCGGGTAGCGGGCTTTCTGGCCGATCACGTCCATGCCGCGAGCGATGATGTGAACCGGCTGGGCCGCCACTGCCTCCACTACGTCGTCGAAGACGCCGATCCGCGCCCGGGGCGGAACTCCCTTCCACGACTTCGCCGCGTGGAAGATTTCATGTCCATGTAGTTCGACCTCGGGACCTGTAGGCAGCCCGTAGGCACGTGCGGCGTCCGCTGCAACCTGATCCAGCTGCGCGGTCAGCGCCGCCGCGGCCGGGCCGTCAAGCAGCAGAGCCGCCATCGTGTACCAGTCATCAGTGAAGGACTCATCGACGTATGTGAGAAGCAATGCGTCTCTACCCCCGCAGGAGAACTGACGCGGATCGAGCGTTATGCACTCTTCCTCCAAGGACGCCGCCGGAGCAGACGACAGCCGAGTCCAATGTCGAGCCCCACCGTAGACCGAAGCCATCGGGATGGACCACCCGTGGCAAGACTTGACCCGCGGCCCTTTTCTCGAATGGACCAGCCGACACGAACCGTCAGCAGCCGACTTTCGTCGCACTTGCGAGGTGGTCAAGTACGGCGAGCGCAAAAGTAGACCAACGGACATAAGGTCACGACTGAGAACCGTTATGCCTGCTTAACGGGCTTTCGATGTGACCATGGCAAGCCGCGGCCGTGACCGCGCCTGTGACCACAAGATCCACTAGAGCGATCTTGGTCATGCGACGTTCGTCCATTGAAAAAGCCGTTGACCAGGACTTTCGTCCTCGTCAACGGCTTGAAAAAGCTGGTCGGGCTGACAGGATTTGAACCTGCGACCCCTTGACCCCCAGTCAAGTGCGCTACCAAGCTGCGCTACAGCCCGCCGCCGCCCGGTTTTGCACCGCGCGGCAACTCGTACAGCCTAGCAAGACCTAACCGTGGGCCTTGCCCCGACCCCCCGGTCCTACCTTCTTGCGGGGCTTGACCGAGACCTCGATGGGGGAACCCTCGAAGCCGAACTCTTCGCGGAGTTTGCGCTCGATGAAGCGCAGGTACCCGGCGTCCAGCGGCTGGGTCGTGAAGAGGACGAAGCGTGGCGGGGCGACCCCGGCCTGGGTGGCGAAGAGGATGCGTGGCGCGCGCCCCCCTCGTACGGGGTGGGGGGTGGCCTGGGTCAGGGCGGTGAGCCACTGGTTCAGGGCGCCGGTGGGGATGCGCTGTTCCCAGGAGTTGAGGGCTCGACGCAGGGCGGGGGCCAGCTTGTCGACGGCTCGGCCGGTTTTGGCGGAGATGTTGACTCGGATGGCCCACGGGATGCGCTTGAGCTCGCGGTCGATCTCTTTGTCGAGATGGAGCCTGCGGTCCTCGTCGACCAGGTCCCACTTGTTGAAGGCGATCACCAGGCCGCGGCCGGCTTCGGTGACCTGGCTCAGGACGCGCTGGTCCTGCTCGGAGATGACCTCGGACGCGTCGAGGAGAACCACGGCGACCTCGGCCGCTTCGACCGCGCCCGCCGTACGCAGCGACGCGTAGTACTCCGTACCGGAGGCCTGGTTCACTCTTTTGCGCAGGCCGGCCGTGTCTACGAACTGCCAGGTGTCGCCGTCCATCTGGACGAGGCTGTCGACCGGGTCGACGGTGGTGCCGGCGACGGAGTCGACGACGGCGCGTTCTTCCTTGGACACCCGGTTGAGCAGGGACGACTTGCCTACGTTGGGGCGGCCGACGAGGGCTACCCGGCGGGGGCCGCGCGGGCCGTCCTCGATGATCGGCGGGGGTTCGGGCAGGGCCGACAGGATGTCGTCGAGCAGGTCGCCGGAGCCGCGGCCGTGCAGGGCCGAGATGGGGTGGGGCTCGCCCAGGCCGAGGGACCAGAGCGACACTGCTTCCATCTCGAGGGTCTGGTTGTCGGCCTTGTTGGCGACCAGGATGACCGGTTTGTGCGAGCGGCGCAGCATTTTGACCGCGGCCTCGTCGACGTCGGTGGCGCCTACGGACACGTCGACGACGAAGATGACCACGTCGGCGGTCTGTACGGCGATCTCGGCCTGGTTGGCGATGGCGGCGGCGCGGTCCTTGGCGTCCGGCTCCCAGCCGCCGGTGTCGACGACCGTGAAGCGCCGGCCGTTCCATTGAGCGTCGTAGGGAACCCGGTCGCGGGTCACCCCGGGCACGTCCTCAACCACCGCCTGGCGACGGCCGATGATGCGGTTGACCAGGGTTGATTTGCCGACGTTGGGGCGGCCGACGACGGCCACGACGGGCGCCGGACCGGCGTCCGGGTCCGCGGCGGACAGGAGGTCCGCGGACAGGAGGTCCGCGGGGAGCTCACTCACGATTTCACCTTGCTGTTCAGAAGATTCAAGAGGTAGGCGACGACCTCGTCGATGCCGATTCCGGTCGTGTCGACCTCGACGGCGTCGGAGGCCTGGCGCAGCGGGTCGACCGCGCGTGACGAGTCAAGCTTGTCACGCCGGGCCAGGTCGGCCTCGGTCGCGGCGACGTCGACGGCGTCCTCGGCGCTGCGGCGCTGGGCGCGGGCGGCCGACGACGCGGTCAGATAGACCTTGAGGTCGGCGCCGGGCGCGACGACGGAGGCGATGTCGCGGCCTTCGACGATGATGCGCGGGTGGGCGGCGATGATCGCCTGCTGGAGCGCGACCAGGTGTTTCCGCACGGAGGGCACGGCTGCGACGGCCGACACCGCCTGGGTGATCTCGGCGCCGCGGATGGGGGCGTCGACGTTCACGCCGTTGGCCGCGAAGTGGGGACCCGTGGGGTCGGTGCCGATCGACAGCTCGGTCTCCAGCGCGATCTTGGCGATCGCGGCGGGGTCGGTGAGGTCGACCTCGGCCTGGAGAACGGCCCAGGTCACGGCGCGGTACATCGCGCCGGTGTCGAGGTAGACGCCGTCGATCCTGGTGGCGAGCCGCCGGGACACGGTGGACTTGCCGGACCCGGAGGGGCCGTCGACCGCGACCACACACTTCTCCGGCCGTACTTCTTCCGCCACCGTTCCTCCTGAGTTTGCCCGCCCGACCAACCCTCCCATTGTGCCCGTCTCCCCGAACAGCGGCGAACTAGGGTATGTTACCGGTCAGTAGCCACGGAGGGAGTCGTCCATGCCCACCCTCGAGCGCCACGACGCCGTGTTCGTCCTCGATCTCGGCGACGGCGAGAACCGCTTCCACCCCGACTGGCTCACCGAGATCGAATCGCTGATCGACGAGATCCAGCTCAAGGACGAGCCGCGCGCACTGGTCACCAAGGCGACCGGCAAGTTCTGGTCGAACGGGCTCGATCTCGAATGGCTCTTCGCTCATCCCGAGCAGTACACCGCGTACGGCGTACGCGTGCAGGCTCTTCTCTCTCGCGTGCTGACCCTGCCGTTCGTGACCGTCGCCGCACTTCAGGGGCATACGTTCGCCGCCGGCGCCATGCTGTCGCTCGCCCACGACCTGCGAATAATGCGCGTCGACCGCGGATTCTGGTGCCTGCCCGAGGCCGACATCAACATCCCGTTCACGCCCGGAATGTCGGCCCTGATCCAGTCGCGACTGACCCCGCAGACCGCGCACGAAGCCATGATCACGGCCCGTCGCTTCGGCGGCGAAGAGGCGCGATCCCGGCAGATCGTCGATCAGGACGTCCCCGAAGCCGACGTCCTCAGCACGGCGATCGCCCTGGCCGCGGCCCACGTCGCCAAGGCCGGCCCCACCCTCGAAACGATCAAGAGCCGCCTCTACGCCCCGGTCATCGAAGCGTTGACCAGTCTCGATTGAACAGCGAACGTACGCCTCGTCGGGCCGGACAACCGCAATGGCGCGAACTCCGCCTTCGGCGGCTGCCGCGGCGACCCGGGTGCGACACCGGGCCGTAGCGCCCGACCGGCCCGGATCGTGGTCAGACCGCCGGGGACGGATGCGCCAGCGGGTGGGCACCCTCGGGCCGCAGGCCGTCGAAGATGATGCCCAGATAGCGGCGCCACAGATCCGGGTCGGCGTCGGGGACGAAGCTGACGACGTGGTTCGGCGCGCACATCAGCAGGATCACGTCCATGCCGGCGACGTCCTGGCGTACGGCTCCGGCCGCTTTCGCGCGATCGACCAGGGCGATGATGGCCGTGAAGAGCTCGGACCGCGCGCCGTCGAGCCGCTCGTTCACGCCGGCGGCGTCGCGCAGGAATGACAGGTCGAGTTGCTGCTGGTGACCGGCGGCCGCGTCCATGAACTCGAGCAGCGCCAGCCCGGGGTCGTCCGCGTCGAGCAGCGAGACGGCGAGCGCGGCCAGGCCTTCGACGCGGTCGTGGACGATCGCCGCGATCAGGTCGTCCTTGCTCGGGAAGTGCCGGAACACCGTGCCTTTGCCGATGCCGGCGCGATGCGCGATGTCGGCCACGGACGCGTCGAGGCCCCGCTCGGCGAACTCGGCGGCGGCCGCTTCCAGCAACGCCCTGCGGTTGCGGGCGGCGTCGGCGCGCAGGGGGCGATCGAGGGTCACGAGAACAAGATTAACAAGTTGACCGCCCGGTCCGGTTAGCACTAACATGACCGCACGGTCCGCTTGGAAGGAACAGCCCATGAGAACGTGGATGGAACGCTCATGAGGGCAGTCGCCGCCTCCGGTTACGGCCCACCCGAGAGCTTCACCCTCGCCGACCTGCCCGTGCCCGAGCCGGGTCCCGGTCAGATTCAGGTACGCATCAGGGCCGCCTCGATCAACCCCGGCGACCTCGTCATCCCGAGCGGCGCCTACCGCGCGCAGGCCCCGCTGACGTTCCCCCACGTCCCCGGCAACGACTTCGCCGGCACCGTCACCGCCGTCGGCGACGACGTCACCGCGTTCCGCACAGGCGACGAGATCTTCGGTCACGCGGTCCCTCGTGCCCTCGAAGCGATGGCCGGCGCTCATCCGTCGATGACCACGGGCACCCTGGCCGAGTTCGCCGTCTTCGAGGCCGCCACGCCGTTCCTGGCCCACCGCCCGCCGGGCCTGAGCCCCACCGACGCGGCCGCCCTGCCCACCGCTGGGCTCACCGCGCGGGCCCTGCTGGCCACCACCCAGCCCCAGCCGAGCGAGAGAGTCCTCGTCATCGGGGCTACCGGCGGCGTCGGCACCACGGTGCTGCCCCTGCTGAAACACGCCGACGTCATCGCTACCGGCCGCCCCGCCGACGAAGACCTGCTCCGCCGGCTGGGCGCGACCACGGTGATCGACTACGACGACTACCCCACCGGCGTCGATCTCGCGATCAATCTGGTCCTGCCCAGCGACCAGCTCAAGGCAGTGGCGGCCGCGGTGAGGCCCGGCGGCCGCCTGTTCACGATCACGTTCCCGCCGCCGCGTCCCGAGATGATCGACCGTGACGACATCCGCTTCGAGCTGGTTCTCGACCTCGACGGCCGTTTCGGTGGCATGGCTGAGGTGGCCGGCTTGAGCCCGACGATCGCCGCGATCTACCCGCTCGACGACGCCGTTCAGGCCCTCACCGACTTCGCTCGCCGGCACACCGTCGGCAAGCTGGTTGTGACGATGTCCTGAGCAGTCGGTCCTGGTGCGAGAGCGGGCGGTCGCACGATCAGAAACGACGAACGGCTTCGGGCGCGCGCCCAAAGCCGTTCGTCACAGCAAGAGAAGATCAGTCGCCGGCGGCCTTGAACAGCGCCGCGACCTCGGCGTTCGACAGGTGCCGGAAGCCGCCGGGGCGCAGGTCGCCGAGGCGGACCGGGCCGACCGCGGTGCGGATCAGGCGCGTCACCGGGTGGCCGACCTCTTCCATCATGCGGCGCACGATGTGCTTGCGGCCCTCGTGCAGCACGATCTCGACCTGGGCGGTCTTGCCCAGCGCGCCGACCATCTTGAACGAGTCGGCCTTGGCCGGGCCGTCCTCGAGCTCGACGCCGCCGAGCAGTTGGCGGCCGACGTTGCGCGGGAGCGGGCCGTTGATGACCTCGGCCAGATAGGTCTTCTGAATCTCGTAGCGCGGGTGGGTGAGCTTGTTGGTCAGCTCCCCGTCGTTGGTGATCAGCAGCAGGCCCTCGGAGTCGGCGTCGAGCCGGCCCACGTGGTAGAGCCGCTGACCGAACTGGCCCACGAAGTCGGCGAGTTCCGTGCGGCCCTTCTCGTCGTCGAGCGTCGACACGACACCGCGCGGCTTGTTCAGCGCGATGTAGACCAGTTTGGTGTCGGTGATGACCCGCTGCCCGTCCACGAGGATCTCGGCACTGGTGGGGTCGACCTTGTCGCCCAGCTTGGCGATCTTGCCGTTGACCGTCACGCGCCGCTTGAAGATCAGGTCTTCGCAGGCGCGGCGGGATCCAACACCGGCCGCCGCCAGGACTTTCTGGAGGCGTTCGGCGGTGTCAGCCTGAGGCATCGAGTACTTCTTCCACGTCGTCGGGCAGGAACGGGGCCAGCGGGGGCAACTGGTCGACCGAATTGAGGCCGAGCTTCTCGAGGAACAGGCCCGTCGTGCGATACAGGTGTGCCCCGGTTTCGCTCTCGGTGCCGCATTCCTCGATGAGGCCGCGAGTGACAAGCGTACGCATGACCCCGTCGCAGTTCACACCGCGGATGGCGCTGATCCTCGACCGGGTCACCGGCTGCTTGTAGGCGACTACGGCCAGTGTCTCCAGCGCCGCCTGGGTCAGCCGCACAGACTGCCCGTCGAGAACGAACCGTTCGACGTAGGCCGCGTATTCCGGACGCGTGTAGAGACGCCAGCCACCCGCGACCCGCCGCAGGTCGAAGCCGTGCCCGGCCGCCGTGTAGCGGGCCGACAGATCGTCGAGCATGTCGGCGACGCGCTCGGTCGGCTGCTCGAGGATCTGCGCGAGCTGCAGCTCGGCGACCGGCTCGTCGACCACCAGCATGATCGCCTCGAGCGCACCCGCGAGCTCGGCGTCGTCGGTCAACCCCGGCAGATCAATTTCCGCCGCACGGGTCTCCGCCTCGGCAACCGCGACGGCGGGCTGGGCGGCCCGGCGCGTCTGCCCGGGCACGGCCGCCTCGGGCGTGACGAGAGCGGCGAAGGCGGGCGCGTCAGCGGCGAAGGCGGGCACGTCGGCGGTAGCGAAGGCCGGCACCTCGGCGGCGGAGAGCCCGGGGTCGTCCGGGATGTCGGGCACGTCCGGGTCGTCGGGCTGGAGCGGGTCGTCGTTGTCGTCGGCGATCCTCTCCAGTTCGTCCTCGTCGATGTCGTCGTCCTCGGTGCTGTCGGCGCCGTCCTGCGAGCGCGACACCGGCACCTCGGCGGCGACCGGCAGGTCCATCTCGCCGTCGTCGCTGACGTCGTCGTCGGCGGCCTGATCGAAGACGTCACCGGCGTCGTCGCCGTCGGGTGGCAGCGGCGCGTCGACCGGCGACCCCGGCTCGTCCTCGTCGGCGGCCTCGACCGCGTCCTCGATGGCGTCGGGCAGCGGCAGCTCAGGCCCCGGCGCGACGTCGACCGGGTTCTGCTCGGCCGGGTCGACCGGCTCGTCGACCCCCGCGGGCTCCGGGTCAGCCGCATCGACCGGCTCCTCGACCCCTGCGGGCTCCGGGTCAGCCGCGTCGACCGGCTCGTCCGCCTCCGCGGGTTCGGGGTTGGGCCCTTCGAACGCGGGGTCGAAGTCGTCATCGTCGTCCGACAGTCCCGACTCGTCGATCGACTCGGTGTCGGACGGCGCGTCGTAGGCCGGACCCGAGTCGGCCGCTCCCCCGCCGGCGCGTGCCTCCTCTTCGGCCGCGGCCTGAAAATCGCGGTCGGGCGTACGCGGCGCCCGCTCCCACGGTGGCACCCACGCAGCCGCCTGCGCCGCCAGCGAATCGGCCCGCTCGTCGTTGCTCACGATCGTTCCTCCGCGTCGTCTTCCTCGCCAAGTTCTTCGGCCGCGTCGTCATCGGCCCGGGCGGCCGGCTCTGTAATACCCTGCTCAGCCTCTTCGGCACCCTCGTCGTCGGGCTCCGCCGGTTCGGCCGGTTCCGGGGCGTCGGGGTCGGCGGCCGGGTCGGGCTTGGAGCCCTCGTAGTCGTCGATGTCGAGGTCGGCGTCGGGGGTGTCGCCGCCGATCCAGCGGACGGTCAGCTCGTCGAGGGAGACGGGCTGTTCGAAGTCGATCAGGCCCTCGCGGTAGAGCTCGAGCAGGGCCAGGAAGCGCGCGACCACTTCGAGGGTGTTGTCGCAGTCGGCGACCAGCAGGCTGAACGTGGCCTGGCCGGCGCGGCGCAGGCGGTCGCGCAGCAGGGCCGCGTGTTCGCGCACGCTGACCCGCACCTGGTGGATGTGCGCGATCGACACCTGCGGCGGGCCGGGCTTGGGGGCGAACTGCTTGAGCGCCAGCTTGAACAGCCGTTCGGGCCCGACACCGAGCACCAGGTCGGGCAGCGCCTCGGCGTACCGCGGCTCCATCGACACGGCCCGCGGCCAGCGGCGCATGCCGGTGCTTTCGAGATCCATGATGTGGGCGGCGGCCTCTTTGTAGGCCTTGTATTGCAGCAGCCGGGCGAAGAGCAGGTCGCGCGCCTCGAGGAGAGCGAGGTCTTCCTCGTCTTCGACGTCGGCGGCGGGCAGCAGCCGGGCCGCCTTGAGGTCGAGCAGCGTGGCCGCGACCAGCAGGAACTCGCTGGCCTCGTCGAGATCCCAGTCGTCGCCCATCGCGCGGATGTAGGCGATGAAATCGTCGGTCACCTGGTGGAGCGCGACCTCGGTGACGTCGAGCTTGTGTTTGCCGATGAGCTGCAGCAGCAGGTCGAACGGGCCGGTGAAGTTGTCGAGCCGCACGAGGAACTTGCTGTCGTCGATCGGGTTGCCCTCGGCGTCGACCGCCACCCCGTCGACGGGGACCGGAGCCGCAGCGGGATCGGCGTCGTCGAGAGTGCCCGCAGCCTCGGCCGAGGCGGGCGCTGCGGGCGCGGCGTCGTCGGCGGGGGCCTGCGCGGACGCGGACGCCCCGGCGGGCGGGTGGGTCGACTCTTCGGGCACGAACTGACCGTAGACCACGGCTCCGACAACCTGCTCCCGCCTCACAGGTCACTCCCATCGCTCTGATGATCAACGCCGGAGTGGGGCCGGGGTGACTGGCAGAAACCGTCATTTTGCCGGATGTGCGAGCACCAGAAGGGCGGTTGCGGGAGCGGTGGAAACGATGGCACCGGAAGCGGCGCGTCTCAGGGGCGGCGAGACCGGTCACCGTCCACGGTAGGTATTTTCACCGTCAACTAGTGTTCTGATCATGGCATCGTTCAATGACACGATCATCGAGAACTTCCGGGCCAACGCCGGCGTGCTCGGCGGCCACTGGGAGAACAAGGAAACCCTCCTGCTGCACACGCCCGGCCGCAAGACCGGCAAGGTCACCATCAACCCGCTCGTCGCGGCCCCCGACGGCACCTCGTACGTCCTCTGCGGCAGCGCGGGCGGCGCCGACAAGGAGCCGGCGTGGCTCACCAACCTCGAGGCGCTCGAGGGCCCGGTCACGATCGAGCTGGGCACGGAGACCCTGAAGGCCGACCACAAGGTCGTCCGCCCCGGCGACGCCGACTGGGACCGTCTCTACGGCCTGTGGCGCGCCTACTGGCCCGACGCGGCCGACTACGAGACCAAGACCGACCGTAAGTTCCCGGTCGCGGTCATCACCGTCGCCTGACGAGCACGAAGCACGAGGAACACGAAGCACGAGGAACACGGAAGAAAGACCGAGGAGCGGCCCGAGAACGGGCCGCTCCTCCCCCGAACACGGTCCCGATCAGGCCGCGAGAGCCAGAGCGACCGGAGTAGAGGCCGGCGTGGAAACCGGCGACAGGACGGACGAGCGGTCGTACACGCTCAGAACCACGCTGCGAGCCCAGCGCATCCGCACGACGGCGGTCTCCGGATAATCTCCGTACGCCGCGGCGAGCTCGGCGACGCATCCCCGGGTGCCGCCGCGGGTGCGGACGGCCGCGGCGATGGCGGTTTCCACGAGGGCGACGCTGGGCCGGCTTCCGGCGGGCAGGTCGCTGACGAAAAGGGCGGCGGCGCGGGCGGCGAGCATCTGGCTTCGCATCTCGATCATCTCCGGTGGCGGGACGATGCTGGTGGTTGAGAAACGTCGAATCAGCGGAACGAGTTCAGAGTGCGCCCTGGCGGCCACAGATCGCCTCCAGGTTTCCACCGGAGGCACGAATCCGGGATTTCCCCGAGTCCGCCCGAGATCAGCCCCAGACGCGGACGAAGACGAGGCCGAGCAGGTTGAGGATCTGCAGCAGGAACGGGTAGCCGAACGGGAAGATGCAGAGGATCAGCAGCACGAGGACGCCGATGTTCTTGTCCTCGAACCACAGTCGCATCCACTGCATGCCGCGGCCGGGCCTGGTCAGCGCGTTGTGGAGGATGCCGAAGCCGTCGAGCGGCGGGATCGGGATCAGCGCGAGCAGTCCGAAGCAGAGCAGCCCGACGGCCAGCGAGAGCAGGATCTGTTCGCCGGCCGGCAGCGCGACGCCGAGGAGCACGTCGGCCGGTCCGATGAGCGACAGAAGATTGTCCGGGTACGCCAGCCGGTAGATCAGCAGCAGCACCTGCGAGGCGACGATGCACAGCACCGGGCCGGCCGCGAAGACCGCGATGGCCTTGCCGCGGCCGTGGTAGCGGGGCACGTCGTCGACCGTGAGCATCTTGCCCCAGCCCATGCCGCCGATCGCCGCGGCGACGGCGCCGAACGGGTCGACGTCTTCGCGCAGCCGCGGGACGACCGACTCGCGCCGGTCGGACAGGCGCAGGGTGCGGGAGGTCAGCCGGATGGCGACGGCGCGCAGCACGAGCGCGAGCAGGAACGAGAGGACCAGGGCGACGAAGGCCACCGGTTCACCGAGGGCGTAGAGCACAGGGTCAGCCGCGCTCGACCTTGGCGGCGATGACCTCGCGGGCCAGCTGCCGATAGTTGCGGGCGCCCGAGGAGGCCGGGTCGAGGCTGGTGATCGGGGAGCCGGCCACGGTGGACTCGGGGAACTTGACCGTCTTGGTGATGACCGTCTGGTAGACCTTGTCGCCGAACGCCTCGACCACGCGCTGCAGCACCTGGCGGCAGTGGGTGGTGCGGGAGTCGTACATGGTGGCGAGGATGCCTTCGAGCTCGAGGTCGAAGTTGAGCCGTTCGCGCACCTTGTCGATCGTGTCGAGCAGCAGGGCCACGCCGCGCAGGGAGAAGAACTCGCACTCGAGCGGGATGAGCACGCCGTGGGCGATGGTGAGCGCGTTGATCGCGAGCAGGCCCAGCGAGGGCTGGCAGTCGATCAGGATGAAGTCGTATTCCTTGCGCACCGAGCGCAGCGCCCGGGCCAGGGCCATCTCGCGGGCGACCTCGTTGACCAGCTGGATCTCGGCCGCCGACAGGTCGATGTTGGCCGGCAGCAGGTGCAGGCCGGCGACGTCGGTCTTGATGATGACGTCTTCGGTGGCGACGTCGTCCTGCATGAGCAGGTTGTAGACGCTCAGGTCGAGGTTGTGCGGGTTGACGCCGAGGCCGACCGAGCAGGCGCCTTGCGGGTCGAAGTCGACGAGCAGGACCTTGCGACCGTATTCGGCCAGCGCGGCGCCGAGGTTGATCGTCGTGGTCGTCTTGCCGACGCCGCCCTTCTGGTTGGCCAGGGCGATGATGCGCGCGGGACCGTGCCGGTCGGTGGGCATCGGCTCGGGGATCGGGCGGCGCATCGTGTAGGCCGTGGGGTCGGCGGGGCCGAGGTCGGCGCCCAGGTCGAGGGAGCCCTGCTGCTCGCGGAGCGCGCTGGTCCAGGCTTCCGCCCGATCGTTGACCGCCATGACCTTTTTTCGCCCCCTCCCGACCCGTCAGCTTCCCCCGGTGATTTTTGTTTTCCGCCGCGGGATTGCTCAGTCGATGCCCGACTGTACGCCACGCCTGCCGCACTTCCGGGGTCAGCCATCGGCGTGTCGCGCCTATGGGTGCGCAGCTTCTTAACGAGCGCGGGGGTGCGCGGTCGCGTAGACCTCGCGAAGTCGGTCGACGGTGACCAGCGTGTACACCTGCGTGGTGGTCACCGACGCGTGCCCCAGCAACTCCTGCACGACCCGCACGTCGGCGCCCCCGTCGAGCAGGTGGGTGGCGTACGAGTGCCGCAAAGTGTGCGGGCTCACCGCGTGCGGCCCTTCGACCGGGAGCCCGGCCGACGAAGCGGCGCGGTGCAGGATCGTCCACGCGCTCTGCCGCGACAGCCGGCCGCCCCGCGCGTTGAGGAAGATCGCGGGCGTCCCCTTCCCCTTGGCCGCGAGCGCGGGCCTCCCCCGTACGAGATAGGCCCCTAACGCGGCCTTGGCGTAGCCCCCGACGGGAACGAGCCGGGTGCGGCCGCCTTTGCCGTGCAAGATCGCGGCGGGGTCGTCACCGAGTTCGAGGTCGTCGATCGCGGCGCCGACGGCCTCGGAGATGCGCGCGCCGGTGCCGTACAGGAATTCGAGCAGTGCCTTGTCGCGCAGGCCCAGCGGGCTGTCTTCGGCGACGGCCAGCAGGCGGGTCACCTGGTCGACGTCGAGGGCCTTGGGCAGGCGTTTGGGGGGCGCGGGCGGGCGTACCGCGGCGGCCACGTCGACGGCGACCAGGCCCTCCCGCGTCGCGAAACGGTGGAGACCTCGTACGGCGCTGATCGCCCGGGCCGCCGTGGCCGAGGCCAGACCGTCGGCGCGCAGGGCCGCCAGGTGGCCGCTGACCTGGGCGGCGCTCACCGCGGCGAGATCGTCGATCCCGTCCTCGGCGAGCGCCTGCGCGTAACGGTCGAGGTCGCGGCGGTAGGACATGAGGGTGTTGCGCGACAGCCCACGCTCGACGGTGAGATGGTCGAGATAGGCCTGGATGACGCGCCGCACCGTCAGTTCACCACGTCGGCCAGGTCGAGTGTCCGCATGCCGTGCGCCTCCGCGACCGGTCCGTAGGTGACGTGCCCGTCGAACGTGTTCAGACCCAGACCGAGCGCGTGGTCGGATCTCAGGGCGTCGCGCCAGCCCAGGTTGGCCAGTTCCAGAGCGTACGGCAGGGTGACGTTCGTCAGTGCGTAGGTGCTCGTGTGCGGCACCGCGCCCGGCATGTTCGCCACGCAGTAGAACAGCGACTGGTGCACCTGGTAGACGGGGTCGGCGTGGGTGGTGGGACGCGAGTCCTCGAAGCAGCCGCCCTGGTCGATGGAGA
This sequence comes from Actinoplanes solisilvae, assembly GCF_003999975.1. Taxonomy (GTDB): domain Bacteria; phylum Actinomycetota; class Actinomycetes; order Mycobacteriales; family Micromonosporaceae; genus Actinoplanes; species Actinoplanes solisilvae. The sequence goes on along the minus strand of NZ_RJAC01000037.1, from coordinate 30,589 downwards.
TGTCGACGAGCACGCTGCCCGGTTTCATGCGCGACACGAGCTCGTTGGAGACCAGGTTGGGCGCCTTGGCCCCGGGCACGAGCACGGCCCCGATGACCAGGTCGGCGTCGAGGACGGCCTTCTCGATCTCGTACGCGTTCGAGGCGACGGTCTGTAGGTGTCCGCGGTAGTCGGCGTCGGCGGCGCGCAGCCGGGCGATGTTGCGGTCGAGCACCAGGATCTCGGCCTGCATGCCCAGCGCGATCGCGGCGGCGTTCATGCCCGAGACGCCGGCGCCGATGACCACGACCTTGGCCGCGTAGACCCCCGGCACGCCGCCCATGAGCACGCCGCGCCCGCCCCCCGACCGCATCAGGTGGTACGCCCCCACCTGTGGGGCGAGGCGGCCGGCGACCTCACTCATCGGCGCCAGCAGCGGCAGTGAGCGGTCGGGCAGTTCGACCGTCTCGTACGCGATGCCGGTGACCCGGCGGTCGAGGAGCGCGTCGGTGCACTCCTTGGACGCGGCCAGGTGCAGGTAGGTGAAGAGCACCTGGCCGGGGCGCATGCGCGGGTACTCCTCGGCGATCGGTTCCTTGACCTTGAGGATGAGCTCGGCCGCGGCCCACACGTCGTCGGCCGTGGCGAGGATGGTCGCGCCGGCCGCGACGTAGTCACCATCGGTTATCGACGACCCGGTGCCCGCGCCCGCCTGCACGAACACCTCGTGCCCGGCCCGGCGGAACTCGTACACCCCCGCGGGCGTGATGGCCACGCGGAACTCGTTGTTCTTGACCTCGCTGGGAATGCCGACCTTCATGGCAGCCGACACCGTCCTTTCTCAACGCTGAGTGACGATCCCAGGCCGCCCGCGGGCCGCCCTGCCGAAGACTACTCCGCGAGCTATACCTATTGACCGGTTTGTCGGCGAAGGGCGGTTCAGGAGATCGCGGCGGCGAAGCGGGCGGCCACCTCGGCGACGGCCTCGCGCAGCTCGGGGCCCTCCTCGACGGTGAACGGGATCGGGATGGCGGCCAGCCACTCGGCGGCGTACATGCGGGGGTTGCTCGTCGCCCCGACCAGAACGCACCGGTCGTCCTCGAGTGAAAGGCGGCCCATCGGCGGACGGATCCACGGGGCGACCCGCTCGGGCGGAGCGTGGAAGACGACGCGTGTCGGGTAGCGCCAGCCTGCCCCGAGGTTCTGTTCGAGGGCGGCGACCGGGTCGAGATCGCCGGGCGGGGTGAAGCTGTGCGGGGTCGTCCGGACGGCGCGGATACGGTCGATGCGGTACGTGCGGATCGCGTCGGCGCGGTGCGAATGGCACAGCAGGTACCAGCGGCCGAACCGCACGACGACGGCCCACGGGTCGACCTCGGCGTCCCACTGCTCGCCGCCTTCGCTGCGATAGGTGACCACGACCCGGCGGTGCTCGGCGCACGCGGCGACCAGCGAGCTGGTGGTGGCCGGGTCGGCACGCGCGGCCTTGCGGTCGGGGGCGGCCGACGCGTTCGCCCGCAGCGCCGCCGCCTGCCGGCCGATCCCCTCGGGCAACGCGCGGATGACCTTGCTGAGCGCGGCCCCGACCAGGTCGTCGGCGTCGATCGCGGCGGGCTGGCCGTCGAGCACGGCCATGACCAGGCCGAGCGCCTGCTCCTCGGTGAACACGACCGGGGGCAGCCGCGTGCCGCGGCCCAGGCGATAGCCCCCGTACGGCCCGCGGACCGCCTCGACCGGGACGCCGGCCTCGCGCAGGATGCCGACGTAGCGCCGCGCGGCGCGCTCGGTCACGCCGAGCTGCTCGGCGAGCTGGGCGGCGGTGGTGCCGGGGCGGGCCTGCAGGATCTCGAGCGTACGCAGGGCGCGGGCCGTCGGACTCAGAGGCACATCGATCACCGTACCGGAAGCGGAACGTCCGGAATGGGTTCTAGGTTGTTGGCCATGACTGCAGAACAGATCGTGCTCGCGGGCGGGCTGTGGCTCGACGATTCGGTGTGGGACGCCGTGGTGTCCGAACTGGACGGGCTGGGCCGGACGGCGGTGCCGGTGGCCCTGCCCGCCGGCGCGACGGCGACACTGGACGACCAGGTGGCCGCGGTGCTGGCCGCCGTCGACGCGAGCCCCGGGAAGTCGGTCGTGGTGGGGCACTCGGCGGCCTGCACGCTGGCCTGGCTGGCGGCCGACGCGCGACCCGAGCGGGTGTCCACGGTGGTGCTGATCGGCGGCTTCCCGAACGGCGACGGGCAGGCGTACGCCGACTTCTTCCCGATCGAGGACGGCGCCATGCCGTGGCCGGGGTGGGAGCCGTTCGAGGGGCCCGACTCGGCCGACCTCGACGAGCAGGCGCGCGCGGAGTTCACGCGCCGGGCCGTCCCGGTGCCGGAGGGCGTCGCGAAAGGCGTCGTCCGGCTGCGCGACGAGCGGCGGTACGACGTACCCGTCGTCTTAATCTGCCCCGAATTCACGCCCGCGCAGGCCCGCGAGTGGATCGCGTCGGGCGACCTGCCCGAGCTGGCCGGGGTCAAGCAGCTCGACCTGGTCGACCTCGACTCGGGCCACTGGCCGATGCTGACCAGGCCGGCCGAGCTGGCCGCCCTGCTCGCGAAGCTCTGATCAGCCGGCCGCCCAGCGCACGATCTCGGAGCGTGAGGTGGTCGTGCGGTCCTCGAGCACCTCGCCGTCGCGGACGACCGTCCAGTGGTAGAGGCCGTCGGCGTCGACCGTGATGAACGGGCGGCCGGTGTCGTCCGGCTCGAAGCCGACGTCGGCGCCGAGCCGGGCCAGCTCGGCGCGCAGCACGTCGAGGCCCGCCTCGGACTGGCCGGGGCCCGCGTCGCGGCGGAAGAGCTTCACGTCGTCAACGGTAGATCGGAACACCGAGCCGGGCCAGCTCGGGATCGTCCTCGGGCACGTCGGTGATCACGCCGGCCACCTCGGCCAGCGGCAGCACCACGTACGGCGAGGCGGCGCCGATCTTCTCGGAGCTGGCCATCACGTACGTCTCGGCGGCGCGCGACGCGAGGGTGCGCTTCATCGCGGCCTCGTCGGCGTCGCCGGTGGTCAGCCCGGCCTCGTGGTGCACTCCGGTGACGCCGAGCAGGAACAGGTCGGCGCTGACCAGCCGGGCGGCCTCGGCGGCGGCCGCTCCGCTGGTGACGGCCGAGTGCTTGAAGAGGCGGCCGCCGAGCACGAGCACCTCGACGCTCGGATGGCTCACCAGGGCGGCGGCGACGGTCACGCTGTGGGTGACGATCGTGGCCGGCAGGTCGGCGGGCAGCGCGCCGGCCACGGCGAGCGCGGTCGTGCCGCCGTCGAGCAGCACCGTCATGCCGGGGCGGATCAGCGACGCGGCCACCAGCGCGACCCGCTTCTTGCTGTCGGGGGCCACCGCGGTGCGCGTCGCGTAGTCGGCGGCCGCCGGTGCGGCGGGCAGCGCTCCGCCGTACACCCGCTGGCACAGGCCGGCCGCGGCCATCTCGCGCAGATCGCGGCGGATCGTGTCTTCGGCGATGCCGAGCTCGAACGCGAAGTCCTTGGCCACGATCTTGCCCTCGGCACTCAACCGACCCAGCAGAAGATCACGACGTTCGGCCGGCAGCATCCGCGTTTCTCCTTGTTGTTGTCGACTCTTGCACGTTTCGTGGGTAGCGTAGCGCAGCATGACCGATCTCGCCCGCCCCGGAATCGACCACCCTTCTCGCCCCGGCCTGGATGCCCCCGACCACCGTGGCCGCACCGGCCTCGACCAGGCCGGACGTGACCTCACCGGCAATCCCGACGTGGTGATCCGCGACGTCGAACTGCTCGCCGCCGCGTGGCACGTGCTGCGCCGCACGACCTATGACTACCGGCATCGCGACGGCCGCTGGACGACCGAGCAGCGGGAGACATACGACCGGGGTGACGGCGCGACGATCCTGCTCTACAACGCGGAAAACCGGACAGTCCTGTTGACCCGGCAGTTCCGCTACCCGGTCTACGTCAACGGCCACCCCGACGGGATGCTCGTCGAGGCCGCAGCCGGGCTGCTCGACGACGACGATCCGGCCAGCGCGATCCGGCGCGAGGCGACCGAGGAACTGGGGGTGACGGTCGGCGAGCTGCAGCCCGTGTTCGGTGTGTGGATGAGCCCGGGTTCGGTCACCGAACGTCTGCACTTCTACGCCGCGCCCTACACGGCGGCCGACCGTACGGGTCCTGGCGGCGGCGTGGCCGACGAGGGCGAGGACATCGAGGCGGTCGAGCTCGACTTCGACGATGCCCTGCGCCGGACCCTCGACGGCCGCATCGCCGACGCCAAGACGATCATGCTGCTGCAGTGGGCCGCCCTGCACGGCCCGTTTCGCGATTGCTGATATGTATCGATTGGGATGAGTGCACGGGTCGTCTCCGCTGACATGCTCGCGAGCACCGCCACCGCATCCGGTGACGGGCCCCTCGAGCTACACGGAGGACCTTCGTGCGAGCACCTCTCGTCCTCGGCGCGGCCGCGCTGACTCTGGGGCTGGCCGCGGTGCCGGCCCGTGCGGTTCCCGTCGCGTCCGCCCCCGCCGCCCTGGCCGCCGCGCCCGACATCTCGCTGACCAACGTCAAGGCGCACCTGACCCAGCTTCAGAGCATCGCCACGGCCAACGGCGGCAACCGCGCTCACGGGCGGCCCGGCTATCTGGCCTCGGTCACGTACGTCAAGAACCTGCTCGACGCGGCCGGCTTCACGACCCGGCAACAGTCGTTCACGTACAACGGCGCGACCGGCTACAACCTGATCGCCGACTGGCCCGGCGGCGACACCGCGAACACCCTGATGGTCGGCGGCCACCTCGACAGCGTCACGGCCGGGCCCGGCATCAACGACAACGGGTCGGGGTCGGCCGGCATCCTCGAGGTCGCACTGGCCGTCTCGCGCGCGAGCTTCCAGCCCGACCGCCACCTGCGTTTCGCCTGGTGGGGCGCCGAGGAGCTGGGGCTGCGCGGATCGACGGCCTATGTGAACTCGCTGACCGCCGCCCAGCGTCGCGAGATCACCGGCTATCTCAACTTCGACATGATCGGGTCCCCCAACCCCGGCTACTTCCTGTACGACGGTGACAACTCCGACGGCACCGGCGCGGGACCCGGTCCGGCGGGCTCGGCGCAGATCGAACAGACCCTCGCCGCGTACTTCACCTCGATCGGCGTGCCGACCCGGGGCACCGACTTCGACGGGCGCAGCGACTACGGCCCGTTCATCGCGAACGGGATCCCGGCCGGGGGCATCTTCACCGGGGCCGAGGGACGCAAGACGGCGGCGCAGGTGCAGCTCTGGGGTGGCACGGCCTCGACGTTCGACCCTTGCTACCACGCGTCCTGCGACACGACGGCCAACATCAATGACACGGCGCTCGACCGTAACAGCGACGCCATCGCGTACGCCGTCTGGAACCTCGCCGCCGCTCCGCCCGCCGGGACCACGGTGTGGGAGGACGACTTCGAGACGGTCAAGGGCTGGACGGCCGGCACGTCGGACACCGCCACCGCGGGACGCTTCGAACGCGGCGACCCGGGCGCGACGACCTCGCAACTCGGCACGACCGTCAGCGGCACCTTCGACCTGGTGACCGGGGCGGCCGCGGGCAGCAGCGCCGGCGCGAACGACGTCGACGGCGGCGTGACCACGATCCTGTCGCCGTCGATCACCTTGCCGACCGGCACGCTGACGCTGAGCTTCAGCTGGTACCTGTCGCACCTCAACAACGCGAGCAGCGCCGACTACTTCCGGGTGCGGGTCGTCTCGGGCAGCACGACGACCACCGTGTTCACCCAGCCGGCCTCCGCGACCGACCGGGCCGCCGCCTGGGCCAGCGGATCAGCGAATCTGTCGTCCTTCGCCGGTCAGACCGTACGGCTGAGCGTCGAGGCGGCCGACGCCTCGACCGCGTCCCTGGTCGAGGCGGCTGTCGACAACGTCAAAATCACGAGGAGCTGAGATGTACGCGGGGTGACAGCACTCGCTGTCACCCGCAACCGAGATCCAGCCCATAGCGCGATCTCCTTCACATCTGCATCATGCGCTGATGATTACCGAATCCTTGGCCGCCTGGTCCCGCGGCGCCCAGGCCGTGGCGCTGCTCAGCGCGGCCAACGAGAGCGGCTACCTGGCCTACCTCGCGACGCCGCGCACCCTCGACGAATTCGCCCAGTTCGCGGGGCTGCCCGACGGCACGGCCGCCGACCTGCTGGCCGCGCTGGCCGCCCACGACGTGATCTCGTCATCCGACGGGCAGTTCCAGCTCACCGAGGACACGGCGGCCGCGTTCGACGGGATCCGCGACATCGGCGCCAAGATCGAAGAAGCCGCGCTCGCCGTCCGGCGGGTCGCCGAGGTGACCCGCACCGGCTCGGCGCCGTTGACCGACAGCGACGCGCTGCTCGTGGCCAAGGCGTCAGCCCTGCGCCCCAGCGGCAGCCCGGCGTCTCAGGCGATCATCACCAAGGTTCTCGACGCGACACCGGAGATCCGGGACATCCTGGCCGCGGGCGGACGGCTGCTCGACGTCGGCAGTGGAGTCAGCGGCTTCGTCGTCAACGCGCTCAGCCTCCTGCCGTCGATGCGGGCCACGACCGTCGAGCTCGTCGGGGAGGTCGCGGCCGTGCCCGCGGCGAAGGCGAAGGAACTCGGCATCGACGACCGTCTCGACGTACGGGTCATGGACGCCCGCGACTTCGACGAGCCCGCCGCCTACGACGCGGCGTTCTGGGCGCAGCCGTTCTTCTCGAACTCGACCCGCGCCGCGGCCCTGGCGATGATCCTGCGCAGCCTGCGGCCGGGCGGCCTGCTGATGGTGCAGCAGATCGCGGCCGAGCCGGCCGAGTCCGCCGCGCACGCCGAGTTCCTGCTGCGCCGCCTCGTGGCGCATGCACACGACGTGCCGTACGCCCGGCCGATCGACTCGGTCGCGGAGGAGGTTTCGTTGGCCGGGTTCGAGATCGTGCGCGTCACTGTCACACCGTTCGGGCCGATCGCGCTGGCCCGGCGGCCGCTCCCAGCGCTTCAGGGCAGCGCCACCAGATAGCCCGCGCCGCCGCCCGCGAGGATCAGGCCGGCGAGGCCGAAGCCGGCCACCAGCTTCGCGCCGAGCTTGATGCTCTCCTCGCGGGCGGCGATCATGCGTTCGCGGCTGTCGGTCGTGAACACGGTCAGGCCGGCCAGGCTCTGCTTGAACTCGCCGCCCCGAGCGACCCGGCCCAGCGCGAAGACGTCGACGCCCCGCGGCACCCGGCTCTCGGTCAATGTCAGCTTCTCGCCCTTGCGCAGGTCGTCGACGAATTCGCGCGCGACCACGGGCGGCAGAGGATCAGGCCGGTGTACGAGGGTCATGTGCACCGGCACGGGCGCGCCCTCGCGATTCGGATGGTCGAGGATCCCGGGGTCGACGGGCAGCCGACCGCTGGGCGCGGCGATCGAGAACCCGCCGGGTGACTCGACGTCGAGCAGGACGTCGTGGTCGGGGTCGTCGCTGCTGGGCCAGCCGCGCCGGGGCTCACGGATGAGCCGCACGTGGTACCAGGCGCAATCGGCGCCGCTGACCGGGGCGGTCTGGCGGCCCGCGGTGCCGTACTCGGTGCCCCCCTCGAGAGCGACCCGGCCGCCGGTTGCCGCCCCGATCGGCGTGGGGGTGATGCGGCGCAGGGTCCGCAGTGCCTTGTAGTCCGACAGATTCAACAGCAGGAAGATCCCGGCCCCGCCCACGAGGCAGGCCCCGACGCAGAACGCCACAGTCGCGACGACCATCACGCCCGCCAAGGTAGGGCAGGCGCTCCACTATGTCCTTCCCTGCCCCTGCCTTCTCCGCCCCTGCCTTCTCCGCGATGAAAGCACGCGGGCCCGGTCGCGGAGTCCGCCCAACGCTGTGTGCGGACTCCGCCGAGCCCTCGCTACTTCTTCGCTGCCGGGGCTGCGTCTCCGGCCTCATCGCCGGCACCGGCCTCTTCACCCGCGCCCGCTTCCTCACCGGCACCGGCCTCTTCGCCCTGGCCGGCTTCCTCGCCGGCACCCGCGTCGTCACCCGCGCCGGCGACGACGGCCTTGGCGTCGGCGAGAGTCAGGCAGGCCTGCAGCAGGCTCTGCTGAGCCGAGGCGACCGCCTTGGCCGCAGCGTCCGCTGCCGCGTCGCCCTCTTCACCGGCACCCGCTTCCTCACCAGCGCCCGCTTCTTCGCCCGCACCGGCTTCCGCACCAGCACCAGCCTCTTCACCAGCACCGGCTTCCTTGCCCGCGCCCGCCTTCCCGGCCGCCTTTTCCGCGGCGCGGGCCTTGGCCGCCTTCAGCGTCTTGGCCCACTTCTTGGCCGTCGCCTTGTTCTCGGCCTTGGCGGCCGCCGATCCGGGGGCCGCTTCCTCACCGGCACCGGCTTCCTCCCCACCGGCCGCCGCCGCGTCGGCCGCGAACGTGTCGCAGGACGCTTCCAGAGCCGCCGCCGCACCCGCCGCCGCGTCACCCGGTGCCTGCTCCTCGACCGGAGCCAGCTCCTCCCCGTCGCAGACGACCGCCCCGGCGTTGACCTGCACGTCCGCACACTGCGAGACGTCGAACTGCTGACCGTCCACGGTGACCAGATCGACGGCCTTGGTCTCGGTGCCCGCGGAGGCCAACTGGATCCCGGTCACCCCCATCGCGACAACAACTCCCGCGACAACCACCGCGCCGATGGTCTTCCGCCGGTTGCCGTCACCTTGCCGTCGATACGTGCGGGACCTCATGACCACTCCTCGTCGTAGGACGTTCGCTGTCACCGGTGTTGGGGGCCAGTACGGTCCTCCCCCACCGCCCGGTTCAACACAGTCCGTCGACAATCCCCCGAAAACCCGCCTACGCCGCAGCAAAACCGCAGCTCAGAGACGTACAAGAAAATCTTGAGAATAACTACCGATTGACCACTATCGAATGACGGAACGACGGCTGGTCGATCACGTGGACGCGGCCCGGCTCGAGAGGTTGCCGTCTCAGCGCGAACTCACGGCCGCCGCGCCGCGGGAACAACAGGTGGGCGCGGAGGTGGATGTGGGCAAGGTCGCTCGGCGCCCGACGTTCACGACGACGCGTTGAACAGCTTCCAGCGGCCCTCGGAGACGACCTCGACGATGCCGTCGTTCACCTTGATCGCGGTCTGCGCGTCGATGGCGTACGCCGGGTTCTTGACCTCGGTGGCCCATCGTTGCGCGCCGTCCAGGGTCTGGGTCGGCAGGTTCGGGTCGTCGAGGTGCGGGAAAATGGAGAAGTCGACGAATCCGAGGGCGGTATCGTCGGCGGAGGTCACCACCCCGGTGACGTCGGCGAAGTCCCGGCCGACGCGGGAAGTCATCACCATGCTGCCGGCGCTGATTCCTACGTAGACAGATTGTAGCGACGGCAGCAGATCGGCCAGCCCGGTCTCCCGCATCCAGTGGCACAGGTACATGGTGTCGCCGCCGTTGACCAGCAGGACGTCGGCCTCGCGAACCCACGAGACCCAGCGTTCCCTGTCAATGCTGGGCAGTGCGGTAAGTTCGAGCACCCCCACCGATTTCCATCCGAGCTCGGTCATCGGACTGGGGCTACGACCGGCGATGAACCGCCACGGCCCGCCCGGCTCTCCCCACGAGCCGCCATACCCGGCGGTGGGGATGCACAGGGCGCTGGCCTCGCCGATCGGTTTGCCCAGCAGATCGAGCAGCGCCCGCTCGATGCTCGCGTTCCGGACACCGGAATCGGTAAGAAGTAGCTTCATCACGCCCCCGCGCTCGACTGAGTCCGGCGACGCTAACACAGCCGATGCGGGAGAATGGGTGGGTGGAACGCGGCGAGATCTGGTGGGCCCTGGTCGATGAGGAGCGGCCCGTGGTGCTGCTCTCCGGCGGTTCGGGCCCCGAGTTCCAGGCCGTGCAGATCGTCGAGCCGGCCACCCCGGCGCAGAGTGCCGGGTTCGTCCTGATCTCCGGCGAACAGGCAATCGACGTCGACGAGCGTCGCCGGATCATCGAGGCGGCGGGGCCGGCCACCCGGGCCATCGGCATCGAGGTCCGGCTCGGCCCCGAGGAGGGCCTGCGAAAGGACGGCGTAGTTCGGGTGGCGCTGCCCCAGGACGGAACGATCTTCTGCACCTGGTCCCTGACCGTCGACACCGAGTCCCTGATCAGGCGGCTCGGCACCCTGTCCCCGGCCAAGCAGCACGAGCTCGACGTCGCCCTCACTCTCGCCGAATCGCGATGACGCCGACGGCGTACGTCTCTAGGATCGCGTCGCGTGGGAACCGACATCTATGGCGTGATTGAGGTCTGCGACCCGGCTCGCGTGGCGGCCTTCGACTATGTGGACGGGCTCTGGGTCCGCTGCATGGACCTCTACCCGCTCTACCCGGGCTCCGACTACTCGGCTTTCGGCTGCCTGTTCGGCATCCGGAACTGGAACCGGTGGGAGCCGGTAGCCGAGGGGCGCGGCCTTCCGTCCGACGTGTCACAGGTGGTTCGCACCGAATACGAGGAGGACGCCCGCCTCGACGGGGCGATCCACGGCAGCACCTGGGTGTCCTGGTCCGAGCTGCGCGACCTCGACATGAAGGCCGGGCCCGACGCTCGCGGCACCCTCACGATCAACGAGGAGTCCTCGGCGCTGTGGCGCTACTACCGCATCGACGATCACTGGCCCGACGAGGTGCGCGAGGAGTTCGGCCCGATGGAGAGGCCGCCAGCCGAAACACCGTACGGCGGTTGGCAGCGCGGCAAGACCACGTTCGGCTACACGGCGACGACCCGGCTCGACGTCCTCGGTCCGGGAACCGGGTGGGAGCACGTCTTCGCCGTCCTACGCGCTCTCGGGCAGCGGTTCGGAGATGACGGCGTACGGCTTGTCGTCTGGTTCGACTGACAGCCACAGCACCGGTGCCGCGGCCCTCCCCCGATCGGCCGGATCCGGCGGACGGCAGGCGGGGCGGGGAACCCCGAAAGGTAGCTTGCCGCAATCAGGAACGCGCGGGATCATGATTGCCGTCGGTCCACAGTGGTGCCTGGAGAGGCCGACGCTTCCGCCGGCGCCCATCTGGGGGTGCGCCGGCATCTGCGGCAAGCGCGGGCCGGTGGCGGCCGGTCCGCGCTTGCCCAGAAGCGCCCGGGCAATGCGCTCGAACTAAACGCCCGGATCAGATCGCCCGGACGTAACGCCCGCACGAAACGCCCGGATCAGATCGCCGGAGTGTCAGCCGGTCGCAGCGTCGCCCAGCCCTCGTCCCGAGCACGCGCCGCCGCGAGCAGCCCGCCCACCGCGGCCGCGTTCGTGATCTCCCCGCGGAAGACCATCGCCACCGCCTCGTCGAGGTCGATCCACGCGATCTCGAGGTCGGCCTCCTCGTCGGTGCGCTCATAGCGCTCCGCCTCGGGGACCGGCGTCAGATCGCGGGCCAGGAAGATCCTGATCGTCTCGTCGGCGAAGCCCGGCGACGTGTAGAGGTCGATCAGCAGGTGGAAGCTTCCCGCCCGCAGGTCGGCCTCCTCGGCCAGCTCGCGCGCGGCCGTGACGGCCAGGCCTTCGCCGCTGACGTCGCGTAGCCCGGCGGGCAGCTCCCACAGGCGCTGCCCGACCGCGTGCCGGTACTGCTTGATCAGTACGACGCGGCCGACCTCGTCGAGCGCGACCACGCCGACCGCGCCCTTGTTGTGCACCACGTCGCGCCGGGCCGTGCCGCCGGACGACATGGTCACCTCGTCGGTGACGACGCTGAAGATCGGCCCCTCGTAGCGCGAGACGCTCGACCGGGTTTCATGCACAAAAGCCGTCATGCCGGGTCCACGGGCAGCTCGTCGGCTGCCGCGTACTCGATGGCCGCCTTGACCAGGCCGTCGAAGAGCGGGTGCGGCCGGGTGGGCCGGCTCTTCAGTTCGGGGTGCGCCTGCGTCGCCACGAAGTAGGGGTGGACCTCGCGGTCGAGCTCGATGAATTCGACCAGCCGGCCGTCGGGCGAGGTGCCCGAGAAGACCAGGCCCGACTCGGCCAGCTTGGCGCGGTAGTCGTTGTTGACCTCGTAGCGGTGCCGGTGACGCTCGGAGATGTCGGTCGAGCCGTAGACCTCGGCGACGATCGAACCCTCGGTGAGCGCGGCCGGGTAGGCGCCGAGCCGCATCGTGCCGCCCAGGTCGCCCTTGCCTGCGACGATGTCCTCCTGGTCGAGCATGGTCGAGATGACCGGGTAGGGTGCCTGCTCGTCGAACTCGAGCGAGTTGGCCCCGGCCAGACCGGCGAGGTGGCGTGCGGCGTCGATGGTCATGCATTGCAGGCCGAGGCAGATGCCCAGGATCGGAATGCGGTTCTCACGGGCGTACCGGGAAGTGTTGATCTTGCCCTCGATGCCGCGGACACCGAACCCGCCGGGGATGACGATGCCGTCGACGCCCTTCAGCGCCGCCGCCGCACCCGCCGTGGTCTCGCAGTCGTCGCTCGGCACCCAGCGGAGCTGGATCTTCACGTTGTTGCCGAAGCCCGCCGCCCGGATCGCCTCGCTGACCGACAGGTAGGCGTCGGGCAGGTCGACGTACTTGCCGACGAGCGCGATCGTGATGGTCCGCTTCGGGTGGTGCACGCGGTGCAGCAGGTCGTCCCAGGTCTCCCAGTTCACGTCCCGGAAGGACAGACCCAGACGGCGTACGACGTACGCGTCCAAGCCCTCGCGGTGCAGCACCTTCGGGATGTCGTAGATGCTCGGCGCGTCGGGCGCGGCGACCACGGCTTCACGGTCGACGTCGCAGTAGAGCGCGAGCTTGTGCTTGAGCTTCTCGGGGATCTCGCGGTCGCTGCGGCAGACCAGCGCGTCGGGCTGGATGCCGATGTTGCGCAGCGCCGCCACCGAGTGCTGGGTCGGCTTGGTCTTGAGCTCGCCGGACGGCGCCAGGTAGGGCACCAGCGAGACGTGCAGGTAGAACACGTGGTCACGGCCGACCTCGTGGCGCACCTGGCGGATCGCTTCGAGGAACGGCAGCGACTCCATGTCACCGACGGTGCCGCCGACCTCGGTGATGACGACGTCGGGCCGGCGGCCGGACTCGTCGGGGTCGGCCATCGCGAAGATCCGGCTCTTGATCTCGTTCGTGATGTGCGGGATGACCTGGACGGTGTCGCCGAGGTATTCGCCGCGCCGCTCGCGCGCGATGACCGTCGAGTAGACCTGGCCGGTGGTGACGTTCGCCTTGCCGGACAGTGACCGGTCGAGGAACCGCTCGTAGTGGCCGACGTCGAGGTCGGTCTCGGCGCCGTCCTCGGTGACGAAGACCTCGCCGTGCTGGAACGGGTTCATCGTTCCGGGGTCGACGTTCAGGTAGGGGTCGAGCTTCTGCATGACGACCCGGAGCCCGCGCGCGGTCAGAAGATTACCGAGGCTGGAGGCGGTGAGGCCCTTGCCCAGCGAGGAGGCGACGCCCCCGGTGACGAAGATGTGCCGCGTGTCGCGCACTGATGAGGCCAAGGCCCTGCTCCCGTGGGTCGTCTGATGGTGACTTGCAGACCGGGGCGCAGCCCCATCCACGGGAGTCCACCGTAACACCTATGGCGACGCTTGCGCGTTCGGGCTGGTGGTGACGCGTGTCAACGAACGCAGTCCGGGACCGCCGGGCCCGTCGGTCTCGCCCTCGGGCCGGGTGCGGTCGGCCGCGTGCAGCAGCACCCGCAGCGCGGTCAGCACGGCGATCGGCACGGCGGTCGCGGCGGCCGCGCCAGCCACGGTCAGCGCCGAGCCGTTGAGCACCCCGGCGATCAGCGTCGCCACGGTCACCCCGGCCCCGGCCGCCCGCAGCGCCGGATGCAGCCCGAAGAGCCGCTGAAGGCCGCCCCAGGGCGAGAACTGGCAGAAGGCCAGCATGAGGACCCCGGCGACGGCCAGCAGCGTCAGCGGGCTGTTCAGCAGGGCCTGACCGTTGGCCGCGGCGGCGCGCTGCACGGCCGGGCCGGCGGTGCCGTTGGCCAGTTCGGTCAGCAGTCGCCCGACGAGGCCCTGGTCGGCGGCGGGCCGGCGCAGGTCGACGGCCGCGAAGCCGATCGTGACGGCCAGCCCGGCCAGCCCCGACCAGGCGACGCGTGGGAAGGTCAGCCAGCCGCCGGTGGTGATGGCGGCGGCCACGCAGACCCCGGCGGTGACGGCGATCGCCCCGACCGGGTCGGCGCCCAGGTAGGGGCTGCCGACCATGACGACGCCGATGCCGCCGAGCAGCACGACCACGACCGGGCGCCAGTGCCGGGCGACCCACTGGGCCAGCACACCGGCCAGCACGAGCAGCCCGGCCACGAACACGCCCAGGCCGACCCCGCCCACCCCGGCATAGCGGCCACCGAAGACGGCCGAGTAGCCGGCGACGCCGTTGAGCTGCAGCTGCGAGCCGGTGAGCAGGTCGAGCCCGACGACCACGGCGCCGATGCCGGCCACCGCGCCCATCGGCCACAGCGTGCGGCCGTACCGGGGGGCGAACCGGACCAGCGCGGTGCCGACCGCGATGAACAGGCCGGTGACCGTACCGAAGACCCAGGCCGGATGGCCGTAACGCCACCACGGTGTCGCGTCGGCCAGCAGCGCGGCCGGGATGGCCAGGGCCCCGGCGATCAGCGCGAGTTCCAGCGCCGACACCAGCCGGGGCGAGGGCAGGGCCGGGCCGCGCGGCCCGGCATGCCGGCGGGCCCGCACCAGCACGGGCACGGCCAGCAGGAAGAGCAGGATCTGCAGGCCGGCGAGGACGGTGAAGAAGATCTCGGCGACGGCCCGCTGGGCGTTGGCGCGCTGGTCGGCGTTGTGCACACCCAGCATCGCCTCGGCGACGTCGCGGGGGCGGCCCTCGACCATCGTGGCCGCGCGCCCGGCGAACAGCTTCTCGGGGGCGGGCCGGCCCAGCGCGGTCAGCACGGTCGGGGCCAGGTCGATGAGCTGCAGGTAGCCGTCGCGGCCGGTGCCGGCCGAGGTGAGCCAGCCACCCTCCCAGCCCTCGCCCTCGGCGATCGCGACGTGCAGCCGCGACGACCGTTCGGTGTCGGACACGCCGGCGACCATCAGCAGCGAGCGCTGCGGGCGCGCGGCGACGACCCGGGCCAGCACGGCGTCGACGGCCTGGGCCTGCTGCTGCCGTTCGGCGCCGCTGCCCGAGACCGTGCCGAGGTCGACGATGCTCAGGTTGCACTGCGAGAGCAGGCCCTGGGCGTCGGCGGGCAGGGTGGGCTGGTATTTGTCGACCCGGCCGAACGGGCGCGCGGCCGCGATCGCCGCGGGCGGCCCGAATGCGTAGGTGCAGCGCACCGACTCGGCCAGGGCCCCGGGCACCGCCCCGTACGGGAGACGGTCTTGATTGTCCTGGACCACGCCGCGCTGGTCGGTGAGGTTGGCGCCGATGTTGTCGGGTTCGGTGAGAGCGGGGGCGGCGGGCTCGCAACTGCTGCCGGTGGTGTGCCGGGGCCAGGCCGCGTAGTTGCCCGCGCCGAGGGTCAGCCACCCGTCGGAGGGGCAGGTGACCTTCATCGCCGATCGCACCGACAGCCAGCCGATCGACCCCTTCGTCGCCTCCTGCCAGAGGGTGGGCGTACG
Organism: Actinoplanes solisilvae; assembly: GCF_003999975.1. Taxonomy (GTDB): domain Bacteria; phylum Actinomycetota; class Actinomycetes; order Mycobacteriales; family Micromonosporaceae; genus Actinoplanes; species Actinoplanes solisilvae. The sequence continues at coordinate 15,047 of NZ_RJAC01000037.1, read as the reverse complement.
CGCGGGGTCGAGGTCGTCCCAGCGCAGACCGGCCGCGCCGGCCACGATCACATAGTCGGCGCTGCCCGGGTTGGTGTCGGCGGCCGGGCGGAGGGTCAGTCCGGCCAGGCTGGCCACCGCGATCAGCGCCACCATCAGGTAGGGCACCCACCTGGCGGGCCGTCGTTTCCCGGAGGCGGGCACCCGGCGCAACCGGTCGAGCAGTCTCACTGAAAACCCGTCACTTCCGCGTACGCCGCCAGCACGTCGACGACCGTGTCGGCCTCCCGCGGCCAGGTGGCGGCCTGCTCGGGGCCGCGGGCGGCATAGTCGGCGCGCAGCACGGGGTCGTCGAGCAGCGCGCGCACCGCGTTGTCGAGAGCGTCGACGTCGTCGGGCGGGATCAGCAGGGCCGCATCGCCGACCAGGCCGGGCAGTCCGCCCACGGCGGTGCTGATCAGCGGCGTGCCGGCGCCGAGCGCCTCCTGGGCGAACAGCTGCCGCGCCTCCCAGTCGCTGGTGATCACGGCGAGGTCGGCGCCGAGCAGCAGATCGGCCACGTCGGTGCGGTGCCCGAGCAGGTGGAGCGGCGCCCGCTCGCGCGACGCCTGCTGGGCCAGCCCCATGTAGCTGGGGCCGGACCCGGCCACCACGACGACCGGCGCCGGGTCGAGGCCGCGCCACCGGGCTGACGCCTCGACCAGCAGGTCGTAGCGCTTCTGCGGGTGCAGCCGGCCGACCGACAGGATCAGCGGGGTCTCGGGGCGCAGCCGGAACTCGGCTCGCACGGCCGCGCGGGTGCGCCGGGGCTGGGGCAGCGCGGGCGCGGCGACGGCGCCGAGCCGCGCGTTGCGGGCGCCCAGCGCGGTGGCCCGCTCGACCAGGTCGTCGGAGGCGCCGAGGGTGAGCGTGGCGCCGCGCGCGACGACCCGCTCGACCAGCAGGGACGCCTGACCGCGCAGGCCCTTGCGGGTCAGCACGGCGTTGTGCCAGGTGACGACGAGCGGCACGCCGGAGCGGGCCAGCTGGGCGACGAAGGCGGCCCGGAAGCCGTGGGCGTGCACGACGTCGGGACGGCGGGCGGCCAGGGCGCCACGAAGCTGGCGGATGGCTCCCGCGTCCTGCGGGCCGGGGCTGGCCGGGATCTCGACCGGGACGAAGGTGGCGCCGGACGCGGAGAAGCCGAACTGCTCGTCGGTGGCCTCGGGCCCGCCGACCAGGACCTCGCAGCCGGCCGCGACCAGGCCGCGGGCCAGGGAGGCGACGTGCTGGCCGACCCCGCCCGTGCTGGAGGCCAGCACCAGAGCCACCGATCCACGCCAGTCGCCCACGAAGTATCTCTCCCTGTCTCTATTTGTTCCGCAGCCTGCGCGCCAAGGGTGCCAGGTCGCGCCGGGCCGCCGGATAAGCGACGCCGCCGAACACGACGAGCACCGCGAGCCCACCCAATATGCCTTGAACGATGCTGGGAAGCACCTGCGGGGTCGGACCGTTCAGGCCCATCACGACGCCCCACCCGGCGAGCGCGGCCAAGCCTCCGGCCAGCACAGCGACCAGCGTGGTGCGGCCGAGCCCGGCCAGAGCCGCGGGACCGGCGTGCCGCCGTACGGCCACGACCAGCAGAAGTCCGATGACCGACATGGCGACGGCATTGGCCACGCTGAGCACGAACACCTCGTCACCGACCAGCGACAAGGTCAGCGCCACTCCGGCCCCGACGATCCAGCCGACGCCGGTCGAGGCAGCCGCGGCCACCGTCGCGCCGCGCGCGTAGAGCGCCCTGGAGAGCAGGGCGAAAAGTGCATAGCCCAGCAGGCCGGGCGCGAATCCGGCGATCGCGTCGGCGGCCGGGGCCGCACCGATCAGGTACGCCAACGGGCCGGCCAGGGCGATCAGGGCGGCCGCGCCGAGCCCGGCGAGCAACATCACCGTTCGCGAGGTGGCCGACAGAGCTTTCCCGTACGCCTCCTCGTCGCCCTGGGCTGCGGCGGCCGACAGCGACGGGTAGACCGCGGTCGCGACCGGCACCGCGAGCACGGCCCACGGCAGCAGGAAGACGGTCTGCGCGGCGGTGTAGAGCGCGAGCCCGTTCTTGGCCGTGAGCGCGATCGCCACCACGACCATCACCTGCTGGGAGCCGACGGTGACCGCTCCCGCCCAGCCCAGCCGCACGGCCTGCCGGCCCTCGTCGCCGCCGAACCGAAGGCTGGGCCGCAGCCGCAACCGCAGCCGCCGCAGCGGGATCAGCAGGCAGAGCGCGAGCACGACGACGCCGCAGGTCGTTCCGATCGACAGGATCAGCTCACCGGTGCGGGTCAGGCCGGCGAAGTCGGTCTCGGCGCCGTCGACGGAGGCGTACGTCAAATAGGCGGCCATCACCGTCACGCTGGACAGCAGCGGCGCGATGACCGGCCACGCGAACCGGTGGTGGGCCTGCAGCACGCCGGTCAGCACGATGCCGACGCCGTAGAGCGGCAGCTGGGGCGCGAAGACCCGCAGCATGCTCGCCGCCGTCTCCTGATGATCGACCGGCACGCCCGGCAGCAGCCCGGCGATCGGGCCGGCCAGCAGCGCGACCAGCACGGCCAGCGGCACGAGCAGCACGAGCACCCAGGTGAGCAGGGCCGAGGAGACCCGGTTCACCCGCTCGCGGTCGCCGGCCGCGACCGCGCCGGCCAGCAGCGGCACGACGAGACTGGCCAGAGCACCACCGGCGACCAGCTCGAAGACGATGTTGGGGATCGTGTTGGCGGCGTTGTAGATGTCGGCCAGGTCTTCGTGACCGACCGTGTGCAGGAAGACGAAGGTGCGCCCGAACCCGGCGACGCGCGCCACCACCGTCAGCACGGTGATCAGCGCGGCCGCCCCGGCGATTCGCGCGGCGGGGGCCGTTGTCACGAGGGGCGACGGCCCAGCTCGTCGAGGTATTTCAGCCACGGAGTGTCGTTGATGACCTTGGTGAAGCTGACCTTCTCGCTCGCCGCGGTCAGCGCGCCGAGGACGCTCAGCGCGGCCAGCCGGCCGGCCGGGCCGCTGCGGGCCACCAGGGCCACGCCGATCAGGGCGCCGAGCGCGTTGGCCCCGGAGTCGCCCAGCATGATCTCTTCGCCCAGGTCGTCCGGGAGCAGCGCCGCCGACGCGCCGAGGGTGCCCGCCGCCATGCCACCGCGGCGGCCCACCGCCAGCGGCGCGGCGATGATCGCGCCCGCCTTGATGGCCCGGCCCGGACGCAGATCGAGCAGGTTGAGCAGGTTGGCCGTGCCGGCGATGACGCCCGCGCCGAGCAGCACGTCGACCGCGCGACCGATGCGGCTCGACCGCCGGCTGCCGATCAGCGCGCTGGCCACGAACCCGGCCGCGCCGACCCCGGCGATCTTCACCAGGCCGCTGGTGACCCGGCCCTCGCGCAGCGCGCCCAGGTGCCCGGCGAAGCCCTTCGCGGACTTCTGCTCGGGCCGGTTGCCGGCGATGTCGTCGTAGAGCCCGACCGCGCCGGACACCGCCCCGGCCGTGACTGCCGCCGCGGCCAGCCGCCCGCCGGGCGCGCCGAGCGCGGCCGCCACGGTTGCGCCCGCGGCGAGCGCCGGGCCGCCGGCGAGGGTGACCGAGCGTCCGTGGAAGTTCGTGCGTTCCAGGGCGCCGGCGAGCTGGTCGCGACGGATCCAGGCGAGCGCGGCGCGGGCGAGCACGGCGCCGGCGCCGAAGGACCGGAGGATGGGCATGTCTGGGAAGTTTAGAGACCGGACGCTACGACGAGGCCTTCGGCACCAGCCCGGCGTTTCCGGCGGCCAGACCGTATTGGCCGACCTTGTTGTCGACCACGCGCTCGGCGGTGGTCATCGCGGTGGCGACCTGACCGTCGACCGTGCTCGCGTTGTCCACCGTGGAGATCTTCTTGACCAGGATCGGGTCGGCCCGCACGGCGGAGATCAGGTTGCCGTCGCCCACGCCGTCACCGGCCACCACGAGGGGCCGCGCGTTGCTGAACTGGGTGGCCATCTGGACCAGCGACTGCGCCTTCTTGGCGGCGTCCTTGTCGATGGCCGGCGCGCCGGTGATCATCACGACGCCCTCGGCGCCGCCCACCGCCTTGTCGTCGACCTCGATGTAGCCCTGCTTCGTGTACGCCGTGAGGACCGCCGTCACGTCACCGGCGGCCGGCTGCGCGGCGGGCGCGCCGGCCCGCTGCAGCAGCGCGAGCGCGATCTGGGCGCTGGCCGTCTCAACGCCGTCGCTGTTGAGCGGCACGTCGCTGATCTGGATCGTCGGCTGCGACGACTGGCTGGCCAGGTCGAGCAGTTCGAGCTCGACCGCCGGGTCGAAGAACTTGTCCTGCACGCTCACCTTGGCCGTGACGGTCGCGCCGGCGATGGTCAGCATCGAGATGACCTTGTCGGCGTACGGGTCGGTGCCCGGCAGTGCCAGCACGGCGAGCTTGCGACCGGCGAGCCGCCCGTCGAGCAGGGTCGGCGCGATCTGGGCCGCGAACTCCTGGCTGCGGTTGATCTCCTCGCGGTACTGGTTGATCTGGTCGCGCTTGTTGCCGAGGTCTTTATTCAGCGCGCTGATCTGGCCCTTGAGGCTGTCGGCGACCGGGCCGTTGAGCGACGCGGTGCCCACGACCAGGCCGATGGCCAGCGCGAGGAAGACCGCGGTGAGCGACACCACGTGGTACCGAAAGTTGATCACAACAAAGCCCGCTTCAGAAAAGGTGCCCCAGCTGGAAGACCAGATTGTCCCACCACTCGGAGACCAGGGTGAGGTACGCCTTCCCGACCGTGGACACGGCGACCGCCGCCGCCATCGCCGCCGTGGCCGAGAGCACGAGCAGCAGCAGCGCCGAGCCGGAGATGTTCTGCTTGTAGAGCCGGCTGACGCCCTTGGCGTCGACCAGTTTGCCGCCGACCTTGAGCCGGGTCAGGAACGTCGAGGCCATGCCGCCGCGGCCCTTGTCGAGGAACTCGACCAGGTTGGCGTGCGTGCCGACCGCGACGATCAGGGTGGCGCCCTTGTCGTCGGCCAGCAGCATCGCCAGGTCTTCGCTGGTCGCCGCGGCCGGGAAGGTCAGCGCGGGCACGTCGAGGTTGTGCACCCGTTCGAGACCCGGGGCACGGCCGTCGGGATAGGCGTGCACGACGACCTCGGCCCCGCAGCGGAGCACGTCGTCGGTGACCGAGTCCATGTCCCCGATGATCATGTCGGGGGTGTAGCCCGACTCGACCAGCGCGTCGGCGCCGCCGTCGACCCCGATCAGCACGGGCTTGTACTCGTGGATGTAGGGCCGCAGGACGTCGAGGTCGTCCTTGTAGTCGTAGCCGCGCACCACGATCAGCACGTGCCGCCCGGCGATGCGGGTCTGCACCTCGGGCACGCCCACGCCGTCGAGCAGCAGGTCGCGTTCCTGCTTGAGGTAGTCCATCGTGTTGGCCGCGAACGCCTCGAGCTGCACCGACAGGCCCTCGCGGGCGTCGGCCATCGAGCGGGCCACGGTCTCGGCGTCCTGCCGCACGCCGGTGGCGATCGCCTCGCCGTCGAGCAGCACGGTGTCGCCCTCGATGGCCACCGGGTCGCCCTCGCTGAGGCGTCCGAAGATCTCGTCACCGAGATCGTCGATGAGCACGACGCCGTTCTTGATCAGCACTTCGGGGCCGAGGTTGGGATAGCGGCCCGAGATCGACGGTTTCGCGTTGAGCACGGCGGCCACCCCGACGGCGACCAGCGCGTCGGCGGCCACCCGGTCGATGTCGACGTGGTCGATGACGGCGATCTCGCCGGGACGCAGCCGACCGGTCAGACGCTTGGTCCGACGGTCGAGGCGGGCGGTGCCGGCGAGCGCATCGGGGTCGGTGCTCCGCGCGCGGCGCAAGGTGGGAAGTCGCATTACGGCCATCCTGACATGCCGAATCACGCGCTTGGCACGCGACATGCGCGATCTCACCCACAAAAGGGGCATTCGCCCCGCTAGTCCCTATCGGCCGGGCTCCCCGGACGAATCTGCTGGTCAGGCCCGCTTTTCGCGGCTCGCCACGGCAAGCAACTCTTCCGCATGCGCGATTCCCAGATCGGAGTCGGGCAATCCGGCGAGCATGCGGGACAGTTCGCGGGCCCGCTCGGTCTCCTCGACGATGCGAACCCCACTGGTGGTGATCGCTCCCCCGGTGTCCTTCTGCACGACCAGGTGACGGTCGGCGAACGCGGCCACCTGGGGCAGGTGGGTCACGACCAGCACCTGGTGGGTGCGCGCGAGCCGAGCCAGCCGCCGGCCGATCTCGACCGCGGCCGTGCCGCCCACGCCGGAGTCGACCTCGTCGAAGACCAGGGTCGGCGGGCCGCCCGCACCGGCGAAGACCACCTCGATCGCGAGCATCACCCGGGACAGCTCACCACCGGACGCGCCCTTCTGCAGCGGCAGCGACGGCGCGCCCGGGTGGGCCAGCAACCGCAACTCGACCTCGTCGGCGCCGTCGGGGCCCACGCCGACCTCGGCACCGTCGACCGTCACGGACGGCTCGTCCTTGCCGACCGGGCGCGGCACGACGGCCACCTCGACACGGGCGTGCGGCATGGCCAGCCCGGCCAGCTCGACGCTGACCGCCTGACTGAACCGGCCGGACGCCTCGACCCGCGCGGCGGTGAGCCGGCCCGCGAACTCGGCCACCTGGCCGGCCAGCCGTTGACGTTCCTTGTCGAGCTCGTCGAGCAGCTCGTCGGACGAGTCGAGCGCGGCCAGCCTGGTGCGGGCGTTCTCGGCCCAGGCGATGACGCCCTCGACGTCGTCGGCGTATTTGCGGGTCAGCCCGCGCAGCTCGGCGCGGCGCTCGTAGATCTGCTCGAGACGGGCCGGGTCGGCGTCGAGCGCGCTCAGGTAGGCCGACAGCTCGGCGGACACGTCACCCACCAGGGTGGCCGCCTCTTCGATGCGCGCGGCCAGCTCGCCCAGCATCGGGTCGACCGGGGCCTGCGCCTCGAGCGTGCGCCGGGCCGTGCCGAGCAACTCGGTGGCGTCGGGTGTCTCGTCGGTGACCTCGACCCCACCGGCCAGCGCGGCGGCGGCCAGCGCGGCCGCGACCCGAAGACCCTCGGCGTGCTCGAGGCGCTGCACCTCGGCGCGCAGATCGTCGTCTTCCCCAGGCTGGGGGTCGACCCGGGTGATCTCGTCGAGGCCGAGCTTGAGCAGGTCGGCCTCCTGCGAGCGGGCGCGGGCGTTGCGGCGGCGGTCGGCCAGGTCGTCGACCACGGCCCGCCAGCGGCCGAACGCCTCACGGTAGGTCTCGAGCAGCTTCTCGAGCTCGGGGCCGGCGAAGCGGTCGAGGGCGCCGCGCTGCTCGGCCGGGCGCAGCAGCCGCAACTGGTCGGACTGGCCGTGCACGGCCAGCACCCTCTCGCCCAGGTCGCTGAGCATGGCCACCGGCATGCTGCGGCCGCCGACGTGGGCGCGGGACCGGCCCTCGATCGTCACCGTGCGGCTCAGCAGCACCGAGCCGTCGTCGTCGATCTCGGCGCCCGCCTCGCTGATGCGGGTCGAGACCTCGTCGGCCAGGCGGCCGGTGAGCCGCAGGCGGCCCTCGACGACCGCCCGGCCCGGGTCGGCCCGCACCCGACCGGCGTCGGCCCGGCCCCCGAACAGCAGGCCGAGGCCGGTCACGACCATGGTCTTTCCGGCTCCGGTCTCACCGGTGATGACGTTCATGCCCGCCGTCAGCCTCAGCGTCGTGTCGTCGATGACGCCGAGCCCGGTGATACGCAACTCCTCCAGCACACGGCAGACAGTATCGGTGCCCCCCGACATTTGCCCACCGCCCTAGCTCTACCTATCCGCGGCGGAAAACAGAAAGCCAAACCGTTATCAACGACGGTTGCCGCGCCAACCCTCCACGGGAAGCGCGAACTTGGCCACCAGGACGTCGGTGAACGGCCTCGGAGCCAGACGGACCAGCCGTACGGGAAGCTGACCGCGCTCGACGGTGACCTTGGCTCCCGGGGGAAGGTCCCAAGTGCGTCGACCGTCACAGCAGAGAACGGCGAAAGAGGTGTACGGGTCGACGGTCAGCGCGAAGGTCGACGTCGGCGCGGTCACCAGCGGCTTGCTGAACAGCGCGTGCGCACTGATCGGCACCAGCAGCAGCGCCTCGACCTCGGGCCACACCACGGGACCACCGGCCGAGAAGGCGTACGCGGTCGAACCGGTCGGCGTCGCACACACGACACCGTCGCACCCGTAACGGGCCAGCGGGCGGCCGTCCACGTCGACCAGGAGCTCGAGCATCTGGGCCCGCTGCCCCTTCTCGACGCTCACCTCGTTCAGCGCCCACGACTCGGCGATGACGCGACCGCCGTACTCGGCCCGCACGTCGAGGGTGAGCCGCTCGTCCACCTTGTACGCACCGGCGACGACGTCCTTGACGGCCTGGTCGAGGTGGTCGATCTCGGCCTCGGCGAGGAAGCCGACCTTGCCGAGATTGATGCCCAGCAGCGGCGCCTTCACCGGACGGGCCAGCTCGGCGGCGCGCAGGAACGTGCCGTCGCCGCCCATCGCCAGCACGATCTCGACGCCTTCGGCGGCCGCGGGCCCCTCCACCGTTCGCACCTCGGGCGGCAGGTCGACCTCGGCCACCTCTTCGGCGATCACCCGCACCTCGAAACCCGCGGCCAGCAGGTCGCGGGCCACGGTGCGGGCGTGCTGCGTGCTCTGCCTCCGGCCGGTGTGCGTGACCAGCAGGGCTGAGCGCGTCATGAGTCCTCCGTCGATTGCTCCGGCGCTTTGTCCGGCGCCTGCTCCGGCTCCGACGCGGGCGAAGCTACCTTGGGCGAGGGTCCCGCGGCGACCACTTCTTCGATCTCGGCGCGGTCGGCCGGTGGGGCGTCGCGGCGGAACCACACGAAGAACTCGACGTTGCCGCTCGGGCCGGGCAGCGGGCTCGCGGTCACCCCGGCCACCCCCAGACCCAGCTCAGCAGCCGCGGCGGCGACATCGAGCACGGCCTCGGCCCGCAACTTCCAATCCCGTACGACCCCGCCCGCGCCGACCCGTTCCTTGCCCACCTCGAACTGGGGTTTGACCATCAGCGCGAGATCGCCGTCCGCGGCCGTGCAGGCCGCGAGCGCGGGCAGGACGAGCCGCAGCGAAATGAAGGAGAGATCCGCCACAGTCAGGTCGACGAGGCCGCCGATCGACTCGGGAGTGATGGAGCGCACATTCGTACGCTCGAAGACGACGACCCTCTCGTCGGTGCGGATCGGCCAGGCGAGCTGGCCGTAACCGACGTCGACGGCGACGACCTGACGCGCGCCGGCCCGCAGCAACACGTCGGTGAACCCGCCGGTGGACGCGCCCGCGTCGAGGCAGCGGCGCCCGGTCACCTTCAGACCGCGCGGGCCGAACGCCTCAAGCGCGCCGAAGAGCTTGTGGCCGCCACGGGACACATATTCGGTCGCCGGGTCCTCCCCGGTGACGAGCACCGGGTCGGCCGGGTCGATCATCGCGGCCACCTTGCGCGCGACCGTTCCGCGCACCTGCACGCGACCGGCCTCGACCAGGGTGGCCGCCTGCTCACGCGAACGGGCCAGCTTGCGCCGCACCAGCTCGGCGTCGAGACGGGCACGACGAGCCATCAGCGCCTCACCGGTCGATGCTCGCCAGGGTCTCCTGGAGAACCTGGTGCGCTGCTTCGTATTCGGCGATCTGCTCGGCCGGGGCCAGCCGGGCGGCGTTGGTGAGCGACCGCAGCACCTCGTCGACCGCCGGGTGGCCGGTCTGGTCGACGATCTGGCCGGTGGCCGCGTCGACCGCCTGGGGCACGCTGACGGCGGGCTGGGCCGACGGCGGCGGTCCCGGCCGGAAGCCGCCGGGTGGCGGGGCGGGCCTGGGGAAGGTCATCACGCCTCCGGGGTCTGTGGCTCGACGAACGACGGCGGGGTGGCCTTCCTGACCGGGGCCCGCTTCGCTGCCTTCTTGGCCGGAGGCAGCTCGGTGGCGGCCGCGGCTTCCCGCACGGCGGCGGTGGGCGCGTCGGCGGTGCCGGCCGGTGCGGCTTTCTTCGCAACCGCCTTCTTAGCCACCGCTTTCTTGGCCGGCGTCGCCTTCTTCTCCGCCTCCACCGTGGCCGGTGCGACCTTCGCGGTGGCCCGCTTCTCGGCCGGGATCACCTCGTCCGGCGGGGGCACGGCCTTCTTGGCGACCGCCTTCTTCGCGACCGCCTTCTTCGCGACCGCCTTCTTGGCCGGGGCCTCCGCGCCGGGCGCGATGTTGGCCTTCGGCGCCGTCGGCGTGGTGCCCGCGGACGGCATCGCGTTCGGCACGGCCTTCTTCGCCACCGCCTTCTTGGCCGGGCGCCGCGGCATCGGGGCGGGCTCGTCGAGCCGGGTGCCGCCGATATGCGCCTCGGGCGACCCGTCGTCGGGCACCGCGCGCGACCGGGCGTCGCGCAGCTGCCGCTCGAGGTCGTGAACGCGGTTGGTCAGCTCGGTGACCTCTTCGGCGGTGGCCAGACCGACCACGCCGAGTGCCCTGTCCACCTCGAGCCGCACGATGTTCGTGATCGCCTCACGGTTGGCCGTGCCCGCCGACATCAGATCGTCGACCAGGCCCTGCAACTGCGCGGCCGTGGCCCCGCCACGGTTGACCAACTCGCCCGCAACCTTCTGGGCGCGCTTGCGCGGTGCTTCGGTCAGACCGAGCGCCATCTCCAGATACGCCCGCCATGCGTCCGGCATGTTCCGCTCCTCTCGCGGCTCGTCGGGTGTCACGCTACCGGGCGGTCGGCAATACTTCGTTAGGTACGGGGCGGTCTGCGGACCGGGGTGTCGCGAAGAGGGGGTCCGATGGCGACCGTGGACGAGTGCCGGCAGGCGCTGCACGAACTGGCGGATAGGTTGGCTCGGCACGCGGAGACCCGCGGCAAGCTCGACTTCGACCGTACGATCGCATGCCGGATCACCGACCTGGAGACCGCTTTCCACGCGCGTCTGGCCGGGGGGCTGCTCACCGACATAACCGACGGCGACGACCCCAAGGCCAAGATCGCGCTCATCGCGAGCAGCGACGACCTGGTCTCCATGATCGCCGGGCGGCTCGACCTCACGCGGGCGATCGCCACACGTCAGGTCCAGATCAAGGCAAACCCCTTCGACCTGCTGAAACTGCGCAAACTGATCTGACCGCGTCCGAGGTGACCCTCTTCAGAGGTCCCAGGTCTTCAACAGGCCGGCGGCGGCGCCCGAGGCAGGGTGGATCTTCGAAGGCGCGACGCCGTCCCACGTGACCGCGCAGAGCAGGCGCAGGGCGACCACCGGATCCCCGGCGCCGTCCAGCGTCGCCCCGTCGCCGTCGCGGGTGACCGTCCAGCCGTCGGCCGTCCTCAGCGGGACGACGGCCTCCCCCGCGGGGCGGAACAGGGCGGAAAGGTCGGCGGCCACGAACGTGGGGCGACAGGCCGGATCGGCTGCCAGCAGATCGGTGGGGCTGCTCACACCGGTCAGCACCAGCAGGCTGTCCACGCCCGCGGTCACCGCGCCCTGAATGTCGGTGTCGAGGCGGTCACCGACGACCAGCGGGCGTACGGCTCCCGCTCGCGACGCGGCCGAGGTGAACAGGCCGGGCTCGGGTTTGCCGACCACCAGGTCCGGATCGCGGTCCAGGGCGGTACGCAGCACGGCCACGAGCGAACCGTTGCCGGGCAGGGGACCGCGAGGGCTGGGCAGCGTACGGTCGGTGTTGGTGGCGACCCAGATCGCGCCGGCCCGTACGGCCAGCGAGGCCTCGGCCAGAATCCGCCAGCCGACCTCGGGGCCATACCCCTGCACGACCGCGACCGGCTCGTCGGCCACGGCGCCGACCGGGGTCAGGCCCGCGTCCTTCACCTCGTCCCGCAGGGCGTCGGCCCCGACCACCAGCACCTTCGCGCCCGCCGGCAGTTTCTCGGCGAGCACGGCGGCCGCGGCGCCGGCCGAGGTGAGAACCTCAGCCGGCTCCGCGGGCACACCCATGCCGGTGAGCAGGCTCGCGACCTGCGGGGCGCGACGCGACGCGTTGTTGGTCGCGTACGCCACCGGGGTGTCCCGGGCACGGAGGCGTTCGATCGCCTCGACCGCGCCCGGGATCGGTTTGTCGATCAGGTAGACGACGCCGTCCAGATCAAAAATGACCAGGTCATAGCCGCCTGCCAGATCGACGGTCACTCCTTCGGCTGCTTCCCGGCCGGGTTCTCCGCCTTTTCGTCAGCCAGTTCCTCGGCGTCCGCCTCGAGCTCCTCGGCGACGTCCTCGCGGGCGACGGGGTCGGTGTTGACGTCGGTGTCCGCCACGGCGACCACCTCGTCCTCGTCTTCGTCGTCGTCCTCGTCTTCGTCGTCGTCCTCGAACTCGTCGTCTTCGTCTTCGTCGAGGGCGGCCCGCTCGTCGCGGTCGTCCTCGTCTTCGTCGTCTTCGTCGTCTTCGTCTTCTTCGTCGTCGAGGGCGGCGCGCTCGCCATCCTCCGCGTCGTCGGCCGGCTCGTCCTCGACGGTCACGCCGTCGAGCTCGAGCAGGCGCTCGGCCGCGTCGGTGAGGTCCTCGTCGTCGGCCGCGGCGGCGCGGGCGAACCACTCCCGGGCGTCCTCGCGCTTACCTGCGGCGAGCAGCGCATCGGCGTACGCGTAACGCAGGCGGGCGGCCCAGTCAGCGTCCTCATCGGTGTTCAGCTCGCGAACCTGCAGCATCGACACGGCTGCCTCGTGCTGACCGAGGTCACCGCGCGCGCCGGCCGCCACGATCAGCAGCTCGATCGCGCCGGACTTGTCCATCTTCTCGACGTCGGCCCCGCGGAACAGGTCGATCGCCCGCTCGGGACGACCCAGCGCCCGCTCGCAGTCGGCCAGCTCGGCCAGGTGCGTCTGCCGACCGGTCATCCGGTGGTAGGTGCGCAGCTCGGCGATGGCGGTCGTCCAGTCCCCCGCAGCGTACGCGGCCAGGCCGACGGCCTCACGCACCACGGCGATACGGGACGCGAGACGCCGCGCGGCGATCGCGTGCTGGAGGGCAAGCTCGGCGTCCTCGTCGATGACCTGTCCGGCCGCGACCAGGTGACGGGCAACCTTGTCGGCGATGTCCCGGGCCAGCGACAGCAGCTCGGAACGCACCTCTTTGTCGAGGTCGGCCGCCTCGATCTCCTCGGGGATCTCGGGCACCCGGAAGCCCTGCGGCTGCTCGTCGCGGCCCTCGTCCTCGCGGGCGGGGTGGCCACGCTCGTCGCGGTCGTCACGGGCCCGCGGGAAACGCTCCTCGCGGTCCCGGTAGCCGCCCTCGCGCGGGGCACGGTCGTCCCGGTTCTGCCCACGGTCCTGGAAGCCGCCGCGGTCGCGGTCGCCCCGGTAGCCGCCGCGGTCACCCTGAGGGCGGTCACCCTGGGGACGATCGCCCTGGGGACGATCGCCCTGGGGACGATCGCGGTAGGGACGGTCGCCTTGCGGGCGATCGCGGAAGCCGCTGCCGCCACGGTTGCCCGGACGGTCGCCCTGAGGCCGGTCACGGAAGCCACCCTCACGGGGGCCACGGTCCTGGAAGCCGCCACGGTCGCGGTCGCCCCGGTAGCCGCCGGAGCCACCCTGGTAGCCGCTCCGCGCGCCGCCGGCGTCACGGTCTCCACCTCGGTAGCCGCCGCTCTGCGGACGGTCGCCGCCCCGGTAGCCGCCACGGTCGTCACGGTTCTGGTAGCCGCCGCGGTCACGGAAGCCGCCACCCTGAGGACGGTCACCACGGTCCTGGTAGCCGCCACCCTGAGGACGGTCGCCACGGTCCTGGTAGCCGCCACCCTGAGGACGGTCGCCACGGTCCTGGTAGCCGCCACCCTGGGGACGGTCGCCGCCACGGTAGCCGCCGCTCTGCGGACGGTCGCCGCCGCGGAAGCCGCCGCTCTGCGGACGGTCGCCACCCCGGTAACCGCCACGGTCGTCACGGTTCTGGCCACGGTCCTGGTAGCCGCCGCGGTCGCGGAAGCCGCCACCCTGGGGACGGTCACCACGGTCCTGGAAGCCGCCGCGGTCACGGTCCTGGAAGCCGCCGCGGTCACGGTCCTGGTAGCCGCCCTGCGGGCGGTCGCCACCCCGGTATCCACCGCTCTGCGGACGATCGCCGCCACGGAACCCGCCGCTCTGCGGACGGTCGCCGCCCCGGTAGCCGCCGCCCTGGGGACGGTCGCCACCGCGGTAGCCGCCGCTCTGGGGGCGGTCGCCGCGGTCCTGGAAGCCGCCGCGGTCACGGTCCTGGTAGCCGCCCTGCGGGCGGTCGCCGCCACGGAAGCCGCCACCCTGCGGACGATCGCCGCCACGGAAGCCGCCAGTCTGCGGACGGTCACCGCGGTAGCCACCACCCTGGGGACGGTCACCGCCACGGAACCCGCCGGTCTGCGGACGGTCGCCCCGGTAGCCGCCACCCTGCGGACGGTCGCCGCCGGTCACGCCACGGCGGTCGCCGCCCTGATAGCCGCCACCCTGGTAACCACCACGGTCGCGGTCGCCGCCGCGGAAGCCGCCACCCTGGGGACGGTCGCCCCCACGGTAGCCACCGCTCTGCGGACGGTCGCCGCCACGGAACCCGCCGCGGTCACCGCCGGAGGAGCCGCCCCGGTAACCGCCACGGTCGCCACCGGAGGAACCACGGTCCCGGTCGCCGCCACGGAAACCACCGCGGTCGCCACCGGACGAACCGCGGTCACGGTCGCCGCCACGGAAGCCGCCCCGGTCACTCCGGTCGCCCCGGAAGCCGCCCCGGTCGCCCTCGCGACCACGGCCGCCTCGGCGCTCGTCATCGCGAGGCGCGGAGCCGCCCTCGTCCTGGGGTCCAGTAGTCACGGATCAATCCTTCCGGTACGGCCGGCCCTCGACTTAGCGGGCTTGCCTCGACGTTCAAAGCTACTCGGGGGGTGAACATAGAAAAGCAGCCGAGGGCCGACCCCGTCATCGGGGCGGCCCTCGGCTGTCACGTTGAGTCCGGCGGCGTCCTACTCTCCCACACCCTCCCGAGTGCAGTACCATCGGCGCTGGAGGGCTTAGCTTCCGGGTTCGGAATGAGACCGGGCGTTTCCCCTCCGCTAT
>NZ_RJAC01000036.1 GCF_003999975.1 Actinoplanes solisilvae | reverse complement strand
TAGTAGGCGAAGTTGCGTACCTTGTCCTCGGCGGTGAACGCGTCTCCGCACCAGTGCATGGCGAGTACCAGGTCGGCCTGCTTGACGACCTGGGTGCGGTACAGATCGAGGTAGGGGTAATGGAGCAGGAGCGGGTACTCCTCGGGCCGGGTGGTGGCGAAGTCCCATTCCTTTCGCAGGGTGAATCCGCGGACCTGGGGGTGCACGCCGAGTTGTTCGTCGTACGGGACGGACATCGCCGCCGCGGCGGTGCGCCAGGCGGCGACCTCGTCGTCGCGTACGTCGAGCGCCGCGGCGCGATCCGGGTGGCGTTCCACCACGTCGGCGGCCGCGGTGAGATTTCGGCGGGCCATGAGGTTGGTGTAGACATTGTCGTCGGCGAGCGCGGTGTACTCGTCCGGACCGGTCACGCCGTCGAGGTGGAACGCGCCCCGCCGGTCGTGGTGGCCGAAGGAAGCCCACATCCGGGCCGTCTCCACCAGCAGGTCAACCCCGGCGTCCTGTTCGAGCACCAGGTCGCCGGTCGCGTTGACGTGACGGACGACCGCGTCGGCGATGTCCGCCCCGACGTGGACCGCCGCCGTGCCGGCCGGCCAGTAGCCGGAACACTCCTGACCGCCGATGGTCCGCCACGGGAAGGCGGCGCCGGACCAGCCCAGGGTGGCGGCTCGTTCGCGGGCCAGACCCAGGGTGGAGTGGCGCCAGCGCAGCACCTCGGCCGCGGCGTCCGGTTGGAGGTAGGTCAGCACCGGAAGGACGAAGCGCTCGGTGTCCCAGAAGGCGTGGCCGTCGTAGCCGGGGCCGGTCAGGCCTTTAGCCGCGATGGGCCGGCCCCGCACCTGGGCGCCGGCTTGCAGGATGTGGAACAGGGCGAGGCGGACCGCTTGCTGCACCTCGGCGTCCCCGTCCACCTGGAGGTCGGCGCAGTCCCAGAAGGCGTCCAGGCGGGCTCGCTGAGCGCCGAGCAGGCCCTCCCACCCCTCGAAACGTGCGCCTTCGAGAGCCGCGGCGACCCGATCCCGCAGCGCGGACCGTGAGCGGTGCTCCGACCAGCTGTAGGCCAGCAGCTTCACCAGTCGCAGCCGCTGCCCTGGCGCCAGACGGCAGACCACCGTGGTGCGGGCGAGATCGTCGCCGGCCTCGGTGTCGCATCGCAGGCCGGACGGTCCCGTCAGGACGTGATCCATCCCGGCGGCCAGGTGCAGACCGCTCTCCCTGGTCTCGTGCATCAGCAGCGCGCGGGTGCCGTCGGCGTGGCTGGTCTCGGCGACCAGCGGCGCGCGCAGCACGGCCGAGACCCGGGGGTCCCGCATCGGGCCCGGCAGCGTCTCGTTGGCGACCAGCTCCGATTGGACGATGACCCGCACGGGCGCGTCGACCGGTTCGACCTCGTACTCGATCGCGGCTGTGGAGCGGTGGGTCAAAGAAACCAGGCGGGTGGAGCGGATCCTTACGGTGGGCCCGGCCGGGGATCGCCAGACGACCTCGCGGCGCAGCACCCCGTCGCGCAGGTCCAGCACGCGCTCATGGTGAAGCAGCCGGCCGTCTCGTACGTCGAAGGGCTCGTCGTCGACCAGCAGGCGGATCACCTTGCCGTCGGTGACGTTGACGATGGTCTGGCCGGATTCCGGGTAGCCGTAGCCGCCCTCGGCGTACGGCAGCGGCCGCAACTCGTAGAACGAGTTGAGATAGGTTCCGGGCAGGGCGTGCGGGTCGCCTTCGTCGAGGTTGCCGCGCAGCCCGAGGTGTCCGTTGGAGAGCGCGAACAGCGACTCCGACCGGGCCAGCAGCCGCTGCTCGAGACGGGTCTCGCGCAGCTGCCACGGTTCGACGGCGTACGCCCGGGGCCGGCTCACGGCGGCCTCATCCCCGCCGGCGGCGGCCCCAGATGAGGTACACCGGTGCCCCGATCGGCTGGATGAAGATGGCCGGCCACCACGCGGCCTTGGGGCCGCGGATGCGCGAGGACGGACGGCGAGCGAGGTCGACGGCGGCCACGGCCGTGCACACCAGTTCCACCGCGGCCAGCCACGCCAGGGCCGACCGTTGCCGAGGTTCGAGCTCCTGCCAGGTGCGAGTCATCGCTGACCTCCGGACGTTGCTGATCGAGGCGGCGCGCCGGACCTCGAATCTCGACCCGCCCGCTCCGCACCTCGAAGGGTGCACTCGAGACGTCCCACGCCACAGGGTCGAACGTCCCGGGGGTCGTGCCACATCGAGGCCTCAGCCGCGTCCGCGCTCGTGTGGAGGCGGCCGTCCTCGAACCGGAGGAGTGCCCCAAGGGCCGGCTTGAACAGTCAGCCCACCGTCCCCGGGCTGACCGGGACGATCGGCCTTGAAGCCGGTGTTCACAGCGTCGGCCTGCATGACGGCGGGCGTGGAGCCGGCGTCCAGGCCGCCCGGGCGGAAGTGGTGCCGAAGGACCCTACTGGCCGATGCGTCCAGCGTTGATCATTTGAGAAGGCCCTGGCGAGACGTCCGGGGAGGCGTCGTGGCTCGCGTCCGCACCGCGTCCCGCGCCGCCCCGGCCCGGGCAGCCACGCCCCGAGTGATCGGAGACCTGTGATGAAGCGTGACGTGGATCAGCCGTCCCGAGAACGGGTCAGCAATGCCGATCTCGCCGTCCTCGCCATGGACCGTCCTTCAGCGCCCGAGCAGTTCGCCGTCGTGCTGGTCCTCGGTCCCGGATTCGATGTCGCCGAGGGCATGAGAGTGCTCGGTGAGCGTGTCCGACGGATCCCGCGGTTGCGGCAGTGCCTCGTCCGCGTCCGCGGCAGAGCCTTCTGGGCGCCCGACCCCGTCTTCGACCCGGCCCGGCATATGTACAAGCTCCGATGCCGGCTTCCGGGCAACGAACGGGCGCTGCTCGAAGCCGCGATGCCGGAGTTCAAGCGGTGGCTGCGCCGGGACCGGCCGCTGTGGCGAGCCGTCTTCGTGACCGGCGTCGAGGAGGACCGCACCGCCCTCGTCCTGGTGGTCCACCACGCGCTCGTCGACGGGCTCGGCGGCCTCGCCCTCCTGCGGCGGCTGTTCGACCAGGCGGAGCCGACCGAGGAGAGCACGCCCGCGCCGGGTGATGACGACCGCGGTTGGTGGCGCGGCTTGCGCGACGCGATGGCCGCCGGTGGCGGGCTGTTCCCTGGGGGCGTCGCGCCCAGCTCGTTGCTGCGCCCCACCGGGCGACGGCGGCGGGCGGTGGCCGCTCACGCCGACCTCGCCGCGGTGCAGGAGACTGCCCGGCGTTCCGGCGCCACCGTGAACGCGGCGGTGCTGGTGGCAGTAGGCGAGGCACTACGTCGTCTGCTGGCCCACCGCGGCGAGCGAGTCACGGAGATCCGCGTCGGCGTGCCGGTGGCCGGCGACAGAACGGGCGCCGGCAACGCGGTCAGCCCGCTCCTGCTGACGGTACCTGTCACCGGGTGCAAGGAGGACAGGATGGCCCGGGTCACGGCCGCCACGCGGGCCGGACGCCACCGGGCGGCGGGACCGGCACCGATCAGCCTGCTGGGGGGCGCCTTCCGCTTGTTCGCCGCGACCGGCGGCTACCGGTGGTACATGAACCACCAGCGACGCCTGCACATCGTGATCAGCTGCCTGCGCGGTCCTGATCACCTGGTGAATCTTGCCGGTGTAACGGTGCGCTCCATGATTCCCGTCGTACCCGGCGGCTCCTCCAATCTCACGCTGTCGTGTCAGGCGTTGTCCTATGCCGGATCACTCACCGTGACTGCTGTAGCCGACCCGGCTCGCTGCCCTGACCTGGACTTATTCGCCCGGAACCTGCAGAACGAACTTGATCTGATGTCCGGTCGCTCCACCAGCGGGCACCGGAGGGCGCGGGCGTGACCACACGGCGGCTGCTGATCGGTGACGGTGGGTCTTCAGCCGACCGGCGCCGGCCGGGTCACCTCCCCGGTGCGACGCAGTTTCTGCCACCGCAGGCGCCGACCGGCGACGGCGGTCAGGGCCGAGTGCAGCAGAACCAGGTACATGAGCTGGCGATAGAACACCTGCTGCAACGGCAACGTCCACAGCGGCCGGAGGCTCTCGTGGTCGAGGCGGAAGGCGATCGCCGACGTCACGGCCTGGATAACCATCATCGACAGCCAGCCGATCGTGGCCGCCCACCGGTCGAGAAATACCAGCCCGTACACCGCCATGATGTCGAGCAGCGGCGCCAAGAGTGGTAGCAGCACGCTGAACAGCGTGACCAGCAGAAGGCCCCGTCGCCCGAACCGCCCGGAAGGACCTCGTTCGATCACCGCGCCGCGGTGCTTCCACAGCGCTTGCATGGTGCCGAAACTCCAGCGATAACGCTGTCGCCACAGCTGCCTCAGGCCGGTTGGCGCCTCCGTCCACGCGCGTGCGGTTTCCTCGAACACCACACGCCAACCGGCACGGTGTACGGCGATGGTGAGGTCGGTGTCCTCGGCGAGCGTGTCGACCTGTAGCCCGCCCGCGTCCTCGACGGCGCGGCGGCGGAACGCTCCCAGCGCCCCGGGAATGGTGGGTATGCAGCCGAGCATGTCGTACAGGCGGCGGTCGAGGTTGAAGCCGACGACGTACTCGATGTGTTGCCAGGTGCCGAGCAGACTGTGCCGGTTGCCGACCTTGACGTTGCCCGACACGGCGCCCACCCGCGGATCGGCGAACGGTTGCACGAGCCGGTGGATCGCATCCGCCTCCACGACCGTGTCGGCGTCCACCATGACGATCAGGTCGTGGCGGGCGAACGCCACCCCGGTGTTGAGGGCCGCTGCCTTGCCGCCCGACGGAGTCCGGATCACCCGGACGTTGTCCAGGCGCAGGCCGGTCACCACGGCCCCGGTGCCGTCGGTGGACGCGTCGTCCACCACGATCACCTCGACGCCGGGATGCACGGACTGCGCCAGCGACCGTACCGCGGGCTCGATCGTCTTCGCCTCGTTGAACGCGGGGACGACGATGGTGACCGGGTCGGATACGGGTGGTCCCCAGCTCCAGCCCGGTGATCGTCGCCGGCGGGCATGCCGCTGGGCGGTCACCACGACCAGCAGGGTGCGGCCCAGGAACAGCACCCCGGCGGCGAACAGCAGCAGCCAGAGAAGTTCCAGCGTGAGGTCGGCCGTGCGGACCATCCACACCAGCGCCCAGCCACGCGACCTCTCCGCGAAGCCGGCTTGCGGGTTGGCCGCCGGGATGCTTCCGGCCAGGGCAGCGGAGACGGTGGTGAAGCGGTAACCGCGGGCCTGGAGCCGGGGAATGAGCCGGTCGAGTGCCGCGACGGTCTGCGACCGGTCTCCGCCGGCGTCGTGCAGGAGAACGATCGCGCCCGAGGTGCCGGCGGGTGTGGCGTTGCGGACGATCGCCTCCACCCCCGGCCGTTGCCAGTCCTCACCGTCGAGGTCGTTCAGAACCGTCAGATATCCCTGGTGGGCGGTCTCGCGCAGGGTCGGTAGGTCGCTGTTGTCGAGGGCGTCGGCGATCGACGAGTACGGCGGGCGGTACAGCGAGCTGCTTCGTCCGGTGGTGTATGCGATCGCGCCCCGGGTCGCGGAATGTTCCAGGCCTCGCAGCCACGTCGGCAAGGCGGCCACCCGGGGGTGGGTGAACGTGTGCACGCCGATCTCGTGCCCCTCGGCCGCGATGCGCCGGGCCAGTTCCGGGTGGCGGACTACCAGCGAGCCGAGCACGAAGAACGTGCCGCGGGCCTGATGGCGGTGCAGGACGTCGAGAATCCGCGGCGTCCACCGCGAATCAGGTCCGTCGTCGAAGGTCAGAGCGATCGTCCGGGCCGGCATTCGGTAGGTGTGCGGTGAGGTGCCGGAGACGTCGATGACCGGTCCGCCGGACGCGACCGCCGCCGGCACCGCGTCGGCCGGCTGCTCCTGACCGGGTTCACTGTCCGGGGCGAAGTCGTTGCGCAGATAGGCCTCGACGAGCAGCATGTTCGCCAGCAGGCCGAGCAGCGCGACCAGGACGAGCGCGATCAGGTGGGGCCCGCTCCGCCGGGCCGGTCTCGACGTGGTCTGGTGCGTGCCGTGGTAGAGGGTCATTCCAGCGCCCCGCTCAACTGGCTGATCCAGAAGGCGAGCAGCAGGATCAGGAGCAGGGCGCCGACCGTGAGGGCGCCGGCCCGCAGCCGCCGGCGGCGAACGCCGGAGGTGTCGGAGAAGACCGGCTTCGGCAGCTCGTGGAAGTGTGCGATCTCGGTGTGGGCCCGCTCGATGGGCGGTACGCGGCCGATCACCGGGCCGAGGCGCACCCGCCCGGTGACCCGTCCCACCGCGCGGGGGCCGGGGTCTGATGAGTACCGCGGTTCTCGCTCCATGATTTCGACGCTAGGCGGCACCCGGCCGGGTCCACACGTATCGGAAGCCCTGAATGGGGGAGCCCTTGGGCATGAGCGCCGGTCTCTCGCCGTGGGTGTGAGCTGATCAAGCGCTGTCCCGCTGGGACTCGTGGGCCACCATGACCGGGCAGGAGGAGTGCCGCAGCAGGTGCTGGCTCACCGAGCCGAGCAGCAGGCCCCGCAGTGCGCCGCGGCCACGGGTGCCGACGACGAGCAGCCGGGCGTTGCGGCTGGCCTCGATGAGTGCCCCGGCGGGGTGTTCGACGACGGCCCGGGCCGTGACCGGCACCTGGGGGTACTTCTCCCGCCAGGAGTTGACCAGGTCGTCGAACGAACGCCGGACGCCGGTGGGAACGGTTTCCTCGACGGGTGTGCCATGTGCCGGGGCCCAGGCCCGGATCAGTTCCAGCCGTGCCCCACGGGCGGCGGCCTCGTGGAAGGCCAGGCTCAGGACGGTGTGCGTGGACGACGACTCGTCGATGCCGGCGACGACGGGGCCGTGCGGGTCGAGGCGGCCACGCACGACGACGACCGGGCAGTGCGCATGCGCGGAGACCGCGACGCTGACCGAGCCCAGCAGTCCGGCCACCGCGCTGTGCCCGTGCGCGCCGACGACGATCAGGTCGGCGTCCGTGGATCGATCGATCAGTGTCAGGGCCGCCCCGGCGTCCACCGTCGCGGTCTTGGTGCGTACCTCCGGATGGGTCGCGGCGGCCGTGGCGACGGCCTCGGCCAGGGTCTCCCGGATGCCCCGCCGGATCTCCTCGGCGGGCAGGATCGAGGTCGCCGGGACCATCGCGGCCGCCGGGGCCCAGCCCAGGGGCCATTCGCAGGAATAGAGGAACTCGACGAGCGCTCCGCTGCGGGCCGCCTCGTCCAGGGCCCAACCGGCGGCAATCCTCGATTGCGGTGAACGGTCGTACCCGACGATGATCTTCTGGCTGGTCATGACGGCCTCCTTCCGAGGCGCTAGACCGCGCGCAACGCGCGTGACGTGGCATCCGGTTCCCGGCCGGCCGGCGCGAGACGCAGCTTGGCGTCCACCGCGACGACGCCGCCGGGACCGGCGAGTACGGGATTGAGGTCGAGCTCGGCGACCTCGGGAAAGTCCTCAGCCAGCCGGCCGACTCGCAGCATCAGGTCCTCCAGGGCGGCCGTGTCGGCCGGTGGCGACCCGCGGTATCCGGTCAGCAGGGGCGCGCCGCGCAGGCCGCGCCACATCCGTCCGGCATCGCGATCGGTCACCGGGACCAGCCGCAAAGCGCGATCGCCGAGCAGGTCGGTGTGCACCCCGCCCAGCCCGAGGAGCACCACCGAGCCGAACAGCGGGTCGTGCGCCACCCCGGCGACGAGCTCGACCGGCGCGCTGTGCTGTCGCTGGACGAGCACACCGGTGCCGGGGCGGCCGGCGGCCGACACCTTCGCGAAGGCCTCCTCGACCTCTTCCGGGCCGGTCAGATCGAGGCGTACGCCGCCCGAGTCGGTCTTGTGCACCAGCTCGGAGTCGGCGCACTTGAGTACCACCGGATAGCCGATCCGCGCGGCGGCGGCCATCGCCTCGGCCGGTGTGGCGCACAGCGTCGCCGGGAGCAGCGGAATACCGTACGCCGTGAGGATCTCGGCCGTGCGCCGGTAACTCTGCCATCCCCCTCCGCCGGCCAGGGCCGCCTCCACCGCCGCCCGTGCTTCGCCGGTGCGCACGCCGGCCAGCTCGGGACGCCGACCCAGCGGCTGGTTTCGCCACCGCGCATACCGGGAGGCGTGGGCCAGCGCCTGGACCGCTCGTTCCGGCAAGGGATAGACGGGCGCGCCCCGGGCGCCGAGTCGAACGACGTCCTCGGCGCCGATCACGACGGCCGCGACCGCCAGGGCGGGGTGCCGGTCGACCACGGCAGCCAGCGCGTCCCGGATGCCGGCGGTGTCGTTGGCCCGCGTGCCGATGATGACCAGCAGGAGCATGTCCGCCTCACCGGAGGAGGCGACGATCTCCGCGGCCGACGCGAAAACGGCGGCCGGTGCGCCCGCCCCCAGGTCGATCGGATTGTCGAGACCGGTGATGCCGTGAGTCTCCGCCGTCAACCGTGCGCACAGCGCAGGGCTCAGGGAGGGCACCGTCAGGCCGCCGGCCTCGGCCGCGTCCGCGGCGAGCACGTTGAGGCCGCCCGCGTTGCCGACCACGGCGAGACGGTCGCCGGTCGGTAGCGGCTGGCCGGTGAGCATGCGGGCGGCGTCCATCAGCTCGCCCAGGCCGGCCGGCCGGACGACTCCGGCCTGCGCGAACAAGGCGTCGACGGTCGCGGCCGGGGCCGCGGCCGCGGCGGTGTGCGACGCGCCGGCCCGGCGCCCGGAGTCCGAACGGCCGCTCTTGAGGGCCAGCACCGGCTTGCGGCGGCCCAGGGCGCGGACCGTCCGGGCGAACTTGCGCGGATTGCCGAACGACTCGAGGTACAGGGCGACCGCCTGCGTGGCAGGGTCGTCGTACCAGTAGGCGATGAGATCGTTGCCGCTGACGTCGGCCTTGTTGCCGAGCGAGACGAAGCTGGAGATGCCGCATCCGGCGCGGGTCGCGTCGTCGAGGAGCGCGATGCCGACCGCTCCGGACTGCGCCGCCACGGCGAGCCCGCCCGCGAGCGGCGCCGACGGTGCGAAGCTGGCGTTCAGGCGTACACCGGGGTCGGTGTTGACGACGCCGAGGCAGTTCGGGCCGACCACCCTGATGCCGTGGCGGCGGGCGAACGCGACGAGTTCGTGCTGCCGTTGACGGCCCTCGGGCCCGGCCTCGCCGAAACCGGCGCTGAGCACGACCGCCCCTCGTACGCCGACCCGGGCGCCGTCGGCGAGCACCGGCGCGACCTGGTCGGCCGGTACGGCGACCACGAGCAGTTCGACGGGAGCGGGCAACTCACGCACGGATCGATGGGCGGTGATGCCGGCGACGTCCTTGCCGCTGCGGTTGACGACGTGCAGACGGCCCTGGAAGCCGTACTCCCGCAGTGCCCGCACCGTCTCGTGGCCGACGCCGCCGGGGCGGTGGCCGGCCCCGACGACGGCCACCGAGGCCGGTGAGAGCAGGGCGCGCAGCGAGGCCCGTTCGGCGACGCGGTCGCGGGTGTCCACGGCCGCCGAGTCGTCCCCGGTGCCGAGCCCGAGGTCGATGATGCCGTCGCCGAACCGGGACCAGGCGTGTGCGTTCAGGTCACGGGCGACGCGCAGCATGGCCATGTTGGTGGGCAGCACCTCGCCGACCAGTTCCTCGATCCCCTGCCGCCGGGCCAGCGTGGCGAGGTGCTCCAGCAGCAGGGTGCCGACGCCGCGGCCGTGGTGCGCGTCGGCGACGAACACAGCGAACTCCGCCCGCCGGTCGGTGTCGTCGGTGCGCTCACACTCCGCGACCCCGATCACCTCGTCGCCCTCGGCGGCCAGGACGGCGAGGTGCCGGGTGTTCTGCGGGCGGCAGAGGCGGTCGACCTCCGCCGCGAGCGACGCGGAGCCGGGCGACGCGAAGAACCGCGACCGCAGACTGTCCGGACTCGCCTGCCCGTAGAGGGCGGCGAGGGCCGGCCGGTCACCGGGGTCCACCGGCCGGATCTCGACGATCCGGCCGTCCGAGGTGAGGACGTGTGTGGTGGCGTTCAGGAGGGCGCCGTCCATGATTGTTCCCCTCGAGGTCAGGGCAGCAGCACCAGGCGGGCCGGGACCCGGCTGTGCAGCACGTCGTCGATCGCCTCGTTGATGTCGTCGAGGCCGCGCGTCTCGTAGAACACGCGGGTGCGCCCGGCGGCGTGCAGCCGGAACACCTCGGCCAGGTCGGCCCGGGTGCCCACGATGGATCCGATCACCGAGATCCCCTTGAGCACGGTCTGGAAGATCGGCAACGACATGGTGTTGTCCTTGGGCAGCGAGACCAGGACCAGCCGGCCGCCACGCCGCAGGCAAGCGTGAGCCTGCTCGAGCACCTTGGGGTCGGCCGCGAGAACGATCGCCACGTCGGCGCCGCCGAGCGCCTCGATCGCCGCGACCGGGTCGGTGGTGGCCGCGTTGACGACGTGGGCCGCGCCGAGCTCCTTGGCCAGGGCCAGTTTCTCCTCGGTCACGTCGACCGCGATGGTTTCGCCGCCGAAGATCTGCGCGTACTGCTGGGCGAGGTGACCGAGGCCGCCGATGCCGAAGATGGCCACGCGGTCACCCGGCGTGACCCCGCCGACCTTGACCGCCTTGTAGGTGGTGACGCCCGCGCAGGTGAGCGGCGCCGCTTCGGCGGGGTCGATGCCGGCCGGTACGGCGACCACGTAGCCGGCGTCGGCGATCAGATACTCGGCGTGCCCGCCGTCGAGCGCGTAACCGGTGTTGAGCTGGCTCTCGCAGAGCGTCTCCCAGCCGCTGACGCAGTAGTCGCAGGTGCCGCAGGCGTGACCGAGCCAGGGGATCGCCACCCGGTCGCCCGCCTGGTGCCCGGTGACGTCAGCGCCGGCCTTGTCGACGATCCCGACGCCTTCGTGGCCCGGGATGAACGGAGGCGTGGGCTTGACCGGCCAGTCGCCACGAGCGGCGTGGATGTCGGTGTGGCACAGGCCGCTCGCCTCGATGCGGACCCTGATCTGTCCCGGGCCGGGCTCGGGTACCGGAACCTCCTGGACCGTCAGCGGTTCGGTGAAGCTGGTGACGACTGCTGCTCGCATGGGTCTCTCCTCGCTTGATCTCCCTTCAGCCTGGTGGACGGCGGGACGGCCGGGCAGGGCCGAACGTCCCGGACCGACGGGACCCCTGCCTGGCGGCTGGAGGAGGAGGACACGCTCGTACTGCGTCGATGCCTCAGGAAGCTGAGGTAGGCGCTCGCCCGGTGGCGGGACCTTTCCTCCCTCTGCCGGTCGCCCTCGGCGAAGGGGGATTTCCGCCAGCGCCACAGCGCGGTCGTTCTGAGTTCGTACTCGTCCATGTCCCGGTATCTGCGGTCTCCAGCCGCGGCCAGCCGGAACAGTCTCGCCCTTTCCGCCTCGAGCCCTTCCGCCCACCGGGCGTGTGACCTCTGGGCCTTCCTCGCGTAGGTCCGCGCGCGCTCGTTCCAGGGCACGTCACAGTGCAGGTACCCGCGCGGGATCGAGAGGGGCCAATACTCGGGATCCCCGTCGGCCGGGGCGATCAGAAAGCCCGCGCACGCGACGACGCCGTTCTCGTCGGCCAGCGGGCACGCGTTCGATGCGGTCGGACCTCGGCACACAGTGACAAGGTCTCCCTTCCGTGGATCCAGGATCCGAATCTCGGACCTATTCATCGCCTTGCCTCCTCACGAATCACCCGGCCGCTGTCACCGGTTTTGGAACGTCCTGTCGCGTCGAGCCTGTACCGGTGCGATCGCGTGTCCCAGAGGCGAACGACCCGGAACCGGGAGAGCGGTCGAGACCTGTGCCCGGCCCGGGTGGCGACCGTCCGTCGCCTGGGCCACGCGTCGGGGCAGCAAGCGCTGAATCCACTCAGCTCGGTGGCGGATGCGCAGGTGTCTGCCGTGCGTGGATCGTCCTTCGTCCGCAGTCGCCGTCGGACGAGAAGCCGACGGCGCCGGGGACCGGGAAGAAGGTACGTACGCTTTCAGTAGCGGAAGGTTGCCACGAGGGATTGCAGGTCATGGGACGCGTGGCCGAGGTCCTGCGCGGTGTCCTGAGTGCGTGAAGCACCGGTGCTCGTCCGCTCCGCGGTCTGCGCGACGTCCTGGATGCTGCCGGCGATCTCGCCCGCTCCCGTGGCGGTCTCCGCCACGTTGCGGCTCATCTCCGCGGTCGTCGCCGTCTGCTCCTCGATCGCCGACGCGATAGCCAGTTGGGTGCTGTTGATCTCGGACACCACCGTGCCGATCCGCGCGATCGCCTCGACTGCCGCCTCGCTGCCGCCACGGATGGCGGCGATCTGCCGCACGATGGTCTCGGTCGCCGTGGCGGTCTGCTCAGCGAGGTTCTTGACCTCGCCGGCGACCACCGCGAAGCCTTTTCCGGTCTCACCGGCACGCGCGGCCTCGATGGTGGCGTTCAACGCCAGCAGGTTGGTCTGCTGGGCGATCGCGGTGATCAGGTCGACGACGGATTGGATCTCCGCGGAGGCGACGCCGAGCCGTGCGACCGTCTCGTTGGCGTCGGCGGTGGCGCGGACGCCGTCCTCGACGATCTCGGACGCCCGGCTCGCGCTGCGGGAGATCTCGGCGATGGACGCGCTCATCTGTTCCGCGGAGGCGGCCATCGTCGAGACGATCGCGGAGACCTCCTCGGCGCCGGAGCTGACCACGCCCGCCTGGGAGCTGGTGCCGGCGGCGCCGTCCGCGAGCTGCGTGCTGATGGTGCCCAACTCGTCGGCGGCGCGCGCCACCCGGGCGGCCTCGGCCGCCACCCTGCCCACCAGCACCTGCATGCGCTCGGCGAAGCGATTGAAGCTGCGCGCGGCCTGACCGATCTCGTCGCGGCTGTCGTCGTGGACGCGCTGGGTGAGATCGCCTTCCCCGTCGGCGATGTCGCGGAGCCGTCGGTTCAGCGCTCGCAGCGGCCGGGTGATCGAGCGGGTCAGGAGCAGTCCGAGAGCCGCGCCCGCGGTCACCGCGCCGGCGCCCGCGGCCAGCATGAGTGCCGACGATGTGCGCGAGGCCGCCGTGGCGGCGGCAACGGCGGCGGCGGACCTGTCGTCGATGGAGGCGACCAGGTCGTCCACGGCCGCCGCCAGCTTGGTGAAGATGGCGATCTCGTCCACCGCGACGAGCCGTTCCGCGGCCGTGACGAGTACCGGATCGCCGGTCCGGAAGTTCGCGATGATCTTGGCATCCATCGTCATGAACTCGTCGAACATCGCCGTCGCCGAGCTGACGGTGGCCCGGTCCTGGGCCGTGAGCCGGGCCTGGCTCAGCGCGTTCAGCTCGGTACGGAAGGCTTCGGCCGCGGCGAGGAAGGCCGCCCGGCTCTCCGCACTGTCGGCCGCCGCGTCCGGCACGCCCCTGGTCACGTCGAAGGCGTACGCGGTCTGCCAGCCGTTGAAGTCAGCCGACCGAAACTTCACTTGCATCGCCAGGCTGGTCGCTGTGCGGTAGTCCTGCACGTCCGCCGTCGCCCGGCGTTGATTCGAGATGGCCGACAGCCCGACGACGATCATGGTGATCATCAGCCCCAGAAGAATCGCCATGCTGGACATCAGGCGTACCGCAATCTTGATCTTGCGAAAGGTTGCCGGCACAGAAACCACCTCAGCTCAGTCCGGCGTCGGGCGCACGACCGGAGCCACCACACGTGTCACTCATGACTTCGGCAGTTCGGCGTCCCGGCTGAAGCCCGCGCTCGGGATCGGCGGATTCTGGCTCTTGTCCCGGCGTTGATCGGGAAGCAGGACCTCGTCGAGCGGCCGGCGTGGCGTCGGGGTGGTGATCCGGCCGTAGCCGATCCGGAGCACCATCTGCGCCGGCCAGTCGTCGCCGGCGCCCCCGAGCTTCGCCCGGATCTCCGGTATCTCGATCGGCTGGCTGATCGGCGCGGTCGCGAGATCCAGCCAGGTGGCGGTCAGCAGCACCCGTTGCAGGGCCTGGCCGGCCCGTACGTGGTCGGACGGTTCGTCGCGGGAGGTGGCCAGCACCAGCAGGACCGGGTGCGGCTCGAAGTATTCGGTCGGGGCGGGCAGCGACGAGGCCTTGGCGAAGTCCCGGACCGGGATCACTTCGAGCGCGTCCCAGGGGCCGATCGCCCAGCCGGGCACGCCGTCGCTCCGACCGGCTCCGGCGGCGGCCCAGCGGACCAGCTCCTCGCGATAGCCGGGCCGGGCGCGCACCAGCCGGTCCGCCGACTGTGACAGGCCGAGCACCGCGTTCCGGCTGACGGCGCTGAGCATCCGCAGCCGGGCGCCCTCGCGGCGGGCCGCGTCGGACAGGTGCTCGACGGCGTCCGCCGGCACCGCGGCCCGGGCGAACGGCCATCGGTTGGTGTGCCGGTGCGGGACGGCCGCCATGAGCGCCTCACAGGCCGGTCCGGGCGGAGACGGGTGGGCGGTGTCCGGCGCCACCCGAGCCACCAGATCCGGCTCGCCGGGGTCCGGAAACAGGTCGGCACGGCTCCGCAGGCCGGCGTTGCGCAGAGCCAGACGCAGCGTGAAGACGGCGGCGCCCACGCTGATCAGCAACTCACGGCCGGCCGGATCGAGCACCTGGAGGCGGCGGCTGCGGTCGGCGTACACCTCGACCGTGTTTGTGCCGACCCGGAACCGCCAGGGCTGGCTGTTGTGCAGGGAGGGTGACATGGTCGCGAGCCGTACGGCCTCGGTCAACACCGATGGCGAGATCTTGTTCATGGCGGCCTCCCGACGTTGTCCCGCTGACCTCCACGACAGTCCAGCCGGGCGGCGCGGGACAGAGCCGTTGGTCCCGACCCCGTGGTATGCGGCCGGCTCGGCGGCAGCTGGAGTGGCAAGTTCCGGCAGGTCCTCGCCAAACCCTTCGCCAATACCGACTTGCTCACCGCGGTCCGCGCAGTCCTAGGATCCCGCATAGGAGGCGGCAGGTGAAGATGTGGCTTTCGCCGCCCAGCGCATCGCCTCGATGACTGCGCGGGTGAGGTCGTCGGTTTGGTGGGCCGCAGCCGCCTGCATGACGTCTCCGCGTTGATAGGCATCGACCACTCGCAACATTTGACCGAGCGGGCCGGCTCCGCGCTCCAGGGCGGTCTTGATGTCGGGCGCGAGTGGAAGCTGGTGCGCCATCGAGGCGGTGCTGACGCCGAGCAGGCCGGCGACTGCGGTGATCAAACCGGTCATGAATCCGGCGTCCGGGTGGGCGCCGAACTTCGGTGCCAGGAGCTGACAGAGCCGAGCCTGGGTCAGTGCCTCGATCAGGTGGGCCTCGGCCGCCTCCTCGGTGTCCTCGACCACCATCAGCACAGCCCATTGGCGGATCTGGGCGACACCCAGCATGACGACGGCTTGCCGTACGGAAGAGACCCTGCTTGTCGCGCCGACGGCGACGGAATTGCTGGCGCGTAACACCCGGATGGTCAGCGCCGGATCGCTCACGATGATCGAGACGATGCGGTCCAGGTCCGGGTCGGCAGCGCAGAGCGCGGCGATCAGCTCGAGCCGGCGAAGCTTGGACGAGGTGACGCGTGCGGTGGTGAGAACCTGAGGACGGCTGAGTACGTAGCCCTGACGCAGTTCGAAATCATAGGAATTGCACAGAGCGAGGTGTTCGCTGGTTTCCAAGCCTTCGGCGACCATCTGGATGTGATCGTAGGCCCGGCACGCGGCTACCACCTCGTCGAGGCGGCGCGGATCGGAGTGCAGCAGATCCAGCTTCACGTACGAGGCATACGGCAGCAGTTTTTCATGGCCGGAGCCCAGAACGAAGTCGTCGAGGGCGATGGTGTAGCCCTGATCCGTCAGGGCGCCGACGCCGTCGATGACATCATCGTTGACGTCGACAGTCTCGAGGACCTCGAGGACGACATTTCTCGGGCCGAAAGGCAGCGCCAGGTCGCCGACAAGAAAGTCACGGGTGAGGTTGATGAAACAGATGCGATCGCCCACGACCTCTTCGATGCCGAATTCGGTGAAGGTGTTGACGATGACCTCGCTGGTCGCGTAGGTGTCTCGTCGACCAGCCGTTATCGCCTCCATGCTCCCACGGAACAGCAGCTCGTAAGCGACGACGTCCCCGGTTCGGTCGAAGATCGGTTGCCGGCCGACGTGAACCAGACGGGTGCCCGACCGGCGCGAAGGCGACAAGATTCTCATGCCGGGATGATCGGCCGCCCCCTCCGATCCCCAAGACTTCCGTCGTGAAACTCTCTGTGCCGCGAACGGTGGCCGGGGCTTCGCCATCCTCGCCGCATCGCTCCCGGTGGCGATCAGTCACGCGCGATTGCGGTCGTCACCCGCGCGGCAGGGCCGGACCTGAGGTGGTCGCCGAGGACGATCCGGGACAGCAGGTCGTGCAAGATGCGGCGGTCCTCGTAGCCGAAGATGTCGTAGAGCCCGGACACGGAACGCTCCAGATCTTCGCGGGCGCTGTCGACCAGATCGGAGCCGGCGTCGGTGATGGCCACGAAGGTGGTGCGGCGGTTGTCCTTCGGCCGCCAGCGCCTGGTCAGGCGCCGCTTGGTGAGCTGTTCGGTGGCGATCGTGGCGGACGAGGCCGCGAGACCGCTTCGCCGGGCGTGCTCGCCGATGGTCGTCAGCTCGTCGTTTCGGGTGCGGTAGAGCTCGGTCAACAGCCACCATGCGTTACGGGTGAGGCCGTATCGTTCGACAACCTCGCCGAACGGCCCGTCGAGCGTTCGGCCCGCCTGAACGACGAGCCTGCCCAGGACCGCGGCGGTCACCTCGATGTCCGGCATGCGGCAAGTATCGGCCAAGCCGTCGGCTCACGGGACCAGAGCCGGAAATTTCGGTACGGAACAATTGGTGCGGCATTCCACAGGCGTGCGGGCTCGTGCATTGTGGCGGTGCGCGACAGCTGATCCTGGTCGGGATCGTCGTGTCCGTAGTGCCGGTCGCCGTCGAGTTGCTGCGTGTCCGTCGTCGCTCTCGCCACGGGGTCGACGAACGGCCCTGATGCCGCCGACCGGCCGGTGGCGTCGGCCCGCGACTCATTCGACGGTGACAGTGCCGTTGGTGCCATTGACGGTGACGCGCTGGCCGGTCCGGAGCGATGTGGTGGCGGTGCCGGTGCCGACGACGGCGGGAATGCCGTACTCCCGGGCAATCAGTGAAGCGTGCGCCGCGAGCGTCCCGCCGTCGGTGACGACGGCGGCGGCGCGGGCGAACAGCGGCGTCCAAGCGGGCGCGGTCGCCTTGGCCACAAGCACGTCACCGTCGCCGAACGTGGCGAAGTCGTGAGGGTCGGTGATGATGCGGACCGGGCCGGCGGCCTGGCCGGCGGAGGCGGGATGCCCGACGATCACCTCACCGCCGGCCTCGGCCACGAAGCCGGCGGGACGGGCCCGCGCGACGGTGCGGGCGATGACATCCCCGATCAGGCGGGGTGGCCGGCCGAGGGACAGCGGCGCCGGGAGCCGCTGCTGTTGCTGCCACCGCGCGCGTCGGCGCGTCGTGACCTCGACCGGCGAACCCGCCAGGGCGGTGCCGAGCTCGGCGCGGGTGCGGAAGAACACGTCGTCGACGTCCGTGATCGCACCGGTGTCGAGCAGGTGCCGGCCGAGGCGAAGTGCGCAGTCCCGTAGCGCCGGCCAGGCGAGGGTGAATGTGCGGGCCTGCTGTTCCCGGATGACGGTGTACCGCTGGGTCACTCGCAGCAGCGCGGCGAACCGCGCGAGCCGGCGGGGCTGCCCGGCCAGAGCGGCGACGCACGCGTGCTCGGCGGCGCGGCGGAGCGGGGCGAGCCCGGCTTGCCGGTCGTCGCCGGTGCTCGCGCCGTCCGCCGGCGCGGGGAGTTCGGCGGCGGTGGGGTGGTACCAGTCGGCGCTGTGGACCGCGTGCGGATCGAACGTGGGTGTGGCGCCGGGCAGCCCACGCAACAGCGACTGCGAGCCACCGTCGTGGTCGGTCAGGACGGCGGCCAGATGACGACGGGTGAAGCGGGTCAGGCAGGCTTCCATTTTCCACGCCGAGCCGCCGACGATCGCCAGATACCACAGGGCGATGCCGGCCTGCCGCCCGAGTTGGTCGACGAGTTCCACCAGCCGGTGTGGATCCGCCGTGGGGATCTCGGCCGTGGCGGCCGCGACGAGTTGCCGGTAACGGGGTAGTTCCTGCTCGCGCCATTGTTGGTCGAGCGTGGTCAGGACGGCACGATCGGCGGCGACGGGGTTCCGGCCGGCTTGCACAAGGGCGTGGAACAAGATCGTCGCCGTACGGCGGCCGTGCCTGAGCACCCGTGCGAGCAGTGCGGGTGAGGGGATCGGGGCGGCGTTGTAGTACCAGCCGTTGACCAGTTCCCACCGGAACGGGACACGGACACCGACGGTGGCTTGCATGCCGTCGAGGTAGCCGGCCTCGATCAAGGGAAGCAGCCAGGTCGCGAACAGCGGGGTGACCGGTTCGGGAAGCCATTCGCCGAGGCGGAAGTTGCGCATCCATAATCCGGGACCCGGTGCCCGCCAGGTCGCCGGTGGCGGCAGGGCGGTCATCGGCCGGGACTGCAGCATCCACAGGTGGCCGTCCCGGTCGATCGCCCACTCCACGTCCTGCGGCCGGCCGAACAGGGCGGCGGCCCGGCCGGCCAGCCTGACGACAGCGCGGGCCTGACGCCCGCTCAGCACCCGGGTCGGACCGCGACGGGTCAAGGTCGCTCGGCCGTCCGCGCTGACCCATTCCTCGCCTGCGGCCCGGCCGGACACCAGGGCCTCACCGGGACCGTGCGTGGCGGTGACAAGAATCTGATTCCGGTCGCCGGTAACTGGATGGGCGGTGAAGGCGACTCCGGCTGCGACCGCGTCGATCATGACCTGGACCAGGACCGCCATCGCCGGCGCGTCACCACCGCGGTGCTGTCGATAAGCGGCGACGCGGGATGAGCCGGCGCCGGCGAAGCATTCCCGAACCGCGGCGCCGAGTCGTTCGGCGGCGACGTCGAGCACTGTGTCATACAGGCCGGCATAGGAGGCGTCGGGCAAGTCCTCGGCCGCCGCGGACGAACGGACGGCGAACCTCGTGCCACCCAGCCGCTCAGCTTCGGCCAACACCTGGTCGTCGAGGGCCGGATCGTCGTGGGCACTTCCGGTGATGATGAACCCTGCCGGCACCGCGAACCCTCCTGCCGCGAGCTTGGCCAACGCCGCTGCCTTTCCGCCCACCACCTCCTGGCCGAGACCGACGGCCTCGGCCAGCCTCACCATCGTGGCGTCCATGGACTCCTCCATATGTAGCGTCGCAAAGTATTGTGATGCTACGGTAGGCGGGCCGGTCGTGCCGCGCAAGACCGGCCAGAAGCGGAGGTGTGGTGTGGCGATGCGCCCGGAACTGCTCAAAGGCCATGTGGACGCGCTGCTGCTGGCCGTGCTGGAGCCTGGCCCCCAGCACGGATACGCGGTCATCGAGTCGCTGCGGGCCGGCAGCAACGGCACGCTGGACCTGCCTACCGGCACGGTCTATCCGGCTCTGCACCGCCTCGAACGTGCGGGCCTGATCGGCAGCGATTGGGAGACCGTCGGCGGCCGGCGCCGCCGCACCTATCACTTGACGACGGCGGGCCGTGCGGCGCTCGGCGAACACCGTGCCCTCTGGGACGAGTTCTCCATCGCAGTCTCCGCGCTGCTCGGCGGCGGGACAAAGCCGGCGCCGGCATGAACCCGTCGACCGGCTCCGGTGCCGAGACCCCGATCCAGGTCTACCTCGACGAGGTCGCCGCCCGCCTGTACGGCCCTCGCCGCGCGCGGACGCGGATCCTCGCCGAGCTGCGCGACGGCCTCGAGCAAGCCGTCGCCGACCGGACTGACCGGGGTGAACCCGCCGGCCGTGCGGCGACCGCGGCGACCGCCGAGTTCGGCGCCCCGGATGTGGTCACCGCCGCCTTTGCGGGAGAACTCGCCACCGCGTACGCCCGGCAGACGCTGATCACCTATGTCGCCACCGGACCGCTGGTCGGCATCTGCTGGCTACTGCTTCTGCACCCCGACCCGTGGCGCACCGGCCTGGCCGCCTCGATCACCGCGATCCCGGTGCTTCCGTTGATCGCCGCCGGCCTCGCGACCTCCGCCGGAGCCCTGGCGACCACCGGCCGGTTGATGCGCTGGCTGCCCGAGACGTCTCCCGGCCGTGCGCTGGCCGCGACGGCCACCGTCGCCGGTCTGACCATGGCCGGGGACCTGATCATCATCGGCGTCGCCGGGCACTCCGGATTCCTCACCCGGCCGCTTGCCGTGATCGCTGTGACCGCCGGCCTGGCCCGGATCGCCTACAGCCTGCGCACCATCCTCAGCGTCGGCACTTGGCCGCGTCGACCTGCCCTCGGGCTCAAGCATCTGCTTCGTCGGCGGACCACGGGATGATCTCCGTTGTACTCGCCGGGTCGGGTGTGTGGACGGCGGCAAGATAGGTGAGGGCCTCGGCGCTGCGGCTGCCCGGCTGCGGCGTGCCGACCAGCAGTTGCTGTCCAGGCGCGTCGGCGACGTCGAAGGTCTGGTAGGTCAGTTCGATCCGTCCGGCGTTCGGGTGGTGCACGATCTTGAACATGCGGGTCAGGCCGCGTACGGTCTGGTCCGCCCAGAGGGAGCCGAACTCCGGTGAGTTCCGCCACAGGTCGGCCACCAAAGCCTTGATGCCCGGATCGTCGGGAAAGTGGCCCGCGTTGAGCCGCAGGGCGTGCACGGTGTTCTCGGCGAGGAACGGCCAGTCCGGAAACACGGCGCGCGCCTGAGGGTGCTGGAACAGCACGCGGACCATGTTGGGTGTGCCCGCGAACGGGGAGAGCAGCGCGGCCGCGACGCTGTTGGTCGCGAGCACGTCGAACGCGGGGCTGAGCACGTAGGCGGCGGCGGTGGGGAAGGCGTCCAGCAGGCGCATCAGCTCAGGGTGGACCGAGTCCCGGGGCCGGTCGGTAGCCGGGCGAGGACTCAGCCCGGCGAGCCGGAAGAGGTGGCCACGGGCGTCCGGGGCCAGGCGCAGGGCCCGCCCGATCGCGTCGAGGAGTTGTGGCGAGGGCTTGCGTTCGCGGCCCTGCTCGAGGCGGGCGTAGTAGTCCACGCTGACGCCGGCCAGCACCGCGATCTCCTCGCGGCGCAATCCCGGGACCCTGCGGCCGCCGCCCCTGCGCAGCCCGACCTCTCCGGGGTCGACGCGGGCGCGGTGGGCGCGGAGAAACTCACCGAGCCTGTTGTCGCTGGCTGGCATGTCGACCAGCGTAGAACGGCCTTGACCGTGGCTGCCAGGGTGCCGTGCACCCAGGAAAGCGCTGCCTTCCTCCGCCGCTGTTCCGGCGGCATCGTTGAATGAGCGGCGTTCGGCCGCGGACAACAGGCGCCAGGAGAATCAGTGCACAGCCCATCCTCCAAGATTGTTCTCATCACCGGCGCGAGCAGCGGCATCGGCGAGGCGACCGCCCGCCGGCTGGCCGCCGACGGCCACCACGTCGTGATCGGTGCCCGGCGTGTCGACCGGCTCGCGGCGCTCGTCGAGCAACTGCGCCGTGCCGGCGGCACGGCCGACCTTCAGGAACTCGACGTGACCAGCCGAGACAGCGTGCGTTCCTTCGTCGAGGACGCCCAGGAACGCAACGGACGCATCGACGTGCTGATCAACAATGCCGGCGTGATGGCCCTGTCCACGCTCGATGCACTACGGGTCGATGAGTGGGACCGGATGATCGACGTGAACCTGCGCGGCACCATGTACGGCATCGCGGCCGCCCTGCCGATCATGCGAAGCCGCGGTTCGGGCCACATCATCAACATCGCGTCGTCATCCGCTTATCGGGTCGACCCGACAGCGGCGATCTATTGCGCCACCAAATTCGCGGTCCGGGCACTCACCGAAGGGCTGCGCCAGGAGAGCCGGGACATCCGGGTGACCCTGGTGAGCCCGGGTTACACCCACTCGGAACTCACCGAGCACGGCGGCGACCCCGATGTGCGGGCCGCCGCTCGCGCGGCGGCCGATGAACTGGGAATGCCGGCCTCCGCGGTCGCCGATGTCATCGCCCACGCCATCGCCCAGCCCGACGCCGTCGACGTGAACGAGATCATCATGCGCTCGACCGCGCAGGGCTGACCACACGGCGAGGAGCACCAGCACCATGACCGAAATGGCCACTCGCCGGTTCACGCGACCATCGACCAGACCACCGTCGACTTCCGGATCGTTCCGGTACTGCAGCACGTCACGAAAGGGGACCACATGAGCGATGAACGGGAGATCCAGGAAGTGCTGAGCCGCTATGTCCGGGCGACGGACCGGCGTGACGGCAAGACTCAAGGCGCCTTGTTCACGGACGACGCGATCGTGCAGTCCTTCACCAGGACGGGTACCGACGACTACGAACCGGTCGCGCCGCCATTGATCGGCGGGGCAGCCGTGGCGTACGCGGTCGACAACTACATGCTTCCGCATCCGGTGGGCGGCGCCAGCCACCACGTCACTTCCGATCACATCATCGAGGTCGACGGCGACCGAGCTCACCTGAACGCCCAGTTCATCGTCTTTCGGATCCAGGGCGCAGCCCGGCCGGAGGGCGGCTGGCCGGCCGAGGCATTCGGTGCCCAGGGCACCGTGCATCCGATCGAGTCGGGCTACTACGACACCGACCTGCGCCGGATCGACGGCGAGTGGAAAATAGTCGGTCACCGTGTTCTGCTCGACATGCCGTACGTCATTCCGCGGCCCTGACTCAGGCACTGCTGTCCGGGCGGCGCCAGGCAACCGCGCTGGCCGGCTCCGCGTGCTCGCCGCTCATGGATGCTCGGCGCTTCACGACGGGCGAGGTGACCGAGGCCCACGCATCGGTCGCAGCCGGCGCCGCCGGCACAGTGGTCGTGGACATCGCGATCTGAGCTTGATCAAGGTCGACCGGGCCCCGACCGGTCATGCCCAGGGCCATGTCGGCCGTCGCGACTGCCGGGGCGCGGCGGGTCGGGCTGACCACACACCAGGGTCTATGTCGCGACCTGGTCCCTGTAGCCCTTCTGGTAGGTCTTTCGGCCCCTGTGCACAGCTGGGGTGGCGCCCAGAATCAGGAGGAGGTGCGCAGCCGGCGACCATCCGCGGGTCGGCGTGGACCGTTCGCGCCGCCGAACCAGGCATAGGCCACCAACTGGTCGCCGGTCGTGCACAGAGGAGGGTTCATGGATCAGCTCGCCATCGCGGTCCTGTCGCGCTCCGGCAAGGAGCACGAGCGACGTTTGCCGATCCATCCACAACACTTCAAGCGAATCGACGCTGACCTGCGCGGGAGCATCTTTCTCGAACGCGGCTACGGCGAGAACTTCGGCGTGCCCGACGAGCGGCTGGCACCGTACGTCGCCGGGCTGCTTCCCCGCCGGCAACTGATCTCTCGATGTGACGTCGTCCTGCTTCCCAAGCCACTGCCACGGGACCTCGCGGAGCTGCGGGAGGGGCAGATCCTGTGGGGCTGGCCGCATTGCGTGCAGGGCACGGCGGTCACCCAACTGGCCATCGACCGCCGCCTGACCCTGATCGCCTTCGAAGCGATGAACCATTGGTCGCACGACGGCGAATTCAACTTGCACGTCTTCCACAAGAACAACGAGCTTGCCGGTTACTGCTCGGTGCTGCACGCGCTGGAGCTCATCGGGACCACCGGCGATTACGGCCGCCATCTGCGGGCCGCTGTCATCGGGTTCGGAGCCACCGGCCGGGGCGCGGTCACCGCTCTCAACGCGCACGGAGTGCACGACGTCGACGTACTCACCCATCGAGGAACCACGGCCGTCGCCTCGCCGATCCACTCGACGCGCATCAGGCACTTCGAACGCGACATCGGCGATCGCCGCCGATGTCGCGTACTCACCGGAAGCGGTCCGGTGCCGATGGCAACCTACCTCTCCTCCCACGACATCGTCGTCAACTGCGTGCTGCAGGACACTGATCGGCCGCTGACGTTCCTCACCGCCGACGACCTGGCCACCTTCACCCCCGGCGGCCTCATCGTCGATGTCTCCTGCGACGAAGGAATGGGCTTCGGCTGGGCGCGGCCGACATCGTTCGCCGAGCCGATGATGACCGTCGGCGACAACGTCAGCTACTACGCTGTCGATCACAGCCCGTCCTACCTGTGGAACTCGGCGACATGGGAGATCAGCGAAGCGCTGTTGCCCTACCTGCGACCGGTGCTCGGCGGACCGGAAGCGTGGGACGCCGACGAGACCCTCCGGCGAGCCATCGAGATCCAGGACGGGATCGTCCGGAATCCGAGCATCCTCACGTTCCAGCATCGCCTGCCCGAATATCCCCATACCGCCGGCCGAAGGCCGGGCGACGAAGCCTGGTCGCCTCGGCATCCCTGAGCCGGGTGATTCCCGGCGCAGAGGCGCGGACACTCAACCGAATGCCGCCGGCCCTCCCTGGGGGGTATGTGTCGTCGATGTGATGCGTAGTGAGCGGCGCGCGGGCTGACGGCGAGTCACGGGCTGGTTCCCGTCGGGACCTTCGCCTCTGATCGGCCGGCGCGAGCCGGCCTAGCGTAGATCGCAGGGGAGAACCGACAGCGGCACTGCCGTTCGAGGCATCTCCGTCGATGGTGTGGACCACGGCCAGGGAGGTACGCCATGCAGCGGCTACTCATTCTCGGCGGTGGAACCGCCGGCACCATGGTGGCCGGCAAGTTGCGCCGTCGCCTCGACCCGGCCGATTGGCAGATCACCGTCGTCGACCACGACGACGACCACCTCTATCAGCCGGGCCTGCTGTTCCTGCCGTTCGGTGACATTCAGGCACAGCAGATCGTCAAGCCGCGGAAGCGTTTCCTGCCGGACGGGGTGGATCTCGTGATCGGCGAGATCGCGCGGGTCGACGCGGACGCGTGCACGGCCGTGCTGGCCGGTGGCCGGGAACTGCGCTACGACCAGTTGGTCATCGCGACGGGAGTGAGCCCCCGCCCGGATCAGACTCCCGGAATGCTCGGCCCGCAGTGGCGGCGCAGCATCTTCGACTTCTTCACCCTCGACGGCGCGACCGCGCTCAAGGCCGCCCTGAAGGGCTTCGACGGCGGCCGGTTGGTCGTGCACGTCACGGACATGCCGATCAAGTGCCCGGTCGCGCCGCTGGAGTTCACCTTCCTCGCCGACGCGTACTTCCGCGGTCGCGGGATGCGCAACCGGGTCGAGATCGTCTTCGTGACGCCGTTGCCCGGCGCGTTCACCAAGCCCATCGCCGCCGAGCGACTCGGGACGATGCTCGACGACCGCGAGATCGTCGTCGAGCCCGACTTCCTGGTCGAGCGCATCGACGCCGATCACAAGACCCTGATTTCGTACGACGAGCGCGAGGTCCCGTTCGATCTGCTGGTGACCGTGCCCCTGAACATGGGCGCGGACTTCGTGGCCCGCTCCGGTCTGGGCGACGAGCTGAACCTGGTGCCGGTCGACAAGCACACCTTCCTGTCCACCCAGTACGACAACATCTTCGCGCTCGGCGACGCGAACAACATTCCCACCTCCAAGGCCGGCTCGGTCGCGCACTTCTCGGTCGAGGTCTTCGCCGACAACTTCGTCCAGCACATCGCCGGGAAGCCGATGACCGGCAGCTTCGACGGGCACGCGAACTGTTTCATCGAGTCCGGGAACGGCAAGGGCCTGCTGATCGACTTCAACTACGACACCGAGCCGTTGACCGGCACCTACCCGCTGCCGATCGTCGGGCCCTTCGGGCTGTTGAAGGAGAACGCCCGCAATCATTGGGGCAAGCTCGCGTTCCGCTGGATCTACTGGCACCTGCTGCTGCCCGGCCGCCGCATCCCGTTGCCCGCGAACATGTCGATGGCCGGCAAACACCAACCCGTGAAGGAGCCGCAATCATGACCGTCGCCACCATCGCCGGAACGCCGGTGCACGTCGACGGCGAGGGCTTTCTCACCGAGTACGACGAATGGACCGAGGCCCTGGCACAGCACCTCGCCGCCGGGATCGGCATCGAGCTGACCGATGCCCACTGGAAGGCCCTCCGGTTCCTGCGTGACGACTTCCGTACGCGGGGCGAGACCGCCACGCTCCGCCGGGTGTCCACCGTCGGCGGCATCCCGATCAAGGAACTGTTCGCCCTGTTCCCCGGCAAGCCGGCCAAGAAGATGGCCTACATCGCCGGTCTTCCCAAGCCGCACGGCTGCGTGTGAGAGAAGGCAACACCATGACCACTGAAACCGTCGCCGCCGCCGTCGTCCCCGACTTCGGCGACGCCGTCACCCAGGACCGCAAGCTGGCCATCATCTGCTCCAAGGGCAACCTGGACATGGCCTACCCGGGTCTGATCCTGGCCAACGCCGCCCTCGGCGAAGGGGTCGAGACGCACCTGTTCTTCACGTTCTGGGGCTTCGACATGATCACGAAATCCCGGATGAACGACCTGAAGTTCACCATGCTCGGCAATACCGCAACCCATCTGCCGCAAGGTCTGGGCGGCCTGCCCGGGGTGACGGCGATGGCGACCAAGCAGATGAAGAAGCAGATCCACGACGTCGGAGTGCCGGAGGTGCCGGAGTTCCTGGCACAGATCGTCGACTCCGGGGGCCACCTGTGGGCGTGCCGCATGTCCGCCGACATGATGCACCTCGACGAGGCCGACCTGTATGAGGGCGTCGAGGCCATCATCAGCGCGGCCGACTTCATCGAGAAGACCGACGGCGCCCAGCTGCTGTTCATCTGACGCGGCTGGACCCGAGCGTCGAAGACCTCGCCGTCGGGGATCTCGTGAAGCCGGCTCGCGTCCGGCCCTGACCGGCGACGGAGTCGCGGAGGAGGCTGGAGTCGTGGCGGATCCGGTGCTGGTCGTCGAGGACGATCGTGAGTTGCGCGACCTGGTGCGCCGGTATCTCGAACGCGCCGGTCACTCCGTGTACACCACTGGCTCGGGGGCGGAGGCGCTGCGCCTGCTGGACACTGCGAGCCCGGCGCTCCTGGTGCTCGACCTCGGCCTGCCGGACGTCGACGGGCTGGAGATTCTGGCCGCGGCTCGCGCCGGCCGAAAGGTGCCCGTGGTCGTGCTCACCGCGCGTAGCGCCGTGGAGGATCGCATCGACGGTCTGCGTCGCGGCGCCGACGACTACGTGACCAAGCCGTTCAGCCCTACTGAGCTGGTCCTGCGGGTCGAGGCGGTGCTGCATCGCACGCGGGGAACGTCGGCTGAACCAGCGGTTACCGGCTTCGGATCGGGGCGGTTGCGCGTCGATGAGGCACGGCATGAGGCTTGCCTCGACGGTGCGCCACTCGACCTGACACCCACCGAGTGGGGTGTGCTGATCGCGCTGTGCTCGGCGCCTGGGCGGGTGTTCTCCCGGTACGAGCTGGTCAACCGGGTTCGCGGCTACGAATTCGCCGGCTACGAACGCACGATCGACTCGCACGTGAAGAACCTGCGGCACAAGCTCGGCCCGGAGGCCGCGCAGATCGTGGAGACCGTACTCGGTGTCGGCTACCGGCTGGGTTGGTCGCACGATGGGTGAGCAGAGCGTGTTCCGCAGCCCGCTGGGTCGTCGTCTGCTGGCCGCCTTCCTGCTCGTCGCGCTGTCCTCGGTCCTGATGCTCACCGTCGCGGCCCTGGTCGCGACCGATCGCGGACTGACCGGTGCGCTGCGTGCGGACCAGGAGAAGATCGCGGGGCGGGCGGGCACCGCGATCGCCACCGCATATGCCGCCGCCGGCGGTTGGCCGGGAATCGATCTCGATCATGCGTCCGACATCGCCGAGGCGGCCGGCGCTCGTCTGGTGGTTTTCGACATGACCGGTGCGATGGTGTGGCCCGGCCACGGCATGGGTGGACGCGCGATGCAGTCGACAGTGTCCGCGCACACCGTTCAATCCCCGGTCGAAGTCGACGGTGCACGGGTCGGGACCGCGCGGGTGAGCTTTCCCGCCAACTCCTCCGCCGCCCGGCAGATCGCCTGGTCCTGGGTGGCCGGGGCCGCCGGGGTGGCCTTGCTGGCGGCCCTTCTGGTCAGCGGATTCGTGACCCGGCGGCTGACGAGGCCGCTGGTCAGAGCGGCCACGGCGGCCCGGCGTTTCGCGGCGGGGGAGCGCGACGCCCGTTCCGGCGTCGACGCGCCGGGGGAGGTGGGAGAGGTGATCCGGGCGTTCGACGCGATGGCCGACGAGGTAGTGCGCACGGACGTCGTACGCCGCCGGCTCGCGGCGGACGTCGCCCACGAACTGCGCACCCCGCTCGCCGCGCTGCAGGCCGGGCTGGAGGAGCTGCGCGACGGTTTGAGCACCCCCGACGCGGAAAGGCTGGGCGTCCTGCACGACCAGGCCTTGCGTCTCGGTCGCGTCGTCGCCGACCTGGCGGACCTGTCCGCCGCGGAGTCGGCGGCGCTGTCGCTGCGTCCGATCGATACGGACCTCACCCGGATCGCCCGGGCCGCGCTCGACGCCGAGCGCCCCCACCTCGATGCGGCCGGTCTGCGGGTCGGCGCGAACCTACAGGTCGCGCTGCCGGTGCACGCCGACCCGGACCGCCTGCACCAGAGCGTCACCAACCTGCTCACCAATGCGGCACGCTACTGCCGCCCCGGCGACCGGGTCACGATCACGGGGCGCGTCGACGGGGCGGAGGCAATGCTGGCCGTGGCGGACACCGGCCCGGGCATCGCGGCTGAGGATCTGCCACATGTCTTCGACCGTCTCTGGCGCGCCGAGCGAAACCGGGACGTCGCCGGGTCGGGGATCGGCCTGGCGATCGTCCGGGAGCTGATCAGCGCTCACGGTGGGACGGTGACCGCCGCGTCCGGCGTGGACGCGGGGACCGTCATCACCGTCCGCCTGCCGCTCGCATCATCCCGATGTGGGACTATCGGGCGGCCCACGCCGTGAACGCGGTCAAGTGCCGCCGCGACGCTGTCAGCAGGCGCTGATAGACCTGCGTGACGTCGGCGGCGGTGAGGCCGGTCAGCGCCTCCCGCAGATCGGCGATGTCCGCGCGCTCGACCTCCTGGCCGACCTGGAACGCGGCGGCCTGACCGGCCGTTCCGCGGGCCAGCAGCCGGTCGTAGGTGGCCTGAGCCGACGAGTCGTCGAAGGTTCCGGCGGACGCGCCGGCGGTGGGGTCACTTACTCCGTAGCGGGCGAGCAGCGTG
The DNA here is from genome assembly GCF_003999975.1 of Actinoplanes solisilvae. Classification (GTDB taxonomy): domain Bacteria; phylum Actinomycetota; class Actinomycetes; order Mycobacteriales; family Micromonosporaceae; genus Actinoplanes; species Actinoplanes solisilvae. Next base: position 41,943 of record NZ_RJAC01000036.1, on the reverse strand, counting down.
CGGATCGCGCTCAGGTGCTGGGTCTCCGCCGTGGCGATGCGGTCGAAGATCGGCGCCGGATGTCTGGCGGCGAACGCCGCGTACAGGTCGTGCGCGAGTTTCTCCTCTTGGGCCATCGCGACCAGGGTATTCTTCTGCTGGTCGGTCAGGGTGCCCTGGGCGGTGGTCACCCCGGCGCCGAGGCAGGCGCCGTCGCGCATCCGGGTGCCCATCGGTGTGTCGTAGCCGTAGCCGTTGCCTCCGCCCGGACCCTGCTGAGCAGCCGCCATCCGGCTGCCCACGAACATGTCGCCGCCCGCCAGAGCCGGGCCCGCGACAGCGATCCCGCCCAGGCCGAGAGCGCCGACGGTGAAAGCGGTGATCGTACGGCGCCTGGTCGTGGCCTTCATGATTCCTCCCTTGTCCGGTTCTCCTCCTGAAGCGTCGTCCTCTCGGGTGGACACCGCGTGCGTCTGGTGTGGAGGACCGGTGGAGAAGGGGAGCGGCGCGCTTCAGCTCACGTTGGCGCCGACCAGTTGGCCGATGCCGAAGGTGACGGCCATGGCGAGGGCGCCGCCCCCGACCAATCGTGCGACCGCCCGGCCGAGGCCCGATGAGCCGAGCTTCGCGCTGATCGCACCGGTCAGCGCGAGTGCCAGGACCACCACCACGAAGGTGACCGCTACGCGCACGTCTGGTGGTGGCAGGAGGATCGCGATCAAGGGGAGCATCGATCCGATGGTGAAGGCGAGCGCGGACGCGCCGGCCGCGTGCCAGGGGTTGGTCAGTGCTTCGGGATCGATCCGCAATTCCGCGTCGGCGTGGGCGGCGAACGCGTCTTTGGCGGTCAGCTCCTCGGCCACCAGGCGCGCTGTGGCCTCGGTCAGTCCCTTCGCCGCGTACAGGGCGGTCAGCTCGTCCAGCTCCTGGTCGGGGAATTCTGCGAGTTCGGTGCGCTCCTTGGCGAGAAGGGCCCGTTCGGTGTCGCGCTGGCTGCTCACCGAGACGTATTCGCCCAGTGCCATGGACACCGCGCCGGCCACGAGGCCGGCGAGCCCGGCGGTCGCGATGGGTCCGGTGGCCAGGGTTGCGCCGGCCACCCCGACAACAAGGCCGGCGGTCGAGACGATGCCGTCGTTGGCGCCGAGCACCCCGGCTCGGAGCCAATTGAGCCGCTCGGCCATCCCGCCGGAGTGCGGTTCGCCGGGATGTGTCATCGGCCCGTGGCCTCGTACCTGGTCTGCATGATCATATGGTGCTCGCGTCCACCGGTCCTGGACAGAGGCAGTCGACCCTTGGTCGGTTCAGTCACCGGCGGAGCCCTCCTGGGCCGGGACGGAGCTGAAGTTGCCGGTCCAGGCTGCTCTCGCGCCGGAGTCGCCGATGCGGTAGGTGTCGTAGACGGCCCAGCCGGCGATGACGACAGCCAGGGCGATGATGATCCTGGTGATCGTGACGGACAGCGGTGCCAGATAGGTGCGCCGCTGGATCGCGGTCGTGACGGCGGAGCCGCCGGTGGCCCGCGCCTCCGTCGACATGGTGGCCTCTCGTTGCCGCCACCAGATGCCCAGGGCCAGCAGAGCTACCGGGAGCGCGGCCCAGATGGCGGTGTCGCCGAGCTCGGCGTGGTCGCGTACCAGCGTGGTCTCGGCGACACGGTGCTCCAGCCACTCGCCGGCGCTGGTCGTGACGGGGACGAGCGCGACAACGAGCACGGACAGGATCGCGTTGGGGCCGGCGAAGCGCCGGCGGGCCGCGGGCCAGACGGCGGTCAGTACGAGCAGCAGGGCCGCGAGGGGGAGCAGCACCACGATGGCGTGCACGAGCAGGATGTGCGCCGGCAAGCCGTTGACAGTGCCCATGGAGAGTCCTTCCGGATGGCCCGATAGATCTCGGCAAAGGTTAGAAGCTGGAATCTTCGAATCCTCCAATTTTCGGCGGAGACGCTGGGCAGGTGACCGGGAGCGCTGATGGCACGGATGCCGGCCTGCGAGAGTGACACCATGACAGACGCTGATCGGCCGGCGGCGAAGGTGCTGGTGGTCGAGGACGACCGCGAGCTGGGCCCACTGCTGCTCCGCCTCTTCAGAGGCGCCGGTTACGAGCCCGACCTCGCCCCGGACGGCCAAGCGGGCCTGCATCTGGCGTTGACGCGCCGCTACGACGCGATGATCCTCGACCGCGGTCTGCCCGCCATCGAGGGGCTCGACCTGCTTGGCCGGCTGCGTCGTTCCGGTTTCACCGCGCCCGTACTTGTGCTGACCGCGCTCGGCACGGTGACCGACCGGGTGACCGGCCTGGACAGCGGCGCCGAGGACTATCTCGTCAAGCCGTTCGAGGTCGACGAACTCCTGGCCCGTGTCCGGGCTCTGCTGCGCCGCCGCTCCGATGCGGGCGAGCGACTTGCCGTCGGCGCCGGCACCTTCGACCTGATCGCGAGGACGGTGAGCGGCCCGGACGGATCGGTCGTGGCGTTGTCGGGTCGTGAGAGCGACCTGTTGCGGTTGCTGGCCATGAACCCGGCGCGAGCATTCACCCGCGAGGAACTCCTCGGCCAGGTCTTCCCCGAGGGCTCCAGCGTCGCCCTGGTCGACACCTACGTGCACTACCTGCGTCGCAAACTGGGGGCCGCCGCGGTCTCGACCGTGCGGGGTGTGGGATACCGGCTCGGGCGCCGATGAAACGCGGCGGCCCGGCACCATCCGATCAAGATCGAGCTCTGCTGACGCGAGCCCGTCGCCTCATCGCCCTGCAGACCGCCGCCGCGATCAGCGTGAGCCTGCTGGTCCTCGGAGCCCTCGTCCTGCTCGTGGTGACCCACAGCCAGAACACCGCGGCCGAGGCAACGTTGCGGCAGACCGCGGCGAACGCCGACGACATCGAAGACCCGCCGCGGGATGTGTGGATCTTCGTTCAGGACGCCGACGGCGGGATCAGGGCCACGAGCGACGCACCCGCGGGACTTCCCGACCGGGCGGCGCTCGACCGTGTCCACGCCGGCGGAGCGAGCGAGACGACCCGGATCGACGGCCGCGAGGGCGGCTACCTGGCCCTGACCGAGCGGCAGGACGGCCGGGTGGTGCAGGTCGTCCTGAGCCGGCACGAACAACACGAGGAACGCGAACGGCTGCTCGGCGCCCTCATCGCCGGGGAAGTGGTCGGCCTGCTCATCGCATTGCTGTCCGCGGCACTGCTCGCCCACCGCGCAACAGCTCCCCTGACAGATGCTCTGGCCCGGCAACGGCAGTTCGTCGCCGACGCCAGCCACGAGCTGCGTACACCGCTGACCCAACTGCACACCCGTGCCCAGCTGCTGCGGATGGACCTGCGAGCCGGCGCCGCCGTCGCGGACATCAGCATCGACGTCGACCGGCTCGTCACCGGCACCCGGCAGCTCGGCGAGGTGGTCGAGGACCTGCTGCTGTCGAGCCAGCTCGACCGCCGCGACGACGCCCGTGTGCCCGTCGACCTCGTGGCCGTCGCCGCCGGTGTCATCGCCGATCAGGCTGACCGAGCGCGGCGGCAAGAGATGGAGCTGACGCTGACTGCTGACGGGCCCGCGGTCGTGCTCGGGCACCAGGCCGCATTGCGGCGCGTACTCACCGCACTGGTTGACAACGCCCTGAGCCACACGTCGGCCGGCGGGCACGTGCGCGTCGAACTCGGCACCGAGCACGCCACAGTCACCGTCGTCGTCCGCGACGACGGCGCCGGGTTCGACGAAGCGGACACCGAAAGGCTGTTCGCCCGCTTCTCCCGTGGCGATCACGGCGATCAACGGCGCTTCGGGCTCGGCCTCGCGCTCGCCCGGGAAGTCGTCACCGGCCACGGCGGCACCATCGAGGCATGGGGCCGCCCTGGCCGGGGTGCTGCCTTCACCATCCGCATTCCCGCGGCGTGAGACACGTTCGACGAGGATCTCAGTCGCGGATGTCGATGATCTGGTCGATCGGCATCCGGGGTGTGCGAGCGGGCCCGGCATCGGCTGCCTTCGTCCCGAACCGCAGGACGAGGTAGGGGAAACCGACATGACCGATCAACCGGCGGAGTTCCTCCCGGGCGAAAGGCACCTCGGTGGCGCTGCTGAGGGGCAGGAGGGTGACGTCATGTTCGGCGGCGGCGAGCCAGACCGCGTTGAGTGCCTCACCGGCGCGGATCCAGTCGGCCGGTTCGTCGCCCTCGCCGTAAAGGATCGCGTAGGTGGCGGTGGTGTCGTGCCCGGCGCCGGCGGCGAGGGTGCCCCTGGCGCCGAAGTCGCGTTCGGCCACGGTGGTCAAGGGAAGCTCTTGCGGCAGGCTCGCATCCGGTATCCCGGTGCCCGAGGTGCGGTCGCCACCCACCCAGGCCACGGTCTCCCGTTGAAGATCCTCGTCGGCGGATTGCGCCTTCAGGGCGTGTTCGACGACCACGGCGAGCTCGATCATGTGTTCCTGGCGGAGGACGTCGAGCCGGGTGCCGTTCTGCTCGGCGACCTCGACCAGAAGGTCGAGCACACCCGGAACCACCGGCTCATCACCGACGGCGCGTCGATCGGTGTGACGTTCTGGCAACTGCTCGAAACGCCGTACGCTCAATGGGTCGACCGGCCCCTGTTGCCTCAGGTGGATGACGGCCAACGGAGTGCCGGCGGGACGGTCGACGCTGAATTGCCAGCCGTCGGCCGCCAAGGCGACCTCGGCGTGGTGCAGGGCGGCACCGCAGCTGAGGAGCAGCATGTGCGCGTCGGGGTCCTGTGCCGTCAGTTGTCTGCCGCTGTCCGCGTGCAACTCGAGCGTGTTGCCGCTGAGAATCCAGTTCCAGGGCTGAGTGTTGTGAACCGAGGGCGCGTATCGGGCAGCCTCCGCGGCTTGCAACAACGCCTGGCGCTGATCGGTTTCAATCTTCACAACCTACTTCCTCTCCCAAGTCAGGATCGGTCGGACAGCCGTCGATGCCGTAGCGCGACAGTGCGGTGAGAGGCACCGTTTCTCACGGTCTCACGGGGGAAGCCCGCTTCCGCGCGAACCCGGGAAACGAGCGTCGGCGGTTCGGGGCCACGTTCATCGCTTCCGGAGCCGTGGCAGATGCGCGGCCGGTCGCTGGCCGCGCATCCTGTCGGACGGAAGAGGTCGGCGGGTCGTGCTGCCTGAGCCCACCCGGTTCGTCGAGTGGGGGACCAACGCCTCTGACGACGGGGCGGCCGGCGCGCGCACGCTGGGACCGTCCGGCTCGTACGGGCCGGTGGTCGGCGAGGGAGGCTGCCATGAGCGAGACCATGCAGCGCAGGACCGGGGTTCGGAGCGCGGGCGGCGGGGACGCCGTTTACGGGCTCGGGGCGATCGGAGCGCTGGCTCATTACATCAGTCAGGCGGACAGCTTCGGTGCGGGCGTGATCGGCATGTTGAAGGCGTTGGTCTGGCCCGCCTTCATGGTGTACGACCTGTTCCGGTTCATTTCGGGCTGAGGCCGGCGGCCGTCGAGTCGCTCCCGAGCTGGAGTCCTCGACCGGCGACCCTGTGCGGGCCGCCTCATCCAGGGCCCAGTCGGCGGCCAGCCTCGCTGACGGTGAGCGGTCGTACCCGAAGATGATCTTCCTTCTCGTCACGACAGCCTCCTATTCCGGCTTTGCCGACACCCTGAGCGTTCGGGACCCTCGCCCGGTAGTGCCGAAGGCCTTCGCCCCGGGCGGTCGAGCCTCGGGTCCACGCTTTCGGGCCGGAGGATGTGTCCGGACGGGACCGAGGTCCCTGCCCGCGCAACGCGGCCGTGCGTCAGCATGGATCACGGGGAGGTGAGGAGAATGGTGATCCCACTCCTGATCGTGACGGTTCTCAGCGTGGCCTGCATGCTCGCTGGGTGGTTCCTGCCCGACCTGGTCGCCGGAGGGCGGCGTCGTCGGCGCGGCGCGCCGGACGCCCGACCCGCCGCGGCGACGCGGGTCAAGCCGGAGAGCCTGGAGGGCGTGCTGGTCGCACAGCTGATCGCCGGGGAGATCACGCCGGTGCAGTACCGCCGGTCGTTGGAAGGGCTCGCCGCCCGCGACGACGACCGCAACCCGCTGTGCGTTCCGCCGGACCTGGGCCCGGCGGACGCCTGAGCCGCCGTGCTGCCCGTGCCGGCCGGTCTGCGCCACTACCAGCGACCGTGGTGGCGCGGCGACCTGGTGGCGGGCGTGACCGTCACCGCGTACCTCGTGCCGCAGGTGCTGGCGTACGCGACCTTGGCCGGCCTGCCGCCGGTGACCGGCCTGTGGGCGGCTCTTCCCGCGCTCGTGGCGTATTCCTTGCTCGGCTCCTCCCGGCTGCTCTCGGCCGGCCCGGAATCGACGACGGCCATCATGACGGCGGCGGTCGTCGGCCCGATGGCCGCCGGCGATCCCCATCGGTACGCCGGACTCGCGGCCGCCCTCGCCGTCGTCGTCGGTCTCCTCTGTCTGCTGGCCCGCCTGGCGCGTCTGGGGTTCGTCGCCGACCTGCTGTCCCGGCCCGTCCTGGTCGGACTCCTGGCCGGGGTCGCCCTGATCATGATTGTCGGCCAGCTCGGCAAACTCACCGGCGTTCCCGTGCACGGGGAGACGTTCTTCCGGCAGCTCGTCTCATTCGGCGCGGGCCTGCGGTCCCTGGACCCCCTGACCGCCCTGTTCGCCCTGGCCGTGCTGATATTCCTGTTCGCCCTGCGGCGTTTCGTGCCGCGCGCGCCCGGTCCGCTCCTGGCCGTGCTCGCCGCCACTGTCACCACGGTGCTCGCCGACCTGGAGCGGCGCGGCATCCACGTCGTCGGCGAGGTTCCGTCAGGCTTTCCGACGCCCGCTCTGCCCGATGTCGCGCAGCTGCCCGGACTGGCGCTCCCGGCGCTGGGGGTGCTGCTCGTCGGTTACACCGACACCATTCTCACGGCCCGGTCGTTCGCGGGCCGCACCGGCGACACCATCGACGCCAACCGTGAACTGGTCGCGCTCGGCGTGGCCAACCTCGGGGCCGGGCTGTTCCGCGGGCTCCCGGTGAGCAGCAGCGGCAGCCGGACCGCGCTGGCCGAGGCGGCGGGCGCGCACACCCAGGTCCATTCGCTGGTCACGACGACCGGCGTGGCGGGCACCCTGGTCTTCCTCGGCCCGGTGCTGGCGTTGTTTCCCACCGCGGCGCTCGGCGCGCTCGTCGTCTATGCCGCGATCCGCCTGATCGATGTGCCCGGCTTCCGCCGCCTGGCCCGCTTCCGGCGCAGCGAGCTGCTGCTCGCCCTCGGCGCGACGGCGGGGGTGCTGGTCCTCGACATCCAGTATGGTGTGCTGCTCGCGGTGGGGCTGTCGGTGGCCGAGATGCTGGCCCGGGTGGCGCGGCCGCACGACGCTGTCGAGGGTCTGGTGCCTGGGCTGGCCGGCATGCACGACGTCGACGATTACCCCCAGGCCCATCTCGTCCCCGGGCTCCTGGTCTACCGGTACGACTCGCCGCTGTTCTTCGCGAACGCCGAGGACTTCCATCGTCGCGCCCTGGCGGCGGTCGAGAAGCAGCCGGATCCGGTGCGCTGGTTCGTGCTCAACACCGAGGCGAACATCGAGGTGGACATCACCGGGCTCGATGCTGTGGAACGCCTGCGGCGGCAACTCGCGCAGCGGGGGGTCGTGTTCGCGCTGGCCCGCGTCAAACAGGAGCTGCTGCGCGACCTCGAGGCGTTCGGGCTGGCTGGTGAGGTCGGCGCCGATCTGATCTTCCCCACCCTGCCGACGGCCGTCGCGGCGTACGAGAAATGGCGGGACGGCGATGGGTCGGCCGGACCGGACGGCGGGTCGTCGCGCGGGTAGGTGACACGCTCGAGGCCGGCGCTGTGAGGGGGACGAAGCTTGTGGCGTCGGGGCCGTTCGCTCCATCAGCCGGCCTGGCGTGCGCCGACGGGTCGAAGGACCCTGCCGGTGGGCGGTGGCCGCGCGCACGCTGGAGGGGTTCGGAAGGAGGCCCTTGGCATGAGCGCCACGTCGTCGAACTTGCAGGCTCCCCTTCCCGTGCCGGTGGCGGCCGCGGCCGTGAGCCGGTGCTTCGCCCGGACGATGGCTCTGTTGGCCCGCGGGCGGGTGGAAGTGCCGCGCCGCAATCTCGGCCTCCCTCTCGCCTTCGGCGACGGCACCAGCGCTGTTGTCTATCGGGAGACGGTCGTCCATCCGGTCGCGCCGCTCGACCCTTGCGTGCTCATGGTGAAGTTCCGGCTCCGCGCGGTCCGCGGTCGCGGGCACCGGGTGTTCCGGCGGCTGAGCCTGCTGAACACGCCCCTGTTCGTCGGCTTCCCCGGCTTCGTGTCGAAGCTCTGGATGGCTCACGACTCGAACGGCGTGTACCGCGGCATCTACGAATGGGACGGCTCCGACCAGGCGCAGGCCTATGCCCGAGCGTTGTGGCGGGTGCTGGCGCTGGTGAGCGTGCCGGCGTCCATCCGCTACCACGTGGTGCCCGGTCTCCGCCGCGATGAAGTCCTGGACGATCCACGCCTGCTCGGCGAGGCGGCGGTCCCGGAGGCGGAGTCGTGGTGGCAGCTGGTCGAGAAGGGGTGAGCGGTGCCCGACGTTCTGGTGGTGGGCGCCGGGCCGGTGGGTCTCACGCTGGCGTTGCAGGCTCACCGGCACGGCGCGTCCGTGCGGATAGTGGAACGGCGGGCCGAGCCGTTCCGGCCGTCTCGCGCGCTGATCGTCCAACCGCGCACGCTGGAGGTGCTACAGCCGCTCGGGGTGGTGCCGGCCCTGATGGCCCGCTCCGACATCGCGCCGCGGGCGCGTCTGCACGTGGGAGCCAATACCGTCCCGGTCGAGATAGGGCCCTTCGGATGGCGCGACACGGCGTTTCCGCACCTGACGATGATCACGCAGATGAACGTCGAAACGGTGCTGGCGGCGGCGCTCGCCGAGCGGGGCGTGCCGATCGAGTGGGGTACAGAACTGGCGTCGCTCACTGATGAAGGCAGCCGGATGCGGGTGCGGTTGGGGACCACCGACGGGTACGCCGAGGAGACGTGCGCCTTCCTGGCCGGGTGCGACGGCGCGGACAGCACGGCTCGGCGGCTCGCGGGCATCGGCTGGCGCGGGCGGCCGTACCGGCAGGAGATCGTGCTCGCCGACCTGGATCTGAGCGGTGACCTGCAGCCCGGGGTCGCTCACGTCGTCGTCGCCCGTAGCGGCGTGGTGTTCGTTTTCGCTCTTGGCGAGCGGGCCCGGTGGCGTCTGCTGGTCGCCCGGCCCGGTGGCGACGGCCCGGACGCCCCGGGCATCGACGAGCTCCAGGCGGTGCTCGACGACTCCGGGCTGGGCGCCCGGATCACGCGGATGGCGTGGTCGAGCCGGGTACGCCTGCGGCACGGCGTGGCCACGACCTATCGGCGCGGACGGGTGCTGCTCGCCGGGGACGCCGCGCACACGCACTCGCCGGCCGCCGCCCAAGGCATGAACACCGGCATCCAGGACGCCGCCAACCTCGGATGGAAGCTGGCTTTTGCCGGTCGCGGCCGGGATGCCACGGCACTGCTCGACTCGTACGAGACCGAGCGCCGTCCGGTCGCCGGCCGGATCCTGGCCTTGACGGACGCGGTCTTCTGGGGGGAGTCGGCCGGGGGAACCGCTGGCCTGCTGCGCGGGTTACTCGCACCGCTGGCCGCTCCGGTCCTGCCGTTGATGCTGCGCGCACCGGGTTTGTTGAGCCTGGGTGGGCGCATGCTGTCGCAGTTGTGGGTGCGTTATCCCACGGGTCCGGCGGCGACGGACGAGTGGCCGACGGCGGACCGTCTGCCTCGCCCTGGCGCCCGGCTGCCCGACGACAGCGTGGTGTGCGGCAACGAGCGCCTGCCGGTGCACCGACTGCTCGAACGGCCGGGAGTGCACGTGCTGCTGCAGCGGGACGCTGCCGATCCGCGTCTGAGCCGGCCAGGACCCTACGTCCACGTTCATCGGCTGGCCGATCGGGTCGGCGGTGGCGTTGTCGCCGTCCGGCCCGACGGCTACGTCGGGTATCGATGTGGCACGGTCGACGACCGGCTTCCCGCGTGGCTGGCCCGCGTCGGCGCGTTATGAGACCGGTGGCCGGGGTGATTCGGGGAATAGGCCCTGCGCAGATCGGGACCTTCGACCCTGAGCAAGCCGTTTCGTGATCGAGAGACTCGACGGGTGTCTGTCGAAAGGACCCCGCCGTGGATGCGCTCGACCTGGCCCGATGGCAGTTCGGCATCACCACCGTTTACCACTTCCTGTTCGTGCCCATCACGATCGGAATGTCGGCCCTCGTGGCCGGCCTGCAGACCGCCTGGGTGCGCACCGGCAAGGAGCACTATCTGCGCGCCACCAAATTCTGGGGCAAGCTTTTCCTGATCAACTTTGCGATGGGTGTGGTCACCGGCATCGTGCAGGAGTTCCAGTTCGGGATGAACTGGAGCGACTACTCCCGCTTCGTGGGTGACATCTTCGGTGCGCCGCTGGCGATCGAGGGCCTGCTCGCGTTCTTCCTCGAGTCGACGTTCCTCGGCTTGTGGATCTTCGGCTGGGATCGGCTGCCGAAGAAAGTTCACCTCGCGACGATCTGGCTGGCGTCGATCGGGACGCTGCTGTCGGCCTACTTCATTCTCGCCGCCAACTCGTGGATGCAGCACCCGGTCGGCTACGAGATCAACACCGAGGCGGGCCGCGCCGAGCTGCACAGCATCTGGGCCGTGCTCACGAACTCCACGACCCTGGTCACCTTCCCGCACACGATCACGGCTTGCTTCCTCACCGCCGGCGCGGTGCTGCTGGCGGTCAGCGCCTGGCATCTCAAGCGCCGCAACCAGGAGGAGGTGTTCCGGCCCGGCCTCAAGCTCGGCGCCTGGGTGGTGCTGATCGCCGGGATCGGGGTGCTGGTCACCGGCGATCTGCAGGCGCGGGTCATGACCGAGCAGCAGCCGATGAAGATGGCCGCCGCCGAGGCGCTCTACGACACCTCGAAGCCGGCCAGTTTCTCGATCTTCACGATCGGGTCGCTGGACGGGCGCGAAGAGACGGCGAGTGTCCGCATCCCCTCCCTGCTGTCGTTCATGGCGACCGGCAGCCCCACCGGCGAGGTCGAGGGAATCAACGACCTGCAGACCGCGTACGCCGAGAAGTACGGTCCCGGCGACTACGTCCCGTACGTGCCGGTGACGTACTGGTCGTTCCGGTTGATGATCGGCTTCGGCGGCCTCGCCATGCTGGTGGCCGTCGCCGCGCTGTGGTTCACCCGCCGCGGCCGGACGCCTTCGAACCGGTGGCTGTGGATCGCCGCCATCGCGTCGATCGGCATGCCACTCGCCGCCAACTCGTTCGGCTGGATCTTCACCGAGATGGGTCGCCAACCCTGGACGGTCTTCGGCGTCTTCAAAACCGCCGACAGCGTCTCGCCCTCCGTCGGCGCCGGGTCGGTGGCCACCTCGCTGATCGTGCTCACCCTCCTCTACGGAGTGCTCGCGGTCATCGAGGTCGGGCTCTTCGTCCGGTACGCCCGGGCCGGCGCCCCCGAGATCGAGGCGCCGACCGACGACCCCGACCGTCCGCTCGCCTTCGCCTACTAGGGACTCACGACGATGGAACTCACGACCGTCTGGTTCGCGCTGATCGCGGTCCTCTGGGCCGGCTACTTCCTGCTCGAGGGATTCGACTTCGGTGTCGGCATCCTGCTGCCGGTGCTCGCCCGCGACAACCGCGAACGCCGCTTGCTGATCAACACGATCGGTCCTGTGTGGGACGGCAACGAGGTGTGGCTGCTGGTCGCCGGCGGCGCCACCTTCGCGGCCTTCCCGGAGTGGTACGCGACGCTGTTCTCCGGCTTCTACCTGCCGCTGCTGCTCATCCTGGTCGCGCTGATCCTGCGTGGCGTCGCCTTCGAGTATCGCGGCAAGCGGGACGACGACGGCTGGCGGCGACGCTGGGACCTGTGCATCATCGGCGGCAGTCTGGTGCCGGCGATCCTGTGGGGTGTCGCCTTCGGCAACATCGTCCGAGGCGTACGTCTGGACGCGAATCACGAGTACGTCGGCGGTTTCTTCGACCTGCTCAACCCGTACGCGCTGCTCGGTGGCCTGACCACTCTCGTGCTGTTCGTGCTGCACGGCGCGGTGTTCCTGGCCCTGAAGACCGACGGTGACATGCGGCAGCGCGCCGGTCGGCTCGCCGAGCGGCTCTCCCCGCCGGCCATCCTGATCGCCGGCGGGTTCCTGGCGTGGACCGCGCGCGCCCACCACGACGTCACCGGCTGGATCCTCTTCACGGTGGCCGCCCTCGCCCTGGCCGGGGCCGCGGTCGCCACCCGCCTGCGCCGCGAGGGCTGGGCGTTCCTGGCCACCGGCGCCACGCTCGTGCTCGCGGTCTTCGGGCTCTTCGTGACGCTGTTCCCGGACGTGATGCCGTCCAGCATCGCCGCCGCGAACAGCCTCACCGTCGACAACGCCTCGTCCACGCCGTACACGCTCAAGGTGATGACGTGGGTAGCGGTGGCCTTCACGCCGATCGTGCTGGCCTATCAGGGCTGGACCTACTGGGTGTTCCGCAAGAGGCTGACCGTCGACCGGATCCCGGCGTGAAGCCGCTGGACCCGCGGTTGCTGCGCTATGCCCGCGGCACCCGCGCCTATCTCGTCGCCACGGTGGTCCTCGGGGTGATCCTGGCCGCCCTGATCGTGGCTCAGGCGACCCTGCTGGCCCACGGCATCACGGCTGTGTTCCTCGACGGCGCCGGCGCGGGCGACCTGTTGCCGACGCTGGTCGCGCTGGCGGCCGTGGTCGCCGGCCGGGCCGCGATCGCCTGGGCCCAGGAGACCGTCGCGGCCCGCTCGTCCGCGGCGGTCAAGAGCGAGCTGCGGACCCGTCTACTCGCCCACCTCGTGGCGCTCGGGCCCGGCCGGGGACCGGACACCGGTGCGGTCACCGCGCTGGTGACCCGCGGGCTCGACGCTCTGGACGCGTACTTCGCCCGTTACCTGCCCCAGCTCGTGCTCGCCGCGCTGGTCCCGGCGGTCGTGCTGGCCCGGTTGCTGCCGGCCGACCTGACCGCCACCCTGACGATCGCGCTCACCCTGCCGCTCATCCCGGTGTTCATGGCGTTGGTCGGCCTGCACACCCAGGCCGCCAACCGGCGCCAGTTCCGCCTGCTGGCCCGCCTCTCGCACCATTTCCTGGACGTCGTCGCCGGCCTGACCACGCTGAAGATCTTCGGCCGGGCCGGCGCGCAGGCGGCCACGATCCGCCGGATCAGCGCCGAACAGCGACACCTGACCATGCGTACGCTGCGGATCGCGTTCCTGTCCTCGCTGGTGCTGGAGTTGCTCGCCACGCTGTCGGTGGCGCTCGTCGCGGTCGGCATCGGGCTGCGCCTGGTCTCCGGGCACCTCGACCTGACCACCGCGCTGCTCGTGCTGATCCTGGCGCCGGAGGCCTACCTGCCGCTGCGGCAGGTGGGCGCCCACTACCACGCCAGCACCGAGGGACTCGCCGCCGCGGAGGAGGCCTTCGCGATCCTCGAGACCCCGGCGCCCACCTCCGGCTCGGCGCCCGCCCCGGCCGGGACGATCGTCTTCGACGACGTGCTCGTGCGTTTCCGCGGCCGCGATGCCCTGCGCTTGTCGGCCAGGGTTGAACCGGGTGAGGTCGTCGCCCTGAGCGGGCCGAGTGGGTGCGGCAAGTCCACGGCGTTCAACGTGCTGCTCGGCTTCGTCACCCCGGATCGGGGCCGGGTCGTGGTCGGCGGCGTCGACCTGGCGACCGTCGACCCGGCCGCCTGGCGGTCCACGATCGCGTGGGTGCCGCAGCGGCCGTACCTGTTCGCCGGCACCGTCCGCGACAACATCGCCCTCGGCCGGATGCCGACCGCTCTGCCGGCGCCACCGACGGCCTTCGCGCAATGCTTCACCGGCGATGGTCTCGGTGCCCCCGGCCCGGAAGTAGCCGCCGCCGCCCGGCTCGCCGGCGCCGACAGCTTCATCAGCGCCCTTCCGGACGGCTACGACACGGCGCTGGGCGACGACGGCAGCGGGCTCTCGGCGGGGCAGCGCCAGCGGATCGCGGTGGCCCGCGCCTTCCTCCGGGACGCCCCGATCGTGTTGCTCGACGAGCCCACCGCGAACCTCGACCAGGTCACCGCCGACGAGATCATGGCCGCCGTCCGCCGGCTCGCCCGCGGTCGCACGGTGTTGCTGGCCGCCCACCGCCCCGAGCTGATCGCCCTGGCCGACCGCGTCATCGACCTGGGCCCACCGCCCGACGAGGCCGTCCCCGTCCGTTCGCCGGCCGTGGACCCGGCGCAGCCGGTGGGTGCCCGATGAGCTGGATCCGCCTGCTGCGTGTGGCGGCCGGCCCGGCGACCGGCGGGCTGCTTCTCGCCGTCCTCGCCGGGGCCGGGGCGGCCGGTGCCGCGGTCGGGCTGATGGCCGTCTCCGCCTGGTTGATCTCCCGCGCCGCCCTGCACCCGCCGGTGCTGCACCTGATGGTCGCGATCGTCGCGGTTCGCGCCTTCGGCCTCGGTCGCGGAGTCCTGCGCTACGCGGAGCGGCTGGCCGGTCACGACGCTGCGCTGCGGGTGCTCGGCCGGCTGCGGGCGCGCGTCTTCGCCCGGCTTGCCGAGCTGGCTCCGGCCGGGCTCGCCGGATACCGCCGCGCCGACCTGGCCGAGCGGCTGGCGGCCGACGTGGACGCCGTCCTCGACATGCTCACCCGGGTGCTGCTGCCGTACGCCGTTGCCGTGCTGGTCGGGACCGGCTCGGTGCTGCTGGTCGGCGCGTACTCGCCGCTCACCGGGCTGACCCTCGCCGCCGGACTGGTGCTGATCGGAGCGGCGGTGCCGGTGCTGCAGGCCCGGGCCGCCCGTCGCGCCGACGGGCGGCGGGCCCCGCTGCGCGCCGGCCTCGCCACCGGCACCGCCGATCTGCTGCACGGCCTGCCCGACCTGCTCGCCTACGACGCCGCCCGCGCCCGTCTGGCCGGGCTCGCCGACACCGGCGCGCGACTGCGCGGCGCCGAGCAGCGCTCCGCCGCCATGGCCGGTGTCTCCGCCGCCGTCACCGCGCTCGTCACCGGAGTCTGCCTGCTCGTCGGTCTCGCCGCCGGCGCGGTCGCGGTCCGCTCCGGCGAACTCTCGGGTGAGCTGCTCGCGGTCGTCGTGCTGACCCCGCTCGCGGTGTTCGAGACCGCCGCCGGCCTGCCCGTCGCCGCGCAACACTTCGCCGCCGCCCGGGCCTCGCTGCGCCGCCTCGCGGATGTGCTCGCCACCCCGGCGCCCGTCGTCGCGCCGGTCGCGCCGGTCGCGGTCCCGGACGGCCCGCATACCCTGCGGCTGGAGCGGGTCGGCGCGGCCTGGACCCCGGGCCGCACCGTGCTGCACGACATCGACCTCGAGCTCGCGCCCGGCGCGCGGGTGGCGCTGGTCGGCCCGAGCGGCTGCGGCAAGAGCACCGTCGCCGCGCTGATGGTCCGATTCCTCGACCCGACCGCGGGCCGGGTCACCCTCGACGGCGTCGACCTGCGCCGGATCGCCCCGGAGCGGATCCGGCAGATCGTCGGTTATCTGCCCGAGGACGCTTACCTGTTCGACACCACGATCGCCGCGAACCTGCGTATCGGCGCCCCGGACGCCACCGACGACCGGCTGAGGTCGGTTCTGGCGCAGGCGCGGCTCCTGGACTGGGTCGACACCCTGCCCGACGGTCTGGAGACCCTGGTGGGGGAGCACGGCCGGGCGCTGTCCGGCGGCCAGCGCCGCCGTCTCGTCCTGGCCCGCGCCCTGCTGGCGGACTTCCGGGTGCTGATCCTCGACGAGCCCACCGAACACCTCGACGACGAGACCGCGGCCGCGCTGCTCGACGACCTGCTGGCCGCCGCGGCCGGACGCAGCGTCCTGGTCATTACGCACCGCACCGACATCGCGTCCCGCGTCGACGAGGTGATCGAGCTGGCCGCTCCCTCCTCACTGGCGCGATCATGACGTCGGTGCCGCCGCGTCACGGCCTGGTCAGGCGTTCGGTGCGGCAGTGAACAGTTTGATCAGGTCACCGATGCGGTGATCGGCTTCGGCGGGATGCCGGAACCGGCCCGACGGGTTGACGGTGTATTCGTTGCGCCGTCCGACACGCTCACGTCGCAGGTAGCCGGCGGCTTCGAGGTCAGCGACGATGGCCTGTGCCGCGCGCTCGGTGATTCCGGCGGACGCGGCGACGTCACGGAGACGCGCGGTCGGCTCCCGGGCGATGGCCAGCAGGACGTGGGCGTGATTCGTCAGAAAGGTCCAGCCTTTGGGCCCGTTCGCCGTTCTCGGGCGGGCTGCCGCGGACATGGCCACCTTCCGTTCCTCACCGAGCATGCCGACCTCCGATGTACGTAGCTCAAGTCACGAAATCTTAAACACACTTCCAGGTCCCGAAGCCTTGACATGCGAAGCATGTTTCGCGAATATGTATACGTATGTGAAGGGGAGTACCCGACTGTCGTACGCGTTGTCGTCAGGACGGACCTGGCCCATCCGGGTTCCGGCGACGCGGCCACCGTCAACGGTGGCTCGGGGAGACCTTCGACCAGCAACGCCGGCCCGTCACCGCGGGCCCGGCCGGTCGAAAGGACTCTCCATGTCGGTCTCCTGGTGGATCTGGCTCGCGCTGATCGTGTCGATCGCCGCGATGCTCGCCGCGGACCTGTTCCTGCACCGTGACAATCACGTCATCGGCTTCCGCGAGGCGATCGCCTGGTCCGGTTTCTGGATCGCCGCCGGACTCCTGTTCGGCGGTGTCCTCTGGGTGTGGCAGGGCGCCGAGGTGGCGGGCGCCTATTACGCCGGCTACCTCATCGAGAAAGCGCTGTCGATCGACAACGTGTTCGTCTTCGCGCTGATCTTCTCCTATTTCGCCGTGCCCGCCGCGTTGCAGCACAAGGTGTTGTTCTGGGGCGTCATCGGCGCGCTCGTCTTCCGTCTGGCCTTCATCTTCGTGGGTGCCGAGCTGCTGGAGACGTTCTTCTGGACCGCTTACCTGTTCGGCGCGTTTCTCGTCTACACCGGTTATCGCATGGCGTTCCGACACGGCGAGCAGACCCCACCGGACGCCAACCTCGTCGTCCGGCTCGTCCGCGGAATCGTTCCGACCGACCCGGCCTATCACGGCGCCAAGCTCTTCACCCGCATGAACGGCAGGCGGGTCGCGACCCTGCTGTTCGTGGTGCTGATCGCGGTCGAGGCCACCGACCTGATCTTCGCCATCGACTCGGTGGCGGCGATTCTGGCCATCACTACCGATGCATTCATCGTCTGGACGGCCAACGCGTTCGCGATCCTCGGCCTCCGCAGCCTCTACTTCTGCCTCGCCGGGCTGCTACGGCGTTTCGTCCACCTGCACTACGGCCTGGCCGTGTTGCTCGCCTTCGCCGGCGTGAAACTCATCCTTTCCGAGACTCCGGTCGGCAAGTTGCCCATCCCGGTCACGGTGGGTGCCATCGTCGTGACCATCACTGTGTCGATCGTCTGGAGCCTTCGAACCACGCGCGGCGCCACCCCGCGAGCACCGATGACTCCACCGGCGCCGGACGCGGGCGGGGCCGGTGACGCACGGTGAAGACCGGGTCGTCGTGCACGACGACGGCGACGTCCGCGGTGCCGGTGGCGGCTTCACCTTCCGTAGGTCTCGGGCAGGACGGTCGACACGAGCAGGTCGTTGTAGCGCTGCGGTTCCTCGGCGTCGGCGTTGTGCCCGGAGCTCGCGAACTCGTACACCCGCTTGACCGGCGCCCGCAGACGCGCGATCCACTCGGCGGCCGGTCCGCTCCGGGCGGTCAGCTCGTGACGCCCCTGCACGAAATAGACCGGCACGTCGAGCCGGGGCACGTCCCGGCGGAAGTCGACGTCCTGTATCCGCGGGTACATCAGCCCACCCATGTCGGCGAATCCCCGCAGCTCGTTCCAGGTGTCGAGCACGCTGTACTCGTCCGGGAAGAAGCCGCCCAGGCCCCGGGCCGCGTCGAAGGCCGGGACGTGGTCGTAGGGTTCGAGGACGTCGTAGTACTCCATGACCAGGGCGTAGCCCAGCACGTCGTGGTACGGCGGCTCACCGAGCGCCGAAAGCCGAGCCTGAAGCTTCCGGTCCCCGGTGCGCAGCGCGTGCGCGGACAGTTGCCGGTACAGCCGCTGGTCCGTCTCCCGCTGGCTGACCATCTGGCCCGTGCCGACGAAGGCGTGGAACATGTCGGGCCGGCGCTGCGCCATGAGCACCCCCAGCGTGCTGCCCCAGGAGTTGCCGGTGAGGTAGATCTTCGATTCGTCGTAGTGGTGGGCCAGCCAGGTCGTCAGCTCGAGACCGTCGGACACCAGCCGGTCGAGGGTCAGGTCGGCGGTCGGATCCAGCGCCGGGTACGACTTGCCGGCGCCGCGCTGCTCCCAGACGACCACGGTGAAGTGATCCTCGAGCGGCCGGTTGAAGGTGCGGACCCAGCCGACGTCGGAGCTTCCCGGGCCGCCGGACAGGTGCAGCAGCACCGGATTGCCGGCGTCGGCACCGCGGATCGACACCCACTGGTCGACGCCACCCAGGCGAAGCTTCACGACTGTGGCGACCCCGGCGGGTTCCGGGTCGGTCGTGCCGGGACGGACGAGCAGCACACCGAGCGCTCCTACGACGAGCACCAGGACGGCCGACCAGACCGCGGCGTATCGTGGCCTCCGGCGTCGCCAGGCCCGGCCGCCGATCACACCGAGCACCATGGGCAGCACGGCGACCACGGCATACATCACGTGTACGGCGATGAAGACGACGACGCCCATCGCGACGTCGAAGCGCGGCCGGCCGAACGTGGGACCGTCCAGCCCGAACGCTGTCGCGCGAGCCAACTCCCACATCGCCAGGTGCAGAACGGGCACCGTCACGATCGCCCACCTGGAGCGGACGACGAATCCGGTCAGTCCACCGAGGAGGGTGGACGCGGTGATCAGCATTATGACCTGACTGCCGGTCACCGGGCCGCGCGGTGCGAGCGCGGCCGACACCACGCCCGACGACGCGACGAGCCACGCTACGAGGGCCG
The DNA here is from genome assembly GCF_003999975.1 of Actinoplanes solisilvae. Lineage (GTDB taxonomy): Bacteria > Actinomycetota > Actinomycetes > Mycobacteriales > Micromonosporaceae > Actinoplanes > Actinoplanes solisilvae. Next base: position 22,956 of record NZ_RJAC01000036.1, on the reverse strand, counting down.
AAGCCCATGGGGCCTGTCGAACCCGCGGCGACCCGGGAACGTCCGGCAACGCGGCCGGCAGCACCGGCGAGGCGGCCATGAGTGATCACTTCCTTTTGTGTCTCGCCCCAGCGTGAGCCCGAAGCCGATCGCCCTCACGGCGCGAGCACCTCGGTGACGTCGCGGCGTGGTGACGGGTGGCCGGGCATGCCGTAGCCGAGGCGCAGCGCCATCTGGGGGAAGCCGGTGCGGTTCAACGACCGGCGGAGCTGGTCACGGGCGGCCGGTACCTCGATCGGCTGGGAGATCAGCGAGGCGGCCAGGCCGGAATCCGTCGCCGTGAGCAGAAGCTTCTGCAGGGCCTGGCCGGCGGTGATCTGGTCGATCGGCCGGTCGGTGGGCACGCCGAGGATCCCGACGAGAGGCTCGGGCTCGTAGTCGCGGCCGGGGGCGCGACTACGATCGCCGAAATCGCGCTGGGGGAGCAGGTCCTGAGGTTCCGGCCGGGGCCCTCCCGCGCGGGCCGGCACGCCGTCGGCGCGGTCGTCCGTGCGGGTCCAGCCGGTGAGCTCGGACTGGTATTCGTTGTCGCGGCGCAGGACACGGTCGGCGCTGCCGGCGATCTCGGCGAATCCGGTGAGGGCGACCACGCCGACCAGCAGATCGAGCCAGGCGTGTTCGCTGAGGGCCGCCTGGACGAGGCGCATCCGGAGCTCGGCGGGCACCGGTTCGGGCCAGAACGGCGACCGGTTGCTGTGCCGGCGGGGGATCACGGCGTAGAGGGCTTCCTCGGCGTACGTCGGTGGACGTTCGCGGCCTGGCGTGAGCCGCGCGATGACCTCCGAGGTCGGGCGCAGGTGCACCTCGGCGGGCCGGCCACGGACGGCCAGGGCCAGCCGGGCGTTGTAGGTGGCGGCCCCGCAGGCGACGCGGATCGCCCAGCCGGAGCGGTCGGCCACGGCGAGCTGCCGGTCCGGGTCGGCGAGGATCTCGATCGCGCCGTCGCGCAGCCGGAACCGCCAGGGCTGGCTGTTGTGCATCGACGGGGCTCGGATTCCCGCGATCGCCGCCGAGCGCAGGTCTCCCTCGCCGTACAACAGGGTCGGCGCGTGCTGGGCAACAGGGGCCTGCTCGGTGGGCGTCATGGTCGGAACCTCCGTCATCGTGTCTCCTCACCAGCGTGCCGTTCGGCGGCAGTGCCCGTTCAGGGCCGGAAGTCCCGTGTCGCCGGACCGGTCAGTACACGGTCAGGCCGTGGTCGCGAAACTGGCCCTGTACCCGTTCCAGCAGGGCGACACTGGGGGCCGGTGTGCCGGCGAGCGGGAACGGCAGGCCCAGCGCGGCGTACTTCTGTTCCCCGAGGCGGTGGAAGGGCAGCACCTCGACGCGTTCGACGGTGGGCACGCCCGCCGCGACGGCCGCCACCGCGTCCACGTTCGCCGGGTCGTCGGTCAGGCCGGGGACGAGGACGAAGCGTACCCAGATCGGCTTGCCCCGCTCCGCGAGGCGATGCGCGAAGCGGACCGTGGGCTCGAGACGGCCGGTGCGGGTCACTTCGGCGTACGTCCGGGGATCGCCGCTCTTGATGTCGAGGAGCACCAGATCGACGGCGTCCAGCAGATCGTCGTCGGCCCGGTCACCCAGGAAGCCGCTCGTGTCCAGCGCCGTGTGCAGCCGCATCTCCTTGCAGCCGCGCAGCACCTCGCGGGTGAAGCCGGCCTGTTGCAACGGCTCGCCGCCGCTGATGGTCACGCCGCCGCCGGCGACCTTCACGAAGCGTTCGTACCGGCGGATCTCAGTGAGCAGGTCGGCGACGGTCGTCAGGCCGCCGTAACGGCGGAACTGGGTGTCGGGGCTGTGGCAGTACAGGCACCGCAGCGGGCAACCGGCGAGGAACGCGACGAACCGTGTGCCCGGCCCGTCCACTCCCGTCGAGATGTCGAAGGAGTGGAGCGAGCCGGTGACGGTCCGGGCCGTCGTGACCATCACAGCGACCCGTGGAAGGTGCGGGAGATGACATCCCGCTGCTGCTCGGGGGTGAGCTTGACGAAGTTCACGGCGTATCCGGACACCCGGATGGTCAGTTGCGGGTAGTTCTCGGGGTGCGCCATGGCGTCCTCGAGCGTCGCCCGGTCGAGCACGTTGACATTCATGTGGAAACCGCCGCTGTCGGTGTAGCCGTCCAGGACGCCGGCCAGGTTGGTGATCCGGTCGTCGCGGGTGTGGCCCAGGCCGTCGGGAGTGACCGTGATGGTCAGCGAGATACCGTCGCGAGCCGAGCGGAAGGGCAGCTTCGCAACCGACAGGGCGGCGGCGACCATGCCGTGCTTGTCGCGGCCGTTCATCGGGTTGGCCCCGGGCGCGAACGGCTCGCCGGTCCGGCGCCCGTCCGGCGTGTTGCCGGTGTGCTTGCCGTAGACGACGTTCGACGTGATGGTCAGCACGGACAGGCTCGGCTCGGCCCCTCGGTACGCCTGCTGCCGGCGGATCTTCGCCATGAACCGCTCGACCAGATCGACCGCTATGGCGTCCACCCGGTCGTCGTTGTTGCCGAAGGCCGGGAACTCGCCGTCGACCGAGTAGTCGACGACCAGGCCGGTCTCGTCGCGTACCACCTTCACCTGGGCGTACTTGATCGCGCTCAGGCTGTCGGCGGCCACCGACAGACCGGCGATCCCGGTCGCGAGGAACCGGTGCACGGGATAGTCGTGCAGCGCCATCTCGAGGCGTTCGTAGGCGTATTTGTCGTGCATGTAGTGGATGACGTTGAGGGCGTCGACGTAGGTCTCGGCCAGCCAGTCGAGCGTCTGGTCGTACGCGGCCATGACGGTCTCGAAAGTGAGCACGTCCTCGGCGATCGGCTCGCCCGTGAAGACCTGCTCGCCGGTCATCTCGTCGCGGCCACCGTTGACGGCGTACAGCAGGGCCTTGGCGATGTTGGCGCGGGCGCCGAAGAACTGCATGTCCTTGCCGACCCGCATGGCCGAGACGCAGCAGGCGATCGCGGTGTCGTCGCTGTAGGCCGGGCGGATGAGGTCGTCGTTCTCGTACTGGATCGAGCTCGTGTCGATGGACACCTGCGCGCAGAACCGCTTGAAGCCCTCGGGCAGCCGCGGCGACCAGAGCACGGTCAGGTTCGGCTCGGGCGCGGGACCGAGGTTGTAGAGGGTCTGCAGGTAGCGGAAGCTCGAGCGGGTCACGAGCGGCCGTCCGTCCGCGCCGAGACCCCCGATCGCCTCGGTCACCCAGGTCGGGTCGCCGGAGAACAGCTGATCGTAGTCGGGGGTGCGCAGGAACCGGATGATGCGCAGCTTGATGACGAAGTCGTCGATCAGCTCCTGCGCCTCCTGCTCGGTCAACAGACCCTCGTCCAGGTCGCGCTGCAGATAGACGTCCAGGAACGACGAAGTCCGGCCGAGCGACATGGCCGCGCCGTTCTGCTCCTTGGTCGCGGCCAGGTAGGCGAAGTACAGCCACTGGATCGCCTCGCGCCCCGTGGTGGCCGGCGCGGTGATGTCGTAGCCGTACTGCTCGGCCATGAACCGCAGCTCCTCGAGCGCGCGGACCTGCTCGGCCAGCTCCTCCCGGTCGCGGATCACGTCAGCGGTGGACGGGTGCTCGTCGAGGGCGGCCTTGCGCTCCAGGCGCTCGGTGATGAGCCGGTCCACGCCGTAGAGGGCGACCCGGCGGTAATCACCGATGATCCGGCCACGACCGTACGCGTCCGGGAGCCCGGTGATGATGTGCGAGCGCCGCGCGGCCTTGACGTCGGCGGGGTACGCGTCGAAGACGCCGTCGTTGTGCGTCTTGCGGTACCGGCTGAAGATCGTTTTCACGGCCGGGTCGAGGCTGAACCCGTACGCGGCCAGGCCGGCCTGGACCATGCGCAGGCCACCGTTCGGCATGATCGCCCGGCGCAGCGGCGAACTGGTCTGCAGGCCGACGATCAGCTCGTGGTCCTGGTCGATCCAGCCGGGCGCGTGCGAGGTGATGCCCGACGGGGTGTGCGCGTCCACGTCGTAGATGCCACGCCGCCGCTCCTCGGGGAACATCCGTTCTAGTTGCTCCCAGATTCGTACGGTGCGGTGGGTCGGGCCGCTGAGAAACTCGGACCCTCCGGCGTACGGGGTGACGTTGTCCCGCACGAAGGCCGCCACATCGATCGTGTTCCGCCAGGTCGTCCCCCGGAAACCACGCCATCCACCAGCCATGACTCTCCTCCTGTCCCTCTCTGCTCAGCCTCGACGCCGGTGATCCGCCGCGGCAGGGCCGTTGGTCCCGGCGGGCGTGGGACTTCGCCTCTGCTCCGACACCCCCCGACGGCGTTCTCCTGAAGCCGCAGAAAGGGAGTCCTGCCATGACACGCAAGAATCTGATCGCCTTCGCCGTATCCGCCACGTTCCCGCTGTTCGGCCTGGCCGCCACGGTCGCCGGCGCCGCAGTTGTCTCCTATGCCGGCATCGTTTCGATCGCGCACCGCCGGCACCACGGCCGTCCCGCGGCATTCGCCGCGCCCGCCGTGCGCCTTTGACCAGTGATCCAGTCGGCGGACACGTCCTCAGGCTTCCCGGAGACGACCGTGCCTGCCGAAGCGCCCGGCAGCAGGGCCGGACGGCCCCGCACGTCCTGGACGGCCGGGCCTTTCGGCCCTGCTGCGGTCGTCGCGAACGGCCGTACCGTCCGAAGTGAAGAACCCCGAAGGAGGGCACCGTGAGGAGCTGGAACGTCGACGATGTGATGACCCGGGAGGTTCTGTCCGTGGACGCGGCCGCCTCCTACCGTGATGTGGTCGACCTGCTGATCGAGAACAGGCTGAGCGCGGTGCCGGTGATCGACGCCTTCCGCCACGTGACGGGAGTGGTGTCCGAGGCCGACCTGCTGCGCAAGATCGAGTACGCGGGCGACGAGTGGCCCCGGCTCTTCGAGAGCCGGCGGCGCCGCGGCGAGCGCCGCAAGGCCAAGGCGCGGTCCGTCGCGGACCTGATGAGCGCTCCCGCGGTCGTGGCGCTCAGCGGCACCTCGATCGCCGCGGCCGCGCGGCTGATGGACCAGGAGAGCGTGAAACGGCTGCCCGTGATCGACGACCTCGGGCGGCTGATCGGGATCGTGTCCCGCGGCGACCTGCTCAAGGCCCACCTGCGGGCGGACGAGGAGATTCTCGCGGACATCGAATCAGGCGTGCTGCGGCCATACGTGGACGACGAGGACACGACGGTGACGGCTGCCGTGGCCGACGGCGTGGTCACGCTGGCCGGGCAGGTGGACCGCTGGTCGTCGGCCGAGATCGCCGAGCGACTGACCCGGCAGGTGCCCGGCGTGGTCGAGGTCCAGTCCTCGCTGGCCTGGCGCCACGACGACCGTCAGACGCACGGTGTGCGCATGGGCATGGGCATCGGCTGACCACGGCAGCGCGAAAGTTGTGGCCCGGGCCGTCGGCCCGGGCCACAACTATTTGCTCACGAACCCACGGTGACCGGGGGGATCTGCTGCGGCGCCGTGCCGGTCGGTCCGGCGGCCGGCGGCGGAGGGCTGTGCCGGCGGCCGATCCCGACGCCGCCCAGCACGATCAACCCGATCGCGATCAGTCCGAGCACGATGCCCGTCGCGAGCAGGCCGCCGCCCAGGCCGGTCAGGTCGGGAACCTGGATCGCGCCTTCGACGTCGGCGGCGACACCGGGCGTGCCGTCGAGGTTGGCCACGACGACGGCGAAATTGCCGTCGGTGACGTTCCACCGAAGGGTGGCGCCGGGGCCGGTGCCGGTGGCGAGCCAGAACGGCTGGGCGGCCGGGTCGGCGACCGCTCGGGACACGCCGGAGATCCGGTCGTAGCGCCCCGCGCCGGAGTTGACTCCGATCAATCGGTCGTGCGCGGTGCCGGACAGCCATGCGTCGACGTCGTCCTGCGGACCGATGCCGATGAACAGAGGCTGCCCGGAGGGCGAGGCGACGGTCACGCGCAGCCCGCCGACATCGGCGACGTTGCGGGCCCACTGGTCGGAGCCGCCGATGGTGAGATTCTCCGCGGTGACGGCGGCCGTGGCGGTGTTCAGCTGCAGGGTGGGCGCCGCCACGTAGCCGTTGCGGTCGCGTGCCGAGTCCAGGCTGAGCAACGCGCCACCACCGATGGCCAGGCCAGCCGCCGGAGCCAGCAGCAGCACTCCGGCCACCAGCGCGACGACGGATCCCGCGGTCGAGCTCCGGTGCGGGTTGTGCACCGATCCCACTGTGCCGATCGGGTCGTCGGGCGGCGGAACCGGCTCGGTCTCGCCCTGGTCCAGGCGGAACGGGGGATACCGCGGGGTGAGCAGGGTCAGGTAGGCGATCACTCGCAGGTTCCACCGGGCGACGCCGACGAGCAGGTCGTGCAGCCCGCGCGGGTACCTGCCGGTGAACAGCAGGGCCAGGCCGGCCACGAGCAGCGCGGCGCCGACCACGCTGATCGGGACGTTGTCGCCGCGGGTGCCCGCGGCGGTCAGGGCGCCCAGGATGACCAGGTGGGGGATCGCGAAGAGCCACGCGACCAGCGGGAGCCAGCGCGGTGGCGGGCCGTCGGGTTCCAGGTGGAGCCGGGCCGGATAGCCGGGCACGTCCGCGAGAGTGAACGGCGGATAGGCATCGGTGCCGAGTGCCTGGTAGCCGTAGTAGCCGACTCGCCATGTCCAGCGGAGCACGCCGAGGTTGTAGGCGCGTAGGGCAGCCGGATAGCGGCCGGTGAACAGCACCGCCAGGTAAGCCACCAAGGTCAGGACCACCACGCCGGTCCACAACACCAGCAGGACGATGTAGTGCGGGATGAGCAGCAACCATTTGACCAGCCACAGCCAGCGGCTCAGCGTGGCGTCATGGCGTGCCTCGACCCGCAACGGATAGCGGTTCATGTCACCTCCCAGAAGGCGTTTCCTCCAGCAGATCGGCGATCCACCGGCGGTGGCAGGGCCGGAAGTCGGTGCGTACAGAGCAGGTCGGGCCTCCGCCGTCAGACGAAAGAGGGTGCACGCGGTGCGGGTCCAACGGCCGCCGGGTTCAGGGTCCGGTCTCGTCGTTGCCTCCTTCACGATCTCGCCGGTGCGCGCCCGGCGAACCAGAAATAGCCGTCGGCGTCACGGGAGACGAGGTCGCCGGTGAGGTACCAGCCGTCGGCGAAGCAGTCACCGACGCGTCCCGGCTCGGCGAGATAGCGCTGGAACATCGACGGCCACCCCGCGCGGACGGCCAGTTCGCCCTCGATGTCCGGCGCCCCGATCGGCACGACCTGACCCGGGCCGGTTCTCCGCACGACCGCGGCCGTGACCCCGGGCAACGGCAGGCCCATGGAGCCGGGCCGTACGTCCAGCCCGGCGTAGTTGCTGATCAGGATGGCTCCGGTCTCCGTCTGCCACCAGGTGTCGTGCACCGTTTGCCCGATGCTCGAACGGCTGCGGACGACCGCGTCGGGGCGAAGCCCGCCACCCTCGGCCACCACGAGGCGCACCGACTTCGGTGGCGGGTGCGGCGATCGTTCGGCGCAGAGCCGGTTCAGCGCTTCGGCCGGTGCGTACCAGACCGACACCCTCGCGTCGCGAGGCAGAAGCAACGGCCCCGGGGTGGTGTCGATCACGGTTCTGATGCCACGGACCAGGGGCGCGATGATGCCGTACGCCGTGTGGGTCAGCCGTCCGGCGGCCACCGAGACCTGCAAGGTGTCGTCGTCGTGCAGATCGAGGGCGTAGGTCGCGGAAGCCAGCTGCGCGACGACCGACTCGTGCGCGTGCACCACGCCGGCCGTGGCCGCCGATGTTCCGGCGGTGAAGTGCACCATGGCGGGCCATTGCGGGTCGGTCGGCGGAACCGTGAAGTCCGCGGGCATCTTCTCGAGCGCCGCGTCGAGGCGCTCCCCGGTGAGCAGGACCTCCCGGAGGCCGGCGAGGTGCCGGCGTACCGGGGCGATTGTCCGGTCGTACAGGTCCTCGGTCGTGAGCAGGAGAGCTGGTTCGCTCGCGGCCAGGCATCGAGGCGCCTCGGCGGCGCGGCCGGCCGGCAGCGTGGTCAGGACCGCGCCGTACCTGAGGACGGCCAGGCCGGCGACGTACGCCTCCCAGCCCCCGTCGAGCAGCACGAAGACCCGCTCGCCGCGCCGTACCCCGGACTCGCCCAGAAGGTTGGCGAACCGGCTGGTCGCTTCGGCCAGCTCACCGTAGGTGACCTCGGAGGACGTCGAGCCCGGTCCGAGGATCACGAGGGCCACGCTGTCCCGGCGGCTCGACCGGGCGTGCCGGTCGACTGCCTCGTACCCGATGTTCAGCCCTTGACCGTCAGGCAGGCCGCTGAGCCACGCTCGGGCTCGGGCCCAGGTGAAGTCATGTCGCGTCCACACGTAGTTGTCGAGGTTGGATCGGGCGCGCGTGGCCCTGTCCTTGTGGATGACCGAACCGTTGTCCATTGCCGGCCTCCTGTCAGCCTGCCGGGCGGGCGATGAGGACGGGGCAGTCGGCGTGACGCGGGAGTTGCGGGCCGGTGGATCCGAGGAGCGCCGGCAGCCGGTGATTGATCCACCCCGGCCACGACCGGCCCGTCCGGGTCGGCGGCGACAGACATCGCCGGGTCGCACCGCAGCCGGTGGGTTCGCCGGCCGGGCCCTCCTCGGGTCCATGGCGGAGCTTGCTCCACCACCCTGGATCGTCACCCACGTGCCGGCGAACTCGATTCCATCGTCTCCCCGTCATCGGACCCGCCACCAGGGCCATGAGTCCTGTCTTCGACCGATCACGCCCCAGGCGCGCCGAGGTGGTCAGTCGAGGATGGGCCCCGTAGCCCGCAGCAGGCCCACGGTGTTGCCCGCCGGGTCGCGGAACAGCGCGAAAGTCGCCTTGTCGTTGATCCGCGTGGGTGGCACGAGCGTCGCGCCACCGAGCTCGCCGATGGTATGCAACGCGACGTCGAGGTCGTCGACCTGAACGTAGATCGTCACGTAAGGCTCCATCTCGCCGCGGGCCTGCATGAGCCCCCCACCCAGTCCACCGACGACGGCCTGCACCATCGCGTAGCCGGGCTCCTCCTCTCGGATGGCCCAGCCGAACGCCTTGCCGTAGAAGTCACTGAGCGCCGCCAGGTCCGGTCCGCCGATCTCCCAGTGCACTACCGGATTGGTCATGGTGATCACCTCGTCGTGGTCGTCGTCGAGGATCAGGTTCCGCCCGCCCCGCCGGGCTGCGTCAGAGTCATTCGGCCCTGACGCGCTGCGGGGGGCGTGCGCCGGTCGGCGGCGCCCGTCGGCTCCGGGCGGCGGGAATATCGGCCATCGCGTCGAAGGCGGGGATGCCGCAGACGGACCGGCGCGAGCAGTGGACCGGGTACAACCGACCGCGGAATCCGTAGTCACGCAGGGCGTGCACCACCTCGTACCCGGCGTGGCCGTGTTGTTGCATGGCGCCTGCCACCGCCACCGACCGGGGCGCCAGCATCGAACTCAGCATGGATGCCGGGGCTCCGAGGGGGTGCAGGTCGGCCCCTTCGGCGAGCGGTTTCAGGGTGGTCGCCGTGGTCATTGCCGGCCTCCTGGGACGTCGGCCTTCAGCCTGAGCACGAAGGTCCCACGGTGGAAAGGGCCGAAGGTCCCGACGGTCGTGTCAGGCCACGAACTGATCAGCTCTGCCGTACTTCGTCCCGATGAGCCATTACCTCGTCCACCGAGCGCCGTGGCGCGGATCCCGCGGGTTCGCCGTAGCCGATGCGGAGAGTCATCTGGGGAAAGCCCGATCGGCCGAGCGAGCGGCGCAACTGATCACGGGCGGCCGTGACCTCGATCGGCTGGGACATCATCGAGGCGGCCAGCCCGGCGTCCGTGGCAGTGAGCAGGACCTTCTGCAGGGCCTGACCGGCGGTTAGGTGGTCGATCGGCAGGTCGCCGGAGACGCCCAGGATGCCCACCAGCGGCTCGGGCTCGTAGTCGAGACCGTCGGCCCGGCCCTGGTCGCCGAGGAAACGCTGGGGGAGCAGGTCGTACGGTTTGGGCGGTGGCGCCCCGGCGCGGACCGGAATGCCGTCGGGCGCCTGGTCGGCGTGCGTCCAGGCGGCGAGCTCAGTCTGGTAGGCGGTGTTGCGCCGCAGAACCCGGTCGGCGCTGCCGGCGATCTCCGAAAAGGCGGTGAGGGCGGTCGTGCCAACCAGCAGATCGAGCCAGGCGCCCTCGTCCCGGGCGGCCTGGATGAGCCGGATCCGGGTGTCGGCCGGCACCGGGTCGGGCCGGAAGGGAGCCCGGTTGCTGTGCCGGTGGGGGACGGCGGCGAGAAGGTCGCGTTCGGCGGTGGTCGGTGGCCGGTCGGATCCGCGCACGAGCTGAGCCAAGATCCCCGGTTCGGCCGCCACCGGCCGCAGCCATACTTCGGCCGGCCGGCCCCGGACCGCCAGGGCAAGGCGAGCGTTGTAGGTGGCGGCGCCGGCGGCCAGACGGATCGCCCAGCCGGATCGGTCGGCGATCTCGAGCTGCCGTGCCGCGTCGGCGAGAACCTCGATGTTTCCCTCGTGCAGGCGGAAACGCCACGGCTGGCTGTTGTGCATGGAGGGCGCTCGGATGCCCGCGGCCGCCGCCGCCCGCAGATCCGCGTCGTCGTAGCCGTTCAAGGGGACCTCCGTTGCGGGTGTATCCAACAACGGTGCCGGGCGGCCCTGTGACCGTTCAGGGCCGAAGGTCCTGTTTCATGCGCCGAGCGGCACTCGCCAGGTCACCTCGGTGCCCGTTCCGTTCGGGCCGGGGCCGATCTCGAAGGTGCCACCCAGGTCGCTCGCGCGTTCGCCCATGTTGACGATGCCGCCCCGAGCCCGGGCGGGGTCGAACCCGGTGCCGTCGTCCTCGACGCTGAGCCGGATCTCGTTGTCCGCGGCCCGCGCGGAGACCCGTACGGCGGTGGCCCGGGAATGCCGCACGATGTTGGACAGCGCCTCGCGCAGCACGGCGAGCAGTTCGGGCTTGATGTCGTCGGGGACGGCGCTGTCGACCGGGCCGGACGTGTCCAGGACGGGCTGGAAGCCCAGAGCCTCGGCTGCGGTGTCGATCGCCTCGCGCAGATCGCTGCGCAGTGACGGGCCGACCGGCGCCCGCAGTTCGAAGATGGACCGGCGGATGTCGCGGATGGTGGCGTCCAGGTCGTCGACGGCCGTGTTGATGCGGTCGGCGACCTCGCGCCGGCCGGCCTGCTGAACGGCTCCCTGAAGGTGCATGCCGGTGGCGAACAGTCGCTGGATGACCACGTCGTGCAGATCCCTGGCGATGCGTTCGCGGTCCTCGAGCACCGCCAGTTGCTGCCGTTCCTCCTGGGCTCGGGCACGCTCGAGGGCGAGGGCGGCCTGCCCGGCGAAGGTCGACAACTGCACCGCGTCCTCGTCGGTGGGTACCTCGCCGACGGGCTGGGTCACGATGAGCACGCCGTGCAGGGTGTCGGCGCCGGCGAGCGGCGCGGACATGGCGGGGCTGTCGGGCACTGGACCGGGCCATTCGGTGGCGGCGCGAAGGTTCGGCACCGCGCGAAACTTCTCGCGTCCGAACTCGGCCGCGACAGCCCGGTCGACCGGAACGATCTTGCCGACGAGGGCGCCGCACGCCGGGTCGGTCCCGTCGGCGACCTCGATCGTGTAGCGGGAGTTCTCCTCGTCGTAGAGCATGACCATCACCAGGTCGGCGTCGGTCACCTCACGAGCGCGCCGGGCGATCAGCCGCAGCGCGTCGGTGCGCTGAACAGTGCCGAGCAGCACCCGGGTGATCTCGGCGGTGGCGGCCAGCCAGCGCTCCCGGCGCTGGGTCAGAGCGTAGAGACGGGCGTTGTCGATCGCGACGCCGGCCGCGGCGGCGAGGGCGATCACGATCTCTTCGTCGTCGTCGCTGAACTCGGGCGCGCCCTGCTTCTCGGCCAGGTAGAGGTTGCCGAAAATCTGGTCGTGGGTGCGCACCGGGACGCCCAGGAAGCTGTGCATCGGCGGATGGTTCGGCGGAAAGCCGAACGAGTCGGGGTGCCGGGTGATATCGGGCAGCCGCACCGGCTCAGGATCGCTGATGAGCACGCCGAGGACACCTCGGCCGCGCGGCAGGTCGCCGATCTTCGCGTGGGTCTCGGGATCGATGCCATGGGTGATGAAGTCGGCGAGCTCGGTGCGGTCGGGGCTCATCACCCCGAGCGCGCCGTAGCGGGCGCCGGCCAGGGAGCACGCGGCCTCCACGATGCGTACCAGGGTGCTGCGCAGGTCGAGGTCGGTGCTGATGCCGACGACCGCGTCGAGCAGGGCCCGCAGCCGTTCACGGCTGGCCATCACGTCACCGACCCGGTCGAGCATCTCCTTCAGCAGCTCGTCGAGCCGGAGCCGGGACAGCGGGCTGAGCCCGAGCGACGGCGGATCGACCCGGTCATCGAATGCCGACCTATCACCCATGTTGCCACGCTAGCCCTCGCTACGGACCCGGGGAACAGCGGATGGCCGAAGATCTCGGGCATCGGGCGAACCCCACGGGCGGCTCCAGCCGGCGGCCTGACGATCCTGCCCGGAGTTGGAAGTAGTGACGAACGACCCTACTGAGCTCGCCCATCCGAAGTTGATCGTTTGGATACGACCCGGCGACACGGCCCGGGGCACAGTCAGGGAGGCGTCATGACTCGTATCGAACAAGTCATCAGCCCTCAGGTTCATACGCACGGCGAGGTTGCGCCGGAGGCTGCCGCGTACGCCGTGGCGAAACTGGAGGCGGCACTGCACCACGCACCTGCCCCCGTCCTGCGCACGTCGCTGACCCTCGACGCGGCCGCGCCCGGCGACCGGGTCGACGCGCATGTCGACGTCAACGGGGTGGGTCTGCACGTGCACGCGGTGGGTGAGACGCTGCAGGAGGCGACCGATCTGATGCAGGAACGTCTGCGTTCGCGGTTGCGTCGCATCCGCCGCCGCCCTCAGCAGGGTCCACCCGCGCCGTTGCCGGAGACCGGCTCGCCACAGTGACCGCACGTCGCACCACGGTGCCGCGACCCCGGGGTCGCGGCACCGTTCACTGTCCGGCCCGGCGGTTCCGGCCGTCAGCGGTGGCGACCTGCCCCCGGCGGCCAGATCCGGTCGATGATGCTCTCCAGCATGGGGCCCGCGACGATGAGCAGGCCCAGCAGCACCAGGATGGCGATGATGGCGACCGTCATGGTGGACACCTCCACTTCTCTCTCCATCGTCGACGCCTCCCGGACGGGCGTACAGGGTCGGTCGCATCGCCCGCTTCGGGACCTTCGGCCCGCGCCTACCTGTCCGTGGGCTGTGTCACCACCCGCCGCACCCGCTTAACCTGCGGTTATGAACACCGACGCAGGGATGTACGAGGACCGGCCGGTGGTGGTGGGCGTGGACGGCTCGCGCGCCGTCCAGGCGATCGTCGATCTTGCCGCGGCGGAGGCTGTCCAACGCCGGTCGCCGCTGGTGATCACCCACGTCTGGCCGGGCCGTTACACCGGATCCTTCCGCGGCCGCGGCACCATCCCGGCACGATCCGACGCGCGGCGACTGCTCGAGCTGTCGGTGGCCCGGGTCCGGCGGGAACATCCGCGCCTGCGCGTGCGAAAGCAACTGCTGGACGGTGGTGCGGCGATACAGCTCGCCGAGGCGTCGGCGTTCAGCCGGCTGCTTGTCGTCGGGCACCGTGACGACGTCACAGTCCGCTCCGGTTGGGGCCCGACCACGGCCTATCTGGCGCATCACAGCAGTTGCCCCCTGCTCGTCTATCGCGCCGGCGATCCGGTTTCCGGCCCGGTCGTGGTGTCAACCTCCGCCCGGCCCGAGGCCGGCGCCACCCTGGGATACGCGTTCTCGCGCGCGTCGGTGTTCTCGACCCGGCTCGTGGCCGTGCACATGTGGACCCGGCCGGGGGCAGCGGAAGGCATCCCTCCGGTTGTGGCCGCCGGCGCCTACGCCGCGGAGTGCGCGGTGGCCGAGAAGACCCTCGACGCGGCGCTGGCCGAGTGGCGGACACGCTTCCCCGACGTGCCGGTCGAGCGCCTCCTCGTCAACGAGCTCGACATGCCGTACACCATTGAGGGCGCCATGCGCCGTGGCCGTCTGCTCGTCGCCGGGGTAGGCCGCAGCGGCAGCTTCGCCGAGCTGCTGTACGAGTCCTGGCGTCCGGCGGCCCGGCAGCGGGCGGGTTGCCCGGTCCTGCTCGTCCCACCCGGGTGGCGGGAAGCCCTCGACCCGGCGAGGGCCGGCACGGGTGCGGAGGCGTCCGAGGTCTGACACGACCGGCCGTCAGCAAGGGCCCTTCGGCCCTGCCGCATGCGATCCCGCCGGCCCAGCGTGGAACTGATGCGCCGGCGCGCGAGGAGCCCGGCCCCGATCCGGAAGAGGGTGGGCGGCATGGTGACCTCGGCTGAGGGAACGGACGTCCTCGGTTCGTTGCGAGCCGCGGTGACCGAGAACGGTGCGGGCCGGGTGTTCGGAGCACCGGTGGCCGAGAACGGCACGGTGCTGCTGCCGGTCGCCAAGATAAGCGGTGGCGCGGGCGGTGGCGGCGGATCCGGCCCGGCCGGCGAGGGCCGTCCCGAAGGTTCAGGCGGCGGGTTCGGCACAACGGCACGCGGACTGGGCGTTTTCGTGCTCCGGAACGGCAAGGTCTCCTGGCATCCCGCGATCGACGTCAACCGCATCGTGCTCGGCGGCCAGATCGTGGCGATCACGGCGTTGCTCGTCGTGCGAGGACTGCTCAGGCAACGCCGGGCCGGGTGAACAACGCGGATCCCACGGCCGGCGGAGCCCTTCGGCCCTGCCGCCGAGAAGGCTTGCGGAGTGTTGTGGGAGCAAGGAAGAGAGTTGCCATGTCGACTTCGATCCGCCCAGCCGGTCTGATGACGTCGCTGACCGCCGACGATGTCTGGCGTGCCATGAGGCGGGCCTCGTTCGCCGTGCTCAGCCATGTCACCCCCGCGGGAGCGCCCCGTTCCAGCGGCGTCGTCTATGCCATCGAGGGCCGCAGCCTGTTCGTGGCCGTCGCCAAGGACAGCTGGAAGGCACGGCACATGGCTGTGGACGGCCTCGTCGCGGTGACGGTGCCGATCCGCCGTGGTGGTCTCCTGTCGTCGGTGTTTCCGATCCCGCCGGCCACCGTGAGCTTCTCGGCCGTCGCGGTGGTGCATTCCGGCGATCATCTGGACCATCTGCCCCGGCTCGACCGGCTGGTGCCTCCGGACCGGCGTGCGAACTGCTCGATCCTCGAGATCCGTCCCACCGGTCACTTCATCACCTACGGCCTGGGTGTGCCGCTGAGGGCCATGCGCGAACCCGCCCGGGCGCGTGCCCGCGTCGCGATCGGCTGAGGAGGAACGCGGCGGTGCGAGATCGCTATCTTGATCTGCTTCGTGCCGCCGCGATCGTTCGTGTGATCGTCTACCACCTGTTCGGCTGGCCGTGGCTGTCCATCCTGCTTCCCGCGATGGGTGTCATGTTCGCCCTGGCCGGATCGCTGACGGCCGCGTCGCTGTCCAGACGTCCCGCCCGCAGGGTTGTCACCTCACGGCTGCGGCGTCTGCTGCCTCCGCTGTGGCTGCTGGGTGTGATCGCGGTGCCGGTCATGCTGATCGCCGGATGGGCGAGCGAGAGCGACGGCGAGCATCCGTTCAGCGTGCCTGCGTTGATCTTCTGGATCTTGCCGCTCGGTGATCCGCCCGGCAGCGATCAGGCCGTCGACATCTGGGAGCCGCTCTGGTACCTACGGGCGTACGTCTGGTTTGTGCTGCTGTCGCCGTTGCTGTTCGCGCTGTGGCGGAAGATCGGACTCGCCGCCCTCGGCGTACCACTGCTGATCATGGCGGTTCTCGAGGTGACCGAGCTCCCGCTGCCGGAAACGGCCGACACCGGCCTGTGGGACTTCGCGACCTACGGGGGATGCTGGATCGCCGGCTTCGCCCACCACGACGGACGGTTGGCCAGGGTACGGCCGTGGCTGGCTTATACGATTGCGTTCGTCCTCGGGGCAGCCGCCCTCGTGTGGGCGTCGACGTCCGGAAGCTGGGATCTCAACGACCTCCCGCAGGCGCAGGCACTGTGGTCGCTGGGCTTCGTGCTGGTGGTGCTTCGCTGGCAGCCGCCGATGGGCTGGCTGGCCGCAGCGGGCCCGCTGGACCGCATCGTTACCCTGATCAACGGTCGGGCCGTGACCATCTACCTGTGGCACAACACCGCGATCGCGGCGGTGTGGCCGCTGCTGGCCGTGATCGCCCTCGACGAACTGGGTGGGCCTCTGGCGGCCGTGACCGACCTTGTGCTGGCGTTGCTGCTGACAGTGCTGGCCGTGCTCGCGTTCGGCTGGGCCGAAGATCTGGCGGCGCGCCGGCGACCGCGGTTGTGGCCCAGCACCATCGTCCGGCCCGGCTCGCCGGCGACGACACCACCTGAGACGCCGGCCGTCGGAACAGCGCCCTACCGGGCCATAGCCACGGTCCCGATGCCTCTTCGCCGGGCGGAGGGGACCACAGCCGACCCCGAGGACTAGCGACGGTCGAGATCGGGGTCCTTCTGTTCGATACGTGCTTCGGCGCCCGGGAAGATGAGCGTGGTCCGGTCGTTGTCGAGCCAGTGAACCTGGTAGGGCGGCGACCCGTCGGTGTGGCCGAGCGCGACGATGATCCCGGTGCGGCGGGCGTCGCCCAGGTGGGTGCCCTCCAGCACGATGCGGTCGCCGACGTGGGCAATCATGACGATTCCTCCTCAGGTCGAAGGGCCCACCGGATACATCCGGGGTACGGCCGGCCTTCCGTCTTGGCGACGGTGGGTCTCGCGGCTCTTCGGCCGCCACTGTTCGGCTCGGCCGCCCGGTCCGGTTGCGTCCGGTGGGCTCATTGCCATCATCGTCCCGCGGCTCCACGACTGTCAGGGTCATTGGTCCCGATCATCACCGGTGGTCGGGACCGCGATCTGACCTGGCGACGGGACCTTCGGCCCTGGAACGTCACTCGCGGGCCGGGGTACAACGGACGAATGATCCGCGTCTATCTTCTGGACGACCACGAGGTGGTCCGGCGCGGCCTGGCCGACCTCCTGCAGGCCGCCGGCGACATCGAGGTCGTCGGCGAGTCCGCGTCGGCGGCCGAGGCGACCCGTCGCATTCCCGCGCTGCGCCCGCAGGTGGCGATCCTCGACGCCCGGCTCCCCGACGGCAACGGCATCGACGTGTGTCGTGACGTGCGTGCCGTCGACTCGACCATCAAGGGGCTCATCCTCACCTCTTACGAGGACGACGAGGCGCTGTTCGCCGCCATCATGGCGGGCGCGTCGGGCTACGTGCTGAAACAGATCAGGGGCACCGACCTCGTGGACGCGGTTCGCCGGGTCGCCGACGGGCAGTCCCTGCTCGACCCCGCCGTGACGCAGCGCGTGCTGGAACGCATCCGGCACGGCGTGGAACAGCCGCGCGAACTGGCCGCGCTGACCGAGCAGGAACGCCGGATCCTCGAGTTCGTCGCCGAGGGGCTGACGAACCGGGAGATCGCCGGGCGGATGTTCCTGGCCGAGAAGACCGTGAAGAACTACGTCTCCAGTGTCCTGGCCAAGCTCGGTCTCGAGCGGCGCACCCAGGCCGCGGTCCTGGCGACCCGCCTGTTCGGTGAGCACTCTCCGGTCGACGGTCACTGAGCCTCAGCGCCGGATGACGCGCAGCGCCGCCCCGGGGATCATCGCCGCGAACGCGCAGGCCAGCAGTTCGGTGAGGGTGAGCGGCTCGGTGCCGAGCAGGGTTTGCAGCGGCGGCAGCAGCACGCCGGCGACCTGCAGAGTCCCGGACAACGCCACGGCCGCGAGCAGAGACCAGTTCCGTGTCACGCCGGGGGCTGCCTTGGCCCGGACGGCGAGGGCGACGCCGAGCTGGGCCAGGCCCAGCACGACGAACATCACCGACTGCCACGGACGGTCCAGCCAGTTCGCGATCACCCCGGCGCCCAGCGTCACCGCGGCCAGGCAGGCCCCACCGGCCAGCACGCTGAGGAGCAGGCCGTCGCCGAGCACGGATTCCTGCGGCGAGCGGGGCTTGCGGTGCATGACGCCGGCCTCGGCCGGCTCGGCGCCGAGGGCGACTCCGGGGATGCCGTGGGTCAACAGGTTGATCCAGAGCAACTGGCCGGGCAGCAGTGCGATCGGCATGCCCACCAGCGGGCCGGCCAGCATCACCAGGAGCTCGGCGATGCCGCCCGAGAGCGCGTACCGCAAGAAGCGGCGGATGTTGTCGTAGATGCGCCGGCCCTCGCCGATCGCGTCGGCCATCGTGGCGAGGTTGTCGTCGACCAGGACCAGTTCGGACGCCTGGCGGGCCACCTCGGTGCCGCTGCCCATCGCGACGCCGATGTCGGCGCGGCGCAGGGCGGGCGCGTCGTTGACGCCGTCCCCGGTCATGGCGACCACCTCGCCGCGTCGCTGGAGACCGGCGATGATGTCGAGTTTCTGCTGGGGCGCGGTCCGCGCGTAGACCCGGGCGTCGATCGAGGGGTCGCCGGTGGCAACCCGGTCGCCGGTTCCGAGGATGCCCAGCTTCCGGCCGATCGCGGCGGCGGTGGCCGGGTGATCGCCTGTGATCAGCAGGAGGCGTACGCCGGCCGCCTCGAACGCCGCCGCGGTGTCGCGCGCGCTCGGGCGCAGCGGGTCGCCGATGCCGACCAGGCCCGCGGCTCGCAACGCGGGCGGCCGCGCCGGATCGGGCCGGGTCGTCGTGACCGCGGTGGCGACGGCCAGCACGCGCAGTCCGTCCGCGGCCAGGATGCCGGCGGTGTCGAGCAGATCCGCGTCGATCGCCTGGTCCAGGACATTCTCCGGCGCGCCCTTCGTGATGACCAGGAACTTTTCGTCGCCGATCCGGTGCACAGTGGTCATGCGGCGGCTCGCCTGGTCGAACGGATGTTCCGCGACGCGGGGCGCGGCCGCACGCTCGGCGGTGCTTTCCAGACCGCAACGGGCGGCGAAAGCGAGTAGAGCGGCTTCCATGGGGTCACCGGCCGCTGTCCAGCCGTCGTCTCCCGGGGCGGGCGGGATGAGGTTGGCGTCGTTGCAGAGCAGACCGCCCTGGGCGAGCAACCGCAGGGCGTCGGAGACCTCGGGCTGGATCTCGCCGTCGGGGGCGTAGCCCGCTCCCGTGATCGTGTGCCGGACGCCGTCCGCGGTGAACGCCTGCTGCACCGCCATGCGGTTCTGTGTCAGCGTTCCAGTCTTGTCCGAGGCGATGACGGTGACCGAGCCGAGCGTCTCGACGGCGTGCAGACGGCGCGGGATGGCTCGCGTGCGGGCCATGCGCCGGGCGCCGAGCGCCAGGGTGAGCGTCACGACGGCGGGCAGGCTCTCCGGCACGGCCGCGACGACCAGGCTGACCGCGGTGATGGCCATCCGCGCGATCGGCTGACCGGCGAGGGCGCCCAGCGCGAAGACGACGCCGGAGACGGCGACAGCGGTGATGCCCAGCGTCCGGCCCAGCGCGGCGATGCGGCGCTGCAGGGGAGTGGGTGCGGGCTTGGTGCGGGCGACCAGGGCGGTGATGTGGCCCAGCGAGCTGGCCGGACCGGTCCGCAGCACCGATCCGCCGGCCCGGCCGC
Source organism: Actinoplanes solisilvae (assembly GCF_003999975.1). Lineage (GTDB taxonomy): Bacteria > Actinomycetota > Actinomycetes > Mycobacteriales > Micromonosporaceae > Actinoplanes > Actinoplanes solisilvae. The sequence goes on along the minus strand of NZ_RJAC01000036.1, from coordinate 3,415 downwards.
TGGTCAGCACCGTCCCGGACGCGGCCTCCTCACCGGCCGCCCGATGCACGGGCACCGACTCCCCGGTCAGCGCCGATTCGTCGAAGCTCGCCCGCTCCGCCTCGACCAGACGCAAATCGGCCGGGACGACATCCCCGGCTTCCAGACGTACGAAGTCTTCGCGTACCAGCTCCGCGGCCGGCAGGATGCGGTCGTGGCCGTCGCGCACCACACGCGCGGTGGGGGCGGCGAGGCGATCCAGCGCCGCGATCGCCGCGTCGGCGCGCACCTCCTGCACGACTCCGATCAGGGTGTTCACCGTGACGACCAGGACGATGACGGCGGTGTCCGGCAGGTCGCCGAGCAGACTCGTCACCACCGCGGCGGCCAGCAACAGCGCGACCAGGGGATCGGCAAGCTGACGTCCGACCCGGCCCACCAGCCGGCGCCGCTGGGGCGCGGCGACCGAGTTCGGGCCGTCCTTCCCGAGACGCGCCAGCGCCTCCGCGGTGGTGAGGCCGGTGGTGGCGCCGACTGCGGTGATCCCCACGATGTCCCCTCCTGTCGATCTGCTCTCCAGGATCGGGTGGGGGCCATCGGGTCATCAGGGCCGAAGGTCCCGCACGGCGAGGGCATGTGGCCGTCCGGTTCTTGACGGCCTTGTCCTCGAAGACGCCGCGGCCGGTTTCCTCGACGGCCACGCATTGGTCCTGGATGATCAGGTGGGCCGTCGGCGGCCGGTCGACAGCAGCACCTCGGCCAGCGGGCGCCGCGGGGTCCGGCCGACGGTGCGTCCGTAACCCACCCGCACGAGCATCTGCGCCGTCAGCCCTGAGGCCGGGTCGAGGAGCAGCCGGCGCACCGACGGCTCCTCGATCGGCTGGCTGATGGGCATCGTCGCCAGGCCGTGCCAGGTAGCGGTGAGCAAGACCCGTTGCAGGGCCTGCCCGGCCCGCACCCAGTCCGAGGGTTGGTCGCCGCGAGTGGCCAGAACGAGGATCGTGGGGTACGGCTCGAAGCGGTCACTCGGGTGTGGGCCACCCCCGGGCTCGGCGAATTCCCGGATCGGCAGTGCGTCCCAGGAGTCCTGCGGGCCGGCCGCCCACCTCGGTACGCCGTCGGGCCGCGGACCGGTGGCCGTCCAGCGGCGCAACTCCTCGCGGTAGCCGGGTCGCGCCCGCACTTGGTGATCCGCGCGTCGGGCCAGACGCAGCACCGCGTCCCGGCCGGCCGGACCGGTGGCGGCCAGCAGCGCACCTTCGCGACGAGCGGCTTCACGCAGGTGGTCGAGCACAGCCACGGGAACGGTCGTCTGTGCGAACGGCCACCGGTTGGTGTGGCGATGCGGGATTGCTGCGGCGAGCGCCTCCGTCGCTGGAGCCACCGGCGACGGGCCGGTGGCGGTAACTCGGGCCACCAGGTCCGGCCGGCCGGCGTCGGGAAACAGTACGTGGTCGGACCGGTAACCGCTCCGCCGGATCGCCAGCCGCAGCGTGAAGACGGCCGCGCCGACGCTGATCAGATGCTCGCGACCGTCGGGGTCCAGCACGGGCAGATGACACGACGGATCGGCGTACACGTCGATGCGGGAGCCGCGGATCCGGAACTGCCAGGGCTGACTGTTCTGCAGCGACGGCGCGGCCGTGGCGGTGCGGACGCACTCGGTGAGGACGTCCCGGGCGGGCGGACTGATCGTGGTGGTCATCGTTCCTCCTCCTCGCTCCCTCCTCTCAGGGTGTCGCCGCCCGGCCTGTGCTTCCAGAGCCCTTCGGCCCACGCGGACGGGACCTCGCGCCCTGCCTCGGTGCCACCACGCGCTCAAGGATCGAAGTGGATCGAAAGGAGAGCGGACATGAGGAACCCGAGTGTCGTGGTCGGCACGGACGGCACAGCCTGCGGCACCGCCGCCGTCGAATGGGCAGCCGCTGAGGCTCGGCGGCGCCGGGCCCCGCTGCGCATCGTGCACGCCTACGAATGGGACTGGCACGAGTCCCGCTTCGACATCGGCAACGAGTACATCGACGTGGCGCGGGCGATCGCGGAGGCGATCGTGTCCGCGGCTCGCGACCGCGCCCGGGCACTCGCCCCCGGCATCGAGATCGAAAGCCGGACGCTCATTGGGCACGCCGCAGCAGGATTGCTGCGGGTCTCGCGTGATGCGGCCCTTCTGGTCGTGGGCAGCCGCGGCCGCGGCGGATTCGCCGGGCTGCTGCTCGGGTCGGTGAGTCAGCGGGTGGCCACGCAAGCCACATGCCCGGTCGTGGTCGTGCGCGGCAGGGCCAATCCGACCGGTCCGGTGGTGGCCGGACTCGACGAGACCCCGGCGGCCGAGCCGGTCCTGGAAACTGCCATCGAGAACGCCGCGGCTCGCCAGGCCCCGCTGACCGTTGTCCGGGCGTTCCTGCCGGTGATCCCGCTCTGGCTCGCCAATGTGCGGCCGGCCGACGTCGACACCCCGGACGAGGACGCGGTCCAGCGGGCCGCGGTGAACGAACTGCTCGAGCCGTGGGCCGAGAAATACCCCCAGGTGCCGGTGAACGTGGTGCTCACCCACGACGGCGCCGCGGCCGCGCTCGTCCACGCGTCGGCCGGAGCGCAACTCGTGGTCGTGGGCGACCACGGACACGGTGTCGTCAGCAGGTCGCTGCTCGGCTCCGCCGGCCAGCAGCTTCTGCACCACTCGGAGTGCCCCGTGCTGATCGTTCACCGTTCCACCGCGCCGGCGGCCTGACCGGCATCTGAAGGGAGACGTCATGTCCGCTCGCACCATTGTCGTGGGCTACGACCGATCGGTCGGCGCGCGGTCCGCGGCCGCGTGGGCGCTCGACGAAGCAGCCCGCACGGGGGCAAGCGTCGACTTTATCTACGCGTACGAATGGCCGACCTGGGCCCCCGCTACGGCCACCATGGCCGCGCCCGGCGTGTGGCCGGACGGGGAGACCGACCGGGCCGTCCACGGGATGCTGAACGAGGTCGTGCGCAACGCCCGAACTACCCACCCGGCCGTCCGGACGAGGACGTCGATCGTCCATGCGGGCGCCGCGATCAGCCTCATCGAGCGCTCCGAGGGCGCCGGCCTCATCGCGCTGGGCAGCCGCGGAATCAGCGGCGTCGCCGGTCTGCTCGGCTCGGTCAGCGTGCCGGCGCTCTGCTCGGTTCGGTGAGCCAGCACGTGCTGCGTCATTCGGCCTGCTCGGTCGCGGTCGTGCACGAAGGCCGCCGCTGACCGGCGGGACCTTGGTCCCATCGAAGTCAGGCACTTCGCCTCCGCCGCCGCGACGAACTGTCCGGCACCGTCATATCCAACGACATCGAAATCTGGGAGGACATCATGACCACCATCGGCCGGGGAACCGCCGCTCACCTCGAGAAGGTCGAGGCGCCCGGCTCCATGCTGACCAGGACCGCCGCGCGGGCGCTTGCCGTGTTGCGTATC
>NZ_RJAC01000035.1 GCF_003999975.1 Actinoplanes solisilvae | reverse complement strand
ACGTGCGCAGGGCGCATACTGGCGGTGACCTCGTCGGGGGTTTCGGTCGTGTGTGGTAACTCGATCCGAACCCACGACGAGGTTTTTACGTCGCTACGTCCCTCTTCCCGAGTGAGTTAGGTACAGAACTTCTGATCAGGCGCTTAGTTGTTCATCAGCCAGATCGCCAGGTTCAGGGCGGCGGCGTAGGAGACCCAGGCCCAGTACGGCAGCAGGAGCGCGGCGGCGCCGCGGCGGACCCGCCAGAAGGTCACGACCGTGGCGCCGATCAGCAGCCAGAGCACGGCGATGTCGGCGAAGGCCAGACCGTACCGGCCGGCGCCGAAGAAGATCGGCGTCCAGATCGCGTTGAGCGCGAGCTGGGCCGACCAGAGCCACAGCGGCCGGGTGAAGCCCGCGCGCCGCCAGGTCAGCCACCCGGCGAGGGCGATCATCACGTAGAGCACGGTCCAGACCGGGCCGAACAGCCACGACGGGGGTGCCCACGCGGGCTGTTCGAGGCCGTTGTACTCGGCACTGGTGCCCGAGACGCCGAGCCCGCCGATCGCGGCGGCCACGAAAACGGCCAGGCCGAACCAGGCCAGGGCAAGCCGGCGGTGACGGTGCGGGGTACGCAAGGGCAGGGCGGCTTGGGTCATACCCGCGCAATGCCCGCCGCTGGAAGGGACGAAACGGACCACGGCCGGGAACGTCCGGGAAAAGGCGGCCTTCGCTCTGGGGCGACTTCGAGGTTCAGCTCCTACAGTCGATGGATGGAGATGGAGGTGCTCCGCCCCCCGGGCGCCGACGCGACACCACCCACGCCCCCTCCTGAGCCGAAACCGGCCCGGTGGTGGCAAAGACCCGATTTGCGGCGCAAGCTGCTAATCGGCGCGGTGGCGGTCTGGGCCGTCGCGATCACGGCCGTCGTCCTGCTGCGCGACGGCGGCGATCCCGAGGCCGCGGCCCGGGTGCAGCCCACCGCCTCGCCCTCCCCCTCCGACGCCCCGCTCACCGTGCCCGAGGTCTACCAGGCCTTGCGCCCGTCGGTCGTGCTGATCAAGGCGAGCGGCAGCGGGGCCGGCGCCGACAGTGGCACCGGCGTGATCGTCAACGCCGACGGCACCATCCTCACCGCCTTCCACGTGGTCGAGGGGGCCAAGAGCATCACCATCACGTACGCCGACGGCACCGAGTCGCCGGCCGAACTGGCCGGCTCCAGCGCCGCTCAGGACATCGCCACACTCACCCCCGGCAAGCTGCCCGAGACGCTGGTGCCCGCGGTGCTCGGCGGCGGCGCCGCGATCGGCGACGACGTGGTCGCCATCGGCAACCCGCTCGGCCTGGTCGGCACCACCACCAGCGGGGTCGTCTCCGGCCTGCAGCGCACGCTCTCCCGCGAGCGCGGCGGCGACATCGCCGGGCTCATCCAGTTCGACGCGGCGGTCAACCCGGGCAGCTCCGGCGGCCCGCTCATCAACGACCGCGGCCAGGTCGTCGGGGTCGTGGTCGCGCTGGCCAACCCGACCGACGCCGGCACCTTCATCGGCATCGGCTTCGCCGTCCCCATCGGCGCCGCGCTCGGCGCCGGCGAGGGCGACGGGCAAAATCCACCGCTCTGACGACCGAGGACGGACGCATGCCCTACAACTGGACCGACGCCCCGCCCGCCTCGGCCGGCCCGATCGAAAAGGTGCTCTACGAGGTCAAGAAGACCATCGTCGGACAAGACCTGCTGCTCGAGCGGCTGCTCGTGGCCCTGCTCGCGCGCGGGCACATCCTGGTCGAGGGCGTGCCCGGCCTGGCCAAGACGCTCGCCGTGAAGTCGCTGGCCACCTCGATCGGCGGCGACTTCCACCGGGTGCAGTTCACCCCCGACCTGGTGCCGGCCGACATCGTCGGCACCCGCGTCTATCACCAGCCGACCGGCGAGTTCCAGGTGCAGCTCGGCCCGGTCTTCACCAACCTGCTGCTGGCCGACGAGATCAACCGCGCCCCGGCCAAGGTGCAGAGCGCGCTGCTCGAGGTCATGCAGGAACGGCAGGTGACCATCGGCCGCGAGACCCACGCGGTCCCCAACCCGTTCCTGGTCATGGCCACCCAGAACCCGATCGAGACCGAGGGCACCTATCCGCTGCCCGAGGCCCAGGTCGACCGTTTCATGATGAAGGTCGTCGTCGGCTATCCGAGCGTCACCGAGGAGTTCGTCGTCGTCGAACGCGCGCTCAACCCGGCCGCCGTGATCAACCGCATCATTGATCCGGCCACGCTCGTCGGCCTTCAGCAAGAGGCCGACCAGGTGTACGTCGACCCGTCGCTGATCGAGTTCGCGGTGCAGCTCGCCCACGCCACCCGCGATCCCGCGCGCATCGGCCTGACCGACATGGCCCGCTACGTCACCTTCGGCGCCAGTCCCCGATCGTCGATCAGCCTGGTGCTCGCCGGCCGGGCGCTCGCTTTCATCCGCGGCCGCGAATACGTCGTACCGGAAGATCTGACCGACCTGGCCCTCGACGTGCTGCGGCATCGGCTGGTCCTGTCCTACGAGGCACTGTCCGACGAGGTGACCGCCGACGTGATCCTGCAGAAGGTGCTGGCCAACGTGTCGATCCCGGAGCCGGCCGGCCGAGGCCGCTGATGACGTCGGCGCCGGACAGGCTGCTGAGACGGCTCGAGTGGAAGCTCGGGCGGCGCCTCGACGGGCGGCTGCAGGGCTCCTACCGCACGGTGTGGCACGGCGCCGGCCTCGACTTCACCGACCTGCGGCTCTACATGCTCGAGGACGACGTACGGCACATCGACTGGAACGTCACCGCCCGGCTCGACGAACCGTACGTGCGCCAGTACACCGAGGATCGCGAGCTCACCGCGTGGCTGGTGATCGACCGGTCGGCGTCGATGCGGTTCGGCCAGGGCGCGGGCAAGGAGTCGACGGCGACCGAACTCGCGGTCAGCATCGCGCGGCTGGTCTCGCGCGGCGGCAACCGGGTCGGCGCGATCCTCTACGACAACGGCGGCCACCAGGTCATCCCGCCGCGCGGCGGGCGCGACCAGGTTCTGCGCATCACGCGCGAACTGCTGCGGCCCGCTGCCGCGGCCGGCCCGGGGCGCACAACCGATCTCTCCGCCATGCTGCGACTGGCCGCCACCACCACCTCCCGCCGGCGCAGCCTCGTCTTCGTGATGAGCGACTTCATCGGCGACCCCGGCTGGGACCGGCCGCTGGCCATGCTCACCCACCGCCACGAGGTCGTGGTCGTCCGCGTCGTCGACCCGGCCGAGGTCGAACTGCCCGACATCGGCGTGATCCTGGTCGAGGACGCCGAAACCGGCGAACAACTCCTGGTCGACACGAGCGACCCGCTGCTGCGCGGCCGCCTGGCCGAACAGGTCGACGCCCGCGAGGCCGAACTGACCGCCGGCATGCGCCGCGCCGGGGTCAGCGCCCAGCGCATCACAACCGATCAAGACCTGCTCAGCGTGCTGATCGACATGGTCCGACGGTCGGGACGGGAGCGCCGATGAGCTTCCTCTACCCCGCCCTGCTCGCGGTGGCCGCGCTGGTCACGGCCGCAGCCGTGGTGGCGTACGCCCGCCTGCAGAAACGGCGGACAGCGGCGCTCGCCGCGGCGGGCTTCGGCGGCCCGGCCACCCGGCGGGCCGCGCTGCGCCGCCACCTGCCGTACGCCCTGATCCTGTTGGCTCTGCCGATCTTGCTGGTCGGTCTCGCCCGCCCGCAGGCCGAGGTCAGCGTGCCCCACGTGTCGGGCACCGTGCTGCTCGCGTTCGACATCTCGAACAGCATGAAGGCGAACGACGTGTCCCCGACCCGGCTGGCCGCCGCCCAGACCGCGGCGAAACAATTCATCGAGGAACAGCCCGGCACAGTCGACGTCGGCGTGCTCGTCTTCGGCGACCAGGCGCTGCTCACCCAGGCCCCAACCGACGACCACCAAGCCTCCCTGGCCGCGATCAACCGGCTCTCGGCCAGCGGCGGAACGTCGCTCGGCCAGGCAATCCTCGTCGCCCTGGGCACAATCGCCGGCAAACCCGTCACCCTGCCCGCCGAGGGAGCACCGCCCGCCGACCTGGGCTACTGGCCGTCGGCGACAATCGTCGTCTTCTCCGACGGCCAGGAAACCGGCGGCCCCGACGTGACAGCGGCAGCCGAGATGGCGGCAGCAGCGGGCGTACGCATCCAGACCGTCGGCGTCGGCACCGAACGAGGCGCGACCGTCGAGGTGGACGGCTTCCAGCTCGGCACGGCTCTCGACCCGGCCCTGCTCACCACGGTCGCGCAGACGACCGGCGGCGCCTACCTGCCGGCCGGTGACGCGGCGACCCTGGCCGACACGACCAAATCGATCGACCTGCGGCTGACCGCCAAGAAAGAGCCGCTCGAACTGACCGCGCCGTTCGCCGGCGCCGCCCTGCTGCTGCTCATGCTGGGGGCCGTGCTCGGCACCCGCTGGCACGGAAGGATCGTGTGATGTCGTTCAGCTGGCCGTGGGCCCTGACCGCGCTCCTCGCCGTTCCGCTGCTGCTGGCCATCCGCTGGTGGCTCAACCGCCGCCGCAAGCGCGCGGCCGTGACGGTCTCGAGTGTGGCGCTGATCAGGGCCGCCCTGCCGGGACGCACCTCGTGGCGGCGGCGGCTGCCCGCGCTGCTGTTCCTGGCCGGGCTGCTCGCGCTGGGCGGGGCGCTGGCCCGCCCGCAGGCGACAATGTCGATCCCGTCGAACAGCACGTCGATCCTGCTGGCCATCGACGTGTCCGGCTCGATGTGCTCGACCGACGTACAACCCAACCGCTTCTCCGTCGCCACCGACGCCGCCCGCCAATTCGTCGAAAAACAACAGGACGGTACGAGAATCGGGCTGGTCGCCTTCTCGGGAATCTCGGGACTGCTGGTCTCGCCCACGACGGACAAGGGCGCGCTGCTCGACGCGATCGGAACACTCCGGACAGCCCGCGGAACAGCGATCGGCCAGGCGATCCTGACATCGATCGACGCCATCGCCGAGAACAACCCGCGGGTAGCGGCCACCGGAGTCGAACTGAGCGCGCCCGGCCAACTGGGCGACTTCGAACCCGACACGATCGTCGTGCTGACGGACGGCTCGAACACGACGGGCGTGGACCCGGTCATCGCGGCAACCCAGGCGGCGGCCAGGAAAATCCGGGTCTACACGATCGGGTTCGGGACAACGACACCGGCGCCGATGGTCTGCACCGCCGACCAGATCGGCGGCGACTCGCCCTTCGTAGGAGGACGAGGCTGGGGCGGCGGCCGAGGAAGCGGGCGCAATCAGGAGATTGACGAAGACGCGCTGACGCAGGTAGCGGACACGACCGGAGGTCGCTATTTCCGGGCGGAGGACGCTGATCAGCTCGTGGACGTGCTGACCGATCTGCCTCGGGAGTTCAACCTGCGGGAGCAGCGGGTGGAAGTCACGTTCTGGTTCGTTCTGGGGGCTTCGGTGTTGGTGGTTTCCGGGGTTGGGTTGTCGCTCTGGTGGAATCGGGTTCCTGCGCGTCGACGGGATTGAAATTCGTGGCCTTCTTGCGCACGACGGCTGGAGGAAGTGGCGGGGCAGGGGAATGGTCACCGGCCGCTTACTGCAACGTGAGCCAGGCGGTCACCTTACGGGACGTAGTTCGGCTTCCGCGCTGTGGGCACCGTGGGGAATCACGTCACCCTGGCCGGCGCAGGTGGGGGTAAAGGGAACATTCTGTGCCGGTTGCGGTCGGGACGCTTCGCGCCCCTGCGCGCAAAGGGGTTTCAACCGGGTGTGGGGGAATCCCCCCGTTTGCTGGGGAACAGGAGAGGGTCGCTCTCGCCGAGGATTGATGAAGACATCGTCTTCGTAAGTAGGGAGGAAGCGAGCCCTGAGCTGCGGGGGGATCGGGACAGACAAGGATCGCTCTCGCGCGGGGATGGGAACGGGAACGGGCAGGTTGAGGCGTTGTTGCAGCGGGGAAGGGGAGACCGGCCTACTTGGGGACGGGGGACGATCGTGGCGCGAGCGAAGCGAAGCGGGCTCCTACATGGACCCCGGGTTGGGTGATCTCCTCACAACGACAACCAAAGGCAGGTGATCTCCGAGCGTTCGGCCGGGGTCCAGGGGCGGAGCGCTTGGGATCTTCACTCCGCAGCAAGAACCCGCGTCACTCGCTGTCGCAGCCCTGCATAAGCGGGCAGAACCGTCGCTGTCAGTACCAACAGCAAGCTGGCGACGGCCACGGTCAAGGACGGCATGACGCCGGCCCAGCTCCACGCGTGAGTGGCCCAGGCGCCGACGACGCTCGTGACGGCTACGGAGAAAAGCCCCAGTAAAAGAGCGGTGCCGACGTAGATTACCGCCTCGGAGGCGGCGGCTAGCAGGATCAAGCCGGGGGTGCCGCCGGCCGCCACGAGCAGGGCGAACTCCCGCTCGCGGCGACGACTTGACATGAAGATGGTCGCGACCGAGCCCAGGACGGCGAGCAGCAAAGGGCCGCCGATCAGCAGGACGACCGCGCCCGTGGTCAGCGTGGACGAACCCTGACTGGACGCACCGTCGGCTGCGAACAGCCCACCGGCCAGAGCCACCGCGACGACCAAGGGGCCGATCGTGGCGCCTCCGCGGGTGGCAGTGGCGTTGCGGGCCAGATACCAGGCGGCGGACGCGGTGGGCGGCAGCACTGAGGTCCAGGCGCGCACGAATCCGGGCAAGAAGAGAGGGCCGAAGGACACCAGTACGCCTGCGGTCAACGGAGCGATCAACGTCAGAGGGACGGCGGGTGAGGTGCTGCCGGGCAGAGAAGCGGTGATGGCGGCGATGATCGCGACGGCGAGCGAGCCGGTCAGCCAGCGGGCGGGCGTCATGCGGCGGGCCGGAAGGGAAGCCTCACGCAGCGACTGGATCGGCGGGGTGTGGGCGGCTCGGCCTGCGGCGCGGGACCCGCCGATGGTGATCACGACGGCTACGAACAAGATCACGGGCAGGGCGCCGGACAGCGTGAACCGCGGGTGCAAGGCCGACAAATCTGGCGAGCCGGTGAACGCGTACGCGTAAAGGGGTTGGAGGATCGGGAGGGCGGCCGCGCAGCCGAGGACCGCGCCGAGCAGGGAGACGGCCAGGAGTTGAGTGGTCACGATCAGGCGGATCCGGGCGGGGGTCAGGCCGATCAGCTGCCAGAGGGCGTACGCGCGCTGTTGCAGGGTGACGGTCAGGGTGGTGACTGTGCCTACGACTATCAGCGCGGTGATGACGGTCAGGGCGGCGATCGTGCCGCTGATGCCGTAGAGGGCCAGGGCCGTGGTGCCCCCGGCGGAGAGGGCAGTCTCGATGTCGCTGGCCACCATCGCGCCGACGGTGGCTGCGGCTGCGGCGATGAGCAGGGCGCCGAGCCAGACGCGGGCGTTCGCGGTCAGGTCGCTGACGATCAGGCGGAGCATCTCAGGAGGCTCCGGCCACCGCGGCGAAGACGTCGTCGGGGTGCGGATGGGTCAGTTCGCGGTGGATAGCGCCGTCGCGCAGGACGAGCACGCGGTCGGCGCGGGCGGCTGCCTCCAGGTCGTGGGTCACCATCACCACCGATCGTTCACGGGCCACGCCGGCCAGCAGGTCGAGGACTCGGGTGCCTGATTCGGTGTCGAGTGCTCCGGTCGGCTCGTCGGCGAAGACCACGTCGGGGCGTACGGCCAGAACGCGGGCTATGGCTACTCGCTGTTGCTGACCGCCCGAGAGCGCGGCCGGACGGTAGGAGGCGCGGTCGGCCAGTCCCACCTGGGCGAGGGCGTCGTCGGGGTTGACGCGGCGGCGGGCCAGCCGGGCGGGAAGGGCGACGTTCTCGCGGGCGGTCAGGGACGGGATCAGGTTGTACGACTGGAAGATGAACCCGACGTGGTCACGGCGGAGCTTGGCCAGCGCGCCCCGGCTCGCCGTTCCGACGTCCTGGCCGAGGACCCGCACGCGGCCGGTCGTCGCCGGTTCAAGGCCGGACATGCAGTAGAGCAGGGTCGACTTGCCCGAGCCGCTCGGCCCGACCACGGCGAGGAACTCGCCCGGCGCGACCTGGAGGGTGATGCCGCGCAGCACGGGCACGACTCCGCCGTCGGCGGCCGGGAAAGACTTGGTGAGGTTCTCGACCTCGACTACGGGCATGCCGCCGATCGTGTCAGCGGAAACGGGCGTGGGCATCGGTAGATCGACTTGCGAGAATCGCGCCCGTTACGCGGCCTGGCCGATCCTGCGCCGCGAAATGTCGCTTTCACGGCGATCGGGGGCAGCCGGCGGCGCCACGCGGCTCACGAAGATCAGCAGGCCGACGCTGATCCAGACGTACGTGTTGCTGCCCAGGGCGGCGAGCCATCCGTCCGAGCCGGCCCACCACAGCCACACCACGCTGCTGCTCAGCACGACGTAGGCAGCCGCGAGCGCGATCAGCCGAGGCCGTGAACGGGATCTGAGGGCCTCCGAGGTCAGCAGGAACAGCGGCGGGAGCAGCCAGACCAGGTGGTGCACCCAGGTCACCGGGCTGATCAGGCACGCGACCACGCCGGTGACGGCAAAACCCACAGCCAGAGAGGGCGTACGTCGTACGCAGAGGAACCAGAAGGCCAGGACGACCAGCACGGCGGCCAGCCACCAGGTCGACGGCAGGTCGAGGCGGGCCGCCACACCGCGCAGGGACTGGTTGGAGACGTACTCGAGCTGGCCGACACGGCCGGTGTCCCAGAGGGCGCCCAGCCAGAAGCGCTGCGACGTCGCCGGGTCGACGGCCGCGGCGAGCAGGGTGGCACCGGCCGCGGTGACGGTCGCCGTGACGGCCGCGCGATATTGCCGGGTGACCAGCAGGTAGCCGATGAAGACCGCCGGGGTCAGCTTGATCGCCGAGGCCAGGCCGATGCCGGCACCCGCCCAGCGCCGGCCGGTGACGAGCGCGCGGTGGTCGGCCCAGACCAGCGCGAGCAGGACGAGGTTGACCTGCCCGAAGCTGAACGTGTCACGGGCCGGCTCGAAGACCAGGATCGCCAGGAAGACCAGCGCGCCGACGAACCACATCGGACCGTTGTGCCGGCGGACGATCGGGGCCGCGAACCAGCGCAGCAGCAGAACGACGGCGCCGGTGTTGAGGACGACACTGAACGCGACGGCGACCGGCCAGCTCATCAACGCGAGCGGGCTGAACACCAGGGCAGCGAAAGGCGGATATGTGAAGCCGTACTCGGTGCCGTTGTAGAGGAAATCGTAGAGCTCGTCGCCGTCGACCAGCCAGGAATGCACGGCGCCGCGATAGACGCCGAGGTCGAAGAACTCGCGGAACGTCGGCACGGTCACGAGGAAAACGCCCACGGCGAGAGCCGCCGCGGAAACGATGGCGATGCGGCGGGCGGTCATCAGGCGGCCACCGGGCGCACGCCCAGAGAGACGCCGAGCCGTACGCCGAAGAAGATCGCCACCCCGGCCAGCACACCCATCGTGGCCAGCAGGAACTCCTCAAGGTCGACGGCGTATCCGTCGGGCAGCACGACCAGGGCCAGCACCGCGCAGGCCAGGGCCAGCACGTGACGGATCCAGCGTTGGACGGGCGCGGCCGCGAGAGGCACCAGGGCCCAGGTCAGATACCAGGGGCGAAGGGCCGGGCCGAACGCGACGACCGCCACCAGCACGACGCCGAGACCATAGAGCGGTCCGAGCCGGTCGATCGACGCCCACACCAGACCGGCGACGACCACCGTGGCCAGCACGCCCAGCCAGCGCCACAGATCGAGTACGAAGGTCTCGCCGACGCCGTCGTCGCGCAGCAGGCCGGCCGTCGCCCGGCCGAGCACGCTGGTCAGCGACAGGTTGTGCGGCGAGATCGGAGTCTTCAGAGCGGCGACCCAGCCGTAGCCGGTGCCCGCGATCTGAGTGAAGAACGCCGTCGCCGCGGCGGCGACGGCACCGACCGAAAGCACGGCGCGCCACCGGGAGGCGTACGTCGACCAGATCATCGCGACCGCCACCAGGCCGAGCGCCGCCGGAGCCTTGACCAGCGCGGCCGCGACAACGAGCAGCGTCGCGCCGACCGGATGCCACCGGACCGCGGCCGCCAGCCCCGCCGCCAGCAGCCCGACCATGAGAGCGTCGTTGTGCGCGCCCGCGATGAAGTGGATCAGCACGAGCGGGTTGAGCACAGCCAGCCACAACGCGGACGAGGGCCGTACCCCCGCGGCCCGGGCCAGAATCGGAACGGCGCAGGCCAGCAGCGCCAGCCCGGCCACCGCGAGCAGGCGCATGGCGATCACGCTGAGAAGCAGATGCCCCTTGGCGCTGACCAACCCGGCCAACACCAGGAAGACCGGCCCGTACGGGCTTGGCGTGTGCTGCCACATCTCGGGGACCTGCGCCGCGAGCAGCCCGCCGAGCTGCGACGGCCCGACCCGATAGACGTCGAATCCCTCACCGAGCAGCACGCCCTGCGCGACGTAGCTGTACACGTCCCGGCTGAACAGCGGCGGCGCGACCAGCAACGGCCCGGCCCACAACGCGAGCGTCGGCCAGACCTTCTGTTCGGCGTGCCGCCCGTGCCACCAGGCGAGCAGCAGCAACGCCAGCCCGCCGTAGACCGCGACGAGCCCGATCCGCACATGCGTGAGCCCCGCGAAGAACGGCACCCCCACGGGCAGCGCTCCAGCCCCGAACCCACCCGCCGCAACCAGGCAGGCCCCGGCAAACCCGGTGGCACGCGATGTGAACACCGCAGCACCCTCTCAATAGTGGGTAAAGCCCCGCCGTCCCCCAAATGACGCCCCGATGGCAGCCCACAGTCCGCCAAGATCTCCACCCCAGCCCGAACGGCCCCCGGCAGACCAGACCAGGCCGGGCCGGGCCGGGCCGGGCCGGACTGGACTGGGCCGGGCCGGACTGGGCCGGACTGGGCTGGGCCGGACTGGGCTGGGCCGGACTGGGCTGGGCCGGACTGGGCCGGACTGGGCTGGGCCGGACTGGGCTGGGCCGGACTGGGCTGGGCCGGGCGGACTCGGCCGGGCGGACTCGGCCGGGCGGACTCGGCCGGGCGGACTCGGCCGGGCGGACTGGGGGTTGAGGGCGCGACCAACTCAGCCGGGCGGGCTGGACTGGACCTGAGCCACCCAGCGCAACCACTCACCCCGCATCCCATGCCAGCTCACCATCCGGGTCACAACCACCACCCGCCAACTTTCGCGAGCTCGCTACTCGGGCCGCGGCCACCACCCCCTAATGTGCGCGAAGGCGCTGCCCGAGAACGACCCGGGCGGTCGTCGTCAATGACTTGGGCCCGGTTTCCGACGCCGTGGGGTTTGCGGCGTTGGAAACCGGGCCCAAGTCATTGACCTAAAAGACGACCGCCCCCGCGGAGCGAAGCGGAGCCAGCAAGCTCAGCAGCCGCGTGCAACCAGCCCAACCACCACCCTGCACACGTGCAACCAGCCCAACCACCAGGCTGGTGGCGCGGACTCACACCCCTCTCACCGAATAACCGTCCGCAACGGAGGCAGCCCGTTGAACCCCACAGACGAATAAGTAGCCGTATAAGCCCCAGTCCCCAGAATCTGGATCACCTCGCCGGCCGCCAGGTCCAGCGGGAGATCGTAAGGGGCGTGTTGGTAGAGAATGTCCACACTGTCGCAGGTGGGCCCGGCTAGGATCACCGGCCCTGACGGCCCGTCCCGCGCCGTAGACAATTCGTACTGAATAGCCTCATCCTCCGTCTCAGCGAGCCCCCCGAACCTCCCCACATCCAAATAAACCCACCGCGGTTCGTCCGAGTAGGACTTCCGAGCGACCAGCACCACCTCGGCGTGGAGCACCCCAGCGGGCGCAGCGATGAACCGCCCCGGCTCGATCATCACAGCCGGCCCGACATTTCTGAAATGTCGGCGAAGAGCCGCGTGGATGGCATCCGCATAGGCAGAGATCGGCGCGACCGGCGTCCGATAGGAGACCGGAAACCCACCCCCCGCGTTGAGGATCCGCAACTCGATCCCCACCCGCCGGAGCTGCCGGAAAATCTGCGCCACGGTGCCGATGCTCGGCTCCCACCGATCCGGATGAAGCTGCTGCGACCCCACATGAAACGCGATCCCGGCCGGGTCCAGCCCTCGCCCGGCCGCCACTTTCATCAGGTCGACAGCCATCTCGGGCACACACCCGAACTTCCGGCTCAACGGCCACCGCGCCCCATCGCTGGAGGCCAGCACCCGGCACAACACGGAAGCCCCCGGCGCGTGCGTAACGATCTTGTCCAACTCCCCCTCGCTGTCGAACGCGAAGAGACGAACCCCGCGCGAGTAGGCGTACGCGATGTCCTCGCTCTTCTTGATCGGATGCCCGTAACTGAGATCGTCCGGCGATGCCCCCGCGGCCAGGCAGAGATCGATCTCAGCCCGGCTGGCCACGTCAAACTTGCACCCCGCGGCGGCCAGAACTCGAAGAAGTGGCAGCTCAGGGTTGGCTTTGACGGCGTAGTGCACTCCCGCCCCGGCAAAGGCGGACGCGATCTCCTCGTACTGTGATCGCGCCACGTCGACGTCGATCACCAGGCACGGTGTCTGTTCGGTGCCGGCGGCCATCGCCGGCGTTCTTGGCGATTCTTCGGTCACTGTCATGGCTTCGGTGTCCTCATCGATGACGGGGCAGCGACGACACTCAGCGTACTTCCGTCGATGCGTTCCGTGCTGAATCGGTTCGTGAGCAGGCACATGTCACAGTCCACGCCATGATGAAAGATCTAAGGTAAGCGCGTGTCCGATCGGCTTGATCTGCTGTCCACCCCGGAGCAGCACGCATATCGCCTGCTGGTGCGCATGGCCGGGGCGGCGTCCACGGATCTCGCGTCGCAGGCCGGCCTCGATGCCTCCGAGGCGACGGCCCTGCTCGAGGCCCTCCACCGTAAGGGCCTGGCGACCGCCGGGCCCATCTTCCACGCCCTGCCGGCCGACGTCGCGCTGGGCGACACGCTGTTGCGCGAGCAGCAGGCCCTCGAGTCGGCGCGGCAGCTGGTGGCCTCGCTCAGCGAGGAGTACCGCACAAACACCCGCCGCCGGAGCTCCGACCATCTCGTCGAGGTGCTGGTCGGTGGGCAGGCGCTGCGCGACCGGCTGCGCGAGATGCAGGATTCGGCACGGGACGAGATTCTGTGGTTCTGCCGGGCCAATCCGATAGCGATGCAGGGCCCGGACAATTCCGAGGAGTCCCCGGCGCTGGAACGCGGGGTCCGCTACCGGGCGATCTACGAGCGCGAGCTGCTCGAGAAGCCGGGTGAGCTGGACAGCATCGTCGACGCGATGAAGATGGGCGAACTCTCCCGCACACTTCCGGTTCTTCCCGTACGGCTGGCGATCGCTGATCGAAGTTTTGCGATCTGCCCGCTCGTGCCCGATGCCGCCCGCGGCGTCGGGGAGCCCACCGCGGCGCTGATCCGCCCCAGTGAGCTCCTCGACGCCCTGGTCGCCCTCTTCGAGAGCTACTGGGAGCGCGCCACCCCGCTGCTACCGGACGGCAGCGAGGAGGAGCCTGACAAGTTGCTGTTGTCGCTGTTCGTCGCCGGGTTGCCGGACAAGTCCATCGCCACCCAGCTCGGGGTCAGCCGCAGGACGGTCCAGCGCCGCCTTGACCGGCTGATGGAGGCGGCCGGTGTGGACACCCGGGCGGGCCTGGCCTTCCAGACCGCCCGGCGTGGCTGGCTGTAGGCCGGCCACCTGTCCTCGGCGAGCGGTCTCATGACCGGCCGTACGCCCGGATCACGGTCTGGGTGACCGAGTTGCCGGACTTGTCACTGGCGGTGACCCGCAGCGAGACGGTGCCCTTGCCGGCCGGGACGATGACCGCCGAGCCGAGGGTGAGCGCCGTCTTCCAGGTCTTGCCCTCGTCGGCCGAGGTCTCGACCTTGACCTTCGCCGCGCCGGGCACCTTGACGCCCAGCACGTGGGGAAGCTTCGTGGCCACGCCGCTCGACGACACCGGGGCGGTGTAGCCGACCTGGAGCAGCGGCAGCTTGCCGTCCGCGCCCGACTTGAAGGTCCAGTCGGTCGCGGTCGAGCGGCCGTAGAGCCAGTCGTCGCCGAGGTTGCGGTCGGTCGTGAGCGAGAGCTTGTAGGTCGCGTTCCCGGCCGGAACCGGCACGTCCTGCCAGCCGTCGTTCAGCGTGGCCAGTTCAGCGCCGTTGCGGTAGAGCGTGGCCGGCGCCGGTTCGAGCAGGTAGTGGCGGTCGCTGCTGTCCACGAAGGACGCCACTCGCAGGTTGAGCACGTTGCCCGAGCGGGTGTTGCTGTGCCCGGCGGGCGTGGCCGGGCGCACGACCGGCGCGTTCCAGGCCTCCGAGGAGGAGCCGGCCTTCGCGTACGAGGTGGCGTCGTCCCAGATGCCACCCTCGAGGCTGCCGCCGATGCCGCCCCAGGGCCACGCGTGGTGCACCTGGTGCTGCCACACGGTGTCGCCGGTCGAGACCCATTCCTCACGGACCGAGGGCGTACGGATCTGGCGCTCGGCGTCGTTCCACGAGTACTCGTGGGCCGGCCGCCAGCCGAACCGCTGCTCCTTGACCCAGTCGAAGCCGCCGTTGTGCGGGTAGCTCGACGTGATGCGGTAGGTGTTGGCCGCGGTCACCTTGTGCACGATCTGGCTGGGCACGCGGTCCTTGGTCACCTGGAAGACGTCGTACAGGTAGGGGCTGTTCGGGGTGAGCGTCAGCGTGATGCTCGCGCCGGGCTTGGCCGCCCGGGCCAGGATCTTCTGGGCGTCGTCCCACGGAACCAGGGCGGTGGGGATCGGCATGCGGTCACCCTCGGGGCTCCACGGCTGCCAGGCACTGCGGTCGGCCGGCAGTGCGACCAGCGCGAAGGCCGCCCCGGCCGCGGCCGCTGCCGCCGCTACGTCGTCCTGGTTGTCGCCCTCGACCACGACGGCCTTACCGCGTACGTTGCCCTTCAGGCCCTTGACCAGGTCGAAGCGGCGGGTGCCCTCGTAGGTCGGCGAGTAGACGCACAGGTTGATGTCGAGCGGACCGGTCACGCCGGGAATGCTCGCCTGCACCAGCGGGGCCACGAGCTGCCACCGCGACGAGAACTCGTAGCTGCCCTTGCGCAGCTTCGCGGTCGGCGTCACGTTGATCGCCTGCGTGGTGCTGAAGCTCATGAAGCCGTTGATGATGCTGCGACCGGTGCCGGTCACGCGGTGCACGTAGTAGCTGAGGATCGACTGCTGCTCGGCCGGCTTGGGCGTCTCGATCTTGATCGGTTTGCCGGTACGGGCGTCGAGCACCACGGTCAGGTCGCGATCGACCTTGAGCTCGGGGATCGTGACCAGCGTTTCCTGCTCGTCCAGCGGCACGCCGTCGGGGATCAGGGCGTCGACCAGGTAGTCGCCCTCGCCGACCTGGTAGGTGCGGCTGGTGCCGTAGAAGTAGTCGAGGATGTCGAAGCGCTGGTCGTCGCCGAACATCTGGAAGGCGGGAACGGCCGCGGGCTCGCCCGACCGGTTGATCGCCTTGAACGTCACGGTGTGCCGCGGCCCGTCGAGCAGGCCACCGATCGCGGTCGTCACCTTGACACCGGAAGCGCCAGTGGCGGTCAGCCAGCCGCTGAACCGTCCCGGTGATGCCTTGCTCTGGTCGAAGGTCAGCGTCACGTCGGCGCTGCCCCCGGCGGGCACGGTGACGGTCGAGGCCGAAGTGGTCACCTGCTCGACGTTGTCGCTGAGGGTCAGCGTCACCGCGGTCGTGCCGCTGTTGGTGTAGGTGACCTTGCGCGTGACCTGGGCCGGGGTCTCGCCGAGCTCACGCAGGGCGAAGTCGGCGACGCCGGTGCCGAAGACCTGCTGCGAGGTGGCTCGGGTCAGGTCGACCCGGCCGGCGCCCTGGGAATAGACCGAGGTGTCGGCCGTGGTCTTGGCCGTGCTGACCAGCTCGTTCTTGATCTGCTCGCCGGTCCAGTCCGGGTGCTGCTGCGCGATGATCGCGGCGGCGCCGGCCACGTGCGGCGTGGCCATCGAGGTGCCGCTGGCCGAGGTGTAGAGCTCGTCGACCACCCCGCCCATCGACGTGCCGGCGGCACGGGCCGCGACGATGCCGACGCCGGGGGCGGTGATCTCGGGCTTGAGGCCCTCGTCGCCCCAGCGCGGGCCACGGCTGGAGAAGTCGGCCATGTGGTCGTCCCGGTCGACCGCGCCGACGGTGAGGGCGGTCTTGGCGACGCCGGGGGTGCCGACGGTGTAGTCGCCGCCCTCGTTGCCGGCCGCGATCACGAAGAGCGCGCCGGTCTCGGCGGTGAGCTCGTCGACCGCGACGCTCATCGGGTCGGTGCCGTCGGTCGAGCTGCCGCCGAGGCTCATGCTGACGATCTTGGCGCCCGAGCGGGCGGCCCACTCCATGCCCGAGATGATCATCGACTCGGAGCCGGAGCCGCTGTCGTCGAGCACCTTGCCGATCACGAGCTGCGCGCCGGGGGCGACGCCCTTGCGCGTGCCGTTCGAGCCCGCGCCCGAGCCGGCCACCGTGGAGGCGACGTGCGTGCCGTGGCCGTGGTGGTCGACGGCGTCCTCGCTGACCCCGCTGAAGTCGCGCTTGTCGGCGATGCGGCCGGCCAGGTCGGGGTGGGTGGGGTCGACGCCGGTGTCGAGCACGGCCACCTTGACGCCCTTGCCGTCGAGACCGGCCTTCCAGGCGTCGGGCGCGCCGATCTGCGCCGTGCTCCGGTCGAGCAGCGACTTGACCTTGCCGTCGAGCCAGATCCGGCCGGCGGCGGCGGTGCGTGCGCCGTCCGAGCCCACCTGCGTACGCCAGAAGCTCGCGAGCGAGTCCTTGTCGGCCTTCACGGCGACCGCGCCGATGCTGGGCAGCTCCTTGCCGGCCGGGGCGCCGAGCGAGCGGGCGGTCGCGGCGCCCTGCGACGACTTCACGATCAGCGGGAGAGTGGGGCTGGCGGTGTCGCCGAACCCGCTGTCGATCAGGTGCTGCACGTCGAAGAGCTCGGCGTCGAGACGACCGTCGGCCAGCAGTCGCACGGCGTCGCTGGGCACGACCCGTACGCCCTCTTTGGTCTCGGTGGTCGTGAACGAGATGCGTTCGCGTCCAGGCCCCGGCCGCACCGTCGCCGCCACCCGGCCGTCGCCCGCGGGGGCGAGCTGAACGACGTCGCCGGTGACGAGAGTGATCGCCTGCGCCGCCCGGGGGGTGGCGGACTGAGCAGGCGCTGGTGCGGCCGGGGCGGCAGCGGCGGGCCCTGGGGGAAGCCCGGCGACACTGCCGGCTCCGATCAGGACGCCGGCGAGTGCACCGGTGAGACGCTTGTGTGGTGACAAGGCCGACTCCTTAGCGTGCGGGGGTGACACGCATTTTGAAGTGGCCCGATGTCTCACCGGGAGGCTTTGGCGCTGCCGCACAGACGACATGGCGCGAAGTGGACAGGGGTTGAACCGAACCGGTCAGGCGAGTGACAGGGCGACGGCGCGGGCCTCGTCGAGGCTGGTGAAGCCCTCGAGCCGATAGGTCACCCGGCCCGATTCCCAGATCAGCGTGGGCGTCGCGAGCCGGGTGGTGGCGGTGCGTTCGACACCGTCGCGGTCGACGTAGGTCAGGGCGTGCCGGACGGGCAGCCAGACCGCCATGCTCCCGGGCAGATCGACCCATTCGGCCTGCTGAGTTTGCTTGATGAACGAGCCGGCCTCGCCGTCGATCTGGTCGAAGCGCACCGCACCACCCCGGTATTGCGCGGTGATCATCCGGGGCATCCCGGCCGCGTCGGGATCGACGATCTCGACGCGCTCGGGCGGGCCGAGCTTTTCCGGCCAGCGTACGGGGAAGGGCGCGCGCTGCTCGGCCTGAGCGACCGTGACCTCGCCGGTCGAGGGCAGCGGGCTCGGCGTCGCGGCCGGGGGCGCCGCCTGGCCGGACTGGCGCACCTCGATGCCCGCGACCCGCAGGACACTGACGACCGCGTCGACCACGGCGGCGCGGGCCGGTTCGACCGCGACGACGGTGATCGCGACGGCGGCGACGGCCGCGGCGAGCCACATGCGCAGCCGGTTCTGTTTCGGCGGGGCGGCCAGGCGGGCGCGGACGGCGGCGCGCTGGTCGGCCGCCTCGGGGACGTCGAGCCAGGTGTCCAGGTCGCGCAGCTCGGAGATCAGGTCGTCATCCACCGGACACCTCCTCCGCGCGCAGGTGCTCGCGCAACCGGCCCAGGGCCCGGGCCGTGCGCGACTTCACGGTGCCCTTGGGCACGCCCAGTGCGGCGGCCGTCTCCTGTTCGCTGAGGTCGAGCAGGAAGCGGCAGACCAGCACGTCCTGGTCGCGCTCGGGCAGCAGCCGCATCCGTGCGACCAGGTGGGCGCGCCGGTCGCGGGCGAGCACGGTGTCGG
Organism: Actinoplanes solisilvae; assembly: GCF_003999975.1. Taxonomy (GTDB): domain Bacteria; phylum Actinomycetota; class Actinomycetes; order Mycobacteriales; family Micromonosporaceae; genus Actinoplanes; species Actinoplanes solisilvae. Next base: position 54,478 of record NZ_RJAC01000035.1, on the reverse strand, counting down.
CCGGGTCGGGGGCGTCGGGCAGCGGTTCGGTGACCGCGGCGGCGCGCAGGGCCAGGCCGTCGCGACGTCGGCGCGAACGGTGCAGGTTGCGGGTCTCGTTGGCCACGATGGCGAGAAGCCACGGGCGGAAGCCGGACTCGCCGCGGTAGCGCGACAGCTGCCGGTACGCCTTCACCAACGCCTCCTGCACCACGTCGTCGGCGTCGTCCCCGGCGCCGAGCAGCACGGCGGCCCGGTGCGCGGGCACGGTGTAGCGAGCGACCAGGACCTCGTACGCCCCCAGGTCGCCACCCCGCGCCCGGCTGACCGCCGTCGCGTCGTCGATCTCGGTGTCCGCGCTCAGTTCGGCTCCCTACATTCGCACTGACACTGCACTGACACCGGCCGGCGCGGGATGGTTCCCGGGAACCTGTCGCCGATTTGTGGTGTCACCCGGGCATGACCACTCGCCGCTCGTTCCTCGCCCTCTCCGGAGGCGTCCTCGCCCTCGCCGCCTGCCGCGAGGGTCCGGCCGCTGCTGTCACCGTCGCGGCCGAAGTGCCCGACGTCGTGCTGGCCGGCAGCGGGAACGGGGTGATCCGGCTCAGCGGCACCCAGGTCAGAAGCCTCGGCGCGCAATCGGTGCTGAGCCGCGACGGTGACGCCGCGTTCGTCGTCGACGACGGCGGCCTGCAACGGCTGGACGCGACGACCGGGGCACCCATCCACAGGCAGGACATCGGGGGTGGATGGGTGCCCCGGGTGGCGGCCGAGTCAGGTGATCTCTGCGTGCTCGCGCAGACCCCGGCCGCCGATCCGCCGCTGGGCCGCAAGACCTCGCCGCTGCTGGTGATCGGCCCCGGCCGTACGCAGAAGTTCAACCTGCCCGGCTGCGTCGAGCCGGACGCCTTCACCTCCGACGGCGGCGGCCTCTTCGTGCTGGATTGGCTGCCCGCCGACAAGCCCGACCACTACCGCGTACGGCTTCTCGACCTCAACGACGGCAAGACACACCCGCTGTTCACCCGGGACAAGCGCCCGGTGCCCGAGGGGGCCGAGGAGCAGATGCGGGGCCGGGGACGGCAGGCGGTGCTGTCGGCCGACCGGCAGGTGCTCTACACGCTCTACACGCACCAGCCCGAGCACCAGCACACCCGCAATCTGCTCAACGGCACCCGGAACCACGTGCACGCGTTCGTCCACGTGCTGCATCTGACGCAGCGGTGGGCGTACTGCCTGGATCTGCCGGACCCGTTCGGGCACGGCTCGGCCGAGGGCCACGCGCTGGCCGTGCAGCACAAACGGCTGGCCGTTCTCGACACGGCTTCCGGTGCCATCGCGTACGCCGACACGGAGTCGCTCAAAATCCAGCGGACGGCCCGAATCTCGGCCACCGGCGGGGTGGCGGGTCTCGCGCTCGGCCCGGACGGCCGCACGTTCGCCGCGGACGGGGCGACCGTGCAGGTACTGGAACCCGAGACCGACGGGCTGATAGGCAAGTGGGCGCTGCCGAGTGCCGTACGCGGCCTGGGTCTGAGCAAGGACGGGGCGCGGCTCTACGCCGGTGGCGATAACGAGCTGTCGTGGTTGAACGCCGCCTCGGGCGAGCTGCGGGGACGCACGCGGGTCGACGGCATCACCGGCCTACTTTCCGTCGGTTGACCGAAAGTTCCGAGCTTCGATCGACCCCGATAAACATCGTGAGCAGCCGATAAGTAATCGGAAGTTAGCGGTTGACGCACCCGTGGACGCGCTCCCACTATGGAGGGCAACGACAATCGTCGATGGCTGCGGCGGGCGGTCTCCACCGGCCCTCCGCCGTGGCGTTCCCCGACCACGACGAAGGTGAATCCCCGTGAAACGGATCCGTCCTCGATCCCTGCTCCTGACCACCGCGGTCGCCCTGCTCGCCGGAGGTGCCGCCGTGGCCCTGTCCCCCTCCGCCGGCGTCGCCGCGGCCGACTGCAGCAACGGCTACGTCGGCCTGACCTATGACGACGGCCCCAACTCGGGCTCGACCAACAACCTGCTGAACGCGTTGCGCAGCAACGGTTTGCGGGCCACGATGTTCAACACCGGGCAGAACGCGGCGGCCAATCCCGGGCTCGTCGCCGCCCAGGTTTCGGCGGGCATGTGGGTCGCCAACCACAGCTACTCCCACCCGCACATGCTCACCCTCAGCCAGGCACAGATGTCCTCCGAGCTGTCCCGCACCCAGACGGCGATCCGCAACGCCGGTGGCGGCACCCCGACGATCTTCCGGCCCCCGTACGGCGAGACGAACGGAACTCTGCAGTCGGCCGCCTCGGCACTGGGCCTGCGCACCGTGACCTGGGACGTCGACTCGCAGGACTGGAACGGCGCCAGCACGGCCCAGATCGTGCAGGCTGCCGCACGGCTCACGAACGGCCAGCTGATCCTCATGCACGACACGTACGCCACCACCATCGCGGCCATCCCGCAGATCGCGGCGGGGCTGGCCCAGCGCGGGCTCTGCGCCGGCATGATCTCGCCGACCACCGGCCGCGCGGTCGCTCCCGGGGGCGGCTCGAACCCGACCACCCCGCCGCCGACGAGCGGCAGTTGCACGACGACCTACACCGAGGGCCAGAAGTGGTCGGACCGCTTCAACGGCTCGATCACGGTGAACGGCACGAACAACTGGGTGGTGACGGTGACGATCCGGTCGCCGCAACGGGTCATCGCGACCTGGAACGCGTCGGTGAGCTGGGACAGCACGAACACCGTGATGACCGCGCGGCCCAACGGCAACGGCAACACGTTCGGCCTCACGATTCAGCACGGCGGCAACTGGACCTGGCCGTCGCTGGCCTGCCGGGTGGGTTGACGGCTCGTGTGCCGGGGTCGCGCGCGACCCCGGCACACGGTTACTGTGCCCCGTTGTGCGCCGTTTGCTGACTGCCCTCGTCACCACCATCGCCCTGCTCGGACTGGCCGGGTGCAGCCTCTTCGAGGACTCCGACCGGGAGAAGATCGAAAAGATCATCGACAAGGAGGGCGGCTTCGCGGTCTTCCTGTCGCCCAACGTGACCGAGCCGCAGAAGACCGCGATCGAGCAGGAGCTCAGCGGGTTGCCCGAGGTCACCACCGTGACCTTCGAGAGCAGCGACGAGGCGTACCGGAAGTTCAAGGAACTGTGGGCCGACGACCCGAAGTTCGTCGAGAGCGTCAATCCCGACAGCCTCCCGCCGTCCTTCAAGGTGCGGATGACCGGCGCTGAGGCGACACGGGCTCTGCGCGACAGTGAGAGCGCGGCTCGGCTGAACAAGCTTCCCGGCGTTACCAGCATTCTTTTCAACTGCATGGACTACGACGAGTGCAAGAAGCTGATGGAGGAAGTCGAGAGCTGATCATCGGAGTGGCGCATAGTACTTTTGTTGTCAAATCGCTACTTTAGTGTCATGGCAACGTACTCACTCCGCGGCGCTCTGCTGCGGTCGTTGCCTTTTCTGCTCCTGCTGCTGACGCTGGGCCTGACCGCGCCGCAGACGACAACACAGGTGCTCTCCTCCACGGGTGTGGAAGTAGCCACCCCGTCGGACTCCACGGTGGACGCCGTCGAGACCGCCCCATCCCGTACGCCGGAAGGGCCTGTCGCCGACCGCACCCGCGTTCTCACCGCGCAGCAGACGGCCGGGGTCGCCGGCTCGCGCGCACCGCCCTTCGTCTCCGCCTGACCACGCCCTGACGGCCTTCGCGCCGCGCCCGTGGTCGCCGCCCGCGCCCTCCCACCGACGGGAACGCGCGCTTTGACGAATCGAGCGGACAGGACGACCTGGCGATGAACGTTGTTGCGGAGACACTGCTGACGACCCCGGCCCCCGCCGCCATCTGGGCCACCCTCTGGATCCTCACGCTGCCGGCGATCCTGCTGCTGGCCAACCCCGAGGCGATGCGCAACCCGTGGCAGGCCCTGCGCTCGCACCTCGGCGAGAAGCGCCGGCTCGCGGTGCTGGAAGCGTTGGCGGCCAAGCAGTTCGCCGACGAGGTGCGAGTCGCGGCCGAGCGGGCCTCGCTGGCCGCCGGACGCTGGCAGGAACGGTGGGAGCAGACCACCGACGAGGTCTCGGAGGCGTGGCAGACCTGGCTCGACGCCGACGCCCGGCTGCGGGCCCGGCGGGCGGCGGCGGGCTTCGGCCTCCCGTGGAGCGCGCAGACCCCGACCGAATACGCGGCCCGCGAGCGCTTCCTGCACCGGGTCGTGCGCGCCGCGGCGGGCGACGGCTGGCTCCCGGCCGCGGCGGTGGCCGACGCGCTGGCCGGCCGGGGCGGCTGGGACCCCCGGCTGCACCCGCTGGAGCAGGAACTCGTCATCGGCCGGGCCGCGGCCGGGCACCTGCGCGACCGCTACGAACGGGCCGTCGCGGCCGAGCGGGCCGCCCGGCACGACGCCACACTGGCCCGCCGGACGAGCGACAGCCTGCGACGCGAATGCTGGACCGCGGCCGGGCGCGCCGCCGACCTGCGCCGCCTGCTGCCCGCCCGCACCGTGGCCACCGCGCTCGCCGAGCAGCCCGCGATCGCCTAGTTTGCGAGTATGGCAACGCACTGGACTCTCGGCGGGGACGCGTCCGATCCGCACCGGCTGGCCGCGTTCTGGGCCGGGGCGCTCGGTTACGTCGCCGAACCCGGCTACGACGAACCGGACGGAGCCTCGATCATCGACCCGTCGGGGCGGGGGCCGGCGATCAGCTTTCTGCTGGTGCCCGAGGTCAAGACGACCAAGAACCGGCTGCACATCGACCTGCGGGTCGGCGGCGACACCGACCAGCGGGAAAGCCTCATCCGCGCCAAGGCGGCCGAGCTGGTCGCGGCGGGCGCGACCGAGATCCGGGCCGAGTACTACGACGGCCGGTTCGGCCACGTGGTGATGCTCGACCCGGAGGGCAACGAGTTCTGTGTAGCCTGACCGTCCTTTGTGTTCACGAATGAAATCGTGAACCAGGATCAGGCCTTTCCGAACGCGCGCGGACTCGTGGGCCAGGGCTCGACCTTTGTGGACAGATCGGGCGAATCGACGGGACGCCGGCCTCGGAGCTGCGGCCGGCCGCGATGCTGCCGATTGTCGCCCGCGCCCGGCGCGGCACGCTGATCGATATTTGGCCCGAACCATCCGGATCCCCCCGTCGCCCAGAAAGCGCAAATCGCTCATATTCACCGGATCGCCGCACTAGGGTCGAGCGGTGAGCACCGGCACGGCGGGCACCGAGGAGGTTCGCCGCCTCAACGACGAGCTCGAACGGCAGGTCCGCGAGCTCGACGCCTTCGCGTACTCGGTCTCGCACGACCTGCGCGCGCCGCTGCGCAGCCTCGAGGGGTTCAGCCAGATCCTGATCGAGGAGCACTCCGGCCGCCTCGACGCCGAGGGGCAGCGCTACCTCGAGCGCATCCAGGCCAACGTCGAACGAATGGCCGAGATGATCGACGCGCTGCTCGACCTGTCCCGCGCCACCCGGTCCCAGCTGCGCCGGGAGCGTACGGACCTGACCGCCCTCGCCCGCGAGGTGGCATCCGAGCTGGTGGCGTCCGACCCGGCCCGCGGCGTGCGCTTCGAGATCGCCGAGGGCCTGGTCGCGCCGGGCGACCCGCACCTGATCCGGCTGGTGCTGCAGAACCTGCTCGGCAACGCGTTCAAGTTCACCGCCCGGCGCGTCGCGGCGGTGATCGCCGTCGGCGTCGAGGACCAGGACGGCGTGGACGTGTTCGTCGTGTCCGACAACGGCGCCGGCTTCGAGATGGGTCACGCCGAGCGCATGTTCGACCCGTTCCAGCGGCTGCACGCGACCGGCGAGTTCGAGGGCACGGGCGTCGGCCTGGCGATCGTACGGCGCATCGTCACCCGGCACGGCGGCCGGATCACCGCCGACGGCTCCCCCGGCGAGGGCGCCGCGATCCGCTTCAGCCTGGCGCCGGGGCCCTCCGGGTGGACGATCCGATGACCGACGACCAGATCAACGTGCTCGTCGTGGACGACAACGACGACGACGCCGTACTGATCGACCATTCCCTGTCCCGGGCCGGGTTGCCGGTGCGGGTTGCCCGCGCCGAGACCTCCCACCAGGTGGCACGCGCGCTCACCGACCGGCCGGTCGACGTGGTGATCTGCGATTACAACCTTCCCGGCGTACGGGCTGAGGAGGTTCTCGCCCAGGTCAGGGAACACGATTCCGACATCCCGTTCGTCGCCGTCTCGGGCCAGGTCGGCGAGGAGGTGGCCGTCTCCCTGATGCGCGCGGGCGCCCGTGACTTCGTGCTCAAGGAGCGGCTGACCAGGCTCGCCCCCGCCGTGCAACGCGAGCTGCACGAGGCCGCCGAACGCCGCCAGCACCGGCGGGCCGAGGAGGCGCTGCGACTGCTCGCCGACCACGCCCACGACGTGATCTTCCGGTACCGGCTGCGCCCCTCACCGGCGATGGAGTACCTCAGCCCCGCCGTCGCGTCGATCACCGGGCACCGGCCCGAGGAGTTCTACGCCGACCCGGCCCTGATCTTCCGGCTGGTCGAACCGGACGAACGCCCCCTGCTCGAACGCTCGTGGCGCTCGGAGCAGCCCGGCACGCTGACGATCCGCTGGCGGTCCCGCGGCGGCGAACCGGTCTGGGTCGAGCAGCGGGCGTCCGCGGTCGCCGGGGCCGACGGCCGCCCGGTCGCGGTCGAGGGCATCCTGCGCGACATCACCGAGCGGGTGCGCATGGAGGAGCAGCTCCGCCAGGCCGAACGGCTCGACTCACTGGGCCGCCTGGCCGGGGGCATCGCCCACGACTTCAACAACATCCTAGCGGTCATCTCGGGCTACGCCGCGATGCTCACCGAGGAGCTCGGCCCCGACCACGAACTGAACGCCGACACGAAAGCGATCGAGCAGGCCGCGGCCCGGGGCAGCACACTGACCCGCCAACTGCTCATCTTCAGCCGCCTCGAACCGTCCCGCCCCGAGCTGCTCGACCTGAACGCGGTCGCCACCGACATGCAACGGCTGCTGTCCCGCACGCTCGGCGAGGACGTCGAACTGCGCACCGAGCTGTCCCTCGACCTGCCACCGATCAGCATGGACCGCGGCAAGCTCGAACAGGTCATCATGAACGCGGCGATGAACTCACGCGCGGCGATGCCGTCGGGCGGGCGCCTGACGCTCACGACCGAGCTCGTGCGGGCGACGGGTCACGTGCGCCTGTCGCTGACCGACACCGGCTGCGGCATGACGCCCGAGGTGTCGGCGCGGGCGTTCGAGCCGTTCTTCACGACCAAGGGCCGGGGCAAGGGTACGGGTCTGGGACTGGCCACGGCGTACGGCGTGGTGACCGACGCGGGTGGCACGATCACGCTCGACTCGGCCCCCGACGAGGGTGCGACCCTGCGGATCCAGCTGCCCCCGGCCGAGGTCGCGGCACCCACATCGACCCTGGTCAAACGTCCGGCCGGCTCGGCCGCGGGCAAGGGCGGGCGGGTGCTCCTCGTGGAGGACGAGGACGGCGTACGGGACATCGTCTGCCGGATCCTGCGGCGGGCCGGCTACGAGGTGCACGCGGCGGCCGACCCCGCCGAGGCGCTGCGGCTGGTCGGCGCCGGCCTGCACATGGACGTGCTGGTCAGCGACGTCATCATGCCCGGCATGTCGGGCACCCAGCTCGCGGCCGAAATTCGCCGGAGCCGGCCCGACCTGCCCGTGCTCTTCATGTCGGGCTACACCAGCGGCCCGGCCCCGGGCGGCCAGGAGATCCCGCCCGACGCGCCCCTGCTGCACAAGCCGTTCCAGACCGACAAGCTGCTGAGCGCCCTGCAGAGCGTGCTGCCCTGAGCTTGGTTCTGCCGCTCTCGAACGGGCTGCCGCCGTGGAAGGCCTGACGCCCTACAACGGGGTCGAACGCAGCACCGCGTCAGACCTCGCCCAGCCTCAGACGCCGCCCATGACAAAAGCCTGACCGCTTTCGCGGTCAGGCTTTTGTGTGCAATTTCTTGGGGTGATCGACGGGACTTGAACCCGCGACCCCCGGGACCACAACCCGGTGCTCTACCAGCTGAGCTACGACCACCATCGCGCACGAGAAAGCTTCCCCGTGGTGCCCGACAATCATAGCGGCATGCCCACGGGGCCCGTCGAGCGGGTTAGCAGCACGGTCGGGTGACGCCCCCGGGCCTGGCTTCTCAGAGCTCGGCGGCGATCGCCTTCGCGGTCTCGACGTCGGGGCCGGGGAGCGGGACGAAGATCGTGCGGCGGTAGTACTCGAGTTCGCGGATGCTCTCGCGGATGTCGGCGAGCGCGCGGTGGGCGAGGCCCTTGGCCGGCTGGCCGAAGTAGACCCGCGGGTACCAGCGGCGGCACAACTCCTTGATCGAGGAGACGTCGATCATGCGGTAGTGCAGGAACGAGTCGAGCGCGGGCATGTCGCGGGCCAGGAAACCACGGTCGGTGGCGATCGAGTTGCCGCAGAGCGGGGCCGTGCGCGGGTTCGGGACGAACTGCTGCACGTACGCCAGGACGGCTTCCTCGGCCTCGGCCATGCTGATCGTCGAGCGGCGGACCTCTTCGGTCAGCCCCGACTTGGCGTGCATGTCGCGGACGACGGGCGGCATCGCGTCGAGCGCCGCGTCGTCGGCGTGGATGACCAGGTCGATGCCGTCACCCAACACGTTCAGATCGGCGTCGGTGACGAGCGCGGCGACCTCGATGAGCCTGTCCTTGCCCAGATCGAGACCCGTCATCTCACAGTCGATCCACACCAAATGATCAGCCACCCGAATAGCCTACGCCGCGCGCGGGGACAGCGGTGTCTCGTCCTCCCCGGCCACCCGTCCGGGCACGACCCTCGCAGCCACGTGTTTTGTCCGCTTTCGGGCGATGACCTCCCACACGGTGCTTCAAGCGGCTAAACTGGTCTTAACGGACGAAGCCCCCCTTCGGTTACTCCGTTCCCCCGGTAAAGGGCCCTCCGCGTCGGCAGCGTGGAGGGCCCTTTCGGCGTTCCGCGGCTTCTCCCCGGCCGCCCGGACGCGGCGAAGGCCGCCCCGTGGGGCGGCCTTCGCCGGTCGGTCAGTTCTCGGGATCGGCGGCCGGTGCCGCCCGGCGGCGAGCCGACGGCGGGTCGGCCGGGGCCGGGTCCACGGGCGCGTCGATCGGCGCGGTCACCCGGCGACGGCGGCGCTGAGTGGTGCCGGACAACAGCTCGGCCGCTTCCGCCTGATAGGCGGCCAGCCACGCGGTGGGGGTGCCGCTCGCGGCCGGGATCGCCCCGGTGCTGGTGCGCAACGGGACGTCGGCGGACTGCCGGGTCGGTCGCGGGGTCGCCGTGGTGGTGGTCCGCGTGGCCGGCTTCGGCGTGGTGGCCGGTTTGGCCGCCGCGGCCGGCTTCGCGGTCTTTGCCGCGGTGGCCGGCTTGGCCGCCGCCGTCCGGGACTTGGCCGCGGCGGTCGAACGGGTCGTCGTCCTGGCCGTGGTCGTCTTCGTCGTCGTCTTCGCGGCGGTGGCTGTCTTGGCGGGAGCGGCCTTCGTCGCCTTCACCGGCTTGTCCGCGGCGGTCGCGTCACCCTCAGCCTTGGCCTTGGTGGCTCGGGCGCGGGTCGTCCTGGGCTTGACCGGCTTGGCCTCGGGCGCATCGGACTCGTCGACGAGCATGTCGGCGGCCGGCTCGGAACCCGCGGCCTCGGCCGCCGCGCGGGCGGCCACCGACTGGGCGGCCTTGCGCCAGGCGGCCGGGGCGGGGCGGCCGGCGCCGGCCCCGGACAGGCGACTCGGCGGCGCGGCTGCCGGTCCCCCGTCGACCCGGCTCTGAGCCTGGGCAAGCAGGTCCCGGTCGTCGGAACGGCCGGACCGGCGGCTCGCCGAGGACGCGGCCGTTGTGGTCCCCGAGTCCTCGCCGGCCGCGATCTCCACCCCGGCGTCGATCACCGGCACGGACTCGGGCGCGGCCCCGTCCTGCAGGTCGGCGGTGATGGCCGGCACGGACTCGGGCGCGGCCCCGTCCTGCAGGTCGGCGGCGATGGCCGGGTCGGGCTTCACCGTGGCGTCGACGGGTGCCGGCTTCGGACGCTGAGCGGGCGAGGCCGTCGAGGGCACGTGGTCGGCGGGGGCCCGCTCGCCACGGCCCGGCGCGTGCGCCGAGTCGGTAGGGGCCGCAGCGGGTGTCAGCCCGGAGATCCGAGCCGGGTGAGGATTGGCCGACGCCACCGCGGCGACCGACCCGTTGGACCCGGTCTCGCTGCTCGCGACCGGGGTTGCCGGGCGAAGCTCGGCCGGACGCCCCGAGGTCGCGGGCCGCGCCGGGGACGGAACGATCGGACGCGGCGGGGACGGCGGACGCGGCACGGTCGGGCGGGGCGGGGCGGGCGCGGTGGTCGCCTTCGCCGCGCCCGCGCCGGGCTCGTCCTTGCGCGTGTCGTCGCCGGTCGCCGATCCTGGGCGCTCCTTCTGCTGGTCAGCCGCAGCGTTGCCCTCGTCCGCCGGCTTCGTCTCTTCCCCCGCGTCGGCTGCCGGAGTCGGGGCGAGCTCCGCTGCCGCGGCGGTTTCGGGGGCCGGCACCGGCCGGATGGTCGCCCGTCCCTGATCGGTGCCGGCGTCCCCGGCCGGGCGAACCTCACCGGCGGATGAGGTGGCCGGCTCGCCGCTCTTCGCGGATGCCGGTGAACTGCCGGCCGGTCCTCCGCCCCTCCAGACGGCGGGGTCGACCGCGCTCGTGAACAGACCGGCGTCGGCGAACTCACCGCGGCGGTTCGCGGCGGGCGCCGGTCGCCCGGGGAAGGTGGTGGCCGCCGGGTTCGGACCCTGGCTTCCGGAACGGGAAGCCGCAGCCGGGACAGTGGGCGAACCCGCGTCGGCCACGGGGACAGACGGGCGGGCGGGCTTCGCCGCGCCGACCGGGCCGGGAGGAGTCGGGGACGCGGACGACCCTGCCGGGGTCGCGGTCGGGCCCGTCGGCGACGGAACAGCGGTGGATCCGGTGGCGGGGCCGGCAGCGGGGCCGGCAGCGGGCGAATCGGCCAGTGAGGTGCTTCGGCCGGCCGGCGACGGGCGGCCGACGGGCCGCGAAGGACCGCGACTCGGCGATGGCCGACCGGCCGGCGGGGACGGGCGCGCGGCCTGGGGCGACGGGCGGGCGGCCCGTGAAGCATCCGGGCGGGGCATGCCCGTCGCGGCCCAGTCGGTCGCCTCCGGGCCGGTGACCACCGACACCTTCTGGGCGGCGACCCGTGGGTCCCGGTCGTCGTCCATCGCCTCGCCGCGGACTGCGCGGGCATCGGCGGCACCGGCCGCATAGGCGGCGGCGACGGCGTCGACCGGGGTGGGGACTTCATCCGCCGGAGCCTCGGCCGACTTCAGCGGCGCGGCGGAGACGGTCTCCGGCTCGGGCGCTGTGGTGGCCGACGAGGCGGGGGTGACCGAACCCGCGGCAGAAGCGGCAACCGGAGCGACAGGGCCCGGCACCGAAGAGGGCATAGCCGGCACGCTGGTCCGCGGGGAGGCGGGCGACGATGCGCCCGGCTTGTCGGCGCCGGCTGCGGCACGACGCCGGGCCGCCTCGGCCAGGCGGGCGGTGGCCTGCGCCTCGGTCTCCCGGGCGCGTACCGGGGCAGTCTCCGCGACCCACGCCTCGACCGCCGACGGCTGGAACGCCGAGGCGTCCCCGGTCGACGACGCGCGGCGCTTCTCGGCGCGCTCGCCCTTCTTCGCGGGCGCCGGCTCGGCGGCCGGCGAGGAGATCGGTGAGGACACCGGCAGTGACGCCGCGCCCGCCCCGATGAACTCGAGCGGCTCCCCCGGCGCCGGGCGGTGGTCCGGGATGGCGGTCGCGGCCGCGTACTCCTCGGAGTCCGGCGGCACCCCGGGTCCGGCGGTCAGAGCCGGAGCGGGCGGCCAGGCCATGACCGCGGGCGCCTGGCCCGGCCGGGCGTCCTCCAGCGATCGCGGCCGGTGGGCGCCGACCGGCCGGCCCGTGGCGGGCAGGATCGGCATCGGCGCCCCGATGGCGCGCATCAACTCGGGAACCTGGCTCGGCTCGACCACGTAGACGATCTCGCGCCGGCGGGCCGGCCAGGCCAGCACGATCATGCCGACCATCACGAGCAGCGTGCCGAGGGTCAGCAGGCCCCAGGCGCTCGAGCTCAGCCAGCCCGGCCGCAGTTCGGCGGTCGCGCTCACCTGCAGGCCGGCGGTGGCCTCGGGGCGCATGACAACCAGGCTGTACGGGCCCCCGCGCACCTCGGACGGGGTCCATGCGATCTGGCCCGAACTGTCGGTGCGGGTCCAGAACGGGGCCTCGCCGGGCTTCTGGCGCGGCGACTGCTGGCCGAGCACCGCCGTCGTGGCGACGGGCAGCGCGCCCGTGCCGATGTCGACCGTGCTGACCTTGCTGTGCGGCACGCCGTCCAGGTAGTCGCGCACCGCGCCCGAGGGTGCCAGACCGAGGAAGGCCGGGCCCTCCTGCGTACGGGCGAGCAGGCGGAGCTGGGTGTCACCGACCCGGGTGAACGGTGCGTCGGTGCGCAGCAGGCGGTCGACGTCCTCGACCACGACGGCATAGCCGGGCGTGGACAGGCGCTGAAGGTCGCCGCTGAACGCGCCGGCCTGGTCACGGTGCTGCATGGCCGCCCACAGACCGGCGCCGGCCAGCAGGCTCGGCAGGCCGATGGTCAGCGTCAGCATCCCGAGAATGGTCCGGAACACCCGCATCAGCTTCTCCCCCTCAAAAGCTCCGGCGGTACTGGCGGAGACCATACAGATCCAAATAACCCCAAAGTGGTCAAATCGCTGCTAAATCGCTGATCAAAATGACAAGGGCCCGGCCCTCCGCACAGGAGGACCGGGCCCTTGCCGGGAGATCGCCGGTTGTCACGGCGGGGGTTGAGGGCCGCTCAGGGCGTCAGTGCCGGTGGGTCGCGGCGCGGCAATAAGCGCTCACTCGGCGCCGAACCGGGCCGCCGACACCCCGACGGCCTCATCAGTTGATCGTGGCGGTGGTAGACAGGGTCGTCTGGTCGATGTCGCTCGTGCGGGCGGTGATCTTGAAGGTCCACTCACCGGCCGCCGGCAGCGCGATGTCGCCGACCGCGTGGAAATCGGTGATGCGCAGCAGCGGGACCTGGATCGGCTCGATGCCCTTGGCGGGCAACGCGGCCGTCGCGGTCCACTCGATCACGGTGAGAGGTTTGTTGTCGGGTGTGTAGGCGTACAGGTGAATGCTGTTGTTGCCGACCTTGGCCGGGAAGATGTCGATCTGCAAAGCCATCTTCGGGCTGGTCAGCGTCTTGGTCACCGTGGTCGAGACGGTCGCGGTCTCGGACGCCTCGGCCGTACGCGGCGGCGCGATCTGCACCAGCGCCGAGGTCACGCCGAGCACGACCGCGGTCAGCGCCAGCTCGGCGATGACGATCTTGCGCAGGCCGGTCGGCGACTCCTCCGCGGCCTTCGAGAGCACCAGCCGGCGCGAGAAGAAGCCGGCGACGAGCAGGAGGGCGACCAGCCCCACCTTGGCCAGGATCAATTGGCCGTACGTGGTGAGGAAGAGCCCGTCGAGCGAGGACACCTCGATCAGCGCCTGCACGACGCCCGCCACGATCAGCGCCGCCACCGCCGTGACCGCCCAGCGCGACCAGATCGGCAGGATCGCCCCCAGCTCGCGCGGGCTGGCCTGGCGCAGCAGGAAGAAGACCAGCATGACGAGCCCGCCCAGCCACACCGCCATCGAGGCGAGGTGGATCGCGTCGACCACCACCGAGACGCCGGCCACCGGCGAGGCGGTCGGGTGCCCGGTCAGCGGCCAGGTGGCCAGGGCGGCCACGCCGAGCACGCCGAGCAGGGCCAGGTCGGTCTTGGAGTCGGTGCCGTTGCCGCGCAGGAACGGCCGCAGCAGCAGGGCGGTCGCGCAGATCACGCCGAGGCGCACCAGCATGACGGCACCGAACGTGCTGCCCAGCACGTCGCGCAGGTCCCCCACCCGTACGTCGAAAAGCCCTGACCCGGTCGAGTAGGGCGCCTGCAGCCACAGGGCGAGCAGGGTGCTGCCGAGGATCAGGCCGACGCCGGTCCAGACGAGCTTGGCCGGGCCGCGGCGGCTCAGGCGGTGCGGCCAGAGCAGCGCGAGCACGAGGGTCGGGCCGACCAGCAGCACCAGCCCGGCGTAGCCGAGGTATTTGCCGACCGGGATCAGGGCGCGGACGACGGGGTCGGTCTTGACGTCGTCGACGGTGGCGTTCGGGGTGGCCGACGCGGCGCCGACCGAATAGGTGAGGCTGCCGCCGACCGGGTGGCTGTCGGCCGAGAGCACCCGATAGCTGACCAGGTAGGTGCCCCGGCCGCCACCCGAGCGCAGCGGGATCGTGACGGTGCCGCCGTCGGCGGTGGGGTCGCCCTGGTCGGCGCGGGAGCCGTCGGGGGCGATCACCTGGATCTTGCCGGAGAGCAGAGCCACCGATTCGCTGAAGTTCAGCGTGATCTTGTTGGGCGCGTCGGGCACGATCGTGCCGTTGGCCGGATCGCTGGCGACCAGGGCCGCGTGCGCGCTGGCGGGCGAGGCCGGACCGAGCAGAATTCCGAAGAGGCCCAGCAACAACCCGGCCAAGGCTGCCAAACCATGACAAACCCGGCGCCGCTCAACAATCATGCCCGACATGGTGCCCGATCTGAAGCCCTACTGACCACAACGGGTAGTCGGCACGCCCGGCTTCAGAGTTCCCACGTCCGCTAGGCGTACCATCTCGGGCCATGGACGGCCAGGACGAAACCACCTCGCTCGCCCTCGCCGCCCGCGCGGGAGACCCGATCGCGCAAGCGGCGTTCGTGCGGGCCACCCAGGCCGAGGTCTGGCGTTTCACGGCCGCGCTGGTCGACCCGGGGGCGGCCGACGACCTCACCCAAGAGACCTACCTGCGCGCCTTCAAGGCACTCGCCGCGTTCGAGGCCCGCTCGACTGCGCGCACCTGGCTGCTCGGCATCGCCCGCCGCACCTGCGCCGACCACCTGCGCGCCGTGGTCCGCCGCCGCCGGCTCGACGCCCGCCTCGCCGCCGAGGCGTGGACCTCGTCGCCCTCCCCCGACCCGGCCCACCGACTGAGCACGGCCGACCTGCTCGACGGTCTGAGCGAGGAACGGCGTACGGCCTTCGTGCTGACCCAGGTGCTGGGGCTCTCGTACGCCGAGGCCGCCGAGGTCGAAGACGTGCCGGTCGGCACGATCCGCTCACGCGTCGCCCGCGCCCGCGACGAGCTCGTGACCGCCGTCTCGCAGTCCAGAGCGGTTTAGTCAGCATTTTCCCAGCGGAACCTCAGCACAATAGAGGGAACCGGCGGGACAGTTGCATCGACTAACGGGCGTGACCATGGACTTGAAGCAGCGGCCTTCGCGGCTCGCGGCAGCCTGGCCCTGGATCTCCACCCTCGCGCGTCTCGGCCTGGCGGCGGTCTTCCTGATCGCCGGCGGGCTCAAGGTGACCGATCTGGCCGCCTCGGCGCGCGCGGTGAACGCGTACGACCTGATGTCCTACGACGCCGCCAAGGTGGTCGGGGCCGTGCAGCCGTTCCTGGAGATCGCATTGGGCCTGTTGTTGCTGATCGGCATAGCGACTCGGCTCAGCGCGGCCATCTCCGCGGTGGTGCTGGTGATCTTCATCGCCGGCATCGTCTCGGCGTGGGCGCGCGGGCTGCAGATCGACTGCGGCTGTTTCAGCAAGGGCGGCGAGCTGACCGGCGGCCGCACCGCGCAGTACGGCCTGGAAATCCTGCGTGACGTGGGGTTCCTCGCACTGGCCGGCATTCTGCTGTGGAAGCCGCGGACGAGGTTCTCGCTCGACAGGGCATTGTTGGGAGACTCATGAGCAAGGGCGACAGAGGCCGCGAACGCGCGGCCGCGCGGCGCATCGTCGAGCAGCAGAAAGCCGCCGATCGCCGCCGGAAGGTGACGATCTGGACCTCGATCGGGGTCGTCATGGTGCTGGTGCTCGCCGGCCTGGTCGGCTTCGGGGTGCTGAGCAACCAGGACAAGGAGACCGACGCGTCGCGGGTGAACACGCCCAGCGTGGCGGTCGACGACGGCACGGCCTTCGCGGTCGGGTCGGGGCCGGTCACGGTCGACATCTACGAAGACTTCATGTGCCCGATCTGCCACGAGTTCGAGAACCAGACCGGCCCGGCGATCGCGCAGCTGGTGACCGACAAGAAGGTCACCGTGCGCTATCACCCGGTGGCCATCCTCGACCGCGCGTCGAACGGCACCCAATATTCGACCAGATCAGCGGGGGCGGCCGCGGCCGCGGCGGTCGACGGCAAGTTCCTCGAATATCACGGCGTGCTCTTCGCCAACCAGCCCGAAGAGGGCAGCGACGGGCTCGACAACGCCAAGCTGATCGAGCTGGGCAAGGGCGTCGGGCTGGGCGACAGCTTCGCCACGGCGGTCAACGACAAGACGTACGACTCGTGGGCCACCAAGGTCACCGAGACGTTCGCGTCCCGCGGCTACAACGGCACGCCGACGATCGTCGTCAACGGCAAGACGGTCACCGGCCCCGGCGGCGGTCTGCCCACCACCGAGATCTTCACGCAGGCGGTCACGGCGGCCGCGGGGTGAGACGGTACGCCCTGATCGTGGCGGTGGCCGGTGCGGTGCTCGCGCCGGCCACGCCCGCGTTCGCCCACGCCGGTGACGTCCCCGACGCCACGGCGTACCGCACGGCGGTGACCACGATCAGCGCGCCCGGCATCGAGGTGCGCACCGTCGAGGCGGGGGCACGGCTCGAGCTGACCAACGACAGCGGCCACGCGATCGAGGTGCTGGGTTACTCGGGCGAGCCCTATCTCGAGGTGCGGCCCGACGGCACCTGGCAGAACGTGAACTCGCCGGCCTCGTACCTGAACGAGACGATCACCGGGGAGACGCCCGTCCCGGCGAGCGCCGACCCGACCGCGCCGCCCGCCTGGCGCAAGATCTCAGAGTCGACGACCGTACGGTGGCACGACCAGCGGACGCACTGGCTGAGCGCTGACCTGCCGCCGCAGGCCGTGGCCGACCCGTCGCGAAGCCATCGCCTGCGCGACTGGGTGGTGCCGTTGCGGGTGCAGACCAGCGCGTTCGAGATCCGGGGCACACTCGACTGGGTGCCACCGCCGCGAGCCTGGCTGTGGTGGGCCGCCGCCGCGCTGGCCGGGCTGGCTGTGACGGCGCTGGCCTACCGGTGGCCCAGATCTGTACGGCCGGTCGCGCTGATCGTCGGCCTGGCCCCCTTGGCGTACGCGTTGATCCGCCTGCTCGACGGCGCGACCCCGCCCCCGGCGCTGATCCTGGCCGGGCTCGTCGGGGTGGCCGCGGCCTACCGGCATCCGCCGTTCTTCCTGGCGCTCGCGGGGGCCGTCGTGGCCCTGTTCGGCGGGTTCAACGAGACGCAGGTCCTCGGCGCGGCCGTCGTGCCCGCGGCCGGGCCGGGCTGGATCTCGCGGACGCTCGTCGCGCTGGCCATCGGCGGCGGTGCCGGGCTGGCCCTGACCGGTGTGCTGCGCATGAGGGCCGCCCTGCCCGCGCGCCCGACCGCCCCGCAGCCTGCCGTCCCGGTCGGGGGTTGAGGTTTTCGGCGGCTTTGCGGGTGTCCGGTCTATCGTTTCGGCATGACTGAACCCGTCCGACTCTCCGCCGGCGATCTCGCGCCCGAATTCAGCCTGCCGACCGACAACGGCGACCGGCTCACGCTCAAGGACCTGCGCGGACGCAAGGTCGTGCTCTACGCCTACCCGGCCGCCATGACTCCCGGCTGCACGACCCAGGCCTGCGACTTCCGCGACTCGCTGGGTTCGCTGCAGGCCGCCGGTTACGAGGTCGTCGGCATCTCGCCCGACTCCCCGGCCAAGCTGGCCAAGTTCCGCGAGCACGACGCGATCACGTTCCCGCTCGTCAGCGACGAGGACAAGAGCGTGCTGACGGCCTACGGGGCGTTCGGTGAGAAGAACAACTACGGCAAGAAGGTGATGGGCGTCATTCGGTCTACCTTCGTGATCGACGAGGACGGCAAGATCGAGCGGGCGCTCTACAACGTCAAGGCCACGGGTCACGTCGCGAAGCTGCGCCGCGACCTCGGCGTCGACTGACCGCTACAGTCGGCGCCGCACCGGCCGATCTTGACGGCAAAGGACCCGGCCGGTCCGCAGACCACGGCGGCTGTCACGCGGCTCGACCCGCGAGGCGGCCGCCGTGCCTTTAAGCGGAGCACGAACTCCGACCAGGTCGGGGTCGCGAGGAACGTCTAGACTCTGCTCAACACGTGCTCGGCCTTCGGGGCGAGCCGGGCGGGAGTGGCGTAATAGGCAGCCGCGCGGGTTTTAGGTGCCCGTGCCCGAAAGGGCGTGGGGGTTCAAGTCCCCCCTTCCGCACTCGAACCACAGGCCCGAGAATCACAGGGCCGCGGATCACAGGGCCGCGGATCACAGGGCCGCGGATCACAGGGCCGCGGATCACAGGGCCGCGGATCACAGGGCCGTGCGCCGGGCGGCCAAAATGGCCGCATGGCTATTGAGTTCGTTGTCGACCCCACGCTGACCGATGAGCTTCGCGCGAGCATCGTCACGCTGTGGGTCGACGTCACCAACGCCGGTGGGGCGGTCGGATTCGTGGCGCCGGTCAACGCCGCAGACGTCACTCCGGTGGCCGAGGCGACGTTCGCCGCGGTGGAGGCGGGCATTGACCGGCTCGTCATCGGGATCGACAGCGGCGACCTGGTCGCGCTGCTGTTCGTGGCCAGCAACCAGTTCGCGTTGAAGGAACATTGGCGCGTGCTCAAACGGGTGATGGTGACCCCCAAGAGCCAGGGCCGGGGGTACGGCGCCGCGCTGATGCGGGAGGCCGAGCGGGTCGGGCGCCGGATGGGGCTGGACGCGTTCCAGGTCACCGTGCGGGGCGGGGCCGGCACCGAGAAGTTCTACGAGAGACTCGGCTATCGCGAGGTGGGCCGCATGCCGGGCGCGCTGCGGGTCGCGCCGGGCGACGACCGCGACGAGATCTACCTGTGGCTGGGCCTGAACGACTGATCGACGGAGCCGGCCGGGCGTGGTGGGGGAGCACGCCCGGCCGGGGCCTGTCAGGAACAGCGGTCCGAGGTCGGCGATCAGCGGAGCCGGGGCCTGTCAGGAACAGCCGTCCGAGGTCGGCGATCAGCGGAGCCGGGGCCAGTCAGGAGCAGCGATCCGGGGTGCCGGCGGCCAGGTCGGCGGTCAGCGGGGCCTCGGCGACCAGCGGGGCCTCGGCGGTCAGCGGGGTCTGCGCCACGGTGGTCGACTCGACGAGCGGGAGGGCGGCTGCCGAGGTGGCGGCGGGCGGCTTGGGCGCGGACTTCGACACCGCGGCGGGCTTGGGCGCGGCCGGTTTCGGCTTCTTGACGGCGGACGGCGGGCGCTTGACCAGCCTGACGCCGGACTTCTGGGTCTTGCCGACGGCGAGCTTGATGCCGGTGAGGGTGGCCGAGTTGCCGTACACATCGGTGATCTTGATCTTGTAGGGACCGCTGCCCGCGCCGCCGGGGACGGTCCAGTAGTTGAAGACCTCGTGGGTGGCCTTGCGGAACCCGCCGCCCTGGCCCGCGATCTGGACCGAGGCGAGCCGGTTGGCGTGGTTGTCGATGAGGACGCTGAGCCAGTACTGCGACGAGCCCTCCTTGACCCGTACGGAAACGGGCCCTGGAACGGCCGCACCGGGCACAGCCTTGTAGGTGATCGGGATGATGCCGGCCGACTGGACGCCGATCTTCTTGAACGCCGTGAGGCTCAGGTCGAGATGACCGGCCGGACACTCAGGACACGAGTCGATGACCTTCACGCGGGTCTTGCCCTTGGGCCCGGTGACATCGATGTACGTGCCGCAGGCCGCGCCCTTGGCATATTCGTTGGACTGGCCGAGGGCCACATAGAGATCGTCGGCGGGTGGGCTCGGGAAGGAGCAGTTGCCGAGCGTGCCCTCCATGAAGAAGTACGTCGCCTTCCCCTTCTTGGCCGTGGTGGACGGCGGGGCAGCACACGCCGAGCCGCTGTTCTGCAGCACGAGGGTGACCCCCAGCACGGCGGCGAGGACAGTGGCGCCGCCCGTGGCGAGCCATCGGGGCGAGAGCAGGCGAGATCCGGTCACGGACAGCGATCCTTCGCGGGTCGCGACCGCGGCGGCAACCTTCCTAAGACAGTCCTAAAGTTGCTTCACTCCATGGCGTCGGCGGGTAGTCCGTTCATCCGACCTCGACCGTGTCCCCCACACGCACCATGCCGGACATGTCGGGAATGAGGGAGATCGCGAAGAGCAGGCGGCTGCCGACGCGGCGCCGGGCTCCGAGCATGCGCAGCGGCTGCCGCCCCGGCTCACCGGTCTCCTGATCGATGGTGGTGACGACGCACCGCGAACACGCCTCGGCCGCCCGGAACGTCACGCCGCCGAGGTGCAGCCGCCGGCCCAGCCACTCGTCCTCGGCCCACGGCCCGGCGCCGCCGACGACCACATTGGGCCGGAAGCGGGTCATCGGCACCGGCCCCTCCCCCGCCTCGGCCAGCCAGTCGTTGAGCGCCGAGAGCGAGGCCTCGTTGGCGAGCAGCACCGGGTAGCCGTCGGCGAAGCTCACCCGGTCGTCCGGCCGGGCGTGGTTCTGCACCGGGCGTCCGGTCGGGTCGGCCTGCCAGACGAGCCGGGCGTCGCGGCCGAGGAACCGGCTGCTCCACTCCTTCTCGGCGACGCGGGCGGGCGCCGGAGGCTTGTGGCGGAAGACGCGCACGATCTCCTCGGGACCGTCGACGGGCTCGTCCACCGAGAGAGACGGCAGGCCCGGAGCGCTCAGTAGCAGGCCGCCGTCGCGGAGTGTGACGGTGAGCTGGGTGAGGCGGCGTTCCTCGCGCTGAGTGAAGGCCACGCCCTCGGCGTCGACCATCGCCCAGCGCCGGTCGCCGGCCAGGCCCCACGGCTCGACCAGGGCGGCGTCGTGCTCGAGGCGGCGGCAACCCTTGACCGGGTACGAGTGCAGGGCCGTGATGCGCATCCCCGAAGCCTTTCACGCCGGCGCGGGGACCGCCCTCGGCCGGATCAGTCGAGACCGATCGCCTCCATGTACCTTTCCGCGTCGCCCGGCGCCGGGAGCGTCTCGGACGTACGCGCGTAGACGCCACGGACCCGGAACATGAGCTGGTGGTCGATCAGGTAGCGGCGCATCGCGACGTGGTCGACGCCGCTGCCCTCGCACCAGCGCTCGAGGATCTCGTTGACCGCCTTCTCGTCGTACGCCGACTGCTCGTCGAACGACGTCTTGACGATGTGGGCCAGCACGGCATGCCGGCGGGTGCGCTTGGACGGCAGGCTCCGCAGCCGGTCGTCGCGCACGAACCGGTCAAGTTCGTCGCCGTCGGCGAGAGCCTCGCGGGCGGGGACGGCTTCCCGCCGCACCAGATCGCGCAGTGCCGGGAAGTCAACCCGGAAGGCGCCGGGCCCGCCCGCCAGCAGTCCGGCCGACTCGAGACGGCTGGTCGCGGCCAGCACGCCGCGAGCGTCCACACCAGACATCGTGCCGATCTGCTCCCGGTCGGTGGCGCCCAGCGCCACTGCCGCCAGCACTCGAAAACGCTGCGGATCCGCCATCACTCTGATCACATCGGTCGCTTCCACGCCGGGATCATAAGCTCAGCGCGACGCCGAGGCGACCCGCTGCCACCACCTGCCGTACTTCACACCACCTGCCGTACTTCACACCACACGGGGTTGAGCTATACCCCCTGGGGGTATATGTTGGCGATAACGGAGGTGGTCACCCATGACAAGCGAGCTTCGGAAGCCGCTCACCGACGAACACCACCACGAGCCGGGCGGGCACGATGGCCACGCCGGGCACGATCCTGAGGTCTTCCGGCGTAAGTTCTGGCTCAGCCTCGTCCTGACCGTTCCGATCGTCGTGACCAGCGACATGGTCATGGAGTGGTTCGGCTACTCGCTCGACTTCCCCGGCATCGCGGGGATCGGGCCCGTTCTGGGCACGATCGTCTTCCTCTACGGCGGGTGGCCGTTCCTGACCGGCGCGCTCGGCGAGATCCGCGGCCGCGCCCCCGGCATGATGCTGCTCATCGCGATGGCGATCACCGTCGCCTACGCGGCTTCGCTCGCCACCAGCGTCGGACTGTTCGAGCTCGACTTCTGGTGGGAACTCGCCGCCCTCGTCACGATCATGCTGCTGGGCCACTGGCAGGAGATGAAGGCGATCGGCCAGGCCCAGGGCGCCCTGTCGGCGCTGGCCGCCCTGCTCCCCGACGAGGCCGAGCTGATCAGTCCCGGCGGCTCGACCGAATCCGTGCCCGTGTCGAAACTCCGGGTCGGCGACCGCGTGCTCGTCCGCTCGGGCGGTCGCGTCCCCGCCGACGGCCGCGTCGTCGAGGGCTCGGCCGAGGTCGACGAGTCGATGATCACCGGAGAGTCACGACCGGTTTCCCGTACGACCGGGGACCGCGTCGTCGCCGGCACGGTGGCCACGGACTCGGCCGTACGCGTCGAGGTCACCGCCGTCGGTGAGGACACGGCCCTGGCCGGCATCGGCCGCCTGGTCGCGCAGGCCCAGGCTTCGAGCGGCCGCGCCCAGGTGCTGGCCGACCGTTTCGCCGCCTGGCTGTTCTACGTGGCCGCCGGCGCCGGGCTGATCACCTTCGTGACGTGGTGGGCGCTGGGCGACCTCGACCAGTCCGTCGTACGAACCGTGACTGTGCTCGTCATCGCCTGCCCGCACGCCCTCGGCCTGGCCATCCCCCTGGTGATCGCGCTGTCGACGGCCCTGTCGGCCCGCGCCGGCATCCTCGTCAAGGACAGGCTCGCCCTGGAGCGGATGCGGACGGTGAACGCGATCCTGTTCGACAAGACCGGCACCCTGACCAAGGGTGCGCACACGGTGACGGGCGTCGCCGCCACGGCCGGTCACACCGACGACGAGGTGCTGCGCATCGCCGCCGCCGTCGAGAGCGACAGCGAGCACCCCCTGGCCCGCGCCCTGGTGACTGTGGCCCGCGAGCGAGGCCTGACCGCCTCGGCGACCGGTTTCCGCTCGCTGACCGGCCGCGGTGTGCAGGCCGTGGTCGACGGCACGCCGTACGCCGTGGGTGGCCCTGCCCTGCTTCGCGAACTGAACGTCGAGGCGCCCGCCTCGGACACGCCCTTCCGCGCCGACCTGGCCGAGCCCGCGGCCGAGTGGTCCCGGCGCGGCGCCGCCGTGCTGCATCTCGTGCGGCTCGACGGCGACCGTCCCGAGGTGATCGGTGCCTTCGCGCTGGAGGACGAGATCCGCCCCGAGGCCCGCCAGGCGATCGACGAGCTGCGTCGCCAGGGCATCGAGAAGCTGGTGCTGATCACCGGCGACGCCCGCCCGGTCGCCGAGGCGGTCGCCGCCGACCTGGGCCTCGACGAGGTCTTCGCCGAGGTGCTGCCGGCCGACAAGGACAAGGCCGTCGCCGACCTGCAGTCCCGCGGGCTGACCGTGGCGATGGTCGGTGACGGCGTGAACGATGCTCCCGCGCTGGCCCGCGCCGACGTGGGCCTGGCGATCGGCGCGGGCACCGACGTGGCGATCGAGTCGGCCGGCGTGGTGCTGGCCTCCTCCGACCCGCGAGCTGTCACCGGAGTGATCCGCCTGTCGCGGGCCTCCTACCGCAAGATGATCCAGAACCTGGCCTGGGCCGCCGGCTACAACGTCATCGCGATCCCGCTGGCCGCCGGTGTTCTGGCCTGGACCGGCTTCACCCTCAGCCCGGCCGTCGGCGCGATCATGATGAGCGCCTCGACCATCGTCGTGGCCCTCAACGCCCAGCTTCTGCGTCGAGTGCGGCTGGCGCCATAGGCGGCAACGGCAGCGGCAACCCCGGGAGGCCGTCGATGCTGGTCGCCACGTGGTCCTTCTTCTCGAAGTAGGCCGACAGCGACTCGTCGTCCTCCCGGGCGAACCGCTTGCCGTGCAGGTCACGGTCGCCCTCGTAGGCCATGAACGGCACCGCGTAGCCGCAGGTGTCGCGAACCAGTTCGGCCCGCACCACGATGATCGCCCGCAGCCCGTGCGCCGCCGTGTCGATCGTGGGGAAATGCGCGAGCAGCGAGGCCCAGCGCGGATCGTCGCGGAAGACCGGTTCGCCGCGCCCGTGGACCCGTACGATGTTGGGCGGTCCTTGAAAGGCACACCACATGAGCGTGATCCGGCCGTTCTCGCGCAGGTGAGCCACGGTTTCGGCGTTGCTGCCGGCGAAGTCCAAATAGGCCACTGTGTTCTCGTCGAGCACCGCGAACGAGCCGGTCAGCCCTTTCGGCGAGAGGTTGATCGTGCCGTCCCCGGAAAGCGGCGAGGTGGCCGTGAAGAACATCGGCTGTGCCTCGATGAACTCCCGCAGCCGCCCCGAGATGCCCTCGTATGTCTTTCCCATGCCGGGATTCTCGCCCGCGACCGCCGGTGAGCGACACGCAATTCCCGCCTGTTGCTACCTTGTGCCGCATGCGTGGAACGGCGCTGGTCGCGCTGGGAACCGTCCTGGCCCTCGGCGGTTGTGCCGGTGGTGAGGATTTCGGGGAGCGGCCGAGCGAGAAGAGATCCCGGGCCGCGGTCGAGGCCGAGATGCTCGGGCAGGTGCGGTCCGTCACCGACCTCACCGGGAGCACCCTGACGGACCTGCGGGTCGAGACGCCGGCCTGTGACATCGCGTCGCCGGGGCGGCTGTGGGCGATGATCGTCCGGGGGAAGCTCTCCGTGCCCCGTGATCAGCAGGCGGCCGCGCTGCGTGCTGTGCGTGACCAGTGGGATCGGGAGAACCGCGAGTTCGGCGACCGGCGCATCGCCCCCGACGGCTCGCTGCCCGATGGCGAGACCGGTCATCTGCAGGCGGGGTTCGGTTCCGGCAACGCCTCGGTGATCGGCGGCGCCGAACAGGACCATCTCGACGTCATCGTCAGTTCGAGCTGCTACGACGCGGTGAAGGGCGAGAACCCGGCCCGAGGCTGACGGGGCGCCGAAGCGCCCCGTCCCGGTGGAGAAGCGTTACGGCAGCTCGGAAGGCTTGTGGGTGGTCGTGCCCTGGGCCGTGTGCACGATCACCGTGTAGTTGTCGGTGGCGTCGCCGCCCTCGGAGCCGGGCCACCAGGCGCCCCACCAGCCGCCGCGGACGCTGGCCTGGAAGGTGCGGCCCTTGTCGGTGCGCACCTCGACGGCGGTCACGTCGGGGGCGGCCAGCCCGACGACGTTGGACCACATGTCGTCGCCGTCACCCGAGGAGCTCGACGTCTCGAGGTTCACGCCGGCGGCCGGCAGCTTGACCGGGGTGCCGTCGGTCAGGCCCATCGAGGCGAACATCTCCTTGCCGACGAGCAGGCATTCGACGAGGTTCCCGTTGGCCTTGCGCAGGATCATCATGGTGGCTTCGCCACGCTGCTCGGCGAGGATCACGTCGGAGGGGCTCACTTTCGTCGAGGCGCCGCCCATCACGTCGCCCGCGCCGCACACGTTGGCCTGGGGCATTACCTGGTCGCCGGTGCGGGCCGACGGCGCGGCGGTCCACGAGGCGACCGCCTTCTCGGCCGCGCCGGGCACGAGCGCGGGGATGGCGACGGCGCCGACCACGCCGGCCGCGACCGTGGCGAGACCGACGGTCATCCAGCGACGGCGGGGGGCGGTGCTGGTGGCGACGGATCCGGCCATGGTGCGCTCCACGAAGTTCTCGGATCGGGCCCACTGCGCGGCAGTCGGCTCGGTGTTACGGGCGGGGTCGAGGCGGGCGAGGTCGTTCATGATGTCGTTCACGACTGCTCCTGAAGCCTGAGAACCGGCGGTGAAAGGGGTTCGAGGGCGGCCTGCAACCGCTGGCGGGCGCGGGTGAGGCGCATGGCGAAGGTCGAGCGGCGGCAGCCGAGGACGGTCGCGGCCTGCTCGGCGGTGAGACCGTCGAAGGCGACCAGGGCCAGCACCTCACGGTCGGCCGCGGAGAGGGTCTGCCAGGCGCGCTGCAGGTCGACGCGGGCGGCCGGGTCGTCGGACGCCTGGGGTGTCTCGACGGCGGCCAGGCGTACGTCGAGGGCCTGTCGCCGCAGCCAGCCGCGGGTCTGATTAGCCATCGTCCTGCGGGCCACGGCGAACAGCCACGGGCGAGCATCTGAAGGCAGGTCGGTGAAGCGCCGCCAGGCCGTGAGATAGACCGTGGAGACGATGTCCTCGGCCTCGTGCGGCGGGACCCGGCGTTCGACGAAGCGCAGCAGGTCGGCGAATGTGGCTCTGTGCAAGGCACGGAACCGTTCTTCCGGCGGCCCGTTCATCTGGTTCATAACCCCTACCTGTCCGGCTCCCCGAAGATTGCCACATCCCGAACTGTGACGACGCTCACGGCGAATCGGTCGCGGGCCAGCCGGCGTCGGCGATGCCCGGTTCATGGCCGAGCCGTTCCCACATCTCCTCGGCCGTGTAGGGCGTGAACAGCGACAGCACCACGGCCAGCGCCTCGACGGCCTCGCGGGTGGCGGGGTCGGCGGCCCGTCCGTCGGCGACGGCTTTGCGGGCCGCGTTGGCCAGCTCCATCGCGCGGGCCACCACCACGTTGAGGCGACGGCGCTCCATGAGGTCGGTGATCTGGCCGAGCAGGCGACTGGTCGTACGCCGCAGCTCAGGGTCCGGATCGCCGGCGGGCGGGGGCAGGTCGGCCAGGCGCAGGGCGCGGCTCAGGAAACGCACCGAACCGGCCGGCGACATGTCGGCCCAGTCGATGTCGTCGGACGGCGGACCGGCGAACACGATGCTCAGCCGCACGGCATCGACACCGTACGTGTCGATCTGTTCACCGAGATGCACCATATTGCCCTTGGACTTGCTCATCGCGGCGCCGTTCAGCACGACCTGACCCTGCGTCAGCAGCCGCCGGAACGGCTCGCCGAAGTCGATCAGCCCCAGGTCACGCAGCGCCTTCGTGAAGAACCGGGCATAGAGCAGGTGCAGCACGGCGTGTTCGGAGCCGCCGATGTATTGGTCGACCGGCATCCATCGCCGCACCTCCTCAGGATCAAACGGCCCTTCCTCGTACGAGGGTGAGCAGTATCGGAGGAAGTACCAGGAGGAATCGACGAACGTGTCGAGGGTGTCGGTGTCCCGTCGGGCCGGGCGCCCGCAGCGGGGGCAGGCGACCTCGACCCAGTCCCGGGCGGCGGCCAGCGGCGAGACGCCTTTCGGGGCCAGGTCGGCGCCGCGCAGGTCGGGCAGGGTCACGGGCAACTGATCGTCGGGAACCGGAACGACGCCGCACTCTCCACCGTGCGCGATCGGGATCGGGCAGCCCCAATACCGTTGCCGCGAGACCAGCCAGTCGCGCAGCCGGTAGGTGACGCCGCGACCCTCGTCCCCCTCCGATCGGCCGATCCAGTTGCGCTGCATCGTGAGGACCGAGGACGGCCAGTGACCCTCAAGCTCGTTCATGTCGTCCAGCAGCCGGTCGGCGTACGCGGTGATCTTGATGAACCACTGGGTCAGGTGACGCTGGACGACCTCGCTGCCGCAGCGCTCGCATCGGCCGCCGACGACCTGCTCGTTCGCGAGCACCGTCTGGTCGGCGGGACACCAGTTGACCGGGGCGAGCCGGCGCTCGGCCAGCCCGGCCGACAGCAGACGCAGGAACAGCCATTGCGTCCAGCGGTAGTAGGACGGATCGCTGGTGTGCAGCCGGGCCCGCCAGTCGACCGACGTCGCGAACCGCCGGAACGACTCGGCCTGCGTCTCGATGTTCATCAAGGTCCACTCGGCCGGGTGGAGACCGCGTTTGATCGCCGCGTTCTCGGCCGGCAGCCCGAACGAGTCCCACCCGATCGGATGCAGCACGTCGTAGCCTCGATGCCGCCAGTAGCGGGCGATCGCGTCGCCGAACGCGTACGCCTCGGCGTGACCCATGTGCAGATCACCCGAGGGGTACGCGAACATGTCGACGACTGTGCGGCGTTCCCCGCCCCGGCGGCCGGCCGCGAAAAGGTCGAGCGACTCCCAGACCGGCTGCCATCTGCGTTGCAGTGCCTCGAAGTCGCTCATGGGCGCGACCCTAATCGGCGACGCTCATTGAAGCTGCCCGATTTCCCGCTCGATGGCCGTCCGCAGCTCGCGGCCCGCGACGACGGCCCGCACGTCCTCGAGCACCGGGGCGAGGAACAGGTCGGGTCCGGGGCGGCCGGCGGACGGTTCCACGGCGGCGATGGCCGCGCGGCCGGCCGGTGACGGGGTCAGTGGCGCACGCAACTGCAGGCCGCGGACGGCCGAGAGCAGTTCGACGGCGAGCAGGCTGGTCAGGTTGTCCAGGACCGTACGCAGCTTCTTGGTGGCGGCCCAGCCCATCGAGACGTGGTCCTCCTGCATGCCGCTGGTGGGCAGCGAGTCGACCGAGGCCGGGGCGGCCAGGCGGCGGTTCTCGGCGACGATGCCGGCCGCCGTGTACTGGGCGATCATCAGGCCCGAGTTGACGCCCGCGTCCGGCGACAGGAACGGCGGCAGCTCGCGGCTTCGCGTGACGTCGAGCAGCCGGTCGACCCGGCGTTCGGCGATCGCGCCCACCTCGGCGGCCGCGATGGCGAGGAAGTCGGCGGCGAAGCCGAGCGGCGCGCCGTGGAAATTGCCGGTCGACTCGACCCGGCCGTCGGGCAGCACGACCGGGTTGTCCACGACGGACACCAGTTCGCGGCCGGCGGTGACCCGCACGAAGTCGAGCGTGTCGCGGGCCGCGCCGGCCACCTGCGGGGCGCAGCGCATCGAATAGGCGTCCTGCACGGCGTGGGCCAGGTCGTCGCGGTGCGAGTCCATGACCTCGGAATCCTGCAGCAGCCGCAGGATGTTGGCGGCCGACGCCGACTGGCCCGGGTGCGGGCGGATCTCGTGCAGCTCGGGCAGGAACGGCCGCTCCGAGCCGAGCATCGCCTCGATCGCCAGAGCGGCGGTCACGTCGGCCATCGCGAACAGGTGGGCGGCGTCGTCGATCGCCAGCAGCAGCATGCCGAGCATGCCGTCGGTGCCGTTGATCAGGGCCAGGCCCTCCTTGGCGGCCAGCTCGAGCGGCTGCAGCCCGGCGTTGTGCAGGGCCTCGGCGGCGGAGTGCCGGGCGCCGTCCTTGCCGATCACCCAGCCCTCGCCGAGCAGCACCATCGCGCAGTGGGCCAGCGGGGCCAGGTCGCCCGAGGCGCCCAGCGAGCCGTGCTCGGGCACCCACGGCGTGATGTCGTGGTTGAGCAGGTCGGCCAGGCCCTGCGCGAGGACCGGGCGCACGCCGGAGCGGCCCAGCGCGAGCGAGCGCAGCCGCAGCAGCATCATGGCCCGCACGACCTCGCGCGGCATGGGCGCGCCGATCCCGGCCGCGTGCGAGCGGATCAGCGCGTGCTGCAGCTCGGCGCGGCGTTCGGGGGCGATGGACGTGTTGGCCAGGGCACCGAAGCCGGTCGACACCCCGTACACGGGCTTGCCGGAAGCTTCGATGTTGTCGACGATCGCCCGGCTCGTGGCCATGGCGGTGACGGTGTCGGGGGCGATCTCGACGCGGGCGTTACCGCGCGCGACCGCGATCACCTCGGCGGGGGTGACGCCGGTGGGCTGAACTGTGACGATCATCGTGGTTCTCCGCTTATGACGGTATTGATCAGGGGAACGCCGGGCCGGTAGGCCAGGTGAATGTGGGACGGCGCGTCGAGCACCGTCAGGTCGGCGCGGGCGCCGGGGCGCAGCACGCCGATGTCGTCGCGGCGCAGGGCCTTCGCACCGCCGGCGGTCGCGGCGTGCACGGCCTCGGCCGGGGTCATCCGCATGTCACGGACGGCAAGCGCGATACAGAAAGGCATCGAGGACGTGTACGACGACCCGGGGTTGCAGTCGGTGGCCAGGGCGACCGTGACACCGGCGTCGATCAGGCGGCGCGCGTCCGGATAGGGCGAGCGGGTCGAGAACTCGGCGCCGGGCAGCAGCGTCGCGACCGTCCGCGAGCCGGCCAGGGCCGTGACGTCGGCGTCGCTGAGGTGGGTGCAGTGGTCGGCGCTGGCCGCGTCGAGCTCTACCGCGAGCCGCACGCCGGGCCCCTCGACGAGCTGGTTCGCGTGCACCCGCAGGTCAAGGCCCTTCGCTTTACCGGCTTTCAGGATCGCGCGCGTCTGCTCCTCGTCGAACGCGCCGCGGTCGCAGAAGACGTCGACCCATTTCGCGTACGGGGCACAGGCGTCCAGCATCGGGCCGCGAACCAGATCGACGTAGTCGTCGGGGTCGTGCCCGGCCGGGACCACGTGCGCGCCGAGGAACGTCGTCTCGCCGCTGAGCTCGCGGGCGATCCGCAGCGACCGGGCCTCGTCGTCGACGCTCAGCCCGTACCCGCTCTTGATCTCGATCGTGGTCGTGCCCTGGCGGCGGGCCTCGTCGACCAGGCGCCGGGCGTTGCGGCGCAGGTTGTCGTCGCTCGCCGCCCGGGTTTTCGCGACCGTCGTGCGGATGCCACCACCCGTGTACGGCTCCCCGGCCATCCGCGCCGCGAACTCGGGCGCCCGGTCCCCGGCGAAGATCAGATGCGCGTGGCTGTCGACGAAGCCCGGCAGCACGGCTCCGCCCCGCGCGTCGATCCTGGTGTCGGCCGCCGGTGCCTGCGCGTTCGGCCCGATCCAGGCGATGTGGTCGCCCTCGATCACCAGGGCGACGTCGTGGCGCAGCCCGAGCAGGCCGTCGCCGTCGTCGTTGGTGACGAGCTCGCCGATGTTGTCGATCACCGTGCTCATGCGGTCACCGCCGCGATCGACTCGGTGAGGGCCCGGGGTACGTCGATCGTCGTGTGCCGCCCGTCCTCGACGATCAGGCGGCCGTCGGCGATCACGTGGGTGACGTCGGCCGCGGTGGCCGCGAGGACCGCCTGGGCCGGGTCAGCTCCCGCCGTGCGGACGCTGTCGAGCCTGACGCAGACCAGGTCGGCCCGCTGGCCGACCGCGATCTCGCCGGCGTCGAACCAGCCGATCGCGCTGTGGTTCGTGGCCGCCGCGATCAACCGGGCCGGACTGAACCGGCCGCGCTGCTCACTGGCCAGCCGGTCGTTCATCTCGAGGCCGCGCAGTTCTTCGAGGGGGTCGATCACGGCGTGGCTGTCGCTGCCCAGGCTGAGGATCGCGCCCGCGTCGGCCAGTCGTCGCGCCGGTCCGATGCCGTCGGCCAGGTCGCGTTCCGTGGTCGGGCAGAAGCACACGTGGTGACCGCCGAGGATCTCGATGTCGCGGTCGGTGAGGTGGGTGGCATGCACGGCGGCGGTGTTCTCCCGCCACACGCCGTGCCGTTCCAGGAGTTCCGCGGGCGTGCAGCCGTACGCCTGAAGGGTCTGCTCGTTCTCGGCCCGCTGCTCGGAGAGGTGGACGTGCACCGGCAGGCCGGCCGTGCGGTCGGCGAACGTGGTCATCGCCCCGGCCGGGACCGCGCGTACCGAGTGCAGCGCCGCCCCGATCTTCGTGTGCGCCCGCGAGCGCAGCCCGGCCACCCGGTCGGACCAGCCGTCGAGGTCGCCGTCGCCGAAGCGGCGCTGCACCCCCTCGAGCGGCTTGCCGTCCACGGTGGACGTCAGGTAGAGCGTGTCGAGCAGCGTGATCCGGATGCCGGCCTCGGCGGCGGCCTCGATGAGCGCGTGACCCATCGCGTTCGGATCGGCGTAGGGCACGCCGTCGGGGCCGTGGTGCAGGTAGTGGAACTCGCCGACCGCGGTGATCCCGGCCAGGGCCATCTCGGCGAAGACCGCCCGCGCCAGCTCCCGGTAGCTGTCGGGGTCGAGGCGCCCGGCGACGTCGTACATCAGGTCACGCCACGTCCAGAAACTGCCGCCACCGTCGTGGGTGCGCCCCCGCAGCGCGCGGTGGAACGCGTGCGAGTGCGCGTTGGCGAACCCGGGCAGCACCAGGCCGGGCAGGATCGTCGTTCCGGCCGGCGTCCCGCCGGACAATTCCAACTTATTCAGCGAATCATGTCGTCGGTGATCGACTTCGACCGCGGTGATCACGCCGTCGGCCACGTCGATACGGACGTTTCGGGCGAGGTGGCCGCTCGTCCAGGCGTACTCGGCGAGATAGGACGTCATGTGAGGTCGACCAGGACCCTGGCCAGGGCGGCGATGCCGGCCACGCAGTCGGCCTCGTCGGCGTGCTCGGCCGGGGAGTGCGAGACGCCGGTCGGGTTACGCACGAAAAGCATCGCCGTCGGCACGTGGGTCGACAGGACGCCCGCGTCGTGCCCGGCGCCGGTCGGCAGCACCGGAACGCCACCGAGCAGGTCGGCGATGCGCTCGGCCAGGGACTTCTCGAACGTCACCTCGGCGCTGAACGACTCGGACGTCACCGCCACCTCGACGCCGTCGCGACCGGCCCGGTCGTGGGCCCGCTTCACCACGGCTTCGACCAGGTTGTCCAACGTGGACGTCTCGGCCGCCCGCGCGTCGAGCCAGCCCCGCACCAGCGACGGGATCGCGTTCGTGGCGTTCGGCTCGACCTCGACCCGAGCCATCGTCGCGTGCGCCCCCGACAGCCGGGCCTCCTTGTTCGCGGCCAGCACGGTGTAGGCGAACGTCAGCATCGGGTCGCGCCGGTCGTCCATGCGGGTCGTCCCCGCGTGGTCGCCGTGCCCGGTGAAGTCGAACCGCCAGCGGCCGTGCGGCCAGATCGCGCTGGCCACCCCGACGGGCACGTCCAGCACGCGTCCCTGTTCGATGTGCAGTTCGACGAGTGCGCCGATGCGGCTGGTCAGACCGGGCAGCCGGCCGGCCGGCGTACCCCCGAGGGCCTCGCCGTACGTGATGCCCTCACGGTCCTTGAGCGCTGCGGCCTGCTCCGGCTCGATGGCCCCGGACAAAAGACGAGACCCCAGGCACGGTACGCCGAATCGACCGCCCTCCTCCTCGACGAAGGCGACGACCGCGATCGGACGGCGCGGCACGTGACCGCGTCGGCGCAGCTCGTCGACGGCGAGGAAGCCACTGACGATGCCGAGCGGCCCGTCGTAGCCGCCGCCGTGCGGCACCGAGTCGAAGTGCGAGCCGGTGAGCACCGCGTCCTGGCCCCACTGGTCGCCCCACCAGGCGAACAGGTTGCCGTTGCCGTCGTCGGTGACCGCCATGTCACGGCGCGCGGCCTGGTTGCGGAACCAGTCGCGCAGCACCAGCTCCGGTTCCTCGAACGAGTACCGGATGTAGCCGTTGGCCACGCGACCGATCGGTGCGATCGCGGACCACAGCTCCGAGAAGGTGGCGCTCACTGGTTCTCCCGCTTCATCGGAATGTGCACACCCGCCGCCGCCTCGGACTCGTAGCCCGCATCGACATGGCGGATGACGCCCGTACCCGGGTCGTTGGTCAACACCCGCTCGATCTTCTGCCCCGCGAGGGGAGTGCCGTCGGCGACGCAGACCTGGCCCGCGTGGATCGAGCGGCCGATGCCCACCCCGCCGCCGTGGTGGATCGACACCCAGCTCGCCCCGCTGGCCGTGTTGAGCAGCGCGTTCAGCAGCGGCCAGTCGGCAATCGCGTCGGAGCCGTCGAGCATCGACTCGGTCTCGCGATAGGGCGAGGCCACCGAACCGGAGTCGAGATGGTCACGGCCGATCACCAGCGGCGCCTTCAGCTCGCCACTCGCGACCATGTCGTTGAACCGTACGCCGGCCTTGTCGCGCTCGCCGTAGCCCAGCCAGCAGATGCGCGCGGGCAGCCCCTGGAACGCGACGCGCTCCTCGGCCATCTTGATCCAGCGGGCCAGCGACTCGTTCTCGGGGAAAAGGTCGAGCACCGCCTTGTCGGTCGCGGCGATGTCGGCCGGGTCGCCCGAGAGCGCGGCCCACCGGAACGGACCCTTGCCCTCGGCGAACAGAGGCCTGATGTACGCCGGGACGAAGCCGGGGAACGCGAAGGCGCGCTCGTAGCCCGCCAGTTTCGCCTCGCCGCGGATCGAGTTGCCGTAGTCGAACACCTCGGCGCCCGCGTCCTGGAAGCCGACCATCGCGGCGACCTGCTTGGCCATGCTGCCGCGGGCCCGGTCGGTGAACTCCTCGGGCTTGGTGCGGGCATATTCGGCGGCGTCCTCGAGCTCGACGCCGACCGGCACGTACGACAGCGGATCGTGGGCGCTGGTCTGGTCGGTGACGATGTCGACCTCGACGCCGCGGGTGAGGATCTCGCCGAAGACCAGGGCGGCGTTGCCGACGACCCCGATCGAGACGGCCCGCTTCTCCCTCTTGGCCTGCTCGGCCCGGGCCAGCGCGTCGTCGAGGTCATCGGCGATCTCGTCGAGGTAGCGGGTCTCGACACGGCGGCGCAGACGGCTCGGGTCGACGTCGACGATCAGGCAGACGCCGCCGTTCATGGTCACGGCCAGCGGCTGGGCGCCACCCATGCCGCCGCAGCCACCGGTGAGGGTCAGCGTGCCGGCGAGGGTGCCGTTGAACCGCTTGGCGGCGACCGCGGCGAACGTCTCGTACGTGCCCTGGAGGATGCCCTGCGTGCCGATGTAGATCCACGAACCGGCGGTCATCTGGCCGTACATGGTCAGGCCGAGGTTCTCGAGGCGGCGGAACTCGGGCCAGGTCGCCCAGTCGCCGACCAGGTTCGAGTTCGCGATCAGCACCCGGGGAGCCCACTCATGCGTACGGAAGACCCCGACCGGCCGCCCCGACTGCACCAGCAGGGTCTCGTCGCCGGCCAGCTCGTCGAGCTCGCGCACGATCGCGTGGAACGACGGCCAGTCGCGTGCGGCCCGCCCGGTGCCGCCGTAGACCACCAGGTCTTCGGGGCGCTCGGCCACGTCCGGGTCGAGGTTGTTCATCAACATCCGCTTGGCGGCCTCCTGCGGCCAGCCCTTAGCGGTGTACGCCGCGCCGCGTGGCGCCCGGATCTCCGACATCGTCGCCCTTCCTCACAGTCTCACAGCTGAAAAATGTGCCGGCGGGAGGCCGTGGCCTCGAACTCCTCCAACCGGCGCTGCACCGGTTCGGGGTCGGCGTCGCACATCGCCTGCAGCAGCACCATGGCCATCGCCATCGGGCCGGTGTGCAGGTCGAACACCAGCCGGGTGCCGACCGCGGCGGGCAGCACGACGTCGGCCAGCTCGGCGACCGGGCTGACCGCCGAATCGGTGATGGCGACCACCGCGTACCCGAGGGCCTTGGCCTCTCGCAAGGCTTCGAGCGACTCCCGCGGATAGCGCGGCAGCACCATCGCCAGCATCGCACCGGCCCCGGCCGTGCGCGCCTGATCGAGCCGGTCGAGCAGGTTGGTGCCGCCCGCGTCGAGCACCCGGACATCGGGGTGGATCTTCCCTGCGAAGTATCCGAAATATCCGGCCAGCGGGGCGGCCGACCGCAGCCCGAGCACCGGCAGCGGCCGGCTGTTGACGAGCAGATCGGCGGCCCGGCAGACGTCGTCGAGCCGCGTCAGCTGATCCCGGAGCCGCCCGAGATGCTCGGCCTCGGCCGCCACGGCGAGCTGCATCGCGTTGTGATCGCCCACGTGGGTGCCGTCGCCGGCGGCGGTCAGCTCCCGCAACACCCGCCGCAGCGCGGGATAGCCCTCGTACCCCAGCGCGATCGCGAACCGCGTGACCGACGGCTGGCTGACCCCGGCCAGGTCGGCGACCTCGGCCGCCGACAGGTAGGCGGCTTTCTGGGCGTGCTCGACCAGACAGTGAGCGATCCGGCGCTGGGTCGGCGTCAGCCGCGCCCCGGCGAACAGGTCCAGCACCCGATCGCCCACCCTGACCACTCTGTCATTCACGCGATCAGACTATGCATGAAATCTTTCAGCGCGCTAGAGCCTCCACGAATGGCACACTTTGTCACTGGCAACGGGGCTTGACCCTTGTCTACTGTGCACGGGTGAACCCCCTCAGCGCATCAAATGCCTATGACAGCCACGTTCGCGCTCGAATGATCGACTTCTTCACTCTTGGTGGAATCTCCTGGCCACGACGGTTGTGGGACATCGGATCCCTGCTCGGCCTGGAGGAGCTGCTGGAGGCTAGTTCGTGGGCTCGGCACCGCGTGCTGTCTCAAGCCGCCGTCGACTGGCAACGACACCAGTTGATGAAGATCATCGGTCCCGATGTCGGGCTCGGCAGCAGGGACCTCCGTGCCGAGTTGACCTCGCTGCTCAGCAAGCCGCTACCCGATCCCAGCCCAGCACACCGTCGACTGCGGGAGGTGATCGAGCATGCCCGAGGCGGCTACCTGAAGCGCTGGATGGCTGCGGCCGACCTTCCGCAGGATCAGCGTCCGAAACCGGAACGGCTCGCCCGCGTGGTCGCGGCGCACCTGCTCGACCTGGGCTACGACCCGAGCCATCTAGCGAAATGGATCGGACGACTCAACCGCAACCAGGCGAGCGCCCGAGACGTCCTCGAGGGCGCCTTGACGCTCGACTCGACCGACCCCCGGGAATTCACCGTTCTCGCGACCCTGGACGTCGCACCCCGGCAGGAGGAGGCGCAAAGGCATCAGGCCTGGGTCTCGGGTCGCGAAATCGTGAGTTGGCTCAGGCAACGGAACCACTCGGTCATCGGCATACGCGCTAACGATGGGTTTCTTCTCAAAGTGACCGCGCGAGATCCCTTCCATGCCGCCGGCCAGGTCCGCGAACTCGTCGAACGCATGGTCGCCCGGTCCTCCTTCATGTCCGGAAACCAGATCGGGATTCGGCCTGGGTCTCACCTCTGGGTGGATGGGCATCCCGACCCGATTCCGTTCGTAACTCCGGCCCGAAGCGCCGACGTGTTGTCGCTGGTGAATGGCGGACATCTCTATGAGTTCGACGGGCGGAGCACCCTGTTTGACGACGCCTTGGAGTTGGCCGCACCGGTGAATCGTGGTTCGGTTGCCCCGGCGGTCGCGGGCGCATGGGCTGCCGTCGAGTCGCTCCTGTCCCATCCGGACGACCCCGCCGAGACGGAGCGTTCGGGCAAGGCTGTCGCCGCCGACCGTCTGGCCGGCATCGTCGCCTGCTCGTGGCCCCGTGCGGAACTGACCAAGCTCGCCCACCGCCATCGACCTGCGGTCCCCGACGCCCTCGCCACCGTGTTGGAATCATGCACCTCGAACCAGCATCGTGCGGCCGCGGTGGCAGCGGCACTAGCCGCCGGAGAAATGGTGGAACCGATCGACGGGTTTTGGCGCAACGCTGACATGGCAGCGGTGCACCGGATGCGGAGCTTGGTCTCCAACCCTCGAAACGAACTTGGCGCCGCGGTCACCGCCTTCCGGATCGCCATGCGGAGGCTCTACCGAACGCGCAATATCGTCCTGCACGGCGGCTCGACCCAGGGTGTCGCGTTGAACGCCGCCCTACGCATCGCCGCTCCCCTGATCGGCGCCGGGTTCGACCGGATGACTCATGCCATGCTGAACGAAGGGCTTACTCCCCTCGACCTCGCGGCACGCGCGGAGGTGTCCCTGGCATTGGTCGGAGGCGAAACCGGCCTGACCGTTGTCGATCTTCTGGAACCGCGTCGGTGACGATCGAAACCCAGATAGCAAAGGGGCCCCGGCCAACGATGTTGGCGGGAGCCCCTGTCTATGCACGCGACTATACCAGGCTTCAGTGGGAGACGGCGGCGCGAACATTTCCGTTCGTGGCTTCCAGCAGGTCTCGGGCGCCGGCGGCGGAGGTGTCGAGCAGCAGGGAGACGATGGCGGTCTTCGCGTTGCCGTTGGCCTCGGTGAGCGCCCGCGCGGCCGTGTCGAGGTCGACGTCGGCGGCCTCGGCGACGATGCGCTGGGCCCGGTTGACCAGCTTGGCGTTGGTGGGGCGTACGTCGACCATCAGGTTCGAATAGACCTTGCCCGTGCGCACCATGCTCGCCGTGGTCAGCATGTTGCAGACCAGCTTCGTCGCCGTGCCGGCCTTGAGCCGCGTCGAGCCGGTCAGCACCTCGGGGCCGGTCACGACCTCGATCGCCACGTCGGCCAGGGCGCTGATCGCCGCGTCCCGGTTGCAGGAGACCGCGACGGTCGCCGCACCGACGAGCCGGGCATGGCGCAGACCCCCCATCACGTACGGGGTCCGCCCGCTCGCGGCCAGCCCGACCACCACGTCACGCTCCCCGATCCCGGCCGCCGCGAGTTCCCGGACGGCCAGCTCGGGGTCGTCCTCCGCGCCTTCGACCGCCCGCGTAAAGGCACGTTCTCCGCCGGCGATCAACCCCAGCACCTCGCCCGGCTCGGTGCCGAAGGTCGGCGGGATCTCCACCGCGTCGAGCAGCCCGAGCCGCCCGCTGGTGCCTGCTCCCAGGTAGACGAGCCGGCCACCGGCCCGGCGCGCCGCGGTGATCAGCTCGACGGCCGCGGCGATCCGCGGCAGCGCTTCGCGGACGGCCGAGGCGACCTTGGCGTCCTCGTCGTTCATGACCTCGACGATCCGCAGGGCCGGGAGCGTGTCCAGGTCGAGGGTCCGCGGGTTGCGGGCCTCGGTCGTCAGGGTGCCGAGGTTCTCGAGCATGTCAGCGTCCTTCGCGCAGGCTGTCGTACGTGCGCCGGAGCGCGTCGCGGGCGCCCGGCAGAAGTTGGGCGACCCGGGCGAACAGG
Source organism: Actinoplanes solisilvae (assembly GCF_003999975.1). Classification (GTDB taxonomy): domain Bacteria; phylum Actinomycetota; class Actinomycetes; order Mycobacteriales; family Micromonosporaceae; genus Actinoplanes; species Actinoplanes solisilvae. Next base: position 15,959 of record NZ_RJAC01000035.1, on the reverse strand, counting down.
GCGTCCCCGGCGAGGAGTTGCCCGGTGCGGCTGGCCATCGCGGCGGGCCGGAAACCGAACTCGCGCCCGGCCGTGAGCAGAACGTGGGTCGACGTCTCGGCCAGCGGGGAGCGCGGCATGCCGGTGACGGCGACGGTCACCGCGCCCCGCTCGGCGGCCAGGCGCAGCGGGGCCAGCGTGCCCGCGCTCTCGCCACCGTGTGAGATGCCGATGGCCACGTCGTCGGGGCGGGCGAGGGCGGCGTCGGGCAGGGCCGTGTCGATGTCGTGGTGGCTCTGGGCGAGCACACCGAGGCGGCCGAGCTTGCCGGCCAGGTCGCGAGCGGCGATGCCCGAACCACCGACGCCGTAGACGACCACGCGGCGGGCCGCGGTGATCGCGCGGGCCGCGGCCTCGAGCTGGCCGGCGTCGAGCAGCTCGGCGGTCTCCTGAAGCTGGCGGGCCTCGAAGTCGGCCAGCTTGCGGATGACGGTCCCCGCGTCGTCGGTCATGTCGACATCGGCGTCGACCCACAGCGAAGGTTCCACGGGCAGAGCGGCCAGCGCGAGCCGCAGTTGCGGGTAGCCCTCATAGCCGAGCGCGCGTGCCACCCGTACGACGCTGGATGGGCTTGTGTCGACGCGGCCGGCGAGCTGGTGGACGGTGAGCTGGGCCGCCGCGGCCGGGTCGCGTTCGAGCTCGGCGACGATCTGCCGGCCGGCCGGGCTCAGCGTCGGCAGCACCGCACGGAGGCGGGCGCGCAGGTCGTGCGGGGTGGTCACGATGCCTCGATTCGCAGCCGGGCAGGGGCTGCGGGCAGCGTAGACGGCACCGGAGCCAGTCCCGGGACGACCGTGCCGAGCACGCGCGGGCCGCGGGCGCCGGTGCACGACGGCACCGAGCCGGGGTAGCCCTCGACGGTCAGCAGCCCGAGCACCGCGAACGCGATGGATTCCTTGGCCGCGGAGGGCAGGCCCAGCTCGTCGGAGACGCGGACGCGGGCGGCGGGCAGCTCCTCGGCGATCATCGCGACCAGGGCGGGGTTGCGGGTGCCGCCGCCGGAGAGGATGACGTCGGTGGCGCGGTCGCCGATCGCCTCGGCGACCGTGCGGGCGGTCAGGCGGGTGAGTGTGGCGACGACGTCCTCGGTCGAGAGCTCTTCGAAACCGGCGAGTTGCTTGTCGACGTACTCGCCGTGGAAAAGCTCTTTGCCCGTGGTCTTGGGAGCGGGCAGGCGATAGTACGGCTCGTCGAGCAGGCGGGCGAGCAGCGCCTCGTTCTCGTGACCGAGCAGGGCGCGGGTGCCGTTGGTGTCGAACGTGGACCGGCCGTCCGTGCGCGCGGTGACGAACGCGTCGATCAGTGCGTTGGCCGGTCCGGTGTCGAAGGCGATCGGGTCGCGATCGGGGGTGACGATCGTGGCGTTGGCGATGCCGCCGAGGTTGACCGCCGCCGCCCGTGAGGCGCCCAGACCGCGCAGCCACATCACGTCGAACGCGCTGACCAGCGGCGCGCCCTGGCCCCCGGCGGCCACGTCACGAGAGCGCAGATCGGCGACGACGGTGGTGCCGGTATGTTCGGCGATCCAGGCGGGCTGACCGATCTGGAGCGTGCCCCGCACGATGTTGCCCTCGACCCAGTGATAGACGGTCTGGCCGTGCGAGACGATCAGGTCGGCGTGCCCGCCGCAGAGCTCGTCGATCGCGCGGGCGGCCGCTCCGGCGAAGGCCTGGCCGATCCCGGTGTCGAGGCGGCACACGTCGGCGAAGGTCGTACTCGCGGGCGGCAGCGCACCGACGAGCAGATCATCCAGTTCCTTCGGGTACGAGGTGCTGACCATCCCGAGGAAGCGGAGCACCAGTTCGTCGCCGTTCGCGGTCGCCTCGACGGCGGCGGCGTCGATCGCGTCGTGCGAGGTGCCGGACATGAGGCCGACGATCGTGGTCATGACAGCTCCTTGCCGCGGTTGTCGGTGCGCAGCGTCGCGATCGCCACGGCGCTGACGACGCAGGTGGCCATGACGTAGTAGGCCGGGACGTCGATGTTGCCGGTGCTCTTGATCAGCGACGTGATGATCAGGCCCGCCGAGCCGGAGAAGACCGCGTTCGACAGCGAATAGGCCAGGCCCAGCCCGGTGTAGCGCACGTTCGTCGGGAACATCTCGGCCAGCATCGCGGGACCGGGACCGGCGATGAGCCCCACCACGAAGCCCGCGGCGAAGACGGCGGCCGACTTGGCCCCGAGCCCGGCCGACTCGTCCTGCAGCACGTTGAGCAGGGGCAGCGCCAGGATCGTGATGAGCACGACGCCGGAGAGCATCACCCAGCGGCGGCCGACGCGGTCGGAGAGCCACCCGGCGGGCAGGATCGCCAGGGCGAAGCCGGCGTTGGCGACGACGGTCGCGACCAGCGCCTGGTGGAACGTCGCGTGCAGGCTGCTCTGCAGGTAGGACGGGATGACGACCAGGAACGTGTAACCGGCGGCCGACCAGCCCATCAGCCGCGCGACGCCCAGCGCGATGGCCCGGGCCGTCTCGCCCACGCTCGCCTTGGCGACCTCGGCGGGCGCGGCGGCTTGGAACGCCGGGGTCTCCTCGAGCCGCGAGCGCAGGATCAGGGCGATCACGCCGAGCGGCGCCGCGAGCAGGAAGGCGATCCGCCAGCCCCACGACTCGAGCGCGCTCTCGCTCATCAGAGAGGCGAGGATCGCGGAGGTGCCGGCCCCGGCGAGCAGGCCGACGGCGACGGTGAACGACTGCCACGCGCCGTAGAGCCCGCGACGGCCAGGCGGGGCGAACTCGGTCATCACGGACACCGCCCCGCCGAACTCGCCACCGGCGGACAGGCCTTGCACGATGCGGACCAGGGTCAGGATGATCGGCGCGGCCAGCCCGATCGAGGCGTACGTCGGGAGCAGGCCGATCAGAGCCGTCGCGCCGGACATGGTGGCGAGCACGGCGACCAGGACGGGCTTGCGTCCGATGCGGTCGCCGAGACGGCCGAAGAGCCAGGCGCCGACCGGGCGGAAGAAGAAACCGATGGCGAACGACGCGTACGTGGCGATCAGCGACTCGAACGACGACTGGTCACCGGTGCTGAAGAACCGGGCGGCGATGATCGTGGCGAAGAAGCCGTAAACCCCGAACTCGTACCACTCGATGAAGTTGCCGACCGACCCGGCCACGATCGCGCGACGCCGGGCGTCCGCTCGTGGCGGCTGTATCGCGGTTGCGGACATCGTCGTCCTCCGTCCAACACGGTACTAAGTTTCATCAGACGGTAGTCCGTGCGGCAAATAATGCCAAGGCAGGGTCGCGCGGATATGAAAAAGGCCCCGTCGGTCACGACGGGGCCGGCTTCGGATCAGCGGGATCAGGCGGCGGAGCTCGACGCCCAGGGGCAGTCGTCGGCCGGGGCTTGAAGAACGACGTACGTCGCGGTGTCAGGGACGGCGCTGCCGGAGGTCACCGGCCCGCTCGCGAAGACCACGGACAGCCCGACCAGCACTGTGGCCGCGAGAAGCGCGGCGAACCGAAGCTGCATGAGAGTTCCCCCAGACGATTTCGGTGTGCCATACCCCCATGTCGACTGTTCAAGCCTAACCGGTCACCTCGCGCGCGATGACCTTCGAGAGCTCACGGAAGGCCTTGCCCCGGTGACTGATCGCGTCTTTCTCGGCCGGGGACAGCTCGGCGTTGGTGCGGGACTGACCGTCGCCGAGGAAGATCGGGTCGTAGCCGAAGCCCCCGTCGCCTCGCCGCGCGCGCAGGATGCGGCCCGCCTGCCGGCCCTCGACCAGGTGCTCGCGACCGTTGGGCAGCACGAGCGCCGCGGCACAGACGAACGCACCGCCGCGCTGTCCGTCGGCCACGTCGGAGATCTGGGCCAGCACCAGGTCGAGGTTGGCGTCGTCGTTGCCGTGAGCGCCGGACCAGCGCGCGCTGAACACGCCCGGCATGCCGTTGAGCGCGTCGACGGCGAGGCCCGAGTCGTCGGCCACGGTCGGCAGGCCCGTGCGCTTGGCACCCTCGCGGGCCTTGATCAGCGCGTTTTCGCCGAAGGTCAGGCCCGTCTCGGGCACGTCGGGGTAGCCCTCGAACTCGGCCAGGCCGACCAGCGCGATGCGGTTGGCCCCGAGCGACACGTCGAGAATGCGCTGGAGCTCGACCAGCTTCTTCTTGTTCGCAGTGGCGAGCAGCAGCCTCGCGCTCACGCGGCCAGCGCCTTCGCCTGGGCGGCGGCGAGGTCGGCGCACCCGGCCAGAGCCAGGTCGAGCAGGGAATCCATCTGGTCGCGGCGGAAGACGCCGTTCTCACCCGTGCCCTGCACCTCGACGAAGTCACCCTCGCCGGTGCACACCACGTTCATGTCGACCTCGGCGGCGACGTCTTCGACGTAGTTGAGGTCGAGGCGGGGCTCGCCCTCGATGATGCCGACGCTGACCGCCTGGATCGACCGGTGCATGACCTTGTCGACCTTGCCGGCCAGGGACTTGCGCTCGGCCAGCCAGCCCACCGCGTCGTGCAGCGCCACGTAGGCGCCGGTGATCGCGGCCGTGCGGGTGCCACCGTCGGCCTGCAGCACGTCGCAGTCGAGAACGACCGAGTTCTCACCGAGGGCCTTGAGGTCGATGCAGGCGCGCAGGCTGCGGCCGATCAGGCGGGAGATCTCCTGGGTGCGGCCGCCGACCTTGCCCTTGACGCTCTCACGGTCGCCCCGGGTGTTGGTGGCCCGCGGGAGCATGGCGTATTCGGCGGTGACCCAGCCGAGGCCGGAGCCCTTGCGCCAGCGGGGCACGCCCTCGGTCACGCTTGCAGTGCAGAGCACTCGCGTGTTGCCGAACTCGACGAGCACCGACCCTTCGGGGTGGATGCTCCAGTGGCGGGTGAGGGTGACCGGTCGCAACTGGTCGGCCGAGCGGCCGTCGGGGCGTGCCATGCCTGAACCTTATTAGGCGCCGGGCGGAACCGCCGCGCAGGCCCCACCACCTGTGGATAACCGCGCTTCCGGGATGACCGCGCTCTGTGGATAACCGCGCCGCGGACACCCCCGCCGCGTGGTTGGTCTCAGCCGAACCAGCCGGTCGGGGCGTCCGACGGCAGCGCCGGGCGCGGAACGGCCGGGCGCAGCTTGGCCGCGGGAGCGGATCGCTGCTGCCGGGCGGCCAGCGCGGCCTCGGGCAGTGCGCCGTGCGCTCGCAGGAATCCGTCGACCGCCTGCGGCCAGCCGAAATGCTCGGCACGGGCCCGCGCGGCCTCGCGGCGCTCGACCTCGGGACGCTCCATCAGGTCTCGAACGCCGGCGGCGAAGGCCTCGGGGACGCCGCGGACGGCCACGCCGGCGTCGCCCACCACCTCGGGCAGGGCGCTCGACTCGTTGACGACGACCGGGGTTCCGCAGGCGAGCGCTTCGAGGGCGGCCAGGCCGAATGTCTCGACCGGGCCGGGGGCGAGCACCACGTCAGCGCTGGCGAGCAGGGCGGCCACGGCGGCACGGTCGGAGATGTGCCCGGCGAAGCGGACGGGCAGCCGGGCTGCGCGATAGGCCAGCGCGGCCCGCCGTACGCCGTCTCCGGCCACGGCGAGAACGGCGGGCACCTTGTCGTTGCGCAGCGCCGCTATCGTGTCCACGGCGAGCTCAGGGCGCTTCACGCCGGAAAGCCTGCTGCAGAACACGACGAGCAGTTCGCCGGGCCGGGCATAGCGGTTGCGCACCCCCGGGTCGGCGTGGCGGGGGTGGAACGCGTCGAGGTCGACGCCGAGCGGCACCTCGGTCAGGTTGGGCACGCCCAGCCGGCGGAACTCGGCGGCGGCGAAGGAGGTGGTGCAGATGATCTGGTCGAAATACTCGGCCGTGCGCAGGTTGAACTTGTCGGCCAGCGAGTCGCGCTTGGGCATGCCCCAGACACCGAGCAGGCCGGCCAGGCTCTCGTGCGAGACCATCACCGAGCCGACGCCACGCTGGCGGGCCCAGTTGCCGGTCCAGCGCAGGGTGGTGCGGTCGGAGACCTCGAGGCGGTCGGGCTCCAGGTCGTCGAGGAGCTTGGTGAGTTCGCGGCGACCAGCCATGACGCGATAACCACCGGTGCGCGGCAACTGGGCGGCCGGCAGGGTGATGACGCGGCCCTGCGAGGTCCTCTTGTCGGAGCGCTCACGCCCGGGAACGATCAGCACCGCTTCGTGGCCGGCGCGCTGATAGCCCTCGCCGAGGTTCCGGAGCGCGGTCCGCAGGCCACCCGTATGGGTCGTCACAAAGTTGGCCAGGCGAACGATGCGCATGCAACAACTCCAAGATCACGATCCGCTGGTGCTCTCGCGCTCGGGCCGAACTCATCGCCCCGGCCCCGGGCCTAGAGATCGTAACGGGCACCCGGGCGCACGACCTCAACCGGTCCCGCAAACGCGGCCACGGCGGCATCCACAATAGAGGCCTCCGAGACCCACGCGGGCACGAGATGGGTCAGCAAGAGCTTCCCGACATCGGCCTTGGTCGCTGCCTCGCCCGCTTCGCCGCCGGTAAGGTGCAGGCCAGGCGGGTTGTCGGCGCCATCGAGGTAACTAGCCTCACACAGGAACAGGTCGGCTCCGGCGGCCAGCCGCAACAGCGGTTCGCACGGCGCCGTGTCCGAGGAGTAGGCGATCACTCGCCCAGCGTGCTCAATGCGTACGCCATAGGTCTCGATCGGATGGTTGACCCGATCGACGGTGATCGAGAAGGGACCGATCGGGAACGTGCCCGGCTGCAGGCCGTAGAACGAGTAGACGTCGTCGATGGTCTCGCTGTCCTGGCTGTAGGCCGAGGAAATGCGCTCGGCCGCCCCGAGCGGCGCGTAGACCGGCACCGGGGCGAGCGGGCCGGACGGGTCGTATCGACGAACCACGATGTAGGTGCAGGCGTCCAGCATGTGGTCGCAGTGCAGATGGGTCAGGATGATGGCGTCGATCTTGTTCATGTCGGAGTAGCGCTGCAACGCGGACAGCGAACCCGAGCCGAAGTCGATCAGCAGCCGGAAGCCCTCAGCCTCGACGAGATAGGCGGAACAAGCCGACTCGGGGCCGGGAAAACTGCCGGCGCAGCCGAGAACGGTCAGTCGCATGCGGGTCCCTCTGGCTCACGCTGGGTCGAACACGCCCCGCCCGACCGGTCCGTGCTGAAGTCTGCAGACCAGTCAATCACGGAGCGAAGCGTACGCCGGGACCTGCGCGCGATGTAAACGTCTGATCGATTTGTCGCCAAATCGACAACGTACATCACACCGCTCGTGACCTCGGCCATTAGCGCAATTCCCGTTACGTCCGGTGAGTCGTTTGCGTTGCACAAAGTGAGGACTTCTGAGGACGGAACAGACGGAGGCAGCGTGACCACGGTCGAGAGGACCCGCACCACGCACACCGAGGCGGCGGAGATCATGCCGTTCGGTGGCTGGGAGAGTACACCGGCGCGGAACGGGCTCGACGACCACGAGACGCTCTTCCGTTTCCCGGCCCCCGATGATCCCGCCCCGAGCACCGCGCGCCTGCTCACGATGGCCGGCGGCGCGGCACTGCTGGGTTTCGGCGCGGTCGGCGTGGGCCTGCGCGCGTTCGTCACCGTGGTCGGCGGAGCGCCCTTCTGGTACGTGCCGGCGCTCGCTCTATTCGGATTGCTGAGCGTCGTTCTTACGGTCGGCGCGTTCCTGTCGATCCACCGCCCGGTTCTACCGTGGCTGCTGCTTGTCTGCGCACTCGGGCCGCTCACAGTCGACATTCTGATAGCGGCCACTTATTAGGCCCAGAGCTGACCCTCGAGGGCTTCCTCGGCATCGTTCAGGGTGCCGCCGTAGGCGCCCGTCGAAAGGTATTTCCAGCCGCCGTCGGCGATCACGAAGGCGACATCGGCTGGTTGACCGGCCTTGACCGCCTCGTGCGCCACGGCGAGCGCGGCGTGCAGGATCGCGCCGCTGGAGAAGCCCGCGAAAATGCCCTCGACCTCGACCAGCTGGCGGGTGCGCAGCACGGCGTCGCGGGTGCCCACCGAGAAACGCCGGTCGAGCACCGACGCGTCGTACAGCTCGGGCACATAGCCCTCGTCGATGTTGCGCAGGCCGTAGACGATCTCGCCGTAGCGCGGCTCGGCCGCGATGATGCGGATGCCCTCGACCTTCTCCTTGAGGAAGCGGCCGGTGCCCATCAGCGTGCCGGTGGTGCCCAGGCCGGCCACGAAATGGGTGATCGTGGGCAGGTCGTGCAGCAGCTCAGGACCGGTGGTCTCATAGTGCGCGCGGGCGTTCGCCGGGTTGCCGTACTGGTAGAGCATCTTCCAGTCGGGGTGCTCGGCGGCGATCTGCTTGGCCGTGGCGACGGCCTGATTGGACCCGCCCGCGGCCGGCGAGAAGAGGATCTCGGCGCCGTACATGCGCAGCATCTGAACCCGCTCGGCCGACACGTTCTCGGGCATCACGCAGACCAGGCGGTAACCGCGCAGCTTGGCCACCATGGCCAGGGCGATGCCGGTGTTGCCGCTGGTCGGCTCGAGGATCGTGTCACCCGCGCGCAGGTGGCCCGACTCCTCGGCCTCGCGCACCATGAAGAGCGCGGCGCGGTCCTTGATGCTGCCGGTCGGGTTGCGGTCTTCCAGTTTCGCCCAGAGCCGCACCGGCGGTGCCCCTTCGGGCACCGTCGGCGAGAGCCGGGGCAGACCGACGAGCGGCGTGCCCCCGCAGGCATCCAGAAGGCTCTCGAAGCGAGCCATATGGCTAGCCCTCAGTCGAGTTGGAGGCGGTGGCGAGGCGGTTGGACGGGTGACGCCCGAGTAGCGCGGCGGCCGCCGCGAAGCCCAGGGCACCGCCGGCCACAGCCGGCAGGATGGTGATCGAGTCACCGTCGCTGAGCTTGGCGTCGAGCGCGCCGAGGAAGCGGACGTCCTCGTCGTTGACGTAGATGTTGACGAACCGATGCAGGCCGCCCTCGGGGGTGATCAGCCGCCCCTTGAGGCCATTGTGCTTGGCGTCCAGGTCGTCGATCAGCGCGCTCAGCGAGTCGCCGGCACCCTCGACGATCTTGGCGCCGCCGGTGTAGCTGCGCAGGATGGTGGGGATGCGAACTTCGATAGCCATGGCGGTGAATGCTCCAAAGAAGGAAGGTCGAACTGAGGGCAGGGTCTTTTTTGAATGTCCTCAGCGACACTCGTAGAAGACCGACACGGGGCTCTGCCCGAACATGTACGACTGCACAGCGCTCGCCATCACGCGTCCACCGTCGCATCCACGATGTTGATCTCTTCCTCGGTCACTACGCCGTCCACTATGCGGAACGATCGAATCTCTTCCGAGTCGCTCTCGCGCGTGGACACGAGCAGATAGTGGGCCCCGGGCTCCCCCGCGAACGAGATGTCGGTGCGCGACGGGTAAGCCTCGGTGGCCGTGTGCGAGTGGTAAATGACCACCGGCTCTTCGTCGTTGTCGTCCATCTCGCGCCACACCCGCAGCTGCTCCATGGAGTCGAACTCGTAGAACGTCATCGAACGGGCCGCGTTGTCCATCGGGATGAGCCGGGCCGGCAGGTCACTGCCGATCGGGCCCGCGACGACGCCACAGGCCTCGTCGGGGTGGTCCCGGCGGGCGTGGGCGACGATCGCGTCGACGATCGCGCTGTCGATGGTCAGCACGTCGTTCACATTACCGTGAGAATCCGCCGCGTCCGCGTGTGGCCGCTCTCACTCGATATCGGGCAGCGCGTTGAGCAGGGATTCCTGCAGATACCCCAGGTAGGCGTACACGCTGAGCTGGAAGACCCGGCTCGAGCCGGGATCGTGCAGCACGGCCGCGTCGAGCTCGGCGCTCAGGTCGGTGTCGGCCTCGATGTCAAGCCGGGTGCCCATCGCGAGCCGCGCGTCGTTGATGGCGCGCAGCCAGGCCTCGGCCGCCTCGCCGTCGAGCCGCACCTCGCCCTCACCCTCGTCGGGCAGCGCCGCCAGGATCGCGCCGGCTTGATCGATCTTGCCGGTTTTCAGCTCCCCCTCGGTGTAGAGGCGGAACTCGGCCGAGTCGTCGGGCCGATCGGGATAGATGTCGGGGAAGAGGCGGCTGACGACCGGATCAGTGTGATCCATGCCATCGGTCAGCAGGCCGACCACCTCGCCGGCGACCTTGCGCAGCACGCGCACCTCGTCGACCGCGAACATGGCCACGCACTGGCTGCCGTTGCGTCGGAACATCTGCCCTCTCCCACCGGTGTTCTTCAGTCCCGGTCCACGGTCGCCCAGAGACCGTATCCGTGCAGCTGGTTGGCGTCCATCTCCATACGCTCGCGCGCGCCGGAGCTCACCACCGCCTTGCCCTTGTTGTGCACATCGAGCATCAGCGCCTCGGCCTTCTCCTTCGAAAATCCGAAAATCTTCTGAAAGACCCAGGTCACGTACGACATGAGGTTGACCGGATCATCCCAGACGATCGTCACCCACGGCCGGTCGTCAGCGGGGGCCTCCTCGATTTGTGGGCTCTCGTAGGGAGCGACCTGTGGCAGCGCCATGCCCCCCATGTTGCCACCGGTTTTGCCGCATCGGTGAACCGGAACGCCGATCCGCAGGTCAGGACGCGGTTCGTAAGGGGCCGCCCGGCGCAATAGGGTGGTTGCGTGCACACCTTCGCCCCCGCGCTGATGACCGATCAGTACGAGCTGACGATGGTCAGCGCCGCCCTGCGGGACGGCACGGCCGACCGGCGCTGCGTTTTCGAGGTCTTCGCCCGGCGTCTGCCCGGCGGCCGGCGCTACGGCGTGGTGGCCGGGCCGGGCCGTCTGATCGACCTGATCCGCGACTTCCGCTTCGGCGAAGCCGAGATCAAATTCCTGCGTGACGCGGGCATCGTCGACGAGACGACCGCCTCCTGGCTGGCCGATTACCGGTTCACCGGCGACATCGACGGGTACGCCGAGGGTGAGCTCTTCTTCCCGGGCTCCCCGATCATGACGGTCAGCGGCACCTTCGCCGAGTGCGTCGTGCTCGAGACACTGATCCTCTCGGTGCTCAACCACGACTGCGCGGTGGCGGCGGGCGCGGCCCGCATGGTCACCGCGGCCCGCGGCCGGCCGATCATCGAGATGGGCTCGCGGCGCACCCATGAGGACTCCGCGATCGCCGCCGCCCGGGCCGCCTACCTCGCCGGCTTCGCGTCCACCTCGAACCTCGCGGCGGGCGCCCGCTACGGCATCCCGACGACCGGCACCTCGGCGCACGCGTTCACGCTGCTGCACGACGACGAACCGGCCGCGTTCGCCTCCCAGGTGGCCGCGCTGGGCAAGAACACGACGCTGCTGGTCGACACCTACGACATCGGCCAGGGCATCCGCAACGCGATCGCGGTGGCCGGGCCCGACCTGCGCGCCGTCCGCATCGACTCGGGCGACCTGTCGGTGCTGGCGCAACACTCGCGCGAGCTGCTCGACTCGCTCGGCGCCACCGAGACCAAGATCGTCGTCTCCGGCGACATGGACGAGTACGCGATCGCCACCCTCGCCGCCGAGCCGGTCGACATGTACGGCGCGGGCACAGCCGTGGTCACCGGCTCGGGCGCGCCGACGGCGGGCCTGGTCTACAAGCTCGTCGAAGTCGAGGGGCGCCCGGTCGTCAAGCGCTCGGAGAACAAGGCGACAGTCGGCGGGCGCAAGACGGCCGTACGCCGTCACAAGCCCACGGGCACGGCGACCGAAGAGATCATCGTCTCCCAGGGCGTGCCCGATCACGCCGCCAACGACCGTCTGCTCCAGCGGTCGTTCATCGTCGGCGGCAAGCCCGTCGACACGCCGACGCTGCAGGAGTCGCGGGAACACCTGCGCCAGTGCCTGATCTCGATACCCTGGGAGGGTCTCAAGCTGTCGGCCGGCGACCCGGCCATCCCCGTCACGATCGTGGGTGTTGTTGCGTGACCAGAGCGCTGATCATCGTCGACGTACAGAACGACTTCTGCGAGGGCGGTTCCCTGGCGGTCACCGGGGGCGCCGCCGTCGCCGCGGGCATCTCGCTGGTGCTCGACAAGGCCGGCGCCCGGTGGGACCACGTCGTCGCCACCAAGGACTGGCACATCGATCCGGGTGCCCACTTCAGCGACCACCCCGACTACCGCGACAGCTGGCCGGCCCACTGCGTCGTCGGCTCGACCGGCGCCGACTTCCACCCCGAGCTGGCCACCGCACGCATCGAGGCGGTCTTCCACAAGGGCGAGCACAAGGCGGCATACTCGGGTTTCGAGGGCCACACCGACGACGGTGAGACCCTGGCCGCCTGGCTTCGCGCCCGCGACGTGACCGAGGTCGAGCTGGTCGGCATCGCGACAGACCATTGCGTACGGGCCACCGCGCTGGACGCGAAGGCCGAAGGCTTCGCCACCACCGTGCTGCTCGAGCTCACGGCGGGCGTGTCCGCCGCGACGACGGCCGCCGCGCTCGAAGAACTTGCGTCGGCAGCGATCGAGACCACAGGAGAGCCGGTCGTCTCGACGTAGTTTTTGTCGGACCCCCAGGGCAGGATGGGCCCCGGAGGTCAGGAACGACATGCTGCTCAAGCCTTACCGCGAGACCCTAGCGCTGCCCGGCATCACCTCGCTGCTGCTGGTGGCGACGCTGGCCCGCATCCCGATCGCGGGTGGTGCCGTCGTGCTCACCCTGCACGTCGTCAACGACCTGGGCCGCGGCTACGGCGCCGCCGGCCTGATCGGCGCGGCGTTCACGATCGGCGGTTCGGTCGGCGCTCCGGTGATGGGCCGCCTGATCGACCGGCGCGGGCTTCGCCTGGTGCTCGTCCTCACCACCGTCGCCGAGGTGATCTTCTGGACGGCGGCGCAGGCCGTGTCGTTCCCGGTGCTGCTCGCCATGGCCCTGCTCGGCGGTTTCCTGGCCCTGCCGGCGTTCTCGGTGGCCCGTCAATCGATCAGCGCCCTGACCCCCGAGGCCCAGCGCCTGCCCGCGTTCGCCCTCGACTCGATCTCCACCGAGATCTCGTTCATGGCCGGCCCCGCGCTCGGCGTCCTGATCGCCACGACGGCCGGCGGCCGCTGGGCGATGCTCGCGATCGGCGCCGGCATCCTCGTCTCCGGCGTGGGCCTGTGGCGGCTCAACCCGCCCGTGCGGGCCGCCCACGAGGCGCCCATCACCGCGGGCGAGCGCGTGCCCCGGCGCAGCTGGCTCAGTCCGCGCTTCGTCGCCGTGCTGCTCGTGACGACAGCCGCCACCCTGGTCCTCTCCGGCACCGATGTCACGGTCGTGGCCGTCCTGCGCGAGAACGGCGAGCTCGGCTGGGCCGGCCTGGTGATGACGCTGTGGGCGTTCTACTCGCTGCTCGGCGGGTTCGCCTACGGCTCGGCCCACCGCAGGCTGCCGCCGGTCGTCCTGCTCATCCCGCTGGCCGGCGCCACGATGCTGGTCAGCCTGGGCGGTGCTCACTGGTGGCTGCTGGCGCTGCTGCTGATCCCGGCGGGCGCCCTCTGCGCCCCGCTGATCACCGCCACCGCCGACGCGATCAGCCGCATGATCCCGGCCGCCGCCCGCGGCGAGGCGATGGGCCTGCACAACTCGGCCCTCACGGTCGGCGTGGCCCTCGGCGGCCCGCTGGCCGGCTTCGCCGCCGACCAGTTCTCCCCGCCGTGGGGCTTCGTCACCGTCGGCGGCGCCGGCATCCTCATCGCCCTCCTGGTCCTCCCCACCGAGCTACGCCGCCGCCGCGCCGCCGCCCGCACCCCCATCGACGCGGAGCCTGCCCCCACCCACCTCGGCACAGCGGCCGCCTCCACCTCGATCGGCGCAGAAGCCACCGCTACCAACCCCGGCACAGCGGCCCTCTCCACCCTCACCACCACCGCCTTCGGCACAGAAGCCCTGCCCACCCCCGAACCCACCGTCGGCGAGCCCTCCCTCCCCGCCGCCGCCATCGCAGCGTCAACAACGACCGAGCTGACCACAACAGACCGAGCCGCTGTCCCCCACCAGCCCAACCCCAGCGGCCACTCAAAAGCCCCCGGCTCTACCCCCACTACAGACAGTGGCCCTCTCCCCGCAGGCCGCCCCTGAGCCTCTGTCTCTGCCCTTGCCTTCTCCCCAGCCCCTGCCTTCTGCCCCTGCCTCTGGTTCTGGCTCTGGTTCTGACTCCTGCCGGTGGCCCCTAGCCCTGGCCCCAGCCCGCTCCCAGCCGAATCCCAGCAACGCGTGACCAACGTCACCGGCTCCCCTGTTCGGCGCGACTTGTACGTTCGTACTTGTACGTCCGTACAAGTCCTGGGGAGGACGGCCGTGGCCTACGTGTTCTTGCTGGTTGCCATCGCCGCGGAGGTTCTGGCGACGAGTCTGCTGAAATCGACCGACGGGTTTTCGCGGCTCTGGCCGACTGTCGCGTGCCTGGCCGGATATGTCGTGTCGTTCGCCGCGCTCGCGGTCTGCGTGCGGGACTTGCCGGTCGGCGTCGTCTATGCCGTCTGGTCCGCTCTCGGGACGGCCGCGATCGTCGCCATCGGCGCGGTCTTCCTCGGCGAGCCGCTCACCACAGCCAAGGTCGTCGGCGTCAGCCTGATCATCGCCGGAGTGGTGACCGTGAACCTGGGTGGTGCCCATTGAGCGGTCCGGCCCACGCCGGCGCCTCGGCGGGGCGGCGGCCTCAACGGAGTCGTGATCCCGAGGCGCGTCGCCGTGCATTGGCCACGGCCGCGCTGGAGGTGATCTCGGAGGTCGGGATCAGCCGGACCACCCACCGGGCTGTGGCCGCGCGGGCGGGGCTGCCGCTGGGGGCAACCACCTATTACTTCCCCACGCTCGATGATCTGATCACGGCCGGCTTGCGGTTGGCGGCGGCCGATCTCCGGTCCGATTTCGAAGCCTGGGCCGACCGTCTCCGCGCACCCTCGGACGTCCCGGCCGTCGTGGCCGCCCTTATCGCCGAATACCTCACCGACCGTCAGCGCGCCCAGCTCGAATGCGAACTCTACGTAGCCGCCGGCCGCGACAAGGCCTTACGGCCGCTGGCAATGGCTTGGCTCGACGGCATGCGCGACCTGCTCGAGCCGCGCCTCGGCCCGGCCGCCACCCGCGACCTGGTCGCCTTCTTCGACGGCGTGACGCTCCAGGCCTTGATCACCGGCCACGAGGTCGACGTGGAGGCCCTGACCGCAACGATCCGCCGCCTGACCGCCCCCTGATCCCCTGACCCACCCAAGATCCTCTCAACGCGCCAAACCACACTCACCGCCGCTGGAGGGCCTGGTTGGAACAGCGGGCCGCCGCGGGGGCGGATTGAACGGACGAGCGAGGCGGCGCGGGGCGAACGGGCGGTGGCGGAAGGAACGGGCCGGGCAGGGCCGGGCCGGGCCGGGCCGGGCAGAGCCGGGACGGGCCGGGCCGGGCAGAGCCGGGACGGGCCGGGCAGAGCCGGGACGGGGACGAGCCGGGCCGGGCAGAGCCGGGACGGGGACGAGCCGGGCAGGCCGGGCGGCCGGGCAGGCAAGACGAGCGGGGCGGGCCGGGACAGGCAAGACGGGCGCAAAGGCGGGCCGCGGGAATGGGTCTCAAAGGATTGACCGCGCCGGTTGGCTGAAGCTGTGATGCGAAGGCCGGGCCCAAGGAGCGAGTTCTTCGGGAACGGTAACGGCCCGCTCTCCGGGAGGGAGAACGGGCCGTTTTCGTCAAGCGGTCAGGAGCGGTTCGTGCCGGTGTCTTCCGAGTAGGTCGCCCCGCCGTCGGACTCTCGGGTCAGCGGGCGGGCGCCGCCCTCCGGCGGACCGGCGATGGACTGCTCGCCGGCGGCCAGTTCGGGGAACTTCGCGTCGAAGGCCGGGCGCTCGGAGCGGATGCGCGGCATCTTGTCGAAGTTGCGCAGCGGCGGCGGGGACGACGTCGCCCACTCGAGCGAGTTGCCGTGGCCCCACGGGTCGTCGACCGTGACGAGCTGACCGACCTTGTACGACTTCCACACGTTGTAGATGAACGGCAGCGTCGACAGGCCGAGCACGAACGAGCCCAGCGT
>NZ_RJAC01000034.1 GCF_003999975.1 Actinoplanes solisilvae | reverse complement strand
ACGAGGACGCACAGCACTACGACGTGGAGCACCTGTCACACCCATACCCAGACCAACACATCGATCATGATCAGAGTGACGGGCATTCACTCCAAAGCATGTGCGAAGTCCAGGACTAGACGGCGCGACGTAGAAGGAGCCCTGATGCGCCTGCGCCCTCGGCGCGGTCGGTCAATGTCCGCGCCGGGGGTAGGCGCCGA
The DNA here is from genome assembly GCF_003999975.1 of Actinoplanes solisilvae. Taxonomy (GTDB): domain Bacteria; phylum Actinomycetota; class Actinomycetes; order Mycobacteriales; family Micromonosporaceae; genus Actinoplanes; species Actinoplanes solisilvae. The sequence continues at coordinate 72,965 of NZ_RJAC01000034.1, read as the reverse complement.
GGGCGGCCATCACCACCGCCACGATCAGCGCGGCCGCCCCGGCGAGGATCAGCCAGCCGACCGAGAGGAACGCGCCGATCGCTGTGCTGACGGCGCCGATGGCGGCCAGGCATGCGAGCGTGGTACGCACGGGATCTCCTTCCTGCGTGGTGGTTTCGCGGTGTGGCGGCGCTGCCGCGCGACCGTGACAGTGGTGTAGGCGTGGTTCGTGCGGGGGAGCCGGTTCATCCCGGGACCGGCGTTGAGGGGCGCTGGTCGACGGTCAGGGTGCTTCCGGTCTCCGGGTCGAACAGGTGAACCTTGTCCAAGTCCAGCCAGACCCGGGCGGTCGCGCCCTCGCGGGCGCGTGACTCCACCGACAGCCGGGTCACCAGTCCGCCGTCGGTGCCGACGTCGCCCGCGCCGGCGTCGGCGGCCAGCTCCTCCAGGTCGCGCGAGACGGCTCGGTCGCCGCTGACGGCCAGATAGACGTACTTGTCCGAGCCCATCGACTCCACTACATCGACGGACGCCTCGAACTGGGCACCCCGTGCGCGGGTGGCGTCGTCGAGAAGTGCGGCGTCCTCGAAGTGTTCCGGGCGGGCGCCGAGGATCAATTGCCGTGGTGAATCGCGCCGCGACAGCAGGCCGCGGAGACGGTCGTTCAACGGCAGATCGCCCAGTGCGGTCCGCAACACCGACTCCTCGAGCCGGGCGGGGAGGAAGTTCATCGCGGGCGAGCCGATGAACCCGGCTACGAAGAGGTTCACGGGGGAGTCGTAGAGCACCTGCGGGTCGCCGACCTGCTGGACGACGCCGCCGCGCATGACCACGACGCGGTCGCCGAGGGTCATCGCTTCGGTCTGGTCGTGCGTCACGTAGACCGTGGTGGTCCCCAGCTGCTTCTGGAGCCGCGACACCTGCGTACGCATCTGCACCCGCAGTTTGGCGTCCAGGTTCGACAGCGGCTCGTCCATCAGGAACGCCTTGGGGTTCCGGACGATCGCGCGGCCCATCGCCACCCGCTGGCGCTGCCCGCCGGACAGGTTCGCCGGCTTGCGGTCGAGGTAGTCGGTCAGCTCCAGGACGCGGGCGGCCTCGTCGACCTTTTGCCGGATGACTGCTTTGTCGAGCTTGGCCAGGCGGAGAGGGAAGGCCATGTTCTCCCCTACGGTCATGTTCGGATACAGGGCGTACGACTGGAACACCATGGCGATGTCCCGGTCCTTGGGCGCCTTGTCGTTGACTCGTTGCCCGTCGATGCGCAGCTCGCCGGAGGTGATGTCCTCCAGCCCGGCGATCATGTTGAGTGTCGTGGACTTCCCGCACCCGGACGGGCCGACCAGGATGATGAACTCACCGTCGGCGATCTCCAGGTCGACCTCCTCCACAGCGACGGTGCCGTCCGGATAGCTCTTGCTGACGTGATCCAACACGATGTCGGCCATCGTGACGCTCCTAACCCTTCACTGCGCCGGACGTCAGACCGGAGACGATGCGGCGCTGGAAGAACAGCACGAATAGGATGATGGGAACGGTGATGACGACCGCGGCGGCCGAGATCGCACCGGTGGGGTCCTCGAACTGGGACTCGCCGGTGAAGAAGGCCAGCGCCGCCGGCACCGTGCGGGCCTGCTCGGTCGAGGTCAGTGAGATGGCGAACAGGAAGTCGTTCCAGCAGAAGATGAACACCAGGATCGCTGTGGTGAAGACGCCCGGCGCGGCCAGCGGGGCGATCACCTTGCGGAACGCCTCGCCCTGGGTGGCGCCGTCCATCTTGGCCGCCTTCTCGAGATCCCACGGGATCTGCTTGAAGAACGCCGACAGGGTGTAGATCGCCAGCGGCAGGGCGAAGGTGATGTACGGCAGGATGAGGCCGGGCCAGGTGTCGAACAGCCCGAGCCGGCGTTCGATGTCGAACAGCGGGGAAATCAGGGAAACCTGCGGGAACATCGCAATCAGCAACGACACACCGACCAAGGCCTGTTTGCCGGGGAAATTCAGCCGGGAGATCGCGTACGCGGCGAGCATGCCGAGAAGTACTGCGACGAACGTGGCGATCAACGCGATGCCGATCGAGTTGATGAGTGCTCGCACAAATTGATCGGTGGCAAATATCGTCCGGTAGTTGTCGAAGGTCAATTCTCGTGGAATGAAATTGCCGTCGGTCAGCGTGCTCGTCGTCTTGAACGACAACGAGACGATCCAAAGCACCGGGATCAGAGCGAAGACCACGACGACGAGGTCGATCACTCCCCACCGCCATTTCGCTCGCGGGCTCGTGTCGATGGTCGTCATCAGCGTCTCCCTTCCGCGCCGGATCCTGGGGCGGCGGTGCCGAACAGTTTCACGAAGACGAATGCGATGATCGCCACGGTGATGAAGATCAGCACGGACATCGTCGAGCCGATGCCCAGGTTCAGCCCGCGGATCAGGTTGTTGTAGGTCAGCATCGACACCGACGACGTCTCGTTGGCCCCCTGAGTGAGGACGTAGATGTTGTCGAAGACGCGGAAGGCGTCGAGCGTGCGGAACAGCACCGCGACCAGGATCGCGGGCTTCATGACGGGCAGCATCACTCGCACGAACCGCTGCCAGGCGTTGGCGCCGTCGACGGAGGCGGCCTTGAGCAGATCGTCGGGGACCAACGCCAGGCCGGCCAGCAGCAGCAGCGCCATGAACGGCGTGGTCTTCCAGACCTCGGCCAGAATGATGATCGCCAGCGCGCCGGCCCGCTCGGTCAGTGGCGCCCCGTCCGGGGCCACCAGATTCGCCAGATATCCGGTGCCCGGCGTCCAGGCGAACCGCCACGAGAACGCCGCGACCACGGTGACGATGCCGTACGGGATCAGCGCGGAGGTGCGCACCAGCCCGCGACCCACGAGGGTGCGGTGCATGACCAGGGCCAGCCCCATGCCGAGCGCGAGCTCGATCGCTACGGAGACGACGGTGATGAGCATGGTGACGCCGAAGGCCGTCCACCAGTAGTTGTCGCTCAGCACCACGGCGTAGTTGCTGAGACCGACGAACTCCCGCCGTTCCGGGAACTTCAAGTCGTAGCGCAGCAGCGACAGCCAAGCCGAGTAGACGATCGGGTAACCGGCCACCGCGACCATGACTATCACGGCCGGAGCGCACAGCAACCAGCCGAGCCTGCGCTCCGCCCGCGCTCCCTCGCTCATGGGCTTCTCCCGGCGGCGTCCACGGGTCCGTGGCTGAGGCTGAGGCTGCCGTGGCTGCTCCTGCGCGGCCCTGGTGGCGCTGCCCGGCGGCGTGCGTGCGATGCTCATGGGAGCACCCCCTTCGACTCGAGCGCGTCCTTGATCCGCTCTTGCAGCTGTCGCAGGACCTCTTGCGGGTCGATGCTCGCCGGCGGCGACAGTGTCGCGGAGACCACGGTCGATACGTTCTGGTAGGCGGGCGTCCGGGGCCGTACGGCGGCGTCCTTCAGCTCGGCGAGGATGACGTCCTTCATCGGGTACGCCTCAGCCATCTCCGGTTCGCCGTACACCGCCTCGATGGTCGGTGGCACGCCGTCGTTGATCGCCGAGAAGAGCTGATGTTCCGGGCTGCGGATGCACAGCGCCGCCTCGAACGCCAGGTCCGGGTGCTGGCTGTAGGCGCTGACGGCCAGGTTGAGCCCGCCGATGGTGACCCGGCTCGGCACGTCGGCCTCGACCCTCGGGTATCGCGCCCACCGCACGTCGCGGGCCAGCTCGGGCGCCGCCTCCTGCATGGCCGGGTAGACGTACGGCCAGTTCAGCTGGAACGCTCCGCCGCCGGACTGGAACTCCAGGCGGGTCGGGTCCTCGACGGCGTTGCTGAAGGACGGGCTGACCAGCCCTGAGGTGGCCAGCTCGCGGAGCAGACGTAACGCCTGCAGCCCGTCCTCGCCGAGTGCGACCTGTTCCGCGTCCTCAGTCAGGATGGTGCCGCCGGAGCTTTCGACCAGCGTGTTGAACAGCACGACCAGGCCCTCGTACTGCGCCCCCATTGTCAAGATCTGGTGGGGGCGCCCCGCGTCCTTGAGATCCTGGGCCATCCGGAACATCTCGTCCCAGGTGCGCGGCGGCTCATCGACCAGGTCCGTCCGATACCACAGCAGTTGGACGTTGGTGTTCTTCGGTGCCGCGTAAAGCCGGTTCTCGAACCGTGCGCTGTTGAGCGGTCCTTCGAGCGTGCCCTGTTCGGCGCGGGCGCGATGCTCGCCGGTCCACTCCTGGATCCAGTCGGCGCTCGCGAACTCCTGCGTCCAGGTGACATCGAGTCCGAGAATGTCCATGCCGTCGTCCTCGGCGGCGAGCCGGCGCACCATCTGAACGCGCTGTTCGTCGGCCTGCCGCGGCAGGGTGCGGTATTCGATGCGGTAACGGCCGCCGGCCTGTTCGGTGCAGTCGTCGACCACCCGCTGCAGGTTCTGTTCCGGCGCGCTGTACAAGGTGATCGTCGGAAGGGTGTCGTCGGTAGCTGACCCGCAAGCGGCGATCGGCGCCATCAGAACGCACGCAGCCGCTGCCGCGACCGCCTTCCGCGGGCCCGCGCGGGGCCGTCGGTGTGAGGAATCTGCCACTGGGTCGCCTCCTTGCGACGGTTTGGCCGACCGCGGGCGCGAACATCCGTCGCCGCACGGCGTGACTTGAGTCGTCCCCGAAAGATCTTTTTACCGGTACATTCGACGATCGGATCTCGGAGACCTGCGGTGGAAATCGTTTGATGAGTAGTGTTCCTCCCCTTCTTCTGCGGGCTGGCGTCGTTTTCTTGACAATCCAATGACACAGCGTTTCTTTCCGTTTGCCACCGGGTCTCATGGGAATCGAGGTGGTGCACACCCGGCGTCCTGCGAGGAGGCATGTCATGGACTGGTGGTTGTGGATTCTTGTAGCGATTGTGATCGCCTTCGTCGTCGCCGGATTGCTGCTGGCCGTTCAACAGCGACGGAGGCGGGGCGGCGTGGTGGTTCGCGATCTCAGGAACGAGCCGCGCGGGGGTCGGAGATGAGCGTCCTGACGCTGGCGACCGCACTCGTGGGCAGACCGGTCGTCACCCTCGGCGGAGACGACATCGGGCAAGTGAAAGACGTGGTCTACGCGGCGGAGAGCCGGCGAGTCACCGGATTCACCCTGGCGGGCCGGGGACTGCTGTCGGGTCCGCTGCGCCGCGCGCTGCCCTGGACAGGCGTCCACGCTGTCGGCCGGGACGCCGTCATGATCAGCGATGAGGAGAGCCTCACCGGCCGTGACGAGGTGGCCGAGCGGACTGAGCTGCGAGACCACAATCTTGTCGGTGGCGCCGTCCTCACCGAGGGCGGGACGGCGCTGGGCACAGTGGAGGACATGATCCTGGAGGTCGGGACCGTGGCCGACGTGGTCGGGTGTCGAATCACCACGAGCGAGGCGATACCTCCGGCGGGCCGCAGCGTCCTTCTGCCGCTGCCGGGCGAGGCCATCGCCTCGGGCGAGGCCTTGGTGGTCCCGGAGTACGTGGCCGGACGCGCTGTGGACGACTTGGCCGCCTTCCGAACAGCCACGCGGTCTGCGCGATCCGTATCGGAGGGCGAGCGATGACGCGTTTGAGCGAGATCGTGGGGCGTCCGGTGGTGGCGGCCGGCACTGCAGTGACCGTGGGAAGCGTGACGGGAGTCGTGGTCGACCCTCGGCAGGGAGCCGTCGTCGCTCTCCTGGTGAAGGGCGCATCGAACGGGAACACGCTGCACTGGCCGGACATGTCCGGCGTCGGTCCCGATGCCGTGATGGTGACCTCGCCGTACGCCGTCCGCGAGGCGGCAGGCCGGGCCGCGGAGATTCTCGGCGGGAAGCACGACCTCGTCGGGAAACGGCTTCTCACTGATACCGGCGATGATCTCGGGGCGGTAACCGACATCGCGTTCGACGAGCAGGCCGGCACCGTCGCCGCGATATACACCGGGGACGATTCCTTCCCTGACGCCCGGCTGGTGGGCTGTGGCTCGTACGCCGTGGTGATCCGTCAGCCCTGATCATCACTGATGCACTGCGGCCGGAGGTGGACGACGTCCGCAACCGCCGCGCAGCGCCGCCGCAGACCTGAACTCAAGCACGAGTCGTCAGAAAGGGTCACTCCTGCGACGGTGACGAAATATCGTCGGCGGTTGTGATCCCGGCCGCCGGAGGCATCCAGCTCACCTCACCCGCGTCGGTCGGGCCGTGGTCGGCGACGGCAATGCCGACGATGACGGCGGCCGCCGCCCCGCAAGCCGCCGCGATGACGCGAGGCCGACTGGTCCAGGTCGACACCGATCGTCGGGCCGGCGGTTCCGGCTCAGATCGGCCGGTGGTGAAATTCCGCAGCGCACGCGCCGCTTCGTGCGCGGTGGGGCGCTTTCCGGGCCGCGGCGACACGCAACCCTCGTAGAAGTCGGCGAAGCCGGCCGGGTAGTCGTCCGGATTCGGCAGCGTCGGCACGGGTTTGAGATGGCGGTTCACCAACACGTGCTCCGGGGTCGAGCCCTGCCACGGTGAGCTCCCGGTGAGGCACTCGTGCAACAGCACGCCGAGGGCGTAAACGTCGGCCGAGGGATGGGACTGCTCGCCGCGCAGCTGTTCCGGCGCGGAGTAGGCCGGGGTGCCCCAGATCCGGCCGTCGGCGTCGACCGGCTTCTCTCCGGCTGCGGCCGCCACACCGAAGTCCACGAGCTTCGCACCGGCGGGGCCGACCATCACGTTCCGGGGCTTGATGTCGCGATGCACCAGGCCATACGCGTGCACAGCGGCGAGCGCCGCGGCAACGTCCGCCGCGACCGCGGCGGCCTCGACGAAGGGCAGCGGGCCCTGCAGCAGACGGTCAGCGAGGGTGCCGCCGGACAGGTATTCGAGGACCAGGAAGGGTGCTTTTCCGTCGCCCGTCCCTGCCTCACCGAAGTCATAGACCCTTGCAACGTTCGGATGGCTGAGCCTGGCGGCGGCCTGAGCTTCGGCAAGCGCCGTGTGCACTCCGTCGGCGGTGAGTCCGGTCATCATCTTGATCGCCACTGGTCGTCGAAGCGAGCGGTCGAAACCATGATGGACAACGGAGGAACACCCGCGACCGATGGATGCCCCGACACGGTAGCGGCCGGCCAGCAGCGTCATGAAGGTACCTTCCGATGGTCCACGGCGTACTGTTTGATCATCCAAGCGAGGCATGAAGCCGGAACCGCAGACCGATGACGGTTTTGTGACGAACGCCGAGGTTCGGCTGCGTGCCGGAGCTGTTTCGCCGGCGGCTGCTGTGCTCAGTGCCGGCGGCCCCAGGGCGTGTCGGCTGGAGCACCGCCTCGCTCAAGGCCAATGCAGGTATGGCGGCGGCAGTCTCGTCCTTCATCCCGGGCGGAAGGCGGATGCCTGGGCTGCCGTCATCGAACTGACAAGTTTCCGTGTGAGGTCCGCCGAGTGGGCTGTCTAGGTTCGGTGAGGAAAGCATCGACCGGCCCGTGCGGCCGGAAGGAGGCACACGATGAACACCGAGTCCACAACGATGATGCAGCTCAGCGACACCGACCAGGTGCTGGCCGACCCGGCCCAGGACATCCGCGGTCGTAAGGTTTTTGACCGTGACGGCAACGAGGTCGGTAGGGTCGACGATTTGCTGATCGACACCGAGCAGAAGCGGGTGCGGATGCTCCGCGTCGAGCACGGTGGTCTGTTCGGCGTCGGCGCTACGCCGTTGTACATCCCGGTGGAGGCCGTCGATCGGGTGACTGACGACGAGGTCGGCATCGATCGTTCCCGGGTGCAGGTGGCCGAGGCCCCGCAGTACGACCCTGATCTGGTCGACCGGGACAAGTACTTCACCGACCTGTACAGCTACTACGGCTATGCGCCTTACTGGGCGCCGGAGTACATCCCGCCGGGCCGCCGCTTCTTCCGCTGACCCGGACATGAGAAGAGAGCGGAAGTCGGGAAGGGACATGGGTGCAGCCACTGCCGGATGACGAGTTTTTGGCCCAGCAGCGGCGACGAGACCCGGTCGTGGCGTCGTGCGACGTGCGGACGGCGCTGACGGTGATCGTCGAGCTGAACGCCGACGAGCGGACCAGGCACGAGCCCATCCGGGTCAGCGTGCAGAACGACGTCGTCATGCTGGCCGGGAGGGTGCGCACGCCGGCGGCGCGTGACGCGGCAGCCGGCATTGTGCGTGCCATTCCGGCTGCGAACGACGTCTGCGTTGCCTTGAGCGTGCGAACGCGTGCCTTGGCGCGGCACGACCGGGACGACTTCGTACAGATCGTCGCCGGGCTGGAACCGCCGGCGCCGCGCCGTCGGCGTCGGCCTTCCCGGATGCTCGCCCTGGTGAACGTCGCGGTGCTGATCCTGGTGTGGCTGGTGCTGCCTGTCCTTACCGTGATCGTCGGTCTGCCGGCCCTGCCCATGCTGATCGCCGCCCTGATGGTCACCACGGGCGTGATCTACACCCGTCCTGGGTGACAGGCGATCGGGACGGCCGAGGGTGACAGGCCTGTTTCCGGGACCCAGCGCGGGGTAGGCGTTCGGGGTAGCTGAAGCCTGGAGAGGGAGGTGCACAGGATGGCGCATGCACGCATCGTGATTGTCGGAGGCGGGTTCGCCGGCTATCAGGCCGCCCGGACGTTGCTGCGCAAGGCACGGGGCTCGGCTGAGATCCTGCTGCTCAACCCCACCGACTACTTCCTGTACTTACCACTGTTGCCCGAGGTGGCCGGTGGTGTGCTGGATCCCCGCCGCGTGACGGTGCCGCTCCGCGAAACGTTGCCGGGAGTACGGCTTGTGCTGGGCGAGGTGGATGGCATCGACATCGGGGCCCGCACGGTGTCGTACGAGGACCCTGAGGGCGAGCGCGGTCTCCTCGGCTACCACCGGCTCGTTCTCGCTACGGGCAGCGTCAACAAACTGCTCCCGGTACCAGGCGTGGCGGATCACGCACACGGCTTCCGCGGCATTCCCGAGGCGCTGTACCTGCGCGATCACGTGATCCGCCAGATCGAGCTGGCCGACACCGCGAGTGACCTTGCCGAGCGCGAGGCACGTTTGACGTTCGTGGTGGTCGGAGCGGGCTATACCGGTACGGAGGTGGCCGCCCAGATGCAGTTGCTGACCGAGGACGTGCTGAGCCGCCACCCGCGGCTGGCCGGCCTCCGGGCGCGCTGGCTGCTGCTGGACACGGCCGACCAGGTGCTGCCCGGCATGGACGAACGCCTGTCGACGACGGCCGGTCAGGTGTTACGTGAGCGCGGCATCGAGGTCGAACTCGGTACGTCGGTGTCCGAGGCCACCGCGGACGGGGTCAGACTCACCGACGGCCGGTTCGTCGCCTCGCGCACGCTCGTGTGGTGTGTAGGCGTACGCCCGGATCCGCTCGCCCGCAGTACCGGCCTGCCGATGACCCAGGGCCGGCTGCGGGTCGACGAATACCTCGCCGTGCCCGGACACCCCGACATTCTGGCGTGCGGCGACGCGGCTGCGGTTCCCGATCCGACCCGCCCCGGGCAGCTGACGCCGATGACGGCGCAGCACGCCGTGCGACAGGGCCGGCTCGCCGGGCACAACATCGCGGCTTCCTACGGCGTCGGACGGCGACGCCCGTACCGTCATCGTGATCTGGGTTTCGTGGTGGACCTCGGCGGCCGGCAGGCAGCCGCCAACCCACTGCACCTGCCGATGTCCGGTCTGCCGGCCAGAGCGATCACCCGCGGCTATCACCTGAGCGCCCTGCCGGCGAACCGGGTACGCACGGTGGCGGATTGGTTGTTCACCGCTGCCGGGTCGCGCCCGCCCGTCCAACTGGGACTCGTGCCGGGACCGGCAGTGCCGCTGGACACCGACGCTCCCGAGCTTGTGCACCCGTCACGGTGAGGAGATTGCTGTGCGTGCGTTGACCGTAGAGCCGTTGAAGGCCGGATCCGCCAAGGTGCGGGACGTGCCCGATCCGTCGGCCGGTCCGGGGGAAATGCTCGTCGAAGGGTTGGCCCTGGGCATCTGCGGCACCGACCGGGAGATCGCCGCCGGCGAGTACGGGTGGGCGCCGCCGGACCGCGACCGGCTGGTGCTGGGCCATGAGTCGCTGGGCCGGGTCCGCACTGCCCCGCCGGACAGCGGCTTCGCCCCCGGCGACCTCGTCGTCGGCGTTGTCCGCCGACCGGACCCGGTGCCGTGCGGCGCTTGTGGGCACGGCGAATTCGACATGTGCCGCAACGGTCGCTACACCGAGCGGGGCATCAAGGAGATCGACGGGTACGGCAGCCAGGCGTGGACGGTCGAGACGGCGTACGCGGTCAAGCTCGACCCCCGTCTGGAGCGGGTCGGGGCGCTGATGGAGCCGACCACGGTCGTCGCGAAAGCGTGGGAACAGGTCGAGAAGGTCGGCGCCCGCTCGTGGTTCGAGCCGCGGCGGGTGCTGGTCACCGGAGCCGGGCCGATCGGACTGCTGGCCGCGTTGCTCGGTGTGCAGCGCGGCCTCGAGGTGCACGTGCTCGACCTGGCCACCGACGGGCCGAAGCCGGAGACGGTGAAGGCGCTCGGGGCCGAATACCACGCGAACGGCCTCGGCGAGGTGGCCGCGCGGGCGAGACCGGACGTCATCATCGAGGCGACCGGCGTGTCCAGTCTGGTCTTCGAGGCAATGGCGAGCACCGCCGCGTACGGGATCGTGTGCCTCACCGGCGTTTCCCCGGTCGGCCGCAAGATCTCGGTGGACGTGGGCGCCGCGAACCGGGACATGGTGCTGGAGAACGACGCCGTCGTCGGCTCGGTCAATGCCAACCTGCTCCACTACGCGTCCGCCGCCGCTGCGCTGGCGGAGGCCGACCCGGATTGGCTCGCCCGCCTCATCACCCGCCGGCTGCCGTTGGACCGCTACATCGAGGCCCTCGAGTCCCGCCAGGACGACATCAAAGTCGTCCTCGACCTCACCGCCTGAGAGCACGCCATGCCCGGACGCATCGAGGACTACGCGCTTATCGGTGACCTGCAGTCGGCCGCTTTGATCGGGCAGGACGGCTCGGTCGACTGGCTGTGCCTGCCTAGGCTTGACTCGGCCGCCTGCTTCGCGGCTCTGCTCGGCGACGAGTCGAACGGACACTGGCGCATCGCACCGGCGGGCGCGGGTTCGGCCACCGGCCGCCGGTACCGGGACGACTCGCTGATCCTTGAGACCACCTGGCAGACCCCCGGCGGAACGGTCCGGGTGATCGACTTCATGCCGCCGCGCGGCGAGGCCGCCGACGTGGTCCGGATCGTCGAGGGGGTATCGGGCACGGTCGCGATGCACATGGATCTGGTTCTGCGCTTCGACTACGGCCGGATCGTGCCGTGGGTGGGTCGGCGGGACCGCGACGTGGGAGCCGTCGCCGGCCCGGACGCGGTGTGGCTGCGCACGGATGTTCCGCTGCATGTCGGTGACCGGGCCGCGACCGCCGATTTCACCGTCCGGGCAGGGGAGCGGTTGCCGTTCGTCCTCACCTACCAGTTGTCCCATCTGCCGCGTCCCGAGCCGGTCGACGCATTCCAGGCGCTGGACGCGGTTCACCATTACTGGCAGCGATGGATCGGACGGTGCGACTACGACGGCCGCTGGCCGGACGCCGTCCGCCGTCCGCCGTTCGCTGATCCTGCTCAAGGCCCTCACGTACGCGCTGACCGGTGGCATCACGGCCGCCGTCACCACCTCGTCGCCGGAACAGCTCGGCGGCATCCGGAACTGGGACTACCGGTACTGCTGGCTGCGCGACGCCACCTTCACCTTGCAGGCGCTGCTCGGCACCGGATATGTCGCTGAAGCCAGGGCATGGCGGGAGTGGCTGCTGCGAGCGGTCGCCGGCGATCCCGCCGATCTGCAGATCATGTACGGGCTCGACGGTACTCGCCGTCTGCCCGAATACAGCCTCGACTGGCTGGGCGGCTATGCGGGCTCGCGCCCGGTCCGGGTGGGCAATGCCGCCTCCGGGCAGCTTCAGCTCGACGTCTGGGGTGAGGTCCTCGACGGCCTGCACCTTTCCCGCGAGGCCGGCATTGCCGCCACCGAGGCCGGCTGGGATCTGCAGCGGGCGCTGCTCGACTATCTCGAAGGCAATTGGCAGCAGCCGGACAACGGCCTGTGGGAGGTTCGCGGCGACCGGCGTCAGTTCGTGCACTCCAAGGTCCTGGCCTGGACTGCTTTCGATCGAGCCGTCACGGCCGTGGAGCACCACGGACTCGACGGTCCCGTCGACCGCTGGCGGAGCTTGCGTGCCGGCATCCACGCCGAGGTCTGCGCCAAGGGGTTCGACGAGCGGCGCAACACTTTCACCCAGTCGTACGGCTCAGCCGCCCTGGACGCCGCGCTGCTGCTGATTCCCCGGGTGGGCTTCCTTCCGGCAGCCGATCCGCGTGTGGCGGGCACCGTCGAAGCGGTGCGGCGGGAACTGTGCCAGGACGGCTTTCTGTTGCGCTACCGCTCTGAGCACGAGAACGTCGATGGTCTGGCCGGTTCGGAAGGGGCGTTCCTGACCTGCACGTTCTGGCTGGTGGACGCCCTGTACGCCATCGGGCACCGTGACGAGGCGGAGAAATTGTTCGAGCGGATGCTCGGGCTGCGCAACGACGTCGGCATGCTCTCCGAGGAATACGACCCGGTTGCCCGCCGGCATCTGGGCAATAGCCCGCAGGCGTTCAGCCTGGTCGGGCTCGTCAATTCAGCTCGTCTGCTCAGTGGCACGTCGACGGGGACAGCCGACGACGCGGCGGCACAGCACACCTGGAGATCGGCCAGATCGAGAACGTAGTACACGTCACTGGGACGGCTCACCGTCCGGCCCGGTATGCCGGACAGGTAAGCCTGTGCGGTCGAACTCCGGTGGGGTACTCGTCTGGCCGGGCGAAGTGAGCATGTCGCACACGTCGCGGACACCGGGGAGTGTCCAGACCCGCTGCCGCGCGGCCGCTCGGGCGCTGTCCGAATCCAACTCACCTCGCAGCGTCACGACACCGTTCTGCACTGCCACATCCACGTAACGTCCGCGCACCTGACGGTCGCCGGAAAGCGCCTGAACCACCAGCTCGGCGAGTCGTTCGTTCGCGTCGAGGCGAGCGATCCAGGCCGTGATGTCAAGGTCGGGACCGGCGGAACCGCCGGCCTCAGCAGCGTCACCGGGCCGCGGGAACGGGTACATCGGAAGCCGACTCCTCTCGAGGCGGGCGACGGCGTGTCGTCATGCGTACCCGTCCGCCGCGCCACCATCTGCCCTCGTTTCGGCCCGCCAGCTGGTCACCGGGGTCGCAGAAACTGTTCCGCAGGGCCGAACCTCAGGTCTGCGGTGCGTCGAGCAGGAACCGCACCTGCCCGCTGTCGTCCGTCCGCGCGTCGAGGGTCTTGCCCTCCAACAGGCCGGCGGCCTCCTCGGCGACGTAGACCTGAATGTGATCGTCAGCCTCGTGCACCTGATCGCCTGGATGCGGTTGTGCCGCCAGCGACAACCGGAGTGTGTGTGTGCGCGCGTCGTCGCCGCCCGAGATGCGCAGGCCGGCGCCGGGAGGGGCGTCCGGCAGCGTGGACAGGCGGCGGATCGCCAGAACGGCGTCGTCCGAAACGGTGAACACAGTCATGGTTCTCCCCCACATGCGAAATCGTCGTGATAAGGCGCAACTCTTGTGCCGGGATGTGGCGAGCCCCGCACTGCCGTATGACAGTCCCGTGTCACCAGTCGCGGACCGGGCGCGTTGCGCCCGGATCGCCGCTGGCTTCCTCGGAGGGCTCCGGCCAGTCGGGGTAGATGGGAAAGACGCTGTCCAGGCGCATCGTGTGCAAAACGGTGCGCACGAACCGTGACGGCTCGACCAGGCCGAACGTGGCGTCGTGCTGCCGAGCTTCCTGACGCGCCCGCACCAGCAGTCCTAGGGCGGTGGAGTCGATGAAGCCGACGCTGCGAAGGTCGACCACCACGTTCGGGCACGTCGCCGCCGCGTGCATCAGCTCGTCGCGCAGACACTCGGTGAGCTCGGCGTCGAGGTCGGTCAGCGGCTTCAGAACGGCCGTGCCGCCGTCTGTCCGCATCAGGTAGGACGGGCCGTGCGTGCGTGGTCGCGACGTCGATTCGGGCTTGACCGGAAGGTCGCCGGCGGGGCACGACGGGCAGTGGTGCGGGCCGGTGGGAAACGCCGAACCGGTCCAGCCGTGTCCGGAGACCAATGGCCAGACCAGCTCCGCGGCGGGAAGCGCCGCGGTGGCTGCCTCCTCGACGCCGCAGCGGTCGCAGATGAGCAGGGCGGTTCGGTCACCCGCAGGCACGACCGTCACCGTGACCTGCGCACGTTGCCGCGGCCGTTGTTGTACGGCCGGTCCGCGGTGGCGGCCACCAGCGCCACACCGGACGCGGCGAAGATCACCTGCAGGACCACCTCGACGAGGCTTACGCCCGGGTTGTATACACCCGCCAGCCGCGCGACAACGGTGGCCAGGACCGCGGCGCCGATGCCGACGGCCAAGGTCACCCAGACAGGCACAACGCGGCCGGCGGGCACGATCCAGCGGCCGCCGAGCCCGAGGACCGTGCCGACGGCCAGAGCGGTGACCAGACTGCTGAGTGTCATGAGTGGTGTTCCTCGCTTCTCGTGGTCTCGTACCGCGGGGAATGAATGCCAGCATGCTGGGGGCAATCGGCGGAAAGCTGCCGACCACGTGACAGTCGGATGACAAAGCGGCTCGCCCACGCATGTCGCCGAAACTCTTTTCGGACCGTCACAGAACCGTCATGAAGCGGCGGGACAGCCGCTATACACCTCGGCGAAGCTGAGCGGGTAAGCAGAACTGAAGGTGCGAGACCCGCAGGGCCTGACGTCCGGGAACCGGATCCCCAGCGCCGTCCGCCGGTACCGGGTCTCGCCGTATACCGCTGGAAGCGATGGTCCGATGATGCCCTACGGGTCTGAGCCCGGCGACCGGTACGACGACGATCGCGAATACGCACCCCTCATGCCCGCCGCCGAGGCGCTTGAGGCGGATCTCCGAATCGCGGACCGCGCGGCCGTCGCTCTGGGCTGCAACGCGCGAGTGCGTGGCCGCCGGCTCGAGGTGCTGGTGCAGAACCAGGTGCTCATCCTGCTCGGCGAGGTGGAGTCGGACCGGGTGCGCATGGCTGCCGGTGCCGTGGCGTGGACGGTGCCCGAGGTGTTCGATGTGTGCAATCAGCTGACCGTGCCACCGGAACCGGCGGCACCGGAGACGCAAACCGCACAGCCGTGAAAAGGACCGGCCTTCGGACCCGGGTCAGTGCCGCGTTCGCAGTCGGCGCGTTCGCCTTGTCCGCTTGCGTCACCGTGGTGTCGTACGAGTTGACTCGCAGCACGCTGCTGCGGGAACGGGAACGCACCGCGGTACGCGCCTCGTACTTCGACGCGGCGGCG
Organism: Actinoplanes solisilvae; assembly: GCF_003999975.1. Lineage (GTDB taxonomy): Bacteria > Actinomycetota > Actinomycetes > Mycobacteriales > Micromonosporaceae > Actinoplanes > Actinoplanes solisilvae. Next base: position 57,618 of record NZ_RJAC01000034.1, on the reverse strand, counting down.
GTCGAGAACGGCCTCACCGGCCCTGCTCCCAACGTCGCCGAGGTGCTGAGTTCCCTGGACATCGGCGCCGACCGCTACGTATTGGTGCAGCGTGCAGGGCGCTGGTATTCGCGTAGCGCGGACACCGACGCGCGGAGCGCCGTGCCATCGCGGCTGCAGGAGATAGCCGCGGGCGGGCAAGCCGTGACCCAACGCATCCGTCGCGACGGCGTTCCCGCACTGGTGGTCGCCGTGCCACTGCCCGGCGGTACCGTCTTCTACGAAATCGTCTCGCTGCGCGAGCTGGACCGCACGCTGCAGCTCCTCGCACTGGTGCTGGCCTCAGTGGCCACCATGATGGCCGCGGGTGGGGCAGCCATCGGTTGGTACGTCACCCGGCACGCCCTGCGCCCGGTCGGTATCGTCGCCGGCGCCGCCCGAGACATCGCCGACGGTGACCTCGACACCCGCCTTGACCCTGCCACGGAACCGGACCTGGCCGAGCTGGCCGCGTCGTTCAATCACATGGCGGACGAGCTGGCCCGCCGGCTGCAGCGCGATCGCCGCTTCGCCGCCGACGTCAGTCACGAACTGCGCTCCCCGCTGCAGACCCTGCAAGCCGCCGTCAGCGTGATCGACCGCCGCCGCGACGGCCTCGACGCTCGATCCGGTACCGCCGTCGACCTCATCGTCGAGGAGGTCAACCGCTTCCAGGCGCTCGTCGGCGACCTCCTGGAGCTGGCCCGCAGCGATCAACCGGCGCAGCGGCAAGCCACCGACGTCGAGGAACTGGTGACCAGGATGGCGCGGATGCACCGCCTCTCCGAGGACACTGTCGAGATTCTCCTCGACGACCGGTCGCGGGTCTGGCAGATCGATGCACGCCGAGTGGAGCAGGCACTGCGCAATCTGATGGAGAACGCTGTCCGCTATGGCGGGGGGCCGGTCGCCCTTCGTGCGGGACTCTCCGACGAAGGCAGCGGGTTCCTCGAAGTTGACGACGCCGGCCCCGGCGTACCAGAGCAGTGCCGTGTCTCGATATTCGATCGTTTCGTGCGCGGGCCGGCCGCGAACGCGCGGGGCACTGGTGACGGCACCGGGCTGGGCCTGGCGATCGTCGCCGAGCATGCCGCCTCGCACAGAGGATCAGCGACGGTGAGCGACCGTCCGGGCGGTGGCTCCCGGTTCCGTATCGACCTGCCGGGGAGTGTGCCATGAGAGGCGTCGTATTTCCCGCAGCCATTGTGCTGACGCTGCTGCTCGCCGCGTGCGGGGTGCCCAGCCAGGACAATCCGCATGTCGTGGAACTGCCCAGGCGCCCGCTGACTTCTCCGGACGGTTCCGCTGTAGCTACCGACCCCGATGGTGAGGTGGCGCACGTGCTCTGCTTGGTGCGAGGGGATCGACTGGCCCAGACGGTCCGGCGGGCTCGGACCTACCCGAGCGTGCAACAGCAACTCGACGATCTCGTGGCCGGGCCGACCCCCGCCGAGAGCAGCGCCGGCCTGTCCACGGCGCTGGCCGGGCTGACGGTCGCCGCCGGCGCGGCTCAGAATGGGCAGGTCACTGTCGAAACGGCCGAACAGGACGAGGGCAGCGCCCGCAACAACGAGATCCTGGCGTACGGGCAGATGGTCTGCACTCTCACCGGGCGCGCCGACGTGGCCACAGTCTCCTTCACCCGCGACGGCCAGCGTTTGGAAGTGCCCCGGGCCGACGGCACCCTCAGCGACGAGCTGTTGCACGCTGGTGACTACGCCGGTCTGCTCGGGCCAGCCTGACCTTTGGAACGTCAGCGAGCTGACACGTTAAGGACGAGAATGCTCGGAGAGTTCGCGACGGTGTACGCACCCTGGCCGCGGATCTGAGCGTGGCGGCAAACACGCTCGCCTGGGCCTACCGGATGACCTCAGGCAAGCTCGACATCGACCGGGCACAAGAGATGTCAGGCGCGAACGCGCAGCGCCTCAACGCTCAGCGAGCGGCCGACGGTGCCGACCTGGATCTGTCCGGCGCGCCGGGAGCACTGCCACTTCTGCCAGCCGACGGTGGACACGTGCGCCTGGGCGCAGACCGGCGTGCGGGTGCTCAGCCGCAGCGCCTCGAGGCGCAGCGAGCGGCCCTGGGTGCCGACGGCCAGGGTGCCCTTGGTGCCGGTGCACTTGCTGTGCTGCCAGCCCTGGTTCTGCACGTGCGCCTGGGCGCACACGCCGCCGACGCGGCGGCTGGAGACGGCCAGGGCCTCGAGGCGCAGCGAACGCCCCACGGTGCCGGCGACGACGTCCCGGCGGTTGGTGGAGCACCGCCAGACCTGCCAGCCGATGTTCTGCACGTGGGCGTTGACGCAGATCGCGTCGCGGTCACGACGCATGACCATCTTGGCCGCGGGGCTCAGCGGGGGAGCCTGGACGACCGCAGGCGGAACAGCGGGGGCTGCCGAGTCGGAACCGGGGCAACCGGCACGGAAATCGCGGAGACGACCAGGCCAGCCATCGCCGCAGTACGGAGGAATCTCGGAAACCTTGCCATGCGGATAAGTGTCGTCGACCAGCAGATCATGACGCGTCCGTCGGTGTTCGGGCCGTATGTTACTCGTGCGGATGATCGCGTCCCACAACGCCGAAGCTCCGAGAAGCCGGCGGTGGCGCGCTCAGGTTGAGCCGGAGCCGGCGGTTGAATCCATCACCGCGCCGGCGACCGCGCTTCTGAGGCGATCATCAGCAAATGGCTTTTTGACGACATCATGGACGTGTGGCAGTCGTTTGATCGCTGCAAGATCGAATGTGCCCGTCACCATGACGAGGGGAACCCTGCAAAGCGTCCTGTTTTCGGCGATGAGACGGGCGGCCTCGAACCCGTTCATTCCGGGAGTCATGTCGCCGTCGAGCAGGATCAGATCTGGCCTGACAATATGTGCCAGAGCGATGGCGGCTTCACCGTCCGGAACCAGGTAAACGGAGTGTCCGTCGCGCCGCAGGACATGCTCGATGATTTCGCGGATATCGGGGTCATCCTCTGCGGCCACGATCAGGGCCACCGGAGACCCTCCGATATCGCGCCCGTCTTGCGCTCGCCCGCAACGAAGAGGGGGCGGCGTCGTTCTGATTCGACCGACTGTCCGCCGGAGAACGGTTCGGCCGCACGGCCGGCGACCATCGACGGAGACCCGCAACAGGTGTGAGCCTCGAGAAATCCGGTCGGTGCGATCGGCATGGGCGCTCGGTGGGCGCGACGATCGGACGCCAGCGATACGGGGAAGCGGCCGTGCACGGTGGGCTCCTGAAGGTGGGCGCGATAGTATCGTCGCCGACCAGTCTTCCCGGCACACCTTCGGGCAGCATATCGTGCACTTCGATCGGGTGTGGCACATCCGGCTTATCTGCTCACCGTTCACCGCCTGTTCGGCCGACGCGGTGACCTGATCTCAACAAGATCCGGATAGGTATTTGTATTCGTAGTGCGTCAGGTGTAGCGCGGCGGCGACGATGTCGCCGATCCGGCGTGGGCTGACGGTGGTGTGCCGCAGCGTTTTCCAGCGGCCGATCAGGATCGCGAAGCCGCGTTCGCCTTGCCATCGCAGACCGCGTAGCAGCCTGTTGTAGGCCCGGTTGTCGACGGCGAGGGGTTTGCCGTCGGCGGGTTGCTTGATCGGGCTCTTGATGCCGTGGCCTGCGCTTTCGTAGCCAGAGTCGGCCAGGGCGGGCAGGTTGAGCTCGGCTGCGGACCAGTTGAGCGCCGCGGTGACGCCGAGTTCGCGGGCGCAGCTGGTGTCGTGCAGGTGCCCGGGCATCGCCGCCGAGGTCCAGATCGGCAGGCCGTCCGGGCGCATGACCGCTTGAATGTTCGCGCCGAAATTACGGTGTTTTCCCGAGTACCAGGCGTCGATGGTCTCGCCCTTGACGCTCACGGTGGTCTCGGTCAGCCGGTCGCAGTCGAACAGTTTGCCGTCGAGGATCACGTGGGACCAGCCGTCGTCGGCGACCCGGCGTAGCGCGGTGTGCAGGTCGCTCGCCTGGGCGGCGAGTACGGCGATGCCTTCGTCGCGGTAGCGGTACGCGGTGGCCCGGGAGATCCCGAAACCGGCGCCCAGCAGGGTCAGGTCTTCGGCCTTGCGGAACCAGACGAGTACGAGCAGCGCCTGGTAGAAGCAGGTCAAGGCGCGGGTGTCACGCCGGGTTCCCCGGGCTCGGCGTTCGGCGGCGAGCAGCCGGCCGAGGTACTGCACGAGTTCCCTGGGGACGTCGATCATGGCACGATATGCGATCACGCGGAGTCCTCACCGTGTAGGTGATCTTGTGGTGAGAACTACCTACCGAGGACTCCGCGCCCTCTTCCAGCACCGCCCGATCTCACCGCTTCGCCCGTGTCGCACCAATCAACACATTCGCGTTGTTGAGATCAGCTCAGTGGTCACGCTCGGGCCGGTACTGTCAATCAAGCTTTGCGACGTGGTATGGCACTGACGGAAACGGTAAATCGTCGTTGCCGCACGACCGCAGGCTATCCGGCAGCGCATCCCGGTGCCGTTCGCGGTAAGTACCGGTTCGGCATATCCGTGATGCCAGTCGTGGCGGTCGCGTTGTCGCCCGCGCGCGAATTCGTGTACTGCGCCGATGGACACACGCAGTGGGCCGGTCGGCGAGAACGCCAAACTGTTTGCTGCTCAGCAGATCCAGCAGATGTTACCCCGGACCGACGCGTTTGCGTCGGCAAAGGGAGGCAACCAGCTGTAGGCCCGTACGGAGCGTCGTCCCGATGGCCGGCTCGGATAGACGTTGATGCCGCCAACCGCTTGTGTGAGGATGCCATGGACGGTGGCCAAGCCGAGTGGTGGCATTCGCCCGGCCCGATGAGTGCAGCGACGGTCTGACGTTTGACGACGGAGATCTCGTGCTGGATCAGCGTGGGTCAGTTGAGGTTGGCGAAGGCCTCGACCTGACGTGTCTTCCCCGCGACGACCAGGATGTCACCGGCATACACGGTGGTGTCGGCGGTGGCGTAAGTGAAGTCCTCGCCCGGACGTTTGATCGACACGACCGTGACACCGTACTTGCGTCGCAGAGCGGAGTCGGCGAGGGTCTTGTCGAAGGTCTCCTCGGGAGCGCGTGTCTTGACGATGGCGTAGTCGTCCTCGAACCGGATGTAGTTGAGGATGTGGCCGGTGACCAGATGGGCGACGCGTTCACCCATCTCGTGCTCGGGGAGCACCACGTGGTTCGCGCCGACGCGTTGCAGGATGCGGGCGTGCTGGCGGTTGACCGCTTTGGCCCAGATGTTGTTCACGCCCATGTCGGCGAGCAGGCTGGTGGTGAGGATGCTGGCCTCAAGGTCGGTGCCGATGCCGACCACGGCGTGGGCGAAGTCGGGTATACCCAGCTGACGCAGTGCTTGCTCATCGGTGGTGTTGGCGACGGCGGCGTGGCTGAGTTGATCGGCGTAGCTCTGCACCACAGAGGCGGTGACGTCGATACCGATGACCTCCCACTCCTGGCGGATCAACTCCAGGGCCAGGGAGCTGCCGAACCGGCCGAGGCCCAGCACGGCGATGCGGTTGCTTGTCGTTGTTCTTCTAGCCAACGAGGGGACGCTCCTCAGGTCGTTCGTAGCGGCGGGTCCGCTCACGCAGGGCCAGAGCGGTGACCGCAGTGATCGGCCCGAGCCGACCGACGAACATCAGCACAATCAGAATCGCATGACCGGCCGTGCCGATGTGCGCGGTGATGCCGGTGGACAGCCCGACGGTGGCGAATGCGGAAGTGACCTCGAACAGCACCTGATCCAGACCGAACGGTGTCAGGGCGAGCAGAGCGAGGGTGGAGACGGCGACTGCGGTGATGCTGAGCAGGACGACAGTTAGAGCTTGGCGTTGCACGCCCGCCGGTAGCTTGCGGCCCAGGGCGTGCACGCTTGGTTCGCCTCGCAGTTCGGCGAGCACGACGAAGCCGAGCAGCGCGAACGTGGTCACCTTGATGCCGCCGGCGGTTCCGGCGCTGCCGCCGCCGACGAACATGAGCATGTCGGTCATCGCCAGGGTGACGTCGTTCATGCCGGCGATGTCCAGGCTGTTGAAGCCGGCAGTGCGTGGCATGACGGCGGCGGTGAAACCGGCGAGTAGCTTTCCTGGCGTGCTCAGCGGGCCGAGGGTGGCGTCGTTCGACCATTCGGTGAGGGTGAAGACGACCCAACCGAGGGCCAGGAGCACGAGAGACGATCCCACGGTGATCTTGGTATGCAAGGACCAGTGGCGCGGGTGGCTCAGTTCGTGTCGCAGCTCGAGGAGTACCGGGAAACCAAGACCGCCGATGATGACGGCAGCGGCGATCGGCAGACAGATCAGCGGATCGGTGGCGAAGCGTACGAGTGAGTCGGCGTAGAGGCCGAAGCCGGCGTTGTTGAACGCCGATATAGCGTGGAAGATCCCTAGATAGGTGGACCTGGTGAGACCGATGTCGTAGCCGACCGCGAAGCGCCAGGTCAGGGCGACCGCGACGACTGCCTCCATCAGCAGGCTGATCCGGAGAACTCCGACAACGACACGGCGGACATGGCCCACCCCCAACGCTTTGGTCTCCGCCTGTGTGCCCAGCTGCAGCCGGATGCGTAGTCGCCGAGCGACCAGCAGGCCGAGCAGCGAGGCCAGCGTCATGATCCCCAACCCGCCTATCTGGATCAGGGCGAGGATGACGATCTGGCCGAACAGCGACCAGTACGTACCGGTGTCCTCGATGACCAGCCCGGTCACGCACACCGCCGAGGTCGAGGTAAACAATGCTGTCACAACAGGCGGCCCGTGACCGCTCTCGGTGGCCCAGGGCAGCGAGAGCAGCGCCGTGCCGAGAAGAACGGCACCGGCGAAGCCGACCACTACCAGACGGGCCGGATGCCGCACCACGTGACTGACAGGGAAGCCCAGGCCGGTCGACGCCCACCGCTGACGTGCCGTGAGCAAGAGCTGCCGCGCCCACCGGATGGCGTGGTGGAAGATGCGTCGGGTACGCGTGCGTGACGTCCGTCGAGGCTCGTGCAGCGATGCGTCGCTCAGCGGCGTCCAGGCCAGTAAGGCGACCCCCACCGCGACGGCGACCAGGACTGCCACGGTGAGCAGCACGCCGGTGAGTATCTGCCCCGCAATCGTCCCCATCGCATCATCATCCACTCCCGTCTGCCCCACCGATCATGCCTCCGGGCAGTGGCCCGCGGCTGACCAGGCTCATCAGCGGTCGAGATCGTTCGCGCCATGCTCGAACCCGTGGTGATGGCGTCTTTCAGCTCGGCTGCGGTGAAGGTGTGGCCTACCGCCCTTGCCCCGCCGTCGTTTGCGGCTGAACGCGCTGACCCGGTCCATGCCCTAACAGATCTTCCAAGCGGTGCGCTCGATCATCGGCTGTCCGGCGGCGCGGACTTCGTCGCCCAGGAATCGGTATCCGAACCTCGGGGTCGTCGCGGCGGGCGTCGAACGCGTCGGCCGGTGGGCTTGGACCATTCGGCGTCGGTGACCGGCCGGGCGAGCCACCGGTAATAGGGCTGTCGAGCGATGTTCAGCACCCGGCAGTTCACCGCGACGGGGATACCGTCGGCGGCGAGCTCGGTCACGAGCGGTAGAGCCTTTTCCCGGCAGGTTTGCCTGCGTCAGATAGGCCGTCGGCCCGACGCAGGACCTCGTTCTCCTGCTCGAGAAGCTGATCCGTTTACGAGCCTCGCGCAGCTCGGCCGATTCGCGGCCGATACCGCCCGGGTTGACGTCGTCGACAGTGTCGGCCCGGACACGTTAAACCCCACGGGTTACTCGCGTTTCGTGCGAGACCTGCTGGGGTTTCTTGCTTTCCGGCGTCACCGGAGGACGCGGGTCGTGGTCCGGCCGCGCCGCCGGGGTTGCAACGGGAGCGGCAGCTCTAATTGGCTGGACCGCGTTCGGCTTGACCTGCCGAGACGGCATCCCGGTCTTGTGAGTTCTTGTCCATGGGGTTTGGCAGCTCCGACGGGTTCTTGGATTGCGGGTTCGATCGCGAGGGTGCCGGTGCCGGTGCCGCAGACGATGACCAGGCCACGAACCTTCAGGTAGGCGGCGAGGTCTTCGACGTCACCGTAGTCGGCCAGCTCGCCGTCGATAGGGACTACCTGCTTGAGCAGGGTGCTTTGCGCCTAGTACACCCACTGGGGCGTTCCGGCCGCGGTCGGGTGGGCGGTGGTGTGCCCGTGCCGGCACCGGTAGGCGGGCTTGTGAAGCGTCCAGTGCGCGGTCAACCGGCGTCCGCACGTGGCGCAGATCAGCAGGCCGGTCAGCGCGTACCGGCGAGACGGCCCGTCGGCCGGTGTGCCGATCGCGGTGATCTGCTGCGCTGCCGTGAACTCGGCGTCGCTGACCAGCGGGGATGGGTCAGCTCGTGAGCAGCGCCGCGCCATCGATCGTTTGGCTGATGCTCGCCGCGGCCCGGAACTGCCAAGCTCACCCCATGCGGGACAACGACCGCGATCTGGCTGTCGGCGCCGCGGCGGTGGTCACCATCGTGCTCGGACTCGGGATCTTCCTGTGGTACACCGGCTTCGCCAAGCTGTTCCATCTTGAGAATGAGCAGGCGAATAAGGTGGCTGACCTGGGTACCGGGCTGCTCGCCGGGGTATTCATCGCCGGTTCGGTGCTCCTGCTCGAGACGTTATCGCGGCGGCGTGAGGGCGTCCGGCAGGAGTTTGAGCGCGTAGCCCGCAATCGCTCCCAGCTTGTCACCCAATTGAGCCTGCAGCCGGACCTCTCCGGTGTGATCCTTGCTGGCCGCGACCTGCGCGGCCTCGTGCTTGTCGGAGCGTCTGGCCGAGCTCGGTCTTCGGAACGAGACCTGGGCCCGGCACGGGCCCCGCGCGCTGGCGGTTCTGCCCAAGTGGCCAAATGTCGTCCGACGTCAGAAGGGCGACACTCTGGCCTACGCCTGGGTGGGGGACGACCTTCCCGAACTCCCGTCAGAGGCCGAGCCTGAACCGGAGCCGGCACCTACGCCCGCGCCTGTGTCGAAGCCCGCTCCTTCTCCCGCCAAGCCGACCGCGGCGGCTGCGATACCGGCCGGCCCGGCGGTGCCGTCCGCCGAGCGCCTTGGGCGCCAGATGAGCGCCGCGCGGAGCCTCGGCGAGGTCGCTCGCCTGCTCACGCTCCCGAGAGAGTTCGTGGCTGAGTTGTCACCTGAGGTGGTCGCCTCCGCGCTCCGCCGGGTCGCTGCTGAGGATCGGCTGGTCGCGGGCTGGCTAGACGCCCTGACCGCCTCCGGGCCGATCGGTGCGCTGACCGAGGAACTGGCGACGGCCCGGGCGGCGAACGCCGCACTGAAGAGCCGGGTCGATGAGCTGGAGGAGTGGTGGACGGCCCTTGAGCAGAGCACCGATCCGGGCGCCGCAGTCCGGCAGCCGGGTAGCTGAGGAGCTTCTGGTGCGCCAGCTCGGAAGTGCGCAGGTTGGGCGATCCGCACCGCCTTGTATCTTCCCTTGCTAGAACACGCCGATTCTCTACCCCGCTGGCGCTATACGGAAGGCCTGGACCTGCTCCCCTGAAGTCGAAGAGCATCGCCTGGTTGTTGGAGACCTGTGCGATGCCAGCGCCGCCAGGGCGCCCGTGGCACTTGCGGCCGCGACCTCGCCGTACCAGGAAAGGCTTTGATCATGGGTTGGAACACGTCGGTGCTTTTCCGTCAGGGCGTGACGGCAGACGATGCGGTGGACGACCTCGCGATCACCGAATTCAGCGGTGAACTCGTCGGAGCTGACCAGGCTATGACCGCCCTCAAGCCCGACGCCCTCTATGCCGCCGAGTCGGGGGGCTGGGTGCAGATCTGGAACCCGATGATGGATGTGGTCATGGGCTGGGAGCCGACCGATCTGGCCGACGCTCTGGTGGTCTTCTTCAGCTGCGTTTCGAGCACCTACGGCTTCACGCTGTTCACGAACGGCGAACGCACCCGTCACTACGTCTACGCCGATGGTGTGACCGTCGAGGACGAGGGGACGCCGTTGTCGGTCGAGGCCGAGATCGCCCTGCCGTCCTGGGGGCCGGATGAGGACTTCCTCTGGGCGCTTGTCACAGCCGTCACCGGTCTCCGGTACGACGAAAAGCTGCAATACCGCGTTTACCCAGTGTAACGCCCATCCATCCTGTGGCGCTTCCGCACTCGGCTCGTCCTGGGATCCGGGCCTGGTGGGCCGCGTGGGCGCGGCGATCGGTCGAGGCGCGCGACCAGGGCGTCGCTGACAACAGCCAAAAGGCTCGCGGCGGTTGTCGACCTCAGCGCCTACCATCGCACAAATCCTCCAGTGGCCCGTCCGGCCGCACGCTGGGATTACGGCGGCAGCACTGGCTCGATCAGCTTTCAGAGGTCGTCATCGACGATCCTAGCCTTGCTCATGACCGACGGATGCGATTGATCTTCGCATTGACCTGCTGATCAACATTGATCCGACGAATCGTGTTAGGAGCTTTTTAGGGGGACGGGTCGCTGTTGGCGGTGGGTAGGGCGGCCTGTGTGGCGCGGAAGCAGCCACGGCCGAGCGCGGACCGCATCGCGTGGACGCACGTGCCGCGGGCGGCGTCGATCTCGTCGCGGGGGTAGCGGACGGCGATGTTCATCTCGGCGTCCGTGGCCGGCGCGGGCTTCTGCCAGGCGTCCTTGATCTGGCCGCCGGCCTCGACCTTGGCCGCACGGACCAGCGCGGCGTAGATCGGGGCCACTGCCGCCGCCTCGACCTGGATCAACGCCTGATGGTAGGCCAGCCGAGACTGGATCCGGCTCAGTTCTTCGCCCAGCTCGTGCCGGGCATCGGGGGAGTCGCGTCGGCGGCGGATCCGGTACGGCATCTCAGCGAAGTCCTCGACCGCGGCCAGAGCCTCTGCGAACGCCGTCGCCCGGCGGTCGCGGCGTACCGCGAGCTGATTGAGGGTGTAAGCGAGCGACGCGGACACCACCGCGCTGAAGATGGCGAGTACCGCGACCAGGATCACTGCGGTCTGCGCGGCCGTCCAGCCGGTCATCCGACATCGGGCCGTACTCGCGGTAACGTGGCGAGGAACCGCCCGGCGTTTACCGTGTCCAGCTGGTCGGGGCCGTCGCCGAACAGGTCGTTCAGCTCGTTCTGACAGGGGAGGGCGGCGAAAGCCTCCGGGTCGGTCCGGCAGCAGTGAGCCAGCCAATCCAGAGCGCCACCGGCTGCGTCCGGCAGTGCCGCTCTATACACCTCGTCGGGGACGTTGTAAAGCAGGCATTCGATCAGGTACGACGGGGCGGTGATCCCGTCCAGCAGACCCTGCTCTTTCGCCAGGCCGCGAAGGTGTTTCGCCACCCGGACGACCTGTTTGAACCGGCGGCCCGTACGGAAATCCTTGTCGTTGCCGTTCACCCGGTGCTGCTTCGGGAAATTGGTGATCGACCGACCGTCCCCGTCCCGGAAGAACACACCCTGGTGGTAGACCTCAGTGACCGGGGTCGGAAAATCGGAGTAGCGCCGGAACTCGAGCGCCGGAAGGATATCGGCCGGCACCCGCAAGAGCGAATCCCAGTCCCGGATGCCGACGCACTTGTAGCCCGGATCCACGAAGTGCGACTCCCGCAGCGCCGACAGCACGTCCTGCCGAAAATCCTCCCAGCCGTAGAAGTCCTCCTCGTAGCGGCGCTCGAAGTTGTTCCGGCCTGCGGCGTCGAGAGCTTCGACGTCCTCCTCGAACGGCAGCTGCAGCATCACCACCAGATCGACGTCGCTGGTCTGGCCGATGTTGGTACCGTTCGCGTACGAACCCTGCAGGAAGATTTCGTACGGTCGTTCGCGGAGCCGGCGGGCGTAGGTCAGGGCGTCCCGCAGCACCTCCTCGGTCCAGGAGAGCATGAATTCTCCGGGCGGCTCGGCCCATTCGGCGAGCCGGTCCGGGTCTCCCTGGAGGGCGATCATCAGCTGGCCAGAAACAGTTCAGCGAACCGGCTCGGCAGCCCGTCCGGGCCGTCGCCGCCGAAGATCATCAATAGCACCGGAGTGCCGGTGGAACGAGCCAGGTCGGTCATCGACTCGATGTCGATACGGCTGGGCTGCGGCGAAGACCGCGGATGCGAATGCCACTCGCCAATGAAGCCGACCAGATTGCGGGTCCGGAACCGGCGCTCAGCCACTGAGGCCCGCGCCTCGGCCGGATCCAGCCGCAGGCCCTCCACACGCGCCGTGCTTCCCGCCGGGAGCCCTTGCGCCTCGGTCACCCAGACCACGCGGCTCGCGATGTCGATCTGACCTAACAGCAGGCCGCCCGTCTCCACCCGCAGACCACGCTCGTCAGCAGTGCGCAGCATCTCGCGGCGGACGTCGGCGTAGGCGCGTTGATCCAGGCGGATCTGGAATTCGCGCTTCATGTCTTGCATGATCAGTGGCTCCGGCCAGTGCCGTCGGGTGGTGGCCGGTGCCCGGCCCGGCGAGCGGAGCACCGTCGCCCAGCGTTTCGGGGAAGCCGGATGCCGCTCCCCGCCCAGCAGCCGCAGCGCGTCGTTAAGCAGCCCCGCGCCGAACAGGGCCAGATCGGCGGCGGATCCCACGTACGTTGGATCGGAGCAGCCGGGCTCCGGCACGAACAGATCCGTACGAGGCAGGTCCGGATGGAAGTCGTCGAGCACATCGGCCAGTTCGCCATCCTCTGCAGCGGCGATTGACAAGCGGCGCAGGATGTCGTCACCCGCGCCGCTGGCTCCGGGCAGCGCCAGTGTCGATGCGCCGAGCGAGCAGTCGTGACCCACCATGACCGACAGCAGCGGCGGCTGCGGGCCGTCAGTCGTCCACCGGGCCCGCTCTAGCGCCGTAGCAACCGATCGGCTTGCCGTGGCGTCGACGATCAGATCCACCACCGGCAGGCCCTCAGCGCCAAGAATGAGGTCGATGGCGTCCTGCTGGAGCGGGGTGATCGCGGTGTCCGAATTGATCTCGGCCAGGCGGGCGGCGAGGACGTTAGCCTTGGCGTTCCCGATGTCCCGGTCCCAGTACGGCTGGCGCACCAGGATTCCCGGGGTGACGACCTTCGAATCGACGAGATGGAGGGCGGAGACGCCGGCCCGTACACAATGCTCAGCGATCGGCGCCCCGAGACCGCCGCAACCCAGCACCAGTACCCGCTTGCCTCGCAGCCAGGCCGCCGGCCGATTCCGATCACGCCGCCGGGTGAATTGCGGTCGCTGGTCGTAAATCTTGACCCAGGCGATCGAATCGGCGGGCCTCAATCGCCTCGGCGGGAGGCTCCAGGCCGCGAGGTATGCGGTTCGCGAACTCGGCGACAGGTGCCGGGGCGCCGGCGTGATGACGAGGGTCATCGGCAACGCACTAGCCGATGTCCATTGGGCGGCTTTCTCGAGGAGCCCGTTCACCCGTTCGGCTGTGACTCCCTGCCTCGCTAGCAGGTCTAGCAGTTCCTCAGCCGACTCCGGGTAGGTAGCGGCCACCCGGTTCGGCAGGGCCAGCACGACGGCCAGAAACGAACGATCACGCGCCGGCTCCTCCTCACTCTCCTCGCTTGGGAACGGGTCGTTCTCGGGCAGCCATCGGCGTACCTCGTACGTGTTGAAGCGGACCGCCTCGACGACGGCGAAACCGGTCCAGAGACCCTGGTCGAGCGCCAGCGGCTCGGGAACGTCGCTTCGGACGATGAGCCGCGCGGACAGGCTGGAATTTCTGGTCAAGGGCGGTTCCAGAACGATTTCCGCGTCTGGGAGAGTGCCGTCGGCGACCTGACGGAACCAGTCCAGCATCCGTTCAGCGAAGCCGCGCATCCCGCGGCTAGGGTCCCAGTCGCCGTCCGTCAGGTACAGGCAGATCAGCTCTCCCCAGCAGACGTGCGGCAGGGTGGCGAATCTGCGATGGTCGACGGTCAGCATCGGTTTCTGGAACGGGTAGTCGCTGGGTACCAGAACGGTTACCTGCTCGGCGTCGAGCAAGGGGACCATCGGGCGCCAGGTATCCCGAAAACGGCAATCCAGCAGTAGGTCGATCCGCAGCCAGTCACGTGGATGGAATGGGAGTCTCACCTCCAATATCTGGATCCCGGCCGGTTCGTCAACGACGGCCGTGGCCTGTGCAAGTTCGCGGAGTTGTCGCAGCGCTTCGTCGTGGCCGTCAGTGATCATGGCCGGCCGAAGGTCGACGGTGCACGTGGTGTTTCGCCGATGGCGGCCACCTGGCTGATTGTCCGCTCGAGTCCGATCTCCCCCCTCTGAGCCGTCCGAGCGGGAGCCGGCGGCGGCACCGCAGGGATGGGTGCCGCGGCGTCGGTCGGCGGCCTTTCCACAAGGGCTGGCTCCGCGGCGGAGACCCGTTGAGCCTGTCGTGCTCTGGCCTGGACCGGGTCCAGATCGAGGAGGCTGGACAGGGTCAGCAGATCACTGGTGCCGGTCAAGGCCAGCAGCACCGGCTCGGGCGCGAGGCGTTGCAACGCCGCGACAGTCGGCACGGGCTCCGGAACACCCAGACGTTGCCGGGCCACGGAGCAGACCGACACGTTCCTGGTACCGGCGCAGTAGAGACTCTCCACCGCGCGGAACAGCTCGACAACGTCGGCGACTGAACCAATGATCGACCGCTCCGAGATCAGTACACGGGCCGCTGTTCCCCTCAGTACGGTCGAGACTGCGCTCGGCAGCCCGGTTAGGCGAACCACCAGGCGACTGGCACCCCGCGCCTCGGCGACCAGTGAGCTCCAGAAGACGTCTAGCAGATCAGCGAACATCTCCAGGATCCGGCAGTAGTAAGGGCGCCAGGTTTCCGACACCCACTGCCAGGCCGTCCCTGCGGCGTCCGCTAGTACCGGTGCCAGCCGCTCGTTCCACTCGCTGTCGACCTCCGGGCGCCGACCCGGCGACTCGGCCGACGGCGGTCCGAACCCCTTGATAGGCCGGACGCCCTGGTAGTCGGCGTTCTCCAGCGAGAGCTGCCACTGCGCTCGGTCCTCGCCGTCATCCACCCACCACAACCGCACGGTCTGCCAGATTTTGTCGTCGGCTGGTTCGCGTTTGGACCCGTCGGCAACCGCAGCATTGCAGCGATGACACCCATTTCCCTGAACGTCGAAGGTGACGAAGTCGGTATGCCCGGTGCCGATCGAGACCGTCGTGCCGCAGTCGTCGCACCCGATGACCGTCCCGCCCGCCAACTCGTCGCGGTGACGATCGCCCATCACTTCGTCGCGGGGATGATCACCCGCCGGCGGAGTAGGCGGACCAGCGGATGGCGTCCCGTCCGACGCCGGGCCATCTGGCCGAGGCCCGTCGCCGCCTTCACCGGCCGACCGTCGACCAATGCGCTCGGCTTCGTCGACGCCAACCTGCATACCACCACTGAAGTCCTGGTTCCATTGCCAAGACCACGCGCCACCCGAACCCTGGTCGCCGCCTCTGGCGGTCCGACGGGGCGCGATTACCCTATGTGATCGATAGGTGACCGCCATGGCAACGATTATGCATTGACCGATGCCGTCCAGTCAGCTCCGAATGTCCAATGTTTGGGAGGCACGCTCGATCAACGAGACAGGCGCCCTTGGCGGTGCTGCTCGCGTTCGCCGGCGTCAAGCTGGTCCTGAGCGAGACCCGTGACCCTGGCCGTGATCATTCTGACGATCGCCGTGTCGATCATTTGGAGCCTGCGAAGCAGCCGCGGCCTCCCCGCCGAGACCGGCGACCCGGCCGGCAGATGAGACCCCGGCCCGTGGCCGGGCAGCGAGCCGCCCGGCCACGGGTGCGGTCACCGGGTCGCCCAGCGGGTGAAAGTGGCCAGGTGTCGCTGCGAGGCGGCGAGCAGGTTGGCGTAGACCTGCTTGACATCGGGCGCGGTCAGCCCGGCGTCGGCAGCCTTCAGGGCGGCGATGTCGTCACGTTCCACCTGCTGCCCGGCGGCCAGGGCGGCGGACCGGCTGTTCTCGCCCTGCTCCAGCAGCTTGTCGTAGGTGGACTGCACGGCTTGGTCGGTGAACGTGCCGGCCGGTTGCCCGGCGGTGGAGTCGTGCACGCCGTAGCGCTGCAGCAGCGTCTGGACGACGCGCAGGTGCTGGGTCTCGGCGGCCGCGATGTGGTCGAAGACGACCGCGTCGTAGCGGGCGGCGAACGCCGCGTACAGGTCATGCGCGAGCTTCTCCTCCTGGGCCATGGACGCCAGCGTGGTCTTCTGCGCGGGGGTCAGCGTGCCCTGCTGCGCGGTGACCGGCAGGCGGTTGCAGACGCCATCCCCGATGCCCGTGCCGTATCCGGAGCCCATGCCGTAACCCGGGCCCATGCCGTGGCCGGCTGGATCGGTGGTCGACGTGCTGGACGGGCCGGGCCCGAACGGGCCGTTGCCGGCCAGCGCCGGAGCTGTGACAGCCAGTCCGCCCAGGCCGAGCGCACCGGCCGCCATCAGGGTGGCCGCACGGCGAGTGATGGTCTTCATGACTCCTCCCTTCCTTCTGACACCTTCACGGTGGCTCGCCGGCATGGCGGCGGGGTGCAACCGGTGTGCAGACCGCATGGAGAAATCGGCTGCCGCCGGATGGACCGCCGAACTCGTGGAAGGGACCTCTCCGGTCCTCGGCGACAACGACCGCCGGAGTTCATGATGTCTTGGGCAGGAGTACAGCGGCGCCGTTGACCCGGTCGGCGGCGAGATCGACGAGCGCGTCGGCGGCCCGCGACATCGGATACGGGGTGGTCGCCACGGTCAGCCGGTGCTTCGCGGCGAAGGCGAGCAGTTCACGGCCGTCGGCCCGGGTGTTCGCGGTGACGCTGCGGACGGTGCGTTCCTGGAAGAGGTCACGTTCGTACTCCAGGGACGGGATGTCGGTCAGGTAGATGCCGGCCACGGCGAGCGTGCCGCCGCGGTCGAGGGCCCGCAGCGCGACCGGCACCAGGTCGCCGACCGGTGCGAAGAGCACCGCCGCGTCCAGCGGTTCGGGCGGTGCGTCGTAGGCCTCGCCGGCCGACGCGGCGCCGAGCTCGAGCGCCAGCTTCCTGGCCTGCTCCGACCGGGTCAGAACGTGCACGGTGGCCCCCTCGGCGATCGCGATCTGGGCGGTCAGGTGGGCCGAGGCGCCGAAGCCGTAGATGCCCAGGCGCCCGCCGGGCGGCAACTCCGTCCGGCGCAGCGCCCGGTAACCGATGATGCCCGCGCACAGCAGCGGCGCCAGCTCGGCGTCGTCGTAGCCGTCGGGCAGGACGTATGCGAAGTCGGCGCGAACTGTCGTACAGTCGGCGTACCCGCCGTCGGCGTCCCAGCCGGTGTACCGCGAGTCAGGGCACAGGTTCTCGTCGCCCCGCAGGCAGAAACGGCACCGTCCGCAGGTCTCGCGCAGCCAGGCGATCCCGACGCGGTCGCCCGGACGGAAGCCCTCGGCGCCCGCTCCCGGCTCGAGCACGTGGCCCACGATCTCGTGCCCGGGCACCACGGACGGCCGGCGCGGTGGCAGTTCACCGGAGGCGACGTGCAGGTCGGTGCGACAGACACCACACGCGTCGACCACGACCAGAAGTTCGCCCGGCCCGGGGCGGGGCACGAACATGGGTGTCCGGCGAAGGGCCCGCCGAACGTCGCGACCCGGAGCAGCCACCTGCCAGCCGTACATGATGTTCTCCTCGTGGACTCAGCTCTCGATGGTGTGGAAAGCCACTCGGACGGCGGTGGCCTTGGTGACGGCTCCGTTGATGGCGGAGTGCTCGACGAAGATCACCCAGCCGAGGTCGGCGCTCGGACGCCGGAACTCCACCGATCCGCTGAACGGCCGCATGACGTCGCCGCCGCCGGTGACAGTTCCGGAGCCCAGCTGACGGACGCCGCCGCTCGTCTGCAGCACACGCACGGCTACGTTGCCCTCGAAGGCCAGCGCCGAGCCGGAGAGCTGCAGGGGCGACGTGACGACCTGCAAGGCGGTCGGCGAGATCGCCGCGGCGGGCCGGTCCACCTGGATGGTGCTCGTGCGAACGTCGAGCACCGAGAAGGTCTTGCTCCCCTTGCCCAGCGTCACCGTGGTGATCGGGCCTTTGATCGATCCGGCCCCGCTGATCCGGGAGCGGAAGTCGACGGTGGCGATGAAGTCGCTGCGCCAGCGGGCCGAGACGTACACCGGCTCGGGCATGCCGACGATCCGGTGCAGGAAGTCCTGCGCGACGCGACGGGCCTCGCCGAGCCCGGGCATCGTGACCACCGGCACCTCGCGCTGCAGCCACTCGTAGAACGCCGCGACGTCACCGTTGAACGAGTAGACGGTCGTGCGAACCGTGCGGAACTGCTTGAGCGTGTGGTCGAGCTCGGCCAGCAGGGCGATGCTGCCGCTGCTGGAACTCGCGTTCGGGATGATCGTGCGCAGGTCCCGGAAGTCGGCGCGGGCGACACCGTCGTCGATTCGCAGGCTCTGCAGCTTGCCCGCAGTCGCGGGCGAGAAGAACGACCAGTAGCCGGACTGGCGCTCCGCCTTCGTCGGGCCGGCGAGCAACTGCTTCAACGAGGCCGTGCCGACCTTGGACGTGCGCGGCACGATGCGTCGTACGGCTACCACCTTGGCCGGGTCGGCGTCGCGCCCGCGGTGGAAGAAAATCGTGACGGTCATCGTCGCGGGCTTGGGCGCCGACGGGCTGCTCGGCTCGACCGAGGGTTCCACGTCGCTCGAAGCCGGCGGCGCGCCCGGAGACACCGTCACGTCATCCGGGCCGCTGTCGCGCGTGAACAGCCAGACGCCACCGAGAGCCAGCAGGACGGCCAGGAAAGCGCCGGCGATTATGGCGAAGCGGCGATGTCTCGTTCCGTACAACATCGTTGTGCCTCCATTTCGCCCGGGGGAGTGCAGACCTCCCCATGTTCTCGACGCTACGAAGGGCGGGGCTGCGGCGGCAGGGACGTACGGCCTGTGCGAACGGGCCCGCTGTCACCGGCGACGGCGCTGCGGATGATGGCGCCCGTCAGGGGCGGTCCCGGACGGGCGATCGATCGGTTGTCAGGCCGGAAGGGCCGCGGTCTGCGGCTCCTCGACCTTGATGATCGGGCCTTCGACGGATCCGAGACGTCGTAGCTCCGAGTGGTGCTGATGACGCGACATCGCGGTGAGCCACAGTGGAACCAGGTTGCCGAACATACGCCAGCCGACCTTGATGTCGAACGGCTTCGTCCGGTCGATGACCAGGTTGCCTTGGCCGAGTGCCGGCTTCTCGAGAACGACGACCGGCCCGGTGAAGTCGCCCTCGATGCAGGGATCGGTGTCGGCCTTCGGCGGAATGTTGGGATCGAAGTGTTCAGCCATGTCTGACTCCTTTCCGGAGATCGGGCGATCACGGTGGGCGCTCGGTGGACGTCGTCCTGCCGGAAGCTCGAAAACGCCGTCTCGCCGGAGGCGGAACCGCGTCGGCCCTCAGTGCGATAATTGCTCCGCGTCGAGGCGGCGGGCAGGGCTCTCAGTCCTATCAGGACCGTTAAGGATTGCGAATGACGCGAAACCGCGGAAGGCCGGAAACGTTGTGTCACGGCCGCTCCCGGGCGTCATCACCCAGGATTACCGACGGGCGTTTCGCAGCGTCACCACGCTTCCGCTCAGTCGAATTCTCCGGACTTTGGTCCCTACCGCTGACACCCGGGTGAGAACACCGTGGAAGCCGGAGCTTGGAGGTGCGTCGTGGTGGTTCTGGTCGCCTGCGGGAGCACGGGAGGCGGCACCGCGGAACTGGCGGGCTGGATCGCGGAGGAGTTGCGTGACGCCGGGTTCGAGGTGCGGCTGTCGGCAGCCGCCGACGTCTCGGGCGCCGGTCGTTACGAGGCTCTCGTTCTGGGCTCGGCCGTCTACGCGGCGGGCTGGCATCCGGACGTCCGCCGATTCGTGCGCCGACACGCGAGCGACTTCGCCGGCAAACCCGTCTGGCTCTTCAGCAGCGGGCCTCTGGACACCTCGGCCGACGACGGTCCGCTTCCGCCCGGCCACCACGCTGAGGAGGCCCTGCACGAGCTCGGTGCGCGTGAGCATGTCACGTTCGGCGGCCGGATGACCGCGGAGGCCCGGGGCTGGCTCGGTTTCCTCGCCCGGCGGATGGCCCGTACGGGCCGGGCCGGCGACTTCCGCAATCCCCTGCGTGTGCGGGGGTGGGCGCGCGACGTGGCGGCGCAGATCCGCGCGTCCTCGCCCGCTTGAGCGGAGTCCGCGTCACCGCAGGCCCTTCGGCCGGCATGCCCGGGACCCGAGGCTCTGCCGTGCCGCCGCTACGAGCGGGACGCTGCGGGCAACCGCGAGAGTCATCGTGCGAGAGCACCGGAGGCAGGCATGATCATTACCGAGGCGATGCGCCGCCGAATGTATCGCGGCGGCCGCCCGACGCGACTGGCCCGTACGCTCAACCGGCTGTCGGCGTTCCAGTTCGGCCGGGCGATCTTCGCACCGCCGGACTGGGTGACCCTCGAGGTGACCGGCCGTCGCAGCGGCCACACCGTCGCCTGCCCCCTGGTGATCGCGCGATACCGGGGTGAACGCTATCTCGTCTCGATGCTCGGCAACGGGGCGAACTGGGTGGCCAACGTGCGAGCGGCCGACGGCGAGGCGGTGCTGCGCCACGGCCGCCGCCGGCCGGTCCGGCTGGTCGAGGTTGACCCGGCCGAACGCGCCCCCATTCTGCGGCAATATCTGGCCGTCGCGCCCGGCGCACGCGCACACGTACCGGTCGACCGACGGGCCCCGCTCGTCGAGTTCGAACGGATCGCCGCCGACTACCCGGTCTTCCGGGTGGCACCACGGTAAGGCCGGGGGAGCAAATGATCAGCGGTCGGGCATGGTTCGAGCCCCATGAGGGCGATGATCGTGAAGGAGTTCCGGCAGATGCGCCGGGACCGTCGCACCCTGGCCATGATGGTCGTGCTGCCTCTGCTGCTGCTCGTGGTCTTCGGATATGCGGCCAGCTTTGACGTCGCGCCCGGCGAGGGCCGCGCCGAAGCGGTTCGGGCTCGGCGCGACGGCGTCGTGCCCGTCGCCGTCCTCGCCGGGCCCGGCGGCGCCACCGTGCTGCTCGACGGCTCCGAACTGTTCACCGCCAACGCCGCTCGCACAACTCTCGCCCGCCAGGACGCGGCCGTGGCGGTCGAGGTGACCAGATCAACGCGTGCACGATACGCAGCCCACGGTGACGCCGGGCCGCCTCGGCGGCCGCGAGCCGCACCGCGGTCAGACCTCGTTCAGAACCGTCGATCCCGACCACTACGGGCCTGTTCATGACCGCACTCCTCTCTCGGCGGGCAGCACGGCCGCCGTGTCCCCCGGCGCGTCTGCCATCAGCGTGTTCCCGGGGCGTTGGCACGGTGTAGGGGGCTATGAACCGGCTTGGCGGGACCTTCGGCTCTGGCCGTCCCACCCGTCCGGGGCTGCGATGAAGCATCGCTACCGAACGGAGGTGCCGTCATGGTTCACACCCGGACCTGGACGATCGAAGTGAACATCGACGAGAACGAGGACGAGCGCCGGACTCAGGCCGTGGCGGTGTTGCACACCGATTCCCGTAACCCGCTGCGCGGCACGGGAGTGGCCCGCCGCCGCCCGGCCGACACCGAGGTGCCCGAGATCGGCGACGAGCTCGCCACCGCACGCGCCCTGGCCGACCTGGCCTACCAGCTGCTCGACGTCACCACGGGCGACATCGAGCAGTTCACCCACCGCCCAGTGCACCTGACCTCCTGACCGCCCGGCTGAGCGCGCCAGGTGTCGTACGCCGGGGCGCGCCCAGCCGCATCACCAGCGGAGGAAACGTGATGACCGTCAACACCGCCACCCACAAGCCCGTCGGAACCCAACGGACCGGGTACGCCGTCGCCGCCGCGGTGAACGCCGTCCTGCTCTACTTGATCAATGTCGGACCGGGCTGGGAGGCGCTCCCCTTCCTCACGAGCGAGACGGAGCGCGTACTGGTGATCGTCAACGTCTCGTTGGCGGTCGGGCTGGCCGCGAACCTCGTCTACCTGGCCCGGCCCTCGTCGTGGCTGGTGCCGGCCGGTGGTCTCGTCACGACCGGGATCGGGCTCGTCGTGCTCGTGCGGATGTGGCAGGTCTTCCCGTTCGACTTCGGCGCCGGATCGTGGTGGCCGACGGTGGCGCGCGTCCTGCTGATCATCGCCATCGCCGGTTCGTTCATCGCCGTCCCCGTGAAGATCGTGTCGCTGGCCGGCCGGGCCCGTCACCGGCCCTGAGCAACGGCGGGTCGAAGGTCCTTGAAGGCGCGGAGAACCTCAGATCAGAGCACTTCGGACCTGCTGTCGTGGACCGGTCGGCGGCATGCTGGGACGGTGATTCGGCCTGGGTTCGTCCTTGCGCGCCAGTACCGGCGGTGGTGGCGCGGCGACCTCATGGCAGGGGTGACTGCGGCGGCCTACCTCGTGCCCCAGGTGCTGGCGTACGCGACCCTGGCCGGCCTGTTCCGCGGTTTCCCGGTCAGCAGCAGCGGTAGCTGTGCTGGTCCTGTTCCCCCGCCGCGGCGCTCGGCGCGCTCGTGGTCTACGCCGCGGTCCGCCTGATCGACGTGGCGGGCTTCCGGCGGCTGGCCCGCTTCCGCCGCAGCGAACTCGTGCTGGCGCTCGCGGCGATGGGCGGCGTGCTGATGTTCGACATCCTCTACGGCGTGCTGCTCGCGGTCGCGTTGTCGGTGGCGGAGACGCTGGCCCGGGTGGCCCGGCCGCACGACGCGGTCGAGGGACTGGTTCCCGGCCTGGCCGGCATGCACGACGTCGACGACTATCCGGATGCGCACACCGTGCCGGGCCTGGTTGTCTACCGCTACGACTCCCCACTGTTCTTCGCCAACGCGGACGACTTCTACCGTCGCGGACTGGCCGCGGTGGACACGCAGTCCGAACCGGTGTGCTGGTTCCTGCTCAACACCGAGGCCAACGTCGAGGTCGACATCACCGCGCTGGACGCCGTGGAGCGGCTGCGTCACGACCTGGACGACGGCTTGCTGCCCGGGTTCGACGCGCAGTTGTTCCTGGTGCCCCCGGCCGGCGTCGGGGTCGTCGCGCAGGCCAACGGCGCCGCCGGTGGCCTGCACTGGCTCACTCCCGAGGCGGCCGCCTCGGCGCGGCAGGTGCTCGGGCTGCCACCGCCGGCACCCCGAGACGACCTGCCCCACCACCCGGAGCTGTGGACCGACCTTTGCGGCCGGTACCGCCTCTCGGCGTACTGGACGGACCCGGCTCGGCTGTTCCTCGGAGCCGGCGCCCAGGTGCTGGTCCGTCGCGGCCGTCTGACGATGCGGTTCCTCAGCCCGGTGCGCGCTCCTGCGCGGCGCACCATTGCTGCCCGACGATCCCGACGACCCGTACGTCTTCCGCAGTGATCTGCTCTTCACCGGCGGCCGAGTCGTCTTCAGCGGCAAGCCCGGCACGCTCGCGCGCGTTATGCATCTGGATCTGGGCCCGCTCACTTTCACGCGGGCCCGATGACGCGGCCACTCCGCCGGCTCGAGTCGGGACGTGTGACCCTGGCGGCGGTCGCTTCCCGGGTGAATGGTCCAGGGAGACCACTGTGCCGTCGTTCGAGGGAGGACGCGATGTCGTTGGAGCAGAAGGCCGGCAAACCCTGGCTCCCGCCCCGCTGGTTCATCCGTTTCGCCTGGTCGTTCCATCGGGCTCTGTACCGCGCCACCGGCGGGCGCCTCGGGTTGCGGCGACCGCGTCACGGTCGGTGGGGGATGCTGCGGCTGACCACCGTCGGGCGCCGCACCGGTCGTGACCGTGGCGTCATCCTCGCGTACTTCGACGACGGTCCCGATGTGGTTCTACTGGCCATGAACGGCTGGGGATCGCCCGAGCCGGCCTGGTGGCTGAACCTGCGGGAGCACCCGGATGCTGTCGTGGAGACGGTGGGCGGGAGCCGGCCGGTCCGAGCCCACGCCGCGACTGGGGACGAGCGGTCGAGGTTGTGGGCCCGGTGGAGCGAGTTCGACCCGAAACTGGACGCCTACGCGGCACTGCGGCCGACCGAGACCGCCGTGGTCGTGCTGGCTCCCCGTGCTGACGGCGACAGCGGCTCCGATCACCCCCGTGCTTGACGCCGCCGTCAGAGCGGCGCCATCGTGCCGGCACATCCGCTGGTCATGTACTCCAAGACGCGCCGCCGGTCGAACGCCCAGGTCCCGCAGCGTGGCCGTCGCGGCCTGTTCCATCTCGTCCTCGTCGAGCAGCCAGTGACGCCGCTTCTCCCGGCCGAGGAACATGTTCTGTACGACGTCGAGGTTGTCGGCCAGGGCCAGGTCCTGGTAGACGGTCTCGATGCCGAGGGCGGAGGCTTCGCGAGGGCTGCGGACACGCACTTCGCGGCCGTCCCACAGCATCGTCCCCCGGTCCGGTTCGTGGATGCCCGCCACACACTTGATGAGCATGGTGCCGACGTTCGAGTTCGCCTTCCCCGGCCCATACGAAGGTCCTTCCACTGTGGACACAACAGCAGGGACACCGTAGGTGCCGCGCCCCGGCACGGGACAGTGCCGCACAGCCCCCTCCCGCGGGCCGGTTGGCGCTGGCGCCGGGGTCGCGGGCGGAAGAAGGCTCGGGGTGAGGAGGTCTGCACCATGTCCGAGACGAGGATTGTTGTCGGGTACGACGGGTCACGCGACGCGCGGCGGGCCTTGCGGTGGGCGTTCCGTGAGGCCGCCCGTACGCGGGCCGAAGTGGATCTGGTCTATGTGTGGAGGTGGCCGGAGTACATGCCGGCGGCCTCGATGGTGCCCGGCGTGCCGGTATGGCCTGATATGGCGGCCGAGAAAGACCTGGAAACCATGTTGGCGGCGGCCGTCGACGAGGAATCGGCCGAGTTTCCCGGCGTCGAGGCGAGTCGAGTGATCGCGCACGGCACCCCGGCGTCGGTGTTGCGGGAGCTGTCGGCCGGCGCGGATCTCCTGGTGATCGGAGGCCGCAGTCACGGCGTGTTCGAAGGATTCTGGCTGGGATCGGTGGCGGGGGCGCTGGCCGCGCATGCCGCGTGCACCGTCGTGGTCGTGCGGGAGCCCGATGACCCGGCTGGACGGCCTGTCGTGCTGGGCCTCGACGAGTCGGAGCACGCCGATCGTGCCGCTGGGTTCGCATTCGAGCAGGCCGCCGCGGGACAGGCCCCGCTGCTCGTGGTGCGCGCCTGGATGCCGCCCCCGGACCCGTTGATCGGCAGCCCGAACGTCGACCCTGAGGAGATCGCGACGGCCGAGCTGGCCGCGGTGCGGGAGCAGACCGCGGCGTGGCGCCGGAAGTTCCCCGATGTCGAGGTACGGCACGAAGCGATCATCGGGCATCCGTACCGGGTGATCGCAGAGGCTGCCGCGGACGCGCGGATGGTGGTGCTCGGGGCGCGGGGGAGGGGCGGCTTCGCCGGCCTGCGGCTGGGCTCGATCAGCCGATACGTGCTGCATCACGTGCCGGCCACGGTCGCGGTTGTCCGGTAGAGGCACCAGCGGACCAGGGCATGCGCCACAGCCGGCTCAACAGCCACCGATCGGCCGTTGAGCCGGTCAGAACCTGTCCAACGGCCCTGTCCACACCGGTCAGCCCGGGTTGTCATGGAGGTGACCAACGGTGTGGGGAGGCGGCCATGACTGATCTCGACAGACTCCGTGCCGAGCGGGACGCCGTGCGCGGCTGCACGACCCGTGGGCGACCCACACGGTACAGCGATGTGATCGACCGTTATCTCGACGTGGCCGGCTACGGGGCGGAGCACGCCGTCGGCCCGGCGCTCGACCCGCCGCCCCCCGCCACGGTCACCCGTACGGGTCTGGTCGTGGTCGGTGTGGACGACAGCGCGACCAGCTACGTCGCCGTCGACCATGCCGCGATCGAGGCCGAGCTGCGCGGCTGGCACCTCCGGCTCGTGCATGCCCGGCACTCCGGCGACGTTCACGCGTCCGTGCGCATGGTGGACTCCCGCCTGTTGGAACGGCTGATCGACCGCGTGCACGCCTGCTCCGGCTCGGTCCCGGTGACCAGCCGTCTGATCGTCGGACCGGCGGCGAACGCCCTGCTGACGGAGGGTCGCGACGCCGGGCTGATCGTGGTGGGGCACCGGCACGGGCCGGTCGGCGCGGCGTTCGGCCGTACCGTCGGCGATCGGGTGGCCGCTCGCCACACCGGCGCGGTCCTGCTCGTGCGGATCCCCGGCTGGCCGGCGCGGCCCGGGTTCGACGCCCGCCCGGTCGTGGCCGGCGTCGGCGGGCCGGACAGCGACCGGGTGGTCGCCTTCGCCCACGGGGAGGCCAAGCTGCGCGGCTGTGAGCTCGTGCTCCTGCACGCGAGCCGGACGCCCCGGGTTGAGCGCCAGGAGACGTCGGACGGGGTGACGACGCACTGGCGGTTCGTCGCCGAGGACCCGGCCGAGGCATTGATCGAGGCGTCCGGCCAGGCCGCGGCCGTCGTGGTCGGTCGGCGGGGCGGTGGTCTCCGCGAGGCCGGGCTGCTCGGCTCGGTGTCCCGTTCGGTGGTCCAGCACGCGGACTGCCCGGTCTTCCTGGTCGACTGACGCTCAGCGCCTGGAGAAATGTCGCGGACGACCGTGGCCCGGGATCTTCCCGGGCCACGGTTCGTGTCAGCGACGTTCCAGCCGTTTCATCTCGGCGCGGATCGCCTCCTCCGAGGGGACCGAGCCGACGAGCACGTCCCAGATGTGGAAGGCGAGTCCGATGCCCCAGCCGGCCAGGGGGAACATCGGCCAGAAGAATCCGCCGGGCATGGTCAGCAGCCAGATTCCGGTCAGGAACAGATTGACCAGGACATAGGCCAGCACGTGGGCCTGCAGGTCGCGCTTCTTGCGCAGGCGGGTGATCGCCACCTCGCGCAGGTCGCCGGTCTCCGGCATGTCCGTCCGTGTCATCGCGGTGCTCCTTTCTCCTACGAGCCGACGGTCACCGGGGGATCTCCTGCGGCGCTGGGCCGGTCGGCCCGGCGGTCGGCGGTGGTTCGGTGTGCCGGCGACCGATGCCGACACCACCCAGCACGATCAGCCCGACGGCGATCAGCCCGAGCACTATGCCGGTGGCGAGCAGCCCACCGCCCAGGCCGGTCAGGTCGGGCACCTGGATCGCACCCCGCACGTCGGCGGCGATGCCCGGCGTGCCGTCCAGGTTGGCGACGACCACGGCGTAGTCGCCGTCGGTGACCTCCCAGCGCAGCGTGGCGCCGGAGCCGACCCCGCTGGCCAGCCAGAACGTCTCGGCGGTGGGGTCGGGAACGGCCCGGGTCATACCCGCGACCCGGTCGTAGCGGCCGGCGCTGGACTCGAAGCCGGTCAACTGGTCGTGGGCCGTGCCGGCCAGCCAGGCGTCGACCTCACGCTCCGGGGCGATGCCGATGAACATGGGTTGTCCGTCGGCCGAGGCCACGGTCACTCGCACCCCGCCCACGTCGGCGACGTTGCGGGCCCACAGACCGGTGTCGGTGATGGAGATGTGCCCCGCGGTCACGGCGGCCGTGGCGGTGCTCAGCTGCATGGTCGGGCTGGTCACGTAGCCGGTGCTGTCCCGGGCCGAGTCGACGCTGAGCAGGACGGCACCCCCGATGCCGAGGAGGTCTATCCGCGTTCCCTTCGATCCGGCGCGCGCGTCGACCGCCGGTCCGGGTTCCGTCGTCATGCTTTCCACACCTACGGGTTTGCCACATCACGTCCGGAGCGGTCAGGGCCGATCGGCACGACCGCGTACACCGACGGTCCCGTTCCACGGCGGGCGCCGGTGAGCCGCCGCAGGCGAGTCCCGGACGGTGCTCAGCGGAGGTGGGCGGAACCGGCCAGGCGTCCCGGCTGTGCGTCACCGGCGGCCAGGAACGCGGCCTGCGGTCCGTGAGTTCGGGGGATTCGTCCGGTTCCTGGCCGCGCGGGGCATCGCGCCGGGCAGCTGAGACGGGTCAGGCCCCGTCGGCCGTTGTGGCCGTTCGTGGGTCGGAACCCGTCCACCGAGCGACTGCGGCGGCCCGGGACGCTGGGTCGTTCGGGCGACACTGTCGACGATCGTCGCGACAGCGACACCGATGGCCGGATTGATCACGGCAGTCGCGATGCGGGCCGGTCGGCGAGCGTCAAGGGCATGCGATCGCGATCAGCGTGACCAGCGCCATGATCCAGCCGAAGAACCGGCGCGGTTCGGCTACGGCGACGGTGAGCAGGTGCATCAGTCCGGCCGCGAGCAGCGCCCCGGGTTGCCCCGGGGATCCGTTGGCGTCAGGGTCGTTCGGCCCTGACCGGCGTACAGCCTGTCCCGGCGCGGCGACCGGTCGCCGGCCGGGTCCTGGCGATGACGGACGCGGTGTTCTGGGCCGAGTCCGCCGGGGGAGTGGCGAGTCTGCTGCGAGGCGTCGTCGCGCCGATCGCCGTGCCGGTACTGCCGTGGGTGCTGCGGATTCCGGGTCTGCTCAGCCTGGGCGGGCGGATGCTGTCGCAGCTCTGGGTGCGCTATCCCACGGGCCCGTCGGCGGTCGACGAGCGGCCCGCGGGCCGGGGCCTGCCACGCCCCGGCGCCCGGCTGCCCGACGAGATCGTGACCTGCGGCGACGAGCGCCTGCCGGTGCACCGGCTGCTGGAACGGCCGGGCATGCGCGTGCTGCTCCAGCGGGACGCGGCCGATCTGCGGTTGCCCGCGCCGGGACCGTACGTTCACCTGCATCGGTTGACCGGCCGGGAGGGAGGCGGCGTTGTCGTGGTCCGGCCGGACGGCCATGTCGGGTACCGCTGCGGCACGGTCGACGACCGGCTCCCGGCGTGGCTGACCCGCATCGGCGCGGTGACCGCGGGCCGCCCGCTCGGCGAGCACGCGCACGGCTGACCGACCAGGCCGCCGGCGTCAGGACAGGTGGGCGGCGTCGAGGGCCGACTGCAACGACTGGAGGTAGCCCTCGCTGGTCACCGTGGCGCCGGAGACGGTGTCGACGTCCGCGCTCTGCGCCTCGAGGGTCTGGCTGCGCAGGATCGGCAAAGCCCGGGCGTTGATCTCCTCGTCGCGGTGGTTCCCGCTGGGGTAGACCGGGACCGCGACGTCAGTGATCTTTCCCCCGGCGACGGTGATCGCGACCTGCACGTCGCCCCACCGGGTCGCGACACTGGCCCCGGTATAGGTCTTGCCGGACGGGCCGGCCGAGGTGGTCGGGCCGGGTACGGGACCGGTTGTGGCCGGGGCAGCCGCCGCCGGCGGCGTCCTGGCGCTCGCGGTGCTTGCCGTGCTGGTGCGATAGCTGAACAGCAGCACCACGGCCGCGACCGTGGAGAAGAGCCAGAGGGTGATGCGTCGCATGGGCAGCCTCTCGTCACCAGGCGAATTGTTCGGTGTGCACCCGGTCCGCGGGCGTTCCGGCAGCACGGGCGGCCACGCGGGCGGCCTCGGCCCAGTCCGGCGGACCGCAGATGAACACGTGGGCGTGCCCGACGTGCGTGGCGATCTGCCGCAGCGCGTCGGCGTCGCTGTGGTCCGCGAACTGGGCGGGCAGCCAGGAGGGGCGGTCGGCCCGGGCGCCGAGCAGGAACACCAGGCGGACACCGCGGTGGGCGGCGAACCACTCCAGCTCCGCGCGGAAGGCGATCTCGGTCTCGCTGCGAGCCCGGAAGACCAGGGTCGCCTCGCCAGGCCGGTACGGCAGCTCGCCGAGCAGGGACAGCAGCGGTGTGATCCCGACACCGCAGGCCAGCAGCACGACCGGACCGCCGGTGTAACCGTCACCGGTGAGCCTGCCGTACGGGCCCTCGACCAGCGCCCTCGTGCCGGGGCGCAGCGAGGCGACGCGGGCGCTGCCCTCCCCGAGATCCTTCACGGTGATCCGCAGCATGGTCCCCCGCGGCGAGGCCGACAGCGAGAACGGGTGGCCCCGCGACCAGCCCGGACCGTCCAGGAACCGCCACTGGAAGAACTGCCCGGCCCGCACGGGCAAGCGGTCGAGCCGCCGGCCGGTCAGATAGACCGAGGTCAGCCCCGGGCCCTCGGCGGCCACCCGGGTCACGACCAGGCGGTGCCGCCAGTTCCGCCAGGCTGGCAGGCCGACGCGGAAGGCGACCACGGAACCGGCCGTGGCCGCGTAGAGCGTCCACCAATACACCGTCGCGACGGTCGAACCGAGGAAGTCCGCGCCGGTCCAGAGCTGGTGGGGCAGCGCCAGCCCGGCGCCCAGATAGGCGTACAGGTGAAGCAGGTGCCACGACTCGTAGCGCAGGCGTCGCCGGGCCGCCCGGACCGAGGTCAGCACCACCAGCAAGAGCGCCGCCGTGCCAGCGGTGGCCAGCAGCAGGCCGGGATAGGTCCGGATCAGGTCCCAAAGCTCGGCGAGTACGCCGCTGCGCTCGGCAGCGGCGTAGCCCACGGTGATCAGGACGATGTGCCCGGCCATGAGCCAGAACGAGGTGAACCCGGTCCAGCGGTGCCAGCGAGCCAGCCTGTCCTGGCCGAAGGCGCGCTCGACCAGCGGGATCCGGGCCAGCAGGAGCACCTGGAGCAACAGCAGGTCGGAAGCCCAGAGACCGGTGAGGCGACCGGCTGCGGAAACGGCGTCCGGGCCGCCGCCGGTGATCTGCTGGAAACCGCCGTTGCTCAGCCACAGCGCGGTCACCACGACCAGGGTGATCCCGGCGGCGACGCCGCCGACGTCACCCCACCAGGCCGGCACCGGGCGCCGGGGGCCGAACGGCGCCGGAAGGGGCAGCGCGCGAGGGCTGGAGGTA
This sequence comes from Actinoplanes solisilvae, assembly GCF_003999975.1. Taxonomy (GTDB): domain Bacteria; phylum Actinomycetota; class Actinomycetes; order Mycobacteriales; family Micromonosporaceae; genus Actinoplanes; species Actinoplanes solisilvae. Next base: position 26,993 of record NZ_RJAC01000034.1, on the reverse strand, counting down.
ACCGTCATGCCGTCACTGTCGGCCGGGCTGCTGGGAAGCCGCGGTCCGTGGGCTGTGAGCCGGCTATGAGCCGGCGCGGGTCGCCGATGCCTCATGACGAACCGGCCGGCAGCCGTACCAGGAAGGCGGCGCCCCTGCCGGGCACCGCGGCGGCCTCGATCGTGCCGCCGGCCGAGGTGTGGCTGAGCGCGCTGTCGATCAACGCGATCGCCACGCGGCGCAGCGCGTCGTAGCACCGGGTCAGGCCCAGATGGAGTCCGGCCTGGCCGTCGCGGGCCAGCTCAGCGGCGTATCCGGCGCGCTCGAACAGCCGCACGAGCAGCTCGCCGAGTTCCCGGTCGTCCTCCACCAGCAGGATGCGCCGGGCCTGGCCGCCCTCGTCCGCGCCGCTTGTCTCCACCAGCCAAGGGTGCCGCGCGCTCCTGGGAGAACTCCAAGAATCTCGTCCGTCCGCTCGGCAGATCGACCTGAATTCCGGAGGCCACGCATGTTCACCGTCAACGGACTCCCCGCGCACGTCCTGCTCGTGCACGCGGTCGTCGTGCTGCTGCCGGTGAGCGCCCTGATCCTGGCGCCACGGCGCTGTGGCCCGCCGTCCGGCGACGGCTCGCCGGCCTCAACGCCATCCTCTCGCTCGTCGTGGTGGCGCTCGTGCCGTTGACCACGAGCGCGGGGGAGTGGCTCGAGAGCCGAGTGCCCGACACCACGTTGGTGCGCGACCACGCCGAGCTCGGCGACACCGCTATCTTCTACGCGGTCCCGATCGCCGTGCTGGCCCGCTTCGTGCCGATCGTGCGGACCTTCACCCCGGTGGTGGCGGGCGCGAGCCACATGCCGTACCGGACGTTCGTTCTCTTCAACCTCGTGGGCGGCGTGCTGTGGGGCTGCGGCGTCACGATCCTTGGCTACTTCTTGGGCCAGATCGCCTTCGTGCGGTCGAACATCGAGCTCATCCTGATCGGCATCGTCGTCGTGTCGGTGGTGCCGGTCGCGATCGCGGCGCTGCGTGGCCGGCTCCGCCGCGGCGCGAGGCGGCGCGGCTGAACCAGCCACCCGGTCGAGCAGCGTGATCCCGTCGGGGAAGCCGGTCGGCCGGCGCCTGCGGCCAGGACCTTCGGCCCGCGGCATGGTGGTGGGTCTCGGCGATGAGCGCGGCGCCGGCCCGGCGCCCTGGCCGAGGACGGCCCGCTGGACGGTGCGCACCCGATGCAGATCGAGCGGCGGGCCCGGCGGGTTGCGCCGGTCCGTCCACCGCCGGAACACCTGCCGCTCCAGGCGCAGGGCGTCGTGGTCGGGGGGAACCTCGCCGCCCGGCACGAGGCGGGCGAGCAGGTCCGGGTCGCCGCCGTCCGGGGAACCGGCTCACCTCGGCGCACCAGCCGTTCGCGGCCAGGTGCACCCGCGCGTGGTGCAGGGCCGCGCCGCAGCTCAGCACGGCGAGGCGGGCGTCCGGGTCGGTGAGCCGCAGCACGCGGCGGGGCTCCAGCCGCAGGTCAAGTGCCTCCGCGGTGCGAACCCACGGCCAGGGCTGGCTGTTGTGCAGCGACGGCGCTCGACCGGAGAAGACCGCGGCCCGGGTCAGGGGATCGGCCGACATGGCCGCCTCCCTTCGGACGAGGTGCCGGTGCGGTCACCGCACCTGGCGGGCGATGTGCACGGGGCACTCGGCGTGGTGCAGCAGTTGCAGGCCGGTCGAGCCGAGCAGTCCGCCGCTGATCGGGCTGCGGCCACGGCTTCCGATGACGACCAGGCGAGCGGAGCGCGAGACTTCGACCAACGCCGCGGCGGCGCTCCCCTGGCTGATCACCTCGTCGACCTCCAGCTCGGGATACTTGGCCCGCCAGGGCGCCAGCCGCGCCTCCAGCCGGGCCCGTTCGGCGTCGTCCTGCTCGGGGAGGATCGCCACCCGGGGCGGCACCGGCATCGTCGTCAGGGGCACGACCGGCGCGTAGGCGCGAACCACCACGACAGGGCAGGCCTGCTCGCTCGCGGCCGTGAACGCGGTCTGGAGCACCAGGTCGGCGGTCGGGGTGTGGTCCACACCCGCGGCGATCGGGCCGCCGGGGATGTCGGGCCGGCCGCGCACGACGACGACCGGGCACAGCGCGTGGGAGGCGACGCGCCGGCTGACCGAGCCGAGCAGCAATCCGATGAAGCCGCCCCGCCCCCGGTTGCCGACGACCAGCAGTTCGGCGTCGTGCGACGCCTCCAGCAGCCGCGGCACGGCCGGGCCGATCACGGTGTCGGTCTCGATGATGATGCCGGGCGCGATCTCCCGGGCCCGGTCGAACGCGGCCACCGCGACCGCCTCGGCCCGCCGCCGGGCGTCGTCGGCCCCGGCCGTCTGCTCGCGCCAGTCCCAGTCGAAGGTGTGCACGATGCGTAGGAGGACCCGTCGCCGTCGAGCCTCGTGAGCGGCCCAGTCGACGGCCGCCCGGCTGGCGGCGGCGTCATCGGCGCCGACGACGATCTGCCTGGTCACCATGGCCGTTTCCCCTCTCGTCCCTCCCATCCTGGGGTCAGCCGAGGGCCTTGTTCAGAGGCGGCGGGGCCCGTGGCGATGGGCCGGAAGTCCGCAATCGCGCGGCGGCCGGGCTACCGGGGCCGGGAATCGCGTCCGCGCCACCGTGCATAGCGGTGGGCATGGCTCAGCGCCCGCAACGCCCGGTCCTGCTGGCGATAGACCGGGGTGTCCCGCAGGCCTACTCGATGGACGTCGTCGGGAGTGCCGGCCAGCACAGCGGCCGCGGTGAGCCCGGGGCGCCGGTCGAGCACGCCGGCAATCGCCGTCATGATCGCGGCGGGACAGTTGGACCGCGAGCCGACGACCACCACGACCACGATGTCGACCATGCCGGTCGCGGTCAGTTCCTCCACCGACAGGGCGATCTCGGCCGGGCCGGCCTCGGCGCCGAGGTCGATAGTGCAGCCAGCTGGCACGACGAAGCCGTACGCCTTCGCGGTGCCGCCGGTGATCGTGGTGAGAGCGCCGGCGTTGCCGACCACGCCCAGCCGGTCGCCGGCCGGCAAGGGCTGGTTGACCAGCATCCGCGCCGCGTCGGTCATCTCGTCGAGGCTGGTCGTGCAGACCATGCCGGCCTCGGTGACCAGCGGATCCGCGACGACCGAGTCCGGATGGCCGCTGCCGATCAGCAGCACCGGTTTGCGCCGCGCGAGCGACCGGGCGGCCTGCGCGAACCGGCGGTGGTCGGCGGGCGAGTCGGGAAACACGGCGACCGCCCTGGTGTGCGCGTCTCGATACCAGTAGTCGATCAGGCCGGCGTTGCCGAGGTCGAGATCGTCGCCGGCGGAGACGAAGCTGGCGACTCCGCAGCCGTCCCGGGCGACGTGCTCCAGCAGCGCCACCCCGACAGCGCTGGACTGCGAGGCCAGGGCCAATCCGCCGCGCGGCGGACGGGTTCGGGTCAGGGTGGCGTTCAGCCGCACCCGCACATCGGTGTTGAGCACCCCGAAGCTGCCCGGTCCGGCGATCAGGACGCTGTGGTCGCGGGCGGCCTGCAGCACCTCGTGGTGACGCCGCCCGTCGGCGCTGTTGAGCAGGACGGCACAGGGAATGCCCCGGCGCCCTGCCGCACGGATCACTTCGGGCGTACGGCCGGCCTCGGTGGCCAGCACGATCAGGTCGGCCGGCTCGGGCAGTTCGGCAACGGTGCGGTAGCCCGGTATGCCGCAGACCGGACGGCCCGAGTCGTGCACCGGATAGAGCCGGCCGCGGAACCCGTAGTCACGCAGGGAGCGCAGCATCTCGTAGCCGGCGTGGCCGTGCTGTTGCAGGTCGCCCGCCACGGCCACCGACCGTGGCGCCAGCAGGGGACGGAACGACGGATCGGCTGGGGCGCTCCCGCCGGCGGCGGAATCCCGGTGTTGCCTGGGTGCGTCGCCGGCGAGCAGCGTCGTGGACATGGTCATCGCCGGTCCTCCTCAGCCTCGGCGTTCAGCCTGCGCACGCCGGCGCCGCCGGATGAAGGGCCGAAAGTCCCGCCGCCGAGGGCGAATTCGCACCGGCCGGCTCGGGCTTCCCGACGGAGGACCCGGTCAGCGCGGGGCCGACGTCCCTGGCGTCCGGCTGCCAGGAGGGCGACTGTCGAAGAGACACGGAGGTGACTCATGACATATGACATCGAGAGCCGCACGCTGGCCGCCCAGGACACAGCGGTGATCCGGGGGAGCATGCCGGCCGCCCAGCTTCCGGCTTGGATCGCGGGCGTCTACGAGGAGGTCTACCGATACCTGACGAACCTGGGCATCCGGACGAGTGGACCGCCCTTCGCGCGGTACACCTTCGACGGGGGCCTGCTGCAGGTGGAGGCCGGTTTCCCGGTCCTGCAGCCGGTGGCCGGCCGGGGGCGGGTCGTCGCGTCACGGCTGCCTGGCGGCCCGGCCGCGGTCACCACTCATGAGGGCCGCTACGAAGATCTCGCCCTCGCCTGTCAGGCGGTCGCCGACTGGCTGAAGGAGCGGGACCTCGAGGCCGCCGGGCCGCACTGGGAGGTGTACTACACCAATCCCGCCGCGCAGCCGGACCCCGCCACGTGGAGCACCGACCTGGTCATGCCCTACCGCGCCGGGTGAGCGCCGTCCGGCGGGCCGGGGGTCGCGGGCAACCGGTGGTCCCTCATAGCATGACTTTCCGAGCGGGGGTGGGAGCGCTCCCGATGCCGCCGAGGAGGACCTGGTGCGCTACGGACACTTTGACGATCAGCGGCGTGAGTACGTCATCGAGCGGCCCGACACGCCGCTGCCCTGGATCAACTACCTGGGCACCGAGGCGTATTTCGGCATCGTCTCCAACACCGCGGGTGGCTACTCGTTCTACCGCGACGCCCGGCTGCGCCGTCTGACCCGCTACCGCTACAACAACGCGCCGTTCGACCTCGGCGGCCGCTACCTGTACGTGCGCGACGACGCCACCGGCGATTTCTGGTCGCCGTCGTGGCAGCCGGTTCGCGGCTCGCTCGACGACTACGAGTGCCGCCATGGCCTGTCGTACACCCGGATCGCGTCCGCCCGTGACGGGATCCGGGCCGAGACGCTCTACTTCGTGCCGCTCGGCGAGACCCTCGAGGTCTGGCGGGTGCGGATCACCAACGAGCGCGATGCAGCGGCCGACCTCTCGCTGTTCTCCTCGGTCGAGTTCTGCCTGTGGGACGCGCAGGACGACGCGACGAACTTCCAGCGGAACTTCTCCACCGGCGAGGTCGAGGTGGCCGACGAGGTGATCTACCACAAGACCGAGTACCGGGAGCGGCGCGACCACTTCGCGTACTTCGCCTGCTCGGAGCCGCTCGCCGGGTTCGACACCCAGCGGGAGGCCTTCCTCGGCCCCTACCGTGGCTGGGACCGCCCGGTGACGGTCGAGCGCGGCGCGGCCTCCAGGTCGGTCGCGCACGGTTGGGCGCCGATCGGGAGCCATCACGTGCGGCTCGGCCTGGCGCCGGGGGAGAGCCGCGAGGTCGTCTTCGTGCTGGGCTACGCGGAGAACCCGCGGGACGAGAAGTTCGATCCGCCCGGTTCCCAGACGATCAACAAGCGCCGCGTACGCCCGGTGATCGAGCGCTGGCTGCGTCCGGAGACGGTCGCGGCGGGCTTCGCGGCCCTCGGCGAGCACTGGGACCGGCTGCTCGGCGGCCTGCGGGTGACGACCCCGGACGTGGACACCGACCGGATGGTGAACGTCTGGAATGCGTACCAGTGCATGGTGACCTTCAATCTGAGTCGGTCGGCCTCGTTCTTCGAATCGGGGATCGGCCGCGGCATGGGTTTTCGCGATTCCAACCAGGACCTGCTCGGTTTCGTCCACATGATTCCCGAGCGTGCCCGCGAGCGGATCCTGGACATCGCGGCCACCCAGAAGACGACCGGTGGGGCGTACCACCAATATCAGCCGTTGACGAAGCGCGGGAACAACGACATCGGCGAGGGCTTCAACGACGACCCGTTGTGGCTGGTGCTCGGCGTCTCCGCGTATGTCAAGGAGACCGGTGACGAGACGATCCTCGACGAGCCGGTGCCGTTCGACAACGAGCCTGGCAGCGAGGCCCCGCTCTACGAGCACCTGCTCCGCTCGCTGCGCTACACCCAGCACCGGCTCGGCCCGCACGGACTGCCCCTGATCGGCCGGGCCGACTGGAACGACTGCCTCAACCTCAACTGCTTCTCCGACACGCCGGGCGAGCCGTTCCAGACCACCGAGAACGTCAGCGGCGGCGTCGCCGAGTCGGTCTTCATCGCCGGGCAGTTCGTGCTGGCCGCCAAGGAACTGGCCGCGATCGCCGAGCTGCGCGGCCTGACCGGGGAAGCGACCGAGTTCCGCGCCGCCGCCGAGAAGATGACCGGCGTCATCGTCGAGCACGGGTGGGACGGCGCGTGGTTCCGCCGGGCGTACGACTTCTCCGGCAACCCGATCGGCTCGAGCACCGACGACGAGGGGCAGATCTTCATCGAGCCGCAGGGCATGTGTGTGCTGGGCGGGGTCGGCCTCGGTGACGGAATGGCCGTGCGGGCACTGCGCAGCGTCGAGCAGCGCCTGGCCACCCCGCACGGCATCGTCCTGCAGCAGCCGGCGTACTCCGGTTACCGGCTCGAGCTGGGCGAGATCTCCTCGTACCCGCCCGGCTACAAGGAGAACGCCGGGATCTTCTGCCACACCAACCCGTGGATCATGATCGCCGAGGCGATGGTGGGCAACGGCGAGCGGGCCTTCGACTACTACCGGCGGATCAACCCCTCGGTGCGGGAGGCGATCAGCGAGGTGCACCGCTGCGAACCGTACGTCTACGCGCAGATGATCGCCGGCCGGGACGCGCCCACCCACGGCGAGGCCAAGAACTCGTGGCTCACCGGCACCGCGGCCTGGAACCTCGTCGCGATCACGCAGTGGATCCTCGGTCTCCGGCCCGAGCTGACCGGGCTGCGAGTCGACCCGGTGCTGCCGGCGAGCTGGCCCGGCTTCCGGGCCACCCGGGTGTTCCGGGGCGCCACCTACGAGATCACCGTACGCAAGCCGGCCGGGACGACCGGCCGGGTCAGTTACCTTCTGGTGGACGGCGAACGAGTCGACGGCACCGTCGTGCCGCCCGCCGGCCCCGGGGCGGTGGTCCGCGTTGAAGCGGTCGTCGAGAGCTGATCGCCGGGGGAGCCGCCCGCGAGCAGCCCCCGCAGCGCTGTCCCCGTGACGGCCGCGGTCACCGCCGCCATGAGCAGGCCGCCCGCCACGCCGATCGTCACGGTGAGGGCGAGCGGCTGTCCCGGCTGCCACAGGGGGGTCGAGAAGCCGACGAAGACCGCCGCGCCGGGAGGCGGGGGAGCGCCCGCCGGAGAACCGTGGCCTGGGCCAGCCCGAGCATCATTCCCTCCACCGCGCCGGCCGCCAGGACGGCGCCGACGCCGACGGCGGCGGGCGCGTCGCGGGTGAGCGCTCCGACGGTCGCCGGTGCGACGAATCCGAGGAACTCGCCGGCGGTCACGGTGACGAACCACCGCCGGAACAGGCGGCCGGCTCGCAGCGGCGGCGCCGGGGTGGCGTTCACAGCGGGGCCTCCTCCCTTTGATCGACCGGCACCAGCGCGACCGGGCCGGCCGCGTTCAGGGCCACGGTGACCGGCACATCACCGGCCGGGGCCCGGTGCCTCGGCGAGCTGCTGACCGTCATCATGCTCGCCTGGAGGCGGTCGACGCGGCCTGCACGGTGCTGCACGGTGCTGCACGACGTCGACCTCGAGCTGCGGCCCGGGGACCGGGTCGCGCTGACCGGTCCGAGCGGCTGCGGCAAGAGCACCGTCGCGGCGTTGCTGGTCCGCGTTCTCGACCCGAGCGCCGGCCGGGTCACCCTGGACGGTATCGACCTGCGTCGTCTCGCACCCGAACGGGTCCGCCGGATCGTCGGCCACCTGCCCGAGGACGCCTACCTGTTCGACACCACCATCGCGGCGAACCTGCGCGTCGCGTGCCCGGAGGCCTCGACCTCGGGCGCCGGGCGGTCCCGGCGCTGCGGTGACAACGGTGGCATCGCTGCCTGGGCCCATCGGCACGCACGACGCGGGACCTTCTTCCCTGCCCTCCGGCGTCACGCCGGTCGAGCATTGTGGACGGGAGGTGTGAAAGATGTTGTTCGCTCTGGTGGTATTCGTGGTTCTCGCCGGGATGTGCTCGCTGCCGTTCATCTTCGGCTGGTACGACGAGGCGGCGAAGCTGCGTCACGACGTCCCCGAGGAGCAGCGGGCTGAGAGCGGACCGGCGCAGCCGGAAAGTCTGGAGGGTGTGCTCGTCGCCCAGCTCGCCGCCGAGGAGATCACCTGCGGCCAGTACCACCGGGCGATGGCGAAGATCGCCGCTCGCGACGACGAGCGCCATCCCCTCGCGGTCCCGTCGGGCCCGGACGCCGAAGCCGAATGACCGGCGCGCCGGCTCTGCTGTCGCCGGACCGGCAACAAGGGTCTTTCGGCACATGCCCGCTCGGTCGCAACGCCGCAGGATGGCATCGGGACTCCCGCGGCGTATCGACGCCGGTGAGTACTAGTCCGGTCGTGCGCCGCGTGTGGCGCGGAGCCGGCCACCTGCCCCGGCGCTGACGCCGCCGCGGCTGCGAAAGGAGCTGTCGATGAATACCTCCACCGCCGTCCTGGTCGCCGTCGGGGCCGTGGCCTTGCTGGTTCTGCTGCTCTCGGTGCGCATCGTCAAGCAGTACGAGCGTGGCGTGGTGTTCCGGCTCGGACGGGTGATCGGCGCCCGAGACCCCGGCCTCCGTCTGCTCATCCCGATCATCGACGTCATGCACCGCGTTTCGCTGCGCATCGTCACCATGCCGATCCAGTCGCAGGGCATCATCACCCGCGACAACGTCAGCGTCGACGTCTCCGCCGTCGCCTACTTCCGCGTCGTGGACGCCGTCAAGTCCGTCGTGGCCATCGAGAACGTGAATGCGGCCATCAATCAGATCGCCCAGACCACGCTGCGCAAGGTGGTCGGCCGGCACACCCTCGACGAGACCCTCTCCGAGACCGACAAGATTAACCAGGACATCCGCACCATTCTGGATGTCACCACCGTCGAGTGGGGCGTCGAGGTCACCCTGGTCGAGCTGAAGGATATTCAGCTTCCCGACGCGATGAAGCGGGCCATGGCCAAGCAGGCCGAAGCCGAGCGGGAGAAGAGGGCTAAGATCATCAACGCCGAGGGCGAATCGCTCGCCGCGGCCGCGCTCGGCGCCGCCTCCGACACGATGATGGCGCATCCGCTCGCTCTGCAACTGCGCAACCTGCAGTCGCTGGTGGAGATCGGCGTCGACAAGAACACCACCGTGGTCTTCCCCGCACCGCTGATGAGCACGATCGGTGAGCTGGGCACCTTCCTCACCCGCGAGGCGGCGGCGAGCCGCCGTCCCACCGCGGACACGTCCGCGTCCAACGGTGACAACGCACCCCGGACCCTTCCACCCCTGGTGACCTCGGACTCATGACCCGCTGACTGGGAGGTGCGAACATGCGCAGATACAAGGTCCTGATCGTGCTGAGCGCGGTCGTGCTGTCGCTGGCGGGGAGCCCGGCGGCCGGTGCCGGGGCCGTGCCCGGCCGGCCCGGCGGACGGATCCTCACCCTGGCGGTGGACCGCGAGCACGGCGACGGCGAGTTGCGGAGCGCGCGACCGGACGGCTCCGAGGCCATCTCGTACGGCCGGCGGATGCCCTGGTACGCCAGCCCGGACTACTCGCCGGACGGTGAGCAGATCGCCTACGCGGCCTCGTTCAGCCTGCGGCTCGTGGCCGCCGACGGCACCGGCGACCGATGGCTGGTCGACGCCCCTTGTGGCCCGTCGAGCCCGCGCTGGTCACCGGACGGACGCTGGGTCGCTTTCGAGGCGTGCAGCGACATATACAAGGTCAGTGCCGACGGGTACGACGCCGGCTTCGTCAACGTGACACACAACAACCTCAACGACCTGCAGCCGGCCTGGAACCCCTTGGGTACTCGGATCGCCACCGCCACCCTGCCGGGGGTGCAGGTCTATCGTGCCGGCGGATCCGACCCGTGGCAGGTCAGTGACCTGCCCGGCGCCGTCCGTTTGGACTGGAACCCGACCGGCCGTACCATCGCGGTCGCCGCCGACGGTGACCTCTGGCTGGTCGACCCGCTGACCGGCGTCCGGCGGCGGCTGACCAACACGCCCGGCGTGGTCGAGGCCCATCCGGTCTGGTCGCCCGACGGGCGGTGGCTGGCCTACGGCCGGGGCGCGGATGACCCGGACGACCCCGGTGCGGCTCTGGAGCCGCAGGTCTGGCTGATGACCGCCAGCGGGTCCCGGGCCCACTCGACCGGCCTGGCCGGCATTCCGACGAGTTGGCGTCCGAACCCGTAGCGGTTCAGCACGGAGACGGTGTGCTCGCGGTCGCGGGCACACCACCGGTACGACCTGGACGCCGATGGCCTGATCACCGGCGCTCGTATCGTGCCGCCCACGTCGCAGAACCAGGCCGCGGTCGAAGACGATCTGGCCCGGTTCGTCGCCGGCCGGCTCGACCTCGACGACGAGCTGCTCACCGCCCAGTGCGAGCAGGTCATCCGCCGTGGGCGGAGCCTTCGCGCAGGCCGCCTTCGCCGGTCTTCCCACCGACCTGGCCACCTGCGACGAGTGCCTGCGGGAGCTGTTCGATCCCGGGGATCGCCGCTACCGGTACCCGTTCGTCAACTGCACCGCCTGCGGGCCGCGGGCCACCATCGTCGACGAGCTGCCCTACGACCGCGAGCGCACCGCGATGCTCAGACCGGGGGAAGTCCGACTCCGGTCAGTTTGCCCAGGATGCGAACCTCGGTGCGGCCGCTTGCCGTGCCGGACTTCTGCACAGTAAGTAGCTCCAGTTGGCCGTCACCGTTCCAGTCGGCGACCGCCACCTCATGACGGTCGTCCAAAGGACCCTCCGCGGTGCTGGTGCGCAGGGCGAAACGTTGGAAGTGCGATGCTCCGTCGACCACTTGCACCTCGGTCTTCCCGGTGGTGGTGCCGGACTTCTGCACGACGATGAGGTCGAGGCGCTGGTCGGCGTTCCAGTCGGCTATCGCTACCTCGTGGCGGTCGTCGGTAGTGTCCAGTGCCGTGTAGGTCTGCGCCAGCTGGGCCTGGAAGCTCGACGCGCCGTCGAAAACCTGTACCTCGGTCTTCCCGCTGGCAGTGCCGGACTTTTGTACGACGATCAGGTCGAGGCGCTGGTCGCCGTTCCAGTCCGCCAGCGAGAAGACGTGACGCTCATCGGTCGGGTCGAGCACCGTCACGGTCTCGACCAGGAAACGCCGGAAAGCAGAAGCGCCGTCGAGGATCCGCAGCTCCGTACGGCCGCTCGTGGTGCCCGACTTGAGCACCACGACGAGGTCCAGGCGTCCGTCGCTGTTCCAGTCCGCCAGGGAGAACGCGTGGCGCGCGTCGGTCGGCCCCAGCAGGGTGCCTGTGTGCAACAGCCTGTGCTGAAAATGGCCGGCCCCACTCATGATTTGCAGTTCGGTCCTGCCCGTCACGGTGCCGGCGCGGCCCACCTTGACGAGGTCAGCGCGCCGGTCGCCGTCCCAGTCGGCCGTCACCACCTCGTCCTGAGCGCCGCTGGACGCGAACGCTGAGGGCCCTTGGCTCAGCACCCGGTGGAAGGGCCCGGTCGGCTTCTTCGCAGCCGGCGGCGCAGCCTTGATCTGTGGCTTCTTGGGGGCCTCGGCCCCGGTCCGCGGCCACAGCGTCATGACGAGCAGATGCGCGTCGGATGCCTCGGGCGCGTACGCGCCTGGGTAGGCCGAACCCTGGACGCGCTGGGAGATCCGGCCGATGTCGCCGCTCGTCCAGTCGCCGGCGGGGTGCTTGCGGATCATCGCTTTGAGGAAGGCGGAGGTCGCGTAGCGGGGGTCGACAAGCTGCGCCGGACGTCCCCACCCCGTGGAAGGGCGCTGTTGGAACAGTCCGAGGCTGTCGTGATCGACGGCGACGGTGTAGTTGTTCAAGGTGCTTTCGGCGATCGCGGTGGTCACGGCAATGACGGCCGCCCGCTCGCCCAGCCCCAGGCTGCGGACGTGACCCACGATCGCTCGAGCGCAGGAGATGTGACGTCCGGCGACGGCTCGGCCGAGGCGCCGGCCCGTCATCGCCGGGCGCAGGCGATCTGCGATCTTCTCGTCCGCTGATGTGACGCCGCCGGGCAGGCACGGCGCGGACGGGATGTGCCTCGCGAACCTCACGGTGCTGCCTGGAGCTTCGGCGTGCGCGGTGGTGGGCAGGGCGAGCGTTGCCGCGGTGAGGGCCACCGCTACAGCGGCCCGCTGCAGAACGGCACGGCCCGGACGTCGCGTGAAGCTCACCTTCGTCACTGCCATGTTGTTCTTGGTCCCTCCGAGACGGCCACCGTGCGGCATCAATGTGCCACAGGTCGCGTTCGCGGGGGAAGACGTGGCAGCGGGGTCCGCAGTCAGCTCGGCGAGACGATCACCGCACCGGGTTCCGACGTGGACGCTGAGCCGAAAGTCGTCCATGGACAGACCCCGGCGGCGGGTGTACCGGGGCGGCAACCCTTATGACCGCGCCGTGCCCTGACGGCCACTGCGGCGGTGGCCACGGTACGGGCGCGATGGACGCCTGGAGTGTCTGCCTGGCCATTCTCGGTGGCCTTGCCATGGTGGTGCTGATCAGCGCCCTGCTGCTGAGCCGCCGCAACGGTTCCGCGCGTGCACGTGACGGGGTCAGCGCGGGTCCACGGGTTCCGCGTGCCCCACCGCACTGGCGGTATCAGGGATTGCGCGCCACGTCGCTGGCGGTGCTGCGCATATAGGACGAGCCGCCCCGGTCAGTGCTGCCCCAAGGCAGCTGCCGGGCTCGTTCTGCGCGCCACCGTCTCGACACCCGAAAGGTCGCAAACCCCCATGATGCGTACTTCTGTGCTGCCCTCCGTTGTGCTGCGCCGAGGCCTGCTGGCCGGCGCCGCCATCACCGCCACGCTTGTCCTGTCCGCCTGCGGCGGAGACGACTCCTCGTCCGGATCCGGTATGGACCACAGCGGCATGACGACATCCGCGGCACCGTCTTCGGTTACGGCGGTCAACGACGTTGACGTCACGTTCGCCCAGTCCATGATCAAGCATCACCAGCAGGCGATCCAGATGGCGGCCCTGGCCGACTCCCGGGCCGCCGACACGGACGTGAAGCAACTCGCCGCGACAATCCAAAAGGCACAGGATCCCGAGATCGACACCATGACCAAGTGGCTGACCGCTTGGGGACAGGCCGAGCCGATGCCGAGCATGACGTCGTCCATGCCCGACATGGACCACGGATCGATGCCCGGCGAGATGACCGAAGCGGACATGAACAAGCTCATGAGCGCCCAAAGGCGCGGCATTCGACAAGCAGTTCCTCACCATGATGATCAGCCACCACGAAGGTGCGATCGAGATGGCCCAGCACGAGGTCGCCCAGGGCTCGAACCCTGACGCCAAGCGCCTGGCCGAGAAGATCGTCACCGACCAGCAGGCCGAGATCACCACGATGAAGGACATGCTCAAGTAACTCTGACGGGAACGAGAGGCCGGGCGCGACGCTCTCGCCCGGCCTCCAAGACCCTGAACCTGCCGAAGGTCGGCACCTGCACCTGGCAGTTCCAAATCATGCAGATCGAAGGGACCGCGGGCCACAGCCTGGTGACTTTCCTGGCCGAGCCCGGCACCCCCGACCATCGCGCCATGGTCGTACTCGACCGGACCTCGCCCTGAACGCTTGCTTTGTTTCCGAGACAGCGTTTGTGGTCGCTCGGTCGATGCGAGCTCGTCGCCGGTCGTGACGATCACGCCGGCGATGTTTGTGCGGTCGCCGGCGCGCCCGGCTCCTGCACATAAGCCAGATTCATGCGCCTGATCTGTTCGGCGCCGAAGTTGAACGTGGTTGCAGGGCTCTCACTTTGGTGGCGAGTTCCGCAGGCACCGGCGGCAGCGCGACGTGAAGCACCGGGTAGGCCAGTATCAACGTGCGGGGAAGTGGACCGCCGGTGTCGCGTAGGCGCAGGGCCGCGCCTGCGGCCAGGTTGCCGCCCGCCGGCTCGCGGTGATCGGGCATTCGATGGGCGGTGGTGGTGCCCTCGACGCCGCTCTGCGGCGGTCCACCCTGCAGGCCGCGATCGGCAACGCGCCGCACCTGCCCTCCGGCAGTCTCGCCGGCGAACGAGTTCCCACGCTGATCTACGCGATGCAGAACGACACTCTCGTCCCGCCGCCTCGCTTGACCAGCCTCTACAACAGCATCCCGGCGGCGACCGAGCGCGCCTACATCGAGGTCACCGGTGCGGGTCACAACTACATCGGGCAGCCGAGCACGATCCTCGCCCGCACGATGATCGCGTGGCTGAAGATCTTCGTCGACGACGACACTCGATACAGCCAGTCCCTGTGTCCACGACCAACACGTCCGGCATCAGGCAATACCGCAACAGCTGTCCGCTGATCTCCGCAAATGTGCCTTGGCTCGGACACACCCGTTGGGCCGACGGCCGGCGAGGGTCTGGGTGGTACGTGAGTTTCAGCCCGAGCGGTCGGTGGCCCTCGGGGCGGTCGGCTTCGGCGAGGATGGGCCCGTCCTGGGCCGAAGCGTGCTACCTGGCTGGTTACCGCTGACGATGACGACACTGTTCACCATCGTCGCGACCGTTGCCTCGGGCAACCACAGGCCACCTAGCGCGAGGACGAAGGCGGTACCCGCGACGGGGAGGTTGAGTTCGTCCCAACGGACGCCGCGCTCGCGGCAAGCAGGAACGAGGCTTCCTGCGGACGAGGTGGTGGGGTCAGCGCAACGTCTGGCCGTACACGTGCTGGACGGACAGGACCATCAGGACGCGGCGGTCGGCGACCATCACCGTTCGGTACTCGTCCCAGTCCGGGTGTTCGCCGGCGGCCCGGCGGTAGTAGTCTACCAGGGCTTCGACCTCGGGGCCGTACGGGTCGACGCCTGGGCCGATCAGCTCGACGGTGCCCTCGGCGGTCGCCCAGTCGCGGCCGTCGGGGCTGGTGACCTCGAGGGCGGCCCGCGGATCGCGGCGCAGGTTGGCGGTCTTGGCGCGGCTGTCGGTGAGCGAGACGTAGATGCGTTCGGCGGCCCGGTCGTAGAACGGGGTGACCGGGGACAGCTGCGGCAGCCCGTTGCGCTTGAGCGTGGCCAGCACCCCGAGGCGTGAAGCGGCGAGCAAGGCGCGCGGGTCGAAATCAGTCATCACCGCATTCTGCCCGCCGACGCCGGGTGGGCGAACACACGTTCCGGAACGGGAAGAAGGTGGCCTGGCAGCGACGTTGGGCAGCATGTCCGCAGCGGCGTGCCCGCCGCGCCCACCGAGGAGGACTGATGGGCGTCATTCTGCTGGGAGCTCCCGGGGCCGGGAAGGGCACCCAGGCCGCAGCGCTGGCCGGGCGCGTCGGCGCGGTGCACATCTCGACGGGCGACATTTTCCGTACGCATGTGAGCCGCGGCACCGATCTGGGCCGGACCGCGCAGCGCTATCTCGACGCCGGACAATACGTCCCCGACGATGTCACCAACGCCATGGTCCGGGAACAGATCCGCGACGACGCGTTTGTCCTGGACGGCTTCCCGCGGACGGTGCGGCAGGTCGCCTACCTCGACGAGCTGCTGGACGGCCTCGGCCTGTCACCGGTGCGGGTGGTGGTACTGACCGTGCCGCCACAGGAGCTGATCACCCGCCTGGTCCGCCGCGCGCACGACAGCGGCCGCTCGGACGACATCGAGGAGATCATTCGCGAACGACAGGCCGTGTATCGGGCCGAGACCACCCCGCTGCTGGGCATCTACCGCGAACGCGGCCTGCTGCGTGAAGTCGACGGCGCCGGGCGTCCGGACGAGGTCGCGCGGCGGATCGACGCGGCCCTGGCCGCAATTTCGGTCACCGCTCTGCGCCCGGATGCCTCCGCCGCCTGAGCCCTCGCCAGGGAACGGCGGTGCGGCCCTCGCGCCGCCCACCTATCCAGGACGGGTCGAAGGCGTGTTCAGGTAGGCGTGGAGCTGGTCGGTGCCCATAATGCGGCGCGTGGAAAGCTGGTCGACCCGTTCAGGCCCTACCTGGCGCGCCTGGCTTGCAGGAGTGCATCCAGGTCGTGGTGGACAGCGGGACCAGCGTCGACGAAAGCGACCTTCATCGCGACGGACGGTCCGTGAAGTCGGCCCGGGTCGCGGTGCCAGCCCCGTAGGGCTGGTCCGTTTCCCCGGGCCGCTTCCCGAACCCGGCGTGCACCTTTCAATGCACCGGGCTCTCCACAAGGCCCGGTGGTGCTGGTGGTGTTCCTCGTCAGGTGGCTGGCCAGGGCGATGGGATCTTCGATCCGCGGTAGAGATGCCGGGTCGTGCCCAGCGTCTCCGGGGCGAAACACTTCGTCTGGTACGCCGGACCGGCATTCGCGTGGACTCAGGCGGACAGCCAGACCCGAGCTCGATCGAGCAGCTCGCCCGGCGTGGTGGCGGCGACGGTGGCCGCGATAGCGCCGATGGTGACTGCGCGCAGGGACTCGCGCCAGGCCCGGTCGGCGGTATCCATGACCGCGGCGATCGGGCATGGGGTGTCACACCGGTCCGGGGGAACCGCCATCGGCCCGCGCTGACGCACCTCGGTGCACCGGAACGCCGGCTGTGGCCCGTCGATCGCCTCGACGACGTCGAGCACCGTGATCTCGGTCGCAGGCCGTGTCAGCAGGTAGCCGCCCGACTGCCCCGGCGCCGAGCGCACGAGGCCGGCCCGGGACAGCAGTTGGAGCTGTTTGGCCAGGTAGGTGGCCGACACGTCATGCAGCTCCGCGAGCTTGGCCGCCGCAACTGGCTCGGTGGCCGAACTGAGCACGACGCAACAGTGCAGCCCCCACTCCACCCCGCCGGTCATCTTCACGGTCACAGCCTACTTGACTCGGATATCATCACGGACAAAAGTTATCCGCAATGAGAGGTGGAGTCATGCGCATCGTTGTCGCCGGAGGAACCGGCCTGATCGGCTCGAAAGTCGTCGCCCTACTGCGTGCGCGGGGCCACGATGCCGTGCCCGCCGCGCCGGAGACCGGCTTCGACACCATCACGGGCCGAGGAGTGAAGGACGCGCTCCAGGCCGCAGACGTCGTCATCGATGTGACCAACCGGGTGGTCTTCGATCCGGAGGAGGTGATGAACTTCTTCACCACCTCCACCCGTACCCTGCTCGATGCCGGACGCGATGCCGGGGTGCAGCATCACGTGCTGCTCTCGATCGTCGGGGTCGACCGGCTCTCCCATCCCGGCTACCTGAACGCCAAGGCCGCCCAGGAACGACTCGTCGCCGGCTCGGGCCTCTCCTTCACCACGGTCCGGTCCACGCAGTTCTTCGAGAACCTGCCGGCAATGGGGGCCGGCATGGTCCGTGACGACGAGATCGTGCTGCCGGCCGCCGACCTGCAGCCGATCGCCGCCGCAGACGTCACCGCCGCCCTGATCGAGGTCGTCTCCTCCACCCCGCGAGACGGGGTGGTCGAGATTGCCGGCCCGGAACGCGATTCCTTCGCACGCTTCATTCGCCCGGTCCTAGCCGCGCAGGGTGACGTCCGGCCCGTCCGAACCGACGCGACAGCCGGCTACTTCGGCGTGCCGATCGTGCGCGACTCACTGGTGCCGCTCGGCGAGGCACGCATCGGCCGGACGACCTTCGATGACTGGTCCGCTTCGCAGGCCTCGTGAGTCCCCGGCTCTTCCCTTCCCTCAACGACCTCAGGAGCAGTCATGTCCACACCCGTGCACACCACCCGGCCCCGGCTCGACCTGCGGACCGCCGCCCCCAAGGCCGCGAGAGCGCTGTACGCCGCCGACCAGGCCATCCTCGACTCACCACTCGACCCGACCCTGCGCGAACTGATCAAGCTGCGCGTCTCGCAGCTCAACCACTGCGTGCACTGCATCGACCTGCACAGCCACGACGCCCTGGACGCGGGGGAGAAACTCGACCGCATCCTCCAACTCAGCGCATGGCGTGAGTCGACGCTGTTCACCCCGGCCGAGCAAGCGGCACTCGAGTACGCCGAAGCCGCGACCAAGCTCACCGAACACGGCGTCAGCGAGCCCGTCTGGGCGGGCGTCCGCAACATCCTGACCGACGAGGAACTCGGCGCGCTGGTCGTGCAGGTCGCCCTGATGAACGCCTTCAACCGGTTCGGGGTCCCGTTGCACATGCCCGCGCAGCAGCGCGACTAGAGCCGCGGGTCACGGCCTTACGGGCCCGCAAAGGGCCCGCATTAGCCGCCGGGCCGCACCAGCCCCGGCTCACGGGCGAAGACCACCGCCGGCACGCGGTCGCGCAGGCCGGGCTTGTTCAGGATCCGGCCGGATCGGGAGGGTCTCGGGCGTCCGTCTCGGTGATGAACTCGGTGACACCTGGCGCCGAGACCTCATCGCGAACGGCCAACGCCATGCTTCCTAGCTGGCGTCGTAGCTTCCGACCGGGCGGGTCGGGCTGCTGCAAGAGCTTGAGGGCCTCACCGGTCGTCTCGCCAAAAAGCGTTCCCAGCGGTCCGAAATAACTCGCGTAGGGCGTGCGCGGCAACGCGTCGCGTTCCGGCGGTCGATCAGCCCAGCCCCGGTGTCTCGCTCGTCCGCTCGTTGTCCGCGGCGGCGTGTTCCTGTACGGCGTACGCCTTCAACCGGGTATCCCAGTCGCCATCGGCCACTTTCGGCGACCCGAACTGCTGGGCCGCCTGATACTAGGTCCACCCCAGCGAGTCGCAGGCCGGTCGTGCGATCGCACTGTAGGTGTCGCACTTGCGCGACGGGACCGGCGGTTCAGTCCGGCGCGCATCCGATCCGTACTGTTCCGGCACCGGCCGCGGTAAGCGTGCGGGCATGTTTCAGAACTTCGATACCCAGACGGTGGATGTCGGCGAGGTCGTCCTGCACGCGCGCCACGGTGGCTCGGGTCCGCCGATCCTGTTGCTGCACGGCTATCCCGAGACGCACCTCGCCTGGGGACCGATTGCCGACGCGCTCGCAGGCGGGCTTCACCGTGGTCGTGCCGGACCTGCGCGGCTACGGCGCCAGTGGCAAGCCGGCCACGGTGGACGACCACAGCACGTACGGCACGCGGCAATGGCCGTCGACGCCGTACGCCTGATGCGGCACTTCGGGTTCGACCGGTTCGACGTCGCCGGGCACGAACGCTGCGTGCCTTTCACGCAAGCGCATTGCATCGTCACTGAAAAGGCACTGGCCGGGACCATCGTTCTCGTGAGCGCCGGTTCCACTCCGAAACCGGCGGCGGAGCGGGGGAGAACACTATGTCCGACAAGCTTACGGTGGTCCTGGTACACGGCGCGTTCGCCGACACCACCGCCTGGAACCCGGTGCTGGCCGAGCTCGCCCGCAAGGACGTGGACGCCGTCGCAGTGGCGAACCCACTGCGCAGCCTGCGCGGCGACGCCCAGTACGTGCGGGACGTGGTCGGCGGGCTGGGCACGCCGGTGGTCCTGGTCGGTCACTCGTACGGCGGCATGGTCATCACCGAGGCCGCGGGCGAGCTCGACGGCGTACGGGGGCTGGTCTACGTGGCCGCGTTCACCCCCGACACCGGGGAGTCCGCCCTGGACCTCGCCAACAAGTTCGCGGGTAGCACCCTCGGGTCGGCCCTCCAGTCCTACCCGGTGACCGGTGGGGGCAACGAGGTGCGCATCGATCCGGCCAAGTTCCCGGACCAGTTCGCCGCGGACCTCGAACTGGAGGACGCCATCCTGCTCGGGCGCACCCAGCGCCCGGTGACCGAGAAGGCGCTTACCGACGCGCTGGACGTCGAGCCCGCGTGGAAGACGCGGCCGACCTGGCAGGTCTACGGCGACGGCGACCGCAACATCCCGGCTGAGCTGTTCCGTTTCCAGGTGGAGCGCTCGGCGCCGCGCAGCGTCCGCGAGATCGCCGGGGCGTCCCACGCTATCGCCGCCTCCCGGCCGGCCGAGGTGGCCGCCACCATCCTCGAGGCGGTCGCCAGCACGCAGTAACGAGGATCACCCTGGACTTGAAGCGCTGCAAGGCGAGCACAGTCGGGAGCATGACAACCGACATTGTGCTGGTGACAGGGGCGAACGGACATGTGGGAAGCCACTCGGTGGCCCGGCTGCTCGACGAGGGCTACCGGGTCCGGGTCGCCGTCCGGCACCCCGAGCAGGTGCGGGCCGACAGCCGGATCGAGGCCGTCACGGTCGACCTCTCCTCGGACGACAACTGGGACAAGGCGGTGGACGGGGTCCGCTATGTGTGGCATCACGCGTCGCCGTTCCCGTTCACCCCGCCGGAGAACGAGGATGAGCTGATCGTGCCCGCCGGGACGGGGCGCTGCGCGTGCTCGCCGCCGCACGCAAGGCCGGCGTCGAGCGGGTGGTCATGACCTCCTCCTACGCCGCGGTGGGATACACGGTCAAGCCGGATGGCCACTACGACGAGTCGGATTGGACCGACCCGGCCGGCGACATCGCGCCGTACATTCGGTCGAAGGTCGTCGCGGAGCGCGCGGCCTGGGACGACGTGCGCGACCAGGGCCCTGAGCTGACCGTGATCAACCCGACCGGCATCTTCGGACCGCTGCTGAACCCCCGGGTGTCTGCCTCGACCGGCCTCGTCAAGACGTTCCTGACCGGCGGTATGCCGGTGGTCCCGCGGATGTACTTCGGGGTGGTCGACGTGCGCGATGTTGTCGACCTGCACCTGCGGGCCATGCTGAGTCCGGCCGCGGCCGGCGAGCGGTTCATCGCCGTGGGCGACGCGGCGACCAGCTTCTACGAGATGGGCCGGGTGCTCGCCCGGCACCTGCCGCAATACGCCGACCGGGTGCCGGCCACCGAGCTGACCGACGAGCAGGTACGCGAGGCGGCCAAGACAAACCCGGCGATGCGCGAGGCGGCCGGGCTGCGTGGCCAGATCCCCGTGATCAGCAACGCGAAGGCGCGCCGGGTGCTCGGCTGGGCGCCCCGTCCGGTCGGAACCACGATCAACGACACCGCGGACAGCCTGCTCGCGTTCGGCCTGATCCCGGCCTGAGTCACAGCTCGGACAGGATCTCCTCGAGCCGCTCGACGGCCTCGGCCTCGGCGTCGGCCGCGCCGTCGATGCGGGCCTGCCACAGGCGGGCCTTCAGCTCCGGATATTCGTGGCGCTGCCGCAGCCGGGCGATCTCCGCCGTCAACTGCCCGGTGCGCTCGGTGAACAAGTCTCGCAGCTGCTCGACCGCCTCGTCGCCGAGGCCGAGGAGTTCCACGTAGGCGCGCATGCCGTCCACGGTCATTCCCGACGAGCGCAGGCAGGCGAGGGCCGCGACCCGGCCGACGGTGTCGTCCTCGTAGCGGCGATGCCCGCTGGCCGGGTCGCGGCCGACCGGGCCGAGCAGCCCGATCCGTTCGTAGTAGCGCAACGTGGGCTCGGTGAAGCCCGACTTGCGGGACATCTCCTGGAAGAGCAGCGGTATCTTCACCATCCGCAGACGTAACCGGTCAGCGGATGGTGAAGATACCGCCGCCGGCTGCCGTGACCGTGGATGTCGCCGCGCAGCGGGTGCCGCTCGGGGCTACGGTCGGCGTGCACCGCGACGACCTTGCGGTCGGGCTGGTGGCGCGAGTCGTGCTCGACGATCGCGGCCATCGGGGTGATGCGCCCCGGCGTTCACGAGCACCAGCGGCTCCTCGCCGCCAACAGCCCCGGCCGGCCCGAAGCCAGTTTCAGCGGCCAGGGGCCTGCTCAGCCGCGCGGAGCCAGCACGGTGAGCAGGATCGCGGAGTCCTCCTCCGCGCGCAGGCTGTGGCGCTCGTCGGGGATGATGGCGTGGTCGCCGGCGGTCCCGGTCCAGGTGCCGGACGGCGCGTGAATGGTGACCTGGCCCGAGAGCACCTGGAGCGTCGCCTCGCTGGGGCTGTTGTGCTCGGCGAGCTCGTGCCCGGCGGCCAGGGCGATGACGGTCTGGCGAAGCTGGTGCTCATGCCGCCCGAAGAGGGTGTGCGCGCTGCGACCGCTGTGCGCTGTGCGGGCCTCGTCGAGCAGTCTGCGGGCGAGGTCGGTCAAGTGGGTGGACTGCATGGCGGTCTCCTATCTCTCCGTACGCGCGGAGTTTCCGGCACGAGCAGGCTCAGGAGGGCTGGCCGATCCACGCGTGCAACCGGCGGCGGGACACGACCTTGAGCAGGGCCGCCCGCAGCAGCGCCACGGCCCGGTTGGACGGCACGAACAGCTGCGCCTTCACGTACGCCAGGGCTTGGTGCTTACGGATGAGCGGGCGCATCTCCTGCTCGTACGCGTCCAGCGCACTCTCGATCGACTGGGGTGAGCCGGCCAGGGCATCGCCGAGCGCCACCGCCCCGATCATACCGGAGCTGGCGCCCATGCCCGAGAACAACGTCATGCACCACGCAGCGTCGCCGATGAGCACGACCCGGCCCCGATGCCACCGCGGCATCCGGACCTGATGCACCGAGTCGAACAATGCCTCCGGCGTGCGGCGCAGGTCGGCCAACGCCTGCGTGACGATGCCGCCGGCGTCGAGACCGGCGAAACGGCCGGCGAGCACGTCGGCATGATCCCCACGGAATTGCCGATCCTCCTCGCGGGTGCGGTAGGTGAACAGCGCGGTCGGCGGGTGGTCCCGGAACGGGAAGATCCACAGCGCCCGGCGGGGCGCGGCGATCACGACCTGCTCGTGGTCGCCGTAGCCGGCCACCTGATGCTCCAGCGAGTACGCGCAGATGATGGCGTGCATCGAGCGCATGAACCGCTCGTGCGGGCCGAACATCAGCCGGCGTACCGTCGAGCGCAGCCCGTCGGCGCCGACCACCAGGTCGTAATCCTCCTCGCTGGTCGCGCCGGAGGCGTTATCGCGCAGAGTGACCCGCGCGGCCCCCGTGATCTGCTCGATCGCCACCGGCTCGATGCCGAACCGCACCTCGACTCGCCCCTCGATCTTCTCCCAGAGCGCGGCTTCGATGTCCCCGCGCAGTACTCCGTCGGGGTGCCCGGGCTGATCGAGGAAGCCGATGCTGCGCACCCGCGCCCCGTCGCCGTCGACCGCCCACGTGCGGTGGTCGGCCGGCGTCCGCAGATGCATGGTGGCGAGCACACCGAGCTCCTGCGCGGCCTGCGCCCCCCGGTGGAACAGTCCGACGAAGTAGCCGCCGGTGCGCCGCTGCGGCGTTCGCTCGACCACCGCCGGCGTCCAGCCGATCTCATGGAGCCGCGCGGCCGTGGCCAGTCCGGCGATCCCGAGACCGACCACGAGTGCCTTGCGTGATGTTGGCATCCGACTCTCCTTACGCTGGTAATCCTGGCAACCTGTTGACCGGCACCGGCCCTGCCGGACTTACCGGCAGGCAGGTCGAATCTCTTAGGGGCGCGGGGCCCGGCGGTCGCGGCGGGACTCGAGCTCGTCGGCGTCGACGAACGTCAGCATCGGGGCGCCGGGTGGGCTCAGCAGCGTCACCAGGAAGCGCAGGTGCACCGTGGTGCTGTGGTTGCCGTCCTGGTAGTGGATGACATCGGCGCCCGGCTCCCAGAAGGGCGTCGCCGGCGCGCAGCACGCGTTCGGGCTCGCCCTCGATCTCGAAGAGCATCTCGCCCTCGACGACGTAGCCGACGTCGGCCCGGGTGCCGGGTGTGGGGCGGCGCCCGGATGCCCGGGCGGGTACTCGATGGTGAACGTGATCGCCTGTGGCCGCTCGGGCAGGAACGGCGGCTCGACGGTCTGGAGGATCTTCAGGGCGTTGGACTCGTGTCCGCTGTCAGTCATGGCGGCGACCCTAGGCACGACCAGTGCGGTATCGCTGACGAAGCAGTGACAGCGGCCCGGCAGGCGTACGCATCGGATCGGCGCTGAATCGGCACCGCCGCGGCCTAGCGTCGAGGCACATCAGCCGCGCTTCGTAGCGCGCGAGGGCGTCTGCCGCCTCGGGCTCGGCCGCGATCCGGCCGGTGACGTTGAGTGGGACGAGCTCGGTCACCGGCCAGCCGGGTCCTGCTCGGTCAGATCCTGCTTGGTCAGGGCGATCAGCGCGGCCGAGTCGCCGGTCTGCGCCGCTTCCCGGAACGAGCCGAGCAAGGCCCGCTGCCGGGCCGCTGTCGTCGCCGCCGGGGCGGCCGCAGGGGTGCCGGTGGCCAGCAACAGCATCGAGGCGGGCGCGCCGGAGTCGTTGCGGAAACCGTGGATGCCGCCCTCCGGAACGTGCATGAAGTCGCCGGGCCCGGCGTCGTTCCAGGCTCGGCCGTCATGGATGCGGACGATGCCGGAGAGGATGAAGAACGATTCCGAGATGGATCGGTGGAAGTGTGGACCGGGACCTCCGCGCGGACCCTTGAAATCCACCCGGTACAGCCCGAACTTTCCACCTGTGGAGGCGCCGGTCGCCAGATAACTCATCGCGCTGGTGGGATCGTCGAGCTCCGATGCGGCCGACGCGTTGCGCACGGTGGCCGTGAGCTCGCCAGAGTCACCGTGATAGGACGGGCTGGGATAGGACATGGCTGCTGCCTCTCGATCCGGTACGAGCGGTACGACTCGGATCATCGGCGTCATCAGTGCCATTCCAGTGCGCAACCAGTTAGAGGGGCACGCCGGCGGGATCGGGTTCCCGCACGCGCAGCAAGCCATCCGGATCACCCGGACCCGCACCATCGCCACAAGCGGCAGGAGCAGCCGCGAGACCGCGTACCTGACCATCTCCCTGCCCGCCGCCGACGCCCACCCCGCCGACCTACAGCACTGGGCTCGTTGCGAATGGCTGATCGAAAACCTCGTACACCACGTCCGAGATGTGACGTTCCGTGAAGACCTGCACCAGGCCCGGACCGGCACCGGACCACCATCATGGCCACCCTGCGTAACACTGCAATCGGCCGGCATCGCATCAACGGCGCCACCAACATCGCCCGCGCCAACCGACGGGCTGACCGCCGATCAAACGATCTCATACAGGCCGTGACCAGCCCTTATCCGAACATGCAATGACACTGGGTGAAGTGCAGATAAGCGCGGGCGTGTTCAACCCGGCCTTCGCCACCTACCGGATGACCGTCACCGCCGGCCCCTGGACCACCCTGGTCGCGACGGTCGCGCTGCAGTCCGTGGCCCTGCTCGGGCTGTACGTGTTCGGCACGCTTCCGGCGGTGGCCGTGGCCATGATCGGTCTGGCCGGTCTGGCGTTCGCCGCCTTCACCACGGCCCTCGGCGGCCGCGTCCTGCGGCTTGCCCCGGGCCGCTCCGACCTACCCGCGGCCATGCTCTCCGCCGCCGTCAACGTCGGCATCACCGGCGGTCTTGTCCTGCCGAGCCACGGTGTGAGGAGCACAGTGCTGATCGGCGTTCTGCTCGGCTTCGCCGCCCTGGCCCTGGCCATCACCGAACGGCTCGCGCTGCCGCACGGATCCCGGCGAACTGTGCATCCGCTGGGAGATCCGCGGCGACAGCCACGAAGCCCTGCTCAAACCCTGATCTGCTGGTGCCGCCTCTATCACGCGGAAGCTGGGAGTTCTTACGCTCGGCTCCAGCGCTGGTTCGTGCCGGTGTGACAGGTCCACACGACCACGGCCGTGCTGTTGGCTGTGCCGGCACCGTTGACGTCGAGACAGGTCCCCGTCTGAACGTTGCTGATCGTGCCGTTGCTGTTGAAGTTCCACTGCTGGTTCGTGCCGTCGGCACAGTCCCAGATCCGCACCCGCGTGCCGGCGCCGGAGTTCGCGGGCACGTCCAGGCACCTGCCCATCACGCGCAGGGTCTGACCGCTGAGGGTGAACTGCTGGTTGGTGTTGGCGTGACAATCCCAAATGATCATCTGGGCGCCATTGGCCGAGCTTGCGCCGTTGACGTCGAGGCAGCGCCCGGAGGACTCGCCGCGCAACCGGAAGGTGGTGGGGTCGGGGTTCGGATTCGTCTCACCCGTGAAGAACCTCCACACCTCGTCCTTGACCCAGCTCCGGGCACCGCTCTCGCAGCCGGCGCATCCGTCTACGGGGCCTTGCTGGTGGCCACCGTCGAAGGCGGCCCAAACCACCGGGTATCCAGCCCGACAACCGGAGTACGTCGTGGTGATGTGGGTTCGACTGCCCGCGGCCGGCTCGGGCGGATTCTGCGGCGTGCAGCCGTTGTTCCCGACGAACCTGTCCCGCAGTGCCCGCCCGGCGGCGGGGTTGTCGCCGACCCCGTGAATGCCCATGTACGCAAACGGCTGGGTGCCGCCGCTGCATCCGCTGATCGGCCCGGGGGCGGCGATGGCGGCCACCGCACGGAAGACGGCCGGCCGGGCACACGCCAGTGCGTAGCTCATGGCGCCGCCGTAGCTGAAGCCCAGCGAGAAGCGCTGTGCCGTGTCGATGCACAGGTCGTTGTCGAGCCGCCTGAGCATGTCGTCGACGAAGGTCACGTCCTCGCCGCCGGAGTTGGCCCAGCCGTTGCCGATGCCCTGCGGCGCGACGAAGATCGTGCTGTCGTTCGCCAGCCGTCGGAGTCCGTAGTGGGCGTAGACGTCCCCGTCGCTTCCGCCTGACGCGACAGCCTCGGCGGTGCCACCCCACCAATGGAACCCGAATATCAATCGATACTGCCGGTTGTTGTCGTAATTGCCGGGGATGCTGAGGATGAAGGAGCGATTCTTGCCGCCGCTCTGGATGGTATGTGTCCCGCTCGTCAGCGTCGGGGCCTTACCGCAGCCGGGAGTCGCCGCGACCGCCACGGACTCGGCGGAGGGTGCTGTCGCGCGGGCCGGGACGGCTTCCGCCGCGGTGCCCATGGCCAGCACCATCAGGAGGGTGGCCGCCGCCGACCCCGAGAAGAGTCTGTGCTTCGACATCATGGAGCTCCTTTCCTGAACTAGACCTGGACTTCGCACATGGTGTTGGACTGCCGTTATAGCCAGCGGGGTCGGGTGGGGTCGACTTTGAGGTGGGTGAGGAGTTGGGCTTGGAGCCATCCGGGGGTGGGGATTTTGGGTGGT
>NZ_RJAC01000033.1 GCF_003999975.1 Actinoplanes solisilvae | reverse complement strand
CGCCAAGCCCATGCCTTCTTCCAGCACCGCACCGACAGCCAGAACCTGACCACCGCCGCGCCCTGGACCTCACCCTGGCTGCCGCCGGGTTACGGACAAAACTTCTGGCCAGGCGCTTAGACCGGCGCAGACCGTGTCGGCGTCGTGGCCGACGATTACGGCGCCGTCGGTAAGCCGGGCCCCGACGAATCTCGACAAGACATCCGGAGGTAGCGCCGGGCCGACCCGGGTCTCCCCGTGCTCGTTCATGTCGTACGACCGGTACGGGTCCTCCTTCGCCAAGACCAGCTCGTCACCACGGCAGTGGAGACCGACCGGCATGGCATGGTCGAAGAACAGCCACGCGTGGAGAAGGCTCGCGGTGTCCAGCTCGCGTTGACCCTGGTACCAATGCCGCGCCTCGGTCACGGCGTCAAGCCGCTGGCCGATGCGGGTCTGACGACAAGTCCGCGCCGCCGAAAACATCTCGGTCAGCCATGACGTGACCATCCGGGGATCGCTGAAACCGACGTACGGCACCTCGTGCTGGACACCCAACGCTTGCCACACGGCGTGGGCGGTGGCCTCGTAGACGTCACCCGTGCCGGTGTGATGTCGGTGGTCACCACGGCGGTCACGGTGACCTTTGTCGACATCGAGACTCGGCGCAAAGCCCATCGGGCACCCAGATCGGCTTCTGTCGCAGCAGACTGAAGGTGGTCATGATCCTCATGGTTCCAGCCGAGGTTCGTCGTCACATAGGCCAGCCGGCCAGGCGGAAGCGGGCATCATCGCGGCAGATCCGGATACTCAATCACGTCCGCCGGTCACAGTTCGATGCGGCGCAGCCACCAGTGGAGGTCTTGCCGCAGGAACGGGTTGTTGACTGTGCGCGCATGGTGAAGTTCATCGTAGGGATGGAGCACGGCGCACAATTCGCGGCGCGCCTTGCGGCGAAGTGCCCACGCCGCGTGCTCGAGAAGCGTACGCACGTGGCAGTCGGGGGCACGCCAGTCCTCCGGGCCAGTGTCGTATGGCCGCTCGAGCCTGTCACCACGGCGGACTTGTGACCAACGGCGAAATGCGTGTGCCACCTCGCCCGGGTGCAACCCGTTGACGAGCTCGAACGCAGCGATCTGACGGTTGGCCGACGCCGACAATCCTCGGATCACCGGAGACCGGCCGTAGTGGCGTCGTCGCGGTAACAGCGACCTGAGCTCGCCCGGAGACCGGCGAGGCATAAACACTTCCATGTGCTGCGCGAGGTCCTGATCTGTGATGCACCTGCGCTCTGGCTTCGACCGTCCTTCGGTAGGACTCGCCGGTCAGTCCGAGACTTCGTTTAGTACTAGCTGCAACGCGCCGGCCGCGTCTGTCTCGTCGTAGGCTCGGCCGCCGCTGGTGACCACGATATATCGGCCAGGTGTTTTCGTGGGAGCGACCGCTGGATAGGCTCCCGTATAGGGCCAGGCTGATGTGGCGCTGAAATGCAGCGTCCAGTGGCTCGTGTACGGCCTGAGCTGGCGCAGCCGAGGTTCGCGGAAGGCCACTGCGACAAAGTGCTGTAGCCGCGCCGCTATCGGATCTGCGCGGTGGTTCTCGTACAGGTGCAGCCAGCTGGCCTCGCGGTAGTCGCCGCGCTCCCGTGCAATCGCCAGAGCAACGGATCCGAGGAAAGGCCACTCCGCCGCAATCGCTGGCGGTCGTTTTCCAGTTAGCCACGCCTGTGTCGCGTCGGCGGCGATTCTCAGATCCGGTGCGTATCCGGAGAGCATGACCGTCCGTTCGGCGCGCAGCCCGAGGACGAACCTGCGCTCCCGGGCGCCGAGGATTAGGTACGCGTTTCGTTCGTGGTTTTCGACAGTCGCGGTCCGCGGGTTCGTCGACTCCTGGGGACAAGCCCGAAACAGCGACCCCTGTCGGTCAAACTCGGCCTGCCAGGCATCGTGTGCAGCACCGAGCGCAACGACGTCTGGATACCAGCGCGCCGCCTCGCCCCATAACCCCGCATCAGCCATCGCCCTATCATGCACCGACGCGACGTAACCACCACCTACGGCCAGGCTCATCTCGCCGTGAACGCGGCAGATCCGGATGTCCGGGCATCGGCACTGCGGCATATTGTCGCGGGCCGTGCCCGTTGAAGACGAAGAATTCGCACATCTGGTGCAGGACCACATCAACGACCTGCTCACCTGGTTCGACGCCTACCCGGCAGACCATGTCGATCCCACTGCGGTGACCTCCGTCAGGCAAAGCCTCGACTGGATGATCGAGCAGTCTCCTGTCGAGCGAGACGGCCGGCTCACCTAGTTGCCGGCTGCCGCCGATCTGCTGGTCGATCTCATGTGGTGGCTCGACACGTGTGACGCCGAACAGGTCGATCCTTTCGTGGCGGTGAAGCTTCAGGAGGCCACGGGTGCATGGCTGGACGAGCTGGCCGTCGGCCAACGCCAGCGGCTGGTCGAGGTGCTCGGTAAGCTCGCCGCATCAGAGGAACACAACGGTCGCCGATACGAGATCCGCTTGTTCGGCTTCGCGCTGGGACTCATCGACGAGGAGATCGAGGAAGAAGCGCCAGTCGTCCGCGAATGGATCGATCCGGTGAACCGCATCCGTTGATCGGGCGGCGCACAGCCCCAACCAGGCTGACACGACGTCCCAACGCGACCGCCTCGACTTCGAGCTCGCGCACAACTCTGCGGGCCGGACGACCGTTAGGCTCCATGGCGAGCGGTTCGCGGCAAATCCGGACGCGGGCTTCCGCCCACCAAATTGCGTGTATAGCTACCCTCCCACTGTGCGGAAACGATTGATGTTCGTCCTGGCGCTGACCCCCGTCGACATACGTCAGGTCGATACAGTGCGCGCCGACCGCTCAGCGCCGTACCGTGAGATAGTCGGCCACGCGACGCGCGTCGACTCGTCCATTGCCGTCTGTGGAGCCGATGTCTCTCCGGCTTCGCCGAAGACAGACTTCATGGAAGACCACATGGATGAGCAGTGGGGACCAATCCGTCTGTGCCGGTCGTGCAGCCTCGGCATCTCGTCCGCAGACCCGGCATCGGCTGGCTAAGCCGAGAATCAACGGCCGTACAGGGTCCTCGTTTCTGCTCTGGCGAGCCGCAAACGAGATCCGCTACGAGGCGCCAGCGGTGGCTGGCCGATGAGTGTTCGCATCGCGGCATAGAAACAAGTCGCTCGGACAGCGGCTTGATGTGCGTCGGTCAGTCCTGGCGGATCATGGGTGGCTACGCTGCACGGCCATGGACGTCGTTGAGATCATTAGCCAGCTTGACACCGCGGCTGAACGGTACGCGTTTCCAGACCTGAACAACGGCTACTCCTACGCTGTCGACGCCCGGCTCCACGCCTACCACGACGCGCGGCGGTGGGCGCTGATCGTCGAGACGGTGGGCTACTCGCCCCGGGCCGGCAACCTCACAGATGTCCTCCACATCTTCGGCAACTGCCTGACCATCGGCGGACCAGGTTCGGATAACGCGGACTTCCTCGACCGGATCGACAACTGGGACGAGATCGAGGACATCGACGAGCCAGAGATTTACTGCGGAACGCCAATCCTGGTCCGGGGTCACCGGCTCGAGGTACCGGCCGAACGCGGCGACGAACTGATCGATGTACTTCGCCAACTCGTCCCAGACCACCGGGAACTCCTGCTGGCTGACGAACAGGAACTCCGACGGCGGGTCCCGGCCGACCTGCCCGAAATCATGCGCCTGGACGACTGGCACCACCCCGACGGTGACCTCCCCAGCGAGTCAACAACCTTCCGCCAACTCGCCGATGTACTGGCGACCGGTAGGACGAAGCTGTACGCACCGGAAATGCCACCCAACACGCATTGGTCCCACTGGCCGGAATCCGGAACCCTGTAGCCCATCCAGACACCCACCGACAGCGGCAGATGAGTAAGTTCGGCGGAACGACCAAGAGTCTGGCCAAACATTTGACTATGCCGCGAGGGGCGAGATTCTCACTGCACTCACCCACGCTTCGAGCGTTGATCAGGAGTCTGCGGCAGTCATCGTCTCTTCCGGTAGTAACCGCCTGTCCACTATCCTCAGGTCTGTGGACGCCGCTGCATCACTGCCGATCGCGACACCGTCGCCTGAGCAGGTTCGGCTTTACCTTGCACGCTGGCATGGCAGCGACAATGAAAGGATCGACGTTGCCCTGCGGAAAACGTTTGACGCGCTGCCTAGCAATCGCGACGTCGGCGAGGTCGGGGTCAAGATCGCTGCGCTGAATGGTCTTTACTGGACGAATATTCTTGGGGTGCTTCAGGTCGCGCGGCACATCGTCGCGATCGACATAGACGCCCGACTCGACCAGCCCACTGCGGATCCCGAACTCATTGAGAAGATCGCTACCGTCAAGCATGGCGGGAAACGACGGCGTCATTATTCTTTCGCCACGAAGTATTCCAGTTTCCACCAGCCTGCCGTGTATCCCATCTACGACTCACTCGTGGCCGGGGTCTTGAACGC
Organism: Actinoplanes solisilvae; assembly: GCF_003999975.1. Lineage (GTDB taxonomy): Bacteria > Actinomycetota > Actinomycetes > Mycobacteriales > Micromonosporaceae > Actinoplanes > Actinoplanes solisilvae. The sequence goes on along the minus strand of NZ_RJAC01000033.1, from coordinate 72,505 downwards.
GTTGCTGAAACAGGGTGAGACGTTCGATATATTCACGCCTCAAGAACATTGGAGAACGGACTACGCCGTGTGGTGCCGGTCGGTTCGCAAGTTCCGCACACATTATGGTTTGGACGACTTCTCCCTCCGCGACATCGACAAATACCTGTGGACGATGGCAAAGGAACGGGAGGCGATGCGACCTGGTCGGACGCGCAATCTTGAAGATCCCACTACAGCCATCTGAGGCACTCGGCGTCTTGACAATTGGCTCGCCATATCTGGTCTGAGCGACCTGACGGACGCAACGGGCACTCTCGTCGGCAGATCCGGACGTGCCATCAGCCTTTTCAGTGGCCGCATCGACGTTGATGGGCCTGGATGACTGCTCCGGGTGCTCCTGTCGCCGCGCTGGGAAACCGGCCCACGACCGAGGAGCGACGCCGCTCCTCGGTCGTGAGGTGTTGGGCTTTGAGCCTAGTTGCGGTACCGGAAGAGGATCCGCCCCCGGTTCAGGTCGTACTCGCTGAGCTCCACGAGAACCCGGTCGAACGGCAGGATCTTGATGTAGTTCTTGCGGATCTTGCCGCTGATGTGAGCCAGGACTACGTGGCCATTGGTCAGTTCTACGCGGAAGTTGGCATTCCGCAGGCATTCCGTCACGGTGCCCTCGACCTGGATGCCGTCGGTTCCCTTGGCCATCAGCGGATCACCAGCTCGAGGTTGCTGCCGTGCCGGCGAGCCCCGGCCCCTTCGAACAGGGCGATTGCCTCGGCGTTGGCCTCGTGGACCTCCGCCGAAACCGTCGGCACTCCCCGCTCCTGGCTCGAGCGCAGCACCTCCGCCAGCATCGCCCGGGCGATGCCGCGGCGGCGACGGCTGGCCCGCACGGCGATCAGGCCGATTCGGGTGTGCCTCGGCAGCAGCGCCAGGCGGGCCAGACCCACGTACCCGTCGGACCCGGCAGCGACCAGGTACCGGCCCGGATCGAGCGGCCGGGACAGAACCGCCGCCGGCATCAGATCCCAGCCCGGGGACGACTCGATCTCGGCGTGGATCGTACGGTCGAGGCGACGCAACGGGCGCAGCTCCGCACGGCCGGCAGGCAGCATCGTCACGCCCCGCGGCGACGGAACGGAAACCGTGCCGGACGCCATGACGTACTCCCACTCGCGGCGCCGGACGGTCAGCCCGGCCTGCTGCCAGCGGGCGGTCAGATCGAGGTCGGCCTCGTCCACGACCGTGTAGAGAGGCCGGGGCAGGGCGGCCAGCATGACCGCGGCGAGCCGCTCGAAGACCGAGTCGTGCCAGGCGTCGACGCTGAGGTAGAGCCGGCCGTCGGGTCGGGGAGACGCGTCGCCCCGGCCGACCACGAGGTCGTCGTCGAGGGCATGCCACTGCCGCTCGCCGACCCGCGTTATGACGAGTGTGTTCATCGGTGTCACCTTTCGGGAGTTCCTCAAGGGACGCTCCCGGGCGGCACCTAGCGCCGACGCCCGACCGTGACGGGGGTGGGGAGCACCCACTTCGCTACAACGTTCACGGTGCTCACCTCCTCGGGCCGTACCACGGTCGGCGAGTACCGTACCCCGCCGGCGCCCGCCGGTCCACCGATTACCGCAGCCGGCTCGATAGACTGCGCCGTCGAACGACAGCGGAGGTGGCGTTTGCCCGGGGGTTGGCACTTCTGGTTCGGGACGATCAGTGGTGTCGTGCTTCTTACGGTGGCCACCTTGCCCTTGGCCGTGCTGGCCGTCCTGATCCTGGCGCGACGCCGCGGAGGCACGCGGAAGTCGCTGGCCGAGGTCGGCATCGTCTACGGCACGGTCCCGTGGGTGTGGATGATCCTGCTGCCCGGCTCACAGGCCGGCACTGTCCCCGGCCGGACCAGCCTCGTGCCGTTCCGCGACCTCGACACGGTCCTGGCCGGCAGCCCGGTGACGATCACGGTTCAGATCGTGGGCAACCTGCTGGTCTTCGCGGCGCTGGGCTTCTTCGCCCCGCTGCACTTCCCGGCCCTGGCATCCGTGGCGCGCGTCGTCGCTCTCGCGGCGGGCTGCTCGACGCTGGTCGAGATCGCCCAGTACGCGCTGCGCCTCGACCGCGTCTCCTCCGTGGACGACGTGCTGCTCAACGCCGCCGGCGCGGGCCTCGCCGCGCTGGCCTCCCGCCGCTGGTGGCGATCCCCGGCCACCGACCCGTCAGACCACCCCGACGTGGCCCCCGCTGTCCGAGGCTGATCGCTCGCCTGGAGGACGGGCCGGCGGAGTGTCCCCGTCAGAGTCGTCGACGGACACCCATTGCTTGCCGTTGTGCCTGCTTACCACGGCGGCTTTCGGCAGGCGGCCGGTGCTGTGCAGAGCCACGAGGTCGTCCAGCAGCGGATCGAGATCGGCCGGCCCGCAGAGGTCGTACAGGGGCAAGTACACGGCGTTGACCCTTGCGCGATCTGTCCCGCTACGAAGAACTCCGCGACGACATCCGGCGGTGAACCGGGTCGGCGATTCGGCGCCGTAACTCCTGGTAAACGGCGTGGAATTCCGCGGGGCGGCGATGGAAGTCGAGGCCGCGCTCCCACATCGCCGTGTTCAGCCGGACGCCGTCGCGCAGCGTCAGGATGACGGTCCGGCCGGCCGGGATGCGCCACGGGCCGAGCCGGTGGACCACCTCCTCGACGGTGACCGCGGCGATCTCGCCGAATGGCACGGTGCGGCTGCGGATCACCCCGCGTAGCCGTAGCGCGGCCGGGCTGACGTACAGGCCCATGAGCCTGACCTGCCATGACCCGACGACCCAGAGAACGGCGAAGAAGCCGGCGAGCGCCCAGGCAGCCGTGGAGCCGAGGTCGAACAGGCGGACCGTGGTCCAGTGCAGGTAGGCGAGGCCGCCTGCCTCCCACACGATGACCGCCCAGCGCCCGGCGGCCGGGGCGTAGGCGCGGTCCCATTCGGGGCTCATGATTCTCCGTTCGGTCAGGGGACGGCTGTGGGTCAGCCGAGGACGCCCAGGTTCGTCGGGCCGGCCAGCAGCGCGGCCGCCAGCAGTACGAATCCCCAGAGAACGCGCCGCCGGACGAAGGCCACGAGCGCGGCGGCCCCGAACGCGATGCTGACTCCCCAGAGCACGGCGTCCGCCTCGACGACCGCCGGGATGCCGACGGCCGCGCAGAGCGTCGCGAACATGAGAAGCGCCGGACGCATCGGGTGACGTGTCGTCGCCGCCGGCACCGGAATCGCGGGAGGTTGCCGGTCGGGCGGCATCGCCCGCACGTTCGCCGGCCCGCGGGCCAGGATCAGGTCGTGGGCGCGGTCGCCGAGCAGGATGGGCGTCTGCGGGGCGCCCAGCCCGGCCATGCGGTCGAGGGCGTACGCATGAAGGTCCGTCACCGAGATCCAGCCGTCGCCGTCGAGGTCGGCCGCCCCGGTGCGCAGACCGTCGGCCAGCACGCTGGTGAACATCGAGTGGCTGCGCTCCTCGAGGGCCTCGCCGGTGGCGGCCAGGACGAAGCGTCCGGGCGCCGGGAACTGAGCCGGTAGCCCGTCCGGGAAAAGACGGTCGACGAGCAGGACGACGCGGCGGCTGACACTGCTCTCGGCGAGTTCGGCGATGCTGCCGGTCAGCTCGCGCGCGGCCGGCTCGCCGTCGAGGAAGCCGAGCCCGGCGAAGTGCAGCAACAGCACGTCGTCGGGGCCGGCCGAACCGAAGAACTCCCCGACCGTACGCTGCATCTCGGTGCCGGTCGGGTTGACGAGTTTGCGCACCTCGAAATCGCCGACGGCCGGATCGCCGAGTGCCCGGCCGAGGGCGCCGATGTCGGCTCGCGGGGCGAAGATCCGGCTGTCCACCGCGATGAGCAGGGCGCGTGAGCTCATGCCGGCGGCCTGGCCGTCGGAAAGGTCATGCAATCGACGGTAGTAAGGGGTGGTTGTCGGCTGCCGTAGTACTTTCAGCTCAAACGGACGGCCGAAGGGCATATGGACGGCTCGCGAGTGAGGGGTTCACCCGCGAGCCGGTCACCCTATCGAGTGAGGCGGAAACTCTGGGCCGCCGTGCCGTTGCAGGTGTATTGAACGAGCTGCACACCGTCGGACTGCGAAGCGGCCGGCACGTCCAGGCACTTGCCACTGTTGCGGTTCACGAAGTGGTAATAGCCGCCGCCCTCGCTCACCGCCTGCCACTGCTGGTTGTTCCCACCGCCGTACGCCCAGGTCTGGATCGGCGCATTGTCGGCTGTGGACACGTTGGTGACGTCGAGCACCTGGCTGCTGTTGCCCCGCTGATTGATGCGCGAGAATCCGCCGCTGGTCGCCGCGAACTGGAACTGCTGCGCGTTGCTGGTGTTGCAGGCGTACTGCTGGATCGCCGTGCCGTTGACCGTGCCGGCCGCCCGTGCGTCGAGGCATTTCCCGCTGTTCTTGTTCACGACCGGGTACCACGCCGCGGGATCGATCGGCTGATCCACCGGTGGCTGGCCGCCCCCGTTCTGACCGGCCAGCCACAGGATGCTGTTGATGAGCCACTGGTTCTGCTGCGCACTGGCGAACGTGGACGACGTACGCGTATTGGTCTGGTAGTTCATCGCGTTGTGCCCGAAGTTCGTGTAGATCATCTTGTAGTTCCGGTTGGACCAGATCAGCGGGTAGTAGCCGCTGCGCCATTGCTGGTTCGGGTCGGTGCCGACCGGGAAGGTCGACGCGTCGAGCGACGCCAGAATGTCGATGTCCGGGTTCTGCCGCAGGTCACGGCTCCACGAATACCATTCGCTGACCGACGACTGAATGGTCGCGGGCAGACCTGCCGTGGTCGGATGGGTGCCGAGCCGCAACGTCTCGGCGGTCGGGCCCCACGTGTTCGTGGCGAAGTTCCCCGACCCCAGGAACGTGTTGTAGTACCAGCTCCAGCCGTTCGCGTTGTCGGTCCAGGCGCTGACGTGGAAGCCGAGCCAGGCGCCGCCGTTCTGCATGTACTGCTGGAACGCCGCCCGTCGATCGGCCGGCGGGCCGTCGTCGAGGAACATGATGACTTTGTAGGCGGCCAGACCCGACGCGCTGAGCCGGCTCCAGTCGGTGGTGGCCTCCCAGGTGAAGCCGTTCTGAGCGGCCGCCTGCGGGAACCATTCCCGGGCCTCTTTGTCGAAGTCGATGTGCGCGGCATCCCACGTTCCGTTGTAGAACGCGAGCACCTTGAACGGTTCAGCCGCGGCCGCCGGTTGGGCCGGAACGGCGATGGCCGCCACGAACAACACAGCCGCCGCGAGGGCACGCTTGAGTAGACGCATGGCAATACCTCAGGGGATGAGTGCGGGGATGGGGGCGGCCGCGTCTTCATCCTGAGGCATCGAAGTGCCTTGATACAAGCAATAGTTAATTTAATTTCCAGATCAACCGTGAGGGATAGGCGTGAGCCGGCCGACGGAGGGCGAACGCGTCGATCCGCGAACGTGCGGGTGACGTCATCGGCCCGAGGGCCTGAAGTGCTCCTGGAAGACGCTCTGGCCGTCCTCCGCGTCCAGCAGTGGCCGCCCGAGCGGCCGATCCATTCGGTGACGGTCCTCGACGGAAAGCTCCTGGCGGTCGGCCGCAGCCGGGTCACCTCGATCTCCCTGCCGGTGGGCTGCACATGACCGCTCAGCTCAGCAGCCGGGCCAGTTCGGCGTTTCGGGTGGCGAAGGCGGACCATTCCGGGGGAGTGAGCTCCAGGTAGCGCCGGGCCGTGGCCTGCGAGCTCGCGCGCTGGTCCCAGCGGTCCAGCCGGCCGGCCCGCATCTGGAACCGGACCAGCAGACCGTCCGACCAGCCGTAGACATCATGGTCGGGCGGCGGAGCCAGGGTCGTGACCCGCTGGTCGGCCGCGATCCAGTCGACGGCCTCGATCTCCTCCTGGATGCGGGCCGCGAGCTCGAACCCGAGGTTGCCGGCCGCCTTGTCCCGCAGCAGAGCCAGCCCATCCCGTACGGTTCTCAAGCCCTCGGCCCCGCGGTGCAGAACATCCGTGATCGTCGCCAGGAACGTCACGCGATCGGCCGGGGTGACCCCGCGAATGCGGGCCAGGTCGCGCAGGCCGCCGTCGAGTCGCTCGCTGGTGTAGCGCAGGGGAGCGATCCGGTCGAGCCCCGAAATGGCCAGCCGCACCTGATTGCCCCCGAGGTAGGGGCCGAAGATGAGGCCCGGATGGTCGGCGCCGGGACGCCAGTGGACCAGTTCGACCCTCGCGGCGACCGGGTCGACGCGGATGCAGACGGGGACCTCCAAGCCGCCGCGGATGCGGTTCCAGCGGGGCTTCGAGCGTTCCAGCAGGTTGCGTTCGAGCCAGGCGGCCTCGTGCACCGAGTCGCAGACGACCGCCTCGACCCGCGCCACCTGCGGGATCATGCGGCGCAGGTGGCGGCGGTCGCGCAGGTCGCCCCAGTAGGACGCGACCCGGCTGCGCAGGTTGGTGGCCCGGCCGACGTAGAGCGCCCGCCCGTCCCCGTCGCGGAACCGGTAGACGCCCGGCGCCGCGGGAAGTCCGGTCGGGGGCATACCGGAAAATCTACCCGTTGGGCGGCGCCGTGCTCGCCCGCGGGATCAGGGTCGTCGGGACCAGCACGGTGCCCGGTTCCAGGGTGTGCCGGCGCATCTGGTCGAGCAGGCCCTGTACGCAGCGGCGCCCGACCTCGGTCCAGTCCTGCCGGACCGTCGTCAGCGGCGGCATGAACGAGCCCGCGTCGGGGATGTCGTCGAAGCCGACCACGCTGACGTCCTCGGGGACGCGGCGGCCGCGTTCGTGCAGGGCGCGCAGCACGCCGAGGGCCATCTGGTCGTTGGCCACGAAGATCGCCGTGCAGTCGGGGCGCTCGGCGAGGCGAAGACCGGCGCGGTAGCCGGACTCGGCCGACCAATCGCCGTGCTCGCATTCGGGAGCACGGCGGCCGGCCTCGGAGAGCACGGTGCGCCAGGCTTCGGCGCGGCGAGCGCTGGAGAACGAGTCGTCGGGGCCGGTGACGTGGAAGACCGTCTCGTGGCCGAGCTCGAGCAGATGCCGTACGGCCTGGCGGGCGCCCTCGGCCTGGTCGGCGTCGACTACGGGGTAGCGGTCGCCCGCGTCGGAGTCGACGACGACCACCGGCACGCCCGGGGGCAGTGTGAGATTCACCGCGTCGAGCAGGTGCACCTCCATGATCACGATGATGCCGTCGACGGCGAGTTCGCCGAGTCGTGTGAAGGCGCCGAGCACCCCGTCCTGGGTCGGCACCGCGACCGGGATCAGGGTGATCGCGTAGCCCTCCTGGGCGGCGTGGGCGGCGATGGCCTCGACCGTCCGGCTGTTCCCGGTGGTCGACAGCGTGAACAAAATGACGCCGATTGTCCGGAATTCACCACGTTTCAGGGCCCGTGCGGCGCTGTTGGGCCGATAGCCCAGTTGTTGCATCGCGTTGAGAACCTCGCGCCGTGTTGTGTCGAGCACACCTGGGTGCCCGGTCGACACGCGGCTGACGGTCTGGGACGACACTCCTGCTAGACGCGCGACATCGGCCATGGAGGCCCCGCGACGCCGGTTGCTTGACGATCCCTGCACACGGTGAAACTATCACCGCCATGTTTACGCAAACATCACAGCGATGAACTAGACGAAACATTGTCGAACACTCAGGTTCACGTGGCATGTTTGCGTAAACACATCGCGGTGTTCTGCAAGACAGGATGAGGGCAGATGGCAGTACCACAGCTCGCGGCACCCCCCGCCGCGTCGCGGATGGGCGTGCGACGCAGGCGCCCCTCCTTCAAGGGCTGGCAGTTCGTCGGTCCGTTCATGTTCGTGTTCGCGCTGGTCTTCCTCGCGCCGATCGGGTACGCGATCTATCTGAGCCTCTTCCGTAACCGGCTCATCGGCGGGAACCAGTTCGTCGGGCTGGACAACTACCAGCAGGCGCTGACGGACCCGCAGTTCTGGTCGTCGGTCGGCCGGGTCGGGCTCTTCCTGCTCGTGCAGGTGCCGATCATGCTGTTCCTGGCCCTGCTGGTCGCGCTCGCGCTCGACAGCGGCCGCCTCTACGGCAAGAGCTTCTTCCGGGTCTCGATCTTCCTGCCGTACGCCGTGCCGACCGTGGTCGCCGCGCTGATGTGGGGCTTCATCTACGGCTCGCAGTTCGGCCTGGTCGGCAACATCAACGACGCCCTCGGGGTCTCGTTGCCCGACCCGCTGAAGCCGAGCCTGATCCTCGCGTCGATCGGCAACATCACGACCTGGGAATTCGTCGGCTACAACATGCTGATCTTCTACTCGGCCCTGCAGGTCGTGCCGAAGTCGCTGTACGAGTCGGCCGCGATCGACGGCGCCGGCCAGTGGCGGATCATCCGGTCGATCAAGATCCCGGCGATCCGCGGCGCGCTGGTCATCGCGACGATCTTCTCGATCATCGGCAGCTTCCAGCTCTTCAATGAGCCCGCCATCCTGCGGAACCTGGCGCCGAACGCGATCACCTCGTACTTCACGCCGAACTTCTACGCCTACTCCCTGACCTTCGCGGGCCAGCAGTTCAACTACTCCGCGGCCGTCGCGGTCGTGATGGCCGTCATCACCATCATCGTCGCGTACGTGGTGCAGCTTCGCGGAACCAAGGAGCTCGGATGACCACCACGGCCCAGACCCCGGCCCGCACCACCAAGAAGCCCGTGACTCTCTCCGCGAAGAAGCCGCGTCGCAAGGGCAGCATCATGCTGACGCTGCTCGTCGGGCTCATGTCGCTCTACGCGCTGGTCCCGCTGGGCTGGCTGCTGATCAACTCGACGAAGACGCAGGACGGCCTGTTCTCGTCGTTCGGCCTCTGGTTCGACGACGGCAAGTTCGCGCTGTTCAGCAACATCGCGGACACCTTCACGTACGACGGTGGGATCTTCAGCCGCTGGCTGCTGAACACGCTCATCTACGTGGTCGTCGGCGCCGGCGGGGCGACGTTCCTGGCGGTTCTCGGCGGCTACGGGCTGGCGAAATTCAACTTCGTCGGCAAGAAGGCGGTGTTCGCGATCGTCCTCGGCGCGGTGGCCGTCCCGCCGACCGCGCTGGCCGTACCGACGTTCCTGATGTTCAGCAAGTTCGGGCTGACCAACACCCCGTGGGCCGTGATCATCCCGTCGCTGATCTCGCCGTTCGGCCTGTACCTGATGTGGACCTTCGCGGCCCAGGCCATCCCGGGCGAGATGCTCGAGGCGGCTCGGGTCGACGGCGCGGGCGAGATGCGCACGTTCTTCAAGCTCGCCGTCCCGCTGCTCGGCCCCGGCATCGTCACGACCGCGCTGTTCACGATGGTCGCGACCATGAACAACTACTTCCTGCCGCTGATCATGCTGAAGGACCCGGATTGGTATCCGCTGACCGTGGGCCTCAACGCGTGGAACGCCCAGGCGGCCACGGCGGGTGGCGAGGCGGTCTTCAACCTCGTCATCACCGGATCGCTCGTCACCGTCGTCCTCCTGCTCGCGGCGTTCCTCACGCTGCAGCGCTACTGGCAGTCCGGCCTGACCGCCGGAAGTGTCAAGGAATAACACCCCCGAAAGGACCCGCTTCAATGTCCCGATTCACCAAGATGGCGGCCGTAGCGTCGGCCGCCGTCCTCGGCCTCGGCCTCGCCGCCTGCGGTGGCGGCACCGACGACGCCGGCTCAGGTTCCGGTTCCGGCTCCTCCACCGTCACCGACGCGCAGGTGCAGGCGGCGCTCGAGAAGGGCGGCACCCTGACGGTGTGGGCGTGGGAGCCCACCCTCAAGGACGTCGTCGCGAAGTTCCAGGAGAAGTACCCGAAGGTCAAGGTCGACCTGGTCAACGCCGGCACCAGCGACAAGCAGTACACGGCCCTGCAGAACGCGATCGCCGCGGGCAAGGGTGTGCCGGACGTCGGCCAGATCGAGTACTACGCGCTGCCGCAGTTCGCGATCGGCAAGGCGCTGACCGACCTCAAGGGCTACGGCGCCGAGAGCCTGAAGGCCGACTTCACCCCCGGCCCGTGGAACTCGGTCAACTCCAACGGTGGCATCTACGGCCTGCCGATGGACTCCGGCCCCATGGCGCTGTTCTACAACAAGGACGTTTTCGACAAGCACGGCATCAAGGTCCCGACCACCTGGACCGAGTACCTGGACGCGGCCCGCAAGCTGCACAAGGCCGACCCGAAGGCGTACATCGCCAACGACACCGGCGACGCGGGCTTCGCGACCAGCCTCATGTGGCAGGCCGGCGGCAAGCCCTACCAGGTCGACGGCACCAACGTGAAGATCGACTTCACCGACCCGGGCGTCCAGGAGTACACCAAGGTCTGGCAGCAGCTGATCAGCGAGAAGCTGCTCGCCCCGATCAGCTCGTGGAGCGACCAGTGGTTCCAGGGCATCGGCAACGGCTCCATCGCCACCCTGGCGACCGGCGCCTGGATGCCGGCGAACTTCGTCACCAGCGCCCCCGGCGGCTCGGGCAAGTGGCGCGCCGCTGAGCTCCCGCAGTGGACCGCGGGCGGCAACGCCAGCGCCGAGAACGGCGGCTCCTCGCTGACCATCCTCGACAAGGGCGCCAACAAGGAGCTCGCGTACGGCTTCCTGAAGTACGCGAACGACGGCGACGGCGTGCAGATCCGCGTGGACAACGGCGCGTTCCCGGCCACCAGCAAGACCCTGGCCGACCAGAAGTGGCTGAACACCGAGTTCAAGTACTTCGGCGGTCAGAAGGCCAACGAGATCTTCGCGAAGTCGGCCCAGAACGTCGTCACCGGCTGGTCGTACCTGCCCTTCCAGGTCTACGCGAACAGCGTCTTCAACGACACCGTCGGCAAGGCGTACGTCTCCAGCACCCCGCTCGCCGACGGCCTCAAGGCCTGGCAGGACCAGTCCGTGAAGTACGGCAACGAGCAGGGCTTCACCGTCAAGTAAGGCTCCACCCCGTTCCACCCTGGGAGATCCTGTGTCAAACCCCCGTTGGCTGCGCCGGGACGGTAACCCCCGCCTGGAGTACGGCGCCGACTACAACCCCGAGCAGTGGCCGCGCGAGACCTGGGCCGAGGACGTTCGCGCCATGCGCGAGGCCGGCGTCACGGTCGTCTCGCTGGCGATCTTCTCGTGGGCCAAGATCGAGAAGGCCGAGGGTCAGTACGACTTCGGCTGGCTCGACGAGGCCATCGAGCTCCTGCACGCCAACGGGATCTCGGTCGATCTGGCCACGGCGACGGCCTCCCCGCCGCCGTGGCTGACGACCAAGCACCCCGAGATCCTCCCGGTGGACGTCCACGGCAACACGATCTGGCCGGGCGGCCGTCAGCAGTGGCGGCCGACCTCGCCGATCTTCCGGGACTACGCGCTCAAGCTGGTCCGCGAGATCGCGACCCGCTACGGCAACCACCCGGCCGTGGTGGCCTGGCACGTCAGCAACGAGCTGGGCTGCCACAACATCTACGACTTCTCCGACGACGCGGCCGCGGCCTTCCGCGTGTGGCTGCGTTCCCGGTACGGCACGGTCGACGCGCTGAACGAGGCGTGGGGCACGGCGTTCTGGTCGCAGTGGTACTCGGACTTCGACGAGATCCTGCCCCCGCGGCAGGCCGCGACCCACCCGAACCCGACGCAGCAGCTCGACTTCAAGCGGTTCTCGTCCGACGCGCTCAAGGACTACCTGCGCGCGGAGAAGGCGATCTTGCGCGAGATCTCGCCGGACGTGCCGGTGACCACGAACTTCATGGTCATGGGCGAGACCAAGGGCATGGACTACGCCGACTGGGCGGCCGAGGTCGACTTCGTCTCCAACGACCACTACCGCCTGCCCGGCGCGCAGTCGCTCGACGAGCTCTCGTTCTCGGCCAACCTGACCGGCAACATCGCCGGCGGCGACCCGTGGTTCCTGATGGAACACTCGACCAGCGCCGTCAACTGGCAGCCGATCAACCTGGCCAAGAAGCCGGGCGAACTGGCCCGCGACTCCCTCACCCACGTCGCGCACGGCGCCGACGCGGTCTGCTTCTTCCAGTGGCGCCAGTCCCGGGCCGGTGCCGAAAAGTACCACTCGGGCATGTACCCGCACGCCGGCACGGACAGCACGCTGTTCCGCGACGTCGTCGACCTCGGCGCCCGGCTGCGTGACCTGGCCTCTCTGCAGGGCACCCCGCGTACGCGAGCCAGGGCGGCGATCCTGTTCGACTGGAACTCGTGGTGGGCCGTCGAGCAGGACTCGCACCCGACCTCGCGCCTGCGCTACAAGCAGGAGGCGCTCGACTGGTACACCGCGTTCCTCAACCTGGGCGTACGGGCCGACGTGCTCCCGGCCGGCTCGTCGTTCGACGGGTACGACGTCGTGGTCGCCCCGGTGCTGCACATGGTGCCCTCGGCGCTGGCCGCCCGGCTGACCGCGTTCGTCGACAACGGCGGGCACCTGATCACCACGTACTTCTCCGGGATCGTCGACGAGAACGACCACGTCGGCCTCGGCGGCTACCCCGGCGCGCTGCGCGACCTGCTGGGCCTGCGCATCGAGGAGTTCGGCCCGCTGCTCGACGGCGACACGGCCGACCTCGACAACGGCCTCACCGGCACGCTGTGGACCGACCGGATCGACATCACCGACGCCGAAGTCCTCGCCTCCTACAAGACCGGCGACCAGGCCGGGCGCCCGGCGATCACCCGCCGTACGGTCGGCTCGGGCTCGGCGGCGTACGTCTCGACGCGTCTGGGCCCCGACGGCCTGACCCCGGTCCTGGGCGACCTGCTCTCGAGGGCCGGCGTCGAGAGCGAACTCCCGTCGTCCCTGCGCGGCCTGGTCGAACTGGCCGTCCGCGGCGACACCCGGTTCATCATCAACCGCACCGAGGAAACGGTCGACATCACCGCCCTGGGCGGCGCCGACCGCACTCTCACCGCCAGGGGAGTGGCGGTGCTCCGCGCCTGAGTCCCAGCTCGGGCGCGCAAAGGCGGCCCGATGCCGGCAACGTCCGCCGGCACCGGGCCGCCTCTTGCATGTCTAGGCTGGTCCCATGGCGCGCTATGTGATCGATGCACCGACACTGCTGCACCTGGTCGTCGACGCGCTTGCGGTCGACCCCGCCCACCGGCTGGTCGCGCCGAACGCCATCCGCTCGGAAGCGATGCAGCTACTGCTGGCCGACGCGCAGCAGGGCTCGCGCACCGACCGCGAGGCCATGTTGCTGCACGACCGGATGACCGAGCTGAAGATCCGCCTCCTCGGCGACCGCGTCTCCCGCGCGACAGCGTGGCGCCTGGCCCGTCAGCTGAACTGGCCGACCCTTCGCGACGCCGAGTACCTGGCCGTCACCAGACTCCAGGCCGATGCCCTGATCACCATCGATCCGCACCTGGCCGCCCGAGCCAAGGACATCGTCCCCGTCGAGCCGTTGACCGCGCTGGTGATCGCGTGAGGCGCACAACCTCCACTCCCGGCGGGCGGCCGCCGAAGAACTGCCCGGCGTGGTGATGGCGGAGGTGCGGCGCGCCGTGGTCACGGGACGCCGGCTGCGCATCCACACCGAGCAGCCCGAACGCGACGGCCGGCTGCGGATGGAGATGGCGTTCCAGGACGCCCACCACGCCGAATGGGCACTGTGGCAGCTCGGCATGAGAGCGGAAGCCGTCGCCCCGCAATGGCTACGCGCCGCTTTGCACGACCGTGCCACCGCCCTCGTCACCCGGTACGGCTAACTCCCGTCGAAGCGCAGGTCGAGTTCGGCCATGCCGTCGGTGGTGACGGCCTGCAACGCGAACGACACCGGCGTACCAGAAATGCGGCTGCCGGCGGCGAGGGCCAGCGGCATCGGAAGCGTGCCCATCTCGGGCCGGCACGGAATGAGCGGCTGCTGGTTGTTGAACAGGTTGATCGCTGCGGCCTCGCTGAGATGCGGATCGGTCAGCTCGCCGGTGAAGCGGTCCCCGTCCGCGCTGAGCCGCCAGTAGACCAGCGTGACCGGGCCACTGCCCGCGTTCACCTGTACGGCCGAGTCGAGACCGACGGCCCCGGCGGCTCCCAGATCGTTGGTCGCGAACGCCAGGTGGAATTCGTTCGGTTCCCCGTCGATCGGCCGCCCGAAGATCAGTTTCCCGGCCATGTTGTAGTCGTAGACGCCGGCCACGCGTTTCTGGACACCGGGCCCGCAGTAGTCGTAGACGCGGACGGTCCCGGTCAGCACCCCGGTGCGAACCGCCTCGTCCGCCGCAGCGGCCGGAGCAGCGGACACCCCCAGCGTCAGCCCGACGGTGGTCAGTACGGAAACGGCGATACGGATCAGCCTCATGGGACCAGCTAAACCGCAGGTCAAACCCATGAATCGCACAAAGAGTCCGTCTACTCACTCCAACAACCTGTCCGAGTTCGATCAGACCGTCAGGTCAACGGGATCGCCGGACGGACTCGCATCGTGTCGAAGCTGTCGTCGTTCGCGACCGCGGCTGCGTAGTGGGTGTCCCGGTAGGCGGTGGCGATCGTCAGCCAGGACAGGTAACTGCCCGCTCCACCGCAGACGAGGCTTCCGCCGTCGCCCCCGCACACCACGTCGCGAATCGCGGTGCGCTCCGGGCAATAGGGGTCCTGCCCGATGGTCAGGCCGAAGAGGTTGGGTTCGCGGTGCGGGCCGGTCCTTGCCGACCACGGGTCGCTGTCCGGGTTGGTGTCACCCCACCGGAACAGCGTGCCAGCGGCGGCGTCGCACGCGTGCTCCCATTCGTCGGGGGTCAGCAGCCGCTGCCCGATCCCGGCCAGCCGGGCGGTCTCGTCCCCGTACGAGGGCTTGCCGAGCAACCACGCGGCCTCCACGGTCCAGTCCGGCCGGAGGGTCACCCGGGCGGCGCCGGACCATTCGATCTGTCCCGGCGCGGGTTCGGCCGCCGACCCAGGCTGGTGGCGGAGCCGGTCGACGCGTCGGAGGATGTCCGGGTGGTCGGTCGGCACCGCGACCGCGCCTCCCTCGACAGCCTCGACGGCCACCAGCAACGACGGCACCTCTACGGTACGTCGATCCGAGGTGACCGCGTTGGTGAACTGCCGGATGTCCTGTTCGATGCCGTACTCGTCCGCGCTCTCGGCGAAACTGGCCTCCTGTTCCGGCGTCGGCTCGAAACGGCCGCTGTCAAAACCCACGGTCACCTCACCGCCCGGTACGAGCACGAACCGCTCGCCGCCGACCGTGAACACCGCGACCGGCGCTCGCCGACCGGCGTATTCGTGGGCCTGGACCTCCACCAGCGTGGCGCCGGTTCGCGCCGCGACCGACTCGGCCACCTTCGCAGCGGCGACCGGATCCAGACCGGACCATTGCGTCACGTCGATGATCACCGCCGCAGCCTATCGAGACGGCCGGGCTCGACCTGACGGCGAGCCCGGCCGGTTCTCAGTGGCGCTTGCGGAATTCGTGGGCCAGGACGTACTTGGCTACGCCGTTGCCGATTCGGACGCCCTGGACGTCTGCCTCTCGGTAGTGGACGCCACCCCAGATTCGGGCCTCCACCACCTCGGCCAACGCTGCGGAGAAGCTCGGGAACGAGCGGGTTGTGCCCGAGTCGGCGCTGTAGGCGGAGAACGGGATGTCGTCCCGGCCGAAGAAGGCGCGCATCGTGTACATGATGGTCGAGGTTGAGCAGGTGTGGCCTGAGGTGTAGTCGGGGAACGGCGGGGTCACCAGCAGCGGCATCCACGCGGGGTCGGGGGCGGTGCGCGGGTTGCCGTCGAGGGCGGCTTCCTGGACGGCGGTGACGGGACGCCAGAAGTTGTAGTGCTTCTTCTCGTTGAAGCAGGCGATCAGGGAGTCGGCGTTGGCTATCTCGGCCAGGGCGAAGAAGCGCGCCGCCTGCAGCGTTGACAGGCCCTGGCGGTCCGAGACCTGGCGCTTGATCTCCCACTCGGTCAGGCGACGGTCGTGCCACCAGATCGCGGCCGAGGTCTGGTCGGGCGTGCGCACCGAGCTGACCGCGCCGCCGATGGCCTTGACCTCGTTGAAGTCGCGCGCCCACGCCGCCGACGACAAAGCGGGTGGCCCTGATGTGCGGAACTGGTCGCCGCGCCGGATGACGAACGGCTTCAGGTCTCCGACCCAGGCGCCGTCGGAGGCCAGGGTCGGGGGAGTGGGCCGCCACTGGCCGGGAGCCGTCGACGTGTTCCAGGTGCCGGGGCCGAACGCGCCGTCGCCCACCCGGGCGGCGATCATCGCGGCTGCGGCCTCGGCGCCGACCCGGATGCCGCCGTCCTTGGCGCGGCCGGCGGGGATCGGGGCCAGCGCGTCGGCGTACATCTGGTCGAGCGAAGCGGTCTGGGCGGGGAAGAGCGAGAGCAGGACTCGGTACGCCGCCGCGGCGACCGCAGCGTCGGCGGAGTAGGAACGCCGGGCCGGGGGAGAAAGCAGATACGGCTCGTACGGCGTACCCGCGATGGCGTTGACGGCGTCATAGACGGCGCCATGGACCATCGCGAAACTGCGCGGGGCCACGTACGG
Organism: Actinoplanes solisilvae; assembly: GCF_003999975.1. Taxonomy (GTDB): domain Bacteria; phylum Actinomycetota; class Actinomycetes; order Mycobacteriales; family Micromonosporaceae; genus Actinoplanes; species Actinoplanes solisilvae. The sequence goes on along the minus strand of NZ_RJAC01000033.1, from coordinate 56,083 downwards.
CCCCTGGCGCGCCACCTCGTAGATGGCCTGTTGAGCGTTGCTGTTCCAGAGGACGACCGGGTTGGGGCCGGCCGAAGAGGCCGAGGCGGCGGACGGGACGACGAGGACGGCGGTCACGGACAGCGTGAGCGCCGCCAGCAACGTACGGAATCTGGACATCTGAATCCCCCGTGGATGTAGAACCTCAGCTTCGCCACGGATCCACGATGGACACAAGAGGGCCCGGAAAGGTCAGAGGGATCGACTTCCAGCGATGCCGGGGAGGAGCGAAGCGGCGCCCGGGAACGGTTCAGCGATGCCCGAGAGCAACTCCGCTCGAACGCCCGTACGCCGCGAAGAACCGGTCGCGGAACTGGTCCATGCGCCACACCGGCCCGTCGGCCGCGGGGTGCAGGCCGTCGTTCCAGCCCCACGACTTGATGCGGTCGAGCGCCGCCGGATCCTTCGCGATGATCGAGACGGGCACGTCGTGGCTCGCCTTCGGGCCGGTGATCCGCGACATCGGCTGGTGGTCGCCGAACATGATCAGGACCAGGTTGTCGTCGCCGTACTTCGCGGCCCACGACGTGAGCGCGTCCACCGAGTAGGCGATCGTCCGGGCGTACGCGGCCCGGGTCTTGTCCTTGTCGGCCCACAACTCGGAGCGCGGGGGAGCACCGGCGACCTGCGGCCCGAAGATCTTGCCGTCGCCGACCGACTCCCACGGGACCATCGAGGGCACGTGCGTCCACGGCTCGTGGCTGGAGGTCAGCGTGATCTCGGCCATCAGCGGCTTGGTGGCCGGGCCGTAGACGTCGTGCTGGAATTTCGACAGCACGTACTGGTCGGGCATGCGGGACCAGCCGTAATCGGGTCCCTTGTAGCCGAGGTTGCGCGAGTCGAGCACCCGGTCATAGCCGTAGAAGCTGGCCTCCGGCCAGTCCTTGGTGTTGCCCGGCTCGAGGCCCGCCGTCTGCCAGCCCGCGTCCTTGAACGCCCGGGTCAGCGTCAGCCGGTCGCCGCCGACCATCTCGTCGTAGCGGCGCTGGCTGGTCACCCACAGCCCGGACTGGAACGACGCGTGCGCCAGCCAGCTCCCGCCGCCGTAGGTCGACGACGTCAGCCATCCGGTCCGCGCCGAGAATCCGGCAGCCGCCAGACGCGACTGGGCCGAGTCGACGGCCGGGTTCACGATCGCCGACATCGCCGGGTCGGTCAGCGAGCTGTGACCGTAGCTCTCGACCACCCCGATGATCACGTCTTTGCCGCGCAGGGCCGAGACAAGATCAGAGGCGGACGAGCCCGTGTACGGGTCGTGGCCGACCGCCTCCACGAACTGGCGATCGTCCCTGATCGTCTTGGGGACCTGGGCCACGGTCGACTTGAGCAGCTTCATCGCCGAGTCGGAGGCGACCGGCGCGTTCGGGAACAGGGTCAGGCCGCTGAGCGCGAACGCGACCCAGGCGGCGCTGAGCCCGGTCAGCAGGCGACGGGCCGGGATCGTACGCCGGGAGGCGGCCCCCGCCAGTCGCAGCGACGACAGCACCAGGGCGGCCACGAGCGCGACGACCCCGACGATCGCCGCGGCCACGGCGAGATTGGCGTATGTGTGCCCGTCGGTCTCGGTCAGCGCGTTGTAGCCGTCGCGCAGCAGCGGGGGGTCGAGCACGACGTCGAACTTGCGGCCCAGCACGCTGCGGAAACCGGCGTTCGCGATCTTGAACACGACCAGGAGGGCGAGCCCGGCCCCGAACGCGGCGGCCACCGGGCGGCGCCATCGGACGGGGACGGCCAGCACGACGGCGCCGGCCACGATGAGTTCCAGCGGGAGCCGCAGGAACGCGCCGGGCAGGAAGGCGCCCTGAGCGGGCCGGGCGATCGCGTCGGGCACCACGAGCGCGGCGACGACCAGCACGGCGGAGGCCGCGGTGATCAGGCCGGCCAGCAGGCGACGGCGGTGGGGCAACGGCAAGGCACAGTCTCCCGGTTCGAGGTGGTGACGCCCTCGGATACGGGTTTGAGCGGCGCAAGGTTCAGAACGGGAACGTCCGGCGTTCGTCGCGCATCGTGATCCATTGAAGTTCGGTGAAGTCGTCGCCGGCGAATTGCAGGCCGAACCGCCCCCAGCCACTGTCCTTCTGCCCGCCGAACGGCATCTGCGGTTCGTCGTTCACGGTCTGGTCGTTGATGTGCACGATGCCGACCTCGAGTCGTCGCGCCAGCTCGAGGCTGCCGTACGTGTCGGCCGAGATGATCCCGGCGGTCAGCCCGTAGCGCGAGGCGTTGGCCCGCCGGACCGCCTCGTCGGTGTCGCGGACGGTCTCCAGCAGCGCGACCGGCCCGAACGTCTCCTCGAAGGCGATCTCGGCCGTCTCGGGCACGTCGGTCAGCACGGTCGGCGGATAGCACGGCGGTTCGGCCTTCCCGCCGGTGAGCAGGCGCGCTCCCAGGGTCATCGCCTCCTCGACGCGCCGGGTGACCAGGCTCAGCGCCCATTCATTGATCAACGGCCCGACCACCGTACGGGGGTCTCGCGGATCGCCGACGGGCAGCGCCCGCACTTTCTCGACGAATCGGGCGGTGAACTCGGTCGCGATCGGCTGCTCGACCACGATCCGGCGCACGCACATGCAGATCTCGCCCTGGTGGACGAAGGCGCCGTACGCGGCCGCGTCGACGGCCAGGTCGAGGTCGGCGTCGGCCCGTACGATCAGCGCGTTGTGCCCGCTGAGCTGCAGCACCGGTCGTTTCAGGTGGCGGGCGGCCAGCTCGGCGATGCGCCGCCCGGTGACGGTCGACCCCGTGAAGCTGACCCGCCTGACCAGGGGGTGGGTGACCAGTTCCTCGGCGATCAGGCCCGCGTCGCCGGGCGCGTGGGTCACCACGTTGACCGCTCCCGGTGGCAGCCCCGCCTCCTCGAAGAGCTCGGCCCACAGGGTGCCGCCGGTGATCGGCGCCTCCTCCGAGGGTTTCAGCACGACTGTGTTGCCAAGCGCGAGGGGCCCGACCACGGCCCGGCCGGCCAGGCTGAGCGCCGCGTTCCACGGTGCGATCGCCGCGACCACCCCGACCGGCCGCTGCACGGCCAGCGCCTTCGAGCCGGGCAGGTCGCTGGGCAGCAGTTGACCGGTCGGCGCGTGGGCGAGGCCGGCCGCCTGGCGCAGCAGGGCCAGGCAGAAGTCGAGCTGCACCCGCCCGAACCAGGGCCCGCAGCCGGTCTCGGCCGCGAGCAGCGCGAGGGTCTCGTCGGCGCGGCGGGCGAGAGCGTCGGCCGCCCGGATGAAGATCAGTTGCCGTTCGGCCGGCGGCAGCGCGGCCCAGCCGGGGAATGCGGTGTGGGCCGCCTCGACGGCCGCCCGCGCGTCCTCGGCGTCGCCCGAGGCCACGTCGGCCAGCACGGCCCGCGTGAACGGGTCGCGGTCGGGGTGCCATCGGCCGCCGCGCGGACCGACTTCGAGGCCGCCGATGCGGTGCGCCACCTTGAGTGTCACGCCGAAACACGTTAACGAAGTGTTCGAACAACCGGAACGCCCGTCGAAGGAGTGGACCACGATGACGTCCCAGTCGCTCGAACGCGGGCTGCGCATCCTGACCGAGTTCACCGAGAACGGTCCGGTGCTGGGCATCGCCGACCTGGCCCGCGCGGTCGGGCTGAACCGCAGCACCACCCACCGCTACGTGGCGACGCTGGCCGGGCTCGGCTTCCTGCAGCAGGACCCGGACACGCGTAAGTACTCGCTGGGCCCGCGCGTCGTCGACCTGGGGTTCGCCGCGATCAGCTCGATGGAGATCACCGGGGTGGCCGCCGCGCACCTGCAGACCCTGTCGGACGAGACGGGCTGCGCGGCCAGCATGGCGGTCCTCGACGGCGCCGACATCGTCTACGTCGAGCGGCGCCGCAGCCGTCGCCCGTCCGGGCTCGCGGTCGACCTGAACCTGCACGTCGGTTCGCGGCTGCCGGCCTACTGCACGTCGATGGGCAAGGTGCTGCTGGCCTATCGCGACCCGGCGGCGCTGCGGCCGCTGCTCGACCGCATGGACCTGGCCCGCCGGGGGCCGCGGACCATCACCGTACGGGAGCAGTTGGTCTCTGCTTTGTCGCAGGTGCGCCAGAGCGGGCTCGCGGTCAACGACGAGGAGCTCGCCCCTGGACTGCGATCGCTGGCCGCGCCGATCCGGGACCGCTCCGGGCAGGTGGTCGCGGCGATCAACGTCGCCGTGCACCTGACAACGTGGGGCGCTTCGCTCGAATCGATTGTCGATCGGCTCTCGGCTCCGCTGCTGCGCACTGCGGCGGACATTTCGCATCAACTCGGGTTCCGTTCCAATAGTTGAAACACGCCGTTGATACGTGCGACATCGACTGCCTAGAGTCGGCCCACCCGGACGGAGGGACCCCCGCGATGGCCCTGCTCGATGAAGCCCGCTGGCACGATCTGCTGCACATCGACGGCGCCTGGCGCGCCGGGAGCGGCGAGACGATCGACGTGATCGAACCGGCCACCGGCGGGGTGCTGGGCCGCGTCGCCCTCGCCACCCCCGACGACGTGGCCGCCGCCGCGACCGCTGCCGCGCAAGCCCAGCGTGACTGGGCCGCCACCTCGCACGCCGAGCGGGCCGCCGTGTTGCGCCGGGCCGCCGCGCTCTGGGCCGAGCACGCCGAGGAGATCATCTGGTGGAACGTGCGCGAGGTCGGCGCGATCCCGGGTATGGCCGGTTTCGCCGTGCACGTCGCCGAGCAGGAGTGCTGGGAGGCCGCGACGCTGCCCGGCCGCCCCTACGGCGAGCTGATCCCGTCGGGTGAGCCGCGGCTGTCGATGACCCGCCGCTACCCGGTCGGCGTGGTCGGCGTCGTCTCGCCGTTCAACGTGCCGATCATCCTGGGCATCCGCTCGGTCGCCCCGGCGCTGGCCCTGGGCAACGCCGTGCTGCTCAAGCCCGACCCGCGTACGGCGATCACGGGCGGCCTCGTGCTGGCCCGTGTCTTCCAGGAGGCCGGCCTGCCCGACGGCCTGCTGCAGGTGCTGCCCGGCGGTCGTGACGTCGGCGAGGCCCTGGTCAGCGACCCGCGCGTGCCCGTCATCTCGTTCACCGGCTCGACCGAGGCCGGCCGCCGCGTCGGCGAGCTGGCCGGGCGTCACCTCAAACGGGCCCACCTCGAGCTGGGCGGCAACTCGGCCCTGGTCGTGCTGGACGACGCCGATGTCGACCAGGCCGTCAACCTGGCCGCGTGGGGCAGCTTCTTCCATCAGGGTCAGATCTGCATGACCACCGGCCGTCACCTGGTGCACGAGCGTCTCTACGACGACTTCGTCGAGCGCCTGGCCGACAAGGCCGGCAAACTCCCGGTCGGCGACCCCGCCCGCGACCAGGTCGCCCTCGGCCCGGTCATCGACGCCGGCCAGCGCGACAAGATCCACAACCTGGTCACCGCGAGCGTCGGCGGCGACGTTCGGCTGGCCTCGGGCGGCGAGTACGACCGGCTCTTCTACCGTCCGACCGTGCTGGCCGGGGCCGGACCCGGCACGCCCGCGTTCAGCCAGGAGATCTTCGGCCCGGTCGCCCCGGTGGCCTCGTTCGGCAGCCTCGACGAGGCGGTCGCCCTGGCCGGCGACTCCGAGTACGGCCTGTCGCTGGGCATCGTCACCCGCGACGCGATGCGCGGCGTCGAGCTGGCCGACCGCATCCCGACCGGCATCGCCCACATCAACGACCAGACCGTCAACGACGAGGCCAACGCGCCCTTCGGCGGCACCGGCGCGTCGGGCACGGGCTCCCGGTTCGGCGGCGCGGCGGCCAACATCGAGGCGTTCACCGACACCCGCTGGATCACCGTACGCAGTCAGGCGCCTAGCTTCCCGTTCTGACCACGCTTTTCAACCGCCGGACCTTTCGCGCAGCTTTCTTCCTCAGACGCTCCAGCGGGCTGACGCGCGGCTCCGGCACCATCAGGTCGAGCTGCTCGGCGTGCGAGATCATCCCGATGATCGTCTCGATCGCGGTCTCGAGCACCTGGTCGGGGCGCAACTGGTCGGGGGCCGGCTGCTGCTCCGGGTCGACCGGGCGCAGCTCGGCCAGGTCGCCGACGACGTCGCACGGATACTCGTCGAGCTCCTTGATCTGCTGCTCGGCCAGGTCGAGCACCCACCCGGCGCGCTCCGGACCGACCCCGAACCGCAGATCATTCGTACGCTGCCGCAGCACCGCGTCGACCAGGTGGCGCTGCACGACGCGCTGGTAGGGCGCCCGGTGCGGATAGCGCTCGCCGAGGGCCCGGTTCACCCGCCGCAGCACCTCGACCTCGGCCGCGCCCAGCGACACGTTCGCCCCGCCGTCGACGGCCAGGTCGCAGACCCCGTCCGGGATGCCGATGACACCGGCGAAGCGCCGCCACAGCGTGTCGCGCGGCTGTCCCGGCCCGGGCACGGTGATCAGGTGCCGCTGCTCGGCCGGCACCAGGTCGCCCCAGCGGCGCAGCATCCGGTTGGCCGTGTGGTGCTCCCAGAAATCCTCGAAGCTGCCGCGCTCGACCGCGCCGATGAAGTCCTCGAACGTCCACACGCCGCGCGCCCGGATGCTCTGCTGCCACATCGACGGGAAAGTGCGCCACAGGTCGCGGGCGGCCACGATGACGTGCACCTCGGCCGGCGCGAGACTGCGTACGCCCCTCGCGGCCTGGGCCGGTGTCGCGGCGCCCAGCCCTTCGTTGGTGATGACCACGTCGCCCGGCCACGCCGCCGCCTTCTCGACGACGCGGTCCCACGACCAGCGCGGGGTCGCGTGCCAGGGCAGCTCGCGCAGGTCGGCCATCGCCTCGTCGTGCGCCGAGAACTTGCCCGGCAGCAGGATCCCGGCCGCCTTCAGCGCCGCCACGTTGCCCCACAGCACGTTCTGCACATAGGTGCTGCCGGTCTTCGGCGCGCCGATGTGCAGAAAGACGCGTCTTGCCATGCCGCCCTCCACGCCCCGTCGTTTACGACAGCTCAACGTGTGCGAACGGCTTAGGTGGTGGCTTCTGATGCATTGTGCACGAGCTGTGATCTTGAGCGGCGTCCTCGGCAGTGACCTGCGCCTATGCCGGTATGCCCCGGGGAACGCGGGCCAGGGAGATGCACGGGTGCGCCGGTGCTGCGCGGCGACGACTGTCGGAGGTAGCAGAAAATCACCGGGAGGAACCGTGTCAACCATCACCGACATCAGCTACGCCGAGCGAGCCCGCCTGCTCCGATCGGCGCCGACCGCGCCCGTGCCCGAGAACGCGAGGGGACCTCAGATCCCCGAGGCCGGCTACGTGATCGACGAGATCGCCGACGGCGTCTTCTGGCTCAGCGAGGGCAGCTACCAGTCCATGTTCACGGTGACCGACGAGGGCGTGATCGCGATGGACGCCCCGCCGACGCTCGGTAACAACATTTTGCGGGCCATCAGCCGGGTCACCACCAAACCGGTCACCCACGTGATCTACAGCCACCACCACTCCGACCACGTCGGAGCCATGTCGATCTACCCGGCCGAGGCGCCGCGGTACGCCCAGCGCTTCGTCGCCGAACGACTGAGGCTGCTCGACGACCCGCAGCGCCCGCTCGCGACCGTGGTCTTCGACGACTCGGTGACGATCGACGCGGGCGACCACTCCGTACAGATGGACTATCCCGGCCCGAACCACGCCGAGGGCAACAGCTTCATCCACCTGCCCAACCAGCGCGTGCTCATGTTCGTCGACGTGATCTTCCCCGGCTGGGTGCCGTTCTCGAACCTGTCGCTGTCGGCCTTCGTGCCCGGCGTGATCCGCTCGCACGAGCAGGCCCTGAACTACGACTTCGACAGCTTCGTCGGCGGTCACGTCACCCGCCCCGGCACCCCCGAGGACGTACGGGTGCAGCAGGAATACCTGGCCGACCTGCGGGCCACGGCCGAGGCCGCACTGTCCAGCGTCGACCTGGCCACGACCATGTCGGTCATCGACACCAGCAACGTGTGGGCCGTCTTCCGGGCCTACCTGGACTCGGCCGCCGCCGCCACCACCGACGCGATCGTGCCACGGTGGAAGGACCGGCTCGGCGGCGCCGACGTGTTCACCCTGCCCAACGCGTGGGCGATGGTCGAGTCGCTGCGCCTCGACCTCAACTCGCTGGGCCCGTTTGCGACAGTTCCCTGAACGCGCTGCGCGACAGGATGTCGGCCTGCCGGGTCGGCTCGGGAATCCGATAGCGGCCGCTCAGCTTGAGCGTGAGCTCGACGCAGTCGTCCAGCCCGATCCGGTGCCCGGCCGAGACGAAGACCGGCTTCACCCTCGTCCGGGTGCGCACGACGCGGCCGATCTCCTCGCCCTGCTCGACGAGGGGTGCCGTGTCGCCGCGCTCCGGTCCGGGCTCGTCGAAAGTGCCGACGAACGCCGTCTTGGCCACCCCGAACGAGGGCAGGTCGAGCACCACCCCGAGATGGCTGGCGAGCCCGAACCGCCGCGGGTGCGCCAGCCCGTACCCGTCGCAGACGAGCAGCTCGGGGGCTGTGGACAGTCGCTCGATCGCGCCTATGAGCAGGGGCAACTCACGAAAGGCCAACAGCCCCGGCACGTACGGGAAGGAGGCCCGCCCGGCGAACTCGGCGACCTCGTCGACGGCGAGCGTCGCGACGTCGACCACCACGGCGGCGGCCACGGCCCGGTCGGAGTCCACCTCGTAGGTGACGTCCAGGCCCACGACCGTACGTGGGAGCTCGATCTTCCCCTCCGGAACGATGAGCTGCCGGCGCAGCTCCGCTTGAATTCGCTCCGCCTCGGCCACATCCATGGCCGAACGGTACTTGCCACCCGCCCGTGGACCGCCCCTCGGTCACCCGTTCCGGCATGACGCAGATCTCACCCGCATCTGGATCAGGAGGCCGAGCCCTGCCACGATCAGGCTGAGCGCGAGCGCGATGCGGGCCGGGGGGAGCGATCGTGAACGACCGGCTTCAGCAGCGGACGCTGAGCGTGGTCATGGCCTCGCAGGTGTTCAGCGGGGCCGGGCTGGCGGTGGGAATCACCGTGGGAGCGCTGCTCGCTGAGGAGATGCTCGGGACCAGCAGTTTGTCGGGGCTGCCGTCGGCGCTGTTCACGGCCGGGTCGGCCGGGGCGGCGCTCGGGGTCGGGCGGCTGTCGCAGCGGCTCGGGCGGCGAGCCGGGCTGACGGCCGGCTACGCGGCGGGGGCGACTGGGGGCGCGGGCATCGTGGCCGCGGCGGCGCTCGACAACGTCGTACTGCTGCTGTTGTTCCTGCTCGTCTACGGCGCGGGGGCGGCCACCAACCTGCAGGCCCGGTACGCCGGCACCGACCTCGCGGCACCGGACCGGCGGGGGCGCGCGGTCAGTTCGGTGCTGTTCGCGACGACGTTCGGGGCGGTGATCGGGCCCAACCTGGTCGCGGTCACCGGGCGAGCGGCGTCGCACTTCGGCATTCCGGCGCTGGCCGGGCCGTTCGGGCTGGCCGCGATCGCCTACGGACTCGCCGGCACCATCGTGTTCGTGCTGCTGCGGCCCGACCCGTTGACAGTGTCACGCACCCTGTCGGCGCCGGCGGGTGGCCGGTCGAGCCCGGCCGGGGTGGCCGCGGGGGCCGTGACGATGGTCCTCACCCAGCTCGTCATGGTCGCGGTCATGACGATGACGCCCGTGCACATGCGGGCCCATGGGCATGACCTCGCCGCCACCGGGCTGGTCATCGCCGTGCACGTCGCCGCGATGTACCTGCCGTCGCCGATCACCGGCCTGCTCGTCGACCGCGTGGGCCGCGTACCCGTCGCCGTCGCGTCGGGAATCACGCTGCTGCTGGCCGGGGCCGTCAGCGCGACCGCCCCGGTCGATTCGGTGCCGCTGCTCGCCCTGGCCCTGGCGCTGCTCGGCCTCGGCTGGAACCTGGGCCTGGTCGCCGGCACCGCCATGATCACCGACTCGGCCCCGGTGGAGACCCGCGCCAGGACCCAGGGAACGGTCGACCTGTGCGTCGCCCTGGCCGGCGCGGGCGGCGGCATCGCCAGCGGCTTCGTGCTGACCGCGACGAGCTACGCCACGCTCTCGATCACCGGCGGCCTGCTGGCCCTGGCCGTGATCCCGTTCGTGGTGACGACCGCGCGGCGCGCGTCCCTGCCCGGGTGACTGTCAGAGCGCCTCGGCGATCATGCGGTGGCCCTGGGCCTCGAAATTTTCGTCGCCGACCTGGAAGGCCCAGACGGCTGTGCCGATCGCCTCGCGGATCTGGGTGCGGCGCCACGCGGCGGGCTCGCGGGGGTCGGCGCCGTAGCCGTCGAGGAACGCGGCCTCGAGGCCGGGATCGCCGCGGAATTCCTGGACGGCCAGGCGGGCGAAGTCGGTGATGGCGGGGCGCAGCGCCGCGCGGCCGAAGTCGATGACGCGGACCTCGCCGTCGTGGTCGAGCCAGTTGCGGGGCTGCCAGTCGCCGTGGGTGGGCACGAGGACGGACGGAGGGGCCGGCCAGGTCGTGATCTCGGCCCGGAGCCGCTCCGTGACGTCGGGCGCGATCCGGTGCGGGCCGGCCAGCGAGGTCAGGGACTTCTCGTTCAGCTTGCGTTCGTGGTCGTCGTCGGTGACCGGGGTCTGGCCGTGCAGCAGGGCGAGCAGCTCGCCGGCCTGCCGGTAGGTGGCGGGGTCGTCGGCCGCGGGGCTTCCGAGCACGAGCGAGCCGGGTAGATAGCGGGTGACGAGGAGTTTGGCGCTCGGGTCGCCGTGCACGAGCGCCGGCGCGCGGCCCCGCTCGGTCCACGGGCGCAGCCAGTGGTGGTGGGCGTGCAGTTCGCGCTCGATGTGGTGGTCGTCCGGGCCGCCGGCCTTGACGATGAACCGCTGCCCGGCCCGGGTCATCTCGAGGACGGTGGTGGCGACCAGGCCCCAACTGTGGCTCCTCGCCACGGTCGCGCCCGGGAGCCACCGGTCGATCAGGTCCTGTTGCCGGTGGCTGAGGGTCTCGAGCGTCACGGCCAGGATCGTACGGTGCCTCGCGGAAAACCGGTGGCGTGGCGCGGGGGAGCGCCCCTAACGTGCGGGTGAGCCGTCCCGTCGAGCGAAAGACGTGCCGTTGTACCTCCTGTGAGATCCACCGAGCGCTGATCTGACGCGCGTCGCGCCTGTGCGCCGCGCTCTTTCCTGCTGCCGATCTCTCACTGAAGATGGTGTATTTCTGTGCTCAAAATCTGGACGGTTCCCGGTCGTTGTCCCGCGTGCGAGTCGATGGCGAGCGGCGGCTTCCGCGTCGCCCCGCACGACGCCGGTGGATCGGGATCGATGCGGCCCGTGCGATGGAACGCGAACGATTGCGGCCCTTCGCACGGTCGGAAGATCCGCGACTTCACCCCTCCCCGGCGAGCCTTCGTACGGCGTACGTCTCGACGCCCGGGCCATCAGCGCTGGAGCGCCGCCGTGAACACGCGGGTCCTCGTCTGGGGCCGCCTTCGAGGGCGCCGCAGGCACTGACCCGGCACGACGCGTCCCCTGCCCCGGGTTACCCCTGCTAGGCGGCGCTGCTCGGGCGATCGGGGCAGAGCTCCAGCGCGAGGCGGGTGAAGTCGTCGGGCACGTCCGGCGGGTTGTCCTGGCAGAAGACCACGTCGGTGACCGTTCTCGACCAGCCGTGGAAGGTGCCGTGCACGGGCGGGTCACAGCGGAGCTCGAAGTCCGCGGTGACCCGCTCGACCCCGGTGTAGATCAGGGCGCTCGCCCGGCGGTCCGGGGGAAGCGAGAACTCCTGCGGCGCCGGGTCGGGCGTGGCGGCCAGCACCTCGTGGCCCGCCGTGGCCCGCAGGGAACCGGCCAGGTCGGGCAGCCACGACCGGGGTGCGTCCAGGCCGGCGACCGACGGTTCGAAAGGCTCGTCGAGCACGACCGTGCCGGCCGGGTCACGGGCGCTGACCAGCAGCGGCGTCGTGCTGCTCGGCGACCAGGTGAGGCGGTCGGCGGCGGGCTCGCACCCGGGCGGGATCGAGGTCGCGGGCTCGCTCGCCGCGCAAGCTCCGGAGAGGACGATCGCCGCCAGCACGGGAAGCGCTACCGAGCGTCTCAATGTGATCATGGCTGGGGAGCATAGGGTCCGGTGAATTCCCGGTGACACCGGTGCGTCCACTAAGTGTCGGAAGGAGTTGCCATGCTGCTGGTCCCCAGCGATGTGCTGAACCCACGCCGCGTCGACGAGCACTTCGCCGCCGAGGCCGAGGCGGCGAGAACGGCGGGCCATCGCGTCGGTATGGTCGACCACGACGCCCTGGTCGCCGGGGAAGCCGAACGGGCGGTCCGGCGGCTCGGAACCGGGGATCAGCGGCTGGCCGTTCGTGACTGTGGACCTCGTCCGGCGGGCCGACGGCGTGTGGCGGGTGATCGAACTCGGCGACGGCCAGGTGAGCGACCGGCCCGTGACCGTGCCGGCGGAGACCTTCGTGAGCGCGGTACTAACCGGTCCGGCGTAGGGCTTCCTCGAGGACGGCGGCGATGGCGGGCTCTTCGACGACCGTCGCGCGCCTGCCCTCGTACTGCTGAAGGGCCTGGTCTATCGCGGTCAGGCTCGGGCTGCGGGTCAGGGCCCAGCGGGCGGCCCTCGCCTTGGGGGCGTGGACGCCGGTGGCCGCGAAGTGCCAGATGCGGCAGGCGGTCAGGACCATGAAGGCGGCGTGGGGCTCGTCGTCGGTCAGGGACTGCCAGGTGTTCAGCCAGTGGCGGCCGCGGGCGATCACCCATTCGGCGGGAACGGGGGCCAGCACTGCGGGGTCGCCGTACAGGGTGATGCCGTCCTGTTTGGCGATGGAGAGTTCGGCGGGCAGGTCGGGCGCGGTGGGGACGCCACGTTCGATCTCGGTCGGGTTGAGGCTGACGTGCAGCTCGAGCGGCGGCGCCGGGGTGGGGTGACGGGCCACCGCGGCGGTCACGACGTCCACGTCGAGGCCCGCCGCGTCGCCGAGGTCGGCGCTGCTCAGGTGGTCGGTCAGGGAATCGGCCCGGGCGTCGGTGAGCGGCTCGTTGACGACCACGAGCAGGTCGACGTCGCTGTGGCCGGGGCGGAACCCGCCGGACGCGAGGGAGCCGTGCAGGATCACCGCGCGGCAGGTCGGGCCGACGATTCCGGCGATCTGCGGCGCCAGGTCGGTTCGGGGATTCACCAGGCCGCCGCGATCACGTCGGCGAGCTCGGCCGGGTGGGACAGGAACGGCGAATGCGTGGCGGGAAGCTCGACCACCGTCGTCGGGCCGGCGGAGATCTGGTCGAGCTCGCGGACGATCCTGCGCTGCAGGGCCGGGCGCACCACCATGTCTTCGGAGCAGACCACGTACGAGTGGGGGACGGACCCGAATCGGGCCGGGGTGACGGTGACCGGCTCGACTGCCAGACCGAGCGGTGCGTCCGGGGTGAGCAGGGCGATCGCGGCGTCGGAGCTGCCGAACGCCGCCCGCAGCTCTTTTCGGGCCGACAGCGGTGGTGGGAGACGAAGGGCGCCGGTGACGGCCGGGTCGCCGACGAGCATCGGGCGGACCAGGTCGCCGTCGTTGTCGGGGCTGACCACGTAGTCGGCCATCGAGAGGCCGCCGCCGACCGGGGCGACCGACGTCACGAACACCAGGTGGTCGAACAACGACGGCTCGAGTTCGGCGGCAACGGTGGCGATCGTGCCGCCGACGCTGTGGCCGACGACCACGCAGGGCTCGCCGCCGCCGATCAGCCGGAGCTGGTCGAGGAGCACGGCGGCGGCCGAGCTGAGCGTGACACTGCGGGACGGAGCGCTGAGACCGTGACCCTCCACGTCGACGGCGACCGACGGGATGCCGCGCGCCGCGAGCAGAGGGGTCACGGCGCTCCAGCACCACGGGCCGTGCCAGAGGCCGTGAACCAGGACGACAGCACGCATGATCCCGACTCTACGCGGGCATCAACGCAGGTGAAGGGCGCGAAAGCCGGGCGTACGCCATCACGAGCAGGCCGCCGACGGTGATCAGGCTGCCCGCCCACAGCGGAGACGTGTAGCCGAGCCCGGCGGCGATGGCCGAGCCGCCCGCCCACGCGCCGAGGGCGTTGCCGAGGTTGAAGGCGGCGATGTTGGCGCCCGAGGCCAGCGTGGGTGCGCCCGCGGCGTAGTGCATGACCCGCGTCTGCAGGCCGGGCACGGTGGCGAACCCGAAGACGCCCATCAGGAACAGCCAAACGACCGTGGCGACCTGGCTGTGCGCGGTCAGCGCGAACCCGGCCAGGACTACCGCGAGCGCGACCAGGACGGCCAGCAGGGTGCGGTCGACCGAGCGGTCCGCGGCGCGTCCGCCCAGGTAGTTGCCGACGAACAGGCCGGCGCCGACGACGACCAGCAGCCACGGGACGGCGCCCGAGGAGAAGCCGCTGACCTCGGTGAGCGTGTAGGCGATATACGTGAACGCGCCGAACATGCCACCGAAGCCGAGCACGGTGACGACGATCGACAGCCACACCTGGCCGGAGCGGAAGGCACGGAGCTCATTGCGTACGGACCCGGTGGTTGCGGTTGAAGCGCTGCGCGGGACGAGAGCGAGAATGCCGAACCAGGCCACCACGCCGACGGCGGTGATCGCCCAGAATGTGGAGCGCCAGCCCGCGGCTTGGCCCAGCAGCGTGCCCAGGGGGACACCGAGGACGTTGGCGGCGGTCAGGCCGGTGAACATCATCGCGACCGCGGCCGCCTTGCGTTGCGGGGCGACCAGGTCGGCGGCGAGCACGGCGCCGATGCCGAAGAAAGCGCCGTGGCAGAGGGCGGCGACGACGCGGCCGATGAGCATCAGCTGATAGGTGGGCGCGATCGCCGAGATCAGGTTGCCGGCGATGAACAGCAGCAGCAGGCCGAGCAGCACCTGCTTGCGGGGCAGGCGGGTGGTGGCGATCGTCAGTCCGAGCGCTCCGACCACTACGGCCAGCGCGTATCCGCTGATCAGCCAGCCCGCGGTCGCCTCCGAGACGGCGAAGTCGGCGGCCACCTCGGGCAGCAGACCCATGATCACGAACTCGGTGAGCCCGATCCCGAACCCGCCGACGGCGAGCGCCACAAGGCCCAAAGGCATGAGAAACCCCTTCCTTGCGTACGCTGGTAGTTGCATACGCGGCCTAAAAGCTAGGCGCGCGCCGATATAAAGCGCAAGCAACTATCGGCGTGACGATGCCCACCGAGGCTGATGCGTGGCGCGGGCGATGCGCGCGGGGCATGGATGGCGATGCTTTCGGGGCATCATGGAAGCGAGTTACGGAGGCGGCATGGGTATCGCGGATACCGCGGTGGAGATTCGGGCGCAGGGGTGGCGGCGGCTCGCGGCGCTGCACGGGCTGATCGAGACGGCGCTCGAGAAAGAGCTCGGGTCCCGGTTCGAGCTGAGCGTCGTCGAATACACGGTGCTCGACGCGCTCAGCCGGCAGGACGGCTGGCACATGCGCATGCAGCAGCTCGGGCGGGCCGCCGCGTTGAGTGCGAGCGCCACCACCCGGCTGGTGAACCGGCTCGAGAGCCGGCGGCTGCTCACCCGCGTTCTCTGCGACGACGACCGGCGCGGCATCTATACCGAACTCACCCCGCTCGGCCGTGAGCTGCTCGAAAAGGCCGAGCCGGTGCACGACGAGGTGCTGCGCGCTGCCCTCGACGACGCCCGGAACGTGCCCGAACTGGCCGATCTGGTCGACCATCTGCGGGACGGAGGGGTCATTTAGCGTCGCGCGCCGAAGATTCAGCCCATCGTCAGGTGGTGGGGATGAGCTCGATGGTGGCGGCGGTTCGTGCGCAGATGTTCGGCCTGCTGGCCCGCCGGTTCGCGCAGCTCCCGGAGTCGGTGGTCTGGATGCTGCGCCGCGACGGGCTCGACCCGATCGAACGGCTCGCCCAGGTGCGCGACCGTGAGCCGGTCACCCGCATGCCGGTGCCGTTCGGGCTGCGGGCCTGGCTGGTCTCCGGCTACGACCCGGTGCGTGAGGTGCTCGGCAGCCTCGACGGCTACAGCAACGACTTCGGCAAGTTCGCCGGGCGGGTCGGGCTCAGCGTCAGCAGCGACCCGGGCGGGCTGGGCTTCGCCGACCCCCCGGTGCACACCCGGCTGCGAAAAGCGCTCACCCCGGAGTTCACGATGCGGCGCCTGGACCGGCTGCGGCCGCGCATCGAGGCGATCGTGTCGCAGCGTCTGGACGCGATGACCGCCGTTGCCCGGGGCGTCCGGGCCGGCCGGCTCAGCGATGCCGCCGACCTGTGGCGCGACTACGCGCTGCCGGTGCCGGCGCTCACGATCTGCGAGCTGCTCGGGGTGCCCTACGAGGACCGCGAATACTTCCAGACCCTCAGCACGGCCCGCTTCGACATGGTCGACGGCGCGAGCGCCTCGCTGGACGCGATGGGCGACTCCCTGACGTACCTCATGGGACTGATCGAGAGGCAACGGCGCGAGCCGGGGGAGGGGCTGCTCGGCTCGCTGATCCGCACGCACGGCGACGCCATCGACGACCGGGAGCTCGCCGGGCTGGCCGACGGCGTGCTCACCGGCGGATTGGAGACGTCGGCCAGCATGATCGCGTTGGGAACGTACGCGTTGATGACCGATCCGGCGCTGCGGGCGCGACTCGATCACGATGCCGACGCGACAATCGAGGAGCTGCTTCGATACCTGACCGTCGTGCAGGTGGCCTTCCCGCGCGTCGCGATCAGGGACACGACCGTGGCCGGTGTGGGTATCAAAGCGGGCGACGTCGTGGTGTGCTCGCTGAGCGGCGCCGACCGGGATCCGAGCGCGGTGGGCCGTACGCCCGACGCTGTTGACCCTTCGCGAACTCTCGGGCGGGCTCATCTGGCCTTCGGGTACGGAATTCACCGTTGCATCGGCGCCGAGCTGGCCCGGATGGAGCTGCGCGTCGCCTATCCGGCCCTGTTCGAGCGCTTCCCCGGCATCCGGCCCGCCGTGCCGGCCGACGAGCTGACGTTCCGCCGCGCCTCGATCGTGTTCGGCCTGGATTCGCTGCCGGTGCGGACATGAGAAGAGCCGCCCCCGTACGTACCGGGGACGGCTCTCGAATCACTTCAGGCGGAGCTGGACGTTGAACTTCGGGCTGGCGGCGAGCTTGCGGAACGCGGCCAGGCTCGACGGCGAGCTGTCGATGCTGATGTCACGGTCGCCGAACTTGTCGGCCTTGGTGTCGAAGTAGACGATCGCCTTCACCTTGGGACGCTTGGCCAGCTCGGGCAGCACGCTGTTGAACTGCTTCGCCTTGTCGACGACCTTGCCGATGCGGTGGTACGCGCCCCACTCGGCCACCATGATCGGCTTCGAGGCGTGCTTCGTGGTCGCCCACGAGTAGAAGCCCTCGCCACCCTTGGCGCGACGGTCGAGCAGGTCGGCGAAGACACCGGCGTGGTAGTAGTTCAGCTCGGAGCTGACGTACGAGTCCAGGCCGATCCAGTCGACGACGTCGTCACCCGGGTAGAGGTCGTTCCACCACGACTTCGCCATCCACTTCTCGTTGCCCATGTAGGCGACGACGTTGACCATGTTGCTCAGGCCCTTGGCCTTCAGGCGCTTGATGACGTGACGGTACGACGACGCGAAGTCCTTGGCCGTCATGCCCGACGCGGCGTCCGTGCGCACGTCGTCCTCGGGCTCGTGGTTGAGCACCAGGAAGAACTTCTCCGGCATGGTCGCCTTGACCCGGGCCGCGAACGCGTCGATGCGCGCGTCGAGCTTGCCTGCGGCCACGTTCGCCCACGTCGAGCCGTACTCGACCCGCCAGTTCAGCAGCAGCACGCGGGGCTTGGCCTTGTCGCGCACCATGGCGATCTCGGCGTCGGTCGGGAACTTCTCGTCGCCCTTGTGGTAGGTGTGGAAGATCGTCGCGGTGCGGCCGCTCAGCGTCTCCCAGTTCTTGTGCTCCAGGTCGCGGGGCTTGCCGGTGAAGCCGCCAGCCGCCGTCCCCCACAGCACGCCGCAGTTCGGGACGAGCTTCGCGTCGGTCACACACTTCGCCGGCGCCTTCGGGGCGGGCGTGGTGGCGGCCTGGGCCGTGGCCGGGCCGGCTGCGAGCGCGCCGACCCCGGCGACGAGCGCGGCCAGCGAGTACACGGTCTTACGAAGCATCGTTTCTCCCCCTGTTGTCCGGCCGTTGTCGCCGGGCATGAGAAGAGATTCCAGGCCGTGGGGTGCACACCAGGTGCCCGTCCCGGTGCATGCCGGTTGCGCCGGGAAGACCCCCGGACGTCGGCCCTGCCATCGGTCGCGGCAGGCGGTGGGATGAGCTTTCCGGGCGTACGCCCCGCGGCCCGCAGAGGCCGGGTCCCGTGCGGAGGCAGGCCGGTTGCCGGCGAGTGTCGGGTGTCACCGCGGGAAGCCTCAAGCAGCCGCGACAGCGACCGACTGTGCTGGTCAGCCCCCCGCCGCGACTGAAGCGAAGGATCCTCCTCCTGTGCGCCTACCCCGAAGTCTGACCGTCGGCATGGCCGCCACCGTGCTCTGCGGCAGCCTCACCGGCTGCACCAGCCTGAAAGAGCTCACCGCGAGCAGCAAGCCGCTGCCCGGCGTCTCATCCCCGACCGTCTCGCCCTCGCCCACGCCGTCCGCGAGCACCGCGACGGCCGAGACGGTGAAGCTGCCGACCCGTTCGAGCGGGCCGCTGGACACCGGCACAGTCACCCACCGGGTCAAGCAGGGCACTTTCTCGATCCAGCTCACCTACTGGACCGCGGACAACGCGAAGCTCTACACGGCGTCGTCGCTGAAGACGATCAACGTCGCCGCGCACGTCGAGGACTCCGACGGCAGCCACCGCATGATCATCAACACGGTGGAGGTGACCCAGGACGACGGCACGAACCGCGCCGTGGTCACCACCGACGACGGCAAGTTCGACATCACACCGCCGTACCCGTACAACACCGTGATCACGCCGCAGGCGGCCAGCGCGGGAGCAAAGGCGCTCACCCTCACCGTACGGATGGATCTGCTGGTGGAGACCGCCCCCAAGGCGAACCGCTTCTACCGGTCCACCGCCATCGACACCCTGACCCTCCCGCTGCTCACGAATGGTGCCAGTTGATGTCTGATTCGAGTCGCGGTTTCCGCCGCGCGTCCGACCGCCAGATCCTGATGCCGCGCAGCGCCAAGGCGGGACCCCTCGCGCTGCCCCCGGCCGTGCCGCAGCTGGCCGAGCTCGAGGCCGTCGAGACGGTCTCGGCCGAGATCGCCGGCGCCACAGCGGCCACACCCCGCAACGCCACCATCAGCTGCATCATCCCCTGCTACAACGAGCAGGACACGATCGCCGAGGTCGTCAAGAGCATCCTCGGTCAGACGCGGCTGCCCGACGCCATCCACGTCATCATCAACAACACGGACGACGACACCCCCGAGATCGCCCGCTCGTTCGAGGGCCGGCACAGCCGTACGGTCAAGGGTGAAGAATTCGTCACCCACGTCTACGTGCATGACATGGGGGAGAACCCCGACAAGAAGGTCGGCGCGCTCAACTACGGCTACTTCCTGTCGCGTGGCTTCGACTACATCCTCGGCGTCGACGGTGACACCACCCTGGCCCGCGACACCGTGGAGCGCCTCGAGCTCGAGATGACCGACGACCCGCGCATCGGCGGGCTGAGCGCCATCTACACCATCGACAAGAACCGCCAGCGCGGCCTGATGGCCCGGTTCCTGGTGGCCGGGCAGCGCGCCCAGTTCGCCGCGTTCAACATGGACAACCTTCTGCGCGGGCGCAACATGGCCGTGCTGGGCGGGCAGTGCAGCCTGTTCAACATGCGCGCGCTCGAATCGGTGATGATCCGCCACCACCAGCAGGCGCCGTGGGTGCGCGACAGCGAGGTCGAGGACAGCAAGCTCTCCCTGCAGATCAAGGACGCCGGCTTCAGTACGAAGATCAGTGCGACCGCCCGCGCCTTCGTCGGCCCGATGACGAACCTGCGCGCCCTGCACGGCCAGCAGGTCAAGTGGAACTTCGGCGCGATCGACCTGTTCTGGCCCGGCCAGCGCGGCGACAACAAGGGCCAGCCGCTGCACCCCAACCTGCGGCTGCGCTGGTACGAGAACATCTCGATGCTGTTCAACATCGGCTCGCGGCTCGGCTTCCTGCTGCTGCTGTTCGCGGCCCTGTCGATCGACGCCTTCGTCTTCAACCCGATCTGGCTGATCCCGCCGGCGGTGGCGATCGTGCTGAACCTGCGGATGGCTCTCGCGATGAAGGACAAGAGCGCTTCCGACCTTCTGTACGCGGCCCTGGCGCTGCCTTCCGAGCTCTACATGTGGGTCCGCATGGGGCACTTCGTCTCCGCCTGGACGCAGTTCCTCGCCCAGAGCGACAAGGACAACTGGGCCGCCCAGGCCAACGCCGAGAAGGGCAAGGGCTCCGCGTACGTCATGCCGTTGCTGGTCCTGATCGCCATCCTCGGCGGCGGCGTGTATGCCTGGAGCCAGCAGAGCGTCAACGTCCAGTCGGCGATCCTGTCGCTGGGGTGGCCGATCCTCTACATCGCCACGATCGCTCAGACCGTGTTCATGCTGCGCAAGCTGGTCCGCCGTCACCGCGGCTTCGCCGTCTGACCTCTCCTCTCCCTCCGGGCTGCCCGGCCGATCGCTCCCCGATCGGCCGGGCAGCCCCGGTTTATGATCAAGTCATAGACGAGCGAACAGACCTCATGGTGCCGCCGGAACTGGTCCCCGGCCTGAAAATCCCCGAACTCGCCATCACCGACGGCTCCACGGAGGTGGAGTGGGTCCCCGTGTCGCTGAGCGGCTGGGCCACCCGCCGCGAGCCGTCCATGCTCCTGCCCCTCGACCGGCGCAGCGCCCGCAGCATGCGCCGTTACCGGCGGTTCGTACCCGTGCTCGTGCTCGTGCTCCTGCTCCAGTTGGCTGCCTGGGTCTTGAGACTCGCCGACTTGTTGCCGAACGCGAGGCTGGTGACCGGCGGCCTCCTGGTTGCCGTTTTCGGCCTGATTCTGTGGCTGAAGGCGGGCATGCCGGCCAAGACGCCCAGGCGCACCCGCAGCGGCGAAGTGCGCATCCCCGCCGTGCCCGAGGCCGTCGCCCAGCAGTGGATCGCGTTGAACCCCGGGGTACGCCCGAGATCCTGATCACAAATGTCGGCCGGTGCGGCAGAATGCAGCGCCATGAACTCGACATTGACGACTGTCGGTCTGCCGATCGCGCTCGGCATCATCATGCTCGGCCTCGGGCTGGGCCTGACCGTGGCCGACTTCCGCCGCGTCCTCAGCTTCCCCAAGGCGGCCCTGATCGCGCTCGGCTGTCAGGTGCTGCTCCTGCCCGCGCTCTGCTTCGGGCTGGTCGTCGCCCTCGACCTGGCCCCCGCCCTGGCCGTCGGCATGATGTTGCTCGCCGCGTCGCCCGGCGGAACCACGGCCAACCTCTACAGTCACCTGTTCGGCGGCCACGTGGCCCTCAACGTGACCCTGACCGCCATCAACTCGGTGCTCGCCGTCGTCACCCTGCCGATCGTCGTCAACCTGTCGGCCGCTCACTTCCTCGGCGACGCCGGATCCCTCGGCCTGCAGTTCGACAAGGTCCTGCAGGTCTTCGCGATCGTGCTGGTGCCGGTCGCGATCGGCATGCTGGTGCGCGCCCGCTTCCCCCAACTGGCCGACCGCCTGACCAAGCCCGTCAAGATCCTGTCGGTGGTCGTGCTGGTCGCGGTCATCATCGGCACGGTCCTCAAGGAGCGCGACAACATCGCCGACTACTTCGTCGCGGTCGGCGTAGCGGTGCTGGTCTTCAACGTCGTGAGCCTGGCCGTCGGCTACGGCGCTCCGAGGCTGACCGGCGTCGGCCGCCGCGAGTCGATCGCCGTCGGCATGGAGATCGGCATCCACAACAGCACCCTGGCGATCGCCGTCGCCGTCAGCCCGGCCCTGCTGAACAACACCGAGATGGCGATCCCGGCCGCCGTCTACGGCATCGTCATGTTCTTCACCGCCGCCGCCTTCGGCTTCCTCGTCACCCGCCGCCGTGAGCGGGCCGTCGCGGCAAGCGAGCTCTGAAGCCCGGCGACTTCTGGTCCCCGGGGGAGCGGTGGTGAACGTAGGCGACGGTCGGCCAGGTCTGTCCCTTGATCTCGCGGAACTGATCACGTTCCGGATCTCTGACGTAGCCGGCGCGTTCGGCGACGGCCCGGGACCCGGCGTTGTGGGCGCTGGGCCCACAGCCGCAGCTCGGACAGACCTAGCTCGGCGTAGGCCCAGCGGGAGAACAGGCGCAGAGCCGCCGTGGCCGCACCCCGCCCGCGGGCTGTTGCGGGTGCCGCTGCTCTCCCGGGTCGTGGGGAAACGGTGGGCTGACGGCGCTCGGGCGTACCGGTTGACGCTGCGCTGAGTATGACAACGGCTGGGAACGACAACGCCCCGGCGCCTACGTGAGGCCCGGGGCGGTGACAAGAGCGGACGACGGGATTCGAACCCGCGACCCTCACCTTGGCAAGGTGATGCGCTACCAGCTGCGCTACGTCCGCGCTGAGGAGAACCATACCGGATGGGCGGTTGAGTCTGCGCGCCCGCCCCCACCAGTCATCCGACCGATTGTTGGACGGCCGGGCCGGTGGGAGCATCGGCGGGGTGGTGATGTCGTCATTTCCCGAGCTCGGGGGCCAGGCCGAGGAACTCCGAGAGACGGCCTTCCCGAAGCTCGACGAGGAACGGTTCGCGCGCGCGGTGGCGTACGGCTGCCGGGGTGAGATCGTGGCCGGGGAGCTGGTGTTCGAGATCGGCGACCTGGACACCGATCTTATTCTCGTCGAGTCGGGCGAGATCCAGGTGACGCTGCCGACCGACGATCACACCGTGCTGACCGCCGGGCCGCGCGAGTTCGTCGGCGAGGTCAACCTGCTGACCGGGCAGACGCGCATCCTGGCCGCGCGGGCGACGGCGTCCGGCGTGGTCCATCGGGTGGGGCGCGAGGCGTTCCGGCGGCTGATGGCCCAGGACACCGACCTCAGCGACCTGCTGCTGCGCGCGTTCCTGGCCCGCCGGCGGCTGCTCGTGCAGCGGGCCGGACGCAATCTGGAGATCATCGGGGACCAGGCGACCAGTGCCGGGCTGGCGCTGAAGACGTTCCTGATCCGGCAGGACCTGCCGCATCGCTGGCTGCAGCAGGACACTCCGCAGGGCCGGTCGGCGCTGGCCGAGGCCGGTCTCACCGACGACGATCTGCCCGCGGCGGTCCTGCCGCGCGAGACGATCACGCGGGTCGAGCCGCGCACGCTCAGCCACAGTCTGGGTCTGACCTTCCGGCGTACGCCCGAGGGGGTCGCTGATCTGACGATCGTCGGCGCGGGACCGGCGGGGCTGGCGGCGGCCGTCTACGGCGCGTCCGAAGGGCTCGAGACGCTGCTGCTCGACGCGGTCGCCACCGGCGGGCAGGCGGCGGCCAGCTCGCGTATCGAGAACTACCTGGGTTTCCCGTTCGGGCTCTCCGGCGAGGCGCTGGCGGCGCGGGCCGTCGTGCAGGCGCTGAAGTTCGGTGCGCATCTGGCCAGCCCGTGCGGCGTGGTGGCGATGCGGCGCTCGGCCGAGGGGCACGTGGTCACGCTGGTCGACGGCACCGAGATCCCCACCCGTACGGTCCTGATCGCGACCGGCGCGGCCTACCGCAACCTGGCCCTGGACCGTTGGGACGAGTTCGTCGGGGCGGGCATCTACTACGCCGCGACCGAGCTCGAGGCGCGCGGGGTGGCCGGGTTGCCGGTCACCGTGGTCGGCGGGGCCAACTCGGCCGGGCAGGCGGCGATCTATCTGGCCGAGCACGCCGGCGCGGTCAACCTGGTCGTACGCGGTCCCGACCTCGCCAAGGACATGTCGAACTACCTGGTCGAGCGCATCCTCGCCGACCCGCGGATCACGGTGCGCACCTCGACGCGGGTGACCGCGCTGACCGGCGGGAAGCGGCTCGAGGCGATCACCCTGACCGCGCCGGACTCGGCCGAGCCGTGCGCGTGTTTCGGGCTGTTCTGTTTCATCGGGGCCACCCCGGCCACCGGCTGGCTCGTCGACGTCGCACTGGACGAGAGGGGGTTCGTGCCGACGGACGTCCAGGTGGGGGCCCGGTGGACCGGGGTGGGGCGTGGGCCGCTGCCGTTCGAGACCAGCGTGCCGGGGGTGTTCGCGGCGGGGGACGTACGCCTGTCGTCGATGAAACGGGTGGCGTCGGCGGTCGGTGAGGGGGCCAGCGCGGTCCGCTCGGTGCACCAGGCGATCGCGGCCTCGACTGGCGCGGTCGTGGCCGCCGGGTAGCATCTTGGCAATGCCCATGGACGCCACGATCGCCCACGAAACGCCTGACGCGGACGGTCTGATCGTCGCCACGCTGCGCGGAGAGCTCGACCTCGACCGCGCCGACGCCGTGCGCGACCAGCTGGCCGAGATCGCCACCGACCCCGCCTGCCGCTACCTGCGCATCGACGTGTCGGGGCTCGACTTCATCGACTCGTACGGCCTCGGTGCCCTGGTCAGCGCCCGCAACAGCGCCGCGGCGCAGGGTGTGACGCTGACCCTGGCCGAGCCGTCACCCCCGGTCCGCAAGGCGATCGAGGTGACGGGGCTCGGCCACGTGTTCGGTCTGTGACGCCTACTTCCCGTCCAGGAACTGCTTGTAGCTGATCACGCCGATGCGGGCACCCTCGCGGGTGGTCAGCGACGTGTCGTCGATCTCGGCGCCGAAGTAGCCGGCCGAGAGGTCCTCGACCAGCTTGCGCGAGTCGTTCGTGTGCTCGAGGAAGTGGCGCACGAAGTCGCTCATCGGCCGCACCTCGGGCCCGCCCAGGTTGACGATGCCGTTGACCGGGGGCAGCTCGACCAGCTCGGCCAGCGTCGCGGCGACGTCGTCCCCGGCGACCGGCTGGAACGCGGCGGTCGTGATGCGGGTCTCGCCGTCGGCGGTGCCGAAGCCGGCGATCCCCTCGACGAACTCGTGGAACTGGGTGGCGCGCAGGATCGTGTAGGGGATGCCGCTTTCCTCGATGACCTGCTCCTGGGCGACCTTGGCCCGCATGTAGCCGGCGCCCGGCATGGTCTCGGCGTTCACGATCGTCACCGCGACGTGGTGGCCGACACCCGCGGCCTTCTCGGCCTCGACCTGGTTGCGCGTCGACGTCGTGAAGAACGCGAGCACGTCGTCGTCGGCCCACGACGGCGAGTTGGTCACGTCGACCACGACGTCGGCGCCGCGGAACGCCTCGGCCAGGCCCTCACCGGAGATGACGTCGACCCCCAGCGACTTCGACGCCGCCACCGCGTCGTGCCCCGCGCCCTTGAGCAGCGAGATCAGCTTCTGGCCGATGAGACCCGTGCCTCCGACGACAACCACCTTCATGACCGCTCCCTTGCGTTCAACTTCGTCAACTACTCGCGTCAACTCGGATAATGTCTGTCCGAGACTCTACTCGGATAGATCCTGTCCGAGTCAAGTGGGTAAAGTGTGACCATGAAGATGTCCGGCGGAGTCGAATGGGCCCTGCACTGCGCGGTCGTGCTGACCGCGGCCGAGCGCCCCGTGCCGGCCACCCGTCTGGCCGAGATGCACGACGTCTCCGGCAGCTACCTGGCCAAGCAACTGCAGGCGCTGTCGCGCGCGGGTCTGATCCGGTCGGTCCAGGGCCACGCCGGCGGCTACGAGCTGGCCCGCCCGCCGGCCGAGATCACCGCCCTCGACGTGGTCGAGGCGATCGACGGCGCCCAGCCGGCCTTCGTCTGCACCGAGATCCGTCAGCGTGGCCCGCTGGCCACCCCGCCCGAGGCCTGCTCACGCCCGTGCCCGATCTCCCGGGCGATGTCGGCCGCCGACCAGGCCTGGCGGGCCGCCCTGGCCGCGGTGACCATCGCCGACCTGGCCGTCGACGTGACGGGGGACTACGGCCCGGACGTGATGGCCGGCCTGCGAGGGTGGCTGTCCCAGTCGGCGTGACCGCCGGCCGTCAGAGCCAGATGTGTTCCTCGGCGATCGCCCCGTCGCGCCATCTCGCCAGGGTGACCATCCGGCTGCCGTTCTCGAACTCGCCGACCACGCAGGTCCAGTCCCCGGACCCGAACGTGATCGGGTGGGCCTTGACCTGGGCGGGCGTGCCACCCATGCTCTCGACCAGCGCCTTCATGGCGTCGATGTGCTCGTCGAGGCCGTCGGTCGGCTTCTGCCCGTTCACGAACACCTGCACGTCGTCGGTGTGCAGATCGGTGAACAGCCCCGGCCAGTCGGCCTCGTTCCAGGCTCGGTAGTCGAGATCGTCCATCTTCTTCAGGTTGCCGGTGACGTCGTCGTCCGCCATCTCAGTCCTCCTTCGTCGCGCTTCTTCCCTATTGACAGTGGGAGCGACGCCGGACGTGACAGCCGAGGTCAACGTAGTGGGCGGAACGCGGCCTGTTCCGGTGTCGGTGGGCTGCTGCGAGATCTTGGTCATGGCGGGCATGCCTCGCTGTCGGAACCGGTACGGCAATCCTGTCCGCGACCGGTGCGACTCGCGCCCGTCGAACTCCCTGGCCGCATGCCCGGGGTCACTGAGGGCCGGTGACTCCCTCGGGCCGCAAGTGGACGATGTGGACCGGTTCGGTGGCCGGGCCCAGACGCACGAAGTTGTGCCGCGACCAGTTCCAGTGCTCGCCCGTGATCAGGTCATGGGCCACGAAGGTGCCGGGCAGGCCCAGCGACGCCAGGTCGAGGTGGATCCAGGTGTCGCGGGTGTGTTCCGGCTGCAGGTTCGCGACGACCACGATGACGTCGTCGCGGTCGTAGACCCGCCGCGCCTTCGAGAACACCAGCACGTTGTCGTCGTCCGCGTGGTGGAAGCGCAGGTTACGCAGCCGATGCAGGGCCGGATGGGCGCGGCGGATCTCGTTGAGCGTCGTCAGGTAGGGCGCCAGCGACGCGGGGGAGTCCCAGTCGCGGTTCTTGTACTCGTACTTCTCGTTGTCGATCTGCTCCTCGGCGCCGGGCCGGGCGACGTTCTCGACCAGCTCGTAGCCGGCGTAGATGCCGTAGCTGGGCGACAGGGTGGCGGCCAGGGCCGCGCGCATCTTCCACGTCTCGGGCCCGCCGTGCTGCATGAACGGTGTGAGGATGTCGTGGGTGGTCGGCCAGAAGCTGGGCCGCATGTAGGCGGCGGCCGGACCGGCGAGCTCGGCGGCGTACTGCTGAAGCTCGTCCCTGGTGTGGCGCCAGGCGTAATAGGTGTACGACTGCTGAAAGCCGAGCTTCGCGAGGGTGTGCATCATCGGCGGGCGGGTGAACGCCTCGGCCAGCCAGATCACGTCGTCGGGGCAGTCCGCGATCAGTCGTTCCCACAGCCACAGCGGCTTCGTGTGCGGGTTGTCGACGCGGAAGATCGTGACGCCGTGGCCGAGCCACAGCCGCACGACGCGCAGGATCTCGGCGTACAACCCGGCCGGGTCGTTGTCGAAGTTGAGCGGGTAGATGTCCTGGTACTTCTTCGGCGGGTTCTCGGCGTACGCGATCGAGCCGTCGGCGCGGGTGGTGAACCACTGCGGGTGCTCGGTGACCCAGGGGTGGTCGGGGGCGCAGTTCAGCGCGAGATCGAGCGCGACCTCCAGCCCGAGCTCCCGCGCATGGGCGACAAAAGCGTCGAAGTCGTCGAAGGTCCCGAGGTCGGGATGGATCGCGTCGTGACCACCGTCTAAGGAGCCGATCGCGTACGGGGATCCGGGGTCGGACGGCGTGCTGACCAGCGAGTTGTTGCGGCCCTTGCGGTTGACGCGCCCGATCGGATGGATGGGGGTCAGGTAGACGACGTCGAACCCCATCGCGGCGACCGCGTCCAGCCGCTGGGCCGCCGTGGCGAGGGTGCCGCCCTCGGAGCGGGGGAACATCTCGTACCAGGCGCCGTAGAGAGCGCGCTCGCGCTCGACCAGCCACGGAAACTCCCGGGACGCGGTGACGTGCTCGCGCAGCGGCCGGGCGTCGAGTTCGGCGCGCACCTCGGGGGAGGTGCCCGCGCTCAGCCGCGTCTCGGGCGGCTGCTTCGCGTCTCGCAAGGCCGTGATCGCGCCGGCCAGGACGTCACGCGGGGCCCGTTCGAGCACCCGCGCGCCCTCCTCGAGCATGAGCTCGACGTCGACGCCCGCCTCGACCTTGATGACGGCGTCGTGGAACCACGTCCCGTACGGGTCGGACCAGCCCTCGACGCGGAAGGTCCAGTCGCCGGTCCGGTCGGCGCTGATCGTGGCCGCCCACGCGTCGAGCCCCGCGTTGACGCGGGTCATCGCGACGTGCCGCTCGTGCCCGTCGGGATCGGTGAGCACCACGGTGGCGCCGACCGCTTCGTGCCCCTCGCGGAACACCGTCGCGGTGACCTCGAACTCCTCACCGGTGACCGACTTCGCGGGCCGCTCG
This sequence comes from Actinoplanes solisilvae, assembly GCF_003999975.1. Classification (GTDB taxonomy): domain Bacteria; phylum Actinomycetota; class Actinomycetes; order Mycobacteriales; family Micromonosporaceae; genus Actinoplanes; species Actinoplanes solisilvae. Next base: position 27,736 of record NZ_RJAC01000033.1, on the reverse strand, counting down.
CCGTGCTCGACGACCGGCTCGACGCCGCCGACCGCGATCCGCCCGATCCGTACGGGTTCGCTCATCGCAGCACCGTGCCGTCCGGCACCCGCAGCGGGCCGGTGAGGTGGACGTCGCCCTCGACGACGACGTTCGCGCCGAAGGTGACCTCGCCGTCGATGCGCAGGCGGGTCGCGCGGCGCAGCGACGGCGGCCCGGCCGGGAAGTGGACGTCGAACGCCGGGGCCAGGCGGTAATAGGCGGGGTCCAGCGTCACCACCGGACCCGGCCCCTCGTACGTGGGAAGCAGGTGACCGTCGGCCGTGAGCTCGTAGGCGTCCGAGCGCACCACCAGCAGGTCGTCGGTGGTCTTGACCGGCGCGAACCGGGTGCGGGGGACCAGCACCGGACGCGCTCCGGGAATCGACCCGATCGCCGCGCCCATCGCGGTCTCGAGCTGCACCACGGGCGTACTCGATGGGTCTCTGGGGTCGACGGTCTTGTGGTTGACGATGAGCGGAAGCTCGGGCGCGGCCGGCATGTCCCGCAACGCCCGCAGGTCGATCCAGAGGTTGTTCGTGTTGTAGTAGCGCCAGCGCCCGACGTCGCCGAAGGAGGGGTCGCCCTCGGGCACCTGCGCGGTCTCCCGCAGAACGACCTGACCGTCGTGCAGCGCGAGGTGTCCGCCCTTGCGGTCGGCCGCCGTGCCGTGCACGACCTCCATCGCGAACGGGATGTTCGACGCGGCGACCCAGGCGGCCAGGCGCGGGTCGACGGTGGCCCCGAGATTGTCCGAGTTCGACACGAAGCACCAGCGCAGTCCCGCGTCCAGCAACTGGTCGAGCGTCCCCGTGGCGACCAGCGCGGTGTAGAGATCGCCGTGCCCGGGCGGGCACCACTCCAGCGACGGGTCGGCCGGCCACTCCACCGGGAAGTGGTCGTCGGCGCGCAGCTTCGGCTCGCGACCCTGCAGGAAGTCGCGGGGCGCTTCCTGGTCGAGGCGCAGCCGGTCGAGCGACGGCCGGCGCGTGGCCGCCGAGTTCATGAGCAGCAGCGGCAGCCGGGTGTCGTACTGCTCCCGGACCGATCGGACCTGCGTGGCCACGACGTCGAGGAAGCTCTCGCCCGGCTTGACCTCGAGCAGGGACTTCGGCCCGGTCAGACCCATGCTGGTGCCGAGGCCGCCGTTGAGTTTGAGGACCACCAGACGGTCGAGCACCTCGCGGGCGTCGTCCGGTGAGGGCAGTTCGTCGAGGCTGGTCACGTCGGTGAGCGGTTCCAGCGAGTCACCCGGGAGCAGACCGGCGTGGGGTTCGGCCAACTGGTCGAGGCGGCGGCGCAACGCGGCCAGTTCGGCCGGGTGGGCGCCCTCCTTCTCCGCCTTCGTCAACGTGGCCAGAACGTACGGGGGCGCATCCATGCCAAGCATTGTTCCCGGCCCGGGTTAACGGCAATCGCCCTACACCCGGAAAGCGGAGACCACGCTGCGCAGCTCCGACGACATGCGGGCCAGATCGTTTGTCGCCTCCTGCGTCTCGCTGACACTCTGGCTGGTCAGCCGGGCCGCCTCGGCCACGCCGGTGATGTTCGAGGCGATCTCGCCGGTGCCGCCGGCCGCCTCGGTGACGCTGCGGTTCATCTCGGCCGTGGTGGCCGTCTGCTCCTCGACGGCCGACGCGATCGTCGTCTGGAACTCGCTGATCCGCTCGATGACCACCGAGATCTCCTCGATCGCGGCGACCGCCCCGCTCGTGTCGGCCTGGATCGCCTCGACCCGCTTCGAGATGTCCTCGGTGGCCCGCGCGGTCTCCTGAGCCAGATCCTTGACCTCGGAGGCGACCACGGCGAAACCCTTGCCCGCGTCGCCGGCGCGAGCGGCCTCGATGGTGGCGTTCAGCGCGAGCAGGTTGGTCTGCTCGGCGATCGAGGTGATCGTCTTGATGACGTTGCCGATCTCGGCCGACGACTCGCCCAGTTTGCCCATCGTGGCCGACGTGGCGGCGGTGACGGTGACCGCCTCCGACGCGACCCGGGCCGCCTCGGCCGCGTTCTGCGAGATCTCGCGGATCGAGGCGCCCATCTGCTCGCCGCCCGCCGAGACACTGTCGACACTGCGCGACACCTGCTCGGCCGCGGCCGACACGGCCTGCGCCTGCACCGAGGTCTCCTCGGCGGCCGAGGCGATGTGCGTGGTGGTGTCGGTCATCCGGTCGGCCGCGCCGGACAGCGACGCCGCGGACGCGTCGATCGTCGCGACCGTGGCGCGCAGCCGGGCCATCGCGGTGTCCAGCGATCGGCCCATGCGCCCGGCTTCGTCGGCCGTGGTCAATCCGGTCGTACGGGTGAGGTCGCCGTCGGCCAGGCCGTCGCAGACGACGGTCACCTTGCCCAGCGACCCGACGATGCGCCGCGCCACCCAGGTGCCCAGGCCGAGCGCGAGGGTCAGACCGACGGCGAGAATGCCGATCGCCCACGCCCGGTTCGACGTGTAGCTGTCGCGGGCCGCGGTCGCGTTCTTGGCGGCGTCGGCGGTCTCCACGGCGTCGAGCTTGGCGGCGCTGTCGTTGATCTCGGCGATGATCGGCGTGGCCTCGGTGTCGCGGATCCTCGCCCACTCCTCGAGCGCGTTGCGCTCGCCGGCCGGCAGCATCTTCGCCCGCGCCACGTCGATGTAGGCGTTCCAGTCCGTCTGCAGTTGCTCCATCAGGGCCGGATCGCCCGCGGGCCCGCTGCTCCGGTAGGCGGCCATCGCGGCGGCGAACGCCTGCCGGTCGGCCTCGAACGCCTCGGTGAACTTCGCGGTCGTCGCTGCGGTGGTGGACAGCGCATGCATGGCCAGGTCGGTGCGGGTCGCGCTGATGACCGACCGGATCTGGCCGAGGGCCTTCACGCTGGCGACGTTGCTGGTGTAGATCAGCTGAGCGGACGCGCTGGCGTGGCTGAGCGCGACCAGCCCCGTGATGCCCACGACAAGCGCGACGATCGCCGCCGCGCCGACCGCGGCCAGTACTTTGGCGCTGACCCCGAGATCGTCGAGGGAGCGCCGACCGACCCGTGCCGCGGGGATCGGTTCGTTCAGGGCAAGCACGCTCATGTCGTCTCCGTACTGTGCGTCGCTTCTGCGCTGTCCTCCCACTATCGCGAATGATTCTCGGCAAAACGTCATGTATCCGAAATGTCGGACGAAGGCGTGAGGCGCGTGGGGGCGCTGAAGTCCCGCGCGACATTCGTGAAGATTTCCGTGAACCTGACTGTCCCGAGGCCCGTGGTGGTGGCATCAGCTCCCCCTGACGAACGGAGAAAGCCATGTACCGCACGTCTCGCCTCGCCCTCGCCGCAGCGGCCTTCGGCGCCGTGATTCTCGGTCTGGCCGCGCCGGCCAGCGCGGGCGCCACCGGGAACGTCACCGGTTCGGTCTACGGCAGTCAGTTCCAAACTCACTTCAAGGCGTCCGGCAGCGGGCTCTACCTCAACTACGTGCGGGTGACAGCCGACAAGATCGGCTCGACCGAGACCGAGGTCGACTTTCCGAGCTTCGTCGGCTGCAACGCGCACGTGCAGCTCTACCGATCGGGCGGCGGCTTCAACCGCGACACTGCGGCGGTTCCGTGCGGCGCCTTCGTCGCGGCCGGGGCGTCCGAGGTGATCAGCATCTACGACAATGTCCCCGCCGGGAAGTACTGCGTGCGCATCTGGGTCGACAACCGCGGCGAGGGTTACGCGAACGCGGGCACGGCCTGCTTCCGCGTGAAGGGCCAGCCCCGAGTGAGTTGAGCTCGCGCTTCGATGGCGGCGGCGAGTCGCTTCGCCGCCCGGTAGCGGGTTGCTCCGCCGCCCGGTAGCGGATTGCTCCGCCGCCCGGTGATGGTTGCTCCGCCTGAGCCCGGCCGGGACGCACGTGCCGGCGGTTGCTCCGCCGGTCCCGGCCGGGGTCAGGCGTTCTGGCGGGCGCGGTGGCGGCGGACGGCGGAGCGGTTGCCGCACGCGGAGGAGCAGTAGGCCTGCCGGCCCGTGCGGCTGAAGTCGGCGTACGGGGTGGTGCAGCCGTCGGCGGCGCAGCGGCCGAGGCGGTGGATTCCCCGGCCGGCCAGGTGCAGGGCCGTGCCGACGCTGATCAGGGTGCGCAGTTGCGCGGCCAGTGGCTGGTCCAGGTCGCGGTAGTGCAGGTGCCAGCCGCTGTCGGCGTGGTCGGTCAGGCGCGGATAGGCCGAGGCGAAGCGCAGCAGCCCGTTGAGGCGCTCGGCGCGTTCGGCCGGGGACGTGGCGTCGATCACCCCGAGCCATTCGGCCAGGAACTCGGCGGTCGCCGGCCGGTCGTGAACCGTCACCGGCCGGTCGATGACCAGGTCAAAGGCGTGACAGCGGGCCACCAGCGCGTCGTCGGCCGGCGGCGGGTCGGTCGCCAGCGACAGGGCCAGCCGAACCGCACCCTCGCCGTAAGGGTTGAGATGCACAAAGGCATTACACCAGAATCCACGGTGATCTTGAAGGAGAGAACCACCGTGGAATGGCACTACATCGTCCTGCTCCTGCTCGTCGCGGCCGCGGCCGGCTGGGTCGACGCGGTCGTCGGGGGCGGCGGGCTGCTGCTCGTACCCGCCCTGCTGCTCGGTCTGCCGAACCTGCCGCCCGTGACCGCCCTCGGCACCAACAAGGTCGCCAGCATCTGCGGCACGACAACAGCCGCCATCACGTACGCCCGTCGCACGAAAATCGATTGGCGGCTGGCCGGCCCCGCCGCCGCCCTGGCCGTCGTGTTCGCCGCGACCGGCGCGCTGGCCGCCTCGCACATTCCGGCCGCCTACTTCCGGCCCGCCGTACTGGTGCTTCTGCTCCTGGTCCTGGCTTTCATCGTCGCTCGCCCGTCCTTCGGCGTCGTGGTCAGCGAGCCGTCCCGCACCTGGCGTCGCCGCATCGCCGCGCTCCTGCTGGCCGGCACGGTGATCGCCTTCTACGACGGTGTCTTCGGCCCCGGCACCGGCACGTTCCTGATCATCACGTTCACCGCCGTGCTCGGCCTCGACTTCGTGGCCAGCTCGGCCACCGCGAAGATCCTCAACGCCGGTACGAACCTCGGCGCCCTGCTGGTCTTCGCCGCGGGCGGCCACGTGCTGTGGAAGCTCGGCCTGGCGATGGCCGTCTGCAACATCATCGGCGCCCGCTTCGGCGCGCGCACCGCCCTCAAGCGCGGCGCGGGCTTCGTACGCGTGGTCCTGGTGGTTGTGGTCGTGGCGATGGTGGCGCGGCTGGGCACCCAATACGTCTGATTGCCGCGCGTCCCTACCGTGGTGGGTGTGGCCGTGACCGACGAGACGGAAAGCCGTGACTCGCTCGTGGCGTATGCGCGGGAGTCCTTCGACTTTCTCGCCACGCACGCCGGACGAGCACCGAAAGTGGACGACGGCAATTTGGGCACCACCCTCGTGTACGTCGTCGGATCGATCACCGTCGAGGTGGATTTCGACTGGCGTGATCGAGTGTTCATGGTGCTGCTGTGCCGCACCGTGAACGGCAGACGGCCGCCCGGCTACTACATGCACGAGGGCCGGCGCGTGCGCACGATTCTCGACCTGGCGCTAGCCGACAGCCCCGACCCACGTCACCAGGCTGTCGCGGCCCGGCTCTACAGCACCGTCCGGCAAACGGGCACGAAGGCGATGCGGCCACTGATCGATCTGTACGCGACAGAACTGCGGGCCATCGTCGACCGTTGTTCGCGGCATCACTGACCTCGATCTCATCAGAGCGGCCATGGACCGTGCGGCCGGTGTGCCGTTCACGTTGGCGCTCGTCGCCGACCTGCTGGGGACCGATCCGGGCATCACCCCCGACCAGCTGGTCGGTCCGCAGGCGTCGATGCCCTACCTCGTCGAGCGGGTGATCGGCCGGATCGAGGACGTACGCCTGCGCTGGGTCGTCCGCGCGGGCGTCGTGCCCCGCCGGCTGAGTTTCGACTTCTTCCGGCACGTCCTGGCGCCGCTGCTGACCGAGGTGGCGGCCGAGACCTTCCCGGACGACGAGGACGACCTGCGAGGGCTGTGGGACAGGTTGATCGATTACGTCGGCAGCCGTTCGTGGATCGCGCTGTCACCCGCACAACCCGACACCGTCGTCTTCCACCCCGCGAACTGCTCGGCCCGGACTTCGTCGAGGACGGCCGCCCACGCCGGGGAGGCATGTCGCCACAGACGCTCGCCGAGATCCACCTGGAACGCGCCCGAGCCCAACACAGCCGCTGATAGATCAGCCCCCGTTACACCGCCCGGTCGAAGGCCAGCCCGCTCGACGCCTCCCCGCGCCCGGCCTGCCGCCGCATGCCCCGCCACAAATGCACCCGCCCGTCCGTCCCCCGCGCGCGTCGCCAGCCGCAGGAGACGGACTCCCCGGCCCGGCTGACCTCCTCCTCGAAGACCAGGTACGGCTCCGGCACCTCGCCGTCCAGCCCGGGTCGCAGCACGGTGGTGCGCGGCCGCACCCGCTCCGGCGTTCCCGTGGCTCCGGCCAGCAGGCGCGGCATGGACGCCCGGCGCAGCTGAATCTCCCGTACGTCGCCCGGGATGTGCACCCCGATGAACGGGATCCAGTTCTCATCGACCGAGGTCGCCAGCCGATAGTGGACCGGTGCGTCGTTGGGCGGCTCGCCCGGTGTGCCCGCGGCGAGCGCGTCCTGATAGCGGCGATGCAGCTCGGTCGCCGCCTCCCGTCCCCGCCGCGACGACCCGTCCGGCATCGGCACGGTCGTCTCGATCGCCCAGACCAGGTTGGCCACCTCGTCCCGCACGAACAGCACCCGCTCGTCCGTGGCGCCCTCCAGCACGCCCGGCGCCGTCGGCAGCAGCACCAGGCCCGGGGCGATGCCGCCACGGCGATCGGTGGTGCCGAACATCGACCACCGGCGCCACGACTCGTCCCGCGCCGCGGCCGGCTCGATCCAGAGGCGCTCGCCGAAGACGTTGGTGACGGCGAGCCCCTCGACCCGGGTGACCGCGCCGGCCGGGGCCGTCAACGGCGCCAGGAACCAGTCGTTGCCGTAGACCAGCCCGAATTCGACCAGCAGCAGCTTCGCCAGGTCGGTCGTGTCGGGCTGGACGTCGCCGAAGTTGACGCGGCCCTCCTCGAACGTCCACCACCGGGTGTTCGGCATGCCGTCGAAGCGCGCGCCGGTGGGCAGGAAGCCGCTGACCGTACGCCGGTCGGCCGGATCAGCCGGTCCGCCGGTGCCGGTGGCGTCCACGCTGTACCAGTCGAGCGGCCCGCCGTGGTGCTCGTCGGCGACCAGGGTCGCGCTGCCGTCGCCGCTCGCGTCGACGGTCAGCCCGGCCGCGTACTCGAGGTGCGGCGGCGCCCAGGAGTCCTCGGCGGGACCGGCCGGCCGGTGGAAGAGCCGGGCGAACCAGGCGACGAAGCCGGGGCCGAGCGCGTTCACGGCGTCCCCGTCCGGTTCGGTGAGGCCCAGGCCGTCGCTCGGCCGGTTCCCGGGATCGGCGGTCAGGTGCAGGTAGAGGTCGTACCCGTCGACCACCCGGCCGGCGACCGCGGCGAAGGTCTGCCACACCGGCGGATGCGCGGTGACCACGTAGTCGTCCTCGGCGACCGGATCGGGGGCGGTCACCGGATACCCGATGCGGAACTCGTCCTCGAGGCCGTCGAGCCCGGCCGCCCGCAACAGTTTGACCCACCGGCGCCCGGCCGCGAGCCGGATGTCGAGCGAGATCGGGTGCCCGCCGACGGCCGCCGGGATCGGCCGCTGTTCGAGCAGCGTCTCCAGCGGCGCGGTGCCGTCCAGGGTCAGGTCGGCGCCACCGCCGGTGTGCAGTGTGGTCACGGGGTCGCTGACCCAGCTGAGACGGGCGGTCACCGGCGAACCGGCGTCGTCGCCCCGGAACTCGCCGACCTGCCACTGCCGGCCGAGCATCCACAGCGGGTCGCGCACCTCGGCGCGCAGCGCCCGCCCGAAGTCGTCGGCGCGGGGCCGCCCCTCCAGCCGGTTCCACCGTACGACCGTGGGGATGACCTCGGAACGGTCGACGATCACGGCGGCGATGTCGTCGATCGCGTCGTACTTCTTCATCCGTCCTCCCGGACCAGTACGGCCTGGACCGCGTTGTTGTAGGAGAGGTTCAGCGCCGCGGTGATCGGGAAGACGGTGACGCTCGACAGCACCGCGGGCAGGAATTTGGCCAGCCCGGTTCCCGCCACCTGGTCCGGCTCGACCAGGCGCATCCGGGCGGCGTCGAGCGTCTCGGTGAGCGTGTCGACCAGGTCGTCCCACTGCCAGGCACCGGTGAACCGGGGTGGGGTGACCAGCAGCAGCACCTGCGGCGGCTCCGAGCTCGGCCGGTCGTAGTGGAAGGCCAGGCCGGTGGTCTCCGAGGTCCCCGGCACGGTCTCGACCCATTCGTCGACCAGGATCCCGGAGTACGTCCGGCCCGGGTCCGACGCGTCGATTTCCCCACCCGGTCCGGTGTGGACGGTGTAGAGCAGGTGCTCGCCCGGGCCGACCTCGGGCGGCAACCGGTCGGCCAGCCAGCCCTCGGCCGCCCGGTGCGGGAACTGCAGCGGCGAGAGCTCGAGGTCGCCGAGCAGCTGCACCCGTTCGGCGTGGTGGGCCTTCTCCCGCACCCGGGCCAGACCGTGCAGCCAGTCGTCGACCGGGAACGGCGAACCGTCCGGGCCGTCGCGCAGGTGGTCGAGCAGCGCGTCGCGGCCGGTCCAGGCGCTGTCCCACTCGGCCAGCCGCTCGGCGGTCAGGGCGAACTCGGGCAGCAGCAGGAAGGACTCGCCGAGGACGGCGCGGGCCGCGTCCTGCACCAGTCCCGGCGCGCGGGCCGGCTGGGTGCCGGGCAGCTGGTCGAGCAGGCCGCGGGCGGTGGCCAGCCGGGCGTCGATGTCGGCCACCGCCGCCGTGACGGCGAGCAGCAGGTCGCGGGCGGCGGACAGGACGGCGCCCTGGTGCGTGGTGAGGTCCCACGGCTGCGGGTCGAACGCGGGAACGCCCGGGGCGAACGCGGCCACCGCCGCGTGGAGGCCGCCGAGGTGCGGTTCGGCGGTCGGCCGTCCGGCGAGTTCCTCGATCGCCGCGCGCAGGTCGTCGTCGAGGTCGCGGACGGCGATGACCAGGTCGGCCACCGGCGGCAGGGGCGCGATCACCGTCGTCGACACGGTCCGGGCGGCCCGCACCAGCAGGGCGTACCGCTCGTCGTCGGACGCGGCCGGCGGAAGCGCGTCGAAGTCGTCCATCACCGCCGCGAACGCGTCCCGCTTGCCCCGCCACGAGACGGCCAGGGTGGCGATCGCGTCCAGAAGCGCGGCCATCGGAGGGCGTACCCGGTCGGCGGCCCGGCCCGGATCGATCGACGGCAGCCCGAACCGGCACACCCCGTCGACGGCGGCACCGTACGCCGTCACCCAGCCGTCGATCCCGGCCAGCGCGGCGGTCAGCGCGACCGTGTCGTCCACCCCGGCACCGACAGCGGTCTCCAGCTCGGTGGCGAGGGTCCCCAGAGCGGTCGCGCCCGTGGTGAGCGCGGCGAGGACCGCCTCGGCCTTGTCGGCGCGCACGACGACGCCGGCGTCCATGGCCCGCCCGGCGGCACCGCTGAGTTCCAGATCGGTCGGGCGCAGCGGCCGGGCGCCGAGCATCAGCCCACGGACGCTCGCCACCAGTGGGATCGCGGCGAACAGCGAGCCGTCCGGAGGGTAGGCCGCTCGCGGGGCGATGTCGTCTCGCAGGGCTGGATCGTCGCGCCGGGCGTGGTGCAGCAGCAGCCCGTCGAGGCCGGGGAGGGTGCCGTCGGTCCCTGCGCCGGCCAGGTAGACGAGATCGACCGCCCGGAGCCCGAGATCGGCCATCGAGAACTCACGGGTCACTTCGAGCCCGCTGTCCGGGTCGGTGTGCACCACGACGGCGGTCAGCTCCGACATCGGTGGCAGCAGGCTCGCGGCCCACGCGTCGAGCGCCGGTTCTCCGAGAGCCCGCGGACCGGCACCGGCCGGTGGGGTCGTCTGCCCGGGCAGGTGGACGGCGATCCGGTGGGTGAGCGCGCTGCCGGACCGTGGTGTCGTCGCGACCTCCGGCGTCGGCGGGAACGCGCCCTTGGCGTACGCGTCGAGGGTGCCGGCCGCGCGGTCGTGGTTGCCCCGTACGGTCTGATACACCGCCTCGGCCATGGCCAGGTCGGCGACCGCGTCGTTGACGTCCTGCAGCTCGTGCATGCTGGCGTCGACGACCGCGCCGACCTCGGCGGGTGTGCTCCCGGTCCCGCCGGCCAGCTCGTCCAGCGTCGGCAGGCCCGCCAGACCGTACGGATACCCGGGGTTCGCGCCGTCGGTGTCGAGGTGCTCGACCAGGGCCAGGCCGTCCACCACGTTGCGCGCCTCGACCGCGGTCACCGGCACCGCCGGGTCGTCGGTGGCGGTGCTCGCCTGCCGGTTTCCGGCCAGCGGGAACAGCCGCCGTAACCGGTCGATCAGCCGGTCGAGGAAGAGCCCGTCGTGGTCGTGCAGGGCCCGTTCGAGCCGGTAGCCGAGCAGCGCGCCGAGACTCTGCCCGCTGCGCACGCCGTCGATGACCGACAGGGCGACGCGCACCCGGGCCGAGGTCAGGTCGATGTCGAGGATCTCCGGTTGCGCCGCGGACGCGTTGGCCAGATGACCGGCGCGCAGGATCGCGGCGGTGACGGCGTGGTCGAGCGACGGCGCGTGCAGATGCCCCTCGTTGCCGGGGGCACGTGTCAGCTTCGCGTCGCCGGTCCGCTGGAACACGGTCGCGAGCTCGGGCGGGAGCTCGACCGGCTCGGTGCCGCCCCGGGGACGCACGTCCTCCAGCCAGCCGTACGCGCCGATCAGCACTCCCCGCCGGCTGTCGTCGCGCACACCGTCGTCGCCGCGCATGAAGGCCAGTTGCAGCGCGGTCAGCCCGCCCCGCCACGCGTCCAGCCGGTACGAGCAGGTGTCGAGGTGATCGACCAGCGCCCGTTCGAGCCCGGCCGGCGCGACGGTGGCCAGCCGCTCGACGGCCGCGATCTGTTCGTTCAGGTACGGCCGCAGCTCGTCCAGCATTCGCGGAATGAACTCGCCCAGCAGCAGACCGGAGTCGCCGGTCACCGCCTCGGCCGGCCGGTAGAGGTGCCGCCAGCTGCTCGGCGTGTCGGTCTCGGCGTCGGCGACGTGCAGGAACCTCGGTTCGACGCGGTCCGCCGTACTGAGGTCGAGCAGGTCGAATCCGGTGTCGACGTAACCGAGGTCGAGCGCGTGCCGGGTCAGCAGGTAGAGCAGCGCGGCCGGTGGGACGTCGTCGGTGAACCCGGCCTGCCGGCGCAGCGCGTCGTGTGACGTACGGGCGGCGGAGGCCAGCCACTGCAGGTAGTTGAGCCCGTCGGCCCGCAGCCCGGTCAGCGGTTCGACCAGCCCGCCCCGCAGCAGGGACGGCGTGTCGAGGAACAGCCGGTCGAGGATCTGCGGGTAGCGGCCTTCCGCGGGGGTCTCGATGCCGAGCGAGGCGAGTACGCGCAGCCCGTCCTGGACGTAGCCGCGGACCGTTCGCGCCGCGTCGGCCTGCGGGGAGCCGGGGACGAAGGCCAGCAGGTTGACGATCTCGTCGAAGGTCTCCGCGTACCGCTGATGGAACTCGGCCGACGCGGGGTGCAGGCCGACGATGTCGAGCAGGGTCTGCTGCGGGTCGGGCGTGTCCGGGCCGACGTGCGCGACGCCGGCGGCCAGCCGCCGCCAGGTCGGCACGGCCGCCTCGATGAGCCGGAACAGGCCGGGCAGCAGGTCGACGGGACCGTCCGCGGCGGCCCGGTCCGGTCCGCCGCCGCCCAGGTCGAGGAACCATTGCGCGCGCGACCAGGCGGTGGCGGGCAGGATCCCGTACGGCTGGGGTCCGACCCGGATGGCCGGTGCGACGCCGCCGCCGAGCACGAAGCGAATGAACAGCTCACGCACCGAACGGACCGTCTCGGCCGGCACCAGCGGGGCCATCATCCGGTCGAGGAAGTAGCCCAGGGTGGCCGGCCACAGGGCCGTGTTCATCGCCCGGGCGGTGGCGAGGTCGGTGCCGAAGTAGCCGGGGGAGCGGTGCAGGATCGTCCGGTCGACGCCGAGCAGCCCGGCCAGCCAGCGCCCGTCGGTGCGCAGCCGCCAGTCGGCCGGATCGTCGGCGGTGTCGCGGACGAAGTAGTCGTCGTAGGCCCGGTCCGGGTCGTCCCACCAGGTGTAGCCGGAGCTCTGGTCGTCGGTGTTGTTGGTCGGGGTGCCCTGCGGCACCAGCGCGAGGGCCTTGCGGCTGCTCTGGTGGTGGCGGATCAGCGTCTCGAGGCCGGTGGCGCCGCGCTCGGGGTCGTCGGCCAGGCGGACGCCGAGCACCACGATCCGGTCGAACCCGTTGCGCGCCTGACCGTCGTCGAGGTCGAGCCGGAAGCCCATGCCGGCCGCGACGGCGGCGTCGAAGTCCACCGTCCACGCCATCGCGTCCGGGATCGTCAGGTCGCCGTTCTCGTCGAGCGCGAGCCCGTCGGCGCCCTGGGACGGATCGGGTCCGACCTGGAGTTCGGCCGGGATCGGCTCGCCCAGGATCGGTCCGGTCGTGCCGCCGGGGCCGGAGGCGAGCAGCACGAACCGTTCCGGCAGCAGCCAGGCGCGGGCCGCCTGGGTCCAGACCAGGTCGGTGGTGGGCGGGTCGGGCGGCAGGTCGAGGAACGCGACGTGCACGACCATGCCCTCGGCTCGCGCGACGGCCGGGTCGGCGATGTTCACCGGCTGCAGGGTCGCCACCACCTCGGCCGCGCGGGTCGCTCCGAGTGCGGTGTCCAGGGCCGTCCGCGCGGTCCCGGCCTGCTCGGTGGTGGCCTGCCAGACCGCCGTGAAGTAGGCCGCGATCGCCGGCTGGTCCGCGGCGGCGACCGGCGCCGGCGGGGTGATGACCAGCACGTGGTCGCCGTCCGCGGTGGTCGGTTCCGCGTCCGGGTTGACCGGGGCGTACTGGTCGATCAGCCAGCGGGCCCGTCCAGAGCCGTGGCTCGTGGCCAGCGACCGCCACGCGGCGCGGCGGCCGGCGTCGGTGCCCCGGGCCCGCCACCACGCCGTCCAGAACAGCCGCAGGTTGGCCAGCTCGACCGCGGCGATCGTCGGGTCGAAGGTGTCGACCAGCACGTCGTCGGGGAAGACGCGGACCCACAGTTGTCGCCGCCCGTCCTCGGCGGTGCCGAAGCGGGTCTCCAGCCGCACCGGGAGAAGCAGGAACGGGTGGGTGTCGGGGAGCTGGGCGATCGCGGTGGTGGGATCGGTGTTCACGGGATCCATCGGCTCAACCCTGATCCGGTAGCAGCTCGGCGGCGTGCACGGCCATGAGCACCGGCACCTGCAACGCCACGTAGGCGAGCTCAGCCGCGCTGGCCGAGCTGTTCAAGGGCACGTGGCGGTCGTTCTCCCACTGTTCGTGCTTCTCCTCGACGTCCCCGGCCGGTTCGATCAGCGTGATCGGCGGGATGCCGGCCACCGTGACGTGGTCGCCGTCGGTTCCGCCGGGCACGATGTCGTCCCAGATCAGGTCGTTGTAGACGTTGATCACGCCGGTGCGCGACGTGTCGAAGCCGAAGCGGGCGTCGCCGGGCACCTCCTCGATCCGGAAGAACCAGCCCGGCTGGTCGTCGACCGTGTCGTCGCCGCGGGCCGTGAGGGCCGTGAGGTCGAAGCCGAACAGGAAGATGTCCGGGCGTACGCGGGCCTCGTAGAGCGGGGTGAGGACCGGCTTCGACTCGTCCAGCCGCCGCTCCTTCGCCTTGTCCGGGCTCGGATCGGTGTCGCTGATCGGCTGCCACCTCGCCGGCTGGGCCGAGATGATCGCGTTCGGGTACTTCTTGAGCAGCTCACCGCGGATGACCAGGACGAGCTCCTCCTCGTTCGCCCGGCCGGCCTCGCGGTTGTCGTGCTCACCGAGGCCGGACAGTCGTGGCCACAGGTGCAGCGGCGGGATGTCCTTGAGCGCCTCCCGGGCCTCCGGTGTGCCCGCGTCGGCTCGCAGCTGGGTGCGTACGTCCCAGAACTGCCGGAAGTAGCTGCCGCGCTGGTCGGTCGGGTATTCGCGCCAGAGCAGCTCGCGCGCGAACTCGTGGTTCAGTCCGGCCAGGTACGCCTCGATGAACCGCTGATCGGTCTCCAGCAGCGTCACGCTGTTCGGCTCGACCCGGTCCAGCCCGGGTACGAAGGCCTGGTCGGAGACGTCGAGCAGGGGTTCGTACATGGCGGTGTCGAACTCCGGGTAGGCCATCGCCTCGACGAACCGCTCACCGATCTCGGCCACGACGCGCGGAGGCAGCGTCACACCGTCGAACACCGCTGCCGGTACGGTCGTCACGGGGTCGACGGTCGACAGCACACCGGCAGCCACGTCGTCCAGAGCCAGCCGTACGGGCTCGGCGGCCGTGCCCACCTCGGCGCCGGCCGGGGCCAGCCGGTAGACGTCGCGCAGCGCGTCCTTGAACCGGACCGCGACCGGGTTGTCGTCACCGCGCGGCACCGCCGTCGAACCGGGCGGTCCAGCCGTGACCGAGACCGGGGTCCGCAGGGTGAAGCCGTCGTGGCCCGGCAACGCGTCGACCGCCCCGGCCGTCTGGTTCTCCGGCCGCACGATGTCGACCTCGGGACTTCGCCGCAGCAGACGCAGCCACAGCGGCACCAGCACGAGAGCGACGATCGCGGCCACGATCGCGGCGACCAGGGCGGCCGTGGGGCTGCCGGTGACGGCCAGGACGATCAGGCCTGCGACGACCGCGACGGCGAGGACCAGCACCGGCCACGGGACGCGCCGCAGCCACCGGAACAGGCGCGCCCACCGGCCGGTCGGCTCGATCGCGTCGGCCAGATCGCCGGGGGAGGGCAGCTCGGCGGGCTCCGCCTTGGGCGGGGCGGTGTGCAGCTCGCCCTCGTTGACCCGGTCGACCACCTCACCGAGCGGACGCACCGGGTCGAGCCCGAGCCCGGTCGTGAGCCGGCCGGTCGGGCGGACCAACCGTCGCATCGTGGTCGACACGGTGGCCGCGCGGACCGGGCTCTCCCGTACGCGGTAGAGGACGTTGAGGCCCGCGTCGACCACGCGGCGGTGCAGCGGCGCGGTCAGCGTGACGACCGCACCGGCCCCACCGGCGAGCTGGGCGTGCCAGGTGAGGGACGTGCGCAGGGCGAGCTGCGCCTGCCGGATCCGGTCGTTGGCCTCCAGCACCGCTCCGATCTGCGCCCACGCGGCCGCCATCAGCTCCTCCTGGCGGGTGCGCACCACGTCGGTGCCGAACCCCGCGGCGACCCGCCAGCGCGGATCCAGGTTCAGCTCGTGCAGCCAGTTCTCCCGGTCGTCGCGCGGCGTGCCGTCGGCCTCGGTGAGCAGCCGCTCGGTCAGGGCCGGCCAGCGGCCGTAGATAGGCGGGACGACCACTGGGTCGTCGCCGGTGGCCGCGTCCGGCACGTCCGGTGCGTCGTGGGCGGTCACGCCGTCGCGCGCGTAGGCCTCGGACAGGTTGAGGAACGCGGCCAGCTGCTGCTGGAAGGGGTGCGGATACGGTTCGGCCCAGGCCTCGAAGCGTTCCGCCTCGGCCAGCTCGTCCGGCGCCATCGTGGCCCGCGGCGCCCGCAGGGCCCCGCCCAGCCGCAGCACGCCGTCGCCGTCCGGGCCGGCGATGCCGCCGACGCCCGGCGCCGGGTCGCTCACGTCGAGGTCGCGGGTGCCGACCAGGCTGTCGACCACCCGGGGCTGCAGCACCCGGACCAGGTCCTCGAAGTCGCCGCGGGTCCCGGTCCGGAAGTACCAGCGATGGTAGAACGGCAATGCGGCCGGCGCCGGTCGTCCGGGATAGGTCAGGTCCCAGGCCGGCGACGTCGCGGTCAGCCCGGTGGCCGGATCCGTCATGATCGGCTCCGGGTCGAGGCCCAGCCCGGCCAGCCGTCCACTCTCGAACGCCGGCACCAGGAAGGCGTGATAGGCGGTGGCCGGGGCGAGCTTGCGCGGGCACAACAGCCGGGACGCGGCCAGATCAGGGTCGCCGGCCAGCAGGTCCGCGAGCCCGGCCGTGTCGGTCGATACCACGTCGGGGGCGAGTTCGGCGTTGAGGTGCACGTGCGCCCACGCCCACAGCTCGTCCGGCGGGCTCGCGACCTCGGTCGGGTCGGCGAGCAGTTCGATCGCGCCCAGCGGTTGCCCGGCGGCCCGGCCCAGGTCCTTGAACTCCGGCTCGGCCAGCACGATCAGCGCCATCCAGGGCAGCAGTCGCCGGCCGTCCGGGGCGGCCGGGGTGTAGCGCCAGGGCAGGTCCTCCTCGTAGAACTCGATCGCCACCAGATGGTTGGCCTCGAAGTTGGTGGTCCAGTCCGGTGGTTCGAGACGCGAGATCGCGGCCGCGTCGAGGCCGGTGATGTCGCCGGGCCCGTAGAGCGAGACGTGCTGCGGCGCGATGAGCGCGGGCGCCGAACCGTCCAGCCCGTCGCCGGCCACGGTGAGCTCGACGTCGAACCCGGCGCGCAGCCGCACGGCCGGATCACCGGCGCCCGTCTCGATGCGGTTGGCGACACCGCGGCGCAGCCACGGCAGGAAGGTGTACGTGCCGGTCGGTGTGGTCACGGCTGCCTCACCTCGGTGCCCCGCAGGACGTGGATGCGGTCGCTCAGCGCGGGGTCGCGGGTGATCTCGGCGCGCCGGAAGTCGTCAGCCCGGGCCTTGCTGGTGAACACCGCGTCGGCCGAGAGCGGCGAGTTGTCGCGCAGGTCGGCGACGACGTATGTGCCCGCGCCGACCGTGATCCGGCTGGCGAACGGGTCGAGCGCCCGCGCCGTGGCCCGGGACTGCACCGAGCGGGCGGTGCTGTTGCCCCGCAGCAGATGGGTGAAGAACTCCAGCCCGACGTGGAAGAAGCGGGCCAGGTGTTCCTTGAAGTTCGAGTCGATGACGACGAGCTCGTGCAGCACCGGCCGTTTGACGGCGTGCGAGGTGGTCAGGGCGGCGCCGTCGACGCCCATCACCACCCCGGCGGCCTGGTTCTCGAAGGCGGGCGAGGCCAGTTTCTGCGCGTCGGTCAGCGCCTGGAACTGGGCGGTGGCGAACGACTCGTCGGCGTCGTCCAACCGGACCAGCGCCGGGTCGGTGACGGTGATCGTCACCCGGTCGACGTCGGCCACCGGCTGGTTGCCGACCGTGTCGAGGTGCAGGTCGAGCGGCACCGCCCGCTGCGCGACCCGCAGCGATCCGGACGGGTGCAGCACGATCCCGGCGGCCGCGTCGATCTGCCGCAGCGACACCGGGATCGGGGTGCCCGACGGTGGCAGCGCGGTCCAGTTCTGCGGTTTGAGGGCCTCCTCCCGTACGAGGGGCAGCACGGCCACGGCCGCGACGATGGTGTCGGCGTCCTCGCCCCAGCGGTGGCTGAACGGCACGTCGATGTCCCAGAACAGCAGCGAGATCGAGCCCTCGCCCTCGATGTACCAGGGTGACGTCCCCTCCAGCTCGCCGCGGATGCGGACGCTGAACAGCCCGACGCCGAACACCTTGACCGACAGCGACGCCGAGAAGCTGATCGTGAAGTAGAACGGCGAGAATCGGAACAGGGCGTCGAAGCCGAGGTGCCCCTCGAGCTTGAAGTCGTCCAGCCCGAAGAAGACCTCCGCGCTCGCCCCGAACTGGACCGTGTTGGAGGTGACCGCGAAGTAGCCCTCGACCCGCACCCGGGCCAACGGCTCGTCGAGGATGCTGACGTTGACGCGCCGGGGCGCCGGGAACGGCAGCGGCGGCGGGTGGAACGAGGGATGGAAGCCGCCGATGCTCACGACGAAGTCGGCGTCCGCACCCCACGCGATGAGCAGCCCCATCTCGCCGCCGAGCGTGATGAACAGGATCCGCGACTCGTACAGGCTCGCGAAGAACCAGATGCGTTCACGGTCGGGCTCGTACGCGCCGATGAAGTTGACCTGCAGGACGAGCAGGGCGGCGTCCTCGTCGGGCAGCACGACCTTCAAGACCCCTAGGACGGCGACGGTGCCCGGCGGGATCTCGATGATCACCCCGAGTGACGCGGTGACCAGGGTCGGCGCGCCCCAGCCGAGCTTCGCCATCAGCCCGATGAGGAAGGTGCCCTCCTCGGGCGGGAAGAACCGGCGCAGGTCGCTGATGATCCGGGGCGCGTTCGCGACGACGTCGGCCGGGAACATCACGCTCTCGATCGAGCCGTCGCGCACCCCGGCCGCGAGTTCTTCCAGGCGGGCCGAGCGGTTGATCCCGACCAGGCCGCCGACGGCGTTGAGCGTGAAGCCGAAGCCGAGCTGCAGCGGCGTACCGAACTCGGCGGTCACGATGACCAGCAGCGAGAAGCCGTCGCCGCCGTCCGGCATCCGGGTCGTGATCAGGCCGATCGCGCTCAGGGCCAGGAACTGCGCGAAGACGAGTTCGACCGCGCCGGCGTACTCGCCCCGGTCGGCGTCGATGAACAGGTAGCCACCGCCGCGCAGGATCTCCAGGTCGAGGGAGAGCCCGACGCCGTTGGGCGGCTTGAACGCCAGGGCCGCGTCGAGCATCCCGTACCGGGCCTGGGAGTCGCCGTCGTCGTCGCTGAACGACAACGTCAGCAGGGCGCCGATCCGGTCGACCGCGGCGGCGAACGGGCCGAGCGTGCCGCTGAGCGCAGTCGACACCTCCAGGGTGAGCTGCCCGTCGTCGGTGAGCCGCAGGATCAGGTAGAGCGTCTCGAAACTGATCGGGCCGAGGCTCTGGTGCATGCCGATCGCGGTCTCGAGGCCGCCGGCCGCCCTGACCACCAGCCCGTCGTCGCCCCGCCACTCGAGGCCGAGGTCGAAGCGCCCGGTGAGGTTCAGCCCGGCCAGCAGCGACGCGATGAAGCCGTCGGCGCCCTCCTGACCCAGGGTCAGGGTGAGCCCGCTCAGGTCGGAGAAGACCCGGGGCTGCACCTCGACCACGCCGGTGGTGCTCGCCCCGACCTCCAGTTCGGCCCCGATCGACACGTCGTCGGCGGTCAGCTCGATCAGCCCGTTCCCGCCGACGATCGTGAACGGCCGCGCCCGCTCGTTGCGGTTGACCGTGATGCTCAATTTGCCGGCAACCTCGGCTGCCTTCGGTTCCACGGTGATCCGGAACGGCGGGGTGAGCCCGGCGGTGAGGCCACCGGAGGCGGTTACGGCCCCGGTCAGGGTCGTGCCCCACGACTCGTTGACCTCGACCCGGCCCTCGACCGCCTGCCGGAGCTCGGCGTCCACGTCGAGCCGCAGACCCGGCGGGTTGGCCGAGGAGTCGCGCCGCCACGTGAACGGTCCCTTGGTGAGGAAGGCGTCCGCGCCGAGCAGGCCGCCGTCGATCGCCACCTCGTCGTCGTAGAAGCCGGCCACCAGCAGGAAGATCTCGCCCGGGTCGAAGGCCGCCGTTCCCCAGCCGTGCACGTTCGCGAAGTGCGCGACCGGATCGCTGACCAGGTCGCCCAGCCGGTCCAGCCGGATCGCCTTGCGGATGTGCCCGACGCTCGAGGGAGCGGCGAGGTCCTCGGGAACCACGGACCAGTCGATCAGGCCCAGCAGCTTCAGCAGGAACGTGAGACGGGGCCGGCTGACCTCGAGCGTGGAGATGACGAGATAGTCCGCGATCCGTCGGGCCAGAACCCCGAGCAGACCCTCCACCGCCGTACGGGCATCCGCGTCCACGATCGCCGAGGTGCGCGCGGCGATGCTGGTGACGAACCGCCGCGCCGTGTCGAACAGGGACACCAGCGCGGCGAGCAGTTCCGTCGTCGCCACCAGGAGTTGCCCGCCGTCACCGGAGGCGGCCGCCGCGTCCAGCCGGTCGGCCGCCTCGATCAGCGTGGTGCCCGCCTCGCCCAGCGCCGTGCCGGCCGCGACCACCGCCGGATCGGCGACGAACTCCTCGGGCAGCCGCACCCCGAGGACATCGGTGTCGAGCTCGGCGGTGAACGACCCGCCGGCGCCCAGCGCGCGGGCCAGCCAGGCGGCGGCCCGCGCGATCATGATCTCGTCAGCGGCCATGCCCGCTCCTGTCGGCTACGGGTGTTCGTATGGGCTACGGCGTGTTCGTGTGGCTTTCCAGTGCGGCGACGCGGCCCGCCCCGTAGGCGTCCGCGTAACCCGGATCGGCCGGCACCGGGTCGGCGCCGGCCCGTGCGGCGGCGGCCGTCGAGAGTGCGGCGCGGACCTGGTCGACCGTCAGGGCCGGGTTCTTCTCGAGCATCAGCGCGACCGTGCCGGCGATCATCGGGGCGGCCATGCTCGTGCCCCGCAGCTCGGTGAACCGGTTGCCGGCCACCGACCCGGCGCTGAGGATCGCGGCGATGCCCTTGTCCGAGTCCTGGGCCAGCGCGGCGTTGATCTTCACTCCGGGGCCGCCCAGATCGGGTTTCGGGGCGACCGGGCCCAGCGGCGGATCGCTGAAGTCGCGCAGGGGGCCGCGCGACGAGAAGGCGGCGAGCTTGGCGTCCAGATCGTCGTAGGCGGCGACGGAGATGACGTTGCGGCTGCCCCCGTCGGCCATCGAGTGGCGGGACGTCACGTCGATCAGCGTGATCGGAGTGGCGCTGCCGTTGACGATCTCCGGGGCGGGCAGGGGGTCGCCGTTCTGATACGCGGTGGCGATCCGCATGCCGAAACGACCGAACGCCGAGCCCTGCATCGAGCACATCGCGTAGAGCTCGGTGCCGGGCGGACCGGCAAACCGCAGCTCGTAGACGCCCGGTTTGTGCAGCGGCGGCAGCGGTGCGGGCATCACCTTGGGCTCGATCACCAGGGCCATCCGGTTGCGGGTGACCGGCACGGTCGCCGGTGGTGGCGGCACCGGGCGGTCGGCCCGCAGGCTCTCGTGGAACATGACGCGGCGCTTGCCACCGTCGAAGAGCTTGGACAGCGAGCCGGAGAAGACCGGCGCCGAGAACGCCGCCTCGCCGGGCACCCGGGCGGCGAAGCTGACGTCGCCGGGCGCGGCGACCTCGCGGTACCAGATCGCGGCCACGCCCGACGGCACGAACGGTTTGGCCGTGCAGTTGACCCGCTTGGACAGGTTGGGGCCGCGGTCGTCGAACAGCTCGAACGGCACGACGATCTCGCCCGAGTCCGGGATGGTGACGACGGCGAACCCGCGGCGGGCCGGATCCCCGTCATTGCCCGCGGACTTGACGAAGATGGCACCCGACGGGAAATGGCTGGCGTCGGCGGGCCTCGCCGGGTCGAACGTCTCGTCGAGGAACCGGTCCTCGTTGCTCAGCCCGTCACCCGGCTGGATCGCGCTGCCGAAACTCGCGTTGATCACCACCGGCTTGGGCGGCACCTGCGCGGCCGCCTCCCGCAGGATGTAGATCACCGCGTCGAGCAGCCGGACGTCGGCCGGCACCTGGTTCCCGGCGCTGTCGGTGATGACGTCGGGCAGGTCGAGCATCTTGACGATGATCAGGTCCGCCTCGGGCGCCGCGCCGACGAACGACGCGTCCGATCCGCCGGCCACCTGGTTGCCGCCGGCCGCGATCGCCGCGACGTGGGTGCCGTGCCCGATGCAGTCCTTGTGCCGGAAGTCGAACGGCAGGGCCGGGTAGGTCGACGCGTTGAGCTGCGTCTCGATGGTCGCGGTGTCGAACTCGACGCCGTAGCGGCGGCCGGACAGCATGCGGCCCGCGATCGGGCTCGCCTCGCCGTTCGCGGCCACCGGTGTGAGGCCCTGGTCCCAGACCTTCAAGATCCGCGATCGGTACGGCACCTGCGCCGTACAGAACGCCGGGTGGGAGACGTCGATCCCGGTGTCGATGATCCCGACGATGACGCCCTTGCCGCTGGCGCCCGTGCCGCCCACGGTCAGCGCGCCGCTGGGTTTGGCCACATGCCACAGGCCGTCGACGCCGATGTTCGCGACCGTCGACGCACGGGCGCGGATCTCGGGCCCGGCCGTGTCGAGCCGTGGCGTGCGCGGCAGTCCCGTCGCGATCCGGAGCACCTGCGGCAGCTCGGTGAGAGCGTCGAGGTCGGCCCAGCGCAGTGTGCCGACCGCCTGGTCGGCATTGGACCAGGCGAGATCGAATCCGGCGGCGCGCACGGCGTCGAGGTCACCCTCGTACGACAGAACGACCGAGATCGCCGGGGGTGGTCCGAGGTCGTCGCGGCGATCCAGATATTCCTGGTAGGCGAGCGTCGCGCCCAGGTCGAGCTTCTCCGAACGCACCCGGCAACCCTGTCAGAGGCCGGCGCGCGGCGCAGTCACCTTGGCGACTGCGCCGGACGTGCCCGGCTCAGGACCGGTCGGACATCAGGCGCCGGTCGCGACGCGGCACGGGATCGGCGACCCAGAGCGGCGTCCCGACATAGACCCGGCCGAGCGTGGGATTGTCGGAAGAGGTCCGGAACGGGCCGCCGCACTCCCCGACCCGGAACAGGACCTCCTTGCGGTTGGCGCCGTCGACGTGGCCGTGCTCGCTGAGGATCAGACTGAGGTACAACGCCTCCTGCAGAACGTGGGGGTCGATCGAATAGCCCGACGGTGGGGTGATCTCCCACGATCGCAGAACCGAGCCGTTCGTCCCGGCCAGCGATTCGACCTCGCCGCCCGGACGGGCCGGCCGTTGCCGGTCGCGCGAGTTCTGCAAGGCCCATTGGATCGCGCGGGAGGTGCCGGGAGTGGAGGACGGCTTCCAGCCGAGCCATTCGTTCGCGCCCTTCGGGGCGTAGCCGACGAAATTCTCGACCGATCCCACCAGAATCACGTGGGCCTCGCCCTCCTCGGTCTGACCGGTGCCGTAGAGCCAGGCGATCTCCTCTCCGGTCAGTTCGAAGGAGACCGCGGCCCAGCGAAAGTGCATCTCGGCCCGCACATAGGTTCCCGGGTCGAGGATGGTGCCGGTGTGGTCGGCGATCGCCTCGGTCACCTTGCGGGCGATCCAGTACATGTTCGCCTCGGTCGGCTCCGAGCGCCTCGCGCCGAATTCGAAAGGTATGACCGGCGGGGTGAAGTTCACGAGGTCGAGCTTCCATTTCGGCCGCGTCCGCTCGAGCTGTTCGTAGATGTCTCGGACAACCCGTTTGCCGATGAAGTCGAAGCTTCTCGGGAATTCGCGCACCTGTCTCACCCCAGTTATCGAGTCCACCAAGAGTCCGAGGTATGTGGATGGTTGCCGGCGGCGTGTTCTCGCAGACTCGACTCTGCTTCCACC
This sequence comes from Actinoplanes solisilvae, assembly GCF_003999975.1. Lineage (GTDB taxonomy): Bacteria > Actinomycetota > Actinomycetes > Mycobacteriales > Micromonosporaceae > Actinoplanes > Actinoplanes solisilvae. Next base: position 4,574 of record NZ_RJAC01000033.1, on the reverse strand, counting down.
GCGATCCTCGCGTCGATCGGAAAGTCCACGAACACGTCCAGGCGCGTGTCGGTCAGCACGGCCTGCCGTTCAGCGCGAGAGGCATAGTCCGGATTGGTGCTGTAGACCAGCGACTTCCGGTACGACCACTTTATGGAACCCTGCGGCCGGTCCGGATCACCCAGGTACTGCTCCAGCGGAAGGACGGTGACACTGTTCGGCACGGTCGCCCACAGGAAGATCCGGTTACCGCGGGCGACCCCCGTCATGGTCACGGTGCCGGCGGCGAGAACGGCGAATTTCGTCCGCCCGCGCCACAAACTCACCTCGCCGTTGCCAAGACCGAGGAAGAACCGCTCGCGGTATTCCTCGACAGCCTTCTGCAGGGTGGTCATGGCCGCCACCAGAATGAGTGCCGGAACGGCGATCAAAAACGATTGCGGGGGAAGGAAGCGCCCGACGACGAAGGCGCCGAGCAGCAGGACCAGGAAGACGCCGCACCGTCTCAAAGCTGCCCGTGTAACGGCCGAGTTCGACTCGAGAGGAAACTTCACCCCCGTAGTCAGTTCGATCAGCCTCCTCGCCCCGGCCGAAGCGTCGCACCTCCTTCCAAGGTACGAGGATCCCCCAAACGGGTGGACGGCCGCTCAGCCGTTGGCCTGCTCGACCAGCTTGGCGACCGTCTCCGGGGTGAGCGGGCTGCCCGGGAAGGTCCCCAGCCGGTTCAGCGGCATGCCGCTGAGCAGTTCGAACGGGCCGTCGTCGCCGGCCATCGACGTCAGGGGGCTGTCGACGGCGAACGCCTCGCGCAGCAGGGAGGCGCCGGTCGGGTCGGCCAGCCACTCGGCGACCGTCGAGGAGGCGGTCAGCGGCCAGCGCCAGCCGGGGGAGCCGGGCACCTCGACGAAAACCGTCGTGCGCGGGTCGCGGGAGGACGCGCCGATCGCGAACGTGTAGCGGGCCTCCTCGACCACCCAGCCGGCCAGGCGCGTGTCCCAGTAGGCCAGGTCTTCGCGGGAGACGAACAACTTCACCGTCGACGTGGAACCGGCCGGGATCAGGACGTTCGCGAAGGCCTTCAGTTCGCGCGGGGCACGCCGCACGCGCGAATCGGGGACGCGCACGTACGCCTGGACGACCTCGCGCCCGTCGCGGGAGCCGGTGTTGGTGACCGGGACGGTGATCTCGACGCCCTCCGGCGTGGCGAGCGCTGTCGCCGGCCCGTACGAGAAGGTGGTGTAGGACAGGCCGAAGCCGAACGGGTACGAGACCGGCTGTTCGCGGGCGTCGAAGCCGCGGTAGCCGACGTGCAGGCCCTCGCCGTAGCGCACGTGCCCGCCCTCGCCGGGGAAGTCCAGGTAGGACGGGTGATCGGACAGCTTCAGCGGGATTGTCTCGGCGAGCCGGCCGGACGGGTTGACGCGGCCGGACAGCACGTCGGCGATCGCGCTGCCGCCCGCCTGTCCGAGCAGCCACGCCTCGACGAGCGCGGGCACCGAGGCGTCCCACGGCGAGGTGCGCACGACCGCGCCGTTCGAGAGCACCACGACCGTACGGGGATTGGCCGCGGAAACTCGCGCGATGAGTTCGATGTGAGAAAGCGGCAGGTCGAGGTGCGTACGGTCGGCGCCTTCGGTCTCGTGGGTGAGGCCGACGAAGACCACGGCCACGTCGCTGTCGGCGGCCAGGGCGGCGGCCTCGGCCAGCAGCGGCTCGTCGGGCGTGGCGCTGTCGGTGCGATAGCCGGGGGCGAAGCGTACGGGGGCCGCGGTTGTCGCGGTCAGAGACGTGAGCGCGTCGTCGAGCCGGGTCGGGGTGATCTGGGAGCTGCCGCCGCCCTGGTAGCGCGGGGTGCGGGCGAACTCACCGAGGACGGCGAGGCTCTGGCCGGCGCGCAGGGGGAGCACGTCGTCGTCGTTCTTGAGCAGCACGATGCCGCGGGCCGCGATGTCGCGGGCCAGCGTGTGGTGCGCCTCGGCGTCGTACCCGTCGGTCTGCTTGTTCCGCAGGCTCTTGGCGACCAGGTCGCGTACGCGGGCAACAGCCCTCTCGAGCACCTCGGCCGGCAGGCGATTCTCCCGTACGGCCGACGCGACCTCGAGATCGCCGGTGTCGTCGGGGCCGGGCATGGCCAGGTCGAGGCCCGCGTCGACCGCGAGAACCCGGTCGACGACCGCACCCCAGTCACTGACGACGAGGCCCTCGAAGCCCCACTCGTCGCGCAGCACCTCGGTCAGCAGCCACGGGTCCTGCGAGGCGTACGCGCCGTTGATCTTGTTGTAGGCGCACATGATCGTCCACGGCTGGGCCTGGGTGACGACCCGCTGGAAGGCGCGCAGGTAGAGCTCGCGCAGCGTGCGCTCGTCGACGTCGGCGCTGATGGTCATTCGGTCGGTCTCCTGGCTGTTGACCGCGAAGTGCTTGAGGGACGCGCCGACGCCCCGGCTCTGCAGGCCGCGCACCCACTCGGTGGCGAGCACGCCGGTCAGGATCGGGTCCTCGCTGAAGTATTCGAAGTTGCGGCCGCCGAGCGGGGTGCGCTTGAGGTTGATGCCGGGGCCGAGCAGCACCTGCACGTCCATCGCGCGGCACTCGTCACCCAGCGCCTCGCCCATGCGGCGCAGCAGTTCGGGGTCCCAGGTCGAGCCGGAGGCGACCGCGGGCGGGAAGCAGGTGGCGGGACGGCCGGCCAGCATGTCGGCCGCTGAGCTCTGCAGACGCACGCCGTGGGGGCCGTCGGTGAGGGTGATCGCGGGGACGTCGCCGGCCGCGGTCGTCTTCCAGAAGGCGCTGCCACTGGTGAGGGCGGCCTGGTCGCTGAGTTCCACTCGCCATCCTTACTTAGTACCTACTAGGTAAGAGCTAAGCTAGCCTCGTGCCAGCCGTCCGACAAGTCATGGAGCCCTGAAATGGCACGTTCCCGGCTGCCGGTCGCCGACCGCCGGCGGCAGATCGTCGAGGTCACCACCCGGCTGATCGCCGAGCGGGGCTTCTGGGGTCTGTCGATGCAAGACGTGGCCGACGACTGCGGGCTCACCGTGCCCGGCGTGCTGCACCACGTCGGGTCCAAGGACGGTCTGCTGCTGGCCGTGCTCGACCACCGCGATCTTGAGGACAAGCGCTCGGTCGCCGAGCAGGCGCCGGGCACGCTGCGCGAGACCTGTGCCGCGGTCGTGCGGCGCAATGCCCTTCAACCCGAGATCGTACGGCTGTTCGCCGTGCTCGAGGCCGAATCGCTCACACCCGAGCACCCCGCGCACGAGTGGTTCGGCGCGCGTCAGGAGCGTACGGTCGCCGAATTGACGGCGCTGGCCGCTCCTTTTCCAGCACCCGGAGTGCTCGCGCGGCAGATCGTCGCGCTCATGGACGGACTTCAGCTCCAGTGGCTCCGCGATCCGTCTACGGTCGATCTGGTGGCCGAGTGGGAAGCGGCAGCCGAGCGGCTATTTGGTGACTCCACTTGACATCACGGCGTGAATGACGCCATGTAGCTGTATGCCCCGCGGCGCGGCGAGGCGCTCTCGCGGGGCGCTGTCATTGGCAGATCGCGGGACGGGAGAGACGACGATGCGGATCAGCGACATTCTCCGGGTCAAGGGCGAGCGAGTGGTGACGGTGCCGCCGGAGGCGGACGTGACGGAACTGCTCGCCCTCCTGGCCGAACACAAGATCGGCGCGGTGATCGTGTCGCGCGACGGCGCCCGAGTCGAGGGCATCGTGAGTGAGCGCGACATCGTGCGGGCCCTGGCCACGCGCGGGGCGGCCGTGCTGAGCGAGCCGGTGGCGGCGATCCAGACGACCGAGGTGCGGTCGGTGGCGCGCACGGCCGCTCTCGACGAGGTCGAGCGGCTGATGACCGAGCGGCGGTTCCGGCACGTCCCGGTGATCGAGGACGGGGCCTTGCGCGGCGTGGTCAGCATCGGCGACGTGGTCAAGTTCCGCATCGACGAGCTGCAGACCGAGCGGGCCAGCCTCGAGGAGTACATCACCGGCGAACGGGCCTGACGCTGCCCCGGTCGTCAGCTGCCCGCGGGCGGCCACCGGAAGGCGAAGCGCGTCGACGTGGCGTACGAGGTCGTGCAGACGTGGCCGGGTGGTGATTCCGCCCTCGCCTTTCTAGCAGTCCTATCAGCGAGGTAGGCATTAGCCGTTAGGGTCGTCGGAATGGACCTCACGTTCACCGGCGAGATCTGGTTCTGGCGGGGCCCGGCGCCGTTCCACTTCGTCACCGTGCCCGACGAGGAGTGCGCCGCCATCGAGTCGGCCTCGTCGCTGGTCAGCTACGGCTGGGGCATGATCCCGGTGGCCGCGCGCATCGGGACGACCGACTGGACCACATCGCTGTGGCCCAAGGACGGCCGCTACATCGTCCCGATCAAGACAGCCGTACGGCGTGGTGAAGGCCTCGACGTGGGCGACACCGTCACCGTACGGCTCACCGTGAACGCTTAAGCGCCTGATCAGAAGTTCTGTACGTAACTCACTCGGGAAGAGGGACGTAGCGACGTAAAAACCTCGTCGTGGGTTCGGATCGAGTTACCACACACGACCGAAACCCCCGACGAGGTCACCGCCAGTATGCGCCCTGCGCACGT
>NZ_RJAC01000032.1 GCF_003999975.1 Actinoplanes solisilvae | reverse complement strand
ACGTGCGCAGGGCGCATACTGGCGGTGACCTCGTCGGGGGTTTCGGTCGTGTGTGGTAACTCGATCCGAACCCACGACGAGGTTTTTACGTCGCTACGTCCCTCTTCCCGAGTGAGTTACGTACAGAACTTCTGATCAGGCGCTTAGTCGTCGGGGGGCTTGAAACCCGGTTGCTTTCTTGCGGTTGACGGGTGGAGGCCGGGGTGGCCAGGGGATGGGTCACCGGCCGGTGGGTGCAGCGGGGGCCAGGCGGTCACCTGACGGGACGTAGATCGGCTTCCGCGCTGTGGTCAAGGCCGTCTGTCGGTCACTCAGGCCGGGCTCAGTGGTGGGTCAAGGGAACATTCTTTGCCGGTTGCGGTTCGGCGCTTCGCGCCATTCCGGGTGGAGACCTTGAAACCCCGGGTGGAAGGCGGGTGGGAGGGAGAGACCCCTGGTGGGGGGGATAATGTGGGGTCGCGCGACGCGGGCGGCCTGTGGAAGCCTCGTGGTCGAAGGTTGAGCCCGGTGGTTTGGGGGCAGCGCCCCAGGGTCTTCACTCCTCCTCGGTGAACACTTCCTCTCGGCGACGACGTATGAACGGGAGAACGGCGACCGCCAGCACCGCCACGGTCAGGACTAGGAACGAAAGAGAGATCGGGCGGGTGAGGAAGACGACCGGATCGCCGCGCGAGATGATGAGGGCCCGCCGCAAGTTCTCCTCCAGCAAGGGCCCGAGCACGAAGCCCAGCAGAAGAGGCGCAGGCTCGCAGCCGCACTTGATCAGGACGTAACCGAGGAGGCCGAAGAACGCGATCGCGTAGACATCGTACGGATTGGAACTCAAGGAATAGGTGCCGATGACGGCGAACAGAACGATCATCGGGAAGAGCACCTGGTAGGGGATGCGCAGCAGACGCACCCAGATGCCGATCAGGGGCAGGTTCAGCAGAACCAGCAGGACGTTGCCGATCCACATGGACGCGATGAGGCCCCAGAAGAGGGCGGGTTCCTCGGTCATCACGTTCGGGCCGGGGGTGATGCCGTGGACGATGAACGCGCCGACCATCAGGGCCATGACCGGGTGGGCCGGCAGACCCAGGGTGAGCAGCGGGATGAACGACGTCTGCGCGGCGGCGTTGTTGGCCGACTCGGGGCCGGCTACGCCCTCGATCGCGCCGTGGCCGAACTCCGTACGGCGCTTGGAAATGCGCTTCTCCACGGCGTAGGAAGTGAACGAGGCGAGGACGTGGCCGCCGCCGGGGAGGACACCGAGGGCGGCGCCGATTCCGGTGCCGCGGGCGATCGGGCCGACGATGCGGCGCCGGTCCTCTCGGGTGGGCCAGAGGCTGCCGACGCGGGAGAGCAGGGACGGGCGGTCGCCCTCGTTCTCGAGGTTGCGCAGGATCTCGGCGATGCCGAACATGCCTACGGCTACCGACACGAAGTCGATGCCGCCGAACAGTTCGCGCTGGCCGAGCGTGAAGCGGGGCGTGCCCGTGTAGATGTCCTGGCCGACCGTGCCGAGCAGAACGCCTAGGGCGATCATGGCGAGGGCCTTGAGGGTCGAGCCGCGGGCCAGGGCGATCGACACGATCAGGCCGAAGAGCACGAGCGCGAAGTAGTCGGCGGGGCCGAACTTGAGGGCGACGCTGGCCAGCGGGGCGGCGGCCAGGGCGAGGATGAGCGTGCCGACCGTGCCGGCGATGAACGAGCCGACCGCCGCGGCGGCCAGGGCGGGGCCGGCGCGACCCTGGCGGGCCATCTCGTGACCGTCGAGGGCGGTGACCGCGGCCGACGACTCGCCGGGCAGGTTGATCAGAATCGCGGTGGTCGAACCGCCGTACTGGGCGCCGTAGTAGATGCCGGCCAGCATGATCAGGGCGGTGACCGGCTCGAAGCTGAACGTGATGGGCAGCAGCATGGCGACCGTGGCCGTCGGGCCGATCCCGGGCAGCACGCCGACGGCCGTGCCGAGCAGCACGCCGACGAAGCAGTAGAGGACGTTCTGCAGCAGGAACGCGGTCGAGAAGCCCAGCACCAGGTTGTCGAGGAGGTCCATGTCAGAACCCCGGTCCCCACAGCGGGAGCCGCACCTGGAGGCCGACGATGAAGATGAGCGTGGCGGCCACCGTGAGCCCGGCCGTCACGGCAAGAGCGGGCAGCAGCCGTACGCGTCGGCTGGCCAGCGTGGTGAGCAGCGCGGTCACCGCAGCGGTGGGCACGAAGCCGAGGCGTCCGATGAAGAACCCGAAGAACGCGACGGCCAGCGTGATCAGGGCGACCGCCCGCCAGGGCACGGCGTGGAACGGGATCTGCTCGCCGGCGATCAGGCCCTTGACGACGACGGCCAGGCCGAGCGCGACGACGATCGCCCCGACCACCAGCGGGAAGTAGCCGGGACCCATCCGCAGTGCGGTCCCCCGGTCGTAACCGAGGGACCCCACCACGAACGCGCCACCGACCACGACGAATATTCCCCCGGCCAGCACGTCCGGGAAGGACCGTCGTGGCCGCATCTACGAGGCCTTGACGCCCGCGTCGGCGATGACCTTGCCCCAGGTGGTTATCTGCTCCTCGAGATGCGCCTTGTGCGCCTCGGGCGTCGCGTCGGCCGCGGTGACCGGCGCGGTGCCGAGCTTGGCCATCTGATCGACGACCGCCTGATCGGCCAGCGCCGTCTTGAGCGCGCCCGACAGCTTCGTGACGACCTCGGGCGGTGTGCCGGCCGGAACGTAGAGGCCGTGCCACACACTGACCTGCAACTGCGGCATCCCGGCCTCGGTCGTGGTCGGCACGTCGGGCAGGCTCTTCACCCGTTCCGGCGTGGTCACCGCGTACGCCTTCACCTTGCCGGCCGAGATCTGACCGGTGGTGTTCGTCGTCTGGTCGCACATGAAGTCGACCTGGCCGCCGACCAGATCGGTCAACGCCGGCCCGGTGCCCTGATACGGCACTTCCTGCAGTTTGACGCCCGCGGCCGACTGGAACAGCAGCCCGCACAGGTGCGACGCGGCGCCGATCCCGGCATTGGCCAGGGTCACCTTGCCCGCATTGGCTTTCACGTACGTCGTGAGGTCGCTGAACGTGGCAGCGGGGAAGTCCTTGCGGGCGACGACGGTCATCGGAACCTCGGTGACCAGCCCGACCGTCGCGAAGTCGTCGAGCGGTTTGAAGCCGAGGTCCTTGTAGAGGGCGGGCGCTGTCGACATGCCGATGTGGTGCATGAGAACGGTGTAGCCGTCGGGCTTGGCCCGGGCCACCTGGCCGGCCGCGACCGTGCCGCCCGCGCCCTCGACGTTCTGGACGACGATCTTGCCGCCGAGCGCCTTGGCCATCGGTTCGGCGATCATGCGGGTGACCGTGTCCGTCGGGCCACCGGCACTGAAGGGGACGATGAAGGTGATGTTCTGGTCCGGGTATCCCGCAGCGTCGCCGTCCTCGCCACCGCCGCCGTCGTTCGCACAGGCAGCGATGAGAGAAACGGCCGCCAGCGCCGCGATCATCCGCGGCGTGCTGCTCGTACTCATGTCCTGACCTCCCTTCCATCAAGATTTATCGATGACCGTATTGGCCGGGAAGGGATGGCACCAGAGCGATCGTCCAGACTGTCGCCGAACCGCTACCGTTCGGGGTGGGCCGCTCGCCCCGGCCCACCCCCACGTCGTCAGGCCTCGGCCTGGTACTCCTCGACCTTGCCGACCGGCCAGCCGATGTATTCGGCGATCTCCTCGGGGTCGCCGTCGAGCACCCAGTCCTCGACCGCGGCCGCGAGGCCCTCGGGCAGGCCGTCGGTCTGCACGCGGCTGTCGTCCTCCTCCTCGAGGATCGCGTCGCGGTGGACCCAATTGTTCTCGGGGTCGAGCCGCTTGCCGGCCGCCTCGTACTCGTCGAGCCCGCCGTCGCCGGCCGCGAGGATCTCGTTGGTACGCCAGTCGATGATGTCCCAGCCGTCCTCGCCCACCGGCCCGCCGGTCACGATGCGGTGGCCCTGGCTCTCCAGCTCCTCCGTGCGTCGCCGCGTCCCGTTCATGACGGCGAAGTTGTCTTCCAGAACGTTCTCGATGTGCTGCTTGAGTGTGTCGCTCACGGTATCCCTCAGATGATCATCTTGATCGGCCCGCGAAGCTTACGGTCAGCCCCGCAAGCCCTCTCCCCCGAACCGCCCGAAGCCGCACCGACCACCCTCACCCATGCCCCACCCGCCACCACCGCCCGCTCCACCACCGCCACTCAGCACTTCGCGCCACGCCGCTCGGCACCACACACTCCACCAGCGCCGGGCCCCACCCTCGCCCGCCGCCGCACCGCACACCGCCTCCTTTCGCCACCCTCCCGACTCATTGATGTTTTACGATTCGTCGATGTCTGGGTCACGAATGGGCAAGGGTGTGGCGGCGGTCGTCGCGGGGGTCGCCATCGGGCTGACCTTCTGCGCCGTACCGGCCGCGGCCGCCGGAATTCCGCATGTCCGGGGCGGCGAGACCGTGCCGGTCTACTCCTACGAGAACGCCGTCCGCGAGAGCGTCTGGGTGCAGACGACGCTGGACAACGATCAGGACGGCGCGCCCGACAGGGTCGCTGTCGATGTCGTACGACCCCGGGAGGCGGCCGAGCGCAGGCTCAAGATCCCGGTCATCCTGGAGGCGTCGCCCTACTACTCGTGCTGCGGGCGCGGCAACGAGAGCGAGCTCAAGCAGTACGACGCCACGGGCACCATCACCAAGCAGCCGCTCTTCTACGACAACTACTTCGTGCCCCGCGGGTACGCCTTCGTCGCCGCCGACCTGGCCGGCACCAACCGGTCGACCGGGTGCATGGACGTCGGCGGCCGCGAAGAGGTGCTCAGCGCGAAAGCCGTGGTCGATTGGCTCAACGGGCGCGCCAAGGCCACGTACGCGGATGGCACCCCCGCGGTAGCGACGCGCTGGACCAACGGCCGGACCGGCATGATCGGGAAGTCGTGGGACGGGTCGGTGGCCAACGGGGTCGCGGCGACCGGTGTCGAAGGGCTCGAGACGATCGTGCCGATCTCGGCGATCTCGAGCTGGTACGACTACCAGCGCTACAACGGAGTGTTGCGGTCCGAGGACTACCCCGAGTATCTGCACCGGGTCGTCAACGGTCGCCCGGCGGCGGCCTGCGCGGCTACCGTCGAGCAGCTCGACGCCGGTAGCGACGACGCGACGGGCAACTACAACGCCTACTGGGCCGAGCGCGACTATCGCAAGGACGCCCGCAAGGTGCACGCCAGCGTGCTCATCGCGCACGGCATCAACGACACCAACGTGACTACCACGCAGTTCGCGCAGTGGTGGAGCCGACTCGACGTACCCAAGAAGATGTGGCTCTATCAGCAGGGACACGTCGACCCGTTCGACATCCGGCGCGGGGAATGGGTCGACACGCTGCACCAGTGGTTCGACCGGTGGCTGCAGGGCCTGCGCAACGGCATCGACCGCGAGCCGGCCGTGACGATCGAGACCGCGCCGGGCACATGGGTGAACGAGCGCACCTGGCCCGCTCACCACGCGCGACCGACGAAGGTGGCGCTCGGCAACGGCGACGGGACGACGGGCACGCTGGGTGGCCGACCCGGCAGCGGGACGCGCATGTGGACCGACGCCCCCGGTCTGAGCGAGGCCGCCGCTGTGGCGAGCCCGTCGACCGCGGTGCCCGGACGGGTCGCGTTCCTGTCCGCGCCGCTGACCAGGGGCGTACGCATCTCGGGCACCCCGACGGTGACGCTGCGCGTGCGGGTCGACAAGCCGACGACCGAGCTCACCGCCCGGCTGGTCGACTACGGCACCGCGACGCGCGTCAACTACGACTCGCGCGGCGAGGGCATCACCACTCTGACCACGGAGTCGTGCTGGGGAGCCTCGACCGCGATCGACGACGCCTGCTACCGCGACACCACCGAGAACGTCGTGACCGCCGACCACGCGATCCTCACCCGCGGCTGGCAGGACGCGGCCCACCGCGTGTCGCTGCGCTTCGTGACCCCGCTGCGCCCCGACCGCTGGTACACGGTGACCGTCCCGATGCAGGCCACCGACCAGCGCCTCCCGGCCGGCCACGTGCTCGGGTTGATCCTGCAGGCCAGCGACAACGAGTATTCGACCCCCCAGTCAACCGGCGCCACCATCGACCTGGACCTGCGCGCCAGCTCGCTGACGCTGCCCCTGGCCGGCGCCCTGCCGACCCCGTCCACCACCGCCCCGGCAGTGATGACGGCCCCCGCCCCGGCAGCCAAACTCGCGCCGCGCGAGTTCCAGCCCCTGCTCCCCTGACGCACGCCCCCTGGGGACGCACCGTCGCGGTGCGTGCCCCAGGCCTGTCACAAAAGCCCGTGCGCCTTGGCGAACCGCGGAAAGCCGGCACCCTTGCAGGGCAGACGCATGCCCTCGGCCGCCAGGGCGTCAACGATCTTGCCGGCGCCGACCTCGGTCAGCTTCCCCTCACGGCACGCTCCGGCAAGAAGCCAGAGCGTGCCGTGCACATCGATCCCGAACGCCCGACCGACCCGCGTCGCGTCGCGATCGTCGATCACGGCGACCGCATGGAGTTCTTCCGCTATAGCGAGAACGCTCGCCTCACCCAGGTTCCGGGTTCCAGCGCCCACCCGGGCGGTCCATACCGTGAAGCGGCGTATCCGATCGAGAGTGTCAAGCGGCTCGACCCGACGCCATTCGACGTCGAGGACATGAGCAAGAGCAGGGTGATCGGCCAGGCCATCGCGGATTTCTTCCCGGACGACGTGGGGCACGATGGTCTCCATGCCCGCGAGGAGATCTCCGAGGACGTCGAGCCGATCGGCACGGGCGAAGTAGCTGAGGCTGGTGGCGTCGAAGACGAGGTGCGTGCTGGTCACGGTGCGATGTCTTCGTCGAGTGCGGGGAGGTCCTCTTCTCCGATCTGGCCTCGCATCAGCTCGACCGCCCGGTCTGTCGTTATCAGATGCCGGCTGCGGGCTTCGAGGACCGCGTGGGCGAAGGCCGGCGGGACGCGGATCCACTCCAGGTCTGGTTGGGGGGTCCAGCCGGTGGCGTCGAGCAGTTCGGACCGCGTCGGTGTCAGCGGCAGCCAGGACTGTGCGTCACCGCGCCGCAGAGCGCCGGCCCGAACTGCCTGGCGGACTGCCAGCGACCACGACGTACGGTATGTCGACGCCAGCCGTACGAGGGTGTCGCGGCTGAAGTCCGCGGCGGCGATCACCTCCGACGGCAGAAGGAACTCCGCCGCGAACGCGTCGACGACAGCCTCGCGGCCCGCGCGGGAAGCGTGAACGCCCAGGTCGCTCGAGTATTCGTCGCCGAGCACCAGGTGGCCGAGTTCGTGGGCGGCGGTCGCGCGACGGCGGCCCGGGTCGCCCTGCCTGCTCACCACGGCTACCGCGAGGTCGCCGTCGCGGACCGAGGCGCCGTCACCCGGCAGGTCGGTCACGGCCACGAGAAGCCCCGCGTCCTGGCAGGCCTTAACCAGCGTTTCGACCGGCTCGCGGCCGAGGCGGGAACGCTCGCGGACCCAACCTGCCGCTTTGACCGCCGCTGCCTCCGAGTCGACCGTCTCTGGATAGGTAAGGATCGGCTGCGGCTCGAGCAGGCCGAGCGCGCGCAGTTGCCGCGCGTCGTGAAGCCAGCTCACCAGAGCCGCCTCGATCTGGAACGATCCGCGGCCCGCGTCGGTCGCCTCCTCCTCCAGCAGCCCGGAGCGCCGCGACAACACCGCCGGGCGTTCGCGGAGGAAGTGGTCGAGCGAGAGGCCGAGGCAGTCGCCGAGTCGCACGAGTTCGACCGCGTCCAACCGCCGCGTCCCCGCCTCGATCTTGGCGATCATCGTGCGGTCGAGGCCGAGCCGACGGCCGAGGTCGTCCTGCGAGAGCCGCGCCGCGAGCCGCGCCGCGCGCACCCGGCGACCGATGCTCACCCACTCCTGCTGAGCTGCCATGGTGCGATAATCGCACACTCCCACGAGGCGCGACCACCGAACCGCCGGCCGGACGCGGTTACAGATTGATCATGCCTACCGGGTTCGTGCCATCGCGATCTTCGATGGTGGGCGGGAAGTGTTGCGGTCATTAGGTTTTGAGGCGCAACAACTATCCGAAAGGGACAACGGGGTGAAGGTTTTCAAGGTCGTCGTCAGATCAATGCTGGCCGTGGGGCTGGCCGGGGCCGGGGTTCTCGCCGTCGCGGGAACCGCTCAGGCTTCGACGGGGGTCGGGACGCTCGCGGGGAGCGTCCGGGACACCAAGGGGGCGGTCGTGGCGAACGCTTCGATCAGCGTCTACCCGATCGACCGTATCGACCCGGTCGCGCAGGTCACCACCGACAGCGCGGGGCAGTGGAAGGCCGCCGGCATCGAGCGCGGGACCTACCAGGTGCAGATCGGCCTCGGCGGCTGGTCGGAGTGGGCTCCGGGGCAGCGTGAGTACAGCACCGCGGCGAAGTACGCGGTCCGGTCCGGGCGCACCACGAATGTCGGCAGCGTCGTCTCGGCGCCGGGCATCATCACGGGCCGGCTGCTCGCGGCCGACGGTTCGGCCGCCGCGGACGTGCGGGTCTCCGCGGACGACTACAGCACCGCCAGCAATTGGACGACCACGACGTCGAGCACCGGGCAGTACGAGCTGCGCGTCGCGCCGGGCGCCGACTATGTGGTCAGCTTCGTCGACGGGCGCTTCCAGCAGTACGCGCCGAGCACGGCCGTGCAGTCCGAGGCCGGGCGCTACCCGGTCACGTCGGGCGGCACCGTGCACGTCGACGACAAGCTTCTGGTCGCCCCATCGCTGACCGGCCGGCTCGTCGACGCGAACGGGGCCCCGGTGGCGGGGGCGACCGTGGAGGTCTCGACCGACACCGCGTTCCAGTTCAGCACCACGACCGACGCGGACGGCAACTACCGCTTCGACAAGCTGAGCCCGTGGACGATCAAGGTCGCGTTCTACACCGCGGACGGCCGGGTCCAGTGGGCCTACCAGAAGGCCTCCTACGACGAGGCGGCCAGCTTCACCCTCGCCGTCGGCACCGTGACCACGATCAACGACACACTGCTTCCCTGATTCGGTAGCACCCGAAACGCCCTCCCGGTTGGGAGGGCGTTTCGTGCGTCAAAGGGGCCGAGCCGTGCTGCCGCGCACCACCAGCCGAGGCGTCTCGGTCTGGATCGCCTCGCGCGACGACGGATCGGCGATCGCCTGCAGCAGAGCACTGGCCACCTGAGCCCCCAGGGCGTACGTGTCCCGGGACAGGCACGTCAGCGCCGGGTGGACGATGCGGGTCAGCACCGAGTCGTCGAACGAGACGACCGACAGCGCGCGCGGCACCTCGATGCCCATCTCGAGTGCGACGGCCAGACCCGCGGCCGCCATCAGGTCGCTGTCGTAGACGATGGCGGTCGGCCGGTCAGCCCGTGACAGCAGCGCCCGGGTGGCGGCCGCGCCCTGGGCGTCGCTGAAGTCGGTGCCCACCGATTCGCCGGCCCGCAAACCACGGACCAGGGCCTGCTCGTGCAGGGCGGCGGCGCGACGGGCCACGTGCTGATAGATCGGCGGCCCGGCCACATGGGCGATGCGCCGGTGGTCGAGGGCGGCCAGGTAGTCGACGATCGTCGTCATGGCCTCGGCGTCGTCGGCCCACACGCTGGGCAACAGGCCGGGCTCACCGGGCTGCCCCAAGGTCACCGCTGGCAGCCCCAGCGAGCGGACGACTTCGATGCGCGGGTCGTCGAGCTGCAGGTCGACCAGCACCACGCCGTCGACGCGATGCTCGGAGGCCCACAGGCGGTAGAGGTCGATCTCGGCCGCCGTGTCGCGCACGAGTTGCATCTGCACCGCGGACGAGCGGGCCGAGAGCACGTCCTGCATGCCGTACAGGATCTGGGTGTAGAACTGCTCGGAGCCCAGCGTGCGCGGGTCGCGGGCGAGCACGAGACCGACCACCCCGGCCTGGGCGCCGCCGAGGGCGCGGGCCGCCCGGTGCGGACGCCAGTTCATGTCGCGCGCCACCTCGAGGATGCGGGCGCGGGTCTGCTCGCTGACGCCGGGGCGGCCGTTGAGGGCGAACGAGACGGCACCCGGCGACACCCCCACGCGCTTGGCGATGTCGGCGATGGTCGGCCGGTTGCTCACAGCGCGCACCCTACCTCTTCTATAGCGTTTTAGTACCCCACCACAGCAAGAAAAGAAAAAGAAAGCTGGGCATTGACTATAGCGCTTTAGCTCCCCACGATGATGTTTCGCCGACGTTTCCAGCGGCGCGGCCCCCGCGCACCGCCGTCGATGCCGGCCTATGGGCTGGAGGAGCTGACCATGCGAATCAGACACGCGACCATCGCCGCCGTCGCGGCACTCACGCTCGGCGTCACCGCCGCCTGCGGAGGCGGTTCGGGCGACGAAGCGAAGAGCGACGACATCACCGGCGAGATCACTTTGCAGACCTGGGCCCTGACCCCCAAGTTCACCGGCTACCTCAACGAGGTCATCGCCGGCTTCCAGGCGAAATACCCGGGTACGAGCGTCAAGCTGCTCGACCAGCCGGGCGACGGCTACGCCGAGAAGGTGCTGGCGCAGGCCTCGTCGAACACGTTGCCCGACGTCGTCAACCTTCCGCCCGACATGGCCCTGCCGCTCGCCCGCCAGGACCTGCTCGCCGACGTCAGCAAGAACGGCGACCTGAGCAAGACGTACGTGCAGGGGTCGATCGACGCGTACAAGTTCACCGGTCTCGACGGCGTCTACGGCTACCCGTGGTATCTCAACACCGACCTGAACTACTGGAACGCCAAGCAGTTCAAGGAATGCGGGCTCGACGCGGCCAAGCCACCGGCCACCACTCAGGAGCTGTTCGCCCAGGCCGCGACCCTGAAGGGCAAGTGCCCGGACGGCTACCTGATGAGCCGCAAGCCCGACGTGACCGACTTCGTCCGGGGCGGCATCAAGATCCTCAGCGACGACGGCAAGCAGTTCGTCTTCAACACCGACCAGGCCGCCGCGCTGGTCGACCAGTACCGGGACGCGTACGCGAAGGGCTTCATGCCGCCGAGCGTGCTCAACAGTGACTATCAGGGCAACTCGAAGCTGTTCACGCAGGGCAAGGTCGCGTGGACGACCGGCGGCGCGACCGGCCTGGCCGACTTCGAGCGCGACAACCCGAGCCTCAAGGGCCGGATCGCCGTGAACAAGGCGCTCGACACGCCGCCGCTCTACGTTCAGGGCGTCAGCGTGTCGGCCAAGAGCAAGCACCCGGCCACGGCCAGGGCGTTCGCCGAGTGGATCACCAACGCCGACAACCAGAACAAATTCGGCCACCTGGTGAACATCTTCCCGTCGACGGTGTCCTCCGCCTCCGACGGCTACTTCAGCAAGGACGACGGCACGCCCGGCGGCAAGGCCCGCGCGCTCGCGTTCGACGAGCTCAAAGAAGCCAAGGTCCTCATCCCGTACGAGGTCAACTCGGACATGCAGATCCTGCTGGACCAGCAGATCGCCCTCGCGGTCAAGGGCGACGTCACGAGCAGGAAGGCGCTCGACGACGCCGTGGCCAAGATGAACCAGATGCTGAGCCGGCAGTAAGAGCGTGGCGGCCGGCGCAGTCCCCCCGATGCGCGCCGGCCGCCACCCGAGGAGACCCCGAATGAAGACACACCGATGGTTCACGCCGTGGATCCTGACGATCCCGGCGCTGGCCTGGCTGCTGGTGTTCAGCGTCTGGCCCTCGATCAACACGTTGCGGCTGTCGTTCACCGACGCCAAACCGCTGGGCGGCACGGCTGATTTCGTCGGCGTCCGCAACTACTCCGACATGCTGCACGACCCGCAGGTCTGGACCGCGCTGCTCAACAGCGCCGTCTACATGGCGGTCTGCCTTCCGCTGCTCACGATCCTGCCGTTGCTGATCGCGGTGCTGGTGGAGAAGAAGCTGCCGTTCATCGCGTTCTTCCGGACCGCCTTCTACGTTCCGGTCATCGCCAGTGCGGTGGTGGTCGGTCTGATGTGGACCTGGTTGCTCGACGACCGCGGCCTGATCAACAACCTGGTCCGCTGGCTGCACGTCGTACAGGAGCCGGTGCCGTTTCTGACCGACCGCTGGCTGGTGCTGATCAGCGCGATCAGCCTGACGGTCTGGAAGGGCCTCGGCTACTACATGATCGTCTATCTGGCCGCGCTCGGGAACGTGCGCAAGGACCTGCACGAGGCGGCGGCCATCGACGGCGCCGGGCCGGTACGCCGCTTCCTGACCGTGACGGTCCCGGGCGTACGGGGAACGATGTTCCTGGTGGCGGTGCTGGTGAGCGTGTCGGCACTGCGGGTGTTCTCCGAGCTGTTCATCCTGACCGGCGGCAAGGGCGGGCCGGGCGGCAAGGACCAGTCGCTCGTCATGCTGATTCAGCAGTACGCCGGTGGGTTCTACGGCGATCTGGGCTATGCGTCGTCGCTCAGCGTGCTGCTGTTCGTCGTCACGTTGATCCCGATGATCGTGCTGGCCCGCCTCAACAACCGGGCGGAGAAATGACGACCACAGACGTACGCCCTCAAGTGCATGCGGATAAATCGGACGGGCCTCTGAAGCGGCGCCCGGAAGTGAGCGGGCGCGAAAAACTGCTCCGCTACGTCCTGCTGCTGTTCGTGCTGGTCATCACGGTCGGGCCGTTCCTCTGGCAGCTCTCGACCTCGCTCAAGGGGGCCGGTGAGGACATCTACACCGCCACCCCGTCGTTCATCCCGAAGCAGCCGACCCTCGACAACTACGCGAAGGTCGCCGAGGCGATCCCGGTGTGGCGTTACATCGGGAACTCGCTGCTGGTGGCCGCGCTGACCGTCGGCGGCAACATCCTGTTCGCGACCGCCGCCGGCTACGCCATCGCCCGCCTGCGTTTCCGGGGACGCCGCGTCGTACTCGGCCTGTTCCTCGGCACTCTGGTCCTGCCCGGCGAGGTCACGATCATCGCCCAATATGTCACCGTGCGCAGCTTCGGCCTGGCCGACACGCTCGCCGGCGTGGCGCTGCCCGGCATGGTCGCGGCCCTCAACGTGCTGCTGATGTACAACGCCTTCCGCGCGTTGCCGCAGGAGGTCGACGAGGCGGCCATCGTCGACGGCGCCACCGTGCCGCAACGACTGTGGAGAGTTTCCTTGCCCGCCGTACGAGGGACTCTGGCGGTCGTGGCGATCTTCGCGTTCATCCAGGCCTGGGACGACTTCCTCTGGCCGTTGATCGTGCTGACCTCCCCCGAGAAGCTCACCCTGACGGTGGGCCTGCAATACCTGTCCGGCACGTTCACCCAGGACCAGCGTCTGATCGCGGCGGGCACGATGATCGCCTTCATCCCGATCGCGATCCTGTTCAGCGCGTTGCAGCGCTACTTCTTCAAGGGTGTCGAGGAGGGCGGCGTGAAGGGCTGACCCCGTCCCCCTGTCAAGATCGAGAGAAAGCGCTCCATGAGATTCGGCGTCAACTACACCCCCTCGTCCGGCTGGTTCCACTCCTGGCTCGACTTCGACCCCGCAGCAGTCACCAGAGATCTGCGTACGGTCGCCGCGCTCGGCGTCGACCACATCCGCCTCATGCCGTTGTGGCCGCACGTGCAGCCCAACCGCGGCCTGATCCGCCCGCAGGCGCTGCGTGACGTGGTCACCGTCGTGGACATCGCGGCCGGCTGCGGCCTGGACGTCAACGTCGACGGTCTGCAGGGCCACCTGTCCAGCTTCGACTTCGTCCCGGCCTGGCTGTCGAGCTGGCACCGCCGCAACCTGTTCACCGACCCCGACGTGGTCGCCTCCACCGCCGACTACCTGCGCGCGCTGACCGCCGCCGTCGCCGACCGGCCCAACCTGCTCGGTGTGACCCTGGGCAACGAGGTCAACCAGTTCGCGGCCGCCCCACACCCGTTCCCGCACCCGGTCACCGAGGAGGGCGCCGGTGTGTGGCTGGCCCGCCTGACCGCGGCCGTGCGTTCGTCGCTCCCGCCGAACGCACTGGTCACCCACGCCATGTACGACGCCGCCTGGTACGACGACACCCAGCCGTTCGGCCCGAGGCACGCCGTCGAGCACGGCGACGAGACCGTCGTGCACTCGTGGGTCTTCAACGGCGCCGCCCAGACCCACGGCGGGCTCGGCGCCGGTTCGGTGCGGCACGCCGAATACCTGTGCCGCCTGGCCGCCGCATGGCACACCGACGCCGACCGGCCCGTATGGCTGCAGGAGGTCGGCGCTCCCACCAACGTGGTCGCCGAGGCCGACGCCCCGGACTTCCTCGAGGCCACCCTGCGGCACGTCGCCACGGTCCCCGAGCTGTCCGGCGTCACCTGGTGGTGCTCGCACGACGTGTCGCGCGAGCTGCTCGACTTTCCCGAGCTCGAGTACGACCTGGGTCTGATCACCGCCGACGGCCGTGTGAAGCCGACCGGCGAGCGGTTCGCCGAGACGATCGCCTCCCTCAAGAAGTCGGACGAGCAGAAGCCGGCCGGGCTCGTGCTCGACGACACCGTTCCCGGCTACCGCGCGGCCGCCGGGCCCACGCGCGAGTTCTACCGTGCCTGGCTGGAGGCGGACGGCCCCCAGATCGTCCTCAAGTCACGGGCCGGCGACACCGCCCTGCTGGCCGCCCGCGGCATCAACGACCTGATCGAAAGGCCCTGACATGCACGACGACATCCCGCTCACCGTCGGGCGCGCGACCCGCGTCCTGAACGAGCGCATCCGGCCCGCGATCTACACCGACAGCGTGCCGTTCGAGGTCGAGGTCCACTCGCTGCCCGGCGAACCTGTCGCGCCTGCCGACGGCCTCTCGCTCGAGTACGAGCCGTACACCGTCGGAACGCTGTGGGGTCCGGCCTGGAACACGACGTGGTTCCGGCTGCGCGGCGACGTTCCCGCAGCATGGCGCGGCCGGCACGTGGAGGCCGTGGTCGACCTGGGCTTCGACATCAACATGCCCGGCTTCCAGTGCGAGGCGCTGGTCTACCGCCCCGACGGCAGCCCGGTGAAGTCGATCAACCCGCGCAACCAGTGGATCCCGGTCGGTGACTCCGGGACGGTCGAGCTCTACCTGGAGGCCGCGGCCAACCCGGTGCTGCTCGACTACCACCCGTTCCTGCCCACTCAGGAAGGCGACGTCCAGACGTCGTCGAAGCGGCCGCTCTACACGACCCGGCGCATGGACCTCGCGCTGTTCGACGAGCAGACCTACGAGCTGGCGCTCGACATCGACGTACTGCTGGATCTGCAGGCCGTCCTGCCCGCCACCGCGCCGCGCCGCATGCGCATCTTGCAGGCCCTCGACGACGCCCTCGACGCCCTCGACCTGCAGGACATCGCCGGCACCGCGGTCGACGCGCGCGCTGCTTTGGAAGGCGTGCTCGCGGCGCCGGCCGAGCACAGCGCCCACCAGATCTCGGCGGTCGGGCACGCGCACATCGACTCGGCCTGGCTCTGGCCGGTGCGCGAGACCATCCGCAAGGTGGCCCGCACCGCGGCCGGCATGACCGAGCTGATCGAGCTCGACCCCGACTTCAAGTACGGCATGTCGAGCGCCCAGCAGTACGCCTGGCTCAAGGAACACCGCCCCGAGGTGTGGGAGCGCGTCGTCAAGGCGGTCGGCGAGGGCAAGTTCCTACCGCTGGGCGGCATGTGGGTCGAGAGCGACACGGTCATGCCCACCGGTGAGGCGTTGGTGCGCCAGTTCGCGTACGGGCAGAGGTTCTTCCGTGAGGAGTTCGGCGTCGAGAGCCAGGGCGTGTGGCTGCCGGACAGCTTCGGGTACTCCCCCGCGCTGCCGCAGCTCATCAAGCGGGCCGGCTTCCAGTGGTTCTTCACCCAGAAGATCTCGTGGAACCAGGTGAACAGGTTCCCGCACCACAGCTTCCTCTGGGAGGGCATCGACGGTTCACGGATCTTCACCCACTTCCCGCCGATGGACACCTACAACTCGCAGCTCTCCGGGGCCGAACTGGCCAAGGCGACCAACCAGTTCCGGGAGAGCCGGGTGGCGTCACGCTCGCTGGCCCCGGTCGGCTGGGGTGACGGCGGGGGTGGCACGACCCGCGAGATGACCGGGAAGGCGCGCCGGCTGAAGAATCTCGAAGGCAGTGCGACCGTACGGTGGGAGCACCCGAACGACTTCTTCGACAAGGCGCGCGCCGAGCTGCCGCACCCGCCTGTCTGGGTCGGCGAGCTCTACCTCGAACTGCACCGCGCGACGCTGACCAGCCAGCACAAGACGAAGCAGGGCAACCGCCGCGCCGAGCACCTGCTCATCGAGGCCGAGCTGTGGTCCGCGACCGCCGCCGTCCGATCGACAATCGATTATCCATACGCGAGAATCGACGCGCTGTGGAAGGACGTGCTGCTGCACCAGTTCCACGACATCCTGCCCGGCACGTCGATCGCCTGGGTGCACCGCGAGGCCGCGGCGACCTACGAGCGCATCTGCCGGGAGGCTTCGGAGCTCATCGCCGCGGCCCAGCACGCGCTGGTCGGCGACGGCTCGCACAAGATCGTCCTGAACCCGGCCCCGTTCACCCGCGACGGCGTCCCGGCCCTGTCAGCGGCAATCGATAATCGCGCCGCGATCACCGTGAACCCCGCAGCGGCAATCGATAATCGAGGCTCGAGCGTGAACGGGCCGGGCCGGGGCGGGCATGTGCTGTCGAACGGGATCGTGGCCGTGACCGTGTCGGACGAGGGGCTGATCACGTCGGCGGTCGATCTGGCCAGCGGGCGCGACGCCATCGCTCCCGGCCAGGAGGCGAACCTGCTGCAGCTGCACCAGGACTTCCCGAACATGTGGGACGCCTGGGACGTCGACCGGTTCTACCGCAACCGGGTCACGGATCTGCGCGAGGTCGAGTCGATCGAGTTCGGCGAGAACTCGGTGACGGTCGTGCGGGCGTTCTCGAAGTCGCGGGTCACGCAGACGCTCACACTCGCGCCGGGCAGTCGCACGCTCCGGATCGACCAGACGACCGACTGGCACGAGACCGAGAAGTTCCTCAAGGTCGCGTTCCCGTTCGACGTGCGCGCCGAGCACGTCGCCGCCGAGACCCAGTTCGGGTATCAGAAGCGGGTCACGCACACGAACACGAGCTGGGAGGCGGCCAAGTTCGAGGCCTCCATGCACCGCTTCGTGCACGTCGAGGACTCCGGGTTCGGCGCGGCGC
The DNA here is from genome assembly GCF_003999975.1 of Actinoplanes solisilvae. Lineage (GTDB taxonomy): Bacteria > Actinomycetota > Actinomycetes > Mycobacteriales > Micromonosporaceae > Actinoplanes > Actinoplanes solisilvae. The sequence goes on along the minus strand of NZ_RJAC01000032.1, from coordinate 62,942 downwards.
TGGTCACCGACTCGACCTACGGCTACGACCTGACCCGCGACGCCACCGAGGCCGGCGACATCACCACCACGGTGCGGTTGTCGCTGCTCAGGGCACCGCGCTTCCCCGACCCCGAGACCGACCAGGGCGAGCAGACCCACGCGTACGGCCTGGTCATCGGCGCCGGGATCGCCGAGGCGACCGAGGCCGGCATCGCGATGAACCTGCCCCCGCGCGAGGTCACCGGCGCCCACGGTTTCGAGCCGCTGGTGTCGGTCGAGGGCGAGGGCATCCTGGTCTCCGGCGTGAAGCTGGCCGACGACCGCAGCGGTGACCTGATCGTGCGCGTCTACGAGTCGCTGGGCCGCCGCGCCACCGGCACGCTGCACGCGGACGGCTTCGCGTCGGCGCAGACGGTGACGCTGCTCGAACGCCCCGAGGGCCCGGCTTCCGACGGCGGTTCCGTGGCGCTGCGGCTCACCCCGTTCGAGGTTCGCACCGTCCGGTTCACCCGCTGACCGGCAGCTCGTAGATCTGCACCGTGCCGCTGGTGTGGCGCAGAACGGCGTTGCGCGCGAGGGCGGGCGAGACAGTGCCCGCCCTCGTGTCGGCGAAGAGCCACTTCACCCCGTACGTGTCCCGGAGCTTTTTGAGGTCTGCGGCGTCGCCGACCGTGAACGCCCGCTCGTTCAGGTCGAACAGGGCGGGGTCGTGGAACGGCTGCTGGGTGTAGCGCCGGCCGTTCACGCCGTTGGCGGCGACCGCCGGGTCGCTGTAGCCCCAGCTCTCGATCAGCGTGCGCCGCCCGCCCAGGCCGGCCACCCAGAACGCGCGCGCGTCGCAGGTGATCCGGGGATCGAACCGGACGCAGTGCACGTTCGTGGCGACCACGTCGTTCTTGCCCGTGTTGGCCTCGAGCCAGAGCGCGCCCCGCATCTCGGCGTCGGTGACCCAGCGCGTCTGGCTCACCCCGGCGGGTTTGTGGGCCAGCGCCTGCACCGGCCGGGCCGCGCCGTTCGCGAAGCTCGCGCCGGCGATCGCGGCGAGCAGCACCACGGGCAGCGCCCGGACGGCCCGCTTCTTCCAGACGACCACCGCGGTCGCGAAGACCACGGCGGCGATCGCCAGAGCGGTCAGGATCGGCGCGCCGATCGTCCACGCCCACCCCACGAACGAGTTCCGGGCCGGCGCGGGCGGGCGCGGGATCGCCAGGATGCAGATCGCCCCGGCCACCGCGCCCGCGATCGCGACCCGCTCGTTGCGCACCAGCCGGGCCAGGGTCGCCGCGGTCAGCACGGCGCCGATCGGCACGACCCCGGCGAAGAAGTACGACTGGCTGGCCGACGGGTGCCAGAAGATCCAGGCCGCGCCGGTGCCCGCGAGCAGCACGCCGCCGAGCAGCCAATAGGTGACGTCCCGGACCGGCGCCAAGAGCCCGATCAGCCTCGGCGCCTGCACCACGAACCACCACACGACGACGGCGCCCGCGAAGAGCCGCCCGATGAGGCCGGTGCTGACGAGACCCGGCGGCAGGAGCCCACCGGCGGTGATCCCGTCGCGGTAACCGAGCGTTTCCTCGTACGGGTCGATCCAGCGCAGCAATCCGAGCGGTTGCACCTGCAGCGTCCCGGCCCCGCCGCCCGCGAACAGGCGCAGGCCGACGACGATCCCGATCCCGATCGCGGCCAGCAGCCCGACCGCGACCCACGGCACCCGCCGCCGCTGGACGAGCAGGAACAGCCCGCCCACGGCGACACCCGCGAACAGCGGCGGCAGCGCGCTGGATTTCGCCCCCGCGCAGGCCACGGCGAGCACCGGCAGCGCCGCCCACATCCAGCGCAGCCGCTTGCCGCGCAACGCCTCGAGCACGATGAGCGTGAACAGGCCGATCAGCGGAACGGAGTAGACCAGCGACGGGCTGAGCACCACGATCGGTGAACCCGCCTGAATGGGTGCCCGCACCGCCAGCCCGTAGCCGACGAAGCCCAGAGCCGCCGCCACCGGCCCGGTCCACCAGCGCGGATTCACGGCCCGGGCCAGCGCGGCGAAGACGACCACCGACGTGAAGACGATCGGCAGGATCCAGAGCCGCAGCAGGATCGTGACCGGCTCGATGCCGGTGAGCATGCCGGCGGCGGCCATGTCGGCGTCGGACAGGTAGTGGTAGCGCAGCGACTCACCCGCGACCTGGGGCACCTGGAACGGGATCGACCGGGTCATCTCGTGCACGAGCGCGAGGTGATAGAAGAGGTCCGGATAGAACGAGAAGGTCACCGGCGGCAGCGGATTGTTCCTGAAGTTGACCGCGGCCCACAGTGTGACCAGGAAGAACACCGCGGCAATGGCCCACGACCACGCCTCCGGCAGGCGGGTCGGGCGCTCGATGCGCCAATGCCGGCGCAGCGACGGGACGACCACGAAGAGCAACAAGATCCCGGCCAGCCAGATCGGCAGCAGGGCCGCGACCCCGGTGGCGGCGCCCAGCGCCCACCCGGCGAGCTGCACGACCAGGCCGGCCGCCGCGCCCAGACCGAGATCCTCGGGCCAGTTGCCGCGGCTGCCGAACAACGCGCGCAGCACCAGGGTGCCGGGCAGCACGACAGCGCCGGCGAAATAGGCGGCGTAGGTGGCGATCTGCAGACCGGGCGTACCCGTCGCGGCGAGGGCGACGACGGCTGCCGCCAGCGCGAGCGCCCAGGGCACAACCCGGAGGAGGAGCCGTGGCGGCTCCGTCGCGGACGCCTGGTCCGGAGCGGAGACGGGCGACGCCTGCGGAGGATGCACGGTCACAGTCGAGATCTACATTCCTGGAAACAGCGACGCGCGGACGCTCGATCGTAACTTTCCGTTGCCCGGGGGCCCAGGATTGCCCCTCGGAGTCGGTGTGTTGTGATCAGCATCGCTTCGCCCCACATTGACTTGAAGTGAGGTTGAGGTCTTAGGTTTCGGGGATCGGTTTTCGAGAAAGGACCCCGATGCGACTGCCCCGCTTCCTGACCCCGCGCACCGTCGTGAGCGCGCACTGCGACCTGCCCTGCGGCGTGTACGACCCCGCACAGGCCCGGATCGAGGCGGAGTCGGTCAAGGCGATCTGCGAGAAGTACCAGGCCAACGAGGACCCGGAGTTCCGTACGCGGGCTCTGGTCATCAAGGAGCAGCGGGCCGAGCTGGTCAAGCACCACCTGTGGGTGCTGTGGACCGACTACTTCAAGGCGCCGCACTTCGAGAAGTACCCCGAACTGCACGGCCTGTTCAACGAGGCCACCAAGCTGGCCGGGGCGGGCGGGTCCAAGGGCTCGGCCGACCCCGAGGTCGCCGGAAAGCTGCTCGCGAAGATCGAGGAGATCTCGACGATCTTCTGGGCCACCAAGAACGCCTGAGGGAGATCGATGGAGCGCGCCCTTCGGGTTGCCGTCGTCGGCGCCGGCCCAGCCGGCATCTACGCGGCGGACATTCTCACCAAGGCGGCCCCGGCCGCGACGGTCGACATCTTCGACCGGCTGCCCACGCCGTACGGCCTGATCCGCTACGGGGTCGCCCCCGACCACCCGCGGATCAAGGAAATCATCACGGCCCTGCACCACGTGCTGGAGAACCCCAGGATCAGGTTCATCGGCAACGTCGACTACGGCGTCGACGTCAAGCCCGAGGAGCTGACCGCGTTCTACGACGCGACCATCCTCGCGACCGGGGCCGACAAGGACCGCGGCCTCGACATTCCCGGGATCGACCTGCCGGGCAGCTTCGGAGCGGCCGACTTCGTCTCCTGGTACGACGGCCACCCCGACGTACCCCGGGAATGGCCCTTGACCGCGACGAAGGTGGCCGTGATCGGAGCCGGGAACGTGGCGGTCGACGTGGCCCGCGTCCTCGCCAAGACGGCCGACGAACTGCTCGAGACCGAGATCCCGGACAACGTGCACAAAGGGCTGCTCGCCAGCCCGGTCACCGACGTACACGTGTTCTCGCGGCGCGGGCCGGGCCAGGTCAAATTCACCCCGATGGAACTGCGCGAACTCGACGAGTCACCGAACGTCGAAGTCGTGGTGCACCCGGAGGGCATGGAATTCGACGAGGGCAGCATGGCGGCGATCCGCGCGAAGCGCTCGCTGAAGATGTGCGTCGACACGCTGTCGAACTGGTGCGCGCGCGACCCCCGCGACCGGCCGAGGAGGCTCCACCTGCACTTCCTGCAGGCGCCGATCGAGGTGCTGGGCGACGCGGACGGCGTGACGGGGTTGCGCACGGAGAAGCAGGAACTGACCGGCGACGGCTGGGTGCGAGGAACCGGAGAGGTCACGGACTGGGACGTGCAGGCGGTGTACCGGGCGATCGGCTACCTGAGCACACCTATCGCCGACCTGCCGTTCGACCACGCTACGGGGACGGTGCCGCACGAGGCAGGAAGGGTGCTCGACCTCGACGGCAACCACGTGCCGGGGCTTTACGCGACCGGGTGGATCAAGCGCGGGCCGGTCGGTTTGATCGGGCACACCAAGAAGGACGCGAACGAAACGGTGACCAGTCTGCTGGCCGACGTCGCGTCGTTGCCCTTGGCCGCGCAGCGTGAGCCGGGGGATGTGCTGGCTTATCTCTCGGGGCGCGGGCTCGGGTTCACCACCTGGGACGGGTGGAAGCGGCTGGACTCTCATGAGATCTCGCTGGGGGAGCCGCACGGGCGTAAGCGGGTCAAGGTTGTTCCTCGGTCGGAAATGATCTCTATTTCCAACGGGGGCTGATTCTTACGCTTTGACGGCTGAGGCCGGGCTGGCGGCGCTGGTCGCCGGGGCTGCTTGTCAGACGGGGTCGGCGACGCGCTGGTCGTCGCCGTAGACGGCCCAGCCGATGCCCTTGGCACGTTTGGCCTGGTACATGGCGGTGTCGGCTCGGCGCAGCAGTTCGTCGGTGCCGGCGCAGTCGGGGGTGGTCAGGCCGATGCCGATGCTGGCGGTGCAGCGCAGCGCGGCGCCGCCTATGATCACCACCTCGGCCAGGGCGGCCTGGATGCGGCCGGCGACAGCGATCGCGTTCTCCTCGGACGTGATGTCTCCGAGCACTACGGCGAACTCGTCGCCGCCCATCCGGCCGACCGAGTCCGAGCCCAGCACCGAGCGCTGCAGGGCGGTCGCTACGGCGACGAGCAGGTTGTCGCCGGCCTCGTGACCGAGGGTGTCGTTGATCGGCTTGAAGTCGTTCAGGTCGATGAACAGCACGGCCAGTCGGCGGTTGTCGGGCAGGGCGGCCAGCGCGCGGTCGAGCGCCTTCAGCAGCGCGCCGCGGTTCAGCAGGCCGGTGAGCACGTCGTGAGCGGCCTCGTGCTGCAGCAGGTCCTGGAATTCGCGCCGCTCGGTCACGTCGCGGTGACTGATGACGATGCCGCCGACCGCGGGTTGGCCGGTCAGGTCGCGCATGGTCACGTCGTGCCAGTGCCAGCTTCCGTCGGCGTGGCGCGTGCGGACCTCCGTACGCTGTTCGGACTGGCCGCTGTCGTGGAAGGCGCGGAGGGCATACACGTCGTCGGGGTGGATCAGGTCGTAGTAGTTCGTGCCGGTCAGGTCGTAGGAGTGGTAACCCATCACGGCCTGGACGGCGGGGCTGACCGAGTCGAGGACTCCGTTGCGGTCCACCACGTTGATGACGTCGCACGAGTCCTGCACCAGGGCGCGGTAACGCTCCTCGCGACGGCGCAGCTCGGCGGCCGCCTCCTCCTGCATGCTGTGCATCTCGATCTGCGCGCGGCGGATGAACCGCCAGTAGGCGAGCTGGACCGCGCACATCGCGAGGACGAAACCGGCGTGCAGCAGCGCGAAGAACACCGGGTGCTCCCAGGCCCGGGGGTCGGAGAAGACCAGCCCGGGGATGACCAGACCGACCAGCATGTGGTGGGCCGCGACCAGCGCCACGGACAGCAGCAGGGTCAGCCACTCCTGGTAGAGGCTGATCAGGCCGAGGACGACGAAGAACGCGAAGTGCAGGTCGGTCAGGCCGCCACCCGCGTGGACCAGCGCCCCGGAACCGAGCAGCAGCCCCAGGGACACCACGAGCGAACCGGCCCGCCGCTTTTCGACGAAGGTGGCCACGGCGGCGCAGAAGCCGGTCGCCACCACCATTCCCCACATGACGGCGATGCCGTTGGCGTGCCCGCCGTGCGGCTGACCCAGCAGGACGTCGATCTGGGGCCGGAACGCGGCCACTCCGACGAGCGCCGGGAACAGCAACGACAGGACGACGCGCAGGGTGCGGTGGCGGGCAGCGAACGCCGCCTCCGACAGCCGAATGTCCGGTATCGCCCGGCTGATCCAAGTCGTCACATAAACCTGATCGGCCGCTACGACTGCCGATCTGAGGGGAAAACTTCCCGGTAGGTCGCCCGGGCAAGCAGCCGCACCCTGTCTAGGGCCAGGAGCTGACCGTCGACGGGGTGCAGGCGGTCGTGGGCGTCGGGCGGCAGCGACACCGTGGAGCCGGCGGCCAGGGGCAGCAGGTGCAGGGTCACGTCGGCGCCGGGGTGCCAGCCGGCGTCGCGCAGGTCGACCGTCCAGGCCGAGCCGTCCCAGAACCGGTCGGTGGCGGGGTGGCCGTCGACGCGGAGTTCGCCGACGTCACCGGCCCATTCGATGTGCAGCACCGCGTCGACATCGTCCGGGACCTGGGGGACGGTGATCCGGTAGACCGCGGCCAGCTCGTCGAACGTCGCGGGTGCGGGGGCGGACTGGCGGCCGTCGAATTTCCCGTACGCCACCGGGACCGCTCGGCCGGCGGGGCGCACGAGATCGGTGCGGGCCGTTGACTCGGAACCGGTAGCCGCGCCGGACAGGGGCAACGCGACGAACCCGGCCGCCGGGTTGTAGACGCGCACGTCGGGTGAGCCGGACGTGATCACTTCGATCCGGCCGTCGGCGCCCCAGCGCAGCTCGTCGTCCGAGAGCAACAGGCGACGGGCGGGTCCGTTCTCGACGACCCAGATCGAGTCGGCAACCGACGCGGGCAGCACGAGCAGGTCGAGTGCGTCCGAGATCCGCACCGGCTCCAGGCTCGGCTCGATTCTCGCTACTCGATTATCGATTGCGAAGGTTGCCTCAACACCGGGCGAGGCGACGAGAACCAGGGTGGAAACCGGGGCGGGAGCGGCGGGCGCGGAAACCGGGGCGGGCGCGGAAACCGGGGCGGGAGCAGCGGGCGCGGAAACCGGGGCGGGCGCGGCGGGCATGGAAACCTCGGCGGGCGCAGCGGGCGTGGCGGTCCTGGGCGTGCCGGGCAGGACGGTCAGGGCCGTCGCGGTGGCCCAGTCGAGGCGGGCGCCAGCCACTGTCAGACGCAAGGGCCAGCACGCGATCGTGCCCGGCGGGATGTCGATCGGCTCGGCCGGCAGGGTCAGCTCGGTCGTGCCCAGCGCCACCCGGAAGCGGGCACCGCGATAGGCCGGCAGCGGGAAGTGCGGCTGGTGCCAGGCCACGAAGAGGAAGCCGCTGTCGCCGTCGCTGCGCAGCGCCCACCGCAGGGTGGTCGAATCGTCGACGCCGCCCGGGCGGACCAGCGGGAGGGTCGAGGGCATCTCGGCGAGCCGGTCGCCGAAGGCAGCGAGGAACGCGTGCTGCCTGCGAAGCGAGGCGTGACTGGCGGCGAGCAGCCCGGATTCGCCGATCGGCGCGTGGAAGTCGTAACCGAGGCGAGGGAGGTCGTTCGGGTAGCCGGTGGCGTGCGATTCCTGCATGTCCAGGGCGACATCGCCGTCCGCGCCCGCCCCGGCGGCATGCTGCGGGTTCGTTCCTCCGGCGTACATGTAGTAGCCCTGCCAGGCCGATCCGTTGCCGATTTTGCAATGGGCGATCGTCGCCACGTCGAGGGCCGTGGGCCGGGGCCGCCGGTGGTAGGCCGTGGCCATTCCCCCGCCGAGTTCGCAGGTCGCCGGCGGGAAGAGCGCGGACGGCGTACGGGGCTGGGCCGTGCTCAATCGAGCCTCGTGCAACCGCCGCAGGTCGGCGCCGATGCCGGGGTCGTCCCAGAGGTGCGAGAAGAAGTAGTGGTCGCGAAACGTCGGGTCCCACGGCGCGTCGGCGTCCACCCAGAACCCGTCGCCGTAACCCCCGTAGAGCGGCAGCACCTCCCCCTCGGGCAGGTCGGCCCCGCCCCACGCGGTCGCCGTCCACAGCGGCGCCTCCATCCCGGCCGCCCGGGCCAGCCGCTTGAGCGTGACCAGGTGACCGGGCTGGTCGTAAAGCTCGTTCTCGAGCTGGACGCCGAGCAGGGAGCGGCCGTCGACAGCCCGCCCGAGCTGCCCGAACCACTCCGAGACCAACGCGAGATAGGCCGGATCGTCGGTGCGGTGGACGACCGGCGCCTGCTGCACCCAGTCGGGGAATCCGCCGTTGCGGCTCTCGCCGTGGCACCAGGGCCCGACGCGCAGCACCATGTCGAGACCCGCGCGGTGCACCTCGTCGATGAAGGCGGCGACGTCGAGATTGCCGTCGAAGCGCGCTGCCCCCGGAACCGGCACGTGGTGCAGCCAGAACACATAGCTGGCGACGACGGTGACCCCGCCGGCGCGCATCTGCCGCAGCCGGTCGGCCCAGCGGTCGCGCGGCACCCGGCTGTAGTGCAACTCGCCCGACACCGGGATGACCGGCACCCCGTCGCGCGACAGGTAGCGGCTGGTCAGCGACAGACCCGGCCGCACGTCCTCGTCGTTGCTCATCCGCGGCCGCCGCAGGGGCGAGGACCAGGGACGGTGCGCGACGAACAGCGGATCGACGGTCAACGAGGCCTCCTCGGAACACTGGAGCCGTGACTGTAACCGGTCACAGGCGCCAACACAGCCCTCTTGACTTTAAGGAAAGCGAGGCTCACTGTAACCGGTCACAGGCCTCGTTCGGTGACGTACGTCTCCCTCGGCGGGCCCGATGCGATCAAGGAGGATCGATGAAGAAGGTGTTCGCCGGGGTGCTGGCCGCGGCGCTGCTGATGACTACGGCCGCCTGTTCCGAAGACAAAAGCTCGGAGAGCACGAACGAGAAGGTCGCCCTCACCTACTGGAGCTGGGCGCCGAACATGGACAAGGTCGTCGAGGGCTGGAACGCGACCCATCCGAACATTCAGGTCACCGTGAACAAGCAGGACGGCGGCGACCCCGCGGTGGCCAAGCTGCTCACCGCGATCAAGGCCGGCAGCGGCGCCCCCGACGTCATGCAGGCCGAATACCAGAAGATCCCGACCCTGGTCGCGGCCGACGCCGTCGCCGACATCGCCAAGGAGGCCGGCGACCTCAAGGCCAAGTTCCCCGAGTCGGCCTGGAACGCGGTCACCCTGGGCTCCGAGGCCGTCTACGGCGTCCCGCAGGACTCCGGCCCGATGATGTTCTTCTACCGCGCCGACATCTTCGAAAAGGCGGGCGTGCAGGTTCCCAAGACCTGGTCCGAGTACGCCGAGGCGGCCCGGAAGATCCACAAGGCGAACCCGAAGCAGTACCTCGGCACGTTCTCGTCCAACGACCCCGGCTGGTTCGCGGGCCTCGCCCAGCAGGCCGGCGCCTCGTGGTGGGGCGTGCAGGGCGAGTCGTGGACCGTCGCCGTGAACGACGCCGCCACGAAGAAGGTCGCCGACTACTGGGGCGGTCTCGTTCAGGAGGGCGTCATCAACAACAAGCCGATGTACACGCCCGAGTGGAACGCCGCGCTGAACGACGGCACCCAGGTCGGCTGGCTCGGCGCGGTCTGGGGTCCGGGCGTACTCGAGGGGAACGCGGCCTCGACGAAGGGCAAGTGGAAGACCACGCTGCTGCCCAACTGGGACGCCGCGGCGCCCGCGAACGGCAACTGGGGCGGCTCGGCCACCAGCGTCACCTCGCAGACCAAGCACAAGGCCCAGGCCGCCGAGTTCGTGAAGTGGCTGAACACCGACCCGGCCGCGATCAAGGCGCTCGCCGGCACGGCCAACGTCTACCCGGCCGCGAACGACGCCACCAGTGTCGCGCTGACCGAACCGCCGGCGTTCTTCGGCGACCAGAAGGACTTCTATACGATCGCCGCCGAGGCCGGGAAGATCACCAAGCCGTTCACCTACGGCCCGAACGTGAACGTCGCCTACAGCGCCTACAACGACGCGTTCGGCAAGGCGGCCGAGGGCAGGAAGGCGGCCGCGTTCGGCGCCGCACTCGACACGATCCAGCAGGCCACGGTCGGTGACCTGAAGAACGCCGGATTCACGGTCGCCGGCTGATCATGGCGTCGACCTCCAGGCGGCGTGCGGGGGCGCCCTACCTGTTCCTGACCCCGGCGCTGGTGCTCTTCGCCGCGTTCCTGGCCGCCCCGATCGGGTACGCCGTCTACCTGAGCCTGCGCCGGGTCAGGGTCAGCGGGCTCGGGCTGGGCAAGGGCGCGCGCACCGAGGTCTGGGCGGGACTGACCAACTACGCACGCTCGCTCACCGACCCCGAGTTCGTGCCGAGCGTGCTGCGCGTGGGGGCGTACGGGCTGATCGTGGTTCCGGTGATGCTCGGCCTCGCGCTGGTGCTGGCCCTGCTGCTCGACGCGGGGCGCACGCGGGTGGGCACCTTCACCCGCACCGCGATCTTCCTTCCGTACGCCGTGCCGGCCGTGATCGCCTCACTGCTGTGGGGCTTTCTCTACCTGCCGAGGGTCAGCCCGATCGTGGACGTGCTCGGCGGCGTGGGGATCACCGCGCCCGACGCGCTGAGCTCGTCCTGGGTGCTCTACGCGGTCGCGAACATCGCGATCTGGGGCGGAACCGGTTTCAACATGATCGTGCTTTATACCGCGCTGCGGGCGATCCCGACCGACCTGTTCGAGGCGGCCCGCATCGACGGCGCCTCCGACATCCAGATCGCGCTGCGCATCAAGGTGCCGGTGATCGGGCCGTCGCTGGTCATGACGTTCCTGTTCTCGCTCATCGCGACGTTGCAGGTCTTCGCCGAGCCGATGACGTTGCGACCGCTCAGCAACACGATCTCGACGACGTGGACGCCGCTGATGAAGGTCTACCGGGACGCGTTCGTACGCAACGACATCTACGCGGCCGCGGCGACCTCCGTGATCATCGCGGCGGCGACGTTCGTCCTCTCCTACGGCTTCCTCAAGCTCGTCGGCTCGCGGGCCTTCAGTCAGGAGAACTGATCATGGCCGTCACCACCGTTCCCGTCGCCGCACCACCAGCGGCACCGGCCGAGCGCGAACGGCCGCGACGCCGCACCAGCCCCACCGCGACCGTGCTTCTGCTGCTCGGAGCGGCGTACTGTCTGCTGCCGGTTCTCTGGGTCGTGATCGCGTCGACCAAGAGCGCGAGCGAGCTGTTCAACACGTTCACGTTCACGCCGAGCGTGCACCTGTTCGACAACATCGCGTTCCTCAGCGACTATCGCGACGGCCTCTACTGGCGCTGGATGGTCAACTCGGGCATCTTCGCCGGGGTGGGCGCGGCCGCCTCGACGCTGGTGTCGGCGATGGCGGGTTTCGCGCTGGCCAAGTACGACTTCCGGGGCAAGGCGCTGGCCTTCAACCTCGTACTGGCCGGGGTGCTCGTGCCGTCGGTGATCCTGGCCGTGCCGCAATACCTGCTGCTGGCCAAGGTCGGGATGACGAACACCTACTGGTCGGTGCTCCTGCCCAGCATGATCAGCCCGTACGGGATCTATCTGTGCCGGATCTTCGCGGCGGCGACGGTGCCGAACGAGGTGCTGGAGGCGGCCCGCATGGACGGCGCCGGTGATTGGCGCGCGTTCGTGCGGGTGGCGCTGCCGATGATGCGCTCGGGGCTCGTCACCGTGTTCCTGTTCCAGTTCGTGGCCATCTGGAACAACTACATGCTGCCGTTCATCATGCTCGGCGACGACAGGCTCTTCCCCGTGACCGTCGGGCTGAGCGGCCTGCTGAACCAGGGCGCGACGCAACCGGCCATGTACACGTCGGTCGTGACGGGGGCGCTGCTGTCCATCGTGCCGCTCGTGGTCCTGTTCCTCACGCTGCAACGCTATTGGCGGGTGGACCTCGGCGCGGGAGCGGTGAAGGCATGAGCGACTGCACCGGAGTGAGCGAAGCGGTCGTAGGGCCAGGAGGGCATGCCGCTGGAGGCTCAGCGTGACGACTATGCTGCCAATCGTGCCTTCACCTGGGCGTAAGCGGCCCACTATTCGCGACGTCGCGCGCGAGGCCGGGGTCTCCTACGCCACCGTCTCCCGCGTCCTCAACGGTCGCGAATGGGTGAGCCCCGAAGCCGTCCGGTCAGTGCGAGAAGCCATCTCCCGTACGGGTTACACGGCCAACCCGCACGCCCGGTCGCTCGCCACCGGCCGTTCCGGGTCGATCGCCGTGCTGCTCACCGAGCCGCAGCACCTGCTCTTCGAGGACCCGAACTTCTCGGTGCTGCTGCGCGGCTTCGCCCAGGCCCTCTCCGACCGCGAGCTGACCCTGATCCTGATGATCGCGTCGACCCCCGAGGAGCGCAGCCGCACCATCGCCTACCTGTCCGGCGGCCACGTCGACGGGGTGCTGCTGGTCTCGCCGCACTTCGGCGACCCGCTGCTCAGCCAGCTCGTCAAGGCCGAGGTGCCGATCGTGGCGTGCGGGCGGGTGCTCGGGTTCGAACAGCTCATCAGCTCGGTCATGGCCGACGATCGCAACGGCGGCCGCGCGGCGGTCGAACATCTCATCGAGGCCGGCTGCACCCGGATCGCGACGATCGCCGGCCCGCAGGACATGGTCGGCGGCGTCGAGCGGCTCCAGGGCTACCACGACGCGCTGATCGCCCACGGCCGCACGATCGAACCCGCGCTGATCGTGAACGGCGACTGGAGCCGGGCGTCGGGAGCGGCGGCGATGCGCACTCTCCTGGACCAGGCACCCGACCTCGACGCGGTTTTCGCCGCCTCCGACGCGATGGCCGACGGGGCGTTGCGCGTGCTGCGCGAGGCGGGCCGCGACGTGCCGGGCGACGTGCGCGTGGTCGGCGCCGACGACTCGGGCCTGGCCGCCACCACCGAACCGCCGCTGACCACCATCCGCAACCCCCTCGACCGCATCGGCGAAGAGATGGTCCGCCTCCTCACCGAGCTGATCGCCGGTCGCACTCCCCTGTCCATCACGGTCCCGATGGCTCTCGTCGTGCGCGGCTCCTCCCCCGCCTGACCCGCTCCTCTCTTCCGCTCCACGGCACCAATCCGGCGTCGCCACCGGCGCCGGTACCCCCTTCGTCCGTGAAGGAGCGATACATGAAACGGTCCCTGCCCGCCGCGGTGGTCGTCGCCGTCCTGACCGCTGCCCTGACCACCCCCGCCCACGCCGCCAACACGCTGTCCATGCGCGGCGCCGACGTCTCGTCGCTGCAGCGCACGCTCGACCTCGGAGGCAAGTACTACAACGCCTCCGGCTCGGCCGCCGACCCGTACGACATCCTGAAGTCGGCCGGCGTCAACTACGCTCGCCTGCGCGTGTGGAACAACCCGGCCAGCGGCTACAACAACAAGGCCAAAGTGCTCCAGCAGGCCCGCGCGATCAAAGCCAAGGGCCTCAAGCTGCTGATCGACTTCCACTACTCCGACACGTGGGCCGACCCGGGCAAGCAGTTCCCGCCCGCGGCCTGGGCGTCGCATTCGCTCGCTCAGCTTCAGACCGATGTCTACAACCACACATACGACGTCTGCTCTGCCCTGAAGGCGCAGGGCGCGACACCGGACAGCATCCAGATCGGCAACGAGATCAACGTCGGCATGCTGTGGCCTCGTGGACAGGTCGTGAACAACGACTTCGCGCCGCTGGCCTCGCTGCTCAAGCAGGGTCACCGCGCGGTGAAGGCCTGCAACAGCGCGACCCAGGTGTGGATCCACGTAGCCGACGCCGACAGCATGGCCAACGCCCGCTGGTTCTACGACGGCATCCGTGACCAGGGTGTCGCGTGGGACGTGACCGCGCTGTCGTACTACTGCATGTGGCACGGCACGCTGGCCAACCTCTACAACGTCATCACCGACGTCCGCTCCCGGTACGGCAAGCCGGTCGTCATCGCCGAGACGGCGTACCAGTTCACCACGGCCGACGCCGACGACGAACCGAACTCCATCCCCGGCACCGTCCTGTGCGACAACATCCCCGCCACCTGGGCCGGCCAGGCGCAACAGTTCACCTGGGTGCAGAACACGGCCCGCAACGCCGGCGCGGTCGGTGTCTTCTACTGGGAGCCCACCTGGTACGCCATCCGAGGCAACGGCTGGGACCCGGCCGACATCAACGGCACCGGCGACGGCTGGGACAACATGGCCGTCTTCGACTGGGGCGGCCGGGTGAACCCGCACATCCGCTGGACCGCCTGACCGGCGGACGGCCATGCCCCGATCGGCCGACCGTCGCGCTGGTCAGGTTGCCGATCGGGGTGCCGCGGGCGCTGTAACGCCGAGGTCGCGGGCCCCGCCGATCCCTGACGGTAACGCCTGGCCGTGGGGCATGATGGCCCTATCCGGTTTCCCTTCGTGCCGGGCGGGGCAAAGAAACCCTGGTCAAGTGCCCTGCGCAGGGTCGCGCGGGGCTCCACAGTGTTGATACTCACGGCATATTCTGCCTGGTCAGGGTGCTCTACTAGTGGGTAACCGAGCACCGAGGGAGTGGTAATGCAACGGCATCGGGTGGCAGTCATCGGCGCCGGCTTCGGGGGGCTGTTCGCGATCAGGGCGCTGCGTCACGCGCCGGTCGACGTCACGCTCATCAACGGAACGGCGTACCACCTGTTCCAGCCCCTGCTCTACCAGGTGGCGACCGGCGTGCTCTCGGAGGGCGAGATCGCCCCGCCGATCCGCGAGGTCCTCAAGAAACAGGACAACGTCGACGTCAAGCTCGGCTGGGCGCAGCACGTCGACACCGAAAACAAGATCATCTCTGTGTCCGGGCCGGGCATCGACTACACCGTCGAATACGACACGCTCATCGTGGCGGCCGGCGCCTCCCAGTCGTACTTCGGCAACGATCACTTCAACGACTACGCGCCCGGCATGAAGAGCATCGACGACGCTCTTGAACTGCGGGCCAAGATCTTCGGCGCGTTCGAGATCGCCGACCTGCAGACCGATCCCGAGGCTCAGGAACGCTGGCTGACCTTCGTGGTCGTCGGGGCCGGGCCGACCGGTGTCGAGATGGCCGGTCAGATCGCCGAGCTCGCCCACCGCAACCTGGTCGGGCAGTACAAGCACATCGACCCGCGCAAGGCCCGCATCATCCTGGTCGACGCGGTCGGGGCCGTCCTCAACACCTTCGGCGACCACCTCTCGACCCGGGCGCTGCGCCAGCTGCACCTGATGGGCGTCGAGGTCGAGCTGAACACCAAGGTGGTCGGCGTCGACCTGACCGGCATCGAGGTCGAGTCGGA
The DNA here is from genome assembly GCF_003999975.1 of Actinoplanes solisilvae. Lineage (GTDB taxonomy): Bacteria > Actinomycetota > Actinomycetes > Mycobacteriales > Micromonosporaceae > Actinoplanes > Actinoplanes solisilvae. The sequence continues at coordinate 47,600 of NZ_RJAC01000032.1, read as the reverse complement.
GCGCGGCCACCAGCGCATCCCGTCGATGACGAAGGTGTGGGCGGCCGGCGTGTCCGCGCCGCCGCTGGCCCGGCAGCTCGCCGAGTCGGCCGGGGCCGAGACCGACCGGGCCGGGCGCGTCATGGTCAACCCCGACCTGACCGTCCCGGGGCACCCCGAGATCTTCGTGCTGGGCGACATGATGCACCTCAAGGGACCCGACGGGGCGCCGCTGCCCGGGGTCGCCCAGGTGGCCATCCAGGGTGGCACCTACGCGGCCGACGTCATCAAGCGCCGGCTGCGCAACAAGCCGGAACGCAAGCCGTTCAAGTATTTCGACAAGGGCAGCATGGCCACGATCTCGCGGTTCTCCGCGGTGGCCAGCATCGGCAAGCTGCGCCTGGCCGGTTTCATCGCCTGGATGATCTGGCTCGCGGTGCACGTGTTCTATCTGGTCGGCTTCAAGAACAGGTTCACCACGGTGCTGCACTGGGCGGTCAGCTTCGTCGGGCGCGGCCGCTCCGAGCGGGTGGCCACCGAGCAGCAGGCCTTCGCCCGCCGCGCGATGAAGAACTACGGCGACCCCTACCAGTTCGTACGGGCCGCCGAGGAGGCCGACGCGCTCAAGGCAGCGCCGGTCCCGGTCGAGAAGCACCCGGCCGAGAAGGCGAAGGCGGCCGTCGGCAAGTAACCCGCAGGGACTGAGCAGCCGGGGCGATCCACGTCGCCCCGGCTTTCAGCGGTCCGGGGCGTCGCTCGCTCGGATCAGCTGTTCGGGGCCTGGCTCGTCTCCGGGGGCAGCAGCTCCCCTGAGATCGCGCGGTAGGGCGGCCACTCCGGCACGGCGAGCTGGTCGACACCGACCGGGTCGGCCAGCGCCCGGTCGATCGCGGCGCGCAGCCGGTTCTGCTCCTCGGCCGGGTTCTGGTACCAGGCCACCGACCACACCCGGTACATGTGCCAGCCCAGCGAGCGCAGCTCCTCGTCGCGCAGCCGGTCGCGGTCGCGGGTCGACGGGATCGACTGGTACGCCGGCCCGTCGAACTCGATGCCGATGGCGAACACGTCGTCGTCCTGGTCGGGGTGCAGCACGGCCAGGTCGATGTTGTGCCCGGCCGCGCCGACCCGGCGCCGTACGCGATGACCCCACGACTCCAGGGCGGTGACCACTGCCTCCTCGAAGGGCGTGGCCCCTTCGTGGTCGTCGGCCCGCCGGCCCAGGGTGGCCGCGGCCCTCTCGGCGTACTCGAGGTAGGCCTTGAGGTGACGGACGCTCTCGTTGCCCATGTCGGGCACGTCGCCGGCGCGGATGGACGAGACCACCTCGACGCGGCGGGTCGCGCGGGTGATGGCGACGTTGAGGCGGCGCCAGCCTCCGGGCCGGTTGAGCGAGCCGAAATTCGTACTGATCTTGTCGTTCTCGTCGTAGCCGTAGCCGATCGACAGGATGATCACGTCGCGGGCGTCGCCCTGCACGGCCTCGAGGCTCTTGCAGAAGAAGCCGGTGAGCCGGTTCTCGTCGTCGAGGTGGTGCTCGAGGTCGGGGCGTTCGGCGATGGCCCGGCGTACGGCCTCGTCGACCGCGTCGGCCTGGGCCACCGACAGCGTGACCACCCCCAGCGTCTGGCCCGGACGGCTCGCGTAGTGGTGCAGCACCCGTTCGGCGACCGCGTCCGCCTCGATCGGATTGTCCGAGGTGGTCTGCCGCCGGTAGACGCCCTCGACGGCGAACAGCTCGACGCCGTGGTCGGGTTCCTGCGGATAGCAACGGGTCAGCCCGACCAGCCGGCCGTGGTAGTAGGCCAGGTTGGCGAAGGCGAACAGCGCCTCGTGCCGGCTGCGGTGGTGCCAGCCCAGGTGCAGGGTCGGGAACGTCTCGCGGGCCAGGTCGAGAATGGACGGGAAGTCGGCGACGTCGTCCTCGACCCGGTCGTAGAAGCTGGTCGGCGGGAGCTGGCGGTCGTCGCCCGAGACGACCAGGGCCTCGCCGCGATAGATGCAGTTGATCGCGTCGGCCGTCGTCACCTGGGACGCCTCGTCGATGATGACGGTGTCGAACTCCATCTCGGGCGGCAGGTAGCGGCTCACCGCGAGCGGCGACATCAGCAGACACGGCTTGAGACCCTGGGCCGCGTGCCGGGCCTGGGCCAGCAGCTCCTGCACCGGCAGGTGACCGGACTGCTTGTTGCCCTCGCGCCGGATCACGCCGGGCTCGCCGCCGGCCGAGGCCGAGGGCCGCCGTGCCTCGACGGCGTATACGATGTCGGCCAGCGCCGCGCTGGTCAGCTCGTGGTCGAGCAGCCGGTAGACGTCGACCAGGTGGGTGCGGTCCTCGGCCGAGACGGGTTCCAGGCCCGGGTCGTCGCGGATGATCACGTCGGCCCAGCCGCGCAGCAGGGCTCGTTCCAGCACCGGCCACACCTGCTCGACCGGAATCTCCTCGTCGGCGCAGAACTCGAGCGCCTCGGCCAGGCCGTGCTCGACCAGCACCGAGCGGGCGTCCTCGTGCCGGAACCACTCCTGCTGCCCCTCGGGGTCGTGCAGCAGCTCGACGAGCACGTCGCGGGCGTTGTCGTAGTCGCCGAGCCGCTCGATCAGCTCGGGGTGCCGCGCCGGGCTGAACGCGCCGAGCACCTGGCCGCGGGCCGACTCCCAGTCGGCCACCGCCTCGGAGAGCCCCTCGGTCGGGTGGGCCGTCATCAGCGCGTGGGCCTGCTCGCGGGTCATCGCCGCGTCCTCGCCGGTCATCAGCCGACGGGCCTGCACCGTCCACGCGACGACCTCGTTCATCGTCTCGTCGTCGGTTTTCGCGCCGCGGTAGACCGAACCGAGCACCGCGGCGTGCGCGGCGGCGTCGGCCCAGATGGCCGCCTCGGCGTCGGTCGCCGCCTTACGCTGCTCGGCGATCTCCTTGGTCTCGGCCAGGTTGAGGTCCCGGCCGGTCGGCCCGCTGTAGGAGCGGATCATCTCGGCCGCGCTCTGCAACGGCGCGATGTGGGCGCGCAGCCAGGTGACGGCGTCGGCGATCGCGCCCTCCCCCAGCTCGGGCCGGGGCGCGCGGGCGGGTGACGGCCGCAGCGTCGTCCGGAATCGGGTGAACTCGTCGCGGGCCTCGCCGACGATGCGCAGCAGCGCGCCGTTGGGCCGGGGCGCGCAGACGTGCACGGTGACCGCGGGCAGCGCCTCGGCCGGCACCTCGCGGATCACCTCGTCCGCGGTGTGCAACGCCTCCTGCACGGCGTGGAAGTCGGTGTCGACGCCCTGCCAGTGCCGTCCGAGCAGCTCGGCGTGCTCGGCCTCGGCCTCGGCCAGGTCCTGCAGGGCCTGCTTCCAGGCGGCCGCGTCCTCGACGTTGGCGATCGCCTCGGCCGGCTTGACGTCGGGCAGCGCCGCCTCGGCCGCCGCCCGCTTGTCCCGCCGGTAGGGCCGCAGCAGCTTGCGCGGGCCCCGCTGACGGGACAGCCGGTCGGCCATCTCGGTGATCGGCTCCTCGAGCACGGCCTCGTCGAAGTGGCGGCGGGCGTGCGACTCGGTCTCCCGTACGCGCTCAATGGCCAGACGCAGGGCGCGGACGGCGGCGTGGGCGGCCGGCATGCCACCGGTCTCGAACCAGGCCGGCTCGGGCTTGTGCTCGCGGTTGATCAGGTCGGCGATCGTGATGACGCGGGCCGAGTCGGGGAAAGTGACCACGTTGGGCAGGCCCAGCCGGGCGGTGACCCGGTCGAGGCTCTCCTGACGGCTCTCGAGGCGGTCGGCCTCCTCGGCGAACTTGTTGGCCAGGTGATCGGCCTGCGCCGCGTTCAACGGCTTGAGGTCGACGGCCTCGGGTACGAGGTGCGACAGGTCGGGAATGCCGGTCAGCTCGTCGGCCGAGGGCAGGTCGGTCCACGGGATGCCGCCGTAGCGCAGGGCGGCCAGGTGATGGGTGAGGTCGGTGGCCGCCTTCTGCACCGGCTGGATGCTGTCGATCGTCAGCCAGTCCTCCTCGACCTTGGGCGGCCGCTTGCCGGCGTGCGCCGAGAGCGCGGCCAGGCTGGCCGCACCGGACGGCTCGTGCAGGTCGAACGAGTCGGCCAGGGTCGAGTTGGCGATCACCGTCTCGGCCAGCTTGCCGAGCGAGGTCATGGCCAGCCGCAACCGGGCGTCGAGCGGCTCCCGGTCGATCGCCTCGCGCCACAGGTAGCTCTCGCTGCGCACCCGCCCCAGACGGGTCACGGCGTCCCGCAGCCGATGAACGGCGTCCCCGGTGAGATCCTTCGGCGCGACGTCGGCCACCGGCGCGGCGGGCACGTCGAGCAGCTGGGCGCAGAGCCCGAGCACCTCGAACAGGCTCCGGTCGAGCGGTTGCCGCACCCGATTCAGAGCTTCCGCGTACGCGGTCAGGCGCTCGCGCCGCTCCCGGACCGCCCGCCGGTCGATCGGATCCATCGCCGCGAGCTGCACCGGATCGGTCTCGAGCGACTCGGCCAGCAGACCCGCCACCTCGCGCCGCCCGACCAGATCGCTGTGCAGGGCGAGCAGGTAGTTGCCGAGCCCCGCCTCGGTGAGCCGCTGCTGCACGGTGTCGAGCGCGGCCGCCTTCTCCGAGACGACCAGCACCCGCTTGCCGGCGTGCAGCAGCCCGCCGACCATGTTCGCGATCGTCTGCGACTTGCCGGTGCCGGGCGGCCCGTCGAGCACGAAACTGCGCCCGGCCACCGCGGCGGCGATCGCGACCCGCTGCGTGGCGTCGGCGTCCAGGATCAGCGGCGTGTCCTCGGGCGGGGCCACGACGTCGATCCGCTCGACCGGGGTGGGCTCGAAAGCGAACGTGCGGTCGGCGTCGCGCGTGGCCAGCGCGCGCACGACCGGATGCTCGACGATGTGCGGCTCGTTCTCGTAAAGGTCGTAGTACATGGCCTCGCGGCACACGCTGAGACAGCTCAGGGTCACGGTCTCGTCGGCGTACCAGCCGCGCCGCTCCCCGATGGCCACGTCGACCTTGGCCCAGAGCACTGTCACGTCGAGCTCGGCCAGCGAGTTGACCTCGGGAATCTCGATGTCGACCTCGCCCATCCGCACGACCAGCGCCGGGTTGACGATCGGGTCCTCGGGTCGCGCGATCAGCCGAGGGCCGGCCGGATCGATGTCCACGGGCACGAGCAGGATCGGGCTCTCGTACGGAGACCCGTCGTCGTCCGACCAGTGCAGCATGCCCAGACCGAGGTAGAGGGGCGAGACCCCGCGGTCGACCAGCTCGAGGCGCGATCGCCGCCAGAAGTGGTGCAGCAGGGCCCCGAGCTGCTCCTCGGCCAGTTCGGTGCGCAGGACGTGGGAGTTGGCCTCCCCGTCGTCGTGGAAGGCGTAGCCGCCGCCCTCCTGAAGCACCTTGATGATCGTCTTCGGAGACGGCCCGATGATCTCGACCGACCCCGAGGGCACGCGGGCGAAGTTGAGCAGAGGGTTCGAACCGGTCAGGTCGACCAGCCCCGAGCGCCACTGCTCCAGCGCCGACCTGACCTCGGCACCACTCTCGCCCGCGACCTCATCCGCCCACATGCCCCAATTCCAGCAAGTCGGACGCTAGTTACGCTGGGGATTCGGCTACGTGCTTACGGATATTTCCGGCATACCGGCCCGGACGCCCCGAACGACGCCGCCGCGAAGCTGCCGGACCAGGGGTGGGCGGTCGCCGAGTCACGGTGGGGCCTCCGGTAGCCAGGGCCGGCCGGGTTCCCGGGTCAGGCCGCTCAGCCGGGAGGCACCTCGGGCTCCAGCGCGGGCCGGCGCCGCCGTCTGTCTCACCGCCCGGACCGGCCCGTGGACGGCCCAACCCAAGATCACCAGATGGCGCGCTGAGATCACGTCTCAGCGCTGTTGACCGCAGCCACGGTATGTTGGGACTCGCTGCCGATCCGATGTTCAGGAGGTGGGTATGACCGTCGAGATGGTCGCGCCGGCCTGGATGCATGAGCAGGTCACGGCCGAGCAGTACGCGACCTGGACCGAAGAGCAGTGCGCGGGCGTCGAGATCGTGGATGGGATGGTTCTCGTGAGTCCGAGCGCGTCCAAGCGGCACAACCGCCTGGCCCGGCTTCTGGCGAACGCCTTGGATGCCGCCGCGGGCCCGGGCTGGAACGCGGACACCGACTTCGATGTGCGGCTTCAAGATGTGCCGTTGAACAACCGCCGACCTGATGTGACGGTGTATCGGGCGGACACCATCGACGTCACCCCGACACGACCCGAGCATGTGCTTCTGGTCGTCGAGGTGGTCTCGCCCGGATCGGAGACGACCGACCGGATCGTCAAGGCTGATCAGTACGCGAAGGCCGGCATTCAGTTCTATTGGCGTGTCGAGCAGGCGGCAACCGGTGCGCCGCTCGTCTATACCTACGTTCTGGACCCGGCGACCCGCCGCTATCGCGACGGCGAAATCTTCACCGGCGTCATGAAGCTGACCGCGCCCTTCCTCGTCGAGATCGACCTCGGACAACTCTGAGGCCGCCTGGGCGCCCTGTACGAAAAGGCCTCGGCTCTCAACAATGAGAGCCGAGGCCGCCTCGTCTTAAGCAGCGTGCGCGTGCTCCTCGACGTCGTGCGCGCGTTCCGGCGCCTCGCGCTCCAGCGCCGCCCCCTCCACGTCAACCGCCGGCAGCCAGGCCAGCCACTTCGGCAGCCACCACGCCGAGCGGCCCAGCAGGGCGATCGCCGCCGGCACGATGATCATGCGGACCACGATGGCGTCGAAGAGGATACCCAGGGCCAGGGCGAAGGCGATCGGCTTGATCGTGTCGTTGCCCTCGGGGACGAAGCCCGCGAAGACCGAGAACATGATCGTCGCCGCGGCCACCACGACCGGGGCGGCCTGCTTGAAGCCGGTCACCACGGCATCGCGCGGCGAGGCCCCGTGAGCGTGCGCCTCGTGCATCCGTGACACCAGGAACACCTGGTAGTCCATCGCCAGGCCGAACAGGATGCCGACGATGATGATCGGCGCGAGCGAGAGCAGCGGGCCGGTCGTCTGGGCGTTGACCAGCCCGGACAGCCATCCCCACTGGAAGACCGCGGTCGTGGCCCCCAGCGCCGCCCCGATCGTCAGCAGGAAGCCGACCACGCCGACCACCGGCACCAGCAGCGAGCGGAACACCAGCACCAGCAGCACGAACGCGAGCCCGACGACCAGCACCAGATAGATCGGCAGCGCCTCGTCGAGCTTCTGCGACACGTCGATGCTGACGGCGGTCTGCCCGGTGACGAAGACCTGCGCGGACGGCCCGTCGGCGACGTCGTCCCGGATCGCGTGGACGAGGTCGAGCGTGGCCGTGTCCTCGGGTCCCGACTTCGGGATGATCGTGATCAGGGCCGCGTTCCCGGCCTGGTTCGGCTGCGGCGGCGCCACGAACGCCACGTCGGGAAGAGCGGCAACCTTTTCCCGTACGGTCGCCGCGTACGCCGGAGCCCCGGAGCCGTCGACCAGCACGAGCAGCGGGCCCGCGAAGCCCGGCCCGAAGCGCTGGGCGATGATCTCGTCGGCCTTGGCCGCGCTGCTGCCCTCGGCCGGCTTCTGGATGAGGGTCGTCTGCATCGAGAAGAACGGGATCGCGATGACGGCGAGCGCCGCGACGGCGACGATCAGGCTGAGCAGCCGCTGGTGCGTCACCATGCGCGCCCAGCCGCTGAAGAACCCGCGGTCACGGGCCGGCGTCGCCGCCGGGTTGCCGCGGGCCTTCTTGGGCAGCGCCCGCAGGCCGATCGCGCCCAGGAACGCGGGCACCAGGGTGATCGCGACGAGCACGGCGATGACGATGGTGCCGGCGGCCGCGAGGCCCATCTCGGTCAGGAACGGGATGCCGGCGACGGAGAGGCCGGCGAGCGCGATCACGACGGTGAGACCGGCGGTGACCACGGCGGAGCCGGCCGTGCCGACCGCCAGGGCGACCGCCTCGGGCACCGGTAGGCCGCGCCTCAGCTCCTGACGGAAGCGGGTGACGATGAACAGCGCGTAGTCGATGCCCACGGCGAGGCCGAGCATGATCGCGAGGATCGGGGTGGTCGACTGGAGCTCGGTGAAGCCGCTCAGCGTGGTGATGCCGAGCGCGCCGATCGCGACGCCGGCCAGGGCGGTGAGCAGGTTCATGCCGGCCAGCACGAGCGAGCCGTAGGTGATGGCCAGCACGACCAGGGCCACGACGACGCCGAGGATCTCGCCGGTGCCGCCGATGTCAGCCCCGGACTCCTGCGTGGCCTCGCCCCTCGCCTCGATGATCAACCCGCCCGTACGGGAGGAGTCGACCACGGCGGTCAGGGCCTCGCGTTCCTCGGGCGTGATCTCCGGCGCCTCCACGCCGTAGGTGACCGTGCTGTACGCGGCGGTCTGGTCCTGCGACACCGTCGGCGCCTGAGGGTTCAGCGGGTTGCTGGCCGCGACGACGCCGGGCAGCTTCTGGAGCTGGCCGACGACGGTCGCGACCTGAGCGGCGTACGCCGGGTCGGTGATCTTGCTGCCGGCCGGGGCCTCGAACACGACCTGGCCGGTCGCGCCCGCCGAAGCCGCGCCGAACCGTTCGCGGATGAGCTCGAGCGCCTTGGTCGACTCCTGCCCCGGGATCGAGAAGGAGTTGACGAGCGTGCCGGACAGCGTCGCGGCACCGGCGCCGAGCGCGATCACCGCCACCAGCCAGGCGACCATGACCAGTGCCTTGTGCCGGACGGCGCCCAGTCCTAGGCGGTGAAGCAACGTTGCCATGAGGGAGATCCCTTGCTCATTGAGGGGTAGGGCGCTCGTGGCCGAGCGCGTCGTAGCTGACGTCGATGAGGTCGCCGACGGAGATGGCGAGTGGCTTCTCGCGCAGGGCGACGCCCGCGACCGCGAGGGCGCCCAGCGCGCCGATGACGCGGACCGCGCGGATCGGGTCGGTCTCGGGGTCGGCGCCGAAGATCTCGAACACGACCGCACCGATGCTCTCGAGCGCGGCGGCCATGTCACTGCCGGCCAGACCGGCGAGCAGCAGGGACACGATGCCGGGGCAGTCGATCGCGAGCCGGGCGATGCTGGTGATCGCGGCGCGGTCGCGGGCGGGGCCGTGCGGCAGGGCGGCGACCTCGTCGGCGACCTCGCGGATGCCGCGCAGGCCCCGCTCGACGACCGCCTGCTCCAGCGACTCCTTGGTCGGGTAGCGGTGCAGCAGGCCCGTCTTCGAATAGCCCACCGCGTCGGCGATGCGCTGGATCGAGGTCTCCTTGAAGCCGTGCCGGGCGAAGAGCGTCGCGGCGGTTTCGAGGATCTCGTCGTCGATCTGTTGCTTGGTCGGCCGCGGCATGCGGACCACCTTAGTCGGATAGGGACCAACCCGGTCGGTTACCGACCGTGGCGGTCCTCACAGTTGGCCGGGGCACCTTTCCACCCTCGCGCATGGAAAACGGCCGGTTACGGGTTTTCCCCGTAACCGGCCGTCGAACCTCGATGTGATCAGTGAGTCACTTCGGCGACCCAGTCCGCGATGTTGTCCACGCGCGCCGCGCTCTCGATCGAGCTGTGCGGGCAGGACGGTCCGTTGCTCACCACGGCGACCAGGGCCGGGCCCTTGCGGCCGCGCTCGACGAAGAACGGACCACCCGAGTCGTACGGGCACGGGGTGGTGTCGGCCTGCGGGGCGTGCCCCTTGACCTGCGTGACCGTGGCGGTCAAGCCGACCACCTCGAGCTGCCCGGTGCGCAGCCACGTGACCGGCGCCGGGTTCGAGCTGGTCGTGGAGCCGTAGCCGGTGAGCCGCAGCACGGTGCCCACCTCGGGTGCCGTGCCGCTGACCTTGATCGGGCGGATGTCGCGTACCGGCTCGGCGAGCTTGGCCAGCGACACGTCCGCGGTCGGCGACTGACGCACCTCGACGATCTCGAGGTCGTGCCCCTTCGTGGTGTCGGTGAGATCCGTACGCCCGATGGTCGCGACCGTCGAGTCGGCGACCGGGCGCTCCACCCGTACGCCGTTCGCGTCCCGGAAGCAGTGCCCCGCCGTGATGATCCACTGCGAGGACACCAGCGCGCCGGAACAGGCGCTGTTGCGTTTGCCGCCGTCCGCGGTCGGGATGCCGGTCATGGTCAGCTTGACCGAGAAGGCATAACGACCCGGCTTGACCGGGTCTCCGTTCGCGATCGCGTTCGCCGGGCTCGCGAGCCCCAGCAGCGCGACCGCGACGATGCCGACACCGGCGGTAATCGACGCTCTTCGCTGTCTCATCCGGACAAGGTAGCCATGTCGATCAACAGCCGCGAATCGGGGGAATCCCCGGGGCTTCCCTGAGTGTCGCGGTGGCTTTTGCGGTCCGGCGTGGCATTTCCGGGTGTCCGCTGTCGCCGATCCGACGTTCACCGGACCTCGGGGCCTCCGGGTCCGACCGGGGTTCGGCCCGGATGCTCCCAGCTCCCACGCTGCCTAATTTCAGCTTGGACACAGAACTCTCTGGGGGGAGCAAGCGATGGGCAGGCGACCGGTGACGGTGCGCATGGCGCGGTGGAGCGCCGAACATCCGTGGCGCGCGATCGCGCTCTGGGTGGTCTTCGTGGCGGTGTGCTTCGTGGGCGGAAACGCGGCCGGCCTCAACGAGGCGACCGCGCAGGACGACGCGATCGGCGAGGCCGGCCGCGCGTACGTGATGATCGAGGAGGGTGGGTTCGCCGACGAGCCCGCCGTCGACAACGTGCTGATCACCGCCCGGTCGGGCCGGCTCGACTCCGCGGCCGCCGGGAAGGCCGCCGATGACGCGGCCGCCAAACTCCGTACGGTCACCGGCGTCGCCGAGGTCGGTAAGCCGATCCCGGCCCGTGACGGCTCCGCGCTGCTCGTGCCGATCACGATGGCCGGCGACCCGGAGACTGCCTCGGATCGGGTCGAACCGCTGCGGGCGGCCACCGCCGAGGTGCAGCAGGCCCATCCCGACCTGCGCGTCGAACAGGTCGGCGGGCCGTCCATCGGCAAGGCGCTCGACGACACCCTGGGCGGCGACTTCAAGCGGGCCGAGCTGCTCAGCCTGCCGGTCACGCTGGCGATCCTCATCGTCGTGTTCGGCGCGCTGATCGCCGCGGGCGTGCCGTTGCTGCTGGCACTGTCGTCGGTGATCGCCGCGATGGGGCTCTCCACCCTGGCCTCGCACCTGGTGCCCTCGACCGACGTGACCTCGAGCGTGATCCTGCTGATCGGCATGGCGGTCGGCGTCGACTACTCCCTGTTCTACGTACGAAGAGAGCGCGAGGAACGCAAGAAGGGACGCGGCCACGTCGACGCGGTCGAGATCGCCGCCGAGACGTCCGGGCACGCGGTCGTGGTCAGCGGCACGGCGGTCGTCATCGCGATGGCCGGGCTCTTCCTGGCCGGCGACACCACGTTCTCGTCCCTCGCGGTGGGCTCGATCCTGGTGGTCACGGTGGCCGTGCTCGGCTCGCTGACCGTGCTGCCCGCGCTGCTGGCCAAGCTGGGCCGCTGGGTCGACCGCCCGCGGGTGCCGTTCCTGTGGCGCCTCACCGCCCGCACCTCGACCGGTGGTTTCTGGCGGCGCGTACTGCACCCGGCGCTGCGCTGGCCGGCCGTCACGCTGCTGGTGAGCGTGCTCGCCCTGCTCGCGCTGGCCGCTCCCGCGCTCGGCATGAAGCTCAAGTTCCCCGGCACCGAAGACCTTCCCCGCACCACACCCGCGATGCAGGCGTACGACCGTTTGGCCGCCTCATATCCGAGCAACGGCACCACGCACGAGGTCGTCGTTCAGGCGCCCGCCTCGTCAGCCGCTTCCGTACGCGGCGCTCTTGAGAACCTCGCGCAGAAGACGCAGGGCAACCGGCTGTTCGCCCCGCTGGAGGAGTCCGGCCCCGACATCGAGGTCTCGCCCGACCAGACCGTGACCGTGCTGCACATCGCGACCCCGTTCACGTCGCGCAGTGACGAGGCGGCCGACTCGCTGCACGAACTGCGCTCCGAGCTCGTGCCGGCCGCGCTGGGCGGGATCGGCGGGGCGTCGTACGCGGTCGGTGGTGGGGTCGCCGACAGCGAGGACTATGCCGAACACATCTGGAAGAAGCTGCCGATCGTGGCCGGCTTCGTGCTGATCCTGACGTTCCTCGTGATGGCGTGGACGTTCCGCTCGGTCATCGTCGCGCTGACCGCGATCGGACTGAACCTGCTGTCCGTCAGCGCCGCGTACGGCCTGCTGGTGCTGGTCTTCCAGGGCAACTGGGCCGAGGGCCTGCTCGGCTTCACCTCGATGGACGCGATCGTGAGCTGGCTGCCGCTGTTCCTGTTCGTCGTGCTGTTCGGCCTGTCGATGGACTACCACGTCTTCGTGGTCTCCAGAATCCGCGAGGCGGTCCAACGCGGCGTCCCGACCCGCGAGGCCGTCGCCGAGGGCATCACCGGCTCGGCCGGCACGGTGAGCAGCGCGGCCCTGGTGATGGTCGCCGTCTTCTCGATCTTCGCCACCCTGTCCACGATCGACATGAAACAGCTCGGCATCGGCCTGGCCGCCGCGATCCTGCTGGACGCGACGATCATCCGAGCAGTCGTGCTGCCGTCGGCGATGACGCTGCTGGGCAAGGCGAACTGGTGGGCCCCACGGTTCATGCGGCCCCGAGGCCGGCACGCGGCCCCGGTCGTCGCCCCGCCAGCCCCGGAGCCCGAACTAGTCGGACGTCACTGAACCCACTCAACAACGGAAGCCTGACGTGGTCACGCAGCGTCGCGTGGCCACATCGGCTCAGCGAGGTTCAACGCACAAGCCGCCGACAACTGTATTTGCGGACAAACTCCATCGCAGAAGATCCCACGCTGGAGCGTTTTAGTCGACTGCATGCGGGCCGCCGTTCATGTCACGAAGGTGACCCTCATCTACGAATAGCCGAGCGCGGGTCGTTCGATCATCGGATCACCCATCAGCCGTTGGGCTGCTCCTCGGCGCATGTTAATCGGAGGCCATCTATCGCGTACAGGCGGATAGTCTCTGATTTGCGATGCTGGCATCGTCGCCCCACCGGGCTCCATCAGTTTGAGACACCCGGCATCTGCTGTGCGGCGACTAAACCACCAGTGGGGGTAGGTATGGCTATCAGCGCCTCTCGCTTAACAATGTACGCGATCTTGAGCGCCATCGAAGAAGATCTACGGGCGGTCGCTATAACTTACCTACCCGACATGGATCCGGAGTTCGCGCTTGATGGTGCCTACCAGGTGGCATCAGACCGACTTCTCAGGCAAGTCGGAGCATTGCAGGGAGGGCCTAAGCTGGCGGACCTTCTTCCGTACCTGGACTTCGCAGAGTCGTGGCAGCTATTGACTCGACACGATTCTGAGCTTCCCACCCCTCTGGCCGATCATGTAAAGCATGTTACATCAAAGCTGAGCGCGCTGGTGCCTGTCCGTAATCGAGTGGCACACAGCCGACCTCTTGACTACGAGGACTTTTCGCTCACCTTCGACTTGGCAAAGGAGCTTGCGGGATCGAGGGATTTTCCGTGGCTGAACCTGAGGGAAGTCAGTGAAAGACTATCCAACGACCCTGGGTATGTTCTTGGCCTAGACGTGCAGTTTCCGAGTCTCGCCGAAGAGCCGGGTAGGCATAACCTTCCTACGCCCGAGTACGACGAGACAGGATTTGTTGGTCGTAAGGAAATCGTGGCAAACTTACGACGCCTTCTCGTAAAAGGACCTTATCCGGTCGTTTCTGTTGTCGGAGACGGTGGAATCGGCAAGACCAGCTTGGCACTGAAGGTTGCATACGAAGTTATTGATGCAGATCCCTGCCCATTTGATGCCGTAGTGTGGGTGACGGCAAAGACCTCGCTCTTGACAGCATCTGAGGTGACCCGTATCGAGGGGGCAATCAGTGATTCTCTGGGCCTTCTGGCGGCAGTGGCTCATGAGGTCGGCGGCGAGAGTGCCTTGGCCGACCCGATCAATGAGGTCCTGGGCTACTTGGAACATTTCAAGATCCTTCTTATCCTCGACAATCTTGAGACGGTTCTCGATCAACGTCTCCGCGATTTCCTCGCGAACCTGCCCAGCGGGAGCAAAGTACTAATCACCTCTCGTATCGGCGTGGGGGCGTATGAGCACCCCGTTCGGTTGGGTCCGCTGGAACGGACGGAAGGATTGTCCCTGTTCCGCGCCTTGACCAGGATGCGTCAAGTCGCCTCCCTGCAGCGCCTAGGAAACGATGTCATTGCAGGCCTTGTCGACAAAATGGGCGGTCGTCCTTTATACCTTCGTTGGTTTGTTTCTGCCGTTGAAGCTGGCGCGAGACCAGAGGAAGTTTTGGCGAACAGTGACCTGCTACTTGACTTCTGCATGTCAAACGTCTACGACTATCTGCACGACGACAGTCATGCCGTCCTTCGTTCAATGCAAGCCCTTCCCGGCCTGCACAGCCAAGCAGAGTTGGCATTTCTGAACGATATGCAACCCGAGCTTCTTCAGCCGGCCTTACTTCAACTCGCTAATACCTATTTCGTTTCTCTGCAAACCAGCGGCGGAGGCGGATCTCTGGAGACGCAGTATGATCTCACGGACTTCGGACGCAAGTACCTCGATCGCCAACATCCAGTAAGCGGCGACGAGCGGACTTGGCTCATCCGACGCCACGAGCAGTTAACGTCGTCCGGCAGACGCCTTCAGTCGCAATATCAAGCCAACCCGTTCAGCTCTACAACGCTTGACACCCGCGGCGTGAGCGATTTCAGTGTCGCGAGCACGCTGCACAATGCAATTAGCCTAATCGTTAGAGAACACCTCCCTGAAGCCTACGAACTCATCACACGAAGCAAGGAACTTGCGCCGGGCTATCATGAGGTGCACCGAGTAGAAGGTGACTGGCATGCCGCCAGCTTTGACTATATAAACGCCCGCGAAGCTTACGAGCGCGCGGTCGAGCTAGGACCCACAGCCATCCCCCTGCGCTACCTTTTCGCAAAGTTCCTTTGTGGACACGGAGGCGACCCCGAGGAAGGTCTCCGACAGCTGCAAGCAGGCGCTTTGATGAGCCCCGATGAGCCGCGGCTTGCTCTTGAAATCGGCCGAACTCACCTCCAGTTAGGCCACCTCGATGAGGCAAAGGACATTGGTCTCGCGCTATACGAGAATGAGGGGCTAAGTCACGATCTTCGACACGAGGCAGCACGACTGGCTCTTGAGGGATCCGTGGGCCAGGCGCAACGCGCAGCCGACGAAGACGACTGGGCAAGTTGCGTCGCCGCCCTGCAGGAATTGCTGCGCGCCCTTACTGAAATTACGTCTGGACTTGTGAATAATCGATCGCGCGCCCTCCTCGACCAAGCGCGAGTCCTAGCCCATCTCGCACAACGCAATACGTCCGACGCCTATGTCGGACGCATCGCTGTAGATGTCATGGCTGCCCTCGCAGGAGCGACGGTCGACAGCCTGGCTGACTTTGAGGCACGAAGCTATGGCCGTGTGGTTCGCCTGGTTGCCGAGCGCGGCTTCGGGTTCATCCGAGAGACCGGAACGGGCGAAGAGTTTTTCTTCCACATGTCACATCTGCGAAAGCGCGCCGACTGGCAATCATGTGCGGTGGGCTCATCGGTAAGTTTCGTGCCGGGGCAATACGATAAGGGACTTCGAGCCGAGAAAATCATTCTCTTAAGGAATTAGTCCCTGCGGCTGAGACAATCACCGCTGACCAGGCCAGTATCTGCACCCATTCGCCAACCTCACTCGTGGGTGGGTCGAGATACCGGGTACCGGTGCACCGGCCCATTCGTTCCGTCGTACTCGGATGCTGTGGAGCATCCGATCCGAACGTCCACATCGAGCAATCGCGCGACCCAGATCAGTTGGAGTAGGCGGCGGTCGTTTTAGAGCGTCCAGAAGTCGTACGGCAGCCGGCCCGGGCGGAAGCCGTGGGACTCGACCATGTGGGTGGCCTCCTGGAAGCCGTTCGCCAGGACGGCCGGCAGGTGGGCGTCGCTGCCGAAGGACACTGTGGTGCCTCCTTCCTCGCGCCACCAGCGGACGATCCGCGGGTGGAGCGGCAGGCAGGTGTTGACCTCCAGGGTGCGGCCGCCCTCGGCTATCGCTCGCAGGGCCAGCCGGAACTCGTCCTCGTAGTCGTCGGGGTCGAAGGGTTCCGCGTCGTCGGGGAGGTAGCGGATCGGATAGTCGATGTGGGCGAAGACCTCGAAGTCGTCGCTGCAGGCCACGACCGTGGGGACCTCGGCCAGGTAGTCGCGGATGACGCGGTCGGCCTCGTGGCGTTCGAACAGGCCCGCTGGTTCGCAGAAGCCGCCGCCGTCGACGGGCAGGCAGTGCAGGGAGCCGAGCACTCGGTCGAACGGGCCGGTGGCCAGCACGGCGGCGACTTGGGCGGGATGCCGGTGGGGTTCGCCGACTTCAAGGCCGCTCAGGACGTGCAGGGCGGGGAAGCGGTCACGGCACCGCTCGATCGCCGCCAGGTAGCCCTCGGCATCGAACGCCGGCGGGTGGATCACGCCGTCCGCGCCGGCGTAGGCGGCGAGCACGGGCGGCGGGTCGGTGGCGGTCCAGGCGGTGTGGTCGAGGTGTTCGGTGAACGCCAGGGCGGGCAACCCGATCTCGACGGCGCGGGCACAGGTCGCCTCCATGTCACCCACCGCGGCGTCCCATGACCATTCGCTGTGCACGTGACTGTCAGCCGGGAGCATCAAACCACGGTATCGGTGAAGAACGTGGCCAGCTCGTCGACGGCCGGGCCCACGTACTCGGGCTTGTCGTAGGTCGACGTGGCTCGCGCCTTCGATCCAGTGCAGGCGTTTGGGGCCGGTGGCGCGCTGGAACGCCTCGATCGCCATCCACGCGGTGACGGCGCGGCGGCCGACGATCATCAGCAGGGGGCGGTCGCCGATCAGCGGGATCGCGGCCCGGGCAAGTTTCTTCCCTGTCTGAATGCGGCGCGGCCGCCACCGGCGAGGGGTGACGGCCGCGTTCGAGCGGTTCTCAGGGCGTGGCGGGTTCGTGAACTGTCGAATCCGCAGCGACCGAGTGCGGGATCCCCGGCGCCGGCGACGTGCCGGGTGCCTCGCCGCGGGCCACGGCGCCGGGCGCCTCGGACGGGTCGATGCCCGCGGCGGCGTACGCGTCGGCCTCGTCCAGGGTCTCGGTCTGCAGCAGGCGGTGGGCGAGGTTGTCGAGCTGCGGCCGGTGCGAGCGCAGGAGCGACAGGGCTTCCGCGTACGCCTCCTCGACGATCTTGTGGACTTCGGAGTCGATCAGCTCCTTCATCGCCGGGGCGACGCCGTCGTTGCCGAACGGCGACTCCTGCCCGGGCGGCGGCAGCACGGTGACCGGGCCGATCGCGTCGGACATGCCCCAGCGGCCGACCATCTGGCGGGCGATGCTGCTGACCTGGTCGAGGTCGCTCTCCGCGCCGGTGGTCATGTCGCCGAAGACGACCTCCTCGGCGGCCCGGCCGCCCAGCGCGCCGATGATGCGGCCCTTCAGGTATTCCTTCGAGTAGCCGTAGCGGTCGCTCGACGGGCTCTGGAACGTGACGCCCAGGGCCTGACCGCGCGGGATGATCGAGATCTTGCGGACCGGGTCGGCGCCGGGCGTGAGCATGCCCAGCAGCGCGTGACCCGACTCGTGGAAGGCCGTGCGCTCCTTCTCGCCGGGGGTCAGCATGAGACCCCGTACGGTGCCCAGGAGGACCTTCTCCAGCGAGTCGGTGAAATCGCTGTTCTCGACCTTGTCGTGCCCGCGCCGGGCGGCCAGCAGGGCGGCCTCGTTGACCAGGTTCTTCAGGTCGGCGCCGACCATGCCCGGGGTCGAGGCGGCGATGCCGTCCAGGTCGACGCCCGAGTCGAGCGGGACACCCCGGGTGTGCACGGCCAGGATGGCGCGGCGGCCGGCCAGGTCGGGCGGGCTCACCACGACGCGGCGGTCGAAGCGGCCGGGACGCAGCAGCGCCTGGTCGAGGATCTCGGCGCGGTTGGTCGCGGCCAGCACGACCACGCCCTCACTGCCGTTGAAGCCGTCCATCTCGGTGAGGATCTGGTTGAGTGTCTGATCCCGCTCGTCGTTGCCGCCGAACGACTGCGCGCCGCCCCGGGAACGCCCGATCGCGTCGAGCTCGTCGATGAAGATGATCGACGGAGCGACCTTCTTGGCCTGATCGAACAGATCCCGTACGCGGCTCGCGCCCACGCCGACGATCGCCTCGATGAACTCCGACGCCGAGATCGAGAAGAACGGCACCCGTGCCTCGCCGGCGACCGCGCGGGCCAGCAGCGTCTTACCCGTCCCGGGCGGGCCGGACAGCAGAACACCGTGCGGGATCTGCGCGCCGAGCTTGCGGTACTTCTCCGGCTCGCGCAGGAAGTCGACGATCTCGGTGACCTCCTGCTCGACCGACTCGATGCCGGCGACGTCGGCGAACGTCGTCCGCGGGCCGCCCTCGGGCTGGTAGAGCTTCGCGCGGGACTTGCCGAAACCGCCCAGCGCGCCCCCGGCCCCGCCACCACCGGCGGCAGCTCGGCGATAGATCCAGTAGAAGAGCCCGACCAGCAGGATCGTGGGACCGAACCCGACCAGCAGCTGCTGCCAGACCGGCGCCGGGGCGTCCGGCGGGTTGGCGTTGACCGGCACGTTGCCGGACTGCAGCATCGCGAACAGGTTGTCCTCGGCGAACGAAGGCCGCTGCGTGGTGAACCGCTCGACCTGCTCGGACTTCGTCTCGCCGGTCGGCGTGTAGGCCGTCTCCTTCTTGAACTGGCCCTCGATCGTGTCCCCGGTCGAGGTGATCTCGGCGACGTTGCCCGCCTGCACCTGGCTGACGAAGAACGTGTACGACACCGGCTCGCGCTGGGGCGGCGACAGCAGGAACGACGAGATGATCCAGTTGAACGCGAGCAGGATGACGAGGAACCCGCCGAAGCGGAGCCAGGTGGAACGCGGCCGATTCGGGCCACCGGCGGGGCTGTTGTTATCGGGCGGCGGCGCTCCCTCCACCCTCCACGGGTGGGGGCGCTGCGGCTGCTTCGCATTCGGGGCATCGGCGGGCATGGCGCGAAGCTACCCGCGCCGTGTCCGGTGAATGCGTGACCGTGACGCGCGCTACTCATGCCAATCCTCACCAAGATCGACGTGAACCACCCCGTCAAGACCAGCCCGTACGCCGTGACGCGCGCCCGGGTGGGGTCCGGGCGCGCGCCTGGTGCGGGAGCGGTCAGCCGGCGAGCACGCAGGGGGCGAGGCCCTCGGCGTCGAGGTCGGGCTTCGCGGCGTTGCGGCCGATCGCGGTCTCGATGCGGTTGATCGTGGCGAAGCGCTTGTCCTCGAGCGGGCCGAGAACGGCGTTCTGGATGAAGTTCGGGCCGCCCTGACCCAGCGAGGACGCGATTCGGGCATTCGCCTCGGTGATCTGGGTGTTCAGGAGTTCCAGGTTGCGCTGCACCTCGGCCTGCGCCTGGGCCGGCACGGCGGGCAGACCGGTCAGATCCGGGCAACTCACGGCGGGCAGGGCCGCGTCGCCGCCGGCGCCGTTGTCGTCCCCGGCGTCGCCGCCGTTGTTCGCGCCGCCGTTGTTCGCGCCGCCGTTGTTCGCGCCGCCGCCGTTGTTCGCGCCGCCGCCGTTGTTTCCGGCGTTGCCGCCGCCGGCGTTGCCGTTGCCGCCAGTGCTGTTGCCGGCGCCGTCGTCCCCGCTGTTGCCGGCGCCGCTGTTGGAGTTGTCGGCGCCCGCGCCCGGCACGTCGGTCGGCTGTTGGGCCGAGGCGCCGCCTTCTTCATTCAGCGCACAACCCGACAAACCCTCAGCATTCAAGTTCGGCTTCGGGGCATCGCGGCCGATCGCGGTCTCGATGCGGTTGATCGTGGCGAAGCGCTTGTCCGCCAGCGGGCCCAGGATCGCGTTGCGGATGAAGTTCGCACCTCCCTGGCCGACCGACGTGCGGAGGCGGTTGTCGGCCTCGGCGATCTGGGTGTTCAGCAGTTCCAGGTTGCGTTTCACCTCGGCTTGCGCCCGCGCGGGCACCGCCGGAAGCGCCTTGAGCTGTGGACAGTTCACGGTCGGCACGGTCTCGGCCGCCGAGGCTACGCCCAGACCGACGCCGACCAGGGCCACCGCGACTCCCGCGACCACGCCCACCTGCCAGCGGCGCACGTTCTTGCGGGATTTGAGGAACCGAGCTCTGTACATTGGGCTGAGCCTTCCGGGAAGGGGGACCGAATGTCGCTACGGCCCCCCATACGGGAGCGCTCCCACCCACGGATCAGCTTCTAACCATTTCTTAAGACGGGAACCAAGCGCTCGATGTGGCCGTGACGCCCGGCCCTCAGAAGCCCAGCAGGTCGACCAGCCACGGGTTGCGGAACGTGCCCGCCGGGTCGTACCGGCGTACGAGGTCTTGGAAGTCGGCGAAGTGGTCGTAGGCCTGGCGGATCGTCTCGGGTGACTGGGTGAAGACCTTGCCGAGGTGGGCTCGCGGGGACAGCGGCGCCAGGCTCTGCTCGAGCTCGGTCACCACGGGCAGCACGGCGTCGGTGTCGGCGATCCAGGTGAAGTGCAGCGCGATGCTGTCGCGCCGGTAGTTCGGGCTCAGCCACAGCTCGTCGCCCTTGATCGTGCGGATCTCGCAGACCTGCAGCACCGGGGCGACCCGCTCGCGGATGGAGGCGACGGCGTCGATCGCGGCCAGGCCGTCCTCGCGGGCCACGTGATATTCCGACTGCAGTTCCTCGCCGCTCGACGGGGTGAACTCCATGCGGAAGTGCGGCAGCCGCTGCTGCCACGGACCGGGGACGCCGCCCTGCTCGGTGCTGTTGGTGGCGGGCATGCCGGGCACGGGGTGGCGCGGGCCGTCGGCCGGGTGGGCGCCGAACCAGTCGCCGCTCATCGGCTCGACCCGCTTGAGCCAGGCGTGACTGACGTCGAGCCCGGTCCAGTTGGTGAAGAGGCTGACGCTGTAGCCGTCGGCCAGCATCTCGTGCAGATGCTGCTCGACCGAGGCGCGGGGCACGTTGTCGTACACGTATTGCCGCAGCTCGAACGACGGCACGACGTCGAGGGTGAGCGCGGTGACGATGCCGATCGCGCCGAGGCCGACGACGGCGCCCGGGAAGTCGGCGTCGCCGCGGCTGAGCGTCACGTTATTGCCCGAACCGTCGACGAACTCGATCGACGAGACGGCGGTGGCCAGGTTGCGGTTGCGCACGCCGGAGCCGTGGGTGGCCGTGGCGACCGCGCCGGCCACCGAGATGTGCGGCAGAGAGGCGGTGTTGTGCAGGGCCAGCCCGTTCTCGTAAAGATAGGCGGCGAGCTCGCCGTAGCGGATGCCGCCGTCGACCCGCACCGAGGACCGGTCGGCGCTGATCTCGGTGACCCGTGGCAGCCCGGCGAGCGAGACCAGCGTGCCGTCGGTGTCAGCCATGCGGTTGAAGGAGTGCCCGCTGCCCAGCGCCCGGATCGGCCCCCCGGCGGCGACGATCTCCTGCACCTCGCCCACCGTCACCGGCCGCCGCACCGCCCGCGCGTTGAAGACGATGTTGCCGGCCCAGTTGGTCAATCGCTCGCTCATCGTCCCACCCTAGAGCTTCCCCCCGTACGCCGTTCAGCCGTGCTCGCCGCAGGCCGACCGATGAGTACGGCGCCCCCGGCCAGTCATACGTGGCATGACGGTTTGGCTCGCGGTCGGCGCGGCGCTGACCCGCGCGGACATCCCCTGTCTGTGCGCAGGCCTCGCCGACCAGCTGCGCGCCCGCCCCGGACCGGGCGACGTCGTCTGTGACGCCTCCGCAGCGCGCCCCGACGTCGTCACCGTCGAGGCGCTGGCCCGTCTGCGCCTGACCGCCGGACGCCACGGCCGGCGGTTCATCGTGCACGACGCCCCGCCCGAACTGGTGAGCCTGTTCGGGCTGATGGGGCTGGGCGGCTTCCTCGCCGCCGCGGAACACGCCCGGCGATCAGTCCTGCGGGTCGAGCCGGGCGGGCAGGCCGAAGACCGGGAAGAGCCGCTCGGTGTCGAGGAAGTTGTTGATCCCGGCGATCCGGCCGTCTGAGATCTCCAGGACGATCAGCGCCCACGGCACGTGCCCCGGGCCCTCGGTATCGCGCCGGTATTGGGCGAAAGCCGGCAGCCCGTTCGCCACGACGGGGACGAGACGCGAGCCCTCGCAGTGGCGCCCGGTGCCGGCCATCCAGGCGGTGATGTCGTCGTGCCCACGCAGCCACAGCGCGAACGGCGGCATCGACAGAGTCGCGTCCTCGTGGAGCAGGGCCGTCAGGGCGCTGAGATCGTACGCCTCGAAGGCCTGGACATAACGGGCGAGAAGCTTGCGCTGATCCTCGTCGTCGGGCTCGTGGACCTCGGCCGACCTGTCCGTCGCGGCGATCGTGGCGCGAGCGCGCTGCAGGGCGCTGTTGACGCTCGGGACCGACGTGTCGAGCAGGTCGGCCACCTCTTGCGCCGACCAGGCGAGCACCTCACGCAGGATCAGCACCGCCCGCTGCTTGGCCGGCAGGTGCTGCAGCGCGGCGACGAACGCCAGCCGGATCGACTCACGGTCGGCGATCACCTGGGCCGGGTCGAGCACCCGCGCGTCAGGCACCGGGCCGACCCAGATCTCCTCGGGGCGCGGCTCACCCGGATGGGTCGCGTGGCCGGAACCGGCCGGACCCAGATCCATCGGGCGGGCCCGCCGCTGGGCGCTGCCGAGCATCGTCAGGCACACATTGGTGGCGATGCGGTAGACCCAGGACCGCAGCGCCGCGCGGCCCTCGAAGTTGTCGTACGACTTCCAGGCGCGCACGAGCGTTTCCTGCACCGCGTCTTCCGCCTCGAAGGCGGAGCCGAGCATGCGGTAGCAGTAACCAGTCAGCTCGCCTCGGAAGGTCTCGAGCTGTGTCTCGATCGGGGTAGCCACGTCGCTCACCTGTCTGAAGCTAGTACAGGGGTACGACAGAAAAAAACCGTCCGCGCACCGATGAGTCGCCGCGAGTGCCCCGGTCTTACCGGCAACACACGAGAAACGGGAGCCGAAATGACGAACTGGACCGCCGACGACCTGGGCAACGGCGAGTACGCCGAGGTGAACGGGATCAACCTCTACTACGAGTCGCACGGCGACGGCCGGCCGTTGATCCTGCTGCACGGCGGGCTCGGCTCCGGCGAGATGTTCGCGCCGATCATCCCGCGGTTCGCCGCGAACCACCGGGTCATCCTGGTCGACCTGCAGGGCCACGGCCGCACCGCCGACATCGACCGGCCGCTCGACATCAAATTCATGGCCGACGACGTGGCCGCCCTCATCGACCATCTGGGCCTCGAGAAACCCGACGTGGTCGGCTACTCGCTCGGCGGCGGCGTCGCCCTGCTGCTCGCCATCCGCCACCCGCAGAAGGTCGGCCGCCTGGTCGCCGCGTCGGCGGGCATCCGGCGCAGCGCGACCTACCCCGAGATCCTCGAACAGCAGGGCCAGGTCGGCGCGGCGGCGGCCGAGTTCATGAAAGAGACCCCGATGTACGAGCTGTACCAGCGGGTCGCACCCCGCCCGGAGGACTTCCCCCGGCTGCTCGACAAGATCGGGCAGGCGATGCAGCAGGACTTCGACTACACCGAAGAGGTCCGCGATCTGCAAGTGCCGACGCTGGTCGTGGCCGCGGACGCCGACATGTGCCCGCCAAGCCACTTCGTGGAGGTGTTCGCGCTGCTCGACGGGGGGCAGCGCGACGGCGGCTGGATGGGCGAGGGCCGGCCCAAGGGCGGGCACGCCCTCGCCATCCTGCCGGGTTTGACGCACTACAACCTGTTCATGTCGCCGCTGTTCGCGACGGCGGCGGTGGACTTCATCGACGCGACCGAATAGGTCCGGAGGTCAAGGCCGTCCACAGTTCGGGGTTGTCCACAGCCCGCCCGCCCAAGATCCCGTCATCGCGTCAGACTGACGAACGGGGGTTCCCCCTTGGGAGGGCGGGCTCTGGGCTGGCAGGCTCTCGACTCGCGGGCTCTCGACTCGCGGACTCGAGCGCCGACGGCATCCGCGACGATTTGCGGAGCAGCACCACATGCACCGCGAAGAGCGCATACCCCACCAGCACCGGCAACAACGCCGGATGCACGAGTGCCGCCAGCGCCGCCGCGATCAGCACCACCCCGGTCGTGGCGACCAACGCCGACGGCCGCAGCGCCACCAACGCCCGCGCCCGCCGCACGGCCCCGGGCCCCGCGGCCAGCCCGGCGACCAATGCCGCGAACCCCGCCGCCGCTGCCGCCGCGAGGAGCACCGCCGCGATCATCACCGTCCCGCCCGGCACCGCCCCGCGCCGCAGCGCGATCACGTCCAGCGCCACCAGCCACGCCGCCGCGAGCACCAGCGGCCCGGCGAGCGCCCCCGGCACCAGCCGCGTACGGAAGGACGCCCAGCACTCGGCGGCCGTCGACCACCGCCCGATCGTCAGCAGTCGCTCCAACGACGCGCTGCCCGCGGAGAACGCCGCCCCCGCCGTCACGATCGGCACCGACGCCAGGGTCACGAGGATCCCCAGCAGCGCCAGGTCCGCCGCCAGCCGCAGTGTGTCGCGCCAGTCGTAGCGCATCAGAGTTTCACCCCTTCAGACCGCTCGTGTTGATGCCCTCGACCAGCAGCCGTTGGAAGGCGACGAAGAACAGGAACACCGGGATCAGCGACAGCAGCGACATCGCGAACATCGGCCCGACCGCGCTTTCGCTGGTCGAGTCGATGAACAGGGTCAGCGCCACCGGAGCCGTGTAGTCCTTCAGCTCCGACAGGAACACGAGCTGCCGGAAGAAGTCGTTCCACGTCCAGATGAACGAGAAGATCGCCGTCGTCACCAGCGCCGGGCGGGACAGCGGCAGAACCACATGCCTGAAGATCCCGTACGGGGATGCGCCGTCGATCACAGCGGCCTCGTCGAGCTCGCGGGGGATGCCGCGCATGAACTGCACGATCAGGAAGACGAAGAACGCTTCTGTGGCGAGGAACGCCGGTACGAGCAGCGGCAGGTAGGGCCAGTCCCCGCCGACCCAGCCGAGGCTGCGGAACAGGATGTACTGCGGGATGATCAGCACGTGGCCGGGCAGCAGCAGCGTGCCGATCATGACGGCGAACCACACACCGCGCAGCCGGAACCGCAGACGACCCAGGGCGTACGCGGCCAGGAGGCAACTGATCGTGTTGCCCGCCACGGTCAGCAGGGAGACGAGCGCGCTGTTGAGGAAGAAGCGCCCGAAGCTCACGTCGAACTTGGACCAGCCCTCGGCGAAGTTGCCGGGCGTGAACTCGCGCGGGATCAGCCCGATGTTGCTGACGATCTCCTGCGGCGACTTGAGCGATGTGCCGACCATCCACACCAGCGGGTAGAGCACGACCGCGAGGATGATCACCAGGATCAGGAGGCGAAGGCGCATCACCGCTCCTCGTTGTCGGAGTAGTGCACCCAGAACCGTCCGGTCGTGAACAGGACGACCGTGATCGCGCCGATCACGATCAGGAAGACCCACGCCATCGCCGACGCGTAGCCCATCTCGAGCTCACTGAAGCCCTTGATGTAGAGGTTCAGCGTGTACATCAGCGTGGAGTCGACCGGCCCGCCGGTGCCGTTGGAGAGCACGAAGGCGGACGTGAAGCCCTGGAAGCCGTTGATCGTCTCGAGCACCAGGTTGAAGAAGATGACCGGCGACAGCATCGGCAGCGTGATGTGCACGAATTTGCGCCACGCGCTGGCCCCGTCGACCGACGCCGCCTCGTACAGCTCGACCGGGACCTGTTTGAGGCCGGCCAGGAAGATCACCATCGGGGCGCCGAACTGCCAGATCGCCAGCAGGATCAACGTGTACAGAGCCCAGTCGGGGTCGCTGACCCAGGGCAGTCCCTCGATGCCGAAGAGGGCGAGGAACGAGTTGAAGGCGCCGTCGCGGTTGAACATGCTGACCCAGACGATGGCCAGCGCGACACTGCCGCCGAGCAGCGACGGCAGATAGAACAGGCCCCGGAAGACCGAGATGCCGCGCATCGTGCGGTTGAGCAGCATCGCGACGCCGAGCGCGGCGGCCAGTTTCAGCGGCACGGCGACCAGCGCGAACGTGATGGTCACGGTCACCGAGTGCCAGTAGGACTGGTCCGCGGTGAACATGCGGCGGTAGTTGTCGAGGCCGACCCACTCGGCGTCGCCGAGCGAGATGAGCGGGCTGTAGTCGGTGAAGCTGAGGTAGAGCGAGATCAGCATCGGGACCGCGGTGATGCCGAGCAGGCCCAGCAGCCACGGGGAGAGGAAGACGTAGCCGGCCAGGTTCTCCCGGCGCCGGCGGACCCGCCGCCCCGGCCGCGGGGCGGCGGGGGCGACGGGTTCAGCGAAAACGGTCGAGGCGGTCACGAGGCGCCGATCGCCGCCTTGGCCGCCGCGACGTAGGCGGCAGCCGCTTGCGCCGGGGTCTGCCGGCCGTAAACGACCTCCTCGGCCACCCGCACCAGCTCGGAGCGCACCTTGCTGTGGCCTTTGGGCGGCACGGTCGGCGGGTTCGGCCCGAACTTCGCGCCGAGCTCGTCCTGCACCGCGATCGTCTGCTTCATGTTCGGGTCGGTCACGGTCGAAGCGACCTGCTTGCGGATGTCGAGGTTGGGCGGCAGTCCGCGGTCGGTGCCGAGGATCTTGGCGGCCTCCGGGTCGTTGGCCAGGAAGTTGATCACGTCGACCGCGGTGTCCTTGTGCTTGCTGCCGCGGAACGCCGAGAAGTACAGCGACGCGCGCGCCCACTGCACGCTCGGGTCACCCGGGTAGGCCATCAGACCCAGCTCGGCCTCGGTGTTCTTCTTCAGCTCGGGCATCTGGTTGGTCCACACCCACGACGTGCCGGCCTTGCCGGTGACGATCAGCTGTTTGCTGACGTCGCTGGCGTTGCCCTCGTGGATGACGTCGGGCGTCGGCGTGGCCCCCTTGGCGCGGGCGTCCTTCCACAGCGTGAACCACTTGGTCATGTCCGCCTCGTCGAAGCCGAGCTCCTTGCCGGCGTACAGGTCCTTGCCGTTCTGCCGCAGGAAGACCCAGAGCGCCTGGTAGACCGCGCTCGCGTCCTGCGTACCGGGAAGCTTGGCGGTCTTGGAGACGCCCGCGGCCCACGTGATGAACTCGTCCCAGCTCATGCCGGTCTTCGGCTCGGGCAGGTTGTGCTTGGCGAGCAGGGTCTTGTTGTAGACCAGGCCCTGGGTGTTCTCGCCCATCGCGACCCCGGCGAGCTTGCCGTCGACCTCGCCGTATTTGCGCAGGCTCTCCGGGAACTTGCTCACGTCGAGCTTGCCGCTTTCCGTGTACGGGGTGAGGTCGAGCGTCACGCCGCGGCCGGCGTACTCGGAGATGTAGTTGTCGTCGATCTGGAAGATGTCCGGCGCGTTGCCACCGGCCGTCAGCGTGGCGAGCTTGTCGAAGTAGCCCTGGTTTCCCTGCCAGGTCTTCTTGAACGTGACGTTCGGGTTCTTCTGCGTGTAGAGCGCGAGCGCCTGCTCGGTCAGTTCGGCGCGTTTCTCGGCGCCCCACCAGAAGACCGACAGTTCGACCTTGTCGGAGGCGCCACCGGACTTGTCGTCACCACCGCACGCGGCGGCGCCGAGCAGAAGGGGCACGGTCAGGGCAGCGGCCAGCAGTCGGCGGCGGGTAGTACGTTGAGCGGGCGTGTTGCCCCGCGTGATGGGCTCCATGACGCTTCTCCTTCAGGAAGCGACACCTCCGGGGGCGTTCACGTCGCCCGGGTCCGCAGGGCTGTGCGGACCCGGGCCCCGCCCCGTCGAGTCGCGTATGACCAGTTCGGTCTGCAGATGGACGTGTGCGGTGGTGCGACGGTCGTCGCCATGCGCGAGCAGCATGTCGACGGCCGCCCGACCGGCGGCGGCGGTGGGGGTCGCCACCGTGGTCAGCTTCGGGCGGGTGAGCCGGCTGAGCATGATGTCGTCGATCCCGACGACGCTGACGTCGCGGGGCACCTCGGCCCCGGCGGCCAGCAGACCCTCGATGAGCCCGATCGCCATGAGGTCGTTGTAGGCGAGCACGGCGGTGGCGCCGGCTCGCAGCACGTCCTCGGCGACCGTGAGACCGCCGACCTCGGTCGGCGGGTTGGGGCCGATGATGGTGAGCTCGGCCCCGGCGGTGCGGGCGGTCGCCGACGCCGAGCGCCGGATCTCGCGGCTGGTCCACGACCCGCGCGGGCCGGCGACCAGGGCGAGCCGGTGATGCCCGAGCGCCGTCAGGTGCTCGATCGCGGTGCGGGCGCCGCGGGCGACGTCCATGACCACGGCCGGGATGCCGGCGACCTGCCGGTTGACCACGACCATCGGCACCTCGCGGCTGAGCTGCTCGATCAGCGCGTTGCTCATCCGCGGGCTGACCAGCAGCACGCCGTCGACCTGCTTGGCCAGGGCGCGCACCACCTCCTCCTCGAGCGCCGCGTCCTCGTTGGTGTCGGCGACGAAGATGTGGTGGTCGTGCTTGCGGGCCTGGGCCTCCGCCGCTTTGATCAGCGGCGGGAAGAACGGGTTGGCGATGTCGGCGACGATCAGGCCGATGTTGTAGGTGCGGCCGGTGATCAGCGCCCGGGCGGCCCGGTTCGGGCGATAGCCGAGCTGCTCGGCGCAGGCCAGGACGCGGCTGCGCGTGTTCGGGTTCACCAGGTGAGGCGCCGAGAACGTGCGCGACACGGTGGAGATGTGCACGCCGCAAGCCCGGGCCACGTCGCGAATGGTGACAGCCACGTTCACCCTCCTTTGTGTCCCGGGTCACTACGATGACGCCCATTAATGCAAGCGGTTGCACTCGTGTCAATGGCGTTCCGTTACGAGAACATTGCGAAGGCACACTCCCAGGCCGTCAAAATGGGACAATACCGGGCAGGTCATTGACGCCAACTAATTGATCTGCGTAACTTCGCTGCAAACCTTTGCCGCCCGGAGCCCCGGGAGTTGCCATGGAAAGAACGAGACGCCGGATCGCCCTCGTCGGCGCCGGCTCGCGAGCCGAGATGTTCCTGCGCGCGGTCACCGAGGACCACGCCGACACCGCCGAACTGGTCGCCCTGGCCGACGTGAACCAGTCCCGCATGGACACCCACAACGGCTGGCTCAAGAACCCGGTGCCCACCTACCGGGCCACCGACCTGACCACCATGCTCGACCGCGAACGGGTCGACGAGCTGATCGTGACCAGCGTGGACAGCACGCACGCCGGGCACATCGTCACCGCCCTCGAGGCCGGCTGCGACGTCATCACCGAGAAGCCGATGACGGTCGACGCGGCGAGCAGCGACCGCATCCTCGACGCCGCCGAACGCACCGGCGGCCGTGTGCGGGTCGCCTTCAACTACCGGTTCAACCCCGTGCACGAGGTGGTGCGCACCCTGCTGGCCGGGGGCGAGATCGGCGAGATCGGCTCGGTGCACTTCGAGTGGCTGCTCGACGTGCGGCACGGTGCCGACTATTTCCGTCGCTGGCACCGCGAGAAGGCGAACAGCGGCGGTCTCCTCGTCCACAAATCCGGTCATCACTTCGATCTCGTCAACTGGTGGCTCAGTGCCGCGCCGGTCGAGGTCTTCGCGTCGGGGCGGCTCTTCTTCTACGGCGATCAAGGGCAGCGGCACGGGTACGCCCGTGAGTACGACCGGGCGCACGGAAGCGACGCCGCCCGCGACGACCCGTTCGCCCTCGACCTGGCCGCCGACCCCAAGCTGCGGGCGCTCTACCTGGACGCCGAGGCCGAGGACGGGTATCACCGCGACCGCAACGTGTTCGCCCCCGGCATCACCATCGAGGACGACCTGGCCGTGCTGGTCAGGTATGACACCGGCGCCACGATGAGCTACCACCTCACCGCGTACGCCCCCTGGGAGGGCTATCGCCTGATGGTGAACGGCAGCCGGGGCCGCCTCGAGCTCGAGGTCATCGAGAGCGACCACGTCTCGCCGCAGGCCGCGGGCCTGGTGAAACAGGGAGCGAGCCCCGAGTCGGGATCGGTGACGCTGACCATCCGCCCGTTCTGGTCACCGCCGTACGCGATCGAGCTTCAACCCGTCGACCGGGCCGGGCACGGTGGCGCCGATCGCCGCATGACCGCCGTGCTGCTGGGCGGGCAGACCGACCCGATGCGCCGCTCGGCGACCGCCCGCGACGGCGCGCTGGCCCTGCTCACCGGCCTGGCCGCCAACGAGAGCCTGCGCACCGGGCTGCCGGTGCCGACCGATGAGGTGACCAGATAGTGCCCGACCCCCTCCTGACGACCGGGCTCGCCCGCGACCTCTACGCCGTCGCCCGCGACCTGCCGCTGATCAGCCCGCACGGCCACGTCGACCCGGCGCTGCTCGCCGACGACCAGCCGTTCCCCGACCCGGCGCGGCTGCTGATCGTCCCCGACCACTACGTCACCCGCATGCTGCTCAGCCAGGGCATCCCACCCGACCGCCTGGGCGTGCCGCGACGCGACGGAGGACCGGTCGAGACCGACCCCCGTACGATCTGGCGCCTGCTCGCCGCGAACTGGCATCTGTTCCGCGGCACGCCGTCGCGACTGTGGCTCGAACAGACCTTCCGTACGGTGTTCGGGGTCTCCACGCCGCTGAGCCGGGACACCGCCGACGAGGTGTACGACGCGATCGCGGCCCGGCTGGCCGAGCCGGCGTTCCGGCCGCGGGCGCTGTTCGAGCGCTTCGGCATCGAGGTCCTCGCGACGACCGAGTCGCCGACCGACGAGCTGGTGCACCACGCGAAGCTGGCCGCCGACGGCTGGTTCGGGCGGGTGATCAGCACCTTCCGTCCGGACAACGTGGTCGACCTCGAACACGGGGACTGGGCGTCGAACGTGGCGCGGATGGGCGAGCTGGCCGGCGAGGACACGGGCACGTACGCCGGCTATCTGAACGCCCTGCGCCGCCGCCGGGAGGCGTTCATCGAGGCCGGCACGACGTCGTCGGATCATGGGCACCCGACGGCCCGTACGGTCGCACTCTCCCCCGCCGAAGCCGCGCGGCTCTACGACCGGGCGCTGCGGGGCGACATCTCGCCGGCCGACGCGGAGACGTTCCGCGGGCACATGATCCTCGAGTTCGCGCGGATGTCGATCGACGACGGCCTCGTCCTGCAGCTGCACCCCGGCGCGTCCCGCGACCACAACCGCGTCCTCCTCGCGGCGCACGGGCGGGACGTGGGCGGCGACATCCCGCAGGCAACCGATTACGTCCACGCGTTGCGTCCGCTTCTGGACGCGTACGGGATGGATTCTCGCCTGCGGGTTGTGCTCTACACGCTGGACGAGACCGCGTTCAGCCGTGAACTGGCCCCGCTGGCCGGTGGCTATCCGGCGCTGTTCCTGGGCGCGCCGTGGTGGTTCCTGGACACTCCCGACGCGATGCGCCGCTTCCGCGAGGCGGTCACCGACGCGGCGGGCTTCTACAACACGGCGGGATTCGTCGACGACACGCGCGCCTTCTGTTCCATTCCCGTACGCCATGACATCGCTCGCCGCGTCGACGCGTCCTGTCTCGCCGCGCTCGTCGAACAGGACCGCCTGCCGCTCGCCGAGGCCGAGGAGACGATGGCCGACCTGGCCTACCACCTTCCGAAGCGCATCTTCAAGCTCGACAAGGGGCTGAGCTCATGACCACGATCACCGGTGTCCAGGTGCACGATGTGCGGTTCCCGACGGCGGCGGCCGGGGACGGCTCCGACTCGATCAACCGCGGCGACTACTCGGCGACCTATGTCGAGCTGTCCACCGACAACACGCTGACCGGGGCCGGATTCACGTTCACCAACGGACGCGGCAACGAGATCACCTGCGCGGCCGTGCGGGCTCTTGCTCCCCACGTCGTCGGCAAGGAGCTCACCTCCCTGTTCGCCGAGCCCCTCGACTTCCTGCGTTCGCTGACCGCCGACCCGCAACTCCGTTGGCTCGGGCCCGAGAAGGGCGCGCTGCACATGGCGACCGGCGCGCTCGTCAACGCCGTGTGGGACCTGCGCGCCAAGGCCGCCGGCAAGCCCATGTGGAAACTGCTCGCCTCGCTGCCCACCGCCGAACTCGTGGCCTGCGTGGACTTCCGGCACATCGACGACGCTCTCACTCCTTCGGAAGCCGCCGCGATTCTCGACAAGGGCCTCGACGGCCTCGCCGATCGCCTATCGATTATCGAGCAGCAGGGCTTCCCGTCGTACACGACCAGCGTCGGCTGGCTCGGCTATCCCGACGAGAAAGTCCGGGACCTGACCAGAGCCGCGTACGCCGAGGGCTGGCGCGCGATGAAGATGAAGGTCGGCGGCCCGATCGAGGACGACGTGCGGCGTGCCGCGATCATCCGCGCCGAGATCGGCCCGGACGCCCTGCTCATGATGGATGCCAACCAGATCTGGGGCGTCGACGAGGCGATCGCCAACATGGCCCGGCTGGCCGAGTTCGACCCCTACTGGATCGAGGAGCCGACGCATCCCGACGACGTGCTCGGTCACGCGCGCATCCAGCGGGCGGTCGCCCCGATCCGGGTCGCGACCGGCGAGGTCGCCGCCAACCGGGTCATCTTCAAACAGTTGCTGCAGGCCGAGGCGATCGGGGTCGTGCAGGTCGACGCGTGCCGGGTCGCGGGCATCCCCGAAGTGCTGGCCGAACTGCTGCTGGCCGCCAAGTTCGGGGTGCCGGTCTGCCCGCACGCCGGCGGGGTCGGCCTGTGCGAACTCGTTCAGCACCTATCGATTTTCGATTATCTGCGCGTCGGCACGTCGCTGGAGGGCCGCATGATCGAATACGTCGACCACCTGCACGAACACTTCACCGACCCGGTACGCACCCGCGACGGCCGCTACCTGCTGCCGGCCCGGCCCGGCTACAGCTCCGACCTGCGGCCCGCGTCGATGGCCGAGTTCTCCTTCCCGGACGGCCCGGCATGGAGCTGAACCGCGCCACCCTCGACCGCGTGCCGACGGAATCGCGTCCGCGTATCACCGCTCCCGCCCCGGGGATCGTCCACCTCGGCCTCGGCGCCTTCCACCGCGCCCACCAGGCCGTCTTCACCGAGGACGCGATGGCCGCGGCCGGCGGCGACTGGGGCATCGTCGGCGTCGCGCCACGTTCACCGCAGATCGCCGACGCGATGCGCGCCCAGGACGGCCTGTTCAGCGTCGTGTCGCTCGCCGCCGCGGGCAGCAGCACCCGGGTGATCGGCTCGTCGGCCGGCCAGCTGCTCGCCGCCGCCGACCCGAACGCCGTCGTGAAGTGGCTCGCCGACCCGGCGATCCGCGTGGTCACGCTGACCGTGACCGAGAAGGCGTACCGGCTCGACCCGGCCACCGGCCGCCTGCTGCTCGACGACGAGTTGCGCGCCGACCTCGAGACCGACCGCCCGCCGCGTACGATCCCCGGCCTGCTGCTGCGCGGCCTGTGCGCCCGCCGCCGGGCCGACGCGGGCCCGATCGCCCTGGTCAGCTGCGACAACCTGCCGTCCAACGGGCACCGGCTGCGCGGCCTGGTCGACCAGCTCGCGACGGCCACCGCGATAGCCCCGTGGGTGCGCGCCAACGCGAGCTTCCCCGGCACGATGGTCGACCGCATCGTCCCCGCGACGACCGACGCGTTACTGACAGCGGCGGCGACAGCCCTGGGCGTACGGGACCGGGCCGCAGTCGGTGCCGAACCGTACTCCGCGTGGATCATCGAGGACGCCTTCCCCGGCGGCCGGCCGGCGTGGGAGCAGGCGGGCGCCGTTCTCACCGACGACCCCCGCCCGTGGGAGACGCTGAAGTTGCGCGCCCTCAACGGCGTGCACTCGGCGATCGCCTACCTCGGCGCGGTCGCGGGCCGGTCGACCATCGCCGACGCGCTCGAGATCCCCGGCCTGCACGCGGTGCTGCGGCGCCTGATCGCCGAGGACATCACCCCCGGCCTGACCCCGCCGTCCGGCGTCGACACCATCGCGTACGGCGACGAGGCGCTGGCCCGCTTCGCCAACCCGGCCATCGTCCACCGGACCGTGCAGGTAGCGATGGACGGCTCCCAGAAGCTCCCCCAACGAGTCCTGCACACGATCAAAGCCCGTCGCGACGCCGGCGCCGTCCCCCGCTGGGCGGCCCTGGTGGTGGCCGCCTGGATGCGCTACGTGCAGGGCGTCACCGACGACGGCCGGTCGCTCCCCCTCGACGACCCGCTGGCCGACCGCATCCGCGCCCGCCTGGCCGACGCCCCCGCGACCCCCGAAGGTGTGGTCGACGCCCTGCTGAGCCTCGACACCGTCTTCACCCCCGACCTGGCCGACGACCCCGAACTGCGCACCACCCTGATCGACTGGCTGACCGCCCTGGAAAAGCACGGCGTCGAACCAACCCTGGCCGGCGCCGCATGACCCCACCCGCTCGCCACATGCCCCCAACCCCGCCCCCACCCCACCGCACCACTCCTCCCGACCTGCGAAGCGCAACCGGCCGGTCGACAAGCGATTGCTGCGGAGTGCAGCGAGAGATGCTGATCGGCGATTGGCGGTGACGGCGCGCGTGGCGTTGATCGGCGCCAACGGGCACGGGCGCTGGCATCGGCGGCGCATTGCCGAGCTGCGGGCGGCCGGAATCGCGGAGTTGGTGGCGCTCGCGGACGTCCAGCCGATCGATCCCGCACCGGACGTGCCATCGTTCATCGATTATCGAGAGCTGCTGAAGTCGGTCCGCCCCGATGTCGTGGTGATCTGCACGCCACCGCACACCCACCTGCCGATCGCGCTCGACGCGCTGGCCGCCGGCTGCGACCTGCTGCTCGAAAAACCGCCGGTCACCTCGCTCGCCGCGCACCACACCCTCGCCGCCGCGGTAGCCTCCGCCGGCCGGGCCTGCCAGGTCGGCTTCCAGGCCCTCGGCTCGCTCGCCTGGTCCCGCTTCCACGCCTATCTGACCTCCTCGTCTTCGATCACCGGCCTGTCCGCGGTGGCCTCGTGGAAGCGCGACGACGCGTATTACGCCCGGTCCTCCTGGGCGGGGCGCCGCCACCTTGGCGGGCGGCCGGTGGTCGACGGCGCGCTGGTCAACCCGCTCGCCCACGCGGTCATGCAGGCCCTTTCCGCGGGCCGGGCCGCCGGCGCCGGGCGGCCCCGGCAGCTCGAGGTCGAGCGCTACCGGGTGCGACCGATCGAGGTGGAGGACACCGCGTTCGCCCGCATCACGTTCGACAGCGGCCTCCCCCTGCTCATCGCGGTGACGCTCGCCGGCGAGGACTTCATCGCGGGCGAGATCGAGGCACGCGGAACAGCCGGCCGGGCCGTGCTCGAATATCCGACCGATCGGCTCGCCCTGCCCGGCGATGCACGAACCGAACCCGACGAGGACCGGCCCGAACCGGCGCTGGTCGAGGGCCGCACCGACCTGTTGACGAACCTGCTCGCGCGCCGCGCCGACGGCACGCCGTTGCTGGTGCCGCTCGACGCGACCGAGGACTTCACGGTCGTACTGGAGGCTCTGACTCTGCCGGACGCTCCGACGCCACACCTTGTTCAATCGATTATCGACGGGCCGCATCGCACGATCCCGGGGATCAACGCGTTGCTGCGCCGGGCGGCGGCCACGCTGAAGCTGCCGTCGGAGCTGGGTGTGCCGTGGGCTCAGACACCGGACAAACGGCGACTACCGGCAAACTGACAATTCGTCCTGCGGCGTCGACCAACAGCGTCGTGTCCGCCGCCCGCCTGGGAAGCACCCCGCCGCAGAAAGCGGATATCCGCACCCCGCTCTAAACCGGAACGGGAACGGCGCCGTTGCGCGGGGTCCGCTCGATCCAGGCGACGATCGGCCCGGCGACCACGGCGGCGACCACGAAGATGCTCGCGATCAGCCACCACCCCCAGCCGCCCGTGTGGATGGCAAAGAACGTCAGCGCGGCCGGCCCGACCATCCGGCCCACGCCGCCGACCGACTTGCTCGCTCCCATGTAGGCGCCGCGCTGGTCAGCCGGCGGAACCTCGGTCTGCAGGTACCACTGAGCCCCGGACATCCACAGCTCGGTCGCCGTCAGCAGCACGATCGTCAACGCCAGCAGCCCGATCGTGACCCATCCGTGCGTCGACCCGCTCAACGCCACCACGGGGCACGCCACGACGCTGGCCAGGGCCGCCCACCGCAGCAGCCGCACCGACCCGGCCAGGCTGTCCGCCCCGCGGGTGGCCCGCACCTGCAAAGCCACCGCCATCACCGTGTTGATCGCGAACAGCACCCCCAGCAGCGGTTTCGGCGCGTCGGTCATGGTGATCGCCCACAGCGGCACCACCTCGCCGAAGAGCGTGCCGTGCAGCCACAGCACCCCGAAAAGCCCGGCCAGGGCCGTGTACGGGTGGTCGCGCAGCACACCCCACGGACTGGGTCGCGGTCCCGGCGCGGCGACGGCGGCGACGGCGGGCATCCGCGCGACGAAGAACGCGTTGAACAGCAGCCCGGCCGCGTTGGCCAGCACCAGCACCAGCAGGCCGGTCCGCGAGTTCAGGGCCAGGGCCGCCGCCCCCAGCCCCGACCCGATCGTGAAGCCGACGTTCAGGTAGGCCCGCACGAACGCCATCGTGCGCACCCGGTCCTCCTTGGCTACCGCGGCCGCCGTGTAGACCATGCGTCCGGAGTTGGCCAGTGTGTCGGCGGCCGCCTCGACGACCATCAGCACGATGAACGACCAGAACCCGCCGGCCAGCGGATAGGTCGCGAAGGCCGCCGCTCCGCCCAGCGCCCCGAGCACCCAGGCCCGCCGTCCGCCGATCCGGTCGGCCAGGTGACCGAGCGGCAGGGAGCCGACCAGGCCGACGAGCCCGGCGACCGAGAACCCGATGCCGACCTGCAGCGGCGTCAGTCCGACGTAGAGCGTGAAGAACACGACGCTGCCGGTGAGGTAGGTTCCGCCGCCGATGCCGAGCAGCGCGGACTGGGTTGCCAGCCGTCGCGCCAGCCCGACCGGGGGCAGGATCGGAGAGAGCCGCATGGGGTCGCATCGCATCATGATCAACGAATGCGATGCAACCCCGTTCAGCGCGGTCAGTCGGCTAGGGTCTCCAGTTGTTGCAGCTCACCGCCCCTGCGAACGAAAGTTCGAAGCGCGACCAATTCATCGTCGTCGAAGCCCAGCACGCGCACCTCGCGGGCGCGGGCGCCGCCGGCCACCTCGATCGGGCCCGGGTTGCCGCCCAGATCGGCGCTGAGGCGTGGACGGCCGTCCACTTCGATGTCGGCGCGGTCGACGCCGAGCACGCCGAAGCTCGCGGTCAGCGCTTCGCCGGCCTCCGACAGCGTGACGTCGAAGCGGCGTTGTGGGGCCTTGTCGAGCAGGCCGGCCGCCGCGGTCATCAGGTCGGCGTCGTCCTGCAGGATGTCGCGGCGCGTGGTGTGGTGGCGCTGGTCGGGCACGACGCCGTAGTCCTCCAGCGGCGTGCCCGCGTTCGCCCCGACCCGCAGCACCCGGCGGATCACCAGCGACAGGCCCGCGCCCAGCGGCAGCGACTTGAACGGCACGTCGGCCTGGCCGGAGAGCGCCCCGATCAGGTCGGTGATCTGCCAGACGTTGCCGCCGCCCGCACCGGTGTTGTTGTCGGTGCCCAGCACCGGGCCGATGCGGTTGTCCTGGAAGCCGGCCGCGAAGATGTCGGTGGCCGAGTAGCAGCGGGCGTCGGTGAGCAGCACGACCGGCCCGAAGTAGCTCTGCGGGATCGCCGCGAACCATTCCTTCTCGGTGAACGGGATGCCGGCCGTGTAGACCGCGCCGCTCTCGAGCGACTGCTCCATCGACTTGAGCCAGGGCTGCAGGTTGTCGTTCGTGCGGCACAGGCG
Organism: Actinoplanes solisilvae; assembly: GCF_003999975.1. Taxonomy (GTDB): domain Bacteria; phylum Actinomycetota; class Actinomycetes; order Mycobacteriales; family Micromonosporaceae; genus Actinoplanes; species Actinoplanes solisilvae. The sequence continues at coordinate 9,859 of NZ_RJAC01000032.1, read as the reverse complement.
CAGGTTGAGCGCGGTCGCCGAGAACTGGGCCGGTTCGGGTTCGACCCGGCGGGCGGTGAGCGCCTGCAGGCACAGCTCCGAGGCGACGACCGCGCCGCCGCCGTTGCCGCGCACGTCGAGCACGAGCCCGTCGGGCGGCAGCACGCTCAGCAGCCGGGCGAACTCACGCACGAATCCGACCACCCCGCTCGCGGTCGGCATGAACGTGCGGATGCGCAGGTGCCCGACGACGCGGCCGCCGACGCTGACCCGGCGGGCCTCGAAGACCGTCGCCAGCTCGGCGGTGACCGCGACACTGTCGGGCCCGGCGGCGGCCACCCGGCCGGTCCGCGCGGTGGCCGCGACCGCCTTGGGCGCGAACAGTTCGGCCCGCAGCTGGGCGAGCTGGGCGCCCTCGACGTCGACCCCGATCGGGGTGTCGGCCGGTTCGGCCGCGACGGCGGTGACGATCGGCGTGGCCGTCCACACCAGGCGCACCTCGCGGGCCTGCTCCTGGCCGTCCAGGAAGCCGAGGGTGATCCATTCCTCGTCCGGCGGAGCCGCGAACGCGAGGGATCGTACGGTGAACATCTGCAGTGCCCGGGCGTGCCGCGCGTCGGGGTTGGCGCCGGGCATGCGCTCGGCGAACCGCTCGATCGCGCGCTCGATCGGCACACCGTTCCAGTGGGTCACCTCGACGCCGAAGCGGAAGCCCTCGGCGTCCAGCTCCGGCTGGTTGTCCTGGCGGCGGCTGACCAGGTAGCGCCGGCGGCCGTCCTCGGTGAACTCCTTGAGCAGGAACGGCAGCGACACGCCGACGCCGTTGAACGGCCGCGGCAGCGTGTAGCGCGTGTGCAGGTCGCGCAGCGAGTTGAAGACGTCGAGCAGTTCGCGGTGCATGACCCACTCGAGCTCGGGGTCGCCGTCGCGGCCGAGTCGCTGGGCCAGCAACCGCAGGCGCTGCAACGGGTTGATGCCGTAGCGGGCCACCTTGAACGGCAGCAGCGCGTAGTTCTGCTCGAGCAGAAGCAGCGCCTGCTCGACGATCAGCCGGCGCTGCGCGGGCGTGAGCCGGCCGACCTCCGTGGTCCCGAGAAAATCGGTGAGCGACACCGGTTGAGTCATGAACCTGAGCGTAGGGCCGTGAGCAGGCGATCGTTCCTGTCTGATCAAGGACCCATCGAACGGGTTGCCCGGCCCTGCGAAGATCCACGAAATGGTCGTCGTCGCCGCGGTTCTGATCACCGCCCTGTTGATCGTCCCCTGTGGCAGTCTCGTGGCAACGGTCCTGCCGTGGCTGGGGCTCGGCATCCCGCTGCTGGCCGCGCTGTCCTGGCGCCGATGGACCGCGTTGTCCCTGCTCCTGCCGCTGGTCACCTGGCTCGTCCTGTTCGGCCCGGCGCTGCTGCCCGGCGACGGCCGTGACGACCTGATCGCCGTCCAGCACAACGCCAGCGACGAGAACCCCGACATCCCCGGCACCGTCCGCGAGCTTCTGCGCGTGTCACCCGATCTGGTGGCGCTCTGCGAGGTCCTCCCCGAGACCCTTCCCGCGTACGACACCGCGTTCGGACCCGGATATCCCCATCGAGCCCGGCACGGCACCGTGGCGTTGTGGTCGCGCTACCCGCTGGCCGACGACCGCCCCGTCGACATCCGGCCGCGCGAGTTCGGCGCCGACTGGAACCGAGGGCTGCGCGCCGTGGCCCGCTCGCCGCACGGTGACATCGCGGTTTACGTCGCGCACCTGCCCTCCGTACGCCTGGGTCTGACCGGTCTGGGAACTGACCCGCGCAACGAGAGCGCGACCCGGCTCGGCGCCGCGCTGGACGCCGAACCGCTCGACCGGGTGCTGCTGCTCGGCGACCTCAACGGCACGGTCGAAGACCGTGGCCTGCGCCCGATCACACAACGGCTGAGCACGGCCGACGCGTTCGCTTTCAGCTGGCCGGCCCGCGCCCCGGTGGCCCGCATCGACCAGATCCTGGCCCACGGCATGACCGTCACGTCGCTGTGGTCGCTGCCCCGCACCGGCAGTGACCACCTGCCGGTCGCCGCCCGGATATCCCGGTCCGGCTGAGCGCCGGGAAAGCGCGGCCGAAGTCCTCACGTCCGGTCGTCGCCGGCCGAAGACGCAGGGGTCGAGATTTTCCCCCAGGCATGAAGGACGCAGACGTCGATCATGATTGAGACAACCGGTTCGGAAGCAGTCTCCGGGAGCGCACGCGAAGCCGCGAGGAAGCTGCCGGACGTCGACAGCCCCGTCCATCTGCTCGTGGCGGGCGAGAGCCGGCCGTCCCGGGTGGTGTCCGCCGGCGACGGCACGGTCACGGTGACCGCGCCCGCCGACGGCCCCGTCCCCGCGGCTGGTGAGGATATCGACGTCTACTGGGCGGTGCCCGGCAGCCGGATCGTGCTGCCCTGCCGCCTGACCGAGATCTCCGGCGAGACGCCCGGGCGGTGGACGCTCACGCCCACGGCGGCCGCCCGTCACGACGATCGCCGCAGGTCCGCCCGGGGCGGGGCGCTCACCACGGTCGATCTGCACGCGGAGCGGGACGGCGCGACGGCCAAGGCAGCCCTCATCGACATCAGCGAGGGCGGCCTGCGCTGCTGGATCGACGACGGGTCGCTGCCGGTGACGGCCGGGGACCCGGTCCGGATCGGCGTCCGGCTGGGCACCGGCGAGGCCCGGTTGAACGCCCTGGTCCACTCGGTCCGCGAGCTTCCCCGGTCCTACTCGGGGCAGCACATCGTCCTCACCTTCGAGGCCGAGCACGAGACCGCGACGCTGATCCAGCGGTACGTCATCGCCGGGGAGACCGGCGAGCGGCGTCAGGCGACGACGTCCTGAACGAGCACCCGCACATGCCGCGAAAGGGTGTCGCCGGGTGGGATGACCAGCGGCTTCTCGTAGGCCAGGGCGGCGCACACGCCGATGTACTCGTCGGTGCGCACGAACCAGCGGTCGTCGCCGGCCAGGCCCCGGAACGTCAGGGTGTAGCTGTCGTCGACGGTCAACGCGAGTGACGGGTCGGCGCTTCCCAGCGCGGCACTCGTCACCGCACGGCCGGGCGGGCAGCGCCAGAAGAAACCGCCATAACCCGCTCCCCCCGTACGCCCATTGGTCGCCGGGCTGCCCAGCACGACCTCGGAGTCCCCGGCCGTCAACGCGTATCGGAACGACAGCTCCCATCCCCCGCCGGCCGGGGCCGCGCTCAGCCGCCGCCGTTCGGTCAGGACTGTGTTCTCCTCGCCGTCGCGCCAGAGCAGCGTCTCCGGGCCCACGTGGCGGATCGTGCCGTGGTCCTCGAGCCACGTGTAGCCGCGATCGCGCACGTAGGTGCGGCCGCCCCAGAAGTTCCACCCGTTGACGTCGGCCAGCGTGACCGAGGCCCCGAGGTGCCACGGGTGGTCGAAGCAGAGTTCGTCCGTCACGACCGTGCCGGCGAGGGTTCGTACGGGATGAAGGTAGGGCCGGGGAGCCAGGCGCACATCCAACGGCGGGTCGACCACGTAGGTCGCGACCTCGACGCCGCCTACCGTCAACGACGTCACGAGACCGCGGCCTCGTAGCCGGACAGCGCCTCGGCCAGCACCTCGGCGCCCGGCCGCGACCACACCTCCTCGTGGAACACCTCGACCTCGACGTGACCGTCGTAGCCGGCTTCCCGCACGGCCCGCGCGAATCGGCGCATGTCGACCGAGCCGGTCCCCGGCAACCCCCGGCCCAGCAACACGCCGGAGGGGAGCGGGGTGATCCAGTCGGCCAGCTGGAACGACGCGATGCGGCCCTCCCGCCCGGCCCGCGCGATCCCGTCCCACACCGTGTCGTCCCACCACAGGTGATACGTGTCGATCACGACGCCGACGGCCGACGCCGGATAGGGCGCCGCGATGTCCAGCGCCTGCCCCAGCGTGGCCACGACGCAGCGATCCGAGCAGAACATCGGATGCAACGGCTCGATGGCCAGCCGTACGCCCGCCGCCTGCGCGTCGGGCACGAGAGCGCCGATCGCGTCGCCGACGTGACGCCGGGCGCCGTCGAGGTCGCGGCTCTTCCCGGGCAGCCCCCCGCTGACCAGCACGAGCGTGTCGGTGCCGAGCGCGGCCGCCTGCTCGATCGCCCGGCGGTTCTCGTCGTACCAGTCGGCCTCGTGGAAAAAGCCACCCCGGCACAACGACGAGACCGTCAACCCCGCATCCCGTACGAGGGAACCCGCCTTCTCGGTGCCGTAGTCGGTCACCTCCTCGCGCCACAGCCCCACGGCCGTCACCCCGGCGTCGACGCAGCCGGCCACCAGGTCGTCGAGCGGCCAGTGCTTGGTCGTGGCCTGGTTGAGCGAGAAGCCCCTCATCGGTCCATCCCCACCGTCGTCAGCCACGCGTTCGCGCGGTGCTCGGCCAGGGAGGCGTCCGGCAGCAGCCCTGCCTCGTCGGCCAGCCGCATGAGGGTCAGCAGGTGGCGTGGCGAACGGCCCGACTGCGCGCCGTTGACCATCGTGAAGTGGTCCTGATGCCCGGCGAGCCAGTTCAGGAACACGATGCCGGTCTTGTAGTGGTAGGTCGGCGCCGCGAACAGGTGCCGAGCCAGCGGCAGCGTCGGGCCGAGAATCCTTTCGTACGACACCACGTCGCCCTCGTCGAGCGCCCGCAACGCCGCCGCGGCCGGCGGCGCGATGACGGCCAGCACCCCGAGCAGAGCGTCCGAGTGTCCCTGCTCGTCACCGAGTATCAACGACGGATAGTTGAAATCGTCCCCGGTATACATCCGTACGCCGGCAGGCAGCCGGCGGCGCAGCTCGACCTCGTAGTCGGCGTCGAGCAACGACAGCTTGATGCCGTCGACCCGCTCCCGGTGCGCAGCGATGATCTCGAGGACGGCCTCGCGGTTCCCCCAGTAGCCCGCGAGCGCCGGATCGAACGCCTCGCCGAGCCAGTGCAGCAAGACCGGTTTGTCGGACTGCGACAGCAACTCGCCGTAGACGCGCTTGTAGTCGTCGGCGTCGCGGGCCGCCGCGGCCAGGTGACGGCTGCACATCAGCACCGGGGTCGCGCCGGCATCACGGACGTCGGAAAGCTGTTCCACGTACGCCTTGGTGATCTCGTCGATCGTCGCCGGGCCCGGCGGCAGCTGGTCAGTGCCGACGCCCGCGACGATCGCGCCGCCGACCGCTCGCGCCTCGGTCGCGCTGCGCCGGATCAGCTCGCGGGTGGCCGGATAGTCGAGGCCCGCGCCGCGCTGCGCGGTGTCCATCGCCTCGGCGACCCCGAAGCCGTGCGACCACAGGTGATGCCGGAAGCGCAACGTCGTGTCCCAGTCGAGCGCGGCCGGGGCGCCCGGGATGTTCTCGGCCTCCGCGTCGGCCGTGACAGGCGCGGCGGCGTACGCGATGCGGCTCTGGAACGGTTTCCCCCCGGCCACGAATTGCGCGCCGTTGCCGCTGAAGTTCATCGCTCCAGCTCCGGGAGCTCCAGGCGGCGCCCCTCCTGCGACGACCGCAAACCGAGCTCGGCCACCTGCACACCGCGGGCGCCGGCCCACAGGTCGCCGGTGTAGGGGCCGTCCTCGGCGACGTAGCGCAGGAACTGCTCCCACTGGGCGCGGAAGCCGTTGACGAAGACCTCGTTGTCGGGCACCTCCTGCCACTGCTCGCGGAAGCGCTGCGCGGTCGGCACGTCGGGATCCCAGACCGGCTTCGGGGTGGCGGCGCGCGGCTGGATGCGGCAGTGGTGCAGACCGGCGACCGCGCTGCCGTGCGTGCCGTCGACCTGGAACTCGACCAGCTCGTCACGATTCACCCGCACGGCCCAGCTCGAGTTGATCTGCGCGATGATGCCGCCGTCGATCTCGAACCATCCGTACGTGGCGTCGTCGGCGGTCGCGTCGTAGGGCTCGCCGTCCTCGTCCCAGCGGCGGTCGATGTGGGTGACGCTGCGCGCGGTCACCGAACGCACCGGGCCGAAGATCTGCTCGAGCACGTAGTGCCAGTGCGGGAACATGTCGAGCGTGATGCCACCGCCGTCGGCCGCGCGATAGTTCCACGACGGACGCTGCGCCCCCTGCCAGTCCCCCTCGAAAACCCAGTAACCGAATTCCCCGCGTACGGACAACACGCGCCCGAAGAATCCGCCACGCACCAACCGGTGGAGTTTCTGCAGGCCGGGCAGGAACAGTTTGTCCTGGACGACACCGTGCTTGACGCCGGCCGCGTCCGCCTCCCGCGCGAGCTCGACCGCCTCGGTGAGGCTCTCGGCGACCGGCTTCTCGGTGTAGATGTGCTTGCCGGCCTCGATGGCGGCCCGCAACGCCTTGACCCGGGCCGAGGTGACCTGGGCGTCGAAGTAGACCTGCACGTCGGGGCGGGCGAGCGCGGCGGTGAGGTCGGTGGTCCAGTCGGTGAGGCCGTGGCGCTCGGCGAGGGCGCGCAGCTTGCTCTCGCTGCGGCCGACCAGCACCGGCTCGGGCCACAGGACGGTGCCGTCGCGCAGGGGAAGGCCGCCGTCCTCGCGGATGGCGAGGATCGAGCGGATCAGATGCTGGCGCAGGCCCATCCGGCCGGTGACACCGTTGAGGATGATGCCGAGAGGTTTTCTGTCCAGATCCATGCCGGGGGTGCCTCCGGATTCGCCTTAGGTAAGCGCTTTCCTGATACCGTACGGGGCATGCCGCCGGACGGGCAAGACCGTCGGCGGTATCCTCCTTTCCTACGTTTGAAAGTGCGGGGGTGGGCGTGGCTACCTTGGCCGACGTGGCGCGCCGCGCCGGGGTGTCCACGGCGACCGCCTCGCGCATCATCAACGGCAGCCCGAAACCGGTCACCGAAGAGCTGCGCACCCGGGTGCTGGCCGCGGTCGCCGAACTGCGCTACGTGCCGAACGCGCACGCCCAGATGCTGGCCCGCAACAACCGCAACGCCGTCGGCGTGCTGGTCCACGACGTCTCCGACCCCTACTTCGCCGAGATCACCCGCGGCCTGCAACGCGTCGCGACCGCCCACGGCCGGCTGGTCATCATCTGCAACACGTTCCGCGAGCCGGCACGCGAACTCGAATACATCGACCTGCTGCACGCCCACCAGGTCGCCGCGATCGTCGTCGCCGGCTCCGGCTACCTGTCCTCCGACGCCGAAACCGAACTGCACGACCGCATGCTCGCCTTCGAAGCCACCGGCGGCCGCATCGCGGTGATCGGCCGCCACCACCACAGCTCCGACGCCGTGGTGCCGGCCAACGAGGAGGGCGGCTACCTGGCCGGCGCCCACCTGTTCGAGCTCGGCCACACGGCGGTCGCGGTGATCGCCGGCCCCGCCGCCCTGACCACCACCGCCGACCGCCTGGCCGGCCTGCAACGGGCCGCCACCGCCTTCGGCCGCACACTCCACATAGTTCACTCCGACTTCACCCGGGACGGCGGCGCCACCGCGGCGGCCGATTTGCTGGCCGTCGACCCGGGGCTGACCGCGATCGCCGCCCTGAACGACTCCATGGCCGTGGGCGCCCTGGCCGCCATGCGAGCCGCCGGGCGCCGGCTGAGCATCATCGGCTTCGACGACATGCCCATCGCCCGCGACGTGACCCCCGCCCTGACATCCGTGCGGCTGCCGTTGACCGAGCTGGGCGAGCGCGCGATGGAACTGGCCCTGAACCCGCCTCCGCCCAACGCACCCCCACGCACCGAACACATCCCCGCCGAACTGGTGATCCGCGACAGCACGTGGCCCCTGAAGCCCGCCACCTGACAAGACCCGCGGCGCGGCTCGCTCCCCGCATTCAACACCGGAACGGCCCCGGTTCCCCGCGGAACGACATGGGGACCGCCGCCGTCTGGAGAGACTTCGGGGTCGATAGCTGTCCGCGCATACTCGGCACAGGCATCCGGCCCGAACGACCGGTCACCGGGTCGCGCAACCTTCCCGGGCGGCCTGGAGGCGGACAAACCCAGCAACAGCCACACGAAACGGCCGCCGGCCCGCGAACGCTTCGGCGCCGGAGCTCAACGGCGAAAGCTCCACGGCGAGACCCTCTCTGGCGCCGGCCTCATATGATCAGCGGCGTGTTGGGGGTTCATTTCGCTGTCACGGCCGATCAGGAGCGCTCGCTCCTCGCGGCCGAGGACGACAACGACGACGTCGGCATGCTCCTCGAGGAGCTCGAGGAGAGCTGGAGTGACGACCGGTTGAAGGTCGACACTGACAAAGCGTGGGACGCCATCCACCGCTGCCTGACCGACGGAACCCTCGACCCTGATGCCGGCGAGTTCCCGCTGTCCCTCGCCGTGCTCGGCGGCCGGCACCTGCACGACGACTACTACGTCGTCCACATCACGGCAGCCGAGGTCGTCGAGGTGTCGAACGCCCTGCGGCCGATCACCCAGGGCTGGCTCCGCGAACGCTTCGACGCCATTGCGGACCCCGACTACGACGGCGCTCTCGACGACGAGGACTTCGGCTACACCTGGACGAACTTCGTCGACGTTCGCGTCTTTTTCGAGGAGGCCGTGGCCGCCGGGCGCGCCGTGATCTTCACCGCCACCTGAGCGTGAGCGGGTGTCACCACCTGCTCCACGGTCGAGACCTACTACGGCGAGGAAACGACGTGCCCACGATTGACCTCGACTTTCACGACCGGGACGGGCCGAGCCGGATTCGCCCGCGGATTTCTCGTCTTCCGCTGGTGTTCGCGGTCGGGGTGCTTGTCCTGAGCGTTCCGGGGGAGCCCGCCGGCCCGCGGGCGTTCTGTGAACCCCACGCCGTTGCCCAGGCCGGTACGAGCCCCTACAGCCGGCAGGCGGTCGTCGTGGACGTTGATTCGGGCGCGATTCTGCGGACGGTCGACTGCCGCCCGCGCTGAACCAGCCGCCGGCCACGGGCTGACGGGTCGTCCACAGCCGAGAAGGGCGGTGCTCGTGTGGAGAGAGTCGCTTGTTGTGGCTGTGGGGCCGGGCCCGCCCGGATGGCGGCGTGCGGAGGGTGACCACCCACTGAGCGGGACTGCTGGGCAGCACACGTTGGAGAATCCCGTATTTATGCGATTTTCGGGGGTTGTGTAAATTATTCGTTCTGTACTCGCCGGGGGACGGCAGGCGGCACGCTGGGATCATGCACATCGGGGTGATCGGGGCAGGAGAGCTCGGCGCGACGCTCGCCGAGTGGTGTGCGGAAAGCGGCCATGACGTGGCGGTCGCCTCGCGGCATCCGGAGCGGCTGGGGAATGTGGTCGATCATCTCGGTGGGCACGGGGCGGCGATGCCGGTGCCCGAGGCGGTGACGTTCGCCGATGTGGTGCTGTTCGCGCCCAACTGGGAGACGGCGCCGGAGGCGATCGAGCTGGCCGGGACGACGCTCGACGGGAAAATCGTGATCGATGCGACGAATCCGACCGGGACCGATCTGATGGGGGCGCCGAGCGGCTTCGAGATGCTGCTGCGGATGGCGCCGCGGGCGCACTGGGCCAAGGCGCTGAACACACTCTCGACCGACGTGCTGCAGCGGCGGCGCGGGCATGATCCGTTGCTGGCCGAGTTCGTCTGCACCGATCTCAGCGACGCGCGGCGGGCGGCGTCGATGGTGATCCGGGACATGGGGTTCGCTCCGTACTACGCCGGCGGCGTCGAGGCGGCCTGGCTGACCGAGACCGGCGGGCCGCTGCAGCAGACCGAGGTCGACGTCTTCCACGCCAAGGACGCGCTGGCCGAGGCGTTGATGACGACCCCGCACGGTGATCTGCGGGGTCGATGACTCACCCTTTACGTGACTAGACCTGGACTTCGCACATGGTGTTGGACTGCCGTTATAGCCAGCGGGGTCGGGTGGGGTCGACTTTGAGGTGGGTGAGGAGTTGGGCTTGGAGCCATCCGGGGGTGGGGATTTTGGGTGGT
>NZ_RJAC01000031.1 GCF_003999975.1 Actinoplanes solisilvae | reverse complement strand
GGCACCGAGAACGTCCAGCGTCGCCTGGTGAAACGCCTGCATGACGCCCTGTTCCACCCATTCGGTGAACCGGCGATGCGCGGTCGCCCGGGAGATCGGGAACGACTCGGGCAACGCGTCCCACGCACAGCCGGTCTGCAAGGCGTAGACGATCGCCGCTACCGCGACCCGATCATCGATGCGTCGCCGCCCACCGCCCTGGTGTCTTTCCGGGTGGGCGGGCAGCAGCGGCTGCACGAGGTGCCACAACGACTCCGGGCAGTACTTCTCCACATCACTCACACCCGTACAACGAATGATGTTGGTCCTCAACAACCCCTATCGAGATGCGGTCTAAGCCCATCCGGTACGCGGTCAGCAGAAGCAGGCGTACGTCCAGCCGATGCGATAGTTCATGTAGACGGTCGGTGTGCTCCACGGCAACCGCACTGTGCTTGCGCCCGACGCTGAACGGCTGTCGTTCGAACCCCCGGCGCTTGCTCCGTGCCATTCCACCTTGTGCACCGTCGGATTCCACGTCACCCACCAGCCGTCCTTGCAGAGCGGCGTCTGGTAGGAAAGCTCGACGATCTGGCTCAGCCCGACGGTGAACGTGCCGCAGTTGGAGCTGCTGGTCGTGTTTGCTGCGGGCGACGCTTCAATTATTTCTGCGCCGCTGCCGCTCCAGGAGACCTCGCTGTATCCCTTCTGGAGTTCCTTGCCGCCGCCCAGCACGCCGGTGCCCCACCCGTGCGCGGTGCCCGACCCTGCGCCGTACCAGGCGTTGGCGTCCGCGTCGTCGACGTTGTAGAGCCGGTAGCAGCCGGACCACTCGAAGTCGGAATCGGGATAATTGGTCTCGCTGTAGACGCATCCCGATGCGGCGATGGGCGGCTCAGCCAGTAGTGCGCCGTCCTGCGTTCGGGCCTGCTGCCGGGCTTTCGCCGGGCTGAAACCCGCCGCAACAGCGTCGGAGTAGACGCTGCGGCCGGTGTCAGCGTATTTCGCCGCAGCAGCTCCGCCCCGGCTGACGCCCTGCGGTTCGCTCACCTGGACGGACCTGTTGTGGACGCGCCGGCCGTCGGAAGTCATCCGGCCGGAGTCCGAGCTTGTGAAATAGACCTTGGCGCCTGCGCCAGCGACGACGGTGATTCCCTCCGTGTAGCGCATGCGGACTGCGGAGCCGTCGTAGAGCGGTTCCGTTGAGATGAGCGCGGGCTGCCAGGTGTTGCTGCCCGCAGCGGGTGCCGCCAGTCCGCTCCCGCTGGTCAGCAGGGGCGCGACTACCAGTCCTGCGGCGGCGACAGCCAATGCGCGAGACAGTCTCATCGAGTAGTTCCTCCCGTTATGTGCTCAATGAGTGGTACTCCGTACACGCGGTGGTGCGAGCGGCGCGCTGCACGTCGCCGTCAGAATTCGACATCGCGCCGCAGTGTGTTGAGCGCTCGCACTGTTTGGCTCGTCACCGTGCTGGTAGCGCAGCCCAGCTCTCTGGCGGTCTCCTCGACGCTGAGGTCACGCAGGAACCGAAGGGTCAGTACGGCGCGCTGACGCGAACCCAGCCGCTTGAGCGCCGGGAGCAGCGCCACTCGGACATCGACGTCGACTTGCGGGGCGGCGCTCTGTTCGGTCTCCACCGCTTCCAGCGCCAGAACTTCATGTCGCCAGCGTTTCCTGCGGCGTTCGCTGATGAAGCTGTGCACTACGACGCGCCGTGCGTAGGCGCCGAGTCCGTCGCGGCGGTCCAGTCGGCTCCAGTTGCGGTAGATCTGGTAGAGCGCTACCTGAACCAGGTCGTCTGCCTCGTGCCAGTCGCCGCAGACGTCGTAGGCCTCACGACGTAACCATCGTCGGATGGTTCGCGCGAATCTCTCGAACTCTGCTTCATTTCGCCTGCTCTCCATCGAACAGCTCACCCGGCCCCGTGATTGGCGTGCGTCCCCGTGCAGCGCGCTCGGTGGATCGAGTCGTGCAAGTAATGAGCGCGTTTGATCGATGTTCATCAATCTATAGCAAAACGGGTGAAAAGTGTAGGTTTCTTCCTTAGTGGGGCGAGAGGCGATGTTTCCTCGGGTCCCGGCGGACCGGCTCGGAGCCCGACCCCGAGCCGACGTCCTGAAACCTGTCGTATCCGTGTGGTTGAGTGCCCGCGTGGATGTGGACGGGGTTCCGCGTGCTGATCGAGCTCGTGGGCTCCGGCCGGCCGCCGCTCCGGCCGGCCCCGCTCGCTTCGAGGAAAGGTAACGACGATGGCCCACCGCAGTCGGCTGTCAACCATTCTCATCGACGTCCCGACCGCCTCGGCGGCCACGGCCGCGACGTTCTGGTCGCGGGCGCTCGGCGTGCCGGCCCGGCCGGTCCCCGGCGAGGAGCAGTTCACGTCGCTGCCGGGTGCCCTGCCCGGCCTGACGCTGGCCGTGCAGGCGGTCGACGACAGCGCCCGCTTCCACGTCGACTTCGAGACCGACGACCTCGACGCCGAGACCGCCCGTCTGATCGCCCTGGGCGCCGAACAGATCGACCAGTGGCTCGACTGCCGCATCCTGCGCGTGCCCGGCGGCCACATCGCCTGCGTCATCCCCCGCCACAGCGCCGACTTCGACCAGCACGCGACGAGCTGGGACTGAGCCGGTTCTGGCCCGCACGAAGAAGGCCTCGCCGTTGCCGGCGAGGCCTGGGTCTTGTCCGGGGGAGCTCCGGGTTCGGGCCATCAGCCGGCGACCACCCGGTCGGTGAAGGCGCGCAGGTTGGTCAGCGCACGGGTGATGCGTTCGTCGAGGGTCAGGGTCTCCTCGCGGTGGACCAGGCGCATCTTCGGCTTGCGTTTGCCGCGCAGATAGAGCGAGCAGGCCAGGTCGGCGCAGAGGTATTCGCCGACCGTGTTGCCGTTGCGCCCGGCCGCGCCGGACAGCGGCGCCACGAAGAGCGCCACCCCAGACGACGCGTGCTCGGTCAGGCAGACCTGGCACATGCTCGACCGCAACGCGCTGGCGCGGCGCGACTCGGGCCGGCGCAGCACCAGGCCGGTGGGCCCGTTATCGCCCGGCACGACCAGCAGCGCCCGCAACGGCGCCCCCGGATCGGTCCAGCCGAGAAAGTCGAGGTCGTCCCACCGGGTCGACTCGTCGGCGAAACCGGCCGGCATCCTGATCCGCCCGGCCTCGCCCTTGCTGCAGTTGACGAAGGAGCCCCGGATCTCCTTCTCGGTCAGTGCTTCCATTCCGGCGAACCTAACCGAGCCGGGCATCCTGGTCACCCGGATTTCGCCGCAGCAGGTGGTGGACGATGCCCTCGTGATCGGGCTCACCGTTCTCGGGCCGGAAGCCGGCCGCGACCGCACATCGCACGCTGGCCTTGTTTTCCGGTTCGATGCCCGCCGCGAACACCACGACATCCGCCACCTCGTCGGATCCGACGACGGCGCGCAGCATCGCGGCACCGTAACCCTGCCGCCACCGCCGCGGGTCGACGACATAGGCCAGCCCCATCGCCGGGCCCGCCGTTTCGTCCCAGTGGTCGTAGACCTCGCCGCCGATCAAGCCGACCGGTTCGCCGTCGTCGTCGAGCGCTACCCACGAGTGGTCGCGCAGCACCCGCCGCCCGCGGAACTCCTCGCCGAGCCCCTGCCCGTGCATGCGCAGCGACTGGGCCGGCCAATCCGGCCCGCCGAGCCACCGGCGCACCTCGGCATCCTCGAACCACACCTGCACCGTCGGCAGCAGCTCGGCGGTGAACGGAACCAGCATCACCTGCTGATTGTCACGGCCCGCCGAGGAAAGCGCGGCCCCGCCGCCACAAGCGCTCGAACTCGTCGCGGTCGAACGGCTCGAGCGGTGGGTCCAGGTCGGGGACGGTTGTGGAAAAGCGGCGTCGGGCAGGCGGCCGTAACGGCGTTCGTAGGCGATGCCGGCGTCGACGCCACCGGTCTGGCGGGCTTCCATCCACTCATCGAGAGAGCCGGCCGCCAGGAACTCGCCCGTGCCGGCACGGACCACGACGTGGCGTCTCGCTCAGCCGTCTTCGTCCAGCTCGTCATAGCACCACAGGCCCTCGTCGGGCCAGACCCGCCGGACGATGACGCGGCCGGTGACGTCTTCGGGAAGCATATGCATGTGCTCGATGACCTTGACGTCGATGGCTTCGACGCCGATGTTCGCCAGATTCGGTGATCGGCCGACCTTCGCCGTCGAGTTCGGCGCCCTTACGTCGCCCGCCCCGCACATCGTCGGCCTTTGAGCCGGAGGGTGGGGCGGTTACTCGGGGACGAAGTCTGAGAGCGAGGAGGCCGGGGCGGGGCGCAGCAGGCGGGTGCAGAGGACGGCCGCTATCAGCATGGCGGCCAGGACCACTCGGGCGGTGACCTCGGGGCCGGCCGTGGCCAGCAGGTAGCCGCCCAGCACCGCGCCGACCGGTACGGCGCCGTCGGTGATGACCGAGGCGGCGCTGACGATGCGGCCCAGGGCGCCATCGGGGACGGCGCGAGCTCGGGTGACGGTCAGCGTCACCGAGACCACCGAGCCGACCGCGCCGACGCCGCCCCACGCGACGACCAGCACCAACGTGTGCGTACTCAGGGCCACCAGCGCCAACAGCGCCGTCCAGGCCCACACGCAGATCAGGAACAGCGCTCGGGGCGACGCCGCGCGTTCGAGGCGAGGCGCGACGACCGAGCCCAGGATGCCGCCGACGCCGGCCGCGGCCAGGATCGCGCCGACCGTCCACACGGGACGGCCGTCGCGGGTCGTTACGACGAGGATCAGGAGGAAGATGCATTGGAAAAGGACGTTGGTGACGCCGGTTATGACGGTGGTCAGACGTAAGTAGGGGATTCGCCACAGCCAGACGAGGCCTTCGCTCATCCGTTGCCAGAAGCCGGTGACCCGCCCGAGAGCGGTGCCGCCCCAGGACTGGTCCGGAGCGGGCGCCCCCACGAACGGGTCCGGAGTGGGCGCCTCCACGAACGGGTCCGGAGCGGGTGCCGCCGCGGACGGGCGGGGGTCGAACAGTCGCGAGGGCATTCGGGCCAGGGTGACCAGGCAGAAGACGTACGAGAAAGCGTTGAGGAGGAACGGCGCCCAGCGCGACAGGTCGAACAACGCGCCACCGACCGCGCGCCCGGCGAGGTTGCCGATGGGTTGTTCGGCCTCCAGGAACGAGAACGCGACCGTGCGGTGCCGCTCGTCCACCACATCGCGGACCGCGCCGACCTCGGCGATGCTGAAGAAGACGTACGCGCAGCCCTCGACGACCGCGGCGACGACCAGGATGATCGCCGTGCCGCGCAGGTCGAGCGCCGAGGCCAGCAGCACCGCCGTCGTGGCGATCAGGCCGGCCGCCGACGCGAGCAGCATGACGAGGCGCCGGTTCACCGTGTCGGCCGCGAGACCCGCCGGCACCTGCAGCAACAGCGTCGGTACGGCGGCGGCGAACGCGATCCATCCGGCGAGCGAGGGGGAGTCGAACAGGGTCAGCGCCAGCAGCGGATAGGCGAGTCGGACACCCGACGTGCCGACCAGGGAGAGCGCGTTACCGCTCCACAACAGCAGAAATCTCTGGTTTTTCAGCAGGGTCACGACAGCCAGGCCGTGAGTTCGACGATGTCGCAGGGTTCCTGGTGATAGAGGGCAGCCACCACCTCGGGCCGCCGGAACAGCGCCGCCGACTGCTCCTCCCCGGCGAGGTGACGCAGGCAGAGCGCAAAACCGGCCCACGCCTCGGGAGACGGAGAAGAACGGATCTCGTCGTTGTAGAGGGTCAGCGCCCGCTCGTAGTCACCCTCGGCGTACGCGAGATCCGACGCGGGCGCGGGCGAGGCCGGCAACCCCGCGGCCCGGTTCAGCTTGAGATAGCCGACCGGCAGCCGATCGCGCGACCCCGCGGGCGTTGCCACGACCTGGGACGGCGGCATACCGTGCGGGTCGAGATCGGCGCGCAAAGGCAACGACGGCACGGCCATGTTCCGCACGCGCCAGGCCACGAGATGACCGGCCGACGCCTCCCGGGCCAGCGACTCGAGCCGCGGTGGCACGTTCTCCGACGACCAGTGCCGAACAGCCACACCCATGGCCCGTACGAAGGCCACGCCGTCCTCGGTCAGCAACGGCGACCCGGCCGCCACCAGCAGCGCCTGCCGCACCTGGGCCCGCCACCGCGCGAACTCGACGTCGGCGAGCGGGGACTCCGCCGTACGCCGATGGACACGCCAGAAATCGGTGACCCCGATGTGTGCGTAGATCCCCTGCAACAACCCCGACAGCGGCCGAGGGTCGTCGCGCCACGGGGCGTACAGGTCCTTGACGGTCGACGGCTTCTGCAGCTCGACCTGGTCGGTCAGCGCGGTCAGTTTCAGATGCTGGCATTCGTGGATCAGTGTGAGTGCGAACTGGTGCGGCCCACCCGCCGCGCTCATGTTCACGCTTCCATAGGCGTGCAGCGATGTGTTGCTGACTCCGTTGGCGACCGGCGTGGCGGTCAGCGGCACGACCGCCCGCAGCACCTCGTCGATGCCCGCCGAGTATCCCTCGTGATGCCGCCGCAGAATCTCGAGCGCCCCGACGAACGCCCGCGACCAGGCCGCCGCCTCGACCGCCGTCAGCCGGGGCGGCGGCGAGGTCAACTGCGCTTTCGTGTACGGGTCGGACAGGTCGCGAAACGGGTCGATGTCGTCGAGATACACCGTTCGCAGACCCGAGTACGTCGCCCCGAGCTTGCGCAGTGGCAACCACCGTTCGTCCGAGGTGGCGCCCGGATCGCGCAGGATCAGCCGCGCCCGCTCGGTCGTCATCTCGATGCGCCCGCCGCTGACCGAGATCGTGGCCTCGGTGTGCGTCCCCGGCGTGTCGAGCCGGGCCAGCCCGAGCCCCGGCAGCATGACCTCCCCGTCCCGCACGATCACGTCGATGCTGCCCTCGCGCCGCGTCGTCACGAAGTGCGCCGCCGCCACCCATCCCAGGTAGGCCAGGTCGGCCCAGACCGGCACGTCCGACGAGATCAGATTTCCGAGCCGGCGCACGGCGTGCACGAGCCACGGCCCGACGTTCGGATAGGCGAGCAGCTCGTCGGCCTTCCGGGTTTCGACGAGATATTCGTACGCCTCCGGCAGCCGGGCCCGCGCCGCGCCGGAGTGACGATCGGCGTCGTTGAGCAGCATGCGCAGCAGCACCGACCGCTTCCGGGCCTGCCCCGCACCGAGCAGCGCGAGACCCGGCGGCGACCCGAACCCGCCGCCGAGGTCGCGTGCGAGCTGCCTAGGCTCCATCAGCGGTCCTCGAGGGGAGTGAGACCAATACCCCGGGTGGGAGCGAAGCCAGCACCCGGTCGCGGATGTGGCCGATCAGGAACTGCAGGTCGGGGCAGTAGACCGACGGATTGAGGAAGCCGCTGCCCGCGCGGTATCGGTGCGTGTAGTTGCCCGCGCCGCAGATCTCGCTGATCGCGCACGAGCGGCAGGTGTCGCAGAGGGCCTCGCGCCCGATCTGCCGCGCGACCATCGGCGGCGACATCAGCGCCGTGTCCAGCGGATTGCCGCCCCCACCGAGCGGTACCCGCGTGGCGCCGGCGAAGGCGGTCTTCAGCGTGTCGACCTGCTCCACCGACCCGTCGGTTTCGATCACGGCGACCCGGATCGGTTGCAGCCCCACGGATTCGGACGTTCCGCGGCCACCCAGCGTCAGCGCGAGGATGTCGTCGAAGAGCCGGACCCCCGTCTCACGAACGGGTGCGTCGAACCACCGGTCGAAGATCCGAGCCAACCACTGCCCGTACGCCGGGGGGTCGCTCTCGAAGCGCCGGGGCGGGGGCTGGTTCCAGTTCCCGTGCGGCAGCAGAAAGTCGACCGTCGGCGGCTCCAGTGCGAGCAGCGCCTCGTAGGTCCCCACCGCGTCGTTCGAGAGATCCACGGTGCACAGCAACCCGGCGTACACATCGGGCTTTGAACGCAGCAGGGAGATCCCTCGCAAAACCCCGGAGTGGCTCCCGCGCCCGTCCCCGAACCGACGGTGACGATCGTGGCCCGCCGCGTCCCCGTCGACGCTGACCGCCACGCGAATGCCCCAGCGCTCACAAACGGACGCGATCGCCGGGTCGAAGAGCAGCCCGTTGGTCTGCAGCCCCAGCCGGACCCGCGACCCCAGCACGCGAGTCGCGATCCCGGCCAGCCGGTCGAGATGCTCGGCCCCCACCAGCAGCGGCTCCCCGCCGTGGAGGACGAGGCTGACCGATGATTCCGCGTGCGCGGCGATGTTCTGGCAGGCCGTGGTGAAGACGGCCGAACTCATCACCCGAGGCTGATCACGCCACCCCTGATCGGCCGACTCGTAGACGTAGCAGTAGTCGCAGGCCAGGTTGCACCGGCTGTGAATCTTGACGACGAACTGGTGGAACGGCTTGGGCCGCCATCCCCGCGTGGTCATTGCGGCGACGTCGAGGCCGTCGGGCCACATGTGGCTAGAGGTCGGCGTCGACGAACGAGTTGAACCCGCCCGGGCCCTCGTCGAGGTCGTCGGCGGCGTAGACCCGCGCGATCGCCGCGCGCAGGGCGGGGCTGAGCTCGGCCAGCAGGTCGTCGTCGACCTGCCCGAGGTCGATGGCCTCCACCGACTGACCGTCCATCAGCACATCCTCCGATCGCTCGGCCCGCCCGGAGGAGAGCCTGGGCCCGACATGGGGAGAGCCTCGGCCCGCCCGGAGAAGAGCCCGGCCCGCCCGGGGGGAGAGCCTCGGCCCGACAGGGGGGAGCCTCGGCCCGCCAGGGGACCTTTCCCACCGACGGGCCGAGTCGAACCTATTGACCGAGGTCAAATGATTGAACCCGCCAGTCAGATTCGTGACAGATGTCCACAAAAGACGACCCAATTCGGGTAGGCTACCGCGTCCGCACGACGATCCGCGCGGTGTTGTTCGCCCACAGAGGAATGTCAAGCGGACAGGCGCAGCCAGACCGCGCCCAGCGGCGGCACCCGCAGCGACACCGACTGGTCGAACCCGTGCCACGGCATGGCGTCGGTCTCGACCCCGCCGAGGTTGCCCACGCCCGAACCGCCGTACAGCTCGCTGTCGGTGTTGATGACCTCGTCCCAGCGGCCGGGCCGGGGCAGGCCGATGCGGTAGCCCTCGTGCGGAACCGCCGCGAAGTTCACGACGCAGGCCAGCACGTCGCCGTTCGGCGCGAACCGGACGAACGAGAACGTGTTGTGCTGTGAGTCCTCGCTGGTGATCCACCGGAAGCCGCTCGCCTCGGTGTCCTGCGTCCACAGCGCCGGCGTCTCCCGGTAGACCCGGTTCAGGTCTTTGACCAGGTGCTGGATGCCGCCGAACTGCGGGTCGTCGAGCAGGTTCCAGTCGAGGCCGCGCTCCTCGCTCCACTCGCGCAGGTCGCCCAGCTCGGCACCCATGAAGATGAGCTGCTTGCCGGTGAAGGCCCACATGAACCCGAGCAGCGCCCGCGTGTTGGCCAGCTTCTGCCACAGGTCGCCGGGCATCTTGCCGGTCAGCGAGCCCTTGCCGTGCACGACCTCGTCGTGGCTGATCGGCAGGATGTAGTTCTCGCTCCAGGCGTACACGGTGGCGAAGGTCATCTGGTGGTGGTGCCACTGGCGGTAGATCGGCTCCTTCTCCATGTAGGACAAGGTGTCGTTCATCCAGCCCATGTTCCACTTGAACCCGAACCCGAGGCCGCCCAGGTGGGTGGGGCGGGTGACGCCCGGCCACGCGGTCGACTCCTCGGCGATCGTGATCGCGCCGGGGTAGTTCTTGTAGACGGTCGCGTTCATCTCCTGCAGGAAACTGATCGCGTCGAGGTTCTCGCGGCCGCCGTACTGGTTCGGGGTCCACTCGCCGTCCTTGCGCGAGTAGTCCAGGTAGAGCATCGAGGCCACCGCGTCGACCCGCAGACCGTCGGCGTGGAACTCCTCGCACCAGTAGAGCGCGTTGGCGACCAGGAAGTTCCGCACCTCCGTACGCCCGAAGTCGAACACGTACGTGCCCCAGTCGGGGTGTTCGCCGCGGCGCCAGTCGCCGTGCTCGTACAGCGGGGTGCCGTCGAAGCGCGCGAGAGCCCACTCGTCCTTGGGGAAGTGCGCCGGAACCCAGTCGAGGATCACGCCGATGCCGGCCTGGTGCAGCTTGTCGACCAGGAAACGGAACTCGTCGGGCGTGCCGAAACGCGAGGTCGGGGCGTAGTAGCCGGTGACCTGGTAACCCCAGGAGCCGCCGAACGGGTGCTCCATGACGGGCATCATCTCGACGTGGGTGAAACCCGTTTCCAGTACGTATGCCACGAGCTGATCGGCCAGCTCGGTGTACGAGAGTCCCGGCCGCCACGAGCCCAGGTGCACCTCGTACACGCTCATCGGCTCCTGGTGCCACGCCTTGCCGGCCCGCTGCTGGAGCCACTCGGCGTCCTGCCACTCGTACGCCGACTCGTACACCACCGACGCGGTGGCCGGCGGCACCTCGGTGTGCTGGGCGAGCGGGTCGGCGTGCTCGCGCCACACCCCGTCCCGTCCGAGGATCTTGAACTTGTACTTCGCGCCGACGGTCGCGT
This sequence comes from Actinoplanes solisilvae, assembly GCF_003999975.1. Classification (GTDB taxonomy): domain Bacteria; phylum Actinomycetota; class Actinomycetes; order Mycobacteriales; family Micromonosporaceae; genus Actinoplanes; species Actinoplanes solisilvae. Next base: position 72,485 of record NZ_RJAC01000031.1, on the reverse strand, counting down.
CGGGCAGGTAGATCTCCCACACGCCGCTCGAGCCGAGCGAACGCATCGGCCACCCGGCGTACGGGCCCCAGCCGGTGAAGTCGCCGATCACCTGCACACCGCGCGCACTCGGCGCCCACACCGCGAACCCGACCCCCTGCTCGCGGGGCTGCGCGCCGAGCACCTTCCACAGCTTCTCGTGCCGGCCCTCGCCGATCAGGTGCAGGTCGAGCTCGCCCAGCGTGGGCAGATGACGGTACGGGTCGTCGTACAGGACGCCGTCGACCTCGACCCGGTAGTCGAGCACCAGGCCGGGCACCTCGGCGGCGAACACCCCGTCGTCCTGCACCCGGGTCATCTCGACGCGCTCGCCCTCGTAGACCAGCGTGACGGCCTTGGCCCCCTTGCGGAGCGTACGGATGATCGTGTTCCCGCCGCCCGGGTGCGCGCCGAGAATCCCGTGCGGGTCGTGGGTGTCACCGGCCACCACGCTGTTCATGGCGCGCTGGTCGGCGGCGAGCGAGGAGCTGGTGTGGCCGATCACGAGGGGGTTCTCCTTTATCAGTTCACGAGCCGGGCGATGGACCGCAGCGGGATGCGCAGCCAACCGGGCCGGTGCCGGGATTCGTACGCGGCCTCGTAGACCGCTTTGTCGAGCTCGTAGGCGGCCAGCAGCGCGCCCTGCTCGCGAGGGTCGATCCCGGCCACGTTCGCGTAGCCGTCGCAGAACGCGGCCCGGTTGCGGTCGACCCACTCCCGGGCGCGGGCCCCGAGGTGCTCGTCGTCGTCCTGGTCGACCAGCAACTGGTAGGCCGCGTATTCGTAGGAGCGCAGCACCCCAGCGATGTCCCGCAGCGGCGAGTCGGGCAGGCGCCGCTGGTCGAGCGGGGCGCCCGGCTCGCCCTCGAAGTCGATGAGCAGCCAGCCCTCGGGCACCCGCAGTACCTGGCCCAGGTGCAGGTCGCCGTGCACCCGCTGCACCTCGATGGCCTCACCGTCGAGGTCGCGGAACTGCTGCTCGATCATCGGCACGTACTGCTGGATCTCGGCGACCTGCTGCGCGGTGTGGCGCAGCCGGGCCAGCATCGCGTCGACCGGGAACACCGACGGGCCGGTACCCAGCGCCTCGGCCAGGTCGGCGTGCGCGGACGCGACCGCCTCACCCAGCCGGTAGGACTCGCCCTGGAAGTCGCCGCCCACCTCGTCGGCGCGCATCTCGGCGTCGGCGAACAGGTCGCGGGCCGAGGCCGTGGCCATCGCCCACCCCTCGGCCGAGTTGACCGCGTACGCCGTGACCATGCCCAGCGGGCACGGCTCGCCGCTCTCGGTGGTCTCGAACGAGCCGAGCAGCCGGGCCACGTGCGGGTTGTCGCGGCGGCCGAGCACCCGGTTGAGCTCGATGTCGGGGTTGATCCCGGCCGACACGCGGCGGAAGATCTTGAGGATCGCGTCCTGCTCGAAGATGACGCTGGTGTTGCTCTGCTCGGCGTCGAAGACCCGCGGCCACGCGTCGACCGGGAACTCCGAGCCGGGCTCGGGCTCGAAGATGACGTCGCCGACCGTGCCGCCCGCCGCGATCAGGGCCAGCAGCTTGCGAGCGGCGCCCGGGTTGTAGAGAGCGTCATAGCCCGTACGGTCGCCGTCGGTGCCGATCGTCGCGACCTCGCTGAACTCGACGACCGGGCCTGATTCCCAGGCCACGATCACCTGGTAGCGCTCGGAACTGCCGTCGGTGTACTCGACGTCGATCAGTACCAGGTCGAGAGCGTCGTCGAGCGCTGTGGACGACGCCTCCTTGACCGACGACAGGGTGCGGGAGCGGCCGGCGTACCAGCGTTGCAGCGGCAGCCATTCGGCGAAGGGCAACGTCATTGCTTCTCCTCGGATCCGCAGAGCTGGAACCAGTAGAAGCCGTGCCCGGGGAGCGTCAGCAGGTACGGCAACTGGCCGATGCGCGGGAAGTTCACATGCCCGGTCAGTTCGACGGGGGTGTACCCGTTCCAGTGCTGCAGGTTCAGCTCGATCGGTTGCGGGAAGCGCGACAGGTTGTTCACGCACAGCACGACGTCGTCGCCGTCCTCGCGCAGGTACGCCAGCACCGAGGGGTTCGATCCGCCGAGTTCGCGGAAGGTCCCGACGGCGAACGCTTCGTGGCGGCGTCGCACGGCCAGCATCGTACGCGTCCAGTTCAGCAACGACGTGGAACTGTCGCGCTGCGCCTCCACGTTCACCGCCTGGTAGCCGTAGACCGGGTCCTGGTTGGCCGGCAGGTAGAGGCGGCCCGGGTTGGCCGTCGAGAACCCGGCGTTACGGTCGGGCGTCCACTGCATGGGCGTCCGCACACCGTCGCGGTCGCCGAGCCAGATGTTGTCGCCCATGCCGATCTCGTCGCCGTAGTAGAGCACCGGCGAGCCGGGCAGCGACAGCAGCAGCGCCGTGAACAGCTCGATCTGGTTGCGGTCGTTCTCGAGCAGCGGGGCGAGCCGGCGACGGATGCCGACGTTCGCCTTCATCCGTGGGTCTTTGGCGTACTCGGTGAACATGTAGTCGCGCTCTTCGTCGGTGACCATCTCGAGGGTGAGCTCGTCGTGGTTGCGCAGGAAGATGCCCCACTGGCAGTTGTCCGGGATGGCCGGCGTCTGGGCCAGGATCTCCGAGATCGGGAAGCGCGACTCACGGCGTACGGCCATGAAGATGCGCGGCATCAGCGGGAAGTGGAACGCCATGTGGCACTCGTCGCCGCCGGCCTTCGAGTCGCCGAAGTATTCGACCACGTCGGCCGGCCACTGGTTGGCCTCGGCGAGCAGCACCCGGCCCGGGAACTCGTCATCGATGACCTTGCGGCAGTGCTTGAGGAAGGCGTGCGTCTCGGGCAGGTTCTCGCCGTTGGTGCCCTCGCGCTCGAACAGGTAGGGCACCGCGTCGAGCCGGAAGCCGTCGATGCCCAGGTCGAGCCAGAACCGCAGCACGTCGAGCATCGCGTTCTGCACGGCCGGGTTGTCGTAGTTGAGGTCGGGCTGGTGGGAGAAGAACCGGTGCCAGAAGAACTGCCGCCGCACCGGGTCGAAGGTCCAGTTCGACTCCTCGGTGTCGACGAAGATGACACGAGCGTCCTTGTACTTGTCGCTCGTGTCGCTCCAGACATAGAAATCGCCGTACGGGCCGTCGGGGTCACGCCGCGACTCCTGGAACCAGGCGTGCTGGTCGGAGGTGTGGTTCATGACCAGGTCGGTGATCACCCGGATGCCGCGCTTGTGGGCGGCGTCGAGCAGGGCCACGAAGTCTTCGACCGTGCCGAACTCGGGCAGCACCCGGTAGAAGTCGCTGATGTCGTAGCCGCCGTCACGCAGCGGTGACTGGTAGAACGGCGGCAGCCACAGGCAGTCGACGCCGAGCCACTGCAGGTAGTCGAGCCGCTCGATCAGGCCGCGCAGGTCGCCCGAGCCGTCCGTGCCGGAGTCGTAGAACGCCCGGACCAGCACCTCGTAGAAGACGGCGCGCTGGAACCAGGTGCGGTCGGCCGGCAGCGACCGGGCGTGCTCGAAGTCGTCGGCGGTGGGGTGTTCGACCACCCCGTCCTCGACATGGCTGCCCTCGGCCGGGTCGTGCTCGGCCGCCGCATCTAGGTCGAGATCGTTTTTCAGGTCCATCAGGTTCCCCACCTACCCACCCACAGGTGACTGTTAACTAGGCCGGCTGGATCACGAAGACGTGTGCCGGCTCGACGTACGGATCGATCCGCACGGCGTTGTGCTGCCCCCACTCGTACGTGGCCCCGGTGATCTGGTCGACCACCGTGAACCGCTCGTGCCAGTCCATGCCGAGCGCCGGCATGTTCAGCACGGTGTTGCCCCACTGCACGGTCGCCGAGTCGAAGCTGACCACCACAAGAACCGTGTTTCCGGTCTCGGGGTCACGCTTCGAGAAGCACAGCAGCGCGCTGTTGTCGATGTCGTGGAACTGGAGGTTGCGCAGCCAGTGCAGAGCGGGGTTCTCGTCGCGGATGCGGTTCAGCTTGGTCAGGTACGGCGCCAGGGACCGGCCGGCCCGCTCGGCGCCCGCCCAGTCGCGGGGCTTGAGCTCGAACTTCTCGTTGTCGATGTATTCCTCGGCACCCGGTCGAGCGACGTGCTCGAAGAGTTCGTAACCCGCATACATGCCCCAGGACGGCGAAAGCATGCTTGCCAGCACCGACCGGATCTTGAACATCGGCGGGCCGCCGTGCTGCAGCGACTCGTGCAGGATGTCGGGGGTGTTGGGCCAGAAGTTGGGCCGCATCCAGTCGATCGTCTGCAGCAGCTGCTCCATGTACTCGCGCATCTCCCAGGCCGTGGTGCGCCAGGTGAAGTACGTGTACGACTGCGTGAAGCCGATCTTGCCGAGCCCGTTCATCATCGCCGGCCGCGTGAACGCCTCGGCCAGGAACAGCACGTCGGGGTCGTTCTCCTTGACCTTGGCGATCAGCCACTGCCAGAAATTCAGCGCCTTGGTGTGCGGGTTGTCGACACGGAAGATCTTCACGCCGTTGTCGACCCAGTGCATGACCACGCGGTAGACCTCGTCGCGCAGCGCCTTGTAGTCGTTGTCCCAGTTCAGCGGATAGATGTCCTGGTACTTCTTGGGCGGGTTCTCGGCGAAGGCGATGGTGCCGTCGGCCCGGCGGGTGAAGAACTCGGGGTTCGACGTGACCCACGGGTGGTCAGGCGCGACCTGCAGGGCCAGGTCCATCGCGACCTCGAGGCCGTTGTCGCGGGCGGTGGCGATGAAGGCGCGGAAGTCCTCGAGCGTGCCCAGCTGCGGGTGGATCGCGTCGTGGCCGCCCTCGTCGGAGCCGATCGCCCACGGGGAGCCGACGTCTTCGGGCCGCGCGACCAGGGTGTTGTTACGGCCCTTGCGGTTGATCTTGCCGATCGGGTGGATCGGGGGCAGGTAGAGCACGTTGAAGCCCATGGCGGCGACGGCCGGGATGCGCTCGGCCGCGGTGGCGAACGTGCCGTGCTTGATCGGGATCGCGTCCGGGCCGACCTCGGCGCCCTCCGACCGGGGGAAGAACTCGTACCACGCCGAGTAGAGCGCCCGCTTGCGGTCGACCCAGACCGCGTACGACCGGGTGGTCGTCACCAGCTGGCGAACCGGGTGGTGCCAGAGCAGTTCCTCCAGGTCGAGCGCGGGCGACACCCGGGCGAACAGCGAGCGCTGCTCGTCACGCAGGGCCGCGGCGGCCTCCCGTACCCGGTCCTCTTGATCAGTGGGGACGATCTTCGTGGCCAAATCGAGCACCTCGGCGCCCTCGAAGATGTCGTTGGACAGATCCTCCAGGCCCTGACCGGCGCCGATCTTCTTCACCACGGCGTCGCGCCACGTGCGGTACGGGTCTTCGAACGCCTCGACGGTGAACGTCCACCGGCCCACCCGGTCGGGACGGATCGACCCGTGCCACTGGTCGAGGCCGGGCTCGCCCGGACGCATGCGGGTGAACGGCTCGGACTCCCCGTCGGGACCGCGCCATACCACATTCACCCCCAGCGCATGATGACCTTCGCGATAGGACACGGCGGAGACGGGCACGATTTCACCGACGACCGCTTTCGCGGGATAGCGGCCACAGGACACCGAAGGCGTCACATCTTCGATGGGAAAACGACCGGTCATGATCTCCACCGTAATCAGGAGGGCGCGGACTAGTTCGGCGAATCCAGACCGCCGTCAGGGCATACTTCTCCGCTGTGGAGGCGCCGCAAACGATGGCGTGCCGATGCGCCCAACCTACCGGAGTCGGCTCGGCTCGGCTCATCCAGGCGCGGTCTCGCGCCCCCGATGAATTCCGCCAAATCGGCCCCGCCGATCGCACCCTCATGCTTACCGAGTCTGATCATCGGAACGTTACCGGCAGGCAAAATCGCGTTTCCGGTTCGGCGCTTTTCGCACGGTGATCGACCCCGGGAACGGCGGGCGAGGCTCGATCGGCGTGATCAGTCCCTCGTCCCGCTCGGCCCCGAGCCGCGTCAAGACCCTCCTGCGCACGAGTCCCGGCAGCCACACCTGCATCGCGAGTTCGTGGTTCGCCCAGGTCCACGTACGACCGGGGGACGCCGGCGTCCAGCCCTGCTCGCGGGCCGGATCGGCCCGCCCGAAGCCATTCGCCGCCGGCACGGGAGCGTGTCGGTTGCCGTGCGTTGCCATCCCGGTGACCCTGCTCAGGTCACCCACCTGCTCGACCGAGAGAACCGGTGACGCGGGCCGACCGGTGCCGCGCCTGACCGGAGGAGCACCCGTTGGCCGGACCGTCTGTCGAGCTCTCGCCCGTAATCGCGGCGAGCACGCACTGGCTGTCGCGTGCTTACCCCTCGGGGAGCGCGGACATGATCGCCCACACACTCTCGGAGCTGCAGGCGCGCCAGGCCGTCACCGTCGCGGCGTGGCTGCGATACCCCACCGACATCGACGCCGCCCTGGTCGCGATCGCCGGCCCCGGAGGCTCGGCGGTCCTCGACTGGCGGGCCGGCAGCGAACCCGACGACGAGGAGGCCGAGGAGGAGGGCTGGCGCACCTGGGTCGACGAGGTAGTGGTGAGCTGGGCCGCCTGCCTGCTCGCCGACCCCTCGCTGGCCCGCCGGGGCGTCGACGCGGTCATCGCCGCCGTGCCGATGGCTCAGGACCGGCCCATGCCCTACCCGCGCAAGGAAGGGGGAGCGCCGGCCGAGTTCCGTCGCCTGCTCGAGCCCGACAACCGCGACCTGGACGCTGCCGCACTGCTGCGGCACCCCGACCTGCTCGAGCCCATCGCCGCCATGCACCGCGACACGCTGATCTATCTGCTGGGGGCCGAGAAGCCGCTGGTCGGCTGAGGCCTTCTCTCATGCCGGCCTCATTGGTTGCGCCGGACCGGGGTGGCCCGGACTTTTACTGCCACCGCTACTGCCACCGCCTCCCCCACCCGCCCCGGGAGAGAGGGTCAGATTACGCGTTGTCAAGCGCGGACCGGCGGTTGTCCACAGGTGGCAGGTTGGCCGGGATCGGGGAGGAAACTTTCTCGCGGGTGCAGCATTCTGGCGACGCCGGGCGTTACCGGTGCACTGAGTGAGGCGAGAGGGGTCAGCGCGGATGCGCGAGGCGGACAGCTTCGACGAGTTCTACCGGGAGACGTCCGCCCGGATCCTGCGCTACGGCTACGCGCTGACCGGCGATCTCGCCGAGGCGCAGGACGTGGTGCAGGAGGCCTATACGAGGGCCTGGCGTCATTGGCGTGCGGTCGCCGCGCACCCGGCGCCCGAGGGCTGGGTACGGCTGACCGTCGCGCGTCTGTGCACCGACCGCTGGCGGCGCCTGAGCGGCTGGCGGTCGGCCGTGCGCCGAGCCGGTCCGCCCGAGCCGGTCGGTCCGCCCGGTGAGGACGCCGTGGTGCTGACGGCCGCGTTGCGCCGGCTGCCCGCGCCGATCCGGCAGGCGATCGCCCTGCACTACCTGTTCGACATGTCGGTGGCCGACATCGCCGCCGAGGTCGGCTCGCCCGTCGGCACGGTCACCTCGCGGCTGACCCGCGGCCGCGCCGAGCTCGCCACGATTCTCGCGCCTGCCCTGCGTACGCCGGAGGTCTCCGATGCCGAATGAGGTGGAGCGCGCCTTCGCCGCGCTGTCGTCCGACGCCGACCGGGGGCTGCTGCTCTCGGGGCCTGAGCTGCGCCGTCAAGCCGGCCGTCGCCGTTCGCGTGCGGCCGTCGTGACCGCCGGCGCCACCGCCGCGCTAGCCGCCGCGGCGATCGGCGGCGGGTTCGCGCTGGCCGGCGGGCCTGACCAGCGCACGGTTCTCCCGCCGGCCGTGAGCGCGTCGCCGGCACCGGCTACCACAGCACCGCCGACACCGACGCCGTCGGTCACGACGAAGCCGCCGGTCAGCAGCGCTCCGCCGAGCAGCCCGCCGCCGTCCAGCACCGGTCCCGCGATCCCGAAGTCGATCCCGGGCCGGGCGCTGCTCACCAAGGACGACGTGGGCAACAGCGAATTCAAGCGCCTGGACGAGACCCGCGAGGTGCCCGAGTTCTGCGCGAAGGCGAAGTTCCCGAGCCAGAAGCAGGTCGGGGCCGGGGCGTCGGTGTTCGTCGTCTATCGCGGCCCGAAGACCCCGGCTGAGAACGTCCCGGACGACACGATCTACGACACCGTGACCGTCTATCGCGGCGAGGGCGCCCAGGACTACCTGGCCGAGCTGCGGGCCGCCGTCGACGTCTGCCCGACGGGCAAGATCGGTGACCTGGAGGCCCGGTTCGAGTCGCTCGGGTCGCTGGGCCTGGGGGACGAGTCGCTGCTGATCGAGCGGTCGTACGAGGCCCGGGGCGGCGACGGCGAGCCGACCGGCGACGGCGAGCGGACGGCGACCTACATCGCCGCCGTCCGCGTCAACGACGCCGTCACCCTCGTCGACTCCCGCGGGTACGAGAACTGGGGGACGGAGAGATCCGCGATCGAGTCGCTCGCCCGTGCCGCCACCAAACGCCTGCAGGGGTGGCGGGGTTAGGCCAGGCGGGCCGGGAAGCCGCCGGTCGCGATCGGGCCCCACCGCTCGATGGTGATGCGGATCAGGGACTTGCCCTGGTCGCGCATCGCCTGGCGGTACTCGTCCCAGTCGGAGTGCTCGCCCGAGATGACCCGGAAGTATTCGACCAGCGGCTCGAGTGCCTCGGGCAGGTCGAGCACCTCGGCCACCCCGTCGACCTGCACCCAAGGCCCGCCGAAGTCGTCGGACAGCACGCAGACCGACACGCGCGGGTCGCGGCGCAGGTTGTAGACCTTGGCCCGTTCGGGATAGGTCGAGATGACGATGCGGCCCTCGACGTCGAGGCCGCACGTGTTCGGCGACGCCTGCGGGCGGCCGTCGCGGCGGGTTGTCATGAGGATGGCCTTGTGCCGCGGCCGCAGGAACTCGAGCAGTTCCTCGCGGCCGACCGTGTCGTTGGTGGCGATCGTGCGCGGCATCGTTACCCCGCCACCCGGGCGCCGGCCTCGTGCGGCGCGATGCCGTCACGGTCGCCCTTGCGCGCGTCGATCTCGGCCGTCTGGGCCGCGCCGATGATGCCCGCGTTGTTGAGCAGCGTGGCCGGGACCATCGGGGTACGAATGTCGATCAGCGGGAGGAAGCGGTCGGCCTTCTTGCTGACGCCGCCGCCGAGGATGAACAGCCGCGGCGAGAGCAGTCCCTCGACGTGCGAGAGGTAGTTGCGGACCCGGGAGGCCCACTTCTCCCAGCTCAGCTCCTCGATCTCGCGGGCCCGGTCGGAGGCGCGCGTCTCGGCGTCGTAGCCGTCGAGCTCGAGGTGGCCGAACTCGGTGTTCGGGATCAGGGTGCCGTCGAGGAACAGCGCGCTGCCGATGCCCGTACCGAAGGTCAGCATGACGATCAGGCCGGCCTGGTCGCGGCCCGCGCCGAAGGTCACCTCGGCGACCCCGGCGGCGTCGGCGTCGTTGAGCACCGACACGGGCTTGCCGAGCCGGTTGGCGAACAGCCGGGCGGCCGGCGCGTCGAGCCAGGACTTGTCGACGTTCGCCGCGGTGCGGGTGACACCGTCGACCACGACGCCGGGGAAGGTGATGCCGACCCGGTCGAACTGGCCCTCGAACTGGCCCGCCACCTCGGCGACCGCCTCGACGACGCTGGTGACGTCGGACGGCTGGGGCGTGGGCACCCTGTACCGCTCGGCGAGCAGCTCGCCGCGGACGGTGTCGACGGGGGCGCCCTTGACGCCCGAACCGCCGATGTCGATGCCGAGAATGGCCATTGGTGTTTCCCGTCTTGAGGTGCCGGTTGTGCATCCGCTGTTTACCACGGAGCTCAGACATTAAATCCCTCGAGAGCGCTCGGCAGCGTCGGGGGATGCGGGGTGACAGTCATACTTTCGGCTAGGCAACGCTCGGCTTCTCGGTTAGCTTGGAGTAACTGAACGGTCGCCGTCAGCGGGCACGGCTCTCTGCCCGCCATGGAGGACCATCGTCATGACCATGACCCGTGCCGTGCACACGAGGGTGGCCGACACCGCCACGGAACTGCTGGTCAACCTCTCCGCGCTCCCGCCGGGCGACCCCGCCCGCGCCGGCCTGCGCGACCGGGCCATCGAGGCCTGGCTGCCGTTGGCCCGCCACCTCGCCCACCGCTACTCCGGCCGCGGCGAACCCACCGACGATCTTGTCCAAACCGCCACCGTCGGTCTCATCAAGGCCGTCGACAAATTCGATCCCGAACGCGGTGTCGACTTCGCCGGCTACGCCATCCCGACCATCATCGGCGAGATCAAGAGGCACTTCCGGGACCGTACGTGGTCGGTGCGGGTGCCACGCCGCCTCCAGGAGCTGCGCCTGGCGATCACGGAGGCCAACAGCACCCTGACCCACAGCCTCGGGCGGTCGCCGACGGTCGCCGACGTCGCGACCCACCTGGGCGTCAGCGAGGAAGACGTACTGGAGGGTCTTGAAGGGGCGCGCGCCTACAACGCCACGTCGCTGTCGACGCCGATCGGCGCGGACGGTATGACGGAGCTCGGGGACACGCTCGGCGGCGAAGACTCCGAATTCGAGCTCGCCGAGACGCGGGTGGCCCTGGGTCCCGCCCTGGCGACGCTCGACGAGCGCGAGCAGAAGATCCTGACGCTGCGGTTCTACGGAAACCTGACCCAGTCGCAGATCGCGGATCAGGTCGGCATCTCCCAGATGCACGTGTCCCGCCTGCTGACCAAGGCCCTGGGCAAACTCCGAGCCGAACTGCACGAAGCGCTCTGAGCCGGTCAGACCTCGATCAGCGGCCGGTCGTCACCGACGATGCCGCGAACCTGATCGGGGCAAGTCGTCGGCCCGAACTCGCCCCGCACGCAACGTGAAACACCCCCGCCGGCCCGGTTCGGCCGACGAGGGTGAGGCGATCTCGCTTGTTCGGGGGCCCGCCTACTGCGCGCCGGACGCCTGCCAGTTGAGCTGGACCAGCAGGGAGCGGGCCTGGTCGGCCACCTCGGCGTCGGTCACCACCGCGTACTGACCCGCCTGGATCGAGGAGCGGGAGGCGAAGTCGCGGCGGCCGCCGGTGGCGGCGTGGGCGATGGCGCCGAAGACGGCACCCCACGCGGCACCGATCAGCAGACCGGCCAGGATGACACCGAACCAGCTCGACGTGCTGAACAGGCCGAACAGCAGGCCGATGAAGAGGCCGAACCAGGCGCCGCTGGCCGCGCCGGCCAGCGCCGCGCGCGCGGTGGTCAGGCGGCCCAGCACGTTCTCGACCAGGCGCAGGTCGGTGCCGATGATGGCGGTGCGTTCGACTGGGAACTTGTTGTCCGACAGCGTGTCCACGGCCTTCTGCGCCTGCGCGTAGTCGGGGAACGTGCCGACCACGACCGTCGGCGCGCCCCCGGCGGCCTGGGTCTGGGCGGGCAGGGTGGGTACGCCGGCCGGGCCGGGCGGGACGGCACCGCCGGAACTCGACGGGTTGCTGCCGGGAATGTTGGGTGTGGTCATGCTTTGCCTCCCTTGACGCGGCGGGCGGCGGGTGCCGCGCCGTCGGACTGCTCTGCTGCGGGGGTGGCGGCCACCAGACGGTCACCGGCGGCCAGCCGCACCCAGACGAGAAAGACGGCGGCCGCGGCGGCGGTGATCGCGGCCGAGCCGGACAGGAACGCGAAACGGCCCGAGACCAGGTCGGGCAGGGCGCGTTCGGAGAGGGCCACCGCGGCCAGGCCCAGCCCGCCGACGACCGCGGACAGGGCGCCGATCGCCAGCAGCGGCACGGTGACCAGGCGGGAGGGCGGCTGGGTGCCGCCGTCGCGCCTCAGACGGCGTACGCGGATGCCGAAAACGGCGACGGCCGACCAGGCGAGCGTGACCGCGAGGGCCGCCGCGGTGTCGCTGGGGCGGTGCCACTCGGCCCAGACCGTCGCCACCGCGATCACGGTAACGTAGGCGAAGCCGATCAGGGCGACCATGCCGCGCAACGCCTGCGGCAGCACCAGGATCACGGCGAAGGCGACCGACACGGCGGCCGTCGTGTGGCCCGACGGGAACGAGTTCGGCATGCCGGAGCCGTCGAGGTCGGGGCGGTCGAGGTAGGTCTTCAGCAGCCGGGTGGTGGCGTTCGCGCCGAGCACCAGCAGGGTCGCGCCGATGGCCAGGTCGAGCCGTTTGCGCAGCACGCCGAAGACGGCCGCGAACAGGCAGACGAGGACGAGGCTGACCAGCGTCGTGCCGTTCAGCGTGCGGTCGAGCACTTCGACGACCCGGACGTGGTGGACGTCGGCGCCGCGCATGGCCTCGGTGTCGACGCGCTGGCCCAGGGCCGTGCGGACGAAGAACTGGTAGAGAGCGCCGGCCGCGGCTGTGGCGAGCAGCGCGATGGCGATCGGCGTGAGCAGGTGGCGGGCGCCGCGCGGGCGCGCGGTGGTCGGCTGCTCGGGGGACGCCAGGACCGTCATGGGCGAATGTCCTTCTGCGGGTTCGGGGAGGGGCTGACGGAGCGTAAGCCCGATTGCCCAACCGGCCGCATTTCTAAGCGCGCCCAAAAATCATAAGCCCCGGCGTGTGCCCCAGGACACAGCCGCCACATGTGGTCCCCGTCGCAACGGTTCTGCACCCTCGCGCGCTCTTGCCTCGCAACGCCTGAACGCGACCTTCGTACGGACGCCGCCCGCTACGAAGGAGACGTTCTCTATGAGGCAGTACGCCCGCCGGGTCACCGGCCCCCTGCTCGTGTTCGCCGTCGGCGCCGGCCTGGTCGCCGCGCCCACCGCGGCGAGTGCGGCCGGAGTGTCGGTCACGGTCGAGGTGCGCAGCACGCTGAAGGTGCGTGCCACGCCGTCGCTCGCCGCTGACGTGGTCGGCTCGCTGCGCGGCGGCCAGAAGGTCACCGCCGTCTGCTCGGTCACCGGGCAGAGCGTCCGCGGCTCGGTGCGCACCACCACCCAGTGGGACAGGCTCAGCACCGGCGGCTACGTCACCCACGCGTACGTCAGTGGCGGCTCGACGATCGAGCGGTGCGAGACCAGCGCCTCGCGCGCCACCGCCGTCAAGGCCAAGCCGAAGACCAAACCGAAGACCAAACCGAAGACCAAGCCGGTCGCGACCACGAACAAGGTCGGCACGGTCCGCAGCGGTGACGGCAAGGTCAACGTTCGTACCGGGCCGTTCACGACCTCGCCGGTCAAGCGTGTGCTCGCCACCGGCGCCAAGGTGACCGGTGTCTGCTACGTCGCCGGCAGCCTGGTCAAGGGCACGGTCCGCTCGACCACGCAGTGGAACCGCCTCGCCGACGGCGCTTACATCTCGCACGCGTACGTCGTCACGCCCGCCCTCAAGCTCTGCCCGGGCGCGAAGCCGGCGCCGGCCGCCCCGGCCGTGACCCTCACGCCGGAGCAGTTCATCCAGGCCGCCGTCCCGGGCGCGCAGCGCGGCTGGCGCGAGTACGGCGTGCCGGCCTCGGTGACGCTCGCGCAGGCGATCCTCGAGTCGGGTTGGGGCCGCAGCGGCCTCGCGTCGGTCGACCGCAACTACTTCGGCATCAAGTGCCAGAGCGGCAAGTTCGGCACGCTGGCCAACGGCTGCCACGACTACCGCACCCAGGAGTGCACGAAGGCCGGCTCGTGCTTCTCCACGGTGGCGACCTTCCGCACGTACGCCACCATGGCGCACTCGTTCCGCGACCACGGCAGTTTCCTGCGGGTCAACCCCCGCTACGCCGGTGCCTTCAACTACACGAAGAAGGCGAACAGCTTCATCTGGAAGGTGTGGAAGGCGGGTTACGCCACCGACCCGAACTACTACACCAAGGTCACCACCCTGATGGCCCAGCAGAACCTCTACCAGTACGACACCTGGAAGTAAGCGAATCAGCCTCACCCTCGTCGGCCGAACCGGGTCGACGAGGGTGATTTGCGTTTTATGCTCACTTTGGTGAAGCGACGCGACTTTTCAACCACCGCGACGGAGGCCCGCCGCGGGCGCTTCACCGGGTCCCTGTTCGCGGGCGTCGTCCTGCTGGTCGGCCTCACCGTCGTGCTGTCGGTCTATGCCGGGATGCGCGACGTGCAGAGCGACAACGCCGACCGGGTGATGGACCAGCGCACCGCCGTGGCCCGGGCCGCCGTGCAGACCGAGACCGAGCGCTACCGCTCGCTGGTCGAGACCGCCGCCGCCGGCATCGGCACCGACCCCGACCTGACGTGGGAGGACTTCGACGCGGCGACCGCCCCGCTCGCGTCGGCCAACCTGATCGGCGCGGCCTCGTTCGCCTTCGTCGTGCCGGTCGCCGACTCGCAGATCGCGGCCGCGCAGCGGTTCTGGCGCTCCCGTGGCGCCGAAGGCCTCACCCTGCGGCCGGCGACGACCGGCGGCGAGCACTATTTCTCGATCTTCACCCGGTCGCTGACCCCCACCGGCTCGCCGCTGAGCGGCCTCGACCTGGCCGCCGCGACCGAGCCGGCCACCGCCCTTCAGGACTCCCGCGAGCTCGGCCGGCCCAGCGTCTCCGACACCTATGTGCTGCTGCGCGACCGGGGCCTGCCCGCCGGTCAGCAGCAGCGCTCGCTCGTCTTCGCCGCCCCGATCTGGACGCGGGCCAACGAGCCCGAGTTCCGTGGCTGGGTCGTGCTCGGCCTGCGCGGCGAGGATTTCCTCGAGGGCATGCTCGCCACGGTCAGCCAGGGGCAGCTCGCTGGCCTGCTGCTCGCCACCGACCGTGACGGCGGCGAGTCGGTGGTCGCCGAATATCTCGTGCCCGGCGTGGCCGACCTGCGGCGCAGCGTCAGCATCGACGTCGCCGACCGGAAGTGGACGCTGGTCACCCGGGCCGACGCGTCGCACCTGCCCGGCGCCTCCAGCACCCTGCCGATGACGCTGCTGCTCACCGGCGGCGCCATGTCGGTGCTGCTGGCCGGGCTCGTGTTCGTGCTGGCCACCGGCCGGGCCCGCGCCGAGGCGCGGGTGCACAAGGCCACCGCCGAGCTACGCGCGGCCGAACAGGAGAGCCGCCGGCAGGCCGGGCTGCTCGGCGCGATCCTGGACAGCATCAGCGACGCGGTCACCGTCGTCGACGAGAACGACGCGTTGCTGCTCAACCCCGCGGCCCGCGCCCTGCTCGGGATGGTGGAGGGCGAGCAGGAGGAGGACGATCCGAACGCCTGGCAGGAGCATTACGGCCTGTATCGGCCGGACGGCCGGACCCCTTTCCAGGTCGGCGACTATCCGCTCGTCCGGGCCATGCGCGGCGAGTCGAGCGACGGCGTCGAGATGATCGTGCGCAACTCGCGGCGGCCCGAGGGCATCCTGGTCAGCATGGACGGGCGTCCGCTGGACACCGCCGACGGCCGGCCCGGCGCGGTCGCCGTCCTGCACGACATCACCGAACTGCGTCGCTACGAGAACGACCTGGCCGTCTTCGCCGGAGTGGTGGCCCACGACCTCAAGGCGCCCCTCTCCGTCATCCGGGGCCACTCCGAGGCGGCGACCGAGGACCTGGCCGACGCGCCGGACGGACCCGAGGTCGACGGCGCCCGCCGGAGGCTGGGCCGCATCATCCACGCGGTCGACCGGATGGCGGGCCTGATCGACACCCTGCTGGCGTACACGACGGCCCGGGACGCGCCGCTGCGCACCCGCCAGGTCGACCTGGCCGCGCTGGTGGCCGAGGTGGTCCACGACCGAACTGCCCATTTGCGTACGGAAGACGTGCCCGACATCTACGTCGGCCCGCTGCCCGAGGTGGCGGTCGACCCGGCGATGCTGCGGCATGTGCTGGACAACCTGCTCGGCAACGCCCTCAAGTATGTGCGGCCGGGCACGATGCCGCGGGTCGACGTGACCGGGGACGTGGACGCGGCCGGTTGCACGCGCATCGAGGTCGCCGACCGCGGGATCGGTATCCCCGACACGGCCAAGCAGGACATCTTCGAGAGTTTCCACCGGGCGCACGCCGAGGCCGGGTACGCCGGCACCGGCCTGGGCCTGGCCATCTGCAAGCGCATCGTCGAGCGGCACGGCGGCGAGATCGGCGTGGCCGACAACCCCGGCGGCGGCACCCGCTTCCACTTCACGATCCCGCCGATCGCACAGCCCGCACCCGCGCAGCCCGCACCCGCGCAGCCGGCACCCGCGCAGCCCGCACAGCCCGCACCCGCGAAGCCCGAGCCGAGGAGAACAGCCATGACCGCACCCGACCCCACCGAGGACGAGGAAGCCGCCACCCGCGCGGCCCTGGAACGGGCCCTCGCCGAACGCGCCGCGATCGAGGACTCGCGCCTGCCCGGCCTGGCCGCACTGCCCGCCGCCGACCCGTCGGCGCACGACCCGGCCGCCGCCCGCCTGCGCGACCCGTCCAGCAGCAGCTCGGAGTAGTGGTGTGACCCACGCTACGTAGGGTGTCACCACCCGTTTCCAGGGGCAGGATGTGACCCATGACGATTCCCGCACTGCCGCTGGGAAAGGCGGCCGACGGCACCCCGGTCGAGATGCCCCTGCTCGGCTTCGGCACCTGGCAGATGCACGGCAAGACCGCCTACCAGGCGGTCCGGGACGCGCTCGAGGCCGGCTACACGCACCTCGACACCGCGACCGTTTACGGCAACGAGGCCGAGGTCGGCCGCGCCCTGAAAGACTCCGGCGTGCCGCGTGACCAGGTCTTCGTCACGACCAAGCTGCCGCCCGACCGGGCCGGCAAGGAACGCGCCACGATCGAGCAGAGCCTGCAGCACCTCGGCGTCGACGCGATCGACCTGTGGCTGATCCACTGGCCGCCGCGCCGCGGCCGCTCGACCCAGCTGTGGCAGGCGCTGATCGCCGCCCGCGACGCCGGCCTGACCCGCTCGATCGGCGTCAGCAACTACGACGCCGATCTGATCGACGAGCTGATCGCCGACACCGGCGAGCGTCCGGCGGTCAACCAGATCCGGTTCGGCCCGGCCCTGTACGACGCCCGCGTCCTCGCCGAGCACCGCGATCGCGGCGTCGTGGTCGAGGGCTACTCGCCGTTCAAGACCACCAACCTGTACGACCCGGTGCTGACCGGCATCGCCACCGCGCACGGCGTCGACCCGGCCCGGGTGGTGCTGCGCTGGCACGTGCAGCACGAGATCGTCGTCATCCCGAAGTCCCAGACCCCCGAACGCATCGCCCGCAACGCCGATATCGACGGCTTCACGCTGACCGACGCCGAGATGACCGCGATCGACGGCATGGGCCGTCACGGCCGCGGCTGATTCCGGTTGCCGGGGCGTCGTTAATCACCAGGCGTTTACCGCCGATTCCGCCTATTCTTGTCGCGCGATGTCGACAACACCTGCTGCACCGGCCGTCCGCGAACTGCGCGTCCGGATAAACGACCTGCTCCCGCGCGACGAGCGGCGCCTGCAGCGCCGCCTCGAAGGCACCCGGCGCCTGCGCGACGACGACGCCCGCGCGGCCGCGCTCGCCGAGATCTCGGCCGAGGTCGACCGGGCCGCCGAGCGCCTGGCCGCCCGGCTCGCGAGCGTGCCCCCGATCAGCTATCCGCAGTCGCTGCCGGTCAGCCTCCGCAAGGACGACATCGCCGCGGCGATCCGCGACCACCAGGTCGTCGTGGTCGCCGGCGAGACCGGCTCCGGCAAGACCACCCAGATCCCCAAGATCTGCATGGAGCTGGGCCGGGGCGTTCGCGGGCAGATCGGCCACACCCAGCCGCGGCGCATCGCCGCCCGCACGGTCGCCGAGCGCATCGCCGAAGAGGTCGGGCGGCCGCTGGGCACGACCATCGGTTACAAGGTCCGCTTCACCGACCAGGTCAGCGACGACACCATGGTCAAGGTCATGACCGACGGCATCCTGCTGGCCGAGATCCAGACCGACCGCAACCTCTACCGGTACGACACTCTGATCATCGACGAGGCGCACGAGCGCAGCCTCAACATCGACTTCATCCTCGGCTACCTGCGCGAGCTGCTGCCCCGCCGCCCCGACCTGAAGCTGATCATCACGTCGGCCACGATCGAGACACAACGCTTCGCCGAGCATTTCTCCGATGCCGCGGGCAAACCCGCTCCCGTGATCGAGGTCTCCGGCCGCACGTTCCCCGTCGAGACCCGCTACCGGCCGCTGGTGGCGACCACCGAGGGCTCGAGCCTTACCGCGGCGGAAAACCGACATGAACCAGTGCAGACCGAAGAACCCATGGACCAGGTCGACGGCATCGCCGAAGCGGTCGACGAGCTGGGCCGCGAGGGCGACGGCGACATCCTGGTCTTCCTCTCCGGCGAGCGCGAGATCCGCGACACGGCCGACGCGCTCGGCAAACGCAACCTGCGCGACACCGACATCGTGCCGCTCTACGGCCGGCTGTCGGCCGCCGAGCAGCACAAGGTCTTCGAACGGCACTCCCGCCGCCGTGTCGTGCTGGCCACCAACGTCGCCGAGACCTCGCTGACCGTCCCCGGCATCCGCTACGTCATCGACCCCGGCACCGCGCGCATCAGCCGCTACTCCAACCGGCTCAAGGTGCAGCGCCTGCCGATCGAACCGGTCTCGCAGGCCAGCGCCAACCAGCGCAAGGGACGCTGCGGCCGCGTCGCCGACGGCATCTGCATCCGGCTCTACTCCGAGGAGGACTTCGAGGCCCGCCCCGAGTTCACCGAGCCCGAGATCCTGCGGACCAACCTGGCCAGCGTCATCCTGCAGATGACCAACCTGGGCCTGGGCGACCTCGCCAAGTTCCCGTTCATCGACCCGCCCGACCGGCGCAACATCACCGACGGCGTGAAGCTGCTCGAAGAGCTCGGCGCGCTCGACGACCGCAAGCTCACCCCGATGGGCCGCCAGCTCGCCCAGCTCCCGGTCGACCCGCGCCTGGCCCGCATGGTGATCGAGGCCGACCGGCAGGAGTGCCTGGCCGAGGTCATGGTGATCGCGGCCGCACTGTCCATCCAGGACCCCCGCGAGCGCCCGGCCGAGAAGCAGCAGCAGGCCGACGAGAAGCACGCCCGGTTCACCGACAAGGAATCGGACTTCTTCAGCTACCTCAACCTCTGGCGATACCTGCGCGAGAAACAGCAGGAGCTCAGCGGCAACCAGTTCCGCCGGCTGTGCCGCACCGAGTTCCTCAACTACCTGCGCGTGCGGGAGTGGCAGGACATCTACGCACAACTCCGGCAGGTGAGCCGTACGCTCGGACTGTCTCTCGTGGAGGATCGCGAGGAGGTCGCCGAGGGCCAGCACGTGCACACCGCTCTGCTGTCGGGGCTGCTCTCGCACATCGGGCTCAAAGACACCGACAAGCGCGAATATCTGGGCGCGCGCGGGGCGAAGTTCGCGATCTTCCCCGGTTCGGCGCTGTTCAAGAAGCAGCCGCGCTGGGTGATGTCGGCCGAACTGGTCGAGACGAGCCGGCTGTGGGGCCGCGTCAACGCTCGCATCGAACCCGAATGGGCCGAGAAACTCGCCCCGCACCTGGTGAAACGCAGCTACAGCGAGCCGCACTGGGAGAAGAAGCAGGGCGCCGTGATGGCGTACGAGAAGGTGACTCTCTATGGGTTGCCGATCGTGCCGCGGCGCAAGGTCGGCTACTCCAAGGTCGACCCGGTGGCGTCGCGCGAGCTGTTCATCAGGCACGCGCTCGTCGAGGGCGACTGGGAGACGCACCACAAGTTCTACGCCGACAACACCAAGCTGCTGGCCCAGATCGAGGAGATCGAGAACCGGGCCCGCCGCCGCGACATCGCGGTCGACGACGAGACCGTGTACGCCCTCTACGACGCGCGCATCCCGGCCGACGTCGTCTCCGCCCGGCACTTCGACGCGTGGTGGAAGAAGGCACGGCGTACGGAACCCGAGCTGTTGACCTTCACCCGCGAGATGCTGGTCAACTCCGGCCGCGACGGCGTCGACCCGAACGCGTACCCGGACGCCTGGCTGGCCGGCGGGGTCAAACTGCCCCTGACGTACGAGTTCGAGCCGAACTCGAAGGCCGACGGCGTCTCCGTGCGCGTGCCGATCGCGCTGCTCAACAAGCTCGACCCGGAGGACTTCGGCTGGTCGGTGCCCGGGTTCCGCCGCGACGTCGTGATCGCCCTGATCCGGGCCCTGCCCAAGGCGTTGCGTACGAACTTCGTACCGGTGCCGGACTGGGCTGAGGCCGTGCTCGACCGCGTTCCGGCCCGGCGTGGACCGCTGCCCGACGCGATCGCGGGTGAACTGCGCCGGCTCACCGGGACGATCGTGCCCCGCGACGCGTGGCGGCCCGACCAGGTGCCCGAACACCTGCGGGTCAACTTCCGCGTGATCGACGAGAACGACAAGGTCGTGGGGGAGGGGCGCGACCTCGAGGTGCTGCGCCGCTCGCTCGCCCCGAAGGTGCAGCAGACCATCTCGAAGGCGGCCGGCGACATCGAGCGCCGCGGGATCACCACCAACGACTTCGGCATGCTGCCCCGCAAAGTGGCCCAGGTGCGGGGCGGTTACGAGGTCAACGTCTTCCCCGCGCTGGTCGACGAGGGCGACAGCATCGCGATCAAGGTCTTCGAGACCGAGGCCGAGCAGCGTACGGCCATGATCGCCGGAACACGCAAGCTGCTGCTCCTGACGTTGCCGCCGGCCGCCCGCTACCTGCAGGGACGGCTCGACAACCGGGCCAAGCTCGAACTCACGCGCGGGAACCCGTACCGGTCGATCGCCGACCTTCTCGACGACTGCGCCGGCGCGGCGGTCGACAAGCTGGTCACCGACGCGGGCGGGCCGGTGTGGTCGTCGATCGAGTTCGCCTCCCTGCGCGACGCGGTGCGGCAAGACCTGGTCGACGCCGTCGCGAACGTGGTCACCCAGGTGCGGCAGGTGCTCGCCACGGCGTACGACATCGACCAGCGCCTCAAATCGCTGCGCGACCCGTCGATGCTGCCCGCCCTGGCCGACATCCGGCAGCAGCTCAAGGGCCTGGTGCACGCCGGCTTCGTGACCGAGACAGGGTGGCGGCAACTGCACCACCTGCCGCGCTATCTGCGAGGCATCGTCTATCGGCTCGACCGGCTGCCGACGACCCTGGGCCGTGACCGGCAGCTGATGGGCCAGATCCACGAGATCGAGTCGGAGTGGCGCGAGCTGCGCGACCTCGGAGCGCCCGCGGAGGGGATCCGCGAGATCCGCTGGATGATCGAGGAGTTGCGGATCAACTTCTTCGCTCAATCGTTGGGAACCGCCTATCCGATATCGGACAAAAGGATCTACAAGGCGATGGACCAGCTCCCGACGTAGCACGCTCGTTGACGCTCGGGTGCCGTTCGGTTACCCCACTGTCATGGGTGCCCGGCAGCCCTTAGCGTTCTCGCCATGACGAACGATTACCTCGCCTTCGCCCCGATCTCTCCGCTCGTTCCGGCCTCGCCGGCGACCGGTCTGCTGGACGAGATGATGGCGCGGGTCGGCGTCGACGGAATCGTCGCCGCGCTCGCCGACCCGGGCCTGCTCGCCCTGGTCGACCAGCACGCCGCCGCGGTCCGCGACGCCCTCGACTCGGCCGGCCGCGAGGCCGACGCCGAGGGCCTGGCGGGTTACGCCCGGGCCATCGTCGCCGGCGCCCGCCGCATGAGCCGCACCCTCCCCGAGCCCGGCGAGGCCCCCGTGACCTGCGCCGACTGGCAGGCCGCCGACTGGCACCTGCTGCGCCTGGTCGCCATCTGCATGCTCGCCGAGCAGAACAACGCCCTCTGACCGACCGTCGCTGAACGGCCCGCCACCGGCGGGCCGTTCCGCTTTCCACCCCCTCTGCCGTACGCCGCCTCTGTCCCGCCTCTCTGCTGTGTGCCGCTCTGTCCCGCCTCTGCCGTGCGCCGCCTCTGTCCCGCCCCGTCTGCCGTGCGCCGCCCCCGCCCGCCCCTCTGCTGTGCGCCGCCCCCGCCCGCCCCTCTGCTGTGCGCCGCCTCCGTCCCGCCTGCTCTCTTCACGGGTGGCGAAGCCTCGTGCCGGATTTTTCGTTATTTATCCATGCGAGATTCGGTCGCTGCCGCGCGTATCCCTCTTCTGGGATCGCCCGAAACGCTGATAGGGGTGCTTTGCGGAGAAAACGGTCTATAAGTCATCGTCTAGGCATGAAGCTCGCTCTTGCGCTCGCTGCCGCCTCGGCCCTCATCGTTCCGGCGACGCCGGCCTTCGCCGCACCGGCCCCCGGCGCCACCCCGGAAGCAAATCAGCCGGCGGCTGCCCCCGCCCCGACCGCGGCCGCCGCCGCTGCCCCGCAGGTTGCCGCTGCCCCGGCCGCTGCCCCGGCGGCTGCCCCGGCCGCTGCTCCGGCGGCTGCCCCGGCCGCTGCTCCGGCGGCTGCCCCGGCCGCTGCTCCGGCCGCGGCTCCTGCCGCTCCTGCCGCGCCTACCACCCCGCTGCTGGTCGCGCGCTGGGGCTTCGACGCGGGCGCGGTCGACGGTAAGGTCGCCGACACGTCGGGGCGCGGGCCGGCCCTGACCGCCCGCTACGCCGATCAGGGTGTCATCCGCTTCGAGCCCGCCACCCCCAGCGGCCGCTACATCTCGTTCCCGGCCGCCTGCGCCTCCAACGCCCGCACCTGCCCGCGTGGTCTGCTCGAAGCCCCCAACACCGCCAACCTCAACCCGGGTACGAAGACGTTCCGCTGGTCGGCGCGTATGCAGCTCACCAAGGCCCAGATCGTCGGGTCGGCGAACATCCTGCAGAAGGGCGTCGCGAACACCTCCAGCCAGTGGAAGCTGCAGGTCGGCCGCACGCACGGCAAGGCCCAGTGCGTCGTGGTCGGCACCGGCTCCGAGACCGTCTACATCGCCCGCTCGGCCACCTCGGTCGCCGACGGTCAGTGGCACAAGGTGCTCTGCCAGCGCAGCGGCACGGCCCTGTCCGTGTGGGTCGACAACGTTCAGCGCGGCCAGACGACCATCCCGTCGAACCTGTCGATCAGCAACGAGCTGCCGCTGCGCATCGGCGGCCCGAACTTCAACACCCGCACCGACATGTACCACGGCCGTCTCGACGACGTCTACGCCGAGCTGGGATAAAACCCCAGGTCACCGTACGGTCGGGGTAGTCATCTCTCGTCTGGAGGCACCCGCATGGCCGTCAGCCTGATCAACCCGCCCGGACTACCGGAGATCCCGTTCTACAAGCAGGTTTCGGTGGCGACCGGCACCAGGATGATCCACGTCGCCGGTCAGGTCGCCTGGGAGGGCGGCGACTTCGCCACCCAGGTCGAGCAGTGCTATCTGCAGGTGGGCACCGCTCTGGCCGCCGCCGGGGCCACGTTCGGCGACGTGGTGAAGCTGACCATGCACGTCGTCGACTGGACGCCGGACCGCATGCCCGAGCTGATCGACGGGGTCGGCCGGGCCGCGGCCAAGCTCGGTGTCACGATCGAGGCCCCGGCCTCGCTGTTCGGCATCTCGGCGCTCGACGTGCCCGAACACCTGGTCGAGGTCGAGGCCGTAGCGGTTCTGGACTGAACACGTGGAAGGGGCACCCGCCTGGGTGCCCCTTCCACCGTGTCGGTCAGCTGCGCCGGAAGGCGTACGAACGACCCGTCGCCGCGCCGGCCGCGCGACCTGCGCGGTCACGGCCGGACCGCTGCCGGGCGGCCTCCTTGCCGTCGCGGGCGCCGTGGTGCTCGGCGCCGGGCGCGTCCTTACGTTCGCCGCGATCGGCAGACTCGCCGCCCGGGCGGAACAGGGCCGCGGCGAAGTCGCTCACGGCGAGATCATCCGGATTGAGCTGAACGGTGAAGCGCTGGCCAGGCATGCAGACCTCCTCGAAGCCCCGCTGAGCAGCGGGGCCGGGCACGGTGGAGCCGGGGAAGAAGAACGTGGTTGCTCCGGGTGTCGGCACGATGTGGGCTCCACGGCGGACAAAACGCCGGAGCACCCGGAACCGAGCACGTGAACGGCCTCGACGGGCCGCGTCATCAGGAGATCATGCGCCCACGATAGGAGCCCCCCGCGCCGGGCGCTACCGATTATCCGGCGACCGGTTCCGGTGGCTTGCCGATTGCTGCCCGTCCGAGCCCCGGACATCTCGATCGCGAGTCGCTTGTCCGCCTGCACCGTCTCGGACATGTCCGAAGCCTTGAAGCCCGGAAGTCAGGCCGGGATGCGGGCGGCGCCGGAGGCGAGGATCGCGGTGGCGGCCGGGTAGTCGCGCAGCTGGTCCTGGATCGTCTGCAGGCCGACGCGCAGGGCCACCGGCGGGACGCCGCGGGCGCGCAGCACGCCCTCGGTCCAGGTCACGAAGTCGGTGAAGACGGCGGTCTCGCTGACGTAGAGCGCGGCCGCCAGGAAATCGACGATGTGCGCCATGTCCTCGGCGGTCGCGTCGCGTTGGCGCTGGTTGTACTCGCGCATCGTCGGGTAGGCCTCGGCCAGCCGCTTCATCGCCGTACTGATCAATTCGGGGCGGTGGCGGACCACGTACGTGTATTCGTCGTCGCCCAGGTGGGCCGCGAGCGGGGCGTCCTGGTTGTGCGGGGGCCAGTTGCGGGCCAGACGGCGTACGGCTTCCTCGGCGCCGGCGGCCCAGGCGTCGGCGCCCAGGTGTTGCGCGTAGCGGCCGCCGGGACCGAAACCGCGACCGCCCGCGATGACCGGCACCCCGGCCGCGCGGCAGGCCGTGATCGCCGCGTGGGCGCGGGGCAACCGGGTCGCGATCATGCAGCTCAGCGCGACCACGTCGGGGCCGGTCTGGTGCAGATGGGTGATCAGGTGCGGGCCGGGCACGTTCGCGCCGAGGAAGTCGACGCGCCAGCCGTCGAGGCGCAGCATCTCGGCCAGGATGCGGGTCGGCAACGCGTGCCATTCGCCGTCGACGCACGCGATCGTCACCCGGCCCCGGCTGGGTTTCACATTCGTGCGGGCCGCCAGCGCTCCCAGCGCGCGTTCACTG
The DNA here is from genome assembly GCF_003999975.1 of Actinoplanes solisilvae. Classification (GTDB taxonomy): domain Bacteria; phylum Actinomycetota; class Actinomycetes; order Mycobacteriales; family Micromonosporaceae; genus Actinoplanes; species Actinoplanes solisilvae. The sequence goes on along the minus strand of NZ_RJAC01000031.1, from coordinate 47,636 downwards.
ATCGCGGTCGCGGCGTGCTCGCGGGCCACCGACCACTGGTTCGCCGCCCACAGGTCACCCACCCGGGCCTGCGTACGCGCAATGAGGTCGATCATGATGCGCTGGGCCGGGACGCCGTCGTCGAGCAGTGACGTGACCATGTCGACGGCCGCGTACTCGTCGCCGTCGCCGATGACGCGCAGGAACTCGTCGGCCAGGCCGGGGTCGTCGAGCGGGCGGCGGGCGGCGACGCTCATGATCGGGGTCGCCGCCGGTCGGGGCGGCGGGCGTCGATCGCGAACGGGGACGTGGTGCGGTCGCCGTTGCGCAGGCTGAGGGGCGTGCGGGCCGGGGCGCGGACGGCCAGCATGGCGATGTCGTCGTGGATGCCGCCGTGCACCCAGTCGCTGACGAGCTGGCGCACCCGTTCGAGGGTCGCCGCGCCGGGCAGACCCCGGCACTCGGTCAGCGCGTCGTGCAGCCGGGCCTCACCGAACAGCTCGTCGCCCGACGGACCGCCGCGGGCCTCGGTCAGGCCGTCGCTGTAGAGCAGGCACAGCTCGCCGGGGGCCAGCTCGACCTCGGCCGGGCGCACCACCGTGCGGGCGAACGCGCCGATCAGGGTGCCGCTGACCGGCACCTCTTCGACCGTGCCGTCGTCGCGCAGCACCAGCGGCGCGGGGTGGCCGCCGGTCGCGAGCTCGAGGCGCACCCGGCCGTGGTCGGCGCGGCTGACCGAGCCCACCACCATGGTGACGAACCGGTGCCGGCGGCCGGACTCGAGCAGCGCCCGGTTGAGCACTCGCAGCATCGTGGCGGGGGCGGCGTCGACCAGGCGCAGCGCGCGCAGCGTCTGGCGGACCTTGCCGGTCAGCACCGCCGCCTCGGGGCCCTGGCCGCAGACGTCGCCGAGGGCGATGACCGTTTCGGGGCTGTCGTCGGTGGGGCCGAACACGTCGTAGAAGTCGCCGCCGATGCGCAGCGACCCGCGGGCGGCCTGGTAGGAGCCGGACAGCTCGATGCCCTCGGGGCGGGGCAGTTCGGGCGGCAGCAGGTCGGCCTGCAGCACGGCCGTCGTGTCGACCTGGTCGCGGTAGAGGCCGGCGGCCGAGAGGGCGGCGCCGGCCCGGGCCGCGAACACGCGGGCCAGGATCTCGTCGTCGGGCGTGAACGTGGCACCGGTGCCACGGCGGGCCAGGATCAGCGCGCCGGCCGGTTCGGCGTTGCCGGGCAGGGGAGTGACCAGCAGCGCGCCGATCGGCCCGAACGCGCCGGGCAGCAGCCACTCGGGCGCCTGGGACGCGTCGAGCCACCGGCTCGGGATGGGCGGGAAGCCGCCGAGTGCCTCGACCAGGCCCGGCACCGAGGTCAGGGACTGCTCGCGCAGCGTGCCCTCCTCGAGGGTGCCGCCGGCGATCAGCCGTACCCACTGACTCTGCCGATGTTCGGCGGGTAGTACGACCAGGGCGGCGTCGGCCAGGTGGGCGACGGCGAGCTCGGCCGTGATGCGCAGGCAGCGGCCCTGGTGCAGCGAGGAGGACAGGCGGCGTCCGGCGTCGGCCAGGAAGGCGGCGCGGGCCCGTTCGGCGCGCAGCGCGTCGGCGCGGGCCACCTCTTCGGTGCGGTCGCGCAGGTACCACGCGTAGTGGTCGTCGCCCAGGGCGCGCCGATGGCCCTGCAAATCGCGGCCGCGGTAGCGGGAGGTGAAGGACTCTTCGCCGGCCAGCCCGGGCAGCGGTCCCTCGGCCGCGGTGGCGCCGGCGGCGAGGCCCGGGACCAGTGCCTGGGCGGCCGCGTTGACCAGCACAATGGTGTCGTCGGCCGAGCCGCACAGCACGACCGCCTCACTGGCGGCGTCCAGAGCGGCGCGGAGCAGGGCGGGCGCGGGCCCGTCGGTCAGCCTTTCGCCGGCGGACGCCGGCGATTGCGCTGTCATGGTGCCTCCCGTCTCTCCCCGCCCGGCTCGGTCATTGATCTCAGACTACGTGCTTGTGGACCGGGCAAACATGCCCAGGTCGGTGATCAAGGGGCGTCGGCCCCCAGATCGACCACGATCGGAGCGTGGTCGCTGGGACCTTTACCCTTGCGCGCCTCGCGGTCGACCACCGCGTCCGTGACCCGGTCGGCCACCGAAGGGCTCGCATAGACGAGGTCGATTCTCATCCCCTTGTTCTGGTGGAACATCCCGGCCCGGTAATCCCAATAGGTGAACGGGTGGTCGCCCTTCATGGGCCGGCCGACGATGTCACGCAGTCCGACGGCGCGGATCTCGGCCAGCGCCTCCCGCTCGGGCGGGGTCACGTGGGTCGAGCCGACGAACACCGCCGGGTCCCAGACGTCGTCGTCGGTCGGCGCCACGTTGAAGTCGCCCGCCACCACCAGCGGCCCGGACGCGACCTCGGCGGCCAGCGCGGTGCGCAGGGCGGCCAGCCACGACAGCTTGTAGGCGTAGTGCGGGTCCTCGGGCGTACGCCCGTTGGGCACGTAGATCGAGTAGAAGCGGATGCCGCCGATGAGCGCGCTGATCGCGCGGGCCTCCGGGTCGGGGTAGCCCGGTTCCCCGGCGAAACCATGCCGTACGTCGTCGAGCCCGGCCCGGGAGAGCAGAGCGACCCCGTTCCAGCGGCCCTGACCGTACGCGGCGGTGTCGTACCCGAGTTCGCGGACCTCGTCGGACGGGAAGCCGTCGGCGCTGACCTTGGTCTCCTGCAGGCACACCACGTCGGGCTTGGTGGCGTCGAGCCATTCGAGCAGGCGCGGCAGCCGTGCCTTGACCGAGTTGACGTTCCAGGTGGCGAAGCGCATCTACCCAGACTGCTACATCAAGCGGCCGAGTGCTCTGTTCAGGGGCGGCGGGTCATGCGGGTGGCGGCGAGAAGCGCGGCGCCCAGGCCGGCCATGAGGACGAAAAGGACCGCGACCATCCAGACCACGGAACCGTCCGAGCCCACCAGCGTCGCCATACTGTCTCCCATCCGTTATCAAACATTAACCCACTGTGATCCGCGTTACCAGCGGACCCGAACCGAATAATGCCCGAGGGACGCGGAGGATGCCAACGCCGGAGGGCAGAGTGTTCAGCATGCGTGGTCTCGGCGGGGCCGCTCCGGCAACGCGGCGGCTCGGTTGGTATGCCAGTGCCGGGCGAAGTCGTCGGGCGGCACGGCCGGTCCCCACAGCCAGCCCTGGCCCTTGGCCACACCGACCGCGGCCAGCGTGTCGCGCTGCAGACGGGTCTCGACGCCCTCGGCGATGACCGAGAGCTCCAGCGCGTGGCACATCGCCACCACCGCCCGTACGATCTCGTCGTCTCCCGGGTTGACGCCGAGCCCCGTGACGAACGAGCGGTCGATCTTGATGCCGGTGGCCGGGAAGCGTCGCAGGTAGCCCAGCGCCGAGAACCCGGTGCCGAAGTCGTCGATGAGCACCTGGCAGCCCATCTCGCGCAGCTCGAAGAGCACCCGCCCGGCGACCCCGGCCGAGTCGACCAGCACCGACTCGGTCATCTCGACGGCGACGCAGCGCGCCGGTACCCCGTACCGCCGCAACTCGGACGCCACGTCGTGCGGCAGCCGCGGGTCGGTGAGCTGACGTCCCGAGACGTTGACCGAGAGATAGAAGTCGTCGCCGACGATGCCGGCCTCGCGCCACGCGCCGAGCTGGCGCAGCGCCTCCTGCCGCACCCGGTCGCCGATCGCGCCGATCAGCCCCGCGTCCTCGGCGATCGGGATGAACGTGGCCGGGGAGATCGCGCCCCGCTCGGGATGCGCCCAGCGCACCAGCGCCTCGGCCCCCGCGGGCACGCCCGAGCCCATCTCGACGATCGGCTGGTAGGCGACGCTGAGCTGACCCTCCTCCAGGGCCTTGCGCAGCGCCACCTCGAGGTCGATGCGCTCGCGCACCTGGTCGTGCATGGCCGCGTCGAAGACGGTGAACCCGCCCGGCCCTTCGGACTTGGCCCGGTACATGGCCGTCTCCGCGTCGCGCATCAGCGCCTCGACCCGGCCCGACTCCCCACCGGCCGACGCGATCCCGGTCGAGCAGGTGATGGTCAGCTCGCCGCCGCGCACGGCGAACGGGTGCCCGAAGACCTCGCGGACCAGCCCGGCCAGGGTCATCGCCTGCTCGCGGTCGCCCAGCGTGGCCAGCATGAACCCGTCGCCACCGACCGCGGCCACCGGCGCCGCGACGGGCGCGCCGGCCCGCAACCGGCGGCCCACCTCGATGAGGAGCTGATCGCCGGTGTCGTGCCCCCACCCGTCGTTGACCAGCTTGAAGCCGTCGAGGTCGAGCAGCAGAACCCAGACCCGCCGCGGGTCGCCGGCCGGCAGACGGCGCAGCATCCGGGCCACCTCCTCGCCGATCATGTAGCGGTTCGGCAGCCCGGTCAGCGCGTCGTGCATCGCCTGGTGCTCGGCGCGCCGCTGGGCGGCGGCCTGCGCCCGCACCGCGGTCACCGCCCGCACCAGCAGGAGCGCGACCATCAGCACGCCGACCAGGGCGATGCCGACACGCCGGCCCCGCGACATCTCGGGCAGCGCCACCAGCAGCCCGAACGGGACGGCGAAGGCCGGCACGAGCAGCGCGATTCGCCGCCACGACCAGGCCTGCACGGGCGGGCGCGAGGCCTGACCGAGCAGCGGCACCGAGGGATGCAGCGCGGCCACCCCGACCAGCACGAAGCCGATCAGGAACGGGGCGTCGAACAGGGGCGAGGCATAGGTGACGCCGGCCGCGCCCACCACGGCGTACGCGGTGTCGCCGACGAACATCGAGAACATCGCGAACATGAGCGCGATCAGGCCGCCCGGCCAGGTCGTGGTCGTGAAGGTCAGGTTGATCAGCAGGAGCAGCAGGATGACGTCGAACAGCGGATAGAGCCCGGCGACGACCGAGACCAGCAGCGGACGGTCCGAGACGGCGGCGGCCGGCGCGGCCAGCAGCAGACCCGCGGCGAGGGCGCCGGCCAGGCAGACGATCAGCCCGTCGAGCACGGCGTGCCACTCCAGGCTGCGACGCCGGCGCAGCATCGCGAACAGAAAGGCGGCCAGGGCGGCGTACCCGGTGATCGTGGCGCCGTCGGCCAGCAGCGGCAGCAGGCCCGGCAGGTCGTGCACGACGGGCCGCAACAGGATTCCGGCCAGGCAGAAGAGCACCGCAACACCGAGCAGAGACCAGGCCGTACGGGGCTCGGCTCGGTGACGGCGGGGACCGGCGAAACAGGCCCAGACCGTGCCGGCGCCGACCAGCACCAGGCAGGCGGCGTTGAGCACCGGCGACAGGTTCGCCGTGTACGCGACGGTCGCCGCGAGCCCAGCCGCTGCGAACAGCCGCCACTTCCCGGTCATCACCGTTCTAGTTCGGTGGCTATCCCCGGCGGCTGAGCTGAAATCAGGACATGACTAGCGAGCCAGGGCGTTTCCGGCATCAAGGGGTGCACGCTGCTGCGGCACGGGACGCCGGTGGGCGAACAGGGTGGGGCTCGCCGCCCTGTGCAGGACATTGCGCGCCACCGAGCCCAGCAGCCCGTCGTCGTGGTGGCCGCGCGGCCCCATCACGGTCAGCCGGGCCTTGCCGGAGATGCGCACCAGGGTGGGAGCGACCGCCCCGGCCAGCATGCGGACGCGGTGATCGCCCAGCTCAGGCACCGCGGCGAGCGAGTCGGCCAGGATGTTGCGGCCCTCCTGTTCGGCCTCGAGCCCCGGTCTCTCGACGACGTGGGCGACGACCACGTCGACGTCGCGGCGGGCGCCCTCCTCGGCCGCCTGGCGCAGCGCGAGCAGCGAGCACTGCGAACCGTCGATCGCGGCCAGAATGGGGCCGGCCTGCGGGCGCGGACCGCGCGCCACCAGCACCGGGCACCAGGCGCGGGCCACCGTCTGGCACAGCACCGACCCCGACGGCAGCCACGGCAGGGTAGCCAGGTCGTCGTCGCCGAGCACGAGAAGCTCAGCAGTGCGGCCCAGGCGCAACAGCACCTCATCGGCCGGCCCGTCGACGAGTTGACTGGTCACCCGCACCCCCGGTGTGGAACGCTGGGCGGTGGCGACCGCCGCGTCGACGACCTGGGACGCGGTGTGCCGCGCCCGGTCGTACCGGTGGTCGAGGCGGGGGTGTGACCAGGTGAAAGCGTGCACGATCCGAAGGTCACGGTCGCGCGACACGGCCTCCCGGGCGGCCAGCCGCACCGCGGCCAGACCGGCGGACGTCCCGGTCACCCCGACCACCACAGGAGACGGACTCGGATTCGGCATTGGCTCGCACCTCCGCGTTCGGCTAAACCATTATCTATACAAGAGCGCCACTCTTCGTGATCAATCCCTCAGCGGGGTGCCGCCTGATGACCCATTCAGGTTGAGGGTTTACGGTGAACTTCAAATTTCGTGGGACATCTGCCGGTGAAGTGAGGGAAATACATGACGGATGTCAAGCTCGACCACCCCGGTGGGCAGCTGTCGATGCCCGTACGCGAAGCGGTCGAGGGCCCGGGCGGCATCGACGTCAGCGCCCTCCTCAAGGAGACCGGCTTCGTCACCCTGGACCAGGGCTTCGTCAACACCGCCTCGACCACGTCGACGATCACCTACATCGATGGTGACGCCGGCATTCTCCGCTACCGCGGATACCCGATCGAGCAGCTGGCCGAGCGGTCGTCGTTTCTCGAGGTCTCCTACCTCCTGATGCACGACGCGCTGCCGACCCCCCAGCAGCTCAAGGACTTCGCCGACAAGATCCGGGTGCACACGCTCCTGCAGGAGGAGATGCGCACCTTCTTCTCCGGATTCCCGCGCGACGCCCACCCGATGGCCGTGCTCTCCTCGGCCGTCACCGCGCTGTCGACCTTCTACCAGGATGCCCTCGATCCGCTCGATCCCGAGCAGGTCGAGATCTCCGGCATCAGGCTGATGGCGAAGCTTCCGACCATCGCGGCGTACGCCTACAAGAGGTCCATCGGGCACCCGCTGCCCTACCCGGACAACTCCCTCGACTACGTCGAGAACTTCCTGCGCATGACCTTCGGCCTGCCCACCGTGAACTACGAGATCGACCCGAAGATCGCCAAGATCCTCGACATGCTGTTCATCCTGCACGCCGACCACGAGCAGAACTGCTCCACGTCGTCCGTGCGGCTGGTCGGCTCGGCGCAGGCCAACCTGTTCGCGTCGGTCTCGGCCGGCATCAACGCCCTCTCCGGCCCGCTGCACGGCGGCGCCAACGCGGCCGTGCTCGAGATGCTCGAGCAGATCCGCAAGGACGGCGGAGACGTCAACGCGTTCGTCACCCGGGTGAAGAACAAGGAAAAAGGCGTCAAGCTGATGGGCTTCGGCCACCGGGTCTACAAGAACTACGACCCGCGCGCCGCTATCGTCAAGAAGGCCGCCCAGGAAATGCTGGCGACCCTCGACAAGCCCGACCCGCTGCTCGAGATCGCGTTCCAGCTCGAAGAGATCGCGCTCAACGACGACTACTTCGTCTCGCGCAAGCTCTACCCGAACGTCGACTTCTACACCGGCCTCATCTACAAGGCCATGGGCTTCCCCACCAAGATGTTCACGGTGCTCTTCGCGATCGGCCGCCTGCCCGGCTGGATCGCGCAGTGGACCGAGATGATGAACGACCCGGCCAACAAGATCGGCCGTCCGCGCCAGCTCTACACCGGCGCCCCCGAGCGCGAGTTCGTCGCGATCGACAAGCGCTGACCCAGTCGGCTACGAAACGCCCCGTCCGGCTCATGCCGGGCGGGGCGTTCGTCATACGATCGGGCTCCGACATTTCTTTCTGGGAGTTGCAAGCAAATGGAGACGTTGGAGTTCCAGGCCGAAGCCCGGCAGCTGCTGCAGTTGATGGTCCACTCGATCTATTCGAACAAGGACATCTTCCTGCGCGAGCTGATCTCGAACGCCTCGGACGCGCTCGACAAACTACGCCTGGCCACCCTGCAGGACGGGCTCGAAGCCGACGCCTCCGACCTGCACATCGAGCTCGAAGCCGACACCGAGGCCCGCACCCTGACCGTCCGTGACAACGGCATCGGCATGACCCGCGAAGAGGTCGTCGACCTGATCGGCACCATCGCCAAATCGGGCACCGCCGAGCTGCTGAACAAGCTGCGCGAGGCGAAAGAGAGTCCCGAGCTGATCGGCCAGTTCGGCGTCGGCTTCTACTCGACCTTCATGGTCGCCGACAAGGTCACGCTGACGACCCGCAAGGCCGGCACGGAAGGCCACGGCACCCGCTGGGAGTCGAACGGCGAGGGCACGTTCACGATCGACGACGCCCCCGACGCGCCGGTCGGCACGAGCGTCACGGTCCACCTGCGCCCCAAGGACGAGGAAGACGCCCTCTACGACTACACGGAAACGTGGAAGATCCGCGAGATCGTCAAGAAATACTCGGACTTCATCTCGTTCCCGATCACCATGGGCGAGGACACGCTCAACTCCATGAAGGCCCTGTGGGCGCGCCCGCGCTCCGAGGTGACCGACGAGGAATACCACGAGTTCTACCGCCACATCAGCCACGACTGGTCCGAACCCCTCGAGATCATCAACATGAAGGCGGAAGGCACCTTCGAATACGAGGCGCTGCTCTTCCTGCCGTCCCGGGCGCCCCACGACCTCTTCCAGCGCGACGCCCGCCGGGGTCTGCAGCTCTACGTCAAGCGCGTCTTCATCATGGACGACAGCCGGGAACTGATCCCCGACTACCTGCGCTTCGTCAAGGGCGTGGTCGACGCGGCCGACCTGTCGCTGAACATCTCCCGCGAGATCCTCCAGCAGGACCGGCACATCCAGATGATCCGCCGCCGGCTGGTCAAGAAGGTCCTGTCGACGATCAAGGACCTGCTGAACAACAACGCGGAGAAGTACGCGACGTTCTGGCGGGAGTTCGGGCGGGCACTGAAGGAAGGCCTGCTCAACGACCAGGACAACCAGAAGGCGATCCTGGACGTGTCGACCTTCAGCTCGACGGCGGGCAGCGAACCGACGACGCTGGCGGCCTACATCGAACGCATGAAAGAAGGCCAGGAGGAGATCTACTACCTGACCGGCGAGAGCCGTTCGCAGGTGGAGAACTCGCCGCACATGGAAGCCTTCCAGGCGCAAGGCTATGAAGTGCTGATCCTGACCGACCCGGTCGACGAGATCTGGGTCGAAGCGGTCCCGGACTACGAGGGCAAGAAACTGCAGTCGGTGGCCCGGGGCTCGGTCGACCTGCCGAAGGACAAGGAAGAACCGGAGCCCGAAGGAGACTTCGCGCCGCTGCTGACGTTCCTCAAGACGCAGCTCGAGGAGCAGGTCAAGGACGTACGCCTGACCCACCGGCTCACGACGTCGCCTGCCTGCCTGGTCAGCGACGCTGACGACATCACGCCGGCGCTGGAGAAGATGTATCGGGCGATGGGTCAGGAAGGGCCGCGGGTCAAGCGGATCCTGGAGCTCAACCCCAACCACCCGCTGGTCTCGGGGCTCCGGATTGCTCATGAGAACCGGGCCGACGACTCGGCGTTGCCTGAGACTGCTGAGCTGCTTTATGGCACTGCTCTGCTGGCTGAGGGTGGGGATCTGGAAGACCCGGCTCGGTTTGCGAAGCTGTTGGCTGATCGGCTGGCTCGGACCGTTTAAACCCGCGGCTTTCTTACGGTTGACGGCTGGAGGCCGGGGTGACAGTTCATGGCAAAACAAAGGGCATCTCATTGCCATGAACTGCCACCCCGGCCTCCAGCCTCGCGGGCGAGCTTTCCGGCGGCTGGGGGATGGGTCACCGGCTGCTGATTGCAGCCTGAGCTGGGCGGTCACCTGACGGGCCGTGGTCTGGCTGCCGCGCCTCGGTCAACCTGAGGAAGCACGTCACCCAGGCGGGCCTGGGTGGTGGGTCAAGGGAGTCTCCGTGCCGGTTGCGGTGCGGGCGCTGCGCGCCCTCCTGCCTGGCACGGCGAAGAGCGCCTGGTCACGGCGACGGTGAAGCAGCATCTCCGACAGCCGAGGACTGCGTAGATGAACTTCCGCCACAGGGCCCCTAAGCATCCACCGCAACCAATCCCGGCTGATCTCCGAGCGATGGCCGGGGTGTTGGTGACAGCGCCCCCAAGGTCTTGAGACACCACGACGATCAAACCGACCGACGCCCGAACGACCACTCTGCGGCAGGCGGCAGGGGTCTAGCTGATCGCGGACGGTTCTGAGAATGCGGCGCGAATTGGTGCGACTTGTAAGGGTTGTCACGATGTGTGAAGGGTTCGACGACGAAGATCGGGAGAGGTGGCGGTTTGAACCGCTGTCCGCAGCTCGGTTGCTCAGCTCGGTTGCTCGGCTCGGTTGCTCAGCTCGGTCTAAAAGAGGCGCGCAGGTCTTCGGTGGGGTTGTTGACGTTCGGGGATGAGTGCTGGAACGTGGCGGCCTGATCCGGGCGAACGGTCGAAGGGCTTGTCGGGGACGCTCGCGGGGTGGGCTGCCGTACGCCGGCTCGGGGTGATCAAGGCGTCGGCTGACATGCGGTATGGGGAGGGTAAATGCGGGCGGGAGTCGGCGGGTGGGCGTTACCGTGCTGGCCATGATGGAGACGGCGGAGCGGTTCGTGGAGTCGGGGGCGCTGCGCCTGTGGACCGAGCGGATCGGGGATCCCGGGGACCCGGCCGTGCTGCTGATCATGGGGGCGGGGGCGCAGGCGGTCGGCTGGCCGGACGTGCTTCTCGGTCGGCTGGTCGGGCGGGGTGTTCAGGTGATCCGGTTCGATCATCGGGACACGGGGCTGTCGAGCGTTGTCGACTTCGATGAGCGGCCCTATGCGATCGCGGACCTGGCGGGGGACTGCCTGGCGATCCTGGACGCGTACGGGCTGGCTTCGGCGCATGTCGTCGGGGCGTCCATGGGCGGGATGATCGCGCAGTGGCTGGGGGTGCATGCGGCCGCGCGGGTGCGGTCGCTGACCATTGTGGGTAGTTCGCCGATGGGGCATGATCCTGGGCCCGCGTGGGGGCGGGCGTGGGCGGGGGAGCCGGCCGACCCGGATGACCTGCCGCCGCCGACGGCCGAGTTCGTGGCGCATGTGGCCGCTGATCTGCCGCCGGGGGTGGAGTCCGACGTGGAACTCTTCCGTGTCTTCAACGGCGCTGTGCGGCCGTTCGACGAGGCGGGCGTACGGGCGATGCTCGAGCGGGCCTGGAAGCGGGCGGTCGCCCCGTCCGCTGCCGGTAACCACAGTCGGGCCGGGCTGACGTTCGCGCCGGATCGGCTGGCGTCGCTGTCGGCGATCACCGCTCCTACGACGGTCGTGCATGGGGACCAGGATCCGGTTTTCCCGCTGGCGCACGGGGAGGCGCTGGCCGCCGCGATTCCGGGTGCGCGCCTGGCGGTCGTACCGGGAATGGGTCATGTCTTTGAATCGCCGGGACTGCCCGAGGAGATCGCCGACCTGGTGCGGCTGAACACCTAGGACGCGACGGTCACGTCGGGACGGCCGCGGACGGGGCGAGCGAGCTCGTCGATCGGCTCGATCGGCACGGGGTGGCCGCAGAAGTCGCAGGGCCGGACGTTCTCGTCAGCCGAAGGCTGCGCTGTCATCAGCGAAGGTGGCGCAGCCAGGCGCGGGGGCCGGGGTGTTGCACGCGGAGGGCGGCAACGCGGACGGCGTCGGTCAGCGCGGTCGGCAGAGCCGAGCCCGCGGCCAGCGAAAACGCGAGGGCGCCGTGGAAGGCGTCGCCGGCGCCCGCGGTGTCGAGGGCGGTCACCGACGGGACCGGGATCGCGCCTGAGGTGTTGCCGGAGAACCAGGTCACGGGAGCCGGGCCGTGGGTTACGGCTACGTGGGGGCAGCCCAGCGCGGCAGCGGTCATAGCGTCGGGGCCGGTGGGGGCTGCGGGGTGGCGGAACGTCTCGGAGCAGGCCACTACCTCGGCGTACGGGATCAGGGACGGGAAGATCGGGCGCCAAGTTCCGGCGTCGATGACGAGGCGGCGGGCCGATGAAGCGGCGGCTGCGGCCAGGGCGGGGTGGTGGCCGTCGATCAGGGTCAGGTCGGCGGGCGGCATGGGGGGTGGGTCGTAGACGTGGTCTCCGGCGTTGCGGCTGATGATCGTGCGGGCGCCGGAAGGAGCGACGAGAACGGTCGAGACCGGGGGCGGCACCGACGAGGCGTGTGCCGCGTCCACGACTCGTACGTCATGGGCTTGAAGGTCCTGGAGGATCAAGGTGGCCAGCGGGTGGCTGCCGATCGCGGTGACCAGGGTGACCTCTGCGCCCAGGGTGGCGGCGGTGATGGCGGCGTTGGCCGCGGGGCCGCCCGCCGCGACCTCCATCGAACTCGCCTGTGCTTTCTCGTCGGCGGCGGGGATCTGGTCGACGCGGTAGAGCAGGTCGACCGTGGCCAGGCCGGCGCAGAGGATTTTCAATCGGACAGTTCGCGCAGGAAGACGCCGATGTTGCGGAAGATCTCGGCGATGCCGTCGCCGATGCCCTGCGCGATGTCGGACGCCGGCCCGGGATTCGTGCCGATGTAGAAGATGAGCAGGATGAGCACTATCCAGCCGATGGCCTTCTTCATCTGACCGGCTCCTTTCCCCGGACGGGCGGCGGCGCGTGCCTACGTGATCGTGGCACGTCCGCGCACGTGTTCGGCGCAACTTCACCCGCGCGGCGGGAACAGGGAGTGCGCATTTTCCCAGCAGACGGCCCTGAGCCAGTCGTCGCCGAGGTCGAGGCGGGCCAATACGTCGATCTGGTGACCGTACGGATACGGAATGTTGGGGAAGTCGCTGCCGAGCAGGACTTTGCCGGCGAGGCCGAGATCGCGCAGCCGGGGCAGTAGATCGCGCGGGAAAGGGGCGGTCTGCTCGGTGAAATCGGTGAACGTCATTGTCGTGTCGAGGCGGACGTTCTTGTAGCGTTCGGCCAGAGCGAGGAAGCCGTCGTATTCGGGTGTGCCGGTGTGCGCGACGATCACGGAGAGGCGCGGGTGGCGGGCGATGACCTCGCCGAGCGGGCCGGGGCCGGTGAACGCGGCGGGCACGGGACCGGAGCCGGCGTGCACGACCACGGGGGCGCCGGCGTCGCTGAGCAGGCCCCACACCGGGTCGATCTCGTCGGCTCGAGGGTCGAAACCGCCGACCTGCACGTGGATCTTCCAGATGCGGGCCCCGCGGTCAATGGCTTCTTGGGCGTACGCGAGAACGCCCGGCTCGGGATAGAAGGTGGCGCTCGGCAAGCAGCCGGGGGAGCGGCGTGCGAAGTCGAGCGTCCACGTGTTGAGGTCGGCCGCCATGCCGGGGCGGTGCGCGTAGGCGAGCGCGCTGAACATCGTGACGCCCAGGTCGCGCAGCGCGTCGAGGCGTTCCTGCTCGGTGCCGCGGTAGGTGATCGGCCACGGTCGCCCGATCAGCGGGCCGGCCTGGTCGAAGTGGGCCCAGACGCGGCGCTGCATGCGCGGGGGAAGGAAGTGGGTGTGGACGTCGGCGAGGCCGGGGAGGCCGTAACGGTCGATCACGTGACCATCCTAAGACTTGACAGTCACTAGTAAATGACAGCTACTGTCAAAACATGGTTACTTCCACTTCGCGCTGGTACGCGCTCGCCGCGATGGCGCTGAGCACGCTCGCGGTCGGTCTCGACACGACCGTGCTCAGCGTCGCGCTGCCCACCCTGGCCCGCGATCTCGGCGCCTCGACCGGGGACCTGCAGTGGTTCACCACGGCCTACCTGCTGGTTCTCGCCGCCGCGCTGCTGCCGGCCGGGCTGCTCGGCGACCGGCTCGGGCGCAAGAAGATGCTGATCGGGGCGCTGCTGCTGTTCGGCGCGGCGTCGGTCGCGTGCGCCTACGCGCAGACGTCGGGGCAGCTGATCGCCGCCCGCGCGGTGCTCGGCCTGGGCGCCGCCGTGATCATGCCGCTGTCGGGGGCGGTGCTGACCGTGCTCTTCGAGGCGGGGGAGCGGTCGCGGGCCATGTCGATCTGGGTGACGGCGAGCGCGCTCGGGATTCCGCTCGGGCCGCTGCTGGGCGGCTGGCTGCTGGACAACTTCTGGTGGGGCTCGGTCTTCCTGATCAACGTGCCGGTCGTGATCGCGGGCGTGGCCGCGCTGGCGTTGTGGCTGCCCGAGTCGCGCGGCACGCGCTCGCCGCTCGACGTCGCCGGTGTCCTGCTGTCGGCCGGCGGGCTCGCCGGGGTCACGTACGGGATCATCGAAGCGGGGGAGCGGGGCTGGTCGGACGGGCGATCGCTGGCCACCGTCGCGGCCGGGCTGGGGCTGCTCGCGGGGTTCGTGTGGTGGCAGCGACGGGCGGCACATCCGCTGGTCGACCTGGCGTTGTTCCGCAACCGGGCGTTCACCGGCGGGGCTGTGCTCGCGACCGTCGCCAGTTTCGCGATGCTCGGGTTGCTGTTCTCGCTGCCGCAGCTCTTCTCGGCGGTCGGCGGTCAGGACGCGTTCGGGTCGGGGCTGCGGCTGCTGCCGGTCATCGGCGGGCTCATCGTGGGGGCGCGGTTCGGCGAGAAGCTGGCCCAGCGGCTCGGTGCCCGGGTGGTGATCGCGGGCGGGCTCGGGCTGATCGCGGTCGCGTCGCTGCTGGGCGCACGGACCGGAGCCGGCACGTCGTACGGGTACATCGCGGTGTGGATCACGGTGACCGGCGTCGGGCTGGGGCTGACCCTGCCGCCGGCGCTGAACGCGGCGATCGGGGCGCTGACCCCGGCCAGCAGCGGCGTCGGGAACGCGTTGTTGCAGGCCATGCGGCAGGTCGGCGGGGCGATCGGGGTCGCTGTGCTCGGCACCGTGCTCAACTCGGCCTACCGATCGCGGGTGCCTTCAGCCGCAGGGGACAGTGTCACGTCGGGGGTGGCAGTCGCGGGCCGGCTCGGTGATGCGAGCCTCCTCTCGACCGTTCGAGAGGCTTTCGCGTACGGGATGAGCCGGTCTTTGCTCGTGGCGGGAGCACTCGCGCTGGTGGGGGTCGTGATCGCGCTGATCGTCATGCCCCGGCGGGCCGCCGAGCCGCAGTCGGAGGTGCTGGCAGAATCGGTGCTATGACCACTGACGCGTCCGCGGGGCTGCGCGAACGGAAGAAGGCGAAGACGCGGGCGGCCATCAGGGACGCGGCGATGCGGATGTTCGTCGAGCAGGGGTACGCGGCCACGACCGTCGAACAGATCGCCGAGGCGGCCGAGGTGTCGCCGAGCACGTTCTTCCGGTACTTCCCGACCAAGGAAGACGTCGTGCTGACCGACGACTACGACCCGCTGGTC
The DNA here is from genome assembly GCF_003999975.1 of Actinoplanes solisilvae. Lineage (GTDB taxonomy): Bacteria > Actinomycetota > Actinomycetes > Mycobacteriales > Micromonosporaceae > Actinoplanes > Actinoplanes solisilvae. The sequence goes on along the minus strand of NZ_RJAC01000031.1, from coordinate 32,422 downwards.
GTGGCCGCGATCCGGGCCCAGCCGCCGTCGACGCCGGTGATCGAGGCGGTGCTGCTGAGCATGCGGCAGGTCTTCGAGCGGCTCACCGAGGACGAGTGGGCCAGCGAACGGCGGCGGCAGCGGCTCTTCCGGGAGGTACCCGAACTGCAGGCCCGTCAACTGCAGCAGACGGTGGCGGCGATCGACCTGCTGGCCGAGGTGATCGCCGAACGGCTGGGGGTCGCGGCCGAGGACGACGAGGCGCGATCACTGGCGGGGGCGCTGGTGGGGGTGGCGCTGACGTTTCTGAAGCCGGGGAACACGAACGGTTTCCAGGTCGAGGACTTCGATCGGATCACGCGGGCGCTGATCTCGTTGCGCGGCCACCTCGAGCCGTTGACGCGGCTTTCGGGCGACCCGGCCGGTCAGGCGTGAATCTGTGGGCAGCCTGCCCACGTGCTGTTTCTCCGTGGACAGCTCGCGCGCTCTGACCTGTGGACAACCGCCCGCTCAGGCTTGACAAGGAGTAACTTCCTCTCCAATCCCCGAGGCGGGTGGGGGTTAGGGATGGTGCTCCGGGGGAGCGCTACTCACAGTGGCCGTCCAGCCTCTGGCCGACAGTCTCGAAGCCGCCGGTGAGATAATCCTTCGGCTGCTCAGCGCCCTCGGTGAGATCGGCACTGATGGCCAGCAGCGCAGCCCGTAGCCCAGGATCGGTCGCCCGGGTCAGCTCTTCGTCGACCTGAGCGGCCATTCCGGTGAGCGTCTGTTTCATCGCGGCCGTCGTCTCGTCCCCGGACCCGGCCGCCTGCTGGGCCAGCTGCACAGCGCCCTCGGTCAGGATCTTGTAGGTCTGGGAGCAGACGTACTTCGGCACCCCCGCCGACTCCGACGGGGTGGGCGCGATGCTGATCGGGGCCGGGATCGCCCCCGGCGCCAGTTCGATCTCGCAGCCGGCGAGCAGAACGCCGCTGATCAAGAACAGCGGGAGGGCGATGAGGCGACGGCGCGGCACCGGCTCAGCATAACCATGCATCGACAGTTGATGATGACTGTCGCCCTTTCGGTCCTATTTGCCACCTGATCGGCGCGCAACCCGCCCGGGACAGCGTAGTTAACGAGCAATGTGCCCAACATCCGAAAAAGTGTGTTCCGCCGTAGCCTGAGTGTTGTCGTGGCCGGAGTCGCGGTCGCGGCGGGCGGCGTCGCGATCGCCGAGGTGGTCACGTCCCAGCCGACGTCGTCGCCGTCGTTCAACGGCCCGGTCTACACCGTCGCCTACCGCGGATCGACCGTCTACGTCGGCGGCAACTTCACCACCGCGATCGTGTCCGGCAGGAACCACGCCCGGTCCCGCCTCGCCGCCTTCGACGCCCGCACCGGGGCGCTGCTCGACTGGAAACCCGCCGCCGACGCGAACGTCCGCGCGATCGCCGTCGCCGGAGACGTCGTCTACGCCGCCGGCGACTTCGACACCGTGAACGGCACGACCCGCGACGCGATCGCCGGGTTCAACGCCACCAGCGGCGAACTGACCCCGATGCGGCACACCGTCCTCGGTCAGCCCAACGCGCTCGCCGCCGGGAACGGACGGCTCTACGTCGGCGGGCGGATCACCGCCGTCGACGGCGCGCCCCGCAGCAACCTGGCCGCCTTCTCGCTGAGCACCGGTGCACTCGACCCGTGGGCGCCGACGACCGACGACGTGGTCAACGCCGTCGCCGTGACATCCCAGCGGGTCTACCTCGGCGGGCGTTTCCATCGTACGAACAAGGTCAGCTCGACCCTGCGCCTGTCGGCCGTGGACCCCGCGACGGGCGCGGTCGAACCTGGTTTCGTACCCAAGCCTGTGTCTCAGGTCTTCGCGGTCACGGCCGACAACTCGGGTGTCTACGTCGCGCTCGGTGGGCAGGGTGGGCGCGCGGTCGCCTACACCCCGGCCGGAGCCACCCGGTGGACACGCGTCTTCGACGGCGACGCGCAGGCGATCGCCGTGCTCGACGGCACGACGTACGTCGGAGGGCACTTCGACAAGGCCTGCACGACGACGAACAACGGCGTCAAGGGCGTCTGCACCGACGGTTCGGTGCCGCGCGGCAAGCTGGCCGCGATCGACAGCCAGGGCAACCTGCTCGACTGGGCGCCGCAGGCCAACGGCGTGGCCGGCACCCGCCAGATCGCGGCCAGCGCGCAACTCGGCTCGATCAGCGCGGTCGGCGACTTCACCACGGTCAGCTCGGTCTCCCGCAAGCGGTACGTGGCGTTCTCCGGGGTGACCCCGCGCACCGAGAACGCACCCGCGAACGGCCCCGTGGCGTCGTACAACTTCGACTCGACCATCGCCGACGGCACCTTCGACGACGGCTCGGGCCACAAGCACCTGCTGCGGGCGATCCTGCGCCACGACGCGAAGGTGTCGATGGAGCCGCACGGCGCCGGGCAGGCGCTGACCTTCCCGCGCCGCTGTGACGGCCCGACCTGCGCGCGACTCGTGCTGCAGGCCTCGGAAACGCCCGATCTCAACCCCGGAATCGCACCCCTGCGGTACGGCGCGAGCATCCGCCTCGCGACCGCCCCGGCCGGCACGAAGGGCCCGGACGGGCAGAACATCCTGCAGAAGGGATACGCGACCGACGGCGGGCAGTACAAGCTGCAGGTGGACGGGGTCACGGGCAAGCCGAGCTGCGTGCTGTCCGACGCGAAGGCCTCGTACGTGGCCCGCAGCCGCACCTCGGTCGCCGACGACCAGTGGCACGCCCTCGAGTGCCGCCGCACCGGCCCGACGCTGGCCGTCCTGGTCGACGGCGAGGTGAAGACGACCACCGCGATCCCCGAGACCCTGGCGATCGAGTCGGACCAGCCCTTCAGCCTGGGCGGCAAGGGCGTAGGCCCGAACAACGACCAGTACCACGGCGCCCTCGACGACGTCTGGATCCACATCGGCTGACCACCACCGACGTAGGAGGGCCGCCAGTGGGTGGCCCTCCTACCGGCCTGGCCTGCCGCTTCTCGTCGTCGTGTTGCCCGCGATCCCGCTCACGTTCGTGCGCTCGGCGGGCACGAACCTCGCTGAGCGAAACGATGGCGCCGAGGCCGCGCTACGGGGCGACGACGCCGCCGCCCTCCTCGTTGCCGCCGCCCGGGTTGGCCGAGCCGCCGGGGTTCTCCGGCTCTTCCGGCTCCTCCGGTTCCCCGGACTCCGAGCCGCCCGGATCGGGATCGCCCGGCTGCTCCGACCCGGAGCTCGACGGCTGGTTCGGCTGCGGGTTAGGGTTCGGGCGCACGGTCGGGCGGGTGGTCGGGGTGCGCGTGGGGCGGCGGGTCGTCGTGGAGGTGGTCTTCGGGGCGTCGCCGGTGCCGGCCGAGCTCTGCACCGTCGACGACGGCGCGACGACGCCGGGGGTGCCGTCACCCTGATCGTTCAGCAGGACGCCCGCCGTCACCGCGGCGGCGAGGAGCACCACGGCCACGCCCGCGGTCACCATCCAGAGGGTGGTGCGGCGTCGAGCCGGGTCGGGCAGCGTTCCAGGGGTGGCACCGCCGCCCGCCCCGTAGCGGGGCGCGGCCAGGATCGCCGTGGTGTCGCCGCCCGACACGGCCCGGTCGGCGGCCTCGGCCATCGCGGCGGCGGTCGGGAAGCGGTCGGCCGGGTTCTTCTCCATGGCCCGCAGCACCACGGCCCGTACGGCGGCCGGAACGTCCGGCGGCAGGTCGGGTGGCACGCCGTTGAGGTGCTGCATCGCGATCGCGATCGGGTTGTCGCCGGTGAACGGCGGCTGCCCGGCCAGGCAGTGGTAGGCGACCACGCCCAGCGCGTAGAGGTCGGCGGGCGGCCCGGTCTCCTCCTTCGACACCTGCTCGGGGGCGATGTAGAGGGCCGTGCCGACGACCTCGCGGGCCCCGGTCAGCGTCGACGAGTCGGCTGAGCGGGCCACGCCGAAGTCGACCAGAACGACGGTCCCATCGGGCTTGATGATCAGGTTGCTGGGTTTCACGTCGCGGTGCACGATGCCCGCCTCGTGCGCGGCCTCGAGCGCGCGGGCTGCCTGGGCCACCACCGACATCGTCTCGGCCGCGGTCAGCCGTCCCCGCTCGGCGATGCGCTCGTTGAGCGGCTCGCCGTCGATGCGGGCCATCACCAGGTAGGCGTCGGTGCCGCCCTCGGTCTCGCCGAAGTCGTACACGTCGGCCACGCCCGGGTGGTGCAGTGCGGCCATCGACCGCGCTTCGTGCCGGAACCGTTCCTGGAAGCCGGGGTCGCCCGCCCGGTCGGCGTGCAGCGTCTTGACCGCCACGGCCCGGCCGAGCACCGTGTCGGTGGCCCGCCAGACCTGGCCCATGCCACCGGCCGCGATCCGCTCGTCCAGCCGGTATCGACCACCGAAAATCTCTCCTGGCGCAGGCATGCCACCTCCTCTACCCGAACGACGTCGAGGCTATCCGCGCCGGTCCAACGACGAAGGTCAACGTCCGGGAACGGGCGCCGAGCTGAGGTCGCCCGTGCGGTGGATCGTCTGCCATTTGAGCCGCCGGCCGGTGACGGCGGCCAGTGCCGAGTGCAGCAGCACCAGGTACATGACCTGACGGTAGACGATCTGCTGCAACGGCAGGGTCCACAGCGGGCGCAGCGGTTCCCGGTCGAGCCGGAAGGCCAGCACCGCGGTCAGCACCTGCACGACCAGCATGGCCAGCCAGCCGATGATCGTGATCTCGCGGTCGAGGAAGAGCAGGCCGTAGAGCGCCATCAGGTCGATCAGCGGGGCGAGCAGCGGAAGCAGCACGCTGAACAGGGCGATGAACAGCAGCCCGCGGCGGCCGAACCGGCCCGACGCGCCCCGGTCGACGACGGCCCGCCGGTGTTTCCACATCGACTGCATCGTGCCGTAGCTCCAGCGGTAGCGCTGCTTCCACAATTCCTTCAGGGTCGCCGGGGCCTCGGTGTAGGCGCGGGCCTCCTCCTGGTAGACCACCCGCCAGCCGGCCCGGTGGATCGCGATGGTCAGGTCGGTGTCCTCGGCCAGCGTGTCGGTGCTGAGCCCGCCCGACTCGGTCAGCGCCGAGCGGCGGAAGCCGCCCAGCGCGCCGGGGATGGTCGGGATGCAGCCGAACGTGTCGTACAGCCGCCGGTCCAGGTTGAACCCGATCACGTACTCGATGTGCTGCCACTTGCCGATCAGCCCGCGCCGGTTGCCGACCTTGACGTTGCCCGCGACGGCTCCCACCAACGGGTCGGCGAACGGCTGCACGAGCCGGTGGATCGCGTCGGTCTCGACCACCGTGTCGGCGTCGACCATCACGATCAGGTCGTTGCGCGACAGCCGCACCCCGGCGTTGAGCGCGTGCGCCTTGCCGCCGTTGGGGATGCGCACGACGCGGACGTTGCCCAGGTCGAGCCGCTGCACCGCGGCCGCCGTGCCGTCGGTCGAGCCGTCGTCGATGACCAGCACCTCCACTCCGGGATGGGCGCTGCGCGCGAGGGATCGTACGGCTGGGCCGATGGTTTTCTCTTCGTTGTAGGCCGGCACGACGATCGTCACCGGCTGGGTCACCGGCAGACCCCACGACCATTGGGGTGAGCGCCGGTGTCTTGAGTGCCGCCAGGCGAAGGCGAAGAGGATCAGGGTGCGTACGACGATGAGGCCGCCGGCGGTGATCAACAGAACCCAGAGCAGGGTCAGTACGGCGTCGGCGACGTGCACGGTCCACACCAGCGCCCGGCCCCGCCACACCGTGTCGTCGGCGGCGGCCGGGTTGAGCCGGCCACCGATCCCGGCGCTGATCGTGGTGAAACGGAACCCGCGCTCCTGCAGCAGCGGGATGAGCCGGTCGAGCGCGGCGACGGTCTGGGAACGGTCGCCGCCCGCGTCGTGCAGCAGCACGATCTGACCGGCGTTGTCCTTCGGGGTGAGGTTGCGGACGATCGCGTCGGCGCCGGGGCGCTTCCAGTCCTCGCTGTCCATCGTGTCGAGCACCGTCAGATAGCCCTGCGCGCCCACCGCCCGTACGGTCTCCCAGTCCTTGTCGGTGAGGGCGTCGGCGAAGGACGAATAGGGCGGGCGCATCAGGCGGGTGGAACGGCCGGTGGCGTGGGCGATGGCCAGCTGGGTCTGCGAGTTCTCCATCTCGCGGCGCCACTCGGGCAGCTCGGCCAGGTCGGGGTGGGTGAACGTGTGACCGCCCAGCTCGTGCCCCTCGCGGGCGATTCGCTCGGTCAGCTCGGGGTGGCGGGCGACCTGCGAGCCGACGACGAAGAACGTGGCCGGGGCGCGATGCTTGGCCAGCACGTCGAGGATGTGCGGCGTCCACTCCGGATCGGGGCCGTCGTCGAACGTCAGCGCGATCGTGCGCGCCGGCATCCCGTACGTGCGCAGGTCGCCCTGGCCGGTCAGGTCGATCACCGGACCGCCCTCGCGAACCCCCTTCGGGACCTGCTTGTTCTCGGTCGAGGTGGGGCTGGTGCCGTCGGGGCTGAACCCGGCGTCGGTGTAGACCGAGACCAGGATGACCGTCGCCAGCAGCAACAGGACGGTCAATGCGAGCCCGCCCGCCATCACCCGGCGCCTCCGGATCCGCCGCTTGCGCCGCACGGGAGTCAGCCGGGCGGTCGACTCGCCGGGATCGCGGGGCGGCGGGGTGGCTCGGTAGACGGTCACCGTCAGCAGGCCCGGCCGGGGGCGGCGCTCGGGCACGGCGCCGGCGGCCGGGTCGGATCGGCGAGCTGGGTCACCCAGACGGCGATCAGAGCCAGGACCAGGAGCAACCCGACCGCGTACGCCGTACGCCTGATCCACCGCCGGCGGCCCCCGGACGGGTCGACGAAGACCGGCGGCGGCCCGTGCTCGCCGACCTCGAACATCTCGGTCTTGGCGTGCTCGGGGAGTTGTGCCTTGCCCACCGCGCGTCCGACCCGTGCACGCCCTTTCGGCGGGCGCCCCACGGGTGCCCGACCGATGTTCGGTTCCTCCGGCACACCATCGACGCTAGGAGATGCCTGGGGAAAGCGCACCTCCACGGCGGACATCCGTCACTCGATCAGGGACTTGCCCGCGGCGACGATCGCCTCCGCGGCCGGGCGCGCGTGCCAGCCGAGCAGGCGGCGGGCCTTCTCGCTGGAGAGTTTGCGGGCGTAGCCGAGGTCGGGATCGGCGCCCATGGCTTCGTCCGGGATCGTGCCGGTCGGCACGTCAGCGCCGAGCCGGTCGTGCAGGACGGCGCCGATCTGCTCCAGGGACATGGCCGGGCCGCTCGAGAGAAGGAAGCGCTGGCCGGCGGCGTTGTCCGAGGTCATGGCCCGGATGTGGGCGTCGGCCACGTCGCGGACGTCGACGATCGGCACCCACAGGTTCGGGTAGCCGGGCATCCGGCCGCTGAGGATCTGCTGGACGATGTGGTTGGCCCCGGACACCTGCCGGTTCTCGAACGGCCCCATGACGGCGACCGGCAGGATCGTGGTGAGTTCCAGGCCGCTTTCCCGCGCGTACGCCCAGGCCGCCTGCTCGGCGAGGGTCTTGCTGCGGCCGTACGCGTCGGTGCCCGGCCCGTCGAGGACGGTCCAGTCCTGCTCGGTGAAGACGTGGTCGTCGTGCGGGTGGCCCCAGCCGACCGCGTGGAAGGCCGAGGTCAGCACGACCCGCTTCACACCGGCGTCGCGGGCGGCGCGCAGCACGCGCAGGGTGCCCTCGCGGGCCGGGACGATCAGGTCGTCCTCGTTGTCGACAGGGCCGGGCCGCACGGGCGAGGCGACGTGCAGCACGTAGTCGGCGCCCTTGACGGCGTCGGCCCAGCCGTTGTCGCCGAGCAGATCGGCCTCGAACTCGCGTACCTTCAGCCGGCCCGCTTTTCGCGCCGTCGTGCGAACGTCGTAGCCCTGGTCGAGGAGCTGCTGGATGGTGTGGCTCGCGATGAAACCGGACCCGCCGGTGACAAGAACAGTGGTCATGCCAACCACGATGCTGTTCTTACCGGGCTTCAGGCAGAGTCCCGCTCAGACGGGGGTCCGGCAGGACCCAGGCTGAGGCGCTTCCGGCGTCCTACCGTTGAGCGCATGGAGTCGAACGCCCTCGGGGCCTTTCTGCGCGCGCGGCGTGAACTCGTCACCCCCGAGGAGGCGGGCGTGCCCGTGGTGGGGGTGCGGCGGGTGCCCGGCCTGCGCCGCGAGGAGGTCGCGATGCTGGCCGGCATCAGCGCCGACTACTACCTGCGGCTCGAACGCGGCCGCGACCGGCACCCGTCGGCGCAGGTGCTCGAGTCGCTGGCCCGCGTGCTGCGCCTCGACGACGACGCGCGGGGTTACCTGCTCGGCCTCGCCGCCGACAAGCCCCGCCGTCCCCGGGCGCGCCCCCGCGAGGTGGTGCCGCCCAGCACCGCCGCGTTCGTGGCCGCGTTGCCGCTGCCGGCCTTCGTCGAGGGCCGATACATGGACGTCCTCGTCGCGAACCCGCTGGCCACAGCCCTGTCACCGCGCCTGATGGCCGGGGCCAACCGGCTGCGGGACGTGCTCCTCGACCCCGCCGAGCAGGCCCTGCTCGACGACTGGCGGGCCGGGGCGGCGGCGATGGTCGCCCACTTGCGCGAGTCGGTCGGCGCCGACACCGACGATCCGCGCCTGATCGAGCTGGTCGGGGAGCTCTCCCTGGCCAGCCCCCTGTTCCGGCGGCTCTGGGCTCGGCACGACGTGCGCCACCGGGGCGCCGCCGCCGTGCCGTTCAACCACCCCCAGGTGGGCCACCTGACCCTGCGCCGCGAGAAGCTGCACATCAGCGACACCGACGGCATGATGCTGGTCGCCTACCACCCCGACCCCGGCTCGACCGACGCCGACAAGCTGGCCGTGCTGGCCTCCGCGGCGCTCCCGTCAGTGCGCTGATGACTCGTCGAGCCGGCCGGCTTCAGCGCACGACCCGGTCAGCGGGCCCGCCGGCCATGATCGCCATCTCCAGGGCCTGCCGGGCCCGGTCTCCTGTCGGGCGCCGGCGGTGGTGATGGCTCTATCGCGGTGTGCCACTCGCCCGCAGCCCGTCCGCGTTCGCCGCAGGGGCTGCCCCGTGCGTTCGCCCGCGGCGGATCCGACCGGACCGGACCGCTCCCGCGAGCCTCGGGGCTGACCGGGACATGGGCGCGCGCCGGGCCCCGAAGGACACCCGGCGCGCGCGACGTCGCTCAGGTGGTTCTGCGGCGGGGGAGCCAGAGGGCGAGTACGGCGCCGGCCGCGACGATCAGGGCGCCGACGATCACGGCGGGGCGCAGGCCGTCGACGAAGGACTGCAGGGTGCTGTAGCCGCCGTGGGAGCTGAAGATCGAGGCCAGGACGGCGACGCCCGCGGCCACGCCGGCCTCGCGGATCGTGTTGTTCACGCCGGAGGCGACGCCGCGGTCCTGGTCGGAGACGCTGGCCAGGGCGACCGTGCTGATCGGGGCGAAGGTCAGGCCCATGCCGATGCCGGCCAGCAGGAACGCGACCACCAGGTTGCCGTACGTGACGTCGGTGCCGGTGGCGAGGCCGATCCAGAGGATGCCGGCGGCCAGGAAGAGCTGCCCGGTGAAGATCAGGGTGCGTTGGCCGATGCGGTCGCCGAACAGGCCGGCCAGCGGGGCCACGATCATCGGGGCGGCGGTCCACGGCAGGGTGCGCAGGCCGGCGTCGAGCGGGCTCAGACCCTGCACGACCTGGAAGAACTGGGCCAGCAGGAAGACCGAGCCGAACGCGCCGGCCGAGAACGTCAGGGTGACCGCGTTGACCAGGCTGAAGCCGCGCGAACGGAACAGGCGCAGCGGCAGCATGGGCGACGGGTTGCGGGTCTGCCAGGCCAGGAACGCGGCCAGCAGGACGCCGCCGCCGATCAGCATGGTCAGCACGCGGCCCGAGGACCAGCCGCGATCAGGGCCGTCGACGATGCCCCAGATGACCAGCAGCATCCCGGCCGCCGAGAGCAGCAGGCCGAGCGGGTCGAGGCGGCGGGGACCCCCGCGGGACTCGCCTAGCACGGTCACGGCCAGGACCACGGCGAGGACGCCGACGGGAACGTTCAGCCAGAAGATCCAGTGCCAGTCGAGGCCCTCGACGACCGCGCCGCCGACGACCGGGCCGACGGCCACACCCAGGCCGCTGATGCCGCCCCAGATGCCGACGGCCGCCGTACGCAATCGGTCGGGAACGGCCTCGGCCAGCAGAGTCAGAGCCAGGGGTGCGACCGCGGCGCCGCCGAGGCCCTGGACGGCCCGGGCCGCGGTGAGTTGCCACGACTCGGCGGCCAGCGCGGCGGCGGCCGAGGCGAGCGTGAAGACGACGAGGCCGGCGATGAACATGCGGCGGCGGCCGATGCGGTCGCCGAGCGCGGCCGCGGTGAGCAGGAAGGCGGCGAACGGCAGCGTGTAGGCGTTCACGAACCACTGGAGGTCGGCCAGCGACGCGCCCAGATCGGTGCGGATCACCGGCAGCGCCGTGCTCACCACCAGGTTGTCGAGCGTGACCATGAACGTCGGGATGCCGACGGCGGCGAGCACGGCGGCCAGCGGGCGGTTGACGCGCCGCGGCGCCGCGCCGGGCGCCTCGAGAACGGCAGTCATCAGGTTCCCCCTAAGTTGTTATTCACTGATAACTTACTTCGCCACGTTAGTTATCGACTGATAACATGTCAACCGTGAGCCGAACCCGTCTGACCGCCGAAGAACGCCAGGAACAACTCGTCCAGGCGGCGGTCACCGCGTTCAGCGAGAGCGGCTACGCCGGCACCACGACCGACCAGATCGCCCGTCTGGCCGGCGTCTCCCAGCCGTACGTGATCAGGCTGTTCCGCACGAAGCAGGAGCTCTTCATCGCCGCCGTCGAGCGCGCCGGCGACGCGATCGAGGCGACCTGGCGCGCCGCGGCCGAGCGCGACCCCACCCTGGAGAGCCTCGGCGACGCGTACGGGGGACTGCTCGGCCGGCCCGAACTGATCACCATGTTGCTGCACGGCTTCGCGGCCAGCGGTGACCCGGCGATCGGCGACCCGGTCCGCGCCTGCTTCGGCAAGCTCTACGACGTCGTACGGGAACTGACCGGCGCCACGAACGAGGAGGCGCGCGACTTCTTCGCCATCGGCATGCTGCTGACCTGCCTGGGCGCGATGCGCGTGATCGGCCCCGCCGCCGTGCCCGCGCAACCGTGGGCGGCCGACCTGCTCGGCACCTTCGAGGGCCTCGAGAAGTAGTCAGATGTTGTGCCGGGTGTAGGCGGGCTCCCGCCAGCCCAGCATCGCCTCGGTCATGCGTACGGCGTCGACTGTCGCCCGGACGTCGTGGACGCGGACGATGCGCGCGCCGTGCAGGATGCTGAAGACCACGGCGGCGAGGGTGCCGGCCAGCCGTTCTGGCTGCTTCGCGTCCAGGGTCTCGCCGATGAAGTCCTTGTTGCTCACGGCGGCCAGCATCGGGTAGCCGATCGCGGCGATCTCGTCCAGGCGGCGGGTCAGCTCCAGCGAGTGCAGCGTGCTCTTGTTCAGGTCGTGGCCCGGATCGATGATGATCTGGTCGGGCCGTACGCCCCGGTCGAGCGCGACCTCGACCCGGGCGCGCAGGAATTCGGCCACCTCGGCGGTCACGTCGTCGTAGTGCGGGCTCGGCCACAGCGTGCGCGGCGCGGCCAGGCTGTGCGTGATCACGAGCTGGGCGTCGGTGCCGGCGACCACCTCGGCCATCGCCGGGTCACGCAGACCCGACGTGTCGTTGACGACCCCGGCACCTGCCTTGATCACCTCGGCGGCGACCTCGGGGCGGAACGTGTCGACCGAGACGGCCGTACGGGCTTTGGCGAACTCGACCACGGGGAGCACCCGGTCGAGTTCCTCGGCCGCGCTGACCTCGGGACCGGGCGCGAACGGGACCCCGCCGACGTCGATCCAGTCGGCGCCCGCGTCGGCCGCCGCACTTACCGCTTCCAGGGCATTTTCCAGCGCGAAGGTGCTGCCCCGGTCATGGAAGGAATCAGGGGTGCGGTTGACGATCGCCATCACCGCGACGCGACGCGAGAAATCGAACGGGCGGCCCGCGATGATCCGCGTACGGCTGAGCTCAGTCACGGTTGGGCAGGGTAACAGGCCAGCTCGGGACGGGTGTGCGGCGGTGTCGAGCATATTGAGCGGGCGAGGCGGGTACCCGAACAAAAACGGATCATGCGGCGCTTCGGCTTTTATTTGCACTGCGGAAACTATGTATGGGGGATGGTGGCGAGGGTAATGAATTCGATCGAGGGCGCAACGACGAATCCCCCTCGGAGGAAATTCATGAGCAGCGTGCCATCAGGCGGTCGCGGGCCGACCGACGCATATGCCGTCGACGAGCCGGCGCAGCCGAACTATCCCACGCAGACGTACCCGGCCGAGACCTACGGCACCCCGTCGGAGTCCGGTTCGGACAGTGGCGCCAAGCAGAAGGCCAAGGAGGTCGCGGCCCAGACCGGGCAGGCTTCCCGCGACGCGGCCGTCGACGTCAAGGACACGGCCAAGGAGCAGGCGGTTCGCGTCGGCCAGGAGGCCAAGTCGCAGGCCGGTAACCTCGTATCGGACGTGCGCGGACGGGTCAGCGACCAGGCGCGCACCCAGAACGACCGGCTGGTGAGCCAGATCAGGGACACCGCCGACCAGCTCGACGAGATGCGCGGCGACCGCGGCGACTCCCCCGCGGCGGCCGTGGTCACCCGGGTGGCCGAGGGCGGCCGGCAGATCGCGGACTACCTCGACCGCAACGGTCCCGAGGGTGTCCTGCGCGAGGTGCAGGACTTCGCCCGTCGCCGTCCCGGCGCTTTCCTGGCCACGGCGCTCGCCGCCGGCTTCGTCGTCGGCCGGCTCGGCAAGAGCGTGGCCAAGGCCGACCCCGACGCGGGAACCGAGAAGCCGGAAAGCGACTCGTACGTCTCGCGGCCGCAGACACCCGCCGTCGCGGATCCCTATGCGACCGCGCCCGGCTATGCGACCCCCGCCCTCGCCAACGGCACCGAGTACCCCGCCGGCACCGCCTATCCCGCCGGCGCCGAATACCCCGCCACGGCCACCGAATACTCCTCCACCGGCACCGGTACGCCGGCCGTCCGTGAGGAGTTCGTGGTCGAGAACCCGGAGCGTCAGCGATGACCGCGCCGCAGCGGCACGACGCCGACGAGGTCTCCGAGACCTCCATCGGCGATCTGATCGGCAACATCAGCAACGACCTCTCCACGCTCTTCCGGCAGGAGGTCGAGCTGGCCAAGGTCGAGCTCAAGCAGGAAGCGGCCAAGGCCGGTAAGGCGGGCGGCATGCTCGGCGGCGCCGCGTTCGCCGGCTACCTCGCCGTCGTCCTGCTCAGCTTCGCCGTGGTCTTCGCGCTCTCCGAGGTCATCCCGCCCGGCTGGGCGGCCCTGATCGTCGCGGTTCTGTGGGCCGCGGTCGGTGCCGTGCTCTACATGAACGGCCGCAAGCAGCTCAAGACCGTCGACCCCGTACCCCACCGCACCGTCGACACCCTCAAGGAGGACGCCCAATGGCTCAGGAACCCGACCGGCTGAAGCAGCAGATCGAGAGTACGCGGGCGTCGCTGACACGCGACGTCGACATGCTGGCCGAGAAGACAAGTCCGGCGAAGGCCGCGCAGCGACGGTGGACGTCGGTGAAGGAGAAGGTCATGGGCAGCAGCGACCATGCCAAGCACGCGGCCGGTGACCGGGCCTCGCAGGTCGGTGACAAGGCCTCCCAGGTCGGCAGCGCGGTCGGTGACAAGGCCTCTCAGGTCGGCGGTGCCGTCAGCGACAAGGCCTCGCAGGTCGGTGACGTGGCGACCGAGAAAGCCCACCAAGCGGCGGACGCCGTCCGCAGCGCGCCGCAGGCGGTCGCCTCGCAAACCCAGGGCAACCCCCTGGCCGCCGGCATCATCGCGTTCGGCGTGGGCCTGCTCGCCTCGACGCTGATCCCCGTGACCGACGCTGAGCGGCGGGCCGGGCAGCAGCTCAAAGACCACAGCGGCGACCTCACCGACAAGGTGAAGGACATGGCCGGGGAGATGAAGGACGACCTCGCCGGCAGCGCGCAGGAGGCCGTCGGTCAGGTCAAGCAGACCGCGCAAGAGGCCGTGCAGACGACCAAGGACACCGCCCGCTCCGACGCGCAGGACGTGCGTGAACAGGCAAAACAAGCCGCTTCGTAGCGGTGAGCCGCCGCCTCCCCCGCCCACCCAGGGGAGCCTGGCGACCCTACCCGAAGATCGAGCCGGTCCCCGTTCGGGGGCCGGCTCGCGGGGTTTGCGCCGCTCGGGGCGGGGAAGCTCACCCCGTATGAGACTCGGATACAAACTGGCCGCCGAGGCCTTCGGACCCAAGGAGCTGATCCGCCAGGCGATCCGCGCCGAGCAGGCCGGATTCGACTTCGTGGAGATCAGCGACCACTACCATCCGTGGCTCGACGTGCAGGGCCACTCGCCGTTCGCGTGGAACGTGCTCAGCGCGATCGCCGTCAAGACCGACCGGATCGGCATCGCCACCGGCGTCACCTGCCCGAGCGTCCGCTACCACCCGGCGATCGTCGCGCAGGCCGCGGCGACCCTCGCGATCATCTCGGACGACCGGTTCACGCTCGGCATCGGCGCGGGGGAGCGGCTCAACGAGCACGTCGTCGGCCAGGGCTTCCCCAGCGTGCGGGGCCGGCACGAGCGGCTGGCCGAGGCGCTCGACATCATCAATCTGCTCTGGCGGGGCGGCTACCGGTCGTACGAGGGAAAGCACCTGCGGCTCGAGGACGCGCAGGTCTTCGATCTGCCCGAGAAACTGCCGGTGGTCGCGGTGGCGGCCGGCGGCAAAAAGGCCGCCGAGCTGGCGGCGACGCACGGCACGGGCCTCTTCGCGACGGAGCCGCGTGCCGACCTGGTCGAGACGTTCACGAACGCGGGCGGTCAGGGGCCGAAGTACGCCGAGGCGTCGGTGGCGTGGGCACCGTCGAAGGACGCGGCGATCAAGGCCGCGCACGAGACCTCGCGGTGGGCGGTGACCGGCTGGAAGGTGATGGCCGAGCTGCCCAATCCGGTGAACTTCGAGGCCGCGTCGGCGACCGTACGGCCCGAGGACGTCGCCGAGCAATTCGTCGCCGGGCCCGATCCCGAGCCGTACGTGAAAAAGGTCGCCGAGTACCAGAAGGCGGGTTACGACCATATCGCCCTCATGAACGCCGGACCGGATCCTGACGGGTTCTTCGATTTCTTCGAAAAGGAGCTCAAGGGCCGACTCACCCGTTGAGGGGGCTTGCGGCCGGACGGGCCGGGTATTGCCAGACACCGTGACCTTGACGCCCGAGGTCCACGGAGCCCGCCTCGAGACCGACCGCGTGACGGTCGTGATCGCCACCCGCAATCGGAGTGACCGCCTGCGGGAGACGGTGCCGCACCATCGGGCGCTGGTGATCCTGGTCGACAACGCGTCGGACGAGGCGCCGCCGACGTTCGACGGGGTCGATGTGGTGCGTCTGCCGGAGAACCGGGGTGCCGCCGCGCGCAACGTCGGGGTGCGAAAGGCGCTTACGCCGTACGTGGCCCTCGCGGACGACGATTCCTACTGGGAACCCGGATCGCTGGCTCGCGCCGCTGCCCTGCTCGACCAGCACCCGGCGGCGGCCTTGCTGACGGCCCGGGTCGTCGTGGGGGCCGAGGGGCGGGAGGACCCGGTGTCGACGGCGATGGCCGCCTCGCCGCTGGGCACGCCGCCCGGGGCGGCGGGCCCGTCCGTGCTGGGTTTCCTCGCGTGCGCGATCGTCGTGCGGCGGGACGCCTTTCTGGCGGTCGGCGGGTTCCAGCCGCGGTTGTTCGTCTACGGCGAAGAGGCGCTGCTGGCGATGGACCTGGCCGCGTCGGGGCACGAACTGTCGTACGTGGAGGATCTGGTCGTGCGGCATCTGCCGCTGCCTTCGGGCCGGGACAACGAAGCCCGCGTGCGCACCGAGGTCCGCAACAGGGTGCTGACGGCCATGCTGCGCCGGCCGCCGGGAGTGGTCGCCGGCCTGCTCGCCGGCGCTCTGCGGGAGAATCCGCGCGGCGCGTTCGACGCGCTGAGCCAATCCGCGTGGGCCCTGCGGAACCGGCGACCGTTGCCGCGTCAGGTGGAAGCAGACCTGCGGCGTCTCGAATGACCGCAGCGGGCCCGCCGGGCGAGCCGGTCACCAGCCGCCGGGAGGGGCCTCCAGGTGGACGGCTCGGACCGCGGTCATCTCGTCGAGGAGTTCGGGGCCGTAACCGAAGCCTTGGCCGCTGCCGCCGCGGGGGTGCGCCGCTCCGCCGGGGGCGCCACCGAAGACGGCGTTGATTTTGACGGTGCCCGCCGGAAGCTGCCGCCAGGCACGCTGGGCGTTGCTCATCGACGGGGTCAGCACGGTCGCGGCCAGGCCGTACGGCGAGTCGGCCGCTCGCGTCAGGGCCTCGTCGAACGAGCCGACCGTGATGACGGGCGCGACCGGGCCGAACGTCTCCTCGCGGACGACCGGCATGTCGTCGGTGCAGTCGGCCAGGACCGTCGGCGGGTAGTAGGCGCCGGGGCCGGTGGGGGCTGCCCCTCCGCGTACGGCCCGGGCACCCGCCTTGATCGCCTGCTGCACCTGCTCGTCCACGGCGTCGCGCAGGCGGCGGTCGACCAGCGGGCCGATCTTCGGCGCCCACTCGTCGGCCGCCCGGGCCAGGTGGTCGAGGAACTCGGCGGCGACAGCACGGTGGACGTAGACGCGTTCGACCGCCACGCAGATCTGGCCCGAGTTGACGAAGGCGCCCAGCGCGGCCTGCGACGCCGCCCACGACGGGTCGACCCCGGAGTCGACGATCAGGGGATCGCTGCCGCCGTTCTCGAGCAGGGCCTTCGCACCGGTGCGGGCGCACGCGGCGGCGATCGAGCGGCCGGTGGCGGTCGAACCCACCTGGGCGACCACGTCGACGGCGGAGGCCGCGAGGGCCGCTCCGACGGGACCGTCGCCGTTGAGCAGATTGAGGACGCCGTGCGGGAAATGCGGCGCGAGCAATCGGGTGAGGTGCCAGCCGGTCGCCGGCGTACGCTCGCTCGGCTTGTAGACGACCGTGTTGCCGGTGACCAGGGCCGCGCCGAGCAGCCCGCACGACACCGCGACCGGATCGTTCCAGGGCGTGATGACGGCGACCACCCCGCGCGGGCCGTAGGCCATGAGGTCGATCGCGTCGTCGTTGCCGGCCAGCGCGCGCCCGCGGTGGGTGGGGCCGAGTTCGGCGTACTGCCGCAGGGTGCCGACACCGGCCAGGATCGACTCCCGGGCGCCGTCGACCGGTTTGCCCATCTCGGCGGTCATCATCGCGGCCAGCTCGTCCGCGGCCGCCTCCACCGCGGTGGCGGCCGCGTGCAGGGCCGTCGCACGAGCTGACGGTGCGGTCGCGGCCCGGCCCGGGGCAGCCGACCGGGCCGCTCGCACGGCCGCCGCGACGTCCTGGTCGCCGGAGACCGGAATCGTCGTCACCGGAGTGTCGTCCGCCGGATCAAAAACGGTTGCCGTACGGCCCGAATTGCCCGGTCCCCAGACGCCTGCCACGTATTGCTCCACCTTGAACATGCTCGGGCGTTTGCCCTGGCGCAAAGAATTCAAACTCGCTTCGCTGTGCCTATCAGTGCAGGTGGGGAGGGGTTCAAGATTGTTTAGGAGAAGTCGAGGATCTTGTGAATAGGAGTGCGAACCACGGGTATCCGGGCCGCCATGCGAGTGCTGGGAATCAATGCGATCTTCCATGATCCGTCCGCCGCGCTGGTCGTCGACGGACAGATTGTGGCCGCCGCGGAAGAGGAGCGGTTCAGCCGCCGCAAGCACGGCAAGCGGCCGGTTCCGTTCGCGGCCTGGGAGCTGCCCGAGATGGCCGCCGCCTGGTGCCTGGAGCAGGGCGGGCTGCGCCCCGGCGACCTCGACGTGGTCGCCTACTCCTTCGACCCGGGACTCAGTCGCGACGCGGGGAGCCTCGGCCTCGACGACCCGTGGGACCACCTGCGGGTCGACTACGCCCGGCGGGCACCGCAGTTCCTGGCCGCCGCGCTGCCGGGGCTCGACCCCGAGCAGGTCCGATTCGTGCCGCACCACGTCGCGCACGCCGCGTCGGCCGGGTTGTCGGTGGCCGAGGACAGCGCGGTGCTCGTGCTCGACGGGCGCGGGGAGGTCGCCAGCCACCTGGCCGGCGCCTATCGCGGCGGGCAGCTCGAGATCGCGAAGAGCCAGCAGTTGCCTCACTCGCTGGGGTTGCTCTACGAGGACCTGACCCGGCACCTGGGCTTCCTGCACTCCAGCGACGAGTACAAGGTGATGGCGCTGGCGTCGTACGGGAAGCCGAAGTTCCTCGGTCTGCTGCGCGAGCTCGTGCGGGCGACCGGCGACGGCGGGTTCGTGGTGGAGCGCATCGACTGGGACGCGTTGGCCAAAGCCCGCACGGCCGACGGTGAAATGACCGAGATCCATGCTGATTTGGCATCGAGCGTGCAGACGCGGCTGGAGGAGGTGCTCCTTGACCTGGCGCGCTGGACGCATGACGCGTCGGGTGGGCTCACGACGCTGACGATGGCCGGCGGGACCGCGCTGAACTGCGTGGCGAACGCGCGGATCGCGGCCGAGGGGCCGTTCGAGCGGGTGTGGGTGCAGCCGGCGGCCGGGGATTCGGGTACGGCTCTGGGCGCGGCGCTGGCCGTCGCCGGGCGCAACGTGCCGTTCGGATCGGCGGCGCTGGGGCGGGGGTGGACCGACGATGAGCTGGAGGCCGAGCTGGTCAGGGCGGCGCTGCCCTACAGCCGGCCTTCGTCGATCGCGGCCGAGGCGGCCCGCGTGCTGGCGGGCAACGGGATCGTCGCCTGGTATCAGGGGCGCAGCGAATTCGGGCCCCGCGCGCTCGGGCACCGGTCGCTGCTGGCGCATCCGGGGGACCCCGACACCCAGACCCGGATGAACGACGTGAAGGGCCGCGAGCAGTTCCGTCCGATCGCGCCGATGGTCCGCGCGGAGATGTTCGACGACATCTTCGAGGGCGTCTTTCCCAGCCCGTTCATGCTTTTCGTGCATCGCGTGAAGCCCGGGTGGAGGGACCGCATCCCGGCGGTCACGCACGTCGACGGCACGGCCCGCGTGCAGACCGTCCACACCGAGACCGAGCCGCTGGTGGCCGAGATGCTCGCCGAGTTCGAGCACCTCACCGGCCTGCCGGTCGTCGTCAACACGTCGCTGAACACGGCCGGCCGCCCGATGGTCGACACGCCCCGCGAAGCCATGGAGTTGTTCGGCTCGGCCCCGGTCGACCTGCTGGCGATCGGCCCGTTCGCCGTCCACCGGGCAAAGGCGTTCGGAGCATGACAGCGGCTGCCGGCCCGGGTCGTGGTGCCTCGGGCGGAAAGGTCCGGGGTGTGACGGCGGCTGACGCGACCGACGGCGATCGGGGCGTCGCGGTGACTGTCGTGGTTCCTACGCTCGGCCGGGAGAGCCTGGGTGAGCTGGTCGTGGCGGTGGCTCCGGGGCTGGCTGAGCACGGGTTCGAGCTGCTGGTGGTGGATGACCGGCCGGTGCCGGAGCCACCGTTGCGGGTGGCCGCGACCGTCGTGCGTGGACCGGCCAAGGGGCCGGCGGCCGCGCGTAATGCCGGGTGGCGGGTGGCGCGGGGCGAGTGGGTCGCGTTTCTCGACGATGACGTGCTGCCTGACCCGGACTGGGCCGAACGCCTCGCCGGGGATTTGGCGCGAGTGGGCGAAAACGTCGGAGGGGTGCAGGGTGTGCTGCGCGTGCCGCCGCCGTCCGGGCGGCGGCCCACCGACTGGGAGCGGGTGACCGCGGGGCTCGCCGACGGCGCCTGGATCACCGCCGACATGGCGTACCGCCGGGAGGCGCTGGAGCGCTGCGGCGGCTTCGACGAGCGTCTGCCGCGGGCGTTCCGGGAGGACGCCGAGCTTGCCTACCGCGTTCGTCGCGACGGCTGGACGCTGCGGCGCGGGCAGCGCCGGGTCACGCATCCGGTGCGGGTCGAGAGCCGGTGGGTCAGCCTGCGCACCCAGCGAGGCAACGCCGACGATGCGCTGTTGCGCCGCCTCTACGGGCCGGGCTGGCGCGAGTCGCTCGACATTCCGCCCGGTCGCCGTCACCGACATGCAGCGATCACGGTCGCCGGGCTGACCGCGTTCGCGGCCACCGCCGCCCGCCGGCCCCGGCTCGCCGCGGCGGCCGCGATGATCTGGACGGCCGGGACCGCCGAGTTCGCGGTCGCCCGCGTCGCGCCCGGCCCGCGCGACCCGCGCGAGGTCGCGACGATGCTGGCGACCAGCGCTTGCATCCCGGCCGCGGCGACCCTGCACTGGCTGCGCGGCTGGTGGAGGTGGCGGGCGGTCCGGCCGGCCTTGAACGCGGGCCGGCGCGTGGATGCGTACTCGCCGGGCTCGGAGGCGGTGGCCCGCCCATGAGCGAGCTGTTCGACGCTGTCCTGTTCGACCGGGACGGCACGTTGGTCGTGGACGTTCCCTACAACGGCGATCCCTCGCTGGTGGAGGCGATGCCCGGTGCTCGGGCGGCGCTCGACCGGCTGCGCGCGGCCGGAATGCGGCTGGGCGTGGTCACCAACCAGTCGGGCCTCGCCCGTGGCCGGTTCACCGACGCTGAGCTCAAGGCCGTCAACCTCCGTGTCGAGGAGTTGCTCGGCCCGTTCGACGACTGGCAGATCTGCCCCCACGACGACGACGCCCGTTGCCGCTGCCGCAAGCCCGCCCCGGGCCTGGTCACGGCAGCCGCCGAGGCCCTCGGCACGACCCCGGGCCGCTGCGTGGTGGTCGGCGACATCGGCCGCGACATGCAGGCCGCGCTGGCCGCCGGCGCCGCCGGGATCCTCGTGCCGGCTCCGATCACGCTGCCGGGTGAGATCGCTGCCGCCCCGGCCGTCGCCGCCGATCTGACCGCGGCCGTCGAGCTGATCCTGCGGCGCGAAGAACTGGTGACCCCGGCGCCGCGTCCCGCGAGAGCGCGAACCGTCCTGGTCGTGCGGTCCGATTCCGCCGGGGACGTGCTGGTCACCGGGCCTGCGATCCGGGCGGTCGCCGCGGGCGCCGAGCGGGTCGTGCTGCTCTGCGGCCCGCGGGGACGGCACGCGGCCGAGCTGCTGCCCGGCGTCGACGAGATCGTCGAGTGGCGGCTGCCCTGGATCGACCCACGGCCCGGCCCGGTCGATCCGGACGACCTGGCCGCCCTCACCGAACGGCTGCGGGCCACCGGCGCGAGCGAGGCCGTCGTCTTCACCTCGTACCACCAGTCGGCGCTGCCCCTGGCCCTGCTGCTGCGCACGGCCGGGATCGGCCGGATCACCGCGATCAGCGAGGACTATCCCGGTTCGCTGCTCGACGTGCGGCACCGCGGTGTCCCCGACGGCCTGCCCGAACCCGAGCGGGCGCGCAGCGTCGCGGCCGCGGCCGGCTTCGGGCTGCCCCGGGCGGACGACGGCGCGCTCCGGGTCGTCGCCACGGCCGCCACCGCCGCCACGGCCGCCACGGCGAAAGACGGTTACATCGTGGTGCATCCCGGTGCCAGTTGCGAGGCCCGATCCTGCCCGCCCGAGACGCTGCACCGGGTCGTCGCCGCGCTCAAGGCCGCCGGGCACCGCGTCCTCGTCACCGCGGGACCGGGGGAGCGGCTGCTGGCCGCCTACGTCAGCGGCGACGACGCCCACGCCGCTAAAGGGACCGTCGGCCGCACCAGCATGGCCGAGCTCGCCACCATCCTCTCCGGCGCTGCCTGCGTAGTCGTCGGCAACACCGGCCCGGCCCACCTGGCCGCCGCCGTCGGCACCCCCGTGATCAGCCTTTTCGCTCCCACCGTCCCCTACGGACAGTGGGGCCCCTACCGCGTGCCCGCCGTACGTCTCGGCGACCCGGCCGCGCCCTGCCGTGACACCCGCGCCACGACCTGCCCGGTCGACGGCCACCCCTGCCTGTCCACCATCGAACCGGCGGAGGTGGTCGCCGCCGTGGCACGGCTTGCCATACCCGCCGAGATTGCCGAGGCCGCCGCGTGAACATCCTCCTGTGGCACGTGCACGGCTCCTGGACCACCTCTTTCGTCCAGGGCAAGCACCGCTACCTGATCCCCGTCAACGACGCCCGCGACGCGTGGGGCCGAGGCCGGGCCCGCACCTTCGATTGGCCCGCTTCGGTCGAGGAGCTCCCGCTGGACCGGATCGCCGACGCCGACGTCGCGATCGTGCAGCGCCCCGAGGAGCTCGATCTCGTACCGCCGGGTGTGCCGGTCGTCTATGTGGAGCACAACACCCCCAAGGACGGCGGCCGGCACCCGATGGCCGACCGGGACGACCTGGTCGTCGCGCACGTGACCCACTTCAACGACCTGTTCTGGGACACCGGCGGCACCCGCACGACCGTCGTGGAGCACGGCATCGTCGAGCCCAGGGCACGCTGGACCGGCGAGCTGGACCACCTCGCCGTGGTGACCAATGAGCCCGTACGCCGCCGGCGTGTCACCGGCACCGACCTGTTCCCGAGATTCGCCGAGGTCGCGCCGCTGGACGTCTTCGGCATGGGCGTCGAGGGTTTGCGCGGCCGGCGGATCACCCCGTTCGACGACCCGCCGCAGCACGAGATGCACGCCCAGGTCGCGCGCCGCCGGGCGTACCTGCACCTGTGCCGCTGGACCTCGCTCGGGCTCAGCCTGATCGAGGCCATGCAGATGGGCATGCCCGTCATCGGGCTGGCCACCACCGAGGCGGTCGTCGCCGTGCCACCGGACGCCGGGGTGCTCGACACCCGCGTCGCCACGCTCGTCGAGGCCGCGCACTGGCTGATGGAGGACGACGCCGCGGCCGCTCAGCTCGGCGCCCGGGCCCGCCAGGTCGCCCTCGCCCGTTACGGCCTGGACCGGTTCCTCGCGGACTGGGACCGCCTGCTCGAGGAGGAAACATGCGCGTCGCGATGATCTCGGAACACGCCAGCCCGCTCGCGGCTCTCGGCGGCGTCGACGCGGGCGGCCAGAACGCCCACGTCGCCGAACTGGCCGGGGCGCTGGCGGCGGCCGGCCACCAGGTGCGCGTCTACACCCGCCGCGACAGCGACGACCTGCCCACGGTGACGCCGATGGGGGAGCGTCTCGATGTCGTGCACGTGCCGGCCGGGCCGGCGACCGTGCTGCCCAAGGACGAGCTGCTGCCGTTCATGGGTGCCTTCGCCGAGTGGCTGGCCGACGACTGGCGCACCGAGTGGCGTCCCGACGTGGCCCACGCCCATTTCTGGATGAGCGGGCTGGCCGCGGTCACCGCCGGGCGCCGCTGCGACGTGCCGGTGCTGCAGACCTATCACGCTCTCGGCTCGGTCAAGCGCCGCCATCAGGGTCTGGCCGACACCAGCCCGCCGCGCCGGGTCGCCTACGAGCGCGAGCTGGGCCGGGCCGTCGACCGGGTGATCGTGCAGTGCCGCGACGAGGTGCGCGAGCTGCTGCGCCTCGGCGTGCCCCGTTCGAGCATGCGGCTGGTCCCCTCCGGCGTGAACGTCGAGCGGTTCCGCCCCGACGGTCCGGCCGTGCCCCGCGACGGGAGGCTGACCCGCATCCTCACCGTGGCGCGGCTGGTCGAGCGCAAGGGCGTCGAGGATCTCGTACGCGCCCTGCCCGCCGTGCCGAACGCCGAGCTGGTGGTGGTCGGCGGCCCGCTCGACGGCGACCTCGCGTCCAAGCTGCGCCGGGTTGCCGTCCGGTGCGGGGTGGCCGACCGGGTCGAGCTGGCCGGGGCGGTCCCGTCGCACGAGATGCCGCTCTGGTACCGCTCGGCCGACATCGTCGCGGCGACCCCCTGGTACGAGCCCTTCGGCCTGACCGTCATCGAGGCGATGGCCTGCGGCGTCCCGGTCGTCGCGTCCGCGGTCGGCGGCCTCGCCGACACCGTGGTCGAGGGCGTGACCGGCGACCTGGTGCCCGCCCGCGACCCGGCCCGCCTCGCGGTGGCGCTGCGCCGACTGGCCGCCGACGACGTACGCCGCCTCTCCTACTCGGCCGCGGCCGTCGACCGCGCCGTGCACTCCTATTCCTGGCCCCGCATCGCCGACCGGCTCGCCGACGTCTACGCGAGCATCGCCGGGGTCACCGTCGAATCCTCCCGGGAGGCAGTCGCCTGATGGAAACCCCCGACCTGACCCCCACCGACGCGCACCTGACCGCGCTGGCCGTGGCGCTCATCCCCTTTCGCGCGTGTTCCGGCCGTCTTGCCCGCTGGGGCGCCGACCTCGCCTGGCACCTGGGCCAGGGTGGACGCCTGCTGGTGGCGGGCAACGGCGGCAGCGCGGCCGAGGCCCAGCATCTCGCGGCGGAACTGGTCGGCCGGCTGCGCGACGAGCGCCGTCCGCTGTCGGCGATCGCGCTCACCCCGGACTCGTCGGCGGTCACCGCGATCGGCAACGACTACGGCTTCGAGGAGATCTTCGCCCGGCAGGTGCGCGCCCACGGCCGTCCCGGCGACGTGCTGCTGACCCTGTCCACCAGCGGCAGTAGCCCCAACCTGCTCGCCGCGGTGCGGGCCGCCAAGGAGTGCGGGATGCGGACGTGGGCGATGACCGGGCAGTCCGGCCCGCTCGCCGACGCCAGCGACGAGGCGCTGCGGTGCCCGTCGCCGGACAGCCAGGTCGTCCAGGAGCTGCACCTGATCTCGGTCCACCTGATGTGCGAATACCTCGACCGGGCGTTGACCGTCCCTTTCGTCGAGCTCGAGATGGAGGTCGGCGTATGAGGCTGGTCATCGTCGGGGACACCCTGCTCGACAAGGACGTCGACGGCACCGTACGCCGCATCGCCCCGGACGCCCCCGCACCGGTGCTCGACGAGGAGCACGTCGGGGAACGGCCGGGCGGCGCGGGCCTGGCCGCCCTGCTGGCCGCGCAGTCGGGCCAGGAGGTCGCGCTGGTCACCGCCCTCGCCGACGACGCGGGTGGCGCCCGGCTCAGCGAACTGCTCACCGAGGCCGGGGTGGCGGTCTTCGCCCTGCCGCTGCCCGGCGCGACCCCCGAGAAGGTGCGGCTGCGCGCGCACGGCCAGGTGCTGCTGCGCCTCGACCGCGGCGGCGACCCGGAACGGCCCGGCGACGCACCCCCGGCCGTGCTGGAGTTGCTGCGCGACGCCGGGGCGATCCTGGTCAGCGACTACGGCCGCGGCGTCGCCCGGCATCCCGAGCTGCGCCGCGCGATCGGCGAGAGCCGCGCGGCCGTCGTCTGGGACCCGCACCCGAACGGGCCACCGCCGGTGCCCAACGCCCGCCTGGTCACCCCGAACCTCGCCGAGGTGCGCAAACTGTCGGGCGACGCGGGCAACGGCTCGACCCTCGCGGTGGCCCAGCGCGGCGGACAGGCGCTGCGGCAGCGGTGGCGGGCCGGTGCGGTCGTCGTCACCTGCGGCGCCGACGGCGCGGTGCTCTGCCACTCGGGCACGGCCCCGTTGGTCGTGCCGGCCCCCGCTATCGCCGCCGGGGACACCTGCGGCGCCGGGGACCGGTTCGCGGCGACCGCCGCGCTCGCGCTCGCCCGGGGCGATCTCGTCTCCGAGGCCGTGCAGCGGGCGGTCGCGGCCGCGTCGGCGTACGTGGGAAACGGCGGCGTGACCGTGGCGCTGAAGGCGCACCGCGAGCCCGAACCGGTGGCGCCGGAACGCATCGGCGCCGGCCAGGCCGGGCGGCTCGCGGCCGAGGTGCGCGCGCGGGGCGGGACGGTGGTGGCCACCGGCGGCTGCTTCGACCTGTTGCACGTCGGTCATCTCGCGACCCTGCGCGCGGCCCGTAAGCTCGGCGACTGCCTGATCGTCTGCCTCAACAGCGACGACTCCGTACGCGGGCTCAAGGGCCTTGAACGCCCGCTGAACCCCGAGACCGACCGGGCCCGGCTGCTCGCCGCGCTCGACTGCGTCGACGCCGTCGTCGTCTTCGGCGAATCCAGCCCCGAGGCCGTCCTCACCTGGCTGCGGCCCGACGTCTGGGTCAAGGGCGGCGACTACGACTCCGTCCCCGAATCCGAGCTGGTCGAGCGCTGGGGCGGACGGACCGTCTTCGTGCCCTACCTCGACGGCCGCTCCACCACCGGCACCATCGCCGCGGCCCGCGCCGCCACCATCTGAGAGGCACCAAGCATGGACGCAGTCATCATCACCGGCGGTTCGAGCGGGCTCGGCGCCGCCGTCGCCGATGCCGTGGTCAAGGCCGGCGGCCGCCCGTTCGTCATCGACCGTCAGGCCCCCGCCGACGGCGTCGCCTGGATCGAGTGCGACCTGGCCGACACCCGCGCGGCCGAGGCCGCCACGCGCCGCGCGATCGAGCAGGCCGGAGGCAGCATCGACGGCGTCGTCACCGCGGCCGGCATGGACGTTCCCGGCGCCCTGGCCGACCTCCCCGGCGAGACCTGGGACCGGATCGTCACCATCGACCTGCTCGCCACCGCCGCGGTCATCCGGGCCGCGATCCCGGCGCTGAAGCAGTCGCACGGCGGCATCGTCACCGTCGCCTCCACACTCGGGGTCAAGGCGGTCAGCGACGCCACCGCCTACTGCGCGGCCAAGTTCGGGGTGGTCGGTTTCACCCGGGCGCTCTCGGCCGAGCTGGCCGGACAGGTCAACGTCACCCTGGTCATTCCGGGCGGGATGCGAACGAAGTTCTTCGACGAGCGCGACGAGCAGTACAAGCCGGGGCCGGACGCGATCCTCAACGACCCGGCCAACGTCGCCGGCGCCATCATGTTCGCGCTCGGCCAGCCGCGCGGCTGCGCGATCCGCGAGCTCGTCATAGCCGCCGAGACCGAGACCTCGTACCCGTGATCCTCGTCCTCCGCGACCTCGGGGTGGGCGACCTGGCGACCGCGGTGCCCGCCCTGCGCGGGCTCCGCGCCGCCTTCCCGGGAGAGACCCTGGCCCTGGCCGCGCCGGACTGGCTGACCCCGCTGATCGAGCTCATCGGCGGCGTCGAGCGGGTCGGGCCGCTGCCCCGAGCCCGGCTCGCCGTCAACCTCCACGGCGGCGGGCCCGAGTCGCACCGGCGGCTGGCAGGCACCCGTCCGGCTGAGATGTGGGCGTTTACCTGCGCGGACGCGGGGCATCAGGACGGTCCGCCCTGGATCGAGGAGGAGCACGAGGTGCAGCGCTGGTGCCGGCTCGTCCGTCACTACGGCGTCGCGGCCGACGAGTCCGATCTGTCGCTGACGGCGCCGAACTCCGCCGCGCCCGGCGCGACGATCATCCACCCGGGCGCCAAGTCACCATCGCGTCGCTGGCCCGTCGATCGCTATGCGGCCGTCGCCCGGGCGTTGCGCGCGGCGGGCCATCACGTGCTGATCACCGGTTCCGCCGCCGAGAGAGATCTGACCGTACGGGTGGCCGAGCGCGCCGGTCTGAGCGGCGACGCGACGCCGGACACCGGGTTGGGCGAACTCGCCGGGCTCGTGGCGCACGCCCGGCTCGTCGTCAGCGGGGACACCGGCGTCGCCCACCTCGCCACCTCATTCCGTACGCCCTCAGTGGTCTTGTTCGGGCCGATGTCGCCCGCCCGCTGGGGGCCGCCCGCCCGGCCGTGGCACCGGGCGATCTGGCACGGCACCCGCAGCGAACGCGGGGACAGCCCGGAACCCGGAGTTCACCCGGCTCTGCTCGCCGTCCAGCCCGACGAGGTCCTGATCGCGGCGAGGGAGGTGACCGGTGCGACTGCGGCGTACGAGGCAGGGAAAGTGGTCGGCAAGCCGGGCGAGAAGGCCGTTCGTGAGCTGCTCGACGACTGATTGCCGCTGCGGGGCGGGCGGCGCGGTGGGAGCATCACGGGTATGACCGTCATCGCCACGCTCACCGTCGAAAGGCCGTCGGGGCACTGGATCGACCGGGCCCGGGCGTACCAGATCGTCGTCGACGGCGCGGTGAAAGGCGTCGTGCGCTGCGGGCGGGAACTGTCGCTGGCCCTGCCGCCCGGCCCGCACACCGTGCGCGCCCGCCTCGACTGGACCGGCAGCGACCCCCTGCCCGTCCACCTTGGACCGGGAGCGACGGTGCGGCTGCGCGTCGAGCCACGCGGTGCCCGACATGCGGTCGGACGGCGCTACCTGCGCCTGACCAAGATATGAGGCCTCGCATCCTGATCACGAACGACGACGGGGTGGCGGCGCCGGGGATCCGGGCGCTGGCCCTCGCGGTGGCGCGCGATCACGAGGTGGTGGTGGCCGCACCCCGTGAGGAACAGAGCGGGATGAGCGCGGCGCTGACGGCGGTGGCCGACGACGGGCAGATCGTGGTTTCCCCGTACGACCTGGCGGGCCTGACGGCGTACGCGGTGGCGGCCTCACCGGCGTACATCGTGGTCTTGGCCTCTCTCGGGGTCTTCGGGCCGCCGCCGGACCTCGTGGTCTCGGGCATCAACCGGGGCGCCAACGCCGGACGGGCGGTGCTGCACTCGGGGACGGTCGGGGCGGCGCTGACCGCGGCCAACAACGGGATCCGCGGGCTGGCGGTGTCGCTGGATGTGCTCAACCCCACGTCGGCCGGGTCGCCCGCTACGGGTGGCAACGCGATCGTGGTGCCGGCCGACGAGGACCTGCACTGGGAGACCGCGGCTTCGGCGGCCGTGATGCTGCTCGGCGCGCTGATCGCGGCGCCCGACCGCACGGTGCTCAACCTCAACGTGCCCGACCGTGGCGAGGTGGCGCCGCTGCGGGAGGCGACGCTGGCCTGGTTCGGGCAGGCGCAGCTCGCGGTGGCCGAGGCGGGGGAGGGCTTCGTGCGCACGAGCATCGAGCGCAGCGGCGACGAACTGGTCCCGGGAACCGACATGGCGCTGCTGGCCGAGGGCTTCGCGACGGTCACCGCGATCCGGCCACCGGCCGAGGTGTCCGGGGTGCGGATCCCGGCGCAGCGTCCGGCTTCCACCTGACGGCGAGTACCGCGAGGCCGATCAACGCCGGCACGCGGATGTAGGGGGTCATCAGCGGTTCCCACAGCATCGTGAACATGCCGGTGCCGCTGATCTCCGCGATGTCGGCGACGAGCAGGATCGTGACGATCACGGTGTGCGGGGTCAGCAGGACCAGGCCGAGGACACCGGGTTTCCTCGCGAATCGGCGCGCGACTGCCCAGGCGAGCAGACCCCCGGCGAGCCAGAAGGCGACGGACAGGACCTGCGCCGGCCAGGGCTCGGCGCGTTCCACCACGACGAGGGGCGAGTTGATTTCGTACGTGGGGTGGACGGTCAGCCGCCAGTCGTCGTGGGCGGCCGTGAGCCGGTCGCCGTCGGTCGCGCCCGTGCGCCACCCGACCGATTCCAGTCGCCGGGCGACCGGGACGAGGTCGGCGACGGGGGTGTGGATCTCGATTTCGATGGAGCCGGGGCCGTATTCGTCGTCGCCGAGGAGGACCGCGCCGGGAGCGGGGTGCTCGGAGCCGGCCAGGAAATCGGTGCGGATGTCCTCGGTGAAGGACGCGCCGGGGAATGCGGCGGTCATGATCGAGCGGACTTGGGACTCGGTGGGCAGATCGGGCGCGTACGTCCATCCGAGGCGGGCGCCGGCGGCGGCGGTGAACGCGGCTGTCGTCAGGGCCAGCCACAGCAGAAGCAGGGTCCTCAACACTCGTCCTGTCTCGGGCGGGTGATCATCGCAGACGGCCTGAGTGTCCTTTCGAGGCGGACCGTGCCGGCGGTCGCGAGGGGGAGCAGCGCGGCCGCGGCGATGGCCAGGAGCAGGCGGGACTCGCTGAACAGGGCGGTTGCCGGCAGGAGCATGACGGCCAGAACCGTTGCGGGCCAGGCTGTGCGGGCCCAGGGGCGGCCGTCGACGGGGAGCAGGGCGGCCAGGACCAGCCAGATCTGGTGGTGGGTCCAGGAGACGGGGCTGAGCACCACGCTCGCGGCGCCCAGGACGATGACGGCGGTCAGGGGGTCGGGGTGGCGGGCGGCTCTGCGAAGGGCGGCGACGGCGATCGTGCCGCCGACGGCCAGGACCAGGACCGTACGGGCGTGGGCGTTGACTTCGAGGCGCAGGAGAGCGCCGTTCAAGGACTGGTTGCCCGCGCCGGTGATGTGGCCGAGGCGGGTGACCTCGAAGACCTTGTCGGTCCAGAACGTCCAGGAATCGCCGGGCAGGGCCAGGACGGCGATCAGGGCGCAGCCGGCGAAGGTCGCGAGGGCACGGGCGGCGGCGGGTTTGCGGGCGGTGCACCAGAGCAGCGGGATGAAGATCAGCGGGGTCAGTTTGACGGCGGCGGCCAGGCCGATCAGGACGCCGTGCCAAGGGGTGCGGCGCAGGGCCAGGAAGTCGGCCAGGACCAGGGCGGCCAGGAAGATGCTGACCTGGCCGTACTTGACGTCGGAGGAGACGGGCGCGGAGAGGACCAGGGCCACGGCGGCGACGGCGGCTGGGATATCCGGGCGGTGCCGGGTCACCAGGATCGCCAGGGCGGCGACGGTGCTCAGGGTGGCGAGGGTCCAGCCGATCTGGACCAGGCCGACGGGGAGCCAGGTCAGCGGGGTGAAGAGCAGCGCGGCGAAAGGTGGGTAGGTGAAAGGCGCGGCGCCTCGGGTGAAGTCGTAGAGGCCGGCGCCGTCGGCCAGGCCGGAGACCGCGCCCAGATAGACGGAGAGGTCGGTCAGGCGGGCGCCGGGCGGTTTCCAGAAGGCCGCCAGCGCTGTGGCCGTGGCCGCCGCAGCGGCGAGTCCCCAGATCCGTCGGTTACCCATGCTCGGAACACTACATAGGGTGTGAGCTGTCAGGAAGGGCTGTGGCGACTTCGTTATTCGGGGGCGGCGACGGCCCGCATGGCCAGCACGGCGGCCAGGAGCGCGACCGCGCCGAGCCCGACCGGATGCTCGGCGAAGCCGAATCCGAACGCTGTCGTGTTGTCGATCAGGCGGTGCAGTACGGCATCGGCGTCCGTGCTCGCGACCGGAAGCAGCGGGGTGACGGCGAGGGCGGCGAGGGCTGCCGCCAGGCCGACGACCGTACGGCTCCACTCGGTCATCGGGCGCGCCCGGCTCGGACTGCCGAGGGCCCGGGCCAGCACGAACGCCGTGCAGAGCAGCAGCGGGCCGGTCATGACCGCGGCGTTGGCCAGCAGGATCTCGGAGGCGTGAAAGGCCGGGCCCGACGCGCTCAAGCCACCGAAGACCGCGGCACCATCGGGGAAGTGCGGGCCGAAGGACACCGTGCCGCCGGGCAGCAGCGAGAGCGGGAACCAGGCGGGCGCTGTCCAGGCAGGGACGCCGAGCGCGGCGGCCGCGTGCGCCGAGCCCGCGATCGTCGCGAGTTCCAGCGTGGCCAGGCCCCCTGCGACAACGGCCCAACGCCGACGGGCCAGCCTCAGCACCAGGGCGAGCCCGGCCACCCAGGTCAGAACGGCCGGGGCGAGGTCGGCCGCGCCCATGAACGGCATCACCGGCACGGGGTTGCCGGCCAGCAGGAACGCGAACAGCGCGACCCCGAGCAGCACGACCGACCCGCGCACCCGGCGGCCGAGCGCGGCCAGCCCGGCGACGCCGGCCAGGAGCAGGGCGGGAGTCGAGCCGCGCGCGATGTTGGTCGACACCGCGGCCAGCAGGGTGACGCCGGCCGCGGCCGCTGCCGCTCGGCCGAGGGTTTGCGCCCGCTCGGGCCACGAGGGCTCGTCGACCGCGGGGGAGACCATGAGCGAGCCCGCGAAGGTCAGCTTCCGGTAGGCCGACCGTGGCCCGGTGATGGCGGCGAGCTCGGCCAGCCATTCGTCGCGCAGAAGCGGCCCGAGGTCGGCCGGCCAGCGCCGGGCGGCCACCGAGACGGCCGCCCGGGCGAGCCGGTCGTGCGGTCTCATCACGCCTCCCGCACGCGGCCGGCCGGGCCCGGGGCCATCTGCCGTCGCATGAGGGCGACCTCTCGCTGGGCGACGGCGGCGCCCTCGGCGGTGAGCACGTAATAGCGCCGGCTCGGACGGCCCTCGGCGGCCGGGTCGATCTGTTCCCACGACGACTCGACCCAGCCGGCCCGCTCGAAGCGGGCCAGGATCGGATAGAGC
Organism: Actinoplanes solisilvae; assembly: GCF_003999975.1. Classification (GTDB taxonomy): domain Bacteria; phylum Actinomycetota; class Actinomycetes; order Mycobacteriales; family Micromonosporaceae; genus Actinoplanes; species Actinoplanes solisilvae. The sequence goes on along the minus strand of NZ_RJAC01000031.1, from coordinate 449 downwards.
GTGCCGCTGGGCAGGCCGGTCTGCTGCATCAGCTCGAGCCCGTAGCGTTGCGCGCCCGGCTCGGCGAGCAGCCCCGCGAGGACTTTCAGCACCGACGCCGTGATCCGCGGCTCACCCATGTACGCACCCTACATAGGGGTGGCGCCGCCGACCAGCTCCCGCGCCCCAGTCGACCGCGACCACCGGGCCGGCGCTCGTGCCGCCGTACAGGCCGTCGATCAACAGCCACAACCGCTCGGCCAGCACGGGTTCCGCGCCCAGGGCGGCCACCAGCTCGTCGACCTGGCGCCGGGTGTCGCGCAAAGAGGCCCGCGCTACTGAGGCGGGTTCTAAGCGCCTGGCCAGAAGTTTTGTCCGTAACCCGGCGGCAGCCAGGGTGAGGTCCAGGGCGCGGCGGTGGTCAGGTTCTGGCTGTCGGTGCGGTGCTGGAAGAAGGCATGGGCTTGGCG
>NZ_RJAC01000030.1 GCF_003999975.1 Actinoplanes solisilvae | reverse complement strand
AACGCCGACGTGCCGTCGCGTACGAGACTCCCGTGGCCGCCGCCCATTCCCTCAAGTTCACCAAGTCCATCAAAACCAACTAGTGAGCACTCATGACCACCAACACGCCAACAGTCGTCTTCCCTTCATGAAGTGCTGATCGGGTTATCCACAGGCTGCCGGCGTCCCGCTTGCACAGGCGGGGCGCCGGCCGCACCCTGGCCACTATGGACGAGATGCCGCGGTACGCGATCCGGCGCGGAGCGGTGCGGCTCACGCGAGGCCAGTGGGTCGTGCTGGGCGGCCTGCTGGCCGTCGGGGCCGTCGCCGGCATCGTTCTCGTGGTGGCTGTCTCCGTGGCGGCAGCCGGGATCGCGTGGGGGCTCACCGCAGTTGTCGTCGCGCTCGTGGCGGCCGTGAACGGGCGGTGGCCGTCCTCCTCCGGCTGACCCACCGCGCTCCTGTGCCGACCTCTCTCCGGGGTTGCGCGGCCGGGGTTGCGCGGCCGGGGTTGCGGGGTTGGGGTTGCGCGGCCGGGGTCGCGCGGCTGGGGTTGCGCGGCCGGGGATTCGCTGGCGTGGTCGAGCCCGGTGGTCAAGACTCGGAGGGTGACTTTCCATGGCTGGCCCAGCGAGGCGCTCGAGTTCTACGACGGGCTGACCGCCGACAACTCCAAAACCTATTGGACCGCGCACCAGCAGTTCTACGAAGAGCGGGTGCGCCGCCCGATGGAGGAGTTGCTGGCCGCGCTCGAGCCCGAGTTCGGCGCCGGCAAGATCTTCCGGCCCTATCGGGATGTGCGGTTCAGCAAGGACAAGTCGCCTTACAAGACGCATCTCGGGGCGCGGCTGGAGGCCGGCGGTTATCTGCAGCTCTCCGGCGCCGGTCTGGCCGCCGGGTCCGGGTTGTGGCGGATGGAGTCCGACCAGATCGAGCGCTACCGCCGGGCGGTGGCCGACGACCGCACGGGGACGGAGCTGGTCGGGATCATCGACGGGATCGAGGGCGAGCGGATCGGCGTACACGGGCATGGGTCTTTGAAGACTGTGCCGCGGGGCTACGCCAAGGATCATCCGCGGCTGGACCTGCTGCGGCACAAGGGGCTGACCGCGTGGCAGGAGTGGGAGCCCGCGCCCTGGCTCGGCACGGCGGCCGCCCAGAAGCGGGTCGTGGAGTTCCTGCGCAAGAGCCGGCCGCTGCGGGAGTGGTTCGACCAGCACGTCAGGTCGAGCGAAGCTGGCGCCGCGACGTGATGCCGAGCTTGGAGAAGACCTTGCGTAGGTGCCATTCGACGGTGTGCGGGCTGAGGAAGAGCTGCGCGCCGATCTCCGCGTTGGTCAGCCCGCCGCCGGCCAGCCGGGCGATATGCGCCTCCCGCACGGTCAGGCTGTCACTCGCGCGGGTGACACGGTCGGCGACCGTCGCGCCGGTGGCCGTGAGCGCGTGGCGGGCCCGTTCGGCGAAGGCGTCGGCGCCGGCCGCGGTGAACATGTCGTACGCCGTACGAAGGTGGCGGCGTGCCTCGCCCGGCACAGAGCCGAGCAGCCATTCGCCGTAGAGCAGGTGTGCGCGGGCCAGTTCCATCCGCAGCCGGGTCCGGCCGAGGTGCTCGATCGCCCGGCGGTAAGGTTCGTCGCCGCCCGCCAGCAGGGCGCCGCAGCGGTTGAGCAGGCCGAGCGCCCAATCCGTCCCGCTCGCCCGGGCCATCACGGCGAGACGGTCGTACGCGTCGGTTGTGAGCTCGGGCCGGCCGCTGCGGACGGCCGCCTCGATGAGCTCCGACAACGCCCAGTAGATGACGCTCGACTCGATCGGATGCGACGCGGCCGCCCGGGCCGGCGCGATGGCCTCCTCGTGCCGGCCCAGCCCGTTCAGCAACAGGGCCTGCGACCAGTGGGTGATCATGACGCCGGCGTCCTCGCCGCGAGCGACCACGTCGGCCAGGCTCGATTCGATCAGCGGCCCGGCGATGCTCTCGTCACCGCCCCAAACCGCCAGACCGAGCATTCCGTACGGGGCCAGCGCGACCCCGGTCGCCTCCTCGATCGCCTGGATCTCGGCGACGACCGAGGCGGCCGCGTCACGTTCCCCGGCGAACAGGTGCACGTACACCAGCGAATTCAGGCTGAGCGGCAGCACGCTGAGGTCGCCGATCTCGCGGGCCACCCGCACCTGCCGCTCGGTCAGGACCGTCCAGTTCTCGTCGTCGAGCCGGTCGGAGGCGCTGACCGCCGCCAGCCAGAGCCACGCGTGGTCGTCCGACGTGTCCTCCTCGCGGAAGGCCCGGACGGCGTCGAGCACCGACGGCACGGCGGCCAGGTAGCCGTCGGTCTGCGACACCGCCAGACTTTCCAGCAGCCGATCACCGGGCCGGGATTGCCGTGGCCGGGGCGCCGTACGGATCGCCCGGGCCACGTCGGCCACCCCGGCGCCCTCGGCGAACCCGCCGGCCAGCACGGCCGCGCCCATCGCGTCGCGGTAGGTGTCCCAGGCGAGGGCGGTGTCCAGCGGTTCGAGGCGCCGGGCGGCGTCGAGCAGCAGGCGCGGCGCGGTCATGTCGTGGCCGGAGGCGAAGGCGATCTGGGCCCGCAGCAGGTTCGTCCGCGCCCGGTGCAGGTCGCCGGCCGGGCCGTCGTCCGCGATCAGCAGCAGCTTCAACGCGACCTCGAACGCGCCGCAGCGCAGCTCGGCCCCGGCGGCGGCCAGCGCCCGGACCGCCCGGGTGGCCGGGTCGGGGGTGAGCTCGGTGGCGCGCCGCAGGAATTCGGCCGCGGCGGCCAGCCCACCCCGGCGCTGGGCCCGCTCGGCCGAGGCGACCAGTTCGGCGGCGACCGACTCGTCGACGTCGTCGGCGGCGTTGGCCCGGTGCCACACCCGCCGGTCGGGGTCGACGGCCTGGTCGGTCGCCTCGGCCAGCGCCCGGTGGACGTCGTGCAGGTCCGCGGTTCCCGCCGTCCGATAGATCGCCGTGCGCACCAGCGGGTGCCGGAACCGCACCCGGGAGCCGATCTCGATCAGTCCGGCCGCCTCGGCCGGCGCCGTCGCGTTGACCGGGAGGTTCAGCAGGTTCGTCGCGCGCCGCAGCAGGGTCGCGTCGCCGAGAGGTTCGGCCGCCGCCGTCAGCAGCGCCTTCTGCGTCGGCGGCGGGAGCGACCGCATCCGCTGGGCGAAACTCCGTTCGATCTTGCCGGCCAGCGGCTGGGCGTCCGGCCGTCCGAACCCGCCGGCCAGCTCGGCCGGGGTCAGCCCGCGGGGCAGTTCGAGCAGGGCCAGGGGGTTGCCGCGCGTCTCGGCGACGATCCGGTCCCGCACCTGCACGTCGAGCCGTCCCGGCACGGCCAGCGCGAGCAGGGCGCGGGCGTCCTCGTCGGGCAGGCCGGTGACCCGCAGGTCGGGCAGGCCCCGCCAGGCCGGTTCGTCGGCCGGGTCGCGGGCGGCGAACACCACCCCGATCCGCTCGGCCAGCAGGCGCCGGGCGACGAAGGTCAGCGTCTGGATGGACGTCAGGTCCAGCCACTGGGCGTCGTCGATCACGCACAGAAGCGGCTTATCCTCGGACACCGCGGCCAGCAGGCTCAGCACGGCCACGCCGACCAGGAACCGGTCCGGCGGCGTTCCGGCGCGCTCACCGAAAGCGACGGCGAGCGCCTGCTCCTGAGGGCCGGGCAGGCTGATGCGGGAGTCGAGCATCGGCGCGCACAACTGGTGCAGCCCAGCGAAGGGCAACTCCATCTCGGACTCGACGCCGGCGATCCGCGCCACCCGGAAATCGCCGGCCCGACCCACGAGGTACCGCAGCAAAGCCGACTTTCCGACCCCGGCCTCGCCGCGGATCAGCAGGGCCCGGCCCCGGCCGGCGCCCACGTCGGTGATCAGCCGGTCGAGGACGGCGCTCTCCGCCCGCCGGTCACGGAAATCGCTCGCCGCAGCACCCCGAGTCATGGTCCCCCCAAGGTCAGAGGCTAGATCCCATAGTCGCGCCGGGGAAGGCCCCTGATGTTCACGCGGCCGCCTCTTCAAGATCACTCGGTACGACCTCGGCGTGCACCCGGACCGGGCCAGACTGGGCACCGTTTGGCGTCACCAGCACCGTCCGCTCGACCAGCACAGCATCACAGGAGCAAAGTTCCGTGCCCTCTCACACCAGCCGCGCGCTGGCGACCCTCGCGGTCGTCGGGATCGCCACCGGCTCGGCCGCCCTCGCGCCGAGCCCGGCGGCGGCGCATCCCTTCGGCGACCCGCAGACGGTGGCCATCACCCCCGACGGGCAGCGGCCCGACCACGTGCAGGTCACCTGGCGGGTCGGTGGTCCGGACGACCTCACCCTGCTCGGCGTCTCCCTCGGGCTGCTGCCCGGCGAGCGGGCCAAGGCCGACGGTACGGTCGACTACCGCTACACCGACCCGGGCGTCGTGGGCTCGTCGGCGAAGTTCACCGGCTACCTGCTCGACCGCATCACCGTCACGGGCGCCGACGCGCGGCCCTGCACCGGCGACGTCGAGCCGATCCACGCGCTGGCCCTCAAGGGCGCGACGGTCGACTACGTCTGCCCCGGTCCGGTCGCAACGGCCACCATCGGCGTACGGATGCTGACCGACCTCAATCCCGCCTACCGCGCGCTCGCCACCGGCCCGTCCGGGCAGCGCGCCGTCTACGACAGCGCCACGGAATCGCACGCCTGGACACTGGTCGGCGCCCCGTCGACCACCGCCCCCGGGCGCAGCGCCCTCTGGCAGCTCGCCGCGGTCATCGGAGCCGTCCTCCTGGCCGTCGCCGCGTGCCTCGTCCTCCTGCGCCGCCGGCGGGTGACGGCATGAACTTCGCCGACCGCATGCAGGACATCATCAACCTGCCCGGCGTGCCGCCGCTGGCGTTCGTCTTCGCGTTCCTCGCCGGCGCCGGTCATGCCCTGGCCCCCGGGCACGGCAAGACGCTGGCCGCCGCCTACCTGGCCGGTTCACGCGGCCGTATCCGTGACGCCGCCTGGCTCGGAGGCTCGGTCGCCGCCATGCACACCATCTCGGTGCTGGTGATCGGCGTCGCGTGGACGTTCCTGTCCCTTTCCGATTTCGTACGCATGGAGCAGCTCACCACCTGGCTCCAGATCGCCGCCGGCGTGATCGTGGTCGCGACCGGGGCCTGGATGCTACGCCGCCACCTGACCGGCCATTCGCACTCCCATTCCCACGACCATTCTCATGGGCATTCGCACGACCACGGCCATTCGCACACGCATACCCATGACGACACCAAGCGGCCCGGTCTGCTGCTGCTCGGCATCTCGGGCGGTCTGACCCCGTCGCCCGCGGCGTTCCTGGTGCTGGCCACCGGCCTGTTCCTGGGCCGCGCCGGCTTCGCGCTGCTGCTCGTGCTGACCTTCGGCATCGGCATGGCCGTAGTCCTGTTCGGCGTGGGCACCCTGGCCGTGGCCGGCAGCTCCCTGGTCAGCCGCAGCGTCCGCTCCCGCGCGGTGCTCCAGATGGCCAGCCGCGTGACCCCGCTCCTGGCCGCCGGCGGCATCACCATCTTCGGGGCAGGCCTGGTCACCGTCGCCGCGGTCCATCTGGCCTCGGTGAGCTGACGCGCGGCCGTACCTCAGCCCGCTCGGCGGCGGTCGCTTCTGTCCCGCAGTGCAACGACCAGGTCTTCGCGGGCGCGGGCGACCCGCGACCGGATCGTGCCGACCGGGCAGCCGCAGATCTCGGCTGCCTCCGCGTAGGACAGACCCGCCACCTGGGTCAGCACGAAAGCCTCGCGCCGCTCCTCGGCCAGCCCGCGGACCAGCTCGATGAGGGCGTGCTGTTCCTCGAAACGCGGCCGGCCGTGCGGGTCGGCCCGCTCGGCACTCGACTCCCAGTCGGGCACGGTGGCCGATCGGGGCCGCCGAACCGCCCGGCGGACGTGGTCGGCCGCCGCTCGGCGCGCGATCGAGAACAGCCAGGTGCGCACCGTGGAGCGACCGGCGAACTCGGGCAGCGCGCGAACGGCCCGCAGGTAGGTCTCCTGAGCCAGATCCTCCACCTCGGTCGCCGGTGCCAACGTGCCGAGGAAGCGCACGACGTCGTGCTGGGTGGCCCGGATCAGCTCAGTCAGCGCGTCCCGATCACCCCGGCCGGCGGCCAGCGCGAGCGGCGCCAGCGCGTCGGGAACCGGTCGCCCGGGCGATGTTGCGGCAAGCCGGCCCGAATGGTTCATCGCAAGTCCGCCACATTCACGCGCCTGAATTTAGCGGCACCGCTTCAGCAAGGGAAGATGGGACGGTCCGTCCGCCCGGGTCAGGGCTGCCGCAGGCTCGCCGGGCTGGGAAAGTGGCCATGCCGGCGGTTCAATCCTCCCGGTGAACAGACGCTCTCCGGAAGTAGTAGTCGGTGATGTTGTCGTAGGTGATCTCAGACCGGCTGGTCTCCCGGTTGTGCATGTATTCATAGACGTCGTGGAGCAGTCGTTGCAGATCTGCGACCGTGGTCTCCCGGGCATTGACCACACGCTCGATCGTGCCGGCCTCCAGCGGCGGCACGGCGCCCGGCCCAGCGCGGCCGAGGCGATCTTCGACGAACAGCAGGGCATCGCCGGGGGTCAGCGGCAGCAACTCAAGCAGGAGTGTCGGCACCCGAGACCTGTACAGGGCGTCCTCGAGCTCCACGCCGGAGTAGAAGGTCTCGCCGAACATCACAACGTTCGGTCCCGCCAGGCGGGCCAACTGGCCGAGCTCGATGGTCAGGTCGTCGGATGGGGGAAGCCGAATGATCGCGGTGACGTCGCCCAGGTGCATGCGGCTGAGCGAGGCGTGTCGCCGGGCGGCGTCGGCGTTGTCGTCCAATTCGATGATGCCTTCGGCATCAAGCTCGTAAGCGATCCAATCAAGAATGAGGTCGATCCTCTCCGAAATCGATCTCGACGGCGAGAGCGGCCTTCTTCCCAAGTCCAGCGTGACGAAACGCCGGCCTTCACCGGCGAGCACCTGCTGCAGGTATTGGATGCAGCGGTGGATCAGGGTGGACTTGCCGGTCCCGCCCCTGCCGTGGACCACGACGAAGAATCCCTTCGCGACGTCCTTCGCCGTCCGCACAGTGGACTGGAACTCGTGAAACGCGCGCCCGGATCCGCCGACGTCGACGTACAGGTCTGGGTCGGCGACGCCATGCATGGCGAAGGGGTTGGTCCAGGTTCCTGGATCGGCGAGCTCCTGGCCGAATGCGGGTATGGGATCGACCTGCTGAGTCAGGTCGGCGACCATAGTGGCGTTCAGGATGAGGGCTTCGCTTGCGGAGATGCCATCCCAGGCGTTCGCCGCCTCGGAGTTCAGATGGATGCCCAGGACCTGGCCCGTCGCGATGTCCACCACCGGCGATCCGCGATTGCTCGGCACGGCGAGACAGTCATGAATCAGGCGGTCTCCGCGGACGCCGATGATCTCGCCCGGCTGCACCCGATAACCCATGGGCGCGCCCTCCAGTACAAGATCAGCGTCGTCGTGTTCCGGGGACGGACCGAGCACGAAGACTCTCCGCCCGACCAGGTCGGGCGGCTCCGCCGGGACGATCGGCAACGGCTTCGGTAAGAAGCCGACATCCGGCGCGAAACTTGCAACCCTCAGGCCAGGGATGTTCGACACATTGATGTCCACCCTGACCGACATTCGGCCTGATCCGAAGTCCGCCGTTCGCAAGGCATGCACGCCCAGGGAGAGCACTGCCCGGGGCGCTACGGCGAAGCCAAGCGCGCCTCCCGGCTCGACCCTGCACAGAGCCTGGGCCGCGGCCGACACCGTCGCCGGCGCACGGCTCAGGTCCTCCCAGCCCGCGGGCGGATCGTTGACCAGGTCGTCAATCAACAGCGCCGGTCGCAGGCGAATCCAGAAGGCTCGCACCGCGTCCCGTAGCGGCATGACGCCGGGCGCGCCGTCCAGCCGTGAGATCGAACGGAACACCTCCCTGATGCGACCCTCGCGCCACGCGGCGTTGAGGATCGTGGTCCACGACAGTTCCGACGTCGGCATCGGACCCGTGCCGGCGAGAAGAGCATCGTTGGGATCCGGCAACAGTGCCGTGAGGCTGATCGCCAGCTCGGCGAGGACCGGGAGAATCGGCTGCTCGGCTCGGGCCACCGCTGCGGCCCGGTCGGCCAGTTCGCGGCGCAATGCCACGAACCATCGGTCGTCGGCGGCCTCACCGCGACGCGCCGCCTCGGCCTCGGACAGCCAGCTCTCGGCCGCCACCGGGTCGAGGAAGTTCATCGCCGTCAGCTGCTGGGCCTCGGCCAGCCCGGGCCGGCTGTCCCACGGCGTGCCGCGAAGGCCGTATTCCCACAGCATGCCGGCCACGTCGCGCAGCCGTTGGATCCCGTGCTCGGCCACCAGATGTTCGAGGAGCTTGTCGCGCAGTTCGGGCGCCATCACGTAGGTCGCCTCGTCGATCTCGTCGCACAACGGTGAGAAGATCAGCGACGCCTCGGCCGTGTAGGGCAGTTGTTCGGGCGGGTCGAGGAAGTAGTTGACCCGCAGCAGGTGGATCAGTTCGGGGTTGAGCACCACGGGCAGGGCCGCGTGGGCGGCGAAGCTGACGAATACGTCGCCGTAGCGGCTTCGTACCGCCTCCAGCGGCTCGTCGGCCAGGTCCCGGCTCATCGCAGTGGCCGCTCGACCGTGGCCGGATGTCCTCGCAGGACGTCGACCGCCCGGTGCATCCCTCGTTCGGTCATCGGGAACATCGGCACGTGCCGGGCGATCGCCGCCGCCGTGGTGCTGGCCCAGCTGTCCGGCGGCATCGGGTTGAGCCAGGCCACCCGGGCCCGCCGGCGCCGCAGCCCCTTGAGGAAGGCGGCCGTGTCGAGCAGGCGCAGCAGGTCGTAGCGTCCTCGGGCGGCCCCGCCGTCGCTGATCACGACCACGGCGGGGCGGGCGCCCTGCGCGGCGATCGTTCGCTGCCCGCTCACCGGGGTCGTCAGGCTGGGGTCGCTCATCACCGCGTCGGGCGCGAGCGGCGGTATGTCGCCCAGAATCGGGTCGAGTGCGGGGAACAGTGACCCGCCGAGCGGGTCGAGCAGGGCGGGGTCGGTGCCGGCGACCGGGCTGTCGTGGAAGTAGAGCGTCGTCACCCTCCCGAGCCGTCCGGCCTGGCCGATCGTCCGGCAGACCTCCGAGACGTACGCGGAGAAGGGGGCCATCGATCCGAGCCGGTCGATGAGAAGCAACACCTCGGCCCGGTTGACACGCGCGGGCCGCAGCACCGGCGCCGTCACCACCGCGCTGCGGATCCGCTCCCGCACTGTCGCGTCCACGTCCAGTTCCGTACGAGGCCCTTCCCGCACCGGCCAGCGCAGCCGGCGCCAGGCCTGGGCCACCGCTCGTTGGTTGACCGGATGGTGCGAGAGGAAGATGTGACGGCGCCCGACGCCGGGCCGACGGTCGGAGCGCAGGGCGGGAAGCCGTCCGACCGATGTGGCTTGGGGCGGAGGTGCCGGGTCACCTCCGGCCGGGATGGCGGGAGGTTCCGGGGACGGGTAGTCGGTGGTCTCGCCGGTGGCGGCAGGCGTGGGGGACGGCTCGTCGGTCCGCCACCAGTCAACGTCGACGTGCTGGTCGAAGAGCGTCCGCACGACGGTCTGTTCGTCGCGGGAGCCGGCCCACAGCGCCACCACCACGGCGCGCAGGTCTTCCGAGGAGGACCAGCCGAAGCCCTCCCGGAGCGCGGTACGGACGGCCTCGTACTCGGCCGGGCCGATCGCGAATCCGCGGCGCCGCAGCTGCTGGTAGAGGGTCTGGACGAAGACGGTCACGGTTGGGCCCGCGCGCGTTGCTGATCGGAGCGGTCCTTGAGCAGCGCCTCGACGTCGGGATAGGCGGCCAGCTCGGCTGGGGAGACGCCGCGGGACTCCTCGTACCGGACCCAGTCGATCAGCTCGGCCAGGCCGGGCCGCTTGGCCAGGTCGAACTTGCGGAGTTCGTTGATCGCGTCGACCGCCGCCGCCGACATCTCGTCGTCGATGCCGTGCAGGCGCAGGATCTTCTCGGCCTCGGACGGGTCGGGGAACTCGAGGTAGTGGAAGACGCAGCGACGCAGGAACGCCGGCGGTAAGGGCTTCTCCTCGTTGTGGGTGATCACCACGAACGGGCGAGGTGTGTCGGCCCGGTGGGTGAGGCCGGGGACCTCGGGGACGGTGAACTCCATCCGGTCGAGTTCCCAGAGCAGATCGTTGGGGAAGTCGAGGTCGGCCTTGTCGATCTCGTCGATCAGCACGGCCGAGCGGCGTCCGTGCCCGGCGCGGATGATCGCCCGGCCCAGCGGGCCGTAGGTCAGGTAATTGGCCGCGTCCCGGGCCTTCGGATCGTGCAGCTGCGAGTCGTAGAGGCGCCGCACCGCGTCGTATCGATAGAGCAGGTCCTGGGCGCTGCTGGTCGACTTCACATAGGCGACCTCGAGCGGCATCTCGAGCGCGTAGGCCACCGCGTGGGCCAGCCGGGTCTTGCCGCAACCGGGCTCGCCCTGCAGTAGCAGCGGGCGGCCCAGGGCGATCGCCAGGTCGACGACGCGTACGAGGTCGGGGCTGGGCAGGTAGGGGTCGGGCCGCACGGTCACCGGCGGCGGGTTCTCCGCGGCGACGTCTTCGCCCACGTCCTCGATCTCGCGCGATTCGGGCAGGTCGGCGAGGGCCGCGGCGTAGGTCTTCACGATAGATCGCCCGTCCGTTCCAGATAGTCAAGCGCCCGTTTCAGTTCGGCCTCGGTGCGGTGTTCCTGGATCACGCCGTAGTGGAAGTCGAGTCGTTCGTAGACCTTCACGATCGGCAGGCCGGACTGCCGGTCCTCGATGAGGTCGGCCAGGATGACGTCGGCCCATCGGATCATCGAGTCGCGCGGCAGCGCCATCGCGTTGCCGATTCCCTCGACCCAGGCCTGGACGTCGGCCACGGTGAACTTGGGGTCGGGCAACATCACCACGTCAGCCGGCGGCGCGGTGCCGGGCGGCACGCCGAGGACGGCGACGAAGTGGTGCGGGTAGGTGCCGGGGAAGATCGCGGCGATGCCCTCGCGGATCTTGGTGACGTCGTCCGGCTCGGTGGCGTGGATGGCCAGAATGACGTGGTGCCGGTCGAGCTCGGGCGCGATCCGCTTCAGGCGTTCTACGACGAGGTCGGCCGAGGTGTGCAGCGGGTGCACGATGAGCGCGGGCCGGCAGGGTGCGACCTCCTCGCGACGCCAGCCCGGGTATTCCGTACCCCGCTGTTTGAGACTCTCGCAGAAGTAGTTGAGCAGTTTCGGGGTCGGCGTGGCGAGAACGAAGACCGAGGCTCGGCACGGCATGGGCAGGCTACCGGCGCAGACGAAGACCGGACGTTTGAGATCGAACAGGTGAACCTGGGCCACCTCGGACGGGTGAACTGGTGGAGGCCGGCGGACGCGGTCGTACGCCGTCAGGCCGGACCGGATGCGCCGGAGCTCGGCCGCGCGCTCGGAGGCCCCGGCGGTGGGCAGGACCCGCTCGATCAGTTCGAGGAGATCCCAGCGCGGGCCGTCGTACGAGACCTGGAGGGAGCCGACGATCAGCTCGATGTCGGCCCGGGTGCTGGAACGCTCGCGCAGCATCAAGGGGGTGGGCGCGAAGTCGCGGATCATGCCGTCCCGGCCCGCGCCGGTCTGCATGATCGGTAGCTCGCACAGCGACGCGACGAGGTCACCGGTGAGCCCGCGGAGAACAGCGACCGAGTCCGTCACAGCGCCGACCATAACCGGCCGGTTCGCGCCTCGCGACCACCCGGACGGCCAAAAGGAGACGACCGATTTGTCGCCGATCTGACGAGCCTGAGGGGACGGTTCCGGCCGTAGGCTCTCGCCCATGTCGAACGACTTGCTCGGACCCGGCGACGTGCTGCTCGAGTCGTTGCCCGACGAGGTCGTGGCCACGATGGAGGTTCGCGACCGCTGGCTGGCGGGGCTGAAGAGTGCCGACGGCGGCCTGGAGTTCCTCGTCGTCGACCTGCAGGCGTGGGTGCCTGGTCAACGGATCCGGGTGGCCTTCCGCGGCGGCGACCCGGGCCTGTGGGCCGACATCGAACAGGCCACGGCCCCGATCAGCGCGGTGGCCAACCTCCACCTCGACTTCCGCGCCGGAGGCGAGTTCCGTACGTGGTCCGAGCAGGACACCGAGCATGCCGCGGAGATCCGGGTCGCGTTCGACCGGAAGGGCTACTTCTCCCTGGTCGGGACCGACAGCGTCAATCCGCGCATCGGGCTGCCTCAGGAACCGGTCGGTGGCCGGCCCGGCCAGCTCAGCCTCAACCTCGGCGGGTTCACCGTGAATCGCCCGGCGACGTGGGCGGGCACCGTGCGACACGAGTTCCTGCACGCGCTGGCCTTCGGGCACGAACATCAGAACATGCGGGGTCCGTGCGAGGCGGCGTTCCGCTGGGAGGACGACCCCGGCTACCAGCCCACCCAGGACAACCGCGGCGGGTACGTCGTGGACGCCAGCGGCATGCGGCCGGGCGTCTACACCTACCTCTCCGGCTTCCCCAACGGCTGGTCGAGGGCGAAAGTGGACCACAACCTGCGCACCCCGGCGAACACCGCGGCCCTGGTGGCCGGGCCCTTCGATCCCGCGTCGGTGATGCTCTACCGATTCCCGGCGCTGTTCTATCGCAGCAACCCGAGCCCGTGCGCCCCGGTCGGGCCCGGACAGGAGCTGTCGGACGGTGACCGTCAGGGGCTGACGCTGCTCTACCCACGCGACGACGTGGCCACCGACGCGGCTCGGGGTCGTCGCGAGAACTTGGCGCGAGCGCTGGAGTCCACGCCCGGTGACGACGGACTCGAGTCGTTCCCCGGGCCGGTCGCGGAGTTCAGCCGCGAAGCCGCCGCTCGCCTGCGCGCCTGCCTCGGTAGCGCCGAGTGACGCTCGAACAGGACCTGATCGATGCCCTCCTGAAAGTGCCCGGCATCGAGGACTGCGCGGTCCGCACGATGCTGCTGGACCGTATCGGGAAGAACATCTCGACGGCCCTGCATCGCAACCCCAACCCGCGGGTCGATCTGGGCACGGCGATCCGCGAGCTGAAGGGGCTGGGACGGCTCGACAACGGCGAACGTCCGGTCGTCATCATCGCCCAGAACGCCCGGCGGCTGTGCGGGGGAACCGAGCTCGGCCGTGAGTTCGATGTCCTCGTCCAGCGGTTCGAGGCGGAGTACGGCGGTGAGCCGCCGCCCGCCGACGACCTGCCGGACCATCTCGAGGTGCTCCCGTTCGGCGGCGACGGCGAGTGGGTCGCCACCACGTTCCTGGAGCACGCCCATCGCACCGGCGGCGCGGTCGCCCGGCTGCGGGTACCGTATTTTGAGCAGGGCGTCTTCCGCCGGCCGGTTCGCGGGGTCGGCACCGGCTGGCTTATCGGCCCGGGCCTGCTGCTGACGAACCATCATGTGGTCGCGGCCAGGACCCGCGGCGAGCCGGAAGTGTCGAGCCGCGACTTCGAGCGCCAGGCGCTGAAGATCGAAGCCTGGTTCGACTATCACGTCGAGGGCGGCGAGAAAGTGCCGGTCCCCGTCACCGCGCTGGTCGCCGCGAACGAGACCCTCGACTACGCGGTGCTGCGATTGACCGACGACAAGCGGGCGCCTCTGCCTCGCGCGCTTGGGCGGCCGGTGTTTCACGAGGGCATGCGTCTGAACATCGTGCAATGCCCCGGCGGCGGCCCGCTCCGGTACGCGATCCGCAACAACTTCTTCGTCGCGGCGGGCAGCCGGCCCGAACGGGTGCGCTACGTGACCGACACCCTGCAGGGCTCGTCCGGCGCCCCGATCCTGGACGACGACTGGCAGGTGGTCGCCATGCACCGGGGCTATCACAAGATCGACCCGGCGAAGCTGGCGGGCGACGCTCCGCGTTCCGCGGTCGTGAAGTTCCTCAACGAGGGCGTCGTCATCGCCGACATCCTGGCCGACCTGCCCTCCGCACTCCGCGAGGAGATCGAACAGTCCTACGTCAGTGGCGAATGAAACGCGCGTCACATTTTCTGCATTTCGTACATTTGTCTCTTGGGCGGGGATAACTTCTTGCGGACGGATCAACCGCTCGTGAGAAGGAAGCCGCAGCGTTGCCCCAGTCGTTCGTCGAGTCCGCGAACCCGATCACCGTTGTCGCCCTGGTCCTCGCCGTTTGTGCGCTGCTGGCGGCCCTGCTGCGCCGCCAGGTCAAGCCGGCCGCCGAGGCCGCCGGCCGGGCTGTGCTCGCCCGCCTGCGACCACGTCTGCCCGCCGGCCTGCGCCGCCTGGCCCGCCGGTCGTACGACCGGGTCGAACCGGCCACCGTCCGCGCCGTCCTCGTGGCGGCGGTCGCGGCCGGGATCGCCTGGTTCGCCGCCGAGACCCTGCACCTGGCCGGCGCGGTCACCGCGTCGATCTCAGCGATCCTGTCCGTGCACCTCAGTTCGCACGCCTCGATGCGGGAGGGGGCGCAGCGCCTGGTCGGCACACTCGCCGGAGTGGCGGTCGCGGTCGGCGTGTGGGGCGTGTTCGGCCCGAGCCCGGTGTCGATCGCCGTTATCGCAGGCTGCGGGCTGGTCGTCGGCCGGCTGCTGCGCCTGGGCGACGGATCGGTCACCGTGCCGGCCACCTCGCTGGGCGTGCTCGTCACCGGCGGGGCTGTCACCGGGGCCTTCGCGTGGGACCGGGTCGGCGCGACCGGGCTGGGCATCGTGATCGGCGCGATCCTGTCGCCGCTGGTCGGCGGGATGACGCCGCTGGAACGGGCCCGGTGCAAACTGGCGCAGCTGTCGACCGAGATCGCGCGGCTGCTCGGCGAGCTCGGGACCGGGGCGGCCCGGGGGTACGGCCGGGATCAGGCGGCGCGGTGGCTGGCGCGGTCCCGCGAGCTCGGCGAGATCCTCGGCGAGGCCGTCGACGCCGTGGAGGATCTCGACCGGCAGGCCCGCTGGTCGCTGACCACACCGTCGGAGACCGTGGCCCCGGTGCACCACACGTTCCGTGTCCTCGAACACGGCGTGCACCAGGTGAACTCGGTGGCCCGATCGATGTTCGACGCATCCGTCACCCCGCGCGGATCCGTCGTCCCCGATCAGATCGGGCCTCTGCTGACGGCCGCGTCCGAGGCGTTCGCCGCGCACGCCGGGCTCGAGACCGACCCGCGCGCCGACCCCACGCAGGACGCCGACAACCTCGAAGAAATGCTCGACGGCCTGCGCGAGGCACGACGCCGGACGCTCCACAAGGTGCGCACCCAGATCGACGACACGGGGGTGCTCGTCCTGGCCGGATCGATCATCACCGACATCGACCGGATGGCCGGGTCGCTGGAGCGGTCGGCCCCGGCGCTGACGGTCGGCGCGCACGAGAGCGGCCCGGGCATCCCCGCGGTCTCGGAGGTCGTACCCGCCGTCCGCAGTTTCTGGGAGAAGGCGACCGTACGGAAGTAATCGCGGGAACCGGACGGCCGCCTCGAACGACCATCCCCGGTGCGATACGGGATATGGGCGGCGGCGACGGCGCTGGTGACATTGGTGGTGGCTCTGCTGTTCGGCGGGGGTGTGGACAGCGAGCTGTTGCCCGGCATCCCCAGCCCCGGACCGTTCACCGAGTGGGCCCTGCCGCTGGCCGGCTTCCTCACGAACGCGCTCGGCGTGCTCGCCGTCGGCGCCACTGTGACCGCCGCGTTCCTGCTGCCCGGCGACGGTGTAAGCGTGGCCGCGCACGGCTGGCTGCTGCTGCGCCGTACGACGTGGCTCGCTCTCGCCTGGGCCGCCTCTTCGGTCGCCGTGCTGGTCCTCACCGTCTCCGACGTGCTCGGAACCCCCGTGACCGGGCTCAGTTCACCCGCGATCAGGAGCTTCGCGTTCTCCATCTCGCAGGGCCAGGCCCTGGTCTGGCAGGCGGCCCTCGCGTTGCTGCTGGCCGCGCTCACCCGGGCCGACGTGTCGCGCGGCCTGGCCGCCGTCACCGCGATCGTCGCCGCCGTCGCCCTGCTGCCTCCGGCGTTCACCGGTCATGCGGCGTCGGCCGGCAATCACCAGATCGCCGTGACCAGCCTTGCCCTGCACGTCCTCGCGGCCGCGCTGTGGGTCGGCGGGCTCGCGGGCCTGCTCGTCGTGCGTCGCACCCGGCGTTTCGCCGACACCGCCGCCCGCTACAGCCGTCTCGCGTTCGCGTGTTTCGTCGCGACCGCGGTCAGTGGTGCGGCCAATGCGGGCGTACGCCTGACGAGCGTGTCGGATCTGTGGGCCTCACGCTATGGCGTACTCGTGCTGGTGAAGGTCTTGGCTCTGCTCGCGGCCGGCCTGCTCGGCGCGCTGCACAGAAGCCGCACGCTGCCCGCCCTCGCCGCCGGACAAACCCGCGCGTTCCTGCGTCTGGCCGCCGGGGAACTCGCCGTGCTCGGCGCCGCGGTCGGCCTGGCCGTGGCGCTGTCCCGCAGTCCGACCCCCGTGCCGTCCGTGCCGGAAGACCCCGACCCCCTCGTCGACCTGCTCGGTTTCGCCATGCCCGCCCCGCCGTCGGGCTTGCGGATGCTCGGCGACCCGCTGCCCGACCTGTTCTTCCTGACGCTCGTCGTGACAGGCGTGGGGGCGTACGTCGTGGGGGTCCTGCGCCTCAGGAAGGCCGGGCATGCGTGGCCGTTGAGCCGGACGGTGTCGTGGATCGGCGGGATGCTCCTGCTGGCCGCGGTGACCAGCCTCGGCATCGCCAAATACGCGTATGTACTTTTCAGCGTCCACATGGTGCAGCACATGGTCCTGTCGATGCTCGTGCCGATCCTGCTCGTCGGCGGCGCTCCGGTCACGCTGGCTCTGCGTTCGCTCAAGAGGCCGTCAGATCCACAAGCTCGGGGCGTACGGGAATGGTTGTTGCTCGCCCTGCACAGCCGGTTCCTGCGGCTGCTGAGCAATCCGATCGTCGCGCTCGCCGTCTACGTGGTCAGCCTGTACGGGCTCTACTTCGGTGGCTTGCTGGGCACGCTCATGCGCTACCACCTCGGGCACCTCGCGATGCTCACCCACTTCGTGCTGGCCGGATACCTGCTGTTCTGGGTGCTGATCGGCGCCGACCCCGGCCGCCGCCGCGTGCACCCGGCGCTGCTCACGATCGTGCACTTCCTCGCGATGGCCGCGCACGCGTTCTTCGGTTTCGTCCTGCTGCAGTCGACGACCGTCATCGCGCCGGACTGGTACAGCGCCGTGCACCCGCCCTGGGCGGTCTCGCTGCTGGACGACCAGCACCTCGGCGCCGGCCTGGCGTGGGCGTTCGGGGAGCTGCCCGCCGCCGTGATCCTGTTGCTGCTGGTGCGGCAGTGGATGCGCAGCGACCAGCGCGAGCAGGCCCGCCTCGACCGGGCCGCCGACCGCGCCGACGCCTCCGGCGAGGAGGACGACCTGGCCCGCTACAACGCTTTCCTGGCCGCCGCGGCCCGCGAACGCGACTGAATCTTCTTGGGAACTCCGGCCGTTGGCCGAACGACTACCCACGGACTCTCCACCGAGAAAGAGGATCATGCAGACTCTCGCCCGGCGTTCGTTCGCCCTCGCCGCCCTGGCCACGCTGTCCGTCACCACGCTGTCCGCCTGCGGCGGCACCTCGGCCGAGACGGCCGCTCCCGCACCGACGGCCACTTCGGCCCCGGCCGGCGCGCTGAGCATCAAGGACCCCTGGGTCAAGGCGGCCGACAAGGGCATGACCGCCGCCTTCGGCACCCTGGTCAACAACACCGACAAGGACGTCACCGTCGTGAGGGTGGCCTCGCCGGCCTCGCCGATGGAGTTGCACGAGATGGCCATGGACGACGGCAAGATGGTGATGCGGCCCAAGGAGGGCGGCTTCGTCGTCAAGGCCAAAGCCAACCACGAGCTCGGGCCCGGCGGCGACCACCTGATGCTGATGAACCCGTCCGCGCCGATCAAGCCGGGCGACGAGGTGCAGTTCACGCTCACCCTGTCCGACGGCAGCACGATCCCGTTCAGCGCGGTGGCCAAGCCGTTCGCGGGCGCGGGCGAGAGCTACGCGCCGAGCGGGGTGCCGTCGATGGCGGGCATGTGACGATGCGCCGCCGATCCCTCCTGCGCGGCGGCGCGCTGGCCGGTGCCGGCGTCGTCGCGGGGGCCGCGGCCGGGGCCTCCGTCGCCCGCGGTGATGACACCCCGGTCGCGGCCCCTTCTTTCACCACCGGCACGGGCGTGATCCCCTTTCACGGCGTACGGCAGGCCGGGGTGACCACCGAGCCACCGGCCCATGCGGCGTTCGTGGCCTTCACGCTGCCCGGCGGCACCGACCGGCGGGCGCTCGGCCGCATGATGCGGTTGCTCTCCGACGACGCCCACCGGCTGACGCGTGGAGAACCGGCGCTGGGCGACACCGACGCCCCGCTCGCCGTGCTGCCGGCCCGGCTGACGATCACGTTCGGCTTCGGTCCGGGCCTCTATCGCGCGGCCGGAGAGACGGCACCCGTACGGGACCTGCCTGCTTTCAAGATCGACCGCCTCGAAAAACGCTGGTCGGGCGGTGACCTGCTGCTGCAGATCTGCGCCGACGACCCGCTGACCGTGACGCACGCCCAGCGCATGCTCATCAAGGACACCCGGCCGTTCGCGGCGGTGCGGTGGGTGCAGACCGGCTTCCGGCGCAGCCCCGGCATGCACGAGCCCGGCTTCACCCAGCGCAACGTGATGGGCCAGCTCGACGGGACGGCCAACCCGACCGGCGACGTCATGGACAACGCGGTGTGGGCAGCCGACGGCAGCAGCCAGCTCGTGGTGCGGCGCATCCGGGCCGAGATGGAGAAGTGGGACCTGCTCAGCGTCACCGACAAGGAGAACTCGGTCGGGCGGCGGATGGACACCGGGGCGCCGTTCACCGGCGTGAAAGAGCACGACGAGCCCGACTTCGCGGCGCTCGACAGCACCGGGCTGCCGGTCATGCCCGACTACGCCCACGTCACCCGGGCCCACGTCACCGACCCGGCGCTGAAGATCCTGCGACGGCCCTACAACTACGACGGCGTGCCGAACGCGGCCGGTCATCCGGACAGCGGGCTCGTCTTCGCGTCCTATCAGGCCGACATCGAACGGCAGTACGTGCCCATCCAGCGCCGCCTGGCCGACAAGGACCTGCTCAACGAGTGGATCACCCCGATCGGGTCGGCGGTGTTCGCGGTGCCGCCGGGCTGCGCCGCCGACGGGTGGATCGGGGAGCGGGTGCTGGGGTGATCCGGCGGATGCTGGTGGCGCTCGCGACGGTGGCCGCGGTGCTGCTGCCGGGAGCGCCGGCGTGGGCGCACAACCAGCTCGAAGGGTCGTCGCCCGCGTCGGGGGCGGTCCTGCGGGTCGCGCCTTCGACGGTGACGTTGCGGTTCACGCAGGAGCTCAACCCGTCGTTCACGACGATCGCCGTCTCGGACGCGGCCCGCCACCGGGTTCCGGCCTCGGAGCCGGTCGTCGACGGAAACAGCGGCAGCGTCACTGTGGACGGACCGATGGGGAACGGGGTCTACACGGTCGCGTTCCGTACGGTCTCGGTCGACGGGCACACCGTGCAGGGGTCATACAGCTTCGCGGTCGGTGCCGCCCCCACCGTTGCCGCGGCTGCCCGGCCCACTCCGAACAGCGACGGGATTCCGAGCACAGTGTTGATCGGGCTGGCCGCGGCCGGTGTGGTGCTCGTCGGTAGCGCGGTGTTCCTCTTCTCGCGACGGCGTACCTGAGTCGGCCGATCCCGCCTTCGGCACCGCGGCCGACGGTCCGCCAAGCCGGCAGATCCCATTGGCGACGCTGCGGCTGGCGGGCGAGCCAAGTCAGCAAACTCCGCCATTCCGCCGGGGAGGGCGGGTGGCCGGCGTCCTCGAGCCGGGCGTGCCGTGCAGGAAGACGACCGGCGCGCCGGCGGGCTCGCCGTACTCGGCCCAGCCGAGCACCCGTCCGTCCGCCAACCCGAATTCCGTCTCGCCTCCGTGGTTGATCTACGTCCGTCCTGGAGGATAGGCGGGCGTCGCTCCAATCGTCTCCGCCACGGAGGCCGGCAGCGGATAGGGCTTCTCCACCGGCGCCGCTGTCAGGTCGCCGGCGGCCACGCGTCGGGCCAGCGGAGTCACGTCCACGATTCCGGTGATCCACTCGTTGGCGTAGCGTTCCGCGGCCTCGCCGGACAGGCCCATCTGCAACGACCGGTGGGGCAGGGGCTGCAGGCGCGGTGACCGTTCCGGGTCCCACTGGACGCGGACCGGGCTCCGCTTGACGGCGGCCGCCCACGTCCTGCGGTCGGGGTGCAGGTCGCGGTCGTAGTGGCTGAGGCAGGCCCGGCTCAGCGCCCACTCGAAACCGTCCCGCCGGATTTGCACGGCCAGCACGTGCTCCTGACCGGGCTTGGTCGCCCAGCCGCTGCGATACATCATCCACAGGAACGAGGGCTTGATCCACGTCATCCGGGACAGCTTGAACGGCGGGACGAAACGGCCGGCGGCGAGCGCGGGCAGGGCGATCTCGGGGGAGTACGCCTGGTAGACGGTGACGGTGCTGTCGTCGTACGCGGCCCGGATCTGCCGGAGGGGAACGGTCACGCGCTAACAATGATCTCGCACGGTCGTGTTACGAAAGCGAATTTCAACGCAGCTCGTGACCATAGCGTTCGGCCAGGGCTTCCAGGCGCGGCTCACCGTACCGCTCGACCAGCGCGGCGAATCGAGCTTTCTTGTCCTCGCCGAACCGACCCACGATCTCGGCGTACGACGACGCGGTCACGAAGCGCGGCGGCGTCGTCTTGCTGTGGAACTTGTCGGCGTACATCACCAGCGTCTCCTCGGGACTCTCGGCGAGGTAGTCCGCGACCGGCAGCGGAAGACCCTGCCCGCGTACGTCATCCCGCGTGATCCCTACCCCCGTGTGATGCGAGCAGAAGCGGGCGAGCGCCGCCGGCATCCCCAGTCCGCCGAGCAGTTCCTCGCCGAGAAGACCGTGCCTGATGTACGCCTCCCCGCGCGCGAGCCGATGGACGCCGATGTCGTGCAGCAGCGCCCCAGCCCGTACGAGTGGCTGGTTTTCGTCAGTGAGCAGCTGCTCGGCGATCTCGCACACGATGCGGCAGTGTGTCCACACGAGCTCGAACGCCGCGGTGTCGGGTGCGAAACGGTCATGCAACGCGCGGATCTCGGCGTCGGTCGGAAGGTCCACCGCAGCAGGCTACTCAGCCCACGGGTCGGTGTGGGCGCGCAACTCCGTGAGGATGTCGCGCAGCGTGTCCGTCCGGTCGTCACCGAGCAGCGCCGTCCACTCGGCCTCAACCTCGGCGACGGCGGC
Source organism: Actinoplanes solisilvae (assembly GCF_003999975.1). GTDB lineage: Bacteria > Actinomycetota > Actinomycetes > Mycobacteriales > Micromonosporaceae > Actinoplanes > Actinoplanes solisilvae. Next base: position 66,815 of record NZ_RJAC01000030.1, on the reverse strand, counting down.
CGCGGCGAGGGGTACGGCTCGGGCCCCGCGCTCGGCGATGCGGATCAGCCGGGCCCGCGCGTCGGTCGGGTCGGGCACCCGCTCGACGTAGCCGGCCCGCTCGAGCTGGTCGACCAGGAACCCGGCCGACTGCTTGGTGATCTGGGCCTGCTCGGCGAGCTCGGTGAGGCGGTTGCCGCCCGGCCCGATGCGCTGGAAGACCCGCGCCTGAGCCGGCGTGAAGTCGTCGAACCCGGCCGCCGCTAGGGCCGCGAACACCCGTGTCTCCATCGCCCGGTACGGGATGAAAAGCAGCAATCCGAGATTGAGCCCGTTGTCACTCGGCACGGTCACCCTCTTGTCTTTAGTCAGAGCCTCTGACTAACTTTACGTCATGGGTTACCTCACCGAGGATGAGAGCTGGCAGGTCATCGCCGCCCAGCGCCGGGCCCTGGCCGACCTGCTGGAAACTTTGACGCCGACGCAGTGGAGCACCGCTTCGCTCTGCTCCGGCTGGCGAGTACGAGACGTGGCCGCCCATGTGGCGCTGGCATCCCAGCCGCTCGGCTGGAGCCTGCTGCGCGACGCGGCGCGGGCCCGCGGCAGCTTCCACCGCCTCAACCGCGACGTGGCTCTCCGGGCCTTCCCGGCCGCCGACGAGCTGATCGCCGTCCTGCGCCGCGACGCCGACTCCCGGCGGCTCCCGTTCGTCACGAACTATCGCAACCTGGTGCCCGACATCCTGGTTCACGGCCAGGACATCGCCCTGCCGCTCGGTCTCGACCACCCCGTGCCCGTTCTGGCTGCCCGCGCCGGTGCGGCCCACGTCTGGTCGATGGGCTGGCCGTTCCACGCCCGCCGGCGCTTGGCCGGCCTGCAGCTGTCCGCCACCGACGCCGACTGGCGGGCCGGCAGGGGTTCCACCGTCGCCGGACCGATCGCCGCCCTGCTCCTGCTCCTGACCGGCCGGGTGGCAGCCGCCGCGCCTCACCTCCACGGCCCCGGCGCGGCCTTCCTGGCCTCCACGGACCACCCGGGCGCCACAGGCAAACTTCGCTGACCGGCCCCGAGCCCCCACCCGGCCCACCGGCTCCGTTGGCCGGCTCCGGGTCCCGGCCGGCCTGCCGGCTCCGTTGGCCGGCTCCGGGTCCCGGCCGCGCTACCAGCTCCGTTGGCCGGCTTCGAATCCTGGCCGCGCTACCAGCTCCGTTGGCCGGCTTCGAACCCCCTCGGGCCACCAAGGCCGTGCCCGGCTCGGAGGGGCCGGCATTGAGCCTGCTCAGGTTTCGGTCGGAGGCGGCGGCGGGGGAGGGCGCCGAGGATCAAGCGCTTACGTGAATGCTCCAAAGCGTGCCAATTCTGAGCGCGCGACAACATGTCTCTTGACTAGTTGTCATGCCGCGCGAGAAGCTGGCTCCCGCGCCGATGGCAGGCGCGGAAGGAGAAATCATGGCCGACAACGTGCACTCTGCGGTGGGGTCGGCGCGCCCCCGTGACTTAGGCGGCCTGTTCAAGTGGCTGCTGGAGGCTCACCCCCGGGACGCGCTGCGCCTGTTGTGCGGCGCCCGGCTCGACGGTGCGGGGGTGATCCACGACGAGCCGCCCGAGCCGCTGGAGCAACACGATCGCCAGTGCAGCGGGGCGTTCCTCGTGCTGCGCGGCGACGGAGTGCCGACCGACGTCTACCACATCGTGGTTCAGGTGGAGCGCACCGAGGGCTTCCAGGAGTGGATGGTTACCTGCTGGTCGAGCCTGGCGCTCAAGTACAGCCGTTCGGGTCATCGGATCCATCAGGTTGTGCTCTGGCCGCTGGGTAACGGATATCCGGGCCGTTTCAGGCGTGATCGGTCCCGGCTTGAATACCGTTCGGTCAGTGTTCCCGACGACCCGGATCCCGGAATGTTGCTGGCCAGCCCTCTGGCGCCGCTGGCGTTGTGGTCGCAGAAGCCACCGCCTGACCTCGTAGAACGGGTCGTCGATCAGATCGCGGCCACGACCGTGCTCGAGGAACAGTTGGTCCAGGTCGAGCTGTGCATGCTCGCGGGAGGGGATCTGGCGGCGGAGGTTCTCGACGCTCTGGGCAGGAAGGGCCTGAACGACGTTGTCGAGCAAGCGAGGTCGGACCGCGAGATTGAGCAGGGCCGGTTGTAGGCCTCCGGGGCGACCGCCGGCCCGCCGGGATCAGCGGGTCGGCCGGGCGGCTACCGGGTCGAAGCCGAAGGGGAGTTCGAGGCGGTGAGCCCGCAGCAGGGGCTCGTCGGTGAGGATCTCGGGGGTGGGGGCGTCGGCGACGATGCGGCCCGCGTCGAGGATCACCGACCGCGGGCACAACTGCAGGGCGTACGGGAGGTCGTGGGTCACCATCAGCACGGTCACCGGCAGGGGCTCGAGGATCTCGGCCAGCTCGCGGCGGCTCGCCGGGTCCAGGTTGGACGAGGGCTCGTCCAGGACGAGGATCTCGGGGCGCATCGCCAGGACGGTGGCTACCGCGACCCGGCGGCGCTGACCGAAGGACAGGTGGTGCGGGACCTGGTCGCGGTGGGCGCTCATGCCGACCGCTGCGAGAGCCTCGTCGACGCGGGTTTGCAGCTCGTCGCCGCGTACGCCCAGATTTTGCGGGCCGAAGGCCACATCCTCGGCGACCGTGGGCATGAAGAGCTGATCGTCGGGGTCCTGGAAGACGATGCCTACGCGGCGGCGGATCTCGGCCAGGGCGGCTCGGTCGGCCGGGTTGACGCGGGCGCCGGCGACGTCGATGGTGCCGGGGCCGCCGTGCAGGATGCCGTTGAGGTGCAGCACCAGGGTGGTCTTGCCGGCGCCGTTCGGGCCGAGCAGGGCCACCCGCTCGCCGGGGGCCAGGGTCAGGTCGATGCCGTGCAGCACCGAGGTGCCGTCGGGGTAGGCGAAATGCAGGCCCGCGACGCGCAGGGCCGGGGTGGTGCCGGCGGCCGGGTCGGCGTCGCTCATGGTCACTCCACTCGTTGGTGCTCCGGGCCCGATCATGTCAGCCGTGCCTGCGCCGGATGCGTTCCGTACGCCCGGAAGTGCCGCGCCTCATCCGAGAGCCGGGCCGCATCCGGAACCTTGAGCCGCCTCATCCCAGCGCCGCGGCCAGGGCGATCCCGGCGGTTGCGGCGGGCAGGACGGCGGCGGCCACCCACTGCGTGACCGGCGCGCGGTCGTTCTCGGCGCGGGGGAGCGTGCCGGTGTAGCCCCGGGACACCATCGCGAGGTAGACGCGTTCCCCGCGCTCGTAGGCGCGCAGGAACAGGGCGCCGACGCTGACCGCGAACGCCTTGACCTGCCACAGGAAGCGGGGATCGTAGCCGCGGGACAGCCGGGCGATCCGCATGCGGCGGGCGTCGTCGGCCAGCACGTCCAGGTAGCGCAGCATGAACGTGGCGATCTGGGTGAAGACCGCGGGGCAGTGCAGCCGGTCGAGGCCGAGGATCAGGTCGCGCATCGTCGTGCTCGCGGCCAGCAGCAGCGACGCGAGGACGCCGAGCGTGCCCTTGGCGAAGATGTTCCACGCGCCGTGCAGTCCGTCGACCGACAGGGACAGGCCCAGCCAATCGATGCGCTCGCCGCGACCCGCGAACGGCAGCGCGATTGCCAGCAGCACGAACGGGAGCTCGATGGTGGCCCGTTTCGCCAGCCAGAGGGCGGGGACGCGGGCCAGCACCGCGACCACGGCCAGCAACACTGCATAACCCGCAAAGGCCCAGAATTCCGTACGGGGAGTGACGACCACGATGATCGTGAAGAGCAGGACGGCCGCGATCTTGACCTCGGGTGCGAGGCGGTGCACCGGGCTCGCCCTCTCCAGGTGCAGGGGATGAGCGTGCCCGGCGCCCACGTCAGGCTCCCGCGTCGGAGGTCTTGCGGCGGCGGGCGACCCAGAACAGGCCCGCGCCGATGCCGAACGTGATCAGCACGCCCGCCGTACCGGCCAGGGCCGTGGACAGGAAGCTGTTGCCGACGCCCTTGATGCCGTAGTCGGCCAGCGGGCTGTCGCCGAGCTGGTGCTCGCCTTCCTGCTGGGCCATGCACGTGCCGCCGGTGATCTCGTCGTCGGCGTTGAACGTGCACCCCTCGCGGGCCGCGTAGTCGAGGCCGTCGGGGCTGCCCGACGCGAAGTTGCTGACGACGCCGGCCAGCAGCAGGGCCACGAGCAGGCCGCCGGCCAGGAACCATCCGAGTCGCTTGGTCATGCGTTCACTCCAACCTCGGAGATCGTGGCGGGCTTGCGGAAGCGCCGCAGGGCGTACACGAGGTCGGGCCGGACCTTGGCCACGGTGACGACCGTGGTCGCGGCGATCAGGCCCTCGCCGATGCCGATCAGGATGTGGACGCCGGCCATCGTGCCGGAGATGACCGGCAGGGAGAGGTCGGTGGTGCCGCCGAGCGCGTACTCGAGCACGAAGCCCTGCGAGGCGACGACGACGCTGACGATCGAGGCGATCAGGGCGGTGGTGCCGAGGCCGGTCGGGGTCTTGGGCAGGAAGCGCAGCAGGGCGACGACCAGCAGATATCCGGCGGCGGTGCCGAGTAGCGCCATGTTCGTGATGTTCAGGCCGAGCGCGGTGAGGCCGCCGTCGGCGAAGAGCAGGCACTGCACGATCAGCACCGTCGAGACGCAGAGCGCGCCCACCCACGGGCCGACCAGGATCACCGCGAGCGTGCCGCCGAGCAGGTGACCGGAGACGCCCGGCAGCACCTGGAAGTTGAGCATCTGCACGGCGAAGATGAACGCCGCGACCAGGCCGGCCATCGGGGCCAGGCGCTCGTCGAGGTCGTTTCGAGCCTTCCGTACGCAGATGGCCAGCGCGACGACCGCGAGGACCGCGAACACGGCCGACACCGGCCCGTCCACGATCCCGTTGGCGATGTGCATCGCCGTCGTCTCCATGACGCCTCCCCAAGTGGATCTTGATCGCAAGCTTAGGAATATCCCCCGCTGTTGCAAAGTCTTGGCAAATGAACGTGAGATGGCAACTAGGAGTTCGCTGCATCACTGGCAACGGATGGGTGAGAAGTGCTAATGCCCTGGTCGCGGAGGGGTGCCGATGTCGGATTCGCACTGATCGAGGCGGAGTGGGCGCTCCGGTACGGGTTTTCGGGGGGACGCGCGATCGGGGACAGCGCGGTCGCGAGCGACGGGTCCGGGCGGCGCGGGGGCCGGGACTGGGCGGCGCGGGGCCGGGACTGGGCGGCGCGGGGCCGGGACTGGGCGGCGCGGGGCCGGGACTGAGCGCCGCGCGGCCGGGACTGAGCGCCGCAGGGGCGCGCTGTGGAGTGCGTGGCCGGGCTAGAAGAGGGCCAGTTGGCCTGGGGTGGGCTCGCGGCGGGCGGCCAGGCTGCCCCGGAAGACCCAGGGGTGAAACTCGGGGGTGGGGTCGGCGTCGGGGGCGGCCGGGGGCGCGCCGCCGGTCAGGGCCCACAGCGACGGGCCCAGGTTGATGCCGCGGGCGCGCAGGGCGCGGCGCATCGCGAAGCGGTCGAGCGGGATGCGGGCCGTGGCCAGGTCGGGGATGGGCAGGTCGTGGCGCATGCTCATCAGGCGGCGGTTGCGGTCGACGATCTCGCGGGCGGCGGGGGCCGTGAAGTGGGTCGCGGCGTGGTCGCCGACGGTTTCGCGGATCAGGGCGGCGCCCGCCTCCCACGCGGCCTCGACCGTGCCGAACGCGGCGAGCAGCTTGGCCGCGGTGGCCGCGCCGAAACGGCGTACGCCATGGAGGTTGTCGGAAGGGTCTCCTCGCAGGGCGGCGAAGTCGCGGTATTGCCAGGCGTGGACGCCGTAGAGCTCGGGCAGGCCGGCGGCGTCGATCAGCACGGCCTCGCCGAAGCCGCCGTTGCGCACGCGCAGCACCGACGTGGCCTCGTCGATCAGGGCGAACGCGTCGCGGTCGCTGGTCATCAGCACCGAGCGCCAGCCCGCGCCCCGGGCCGAGGCCGCAGCGCTGGCCAGCACGTCGTCGGCCTCGTAGGCGCGGGGGACGACCACGCACACCCCGGCGTCGCGCAGCAGGGCCGGCGCGGCCAGCAGCTGGGCGGTCAGGTCTTCGGCCTTGTCGGGGCGGTGGGCCTTGTAGGGCGGGTAGTCGCTGCGGCGGGCCGACTCGTCGGGGCAGTCGAAGCCGACCACGACCGCGTCGGGCCGCAGATGGGCCGCGGCCCGGGCCAGATAGCCGACCAGGCCGCGCAACGCCCAGATGGGGTTGCCGTCGTCGTCGGCCCAGCCGTCGCCCGCACCGGCGTGGTAGGCGCGGTGCAGCAGACTGTTGCCGTCGAGGACGAGCAGGAGCGGGTCGGGGCGCGGCACCTGAAAGAGACTACGCCGGGGGTGCGACGCTCTCGCGGACGACGAGGTCGGGGGCGATCGTGCGGCGGTCGGAGCCGGGCACGCCCGACTCGATCTGGGCCAGCAGCAGCTCGAGGGCCGCGGCGGCGACGGCGTCGAAGTCGGGGCGCACTGTGGTCAGCGGCGGGTTGTAGAACCCGGCCTCGGGCACGTCGTCGAAGCCCACGATGCTCACGTCGGCCGGCACCCGGCGGCCCTGCTCGTTGAGCGCCCGCAGCAACCCGAGCGCGATGTGGTCGTTGGCCGCGAAGACCGCGGTCACCTCGGGCAGGCGGGCCAGCAACTGTCCGTTGCGGTAGCCCGACGCGGCGCTCCAGTCGCCGGTGAGCAGCGGCGGAACCTCGCGGCCGGCTTCGCGCAGCGCCGCCTCCCAGCCCTGGGCGCGGCCCGCGGCGTCGAACCAGTCGGCCGGCCCGGCGATGTGCCACACCGACGCGTGGCCCTGGGACAGCAGGTGTTCGGTGGCGGCGCGGGCCCCCGCGACCTGGTCGATCGTGACCAGGGTGGACAGGCTGGCCGGGTCGCCGTCGATGGTCACCAGCGGCACGTCGCCCGGCAGCTTGGCCAGGGCGGGGCTCGCGCTCGCGACGGGGGCGATGACGACCAGGCCGGCGACGCGCTGGTCGAGGTGGCGTTCGACCGCGTCGGCGATCGAGCGCTCGTCGAGGCTGCGGACGCTGCCGACGTTGACCGCGAAGCCGGTGGCCTGGGCCGCCTCCTCGAACGCGGTGAGCATCGACGCGGGCCCGTACAGCGAGGAGTTCTGGGCGACGACACCGATCACCTTGGACGTGCCGGTGACCAGGGCACGCGCGGCACGGTCGGGCCGGTAGCCGAGCTCGGCGATGGCGGCCCGCACCTTGAGCCGGGTCGGTTCGCTGACGTTGGGGTGCTCGTTGAGCACGCGCGACACGGTCTGGTGGGACACCCCCGCCAGACGGGCGACGTCCATCATTCCGGGCGGCCGGCCACGCTTCACAGTCATCCGCGGCAGAATAGCGCCGCACACCGGCCGGCGGGGGTCCGCCCGCCGGCCGGCTGTCAACGCGCCCCGATCAGCTCAGGGGGCAGGTGTTGCGATAGTCCGAGACCCCACTGCTGGACGGGCCCGGGCAGATGAACTGGTCGTAGCGGGTGTCGTTGTCGACGAACCGCTTCAGCCAGGCCACCCCGAGGCGCCCGGTCAGCGTGTCGACCGACTGCGGGAAGAAGTGGCTGGCGTTGTTCAGCTCCAGGTAGCCCTTCTCGCTGGCCGACGGGATCGAGTTGTAGAACGGGATCGAGTGCGACGCGACCGGGGCGATCGAGTCTCTCTCCCCACCGATGATCAGGGTCGGCACCCGCAGCGTCGACCAGCTCTTGGTGGCGTTCCAGGGCGCCAGCGGTACGGCGGCCTGCAGTGACGGGCGAGTGCGGGAGGCTTCGAGGCTGCCGCCCCCGCCCATCGAGTGACCCGCCACCGCCAGCCGGCTCGCGTCGACGCGCGAACGCACCCCGCTCGACCGGGTCAGGTAGTCCAGCGCCGCCAGCAACTGGTCGCCGCGCTGGCCGGGCTGGTCGTAGAGGGTGTTGGTCTCGATGCCGATCACGACGAAGCCGTGCGACGCGATGCGCGGACCCAGCCACGAGATGCTCGACCAGCGGGCGGTGAAGCCGGGCGAGATCGCGACCGCGCCGAACGTACCGTCGCTGGTGGTCGTCGGGTAGTAGATCGTGCCGCCGCCGAAGCCGCTGACCAGCGACGACACGTTCTCGGTGGCGACCGAGTAGGGGCCGCGGCCGGCGTCGAGCGAGGAGACCGTCGGGGCGGGGCCACGCTCGTACGGGTTGTCGGCTGCCTGGGCCGGCGCCGCGCCGAGCCCGACCGCGAGCGCGGCCGCCGCGGCCATCGCGAGGAACATCCGGCGAGGCCGGCGGGATTGAAGTACCTGCTGCACCTGACACGCTCCCGGGGGATAGGGAATTGATGGCGGTCAGTGTTTGCGCGGCTGCCGACGGTGCGCATCGGTGAAACCACCGGCCTTCTCGCAACGGCCCGTTAACACGGGTGAAATTTCGTCAATCGAAAAGTCCTCGTCGATGCCTTCCCCGCTCCGATCTGGGTGGACAGACTCACCGCATGCTTAATGCACCGGCAGTGCATGAAGTTTCGCCGGTCGGCCGCGACGCCGAGCTGGCCGTGATCCATGCCCTGCTCGCGGCCGCGAGGCAGGGCCACGGCGGCGCGCTGGTGATCGCCGGTGGCTACGGCGAGGGGCGATCGAGCCTGTTGCGCGCCGTCGCGGCGGCCGGGATGCGGCCCGTCGTCGTTCCAGGCCACGAGGACGAGGCGGGGCTGGCCCTCGGCGGCCTGCAACGACTGCTCGAACCGCTCGCCGCCCACGTCGACAGGTTGCCCGCCGCCCAGCGCGCCCCGCTGATCGACGTCCTCGCCGGACGCGAGTCGCCGGCCGGGCCGTTGATGCTGGGCGTCAGCACGCTGGCACTGCTACGTCTGGCCGCCGCTGACGGGCCGATGCTGATCGTCGTGGACGACGCGGACCGGCTCGACCCGCCGTCCTGGCTGCTGTTCCGGCTGCTCGCCCGCCGCCTCGCGGGCCTGCCCGTCGTCCTGCTGGCCGCCGTCGCCACGAGCGCGCGTGGTCACGCCGCCGCGTCCGGCCTTCCCCTGCTGCGCCTGACGGCACTGGACGAGGACGCCGGCCATCGCCTGCTCGCCGCCCGCGCCCCCGACCTGACCCCCGACGTCGCGGCCGCCCTCGTCGAGCTGGCCGCCGGCCACCCGGCCGCCCTGGTCGACCTCGTCACCACCCTCACCCCCGAACAGCGGCGCGGCCTCGCCCCGGCACCCACCGCCCTGCCGGCGGACAGCACCCTGCGGCTGCGGGGCCGCGCCGCCCTCGAATCCCTCCCACCCCGAACCCGCCACCTGCTCCTGCTGGCCGCCACCGATCCGCAGGCCCACCCGGGCGACCTGCTCGACGCCTCCGGCGACCGGGCGACGCTGGGCGACCTCGAACCCGCCGAGCGGGCCGGGCTCATCGCCGTGTCGGCGGCCGGGGTGCGGTTCACCCCGGCCGTGTTGCGGTCGGTCGTCCATGACGAGGCGCCGATCGGGCAGCGGCACCGGGCGCACGAACTGCTGGCCGGAGTGCTTGGCGACCGCGGCCATCGGCTGCGGTCGCTCCTGCATCGGGCGGCCCTCGTCCCCGGCCACGACGACGAGCTGGCCCGCGAGCTGCTGGAGGCCAGCGAGTCCGCGCCCGCCCGCGAGGCGTTCGAGGGACGACGCCGGGCCGCCGGGCTGAGCAGCGATCCGGTGGCGTCGGCGGGGGCTCTGCTGGCCGCAGCGCGGTCGGCGATGGCGGCCGGACGACCCCGCGACGCCCGGCCACTGTTGCAGCGGGCGTCCCGGCTGCGGGGCAGTGCCGTGGTGCGGTCGCGGGCCCGAGGACTGATCGCCGAGATGCGGGTGCGGCGCGCGCCCGCCGAGTCGCGTGACGTGCTGCTCGACGTGGCCGCCGAGCTTCTGCCGACCGACCCGGCCGGGACCCTCGACGCGCTGCTCGTCGCGGGGGAGGCGTGCGGGCGCACCGGCGAACCGGGCCGCTATCCCGCCCTCGCCCGCCAGGCCGCGGCCCGCTGGCCTCTCGGAGGCACCGGGCACGCGATGGCGCTGCACCAGGTCGTCGGGGTGGCCGACCTGATGAGCGGGGCCGACGACGCGGCCTTCGGTCACCTGCGCGAGGTGTTGCGGCTCGCCGAGCACGTCACCGATCCCGTCGCGCTCGTGCGTGCGGCGAACACGGGAATCCTGCTGGGGCAGGGCGAACGGGCGGCGCGCCTGGGGCACCGGGCCGCGGCCTCCGCCCGTACGCGGGGGAACGCCTTCATGGTTCCTGAGGCGCTGGAATCGGCCGCGTTCGCGGAGATGGCGGCCGGTCGATATGACGAGGCGACCGAGGCGGCCCTGGACGGGCTGGCCGTCGCCCGGGGCGCCGGACGGCCCGAACTGGCCGATGCCCACCTGGCCCTGCTCGCCCTGCTGGCCGCGTTGGCCGGCGACCGCGAGACCGGACGCGAGCGGATCGACACACTCGGGCACGTCGCCGGGGAGATTCGGGCACTCAGCGACTGGGCCGAAGCGCTGCTCGACCTCGTCGACGGCCGGCCTGAAGCCGCCGCCGGACGACTGCTGCGGATCGCCGGGGGCGACGGATCGATGACCTTGCGAGTGGCGATCGCCCCGCATCTCGTCGAGGCCACCGGCGCGGGCGGCGAGGCCTTCGACCGGTGGGCGGGCCGCACGGGACAGCCGGGATGGCTGGCGTTACGCAGCCGGTGCCGGGCGCTGACCGAGACCGAGGCGGCCGACGAGCACTTCCGCGAGGCTCTGGGCTGGCACGCCCGCGCCGCTGAACCCGGTTTCGCGCGGGCCCACACCGAGCTTCTGTACGGCCGGCACCTGCGCCGCCGTCGTCGGCCGGCCGAGGCCCGCGAACATCTGCGCCGCAGCGCCGCGACGTTCCACCGGCTCGACGCGCGGCCGTGGGCCGAGCAGGCCGCCCGTGAGCTGCGGGCGGCGGGGGAGCGGATCGGCCCGGTCGACCGCGCGCCGCTGACCGCCCAGCAGGAGAGGATCGCCGGGCTGGTCGCCGAGGGGGCGACCAACCGTGAGGTGGCCCAGCAACTGCACCTGAGCCCCCGCACGATCGATCACCACCTGCGCAACGTCTTCGCGCGTCTCGGCGTACGGTCCCGGACCGAACTGGCCCGGTTGCTCGCCTAGATCTTCTGCACCTCGACCGGCGTGACCAGAACCCGGTCACGGTCGCCGACCACGCGCAGCGGGCCGGTCAGGGTGACCCGGCCGGTGCACGGCAGGTCGTCGGCCGAGGTGCCGACCAGCACGTCGAGGTCGCCCGGCTCGACGACGCGGGAGAAGTCGCGGCCGGTGAACGCGGTGCGGTCGGCGTGCACCGTGAACGTCACGTCCTTGGCCTCGCCCGCCTCGAGCGGCACCCGGGCGAACCCGGTGAGCTGCTTGACCGGCCGCGTCACCTGCGCGACCAGGTCCTTCAGGTAGAGCTGTACGACCTCGTCGCCGGCCCGCCCGCCCGTGTTGGAGACCCGTACGGTCACGGTGAACTCGCCGTCGGTCGGCACGTCGGTGGCGCTGATCCGCAGATCGTCCACTTCGAACGTCGTGTACGACCGGCCGTGGCCGAACGCGAACAGCGGAGCCGGGTCGAGGTTGCTGACGCCGGTGTTCTCGGCGCCCAGCGAAGGCTGCAGGTAGGTGCCGGGCTGCCCGCCCGCGTGCCGCGGGATCTGCACCGGCAGCTTGGCGCCCGGGTTCACGCGGCCCGAGAGGATCCCCGCGATCGCGGCGCCACCCTCCTCGCCCGGCATGAACGCCTGCACCAGCCCGGCCGTCCTGTCCGCAACGGACCCCAGGGCGTACGGCCGTCCGGAGACCACGACCACGACGACCGGCTTACCCGTGGCGAGCAGCTCGTCGATCAGGGCGCCCTGCACGCCGGGCAGGCTCAGGTCCTCGGCGTCGCAGCCTTCGCCCGAGGTGCCGTGCCCGAACAGGCCGGCCAGGTCGCCGACCAGCGCGACGGTCAGGTCGGCGTCGCGGGCGGCGTCGACGGCGGCGGCGAAACCGGAGCGGTCGTCGCCGATGACCGCGCAGCCCCTTTCGTACACGATCTCGGTGTCGGGCAGCTCGGCGCGCAACGCGTCGACGGCCGTGGACACCTCGATGCCCAGACCGGCGTCGGGGTAACGCGGCAGCACGTGGTTCGGGAAGGCGTAACAGCCCATGAACGTACGAGGGTCGGCCGCGGCCGGGCCGACGACCGCGATCTTCGTGAGGCCCGGGGCGAGCGGCAGCGCCGAGCCGGCGTCGAGCAGGACGATCGAGCGTTCGGCCAGCTCGCGGGCCAGTTCGCGGTTCTCCCTGGAATCCAGGTCGGTGCCGTCGGCCGCCGCGACCGACTTCTCCGGCGTCCAGTCCGCGTCGAGCAGGCCCAGCTCGACCTTGTGGGTCAGCAGGCGGCGCACGGCCCGGTCGATCAGCTCCTCGGGCACGCGGCCGATCAGGTCGGTGCTGAAGCCCAGCGTGTCGGGCAGCTCGACGTCGATGCCGGCGGTCAGCGACTGGATGCCCGCGTCGACCATGTCGGTGGCGACGTGGTGGGTGCTGGCCAGGAACGGCACGGCCCAGTAGTCGGAGACGACCGTGCCGGTGAAGCCCCACCGGTCGCGCAGCAGCTCGGTGAACAGCCACGGGTCGGCTACGGCGGGCAGGCCGTCGATGTCCGAGTAGGAGTTCATCACCGAGCCCGCGCCGGCCTCGCGGATCGCGGTCTCGAAGGTCGGCAGGATGATGTCGAGCAGCTCGCGCCGGCCCATCGGCACCGGGCCGTGGTTGCGGGCCCCGCGCGAGGCCGAGTAGCCCGCGAAGTGCTTGAGCGTGGCGATGACCCCGGCGCTCTGCAGGCCGCGCACATAGCCCGCCCCGAGCAGACCCACCAGGTACGGGTCTTCGCCGATGGTCTCCTCGACGCGGCCCCAGCGGTAGTCGCGTACGACGTCGAGCACCGGCGACAGGCCCTGGTGCACGCCGACCGCGGCCATGTCGCGGCCGATCGCGGCGGCCATCCGCTCGACCAGCTCGGGATCGAAGGTGGCGCCCCAGGCGATGGCGGCCGGATAGACCGTGGCGCCGAAGGTGGTGAAGCCGGTCAGGCATTCCTCGTGCACGATCGCGGGAATGCTGAGACGCGAGTTGGCCAGGACGATGTGCTGCTGGCGGACGACCTCGGCGGCGCCCTCGGCGGGAGTGAGCGGATAGCTGCCGAAGACCCGGGTCAGGTGGCCCAGACCGTGCCGACTCGCCTCTTCGAGCGGTATGGTGCCGGATGCGGCGAAAACGTCCTGCATGGGAGCGACGTTGAGGGTTTCTTCAGAGTCGGCGGTCTCCTCGTCCTGCATGTCGTTTCCGACCCAGCGGCTGCCCAACTGGCCTATCTTCTCTTCGAGGGTCATCTCGGCGAGAAGAGCGTCGACGCGCTCACCGACGGGTAGCGCCGGGTCCTGCCATGGCCTGTGTGCCGGTCGTGTGGTCACGGCGCAACTCCTCAGTGTTTCCTTGATACTTCCGAAACTTTCAGTGTTTGCACAGCGCTTTGTTTCGGCGCTCGGTGATCTTAAACGGGGGCCTGCGAGCTGGTCGCGATCACGTCCACTCTTGCGGTGGGAGCGCGACCATCGCAAGACCCTTGACATGATCACCCCGAAACCCTACGTTAACGAAACCTTGTGTTAATTTGCGGTTGTCGAGCGAAAGTTGCAGCCTCTGTGACGCGGACGACCACCCACCACGGCGATCCTCTCGCCGCCGTTCGAGGCGGCATTCGAGTTCGGAGATCAGCGTGACCAATAACCCGATTTCCCGGCGTAACTTCCTCGGACTGGCCGCGGGCGCGGCCGGTGCCGCGGCGCTGGCCGCCTGTGGCAGCGACGGCCCGAAGGCGCCCGGCACCGGCAGCACCGGTGGCGGTGGCGGCGGCAGCGCCAGCTACTGGTCGCTCAGCGGCCCGCCCGGCGAGCCCGTTCGCAAGGCCGCGATCGAGCGCTTCAACAAGGCCAACGCGAGCACCAAGATCGAGGAGCTGTACTTCCAGAACGACGCCTACAAGCAGAAGATCAAGACCTCGCTGGGCGCGAACCAGGGCCCGACGATGATCTGGGGCTGGGGCGGTGGCGGCCTCAAGGAGTACGTCAACTCGAACCTGGTGGAAGACCTGACCGACTGGTTCGGTCAGAACGCCGCGGTGAAGGACAAGATCCTTGCCTCGTCGTTCGGTGCCGCCACGGTCAACGGCAAGATCTACGCGATGCCGATCGAGACCGTCCAGCCGATCGTGCTCTTCTACAACAAGAAGGTCTTCGAGCGGGTCGGCGTCCAGCCCCCGAAGTCGTGGGGCGAGATCATGGCCCTCGTGCCGAAGTTCAACGCCGCCAAGGTCGCTCCGTTCTCGCTGGCCGGCCAGTCGCGCTGGACGAACATGATGTGGCTCGAGTTCCTGCTCGACCGCACCGCCGGCTCCGAGGTCTTCGACCGCGTCTTCGCCGGCGAGAAGGACGCCTGGTCCGACCCGGCCGTCCTCGACATGCTCACCAAGATCCAGGACCTGGTGAAGGCCAACGGCTTCCAGAAGGGCTTCTCGTCGACCACGGCCGACTCGAACGCCGACCAGGCCCTGCTCTACACCGGCAAGGCCGCCATGATGCTGCACGGCTCCTGGTCGTACGGCATCCAGACCGCCAACGGTGGCAACTTCGTCAAGGAGGACGGCCTGGGCTGGATGAACTTCCCGGCCGTCGAGGGCGGCAAGGGCGACCCGTCGAACACGGTCGGCAACCCCGGTCAGTACCTCTCGATCTCGTCGAAGGCCACGCCCGAGGCGAAGGAGATCGCGAAGAAGTTCTTCTCGACCACCCTGGTCGACGACGACGAGAAGTCCGGCTGGGTCAAGTCCGGCGGCGTGCCGGTGCTGAAGAACAGCGACAGCCTCTTCACCGGTGGTGACGCCCAGTTCCTCAAGGACATGGCCGGCATCGCCAACGGCGCCAAGGTCTTCGCCCAGTCGTGGGACCAGGCCCTGAGCCCGACCGCGGCCGAGACGCTGCTCGACAACATCGCGAAGCTGTTCCAGCTGCAGGTCAGCCCGCAGCAGTGGGTCAGCGCCATGAACGGAGTCATCGGGAAGTGACGACCATCGCTCCGCCCGTCGTAAGGACGAAGGAGTCTCCACGGTCCAGCGGCGGGCGGGGCGGTTCCGTCGTCTGGATGGCCCTGCCGGCATTCGTCTGGTTCATCTTCTTCGGCATCATCCCGCTGATCGGCGTTCTCGCGCTCAGCTTCACCACCTGGAACGGCTTCGGCGAGATCGTGCCGTCCGGGCTGGACAGCTGGCGCGCCACGCTGAAGGACCCCGGTCTCCCGAACGCCCTCTGGGTCACGTTCCTGATCATGGCGCTGTCCTGGGCCGTGCAGACCCCGTTGTCGATCCTCCTCGGCGTCTTCCTCGCGACCAGCAAGCGCTACCGCGAGTTCCTCGCCGTGCTGTTCTTCATCCCCCTGCTGCTGAGCTCGGCCGCCATCGCGATCACCTACAAGTCGCTGCTCGACCCGAGCTTCGGTCTCGGCAGCGGCCTGGGCGTCGAGGCGCTCAACCAGGACTGGCTCGGCAACGCGACGCTGGCCATGGCCACCCTGATCTTCATCGTGTCGTGGCAGTTCATCCCGTTCCACACGCTGATCTATCAAGGCGCGGTACGGCAGATCCCCACGAGCATGTACGAGGCGTCCCAGATCGACGGGGCCGGCCGGGTGCGGCAGTTCTTCTCCATCACCCTGCCGCAGATCAAATACACGGTCATCACCTCGTCGACGCTGATGGTGGTCGGCTCGCTGACGTTCTTCGACCTCATCTATGTCCTGACCGCAGGCGGTCCCGGCGACGCCACCCGAGCGCTGGCGCTGCTCATGTACCGGCAGGGCTTCCAGGCCAACCTGATGGGGCCGGCCAGCGCGATCGCTGTCATCCTGGTCCTGGTCGGGCTCGCGCTCTCCCTGCTGCTGCGGCGGCTGGGCGGCCGGGCCGACGAGAGCCAGAGCGAAGGAGCCTGAGTTGGCGACCATCACCAAGCACGCACCGTCGCCGACCGTCACCGGCACCCCCGGTAGTCGTCTCCGTCGGCGCGCCCGGTCCTACAACTGGTTCGGCGGTGGCCTGAGCTGGGTCTGGCTCTTCATCGTGATGCTGCCGATCTATTGGATCGTCATCACCAGCTTCAAGACCCAGGACACCTACTTCGTCACCAACCCGCTGCTCCCGCCGTCCGACTTCACGTTGACCAACTACAAGACGGTCATCGAGAACGACGTCATCCGCTACTTCTTCAACAGCGTGATCGTCACGGTCGGCGCGATCGTCCCGGCCGTCGCGATCAGCTTCATGGCGGCGTACGCGATCGTTCGTGGCGCCGGGAACCGGCTGCTGAAGGTCATGAACTCGGTGTTCCTGATGGGCCTGGCCATCCCGCTCCAAGCGGTGATCATCCCGGTCTACCTGATCATCATCAAGCTTCAGATGTACGACACCCTGGCCGCGATCATCCTGCCGTCGATCGCGTTCGCCATCCCGCTGTCCGTGCTCGTGCTGGCCAACTTCATCCGTGACGTCCCGAAGGAACTCTTCGAGTCGATGCGCATGGACGGCGCCACCGAGTGGGGCACGCTGTGGCGGCTCGCGTTCCCGCTCACGCGGCCGGCGCTGGTCACGGTGACGATCTACAACGCGCTGGGCATCTGGAACGGGTTCCTGCTGCCGCTGGTGCTGACCCAGAGCCCCGACCAGCGGACGATCCCGCTGGCGCTGGCCAACTTCTCGGGCCAGTTCGGCATCAACATCCCGGCGATCGCCGCGTCGGTCACGCTGACGACGCTGCCGATCGTCCTTCTGTACGCCATCGGCCGCCGCCAGCTCCTCAGCGGTCTGACGGCCGGTTTCGGCAAGTAGGACGCACTGCACGACGGCCCCTGTCCTCGCGGACAGGGGCCGTTGTCGTCATCGCGGCTTTCTTATCGCGGGTTTCTTATCGCAGCGCGGCGGTGCTCTCGCGCACGACGAGCTCGGTTGCCAGCTCGACGCGGGGCGTCTCGATCGGCTCACCCCGAGACAGGCGCAGCACCGTACGGGCGGCCAGGCCACCCATGTCAGCCAGAGGCTGCCGTACGGTGGTCAGCGGCGGCGACGACCAGCGGGCCTCGGGCAGGTCGTCGAAGCCGATCACGCTCAGCTCGTCAGGCACCCGCAACCCGCGCAGGCGCGCCGCCTCGTAGACGCCCAGCGCCATCTGGTCGCTCGACGCGAAGATCGCGGTCGGCGGCTCGTCCCGGTCGAGCAGCCGCTCGGCCGCCGCGAAACCCGACTCGTGCCGGAAGTCGCCCGGCTCGATCAGCCGCCGGTCGACGCGCAGCCCGGCCGACTCGAGCGCCGCCCGGTATCCGTCGAGCCGTGCCCGGCTGCACAGCAGGTTGCGCGGCCCCTCGACCAGGCCGATGCGCCGGTGCCCCAGCGAGATCAGATGTTCGGTCGCGCTGCGCCCGCCCGACCAGTTCGTCGCGCCGATCGTCGGCACGTCGGCCGCGGCCCCGCCCGCCGGATCGATTATCACCATCGGCACGTTCAGCCGGTGCAGCTCGGTGCTCACCGGGCCGGCCCCGTCCCAGGTCACCAGGATGACGCCGTCGGACTGCCGGGACCGCAGATTCTGCAGCCACTGGCGGGTCGACGCCGTACGCCGGTGGATGGCCGACACGACGGTGCCGACGCCGGCGGCGTGCGTGACCTCCTCGACACCGCGGATCAGCTCGACCGCCCACGGACTGTCGAGATCGGGGAAAACCAGGTCGAGCAGGCCCGCGCGCAGCGGCTGCCGAGAGTTACGAGGGCGGTAGTCGTGCTCACGCAACAAATGTTCGATGCGGTCGCGCGTCTCGGGCGACACGTCCGTGCGCCCGTTGAGCACCCGCGACACCGTGGGAACGGACACCCCGGCCGCCTCGGCAATGGTCGCGATGGTGACTCGTCTTCCGGTCGCGGCCATCGTCTCTCCTCGCTCACACTTCAGTCTCCGCGAAACTTTCGTAACGGAGTTCCGGAAGTATTGCACATTCCGCGGCCGACAAGGGCACGTGCACACGTCTGAGGTCCGTGGAGTTCGGGTAAGGCCATCGACATGCCTCTCATCGCCGGCCGATACCGCCTGGGTGACCCGCTGGGCGAAGGCGGCATGGGCCGGGTCTGGCACGCCCGCGACGAGGTGCTCCAGCGCGAAGTCGCGGTCAAGGAAGTGCTGCTCCCCGACGAACTGCTCGCGGGGGAGCGAGACTCGGCCCACCGCCGTACGCTCCGGGAAGCCCGCGCCGCCGCCCGCCTCGGCCATCCCAACGTGGTGCAGGTCTTCGACGTGCTCGACGAGGACGGCCGCGCCTGGATCGTCATGGCCTACGTGCCGTCCCACTCGCTCGACGACGAGCTGAAAGCCTCCGGGCCGCTCGACCCGCGCCGCGTCGCCCGCATCGGACTGGACCTGCTGGCCGCCCTGCGCGCCGCGCACAGCGCCGGGGTCGACCACCGCGACGTGAAACCGGCGAACGTGCTGCTGGCCGACGACGGGCGGGTGCTTCTGACCGACTTCGGCATCGCCACGATCGAGGGCGAAAGCCAGATCACGAGCTCGAACATGCTGCTCGGGTCGCCCGAGTTCATGTCGCCGGAGCGCGCCAAATACGGGACGGCCGGGCTCGCGTCGGATCTGTGGTCGCTGGGAGCGACCCTGTATGCGGCGGTGGAGGGGCGCTCGCCGTTCCGTCGCGGCAACGCCCTCGCGACCCTGACGGCGCTGGCGGCCGACGAACCGGATCCGCCACGGCAGGCCGGGCCGCTCGAGCCGGTGCTGGTCGGGCTGCTCCGCAAGGACCCGGCCGAACGCCTCGACGCGAACGAGGCTGAGCACCTGCTGCGGGCGGCGGCCTCCGGCGCCTATGGCCACGCGCTGGTTCCGGCCCACGTCGAGGCCCCTGCGACCGACGACCTTCAACTGCCTTTTCCCGTACGGGGTGAGGCCGCACCCGCACCCGCTCCCGAGGCCGCCCCCGCCTCTGCTCTGCCGGATGCCGCCGTTGCGGGCGCACCCGCCCGTGAGGCATCCCCGCGTGAGTCCTTGCCTGAGGCGGAGCCCGCCCGTAGTGCCGCGCCTGCTGGTCCCGTCGCGCCTGCTGGTCCCGGTGCGCCTGCTGGTCCCGGTGTGCCTGCGCAGCGTCCGCCGTCAGATCCGGTGCAGCCGGATCGTCTGCTCCTGGATCAGCCCGATGAACCGCCCCCCGACACCGAGATCTCCAGTCCTCGTGGAGCGGGCTCCGCGGTTTCGTGGGGGACCGCCGCGCCGCCGTCTCCGCCCGACGCTGGTCCGCGCCCGCCCGCATCGCCGGGCCGCTGGATCCTGGTCGCGGCAGCCGTAGCGGTCCTCGCGGTGGCCGCCGTCGTCTGGGCCGTGACCCGCCCCGGCTCCGACAGCGGCGGCGGCGACCTGGTCGAGGCCGGTCAACAGCCCGCCTCCGCACCCGCCGCCACGCCCTCAGCCCCCGCCGGAACCTCCCGCCCACCGTCGTCCGCGGCCACCGCCTCACCCGCCAAGCCGCCGCCCTCATCCCCGGTGTCGACCGGTTCGGCCCGCCCGCCCCTGCCCGCGGGCTGGCGCGACTACCGCGACCCGACCGGCTTCGCCGTCTACGTCCCCCAGGG
This sequence comes from Actinoplanes solisilvae, assembly GCF_003999975.1. Taxonomy (GTDB): domain Bacteria; phylum Actinomycetota; class Actinomycetes; order Mycobacteriales; family Micromonosporaceae; genus Actinoplanes; species Actinoplanes solisilvae. The sequence goes on along the minus strand of NZ_RJAC01000030.1, from coordinate 47,087 downwards.
TTGGACGCGCTCCAAGGAAGGCTCCATCGTCTATTTCCGCGACAGCCGCTCCGCCCGCATCCTGGGCATCGACCAGACCGACACCCCGCACCCCGACCCGGTGGCGGACTGGCAGGAGAAAGCCGAATACCGCGTCTCCGTAGGCGACTTCCCGTCCTACCGCGAGGTCCGTATCGACAAGGTCAACTATTTCCGCAAGGCCGCCGACTGGGAGTTCACCTTCACCCGCAACGGCACCCGCCAGCACGTCAACAACCGCGGCGTAGTCACCTCGTCCAAACAGGCCTACGGCTTCTACTGGCAGACCCGCGACGCCGACTGGCAGCGCTACCGCCCCGACCTCCAACTGGTCTTCGATAGCTTCCGCCCCGCGGACTGAGGCAGAACGGCTCCGGCCCCGAGCTGTTCCTATCCGCCCACCCACCCGGGGAGCGGTGGTGTGGTCGGACCCTACTCCGGGCGGGCGGCAGCGGTTGGAGTTGTCCACAGCGAGCCGGCAGCGCTCAGAGTTGTCCACAGGGTCCTCAACCGGCCTCGTCGGCGTGGGAAACTTCGGCATCCCGCTGAACGGAGCGGAGCCCAACGGAGTGGCCGACCCGAGTGGCTGACCCGAGTGGCCGACCCGAGTGTCCGACCTGAGCGGGCGAACGGAGTGGCTGACCCGAGTGTCCGACCTGAGCGGGCGAACGGAGTGGCTGACCCGAGTGTCCGACCTGAGCGGGCGAACGGAGTGGCTGACCCGAGTGTCCGACCCGAGTGGCCGACCTGAGCGGGCGACCTGAGCGGGCGAGCTGAGCTACCGAGCGGGGCGGCCGGGCGGGGCGAATCTATGCGTGTGGAGGTGGTCCGGTGCGTTTGCCGCGTTTTCTGGTGGCCGGTGTTTGCTGGTCGTGTCGGTCGTGTTGCTGGCCAACCTGTTCGCGCACGAGCCGCCCGGTGCCGTCGCGTTCGCGGTCTTCGCGGCTACATGGCTGCCGGTGTCGGTCATCAACGCTGGAATGGGTGTCTTCTCGGCCGGATACCGGGCGAGTGAGGAAGCGACGGTTTTCCTGCCGGTCTTCGGTGGGCCGGCCGCCGTGGCGGGGGCTGCCTGGGCCATCTGGCCCGATGGACTGTCGCTTGGCGGTCCGCGCTTCGGGTGGTTCCTCGTAGCGGGCCTCGCGCTCTGGGGCGGGATCGCTCTGCTCGCGGACCTTCTCATCCCTCGCGCTGCACGGGAGGTCGCGCTGCGCACCGCCGCGGTCGTCTTCGTGCCGCTGTGGTTTGCGCTGCTGGTGGTCAACCTGCTGATCGGAGTACTGGTCGACGACTACTCCGTCGGTGAGGAGGTGCTGGTGTTCGTTCTCAACGTCGTGGTTCCGAGCGGCGTGGCGTTGGCTGGGCTTCGCCTACGGCGGGTTCCGTCAGCGGGCTAGAAGATCGTTGGTGCGTAGCGCGATGGGGAACGGCTCGTCGGAGTGGAGGGTCTCGCCGCGCTTCGCCGCCGAGGCTTCGACGTATTCATCGCCGTCGAGCCGGAAGAGCCACAGGCTCACCCCCGCGTAGGTCGAGAGGTCGGGCTCGACGAGCAGATACCACGCGATCTTCGCGGCGGCGTAGGCGTGCCGCTTGGTGACGCGGTCCATCTTCCGGCTGCTCGGGGAGAGGATTTCGGCGATGAGGACGGTGTCGGAGGCTTCCACGTAGGCGTCGAGTTCGGTGCGCGCGTCGATCACGGTCAGGTCGGGCACGTAGATGGTGCCTGGTTCGAGCCGGACGTTGATGCCCTCGAAGGTCAGCAGCCCGGCGGCGCGGGCCGCGGGCCGGAGAGCGGCGTGTAGTTGGTAGGAGATGCCCTGATGGTGCATTCCCGGTCCCGGGCTCACCCAAAGCCCCCCGTCGACTAGCTCGATCCGATTGGTCGTCCTGTCGAGCGCGAGGAACTCCTCTTCGGTCCAGGGGCCGAAGTGTGCCAGGTCTGCCTCGGTCATAAGGCAAAGTGTCGCACGCGCTCATCTGCGAGAAATGGTCACACGACCACTAGACGTGTGTCAACTTAACAGACGTCATTGGCGCACGGCCAACGGAGACGGCGGACGGCCGTTGGCCACGTGCCAACGGCGGGAGGAGTCGTTGGCGCACGGCCAACGGCGTTGCTGCGCCCGGACGGCGACGGGTTCGCAGTGCAGTGGACCTCGTGCGGGTGGGTGGTGCGGGCTGACGAGGTGGGTGTTGGGGCGGTCGGCGCGCTGGCGCGGCGTGTCGTGGGGGTCAGCGGGCTGGGGCGGCGTGGCGTGGGGGTCAGCGGGCTGGGGCGGCGTGTCGTGGGGGTCAGCGGGCTGGGGGTGGGGTTGCGGCTCGCGCGGCGCTGGCCAGGTGGGTTGCGATCGTGTCGTGGTCCGTGGTGATCAGGCCAACCGTTACGCGCAGGTGGGCGGGGCCGGGGTTCACCAGGAAGGCGGTTCCGGCGGCGGCCGCTATGCCGTTGCTGGCCAGGGAGATCAGGGCGGCCTGCTCGTCGGCTACCGGGAGCCACAGGTTCAGGCCGTCGCCGGGTGGGAGCGGCACGTCGTGGGTGGCCAGCGCCGTCACGATTTTGTGGCGCCTGTCGGCGTATTCGGAACGGGCTCGGGCCACGGCGGCGGTCGAGGCCGGGTCGGTCAGCAGGGTCAGGAGCAGGTGCTGGAGCAGGCGGCTCGTCCAGCCCTGGCCGAGCAGGCGGCGTTCGAGGACCGGGTCCAGGACGGCGGCGGGGGCTGAGACGGCGGCCAGTCGCAGGTCGGGGCCGTGCGATTTCGAGAAGCTGTGTACGCGGAGCGTCTGGCGGGGCAGCCAGGAACCCAGCGAGAGCGGCGGCGCCGAGGACACGTCGCCGGCCGAGTCGTCCTCGACGGCGTATACCTGAGGGGTCTCGGCCAGGACGGCGGCCAGCTCGGCGGCCCGCGCCGGGGACCACGACGCGCCGGTCGGGTTGAGGGCTCGGGGCTGCAGGAACACCGCGGCGGGGCGTTGGGTGAGGGCGGCCGCCAGCGTGGAGGGCAGCATGCCGAAGGCGTCCGTGTCGGCGCCGATCACCTGCACGCCCAAGGCTTCCAGCAGGTCGAGCAGCGGCGGGAAGCACGGGTTCTCGACTACGGCCCGGTCGCCGAGGCGCAGCAGGGACGAGGCCACGTGGTCGATGGCGTCCATCGCGCCGTCGAAGATCGCCAGGCGTTCGGCGGGGTAGGGCCAGCGGTCGCGGAGCAGCGCCGCGAGGCCGGGCAGCACGGGTTCGTCGAGGTAGCTGCCCGGCCCGAGAAGACTGCCGGGCCCGAGAGCGAAAGCCGCGGAACGGCCGGACGCAGCGGAACAGCCGGGCGCAGCGGTAGGGCCGGGCGCAGCGGAACGGCCGGGCGCAGCGGGGGAGGCGGCTAGCGGGGGCAGGGCGGGCAGCAGGGCCGGATCGGGTACGCCGGTGGACAGGTCGAGCGGGAAGCCGGTGCGACCGCGCAGCGCCGCCCGGTAGCGGCCGGGCCCGTCCAGGCGGGAGACGGCGACGACCGTGCCGCGTCGTCCGGCGGTCTGGATGGTGCCGGCGCGGCGCAGGAGCTGCCAGGCCGCGTTGACTGTGGTGGGGGACATGCCGAGTTCGGCGGCCACCTGCCGTACGGGGGGAAGCTTGCTGCCCGCGGGGAGAGCGCCCTCGCCGACCGCGCGCCCGACCGCCTCGGCCAGGCCGCGCGCCGTGAGGTCGGCGAGGTGGGATCGGAGGGCGGCGAAGGCGGACACGGTTTGTGACAGTACGTTTCGTGCATTGTTCGGTCCACGGTTGGTACGTAACCTCACTCCATGATTCGTATCGCGCACTGGATCGGCGGCGCCGAGCGCGCCGGAGTCTCGGGCCGCGTCGGCCCCGTCTTCAATCCGGCCACCGGCGAGCAGACCGCCGAGGTCGATCTCGCGAGCGCCGACGAGGTCGACCAAGCCGTCCGAGGGGCCAAGGAAGCCGCGAAGGCGTGGCGGTCCGCCTCGCTGTCGCGCCGGGCCGCCGTGCTGTTCAAGTTCCGTGAGCTGCTCGCCGCGCGCTCGGGCGAACTGGCCGCGGTCATCACCAGCGAGCACGGCAAGGTGCTCTCCGACGCGGCCGGTGAGGTCGCCCGCGGCCTCGAGAACGCCGAGTTCGCCACCGGCGTGCCGCACCTGATGAAGGGCTCGTACTCGGAGCAGGCGGCCACCGGCGTCGACGTCTATTCGATCCGCCAGCCGCTCGGCGTCGTCGCGGGCATCACGCCGTTCAACTTCCCGGCCATGGTGCCGCTGTGGATGTGCACCACGGCCATCGCCGCCGGCAACGCGTTCGTGCTCAAACCGAGCGAGAAGGACCCGTCGGCCGCGCTGTTCCTGGCCCGGCTGTGGCGCGAGGCCGGCCTGCCCGAGGGCGTGTTCACGGTCGTGAACGGCGACGCCGCGACGGTCGACGCGATCCTGACCCACCCGGACATCGCCGCGGTCAGCTTCGTCGGTTCGACGCCGGTGGCCAAGCACATCTACGAGACCGGCACCGCCAACGGCAAGCGGGTGCAGGCCCTCGGCGGCGCGAAGAACCACATGGTCGTGCTGCCGGACGCCGAGCTCGACGCGGCCGCCGACGCCGCGGTGAGTGCCGCGTACGGCTCGGCCGGTGAGCGGTGCATGGCCGTGTCGGTCGTCGTGGCCGTGGGCGACGTGGCCGACCCGCTGGTCGAGGCGATCGCCGCGCGGCTGCCGAAGCTGAAGGTCGGCCCGGGCACCGATCCCGAGTCGCAGATGGGTCCGCTGATCAGTGCCCAGCACCGCGATCGCGTGGCCGGCTACATCGAGAAGACGGGGGCGACCGTGGTGGCCGACGGGCGCGAGGCCGACGTGCCCGGCGACGGCTACTTCCTCGGCGTCACGCTGCTCGACAACGTCACGCCCGAGATGGACGTCTACACCGACGAGATCTTCGGGCCCGTGCTCGGCGTCGTGCGCGTGGCCACGTACGCGGAAGCGCTTGAACTGATCAATGAGAACGAATACGGGAACGGGACCGCGATCTTCACGCGGGACGGCGGTGCGGCCCGGCGGTTCCAGTTCGACGTGAACGTGGGCATGGTGGGCGTGAACGTGCCGATTCCGGTGCCGGTCGCCTACTACTCGTTCGGCGGCTGGAAGGCCTCGCTGTTCGGCGACACCCACATGTACGGGCCGGACGGCATCCACTTCTTCACCCGCGCGAAGGTCGTCACGTCACGGTGGCCGGACCCGGGTACGTCGACCGTCGACCTCGGCTTCCCGACGACCCGATGACCTTCGGGTATTACCCGGGAGAACGCGGGATTGCGTAGTTACGGCGGTCGCTGAGCGCCGATTCCGTTTCAGCTTTGGAAAATTGTTTCGGATTCCCTTGTCTTCAGGACTTCTGATGTGTCAAGGTCTCGCCAGCTTGTTTGTGGGAGCAGTCACACCGACCAGCACGCCTTCTTCGCCCGGAGGTTCTATTTCGTGAGCGCCTCGTTGCCCGTTCTGCGCAACTTCGTCGGTGGCGAGTACACCGGCCCGGTCGACGGGGCCACCTCTCAGGTGGTCGACCCCAGCACCGGTGAGGCATACGCCCTGGCCCCGGTCTCGTCGCAGCACGACGTCGACGCGGCGATGGCCGCGGCCGGAGCGGGTTTCGAGGTCTGGCGCGACACCACTCCGGCCGAGCGGCAGCGGGCCCTGCTGAAGATCGCCGACGCGGTCGAGGCGCGGGCCGGCGAGATCATCGCGGCCGAGTGCCGCAACACGGGCAAGCCGGTCGAGGCGACCCGGGCCGAGGAGATGGGACCGCTCCTCGACGAGCTGCGCTTCTTCGCGGGCGCGGCGCGGGTCCTCGAGGGCAAGTCGGCGGGGGAGTACCTGCGCGACCACACGTCGTACGTCCGCCGGGAACCGATCGGCGTGTGCGCGCAGATCACCCCGTGGAACTACCCGATGGTCATGGCGGTGTGGAAGTTCGCGCCGGCGATCGCGGCCGGCAACGCCGTCGTCCTCAAGCCGTCCGACACCACCCCGGTGACGACCCTGCTGCTGGCCGAGATCGCCGCCGAGTTCCTGCCGCCCGGCGTGCTCAACGTCGTCTGCGGCGACCGCGACACCGGCCGGGCCGTGGTTGCCCACCCGGCGCCGCAGCTCGTCTCGATCACCGGTTCGACCCGGGCCGGCATGGAGGTGGCGGTCTCGGCGGCCGCCGACCTCAAGCGGGCCCACCTCGAGCTGGGCGGCAAGGCGCCGGTGATCGTCTTCGACGACGCCGACGTGGCCGCCACCGCCGCGGCGATCGCCGGGGCCGGCTACTTCAACGCCGGGCAGGACTGCACCGCGGCCACCCGGGTGCTCGTGCACGGGCGCGTCGCCGCCGACTTCACCGAGGCCCTCGCCGAGGCCGCCCGCGCCACCCGGGTCGGCCCGCCGTCGGACACCGAGGCCTTCTTCGGCCCGGTCAACAACGCCACCCAGCTCGCGCGGGTGCAGGGTTTCCTCGACCGGGCGCCCGGCCACGCGAGCATCGTCGCGGGCGGCAAGCGCGTCGGGGAGCGCGGCTACTTCCTCGAGCCGACGGTCGTGGCCGGGTTGCGGCAGCGTGACGAGATGGTCCAGGACGAGATCTTCGGCCCGGTCATCACCGTGCAGAGCTTCGACGATGAGGACCAGGCGGTCCGCTGGGCCAACGACGTGCGGTTCGGCCTGAGCGCGAGCGTCTGGACCCAGAACCACGGGCGCGCGATGCGCGTCTCCCGGCGGCTCGACTTCGGCGCCGTCTGGATCAACACGCACCTGCCGTTCGTCTCGGAGATGCCGCACGGCGGCTTCGGCCACTCCGGTCACGGCAAGGACCTTTCCCTGTACGGGTTCGAGGAGTACACCCGGATCAAACACGTCATGAGTTATCTGGGCTGACCCCGCCCGCCCCGCCCGCCCCACCGAAGAGGAACCCCATGACCACCCCCCAGCACAGCGTCGTACAGGCCCGGCCGGCCACGCACGCGGCCGGTGCGCCGGCCATCGAGTTCGTCGGCGTGCACAAGAACTACCTGTCGCACGGCGAGACGGTGCCCGCCGTCAAACGGACCGACCTGGCGATCGTGCAGGGGGAGTTCTTCTCGCTGCTGGGCCCGTCGGGGTGCGGCAAGACCACCACCATGCGCATGATCGCGGGCTTCGAGGAGCCGACCGCGGGTCAGATCTTCCTCGACGGCAAGGACGTCACCGGCGTCGCGGCGAACAAGCGCGACGTCAACATGGTCTTCCAGTCGTACGCTCTCTTCCCGCACCTGAACACGTACCAGAACGTCGCCTTCGGTCTTGAGCGCCGCAAGGTCGCCAAGTCCGAGATCGAGCGCCGGGTGGGCGAGATCCTCGAGATCGTCTCGCTGACCGGCATGGAGAAGCGCTCGCCCCGCGAGATGTCGGGCGGCCAGCAGCAGCGGGTCGCGCTGGCCCGGGCCCTGGTCAACCGCCCGCGGGCGCTGCTGCTCGACGAGCCGCTGGGTGCCCTCGACCTCAAGCTGCGCCAGCAGATGCAGATCGAGCTCAAGCGCATCCAGCGCGAGGTCGGCATCACCTTCGTCTACGTCACCCACGACCAGGGCGAGGCGCTGACGATGTCCGACCGGATCGCGGTCATGTGCGCCGGCGTCATCGAGCAGCTCGGCTCACCGCGCGAGATCTACGAGCGGCCCGCCAGCCGCTTCGTGGCCGGCTTCATCGGCACGTCCAACATTGTGGACGGTCACGTCGAGCGCACCGAGGGCGGATTGGCGCTGCTCAGCTACACCACCCAGGACCGGGTCGTGGTGCCGGTGCCGCAGTCGGTGCGCACCGGCGACAAGCTCGAGGTGTCGATCCGTCCCGAGAAGGTCGATCTGCACCGCACCCTGCCGCCCGTGCAGGCGACCGGTGGCAGCGTGCTCTCCGGCACCGTGACCGAGGTCGTTTATCACGGAACGTCAACGAATTACACCGTAGCGACAGCGGCGGGCGCGGATTTTACGGTCTTCGATCAAAATGCCTCCAACGCCGACGATCTTGCAGGTCGCGGCGATCGGGTCTATCTGACCTGGGCCCCCCAGCATTCTTATCTGATCGGAGTCTGAAGTGGCTGCCTCCCATAACGTTGACCCCTCCCTGCTTCGCGGCCTGACCCAGCGCCGCTTCGGCCGCCGCGACGCGCTGCGGCTCTCCGGCCTGGCCGGCATGGGCGCGGCCCTGGCCGCCTGCGGCGTGCAGGGCAGAGGCACCCAGGCTCCGGCCAGCGCCGAGCCCGACGCGGTCGCCAAGTTCTGGGCCGGCAAGGCCAAGAACGGCAAGGTCGACTTCGCGAACTGGCCGCTCTACATGGACCCCAAGCGGCCCGAGCTGGCCAAGTTCACCAAAGAGACCGGCATCAAGGTCAACTACCAGGAAGTCATCCAGGAGATGGGTCCCTGGTTCGCCAAGGTGCAGCCGCAGCTCACGGCCGGCCAGTCCATCGGGTTCGACCTGATGGTCATCACCAACAGCTTCCAGTTCTCGCAGTTCCGCGACTCGGGCTTCCTGGCCCCGCTCGACCACGCGAAGCTGCCGAACTATGCCAAGAACGCCGGGGCGGCGTACAAGAAGGAAGAATTCGACCCGGGCAACGCCTACAGCATCCCGTGGGCGTCCGGCATGACCGGCATCGCCTATGACCGCAAGAAGACCGGCCGCGACATCACCTCGCTGGCCGACCTGTGGGACCCGGAGTTCAAGGGCAAGGTCGGCATGTTCTCCGACGTGCAGGAGCTCGGCAATTTCGGCCTGCTCGCTCTCGGCATCAACCCGAAGGGGTCCACCGAGGACGACTGGAAGAAAGCGGCCGACCATCTCAAGAAGCAGAAGAGCGCGGGCATCGTGCGCAACTACTACGACCAGAGCTACATCGACCGCCTCGGCAGCGGCGATGTCTGGCTGACCCAGGCCTGGTCGGGCGACGTCTTTCAGAAGAACATCTCCGACAACAAGGACTTCAAGTTCGTCATCCCCAAAGAGGGCGGCACGATCTGGACCGACAACATGACGATCCCGATCACCGCGCAGAACCCGGTCGACGCGATCACGTTGATGGACTTCTTCTACGAGGTCGGCAACGCCTCCGCCCTGGCCAACTACATCAACTACGTCTGCCCGGTGCCCGCCGCGCAGCCCCAGATGCGCACGGACGCGGGCAAGCTGACCGGCGAGGACCAGGACGCGATGCTCGCCGTGGCCAACAGCAAGCTCGTCTTCCCGACCGCGGCGGAATACAGCAAGCTGCACTACTACGTCTCGTTCGAGGCCACGTCCGAGCAGCAGAAGTTCCAGAAGACATTCGAACCTATCGTGCTGGGATGACATGAGCCGCCTCAAACGAAAGATCGCGCCCTACCTGCTCGTCCTGCCGGGCGGGCTGTGGTTGCTGATCTTCTTTGCGGTGCCGATGATCGCGATGCTGTCGCTCTCCCTCCAGGAGGGCGACATCGTCGCCGGCTACCGCTTCACCGGGCACTGGCAGAACTACACGGACTCGCTCTCCGCGTACCAGACCCAGTTGATCCGTTCGCTGATCTACGGCGCCGTCGCGACGATCCTGCTCATCGCGATCGCCTTCCCGATGGCGTACTGGATCGCCTTCTACGGCGGCCGCCGCAAGGGCACCTACCTGTTCCTGACCCTGCTGCCGTTCTTCGTCTCGTTCGTGCTGCGCACCCTGTCGTGGCAGCAGATCCTGGCCGACGAGGGGCCGGTGCTGAGCCCGATCCGCGACCTCGGGCTGGTCGGACCGGCGTTCCACATCCTGGGTACGCCGGTCGCGGTGATCGGCGGCCTGGTCTACAACTTCCTGCCGTTCATGGTGCTGCCGATCTACGTCGCCCTGGAGCGCATCGACCCGCGCGTCGTCGAGGCCGCCCGCGACCTGTACGCCAACCCGATCATCACCTTCCGCAAGGTGGTCTTCCCGCTGGCACTGCCCGGCGTGTTCGCCGGCGTGCTGATGACCTTCGTGCCGGCCAGCTCCGACTTCGTCAACTCCGAGGTGCTGGGCAGCTCCGAGACGACGATGATCGGCCAGGTCATCGCCGCGCAGTTCCTCGACAACTCCGACTATCCGACGGCCTCGGCGCTCTCGTTCGTGCTGATGGTGGTGCTGCTGATCGGCGTCTTCACGTACGCCCGCATCCTCGGCACCGAGGACGTCATGAAGGTGGCCGCGCGATGACGGCGCAGACTCTCCAGCGGCCTCCGGCGCCCGACGCCGACGCCGCCGCCCGCATCCGGCCCCGGCGACGCTTCACCGGGCGCGGCCTGCTGCACGCCTACACCTGGCTGATCATCGCCTGGCTGGCCCTGCCGATCCTGGTCATGATCGCGTTCGGGTTCAACGACACCCCGGGCCGCTACAACACGAGCTGGGTCGGCTTCACCTTCAAGTGGTACGCCCCCGACCAGCTCTTCCTCTATCCCGACCTGACCGACGCGCTCATCCTGTCGCTGGTGATCGCGATCGTGGCCAGCCTCGTGTCGGGCGCGCTCGGCACCGGCATCGGCTACGCGCTCGGCCGCTACCGCTTCCGGGGCGCCGGCTCGTTCAACCTGCTCATGTTCGCGGCGATCTCCTCACCCGAGCTGATCATGGGCGCCTCGCTGCTGAGCCTGTTCGTCTCCCTCGGCACCGGCGTGGGCCCGGTGACCATCGCGATCGCGCACATCATGTTCTCGATCTCGTTCGTCGCCGTCGTCGTGCGCTCCCGGGTGATGGTGCTCGACCGCTCGATCGAGGAGGCCGCCGCCGACCTGGGCGCGAGCCCGTGGACCACGTTCTGGAAGGTCACCTTCCCGATCATCCTGCCCGCGGTCATGTCCGGCGTGCTGCTGGCGTTCGCGTTGTCCATCGACGACTTCATCGTCACGTTCTTCACCGCCGGCACGTACGAGACGTTCCCGATCTGGATCTGGGGCGCCACCCGCGTCGGCATCCCACCGCAGGTCAACGTCATGGGCACGCTCATCTTCGCGGTCGGCGTGCTGGGCGCGATCATCGCCAACGTCCGTTCCCGCTCGGGCCAGCGGACCCGATAGCTCGTGCTCTCACTGCAAGATGCCTCTCCCGAACCCTATTGGCTGACCCAGGCGGGGGCTCCGGCTCCCGCCGACCCGCTCGACGGCGCTCTTTCCGCGGATCTGGCCGTGGTCGGCGCCGGCTTCGGCGGCCTGTGGACCGCCCTGCTGGCCAAGGAACGCGACCCCGGCCTGGACGTCGTCGTGATCGAGGCGAGCACGGCGGGCTGGGCCGCGTCCGGCCGCAACGGCGGATTCTGCGCGGCGACGCTGACCCACGGCTTCGAGAACGGCGCGAGCCGGTTCCCGCACGAGATCGAGCAACTCGAGAAGCTGGGCCGCGCGAACCTCGACGAGATCGAGGAAACCGTTTCCCGGTACGGCATCGACTGCGGCTTCTCGCGGGCGGGCGAACTGCGGGTGGCGACGGCTCCGTGGCAGTTGCGCGAACTGCAAGCGGGCGACGAGGCCGGCGTCGTTCTCCTCGACCGCGATCAGATCCGGGCCGAGGTCGACTCCCCGACGTACCTGGGCGGCCTGTGGGACCGCGACGGCTGCGCGATGGTCGACCCGGCCCGCCTGGTGTGGGGCCTTCGAGCCGCGTGTCAGACCCTGGGCGTACGTTTCCACGACCGTTCGCCGGTCACCCGGATCACCCGCGCCGGGGCCGCCCTGCGACTGCACACGGCCGGCGGCCACGTCGACGCCGCCCGGGTCGCCCTGGCCACGGGCGCGCACGGCCGCCTGCTCCGCCGCCTCGGCCACTTCGTCGTGCCGGTCTACGACTACGTGCTGATGACCGAGCCGCTGTCGGACGAGCAGCTTGCCTCGATCGGCTGGCGCAACCGGCAGGGCGTCGGCGACCTCGGCAACCAGTTCCACTACTACCGCCTGACCGCCGACAACCGCATCCTGTGGGGCGGCTACGACGCCGTCTACTACAACGGCGGCCGCATCAAGCCCTCGTACGATCAGCGTCCCGCGACGTTCGAGACGCTGGCCGCCCACTTCTTCCAGACCTTCCCCCAACTGTCCGGTCTGCGCTTCACCCACAAGTGGGGCGGCGTGATCGACACGTGCAGCCGTTTCAGCGGCTTCTTCGGCACCGCGTACGACGGCAGACTGTCGTACGCCGCCGGCTACACGGGCCTGGGCGTCGGCGCCACCCGCTTCGGCGCGAACGTCATGCTCGACCTGCTCTCCGGCGAACAAACGGAACGTACCGCCCTGAGGATGGTCCGCGCCAAGCCGACCCCGTTCCCGCCCGAGCCCCTGCGCTCCGCCGTGATCCAACTGACCCGCTGGTCGATCGCCCAGGCCGACCGCCGAGACGGCCGCCGCAACCTGTGGCTGCGTACCCTCGACGCGGCCGGTCTCGGTTTCGACTCCTGACGCCTTCTCACTTGCTGCTCTCCTTCGGGCAGACTGACCTGTTAGCTAACCGTGGGGGTGACGCAGCGTGACTGAAACTGTGCACTTCAACATGCACGAAGCAAAGACCCACCTGTCTCGGATCATCGAGCGGGTCGAGCGAGGCGAAGAAGTGGTCATCGATCGGGCGGGCGTCCCGGTGGCGCGGGTGATTCCGTTCGTCCGGCACGTCAACCGGTCAGCGATCGGATCGCTGGCCGGCCAGCTCGACCTCTCGAGCGACTGGGATTCACCCGAGACCAACGCCGAGATCGCCGCCGATTTCGGACTTCACGAATGACGCTTCTGCTCGATACTCACGTCGCCCTGTGGGCCATCGCCGGAGACCCGACGCTCGGTGAGGAGTTCCTTGACCGGCTGCGGCACGACGCCGACATCTTCCTGTCGCCGGTGACCATCTGGGAGATCACCATCAAGCAGTCCGCCGGCAACCTGGCCGGGCCTGTTGATCTGGCCGAGCGGATCCGCGACATGGGATTCAGCGAACTGCCGATCACCCATGAGCACGCGGCCGCCGCAGGTCGGCTCCCGCCTCATCACCGTGACCCTTTCGGCCGGATGCTCATCGCGCAGGCCATTGTCGAAGGCTTCACCCTGGCCTCCCGCGACGCGGCGATGAGTCTCTACGACGTGGATCTGCTCAAGATCTGAAGGCCGGCGACGTTGCGGTGGCGGGGTGGTCGTTGAGGCTTTCCGCGCGGGCCGGCGTCGTGGTGCCGCGTGGTGCCGCCCGTCGCGCTGACACCTGGTCAAGCCGGACGCGCTTCCCGGCTTCATGAGAAACGGGCCCCTCCCGTCCGTGATCAATCTGAGGTTCGGGCTTCAGGCCCCCTTGATGATGGATCCAGGCCCCTGACCGCCTGACGCAGGACTTACGCATGGTCAGTGCCTCGGTGCCGTCGGCCGGGCTCCCCGGCGGTGCGGCCGGGGGCCGCGGCCGGATGTGCGGCGCGACGTAACACGGAAATAGTTGTCGCGCCTCTTGCATGCGACGGAATCAGTGAAATGATCGGGGCCTGAAGCCCGAAGGAGTTGAAGCATGCCCTCGTCGGCCGAGTTGCACGAGCGCCGGTCCGCGGTTGTCGCCCGCGGGGTCAGCAGCATGATCCCGTCCTACGTGAGCAGCGCCTCCGGCGGCACGATGACCGATGTGGACGGACGCGAGTGGGTCGATTTCGCGGCCGGCATCGCGGTCACCAACGTCGGGAATGCCGCCCCCCGGGTGGTCGAGGCGGTGCGCGCCCAGGTCGAGCGGTTCACTCACACCTGCTTCATGATCGCCCCGTACGAGCAGTATGTCGCTGTCTGCGAGGAGCTGGCCGCCCTCACCCCCGGTGACTTCGAGAAGCGTTCGGCCCTGTTCAACTCCGGCGCCGAGGCCGTCGAGAACGCCGTCAAGATCGCTCGCCACGCCACCGGCCGTCCCGCGATCGTCGTCTTCGATCATGCCTACCACGGCCGCACCAACCTGACTTTGGCCCTCACCGCCAAGGTCATGCCCTACAAGCAGGGTTTCGGCCCGTTCGCCGGCGAGATCTACCGCGTCTCGATGTCCTATCCGCTGCGCGACGGCCGGTCCGGCCCGCAGGCGGCGGCGTACGCCATCGGTCAGATCGAGAAGATGGTCGGCGGGGCCAACGTCGCCGCCGTGCTGATCGAGCCCGTGCAGGGTGAGGGAGGTTTCGTCGTGCCGGCCGAGGGCTTCCTGCCCGCGATCGCCGCGTGGACGAAGGCGGCCGGCGCCGTGTTCATCGCCGACGAGATCCAGACCGGCTTCTGCCGTACGGGCTCCTGGTTCGCCAGTGAGCACGAGGGCCTCGAACCTGACCTGATCACCACGGCCAAAGGCATTGCCGGTGGCCTGCCTCTGGCCGCGGTCACCGGCCGCGCCGAGATCATGGACTCCGTGCACCCCGGCGGGCTCGGCGGCACGTACGGGGGCAACCCCATCGCCTGCGCCGCCGCGCTCGCCTCCATCGAGACCATGCGCGAGCTCGACCTGGCCGCCGCCGCCCGCCGCATCGAGGCCGTCGCCCGTCCTCGGCTCGAGGCGCTCGCGGCCAAGCACCCGTCGATCGCCGAGGTGCGCGGCCGGGGCGCGATGCTCGCCGTCGAGGTCGTGATACCCGGCGAGGACGATGCGGCCGGCCCGGTCCCCGACCCTGTCACGACCGCCGCCGTCGCCAAGACGGCGCACGAGCTGGGCCTGCTGCTTCTCACCTGCGGCACGTACGGGAATGTGATTCGCCTGCTGCCGCCCCTGATCATCTCGGACGAGGAGCTCGACCGCGGCCTCACGCTGCTCGAGCAGGCCTTCTCCACCACCGCTTAACTTCAGGAGCCCCCCTTTGAGTGACCTTCAGTCTCCCGACTACGAGAAACTGGCCGGCAGCGCCCGCGACCACCTCTGGATGCACTTCACGCGCCTGTCGTCGTACCAGAAGAACGACGTGCCGATGATCGTGCGCGGCGACGGCTGCTACATCTGGGACTCGACCGGTCGCCGCTACCTCGACGGCTTGTCCGCCCTGTTCGTGGTGCAGACCGGGCACGGCCGGCAGGAGCTGGCCGAGGCCGCCGCCAAGCAGGCCGGCGAGCTGGCGTACTTCCCGATCTGGTCGTACGCCCACCCGAAGGCCGTCGAGCTGGCCGAGCGTCTCGCCTCGATGACCCCCGGCGACCTGAACCGGGTGTTCTTCACCACCGGCGGTTCCGAGGCCGTCGAGTCGGCCTGGAAGCTCGCCCGGTCGTACTTCAAGCGGGTCGGCAAGCCCACCAAGACCAAGGTGCTGTCCCGCTCGATCGCCTACCACGGCACGTCGATGGGCGCCCTGTCGATCACCGGCATCCCGGCCCTCAAGCAAGACTTCGAGCCGCTGGTGCCTTCGACGTTCCGGGTGCCGAACACCAACTACTACCGCCGCCCCGACGAGAACATGTCGCCCGAGCAGTTCGGTGTGTGGGCGGCCGACCGCATCGCCGAGGCCATCGAGTTCGAGGGTCCCGACACGGTCGCCGCCGTCTTCCTCGAGCCGGTGCAGAACGCGGGCGGCTGCTTCCCGCCCCCGCCCGGCTACTTCCAGCGGGTGCGCGAGATCTGCGACCGCTACGACGTCCTCATGGTCTCCGACGACGTCATCTCCGGTTTTGGCCGGATCGGCGAATACTTCGGCGGCCACCGGTACGGCTACACGCCCGACATCATCACCGTCGCCAAGGGTTTGACCAGCGGTTACGTCCCGCTCGGCGCGATGATCGCCTCGGACCGTCTGGCCGAGCCGTTCCTGCAGGGCACCAACTGGTTCGCGCACGGCATCACGTACGGCGGTCACCCGGTCGGTTCCGCGGTGGCGCTGGCGAACCTCGACATCATGGAGCGCGAAAACCTCAACGGTCACGTGCGGGCCAACAGCGACCTGTTCCGGTCCTACCTCGACCGTCTCAGCGACCTGCCGATCGTCGGCGACGTGCGCGGCGACGGCTACTTCTTCGGCATCGAGCTGGTCAAGGACAAGGCCACCAAGGAGACGTTCAACGAGGAGGAGTCCGAGCGGCTGCTGCGCGGCTTCCTGTCGCACGCGCTGTTCGACGCGGGCCTCTACTGCCGGGCCGACGACCGTGGCGACCCGGTGATCCAGCTCGCGCCGCCGCTGATCGCGGGCGAGGAGCAGTTCGCCGAGATCGAGCAGATCCTGCGGGGCGTGCTCACCGAGGCGTCCAACCAGCTCTGACCAGTTCCGGGAACCGGGCCGGTGGCGGCAGGGGGGACCCGGCCGGCCCGGCCCGGAACGCTTCCAGGGCCAGCGCGCCGAAGCGCCGGGCGGCTTCCGCCGGCAAGCCGCGCCCGGCGCGCAGCATCAGAAGAAGATCTTCGAGTACGACGTCCTCGCGCAGCTCGCCCGCCTCTTTCGCCCGGCGGAACAGGCCGGCCAGCGACCGCAGCATGCCCGCCCGGTGGGCCGCGAAGTCGACCGCGTCCGGGTGGGCGGTGGTGAACGCGTCGACGAAGCCCTGGTTGCCCGCGTTGAGCTCGGTGACCTCGCTGACGATCGACCGCAGCCCCCGCCACGGATCGGGGTCGGCGCACCCGTCCCGCACGATCGAGCTGCACGCGCGCAGCTCGTCGGCGAACGCCTCGTCGATCAGCGCCTGCTTCGTCGGGAACCGCCGGTAGAGCGTCGCCGGCCCGACCCGCGCCCGCCGTGCGATCTCCCGCATCGGTACGCCGAGTCCCTGTTCCGAGAAGAGCGAGCGCGCCGCCTCGAGAACGCGGTCACGGTTGTCGCGGGCGTCCGAGCGCAGCTTCTGAGGCAATTCGCCGTTCATGACGTATCACTTTAGCCAAGTGGACGGGGGCGTCCGTTAACGTCGCCACCATGAAGGCAGTAGAGATCAAGAAGTACGGCGACCCGGACGGCCTGAGCGTCGTCGACCTGCCCGACGTCGCGCCGAACACGGGCCAGCTGCTCATCGCGACCGAGGCCATCGGCGTCGGCGGCGTCGACGTGGTGATCCGGCGCGGCAAGATCGGAACCTTCCCCGAGGGCCTCATCCCCGGCAGCGAGGTCGCCGGCCGGGTGATCGCCGTCGGCGACGGCGTCGACCCGTCGTGGACCGGCCGCAGGGTCTGGGCGTTCACCGGCCTCG
Organism: Actinoplanes solisilvae; assembly: GCF_003999975.1. Taxonomy (GTDB): domain Bacteria; phylum Actinomycetota; class Actinomycetes; order Mycobacteriales; family Micromonosporaceae; genus Actinoplanes; species Actinoplanes solisilvae. Next base: position 29,936 of record NZ_RJAC01000030.1, on the reverse strand, counting down.
GCGGCGCCTACGCCGAGCGCGCCGTAGCCGCCCTCGACGATGTGACCCCGCTGCCCGACGGCCTCTCCGCGGTCGACGCGGTGACGATCGGCAGCGCGGGCCCGGTCGCCCACTTCGGCCTCGCCCACGCGCGGTTCTCCAGCGGCGAATCGGTGCTGATCAGGGGCGCGGCCGGCAGCCTGGGCATCCTGGCGCTCCAGCTCGCCGCGCGGGGCGGTGCGAGCACGATCGCTGTCACGACGTCGTCGCCCCAGCGTGGCCGGCGGTTGCGCGAGCTCGGCGCCACCGAGGTCCTCGACCGGTCCGGCGCGGGGGAGGAGCGGGAGTTCGACGTCATCTACGACGTCGTCGGCGGACCCGGCCTGACGTCGTTCTTCGACCGCCTGGCCCCGAACGGGCGTCTGGTCTCGGTCGGCGCGGTCGACGGCTACCCGCCTGCCGACCTGGGCGCGGCCCTCGTGCGGTTGTTCCGGCGCTCACTGACGTACGCCACGTTCTCTCTCGACACCGTGCCGGTGCCGGAGCGTAATCGGGTCCGGGCCGGGCTTCTCGACGCTGCCGCGCGCGGAGAGCTGCGCGCGGTGGTGCACGACGTGCTGCCGCTCGACGAAGCGGCCGAAGCCCACCGCCGGATGGATTCCGGCGAGGTCTTCGGCCGCATCGTGCTGACCGTCGACGACGGCCGTGGTTAGGAGGCCAGGTTCACGAAGTTGGTCCAGCCGCCGCCGGAGGGATACGCCAGCACCGCGCCACCGACCGTGCCGTCGCCGTTGTTGCGGAACAGATTCAGGTTGCCGGCGGCGTCGATGGCGGCCAGATCGAGATGGCCGTCGTTGGTGAAGTCGCCCGCCGTCATGCGGGTGTGGTTGCCGAAGGCGCCGTTGTAGGGGTACATCGCGACGCTCGGCGTGATCAGACCCGCGCCGTTACCCCGGTAAAGGGTGAGTGAGCCCTCCCTGCCGATGGCGGCGATGTCCATCGCGCCGTCGCTGTTGAAGTCGCCGCCGATGATCCGCCGGAAGGTGTTCCAGCCGGCCGGGGACGGGTAGTACATGATGACGCCCCCGGCGACCAGGCCGTCGCCGTCACCGGCGTACAGGCGGATGTTGCCGTCCGCCCCGGTGCCGACGATGTCGTCCTTGCCGTCGCCGTTGAAATCACCGGCGGTGATCAGCGGAATCCCGGCCCAGCCGGTCGGGCCGCCCCACATCAGCTTGCCCGGGCGGACGGTTCCGTCGCCGCTGCCCTCGTACATGCGCAGCCCGCCGGCCGAGTCGATCGCCGCCACGTCGGCGAAACCGTCGCTGTCGAAGTCGCCCATCGTGAACCTGCTGATGCCGGGCCACCCGCCCTGCGCCCCGAGGTTGTTGCCCCACTGCACCTGGCCCGAGCCGTTGCCCCGGTAGTAGCTGAGGTTGTAGCTGCCACCGATGCCGAGGACGTCGGCCAGACCGTCGGTGTTCAGGTCGGTCCGCTGGCGTACGAACGGCAGGGCCTTGCCGGATCCCGGGCCGGGGAAGATGCTCGCGAACTGGCCGCCGGTCAGCACGCCCTGGAAGATCTGCAGGTCGTCGAGGCCGCCGACCCACTGGTCACGGTAGCTGCCGGCGGTCTGCTCGTCGGTGTGCCAGACACGGCCTACGGTGAGCGGCCCGTCGGCGTTCCACAGCCGGCCCGACTTGGTGGCCGCCATGCTGCCGTTGACGTAGAGGCTGAGCTGGTTGACCGCCGCGGTGTTGTAGACGAACACCAGGTGGAACCAGTCGGTGGTGTCGTCGCCGGAGAGCAGCTGCGGCGCGATCAGATGGCTGTACGACTCGCCGACCTGATTGTCGATGCTCGGCGTCATCACCTCGAACCGTGGTCCGGTGATGCCCTTGACGGTCGACTGCCGCACGCCTAGGTAGAACGACGACAGCTTGCTGCCCTGCTGCCCCAGCGCGGTCATGGTGTCGGTGAGTTCGGCGGGCTGGAGCCAGACCGAGACCGCGAAGGACTGGTCGGTGCGTAGCGCCGAGACGTTCCGCAGATCCTTGGGCGAGCCCGCGGGTGCGACGTTGGCCTGCGTCAGGCCGTACTCCTCGGTCGCCGATTCGTCGTCCATGTGCTTCTTGTCCAGCAGCAGGCCCTGGCCTTCGCCGTTGCCGGCGTCGACCTCGGTGCCGGGCGTCAGCGTGAGCTGCCGGCCGAAGCCGGAGCCGGAGTCGGGAGCGTCACACTCGTCGGAGCCGGCGACGTGGCAGCTCAATGCGGTGTCGAAGTTCCAGATGCCGACCGTAGTGGCCGCGAGGATGCCGGGCTCGTCGACGCCGCCGGAGAACTCGTCGTCGGCCGCGGTGCCGGCGAAGTCGTCCTCGACCAGTTGCCGGTCGAAGATCTGCACGTCGGCGACGCTGCCGATCAGGGCCTCGGTGAACTGTGTGCTGGTGCTCCGGCGGTTGCCGATGCGCAGCACGCCGTTGGAAGCCCAGGCCGCGGGCGGGGCGACCGACGCCTTGCGCACGCCGTCGATCCAGACGGACATGAGCTTGTCGACCGGGTTGTAGGTGCCGGCGACGTGCGTCCAGCGACCGGCCACCGCGCTGTTGGGTGCGCAGGTCTTGGCGAGGGTGCTGGCCGTCGAGTCGGCCGAGCGCAGCCCGAAGCACCAGTTCTTGTCGTTGCCGCCGTTGCCGTCGATGTCCTCGGTGCGCATCGACAGCTCGAAGTTGGCGGTGTTGGCACCGTCCTGCGAGATCACCGTCTGGACGCCGTCGACGCTGTCGAGCTTGACGAAGGCGGCGACCGAATAGGCCTTGGTGGTGTCGAGCACCTTCGGGGTGGTCAGCACGGTCGTTCCGGTGAAGTTGATGTTCTTGCCCTGGACGATGCGGCCCTTGTCGGCCCAGGCCAGGTTGGTCGGTGTCAGCACGTTGTCACCGCCGACCGCGGGCGCGTCGTCGAGCAGCGCGCCCTCCTCGTTCAGGTACGGCGGCCGGACCTCCAGGCCCCAGTGCGCCACCGCCGGAGACGGCCGCGGCACGCTGATGTCCTTCGAGCCGTAACCCTTGTTGTTGGTCGAGTCGATCGCCCGGGCGTGCAGCGTGGTCATGCCGTACTTATCGGCGACCATCGTCACGACGGCCTGCTTGCCTACCACGGCGCCGCTGCTGTTCAGGACGTTGACCGGGGTGGCCGAGTAGGCCGTCGCCTCGTTCCAGCCGTACTGGAACGACGTCACGTCGGTCGCCGTCGAGCTGATCCGGAAGGTGCCCGGCCGGCCCGGTCCGGTCGGCGGGGTCACCTCCTCGACCAGCACCGGCGGAACGGTGGTGTCGACCACGAAGTAGCAGATGGCCGACAGGGGACTGTTGATGCTGTAGGGCGCCGGGTCGGTGCTGAAGACGCGGAACGCATAGCGCGTGTTGCTCCCGAGCGCGGAGACGCGCACGCTCGTGGCGCGCGTGTTCGCCGTGGTCGACGACTTGGCCGGAGCGGTCCGGGCGCTCAGCGCGCCACCCTCGGGCGCGTTGAAGAGCTGCCAGGTCGCCGTCAGCGTCTGGGCGGTGCCGTCCGCGTCGCCGACGATCGCCGAGAAGTACGGCGTCGTGGTGCCGATGCGGATCGTACCGCCGGTGCACGCCACGCCGTTGACCTGAAGCTGGGTGGGGGTGGTGGGCTTGGCGTCGCGGTTGACGATCAGCTTGGCATCGGCCGGGAAGTACTTCTTCCAGCGCGTGCCGTTGGATTCGTCGCTGCCGTCGGCGTCGCGGGCGGTGAAGCCGAAGATGACGTTCGCGGTGCCCTTGGCGGCCAGGGTGTTGACGACCGAGATGACGGCGTTGGTGTGGAAGTTGACCGTCATGTCGGGCTGCGGGGAGTCGTCGCAACCGGTGCCCTCGTTGGCGTTGGACGACACCGTGGCGAGGTGCTTGACCAGCGAGGGGCTCCACTTCGAGCGGGGTGTCGAGATGGAGCCGGCCTGCCACATGCTGTTCGGGGTGCTGCTGCAGGAGAAGGTGTGGTCGACCTTCATCTGAACGTAGGCGTCCTCGATGTGGTGGCCCTTGAGCGCGGTGATCGGGAAGTCGAAGAACGACCGGTAGGTGCGTCCGTCGGGGTCGGCGCCGACCCGGGCCCGGGACACGTCGGTGTTGTTCGTGTTGTTGTCGGTGGAGTAGGCCCACCGGGACTTGCCGGTGCTCCAGGCCGGATCGATGAAGACCGGGAACTTCGCGCTCGCGCCGAGCAGCGCCGGGTCGGGGCGCAGGACCAGGTCGCCGCCGGTCACGTCGGCGCGGACTGCGGCGGTCCGGGCGAGGTCGCCCTGGCTCGCGGCCGAGGACTTCTCGACCGCGTTGGCGCCGGCTGTCTTCGCCCTTCCGGCCGCCGGGGTGGTGGTGGAGTCCCACATCTGCGGGGCCGGGGCGGAGGCGATCAGTTTGCCGCCGGCGAGGGCCTGCAGCGATCCGTCGGCCAGCCGCTTGGTCTTCGCGTCGCCGCCCAGGTCGAAGCGCACCTCGCGGACGGCCGGGTTGGCCGCGGCCTTGGCGTTCTTCACAACCAGCACGTGGGTGAAGCCGGTCCGGGTGGCGTGCAGCACCAGGTCGACGCCGGGCAGCACCTCGGCGTAGGTGGCGGCGTCGGACGCGACAGTCGGGGCCGGCAGCTTGCCGTGGGGCCAGGTCAGGGTCAGCTTCTTGCCGTCCTGCACCAGGGTGACGGCCGGGCCGTTGCCGCCGGGCGAGAATCGCACGTCGGCCAGGGTCGCCTTGGGCCGGATCAGCTTGTCCTTGCCCTTGGCCAGTTTCACGTCGATGTCGGCCCAGGAACCATTGCTCTTCTTGACCCGCTGCGGCACAGCGGCAGCCTCGTAGCGCAGTTTGCCGGACGGCTCGGCGAAGACCTGCACGAATTCGGTGCGCTCGGACAGGGCCTCGACCCGCTTGTTCGCCTTCTTCGCCGCCTTGGCCGCGGCGTCGATGTCCGGCGCCGTGGCCGGCGCCGGAGCGGGCGCGGCGGCTGCTGGCGCGGCGGACACCGCCACTGCCGACGTCGAGGTGGTGAGCAAGGCGGCCGACACCGCCAGCAGTCTCCTAAATGGACTATAAGACATAGACATATTTACCCCCATGATCGAAACAGTGATCGCGTGGAGGGTAGGGCGTGTTCGGGGCGGCAACAATGGGCTACAGCGGAATCGCTCTGAGCGATGCTGATCACTGTGGGAATATCCGCAGGTCGGGGCGATGTTTTGGCCGTTGCCGGTACGGAACGGGACAGGGGAGCGCGACATCATGACCGAAGGTTCGGCGACGGTGGTGGTGATCGGGGGCGGGCAGTCGGGGCTGTCGGCGGCCTACCATCTGCGGCGCCGGGGGTTCGTGAGCGCGCTCGCCCCGCATCGGGAAGATCAGCGGACGTACGTCGTTCTGGACGCTGAGCCGGCGCCCGGCGGGGCCTGGCGGCACCGGTGGGAGTCGCTGCGGATGGCGACCGTGAACGGGATCTTCGACCTGCCGGGGCTGCCCAAGCCGCCACTCGACCCGCGGGAACCCAGCCGTACGGCCGTGCCCCGCTACTTCGCCGAGTTCGAGCGCGCCTTCGAGCCGCCGATCCTGCGGCCCGTGCGGGTGACGTCGGTGCACAGCGAGGGCGCCGAGCTGGTGGTCGAGTCGTCGGCGGGGCGCTGGACCAGTCGGGCGATCATCAACGCCACCGGGACGTGGACCAACCCCGTGCGCCCACACTATCCGGGGCAGGAGAGCTTCGCCGGCATCCAGTTGCACACGTACGACTACGTGTCCGCCGAGCAGCTCGCGGGCAAGCGTGTAGCGGTCGTCGGCGGTGGCATCTCGGCCCTGCAACTGCTCGAGGAGATCTCGCGCAGCGCGAAGACGTTCTGGTACACGCGCCGCGAACCGGTCTTCCGCGAGGACGGCTTCGAGCCGGAGGGCGCGGGACGCGAGATCATCGCGAAGGTCGTCGAGGACGTCGAGGCCGGCCGGCCCACGGGCAGCGTCGTGTCGTACACCGATCTGGCCTGGACCCCCTACGCCGTGGCCGCGCGCGACCGCGGCGCCCTGGTCCGCCGCCCGATGTTCACGGCCATCGAGCCCTATGGCGTACGGGAATCCGACGGCTCGTTCACCTCGGTGGACGCGATCCTGTGGGCGACGGGTTTCAAGGCCGCCCTGTCCCACCTGGACCCGCTGCACCTGCGCAACGCGGCCGGCGGTATCCGGCTGATCGGCACCCAGGTCGCCGGCGACCCGCGCGTGCACCTGATCGGCTTCGGCCCGTCCCAGTCCACGGTCGGCTCCAATCGGGCCGGCCGCGACGCCGTCAACGCGCTGGTCAAGCACCTCGACCTGGTCGCAGCGGCCCGTTAGGGGTCAGGCCATCCTGAGCGCCGGGCCGTTCCCGGCGGGCCAGGCCCGGGGCGCCGGGGTCACCTCGGCCACCTTCACCGGCGGCACGGTGGTGTCGATGACGAAGTAGCAATACGCCGAGGTCGGGCTGTTGATGCTGTACGGGGCCGGATCGATGGCGTAGACGCGGAACGCGTATCGCTGCCCACTGGCCAGGGCCGAGACCCGCGGGCTCGTGGCGCGGGTGTTCGCCGTGGTCGACGTCGCCACGGGCGGGGTCCGCGATCCCGAAGACGACGTTCGAGGCGCCCTTGGCCGCGAGGCCGTTGACGACCGAGGTCACGGCGTCGGTGAAGAAGTTGACGGTCATGTCGGGCTGAGGTGCGTCGGAGCAGCCGGCGCCCTCGTTGGCGTTCGACGAGACCGTGGCCAGGTACTTGACCAGCGACGTGCTGTACGAGGCGCGTGGGGTGGCGATCGAACCGGCCTGGTAGAGGCTGTTCGGGGTCTTGTCGCAGGACCAGGTGTGGTCCACCTTCATCTGAACGTAGGCGTCCTCGATGTGATAGCCCTTGAGCGCCGAGATCGGGAAGTCGAAGAACGACCGGTAGACACGCCCGTCGGGGTCGGACCCGACTCGGGCTCGTGACACGTCGGTGTTGTTGGAGTTGTTGTGGGTGGCGTAGGCCCAGCGGGTCTTGCCGGTGCTCCAGGCCGGGTCGATGTGGACCGGGTATTTCGCGGTGGGGCTGAGCAGGGCCGCGTCGGGCCGCAGGACCAGGTCGCCCGAACTGGTCGTCTCGGCGCGGACGGTGGCGCTCTTGCGGGTTGGCTGCGGCCTGGGCGTTCTTGACGACCAGCACGTGGGTGAAGCCGGTGCGGGTGGCGTGCAGGACCAGGTCGACGCCGGGCAGGACCTCGGCGTAGGTGGCGGCGTCCGCGGCCACGGCCGGCGTCGGGAGTTTGCCGTGCGGCCAGGTGAGGGTGAGCTTCTTGCCGTCCTGCACCAGAGTGGCGGCCGGTCCCGCGCCGCCGGCCGAGAACCGTACGTCGGCCAAGGTCGCCTTGGGGCGAAGGAGCTTGTCCTTGCCCCTCGCCAGCGTGACGTCGATGTCGGCCCAGGCGCCGTCGGCCTGTTTGACCCGCTGGGGCACGGCGGCGGCCTCGTAGCGGATCCGTCCGTTCGGCTGGACGAATACCTGTACGAACTCGGTGCGTTCGGACAGGGCTTCGACCGCTTTGCCGGCCTTCGTGGCCGCCTTGGCCGCGGTGTCGAGGCTCGGCGCGGTCGTCGGCGCGTGTGCCGGAGCCGCCGACACCGGCGTGCCGGTAATGGCCACGGCGAACATCACAGTGCACAGCGCCGCGGCCGCAGCCGCGGGGCGGAAGACTTTTGCCGGGACTCCGCTTAGATGATCTTGGTGGCGGGGTTGACGTAGGCCGCCAGGCGGTCGCGGCCGTGCGGGAGGCCGTAGTCCGAGATCAGCAACCCGACGTTGCCGAACTCGTGGCCGTCCAGGAGCCAGGCCTTGCGGTGGTGCAGCACGGCCTCTACGACCCGCTGCTGCCGGTCGGTGAGGTTGCGGAACGGCGTGCCGGTGGCGACCGGGCCGTCGGGGAAGGCGGCGTTCAAGGCCACGCCGACGGTGGTCAGGGCCGGGTCGCCGGTGACGTGGGCGAGCCGGATCAGGGCCGGTTCGAACAGATCGGCGCCGACCAGCGAAAGCGACAGGAGGGCGTAGCCGCCTAGGTCGCCCGCCAGGTAGGGGATCGTGGGGTCGGACCCGGCGGTGAGCCACTCGAGCAGCCCGTCACCGGCGCCGGGGCCGAGCAGCCGGGCCGAGGCTATCGCGCCGGCCCAGCGCATCAGCGGCCGCTCGTCGGTCAGCGCGCGGGCCGCGATCGGCACTCCGCCGGGCAGGCCGAGCAGGCCGATCGCGACGACCGCGGTCGGGTCGTCCTGCGCGGCCAGGACTTCCAGCGATGCCGTGTCGCCGGGATACCAGCCGAGCAGATAGGCGGCGGACGGCTCGTCGGCGACCAGGTCGCGCAACACCGGCAGCCCGGCGCGGACCGCCTCGTACGCCCGGGTCTCGTCCTCGCCGAGCAGGTCGAGGCGCACGCCGCCGGGCAGCCAGGCCTCGTCGGGGCCGACGGCGATGACGCCGAGCAGGTGCAGCGGCAGCCATCGGTCGGGGGTGGACGGGTCGGCGACGAGGTCGAGCAGGAGCGGGACCGCGGCGGCGCTGGCCGAGTAGCGGTTGCCCTGGTGGACGATGCTGGCCCACAGCTCACCGAACGCGTCGTGACGTTCCTGCTCGTCGGGCGAGCTCAACGCGGCGAGGTTGCCGGGCACGTCCTCGGCCGGACCGTAGGCGTGGCGCAGCGCGGACCAGTCGACCATCGCGCCATCATGCCGTGGCCTCCGCGTCCGTGCCAGGCGCCCCCGCGAGCACGATCGTGCTCGCGACGACCACGGCCAGCGCGATGATCGCCGCCGGGGCCCAGCCGGACCGGATCTCGTCGCCCAACAGCGGGATCGCGACGGCGGCCGGCACGACGACCTCGACCGACCACGTCAGCGCCGTCACCGACGCGACCGAGCCGTGCTGCAGGGCCGCCGCGTAGGCGATCGTGCCGGCGACGCCGCTGGCCACGACGACCCAGAGCAGCGGTTCGGTGAGGGTCGCGACCAGGGGCGTACGCACGGAAACGCCCCTGGCGGCGAGAGCGGTCATCGAATAGGCCAGCCCGGCGAGAACCCCCAGCACGATCGGCCCGGCCCGCTCGGCCAGCAGCACGGCCGTGCCGGTCAGGGCGACGACCACGAACCCGGCGACCGTCAGCAGCGTCTCGGTGCCGACCGAGATGGCGGGCGCGGGCTGCTCCTGACCGCAGAACGCCAGCACGGCCAAGGCGCCGATCAGCACGACGATGGCGGCGAGGTCGCGGCGACGGGGCCGGATGTGCAGGACCCCGGCGGCCAGCAGCACGGTCAGCGCGAGAGAGCCGGCCAGCACCGACTGTACGACGTAGACCGGCAGGCCGCGCAACGCGAGCAGGGACAGCACCCAGGCGGCACCGTCGGCGGTCAGCCCGGCGAGATAGGCAGGCTTCAATGCCAGCGAACCCAGGCTGCCGGCTCGGCGGGCCGCCGCGGCCTGCAGGACGGACCCGATCGCATAGAAGGCGGCCGCCGCCACCGCGAAGGCGAGGTTCACGAGGTCGGGGCGGGGCGGCGCAGGACCCGGCCGATGCCGGGCAGCTCGGTGACCCCTTCCGCGTCGGCGATGGCCAGGCTCTGCGCGGCGGCCGAGTCGAGGGCGTCGAGGATGACGTAGCGGGCGCGCCACTCGGGGTCGTACTTGGCGTTGAACTTCCACAGCGACTCGATCTGCGCCTTGCTGGACAGGGCGTGCAGGGCGCGGCGGCTGAGCTCGGCGAGCCGGCCGGAGCGTTCCCCGGCGACGATCTCGCGCATCACGGCGAAGTTCAGGCCCAGCCCGCGCATGCCCTCGGCGGCCAGATGCGCGGCGGTCGAGACGATGAGGAAGTCGGTGAGACCGTTGGGCACGTCGGCGGCGGTGCTGCGGCGCATCACGTCGAGCGAGAAGCCGTCGATGTCGGCGGCCGGCACCCACTGGATGAACCCGGCGGGCCGCCCGTCGGCGAACCGGGCCACCGACAGCAGCAGCCCCGTGTCCTCCCGGTCGAACAGCCGCGACAGCGTCATCGAATAGCCGCGCTCGACCGCCCCCTGCCGGCTCTCGCCCGAGATGGCCAGCAGGTCGCGGGTCTCCTCGGACGTCATCGCCGACGGGTCGTGGAACGTCACCTCGATGCCGGCCTTGCCGACCCGGTTGACCGCCCCGCGCAGCGTCTTCATCTTCGCGCCCTTGAGCGAGAAACCCGGGCAGTCGAGGATCGCCTCGTCGCCGAGGTAGACCGGGTGCAGCCGGGCCGCCTCGTAGAGCGGCAGCCACGCCTCACGCGCGCCGACCACCGCCACCGCCCAGCCGTGCTCCTCGACGAACTCCAGGAACGCCGAGAGCAGCGCGCCCCGGTGCGCCGGTGGACCGATCGGATCGGGCGAGACCAGGCAGATTCCCCCGCGTACGCTGTACGCCACCACGCCGTCGCCGGCGAAGAAGTAGTCCTTGTCGTCGCGCAGCGCGAAATAGTCCAGCGTGTCCCCGCCGTACTCGGAAACGATCTTTCTCGCCCGCTCGCGGGCCGCCTCGTGAGCCGGGCCGGTCAGCCGCGGCGCCGTGCGGGGGCTGAACATCGCCCACAGCACCAGCACGATCAGGCACAGCCCGAGGGTCAGCAGCGCCGGGGTGACCAGCGGGGCCAGCGCTCCGCCGTGCCCGCCTCGGACGCGGTCGAGCGGGAGGTCCCGTACGCCGAAAAGCCGTTGGACGACGGCCATCAGCGTCTCGCGGGGGTGCCGCCACGTGCCGACCAGGATGATGAAACCGGCGCTGACCACGATTGCCGCGAGCGCGCCGCCGCCCAGCAGGAGCAGCACCCGCCGATTGCTCGCCCTCGTCGCGCGTACGGGGAAGGCGTCGCGTTTGAGCACCAGCCAGACGGCGAGCACCAGGTTGAGCGCGGCCTCGAACAGGTCGGCCCCTTTGAGCAGGTGCAACGCGACCGAGAGCAGCAGCAGGCCGATGGTGACCGTCCAGGCCGTTCGCACGCCGAGGCGCAGCCCCCGCGCCAGCAGCAGCAACGCCACCGAGACGGGGATGAGCACGGTCTGCGCGCCGAGCGGCACGGCCAGCGGGAGCACGTCGAGCACCGGGTCGAGCCGGCCCCGCAACGGGGGCGCGAGCGCCGAGAGGATGCCGACCACGGCGAGGATCACCACCGCGCCGGACGCGACTCGGCGGGTGCGGTCCCGGCGCATCCGGCCGGCAAGACTGGGCGCCGTCACATGTCGGAGCTTAGGGCGCGCGAGCGGATCCCGAGAGCAAGAGTGTCCATCCGTACACCTCACGCCTCGGCCGCACGCATGGCGCCGTGCCGCTGCGCGCGCATGCCGGCCACGACGGTGCCCACGAGAATGATCGTCACGAGGATCACGGCGACGACCGGCTCGAGGAACTCGGCGAAACCGAGCCCGCCGACCAGGGGGATGACGGCGGTCGGCCACGGCCAGGCGGCGCGCCACCGTCCCGAGGTGCCCCACATGACGACGGCCAGGCCCAGCAGATAGAGAGCCGCACCGCCGTGCAGCGCCCACCGGCCCGAGTCGTCCAGCCCACCGGCCGGGTGCACCACGAACTGCTCGATGCCGACCGCGGCGATGGCCAGACCGACGATCAACGGCAGATGACCGTAGATGTACGCATCGGCGACGCCGCTCTCCTGGTCGTCCCCCTCGCGTACGAGTTCTTTCTTGCCGGCCGCCCCGCCCAGGTCGAAGTAGATCCACCACAGGGCCGCGACGGCGGCGAAGGCGACCGCGCCGGCCACCACGGAGGCGGCGATCCAGTGCTGCTCGTGCACGCCGACCGCGATCGAGCGCACCGACTCACCCAGCACGAGGATCACGAACAGGGCGAACCGTTCGGGCAGGTGGTCGAGGTGCAGCGGGGTGTTGTCGCCGAGCCGGGTCGCCAGGATCGGGGCGACCGCCTCGACCAGGATGCCGGCGCCCCACAGCAGATAGCGGGGCAGACCGTGCACGGGCAGCGAGGCGGCGAAGAACACCGTCGCGGCGCCTGCCCCGCCCATGTAGATCGCGATCGTGTGCCGGGCGTCGGGCACGTGCCGCCACGCCCGCGCGTACAGGAGCAGCAGCAGGACGCGGGTCACCAGATAGCAGGCGGCGAACTGGGTGCCCTCGCTGCCGGCCGCGCCCTGGGCCGAGGCGGCCATGCCGACGACCGCACCGGCGGCGGCCAGCTTGGCCAGCCGGTAGATGACGTCGTTGGTGTCGAACCGGTTCGCGTAGAGGGTGGTCGTCACCCACGACCACCAGGTGATCAGGATGAGCCCGGCGAACGTGGCGGCGCCGCCGACGTTCAGGTGGGCGGCGAAGGAGCGGGCGAGCTGGTCGACCACCAGCACGTAGGCGAGGTCGAAGAACAGCTCCAGCCGGGACGCCCCGCGCTCCTGTTCGGTGCGCAGGCGCGGTGGTCGGATCAGCGGCGCGGGCCGGTCGTCGGTCGTCGTCACGGGCCGGGAGTTCCCGCAACGAACCGTTTCTATGCGAACGGGCCGCCCTCTGGTGGAGAGCGGCCCGTCGATCAGCTAGCTGATTCAGTTAGCTGATTCAGTGGTTGTTGCGGTGCCAGAACTTCCAGCCGCCGCGGTAGTCGCCACCGTGGTAGCTGCCGTACCAGCCGTCGTACCAGTTGTCGTTGTCCCAGCGGCTGTTGAAGTCATCGACCGTGAGCTTGACCGCGCCACGGAACGGGCCACGGTGCACCCGGTCGCAGTCGTAGTCGTCCCAGCGGTCGCGGATTTCACCGATGCGACCGACCCGCTCGCACGCGCGGAACGAGCGGAAGTAGCCGACCGTCTCGTCGTCGTCGAAGTCGTAGTAGCTGCCGGTCGCGCTCTGGGAGGTGACCTGCGGCGTGGCGGGCGCGGCCTGAGCCGGGCCCACCCCGATCGCGACGGCGGTGCCGAGGCTGAGGCCGGCCACCGCGAGAAGACGAGCAACGCGATTCATTTCTTTCCCCTTTCAGCATGACGTCTTGCAGAATGAGAAAAACATCCTGTTCGTCCCGATGCGGGGTTTTCGGATTCGGCTCACCCGTTAGTGGATCAAAGCCGTACGGGATGATGGGTTTGAACACCGGGCGAGGGGGGAACATGCGGCTGCACGTGGGCTGTGCGATGTGGACGCACAAGGCCTGGCTGGGCAGCGTCGTCGGCCCCGGGCAGGACAAGCTCGAGGCGTACGCGGCCTGGTGCAACGCGGTCGAGGGGAACACGACGTTCTACGCCACGCCGGCTCGCTCGACCGTGGAAGGGTGGGCGCGGCAGACCCCGGAGGACTTCCGGTTCGTTCTCAAACTGCCCCGCGTCGTGACCCATGACCACCGCTTGACCGGCGGCTCCGCCGAGTTGCACACGTTCCTCGACGCGATCGCGCCCCTCGGGCCCCGGGTGCACGCGCTGTGGATCCAGCTCCCCGCCTCGTTCGGCCCGTCCGCTCTTCCCGACTTGTCCGCTTTTCTAGGGAAATTGCCGTCCGAGTACCGCTATGCGGTTGAGGTGCGCCACCCTGACTTCGCTGCCGACCTCGACCGGGTTCTGCTGGCCGCGGGCGCCGAGCGCGTTCCCTTCGACACGAGCGTCATGTTCGCGAGCCCGCCCACCAGCGACGCCGAGCGAGACGCGTGGTCCAAGAAACCCGCCTTCCCGTACGCCCCGTCGCGCTCACCGACCACCCGATCGTCCGCTACCTGGGCCGCGACGACCCCGTACGCACCGTGGCCGGCTGGCAGCGCTGGCTGCCCGTGGTCGCCGGCTGGCTGCGCGAGGGCCGCTCCCCGACGGTCTTCATCCACACGCCGGACAACTCGGACGCGCCCGCGCTGGCCCGCCGCTTCCACGCGGAGGTGGCCGCCCTCGTCCCCGGACTCGAGCCGCTGCCGTCACCCGCACCGCTCACACTCTTCTGAGGTTCTCCTCGTTGACGAGGAGCCGTTCGGCGGTGACCCGCTCCGCACCGCGCGCCCACCGGCGGATCGACGCGACATCCTCCGCGAGCAGCCCGTACCGGCTCTGGACGTCTCGTAGCCGCACCCGCTCCGCGTGTTCGGGTGGCAGGTCGCACGGTGTCGATCCGGGCCCGGGTGCCTTCGCCGTACGCGGCGCCGTCGCCGGTCAGGAGCCCGGCGGCGGTCAGCACGGGGAGGACGTCGCGGATCGTACGCACCGGTGGGACGCTCAGCCCGGCGGCGAGGTCGTCCAGCCGGCGCTGCTCCCTGGCCCGGCGGTCGGTCGGGTGCGGCTGGGGCGGCCAGAACGGGTCGTCGAAGGTGGTGTTCGGGTAGGCCAGATGCGGGTTCTCGGCCTCCTCCTGCGGCGTCGAGCAGTTCGAGGCGGATCACGTGCTCGGCGAGCCCGTCCGTGCGCGCGGCGATCCACCCCGGCCCCGTGCCCGCGAAGGTGCCCGCCGGACGCTCCCCGTCGTCCTGGTCGTCCCAGGTCACGTCCGGGTCCTGCACGACGATCAAGCCGTACTCGGGAAAGTGCCCACCGGTCTCGTACGCCCTCATGACTGCCACCCGGACAGCATGATCGGATCGGTCCAGCACGATCGGGCGGGGGCCGGGCCGGTTCGGCCAAGGTTGACGTCGAAGGAGGCCACATGATCGCGGCGCTCAACCGCCTGGTCGACCTCGTCGAGGAGAGTCTCGGCGACGATCCCGATGTCTCGGTTCTGGCCAAGGCGTACGGGACGACCGAGTACCACCTGCGGCGGATGTTCTCGTCCCTGGCCGGGATGCCGCTGTCGTCCTACGTGCGGCGGCGTCGCATGACGGTCGCCGCCGCCGAGGTGGTACGCGGATCGGAGCTGCTCGACATCGCGGTGCGGCACGGATACGGGTCGGTCGAGGCGTTCGGTCGCGCGTTCCGGCTCGTGCACGGCGTCGCGCCCGCCGACGTGCGCCGCGACGGAGGCCCTCTTCGTGCCCAGCCCCAGCTCAGGTTCCGCCTGACCGTCGAAGGAAGTACCCCTATGGACACCCGTCTCGTTCCCCGGCCGGCGTTCCGGCTCGCCGGCCACGCCTTCCGCGTCCCGCTCGTCCACCACGGCGTCAACCCGCACATCCAGCAGCACATCGCGGCCATCCCGATGGCCGAACACGAACGTCTCAAGGCCCTCGGCGATGGTGACCCGGCCGGCCTCCTGGCAGTCACCGACGGCCCGGACCCCGACGCGGCCGAGGGCACCGACCTGACCTATCTGCATGGCGTCGCCCTGACCGAGGAAACTCCGGTTCCCGACGACCTCGACATCATCGACGTTCCCGCGGGCATGTGGGCGGTGTTCCGCAGCGGCGGCCCCCACCCGCAGTCGTTGCAATCGACGTGGGCCGCCACCGCCACCGACTGGTTTCCCTCGAACCCGTGGCGTCTGCGCCCGGGCCCGTCCCTCGTAGCCGTGCTGACCCACGCGGACGACTTCACGACCGCGACCGCCGACCTGTGGCTGCCGGTCGAGCCCACCTGACCGGACCAGCGCCGCCTCGGGCCTGCTGTCGTGATCGCTTTCAGATGGTGCTTGTAGATCTCCGCGGGTTCCTGAGATTCGAACAGGTGTTCGATAATGGTCCGCATGTTGGCAGACGTGCAGCAGGTGGGTCAGGACGCGGCGAAGCTCGCCGACGACCCCCTGTGGCCGTTGCCCGACAGCGAGATCACCTCCCTGCTCCGGGCAGCGAACAGGCTGGAACAGACCGCCGTCCTCCTGCAGGCCCGTCTGATTCGCGAGGCCTGCGGCCGGGGCCTGCCCATCGCGTCGGGCCACAGGAGCGCCGCGGTGTGGCTGAGCGGCCTGCTGCGCCTAGACCCAGACCCGGCGCGCAAACTCACCAAACTGGCCGCCGCCCTGGCCGATCGTCACGACGTCGAGCGGGCCGTGCTCGCCGGAGAGGTGAACATCGGCCAGGCGGCAGTCATCGCCGCGACCGTCGCCAACATTCCCGCAACCCTGGCCGCATTCGACGATCCGGGCCCGAACGACGCCGGCGGCCCACCCGCCGGCTTCGACGGCCCACCCGCCGGCTTCGACGGCCCACCCGCCGGCTTCGACGGCCCACCCGCCGGCGCCGACGGCCCACCCGCCGACGCCGACGGCCCACCCGCCGACGCCGACGGCCCGTCCGCCGGCACCAGGCATGAGCCGCTCAGCTTGGCCGGCACCAGGCGGATCGCCGAGCAGGCCGAGGCCAAGATGATCGAACTGGCCGCCCAGTTCCCCGCTCACCTGCTGAACAGAGCCGGTGAGCGGATCCTCGCCCACGTGGCCCCCGAGCTGGCCGACCGAGCCGACGAGCTGGCGCTGGAGCGTCAGCAGGCCCGCGCCCACAGAAAGCGGTCCTTCACCCTGGCACTGCCAGTCGACGGCCTGGCGCGTGTGTCGGGCTTGCTCGACGCTGAAGCCGCCGCCATCGTCCAAGCCGCACTGCACCCCCTGTGCCGCCCGATAGCCGGCGACAACCGCCCCATGTCCCAACGGCGCGCCGACGCCCTGGTCGAGATCTGCAACCTCGCCTTGCGCACCGGCGAACTCCCCACCGACGGCGGCGAGCCCCCGCAGCTGACAGTGACCGTCCCCTACGACATCCTCGCCCGCGCCGTGAACTTCGCGTCCGACGGTTTCGACAACCCCTCAGCCCTGCCGGCCAGGCCCACCGGCGCCCGCCATCCCTCAGCCGGCAATCGCGGTAGTACGGCGGCTTCTGGTGCTGGCGCGTCTTCGGGCGGCTGCTGCGGTAGTGCGGCGGCTTCCGGCGCTGACGAGCCGTTAGCCGACACCCGTGGCAGTGCTGCGACCTCCACCGCAGATATACCCACGACTGACGCGCGTTTCACGGTCGCCCCCGACCCTGATCAGCCCGTGACCGACGACGTTGGCGCTGCTGCTGCTGCTACCGCTGCCGGTTTTGGTCGGCCTGCGACCGACGCTGGCCCTGCGGCCGTTTATGCGGGTCGGGCTGCTGCACGAGCCGGCGCTGCCGGAGCGGGTCGGCCTGCGTCCGACGCCGGATCTGCCGTCACCGCCGTTCGCCATTACTTCACCGGCGCCCTCAGCTCCGGTATCACCGACACCGGCATTCGGCTGTCCGCCAGCACCGTGCGCCGATTGGCTTGCGAGGCCCGGATTCTCCCGGCCGTCCTCGGAGGTCACAGCCAAGTCCTCGACCTCGGTCGCAGCCGACGACTCGCCCGCGGAGCTCTGCGGCGCGCGCTTCACATCAGAGACCGCGGCTGTGCCTTCCCTGACTGCGATCGGCCTCCACGATGGACAGACGTGCATCATCTAGTTTCGTGGATCAACGGTGGCCTCACATGCCTGGACAATACGGTCCTGCTGTGCCGCGCTCATCATCGCCTGATCCACCACCCGACCGCCGGCTGGCAAGTCCGTCTCGGCGCTGACGGACATCCCGTATTCATCCCGCCGTCATCGATCGATCCCCTTCGACGCCCGCTCCGCAACCTCTACCACCGACACGCTCAGCCGCTGCTCGGCAGCGCCGAGCGTCCGTAGCCGCTGCTCGGCAGCGACCACCAGCGTCCGTAGCCGCTGGTCGGCAGCGACCAGCACCCGCAGCCCTGGTCGGCAGCGACCAGCGCTCGTAGCGGGACGTTCTCGTAGGCATCGTCCAGGGCGAGCGGCTCGTTGTCGTCGGGCGGCGGGCTGGACGTGGCCTCCTGGGGCGGGTCCGCCGGCGCGATCGTCAGTTCCTGACGCGTGCGTCGGCGAGGGCGAGCCGTGGAGCGGCGCCGGTGACTGCGGCGGGGGGAATCTTCGCTTTATGGTGGGCGGATGGCATCGGTCAAGCAGTTTCAGGTCACGTTCGACTGCGCGGAACCGCAGCGGGTGGGGCGGTTCTGGTGCGAGGTGCTGGGGTATGTGCCGCCGGCGCCCCAGGGTTTCGACTCGTGGGACGACTATGAGCGCTCGCGGCCGGCGGAGAAGCAGGAATCGGATTTCGCGGCGGTTGATCCCACCGGGGCCGGACCTCGGTTGTACTTCCAGCGCGTTCCCGAAGGCAAGGTCGTGAAGAACCGGCTGCACCTCGACGTGCGGGTCGGCACCGGGCTCGTGGGTGACGAGCGGGTCGCGGCGCTCGAGGCGGAATGCGCGCGACTGATCACACTTGGCGCGACCCGCGTACGGCTGCTGCTCGCCGACGACGAGAACGAGTCCTGCCTCGTCATGCATGACATCGAAGGCAACGAGTTCTGCCTCGACTGAACGCCTCCGGCGAGGGGTGTCCCTGAGTCGTGATCGCCCCGGCCGGCTGACCTTCGCCGTCGGTCCGGGGCGACGAGTTGTCAGTCGGGAGTGTCGGTCCGGTCGGGGTTGGACTCGCGGCGGCGGAGGTCGTCCTCGCGGCGACGCAGGTCGGCTTCCCATCGCTGCATGAGGTGCTGGTCCTCGGAGCGGGAGGCGGCCAGCCCGCGGAGGAACTCGGGATCGTCGTCCGGGGCGAGCGGGCCTGTGCGGGTGGGTCGCTCGTTCTCGGGGAAGCCGGAACCGGGGCGCCACGTGGTGCCGTTGCTGAGGCGAACGGGCCGCGGAGGGCGGCCGGCGACGAACCAGGCGATCGCGCCGATCGGGGAGAACAGCAGGATCAGCAGGACCCATACGCCCCGGGGCAGGGCTCGGACAGCGAAGTCCTCGGTCGAAAGGCAGTCGATCAGGGCTATGACGATCAGCGCGAGGTCGACAAGCGCGAGAAGCGAGTAGAAGCGGATCACGCG
Source organism: Actinoplanes solisilvae (assembly GCF_003999975.1). Taxonomy (GTDB): domain Bacteria; phylum Actinomycetota; class Actinomycetes; order Mycobacteriales; family Micromonosporaceae; genus Actinoplanes; species Actinoplanes solisilvae. The sequence continues at coordinate 11,124 of NZ_RJAC01000030.1, read as the reverse complement.
GAGATGATGCCAAAGCCTCATCGATGCCGCCGCCCCGATCGGGGATCGTTCTGGTCCCGTCGAGGTGAGGGGTCAGCGGGTAGGGGAGGCAAGCCCGCGTTGAGGCACGCTCGCGCCACGCGGCGGTGGTCCCGGTTGCGGTTGTGGGCGCGGGCTGAGCGGTCGGGAAGTCAGTAGGGCCGGGGACGGGTCGTCATTCTTGACCCGAACAGGTCACTCGACTCGACGCGACTGCGGGGTGGCGGATGAGAGGAAGGGCTTACGTCGTCAGGTAGGCGATCAGGCGGGTGGCCAGCTCGGTGGGGTGGCTGAGGGCGGCTGAGTGGCCGCCGCCGATTTCGTCGGGGACAGTTCTCAGGCGGTCGGCGGCCACACGGCGTTGGAACGCGGGGGAGAAGAACTGGTCGTCGCGGGCCAGGAGGACCCTTGTCGGCACGTCGGGCCAGGCGGTCAGCGGCCAGGGCTCGTTCCACTCGGCGCTGACCTGGTCGCGCGTGTGGGCGGCGGCCTCGGCGACGATCGCGGGCGGGACGCCGTTGTAGAACTGCTGTTCCTCGGTCAGGCCCTTGGTGGCCTGGTAGCCGGTGTTGGACCACCAGTCGCCAGGGCTCTCGGCGGGTTTCGGGATCATCGGGGTGAGCAGGACGAGCAGGCGGACCGGCAGGTCGGCGGCGATCAACGGGGCTGTGAAGGCGCCGTACGAATGGCCGACGACCACGAGGTCGCGGCGGTCGCCGATGGCGGTGACCACGGTTGCGCGGAACTCGGTGAAGCCGGCCGTGCTGTCTTCGATCGGCAGCTCGGGCACGACCACGTCGTGACCGCGGGCGGCCAGCTCGGGGGTCAGCAGGTGCCAGTCCCAGGCGCTGCCCCCGCCGCCGTGGATCAGAACGAAAGTCGCCATACCCAACACTCACACAGGGGTACGACAGAATCGCGTGCCGTGCGTCGACGGGAGCCGAGCGGGGCACATCGTCGGGAGCCGAGCGGGGCAAAGAAGCGGGGCGACAGGGTAGGGCGGCGGGCGGGGGAGGACATGGGGATGAGCGAGGCGGACCTGGGCCGTGGGATCGCTGAGCTGACAAGGCGGGAGGCCCGTTTCGCGGCTGTTGTGCGGCGGCACGGACGGCCGCCGACGTGGGCGCGGCCGCCGGGGTTCGCGTCGCTGGTGCACATCATGTTGGAGCAGCAGGTTTCGCTGGCGTCGGCGCGGGCCACGTTCGAGCGCCTCAAGGTGCTCGCCGAACCGCTGACCGCGAAGAATTTTCTCGCGCTGGACGACGTACAGCTGCGGGCCGCGGGGTTCAGTGGGCAGAAAGCGCGGTATGTCCGTGCGCTGGCCGGCGCGGTGGAGAGTGGCGAGCTCGTGCTGGCGGCGCTGCCTGAGCTCGACGACGACGGCGTGGACGCTGCCCTTCGTACGGTGGTGGGGGTTGGGCCCTGGACGGCGGCGATCTATCGGCTCTCGGCGATGGGTCGGCCCGATGCTTGGCCCGCCGGGGACCTGGCTGTCGCCGCGGGCATCGCCGAACTGTGGCAATTGCCTCGCTTGCCTACGCCGGCCGAGACGGTTCTGCGGGCTGAGGCGTGGCGGCCCTGGCGTGCGGTCGCTGCTCGGCTGCTCTGGCAGCAGTATCTGGCCACTCGGGCAAAGGGCGCCCGCCCCGCGAAGCTGTGAGACGATCGCTGGGGCTACGTCATCTTCTTCGTGCTGGGGGGCCGAAGTGGCTGCTGACCAGGTGCTCCGCTTCACCAACGTGAACGTGTTCGACAGTGTCGCGGGCGAGGTCGGCGGCCCGTACGACGTGACCGTCCGCGGTGCGCTGATCGAGTCGGTTGTCCCGGCGGAACCCGGAGGACCGCAGGGCATCGACGGCAGCGGGAAGACGCTGATGCCGGGCCTGATCGACGCGCACTGGCACGCGGCGTTCACGACGATTCCGGCGGCGGTCGCGGCGATGGGCGAGGCCGGTTACGTGTTCGCGCAGGCGGTCGTCAGCGCGCGGGACACGGTGCTGCGAGGCTTCACCACCGTGCGTGACCTGGGTGGGCCGTCGGCGGGCATCAAGCAGGCCATCGATCAGGGGTCGATCCTGGGGCCGCGCATCTATCCCTCGGGTGCGTTCCTGTCGCAGACCGGTGGGCACGGTGACTTCCGCATGCCCAACGAGATTCCGCGCGGGGTCGCCGGGCATCTCAGCTACAGCGAGCTCATCGGGGCCGCCGTGATCGCCGATGGTGAGGCCGAGGTGTTGCGCGGCGCCCGCGAGGTGCTGCGGCGCGGCGCGTCCCAGCTCAAGATGATGGCGGGCGGTGGGGTCGCCTCCGACTACGACCCGCTCGATGTCACGCAGTACACCGAGCGGGAGCTGCGTGCCGGTGTCGAGACGGCCGAGAACTGGGGCACCTACGTCACCGTCCACGCTTACACTCCGCGGGCGGTACGGACCGCGATCGCCGCCGGGGTCCGCTGCATCGAGCACGGGCAGTTGCTCGACGAGGCCACGGTCGCGTTGATGGCCGAGACCGGCACGTGGTGGTGCCTGCAGCCGTTCCTCGACGACGAGGACTCCCCGCCGCTGGCGCCGGCCAACCGCGGGAAGTTCCTCGAGATGACCGCCGGCACCGACAACGCGTACCGGCTCGCGATCAAGCACGGCGTACGGGTCGCGTTCGGCACCGACATCCTGTTCGACCCGAAGCTGGCCACCCGGCAGGGTGCTCTGCTGGCGAAGCTGGCCCGCTGGTACAGCCCCGCCGAGATCCTGCGGCAGGCGACCGCCGTCAACGCCGAGCTGCTGGCTCTGTCCGGCCCGCGTAATCCGTACCCGGGCCGGCTCGGTGTCGTCGAGGCGGGCGCGCTGGCCGACCTGATCCTGGTCGACGGCGACCCGGTTGCCGATCTTGGGCTGATCGCCGACCCGGCGGCCGGCTTCACGGCGATCGTCAAGAACGGAGAGCTGGTCAAACCCCCAGGGAGACCCGCGAGCGAGCCGTGACCGAGTCGAAGATGTCGCCCGAGCGCACCGCCGCGGTCGACAGCAGCGATGCCGTGATCCCGTGCGGTTGCTCGGTGCCGCCCTGCGGGTAGACGCCCGCGGACATGCCGGGATCCGTACGGATGCGGTAGTCACGCTCGACCAGGGCCCGCCCGAACTCGTCGCGGGCGTACCTGCCGCTCGACTCCGAACAGTTCATGCCTGAAGACAACAGCGGCCACCAACTCTTCTGGGCCCACCGACCCGAGGATGATGTTGCGCTAGCTTCCTCAGGCGGCCGCGGCCAAGGCGTCGGCGAGGTGGTTGAGGGCGGCGGTGAATTCGGCGGGTGGAAGGTGGCCGAAGCCGAGGCGGAAGACGCGGTCGTCTTCGCCGAACCAAGAGCCAGGGGCTACCCGGGTGTCGCGTTCGGCGAGACGCGCGTAGAAAGTGGGGACCGCTTCGGCGGGCAGGCGCAGGCAGCACAGGGCTCCGCCGTCGGGTGGGACGATCTCGATCGGCTGGGTGCGGGTCCAGGTCAGGAGCTCGTCCAGGGCCGCCCGGAGGCGCCGGGCTCGAGGGATGAGGATTTCGGCTCGGCGGCGCAGCACCTGGGCGGCCAGGAACTCGTCGACGGTGGAGCAGGCGATTGTGGTGCGGAACTTGGCCTCGCGCAGGCGGTCGTAGAGGGCGGCGTCGGTTGTCGTGAGCCAGCCGAGGCGTAGGCCGGGAGCGCCGTGGGCCTTCGAGACGGATGAGCAGGTGACCAGGCGCGGTGACAGCGGCGCGGCCGAGCTCGGGGCCGAAGCATCGCCGTAGGTCGACTCACGGTACGTCTCGTCGAGCAGGACTACCGCGTCCGGGGCGCGTGAATCCACCGCCGCGAGCAGCGCGAGCAGTTCCTCGTCGGTGAAGCGGACGCCGGACGGGTTCTGGGGCGAGGCCAGCGACACCAGGCGGGTGCGCGGGCCGAGCGCCGCCGCCACAGCCTCCAGCGGCAGCCGATATCCCTCGTCGAACGACAACGGCACCACGTCGACCTGCGCGCCCAGCCCGGCCGGGACCGCGCGGGCCGGCGGGAAGCACGGCGTCGCCAGCACAACCCGGTCGCCGGGGGTGCAGGTCACGTGGGCCAGCAGGAACATCGCCTCGACCGCGCCGACCGTGAGCAGCACCTGTGAAGCGTCCACGCCGCTGGCGGCCGCGACCAACCCCCGCAGCTCGGCGTCGCCGCGGGACGTGCCGTACCCGAGCGGAACTGCCGCAAGGGTCGCAGGGGAGGCCAGGTCGCCGAGGTTCAACGGCGGCGACGTGCTCTCGGCGAGGTCGAAGCGGACCGGCACGTCGATCAGGTCGCTCATGGAGGTCATGCCCTCCATCGTCGCCGACGGCGCCGGAGTCAAGCGAACATTTCGGGCGATACGCGGAAGCAGCTCAGCGCGGCTGCGAACCAACGGGCAAACCGGGGGCAGTCGGAGGTTCATCGGTTTCTTTCGATAGCTTGCAAGATCGGCCATCCGGCGGACGGGCGAACTGCGCCGGGCATTCACGTGACGACCGGAACGTACGCGTTCATGACCGCCATCAAGCGCCGCGTCTTCGTCCTAGGTGGACTGGCCACGGCCGGAGCCCTCGCCCTCCCGACCAACGCCCGAGCCGCGACCCCGTACCCGTTCAAGCTCGCTGTCGCCTCCGGCGAGCCGGACTCGAGCAGCGTTGTGCTCTGGACCCGCCTCGCTCCGACCCCGCTCAACGCCGACGGGCAGGGCGGCATGCCCAACGCCGATGTCGCCGTCGAGTGGCAGGTCTCGACCACCGACACCTTCGCCACGCTGACCGCGAGCGGGACCGTCACGGCCCGCAACGCCGACGCGCACTCGGTGCACGTCGTGGCCGGAGGGCTCGCGGCCGACGCCGACTACTTCTACCGTTTTCGCGCGCAGGGCCACATCTCCGCCGTGGGCCGCACCCGCACCGCGCCGGTGACCGGCACCTTCGGTCGTACGCTGAAGATGGCCTTTGCCTCTTGCGCGCACTACGAGTCCGGATACTTCACCGCCTACCGCCGGATCGCCGATGACCGCCCCGACCTGATCCTGCACCTGGGCGACTACCTTTACGAGGACGCGACCACCACCGGCTCGGTCCGCGAGCACGTCGGCGCCGAGATCGTGTCGCTGGCCGACTACCGCCGACGCTATGCGCAGTACAAGAGCGACCCCGATCTGCAGGCCGCGCACGCGGTCGCGCCGTGGCTCGTCGTACCGGACGATCACGAGGTCGAGAACAACTACGCGAACATGGTCCGGGCCGACAGCAGTCCGGCGCTGACGACTGCACAGTGGACGGCACGGCGTACGGCCGCCTATCGCGCCTATTACGAGAACATGCCGCTGCGTCCGGCCGCGGCCCCGACCGGCAACAGCATCCCGCTCTACCGGCGTGTCCGCTGGGGTCAGCTGGCCACGTTCCACATGCTTGACACCCGCCAGTTCCGCGACGACCAGGCCTGCGGAGACGGCTGGAAAGTCTGCGCCGCCGCCGACACCGCCAGCCGTACGCTCACCGGCGCCGCCCAGGAGGCCTGGCTTCTCGACGGCCTGGCCCAGCACTACGGCACCTGGGACATCCTCGGCCAGCAGGTGTTCTTCGCCCGGCAGTACGACGCCTCGGGCGCGGCGAGCATGGACGCGTGGGACGGCTATCGCGCCTCGCGCTCGCGCATCCAGCAGGGGTGGCGCGATCGGAGCGTACGCAACCCGCTCGTGCTCACCGGCGACGTGCACGCGGCATGGGCCAACGACCTCAAGGCCGACTACGCCAACCCCAACTCCGCGACCATCGGCACGGAACTGGTCTGCACGTCGATCGCGTCGGGCGGCAACGGTTCGGCGACCACCACGATCCCGAACGCCGCCACGAACCCGCACCTCAAGTTCTACTCCAACCGCCGCGGCTACGTCCTCACCACGATCACCCCGGCCGAGGTGACCGCCGACTTCCGCTCGATCCCCGTCGTCACCGAGCACGGCGCGGCCGTGTCCACCCTGCGCTCGTTCGTCATCCAGGACGGCGTCCCCGGCCTCGAACTGCTTGACGGCCTCGCCGGTGGGCGGAGCGCACCACCGTCCCGACGTGGCCGTCTCCGCCTCGGGTGACGCCACGATCGTCTGGGAGTCGGGCGACGACATCGGCCTCACCCGGCTGGCCAAGGTGAGCGGCGCGGTGCTGCTGACCCCGCGACTCGCGAACGTGACGACGGCCGGCCAGCAGCGCCGCCCGGCGATCGCGGCCAACTTCAACGGCGACCTGGTCGTGGCGTGGGAGTCCAGCGGGGTGTGGGCGCGGTCCTTCACGACGACCGCGACCGGACGGCACGCCGAGGTGCAGGTCTCGACGACGACGGGCGCGGCCGCCCCGACGGTCGGGCTCGACGATCAGGCGTACGCGGTGGTGGGCTGGACGGTGAGTGGCGTCGACGGCTGGCTGCGCGGGCTCAACCCGGACGGCACGTTCACCGGCCGGCTCGGCGCGCAGACCCTGACCAACACGACGACCGGGCGGCAGGACCAGTTCGCGGTGGCCGTCTCACCGTGGGGCGAGGTGCCGGTCGCCTACACCGACGACAACGACGGCAACCTCTTCGACCAGATCCTGCTCGGCCTCGGCGCCACGAACAGCGCTTAGTCGAGCAACCAGGAGTGCAGACTGCCTCCGTACGGGGTCAGCGCGGTCACGACGACGAGCAACCAGATCGCCGTGACCGCGATGGCCGCTCGGCGCGCTCGCCGGTCGCCCTCCTGCCGGGCGCCGGCGATCGCGGCCAGGCCCAGGATCAACGCGACGAACGCGACCAGGTAGACGAGCATCGCCGCCACCCGGCCCCACCCGAAGATCCACACGAGAGGGTTCCACAACGCGTCCGGCCCGATCGGAGGTATCGACTCCTTCGGGTCGCCGAGCCGCTCGAGACCCGGGTGCAGCAACGCGCCCGGGTCGCCGGCGCGGACGGCCGCCACGGTCAGCAGGCCGATGCTGCCGACGAAACAGACGGCCAGAAGGAACACCTGCACCGTGAGGGCCCTACGGCCGCCGGTCCGCTGGGGTCGCGTCATCGGCGCAACCTACACCGAAACCGGCCAGCATGATGATCGGCGACAGCAGCATGCCGGCCCCCAACGTCAGCAGGGCCGCGCGCAGCCCCCACTGCTCGGCGGCCACCCCGCCGAGCAGAGACCCGAACGGCGCCAGCCCCATCCCGGAGAACGTGATCGTCGCGGCGACCCGCCCCTGCATCCCGTACGGGGTGGCGGCCTGGCGGATCGCCATCACCATGACGTTGACAAGCTGCCCGAACAGTCCGAACGCGAAGTTGACGGCCATCAGCGCGGGCAGGCCGTGCAGAGCGGGAACGAGCAACAGCACGCCGTCGCCCAGGAACGCGGCCCCGACGAGAACCGCTCGGCCGCTCTTCACCCGCGCGGCGAGAAAGGAACCGGCGATCGCGCCCGGGCCCGTCGCCGCCAGGGCCAGGCCGACCTCGGCGCCGCTGAGGTGCAGGCCGCGCGGCAGGAACAGCAGGTAGACGGTCATCGTGGCGGCCAGGAAGAACTGGAAGGCCGCCGAGGCCAGGCAGATCGTACGCAGCACGCGGTGGCGGGCGACGAAGCTCAGCCCTTCGCGCAGGCGGGGACGATCGCCGCGGTGTTTCGGCTCGCGGTGGCGCACGCGGGTCAGGGCGGCACCCGAGATCGCGAAGAACGCGGCCAGGAAAGCGAGCGGGACCGCCGTCGTCGCGATCAGGCCGCCGAGCGCCGGGCCGGCGAGCTGGGCGGCGGAGCGGCTGCCCTCGACGGCGCTGTTGCCCTTCTGGAGCTGGTCGCGCGCGAGGATACGTACGAGAAAGCTCTGATAGGCGACGTCGAAGAACACCGACATCAGCCCGACCGCGAACGTCACGGCCAGCAACGCGGGCAGACTTTCACCGCCGATCAGCACAACGGCGGCGAGGGCGAGTGCACGCCCGGCATCGGCAACGACCATGACGGTACGACCGCGCCACCGGTCGACCAGCACCCCGGCGAACAACGCCAGCAGCAGAGGGGCCTGCCCGACGGCGCGCAGAAACCCGAGTTGCTCGGCCCCGACCCCCAGCGTCAGTACGGCGACCAGTGGCAGAACGGTGAGGCTGGTGTGCTCGCCGAGCTGGGAAGCCGTCTGCGCGGCCCAGAAACGGCGAAAATCAGCATCGCGCCACAGGCTCGGCGCGGAGGAGGAGGCGAACGGCACGCGGACCCCTGGGATCGCAGCGGACAGGGCACACCCGCCGCCCGGTGATGGCGTCGGGTGTGAAGGCTCGCTGTGCCGCACGATTCGGGGCAGCACGCGATGACGGATTCGGAAACGTCAGCGCGTGCGGGAGTGACCGGGCATCCTCAGCTCCTCGGGCGAGTGTTGTTGTCGGCGCCATCGTGGCAGCAGTGTCTCCGGGTGTCGACCGGGTTCAATCAGCCGCCGGCTCTGCGGCGGGCCCGATGGGCGGCGACGGTCGTCCGGCTGGCGCAGGCGTTGGAGCAGAACCGCCGGGTGCGATTACGGGAATCGTCGACGAAGAAGCGTCCGCACGTCGTGGCCTGGCACCGGCCGATCTTCACCGCGGGGTCGCCGCAGATGACGTACGCCAGCGCGGCGGCGCAACTGCGGCCGAGCCAGGCGACGGCATCCTCGCCGTTGTGGGCGAAGTGAATGTGCGGCGAGCCCCTGCCACCGTGGTCGTTGACCTGGATCACCGGTGGATGACGTGCCAGCAGGGTGTTGATGGGGTCGATCGGGCCCCCGCGCGCGGCGGCTCGCACCGCGTCGCCCAGCGCGGGCAGCAGCAACGCGAGTCGCTCGGTGTCGGGTTCGGCGATGCCGTGCTGGCGGAACATCTCGGTCCGCAGGTCACTCGGCGGATCGCCGTTGACGATCTCCACCGCCAACCGGGTCAGATTGCCGATGTAGTCGACGTAATGCACTTGACCACCTACACCTCCGTGGCGCACTGTAGGCGCCATGGCTTTTGATGCTACCTACATCCCGCGTCGTGCATCCGTCGCCACGCGCGTCCTGTGGCGGGCCGGCCAATGGGACGAGGCAGTCGCCACGCTGGCGCCGGACGCCCTCGCCGAACGGGCTGAAATCCTGGTGGATCGTTACTGGTGGCGACTGGACGATGCCGGGGCAGCCGCGGCGGCGATCACGGCGCTGGCTCCCAGCGAGCCGGTGCTGGCCGGGCACTTCGACGCGCAGCTGGCCTACGCGCGGCTGCTGTTCGGTCTGGATCCACTCCCCGACGACGCACAGCGGGCCCGTGACGGCTTCACCGCCGCGGCCGCCGACCCTCGACTGACCGGATGGGCCACGTTCTGGCTCGGCGTGCTCGCCGACAACATCGGCGGGGACCCGGACACGGCGACAGCCGCCTACGGGCAGGCGCTCGCGGAAGCTTGCCGGCGGGGCGACGCATTGCTGGAGTCGTACGCCGTGCGGCACATCGGCGACCATCTGTTGCGGCACGACCGAGAACAGGGAATCATCCAGCTGCGCCGGTCGTACCATCTCCGCGCGTCCCTCGGCGCCCGCCCGCAGACGGCTGCCGCCGCCCGCACGCTCGCCGGGGAACTGGACCCCGGACCGGAGGCAGATCAACTGCGCGAGGCCGCCGATCTCACCGCCCGCGAACTCCGGCTCACCTGGCTGATGCCCGACCACGACGACTGACACGTCAAACCGTGACGCGTCTCGTCTGGGTCACCTGCTTCGGGGAGAAGACCTTGAAGCTGGTGAAGCACCTGGAGCCTTCCGGGTTGTTCATCGAGAAGATGCTCTTCGTAGCCCGCCACTGACTGTGGTGGAACCGGCGGCCTCGAACGACTCGGTCTCCGCGTTGTAGGTCAAACTCGGAGTCGTCAGAAGCGCTTTGATGCCCGAGGCGAGAGACACACTCGCTCCCTCCACTGCCCTTGTAGACCGCTCTCCATGAGCCCGAGGTGCGCGCGACGACGGTCGACTGGAGATCGCCCCGACTGTTGGACCTGTTCGTGCGGATCAGGGTCGGCGCCTTGCCGGTCGGCGCGAACCGAATCTCCACCGGACCAGCGTTTCCGGTGGCGGCGTACCAGGCACGGCCGGTCACCGTGACAGCGGAGTTCTGAAGAGCCGGTTCCGGCGCGGCGTCAATCGTCATTGCGACGGGTGTCTTCACCACCGAGGCCCCGGCTGGTGCTGCCACCGGCCGGAGCCGGCGCTGTTCTCGCCCGAGCCGCGATGTCGGCCAGACCATTGCGCACCCTCCGCAATCCGGCCATCATGTTTCCTAGTCGATTCAGGAGTCGATCAGCCGGTGCACGCGACGCTTTCGAGGAGTCGTTGAGTGCGAGACAGCAGGTTTCGCTCTATTTCAAAATATCGGCGTCCGTCCGTCAGTGCACTCGCGTTTCACGTTTTGGCAGTCCTCTCGCTGGCGGCAGGGTCGTTCGCCGCCGCTCTTTGGGTCTTGATGCGTCTCGTGGGTGGCTCCGCGCCCCTGACCGTGCGCGACCGAACCGACATTCTCAAAATAGCGTTGACGATCGTCGCCGGCATCGGCGGAGTGGTTGCCCTCGTCGTGGCATATCGCCGCCAACGGCTCCACGAGGAAGAGAATCTTCGATCTCGCGAAGCGGCGCGCCGCGATCAGATCAAACTATTCATCGAACGCTTCAGTTCGGCGACCGCGCAACTCGGGAACGAGCACGCGACGGTGAGGATCGCCGGCGTCTACGCGCTGGCCAGCCTGGCCGACGACTGGCAGGAAGAACGACGCACTTGCATCGCGGTGCTGTGCGCCTACTTCCGCATGCCCTATCAGCACCTGTCCAGAAAGGACGGGTGGCGGCCGGGTGAACGTGAGGTTCGTCAAGCCATACTCTCGCTGATCTGTAATCGACTACGGCCGCACGACGGACCTACTTGGGAAGGGCAGGACTTCGACCTCTCGGGTTCCGCACGGCCGTTTCATGATCGATAGTGGCGGTGAGTGACGATGCCCGCGTCGGCGTGTCGGATATGGACGAAGCCCCGTTGAGACCAGGTCTTCTCACAGATCTGGTGCAAACGGAGCTTC
>NZ_RJAC01000003.1 GCF_003999975.1 Actinoplanes solisilvae | reverse complement strand
ACGAGGACGCACAGCACTACGACGTGGAGCACCTGTCACACCCATACCCAGACCAACACATCGATCATGATCAGAGTGACGGGCATTCACTCCAAAGCATGTGCGAAGTCCAGGACTAGAACTAGACGGGGACAGTGACGAACTGCCTCCCCGTGGTGTTGACGACGCGGACCGACTGCACGAGGTCGGGGTCGATCAGGGCGCTGCCGTTCAGGGTCGTGCCGCCCGACTCGCCGGCCGTGGAGACCAGCCAGCTGCCGGCGACCGCGGTCGAACCGTCGCGGCCCAGCACTTCCAGCACGCATTTCTCGCCCGCCGGGATGCCGCCGACGGTGGCCGACACGCGCACCCAGCCGGGGGCGGGAACCACCGCGACCTGCATGCGTGCCCCGGTCGACGCGTCGGTGGCCGACGCGACCCGGGCGCCCGCGGGCACCGACATCGTGGCCGTGGGCTGCGCGACCGGTTCGGAACCGGGCGCCGTGCCCCGGCCGACCACCACCCCGCCCGCGATCGCGATCGCGACGGCCGCGGCGGCGATCGACGTGACAGTGGCCAGGCGGCGGTAGCGACGGCCGGACGACTCGCGCCGCACCTGGCGCAGCGTGCGCTGCAGCAGAAGATCGGCGTCGTCGGGCGGGCCGTCGAGCAGCATCTCCTCGGGGACCTCGCCGAGCTGGTCGGACCACTGCTTCAGCGAGTCGCGCTCGTCGCGGCACTCGGCGCAGCTCGCCAGGTGCTCGTCGGCGCGGGCCTTCTCCTCGTCGGAGAGCATTTCCAGCAGGTAGCCGGCCAGATCGACGTGGCCGTTGGCCGTGTTCGCGCTTTCCGGCGTACTCATGATGCCAACCGTTCCGTGCCGGCCTCGCGCAAGGCCCGCAACGCATAGAAGGAGCGCGACTTGACGGTGCCCGGCGGGATGCCGAGCGCCTCGGCGGCCTCGGCCACCGTGTTGCCTTTCAAGTAGACCTGTTCGAGCACTTCACGGTGCTCGTGGGAGAGACGGCTGAGCGCGTCGACCACGACCATCGAGGTGACCACGCGATCGGAGTGATCCTGCTCGACCGCGGCGTCGGGTGGGCTCTCGGCGACCTCGGGCGGGCGCCGGTTACGGGCGCGGATCTGGTCGAGCACGATGTTGCGGCAGACCGTGAGCAGCCAGCCCCGTACGGAGCCTTTGCCGTTGTTGAGGCTCTCGGGGTGACGCCAGGCGCGCAGCAGCGCCTCCTGCACCACGTCTTCGGCGGCTGCGCGGTCGCGCGTCAGCTGCGTCGAGTACGCGAGCATGGCCCGGCCGTGTTCCTGGAACAACGATCTGACCAGCGCCTCATCGGCCACCTCCCGGTGGGGTCTCTGTCTGCTCGGCGGCATCCGGCTCTCTTCCCCGCGGCACTTTCGTCGGTGCCGCCTCGTGCGGTCGGTGAAGACGACATCGATGAAAGTACTGTGCCGCGGCTACTCGGAGTACGTGCCCCGTCGCGTACCCGGATCAAGATTTTCGGAATGTGGCACATCTGGGTGAACCGCGTCGATGGATGGGGCGTGTGGAGGCCATCCCCTTTGGACGGGCAGCACCTACAGGTAGGAGACGGCCATGAGGAAGACCTACGTCGCGGCGGCGCTGCTGGCCGGGCTGGTCAGCGTATCGGCCTGTGGCAGCCAGGCGGCCGCGCCGGACGCCGACGTGGCGGCCGAGCAGGTGCCGGTCGCGGTGCAGGAGTCCGCGGCGCCGCTCAACCCGCAGGGCCCGGGCGAATTGCCCGATCTGGCCGGCGTGGAGGACCCGCAGGTGAAGCCCACGGAGGACGTTCAGCCCCCGGCGGAGAAGCAGGCCAACCAGGTCGCCCCGCCCACGGTGGCCAAGACCCAGCGGTGGGTGAAGATCTTCAGCGGCCCGTCCGACCAGGACATCACCCCGCCGAAGTCGCGCACCGCGGGCAGCAAGACGGTCGAGCTCAACACCACCGAGAACGCGCAGATCGGCACCTACGTCACCGACGGCGCCGGCCGTACGCTCTACCGCTTCGACAACGACAGCAACAAGCCGCCGAAGACCACCTGCAAGGGCGACTGCGCGACCGCCTGGCCGCCGCTGCTCATCCGCTCCCCCGGCAAGATCTTCCCGGCCGGCGTCGACCCGAAGATCGTCGGCTTCGTCGAGCGCGGCGACGGCACGTGCCAGGTGACCATCAACGGCTGGCCGGTCTACTACTTCGTCGACGACCGCAAGGCGGGCGACCTCAACGGCCAGGGCCTCAACGGCAAGTGGTTCGCGATCAAGCCGGACGGCGGCAAGACGCCCGACGCGCCCGGTCCACTCGCCTCGCAGGGCACCGGCAAATAGCTTTTCACCCATCGGGGGCGTGCCCGGCGGTTTCCCCACCGCCGGGCACGACCGCGTCCGCGGCCCGGCGCCATCGGTGAAACAGGCGCTACGTCCGCACCCGTCTAGCAGCAGCCCGATCAGCCGGGAGGCGAGGTCGCGTTGCCGTTCCTCGGCCACGCCCCCGAGCGGCAGCCGGCGTCAGACCGGGATCGGCGCGCCGAGCAGGGCCAGCCAGTTGGACCACATCGCGTCGAGCCGGCCGGTGTTGTTGTAGAGCTTGGCGAACATGACCTGGCCCTCGAGCTGGGCCACCACTCCCCGGGCGGCCTCCTCGGAGCTGGCCACGCGGGCCTCGCCACGGAACTGGGCCTCGTCGATCACGGCCCGGACCATCTGGACCTGGATGTCGAAGATCTCCTGGAGGCGGGCCCGGATCGGCTCGGTCTGGTTGCTCAGCTCGAGTGTCAGGTTTCCGAACAGGCAGCCGGAGACGGAGCCGCAGTTCTGCTGGCCGGCCCGCTGGAACTCGGCGGTGGCCTCGAACAGCTTGCGCAGCCGCTCGAGCGGATCGTCGCTGGAGCCCAGGATCGCCGACCACTGGGCCCGCTGGGTGTCCCACTGCTGATTGACGACCGCGATGGCCAGGGCTTCCTTGGACTCGAAGAAGTAGTAGAAGCTCCCCTTGGGGACGCCCGCGGCCTTGCAGATCTCGGCGACACCGATGGCCGAGTAGCCTCGCAGCTCGATCAGGCGTTGCGCGGCTTCGAGAATCTTCTCCCGCGCGTCACTGCTTCGTCCCATGTCTCCACCCTAGCCAGGCGGTCGTCTATCACCCGGTGATCCGTCTCACGCGTTGACGCGCGAGACGTGGTAGTGCGCTAGCCGCCAGTCGTCGCCGTCGCGGACGGCCACCACGGTCAGGTTCGTCAGGATCGGCTCCCGGTCGGTCTCGGCGAAACCGAACGTCACGTACACGTATCCGAGGACCACGTCGTCGGCGAGCCGGCGCGTCTCCTGGAACCGCCAGTCGGCCGTCAGGTCGAGCGGCTGGCTGTCGTAGTAAGTCTCGACACCGGGCCGGCCCACCGAGTAGGGGCGCAGGCCCTGGAAGATGCCGTCCTCGGTGAAGAGGGCGGCGACCTTCCCGGGCTCGTGCGCTTCGATACTCGACTTCCACCGGTCCAGGACGTCCTGCAGGATCTTCTCTTCGTCCTTCATGACAATGCCCTCCTCAGACCGGTGGGTGGTCACTTACCGGCGGTGGTGCCACCGTCGACGTGCAGGATCTCGCCGGTGACGAACTTGGCGTTCTCAAGGTAGGTCACGGCGTCGGTGATGTCGGAGATCTCGCCCATGTGGCCGACCGGGTGCAGCGCCGAGAGGAACTCGTGGGTCTCGGGGGCGTGCATCGGGGTCTTGATGACGCCGGGGGCCACCACGTTGAAGCGGATGCCGGCCTCGGCGTACTCGATGGCCAGGGACAGGGTCGCCGCGTTCAGGCCGCCCTTGGTCAGGGCCGCGGTAAACGACGGCACCCGGCGGTCGGGGTTCTCGGCGAAGTTCGTGCTGATGGTGACCACGTGGCCGCCGCGCTGCATGACCTTCAGGGCCGGCTGGGTGACGTTGAAGAAGCCGTTCACGTTGATGGCGATGTTCTGCGCGTAGTCCTCGGCCGTGTAGTCGGTGAAGGGCTTCGCGGTGAAGATGCCGGCGTTGTTGATCACGGTGTCGACGCGGCCGAACTTCGCGAGGGCCTCGTCCACGAGCCGCTGGCCCACGGCCGGGTCGGAGATGTCGCCGGGCACCGCGAGCACCTGGGGGTCGTTCGACGGCGTGATGTTCCGCGAGTTCGCGACCACCGAGTAGCCCAGCTTGCGGTACGCCTCGACGAGGCCCGCGCCGATGCCCTGCGAAGCGCCGGTGATGATGACGACCTTGCTCATGTCTGACTCCTTGTCGGTGAAACCTTGTGCTCCGTAGAAGCTAGACGACCGGTCTACTATTCTGCAATACGACGTAACGCTGGACACAGTTAGGTGTTCACAGCGTTACGCGCGGGCTACACGCGGCGCGCGAGCCGGCCGCCGTAGAGGAATCGGCCGCCCTCGAGAACGGTGAACGTCGAGTGGCTGCCGTTCTCGGGTTCGGCCGTGATGAAGGTGGTGCCGGACAGGGCCACGTACCGCTCGGTCTTCGCCTCGTCGCCCCACTCGGCGGCATGGCCGAGCGGCGTGGAGGTCACTTCCAACCCGTCCCGGGTCGCGATCACGTCGTAGGCGGCCATCGGGTATTCGTAGCGGCCTGCGAACTCGGCCGGGCCCGGAGCGTACGGGCCGCTCGGCGGGGTCGGGCGCGGCGGCACGGCAAGGCCGGTCAGCTCGCGGACGATCGCGTCGAGCAGGTCGTCGAAGAAGCCGGGAGCGTCGGCGCCGGTGGCGTTGATCGCGACGACGAGCTTGTGCGCCGGCACGACCCGCCACAGCGCCGCCTGGCCGATGGTGCCGCCGTTGTGACCGTAGGCCGCGGCGCCGTCCCAGTCGAACAGCTCGAATCCGAGACCCCGGTGCCCGCCGCCCCGCTCGACGACCCCGGGCAGGGTGAGCTGCGGGGCGGTCATCGCCGCGATCGCCTCGGCCGACAGGAGCCGATCACCCGAGGTGCTCACTCCCCCGTCGAGGAAGAGCCGGCCGAAACGCACCAGTTCGCGGGGCGCGGCGCACGGGGTGGCACCGGCCGGTGCGTTCGAGTGCGGCAACTGCCACGGCCGGGCCACCTGAGACCTGATGTGTCCGGCCGCGACCCGGAAGAGGATCGCCTCCTCGGCGAACAGGGCCATGTTCCGTACGCCCAAGGGGTTGATCAGACGCTCGCGGAGCACCGACTCCCACGTGCCGCCGCGCAGCTTCGCGACCAGGGCACCCAGCACGGCGTAACCGGAGTTGCAGTACGAATACATCGCGCCCGGCGCCGCGATCTGGTGGGCGTGATCGTGCAGGTAGGCGACGTAGCGATCGAGCGCGTCGTCGCCGCGGCCGGTGTCCTCGAACAGGTCGCCGTCGAAGCCGCCGGTGTGCAGCAGCAACTGGCGGACGGTCACCGACTCGGCGGCCGCGGCATCGACCACGCCGAACGAGGGCAGGTAGCGACGGACCGGCTCGTCCAGGTCGACCAGGCCCTCGTCGACGAGCTGCATCACGAGCGCGGCGGTCCAGATCTTGGTGACCGAGCCGATCTGGAACACGCTGTCCGGGGTGGCCTCGACGCCCGTCTCACGGTTGAGCACGCCGGTGGCCGCCTCGAGAAGCTGGTCGTCATGACCGATCGCGACGGCCGCGCCGGTCACGTCGTAGCGGTCGGCGGTCAGCGCGAGGAGCTTCTCCAGCCACATGATCGCCATCATAGGCGTCGATGTCAGTCCAGCAGGGTGTAAAGGTGCGCGATGCGGCCGTTCTCGACGATCGAGATGTCCACGCCGCTGGCGACCGGGGGCTGCCCCTCGGGGCCGAGGTTCCAGGCCAGGACGACGAGGTTGCCGGCGACCCGCGGCGGGCCGGCCTCGCTGAACACCAGGCCGTCCGACTGGTCCTGCAGCCGCTGCGCCTTCTCGCCGAGCGCCCGGCGGCCGACGACGACCTCGTCCGGGTCGGAGAAGGTGACCTGTTCGGCGTAGGTCTGCTCGATCGCGGCGGCACGCTTTTCCGGGTCGCGCTCGGCGAAGACCTCCAGCAGGTTGCGGCGGGCGAGCTCGGTCAGGTCGGCGGTCATACGGTTCCCCTTCGACAACTGTTGCCTCAGCAAGATCGTGGCACGGACGGGCCGTTCGGGGACCACGACGAGACCGGCGACACATATAGATTCATGGGCATGGTGGATCCGCTGCCCCGCTTCCCCGACGGATTTCTCTTCGGCTGCTCGACGGCCTCCTATCAGATCGAGGGGGCGGTGCACGCGGACGGGCGCGGGCCCTCGATCTGGGACACGTTCTCGCACACCGACGGCCGCACGCGCGACGGCGACACCGGCGACGTGGCCTGCGATCACTACCACCGCTACCCCGAGGACGTCGCCCTGCTGGCCGACCTGGGCGTGGGGGCGTACCGGTTCTCGATCGCCTGGCCGCGGGTGCAGCCGACCGGGTCGGGCGGACCGAACAGGGCCGGGCTCGACTTCTACGACCGGCTGGTCGACGCGCTGCTCGAACGCGGCATCACGCCGGTGCCGACGCTGTTCCACTGGGACCTGCCGCAGACCCTGGAGGACAAGGGCGGCTGGCTCAATCGCGACACCGCGTCGTACTTCGCCGACTACACCTCGCACGTCGTGACCCGTCTCGGCGACCGCGTACGCCGGTGGATCACGCTCAACGAGCCGATCGTGCACATGGCCCAGGGCTACGCGTACGGCACCCACGCTCCCGGGCGCACGCTGATGCTCGACGCGCTGCCGGTCGCCCACCACCAGCTGCTCGGGCACGGTCTGGCCGCGCGGGCGCTGCGAGCCGCGGGCGCCGCCGAAGTGATGATCACGAACAACTGCACGCCGGTCCGGCCCGACGGCGACGACCCCACGCCGGCGGCGATCTACGACGCGTTCCACAACCGGCTGTTCAACGACCCGGTGCTGCTCGGCACCTATCCGTCGTTCCTCGGCGACGCGCTGGGCGATCTCGTGCGCGACGGCGATCTCGACATCATCCGTACGCCCCTGGACGCGCTGGGCATCAACTACTACAACCCGACGAAGGTCGGCGCGCCGGCCGACGAGGGGCCGCTGCCCTTCGAGACGCGGCCGATCGAGGGCTATCCGACGACCGCGTTCGGGTGGCCCGTCGTGCCGGCCGGGCTGACCGAGCTGCTCACCGGGCTCAAGGAGACGTACGGCTCGGCTCTGCCCCCGATCTACATCACCGAGAACGGCTGCTCGACCGAGCCGGGCGTCGACGACCAGTTCCGTGTCGACTACCTCGACGCCCACCTGCGCGCGGTGCACGACGCCATCACCGCCGGGGTCGACGTGCGCGGCTATTTCGTCTGGTCGCTGCTCGACAACTTCGAGTGGGCCGAGGGCTTCTCACAACGGTTCGGCCTCGTGCACGTCGACTTCAAGACCCTGGCCCGTACGCCCAGAGACTCCTATCGCTGGCTGCAGTCCGCACTGCGCCCGCGATGAACTGACGGAAAGGAACCGATGTCCGACCCCGACCTGACGGTGGCGCGACTGTTGCTCGCCGAGTACGAGCGCCTGAAGGACGAACAGAAGACCCGTATTGGATTTCGCGACAATTTGATCTACGTGACCCTCGCGTCGATGGCCGCCGTCATCACCGCAAGCCTGGCCGCCAAGGGACACGCCAACCTTCTGCTCCTGCTGCCCCCGGTCAGCACCGTTCTCGGGTGGACCTACCTGGTCAACGACGAGAAGGTGTCCGCGATCGGCCGGTACATCCGCGAGCGCGTGGCTCCGGAGCTGGACCCGACCGGGAAGGCGTTCGGCTGGGAGACCGCGCACCGGTCCGACTCCCGCCGCCGCCCTCGCAAGGTCATCCAGATGATCGTCGATCTGGGCACGTTCTGCCTTCCGGCCGTCGCCGCCATCGTCGTCTACTGGGTCAACGGGCCCTATGACTGGCCCTTCATGGTCGTGTCCTTCGTAGAGCTCGCCGTCGTGCTCGGACTCGCGATCGAGGTCGTTCGTTACGCCGACGTCCGGCTCCGGACCTGACGCGAATGCGGCGACCGGACGAACTGACCGTTCTCCCGCAGGCCACTGTTCTCGTCGTCGGCTATTTCACGATTCAGGTGGCCGCGAACCTCACCGTGATGAAAGCGACCCCGCTGCCTTTCGGTCTCGCCATTCCGATCGGCTCCCTGCTCTACGCGATCAGTTTCACCTGGATCGATCTCGTCAATCAGCGCCTGGGGCGGAGCAACGCGCGCCGGCTCGTCGTCGTCTCGGTCGGCGCCAACCTGATGCTGGCGCTGTGGCTGCAGCTCTACATCGTGCTGCCGGGAGACTCGACGTGGCAGGCCGATCCGGCGAATCAGGCCGCGATCGCCACTGTCCTCGGGAGCCTTCCCCGCATTCTCCTCGCGAGCCTGGCAACCAATTTCGTCGTCGAGAACGCCGACATCACCGTCTACAGTTTCCTCCGCCAGAATTTTCCCCAGGTTCCGATCATCGCCCGCAGCGCGATCTCCAACACCGTGTCGGCACCGCTGGACGGAATCCTGTTCGCCGTCCTTGCCTTCTCCTTCACACTCCCGGCCGGCGAGGTCGCCACGATCGCCCTCACCAGCGCCTTGTACAAACTGTGCGTGGGCTACCTTTCCTCGCCTCTGATCTATATCGGCCGGACCCGTGAGGACCGGCGATGAAAGACTCGGGACCGGCCCAGGTGTCCTACACGTGGGATCAAATTGAAGATCAGGCGGCGACCGTCCTGCGCCTGATCCGCCGCGACGGCACGGCTCCGGACGTCGTGATCAGCGTGCTCAGGGGCGGCGCGGTCCCAGGGGTGCTGCTCGCTCACCTGTTGGGCGGACCAGCGATGTACGCCGTACGGGCGTCGACTATGCGCGACGAACGGCCGAGAGTCCGGAAAGATCGTTTACTCGTCCAGGGGATGGACGGCCTGCCCGATCTCGCCGGCCTGAGCGTGCTTCTGGTTGATGACGTCGTGAATACCGGTAAGACTCTGATCGAGACCCGAGAACAGATCATGATCAGCCGCCGGCCCCGGGCCCTGGCGACAGCCTGCCTGGTCTGGGACACGGTCGGCCCCCGAGGGGAGGTTCTCGCCCATTGCGACGCCGATTTCTACGCCGAGCGCGTGCACGCATGGGTTCGATTTCCGTGGGAATTGGGGTCGTGAGCGGGTGCGGCGCTGCTTTCCCGAGGCCACTGTCCACGTTATTCTCGCTCCGACCGCAGGCCCCTGAAGGGACAGATCGTGACACTTTCCCCGGATACCGTCGTCTACCTCGCCGGCAAGGTTTTGAAGGGTAACGAGATCGGCCGGGTGAACGACTGGCGCAAGCAGTACGTCGAAAGCCTGTCGCCGATCAAGGAACTGCGCTTCCTGTCGCCGGACGACCCCTCGCTCGACGAGGGCGACCCAGAAATGATCTTCGGGCACGACTGCCATCTCGTCACCCGATGCGACATCGTCATCGTCAACGCGACGACCAAGCTGGGCGTCGGCACGGCCCAGGAAATGCTGTTGGCCAAATACTTCGAGAAGTACGTCCTCACCGTCCTCCCGCCGGACTCGCACCACCGCCGGTCGAATCTCGAGATGCACGGAAAGACCGTGGCCGACTGGATCCATCCCTTCGTGTTCTCGACGTCGGACGCCATCTTCGCGTCCCTGGAGGAACTCGTCGATCATCTCGCCGCGGAACTGCCGGCCCTGCGGTCGCGGGCGCCCAAGAACATGACCTACATCGAAGGTGTGATCGAGCGTTACCGGCAATCAAGCCACGCCGACCTCGAACATGTATAGAAACATCCTGGTGGCCGGTCTGACCGGCTCCGGCAAGACCACCTTCAGCACCGCCGTCAGTGTCGCGCTCGGCATCACCCGCGTGTCGGGCTCCGTCGTACGGCAGACGTCCATCATGGATGGGGCTCTCGACGACGACAGCGCCGACCGGCGGCGGTTCTGGCTCTTCGACGAGGCGGCCCGGCGAGCCGACCTGGAACGCATGAACCCCGACACGCCCGACTCCACCGACCTCGCGCTGCTCGAACTGCACGAGCGCAGCCTGTCCACGGTCTTCGACGTGTGGTTTCTCCCCTGGCTCGTCGAACCCGGATCGCTGCGGGTCTGGCTGGAGTCACCGGCCGACGTGCGGGCCCGTCGCGTGGCCGGATCCGACGACCGGCTCCGGTCGGCCCCCGACGTCGCGGCGGCCGTCGCCGGCAAGGACGACCGGTCGCGCGCCTACGGCCTCAAGCACTACGAGGTCGACGTCTTCACCGACCGGGAACCCTTCGAGGTGATCATCATCAACGACGGGTCGACGAGTCTCGACGTGCTGGGGCGACTGATGACGTCGCTGGCAAGCGCGGCGCTCTTCGACGACGCCGGCGATCTCGCACTGACCGGCCCCGACCGGACGACGGCGGCGGCGGCCCTGCGACGCTGCCCGGCCGAGCTCACCGCCCTCCTGGATGTCGGCGCCGACGGCACTCCGCTCCCGTGAACGACACCGGCCAGGCGCCCCTGTACCTGCACTTTCTCAATCGCGAGATCATGCGCGCGGCCGATGCCCGGGCCGGCGCGGACCGGATCGGCGAGTACCTCGTCCTCGCGTCGCTGGCCACCACCGGACCGCTCGTCAGCAGCTTGGCCTTCGTCTGGGAGTCCGGCGTCCTCGAGTCACGATCGGCCCGCCACACCGCGAACCTGATCGCCTCGGACCACCTCCTGCTGCTGAGCGAGTTCACCACCCTCGAGGACTTCCTGGAGTCGTGCCGGGGCCTCTACGAGCACGATCGGCGCCGATATCCCCGGTACTTCGCGGAGTCGGTGCCGGAGCTGTATCTGACGGCGCGTCCGACCGTCCCGAAGAACGTCAGCACGACCCGGGAGATCAGCCACGAACTGCTCGGCGTCGTCGACGGCCGGCTGAGCGGGCTGGACGGGGTCCGCCCCACCGACGCCTCACTGATCGTGGCCTGGCGCGACGGACTCGACAAAGTCCTGGCCAAGAGGGACGGCCGGGCGCTGACGCTGTCACTGTTCGACGGCGAGGGGCCGCCGGGCACGGTCGGCGCGGTCGGCCGGCTGCTCTCCCTCATTCACCTGCGCCACTACCTGGGGGTCAGCGGCGCCACGATCCTGCGCGGCATCCCCGGGCTGGGCTACTTCGACTCGGCCGTGCCGGTGAATCCCGTCCATGACGCCCAGTACCTGCTGGCCGTCTTCAAGCGGATCGGCTTCCATCCTCGCGCCGTCGATCCGGACGAGCTCGTGGCACTGCGCGGGTCGGAGGGGCACCACGTCTTTCTCTCCGTGCTTCAACCGCTGGTCAGCGCCTTGCACGCCGCCGCCGGAGCCCACCTGGGACTGGAATCGGCAGCGGCCGACGCCGGCCCCAGTCTGCTGCGCCGCACGGTCACCGCGCTGCTCAACGGCCAGAGCGCGCCGTGGGACCGTCAGCCGGCCACCGGTCAACGGCCCGGAATTGACGAGTTCTCGACCCGGCTCGCGTTTCTCGCGCAGGCACTCGGCCGCCGGAATCCCCGGTTCAGTGCCGAGTACCGGGAGTGGCACAGCGGCACCGCGGGACTGACCACCGTGCTCATCCTCGTGGCCGCCGACGTCGAACGCCGGGCCTTCCTGGCCGCCGCCCGGCAGACGCTCGGAACCCAGCAGATCACCCGGGAGTTCCTGCCGTACCACACGGTCTTTCATCTCGGCATCTCGGGAAACGCCCGGATCCTGATGGCGCAGGCCGAGCAGGGCACGGAATCGCCCGGCGCGATGACGCTCACCGCGGTGGACCTGATCGACCAGGTGAAGCCGGACTATCTCGTACTGACCGGCATCTGCTTCGGCCTGAAGGAGGACCGGCAGAGCATCGGTGACGTCCTGGTCGCCAGCCAGATTCGCGTCATGGACGTCAAGAAGGCCGAGGACGACGCCGACGGCGACATGACCGAGATCCTGCGGGGCGACAAGGTCAGCGCCTCGGTCACGCTGCTCGACCGCTGCCGCGCGGCGGCCGCCGACTGGACCGCCGCCCGGGTCCACGCCGGCCTGGTGCTGTGCGCCAACAGCCTGGTCAACTCGCCGACCCTGCGCGCACGGATGAAAGCACTCGAACCGGACGCTGTCGGCGGCGAGATGGAGGGCGCGGGAACGTATGCTGCCGGGGCCAAGCGCAAAGTGGACTGGATCCTCGTGAAGGCGATCGCCGACTGGGGCATGCGCAAGACCGACGACCACCAGGAGCTGGCCGCCGCGAACGCCGCCGCCTTCGTCCTGCACGTCGTCTCGATAGGGAGCCTCGCCGCCCGGCCAGGCCGATAGCCCGAAAGGATGACCTGAACGATGCTCACCGAGACCACGCTGGTTCTGCTGAAACCGGACGCGGTGGCACGAGGGTTGGCGGGACGGATCCTGCAGAGGTTCGAGGACGCCGGCCTGAAGATCGCCGGCGTGAAGATGGTGCTGATGGACGCCGAACTGACCGCTCGCCACTACGCGGACCTGGAGAAGCGGTTCGGGGCGGCGGTCTATGCGGTCACGGCCTCGTTCATGCAGTCGGGGCCGGTCATCGCCCTCGCCCTCGAGGGAGTCGGGGCCGTGGCCAACACCCGGCGCCTCATCGGCACGACCTTCCCCGACCAGTCCGCCCCGGGAACCATCCGCGGCGACTACGCCCACATGTCGAGGGAGTACGCCGAGGCCCACGACCTCGCCGTCGCCAACCTGGTCCACGCGTCGGGCAGCCCGTCCGAGGCGAAGTACGAGATCGACCTGTGGTTCGGCGAGGCCGGGCTGCACCAGTACCGCGCGGCGGCCGACCCGTTCGTCCGCTGACTGACGGGCCGGCCGACCTAGGAGAACAAGGCGCTGTAGCCGTTGAGGGCCGGCTGGCCGCCGAGGTGGGCGTAGAGGACCGTGGAGTCGCGCGGAATCTCGGCCGTCGACACCAGGTCGATGAGGGCGGCCATGGACTTGCCCTCGTAGACCGGGTCGGTGACCATGCCTTCCGTACGGGCGGCCAGGCGCATCGCGTCCAAGGTGCGCTCGTCGGGGATGCCGTACGTGCCGGCGTGGTAGCGCTCGTCGAGCAGGATCTCGTCGTCGGTCAGGTCGCGGCCCAGCCCGATCAGCCCGGCGGTGTTGCGGGCGATCCGGGCGACCTGGGCGCGGGTCTCGGCCGGCTTGGCGGAGGCGTCGATGCCGAGCACACGGCGAGGGCGTCCGCCGGCATCCCGCAGCGCGGCGAAACCGGCGATCATGCCGGCCTGGGTGCTGCCGGTGACCGAGCAGACGACGACGGTGTCGAAGAAGACGCCGAGCTGCTCCTCCTGCTGGCTCACCTCGTACGCCCAATTGGCGAAGCCGAGACCGCCGAGCCTGTGGTCGGAGGCGCCCGCCGGGATGGCGTACGGTTGGCCGCCGGAGGCCTCGATGTCGCGCAGGGCCTGCTCCCAGCTCTCCTTGAAGCCGATGCCGAACTCGGAGCGCACCAGGCGCACGTCGGCCCCGGCCAGGCGGCTGATCAGGATGTTGCCGACCTTGTCGTAGACGGAGTCGGGCCAGTCGACCCAGCTTTCCTGCATGAGCACACACTTGAGCCCGGCCCGCGCGGCGACGGCGGCGACCTGGCGGGTGTGGTTGGACTGCACACCGCCGATCGAGACGAGGGTGTCGCAGCCCTGCGCGAGCGCGTCGGCGACCAGGTATTCGAGCTTGCGGGTCTTGTTGCCGCCGTATGCGATGCCGGAGTTGCAGTCTTCCCGCTTGGCCCAGACGGCGGCGCCACCCAGGTGGGCGGTGAGCCGGTCGAGACGGTGCACCGGGGACGGCCCGAACAGCAGCGGGTAACGCTCGAACTCAATCGACATGGTTTTCCTCCAGCGAACGCCAGATCAGGGCGGTGAGGCGCAGAGCCTCGGTGGTGTCGCCGGCGGCACAGGCGGCGATCAGGTCGTCGTGCCGCTCGACGGAGCGGCGGGCGTGGCTCTGGGCGAACTGGAGTCGCTCGAGCCGGCGGATCAGCGGGGTGTAGCGCTCGATCGTGGCGGCCAGCGCGCGGTTGCCACTGGCCTTGACGAGTACGCCGTGCAGGTCGTCATCGGCGGCCAGAGCGGCGTCGATGTCGCCGTCGCGGATCGCGGTCTCGAAGCGGTGGTTGGCGCGGCGCATGTCGTCGAGGTCTTCGGCCATGAGCCGCCCGACGGTGATGCTCGCGGCCAGCTCGTGCATGGCCCGCACGACGGCGGCGGCGTCGCGGGCCTCGCTCGGGGTGACCGGGGTGACGCGGGTGTAGCTCTGCGGCTTGGTCTCGATCAGGCCCTCGTCGGCCAGGCGGGCCAGGGCGTCGCGCACCGGCGCCCGGGACAGGCCCAGCTGGTCGGCCAGTTCGGCGCTGTTCACGGCTTCGCCGGGGGCGAGGTCGCCACGCACCACGGCGTCACGAATCGATTCGTACGCCGTCTCGCGCAGCAGCCTGCGGTGTACCCGTTCCATAAACTGAAATGTTAGATGTCAGGAGACCGGAACGCTAGTGTCCCGCCGTGATCGACGAACGAGGAGCGGGGTGCAGCCATTCGTGTATTACGGCGAACCTGACATTCGTCTCGAACGTTCGGCGAGTGGAGGCGCTCGGCGCTGCCCTCGTGCAAGATCCTCCGGGCAGCCCTCGTCCAGGTGGCCGCGATAGATTTGCGAGCAGGACTCGGAAACGGCTGGGGGCGGATCGTGGCTCGACGTGGTGAGCGCCGGTGATGACTCCGACGCAGCTGCGCGCCTACTCCACCGTGGTCCGGCTCGGGTCGGTCAAGCTGGCCGCGGCCCACCTGTCGGTCTCCGAGTCGGCGGTGTCCCTGCACATCGGGCAGTTGCGCCGTGAGCTCGGCGACCAGCTCTTCTCCCGTACGGCGGCCGGGCTGGCCTTCACCCCCGGCGGTCTGCGCCTGGCCAGCCGCGCCACCGAGCTGCTGGGTCTGCAGGACATCACGGTTCTCGAGGTGAGCGCCGCCGGTCGCGGCCGCCGCCTGCTGCGCGTGGGCGCGTCGAGCCTGTTCGCCGAGCACGCCGCGCCCGGCCTCATCGAGCTGTTCGCGGGCCGCGCCGACGACCTCGACCTCGAGCTGAGCGTCCGCGATCCCCGCTCGCTCGAGGCACTGCTGTTCAGCCGTACGATCGACATCGCGATCGGCCCCCAGCCGGCCGTGCTCGCGCCCGGGGTGACCGCCCGGCCGGTCATGAACTATCGCGTCGTGGTCGTCGCCGGCGCCGACCACCCGATCGTCCACCTGCGCCCGTCGGCCGGGCAGCTGCGCGACCAGACGTGGCTGCTGGGCCCGTCGGCCGCCGCCGGTGTCGGCGCGGTTCCCGACCTGCTCAACCGGCTGGGCGTACCCGAGCACCGTCAGCAGATCTATCAGAGCAACGCCGCCGCCGTCGAGGAGGCCAAACGCGGCAAGGGCCTGGCCCCGGCGCTGTCGTTCGCGGTCGCCCCCGACGTACGCAACGGCAGCCTGGTGCAGCTCTCCGGGCCGCACGCCGTTCTCGAGGCGGGCTGGCACGCACTCACGCTGGCCGACCAGGTCGCGCCGTCGGCGGCGAGCGAGCTGGCCCGGTTCGCGTCGACGCCCCGCGCGATCCAGGCGATGATGCGCGGCGCGGGGGCCAAGGTCGGCCACTTCCGGCCCTCGGTGCATGTGACGTTGTGGAGCTGAGCACGATGCTCGGCCGCCCCGTCAGGCAGATCCTCGTTCGCTACCGAGCCCGAGGTCTTGCAGCAGGTGGGCGGCGCGGGTCAGGTCGTGGAAGGTCGCCGCGGGGAGCAGGCGGTCGCAGAACGGGAGCGCGGCGGCCATGCCGGCCACCCGCGGGGCGAAACCGGGGGCGCCGGCGCGCGGGTTGAGCCACAGCAGGCGGTAGGCGCGGCGGCGCAGGCGGGACATGGCGGCGGTCATGCGGTCGGGCGGGTCGCTGTCCCAGCCGTCGGAGGCGATGATGACCAGGGCGCCGCGCAGGGTGTTGCCGTGATGGGAGTCGAGCACGGCGGCCAGGTTCGTGGCGATCCTCGTACCGCCGAAGCGGTCGGTGACCTGGGCGGTAGCGCGATTGATGGCCTCGGTGGCGTTGCTGTGGCGCAGCGCCGGCGTCAGGCGGGTGAGCGTGGTCGCGAACGCGAAGACCTCGGCGTCGGCCACCAGGGTGAAGGCCCGCATCAGGTGCAGGTAGGCCGTGGCCTGGGCGCGCATCGACTCGCTGACGTCGCAGAGCAGCACGGCGCGGCGGGGCCGGCGCACGGGCCGTTCGCGCACGAGGGTGGCAGGTTCCCATCCCGTGCGCCGGGCGCGCGCGACGGTCGGGCGCAGCGCGACGCGGCGGCCGGAAGGGTCGGCGGTGTGGCGGCGGGTCCGGCGGGTCGGCCAGCGGGTGAGGGTGGCTCGCAGGGCCTCGCCGAGCAGTTCGGTCTGGGCCGGGTCGAGGTCTTCGAACGGGAGCTCGGCGAGGGCGGCCAGGGCGCTCGGGCGGCGGTCGGGGGTGTGCGGGGCGTCGTCGGCCGAGTCGGCGGGGGCCACGACGGGCGGCAGCGTCGCCCATGGGAGGCCGCCGCCGTCGGCCACGTCGTCGGCTCCGGCGGGGACAGGCACGTGTACGTCGTCACGGCGCGCCGCGGGTGGATGGGCCGCCCGGGTCAGCGGCAGGGGTGGGGCGTCGTCGAAGACCGCGGCGAAAACCTCGTCGAAGGTGGCGATGTCGGGCTGGCGACGGACCAGGGCCACGCGGGCGGTCCAGTAGAGGGCGTCGACGCTCAGCGGCGGGCTGACTTCGAGGGCATGAACGAGGTCGCCGGTCTCGGTGAGGCCGGTGGGCAGGCCCGCATGACGCAAGCGGTCGACCAGGGCCACGGCTAGGGCGGCCCGGTCGGTGCCACGGAGCAGCACCGGCCGGGCCGACGGCGGGCTGCCCAGGCCGGGGTGCCGGGGCGCCGCGCCGGAGGGAAGCTCAGCCGCGGGCAACGAGCCACACGATGACGCCGACGACCACGACCACGCCGACGGCCACCGGGACGAGTCGTTTGTAGATGGAGCCACCGGCTACCGCGAGCAGGTCGAGCGCTTCGGGTTCCTCATCGGTGGCCGTGGCCGCCGGGGCGGCGGAGCGGGGCGCGGCGGTGGCCGGAGCCGGCGGGGTGGTGGTCGCGGGCGGCGCGGTGGCTCCGGCGGGCGCCGTGGTGGTGGAGGCGGCCAAGGGCTCGCTGCCGGCGACGGCGGGGGTGGCCGGTTCGGCCGCGCCGGAGTCCGCGGGAACCAGGTCGGCCGTGAGCGAGGCGGGGCTCGGCGACTCCGCGTCGGGTTTCGCGGCCGGCGGACCGGGGGCCACGACTGCGGCCGTCGCGGGAACGGTCTCGACCGCCGCGGCCGACAGGGTTGTCGCTGCGGCGACCGGCTCACCGGCATCAGCGGCCGCGGGGGTCTCGGTGGCCGGGGCTTCGGCGGCCGGGGCTTCGGCGGTCTCGGTGGCCAGTTTCGCTTCGAGGTTGGTGACGAACTGGGCCAGCAGCTTGTTGGAGATCTCCTTGATCATGCCGCTGCCGAACTGGGCCAGCTTCCCGCTGATCCTCAGATCGGTGTCGACGGTGACCAGCGTGGCCTCGCCGGCCGGGGCCAGCACGGCTGTGACCAGCGCCGACGCGTTGCCGCCGGCGCGCGCGTCACGGCCCTTGGCGTCGATGACGGCCCGGTACGCCGCGTCGTCCTTCTCAGTGAAGCGGGCCGTCCCGGCGAAGTCCGAGATCACCGGCCCGACCTTGACCTTGACCTTGCCCTGGTAGACGTCGCCGTCGACGCCGGTGAGCTGGGCCCCGGGCAGGCACGGCGCGATGCCGGGCAGGTCGGTCAGCACCTCCCAGGCGCGGTCGATCGGGGTGTGCACCGTGAACTCGCTGGTGATCTTCATGGGTTCTCCTGAGTGACGGCCAGGGCCACGGTGGTCCGGTCGTCGGGGGTCTTGGCGATGGTGCCGAGGGTGCTGATCACGGCGGCGTCGGTGAGGTCGGTGACGCCGAGCGCGGACAGGGCCGACACCCAGTCGATGGTTTCGGCCAGGCCGGGCGCCTTGTCGAGCTCGAGGTTGCGTACGCGTCCGATGAACTCGGCGGCGTCGCGGATCAGCGGTTCAGAGGCGCCCGGGACCGTACGGCGTACGATCTCGGCGGCCTTTGACGGGGTGGGGAACTCGATCCAGTGGTACAGGCAGCGGCGGCGCAGCGCGTCGTGCAGGTCGCGGCTGCGGTTGGAGGTGAGCACCACGATCGGCGGTTGGGCGGCGGTGAAGGTGCCCAGCTCGGGGATCGTGATCGCGGCCTCGCCGAGGAATTCGAACAGCAGCGCCTCAAATTCGTCGTCGGCGCGGTCGATCTCGTCGATGAGCAGCACCGGGGGCGTCGGCCCGGGGTGGCGTACGGCTTGCAGGATCGGCCTGTCCTGCAGGAACTCGGCGGTGAACAGGTCAGCGTCGGTCAGCTTCTCCTGGCGGGCCTCGGCCAGCCGGATCGCGAGGAGTTGCCGCTGGTAGTTCCACTCGTAGAGGGCCTCGCCGGCGGTCAGGCCCTCGTAGCACTGCAGCCGGATCAGCGGGGTGTCCAGCGCGGCCGCGAGCGCCTTGGCCGCGGCGGTCTTGCCGACGCCGGGTTCGCCTTCGAGCAGCAGCGGCTTGCCGAGACGCAGCGCGAGATAGACGGCGGTGGCGAGGCCGTCGTCGACGAGGTAGTCGACAGCGTCGAGGCGGCGTTCGACGTCGGAGGCTGACTTCACTGGGCGAGCAGCCTTTCGTAGTCGGCGTGCGTGTCGACGTCGACCGGGACCGGGCCGTCGACCGGCACCTCGGTCACGGGGAACACGCCGGAGTGCAGCAGCTTCCAGACGGCCTTGTCGCCGTGCAGGTCGGTCAGCGCCGCGAACACGGGACGGCGGAACAGGAACGGGTGGCCCGGACCGTCGTCGTAGCGGCAGACGGCCATGGGGGTTGGGGCGCTCGTCAGCGAGAGAACGTCGGCGCGGCGCACGCCGGGCTGATCGCCCAGGAGAAGCACGAGGGAGTCGCCGGTCGCGGCGGCGACTCCGGAACTGATCGAGGAGCCACAACCGGACGAGTACGCCGGATTCTCGACCACGGTGCAGCCGGTCAGGTCGACCCTCTCGCGTACGGTCGCCGCTGAACCGCCCAGGGTCACCAGAAGCTGGTCGAAGTCGCAGGAACGGGCCAGGTCGAGGGTGGCGTCGAGCAGGGTGCGGCCGCGGAAGGGCAGAAGCTGTTTCGCCTCGCCCAGCCGCAGGGAGCCGCCGGCCGCCAGCACCAGACCGGTGACGCCCATCGGCTAGGCCGCCACGAAGGTGTCGCGGCAGCCCACTCGGCAGAACCAGTAGTCCTGTCCGTCGACGACCGCGTGCGGTGTGTCGTCGTCGACGAGAACGGTCATGTCACAAACCGGGTCGACAGCCCGCCGCGGCGCCGCCTCATGATCACCCCCAGAACCGACCCCACCCTCCCTGGGGGATCCCCCGCCAGTCATTGTCGTCGCGAGGGGCAAGATCTTGTGGTTCGCCTGTGGACGGGGCGCAACTGTGGAAAAGTCGCCGGGGTGTGCTGGGGCCGCCGTGAGCCCGTTGACGCGGATCTCGCGCACTACCTCGGCCAGGATGGCCAGCGCGATCTCCTTCGGGCTCCGCGCCCCGATCTCGAGCCCCGCGTGTGGCCGCACCCGCGCCCGCTCCGCGTCGGTCAGTCCCATGCCGTCGAGCACGACCGCGGCCCTTCGCCGCCCGGCCACCAGTGCGATGTACGGCACCCCGGCGTCGAGCGCCGCCCGAATAGCCCGCTCCTCATCGCGCCCGAGTCCCGCCACCACGACCGCCGACGTGCCTTCACTTCCCGGCACCACGTCGAAGTCGAGGAACGTCGCGAGTTCTGTCACCGCGCGCGCGATCGGCGTGCTTCCCGCCACGCTCAGCAGTGGCCGGGGCAGCACCGGCCGCAGGAAGATCTCGATCGCCCCGCCGGAGTGGCAAGGGTTGACCACGACCAGCGCGCCCGGCGTCTCCGGGAAGGCCGCGCCGTCGTCGGGCAGCACCCGCAGCAGCACGGTGTTGCCGTCCTTGAGTGAGTCGAGCGCCGCCGCCCGTACGGAGCTCTCGGCACACACCCCGCCGACGAATCCTTCGATGGAGCCGTCGGCGAGGATGACCGCGTCGTCACCGGCCCGCGCCGAGGTGGGTTCCTGGGCGCGGACGACGGTGGCGTGCACGAACGGGCGGCGCGAGACGGTGAGCTCGCGAGCGCGTTCCGATACCAGCATGGGTTACCTCAGATCGGGGGTGTGGCGCGCCCGTTCATCGCGTCCCAGACGCGTGACGGGGTGAGGGGCATGTCGGCGTGCCGCACGCCGTACGGCTTGAGCGCGTCGACGACGGCGTTGACGATGGCGGGCGGAGAGCCGACGGTGGCGGACTCCCCCACGCCCTTGGCGCCGATCGGGTGGTGCGGTGACGGGGTGACGGTGTAGCCGGTCTCCCAGTCGGGCACTTCGAGGGCGGTCGGGATGAGGTAGTCCATGAGGGAGGCGCCGAGGCAGTTGCCGTCCTCGTCGAACGAGATCATTTCCATGAGGGCCATGCCGACGCCGTCGGTGAGCCCGCCGTGCACCTGACCCTCGATGATCATCGGGTTGATGCGGGTGCCGCAGTCGTCGACGGCGATGAAGCGCCGCACCTTGACCTGCGCGGTGCCCGGGTCGACGTCGACGACGCAGATGTACGCCCCGTGGGGGTAGGTCAGGTTCGACGGGTTGTAGCAGATCTGCGCCTCGAGGCCGCCTTCGACGCCGTCGGGCAGGTCACCGGCCCCGTGGGCGCGCATGGCGATCTCCTGGATCGTCACCGCCTTGCCGGGGTCGCCCTTGACGTGGAAGGAGCCCTTCGTCCATTCGAGGTCGGCCACGGTGACCTCGAGCATCGCCGACGCGATGAGCTGGGCCTTGTCGCGCACCTTGCGGGCGACCAGGGCGGCCGCGGCCCCCGAGACGGGGGTGGAGCGGCTGCCGTATGTGCCGAGGCCGAACGGTGTCTGGTCGGTGTCGCCGTGCACGACTTCGATGTCGGCCGGCGGGATGCCGATCTCTTCGGCGATGATCTGGGCGAACGTCGTCTCGTGGCCCTGCCCCTGGGTCTTGACCGACAGTCGTACGACGGCCTTGCCTGTGGGGTGGACCCGCAGTTCGCAGCCGTCGGCCATGCCCAGCCCGAGGATGTCCATGTTCTTGCGCGGCCCGGCGCCGACGGCTTCGGTGAAGAACGAGATGCCGATGCCCATCA
The DNA here is from genome assembly GCF_003999975.1 of Actinoplanes solisilvae. Taxonomy (GTDB): domain Bacteria; phylum Actinomycetota; class Actinomycetes; order Mycobacteriales; family Micromonosporaceae; genus Actinoplanes; species Actinoplanes solisilvae. Next base: position 577,887 of record NZ_RJAC01000003.1, on the reverse strand, counting down.
GCTCGCCGCGGGCCCGCTTCTCCTCCTGTTCCTTTCGCAGGTCGGCGTAGCCCGCCATGTCCATGGCCAGCCGCATCGTCGGTTCGTAGTTGCCGGAGTCGTAGACCCAGCCGGTCTTCGTCTCGTACGGGAACTGGTCGGGCTGGATGAAGTTCTTCAGGCGCAGCTCGGCCGGGTCCATGTCGAGTTCGGCGGCCAGGCAGTCGACGATGCGCTCGACCAGGTAGACCGCTTCGGTGATGCGGAAGCTGCACGCGTACGCCACCCCGCCCGGGGCTTTGTTGGTGTAGACGGCGGTCATCTTGCAGTACGCGGCTTCGATGTCGTAGCTGCCGGTGAACACGCCGAAGAAACCGGCCGGGTATTTCACCGGGGCCGCCGTGCCGTTGAACGCGCCGTGGTCGGCGAGCACGTTCGTGCGGATGGCCAGGATCTTGCCGTCGCGGGTCGCCGCGATCTCGCCCCGCATGATGTAGTCGCGGGCGAAACCCGTACTGATCAGGTTCTCGGACCGGTCCTCCATCCACTTCACCGGTTTGCCGGTGACGATGGAGCCGACGATCGCGCAGACGTAGCCCGGGTAGATCGGCACCTTGTTGCCGAAGCCGCCGCCGATGTCCGGCGCGATCACCTGGATCTTGTGTTCGGGCAGGCCGGCCACGATGGCGTAGAGGGTGCGGTGGGCGTGCGGGGCCTGGGTGGTCGACCACAGCTTGAGCTTGCCCTCGACCGCGTCGAAGTCGGCGACCGCGCCGCACGTCTCCATCGGGGCCGGGTGCACGCGCGGGTAGACGATGTCTTCCTTGACGATCACGTCGGCCCGTGCGAAGACGGCCTCGGTCTCGTCGGCGTCGCCGGTCTCCCAGTCGAAGCAGTGGTTGTCGGCCTTGCCCTCGAGGTCGTCGCGGATCAGCGGCGCCTCGGGGGCGAGGGCCTTGCGCACGTCGATGACCGGGTCGAGCACGTCGTACTCGACGTCGATGAGTTCGAGCGCGTCGCGGGCCGCGTAGCGGTCGTCGGCGACGACGAACGCGACCTCCTGGCCCTGGAAGCGCACCTTGTCGGTGGCGAGCACGGCCTGCACGTCGTTGGAGAGCGTCGGCATCCAGGCCAGGCCCAGCTCGGCCAGGGCCGCGCCGGTGACCACGGCCCGTACGCCCGGGTAGGCCTCGGCGGCGCTGGTGTCGATGCTGACGATCCGGGCGTGTGCGAACGGGGAGCGCAGGATCGCGAGGTGGAGCATGCCGTTGAGCTGGATGTCGTCGACGAAGCGGCCGCGTCCGCGCAGCAGTCGGGGGTCTTCCTTGCGCAGCATGCGCCCGAACCCGACCGGCTTCTGATCGTTGTCGTCGAACGTGACGGTCTTCGGTTCCTGAACAGCGGTCATGCCTGGGCCCCCGCCTCTTCGTTCTTCAGCGCCTCGGCGGCTTCATGCACGGAAGCCCAGCGCACCGAGCGCACGATCGTCGAGTAGCCCGTACACCGGCAGATCTGGCCGGAGATCGCCTCGCGGATCTCGGCGTCGGTCGGGTCGGGATTCTTGTCGAGCAGCGCCCGGCAGGTCATCATCATGCCCGGCGTGCAGAAACCGCACTGCAGACCGTGACACTGCATGAAGCCCTGCTGAATCGGGTCGAGCTCGGCCCCCTTGGCCAACCCCTCGACCGTACGCACCTCGTGCCCGCCGGCCATCGCGGCGAGCACGGTGCATGACTTGACGGGCTCGCCGTCGAGCCACACCACGCACGTGCCGCAGTTGCTGGTGTCGCAGCCCCAGTGCGTGCCGGTCAGGCCGAGCGTGTCGCGCAGGAAGTGCACGAGCAGCAGCCGGCCCTCGATCTCGCGGGTGACCTCGACATCGTTGACGATCATCGTGACCTGCATGAAGTTCAGCTCCTCGCCCGTTGCACGGCCTTGCGCAGCGTTCGCCGGGTCAGCTCGTCGGCGAGGTGGCGCTTGTAGTCGGCGCTGCCCCGCGTGTCGGTGGCCGGGTCGCAGCTGCGCGCCGCGATCGCGCCGGCCTCTTGGTAAAGCTCCTCGGCGGGTTCGTGCCCGCGCAGCGCGGCCGAGATCTCGGGGATGCCGGTCGTGTTCGGCCCGACCGCGGCCAGACCCACGCGCGCGTCGGCGATCGTGCCGTCGGCGGCGAGCCACACCGCGGCACCGGCCGACACCACGGCCCAGTCACCGGCGCGGCGTTCGACCTTCTCGTACGCGCTGCCGCCGCCGGAACGCAGCGGCAGGCGGATCTCGGTGAGCATCTCGCCGTCGCCGACCGCCGTCTCGTAGGGCCCGACGTGGAACTCCTTCATCGTCACGACCCGCTCGGCGCCGCCCGGACCCCGGATCACGCAGCTCGCGTCGAGCGTCGTGCACACCGCGGACAGGTCTTCGGACGGGTCGGCCTGGCACAGCGAGCCGCCCAGCGTGCCCCGGTTACGGACCACGGGGTCGGCGATGACCCGCTCGGCGTCCCGGAAGATCGGGAACGCGGCGGCCAGCTCGTCGCTCTCGAGCAGCTCACGGTGGCGGGTCAGCGCCCCGATGCGTACCTCGTCGGACCCCGAGCGGATGTAGCCCAGCTCGGCGTGCAGCGGGTTGATGTCGATCAGATACTCGAAGTTGGCCAGCCGCAGCTTCATCATGGGCAGCAGGCTGTGCCCGCCCGCCACCAACCGCGCTGAGCTGCCCAAACGTTCCAACAGGCCGATTGCCTGGTCCACACTGGTGGCACGTTCGTATTCGAACGGAGCCGGCACCTGCACGCTGCACCTCCCGGATTGCGCTGCAATCTCTCCTGCCGGGGGTCCAATGTCAACAGCTACCTAAGAGATGCCTTAAGTTGCCGTGAGTGATCTGACGGGCCGGCAAAGCCGGACAAATTCGGTGACTAGCCTCACGCGGGAACGCGCCCGATATCGCGCCGATTACCCACCGTGCAACCCCGATGTCCGGTACGACTTCCGACGCGGAATCCGATCCGTGACACGTGTTGCGGCCGGGGCGGGGTGGAAGGTTCGCGGATCGCCGGACCCGGCCGATCGTCATCTCGTGCCGCCCGGGACGCCGAGTCCCGCCCACCGAGGGTGGCCCGACCTGACACCGATCGGAAAGCTTCAGTGGGCGGGAACGGGGGAACCACGTTTCTGGGGTGAAGTCGCGCGAGCGGCGGGCTGCCTTCAAGCCCAACCCGACAGCTAACCTCGCAGGCGGTTGAAGGACCGAGGATCGTCTTGTCTTTCCATCTCTTTCGCCGCTCCCTGCTCGTGATCCTGACGGCGGTCGTCTTCGGCACGCTGCTTCCCGCACCCGCCCAGGCGGTCACCACCGTGCGGGGCAACCAGATCGTCGCGGCGGCCCGCGCTCAGCAGGGCAAGCCCTACAAGCACGGCTCCCACGGACCGGGCGCCTTCGACTGCTCCGGGCTCACCGGTTTCGCGTACGCGCAGGTCCGCATCACCCTGCCCCGTACGGCGCAGGCCCAGTATCGCGCGGCCCGTAAGGTCTCCCCGCCGGCGGCACGTCCGGGCGACCTGGTGTTCTGGCTGGCCGGCGGACGCGCCTACCACGTGGCGGTCTACGCCGGGGGCGGCCGGGTGTGGCACGCGCCCAAGCCCGGGGACCGGGTCAAGCTCGCGCCGATCTGGTCGCGGAACCAGGTCAGATTCGGCCGGATCGGGGCTTGAGCGCCGCCTTCTGGACCTTGCCCATCGCGTTGCGCGGCAGGGTGTCGACCAGATGAACCGACCGGGGACGCTTGTGGGCGGCCAGGCGGTCGGCCACGAAGTCGATCAGCTCCTTCTCGGTCGGCCCGCCCGCCACGACGTACGCGGTGATCTGCTCGCCCAGATCGGGGTGCGGGGTGCCGATGACGGCCGCCTCGCGCACCGCCGGATGCAGGAGCAGCGCGTCTTCGACCTCGCCCGCGCCGACCCGGTAGCCGCCGGTCTTGATGAGGTCGGTGGAGGCGCGGCCGACGATGCGGTGCCAGCCGTCCTCGCCGATCGTGGCGACGTCGCCGGTGACGTACCAGCCGTCGGGGGTCTCGGGGCGGCCGGTACGCAGGTAGCCGTCGAACAGGGTGGCGCCCCGCACCTGCAGGTGGCCTATCGTGCCCGGCTCGGCCGGAGCGCCGGAGTCGTCGACCACGCGGGTCTCGACGCCGGGGACGGGCAGGCCGACGTGGCCGGGGCGGCGTTCACCGTCGGCCCGCGCGCTCACCGTGATCAGGGTTTCGGTCATGCCGTAGCGCTCGACGGGGGCCTGGCCGGTCAGCGCCTTGAGGTCGTCGAAGACGGGGACGGGCAGAGGGGCGCTGCCGGACACCAGGAGGCGGGCACTTCTCAGCTCACGAGCCTCGGCCGGGGCGGCGCAGACGCGCGACCAGACGGTGGGGACTCCGAAGTAGATGGATCCCGGCGTGGCGGCGTACGCCTGGGGTGTGGGTCGGCCGGTGTGCACGAGGCGCGAACCGATGCGGAGCGGGCCAAGGACGCCGAGGACCAGGCCGTGGACGTGGAACAGGGGCAGGCCGTGGACCAGGGTGTCGTCCGGGGTCCACCGCCAGACGGCGGCCAGGGCGTCGAGGTCGGCGGCGAGGGCGGCGCGGGAGATGACGGCCCCCTTGGGCGGGCCGGTGGTGCCGCTGGTGTAGAGGATCAGGGCGGGAGCGCTCGGGTCGGGTTCGGCGGGGACGCCGGCGCCGTGCCTCGGGGAGGCGGACAGCAACTCGGCGCCTGAATCGGTGAGGATGTGGGCTCGTTCCAGCTCGCCGGCGTCGGGCGGGACCGGCACGACGGGGACGCCGGCCAGCAGAGCGGCGGTGATCGTGACGACGGTGTCGAGGGTGGGCGTGGCTTCGACGGCGACGACCGGACGGCCGGCGATCTCGGCGGCCAGGGCACAGGCACGGGCCAGCAGCTCATGGCGCGACAGAGAAGACTGCCCATCCCGTACGGCGTCGGTCTGGTCGGCGTCGTCGTGGAGCGCTCCGAGAAGCCTCGTCATGGCGTGAACCTCCGGGCTTCGGCTCGCGGACCCGGCCAGCCTATCCGCTCGCGTGGGGCGTCACTTGTCTACGCGCGGGGCGTCATCTACAGGCGCGGGGCGTCATCCACGGGCGCGTGGGGTGTCACTTGCGGGCGCGGGAAGTGTCACTTGCGGGCGCGCAGGCCGTCGAACACGATCGACAGGACGCGGGCGCGCAGGGCGGCGCCCTCGGCGCTCAGCTCGGGAACGCGGGAGACGGCCAGCATCAGCGCGACCAGTTCGGGGACGTCGACGTCGTCGCGGATCGAGCCGGTCTGCTGGGCGCGGGCCAGGACCATGCCGAGCGTGCGCGGCAGCTCGTCGCGGGCCGGGGAGAACGCGTCGTGCAGAGCCCCGGCGGCGAACGCGTCGGCCCACTCCTGCTTACCCGCCGCCACCTCGGCGATGCGGCTCAGGAAGACCCAGATCGCGGCGCCCGGGTCGTCGGAGGCGGCCAGCCGGTCGGCCTCTTCCCCGAAGCGTCGCAGCCGTTCCCGGAAGACCGCCTCGATCAGCGCCGCCTTGGTCGGGAAGTGCCGGAAGACGGTGCCGATGCCGACCCCCGCCGCGCGCGCGACCTCTTCGGTCGAGACCGAGGTGCCCCGGGCCACGAAGACCTGCTCGGCCGCGGCGAGCACGCGGGACCGATTACGCAACGCGTCAGCACGCGGCGCGCGTGCGGCCATGAGCCCACCCTCCGTCTCTTCCATCACGGTCCCTTTTGTCGGGTTGACCGTCGGTTGACCGTTCTTAGCCTAGCGTCCCCTTTGTAACGGAGTGATCACTCCACTTTAGACACTGGGGCCGTGCCAGAAGTTTCTCTTCCGTTCCACCCCCGGGGCTTCCCCCGGCGGTGCACTTCGCTCCACCCTCTTGGGCATCCTAGGAGGCTAGGCAATCGAAATGCCCTCGATTAGCCCCCTCTGTGTCCGACAGAACACTCCGCGCGGAGGCTGAGACCCCGTCGCGCGGCTCGACCGCCGCTACCACCCGAGCCTGAAAGGTCGATGGCTTATCCACAAGGAAAGCGCTCCTTCCGGACTCGCGTCGGGGTTGTCCACAGGAGGGTGACGAGGGGTATCGCCCTCAGCCGCCCCGTCACTAGCGTGGGCGCATGGCAGAAAACGAGACCCCTACGGAATCCGTCGTCGACCTCAGCGAAATCGCCGAGATGCTCGGCGTCCCGACTCCTGTCTGGACGGCGGATGATGAGGCGAACTTCCAGGCGCGCCTGCGCGAGAGCGAGAAGACCGGCATCTTCGTGATCTCCGAGCGCGAGGGGCACCCCACATGACCGTCAGTGGTCAGCCGGGCGTCCTCGACGCTTCCGCGCTGGTCGAGTTGACCCAGGGGCATCCAGAGCCGATGAGGCTTCTGGAGAACGCCCGCGCCCGGCGGCTTCAGTGTGCTGCTGCCCGCTACCGCAGTCGCCGAGGCGCAGGCCGCGTTGAAGATTCCGGCCGCGCTGTGGGACCACATTTTCAAACGCCCAAGGGCCGTCGTCCTCAACCTCACCGGCTACAACGCGGTGGCAGTCGGTGTCCTGGCGAGTCCTCGACTTGAGCACCATCCGATGCAGGCGGTTCTCACCGGTCCGCTCATGGTCGGCCACGTTGTCCGCGAAGCGGCGGAGACCAACGCCGTTGTCTTCACCCGAATCCCCGAGCTCTACGGCGGGCACGAAGTTCCGGTCACCGTCATCTGATCCGTTCAGGTTCTCGCCTAGCCGTCCCCGGCGCAGTCCTTACGTCTTGGTGCTGGGCGCCGAGCGATCGGGCGAGGACGGCCGGCCACGGAGCGGGTTCCTGGAGTTCGGCGCTGAGGCTCCTGTGGCGGATATGCACGCCGAACGGGACCGGCGGCCGAGCGAAAGGACGCTCAGCCGCCGGCTGGATTCAAGTGGGCAGACAGGCGAACGCCGACAATCCGGCCGACGACACGGTCGAGACCTACGGCACGGTCGGAGCCGACGACTCCCGCCGACGTGGCTGCGGCATCGGACGGCCGGGCGATGGCGGACCGACCCGCGGGTGGGCGAGTTACTTCAGCAGGCGCTTGTCGGCGTGCAGCGACTCGGGGAGGGCGATCGTGATCCACTCGTTGTTGTCGGCGGCGGTGGCCGAGCGCCCGGTGGAGAACGGGAAGTTGTTGTCGTTCAGGACGGCGATGGTGCGGTCGTCGAGGATGACCACGTCCTCGATGGTCTGGAACGGGAACGTGAACGTCGGGCCGAAGCCGGCCAGGCGGCGCGGGTTGGCGATGTTCATCAGGTCGACGACGAGTTTCTTGTCGAGCTTGCCGTCGCGGTCACGGTCGCGCTTGTCGGCCAGGTAGATCTTCTTGACGACCGCGGTGGCACCCTGGCCGTTGTCGCGCTCGATGATGAGGAAGCGGTTGTTGTCGACCGCGATCGCGTCGCCGATGGCGAAGTCGGGGTTGTCGAGCTGGTAGACGAAACGCTTGCCCGTGTAGCGGCCGGTCCGCGTGTCGAACTCGTTCAGGCGCAGCGCACCGGCGGGGTCACCGGTGATCGAACCCTCGAGCAGCGCGTAGAGGTAGCGGCCGTCGGGCGACTGGGCCAGGCCCTCGAAGCCCTTGCTGCTGCGGGCGGTCGCGGTCGCGCCGGTGCGGGCGGCCGTCTCGGGCGCGATCACGCCGTCGAGGGCGACGGGCGCGCTCAGCAGGCGGCCCGCCCGGTCGAAGTGCAGCAGGTACGGTCCGAACTCGTCGCCGATCCAGTACGAGCCGTCGGACACCTTCTGGATCGACTCGACGTCGAAGTCGGCGCCGGTCAGCACCCGGTCGTCGCGGGTCAGCTTCCACGGCACCTTGCCCGACGGGTCGGTCAGGTTCACACCGCCGAGCACGTCGACCTGCTTGCGGCCGAACACAGGGGCCAGCCTGTGGACGCGCAGCAGGAAGTCACCCGAGTTCGCCTGCTGGCCGTAGCCGTTGTCGGACAGCACGTCGAATGTGCCGTCTCCATTGTTGACGATCCCCGAAAAGCCCTGCACCGGCTGGTCGGCGAACGGCGCCGTGAACCCGTTCAGGTTGCCCGTGACCAGCGCGCCCGAGGGCTCACTGCCGGGAACGAACGTGCCGGCGGGCAGCGAGGCCCACCCGGTCAGCGTCGGCTTGGTGACCTTGTGACCGCCGGCCGACGCGGTTCCGGCCAACGAGAACGAGAGCGCCAGGACACCGGTCCCGGCGAGGAGGTTGCGCACGATCTTTCGCATGCCCGCACGGTAGGGAAACGGGGTTAAGCCGCGGGCGTCATCAGGCGTCGAGAAGTCAAAAGCTTTGGGAGTACGGGGATAGGACCAGTTCGGTGGGATGCGGGCCGCTGCCTGCAACACCGGCCGATCACCCGGCCACCGGGCCGGCCCCGGTGGCCCGGCTCAGATCAACGCCAGAAGACGGCGACCGCGGCGTTGGCCAGGGTCAACGTGATGATGCCGATGAAGTGGCCCTTGTTGACCGCTTCGCGCTTGCGGGGGATGAAGACCATAATGAAGATCAGGATGGCGATGACGAGCTTGACGCCCAGCTTGATCGGGCTGGGTTCGGCGTCGCCGCCGCCGCGCAACGGGGCGGCCAGGGCCAGGCCCGACACGAGCTGGATGATCGAGCCCCACAGGACGGCCGGGTTGATGCGGATCTTGCCGCTCAGAAGCTGGGCGGTCGCGCCGCCCAGGAGCAGGGCGAAACCGATCAGGTGAATGAAGAGCAGGATCAGCCGGAGTTCTTCCACCCGCGCAAGCTTGCCAAACCGGCGATCTCGGGCGTCACTCGGGGGCCGTGGTCACCGGCAGCGTGAACAGTCCTCGCAACAGCAACCCGGGCCGCCAGGCCAGCGACGACGCCGGGACGGCCAGCCGCAGTGACGGGAAGCGTTCGAGCAGGGCCCCGAACGCGATCTGCGCCTCCAGCCGGGCCAGCGGGGCGCCCAGACAATAGTGGATGCCGTGCCCGAAGGCCAGGTGCGGGTTCTGGGCCCGGTCGAGCCGCAGTTCGGCCGGGTCGGGGAAGCGGTCCTCGTCGTGGTTGGCCGACAGCAGACCGATCACGACCATCGAGCGGGGCGGGATGCGCTGCCCGCCGAGCATGACCTCCTCGGTCGTGATGCGGAACGTGGCTGTCTCCACCGGAGCCTCGTACCGCAGGAACTCCTCGATGGCCGTGGGCAGCAGGGTCGGGTCGGCGCGCAGCCGCTCCCATCGCGAGCGGTCGGAGAGCAGCAGACAGGTGCCGTTGCCGATCAGGTTGACGGTCGTCTCGTGGCCGGCGATGAGCAGCAGGAAGACCATCGAGATGAGCTCGTGCTCGGAGAGCCGGTCGGCGCTGTCGCGCACCTCGATCAGGCCGGAGAGCAGGTCGTCGCCGGGGTCGGTGCGCCGGGCGGCGAGCAGCGCGCGGATGTAGGCGACCATCGCGGTCGCCGCCCCCGGGAACTCGTCCTTGTAGGCGACGCCGCCGACGATGACGTTCGACCAGGTGCGGAAGTCGTCGCGGTCGTCGGCCGGGATGCCGAGCAGCTCGCAGATCACCTGGATGGGCAGCGGGAACGCGAACGCGTCGATCAGGTCGAACGACGACGGGCCGGCCGCAGCGGACTCGAGCAGCGAGTTGGTGATCTCGGTGATGCGGGGGCGCAGCGCCTCGATGCGGCGAACGGTGAACGCGGTCGAGACGAGGCGGCGCAGCCGGGTGTGGTCGGGCGGGTCGACGGCGAGCATGTGGCTGGACAGGGCCTGGTCGATGTCGCCCTGCAGCGTGCTGAGGCCGCCGCGCACCTTCGACAGCCGCGGGTCGCTGAGGGCCTTGCGCGCGTCGTCGTAGCGGGTCACGAGCCAGGCTTCGGCGCCGCCCGCGAGCAGCACCGGGCGGACCGGGCCTTCGCGCCGCCAGGTGGCGTACGACGGGTGGGGGTTGGCGTGGAACTGCGGATCCATCAGGTCGTCAGCGACGCTCTGCGACATTACCGTCCCCTCGGTCATCAACCGGCGTCTATGACAATACGCCCCTGGATCCCGTGCCAGGCAAGCAGATCCTCACCCTCGGCGGCGACGGCGTCGAGCTCGGAGGCGGGTTGCGAGGTCAGCATCGTGACCCGCAGCGCGTCCGGTGTGATCGTCCAGGTGCCGGCGACGCGGCCGTCGACGAGCAGGAACCGGGCCCCGGCGACGCTGAGACCGCGGTGGGCGTTGTCGATGACGCGGGTGCGGTCGTCGAAGCCGAGCACCACGTTGTCGAACGCGGGCAGGAACCGGGGCGGCGCCGGCGTGGCCGGGTCGGGCAGCGGCGCGTCGAGAACGTCGAGCAGCTCGCGGCCGCGAACGTCCCGGAAGCTGCGCAGCCGGGGCCGCAGCCGCTGGATCGACTCGCGCAGGCCGCTCAGCCCCGACCAGGCGCGGATGTCGGACGAGGAGGCCGGCCCGAACGCGCGCAGATAGCGCAGCACGAGATCGTCCGCGGAGGAGGCCGGCGAAACGGGCGAACCCAGCCACGCTTCGATGGTCGTGTTCCGGGCCGGTGCTTTCACACCCCACACCCCGCGCGGCGGCACCTGCACGAGCGGCACCAGCGAGCTGAGCGCGTCCCCCAGGTCGCGCGGAGCCACGTCGGGCCAGCGCGCACCGACAGCGCGCCCCACGTCGGGCAGTGTGCGGGGCTCCCGCTCGAAGTGGGGCTGCCCGGCCGCCCTCAGCTCGGCGAGGTCGACCCCTTCGAGCCGCCGGCGCAGCACCGCGTAGGTGCGGGCCTCGAGCATCGGCTGGTGCAGCGACCGCAGCGCGAGGCAGTCGGCCGCCGAGACCAGGTGGATCGTGCGGCGCATCAGCAGCGTCCGGACGACCCGCCGGTTCTCGAGCAGCTCGGCGAGTTCCGGCGGCCGGAACCCGTCGAGCCTGCTCCAGAGGCCCACGTACGGCTCGTGCGGCTCCTGACCCTGCAGCCCGACGAGGTGCTCGACGGCGTCGAGGGCGGGCATCACCCGTCGACGGTCGAGCAGTTGCCGGGCGAGCAGGGCCCGGTTGAGCGCGCGGTTGTCGAGCACGGTCATGCGACGACCGTAGTCGCCCCCGCGCTCGGCGAGGTGTCAGGAGGCGGTGGCGGCGGCCGCTTCCTTGATCAGCTCGACCAGCTGGGCCGCCTCGGGGATCGCCACCGTGTGGGAGCCGCCCTCGATCTCGACCGTGCGGCGCGAACCGGCCCGCTCGGCCATGAAGCGCAGCGCGGCCACCGGGATGTTCTTGTCGTCGCTGCCGAACAGGAACCACGACGGGATCGTCTTCCAGGCCGGCTCGCCCGAGGCCTCGCCCAGCGCGGCGTCGGTGATCGGACGCTGCGTCACCGCCCACACGGCCGCGTCCTCAGCCGACGAGTCGGCCGCGAACTGGCTGTGGTAGCGGTCCTGCTGGATGTAGAAGTCGTTGGTGCCGTCGGGCAGCTTGGTCGGCTTGAGCGTCTCGCCCAAGGAGCTGCCCGGGAACTTGCCGGAGAGCTCGATCGCGCTCTCCCCCGCGTCGGGAGCGAACGCGCCGACGTAGACCAGCGCCTTCACGTTCGGGTTACCGCCGCCCCCGTTCGAGATGACCATGCCGCCGTAGGAGTGGCCGACGAGCACGATGTCACCGTCGATGCCGGCCAGCGTGGCCTTCAGGTAGTCGCCGTCGGAGCGTACGCCGCGCAAGGGGTTGGCGACCGCGACCGCCGGGAAACCCTCCGCCCGCAACCGCTCGATCACCCCGGCCCAGCTTTGCGACTCGGCGAATGCGCCGTGCACAAGAACGATCGTCGGTGCCATGAATTACCCCCCAGGGTCAGATTTCGGTGTCCCGTCGATGGTCGGCCCCCTCGGCCGCGACCGGATCCGTAGAACGACTGGTCACCAAATTACGGCCAATTCATGATCAGTGTCATTGAGACGGCGACCACCCGATGAGGTGACGGTCACAATGTCCTCGATTCGTACGCCGAATCGCCCGGGAAGGTAAATGCCCGGTTCGATGGAGAAACACATTCCCGGCACCAGCGGCTGCTCCTCACCGCGTACGAGATAGGGCGGTTCGTGCGTGGTCAGCCCGATCCCGTGCCCCGTGCGGTGGATGAAGAATTCGCCATATCCGGCGTCCTCGATGATGCGGCGAGCCACCCGGTCGATGTCCTGACAGGCCACCCCCGGGCGTACGGCTTCGAAAGCGGCCTGTTGCGCGGCGCGCACCACGTCGAACACCTCCCGCTCGACCGCCGACGGCTCTCCCACGTGGACGGTGCGGGTCGTGTCGGAGCCGTAGCCGTCCTTGAGCCCGCCGAAGTCGAGCACCACCATGTCGCCCTCGCCGATCACCCGGTCGCCGGCCTCGTGATGCGGGTCGGCGCCGTTGGGCCCGGAGGCGACGATCGTGAAGTCGACCTGCGAATGTCCGTGTTCGCGCAGCAGCCGGGCGAGATCGTCGGCGATCGCCCGTTCGGTGCGCCCGGCGAAACGTACGCCCAAGATCTGCTCATAGGTCGCGTCGGCGGCCGCTCCGGCCGCGGCGAGCAGAGCGACCTCGTCGGCGTCCTTGACGGCGCGCAGCATCGGCAGGGTCGCGGTCATCGACGTGTAGCGGGTCTGCGGAGCGACCTGCTGCAGCGCGAGCAGGTGCAGGGCCCAGGCCGAGTCCGAGACGGCATAGCGGCCGCGCGGGTCGAGAAGATCGGCAACCAGGGCGTACGGGTCGTCGCCGTCCTCCCAGGCGATCAGCGTGAGCTCGCCGGGGTCGTGGGGCAGCTCGAGGGCCGGCACGATCAGGTGCGGCTGGTGGCCGGGCCGCAGCACCAGCAGGGTGAGCCGCTCGGTGATCGGCGGGCGTTGGCCGGTGAAGTAGGCGAGGTCGGGCCCGGGCGTGATCAGCAGCCCGTCCAGCCCGGCCGCCTGGTCGAGGGCCCTGCTCATGCGCGCGTTCACGCCGTCACCTCCAGCACGTGGGCGCCCCAGGCGGGCAGCTCGACGTAGAGGCCCTCGGTCGCCAGCTCGTCGCCGTCACGGTCGTAGACCTGGCCGTCGAGCAGGTCGGTCAAGCGCCACCGCTTGCCCGGCGAGGACCACGGAAGCCGTACGCGGGTCCAGGCGTCGGCCCCCGAGAAGTTGATCACGATGAGGTGGCGGGTCTCGCCGCTCTGCCAGGCCCAGGCGAGCATGTCGTGGTTGTCGATGAGCTGCCAGTCGCCGGTCTTGACATTCGTGGAGAGCAGCCGCTCGTAGAAGGCGCGCAGATCGTCGTCGACCGCCTCGCCGGGATAGCGGCCCAGGAACACCGGCAGCCTGACGCGGCGGCCCTCGAACTGGCCGTCGTGCCACAGCGTGGCCCCCGGCAGCGTGACGATCGCGACCGCGGCGGCCCTCCCCCGAGCGCCGGGCAGAGCGGTGGCGGCCCGCGGCTCGTCGTGGTTCTCGGTGAAGCGGATCAGCCGCTGCTGGAAGTCGGCCCCGGCGGTCAGGTGCAGGCGCACCGCGTGGGCGTCCTCGTGGGCCAGCCGGTCGTACAGCCGCTTGTCGTAGCAGAGGTCGAAGCCCTGTTGCTGCAGGGTCCACTCGGTGTCCCAGTAGGCCTCGGCCACGAACAGGAACTCGGGGTGGACGGCGCGGACCTCGTCGATGATCGAGGGCCAGAACTCGTCGGGCGGCGGCGGGCCGGCCCGGTGGCCCCAGGTGCGGGCGAAAATGTCGTTGAAGACCAGCATGGCCATGTCGCAGCGCACGCCGTCGCTCTGCGCGGCGATCGCCAGCAGGGTCTCGGTGGTCGCCTCGCGCAGCACCGGGTTGAACGCGTTGAGCTGGGCGACGTCGGGCCAGGGCGGGAAGTAGGGGTCGCGGCCGCGGGCGATGACGTGGTCACCGGCCGCGAACCAGCCGGCCGGGTCGGCGGCGAGGTCGTCGGCGGTTCCGGTGATGAACCACTCGGGGTTCTCGGTGGTCGCGGGGTGGTCGGGGGCCACGTGGTTGGGCACGTAGTCAAGGATCAGCTTCACTCCGCGCCTGCGCAGCTCGGCGCGGGCGGTGGCGAGGCCGGCGGGTCCGCCGAGGTGGTCGTCGACCTCGTAACCCCGTACGCAATAGGGGGAACCCACCACGTCGGCCGGGTTCAGGTCGGGCAGGGCCTCGTGGAAGCTCTTGAGCAGGCCCTCGTTGTGCAGGGCGATCGCAAGACCGGCGGGGCTGCGCTGCCACACGCCCATGAGCCAGACGGCGTCGAACCCGGCCAGCGCGTCCCACGCCGCCGTTGGCACATCGCCAAGAGTCACCGGGCGGCCCTCGGAGCGGCTCAGACCGGCCAGCCACGGCCACGTGTTGATCTCGTAGACCGCCGTCATCTCAACTCCCTGTAGGCCGCGATCGCGTCGTCCAGTGTCGGATAGAAGTGCGCCGGGTCGATCGTGCGGGTCAGCTCGTACCGGTCGATCTTCTGCTTGACGGGGTTCTTGAGCTCGGCGAAGACCAGCGAGATGCCCTTCGCGTTGAGCTCCTCGTCGAGTTCGGTGAGCATGTCGGCCGCCGTGGTGTCGACGTCGGTGATCGGCTCGGCCGCGATCACGATCCACCTTATGTCCGGGGTGGCGAGGCGGCGGATCTCCTCGCGGAACGTACGCGCGTTGGCGAAGATCAGCGGCGCGTCGAACCGGAAGACCACCAGCCCGGGAATCTTCGCGGCGTCCGGATATTGCCGCAGGTCGTGGAAGCCGTCGACGCCGACCGGCCGGGCCAGCTCGGTGCGGTAGGGCCACCAGGCGCGGCGGAACACGTTGAGCACGCTCAGCGCCACCGCGACGGCGATGCCGGGCAGCACGCCGAGCAAGGCGACCCCGACGAACGCGGCCGTGGCCAGGGCGAACTCGACACGGCGCTGCTTCCACAGCCGCACCATGCCGGCCAGGTCGGCCAGGCCGATGCTCGCGGCGACGACGACGGCGGCGAGCATCGGCTGCGGCAGGTCGGCGAGCAGGCCCGGGACCAGCACGAGCATGAGCGTGATGGCGACCGCCCCGACCAGGCCGGTGACCTGGGTCTTGGCGCCGGCGGTGACGGCCACGGCCGTGCGGGAGGCGCTCGTGCTGACCGGGAAGCCCTGGAACAGGCCGGCGGCGAGGTTGGCGGCGCCGATGCCGGCCATCTCCTGGTTGCCGCGCACCTCCTGACCGGCGCGGGCGGCGAACGACGAGGCGGTCGAGATCGTGTCGGTGACCGAGACGAGCGTGATGCCGACCGCCGCGGCGGCGAGCGTGCCGAGCTCGGACCACGAGACGGTGGGGATCGTGAACGGCGGGAAGCCCCGCGGCAGGGGGCCGACCACGTCGAGATCGAGATCCATCGTCTGCACGGCCACGATCGCCCCGACGACGGCGACCAGGATCGCGGGGATCTTCGGCATGGTCCTCTGGAGCAGCAGGATCACGACGAGTCCCCCGCCGCCGACGGCGATCGCGGCGGGCACGGTGTCGCCCACGCCCGTCACGAAGCCGCGGACGTCGTCGAACAGCCCGTCGCCGTCGACCGAGAACCCGAACAGCTTCGGGAGCTGACCGACGAAGATCGTGAGGGCGAGACCGTTGATGTAGCCGAGCTGGGTGGGGTGCGAGAGCAGGTCGGCGACGAAACCGAGCTTGGCGACGGCGGCGACGGTCATGAACAGCCCGACGAGCAGCGCCAGCACCGAGGCGAGCGCGACCGCCTTGCCCGGGTCTCCCCCGGCGACGACGAGCGGCACGACAGCCGCGGCGATCATCGGCCCGAGCGCCGAGTCGGGGCCGAGCACCAGAACCTTCGAAGGCCCGAAGACGGCGTACGCCAGCAGGCAGAGAATCGACGTGTAGAGCCCGGTGATCGCGGGCAGCCCGGCCAGCTCGGCGTAGGCCATGCCCTGCGGCACGAGCAACGTCGTCAGAACAATGCCCGCGACCAGGTCACGCGGCAGCCACTTCGCCTGGTAGGACGTGGCGAGCCCGATCCCGGGAACCCACTCCGCGCCGCGCACGCTGCCACCGTAACGCCCGCGCTACGAATGGGCGCATGGACCGGGACCTGCGTGCCTACCGGATTGCCCGGCCGCCCGGTGACCGGCCGCCGAAGCCCGCTACTCCCAGACGAGCTCCCACCACTGCCAGCCC
Organism: Actinoplanes solisilvae; assembly: GCF_003999975.1. Classification (GTDB taxonomy): domain Bacteria; phylum Actinomycetota; class Actinomycetes; order Mycobacteriales; family Micromonosporaceae; genus Actinoplanes; species Actinoplanes solisilvae. The sequence continues at coordinate 561,711 of NZ_RJAC01000003.1, read as the reverse complement.
TCCGGGGCGGGCGGCCAGGTGGGGTCGGGGCGCCAGCCTGCGGGCGGGATCCAGTTCGCCGGCGGGGCCGGCCAGCCCGGCGGGACGACGAAGCGGAAGCTTCGGCCGGGTCTGCAGTCGTCATGGCGACAGATCAGTCGTCGGGGTCCTAGTTGCGGTCAGGATCGAATCATGACTGTCCACCTTCGGGGGCCTTCCGCGGTGGCCGACCGGCGGGGCGACGGGCCGCTCGATCAGCTCCGGACGATGATCAGGGCGCTGCCGGTCCCCACCTCGCCGCTGACGTTCCCGAGCCGGGAGGCGGCGCTGGGCCTGGCCCTGATGGACCTGTCCTTCCGGCTCGACCATCTGCCGCGGCTCTCGGAGCACCTGACCCTGATGGACCGCGGCCACATGAGCCGCACGATCAGCGTCGACGTCGACCTCGACCTGATCTCGGGCCGGTTGCGCGACACGCTGACCGTGCCCGGCGACTCGGCCCTGTGGGTGCCGGTCTCCCGCTACAGCCGCCGTGACCTGGCCCCCGTGGTCATCAAGGACTCGAACGGCGAGGTCGTGCCGCGCCTGTCGCATCGCGACGCCAACCGGGTCACCGCGGCCGCCTTCGTCAAGCTGCTCTTCATGCTGATCAACGCGCACGACGACGTGTCCGCGCCGGCCAGCCCGATCCACCAGCTGCGCCACACCCATCAGCGGTCGCGCTGGCTGGTCGAGGCCGCGATCACCGAACTGATCATGGTCGGTTCCCCGGCCGGTCAGCGCTTGCGCACCCCACTCGATCACGCCGCGCCGCCGAACACCACTTCCTCCGTACGGGACCTCGCGCTGGCCGGCGTCGAGGCCCTCTTCGCCACCGACGACGTCCCGTACGCCCGGCTGTTGCAACTCGCCGTCCGCCAGTACATTCTGGTCGCCCAGCTCGGACCGGAACGGCCGCGACGGTTCCTGACCTGGGAGGCGCCGCTGCTGCCGGCCCAGCACCGCCCGGCCCCGCTGCAGTCGCTGGCCAAGAACGTGCTGCCGGTCAACCGCGAGTTCGTCGTCGAGTACGAGACCGAGATCCCGCGCTCGGTCAAGGCCTACCACCTGACCCTCGACGTCCGGCAGGAGATCAGCGTACGGCGGTTCCTCATGTCCTCCGACGTCGACGAGGAGTTCGTCGAGGTACTCGCCCAGGACCTCGAGTCGGTGGCCCGGCGCGCCGAGCGGCTCGGCCCCCACCACAAACTGTTCGAGCTCGAGATGCAGGGCATCGCGTCGCGGCTGGCCGAGCTGGGCCGGCGGCGGCTGGTCGACCTGGCCGGCTACGAGGCCTACCTGGCCCGTCTGCCGATCCCCGTCCGTCCCGACGCGACGCCGCCGTTGAGGCTGACCGCCGAGCAGGTGCTGCGGAAGCTGTCCGACGGCGACTGCTCGCTCGACGTGCTCGCCGCGTTCTGCGCCCACTACGCCACCGACGGCCTGCAGCACCTGGCCAGGACCGGGCTGGCCGGGCCCGCCCTGCTCAACATCGCCGCCGGGTTGCGCGCGGCCCAGGTCGGGCGGGACGTCACCACCGACAACGACCCCCGCGAGCACGGCGCCCACGCGCACTGGCGGCGGCCCTCGGTCGAGCTCAGCCCGCAGTCGACCGAGCCGGTGCGGGTGTTCGCGTTCATGGCGCTGGCCGACGAGGCGCCCGCCCTGATCGAGAGCATCACCCGCATGGTGGCCGGGCTGGCCCTGGTCGTGCTGGGCATCGGGACGCTGCTGTCGGGCGGGGTCGACTGGCTCTACTCGTCGCGCGTCTCCGACCACTTCGCACCCGACCAGGCCGACGCGGTCGTCGCGGTGCTGTTGCTCGTACCCGGTCTGCTTCTGGCCCGGCTCGATCTGCCCAGCACCAAATCGGTGCTGGGTCAGCTGCACAAGTTCCAGCGCACGCTGGCCGCCGCCTCGGTCGTGGTGACGACCGCGCTGGCCATCGTCGTCGGCACGGTGCACTCCGATCGCGAGATGACCCGATGGTTCCAGCTCGCCCTGGCCGTGCTGATCGTGATCCTGATCTGCTGCCTGTGCGAGTTCTCGGCCCGGCGCCGACATCGCAGCAGCTCGGTGCCCCGCTCGACGCGAGTGCCGCGCTGGTTGCGCGACGCCCGCAGGGCCACCGGCCGTACGGTCGTGCCCGATGACTTCTTCGACGCGCGCGGCGAGGTGTGAGGTGACGTCTCCCGCGGGATCGACGAAGTCGTCCGAACTGGCCCGGATCGCGGCCGAGGCGGCCGGCACCCATTTCTCGTCGGTGCAGTTCACGCTGACCCACGGCTCGTCGCTGCCGGTGTCGATCGTCGACCCGGACAAGGAGGACCCGAACGGCTGGCCGACCGACTTCTGCCACTTCTCCGCGGCCGGGCTGTCGGTGTCGGTGTCGACCTGGCCGTCGGCGGTGTCGGCGTTCAGCGGCCGGGTGCAGCTCGGCCCGGCCGAGGACCTCGGGCAGCGCGAGACGTACACGTACTTCGGCCACGCCGTGCCCAACCCCGGCTTCCTCAACCAGTCGACCCGCAAGTTCGAGGTCCTCGTCACGCTGGGCAATACCCACTGGTCGCCGACCTACCGCGAGGCGCTCATGCAGGCGCTGGTCATCGAGAAGGTCACCGGCCTGGCCGCCGAACGCGACGCGCCCGTGCTGCACCTGCACTCCCCCGTCGCCCCGGTGCCGCAGACCAACAAGAACGAGCGCGGCGACGGTTCCAACGAGCGGCTGCGCGACGCCATCGGCCCCTGCCTGCGCTTCTCGATCGGCATGGATCCCAAGATGGCCGAGGCCCGGCTCGACCTCGAGACCGAGCTGGCCGCGCTGGCCGAGGAGTACGGCTTCGGCCTCAAACTCAGCGATCAAAGGCTCAACCGCGTACGGGGTGAGTGGTTCACGATCCGCGGATTCGACCGCGAACGCTACCGCTCGGCGCGCGGGCGGCTCTTCCCCGACGCGCCGGTGCTCACCCCACGCCGGGCCGTGATCGCGAGCGTGGTCGGCCCGTCGCGCCCCGGCACGACGGCGGCGGCGGTCGCGGCCCTGCGCGCCCGCGGCATCGGCGTGCTGGCCGCGTCGATCTCCAGCATGCGCAAGACGACGTTCATCAACCTGCTGCTGCCGGTCGCGGCCGGCGTCCCCGGCACACTCCCGCAATGGACCGGCGGCTGGGTCGAGGCGCTGCCCCGGCTGACCGCGTGCACCGGGCCGCCGTTCGAGGGCGGCGACTCCTCCGACGAGAGCCTGATCGCCGACTGGAAGGTGGCGGTGAGCCCGTCGATGCGCTGCACCTATCCGCCGTCGAGCCAGCAGACCGGCGCCACGATCACCGGCCGGGTGCCGTACCCGATCTGGCTCTGGTGGCAGCTCCCGCACCGCTCGGTCGACACACCGGCGCTGCTGGCCGAGGTGCAGGCCGCGCTGCAGCCTCACACGCGGCGCTGCGAGATCGCGTACGCCCAGTCGCGCCTGTGCCGCGGCGACGTGGTGCGCGGCCGCGCGAAACTGATCGTGATGCTCTCCCAGGAACACCGCGACCACGCCCACGTGCAACGCCTCCTGACCGACGCCACCGAGCAGGCCCAGCTGCGCATCCGCGAACGGCTGCCCGCCCTGGGCCGCGTCGACCCGAGCAAGGTCCGCTTACGGTTGTCACCGCGCGAGCGCTGGTTGACGTACGCGGGAATCTCGGCCTGAGTCTCAGTAGCCGGCGTCGTCCAGGGCCTTCATCGTCAGCTCGCGGCCGATGGCTACCAGGTCGGCGGCCCGGTGGAAGTCGAGGATGCCGCTCGCGCTGACCGGGACGGTGATGTGGATGTCGGGTGGCAGGCCGGCCATGCGGTAGCGGGCGATCAGGTCCTGCATCGCGTCGAGGGACAGGCCCAGCACGTGGCCGATGCGCAGGTCGTCGGGGAGCGCGGTCGGGGCGGTGGCCTTCGGCGTACGGGTGCGGAAGACCTGGCGGAAGCGGCCGCGCCACTCCTCGACCCACTGCGGTGCGGCGGCCGCGCGGACCGGGCTGGTGGGCTCCTGCGACGCGCGCGGGGCCTGCAACGACACGGCGACGGTCAGCTCGGCGCCGGAGGCCGCGGTCGGCTCGATCGGGACCGGGTTGAGCAGCCCGCCGTCGGCCAGCAGGCGGCCGTCGATGACCACCGGGGTGATCACGCCGGGGATCGCGATGGAGGCGCGGATCGCCGAGCGGAGCAGGCCTTTCTGGAACCAGACCTCGCGGCGCGCCTCGATGTCGGTGGCCACGGCGGTGTACGGGATCGGCAGGTTCTCGATCTCGACGTCGGTCAGGAACTCGTTGAGGTGGTTGATCAGCCGGTCGGCGCCCATCGCCCCGGCCGCCGCCCACTTCGGGTCGATCAGGCGCAGCACGTCGCGCTGTTTGAGGCTGACCGCCCAGTCGGTGAAGTCCTTGAGCCGCCCGGCCGCCATCACCCCGCCGACCAGCGCCCCCATCGACGACCCGGCGACGGCGCACACCTCGAAGCCGCGCTCCTCGAGCACCTGGATGACGCCGATGTGCGCGAACCCCCGGGCCCCGCCGGAGCCCAGCGCCAGAGCAACGGTCCGTGACATGCCCCGATGCTAGTGGAGCTTGTTCTCCGGCGGCCGGTGCAGCGCTGGGCGCGGTGGCCGCGACCACACCGGGCTTTCGTCAGGACGCCGCGCCCTGCGTGACCCCGAACACGAGGCTGTCCCCGCTGGAGTCGATCACCAGGCGGTCGCCGGCGCGGACGTCGTCGAGCAGCAGCTTCTCGGCCAGGGGGTCCTCGATCTCGCGCTGGATCACGCGGCGTAGCGGGCGGGCGCCCATCGCCGGGTCGAAGCCGCGCCGGGCCAGGTGGGCGCGGGCGGCCGGGGTCAGTTCCAGTTCGATGCCTTTCGTACGCAGTTGGGCATCGACGCGCGCCATCATCACGTCGACGATGCGCAGCACCTCGTCCTCGGTCAGCGGCGGGAAGACGATCGTGTCGTCGACGCGGTTGAGGAACTCGGGACGGAAATGCTCCTTCAGCGCCTGCTTCACCCGGTCGTCGTCCGCGCGGCTCGACCGGCCGAAGCCGACCGGCACCGAGGAACCACGCGTTCCCAAATTCGTCGTCAGGACGATGACGGTGTTCTTGAAGTCGACCCGCCGGCCCTGGCCGTCGGTGAGGTGACCGTCCTCGAGAATCTGCAGCAGCGCGTTGAAGACATCGGTGTGCGCCTTCTCGATCTCGTCGAAGAGCACGACCGAGAACGGCTTGCGGCGCACCTTCTCGGTCAACTGGCCGCCCTCGTCGTGGCCGACGTATCCAGGCGGCGCCCCGACGAGCCGTGACACCGTGGAGTGATCGTGGAACTCCGACATGTCGAGCTGGATCAGCGCGTCCTCGTCGCCGAACAGGAATTCGGCCAGCGCTTTGGCCAGCGAGCTCTTACCGACGCCGGACGGGCCCGCGAAAATGAACGATCCGCTCGGGCGCCGAGGATCCTTCAACCCGGCCCGCGTACGCCTTATCGCGCGCGACACCGCCGCCACCGCCAAGTCCTGACCGATCACGCGCTTGTGCAGTTCGTCCTCCATGCCCAGCAGCCGGGACGTCTCCCGCTCGGTCAGCTTGTGAACGGGAATGCCGGTCCAGCTCGCCAGCACCTCGGCGATCCGCTCGTCGTCGATCGTGTCGTCCCCGCGCAGCCGCATCCGCGCGCCCGCCTCGTCGATCAGGTCGATCGCCTTGTCGGGCAGGAACCGGTCGGGCACGTACCGGCCGGCCAGCGTCACCGCCGCGGTCAGGGCGTCGTCGCTGTAGGACACGCGGTGGTGCGCCTCGTACCGGTCCCGCAGGCCCTTCAGGATCTCGACCGCCGCCGCCTGGGTCGGCTCCTCGACGCGTACCGGCTGGAAGCGCCGGGCCAGCGCCGCGTCCTTCTCGAAATACTTGCGGTATTCGGTGGTGGTCGTCGCGCCGATGGTCTGCAGTTCGCCGCGGGCCAGCATCGGCTTGAGAATGCTGGCCGCGTCGATCGCCCCCTCGGCCGCGCCGGCCCCGACGAGCTGGTGGATCTCGTCGATGAACAGGATGATGTCACCGCGCGAGCGGCATTCCCGGACGACCTTCTTGAGCCGTTCCTCGAAGTCGCCGCGATAGCGCGAGCCGGCCACCAGCGAGCTCATGTCGAGCGTGTAGACCTGCTTGTCGCGCAGCGTCCCGGGCACCGCGCCGCGGACGATGAGCTGCGACAGGCCGTCGACGACGGCGGTCTTTCCGACGCCCGGTTCGCCGAGAAGAATCGGGTTGTTCTTCATGCGGCAGGAAAGCACCACCATGACCCGTTCGATCTCGCTGTCCCGGCCGATGACCGGGTCGAGTTTCCCGTCCCGGGCGCGCTGCGTCAGGTTCTCGCCGAACTGGTCGAGCAGGGTGGAATGGACGACGACCGGGGGCTCCGACATGAGGGAGAGCACCTTTTCCCGAACGCGCTGGGGGTCCGCTTCCAAAACGTCGAGAGCGACGCCCTCGCCGGAACGGATCAGGCCGAGAAGGAGGTGCTCGGCGCCGATGTGGTTGTGGCCGAGTTGCAGGGCCTCGCGCAACGCCAGTTCGAGCACGGTCTTCGCGCGGGGTGTGAAGGGAATGTGCCCGCCCGGCGACGAGGCGCCCAGGCCGACCTTTGCCTCGACGGCGCGGCGAACCCCGTCGAGAGTGACGCCGAGACTGTTGAGGGCTTTGGCCGCAATGCCCTCCTGGGTCAGACCGAGCAACAGATGTTCGGTGCCGATGTAGGGATGGTTGAGAAGGCGGGCCTGCTCCTGGGCGAGCACCACCACGCGGCGCGCCTGGTCGGTGAACCGTTCGAACACGACAATCACGTCCTCGACGGCGAGGCCCCACGCACCTCACCGGGATAGACGCGTGTCATCGCGATCGGGTGAGATGCGCTGAGTCGGAGCCTCTTGGCGTTTCAGGCGGGCCCGCGTGGGGGGCTCGCGACGCTCGTGCCGGCGCGCGGCCCCCACAGCATACGACGGATCGCCCTACGATGGCGGGGAGGGGAGGCCGCCATGACCGGGACGAAACAGGGCAACGACCGGGCCCGCCGCCGCGCCGTCCGGGCGCTGGCCGCCCAGCTCGGGGTGGCCTATTCGGTCGCCGCGCGCCTGCTGGCCGAGGGCCGCCGCGAGACGCCGTTCGCCCAGCGCGAACAGCGGCCGTACCACGCCCGCGTCCGCGACACCCGCGAGTCCGTCGACCTGCCACTGGGCCGCGCCGCACGACTGACCGCCCGTTTCCCGCACCTTGCGACCGAACCGCACCGGACAACCGTCCTCGCGATGCTCTATGCCGTGGTCCTGCACGAGTCGCCCTCGCTGAAGCCGGCCGCCGACGAACTGGCCTGGGTGGCCGAGTTGGGCGAGGAAGCGGCCGTCGACATCACCTGCGTCGCGCTCGACCGGGCGGCCCACCGCCTGCTCGACGACGACACCTGGCACCTGTGGACCCGAGTCGAGGCGGCCCTGACCGCCGGCGCGACCAGCCCGGACCGGCACGTCCGCGACGCGGCCACCGCCCTCGACCGCGAACTGCGCACGGTGAGCCTGCGCGGTTCCCTGCCCGCGGCCCGCCGGACCCTGGACGCCCTGCTGGCCGAGGGTCCCGACCGCCCGGCGGGATCCAGCGAACGGGACGTCAGCGACGAAGAGCCGGCATAGCGTCGGTGAGCATCGAACGCCAGTGGCCGAGCGGGGCGACGCCGGTGCCGGTCCAGCCGTCGTGGGAGAGCACGCTGTAGGACGGGCGGCGGGCCGGGCGGGGGAAACGGTCGCTGGTGGTGGGCCGCACGCGGGCGGGGTCCAGACCCGCGTCGGCGAACACGGCTCGGGCCAGCCAGAACCACGTGGTGCTGCCGGCCGCGGTTCCGTGGTAGGCGCCGGGCGGGGCGTCGGCCAGGGCCAGGGCGACGGTCTGCTGGGCCAGGGCCCACGACCACGTCGGCGGGCCGGTCTGGTCGTCGACCACATCGAGGGTGTCGCGCGACTCGGCCAAGCGGAGCATGGTGCGTACGAAGTTGGGGCCGTGGGCGCCGTAGAGCCAGGCGGTTCGAATCACGTAACCGCCCGCGTCGAGAACGGCTCGCTCGCCGACGGCCTTGCTCCGGCCGTACGCGTTGACGGGCGCCTGGGGGTGGTCGGCGAGGTAGGGCACCGATGCCGAGCCGTCGAAGACGTAGTCGGTGGAGAAGTGGATCAGACGAGGGCCGGCGAAGGAGGCCAGGAGTCGTACGGCGTCGCCGTTGACCGCCGTGGCCGCCTCCTCCGCGGCTTCGGCACCGTCGACGTCGGTCCAGGCCGCCGCGTTCAGGACGAAGTCGGCCCCGGCGACCGCGGCGCGCACGGACGACGGGTCGGTGATGTCGAGGTCGCTGCGGGAAGCCGCGACCACGTCGGTCTCCCCCGCCGAGGCCAGGGCCGCGCACAGGTCCTGGCCGAGCATGCCGCCCGCGCCGGTCACGAGCCACCGCATCAGAGTGCCCGCGCCTTCAGGGGCTCCCACCACGCGCGGTTGTCGCGATACCAGGCGACCGTCGCGGCCAGACCCTCGTCGAGTCCGACCTGGGGGGCGTACCCGAGCTCTTCACTGATTTTGGTGACGTCGAGTGAGTAGCGGCGATCGTGCCCCTTGCGGTCGGTGACCGGGACGACCCTGTCCCAGCCGGCGCCACACGCGTCGAGCAGCCGCTCGGTCAGTTCGCGGTTGGTCAGTTCGGTGCCGCCGCCGATGTTGTAGACCTCGCCCGCCCGGCCCTTCTCGAGCACGAGCTGGATGCCGCGGACGTGGTCGGAGACGTGCAGCCAGTCGCGCACGTTGCCGCCGTCGCCGTAGAGCGGGACCGTGCCGCCGTCCATCAGGTTGGTGACGAAGAGCGGGATGACCTTCTCGGGGAACTGGTGCGTGCCGTAGTTGTTCGAGCACCGGGTGACGACGACGTCCATACCGTGGGTGCGGTGCGCGGCCAGGGCCATCAGGTCGGAGCCGGCCTTGGAGGCGGCGTACGGGGAGTTCGGGGCGAGCGGCCACGTCTCGGTCCACGAACCCTCGTCGATCGAGCCGTAGACCTCGTCGGTCGAAACGTGCACGAACCGGCCGGTTCCGGCCACGCGGGCGGCGTCGAGCAGGGCCTGGGTGCCGAGCACGTTGGTGCGTACGAAGGGCTCGGCCCCGGCAATCGAACGGTCCACGTGGGACTCGGCCGCGAAGTGAACGACCGCGTCGTGCCCCGGCAGGAGCGAGCGCAGCAGGTCCGTATCGGTGATGTCGCCCTGCACGAAGCGTAACCGCGGGTGCGATTCCGGCAGGTTGTCGCGGTTGCCCGAATAGGACAGTAAGTCAAGGACGGTCACGGAAACGGCATCGTCCTGAAGGACGGCACGGACATAGGCCGATCCGATGAATCCGGCTCCGCCGGTCACAAAAATGTGCACGGCTGGCGAGTGTAGACAGGGTGGGCGCGCTCCGTAACCTTCGTCCGTGCGCGGAATTCTGCTCGCCGGGGGAACCGGCTCGCGACTCTGGCCCCTTACCATCGCGACCTCGAAGCAGCTGATGCCGATCTTCGACAAGCCGATGGTCTACTACCCGTTGACCACGCTCGTGTCGGCCGGGATCCGCGAGATCCTGGTCATCACGACCCCCGAGGACCAGCCACAATTCCAGCGATTGCTGGGCGACGGGAGCAGTTTCGGGCTTTCCCTGACCTATGCCGTGCAACCGGAACCCAACGGCATCGCCCAGGCGTTCCGGATCGGCGCCGACTTCATCGGTGACCAGCCGGTGGCGTTGATCCTGGGCGACAACATCTTCCACGGCGTCGGCCTGGGCCGGCAGTTGTCCCGTTTCCGCGAACCCGGCGGCGGCCGCGTCTTCGCCTATCCGGTGGCCGACCCCCAGCGGTACGGGGTCGTCGAGTTCGACGGCGAGGGCCACGTCGTCTCCATCGAGGAGAAGCCCGCCCAGCCCAAGAGCACGTACGTCGTCCCGGGGCTCTACTTCTACGACGCGGACGTCGTCGCCATCGCCGACAAACTCGAACCGAGCGCGCGCGGCGAGCTGGAGATCACGGCGGTGAACGAGGAGTATCTGCGCCAGGGCCGCCTCGACGTGACCGTGCTGGAGCGCGGCACGGTGTGGCTCGACACCGGCACCTTCCAGTCGATGGTGCAGGCGTCGGAGTACGTACGGGTCATCGAGGAACGGCAGGGCTTGAAGATCGGCTGTGTCGAGGAGGCGGCCTGGCGGCTCGGCTTCATCTCCGACGACGACGTGCGCCGCCTGGCCACACCCCTGATGAAGAGCGGCTACGGAGAATATCTGCTCGGGCTTCTCGATGGGAGATTCCGGTGAAGGTACGACCCCTGAGCGTCGAGGGCGCCTTCGAGGTCACGCCGGTCCAGCACCGCGACGAGCGTGGCGCGTTCCTGGAGTGGTACCGCTTCGACGCCCTGGCCGCCGCGGTCGGGCACCGGCTCGATCTGGCCCAGGCCAACCTGTCGACCTCGGCGCGGGACGTCGTACGAGGGGTCCACTTCGCTGATGTGCCGCCCGGGCAGGCGAAGTACGTGACGTGCGTGTCGGGCGCGATCCTCGACGTGGTGGTCGACCTGCGCGTCGGCTCGCCCACGTTCGGCGCGTGGGAGGCGGTGCCGCTCGACGACGTCTCACGGCGGGCGGTCTATCTGGCCGAAGGGCTCGGGCATGCGTTCTGTGCGCTGACCGAGGGGGCGACGGTGGCGTACCTCTGCTCGGCCACCTATCGGCCCGGCCACGAACACGGTGTGCACCCGCTGGACCCTTCACTGGGCATTGCGTGGCCGGCCGGCGCGGCGCTGCTCTCGCCGAAGGACGCGGCGGCGCCGACGCTGAGCGAGGCGCGCGAGGCGGGACTGCTCCCCCGGTACGACGACTGTGTCCGCTGGACGGAGAAGCGTCGGGAGCATGACAGCGGCGATCGTTGACCCGGGCCTGATCTCTTGCTATATCGCCCGCAATTTCGCTACGGTGCGCGTCGATGCGTGCCGAAATAGCAGAACGTCCATTGTGACCACTTTGGACACCGTTCCTGAAGCCCCCTCATCCGAACCGGTACACGTCTCATACGGACGGGCGTAGCGCGGACGGGTGACCATTCAGCAATCTCTGTGGTGTGCGTCCGCGCGGGGCGGGAGGCCGATCCGGCCGGCCCCGACAGGCGGACAGGCGATTGACAGAAGTCGATGATGGGGGCACCGCGTGCGGACAGTCGAGTCGATGTCGACAGTTGACCTCAGAGACCGAACAGCGCAGCTCAACACGGACCCGAGGCCCAACGCCGCCCGATCCGGCTGGCAGAACCGCTACCTGCTGACCCTCTACGTTCTCGACTTCCTCGTCGCCCTGGCCGCGGCCGGCTCGGCCCTGTTCCTCAGGTTCGGGTCGCCGAACCGCGACCCGTTCGCCAACGGCTATTTTCTATTGACATTTGTAATTCCTGTTGCGTGGGTCGCCTGCCTCACACTGAACCGCGCGTACGAACCCCGCCATCTGTTCGTCGGCACCGACGAGTATGCTCGAGTGTTTCGCGCCGGACTGGCCCTGACCGCCGGGCTCGCGGTCGTTTCGTTCGCATTCGACCTGCGATTGGCGCGCGGCTACATCATTATCGCGATCCCGATGGCGGTGCTGGTCACGCTGGCCGGGCGCTTCGGCAGCCGGCAGATCCTGCACCGGCGCTGGGCCCGAGGGCAACACCTGCATCGGGTCATCCTGGTGGGACACGAGCGGGCGGTCGCGGACATGACCCGGCGCCTCAGCCGCGAACGGCACCACGGGCTCGACGTCATCGGAGCCTGCCTGCCGCCCGGGCACATCCGCAACGGGATCACGCTCGGGCTGCCGCCGATCTTCGGCAACTTCGACGGAGTGGCGACGGCGGTGACCCGCTGCGAGGCCGACACAGTGGTCGTACTGTCGTGCCCGGAGATCGACGGGGCGGCCTTGCGGCGGCTCGCGTGGCAGCTCGAACGAGACGACATCGACCTCATCGTGGCGAGCACCCTGGTCGACGTGGCCGGTGACCGCACAACGATCCGGCCCGTGGACGGCCTGCCGATGCTGCACGTCGAGCATCCGCGCCTGAAAGGCAGCGCCCGGCTCGTCAAGGCGGGATTCGACCGGATCGGGGCGTTGGTCCTGCTGACACTCGCATCGCCGGCGCTGGCCGTCGTGGCCGCGCTGGTCATGTTCGGCCGCGGCGGGCGAGGGCCGGCCATCTTCCGGCAGGAACGGGTCGGCAAGGACGGCCGGCTGTTCACGTTGTACAAGTTCCGCACGATGGTCGTGAACGCGGAAGCGCGCCTGATCGAACTGCGGAACCTCAACGACACAGACGGCGAGCTGTTCAAGATGCGCAAAGACCCGCGGGTCACGCCCGTCGGTCGGTGGTTGCGGCGGTTCTCGCTCGACGAGCTGCCGCAGCTGGTCAACGTGCTGAAGGGCGACATGTCGTTGGTGGGGCCCCGGCCGCCGCTCGCCAAAGAGGTCGCGGGTTACCCGTCCGACATGTTGCGACGCCTCGTCGTCAAGCCGGGGCTCACCGGGCTGTGGCAGGTTTCCGGGCGCTCCGACCTGTCGTGGGAAGAGTCGATCCGGCTCGATCTCACGTATGTGGAGAACTGGTCGCTTTCCATGGATCTGGCCATTTTGGCGCGAACCGTCAGTGCCGTCGCCCGTAGCTCGGGCGCCTACTAGAGCAGCCACAGCCGATGCCGGTGGCCCCGACCAATTTGGTGCGGCTGTCACGGTGATCGCATGACCCCTACCGAATTCCAGGAACCTGGGCCCTCAGCACTTTGAGCACTCAGCTGATCAAGGATGTAGGTGCCTCGGTCACGTCCGAGGGGCCCATATCCATGATCTCGCGTTGACGATGGATAAGGAGAGGCCGGTTCTCTTGAAATAGGGCCTGCGATTTTCGCTTCGCGCAACCTCGAACCAGCGCGACCGGCCGCTCGGCCCGCCACCACGACGACCGGCGGCCCGGACCCCGTGGCGCCGGTGGCGGGCCGGGGTGAAATCCGGCCCGGCCCCCGTGTGAGCAGGAGCCGGGCCGGTTTCCGTGCCGATCAGGCCGGTGAGCCGACCGCCGTGTCCCGTACGTCGGTCGGGCGCGGCCGGACCGGCGACGCCAGGTGGGCCAGCAGGACGTCGGCGACCCGGTCCCCCGCGTGCCCGTCCCACAGGGCCGGCGAGCGCTTGGCCGGCGGGTTCGCGAGAACTTCGCGGGCCGCGGCCACGATGCGCGCCGGGTCGCGTCCGACCAGGAGGTTGGTGCCCTCGGTCAGGGTGATCGGTCGCTCGGTCGAGTCGCGGGTGGTCAGGCAGGGCACGCCGAGCGCGGTGGTCTCCTCCTGGATGCCGCCCGAGTCGGTCAGCACAAGCCGGGCCGACGCCTGCAACGCGATGAAGTCGAGATACCCGGCCGGCGGCACGAGACGCAGACCCTCGGGTACGCCGGCCGACTCGAGCCGCACCGCGGTGCGGGGGTGCACGGGCAGCACCACGGGCAGCTCCCGCGCCACCTCGCCGAACGCGCGCAGCAACCCGGCCAGCACCGCCGGGTCGTCCACATTGGCCGGCCGGTGCAGGGTCGCCAGGGCGTACCCGCCAGGGGTGAGCCCGTGCCGGTGCAGCACGTCGGAGGCGAGCGCGCGGTCGAGGTTGGCGAACAGCGTGTCGATCATGACGTTGCCGGCCAGGTGGATCTGGTCGTCGTGGTAGCCCTCGGCCCGCAAGTTGTCGACGCCGTCGGGCGAGGGCGCGAAGAGCAGGTCGCTGAGCCGGTCGGTGACCAGCCGGTTGACCTCTTCGGGCATGCTCCAGTCGCGGCTGCGCAGGCCCGCCTCGACGTGCGCGACGACGACGCCCGCCTTCGCCGCGACGAGCGCGCAGGCCAGGGTCGAGGTGACGTCGCCGACGACCACGACCGCGTCGGGGCTGAGCTCCTCGACCAGCGGCTCGAACGCGGTCATCACCCGGGCGGTCTGCTCGGCGTGGGTGCCCGAGCCGGTGCCCAGATGCCGGTCGGGCGGGCGCAGGCCGAGGTCGGCGAAGAACACGTCGTTCATCGCGGCGTCGTAGTGCTGGCCGGTGTGCACGAGCACGACGTCGGCGCCGCGCGCCTCGAGCGCGTCCATCACCGGCTTGACCTTCATGAAGTTGGGCCGGGCGCCGGCCACGATGACGATCCTCGGCATCCTCAGATCACCTCGACCGTCGGGCCACTCAGGCGCCGCCGCGTGTCGAGCAGGCACCGGGCCTCGCGGCCGATCAGGTCGTAGTCGAACTCGTCGTGGTCGGCCAGCAGCACGACGGCGTCGGCCGCGCGCAGCTCCGCGGCGTCGGCGGTGACCATCGTCAGGTCGTCGGCGCCGTGCACGGCCTCGACGACGTGCGGGTCGGCCACGCGCACCTCGGCGCCCATCTGGCGCAGCAGCTGCACGACCCGGACGGCGGGCGACTCGCGGGCGTCGCCGGTGTTCTTCTTGTAGGCCAGGCCGAGCAGCAGGATGCGGCTGCCCGAGACCGAGCGCTGCCGGCTGTTCAGGGCGGCGGTCAGGCGGCGTACGACGTAGTCGGGCATGTGGTTGTTGATGTCGTTGGCCAGGTCGACGAAGCGGAAACTCTGGCCGAGGGCCCGCTGCACGCGCCACGACAGGTAGGACGGGTCGATCGGCAGGCAGTGGCCGCCGACGCCGGGGCCGGGGGTGAACTTCATGAAGCCGAACGGCTTGGTCGAGGCCGCGTCGATCGCCTGCCACACGTCGATGCCGAGGTCGTGCGAGATCATCGCCATCTCGTTGACCAGCGCGATGTTGACGTGGCGGAACGTGTTCTCGATGAGCTTGGCCAGCTCGGCCTCGCGCATCGACGAGACGGTCACGGTGGTCTCGACGACCGTGTCGTAGAACTCCTTGACCCGCTTGAGCGACGCCTCGTCCGTACCGGAGACGACCTTGGGGGTGTTGACCAGGTTCCACGTCGGGTTGCCCGGGTCGATGCGCTCGGGGCTGAAGCCCAGCGCGAAGTCGGCGCCGACGGTCAGCCCGGACGCCTTCTCGAGGATCGGGCCGACGACCTCTTCGGTGGTGCCGGGATAGGTGGTCGACTCGAGCACGACGAGCGCGCCGGGACGCAGGTGCCCGCCGAGCATCTCGGAACAGGCTTCCACGTACGACAGGTCGGGCACCCCGTCGCGCAGCGGCGTCGGCACGGTGATGACGGCGACGTCGAACCCGGCGCAGTCGGCCGCGTCGAGGCTCGGCCGGTAACGCCCGCTGTCGAGCGCCGCCCGCAGCCGCTCGGCCGGGATGTCCTCGACGTAAGAGTCTCCCCCGGTCAGACGGCCGATCCGGACGGTGTCGACGTCGTAGCCGACGACCTCGTGACCGACCTCGGCCGCGCGGACGGCCAGAGGCAGCCCCACGTAGCCCTGACCGGCGATGACGACTCGCATGTGTTAAATCCCCCCAGATGGCTTGCGCAGCCATTCGCGGGCGACGAGCCCGACGAAGGCGACATTTGTGGTGAGGTACCGGCGGCCCAGACGGCGCGGTTCCTGCAGGGCCCGGTAGAGCCACTCGCAGCCCAGGCGCTGCCAGACGACCGGCGCCCGTTTGACGACCCCGGCCAGCACGTCGAAGGAGCCCCCCACTCCGTGCACCACTTTGGCGCCGGTGCGGGCGCCGTGCGTGGCCACGAAGACCTCCTTCTTGGGCGAGGTCATGCCCAGGAACAACAGATCGGCGCCGCTGCCCTTGATGGTGTCGGCGACCGCCTCGGACTCCTCGGCGGGGTAGTAGCCGTCGCGACAGCCGGCGACGGACAGCCGCGGGTGCTGCTTGCGGATGCGCTCGACCATCGTCTCGAGCACCTCGGGCCGGGCGCCGAGGAAGTAGACGGAATGGCCCTGCAGCTCGGCCATGTAGAGCAGGCGCTGGAACAGGTCGATGCCGGCGACGCGCTCGGGCAGCGGCTGCTTGAGGACCCGGCTCGCCCAGACCACGGACTGGCCGTCGGCCACGATCAGGCCGCAGCCGGTCACCGCCTCGCGCAGGGCGTCGTCGCCGCGCATCTTCACGATCTTCGCGGCGTTGACCACGCCGACCTCGAGCAGTTCGCCGGTGGCGACCGAGTCGAGGCAGCGCTGCACGGTCTGCTCGAGGGTGAGCGCGTCGAGCCGTACGCCGAAAAGGTCGCGTTTGCCGGCGGTGGTGGTCGTCATCGGATGACCTCGATCGGCTCGTCGAGCTGGGCCAGCCACGCGAAGTAGAGCCAGCCGAACTCGTACGGCCGGCACTCGCGGTCGAGGGAGGTCGGTTGATAGACGCGGTCGAGCAGTGGCACGTCGAGCCCCGGCTTGGCCCGGGTGGCGAGCGTGCGCGCGGCCCGCACGACCTTGCGCGGGTCGCCGCGGAACACCTTGCGGACGGTCAGCCCCTGCTCGTCGAGCAGCATCGGCTCGCCGTTCCCGACGGTCTCGCCGTGTTCGTCGTTCTCGCTCAGCTCGGCCGGGCCGAGCAGCCAGCGCAGGCCCTTGCGGATCGGCTCGGCGTAGTCGCCGCCGCCCGCGTCGGTCAGGTCGAGCAGCGCCATCGGCCCCATCGCGTGCTGATGCACGGTGTAGACCGGGTAGCCCTCGACCACATCGCCGGTGCGGGCGTCGTAGTGCCACCACCACTGCCCGTCGGGCCCCTGCAGGCGGCAGATCTGCTCGGCCGCCGTGCGGGCGGCCTTCAGCGCGGCCGGGTCGTCGGCCGTGTGGTGCAGCCGGGCCAGTGCCTGAATCGGATAGACCTGGTCGGCGAAACAGGCAACGTGGTCGCGGTAGGGCTTGACGAGGCCGGGGCCGGTGGCGTGGGGGAAGAGCGGGCTGCCCGGCCGCACGCTCGCGAGCAGCCGCAGGCGGGCCTGGGCCAGATGCTCCTCGACGTCGGCGTGGGTGCGGGCGGCGGCCAGCGCGGAGACGACCCAGGCGGCCTCGACGACGTATTCCGGGGCGGTGCGGCGGTCGAACTCGTGCAGGCGGCGCAGGGCCTCGGACAGCATCGGGTGGCCGATCTGGGCGGCGCTCCAGGCGACCAGCGCGATGTCGCCGAGGTTGCCGCTGCTCGCCTGACGCTCGATCAGCAGCGAGACGAACTTCTCGAGCTCGTGCCCGCCCAGCAGCGCGGGTTGCTGGGCGGCGGGCAGCCAGGTCACCCCGAGGGCCACGATGGCGGCGTACCGAAGGCTCGTTCCGGACAGGTATGTCTGCTCCGGCGCGAATATGCGCGTGAAGGCGAATTCGTCGCTCTCGGCCCGGTACATGTCCGGGAGTCCGCGCGTGGCGAGGGCGATAAGCCGATTTGTCAGCTCGGCCGTCTCACCGTCGAGGTGGACATATCTCGCGGGTGCTGACGTCATGTCGTCCTTCCGAGCAGCAGGGACGGCCGAGAGGCCTGAAGTTCTTGCCCGCCAACGCTTCTGCGGAGCTGTCGCGCCTTCTGCGGAGCCGAGGGTGAGGCTACTGAGTACGAAGAGTCCACCGGAAGGTGTGACCGGTAGCTGACATGCCGGTACGCCCCGAATTGCGGCGACCCAACCGATTACTCCGTCCGACCGGAGCGAGCCCCACTCAGAAAGGTCAATACGGATTCGACGGTTCAGGGCTGATCGGCAACCGTTCCGGTGATGACTCGGGGCACACAAAAAGGCATGCGCCGGGGCGCATGCCTCTAAAGTGGACGAACGGTTAAGCGGGCGGGAACGGCAGGCGGGCCGGGCGCAGCAACGCGGCCACGGCCTGCCGGCTGCGCTGATGCCCCAGCATGGCACGAGATGCCTCACGCAGGAAGACCGCCGACCAGTAGAACGCCGAGGCCGGCCGGGAGTGCCGCATGCGGTAGAGCCGCACCCGGTTGACGGTCAGCAGGCTCCACAGGGCCGGCGAGACCCGCGACTCGCCGCCGATGTGCACGACCTCGGCCGCGGCGACCAGCTCGGTCACGAAGCCCCGGTCGCGGGCCCGCAGGGCGAACTCCGTCTCCTCGGAATACAGGAAGAACCGCTCCTCCCACGGGCCGCACGCTTGCAGGCACTCGCGGGACATGAGCATGACGGCGCCGGTGGCCCAGTCGGTCGCGCCGTCGCGGAAGTAGGCCTCGCGGTCGAGGACCGTCTCACCGAGCGCGGGGAACCGCCCGGCGCGCTGGCCCAGTACGGCCTCGCCGAGGGCACGGCGCACGGTCGGTTCCCGGCGCAGTGAGTAGGCGACGTGGCCGTCCTCGCCGAGGATGCGCGGCACGGCGATACCGACGCCGTCGCCCAGCCGGGCCAACAGCGTGGCCACCGAACCCGGTTTCAGGCGCACGTCGGGGTTGAGCAGGAGCACGGCGTCGTACGGCTCGGCGACCCGCAGCGCGGCGTTGAAGGCGGCGGCGTATCCGGCGTTTCGTCCGGTCTGCTCGATGTGGCAGCCGGGCACGAGACCGCGGGCGATGGCCACGCTGTCGTCGGCCGAGGCGTTGTCGGCCACGTAGAGGCCCCACTCGACCCCGTCGAGCCCCTCGGGCAGCGACTCGAGCAGGCCCGGCAGCACGGCGGCGCTGTTGTAGGTCACGACGACCACGGCGACCCTCATGCGGCCCGGCTGCTCTCGTCGCGCAGCCACGTGCTGAAGTCGCCGGCCCGCACCGCGCGGCGGGCCCGGCGGCGGGTCACCAGCGTGACGGCCAGGAAGACGGCGAGTTTCGGGGCGGCCCAGGGTTTGGCGCGCACGACGCCGAGCAGGTCGGCCTTCGTCGTGCGGGCGGCGTCGACCGCGCCGGGCCGACCCATCTGGAGCTGAGCCTGCTGGAGCTGGGTCGTCGCGGTGACCGACCGCACCCGGCGGCGCAGCAGGTCGGCCAGCGTGCGGGGCGGGTGCACGACCACGGTGGCGCCGGTGACGACGCGCCGCTCGGCCGGGGTGAACGCGACCGAGGCGGCGAGGTCGTCGCCCATCACGTCGGGCACCGCGCGCAGCCGCTCGCGGGCCGGGGCCGACACCGCGATGACGCCACGGCCGAACAGTCCCTCCCGTACGACCGGCAGGTCTTGCCACACGTCGTAGTACCACCGCACCGGCCAGGACGACCGCTCGGTGGCCACGACCCGTTGCGGCGCGACCGCGAGCACACCGGGCTCGCGCAGGGCCTCGGCGAGACGGCGTACGTCGTCGGCGCCGATCTCGACGTCGGCGTCCAGATAGACCACTTCGGAGCCGGAGACCCGGTCGTCACCGGCTCGTAACGCGGCGTACTTGCCGGGCCTCTCCACCTCGACGACCTGCACCGGATCGCCGAACGAGCCGGCGACCCGGGCAGTGTCGTCTGTGCACCCGTTGGGCACGACCACGACCTCTAGCTCGTCCGGTTTCGCACCGTCCAGGAGACCTCGGAGTAACCGTCCGATCACGGGCGCCTCGTTGTGCGCCGGGACAACCACGCTGATCACGCAGGCAGTATCTCGATGCGCGCGGGCGGGCACCACCCCGCCGGACACACCGGACGGCCACGATGGACGGCTTCTCGGCCGGTCAGCCCCGACCGGACGGCCGACTCCCGCGCACACGTGCTCGTGCGTCAAGGTGGTGGTCGGGCAATACCGGCTACAGCAGGAGAGGAAGGGCTATACGTGTACGTCTCGGTACGCGACCGGCCCGCGAATTCCGCGGGTCCCGCGGGCCGGGTGGCCTCGACGGTGGTCCTGCTCGGCATCGTGAGCATGTTCACCGACATCTCGTCCGAGATGGTCGCCGCCGTGCTCCCCCTCTACCTGACCACCGCGGTCGGGCTCGGCTACCTCGCCTACGGTTTCGTCGACGGCCTCTACCAGGGCGTCAGTGCGGTCGTACGGATCGGCGGCGGCTACGCGGCCGACCGCGGCGGCCACCCCAAGTGGATCGCGGTCGTCGGCTACGGCGTCTCGGCGCTCAGCCGCATCGCGCTGCTGCCGGCCCACGGCTTCGCCGCGATCGTCGGTGTCATCTCGGCCGACCGGCTCGGCAAGGGCCTGCGGACCGCGCCGCGCGACGCCATCATCGCCGAGTCGTCCGAACCGGCCCAGCTCGGCCGCGCGTTCGGCGTGCACCGCACCCTCGACACGATCGGCGCCGTGCTCGGCCCGCTGGTCGCGTTCGCGCTGCTGGCGCTCGTCCCCGGCAGCTACGACTCGGTCTTCGTCGTCTCGTTCGCCTTCGCCGTGGTCGGGTTCGCCGTCCTGCTGCTGTTCGTGCCCGACGTCCGCACCCGGGCGAGCGCCGCGCGGGTCGGTCTGCGCCGTGTGTTCCGCGAGATCGCCGGCAAGGGGCTGCGCCGCCCGCTGGCCGCGACCGCGCTGCTCGGCGTGCTCACCGTCGGTGATGGATTCCTCTACCTGGCCGTGCAGCAGCGCGACGACCTGACCGCGAGTCTGTTCCCGCTGCTCTACGTCGGCACGAACGTCGCCTACCTGCTGTTCGCGCTCCCCCTCGGCCGGCTGGCCGACCGTATCGGCCGGGCCCGCGTCTTCGTGGGCGGCCACGTCGCCCTGCTCGCGGCGTACCTGGCGGCGGGCGGCCGGTTCGGCGGGGTGGCGACCACGATCCTCGTGCTGCTGTTACTCGGCACCTATTACGCGGCCACCGACGGTGTGCTGCCCGCACTGGTGAGCCGGCTGGTCAGCGACGAGATCCGGGGCAGCGGCATCGCGGCCGCGCAGACCGTCGTCGCCCTCTCGCGGTTCGTCTCCGCCCTGGCGTTCGGCAGCCTGTGGGTGCTGATCGGCCGGGGCAACGCCCTGCTCGTCATCGGCGTGCTGCTCGCCGCCGCCCTGCCCGTCGCCTGGCTGATGCTGCGCCCCTCGGAGGCCCGTCCGTGAACACCCGTATCCGGCTGGCCGCTCTGGCCAGCGTCGTCGTGCTGGCCCTGGCCGCGGCCGGCTTCTACGTGCTGCGGGTGCATCGCGACCAGGCCGCCGCGGCCGGTTCCGCGCCGTCCGTGCCGGTGGCCGACCTGGCGACGACGATGGCCGCGCCCCACCTGGTCTTCCGCAACACCGCGCTGGGCGGCGGTTACGGCCGCCTCGCCGCGGTTCCGCTGAGCGCGCCCGGCGGGCCGCGCGCGGTGACCGAGGTTTCCTGCGAGCGGGCGTACGCGGCCATGCAGCGCACGGTGTGCCTGTCCGCTCGGCGTGGATTGTCCAACACCTACCGGGCCGAGGTGCTCGGGGCCGACCTGGCCGCCACCGGCACGTTGCCGCTGACCGGGCTGCCGAGCCGGGTGCGGCTGTCACGCGACGCCGCGCTCGCCGCGACCACGACGTTCGTCTACGGGGACTCGTACGCGGCCATCGGGCAGTTCTCGACCCGCACGGTGGTGACGCGGCTGGCCACCAAGAAGTCGCTCGACCTCGAGGACTTCAAGCTCTTCGTCGGCGGCAAGCGGGTCACGGCGGCCGACCGCAACTTCTGGGGCGTGACGTTCGCCGGCGACGACGCGTTCTTCGCCACCGCCGCCTCCGGCGGGAAGACGTGGCTGGTGCGGGGCAGCCTGAGCAAGCAGACGATGACCTCGCTCCGGGAGGACGTCGAATGCCCGTCGCTGTCGCCCGACGGCACCCGGGTCGCCTTCAAGAAGCACGGCGACCTGCCGCCCGGCCAGTGGCGCCTGGCCGTCTATGACCTGCGCACGGGCGTCGAGACGGTGCTGGCCGAAACGCGCAGCGTGGACGACCAGGCCGAATGGCTCGACGACACGACCGTGCTCTACAGCCTGGCCCGCACCAGCGACGCGGGCGCGTCGACCAGCGACGTGTGGGCCGTGCCGGCCGACGGCTCGGGCGAACCGCGCGTCCTGGTGCCGGACGCGTGGTCGCCGGCCGTCGTACGGTAGGGGCTCAGTCTTTCTTGACCGCGATGATCGACTTGGTCAGACCGGCGAGGCGCTCGTTGAGGATGCGCGAATCGGGGAACAGGTAGCGCAGCTGGGTGCGGTCGATCAGCTCGGTCCACAGCACGCCGTCGAGGGCGTCCTGCACGCCGGACGACTTCACGTGGGCCAGCGGCCACTTCTGGGCCAGGGTCGCCCGGGCCCGCACCGGCAGGAACTGCATGCCGGGGGCGACCCAGTGCGGCTCGACCGGGAAGTAGCGGTACGGCGTCTGGACCCAGTGGTTGTCCGCCAGCTTGTGCGCGTTCTCGGCGAACCGCACGCGCCGCTCGTGGCCGCCGACGTGCTCCAGCACCGAATTGGAGAAGACCAGGTCGTAGCGGCGGGACGCGATCGGCTCGGGCAGCGCGCAGGCGTCGGCGTAGTCGGTCTCGATCCAGTCGGGCAGTTCGGTCTCGAGCGGCTCGATGTTGACGACGTGCACGTGCTTGGGGTGGACCGGCGACTGCATCCACGTGTGCGGGTCACCGCCGAGGTCGATGACCGTCATCTGGTCGAGCTCGGGGAACGAGCGCGTGAACCACGCCCACCGCTCGGCCCGGCGGCGCCCGCCCCAGGACTCATCGCCGCCGACGAGACGGTCGCGAATCGACTTCCAGCCCATTGTTGATTGACTCCCTATGCGGCCGGACGAGCACCACGGCCTGACGAATCGGCTCTGCGAGCAACGTAGACCCGCAGTCTGCCCGACCCAACGGTCCGGATGTCTCGGTCGTTTACCCGACACAACCTTGGCCGACCCGCTCATAGGCCGGTGTCCAGTCTGTACGGCACCCTACGTGGATGCACAGCGACCAAGCCCCAACGGACGGAACACACCGGGAGCCGTGGTCGCTGCGGCGCCGGCTCATCATCACCGCCGCAGTGGCCGTGGTGCTCGTCGCCAGCGGCGGAACAGCCCTGGCGCTCAGATCCGGCAACCCCTCACCGGCCGCGAGCGAGGCGGCCGCCGCGCAGTCGGCGGAACCGGCTCCGACGCCCGGCCGCACCGCGCCCTCCGCCCCGGTGTCGCCGTCGGCCAGCCTAGGCCCGGCCACCAGCCTCACGTCGCCGTCAGCCTCGCCGACCGCGAAGCCGACCTCGGCCCAGCCCGTCGTGCCCGCTCCGGCGCGAGCCCGCTTCCCGGGCGCCGGCAACACCGGCGTGCCGAAGGGGGTGAAGCTGAAGAAAATGAAGGGCGAAATCATCGTCAAGAAGGCCGGCACCGTCATCGACGGGATCGACCTGGTCGGTAGCATCTCGGTGCAGGCCAACAACGTCACCATCAAACGCTCGCGCATCACCGCGCCGCCCGACCTGCCCAACAAGGGCCGCGACTCGTTCACCGTCGTCCACCAGTACACGTCGGTGAAGGGCCTGAAGCTGCAGGACTGCGAGATCGACGGATCCAAACTCGTCTACCGCGCGGTCATGGGCAGCGACGGCGTGCACCTGCAACGCTGCGAGCTGCGTAACATCGGGCACGGCGTCGAGGTCGGCGACAACTACATCGTCGAGGACTCGTGGATCCACTCCACCGACGACGGGCCGGACGACGACTGGCACGTCGACGGCATCATCAGCTCGATCGGCAACAACGGCATAATCCGCCGCAACACCATCACCCTGACCGGCGGCAGCCTCACGGGTGCGGTGAGCGTCGGCAGCTCGATCGGCGCGATCGACAACGTCGTCATCCGTGACAACCTGCTCGCCGGCGGCAACTACACCGTCTACGTCCAGGACCAGGGCCACCCCGCCACCCGCATCCAGGTCATCGACAACTGGTTCTCGACCTCGGAGAACCCGAAGGTCGGCGTGTACGGCATCTGGTACCAGAGCCAGCTCCCGGCCGACCTGGTACGGCGCGGCAACAAGATTTTCGAGACGGGTCAGCCCGCCGACGACGAGCCGGACTGGGGCTGAGAGAGGTCACCATGCAGATCACCGTCGCCACCACCCGCGCCGACCTGGACGCACTCGGCCCACGATGGGACTCGCTGGCGATAACCGTCCCGCACGCCGGACGGCCGCTGTTCACCCTGGTGCAGGACGCACTGGGCGACGACGGGAAGCCGTACGTCCTGCTGCTCGAACGGGAGGGTCGCGGACCGATCCTCGTGGTCGCGCGCGTCGAACGTCGTCCGGTGCGGGTCAAGGCCGGCTACCGCACGCTGCTCACCGCGCAGGCCCGGTGGCTGGTCGTCGTCGACGGCGGCATCGTGGGCGCCGAGACAGCCGACGACCAGCGTGCGGTCCTCGACGCGCTCACGGCCTGCCTGCGCCGCGGGGTCGCCGACATCCTTCAACTCTCCAAGGTGCTCGTCGACGGCGAGCTGCACCGGGTCGCCGCCACGCACCTGTCGTGGCATCGTCGCGGGCACGGGGCCACCCGGCAGGTCCACCACACCTCCGATCTCAGCGGCGGATTCGACGCGCTGCTGGGCCGGCGGTCGAAGGGCACCCGCTGGCGCATGCGCAAACGGTTGAAGCGTCTGGCCGACCCCGAGTCGAAGATGAGCGTCCGCCGGATCGGGCCCGGCGACGACGTGACCGACGTCGTACGGACCCTCGACCAGATCGCGTCGACCAGCTACCAGCGCGGCATCGGGGTCGGGTTCGCCGACGACGCTCTGCATCGCGCTCTCGTGCGGTGGGCGACGGACGGGGGCCCGTACGGCATCTGGCTCCTCTCGATGGGCGAGGTGCCGGTCGCCTACCTCAACGGCGTGACCTACAACGGCACGTTCCAGCTCTTCGAGACCGCGTTCGACGGCGCCCGGTCGGACGACGAGCCGGGCGGGATCCTGCTGGCCCGGGTGCTCGAGGAACTGGCCGGCGACCCGGACGTCGACACGTTCGACTACGGCTACGGCGACGCGCAGTACAAGCAGTCGATGAGCGACAAGTCGTGGGAGGAGACCGACCTGCTGTTCTTCGCCGCGCGGCCCCGGGCGCAGGCGCTGAACCTGCTCAGCACGGCGGCGGCCGGGGCGGTCGCTCTCGGCAAACGGGTGCTGGGCCGGGAGCGGGTCGCCGCGCTGCGGCGGCGTAAGCGGGCCGAGCTGGCGGAGTCCGCGTGAGCTCAGAGCTCCAGGGCCGCCGTCAGGATCTCATCGTCTATCTGGCCACCGGGTGGTGGGACGGGCCCGCCGGGACCGACAGGCAGCTGGCCACGGCTCTCGGCCGCTACGGCCCGGTCCTGTACGTCGACCCGCCCGTTTCGGCTCTCACCCGGTTTCTGAAGCCGCAGTTGGCCGGAGTGGCGGCGGCACCGCGCATTCAGGTGCAGACGCCGCGTCTGGCCCGGCTGGTCACCCGGGTGACGCCGGGGATGACACGGCCGGTGCTGCGGCATCTGCGGGCCCCGTTGATTCATCGGGCGGTGCGGGCCGCGGTGCGCGAACTGCTCGGGCCCGGTGATCCGGTCGCGGCGGTCGTGTCGAGCCGCGTGGACGAGAGCTGGCCCGACCTCCCCGCCCGCCACCGGCTGCTGCACGTCACCGACGACCTCGTGGCCGGCGCCGAGATGCTCGGGCTGCCCCGGGAAAGGCTGATCGGGCTCGAGAACGCGGCACTGCGAGGGGCCGATTCGGTCACGGTCGTGTCGCCGGGGCTGCGGGACCGTTACTCGGCCGACGGCCATCAGGCGGTGCTCGTGCCCAACGGATGCTCGCCCGAGGTGTACGCCGCGGTAGACGACGCTCCCCGGCCGGCCGGGGTCTCGCTAGCGGGGCCGGTGGCCGGGTTCGTGGGCCACGTCAACGACCGCATCGACCTGTCGCTGCTGGAAGCCGTGGCCGACGCCGGATGCTCACTGCTGATCGTCGGGCCGCTGGCTCACGGGTACCGGCAGGCGGAACGGTTCACGGCGCTGACCGGGCGGGCCAACGTGCATTGGGCGGGCTCACGGCCGTACGAGGAAATGCCGTCGTTCCTGCGCCTGATCGATGTCGGACTCACCCCGTACGCGGACAACGCCTTCAACCGGGCCAGTTTCCCGCTGAAGACGCTCGAATACCTCGCCGCGGGCCGTGCCGTGGTGGCGACGTCACTGCCGGCCCACGTGTGGCTGGACACCGATCTGGTCACCCTGGCTGATGGTCCGGCCGCGTTCGCCGCGGGGGTCGGGGAGGCGCTCGCCCAGCGTCGGCCGGCCGGCCCGCGCCGGGAATTCGCCGAGCGGCACAGCTGGCACGTGCGGGCGGCCCAGATCGCCGGGTTGCTCGGTCTGGAAGCCGCTTACAGCCGCGGATAGGAAGTCTTCGCGGCAGCAACGGCCTGACCTGTCCTGGACGGACACGGCGACCACGTCGTCGGCCGGCTCCGTGGCGGTGGCTCGGGCCCCCGGGCCACCGACTGTCCGAGCAAGCCGGCACCAGGGCTGACGTGTGCCCTTCCACGACGAAAGCCCACACGGCCCCGGTTCGGGGGCTTTGTCAGGGACCGAACCAATGGGTGGTTGACGTGCGGACCTGGCGGGCGGGGTGGGTGAAGCGCCACACCGTTCCGCACAGGCCGATCATCACGCCCAGCATCATCGTGTAGGTCGAGTAGGCGAAGACGTCGAACGTGTACGCGATGAAGACCGCCATGATCTGGATGGCGACCAGGGACAGGCACAGGTGCTTGTCGGCCTTCTCGGTGGCGCGGCGGAAGGCGATCGCGGCCAGGACGAGCGCGACGATGTGCAGCACCGCCAGGGCCAGCATGCCGGCGACGCCGTTCTCGAGCGCCGTTCGCAGCCACTGATTGTCAAGATATTGGTATTGCGGGGGCACCCACGTGCCCGTGCCCCGGCCGAACCACGGACGCTGGGCGAAGTAGTGGCCGACCATCGCGTACCGCTCGGTTCTCGACGTGATGCTCGGGTCGTCGCTGGCGTCGGCGAACAGGTTGATCAGCGTGCGCCCGATGCCCGGGGAGACCGCCGAGACCGCGGCGAACATGCCCAGGCCCATCACGAGAAGGTTGTAGCGGCGGCGCCACGTCCACAGCGGCATCAGCACGAGGATGCTGATCGCCATCGCCAGGATGCCCGACCGGGAGATCGTCTCGAGGATGCCCACGGTGACGAGCAACGCGGCCAGGATGTAGCGGCGGCGTTCACGGACCGTATCGGAGAACATCGCGAAGTGAATGGCGATCGGCCAGGCCAGCCCGAGGGTGCCGCAGAGCTCCAGATAGTGCGTCGTGGTGGCGGCGACCCGTACGCCGCCGCCTCGTTCCTGCAGGCCGATGAGCTCGCCGGTCTGCAGGCCGGGGACCTTCAGGTAGGACACCGGGTCGAACGGGAGGATCTGCTGCAGCGTGCCGACGATCGACATGTAGACGCAGCACCAGATGAAGACCTTCAGAACCAGGCGCAGCCGGTCCCAGTTCGACAGGCCGTCCGCGGTCAGCAGGATGGCGCCGAAGAAGGCCACGGCGCCCAGCAGCAGACGGTCGGCCGCGTTCGCCTCCATGCCGGTCAGGCCCCGTTCGAAGCCCACGGCGTACGAGATGAGCAGTGAGAGGAAGAAGACGAGGACCACCCAGCGGATGGGCTGCGGCCCCGGCATCGCCAGTCGCGGGTGGAACCGGGAGCCGAGCCACCACGCGAACATCAGGACGCACAGGATGACGGCGGGCCGGCCGACGTCGGCGCTGGTGCTGGGCAGGATCGCCAGCGACGGCAGGATCGTCAGCAGGCCGATCATCACGCAGAAGAGAGCGGCCGCGTCGAACCCGCCGATCCGCCGGCGGGTGACGTAGGTTTGCCGTCCAGCGACCGCGGGCTCGAAGTCAGCCGGGTGAATGGACGGCGCGCTCAACGTGGCTTGCCGCGGTTGTCGTTCATCGTGCTCTGCGGCGTCGGCAGGACGATGGTCGCCTCGCCGGTCTCGCGCTTCACGCCGACCTCGCGGCGTACGCCGTTGGGCAGGTGGATGCGCACGGTCTCAGCGACCTGGTCGCGGCCCGTTGCCTGGTCGCGCCCCTGGTTTCCGTTGAACACCCGTCCCTGCTTCGCGACGGCGGTGGCCAGACCGGTGGCCTTCTCGGCGGCCTGCGGCTCCGGGGTGGCGACCTTGCGCTTGCGGCGCCGCAGCCACGCGTCGACACCGATGGTCAGGGCGGCGGTGAACAGCACCCCGGTGCCGAAGACGGCGATGATGGCGCGCTTGACCTTGCCGCCCGGGCGCTCGAGGTTCTCACCCTGGTCGAGGCGCTGCACCGTGATCATGTCTTGGGGGCGGACCCGGTATTGCGCCTGCAGCGCCCGCGTGCTCTCGGTGTATCGCTTGATGAGCGCGTCGGTGGTCAGGGTCGCCTGTTCCTGGGTCTTGCCGATCACCTCGAACGTCGCCCCGGCCACCGGGTCACCCGTGGTGATCTTGACGTTGGTGCTGTAGCCGTCCTTCTCGAGTCGCTCGAGGAAGACGGCGTCCACCGTCGAGTAGTTGGCCGCCTGGGTCAGCGCCTCGAGGCCGAGCTGGTTCCAGGGGTTGACCGGATATTTCCGGGCTTCCTCCTCGGGCAGCGCGGTCTGTGAGGGGATGAGCTGAACGTACGACGTGAGGACGTAGTCGGCCTCGATGGCGGTGGCCGTATAACCGGTACCCGCGGCTGTCAGCAGCAACAGCGGCAAAGTCAGGTACCAGCGACGGAACATCACCTTGGTGGCGTCCCAAAAGTCCACAGATGTCTCTCCTCAACGGGCGGCCCCGCCACCGTGCCGAGTGGATGGCGCTGAGCGGGCAGCCATCGACCTCGCCTGCAACTGTGGGGAACCTTAGCGAGGCCTCTGACCTCTCCACCATCCGCTGGAAGGCCGGAGATCCCAACGATGTGACGGGAACATTTTTGGTCGTGTCGGCAAGCCGACGACTGCCTCGTCATTTAGGCCCGAACGGCGCCCGCGATCCTCATTAGAATCCGTCCGGTATCGAGCGAGGACGGGCGGGAACGATGGGTGACTCCCAGTTGAACATCGCGGTGTACCCCCACGACATGGCCATGGGCGGCAGCCAGCTCAACGCCATCGAGCTGGCCGCGGCCGTACGCGACCTGGGCCACCGCGTGACCGTGGTCGGCGACGACGGCGAACTGGTCGAGATGGTCCACGACCTCGGCCTGCGGCACGTGCCGGTGCCCGCGAGCCGCCGCCGCCCCTCCCCCGCGGTCACCCGCCAGCTACGCCGCATGATCCGCGACGAGGGCCTCGACATCATCCACGGGTACGAGTGGCCACCCGGCCTGGAAGCGGCGGCGGCCACGTTCCCCCGGGGAGGACCGGCCGCGGTCTGCACGGTCATGTCGATGGCGATCGCGCCGTTCCTGCCGCGCGACATGTCGCTGGTGGTCGGAACCCGGGCGCTGCAGGAACAGGCCGCGCGCGGGCGGCGCGGACCGACCCATCTCATCGAGCCGCCGGTCGACGTCGAGGCAAACGCTCCCGGGCACCCCGTCGACGACTTCCGCACCCGCTTCGACCTGCGCGACGACCACCCGGCCGGACCCACGGTCGACGTCGTGGTGGTCTGCCGGCTGGTGCCCGAACTCAAACTCGAGGGCGTGCTGACGGCGATCGACGTCGTCGGTGAACTGGCCCGCGACCTGCCGGTGCGACTCATCGTGGTCGGCGACGGCAACGCCCGCGACCTCGTACGGGAACGGGCGGCCAAGGCCGACGCGCGGGCGGGGCGGCGGGCGGTCGTGCTCACCGGGCAGCTCTTCGACCCCCGGCCGGCGTACGCGGCGGCCGACGTGATGCTGGGCATGGGCGGCTCGGCCCTGCGGTCGCTGGCCTTCGCCAAACCGCTGGTCGTGCAGGGCGAGCAGGGCTTCTGGAAGCTGCTCACGCCGGAAAGCCGCGACCTGTTTCTGCACCAGGGCTGGTACGGAGTGGCCGACGACCCGGCCGCCGGGCATCAGCGGCTGGCGGCGATCCTGCGCTCCGTGATCGCGGATGCTGGAATGCGGTCCACATTGGGGGCATTCGGGCGGGAATTGGCGGTGTCACGGTTCAGTTTGGGGCGGGCCGCGGTGGTGCAGGAGAGCATTTATCGCGAAGCCCTCGAGGCGGCGCGGCGGCCGGTGCTGGGGCAGGCCGCGGACGGGTTGCGGTCGGCGGTCGGGGTCGGCGGTCATAAGGTGCGGCAGCGGTATCGATCGTTGCGCGGAACTCGCAAGACCGACGACTTCAACGCGGTGAAACTGGCCAGCACAGTGCTGGAGAAGCCAGGCGGGTAGGTCGCTCAGGGGTGCGGCTTCCCGCTTCCCGTCACGGTGGCTGCGTGGTCGCGAGGGCTTCCCAGGCGGGCAGCCGTCGTGGTCCCAGCTCGTGCGTGCCTGAAAAGTTCCTAATAGGGCTTTCCCTGGTCGCCTGGAAAGCCCACCGCGACCACCCCACCAGCGCAACCAGTCCCACCGAAGCCCAACCACGACGAACGGCCGCCTGGAAAGCCCGCCGCACCCGATGCAACGAGCGGGAGACCGACGCAAACCGGCTACGTCGCGTCGACTGAGCGGAGTGCTCGAATCGCCCCCCGCATGCCGTAAAGGAGAAGCGCCAGCCCCACCCCCGCGGCAAGACCGGCCACCGCAGCGGCCAGCAGGTTGTTCTCGATGAGGTGGGAAGCGGTCGCTGCCACGGCCGCGACGGCCAGAGATGCCAGGGCCGGAAGGGCGAGCCGGCGGGCCACGGCCGAGACCGCGATGCCCGTACGGGACAGTTCGAAGAGGTAGATCGGGGCAACCACCACTGCCGCCACGGCGAAGGCGGCCAGGGCCGCGCCGTTGACGCCGCCGAGGTGGGCGCCGGCGTACAGGGCTGGGATGAGGGCGGCCAGCCACACGACCTGCACCGTGAAGACGACCCTGGTGTGCGTGAGGACGACGAAATAGTCGTACACCAGCTCGAAGAGAATGCGCAGGGCGGCCAGCAGGGCCAGCCAGACCAGCACCGCCGCGGCCGGCTGCCATACGGCGCCGTAGACCAGGCCGATGATCGGGCCGGAGGCGGCGGCCAGGACCACGCAGGCGGGCAGCGTGATGGCGGCGAGCAGGCCGCCGGCGGACAGGAACGTGGAGCGCATCGCCGGTGGGTCGCCCTGGAGGCGGGCCAGCAGGGCGGGGGCTACCGAGCGCACCGGCAGGGCGAACATCGTGGCCGGCCAGTTCGACAGGTTCGTGGCGAGCACGTAGAAGCCGAGCGGCACCGGGCCGAGCACGGCGCCGACGACGAGTTTGTCGACGTTGGTGGCGGCGAAGACCACGATGCTGGAACCGGCCAGCGGCAGGCCGAAGCGCAGCAGGGCGCGCGCTTTGGCCGGGTCGAAGCCGAAGCGGAGGGAGCGGGGGGCGAACGCGATGAACAGGACGGCGCCGATGATCGAGCCGGTGAGCTGTCCGATGGCCAGGCTCATGGCGCCGGTGCCGGCCAGGGCGAAGCCGACCGAGGTCAGGGCGCTCGTCCAGCTTCCGACCTGGTCGGCGATCATCTTGCGGTCCTGGCGGAACTCGCGTTGCAGCAGGGCGACCGGGGTGGCGGCCAGGCCGCTGACGATGACGCTGAGGCCGAGCACCCGTACGACCGAGGCGGCGTCGGGTTCGCCCATCGCCGTCGCGAACGCGGGGGCGCCGAACCAGCAGGCCGCGAAGACCAACGTGCTGGTCAGCACCGAGATCGTCGCGACCGTGGGGGCGATCTCGCGGGGGTCGCCCGGCCATCGCACGATGGCCAGGCTCACCCCGAGTTCGTTGAAGCTGAGCAGGGCCAGCAGCGCCACGGTGGCTACCGCGAAGGTGCCGAACTCGTGCGGGCCGAGGATGCGGGCCAGCACGATGCCGATGGCCAGTGTGCTCAGTTTCGACAGGGCGGTGCTGGCGAAACTCCAGCCGAGCGCCCGGCCGGCGCGGGAGGACAGCGAACTGTCCTCCCGGACCCCCAGCTTCAACGAACCTTTCCCTCTCAGCTCGCGGGTGTGAACACGACGTCCACGTAGTAGTTGCTGCCCACCTGGTTGGTCGGGAAGCCGCCGCCGTAGCGGTAGGAACCGCCGGTGGCGACCGATCTGAGCGGGGCGTTGACGACCGGGGTGCTCAAGCCCCCGGCCTGCACCGCGTAGTGGCCGACCGGCGCCCGGTACGAGACCACGTACTGCGTGTTGGGGGTGATCGTCATCGGGCTGGAGAAGAGCATCGTCTGCCAGCCCGAGCCGGTCTCACCGACGAACGTGCCGGTGCGGAGCGGGTCACCGTCGGACGACCACAGGGTCGCGGTGTGCGAGCCGGTGTTGTCGACGCCCTTGTAGAAGCGGATGCCCTTGACCTGACCGGCCACGTCCGAGGTGAACCGCAGGCCCAGTTCGACGTTGCCCGAGTCGTTCCAGTTCGGGTTGGCCGGGACCGTGGACGGGTCGAACAGCGTGACCGCGTCGGCGGGCATCTCGGGCTGCGGTTGCGGGGGCGCGGCCACGAACAGCGGGTCGACCCAGTAGTTCGTGTTGTTCCACGAGCTCTGCGGCCAGCCGTCGGACCCGTACAGGTAGACGCCGTTGCCCCCGCCGGGTGCGCTGAGCGGGCCGTTCGTCCAGTTGGTGTTGAAGAACCCGTTGCTGACCGCGTAGTTGCCGCGGGGCGCGAAGTAGGACGCCACGTAGCTCGTGCCCGCGGCCACGTCGACCGGTTCGTCGAAGTAGACCGTCTGCCAGCCGGATGACGACTCGCCGACGAACGTGGCCTGCCGCAGCCGGCCGCCGGTGGCCGTCCACAACGATCCGGTGTGGGTGCCGCCGTTGCCGGTGCCCTTGAAGAACCGGATGCCGATGACCTCGCCGTCGGCGTTCGGGGTGAACTTCACGCCGAGCGAGATGGCGCCGGAGTCCTTGATCGCGGGGGTGGCCGGCAGGTCGGTCGGCGAGAACAGCTTGCTCACCGTCGTCGTGCCCGGGTCGGTGGTGAACGACCAGGTCGGCGGCGACGCCACGACGTTGCCGTTGGGGTCGGCCGCGGTCACTTCGAGCGTGAACTTGCGGCCGGCTTCGAGCGGCGCCGCCGGGGTGAACGTGGCGGTGCGGGTCGTGGCGTTGTAGGACGCCGTGCCCGTGACCGGGCCGTTGCCGTCGGCGGTCATCGTGAACTGGATGGTCGCCGGGTTGACCGGCTTGCTGAACGTGGCCGTGGGGGCGGTCGACGTGGGCATGTAGATCGCGTTCGGCGTGGGCGTCACCGTCGAGACGGTGGGCGCGGTCAGCGCGGACGAGTCGAACAGCACGTCGACGTAGTAGTTGGTGGCCTTGTACGACTGCACCGGGAAGTCGCCCGGGTTGCCGTAGACGCCGTTGCCGCCCGAGTCCTGGCTGCGCGGCGCGACCAGGGGTGGCGCCTGCCAGTTGTGATAGGCGAACGACCACTGGTCGGCCGCGAAGCGCCCGTTCGGCGCCGTGTACGAGGCGACGTACGTGGCGCCGGCGACGACCGGTACGGCCTGCTGGAAGACGAGGGTCTGCCAGCCGCTGGTCGTCTCGTCGGTGAAGGTGCCGCTGGCGAGCAGGTCACCGTCGACCGACCAGAAGCTGCCGTGGTGCTGGCCGGTGTTCGTGGCGGCCTTGTAGAAGCGGACGCCCTTGATGAACCCGTCGGTCTGCGGGATCACCTTGACGCCGAGCTCGGTGGCGTCGGAGTCGTTGGTGGCCGTGACCTTCGGGACCCGAGCCCCGAACAGGGTGGACGAGCCGGTCAGCGTGAACGACCGGGTGGCGATCGCGCCGATGTTCGCGCTGTCGTCGGTGGCCCGCACCTTGATGGCCGCCGCGCCGTCGCCGGAGACGTACCCGGCGTAGGACCAGCTCGTCGTGCCGGTGGCCGGGTGCCAGGTGGAGCCGTTGTCGAGTGACACCTCGACGCCGGCCACGACGCCACCGCCGGTGTCGGCCGCGGTGCCCGACACGGTGATCTTCGCGCCGTTGGCCGCCGTGGCGCTCGCCGCCGGGGAGGTGACGGCCGCGGTCGGGCCGACGGTGTCGGTCGAGGCGGTCGCCGCGGTGAGGTTGCTCATCCGGGTGGCCGGCTGGGCCCGCATGTCGGCGAGCAGGTTGATGATCGCCTGCTGCATGCGGCTGTCGGGCGGGTCGATCTCTTCGAAGAACGTGTCGTGGTAGTCGTCGAGGCCCCAGGCGTACTGGATGGTGCCGGCCCCGAAGACCAGGGCGCCGCTGGGCGCCTTGTAGAGCGTCATGTGGTGGGTGGTGGTGCCCTCGACGACCGTCTTGCCGAAGTCGATGAGGTATTCCGGCGTCGGGCCGGTCGTCTCGGACAGCCGGATCAGGCCGGCGGGGCGGAAGCCGTTGTCGATGTCCTCGTCCGACTCGTAGCCGATGGTGTGCGGGGCGAGGGTCGCCTTGCCGCCCGGCGCCACCTGCGCGACGTTGGTGTGACGCCACAGCCGGTTCTTGCCCATCGCGGACGGGACCTCCATCGTGAGGTCGTCCTGGTTGGCCTGGAACATGGTGCCGGTCAGGCCGTTCTCGGGGCGGCCGCCGTTGGAGGGCGGGCTGTAGGTGGGGTCACGCCAGGTGCCGGTCCACTCGGGGGTCGGGTCGCTCTTGGTGCCGTCCCAGGTCTCCTTGTAGCAGACCACCGTGCGGTAGGCCGTGTTGGCGCCGTCCTTGCTGTTCTCCCAGCGGGTCTTCCAGTAGACCTCGTTGCCGCTGAGGAACGCGAGGTTGACCCCGGCGTCGCGGGCGGCCTCGACGGCCGTGCGCTGCGTGCCGGACCAGTATTCGTCGTGGCCGACGGAGAGGAACACCTTGTGGTTGGCGATCAGCCCGCCGCGGCGGTCGGCGTCGACGTCGGTGGTGTACGTGACGTCGTAGCCGTTGCGCTCGAGGAAGCGGATCGTCGGATATTCGGTGCTGAACAGGAAGTCGCGGCCGCCGAGCGCACCACGGGTCGCGAAGGGCCGGTTGTAGCTCAGCTTCGTGGCCCGCCCCTGCGGCCCGGTGTAGAAGCTGGTGCCACCGTACGTGTTGTAGGCCTGCCACGTCGCGTCGGAAGTCTTGAAGAAGACGTCGGACGTGCTCGCGTCATCCCGTACGACGAAGGTGATGTGACTGCCGGGCACGGTGGGCGTGTCGGTGCGCTTGAGCAGCGCGATGTAGACGCCGGAGACCGCCGTGGACGGCACCGCCCAGCTCGCCGTCTGGGCCCAGGAGCCGCAGTCGTAGATCTGGGTGACCTCGTCGGTGACGCAGGCGGTGTTCTGGTTCTGCGCCGGGTAGGTCGTGCCGAGCGGCGTCACCTTGCGGGCGCCGTCACCGCCGTAGTAGCCGAGCCGGTAGATGTCGATGGTGAAGGCGTGCTCGGCCCGCACCTTGAAGCGGACGGTCTCACCGGCGTTGACGCTCATGTCGGTGGAGAAGCCCTGCACGGTCTCGTCGCCCGCGCCGAGGATGTCCCACTCCCCCGACGGGTTGCCGTCCTTCGCGTTCTCGCAGACCACCGGGTTCGGCGAGCAGGTCGCCGCCGACGCCGGGGCCGTTTGCAGGCCGACCAGGCCCGCGGCGACCAGCGCGGCGGTCGCGGCGGCGGCCAGCGCCGCCCGTATCGGATGACGCCGGATCGGACCGGCATCGAAGTAAGCGTTGCTCATATCGTCCTGCAGCCTCTACGCCGGAGAAAAGGGGGAGTTCGAAGATTCAGATTCGTCCACAGGCGACGATATGGCCCGCGTACGACACCACGGACTCCACCGTTAAGCCAGGAAGGGGCAACTTAGCGGAGCGCCCGCGCCAGCACATCGGCCACCCGGACCTGCTGTTCCTCGGTGATCTGCGGATATATCGGAAGCGACAGCAGTTGCGGGGCGACGGCCTCGGCGTTCGGGAACGATCCGCCGAGGTGTTCGAAGGCGCCGGTGCGGTGCACGGGGATCGGATAGTGGATGGCGGCGCCGACGCCCTCGGCGTTGAGCTTGGCGAGCACCTCGTCGCGCCGGGGAACCCGTACGCAGTAGATGTGCCACACGTGCTCGTTGCCCTCGAGGGTCTCGGGCAGCACGACGTCGAGGCCGGCGAGCAGCTCGTCGTAGCGGGCGGCGGCCGCGCGACGGCGCGCGTTCCAGGTGGCCAGCCGGTCCAGTTTGGCCCGCAGCACCACCGCCTGCAGACCGTCGAGACGGCTGTTCACGCCGATCAGGTCATGGGTGTAGCGCTTGAGGCCGCCGTGACTGCCCAGAGTGCGTACGGTCGTCGCCCACTGCTCCGAGTCGGTGACCACAGCACCGGCGTCCCCGTACGCCCCGAGGTTCTTGCCCGGGTAGAAGCTGGTCGAGGCGATGCCGTCGACCCCGGCGCCACGGCCGTGACGGGTCGCGCCCTGACACTGCGCCGCGTCCTCGACGATGGTGACGTCCCGACCGGCGAGCCCGGCACGCAGCCGCTCGACCGGCGCGAGCTGACCGTACAGGTGCACCGGCACGATCGCGCGGGTGGCCGGGGTGACGGCGGCGAGGGCGGCGTCGACGTCGATCAGGTAGGTGCGGGGGTCGCAGTCCACGAGCACGACCCGGGCGCCCGCGCGGGCCACCGCCTCGGCCGTCGCGATGAACGTGTTGGCCGGCAGGATCACCTCGGCGCCCGGTCCCACACCGACGGCCCGCAGCGCGAGTTCGAGGGCGTCGGTGCCGTTGGCCACCCCGACGCAGTGCGGCAGGCCGGAGAAGGCCGCGTACTCCTGCTCGAACGCCGCGACCTCGGGCCCGCCGACGAACGCGGTGGCGGCGAGGACGCGTTTGAATCCGGCCTCGACCTCCTCGGCCACCTCCTGGTGGGCGGCGGCCAGGTCGACGAGCGGGATCTTGTTCATGCCTCTCCAAGCGGTTCGAGCCGGCTCTGGAGCTCGGCGATGAGGGTCAGCAAGCCGTGGGTGTGCAGGCCGAGGGTCTGTTTCACCGAGCGGATGACCGTGGCGGCCGGAGCGGGTTCCGAACCCTCCAGCCGTACGGTGCGCAGGCGCAGGACGCCGTCGCCGGTGAGCACGTCGACCCAGCCCTCGGCGGACGACCGGCCGACTGGACGGCCCGGGACCCGCCCGTCGTAGCGGGGCGCGTCGTGCCGCACCTCGGCGCGCAGCACTTCCAGCCGGCGCAAACCGAGGTAGGTGTAGGCGGCCGGGAACGGCGGCGCGAGGGCGCGGATCAGCCGGTCGAGCTTCGCCGTCGGCTCGGCCCAGGTGATCTCACCGTCCTCAGGCAGCCGGGTGCACGAGTAGCTGGCCGCACTCTCGTCCTGCGCTGTGCCCAGGTCGCCCGCGAGCCGGCGGCGTACGGCGTCGCCGAGGTGTTTGCGCTGCAGGTCGTTGAGCTGGTCGTACAGCGTGGACACGGTGTCGGCCGGGCCGATCGGCACGCTGCCGGTGAACAGCAACCCGCCCGCGTCGAGCGACGGTTCGAGGCAGTGGATGCTGATGTGCGCGTCCGGCTCGCCGTTGATGAGCGCCCAGTTGACCGTCGCCCGTCCCCGGTATCGGGGCAGCGGCGCGTAGTGCACGTTGACGAACGGCCGCCCGGCGACCAGGGCCGCGGGCAGGATCCGGTCGTACGACGAGACCACGACGGCGTCGGGCCGGTCGCGGTCGACGACCCGGGTCAGCGACGCGACCGACGTGTCGCCCTCGACCGTCACTCCCTCTCGGGCGGCCAGGCCGGTCACGTCGTCGTCGCCGGGCCGCAGCAGGGTGGTGACCTCGAAGCCGTCGAGCAGCCCGGCGAGCGCCGTGGCGGTGGTGGGGCCGACGCCGACCAGCACGACCCGCGGCCGGTCAGCCGAGCTCATCCACGAACTCCAGGTCTTCGGCGGTACGCTCCCCGGCCGGTCGCAGCAGCACCTCGGCCACCTTGAGCCCGCCGGTCTGCAGCCGGACGATCGGGTCGGGGCCCACGGCCGAGGGCAGCACGCCCATGTGGCCGGCGCCCGGCGGGACCGCGGGCCAGACGGCCAGGCCGCGATCGGTCAGGCCGTCGCGGTCGAGGTCGCCCCAGTACTGAGCGACCACCAGACCCGGCCAGCGGGTGGCGACCACGTCCATCTCGGCGCGGCTGAGGACCGGGCCGCCGGTCGGGCGCATCGAGACGATCAGGGCCTCGGGTCGCGGGGCGTTGACCAGCTCGCCCAGCGACGCCGCCGCCGTCACCTCGGCCCCGGCGGCGATCAGGCCGCGCACCAGGAAGTCGAGGAACGGGTTGTCGCACAGCACGGCGATGCGGCTGCGGTAGGGCGGGATTCCCGCGTCGAGCAGCAGCTTGACGGCCATCAGCCCGAGGTAGGAGAAGACGTCGACCGCGGGGTGCCGCTCGTTGGTGCCGGCCACCGCGATGCCCCGTTTGCGCAGGGCGGCCAGGTCGAGGTCGGTGCGCCCGGCCTCGGCCTCCCACGCCTCGAACATCAGCGGGACGACCGCGGTGGGTTTCATCAGATCGACCATCGCCTGGTCGATCGGGCGCACGTGGCCGCTGTTGGTGACCACGTCGGCCCGCGCGATGTCGGCCGGCCGGCGTTCGGCGGTGACGGTGATGCGCCCGGCGACCCCGGCCGGTTCGGCGAGGGCCATCGTCTGGCGGGTGACCTCGGCCGCCGTACCGTACCGGGTGCTGCGGGTCAGCGCGACGACCTCGGTCGCGCCGGCCATCGCGGCCAGCACGGGCGTGACCGCGTACGGTCCGGTCGCCGCCTCGGTGAGGACGACGGCCCCGGTGAGGTCGAGCCGGGTCTCGTCGATCGAGCGGCGCATCAGCCGCAGCAGCCGGGTCGTGGTCAGA
The DNA here is from genome assembly GCF_003999975.1 of Actinoplanes solisilvae. Taxonomy (GTDB): domain Bacteria; phylum Actinomycetota; class Actinomycetes; order Mycobacteriales; family Micromonosporaceae; genus Actinoplanes; species Actinoplanes solisilvae. Next base: position 522,885 of record NZ_RJAC01000003.1, on the reverse strand, counting down.
CCGGGCGTCATGCGAGCCCTTTCAGGACGCCCACGATGTGCTCCTGGTCGTCCGCGGTCAGTTTGTGGTGCAGGGGCAGGATCAGCGACTCGCGGGTGATCCGCTCGGTGTTCGGCAGCGGTCCCGCCTCGACGTCCGCGTACGCCGGTTCGAGGTGGGCGGCCATGATGCCGCGTCGGGCCGACACGCCCTGGCGGGCCAGCTCGGCCAGCACCTCGTCCCGTTCATGCCGTTCGTCGAGCAGGACCCAGAACGACTGGTAGTTGGTCTGGCCGTACGCCGGGTCCCGCACCGGGGTGAGGCCCTCGACGTCGGCCAGCAACTCCTGATACCGCGCGGCCAGTTCACGGCGCTGGGCGACCAGTCCGGCGAGACGGCCGAGCTGCACGAGCCCGACCGCGGCCTGGATGTCGGTCATCCGGTAGTTGAAGGCGGTCTCCAGGTATGCCTCCAGCACCGGCTGGCTGCTGGCGTGGCGATCGGCGGCCGAGACGTTCATGCCGTGCTCACGCAGCCGCCGCAGCCGGGCCGCGTGCGCGGCGTCGTCCACCGTGACCATGCCGCCCTCCCCGGTGGTGAGCAGCTTGCGCGGGTGGAACGACCAGGCGGCGATGGTCGCGCCCGCCCCGGCCGGCTGCCCGTAGGCGGTCGAACCGGCGGCACACGCGGCATCTTCGACCAGGTGGACGCCCCAGCCGTCGGCCGCCTTGCGCAGCGCGGCCGTGTCGAACGGGACACCGCCCTGATGCACCGCGATGACCGCCCGGGTGCGCGGGGTGCGTACGGCCTCGATCGTCTCGACCGTGACGTTGCCGGTGGCCAGATCGACGTCGGCGAAGACCGGGGTGGCTCCGACGTAGCGGACCGCGTTCGCCGTCGCGATGAACGACAGCGACGGTACGACGACCTCGTCGCCCGGCTGCACGTCGAGCAGCACCAGGGCCAGGTGCAGGGCGGTGGTGCAGGAGCTGACCGCGACGCCGTGGGTCGCGCCGACGGCGGCCGCGAACTCCTGCTCGAAGCGGGCCACGCGGGGACCCTGGGCGACCCAGCCGGAGCGGACGGCGTCGGCCGCGGCCTGGGCCTCCTCCTCGCCGAGCTGGGGAATCATCACCGGGATCATCGCGACGACCGCCACCAGTCGACGAGGCCCCGCAGGCCCTCGTCGAGCGACAGTTCGGCGCGGAAGCCCAGCTTGTCGGCCGCGGCATTCGTGTCGGCCAGGCGGCGGGTGACGCCGTTGACCGCGCGGGCCGGGCCGAACTCGGGGGCCAGGTCGGACTTCATCACGTCGCTGAGCGCCTGGGCCAGCTCACACAGGCTCGTCTCGGTTCCGCTGGCCACGTTGAACACCTCGTCGGTGACGTCGGCGCGGGCGGCCAGGATGTTGGCCCTCGCGATGTCGGCCACGTGCACGAAGTCCATCGTCTGCAGCCCGTCGCCCAGGATCAGCGGCGCCGTGCCCGACTCGATGCGCTCCATCCAGCGGATGAGCACCTCGGTGTAGAGGCCGTGGATGTCCATCCGCGGTCCGTACACGTTGAAGTAGCGCAGCGCGACGTAGTCGAGCCCCTTCATCGCGTGGAAGCTGCGCAGCGTGGCCTCGTTGAAGGCCTTGGCCGCGCCGTAGAAGGTGTCGTTGTTGTACGGGTGGTGGCGCTCGGTGGTCGGGAACTGCTCGGCCAGGCCGTAGACCGAGGCCGACGACGACGCGACGAGCTTCTTGACGCCCGCCTCGGCCGCCGCCTCGACGACGTTGAAGGTGCCGTCGACCAGCACCTCGTTGGCCAGCCGGGGCTCCTCGGCGCACTGCGTGATGCGGATGGCGGCCAGGTGGAACACCAGGTCCTGGCCCGCGGTCAGCTCGCGCACCAGCGCGGCGTCGCGGATGTCGCCCTCGACCAGCCGCACCGGACCGTTCGCGAGCGACTGCGCGAGGTTGTCGCGGCGGCCGCGCACGAAGTTGTCCAGCACGACGACCTCGGCCGCCCCGCCGCGGACCAGTTCGTCGACGACGTGCGAGCCGATGGTGCCCGCCCCGCCCGTGACGAGGGCGCGCGCGCCCTCGATCTGTACGCCCGTCACGCCATGTGCCCTTCATCGAGTTTGATCATTGTTCCGCCCTCGGCGAGGCTGCGCGAGGCCGCCTCGAGGATGCTGAGGACACGCAGCCCGGAGCGGCCGTCGGTCAGCGCCGGCTCACCGGTGGTGATGGCTCGCGCGAACTCCTCGACCATCGTGCGCAACGCCTCCCGCTCGACCAGCGCCGGTGCGACCATGTCGCCGGAACGGTACGACACCAGGATGTCGTGGCGCTGCTCGTCGCCGAGCTCGTCCGGTGAGGCGACGTCGACCCCCCGGTCGTACACGGCGATTCTCTGACTGGGGTTGAGGTCGTCCCAGACCAGGGTGCGCTTCGACCCGCCGACGATCGCCGTACGGATCTTCACCGGGGACAGCCAGTTCACGTGGATATGGGCGATCGCGCCGCTGCTGAGCTCGAGCGTGAGATAGGCCACGCAGGCCCGGCCGGCCCCGATGCCGTCGGCGCCGTGCGCGGCCACCGCGACCGGGACGACGCCCTGCGGCAGGACGAAGTCGAGGATGGACAAATCGTGCGGAGCGAGGTCCCAGACCACGTCGATGTCGCGCTGCACCAGACCCAGGTTGATCCGCACCGAGTCGAGGAAGTGCAGCTCACCCAGCTCGCCGCCGTGCAGCAGCTCGCGGATGCGCAGCACCGCCGGGGTGTAGCAGTAGGTGTGGTCGCACATCAGCGTCAACCCGCGCCGATCGGCCTCCTCGACAAGCTTCAACCCTTCCGCGTACGTGGCGGCGAGCGGCTTCTCCACGAGGACGTGCTTGCCCGCGCGCAGGGCGGCCAGCGCGACGTCGAGGTGAGTGCCGGCCGGGGTGGCGATGGCGACGGCGTGCACGTCAGGGTCGGCCAGCACCTCGTCGAGGGCGGCCGTGACCTGCACGGTCGAATAGTCGCCGAGGACCCGGCGGGCCCGGTCGACGTCCAGGTCGCACAGCCGGCGCAGCCGGAACGCGGGGGTGGCCTGGAAGTTGCGGACGAGGTTGGGGCCCCAGTAGCCGGCCCCGACGACGGCGACGCCGATCGGCGCGCCGGGCGCGGGTGAAGAATTCACTGACATCCGTTTCGTTCAGGAAGCCGCGGCTTCTGGGGAACGGCATGCATCGGTGCATGGTGGACGGTACGTTTCGACCGGAAGCTATCGACGCGATCCACTCCCCCGCCAGAGCACTGTAAGAATTCCGGCGGAAGCCGCGAGCCGATGCCGTACGTTCGGCCGAAAGCTCGCGCCGCTCGGCCGGACCGGGCGACAACCATCGGTCAGAGTGGACCGAATTGTCGATGCGCTCGGGGCCGGCTTCGCGTTGGCTGTCGCTGGTTCGCACCGTCTTCGCACCGTCGGAAGAGAGATGCCATGAGAGAGCGCGAGGGCGTGACCGTCGCCCCGGCCGCCGACGTCGACGAAAGCGCCGAAATCGGTGCAGGCACTCGAATCTGGCACTTGGCGCAGATCCGCGAGAACGCGGCGCTCGGCCAGAATTGCAACATAGGCCGCGGAGCGTACGTGGGTCCCGGTGTCGTGCTGGGCAACAACGTGAAGCTGCAGAACTACGCCCTGGTGTACGAGCCGGCCCGCCTGGCCGACGGCGTCTTCATCGGCCCCGCCGCCGTCTTCACCAACGACGAGTTCCCCCGCGCCGTGACCCCCGAGGGCCGCCTGAAGACCGGCGACGACTGGACCGCCGTCGCCGTGACTGTCGGTGAGGGAGCGGCCATCGGCGCCCGCGCCGTCTGCGTCGCTCCGGTCCACGTCGGCCGTTGGGCCCTGGTCGCCGCGGGCGCGGTCGTCACCAAGGACGTCCCCGACTTCGCCCTGGTCGTCGGCGTCCCGGCCCGCCGCGTCGGCTGGGTCGGCCGAGCCGGCCAGCCCCTGACCGCCAAGGGCGACGACATCTGGGTGTGCCCGTCAACCGGCGCCGAGTACGTCGAGTCCGACGGAGTGCTCACCGAACGCTGACCAGTCAGGCCGCCTTCTTCGTGGCCCCGGCTTTCTTGGTCGCGGCTTTCTTGGCGGTCGTGGCCTTCTTCGCGGGCTTCGCAGCCGTCTTCTTGGCCGCTGCCTTCTTGGGCACTGTCTGCTTGGCCGTTGTCTGCTTGGCCGCCTTCTTGGCGGGTTTGGCGGACGAGCGCCGCTGGGAGGCAGCCTCGACGCTGCGGCGCAGGACGTCGAACAGGTCCGAGGCGGCGGTGGGGTCGGGGGCCGGGTCGGCGGTCTTGATCTTCTTGCCCTTGGACTTCGCCTTGATGAGGGCCTTGACGCGGTCGGTGTAGGTGTCGCGGAAGTCGGCGGGCTTCCACGCGCCGGACATCGAGTCGATGAGTTGTTCGGCCATGCTCATCTCGGCCGGCTTGGCCGTCTTGCGGGTCGGCAGGTCGCCGAGTTGCTCCTTGGGGTCGCGGACCTCGTCGGCGAAGTACATCGTCTGCAGGACCAGCAGGTTGCCGTCGGCGCGGATGGCGGTCAGATACTCCTTGCCGCGCATCACCAGCGTGCCGACGGCGGCGCGGCCCGTCTCGGACATCGCGTCGCGCAACAACCCGTACACCTTGGCGGTCTCGTCGTTGCCCGGGCCCAGCCAGTACGTCTTCTGGTAGTAGAGCGGGTCGATCTCGGCGAGCTCGACGAAGCGGTGGATGTCGAGGCTCTTGGATCGGCCGGGCGCGACCGAGTCGAGTTCGTCCTGTTCGAGCACCACGTAGCCGTCCCCGACCTCGGCGCCCTTGACGATGTCGTCGAGGTCGACCTCCTTGCCGGTGCGCTCGTTGACGCGCCGGTACCGGATGCGGTCGGAGGTGCCCTTCTCGAACTGGTGGAAGCCCACGTCGTGGTCGTGGGTGGCGGAGTACATCGCCACCGGCACCGAGACGAGGCCGAAGGTGATCGCGCCGGTCCAGATCGGTCGAGCCATGTCCTGTGGTTACCCGCTCCGCCCGACAATAAGCAACCGCGTAACCCATTGGTGATCATGAACGCGTAGGGTCCCCGCCACTCCGACGAAAGAGCGAGGATCCTCGATGCACCACTCTGCTCGCCGGGCGGTGACCGCCACCGCGGCCGCCGTCCTGTTGTTCCCCGCGGTGGCGTCACCCGCCCACGCCGCGCCTGCACCCGGCCCGCAGGAGAACAGAACCACCGTCACTCTGATCACGGGTGATGTCGTCACCGTTCGCGGCACGACGGTCAGCACCGCCACCGCCGATGGAAAGCCCGCGGCCGTACGCGTCGTCGAGACGAAGTCGGGCCTGTACGTCTACCCGCTCAGCGCGCTGCCTCATGTCGCGTCGGGACTGCTCGACCGCGACCTGTTCAACGTCTCGCAACTGGTGGCCGACGGCTACGACGACGCGCACTCCCCCGTGCTCCCGCTGATCGTCCGCTACGCCGACGGCGCCGCGGCGCGGAAGGCCGCGCCGACCGGCTCGACCCGGGTACGCGATCTGCCGGCCATCGGTGGCGCCGCGCTGGAGCAGGACCGCGACCAGGCCGCGAGCTTCTGGGCCGGCGTCGCCGGGCAACAGAAGACCGCGAAGCGCTCTGACGGCGGCGTCGAGAAGATCTGGCTCGACGGCCGGGTGCGGGCGTCGCTGGCCGACACGACCACCCAGATCGGCGCGCCCAAGGTATGGGCGGCCGGCAACACCGGCACCGGGGTCACGGTGGCCGTGCTCGACACCGGCGCTGACACCGGCCACCCCGATCTGGCCGGGCGCATCAACGGCAGCGCCAGCTTCGTCCCCGGTTCCGACGTCCTCGACCGGGCCGGCCACGGTACGCACGTCGCCTCGACGATCGCCGGGACCGGCGCGGCGTCGAGCGGCGCCGAGCGCGGTGTCGCCCCCGGCGCCCGGCTCGACATCGGCAAGGTGCTCGGCGACGACGGCTCGGGCCAGGACTCGTGGGTCATCGCCGGCATGCAGTGGGCCGCCGTCGAGCGCGGCGCGAAGGTCATCAACATGAGCCTCGGCAACGCGAACCCGACCGACGGCACCGATCCGCTGAGCGAGGCCGTCGACCGGCTCTCCGAGCAGACCGGCGCGCTGTTCGTCGTGGCGGCGGGCAACGCGGGCGGGACGTCGACGATCGGCGCTCCGGGCGCGGCCGACGAGGCGCTCACGGTCGGCGCCGTGGACCGCGACGACCAGCTCGCCTACTTCTCCAGCCGTGGCCCGCGCCTGGGCGACCAGGGTCTCAAGCCCGAGATCACCGCGCCCGGCGTGGACGTGCTCGCCGCCCGTTCGCAGCTGGTCGAGGGCGACGGCATGTACACGACGATGAGCGGCACCTCGATGGCCACGCCGCACGTGGCGGGCGCGGCCGCGCTGGTGCTGGCCGCGCACCCGGGCTGGACCGGCCGGCAGGTCAAGGACGCCCTGGTCAGCTCGTCGACTCCGACCCCGCACCTGACGCCGTGGGACGGCGGGACCGGGCGGCTCGACGCGGCTGCGGCGACGGCTGCGAGCGTCATCGCCACCGGCGCGGTCAGCGCGGGCGCGAAGACGATCACCTACACGAACGCGGGCGACAAGGACGTGGTTCTGAGCCTGGCCGGGCCGGGTTTCGTCACCCTGTCGGCGAACAAGGTCACGGCGAAGGCGCACGGCAGCGTGAACGTGACCGTCACCTACCGCGACAGCACCACGAACCAGGCCGGCATTGTCACGGCGAGTGACTCCACCGGTCGTACGGTCGCTCGCAGCTCTGTCGCGACCGGGCCGGTGCGGCCTTTCCACTGGATGACGCTCAAGCTGCGCGGCCAGGACGGCAAGCCGATGGGCGGACTGGTCGAGCTGATGGGGCCGGAGGGCAGCTCCGAGCCGATGTTCGTGCCGACCAGCGGCGACGAGAAGCTGCTGCTGCCCGAGGGCCACTACTCGGTGCTGTCGTTCGTCGAGGTGCAGGGCGCGCACGGGCCGATGTCGCTGGGCATGGCCCTGATCGGCGACCCCGAGGTACGGCTGCGCGGCGACACCACTGTCGTGCTCGACGCGTCGAAGGTCCGCCGGATCTCGACCTCCGTGCCCCGCGCCACCACCGACTCGTACGCCCGCCTGGACTACTTCCGTTCCCTGGGCGGCGAGAGCTTCTGGCGGACGTTCTGGGAGGCCGGGGTGGTCTACGACAGCTTCTGGGCGCAGCCCGCGCCCGAGCGCGTGACCAGCGGCGACTTCCACCTGACCGCGCGGTGGCGCAAGGAGACCCCGGAACTGAGCGTCACGTCGGGCGATCACACCTTCGACGACCTGGTGCGTCAGGGCGGCACGACGCGTCTGCCGGACGGCACCCACCGGCTGACGGCGGTCGATGCCACGAACGGCTTCGCGGGCGCCAAGGGCAAGGTCGCGGTCGTGCGGCACACCCAGGAGACCCTGGACGGGGAGCAGGCCGCGGCCGCCGCCGAGGCGGGCGTCAAGCTGCTGCTGGTCGTCAACGACACCCCCGGGCGTACGCTGCGCGACTATGGACCGTCGTGGGGGGCTCGCACCCCGATCGAGGTGGCGCTGGTCTCGAAGGACGAGGGTGAGCGACTGCTGGCCGAGCTGCGCCGCGGGCGGGTCACGCTGACCGTCGCGGCCGCCACGACCAGCGACTTCGTCTACGACCTGGTGCAGACCTACGAGGACCGCATCCCGGCCGACCTGACCGAGGAGGCGGGCGCGCTGGCCCGGATCCCGGTCGACTTCACCCAGCCGCGGCCGTCGGACGGGGGCGAGTTCCGGTTCGACTACCCGGCCTACAACGACCGGTGGGGCATCGGCGGGCTCAGCAGCCGGCCGCTGCCGCAGCACCGCGTCGACTTCGTGAGCACCGGCGGGCCGTACCGCTGGGGCCAGGAGGCGTACGTGTCGGGGCTGACCTTCGAGATCGGCGTGCGTCAGGCGTACCGGCCTGGTGCGGCCGCGCGGGAGGTGTTCTTCGCGCCGATCACGCGGCCCTACCTGAACAACAACTATCGCCACCCGTCGCGCGACGGGAACACGTTCACGGTGGACGTGCCCGGGTTCGGGACCGCCGATCACGTCGGGTTCGCCCAGGGGTCGCAGAGCCAGACGACCGAGGTCTACCAGGGCTCGACGCTGCTGGGCCGGGCCGAGAACACGTACGCGACGGTGACCGCGGGCTCGGCGGCCAGGCTGCCCTATCGCGTCGTGGTGCGCACCGAGCAGGACGGGCCGCTGTCGACGCGCACCGAGACCGAGTGGGGGTTCCGTTCGGCGGCCGGCACGCCGGTGCTTCCGCTGATCCAGCTCCGGTACGACCGTACGGCGGTGACGCCGGTGCATCTGACCGACGCCGACGGGGCCGGCCGGCTGGGCGCGGCCCGCGTCGAGGTCTCGTACGACGACGGCAAGCACTGGGTGGCCCGGACGGCGAACCCGCCGCGCGGCGCCGCGTACGTCTCGATCCGTACGACCGCCTCTGACTCGGCCGGTAACACCGTCAAGCAGACCGTGATCAGAGCCTTCCCGGTTCGCTGAGCCAGGGCCGGGCGGGTGGGCGTGACCTGCTCGCCCGGCCATGAACCATCGTCGATTTTCGCCGTTGTAGTTGCGGCACCAACGGTTGATCATCGAAGGAAAACAATGACCAGCAAGGCAACCCTGTTCTTCTCACGCTCGGTCGAGGCACTGCTCATCGTGCTCGGCGCCGTGATCTTCTTCTTCACCGACGGGGACGAGCAGCTGCTCGCGATCCTCGCCTGGGACCTGATCGCGATTCTCTACATCATCGTGCGGGTGCTGCGACTGCGGCGCAGCGGCCGCTCGACCGAGCGCACCGAGTGGCTCACCCGGGGCCTCGGCGGCAAGGCCGGCCTGGCCTTCACCATCTTCACCAGCATCGTCGGCATCACCGCCGGCCTGCTGATCGTGATCGAGGAGGGCGACCAGCAGGCGTTCGCGAAGCTCGTCGGCCTCCCGGCCGTGCTGCTGGCGTGGGCCATCCTGCACTTCGGCTACGCCGAGCGGTACGCCAAGTCCTTCTACGCGGCCGAGCCCGACGCGCGCCCGCTGGCGTTCCCGAACATCGACAACCCCAGCTTCGTCGAGTTCGCGTACTTCTCGTTCACTCTCGGCACGACGTTCTCGGTCAGCGACGTCGAGACGCAGACGACCGCGATCCGGCGGCAGATCCTGGCCCACTCGATCCTGTCGTTCGTCTACAACACGGCCACCGTCGGTATCGCGGTCAGCGTCATCACCGGCTGACGACCTGCGCGGACGGGCACTTCCGGCGTACCGTCGCAAATGTGACCCCAGACGCCCGCCGTACCCGGTGGGTCGGGGCGCGGCGTTCCGTGCTGGCGCTGGTGCTGGTCGCCCTCACCGGGCTGGCCGGCACCACGCTCGCGGCGCTGACCCTGCACCGGGTCGAACAGGACCGCCTGGCCCGCGCCCTGACCCAGCGCACCGCGATGGTCGCCCAGGCCATCACCACCGAGGTGAACCGGTACGCGAACTCGCTGACCGACCTGGCCGCCGCCGTCGGCGCCCAGTCGCGGCTCGAGACCGGCGAGTTCACCGCGATCACCGCCGCCGTCGACCGGGCGCGCCTGCCCGGGGCCACCGGGCTGGTCTTCGTCGTGCCCGCCCCCACCGCGCGGATCGCCGGCCTGCAGAGGGAGTGGCGCGAGCGCGGCTCCACCAGCCTCGAGCTGCACCCCACCGGCACCGGCCCGCACCGGTTCGTCGTACTGAACAAGACTTTGGACGACACCGGCTCGGCGCCCGGGCTCGACATGTCCGCCTCGGTCGAGGCAGTCGAGGCGATGGACCTGGCCGAACGAAACCGCCGGGTGACCGTCAGCCGCACCTACCGCCTGCTCAAGGACGCCGGCCTGCCCGCCGACCGCCGCCAGTTGTCGTTCGTGTTCGTCGCCCCGGTGTTCTCCACCTCGCCCGCCGCCACCGACCTGGGCCGGTTCCGGGGCTGGCTGGTCCTCGGCACCCGCGGCGGCGACTTCCTGCGCGAGGCGGTCGCCACCGCGGCCGGTGAAGCCGTCGCCGTCACCCTGCTCGACACCGTCTCGGGCGACCCCATCCCGATGGCCACCTGGCGCCCGCCCGCCGCGCTGGACACCGACCTCGGCGCCGCCGAAACCACCGTCGTGGTCGCGCAGCGCTTCTGGGACCTGCGCGTGCACGCCACCGAGGAACTGCTGGCCGGCACCGACCGGGGCCTCGACCGGGTCGCATGGCTGATCGGGGGCGTGCTGACCGTCCTGCTCGTCGCGCTCACCGCCACCGTCACCACCTCGCGCAACCGGGCGCTGCGCCGGGTCGACGAGGCCACCGCCGCCCTGCGCCACGACATCGAACGCCGCGAGGAGGTCGAGCACCGGCTGCGGCAGCGCGAGACCGAGCTCGTCGGCTTCGCCGGGGTCGTCGCCCACGACCTGCGCAGCCCCCTGGCCCGCATCATGGGCTACGCCGACTTCCTGCACGAGGAGGCCTACGAGCGGCTCGACAGCACCCAGCGCGACTTCCTGGCCCGGCTGCGCACCGGGGCCGACCAGATGCGGGTGCTCATCGACGACCTGCTCGACTACGCCACCGCCGAGAACCGGCCGATGGCCCACGTGCCGGTCGACCTGCGCCGCCTGGCCGAGGACATCGCCCGCGACCGGGCCGGGAAGGTCGAGGTCGGGCACCTGCCGACCGTCTACGGCGACCCGACCCTGCTGCGCCAGGTCTTCGACAACCTCATCGGCAACGCCATCAAGTACACGCCGCCCGACCGCGAGCCCCGCGTACGGGTCGGCTGCCGGCCCGACGACGACGGGTGGCGCTGCGAGGTCGCCGACAACGGCATCGGCATCCCCGAACAGGACCGCGCGGCCGTGTTCGACGCGTTCACCCGCGTCGGGGGCAGCGAGAACTTTCCCGGCACGGGTCTCGGGCTGGCGATCGTGCACCGCATCGTCGAACGCCACCACGGGCACGTCGGCATCGAGGACAACCCGGGCGGCGGCAGCGTCTTCTGGTTCACCGTTCCCGTTGCTTCGATCACCGGCGCTGAGAAATCGCCCACGCTGCGTTGACCAGGCCGATGTGGCTGAACGCCTGGGGGAAGTTGCCCAGCATCTCGCCCGTACGCGGGTCGATCTCCTCGGCCAGCAGACCGACGTCGTTGAGATAACCGGCGGCCAGCTCGAAGACCTCCCTTGCTCGGTGCCCCTGACCCGCGAGCGCCAGGGCCTGGGCCAGCCAGAACGTGCACAGCAGGAACGTGCCCTCGTCGCCGGCCAGGCCGTCGTCAGCGCGGTAGCGGTAGACCAGGCCACGCTCGTCGGTCAGGTCTTTTTCAACAGACGGTGAGCGGCCGCGAGCAACTCCCCGTACACATCGATCTGCTGCTGGGTCCACGCACCGTTGCCGACCCGGACGGGACGAATGCCCCGCCACCCTCTCAAGTGAGGAAGGACCCGCTCGGTCAGGTCGTGCTCGCCGCCGACGCCGAACATGATCTGCAGCGGGGTGTCGGGGCCGATCGCCGCCGCCGCTGCCGTCGTCATGAACGCGAAGAAGTCGCCGGCCTCGTCCGGGCATGCGGCGACCCACAGGGCCTCCATCGTGAAGCTCGCGTCGCGCACCCACGAGTACCTGTAGTCCCAGTTGCGCTCGCCGCCCGTACGCTCGGGAAGTGAGGTTGTGGCGGCGGCGACGATCGCGCCGCTGGGCCGGAAAGTGAGCGCCTGCAACACGCGACCGCTGTGATGGACGAGGTCGCGCCAGGGTCCGTCGTAGGTCTGGTGCAGCTCGGACCAGGAACGCCAGCCCTCGACCGTGTCGGCCAGGCGGGCGGTGAGCTGTTCTTGAGCCCAGACGTGCGCGGGGTGCTCCTCGAGCGTCGAGCGGTGCAGGGCGAACGTCAGCGTTTGATTTTTTGTCACTTTCGTCCGAGCCCGCGCGGTCGAACCGTCAAGATCCAGGTGTACGGGGGTGGTCAGCACCAGCCACTCGGCGTCGCCGCGCGCGGTGACGCCGCCGTCGACGTGCGCGAGCAGGGGCGTGAGGATGCCGTACTCGGGGCGGGGGCGGTAACAGATGTCGACCTCGACCTCGCCGTCGACGCCGGTGATCTCGCGCATGAGCAGGTGCGGGGAGCCGACGCCGAGGGCGTGCCCGCGATTGCCGGCGCCCAGGGCGAGAGCGTCAGTGACCCGGATCGTGCCGGTTTCGGTGCGCCATTCCGTTTCCAGGACGAGCGTACGGTCTCGGTAGCGCCTTTGTGAGCGGCCCGCGCCGACGGGCCGGATCGACCAGTGACCCGCGTCGTCATCCAGCAGACGCCCGAAGACCGAGGGACTGTCGAAGCGCGGAAAACTCAGCCAGTCGACCGACCCGGCCGTCGTGACCAGGACGGCGGAGTGGCAGTCGGACAGCAGCGCGTGCTCGGCGATCGGGACGGTGCTCATACCTCCCAGTGTGATCCGGTCGACGCTCCGTCACGCCCGGGTTGATCCCTGGCGTGGTGAATGCCCGGTGGCCCGGGGTGTGCACCAGGGCCTTTCCCTGGGGCGGCGCCGGGCCTGGCGGAGGCAGATTGTTCTCATGACAATTTCGTTCCGCTTCGAGGTCACCGTCCTGCCCGTGTCCGACGTCGACCGGGCCAAGTCTTTCTACGAGGGTCTGGGCTGGCGCCTGGACGCCGACTTCCCGATCAACGACAACCTGCGGATCGTGCAGCTGACCCCGCCCGGGTCGAAGGCGTCGATCCAGTTCGGCACCGGCCTGACGTCGGCCACCCCCGGCTCGGCCCAGGACCTGATGCTGATCGTCGACGACATCGAGGCGGCCACCGCCGAACTGCTCGACAAGGGCGTCAAGGCCGAGATCTGGCACGGCCTGCGCGGCGTTGACCACAGCACCCGCCAGGCAGGCCCCGACCCCGACCGGCGCACCTACAGCAGCTACGCCTCGTTCACCGACCCGGACGGCAACGGCTGGCTCCTCCAGGAGATCACCACCCGCCTCCCCAACCGCGACTGATCGACAATCGTCGCTGTGTTCCGTAGGGTGCAGGGTCGGTGGGAGCGTTCCCACCGACCCTTCCTCACGCCTGGGGGTGCCCTGTGCGCCGCGCCTTACTCGCCCTTTCCGCTGGCGCTTTCCTGCTGAACGCCTGCGGCGTGCTCGACACCCCGACCGGGGCCCCGGCCCCTACGGCACTGGCCGCTGTCAAGACGACGTGCGAGGTGCTCGGGCGCGCATACGAGAAGAACATGGGCCCGTTCGCCGAGTCCCTGACGGCCTACGTCGCCGACCGCAAGGCGTTGCCAGCGGCCCAGAAGTCTCTGGCCACCTTCGCCACTGCCGTCAAAGAGGCCACGGCCACCAGCGCCGACGCCGAACTGGTGCAAGCCGGCCAGAAGTCAGCCGAGACCATGCAGGCGAGGTCGGCCGACGCGGCGTTCTTCGCCGCGATAAAGACCCCGGCTGACGTCGACAAGACCGTCGGCCCGACATTGACCGAATGGCTCTCCCCGGTGCAAAAGCGCTGTTCCTGACCAGGAGCAGTAGCCAGTCACCCGGACGGCGGCGCCGCCGCACGGCTAACCCCACCAAGGTGGGGAGCAGGTGTTCAGGTTGTCCTCGAGCGTGCAAATGTACGGCTCACCCCCGCATGCGAGGAGCAGGTGCCGGCCCGTCCGCACCGTTGATTGCGATCGGATCATCCCCGCGCGAGCAGGAAGCAAGTCTGAGCCAGCCTGGGCGCCCGTTGAATGGCCGGAACCATCCCCATAAGCGGGGAGCAGCCCGCACCGACCCAGGCCGCCTTCCTAGCGATGGGATCATCCCCGCGCACGCGGGGAGCAGGGCGCGGTGCAGTTCTCGTGCAGGTAGAACCAAGGATCATCCCCGCATGCGCGGGGAGCAGCCGCGATCCTAGCCCGCGACCGACTTGGGCCGACGTGGGATCATCCCGCGTGCACGGGGAGCAGTCGACCCAGTCCTTGGTCTCGGCCAGGTCGGCTGGATCATCCCCACGTGCGCGGGGAACAGATCCAGTCGATCGCGGCCACTGCCGTGCCACGGATCATCCCCACGTAAGCGGGGGCAGATGACGATCTGCCCGCGTGAGTTGTAGCGGTACGGATCATCCCCGTGCACGGGGAGCAGTTCTTTGAGTGGGTGGGTGCGGACGGCACCACCGGATCATCCCCGCGTGCGCTGAGCAGGCCGTCTTCCGCCGCCGTTGACTTTTCGTGGCCGGATCATCCCCGCGTGCGCGGGGAGCAGAAGACGAAGGGTATCGAGACTAACCGGGCATGGGGATCATCCCCGCGTGCGCGGGGAGCAGTGTCTCTGTCTCTGTCTCTGGCGAAACGACCCGGGATCATCCCCGCGTGCGCGGGGAGCAGATGTTCCCCACCCAGGACCAGACCAAGGCCATCAGATCAACCCCGCGTGCGCGGGGGAGCAGAGGCTCGGTCTGAACAAGGTCGAGACACAGAAGGGATCATCCCCGCGTGCGCGGGGAGCAGTACGGAGTCACAGATAACGGTGTCTGGCGCGCAGGATCATCCCCGCGTGCGCGGAGAGCAGGCCAGGATCGCTGCGCAGGAAGCCCGGGCCTGGGGATCATCCCCGCGTGCGCGGGGAGCAGGACTTCGCCGGCTGGAAATTCGGCCAGGAAGCCGGATCATCCCCGCGTGCGCGGGGAGCAGAGGTCTCGTGCCGCGGTGACCAGTGGGTCTTCAGGATCATCCCCGCGTGCGCGGGGAGCAGATGCGCCTCGACGACGTCATGCTGGCCGACACCGGATCATCCCCGCGTGCGCGGGGAGCAGTGCGGCACGGTCCGCCCGGCCAGCGGTCCGTCGGGATCAGCCCCGCGTGCGCGGGGAGCAGGGCTACACGCATTGGGGAACGAAGCGCTGGAACGGATCAGCCCCGCGTGCGCGGGGAGCAGTTCGCCCGTGGCGGGTACGGCTTCACGGACATGGGATCAGCCCCGCGTGCGCGGGGAGCAGTCCCCCTCCTTCGGGGGCCGGATCTGAAAACCCGGATCAGCCCCGCGTGCGCGGGGAGCAGTTCTTGCGGTTCTCCGGCTTCGCCAGCCAGTCGGGATCAGCCCCGCGTGCGCGGGGAGCAGGGGTCCCGCTGATTCTCGACCCGAGGAGCATCCGGATCAGCCCCGCGTGCGCGGGGAGCAGTCGGTCTGGGTGAACGTCTCCAACGGGCGCGGGGGATCAGCCCCGCGTGCGCGGGGAGCAGGGCACCGTCCACGACAGCTTCCCGATCGTGTTGGGATCAGCCCCGCGTGCGCGGGGAGCAGTGGTCGGCTGGCTGGTCATTCACGCCGTGCTGTGGATCAGCCCCGCGTGCGCGGGGAGCAGGTTCGGGCCGGAGGTCTTCTGCCACTTCTCGGCGGATCAGCCCCGCGTGCGCGGGGAGCAGGTCTGCGTGTATTTCGTGACCAGGACGTCTACCGGATCAGCCCCGCGTGCGTTCCCCAACGTGGGGTAGAGGTAGCGGCCTTGCGGATCAGCCCCGCGTGCGCGGGGAGCAGCACGTCTATGTCCTTCGTGCGGTGATGCGACGGGGATCAGCCCCGCGTGCGCGGGGAGCAGACGACGGTGCGGCTGCCTCCCGCGTAGAGCACCGGATCAGCCCCGCGTGCGCGGGGAGCAGGACGTCGACGACAAGCAGCAGGGCGGGTGCGTGGGATCAGCCCCGCGTGCGCGGGGAGCAGTGGTCGATGTTCGGTTGCCGGGCCCGGATCATGGGATCAGCCCCGCGTGCGCGGGGAGCAGGTGCCGAGCGTGGGCGCCAACTCCGCCCACGTCGGATCAGCCCCGCGTGC
Source organism: Actinoplanes solisilvae (assembly GCF_003999975.1). GTDB lineage: Bacteria > Actinomycetota > Actinomycetes > Mycobacteriales > Micromonosporaceae > Actinoplanes > Actinoplanes solisilvae. Next base: position 506,981 of record NZ_RJAC01000003.1, on the reverse strand, counting down.
GCGGGGAGCAGGAGAGCGCTGACGTGCACGACATGGTCCTCACGGGATCAGCCCCGCGTGCGCGGGGAGCAGGTGGGGGTCTCCTCGGCGGTGGTCATGGGGTCCGGATCAGCCCCGCGTGCGCGGGGAGCAGTCGGGCAGCAGGATCCCGGCGTCGGTGAGCATCGGATCAGCCCCGCGTGCGCGGGGAGCAGGAGGTCCATGAGGCCGCGGATAACACCATCGAGGGATCAGCCCCGCGTGCGCGGGGAGCAGGGATGCTGCCGGGAACTTCTCGGCCTGGTCGGAGGATCAGCCCCGCGTGCGCGGGGAGCAGGCCGCAGCGCGGGCACACCGCCGTCGGAGTGCAGGATCAGCCCCGCGTGCGCGGGGAGCAGATCCCCTCGGCGCCCATCACGATCGAGCTGTTGGGATCAGCCCCGCGTGCGCGGGGAGCAGCCATCGACCGCCCGCGGTACGGTTCCGTCACCGGGATCAGCCCCGCGTGCGCGGGGAGCAGACTAATTGACCTGGGGCTCCGGAGATCAACTGTGCAGATTTTGTTCACTTGGTTTGGCTGGGTGTCTTGATGGGCCTGGCTGTCCCGGTGGTCCACCCGAGATATTTCGCATTCTCGATCCTCCCACCGGTCCAATCGATCAGGTGTCGACGTGCGGCGCGGCGTTCGCGGTCTCTTTGAGACCGCGCCTGGTTCGGCTGGAGCACGTTGGTTTGACGCTCAACAAGCTTGGTCTTCCTATCACTCCGCCGCTGTGGTCAGGGATCCTCGGATCAGGCCGTCGTTAAGTTCGCGGGCTAGGTCTTCTCCGGTTTCGGCTAGGTCGCGCAGTCTTGCGTGGAACTCGGTGAGCTGGCGGAACGCCTGGCCGTGACGGCACTGTTGGTCGTACGGGAGCACTGGGATGGCGAGCCGTTTGACGTCGATGCGGCGCGTGCCGGTGCTGGTGCTGGAAGCGCGGCCGGCCAGCCGTACGTTCTCAGGGCGGGACAGCACACCGGCCACGAACCAGGGATCGAATTGGGCGCTGTCGACGCGTACGAGTTGGAGCCCAGGCCCGAGTTCCGCTCCTACCTGCTCGGCCGTCGCCACCCGGGCGACGATCTCGTTGCCGGTCGCAGGGACGAGGATGTCTCCGGGCTCGACCCGTGGCGCGTCCGCTGCTGGGCTGGCAGTTCCGCTGGCGGGCCGGTCGGCGAGAACGTCAGGGGCGGTCAGCACCGTGTTTCCCAGTAACTGCGCGTCCGTGCTGGTTCGGGAAACGGCGCGCTGCTGCACCACGACGCTGCCTGAGCGAATCAGGTCGGCCAGGCTCGCGCGAGTGACCCGTACCGGGGAGGTTGCTGGTGCAGCCTGGACGGCGGGGAGGCTGGTTCGGGTCTGCTCGACGAGCTCTCCGAACCTCGCGACCTTCTCGAGAGTCTGGTCGGGATCGATGTTCGGTTGGTCCGACTGCGGTAGATATCGCCACGGCGTCAGGTCTACCTGGCCGTCGAGCACCTGAATGGCGGGGATGACGCGGTGGAATCTGGAGTCGCTGCCCTCGTGATCGGACAGGTAGCTGCGCCAGGCTTCGAGGACGGGCTCGACCAACGGGCTGTCCCGTGGCATCGCCGTGGTGTCTACGAACAGCAGGCGATCACTGACCTCCCGTTCGGGATCCGGCTGGGTGAGCACCCAGATGTGCAGGCTGATGCCGCTCGGGGGCATCAGCCCGGGCGGCAGGGCAATGACCGCGCGCAGCGTGCCCGCACGGACAAGCTCGGCGCGGATACGTCGTCCGGCCGGTCGCAGGGCGGCGGCTGGCGGCATGAGCACCGCTGACGTGCCGCCGACGCGGAGGTGAGCCAGCGCGTGCTGCACCCAGGCGAGTTCCGGCTCGGTTCGTGGTGGCAGCCCATAGACCCAGCGGGAGTCGTAGGCAAGCTGGTCGTGGCCCCAGTCGTGGATGCCGAACGGGAAGTTCGCGACGACGACGTCGGCTCTCAGGTCGGGGAACGCGTCGGCGAGCAGGCTGTCGCCGACGTGCAGGACCGGCGGGGACGACGGCCGGCCGGAGCGTAGAGCGCGGAGGTGCACGAACCACAGTCGCAGGAGGGCGATCAACGCGTACTGCGGTTTGATCTCTTGGCCGTAGCAGCGGGTGGGAACACCGTCCCGTACGGCGGCCGACCTGAGGATCGAACCGGTGCCGGTGGTGAAATCGAATGTGACCGCCCCGGACCCGGCGAGTGCCAGGAGCAGATCGGCGACGATGTCCGGCGTATTGGCGAGGCCGGACATCGACTGCGCGGAATTGACGTACTGGTTGTGCAGGTATTCGAAGGCGACCTCGGGGTCCTTCTCCCGCCCGAGCTGGTCGACCGTTTCCAGCACGGTCGCTAGCTGCGCCGTCCACTGTTGCGGGAGCGCGGAGCTCAGGACCTCGGCCAGACCTCGGTCGAGCGTACGAAGTTGGGCGAGCAACCGCTTCGGGGTCACCGGGACGCCATGGCCACCGCCGATCAACAGATACGCACCGGAGGCGATCAGGGCGTCCTCGATCTGGGCCGCGGGCTGATAGTTCTCGATGTGCCGCCAGGCCAGCTGCTCAAGGCTTGCTTGGTGCAGCTTGCCCTGGCCGCGCAGCCATTCCTCGACCGCCTGCGCGTCGAACTGAGGACTGCCCGGGGTCCCGGCCACCGGTTGCGGGAAGTCGGCGTAGCGACGGCGCCAGTTGCTCACCGCTGGTCTGCCGACATTGGCCAGCCGTGCGATGCCGCTCGCGGTCAGGGTTGGGCCTCGCCTCAAGTTCACGGCAGAACGCTAGCACAACGCACTAGCTTGTGAACTGGGTTCACGGGTACATTGCTCGACGAGTCCATTCCAGAGCGGAGGCAGGCATGTCCAGGCGCGGGCACAGCACGGCGATCGGCAAGTTCGCCAAGATCCACCAGGACCGTCGGGTCTCGGAGATCCGGCGACTCGGCGTAGCGATCCGAGAGGAGCAGCGCGCGGCGGATTCCATGAACGACCGCAAGCCGGATTCCTCGTCTCACTGATCTTCACCCCCGGTACCGACAATCCTGAGGAGGATCATGAACCCGATTGGTTTCATCCACACCGACGACAACTCGACCGCTCTCACCGGTCGCGCACCTGGTCGATGGCGCGCTGCGGTGGGGTTGCCATGACTGGATCCCGGCTGCCGACTACGGCCAGGTACGCCTCGACTCAGCACTTGGAGCAGCGATCGCGGCCGCCTATGTGGCGGCACCGGTGCATGATCGCCACGCCGTCGCCGCGTACGCCGCGTTCCGCCGGGAGACAGTGCGGCAATACGAGTTTCTCGTAGGCCCCGCCCACTTCGGTGGGCTCGGCATCGCCGTACGAGTCATGGACGCCGACCCGTACGCCGACGCGGCGGCCATGATCGACGACCTGGCCCAGCGCAAGCTGAAGGTGTTCGCCACGGCCGCCACCGACAACCCGCACCCGTATCTCACCGCGGCCGAGAACGACATGTTTCGTGCCGTGCACGACGCGTTCGGCCACGGGTCGATCGGCCAAGGCTTCGACGGCCACGGGGAGGAGGCCGCCTGGCTGAAGCACAGCGCAATGTATTCGCCCCTGGCCCGCCGGGCTCTGACCACCGAGACGCGAGGTCAGAACTGCGCGATGCTTTTCCACCACCGAGGTGAGCGGTTCGCCGAACAGAAGGCTGCGCTTTTGCCGGCCGTGTTCAGCGATCCGCGTACGGCACAGTTCGCCAGATCCGCCTCGGGCCGGCTCAGCTGGGCGGTCGGAGGCGCCCGTTTTCGCTGAAACGGGCAATCTCCTGCTGCACCACTGAAACAGAAGGATGCTCCGGCCCGTCCGCGCGGATGCGGTCCTCCAACAGATCGCGCAGCTGGCGCAGGGCACGACTGGGCTCACCGATGTCGACATGAACACGAATGGCGCGAAGCCGATATTCGACAGCTGCCGCGTCCCCGTCACCATGCTCCATCGCACGGAGTTCCGCGAGCTGCCGCCATTGGTGTGCGGCAGCCCGCAGATTCCCGGTGGCGGCCAGCATTTCGGCTCGCCTCGCCGGCTCTTCCGGCTCCGCGCTCGCGTACACAACGTGCTGCGTCGGCACTTGCCCGACCACTGCCGCGTACGCACGCGCCGCATCCGGCTGGCTGCTGACCACTCCGGGAATCGGCGGCAGGTCTCGAACGAGAGGCGCCAACACCTCGTACGCCTCGGCCGCGCTGGCCGGGCGGTCCTGCGGGTGCCGCGCCATCAGCGCCTGAACCAGGTCGTCCAACTCAGCCGGGATCTCCGCACGCAGCTTGGCCGGCCGTGGCGGTGAGCCCTGCATCTGGAGTTGCATCGTGAGCGTCGGCGTCGAGCCGCCGAAGGGCGGCTGGCCGGTGAGCAGGTCAAAGAGGGTCGCGCCGAGCCCGTAAAGGTCGGTGCGATGATCGGTGGGACCACCCTCGATCTGCTCGGGCGCCATGTAGCCGGCGGTCCCGAGGCTGTCTCCGCTCTGCGTGATCCGGGAGAAGCGGTCGTCCCCGTGTATGACGGCCAGGCCGAAGTCGAGCACCTTCACCGCACCGCTCGGCTCGAGAATCGCGTTGCTGGGCTTGATGTCCCGGTGGACCAGGCCGATCTGCCGGGCCGCGATCAGCACGCTACAGATCTGTGCGCCGATCGAGGCCGCCCAGGCGACCGGTAGAGGGTCATGCTCCTCGATCAAATCGGACAGGGCAGGCCCCTTGATCCGCTGCATGACCAGATAGAAACGGCCCTCGTGCTGACCGAAGTCGTAGACGGCAGGTACGCCTGGGTGCACGAGGCGCGCGGTCAGCAGCGCCTCACGCTGGAACCTCTTCGCCAACTCGGCGTCCATCAGGGATGAATCGACGAGCTTGACGATCACCCGGCGTTTGAGCACGGTGTCCTGCGCGGGCCAGACCTCGCCCATTCCCCGGTGAGCCAGCGGGTTCCGATCGACCAGATATCGATCTTTGAGGTGCCTGCCTGCTACCACGAGCTCACCCTAACGATGCACTCCGGCCGGCCGGGGGCCTCCGCCGGTCGATGCCAACTAAACGGCCAAAAGTTTGAAAACACACTTCACAGATTGCCGTACGAGTATCCACTGTGCAATGGTGTTCGGCACTCGGGGTGACAGGGTGCCGCACAGCACGTGTCGCCCGATCCTGGCCGAGCGGACGCACATCGCCGCGTATCGGCCGACTGTGCACATCGATCGGGGAGGGTGTATGGCCGAGTTGGCCATCGACCGAGGGTTTCTGCCTGCCTTTGCCAAGCTGCAACGGCCGGTTCAGCATGCGGTGCTCGTGACGATCGACAAGTTCGCCGAACACACCCATGCCGGTCTGCATCTGGAGAAACTCACCGGCGCGCGGGACCCCAACATCCGCACGATCCGCATCGACCGGTTCTACCGCGGCGTGGTGCTCGCCCTCGGCGAACAGCGATACGCGCTGCTCAACGTGTTGCCCCACGACGACGCGAACGCCTTCGCGACGAGCCGGCGCTTCACGGTCAACCAGGTGCTCGGCGTTTTGGAGGTGCGGAATCAGGTAGGCCTCGAGGAGTTCGCCGACGCGGCTCCGGCAGCGCCGAACACGAGCGGCCTGTTCGACCACGTCTCGACCGCGGACCTCAAGCGGCTGGGCGTGGACAAGGACCTGATGCCGTTGCTACGCGTGATCAGCGCCGACAGGCAGCTCGAGAGCCTGGCCGCCCTGCTCCCCCAGGTCCAGTTCGATGTCCTCAGCGGCCTCGCCAGCGGCATGTCCGTTCAGGAAGTCTGGGCGGAGCTGGCTGAACGAATCGTCGATGATGTGGACACGGGCGACCTGCTCGCGGCCGCTCACCGCACCCCCGAGCGGATCGCGTTCGTCTCCGGCCCGGTGGAACTGCACGCCATCCTCGACCACCCCTTCGATGTGTGGCGCACCTTCCTTCACCCCACCCAGCGTGACGTCGCCAATCGGCACACCTACACGGGACCGACCTTGATCACCGGAAGCGCCGGGACCGGCAAGACCGTCACCGGTCTGCACCGAGCCGTCTTCCTCGCCCGGCGGCTGCCCGACGACGGATCGAAGGTGCTGCTGACCACGTACACCCGATCTCTCGCCGATGCTCTGGCCAGGCAGTTGCGGCTCCTCGACAACGATCCGGAGATCCTGCGTCGGATCGATGTGATCGGCGTCGACAAACTGGCGCACCAGATCGTCACGCAGAGCGGGAAGAAGGTCGCCATCGCCTCCGATGAGGTGACCGACCCGCTCTGGGAGCAGGCCGCCAGGACTGGCCCCGCGGTCGTGAATCGCGCCGGCGTCATCACCACGACCAGCGCCGCGTTCCTCAAGCGCGAGTGGGAACAGGTGATCCTGGCCCAGCAATTGACCAGCGCCGAGGCCTACCGGGACGCCCCGCGCAAGGGCCGAGGGGCCGGGTTGCGGGCGGCCCAGCGTGACCAGGTCTGGACCGCGATCAACGGCGTGGTCGGCAAGCTGGCCAAGCTGCGCAAACGGACCCACACCCAGCTCGCCGACGACGCGGCCACCATCGCGAGCCGTACGCCGGGCCCTTACCGGCACGTCATCGTGGACGAGGGGCAAGACCTGCATCCGGCGCAATGGCGGCTGCTGCGTGCGCTCGTGCCGCCCGGGGACAACGACATGTTCCTGCTCGCCGACCCGTACCAGCGCATCTACGACAGTCAGGTCTCTCTCAGCCGGCTCGGAATCGCCGTGCGGGGCCGGACCCGGCGCCTGACCGTGAACTACCGAACCACCCACGAGATCCTGAATCTGTCGGTGAAGGTTCTCGACTCGGACGCCGTACTCGGATTGGACGACGCCGAGGAAACCCTGACCGGATATCGGTCGATCACCCGCGGTGGCGCGCCACAGCTGACCACGCACTCCACCCGGGACGACGAGTTCGAGGCGCTGATCGAGCGGGTCGGCACATGGCTGGAACAGGGTGTCGAACCGCACTCCATCGGCGTCGCCGCCCGTACGGGAAAGCTTGTCAGGGCCATCACGAGCACGCTGTCGGGCGCCTACATCCCGGTCGCCGACGACGGGCAAGGCACCGACGGCGTACGGGTCGCGACGATGCACGGCATGAAAGGGCTCGAGTTCCGGTGCCTGGCCGTGGTCGGCTTGGATCTGGGAGTGCTGCCTGCGGCCAACGCGGTGACCTCGGCGGCCGACGATCCCCACGCCCACCGGCAGGACCTTCAGCGCGAACGCTGCCTGCTGTTCGTCGCGCTCACCCGGGCCCGGGACGTGCTGTACCTGTCCCACAGCGGCCGTCCCAGCGAGCTCTTGCCGGCGCTGACATGAGCACGACCGGTCTGAGCGACGCGGCTCGTTCTGTCTGGGGCAAGACCGACCGTACGGGTGTGTCCGCGGTCGGTTGGCTTCCGCTGTGGCGGCATCTAGCGGACTCCGCCGACGTAGCCGGTCGTCTGTGGGATCACTGGCTGAGCCCGGCCGTACGCCGCCTCATCGCGGACGAGTTGCCCGGTGGGGACGTCAGCGGCCGTACGCTCGCGGTCTGGTTGGCCGGGGTGCACGACATCGGCAAGGCAACTCCGGCGTTCGCCGTCCAAGCGTCCTTCCGGGGTCAGACCGCCTCCCTGGTCGAGCGCATGCGTGACCGAGGGCTCGGCTTCGACCACGAGCGGATCTGCGCCGAACGTCGGCTGGCCCGCCACGACGTGGCCGGGCACATCGTGCTCGCCGACTGGCTGCGCGACCAGGACTGGGCGGATCCACACGCGTACGCCGTGGTCGTCGGCGGGCACCACGGCATACCACCTACCGACGAGGTGCTGAAGGGGATCCTCTGCCATCGGTACCTGCTCGGTAACGAGGCGTGGCAACAAGTCCAGCGCGAGCTACTGCTCTGGATGACCGAGCGGTCCAGCGCCGGCGACCGGCTCAAGGGCTGGGCCGATGTGCCCTTGTCGCAACCGGCCCAGGCTGCCCTCACCGGGCTCGTTATCGTCGCCGACTGGATCGCCAGCAACGAGAAGTACTTCCCGTACCTTCTCGACGCGTCGAACGAGGACCGGCTCCGTGGCGGCTGGGACGAGGTCGACCTTCCGATCCCGTGGATTCCGGCCCAGCCCCCGACGGGCGTTCCTGAGCTGTTCGCCGCTCGCTTCGTCCTGCCCTCCGGTGCGGAACCCCGCCCGGTGCAGCAGGTCGTCGCCGAGCTGGCCGCCACCATGCCGGCACCCGGAATGATCATCGTCGAGGCGGCCATGGGTGAAGGGAAGACCGAAGCTGCCCTGGCGGCCGTGGAGATCCTCGCCCGCCGCACCGGTGCCTCCGGTTGCTACCTCGCGCTGCCCACCCGCGCGACCAGTGACGCCATGTTCGGCCGGATGCTGTCGTGGTTGCGCCGGCTGCCCGACGCCCAGGTCGGCCGGGGAGACCGCGACGTGCGACTCGCGCACGGCAAGGCGGCTCTCAATCCTGAGTACGACCGTCTGCGCACCACGTCGCTGCCGAGCGCGATCGCCGAGGACGACGGCGGTGTCGCGGCCGGCGTGCACACTTGGCTGGCCGGGTCGAAACGAACGCTGCTGTCCAGCTTCATCGTCGGCACCATCGACCAACTGCTGTTCGCCGCCTTGCGCGGCAAACACCTGGTGCTGCGCCACCTCGGCCTGGCCGGGAAGGTCGTCGTCATCGACGAGGCCCACGCCTACGACATCTACATGGGGCGCTTCCTCGACCGGGCCCTGGAGTGGCTGGCCGCCTATGGCGTGCCGGTCGTCGTGCTCTCGGCGACCCTGCCAGCGGGCCGGCGGGCCGAACTGCTGGCCGCGTACGACAATGGCCGGCTCGGACCGCCCGCCCCGCTCACCTGGCGGGACCGACGCAAGCCCAAAGTCGATCCGTACGCCGAGGTGCGCGCCGACCTGCGCTATCCGCTGATCACCACCTCGTCCGAGGGGCGCGGGCCTGTCACGACCACGTGCGACGAATCCGGACGCGGCGTCGAGGTAAGGCTCCGCCGTCTCGACGACGACCCGGCTGCACTCATCGGCCTGATTCGCAATCAATTGCGGGACGGTGGATGCGCCCTGATCATCCGGAACACCGTTGCCCGCGTCCAACAAACAGCGGAAGACCTGCGTACGGCATTGGGCACGGACTTGCCTGTGTCGGTGGCGCACTCGCGGTTCATGGCGGTGGACCGGGCCGCGAAGGACCGCTGGCTGGCCGAGACGTTCGGGCCGCCGGGCAGCGGCAAGCGGCCGCAGCGGCACGTCGTCGTCGCGAGCCAGGTCGCCGAGCAGTCACTCGACATCGACTTCGACCTGCTTGTCACCGATCTCGCGCCCGTCGACCTCGTGCTGCAGCGAATCGGTCGACTGCACCGGCACCCGCGTGATGGGCGTCCGGCCGCTGTGTCCACGCCGACCTGCTGGATCACCGGTGCCGATTGGGGTCAGGAGCCGCCCAAACCCGTTGCCGGGTCGCGTCGGGTCTACCAGCCGGCCATGTTGTTACGCAGCGCGGCCGTCCTGCTGCCTCATCTGGATGGAGCGCCGTTGCGGCTACCGGCCGACATCGCCGCGCTGACCCATAGGGCGTACGGCGATGCGGAGGTCGGGCCGTCCGCGTGGCAAACGGCGCTGGCCGCGGCCGAGGCGAAACAACGCGAGGCGTTCGCCGCCAAGGAGCTGAAAGCCGACGGTTTCCGGCTGGCCGGCGTTGCCGAGCCCGGGGTGCCACTGATCGGCTGGCTCTCCGGCGGCGTCGGTGACGCGAACGACCAGCAGGCCCGCGGGCACGTCCGCGATACCGACGGCGAGACCTTGGAAGTCCTGCTACTGGTCCGAACCGAGGACGGTTTGGTCGTTCCGCCCTGGATCGACGGAGGCGGGGTCGTCGTGCCCACCTCGAGCGCCCCCGATTGGCGGCTCGCGCGGCAGATCGCCCGTTGCACTCTGCCTCTCCCCCGCTCGATGACGGCCCCCGATGTCATCGACGACGTCATCGACGAGTTGGAGAGGAATGTCGACGTCAGCGCCTGGCAGGACAGCCCGTGGCTGGCTGGCGAGCTGGTCCTCGTCATCGACCGAAACGGTCAAACGCGAATCGCCTCTTTCGAACTGAACTACGAATCCCATGAAGGTCTCCGATCTGTACGAAATGGATGAAACCCCGCCTGACGCGGGGAACGTGACCATGAACAGTGATCTTGCGGATCATCCCTCGAAAGAGGGAAGTGGTGGCCGGGCCATTGCCAGTGTTCTTGATTGCCTGATGTCCTCGTCCTCCTTGGAGGAGGACACTAAGTGGAGGGTTGAAGCCTTGGCAACGGTGAGTAACCCAAACGGGTTCACGCTGACAAACGAGGCCTGGATACCAGTGCTAGACGCCTCGGGGAAGAGCCGCGAGGTGTCGCTGCGCGGGCTGTTCGAGCAGGCCGGCGACATACGCGCGATCGCGTGTGAACTCCCTACCCAGACGTTCGCACTTCTCCGGTTGGCTTTGGCGATTCTGCACCGCAGCACTGGCGGACCACCTGGCGAGGCGGCATGGCAAACGCTGTGGCGAGACCGCGGGCTTCCGTTGAAGGACCTCGGCGATTATCTGGACGAGTTCCAGGACCGGTTCGACCTGCTGCATCCGAAGCAACCGTTCTACCAGGTCGCTGATCTACGCGCCGAAAAAGACAACACGTACGGGTTGGAGCGGCTCATTGCGGACGTGCCGAATGGCATGCCGTTCCTTACCACTCGAGCTGGCAACGGGATGGAGTCGATCTCGCCCGCTGAAGCCGCCCGATGGCTGGTGCACTGCCAGGCGTTCGATCCTGCGGGCATCAAGACCGGGGCGGTCGGCGATTCTCGGGTGAAGAAGGGCAAAGGCTATTCGATCGGGGTCGGCACGCTCGGCAATCTCGGTGGTGTCTATCTCGAAGGCGCCACGCTGCGAGAGACGCTGCTTCTCAACCTCGTGCCGTTCGCCCCGAACTGGCAACGGGCCGACGAACGGGACGTGCCGGTTTGGGAACGCGAAGCGCAGACCGCCGCCGAGGAATCCGAAACGACGCGTGGTCCGTACGGTCTGCTCAGTCTCTACACCTGGCAGTCCCGCCGGATCAGATTGTTCGGTGATCTGAACGGCATCACCGGCGCGATGATCGCGATCGGTGACCGGCTGGACTGGCAGGACCGCCACCTGACGGAGCCGATGAGCGTCTGGGGACGGAGCGCACCACGCGAGAAGGAGCAGAAGCGAACTCCGATCTACCTGCCCCGGCCGCACGATCACACTCGGGCCCTGTGGCGTGGATTGCAGACCCTGCTCCCCCCGCCGACGCCGTCCACGAGTGAGCCGCCGCAGCGGCAATCCGCGATGGTGCTGCAATGGCTCGCCCGGCTGACCCGCGACGGCAATATCGGTCAGGACTTCCAGGTTCGGCCGCGAGCGGTCAGCGTCGCCTACGGCACCCAGCAGGCGGTGATCGATGAGGTCTTTTCCGACACCCTGACCATGAACGTGTTGCTGTTGGTCGAGGACTCGCCGCTGCGGACCGCCGCGGTGGATGCAGCCGCCGATGCCGAAGCGGCGGTCCGAGCACTGCGAGGGCTCGCGACCAACCTCGTTCGCGCTGCGGGTGGCTCCGACGACAGCGGCGAGGCCGACCGCGCAGCCGAGCAGGCGTACGCCGTACTGGATCAGGTGTTTCGGAACTGGCTCGCCCGGCTGGGCCCGGAAAGCGATCCCTCAACCGAACGCACCGCGTGGCAACGCGGCGTACGTCGCGTCGTGCACCGGATCGGTCGTGAGCTGGTCGAGGCGTCCGGTCCTGTGGCCTGGGTCGGCCGGACCAAGCTCGACCGCAACGGACGGGAGATCCACTACTCCAGTTTCCAAGCCGAGGCGTGGTTCCGGCGTGACCTCGCCAAGGCGCTGACCTTGGCAAACGACTCGAACGAGAACCAGGAGGTACCAGCATGACGACGATCGAAGCCGGTTCACCGGTTCGCAGCACGCCACGACGGACACGGCACAGCGCGCTCGGTAACCACGTCGCCGCCACCGTCGGCCGGTTGCAGGCCCGGTTACAACGCGATTCTCCCGACCCCGCGGCGGTCAGCGCCCTCGCCCGGTTGCGTCGCGTCATCGGCCGCGATCCCGGCACTGACTACACCCTTGAGGAATATCTGTACGTACCGGATGACCTGCTCGACACACGGCAGATCGACCCGGCAACCGATCAGGAACACGCCGTGCACGACGCGGTGAGCCTCTACGCGCTGCACCAGCAGTCGCGCCCGGAACGGATGCACATCGACGGCCGCGGTCTCGGCCGTGCCGTGGCCGATCTCGTCCACGTGTCGAACGGGCCGGATGGCGTACGCCGAAGGTTCGCAGCTCTCGGCACCGCCAGCACCTACCAGGAGAGCATCTACCATCTGCGCGGGCTGATCACGATGCTGCGCGGGCACCAGATCCCGCTCGACTACGGCCTGCTCGCCGAGGATCTGTGCACTCTGCGCCGCCCCGACGGTCGGCAGCACGTACAGGCGATCTGGGGACGGGAGTTCTTCCGCAGTCGTCCCCGAGCGACGACCGACTCCGACAACGCCGACACTTCTGAGGAGACGCCAGCATGAACCGCGCCATCATCGATGTCTATGCCCTGCACACGGTCCCGCCGAGCAACCTCAACCGTGACGACACCGGCTCCCCTAAGACCGCCGTGTACGGAGGGGTGCGCCGGGCTCGCGTCTCCAGCCAGGCGTGGAAGCGGGCCATCCGGCTGGCGTTCGAGGGTCTGCTCGACCACTCCGAGCTCGGCGAGAGGACGAAGCGCGTCGGCGAGTCCCTCGCGGAACGCATCAAAGTCCTCGACCCGAGCCTGTCCGACGAGACCGCCTCGGCCATGGCCGCCGAAGTCTTCGTGGCCGCCGGCCTCGCCAAGGTGGACAAGAAGAAGACCGAGGCGAAGAACGTCGAATCCGGCTACCTGTTGTTCCTCAGCCACCGGCAGATCGACAACCTCGCCGGCGCTGCGCTGGAAGCCGCCAGCACCGGAGTCGCGCTGGACAAGGCAAGGTTCAAGGCGCTGGCGAATCGCGACCAGTCCGTGGACATCGCGATGTTCGGGCGGATGCTCGCCGACATGAGCGACATCAACGTCGACGCGGCCTGCCAGGTCGCCCACGCCATCAGCGTGCACGCGGTCGACAACGAGTTCGACTACTTCACGGCGGTCGACGACCGGAAGGAGGACGTGGCCGAGACCGGTGCCGGAATGATCGGCACCATCGAGTTCAACTCCTCCACCCTTTACCGGTACGCCACCGTCGACGTGAACGCCCTGCACGAGACGCTCGGCTCTGCGCCCGCAACCCGGGCCGCGGTCAAGGCGTTCCTGACCGCGTTCGCCCGCAGCATGCCCACCGGCAAGCAGAACACCTTCGCTCACCGCACGCTGCCCGACGCGATCGTCGTACGGCTTCGTGACACCCAACCGATCAACCTGGTCGGGGCGTTCGAGACGCCGGTCCGCGAGACGAACGAGGTCGGCCGGATCAAGCTGGCCTCGGATGTGTTGGCCGCGCACACACTTGCGGTCGAGAGCGCGTACGGGGAGCAGCCGTTGGCGGGCTGGGTCACGCGGGTCGGTGAGCAGACCGTTGCGCTGGCTGACCTGGGCAAGGCCGTGACCCTGGACGAGTTGGTCGACGAGGTGGCCGAGCGGGTCGACGTCGCGCTCGGGCAGCCGGCATGACCGTCCTGCTGCTCAGACTCGGTGGACCGCTTCAGGCTTGGGGGTCTTCGAGCCGCTTCGCTCAGCGCGGCACCGAAATCGCACCGACGAAGAGCGGTGTCATCGGGATGCTCGCTGCCGCCAAGGGAATGCGCCGTACCGAGCCGCTGACCGATCTGCTCGGCCTGGAGTTCGGGGTGCGGCTGGACCAGCCGGGCCAGATCCTGCGGGACTTCCAGACCGCCCGTTCCCTCGACGGGCGGTCCAGCGCTCCACTGACCTATCGCTTCTATCTGTCCGACGCGATCTTCCTGGCCGCCGTTCACGGCGAGGCGGGTCTGATTCATGACCTCGGCGATGCGGTGAGGCGACCGCGATTCCCGCTGTACCTGGGTCGGCGTTCGTGCCCGCCGGCCGGGCCGGTCAGCCTCGGCGTACACGATGGGGGTCTCGACGACGCCCTGGACTCGTGGCCATGGCTCGCCGCAAAGCACTACCGTCATCGATTTGCGCGTAATACCCGCATCGTTCGGCTTGAGGTCCTTCGCGACGCGCGTCCCGGTGAACAAAACACCGAGACCCAGCCCGACGAGCCGGTCAGCTTCGATCCCGCCCATCGGCAGCACACCTGGCGGTCAGTGCTGCGTCGCCACGTGGACGTCGTCAACGACCTCGCCGACCCGTCCCGCGCAGCCGACCACGATCCGTTTAGCCTGCTGGGAGGCTGAGCATGTTCCTCACCCGATTCCAGATCAATCCGGCCCGACGCGGGGCGCGCAAACTGCTCTCGTCGCCGCAGGCAATGCACGCCGCGGTCCGGGCCGGGTTCTCGGATCCCGCCGACTACGAGCGACCCGGCAGCCGTACCCTCTGGAGACTCGACACGCCGGCCACCGCTACCGTCCACCTCTACCTGGTCAGTCCCGGCCGTCCGGATCTCACCCACCTCGTCGAACAGGCCGGCTGGCCGACGACCGCGACGTGGGAGACCCGCGAGTACGACCCGCTGCTCGCGTCCCTGCAGGCCGGGCAGCGGTGGGCTTTCCGGCTCACCGCCAACCCCGTCCACAGTGGGCGAAAAACGGCCGACGCCAAGGAAACGCAGCGGTTCGGCTATCTGCGTCAAGAAGAGCAGGAGCAGTGGCTGCTCAGCCGAGCGGCTCGTTGCGGCTTCGCCGTGGCGACACAGCGGGACGGGCGGCCGAACCTGCGTCTGCACCAGCGCCAGAACCAGAAATTCAAGCGCGGAACACATGGGGTCACGCTCACCACGGTGACGTACGACGGGATTTTGGAAGTGACGAACGCAGACGACTTCCGAGCCGCACTCGTCAATGGGATCGGGCATGCGAAGGCGTACGGCTGTGGTCTGCTCACCCTCGCCCCGGCCGACGGTGCAGCGGCCACGCGGTGAAGACCTCCGGGGTCCCGCCCGCCGATATCGCCGATCTGAGCCGGGCCGAGGACCGCATCAGTTTCCTCTACCTCGAACGCAGCGTCATTCACCGGGACAGCAACGCGATCACGGCTACGGACGACCGCGGTGTTGTGCACATCCCGGCCGCCTCGATCGGTGTGCTGATGCTCGGACCCGGCACGAGCATCACCCACCAGGCCATCGTCCTGCTCGCCGACCACGGCGCCACCGCCGTCTGGGTGGGTGAGCGGGGCGTGCGCTACTACGCGCACGGTCGTTCCCTCGCCTCGTCCAGCCGGCTGTTGGTCGCCCAAGCCGCCGCGGTCAGCCACCGGCAACGACGGCTGGGCGTGGCCCGCACGATGTACGCGATGCGTTTCCCCGGCGAAGACACGGCCGGCCTATCGATGCAACAACTGCGGGGCAAGGAGGGTGCTCGAGTCAGGCGGATTTACCGTGAGCACGCCAAGCGTACGGGCGTGCCCTGGAACCAGCGCGAGTACGACAAAACAGACTTCGCCGGTGGTGACCCGATCAACCAGGCGCTGTCCGCGGCGCACGCCTGCCTATACGGGATCGTGCACGCGGTCATCGTGGCCGTCGGAGCCTCGCCCGGCCTCGGGTTCGTCCACACGGGTCACGAGCGAGCATTCGTGTACGACATCGCCGACCTCTACAAGGCCGACGTCACCATTCCGGCGGCCTTCGACGTGATCGCCGGAGGATCCACCGACATCAGCACCGACACCCGGCGTCGAGTGCGTGACCTCGTACACGATGGCACTTTGTTGGAAAGGTGTGTGCGAGACATTCGGATGCTGCTGCTCCGGCCCGAACACGGCGGCGAGATCGACGACGACTCCGTACGCCTTTGGGACGACGGTGGCTTCGAGGTCAGCGCCGGCCGCAACTACGCCGACGTGGACTTCTGATGACGGTCATCATCCTCACCGCCTGCCCGCCGGGGCTGCGCGGCCACCTCACGCAATGGTTGCTGGAGATCTCGGCGGGTGTGTACGTCGGCCACATCAGCAAGCGCGTGCGCGAGCGGCTCTGGGCGCGGGTGACCGAGATGGCCGGGCCCGGCCGCGCACTCCTGGTCTTCCAGAAGCGCGGTGAGCAAGGACTCTCGTTCGCGGTGCACGACCATCATTGGCAGCCGGTCGACCTGGACGGCGTGACTCTGATTCGCCGTCCCAGCGACACACCGTTCAACCCCGCAATCCCAGGCGGCTGGAGCAAGGCGGCCAAACGTCGCCGCTTCGGCGGGCGAGGCAGGCCGGCGTAGATCCGAACAGCGGATTCGAACATCAGCATCTGCTCGTTGGCTCTAAGATCCATATTCGGACTGGCGCGCTCCCGCACAGACGGAGACAACCGTCGTTCTGATCTCTTCATTTCGTGAGCTACTGTCCACATATGCGATGGCCGGATCGAGTAGGTGAGACCTCCCGGGCTCCCAGGTTCGTCGACGCCTGCCCGCGCCGCCCGAGCCGCCAAGAGCGAGTGAACAAAATCCAGCTAGTTGATCTCCAGCGCCGCAGGTCAATTAGTCTGCTCCCCGCGCACGCGGGGATGGTCCCGAGGAATACCCCACCACCCACCTCGCTCTGGTCTGCTCCCCGCGCACGCGGGGATGGTCCGGCGCTCGGCGGCGAGCAACTGTCGACACAGGACTGCTCCCCGCGCACGCGGGGATGGTCCGATGTGGAAGATCGGCCAGTCGTCCGACCTGTGCTGCTCCCCGCGCACGCGGGGATGGTCCCCCATCACGCGCCGCCGCGGCGGCGTGCAGCGTCTGCTCCCCGCGCACGCGGGGATGGTCCCTTGTCCATGTCGCTGCGGCCTTGCCCGTCGGACTGCTCCCCGCGCACGCGGGGATGGTCCCGAGGGCGGGCAGCCCGATCGTTGCGGTCCCGACTGCTCCCCGCGCACGCGGGGATGGTCCGCCTTCCCGGGATCTCCCCGGCCTTGGTCTTCACTGCTCCCCGCGCACGCGGGGATGGTCCCTGCAAGGCATAGATGCCCGGTGCGGTCGCGGACTGCTCCCCGCGCACGCGGGGATGGTCCCTCGCCGGCCAGATACAGGTCTGCGGGGATGCACTGCTCCCCGCGCACGCGGGGATGGTCCGCTGGGCGCCGGGAACGTGCTCGATGGTCCGTTCTGCTCCCCGCGCACGCGGGGATGGTCCCTCGAGCGTGACGGTGTTGCCGGCCATCAGTCGCTGCTCCCCGCGCACGCGGGGATGGTCCGCATGTGGTGGGCCAGCGCTGAGGTGACGTCGACTGCTCCCCGCGCACGCGGGGATGGTCCTCAGGACGACCGACCGGCGAACAGCCGGCCGTCCTGCTCCCCGCGCACGCGGGGATGGTCCGGTTCAGACGACCGGCAAGAACGGTCGACTCATCTGCTCCCCGCGCACGCGGGGATGGTCCCAGGCACCGCAATCTTGGTGACCGCAACCGCAGCTGCTCCCCGCGCACGCGGGGATGGTCCCTGGTTCCCGCACGGTCACCCCCTCGCCCTCATCTGCTCCCCGCGCACGCGGGGATGGTCCGGGCACGCTCGACAGTTCTGAGGTTGAGGGCGACTGCTCCCCGCGCACGCGGGGATGGTCCTTCATGGTTTGGAATTGCTGCCCGACGGCCGGTCTGCTCCCCGCGCACGCGGGGATGGTCCTCGGACCGGTTCGCGTCGTACCGGTCGTTGACGCTGCTCCCCGCGCACGCGGGGATGGTCCCTCGGCGTCCTGCGCGCCCTGGAACCGGCGGTACTGCTCCCCGCGCACGCGGGGATGGTCCCTGCCGGAAGGTGGTCTTCGAGTCGTGCCGGAACTGCTCCCCGCGCACGCGGGGATGGTCCCAGCTCGTCTTCCGGGTTGTCCTGATGGAAGTCCTGCTCCCCGCGCACGCGGGGATGGTCCGACCCCCGCGCGTACGACGCCTGCGGTTGCGGTCTGCTCCCCGCGCACGCGGGGATGGTCCCCGGGCCGATTGGAATTGGGAGCCCAAGGTGGGCTGCTCCCCGCGCACGCGGGGATGGTCCGGTTCAGGCCGCGATGCGTGGCGCTGACGGCTCCTGCTCCCCGCGCACGCGGGGATGGTCCCTTGCGCGCCTCGATGAGCTGCGCCTCTTGCGGCTGCTCCCCGCGCACGCGGGGATGGTCCGCCGACCGCGTTCGCCCCGAGCGCGCACGCCTCCTGCTCCCCGCGCACGCGGGGATGGTCCCGTGCCGTCGCTCTCGCTCGTGAACGCGAGTTCCTGCTCCCCGCGCACGCGGGGATGGTCCTTAGTTGGAGTGGACGGTGACGATGCAGGCACCCTGCTCCCCGCGCACGCGGGGATGGTCCATCGGTGCCTCGGCCGGTCAGCGACGACGAGCTCTGCTCCCCGCGCACGCGGGGATGGTCCTTCGCCTCCGCCGCCGGGTGGAAAGGTGACGATCCTGCTCCCCGCGCACGCGGGGATGGTCCGCATGGATCGCCGTGCACCGGCCGCACCTCAACCTGCTCCCCGCGCACGCGGGGATGGTCCCTGGTCCTCGGAGAAGAGCGGTTCTGCCACGCACTGCTCCCCGCGCACGCGGGGATGGTCCGCGGTCACCTACACCGGTGGGGCTACGGTCAAACTGCTCCCCGCGCACGCGGGGATGGTCCGGTGCCGGGCCTGCGAGCGGCGACCGGCCCGGTCTGCTCCCCGCGCACGCGGGGATGGTCCGGAACCATGACCTCCACCGCCGGCGGCTACGACCTGCTCCCCGCGCACGCGGGGATGGTCCGGCCGCGACCGAGGCCTCACGATCCTCGTAGTACTGCTCCCCGCGCACGCGGGGATGGTCCCCGCTACGGCAATCGCCATTGCCGAGTCTGGCGCTGCTCCCCGCGCACGCGGGGATGGTCCAGAGGTGACGGTGGTCTACACCGGTGACGCCGTCTGCTCCCCGCGCACGCGGGGATGGTCCGTCGCGCGTGAACGGGAACGGGAAGACGCCCGTCTGCTCCCCGCGCACGCGGGGATGGTCCACGGAGTCGAGGCCGACTTGTTGGGGAGCGGGCCTGCTCCCCGCGCACGCGGGGATGGTCCCGAACTGGGCTGGGGCATCGTCCACGAAGTGAGCTGCTCCCCGCGCACGCGGGGATGGTCCGCAGCTCGGTGGCCAGCTCAACCGGGCGCTGAACTGCTCCCCGCGCACGCGGGGATGGTCCGTGACCCGCATCAACGTCTTCGGCGCCACTGAGCTGCTCCCCGCGCACGCGGGGATGGTCCCTCGACCTCGTACGGCGACCTGACCGGCTCGGGCTGCTCCCCGCGCACGCGGGGATGGTCCCGCCCACCGGAGACCGACGTACAGGCCGATCTCCTGCTCCCCGCGCACGCGGGGATGGTCCGGGCGAGGGTCCCGGCACCTGCGGCGTCGAGTGCTGCTCCCCGCGCACGCGGGGATGGTCCTCGGGAAACCGGTGCTGGAGGTGAGCTGCTGGGCTGCTCCCGGCGCACGCGGGGATGGTCCTGCATTCGAAGTCGGTCCGGTATGCCTCGGAAACTGCTCCCCGCGCACGCGGGGATGATCCATGACGGTGCTGCTGGTGCCGGGGCGGCGGAGCCTGCTCCCCGTGCACGCGGGGATGGTCCCGTGTGCTCCACGCGCCAGGCTTCGACCGGTGACTGCTCCCCGCGCACGCGGGGATGGTCCCGTGTGCTCCACGCGCCAGGCTTCGACCGGTGACTGCTCCCCGCGCACGCGGGGATGGTCCCGGCATGGCGATGGTCCTGAACGACCTCGTCATCTGCTCCCCGCGCACGCGGGGATGGTCCCCATGTCCACTGTCGAAAAGTGGCTGACCGGCGCTGCTCCCCGCGCACGCGGGGATGGTCCGCAGCGCCTCCCGAAGGTCTGCCGGGTATGCCGCTGCTCCCCGCGCACGCGGGGATGGTCCGGTCACCCACGAGTCCGGCGGGTCGAAGCCGGTCTGCTCCCCGCGCACGCGGGGATGGTCCGGAGGCCCCACTATGAAGGCATCACTCGTCTGGCTGCTCCCCGCGCACGCGGGGATGGTCCCCAGTCCGTCACCGGCGAAGCCGAGCGCCTCCTCTGCTCCCCGCGCACGCGGGGATGGTCCCGGTCGTGATGTTCGACCTCAACGCGGCGTACCCTGCTCCCCGCGCACGCGGGGATGGTCCTCCGTGCTCGCACGCATCCGCAAGGCCATCGTCCTGCTCCCCGCGCACGCGGGGATGGTCCCCCACGCCACACGTGGCCGGTGATCAGGTCAGGCTGCTCCCCGCGCGCGCGGGGATGGTCCGATGTTGCGGTTGGCGTTGTAGACCGAGTTGATCTGCTCCCCGCGCACGCGGGGATGGTCCGGGCGGCAAGGCCGCAGCCATCACCCGCAAGTTCTGCTCCCGCGCACGCGGGGATGGTCCCTAATGGGATCGGTCGGACAGCCGATCAGCGTTCTGCTCCCCGCGCACGCGGGGATGGTCCGTTGCCGCGGACCGCGGCCGAGCAGCAAAAGACCTGCTCCCCGCGCACGCGGGGATGGTCCGGCTCCCTCGCGGACATCACACCCTTCGCGTTCCTGCTCCCCGCGCATGCGGGGATGGTCCGGCGACGTACCGCAGCTTGAGGAACAGGGTGCCCTGCTCCCCGCGCACGCGGGGATGGTCCGCAGCGCCGGATTGGTCCGGTGTCGCCGCGGGTCTGCTCCCCGCGCACGCGGGGATGGTCCGTCGACCAGCGCCGCGCGATGCGGAACCACGCCCTGCTCCCCGCGCACGCGGGGATGGTCCGACGCGGTGGGCACTGCGCATTCACGGCGGCAGCTACTCCCCGCGCACGCGGCGATGGTCCGCTGCGCCCCGCCGTGCCCGTGGTGCCGGGGAGCTGCTCCCCGCGCACGCGGGGATGGTCCCGGGAGAGCCTCGTGGAGCGCGCGGAGCAGTCTCTGCTCCCCGCGCACGCGGGAATGGTCCGATCGCCGGCGTCACGAACGTCGACCTCAACTGCTGCTTCCCCGCGCACGCGGGGGTGGTCCCATGGTCATCCCGATCATGACCAGCACCCCGGCCTGCTCCCCGCGCACGCGGGGGTGGTCTTTCCTTACGCAGAGCCGGAATCCGCTCGAATTCTTGCTCCCGCGCAGGCGGGGGGTGGTTCTGGGACGCCGACCATGTCAGCGCCTTCCCGGAGCTGCTCCCCGCGCACGCGGGGGGTGGTCCCTCCTGCACCTTACGCAGCAGGGCTTGCTCAGCCTGCTCCCCGCAGATGCGGGGGTTCGATAGGAAGGGTTCTCTCCTGCGCCCCGCTCGCGCGAGGTGATTCGTCGTGCTGTTCCGCATCCCGGCCGCGTGCGAATGCCCTGCGCAGCGGGTAGCGGGTTATCCGCCCTCATGGTTCGCGGCGGTGGCGGCCGGCGCCGTCGGTGTTTGGGGTTGACGCCGGGGCGGGTTCGTCTGGTACGGCGGCTTCCGGGTTGGGGCTGACGGCGGCCACGCCCTGTTTCAGCGCCTCCTGAGCGCCGGGCGCGGCGTGCTCCTCTTCCTCGAGTGCTTCCGCGCCGGCTTTCGTGCGCAGCGGCACCTCGGGCAGGAACAAGAAGATGATCAAACCGAGGACCATGACGCCGGCGGCGATCAGGAAGATCATGTCCATCGAATCGGAGAAGCCCGCTTTGAAGGGGTGAGCCAGGATCGGATTCAGCTTCTCCAGGAACGAAGTGTCGTTGAGGTCCGCGGTTTCCATCTGGCCGGTGCGCAGGGCCTCGATGACCGGCGCGTTGGCCGGGTCGTTGGCGATCGCCGGGTTGGAGATGGCCTGTTGGAAGGCGGGGCCGGCGTTGCGGAGCTGGCTGGCGATGTTGCCGCTGACCGTGGCGAAGAGCAGCGACAGGAACAGGGCGGTGCCCGCGGTCGCACCCATCTGGCGGAAGAACGTGGCCGAGGACGTGGCGACGCCGATCTCGCGGGGGGACATGGCGTTCTGAACGGCCAGGGTGATCGGTTGCAGGATCAGGCCGAGTCCGAGGCCCAGGACCGCCATGAAGATGCCCGTACGCCAGAAGGGTGTGTCGACGCCGACCATGTGGATCAGGAAGAGGCCCACCGCGGCCAGGGCGGCGCCGAGGACCGGGAAGATCTTGTAGCGCCCGGTACGACTGATGAGCTGACCGGCGAAGATCGAGCCGGCCATCAGACCCGCCGTCAGCGGCAGCAGCTGCAGTCCTGATTCGGTCGGGGTCGCGCCGCGCACGATCTGCAGGTACAGAGGCAGCAGCGCCAGCCCGCCGAACATCGCCAGACCGACGATGAAGCCGCCGGTCGCGGTGAGGCTGAACGTACGGTTGCGGAAGAAGCGCAACGGAATGAGTGCCTCCTCCCCCAGGCGTCGCTCGGCCCAGACGAAGAGGATCAGGCCGATGATCCCCAACGCCAAGGCGCCCAGCACGCGCGGGGAGCCCCAGCCCCAGACGCGACCCTGCTCCGCGACGATGAGCAGGGGCACGAGGCCGACGCAGAGCCAGGCCGCGCCCCACCAGTCGATGCGGTGGTTGCGGCGCACCTGGTCGACGCGCAGGACGCGGGCGACGACGATCAGGGCGACGATGCCGATGGGGACGTTGACGAGGAAGACCCAGCGCCAGCCGGTGATGCCCAGGATGCTGTCGGCGCCGGCGAAGAAGCCGCCGATGACCGGGCCGATGACGCTGGACGTGCCGAAGACGGCCAGGAAGTAGCCCTGGTAGCGGGCTCGTTCGCGTGGGGGCACGATGTCGCCGATGATCGCTAGCGCGAGCGAGAAGAGGCCGCCGGCGCCGAGGCCCTGGAAGGCGCGGAACGCCGCGAGCTGGTACATCGAGTCGGCGAAGCTGCTGGCGGCCGAGCCGACGACGAAGATCGCGATGGCGGCGAGGAAGAACTTCTTGCGGCCGTAGATGTCGGAGAGCTTGCCGTAGAGCGGCGTCGAGATCGTCGAGGTGATCAGGTAGGCGGTGGTGACCCAGGCCTGGGCGCTGAGGCCGTGCAGGTCGTCGCCGATGGTGCGGATGGCGGAGGCGACGATCGTCTGGTCGAGGGAGGCCAGGAACAGGCCCAGCATCAGGCCTGCGAGGACCTGGAGGACCTGACGGTGGGTGAGCCCGGACGGGGCGGCGGTGGTGGCGGCGCTCATGGCTGGGGGGTCTACCCACCGCGGTCGGGTGAATCCAAGTCATGGGACGACGGTCACGTGCGACACCTGTCACGAAACACGCCGCGACGATGATTGCGCCATGTTCGCGTTGGCCAGTTTCGCCCTGCACGCCGCCACCGCCGAGTCGTTCGTCGGCCGGGACGCGGAGCTTGCCGTGCTGCGTGCCGCGGTGGCCGCGCCGCCGTCGGCGGTGCTGGTGACGGGTGAGGCCGGGGTGGGCAAGACCCGCCTGGTCGCCGAGGCTCTCGGGCACGCGAAAGGCCTGGTCGTGGTGGCGCACTGCGACGATCTGCGCGAGCCGTTGCCGCTGGGCCCGATCCTGGACGGGCTTCGGGTCGCCGACCGCGTCGTCGGTCTTGACCTGCCGAAACGGCTCGATCCGGCGGTGGGGGTGCTGGCGACCTATCTGCCGTCGCTGGCCGCGCGGCTGCCGCCGGTGCCGCCGCCGTTGAACGATCAGCAGGCCGAGCGGGCCCGGCTGTTGCAGGCGATGGCCGCGCTGCTGGGGGCGCTCGCCCCGGTCGTGGTCGCGCTCGAGGACCTGCAGATGGCCGATCCGGCGACGGTCGAGCTGGTCGCGCACCTGCACACCCGTCCGGTGGCCGGGGTGTGCGTGGTGATGACCGCGCGGGAATCGGTGCCCGTCCCGGCGACCGAGGTACGCCTTCCGCCGCTCGCGCCGGCTGAGGTGGGCGCGCTCGCGGCGACGTTGCTCAAGAGTGACGACCTGCCCGGCCGGTTCGTCGAGCAGCTCTATGACCGTACGGCCGGGGTGCCTTTTCTGGTTGAGGAGGTGGTGCGGTCGCTGGTCGAGCGGCACGAGATCGACCGGCTGCGGCAACGGCCGGACATTCTCGGGGACGTGCTGGGCGACGTGGCTGTTCCGGCGCTGCTGCGTGACGTGCTGTTGTGGCGGCTCGGTCCGCTGGACGAGGCGGCTCGCGACATTCTCGGGGCGGCGGCGGTGCTGGGGCCGGTCGCTGAGGCCCGCACGCTGGCTGTCGTGCTCGATCTGCCCGCCGACGTCGTGGCCGCCGCGCTGGAGCAGGCGGTCGACGCGGGGCTGCTGCATCATCATGAGGGTCGTCCGCGGTTCCGGCACACGCTCGCCCGGCAGGTCGTCTACGAGCTGTTGCCCGAGGTCACGCGGCGGATGCTGCACCTGCGCACGGCCCGGGTGCTGGAGCAGAGCTTCCCGCGGCCGGTCGCCCAGCTCGCCCACCACTACCGGCTGGCGGGCAGCGCCGCCGATCACGTACGTAACGCGGAGGCGGCGGCCGACCTGGCCACTGCGCGTGGTGACGATGCCACGGCGGCCCGGTTCCTGCTGGCGACCATGGAGCATGCGGAGCTGCCCCGGCGGCAGCGGGCCCGGCTGGCCGGCAAGCTGGGGCGGGCGGCGATCGAGGGGGTGATCCAGGCCGAGGCGATCCCGGTGCTGCGCGGCATTCTCGGCGATCGGGGGCTGCCGCCGGGGGCGCGCGGCGAGCTGGGCCTGGCCCTGGGGCGGATGCTGCGGCAGCAGGGTGAGGCCCTCGCGGGCTACGAGGAGATCGAGCGGGCCGTGCCGTTCCTGACCCACCACGGCCGGCAGGCGCGGGCGTTGGCCATTCTCGCCGCACCGGACACCGTGCTCGGCCGGCACGCCGACGACCACCTGCGGCACTGCGCGGCGGCTCGCACCGCCGCGGCCCTGTCGGGTGACCCGTCGGCGGTGCTCGCGGTCGAGATCGCCGAGTTGTCGCTGCGGCTGGAGCTCGACGACCCGGAAGCGTGGCCGGCGATCCAGGCGGCGCTGAACGGTCCGCGCCTGGCCGCGTCGCCGCGCGATCACGTGCGGGCCTGCCTCAACTGGGCGCAGGGCGCGCTGCACACCGGCCGTACGGATCGGGCGGAAGCGCTGCTGCGAGCCGCGCTGGAGCTGCCGGTGTCGGCCGAGTACGAGCGGATCCGCCCGGTGGCCGAGCTGACCGAGCACGCCCTCGACCTGACCGCGGGTCGTCTCGACGGGCTCGAGGAGCGGATCCTGCGGTTCCTGGCCCGGCCCGACCGGATGCCGCTGACCATGCTGGACGCGCGTCTCTACCTGGGCCGTCTGCGGCACCGCCTCGACCGGCCGGACCAGGCCGAGCACGACCTGCGCGCGGTCATCGCCGACGCCGAGCGGGTCGGCGCCGCGTGGCCGCTGATCCCGGCCTGGACCGCGTTGGCCGAGCTGCGAGGTGACGACCAAGCCGCCCGTACGGCCGTCGCGCTGGCGGCGAGCAAGGGTCTGCCGGCGTGGGGCAGGGCAGCGGAAACGCTCCTGGGTCCGTAAGGTCCGCGCCGGCTTCGCCGCCGGGTCGACGAGGTCTTCTCCCTCGACCTGGTGAACTTGCTTCGCACGGTCGACCCGCGCGCTTGAGAAACGTGCCGCAGGCGCCGCGAGCTACGTGGAGTAGGTGCCGTCCCAGGGTTCGTCGAAGCCCAGGCGGTCGGGGTAGAGCTCTACCCATTCGATGTGACCGCCGTCGCCGGCCCGGTCGCCAGATACGTCCATCAGGGCGAACAGGACGCCGTCGGCCTCGGTCCGGAACAGCTGGATCGCGATGTCCCCGTAGACGCGGCCCGGCAGAGCGTTGACCAGCTCGTCAACCTGCTGAATCAGCTCGTCGCGATGCTGCACCCGCACCACCCGGGACTCGCGGTGGACCCCGTCGTGGCTGAACAGGTGCACGTAGGCGTGGTGGTCCCAGCCGTTGGCGTAGAACTGACCATCGTTGTAACGGCCGATTCGGTCGGTCCGGTAGTCCGGTTCGTAGACGATGGGGATCAAGGCAGGCACGGGCATGACACGAAACCTAGCGGGTCAGGTCAGCGCGCCCGTGCATGGCGCGGGGCTGAGGCCGGTTGTGCGACGAGGGTGTTCGTAGCGGCGGCGGTTCGCTATCAAAGACTGTCCGGGTTTGATATTTGATACGGTCCGTTCCTATGAAGATGTCGGTCACCGATCACGTCGCATCCGGGCCGGCTCAACCCACTGCGTGACGCCCCGCAAAGGCACGCAGCTCGGCCAGCGTGCCCGGCAATCCCGCCCACACCAGCGGCGCGAGAACACGGTCGGTGGCGAAGATGTCGGGCCGCTCGCAGAGGTGCTCGACGAGCTCGCGCTGGGCGGGGCCGAGGTAGTCCCACCGGAGCAGTTCGCGGTCGACCCACGCCGACGTGGGGAGCCCGGCCCGGTCGAGGATCGCGACCAGGTGGTTGTGCCAGTTCGAGGAGGGCGTCTCGGCGAGCATCCGGGCCAGGATCGGCCGGATGCGATCGTCGTGTCCCGCGGGGTCGGCCTCGGTCAGCTCGGCGACGGCGAGTTCTTCGCGGACGCCGTACCAGGGATCGCCGGCGACGGCCGTGCGGGTGGCCCACCGCCGCAGCTCGCCGGTCGCTGACGTCAGCAGACGGGAGTCGCGTAGCCGGACGGCGGCCACCGCCGCGGCCCACCGCACGCTCTCGTCCTCGTCGCTGAGCCGTCGGCCCAGCAGTTCGCTGACCGTCGACGTGCCGACCGGCGCAACGGCGCTCAGGGCCAGCAGCGCCGTCGTGGTGAGTGCGATCGGCGCGTCGTCGGAGGCGGCGACGGAGGCCAGTGCGGGCACGAGAAGGTCGGCGTGCTCGGGGAAAGCGGCGAGAAGCTGCGCGACGGGTACGGCGATCTCGGCGTCGGCGTCGTCGAGCAGCGGGATCAGCCGGGGTAGCCCAACGGCGACCGCGTCGTAGGCCGACAACGCGGACGACGGCCCGGCCGCCCTCAGCGCGTCGATCGGGAAGCGCCGCCAGTCGTGGTTGTCGCCGCCCGTGGCCAGCGACTGCAGCAGCACGACGATCTCACCCGGGAACGGGGTCGCCGGGTCGGCCGCCAGCGTCAGCAGGAACGGCACGGCCGGGGCACTCGCCGAATATCGGGTTCCCTGATGCGCGATGCTCGAGAACAGCGCCTCCAAGGCCTCGTCGCGTTCGTCGCCGAGCAGTCCGCGAATCATCTCGGGCACGTCGTCGGCCGAACCGTAGGCGTGGCTCAGTGCGGCCCAATTGACTTCGTCCAGCTCCTCGATCACGCCGACATCATGCCGCAACCGGCTGCCGCAGAATCGTCCGCAACTTCTCGGGCGCCGTCCTGCGGGCATCACTGAGGTAGATCTCGTGGTGCTTGCCGACCATCCGCAGCCCTTGCGCGGCGATGAATTCCTCGTGCATGCGGGCGAGAACCGGTCCTTCGTCGTCGTACGAGCCGATGTGCAACGTCTGCACACATCGCCCTTCGGCCAGCGTCTCCAGGCGAACCGCGGGATGTCCGTCGACCTCCGAGCGGACATCTTCGAAAAGACCGGCGTCGATCCAGTCGGGCACCATGATCATGAGGGTCCAGTCCCAGCGTGTTTTGTCCCGCGCCGCCGTGAACGTCTGCATGTCCTCGGCCCACCACAGCCCTTCGAGCGGCATCACGACATAGTCGCGCCCCAACGTCTTCTTGCTGGCGAACTTCAACCGATAGGCCAGCGGGTACAACGCCGCGGTGGCCTCGGCGAACCCACCCGCATTGGGGTCCCCGTGCCCGTCGATCATGAGATATCGCAGCTCGGGCACGTCCACGACGGCGAACGCTCCCGCCCTGGCCCGGTAGGCGGCGATCGCACGCTTGAAGTCGACTTTTTCCACGACGAAAACTCCAGACGTACGCGACGTGACAGTCCTCAACCGCAGGTGCGGTCGCCCTCGCCGCCCCTCGCGACCACCTGCCACGAAAGGCCGCAGCGCGCCTTTCGCGCCACTGCGGGCAAGAACCCGTTGGGTGACAAGTGCACAATACGGGCATGGCTTGGAAAGACTTCAGCGACTGGGGTGAGACGGCCGCCTGACCGGCCGGGGTGGGTCGGGAGCGGCCCGGCCCCGGCCGGCACCGGGTCAGCCGAGCAGGGTGTGCAGCCAGCGCAGGTTCTCGACCTGCTGGATCGTCGCGCCGCCCTCGTGGCCGTTGTAGGGCCACACGCGGATCTCCTTCGGGCCGCCGTAGCGGTTGTAGGCGGCGTACACCGTCGACGGCGGGCAGATGTCGTCCATCAGCCCGACCGCGTAGAGCGCCGGTGCGGTGGCACGGGCCGCGAAGTGGACTCCGTCGAAGTACGACAGGGTGGTGAACGCCTGCTCGATGCGGTCGCGGTTGACGGCGAACATGTCGGACAGCTCGCGGTACGGCCGGGCGTCGGTGATCTCGGTGGCGCGCCGGAAGTACGTCAGGAACGGCACGTCGATGATGGCGCCGCGCAGCCCCGGGCGCAGACCCGCCACGGCCTGGGCGATCGCGCCGCCCTGGGACGCGCCGGCCACGACCACGGCGGCCGGGTCGGTCTCGGGCCGGGTCAGGGCCGCGTCGACGGCGCGTACGGCGTCGGTGAACAGGCGGCGGTAGTAGTAGTCGTGCGGGTCGAGCACGCCGCGGGTGAGCAGGCCGACGTGCTGCGGGCCGACGCCGGGCAGGTCGGGGGTGTCGCCGTCGCCCTGGCCGCGCGAGTCCATGACCAGCACGTTGTAGCCGGCCGCGGGGTAGAGCAGCCACTCGTGGGGGCGTCCGCGCCCTCCGCCGTACCCGATGAACTGGATGATGGTGGGCCGGGGGCCGGTGCTGTGGGCCGGGGTGAGGAACCAGCCGGCGACGCGCGAGCCGCCGTAGCCGGACCAGCGCACGTCGTAGACGTTGACGCCGGGGAGCAGTACGTCGACCGGCTCGAAGCTCGGGGCCAGGTCGTAGCCGGCGGCGTCGTCGAGCGTGCCCTGCCAGAAGGCGTCGAAGTCGTCGGGCCGTTGGACGTCCGGAGCGTAAGACTGCAGGGAGGAGACGGGAAGGTCGAACTGTGCCATCGAACGGTCTCGCAATTCTTCGGAGGGACGGCTATCCCTTGTTGGCGCCGAGCGTCAGTCCGGCCACGAAGTGCCGCTGCAGCGCGAGGTAGACGATAAGCGCGGGGATGACGGTGATGGTGGCGCCCGCGGCGATCAGGTTGTAGTTCTGGATGAACTGGCCCTGCAGCGCGTTGACGCCGGTGGTGATGGGCAGCCGGTCGCCGGTCTGCAGGAACAGCAGCGGCCAGAAGAAGTCGTTGTAGAGCCAGATGACCTGCAGGGTGCCGAGGGCGGCGAGGGCGGGCCGGGTGAGCGGCAGGATGATCTGGCGGAACTGCCGCCACACCCCGGCCCCGTCCACGAGCGCCGCCTCGGTGAGTTCGACGGGCAGCGTCTTCATGTAGTTCGACAGTACGAATGTGCAGAATCCGAGCTGGAAGGCGACCTCGACCGCGATCACCGCGTAGTACGTGTCCAGCAGCGACCCCGACGTACTCAGTGAATAGGGCAGTGGGGTGTGTTTGAACATTTCGAACAGCGGCGCGGCGAGCACCTGCGGCGGCAGCATGTTGCCCGCCGTGAACAGGATCAGCAGCGTGATGTTGAACTTCCAGGTGAAGCGGCTGACCGCGAACGCCATCATGGCCGCGAGCGCCAGGGTCAGCAGCACCGCCGGGACCGTGATGTAGATCGAGTTCACGAAGTACGTGGGGAGCTGGCCCTGGGTCCATGCGGTGCTGAAGTTGTCGAGGTTCAGCGGGCCGCGCAGACTCCAATATCCGTACTTGTCGGTCACGGCCTTGGGTCGCAGCGCCGTGTACAGGGTCCACAGCAGCGGCGCGAGCCACAGGGCGGCCATGAAAAGCAGGAACAGATGGGTCCCATAACGTGGCCGTCTCAAGAGGCCCTCCGGAACGTACGCACGAGGTAGATGACGATCGGCACGAGCGAGACCACCAGCAGCAGCACGGCCAGCGCCGAGCCCACGCCGATGACCTGCCCCTCGCCGACGAGGTTCTGGATGACGAGGATGCTCAGCAGCTCCAGGCCGTTCGTGCCGCGGTTGATGACGTACGCGATGTCGAACGCGCGCAGCGCCTCGATGAACGTGATGACCACGACCAGCACGTTGATCTGTTTCATCGCCGGGAAGACCACGCGGAACAGGGTCTGCCGGCCGTTGGCGCCGTCGATCGCCGCGGCCTCGCGCAGGGTCGGGTCGAGGCCCTTGAGCCCGGCCAGGTAGAGCACCATGATGTAGCCCGCGTGCCGCCAGGCCGTCGCGACCAGCGCGGCCCACAGGTTCACGTCGGGGTCGCCGAACCAGTCGACCGCGCCGGGGGTGCCGGCCGTGCCGAGCACGTTGTTGAGCAGGCCGTCGTCGCGGGCGTAGACGAGCTGCCAGATGATGCCGACCAGCACGAGCGAGAGCATCACCGGGGTGAAGAAGATGCTCTGGTAGATGCGGCTGCCGCGGATGTTCTGGTCGAGCACGACGGCGAGCGCCACCCCGAGCGGGGTGGCGATCAGCGCGAGGAAGGCCAGCCAGATCACGTTGTGGGCGACGGCCGGCCAGAACGGCGGGTAGTCCTCGACGGCGAACCGGTAGTTGCTGAGCCCGGCCGGTTCGATGTCGGAGACGGCGAGACCGTTCCAGCGGGTGAAGGACAGCCCGATCGAGAGCAGCGTGGGGATCCAGACCAGCACGGCCTGGACGAGGGTCGGCACACCCACCATGACGGCGAGCACGACCCGGTCGGAACGGGACAGGCGGAGCTTGGACATGACTACGCCGAGGCGTACAGCGTCTTGGCCTGAGCTTCGAGACCGCGCGTGTCGATGGTGCCGTCCTTCACGAAGCCCTGCAGTGCCGGGATCATCACGTTGCTGGCCATGGCCGGCAGCGCGTCACGGTCGAAGAACTGGCTGACGTTCTTCGACGCGGCGATGAGCTCGGCCGCCTTCTTCTGGATCGGCGAGAAGCTCGACGTGTTCGCACCGGCGGCGGTCTGCAGATTCGAGGGGTCCTTGGCCGCGTACGCATCCTGGGCGGCGGGGGTGCCCAGGTAGGCGAGGAAGTCCTTGGCCGCCTTGTTCTTCTCGGCCCGCTTGGACATCACGAATCCGTCGATCGGGGCCTCGACGGCTTCGGTGCCCTCGACGGCGATCTCGGGGAACGGGAAGAAGTCGAGGTCGTCGACGACGGATTTGTCGGTGATCTCCTGCAGCAGGAAGGTGCCGATGACGTACAGGCCGCTCTTCTTGTTGGCCAGGTTCTTCGCCGCCTGCTGCCAGCTCTGGCCGAGGGCGGCGGTGTCCTGGTAGGGCAGCAGCGCCTTCCAGTTGTCGAAGACCGCCTTGACCTTCGGCGAGTCCCACGATTCCTTGTGGGCGCACAGGTCGACGTGGAACTGGTAGCCGTTGGTGCGCATGTTCAGGTAGTCGAACGTGCCCATCGCGGGCCAGCCGTCCTTGCCGCCGAACGCGATCGGGCTGAGCCCGTCCTTCTTCATCTGGGCGCACAGGGCGACGAGCGCGTCGAAGGTCTTCGGCACCTGGTAGCCGTGCTGCTGGAAGACGCTCTTGCGGTAGAAGACGACCCACGGGTAGTTGTAGTTCGGCACGAGGTATTTCTTGCCCTCGTGCGACGAGGCCGCGGCCAGGCCGGTGCCGAAGTTCGCGCCGATCTTCTCCCACACGTCGTCGATCGGGGCGAGCAGGCCCTTGTCGGCGTAGAACCGCATGCGGTAGCCGGCGAACCAGGTGATGACGTCTTCCGGGTTGGCCTGCAGGTAGGTGCTGATGTTGTTGACGAGCTGGTCGCGCGGCATGACATTGAGGCGTACGGTGTCGCCGCTGCTGGTCTGGAAGCCGTCGACCATGGCCTGGATGCCCGACTTCGGCACCGCGTCGGCGAGGCCGGAGCCGAGCGAAGTGGCCTTGCCGTCGGATGAGGAAGCCGGGTCGCCGCCGGTGCAGGCGGCGAGGATCGGGATCGCGCCGAGAGCGGCGGCGCCCTTGAGGACGGTACGGCGGGACTGCGTCATGACTGCTCCACGGGGGAAAGCCGGACCAGCGCGCTGGCATGGTCACCGGACGGGAGGGTGAGGGGCAGGCCCCGGCCGAGCAGGACCTCCCCGGGGTAGGTGGTTCCGGAATCGAGGTCTCGGTAGAGGACGCCGGGCTTCACCGCGGTCAGCCGCAGCGGACCCGGGTCGTGGCCGTAGGCGCGCGACGGGCACCAGGCGAGGACCACGTGCTCGTCGGCCCAGACGTAGTGGACGCCGGTGAGCGTGCCCGCGCCGGTGAGCCGGTGAGCGTCGCCGTGCTGGATGACGGGCCGCACGTCCTTGTACGCGGCGACCAGGGCGGCCGCCTCGGTCAGCTCATCGGGTGTCCAGGTGGTGAGGTCACCGCCGAGGCCGAGCGCCCCGGCCATCGCCATATGGAAGCGGAACCGCAACGGCGTCGAGCGCGCGGTGGTGACGTTCGGGTTGTCGGTCACCCAGGCGCTCATGACCTGGGCCGGGAACAGCTGGCTGAAGCCGTGCTGGATGCCGAGCCGGTCGACCGGGTCGGTGTTGTCGCTGGGCCAGATCTGGTCGGTGCGGCGCAGGATGCCCAGGTCGGCCCGCCCGCCGCCGCCGGCGCAGGCCTCGATGCGCAGCCCGGGGTGGTCGGCGCGCAGCCGGTCCATGATGCCGTAGACGGCCCGCGTGTGGTCGAGGAACACCGAGTCGGGGGCGGCTTCGGTCAGGGCCCGGTTGAAGTCCCACTTCAGGTAGTCGAGGTCGAGATCCCCGACGAGCTTGTCGAGCCAGGCGTGCGTCCACGCGGCGACCTCGGGCCGGGCCAGGTCGAGCACCATCTGGCTGCGCAGCTCGGTGCGGCGGCGGTTCGGCTGGTGCACCACCCAGTCGGGGTGTTCGCGGTAGAGGTCGCTGTCGGCGTTGACGCTCTCGGGTTCGATCCACAGCCCGAATCGCATGCCGAGCCGGCGCACCTCGGCCGCGAGCGGGCGCAGCCCGTCCGGGAACCGTTTCGGGTTGGGCGTCCAGTCGCCGAGGCCCGCGTGCTCGCCGGTGCGGGCGCCGAACCAGCCGTCGTCCATCACGAACAGTTCGACCCCGAGGTCGGCGGCCCGCGCGGCCAGGGCCATCTGCCCGGCCTCCTCGACGTCGAACCCGGTGGCCTCCCACGAGTTGTAGAGCACCGGGCGGTCCTCGTCCGGGTGGGTCAAGACCCTCAGGCGCACGTACGAGTGCCAGACGCGCGAGACGCCGCCGAAGCCCTCGCTCGACCACGTCCCCGCGAACACGGGCGTCGACAGGGTCTCGCCCGCGCCGAGGGTCCAGGTCAGTCCCTCGTGGCCGAAGCCGCCGGTGAAGCCCGTGCGGCCGCCGGGGTCGCGGTGCAGCGTGATCCGCCAGCTCCCGCTCCACGCCAGCGCGGCGCTGAACACCTCGCCGTGGTCCTCGCCGGCCGTGCCGTCGTCGAGGGCCAGCCAGGGGCTCGCGTGGTGGCTGGTCACGCCACGGCGGCTGGTCAGCACGGTCTCGGCCACCGGCAGCGGAGCCCGGCGCAGCCGCGACTCGCTGACCCACGCGCCGACCAGGTGGCTGAGCCGGTGCTCGGCGCGGGCCGGCAGGGTCCACGCGGCGGAGTCGCAGCGCAGGAGGGTGATCGGCTCGCTCCCCCGGTTGGTGACGTCGGTCCAGCGTTCGAGGACGTCTCCGGCGAGCCGGTAGTGCAGGGTGACGGCGAGCGGGTAGTGCCGGTCGGCCAGGCGCACGCTCAGGTGCTCGCCGTCGATCTTGTGTCCTTCGTAGACCCATTCGATCGCGCTGGTGCCGTCGGCGAAGCGCACCAGCAGCGAGGACGGGCCGAACTGGGCGCCGCCCTCGACCCGCAGCTCGGCCTCACCCGTTCCCTGCTCGAAGCTGCTGGCGGCCGGGTCGGGAACGGGCTCGGACAACGCTGTCGCGGCCTCGAGGGTGAGCGGCGCTCCCCAGTGCACGTGGCGCACGCCGCCGCCGTCGAGACGGAGGGCGTAGCTGGTGGATGGCCCGCTGAGCAGCCAAAGGTGGTGCTCGGGGGCGAAGACGACTGGCATTCGTGGGGTCCTCGCTGTTACACGCCGATGTCGGGGCGATGACGTGCCGGTGAGCGTAGGAGCGATCATCCGCGAAAATCAATACTTGACGAAGTTAATTATTGATCCTAGTTTTCGGGACGTGATTGATGACGACGCCGCCCTCGCCGCGTCCCCCGCCGCGGCGGCGATCCTGACCGCCCTGGTGACCGCGGGTCCACAGAGCAGGGTGAGCCTGGCCCGCCGGCTGGGGTTCTCCAGCGCGGCGGTGACCAAGGCGGCGCGGCCGCTCATCGACGCCGGCTATCTGACCGAGATGGACGCGACCGAGCGATCCGGCCCCGGCGCCGGCCGCCCGGCCAGTCCCCTGACGGTCCACCCCGACCGGGAGTTCTTCGTCGGCGTCAAGCTCACCGCCGACGAGCTCATAGGGGTCGTCTGCGACCTGACCGCGCAGGTCCGGGCGGTCGCCCACCGGCCGCTGCGCAGCGCCGCCGTCATCGACGTGCTCGACGAGATCGCCACCCTGGTCGACGGCCTGCTCGACGAGCGCTTCCGCGACCGCACCCGTCGCCTGGGCCTGGCCGTCTCGGGCGACGTCGACCGGGCGAGCGGGCTGGTGCGCTACTCGCCGTTCCTGCAGTGGCACAACGTCGAACTGGCCCGGCTGGCCGCCAACGCGACCGGGCTGACCGTCACGGTCGAGAACGACGTCAAAGCTCTGACGACCGCCGAGCACTGGTTCGGCGAGGGCGCCGGGGCCGAGTCGTTCGCCCTGGTCACGGTCGGGTCCGGCATCGGCTGCGGACTGGTCGTCAACGGGCGGCCGGTCACCGGGGCGCACGGGGTGGCCGGCGAGATCGGCCACCTCAGCGTCGACGCTTCCGGGCCCGAGTGCCACTGCGGCGCCCGCGGCTGCGTCGAGGCGATCGCCGGCACCGAGCCGATAGTGGCCGCCGTCCGCGCGGTCACCGGGCGAGAGGTCACCGCCGAGGAGTCGTACGCCCTGGCCCGTCAGGGTGACGCCGGGGTCGCGGCGGTCTTCGCCCGGGCCGGCGAGGCGATCGGCCTGGCCATCGCGGCCGTCGCCAACCTGGTCGGACCGGCCCGCATCGTCGTCTCCGGCGAGGGCCTGGCCGCGTACGACCTGTTCGAACCACACATCCGGGCGGCGTTCGAGCGGCAGGCCTTCGGGGCCGCCGCCGACTGTCCCCTGTCCATCCGGCCGCTCCCCTTCGAGGAGTGGGCTCGCGGTGCCGCCGCCGCGAGTATTCAGAACCGGTTGATCCCCTTGTAGGAGGTTCACCTCTTGAGGTCCGTCCCCCGGTCCGTCGCCGCCGCACTGTTCGGCGCCGGACTCGTCCTCACCCTCGGCGCCGCCCCCGCGCTCGCCGACGGCCCCAAGCCCAAACCCGCCCCCACATCCGCGAGTCCTGGCACGGTCACCCGTGATCCGTCCCCCACGCAGCGCGCGCAGGCCATGGCCGCGGCCGCGCCGGGACTCGCGGACAAGCCGCTGATGGGCTGGTCGAGCTGGAGCCTGCAGACCCTGAACCGCCCCGAGGTCAACCCCGACGGCCTCGGCAGCTGGCTCACCGAGGCCAACCTGCTCAAGCAGGTCGACGCCCTGTCGAGCAAGCTCAAGCCGGCCGGCTACGAATACATCAACATCGACGCCGGATGGTCGCGCGGCCTCAAGTCGTGGGACTCGATCACCTACGACGGCAACGCCCGCGAACTGGCCGACCCGGTGCGCTTCCCGCACGGCATGAAATACGTCGCCGACTACATCCACGGCAAGGGCCTCAAGGCGGGCATCTACCTCGCCGTCGGGCTCAACCTCAGCGCGTACGGTTCGGGGACGACGCCGATCGCGGACGCGCCCGGCTGCACCACGGGCGACATCGTGTACTCCGACCTGCGCACGACCAACGGCTGGGACAGCTCGTACAAGATTGACTTCTCGAAGCCGTGCGCGTCGAAGTACATCGACTCGCAAGCCGCACTCATCGCGTCCTGGGGTTTCGACTTCCTCAAGCTCGACGGCGTCGGGCCGGGCTCGTTCAAGAGCGGCACGAACTACGACAACCGCGAGGACGTCAAGGCGTGGCGGGCCGCGCTCGACAAGACCGGGCGCCCGATCCGGTTCCTCGTCTCGTGGTCGCTCGACCGCGACTACGCCGCCGACTGGAAGGCCAACAGCAACGGCTGGCGCATCGACACCGACGTCGAGTGCTACTGCACCACGCTGGTGACCTGGAACAACTCGGTCAAGGTGCGCTGGGACGACGCGGCCGCGTGGCAGCCGTGGGCCGGTCCGGGCGGCTGGAACGACCTGGACGCGCTCGACGTCGGCAACGGCGAGATGGACGGCCTGACCGACGCCGAGCGCAAGGCGTACATGACGCTCTGGGCTGTGGCGGCGGCACCGCTCTACACGGGTGACGATCTGACCGAACTCGACGCGTACGGGCTGAAGCTGCTCACCAACCGCGAGGTGATCGCACTCGACCAGCAGGGCATCGCGGGCCGGCCGGTGACGCCGTCGGGCACCTCGCAGGTGTGGGGTCTGCGCAATCACGACGGTTCCTACACGGTGGCGCTGTTCAACATGGGCTCGTTCCCGGCCACGGTCGACGCCTCGTGGGCGAGCTTCGGGTTCAGCGGCAAGGCCGACGTACGCGACCTGTGGGCGGGCAAGAACCTCGGCGTACGCGACGGCGGCATCTCGGCCACGATTCCGTCGCACGGGGCGGAGCTGTTCCGGGTGACGCCGCGATCGTCGAACCCCGGGGTCACCGTCTACGAGGCGGAGAACGCCACAGTCGCCAACGGTGCCGCGGTTGCTGACTGCTCGCTGTGTGCGGGCGGCAAGAAGGTGGGCAACCTCTACAACGGCGGCGCGGTGCAGTTCCGCGACGTGACCGTGCCGAAGGCGGGCACATACCAGGTCAACGTCCGCTACGTCAGCGGCGACCCGCGCTCGGCCCTCATCTCGGCCAACGGCCAGAACGCGCAGACCACCGCGTTCTTCTCCAGCGGCGGCTGGGACCGCCCCGCCACGGCGACCGTGTCGCTGCCGCTCAAGGCCGGCAAGAACACCATCGAGATCGACAGCAGCACCCCGGTCTACTCCCCCGACATCGACCGCATCGAGGTCGCCCGCTGACTTTCCTCTCCGTCAAAACGGAAGCGGCGTCCCGGATGGGGCGCCGCTTCCGTCTGACATTGTCAGACGGTCGGCATGTCCACGGTCAGCCCCGCCGCCGAGGCAGCCTCCGCCAGTCGTTTGTCGTAGGTAACGAATGAGGTCAGACGACTCTGTTGTTGGAGGCGCAGCCCGGTCGCCAGGTGGATGGCATCGAGGCTGCGTACGGTTGGCGGGGTGACCGTCTGGGCGAGGATACGAATCCCGGAGTCGATCTCGACCCGGACGATGAGATCGAGCAGCGCATGGAACTGGTTGATGACCGTGGGCATGTCGCCAGGAGCGGTGGCACGCACCAGCGCTCGGTACGTCTCAATCTCGACGAGACTGGAGCTGACCCACTCGATCGTGGAGCGCTCGTCGAGGTAGTCCCGCAGGGCACTGGTATCGGCTTCGTCGTGGACCAGCTTGACCGCGGCTGCCGAATCCAGATAGATCACTGTGCGTAACCTTCGCGCTCGCGTGCGATGTCGTCGGCAAGGTTGATCCCATCCGGTGCGGGCATGGGACGGCGCAAGAAGGCGCGTTTCAGTTCGGCCAGGCGTTCGCGACGGACCGCTGCTTCCAGCAAGGCCTGGCGGATCGCCTCTGAGCGATTGGTGCCGTCGCGAGTCAGCACGTCCAGCGCATGCTCGGTGTCCGCGTCGGTGCGGATCGTAACGGTGTCAGCCATGATGCAAGTGTAAGACGATTCGTAAGACATCGCCACTACAGTCCAGAGCGAACATATGTTCGACTGCTACCCCGCGCAGTACGTCGGAAATAACCGGGGCGCGATTCGAGGGACGGGCCCCTACGATCAAGCGCATGAGCCCGCGGAGCCTGACCCAGGTCGAAGCCGAGCAGCGGACCGCGCTGCTCACCATCGATCGCTACGACATCTCGATCGACCTCACCGACCTGCCCACCGGCTCCGCCGTGGTCTGCGTGTCGACCGTCACGTTCAGCTGCGACTCGCCCGGCTCGTCGACGTTCGTCGACTGCGCGGCGCCGGTCGTCTCGGCCACCCTCAACGGGGTTGACCTGCCCGCGCCGGTCGACGGCCGCATCGCCCTGGACGGGCTGGCCGAGCACAACGTGCTGCGCGTCGAGAGCGTGCAGGCCGACACCAGCGACGGCCCCGGCGTGCACAAGTCGGTCGACCCGGCCGACGGCGAGGTGTACGTCTGGACGACTTTCGAGCCCGACGAGGCGCGCTACCTGTTCGCCTGCTTCGACCAGCCCGACCTCAAGGCCCCGCACGCGTTCACGGTCACCGCCCCGGCGGCCTGGCTGGTGACCTCGAACAGCGCCGATCCCGCGGTCGAAGACCTGAACGGCGTACGCCGGTGGGTTTTCCCCGACACACCGACGCTGTCGACCTACAACACTGTCGTCAACGCCGGCCCGCTGCACGAGATCCGCCGCGAGGTCGACGGCTACGACCTGGGCCTTTTCTGCCGCCGCTCGCTGGCCCCGCTGCTCGACCGGGACGCCGAGACCCTGTTCACCGTCACCGCGCAGGGACTGCGGTTCTTCGGCGAGGTGTTCGGGCTGCCGTTCCCGCAGGCCAAGTACGACCAGGTGTTCATGCCCGAATTCGGCGGCGCGATGGAGAACTGGGGCTGCGTGACCTGGGACGACGGGTTCCTGCGCCGCTCGGCCCCGACCGCGGCCGAACAGGAGTCCTTCGCCGCGGTGCTGCTGCACGAGATGGCGCACATGTGGTTCGGCAACCTCGTGACCATGCGCTGGTGGGACGACCTGTGGCTGAACGAGGCGTTCGCCGAGTTCGCCTGCTACTGGGCGGCCGAGCGGGCCACGGTCCACACCGACGCGTGGGTCGGGCTGCTCGCGAGCGAGAAGCTCGACGCCTATCTGGCCGACCAGGGCCCGGTGTCCCACCCGATCCGCCAGCCCGTGCCCGACGTCGCCGAGGCCGCCTCCACCTTCGACGCGATCACCTATCCCAAGGGCGCGGCGGTGCTCAACCAGCTCAAGACGTACGTCGGTGAGGAGAACTTCGTCGCCGGCATGAAGCGCTACTTCGCCCGGCACGCGTGGGGCAACACGACCCTGCAGGACCTGATCGACGCGCAGGCGGCCGAGTCGGGCCGCGACCTGAACGCGTGGCGCGCCGGCTGGCTCGAGACGGCCGGGGTCGACCGGTTCACGTTCGCCGGCCTGACCCTGACCGGTCACGGCCCCGCCGGACCTCCGCGTCCTCAGGTCATGGCCGTCGGGGCCTATTCCCGTACGCCGTCAGGCCTGGTCCGCACGGCGGTCGAGCGGGTCGACGTGCGGGGCGCCACGACGCCGGTCTCGCTGCCGGCTGCCGACTTCTACCTGGTCAACGACGACGACCTCACGTTCGCGACCGTGCGGCCGTCGGCGTCCGACCGCGAGACGCTGATCAGCGAGGCGGGCGCGCTGCCGACGCCGGTCTCGCGCGGGGTCGCGGTCGCCACGGTGTGGGACATGCTGACCAACGGGGAGGCGACGCCGGCCGAGGCGGTGCGATGCCTGGCCTCGGTGCTGGCCGTCGAGACGGCCGAGACGGTGATCGAGCCCTACCTGCGGCTGGCCGGCGACGCGGCCGAGTTCTGGGCGAGCGACGCCGATCGGCCTCACCTGATGGCGAAGGTCTTCTCGACGTGTTCGCGGCTCGCCGCCGCCTCGCCTGCCCGCCGTCAGGTGGCGCTGCGCGGCATGATCCGTACGGCGGCCGACCTCGACGCGGTGGCCTCCCTGCAGGAGAGCGCCGGCGACGACGCCGACCTGCAGTGGCGTTGCCTGGTACGCAAGGCCGAACTGGGCGGCGAGACCTCCGCCGAGGTCGAGGCGCTGCTGGCCCGCGACCCCGACCCGGACGCCTCGTTCCACGCTTTCGCGGTGCGGGCGGCCCGGCCCGACGCGTCGGAGAAGGCGGCGATCTGGCAGGCGGTCGCGGTCGACCGGTCGGTGCCGATCGGCGCGATGCGCGAGGTGACGACGGCGTTCTGGCGGCCCGGGCAGGACGCGCTGCTGGCCGGCTACGCCGATAAATACCTGGCGCTGCTGCCCAGCCTCGGCCGGGGTGGCATGGTGCCGTCGATGGTC
The DNA here is from genome assembly GCF_003999975.1 of Actinoplanes solisilvae. Classification (GTDB taxonomy): domain Bacteria; phylum Actinomycetota; class Actinomycetes; order Mycobacteriales; family Micromonosporaceae; genus Actinoplanes; species Actinoplanes solisilvae. The sequence continues at coordinate 466,355 of NZ_RJAC01000003.1, read as the reverse complement.
TACTCGGGGCGGCTGCTGCCGCGGTTCGGCATCGGCGCCGACTTCCCCGGGCGGGCCGAGAAGGCGGTCACCGACGCCGTGCCGGTGATCCGCCAGACGGTCCTCGAACGTGCCGACCTGCTGCGCCGCATGCTGCTGGCCCGTTCGAGCTAGGCGCCGCCTCCCCACCATGATCAACCGCCGGGTACGCCTGCTCGGGTGGCGCCGGCGGACGTACGGCATGATCGCCGACGTGGTTCTGCGGCGGCGGTTGCTCGTTCTGCTGGTGGTCCCGCTGGTGGCCTCGTGCACGAAGCCGTGGCGGGACAACAGCGGGCTCCCACCTACCGCCACGCCCAGCGTCCCGGCCGCGGCGCCCACACCCACCTCGGCCGGTCCCACGGCTCCGGCGGCGGTCGAAGCGGCGTCCGCGTGCGCGCTGATCGGGGCACAGATCACCGTGGGAGACGGGGGCGCGGCGTCGGGCTACCGGGAGCTGGCGCTGAAAATCCGGAACTGCGGCAACAAGCCGTACGAGGTGAAGGGGCGGCCGGACATCGTCGTGCTCGACGAGGACGGTCATCCACTGAAGGTCGCCGTCGTGGCCAGCGTGCATTACACCGAGCCGGCCCGGCGTCTCGTGCTGAAACCGGGCGAAGGTGCGACGACCATGTTGTCCTGGCGCAACACCGTCACGGATGTCGACGGCGGGTCGGACACCGGAACGTCGCTGGCGGTAGCCGTCGCCCCGGGTAAGCCGCGTCAGATCGTCACCATGCAGGAACATCCCCTGGATCTCGGCAACACCCGGCGACTCGAGGCCAGCGCCTGGTTCTGAGGCCCGTGGTCAGTCCTCGCCGAGGATGAACTCGGCGGCGCGCTCGGCGATGGCGTACACGGTGGCGTTGGTGTTGCCGGCCGTGATCGCCGGCATGACCGAGGCGTCGGCGACGCGTACGCCCTCGATGCCCCGCAGGCGCAACAGCGGGTCGACGACCGCCGAGTCGCCGTCGCCCATCGCCAGGGTGCCGGCCGGGTGACAGTAGGAGGCGACCGCCCGGCGGGCATAGTCGCGCAGCTCGAGCTCGTCGTCGCTGGCCGGACCGGGGATGACCTCGGAGTCACGCCACGGGGCGAGGGCGTCCTGCCGTCCGATCGTGCGGGCCAAGCGCAGACCGGCCACCACCGCGTCGAGATCCCGTACGTCGTCGTAGTAGTTGGGGTCGATCAGCGGGGCGGAACCGGGCACGGCGTCGGCCAGCCGTACGGTGCCGCGGCTGTGCGGGGCCATCACCGAGACACCGATGCTGTAGCCCTGGTCGGGGGCCTGGAAGCCGTTCACCGGGCGGGGGAGGTCGACGAAGATGAGCTGCAGGTCGGGTCCGGGCAGACCGTCGCGGCTGCGGACCAGGCCGACCACCTCGCCGTGGTTGTGGCGCGGCGTCGGCACCGGCTGCGACGAGCGGTAGATGACGTTGGCGACCGGGTGGTCCTGCAACCCGGCGCCGACGCCGGGCAGGTCGGCGACGACCTCGATTCCGTGGGCGCGCAGGTGGTCGGCGGGGCCGATGCCCGAGAGCATGAGCAGCTGGGGCGATCCGATCGCTCCGGCGGCGACGACGACCTCGCCGGCCGACACGCAGATCACCTCGGAGCCGACGCTGTAGTCGACGCCGGTGACCTTCTGGTTGTCGACGCGCAACCGGTGGACGAGGGCGTCGGTGACCACGGCGAGGTTCTTGCGGTCGCGCACCGGGCGCAGGTAGGCGTCGGCCGCGCTCTGCCGCTGCCCGCCGACGATGTTCACGTCGACCGGGCCGAACCCCTCCTCGACCCCGCTGCTGATGTCGCCGGCCCGCCGCTCACCGGCTTCGACGGCCGCCTCGAGAGCGGCCGCGAGCACCGGGTTGAGCGGGTCGGAGGGTGCCACGGTCAGCGGACCGCCGCGGCCGCGCAGCACGGGGTCGCGTCCGGGGGCGTTCTCGGACCGCTTGAAGTAGGGCAGCAGATCGAAGAAGCCCCAGTCCTTGGCGCCGGCGTCGGTCCAGCGCTGATAGCCGGACCGGTGTCCGCGGGTGAAGAGCATCGCGTTGATCGACGAGCCGCCGCCGAGGCCCTTGCCGCGCGGCAGCGGGGTGACCGCCCCCGGCGGCCCTTGGGGAACGGTGAGCTCGCCCCAGTTGGCCGGGCCCCTGACCAGGCTGGGCCAGGCGGGCGGGTCGGCCATCGCGGGCAGGGGGTCGGCCGGCCCGGCCTCGAGCAGCAGAACACGCAGCGAGGGCTGCTCGCTCAACCGCGAAGCCAGCACCGATCCGGCCGTGCCACCCCCGACGATCACCACGTCGTAGTTGTCCATATCGCCTCCCCGGAAAAACGTTTCCAACGGAAACGTCCAAGCGATAACAAAGATATCCCCCGGTAGTGGCGTTGCCAGCTCTTCGTCGAGAACGTCACGCCGATGAACCGGCCCCCTCAAGCATGCGTTGAAAGGCCCGCTTCACCGACGTCACCTGGCTCACGCCGGCCCGCCTCGCCTCGATCAGCCCGCCGCGGAGTCGGCCAGGCGCCCCAGCCACTCGGTCAGCAGGGCGCGCTCGGCCGGGGTAAGCGGGCCGCTGCCTTCGGCGGGCAGGGCCTGCCGCAGCGCGCTCGCATGGCGGGCCAGCGCGTCGGGGTCCGCGACCTTCGGCTCCGGCGCCGGGACGGCGATGATCTCGGAGCGCACGGTGGCCCACATCGCCGGCGGCACTCCGGGGTCGCGCCGGCCGGGTGGGATCACCAGCTGCGTCAGGACCGTGCCGACCCCGGCGGCGTGCATGATCGCGGTCGCTCGTTCGACGCTCGTGCGCAGGCGGCCGGCGGCGGCGACCCGTTCGATCAGGACGGTCAGACGCGCGATCGCCTCGTCGCGGGCGACGGCCGCCCGCCCCGGGCGCGGCTCGCCGAAGGCCAGCACATAGCCCGCCGGATCGGTGAAGCCGAACTCGATGTGCAGATCCCAGGCCCGAGCCAGGTCGGCCACCGGATCGGCGGTCGCGCCCAGCGCGCTCTTCTGCGACAGATAGGGCATCAGCCCGTAGAGGGCCACCGCGTCGAGCAGCCCATCCTTGTCCCCGAACAGCCGATAGATCGTCGGCGGCTGCACCCCGGCCGCGGCGCTCACCGAGCGGGTCGTCACCGCGTCCCGCCCGGACTCGCCCAGCAGGTCCCGCGCCGCCCGGATGATCCGTTCCCGGGTCGCCTGCCGCTCGTCGGTCGCCACGCCCCGGACCATAACAACCGATCCTCGTCACCTCCGCACGACGCTTCCGGCGCGGCTCATGACTGGCGGCCGACCACGTACGCGGCGTCGCCGTCCATGCCGGCCAGGAAGCCGGAGCCGAACGTGTTCTGCAGCGGCAAGCCCACGAAGCCGAGACCGGGGACGGTGGTCGAGATGCCGCGGCGGTGGGCGGGCCGGCCGTTCGGGGTGAGCGCCCGCGGGTCGAGCCAGCGGTGGTCGGGGCGCATGCCGGTGCACCAGACGACCGTGGCGGCGTCGAGCAGGCGGCCGTCGTCCAGTTCGGGCCGGCCGTCGCGGACCCCGGCCACTCGGGCGACGCGGTGGATGCCGGCCTGGCGCAGCATGGCCTCGGTCTGCCAGATCAGAGGGCTGCCGTGATGGACGACCCGGTCGCGGATCAGGCGGCCGGCCAGGCCCGGCGGCACGCGGCGGGTGTAGCCGAGGCGCCGGATCAGCCGGCTGCGCACGACCCGCAGCGGCACATGACCGGTGCGAGGGCCGGCCAGCCACACCTCGTGGTCGCCGACGAGGTCGAGGGCGATGTCGGCGCCCGCGGGGCCCGCGCCGACCACGAGAACCGGGCCGGGCGGCACGTCGGACGGACGTCGGTAACCGGCCGAATGGAGCTGGCGGACAGCCGGGTCCAGCGACGCCGCGAAGGACGGCACCACCGGCGTACGCAGGGCGCCGGTGGCGACGATCAAGCGGTCCGCTTCGTACTCGTCGCCGGCGGTCGTCGTCAGACGGTGCCGGGTGGCGGCGTAGCGGTGCTGGACGACGGTCACGCCGGCGCGCAGCGGGAGGTCGTGGTGGCGTACGTAATGGGTCAGGTAGGCAGCCATCTCGTCCTTGCCGGGATGCTCGCCGGGCGGCAGAGGGAACGGCAGGCCCGGCAGGGCACAGAACCGGGCGGGCGTGAACAGGCGGAGGCTGTCGTAGCGGCGGCGCCAGACGGATCCGGGGCGGCTCGCCTCCAGAACGACGAAACGGCGGTTCCGGGCGCGCAGGTGCCAGGCGGCGGCCAGGCCCGCGGCGCCGCCACCCACCACGACGGTGTCGACCCGCAACTTACGACTGCGGGGTGGCGACGAGCTGCGGCACGGCCTTCGCGAACGCGACGGGCACCTCGAGGGTCAGCGGGCTCGGGCCGGGGATGTGCGTAGTCATGCCCTGCACGACGTGCCCGGACGCCCGCCGATCAGCCCTGTGACCAAGCGCGCAGCGCCACACTCAGGAAGCTCTCAGCGGCTGATTTCACAAACTTGATCGTATTTGTTGTAAAGTCCGTGCACGCGAAGCAACGCAAGATCCATTTCCCCCGATCGGCCGTCTTCGCGCCGCGTGATTCGCGGAAGCTCCGAACAAAACTCCACCTGTCATGAAGCGTCTCCCGCGATTTCGTAGTAAAGGACACGGGCTCGACGATGTTCAACAGCGCTGTCATGTTCGCCAAACAGAACGCGCCGGAATCCGTACGGGTTCTCGCTCGCCGCTCCATGCTCGAGGCATATAACGCCAGGGTACGGCTCACCGTGCCGGTGGCGCGGAAAAGCGAGTTCGAGAACATATATCACTGCGCGGTGCGCAAGACCGCCAGTCAGTGGATCAAGGCGGTGTTCAGCGATCCCATCGTCTACCGTCACTGCGGCCTGCTGACCTATGATCCCCGCTTCTACGGCTGGAAACACCCGCGCGTGTGCCCGCCGAACCGTATCGCCCTGTCGTTGTTCTTCCCCCGTAAACGGTTCGACACGATGCCCAAACCGGAGAAGTACCGAGCATTCTTCGTGATGCGCGATCCGCGCGACATGGTCGTATCGAGCTATTTCTCGACAAAGAATTCGCACGGGCCGATGGGCGACGTGCTCGAGGTGCGCCGGGTGCTGCAGGACATGCCGCGCAAAGAGGGCATGCTGTGGCTCATCGGCGACCTGGCCAGGAAGAACAGGTTCGGGGCGATCCGCTCGTGGGTGGAGGCGCCGCCCAGCGAGTCGGTGCGGCTGGTCCGCTACGAAGACCTGACCGGCGAGCGGCAGGCGTCCGAAACCGACGAGTTGCTGCGCCACTGCGGCATCGAGCTGCCACCGGACGACCTGGCCCAACTGCTCGACCGCTACAGCTTCGCGAAGATGAACGATCGCCAGGGCACGGGCAAGGTCTCCCACTACCGCAAGGGCCAGGCCGGCGACTGGCAGAACCACTTCGACGACGACATCTACGAGGCCTTCGCCGAGGCCACGGGCGACCTGGTGGAACGGCTGGGCTACCCGGCCTACAGGTCATCCGCCCGAACAACCGTCCCCGACACGCAGCCCGAGTAACCAAGCCGGCCGTCGGGCCGTGCCGTCGGGCCGTGCCAAGCGGTCAGGCCGTGCCAAACCGTCGGGCCGAGCCGTCGGGCCGAGCCGTCGGGCCGAGCCGATCAGGCGAAGCCGGCCAGAGCGCGGCCGGCGAGGCCCAATCCGACAACGATGATCAGCGCGGCGGTGGCCGGCGGCGAGATCGCCTGCCAGCGCCGCGCAAGGCTCCAGCGCCCGTCGATCCGATGGCGCAGCCGCACGAGCAGCAGGCCGGCGGCGGTGAGCGTGGCCGCCATTCCCAGCCCGTAGGCAAGCACCAGCAGAACCCCGAACACGGTACGGCCGAGCGCGGCCGCCCCGAGCAGAACGATCAACGCCGACGGGCTGGGCACAAGCCCTCCGGCGACTCCCAGCCCGGCCAGCCCCCACTTACCCGGCCCGTGATCATGGGTGTGGTGGTGGCCGTGACTCCCGTCATGCGCGTGGGCGTGGCCCGTGTCGTGGCGGTGGCTCACGCCGTGCTCGTGGCGGTGGCTCACGCCGTGCTCATGGCTGTGGCTCACGCCGTGCTCATGGCTGTGGCTCACGCCGTGCTCATGGCTGTGGCTCACGCCGTGCTCATGGCTGTGGACCCCGCCGCGCTCATGGCTGTGGACCCCGCCGCGCCCTTGGCTGTGGGGCGGCTTTCCGCTATCGATAAGCGATGCGCTGCCGCTGTGGACGAGGATCGGGGCATCGCTATCGATAGGCGATGGGGCAGCGTCGCTATCGATAAGCGATGGAGCACCGCTGTGTGCGGAAATCAGACGGTTGCCGTGGACACGGGTCGCCGCGTCGCTGTGGGGATGCGCTGAACTGTCCGGGGATCCCGGGACGAGGTTGCGGGCTGAGCGGTAGCGGCGAAGAGCTGAGGTCAGGGCGACGATGCCGACCACGACGACCAGGACGCCGCTGGCCAGGCCCAGCCAGCCGAGGACTGTTTCGCCGGCGATGCCGGAAACGGTGGTCAGGAGTAGGCCCAGTGCGATCACCCCTGCGGTGTGGGTGAAGGTGACGGTGGCTCCGACCAGGACGGCGTCCCGGGGGCGGCCCCGGCTGCCGGCCAGGTAGGCGGCCATCACCGTCTTGCCGTGACCGGGCAGGGCCGCGTGGGCCGCGCCGAGCACCAGCGCGAGCAGCACGGCCAGCAGGCCCACCAGCGGCGTTAGGCGGTCGCCGCCGATCAGATTGTCGAGGGTGCGTTCGGCGCCCGCGAGCAGACCGGTCGGCCGATCGATAGTCGATTGGGCGGCACTCACGCCCGGCTCCGTGGGTCGCATGCCGCTGGGCGATGCGGCCGCGCCCGGCGATGCAGCCACGCCCGGCGATGCAGCCACGCCCGGCGATGCAGCCACGCCCGCCGATGCAGCCACGCCCGCCGATGCAGCCGCGCCCGGCAATGCAACGGCTGGCCCCGTGCCAGCGGCTGCCGCGCGCTCCCCGGGGCTTGCCGTGAACGACGCGGACCGCACATCGGCGGGAGACGTCAGCGGGTCGGTGGGATAGGAGCGCAGCTCGCTGGTCGGGCTCGTCGTGGGCAGCGAAGATCCGTCCAGGCTCACGCCCGAACCGGCCGCCACCAGTTCGTGCCAGCCGATTCGGTCGGCCCGGAAGGTGTTCGCCACGTCGACACGGGTCGCGCCGTCGAGCGTTATCGGCGCTGACAGGCGGCATTCAAGCCGGGTGGTGCGCAGGCCGGCGGCTCCGGCCGCGTACGTCAGGGAAGTGTCCTTCACCGTCCAGCGCGTCGCGGCTCCGCCCACCGTCACCCGCAGCGCGGAGGCGATCTCGTCGCAGGTCGGGGGCGTGTCCTGCAGGGTCGGCAGTTCGGCCAGGTCGGCCACGGCCAGCGCGTCGACGCGGTCGGGGTGCAGGGTCAGGCCCGCGTGGGTGCTGACCGAGAAGTTGCCCAGCGGGTGGGCGGCGGCGGGCGCGGCGGGCAGGGCGGCGAAACCGGCGGCGGCCAGCGCGGCCACGACGAGCAGGCGTTTCACGGGTGAGCCTCCAGCTCGGCCAGGGCCCGGGCGGCGATCGGGCCGTCGACGGGCGAGAAGTACGGGTTCAGGTCGCGCACCTTCACCAGAGCGGCACGAGCCCCAGCGCGGTCACCGAGGGCCAGCAGGACTTGTGCGTGATGAAAGACGTAAGTCGCGTTGTAAGGGCTGATCGCCACCGCATTACGCGTGTGAACCAGGGCTTCGCTGTCGCGACCGGCCGCGTGCAGCGCGCGTCCGAGCACGTCGGCGACCTCGGCGAACGGCCGTCGCCGCCATTCGGTCTGCGCGGCGGTCACGGCTTCGGCCGAGTCACCGCGGGCGAGGGCCAGCTGCGCGCCGGTCAGATCGTCGCGGCCACCGTTGGCGATGAAGATCCGATGGGCGGCGCCGGCCAGTTCCAGCTGGCGGTCCGCGTCGGCGCGACGTCCCGCGAGCCGCAGCAGTTCGGCGTACTCGAGAAGGGTGTCGGGGGTTGGGGTGCGCGCGGCGACGGTGGCCGCGTCGGTGACGGCCTCGGCGATCTGCCCGGTGGCGGCGGCGACCCGGGCCCGTCCGCGCAGCAGCGTCGTGGAGGCGGGGTCCGCGGCCAGGCCCGCCGCGTATTCCCTGGTCGCGCCGGCCAGGTCGCCGCGCATCCAGGCCAGGTCACCGAGCTGGTTGCGGCAGAACGCGACGTCGGCCGGGTCGACCGCCGCCTCGAGGGCCTGCCGCATCAGGTTCTCGGCCTCGGCCAGGCGCCCGCGTTGTTCCAGGTCATAAGAGCCCCGGGCGTACGCGGCCAGGCCCGGCCTCAGGTCGAGCATGCGCTGGATCGCGGCGGTCGCCTCGGCTGCCCGGCCCAGCTGGGTCTCGGCGTCGGCGAGCACGCCATGGGCGTACGCGTCGAAGGGGTTGACCTGGATGGCCTTGCGGGCGAAGTCGCGGGCCGCCGTGAAGTCGTGGCGAGCGTTGGCCAGAGCACCCAGACCGGTCAGCGCGTCGGGGTTGTCGCGCACCTTGAGCGAGCGTTTCAGCGCCGTCTCGGCAAGTGGGTATCGGCTCGGATCGGCGGTGGTGCGGGCCTGCTCCACATAGGCCAGACCGAGCGCCGCCCAGGTTCTGTAGTCGCCGGGAAGCGTGCGCAGGCGTTGCTGGGCGCGCTCGATGCGCTGGGCGAGGCCATCGGTCCGCATGGGCTCGATAATCGATTGCGGCTTCGTGGCGGGCTCGTCGCGCAGGCCGGCGACCGCGCCGATGGTGAACAGGGTGAGAGCGGCGACCGACACGGTCACGACCGCACGGAGTGAACGACGCATGGTGGTTTCCTTCCGGGCGACCGTGACCGGCCGCCGCTCTCGGATCAGAAGCGGATCGTCGGCTCGTTCGGATAGGTCGTGCTCGCCGCCGCCCGCTTGCGCCGGCGCATCAGCCACCAGACGGCCAGCATCGTGAGGAGCGCCCCGAGGCTGCCGACTCCGAAGATGACCGCGGATCCGTTGCTGAGCATGCCGTTCGCCGACGCCGGCTCGAGGTCGGGCGCCTGCTCGGAGCCAGAGCCAGAGCCAGAGCCGGTGCCCGAGCCGCTCGAGCCGCTCGAGCCCTCTTCGACGGCTGCACCACCCGTGTCGGTGCCGTTGTCAGCACCGACGGACGTTTTCGGAGCCGGCGCCGCACCCGTGCCGCGCCCCGCGTTGACCGCGCCCTGGTTCGGCAGGGCCACGTACGGGAAGGTGTCGCCGAAGGCGTTGTCGTTGGCATCGACCTTGTCGCCGGCCGCCAGCGCGTCGACCAGTTTGCCGGTCTGCGCCGCGCCCTCGACCGCCTGCACCGCGATGTCGACCGCGTCGTCGGTCAGCCGCCGCCCGTTCGGGAACCCTTGCAGGTCACCGGCGAGCACGCCGAGCCGCTCCGGGTCGCCCGTGACCGGCACCGACAGGTTCAGCCGCAGCATCTCCGACGGCCGGAACTTGCTCGCCTTGACGTCGGCGTTGTTGAGCTGCGAGTTCAGGTCGGCCTTGATGGGACCGTTCGCCTTGGTGGTGATGCCGGTCAGGAAGATCTCGACCAGGTCGTTGCGCGGGGTCGCCGGCGCCTTCACGCCGTAGATCTTCTCGATCAGTTTCGGCAGTTCGGGGTCGGTGACCCGCTTGACCACGGCCGGGATGCCGGCGTCCTTGTCGGGCGAGATCGAGTTGAAGGCGTCCTTCAGCCCGGCCGGCACGACGACCTCGTTGACCAGCGGGTTGCCCAGCCGCGAGACCTGCACCCGGTCGCCTCTCGACGGACCGTCGGAGACGCGGAACTTGCTGCGCTCGGTCGTGCTCCACACGCCGATCACCGGGTTGCGCTTGGCGTCGCCGCCCAGCGCCACGTCCTTGAACGGCACCTGGATCGCGATGGTGTTGACGTTGTAGCCGGCCAGCGTGTCGGTGCCGGTCTCGCTCAGGTCGCCGCCGTAGAGCAGGTCGAACACGCGCAGGTCGAGGAAGAACGGGTCGTCGGCCTGGCCCGCGAACAGCTTCCAGCCGCCCTTGAGCTGCACCGAGGCCTGGTCGCGGAGCTTGGAGTAGTCGGGCATCGAGGCCGCCCCGATCCGCGAGGGCGCCACCGGCGCGTCGCTGATGCGGGTCTTGAAGGGCTCGCCGTTGAACGACGACTCGAGCGTGTAGGTCTGCTTGAACAGCAGGTTCTCGTCGTCGAAGGAGGTGACCGGCCCGTTGTTGTAGAGGAACGTGTTGTTGCCGCGCTTGTCGACGTTCTTGAAGGTCCAGCGGAAGACGGCGTCCGGCTTGGCGTCCCCGTCACTGTCCACGTTGATCCGGTATGCCGCGTCGGTCGCGAACGGGTAGAAGTTGGGCCCTCCGTCGGGCTCCTCGAACGGGATCCAGTTCGCGATCATCGTGACGTAACCCGGGCGGTCCGGGCTGACGAACGCGTACAGATCGGTGTTGTCCGCGGCCGGATCGCTCGCGATGAGCGGCGCCTCGCGGTGGCTCGACGCCACCGAAGCCCCGGGCCCGAGCCCGGCCAGCGACGCCACCAGCACGACGGCCCCGGCCGCCGCGACGGCCCCACGCCGCCGCTTCAACTGATTGATCATCTGCCCTCCCCTTTGTGTCGGGAGGAGTTCGGCTCGGCGACGGCCGTGGTTGGGTCAGACCTATGGGTTGGCACGTTTGGGCACCGACCTGCCCGTTCGAAAAACTGTCGTACGCCTCCGCTACCTTCTGCGCCATCGAAACGCCGCCGCGCGAAGGGACTGAAGGATGCCTGCCGACACCACATACCTCGAGCTGTCCGAAGACTCCGGGAGCGCCCACAAGTTCTACGAGGTGACGGTCGACGGCACCGACCTGACCGTCCGCTACGGACGCATCGGCGACCACGGCCAGGTCAAGCAGTCCTCCTACACGACCACCGACAAGGCCCAGGCCGAGGCGGCCAAGAAGATCGGGGAGAAGGTCCGCAAGGGCTACGCTCCCGCCGTCCCGGGCGGCCGGCAGAAGCGCTCGGTCTCGCGCCGCCAGATCGTCAGCACCCGGTCGACGGCCACCACCCGCGCGCCGATGCTGTGGCGCTACAAGTCGGGCAGCCCCGCGTTCGGCATCTTCGTCGACGACGACGTCTGCATGGTCGGCAACGAGAGCGGCCTGATCACCACGCTGAGCCACGGCGCCGAGGTGCTTCAACAGTTCCGCCTGCCCGACGGCGTGAAGTGCCTGGTCGCCGACGACGACTGGATCTACGCGGGCTGCGACGACGGCAACGTCTACGACCTGTCGGGCAAGGTGCCACGCCTGGCCTACACGATCGCGCCCGAGATCGACATCTACTGGCTCGACATCCACGACGGCGTGCTGGGCGTCTCCGACTCGGGCGGGGGCATCGCCGCGATCGACCACGAGGACGAGTTCCTGTGGCGCCGCCAGGGCCGGGGCGTCTCGGCGTGGATGGTCCGCTGCGACACCGAGTCGGTGCACCACGGCCACTCGAACGGCGTCACCAGTTACGACTGGCGCACGGGCCGCGAGCAGTGGAACTCCGGCACGGGCGGTCCGGTGCTGTTCGGCTGGCAGGAGGGCGACAGTCTCTACGCGGGAACCGCGCGGCGCCAGGTCGTCGAGCTCGGCAAGAACGGCTCGGCCCGGCAGAGGTACGACTGCGACGCCTCGGTCTTCTCGTGCGCCGCCTCCAGGGACGGCCGCTACGTCTTCGCCGGTGACAGCAGCTCGTCGATCTACTGCTTCGACCAGACCGGCACGCGTCTGTGGAAGCTGTCGACCGGCTGCGGCTCGGCCTACTCGATGCAGTACCACGACGAAAAGCTCTACATCGTCACCACCGACGGCTCGCTGGCCTGCATCGACGCGAGCGAGGCGGCGATCCGGTCGGCCGTCGCCGGCACGATCCCCCAGCCGGTCGACGTCAAGGCGCCGCCGCGCATGCCCGCGGTGGCTCCGTCCACGACGGTCGAGGTCGTCCACGACGTGGCCGACGGCGTGGTCGTCGAGTGCGTCGAAGAGGGCGGACGCCTGCGCATCCGGGTGGTCTCGTCGGGCTACCACTCCGACTGGCAGGTGCAGTTCCCCAAGGGCATCCGCGAGCGCGGCAGCCGCTATGTGGTCACCGGCATCCGCGAGTCGGCCCGGGGTGGGTTCTACCGGGCGTACGGCGAGGTGCGCCGCCTGCTGTGACCGGCATGATCCGGCCCTACCCCGTGGGGTGGTAGGGCCGGATCACCCGACGAATCAGCCCTTTTTTCCGCAGGTCGGCCAGGCGCCGATGCCCTGCCCCTTGAGCACCTTCTCAGCGATCTTGATCTGCTCGGCCTTGGTCGCCTTGTGGGCGTTCGAGCCGTACTTCTTGCCGCCGTACGCCTTCCACGTGCTGGCGCTGAACTGCAGCCCGCCGTAGTAGCCGTTACCAGTGTTGATCTTCCAGTTGCCGCCCGACTCGCACTTGGCGATCCGGTCCCAGTTCACGCTGGCCGCCTGGGCCGGGGAGGCCGGGCCGAGCAGGCCCACCGCGCCGGTGACACCGATGGCCGTCAGACCGAGAGCGACACGTGCCTTCATACTGATTTTGGACATGGTGAATCCGCCTCCACGCCTGCGAGGTGAGCTGTCGGGTTCGGGCTGGGCTGCCCGGCCGCGTGCGCGGCTTCACCCCGAGGCGCACAGCAGTGCGCCGAGGAACTAGTGGGTCCCCCGCTCCATGCCTTGGGTAGATTCCCACCGGGCGGTGGCAGGGATTCGGCGTTGGCCGCCCGGGGCGTCCACGATCGCGGACTGGCCGACGTTATCCAGCGTTCGCCCTTGTCGGCCAAGTTCAGAAAGCGAAACGTGACTTTGTTCTCACGTTCGGGAACCATCGCTGGTCATTGCTCGTCGAAGCCTACGTGCTGCGTTTTCCCGCCGTCGCCCTGCTCGCCGTCGCCCTGCTGATCACCGCCGGCTGTGGCCGTTCGGCACCGCCCGGCGACGCCGCCCGCATCGACGCGAAACTGGTCCACGATCTCACGCCCGCCGCTGCCACGGACGTCGCCCAGGCGGTCAACAAGTTCGCGTTCGACCTGCTCAGCGAGGTTTCCGAGGACGACCGCACGACGATCATCTCGCCGCTGTCGGTGGCCGTCCTGCTGGCGATGATCTCGGCCGGGGCCCAGGGCGACACGGCCGCCGAGATGGCCCGGGTGCTGGGCCTGCGCGAGGGACAGGATCCGCGCGTCGGCGGCCTGCTGCGGGCGCTGGCCGACACCGACGAGGTGGAACTTTCGGTCGCGAACGCGCTCTACAGCGGCGGGCCGCTCGAGGAGGAGTACCTGAGCTTCGTCCGCGGCACGTTCGGCGCCACCCTCGAACACGCCGACCTCGGCTCGCCCGAGACCGCGCGGAAGATCGACGCGTGGGTCGCCGAGCAGACAAATGACCGCATCGACGGCATTGCCCGCGAACTCGGACTGCCCGATCCGCAGGCCGTGCTCGTACTGCTCAATACGGTTTATTTCCTCGGCGAATGGACGACCAAGTTCGAGAAGGCACACACCCGGCCGGCGCCGTTCGCCGCGCCCGGCGGCACGATCGACGTCCCCACCATGCACCTGAGCGGCGAGTCGTTCGCCCACGCCCGGCGCGACGGCTACCAGATGCTGCGGCTGCCCTACGGCGAGACCGGCCGGTACGGCATGGAGATCGTCCTCCCGGACGCCGGGGTCGACCTGACCGGCCGGTTCGACGCCGCCGAGTGGCGTGCCGCCGTGGCCGCCCTCACGCCGATCCCGGTCGACGTGCTCGCCCTGCCCCGCTTCGAGCTGCGCTGGTCGGGCACGCTGAACGAGCCGCTGCAACGTCTCGGCCTGGTCAGCGCTTTCGCGAACAACGCGGATTTCCGCCCGATCTCACCGGAAGCTCCCGTTCTGACGAAGGTCGCCCACAAGACGTACATCAGGGTCGATGAACGGGGAACCGAGGCCGCGGCAGTCACGGGTGGCGTGATGGCCGTCTCGGCGCTGGCGAGCCCGGTCGAGTTCCGCGTCGATCGTCCGTTCCTGTTCACCGTCTCCGACCGAGAGACCGGCACGATCCTCTTCCTCGGCGGCGTGACCGACCCGCGCTGACCTGGCTGTACATGAAGGACAGGAAACTGTCGTAGGGCTCCTCTATCTTCTGCGCCATGTCGAACGCGGCCTACGCCTATCTCGGTTCCTCGTCCCTGGCTCCCGACGCCGGGCTCACCCTGCAGACCTCGGGGGGCCCGGCCGACAATCCGCGGTTCTTCACCGGTTTCCTGACCGCGCCGGCCGCCGCCGCGTCAGGGCTGCTGGCGGTGGCCGAGGTCGCGCGCACCCGCTACTTCCGCCCCGTCTCACCGGCAAGTCTCGACCCGGTGGTCACGGCCGGGTCCGACCGGCTGCGGTTCGAATCCTTCTCGGGCTGCTGCGGCGTCTACGCCCGCCTCGACGTGCTGCCCTCCGGCATCGACGGCGAGATCGTCGCCCACGGCACCACCAACGTCGACGTCAACCTGCCCCTGCAGCGGGCACTCTCGCGCATCGGCCAGGCCGACCCGATGCACCTCGCCGTCGGCCCCGACGACCTGACCGTCACGACCTTCGACGGCCCGATCGTCGAACGCAAGGTGCCGCTGCCCACCCGCTGGCTGCGCGGCTTCGCCGAGGCCCAGGTGCTCACCTCCGGCTTCGACCCGCGCGCCGAACTCGGCATCACCGAGGCGCGGGCCCTGCTCACCCGCCTCTCGGCCGGTGACCGCTCGGTGGTCTGGGCGCTGCCCGCCGGTCGCGGCCTGCGCATCACGTCGCGTCCCGTGCCCGGCGCGATCTGCCTGCCCGGCGCCGGCCGCCTGGTCGCCTTCAAACCCTTCCTTCGGTACGCCACCCGCCTTCGCGTCTATGGCCCGGCCGTCGCGGCCGGGTCGGGTCCGGTCGCGTCCACGTGGGAGCTGAGCAGCCCGGCGATGCGACTGTCGCTGACCCTGTCGCCCGAGCCGCACCGCGGGTTCTCGGGTGAGGGCGCGGTGCTCGAAGCGCTCGCGGCCGACGAGGTGGCCGACGACGCCGAGCTGGTCAGCGCGCTGCTCTCGTGGGCTGAGCTTTCTCAAAAATCCGCGACGATCGACGTCGACGCGCTCGCCACCGCTTCGGGGCTGCCGGCCGCGCGGGTGCGGGACGCGCTGACCCAGCTCGGCACGGCCGGGCGGGTGGGCTACGACGTGGCCGAGGCGGGGCACTTCCACCGCACGCTGCCCTATGACGCCGCCGCTGTCGACCGCATGAACCCTCGTCTCGTCGGGGCGCGGGCGCTGGCCGAGTCGGGAGCGGTGACGGTCGAGGGTGAGATCGCGGTGGTGCGCAGCGGCGACCAGACCTACCGTGTGCGCGAGGCCACCTCGTGCACCTGCCCGTGGTGGGCGAAACATCGCGGCGAGCGAGGGCCGTGCAAACACGCTCTCGCCGTCCGCATGGTCACCGCCGGGGTCGAGGCCGAGGCCGTGGAGGTGCTCGCATGAGCCTCACCTGGCAGGCGATCGACAAGGCGTCCCGCAGTGAAGACATCGACACCGTCACCACGATGCTCCTCAAGGCCACCGAGGAACAGCGCCTCGCCGTCGGCAAAGAGCTGGCCGAGCAGTTCCGCACCCTGAAGCCCGAGACCTGGTGGCAGTCGCAGCGCGACCCGGCGATCGTCTACGGCCTCGCGATGCTCGGCACCGCGCCGTCCGCGGCCAAGGCGACCGCCCTGCTCAGCCGCCGCGACATGCGCGAGAAATGGGGCCGCCTCCCGATGGCCCACATCGTCCGGGTCGTCCGCGCCCGCGACCTGCCCTGGCTGGGTGACCTCGCGCTGCGACTGGCCGGCAAGCTGCGGGTGAACGACTCATGGTCGCGGGGCTGGCTGCTCGTGGCGACCCTGCTGACCGAGTCGGGCACCCCCGCGCCGCCCATCGAGGGCGTGGTGCGCGGCTGGCTGCGCGAGTTCGGCCTGCGCAACAGCGTCCCGCTCATCGACCAGCTGCGAGACAGCCCGCACCTCGACGTGCTTCTGCCCGCGTTGTTCGAGATCGACGGCATCGGCTCCGAGCTCGACATGTCCACCTGGGACTTCGCCACGCAACGCTACGTCGACCGCCTGGCCTTCCCCGAGGCCGTCGCGCGGCTCGTCACCGAGGGTCGCCTCGACCGCAAGACGATCCTCACCGCGACCGTCGACCGGCTCGTTCGCGACGACCGGCCGGTGGCACTGCGCCCGTTCACCGCACTGCACGACGAGCTCGCGCCCGATCTTGACGAGCTGACCGGCCACGCCCTCGACTACGCGGGCCTGCTGCCCGGCTCGCCGTCACCGGTCGCCGGCCTGGCCCAGCGGGCCCTGCGGACCGTCGACGACGCGGGCCGTCTCGAACTCGACACTCTCCTGGACACGAGCCGCGCCACCCTGGTCCGCAAGGAGAAGACCCTCGTCAAGACACAGCTCTCCTGGCTCGACAAGGTCGCCCGGCGCGAGACCGACCGGACCGGCGAGGTGCTCGAGACGATCGCGGCGGCCTTCGACCACCCCGCTCTCGACCTGCAGGACCGGGCGCTGACCATCATCGAGCGGCAGTCCGCGCGGCTCGATGCCGACGCGCTCGCCCGGCTGCGCGAGGCCGCGGCGGTTCTCGGCGGCGACCTGCCGGCCCGCGCCGCGAAGACGTTCGGCGCCGCCGAGCCGATGCCGGTCTTCGAGGCGGCACTCACGCCGTCGGCCGGGCCCGCGACGATGCCGCCGCCGATGGGCAGCCTCGCCGAACTGGCCGAAGAACTCGCCATCCTGGCGATGCACGAGCAGACGGCCGTGGGCTGGGAACGCATCCTGGCCGGACTGGTCGAGCTGCGCTTCGCCGCCGACAAGACCGCCCTCGCCGAGGCATACGACCAATATTCCAGCTACACCTTCTCCAACGAGCGGTGGCGGCCGCGCGAGCACGCGCTCGGGGCAGCGATCCGCCGGGTCCTCGAGCCGTCCGTTCCCGAAGAGAAGCTCGGCGAGGTGACCTGGTTGCGCCTGGTCGACATGATCCGTGGCACGCAGCCGCTGAATCTGGAGAGCGACCCCACCCGGCTCCTGACGCTGCGCCTCGCCGAGATCGCGGTCGAGAGCGAGAACCCGGTGCCGGCGCTGATGGCGACGCCGACCCACGTCAACGGCAACCTCGACGCCGCGGTGCTGGTCGAACGGCTGCGCCGCGCCGAGGCCGAGGGGTGGGAGCCGGCGTGGTTCGACTTCGAACAGGCCCTGCTGCGGCTGCCGCGCGGCACAAGCCCGGCGGTGGCCGAGGGCCTGACCTCGCCGGCCGGGCGGCGCCTGGCCGATTGGCTGGCCGGCGGCGGCCTGCCCGACCCCGTTAGCGCCAGGCGCGAACAGAAGGCCGGCCAGAACCCCCGCCGATACTGGGACACCAGCAGCGTGCTGAAGCCGAGCCTCGGGTCAGAGCCCAAGATCGGCCGGATCGTGGTCACGCTGACACCCAGCCGACCGGGGCTCCTGTCCGTCGTGGAACCGCTGCTGAGTCTGTCCCGGGGGCCCGTGATGAGCCACTACCCGGCGGCTTGGCACGTGAGCCCCGATGTTCTCGCCGCGACGCTCCCCCACCACCGCGAGGTCAGCGCCGCGTGGCTCTTGCCCAACCTGGCGTCCCTGGCCGATCAGGACCTCGACGGCGATGCGTCCCTGCTTCCGGTGCTGGCCGACTGCGATGGCCCGGTCGGGCCCGCGATATCGCTGGGCCTGGCCTACGCGCTGGCGGCCCGCCAGGAATCCGACCGCGCCGCCGCCGTTGACCTGTTCCTGGCCCTGGCCGCCGAGTCCGAGCCGTTCGCCCCCGACGGCTGTGACCCGGGCGCCGTCGAGCTCTTCTCCACCGCGGTCGGTCGTGACCTCGCCGATCTGGCCGGTCCGGGCCTGATCAAGCTGGGCCGCGCCGTTCCGTCCCTGGCCGACGCCCTCAACGCCGGCGCCGCGATGGCCGTCTGGGCGACCTTGGTCGCAGCCGTCCCCCGGTTGCTGGCGCACGCGCCGCGCGGCCTGCCCGATCTGATGCAGCTCGCCTGCCGGGCGGCGGCCGCCGTCGGCGCGCGCGACGAGATCCCCGGATTGTCCGAGGTGGCCGCGCGCAAGGGCAGCACCCGTCTGCTGCAGGAAGCGCGACGACTTCAGGCGGTGCTGATGTCATGACCTCGCCATCCTCCTTCCAGGGGGTGTCGCGGCACTCATGGGTGCCGATATCTTCCCGGGATGGGCTACCCGCATCAGCGCCAATACGCCGAGCCCCTGCTGAGCATGCCGTCCTACACGGCGGCGTCCACGCTCAACGACACGACGCGGCAGCTTTGCGGCGCGCCCTATCTGGACGCCGAGTTCGCCAACGCGGTGATCCGCGAGGTGGTCGAGTCGGAGCGCAAGGCGGTGCCGCCGTCGTACGGGTTCGATCTCGACCCGGTCGTGCGGCACTGCCTGCGGGCCCGGCGGCTGCTGCTGATCCGCTACGCGATCGTCACCGGGCTGCTGGTCGCCGGGCTGTGCGCCAACCCGGTCGTGACGATCATGTGGCTGGTTCTCTGCGCCGCCGTGGTCGGGTTGCGGTCGTCCGCCGTTCGCGAGCTGCCCCGGCCGGTGCGGCTGGCCGGGCTGGCGGCGATCGGCGCGGTAGCGACCTGCTTTGTGGGCTACCTGCTGTTCCAGTTCCTGTTCGCGAGCCTGCTCGGGTCGATCGGGCTCTCGTCGAGCAGCGACCCGTTCGACGACTACGGCTCGTCGTCGCGCGACCTGAGCACCGTGTTCGCCAGCGGGGTGCAGACGGTCGTGCTGCTGGCCCCGATCGCGCTGGCGGTGGCCACGTTCCTGACGCTGTTCCTGTCCCGCCGCCACGCGTACGCGATCCTCACCACCGAGCTGGCCCCCGGCATCGCGCCCGTCGCCCCGCGCAGCACCAACCCGCGCGTCGAATGGCGGCTGGGAGTCGTCGCGGCGATGCAGCGCGGCAACATCTGCGTGCAGGACGTCGACCCGTTCGCCGGTGCGGGCTGGGTCGAGCACAGCTGGTCGTTCGCGACGTCGCTGCGCTCGGCCGACGGCGGCGGCCGGGTCACCCTCGACACGGCAGCGCTCAACCAGCGCGTACACCAGGCTGTTGTGAGGTTGCGCGACGAGAGCCTGACCGAGGGCGAGCGCATCCCCAACATCTACGTCGTCCCCTATGTGGCCGCCGACGGCAACCGCCGCAACGACGATCCGCTGATCGACCCGCAGACCCGCACCCCGCGCACGCTCGCCTCCCCCGAGACCATCGCGGCGATCATGCTCAGCCCTCAGGGAGGCCTGCGCCACTACCTGCGCGCTGTCGTCCCGGCGAACGGCAAGGAGATCCGCACGCCCGACGGCCGGCTCGTGCTGCCCGCGCAGGACTCCGGGATCGGCGTCACCGCCTTCATCCACCTGGCCGTCGAGGGCGGCATGCTCTACACCGAGTTCGTGTGCACGGTCATGCCGCAGGTACACCCGCTCTACCAGCTCGTCGACAACCTGCGCCCCGAGAACATCCCGACCCGCGCGGCCCTGCACACGTTGAGCGATTTCCTCCGCGACACCCTTCAAGCGCCGGCCCACCTCGTACGCCTCGGCTGGGACACGATGCGGCTGCCCGGACGGATGGCGCGTTCCACGCGGCGCGCCGACGAGTTCCGCTACTACGACTACGGCGCTCATTTCAGCGTCCGCGAGCTGGCCTCGCAGCGTCCGACGGTGAAGTTCCTGCAGATCCTCGACGGCGAGAAATACATCAAACTGCTCGACCGGGCCGTCACCGAGGCCGTCCTCGACTACCTCGACGAGCAGGGCGTCGACACCACCGAGCTGCGCAACGCGGTCACCACCGTGTCGATCGGCAACGCCACCTTCCACGGCGGCCAGCAGAGCTTCGGTGGCCGCAACACCAACGTCCAGAACAACGCCGCCCCGCGCGCGACCGGAGGAGGAACCCGTGCCTGACCCACAGATGAACTTCGGCAACCTGAACTTCAACGGCGGCATCCAGAACTTCGGCGGCGAGAACAGCAACACCCAGAACAACTACGCCGCGCCGGCCGATCAGGTGCGCGACCTGCTGGCCACGATCCGCGCCCAGCACCCCGACCAGGCGTACGCCGGTCCGGCCGTCACCGCCATCGAAGGCGAGATCGAATCGGGGACGCCGGAGGCCCGCGGCCGGGTGCAGACGCGCCTGCGTCAACTGGCCGAGTCGGCCGGCAGCACCCGTACGGTCGTGGAAGCGGCCGCCGCGATCGGCGCCATCGTCGCGACCCAGTGGCCGTTCTAGGGCGTCGGTGATCGAAGGCCGAGCCACTGTTCGGCGCCCCAGGCCTCGAACCGCTCCACCTCGGCGAACCCGAGCTTGGCGGCGAGCCGCATCGAGGCGACGTTGGCCGACTGGGTGAACAGGACGGTCGGCTCGCCTGGGAGGGCGCGGTCGAACCAGTCGAGCGCGGCCGCGCAGGCCTCGGTGGCATATCCGGAGCCCCACGCCTCCGGCAGGAACAGGTAGCCCAAGTCCGCCCGTCCCACGGCCGCCGGCCGCTGCCGCTCGGGCGGGCGCCGCAGCAGGACGTGGCCGATCATCGCCCCGTCGAGTTCGACGACGAAACTGCCGGGCCATTGCTCGGGTACGGCGGGCAGTTCGCGTTCGAGGTCGGCCCGCGGGCGGGGGCCGCCGAGATAGGTGTTCACCTCGGGCGAGGCCAGCAGCTCGACAAACGCGGGACGGTCGCGGGGCTCGGACGCGCGAAGCAACAGCCGCTCGGTCCGGATCGGCGCGGGCGGCCAGGCGACGGGTCCGAGCTCGGTCATGCCGGCCAGCCAAGCAGCCACCCCAGCAAAGATCAACCCCGGTCGCCGCATGCTTCGTCAGCCGCCGCATGCTTCGTCAGCCGCCGCATGCTTCCTCAGTCGACGCATGCTTCTCAGCCGCCACACGCTTCCTCAGTCGACGCATGCTCCTCAGTCGACGCATGCTCCTCAGTCGACGCATGCTCCTCAGCCGCCGCACGCTTCCTCAGTCGACGCATGCTTGCTCAGATGCGCTGGCGAGTGCGTGCCGGCAGGCCCAGGCCGGTGGCCACCGGGTTCCACTGGGCCAGGAAGGCTTCTTTGGCTGTGCCCGCGCGGCCGGAGGCGGCCTGGCCGCGGGCGTAGGCGGAGCGGCGAGCGGCGTTGTTCGCGCAACCGGCGGAGACTGTCGGCTCGGCCCACTGGACGTAGGCCACGTCGGCGTCGAGAGAGTGTTGCAGCGCGGCGGCCAGTGTGGATCGGATGGTCTCGCCGTTCGGCACGGCGGACAGCTCGGCCGCTCGCACCTCGGTCAGTTGGGCGTTGCGTTCGTCGCCGACCTCACGCATGTCGGCGAGGGCGCCGGCCAGGTCGCGGCAGCCGCCGATCCGCTCGATCGCGCTGTTGAGCTTGTCGCGACTGGCGCCGCTGCGGGCCAGTACGGCGTCGATGACCCCCGCCTGCTGACGCGGATCGGCGGTGACGGTCGGCTCCGCGGGCGTCGTGGTCGGGTCGGTCGTAGGGGTTGCCGGGTCAGTCGTGGGCGTCGCCGGACCGGTCGTCGCTGTCGTTGCCTGGGGCGCCTCGATCGCGGCCGGCTCCGGAGTCCTGTCTCGATAGACCACCAGGCCGACGACCAGCAGGATCAGCACGACGACCGACACTCCGGCGACGATCGGAAGCAGTTTTCGCCGCGGCGGCCGGTAGCCCTGAGGCGGTGGCTGTGGAAAACCCGGGCTGCCGGGAGGTGGCGGCTGGAAGCCCTCACTTGTGGAAGGCGGTGGTTGAAGATGCGGAGGGCCGGGCGGTTCCTCCCGTGGCGGCGGCTGAAAACCGTAAGCGCCGGGAGGCGGCGGGGCGGTGCTCAGCGAAGTGTTGCACCGGGCGCAGGCCGCGGCGCGGGGATCGTTGTCGAGGCCGCAGGTGGGACACACCATCCGGCAACCTTATCGATACACGTTCACCCCGGGTACGCCCGTAAGAGCGATAAGTGACGGCCGAAGGTGGGGCTCGGCGATCAAACCGTCGACGCTCGCGGCGACCAGGACAGGTGCGGAGAATGCACAACCTCGACACCCAACGTCACGGTTCGATCACATCCGATCGTGGTAGGCTCGCCGGAGCAGCAGCTTTGGTCTCCGTAGACGTCGTGGGCGCCTGATGGGTATCTGATCCTTCGGGTGCTTTATTTTTTCCCTCTTCGTTGGTGCGACGGTCGGCAAAGCGGCACGAGATGCCGCAGATCGCGGCGTCCCGGCTTTCGAGGGGGATCCATGGCTTCCGGAACTGTCAAATGGTTCAACGGCGAAAAAGGCTTCGGTTTCATCGCCCAGGACGACGGCGGAGCCGATGTCTTCGCCCATCACACCGCGATCGACGCGAACGGGTTCCGCAACCTGGAAGAGAACCAGCGGGTCGAGTTCGACGTCACTCAGGGACCGAAGGGTTTGCAGGCGGCCAACATCCGTCCGCTCTGACGGTCTCCGCGAGGCGGCCTGCCGGTTCGGCGGGCCGCCGCACGCGTTTCACCCCGAGACTCGAGAGAGCAGATCATGATTATTTTGAAGGAACGGGTTCTGACCGTACTGCGGGAGCGAGGTCAGTCCGTTCGAGCCGACTTCGTCGACCGCGAGCTGCCCGACCGCATCGACACCACGCGGCACGGCGGCCTCCTGTCGACCCTCCATCTCGACCTGGCCGAGCTGGCCGAGCCCGAGGTCGACGCCGAGCAGAACTGAGGCGCAGCACTGAGGCGCCCAGCAGAACTGAGGCGCCCAGCAAACTAAGGCGTCGCGCAGACTGAGGCCTCGCGCAGAAGCGGGCCTCAGCTGAGGATGCCCGAGCCGTGGGCGTCAGTTCGTGACCCAGTGCCCGGCGGCGTGTTCCGCACGCGCGGCCGGGCACAGCCCGCTTACCAGGCCACGACCCCCTGGGTGCTCGGCTGCAATGTCCCCACCTGCAGCGACGCCATCGTGATGTCGCTGTCCAGCCCGGGCGGGAAGCCCTCCAGCGTGGCCGCCGGCCCGTCGGTCGACGCCTGCAGGTTGAACCGCAGCCCGTTGCCGGCCGGGCACGACGACGACCCCTTGTCGCAGGTCTGCCACTTGATGCCTTCGAAAGCGTTGGTGCCCGGCGGCAACGTGATCGGTACGGCCCGCCCCGGCTGATTCACATCTTTCGTGGGCACCGGCACGGTCTCGTTCGCCGCGTTCGACAGCGAGATCGCCGCACGACCCTCGACCCGGCAGGCTTGCTTTGTGCGGTTCTCCACCGACACCAGCCCGCGCCGTGTCGTACCCGAAGCCTCCTGCATCGTCACGGTCACCGCCACGTCCTCGTTGCGGCACACCCGGACGACGGCACCCCCGGTCCCCGAGGAAGCGGCGGGCGGGGTCCCCGAGGAAACGGCAGGCGAGGTGGCCGGGGCAGCGGCGGACGTGGTGGCCGACGCGGCAACGGATGGCGTGGCGGAAGGGGCGGTCGAGGGTGCAGCGGCCGGCGAGCCGCAAGCCCCCGAAGCGAGCGCCAGCCCCACTCCGAGCACACCGAGAACCGCGTAGCGCATAGTCATCAAACCTCCAGGCCGCGAAACGTACGCCCCATGGTTACCCGCATGATCACCTCGCCAAAGGACGACACCGAGGGATGAACGTCACGGGGCGGCCGCCTTCCCCCGGCGGCGTGGAGGAAACGAGGCGACGCATTCTGCTGACCAAGTGCCCACGGATTGCTCACGCCGTGGCTTGAATATCGAAACTTGTGGATCTTAGCGTGCTGTTCAGGCCGCCCACGTAACCCGTGCGACGGCCGGATCGAGGGCTCATCCGCCTTGAATGGAGACAGCATGGCAACAGGTCCACAGCGTAGATCCAGGGTCAGATCCCTGCTCTGCGCAGGCGTGACGCTCGTCGTCGCGGGCGCGGCTCTTGTCGCGACCCCGGCCGGCGCTCAGGCCGCCCCCTCCCCCACGGCCAAGGACAAGATCCGCCCCGAGCTCGCCGCGCAGATGGCCGAGCGGGGCGGCGGCGATTTCTGGATCAGGTTCGGTGACAAGGCCGACCTGAGCGCGGCAACCAAGATCAAGGATTGGAACGAGCGCGGTACGGCGGTGGCCGCGGCGCTCAAGAAGTCGGCGGCGAGCAGCCAGTCGGGCGTGCGGGCCGAGCTCGACAAGGGCGGCGCGACCTACCAGACGTTCTGGGCCACCAACGCGATCAAGGTCAGCAAGGGTTCGGCCGCCATGGTCGAGAGCATCGCCAAGCGGTCCGAGGTCGAGGGCCTGTACGCCCCCACGAAGATCGAGGCCCCCAAGATCGACGCGGGTTCCCAGCAGAAGGCCGTGAACGCGGTCGAGTGGGGCATCGCGAACATCAACGCGGACGACGTCTGGTCGCAGTACGGCATCACCGGTGAGGGCGTGACGATCGCCAGCATCGACAGTGGTGTGCAGTACGACCACCCCGCGCTGGTCGGCACCTACCGTGGCAACAACGGCGACGGCACCTTCACTCACGACTACAACTGGTTCGACGCGGCCGGTTCGTGTTCGGCCGGCCCGTGTGACACCAACGGCCACGGCACCCACACGATGGGCACGATGATCGGCTCGACCGGGGCGAACCAGATCGGTGTCGCGCCGGGCGCCCGCTGGATCACCGCCAACGGCTGCTGCCCGTCCGACGCCGCGCTGGTGGAGTCGGGTCAGTGGATGCTCGAGCCGACCGACACGACCGGGGCGAACCCGGACGCGAGCAAGCGGCCGAACATCATCAACAACTCGTGGGGCACGATCAGCCCCTCGAACGAGCCGTTCATGGAGGACGTCACCAACGCCTGGACCGCGTCCGGCATCTTCGGTGTCTTCTCCAACGGCAACAGCGGCCCGGGCTGCCAGACGAGTGGGTCGCCTGGATCTCTGGCCAGCAACTACTCGGTCGGCGCGTACGGCGTCGACAACGTGATCGCCGACTTCTCGGCCCGCGGCGTCGGTCAGAACGGCGAGCTCAAGCCGAACGTGGCGGCTCCCGGCCTGAACGTGCGCTCGTCCTGGAACAACGGCGGTTACAACAGCATCAGCGGTACGTCGATGGCCGCGCCGCACCTGGCCGGGGCGATCGCACTGCTGTGGTCGGCCGCGCCCTCGCTCGTCGGTGAGGTGGCCGCGACCCGCGCGCTGCTCGACGACACGGCGACCGACACCGAGAACGCGCAGTGCGGTGGCAGCGCCGACGACAACAACGTCTTCGGTGAGGGCCGTCTCGACGCCCTCAAGCTGATCTCGCAGGCGCCGACCGGTGACTCGGGCACGCTCGCCGGCAAGGTCACCGACTCGGCGACGGGTGCGGCGATCGCGAACGCGACGCTGACCCTGACCGGCGCGGCCGACCGGCAGCTGGTCACCGGCACCGACGGCACCTACTCGACGCGGCTTCCCGCCGGCGACTACCAGGTCGCCGTGGCCGCGTACGGCTATGGCAGCAAGACGGTCGCGGTGACCGTCACCGCCGACCAGACCACGACGACCGACGTGGCGCTGGCCGCCGTGCCGACCGTCTCGGTGGGCGGCGCGGTCACCGACGGATCCGGTCACGGCTGGCCCCTTTACGCCAAGGTGACCGTCGCCGGCCCGGGTGGCGTCTCCGACTACACCACCCCGTCGAACGGCCGCTACAGCTTCAAGGTTCCGGCCGGGGCGACGTACAAGCTGACCTTCACGCCGCAGTACCCGGGCTACCAGACGGTGACCAAGGACGTGGTGGTCGGCTCGAAGAACGTGACCCAGAACGTGGCCGTGCCGGTCTCGACCGACGACTGCACCACGGCTCCGGGCTACGAGAACTCGACCAAGGGCGACTTCCAGCCGTTCGACGGCACGACCGCGCCGACCGGGTGGACCGTTGTCGACAACGCCGGCAAGGGCCAGGTCTGGTCGTTCCGCGACGAGAAGCAGCGCGGCAACAACACCGGTGGTGACGGCAACTTCGCCATCATCGACAGCGACGGCTACGGCTCCGGCAACACGCAGGACACCTCGCTGGTCAGCCCGGTCATCGACCTGACCGGCATCGACGCCCCGGTGATCCGCTTCGACCAGGAGTACCGCCAGTACGGCCAGGAGACCGGCGACGTCGACCTCAGCGTCGACGGCGGCGCCACCTGGACGAACGTTCTGAAGCAGAACACCAACGTGCCCGGCCCGAAGCGCACGACGGTCGCGATCCCGCAGGCCGCCGGCCAGTCTCAGGTGCAGGTGCGGTTCCACTACTACGACGGCTCGTTCGCCTGGTGGTGGAAGGTCGACAACGTGCTTATCGGCCAGCTCGAGTGCGTGCCGACCGACGCCGGCCTGGTCATCGGCCACGTCAAGGACGGCAACACCGGCGGCTACATCAACAACGCCACCGTCACCGACAAGAACGACGCGGCCGTGAAGGTCACGACCGTCGCCACGCCGGACGACACCGCCCTCGCGGACGGCTTCTTCTGGCTGCTGTCCAAGCCCGGCTCGCGCACCTTCGACGCCAAGGCCGGCAACTACGCCGGTGCCAGCGACACGGTCGACGTCGAGGCGGACTGGGTCAGCTCGGCGGCGTTCACGCTCGGCGCCGGCCGGCTCGAGGTCACCCCGGCCACGGTCAGCGCGGACATCCGCATGCCCGACGGCAGCGCGGCCAAGAAGTTCACCGTCACCAACACCGGCACCCAGCCGGTCGACGTGGAGTTCGGTGAGCGCAAGGGCGGCTTCGACATGCTCAAGGCCGACGGTTCGAAGTCGAGCCTGGGCGAGATCCTCGGTTCGAAGGGCGCCCCGTTGCAGCGACTGCAGACGGAGCTGTCCTTCGCGGCCAAGGCCGCCTCCAGCAAGAAGATCGCGGCGGCGCAGGACGGCCCGCTGGCCGAGCCGTGGACCAACATCGCCGAGTACCCGGCGGTCGTCATGGACAACCGGGTCGTCAACCTCGACGGCAAGGTCTACTCGATCGGCGGCACCAACGGCGGCGCGGCCTACAAGACCGGCCACGTCTACGACCCGGTCGCGCAGGCCTGGTCGCCGATCGCCGACCTTCCCGCGGCTCGCAGCGCGCTGACCCTGGGCGTCGTCGACGGCCAGATCATCGCCAGCGGTGGTTGGGGCGAGTCCGGCCCGGCCGCCGACACCTGGGCGTACGACCCGGGCGCGAACACCTGGACCGCCAAGGCGGACAACCCGGCGCCGCGCTCCGCGGCCGGTGTGGCGGTCGTCGACGGCAAGCTGTACGCCGTCGGTGGCTGCACGACCGCGAACTGCACGCCGATGTCCAACGACGTGGTCCGCTACGACGCGGGCAGCGACTCGTGGGAGACCGTCGCCGACTACCCGAAGTCGGTCGCCTTCGCCTCCTGCGGCGGCATCGACGGCGTTCTCTACTGCACCGGCGGCAACGACGGTGCGGCCTCGCAGAAGTCGAGCTACGCGTTCGACCCGGGCACCGGTGCCTGGACCGCGATCGCCGACGCTCCGGCCGACCAGTGGGCCAGCTCGTACGCCTCGGCGAACGGCAAGCTGCTCGTCGTGGGCGGCGTGCAGGCCGGCGCGGTCACCAACGCCGGCTTCGCGTACGACCCGGCCGCGGACTCGTGGGCCGCTCTGCCGAACGCCAACACGGCCCGGTACCGGGGCGCGGCGGCGTGCGGCTTCTACAAGGTCGGTGGCTCCTCCGGCGGCTTCAACCCGACGACCGGCGCCGAGGTGCTGCCCGGTCTGGAGGAGTGCGCCGCCGGTGGTGACGTGAGCTGGATGACGCTCGACAAGACGTCGGCCAAGCTCGCGCCGGGCACGAAGGTCACGGTCACCGTCGGCATCACCGCCTCGGTCGACCAGCCGGGCGCCTACACCGGCTCGGTCAACGTCAAGGAGAACACCCCGTACACGGTGGCTCCCGTCGGTGTCACGCTCAACGCTCTGCCCCCGAAGACCTGGGCGAAGCTGATGGGCACGGTCACCGGCGTTCCCTGTGGCGGCACCGGAGCTCCGCTGGCCGGCGCCACCGTCCAGGTCGACTCCTGGGCGTCGTCGCTGACGTTCGCCACGGACGCCGAGGGCAAGTACGCGTACTGGCTCGACAAGCGCAACAACCCGCTGACGCTGATCGCCGCCAAGGACGGCTGGAAGCCCCAGGCCCGTACCTCGAAGGTGAACCCGGCGGAGCCGAAGGTCGAGAACTTCGCTCTCGCCCCGGTCCGCTGCTGACGCGATAGAACGCCGGCCCGCCTGCATCGCGCAGGCGGGCCGGTTCGCTTCCGGAATGCATCAGCCGGAAAGCATCAGCCGGAGAACGTCAGAAGGAGAGCCGGATGCCGACGCCGCGAATGGCGTGGATGGTCGCCACCGCGCCGAGCCGGGCGAGCTTGGCGCGCACCCGCCGCACCATCGAGTGGATGTCGGAGCCCCGCCCGACGTGCTCGTTGCCCCACACCTCCAGATGCAGTTTCTCGTACGTCCACACGCGGCCGGGCGCCGCGACCAGGCAGCTCAGGAAGTCGTGCTCGAGGGGCGTCAGGTCGACCTCGCGGTCGAGCCAACGCAGCACGCGGCGGTCGGAGTCGATCTGCAGCCCGGACGGTGTCGTGGCGCTGGGCCCGGCGGGCGGCGCCACCACGTCGAGGAACTGCCGGGCCTGGTCGGCCGTCGACACGATGAGAAAAGCCTCGGTGCCCCCGAGGAGCTGGGCGAGTTTCTTGCGGGCATCCGGCGTGGAGGCGATGCCGATGGCCAACGTTGGGACCGCACTATCCGTCATGCCCCGCCTTCCGACAGCATTGTCGCTACCGATGGGTGACGATAAATCCGGCTTGTCACGATCTCGTTAACCGTTTCACAGTTATCCCCCGTGATACATCGAGCTAAGGCTATGTGAATTGCTCATTGTGGACGGTGGCGATCTTGCGCCATGTCATATCTCCGCCACGTGTGACACCCCTCAACGGGGACCGGCCCCGGACCCACAAGGGTCCGGGGCCGGTCGACGGAACGGGTCAGAGGTCCGCGGGTCCCGCCACGGTGGCCTCCTGCACGGCGTCGGTGCGCCGCTCCTCGGCCTTGGCGGTGTCGTCGTCGCCGCGCGGGGTGACCGCGGCACGAGCCGCCGAGCGGGCCGCCGCCGCAGCCGGGTCGGTGACAACTCCGCGACGGATCCGGTTGTTGTCGGCGATCGTGGCGACCGGGGTGTTGCCGGTCGCGGTCAGCACCCCGTCGATGATGTTGTCGTCGACGGTGACGCCGCCCGTGGTGCTGGTGACGCTGACGTCCTTGCCGAAGTAGCCGCCGGAGGCGCAGGAGTCGAGTCCGCCGTTCGGGCCGATCTGCACCCCGCCGAGGTTGCCGGCCCAGGTCGCCTTGCCCTTGACCGAGCTGCCGCAGACGACGCTGCCGGTGGCGCTGTTGAGCACCGAGAGCGAGCCGTCGACGAACGAGTCGTGCAGGTCGGTGTAGTAGGTGCCGGTGCTGCTGACGTTGCCGGTGACCGACGAGTTACGGTCGAGCCGCACCTCACCGGCCTGCACGTTGACGCTGCCGGTGATCTCGGTGCCCTCGGCGAA
The DNA here is from genome assembly GCF_003999975.1 of Actinoplanes solisilvae. Lineage (GTDB taxonomy): Bacteria > Actinomycetota > Actinomycetes > Mycobacteriales > Micromonosporaceae > Actinoplanes > Actinoplanes solisilvae. The sequence continues at coordinate 436,603 of NZ_RJAC01000003.1, read as the reverse complement.
CAGGAAGCTGTCGACGGTCGTCGTCCCCTTCGGGCGTACGGTGACCGAACCGCTCTTGGCGTCCTTGAGGTAGACGCCGTAGCCGCCCGCGGCCAGCACGACCACGCCGGAGACCTCGGTGTCGGAGGCGTCGAAGTAACCGTTGCCGGCCACCCGCACCTCACCGGCCAGCTTGCCGCCGGTGATGACCAGGTTGCCGCCCGCGGCGACGCTGACGTTGCCGGTGACGATGGTCCCGGTCAGCGAGCACGACTCGCCGGCCGGAACGTACAGGTCGTTCGGCACGGTGACCGCGCCGCCGGTGCCGATGCAGTGGGTGACCAGCCCGGCATTGGCGGCCGGGGCGGCGCCGAGCAGCGCGGCGGCGGTCACGGCGGCGGTGAGGCTGGCAAGAAGGACGGGCCGTCGGGCCATGGCGGTTCTCCCTTGGGTGTGGTTTCTCATGAGCCGATGTCCGATCGGGCGGCCGCGCGGACGATCGTGCCCTGCTGCCGCTTGGTGAGCGTGCCGCCGGTGACCAGCGCGGCGGTGACACTCTCGACGTGCCGGACGAAGGCGGCGTGGTCGGGATAGTCGCCGTGCTCGGCGATCAGGTCGTTGATGGTGCAGCCGTCGCCGGTGTCGGAGTTCGGGACGCCGGTGTTGTCGCCGTCGATCACGACCGTGGGACGGGTGTCGGAGACCTCGCAGCCGTCGTCGCCCGAGGCGACCACGTTGAAGCTCACCGACTCGGCGGCCGAGGTGTTGCCGGCCGCGTCCGTGGCCCGGGCCCGTACGGTGTGAGCGCCGAGCCCGGTCACGACGACCGGTGCGGCATACGTCGTCCAGGCGCCGCTGTCCAGGGCGTACTCGATCTTGGAGACGGCCGACTCGGAGTCGGTCGCCGCGACGGTCACGGTGGCCCGGCCGACGTACGCGTCGTTCTCGTTCTGCTCGCCGGCCACGGTCAGCTCGACCGTCGGCGGGGTGGTGTCGGGCTCCTGCGGCTCGACGATCGTGAAGTGCGACATCTGCTCGGCCGACACGTTGCCCGCGTTGTCGACCGCCCGGAAGTGCAGCATGTGCATCCCGGCGTCGGGCACGACGATCGGGGCCGTGTACGTCACGTACGGGTCGCCGTCGAGCGAGTACTCGATGCGGGCCACACCCGAGTCGGCGTCGGACGCGGTGAGCGTCGCGGTGACCGTACCGATGTAGTTGCCCGTGCCGTCCCGGTCACCGGCCAGGTTCACGGCCGCCGTCGGCGGGGTCGTGTCCTCGTCCGGCTCGGGCGCGACCACCGTGAACTGCAGCGTGCCGACCGCCGAGACGTTGCCCGACTTGTCGGTGGCCCGGTAGCGCACGGTGTGGGCGCCGAGGGCCGTCACCGCGAACGGTGCGGTGTAGGCCCGGAATCCAGCGCTGTCGAGGTCGTACTCGACGGTGTCGACGCCCGACTCGCTGTCGGACGCGGCGACCGAGACGGTAGCCGTACCGATGTAGTTGCCGTTGCCGTCGCGGGTGCCGGCCGCCTGCGCGGTCACCGTCGGGGCGGTGGTGTCCTCGGTGGGCTCGCCCTCGGTGACGGTGAACTCGCCGACCATCGTGAGGTGCCCGGGGATCGAGCAGAAGTAGCGGTAACGGCCCGGGGTCAGCGTGACGGTGGCCTGGTTGCGGCCGTTGTTCGCGTCGAACGGATTGGACAGGATGTTCAGCGAGACGTCGTGGTTGTAGCCCGCGGTCGACGTGTCGAAGGTCAGCGTGTGCGGCATGCCGGTGTTGTTGCCGGTCGCCTCGCTGTTCTCGAAGACGATCGTGGTCTCGCCGGCCACCGCCTGGGTGGGGGCCGACTTGTAGGCGGTGACGCTGTTGTCAGCCGTCCAGTTCAGGACCTGGGCGGCGGCGGCCTTGGGGGCCGGTGCGGCGGGGGCGGCGCCCGCCGGGGCCACGAGGGCCCCGACGAGCAGCGTCAATGCCCCGATGAAGGCGGGGATTCTCAAAGCGCACGCACCCGGACGTCCCGGAACTCGGCCAGGTCGTTGTCGCCGTGGTTCTGCAAACCGATCAAACCTTCCGTGAACTGCCGCAGGTCGGTCGGCGGGTCACCGGCGCGCGAGGACTGCTTGCCGGGGGTGTTGTCGAACTCGTTGATGACCACGCCGTTGCGGATGATCGTGTAGTGCTGGCCGACCACGCGGACCTCGTACCGGTTCCACACGTTCTTGGCGGTGGGGTTGGCCGCGCTCATCGGGTTCGGGTCGAAGTTGTAGATCGAGCCGGTCTTCTGCGGTTCACCCGTCTCGCCGTCGTAGATCTGGATCTCGTGACCGCAGTAGATGGCCACCCAGGCCTGCGAGGTGCGAGCCGAGCCGATCGTGCCGCAGCTGCCGGCCGGACGCTGGTCGAGCGGGATGCGCGGGTCGGGGAACCGGGTGAAGACCCCGGTGTTGGCCCGCCCCGTGCCCGGCGCGATGTCGCGGAACTGCAGCGTGAGCGAGAAGTCCTTGAACGGCTTGGTGTAGTACAGCATCCCGAGCCCGCCGCTGGGCCGCAGCGACCCGTCCGGCTGGATCGAGAACTGCCCGGTCGGCGCCTGCGCCCAGTCGACGAGCGACTCCGGCGTGCCGTTGTAGATGGACTCGTAACCGGTGTGGCCCTCACGGCCGATCGGCGACGAGGCCGCCGAGCGGGTCAGGGTACCGGCCTCGCGACCGTTGATCACGTCGTCGTCCTGCAGCGACTCGGCGACGTCGGTGACGTGCCGGACGAACGCGTCGTGAGTCGGCCAGGTGCTCTCGTCGTCGATCAGGTCGTCGATCGTGCAGCCCTGCCCCACGGTGCGGTTCGGCACCTTGGTGTCGGTCGCGTCCAGGCGTACGGTCGTGACGTTGTCCGGCACCTCGCAACCGGCAGTGACAGCGACCTGCACCGTCTCGGTCTTGCCCCCGGCATAGGCCACCGTCAGCGTCGCGTTGTAGACCCCGACCTTGGCGTACGTGTGACGCGGGTTCGCCTCGGTCGAGGTGCTCCCGTCACCGAACGTCCACTTGTGCGACAGGCCGCCCGAGCGGGACCCGTTGAACGCCACCGTCAGCGGCTTGTTCTGCACGGCCACCGCGAGCGCGGCCGGCGTCGGCGTCGCCGCGCCACCCTGGTAGGTGATGCGGATCAGCTTCTGGTTGCTGTGCAGGCTGAAGAAGCCGCCCGCGTAGTCGAGCATGTAGAGCGCGCCGTCCGGTCCGAACTTGGCGTCCATCCAGGACTGCAGCGTGGTGCTGGTGCCACCGGCCGGGATGATCGACCGCAGCGACTCGGCGAACGCCGGCGGGGTGTGCGTCGGCACGCCGGCCGGGTCGACCGTGACCGCGATGCGGTTCTGGGAGTTCGACTGGTCACCGATGAGCCACTTGTTGTCCCAGTACGACGGCCACGCGACAGTGCTCTTCGGGTCGACCAGATCCTTGTGGAAGGTCGGGCCCGACATGATGGCCTGGCCGCCGCCGCGCAGGTAGGGCTGCGTGTAGGTGGCGTCCGCGGCGACGTAGGTCGGGATGTCGCTGCCCGCGCGCTTCGGGAAGATCGGGCCGCCGCCGTCCGGCGAGTACCAGATCATGTTGTCCTTGATCGGCGGCAGGTCGGTCAGACCCGTGTTGCGCGGCGACTCGTTCTTCGGCGCGTCGCAGTCGTACCAACCGGTCAGCGTCTGCGCGTTCGTGTTGCTGCGGTCGCGGTACGGCTGCCGGTTGCCCATGCAGTACGGCCAGCCGTGGTTGCCCGCCTCGGTGATGATCGTGGCGGTCTCGTACTTGGCCGGGCCCAGCTCCGGGCTCGGCGAACCGGCGTCCGGTCCGACCCAGCCGGCGGTCAGCCACTGCTTCTTCTTGTCGATCTGCAGGCGGGCGATGTTCCGTACGCCCATCACGTAGATCTCGGGGCGGGTCTTCTCGGTGCCCGGCGCGAACAGGTTCCCCTGCGGGATCGTGTAGGTGCCGTCCGCCTCGGGGTGGATACGGATGATCTTGCCGTTCAGGTCGTTCGTGTTACCGGCGGTACGCCGCGCGTCCTGGAACGACAGACCCTGGTAGTCCTGGGTCCAGTTGTTGCCCGAGTAGCCGCTGGAGCCGCCCGACGAGTTGCTGTCACCGGAGCCGACGTACAGGTTGCCCTTGTCGTCGAAGGCCATGCCACCACCGGCGTGGCAGCAGCTGTGGATCTGCACCGGCCACTTGATCAGGTCCTTGCGGGTGCTCTGGTCGATCGTCTGGGCGGCCTTGTCGTAGGTCAGCCGCGAGACGGTGCGGTAACCGATCCGCTTGTCCCGGTCGATCGACTCGTGCGGCATCCAGTAGACGTAGAGCCAGCCGTTCTCGGCGAACTTCGGGTCGGGCTCGATGCCGAGCAGACCCTCCTCGTTCTTCTGCAGCTCGTCGCCGCTGCCGCGGTTGCCCATGACCTTCAACGTGGTCAGCAGCTTGACCGACTTGGTGGCCGGGTCCCACGAGTGGATGGTGCCGCAGCCGAGGCCCACGTTCGGGTCGGTCCACGGGACCACCGGGCCGGTCGGGCAGGCCGCCTTGCCGACGTAGAACACCGTGCCGTCGGGCGTGACGGTCAGGCCGTGCGGTTCACCGATCTGGTCGAGCTCACCGGTCTTGTTGGTCGCGGTCAGCCGCTCGACCTTGTAGTTGGCGGCGATCGTGGCCTTGCAGTCACCGCGGACGATGCCGCTGGTCCAGCCGAGCGCGCCGGTCAGGTGCTTGCGGAACGCCTCCTCACCGTACGAGCCCTCGGTGTGGCCCATGCCGGTGTAGAAGGAACGACCACCCTCGAAGTCACGGCACCAGGAGATGGCGTGGAACGGGCCGTTCGCGCCCTGGCCGGCGTTGTAGTGACGCTCCTCGACCTGGGCGAGCGTGTGGACCGTACCGACCGGGTTGGTGTTCCAGTTGTACCAACGGTCCGAACGGGTCACGTTCAACGGCAGACCCGCGGTCGCCGGGTGCTGGCGGTCCAGGATGTTCACCACGGCCTGGTTCACCGCGGGCGGCGGCGGGGGCTCGGCGTTGCCGGTGAACAGACGCAGGTCGGCCAGCTGGATCAGCGGCTCACCGGCGTTGGCCGTGATGTTCAGGCGGTAGTGCCGGAACTCGCGGGGCTGCGCGATGTCGAACCGCTTGGTCTGGAACCGCTCCGGGAACGTCTGCCCGGTGCGGCGGTCGAGGTCGGTCCAGGCCTGCCCGTCGGCCGAACCCTGCAACGTCCAGTCCTTCGGGTCGCGCCCGTCGAAGTCGTTGGCCGACGTCAGGGCGTACCCGGTGATGGTCTTGGGCGCGGCCAGCTGGTAGGCCACCCAGCCGGTGTTGGTGCGCACCAGCCACTTGGTGTTGGAGTCGCCGTCGGTCAGCTTCTCCTTGGTCTCGCTCGGTGGGTTGTCGCCGTTCGCGGTGACCGTCTGCACCGGCTCGGAGACCGGGATCGCCCCGGCCGGGCGCGCGCCGATCAGACCGGTGAACCAGTTCGAGTCGATCTGCGCCTTGGCCGCGTCACCGATGCCGAGGAAGCCGTTGCCGGCCTTCACGTACGCCTGCAGGGCCGCCTCCTGGGCACTGCTCAGCGTGATGCCCTCGGCCGAGAGAAAGACCACGGCACGGTACGAGGCCAGGCTGCTCGCGCTGAACACGGCCGGATCGGAACTGGCCGTGACGGTGAGCCCCTGAGCCGTACCGAGTTCCTTGATGGTCTGGGTCGCCCTGGTCACCGGGTCCTGCTGCGCGGCGGCGGCGCCCGAGAAGACGAGCACCCCCGGGGCTGCGGGCGCGGCCGCCTGCTGGGCGGCTGTCGCCTCCCGTGGCGGCGCGGCGCCGGTGACGAGTACCGCGGCCATGGCGATGGCCGCGGCTCTTCTTAGCCTCATGAGCCAGTCCCTCCGTGTGCGTGGGTCTCCGCGTTCTGGGCGTTCTGGGCTGCTTTTTGAGCGGCTGCGTGCTGGTGGCCCTGGAAGCGGTCGATCGCCTCCTGGGCGCCGGGCGGCATGGTGCCGTCGGCGTTGCGTACGAGGAAGACGCCGGCCATCCCGCCGTCGGAGTGGCCCTGGACGTGGCAGTGGTACATCCACGCGCCCGGACCGACGGCCTCACCGGCGATGACCTGGAAGCCGAACGCGTTGCCCGGGTTCAGGTCCTTGTTGTCGATCACCTGGCTGGGGTCGGTCAGGCTCTCGAGATAGCCGGTGCGGTTGTCGGCCCAGCGGTGCGCGTGCAGGTGGAACGTGTGGAAGAAGTTGCCGTGGCCGATCGCGATCCACTCGACCTTCTCGCCGAGGTTGGCCTCGAACATGGGCGTGTTCGGCGCGACCTTGTTGTTGATCGTCATGTCGTTGAAGACCACGGTGAACTGCTTGTCGGGCAGGATGTCGCCGCGCCGCCGCACGATCAGCGCCCCGTACAGGCCCCTGATCAGGCCGCCGGTGCCGTGGTCGCCGCCCAACGCGTGGTCGTGGTAGTGCCAGTAGCCGGCGCTGCCCGGCGTGAACCGGCGGCCGGTCGTGGCGGTCATCTCGTGCGAACGCCAGATGTACTTGCGGGTCTCGCCCGGGTTGTTGAACGAGCCGTTGAACGGCGCCCCGTCCGAGTCGGTGCTGTAGTCGACACCGTGGGGGTGGATGGAGAGCCGCTGGTTCGTCGTGTTGACCAGGGTGATCTCGAGCGTGTCACCCTCGTACATCTCCAGCACCGGGCCGGGGACCGTCGCTCCGCCCGGGGTCAGGCCGTAGCCGACCTGGTTGTTCGGCAACGCCTCGGCGTAGATCGTGATCTTCTTGGTCACCCCCGCGGCGGCGCGGGCGGGCTCGGACCTGGTCGTGGTCGCCACGGTGACCGCGCCGGCGGTCAGGCCGAGGACCCCGGCCGCGGCGAGCAGGTTCCGGCGGGGAAGGTGGGCTTGCCGTTCCCCGTTGACAACGTTGTCGTCTGTCATGCGCGTCCTCCGGCGCCACCGGAGCGAACCGGAGACGCCATCGAGTCGGGAGCAGGGTTGTGCGTTGCGGGAGTCCGCCCGAGCGCGGGCCCGTCGGCCACAGCGCTGCCACGCCTCCGCCCGTCGGCGGGTGCGTGTGTTACGAACTTTTCTCAGAGAAATCAAAACTTCGGTCTGATGTGAGCAACTTATGACTCACATCGACGAAAGTAAAGGTCCTCCAGAAGAAAGTGGACGGTCTGCGGAAGGCCCTGGTGTTACCGGGAAGTATCGACAATGATGACTGCCGCTCGGTCGCGCGAGGGGCCCCTGCGGGGCTTGAGCCGGTAGGAATATGGCCCTGAGGTCCGCGCTCGCGAACGCGGCTCGGCACGCGGGTTGCTGCGCCGTGAGCGGTGACCCTGGCGCGAAGGGCCGCGAGTCGAACGCGGCGAACCGAGCCCCACGGCCAGAACAACCCGGACCGAACACGGCGAACCGAGCCCAACAGGCGGAACAACCGGGGCTGAACACGGCGAACCGAGCCCCACAGCCAGAACAACCCGGGCCGAACAAGGCGAGCCGAGCCCCACGGACAGAACGACCAGGGTCGAGCACTGCGGGCCGAGCGCCCTGGCCGGCCGACGCACGCTCGGCTCGAAGTCGCCAACCGGGCGCCGAGCCCGACAGCGGGAAACATCCCCTGCCGACGGGAGCAGCGGGCGCGGCGCGGCATGCAGCGCCGGCTCACGTTTGAGCCGCTGCGCAACGCCGCGCACCCGCGCCATGAGAGCTCCCCACACCAGGCGACCCCCGCAGTCTCCTCCCGGCCCGAGGCAGAGTCCACTGTCTTACTTCTATATATACAAAACTCGATGGCTTGCTTGCCGGGGCCGTGCAATCAAGAGCGGGCCGTCGAGCGTCAAGGCAGAACAGGCGCGGCGATTGGGCCAGGCGGCCGACGGGCGAGCCAAGCGGCGCGCGGGGCACGGGTGTGCCGGCGCGCGATAGGCCCGGCGCGCGATAGGCCCGGCGCGCGATAGGCCCAGACGCGATAGGCCCAGACACGGTGGACCCGGACGCGGCGGACCCGAACGCGGCGGACCCGAACGCGCAGGCCCTCGCCGAGCTCCCCTGCCCGGGGCTGCCTTCCAGTGCATCGCAGGCCAGTGCACCGCAGGCCAGTGCACCGCAGGCCAGTGCACCGCAGGCCAGTGCATCGCAGGCCAGTGCATCGCAGGCCAGTGCATCGCAGGCCAGTGCATCGCAGGCCAGTGCATCGCAGGCGAGTGCATGAATTGCTGAATCGGTTTGGACTCTTGCCTCGCGGTCCCATCCAACTGTCCATGCCGGACATGCGAGTCAAGCTTGGGCATCGTTCACTCCCGCGCCGCTGACCGGAGCAACGTTCGCCGCGGATGCCGAGCCCGCGCGTTGCGGCTCGACGAGACCGAGAGATCGTCGGCGGCCCCTGGAGAGGGCTCGGCTTCGGGAGAGCGGTTGCGGGATGGCCACGCAGGCTCAGGCCTCAACGTCAGGAAATCAGGCCCCTCCCATCCATGATCAATGCGAGATCCTGGATACAGGCACATGGAAGCCGATTGAGACCCCTACAGCCAGGATGAGCTGGTCGCCCAAGCAGACAAGGGCCCGAATCCCTGGAAATAGGAAAGCCGACATGCGATCAACAAGAACGGCGCCGTCGCCCGCCCGACGCCTCAGCCCGATATGTCCGGCAAAGTCGATACGTCGAGCAGAGGTAGGTCGGCCGGTTGGCAGAAACGGCGTGTCCCGTAGAGACGAACAGAAACGAAGATTCCTCGGGGAGGGGCGGCCGGCGTGGCTTCGCTCGCCACGCAGGTCGACCCGCGGGCAGATGGTTCATCGCCGACGCGCATCAATAGATCGCCACGAGCAACGCGATCAGGCCGACCACCGACGACTGGCGACCGCCGCCCCGCGTCAACAGATCGCCACGAGCGGCGCGATCGGGTCGACCACGACGACTGGCGACCGCCGACGCGGGGCGGCAGTTCGTCGTGAGCCGTGTGCGGTCTGGTCGGCTGGGGGCCGACACGCCGGAGTGAGCACCTGCCGAACGGCCGCTTCAGCAGGTCATGGCGGCGGGAGTTGGATCGGCGCGCCGAGGGGCGGGAGGGTCGTGACTGTGGGCGCACTCACCGTGCTAGGCTAGCCCCGTTGCAGTTTTGATTTCCTGAGACGTTTCGACGCCTGACGGGCATCTCGGCCCGGCAGGCGTTTTTTGTTTTCGTCGGCAGTTTCGGTTTTTCACACCGGGGATCAACACGGCGACATGAGCCGTCGCACGGTGCGGCGGTTCACAGTCGGCAAGGAGAAAAATCGTGACTACCGGTGTCGTCAAGTGGTTCAACAGCGACAAGGGTTTTGGGTTCATCACGCCGGACGACGGCGGCGCTGACGTGTTCGCCCACTTCTCGGCGATCGCGACGTCGGGCTACCGCAGCCTCGACGAGAACCAGCGTGTCGAGTTCGACGTGGCCCAGGGCGCCAAGGGCCCGCAGGCGGAGAACATCCGCCCGCTCTGACCCGAACTGCCCGGCCGCCGTCAGGTGGCCGGGCTTGGTGGCGGCCGGTTCGCCCATGGTTGAGATCCGCACATCAGCGTGATCTCCCGGGGTGACCGGCCGTCTCCTTTTCACACGGTGCCCGGGCGGCGGGTCGTCGCTGCATGATGGGGTGATGGACGTTCGCATCGCCCGCATCTACGACGAGCCGGCCGAGGAAGACGCCGGCGCTGCCCGTGTGCTGGTCGACCGCCTGTGGCCGCGCGGGGTCAGCAAGGAGCGGGCCGCGCTCGACGAGTGGTGCAAGCAGGTCGCCCCCACCCCTGAACTGCGCAAATGGTACGACCATGTGCCGGAGCGGTTCCCCGAGTTCCGGCGGCGCTATCTGGCCGAGCTGGCCGCCGGCGAGCAGGCCGAGGCGTACGCGCATCTGAGGGAACTCGGTCGCGAGCGGCCGCTGCTGCTGTTGACGGCCAGCAAGGATCCCGCCATCAGCGAGGCGAAGGTGCTGGCCGAAAAACTGGCCGCAAACCATTAGCATCGGTCAATGCGAAGTCGCGTCCTGACCGTACTCGTGTCCGTACTGGCCCTGCTGGCCTTTCCCACCGTGGCGTCCGCGCGCCAGCAAGCGGCCGTCGACCTGGCCGATCGGCTCCGGGCCATCCCCGGGCTGACCATCGTCTCGCAGAGCGAACCCGCCGGTTACCGGTTCTTCGTGCTCACCTACCGTCAACCGGCCGATCACCGGCATCCTGGCGGCGGCTCCTACGAGCAGCGTCTCACCCTGCTGCACCGGGACGTGAACGCTCCCGTGGTGCTGTCGACCAGTGGGTACGGCCTGCCGGCCAACCCCGGGCCGTCGCGCACTGAACCCACCCGGCTGCTCGACGGAAATCAGGTGTCGGTTGAGCATCGATTCTTCACGCCGTCGCGGCCGAGTCCCGCGGACTGGTCGGACCTGACCATCTGGCAGGAGGCGACCGACGAGCACCGGATCGTACGGGCGCTCAAGTCGATCTACTCGGCGAAGTGGATCCAGACGGGTGGCAGCAAGGGCGGCATGACGTCGGTCTATCACCGCCGGTTCTATCCGCGCGACGTCGACGGGGTCGTGGCCTACGTGGCGCCCAACGACAAGATCAACGACCTGGATCAGGCGTACGACCGGTTCTTCGTGACCGTGGGTGACGCGGCCTGCCGGCGCGCGCTGGACGGCGTACAGAAAGAGGCTCTGAAGCGGCGGGACCGGCTGGTGCCTCTGCTGCAGGCGGACGCGGCCGAGAACGGGTGGACCTTCGGCCGTACGCTCGGGACCGCCGACCGGGCGTTCGAAATGACCGTGCTCGACACCGTGTGGGCGTTCTGGCAGTACCTGTCGACCGCCGACTGCGCCGGAGTGCCCGCGGCCGACGCCACCGACGAGCAGCTCTACGACTGGATCGACGCGGTCGCCTCGTGGTCGTTCTACACCGACCAGGGGCTCGAATACTACTGGCCGTACTACTACCAGGCCGCCGCTCAGCTCGGCTGGCCCAGCCTGAAGTTCGAGCACCTGCGCGGGCTGCGCAAACACCCGGGGCTTTACACGGCCCTGTCGGCGTTGCCGAAGGAGCTGCGCGTCCGGCACAACCCGATCCCGATGATCGACGTCGACCTGTGGGTGCGCACGGCCGCCGAGCGAATGCTGTTCATCTACGGCGAGAACGACCCGTGGGGCGCCGAACGGTTCGCCCCTAGCCGCCGCGACTCGCACCTCTACGTGGCGCCGGGCGCCAACCACGGCGCGAACATCGCGCGTCTGACTCCGACCGAGTCGGCCGAGGCGACGGCCACGCTGCGTCGCTGGGCCGGACTCTCGGCGACCGCCCCGGCCGCCGACGCGCTGCGCACCGCTCCCCTGCCCTTCGACGACATGCTGGAGAACCGCCACCACCGGTGACGTTTGGCCGGGGGCGGCCCGTGCGCAGGGCAGATCGGCCGCCCCCGGCGCCGGTCAGGCGGCCCGCTCGTGCGAGATCTGGCGGGACAGCATGTGCTGGGCCAGTTTGCGGGCGGCGGGGGTCTGGTCGTCCGGCGACGGCAGAACCAGGTTCCACTGCTGGGTGACGCTCGCGCCGGCCAGCGGGCGGAAGACCACGGCGTCGCTGGTCAGGCCCTCGGGCACCAGACCCAGGCCCACACCGGCGGCGACCAGGTCGACGAGCACCGACCACTCGTTGGCGGTGCCGGCGATGTGACGGTCGACGTGGTGTTCGGCGAAGAGGGCGTCCGTCTGGATTCGCGTGCCCGCGCCGGAGCGCATCTCGACGAAGCGTTCGCCCGCGAGGTCGGCCGGCGTGATCGTGGCCTGAGCGGCGAGACGATGACCGGCCGGGACGGCCACGGCGAGCAACGTCTCGGCCAGCGGGTAGGCGTCGAACGCCTCGGGCCGCACCGGCGATGACGTCAGGGCGCAGTCGAGCTCGGCCACGGCCAGCCGGTCGAGCATCTGCGCGTCGGATAGCTGCTCGACGGTGATGTCGAGCCCGGGGTGGGCCCGCCCGAACTCGCCCAGCCACTCGAGGAACGGGCAGCCCGTGCCCGACGTCTGGGCCATGCCGACGGTCAGGGTTCCCGAGACGACCGACGACACATCCTGTACGGCCTTCAGCGCGTCCTCGGCCGCGTGGACAGCCCGGCGTGCCGCGGGCAGGAAAGCCTTGCCCTCCGCGGTGAGCGCCAGCGGCCGGCTGCCCCGGCGGACCAGCGGCGCCCCGACCTCGCGCTCGAGCCCGCGGATCGACGACGACAGGCCCGACTGCACGATCAGCAGGCGGGTGGCGGCCCGGGTGAAGCTCTGCTCCTCGGCGAGCGCGATGAAGTGCCGGAGCTGACGCAGTTCCATGCCGACAACTATCTCTCGCGGAGATGGGGTCGAGCAATTCCTGCTGTATCGGAGCTCTTCTGGCCGGCCCAGAGTGGTGGCATGACCGACTACGCCACCGCGGAGACCCACGACCTCTTCCGCCGCCTGTTCACCGCCAAGAGCGCCCACCTGGTCGCCGAGACCCACGCATTCTTCCACCCCGACCGGGTCTTCTACGCCGACGCGACGCTCGGGTGGAGCTGGCCGTCGAGCCAGTCCCTCTACGACGTGTGGGACGAGTACATGCCGAACTGGCCGGCCGAGGCGCTGTCCTACCCGACCCGGGTGATCGGCGACGCGACCAGCGCGATCGTCTTCATGACCGACACGCCGGAGCTGTTCGGCGGCGAGATCCGGGCGATCGCGCCGATCGACTTCGCCGACGACGGCCGCATCGTGCGCTGGATCGACTATTGGGACGGGCGCAACTTCGGCGCCGACAAGGTCAATGCCATGCGTACGCCCTCAGCGCAGTTCCCGGATCTCTACGCCGACCTGCCCGTACGCCGTCCCACGCGGGTCGACGACGTGGTGGCCCACCTGCACGCAGACCCGGTGGAGACGCTCTTCTCCCCCGACGCCGTCGTCGAGGACCTCACCCTGCGTACGACGGTGCGCGGGCGGGCCGCGATCGGCCGTTACCTCGGCCGCGCCGCCGCCTCCCTGCCGTACGGCCCGTCCGCCCAGGTCAGGCACATCGTCGGCGGTGACCTCGGCGGTGGCTACGAGTGGCAGTCCACCACCGAGGCCGCGCGCGGCGTGACGGCGCTCGAGCTGGGCGCGAACGGTTCGATCGACCGGCTCACGTCGGTGTGGGACGGGTCGCTGGTCACCGGCGGGGCGCTGCGGGACATGGCGGCGTACGCCCTCGATCTGTGAGCCGGGCCGGCACGGAACACACGGTGCCGGTCACGGTTCGAGCAGGTGGTCGCTGGGCGGCGTGATCAGTTCGGTGTCCGAGCGGGCCGGGGCGGGGCTGCGCCAGTCGGCGAGCAGGATGGTGGCGTCGTCCTGCAGCCGGTCGTCCTGATAGTCGAGGATCGCGTGCACCAGCCGCCGGGCCGTCTCGGGCGCCGGCAACTGGTCGGCCACCGCCTTGAGGGCGAAGTCGATCAGCCGCTCGATGCCGAACTGCTCCCCTTGCGCCGAGCGGGCCTCGATGATCCCATCGGTGTAGAGCAGCAGCCGGTCGCCCGGTTCGAGGGCCTCCTCCACGACCACCGGCGGACGCGTGTCGCCCAGGGTCACCGGCAGCGCGGTCGGGGTGGGCAGCACCTTGGCCACCCGGCCCTGCCGGATCACGATGCCGCTGGGGTGGCCCGCGGAGATGACCTGCAGAACGCCGGTGCGCTGGTCGATCTCGGCCAGCACCGCTGTGATCATGCCGTAGCGGTCGTGGGCGCGAACTGCCTGGTCGATGTGGTGATAGGTGTCGACCAGGTCCATCCGGCCACGACGGGCGTTGCGGTACGACGCCAGCGCGAGCGAGGCCAGCATGACCGCGCGCATCCCGCCGGCGGAGCCGTGCCCGGCGGCGTCGAAGAGCGCCAGGTGGGCTGTCTCGCCGTTGACGGCATAGTCGAAGGCGTCGCCGCCGACGTCGTAGCACGGCTCCAGAATGCCGCTGATCATCAGGTGCCCGGTGGAGAAGGACAGCGGGGGCAGCTGGGCGCGCAGCATCTCGGCGGCCAGCCGCATCGGCTCGCGGCGGCGGACCAGTTCGATCGTGTCGCTGTAGAGGCTGCGGGTGACGAGCAGCTCGGCCAGCAGGGACGACACCGAGACGCAATGGTCGACGGCCTGCTCATCCAGCGGCCGGGACGAGACCACCTCGAGCACCCCCATGCGCTCGCTGCCGTTGAGCAGAGGCAGCCACCACCGCACGCCGTCGTCCGGCTCGCCCGAGACGGGGGTCACCAGGGTGTACGCGCGGCCGGCGAGAGTCCCCTCGACGCTGATCGTCTCGCGGTGCGGGGCCGTGCCACCGGGCAGAGGCAACAACTGCCGCTGCTGGTGATCCACCAGGTAGATGATCATCGTGTCGGCGCCGATCAGGCCGGCGGCCGCCATGACCATCTCGGGCAGGTCCTCCGGACGGGCGTGGTGCGACTGAAGCAGTAGTTGCCGCAGTGCTTCCGAAGTGCTCATGCGGGTCCCCTCCCCTCGACCGACCAAGCATGCGGCCCGAGAGCCCCGGGAACACCATCGCCGGGCGAGCATCACAGAAACCCGCCCCGTTCTCGATCGGGCCGCTGCGAGGCTCGCCGCGCTCGACGCCCTGCCGCCGGGCGCGACCGATCGGGACGCGCCGGACGTCCGGTGGTTCTGTCTCGGCCCCGAGGCCCGGCCGGCCCTCGGCGAAGACCGGGGCCGGCCACTCCAGCCCAAGGTGCCCTGGCCTGGCTTATTGATTCACGCGGTCGGCAAACATAGATTTTGCGGTATGCCCGGTCAGGGTCCCCGGCGGGCGGTCGCCGACGTGCACGGCGAACCGCCGCTGGCGCCCGTGCTGCGCCGGCTGTTGCGGCACAGCGGGCGGCTCGCCGGGTCGACCGCCGGCACGATCTCGCTGGTCGACGCGGCCCGCGGGCACTATCTGAAGGCGGCCGAGGTCGGCGCGTCCTGCCGGCTCGGGCAGCGGTTCCCGCTCGACGAGGGAGCGACCGGACGGGCGTTCGGGCGGCGGCGGCCGGTGGTCATCCCCGACTACGGGCGGCTGCGCGCGGGGCACCTGTCGGGGGCCGATCCGGCGAGCCGGGGTGCTGCCGTGGCCGTACCGATCTGGTGGCGCGGTGACGTGATCGCGGTGACGGTCGTCTTCGCCCCGACGGCCGACGGCTTCTCGGAACGGGTGGTCGACGCGCTCGAGGTGCTGGCCCAGTCCGCCGCCGTGGCGATTGTCCGGCCCGATTTCCCGCACGCGACGGCGCCTGTGCCTTTCTCGCCGCGGGAAGCAGAGGTGCTGGCCCTGCTGCGCGAGGGGCTGACCGACCGGGAGATCGCCGCCCGGCTGGTGCTTTCGCCGAAGACGGTCGAGAAGCATGTCGCCGCGATCCTGCGGAAAACCGGAACCGCCCGGCGGACCGCGGCTGTGGTGACCGCCCTGGACAACGGGTGGATTCCCCCATACCGGTGACGGAGGGTATCGACTTGACTGACCCTCGTGCCCATCGTCGCCATGAAGGAGCTCCTCGACCGCGCGCTCGCCGACCGGTACGGGGTCGCCGCCTTCAACATCATCAATGACCTGACCATCGAGGCGGTGGTCGCGGCCGCCGCCGAGGAACGGGCGCCGGTCATCCTGCAGACGAGCGTCAAGACCGTCAAGCAGTACGGCCGCCCGCAGCTGTTCGCGATCGTGCAGGCCCTGGCCCACGACGCGTCGGTGCCGGTCACGCTGCACCTCGACCACTGTCCCGATCGGAGCGTCATCGCCGACTGCCTGGACGGCGGCTGGAACTCGGTGCTGTTCGACGCGCACGAGCTCGACGTGGCCGAGAACCTGCGGCAGACGACCGAGGTGGTGGCCGAGGCGCGCAAGGTCGGCGCGCACGTCGAGGGGGAGATCGAGGGCATTCAGGGCGTCGAGGACGATCTCGGTTCGGACGAGGCGGCCCCCGTGCAGAGCCTCGAGGTGGCCGTCGACTTCATCGAGCGTACGGGGGTCGACTGTTTCGCCCCGGCCATCGGCAACGCGCACGGGCAGTACAAGCGGACGCCCGTGCTCGACGCCCAGCGGATCAGCGACCTGGTCGCCGCGACCGGGATCCCGATGGCGCTGCACGGCGGCACCGGGCTCTCCGACGAGCAGTTCACCGACCTCATCGCCCGCGGCTGCGCCAAGGTCAACATCTCGACGGCGCTCAAGGAGACCTTCATGCAGTCGGGCCTCGAGTTCCTGCGCGAGACGGCCGAGCGCGGCAAGTGGGATCCGCCGTCGCTCTTCCGCCACCAGCGCACGGCCGTGCTCGAGATGGCCCGGCGGCACATCCGGCTCTTCGGCGGGTCGGGACGGGCCTGGTGAGCGCGCTCGTCTTCGACTGCGACGGCGTGCTGGCCGACACCGAGCGGTACGGCCACCTGCCCGCGTTCAACGCCACGTTCGAGCGCTTCGGGCTGCCGGTGCACTGGAGCGCGGAGGAGTACGGGAAGAAGCTCGCCATCGGCGGTGGCAAGGAACGGATGGCCAGTCTTTTCGACGATCCGGCCTTTGCCGCGGCGGCCGGGCCGGGGGATCGTACGGAAATGCTGCTGACCTGGCACAAGGCGAAGACGGCGGCCTTCAAGCAGCTCGTCGCCGACGGGAAGATCCCGACCCGGCCGGGCATCTCGCGGGTCATCCACGCCGCGTTGGCCGACGGGTGGACGGTGGCGGTCGCGTCGACGTCGGCCGAGGCGTCGGTGCGGGCAGTGCTCGAGAACGCGGTGGGAGCGGCGGCGGCCGACATCCCGGTCTTCGCCGGCGACGTGGTGCCGGCCAAGAAACCCGACCCGGCCATCTATCAGCTCACGGTCTCGACCCTGGGCCTCGACCCGGCCACGACGCTGGTCGTCGAGGACTCGCGCAACGGGCTGCTCGCCGCGACCAGCGCCGGGCTGAACTGCCTGGTGACGGTGAACGGCTACACCCGGGGCGAGGACTTCAGCGAGGCGGTGCTGGTCGTCTCGGGGCTGGGCGACCCCGGGCGGCCGCCCATCGAGGTGCTGGCGAACCGCGGGCGGGCGCACCCCGGGGCCTACCTGACGCTCGACGACCTGGAGGCCTGTCTCCCATGAGCATGCAGAAGACCGAGTTCGTCGTACGCACCATCGCCGAGACGTGCATCGAGAACGAGAAATACTTCGGCGACCTCGACTCCGTGGTCGGCGACGGCGACTTCGGCTATTCGCTGGCGCGCGGGTTCGAGAAGCTCCTCGAGGGCTGGGACGACCTGGACCGCACCGACCCGGGCACCTTCCTCAAGCGCAGCGGCATGACGATCGCGTCGCGGATCGGCGGGACCTCCGGGCCGATCTGGGGCACCGCGTTCCTGCGGGCCGGGGCCGCCGCCGGCTCGGCCACGACGCTCGACGGCGAGCAGGTGGTCGCCATGCTGCGGGCGGCCGTCGAGGGCATCAAAGCACGCGGGCAGTCGGACGTCGGGGACAAGACGTTGCTCGACGCGTTGGTGCCGCTGACCGACGCCCTCGAGTCCAACCTGACGAACGGCACGGACGAGGCGTTGCGAGCGGCCGCGGTCGCGACGCGGGAAGCGGCCGACGCGACGGCCGCGATGGTGGCCAAGCGGGGCCGGGCGGCCTACACGGGCGAGCGCAGCCGCGGCTCGGTCGACGCCGGCGCGATGGCGGTGGCGGTGCTCGTCGAACGGATCAGCGAGACCTGGCAGAAGCAAGGAGAGCCGACGTGAAGAAGTTCGTCAACGACCCCAAGAACTACGTGGCCGAGATGCTCGAAGGCGTCGCGCTGGCCAACCCCGACTCGCTGCGATATGTGCCCGCCTACAACCTGATCATGCGGGCCGACGCACCCAACGAGAACAAGGTGTCGATCGTGCAGGGCTCCGGCTCCGGGCACGAACCGGCCCACGTGATGGCGGTCGGCAAGGGCATGCTCGACGCGGCCTGCCCCGGCGACGTGTTCGCCGCACCGCCGATGGACTACGTCTACGAGACCGCGAAGCTGCTGTCCTCACCCAAGGGCGTGCTGCTGCTGGTGAACAACTACACCGGTGACCGCATGGCGTTCGACATGGGCAAGGAGATGGCCGAGGCGGACGGCGTACGGGCTGAGATCTTGACCATCAACGACGACGTCGCGGTGCAGGACTCGACCTACACCGTCGGGCGGCGCGGCGTGGCGGGCAACTTCTTCGTCATCAAGGCGGTCGGGGCCGCGTCCGAGCAGGGCGCCGAGCTCGACGAGGTGATCCGCATCGGCAAGAAGGTCAACGACGTCACCCGTACGATGGGGGTCGCTCTGACCGCCTGCACGCCGCCCGCCAAAGGATCGCCGCTGTTCGAGCTGGGCGGCGACGAGATCGAGTTCGGCGTCGGCATCCACGGCGAACCCGGCCGCGAACGGCGCAAGCTCAAGGAAGCCGACGCGATCGTCGACGACATGCTCGACGCCGTCGTGACTGATCTGCCCTACTCGTCCGGTGACCGGGTCGCCCTCATGATCAACGGGCTGGGCGGAACACCGATCAGCGAGCTCTACATCCTCTACCGGCGCGCCCATCAGCGGCTGGCCGATCGCGGGATCACGGTCGGGCGCAGCTACGTCAACGAATACTGCACGTCGCTCGACATGGCCGGCGCGTCGCTGACCCTGGTGCGGCTCGACGACGAGATCGAGGGCCTGCTCAACGCGCCCGCCGAGGCGGCCGTCCGCGTCTTCTGATTCCCTTGCTGCATGATCCTCGATGTTCGCAACGACTACCCGGCCCTCGCTGAGGGGTTCGTCCACCTCGACGGGGCCGGAGGCACCCAGCCCGCCGCCCCGGTGATCGCCGCGATCGCCGGGGCGATGGGCACCGCCGTGTCGAACCGCGGCACCGCGCACGTCCCGGCCCAGCGCTCGGGCGCTCTGGTCGCGGCGGCCCGGTCCGCGGTCGCTGATCTGGTGGGCGGCGATCCGGACGGCGTGGTGTTCGGGCCGAGCGCGACCGCCCTGACCTATCTCGTCTCGCGGGCGCTGGCCCTGACCCCGGACGACGAGGTGGTGGTGTCGCGGCTCGACCACGACTCCAACGTCCGGCCCTGGGTCCAGACGGGCGCCACCGTACGGTGGGCCGACGTTGATCTGACCACCGGCGCGCTGCCCGTGGCGCAGTACGCCTCGATCATCGGCCCCCGCACCCGCGTGGTGGCGGTGACCGCGGCCAGCAACGCCATCGGCACGGTGCCGGACGTCCGCGCGATCGCCGACCTCGCGCACGCGGTGGGGGCGCTCGTCTACGTCGACGGCGTGCACTACACCGCCCACCGGCCGGTCGACGTGGCCGCCCTGGGTGCCGACTTCTACGTGACCAGCGCCTACAAGTGGTCGGGCCCGCACTACGCGGCCCTGATCGCGTCGCCGACGGTACTGGAACCGCTGCACCCGCCGAAGCTGATCCCCTCGCCGGCCGGCGTTCCCGACCGCTTCGAGTACGGCACGCTGAGCTTCGAGCTCCTGGCCGGCATCACGGCGGCGGTCGACTACCTGGCGACTTTGAGCCCGGTCGAGGGTGACCGCTGTACTCGTCTGCTGGCCGGCATGGCCGCGGCCGCCGCCCACGAGGATCGCCTGCTCGACCAGCTGCTGAAGGGCCTGGCCGCCCTCGGCACGGTGACGGTTCTTCCGGCTCCCGCCGGAAGCTGCCCCACGGTCTCCTTCCGCGTCACGGGCCAGTCCCCCGCCGAGACCGCCCAGCTGCTGGGCGCCCAGGGCATCTGCGTCTCCCACGGCGACTACTACGCAGCCGAGTTCTTCGAGGCCGCAGGCCTGCGCACCACCGGCGGCGCCGTGCGGGCCAGCCTCTACCACTACAACACCGAAGCCGACGTGACGCGCCTCTTGGAAGCCCTCGATCGGAACGTGTAGGAGTACACAGACGCCCCGTGCGCCGACTGATCCCCTGAATCCATGAGGAAACAGCGGGACGTCGAGGCCGCACGACAGGACCTCACCGTCGGCATGCACGCGATCACCGAGATCAACCATGCGATCCGGTACGCCGACACCAAGGCAGCGGCCCTGGCGGCCGTTCTCGCGTTAGGAGTGACAGTGCTGGCCGGTCGTCGCGGGGATGCGGTGGGCCTGCTGCCGAACGCTCTCCTCAGCGTCTGCCTGTGCGCGACCCTGGTCTCGGCCGCTCTCCTAGCCGTGGGCCAGGCGCCGAGGCTGAGGGGCGTCCGATCGGCGCGGAGACCGAACCGGATAGCTTTCCCCTCGCTGGCCGCGATGGACTGGGCCGAGGTGTCGACGTTGCCGCAGCCGGTGACACAGCGTGAGGACGTCTGGCGGCAGGCCGGCGACCTCGCCGCGATCGCCGTGGTCAAGTTCCGGTGGCTGCACCGCGCCATGATCAGCACGATCTGCACCCAGGCGATCGTGCTGATCTGGCTCGCCGTGACGACCTGGCTCAGGTGACGTCGATCCGGGTCGTGTCGGTTTCCTTTTTCGCCGTCAAGACCTCGCTCGTCTTCTCTCTCGACACCGTCATCGACTGCGGTCGCATATTGAAGAACGACCGCAATTGTTCAAGGACGATCTCGACCATGGGCTCGGCGTCGGCGGCGTTCATCATGTTGTTGTCGAACATGCTCTGTAGGACGGCGCGGGTGCGGTCATAAACCTCCCGCTGGCCGTCCTCCAGCATCTTGAGGACGGGCTGCACGTCGTGGGGATGCTCGATCAGGTGCAGCAGAACGAGGCTGTGCCCGCCGTTGTGCAGGGCGCCCTCGTAGAAGCTCAGACGCTGCCGCTTGTGTTCCAGCTCGATCGCGGCCGCCTTCTTCTCCTGTTCGTCGCGCATCCGCTGAATCTCGGCGGTGTGTTCCATTTCCGCACGCTCGGTGGCGCCCTTCATCTGAGCGATCTTGTCGGTGTACTGCCTGTGGAGCGTCTCCAGGTCGTGGTCGTCGCCGGCGAGAAGCCGGGCGCGCCGGGACTCGACCCGCGTGGCGATGTAGCGTTCGGCCGCCTCGTCGAGGCGCACGTTGACCGAGACGAATCCCAGCCGGAGCCCGTACCCGATGTCACCGAGCTTCATGTCGAGCAGGTGGGCCATCTCTTCTTCGGCCTCACCCGATTTCTCGATGCCGTACCGACGGCTGATCAGCCGGAGTTGCTGGTCGAGCAGACCCCAGATGATCGGCCGGGCGTCGTCCAGACCGACGCGCGCCACCTCCACCGGGTCCACGACCTGCCACGTCAGGCTTACCCACACCTTGAAGAGAAAGGCTTCTTCCTCAGCGGGCAGTGCGAGACTGAGGGCCGTCCAGTGGCGAGCCGTGTCGATCTCGTACTGCCAGTACCGCTGCCGCCATCTCTCCTTCAGCGACGGGGGCTGCACGATCGGTCTCCCCAACGCCTCGGCCGCCAGATAGACCATGGCCGAATGACCGTCGACCGGGTGATGGGTGTAGCCCGCGAAGACAGGCAGCGAGCGCCTGCCTCGAATGGGGTTGAGGATCTCGGTGCTGGTCATGGGTCACGCCTGCCTTCGCAGTAGTGCGATCAGACGATCGAAGATCGGTAGGTGCGAGTCCTCCCTGGCCCGGAGGCGGAATTCGTAGCGCAGGGTGCGAACATCACGAGCGGTTCGCGGGATGGCCTCGACCAGGCGCTCAAGCACGGCCTCGTCCTCGCCCCGCACGTTGTCGGCAATCCGTGACAGGACCGCGACGGCTTCCTCCGAGATGATCTTTATCCCGTCGTTGATGGCGAGCCGAAGAAGCAGAGCCGCTGCTTCGAGATTGTCAGGATTGGTTGCGACAGCCCGCAGCAGCGGCACCGACCGAGTGCCGTCGGCCGGCCCGGCCGTCGATGGCTGGCTGGCGATGGCGAGCATGGCACCGACGGCCACCTCGCGGGGCCCGGTCCGGTCGTCGACGGCCCAGGCCACCAGCCGGTCGAGCACCGTGCCACTCTGCTGTGAACTCCCGTCACCGAAGAGTTCGACGACGGCGACGACAACCGCACCCCACAGCGGATAGCGGCCGGGCTTGTACTCCAGAAAGCGTCTGGTGATGATGTCGAGGGCACGATCGCAGTCCGTGGCACCGACCGGACCACCCAGGGCGACCGCGGCGGTGAGCTGCAGCCTGCTCCTGTCCCGGCGGTCATCTTCTTTCACGGTCGCCCAGTTCTCGAGCAGACCCCACACCACCTCTCTCAGCGACTCGTTCGTCGCTGGAACCCGCAGAGCGGTAGCGGACGCGCGACGCACCTCGCGCTGCTTGCCGTCGGCCCAGCCGTCGAGCACTCGGCTGCGGATGAACTCGAAATCGTCGACCGCCAAGAGGCTCGTCGCGATGGCGGCTCGCTCCCGCACATCGGGATCGGGGCCTCGAACGAGTTCTTCCACCCAGTCGAGGTAGACCTGTTGGAAGTAAGGAAACTCGTGCCAGAGCGTCGAGAGCATCGACCTGGGGTACTCGTTCCGGTTCGACGCGACCACGGTTGCCGGGATCTTGCCGTACGACTTCACAACCTCGCCGCGACGACATTCGGCGTCGACGGCGGCCAGCAACCTTCGCGTCGGCCGCGCCCAGGTTCGGATCGATGATCGGTGTTCCGGGTCCTCGGTCTCCTGGATGATCTCGTCCATCCGACGAGCAGCGGCCACCACCACCGGCATCGACATCCCGTCGAGAGCGGACAGGGCGAGGGCGAACGCTTTGTCCTCCCGCTCGGGAAGCTGAACGAACCAGCTCGCCGTCTCCGACGCCGCCTTGCTCAGCGCGTCCGGCAGAGCACATCGCCCAGCCAAGAAATCTCGCAATGCCCGGCCGAGCGCGGCCGCGTCGCCCACCCCTCCGAGCTGTGCCACCGCGCGGAGGACCTCCGGCTCGGCGAACAGCTTCGCCACGTCGGGGTGATCGGCGTCGTCGTCGCCCCGCAGATGACGGTTGAGAATCTCACGCTGGTCGGGCGGATTGTCGATGGTCAGACGATGGTCCTCGAGCTGGAACGGCAGGTCACCTCGGTGCGGCCAGACGACGATCATCTTTGCGTCGGTGGTTCGCAATGCCTCGACGAGTTGTTCGATCCGGGACAGCTCGATGGAGGTGCCGAGGCCCGTCCAAAGGTATCCAGCGTCCTGGACCAGGGACTCCGGGTCGCAATCGTCGACGCGGCCGCCTACCAGGTGATCGACCTGGCCGTCGCAGAGAGCGTCGAGCAGATGCAGGGCCAGGTGTTCACGACCGGAGCCGGCACGCCCGCTGAGGAACAAGAGGTGCGAGTCGAGCAGTCTTTCGCGAGCGGCGGTGTAGTCCTCCGGAAAGACGAAGGATGCACGGACCCTGGCAAGTGTGTGCGCCGATTGTGGCCGCCGGTCCTGGGCGGCGACCGCGTCCTGGCGCCCCAAGATGTTGATCTGCTGGTTGGTCGGCAGCCCGAAGGTGATCAGGGCGGATTCCAGCGCCCGTCGCTCCGCGTCGGTGCGGCCGGCGTTGGTGACCGCCTCCGTCTTGATCAGCTCGGCGTCGGCGGGCTTGTCGGCCTCCGCCGTCTCGCCGGCCCCTGTCCCCGGCTGCAGGGTTCCTTGCTCCGGCTTCGCCCTCTGGGGTTTTTCGTCCGTGGATACGGGCGGCGCATCCTCGGCCGAGGGCGCCGCCTCGGCCTGCACGGACATCAGCCGTCACCTCGTCCAGAGATCTTGCGGGCGACGGTGAAGTTGCCACCCTGCGTGTTGGTCGTGCCGACAACGCCGGTGTTCTTCCTGACTCGGTTGTTGTCGCCCTGGTGCACATTCATGACCGGAACGGCGTCGGACGGCTTCCCTGGAGCCGGCTCCCGGCGATCGCTTCCAGGCTGTGCCGGCGCCCCGGTCACGGTGAGCCATACCTTGATCCGCCCGCGCTTGTTCTCCAGCCGGCGCATGCGGAACAAATCAGGATTCGGCTGTTCGTGGCCCATCACAATGCCCCGGTAGAGATCGTCCGGCACGATCACGGCCATACGACCACGCGGGGCAAACGCGAGCGCTGCCTTGACCTCGTTGGCGTCAAGCATGGCAAAGGCCTCGTCCACCGCCGGCCCGCTGGATCCGCGCTTGTCGATGACAGCTTCGCCATGGTGGAGGACTAACCGCAACCGGAGCGGAATGTCACCCATAGTGCGTTGGCGCAGTGCGTCATCGATGGTCGGGACGAGCGGGTCGAGCAGCCGCCGCTTCGAGACTCTGGAGTCGACAAGAAGATAAATGCCGTCGCCCCGATCCTCTTGGCGCACGGCGGCGTCATCGATTCCAGCTCGGCGCAAGGCTTCACCGATCATCGCGTAGAGGTCGGCCCGGGCTCTCTCCTTCTCCGGCCCCGACAGGGCACCGGACCCTTCGATGTCGAGCACGACGATGGAGAAGTGATGCGGCTCAGCCATGGCAGACCCCCTCGGACGGACACTGAGGTGTGTCTATCCTGGAAGCGGTCGGCCCGTCTGTGGATTAATACCGGTTGGGCTCGGGCATCAAAGCGTCCCTGTTGAGAACGACGATGCGCTGCCGGGCTGTGGCCACCAGCTTCCGGTCCCGCAGCAGCTTGAGCGCCTTGGCCACGGCCTCGCGCGAGGCCCCGGTGGCTCCCGCGATCTCCTCCTGCGACAGGCGCAGGCCGATGGCGACCGTCGTGCCGTCCGCCGGAACGCCGTGTGTGTAAGCGAGCTCTCCCAGCAGCATCGAAACCCGTTCCAGAACGTCAAAGCCGGTGAATTCGAGCCGGCGCCGGTCCGACTCGCGCAGTCGCCCGATGACGGCTTCGAGCACCGCGAACAGCGCATCAGGATCGGCTCGTAGCCGCTCCCGGAACATCGAGGCGGGAACCAGCCGGGCGGACACCGTGTTGAGCGCACGGACCGTGGCCGATCGCGGGCTGCCGTAGAGGGCGGCCAACTCCCCGACGATCTCGCCCTTGCCTCGCAGGCCGAGGAGCGCCTCACGACCGGTCGATGACGAAACGGTTATCTTGACGACGCCGCCGAGCAGAATCGCGACGTGATCGGAGGCATCCCCCTCGCCGAATATCTTGGCGCGCGGCTCGAAGGCAACGACTCGGCCTCCCGGCAGTAGTTCCGTCATGCGGTGCCGGAGATTGGCGGGGAACACCGATCGCGTCAGGCCTTTCACGTTCCGAATATAGCGATGAGTGTCCACATGACTACGTGACGCATCAGGCGCCCGTCGGCAGGAACCCGCGGAGATCCGCTTCCGACAGCGGTCATTCTACACTCTGAGTTATGTAGATTCCATCTAGGTAGATAGCATCTACCTAGAAACGTCCAGGTAGGGACGGCAACGCATCACCTGGACGCCTGCACAGAGGCGCCTTCGACCACGCACCGTCAGAGACGCTTCGGAAACGGTCTCGACCTGGCCCGAAGTCCGTCAGAAATGTCGTATGCGACGACCCAACCGATCGCCCCGGAATACCGTCGGATACGCAGTGACGGTGACAGGGGGCGGGCGGCGGATGCCGAGAAGGACCGACAGCGAGTATCTGGCCTATGTGGAGGGCCGGATCGCGGGGCTGCGGCGGGCGGCATATCTGTTCTGCGGTGACTCGCACGCGGCTGATGACGTCGTGCAGGAGACGCTGACGAAGCTCTACAGCCGGTGGCCGGGGATCACCCAGGTGGAGAACCTGGACGCGTACGTGCACACCATGCTGGTCCGGGTCTTCCTGGACGAGCGCCGCCGCGGCTGGTGGAAGGTCGCGCTGCTCGACTGGCTGCCCGAGCGGGCGGCCGGGCCCGCGACCGACCGGGCCGAGGATCGGTCGGTGATCCGTACGGCCCTGTTGACGTTGCCGCCGCGGCAGCGGGCCGTCGTGGTGCTGCGATACCTATTCGACCTGCCGGTCAACGAGGTCGCCCAGATTCTCGGCTGCTCGCCGGGGACCGTGAAGAGCCAGTGCTCCCACGGCCTCGACCGGCTGCGTCAGACGTTCGACCAGACCGCCCTCACCGTCCCGGACCGATCATGACCCAGGAGTACCGCGACATGACCGAGGAGGACCGCATCGTGCGGATACTGCGACAGCTACCCGATGAACCCCCCGCTCCGTCGACCGTCGACGTGGCGCGCACCATGGTCGAGGGACGCCGCCGGCGCCGGGCCCGCCGCTGGTCGGCCGGGGTCGGGCTGGCCGCGGTGACCGCGATCGCGGCCGGCGGCGGCACCGCGGCGGTGTCGGCCATGCGCGAGACGGCCCCGGTTCCGGTTCCGGCCGCGACCCCCGTAGCGAGTCGATCATCGGAGCCGGTCAAGACACCCACCGGCTGCCGGGTCGCCCTGCTGCCGACCGGGGACATCACGAAGGCCCTGGTCACCTCGGGCGACCCGACCGGCCGCTACCTCGCCGGCCGCGTCTACCCGCCGGGCCGCAAGGTGCACACGGTGCTGTGGAAGGACGGCGTCCTGCAGCCGCGCCCCGCGATGCCGGGCGCCGACGCGTCGTTCGAGGACATCAACTCGGCCGGCCTCGCCGTCGGCACCAGCTTCGACGGCGACCGACAGCAGGCGTACGCCTCCACGGCCGAGACGACCACGCGGCTCAAGGGCGGCCGGGCGGTCGCGGCCGCCGTCAACGACAAGGGTGTCATCGCCGGCACCCTGGGCGAGCCGCATTTCGGCGGGGTCCCCACCCGTTGGCCGTCGCTCACCGCCGCCCCGGTCAAACTGCCGCTCCCGGCGGGCTTCATAGGCGGTGACGCGGGAGCGATCGCCGAGGACGGCACGATCGCCGGCACCGTGCAGCGCACAGGCAAGGAGGGCACCGGCTACCTCTGGCTGCCCGACGGCTCGGGCCGCCTGATGCCGCCGCCCACCTTCAAGGACGGCTCGAAGGCCACCCACTTCTGGCCCGAGTCGATCATCGACGGTGTGGTCCTCGGGCGCGGCATACGCGACGGCGGCGACGGCTCGCGCTCGTTCGAGTCGTTCCGTTACCGCATCGCCACCGGGAAATACGAGCGGCTCCCGATCGAGCTCTTCCCGCCGGCGATCGGCGCGGCCAACGGGTGGGTGCTGGGGACCACCAACGGGTACGCCCCCGTCGTCGTCAGCGGCGAAGAGGTCGTCCAACTGCCCAAATACAAGGGCATGACCGAGTACGTGGTGTCGGCCTTCAGCGCCGACGGTAAGTCGGGCGCCGGTTACACCACCGACACCACGGACGCCGAGCCGGTCGCCAACCGTCCCCTGCGGTGGACGTGTAGCTGATCAGCGGGTCCGGTCGAGCAGACCCCGCAGGCCTACGGTGTCGGCCGTGGTCCAGCCGGGTGGGGCGGCTCTGATGATCCGGTCGCCGTGCCGCACCCCCGGCCGGGACATGATCAGCTTGGGTGGGCGATCATGGCCGTGGACGAATCCTCACCGCCGGTGTCCAGACGGAACGGCGGGTGGGCGTCGGTCATCAGGGCGGCGTAGGGGGCGACCCGCAGCAGCCAGCGGTCCGGGCTGAAGCTGGGCGAGATGGTCGGGCTCCTCGCCCAGACTGAACGGCGGGTATTTGTCGGTGCCGAGGCGAAGTTGCCCTGCCCCGCGCTAACGCACAACGAGGGGGCAGGGCAACCGCTCGGCTTACGCCGGTTCGATCCAAATGTTGCGGTAGCGGACGTTGGCGCCGGGGTCGCCGTGGTCCTGCAGGCGGATCGGCAGGTTGGCGGCCGACTCAGCCGCGCCCGCACCCGTCGGTCCATCGATCTCGATGTTGTTGTGCACGGTCTGCCCGTTCCACACGACGGTGACGCGGGCGTTCTCGGTCTTCGTGGTGCCGCTGAAGCGGGCCGCCCGGAACGTGACGTCGTACGTCTGCCACGTCTCGGGGGCGGTCGCGGCGTTCACTGACGGCGCCCGCTTCAGATAGATCGCGCCGGCGTCGTCCATGGCCGGGGTCGCCTTGCCGAACGAGTCGAGCACCTGCAGTTCGTACCGGTCCTGCAGGTAGATCCCGCTGTTGCCCCGCTGCTGCCCGGTCACGTCGGCCGGCAGGGTCGGGATCTGGAACTCGACGTGCAGCTTGAAGTCGCCGAACGTCTGCTTGGTACGGATGTCGCCGCCGAGCACCTCGGCCGACCCGCCCGAGACCGGCCAGGTGACCGCTCCCCCGCTGCCGTTCTGGAAGGCGTTCAGGGTGCCGCCGTTGAACAGGTTGACTCGGCTGGTGCCGTTGTGGGTCCAGCGTCGCTGCGCGACATCGGACCACGTCCAGATCTGTACCTGTGTGCCGTCCGCGGTCGCGCCGCCGGCGACGTCGAGCACCTTGCCCGACTGCGGGTTCAGCAGCGACCCGTTGGCCTGGGGTTGCCACACCTGGGCCGCGCTGTTGTTGCAGGTGTAAAGCTGCACTTTCGTACCGTCGGTGGTGCCCCCGTTGTCGATGTCGAGGCACTTGCCGAGGGCCCGCAGCGTGTTGCCGTCGCGGGTCCAGCTCTGCGCGGTCGAGTTGTTGCAGGTCCAGAGCTGAATCTTCGATTTGTCGGCGGTGTTGGCATTGTCGACGTCGAGGCACTTGCCGCCGAGGCCGGTGATCGTGCCGGTCTTCGCCACCGGGGCCGCCGTGCCGCCGACCGTCAGGCTGTCGAGGTTCACGTGCCCGACGTCACCGGTGTCCACTTTGTAGGCGATGGTGTTGCCGCCGGCCCGCAGGGTGACCGTCTCGACCTTGTCGGCCCACGTGTCCCAGTTGCCGGTGTCGGCCAGGCTGATCTGCCGCAGCTTGGTCCCGTTGACATAGAGGCTGACCGTCTTCGCTCCCGCCGACGGGTTCGGCCCGTTGCTGAAACGCAGAGAGACCGGGTACGACCCCGCGGACGGAACGTTCACCGTGAAGGTGGTCGCCGCACCGACCGAGCCGTAGCCGGCCACGAATCCGGAACCGGTGTAGCCGGTGTGGTCGGTCGCCACGCCCGCGCTGCCGCTGAGCCCCGAGTTCTCGGCCTCGACCCGGTCGCTGCGCAGCGTCGTGCCGTCGGCCAGGCTGTTCAGCGTGTACCAGGCCTCGGTGCTCCACAGCGAGCTGCCCGAGGTCGAGGTGAAGGGCCGGGCCGACCGCACGTGGACCACCCGTCCCGGCTTGAGCCCGGCCAGCTTGAGGGTCACCTTGAGCCGGTCGGACGACAGCGTGGCCGACGTGACCTGCAGGGCCTCCTCGTCGACCTTCGGGCCGCCGTACTGCGGCGTGGATACGTACCGCCACTGGGTTGCCTTGTAGTTGGCGGCGGTCGCGGCCGACACCGGCTGGGTGTATTCGAGCTCGAACCCGTCGGCGATCGCCCGCATGGCCTTGATGTCGAAGACGCTGGTGCTGTTGGGGGTCAGCTTCTGCAGGCCGTAGGTGAGCTTGCCCTCCTGGCCCCAGTTGCCGCCCGCGCCGAGCCCGCCGACGTAGAGCGCGCCGTCCGGGCCCTGGTTGAGCCGCAGCACACCCATCTCGAGGCCCTGGGTGAGCCGGAAGACCGCGCCCTGGTACTGGCCGTTGATCTTTTCGAGGTACGCGCGCTGGATGCCGCCGTACGTGACGTCGCCGAAGAGCATCTGACCGGCGTACGGGCCGCTGTTGAGCATGATCGGGGTGCTCGGCGAGTTGGCGATCTCGTTCTGCGGCAGCCACAGCACGGGCTGGGTGACCGGCTGCGAGTCGAACGGGCCGTCCGGGTTGGTGTAGTGGCCGAAGAACCGGTCCTGCTGGATCTGCACCAGTTTGGACGCGGGCAGCCAGCCGCCCTGGTTGTCGGTGACGAACATGGTGCCCTCGGGGCCGTAGCCGATGCCGTTGGGGGTGCGCAGCCCGCCGGCCAGGTATTGCACGGCGCCGGTCGTACGGTTGATCTTGAGGGTGGTGCCGCGGTTCGGCGAGCCCTGCGGTTCGGTCGTCGCGCCGCCGAGATTGATCGACACGGACAGGTTCAGGTAGAAGAAGCCGTCCTGGTAGAGCAGGCCGAACGCGAACTCGTGGAAGTTACCGTCGAAGGGCCAGGTGGCGACCCGCCGGTACTGGTCGATCGTGCCGTCGCCGTTGGTGTCGTTGAGCTCGGTCAGCTCGTGCTTCTGGGAGACATAGATCTTCCCGTCGACGATCTTCAGACCCATCGGCTCGCGCAGCCCGGTCGCGATCTTCTTGTACGTGACCTGGCTGGGCGACGTGGTGCCGGTGACCCCGCTGAGCACGTAGACCTCGCCCACGCTGGTGTCGCTGCCGCCCCAGGTCGCGATCGCGAGGCGGCCGTCGGGGTACCAGTCCATCGCGGACACCTGCGGCTGGAAGCCGGTCGGGCGCAGGTTCGTCAGCGTGTAGCCGGGGTGCACGCCGGTCAGCGGCAGGCCGTCGCCGGGGCTGTCGGCCGCGCCCTCGCACTCCTTGCGGCCCGGCGCGGTCACGCGCACGACGCCGTCGTCGGTGCTCAGCGCCGAGTTCGGGACCACCGCGTACGCCGAGGCGCCCGGGGGACGCCACTCGAGGGTGAGCTGCTGGCCGCCGCCCTGCTCGAAGAACTCGATGAGCAGCGCGTGATAGCCGGCCGTGAGGTTGATGCTGCCCTCGACGGCCACGACGCCGTGCAGGCCGTCGTTGTTGACGACCAGGTTGTTGTCGATGCGCAGCCGCGAGCCGTCATCGCTGGTCAGGCGGAACGCGTACGTGCCTGCCGTGGTGATGTTGATGTTGCCGATCACCTCGGACTGGAAGCGGTCCTCCTGGCCGAAGTCGGCCGCTGTCGTCCAGTTGACGACCGGCATGAGCTTGTCGACGTTCGGTGTCTGGCCGGGCTTGAGCGTGCAGATCGTGTCACGGTTCGTCTGCAAGTCGTACGTGCGCAGCGTGACACCGGCGATCTGCGGGGGTACGGCGGCTTGGGCGGGGACGGGGAGTAATGCGCCCACCAGGGCGGCGGCGGACAGCAGCACCAATCTCTTCATACGGCGCTCCAGACGCGGTTCCGCGCCGATGCATTGGGGGTGGCATCGACGCATGGGGATGCGTAGAAACGCTAGAGGCAATCGGAAGTAAAGTAAACGTTGTGTTACCGCGTGTGCGCCGCCCGTTTCGACGGCGCACACGCGGTCACTCCGTCAGGTGCGCGCCGATCTCGGTCTCGCTGACCCGGGTCGGTTCCAGCACGCGGTGCAGGAATTCCCGCGTACGCTCCTCGCGCGGGCTGCCGAAGACCTGCGCGGGCGGTCCCGCCTCGACGATCACGCCACCGTCCATGAAGACCACCCGTGAGGCGACCTCGCGGGCGAAGGCCATCTCGTGGGTGACCACGAGCATCGTCATGCCCTCGGCGGCCAGGCCCCGCATGACCGCGAGGACCTCGCCGACCAGCTCGGGGTCGAGCGCGCTGGTCGGCTCGTCGAAGAGCATCAGCTGCGGGTCCATCGCGAGGGCGCGGGCGATGGCGACACGCTGCTGCTGACCGCCGGAGAGCTGCGCCGGATAGGAATCGGCCTTGTCGGCCAGCCCCACCCGGTCGAGGTTCTCCTGCGCGATCCGGTTCGCCTCGGCGCGGCCACGCTTGAGGACGCGGCGCTGAGCGATGGTGACGTTCTCCCGTACGGTCAGATGGCCGAACAGGTTGAACTGCTGGAACACCATGCCGACGCCACGGCGGACCGCGTCGATGTCGCAGTCCGGGTCGGTGACCTCGACGCCGGCCACCCTGATCGAGCCCGCGCTGGGCTCCTCGAGCAGGTTCACGCAACGCAGCAATGTGGACTTGCCCGAACCGGACGGCCCGATGACGCAGACGACCTCGCCCGCCTCGACGGTCAGGTCGATGCCGCGCAGCACCTCCAGCCGGCCGAACGACTTGTGCAGGGCACCGATCTCGATGGTCGACATCCCGGTCACTTCTCCCTCCCGGCCCGGCGTTCCAGACCGCGTACGAGCTGCGACAGCGGCAACGTGATGACGAGGTAGAGCAGACCGGCCACCACCAGCGGGGTCGGGTTGACCCGCGTGTTCAGCGTGTCGCCGGCGAACTTGGTGAGCTCGATCGTCGTCGTGGTCACGCCGAGGACGTACACCAGGGAGGTGTCCTTGGTCAGCAGGATGATCTCGTTGGTCAGGGGCGGGATCACGATGCGGAACGCCTGCGGCAGCACGATCGAGACCATCGCCCGCGGGTGGGACATGCCGAGCGTACGGGCTGCTTCGAGCTGGCCCTTGGGGACGGCCTGGATGCCCGCCCGCAGCGTCTCGGCCATGTAGGCGGCCGCCGTGAGACCGAGGCCGACGGTGACCGAACCGTAGACGCCGCCCGGGATCTCGCGGTCGGGGAAGGCCAGCGGTACGCCGTAGCCGACCATGAAGAGCACGAGCAGGGCGGGCAGGCCGCGGAACAGTTCGATGTACGCCGTGGCGAACCAGCGGTACGGCAGGATCGACGACAGCCGCATGAGGGCCAGGCCGAGCCCGACCGTCAGGCCGAACACGAACGCCAGCAACGTGTAGACGATCGTGTTTCGCAGCGCGATCGTGATCGCCTCGGGGAACATGCTCGCGGCGACGTCGGAGCGGAAGAACGCGTCGGACAGGCGGCCCCAGTCGGCCGCGGCGACCACGGCGAGGATCGCCGCGGCGAAAACGATGTAGCCGGCGACGCGGACGAGGCGTCGCCGGCGGCGAGGAGTCAGTTTCACGCTTGTCACGCAGCCGGCTTGGCGCCGATCCACTCCGCGTAGATCTTGTCGTACGTGCCGTCGGTGCGGGCCGCCGCGAGGGCCTCGTTGACCGCCTTGAGCAGCTCGGCGTTGCCCTTCTTCACGGCGAAACCGTACTGCTCACCGGTGTCGAAGCCGGCCGCGACGACGACCTTGCCCGGGTTGGCCTTGATGTACTCGTTCCAGACCGGCAGGTCGTTGACGGCCGCGACGACCTGGTTGGTCGCGAGGGCCTGCTGCAACGCGGCGAGGTCCTTGTAGGAGACCACCTCGATCTTGAGGCTCTTCTCCTTGACCTGCGTGTTGATGTAGTCCTCACCGGTGGTGCCGCCCTGCACGCCGAGACGCTTGCCGGCCAGCTCCTCGAGGGTCTTGACCTCTTTGCCGGTCTGCGTGGCGAGGGCCTGGGTGGCGTCGAAGTAGGGGTCGGAGAAGTCGAGCACCTTCTTGCGCTCGTCGGTGATCGTCATGCCGGCCGCGGCCACGTCACACTTGCCGGAGTTCAGGTCGGCGCCCGACTTGATGCCCTCGAACGGCGTGTCCACGATCTCCTGCTTGACGCTGAGCTTCGTGGCGACCAGGTCGATGAGCGCGACGTCGAAGCCGACGACCTTGCCGGACGAGTCCTTCGACTGGAACGGCGCGTAGGGCAGGTGGGTGCAGGTGGTCAGCGAGCCCGACTTGATCAGGGCCACGCCGGTGTCGGTGGTGCCGCCCTTGTCCTCTTTGGCGCAGCCCGCGGCGCCGCCGATCGCCAGCGTGGTCACGGCCGCCAGCACGGCCAGTCTATTCGTCATTCTCATATGTCTCTCCCCGGATCGCAGCCTGCGCCCGCAGCGCGGCGATCACATGCTAATCCACTCGGCTCTATATTATTTGGCGAGCCGGTTCAGCTGTGCCTCGCGGGCGTCCACCGACTGACCCTGCACCATGAAGAACAGGGCCGACCGGGCGTAGAACTGGGCGGTGTCCCCGGCGGAGATGCCCCGGCCGGAACGAGCGATCACCAGGGCCCGGGTCAGGGTGGCGAGCGCCTCACCGGCGGCGACCTTCAGGGCGAGCCGCTCGTCGACCCGGTGCGCGCCGTCGCCGAGGCGGGCGACCTCATCGGCCAGGGCATAGGCCTGCGCACGGAGGAGGTCGACACGGCCGCCCCAGACGTCGGCCACCGCGCGGGCCGCGGCGGCACGCTC
The DNA here is from genome assembly GCF_003999975.1 of Actinoplanes solisilvae. Classification (GTDB taxonomy): domain Bacteria; phylum Actinomycetota; class Actinomycetes; order Mycobacteriales; family Micromonosporaceae; genus Actinoplanes; species Actinoplanes solisilvae. The sequence goes on along the minus strand of NZ_RJAC01000003.1, from coordinate 402,660 downwards.
GCTGGCGAGCTCACCCAGGACAGTCGCCGCGAGCCCGAACAGATGCGGCCGGGCGTCGACCGTGGAGTTGAGGTCGGCCCGCTGCCACTCACCGAGATCCTGGACGGCGATGACGTCCTCGTCGGGAACGGGCACTCGGTCGAGTCGCACCCGTTCGGTGTGACTGCCCGCGACCGCGCTCAGTCGCAGCGGGGTGCCGCGGGTGCGATCACCGACCGGCACGAGAGCGGTCACCACCGTACGGGTGGTGGAGTCGACCGCGGCCACGCCGAGCGCCTCGTTGAGGCCCCAGCCGCTGACCCAGCTGACGGTGCCGTCGAAGATCCAGCCGTCGGCCACGCGGGTCGCCGCTATGTGGCGGCCGGGAAAGTGCCGGACGTCGCTGATCGCCGCCCCGAGCAGCAGGCGGCCACGCAGGGCGGATTCGGCGAGCCGACCCGGAGGGCCGTCGGCGGCTGCGATTCGGCCGACCATCGGGGCGTGCTGGGCCCAGACGAGCCAGGTGTTCGCGCAGGCGCCGGCGAGGATCTCATGCAGCCGGCGATCGGTGCCCCGATCAGCGGCGGCGCCTTCGTACTCCGCGGGCGCGAGGTGATTGAGCAGGCCCAGGCCGGCCAGCGCTTCGATGGTGGAGGGGGGAACCCCGTCGCGGTCGGTGCCGAGGGCCGCCGGACGGAGGACCCGGTCGGCGAACTGCTGGACATTCCCCGCGAGCGCCTCACCCAGGCTGCGATCCACGCTCGCATGCTAAACCGTTACCTCTCAGTGTGCTTTGGTGAGCACATGGTCGGTAGTCCTGCCTTGCGGCGGGACGGTCCCGGTCTGACCGACTGATGTCGTGCCGGGTTCACGCTTCACAGCCACCTGCCCGCATACACGGGTCTTCCGGTCAGCTCCACGTGCTGCCACCGAGCCACTCCCGGCAGTATTGTCGTACTCGACCGCGAGAGCGGCCGGGTCTAGGCCGTGTCTAGTGGATCTTGAGGGAAGATCCGGATCATCCCGCTTGTTGATCATGTCGCGATGAGTGCCCGATTTGAACTGACTGACGCCGAGTGGGAACTTCTCAAACCCTTGCTGCCCGCCGATCCGCCTCGTGGGGGCCGGTGGATCGATCACCGCACGGTCATCTCCGGGATCCTGTTCCGGGAACGCACCGGTATCCCGTGGCGGGACCTGCCTGCCCGTTTCGGTAACTGGAAGACTGTTTACCTGCGCAAACGGCGGTGGGCGCTGGACGGGACCTGGCAACGCATCGCCGAGAAGCTGCGCCTGGACACCGATCTGGGCGATCCCGAGTGGACTTTGGGTATCGACTCCAGCGTCGTACGCGCTCATCAACACGCCGCCGGGGCCCGCCATCAACGCCCGGCCGACGAGTCAAAACGCTGACGGCGGCCGGACCCGACAGCGAACCCAAAGCCCTGGGCCGTTCCCGGGGCGGGTTCAGCACCAAGCTGCACCTGGCTGCCGACCTGCACAGCAGGCCCATCTCCCGCGCCCTGACCGCCGGGCAACGCCACGACCGGATCGGCTTCGACCCGGTCATGGCCGGTATCCGCATTCCCCGACACCACGGACGACCCCGCACCCGCCCGGCACACCTTCTGGGTGACAAGGGCTACTCCGTGGCCGCGATCCGCGCCGGGCTACGCCGGCGCGGTATCCGCGTGACCATCCCCGAACGCAAGGACCAGCAGAAAAACCGGCTCAACCGTGGCCGCCACGGCGGGCGCCCACCCGGCTTCGACCGAGAGCGATACCGGCAGCGCAACACCATCGAACGCGCGATCAACAAACTGAAACAGTTCCGCGCCGTCGCCACGCGCTACGACAAACGCGCCTTCATGTACCTGGCCACCATCGACATCGCCACCATCAAAATCTGGCTACACGACCTCACCAAGATCAACTAGACACGCCCTAGCGCGGCGTTCCGGTCCGGTCGATGACCAGCCCGCACGCCTCACAGGCGAATTCGCGCTCGGACAGAGCCGGCTTGGTTGTCACCGCGCCCCATGCCGAGCAGGTCTTGGAAAAGCGATCCCGCAACGCGCCCTTGCACAAACGTTGACATCACGGCCAGCCGCCGAGATCGCAGAGACGACACCGGAACGCACACCATCGCTCACGGCCCCCCTTCCTGCCCGCGCCCATCGGGACGAAAGCAGCCTCCCGTACCACATGGCAACTAGTCAAGAGACATATTGTCGTCTGCCTAGGATTTGGCACGTGGCGTCGCGGCACGGCTGCCTACGGGTACCGGTGGCCGCTGCCCATTCTTTCCATTGACACCGTCACTATTGCCAACCACTGAGCACTACCGACTATCAACACGTCAGCAGATGCCACCCCTCGGCCGGGGCGGCCGCCGGTTCAGTTCGGGTGGCCCTCGCGCAGCTCCCGGACCAGGGACGAGACGACGGCTTTGAGGCTTCCGCCGTTGTCCGCGGCGACTCGGAGCTGGCGCTGGTAGCTCGCGCCGCGGTCGACGATGTCGCGCACGTGCCCCAGCTCGGTCGTGCAGCCCAGCGCATGGGCGATCGGCTCGAGCACCGGCAGGAGTTGGTCGAGGTCCTTGGAGACGAGGCGCTCATCGCCCGCCGCGTTCTGAATGATGATCGCGTCCATGCCGTAGCGGGCGGCGCGCCACTTGTTCTCGCGCACGAACCAGGGCTGCATCTGTGGCACCTCGCGCCCGGCGTCGAGCTCGCGCGAGAAGTATTCGACCAGGCACTGGGTCAGGGCCGCGATCGCCCCGATCTCGCGCACGTTCGGGATGCCGTCGAACGTGCGCACCTCGATCGTGCCCCACGTCGGCGAGGGGCGGATGTCCCAGCGCAGCTCGTTCAGTTCCTCGATGACACCGACGTGCTTCAGGTCGGCGACCATCGACTCGTACTGGCTCCACTCGGTGAACTGCGGCGGCAACCCGGCCGTCGGGAGCTGCTGGAACATCAGCGCGCGGTTGGAGGCGTACCCCGTGTTCTCTCCCGACCAGAACGGGCTCGACGCGCTCAGCGCTTGGAAGTGGGGCAGGTAGCCGAGCAGCCCGTCGATGATCGGGAAGACCTTGCGACGGTCCTCGACCGCCACGTGCACGTGCACGCCCCAGATCATCATCTGCCGGCCCCACCACCGGGTGCGGTCGATCAGGGTGGCGTAGCGCGGCTTGCCCGGCGTCACCTGCTGCTGGAACCACTGGCTGAACGGGTGCGTCCCCGACGAGAGAAGATCAACACCCATCGGTTCCGCGTACGCGCTGACGCGCTCGACGAGGCGGGCGAGGTCGGCGACGGCGTCACGGGTGCGGTCGTGGGGCGCGGTGACCAGCTCGACCGTGTTGGTGAGCAACTCGCTGGTCACATGAGGGAAGCCGGTGTTGGTGCCGAGCTTGGCGAGCAGGGCGGGGGCAGCCGCGGTCAGCTCACCGCTGCGGCGGTCGACGCACGCGATCTCCCATTCGATCCCCAGACGCGATCTCAGCGACGAGCCGAAATCAATCCGCATGAACCCGCCCCAACCGACTGTCAGAAGATGCCGGACATGTCGCCCCGAGCGATCGCGGCCCGGGACGCAACGCTCATGATCGCCATCCTACCCGCCAATTCCGATCGGTCCGATGCTCCATGGAATCGACAGTCTTCACTTGAGATTTGGCCCCGGCCCTGGTCAGGCGACCTTGAAGGGCCGGCTAGGGCGGCCGCTCGGCCCCGGCCGGGTAGGCAGCGCCGGTGGTGCGTCTCGTCCGGGCTACCGTTTCGCGATGATCGATTCGTTGGGTCTTGTGATCTTCGACTGTGACGGTGTGCTGGTCGACAGCGAGCGCATCGCCGTCCGGGTCAACGTCGCGCTGGGCGCGCGGCTCGGCTGGCCGCTGACCGCGCAGGACGTGATCGACCAGTTCGTCGGCCGCTCGGTCACCTCCATCAGCGAGATCGTCGCCGCCCGGCTCGGCGCCGAAGCCGCCGGCACGTGGCGCGAACGCTTCGACATCGAACACCGCGAAGAGGTCGACTCCGGCCTGACCGCCGTGGAGGGCATCGAGGAGGCACTCGACCAGATCACCCTGCCGACTTGTGTGGCCTCCAGCGGCACCCACGAGAAGATGAGGCACACGCTCGGGCGCACCGGCCTCTACGACCGCTTCGCCGGCCGCATCTTCAGCGCTACGGAAGTCGCTCACGGCAAGCCCGCCCCCGACCTGTTCCTGCACGCCGCCGCCCGCATGGGGGTGCCACCCTCGGCGTGTGTCGTGGTCGAGGACAGCCAGTACGGCGCCCAGGCAGCGCGAACGGCCGGGATGCGCTGCCTCGGTTTCGCCGGCGGCCTCACCCCCGCCCACCGGCTCGAAGGCCCCGCAACGGTCGTCTTCGAGCACATGAGCGAGCTCCCGGCCCTGCTCGACACCGTCCGCACCAGCCGCTGACCCGTCTGCGGCAGAACCGGCCGGCGGTGGCGTCGGCCGGCACCGATCTCGCGGGAGTCGGATTTCGCTGCACGTCGAGCGGCAGGCGCGAGCCACCCGCTCCCCCGACTACGTCACTTGAACGAGCCGGAGGCCGCCGGAGGCCTCCGGAAGCCGCTGGAAGCCGCCGGAGGCCGCGGAGGCCGCCGGAAGGTGATCTCCCGACGGCCTCCGGTCTGGCGAAGGTCAGCTCACGGCGACGTCGAAGACGTGCATTATGCCGCGGTCGGTGGACTCGGGGAGGGTGACCGAGGCGACCGTCCTGGCCGCGTCGAGTGCCACCGGCTGGGAGGCGAAGAGGCGGAACGTTCCGCCGCCGGCCGTGCCGTTCGCGTTGTTGCGGCCGGCGAGGGTGGCCACGGCGGTCTCACCGGCGGCGGGGTTCGCGCCCCAGTCGCTCAGCGAGAACGGCACCGGCTGGGTCGTGCCGTCGGTGTAGGTGACGATCGCCGTGCCCGCGGCGGGGCCGTTGGTCGACAGGCCGAGGAACGACAGCGTGCCGCCGACGGTCTTGTCGGTGACGGCGACTCGCTGGCCGTGCGGGATCCAGTTGTCGGGCTGGCCGGGCTCGGCGGCGGGCCAGGTGAACGCCGTGCCGGGGACGGTCGCGCCGGGCGTGATGCCGGCCGCCGCGAGCGACGTACGCGAGAGCGACCAGTCGCTGAGGTCGAGCGAACCGAGGTTGCCCTGACCGTCAGGGGTGGTGCCGAGGTTGTTACGGGCGTCGGCGCCGGCGGTGTACGAGGGCGGGACGTCGGCGGCGCTGGTGCCCCACGCGCCGGGAGCAGACGTCATCGTGAAGTCGAGCGTGCCGCCCTTGCGCAGGAACGAGCTGTCGATCCAGGACGCGCTCCGCTTCTGGCCGTTGACGCGAAGACCGCCCACGTAGCGCGCGCCCCCGGCCGTACCGGAAGCCTTGATCTTGATCTCCCGGGACGAGCCGACCGGGTCGATCGTGATCTTGTCGAACATGGGGGCGCTGATGACCAGGTCACCGGTGCCGTGGACGGCCGGGTAGAGGCCGAGGTTGGCGAAGACGTACCAGGCGCTCAGCGCACCCGTGTCGTCGTTGCCGGGCAGGCCCGAGGGCGTGGTGTCGTACATCTCGTTGACGGCGCGGTAGAGGACGTCGACGCCCTTGGACGGCGCCTGCAGCCAGTTGTACACCCACGGGGTGCCGAAGGCGGGCTGGTTGGACAGGTAGTTGCCGGTCTGGGTGTAGGCGCCGGCGTCGAGCTTCTCCATGAGCACGTCGAGCCCGGCCGTGGACTTCTCGATGCCGCCGCGCTTGGCGATCAGCGTCGAGAGGTTGAACGGAACGTTCCAGCCGTACTGATACCCGGTCGACTGGTTGAACTGGCCGCGACCGGCGGAGTCGTCACGCACGCGCAGGTCGAACGAGCGGTCGAAGCCGTTCCGCGAGCGCGGCAGGATGTGCTGCGTCTGCGGGTCGAAGACGTTCATCCAGTTCTGCGAGCGGGCCGAGAAGAAGTCGTACGCCTGCTTGTCCCCGAGACGCTGGGCGAGCTGCGCGATGGCGAAGTCGTCGGTCGCGTACTCGAGGACGCGCGAGGTGGCGAAGTCGCCCTTCGCGTTCTCGATCATGCCGGTGGCGAAGTACTGGTAGCCGTCGGTGCGTGACGTCTTCGTGGCCGGCAGCACCTGGGTCGCCTTCATCGAGGCGAGGGCGGCCGCGCGGTCGTAGTCGGTCGCGCCCATGTCGTCGAGCGTGGCCAGGATGACCTGGTAGTTGTCGCCCTGCATGCGGGCCGAACCCGGCGCCCACGAACCCTTCTGCTGGGTCAGCGCCACGATCGAGCGGTTGATGTCGTTCGCGACCTTCGGGAAGGTCAGCGCGACGAGCTGCACCTGGCTGCGGTACGCGTCCCAGCCCGAGCCCGGGAAGTTGATGTTCTTGTAGAAGTGGTGGCCCTTTTCGACCGTGTGGATCTGCTCGTCGAAGCCTCGGTACTCGCCGTTGACGTCGTCACGGACGTTCGGGTTGAGGAACGCGTGGTACAGCGCGGTGTAGAGCTTGATGCGCTGCTCGTTGGTTCCACCATGCGCGTCGATCGTGCCGAGCGCGTCTTTCCATGCCTTTTTTGCATCGTGCTTGATGTCGTTGAAGTCGTGCTTGCCGACCTCTTGATTCCGGTTGAGCGCGGCGTTGGCGACGCTGGTGTAGCTGAAGCCGGTCTTCGCGACGACCTTCGCGCCGGTCTTGAAGGTGACCCAGGCGCCGTTGTCGTGCCGGTAGTCTACGCCGACATCGGTGCTGCTCTTGACCGCGTGCGCGGAGCCGGCGGTCATCGCGTCGTCGGTCCAGGTGCCGTACGACGCGAAGTCCTGGTCGTACTGGGTGGAGAAGTAGGCCTTGTAGTAGTTACCGTTGTCGCAGACGTCGACGCCGTACATCCAGCCCTCGACCGTGCGGGTCTTCGGGTCGATGGTGACCTCGCTGCCGAACGTGCGGTTGTTCGGTCCCGAGACGTCGAGCAGCAGGGTCGAGCTGCCGACCTGCTCGGCCGCTCCGGGCGCTCCGGGCGCTCCGGTCGTCTTCGGGAAGTCGAAGCGGCTCACGGCCGTGCGGGTGCTGGCGGTCAGCTCGGCCTCGATGCCGTTGTCGAGCTTCACTCCGTAGTAGCCGGGCTGCGATACCTCATTGGCATGACTGAAGCCCAAGTAATACTTTTTGATGTCGGCGTTCGGGTTGCTCGGCAGCACACCATCAACAAGATCCCCCGCGTACGGAATGGTGGGGAACTCATACCCGCCGAAGCGCCCGGTGCAGCCGGTGCCCGAGTAACGGGTCATGCCGAAGCCGCGGATCAGCGACGCGGTGTACTCGTAGCCGCCCTTCTCCCCGACGAGGGCATTGCCTTCCTTGTACGTGGTGGGGCTGGGCTGCACCATGCCGAAGGGCACCGCCGCGCCCGGGAACGTGTTGCCGTACGCGTCGTTGCTCTTGTTCTGCGTCGTGTCCATCTCGGTGCCGATGAACTGATTGACGGCGTCGACCGCCGAAAGCTCGTGCGTCGACGCAAGGGCCGGGGCCGCGTTGGCCGCGGACGCCATCATGGGCACGAGGCAGCCGGCGACCACGAGGGCCCGGCGCCATCCGCGTCCAGAACTCCATTCAGGCATTGCTCAGTCCTTCACGCTATCGACAGGTTTCGTCGCCGCTACTCTCACCCACCGCCGCCCCCAGCAGCCGTCCACCACAAGGCCACCCAGCATCCTGAAGATCAACTTCTGGTGACCGCTGTGACCCGCACCGCGCCCACCGCGAGACAAGCCGGCTCCACCGCCCGAGCACGCCGGACTCGGTCCCGTAAGCCGGCAACGCCGCCCGGTCACGCCGGCCTCGGCATGCCGGTCGGTGATGTTGGGGCGGCGCGCGGCTTGTGCCTCACGTGGCGTGATGGCAGATAGTCGGGGTGTGGAGGAACACCTGACTGTGGGGCGGGTGGCCGGGCTGGCCGCCGTCACTGTTCGCACGCTGCATCACTACGACGAGATCGGGCTGCTGCGGCCGTCGGCGCGGACTTCGGCCGGGCATCGGGCCTATTCCGCCAGGGACGTCGAGCGGCTACGGGAGGTGCTGGCCTATCGAAGGCTGGGGTTCGGGCTGCGGGAGATCGCGGACCTGGTCGACGATCCGGCTACCGACGCGGTCGCGCATCTGCGCCGGCTTCGCGGGTTGCTGGTCGAGCAGCGGGATCGCGCGGCGGCGATGGTCACGGCCATCGACCGGGAATTGCACGCACGGGCCAGAGGGATCAGGACTACGCCGGAGGAGCAGCTTCAGATGTTCGGTGCGCAGCTGTACGACACGATCGGATCGGCCTATCCCGCGACGCGGCGCACCGAACCACGGATCGCGGCGCGCATCTGGGAAGCGCTCGGTGATGCCGAAAAGGTGTTGAACGTGGGGGCCGGAACCGGATCGTACGAACCTCCGGGCCGTCTCGTCACCGCGGTCGAGCCCTCGGCGGTGATGCGGGCGCAACGTCCTGCGGGGTCAGCGCCGTGCGTGGCGGCCGCGGCGGCGAACCTGCCTTTCGAGGACCAGTCGTTCGACGCGGCGATGGCGGTCAGCACGGTTCACCACTGGCCGGACGCGGTCGCCGGGCTGCGCGAGATGCGCCGGGTGGCCCGCCGGGTGGTGGTGTTCACCTACGAGGGCGCCGGCTGGCGCGACCGATTCTGGCTGACGAGCGACTATCTGCCCGAGTTCGGCCGGCTCCTCACCGGCCGGCCGGCGCTGGCCGACCTCGCCCAGGCGATCGGCGCCCGCACCGAGCCGGTGCCGATCCCGTGGGACTGCGCCGACGGTTTCTTCGAGGCCCATTGGCGCAGACCCGAGGCCTATCTGGACGAACACGTGCGCCGCGCAGTGTCGGTGTGGACGAGGGTCGGCGCAGAGGCCGAGGACCGCGCAGTGCGCGAACTCCGCGACGACCTCGAGTCGGGCCGGTGGGCCGAGCGCAACCGCGACGTCATGACCTTGGAGGCCGCCGAACTCGGTCTGCGCCTTCTCATCGCCTGACGCCACGGTTGAGTCCGGTCGCCTACCTCGCCGACGAGTTCGTCCTCACCATGATCATCGCGGGAAACGCGCTCTGATCAGTGAGCTTTCGCGGTCAAGGTCTATCCCCGCCGGATCTCGTGCGGGCATCCGCTTCGCGCGGCTGATCGCACCGGCCGTCGTCGTGGCAGGGCGGTGATGCGGCCGGTCACGGCGAGCGGTTGGCTCGCCGCAATACCCAATATCCAGGAACTGGGCCTGTCCGCTTGCTTGATCGTTTGGCTGGTCCTTGATGTAGGGGTCTCGGGAGCGCTCGAGGGGCCTGTATCAAGGATCTCGAATTGATCAAGGGGATGGGGGGCCTGAATCGCTGAAGTTGGGACCTGACGTCCTAGTTGGCGTGCGCACTTGTCAGCGCGACCCGCGGCACCACGCGGGACCACGACCCCGGCCCGCCTGTGAAGCCGCCGCAACCGGCCGTCCGCCGCAACCGGTCGTGCCGCCGTGACCTGCCGTCCTCCGCGACCGAGCGTCCTCCGCGACCGAGCGTCCTCGGTGACCGGTCGCCCTCCCCGACCGCCCTCCGCAACCGGCTGCGCGAAGGGGACGCCCGGCCCGGGACCGCCGACGACAGACCTCCACAGCGAAAGCTCTCTAGACATCGGGTCTTTCAGCAAGAAAAGAAAGTGATCATCCTTGGGCGGCGGCAGGCAGAGGCCGAATATGCGGCGCGCGCTATCGATGATCAACGTCCTGGACGTACGCCAGGGCGACGGCACGTACGTGACCAGCCTCGATCCGGCCCTGCTGCTGGACGCGCTGAGCTTCGTCGTCGACTTCCACCGCGACGACACGGTCCTGCAGTTCCTCGAGGTCCGCCGCATCCTCGAACCGGCCGCCACCGCCCTGGCCGCCGAGCGCATGCCCACCACCGACATCGCCAAGCTGCGCGTCCTGCTCGACGAGCTGAGCGCCGCCCCCACGGTCGAGGCTCTGGTCGCCAACGACGTCGAATCCCACCGCCTCATCGCGGCCGGGGCGGGCAACGCCGTGCTCTGCTCGATAATCGATGGCCTCTCCGGCCCGACGACCCGGGCCCGCATCTGGCGCGGCCTCACCCAGGAGGGCGCCGTCGCCAAGACCCGCGAACAACACCAGGCCATCCACGACGCGATCGCCGCCCGCCGCCCCGACCTGGCCCGTGCCTGGGCGACGGTCCACATCGCCGGGGTGGAGGAATGGCTGCGCCGGGCGGCGTAGGGCGTGGCTACTGAGGCCGGCGCAGAATGGCGGGAACCACGGTCAGGCCGCCGGGACGAGATGTGCCGCTGAGCAGCTCATTTCAATGGGGCTGGGGACTCGGCGCCGGTCAGGAGCGGGTGGGGCGCGCCTGTGCCGTCGGCGGGGACGGACCAGACGGTCGGCGTGCCGTCGCCGGTTCGCAGGGTGTACATCAGGGTGTGGTCGTCGAGCCAGGCGGCCTGGTCGTCGACGCTCGTGGGCTCGGTGGTCTCGGTGACCCGCATCGTTGACAGGTCCAGCACCGACAAGCGCCAGCCCCGGGCCGGGTCGGCGTTGATGGCCTGCTTGAAGGCCAGACGGGTGCCGTCGGGCGAGAGCGACGGGCACTCCACGTTTTCCTTGATGGTCGTGACTGAGCGGGCGGCGAAGTCCCCCAGCACCAGGTAGCGCTTCCTGCCGGTCGACATCGTGGCGTAGAAGCGGTTGTCGTCGGCCGTGAAGGTCACGCCCCAGAAGTTGACGTCGGCGCTGCGGTAGGGGCGTCCGTCGCGGCGGATCGTGAAGTTCTCGAGGGTGTCGGCGCGGTTGCCGGTCCGCGTGTCGAGGATGCCGGTGCGGGTCGAGAAGGCGCTGCCGGCATAGGAGTCGCCGCCGACGAACGTGGTCCACGAGACCATGCGGCCGCTCGCCGAGACCCGGGCCCGGTTCGGCAGGCCGGGAACGGCGAACGCCGTACGCTCGTGCAGCTCTTCGTCGAGAACGGCGGCCTCGTACGACCAGGCCGTCTTCGGCCGCAGGCAGATGGCGGTGCCCGCGGCGGCGTACGCCCGAAGGCACTCGACGCCCGAAATCGAGCGCGAGTCGCCGCCGAGCGGGGCCACCGTCAGATGCCGATCGGTGATCGCGAGGATCCGCGGCCCGGCAGCCCGCGTGCCCGGCCCCGCAGCCGGTGTGCCCGGCCCCGTGGCCAGCGTGACCGGCCCGGCAGCGGCGGCGACCGGCCGGGGCGAAGGGCGCGGACGCGAGACGGCGTACCCGATTGCCGCGGCGGCGAGCAGTACGGCCGCGAGGGCCGTGAGGAGAAGCTTGCGTCGCGTGGTCATCGCGCCACCTCCGGGCGAGTGCGGTTGCGGAGCAGCAGGACGATCCCGGCGAGGGCGACCACGGCCAGCAGTGCGGCGGCCCGCCCGGCCCCGGCCGGTCCCCACGTCTGCCAGGCGAGCCCGAAGAGCACGGACGAGACGAGATAGGTCAGGGCCTGCGCGGTCTGCACGAGCGCCAACCCGGTGGCCCGCAACCCGGCGGGCAGCAGCGGGCCGGCCAGCGCCATCAGCACCCCGTCGGTGGCCGCGTAGAAGAGCCCGTAGAGCCCGAGCACCAGCACGAGCAGCGGCGGCCCGCCGAGGGGCCCGGTCAGCAGCAGATAGGTTACGGCCAGCGCGACGCCGCCCCCGGCCAGCACCGGCAGACGCCCGATGCGGTCGGCCAGCACGCCCAGCGGCGTCGCCAGCAGCAGGTAGGACAGGCTGGTGCCGACGGCGAGCAGCGGAAACCACACGACGCTCAGCTCTTCGCGCCGCTGCAGCAGCAGGTAGACGAAGCCGTCGCCGATGGTGGCCAGCCCGAGCAGGCCCGCCGCGACGACGAGCCGGCGCAGGCGAGCGTCGGCCAGCAGCCGCACCGCGTCCCCCAGACGGATGGCCGCGACGGGGGAAGCTGCCGCGGCCTTCTCGCGGACGAAGAGCACGAGCACCACGACCGCGAGGGCGGCGACGCAGAAGCTGGTGACGAAGACCGCGTCGTACGAGCCGGCGGTCAGCGCCAGCACACCGAGGGCGACCAGCGGGCCGAGGAACGCGCCGACGGCGTCCATCGTGCGGTGCAGCCCGAAGGCGCGGCCCAGCTGCGAAGGCGGCACGGCTTCGGTGATCAGGGCGTCGCGAGGTGCCGTACGCAGGCCTTTGCCCAGACGGTCGGCCGCGATCACGAGACCCACCGCCGGCACCGAGCGGCCGGCCAGCAGCAGCGCCGGTTTGGCCAGCGCGGAGAGGCCGTAACCGAGGCCCGCGACCAGTTTGCGGCTGCGGACCCGGTCGGCGACGAAGCCTCCCACGATCCGCAGCACGGCGGTCGCTCCGGTGTAGACGCCGTCGAGGACGCCGTACGCGAGAGGGCCGGCGCCGAGGCCGAGCACGAGGTAGAGCGGCAGGATCGCGGTCACCATCTCGGACGAGACGTCGGTGATCAGGCTGACCGTGCCGAGGGCGAGAACGTTGCCGCCCATGAAGGCGAGCCGCCCGCGAGAGGGTCGCTCGATGGTGGAGAGGTACACGGGAAGCGACATTGACCACCGCAGATGTACGGCAGGCGGGCGGGACATGAAGGCGGCACGAAAGATCTTCATCCGGCGGCGGGTTCATCGTTCACCTGGTCGCCCATTGACGCCTTTAGATTCGGGCCGCTCCAATTCCGTACGAGGAAAGGGAATGCCCGTATGGGTATCCGTAAGCTCACCGTCGGTTCGGTCGCCATCCTGACCGTGACCTCGGCGGCGATCGTCATCAGCACCGCCGGCCCGGCGTCAGCGGCCACCGCCACCTTCACGCCGGTCGCCGACACCTATGTGCAGAGCGACACCGCCACCACCAACTACGGCACGTCCACCCAGATCGTCGTTGACAACTCGCCGGTGCGCCGCTCGTTCCTGCGGTTCACCGTCTCGGGCGTCAGCGGCACGATCACCAGCGCCAAGATCCGGCTGCGCACGATCAGCGGCAACTCGGGCAGCCCGGCCGGCGGCACGTTCAAGGCCGTCTCCAGCACGTCGTGGTCGGAGACCGGCACGACCTGGAACAACCAGCCGGCCATCGACGGCGCCACCCTCGGCACGATCGGCTCGGTCGGCGAGAACACCTGGTACGAGGTCGACGCCTCGGCCGTGGTGAAGGGCAACGGCACGTTCAGCTTCGCCGGGACGTCCAGCAACTCGGACGGCGCCTACTACGACACCCGCGAGAGCGGCGCGGACGCCCCGCAGCTCGTCGTCACGACCGGCACCACCACTCCCCCGTCGGGCGACCCGGTCTTCGTCGGGGTCGGCGACATCGCCAACAGCGGCAGCGGCGACACGCAGACGGCGGCGTTGCTCGACGGCATCTCGGGGACGGTGTTCACGACGGGCGACAACGTCTACGACAACGGCACCGCGTCGGAGTTCTCGAGCTACTACGAGCCGACGTGGGGCCGGCACAAGTCGCGCACGCGGCCGACGCCCGGCAACCACGACTACAACACCAGCGGCGCTTCGGCGTACTACAGCTACTTCGGCTCGGTTGCCGGCCCGTCCGGGCGCGGCTACTACTCGTACGATCTGGGCAATTGGCACGTCGTGTCGCTGAACTCGAACATCAGCATGTCGGCGGGCTCGACCCAGGAGCAGTGGCTGCGCGCCGACCTGGCCGCGAGCAGCAAGCCGTGCACGATCGCCTACTGGCATCACCCGCTGTACACGTCGAGCTCGAACCACGCGCCTTCGACGTCGACGCGGCCGCTCTACCAGGCGCTGTACGACTACAACGCGGACGTCGTGGTGTGGGGTCACAACCACGTCTACGAGCGGTTCGCGCCGATGAACGCCAACGGTGCCGCGGACTCGTCGCGGGGTCTGCGCTCGTTCGTCGCGGGCATGGGCGGGGCGAGCCACTACGCCTTCGGCACGATCCAGCCCAACAGCGAAGCCCGCAACAGCGACACGTACGGGGTTCTGAAGTTCACGTTGCACTCGGGCTCGTACGACTGGCAGTTCGTGCCGGTCGCGGGCAAGACGTACAGCGACAGCGGCACCGGTTCCTGCCACTGACGTCTGGTTTCGCGGCCCCGCTGGTATTTCCGGCGGGGCCGTGCCAGGCCGGGGTTACCCCTCGGTGCGCTTCACCCTGCGGTGAGGCGGAACACCGGCCAGCCGATCTCCGTACGCCACTCCGCCGCGACTGGGGTGTCCCGCGGGCCCACCAGGTAGGTCTCGTGGACCGGCCCGTCGACGGCGAGAGCCTGCTCGACGACCCAGGCGCCGAGGCGGCCGTACGTGACGTCGATGTCATCGTGCGGCCCCTCGTGCACCACGACGGCGAGGTCGACGGCGGGCAGCTCGACCGCCTCCGCCCGCGGCTCGCGCACCGGCCGGAACACCGTCATCCGGCCCTCGCCCGCGGTGAACAGCTCGTTGTCGTACAGCCCACCGGGCGGCCCGGTGCGCTCGGCCATCGGATACGCCTCGTCCAGCCGTCGCATCGCCGCGTCGTACCACTCGATCACGCCGCTCAACGAGACCCGCCCGCTGATGGCCGCGACCGTGCGGGCCGGATCGGACCGCAGCGTGACCCGAAGATCGGCCGGGTCGGGGTCGAGCAGGCGGCGCAGCGCGACGATCGCCTTACGCGTGCGCTCGAGCTCGTCCTCAAGACGCTTCAGGTGTCCCGCGGCGAGATCGGCTCGCCGCCCCGGATCGTCGGTCTCGACTATAGATTTCACCTCGGCCAGGGGCACGTCGAGCTCCCTGAGCCTGTGGATGACCTGCGCCACCGGAATCTGGCCGGCGTCGTAGTAGCGATATCCGCTGAACGGGTCGACCGTGCGCGGCTCCAGAAGCCCGGCCTCGTGATAGCGCCGGAGCGTGCGCACGCTCAGGTGAGTGAGTGTGGCGAACGCCCCGATCGTCAGCCGTTGACCCTCCCCCGGCGGGAGGGTCGAGTCTTGCCCCATGACCGACAAGCTACCCGACGTGATCACCGCCTACCTGGCCGCACACGACGCCCACGACAACGACGCCGTCACCCAGACCTTCGCCCCCGACGCGATCGTGACCGACGAGGGCCAGACCTACCACGGCACCGAAGAGATCCAGTCCTGGCTGACGAAGGCGGCCGGCGAATACACCTACACCACGGAATTCAAGAGCGCGACCATCACGTACGACGTGGTCCAGCACCTGGAGGGCACCTTCCCGGGCGGCCAGGTCGACCTGCACTACCTCTTCGAACTCCGCGACGGCGTGATCACCCGCCTGACGATCCAGCCATGACGACGCAGCCCGGGTCGGCGGCCACGTCGTGGAGGAAACGCGTCGCCGACCTCAGGTGAAGCGACGAGCGGCGGAGTTCGGCATGCCTCCTGCCGCGCCGGCAAGTGCTCAGGCCGAGTCGCTGCCTCAGCTCCACCTGTACCCGTTCGCCGTCGTGGCAGGTGGAAGAAAAGCCTCAAACTCCACGGAAAGGTCTCCTGGCCCCATGATCAATCCGATTGCCAGGATATGGGACCCTCGATCACGTTCGAGGGGCCAACATCAAGGATTTGCAGAACGATCAAGCGCGGGAGGGGCCTGAATCCCGGCTCCAGCAACCGCGGCGGACCATCCAATCACCGCAACCGGCCGCGCCGCAGCGGCACCACGACAGCGGCCGGCCCGGGTGGACTGCGCGGCAATCCAGGCCGCGCAAACCCGGTGCCTGCATCGAGCATCCGCCGACAGACCTCGACCCGAATGCTCTGGACCGGCGCTTTGCTTCGAACGGTAAACGCTGGGGGCAGGTCTCGGCGGGACGCGCAGGCCCTCGGCTTCCCCGACAGTGAAGAACCGCCGGCGGGCAAGGGAGGCTTGCCCGCCGGCGGTTCGGTTGCTGCTACTTCGCGGTGACCGTGAAGGGCTGCGCGTCGGCACCGGAGAGCGTGACGCTCGTGGGGCCCGGGACGGCCCCGCCAGGCACGCTCACGGTCTCGCCCGACACCACGCCGTCGGCGTTGGCGTGCAGGGTGGTGACCGACAGGCCGTCACCGAACGTGGCCTGGACGGCCGCGTTCGGGGCGAAGCCGGAGCCGTCGACGGTGATCGCCGTGCCCCGCGGGCCCGACTCCACCGACAACTGCACCTCGGGGCTGGCCGAAGGCGAAGCGGGCTCGGCGGCCACCTTCAGGGTCGTCGCCGTGGGCGCCCCCGCCGTCGCCTTGGCCACCGTCACCGTGAAGGTGGCCGTCGTGCTCGACAGCGAGTCCCACGCGGTGACGTGCACCGTGTAGGTACCCGGCTGGGCGTACGTGTGCTGCCCGCTGATCGCCCCGGCCGTGACCGTGGCGTCCTGCGGAACCGTGCCGTCGCCCCACTGGACGCGCGCGTTCAGCGAGCCCACGCCGCCGGTCACCGCACCGAGCTGGGCCGTGAACGCCTGCCCGGCCGTGGCCGTCTGACCGGCCGGAGCGGTCACCGAGACCGCGGGGTGCGGCGTGCCGTCGTCGGCGACCGCGAACACGTGGATGCGGCCGGCCGAGCCCGGGTCGCCGGACTGCGTCGGCAGGGTCACCGACTCCAGCGTCTTGCCGGCCGGGATCGCGTACGGTGCCGTCGCGAACAGGAACGGCTGAGCGCTGTCCCGGCTCGTGCCGTGCAGACGGTAGGCCGTGCGAGCCACGACGATGTTGCCGTACGACGGGGTGCCGTTGGGGTTGCCCCCGAGGGTCCAGTCGCTCATCTGGATCGGCAGCGACGCCGTGGTGCCGTCACTGAACCGGGCCGTCGCCGACGTGCTCTGGTTGCCCTGCGTTCCCGCGCCGATGAACGAGATGGTTCGCGCGTCGGCCGGCAGGTTCAACTGAAGAGTCTTGCCGTTGCCGATCGCGTTGTCCGGCTGCCCGGCCGGGGTGACCGGCAGGGTGAAGCCGAGCGCCGTGCCCGGAACCGCGACACGCTGACCCTGCGCGACACCGCCCGCCGCGAGCGCCGCCCGCGAGTAGGCCCAGTCCTTGGCGTCGCAGTCGGCCGGCAGCACCCCTTCGTCACCGATGCACACGGTGTCGAACGCGGCGACCAGACCCGACGAGGGCACGTACGCCACGTCGACGCCGACGGTCGCGGAATCCTGGCTGGTCCCGTCCGTCACCGTGACCGAGGCCTGGTAGTGACCGGGCGACGCGTAGGTGTGCGATCCGGTGACGTTGTAGACCGCCCGCGACCCGAGCACGGTCGTGCCCGCGACCGGGGCAGAGCCGTCGCCCCAATCGATAGTCGATTCATAAGAATCGGCCGTCCCACCCGTGACAGTCGCCAGCGGCACCGACACGGCCGCGCCGGCGCGCGCCGGCACCGAGGCCCCGGCGGTCACCGTGACGTCGCCGCCACCGAGCTGGACGTCGCCGCCCGAGAGCAGCTCGATCTCAGCGAGAGTGACAGAGGCCGCGGTGCTCTTGGTGACGGCGAGGCGGTAGTGCTTGAACCGCCCCGGACGGTCGACCTCGAACGGCCGCGTCTGGTTGCGCCACGTGAACACCTCACCCTTGCGGGAGTCGACCGTCGTCCAGGTGATCCCGTCGCGGGAGCCCTGCAGCTTCCAGTCGGTCGGGTCACCGACGGCGGCACCCGAGGTCAGGGTGTAGTAGGTCGCCCTCTGCTTGCCCCCGTGGTACGACCAGTTGACCGTCGGCGTGCCCGAGGCGATCGTGAGCTGGGTCGACGACGAGTCGTCGAACAGCTTCGCCGCGTCCTGCCCGCCGCTGACCGTCGCGGTGCCGAGGCCCGGCCCGGTCGTGTCCTGCAGCGGCTTCGGAACCTCGTTGCCCTTGGTCAGCGACTCCGGCGCGTCGTGCTTGCCGGTGCCCCACGAGGACGGCTTCGAGCCCATCTTGAACTCGATGGTGCCACCGCGAACCAGCGCCGCCGAGTCGAGCGAGACGCCGTGCTGCGATCGCCCGTTGACCTTCACACTCTGCACATAGACGTTGGATGCGCTGTTGTTCTCCGCCTTCACGACGATGTCGCCGCTCTTGCGGTGCACGGTCATCCGCTCGAACTGCGGCGAGCCGATGGCCCACTCGGACGAGCCGGTCTGCAGCGGGTAGAGGCCCAGCGAGCTGAGGATGTACCACGACGACATCTCGCCGTTGTCCTCGTCGCCCAGGTAGCCCTGGCCGATCTCGCTGCCGACGTAGAGGCGCTGCAGGATCTCGCGCACGATCGCCTGCGTCTTCTCGGGCGCGCCCACGTAGTCATACATGTAGGGAATGTGGTGTGACGGCTGGTTGCTCATGCCGAGCTGACCGAGCCGCACCGCCCGCGCCTCGAGGATCTCGTGGATGATGCCGTTGTAGCCGCCCGGGTGGTCGGCCTTCTCGGGCGTCGCGAAGAACTCGTCGAGCTTCTTCTCCAGCGCGGAACGACCGCCGTACAGGTTGGCCAGGCCCTGACCGTCCTGCTGGGCGGTGAAGGCGAAGTTCCAGCCGTTGGTCTCGGTGTAGACGCCGCCCCAGTCGAGCGGGTCGCCCTCGAGGAACGTGCCCGAGGCCTCGCGGCCCTGGAAGAACTTCGTCTTGCTGTCGAACAGGTTCACGTAGTTGCGGGCCCGCTCGAGGAAGTACTTCGACTCCTCCTTGAGCTGGTCGCGGCGAGCACGCGGCGTGGCCGGGTCCTTCGCCAGCTCGGCGGCCATGTTGCCGATGCCGAAGTCGTTGATGAACCCTTCGAGGGCCCACGACACCGACTCGCCGGTGGTGGTCGGCGTGTAGCCGAGGAACAGCGACGTCTCGATGCCCTTACGGCCGACCGCGCCCCGCCCGGAGGCGACCGTGGCGTCCTTGACCGAGGCGTCGTAGGCGGCCAGCGGGTCGGGAAGTTTGACCCCGTTGAGGTACGCCCCCGCGAGCGCGACGTTCGCGCTGGTGCCGGTCATCAGGTCGGCGTAGCCGGGCGACGACCAGCGAGCGATCCAGCCACCGTCCCGGTACTGCTGCACGAACCCGTCCGCGATCTTCGCCGCGATGTCCGGGTAGAGCAGCGAGTACGCCGGCCACACCGTACGGTAGGTGTCCCAGAACCCATTGTTCACGTAGATCTGACCGTCGACGATCTTGGCGCCGGTCTGGGTCGGGGTCGACGCTCCGGTCGCGGCCGACACCGGGCTCGCGTACTGCCAGCGCGGCTTGGCCGCCGTACCCGTGTTCTCGGACTGCGAGTTCGGGTAGAGGTTGAGCCGGTAGAGGTTCGAGTAGAGCGTGACGAGCTGCGACTCGGTCGCGCCCTTCACCTCGACCCGGCCGAGCCGGTCCTTCCACGCCGCGGTCGCCGCCGCCCGGATCTGGTCGAAGCTGCGCCCGGTGACCTCGAAGTCGAGGTTCTTGCGGGCCTGGTCGACCGACATGAACGACGTCGCGAACCGCAGGGTCACGGTGGTGGCGTCGAAGGTGGCCGACGTGGACGAGGTGGAGAAAGGCGCGCGGTCGAACGAGCCGGCCACGAACATCCGGCTACGTCCGGCGGACAGGCCGCTGCCGTTGTCGACCCATCCGGTGACCGTGCCGTCGGCGGCGATCGCGAAGTTGCCGTTCTGCAGCACGAGGCTGCCGGGCTGCCCGGCCGGGAAGCCGAACTGCATGATCGCGCCGTGGTCGGTCGGCGACATCTGCGCGGTCAGCTCGTTCTGGAACTTGACGCGGTAGAGGTCGGGCCGGGCCGTCTCGTCGGTGTGGCTGAACGCGAGCGCCCGGTCGCGCGGCTGCCCGGTGAGGTTGCCCCCGGCCGGCACCGGCATGACCGAGAACTGGTTGCGGTCACCCATCCACGGGCTGGGCTGGTGCGAGATCGCCAGACCCTGCATCAGCGGAAGGTTGGCCGCGTTGTTGTTGCGCGCGTACTCGTACTCCCAGGAGTCCGACGTGGCGTTGGTGACCGGCGTCAGGAAGTTGAAACCGTTCGGCACCGCCGTGATCGGCAGGTTGTTGCCGCGCGAGAAGCCGCCCGACGAGTTCGTGCCGCGCCGCGTGTCGACGTAGTTGGTCAGCGTCGAGCCGTCGATCGCGGTGGCCGCGCCGATCACGGCGAGGTCGTCGATCCAGCCCTGGAAGCGGGTGGTGGCGGTGGCGGCGGGGTTGTCGTAGGCGAGCAGGATGCGGTCGATCGTCTTGCCGTTGGCGACCGCGCCGAGGTCGGAGCTGACCGCGTTCCACTCGTCGGCGAACAGCGCCTTGGCCTTACCCTGCCCGGCCGCCGTGAGGGCGAAGCCGTGCTGGTCGACCGGGGAGCGCCGGCTCAGGTAGCTGCCGTCGGTGAAGTGCAGATCAACGGCCACGTATGTGGACGGGTACTGCAGATTCTCGGCGGTCAGCTCGGGGTAGATCTTGTACGACAGTCGCGTCTTCGGCCCGACCGGGATCTTCACGTCGAAGAGCTTGTTGGTCCCGTACGCCCGTCCGTCGGTTCGCGCGCCACCGGCGTACCGCACCGAGGCGACGCCCGTGAAGCCCGCGTTCGGCTTCTGGTTGGAGCCCCGGTTGGGGCCCGCGCCGACCTCGGTCAGCATCGGGGTGGCGGGCGGCAGCACGTTCGAGCCGTCGCTGATGTCCCAGCCGGCGAGCTGGATGATCGAGTCACCCGAGTTGGCCGTGATGTTCAGGCGATAGAACGCGTACGCCGTGGTGTTGGCGAAGCTGTAGGTGTTGGTCGCGAACCGGCCGGCGAACTTCTGGCCCGTGCGCGTGTCCAGATCGGTCCACGCGGCGCCGTCCTGCGAGCCTTGGACCACGAAGTCCTTGGGGTCGCGGCCGGGCGCGTCGTCGGCCGAGGTCAGCGAGTACTTCGCGACGATCGTGGGCGTGGCCAGCTGGTAGGCGACCCACCCCGTACGGCTGAACGCGAGCCACTTGGTCGAACTGTTGTAGTCCTTCAGCTTGACCGCGGTCTCGTTGGGCGCGTTCTCGGCGCTGGCGGTCACGGCGCTGACCTGCTCCAGCTGGCTGCCCGGCAGGGCTACCCGGGAGTCGCCGGTCAGGTTGTCCTGCACCGGCTTGCCCTTGTCCAGCTCGACGGTGCTCACCGCGGGCTGCTGGTCCGCGGTCTCGAACGAGGAGCTGAACTCGCCGGGCTTGACCCCGCCGTTGGTGGCGTAGGCGGCGCCGGGAGCGGCGACGATCAGCCCGAGCGGCACGATGAAAGCCCCGGCGGCGGCGAGCCACCGTCGGGGCAGGAGGGAGGCAGCGGTGGAGCCGCCAATCAACTTCATGCAGAGACTCCAAGGGGAGCGATCGCTATAGAGATCGACAGCCTCACTCCACCTGACAACGTTGTCAAGAAAAGATCTGGAAATCTGCCCGAAACGGAACGGGACGACTGTCCGCGATGGACCCCGACCGGCGTCTCTTACTTTCGGCCGATGCGCCGCTCCGACCGTGGACCGGTTTTCCTCCCCTTTTCGTGCCACCGCACATAGACCTCACAAGATATTCATAAGTATCGCTTTGGATGGTCGGTCAGCGGCCGCTCCACCGGCGGCCGCCCGACCGGAAGGACCCCATGACCGATCCGCTGAAGCACCGCCGGCGCTCGCGCCTGATGAGGTACGGCGCCGTGGCGGCCACGCTGGCGCTGACCGCCGCCGGTGTCGGCGTGGCCCAGGCCGCGACCACCGTTCCCCCGCTCTCGTTCGTGGCCGCCACCGGGCAGGTGACCGCCGAGCGGTGGAACTACGACGGCGAGATCTACCTCTCGCTCGACCTGGGCCTGCACGTGATCGCCGGCAAGGACCCGCTGGAGATCTGGGCCAGCCGCACCGGTTACGACAAGCCGATCACGGCCGAGCGCTACGTCGTGCAGAACGGCAAGAAGAAGAAGGTGACGTTGCCGTCCGGGATGGTTCCCGACTTCAACGGCCTGAAGGACTTCACCACGATCAAGATCGCCGACGAGGCCGGGACCGTGGTCAGCGAGTACACGACCCCGTTCTGCGGCAACTCCTGGTCGTCGGCGCGCACCCGGCCGGACGCCCCGGCCACCAACCCCTACCCGCAGAGCTGCGGCGGGTACAACCCGTTCACGCTCGGCGCGGTCTGGGGCGTGCAGGCCGGCTGGAACGCCGAAGTGCAGGACGAGCCCACGTACACCCCGGGGCAGCAGTTCGACCTGCCGGTCGGCAAGTACACCGCGACCGCGTCGGTCAACCAGGTCTACCGCGACCTGTTCAAGATCCCGAACGACCAGGCCACCGCCACGGTCGGGGTGACCGTGGTCGACGCCGACACCGACGAGCGGGGGCTGGCCCGGGCGAAGGCGGCCGGCACCGCGCAGGAGCACTCGCTGCACACCGCCGAGGGGGACGCGAAGCGGCAGGTCTCGGCCTACGTGCCCGAGCTGCGCGCACCGGCCAAGCGGCCCACCCCGCTCAAGGCCACGCCGACCGGCGGACCGCGGCCCGACCTGCGCTCCCTGCCGGCCTGGGAGATCGCGCTGTCCGAGGAGGACGGCAAGGACTACGTGAACTTCGGCGCGACGGTCTGGAACGCGGGCACGTCACCGCTGCTGGTCGACGGCTTCCGCCGCACCGGCACCGAGCTGATGGACGCGTACCAGTACTTCTTCGACGCCAAGGGCAACCAGGTCGGCAGCCGCCCAGCCGGCACCATGGAGTGGGACGCCCGCGAGGGTCACCTGCACTGGCACTTCACCGACTTCGCGCAGTACAACCTGCTCGACTCGACCCAGAAGCTCTCGGTCCGCAGCGGCAAGGAGGCGTTCTGCCTGGCCAACACGGACGCGGTCGACTTCACCATCCCGAACGCGAAGTGGCGGCCGGAGAACACCGACCTGTCCACCTCGTGCGGCGCGAACACCGTCGTCGCCGTACGGGAAGTGCTCGACATCGGTAACGGCGACACCTACAGCCAGTACCGTCCGGGCCAGTCGTTCGAGATCACCGACCTGCCGAACGGCACCTACTACATCCAGGTGCTGGCCAACCCGGAGAAGAAGCTGGCCGAGCTCGACACGACGAACAACTCGGCGCTGCGCCAGATCATCCTCGGCGGCACCCCCGGCGCCCGCACGCTGACCGTCCCGCCGGTCCACGGCATCAAGGGCTGATCCACACCGTACGGAATGAGCCCCGGTCCCCCCGTGGGACCGGGGCTCGCTCGTCAGGCGACCTCGTTGCCGCGCTCGTCGAGCTTGTGCTCCCGCCAGTAGAGGTCCCACTCGTCGTCAACGTGCTCGGGCACTTTGCCTTGCGGGAATCGGACGTACCCGGTCGGCGGCTCCTCGCCGTCGGCCACGCAGGCGCGGCCGGTCGTGCTGTCCACGGCCGCGACCGGATATTCGCCGGACCGGCAGATCGCCTCCCGCCACGAACACGCGGCGGTGAGTCCTCCCACGGCGACGGCGACAAGGAGCAAGAGCGAGATCCGGCGGCGCTGCGTCATGCCCGAAGTCTTCCCGACCCCGGCCGAGCAGACATGCGTACGGATACTCAGGTCGCGCTTATAGCCGTAAGTGTCCGGCCCATAGCGGAAAGTCCGGAGGGGCTGCGGGACCCCGTCGCAGTGGGGCCCCGCCCTCTCGACGTTCGCGAAACCCGTGAGACCGATGCCGAGAATGCCTACCGGCGTCAACGATGCGGGCTGTGGTTCGTTCACGCAAGGCCTGACCTGGGGTTTCTAAACCGCAGCTATGTTCGCGGTCAAACCGCCGGTCGTGAACATGCTGGTCTGGGCTTGTTCACGAAGCCGCGATTTCGGATCTTGATGAACATCGAGTTGCGCCCCGGGCTTCCACCGTGGCTCCAAAGAGAGAATTGTCTTCTCTCGCCGGAGGAGCGGGGCTGTGGGGTCGCAGCCACGTGAAGCCCTCGCATGTCCGGACGAAACCCAGGGCGCCTCGGTTCAGGCCGGGGTGCTTCCTTCGTACATGTGAAGGTGAGACCGATGTCGTTCTACCCGAACCTGTCCGTCCATGTGCGGGGCCGTCACCGACGGCACTCGTCGCGACTGGCACTCGTCATCGTAGTGGTGTTCCTGTCCGTCGCGGCGCCGTTGTCGCTCGTCACCGGCGGCATGCCCACCTCCGAGGCGCTGGCCACGGTCGCCGCCGTGGGTGCCTTCGCGATCGGCTTCACGCATCAGGTGCTGGCCTTGACGGCCGGCGGGCGGGCCGTGGGCCGCCCCGCCGACGACCTCGCACCGATTCTGAGGTGAGCGCGCCGGTCAAGGAGGACAGCGCCACCGCGTCCCTGGGCCATCGCCCGAAACAGACCAAGCTGTCGCCGCGGGCGTTCAAGGAGATCCCGGACGACCGAGAAGCCCAGGCGCTGGGTCAATACCTGCGGGACATGCTGCGGGAGCAGGACATCCTGCCCAGCCGGATGACCCGCACCGGCGTTGCCAAGAACACGATCACGACCACGATGGACGGCCGCTACAAGGGATGGCCCTCGGTCGAGAAGTGGCTCGAGGTCTTCACCGACAAGCGGGTCGGCGGCACCTATACGCAACAGCAGTACGACCGGATCCGCGAACTCCACGAGGAAGGCCGCCGCAAGCACGAACAGAACCTGAAGAAGACCGTTCAGCCCCGGAAGAAGCCGAGACCGCGCCGAGCGGAACAGGTCACCCCGGCTGCGGTGCCCAGCCCCGCCGTCGCGCCGGTGGCGCTCGGCCGGTTCGCGGCGTCGTCGGGCTCGCTGCACGCCCAACTGCCACGGCGGGAACCGGGCATGCGCATCAACGTCGCCGAGGGCGTGTTCCTCGACGACGAGGAGGCCCGGGCTCGGGTGCGAGCGTTGCGGGAGGAGACGCAGCGCCGGGCCGAGGAGGCTCGGCAGCGACGGGCCGAGGAGTGGGCGAAGATCCCGCCCGGGCATCGCCGGTTCCTGGGCCGGGCGACCGTCGACCAGCCCACGCCGCAGCTGACCCTGTCGGAAGCCATCATGCACGCCCACGCGCAATGGCGGGGCACGCTCTACTCGTCTCGCAGCCGTGAGGACAGAATCCTCGCGCGGCTGCGGAAGCAGGCCCAGGAACGGCTCGAGGCAGCGGAAGAACTCCGCGCGGCGCAGGCCGAACAGGCCGAGGAGCTGCACTCGAGCGGGAACGCCGGCACCGCCCCGATCGACCGGACAACCCGGTCGCGGCGGGCCCTTCCCGTGCTGTCCGCCATCACAAGGATCCTGCTCGCCCCGGCGACGTGGTGGTCGGTCAAGGGGTGACGGCGGGTTGTTGAGAGCCAGGGCCGCCCGCAGGCGGCCCTGGTCAGCGGGGACGGCGGTATTCGGCGACGACCAGGTCGGTCAGTTCCTTCAGGGACGTGTCCTGGGCTCGCTTGTCGAAGGTTATGCGGCCGTGTTGCAGCAGGTTGACTCGGTCGCAGACGTCGAGGACCTGGGCGTAGTTGTGGGCGATGATGATGACCGAGACGTCGCCGCGGCGTTTGAGGTCGCGGATCAGGTCGAGGATCATCGTGCCCTCCTTCGCGCCCATCGCGGCCAGCGGCTCGTCGAGCAGCAGCACGCGGGCGTCGGAATAGACCGAGCGGGCCACCGCGATCGCCTGGCGCTGGCCGCCGGAGAGTTTGGCGACCTCGACGCGGACGTCGGGGAGGTTCACGCCCATGTCCTTGAGGTGCTGCTCGGCACGTTTGCGCATGGCCCGGTTGTTCAGCAGCGGCCAGCGTACGAGCTCTCGGTTGAGGAACATGTTGTGATAAACGGACAGCTCGTTGACCAGCGCCAGGTCCTGATAGACCGTGTCGATGCCCAGCGAGCGGCGATCATCGAGGCCAGGATGGCCAGGCCCAGGATCAGGATCAGGATCAGGTAGATCGTGTTGGCGCTGTAGCCGATGAGGTTGAAGCCGTTCTGCAGCACGGCCAGCACCAGCGCGCCGAGCAGGGCGCCGATGATCGTGCCGGAGCCGCCGGCCAGCGCCGTGCCGCCGATGACCGCGGCCGAAATGGCGTAGAAGGTCAGCGTCGTGCCGCGCCGTTCATGAAGTCGCGGGAAGTGCGCCGAAGCGGGGGCCTGAGCCGCCGTGGGCCGTTGCGGACGGCTGGCTAAGATCGGCAGTCGTCATCGTCCCGCTGCCCGGAGGAAGTCTTGCGTTCACCGTCGGGAGCGTTGATCGGGGTTCCCGGTTGTGACGACGCGGTGGAGATCGGGCGCGGCGGCTTCGGGGTGGTCTACCGGGCCTGGCAGGCGGAGTTCCAGCGTACGGTCGCGGTGAAGGTGCTGGCCGTCGACATCGACGAGGCCCGTTTCGAGCGCGAGGTGCAGGCGCTGGGCCGCCTCTCCGGCCATCCCAACATCGTCACCGTGCACCAGGCCGGGCGCACCACGTCAGGCGAGCCCTACCTGCTGATGTCCTACGAGGAGGGTGGCTCCCTGGCCGACCGGGCCGCGGCCGGGTGGCAAGAGGTGCTCGCCGGGGGTGTCGCCGTGGCCGGCGCGCTGGAGGCGGCCCATCAGGCGGGCGTTCTGCACCGCGACGTCAAACCCGAGAACATCCTCGTCTCCCGCTACGGTGACCTGAAGCTCGCCGATTTCGGTCTGGCCCGGCCCGTACGCCGTGAGCCCCCGCGCGAGCAGCAGAGGATCACGGCCAGCCTGCTCTACGCCGCCCCCGAGGTGTTGCGCGGCGACCCGGCCACGCCCGCCTCGGACGTCTATTCGCTGGCCGCCACCCTCTACCGCTGCCTGTGCGGCCGCCCTCCCTTCGTCCCCCGGCCCGGCGAGAGCATCCGGGCCCTGATCGCGCGCATGGCCGCCGAACCCGTCCCCGACCTCGACGTGCCCGCCCCGGTGCTCGCGGTCCTGCAGCGCGCGCTGGCCAAGGACCCGGCGGCCCGCCCGGCCTCGGCCGCCGCGTTCGCCGCGAAGTTGCGCGAGGCCGCAGCGACGGCGACTCCCCTGGTGGCGGCGCCCCCTCCGCCGACTTCCCTGGCCGAGCGCATGCTGGCCGTCGAGGGTTTCTCGGCCACCGTGCCGGTGCCCCGCCGGGCCACCGCCTGGTGGAAGACCGCCCCCGCCCTGGCCGGCGCCGTGCTGGTGCTGGCCGCCGGCGGTTCCCAGGCGGTCGCGGCGGCCGAGCTCGAAGCACCGGCCGCCGTGGACTTCGCCGAACAGAAGGTGACCGCCGAGCCCGAGCCGCGCTTCGTCACGATCCGCAACTCCGGGTCGCACGCGACGACCCCGCTGCGGGTGGCCCTCGACGGCGGCGACTTCACGCTGGCGGCCGACGACTGCACGGGCCGCACGCTGACGCACGGTGAGACCTGCCGCGTGGGGCTGGCCTTCACACCACGGGCGGCGGGGTCGCGCACGGGGACGCTGCGCGTGCTCGACCGTACGGTCGTCATGACCGGCCAAGGCAAGATCGCGTACGCCCGGGACGACGACCCGCCACCCGGGAAGTGCTACGCCGACGCCTATCAGGTCGCGCGGTCGGCGTACGGGTATGTCAGCGGTTTCAAGGCGGTGTCGGTGAAGCTCTACTGGTCGCCGGGCTGCCGCGCGGTGATGGCGTACACCTGGATCTGGAAGCAGTATCGCGACACGGCCGGACCGGCCGGGCAGTGGCGGGTGCGCGTCGCCGCCGAACCGGGCGGGCGGCCCGCGGTCTCCGACGGGCAGCCGGTCGAACAGTGGACCGAGCCGGCACCGCTCGACGGCTGCGCGCGGGCCACCCTGACGATGACCGGAACCGGCCTGCCCGCGCCGCTGACCATCGCCACCGGGGAGCACTGTCCGTGACCGGCCATCTCGAGGTGCACGAGGGCGGCCGGGTGCGGCTGGTGACGCTGGCCGGCGACCTGTTGTCGATCGGCCGCGCCCCGGCGAACGAGGTCGCGATCGCCGGCCACCGCGTGTCGCGGTTGCACGCCGTCCTCGAACGGTTCCCGTCCGGCTGGTCCATCCGCGACCTGGGCAGCACCAACGGCACGACGGTGAACGGTGTGCCGCTGCGTCAGGCCCGCACCCTGCACGACGGCGACCGCATCGACGTCGGCCCGGCCCGGCTGCTGTTCCGCTCCCCCGCGGCCGAGCCGTCCACCGAGACGGTCACCGTCGAACCGGCACCCCCGCCGCCCGCGCTGACCCGCCGCGAGCAGGACGTGCTGGCCGCACTCTGCCGCCCGCTGACCGCCGCCGGCCAGGCCTTCCCCGAGCCGCCGTCGGTGCGCGAGCTCGCCGCGGCACTGGGCCTGTCGGACAGCGCGGTCAAGAAACATCTGACCAACCTGTACGACAAGTTCGGCCTGGTCACCAACGACGAGCGACGCCGTCCCCGGCTGGCCAGCGAGGCCGTCCGCCGCGGTCAGGCGGCCCACTTCTCGAGCTCGGCCAGCCGCGACTGAAGCGGCGCTGGTCGGCGAGCTGTCGATCAAGAGCCCGAATTCCGCCGCTGGTAGGGCGGGAGCAAGGTGGTCCGGTTGGACGGGAAGGTCAGGCGCTCGCGACGGCGGCGGGGCTCCGGTCGGCCGCGACCAGCGTCGTGGCGAGGTCGTGGTAGCGCTGGGCCACCGCGGGCCACGTCGGCACCGGCTCGGCCCGGGCTCGCAGCGTGGCGGCCAGGGCCGGTTTGGTCAGGATCCGCCGGATCGCGGTCGCGAGCGCCTTCGGATTGTGGTGGGGCACGAGCAGCCCGGGGCCGTCGGTGAGCAGTTCCACCGCGTGCGGGAACGGGGTGGCGACGACCGGGATGCCGGCCGCGACCGCCTCGACGAGGACGCCCGAGGTGACCTGCTCGGTGGAGTCGTACGGGAGCACGACCACGTCGGCCGAGCGGACGAGGGCGCCGAGGGCCGCGTCGTCGAGGTAGGCCGGTTCGTAGCGCACCCGGTGGGCGACGCCGAGGGCCGCGCCGAGCCGGTGCAGACCGGCTCGGTACGCCTCGCCGTGCAGCTCGATGACCTTCGGGTGGGTGCGGCCGGCCACCGTGTAGACGGGTTCGAGGTCCGGCAGCAGGGCGAGGCCGCGCAGCGCCCACTCGATGCCCTTGCCCGGCCCCAGCAGGCCCCAGGTGAGCAGGTGGGGCTGGGGAGCAGGCTCGGGCGCCGTGCCGGGGTTGCCGGAGGCGCCGTGCGGGATCACCGAGATCTTCGCGGCGTCGACCTCGTAGCCGTCGAGCAGCCGGTCGCGGGCCGCCCCGGTCATGGTCACGACCGCGCCGGCGGTGGCCGCGATCTGTTCCAGCAGCGACTTCTGCCGTGCGGTGGGCCGGGCGAGCACGGTGTGCAGGACGACGAGGCTCGGCACCTTGAGCCGGCGCAGCACCGACAGGACCTCGCCACCGTCGCGGCCGGGGTAGATGCCGTACTCGTGCTGCACGATCGCGACGTCGAAGGAGTCGAGCACCTCGGCACAGTCACGCCAGCCGCCGAGATCCGTGTCGACCCAGGTGTGCACCACGCCGGGCGCGGCCTTGAGATCGTCCTTGTTCTCGGCGACCCGGACGATGCCGCCCGCGACGCCGTCCGCCGCGAGGTGGGCCGCCAGCGCGGCGTTGAAGGACGCCAGGCCGCAGTGGGTGGGCGGATGGGTGCTGAGAAATCCGAATCTGATGGTCATGCGCCGTCCGGGCGCGGCTTGACTTCGGCCGCGACGGTGAACGGGTTCCGCAGCCGCCGCATCGCCGTTTCGCCGCGGTTGGACTCGCGCGGTGCGGGCGTCTCCTTCTCGGCGGTCGGCGGGGCGAGGAACGGTGTGTTGATCGTGGTCACTCGGTAGCCTTTCTCGGGCGGCTCGATCACGCGGCCGGGGTGGCCCATCGGGGCCCGGAGCAGCGCGAACAGACATATGCCGGACCGCGGCCCGCTGAACCAGTCGGGCCGCGGCGGCAGATCGATCGGGTGCCGGCAGCCGTGCTGCTCACCCGTGCGCGGAATTACAGCAAAAGAAAAAGCGCCCGTGGGTCGAAATGAAACCCATCAGGCGCTGAAACGTCTGGGACGTAAAACGTCTACTGAATTAAAACCGCAACGACATAACCGTAGCACGGATTCCCCGGCCTCCGTCCGCGCTGCAATGGTTGCGGCTCGGTCCGGGCCTGAACGGTGTCAGCTTCTACGGCCGTCAGGTGGGGGTCGCCGCCAACCTGGTGCACTCGCTGACCGTGGTGCCGGCCGACGGCCGGGTGACCACGGTCGACGCCACCCAGGACGCCGAGCTGTTCTGGGCACTGCGTGGCGGCGACGGCGGTCTCGGCGTCGTAATCTCGGCCGAGGTCGAGTTACTGCCCATATCGTACGTCTTCACGGGCCGGGCCTTCTGGGAGGTGAGCGACGCCCCCGGGGTCGTCGCCCCGACCTCGCTGTGCTTCCTCGAACTGCCGCGAGCCGGGCTCTTCGCCGGGCTGGTCGCGCCGATCCGGGAGGGGCAGCCCGCCTGAACCGAACCGCTTAAGCCGCGCCTCAGTCGGACCACAGGGCGCTCTGGCACGGTCGCCTTTCCGCAGTCGCCGTGCAGAAGGAGATCGGTCGTGGCCACCATTCTCGTTGCCTTCCGCACCGCAGAGGGACGCCGCACGATCCGGACGATGCTGGAGCGCGCGGGCCACACCGTGACGCTGTGCCGCACCGGCGCGGCCGCGATCGCCGAGGCCCGTACCGGCCGGGCCGAGGTGCTGATCATCGACAGCCGGCTGCCGGACATGACACCGAACGGGGTCTGCGCGATCCTCGAGCCGGTGCTGCCGATCGTGGTCTGCGGGCCGGTCGACGCCGAGCTGCAACGCCGGGCCGAGGACGGCAGCGGGCGGGTGATCCGGGCCGTGCTGGTGCCGGCGAGCATCCGGTCGGCGATCGCCGCGGCCCTGACCGGTACGGCCTCCGTGCCCGCCCCGGCGGCGGAGCTGCGAGTGCTGCTGGTCGAGGACGACGACTCGATCGCCGAGCCGCTGGTCGAGGGCCTGGCCCGCTACGGAATCACGGCGAGCCGGGTCGCCACCGGGGCTGAGGCGCTCGCCGCGCCGCCCGCCGCCCTGGTGTTGCTCGACCTGGGGCTGCCCGACATCGACGGCATCGACGTCTTCTGGGAGCTGCGCCGCGCCGGCGACGTGCCCGTGATCATGCTGACCGCGCGCGGCGACGAGGAGAGCCGGGTGCGGGGCCTGGAGCTGGGCGCGGACGACTACCTGACCAAGCCGTTCAGCCTGCGGGAACTGGTCGCCCGCATCCGTACGGTGGGCCGTCGCACCACGGCTCTTCGATGACCCGGCGGCTCCTGGTCACGTACGTGTCCTTCGCCCTTCTGATCCTGCTGGGGCTGGAGATGCCGCTGGGCTACGCGCAGCAGCGCAACGAGCGGCAGCAGGCCTTCGAGCAGCTCGAACACGACGCCGAGGTGCTCGCGGCGTACATCGACTCGGCGCTGGCCGTCAACGACATGCCGCAGGTCGACGTGCTGGCCCGCGAGTCGGCCGAGCGTCTCGGCGGGCGGGTCGACGTCATGGACGTGCACGGTGACCTGGTGGCCAGCAGCCACTCGGCCGGGGTCCCGTCCTCGCACTCCGACATCGAGGAGGTGCTTCAGGGGCAGGGCCGGGTCAGCGCTCGCACGCCCGAGACCGCGGGCGTGCGGATGATGTCGGTCGCCGTCGCGCTGGATCCCGGGCTCTACCCGCGCGGCGCACTGCGGATCAGCGTGCCCGCCGCGCCCGTGACCACGAGGGTGCACCACTTCCAGCTCATGCTGGCCGCCGCCGGGCTGCTCGTGCTGGCCGGGGCCGCCGTGATCGCGTTCGCGCTGGCCCGGTGGATCAGCCGGCCGATCCGGGCCCTGGAGCTGACCACCCGCGGGCTGGCCGACGGCGCACCACCGGCCGGGCTGCCGACGACCGACGGCCCGCCCGAGGTGCAGCGCCTCGCCAGCACGTTCAGGGCGACCGCCGAACGGCTGAACGGGCTGATCGCGTCGCAGCGCTCGTTCAACGGCCACGCGTCGCACCAGCTCAAGACACCGCTGGCCGCCCTGCGCCTGCGGTTGGAGAACCTCGAACCCGACATCACAGCCGGCGGCGGCAAGAACCTGGAAGCGGCCCTGAACGAGACCGACCGCCTGTCCCGCATGATCGAGTCGCTGCTGCTGATGGCCCGCGCCGAGCAGAGCACCCTGCCCCGCGTGACAGCCGGGCTGGCCGGCGTCGTGGCCGAGCGGACCACGTTCTGGGCACCCCTGGCCACCAAGCAGGGCGTACGCCTGCGGACCAGCGGCCCGGACGACACGAACGTGCGGGCCATCCCCGCGGCCCTCGACCAGATCCTCGACAACCTGCTCTCGAACGCCCTGCGCGTCGCCCCGTACGGCAGCACGGTGACGGTCACGTGGCGCCGCACCCGCCGTACGGTCGAACTGCACGTGCTCGACGAGGGGCCCGGCCTCACCGCCGACCAGCGCACGCGGGCCCTCGACCCGTTCTGGCGGGCCCCCGGCGCCGGCGCGGGCGGCACCGGCCTCGGCCTGTCCCTGGTACGCACCCTCGCCGAGGCCGGCGGCGGCACGGTCGAGCTGCGCCCGGCCCGGCTCGGCGGCCTCGACGCGGTTGTCACCTTCCCGGCGGGCAGCCCGGCTCTCGCGCGCGTCTGACGTCGATCCGATTGCCTGCCCGTTCGCCCGGCCCGGTCGCGTCCGAAATCGGCTCGCCCGAAGGGGCGTCTCGTCCCTATGCTCGGAGCGTCGACCAAGGAGGCGATCGCGGTGCACCCGAACTCATGACGGCCCCACCCGGGGCGTCACGGAGCCGAAAGGTGCCCGCAATGAGCCGTACCGACAAGACCCGGCCCTGGTGGGTGCAGATGGCCCACGCGCCGATGGTCGCCTGCCAGCCCGTGCACGACCACCGCTTCGGTCCCTGCACGCTGCCCGACGAGATCGACGCCCGCGAGACCGCCGGCTGCCACTGGGGTGGCACCGACTCGTTCTGGGTGCGCCGCTGCGAGAGCCACGGTTACCGCGAGTGGGCCCTCATCCGCCGCGAGGACCGCCGCCGCTCCCGCCATGAGGCCCGCCGCGCTCTGCGCTCCTACTTCGACGAGGACTGATGCCGCTTCACCCCAGCGGCGGCCGCACCAGGAGCGAGGCATCCGGCAGGAAGCCGGCGCCGCCGTCGAACTGGTCCAGCCACAGCTCTTCGTCCAGGTGGCGCAGGAAGTAGCCGGGGAAGTTGTAGGACTCGAACGACACCGACCCCGCGGCCGACCCGGCGCGGGCACAGAACGTGGAGTCGCGGCGGAACAGGACGGTGCCCTCGTCGGGGCTCAGCCGCAACCGGAACGAGGAGTGCCGCAGGTAGCGGCCGTCGGTCGCGCGGAACGAGTAGCAGGCGGAATCGGCCAGGCCGGGCCCGGCCCGGAGGGTGGCGGCCTTCCGCTCCGGGAGCGGATCGGCCGCGGTCAGTGCGCGCAGCGAGCCGGGCTCGGTGCCGAGCGAGAGGAAGCGGCCGGGGCTGTTCGCCGACTCCAGTGACACCGGGCCCGCGGCGATCGCCGACCGGCCGGCCGGTGGTGGCAGCGCGCCCTGGGCCGTCGCACCCGAGCCGGATTGCGACGCGGCGTCGACCGCGGTCGCCGGTTGCGGGGCGGTGACCCAGCCGACGGCGGGGACGGTGAGCCCGGCTGCGACGACGGCCGCGGTCACGCCGCTGGCGATGGGGTGCAGCGCCGCGGTCTGGGCCAGACCGGCCAGGACACCGGCCGGCGCCACCGTCAGGTTCTTCGTCACCAGGGCGGCCGGGACGGGGACCAGGGCCAGGCCGAGCAGCAGCCGGTCGGCCGGGATCCAGCCGGTGCGAGCCGCCGAGCAGGCCGGGCAGCCCCGCGCGTGCCGGGCGAAGCGCTTGCGCCAGAACGGGCCGGGCACACCGTCCCAGGTGGCCGCGAGGGAATCGAGTTCGGGGCAGCCGGGGCGGGCGTCCAGCGCCGCGACCACGGCGCGGGCGGCTTCGAGCTGCTCGCCCATGCGCTGCAGGCGTACGCCGGCGTGGGCGACCGTGATGTGCAGCGCGGCGGCGACGTCGGCCCGGTCGAGCTCGCCGGCCACCTCGAGCCACCAGAGCGACAGCACGGCCCGATCGCCCGGATTGAGCCAGCGGGCGGCGTGCAGCACCTGCCGGCGTTGGTCGCCGAGCTCGACCCGCAGCAGCGCGGCGTCCTCCACGCCGGCCGCGGCGACCTCGTCGAGCCGGGCCGGACGGTCGTCGGCACGGGTGTCGCGGGTGTCGCGGGCTTCGATCTGC
This sequence comes from Actinoplanes solisilvae, assembly GCF_003999975.1. GTDB lineage: Bacteria > Actinomycetota > Actinomycetes > Mycobacteriales > Micromonosporaceae > Actinoplanes > Actinoplanes solisilvae. The sequence goes on along the minus strand of NZ_RJAC01000003.1, from coordinate 368,398 downwards.
CGTACGGCGAGGGCGATCAACCACGGCCGGAAGCTTTCCGGCGACCGCAGCCGGCGCAGCCGCCGCACCGCCTGCAGCATCACGTCCTGCACGACGTCGTCGACGTCAGGCCCGCCGCTCAGGGCCTGCCGCACGAGGTTGTAGACGAGCGGGAGATGCGCGGCGACCAGCTCGTTCAACGCCTCCCGGTCACCCTCGCGGGCGGCGATGACGAGCGTGGTGTCGGCCTTGGCGTGCATTGTCCACCGTCCAGCTTCCCCAGCGTATCGATGACTGTGAACGACCTCCCGTACGCCCGTCAACCACCGGCGCGGCGCGAGGTTGATCGATGATGGCATTCACAACGCTTCCGAACCAAGTCTTTGGCAACGTTATCAAGCATCATCACACGATCCGATATGACCCAGTATTCACTTGGTGAAATGGCACTGAAAAACCGTTACGACCAGCCCGACGACAACAACGGATCGCCATCAAAGCGCCCGGAGGCCATCCCCCGGAATCATCTTTACCCCACTCTACCTGCGCAGATGCCCTTCATCGGCCAGTCCGCCCTTGAGGCTGCGGAAACAGTCTGGCAACATTGGCATCCTTGAATGTCGACCCTCACGGCCTCTCAATAACCCTTACCGAAGTGCTCGCCACTTGCTTATTTTTGTGAACGTTAACTGGCATTATTCTCACGGCACGACGAGGAGCAGGAATGAGCACCCACGCCGGTTACCCTCGAAAACGTCTTCTCTCGGCCCTGACCGCGACACTGGCCCTGCTGGCCGGCCTCGGGTCGGCAGTGCTCACCGCACCGCCGGCGTCAGCCGCGACGATCGACACCAGCGCCTGGTACATCCTGGTCAACCGCAACAGCGGCAAGGCCCTCGACGTCTACAACCTCGCCACCGGCGACGGCGCCCGCATCACCCAGTGGGCCCGCAACGACGGCAACCAGCAGCAATGGCAGTTCGTCGACTCCGGCGGCGGCTACTACCGGCTCAAGTCACGGCACTCGGGCAAGGTCCTCGACGTCCACAACTTCTCGACCGCCGACGGCGCCCCGATCGTGCAGTGGACCGACAACAACACCAACAACCAGCAGTTCAGCGTGCAGGACATCGACGGCTACCTCCAGCTGATCAACCGCAACAGCGGCAAGGCACTCGAGGTGCAGGGCGCCTCCACCGCCGACGGCGGCAACATCGTCCAGTACGCCGACTGGAACGGCGCGAATCAGCAGTGGCAGCTGGTCCAGGTCGGCTCGGGCACGCCGCCGTCCGGGACCTTCACCAACCCCGTCGTGTGGCAGGACTTCGCGGACGGTGACATCATCCGGGTCGGGGACGCGTACTACTACTCGGCCTCCACCATGCACTACTCGCCGGGCGCGCCGATCCTGCGGTCGTACGACCTGGTGAACTGGGAGTTCGCCGGACATTCGGTGCCGCGGCTCGACTTCGACTCCAACGCCTACGACCTCAACGGCGGCCGCGCGTACGTCAAGGGCATCTGGGCGTCGGCGTTCAACTACCGGCCGAGCAACAGCACCTACTACTGGCTGGGCTGCACCGAGTTCAACCGCACGTACGTCTACACGGCGACGACGGTCGACGGGGGCTGGAGCAAGAAGGCCCGGATCAACAAGTGCTACTACGACGCCGGGCTGCTGTTCGACGGCGACACCCCGTACGTGGCCTATGGAAACGGCACCATCAGCGTCGCGCAACTGAACGCCGACCTGACCTCGGAGACACGGTCGCAGACCGTCTACACCACCCCGTCGAGCGTCGGCACCCTCGAGGGCGCCCGCATGTACAAGCGGGGCAGCTACTACTACATCTGGCTGACCCGGCCCGCGAACGGTCAGTACGTGCTGCGCTCGACCAGCCCGTGGGGCCCGTACGAGCAACGGCAGGTGCTGCTCGACCTGCCCGGCCCGATCTCCGGCGGAGGCGTCCCGCACCAGGGCGGCCTCGTGCAGACGCAGAGCGGCGACTGGTGGTACATGGCGTTCACCGACGCCTACCCCGGCGGCCGGATGCCGACGCTCGCGCCGATCACCTGGAGTGGCGACGGCTGGCCGGTGCTGACCACCGTGAACGGCCGCTGGGGCGCGACCTACCCGAAGCCGGCCATCAGCACCACCAAGACCGTGCAGCCGATGGTCGGGCCGGACACGTTCACCGGCTCGGAGCTGGCGCCCCGATGGGAGTGGAACCACAACCCGGACACGTCAAGGTTTACCGTCGGCAACGGGCTGCGGCTCTCGACCGCCACCGTCACCAACGACCTCTACAACGCCCGCAACACGCTGACCCACCGCATTCAGGGGCCCGCCTCGACGGCCACGATCCAGCTGAACTACTCGTCGATGGCCAACGGTGACCGGGCCGGGCTGGCGATGCTGCGCGACCGGTCGGCCTGGATCGGCGTCCGCAAGGACAACGGCACGACCCGGGTCTCGATGACCAACGGCCTGACCATGTCGACCAGCGGGTGGACCACCACCGGCACCGGCATCGAGGCCGCCGGCGCGGCCGTCTCGGGCGGCACGATCTGGCTGCGGGCCACCGCGAACATCCAGCCCGGCTCCGGCCGCACCGCGACCTTCTCCTACAGCACCAACGGCAGCACGTTCACTCCGCTCGGGTCGGCGCTGACGCTGAACAACGACTGGCAGTTCTTCATGGGCTACCGCTTCGGGCTGTTCAACTACGCGACCAGCGCCCTCGGCGGCTCGGTCACGGTCAGCCGGTTCGACATGACCGCCCCCTGACTCCCCGTCGCCGTGCGGCCCGCACCTTTCCGCCGGGTCGTGCGGCGGCCCCGTCCCCCCGCTCCCGGAAGGCAGCATCCGATGATCAAAAGAGCCTGGTGGCGAGCCGTTCTCGCCCTGCTCCTGACCGGCACCACCCTCGCCGTCGCCCGACCGGCCGACGCGGCGACGACCCTGGGCGCCTCCGCCGCCGCCAAGGGCCGCTACTTCGGCGCCGCGATCGCCGCCGGCCGGCTCGGCGACTCGACGTACACCCGCATCCTGACCACGGAATTCAACTCGGTCACGGCCGAGAACGAGATGAAGTGGGCTTCGAACGAACCGTCGCGCGGCTCGTTCAACTACAGCAGCGGCGACCGGATCCTCAACCAGGGGATCTCGATGGGCGCCTCGGTGCGCGGCCACGCCCTGCTCTGGCATCAGCAACAACCCTCCTGGGCCCAGTCGCTGTCCGGCAGCGACCTGCGCAACGCCGCCATCAACCACGTCACCCAGGTCGCCACCCACTACCGCGGCAAGATCCACTCCTGGGACGTGGTGAACGAGGCGTTCGCCGACGGTTCGAGCGGCGCCCGCCGCGACTCGAACCTGCAGCGCACCGGCAACGACTGGATCGAGGCCGCGTTCCGTGCGGCGCGGGCCGCCGATCCGGCCGCGAAGCTCTGCTACAACGACTACAACACCGACGGCATCAACGCGAAGTCGACCGGCATCTACAACATGGTCCGCGACTTCCGGTCCCGTGGCGTCCCGATCGACTGCGTCGGCTTCCAGTCCCACCTCGGCACCACCATCGACTCGACCTACCAGGCCAACCTGCAGCGCTTCGCCGACCTGGGCGTCGACGTGCAGATCACCGAGCTCGACATCCAGCAGGGCGGCAACCAGGCGAACATCTACGCCACGGTCACCAACGCCTGCCTGGCGGTGTCCCGCTGCACCGGCATCACCGTCTGGGGCATCCGCGACAGCGACTCCTGGCGTACCGGCGCCAACCCGCTGTTGTTCGACAACTCCGGCAACAAGAAGGCCGCCTACACCGCGGTGCTGAACGCGCTCAACGGCGGCAGCGGCGGCGGCACGTCACCCGTGGACACCAGCGCCTGGTATGTGCTGGTCAACCGCAACAGCGGCAAGGCTCTCGACGTCTACAACCTGGCCACCGACGACGGCGGCCGCATCACCCAATGGGCCCGCAACAACGGCAACCAGCAACAATGGCAGTTCGTCGACTCGGGCGGCGGCAACTACCGGCTCAAGTCGAGGCTGTCCGGCAAGGTGCTCGACGTCTACAACTTCTCGACCGCCGACGGCGCCTCGATCGTGCAGTGGTCCGACACCAACGGCGTGAACCAGCAGTTCAGCATCCAGACGATCGACGGTTACCTCCAGCTGATCAACCGCAACAGCGGCAAGGCCGTCGAGGTGCAGGGCGCCTCCACGGCCGACGGCGGAAACATCGTCCAGTACGCCGACTGGAACGGCACCAACCAGCAGTGGCAGCTCAACAGGGTCGGCTGACACGCCGCCAGTCCCTTTCCCCGCATCACATCCCCGGAGGATCAGAAGTGAATCCATCCCCGAACCGACGCCGCCGTTTGCTGGTGGCGCTCACCGCGCTGTTCACCGCCGTGGCCGGCGGCCTGTTCATGGTGGTGAACGCGCCCTCAGCCTCGGCCGCGACGATCGACACCAGCGCCTACTACATCCTGGTCAACCGCAACAGCGGCAAGGCTCTCGACGTCTACAACCTCGCCACCAACGACGGCGCTCGCATCACCCAATGGGCCCGCAACGACGGCAGTCAGCAGCAGTGGCAGTTCGTCGACTCGGGCGGCGGCAACTACCGGCTCAAGTCGAGGCTGTCCGGCAAGGTGCTCGACGTCTACAACTTCTCGACCGCCGACGGCGCCTCGATCGTCCAGTGGACCGACAACAACACCAACAACCAGCAGTTCAGCGTGCAGGACATCGACGGCTACATCCAGCTGATCAACCGCAACAGCGGCAAGGCACTCGAGGTGCAGGGTGCCTCGACCGCCGACGGCGCGAACATCGTGCAGTACAGCGACTGGAACGGCGCCAACCAGCAGTGGCAGATGGTCCGCGTCGGCGGCTCCGACCCGACGACACCGCCGCCGTCAGGCTCGTGCACGCTGCCGTCGTCGTACCGGTGGTCGTCGACCGGCGCGCTGGCGCAACCGCGATCGGGCTGGGTCTCGCTCAAGGACTTCACCGTGGCGCCCTACAACGGCCAGCAGCTCGTCTACGCCACCACGCACGACACCGGGTCGACCTGGGGTTCGATGAACTTCGGGCTGTTCAGCAACTGGTCGTCCATGGGCTCGGCCAGTCAGAACGCGATGTCGTCGGCGACCGTCGCACCCTCGCTGTTCTATTTCGCGCCGAAGAACATCTGGGTGCTCGCCTACCAATGGGGCGGGCCGGCGTTCTCGTACCGGACGTCGAGCAACCCGACCAACCCGAACGGCTGGTCGGCGCCGCAGACCCTGTTCACCGGCAGCATCACCGGCTCGGGCACGGGCCCGATCGACCAGGCGCTGATCGGTGACGGCACGAACATGTACCTGTTCTTCGCGGGCGACAACGGCAAGATCTACCGGGCGTCGATGCCGATCGGCAACTTCCCCGGCAACTTCGGCTCGTCCTACACCACGATCATGAGCGACTCGACCAACAACCTGTTCGAGGCGCCCCAGGTCTACAAGGTCGCCGGCCAGAACCAGTACCTGATGATCGTCGAGGCGATCGGTAGCCAGGGACGCTTCTTCCGGTCCTTCACGTCGAGCAGCCTCGGCGGCTCGTGGACCCCGAACGCCGCCACCGAGAGCAACCCCTTCGCGGGCAAGGCCAACAGCGGTGCCACCTGGACCAACGACATCAGCCACGGTGAACTGCTCCGCACCAACGCCGACCAGACCATGACCATCGACCCCTGCAACCTGCAGTTGCTCTACCAGGGCCGCTCCCCCAGCTCGGGCGGCGACTACGGCCTGCTCCCCTACCGGCCGGGCCTGCTGACCCGCCAGCGGTAGCGGCCCGCGGCCGACGGTCGAACCGGCAGCGTCATCGGTTGATCACGATGCGCTGCCGGTGTCCACTTCGCACGGAAATCATACTTCCGGCCAGGCCGCGCTAACCGTCCGGTCCGGATCATCCCCGCGAAACTCGCCACAATCGCCGACGAAAACCCCCAAAGTGTCGACAGGCGTCGATAACGTTCCTGACACGGGGCAGCATTTTAGGGGCGGAGCCAGTAACGTGCGACCGACTCAAGCTGAGAATCTCCTGATAGGACCGTCATAGTGTCGCAGCCCCTGACCCCGCCGCCGAGCCAGCCGCCCGTTGACCAGCCGGCCTACCCGGGTGCCGTGCCGCCGCCCGCTCCGCAGCAGCAGCAGCAGCAGGGCACCAGCGGACTGGCCATCACCGGCCTGGTCCTGGCCTTCCTCCTGCCGGGCATCGGCTTCATCCTCAGCCTCATCGCCATCTTCAAGACCGGCCCGGGGAAGCGGGCCGGTCGCGGTCTGGCCATCACCGGCGTCATCGTCTCGGTCATCCTCAGCACCACGTACAGCCTCCTGCTGGCCAACTGGGTGAACGACAACAAGACCCTCGTCGACCCCGGCTGCACCGCCGGTAGGGCCGCCATCGTCGCGATGGGCACCAACCCGACGATCGACCAGGTCAGCAAGCTGGCCGCCGACCTGGACGCCGCGTCCGGCAAGGCCAAGGACGCCGAAGTCAAGACCGCGCTCAAGGCCATCGCCGACGGCTACAACAAGATCATCTCGGACGCCAAGGCCGGCAAGGAGCCCACCCCGGCCGCCCTGACGAAGATCGAGGGCGACGAGAAGAAGTTCGACGAACTCTGCACCATCGCTTCCTGATCCACGCGAAGGGGCCGCTGCCGTCGTGGCAGCGGCCCCTTTCGTCATTCGGTACGCAGGGCGACCGCGACCCTGGTCCGCGCCGCCCATCCGGCCGGGAGCAGCGCGCCGACCACCGCGATGACCAGCCCGGCCAGACCGAAGACCACCAGCTCGTACGAGCCGTAGACGTCGACGACCGAGGCGGGCAACCGGAATCCGACGCTGCTCGCCATCTCCGTGATCACCGTGCGTTGCAGCAGCACACCGATCGCCGTGCCGGCCGCACCCCCGATCACGCCGGTGACCACGACCGATGCGATGACCATCGCCGTCGTCTGCCGCGGGGTCATCCCGAGCGCCTTGTGCACGCCCAGGTCGTGAACCCGTTCCCGGGTCTCGAGGACGACCGTGTTCATCACGCCCAGCCCGGCCACCACCGTCAGCATGAGACTGAGCAGCCCGGTCAGGATGTTCACGACGACGACCATCTCGTCGGGTGAGTGATCGAGGCGATCGGCCATCGCGCCCACCGGGTCCAGGGCCTTCGTCAAAGCCTGGGTGTACGCCGAGGCGTCGGTGCCGGACAGCACGGAGACGTAATAGGTCGACGGCTTCACCGAACCGAGCGTGGCCAGCTCGGTGACGACCTGCATGCCGTCGCTGTCGGTGTTGAACACCTCGCCGACGATCGTCACGGGCACCTGCGCGCCCTCGTGGGTCAGGACGATGCTGTCGCCGACCTGCTTGCCGGCGGCGGTCAGGAACGGCGTCGACACGATGATCTGCCCGGGGCCGGTCAGCCAGTCGCCCGACACCATGCGGTAGTAGCGCGCCGAGTCGGGCCCGGTGACCGCGACCGCGTCGAGCTCCCCGACGATCCCGGCCGCGGTGATCTCGCCGCGGGCGACCCCCATGTAGCCGGCCGTGCCCGGCTGAGCGGCGATCACCTTCTCGATCGCGGCCGGATCCGGGAAAGCCTCCGGCTCGCGGGGACCCGGCCGCGGGCCGCCCGGCTCCATCCGGTGCGGTGCGCCGACCTGCACGTCGGCGATGTCCTCGACCTCCTGCACCCGGTTCAGCGACGTGCCGAGCCCGACCGCGAAGGTCACCGCGGCCGCCCCGAACGCGATCGCCGCGATGATGCTGACCGCGCGGACCGGCCGGGCGAACGGATGGGCCAGGCCGAGCGTCACCGGCCGCGGGATCGGCAGCCGGCTGGTCAACCGGGTCGCCCAGCGGCCCCGGCCCGGTCGCGGTGTGCGGCCGACGGCGAGCGCGTCGACGCTGCGCAGACGGCCGGCCCGGGCGGCGGCGGCCAGGGCGGTCACGGCCACGACGACGAGGGCGCCCCCGATCACGACGGCGTCGACCCAGAACGCGACCCCGCTGTCGCTCGTGCCGTAGAGCTCGTTGGTCTGGGCGAGGATCGGAATCGTGAGGAGGTTGCCGGCGACCGCGCCGATCATCGCGCCGACCGACGCCGGGATCAGCGCCTGGCCCACGTACGCCCGAACGACCTGCGACGGCGTGAAACCGAGGGCCTTGAGGATGCCGATCCGGCGCGTCGAGGTCGACACCGCGCCGGCGATCACGTTGCCGATGATGAGCACCGCCATGACCACGCCGAGCAGGCCGAACGCGATCAGGAAGGGCACCAGCAGGAGGGTGTCGTTGATCGCCTCCAGGCGAATGTCCAGCCACGACAGGGCGCCGGTCATCGCCCCGGCGGGAAGAGCCGCCTGCACCGCGTTCTTGCCCGCCTGCACCTGCTCGGTCGTGCCGGCCTCGGTGAACCGGTAGAGCATCTGGTACGACCGGGGACCCTCGGCCCACGCGGCGAGCTGAGCCGGCGTGGTCCAGGCGTCGGCCGATCGCGAGGCCGACCGGGCGACCCCGACGACGGTCACCGGCTTACCGGAGATCGTCCACTGCTCACCGGCCACCTTCGGCGGCAACCGCAGATGGCCCCCCGTGGCGAGCACGATCTCGCCGGGGGCGGTCGCCCACCGGCCCTCGACCAGATCGACCCGGTCGACCTCGTTCCCCGCGTCGGCCCGCCCGGCGACGTTCAACGGCGGCAGCGGATGCCCGGCCGGGTCGGTCAGCCCGACCTGCGCGGTCAGGAACGGCCCCGCCGCCGCGGCGACCCCGGCGGCGCTCGCCGACGCGGCCAGCTGCGCCTCGGTGACCTTGCCGACGTCGAACTGGGCGGTGAGGTGCGCGCCCCGCTGCTGGCCGAACGCCCGGTCGAACGGTCCCTGCGACGCCACCATCAGCGACCCGCCGAGCACGGCCGAGGTGACGGCGATCGCCACGACGAGCCCGATCACGATCGTCTGCACGCGCTTACGGCCCACCCCGGCACGGACCACCCGGGTCAGCGCGCTCATCGGAGCAGTTCCATCGCGGAGTCGCTGGCGACCTGTCCGTCGAGCAGATGCACGGTCCGGGTCGCGCACCGCTCGGCCAGCACCAGGTCGTGGGTGACCAGGACGACGGTTTGGCCGTCGGCGTGCAGCTCGCTCAGCAGCCGCATCACGTCTTCGCCCGAGGCGGTGTCGAGCGCCCCGGTCGGTTCGTCGGCCAACAGCAACGCCGGCCGGTTCATCAGCGCGCGGGCGACGGCGACGCGCTGCCGTTCACCCCCGGAGAGCCTTCCCGGGTACGCCGTGGCGTGCCGGTCGACGCCCAACCGGCCGAGCAGTTCCGTGGCCCGGCGCTCGGCGGTGGATCGGCCCATCCCGGCGAGCTGGGCGGGCAGCATGACGTTGTCGGCGACGGTCAGGTCGTCGAGCAGGTTGAAGAACTGGAACACCAGGCCGATGCGGGCCCGGCGGTAACGCGCGGAGGCCGCCTCGCCCAGCTCGTCGACCCGTACCCCGTCGACGGTGACCGTGCCGGTGCTCGGCCGGTCCAGCCCGGCGATCAGGTTGAGCATCGTGGACTTGCCGCTCCCGGACGGGCCGAGGATCGCCAGGGCCTCACCCGGCTCGACACTCAGCGACACGTCGTTCAACGCCGGCGGCCCCTCGTCGTACCGTCTGGTCACCTGGTGCAGCTCGATCAGCGGTGTGCTCATAGCCATCCCCCTCAACACAATCGACCGGGCTGACGCTAGAAGCGGGCACGAACCGGACGCATCGGCAGCGCGAGGCATCTTCTCGGCGGCGTCATCCTTACGGCGTAGGCGAGCGGTGTAATGCGTACGGGCTGGTCCTGCGGTGAGAATGGGCGGATGAACAGGCTGTGGGCCGGCATCCGGTCGCTGGCTCGTCCGGTCGGCTCGGTGCCGCCGTTGTCGCGGCGCGGGCAGATCTTCGACGGGCTCGTCGCGCTGGGGCTGGCTCTCGCCGCGCTCCAGGCGGGCGTCAACGACGAGCCGGCGCCGCGGCGGATCGGGATCGAGTTCGATCCGCGCGTCTTCGAGGGGCCGCGGCCACCGGTGCCGCCCGAGCCGGTGTGGCCGCCGTTCCTGCCGGTCGAGGACGACGGGACCGCCTGGACGACCGTGCTGCTCTTTCTGGTCGTGCTGCCGCTGCTGTTCCGCCGCCGCTATCCGCTGGCGGCCCTCTGGACGCTGCTGCTGATCGCGACCCTGGTCGAGGAGAACCCGGCCGCCCTGCGGCTGTCCTTCTTCGCCTGCGTGATCGCCGCCTACAGCGCGGCCGTCTTCAGCCCGTACAAAATCTTGGCTCTGGCCAGTGTGCCGGTGGCCGCGATCTTCCACGCCGGGCTGCAGACCGACGCCAGCTCGGTCTCCGACGGCGCCGTGCCGTTCCTGATCCTGATCCCGATCGCGGTCGCCGCCGAAGGGCTGCGGCGCTGGAAACAGCACGCCGACGAGGGCCGGGCGCGCATGTCGGCGATGGAACACGAACAGATCGAGGCGCTGCGCCGGGCGACCGAGCTCGAACGGGCCCGGATCGCCCGCGAGCTGCACGACGTCGTCACCCACAACGTCAGCGTGATGGTGATCCAGGCCGGCGCGGCCCGCAAGGTCATGGACGCCGCCCCCGACGACGCCCGGACGGCCCTGCTCGCGGTCGAGGCCGGCGGACGGGCCGCGATGACCGAGCTGCGCCACGTGATGGGACTGCTCACGGTGGAGGGCGGCGCGCTCGACCGGGCCGACCTGGCGCCGCAGCCGGGGCTCGACGGGCTGGAGGCGATGGTGCGGCGGATGCGCGACTCGGGTGTGGAGGTCGACTTCACGGTGCGAGGGGACCACGGCCCGCTGCCGTCCGGTGTCGAGCTGACCGTCTACCGTCTGGTGCAGGAGGCTTTGACGAACACCGTCAAACACGCGGCCGGAGCCTCCGTACGAGTGCTCGTCGACTTCGCCGGTGACCACGTGCGGGTCGAGGTCACCGACACCGGCGGACGGCCCTCCACGACCGTCGCCGGCACCGGACGCGGCCTGCTCGGCCTGCGCGAACGGCTCGCCGTCTACGGCGGCACCTTGAAGGCCGGGCCCCGGCTCAGAGGCGGATACCGCGTGGAGGCCTCGATCCCGGTGGAACAGGCATGACCGCGCTCCGAGTGGTGGTCGCCGACGACCAGGCGCTCGTACGGGCCGGGTTCCGGATGATCCTCAACGCCGACGGCATCGACGTGGTCGCCGAGGCCGCGAACGGCGCCGAGGCGATCGACGCCGTCCGGCGGCACCGGCCCGACGTGGTCCTGATGGACATCCGCATGCCCGAGCTGGACGGGCTCGCGGCCACCCGCCAGATCCTCACCGGCGCCGGGGCCGCTCCCCGGGTCATCATGCTGACCACCTTCGACCTCGACCAGTACGTCTACGAGGCGCTGACCGCCGGGGCCAGCGGTTTCCTGCTCAAGGACGTCACCCCGGAACAGCTCGTCGGCGCCGTCCGTCTCGTCCGCGACGGCGACGCGCTGCTGGCGCCCGCGATCACCCGCCGCCTCGTGCAACGGTTCGCCCAGCCGGCCGCAGGGCCGCCGGCCATCCACCGCGACCTGGCCGCCCTGACCCCGCGCGAGCTCGAAGTGCTGGGCCTGCTCGCCCACGGCCTGAGCAACGCCGAACTGGCCGCCCGCCTGCACCTGTCCGAGGCGACCGTGAAGACCCACGTAGCCCGGATCCTGGCCAAACTCGACCTCCGCGACAGAGTCCAGGCCGTAGTCGTCGCCTACCGCACCGGCCTGGTCACTCCCTGACTTCCCGCTCCTCCTTTCGGCCGAGACGGGGCGTTGCTTTTGTGACCTCGGCGGGATGCTCGAACTTCGCCGGTCGGCGACCGTTGTGTCCGCGTATTGCTGGACACGGGGGCAGGCGATGGAACGGGTAAGTCGGCGGGGGTTGCTGCGCGGGAGCGGGCTCGCGGTGGCCGGGGCGGCTTTGGGCGCGGTCGGGGTCGTCGAGGTGCCGCGCCTGTTCGGCTGGGATCACCCTCCGCTGAGCGGCGGGTATGCAGCCGCCGCCGACAATCAGGCCGCGGTCGGGTCGTCGTCGGTGCACGTGCGCTACTTCGTGAAGTCGTGGCGGCCCGTCGTGGCGCTGACGTTCGACGACGGGCCGGCCCCGAGGTACACGCCCCGGTTCCTCGACGTGCTCGACGAACTGGGCGTCCCGGCAACGTTCTTCATGGTCGGCCGCAACGTGCTCGAGTACGCCGGCCTGGTCAAGAACCGGCTCGGGCGGCACGAGGTCGGCAACCACTCGTGGGAGCACCGCGATCTGGCCACCATGAATCTGCCCGCGATCCAGGACGACCTGCGGCGTACCCACGCCGTCATCCAGAACAAGCTCGGGCGTACGCCAGTGCTGTTCCGCCCGCCGTTCGGCCACTTCGGCGGGTCGACCGTGCTGGCCGCCGACTCCTTCGGCTACGACCTGATCCTGTGGGACCGGCAGATGCACGAGCGCCGCTTCAAGGACGACCCGGCCGCCCAGGCCAAGGACATCGTCGACACCGTACGCCCCGGCTCGATCGTCCTGGCCCACGACGCGGGCGACAAGCGCCGCCTGACCACCCTCGACGCCCTGCACGACATGGTCACCGGCCTGATCGCCCGCGGCTACGAGTTCGTCACCGTCTCCGACCTGATCGCCCGGAGTCCCGTCCCCGTGCCATGATCACGGACCTCAACATTGATATGCGACAATGCGTGCCGTGAGTGTGAGCGGAGGTCAGGCCACCGTGGCCGTACGTGACGAGCAGGCCGTCGCCGCGAGCACTCCGAGGTCCCTCGCGAAACGGCTCGAGTGGGTCCTGGTGGTCCTCGGCGGGCTGGCGCTCGCCGCGGCGCTGACCTGGCCGACGCTGCGCGACCCGCGGCACACCGTGCCCGGCGACATCGGCGACCCGGCCCTGTTCGCCTGGCAGATCGCCTGGGGCGGCCACGCGCTGCTGAACTTTCCGTCGCAGCTGTGGAACTCGAACACGTTCTACCCCGATCCGCACTCGCTGGCCTTCACCGACACCGTCCTCGGCTACGCGCCGTTCGGCATGATCGGGTCCGGCATGGACGACGCGGTCCTGCGCTACAACATCCTGTACGTCCTTCTGCACGCCCTCGCCTTCGTCGGGGCGTACGCCCTGACCCGTCAGCTCGGCGCCCACCCGCTGGGCGCGGCGGTGGCCGGCGTCGCCTGGGCCTTCGCACCGTGGCGGCTCGCGCACGTCGGGCACCTGAACGTCATCTCCACCGGCGGCATCGCGCTGAGCCTCGCCATGATCGCGCGCGGGCACGGCTGGTCGTTGCGACGCGGTCATCGCCCCGAGCGGCACCGCCCGTGGTGGGCGCTGGCCGGCTGGCTCGTCGGCGCCTGGCAGATCACGCTCGGGCTGGCCGTCGGGCTGGCTTTCGCGTACGTCATGCTCGCCCTCTGTCTTGTGGTGGCGGCGGGTTTCGGCTGGTCCTGGTGGCGGCGCGGCCGGCCCTCGTTCGGGCGGCGACTGCTCGCGGCCGACCTGATCGGCGGCGTGTTCTTCGCGGCCGCCACGGTCTACATGGGGCTCGCCTTCGCCCGCGTGGTGCAGCTGCACCCGCAGGCCGACCGCGGGCTGAACTGGACCGAGATGTACTCGCCGGCCTGGCGCGGCCTCTTCCTCGCACCCGAGTCGTCGTGGCTTTGGGGCGCCCGGCACGCCGCGGAACGATCCGAGCTGTTCTGGCCGCCGGAGATGGCACTGCTGCCCGGCATCGGCCTGATCGTGTTGGCCACGACCGGCGTGTTCTTCTCAGTCTTCCGCACTCGTCACCGGGTGCTGCTGACCGTCGGCGTCGCCGTAGCGGTGGTGCTGACCCTCGGCGCGACCCTGCCCTGGCACGGCGATCCGGGCTATCTGACGCTCTCCAAGCACCTGCCCGGCTGGGCCGCACTGCGTACGCCCGGGCGCATGACGCTGTGGAGCTCGCTGCTGCTGGCCGTGCTGGCCGCGGGGGCGGTCACCGCCCTGGTCAACGAGGTACGGGAGTCCGCGCCCTGGCGACCAGGCGTCGTGGCTCGCGGGAAGTTCGTCGCGCTGCGGCTCGCCCTGCTGATCCCGCTCGCGATGGTCACCGTCGAAGGGGTCAACAAGACGGAGCATCCCGAGGTGCTGCGCTATCCGGCCGCGCTCGGCGTCGCCCAGGAGCCGGCCCTGGTGCTGCCCAGCGGAGGCAGCCTCGAGATGTCCATCATGCTGTGGACCACGAACGGGTTCCCGCGCATCCCCAACGGCGTGGTCACGTTCGTCCCGACCGGCCAGGAACGGATCCGCTCGCTCAGCATGACGTTCCCGGACTCACCGAGCATCGCGGCGCTGCGGGCCGAGGGCATCAGATCGGTCGTCGTCCTGCCCGAGTGGCTCGCCGGAACCCCCTGGGAGCCCGTGCCTTCGCGCCCGATCGACGGCCTCGGCATCACCCGCGAGGAGATCGACGGAGCCCTGCTCTACCGCCTCGGCTGACACGAAACCGGCCGGCTCGGCCGAGCCGGCCGGTGCCATGATCGGCGCCGGGTCGGTGGTTCGCGGATGTTTGGTGTGTTGGTAGGGGTGGCTGCACCTTGGCCAGATGGCCCCGAATATGACGCTTTGTTCAGCTCGGGGGCCTGAGTGCTCTGACGGTATCGTGAGCGCTCATGGCAGTCCGTATCGATGTTTCTGCGTTTCGTAGTTCGATCCCGGCGCAGGTGGTTGCGGCCGCTGAGCGATTTTTGCAGGATGGCAGCCTCGGAGACCTGGAAGCGCTAGGTGGCGGTGCGCGAGCGGTGGTTCGCGACGGCAGGATCCGGTTCCAGCCGTGGGTGGGTGTGGTCGATCAGGCATTGATCGGGGACTGCGATGCAGGCCGGATGAGTGGCCTCGCATCGCCGAGAGAACTGTGACTTTGTGTGTTGCTGTGTAACTGGTGGTTACCGACAAGATTTCCGACAAAACTCCGACATGTTTGTCGCCGGCGGGGCGTTTCATCGCCTGACCAGGCGTAATCGGCTCCTGGTACGTCGGAAAGGGATTCTCCCCCGTGAAGTTCCCTACAAAACACCCTTGTGTGAGTTGCCTCAGGCTGGCAGCTTTGCCGGGTGCCTGGAGCTCCTCCGACTGTCCCGCGATCGATTCCGCCAGCCCCGCACCAGCCGGACAGATATGGCCCGTCACCTGCGTGGCGAGGTCGCCACCCTCGAAGGCGACAAACGGACAACATCGTCTCGTACGATGGGCGCATGAGCGCGGAGACCGTCGGCATGCACATGCCCGCCATGGTGACGCTCGACGATCTTGCGGCTATGAATGCCGCGGACCCGAACGGTCACCGATACGAGACAAGCCCTGAGGGAGTTCTGTCCGTCATGCCCCCCGCGGACTCGGAGCACGCGCAGATCGCCAGCCGCCTCTTCGCGTGGCTGATCATGGCGGGATGGCCGGCCGAGCAGGTACTTCAGGTCGCCGGCATCCGCATTCCCGGGCCGGGGCGTGACGGAGGTCGAATCCCTGACGTCAGCGTGTGGAGCAAGGTTCCGCCGCGGGCGGTCTGGTTATCGGTCGCCGAACTCCTTCTCGTTATAGAGATCGTCTCGCCGGGCTCCGAGGCAATGGACGAGGTGACCAAGCACCGTGAGTACGCCGCAGCCGGCATTCCGCAATATTGGGTCGTCGACCGGGACGACGCGTTGACGGTGACCCTGCACCAATTGTCGGCTGACTCCGCCTATATCGAACGCGCGAAGATGCCGCTCGCCTGGTTGCTGCAGACCCAGCCCGGCGACCACCTGGTCTGATACGCATACGACCTGTACCTGCAGGGCCGCCTGTCGTTCAACCGCGTCGAGGAGCACCAGTTCGCCACCGCCGACCGCGAGCGGGCGCTGCTCAGGCGCGACTACCCGCGCTCTACTCGACCCCGCAACGCCTCTGCGAGCCTGCGGGTTGAGGTCTATCCCGCTGGACCCGGCGCGGGCATTCGCCACGTGCGGCTGATCATGGTGGCGGGCGCCGTCGGGATGGCCGGAAAGGTTCTGAGCACCGGATCGTTCCGCATCTGCGGCTCGTAGATTCCGCATTTGCAGGGTGCAAAGTTCCGCAGACGGCGGCCGAAATATCCCATTCCCGGCGACTTCCGCGCGGTCAGAGCATGGTGGGTCAGCCGAGAGCGGTCAACGCCGGGCGGTCAACGCAGGACGGCAACGCAAAGCGGTCAGGGCAGAGCGGTCAGGGCGGGGCGGTCAGCGCAGGGCGGTCAGGGCGTCGGTCATGAGGGCCTTCAGCGCCGGGAGGTGCTCGCGGACGGGTTCCGGGTCGTCGAGGGGCTGGCCGGGGGCCACCGCGACCACGACGTACGCGGTGCCCGAGCGGGCGGCCAGGCAGAGTGACGACTCGGCGTACCAGGCGAAGCCGCCGTCGCCGACGTCCGGCACGACCATGTACTCGTCGCCGTCGGCGGCCCAGCCCGTCTGCTCATCGGCGGCGAACGTCTTCGACTGGTCCTCGCCGGGGAAGACCCGCCCGACGACGTACATGCCGGCGTCGGCCGAGGCCGGCGAAGAGTATTGGCAGTCGACCTGGTCGTAGGCGCCCTGGGGCCGGCCCGGGACCCACTTGCCCTTGGCCTCGATGCCGAACGGCGGCGCGGACAGCTGCGGGCAGCCCGCGGCGAACACCGGCGGCGCCTCCACCACGTCGGGCGAGCATCCTGCCAGCAACACGCAGGCCAACAGCAGAACCCGCTTCATGAGCTTCCCCCCGGTCGCACGACAGTGAGCCGGACGATAGCGGAGCTGAGGCTTGAGTCGATCAACGACTGGGCCATAACGTAAGAGGCAGCACGTATTGAAACGTATAAATACGTGTATCCCCCGCGGAGCACTCCCCCACCGAGGAGACCCCGATGATCCGAAGTCTCGTGATCGCGCTGTCCGTGGCGCTCACGGCCGTCCCCACCCCCGCCGGCGCCGCCCCAGCGCCCCCGTCGAAAGCCCTCCAGGCCGCCGCGACCCCGGCGGTCGGCCTGGATACCGCCCGCTGGATCTGGTACCCCGAGGGCGATCCCGTCCAGACCGCCCCCGCCGCGACCCGCTACCTACGCCGCACGTTCACCGCCCCGGCCGGCCCCTACACCGACGCCCAGCTCGTGGTGACCGGCGACGACACCGTCGACGTCTGGCTCAACGGCGCCTATCTGGCCGGCTCCCCTCGAACCACCGACGCGTGGCGCCAGGCCCGCTACATCGACCTCGCCTCGGAGCTGCGCCCCGGCGCCAACACCCTACGGATCGCCGCCCGCAACACCACCGCCGGCCCCGCGGGCCTGCTGGGCCGCGTCCGCATCGCCTCGGCTGCGGGCACGGTCGACCTCGTCACCGACACCGCCTGGCAGGCCGCCACCTCGGTTCCCGAGACCTGGGTGCAGGCCAAAGACCTCGGGGCGTACGGATCCGGGCCGTGGGCGGCCAACGTCGTGGCCCCGGTCGACGCCGCCTCCCCGGTGACCCTCGCCGGTCTGACCACCGAGCGGCGCACCGACCCGGTCGGCGTCGACGCCACCCAGCCGCGCTTCGGCTGGCGGCTCGTCTCGGCCGTGAACGGCCAGGTGCAGGGCCGCTACCAGGTGAACGTCGGCACGTCGCCGGGCGCGGCCGACGTCTGGGACTCCGGTGAGGTCGCGACCGGTCAGAGCGTCGACGTCGCGTACGGCGGGCCCGCCTTGGCCGGTAACCGCACCTATCACTGGCGGGTGCGGGTCTGGGACACGCAGGGCCGCCCGAGCACGTGGAGCCCGGCCGCCCGCTTCGACACCGGCCTGTTCGACGCGGCGGCCGAGTGGCAGGCGAGCTTCGTCGGCGCGCCGGTCACCGCGAGCCTGAGCGGCGCGAGCTGGATCTGGTATCCCGAGGGCGATCCGGTCAACTCCGTGCCCGCGGGTACGCGCTACTTCCGCCGTACGTTCGACCTGAGCTCGATCCCCAGCCCGGCGACGCTGGTCGTGACCGGCGACGACACGGCCGACGTCTGGGTCAACGGTTCCCGGGTCAGCGCGTCGCGCCGCGTCACCGACTCGTGGAAGCGAGCCACCACGGTGGACGTCAGTGCCCGGCTGCGGATCGGCAGCAACACGATCGCGATCGCCGGCACCAACACGACCGCCGGCCCGGCGAGCGTGGTCGCGAAAATGAACAATGTCGTCACCGACGGCAACTGGAAGAGCTCGCAGACCGGCCCGTCCGGCTGGGAGCAGCCCGGTTTCGCCGACGCGTCCTGGCCCGCCGCCCGCGTCAGCGCGCCGTTCGGCGGCGGACAGTGGGGCGCCCAGGTATCCGTCGCGGGCTTCACCCCGTACGTGGGGAAGGCCTTTGACCTGGGCAAGCCGGTCGCCCGGGCGAGGCTGTTCGCGACCGCGCTCGGGTTGCACGAGACGCTCCTGAATGGACAGCGGGTCAGCGACGAACGGCTGGCGCCGGGCTGGACCGATTACAACAAGCGCCTGCCCTACCGCGTGTATGACGTGACCGCGAAGCTGCGCACGGGCGGCAACACCATCGGGGCGCTGCTCGGCAACGGCTGGTATTCCGGCAGTCTCGGCTTCGCGGGGGCGCAGCGCTACGGCACCCAGCCGTGGTATTCGGCCCGGCTGAGCATCGAATACACCGACGGCACCCGCTCCGACGTGCGCACCGACAGTTCCTGGACGGCCGCGCCGAGCACGATCGTCGCCGACGACCTCTACCACGGTGAGGATCAGGACGCGCGTATCACCGGCACGAACGGAACGCCGGTGACGGTGCGCAGCGGCGCGCTGCCCCGGCTGGTCGCCCAGGTCGATCCGGGCGTACGGGTGCAGCAGGAGTTCCGGCCGCGCGCGATCACCCAGCCCCGGCCCGGCGTATGGATCGCCGACCTGGGACAGAACTTCGCCGGCTGGAACCGCCTGCGGGTCACCGGGCCGGCCGGCACCCGGATCACGCTGCGGCACGGCGAGATCCTGAACGCCGACGGCACCCTCTACACGACGAACCTGCGCGCCGCCCAGGCCACCGACACGTTCACGCTGGCCGGCACCGGCGCACCCGAGGTCTTCGAACCGCGGTTCACCGTTCACGGCTACCGGTACGTCGAGCTGACCGGCTTCCCGGGCACGCCGACCGCGGACAGCCTCACCGGGCTGGCCGCCTGGACCGACGGGGCCGAGACCGGCACGTTCACCACCAGCGACCCGATGGTGAACCAGATTCAGCACAACATCCTGTGGGGTGCGCGCTCGAACCTGCTGACCATCCCGACCGACTGCCCGCAGCGCGACGAGCGGCTCGGCTGGACCGGCGACATCGCGTCGTTCGCGGCCACGTCGACGTTCGGCTTCGACACGCACGGGCTGCTGACCAAGTTCGTCGACGACATGGTCGACGCGCAGCGCTCCGACGGCGCGTTCACCGACGTGGCGCCGGCCGTGATCGACGGCGCGGGCAAGGCCGGGTGGGCCGACGCGGGCGTCATCGTGCCGTACACGATCTGGCAGCGCTACGGCGATCTCGCCCCGGCCGACCGGAACTTCGCGGCCCTGGCGAGATACGTCGACTACCTGCGCTCGACCGCGGGGACCGACCTGATCCGCGACCACGAGACGTTCGGCGACTGGCTCAACGTCGACGACGGCACCCCCAACAACGTCAGCAGTACGGCGTTCTTCGGCTGGTCGGCGCGCCTGGTCTCCCGGATAGCGGCGGCCACCGGGCGTACGGCCGAGGCAAGCACGTACGGCACGCTGGCCGACCGCATCGCGGCCGCGTTCACCAGCCGGTTCGTCGCCGCCGACGGCACGGTGGGCAACAACAGCCAGACCGGATATGTGCTGGCGCTCGGCTTCGGGCTGGTGCCGTCGGAGCGCACCCAGGCGGTGGCCGACAAACTCGCGGCGAAGGTCGACGCGCGCGGCGGGCACCTGTCGGTGGGCTTCATGGGCGTGGAGAACCTGCTGCCGGTGCTGGCCGATCACGGGCACGCCGACACCGCGTACCGCATTCTGCAGCAACCGACCTATCCCGGCTGGGGCTACATGAACTCGCGCGGCGCGACCACGATCTGGGAGCGCTGGGACGGCATCCGCACCGACGGCACGCTGCAGGACCCGGGCATGAACTCGTTCAACCACTACGGGCTCGGCTCGGTCGGCGACTGGCTCTACCGCTCGGTCGGCGGCGTCGGCCCGGCCTCGCCCGGCTATCGTCAGGCGCTCATCGCGCCGAAACCCGGCGGCACGCTCACGGCCGCGTCGTCGTCGCTGCGCACACCGTACGGGGTGACGAGCTCGTCCTGGAGCCGGAGCGGAACGACCACCACGTTGACCGTGGTCGTCCCGCCGAACGCGACGGCGACCGTCCGCCTTCCCGGCACGGCCCTCAGCACCCCGGCCGAGGCCGTCCCGCAGGAGCCGGGCCGCTACACGCTCCCGTCCGGCAGCTACTCGTTCTCTTTCGCCTCCGCCTGATACGTCGCCACCGGCGTTCCGGGCTCGACGGTGCGGGTGACCGTGCACAACCGGTCGTGCGACTGCTGAAGCAGGCGGGGCACGACCTCCCGCGCACGGTCCCCGTCCACCCCCTCGGGGTACGTCACCGACAGCTCGACCTCGAGGTTGTCGAGACGGTTGGCGCCGGCCTCGTCCTTGATCTTGTCGCCGCGCACGGTGACCAGGAACCGGGTCGGCTCGGCCCGGCGGCTGGCGACCAGGTCGACGTCGATGCCGGTGCAGCCGCCGAGCGCGGCCAGGAACAGCTCGACCGGGCTGAACCGCTCGTCGTCGCCGGTGCCCAGCGGGATGACCCCGCCCCGCACGTTGCGCACCTCGTATTCGCCGACCGCGGTGCGCTCGACCTCGACCGACCGAAGGTTCTCGTGACTCATGAGAGGAACGCTACGCGATCAGATGTGACGTAAGCGACCGTTTACTTACGCCCCCGAGGAGCGATAATAAGTCAGCACACGTTTACATCTAGCCTCGGGAACACGATGACTCAGACCATCGAGGAAGGCGCCGACACCCGAACCAAGGGCGGCGGCCTTCTGGTCCTCTACCTGGCCCTGGGCGGCCTGGCGTTCGCGGTGCTCCAGTCGCTCGTCTCGCCCGCGCTGGCCACCATCGGGCACGAGCTCAACGCCTCCACCAGCGACGTCAGCTGGGTCGTCACCGCCTACCTGCTCTCCGCGTCGGTGCTCACGCCGATCCTCGGGCGCCTCGGTGACATCGCCGGCAAGCGCAAGGTCCTGATCGGGGTCCTGGCCGTCTTGGCCGTCGGCACCGTGGTCGCCGCGATGGCCTCCAGCCTGGCCGTGCTGATCATCGGCCGGGTGCTGCAGGGTGCGGCCGGCGCGATCCTGCCGCTGTCGATCGGCATGGTCCGCGACGAGCTGCCCCGCGAGCGGGTCTCCACCACGGTCGGGCTGATCTCGGCGATCTTCGGCGTCGGCGCCGGTATCGGCATCGTGGCCGCCGGCCCGATCGTCGAGCACCTCTCCTGGCACTGGCTGTTCTGGCTGCCGCTCGTGCTGGTCGTCATCGCCCTGATCGGCGCGATCTTCGGCATGAAGGAGTCCGCGGTCCGCACGCCCGGCAAGCTGGACGTGCTCGGCGCCGGCATCCTGTCGATCTCGCTGGTCGCGCTGCTGCTGGCCATCAGCAAGGGCCAATCGTGGGGCTGGGGCGAGCCGATGACGCTGGGCCTGATGGCGCTGGGCGCGCTCGGACTTCTCGCCTTCGTGCTGGTCGAGCTGCGGGTCGCCGAGCCGCTCATCGACATGAAGCTGATGCGGGTACGCGGCGTGTGGGCCACCGACCTGGTCGCGCTGATCCTCGGCTTCGCCATGTTCGGTACGTTCCTGCTCGTCCCGACCCTGCTTCAGCTTCCCGCGATCACCGGGTACGGCTTCGGCAAGTCAGTCTCGCAGGCCGGGCTGTTCCTGCTCCCGACCGTCGTCATGATGGTCATCTTCGGTCCGCTGGCCGGCATCCTGAACCGCAAGTACGGCCCGAAGCTGCCGATGTTCCTCGGCGCGGTCTTCGTCGTCGCCGCGTTCACCCTGCCCGCCCTCGCCCACGGCCAGCTCTGGCAGGTGCTGGCGTCGGGCATCCTGACCGGCGCGGGCATCGGCTTCGCGTTCGCGGCGATGTCCAACGCGATCATCGAGTCGGTCCCGGCGTCACAGACCGGCGAGGCCACCAGCGTCAACACCATCGCCCGTACGATCGGCAGCTCCATCGGCACCGCGGTCGTCGCGGCCGTCATCACCTCGAACACGACGCCGCAGGGCCTGCCCACGGATGCCGCGTTCACCAACGGCTTCTGGGTGTGCGCCGCCGTGGCCGTCCTCGCGGTCTTCGCCGCGCTCGCCCTGCCCCGCGCTCACAAGCGTCATGAGGAGGCCGAGGCGGCCGGGGTCGACGACCTCCCGCCCGAGCCCGACGAGATCCACCTGCTGCACCGCTCGAACGCCTGACGATCATCGGAAGCCGTGGGCGCCGAACCTGGCGCTCACGGCTTCCGTCCGTCAACCCGCCGCGTGGTTCACCAAGCCGGGAAGTTCGGCCATGTCGGTGAAGATGTGGGTGGCGCCCGCGTCCAGCAACGCCTGGGCCGGGTGGTGGGCCGGGCTGTCCGGCGGGCAGAAACCGAAGACGGTCGCCCCCGCCGCCACCCCCGCCGTCACGCCGGGAACCGTGTCCTCGACGACCGCGCACCGCGCCGGGTCGACCCCCAGGAACGCGGCCGCGGCCAGGTAGACGTCGGGGGCGGGCTTGCTGCGGGCCTGGTCCATGCCGCTGAACATCTTGCCCGCGAAGACCTCGTCGAGGCCCACCTTGCCGAGCTGCAACCGCACCTTGCCGAGATCGGCCCCGCTGGCACAGGCGATCTTGCCGGCCATCAACTCGTCGATCTTGTGCACGGCCGCCACCGCCCCGGGGATCGGCTCGAGCGACGCCACGAGCGCCTCGTTGCGCCGACGCCGGAACTCGTCCAGCCACTCGTCGGTGACGACGAAACCGGTGTGCGCGGTGATGATCGCGGTCTCGTCGCGCAGCGCCCGCCCGACGAACAGCCGGAAACTGTCGTCCGCGCTGATCTGCCAGCCGAGCTCGTGCAGCATCGAGCGCAGCACCCCGTTCGTGATGCTTTCGGAGTCGACCAGGACCCCGTCGCAGTCGAACAGGACGGCGTGGAACGAACCTTGAGGCATGGCCGCGACCCTACTACCGGCCGCGACGCACACCAGAAAACCGCCGTTACCTCTCAGTGTGCTTTGGTCAGCACATGATCGGTTGTCCTGCCTTGCGGCGGGACGGTCCCGGTCTGACCGACTGATGTCGTGCCGGGTTCACGCTTCACAGCCACCTGCCCGCATACGCGGGTCTTCTGGTCGGCTCCACGTGCTGCCACCGAGCCACTCCCGGCGGTGTCGAACAGTGCCGCGAGGGCGGCGAGGTTCAGGGCGGCGTTACGGTCCCGGTCGAGGACCAGCCCGCACGCCTCACAACGGTATTCACGCTCGGACAGGCCCAGCTTGGTTTTCACCGTGCCACAGGCCGAGCAGGTTTTGGAGGACGGATACCAGCGGTCGGCCACGACGAGCCGGCCGCCGTTCCACGAAATCTTGTAGGCCAGTTGCCGCCGGAGTTCGGCGAACCCGGCGTCGGCGATATGCCGGGCCAGCCGCCGGTTGGTGAGCATGCCGGCGACGTTGAGATCTTCGATCACCATCGTGCCGTACGTCGCGGCCAACTTGCTGGTGAGCTTGTGGATGGTGTCGCGGCGCAGATGAGTGACCCGGGCGTGCGCCCGGCCGAGCCGCGCCGCCGCACGCTGCCAGCGTTGTGACGGACGCTGTCCGGTCCTGCGGTCGGGCCCGGCCTTGCGGGACAGGGCCCGGCCCAGCGCTCGCAGCCGGGTCTGTGCGGCGGCCAGGTGGCGTGGATTCGGCACGGGATCGCCGGTGGACAATACGGCCAGGTGCTTGATCCCGACGTCCACGCCGACCGTCGCGCCAGGCCGGGCCGGGGTTCGTTCGGCTCGGTCGACTTCGACGGTGAACGACACGTGCCAGCGCCCGCCGTCGCGGCGTACTGTGGCGGACAGGATCCGGGCGGTGCCGGCCTCGAGGCGGCGGGCGAGTTTACGGGCCGATTCGTGCAGCTTCAACCGGCCCATCCGGGGCAGCACCACATGTTTGCGGTCCGGCTCGACCCGGATCGCCCCGGTCGTGAACCGCACACTCGGGGTGGTGCGGCGGCGTGCCTTGAATCCTGGGAACCCGATCGCGCGACCTGCACGTTTGCCCGTCCGGGAATCAGCCCAGTTCCTCAACCCACGGGCCAAAGCGTCCAGGCCGGTGTTGAACGCTTCCTTGGACACCTCGCCCCACCACGGCGCCACCTCAGGCTTGACCGCGTTCCACATCTTGCGTAGCCCGGCGAGGGACCACGACACCGCCGGGGTCAGCAGCTCGTCGGGCACCCCGTACGAGCGTTCCGCGGCCCGCTGACCCATCACCGCCTTGACCCTCGCCAGCGCCCAGTTGTGGGCGACCCGGGCCGCCCCAGCGTGCGCGAGCATATTGCGGTGCTGGCGGGGTGTCAGGTCGAGGGCGAACCGGTAGGCCTGGATCGTCTTCACCTCAAGCCATCCCCGGTGAGGACCGCGACCGTACGGTGAGCCCGGCCCGCAGCAGCCCGACGACCGTACAACCTGGCGTACAACGAAGTCGTGGCCTCCGTAACGTCGCACACCAGGTCGCCGTAGGCCTCGGCCAGGGCGACAACCAGCAGACGGCGGCGGCCCTGCGCGGTCACGACAGCCGCGACACTTCAGTGACAACTTGGTCAACGGCCTGACCAGCCTGCAACGCAACCTTGAACCAACCGTCGACATCACGGCCCGGCACCGAGATCGCAGATGCGAAACCGGAACAAACACTCTCGCTCACGGTTCCCCCCTTTCCGCTCCCTCCATCGAAGCGAAAACAGTCTCCCCAGTCGCACGACCACTAGTCAAGAGGCATATTGCCATTCGCCTAGGGCTTGGCATGCGACGCCACCGCGCGGCCCCGTACGAATTTCCAGCGGCCGCTGTGCCCGCACCTTTAAACACACCGCCACTATTGCCGGTCAATGAGCACTTCCGACTATCGGCAGGTGAGTAGACGACACCCCGCGACGGACAGTCCTTGTTCAACAGCAGCCGGTACGTGATGGCGAAGTCTGCCGGTGTCACTGAGCCCCCGGGGGCAGGTCGGGCGTGCCGAGAAAGCCGATCGACAGGTGGTAGCCATGCGCCGCGACGTTGTCCGCGAGCTGCTTGCCCGCGGCCGCACGCCGTTCCGCCGGGACTAAACCTATGCTCAAGGCCAGCACGCACGCGGCCTGGCTGACGCCCTGGACCTTGCCGTCGCCCGAGACGTACGGCGTAGCGAACCGCCTCGGATACGGCGGTGGCCCGGTTGCCGTACTTCGTGGCGCCCTCGGTGCGGCCAGCGCGGCGGCCATTTCCGCGAACAACCGCGTGCTGTACGCCGCGCCGATGAAACGGCGGGGGGTCGGGTCGTTCAGGTTCAGCCAGTCCAGGTACTGGCCGTCGTTCGGGCGTCGACGTGACTACGCAGGCCGGCGCGGTCGAGGCCACCGCCATCACCGGCGACCGGATCACCGTACAGACCAAGGCCGGCGCCACCGAGCTCGACTTCGCCGAGCCGCCCGCCGCCGTGGTCACCGAGACCGAGCTGGGCGCGGTCCGCCTGCGCGTGCCCCCCGGCGTCGCGTACGCCGTCTCGGTCGGCACCGACGTCGGCGGAAGTGAGATCAAAGTCGACCAGGACGCCGCCTCGAAACACCGGATCGACGTGCGCACCCGAGTGGGCGCCGTCAAGATCGAGCACTTGCGGTGACGACGAGAGGGCCGTGGGCGGCGCGTTCGCCGCCCACGGCCCGTGACTCAGCCGGTGGTGACCGGCAGCGACCAGACGTCAGCGATCGACGGGTCGTAGTTGCGGCCCTCCGCGTCCTCCTGGAAGCGGACCCGCACCGTGCCGTCGGCGGTCAGGTCAGCCCGGTCCACGAGGATCTGATAGCCGACCGTGCCCTCCCCGGTCGCCGTACGGCGGTAGGAGCGGGCGTGGACCGGGACGCCGTCGACCAGGATGTCGTAGTCCTTGACCTGCGGCTGGTTGTAGGTCTCGACCGTGCGCAGCAGGAACGGCTGCCCGGGCGGGACCGCCAGGTCGAACTCGAAGTAGCCACCGGCCACACCCTGCTGGGTGTAGCGCCGGGTCAGACCGGCCTCCGTGTTGGTGCCCGACTGCGCCGACGCCGTGAGCCTGTGCGCCTGCTCCGAGGCGCCGTTGCCCAGGTCGGCGTGGTCCAGCGCACCGGGCGGCGGCACCTCGACCACGACCCGCACGTCGACCCCGGCTGTCGCGCCACCGGCGGTCGCCGTCAGCGTGACCGCGCCCTCGGTGACGCTCAGTGGCGCGGTGACCGGCGCGACTACCGTGCGCTCCTGACCGGCCGCCAGGTCATAGGTCCGATCACCGGCGGACCAGCTGACCTTCAGATCGCCCTGGGCCCGCAGAGTCGAGCGGTTGCGCAGCACCACGCTGACCTCGGTCGTACCGCCCGGAATTACCGAACCCGAAGCCGCCGTGACCTTGGTGATCTCGATCGCGGGCGCGACCGTGATCGAGGCGGCCAGGGGCAGGGTGGCCGAACCGATCAGCCGCTGATAGCTGACGGTCCCGGCCAGGTCCACCGAGCCGGGTTGCTGACCCGAACCGATGCGTACGTCGTAGAACGCGCTCACCGTGCCACCGGGCCGAACCGTCGTCGCCGGAGCCGGCCCCACCCGCGTCGACGTCCAGCCCGCCGGAGCCGGCAGACCGATGCGAACGTCCGTGAGCGGCGCGCTGCCCTTGTTCTGCAACTTGGCCTCGACCCGCACGACGTCGCCGGGCACGAGATCCCCGGCCGGCACACCGAGCGAGGCCACCGCACCCACCAGCGCCGCCGACACCCGCGACAGCCGGGTGCGTACGTCGGTCAGCTTCGCCCGGATCTCGGTCGCGGCCGGCTCGGCGAGGCGCTTGCGGCCCAGCTCGGTGCCGACCCAGCGGTCGAGGTCGGCCGCCGTGGCCAGCGCGAGATGCACGGTGGTGGCGGTGCCCGCCGGCGAGGCCGTGCCGTAGCCACGGTCCGCGGCCTCGGTCGTGACCACCAGAGCCTTGGCCAGCAGGGTCGCCACCGGCCACGCGCAGCGGTTCGGGCGCCGGTCGGCGGCGGAACCTTCGGTGATCAGATCGGCCACCGCCGCCGCCGCGACCCGCGACTCGCCCAGGTCGCCGCGCACGCTGTCGACCGCGAACCGGTACGTGCCCGAGCCCACGGTGAACACCGCGTTGCCGCCGGCCATCTTCACGAACTTCACGCCGTCGGCCTGCGCGGACGGCTTGCCGCCCTCGGTGACCGCCCAGCGGCTGGCCGCCGGGATCTCCACGGTCGCCGTCGTGTTCCCGGGCACGGTCACGTCGAGCGACATCTGCCCGGCCGCGTCGAGCTTCCAGCCGCTCGCGATCTGGCCGTACCGGGAACGGTAGGTGGCCTTGGCCGAGGTGAGCCCGCCGCCCGGCTTCGGCGCGATCGTGAAGTGCTTGAATCCGGGGGCCGCGTCGTCCGGCTGCAGACCGCCGATCGTCCGGTACATCCAGTCGCCCACCGCCCCGTACGCGTAGTGGTTGAAGGAGTTCATGCCGACGTCGCCGAAGCTGCCGTCCGGCTTGATCGAGTCCCAGCGCTCCCAGACCGTGGTGGCGCCGCGCGCGATCTCGTAGCCCCACGACGGATAGTCCTTGTTCAGCAGCAGCCGGTACGCGATGTCGAGGCTGCCGGTGTCGCTGAGCGCCGGGAGCAGGTCGGGCGTGCCGAGGAACCCGGTCGACAGGTGATAGCCGCGCTCGGCCACCTTCGCCGCGAGCTGCCTCCCCGCGGCCGCACGCCGTTCCGCCGGGACAAGACCCATGCTCAGGGCCAGCACGTACGCGGTCTGGCTGTCGCCCTGGACCTTGCCGTCGGCCGAGACGTACGCCGCGGCGAACGCGCCGGTGACCGCGGTGGCCCGGTTGCCGTACTTCGTGGCGTCGTCGGTGCGGCCCAGCGCGGCGGCCATTTCCGCGAACAACCGGGTGCTGTACGCCGCATACGCCGTGCCGATGACACCGGCCGGGGTCGGGTCGTCCAGGTTCAACCAGTCCAGGTACGGGCCGGCGTTCGGGCGCAGCAGGCCGTCGCTGGTCGCCTGCACGTAGTCGATGTAGCGCCGCATGGAGTCGTAGTGCTCGGCCAGCACCTTCGTGTCGCCGTAGCGCTTCCAGAGGACGTACGGGACGGTGATCCCGGCGTCGGCCCAGCCGGACGCGCCGTCGCCGCAGCACTGCCTAGGAGCCACATCCGGGTACGCCCCGTTGGCTGACTGGGCGTCGCGCAGGTCGGCCAGCCACTTGGTGAGGAAGCTGAGCGAGTCCATGTTGAACGTCGCGGTCTCGGCGAAGACGTTGATGTCACCGGTCCAGCCGAGCCGCTCGTCGCGGGCCGGGGTGTCGGTCGGGACGGACAGGAAGTTGCCCCGCTGCCCCCACACGATGTTGCTCTGCAGTTGGTTGACCATCGGATCTGAGGTGATCAGATCGCCCGAGAAGGGGGCCGCCGTGCCCATCACGCGCCCGGTCACCGTCGACAGCGTCGGCGTGCCGGGGAAACCGGTCAGCTCCACGTAACGGAAGCCGTGGAACGTGAACCGGGGCTCGTAGACCTCGGCGCCGCTGCCGTCGAGCGTGTAGTAATCCGTGGCCTGCGCGGTGCGGAGGTTCGCTGTGTAGACCGTGCCGTCCGGGTTCAGCACCTCGGCGTGCCGGATCCGCACGGTCTGCCCGGCGGTGCCGCTGACCCGCAGCCGCGTCGCGCCGACCATGTTCTGGCCGAGGTCGAACACCCACACGCCCGGCTTCGGCTGGGTCAGGGTCTTCGCGGCCAGCTCCTGGGTCACCTTCACGGGCGGGTCGACCTGCGCGATCAACGGTTGGGTCAGAGCGGTCGTACGCACCGTGGCCGCGGACCAGGCGGCGTCGTCGAACGCCGAGCCCCGCCAGCCTTGCGGTTCGAGGCGGGCGTCGTACGTCTCGCCGTGGACGTTGTCGGCCCGCAGCACGGGACCGTCGGCCGAACGCCAGGTGCCGTCGGTGCCGATCGTCTGCGAGGTGCCGTCGGTGTAGTCGATGCGCAGTTCGGCGAGCAGTTCGGGCCGCTCGCCGTAGAGCTTGTCGCCGAACCAGCCGATCGAGCCGGAATACCAGCCGTCGCCGAGCATCGCGCCGATCGTGTTGGTGCCCGCGACGAGCTGGTCGGTGACGTCGAAGGTCTGGTACTGGACGCGCTTGGTGTAGTCGGTCCAGCCGGGGGCGAGCTGGTGGTCGCCGACCTTGCGGCCGTTGAGCGACAGCTCGTAGACGCCGAGCGCGGTCGAGTAGACGCGCGCCCGGCTGACCTTGCGGTCGACCGGGAACTCGCGGCGCAGCAACGGTTTTCCGGCCGGGTCGGCCAGCAGCGTCTCGAGGTTGCCGGTCACTTCGAGGCCCGTGGGCGTCAGCGTGCCGGCGGTGAACGGGTTGGTCTTGGTGAGGTCGGCGTCGACCTCGGTCTTCCCGCCGACGGTGAGCTTGACCGAGTGGACGACGGCCGTCTCGGTGCCCGACGTGCGCAGCCCGATGGTTCCGGTCGTCCGCCGGCTGTCGACGGTGGTGTCGACCTGGACGCCGTCGACGAACGTCTTGATGGTCGTGCCGGCGGTCTCGATCCGCAGATCGTGCGGCTTGTTGAAGTCGCCCGGCGCGATCGGGACCGGCACCTCCTTGAGCAACTGCCAACTGCCACCCACGCGTACGTGGGGTCGCAGCACCGGAACGTTGCCGAAGTTCGCGAGCTGCCACATGTACGCGTCGTTGACGCCCTTGGCCCGGAAGAAGACGCCGGCCGCGTCGCGCGTGACGGTCAGCCGCAGGTCAACCGTGTAGTCGGACCAGGAGGCGCTGGGCCGCTCCCGCCCGATCCACTTCGCGTGCCAGTCCTCGGGCTTCAGCAGGCCCGTCTCCCACCACGACGGCTCGCTCCACGCCGAGGCACGGCCGTCGGCGTCCCAGACCCGCACCTGCCAGTGATAGCGGGTGGCCGAGGTCAGGGCGGGGCCACCGTACGCGACCTGGGTCGACTCGGCGCCCGCGGTGCGGCCGCTGTCCCACACGTCGGGGCGGCTCAGCTTGGCGGCGGTGGAGGCCACGCGAACCTGGTACGCGGACTGGACGACGCCGCGCCGGTTCGAGCTGATCAGCCAGCCGAGTCGCGGAGCCGGGGTGTCGATGCCGAGAGCACCGGAGACGCCTTCGACGGTGAGGCCGTTGGCGGTGGGCGCCGGGCCCGCCGCCGCAGACGCGCCGCGTGCGGTCGCGGTCGGGCCGGCCGCCGCGGACACGCCTCGCGCGGTCGCGGTCGGGCCGGTGCGCGCGGCCGCGGTGGCAGCGGCCGGGGTGGCGAGGGCCGCCGAGGCCAGCGTCACTATCGCGAGGAGGTGGGTAGCCGCCCTGCGGGCGAACAGGTGACGTTTCAAGTTGCACCCTTTCGATGGGTCTTCCGCCATAAACGGGCATGCGACAGCGCGGCACGTGAGGGCATGCCGAGCCGGTATCACGGCGCCGTGAAACGTTTCATAGACGGTGGTAACACGATCGTACGGATCTCGTCACAGCAGCGCAATGATCGGCCTAAGTGGATCCGTTTGGATCCCGCCTGATCGCGATGTAACCTTCAAAATGCGCCAAGGAGGTTAGGTTGGACGAGAACCTGCTGCTCGATCTGCTCAACACGACACCCGTCGTCGACGGCTCGCCGACCGACGAGCTGGCCGACGCCGCGGCCGGACTGCGGTGGCTGACCGCCCACGATCAACCGGCCACCGCCGATGAGTGGCGCGCGCTGATCGCCGCCCGCTCGGTACTGCAAGAGATCGTCCGCAGCGTCGACCCCACCGCCGCCGACCCCGCCGCGCCGTCGCAGGAGGCCGGCGTGGCGTCGCAGGAGGCCGGCGTGGCGTCGCAGGAAGCCGGCGTGGCGTCGCAGGAAGCCGGCGTGGCGTCGCTTTCGGCGTTTCTGGATGGTGTGGCCTACCGGCCCGAACCAGGCCCCGACGGGCTCGATTGGGTCCTCGACCTGCCGGAGGGCCGGTCGGCGGCGGCCCGCGCCGTGCTCGCCTGGGACGCGTTGCGCACCAAGCGACCGGGTCGGCTGCGGGCCTGCGCCAACCCGGCCTGCCGGCTCTTTCTCGTCGATCACAGCAAGGCGAACAGTGCCCGCTGGTGCTCGATGGCCGCCTGCGGCAACCGCATGAAGGCCCGCCGCCACTACCAGCGCAACCGTGGAGGATCCGAATGAGCCGGGAACACGCAGGAGAGCAGGAAGTTCAGCGGCGGGCCGGCGAGGGCGGGCCGGGCTGGGGTTCGCCGATGTTCGACGGCGAGGTCGGCGTCTTCGGCCGGTTCCTGCGCCGGCAGCGCCTGGTCGCCATCTCGGGCGCGACCCCGGACGGCGCGATGTGGTCGACGGTGCTCACCGGCGACGAGGGCTTCATCGACGTCCCCGACGACC
Source organism: Actinoplanes solisilvae (assembly GCF_003999975.1). Classification (GTDB taxonomy): domain Bacteria; phylum Actinomycetota; class Actinomycetes; order Mycobacteriales; family Micromonosporaceae; genus Actinoplanes; species Actinoplanes solisilvae. Next base: position 336,571 of record NZ_RJAC01000003.1, on the reverse strand, counting down.
GCACCATGGTCATCCACGCGCTGCCACCGGTCGGCGACCCGCTGCGGGACGCCTTCGACGAGCCCGCCGACATCGGCTCCGTCGTCATGGCTCCGCAGGCCCTGCGCCGGGTCAAGGTCGCGGGCACGGCCCAGCGCGAGGGCGACCGCCTTGTCGTGCACACCGAACAGGTGCTCGGGAACTGCCCGAAATACCTCCAGCTCCGTTCCGTGGTGGAGGAGCAAGCCTCCGCCTCACCAGAAGCGACCGCGAGCCGCGAGCTGAGCCTCGACCAGCAGGCCCTGATCCGTACGGCCGACACGTTCTTCATCGGCAGCCGCGCCTCGGGCCACGGCGCCGACGCCAACCACCGCGGCGGGCAGCCCGGCTTCGTCACCGTGCTCGACGAGCGCCGGATCAGCTGGCCCGACTACGTCGGCAACTCGTTCTTCATGACCCTCGGCAACCTGCAGCTCGACCCCCGCAGCGGCCTGGTCTTCCTCGACTGGCAGACCGGACGCACCCTGCAGCTGACCGGCACCTCCCGCATCAACTGGGACGGTGCCGATCGTACGGTCGAGTTCGAGGTGGCCGGCGTCGTCGACATCGAGCACGCCAGCTCGCTGCGCTGGCAGCTGCACGCCTACTCCCGCTTCAACCCGCCGGCGTAGGGCGGGCCCTCAGGACACGCCGTTGTCGATGCACATGATGTTGCCCTCGCTGTCGCGGAACCAGGCCGCCTTGCCCATCCCCGGAATGGTGGCCACCTGCCCGGCCCACGAGACGCCGGGCATGTCGTAGACCTCGAACGCGACCCCCTTGGCGGCCAGGTCGGCCACCTCGCCGTCGACGTCGTCGACGTGCCACTGGGCGATCGTGTGGCCGGACTGCCCGGCGAAGTCGGTGCGGTAGACGTTGAAGAACGTCCCGTTCGCGGTGCGGTATCGCAGGGCCTGCCCCTCGACCTCGCTGACCGGGTTCAGCCCCAGCATGTCGGCGTAGTAACGGCGGGCCCGGTCGAGATCGGCGGCGGGGATGTTGGCTTCCACTGCGCTGTGGTCGAGCATGGCTTCTCCCAAAGTCGAGCGATGCCGGGAGCTTACGCCCGCGAAGCGATCAAAATGCGGTCTGACCTGCGGCAATGCCCCGAAAGGCGGAGGTTTTGAGCCGGTCCGCGCCGCCGCCGGCCGATCAATGGAACGGCGGCTCGCCGAACGACTCGCGGATGCGGTAGAGATCGCGCAGGCGTGGCTCGGTCGCCCCGGACATCCAGCGGCTGATCGTCTTCGTCGACACCTCGAGCCGCCGCGCCGCCGCCTCGATCGTCAGGTTGTCGGCCCGCAGCCGATCGGTCAGCCACGCCGCAAAGGTCTGACCCGGCTGCGTGGGCGGGGACGACAGCGGGGACGACGGCGGGGACGACGGCGGAGGCGGGGATGACGGCTGGGGCGGCGACGACAGCGGCGCGGGCAGCGCTGACGGCGGCGCGGGGGCCGGATCTACCGGCACGAACAGCACGTCGACCTCGGCCGCCTGCGGGAAGATCCGCAGCGACACCTGGATCGCGCCCGCGAGGCCCGCCCCCTGCAGCAGCACCCCGGCGACCTGCTCGCCCAGGGTTCGCACGTCGTTGTCGGAGATCGGGCGGCCGCTCAGGTGCCGGCGCACGAAGTCGCGCACGTCGGGCAGCGCGGACGGGCGGGCCGGGAAGCTCCTCGTCACGATCTCGAGCGGAAGTATCTCGATGTTCTCGGACACGGAAGGTAGCTTACGGAACACTCACCGGTGGCGTTACCATCGCCCGATGCCCGAGGTGGACGGTCCCGACGTGCTGCACATCCTCTGGATGAACGGAGGTCTGAGCTGCGACGGCGAGTCCGTGGCGCTGACCGCCGCGACCCAGCCCAGTATTGAGGAGATCGTCGCCGGCGCCCTGCCCGGCCTGCCCACGGTGGCCCTGCACTGGCCTTACTTCGATTTCGACAGCGGCCCCGAGCACGCCGAAGACGGCTTCATCCAGTGGTTCCACCGGGCCGGCCGGGGCGAGCTCGAGCCGTTCATCCTGATCGTCGAGGGCTCGGTGCCCGACGAGACGAACAAGACCGAGGGCTACTGGAGCGGGTTCGGCAACGACCCGGGGACCGGTCAGCCGATCACCGCGACCGAGTGGCTCGACCGGCTCGCGCCGCGGGCCACCGCGATCATGGCGGTCGGCACCTGTGCGGCGTACGGCGGGGTGCATGCGATGGCCGGGAATCCGACCGGGGCCATGGGCGTGCCCGACCACCTGGGGTGGGATTGGCGGTCGAAGGCGGGCCTGCCGATCGTCTGCGTGCCCGGCTGCCCGACCCACCCGGACAACCTGGCCGAGACGATCCTGCAGCTCGTCTACCAGGTCGGCGGTCAGGCGCCCGCGATGGACCTCGACGAGGCGCTGCGCCCGACATGGCTGTTCGGCCGCACGGTGCACGAGGGCTGCGACCGGGCGTCCTTCTACGACTCGAGCGACTTCGCGGACGGCTACGGATCGTCCAACTGCCTGGTCAAGGTCGGCTGCTGGGGCCAGGTCGTGCGGTGCAACGTGGCCAAGCGCGGCTGGATCAACGGCGTGGGCGGCTGCCCGAACGTCGGGGGCATCTGCATCGCCTGCACGATGCCCGGCTTCCCCGACAAGTTCATGCCCTTCATGGAGCCGCCCGGGGCCGCCACGACAGGCGAGCCCGAGTACGCCCCTCTGGTCCGCACGCTGCGCGGTTTCACCCTCCGCGTCGCCGGGGCTTGACGCGGGTCATCCCCCGACCCGGTCGGACACATCTGTCCGGCCACCGCGCTGACCTGCGGCGATGCGAAGCGTGACCGGTCAGTTGCGCGCGGACACGAGTGGGTCTGGCGCAGCCGGTCACGTCGGGAGCAACGTGTGAACCGGCATACGGCAGACACACGACGAGGTGGATCCCTTGATCTGGCGACGATTTTGGGCGCGGCGGACGCTCACCGAGGTACCGGTCGACTGTGGCGGCAGCACGCGCCGGCCGCACGCTCCGCTGGTGGTCCGCGAGCCCGAGACGCACTGGTGGGCGCAACGGTCCCGGTCGGCGACGACCGTGGCGGCGGTCCGCGAGAGCGAGGTGTCCGCGCTCGCCGGTCTGGCGGTGCTCGCCGCCGAGGACGAGTTGCTGATCGTTCTCGGGTCGGGCAGGCGGGCCGTGCAGCACGAGATCCTGAACGGGCTGCGCGGCCGCCTGCCCCGGCACGACATCGTGGCGCTGTTCGTCCGGCACCGCCACGGCAGCCTGCTGCGCGACGCGGCCCGGGTGGAACGGCTTCTCGACCTGGGCAGCCTGCCCGTGGTGATCACCGCCGCGGCCGCCCTGAACGACGTGACGGCCGAGATCGCCAGCTATCTGAGGGCCGACCGGGTGCTGCGCACGCTGGGGCCGGCCTGGGAACGCCCCACGAGGGAGATCAGCCGGTGAGCCACTCCAACCAGAGTTCGACCTGGTCGCCGCGGGTCGCCGAGAGCGCCACCACCGCACGCGAGCCCAGATACTTCCGGCAGAGTTCAAGGTCGAAGTCGACGTACGGCAACAGGTCGAGCTTGTTCACGACCACCAGGTCGGCCGCCGCGAACATGGCCGGATACTTCAGCGGCTTGTCGGTGCCCTCGGTGACCGAGACGACCACGACCCGCGCGTCCTCGCCGAGGTCGAACAGCGCCGGGCAGACCAGGTTCCCCACGTTCTCGATGAACAGCAGGGTGCCGGGCGCGGGGTCGAGCCGCTCGACCGCGTCGCGCACCATCGCGGCGTCGAGGTGACAGCCCGCCCCGGTGTTGACCTGCACGACCGGGCAGCCGGTGGCGCGGATCCGGTCGGCGTCCAGGGCCGTCTCCTGGTCGCCCTCGATCACGGCGACCGGCCGGTCCGTCACGGCGCGCAGGGTCCGCTCGAGCAGCGTCGTCTTGCCCGAACCGGGCGAGCTCATCAGGTTGATCGCCCGCACGCCTCGCGCGGCGAACAGTTCCCGGTTGTGCCCCGCGAGGTGGTCGTTCTTGGCCAGCACCTTCTCCTCAAGAGTGATCACCGTCGAGCATCCGCAGGTTCCGCACATGAGCTCAGCCCACCTCCATCGACACGATCTGCAGTTCCCGCCCCGCGGTGACCTCGACGTCCGCGCTCCCACAGGGGCAGAGCAGCCCGTCGATCTCCCCCGACACCCCGCAGTCCCGGCACGAACCCGTCGCCGTCACCGCCACGATGTCGAGGCGCGCGCCGGAGGCCACCGTCCCCTCGACGGCCAGGTCGAAGCAGAACCGCATCGCGTCCGGTACGACGGCGGTCAGCGCTCCGATCCGAAGGGTCACCAGATGAACGCGGCGATCACCGGCCCGGGCGCAGACGGCGTCCACCACGCTTGTCGCGATGGCGAGCTCATGCATCGAGATGCCCCAATTACCAGAGATCGCCCAGCCGGGTAGGAAGCCACCGAGCGGATTGACATTGTCACACACCGCGGTCCAATCTGTTACCTGTCTCACACCTCCGGGCCGAGCCTTGACCCTGACTGTCGCAGGGGTTCGGACGACCCCGGAAAGCGGTCTGTCATGCCTGATCCCGTCATTCATGTGCTGTGGATGAACGCCGGTCTGAGCTGCGACGGCGACTCGGTCGCACTCACCGCCGCCACCCAGCCCAGCGTCGAAGAGATCGCCCTGGGCGCCCTGCCCGGTCTCCCCGCGGTCGCCGTCCACTGGCCACTGATCGACTTCGAGTGCGGCCCGACGGGCGGCGCTGACGACTTCCTGGAATGGTTCTTCCGCGCCGACCGCGGCGAGCTCGAACCGTTCGTGCTGGTCGTCGAGGGGTCGATCCCCAACGAACTGCTGCACGACGACGGTTACTGGAGCGGGTTCGGCAACAACCCGGTGACCGGCCAGCCGATGACCACGAGCGAGTGGCTCGACCGGCTCGCCCCCAAGGCCACCGCCGTCGTGGCGGTCGGCACCTGTGCCACGTACGGGGGAATTCACGCGATGGCCGGGAACCCGACCGGAGCCATGGGCGTGCCGGACTATCTGGGTTGGGAGTGGAAGTCGAAGGCGGGCATCCCGATCGTCTGCGTGCCCGGCTGCCCGATCCAGCCCGACAACCTGTCCGAAACGCTGACCTACCTGCTCTACCAGGCGACCGGGCAGGCGCCGATGATCCCGCTGGACGACGCGCTGCGCCCGCGGTGGCTGTTCGGCAGCACGGTGCACGAGGGCTGCGACCGGGCCGGCTTCTACGAGCAGGCCGACTTCGCCGACGAGTACGGATCGCCCAAGTGCATCGTCAAGCTCGGCTGCTGGGGGCCGGTGGTGATGTGCAACGTGCCGAAGCGGGGCTGGATCAACGGCGTGGGCGGCTGCCCCAACGTGGGCGGCATCTGCATCGGCTGCACGATGCCCGGCTTCCCCGACAAGTTCATGCCGTTCATGGACGAGCCGCCCGGCGGCAAGTTCTCCACCGCCGCGGTCGGCTGGTACGGCACGACCGTGAAACGCCTGCGCGGCCTCACCACGCAGACCCTCGACCGGGAACCCAAGTGGCGCCGCCCCGGCAAGGACCTGACCACCGGTGCCACCCGCACCTGGTGACGGAAGGACGACCATGAGCCCGACCGAACTCGTCGACATGGCCTGGGACCCGATCACCCGGATCGTCGGCAGCCTCGGCATCTACACCAAAATCGACTTCGCCAACAAGGTCGTCGCCGAGTGCAAGAGCACCAGCTCGATCTTCCGCGGCTACTCGATCTTCATGAAGGGCAAGGACCCGCGGGACGCCCACTTCATCACGAGCCGGATCTGCGGCATCTGCGGCGACAACCACGCCACCTGCTCCTGTTACGCGCAGAACATGGCGTACGGGGTGAAACCTCCGCACCTGGGCGAGTGGATCGTGAACCTGGGCGAGGCCGCCGAGTACATGTTCGACCACAACATCTTCCAGGAGAACCTGGTCGGGGTCGACTACTGCGAGAAGATGGTCAGCGAGACCAATCCCGGTGTGCTCGAGCGGGCCAACCGTACGCAATGCCCGCGGGGCGAGGCGCACGGCTACAAGACCATCGGCGACATCATGCGCTCGCTCAACCCGTTCACCGGCGAGTTCTATCGCGAGGCGCTGCAGGTCAGCCGCATGACGCGCGAGATGTTCTGCCTGATGGAAGGCCGGCACGTGCACCCGTCCACGCTCTATCCGGGCGGGGTCGGCACGGTCGCGACCATTCAGCTGATGACCGACTACCTCACCCGGCTCATGCGCTACGTCGAGTTCATGAAGAAGGTCGTGCCGATGCACGACGACCTGTTCGACTTCTTCTACGAGGCGCTGCCCGGCTACGAGGAGGTCGGCAACCGTCGTGTGCTGCTCGGCTGCTGGGGATCGTTCCAGGACCCGGAGGCCTGCAACTTCAAGTACGAGGACATGACCGACTGGGGCCGCAAGATGTACGTGACCCCCGGCATCGTCGTCGACGGCAAACTCATCACCACCGACCTCGTCGAGATCAACCTCGGCATCCGCATCCTGCTCGGCTCGTCCTACTACGACGACTGGACCGAGCAGGAGATGTTCGTGACCCGCGACCCGCTCGGCAACCCGGTCGACCGGCGGCACCCGTGGAACCAGCACACCAACCCGCGCCCGCAGAAACGCGACCTCGACGGCAACTACAGCTGGGTGATGTCGCCGCGTTGGTTCGACGGCCAGAACTACCTCGCCCTCGACACCGGCGGCGGACCCCTCGCCCGGCTGTGGGCGACCGCGCTGGCCGGCCTGGTCGACATCGGCTACGTCAAGTCGACCGGCACGAGCGTACGCATCAACCTGCCGAAGACCGCGCTCAAGGGCCCGGTCGAGATGGAGTGGAAGATCCCGCGCTGGAGCAACACGATCGAGCGCAACCGGGCCAGAACCTACTTCCAGGCGTACGCGGCCGCGTGCGCGCTGCACTTCGCCGAGAAGGCGCTCGCCGAGATCAGGGCCGGCCGCACCAAGACGTGGGAGCCGTTCGAGGTGCCCGACGAGGGCATCGGCTGCGGGTTCACCGAGGCCGTCCGCGGTGTCCTCTCGCACCACATGGTGATCCGCGACGGCAAGATCGCGAACTACCACCCGTACCCGCCGACGCCGTGGAACGCCAACCCGCGCGACAGCTTCGGCACCCCGGGACCGTACGAGGACGCGGTGCAGGGTCAGCCGATCTTCGAGGAGAACGACCGCGAGCACTTCAAGGGCATCGACATCATGCGGACCGTACGCAGTTTCGACCCCTGCCTACCCTGCGGCGTGCACATGTACCTCGGCGGCGGCAAGAAGCTCGACCTGCTGCACTCGCCCACCCAGACCGCCGGGATCGAGTGAGCCGTGGCGTCGTACGACTGGCGGTCGGCCGCCGCCCGCATCGACACGCTGGCCACCGGCGAGCAGGCCGAGGAACTCGTGCGGGTCGTCGCCGACCTCTACGGCGCCGGGCTGGAACGGATCCTCGACCTGCTGCACGAGCAGGGCGCGTTCACCGACGAGGTGGCCGCCGCGTTCGCCGGCGACGACCTGGTCACCGGGCTGCTGCTGGTGCACGGGCTGCATCCGCACGAGGCGACGACCCGCATCGCGGCGGCCCTTACCGGCACCACCGCCGAGCTCGTCGAGCTGACCCCGGACGGGGTGTGCCGGCTGCGCATCCCGCCGGGGCACCGGCCGCACGGCCTCGAGCAGACGATCGAGGCGGTGGCGCCCGAGGTCACCCGGATCGAGTTCGAGCAGCCCGCGCCGGTCATCCCCGTCTCCTCGCTGTTCTCACGGGTGGCGCGGACGTCATGACCGACTCCCCGCTGCGCACCCTGCGCCGCATCGCCCGCAGCCGGCCGGCGCCGCCGGAGGAACGCTGCGACATGTGCACGGCGCCGGTGACCGCCGATCACTCGCACGTGGTCGACCTCAATTCCCGGCGGCTGCTGTGCGCCTGCCGGCCCTGCTACCTGCTCTTCACCGACGACCACGCGCACCTGCGCTACCGGGCGGTCCCCGACCGGGTGCGGCGTCTCGAGGGGCCGGTTCTCGACGAGCGAACCTGGGACGAGCTGCGGATCCCGGTCGGGCTCGCCTTCCTGCTGCGGCACTCCGGCCAGGACCGCACGGTCGCGTTCTATCCGGGCCCGGCCGGCGCCACCGAGTCGGAACTACCGGCTGCCGACCTGCCTTTCCTCGCCACCCTGCGGCCCGACGTCGAGGCGTTGCTGGCCCGGCGCGGTCGCGACGCGTACGTGGTGCCGATCGACGCCTGCTACGAGCTGACCGGCCGGCTTCGTACGCTGTGGCGGGGTTTCGACGGCGGGCAGCAGGCCCACGCGGCCGTCGACGAGTTCTTCGCGCGGCTGGCGGAGAGAGCGTCATGACCGCGTACGCCTTCAAGGTGCTCGACGTCGTCGCCGAGCCGTACGCCCTGGCCCCTCAACTGACCGCCCGCCTGCGCATCACCGGACCGGCCGGGCGGACGATCCACGCCATCGCGTTGCGCTGCCAGATCCGGGTCGCCCCGCTGCGCCGCCGCTACGACGAGAACGAGCAGGCCGGGCTGCGCGGACTGTTCGGCGAGCCGGCCCGCTGGGGCGACACCCTCAAGCCGTTCCAGTGGATGCAGACGAACACCACCGTGCCCGGGTTCGACGGCGAGACCGAGGTGGACCTCCCGCTGCCCTGCACGTACGACCTGGACGTGATCGGGACGCGCTATCTGCACGCGCTGGGCGCCGGGGACATGCCGCTCGACTTCCTGTTCTCGGGCACGGTCTTCCTGCGCGGCGAGGCGGGCTTCGAGGTCGAGCCGGTGCCGTGGGCGTGCGAGGCCGCGTACGGGCTGCCGGTGTCGGTGTGGCACGACATGATGGCGTCGTACTTCCCGAACAGCGGCTGGCTGCGGGTCAGCGCCGACGTGCTCGGCGACCTCACCGCCTACCGCACCCGGCACGACCTGGTGAGCTGGGACGAGACCCTCCAACGCCTGCTGCGGGGCGAGCGGTGAACGCCTTGGCCGCGGCGCGGGCGGTCGCGGACGCGGTGCTCTACGAGGGCTATCTGCTCTATCCCTACCGGGCGAGCGCCCTCAAGAACCGGTCACGCTGGCAGTTCGGCGTCCTCGGCCCACCTTCGGCCGTGGCGGCTGAGCCTCCGTCACTCTCGCTGCAATGCCTCCTCCGGCCGGGCGTACGCCCTGGGGCGGTCACGATCCACCTGAGGTTCCTGCAGCTGCAGACCCGTGAGCTGCTGGACGCCTCGGGCGCTGCCGTTCCTTCTCTCGTCAGCGGCGGGGAGACCCTGTTCGCCTGGGACGAGGCCGTGGAGCACGAGATCACCCTGCCCGAACTCGGGTTGCCCGGCCCGGCCACCGCGACCGACGTGCCCGGTCGCCCGTCGCCCGGCCTGGCGGAGTTTCCGGTCGCCGTGCCCGGCGGCGTCGATGAGGAGCGATTGCCCGAAGGCCTGATCCGGCGGCGGCGACGGCCGCTCACCGCCCGGGCGCGAACTGTGGTGGAGGCCGACGGTGGCCTGCTGCGTCTGACCGTCACGGTGACCAACGAACACCCGGATCCGGTGATCGGCCAGGACGACGCGATCCGGTGCTCGCTGGTCGGCGCCCACCTGCTGCTGGCCGCCCGGGACGCCACCTTCGTCTCGCTGATCGACCCATCACCCGACGCGGCCGACGCGGCCGCCCGCTGCCGCCAGGACCGTTGCTGGCCGGTGCTGGCCGGCTCGGACGACGTGCTGCTGGGCGCGCCGATCATCCTCTACGACCACCCGACCGTGGCCGCGCAGAGCCGGGGTGAGCTGTTCGACCTCACCGAGATCGACGAGATCTTGACCTTGCGGGTGCTGACGATGACCGACGCCGAGAAGGCCGAGGCCCGCGCCACCGACGAACGGGCCCGCGCGATCGTCGACCGCTGCGACTCGATGGGCCCGTCCGACCTGGAACAACTGCACGGCACCTGGCTCGACGCCCCGGCCGACCCCTCCGTGATGATCGCCGGCGTCCGGGTAGCCGAGGGCAGCCTGGTCCGAGTACACCCGACCCGCCGAGCCGACGCCCAAGACCTCTTCTTCGACGGCCGGACCGCCCGGGTCACAGCGGTGGTGTCCGACGTCGACGGCAACACCCACGTGGCCCTGGTCCTGGTCGACGATCCGGCAGCCGACCTCCACGACTGGTACGGCCGCTACCTCTACTTCGCCCCCGAAGAACTCGAACCCCTCCCCCAACCCTCTCCACCTTCGCCCGCGCCACCCCTCCCACCGCCGTCATCGGCCCCCTTGCCTCCACCCCGCCCCTCACTCCCGGAGGAGGAAAAATGCTGAAGTTCCTCGGTTTTCTCACCTTGATCGCGACCGGACTTGTTGTCGTCTACCTCGCGAATCTCTTGGTCGCGTCGATTCCCGACATTCGCCGCTATCTCAAAATCCGCTCGATGTGAACGTCCTGGTGGCCGGCGTCGGCAACGTGTTCCTGGGCGACGACGGATTCGGCCCGGAGGTCGCCCGGCGTCTCGCCGCGTCGGAACTGCCGCCGGGCGTGCGGGTGACCGACTACGGGATCCGCGGTCTGCACCTGGCCTTCGACCTGCTCGAAGGCTACGACCGGTTGGTGCTGATCGACGCGCTGCCGGCCGGGGACGGCCCGCCGGGCGAGACTGTCGTGCTCGAGATCGTGGCGCAACCCGCAAATACGCAACCCGCAAATGCGCAACCCGCAAATGCGCAAACCGCAAATGCGCAAACCGCAAATGCGCAAACCGCAAGCGCCTTCGACGCGCACGGGATGGACCCGGCAACCGTCCTGGCCCAGGTCTCCCGGCTGGGCGGCACGCTGCCACCGTCGTACGTCGTGGGGTGCCGGGCCGTCTCGGTCGCCGAGGGCATCGGACTGTCGCCGCAGGTTGAGGCGGCGATTCCGGCAGCGGTGGCGGCCGTGCGGGCGCTGCTCGTTCCCGCGGGGAGGACCTGAGATGTGCCTGGGCATCCCCGGACAGGTGATCGAGGTCCTCGACGGCTACGCCGGGCAGGTCGCGCTGGTCGACGTGGCCGGGGCCAGTCGCCGGGTCAACATCGGCATGCTGGACGCCGCCCCCGAACCCGGCACCTGGGTGCTGATCCACCTCGGCTTCGCCGTAGAGGTCATCGACGCGGCCGGCGCCGCCCGAGCGATGGCCGGCCTCGAACTGGTCGGTCAGGCCCGCCGCCTGCGCCGCCGCTTCACCGTCTCGGGTCTCGTGCAGGGCGTCGGCTTCCGCCCCTTCGCCTACGCCACCGCCGCCGATCTGGCCTTGACCGGCTCGGTCGCCAACACCCCCGACGGCGTCGTGATCGAGGCCGAAGGCGACCCCGACGCCGTCCACGAATACGGCGATCGCCTGCGCCACGACGCCCCGCCCCTGGCCATGGTCCTGGCCGTCGCCGAGCAGGACGTCCCGGCCGTGGGCGGCACCGGCTTCACCATCGACGACTCCCGCGGCGGCCCCGCCCGCACCCTCGCCTCCCCCGACGTCGCCACCTGCGACGACTGTCTGCGCGAGCTGCGCGACCCGGCCGACCGCCGCCACCGCCACCCGTTCATCACCTGCACCAATTGCGGCCCCCGCTTCACGATCATCACTTCCCTCCCGTACGACCGGGCGAGCACGACGATGGCCGAATTCGTCATGTGCGAGCGCTGCCGGGCCGAGTACGAGGATCCGTCCGACCGCCGGTTCCACGCCCAGCCGATCGCCTGCCCGCAGTGCGGCCCCCGGCTGTCGTTGTCCGGCGCGGCCGGTCCGATCGCGACCGATGACCCGATCAGGACCGCCCGCGACCTGCTCGCCGCCGGCCTGATCGTGGCCGTCAAGGGCCTCGGCGGCTATCACCTGGCCTGCGACGCCCGGAATCCCGGCGCCGTGGCCGAGCTCCGCCGCCGCAAGCAGCGCGGCGGGAAGCCGTTCGCCGTCATGGTTTCCGATGTCGCGGCCGCACGACGGCTGGTCACCATGACCGGCGACGAGGAGCGCTTGCTGGCCGGCATCCGCCGCCCGATCGTGCTGTTGCCCAAACGAGCAGACGTCGACCTGGTCGCGCCGGACAACCCCGATCTGGGCGTGATGCTGCCCTACACTCCGTTGCACGTCCTGCTGCTGGGCTTGCCCGGCGATCCACCGGGCCCGGACGTGCTGGTGATGACCTCCGGAAACCTGTCGGGCGAGCCGATCGCGCACGACGACGACGCGGCCCGGGAACGGCTCGCGCCCCTGGTCGACGCGTGGCTGACCCACGACCGGCCGATCCGGGTGCCCTGCGACGACTCGGTGAGCCGGCTCGTGGCCGGCGTCGAGCTTCCGGTCCGCCGGTCGCGGGGCTACGCGCCGCTGCCGATCGTCCTGCCGTTCGAGGTCGCACCCGTGCTGGCCGCCGGGGCCGACCTGAAGAACACGTGCGCGGTCGCCGGCGGCCGCTACGCGTGGGTCAGCCAGCACATCGGCGACCTGGACGACCTGGCCACGATCGACGCGCTCGGCGCCACCGCGGCTCACCTGACCGAGCTGACCGGGGTGCGGCCCACGGCGGTGGTGGCCGACCTGCACCCCGCCTATCGTTCGGCGGAATGGGCGCGACGGTATGCGGGCGACCGCCCGGTGCGCCTGGTGCAGCACCACCACGCGCACATCGCCTCGGTGATGGCCGAGCACGGCCTCGAACCGGGCGAGCAGGTTCTCGGTGTCGCGTTCGACGGCACCGGCTACGGGCCGGACGGCGCGGTGTGGGGCGGCGAGGTGCTGGCCTGCGATTACAAGTCGTTCACGCGGCTGGCGCACCTCGCCTACGTGCCGCTGGCCGGGGGCGACGCGAGCGTGCGCCGGCCCTACCGGATGGCGCTGGCCCACCTGCACGCGGCCGGGGTGCCGTGGCATCGCGGCCTGCCTCCGGTCGCGGCGTGCCCGGCCGACGAGCGCGACCTGCTCGACCGGCAGTTCACGTCCGGGGTGGGCTGCGTGCCGACGTCGAGCATGGGCCGGCTGTTCGACGCGGTGGCGTCCCTGGCCGGCGTGCGGCAGACCGTCGAGTACGAGGCCGAGGCCGCCATCGTTCTCGAAGGCGTGTCGCGGGCCGCCGCGCGCGAGGACCCGTACCGCATCGAAGTTGAACGGGAACTGGCCGACCCCGGCCCGATGATCCGCCGGATCGCCGCCGACGTTCTCGCCGGTGTGCCCGCGGCAGTGATCGGCGCCCGCTTCCACGCGGCGGTGGCCACGCTGATCGCCGATCTCGCCGAACGCGCCCGTGCGCAGACCGGCCTCGACGTCGTGGCGCTGGGCGGCGGCGTCTTCCAGAACACGCTGCTGGTCGCGCGGGCCGAGCGGCTTCTGCGCGAGCACGGCTTCACGGTGTTGCGGCCCCGGTTGCTGCCGCCCAACGACGGTGGCATCGCGCTGGGGCAGATCGCCATCGGATCTAACTAGGGAGGCCGGTCATGTGTCTTGCGGTTCCGGGCCGCGTGCTGAGCGTCGCCGAGGTCGACGGGGTGCCGATGGCCGAGGTCGACTTCGGCGGCGTGCGCAAGAACGTGTGCCTGCAGTACGTGCCCGACGCCCGGGAGGGCGAATACGTGGTGGTGCACGTCGGGTTCGCGATCCAGCGGCTCGACGAGGAATCGGCGCGGCGGACCCTGGCGGAGTTCGAGCGCATGGGATATCTCGAGGAGGAGTTCGGCGCGTCATGAAATATCTGGAGGAGTTCAGCAACCCCGATCTCGCGCGGCGTCTGGTCGAGCAGATCCACGCGGTCACCACCCGCCCCTGGGCGATGATGGAGGTCTGCGGCGGGCAGACGCACTCAATCATCCGGCACGGCATCGACCAGTTGTTGCCCTCGGGTGTCGAGATGATCCACGGGCCGGGCTGCCCGGTGTGCGTGACCCCGCTCGAGACCATCGACAAGGCCCTGGCCATCGCCGAGCAGCCCGGCGTCATCTTCTGCTCGTTCGGCGACATGCTGCGGGTGCCGGGCAGCGACCGCGATCTCTTCGGGGTCAAGAGCGCGGGTGCCGACGTACGCGTGGTCTATTCGCCGATGGACGCCCTGACCCTGGCCCGGGAGAACCCGGACCGGCAGGTGGTGTTCTTCGGGATCGGCTTCGAGACCACCGCCCCGGCCAACGCGATGACGGTCTATCAGGCCCGGCGGCTGGGGATCACGAATTTCTCGCTGCTGGTGTCGCACGTGCTGGTGCCGCCCGCGATCGCGGCCATCATGGAGTCGCCCCGCTGCCGGGTGCAGGCGTTCCTGGCCGCCGGGCACGTCTGCAGCGTGATGGGAACGTCGGAGTATCCGGCGCTGGCCTCGCGCTACGGCGTGCCGATCGTGGTCACCGGTTTCGAGCCGCTGGACATCCTCGAGGGCATCCGTCAGACGATCGTGCAGCTCGAGGCGGGCCGGCACGAGCTGAGCAACGCCTATCCGCGGGCGGTGCGGGCCGAGGGCAACCCGGCCGCCCTGGCGATGCTGCGGGACGTGTTCGAGGTGACCGACCGCACCTGGCGCGGCATCGGGATGATTCCCGGCAGCGGCTGGCGGTTGTCGTCGCGATACCGGGAGTACGACGCCGAGGAGCGCTTCTCGGTGACCGATGTGCACACGTCGGAGTCGCCGCTGTGCCGCTCCGGGGAGGTTCTGCAAGGCCTGCTCAAACCGCACGAGTGCGCGGCGTTCGGCAAGCAGTGCACGCCGCGTAACCCGCTCGGCGCGACGATGGTCTCGAGCGAAGGGGCCTGCGCCGCCTACTACGCCTACCGGCGGCTCGACCTGGTGCGCCTCTGATGCTCGACTTCGAGAACTGGACCTGCCCGGTTCCGCTGCGGGACACCCCGGCGATCGTCATGGGTCACGGCGGTGGCGGGGCGATGTCCGAAGAGCTCGTCCGGCATCTGTTCCTTCCCGCGTACGGGTCGTCGCCCGAGCTGTCCGACAGCGCGGTGCTGCCCTTCCCGGGCGGACGGCTCGCCTTCTCCACCGACTCGTACGTCGTGAAGCCGATGTTCTTCCCGGGCGGCTCGATCGGTGACCTGGCCGTCAACGGCACCGTCAACGACCTGGCGATGTCGGGCGCCCAGCCGCTCTACCTGTCCACCGCGTTCATCCTTCAGGAGGGCACGCCGTTGTCGGACCTGGGCCGCATCGCCACGGCCATCGGCGCGGCCGCGCGGGCCGCCGGGGTTCAGCTCGTCACCGGCGACACCAAGGTCGTCGACAGCGGCAGCGGGGACGGGGTGTTCGTGAACACGGCCGGGGTGGGGGTGGTCGCCCCCGGCGTGGACATCCGGCCGTCGCGGGCCGCCGCGGGCGACGCCGTGCTGATCAGCGGCGACCTCGGGGTGCACGGCGTGGCCGTCATGAGCGTCCGCTCCGGCCTGGAGTTCGGCACCACCGTCTCGTCGGACACCGCACCCCTGCACGGCCTGGTCGCCGACATGCTCGCCACCGGGGTTCCCGTTCACACGTTGCGCGACCCGACGCGTGGCGGGGTGTCGGCGTCGCTCAACGAGATCGCCCGCGCCGCTCAGGTCGGCATCGCCCTCGTCGAGCGCGATCTGCCCGTCCCGGCGGCCGTCGCCGACGCGTGCAGCCTGCTCGGGCTCGATCCGCTGCAGGTGGCCAACGAGGGCAAGCTGCTGGCCTTCGTGCCCGAGGACGGCGCCGACGCGGTGCTGGCCGCGATGCGAGCCCATCCCCACGGTCGCGGCGCCCGGCGCATCGGCACCTGCACGACCGACCACCCCGGCACGGTCGTGGCCCGCACCGCACTCGGCGGCACCCGCGTGGTGACCATGCCGATCGGCGAGCAACTCCCGCGGATCTGCTGAGGTGAGCACAGCCGGGGCGCTGCTGTTCGCCCGCTACGCCTATCCCCCGAACCTGCTCGGCTACTGCGGCCCGCCCGGCGGCGACTCGCTGCTGTCGTCCCCGGCCGACGAGATCGCCCGCCGGGCCCGGGGTTTCGAGGGCGCCTGGCCCTACCTGGAGTTCCTGGCCGCCCGGGCCGGCCTCGACGACCCGCTGGACGAGCGGGTGGTCGAGGCCTACTGGATCGGCAACGCCCTGGTCGGCCGGCCCGTCCCCGCCGAACTGCACGAGTTCCTGCGCCAGCGGTTCGCCGGCCAGGTGGGCGGCACCTGGGAGTCGGCCGGCTCCCGGGCGGTCGCCCACCACAGCTTCCACGTCTTCGAGGTCTATCCGTGGGCGGCCCTGTTGCGCCGCACCGGCAACCCGGCCGCCGTCTCGGTGCTCGACCGCTGCCGCATCCGCACCGGAGTCGTCACCGCGGTCGCCGGTGAGTCGGCGCAGGTGTCGTGCCGCCCGCTGCGCTGGGACGGCTCGTCGTTGCGGGCCGGCCCGGCGGTCGTCGAGGAGGCCACCTGGTCGGCGCACGGCCAGTCGCTGCTGCCCGGTCTCAGTCCGGGCGACGTCGTGGCCCTGCACTGGCACTGGGTCTGCGACATCCTCACCGAGAACCAGGCGGCCCAGATCGAGACCTACGAACGGCGGCAGCTCGATCTGGTGTCAGCATCATGACCGGCGCCGGCGACCCACCAACGGCACCAGCACCAGGGCGACGACGGCGACCGCCAGCCCGCCGACCGCGTAGGGCCACCAGCTCCCGCCCTCAGAGGACGAGGCCGGTACGGGGGACGCCGACGGGGCGGCCTGCGGGGCCTTGGCCCGCACCGCGACGGTCGCCTCCCCGGTGTAGGGCTTCGGCGCGCGGACCGTCACCCGCCAGTCCCCGGGGGTCAGCACGGCCCCGCTGGAATAGAACCCTTGTCCCTCCCCGGCCGGATCGAGCTGCACCGGCCCGACCGTCTGCCCGCCGGCCCCGGTCGCGCTGACCACCAGCCGCACCACCGTTTCCAGCCGGTGCCCGTCGGCGTGCAGGGCCTGCACGGTGACGCCGGTCGCACCGTCGCCGGCCACCTCGAGCTTCAGTTTTCCTTCGTGGGCCCAGGCCGGGCTGCCCACCGGCACGAACGCCAGCACCAGTCCGGCGAGAACAGCGGCACCTATACGGCGCATCGGTGTTTCCTCTCTCTCGGCGCGAGGGGACCCGCCCCAACCGGGACGGGCCCCCTCTCCTGCGTCAGCGCGAGCGGTGCGGGGCGACCCGGGTCGGGTCACCGCCGAGGCGGCCGGCGTCCTTCACCGGTTTGCCCTTGTTCGCCTTGACCCCGGCCGTGGTGGCCGAGCCGCCGAGCCGAACGATCATCGCGTCGGCGTCCCGGAGCAGGGTGTCCCGGACGTCGGTGTCGTTGACCAGCTTGGCGTCGTTGACCAGCTTCTTGAAGGCGTTCAGCTCCTTGATCGCCTTGTCGTCATTACCGGAAGCCTCGGCCTTGCGGACCGCGTCCAGCTTCTTGGACAGGTCCTTGTGGGCCTTGGTCGAGAGCCGGCTGGTCGCCTTGAACCGGTCCAGCAGGTTCTGCATGTCCCGGAACGAGGTGGCCACGAAGAACTGCACCGTCGTGGTGGTGCGGTTCCCGGCCTTGTCGACCGCGGTCGCGGTCAGGTCGTGCAGGCCCAGCGGCAGCTCGTAGAGAGCGAGGAGCGAACCGTTGGTGAACGCCTGCCCGTCCAGCGTGGCCGAGGTGCTCTGGATGCCCGAGCTCGGGTCGACCGCCTGCCAGGAGACCCTGACGTCCTGGCTGTCGCCGTAGAGCTGACCGTGCGCCAGTCCGGAGACCAGCAGGGTGGGCTTGCTGCCGTCGATCCGCAGGACGGCCGACTTGAGCGTCTCGGCGTTGCCGGCCTTGTCGGCGGAACGGTAGAGCAGCTCGTGCTGCCCGTCGCCCTTCACATCCACCGGCGAGGTGTACGGCGTCCAGGCGCCGCCGTCGAGCGACCACTCCAGCTTGCCGACTCCCGAACCGGCGTCGGTCGCGGTCAGCGTGACCGGGATGGCCCCGGCGTGCCAGCCGTTGTCGTTCGCCGGGGCGAACTGCGCGGTGGTGAGCGGCGCGGTGGTGTCGATCTTGACTGCGACCGACTTCGCCGTCTCCACGTTGCCGGCCTTGTCGGTCGACCGGAACCGCACCTCGTGCGACCCGTCACCGCTGACCGCCACCGGGGCGGTGTAAGCGGTCCAGGCCGTCGCACCGTCGAGCTGGTACTCGGTGCTCGCCACGCCCGACCCGGCGTCAGCCGCGGTCAACGTGACCGTGGCCGCGGCGGTGAGCCACCCGTCGACCGGGGTCCCGGACACCGCGGCGCTGGTGACCGGCGCCTGAGTGTCAGCCGAGGCGGTGCTGATCCGGAAGTAGTCGAACGCCACCGTCTTCCGTGCGGTCTGGTTGGCGCCCAGGCTGAACAGGCCCACCTTCGGGGTGGCCCCGACGGCGGCGTTGGTCAGGCTCTCGAACGTCGTCCAGTCGGTGCCGTCGGCCGAGTACGACCCGGTGTAGGTCGTGCCCACCTTGGCCAGTCGCAGGTACCAGACCCCCGACGTCAGGTTGCCCGCCTGAGGCTGCGGGTCCTGCACGGCCGCCCCGATCTCGCTGCGGAACTCGAGTCGCCGGCTGAGCGTCTGCCCGGCCTGGTTGTCGAGCACGTAGTCGAGCTTGAGGTAGTTGTCGTCATCGCCGTAGACGATCAGACCGGCCTGCTGGTACTGCTCGTTCAGCAGGCTGCCGTCGACCTTCGTCTCCACCGTCCAGTCGCCCGCGGGCGAGTTCTGGAGGAAGAAGTTCGTCGGCCCGGTGTTACCGGCGGTGTAGATGTCACCGTTGGCCACGTCGATCCGCAACGCCCCGTCGGCGACCCGGTAGGCGGCCGCGTCCTCGCGGACGATCCCGTCCCACCTGCACTTGTCCACCGACGTCCCGGTGAACTCGTCCGACGGCGCGGGCTTGACCGCCTCGTCCGGCGTGATCCGGAGCCAGTCGAAGCTCGCGTTCACCACCGGCGCCTCGGTGCCGCCGTTGAGGGCGAAGACCCCGACCTTCGGGTTGGTGATGCCGGCCAGGGCGGCCGAGCGACCCGCCGCGGTGAAGGTCTGGCCGTCGGCCGACACCTCCGCCGTCAGGTTCGTCCCGTCGCTGGAGACCCGCAGGTACACGGTGTCGCCGGCGGGGGCCGCCACGCTGTCGCTGCCTTCGTTGCGCGGGGTCGCCGCGTTCTCGCGGATGAACTCCACCCGGCGGGAACCGCTGTAGAGCAGGTCGAGCTTGGCGTAGTTGTCGTCGTCGCCGTAGACGATCAGACCGGCCTGCTGGTAGTTCGCGGTCACCGGCAGGGTGAGCTTGGTGGTGGCCTGCCAGGCGCCGCTGGGTGCGGGCTGGACGACCAGGTTGGTGGCGTCGTTGCGGGTGCCGTAGAGGTCACCCACGGCGGTGGGCAGCAGCAGCGACCCGTTGGCGACCGAGAAGGCCTGGTTCTCCCGTACGACCGTCCAGCGGTCACGGTCGAGCGCCGCGCCGTTGAAGTCGTCCGAGCGGACCCCGGGGCAGGCCGTGGTCGGAGCCTCGACCTTGACCGGCACATTGGTGTACGCCTTGGCGCCGCGGCTGTCGGTCACCGTGAGGGTGGCCGTGAAGTTGCCCGGCGCCGTGTAGGTGTGGCTGGCGTCCAGGGTGGTCGCCGAGCCGCCGTCGCCGAAGTCCCAGGCGTACGTCAGTGGCGTGTCACCCTCGGCGTCGGTGGCGGTGCCGTCGAAGGCGACCGTGACCGGCGCGGTGCCGGTCGCCGGGGTCGCGACCGCGCTGACCACCGGGGGCGCGTTGTCGGTGACGCCCTTGCCGAGGAAGTCGACCCAGTTGACGTTGATCAGGGAGCCTGCCCCGCCGTTCGGGTCGCGGACGACGAAGACGAGCGACTCCGTGCTGGTGGCGGTCACCGGCGCCGTGACGTCGACGAAGTTCTGCCACCCGCCGGTGTTGGCCACGGTGGCCGTGGTGAGCAGCGGGCCGTCGGTGGCTCCGGACCGGACCTCGATGCGGCCGCCGGCCACGTCGGAGGCGACCCGGAAACGGATCGAGTCGACGCCGGTCAGGCTGGCCGGGTCGAACGACCACCAGTCGCCGTCCTCGATGAAGCCGATGTTCTGGCCCCCGCCGGACGGGTCGGTGGTGGTCTCGCGCACCACGCCCGCGTCGCCGCCTCCGGTGCTGCCGGCCACCCGGCCGGTGGCGCTGAAGTACTCGGCCTGCTTGCGCTTGGGCTGCAACTGCTCGATCGCGCGACCGGTGAGCGCGGCCGAACCGCCGGCGCCGCCGTCGTCGGTGTAGGTCGCCTCGAAGACCGCGAAGACGTTGGCCTCGGCGCCGTGGCCGGCGGCGAGAGCGGTCTGCACGGTGCCGGTGCAACCCTTGTGCTGCTCGAGCGGGTGGGCGTGCTCGTCGTGGCCCAGCAGAACCTGCAGGTTCACCCGCTCACAGTCGATGGTGCCGTCCTCCGGGTCGGTCACCTTGACGGTGTACTTGACCTGGTCGCCCCACTCGAAGAAGCCGCCGTCGGGCGGGAACTCGATGGAGACGGTCGGAGCGGTGTTGCCGACCGTCACCGGCACGTTCGCCACCGCCGTACGCCCCTTGGGGTTGGTCACGGTGAGCTGCGCGGTGTAGTTGCCGGCCGTGGTGTAGGTGTGGGTGGGGTTGGCCTCGGTCGAGGTCGTCCCGTCGCCGAACGCCCAGGCGAAGGTCAGCGCGCCGCCGTCCGGGTCACGGGAGCCCGCGCTCGAGAACGTCGCCGTCAGCGGCGTCGGTCCCGAGGTGGGGGTGGCGCTGGCCTCCGCGATCGGGGCGCGGTCACCGGCGATGTAGTCGATCCGGTAGACGCCGGAGTTGTCGTTGTTGCCGCCGAAGCCGCTGCCCCACTCGATCATGTAGAGCGCGCCGTCCGGGCCGAACTCGAAGTCCATCGGCCGGATGAAGGACATGCCGTTCAGCAGCTGGTTGATGTCGACCAGCGACTTGCCGTCCGGCGTGACCTGCATCGTGTACATCTTCGACTGGTTCCACTCGCCGAACAGCGCCTTGCCGTCGAAGTAGGCCGGCCACTTGTGCTGCGAGGTCGAAGCAGCGTCGTAGCGGTAGACCGGTCCACCCATCGGGGCGCCGCCGCCACCGATCTCGGGGAAGAGCGGGTTGCCGCTGTAGTCGTAGTCGACCGTGGCGACCAGGGCCGGCGGCAGGTCGGTCAGGCCCGTGTTGTTGGGCGAGTCGTTGACCGGCGCCGCGCAGTTGAACTTGGCGCCGCTGGGTCCCGACGGGAACTGGTAGTCGTTGTAGGCGTAGTTCGCGCCGGTGCAGTACGGCCAGCCGTAGTTGCCCGCGGTGCCGACGATGTTCCACTCGACCGTGCCCTCGGGTCCCCGGTCGGGGTTGGCCGCGCTGGCGTCCGGCCCGTAGTCACCGACGTAGAGGACGCCGGTCTTCGGGTCGGTACCGATCCGGAACGGGTTGCGGAAGCCCATGCCGAAGATCTCCGGACGGGTCTTGGCCGTTCCCGGCGCGAAGAGGTTGCCGGCCGGGATCGTGTAGGTGCCGTCGTCCTCGGGGTGGATGCGCAGCACCTTGCCCCGCAGGTCGTTGGTGTTGCCGGAGGTCCGCTGCGCGTCGTAGTCCTGGCGTCCGGCCCGCTCGTCGATCGGGGTGAACGCGCTCGACTCGAACGGGTTGGTGTTGTCACCGGTCGCCAGGTAGAGGTTGCCGTCCTTGTCGAAGGTCATGCTTCCGCCGGCGTGGCAGCACGTGTTGCGCTGCGTCGTGACCTCGAGAACGACCTTCTCGGTGGACGTGGCGATGGTGTCGCCGGTGACGGTGAACCGCGACAGCAGGTTTCGCGCTATCCCGTCGTTGCGGGCGTAGTAGAGGTAGACCCAGCCGTTGGTGGCGAAGTCCGGGTCGAGCCGGATGCCGATCAGCCCGTCCTCGTTGCCGGTGAACACATCCAGGTCGACCGCGGTCACCGTACGACCGGTGTCCGGCTTGATGATCTGGACACGCCCGTCACGCTCCACGTAGAACACGCGGCCGTCCTTGGCGATGTCCAGTTCCATCGGGTTGCTGGTGTTGCCGTCCAGCGCGACCTTCTCGAAGCTGCTGGTAAGCGAGGCGCCGCAGTCGGCGTCGACCACTCCGGCCGCGGTCTGGATGCCGCCGAGCAGGTGGGCGAGGAACTGCGGGTCGGTGTACGACGCCTGGGTGTGGCCGCCACCGGTGTACCAGGTGCGGCCGCCGTCGTAGTCGCGGCACCAGGCGGTCGGGTGGTCAGCGCCCATCGCGCCGGTGCCCGGGGTGTAGGTGGTCTCGTCCAGGCTGGCCAGCACGTGCACCTTGCCGCGCGGGTTGCTGCGGAAGTTGTACCACTCGTCGAAACGCGACCACTTGTCCGGCAGCGAGGCCGTCGACGGGTGAGCGTGGTCCTCGACCTTGACGGTGGCCTGCTGGTTGGCCGGGTGAGCGTTGAAGTACGCGCCCACCAGCTCGCCGTACCAGGGCCAGCTGTACTCGGTGTCGGAGGCGGCGTGCACGCCGGCGTAGCCGCCGCCGGCCTGGATGTAACGCTCGAAGGCAGCCTGCTGGGCGGCGTCGAGCACGTCGCCGGTGGTCGACATCCAGATGACGGCCTTGTACTTGGCCAGGTTGGCGTCGGTGAAGGCGGCGCCGTCCTCGGTGGTGTCGACGGTGAAGCCGTTCTCGGTGCCGAGCTTCTGGACGGCGGCGATGCCGGCGGGGATGGCGTCGTGCCGGAAACCGGCGGTCTTGGAGAAGACGAGGACGGAGTAGGGATCTGCGGCGGCGGCCTGGGCGGCCTTGGCCGACGCGGGCGAGGGCGCGCCGATCAGGGTCGTCAGTAACAGGCCTGACAACAGGGCAGCAGCGAACAGGTTCCGTTGTCGGAACACGTGGTCTCCTTGTCCTGACTAGGCAGTGGACAGCCGGGCGCCCGTCGGAGCGGGCGTCCCGTCGCGGCCGGTCGGGGGGTCACCGGCGCGCTGTTTCGAAATTTGTTTATGTCTTGGACAAATTTCGGTCCTGCGCTTCGTTTCAAGCAAGGGATCATCGTGTAACGGTTTGATAACCCACGGTAAAATCGCCGCTATGCGGGTGATCGTCCAGATTGGAAGTCGCTCAGGAGGCGACCAGGGCCTTGATGCTCACCGTGGCGGCCCCGCGGGCCCACTCCTCGAACGGGAGTGCCCGGATGGAGAGTGGACAGTCGGCCACGGTGCCGAATGCCTGCAGCTGGAAACCGGCCCGGATGTGCGGCTCGAAGAGGTCATAGGCGGCCAGACCCTCGCCCGAGACGACGATGCGATCGGGGCCGACCAGGTTTGCGACCGCGGCGATGCCCGAGCCGATCGCGTCCCCCGCACGAGCGAAGACCGCGCCGACGGCGATGTCGCCGGCGCGGGCCAGGGCCACCGCGTCGTCGAACGTCAGCTCGGGCTGCCGGGCCGCCACCCGGGCCTGCCGCACGATGGCGTCGGTGCTGGCGATCGCCTCGACGCACCCGCGGCTGCCGCAGTGACAGGCGGGCCCGTTCAGGTCGATGGCGATGTGGCCGATCTCGCCGGCCACCCCGCGCGAGCCGGAGACCAGACGGCCGCCGACGACGAGCCCGCAGCCGATGCCCGCGCCCACGGTCACCAGCGCGAACGACTCGGCCCCGACGCCCTCGCCGAACCAGTGCTCGGCGACGGTCAGTGCCTTCACGTCGTTCTCGACCGTGACGGTGAGGCCGGTGACCTTCTCGGCCCGCTCGCGCAGCGACACGTCCCGCCAGCGCAGGAACGGCGAGTAGCGGACCAGGCCGGTGGTGTGGTCGACGTCGCCCGAGACGGCCAGCCCGAGCCGGCGGGTGCGCGAGCGGAAGTCGCCGGGCCCGTCGAGCAGGTCGTCCACGAGCTCGCCGAGCTCGGTGAGCACGTGGCCGGCGTCGGGCGCGGAGAGCCGCCGGTGCGCCGAGGCCCGCACCTGAGCACGCAGATCGCAGACCACACCGATGAGTTCGTCGCCGGTAATCTTCACGCCGACGAAATATTCGCAGTCGGCGCGGATCGCCAGCGGGCTGGCGGGGCGTCCGGCGCCCGGCCCGGTGCGCTCGGTCGCGGCCAGCTCCTCGAGATATCCCAGCTCGATGAGCGGCCGGGCCGCCTTGGTGACGGCGCCGGAGGAGAGCCCGAGGCGGCGGGCGAGCGCGACGCGGCTGAGCGGACCCTCGGTCAACACGGTTGTGAAGACGGCAGTCACTGCGGGAGCTAAGGCGTCAGCCTCGGGAAGCATTGAGGAAATCTAAGCTAAATAATTTCCTTCGTCAACTATTGATTCCGGCGCGAGGCGAGACCTACGCTCGCCGCCGTCAGTGAGGGTTGTTCAGAGCGGTGGAGACCAAGCTTCTGACGCGGCTGCGGGCAACTCGAGGTGGGCCCGGAACAACCCTCATCCGTTGGCTGAGAGGAATTTCGATGCCTTCCACCGTTCTGTTCTACGACCGGCCGGCGGAGCGCTGGTTCGAGGCGTTACCCATCGGCAACGGCCGGCTCGGCGGCATGGTCTACGGTGGCGTGACGACCGAGACCGTACGACTGTCCGAGTCGACCGCGTGGTCCGGCGCGCCGTCGACGACCGATGTCAGCCCGACTGCCCTGCGCGAACTGCCCGAGATCCGTCGGCTGCTGTTCGCCGGGCAGCACGCGCACGCCCAGCGGCTGGCCGAACAGCACCTCCCCGGCCGTCCGACGTCGTTCGGCACCAACGTGCCACTGCCCCGGCTGCACCTGGAGCTTCCGGAAGGCCCGGCCGAGAACTACCGGCGCACCCTCGACCTCGACACCGGCATCGTCCGCGTCGAGTTCGACCAGAACGGCGTTCACCACGTACGCGAAGTGTTCGCCTCGCACCCGCACGGCGTCATCGCGATGCGGCTCTCCACCGACCGCCCGGCCGCTCTCGACCTCACGGCCACATTGGACGACACCGCGCTGCCCGGCGCGGCCGTCGCCGGCGAAAAGGGCCTCGCGTTCAGCGGCCGCGCTGTCGAATCCATGCACAGCAACGGAAAGGACGGGGCCGCGCTCGAGATCCGCGCCCGTTTCGAGCTGGAGGGCGGATCGCTGCGGGCCGACGGTGACACGCTGACGGTCGAGGGCGCGGACGCGGTCGTCGTCGTCATCGCCGTGGGCACCGACTGGGGCGGCGACGATCCCGTAGAGCGCGCCGAGAGGCCCGCGGCCGGTTGGGACGCGATGCGCGCCGCGCACATCGAGGACGTCCAGCGCCTGATGCGGCGGGTGTCGCTCGACCTCGGCCCGGCCGTCGAGCTGCCGACCGACGTACGCCGGGAACGGCTGGCCAAGGGTGAGCGGGACGACGACCTGATCGCGCTGTACTTCCAGTACGGCCGCTATCTGACGATGGCCGGGTCGCGCGAGGACTCGCCGCTGCCGCTCGCGCTGCAGGGCGTGTGGAACGACGGGCTGGCCAGCAGCATGGGCTGGAGCAACGACTTCCACCTCGACATCAACACGCAGCAGAACTACTGGGCGGCCGAGTCGGGCAACCTGGCCGAGGCCCATGCCCCCCTCGTACGGTTCGTGCAGCGCCTCGCCGAGGCCGGGCGCAGCACGGCGCGAGAGATGTACGGCGCGGACGGCTGGGTCGCGCACACGGTCACCAACGCCTGGGGCTACACGGCGCCCGGCAGCGGCATCGGCTGGGGAATGAACGTGACCGGCGGGGCCTGGATCGCCCTGCAGCTCTGGGAGCACTACGAATACCAGCCCGACGAACGCTATCTGCGCGAGGAGGCGTACCCGGTGCTGCGGGACGCCGCGCTGTTCTTCCTGGACTACCTGGTGCCCGACCCGACCACCGGATTGCTGCTGCCCGGCCCGGCCGAGTCGCCCGAGAACTGGTATCTGGCCCCGGACGGCACACCGTGCTCGGTCGCGATGGGCACGACCGCCGACCGCGCGTTCGCGGAGGCGATCCTGCGCATCTGCGGGCGGGCCGCCGAGATCCTGGACGTCGACCCCGACCTGCGCGCGCGAGTGGAGAAAGCCCGGGAACGGTTGTCCCCCTTCGCGATCGGCCGGCACGGCCAGCTGCTGGAGTGGCTGGACGACTTCGACGAGGCCGATCCCGCTCACCGGCACACCGCGCACCTGGTCGCGCTCTTCCCGGAACGGCAGATCTCGCCCCGGCGTACGCCCGAACTGGCTCAGGCGGCCCGGGTCACCATCGAGCGGCGTCAGCAGGCCTCGGGGTGGGAGCAGACCGAGTGGGTCGAGGCCAACTTCGCCGCCTTCTACGCCCGGCTGCTCGACGGCGACCAGGCCCTCGTCCACGTCACCCGGCTGATCGCCGACGCCAGTGAGACCAACCTGCTCAGCTATTCGGCCGGGGGCATCGCGGGCGCGCCGGAGAACATCTACTCGTTCGACGGTAACTCGGGCGGCACCGGCGCGATCGCCGAGATGCTGCTGCAGTCGGACGGCGAGGAGATCGAGCTGCTGCCCGCGCTCCCGTCGGCCTGGCGCGACGGCTCGGTGCGCGGGCTGCGCGGCCGGGGTGGCTACACCGTCGACCTGACCTGGCGCGACGGGCGGCTGCGGGAGGCGCACATCCACGGCGACGCGAAAGGCCGCGTCCGCTATCGGGACGCGGTCATCGACTTCGCCGGGGAACTCATCCTGCACCGGTAGGCTGAGTCTCTACCGCTAGAGCCGGGCCGTCGCGAGGACGGCCCGGCTCTCTCGTCAGTTCTTGGACTTGAACTGGTCGTACGCCTTCTGGTTGAGCTCGAGGTAGCGCGGCAGGCCGACGCCGTCGAGGCCCTTCACGAACGCGTCCCAGTCGGTGTCGATGTTCTTCTGGCCGGTGATGAAGGCCAGCTCACCCTGGTTGATGTAGCTGTCCAGGTTGGTCTTCAGCGTCGCCAGCTCGGAGACCGAGCTCTGGTCGGCCCAGACCTGCGCCTCGGGGAAGACCAGGGCCTTGTCGACGTGCGGCTCGTAGAGCTTGGTCGCCTCGAACAGGCGCCGCTCGAGGCCGTCCTCGGCGTAGATGTCCTTCGGCACGGCCTGGGCGTTGCGCAGCGCGAGGGTGACGTTGTACTGCCCGAGCGCGTTCCAGTTGACGTTCTTCGGCCGCTGGGTGTCCGGGACGGCCTTCCAGGTCGGCTTCACGGTCTCGTCGAGCGCGACGTCCTCGGGGCCGGGCTTGACCCAACCGACACCCTCGGGACCGGCGTTGACGATGGTCTGGCCCTCGTCGGTGTACATGTAGTCGAGCATCTTGAGCGCCGCGACCCGCGCTTCCTTGCTCGACTTGTTGGTCAGCATGAAGGTGTAGCCGAGCGAGGTCGGGTTGTTGTAGCCGGTGTAGCTCTTGCCGGCCGGCCCGGTCAGCGGAGGCACCGCGTCGTACTGCTTGTCGCGCCCGTCCTTGGAGCCGAGCTGCACGAAGATGCCCGGCCAGAGAACCGGGACAGACCCCAGGCGTACGGCGGCCGGGTTGTTGCCCACGGCCTGCAGAGCCTCGGCGTTCTGGGTGAAGGAGGCCTGCGCGATCAGGCCCTCCTTGTAGAGCGAGTTGATGTACTTCAGGCCCTCACGCCACTCGGGCTTGGCGACCGGGCTGGCCACCTTGTCGCCGTTGAGCTCGAGCAGGGCCGGGGCGCCGTTGTTGTCACCGTAGGGCGCGTGCGCGAACGCGCCCATCAGATAGCCGATGAGCCGGCTGTCCTGCGCGTTGGTGGTCATCGGGATCTCGTCGGCCTTGCCGTTGCCGTTCGGGTCCTGCGTCTTGAAGGCCCGCAGCACGGTGCGCAGATCCTCGGTCGTCTTCGGCATCTGAAGGTTGAGCTTCTTCAGCCAGGCCGAATTGATCCAGAGCTTGTACGGGTACGTGCAGTGGTAGCAGTCCGACCACTGCGGCAGCGCGTAGATGTGACCGTCGGGCGCGGTCGACATCGCCTTGAGCACCGGGTTGGAGTCGAGCGTCTTCTGCAGGTTCGGCGCGTTCTCCTTGATCAGGTCCTCGAGCGGCACGGCCACGCCCTGCTGGCCGAGCTTCTGCACCTCGGTCTTGCTGAACGCGTCGACCCACGGGATCAGCAGGAACATGTCCGGGTAGTCACCGCTGGAGATGGCGATCTGCCGCTTCTCCTTGGCCGGACCGCCGTCCATGGTGGTGTTGTCCCACTTGAACTTGATCTTGAACTTGTCCATCAGCAGCGTGCTGACCTGGTTGGTGTCCAGGTTCGTGTCCGGGTCCTTGGGCGCCAGGGCCGAGATGACGACCCTGTCGCCTTCCATCTTGGCCTCGGGCGCCTTGGTCTTGTCGCCGCCGCCGCCGCAGCCGGCCGCCGCGAGCAACGCGGTGACGGTCAGCGCGGTAACTATTTTTCTGGCCATGGTTCCTTCCATTTCTTCTTCGGGGAGGGATCAGCCCTTGACCGCGCCCACCATCACGCCCTTGGTGAAGTAGCGCGCGACGAAGGGGTAGATGATCAATACGGGCAGGCTGGAGATGACGATCAGCGCGTAGCGCAGGACGTTGGCCAGCTGGATCTGGTGCATCGACTGCGCGAGATCGCCGGCGCCGCCCCGGGGCGTGTTCAGAATGAGGATGTTGCGCAGCACGATCTGCAGCGGGAACAGATCGGGGTCCTTGAGGTAGACCAGGGCGTCGAAGTAGCTGTTCCACTGGTAGACCGTGTACATCAGCGCGAGAACCGCGAGCAGCGGCTTCGACAGCGGCAGCACGACCGAGCGCAGCACTCGCAGTTCGCTCGCGCCGTCGAGCATCGCCGCCTCGTAGAGCTCGTCCGGGATCGAGTTGGCGAAGAACGTACGGGCGATGATGACCTGCCAGACGCCGATCGCGCCGGGGAGCAGCATCGCCCAGCGGGTGTCGAGCAGGCCGAGGTTGTTGACCACCATGTAGGTCGGGATCAGGCCGCCGGAGAACAGCATCGTGAAGATGAGCACCGTCATGATCACGTTGCGCCCGAAGAAGGTCTTGCGGGACAACGGATAGGCGATGGCCACCGTCAGGCTGACGCTGATGGCGGTGCCGGCGATCGCGTAGATCAGCGAGTTGTAGTAGCCGGTCAGCACCTCGGAATTACTCAGCGCGGCCCGGTACGCCTCGAGCGAGAACTCGACCGGCCAGAAACTCACCCGGCCCGCGTTGACGGCCGGCGGGCTGCTGAACGAGTTGGCCACGATGTAGACCAGGGGCATCAGCACCAGGACGAGCACCACGGCCAGCATGAGCTTGATGACGATCAGCGACATGCGGTCGCGGAACGGTTCGCGAATCTTGGTGGTACTCATCGCCACAATCCGTTCCCGGTGACCCGCTTGGCGATGAAGTTGACCGCCAGCAGCAGGCAGAGGTTGACCACTGAGTTGAACAGGCCCACGGCGGTGGCCATGCTGAAGTCCGCGTTGATCAGACCGGTCTTGTAGACGTAGGTCGGGATGATCTCGGACTGCGCCAGGTTCAGGTTGTTCTGCAGCAGGAACGCCTTCTCGAACCCGATCGCCATCATGTTGCCGACGCCGAGGATCAGCATGATCACCGCGGTCGGCATGATGCCCGGGATGTCGACGTTCCGGATGCGCTGCAGCCGGCTGGCCCCGTCGATCTTCGCGGCCTCGTGCAGGGCGGGGTCGATGCCGGCCAGCGCGGCCAGATAGATCACGGCCGAGTAGCCCATCGTCTGCCAGATATCGGACCAGACGTAGATGTGCCGGAAGAAGTCCGGCTCCCCCAGCAGGTTCATCGCGGGGACACCGATCGCGTCGAGCCCCTTGGTCACGAGCCCGACCTCCGGCGACAGCAGGAGGATCGTCATCGACACCACCACGACGGTGGAGATGAAGTAGGGCGCGTAGGTGACCATCTGCACCGTGCGCTTGAACCACCCGTTGCGGATCTCGTTCAGCGCGATGGCGAGCAGGATCGGGATCGGGAAGCTGGCCAGCACCAGGTAGAACGCCAGGATGAAGGTGTTCTTGAGCAGCGTGCCGAACACCGGGTTGGTGAACAGCAGCTCGAAGTTGCGCAGGCCCACCCACTCGCTGGCCCACGGGCCGAGCACCGGGCTGTATTCCTTGAACGCGATGACGTTGAAGGCCATCGGGATGTATTTGAAGATCACGAAGTAGGCGAGCGGCACGATGATCAGCAGGTAGAGCTGCCAGTGCAGGCGCCAGGCTCGCTTCGCCTCGGTCCAGCGGCTCTTCCTGCGGGCCATTTGCGGGGCCGGCGCGCTCGCCGGAGCGACCGGGGGATGCGTTGTCGTAATCGCCATCAAGCGTCCTTCCGGCCGGAGGGGGCGGTCTGGACGGCACCCACGGCCGAGGTCATCAGCTGACGGCGGGCCGTGAGCAGCAGCGCTCTCGGCCGATAGCTGATCTCGGGAAACATGGCCGAAACCTAGGCTCAATAATTTCCTTCGTCAAGTATTGATTTGCATATCTCGCTCGCCCTACGCTCTTCGCACCCTCTGCCCGCCTCCTCACGCTCCCCTGGGGACACGCGGCAGCCAGGGCTTTCTCGACTCACATCCGTCCTCATCAGGAGGAGTCACCTTGAGGTTCCCCCCACCCGGCCGTCCCCGATGGAGCCGCGCCCGGTCCGTCGCCGTCATGAGCACGGCGATTTTGCTTCCCCTGGCGGGCGCCTCGGCCGCGCAGGCCGTCGGGCCCAAGCCGTCTCCCCCGCCGGCCGCCGCCACCCGAGTCCTGCCGGTTGCCCCGTCCACCGCGGTGGCGCCGGTCGGGCCCGGTGACCCGTGGGCGGCCAAGCCCTACATGGGCTGGAGCAGCTACAGCATGCAGGTCTACTCCGGCAACGGTAAGTGGATCACCGCGGACCAGCTCGTCAAGCAGTCCGACGCGATGAAGGCCAAGCTGCAGAAGTACGGCTACAACTACATCAACGTGGACGCCGCCTGGAACGACGGATTCGACGCCAACGGCCGCCCCAAGCCCAGCGCCACGCTCTACCCGCAAGGCCTGCAGAAGGTCATCGACCACGTCCACGCGAACGGCCAGAAGTTCGGGCTCTACACGATCCCGGGCATCTCGCCGGAGGTGTACAACGCGAGCCTGCCGATCGCGGGCGCCCCCGGCTGCACCACCCACGACATCGTCAAACAGCCGATCCAGCCGTCCGACTACTGGAAGATCGGCTACCGGATCGACTTCTCGAACCCCTGTTCGCAGAAGTACGTCGACTCGATCGCCGACCTCTTCGCGAGCTGGGGTGTCAACTTCGTCAAGTTCGACAGCGTCACGCCGGGCTCCGGGGTCAGCGACCTCTCCCTCGACGCCCGCGACGACGTCGCCGCCTGGTCGTCCGCCCTCAAACGGCACAAGATCTGGTTCGAGCTCTCCTGGGCCGTCGACCCGAAGTACGCCGACCTGTGGCGCTCGAAGGCCAACGGCTGGCGCATCGACTGGGACGTCGAGTGCTACTGCGCCAACGAGGCGCTCACCCAGTGGCAGAACATCGCCCGCCTCTTCCCGAACCTGGCGAACTGGTGGCGGCACGGCGGCAACGGCGGCTGGAACGACCTCGACTCGCTCAACGTCGGCAACGGCAGCATGGACGGCCTGACCCAGGACGAACGCCGCACCGCGATGACCCTGTGGGCGGTCTCGGCGGCCCCGCTCTACACCGGCAACGACCTGACCAACCTCGACGCGTACGGTCTGAGCCTGCTCACCAACCCCGAGGTGATCGCGGTCAACCAGGCCGGCACCCCCGCGCGGCCGGTCTCGGCGACCGCGCAGCAGCAGGTCTGGTACGCCCTGAACGCCGACGGCAGCTACACGGTCGCGCTGTTCAACCACGGCCGCACCGACAAGGACATCACCGCCACGTTCGCCCACCTCGGTCTCTCCGGCAGCGCCACCGTGCGTGACCTGTGGGCCCGCAAGGACCTCGGCCGCTTCACGAACAAGTTCACCGCCCCGGTCGTGCCGATTCACGGCGTACGCCTGCTGAAGGTGACGCCGCAGCCCGGCGCGAAGGTCGCCGTGAACGACGACGCCCTGCGCGTGGGATATGAGGGCGACTGGAAGCGGGACGGGGTGGCCGCCACGACGCAGCCGCTCGAAGTGACCGTCACCGACACCGGCACGCCGGCCCCGCCGTCGACGGGTGGCCCGGTGCGCACCATCGTTCACGACAACAACGACCCGGCCATCTCGTACGCCGGATCGTGGTCGCAGAGCACCGGCCGCGGGCTCGGCGACTACAACGACAACGTGCACTTCACCGAGCGCAACGGGGACTCTTTCCAGTACGCGTTCCAGGGCACGGGCGTCTCCTACATCACCGAGATGGACACGTCCCAGGGCAACGTCGACATCTACCTCGACGGCCAGTTCGTGAAAACCGTGAACACCGGCCGCGCTCCCGGCGAGCCCCGCCTGGCCCAGCAGACCGTGTTCACCGTGAACGACCTGCCCAACGGCAGCCACACCCTGATGGCCGTCAAGAAGTCGGGCGACTACATGCTGCTCGACCGCATCGACGTACTGCAGCCGAGCCTGCTCGACCCGCCGTCGGCGTCCTTCGACCGCAAGGCGCCGGCCGACGTCTCGGTCAAGCTGCTGCGCGACGGCCTGCTCGCCGTCTCGTCGGGTGGCACGGCCCTGGTGCGCGACACCGACTACACGGTGTCGGGTTCGACCGTGACCCTGAAGTCGTCGTACCTGGCCGGCCTGCCGGTGGGCCAGGCTCAGCTCGACTTCGCCTTCCGTGGTGACTACCTGGACGACGTCCACGCCACCACGGTCACCGGCGACGCGGTCTCATACACCTTCACGGGAACCGGCGTCGACTGGATCACCGCGACGGCCCCCGACCAGGGCGCGGTCGACATCTACATCGACGGCGTGCTGACCAAGCGCGTCGACACCCACAGCGCCACCCGCACCACCCAGCAGACGCTGTTCACCGCGACCGGCCTGAAGAACAAGCAGCACACCTTCAAGGCCGTAAAGGTAACCGGCGACGTCATGCGCACCGACGTGATCCGCTACACCACGAAGTAACCATCACCGCGGGAGGGCCGGGGCGCGCGTGCGCTCCGGCCCTCCTGTCTTTCCCAGCGGTTCCCCTGGGATCCATCCATCATCTATTGACCGACCTCGATTGTCAGCGCGAAGATCACTTCGAAGCGCCAGCCCCCACTGGCGTGACGACACGAAGGGTCTCCGACTTATGCGTCGTAACCGCTCCCTGGCTCGGATCGGGGTCACGTCCGGCCTCGCCGCCCTCCTCCTCGTAGCCTCGGCCGCGCCCGCCTTCGCCGATCCGCCGCGCAACCTCCCGCAGAACGCGGGTGGCTGGGAACAGTCGTTCTCCCCCGCGTTCGACTACGACACCGACGGCTGTTACGCCACCCCGGCGATCGGCCCGGACGGCACGATCGCCCCCGGCCTCAAGACCACCGGCGCCGTCAACGGCAGCTGCCGCGATCAGTCCGATCTCGACAACTCCCAGACCTACGCCCGCTCGAAGTGCAACAACGGCTGGTGCGCGATCGTCTACGCCGGCTACTTCGAGAAGGACCAGGCCGTGGCCGGCAGCGGACTCGGCGGCCACCGGCACGACTGGGAGCACGTGATCTCCTGGGTGAACCAGTCTTCCAACCAGGTCGAATACGTGACGACCACGCAGCACAGCTCGCAGGTGACCTACGCCCGGTCACAGGTGCGCTTCGACGGCACCCACCCGAAGGTCGTCTACCACAAGGACGGCGCGTCGACCCACTTCTACCGCTTGGCCAACAGCAACGACGAGCCGCCGGAGAACCACTACCACAACTGGCGCTACCCGCCCCTGGTCGACTGGAACGGCTGGCCCACCGTCGACCTGCGCAACCGCCTGATGGCCGCCGACTTCGGCTCAGCCAGCATCAAAATCAAGGACGGCTCATTCGAGTACCTGCTGAACGCCTCCAAGCCGTCCGGCATCCCCTTCAACCCTTACGCCTGAGGTCAACCCGCTGGTGGGCTGACGCATGGTCAGCCCACCGCGTTGATCAAGCGTTCGCGTACGGGTCGCGCCCGTGCCCCCGAACCGCAGCGGCGGCGGCCTCCGCAATGTCGGTGGCCGCACCGTCGAGTACGTAAACCCGCGTGGTCGCATTGCCTCGCGGAGCCAACAGACCCACCCGCGTCAAGGCCTGGATGTCGCGGATGGCCTGGTCACGGCTGAGGCTCTCGTCCTGCTGATATGTGGTTCGCCTGACCTCACCGACCGCTGCGGCATACAGCGCGGAAACCGTGCGTTCAGCCAGTCCTTTCTCGTCGGCCAGCAGCGCCAGGTCGTTCCACAGGCGCACGGTCCAGTCGTATCGCCGTCTCACCCGCTGCGCCTGTCGGTGGTGGGCCGTGAAGACGAATCTGAGCCAGGGGTGGGCGTCGTGTTCCGGCTGGAAGCTTCCTCGCTGTACCGATCGCAAAGCCTCGTAGTACTGAACAGTGTTGACCTGCTCCCCCAGCCATTCCTCGATGGAGGAGAACTCGGGAGCCACCTCTCCGACCCGCGCCAGCACCAAGGTATGCAGCGCTCGCGCAGTCCGGCCATTGCCGTCGCGCCAGGGGTGGATCCCGACCAGGTTGAGATGAGCCATTGCCGCCCGCGCATAGGCGGGAGCATCGAGGTCTCCGCCGTGCAACCAATCGACCAGTTCACCCATGAGACCTGGGACCGAGTCAGGGTCCGGCCCCGTGAAAGCGGGCTCCAGCGGGTCGGCGCTCGTCACGTAGATCCCACCGGCGCGATAGCGCCCCGGCCACTTCTCAGGTTGATACTTCGTAATCATGAAATGCAGCGCCGAGAGTAACGTCTCCGAGTAGTCGAAGAAGCCCATCATCGGCGTCTGCTGGACATATGTCATCGCATCGCGATAGCCGATGACCGCCTGCTGCGTCCGCTCCCCCGCCTCGGCGGACATCGGGGCATGCTCCACCAACGCTCGCGCATCCGAGTTACTGATCGTGATGTTCTCGATGGTGTTGGAGCCCTGAATTGCCGCCGCGAACAGGCTCCGTCGCAGTTGCCCCTCCCAGCGCGGCTTTGACCGCAGATGCGCCCGCAGTTCGGCTCGCATCTCGCTCAACTCGTCCAGGACCCGCAGGTCCGCCGGATCCAGCGCGGGCATTTCGTACAGCATGCACCCATGCTACCGCGCCAGTAGCATCAGAGCAAAGTAGCAGGAAGGCGTTGTGGGAGCCGTTCAGGCTCAGGTCGGGCGGCGTTGTTCGGCTGGCAGGCGGGAGCGGGTCAGCAGGCCTGCGCCGAGCATCGCGAGCAGCGGCACCAGCAGGATCAGGGCCAGGTTCGTCCATGGCACGACCAACTGGTACGGCGTGGGGGCGGGCCGGTCGGCGCCCAGGGTGATCAGGGCGGAGGCGAGCGCGAGCAGGTAGAACATCGGCGTGCTGCCGTTTGCCCGTCGCGGGCTCGACATAGGCGGGCTGACTGCCGGCCTCGGCCGCCGCGGCGTTGAGCTGGTCGATGACCCGGGCCGGCGGAACGGCCGTGGTGGCGGCGACCAGGCCGGTCACGGCGACGCGGAAGCCGGACGCCGCCCCGGTCCAGCACCGCCGCGGCCCCGTCGAGTTCGGCGCTGGTGATGCCGGTCAGCGCGGTGAGCGTCTCCCGGTTGCCGACCATGGCGGCCAGCACGCCGGTGACGACCGCCAGCGCTGCGATCCCGGCCAGCATCGCCGGGTTGAACCGGTAGCCGCCGGCTCGTGCGCCGACCGCGAACGCGGGCCCGGCGAGCAGGATGATCTCCAGGACGGCCAGCCCGACGACGACCGGGACGAGCGACAGGTCTTCTTCCGGCGGGTCGGCCGGCACGGCCCGCGACGTGACGGCGACGCCGCCCGGTATCAGCGACGCCCGGAGGGTGCGCTATCGTCACCCATCGGTCGAGCGGTCACCCCCGACTCGGCCGTCGCGCAATTCACCCGCGAGGTAATGCCCGGCGGCGACGTCCCGACCTTATGAAAACGTCACCGGGACTGAAGTCCGATAGCCGTTTCCTATCTGAGACTTTCGATTTCGAAATAGCATCGGCCGGCCGATTGCGTGACGTTCCGTCGAAGCCCAGCCTTGACGGCTTCGCGGCCGCTGCCCAGGTCAAGGCCCAGCTCCGAGGGATCCTGCCCGGGTCGGCCGCCCCACCGAGTCCGACATGTCGCAACATGACCGCGGTGGATAAGCGAGGCCCTTTTCGCGAGCGCCGCGCCCGGCCGCGCCGACATTTACCGAAAATCGCCCACCGCAAAACTTGCTCGATCGACTCCGGGCTTCAATAATGTCCCGGTGGACAGCGCGGAAATTCAAAAGCTGGTAGCGCTCGAGGACCGCCACTGGTGGTATCGGGAACGGCGAGCGCTTCTCGCCCGCAGCCTTCGTCAACTGCCCGGCTCGCCCGGCACGGCCCTCGACATCGGCGCCGCCGGCGGCGGCAACACCCGGGTCCTGCAGCAGCACGGCTGGTCGCCGATCGCCGTCGAGTACGGCCACGACGGCGCGGTCGCCGCCCGTCAGCGCTCGCTGTCCACAGTGCGCGGCGACGGCCGGTTCCTGCCCTTCGCCTCCGACTCGATCGACCTCATCGTCGCCTTCGACGTGCTCGAGCACATCGACGAGGACCAGCAGGTGGTGTCCGAGATGCGCCGCGTCCTGCGGCCCGGCGCCAGCGCGCTCATCGCCGTCCCCTGCGACATGAAGCTGTGGTCGGCCCATGACGAGGCGGTCGGGCACGTTCGGCGTTACGACCGCGACACCCTGCGCGCGGCCCTCGAGGGCGGCGGCCTGCGCATCGACCAGCTGTGGAGCTGGAACGTGCTGCTGCGCCCGGCCGCGGCCTACTCCCGCAAGCGGTCCACGACGAGCGACCTGAAGAAGATGAACCCGCTCGTCAACTCCGCGCTGACCGCCGTCATCGTCGCCGAGCGCTACCTGCCCGTGCGGTCGATGCCCGGCGTCTCCCTGATCGCCCAGGCCGTCCGCGCCGACTGAGGCACCCACGCGGTCCCGCAACGCGTCAAGCGTACCCAGCACTCGATCGTCACTGCCTCCCTTTAGCGTCACGCTCGTCGAGGTCGAGACGAGGAGGCACACATGAGGATCGTGGTCATCGGCGGCACCGGCATGATCGGGCGCGGCGTCGTCGCCAACCTTCGGCGGCAGGGTCACGACGCGGTGGCCGCCGGCTTGGAGACCGGCCTCAACACGATCACGGGCGAGGGGGTCCAGGCCGTGGTCGACGGCGCCGAGGCGGTCCTGGACATCACCAACTCCCCCGACGTCGACGAGCAGGCGGCCACCGAGTTCTTCCGCGCTTCGGCCCGGAACCTGTTCCCTGCCGAGGAGAAGGCGGGCGTACGTCACCACGTGCTGGTCTCCATCGTCGGCGTCGACCGCCACGCCGAGCCCGGCTATCACCGCGCCAAGCTCGCGCAGGAACGGGCCGTGGAGGACAGCGGACTGCCGTACACCATCGTTCGCAGCACCCAGATCTTCGAGCTGATCGGCGCGCTGGTCGACGCCAACACCGACGGCGGCACGGTGCGTCTGCCGTCCACGTTGGTGCAGCCGATCGCCCTGCTGGACCTGGCCGCGATGCTCGCCGACGTCGCGCCGGCGTCTCCGGCCAACGCGATCGTCGAGGTCGCCGGCCCGGAGGCGCTGGCGATGGACGATTTCGCCCGCCGCCTGCTGGCCGCCCACGGCGATCGCCGCACCGTGGTCACCGACCCGTCGCGGCACCCCATGCTCGGCGTCGACGTCGGCGAGCGGGATCTCCTGCCCGGCCCGGGCGCCCGGCTGGCCACGACCGACCTGGCGGCGTGGGTCACCCGTGAACGTCGCTGACCGGACCCCGCCGGGATCCGGTCAGCGTTACCGAAAGCCGACCGCGGCACGCGTTCGGAGGCACGGACTCGGGAGTCGGCGCATAGACGGTTGCTGATTGACCGGGCGAGTCGCTCACTGTTAACTACATGTCACGGGCCGCGGCCCGATCCTGCACTCCCGGTCATCCCCCGACGTCCCCACGGGAGTTTCCCCATGCGCCGAAGAAGTCTGTTCGCTGTCCTCCTGCTGACCGTCGCCGCCGCGATCGCCGTCCCGGCCTACCCCGCCGCGGCCGCTCCCCCACCGACCAGCGCCTTCGAGAAGGTCCGCCTCGACGGCGGGCTGTCGATGGGCGAACCGATCGAACTGGCCGTGCTGCCCGACGCGAAGGTCCTCTACATCAACCGGGGCACGTCCGCCGCCGGCGGTCAGGTGCGGCTCTACAACCCGGCCACCCGCACCACGACGGTCGCGCTCACCCTGCCGCTCGACGCCCGGTTCGAGGACGGCCTGATCGGCATCACGCTGCACCCGCAGTTCGCGGCCAACCGCTGGCTCTACCTCTTCTACTCGCCCGCGAGCACGCCGCTGGTCAACCGCATCTCACGGTTCACGTTCAACCCGGCGACCGGCACGATCGCGGCGTCCACCGAGGACCTGCTCATCGAGTGGCCGACCGAACGGCGGCTGTGCTGCCACTCGGCCGGGTCGATGACGTGGGACGCGGCCGGCAACCTCTACTTCGCGGTCGGTGACAACACCAACTCCGGCGGCGACTCGGCCGGGATGGCTCCGATCGACGAGCGCACGAGCCGCGACGCGCAATATGACGCACAACGCACTTCGGGCAACACCAACGACCTACGCGGCAAGATCAACCGCATCAAACCGGACGGCAGTGGCGGCTACACGATCCCGTCCGGCAACCTTTTTGCCGTCGGAACAGCAAACACCAGGCCCGAGGTGTACGTGATGGGGGTGCGCAACCCGTACCGGATCTGGGCCGACAAGCGCACCAATACGCTCTACTGGGGCGAGGTCGGGCCCGACGCCGGCGCCACGATCGCCAACCGCGGCCCGGCCGCGTACGACGAGTTCAACCGCACCACGACCGCGGGCAACTTCGGCTGGCCGTACTGCGGTGGCCCGAACGTGGCGTACAACGACTGGGACTTCGCGGCGAACGCGCCCCGCGGCTGGTTCCCGTGCGGCGGCACGACCGGGCCGGTCAACAACTCGCCGCGCAACACCGGTTTGCAGCAGTTGCCGCCGACGAAACCGGCCACGGTCTGGGAGCAGCACGGCGGCAGCCGCGAATGGCCGCAGCTCGACCAGCCCGGCGGTTGCGGTTCGCCCGCGCACACCGAGGTCTACCACTACGACCCGAACCTGGTGTCGGACGTGAAGTGGCCGCAGTACTACGACAACAAGTGGATCATCTCGGAGTACTGCCGCAACTGGATCAAGGAGGTGCAGTTCGACGCGTCCGGCGCGCCGACGGCGATCGAGCCGGTTCTCAACGGCATGTCGTTCCGGCACCCGATCGACTTCGAGTTCGGCCCGGACGGGTCGATGTACCTGCTCGAGTACGGCGACGGATACTTCTCCGGGCACGAGACGGCCGGGCTCTACAAAATCAACTATGTGGCGGGCGGGCGCTCCCCGGTCGCCGTGGCCGCCGCGAGCCCCGACAACGGGCTGGCCCCGCTGACCGTCCGGTTCTCGTCGGCCGGGAGCACCGACGCCGACGGCGATCCACTGACGTACGCCTGGGATTTCGACGACAACGGCAGCACCGATTCAACGGTGGCGAACCCGACTTACACGTACGCCACCGCGGGTGAGAAACGGGCTCGGCTGACCGTTTCCGACGGCACCGGGCGTACCGGAACCGCGGTTGTCGCCGTGGTCGTCGGCAACAACCGTCCGGTTGTTCAGGTCAACGGGATACCTGAGGGTGGGCTGTACTCCTGGACTGACAACCTGACCGTCACGGGTGCGGCCACCGACGCGCAGGACGGCACGATCGCCTGCGCCAACGTCGTGCTGCGGGCCGCGCTCGGGCATCAGGAACACGCGCACGAGGAGGGCGAGGGCACCGGGTGCGGCTTCACCGTCAACACCGGGCCGGTGCACGCCGGGCACGACGCGGTGCAGTTCTTCGTGCTGCGGGCGAGCTACACCGACCGCGGCCCGGCCCCGTTGACCGGCGAGAAGCAGGTGCTGGTCTATCCGAAGCAGTGGCAGGCCGAGCACTTCGTGTCCCTGAACGGGCCGCAGGTCATCGACCAGGCCGCGGCCGAGGGCGGCAAGCGGCTCGGCGACATCCAGAACGGCGAGTCCGTGCGGCACCACGCGGTCAGCCTCAAGGGCATCACCGGTGTGCTGGCCCGGGTCTCGTCGGGCGGCGGGGGCGGCACGGTGTCGTTCCGCCTCGACTCGCCGACCGGCACCGAGGTGGCCCGGGTGACCGTGCCCAGCACCGGCGGCTGGGACAACTACCGCGAGATCACAGCTCCGGTGACCAGACCGGACGACAACACGCACGACCTCTACATCGTGTTCAACGGCGGCTCGGGGGCGATCCTCGACCTCGACAGCTACACGTTCCTCGGTGCCGGGATCAGCACCCCGACCGTGCGTACGGGCACCGTGCGGGCGCTCGGCAAATGCGCCGAGGTCGACGGGGCCGGCGGCGTGAAGGCGCAGATCTGGGACTGCAACGGCGGCGCCAACCAGTCATGGACGGTCGGCACCGACGGCACACTGCGCACCCAGGGCAAGTGCCTGGACGTGCAGTCGAGCGGCACCACGAACGGCACGAAGGTGCAGCTCTACACCTGCAACAACACCGGGGCGCAGCAGTGGCAGGCCGGTCCGAGCGGCAGCCTGCGCAACCCGCAGTCGGGGCGCTGCCTCGACATCCCCGGCTCGAACACCACCAACGGCACCCAGCTCCAGATCTACGACTGCAACACGACCGGCGCCCAGAACTGGGCCCTCCCCGGCGTTTAGCCGGGGATCCGCCCCGGCGCGTCGGCGCCGGGGCGGGACCGGGGTCGAGGCGGGCTGGGTTCAGGCCGGCCGGGGCGGCGCGGTGGTGAAGTCGCCGGTGTGGTCGTGGGCCCACTGGGCGAACGATCGCGCGGGCCGGCCGGTCAGCCGAGCCACGGTGTCGGTGACCGGTTCCGGGTGGGTCACCATGGCGGCGTGGCCGGCCACGATGGACTCGGCGACCGTGGCCGGCATGCCGGGAAACAGTTCGGCGGCCGAGTCG
This sequence comes from Actinoplanes solisilvae, assembly GCF_003999975.1. GTDB lineage: Bacteria > Actinomycetota > Actinomycetes > Mycobacteriales > Micromonosporaceae > Actinoplanes > Actinoplanes solisilvae. Next base: position 295,349 of record NZ_RJAC01000003.1, on the reverse strand, counting down.
ACGGATTCCCACCGCAACGATCGACCGAGCGCGTCCCCGATGGCGGCGAGCTGCGCGACCTGGGTGAGCTGTTCCGGCCCGGTCAGGTGGTACGCCTTGCGGTCGTGTCCCGGTTGGGTCAGCGCGAGCACGCCGACCGCAGCGAGATCGGCCTCGTGCACCAGGGCTCGCCGGGCGTCGGGCACGAACCAGCGCACGACGTCGGAGTGCTGGATCTGCGGAGCCCAGGCCAACGTGTTGGCGGCGAAGCCACTCGCCCGCAGGAACGTGTATTCGGCGGCCGAGGCCGCGATCAGCCCCTCGAGATGGGCATGCGATCCCAGGATGCCTCCGCCGGGTTCGGCCCGGTGGTCCGGCTCGTCCGGGACGCCATGGGCGGACAGGTAGACGACCCGCCGACCGGAACCCGTCAATTCCGCGACCACATCCCGCGCCGCCGCGTCGGCGGTCACCGACGGGAAGACGAGGAAGACCGCGTCGGCCCCGTCCACCGCGGCCGCCAGCGTGGACGGCTCGGTGAGGTCGGCGCCGGCCACCTCCGCCGCCGGGCCCAGGGTGGCCGACGCGGCCGCCGGATCGCGGGCGAGGGCCCGCACCTGGATGCCTTCGATGCCGGTCAACTGGGCGACCACCTGCCCACCCACTCGCCCGGTCGCTCCGGTCACCGCCACGGTGTACTTGCCTGCCACGTTGAGCCTCCCGGCCGTCGATCGGCGCCCGAGGCGGGCGTCACCGTCGACCCTAGAACTTCAAGTCCACTTGAAGGCAAGGCACGGAACTGGGCGTGCCGCGGCTACGATGCCGCCGTGGACCGGAGGCGACACCGTCGATTCAGGATGCTGTGCGGCGCCGCCGGTCTGGCCGCGGGTGCTGCCATGGTGGTGGGAGCGGTGCTGCTCTTTCCGTCGGGAACGACGAGGTGGCGGTTCGGTGCCTGCGTTCTGATGCTGATGTTCGGGGCCGGGATCCTGGTCGAATCGTGGCGCGATCTGCGACGGACCTGATCTCCCGGCCGCTCGTGACGGCCCGATTGATGATCTTGACTTGAAGGCGGCCGCGGGGCGAGGGTGGGAAGATGATCTCCCGTCGAACACTGCTCGCCCTGACCGGAGCCGCCGCCGGGGGTGCGATCGCCGCGCCCCTGCCCGCGCTGGCCGGCAACCACGACACAGACCCGGTCGCTGATGAATACCGGCGACTGTTGCTCGTGCACACCCGGTGGGTCGAGCAGCAGTGGGACCCGGCGATCGGGGCCTACCGCCGGGCCGACTTCCGGTTCGCGGCCGTGCTCGGCAACGCGGTTCTGCTGACCACCGACGGGTACGACGCCGACCTCGCGGGCGTCGGCGCGGATACCCTGCGGCAGCGCACCCTCGCCACGATCACGCGGTTCGCCGCCACGAACCGGCTGGCCGGAGGCACCGAGTGGGGGCGCACCCTGTTCTGGGACTCCACTTTCGAACTGTACGTAGTTCTCGCCGCGCGACTGCTCTGGTCCGACCTGGACGAAGCCACCCGGGCGAACATCGACGCCATCGCGCGCGGCCAGGCCGCGTACGCCTATGGGCTGGGAACCGGCAACGATCCGCTCAGCGGCGGCTGGACGCCCAACGGCAGCACCGGCGGCTATCGAGGCGACACCAAGCTCGAGGAGATGGGCGTCTACGCGCAGGCCATCGCTCCGGGGCTGGCCTGGGCGCCGCCCGGGGACGCCGAGGCGCAGCGGTGGCGGGAGCGGTTCGTGTTCTGGGCCGCCAACGCGAGCGGACTGCCCGCGGCCGACCGGGCCAACCCGGCGATCGTCGACGGCCGCCCGGTCAGCGAGTGGAACGTCGCCCACAATCTGCACGACTCGTTCGTGGTGGAGAACCACGAGTCGGTCAACCCGCACTATCAGGCCGAGCTGTGGCGCACCGCCGGGCGGGCGGCCGTGCACTTCCTCGTCGCCGGCCGGCCGCTGCCGCAGGTGCTGACCCGCCAGCCGAACGGCCGCGAGCTGTGGGCGACACTGCGCCTGCTGGCCAGCGACGCGGGCGAGCCGGTGATGCCGATGGTCGCCGACCGCTATCACCTCTACGGGCGTGACGTGCTGCCGCTGGCGTTCCTCGCGCAGGTGCAGGGGGACGCCCACGCCGCCCGGGCCGAGGCCGACCTGGCCGCGCGGCTGATGCCCTATCTGCGATATGCGCCCGAGTATCGGCTGACGAAGTTCAGCGGCGAGGAGAAGTACGAGCCGGAGGCGCGCGCCGAACTGGCCATCGCCTATCTGTTCCATCGCCTGCGCCGCAAGCCCGTGCGGCCCGTCTCCAGCGACAAGTTCTTCGCGGCCGCCGCGGGAACGCGTGACTTCGGTGCGACAGTCGGGATGTCCGCTCATCAGACCACGGCCGGTTTCGCCGCCGCCGTGTCCAAGCCCGGCTTCGTACGGTTCCTGTGGCAGCCCGGTCACGACAACTGGCTGATCGACACCCGGGCGCCCGCGTTCCTGCCCGCCAACGCCGGCGCGCCGCTGCAACGGTGGTCCGCCGCCTACAGCGCCGCTCGCGACGGCGTCGACGCCACCGCCACTGTGCTGCGGACCCCGGCCGGCTTCGCGGGCTACGCCACCCTGCCGACCGGCACCGTCGTCTACGCCGGACCCGGCCCGGCCGAGCTGTCCCTGTTCAACCTGACCATGCCGGGCGTACCCGGTCTCGACGGCAGCCGCAGCTTCACCGGCAAGGACGGCTCGGTGACACCCGTGGCCGGGCTCGGCGACGGCGGCCTCGACGAGATCACGTTCGACTCCCCGCGCGCGGCGCGCCACGTCCGGTTCCTCGGTCGCGTTCCCTCCGGCCAGTACGGATACTCGCTGTTCGCGTTCGAGGCGCTCGACGCCACCGGCACCGATCTGGCCCGCGGCAAGACGGTCAACGTGTCGTCGGCCGACCCCGCCTACCCGGCCGCGAACGCAGTCGACGGCAACGACACAACCCGGTGGGCGGTGGCGCGGGCCGAGCGCGGACGGACCGACAGCTGGCTCGCCGTCGACCTGGGTGCGGTCGCCGACGTGACCGGGGTGCGGCTGCGCTGGGAGGCCGCGTACGCCGCGTCCTACCTCGTGCAGACCTCAGCCGACGGCCTCACGTGGACGGACGCGGCCGCCGCACCCGCCACCGCCGAGCTGGGCGCGTGGGCCGACGTCGACGGCCGGTTCGGGCTGGTCGCGCACGGGGCGACCGGGCCGATCACCGCCGCGTCGGCACGTGTCTCGGTGCCGCCCGCCACGTTGGTCGAGGGTTATCCCGGCGACGGCACCGATCTGGCCGCCGCGGCGGCTCGACGGCTGCCGGTCGGCGGGCCGGAAACCCTGCGGGTGAGCGACGCCGACGGCTGTCTGAGCCTGCTCAACCTGTCACCGACCGCGGTGACCGGCGCGGTTCTGATCCTGACGAACAGCCAACGGCTCTACCGTGGCGAGTCCATGGCCCGCGCCGACGGCGGCCTCGACCTGACCGTCTCGGTCGCGGCCGGCGCCGGAGCGGTCGAGCCGCCCCGGTTCACGGTGACGGGCCGCGCGCCCGCGGGCACCCGGTTCACCGTCGCCGACTCGCACCACGTCACGGTCACGGCGCCGGCCGGGAAAGCCGTCGCCGTGCGGCTGGCCGCGGGCCGCTGGTCGGTCCGCACACGCGTGCCCGCCGGGCGCAGCCGCACGTACAGCGTGCCGGTCGACGGCCCGGTCACGCCCACGGCCGACCTGGCCCGGGGCCGCGTCACGTTCCCGACGTCGCCGCTGCCCACCGGCATGGGCGAGCCCGGCCGCGCCGTGGACGGCGACCCGCGTACGTCGTGGCGCCCCGGCCCGGACGGCCGGATGGTCGTCGATCTGGGCGCGGCGCGCACCGTCGCCGCCGTCGAGCTGACCTGGACCCGCGGCCGCCGCCGGTCAGCGGTTGTCGAGGCGTCCATGGACGGGGTGGCGTACGCACCGATCGCCGGGACGGTGACCGCTCGCTATGTCGCGGTCGTCGTGCCCGGCTGGCGCTCCGGGGACGCCGAGCTCACCGAGCTGAACGTCACCGGAGGGTAGTCAGCGCACCTGCTTGGCGCTGAACTGCATGCGCGGCGTGGCGTAGAAGTCCTGAGCCTCGATCAGCTGAAGCTCGCGCTCGCCGGAACGGTAGGTCGTCTCGATCAGGTCGAAGACGCTGGAGGCCGTACGCTCCAGGGCCAGCGCGGCGTTTCCGGTGGCGACGTAGTGGGCCGTGAACAGGGCCGCTGTGACGTCACCGGAACCGTTGGCCTTGAACGGCAGATGCGGGGTGGTCACGATCCAGGCGCCGGCGTCGTCGACGACCAGCATCTCGATCGTGCCCTCCTCGCGGTCGGGGCGCTCGACGCTCGTGACCAGCACGGTCGACGGGCCCATGTCACGAGCGAGGTCGGCCGAGACGAGGGTCGACTCGATGCTCGCCGGCTCGGTGCCGGTCAGGAAGCCCAGCTCGAACTGGTTCGGGGTGATGATGTCGGCCACCGGCACGACCCGGTCGCGCAGCAGCACGGGGATCTCGGGTGCGACGAAGCAGCCGGACTTGGCGTTGCCCATGACCGGGTCGCACGCGTAGACCACCGACGGGTTCGCGGCCTTGACACGGCGTACGGCGTCGATGATGACGTCACCGATGCCGACGCCGCCCTGATAGCCGGAGAGCACGGCGTCGATCTTCGGGAACACCCCACGCTCCTCCACCCCGAGCAGAATCTCGGCGACGTCGGACGGTGGCAGCAGCGGCCCGCGCCAGGCGCCGTACCCCGTGTGGTTGGAGAAGTTCACGGTGGGAACCGGCACGACCTCGACACCGAGGCGCTGCATGGGGAACACGGCCGCGGAATTGCCGACGTGGCCGTAGGCGACCGCCGACTGGATGGACAACACCTTCATACCCCCAGCCTAAAGACCTCCTCCGGGAACTAAAGCGGCCGGTCCGGCGACCGATAGAGCGTTCACGCCGTCTCAGCCGTCGCCGCCGTCCGCGTCTTCGAAGCGAGGAATTTTATGTTTGCTGTCGCGCCGCCCACCGAGGCCCCACCGGTCACTGGTGAACGAGCGAACCGGTCCGCGAAGAGCTTCGGCCCGCTGCTGCTGAGAATGCATTTCTACGCGGGCATTCTCGTCGCCCCGTTCCTGCTGGTTGCGGCGTTGACCGGCCTCGCGTACGTCTTCGTGGGGCTACCGCATGTGGTGGCAGCGCCGCCCGACCCGCGTCGACCGTCGTGCCCCGGTCGGCGCCCCGCCGGTCGGCCCCGGCGCCTGGCAGCAGCTGCCCGCGTGGGCGGTCGTCGCCGGCGTTCCCGTGGTGCTGGCGGTGAGCTGGTTCCTGCCGCTGTTCGGCATCCCCCTCGCCGCGTTCCTGCTCGCAGACCTCACCGTCGACGCCGTCCGCCGCAGGCGGCGCGGCAAGGACATCCCGGTCTCCCCCGCACCGGCCGGAAGGTGAACTTGAGGGCGCCCCGCTTGCTGGATCATCGCGATCGGGGCGCCCTCTGAGCCCATGGTCAGGCAATTGCAAAAGATCTGCAACAAGGCCCGACTGATCAGAAGTCGTCGTCGAAGCTGACGCTTCCGGTGACGCCGACCTGGTAGGCCGAGACGCGGCGCTCGAAGAAGTTCGAGAGCTCCTGCACGTCCTGCAGCTCCATGAAGGCGAACGGGTTCTTCGAGTGATAGATCGGCTCGATGCCGAGGACCTGCAGGCGGCGGTCGGCCACGTGCTGCAAATACTCGCGCATGTCGGCCAGGGACATGCCCGAGACGCCCTGTTCGAGCAGGTCGGCGGCGAACTGAACCTCGCACTCGACAGCCTCGGAGAGCATGTCGCGCACCTGCTGCTCCATCTCGGCGTCGAACAGGTCCGGTTCCTCCTTGCGTACGGTGTCGACGACGTCGAACGCGAACGCCATGTGCATCGACTCGTCGCGGAACACCCAGTTGGTCCCGCTGGCCAGCCCGTGCAGCACGCCACGCGAACGCAGGAAGTACACGTACGCGAAAGCGCCGTAGAAGAACAGGCCCTCGATGCACGCCGCGAAGCAAATCACGTTGAGCAGGAACGCCCGCCGGTCCGCCTTCGAGGAGAGCGTCCGCAGCGAATAGATCGAGTCGATCCACTTGAAGCAGAACTCGGCCTTGCGCGCGATCGACGGAATGTTGTCGACCGCGGAGAAGGCCGCCGCGCGATCGTCCGCGTCGGGCACATAGGTGTCGAGCAGGTTCAGATAGAACTGGACGTGCACGGCCTCCTCGAACAGCTGGCGCGACAGATACAGCCGGCCCTCGGGCGAGTTGACGTGCTGATAGAGGTTGAGCACCAGGTTGTTGGACACGATCGTGTCGCCGGTGGCGAAGAACGCGACCAGCCGCGACACCAGGTGCTGCTCGGCCGGCGACAACTTGGCCAGGTCGGCGAGGTCGGAGTGCAGGTCCACCTCCTCGACCGTCCAGGTGTTCTTGATGGCGTCCTTGAACCGGTCGAAGAACTGCGGGTAGCGCATCGGGCGCAGCGTCAGATCCATGCCGGGGTCGAGCAGCATTTGAGTGGACGGGGTGGTCACTGGCACGCCTCACAACTTTCGGGGTTTTCCAAGGAGCAGGCGACGGCCTCGACCGGGGCGATCGAGACAGTGGCCTGCTGGATGCGCGTCGCCGGACGCGAGCGCAGGTAGTACGACGTCTTCAGCCCGGCCTTCCAGGCGTAGAGGTACATCGAGGAGAGCTTGCCGATCGTCGGCGCGCTCAGGAACAGGTTCAGCGACTGCGACTGGTCGATGTAGGGGGCCCGCGCGGCGGCCAGCTCGATCAGGGCCTTCTGCGGGAGTTCCCAGGCGGTGCGGAACAGCTCGCGGACGTCGGCGGGCAACTCGGCGAGGCCCTGCACGGAACCCTCGGCCCGCTTGATCTGCTCGCGCACCGGGCCGGTCCACAGGCCGCGAGCCTTCAACTCCCGTACGAGATAGGTGTTGATCTGCAGGAACTCGCCCGACATGGTCTCGCGCTTGAAGAGGTTCGAGACCTGCGGCTCGATGCACTCGTAGCAGCCGGCGATGGACGCGATCGTCGCGGTCGGAGCGATCGCGATCAGCAGCGAGTTCCGCAGCCCGTGCTCGGCGATCCTCTCCTTGAGGGCCGTCCAGCGTTCCGGCTGGCCCAGGTCGGCCCCCCACAGTTCGGGATGCAGGTCGCCGTTCGCCGCGCGCGTCTCGGCGTACGCCGGGTGAGCGCCGAACTGCTCGGCCAGCCCGACGGACGATTCGAGGGCGGTCAGGAAGATCTCTTCCTGTACGCGGGTGGACAGCTCGCGGGCGGCGTCGGAGTCGAACGGCAGCCGCAGCGTGAAGAACGCGTCCTGCAGCCCCATCAGCCCGAGACCGACCGGACGCCAGCGCGGGTTCGACCTCGCCGCCTGGTCGGACGGGTAGTAGTTGATGTCGATGACCCGGTCGAGGAAGACCACCGCCGTACGTACCGTCGCGCGCAGCTTCTCCCAGTCGACGCCACCCTCGGCCGTGGTGTGAGCGCCGAGGTTGATCGAGCCCAGGTTGCAGACGGCCGTCTCGTCGTCGCTGTTCACCTCGAGGATCTCGGTGCACAGGTTCGACAGGTGGATCGTGTTGCCGGGCACGCCGGTCTGGTTGGACAGCGCGTTCGAGCGGTCCTTGAACGTCATCCACCCGTTGCCGGTCTGGGCGAGCGTGCGCATCATCCGGCCGTACAGATCGCGGGCCTTGACCTTCTTGACGGCCTTCTTCTCGGCCGCCTTGTAGGCTTCGTCGAACTCGGCGCCGAACAGATCGGGCAGCTCAGGCGCGTCGGACGGGTCGATGAGAGACCATTCCTCGTCCGCCTCGACCCGGCGCATGAACTCGTCCGGGATCCAGTTGGCCAGGTTCAAATTATGCGTACGCCGCGAGTCCTCGCCGGTGTTGTCGCGCAGCTCGAGGAACTCCTCGACGTCCGGGTGCCACGGCTCCAGGTAGACGCAGGCCGCGCCCTTGCGCCGCCCGCCCTGGTTGACCGCCGCCACACCCGCGTCGAGCGTCTTCAGGAACGGGACGATGCCGTTCGACTTACCGTTCGTGCCGCGGATCAGCGCGTTACGGCCACGCACCCGGGACCACGCGATGCCAATGCCGCCCGAGAACTTCGACAGCTTCGCGACCTGGTGGTAACGCTCGTAGATCGAGTCGAGCTCGTCCTTGGGCGAGTCGACCAGGAAGCACGACGACATCTGCGTGTGCCGGGTGCCCGAGTTGAACAGCGTCGGTGAGCTGGGCAGATAGGCCAGCGACGACATCAGCCGGTAGAAGCCGATCGCCTCGGCCGGGGTCTGCGACAACCCGCACGCGACGCGCAGCAGCCAGTACTGCGGGGTCTCGACGACCTCGCGGGTCTGCGGGTGGCGCAGCAGATAGCGGTCGGCCACCGTACGGAGCCCGAAGTATTCGAAACGCAGGTCACCGTCGACGTCGATCGCGTCGTCGAGCTTGCGGGCGTTGCGGGCCACGAACTCGGCCGTCTCATCGCCGATCAGACCCTGCTGGTGCGCGTAGCGGATCGACTGCGAGAAGCTCGCCACCCCCTGCAGCCGAACCTCCTTGTCCACGTACGTGGCCAGGAGCCGGGCGGCCAGCCTCGAGTACTGCGGTTCCTCGCCGATGAGCTCGGCCGCCGTCTGGATCGAGAGCTTGTCCAGCTCAGCCGTGGTCGCACCGTCGTACAGACCGCTGATCGTCTTGGTCGCCACCCGCAGCGGGTCGATCTCGCGGAGATCGGCCACCCACCGCTCGACCGCCTTGACGATCTTGTTGACGTCGACCGTCTCCAGATCGCCGTTGCGTTTGCGCACCTGCATCGGTTCCCCCTCGTCACCACACCCAAGGTCTGGGGCGCGCAGGAGGACGCCGCCGGGCACGACCAGCCCGGCTCTCGGCGTCGGCCGTCCCACGCGGCCTTCGACCGCCGGACACCACGACGGCGTCCGGCGCGCTGGCAGGTCTTCGGACTCGTGGGCGCGCTACCTGTGCCTACCGGCCGTCGCTTCCCAGGCGCGTGACGCCCAGTGCTTGGATGACGGCTTTCGTTCCCACTCACCGCTGCGGGGCAGTCCCGGACTCACACCGGGTTCCCTCTTGCCTCGAACACCCGTTTCACAGGCGTTCGAACCAGCTGCGGTCAACACCATATATGGGTGAGGGCCAGTGACAGCAACACCAGATCGTGTGCCGGGCGTGTCGCGTCTGAACGTCACCCCCGCCTCGCCCACTGTGATCACCGCAACGGTGGTATCGCGTGATCGTGCGATGTGGGTGCCGTGACGCGCACCGCAAGGTCGACGTACGGGGCCGAGCGTGAGGAGACGATCTTGGCGATCCATCTGCCCGGGCGTGACGCTGAGGCCGGCCAACTCCGGGAACTCGTCGACGACCTGGGCCGCCACGGGTTCGCGGTGCTGCTCCACGGCGAGCCGGGAATCGGCAAATCCTCACTGCTGGAATTCGCGCGGACGCACGCGAGCCGTCAAGGCTTACGCGTCCTCTCCACCGCGGGCGAGCCGGACGAGACGGATCTGCCGCACGCGGGACTGCACCGGTTACTGAGACCGCTGTCACCCCGGGCCAGCACCTTTCCGGCCGCGCAGCGCTCGGCCCTGCTGGCCGCGTTCGGCGCCGTCGAAAACCCGCGCCCCGACCCGTTCCTGGTCGGGTCGGCCACGCTCGAACTGCTGTCGGACGCGGCGCAGAACGCACCGATGCTGATCGTCGTCGACGACGCGCACCTGCTCGACCCGGCCTCACTGGACGCGCTCGCCTTCGTCGCACGCCGGCTCAACGACGAACGGATCGGCATACTCGTGGCCGGCCGGTCGGGCGCGGTCGGGTCGGGACCCCTCGAACGCACCGGCTTCCGGCAGCGCCGGGTCGGGCCCCTACCCGAGGCAGCCGCGGCCGAACTGCTGCGCGAGGCCCACCCCGACGCCTCGGACGCGGTTCGCGCCCAGTGGCGGCGTGAGGCGGCGGGCAACCCTCTCGTGCTGCGGGAACTCCCGCTCGGCAAGAAGCTCGGCGGCGCCCTCGCGCTCGGGCCGGCACCGACCCTCACCCCCACCCTGGTGCGGCGCTTCGCGGCCCACGTGCTCGGGCTGCCCGAAGAGACGCTGACGATGCTCGTGGTTCTCGCCGCCGACGAGAGCACCGCCACGCCCGAACTGCTCGACGCGAGCGCACGCCTGCTCGGCCGGGCCGTCTCGCTGCCGGCCCTGTCACCGGCCCTGGACGCCGAGGTCATCCGCATCGACGCCGGGCAGCTCACGTTCCGGCACCCCCTCGTGCGCGCCGCGACCTATCAGTACGCTTCCCCCTCCGTACGGTTTCAGGCCCACCTCGCGCTGGCCGACGTCTCACGGCACGACCCGGTGCGGCACGCCTGGCATTCGGCGGCGACCCTGGTGCGCCCGGACGCATCGGCCGCGAACTCGCTGGTCGCCGCGGCCCGTCTCGCCTACGACCGGGGCATGCTGACCGCCGCCGTGAGCAGCCTCGCGCGGGCGGCCGACCTCACCGCCGACCCGGCCCAGCGCGGACGCCGCCTGCTCGACGCGGCCGAACTGGCGGTGCAACTGGGCGAGCAGGACAGCGTGCTGGGCCTCGTCGGCACGGCGTCCGCCTGCACGCTGCGACCGGTCGACCGGCACCGGCTGAGATGGATCGGGCTCACCCACCACCAGGGCCCGGTACCGGCCGGCATCGTCCGCGAGGCGACGCAATGGGCTTCGCACGCCCTCGAACAGGGCGACCAGTCGTTGGGTAGACACCTGCTGCGGCTGGCCGCCGAACGCGGCGTGTGGGTCCGGCCGAGCGAGGGTCTGCGCGATCTGATCCTCGCCGCCGCCGAACCACTACCGCAGATCGAGCGGGTCGCGATCGGGGCGCTGGTCGCGCCGGCCACCGTGGCGAAGGCCCTCGCCAGGCTCCTGGCGGACCCGGCCTTTTCCGGGACCGCGGACCCCTCCGCACTGCTCGACGCGACCGCTCCCGTCGGCGGTGATCAGCCCGCGGCGCTCGGCGCGGCCGCAGCCCGGACAGGCCAGTTCACCCTCGCCGTTCCGCTGCTGAACGAGGCCGGCTACCTATTCCGCGCCCAGGGCCGCTGGGGACGGCTGCCCGGCGTCCTCGTCGAACAAGCCTGGGCAGAGATCCACCTGGGCCAGTACGCGGCGGCCCACGACAACGCGGCGGAAGGCATCCGGCTGGCCGAACAGACCGGCCAGCCGCTGTGGGCGTCCGCGGGACGGCTCGTCGTCGCCGCGGTCCGCGGAGTGCGGGGCGAGACCGAGGACGCGCTGGCCGCGACCGCCACCACCGAACTCGAGGCGTCGGCGCACAAGGCCGGCCGGCTCGTGGCCCGGGCCCAGGCCGTCCGCGGGCTGACCCACCTGGCCGCAGCCGACCACGAGGCTGCCCTGAGCGCGCTGCTGCGACTGTTCGACCCGGACGACGCGGCGCACGACCCACTGCTCGGATGCTGGATGTTCGGAGACCTGGCCGAGACCGCGACCTACCTCGGGCGGGCCGCGGAAGCACGCGCCCTGCTGCCCGCAGTCGAGGAGCTGACCGAACAGACCGACGGCACCCGAGCGCGGGCGGCGGTCACCTACGCGAAAGCACTGCTGTCGACCGGCGCGAACACCGAACACCACTTCCAGCGAGCCCTGGCCGACGACCATTCGTCCGAGCCGTTCGACCGGGCCCGGCTGCAACTCGCGTACGGCGAATGGCTGCGACGCCGCCGCCGGGTGGCCGCGTCCCGGCCGCCGTTGAGTGCGGCGTTGAACGCGTTCCAGGCGCTGCGGCTGCCGGCGTGGACCGATCGGGCTCGGCGGGAGGCCCGAGTCGCCGGCCTGCGAAGCGACGCGTCGTCGAACACGGCTCCGGCGGTGCTCACCCCGGCCGACCTGGAGATCGCGCAACTGGCGTCGGACGGCATGTCGAACCGGCAGATCGGGCAGCAGCTCTATCTGTCGCACCGCACGGTGGCGGCCCATCTGTACCGCATCTTCCCGAAGCTCGGGATCACGTCGCGGGCGCAGCTGCACGCGGCCCTGGTCGACCTCAGGGCGGTCGATGGCTGAGGGCCGGCCCTGGTCAACGGCTCACGTCAGCCGTCACCCACAGCCCATGCCGCTGCAACTGCCGTGCCAGCGCCCGCGCGTCCTCTTGTCAACCGTTATCCACACCAGCCCTCCGTCCACAGCCCACCCCGCCAAGATCGCCCCGTCCCACCACAATGACCAGCGGGGGTTCCCCCAGGGAGGGTGGGCTCTGAGCCGTGCACGCTTGGGGCGGCACGCCCTCGCCACGGGCAGATCTGCTGGCTGGGCGGGGTCGGGCGCGCAGTGACAGCCCCACGGCGTGGCTCGAAAGCGTCACGCTGACAAAGCGCTCACGCCAAGCCGATCGACAGGTCCCGACTTCCAGCGAGACAGGCCACTCTCATCCCTTGGCCAATCCGAGGTCCTTGATGCAGGCCCCTCGAACGCTCTCGAGGCCCCTGAATCAAGGATCAGCAGAACGATCAAGGAGAAGGAGGGCCTGGTTCCTGGTTTCGGGGCACGGCGCCGAGCCATCCGCGTGCCGTGACCGGCCCCGCCGGCCAGATCCCGTGGCTCTTCGTCGAGAATCCAGCCGTACGCCCCCTGACCGAACCCGACCGCCCCGCCGCGGGTCGAACAGCCGCGCTCTCGCGCGAAGCGCGGCCCGGCACAGGCGCGGGCCGACACAGGCGCGGGCCGGCACAGGCGCGGGCCGCCGCAGGCGCGGCCGACGGGATCGACGGCAACCAAAAGCTGGTCAGAGGCGATGCACGTCCACCCGGCGCACCAGGGTCACCGCTGCGATGGCGGCGAGCGCCGAGGTCAGCAGCGCCACGGCGGGCGCTGCTACGACGACCGCGGTTCCCACGATGGCGCCCGCCACCAGGGTCGGGATCGAGCCGAGGCGCAGCCACAGGTGGCTGTCGCGACGGCCGGCGAAGTCGTGCGGGACGCTGGTCGTCACGCCGGCGAGTTCGATGATGCGGCGCGTTCCGGCCGCCTGGAGCGCGAGCGCGGCGGCCGAGAGCGCGATGACGAGCAGCCCAGCGGCTGCGCCCGACCCGGCCGAGATGTTGCCGGCGATCAGCACCGCGATGATGGCCGAGCCTTGAAGCACCGTCGGCACCAGGGGGCGCGCGGTTGCGGGAGCGGCGGGTATCCGGGACGGCACAGTTCCGGGGGCCGCAGGCGTCCGGGGGCGTGTCTGTCCAGGGTCGACAAGTTTTCGGGTTAGTGACAGCGTCGCGGCGAAGGCGAGGACCGCGACGGCGCCGCCGAGCAGCGGGGCCACGTACGCGGAAAGACCTAGGAAGGCGAACGAGGCAAGAGCGCCGACCGAGAAAGCCAGGACGAACGCGGTGGCTGTCGCCGAGACCGCTTTCGGTGAGGGAACCGGGTAGCTGAGGCTGGTCATGCGAGGTCACCTGGCCAACGTGTAGGAGCGGCGGCGGCGACGGCGCGTGAGGCGCCGGGCGACCACACCGTGGCGGGGGCTCAGGAAGAAGACGAGACCGAAGAGCACGCCCTGGACGACGACGATGAGTCCGCCCGACGACGCGTCCAGCCAGTAGCTCAGATACAGGCCGACGACCGCGCACACCGTCGACGTGACCGGCGCGATCACCAGCATGCGGCCGAAGCGATCGGTCAGCAGGTACGCGGTGGCGCCCGGGATGATGAGCATCGCGACGACCAGGATCACCCCGACCACCTGCAGCGCCACGACCGCCGTCAGCGCGAGCAGGCCGAGCAGCAGGGCCCCGAGGCGGCGAGGGTTGAGCCCGATGGCCTGCGCGTGGGTGGGGTCGAAGGCGTACAGCATGAGGTCTCGGCGTTTCAGGACGAGCACGACCAGGGCGACGGCGGCGAGGATGGCGATCTGCGCCACGTCCGATGTGGAGACACCGAGGATGTTGCCGAAGACGATGTGGTTCAGGTCGGTCTGGCTGGGCGTGACCGAGATGAGCACGAGCCCGAGCGCGAAGAGCGTCGTGAACACGATGCCGATCGCCGCGTCCTCCTTGACCCGGCTCGTGTCGCGGATGGCCCCGATCAGCCCGACGGCGAGGCCGCCGAAGACGAGTGCTCCGAGCGCGAACGGCGCGCCGACGACGTAGGCGAGCACCACCCCGGGCAGCACCGCGTGCGAGACGGCGTCGCCCATCAGCGACCAGCCGATGAGCACCAGCCAGCACGACAGCAGCGCGCACACGACGGCGGCGATCACCGTCGTGGCCAGGGCCCGCACCATGAACTCGTAGTGCAGCGGTTCGAGAACGAAGTCGACGGGGTTCATGCGACGGCCTCCAGCATGTCGAGTCCGAAGGCCAGCGCCAGCGTCTCGGGCCGCAGCGCCTCGGCCACCGTGCCGTGGAAGACGACGCGTCGCTGCAGCAGGATCGCCTCGTCGGCCAGCCGGGGCAGCGCGTGCAGGTCGTGTGTCGAGACGAGAACCGTGCGGCCTTCCTCGGCGAGTTCGCGCAGCAGCCGTACGATGGTGGCCTCTGACCTCTTGTCGACCCCCGCGAAGGGTTCGTCGAGCAGCAGGATCCGTGCCCCCTGGGCGATGCCGCGGGCCAGGAACGCGCGCTTGGCCTGCCCGCCCGAGAGCTGCCCGATCTGGCGGTCCGCATAGTCGCTGAGCTCCACGCGTTCCAAGGCCTTCGAGACCGCCGTACGATCCTCGCCTCGCACCCGCCGGGTGAAGCCCATGCGGCCGTAGCGGCCCATCGTCGCCACGTCGCGCACCGAGACGGGGAAGGTGCGGTCGACGTCCTCGGTCTGCGGCACGTAGCCGACCAGTCCATTCTTGCGGGCGCGGGCCGGCGCGGAGTCCTCGATGAGGACGGTCCCCCGGTCCGGGCGGGTCATGCCCATGATCGTCTTGAACAGCGTCGACTTGCCGGATCCGTTCATCCCGATCAGTCCGGTGACCCGGCCGGGCCGTACGCGCAGGGACACGTCGTCCAGGGCGCGCACCTGTCCGTAGTGGACGGTCAGGCCGGCCACGTCGATCGCGGGGGTCATGACGCCCGCCCGGTGAGCGCGCCGACGATCGTGGCGACGTCGTGGCGGATCAGGTCGAGATACGTCGGCACCGGTCCGTCGGCCCCGGACAGCGAATCGACGTAGAGCGTGCCCCCGAACGTCGTTTCACCGGCCCCGACCACCTGGCGCATCGGTTTGTCCGACACCGTCGATTCACAGAACACCGCCGGTACGTCGTTCGCCTTCACGAATTCGATCGTCGAGGCGATCTGCTGGGGCGTGGCCTGCTGCTCGGCGTTGACCGGCCAGATGTATTTCTCGGTCAGCCCCGCGTCGCGCGCGAGATAGGAGAAGGCCCCCTCGCACGTGACCAGGGCCCGCTGCTTCTGCGGCAGCCGCGACAATTGCCCGACCAGATCGTCCTGAATCCCCTGCAGTTCCTTCTTGTACGTGGCCCCGTTCGCGGCGAAGTCGGCGGTGTGCGCGGGATCCAGCGCCGTGAACGCCTTGACGACGTTGTCGACGTAGATCCGCACGTTCAGCGGGCTCATCCACGCGTGCGGATTCGCCTTTCCGGCGTAGGCGTCCTCGGTGATGTCCATCGGTTGAACCCCCTGCGACAGAACGGCGTGCGGAACGTCGAGCCCGCCGACGAACCGTTTGAACCACGCTTCGAGATTGAGGCCGTTGTCGAGAATCAGATCGGCCCGGGCGGCCTTGCGAATGTCGCCCGGGGTCGGTTCGTAGCCGTGGATCTCCGCGCCGATCTTGGTGATCGACTCGACGGTCAGGTGGTCGCCGGCGACGTTGCGCGCGATGTCGGCCAGCACCGTGAACGTGGTGAGAACGACCAGCTTCTCTTTCTCGCGCGGCGTCCCCATCGAGGCGCACCCCGATGACAGGCCGATCGCGAGCGCCAGCGACAGGATCTTTTTCACGGCTCCTGTTTCCCCTCCCGGCCGGGCTGACCGACCGCCGAGGTTCAGCCTCCGCCGCCCGCCGCGGGCCCGCCTAGCGTCAAGTGACTCGACCTCGAGCCGGCGGAAATCCCCTTTCCGTACGCCGTGCGGGCCGCTCGCAAATGAGGTCACCTGCCTCTAGGCGGCGCCTCAGAACCGGTGGTGCCCTGGGAAAACGTGCACTGCCCCACGAGAACGAGGAGAACCACATGGACCCCGACAACCGGGTGCCGCACCACGAGACGCCGAGCCTGGGAAACCCGGATCTGCCGCCGGAGGGAATGGAGAACATCGCCGGCGACCCGGCGAGCACGCGCATGACCGGACCGCGCAACCCGGTGCTGGAGAGCCAGTTCCCGAGCGCCGTCACGGCGCCGGGTACCGACATCAGCACCCAGCCGTTCTTCTGGTCGTCGTTCAACATCTCGCCCCGCCGCCAGCAGCGCGGGGGCTGGGCCCGCGAGGTCACCCAGCAGGACTTCGCGATCTCCGACGAGATCGCCGGTGTGAACATGTACCTCGAGCCGGGCGGCATCCGGGAGCTGCACTGGCACCAGACCGCCGAATGGGCGTACATGAGCCGCGGCCGCTGCCGCATCACGACGCTGAGCCGCGAGGGCCTGCCCAGCGTGGACGACGTCGAGAGCGGCGACCTGTGGTTCTTCCCGGCCGGGCTGCCCCACTCGCTGCAGGGCCTGGGACCGGACGGCGCCGAGTTCGTGCTCGCGTTCGACGACGGCGAACAGTCGGAGAGCAACACTCTGCTGCTCACCGACTGGTTCGCGCACACGCCCCCGGACGTACTGGCCAAGAACTTCGGGGTGGCCCAGGAGGCGTTCAAGGACATCCCGCTGCACAACCTGTGGATCTTCCCCGGTGACGAGCCCGGCGAACTGGAGGACGACCAGGCCGCGGCGGGTGTGGAGTGGGGGGCGACCAACCCGGTGATCTTCCGGCTGTCGCGCTCGCAGCCGCGCTACCAGAACAGCGGGGGCAGCATCCGGATCGCCGACAGCAAGAACTACACGGCGTCGAAGACCGTGGCGGCGGCGCTGACGATCATCGAGCCGGGTTCGATGCGGGAGCTGCACTGGCACCCGAACGCGGACGAGTGGCAGTACTACCTGCAGGGTACCGGGCGCATGACCGTGTTCAACACCGGCCCGCACGCGAACACGACCGACTTCAACGCCGGTGACGTCGGTCTCGTGCGCCGCAACCTGGGTCACTACGTCGAGAACACCGGCGACGTCCCGCTGATCTACCTCGAGACGTTCCGCAGCGACCACTACGAGGAGGTCTCCCTCGCGAACTGGCTCAGCCACCTGCCGCCCAAGCTGGTCTCGCAGCACCTGAACATCCCCGAGGACGTCCTGGCGACGTTCCCCCGCGGCGCCCAGGGCATCGTCCCGCTCCGCTGACCGCGACGCAGGCGTCGTCACGTCTCGTGGCGGCGCCTGATGCCGTCGATCGGTCACCGTCGCGGTGACGGCCGTGATCTGGTAGGTCTGGGGGATGCCTGATGCTCTGGTGGTTCGCGGCGGCTGGGAAGGTCATCGGCCGATCGAGGCGACCGACCTGTTCCTGCCGTTCCTCAAGGACAACGGTTTCGAGGTCCGAGTCGCCGACTCGGCGTCGATCTACGGCGACGCGGCGGTCATGGCCGCGACCGACCTGATCGTGCAGTGCGTGTCCATGTCGTCGATCGAGCCGGAGGCGCTGGCCGGGCTGCGGGCCGCCGTCGCCGCCGGCACCGGGTTCACCGGCTGGCACGGCGGCATCGTCGATTCGTTCCGCGCCTCGTCCGACTATCCGCAACTGACCGGCGGCCAGTTCGCCACCCACCCCGGTAAGGACCCGGCCGCGCGCTGCGGCGACGAGACCGACAACTTCCTGCCGCACACCGTCGAGATCACCCCGCTCGGCCGGGAACACCCGATCACGGCCGGGCTCGACGACTTCGAGCTGACCACCGAGCAGTACTGGGTGCTGCACGACGACCTGATCGACGTGCTCGCCACCACCACCCACCCCGTCCAGCCGTGGCAGCCCTGGCATCGCCCGATCACGTCGCCGGCCGTCTGGACCAGGCAGTGGGGCGCGGGCCGGATCGTCGTCACCACGCCCGGCCACAGCCTCGACGTCCTCGGCGACCCCTCCGTACGTACCGTGATCGAGAGGGGCATGCTGTGGGCGAGCCGCACCGCGTCGGCATCGTAGGAACCGGCTGGATCTCCGGCGCCTACCTCGCGACGCTGCGGGACCACCCGTCCGTGACCATCGCCGCGGTCGCCGATCTCGACGCCGCGCGGGCCGCCTCGGTCGCCGAGGGCCTGGCCGGATGCCAAGCCCTGCCGGTCGACCGGCTGCTGAGCGACGACTCCGTCGGCACGATCCTCAACCTCACGACCCCCGCGGCCCACGCCTCGATCGGGCTCGGCGCCATCACCAACAACAAGCATGTGTACGGGGAGAAGCCCCTCGCGGCCGAGCTGCCGGCAGCCCGTTCCCTGCTGGAGCGGGCGGCCGAGTTCGAAGTCACGGTGGGCTGCGCCCCCGACACCGTGCTCGGAACCGGCGTGCAGACCGCCCGCGCCGTGATCGACAACGGCTCGGTCGGCCGCCCGCTGTCCGCCGTGGCGGTCATGGCCACGCCGGGCCACGAACGCTGGCATCACAACCCCGACTTCTACTACCAGCCCGGTGGCGGCCCGCTGCTCGACATGGGTCCCTACTACGTGACCGCCCTCGTCCACCTGCTCGGCCCGATCGTGGCCGTCACCGGCGCCTCCGCCCGGCCGCGTGCCCTCCGCGAGATCGGCACCGGACCGCGGGCCGGTGAACGGATCCCGGTCGGGGTGGACACGCACGTGACCGGCATCCTGCACCACGCGAACGGCGCACTCTCCACGATCACCACCAGCTTCGACGCGGTGCGCACCACGGCCGCCCCGATCGAGGTGCACTGCGAGGGCGGCACCGTCGCCGTCCCCGACCCGAACCTGTTCGCCGGCGACGTACGCGTCTTCGAGCTGGGCGCCGCCGACTGGCGCACCGTGCCGCCGACGGCCGGCTACGAGGACGCGTCCCGCGGCGTCGGGCTGATCGACATGCTCACCGCGCCGGCGCCCCGGGCCGGCGGCGAACTGGCCCTGCACGTGCTCGACGCCATGATGTCGCTGCTCCGCTCGGCCGGCGAGGGGCGCCGCGTCGAGCTGACCACGACGACCGGACGGCCCGACCCGGTGCCGCTGACCCCGGCCACGCGGTGGCGCCGCGGGTGAGCCCCGTCACGGCCCGGGCGAGCTACCGTACTTAGGGTCCTTCGCCGGATGCGACGATAGAGACCTCGGGCAGTGATCGTGGGGAGAGAACGTGAGTCAGAACGCACCGGCCGTCGCCGTCGAAGCCGGCCGGAGGCGTACGTTCGCGGTGATCTCCCACCCGGACGCCGGCAAGTCGACCATGACCGAGGCCCTGGCCCTGCACGCCCGGGTGATCGGGCAGGCCGGCGCGGTGCACGGCAAGGGCGACCGCAAGGGCGTGGTGTCCGACTGGATGGCGATGGAACAGCAGCGAGGCATCTCGGTCACCTCGGCCGCGCTGCAGTTCTCCTACCGCGACACGGTCATCAACCTGCTCGACACGCCCGGGCACGCCGACTTCTCCGAGGACACCTATCGGGTGCTGACCGCGGTCGACAGCGCCGTCATGCTGCTCGACGCGGCCAAGGGCCTCGAGCCGCAGACGCTCAAGCTGTTCGAGGTGTGCCGCCAGCGCAACATCCCGGTGATGACGTTCATCAACAAATGGGACCGTCCCGGGCATGACGCTCTCGCCCTGCTCGACGAGATCGAGGAGCGCACCGGGCTGAAGCCGACCCCGCTGACCTGGCCCGTCGGCATCGCCGGGCACTTCCACGGCGTCGTCGACCGCCGCACCGGCGTGTTCACCCGCATGGAGCGCTCGCCCGGCGGCACCGACCTGGCCATCGAGGAGGAGATGGACGCCACCGAGGCGGCCGAGCGGTTCGGGGCCGACTGGGACACCGCGTCCGAAGAGCTCGACCTGCTCGCGATGACCGGCGCCGACCACGACCAGGGCGCGTTCCTGGCCGCGAAGACCACGCCGGTGCTGTTCGGAGCGGCGGTCGCCAACCTCGGCGTCCGGCAACTGCTCAACCTGCTGGTCGAGCTGGCGCCCCCGGCCTCGGCCCGGCCCACCGTCGCGGGACCGGACCAGCCGGTCGACGCCCCGTTCTCCGGCTTCGTCTTCAAGATCCAGGCGAACATGAACAAGGCCCACCGCGACCAGGTGGCGTTCGTGCGGGTCTGCTCCGGCCGCTTCGAACGCGGCATGATCGTCAAGCACGCCGGCACCGGCAAGCCGTTCACCACCAAATACGCCCAGCAGATCTTCGGCCAGGGCCGCGACACGATCGACGAGGCCTTCCCCGGCGACGTGGTCGGCCTGGTCAACGCGACCGCGCTCGGCATCGGCGACACCCTGCACAGCGGCGGCGCGGTGCAGTACCCGCCGCTGCCCTCGTTCCCGCCCGAGCACTTCGCCGTCGTGCGCACGAACGACACGTCGGCCTTCAAGCGCTTCCGCCGCGGCATCGAGCAGCTCGACGGCGAGGGCGTGGTCCAGGTGCTCCGCTCCGACCAGCGCGGCGACCAGGCCCCGGTGCTGGCCGCGGTGGGGCCGATGCAGTTCGAGGTGGCCACCTACCGCCTCGAGGCCGAGTTCGGCGTCACCGTCCACCTCGACCACCTGCCGTACGAGATCGCCGCCCGCACCGACGACGCCGGCCGCGAAATCCTGAAAGCCGAGTCGAACGTCGAGGTCATGACCCGCGTACGGGACGGCGCGATGCTCGCCCTGTTCCCGCACCGTTGGCGCATGCGCTCGATCGCCGGCCGCTACCCCGACCTGCGCCTCGACGGCTGACGCGGCGGCGGTGTCGGCCTGGTCGGACTGGAACGCGGCCGCGTTCGCCCCCGTGGCGCGGACCTCGTCGACGACGGCCTGCGCCTTCGCCTGGGAGCTGATGTAGCTGAAGGCGACGTCGGCGCCCTGCTCGGCCAGCAAGCCGGAGCGGGCTGGTCGCTGACGCGCGACCTGGCGTCGATCACCCTGCTCGACGTCTACGACGCGGTCGAACCCGGCCCGCTGTTCGCGATGCACCGGGCCACCCCCGATCAGGAGTGCGTCATCGGCCGGGGCATCCAGCCCGCGATGCGGGACATCTACGGCGGCATCGAGAACACGCCGCGGCAGGAGCTCGCCGAGGTCACGCTCGAGGACGTTCGCAAGGCCGTGCTGGCGACCTCGAGCTGATCGTTCCGCCTTGCATTGAAGTGTGTCGATCAGCATGCCAGGATGGCGGCATGACGCGTGCGCGACGCCTGGTCTCGGCAACGTCCGTCGTGGTGCTGGCGCTGGCCGGCACCCTCACCGCCTCCCCGGCCACCGCCGCGCCGCCCGGGGACGTCGACCCCGACACACCCTGGCGCATGCGGCACTGGCCGCAGACCCAGCCCTGGCAGGTCGACGAGGCCGCCGCGCTCGCCCGCACAGGCGGCGGCCCGCAGCCGATCGACCCGCAACGCTACGAACTGCCCGACACGATGACCTGGTCGGACTACAAACCGGTCCCCGGCACCGACTGGGCCAACCCCGCCGTGCGCGGTTCGGACCGCAACTTCAACGGCGCTCTCGTGCTCGTCGACTATCCGAATCAGCCGTTCGTCGTGACGCAGCCCGCGAACTCCACCATCTACGGCAACCCGTCGGGCGTACAGAATCTCGCTCGTGACGACGTGCCGGCGTTCTATCGCGATTTCCTCAACAAGCCCGGCAAGCTCAACCGCGGTCACACCATTCACGAATACTGGATGGAGGACTCGAACGGCCGGTTCGGCATCGAGCTCAACTCCTTCGGCGTCTACCAGATGCCGGCCGACAGCCACGAGTACGGCATCGAGACCCAGATGCAGCGCGGGCAGGGTTGCCCGGCCGGCGACCGCTGCGCCCGCAACCTGCGTACGGATGCCCGGGCGGCCTGGATCGCGGCGGTCGGGGAGACCGAGGCGGCCAAGTACGACTTCGTCTTCTTCCTGTCCTCGGGGCAGGACGAGTCGGCCACCTGGCAGGAGTTCGGGCAGATGAAGTTCACGACCAAGGAGGACGTGACCGACGAGTGGGGTCCGCCGGACACCGCGCTGCCCAACTGGAACGCCACCCGGTACGTCGAATGGACCTCGTGGCAGGCGTCGGCGAACATCTGGCCCAACGCCACCCAGGGCAGTTCGCTGCAGGCCGAGAGCTCGGGCATGTCGACCTACGCGCACGAGTTCAGCCACATCCTCGGCGTCGGTGACAACTACAACAATCCGTACGGGATCCCGGCGCGCCGCGACTACAGCGGTCCGTGGGAGATGCTCAGCCGGGGCACGTTCAACGGTCCCGGCGGCCCGCACAGCCGCTGGCTCATCCCGGGCACGTCGGGTTCGTCGATGGGCGCCCAGCACATGCTGCGCAACAAGATGAAGCTCGGCATCGTCGACGACGCCGCGGTTTTGAAGCTCTCCCGCGACGCCCTGGCCACCTCGGGCGTGGTGGTGACGAAGGTGACGGCCCGCGCGGTCGACCACAAGCTCGCCGGCATCAACATCACCCTCGACGGCGGCGACCGGAGCGCGGCCTGTGACGCCTCGACCGACCCGTTCTGCGACGGCGGCGGCTACGACAACTACACCCTCGAGGTCGTCGACCGCATGGGCTACGACTCGTTCACGCCCGACTCGGGTGTGCTGCTGGCCAAGACCAAGGACGAGGACGCCGCACCGTTCATCTGGACCATCGACGCGAACCCGCAGGACATCGACAAGGTCGACTTCGTCCTGCCCGACGGCACCGCCCAGAAGATGACGATCGGCGACTACCGCCAGCTCTCCGACGCCCTCTTCCACGCCGGCACGAACTCAGGCAGCGAGTTCGAGCACGTCGACACGGCGAACCGCCTGCACTTCTACGTCCTCGACCGCCACCGCGACCGCAAGGGCGTTCTCTCGTACGAGGTGGCCGTCCGCTCGCTCGACGGCGCCGGCCCGTCCCAGCGGGGCGTGCGAGCCTACCCCGCGATCGCCCGCCGCGACCACGACGGCTGGGCGCGCTGCACGATCCCCGTCCGCAACACCGGCCGAGCCGTCGACGTCCTGCGAGTCACCGCCCCCGGCGCCGCCCTCCCCCGTACGGTGGTCGCCGTCCCCGCCGGGAAGACGTCCTCGGTGGAGGTCTGGACGAAGGACACCCGCCACGCGAAGGTGACCGTCACGTCGGAGAGCAACCCGGCCGCCCGGGCGACAACCTCGTGCGTGGCGCTCTGACCTCACACCTCGGCGAGCCGCGCCGCACCGGCCAGGGCGAGACGAGCCGCGTCCCGGCCGGGCGGCAGGCCGAACATCCGCCGGTACTCCCGGCTGAACTGCGACGCGCTCTCGTACCCGACCGCGAAGCCGACGGCCGCCACGTCACCCGGCGCGGCCAGCAGCCGGTTCCGGGCCTCGTGCAGGCGGATCGTCTTCTGGAACTGGATCGGCGTCATCGTCGTCACCGCCCGGAAGTGCCGGTGCAGGGATGTCACGCTCATGCCGGCCACCCGGGCCACGTCCTCGACGCGGAAGAGGTCGGCGTGGTGCTCGCGGATCCAGCGGATCGCCCGCCCGATCTGGGCGACGTTGCTGTCGGCCAGTCCGATCTGGCGGACCGTGCCGCCCTGATCCCCGGTCAGCAGCCGCCAGACGATCTCCCTCTCCAGACCGGCCCACAGTGCCCGCTGGTCGCCGGGGCGGTCGAGCAGCCGCAGCAGGCGCACCACCGCGTCGAGCAGGTCGTCGCCGGCCGGGCTGACCGCGATGCCCGGCGCCGGCTCGCTGGGCATCGCGGGCTGGGCGTCCAGCAGCAGTTCCGCGATCAGCGTCGGGCTCAGGGGCAGGCCCAGCACCAGGTAGGGTTCGGCGGCCGAGGCCCGCGACACGTGCGCGATCACCGGCAGCCGCACCGCCGCGACGAGGAACTCACCCGCGCCGTACGAGAAGTCGGTCTCCCCGACCACGGCGGTCTTCGCACCCTGCACGACCAGGGCGAACACCGGCTCGCTCTGGGCCGGCATCGGCTCGGTGGGCACGTCGCTGCGGTGCAGGACGAGACCGCCCGGTGCGGGCCGCCCGGCATGACGCAGCACCAGGTCACGGATCTCGGGCAGAGCGCTCATTGACCAATAGTGCAGATTTTGGCAGGATCAGGCAACCCGGTGGCAGCATCGATCTACCCGATGCGAGGCCGCCGGGTGTGAGATCGAGGCATGCCACTCGACAATTTCGTCACCCTGGGCCGCTCCGGCCTGCGCATCAGCCCGTTCACGCTCGGCGCGATGACCTTCGGCGAGGACCACGGCTGGGGAGCCCCGGTCGCCGACTCCGAAGCAATGATCACCGAGTACCTGGAACGTGGTGGCAACTCCATCGACACCGCCAACATCTACACCAACGGGCACTCCGAGAAGATCATCGGCGATTACCTGGCCGCCCGGCCCGGCCTGCGCGACCGGATCGTGCTCGGCTCGAAGTTCTTCGGCAACCTGTTCCCCGGCGACCCCAACGGCGGCGGCGCCGGCCGCAAGGCCACTGTCGCCCAGGCCGAAGAGTCGCTGCGCCGGCTGCGCACCGACTACCTGGACATCTTCTGGCTGCACAACTGGGACCGCGGGGTTCCCGTCGACGAGACGTTGCGCGCCCTCGACGACCTCGTCACCGCGGGCAAGATCCGGTACGTCGGCCTGTCCGACCTACCGGCCTGGAAGGCGGCCGAGGCTCAGGTCGTCGCACACTTCCGCGGCTGGACGCCGGCGATCGGCCTGCAACTGGAGTACTCGCTGCTGGAACGCACGAGCGAGGGGGAGCTGATCCCGATGGCGGCCGAGCACGGGCTCGGGGTGCTGCCGTGGAGCCCGCTCAAGAGTGGCTGGCTGTCCGGCAAGTTCGTCCGCGGCGCCGGCGACGTCGACACCTTGCGCGCCGGCCTCGTCGGGGGCCCGGCCGAACGGGACTGGCGGGTCATCGACGTCCTGCACGAGGTCGCCACCGAGGCCGCGGTGACGCCCGCCGCGGCGGCACTCGCCTGGGTCGCCGCCCGGCCCGGGGTCAGCTCGGTCCTGATCGGCGCGCGGCGCCTGGACCAGTTGAAGGCGAACCTGGACGCGGTCGACGCCGAACTGTCGCCGCACCAGATCGCCCGGCTCGACGAGGTCTCGGCCCCCGCGCTGAACTTCCCGGCCGACAACAACCGGCACCTGGCGCCGGCCCTCGCGTTCGCCGGCGCGACGGTCGACGGCCGCACGACCGCCGTGTCGCCCCTGCTCGGCGCAAGCCCGGTGCGGTACTGACCGACCTTCGGTAAAGGTTGATCCCGGCCGGGCCGGGTGCTGCTCAGTACAGGTTGATCTCGACAGGACCCATCCGTTGTTCGGCGAGGCTGCGCGCGTTGGCCCCGGCGGCTCGGATCGCCTCGGCGATCGCCTCGGCCAACCGCTCGGGGTCGCGATGCTCGAAGACCCCGGGGTCGACGCGCACGCCCTGAAGCTGGCCGAGGCCGCTGGCGAGCACGGCGACCGTGCCGTCAGCGGACCGGCCGGTGACCACGGCCTGCCGCAGCGACGACTCGGCGTCCCGCATCCTCTGCTCGAACGCCCGCGCGTTGTCGAGGAACTCCTGCATTTCGGGCTGCATTGTGCTGTGTTCTCCTCTAAACGACCGCGGCGAGCCCGCCGACGTTCGCCCCGGGCATCGGAACTCCCAGGTCGGCGAGCGCGAGCGTACGTGACGCGGCCGTGCGGCTCAGTGACGAAGCGAACGCGTGTGCCGCGCGGACGGTCGGCTGCGGCAGCTTCACGGACAGTTCCACGATGGCGGCTCGCACGTCGGCGGGCACCTCATGGCCGCGGCGAACCAGGTGGCGTACGACGATCTCGCCGAGCTCGGCCGTCGCATAGGCCGGCATGGTCCACTGCTGCCCGAAGACGTCGGCCACGCCCGGCACGGAGCGGCGCAGGGCGGACAGGGCGTCGTTCTCGCCGATCAGCACCACCACCGGATCGCCCCCGGCGGCGCGCATCTGCTCGACGAGCGCCTCGACCGCCTCGTCCGAGCTCTCCCCCGGTTCGTAATCGACGATCAGCACCCCGCCGCCCGCGTCGTCCATCGCGGCCCTCGCCAGGCTCTGGGCCTGGCCCGGCCATTGCGCGGCGAGATCGACGCCGGTGGCCACGCGGACCAGCCGGCCGACCGGCACCAGCCCGAGCTCGGAGAGCGCCGCCGCGTACAACCCCGCGATCTCACTGCGACCACTGCCGCCGACGCCACCGAGCATCACGTTCGCCGATTTCCCGTACGCCCGGCGCCTGTTCCTGAGGTCGCAGAGCGCGAGCAGCGCGCTGCCCAGCGACTCGCGCACCGGGGCCGCGCCGACCAGGTCACAGACGCGTTTCCAGCTACGGGTGGCCTTGATGGCGCCGGCCGGATCGGTGGCGCTGTCCGGCCGGCTGTTCTGCTCGACCGGCAGATCGTCGAGCAGGTCGAGCTCGGGCGTGATGTCGGCCGAGGTGAGCCGGTTCAGCTCAGTGTCCTTGGCCGGCGGCGCGGTGGCCAGCCGCGACGCCTGGTTGTTGATCATGGCTTCGAACAGTTTGCGGGCCACCCGGCCGTTACCGAACGTCGCGTTCTTCGGAATGCGCTCGAAGTAGTGGGTGAGCGCGTCCACCGCGTCGTCGGTCAGCTCGTAGTAGTGCTTGGTGGCGAGGTTGGAGGTGATGGTGACCAGCTCGGCGACCGAGTAGTTGGGGAACTCCACGGTCCGGGTGAACCGCGAGGCCAGACCCGGGTTGGACTCGAGGAACCTCTCCATCAGCTCGGAGTAGCCGGCGACGATGACGACCAGCTCGTCGCGGTGGTCCTCCATCATCTTCATGAGCGCGTCGATGGCCTCCTG
Source organism: Actinoplanes solisilvae (assembly GCF_003999975.1). GTDB lineage: Bacteria > Actinomycetota > Actinomycetes > Mycobacteriales > Micromonosporaceae > Actinoplanes > Actinoplanes solisilvae. Next base: position 268,225 of record NZ_RJAC01000003.1, on the reverse strand, counting down.
GCCGAAGTCCGGCCCGGAGCCGCCCGACCCCGCCGACAGGGTGTACGCCTCGTCGATGAACAGGACACCGCCGAGAGCCTTGGTGACCAGTTCCGTGGTCTTGATCGCGGTCGAACCGATGTACTGGCCCACCAGGTCGGCCCGCGCCGCCTCGATCATGTGCCCCTTGGACAGGATGCCGAGCTCGGCCAGCACCGAGCCGTAGAGGCGCGCCACCGTGGTCTTACCGGTGCCGGGCGGGCCGGCGAAGACCAGGTGCCGGCTCATCGGCGGCATCGGCAGGCCCTTCTGCAGCCGCACCTGGGCCATCTTGATCAGGTTGATCAGCGCGGTGACCTCCTGCTTGACCCCGCGCAGGCCGATCAGGTCGTTCAGTTCCTGCAGAGGGCCGGACAGCTCACCGGAGGGCTCGTCCGTCTCGTCCTCGGTCCCCTCCTCGGTTTCCTCGTACGGGCGGGCGGCCGTTCCCGCGAAGCTCCCGCTGGGCTCCGGACTGGCGAATTTCGTCGCGTTGGTGACGACCGAATCGACCTTCAGCTCGACGCCGTCCGCGCGGCTGATCGCCTCCGCGCCGCTGCCGAGGATCTCGCAGGCGGTCAGCGTGGCCCGCGCGCCGGTCTCCAGGGCGACGCCGTTGCGCGAGGCGTCACGGATCCGCACCTCGGCGGCGACCAGTTGCCCGCCACCGGCGACCGTGATCCCGTCGCCCGCGGCGAAGGCGATCTCGCTGTCGCGCAACTGCAGGCGTCCCCCGGTGACCACGATGCCGGCGCTGATGAAACGCGCGTCGCGGATCGTCGCCCGGCCCGTGCCGGAAAGCTGCAGCCCGCCACCGGTGACCGCCAGATCGGCCCCGTCCACGGTGGTCTCGTCCCGAACCACGATGCCGTCGCCCTGGTCGACCTCGGCGCGGAACCCCTTGATCGTCACCGTGCCACCGCCGCCCAGCAGGGCCGCCTGGTCGCGGCTCCCGCGCACGGTCAGGCCGGTCAGCGTCGGCGAGCCGGCGGCCTCGGTGACGACCGCGATCGGGCTGTCGGTGACGGTGCAGTCGGTCAGGACGGGCCGCGCTCCCCCGGTGACGTGCACGGCGGTGTGGCCCACCCCGGTGAAGGTGCACCGGGTGAAGGCCGGGGTCGCGGCGTCGGTCACGTGCACCGACTGCAGCGCGGCCCCGGTGAAGGTGGAATCGCTGATCACCACGTCGATCTCGCCGCGCGCGAACAGGTCGACGTTCGCGCTGCCCGAGATGGTGAGGCCGTTGATCCGGGCGTGCGTGCTGCGCTCAAGGACCAGCGCGGGCTTCTGCGCCCCGATGATCTGGCACTGGTCCATCACCAGGTGGCTGTCACCGTTGGCACAGATGCTGTTGGCCGGGGTGTCCCGCACAACGCAGCGGCGCAACGTGAGCCGGGCCGTCTCGCCCACCACGATGCCCGACGTGCCGACCTCGGAGACAGTGGTGTCCTCGACCGTGCCGGTGCCGGTCGACATCATCACGATGCCCGCGCCGCCGGTGCTGGTCACCTCGCAGTTGCGCATCGCCAGCGAACCCTGCAGGCGAGCCAGCAGGGTGGCCCAGGACGCGCCGCCGATCCGGCAGTGGTCCAGCGCGACCTCACCGGCGTAGACGTCGACCGCGGCGAGCTTCGGATCGGCGCTGGACAGCGTCAGGCCACGCAGCTGCGCGCCCTCCCCGTGCACGACGAGGACACTGCCCTCCTCCACGTGCACCTCGACCGGTCCGCCCGGCTCCGCGCTGATCGTCACGCGGTTACCGACGACGAGCTTCTCCGAGTACCGGCCGGGGTGGACGCTGATGGTCGCGCCGGCCTCGGCCCGGACCAGCGCCGCACCGATCGTCGGATACGCGCCGGGCGCCCCGGACCCCACCACCAGAACCTGTCGGCTCATCACCGCGAACCTCCTGCCAGGCCGGGAAGCACGTCGAAGCGTGCCCGCGCGGCGGAACCGATGCGTCGCTTGGTCTGCCCACCGGCCCAGCGCTCCAGACTGCGGTTGAGCGCGGTCACGGCGAGGTCGTCGAGGGAGACGCGGTCGGGGTCGACCCGGCCGTTGTCGTCGATCTCGTTGCTGCCGATCTCCCGCATGAGGATCGCGCCCCGTACGCCGGGGCCGGGCTCGCGCAGCTCGAGAACCTTGAAACTGGTGCCGGGCAGGTACAGCACCCGGTCATCGATGCGCTCGTCCCCTTCGGGCTCGAGCAACGCGGTGCGGCGCCCGGTCATCGACCACACCAGGACGTCGGCGTCGCCGTCCTGGGATTCGCACGGCTGGGTCAGCGCGGTGACGAACCCCCATTCGGTGATGAAACGCCGGCTCCGATAGAGGTTCCACACGGCCGCGTCCGGCGACGCCCGGAACACGGTGGTGCCCCGGAAGGACGGCAGCCGCGAGAGTCCCGAGACCGCACACCGGGCGAGCGGCACGTGCGGTCCGTTCCCGCCGGAGCGCAGCCCCGCATCCACCGCGGCTCCACGCGGCGACAGGATCAGGCGGGCCGCGACGGCGTCGGCCAGCACATCGTCGTTGCTCAGCCCCGCACTCTGCATGCCCGGGTGCTCGGACATGATGCGAGCGACCGAACTGGCCATCGTGTCGAACTCGCGGCTGAGCGTACGCCGCAGCCAGGTGCGCTCCTCGTCCAGCGGCCGGCTGGGCAGCAGGGCACTGGCCGAAGCGCCCGGCACGGGTTGCGGCGACGCCGCGCCGGCCGGGGGCGCGGGCTTGTTCGCCGCGGGCTTGAGCGGTTCGCCGGAGGGCTCGTCGGCGGGCTTTCCGCCGGCCGGCGCCGGAGCCTGAACGGGCTCCGGCGAGCCGATCCCCGGAACGCTCACCTCGAAAACGGTCGACATCCCGCCCTCGATCGGAGGCGCCACAGCATCGGGGGTGGGCGGCGCGACCGGAGCGGGCGGCGCGGCGGGAGCGGGCGGCGCGGCGGGAGCGGGCGGCGCAACCGGAGCCGTCGGCGCGGGCGGAGCCGTCGGCGCAACCGGAGCCGTCGGCGCGGGCGGAGCCGTCGGCGCGGGCGGAGCCGTCGGCGCGGGCGGCGCGGCGGGAGCCGGAGGCGGCGGCACGGACGCCCCCTCCGCGGCATCCGGTGCGGCGGCGGGCTTCGGAGTGGACGTCGCCGCGGAAGGAAGGACGATGACCATCGAGGGGGCATCGCCCAGCTTGCCCTTGGAAGACTTCCCGGAGGGCCGGCGCGGCTCGACGACCGGCACCGAGCCGGTCGGCTCCTGCAGAGCCGCCGGGACGGATGGCTTCGGCGGCTCGACCGGCACCTCGACGGATACCTTCGGCTCGACCGAGACCTGCGCCTGCGGGGCCGGCACCGGCGCCGGAACCGGGGCCGAAGCCTGCGGTGCCGGGGCCGAAGCCTGGGGGGCTTGCGGCGCAGACTGGTTCGCGGCTCCTGGCACCTGCGCTTTGCCCTGGACGTAGGCCCGCAGCTGGGCGGCCGACGGACGGCCGATCGCCTGGGTCTTCTGGCTGGAGAGGTAACTCTGCAACGCCTCCACCGCCGGCGCGGCCACCTCCGGCACCACCAGGCCCGACATCGCGGCCGGCTGCTGTGCCGGCGCCGGGGCGGGCGCGGAGGCCTGCACGGTACGGACCGCGGCCACCGCTTCCACGTCCGCGGCGGCCCTCGCCCGGCCGGCCGGCTTCATGCCCGGCACCAGCACCGAAGCCGGCACCAGCGCACTCCCGGCGGCGGACAGGTCGTCCAGACGGGCGGCGAGGTCGGCGGCGAGTTCACGCATCCGGGCGGTCCGCTCGGCGACCGTGTCGTCGAAGATGAGCGTGCCGCCGTCAGGGTCGAGCACCGCGCCGCGAACCCGTTCGGCGTTCGCCGGTTCCTCGGCTCCGCGGATCCACAGTCCTGCCTGGACGATCTCGACCACCGCGTCCGGCGCGTACCAGTAGACGCGCGGGCTGATCTCCTCGGTCCGGCCCAGCGGCGGGCGGTGGCTGAGCACGACGGGGCGGCGGGCACGCGAGTTCGGGTGCGCGCGGGGGGTGTAGGCGAGTTCGAGCGCGAACGGCGGCCAGCCCAGCGTGCCGTCGGCGCGCACGGTGCGCAGGTCGAAGCGGGCCGGGCTGCCGATCGGGACGCCGGTGTAGCAGACGATGTCGGTGGCCAGCAGGTCGGCCAGGGTCTGACCGAACGTCTCGCCCTCGGGCAGGCGCACGTCGCCGTACTGCACGAACCGGACCTGGGCGCGCGCTTCCGGGTCGAGGTCACGCCAGAACCGGACGACGTCGTCGAGCGACAGCGCCGGTGTGCCCGGGCAGCCGAGCAGGACGGTCATCCGGTCTGTCTGGGTCGGGATCCCGGAGATCAGCCGTGCGCGGTGCCGGGCCACGGTCTCGGTGTCCCGGGTGTCGTGGACCCACACCCCGCCGGGCAGGGGTTCGATCTCGCCGACCGAGCTGGACGCACGGTTGTCGACGACCGCGCGGTCCCACAGCGGCGCCGGATAGCGCTTGGCGTCCCAGGCCGGGGCCTTGCCGGGGCGGAACCGCACCCAGCCGCTGCCCGGCGCCGAGTGCACGAACAGCGCGCCGGCCGAACCGCGGATCAGGTCGCCGTCCGGCGCGATGACCGTACGGCCGAGCCTTTCGGACAGCCATTGACCGGCCATCGCAGCGGCGTTGTGGTGCTTGCCGCAGGCCACCAGCCGGATTCCGCGGCGGCGACGCGGCAGCGCCCCGGCCATCGACTCCCACGAGTGGATGGGCAGGCCGTCACCGAGGTCGAGCACCACGATGTCGTTCTCGGCATCCGCGACCACGGACAACGCCAGCGCCTGCGCCTCGGCGCTGATCTTCTCTTCGCTGTGCAGCACCAGCGCGTTGCCGACGGTGTGCTGGGTGACACCGCCGGGCTCGTCGCCCCGGCCGCGCAGCATGCCGCGGATACCCTTCGCCATTCTTGGTCAGCCTCCTGTGGGTCCGGTGACGGCCGATTGGCTCAACGACGGGCCCGGCTCCAGCGTCGACAGCAAACTCTGCGGGAACGGGGTCGCCGGCACGCGGTTGAGACCGAGGGCGGTCTGGGTGTTCTGGTCGGCCACCGGATAGGCGATCCCGGCCTCGGAGATGAAGGTAACCGGCGGGCGGGCGGTGCTGGCGTGCGGGACCGGCGTCACCGTCATGCCGGTTCCGGGCTGCGCGACGACGCGCACCTTTCCGTAGCCGTCCACACCGGACGCCGGGGCCGAGGTGTAGACGATCATCGTCTGGAAGGTCTTCTCGTCCTTGGGCGCCTGCCGCTGGCACAGGACCAGGCCGCCGGGGTCCTGCCAGTGCATCGCCGTGAAGTCGGGCAGCCGCTTCGCGAGCGACTTGTTCTTGGACTTCGGCGCCGCCGCCACCGCCGCGGCGTCGAGACGTACGGGAGGGTTGTCGGATTTGGCCGCGGTCAGCAGGAAATCGGTCGGCCCGATCGGCGCCAGCCCGTCCTTGAACAGCACGAACAGCTGGGACTTCTGCTCGAACAGCCGGCCCACCTGATAGTTCTCGCCACCGATCGACCCGCCGGGCGAGCCGGCGCCGGGGATCACGGCGGCCCGCAGCGGCTTTCCGTCGGGCAGCCAGTCGAGCCACAGCTGCGGGGCCAGCACGGCCGACGCGTCGCCGGCGCCGAGCGCCGTGAGCACCGAGTCGTTCCCGACCTCGTACTTGTGGCCCTGGTTGATGAGGTAGACCTTGCCCTTGGGGTTGCGCACCACGGTGAACCGGTCGGTCGCGAGCGGTTCCGAGGGCGCCGCCGGGTCGAGGTTCAGGCCCAGCGCGGCCGGTGCCGGCTCCTTGACGCGGGAGCCGGGCAGGCACACCATCCACGGGCCGGCGACCGGCCGGCTCGTGCTGACCGACTGCGGCCACCGGACGTTGCCGAGCTCGCCGCCGTGCGGGACGTCCTTGAGCGAGTTCTGCGAGATGAGCTTTACCGCCATCTTGCCGCCGAGCAGCAGCGACGCCGTGGTCACGTTGGCCACCGGGTGCACCGAACCGGCGACGTAGACATAGCGGTTGCCGGTTTCCTTCTCGACCAGCATGGTGCCCGGCTTGCTGTAGGCCTTGCTCCCGCCCGGGACGATCCACCCGTACACGGCGACGCCACCGATGCCGAGCACCGCCACCAGGATGCCGAACATCAGCCCGGTCAGCGCCCGGTGGCCGGGGATCTCGGCGCTGGTCGGGTCGCCCTGCACGAGGGCGGAGCTGAGCCGGCCCATCATGAACTGATGGGCGTGGACGTGGTCGCGCTGGGTCTGCACCGGCGCCTACCCGAACAGTCCGCGCGCCCAGGCGTACACGCCGAGCACCTGGGCCAGAACCGGCAGCACGGCCACGCCGGTCGCCACGTCGAGGAAGGTCGCCGCGTATTCCCAGAACGGCAGCATGCGCTGCGGCCAGGGCCGCAGGGCCGCCATCACCAGCGGGATGAGCAGCGCGAGCAGGACGCCGACCATGGCGTAGCGCGCGCCTTCGGGAAGCGTGTGCGCGAACCGCTGCACCACCATGACGTAGCCGATAACGCCGGCCGCGACCAGGACGAGCCGCTGCCACAGCCCGAAGAACGACCTCGAGCGCAGCAGGATCGCGCTCGAGATGAGCAGGATGAGCGTCCAGCCGGACCAGCCGGGCACGGTGTTGACGTAGTGGAACAGCACCGGCAGGAGCACTCCGGCCACCGCGACGGCGACCGTCAGGTAGGTCTCGGCGTGGTCGGCGCGGCTCTTCACCAGCGCCGAGGCGTCCGGCTCGATGTCGTACGCCATGTCCTCGCCGGTCTTCGGCAGCTGCGGGCCGCGCAGGCGGGACAGTTTGACCGCGACGCGGGGCGCGATGACGATCATCGCGAACAGGACCGCAGCCGCCGCGCCGCTGGTCTGCTTCACGTCGGTGCCGGCGGCCGCGCCGAGCAGCGTGACGAGCACGACGGTGACGGCGGCCACCCCGACGAACAACATCGGGCCGAAGGGCAGGTACGGGGTGACGGTCCGCTGCGTGACGAGCAGCAGAGCGCTGATCACGACCGCCGCGACCGCCCCGGCGAGCACCGGCTGGTCGTCGAATCCGCGCACCGCCGCCAGGGCCGCGAAGAACACCGACCCGCAGCCGAACAGCAGGGCGAAGTTGCCGTCGGTCACCTTGCGGGCGCTGACCAACGCGGCCGCCAGCAGGGCGGCGGCGAGCGCGGCGCCGCTGACCACCTGCGGCAGCACCGGCCCCTCGGCGACCACGGCCGCCGCGACGATCAGCAGCACGACGGCGGACAGCACCAGGAACAAGGGCCGCCGGTATTCGGCCTGCCACCGGTCGGAGCGACGGTTCACCATCGTGGCGACGCCCTCGGCGAGGTCGTCGAAGTCGAGCTCGGGCAGCGGATCCTCGGCCCGTTGCAGGTAGAGCTGCTCGCCCTCCAGCCAGTCCAGGCTCTCCGGGGTGCCGGACAGCTCGAACGGTCCCTCCCCGAGCCGCTGGAGCACCCAGGGGCCTTCCGGCACCTCGCGTTCGAACCCGACACCGGTCGTCGTGTGCTGCAACAGCATCGGCAGCAGGTCGGCGACCGGGGTGGTGACCGGGACGGCCAGGTCCACCTTGCGGTCGGGTCCGATCACGGTGATCCGGCAGAGCGCTCCGCTCATCGCCGCGGTCATCGGCATACCTCTCTCATCGGCCCGCACCCGTGTCGACGTGTCCGGTCTGCATCAACCGCACGCCACGCCGGGTGACGAGCTGGGCGCGTCCGGGCGGGAGGCGGCGCGGCGCGGCCTCACCCAGGAACTTGCCCTCTTCCTTCGGGTAGGAGAACAGGGTGGCGGGAGTGCCGAGCTCCCACATGCGGCGCACGACCGGGTCCATCATCGCCCGCATCGCGCCGGAGGTGCTGCGAGCCAGGATCACGTGCAGACCGATGTACGGGCTCTGGGCCAGCAACGGAAGCAGCGGCTCCAGCGTGGAACCGGCTCCGACGCCCTTGGTCATCAGGTCGTAGTCGTCGACGACCACGAACAGTTCCGGCCCCTCCCACCAGTCGCGGCGGCGCATCCGCTCGGACGAGATGTCCGCCCCCGGCAGGCGCCGGTTCATCGACACCGACGTCTGGCCGGCCAGCTCGTGCAGCCGGTCCCCGGTGAACGCCGACCCGACCTGGTAGGCCGCGGGGATCGCGGTGTCCAGGTCCCGGCGGGAGTCACCGAGCACCACCTTCGCCTGCTCGGGGGTGTACCGGCTCTGGATGGCCCGCAGCACCAGCCGCAGCATGTTCGACTTGCCGGTCTCGTTGTCGCCGAAGACCAGCAGGTGCGGGGTGGTCATGAAGTCGTGCCAGACCGGGGCGATGCGCTGCTCGTCCTGGCCCAGCACCACCCGGAACTCCGGCTCCGGCGCGGGCAGTGCGCTGACCGGCAGCACGGCCGGCAGCATCCGCACCGGAGGCGCGACCGGGCCGCGCCAGAACGTGCTCATCTCCTCGGTGACCGCCTTGGTCGCCTCGGCCAGGTCGCCGGTGAACGAGCTGCCGTCCATCCGGGGCAGGCCGCCCAGGAAGTGCAAACCGGACGAGGTGAGGCCGCGACCGGGCTGGTTCGGCACGGTGGCCGCCTTGCGGGAGCCGACGTCCGATTCCATCGAGTCGGCCAGCCGCAGTTCGAGGCGGGTGCCCATCAGGTCACGCAGCCAGGTGCGCATCTCCGACCAGCGGGTGGCGGTGACCACGACGTGCACGCCGTAGGACAGGCCACGCGACGCGATCTCCTGGAATTTGGAGTCCAGGTCGGCGAAGTCCTGCTTCATCGTGAACCAGCCGTCCACGATGAGGAACACGTGACCGAACTGGTCGTCGATCTCGCCGCGGGCCCGAGCCGCCAGGTAGGACGCCATCGAGTCGAGGCCGCGCTGGGCGAACTCGTTCTCCCGGCGTTCCATGATCTGCAGGATCTCCTCGACCGTACGGACCACGCGGTCGCGCTCCAGCCGGGTGGCGATGGAACCGACGTGCGGTAGCCCGGCGATCGAGGCGAGACCGCCGCCGCCGAAGTCGAGGCCGTAGAACTGCACCTCGCTCGGGGTGTTCATCAGGGCCAGGCCGAGCATGAGGCTGCGCAGCAGGGTGGACTTGCCGCTCTGCGGCGCGCCCGCGATGCCCACGTGCCCGTCGGCGCCGCCCAGGTCGACGGCGAGCAACTCGCGGATCTGGTCCTGCGGCCGGTCGACGATGCCGATCGGCACCCGCAGGCGGCCCTGCATCGCGGGCTCGTCGACGGTCATGCCGCGCACCGGGTCGGGGACGACGCTGGGCATCAGCGCGTCCATGCTCGGCGCGGCGGCCAGCGGCGGCAACCACACCTGCCGAGCCGGCGGTCCGGAGCCGGCCAGACGGTCGAGCAGGACCTCGACCAGGCTCGGCCCGGACTTCTCGGGCTCGAACGTCGTCTCCGCCGCTTCCTCGAGGGCCGGGTCGTGTCGACCGTCGACCTGACGGGTGGTGAACTCGACGATTTCGCGCTGCGCGTTGAACGCGCCCACCGCCGCCGGGCCTCCGCCACTGCCCGCGTACGGCCCCGAGACGTACGCGGATTTGAAGCGGACCAGGTTGGTGGTGTCGATCTTGAGGTAGCCGTTTCCGGGTTCGGACGGCAGCTCGTACGCCTTCCCGACGCCGATCACCGCGCGCGACTCCATGGACGAGAACGTCCGCAGCGCCACCCGATACGACAGGTGCCCCTCGACGCGGCTGATCCGGCCCTCGTCGAGGCGCTGCGAGGCGAGCAGCAGGTGCACGCCGAGGCTGCGGCCCAGCCGGCCGATCGAGACGAACAGGTCCATGAACTCGGCCTTGCTGGACAGCAGCTCACTGAACTCGTCGACGATGACCAGCAGCACCGGGAACGGCACCAGGTGCGCACCGGCGGCGCGGGCCTTCTCGTACTCGAACAGCGACGAGTACCCGCTGGCGCGCAGCAATTCCTGCCGCCGGGTCATCTCACCGTTCAGCGCGTCCTGCATGCGGTCGACCAGGGGCAGTTCGTCGGCCAGGTTGGTGATGACCGCCGAGGTGTGCGGCAGCCGTTCCATGCCGAGGAACGTGGCGCCACCCTTGAAGTCGACCAGCACGAGGTTCAAGATCTCGGAGGAGTGCGTCGCCGCGAGCGCGCACACGAGCGTACGGAGCAGTTCGCTCTTGCCCGAACCGGTGGCCCCGATCAGCAGGCCGTGCGGTCCCATGCCACCCTGCGCCGATTCCTTCAGGTCGAGCTCGATGACCTCGCCGTCCTCGGTGACACCGATCGGCACCTGCAGCCGGTTGCGTTGCGAGGCCCGGGTGCGGAAGAGCGCATGCACATCGTACGAGTAGAGGTCGCGCACGCCGAGCAGCGAGGCGAGGTCGAAATCCTTCGTCAGCGGCTCCTCGACCACGTCCAGGGTACCGCTGGTGCGTTTCGGGGCCAGCGCCCGGGCCAGCGCGAGGGCCTGCACGTCGTCCAGCACGTCACGCACCGCCGACCCGGTGGAGTCACCGGCCGGGAAGGTCACCAGGTCACCGTCCACGGTCAGGCGCAGCACCTTCGGGCCACCCGGCATCAGGCCGGTCAGGTCGAGCAGCACCACGTTGCTGATGCCGGCGCCGAGCAGCCGCGAGCTCTCCGGGATGTCGGCCAGGTGCGCGACGACGACGATGAACGGCTCGGTCGACGACGGGCGGGCCGTACGGTCGTGGTCGCCGCGGTCACCGACCTCGGAGCCGAGCAGGTCCATCAGGTCGTCGTGGCTGCTGGCGAACAACCGCACCGGACCGGCCGCGTCCACCGCGGTCGGGTGCGCGTTGTGCGGCAGCCATTTCACCCAGTCCCACGGCCCGCGGTGCGCCTCGGACGCGAGCACCGCGACGCGCACCTCGTCCGGGCCGTGGAAGGTGACCAGCTGGGCCAGCATCGCTCGGACCAGGTCGATCGCCGGTTCCGCGTCGCCTTCCAGCTCGATCGAGCTGAAGCTGCGCAGTCCCACCGACACCGGGATGCCCCCGACCGTCCGGTACGCCTCGGAGAAGCGGCGCAACGAGATGGAGGACAACGGTTCCAGGTCCTCGATCGGTTTGGTGGTCGGCGGCACGAACTTCAGCACGGCGCTCTGCCGGCCCAGCCCGATCCGCACCCGGCCGAAGTCGTCGTGGCTGGGGCGCCGCTCCCACAGCCGGGAACCGGCCACGACCGACCAGAGCCAGTCGGGCTGCGGATTGTTCCAGAGCACGTGTTCACGCTGGAGGGCCGCGGCCGCGCGGGCCTGCTTGCGCAGCTGCGCGATGTAGCGCAGGAAGTCACGCCGCTCGCCGCGCATCTTGCGTTTGCGCTCGGCGGCCGACTTACCGATCTGCATGACGCCGACGAGCAACATGCCGCCGGCCATCGCGCCGCCCATCACGTACATGATGGGTGCCCGGCTGAAGAGGCCGAACATGGCCATCATGGCGCCCATGCCCAGACCCATCGGCACGATCATCGCGAACGAGCGGAAGTCGAGCGGCGCCTCCTCCGCCATCAGCGGTGGTTCCTGCAGCTCGATCTCGCCGTCGGGCGCCTCCGGACCGGGCTGGCGCGGAGGCCGCTTGACAGTGACCGTGCTCATCCGAGGGCCCCGCTGTCGCCGCTGCCGCCGCCCCAGACGTCGGTGTCCTGCTTGAGCAGCTTCACGGCGTACTTGTCGTTGCGGAATCGTTCCAGGACACGCTGTTCGTCCTCGTCGTCGCGCTTCGGCTCGGGCTTGTCGTCCGGCTCGTCCGTCTCCTCCGCCTCGAGCCTCTCCGCCTCGCGCATCTCGCGCTCGCGCTGACGCATCAGCTCGAACTCCTCGTCCGGCGAAAGAGCCCGATCCGTGTCGCCGCCGCACATCAGCGGCCGCTCCGGCTCGGACGGCGCGGACGGTTCCGGCCGGGTCGGCCGCCACACCCGGCGCGGCGCGTCGAGCCAGTCCTGGCCGGCGTCAGACATTGGCCCGCTTCTCGTCGAGCAGCCAGTCGGCGCCGTCGTCCCAGCCGGAGGTGTCGTCGGCGGACTCGTCCGGCCGGACCACCGGTACGTGATCCTCGACCGGAACGTCGTCCTGGCCGGCGTCGGACTCCGGAGCCGGGGGTTCGCCCGAGGGTTCCTCGCCCCACCGGCCCGCGTCCTCGGCGAGCAGTTCGGCGGCGTCGGGGCGGTCGAGTCCCTCGCGTTCCTCGACCGGCTCGGCCCGCCCGGCGTGGACGGCCTGGACCGGCTCCGCCTCCTCGGCCGGCGCCACCGGCGACGGTGGTACGGCGTCCACGACGAACTCGGTCTCCTCGACCGGCTCGGCCGGTCCGCCGCGGCCACCGAAGATCAGCGGCACGGCCAGCAGAGCCGACCCGTCCTTGTCGTCGTCCTTCTCCTCGACCGGAGGGGTTTCGGTGTCGATCGCGTCGACCGGGACCATGGCCGGGTCGCGGGCCCACATCTCGGCATCACCCGCGACGAGGTCGGACGCCGTGGTGCGGCCGGGCGCCGTCGACGGCCCGGTGTACGCGGCCGGGGGCTCCGGCCGGGCCAGGGGACTCAGGACATCGGGAATCAGTCCGACCGGGGTCAGACCCGCGCCGCCCGGGTTCGCGCCGCCCGGAGCGTCCGGCGCGGCCGCGTCGCCGGGCGTCGCCCAGTCCGTCTCGTCGCCGTCGACCAGGCCACCCGCGTCCGGCCGTTCCGGCAGGGCGGTCGCGCCGCCCGCAGCCGGCGCGCCGCCGGGGGTGCCGCCCGGCATACCCAGCCCGGCGCCGCCCGGATTGGTGCCGCCCGGGGCCTCGGGGCCGTCGACCCCGCCGACATCCTGCTGCCAGTCGTCGGCGTCGCCGGTGAGCAACCCGCCCGCGTCCGGAGCGTCCGGCAGATTCACACCGCTGCCACCGCCGCCGGGCGCACCTTGACCGGGCGCGCCGCCGGGGAAGCCGCCCAGCCCGGATCCGCCAGGATGCGCTCCGCCCGGAGCGTCCGGCACGTCGACGCCGTTCTCGGCGTGTGGTTGCCAGTCGGTCTCGTCACCGGTCAGCAGACCCCCGGCATCCGGGGCGTCCGGCAGATTCACGCCGCCGCCACCGCCGCCGGGCGCACCTTGACCGGGCGCGCCGCCGGGCATGCCACCCGGCATTCCTCCCGGCATCCCACCGGGCTTCCCGGTGTGCACGCCGCCCGGGATGTCGATGCCGCTGCCGATCCCGCCGCCCACCGGTGCCGTCGGCGGCTTGGGCAGGTTGAGGCCTCCGCCGGCGGGCGGCTTGGGCAGGTTGGCACCGCCACCGGCGGGCGGCTTGGGCAGATTGGCGCCGCCACCCGTCGGCGGCTTGGGCAGATTCACCCCGCCCCCAATCGGCGGCTTCGGCAGATTCACCGTTCCACCGGTCGGCGGCTTGGGCAGATTCACGCCGCCACCCGTCGGCGGCTTCGGCAGATTCACCCCGCCACCCGTCGGCGGCTTCGGCAGATTCACCCCCCCACCCGTCGGCGGCTTGGGCAGGTTCGCACCACCGCCGGCCGGCGGCTTCGGCAGATTCGCACCGCCACCGGCGGGCGGCTTGGGCAGGTTCGCACCACCGCCGGCCGGCGGCTTCGGCAGATTGGCGCCGCCCGGGCCACCGCCCTGGGGCTTGAAGTTCGGGGCGTTCGGCCCGGGGCCGCCGGCTCCGCCGCCGCCCGGACCCTTCGGCGCGTTCGGCGGCGGCGGGGCGCCCTTGGGGTCCGGCGTCGGGATCTTGGGCGAGCCGTCCCCTTTCGGGGGTGTCACCGAGCTGTAGGTCAGGTCGTAGTTCTTCGCCAGGTCGTCGACCACCTTGACCATCGCTTCGGTCATCGGCTTCTCGTATTCCGAACCGGTGATGTTGACCAGACCGTTGGCGCCACCGTTGCCGGCGGCCGACGACAACGCCGCGTAGTACTGGTCCAGGTAGTCCATGTACTGCTGCGAGTAGGCCAGGTGGTTGCCGTTGTTCCAGAGCTGCATCGGCAGCGAGCCGATACCACCGGTTCCCGACGCGCCGGCGATCCGCTCGGCCTGCGCGCCGAGAAACTTGGAGTACCACTCCATCTTGGCGAGGAACGCGTTCGCGGCCGCGCCCTGCCACGGCTTACCCTCACCGGCGATGGCCGCGGAGTGGTCCCGGACGAAGGTCTCCAGCCAGCTCAACGTCTCGTACGCCCGCTGGAACGCGGCGTAACCGTCGACCAGCGACTGAGGGTTCACGTTCTTTGCGGCCTGCGACCGCATCGCGTCGGAGGACAGACCGGAGCCGCCGTTGATCGCGGCCTTCAGCATGGCCCAGCCGCCCGAGACCTTCGCCCAGTCGTTGTAGTCGTTGGGGTTGTCGATCGGGACTGTGGACGGCGGGAACCAGCCGCCATCCGTGCCTTTCCAATCGTCCCGGTTGTATTTCTCCGCCATCGACCTGTTTTCTCGAGTGAGCCTGCTGCGTACGCCATGCCGCCCCGGCAGGGGGCCGGCCGGGTCAGGAGTCGGTCTCGCCGCCGCCGCTGCTGCTGGAGTTGGACTTGCCGTACTGGGAGATGTTGTCCATCTTCCCGAGGGTGCCGTCCAGGACGTCCCCGAACTGGTCGGCCGTCATCTTGTTGAAGTCTTCGGCGTTCTGGTACTCGGTGAGCATGTTGCGCAGCTCGACCTGCATGTCGAACAGCGTCGAGTGGACGTTGGTGAACAGGTCCATGGTGTCGCCGCGCAGACCCGGGTCGCCGCCCGCGCTGCCCATGACCTTCTGACGCATCAGCTCGGCCCGCGCGAAGCCGCCCGGCCGGATGTCCAGTTTGTTGACGTCGGCCCGGACGTCGAGCAGCATCCCGCTGCCGTCACCGGCGATCGCCTTGAGCTCGTTGATGAAGTACTGGATCGCCTCGAAGCTGACCGACAGTTGGCCGCTCTTGTTGTCCGGTCCGCTGTAGGCGGTGAGGGACGGCGGCTTGAAGCCGGAGCCGGGTTTGGTGATGTAGTCGTCCTTCGAGTCGAACGGCTTGAAGGAGTCCGGAGTCGGCTGCCCGCTGTTGTACGGGCTGTCCTTGTACTGGCTGACCGTCTTGTCCCAGCCGTCCGGGTCGAGGACGTTGTTCTGGTACCACTCCCAGGCCTTTACCTCGTCCGGACTGAACCCGGTGGTGTCGCCACCGACGTCCTCGATCCGTTTGATGACGAGCTGGGTCCAGCCGTTCGGGTGCGTCGACGACGTACCGCCTAGACCGTCGTCGTAGAGGTTGTAGAGACCCATCTGCTTGATGGCGTCGTCGTTCGCGTAGTCGTAGCTCGTCCCCATGTCCTACCCTCCGTCGCTCGCTGTGCCGGCCTGGAAAACATCGCCGGCCCGCACTCGAGGGTCAGGCCGGCGATGACGTCGATGTCCGCGCGGTCAGCCGCCGCGGACGTCGTTCCAGATCTGGGCCTGGCGCTGCTCGGTGGTCCCGTAGTTGTCCGAGATCTGCAGCAGCGTCAGCCGTGCCTGGTCCAGGAAGACGCCCATCTCCTTGGCCGACTGGTCCCACACCGCCTTGGAGACCGCGTACTGCTCCTTGGCGGCACCGTCCCAGTCCTGCATGCGGGCCTCGACGCTCTTCTCCATCTCGTCGAGAGCGGAGTTGATGCGCTTGGTGTGCTGGTCCATGTCGTACAGCACGGCGTCGGCCTGGTTGAAGTCGAAACGGTAGTCGGACACCGTCAGTCCTTTCGTCGGTCTGGGGGAACGGGGTTCAGATGCCGGGCAGTGCCTGGCCGAACGACTGCGCGGTCTGCAGGGCGGTGTCCTCGGCCTCGGTGTAGCCCTTGGTCGTCGCACCCATGACGTCGAGCATCCGGATGAGCTCGTCGATGACCTTCTTGAAGGAGTTCTCCCAGTTGTCCATGGCCTGGTTGAACCCGGCCGACGCCTGGCCGGTCCAGCTGGACTGCAGCTGAGCCATGTTGGAGTTGACGCTCTGCAGCAGGCCGGTGAACTCGGTCGCGCGGTCGCCGAACTGCTGGATGGCGAACTGCATGCCGGACTGGCTGGTACCTACCGTTGGCATCGTCACGGCGATGACTCCTGTTCGTCGTTCTAGGTCGGGCGGGGACGCGCGGTTCGCAGTCACGCACGGTTACGCAGCGATCCCATTCCTGCCAGCCGTCACGAGGTACTGCCCGAGCGCCGCAGGACATGAAAGACGTTGGAAGGTCGGCGTGTCAACGCTCCCAATGTGAACGGACAGTGACGCGGATGCACCTCATCTTGTTTCTTGTCACTGTTGTCCACTGGAGGCGGCGGTACCCGCCAGTAGGGTGCTACGGTCCCGATCGTCCCGGCCCTCGATCGGCCTCGCTATGCACGAGACCCGTTGCCACTGAAGGAGATGCGGCTCATGGAGTTCGGCGAACGCATCGAACGGCTCTTCGCCGACTACCAGCGGCAGCGCGAGGGTCTGGCCGAGATGCAGCGCCGGATGAGCGAGATCTCCGCCTCCGCCACCTCACCGCGCCGCGAGATCACGGTCACCGTCGGTCAGAATGGCGTATTGAAGTCCATTGACTTCTCCAACGGCGCTTACCGGCGGATGACACCGGCCGATCTCAGCGCCGTGGTGATGGCCACCTTCGCCGAGGCCAAGGAGGCGGCCTTCGACCAAGCCGCGAAAATCCTGGCGCCGATGCTGCCGGACGGGGTGGACGCCGCCGCGATGGTGCGCGGCCAGGGCGGCGTCGACGCCTTCATGCCGCCCGAGCCGCGGATGGCCACCAGCGTCCGCGAGATGCTGATGGGCGGATCCGACCGATGAGCGACGTCCGCGGGTCGATGTGGGTCGATCCCGAAGGCGTGAAGCAGCTGGGTAACCGCTATGCCGAGCACGCCAACATCTACGCCGGCCACCTGCGCCGGCTGCAGACGCTGCGGAGCACGTACAAGGACGCCTGGGGCGACGACGACACCGGGCGGCAGTTCTCCGAGCGGTTCCTGTCCGGGCTCGACAACCTGGAAAGCCTGGTCGGCGGGGTGAAGGGCACGCTCGACTACACGGCGGCCGGCCTGCGGTCCGGCGGCACCGCGTACGGCGACGCCGACGACGACGCGCGACAGGCCGGGCACAAGATGGCGCGGAACTTCGGCAACGTGCTGGCGACCAACGGTGGCGGGGGCGGAACCGGGGGTAGCGGCGACGGATCCGGCGGTGGCGGCGGCAGCACGGCACAGCAGCCAGGGCTGTTGCGGGAGGCGACCTCCGGAGCGAAGCCCCACACCGGGGCGCTCACGCCGGCTACTCCGGCCATCCCGCTCAGCCCGACCGCGGCCACCCGGGCCACGCTCGCGGAACCGCTCACCGCGGCCACCCCGGCGCTGCCCGCCAATCCGCTCACCGCGGCCACCCCCGCGGTGCC
Organism: Actinoplanes solisilvae; assembly: GCF_003999975.1. GTDB lineage: Bacteria > Actinomycetota > Actinomycetes > Mycobacteriales > Micromonosporaceae > Actinoplanes > Actinoplanes solisilvae. The sequence continues at coordinate 250,786 of NZ_RJAC01000003.1, read as the reverse complement.
CGCCAAACCCCTCACCGCGGCCACCGTCACGCCGGCCGTCGGGATCCCGGCCAACGGCACCCCGGCCACGCCGTTTGCCCAGGTCGTAGCCGGTGTCACGCCGGCCGAGCCGACCCACGGGTCGTTCGCGCCCACGACACCCTCGGTGCCGGCGTCGCCGGCCGGCCACCCGGTGCTGGTCGGGGGACAGCCGCTGGCCGACGGCTTCCGTCTCGAGCTGGTGCACCCGCTGGCCGACGGCACGAGCCGGGTCGACGCCAACCTGTACGACGCGGTCTCCCCCGTCGGGTTCACCTCCGTCACGGCCGCCGACGGCACCCCGCTCGACGCCGGCAACGGGCAGTTCTTCGTCGTGAAGGACAACCCGCTCGCCGACCCGCGCACCGACGGCTACCGCCCGATGTATGTGAACTTCTCCCCCGGTCACCGCGCCTGAGCCTCGCCCGACCGTGCCTGACTTTCACATCCCGAACGACCCCGAATGGCAGTGGGTCTACGACCTCATCCTCTACGGCGTAGGTGAGGAGTTCCCCAAGGCGGACCCGACCGCGTTGCGGGAAATGGGCAACGACCTCTACGACTTCACGACCGCGCTGCTCAACACCGCGTCGGGCACGGCGGCGCTGGGCAACGGGGTGCACGGGTTCCAGGAGGGCCCGGCCGCCGACGCGTTCGAGAACTTCTACCGCGGCATCACCCAGAACGTCCCGGCCGGCGGCGACATCTCCAACGGTCTGGGCGGCGCCTCGTACGAGTTCGCGCTCAACTCCGAATCCACCCAGTACGGCATCGTCATCGCCGCCTTCACGCAGGTGGTCGAGATCGCGATCGCACTGGCGTCCGGCTTCGGGGCCCCCGCCGTCCCCGGCCTCATCAAGATCGGCCAGGAGATCGTCGGCGAGCTGGTCAACCTGTTGAAGGCCCGCCTGCGCCAAACCCTGATGCGCCTGGCCTGGGAAGCCTTCCAGGAGGGCCTGGAGGAGCTGTGGCAGAGCGCGGCCGGGCAGGTGACCCAGATCCTCGAAGGCAACCGCAAGGGCCTCGACTACAAGGACCTGGGCCTGTCCTTCGCCGGTGGCGTCTTCATCGGCGGCGGCGTGGGCGGCCTCCACGCGATCGGCGGCAAGCTCTTCCCGAACTTCACCAAGAACATCTGGGGCAAGGAAGGACTGGGCGCCGCAGGTGAGACCGGCTTCGAGGGCCTGTTCTCGCTGATGCTCGGCGGTGGCGGCTTCAACGGCCTGGCCACGATGTCGAGCTCCATCATCGGAGGCATGGCCCAGCACTGGGCGGACCAGATCGGCGGCGGCGCCGGAGCCGGGCACGGCGCCCCCCGCCCTCCGGCGGCACCACCGCCGCTGGAGTCAGCGGTCGGCCAGGGCCCACAGGTCACGCCACCGGGCGCCGGAGGGGCGCTTCCCCCGCCCAGCGGTGGTGCGGGCACTGGGGCGGGCTCGGGCACCGGAGCGGGAACGGGAACGGGAACGGGGACAGGAACAGGTCCCAAAACAGGGACAGGGGCAGGCGCAGGAACTGGGACAGGCGCAGGAACCGGGATCGGGACCGGCACGGGAACCGGAACCGGCAAAGGAACCGGCACGGGAACCGGGGCCGGCACAGGAACCGGGGCCGGCACAGGAACCGGGGCCGGCACAGGAACCGGGGCCGGCACAGGAACCGGAACCGGCACAGGAACCGGGACCGGAGCTGGAACCGGGACCGGAGCTGGAACCGGCACAGGAACCGGGACCGGGACCGGCACGGAACTCGGCACTCCGAACTCGGCTCAACCGCCCGCCGGCGAGAGCCCGCGCGGTCCAGGCAGCGGCAGCTCCGACAGCGCGCCCGCGGCCGGACCGGGTGGCCTCGGCCCGGGCGGCAGCGCCGTGCCCACCGTCGAGTCTCCCGTCAGCCCGACGCCACAAACCTCCGCGCCAGGACCGTCCGACACCCCGGCCGTGCAAACCCCCACCTCGGGAGCACCGGGGGCTGCACCCGACACCTCGACACCGGGAACGGACAGACCGGCATCGCCGACGACCGGCGGCCCAGCCTCTTCCCCCTCCCCCGGAACCGGAACCGGAACCGAAGCCGTTCCTGCGGCGCGGCCATCCAGCTCGGACAGTCCTGTCTCGACAGCCGAGGGTCTGCCCGGTCTCGAAACCCGAACGGTGCCCGCCACGGCTCCCCCCGTCGCCGTTCCGGCGGTCGCTGAGGTCTCCACCTCACCGGCAACGTCTGCCAGCAACCCCGCCACTACGAGCATCACCCCGACGACCATGCCCGCCGGCACGTCCAGCACGCCCGCAACTTCGCCCGCCAGCTCCGCGAGCACGTCTGCCGCTCCGGCTACCACCCCCACCAGTCGGCCCGTCACCTCGGCGAGCACCTCCACCGCCACCTCCACGAGCACCGCCGCGAGCACCGCCACGACGGGCCCCACCGCGCCGACGGCCGCTACTTCGACGAGGGGCACCGCCGCCACAACGGGCGAGTCCACCGACCCGGCGACGCTCCTCGAGGCCGTACCCCCGCCGGTCTCTCCGGAGTCGACCGGGATCACCACCGTCGACTCGCCCGTCACGCCCGTCACGCCCGTCGCGCCCGTCACGCCCGTCACGCTCGTCGTCGCCGAGCCGATGGCCGAGGAGCAGCTCACCGAGCAGGTCCAGGTCCCCTCGCACGCCCCGCAGGGCAAGAAGGACAAGGCCCCCCAGAAGACCCCAGCCTCGCAAAAAGCCCCGGCGCCGCAGAAGGCCTCGACCGCACAGAAGGCCTCGACGTCGCAGCGGGCCTCGGGGAGCAGCAACCCGGCCGGCCCCATCGCTCCCGGTGGTGGCAAGGACTTCCAGGAGGCGCTGCGGACCTACAGGTTCAAGCAGGTCGCCACCAGGCAGATCGGCGCGCTGTCTCCGCGTACGCCTGAGACCGCGGACAAGCCCGGCTATCTGGCCACCGTCCCCGCCACCGCCGACACCGATCTCGACGCGCTCATCGACCGCTACGTCGAGGCGTTCGAGAACGGCACCGCCGATGGACGCTTCGCGCTCGTCATCGGCGTCAACGGGTTCGAGAAGCCGGGCACCGAGCAGCGCGTCCGCGACGCCGTCGCCGCCATCACCGATCGGCCGCTGCCGTTCCCGGTCACCGTCACCGGGTTCACCTGGCAGAACTCGGCCATCAAGGACGGCCGGGGCCCCGACCAGCGCACCATCCCGTACGCCGCCATCCGCGAGACGATCGTGCGGCATCCCGACGCCGAGCAGGTCCTGAAAGACTTGGTCGACCAGGGCAACGGCACGCCGATGTTCATCCACACCGGTGACGCCGACGTGCAGGCGATGAACGGCGGCGAGCGGCCGCTGTTCAACCTGGCCGACACGATCATCACCGACAATCCGGACGCTCAGGTGATCAGCGGCGGCTACCGCTTCCCGGCCGGCACCGACGAGAACGCCGTGCTGGCGAACCAGCGCGACCAGGCGGTCCGCGACGGCATGGCCCTGGCCGATCCCCGCGCGGTCTACTATCCCGAGCCCAACACGCTGATCCGCGTCAACGACGCCATGCCACGGCTCGACAAGGAGATCACCTTCGGCGTACGTCCGAAGGACGGTAACGCACTCCAGTACACCTCGATGGAGGGTCGCGGCCTCACCGAGTCGGTGTTCAAGTCCCGCAAGGACTTCGCGAAGCCCGAGAAGATCGGCGTCTACCGGTCCGAACTGGCCGTCACCACCGAGAGCAACCGGCTCCTGCAGAACTACACGCCCGGTAACCCGGACGGCATTCCGCAGAGTCACGCGGACCGCAAGACCTGGCGCGATCAGGTCACCCGCTACCTGACCGAGAACCACCCCGACACGGATCTGTCCATCGTCGACAGTGCCGAGGCCATCGCCTTCAGGACGGTCGACCCGATCTCGGAGACCGACCTCAAGGCGGCCGAGGACAGGATCCAGGCGGTTCAGCCGAAGAAGGCGGCCCAGCACCTGTGGCGGCTCGCCGGTCGCACCCATCAGGCACTGAACGCCAACCCGCGCCCCGCTGCCGTGCAGTCCCCGTCGTCGGCACCGCCCACCAACGTGGTCACCGTCGTCGAGGCGCCGCCGGTCCAGGTCCCGCCGGCTACGGCGCGACCGGCCGACTGGCAGCAGGCGTACGACAGCGCCCCGCCGAGATTCCTGCGTACCGAACGTTTCGTCCCGTCGTCGCGCTTGCGGCTGGATCAGCCCGGCGGCAAGCTGCGCGGCGAGGTCACGACGATCGACTTCCAGGTCCGCGAATTCGTGACCTCCGACGGAACCAAGACCCGCGCGTACGACGTACACCTGGATCTGGTCTCTCGGAACGACGCCGTGTCCCCGGCCGACCGTGCCGCCTATGCGAACCGGGTGCGGCAGACGATCGAGACCGCGATCAACGGGCGCTACACGTTCGACGACGGCCACAAACTGCACGTCAATCTGAGCTTCGACACCCCGCCCTGGACGCCCGGGATGACGCGCGGCTGGCAGGACGACCCCGCCCGGAGGCCCCCGGTCGAGATGACCCTCGACCCCGACGCCGACATGCACCAGCATCAGTGGCGGGCCGACGACAACCCGGCGCTCGGCGTGCACGAGGTCATGCACTACCTCGGGCTCAAGGAGGGCTACGCCTCGCCCGAGCGGCTCTTCCGCTCCGAGGACCAGCCCGGCGTCATGGGCAACGACGCCATCGACCTCACCGACAACGACACCCGCCCCTACCTGAACCCGGCCGAGCTGAATCTGCTGGCCGAGATCGCCCCGCAGGCCGGCCCGATCCGCTCGGCCACCTCCGGTCCCGGCCCGGACCAGACGACCTCGCACGCCCCCAAAGCGCCCAGGGCCGGCGGCAGCAAGACCACGAACGCGACGAACACCCAGGGCGGCGCCGGCAGGACGGCGAACACGCCGAACACCCAGGGCGGCGGCAAGGAGTTCCGCGAGGCCCTGCGCAACTATCGGGTCCGGCCCGTCGCCACCCGCCAGATCGGCGCCCTGGCCGAGCGCACCCCCGGCACCCAGAACCTGCCCGGCTATGTCGCCACCGTCCCGGCCACGGTCGGCACCGACTTCGACGCTCTCATCGACCGCTACGTCGAGGGCTTCGACCCGGACACCGCCACCGGCCGGTTCGCGCTGGTCATCGGCGTCAACGGCTTCGACCGCGACGTCAGCGACCAGCAGATCGCCGACGCCGTCGCCCGCATCAAGCAGCGTGATCTGCCCTTCCCCGTCACCGTGGTCGGCTTCACCTGGCACAACTCGGCCATCGCGGCCGACGCCAGACCCGATCAGGCGACCATCCCGTACGCGGCCATCCGCGAGACGATCGTGCGGCATCCCGACGCCGAGCGCGCGCTGAAGGACGTCGTCGACGGCAGCTCGGGCGCGCCGGTCTTCCTGCACACCGGCGACGCGGACGTGCAGTCGATGACCTCGCTGTTCAACCTGACCGACGAGACCATCGCCGAGAACCCGACGGCACAACTGATCAGCGGCGGCTACCGGTTCCCGTCCGGCACGAATCCCACCGCGCGGCAGGCCGCCGAGCGCGACCTGGCCGTGCGCACGGCGCTGGCCGAGGTCGATCCGCGCACCGTCTACTACCCCGAGCCGAACACCCTGGTACGCATCGGCGACGGCATGACCCGCCTCGACAACGAGATCACGTTCGGCGTGCAGCCCGACCCGACGTCGTCGACGCGCAAATACACGTCGATGGAGGGCCGCGGCCTCGCCGAGTCGGTCCTGTCCACCCGCAAGCGTTTCAACGAGGGCAACCCGGCCGCGGCCGTGGTCTTCGACCAGAAGCTGGCTGTCACGACCGAGAGCGACCGCCTGCTCCAGAACTACGACGACGGCGAACCGGACTCGATCCCGCAGAGCCACGCCGACAAGCAGGTCTGGACCGGTCAGATCGACCGTTTCCTGCTGATGCGCTACGGCCGCGACTACAACCCGCGGTGGGCGCAGGCCCTGGCCGATTCCGCTTTCCGCAGCGTCGCCGAGCCGTCGCCCGAGCGGCAGACCGAGATCGAGACGATTTTCAAGGAGTTCCGGCAGAAGCACGGCAAGGCGGCGGCGATCGAGTGGAGCGCGCCCGCCCGGGTCACCCACGAGCAGTTGAAGGCCCACCCGTTCACCGCGGACGGCGTGCAGACGCCGTCGCCGGCCCCGACCACGCGCAGGGGAAGGGCGGTCGCCGCGCCGCCACCACCTCCCGCTCCCGTGACCCCGCCGGCCGGCCCGATCTCGATCAGTGGCGGCAACGACTTCAAGGACGCCCAGCGCAACTTCCGCATCCGCGAGATCGGCACCCGGCGGATCGGCAGCCTGCCGCCGCGCAACGCCGCGACCGAGGACAAGCCCAGCTATCTGGCGACGGTTCCGGCCACCGTGGACACCGACCTCGGGGAACTCATCGACCGCTACGCCGAGGCCTTCGAGAACAACCCCGCGGACGGGCGTTTCGCGCTGGTCATCGGCATCAACGGCTTCGACGGCCAGGTGAGCGACCAGGACATCCGCGCCGCCATCGGCCGCGTCCAGGACCGTCAACTGCCGTTCCCGGTCAGCATCGTCGGATTCACCTGGCACAACTCGGCCATCGGGATCGAGGGCCCCGACCAGCGAACCATCCCGTACGCGGCCATCCGCGAGACGATCGTGCGGCATCCCGGCACCGAGGCCGTGCTGAAGAGCCTGGTCGACCAGGGCGGCGAGGCGCCCGCGTTCATCCACACCGGCGACGCTGACGTGCAGTCCATGACCGGCCTGTTCGATCGCACCGACGCGATCATCCGGAACGACGACGATGAGACCATCCAACTGCTCAGCGGCGGCTACAGCTTCGACGCCAGGACCGACGCGACAGCGAACACGGCCAACCGGCGCGATCTCGCCGTCCGCGAGGCCATGGCCAAGGTCATCCCGCGCACGGTCTATCTGCCCGAGCCCAACACGCTGATCCGGGTCAGCAGCCCCATGACCCGCCTGCAGAACGAGATCACCTTCGGCGACCAGGCCGATCCCACCAGCCCGGCCCTCACCTACACGTCGAAGGAGGGGCGGGGGCTCTCCGAGTCGGTGATCTCCAGCCGCGGCTACAACGCCGACGCTCGCGGTGCCGTCGTCTTCGACCCGGGACTGGCCGTCACCACCGAGAGCAAACGCCTGCTCCAGAAATACAAGACGACCGAGCCGGACGCGATCCCGCAGAGCCACGCCGACAAGAAGGTGTGGCGCGAACAGGTCGATCGCTACCTGGTGAAGCAGCACCCGGGCGTCTATCGCAACGACTGGGCCCAGGCCCTGGCCGATCTCGCGTTCCGCAGCACCGACCCCCCGACCAAGCAGCGGCAGAAGCAGATCCTCGGCACCCTCAAGAACCTGCGGGACAGCGTCCCGGCCGCCGAGTCCGACCTGCTGACGAACCTCGCGCAGGACACCGACAAGGCCCTCAGATCCATCCCGTACGACGAGGAAGTGCAGACGCCGTCCCACGCGCCCGCAAAGAGACAGCCGGCCCCGGTCGACGCGCTGCGGGACGAGTGGCGCCGCCGCGCCCCGGACGACCAGTCGACGCTGACCACCCTGCTCGACGAATGGGCCGCCGCCGAGACCGCCGATCGCGAGAGCAAGGGCGGCATCGAGCAGGCCGACTTCGCCACCCGCACGATGGCGATCCGGGCGGCGATCGGCGACCCCACCGGCAACCCCGACAAGGAATGGCTGCTCAACGCGGTTCTGCGCGAGCAGTACGGCCACTCGTGGCAGAACACGCCCCGCATGAACGACGACGGCACGATCGACCGTCCCCGGCAGCGGGGAGCCGCCCGCGACCCCGAGGACGTCGACGCGCTGGTCGCCGCGGCTCGTCAGCGGCCCGCCGTCGCGCCGCATCCGGTCAAGCATCCGGCCGACGCGCACGTCATCCACGCCCACTTCTCGGGTGAGGCCCCCATCCACGCCGCGGCCATGCACCTCGCGGCCGGCCCGTCGAGCCTGGTGGTCGAGCACGACCTCACCTACTTCCTGGACGAGCGCCGGGCCCTGGAAAAGGCCGAGTCCGGCGTACGGAAACCGGCCGTTGACCTGATCGCGGAGGGGCAGACCAAGGCCGAGCGGCTGCGCGCGGACGTGCTGGCCATGGGGATCCCGCCCGAGCGGGTGACGCTGGAGGAGACGTTCGACACCGGCGGCACCGGCTGGAAGCGGGCCGTCAGCCGAACCCACGAGACGGTCGCGGACCGATTCCTGTCCGATGAGGACCGGGCACGGCAGACGTTGCGCGACAACGTGCTGAGCGACGTGCCGCGGGCCGCGGAGCTCACGGCTGCCCTGGACAAGCAGCTCGGCCTCGACCCGGAAAAGCCAGTCGTGCTGCTGTGGGTGCGCCGTTCCGGGCTGAACGCGGGTGGGGCGTACCCGGAGCTCGACATGTTCGACGGCATGCTGCGGCAGCTTTCCGACTACGCCCGGGACGACCTCGGCGCGCAGGTGGTGCTCGTCGGCGACGACCCGGGCACCGACTTCCGCGACCTGACCGACAAGAGCCTCGTGCAGTTCTGGAAGACGCTGCTCCCCGGCCGGCCGCCGCTGAATCGGGCCGAGCAGCTCTTCGTGCTCGACCAGCTCCACCAGCGGCACGACGCGGTCGCCATCGGCATGGAGAGCGGCGCGATCGAGATGCCCGCGCTGCTCGGCATGAAGACGGTCTATCTCGAGCACCGCGGGATGCGTACGGGCAAGGCCGAACGCTGGATGATGGTCTCCGGTGCCGCCGCCCAGGACCCGGCCGGGGGCGACGCCCAGGCCCAGCCGGGCCCGGTGAGCACCTGGCGGCGGCAGCAGTTCGAGGCGCCGACCGAGTGGCTGTTCCAGATCGACCGGATCAACCGGCTGCTCGCGGCCGACGCCCCGCCCGAGCGGCTGCGGCAGGCGATGTTCGACTGGATCGCCGTGCTGAACGAGTACGACGAGACGCGCTCGGCCTCGGTCGACGGCAGCCGGGACTGGATCGGCGCCGCCACCGGGCTGCGCGACCGGCTCACCGAGCTGAGCGAGAGCGACGACGCCGACCTGGTCGCCGAGGTCACCGACCTGATCGCCCACGTCACCGGGTCGGAGGGGCCGCTGCCCAGCCTGCCCGCCCACGCGGTCCCCGGCACGTACGGCCTGACCGGTTCGATCACGTTGTCGCCGGGTGAGCTGAACCGGCTGACCGCGCAGATCGGGGCGATGCGCGACGGCTCCGGGGCGGCCAAGCGCGACCTGAGCGCGATCCGCGACGAACTGGCCGCGACCCGGGCCGACCCGCCGGTGGAGTCGTACTTCCCGGCCCAGCCGATCGCCATGGCCGGCCTCGGCCTGTGGCCGGACGCCATCGACCTCGGTCAGCAGACAGCGGAGCTGGCCACCGCGCTGCGCGGACCGGAGCAGGCCTGGTCGAAAGTGCGGCTGGACCAGATGCACCGGATCAGCGCTCTCGTCGAGCGCGTCGACGACCTCGCAGTCCGGGCCGAGGCCGACCCGACCACGACCGACCTGTTCCGCGACGAGCTTCGCGAACTGCGGGACGACCTGCGCCGGCTCGACGAGACGATCCGTGACGGACTGACCGCGGCGGCCGAGACGCGGCTGGACCCGGCCAATCCGAGCTCCAAGGCGCCGCTCGCCGGGTTCCACGGGTCGCTGGTCCGCGCCCGCAACGACTACCTGAGCCGCACCCGGTTCGACAGCGGCACCAACGAACTGGACGAACGCCTCGCGCAGCTCGACGAGGCGGCGAAGAGGCAACCCGCACCGGCGGCCAAGGGCGGCAAGGGCGGCCGCGGCGCGAAACCGAAGACACGAACCGTCACGGTGGTCCCGCAGCGGGCCGAGGCGAACCCGCCGGTTCCGCCGCCGGCGGTGGTGACCGAGGTGACGACGACGCCTGACGGCCGCCCGCTGGCCGATGGCCGGCCGCTGCGGGTGCGACCGGCCCCGGACGGCCGCCCGGGCGTCACCCTCCTCTCCGACGCGGACCTGGCGACGATCGGCGGCCGCGACGTGCTGTCCGGCGACGGCCACGGCCCGGTCGTGATGGTGCACGGCGTCGGCGGCGACGGGCCGCCGCTCGTCCACGTCCCGCTCGAGGACGGTGGGACAGTCCTGCTCTCCCCCGAGCAGGTGGCCCTGCTCGTCGGACCCGGCGGCCCCACGATCACCCTGCTGGCCTGCTGGAACGGCGAGGTGTCAGCCGTCTTCGCCCAGCGCCTGGCCCAGGCCACGGGCCGCGACGTGCTGACCCCGGACGGCCACATCCGCGTCGGCGTCGAGTCCAGGCCGGGCGCCCCCGTCTCGGTCGACGGCCGGTCCTGGCAGCTCTTCACCGGCGACACCGCGCCCCGGGACGGCGAGCCCGGGGACGCCGAGCCGTGGGACGTCGTCAACGACGTGCGATCCTTCGAGGGCATCAAGGCCGAGGACGCCCCGGACGACCCCAGCGGCCTCACCCTGGCCCCCGTGCCGGCCACCCCGCAGCAGCTCGGCCAGTACGCCGACCGCCCCGAGCTGCTGTACGAGGTGGCCGGCGTCGACGACCTCGACAAGCTCGTGGCCGAGGTGACCAGGACCGTCACCGCCGAGGTCCGTACGCGGATCAAGCCGCACGTCGCCCGGATGACGCGCGGCGGCCGCGACGCGATCAAGGTCGACACCAGCGGGATCGAGAACGCGCTCCGCAACGACCCGCAGTCGTTCTTCGTCACCGGCGGCCGCACGTTCGACGTCAAGGACGGCAAGGGCCGCTGGCACAGCGTCGTCGTGCGGCCCACCCGGCTCCCCGGCGACGAGACGATCGTTGAGCTGGACAAGGCCAAGTACGACACCCGCAACGACGCCACCACCGCCGTCCGCGAGACCCAGACGGCCGGCGAGAGCCTCACCGTCGGCACCGGGTTCAGCCTCGGCGGACGCTTCGGTCCCGGCGGCGCGATCAGCGGCGAACTCGCCCTGGCCCAGGCGAGCGAGAACGTCGAGTCGAGTGCCACCGTCTTCGACTCGCACAACGTCCGCAGCGGCAAGGGGGTCGACCTCCTGCGCTCACCGGTGTCGTTCGCCGTCGCCGTGACCAAGCCGGGCCGGGCCCCCACCGCGTGGGCCGAGGGCATCACGGCCGACGTGTCCTTCTACGGCCTGCAGGACATCGCCTCGGCCACCGCCCGGGACGACGACTGGACGAACGGGCCCTTCGAGAGCGCCACGCTGGTCGAGAACGTCCATCCCGTACGCATCATGGACGCGAGCCTCGACTCGAGGACGATCACCTGGAACGAGGCCTCCGACCAGATCCTCGAGCAGTTGCGCGGGACGGGGGTCGTCGACGCCGGCAGCATCAGCCGCGAGCAGGTGCGGTCGTTGCTGACCGAGCAGAACATCCTCGGGCAGCTCATGCCGGCGATGGAGAGCCCGGCGCACTCACCGCTGATCCTGAGCCCGTCGCGCCGGCAGGCGGTCGGCCTGCGCATGACGGCCCAGGTCATGGGCGTACGACCGATCGCCGACGTCGCGAAGTCGTCGTTCCGGTGGCAGCCGGGCATCACCGACACCGGCCGGCAGCAGCACTCGAGCCAGGTCGGCGCGGGCGGCAGCATCGTACCGATCCGGTGGGGGTTCGGGCTGGCCTGGGTGCAGGCGCGCATCTCGGCCGGCTTCCGGCGCACCACCGCCACCTCGGCCCGGCAGAGCAGCACCACCCGCACCGGCACCGAGTTCAAGGACGTCCCGAACACGCTGACCGAGCTCAAGGTGAAGGTCACGATCGACCCGTCGGTGCGGCTCAACGCGCTGCGGCACCCGATGCGGCGCGATCCCGGCGCGGGCCCGGTCGAGGTGGAGCTGACCGTCCTGAGCCGGCTGCCCCAGGACAAACTGGCCGAGCTGCTGGGGACCGGTCCGGACCCGGCGGACGATCCGCCGGCGAAACCGGCGCCGCACTTCGCCAAGCACGGCGGGCATGCCATGCCGCTGGGCATGAGCAGGTTCCGCAACCTGATGACCAGCACCGACACCCTGGTGCGCCGGGTCGGCGGCGGGTTCCTGCCCCGGTTCCGTACGGACGGGGTCGTCCAGAAGATGGGCCTGGCCGCCTCCGCCGCCGAGCGGCAGCGCAACCAGGCCGAACTCGACCGCGTGCTGTCGGTGCCGGGTCTGCGGCAGAACTACAAGGCGCTGCTCAACGGCGGCACCACCGCGGTTCTCACCCGCACCGGGATGCTCCACGACCGGCACATGGTCGTGCACGTGGAGGCCGTGCACCCGGGCGACCTGCGCTACAAGGGCACGCAGACGGGGGTCGCGGTTCGCACGTTCCAGTCCTCGGGCGAGCAGGACGGGGTCTCGGCCGGCAGCCAGTGGCGGGCCGCGCTCGCCGCCGAGGGCGCCTACATCGCCCGGTTCCCCGGGGACAAGGTCAACGTCGGCGTCTCCGTCGGCGGCGGGATCGAGGCGAGCGCGCGCCGCGGCGTGGAGGGCGGCGTCGAGACCAGCGGGCAGGAGACCTCGCTGCACGGCGGCACGCCCGACTCCGAGGCGTACGAGGGCGACCTCGAACTGGTCGTGACGGTGTACACGTTCAAGACGGCCGTGGGCGTCGACCCCGGTTCGCGGATCAAGCTCGGCCGCACGGTGAAGGGCTCCGAGCACGCGCTCGGGACCGACTTCAAGCGCGACGCCGTGCAGGTGCGGGGCCGCGACGTGCCGCGCTACCGCCTCACCGACCGCAAACCGGTGCGGGTCCTCTACGCCAAGAGCGCCATCCCGGACAACGTGCTCGACACCCACCCGGTCGAGGTGGAGCCCAGGGGAAGCACCGGCCTCGCCCGTAAGACCCCGACCGACCTGACGACGCTGCGCAACTTCGTCGACGGTCCGGAGAGCGACGACGAGAAGACCATCACCGAATGGCAGTTCGTCGAGGCGATGCCCGGCTCGGCGACCGCTCTGGACCTGGCCCGGCAGGCCGCGCGGGACACCCAGAACTACGGCAATCGTCAGTCGGTGCGGCAGCTCGGCGGCCTGCGCGGCGACGAGTCGATGGCCGAGGGCATGCCGGTGTGGGCCGAGCTCACCGACCGTCTCACGATCGACCGGCAGAGCGCGAACCTGGACGCCATGACCGAGGCGCGGTGGAGCCCGGAAACGCTGACCACTATGGACAGCGGCGGCCGGCTCGACGTGGCCCTCGCGGCCCGCGTCGTCAACCCGCGCATCGTCGCCGAGCGGATCGAGACGACCAGCGAGAACGCCCCGGGCGGCGGCACCCAGGTGTCGGGATCGCGCACCCGCGAACGCCAGCTGCTGGCCCGCGTCGTCGGGGCCCTGTCGCTGCGTCAGCCGGGCACCCCGAAGGACGATTTCGGCGGTGGCGCCACGGCCCAGGCGGGTTACCAGCAGATCCTCCACTATCGCCTGAGCCGTAAGCGGGACAAGGTCGGCGGCTTCACCGAGCGCAACGTCAACAACCGCAAGGGCAAGGCCCGTACGTATCTGGTCGTCGCCGACCTCAAGCTCACCGCCGCGGCCGAGGTCGGCACGCCCGGCCGATACCTCAAGTCGCTGGTGCCCGGGCCGTTGCAGCCGGCCAAGTGGGAGCACCAGAAGTCGGTCCAGCACAACGCGGTGGTCCGCAACGGCGTCTACCTGCGCATCACCGAGGCTCAGGCGATCAAGGCGGGCCTGCTGAAGACCGAGGACGACGGCCGGCACGTGCCGCACGGTCCGCGTCCCCGGCCCGCCTTCACCGCCCAGGTGAAGTCGAGCGGCGTGAGCCTGCCGCCGGGCCGCTCCCCCGGCCAGGGTCTGCAGGTCTTCCGCGAGGTGCCGTCGCTCGTCAAGCCGGCCACCGAGGCCATCGAGAAGGCGATCGCCGACCATCCGGGCCGGCGCGAGTTACTGAAGCCGGTGCTCGACACCCTCAACGGCACCGGTCTGGCCGACCCGATGCTCAACCGCGACCGGATGCTGCAGATGCTCAGCCGCTCGGGCGTGAAACGGTCGTGGGGCAACCTGTTCGACGGCGGCGTCTCGCTCATCCACGCCGAGACCGGCAAGCTCACCCAGCACCTGTACGACGTACGCCTGGAAGCGACCCTCCAGGAGGAGATCGTCTTCGACGGCTTCCAGGCCGACCACGACGACGTCGACGTGCGCACGGTCGGCACCCGGGGGCAGGGCAAACTCGTCCGCACCGCGCGCGGCGGGCAGTTCTTCGCGAGCGCGGCCGGCACCGCCGTGATCAACCCCGACGGGAAGCAGGCCGCGATCGGCCCCGGGCACCAGTTCACGTCGTCGCACCTGGTCGCGCACTCGTCGGTCGTCGACACCGAGCAGCGCGAGACCAGCATCAGCTCGGCCCGCGGCGTCAAGGCGCGCATCGTGCTGCGGCCGACCTTCGAGATCAAGGTCTATCACCGGGGCAAAGCGGTTCCCGACGGCACGGTCACGTTCCAGGAGAACGTCACCGTCGACCGGTGGGCGGGCGACCTGCGCACGAACGCCACGCAGCACGCGCCCGCGGCGACGGACTCGGTCGGCGCCTACCGCCCGCACGCCACCGAGGGTGACGAGCCCGGCTGGGACCGGCGCAACGGCCTGCTCGTGCCCCCGCGGTTCGCGCCGGAGGACCTCGGTTCGGCCAAGGACCTGCAGGAGACCCTGGCCGGGATGCTCGACGGGGCCGCCAAACGTCTGCGTAAGCCCGGCTATCCCGGCGCCCACCAGGTGCGCTCCGGCCTCACCCCGGACGTGCTGCTGCCCAACGCCGCGCAGCTTCTGTCGAAGGAGATGCTCGACCTGCCCGGAGTGCCGGCCTCGGACGTACGGCTGCGCCGGTTGCTGCCGAAGATCGGGCTCACCCCCGTGGCGGCGCGGCTGGCCGGGCTGGACTCCACGGTCTACCGCGAGCACATCTCGCAGACCACGACCAGCGCGGGAGCGGCGCTCAGCCGGCAGAACGTCAACAGCCAGATGCCCCGGCTGCTGCTCGGCCGCGGCTACATGGGTGAGCCGTACGAGCCGCTGGAGACGACCGCGACCGGTCCGGCCAGCGGGGACACCGCCGCGCTGGCCACCGGGGAGGACAGCGGCGCCACCTCCTTCGGCAACCTCAAGCCCGAGAACACGTCGGTGCTCATCGAGTACGTGACCCAGCCAACGGTGTCGGGCACGTTCGGCGGTCACACGTCGACCGAGACCGGCAAAGAGGTGCGGCTGCTCGTGCGCGTCGGGCTGCCCGAGGCGCGCCGGATCCTGGGCATCGGCCACGGCGCGCCGGCCACGGCCACGCGGGACTTCGACGCGCTGGTCGCGGCCGAGAAGGACCTCAAGATCAAGGCGGACGCGTTCGTCGGGGCGGCCGACGCCGAGGCCGCGGCCCGATACGCGGCCCACGGCAGCGACGATCCTCGGGTCCGCGCGGACTGGGAGGCGAAGGTCACCGAGCGGAACACGCGCGAGGACGCGTTCTGGACGGCGCTGCGGCAGCATTACGCGAACCTCGACGACTTCCAGGCCACGTACGTCGCCATCGGTGACGACGTGCCCGACCCGCCGCTCGAGGTCGCGCCGAGACCGGTCCAGGCGGTGGCCCGTACGCCGGAAGGACAGTGGGAGGCGGACGGCGCACCGCTGAAGGTCCGGCCGGCCCCGGACGGCCGCGACGGCCTCACCCTGCTCTCCGACGCCGACCTGGCGACGATCGGCGGGCGCAGCGTGCTCTCGGGCGACGGCCGCGGCCCGGTCGTGATGGTGCACGGCGTCCCCGGCGACGGCGCGCCGCTTGTCCGCGTGCCGCTCAAGTACGGCGGCGACGCTCTGCTCACGCCGGAACAGCTCGCCGGGATGATCGACCCGGGCGACTCCACGGTCACCCTGCTGGCCTGCCACAACGGCGAAGTGTCGTCCACTTTCGCTCAGCGGCTGGCCGAGGCGAGCGGCCGCGACGTGCTCACCCCCGACGGCCACATCCGCGTCGGCGTCTCCTCGAAACCGGGCGCCCCCGTCTCGGTCGACGGCCGGTCCTGGCAACTGTTCACCAACGACGGCGAACCGTGGGACGTCGTCAACGACGAGGCCGAATTCGAGGGCATCAAGGCCGAGGACGCCCCCGAGGACACCTCCGGTCTGACCCTGGCTCCCGACCCGTTGCTGGGCATGATGGAACGCCTCAAGCCGCTGCAGGACCACGTTGCCGGCGGCGACCCGCGCCCGATCGACGTCGTCATCATGTCCGCGTCCGGGACGACGGACCGGGTCTGGGTCGAGGTGCGCCTGCCCGGACGCGCCGAACCCGTGACCTTCGGACCCGGGCCGAGCGCCCTGCTCGACCCGTCCGTGCGCGTCGCCGCAACCATGCGGATCAGCCCCGCACAACTCACCGACACCATCCTGTTCAGCCTCGAAGAAGCCGAACTCGCCGAACGCTCGATGCGCGAGGGCGACCCCGAGTTCGTCCGGCGGTTCGCCGAGACCGCGGTCGGTCACCGCATCATCGACCCCACGGCGGCCGGGAGCGTAAGCGAGTTCGCGGCGGCGATGGCCGAGCACTCGAGCCGCTCGTGGTCCGACGCGACCGCGCCGGACACGGTGCTCACCGAGCCGGACCGGGCCCGCCTCGCGGCCGCCTCGCCGCCGTCGGCCGGCGCCCTCGCCTGGGCGCGGCAGCAGGTGGCCATCGACCACCAGCGGCCCCTGGTCACCGGCTATCCGACCGAGGCCCAGACCGCCCAGCTGGCGATGCTGGAGTCCTTGGCCACGCTGATCGCGGCGCGCCACGACGAAGCCGGCGAGGAGTCGGCCCGAACGCTGTCCCGGGAGCTCGGGGAGACGTACGGGACGGCCCGCGACTTCACGCTCTTCACGCCCCCGCCGGCCGGGTTCGAGCTGGCCGGGAACGAATCCCGCCGGTGGGTGGAGGAGTTCATCGAGCTCGCCCGGCCGCTGCAGGAACACGCGACCCGCGAAGCCGACAACCCCGCGAAGGACATCGAGCTGGTGCTGCTGGCCGCGCCGATGCGTGTGCTGGCGACCGACACGGCGTTCAGCCCCGGCCACGCCGTGGTCGCGATCCGGCTCCCGGACGGCCGGCAGGTCGCGCTGGGCTTCTATCCCAAGGAGGGTCTGTTCGGGGCTCAGGGCCGGGTCAACGACGACAGCAAATACGTCACGGCGCCCCGCTCCCGGATCCTCGCCTCGTGGAACATCGACGCGAAACAACTCGCCGACGCGTACGTCTTCGCCACCGAGGGCACCGAAGCCGACTACCACCTGCTACGCACCAACTGCGTCGACTTCGCGACCCGGTTCGTCGGGAAGGCCCTCGGCGCGCCGGTCGTCGACTCGTCGGTCACCACGCCGAACGGGCTCATCGCCGCGCTCAGCGACCGGTCCGACCGGGAATGGGCTGACCACCGGGACGTACCGGGCCTGCACGCCGCGCACCAGGATCAGCTCGACGCGGCCGGCAAGCATCTCGAGCTGCTGGGGACGCGGACGAACGCGTACCAGGAGGCGATGGCGTGGGCCCGGTTCCGGGTCGCCGTCGACCATCAGCGGCCGCTGGTCACCCACGCCCCCACTCCCGGCGAACGGAACAAGCTCGCGGTCCTCGACGCGTTCACCACGATGCTCGCGGCCGAGATGCACCGCAACGGGGAACGGGCCGCCGCTTCGCTCTCCCTGGCGCTCGGTCAGGCGTACGGGACCCTGCGCGTGCCCGCCGACGCGACGACCGGCCCGCTGGCCGAGAGCCGCCCGGTGACGTCCCGCATCGAGCTGACCGGCGCGCCGCCGGAGGTACTGTTCGACGCCGACGCCGACTTCCCTGACTCGTTGCCGGAGCCGCCCGCCCAGACGGGTCCGCGGACGCCGGGTCGTCGTCCTTCACAGGTCGCCGCGCCGGTGCCGGCCGACGAGATCGCGGCGCTGCGTGACAGCGTTCCGAGTCGCGCGGCCGACGCCGTCTCGTTCGACGTCGTCGAGCTCGACCCCACCACCTCCGGCGTGCCCGACGTCGTGGCCGCCTCCTACCGGGAAGCCGGACTGCCCGTCCCGCAGACCGACCGGCCACGACCGCGGCTCACGGCCACCGAGGGCCGGGTCGCCTATGACCACCGGCTGCTCACCACCGCCGACGGCCGCACCGTGCAGGACTTCACCCTGCGCATCCACCTCGCCCCCCGAGGTCCCCAGGCCGCCGCGGGCGCCGAACAGGTCCGGCGGCGCGCGGTCGCCGCCGTCGACGACGCCTACAACCAGGGCTTCCGCATCGGCGACGACGAATTCCACGTCACCGTCGAGTTCACCGACGACCCCGCCACCGCACACACGACCATCGCCCTGGTCGGCACCGACACTCCGGCCACGCAGAGCCAGTGGTCCACCCACAGCCGCGACGTGACTCTCGCTCACGAGATCGGGCACTACCTCGGCCTCGCCGACGAATACGTCGACCAGCGGCGGGTCCTTCGCCACCGCGGTGCCACCGACAACTCGCTGATGGGCACCGTCGAGGCCGAGCACGACCCGCAGCTGCTCGACCGGCACGTCGACCGCATCGCCGCCGCCCGTGAGGGCGCCCTCCAGCCCGAGCGCCGGCCCGATTCCGGCCCACCGGCCCGCGTCTACGACGACGCCACGCCCAAGCCTCGGCGACGACTGGACAACGGCGTCTGGTACTTCGCGCCGCCCACCGGGGCCGAGGACTTCGAGCGGGCCGCCGCCTCGATCACGGTGCCGGAGGGCACGGTCGTCATCGCGGCGGCGCTGCCCCCGGGCCCGTCGCTGCGGCTCGTGTCGGAGACCGAGCCGGACGGCACGGTCAACGCCGTGACCACGATCGAGCAGCTCGCCGGCGGCGCCGACACGGTGGTGCTCTACCTTCACGACGCGGACGTGGACCGTGGCACCGCGTTCGCCACCGAACTGCGCGGAGTGCTCGACAGCCACGTGACGCGGCTCGCGCACCGGCGCACCGACGTGCCCGACGCGCACGCGCCGGACGAGCCCGGGCGCATGCCGGCCGGCCTGGTCGTCTCGGC
Organism: Actinoplanes solisilvae; assembly: GCF_003999975.1. GTDB lineage: Bacteria > Actinomycetota > Actinomycetes > Mycobacteriales > Micromonosporaceae > Actinoplanes > Actinoplanes solisilvae. The sequence continues at coordinate 231,675 of NZ_RJAC01000003.1, read as the reverse complement.
GACCGCGGAACCCTGGGCCTGGCCCCTGAACGTCGCCCTGCCGACCAGTCCCCGGCCCGCCCGCTGGCTGGTCTCGCTGCCCGGCACCGACCGCGTCTTCGGCCCGGTCGGCGACCTGGACCTCGCCGTCCGCCAGGTGCGGGGCACGCTGCCCGAGCTCGACGTGCCGTCGGCCCTGCGGCACCGGCTGGCCGGCGGGCTGCCCCCGCGCGGCATCACCGACGACGACCTCGCCGAGCTCACCCTGCGCGAGATCCCGGCACTCCCGGCCTACTCGGCCGACGAACCCGGCGGTCCTCTTGGCGAGACGCTGCTGGTGCCGGTCGACCCGGCCGCGACCCCGGCCCAGCGCCTGGTCACGCTGCGGCGCTGGGCGCGGCTCGGCACGGTGCGGGTCTGGCCGGGCCCCGACGTCAACACGGTCCGCGTCCGCCTGGCCGAACCCGTCCGCGGGGGCGTGCTGCGGCTGCCCGAGTTGGCCGTGCTCGCCATGCCGGCCCAGGACTTCCTGTCCCCGGACGGACGGCCCGTCCCGCAGGATCTGTGGGTCAACGGGTACCGGGACGGCCTGCTCGTGGCCACGATGATGCCGGCCGAGTGGCGACCGTATCTGCGCGACCGCCTCCCGGACGGGCTGGGCACGCGGCTCGTCGTCGAACGTCCGGTCTTCGACGAGTCGGAGACGCTCATCCGCTCGCCCGAGGGCGACCGCTTCCTCACCGCCGAGGAGTACGCGGCGCTGCTCCCCCGGTCGTCCGCCGCCGCCCGGCCCGTCGTGCTGATGATCCCCGACGATCACCCCGACTGGTCGTACCGCAAGTTCCTCTTCGGGCTCAGCCGGCACGCCGTCGTGATCAGCCCGAGGTACGGCAGCTCACCGCCGGGTCAGGTGCCGCGCGGCGCACGATCGGTGCGGTGGGACGCGACGACGTACGCGGACCGGCTGGTGACGCTCTCGAAGTGGAACCTGCGCGAGATCCTCCTCGGGATCAGCGGCCCGGACGGCCAGGTCGCGCCCTCGTTCGGCCCACGCCACGCGGTGGTCGCCCTGTCCGAGGGCACCACGCCGGAACCGGCGCTGAACGGACTGGCCCGCGAGGCCTTCGAGGACGCCGCGTTGCCGGCCGACCGAGCGCCGCAAACGGTCACCCTGCCGGTGCGGGCCGGAGCCACGGCGGAGTCGATCCGGGACTGGCTGGCCGGCTCGGAGATCGCGGTGGTACGACGCGACGAGTCCGGCGCGCGGATCACCGTCGCCGCGCGTTACGTCCGCTCGGTCGGCTACGGGCCGGCCGACTTCGTGCTGGTCGACGCGGCGGCGCTGGACGCGCATCGCTTCACCGTGGTGCCGGAGGACGACGAGTTCCACGCCGTCGCCGATCCGGCCGCCGCTCGCACGGTCGCCCTGCCGCCCGCGACGGAGCCGCCCGCGCCGTCCTATTCGCAGTCCGATCCGGCACCGGCGTATCCCGTGGTCGCTCGTACGCCGGAAGGGCAGTGGACGGCGGGCGGCGTACCGCTGAAGGTCGGGCCGGCCCCTGACGGCCGTGACGGCGTCACCCTGCTCTCCGACGAGGACCTAGCGACGATCGGCGATCGCAGCGTGCTGTCCGGCGACGGCCGCGGCCCAGTCGTGCTGGTGCACGGCGTGCCCGACGGCGGCCCGCCTCTCGTCCGTGTCCCCCTCGAAGACGGTGGGACCGTCTCGCTCTCCGCCGAGCAGGTGGCGCGGATGCTCGACCCCGGCGACTCGACGATCACGCTGCTGGCGTGTCACAACGGCGAGGTCTCGTCCACCTTCGCCCAGCAGCTCGCCGAGGCCACCGGGCGCGACGTGCTCACCCCCGACGGCCACATCCGCGTCGGCGTTGCCTCCAAGCCGGGCGCCCCCGTCTCGGTCGACGGCCGGTCGTGGCAACTGTTCACCAACGACGGCGAACCCTGGGACGTCGTCAACGACGAGGTCGAATTCGAGGGCATCAAGGCCGAGGACGCCCCCGAGGACACCTCCGGCCTGACCCTGGCTCCCGACCCACTGCTGGGCATGATGGAACGGCTCAAGCCGCTGCAGGACCACGTTGCCGGCGGCGATCCACGCCCGATCGACGTCGTCATCATGTCCGCGTCCGGGGCGACCGACCGGGTCTGGGTCGAGGTGCGGCTGCCCGGCCGGGCCGAACCGGTGACGTTCGGGCCGGGACCGAGCGCCCTGCTCGACCCGTCCGTGCGGGTCGCCGCGACCATGCAGGTCAGCCCCTCGCAGCTCACCGACGCGATCCTGTTCAGCCTGGAAGAGGCCGAGCTCGCGGACCGCTCGATGCGCGAGGGCGACCCGGAATTCGTCCGGCGGTTCGCCAAGGCGGCCGTGGGTCACCGCATCACCGACGCCCCGATGACCGCTACGGTGAGCGAGTTCGCCGCCGCGATGGCCCAACACTCGAGCCGCTCCTGGTCCGATGCGTCCGATCCGGAGACGCGTCTGAACGACACGGATCAGATCCGGGTCGCCTCGTCACCCTCCCCTGCGGCCCTCGCCTGGGCACGGCAGCAGGTGGCCATCGACCACCAACGACCCCTGGTCACCGGCTATCCGACCGACGTTCAGAACGCGCAGCTGGCGATGCTGGAATCCCTGGCCACGCTGATCGCGGTTCGCCACGACGAAGCCGGCGAGGAAGCGGCTCGTTCGCTGTCGCGGGAGCTCGGGGCGACGTACGGGACCGGCCGTGACTTCACGCTGTTCACGCCGCCGGTCACCGAGTTCGTCGTGCCCGGGAACGACTCGCGTCAGTGGGTGGAGGAGTTCATCGACCTCGCCCGCCCGCTGCAGGAACATGCGACCCGCGAAGCCGACAACCCCGCCCAGGACATCGAAGTCGTCCTGCTGGCGGCGCCGCTGCGGGTCATGGCCACCGACGCCGCGTTCAGCCCCGGGCACGCCGTGGTGGCCATCCGGCTCCCCGACGGCCAGCAGGTCGCGCTGGGCTTCTACCCGAAGGACGGGTTGTTCGGGGCTCAGGGCCGGGTCAACGACGACAGCAAATACGTCACGGCGCCGCGCTCACGGATCCTCGCCTCCTGGAACATCGACGCCAAACAGCTCGCCGACGCGTACGTCTTCGCCACCGAAGGAACCGAGGCCGACTACCACCTGCTGCGCACCAACTGCGTCGACTTCGCGACCCGGTTCGTCGGAAAAGCCCTCGGCGCACCGGTCGTCGATTCAGCGGTCACCACGCCGAACGGGCTCATCGCGGCGCTGGGCGACCGATCCGCCCACGACTGGGCCGATCGTCAGGACGTACCGGGCCTTCTCGCCGCGCACCGCGACCAGCTCACGGACGCCGAGAAGCATCTCGAACTCCTCGGAACTCAGACCAGTGCGCACAAAGAGGCGATGGCGTGGGCCCGGTTCCGGGTCGCCGTCGACCACCAACGGCCCCTGGTCACCCACGGCCCCACTCCCGGGCAGCGGAACCAGTTCGCGGTCCTCGACGGGATCACCGCCATGATCGCCGCCGAGTACGACCGCAACGGGGAACGGGCTGCCGCTTCGCTGTCGCTGGCGCTCGGTCAGTCGTACGGGAGCCTGCGCGTGCCCGCCGAGGCTACGACCGGGCCGCTGGCCGAGAGCCGCCCGGTGGCGTCGCGCATCGAGCCGGCCGACGCGCCGCCGGAGGTACTGTTCGATGCCGACGCCGACGGGCCGCCGCAGCGCGTCGCCAAGGTCTTCGACGCCTACGATCCGGGCACCGGCGGCCAGTTCGACGTGGACCATCCGACCCTGCACTCCGGTGACGAGCTCAGGCGCGTGCTCGGCTACCTGTCCGGCGGCACCCCGGTGGAGAGCACCGACGAGCGCGAGCCCGACATCTACGACCCGGAGGGCGACCCGGTCGTGCCGCTCGGCTTGCGCACCGACGGCACGTGGGTCTGGTCCGACGCGACCGCGTACTACCTGGCCACGTACGGTCTGAGCCCGGACCCGGAGCTGCTCGCCCACATTCGGGCCAACGGTTACGAGGCGTAGATCGAGAACTTCGCGGTCCACCGGGAGGCCGTGCCGAACGAGGACGGCCAGGTGCCGAACGTGCGCGGCTGGCTCCAGGCGCCCTGGTTGGCGGCACCCGTCGTGTAGCTCATGTTGTTGTCGCCGTTGGTGTTGTAGACGAGCCAGTAGGCGGTGTTCGGCGCCAGGGTCGCGGTGATCGGGCGGCTGTTCCACGCGTTGGCGGTCAGCGTGCCGGTCGAGCTCGACGCCACCAGCGTGCCCGGCGAGCCGGAGACGTCGGTGTAGATCGCCACCTGGTACTGGTTGGCCGGCGCGGCCCGCACCGTCTTGAGGTAGACCGACATCTGGCCGACCGTGTGCCCGGTGGCGCCGGTGACGAACCGCGAGCCGTTCATGTAGTTCATCTCGGCGTAGTCGACCGAGCCGCCCACCTGGTCGTAGCCGAACCGGGGCGCGTTCGGGCTGGTCGTGGTGAACGAGAACTGGTGGTTGGCCGCGAGCGCGTTGCCCGCCGCGTCGGTCACGCCCGTCTTGACGGTCACCGTGTACGGCGTCGAGGCGGCCAGCGCCGCGGACGGCGTGATCGTGGCCGCCTGAGCGACCTGGTCGTAGGTGACGGTGCGGTTGACCAGCGTGCTGCCGGGCCCGCGCAGTTCGAGGTTGGCCGCCGTGATCGTGCTCGCCGTCATGTCCTCGCTGAACCGTACGGTGATCGGCGTGTTCACGGCCACGCCGGTGGTGCCGCCGGCCGGGCTGGTCGAGCTGACCGTCGGCGCGGTGGTGTCCGTACCGGTGGTCGCGTAGATCGAGTATTTCGCGTTCCACCGGCTCGAGGTTCCGAACGGCGTCGGCCACGTGCCGAACGCGGTCGTTCCGCTCCACGCGCCCTGGTTCGAGGCCCCGGCGTCGTAGCTCATGTTGTTGTCGCCGTTGGTGTTGTACATCAGCCAGTACGGGGTGTTCGCCGCCAGCGACGCGTTGATCGGCCGGGTGTTCCACGAGTTCGCCGTCAGCGTGCCCGAACTGCTGGTGGCCACCCGGGCGCCGGGCGAGCCGTTCGCGTCGGCGTAGACGGCGAGCTGGTACTGGTTGTTCGGCGCCGCCTGCACGCCCTTCAGGTAGACCGACATGGACGTGACCGTCGCCGGGTCGGTGCCGGTCGTGAACCGCGAGCCGTTCATGTGGTTCTGGTCGCCGACGTCGAGCGTCGCGCCGATCTGCGGGTAGCCGATCTGCTGCGGCGCCGGCGTGGGCACATAGTTCGCGGTGTACGTGGCCGACGTCGTCGGTGCGGTGATGACGTGGGTCTGCGCCCCGCCGTCGGACCAGAACGCGAACGTCGACGACCCCTGCGGGGACGGCGCGGACACCGAGTTGTCCGAGCCTTCGATGACCGTACGGGAGAAGGGGGTTGTGCCTGTGCCGGAGCCGACCGCGAGCTGGAGGCCGGAGGGCACGGAGTTGAACGTCAGGTCGACCGTCCTCGGGTCGAGCCGGCGCGTCACCGTGTGCGACAGGCCCTCCTGGTCGGTGGCGACGAGCTTGAGCTCCAGATAGGACGGATAGTCGTGATCAGGCGCCGTGAACGAGCCGGAGGCCGCGCCGGTCCAACTGCGGATGGCGTGCTCGTGGCAGCTCTCCGGCGACGAGCAGTGGTGCATGATCAGGTCCCAGTTGAGCCGGGACGCGGGCAGGTTGCCCTGCTGCGGGTCGGTGGCGTGGCCGGTGAAGGCGAGCGTCTGACCGACCCCCCAGCTGGTGCCCACCGTCGGCGTGTCGATCACGGCGGTCGGCGAGTCGTTGCCCGGCGTGATCGTGATCGTGCTGGTGTGGGTCGCGTTCAGCGTGTCGGTGACCGTCAGCCGCGCGGTGTAGTTGCCGGACGTCGTGTACGTGAACGACGCCGTCGGCGCGGTGGAGTCGGTCGTCCCGTCGCCGGTGAAGTCCCAGGCGTACCGCAGACGACCGTCGTCGGCCGGGTCGGGGTCGGTCGAACCGGTGCCGTTGAAGTTCACGGTCAGCGGCGCCGGGCCCTGCGTGGGCGACGCGTCGATGACCGCGGTCGGCGGCTGGTTGCCCGGGAAGTAGCGCACCCGCCGGATCGTGCCGCCCAGGTCGGCGTAGTAGAGCTCCCCGCCGGGACCGACCTCGAGGTCGACCGGGGCGGCGGCGTCCGAGACGAACGTCCGCAGGTTGGTCGCGCTGGGCAGGCCGCCGGGGGTGGACGGCAGCGACGCCCAGATGCAGCGGCGCGAGTAGTCGGCGAAGAAGACCGCCCCGTTGTACGCCGCGGGGTAGGGCCCGCCGGCCGTCGGGTAGAACGCCACCCCGGTCGACGACGAGCTGCCGGTCGGGCAGGCCTCGTTCGCGATGAGCTTGCTCGCGTGGTTCCAGGCCACGAACGGCGCGGTGTGCGTGCCCGCCGGCGCGGTGTAGAGGGCCTCGCAGATCGGCAGGTTGGCGCTGTCATAACCGGACTGCCGGGCGTTGCCCTCCCAGCACGGCCAGCCGAAGTTCGTCACGCCCGCGGTCGGGTTGACCACCCGGTTGACCTCCTCCCAGGTGGTCCAGCCGGTGTCGGAGATCCAGGTCTCGTTGGTGCCCGGCCGCATCGTGATCCGGTACGGGTTCCGCAGGCCGTTCGCGACGATCCGGCGGGTGTCGAGGTCGGCCGAGCCGATGTTCGGGTTGCCGGGCGCGGCCGCGCCGGTGGCCGGGTCGAGCCGCAGCAGCGTGCCGTCGAGCTGTGTCTCGTCGCCGGTCGTGCGAATGTCCTGCGACCGCAGCGCGCCGCCCTCGTTGGCCGGGTCGGAGCACGGGTTGGTCGGCGCGCCCGTGGGGAACTGGCCGTAGTCGACCGCGTTGAAGCTCGCACCGTCACCGGCGGCGACGTAGAGCATGCCGTCCGCGCCGAACGTGATGTCGCCGATGGAGTGGCTCGGGAACTGCTGGCACCAGTCGTGCAGCAGCACCTGCTCGCTGCCGGTCATCGTGTCGCCGCCGGCCTGCAGACGCGAGAGCCGGCCGGTGACCACGCAACGGCCGTCGTTGCCGTTGGCGCAGACGTCGTTCCACACCGGAGCAGTCTGGCCGGGCGGGGCGTCGTAGGTGTAAAGGACGTAGACGTACGGGTTGGTGGGGAAATTCGGCGGCAGGCTCAGGCCGAGCAGACCGCGGTCCCACTGGTTGTGCACGTTGACCGACAGGTCGGCGAACAGCGTCGGGGTGGTGTCGGCGAGGTCGTCGAAGACCTTGATCCGGCCGCCCTTCTCGGCGACGAAGATACGCCCGTCCGGGGAGAACTCCAGATCGACGGGCGAGCTGAGACCGCTGAAGACCACCTGTTCCTGGAAGCCGGTCGGTAACGCGACCGCCGTCGCGGGCGGCGAGCCGACGAACGAGAGTGTCGCGAACACGGTCGCCAACGCGAGGAACCCACCGAGCGCACGCCGGAACATCGGCATTCCTCCCCCGTACGGCAGTGACGGTCATCACTGGCCTAGATCGGCGAAGCGTAACCAGTCGCGGACGCTGCGAGGTGTCGGCCAACCGTCTCGACGATGCTGATCGATCGGCGGTGGTGATCTACGTTCGACGGTGCTGGCATGGTCCGGTGATGTTGGCTGCCCTCGGTCGTTCGTGTGCCCGCCGGCGGTGGCCGGTGCTCGGTGTGTGGCTCGCACTGACCTTCGCCGGGCTTCTTTTCGGTGGTCAGGTCTTCGACCGCATGACCGTCACCGACAGCCTGCGGCCGGACGCCGAGTCACAGTTGGCCGACCGTCGGGTCTCCGCCTTGGACCCATCAGGCCCGGTGGTCATCGCCGTCGTCGGTGGACGCGACGTGTACGACCCCGCGCTGGTCGCGGACGTGACCGCGATCGCGGGTGAGATTCGCGCTCTCGATGGCGTTGCCGAGGTATCGGATCTGTACGGGGCGCCGGGCGGGCAGATCGGGTCGGACAACCGGAGTTCGCTCATCCGCGTCACGCTCGAGCAGGGCCTGCCGGACTCGCAGCGCGAACGGGTGGAAGACGCGGTCGCTGTCGCGTTGCACCGCATCGACGCCCCCTCAGTTCTGGTCGGCGGGGAGAAGCTCGCTTCGCGTGCTTTCGAAGATGCGGCTCTTTCGGGCGCTGCGCTCGGCGAGTCGGTCGCGCTCGCCGTCCTGCTCGTCCTGCTCGTGGTCATCCTCGGCGGGTTCGTGGCCGGGCTGGTTCCGCTCGCGGCCGCGGTGACGACCGTGTCGGTGACGCTGCTCGGGCTGGCGTTTCTGCCCGCGGTCAGCCCGTTCACGGTCAACGTGGTCACGCTGCTGGGCATTGGGCTGGCCGTTGATTACGCGCTGTTGATGATCGCGCGCTTCCGGGAGGAGCGTGCTGCTTCTTCTCTCCCTGTCACGGAACAGGTCGCTTTCACGGTGGCCTCCGCCGGCCGTACGGTGCTGATCTCCGGTCTTGCCGTTGCGTTCACGATGACCGGGCTTTCGGTGTTCGCTGAGCCGCTGCTCAGCTCGATGGCGCTGGGCGGTGTGATCGCGGCGCTGCTGGCCGTCTTGTCCGCGCTGACTTTGGTCCCCGCGTTGATCGCCGTGGCCCACCACCGCATTCCCGTTCCCCGAGCCGCTCGCCCCGGTCTGCTGGCGCGGCTGACCGCTTACGCGCAGGGCCGCCCGCGCCCGGTGGCGCTCACGGTCTCGGCCGGCCTGCTCACGTTGTCGCTGCCGTTCGTGTTCGGGGTCAACCTCTCGAACTCCGACGCCCGGGCGTTGCCCGCCTCGGCCGAGTCCCGCCAACTGCACGAGACCGTGCAGCGCTTGTTCAACGACGGCCCGGCAGATCCGATCGTCGTGGTGGTCGACGCCGACCCGGCCGACGCCGCCGTTCGCGACTACCTGAACTCGTTGAACAGCCTGGACGCCGTGGTACGGGTTTCGCCCCGCTTCGACCTCCCCACCGTCATCGACGTCACCGCCTCCGACTCCGCCTCCACCTCCTCTCCGGCCGACGTGGTGCGGGCTGTCCGCGCGCTGGACCCGCCCTTTCCGGTGCTCGTCGGCGGGCCTGCGGCGGAACTGGTCGACCAGAGCGACTCGGTGGCCTCCCGTTTCCCCATCGCCCTGCTGATCATCGTCCTGTCCACGACCGTGCTGCTCTTCGTGCTGACCGGCTCGCTGGTGATTCCGCTCAAGGCGCTGGTAATGAACGCCCTGACGCTGCTGGCGTCCTTGGGCCTACTGGTGGTCGTCTTCCAGTGGGGCGTCGGCGACACCCTGCTCGGCTTCGACTCGTGGGGCGGCATCGACATAACCACCCCGGTGCTGCTGTTCGTCTTCATCTTCGGGCTGTCGATGGATTACGAGGTCTTCCTGCTGGCCCGTATCAAGGAGGAGCGCTCCTTTTCTGCCTCCGGTGATCAGGCTGTCCGCGCCGGCATCGAGAAGTCCGGCCCGGTGGTCACCGCCGCCGCCCTGTGCATTGGGGTCGTGTTCTGCGGCTTCCTGCTCGGCGACCTGACCGCCCTCAAGGAGCTGGGTTTCGCGATGGCGGTGGCCCTGCTGCTGGACGTCACAGTCGTACGCGGTCTGCTCCTCCCAGCCGTGATGAGCGTGCTCGGCGACTGGAACTGGTGGGCGCCGCGCCCCTTGCGCCGGCTGCACGATCGTTGGTTCGACCGTCCCGTTGTCAGAACTCCTCGGCCGGCCAGCGCCACTCCCGCGGCGCTCCCATGAGGGTGGCGCGGACCCGCTCGTTCGAGTCAGCCTCGGCAAGCATCAACATCAGTTCGCGATCGGCGTCCGGCTCGCTGGAGATCCGGGCGAGCAACACGGCGGCCAGCGATCGGGTCTCCGGATCGAGGTCATCGAGCATGTTCCGGACCACGGTGTCGAACCCGTTCAGGGCGCGCTCGACCGCCTCCTCCTCGTCGATCCCGAACTTCCACTGACCGCGGTAGGTGCGAGTCTCCGCCCGCAGTTCGCGATAGACACGGTTGTGGTCCAACACGTAGATCAGGACCGCGAACGCGTCGGCCCGCCACGGGGTGCCGTCCTCGATCAGCCGGCGCACGGCAGCCACCACCCACGCGGCCGAACCGGGGGTCACCACCACCGCATCGTCAACCGCGACGCGGGCCACGTCATGGGCGGCCCAACGAGCAGCGTCACGGTCGGCTGCCCTTTCCAGCCGCTCGACCACTGATTCCGCCACCATCGCGACGGAATGCTACAAATGTTGGCCGCCGGGGTGCGCGCCGCCGCGGGTGGGGTAGAACAGAAACATGGCGGACCTCCGTGACCTGCTGAAAGTCGACCCCGGCACCCTGCGGCTGGCCGACATAGACCCCCGCGCGACCCCCGGCCTACCGTCGAAACGCACAGTCGGCAAAGACCCCAAACTGTGGTCGGCCGAAGCGGTTGCCGACATCTCGACCGAGCTGGGCTCGTACCAGGAAAAGCTCTTCGCCTCAGCCAAGGAGGGCGCAACCAATCGGAGGGTGGTGCTGCTCCTGCAGGCGATGGACTGCGGCGGCAAGGACGGCACGGTCCGCAACGTAACCGCAGGCATGAGCCCCGCCGGCCTGAAGGCGGTAGGTTTCGGCCCACCCACCAAGGAAGAGCTGAGCCACAACTTCCTCTGGCGCATCCGCCGAGCCCTGCCACCCTCAGGCTACGTAGGAATCTTCAACCGCTCCCAGTACGAAGATGTCCTGGTAGTCCGAGTACACAACCTGGTCCCCGACAAGGTCTGGTCCAAACGTTACGACGAGATCAACGCTTTCGAGGCCAAGGAGTCGTCCGACGGCTTGACGATCGTCAAGGTGATGCTCCACATCTCCCACGAGGAACAAAAGAAGCGCCTGCTGGCTCGCCTGGACGACCCCACGAAGACCTGGAAATACAACCCCGGCGACCTGGCCGAACGAGCCCGCTGGACCGACTACCAGCAGGCCTATGAAGACGCCCTGAACAAGTGCAGCACCGAAGCGACCCCCTGGTACGTAGTCCCAGCTGACCGCAAGTGGTACCGCAAGTGGTACCGCAAGTGGTACCGCAACTGGGCCGTAGCAAACCTGCTGCACCAGGCATTCGGCGACCTCAACCCGCAGTACCCTCCGCCGGACTTCGACGTCGCGGCCGAGCGAGCCGAACTCAGCAAGGCAGCTTGAACCGATGTCGTCTTGTCCAGGGCCAGTCACGCTCGCCGTTTGGTTTCGCGCCTATTCCGAAACGCAGGCCCTTCGTGCATCCACCGCGGGCTCCGGTCCCGCCAACGTCGGCGGCCAAGTGGTAACGAGTCCTTATGAAGCCAATTCCTCCCGCCCGTGGAGGAGAGCGCGGTCGGCGGCGGCTCGGCCTGAGGCCCAGCCGTCGTGGTTGTTTACGCTGGTCGAGACGTGGGTCATCTCGGGGAACTGCTCGGCCACGGCGTCATTGACGGCGTCGGTGCGGGCTGCCAGCACTGGCAGCAGGGCGGCGCCGCGTGTTGAGGCGGCGGTTTCCTGGGCGACCTGCTCTGAGGCCGTGGTGAGGCGCTCGCCGATTCGGTGGGCGTATGAGGTCAGGAAGGACTGGCGGAACGAGCGGGTGGTGTTGCGGCCAGCCCGGTCGGTCTTCGAGCCTGCCCCGGTCATGGCGCGAGTCGCCTGCACCAGCAGCGAGGTGAACAGCACCTCGGTGGCGTCCAGGTCGGCCGCGTAGCCGACCACCGCGACCAGCCCGAACCGCTTCATCCAGACCGCGCGGCAGCTGTTGGCCTCGGCCACCGCCTGCAGCAGCAGCGACTTCGGCATCTCGTACGGGTTGTCGACGGCGATTCGGCGGCTGCCCGGCCGGTCACGTTTGTCGGCCTTGGCCGCCAGCAGTGCGTGGTCGATGCGGTGGCGGGTCATCAGCTCCTGCGCCTTCGCCGTGTAGGCATCGGCTTCTTCCGGGAAGTCGGTCGCCTCGGCTTTGGCCAGCAGCGCCCGCACCCGGTCGAGCAGCCGCTGATCCAGCTCGCCGTTCGAGTCCCCCTCATCGGGCGCACCCGACATCGGGCCGATCATGTCGACCGGCGGCATGACCAGCAACAGATGAACCGTCTCGAGAATTGTCGCGACCGCTTCGGCCCGGTCGACGTTGTGGTGCGCCGCCCAGTCATTGACGAAACGGTCGTCGTGCGTCCACCAGGTTGTCGCGCCGGCGAGTTGGTTTCTCCAGGCCTGTCCGACGGTGGCGGCCGGGTGTTCACGCATCTGTCCGGCGCAGGCGTCCGTCATCAACCGGGCGTGCCGTGCGCCGCCTTCCCTGCGGGCGGCCCGGATGAGCTCGGCCGGCTGCCAGCCGCGCTGCCAGCACTGTTCGACCTCATCGAGCAGCGTGGCGAACAATTCCCGGTTGACGACCTGCATGCCGGCCGCTCCGCCGGGGCCGACGACCAGCAGGTCGCGGCAGCGCGCGAACTCGGCGGGCTGCTGACGGTCCGCGGCCATGACCGCCCGGTCGATCAGCTCGGCGACGATCTGCGCGGGCGAGGGACGGTCGGCTCGCAAGAACACAGGGCCGTCGAAGCCCGGCTCCGTCAGACCTCTACGCCGCTGGGACGCGTCCGCCGCCTTCCGCTTGGCCTTGTGCCGTTCCCGGCTGTTCCTGCCCACCGAGCTGACCTCTTCCTGGTTGAGGGAATCAGGCCGGAGTCAGGAGCTCCGACCGTGCGGTCGAGAGTCGCACAGCCCGAATGATGATCGTCTCGGGCCCGACTACGGAGTACGGCCCACTGTCGTAGTCCGGCCAGTCACGCCGGAGCCAGGAAGTGGTAGTTGCCGGCCCCGACCGTGCTGTCGAGGGTCGCGCGCACCGCGCGGTGATCGTCGTGGGGTCCGGCGAAGAAGAACGGCTGGCCGTCGCGCCCGAAGGTGATCGGGGTCGGCCCCTCCGGTGTGCCCAGATAGGGCCTGACCGTCTCGAAGTCATCGTCGCGCGGCTCGAACCCGAGACCCCGAGCGTACGCAACTCCGCCGTGCACCAGGTGCTGGACCAACTCCAACGGCGCCGGCACCTCAGGGGCGTCGAAAGCCTCGAAGAAGCTGCGCCGATAGTCGTCGACCGATCCCGCGGCCATCGTCTCCGGCCCAGTGCAGGCCTTGACTCCCAGGCAGTAGGTATCGACCAGGAACCCGCACACGGTCACCCGGCTCGCCCGCTCCCGGCGCACGATCAAAGCCTGCGCCAGCCCACCCGTGGTCACCTGCTCCTCGGTACGCAGCGGATCGGCGGCACCCCACTGGACGGCTTCCCCTTCGAGACCGAGGCCGACGCTCCAGCCGGGGCTGATCCAGCACCCCAGCAGAGCACGGTCGGCCGGATCGGCCTGTGCCTGCGACGCCTCGGAGACCTGCCGGATCAACGGCGCGACCTGGGCCGGCCGCAGCCCGAGGGCTCGAGCGATCTGCTTCGGCGCGCTGCCGCGTTCGCGCATCTGCCGGACCTGCTCCAGGATCTCCGCTTCCGTCATTCGGACATTGTTCCCCTTGCGACATGGTCGCCACAAAACGCAACCACCTGTTCGGGTCAGGCCTTCGCGGTCGCCTATTCTCGACGGGTGGGTGAGGAGGACGAGGATCTCGAACGTCTCGAGGCCTTCACCTACCTCACCGTGCCTGAGCGGGCCTCCTATCTCGCGATCATGCGGCTGTTCACGCGGTCCCTGATGACGGACCTCTCCGGCCAGCAGGTCGCGGAGGAACTGGACCTGAGCCTCGACACCGCGACGAGCCGTCTCAACAAGCTCGTCACCTGGGGAAACCTTCTCCCCAGCTCCCACACGGTCCGGGTCCGCAGCATCGAGGAATATCAGCGCACCCGCTCCCGCTATCAGCTCTCCCCTCTCGGCGAGCGGGTTCAGCGCCAAGCCGACGAACTGCTCGCCAGCACCGACGCCGCCCGTGAGATCAGCCGCGAGCTGCTCGGCCTCATCAGCCAGGGGCTGACCGACCTGGCCGACCGCCTGGATCAGCCCGGCGGTCTCGATGCCGGCACCGCCCGCGAGACGGTCGCCACCGTGTTCGCCCAGTTCTGGACGTTCCGCGACGAGGTCCGCGACTTCTACGCCTTCCTCGGCCAGGTCCTCGCCCGCTACGACCTGGACAGCGCCGAATACGCCGGCTTCAAAGACCTCCTCCTCGACTACATCGAATCGATCACCGAGGAGATCGTGCTGCTCGCACCCCGCATCGAACGCCACCTCGACCGGCTCGAGCCGCACCTCGAAGGCCTAGTGAAGATGCTGCGGGAGGGCGGTCTGGCCGGGGCCGCCGCTGACCTGGGTGTCGCCGTGCAGCACAGCCGCGGCCATGACCTGGCCGACTGGTCCGGCCTGCGCGCCTGGTTCAGTGAAAGCGACGGCGGCACCGACGGCCGCCGCAGCGAGGTGTCCCAGCTGCGCGACGCGACGATGCGCGCGCTGCAGTCGCTGCTGGCCAACGCCAAGCGGATGATCCGTGCCGGAGGTGGGGGCGCTTCCCGCCGCCGCGAGCTCCTACGGCTGGCCGCCTGGTTCGACGCGGCCGACGAGAACACCGCCACTGACCTGTTCACGTCAGCCTTCGGCCTCTATCCGGCGCGGCACCTCGGCCTGGCTGCCGACCCCGAGATCGTCGTCGCCGCGACCACGAGCTGGTGGCCGGCCCCGGCGGTCGAGGTTCCGGTCTCGCTGCGCGATCGGGGCGTCCGGGCCGCGCGCGGCCGGGTGTCCGGGATGGCTGACCGCAGCGCTCAGCGCGAGGCTTTGATCGAGCAGGCGGCGGACGAGCAGCGGCTGCGGTCGGCCGCCGCCGCCGAGCTGCTGTCGGCCGCCTCAGACCTGGGTGCCGTACGCCTGTCCGCGCCCGCGATCCACCTGCTGCTGGAGCTGATGGCGCAGGCCCTGGGCGCCGGTGATCCGGCCGCCGGCACCGCGGTCACGTCCAACCTCGACCTTTCCGTACGGTGTGAACTGGTCAGCAAGCCGCGATATGAGCTCACCCTGCGGTCTGCGACCGGTGACCTGACCACGCAGGACATCGCCATCCTCATCACCCGGCTGGATCCCGCCGATGGCTGACGACCACGACATCGCCCTCGAGACTGAGCGTCGCCGGGCGATCCGCGCGCTGCTGGCCAAGCCGCTGCTGCTGCCCGACAGCGACGAGTTCGCCCTGGTGCGCCGGCACGCCGAGTGGTTGCGGACGTGGTTCGGGACCTTCCTCGGCTATCGGCTCGTGGTCGAGGCCGGGTTCGCCCGGCTCTTCAAGACAGGACTCGGCCCGGGCCGGGGCCGGCCGCTGGAACGCCCGACCGGCCCGTTCACCCCACGGATGTACGCCTACCTCGCCCTCACGACGGCCGTGCTGCTCACCTGCCCCGAGCAGATCCTGTTGTCGCAGCTCGTCGCCGATGTCCGCGCGGCCGCCGTGGAGGCCGGCATCGAGCTGGGCGACGCGCAACGGCCGGCCGAGCGGCGGGCTCTCGGCGCCGCGCTGCGGCAGATGATCGCGTGGTCCGCGCTGCACGAGGAGCAGGGCAGCGTGGCCGGCTACGCCGACGACGACCAGGCCGAGGCGCTGCTCACGGTCAACCGTGACATCGTCGCGCACCTGATGGCCACCCCGCCCGGACGGGCCGCGACACCGGCGGAGTTCGTCGCCCTCGCCGCCGACCCCGGTCAGGGCGGTTCCCGGCACCGCGTACGGCGTCGCCTGTGCGAGGAACCGGTGCTCTACGTCGACGATCTGACCGCCGCCGACCGGGTCTGGCTGCGCCGCGAACAGCGCCGCGACGAACGCGTTTACCTCGACTATCTCGGTCTGCAGGCAGAGTTGCGTACGGAGGGTGTGGCCTTGCTCGATCCGGATGACAGCCTGACCGACGTGTTGTTCCCGGGCAACGGCACGGTGGCGCAGGCCGCGTTGTTGACGATCGGCGCGCTGGTCGAGGCGTTGCGCCCGGATCCTCGTACGCTCGTGGT
This sequence comes from Actinoplanes solisilvae, assembly GCF_003999975.1. GTDB lineage: Bacteria > Actinomycetota > Actinomycetes > Mycobacteriales > Micromonosporaceae > Actinoplanes > Actinoplanes solisilvae. The sequence continues at coordinate 215,682 of NZ_RJAC01000003.1, read as the reverse complement.
CGGTGTGCCGATCCCGGACGACCTCCTCGACGGCATTCTGGTCGAGCTCACCGAACGTCACGCGCGCCGGTGGGCGGGCCAGTACGTCACCGATCCAGCCCTGCTTCGTGAGGCGGTGGAGACATTGCTGATCAGCATGGATCTGGTCGCGCGGGCGGCACCGACCGTCGCCGACAGTGAACCCGAGGATTCGGTGCTGGCCACCGAACGTGCGGTCGACGCCCGCGGCGTACGCGGAGCAGGGCATGGCCTCGTCCTGCTGGCCGCCACTGCCCGATACGCGCCGACGGAAGCGGTCCGCTGATGCACCCGCACCGATTCCGCCTCCACCGGGCCGGTATCTGCAACATCTGGCAGTACGACGAGCAGGTGTTCGACTTCGAGGACGGCCGGCTGCTGCTGCGCGGCAAGAACGGCGCCGGCAAGTCGAAGGCGCTCGAACTGATGCTGCCGTTCCTTCTCGACGGCGACACCAAGCGGCTGGACGCCACCGGCGCCGGGAAAACCACGTTCCGCTGGCTGATGAGCGAGGGGGCGACCGGCGTCAACCGGCAGGGCTTCCTCTGGCTCGAGCTGCGCCGCGTCGACCAGGACGGCGGCGAGCAGTTCTTGACGCTGGGCGCGGTCGTCCGGTGGTCCTCGTCGACCGCCGAGGCGCGTCTGCAGTACTTCGTCACCCCGGCCCGGGTCGGCGTCGACGTGCGGCTGATCGAGGGCCGCCGGCCGGTGCCGCTCGATCGGGTGCGAGAGATCCTGGGTGAGGGCGCGATGGTCACGAGCGCCCGCGAATACCGTGCCCGGGTCGGCCGGGAGGTCTTCGGCATCGCCGATCCGGGCCGCTACCGCAACCTGGTTCACCTGCTCTACCGGCTGCGGCGGCCGACCATCGGCGACCGGATCGAGGCGGGTCAGCTCACCACCGAGCTCGGCGAGGCGCTGCCACCGGTCGACGACGAGGTGCTCGATTCGGTCGCGCACAACCTCGACGATCTGGAGACCGTACGGGCTGATCTGGGCCGGCTCGAGGCCACTCACGGGGCGCTGTCCGAGCTGATGACGGCCTACCGCGCCTACCTTCGCGGCGAGCTGCGCCGTCGCGTCCACGCGGTTGATGAGGCCCTGACCCGGTTGCGGGCTCAGCGGCGTCAGGCGGGCCAGGCCGAGCGGCAGGTCGCCCAGGCGATCAACACCGAGGAGCAGGCCCAGACCGGAGTACGTCACTGGGAGCAGACTCAGCGGGAGGCGTCGGCCGAACTTCGCGCGCTTCGCGAGAGCGCCGGTTATCAGGCCGTTCAAGAGTTGGGGCAGCGCCGTCTGGCCGTGCAGGCGTTGGAGGCCGCAGCCCGGTCGGCCACCGCGGCGGCGTCCTCGGACCGGCAGACCGTGAACGCGCTGGTCGAGCGTCTGCAGGCCGAGACAGCGCGGCTCGGGTCCGCCGTCGCCGGGTTGCGCGAGGGCCACCATCAGGTGCGCGAGCTCGCGAACGGCTCCGGGCTCGACGTCGGCCACGTCGGCGCCGTGCCGGAGCTGCGCCACGAGAACGCTCCCGACGACTCGTCCCTGGAGATCGTCCACCATCGGCTGGCCGAGCAGGAGTTCGGCGAGTACCGCGCGAGGCTCACCGCCGCCGAGGACGCGGTCCGGGCCCGCCGATCAGCCGTCACCGATGTCGGGCAGCGACTCGACGAGGCCACCGCCACCGCCGCCGCGGCCGCCCGTGCCGAGGACGAACGTGACCTCCTCGACGGCCAGCAGGGCGAGGCGCAGGCTCGTCTCGATCAGGTGTCGGCCGACCTCGCCGCGGCAGGCGTCCGGTTCACGTCGGACGTGCGCGAGTGGATCGCCCGGCCGGTGCTGGCCGAGGCCGACCTCACGGCCGTACGGGATGCCCTGCTCGCCGACGAGCCGATGCCGGCCGACACTCCGGTGATCGTGCGACGGGCGGCCGAGGACGCCGCGGAGCCCCTGCGAACCGCGACCGAGGCCCAACGGGACGCCTTGCGCGAGGCCCGGCGTGCAGCCGAGCAGGACCTTGATTCCGTACGGTCGGAGCACCGTGACTGGAGTGCGATGACCGACCCGGAGCCGCCGCGATCGCGGTTCCGTGGCCGCGAGGTGCCCGCCGGCACTCCCCTGTTCCGGCTGATCGACTTCGCCGGCCACCTCGATCAGCGGAGCCGGGCCGGGCTGGAGGCCGCTCTGGAGTCCAGTGGCCTGATCGACGGCGTGTTCGCCGCGGACGGCCCGGTCCTGAACCCGCACAGCGGTGAGATCGTGCTGCGGCCGGAGGCACCCGTGCCAGGAGCGTCCCTGTTGGACGCCCTGGTCGTCGTCCCCGGCGCCGAAGCGGTCGCCACTCTGCTGAGCGGCATCGGCTGGGGTTCGGACAGCACCGCGCCGAGCTGGATCGCCGCCGACGGCCGGTGGCGTCTCGGCGTCGCCCACGGCGCGTGGAGCAAACCGCAGGCGGAGTACGTCGGCGCCACCAGCCGGGCGGCCCTGCGCCGGCGACGGCTGTCCGAACTGCAAGCCCGCATCGACGAGCTGGAGCAACAGATCGCCGGGCTCGACGACCAGCTCGGCGTCGTGGAGCAGCGGCGGCGCGAGCTTACCGAGGCCCTGCGCGCGCTGCCCGACGGGGCCGGCCTGCGGGAGAGCTGGACCCGCCACGACGAGGCCGCGAAAGCCGTGCAACGACTCGCGCGGCAGGTCGCCGAGGCCCGGCGCCGGACCCGCGAGCTGCGCGGTCACGCCGACCGGCAACAGGCCGCCGCCGAGTCGGCCGCGGCCGCCCACCTGCTGCCGACCGACCGGGCCGAGCTCGCCCTCGTCGGCCAGCGGCTGCGGCAGCTCGCCACCGACCTGCCCCGCGAGGCGCGCAACGCCGAACAGTTCGTCGCGCAACTGAGCCCGTACCGTGGTCTGTTGGACAAGCACGGTGAAGCTGTCGCCCAGGCGGCGCACTCCGCCGACCTCGCGGGGGTCGCCGCCGGCAATCACCTCGCCGCCGAGCAGGAACTCGCGGTGCTCGAACGCTCCCTCGGCGTCGAGCCGGCCGAGATCCTGCGTCAGGAGACCGCGGCGGAGGCCAGAGTACGAACCGCCGACGAACGGCTCCCGGCCGCCCGCCGTGAGTACGAGGACAGCCGCGACCGCCGGGTCCAGGCCGCTTCGGCGCGCGACCAGGATCGCCTCCGGCTGACCGAGTACGAACAGGACGCCCTCCAGGCCGGCACCGCCCTTCCGCGCGTGCTGACGCTGCCCGGGGTCGGCTCCGCGCTCGACCTGGCGGCCGACGTTATCGGTGAGGTGGCTACGGGTACGCCGCCCGAGCGGATCCGGCAGCTCGACAACCTCGCCGCCCGACTGCGGGACGCACTCGGACGGCCGCAGCAGGACCTCGGCGAGAACGGCCTGCACCAGCGCTACACCGACGTCCGCGGGCGGCTGCCGGGCGGCTTCGACCTGGTCTGGGAGGACCGCGACGGGGTCAAGGTCGTCGAGATCACCGACGACATCGGCCAGCACCCTGTCGCGGCGGCGACCGCGCGGCTCGGTGCGGAGCTGGCGCAGAAGCGCTCCGCCCTGGCCGAACGCGAACAACACGCCTTCGAACGGTTCCTGCTCGGCGAGCTGGGCGACGCCCTTTCCCGCCAGATCCGCTCGGCCGAGAGCCTGGTCGCCGCCATGAACACCACCCTCGCCGAGGTCCGCACGTCGCACGGGCTCGGGGCGCGGCTCGTGTGGGCGCTGCGTGACGACTCCGACGCCGACACCCGCGGTGCGGTCGCTCTGCTGCGGACCCCGCTCGAACTGCGTACGCGGGACAACAACGACCGGTTGCGCGAGGCGCTGGCCCGCCGCGTCGAGGACGCCCGCCGCTCGGACCCGTCCGCCGGCTACGCCGTTCACCTGCGAGCGGCGCTCGACTACCGGAGCTGGTTCTCGTTCACGGTCAAGGTCACCGACCAGGCCCGGCCGGACCGCGAGCGTACGCTCTCCGCCCGCACCGCGATGTCCCAAGGCGAACAACGGGTGGTGTCCTACCTGGTCCTGTTCGCCGCCGCGGCCGCCCACTTCACGTCGGTCGGCGAAAGCTACCCGCCCGCGCCCCGGCTGATCCTGCTGGACGACGCCTTCGCGAAGGTCGACGAGCCCACCCACGGACGACTGCTCGGCCTGCTCGTCGACCTCGACCTGGACGCCGTGCTCACCAGCGAACGTCTCTGGGGCTGCTTCCCTGAGGTGCCGTCGCTCGGCATTTACGAGTGCCTGCGCGACCCGGCCCAGCCCGGCGTCGCCACACTTCACTTCCGCTGGGACGGCCGCCGCCGCACGGTGCTAGCCACATGATCCCGAGCAGCGCCCTCTCCTATCTTCAATCCCCCGCGCTACGCGTGCTCTGGGCCGCCGCTCACCGCCGCCTGTCCGGCAACGGCCGCGTCGCCACCGGGCGGCTCACGCTGACCGGCCTCGACCTCGCCCAACGCGACGCCCTCGGCCAGCTCCTCGCCCGCGTCGTCGGCGACTCCCCCACCGTCGATCTGTCCCAGCTGGATCGGCGGCTGCGGGCGACCGCGGCGGGAACCGGCCTGCTCGGCGTGGTCGAAGCCGTCATCGGCCCGATCCCGGACCGGCGCGCCGACGCCGCAGCCGAGCGCGAACGCCGCGCTTTGCTCCAAGAAGAGGCCCAAGCCGCCGTACGCGACGCCGGCCTGGACGGATACGCCTGGATCTCCGCCTGGCTTCCGGCCCGTCTACCCACTGCCTACGTGCGGCAGGCCGCTACCGTGCTCAGCTTGACCGTGGGCCCCCACGCCCGCACCTGGTCCCGGGGCGAACTCGCCCAGGCCGTCACCGGCAGCGCCCACGGCCTGGACGACGACACGACCTTGAACCGCCTGGTGACGCGCGGCTTGGCGCTCGCCCTGACCGGCAGCGCGGACCTCCCCGGCGGCGCCGCTGAACGGCGGGCCCTGTGGGACGCAGCGGGCGTCGCCGGCGACACCGTGGCCACCACAGTTCTCACGTACGGGCTCCGCCCGCGCGACGTTCCCTGGCTGTGCGAACGGACCGACCGCGGCTGGGAGACTCATCTGACGCTACGAGAGGTCCGCCGGCTCGCGCCGATGAGCCTTTCGTCCGGGACCGTGTTCGTATGCGAGAACCCCCGCGTCCTCGAAGCCGCCGTGGACAACGAAATCGAAGCACCGATCGTCTGCACGATGGGCAACCCGACCACGGTGACCCTGGCCCTCCTCGACGCGATCACCGCCACCGAACAGGTTGAACTCGCCTACCACGGCGACTTCGACTGGCCCGGCGTCGGCATCGCCAACCGCGTCTTCGCCCGCTATCCCACCCGCCCTTGGCAGTTCAGCTCCTCCGACTACCGCTCGGCCGTCGAGCAGGCAGCATCGCGCGGCACGCCGCGCCAGAACCTGACGGGGCGTCCGACGGCTGCGTCGTGGGACCCGGCCTTGACCGAATCCATGTCCTCACTCGGAATCGCCATCCACGAGGAGGCCCTGATCGAAAGCCTCCTCAACGACCTGCGTCGACCTCGCTGAGGGGCCACCCGCCGCGATTCCTCAACCGATTCCATTGACGGCCGATTCGGAGGAGGACCGGAGCAGCTAAGACGAATCCTGAGGAGTGCAGCGTGTCCTACCCTCCGCCTCACCAGCCGCAGCAGCCTCAGCCGGCATGGCCGAGCCCCGCGCCGAAGAAGCGCAACAAGCTGCCGTACGTTCTTGGTGGGGTCGCAGTGGTCGTCGCGTTGTGTCTTGGCGGCACCATCATCGCGGCGGTGTCCAGTGACGGCGACAAGGAGAGCTTCGCCGAGGGCTACGCGCCGGGTGCCGCAGCGGCGCAGGCCCCGGCTCAACCGACCACCCCGGCGACGACGGCACCCACCCCGACGGCCGTCGCCGCCGAGCCGGTCAAGCAGACCGAGCCCGCAGCGGAGACGACGACCCAGGCCGCGTCCACGATCGAAGTGCCCGACGGTGTGGGAATGAACTACCAGTCCGCGCAGGATCTGTGGCGCTCGGCGGGCCTCGTCGTCGCGCCGGCCACCGACGCCACCGGGGCCAATCGCCTGCCGGTGCTCGACGCGAACTGGGTGGTTCTCTCGCAGGATCTGAAGGCCGGCTCGAAGGTCGCGACGGGCACACCTATCACCGCGACGGTGAAGAAGTACAGCGACGACTGATCCGGCGGGGCTACTTCAGCGGGATGCGGACGCCTTCGGTGAACGCGCTCTCGTGCAGCACGATCGAGGTCAGTTTCGTGCCGGCGGGCACGTCGTACACCAGGACGCCCTTGACCTGGTTGCCCGGGTTGATCTGCTCGAGGAAGGTCTGGTTCTGGTCGTTGACGTAGAGGCTCGCGGTCCCGTCGTACGAGTATTCGACCTCGCTCGCGTCGTAGGCCTTCTGTGAGGACCCGTCGAACGTCTCGGCCGAATCGGCGATGTTCTTCACCGTCACACTCACCTGACAGAACTGGCCCTGCGCCTTCGCGTTCAGGAGGTCGCTGCCGACCTGTTTCGCGCCGCACTTCATGCTGGTCACGGTGAATTCGAACTTGCCGTCGGTGGCCGGCGAGTTCATCTCACCGGCGACGGCGTTCTTGCCCTTGTTGTTGTTGTCGAGGTCGGTGGCGACCTTCGCCGCCCCTCCGACGAACAGGGTGAAGACGCCGATGCAGCCGACGATGCCGAGCAGGACGATGCCGCCGACGATCCACGGCCACTTGCGCTTCTTCTTCGGCGGCGGGATCGGCGCGTAACCGGGAGGCGGGGCGCCGTGCGACGCGCCTGAAGTGGGCTGAGTCCCGTACTGCGGTGGCTGGTAAGTCACGGCGAAACTCCGTCGAATCGGGGCCGATGGAACGAGGTTCAGCCCATCACCGGAAGGTTGCACTGCCGGCCGATCGCGGATTTTTCACCACGCTGGGGAAGCCGCCCGGACTCGACGCCGGGCGGCTTCCGTGGCCATGGTTACGGAATGGCGCTGGTGTTGAAGGCGAATCGAGCCACCGAGTCGGCGATGGCGTCGGCGTTGACGTCCAGCGCCGTCAGGTTCGGGTTGCTGATGGTGTCGCAGGCCAGGTGGTAGCAGATGTCGTAGGCGACGCCGGCGGTGCCGCCGAACAGGGCCTGTTCCTCCGGCGTCTTGATGCCTTCAGCGCCGGTGAAGATGCCGCCTGCGGGTATGCCGACCGCGATGAACGGGCCGTAGTCGGAGCGGCCGTCGAAGTCGGTGCCGACGGTGGCCAGGCCGCGGCGGGCGAAGAAGGCCGCGAGCTGCTGTTCAATCTGCGCGGAGCCGGGCGGCCCGGCCGGGGAGCCGACAGCGTCGGAGTCGTCGCCGTCATAGAGCTTGTACGCGTAGTTGGGTGAGGCGATCATGTCGAAGTTGAGGTAGAGCTTGATCCGGTCGCGTTCGGCGGCGGACAGGCCTTCGACGTACTGGTCGGAGCCGAGCAGGCCGATCTCCTCGGCGGCCCAGAACGCGAACCGGACCTTGTTGCGTACCGGGAAGTGTTTCATCTGCAGGGCGGTCTCGAGGATCGCGGCGGTGCCGGAGCCGTTGTCGTTGATGCCGGGACCGGCGGGCACGCTGTCGAGGTGGGCGCCGACCATGACGACGTTGCGCGGGTTGCCCAGGCGCGTCTCGGCGATCACGTTGTGGTCGGTGCCGAGGGTCAGGGTGGCGTCGACCTTGAGCCGGACGGTGGTGCCCGGATTGGCGGCGAGTTCGTTGCCGACGGCGAAGTCGGCGAAGACCATCGGGATGCCGGCGCGCCATTCTCCGATGTCGAGCGCGAATGCGTCGGTGCGTCCGGGTTGGCCTTCGTTGAAAACGATGATCCCGGAGGCGCCGGCGAATCCGGCGTTACGAATCTTGGTGGCGAAGGCGCATGTGCCGCGCTGAATGAGAGCGATCCGGCCGGCGACGAAACCGTTGAAGTCGGCGGTTTCGCATCCGCTGGTCGAGGTCGGCGCCGGGGTCGGCGGCAGGGTCAGGTCGACCGCCTGCACCTGCGCTGTCACGTCGCCGGCGGGTGAGGGCTGGAAGGTGAAGAAGTCTTCGTTGGGAATGTAGACCTTGCTGGTCGGCGCGGTCTGGGTCAGCGTGGGCGGGCTGTTCTCGGTCCAGTTCTGAATGAAGTTGATCGGGTCGAGGGTGACCTTGTAGCCGGCTTTCCGCAGCTTGTTGGCGACGTAGTCGCGCGAGGCCCGGTAGCCGGACGTGCCGGCGGCGCGGTTGCCGCCGTTCTTGTTGGCGATCGCTTGCAGGGCGTTGAGGTGCTCCTTGGCGTGCGCGCCGGTCACCTGCTTGACCAGCAGTTTGGCGAAGACGTCGTCGAGCGACGAGGCGCTCGCCGGTGTGGGTTGAGCGAAGACCAGGGCCAGCGTCGCGACTATGGCAGCGACGCCGACGGCTCCCTTTCGACGATGGATGAGCACGGTTCCCCCTGATACCTGGACGATTGATCACCGTGATTCTCATGAGACGCGTCGCTCGGAATCTAACGTGCGTTCAAGGAGCCGGGGATGGCCCGATCGGCCGGTCCCGGAATGCGTCCGGGGAAATCGTTTTGCGGTGACCCGTAAGATGCGACATATGTCGATGTATGGCTGCGCCTGGTGACCGAGCAGACGTGGTTCGGGCTCCTCGGGCCGCTCGTGGTCGAACGCGACGGTCAGGAAGTCACGATCGGCGCCGATCAGGAGCGCCTGCTTCTCGCGGTGCTGTTGATCCACGCCAACCAGGTCGTCAGCGTCGATGAGCTGATCGAGTGGCTGTGGCCGGACGGCTCGCCGCACAACCCGCGGGCCACGTTGCAGAACTACGTATGGCGTTTGCGCAAGAAAGTGGGCGGGGGCCTGGTCACCCGGCCACAGGGTTATCTGCTCACCACCGACCAGCGGGACCTGGACCGGTTCCGATCCCTGGTCGCGGAGGCGAAAACAGCAAGCGCGGGCGAGGCCGCGCGGCGGCTGCGGGCGGCACTCGACCTGCGGCGGGGGCCGATCCTCACCGACATCCGCCACGACGTGCTGCAACGCGACCTCGTGCCGCCCCTGACCGACGAGGTCCTGGCCGCGCTGTCGAGTCGCGTCGACGCCGACCTCGAGGCGGGCCGCCACACCCAGGTGGTGCCCGAGCTGCGCGCCCTCACCGCCGAGCATCCGCTGCGCGAGGGCTTCTGGGCCCAGTTGATGCTGGCCCTCTACCGCGACGGGCAGCAGAGCGAGGCCCTCACCACGTACCGGCGTCTGAGCCGCATGCTGGCCGACGAGCTCGGCATCGATCCGGGCCCGGCCGCACGCCGTCTGCACGAGGCGATCCTGGTGTCCGACCCGTCGCTCGGCACCACCACGTCCGCGCACCCGGCGGTCGAGGCCGAGTGGACGGTGCACCGCCAACTGCCGCTCGACCTGCCCGGATTCGTGGGCCGGACCGAGCCGGCCGCGCGGGTGATCGCCCGGCTGGCCGACGCGGGCAGCACCATGCCGATCGTGGCGCTCACCGGGCTCGCCGGCGTCGGCAAGACCGCTTTCGGCGTACGGGTTGCCCACGCGGTCGCCGGTCATTTCCCGGACGGGCAGTGGTATGTGCAGCTCGGCGGCGGCTCGGCCCCGAAAGACGTCGGCGGGGTGCTCGGTGAGCTGCTGCTGGCCTCCGGGCTGGGCGACGCGCAGGTGCCGCCCAGCCCGGCAGCAAGATCGGCCGCGCTGCGCAGCCGCCTGGCCGGACGGCGCGTGCTGCTCGTCCTGGACGACGCGGCCGACGTCGAGCACGTGTTGCCGCTGCTGCCCGGCGGCCCCGGCTGCGCCGTGCTGGTCACGAGCCGGGAAGACCTGATCGGGCTGGCCGTACGGTTCGGCGCGCTGTGCCTGACCCTCGACGTCCTCGACGTCGACGAGGCGTCGTCCCTGATGACCGAGATCATCGGCGAACGGGAGCCCGGGGCCGTCGCCGAGCTCGTCGAGCTGTGCGGACGGCTTCCCCTCGCGCTGCGCATCGCCGGTGCCGACATCGCCGCCCGCGGCTCCGGCGTCGAGCCCTACCTGGACAGTCTGCGCGACGCCGGCCGTCGCCTCGCCCGGCTCGCGGTGCCGGGAGACCGGCGTGTCGGCGTACGCGCGGCCTTTGATCTGTCTTATGTCACCCTGGCCGACGCCGAGCGGCACCTGTTCCGGCTGCTCGGGCTGGTGCCGGGCCAGGATGTGGACGTGTCGGCCGCCGCCGCGCTGGCCGGATGCGATCCCGCCGACGCCGAGCGGCTCCTGCACCGCCTCGATACGGCGCACCTCGTACGTCAATATCGGCCCGGGCGCTATCAGCAGCACGACCTGATCAAGCTGTACGCGGCGGAGCTCGCCGAGCCCGAGACGGCGCGGCTCGGACGGCTGCTCGACTTCTACGTCGCCAGTTCCACGAACGCGGCCGGGCAGATCAATCCGGCGCTGTCGGGCGGAACCGACGAGGACGTGCCGGACGTGGCGCACGCGACTAAGTTCTCCGACCGGGACACGGCCTGGTCCTGGCTCGACCAGGAACGCGAGAACCTCATCGCGGCGGTCGACGCGGGAGCGATCCGCCTGGCCACCGTCCTGGTCGGCTACTTCTACTTCGGGTCGCACGGGCAGGAGCTGAAGAGGGTCGCCGCCGCCGGCTTGCGCGCGGCCCGGGCGAGCCAGGACCGCGAACAAGAAGTGCGGATGCTGCGGTTCCTCGCCGACGGGCACGCCGTCTGTGGCGAGCGCGAGCCGGCGGCCGACTACGCCGAGCAGGCGGCCGCGCTGGCCCGGGCCCTCGGTGACGAGGCGGAGGAGGCGCGCGTGCTGATCGGGCTCGGCGAGGACTATGTCGAGCTGGGCCGCGCGCAGGACGCCGTGGAGGTGCTCACGCGGGCGGCCGAGCTGTCGCGCCGCACCGGCGTGCTGGCCGTCAACGCCAATGCGATCAGCAATCTCGGCAACGCGTACGAGCTGGTGGGCCGCACCGATGAGGCGATCCACTGTTACCTGCGGACGATCGCGGCGGCGGAGGAGCTGGATCTCACCGAGGGTGTGCTCTTCGGCCTGCTCGACCTCGGCGGCGCTCACTGGCACGCGGGGCGGCTCGCCGAGGCGGCGGAGGCCCTCGAACGCTGTCTGGTGCTGGCGAAACGCGTGGTCTATCGCCGGCCGGAGACCTCGGCACATCTGACGCTCGCCCGGGTCTACGCGTCGGCGGGCCGGGACGACACCGCGCGGTTGCACGCGGACACGGCGTTCGCCCTGGCCACCACGATCGGCGCGACGGATCTGCTGGCCGGCGCCCACGTGGAGTTCGGCTCAGCCGCCCTTCGTGCGAAAAAGCACGGCGAGGCGGTCGAGCAGTACACGCGAGCGCTGCACCTCGCCGCGGGTGGTGTGAGCCGACGGTACGAGGCGGCCGCGCGGATCGGGCTGGCGGACACCTATGTCACGGTCGGCCGGCTCGACGCGGCCCGTGAACACCTGACGCAGGGTGCTGTCGCGGCCTCGGCGCTGCCCGCCCTCGCGGCGTTGTGCCTCACCGTCGAGGCCCGGATCCTGGCCGCGGAGGGCCGGACGGACGAGGCGATCGAGACGGCTCGGCGCGCCCTCACCGCACACGAACGTTGCGGGTTCCGCATCGGCGAGGACCTGACGCGCTCGCTCCTCGAGGACCTGACAAGAGCGATGCGAGAGTAGCCCTTGGAACTCTCATCCCCGGCACCGGCCGAGGGATGAGGAGACGAGATGCGAGCGCCACTGCGGGTCGGCATTCTGGTGGCCGTCCTGATGGGATCCGGTTGCACGCCGGCCCCCGACAAACCGGCCCTCGACGTGCTCCATCGGGCCGAGGAAGTTCTTGTCCGCGACTGCATGGCAAGACAGGGCTTCACGTACGAGCCCCGGCCGCGGACGCCCGCACCCGACGTCGAACGCTTTCCCTACGTGGTCGACGACCTGGAATGGGCGCGGGCGAACGGATACGGCCGGGCGGAACGGCGGCAGCTCGAGCAGGAAGCCTCCTCGACGGCGAGCTACTACGGCGGGTTGCCGAAAGAACAGCAAAAGGCGTGGCTCGCGGCCTATCACGGCGATCGGGCCTCGGGGCTGAAGGCCGATTTGCCGTTCGGGGGAACGGTCGGCCACAGCGACCAGGGCTGCGCCGCGCGGGCCTGGCAGGACCTGTACGGCGACATGCGCGAATGGTTCCGGGTCAGCCGGATCACGGACGCTCTCGGCCAGATGCGGGTCGGGCAGACCAGCCGGGACGAGCGCTACGTCGCCGCGAGGAAGCGCTGGCAGGAGTGCATGAGCGCCGAGGGCTTCGCCGCCGGGGCCCCGCTCAGTTTCCGCATCCAGCAGCTCGAGTACGAGGGAGCCGACGCTGAGGCCCGGGATCGGGCCGCCGCGATGTCGGAGGCGAGATGTGCGGCGCGGTCCGAACTGTCGACGGTCGCCCGGCAACTGGACGCGGCCAACGCGTCGGCCCTCGAGAAGAAGTACCGGGCCGAGTACGACACCGCCGAACGGCTTCGGCAAGCAGCCCTGCCGAGAGCGCGTGACGTGCTCACCCGGTCATCTGACCACCTGGTGTCCCAATGACACACCAGGCGAAGAAAGGGAACCGCTCCATGAGAAAACTCCTCGCCGCCGTGATCGCCGCCGCGATCGTCGGCACCCCCAGCGTTGCCCACGCCGCGCCCGAGCCGACGGCGCCGCCCGCCGCCGTGAAGCAGAGCAAGCCGGACGGGACCATCGCCGGCTCGCTGCGAGCGGGGGTGAAGCCCATGGCCGACCGCAACGGCCTGTTCTACGTCTACTCCGACGACATGGGCAGCGACCAGACCTACGCAGGAAATTCGACGCAGTGGCCGACCGGGTGGAACGACAAGGTCGACCAGCTGTGGAACAACGGCTTCCCGGGCTCGCAGGACGACGTCAACATCTACGACTATCCGTGGCACGTCGGGGCCTACGCCTGCATCGGCAACGGCGACTTCTGGAACCTCCGTGAGGACGACTACGTCTTCTCGTGGACCCACGCGCATGACGACTCCGGCTTCGAGCTGGATCCCCTGTGGGAGACGGTCCACGACCGGGGAACCTCCCACAAGTGGGTCGACTGGTGCGGTAACAACAACACGCTTTAACTAGGGGACCGGCCGGACGCCACTTCGGGGGCAGTGGCGGCGGCCGAGCGAGACGGGTTCCCGGGAGATCCTCCCGGGAACCCGTTTCCTGTCGTGCAGAAGACCAGGGCGAGCACACTTGAGGTCATGAGCACCCTCGTTCTCCGGGCCTTCCTCCTCGGGCTGGCCACCGGCGGCCGCAGCGTCACCGGCCTGGCCGCGGTCGCCCGCACCACGAAGCCCAGCGCGCTGCCGTCGCCGTGGAATGCCGTGGCCGGCCGGCGGGGTCGGACCCTGCTGACCGTCGCCGCCGCCGGCGAGCTGGTCGTCGACAAGTTGCCCCAGACCCCGAGCAGGCTGGCGCCGGGCTCCCTCGCCGGCCGAACCGCCTCCGCTGTCGCATCGGCCGCGCTGCTGGCCGCCCGGAGCGGCGCCAACCCGGCCCGGGTCGTGCTGCCGGCCGCAGCCGGAGCCCTCGCCGGCAGCTTCGCCGGCGCCCGGTGGCGCGCCTACGCCGCCGACCGGGGCTGGCCCGCGATCCCCGCCGCCCTGCTCGAGGACGCGGTGGTCGTCAGCCTGGCCGCCACCGCCACCGCCTGACGGCGTCCACCACCCGCTCGCCTTCGAAGACGCTGCAGCGCGCAGTTGCCGGCGACGACGGCCGGCCACCCGCTCAGGAAGCGCCCGGCCAGCGGGTCGTTGAACAGGGGCGGCCGGGCATGGCCCTCCGGCGCCCGCATCATGCCGGCGCCGGCCGCTGTCCGCTCCGCCTGGTTGCCGCCACAAGCCCTCCCGGCCCGACGACAGCGAACCCGTCGCCGCAGTTCGAGGCTTGTCACTGTCTCCCAGATTGCATACTGTACTCGCCATAATGCATACACATTTCTTGCCGGCCTCTCGGTCCTGCGGCGTGAAAACGGGGCAGCACGACGGGGGTCTCTTGACGGCCGGCGCGAGAAGGGGTCGCTTATGCGAGTTGCGGTGCTCGGAGCCGGCGCCATCGGCGCGTACGTCGGCGCCTCGCTGTGCCGGTCCGGAGTGGACGTCCATCTGATCGCCCGCGGGGCGCACCTGGCCGCGCTGCGGGCGAACGGGGTACGGGTCATCAGCCCTCGGGGCGACTTTGAAGCCCATCCGCACGCCACCGACGATCCCGCCGAGATCGGGCCGGTCGACTACGTCTTTCTCGGCCTCAAGGCACATTCGTACGCCTCGGCCGGCCCCCTGCTCGCTCCCCTGCTCGGCCCGGAGACCGCCCTCGTCGCCGGCCAGAACGGCATCCCCTGGTGGTATTTCCACCAGCTTCCGGGACCGTACGAGAATCATCGGATTGAGGCCGTGGACCCGGGCGGCGCGACCTCGGCGGTGATGGCGCCGGAACGGGCGATCGGCTGCGTGGTCTACCCGGCCACCGTCATCCAGTCGCCCGGGGTGATCCAGCACCTGGAAGGAACCCGGTTCTCGATCGGCGAACCGGACGGCACGGTGTCACAGCGGTGCCTCAAGTTCAGCGAAGCCATGGTCGCCGGCGGTCTGAAGTGCCCGGTCGAACCGCGGCTGCGCGACGACATCTGGATCAAGTTGATGGGCAACGCCTCGCTCAACCCGATCAGCGCGCTCACCCGGGCCACCATGGTCGAGATCTGCGAGAGCGCGGGCACCCGGCGGGTCGTCGAGCAGATGATGGAGGAGACGCTCGACATCGCCGCCCGGGTGGGCAGCAAGCCCGAGATCTCCATCGAGAAGCGGCTCGACGGCGCTCAACGGGTCGGTCACCACAAGACCTCCATGCTGCAGGACCTCGAGGCCGGTAAAGAGATGGAGCTCGACGCCGTCGTCGCGGCCGTGGTCGAGATGGCCGACATCACCGGCGCCCCGGCCCCGACGCTGCGGACCGTCTACGCCGCGACCGATCTGCTGGCCAAAACCATGTCCCGCTCCCGACCAGGAGGTTGATTCCATGGCCAAGATTCCCTGCATGGACGCGGTCGTCGCGGTGCTCGCGTCGGAGGGCGTGGACATCGCGTTCGGCTGTCCCGGCGCCGCCATTCTGCCGCTCTACGCGGCATTGAAGCGCAGCGAGATCAAGCACCTGATCGTCCGGCACGAAGAGGGCGCCACCCACATGGCCGACGGCTGGGCCCGCACCAACGGCCGGGTCGGCGTGGCCATCGGCACGTCCGGACCGGCCGGCACCAACATGATCACCGGGCTCTACACGGCGCAGGCCGACTCCATCCCGATGATCTGCATAACCGGGCAGGCGCCCACCGGCAAGCTGCACCAGGAGGCGTTCCAGGCGGTCGACATCGTCGAGATCGCCAAGCCGGTGACCAAGTGGGCCGTGCAGGTGAAGGAGGCGGCCCAGGCACCCTGGATCTTCCGGGAGGCGTTCCGGATCGCCCGCTCGGGACGGCCCGGACCGGTGCTGATCGACCTGCCGATCGACGTGGCCCGGCAGGAGATCGAATGGGACGCCACGATCGACGCGCCGCTGCCGGTGCCCGTGGTCGAACCGCACCTCCCCCGGGTGGAACGGGCCCTCGACCTCCTGCTGGCGGCCGAGCGCCCGCTGATCCTGGCCGGCGGCGGGGTCATCATCGGCGAGGCCACCGACCTGCTGCGCGAGGTCGCCGAGACCCTGGACATCCCGGTGCAGGTGACCCTGATGGGCAAGGGCGCGCTGCCCGAGGACCACGATCTGTTCGCCGGCATGACCGGCATCCAGACCACCCAGCGCTGGGGCAACGCCTCCTTCCTGGAGTCCGACCTGGTCCTGGCGATCGGCGCCCGCTTCGGCGACCGGCACACCGGCGACCTGGAGACCTACCGCGCCGGCCGCAAGTTCATCCACGTCGACATCGAGCCGACCCAGCTCGGCCGGGTGTTCGGCCCTGATCTCGGCGTTGTGTCGGACGCCAAACCGTTCCTCGCGGCGTTGCTGGCCGCGGCGAGACAACGGCGGGCAAGAACAGATCGTGGCCGATGGACCGCGCGGGTGCGGCAGCTCCGCGAGACCCTGGGCCGCCGCGACGATTTCGACACGGTCCCGATCAAGGCCCCCCGCGTGTTCAGGGAGATCAACGAGTTCTTCGGCCCGGACACCTATTTCGTCACCGCCATCGGCCTCTACCAGATCTGGTCCGGCCAGTTCCAGAACGTGTTCAAGCCCCGGCACTACCAGGTCTGTGGTCAGGCCGGCCCGCTCGGCTGGGAGATCCCGGCGGCGATCGGGGTCAAGTCGGCCCGGCCCGACGCGGAGGTGGTGGGCGTGGTCGGCGACTACTCGTTCCAGTTCCTGGTCGAGGAGCTCGCCGTCGCCGCCCAGTACGACATCCCCTTCGTACTGATCATGTTGAACAACGAGTACCTCGGGCTGATCCGTCAGGCCGAGATCGGCTACGACATGAACTACGAGGTCGACATCCACTACGACGAGTACGGCACCGACAACGTCAAGATCATGGAGGCGTACGGATGCTCCGGCCGCCGGGTGTCGCAGCCCGGTGAGATCGCCGACGCGCTGGCCTGGGCCAGCAAGGAGGCGAGGCGCACCAGCCGGCCGGTCCTGGTCGAGGTGATGATCGAGCGCGAGGGGAACACCGCGCACGGCCTCTCGATCGCCAAGGTCAACGAGTTCGAGCCGGACCCGGTCGCCGGCTGAGAGCAATGACAGTGCGAGGGTGGGCGGTCGAACCGCCCACCCTCGTCGCGCCCCGAGAAGCCGACCTGTCGTTCATTGCATCTCGCCGACTGTATGCTATAGCCCACCCGATCGCTCTCGCACCCGGAGGTATTCCATGACCGATCGGAGAGGCACGACCTCACCGGCCGGCGCCAACGGCCGGCGACGGTCCCTCGGCGCGGCCCGCGGCGAACCCCGGGCGGCGCGTCAGCCCCTCGAGCGACCCGCTCCGCTGCGCGAGGCGGTCTACGACGTCATCGCCGAGATGATCATCAATCGTGAGCTGCAGCCCGGCGAGCACCTCGTCGAGAACGAGCTCGCCGCCCACCTCGGCGTGAGTCGCCAGCCCGTCCGCGAGGCCCTGCAGCGGCTGCACAACGAGGGCTGGGTCGACCTGCGGCCCGCCCTCGGCGCCTTCGTGCACGTGCCCACCGAGGAAGAGGCCGACCAGCTTCTCTCCACCCGCACCCTGCTCGAGGCCGAATCGGCGCGGCTGGCCGCCAAGCTGGCCACACCGGAACAGATCGAGCGCCTCAAAGAGCTGCAGAGCGTCGGCGAACAGGCCCTCAGCGACGACAGCCAGGTGGCCCTGGTCGCCGCGAACGCGGCCCTGCACGCGCACGTGGTCGAGATGTCCGGCAACAAGGTCCTGGCCCAGCTGATCGCCATGGTCGACCGCCGCGTGCGGTGGTACTACTCCCCCATCGCCCGCACCCGCGGCCGCGAGGCGTGGGACGAGCACGCGCTCCTGATCGAGATGATCGCCACCGGGAACAGCCGGCGTGCCGGCGAGCTGATGCGCCGGCACACCGAACGCACCCGCGAGTCCTACCACCAGCGCCGCAAGGACGGCGAGGAGCAGGACGCCGCGAGCTAGGTACTACAGCCTGATCGACTTCTTGTTCATGAACTCCTCGATGCCGGCCGGGCCCAGTTCCCGGCCCATCCCGGAGCGCTTGATCCCGCCGAACGGCAGATCGGCCTGCGATCCCCCGGCGCTGTTCAGATACACCATGCCCGACTCGATCTGCCCGGCCACGCGGCGCAGCCGGTCGGGGTCGGTCCCCCACACGCTGGCGCCGAGCCCGAACGGCGAGTCGTTCGCGATGGCGATCGCCTCCTCCTCGGTCTCGGCGCGGAGGACCAGCACGACCGGACCGAAGACCTCCTCGTAGTAGACGTCCATGTCCGGGGTCAGGTCGGTGAGCACGGTGGCCTCGAGATAGGCGCCCGGCCCGTCGATACGACGACCGCCCGTACGCAACGTCGCGCCCTGCCGGATCGCCAGCTCGACCTGACCGGCCACCTCGTCGGCCGCCGCGACCGACGCGAGCGGCGGCAGCTTCGTCGCGGGGTCGCTGGGGTCGCCCGGCACGAACGTCTCGGCCACATACCTGGTGAGACGGTCGACGAACTCCTCGTAGACGTCGCCCAGCACGATCATCCGCTTCGGGGCGTTGCACGACTGGCCGCAGTTGCGCATGCGGGCGGTCGCGGTGGCCTTCACCGTACGGTCGAGGTCGTCGCTGTCCAGCACGATCAGCGGGTCGGAACCGCCCAGCTCGAGCACGGCCTTCTTCAGGTTCTTGCCGGCCTCGGCGGCGACCGAGATGCCGGCCCGCTCGCTGCCGGTCAGCGAGACCCCCTGGATGCGCGGGTCCGCGAGCATCATCGGGATCTGCGAGCTGGAGGCGAAGATGTTCACGTACGCGTCCTCGGGCACGCCGGCCTCGTGGAGGATCTTCTCGATGGCGACGGCCGACCGGGGGCACGTCGAGGCGTGCTTGAGCAGAATCGTGTTGCCCAGCACCAGGTTCGGCGCCACGAACCGGGCGACCTGGTAGCAGGGGAAGTTCCACGGCATGATGCCGAGCAGCGGCCCGATGGGGTTCTTGGTGATGACCGCCCGTCCGCCCTTGATCTCCAGCGGCTCGTCGGCCAGCAGCGCGGCGGCGTTGCCGCTGTAGTACCGGAAGATGTCGACGACCACGCCGACCTCGCCGCGGCCCTCGTTGATCCGCTTGCCCATCTCCTGGGTCATGATCGCGGCCAGCTCGTCGGCGCGCTCGGCGAACAGGTCGGCCGCGCGGGCCACGATCTCAGCCCGGTCAGCCACCGTACGCTGCCGCCAGGCGACGTATCCGCGGTGCACTCGATCGATCGCGTCCTGGATCTCCTCCTCGGTCGAGTTCTCGATCTTCTCGATCAGCTCACCCGTCGCGGGATTGGTCACTGTGTACATAGCGAGCCTCCGTCTTCTTCCAGGATGTGATCTGACGCGCACACGGGGGCGGCCCGCGTGCGCGGGCCGCCCGGCGTCTAGGTCGAGGTCCTCACCGGACCGTAATGCCTTTCGGGTTGAGGTGGGCGATGTTGCCGCTCTCGGTCCCGTCGGCCGGGTCGATGACGCAGTCGATGAGCGCGGGCTTGCCCAGCGCCAGGGCCTCGCGGAGGGCGGCGGTGACCTCCTCGGGCGTCGTCGCCTGATAGCCCTTACCCCCGAACGCGGTGATCATCACGTCGTGCCGGGCCTGCAGGGCGGTCGGAGCGGGGTCGCCCGACGCCGAGGCGGCCGCGTCGCCACGGTAGACGCCGCTGTTGTTCAGCACGATCGTGACGATGGGCAGGTCGTAGCGGCAGATCGTCTCGAGCTCCATGCCGCTGAACCCGAACGCGCTGTCGCCCTCGATGGCCACGACCGGGTCACCGCTCTCGACCGCCGCGGCGATCGCGAACCCCAGCCCGATGCCCATCACGCCCCACGTACCGCTGTCGAGCCGGTGCCGTGGCACGCTCATCCCGATCGTGTTGCGGGCCAGGTCGAGCGCGTTCGCGCCTTCATTGACCACGTACGCCCGGGGGTTCTCCCGCAGGACGTCACGGATAGCCCGCAACGCGCCCAGGAACTTCATCGGATGGGCCGTCTCGGCCGCCTCGAGCCGCTTGGCCATCTTGGCCACGTTCGCGGCCGACCGGGACGACAGCTCGTCGCGCCACGGGGCCGGCACCGAGATCTGGCCGGGCTTGGTCCGCTCGAGCAGCGCCTGCATCACCGAACCGACGTCACCGACCAGCGGCGCCGCGATCGGCTGGTTGCTGTCCAGCTCGGTGCTGGCGATGTCGACCTGGATGAACTTGGCGTCGGGGTTCCACTGCGGCGCGTCGCCGTGCCCGAGCAGCCAGTTCAGCCGGGCGCCGACGAGCAGCACGACGTCGGCCCTTTTCAGCGCCAGCGACCGGGTGCTGGCCACCGACTGCGGGTGGTCGTCGGGCAGCAGCCCTTTCGCCATCGACATCGGCAGGTAAGGCACGCCGGTGAGCTCGACGAACTGGCGGATCTGCTCGTCCGCCTGGGCGTACGCGGCGCCCTTGCCGAGCACGACGAGCGGCCGTTCGGCACCGGCGAGCAGTTCGATCGCGCGGTCCAGCGCGGCGGTCTCCGGCACCTGACGCGGTGCCGGGTCGACGACCCGCCACAGCGACTTCGCGCCCAGTTCCGCGTCGATGACCTCGCCGAGGACCGCGGCCGGGATGTCGAGGTAGACCCCGCCCGGCCGTCCCGATACGGCGGTGCGGATCGCTCGGGCGATGCCGCGGCCGATGTCCTCGGCCCGGTGCACGCGGTAGGCCGCCTTGGCGAACTGCCGGGCCGCCGCGAGCTGGTCCATCTCCTCGTAGTCGCCGCGCTGCAGGTCGACCAGGTGCCGCTCGCTGGAGCCGGAGATCTGCACCATCGGGAAGCAGTTCACGGTCGCGTTGGCCAGGGCAACGAGTCCGTTGAGGAATCCCGGGGCGGACACCGTCAGGCAGATTCCCGGCTTCTTGGTCAGGAACCCGGCCGCCGCCGCCGCGTGCCCGGCGGCGCTCTCGTGCCGGAAGCCGACATAGCGGATGCCCGACGCCTGCGCCAGGCGGGCCAGGTCGGTGATGGGAATGCCGACCACGCCGTAGATGGCCTCGACCTCGTTGAGCTTGAGCGCATCGACGACCAGGTGGATCCCGTCGGTGAGCTGCTGGGCGTCGACGGTGTCGCCGGCTTCTGATTCCCGGTGTGGAGCGATGGTCATGATCCGAGCCCTCCATCATGGTCGCGCGACTTCTGTACACAGTCAGCGGTCGTACCCGCCCGCCGGGCCGTACCGCGAGTTGTATACCGTATGGGGTAGGCAATAATCGTGGACCATACGACGGCGGAGTGTCTAGGGGCGACGGAGAGATTCCCGTAGGGCCACAGGCCCCTACCGGCCGTGCCATCAGTCGGGAACCGGCCGGTGGAACGGTGGCCTAGGTCTCACTCAATCGTTTTTTGTATACCGAAGCCTGTATCCTGAAATTGCCAACAGGCACCTGTCCCCAGAGGACGAGCAGTGAGGGTTTGTGGTGGCACGGCTGCGGGTAGTCGACCGCAGGAGACGCGGCGCAGCGTCCCGATCATGCGGGCGCGAGGCCGAAGCCCCCACACGGCCGCCGCGGGCAACCCCCGCCGGTCGCCCTCTCCGGTGACAGAGATGGTTCAGGCCGTCGTGCGACGTCGCGTGACGGCGAAAGCATGGTTCCGGCCGTAATGCGACGTCGCGTGACGGCGAAAGCTCCGGCGACCCGGGTGTGCCCGGCCCCACCAGGCCCACCCGGGTGTCCTGCCGGACCACCGTTCCGGACAGTTCCAGTCCGGTCCGGTGCGCACGGCCCCGGGAAAAGCCGTTCCCGGGAAGACCGACAAGCAGGAGTGATGTTGTCATGACCACCTGGCGGAAGCTCTCCCGTTCCCTGAACCGCCTCACCGACCGGCTGGCCCTGCCGTCCGGGTCCCCGGCCGACGGACGCTCCCTCGGGCTCGGCCTGGCGGCCGCGCTGGAGAACCAGCGCCGGGCCGCCCGGCCGAGCGACGAGGAGATCGCGCGTTTCTTCCGTGGCACCGCCCCGGACGACGACCTGATCAAGGCCTGACAACGGGCCGAACCACTCGGTCAGACCGCGTCCCGGTCCGCCGTCACGGTCTCGCGGGAGGTTTCGGCTTCCGCGTCTTCCGTGGCGGCGGTCTGCCGCCGGGACTTCATCAGGCTGGCGACGGTGGTGATCGCCAGCGTGCCGACGATGACCCCGAGCGAGACGGTGATCGGCACCGCCGGCGCCCAGGACACCCCGTCGTGGTGCAGCGCCTCCAGCACCAGCTTGACGCCGATGAAGGCCAGGACGAACGCCAGGCCCTTGCTGAGATAGACCAGCCGGTTCAGCAGGCCACCCAGCAGGAAGTAGAGCTGCCGCAGACCCATCAGCGCGAAGGTGTTCGCGGTGAAGACGAGGTACGGCTCCTGGGTCAGTCCGAAGATCGCCGGGATCGAGTCGAGCGCGAAGAGCAGGTCGGTCGTGCCGATCGCCACCATCACGATCAGCATCGGCGTGACCATCCGCCGGCCGTCGATCCGCACCAGCACCGACGAGCCCTGATACGTCTCGGTGGTCGGCAGGATCCGCTTCGCCGTACGGAGGGCGAAGTTCTCGGAGAACTCGTCCTCCTGCTGCGGGCCGACCAGCTTGAACGCGGTGTAGATCAGGAACGCGCCGAACAGGTAGAACAACCAGTCGAACCGTGCGACGGCCGAGGCGCCGGCCGCGATGAACACGCCCCGCATCAGCAGCGCCAGCACGATGCCGATGAGCAGCACCTTCTGCCGGTACTTCACCGGAACCGCGAACCGGCTCATGATGATGATGAAGACGAACAGGTTGTCGACGCTGAGCGAGTACTCGGTGAGCCACCCGGCGAAGAACTGGCCTCCGTAGGTGACCCCGGCCGTTCCCATGATCAAGAACCCGAACGCGACCGCCGCCAGCACGTAGAAGCTGACCCAGGCCACGCACTCCCGGAACGACGGCTCATGGGGATTCCGGGCGACCAGGTAGAAGTCGAAGGCGATCATCACCGCGAACCCGATGATCGTCACGGCCCATACCCAGAGCGGTAAATTCATTACGCCCCCTTGTGTCGGACGGCACGGGCGGCGGCCCGCGCCTGCCGGCGGTTCTCTCTCGTCTTCCACTGCGCCTCGGCGTGCCGCAGGTAGAACTGGTACAGCCGCTCGGCGCGAGGATCACCGTGCCGGATGCGGCGCAGCCAGCCCGGCGCCACCCGCTCGTAGAGCCAGCTGAACCCGATCGCGAAGCCGAGGCTGACGATCGCCTGGAAGGCCAGGAACCCCCACACGTCGGGCGGCAGGGTCGGCCGGCCGGTGAGGAGCAGGCCGACCAGCACCTCGTGCGTCAACCGGGCGAGGGGAAACCCGACGAGCCAGTAGAGCGCCGTCGGGGCGAACACCCCCGGTGAGATCTTCCCGGCCGCCATCAGCAGCCCGAATCCGCCGCCGAGCAGCGCCAGGGGCAGTCCGAGGGCCAACGCGGTGGCCAGGGCCCAGTCGAGGGGCTGCCCCGCGATCAGGGCCAGCCCGAAGGCGGCCGGACCGGCGATCGCTCCGATGCCGACGCCCGGCAGGGCCAGGTTCCCGAGGTGACGCCACTTGGTCATGAGTTCCCCCTGCCCCGCCACTAGATGACCACGCCGAAGCGGACCAGGCTGTAGACCAGCATGCCGAGGTAGAACACGGCGCCGAACCCGATCACGGCGTTCTGCAGAAGGCCCGGACGGATCGGTTTGGGCAGCATCCGGTTGTTCACCAGCAGCAGCACGACGCAGTAGGCGCCCATCGCGAAGGTGGACAGGAAGGCCAGCACGTCGAGGATCGCGCCCGGACCGTCGGCGGGGCCGAAGTTCAGGATCAGGATGCCGAACGTGATGACGCCCCAGAGGAAGCCCGCGTAGAGCTTCGACATGCTGAACCGCTTCGCACCGGGCACGAAGTGGTACGTCATGTCGGCCTGGCCCCGCGAGAACGAGTCGAACAGACCGAGCGTGGCGTTGAGCCCGATCAGCGCGATGAACCCGAGGAACACGCCGTGCAGCACGGGCGCGCCGGCCGAGGCGAACGCGTCGGCCATGGCCGTCAGCGCGACCTCCCGATCACCGTCGCGGATGAGGTCACCGACGTTCGGGTTCTCCCGTACGGCGGTCTGGGCCAGAACGGTGAACGAGACCGTGACCAGCATCGTGATGCCCCAGAAGAGCAGCAGGGCGTCGAAGGTGACCCACCGCCGCCAGCCCTTCCACTTCTTCATCTCCTCGGGGTTGTCGGTGTCGAACATGAAGCCCCGCGAAGGCATGACCTCTTGCTCGCCCGCGTGCCGCAGACCGCGGATCTTGGGGATGTGCGCGCCCATGCCGGCGCCGGAGTCCCGCAGGTGCAGCGTGTACCACATCTGCTGCATCCCGGACGGGCCGGCGAACGCGATCGCGCCCACGATGACCGGGAACCAGGCCGCCGACATCGCCTCGTCGGGCAGGTAACCGAAGTGGAGCATGCCGCCGAGGGTCGAGGTGACGTCGCTCCACCGGCCGACCAGCGAGGCGACGACCGAGGTGCCGACCACGAGCACGCCGATCAGCAGGCCGAGCAGGCTCTCGAGCAGCGGGTAGATGACTTTGGCCAGGCTGAACACGATGCCGACCAGGATCAGACCGACGCAGGCCGAGACGGTCCAGGGTATGCCGGTCACCTCCTCGAAGGCGGCGGCGCCGGTGGACAGATGCCCGGGCCAGATATAGACCAGGATCGCCACGCTGAAGAAGAACCACATCAGTGGTTTGAAGACCCGCGCGGCGCCGAAGAAGATGCTCTCTCCGGTCGCCATCGCGTAGCGGGCCATCTCCAGCATGACGAACGCCTGGAGGGTGACGCCGATCAGGAACAGCCACCGGATCTCCGGCCCGAAGATCAGGACCAGGCGAGGCCACATGTACGACTCGCCCATTCCCACGCCGAGGGCGACGAGGAACACGGTCGGGCCGAGCAGGTGGATCGAGGGCGGCGCCTTGGGCAGCTCCCTGATCGGCATGGGTTCGAGCCTTCCGGCCCGCCATACTCGGTCGTCGGGAGCGGTGACGGTGGCGGTGGGTGTCGTGCTGCTGGTGGGTTCGTTGGGAGAGGGGTTGTTCGAAGCGTCCACGTTGGACCTCCTGGAATTGCGACGTCCGGACCGAGGGACGGCCCGGCACGGCGTCTGTCCTCTGACCCTGGCCGCGGAGCGGTCGCTGTGTCGCTAGTGGCCCCTCCACCTGCCCGGTGTGGTGGAACTGTGCACGACTCAGTGGCCGTCCGGCCGGTCGCCGAGCAGTCCGGCGGAGCGTGCCCACCGGTATTTCGCGCCGAGCACGGCGACGGGCTTCTCCGTGGTGTACGGATAGGCGACGATGCCGTGCCGGTACAGGTGTTCGCTGGCCTCCTCGACCTCGACGTCGCCGGCGAGCGAGGCGACCACGGGCTTGTTGACGCCCTTCGCCCGGAACTCCTCGACCACGTCCACCACCAGCTCGGCGAAGACCATCGGCGGGGTGACGATGGTGTGCCAGTAGCCGAGGATCAGGGAGTGGATGCGCGGGTCGGAGAGGCCGAGCGCGATCGTGTTGCGGTAGGTCGACGGCGGTTCGCCGCCGGTGATGTCGATCGGGTTGCCGGCGGCCCCGAACGGCGGGATGAACTTGCGGAACGCTTCGTCGAGGTCGTCCGGGATCTCCATCAGCGTGAGCTGGTTGTCGACGCACGCATCCGACAGCAGCACCCCGGAGCCGCCGGCGCCGGTGATGATGACGACGTTCTCGCCCTGCGGGGTGGGCAGCAGCGGGATGCCGCGGGCGTACTCGAGCAGGTCGTTGAGGCCGGGAGCGCGGATCACGCCGCTCTGCCGCAGGATGTCGTCGTAGACCTTGTCGTTGCCGGCCAGCGCGCCGGTGTGCGAGCTGGCCGCCTTGGCGCCCTGGTCGGTGCGGCCGGCCTTGAGCACCAGCACCGGCTTTGTCGCCGAGACCCGCTTGGCGGCCCGGGCGAACGACCGGCCGTCCTTGAGGTCCTCGAGGTGCATGGCGATGAGCTGGGTGTTCGGGTCGCTCTCGAAGAACGTCAGCAGGTCGTCCTCGTCGATGTCGGCCTTGTTGCCCACCCCGACGATCGCCGACACGCCCATCTGGGCCGACCGGCTGAAACCGAGGATGGCCATCCCGATGCCGCCGCTCTGCGACGACAGCGCCACCCCGCCCTTGACGTCGTACGGGGTGCAGAACGTCGCGGACATGCTCTCCGGGGTGTAGTAGTAGCCGTAGATGTTCGGCCCGAGAATCCGTACGCCGTGCCGCCGCGCGATGCCGAGCACCTCGGCCTGCAGCTCGTGGTTGCCGATCTCGCCGAACCCGGACGGGATCATGATCGCCCCGGCCGCGCCCTTCGCGCCGACCTCCTCGAGCGCGGCCGGCACGAACTTGGCCGGGATCGCGAAGATCGCCACGTCGACCGGGCCGGGCACGTCGGAGATGCTCCGGTACGCCTTCCGGTCCTCGATCTCGGTGGCCTTGGGGTTGATCGGGTAGATCTCGCCCTGGTAGCCGCCGTTGACCAGGTTCTTCATCACCGAGTTCCCGATCTTGCCGGTCTCGGCCGACGCGCCGATGACGGCGATCGACGCGGGCCGCATGATCCGGTTCATGCTCGCGAGGATCTCCTCGTCGGTGAACTGCTCGGGGCGCTCGGCCGCCTTGGGGTCGACCAGGATGCGTACGTCGACCGCGGTCGCGCCGGTCGAGGTGGCCAGCACCGGGTTGAGGTCGACCTCGGCCAGCTGCGGGAAGTCGGTCACCAGGTCCGACAGCCGCACGATGAGGTCGGAGAGGATCTCGCGATTGGCCGGCTCGGCCCCGCGTACGCCCCTCAGGATCTCGGCCGAGGCGATGCCGTCGATCATCGAGAGCGCGGTGGCGTTGTCGGTCGGGGCGAGGCGGAAGGTGACGTCCTTGAGCACCTCGACCAGCACGCCGCCGAGCCCGAAAGCGATGACCTTGCCGAAGGTCTGGTCGGTGACCGTGCCGACGATGACCTCGTGCCCGGAGGTGAGCTGCTGCTGCACCTGCACGCCGACGATCTTCGCCCCGGCGTTGTAGGCCTTCGCGTTCGCGATGATCGTGTCGTAGCCGGCGGCGACGTCGGCGGCCGTGCCCAGCCCGACCAGCACGCCGCCGGCCTCGGTCTTGTGCAGGATGTCGGGCGAGACGATCTTCAGGACCACCGGCAGGCCGATCTTCTCGGCCAGCGCCACCGCCTCGTCGGCGTCGCCGGCCAGGCCCTCGCCCGGCGTGGCGATCCCGTACGCCTCGACCACCAGCCGCCCCTCCGGAGCGGTCAGCGAACTGCGTCCCTCGGCGCCGGCCTGCTCGAGCACCCGGCGTACGGTTTCGCGGTCGTAGCCGCGATCGTCGATCGGCATTTCGTCGTCTCCTTCGTCGTTGAAGATCGTCAGACGGCGCCGGCGGCGCGCAGCTCGCCGATGCCCTGCTCGCTGTAGCCGAGCTCGCCGAGCACCTGCTCGGTGTGCTCGCCCAGCAGCGGCGACCGCTCGATGTCGACCTGCGAGTCGGACAGCTTGATCGGGTTGCCGACCGTCTTGAACCGGCCCCGCTCGGGGTGGTCGACCTCGACCACCGAGCCCAGCGCGGCCAGGGTCTCGTCCTCGATCAGCTCCTTGGTCGACAGCACCGGCCCGCACGGGACGTTGCGCGCGTTGAGCTGTTCCATGACTTCCTGCTTGGTGTGGCGCTCGGTCCACTCCTCGATCAGCGCGAACGCCTTGTCGAGCTTGTCGAGGCGGGCCTGCGGCGTGCTCCAGGCGGGGTCCTCGACCAGCTCGGGCCGGCCGACCAGCTCGCAGATCGGCTTCCAGCCGACCGGCTGGATGATCACGTAGATGTAGTCGTTCGGCCCGCCCGGGGCGCAGCGCACGGCCCAGCCGGGCTGGCCGCCGCCGGACGCGTTGCCGGACCGGGGCACCTCGTCGCCGAAGGTCTCGTTGGGGTACTCCCCCAGCGGGCCGTGGGTCAGTCGCTGCTGGTCGCGCAGCTTGACCCGGCACAGGTTGAGCACCGCGTCCTGCATGGCGACCTGCACCCGCTGACCGCGCCCGGTGTTGGTCCGCTGGTACAGCGCGGCCAGGATGCCGGCGACCAGGTGGATGCCCGTGCCGGAGTCGCCGATCTGCGCGCCGGTCGCGGTCGGTGGCCCGCTCTCGAAACCGGTGGTGCTCATCGCGCCGCCCATCGCCTGCGCGATCACCTCGTACGCCTTGAAATCGGCGTACCGGCCGGGGCCGAAGCCCTTGATGGAGGCGTACACCAGGCCGGGGTTGATCTCCTGCAGTTTCTCCCAGGGGAAGCCGAAACGCTCGACCACGCCCGGGCCGAAGTTCTCGACCAGGATGTCCACTCCGGACACGAGCTTGGTGAAGACCTCTTTGCCCTGCGGGTGCTTCATGTTGAGGGTGATGCTGCGCTTGTTGGCGTTCAGCATCGTGAAGTAAAGGCTGTCCACGTCGGGGATGTCCCGCAGCTGGGAGCGGGTGATGTCACCCTGGCCCGGGGCCTCCAGCTTGATGACGTCCGCGCCCAGCCAGGCGAGGATCTGCGTGGACGAGGGGCCGGACTGAACATGCGTCATGTCGAGGACTCGTACGCCCTCCAGTGCCTTACCCATGAGCGAACCTCCTGTGTGCGCCGCGCCGTGCACGTCGGACCGTGAAGACGAACTTCCGCTGGTGCCGACGCCGCTGAGGGCCTGACCTCCGCCGGCTTCGGGGATTGCATACCGTATGGGGTAGGCAATATCGTGGCCCATGTAACAGCCAGGTGTCTAGGGGATCGCGGAACGTTTTCCGGCAAGTCCTCAGCGGATCGGCACCTTCCCCGAAACTCGGCGCGGACCAGCCGCCGGATTCCTCCGTGGACCGATCGGCACCGTCATCACGATCGATCCCGCCCGATGCGTCCGCGCCGGGAACAACCCACCGAAGGTCGAACAGAAGGGAGGCCCGGTGGATCTGTTGGAGCACCAGGCCCAGGAACTCTTCGCCAAACACGGCGTACCGGTCAGTCGCAGCCGCGTCGCCACCACCCCCGAGGAGGCGTACGCGGCCGCCGCCGAGATCGGCGGACGCGTAGTGGTCAAGGCTCAGGTGAAGACCGGCGGCCGGGGCAAGGCCGGCGGGGTCAGACTGGCCGACGGCCCGGACGCCGCCCGCGAGGTCGCGGACGCGATCCTGGGCATGGACATCAAGGGCCACACCGTGCACAAGGTGCTGATCACCGAGGCCGGCGACATCGACGAGGAATACTACGTGTCGCTGCTGCTCGACCGGTCCAACCGGTCGTTCCTCGCGCTCGCGTCGCGCGAGGGCGGCGTCGAGATCGAGCAGGTGGCCGCCGTGAACCCGGCCGCGCTGGCCCGGCTCCAGGTCGACCCGGACGCCGGGCTCGGCTGGGAGGAGGCGCTGCGGCTGGCCTACGACGCCGGGCTACCGGACGACGTACGGGATCAGGTCGCCAGTGTGCTGGTGCGGCTCTGGAACGTGTGCCGCGGCGAGGACGCCACTCTCGTCGAGATCAACCCGCTGGCCAAGCTCGCCGACGGCACCGTGCTCGCGCTGGACGGCAAGGTGACCCTGGACGACAACGCCCGCTTCCGCCAGCCGGGCCACCCGCAGTACGTCGACGTCACCGCCACCGACCCACTGGAGGTGCGGGCGGCCGCGAGGAACCTGAACTACGTCAAGCTCGACGGCTCGGTCGGTGTGATCGGCAACGGCGCCGGGCTGGTGATGAGCACCCTGGACGTGGTCGCGTACGCGGGCGAGCAGTTCGGCGGGGTGAAACCGGCGAACTTCCTCGACATCGGCGGTGGCGCCTCGGCCCAGGTCATGGCGGGCGGTCTCGAGATCATCCTGGGCGACCCCGACGTACGGAGTGTGCTCGTCAACGTCTTCGGCGGGATCACCGCGTGCGACGCGGTCGCCGACGGCATCGTCCAGGCGATCGGCATGCTCAACGAGCTGGGCGAGACGGTCAGCAAACCGATCGTCGTGCGGCTCGACGGCAACAACGCCCCGCAAGGGCGCAAGATTCTCGCCGAGGCGGCGCTGCCCGGCGTGATCAGCTCGGACACGATGGACGGCGCGGCGCGACTCGCCGCCGAGCTCGCCGGCAAGGGGGCGTAACCGCCATGTCAATCTTCCTCACCGACAAGAGCCGGGTGCTGGTGCAGGGCATCACCGGCAGCGAAGGCTCCAAGCACACGCGGCGGATGGTCGCCGCCGGCACGAACATCGTCGCCGGGGTCACCCCGGGCAAGGGCGGCCGCGAGGTCGACGGCATCCCGGTCTTCAACAGCGCGGCCGAGGCGGTCAAGGAGACCGGCGCCGACACGTCGGTGGTCTTCGTGCCGCCCCGCTTCGCCAAGGCCGCGGTGATCGAGGCGATCGACGCGGAGCTGGCCCTGGCCGTGGTGCTGACCGAGGGCATCCCGGTGCACGACACCGCGGCGTTCTGGGCGTACGCGCAGGCCGCCGGCAACGCCACCCGCATCATCGGACCGAACTGCCCCGGCCTGATCAGCCCCGGCCAGTCCAACGCGGGCATCATCCCGGCCGACATCACCACGCGCGGGCGCATCGGCCTGGTCAGCAAGAGCGGCACCCTCACCTACCAGATGATGTACGAGCTACGCGATCTCGGCTTCTCCACCTGCGTCGGCATCGGCGGCGACCCGATCGTCGGCACCACCCACATCGACTGCCTGCGGGCGTTCGAGGACGACCCCGAGACCGACGCGATCGTGATGATCGGCGAGATCGGCGGGGACGCCGAGGAACGCGCCGCCGACTACATCAGGGAACACGTCAGCAAGCCGGTGGTCGGATACGTGGCCGGCTTCACCGCGCCCGAGGGCAAGACGATGGGGCACGCCGGCGCGATCGTCTCCGGATCGTCCGGAACCGCGGCGGCCAAGCAGAAAGCCCTGGAGGCGGCCGGGGTGCGGGTCGGCCGGACGCCGTCCGAGGCGGCCGCACTGATGCGCGAGACGTTACCGGCACGCTGACCGACGACGATCGGCGCCGGGTCAGCCGCGCTTCCCTCGGCCGGCTGACCCGCGGCGCCGCGCCCGCGGCAGCGTCGGTCCGGGCGGAGTCAGCCCGCCTCCGCCCGGACCTCGCGCGATACTCGGTGGGCGCCGGCGTACACGTTCATCGACCGGCCCCGCAGGAAGCCGATCAGGGTGAGCCCGGAATCGGCGGCCAGGTCGGCGGCGAGCGAGGACGGGGCCGAGACCGCGGCCAGCGCCGGGATGCCGGCCATCACCGCCTTCTGCACCAGCTCGAACGACGCCCGGCCGCTGACCATCAGGACGGTGTCGCGCAACGGCAACCGTCCGTCGCGTAAAGCCCAGCCGACGACCTTGTCGACCGCGTTGTGCCGGCCGACGTCCTCGCGCAGGCAGTGCAGCCGCCCCTCGGACGAGAACAGCCCCGCGGCGTGCAGGCCGCCCGTGCGGTCGAAGACCCGCTGAGCCGTGCGCAACGTGTCGGGCAGGGAGCTGACCACGTCGGGTTCGAGCCGGAGGGGATCGTCGCGCACCGACCAGGCCGCGACCGTACGCACCGCGTCCAGGCTCGCCTTGCCGCAGAGGCCGCACGACGAGGTGGTGTAGAAGTTGCGCTCCAGCGACGGGTCGGGTGGCGCCACCCCGGCGGCCAGCACCACGTCGACCACGTTGTAGGTGTTGACCCCGTCGGCGGTGGCGCCCGCGCAGTACCGGATGCCGGCGATCTCGTCGGCCCGCCGCACCACCCCCTCGCTGACCAGGAACCCGGCCGCCAGGTCGAAGTCGTCGCCCGGGGTCCGCATCGTCACCACCAGGGAGCGGCCGTTCACCCGGATCTCCAGCGGCTCCTCGGCCGCCAGGGTGTCGACCGGCTCGCTGTCCACCCCGTCGACGATCCGCACCACTCTTCGCCTACTCGTCACCCGTCCCATTACGTCACCGTCCTTTCTCTTAGATCCGGTCGGCCGGGAGCAGGCGCAAGGTCAGGCCGGGCTGGCGCATCCAGCGGGTCAGCGCCGCGCCGAGCAGGCCGAGGCAGCCGGCCACCACGAACGGCACGACCGAGTCGGGGGTCGTCACCACCAGCCCCGCGAGCACGATGCCGGCCGACCCGCCCACGGCCTTGCCGCTGTAGACGATCCCGTAGTTCGGCACCGTCCCGTCGTCGCCGAACCAGTCGCGCACCAGGCTGACCAGCAGCGAGTAGCCCGCCCCGGTTCCGGCCCCGGCCAGCGCGGCGAAGCCCACCAGCGCGCCCGGATGGTTGTCGTTGGTCGCGGCGGCGAGCAGGCCGAACTGGGCCACCCCGCCGACCAGCAGGGACAGCCCCAGGGTTCCGCGCCGGCCGATGCGGTCGGCCAGCGAGCTGGTCACCGCCCGCCCGATGCCGTTCGAGGCGGCCAGCGCGGCCATCGCGGCGACCAGCGTCGAGGCCGACAGACCTCGGGTGTACGCGGTGCCGGCGAGGTAGGCGAGGTCGAACAGCGCCATCGCCGCGGTCAGCGCCACGACCACGAACATCATCGGCAGCATGCCGCTGCGCCAGGCCGCCCGCGGCGGATAGGGCCGGGTGGCGGGACGATTATTCGGCAGGCTGCGGTTGAGCCGCCGGTCGAGAGCCCAGCTCTTCGGGTCGATCCGCGCGGGCCACCAGTTCCGTGGCGGCTTGCGCATCAGCAGCCCGCAGGCCGCGACCACGCCGAAGACGACCACTGCGGTGCCGTCGAGCACGACCGTACGGTTGCCGGGGTCGAGGGTGTAGCCGGCGAGGACGACGAACGGGATCGCGCCGTAGCCGAACGCGGCGCCGACCATCGCCACCCGCGAGGCGAGCCGCTCGGGGAACCACTCGGCGACGGTGGCGATGCAGGTCATGTAGATGACGCCGGCGCCGAGACCACCCAGGACCGAATAACCCAGCAGTACGGTGACCAGCGCGTCGCCGTGCGCCAGGGTCACCAGCGCGATCAGGCAGCAGGTCGCTCCGGCGAGCATCGGCACGGCGAGCCGCGTCCGCATCCGCCGGTACAGCCACCCGCCGAGTGGCGAGCCGGCCGCCTGGAAGATCACCCAGAGCCCGAGTACGCCGAACGCCTGCCACACGCTCCACCCGTTCGCCTCGACCAGGGTGGGCAGGGCCGCGCCGAACCCGTACTGGAAGAGGCTGATCGCCAGCATCGCGGCCACGGGCAACACGAGCATCCAGCTTCGCGACCGTCCCAACAGGACGTGATCGCTCTCGCCGACCCGATAGCGACGACCGTAGAAGTCCCTTACCTCACGCACTGTCGTGTCGTCACGGGAATCCGTCATCTGGCACCTCCGACCGACCATCGTATACAGTATGTGGAATCCATATTCTCCACCCGGAGCGGGCTGACTGTCCAGGTCCGGGCGATGACGAGGAGGCTCAGCGATGAGCGTGCTGGACGACTGGACCCGTAAGGCGATCGACGAGCTCGGGCTCGATCCGGCGGTGCTCGACCAGCGGCTGATCCTGGACGTCGCCCGCGACGTCGCGCACGGGGTCACCCGGCCGGCGGCGCCGCTCGGCACCTTCCTGCTCGGCGTGGTCGTCGGCCAGGGCGCCACCCTCGCCGAGGCGGCCGAGCGGTTGACCAAGCTCGCCCAGGAATGGCCCGCACGATGAACTGGCACGAAGCGAGGCGCTTCGCCCGTGAGGCGGGCCGCCCGCTCCCCCCGATCGACGTGCCGCTCGGCGGAGCGGCCGGCGCCACCCTGGCGAAACCGCTGGTCGCGCTGTCTCCACTGCCGGCCTATGACTCCGCCGCCATGGATGGGTACGCCGTCGCGGGCACCGGCCCGTGGCGGATCGTCGGGCGGGTCCTGGCCGGCGACCCGGCTCCGGCCTCGCCGCTGCGGCCAGGGACCGCGATGGAGATCGGCACCGGCGCGCTCGTGCCGGTCGGCGCCGATGCCGTGCTGCCGTACGAGCGATGCACCCGCACAGACGGCATGGTGAACGGCAACCTCTCTCCCGGCCGGCACATCCGCCGGCGGGGTGAGGACTGCCCGGCCGGCCAGGAGGTGCTCGCCGCCGGCACCGTGGTCAACCCGGTCGTGCTCGGGCTGGCCGCCAGTCTGGGCCACGACACGCTGACCGTGCACCGCCGTCCCCGGGCCGCGGTCGTGGTCACCGGGGCCGAACTGCGCACCTCCGGAATCCCGGCCGCGGGTCAGGTGCGCGACGCCATCGGGCCGATGCTGCCCGGCCTGATCCGGGCCGCGGGCGCCGAGCCGGCGTGGGAAACCCGCGTCACCGACAGGCCGACCGCGCTGGTCGACGCCCTGCGGCGCTCGGACGCCGACGTCCTGGTCGTCTGCGGGGCCACGTCGGCCGGTGCCGCCGACCACCTGCGCGCCGCCCTCGACACCGTGGACGCGCGTGTCCCGATCCGGGGTGTCGCCTGCCGCCCCGGTCATCCGCAGCTGTTCGCGGTGCTGCCGGACGGCCGGTTCGTCGTCGGCCTGCCCGGCAACCCGTTCGCGGCGCTGGTCGCCGCCCTGACCCTGCTCTCCCCGCTGCTGGGCGCGCTGGCCGGGCGGACCGAACCGCCGCTGGCGACGGCCACCCTCGCGGGCCCGGTAACGCCGCACGCCCACGACACCCGCCTGGTGCCGGTGACCCGGCTCGGACCCCTGGCCGTAACCGTCGGGCACGACCGGCCGGGTTCGCTCTGGGGCGCCGCCGGGGCGGAAGCGCTCGCGGTCGTGCCGCCGCGCTGGCACGGCGGCGAGGTCGAACTGCTCCCGTTGCCCGCCGTCGAAGCGCCCGTGCAGGTTCCCGTCGCGCCGGCGGGCGCCCCGCCCCCGGTGATCGAGGCGGGCCGCCGGCCCGTGCGTGTTCCTACTTCATCGTGAGACGCGGCCCGAGAGCTGCTCGACCAGCTTCAGCAGGGCGCTGTGGTCGAGGCCGCCGTCGCCCTGCGCCTTCAGCGAGGCGATCAGCTGCGCGACCGCCGACCCCAGCGGGATGACGACCCCGGCTTCCCGGGCCGCCGAGGTGACGATGCCCATGTCCTTGTGGTGCAGGTCGATCCGGAAGCCGGGCTCGAAGCGGCGGGCCAGCATCCCGGCCGCCTTGCGGTCCAGGATCCGGTTGCCGGCCAGACCACCGGCCAGCACCCGGATCGCCGCCTCGGTGTCCACCCCGTACGCCTCGAGGAAGACGATCGCCTCGGCGACGAGCTCGATGGTGCCGGCCACGATCAGTTGGTTGGCCGCCTTCACCGTCTGCCCGGCGCCGTGCGGGCCGACGTGCACCACGGTCGCGCCGACCACCTCGAGAACCGGCCGCGCCGCCTCGAAGTCGTCCGCTTCGCCACCTACCATGATGGACAGATTGCCCTCGATCGCGCCGGGTTCGCCGCCGCTGACCGGCGCGTCGAGGACCCGTACGCCCAAGGGCTTTGCCGCCTCGGCGACGTCGCGGGAGGTCGTGGGCGAGATGCTGCTGGTGTCGATGTAGAGCTGGCCGGGCCGGGAGTTGGCCAGGATGCCGTGATCGCCGAGGGCGACCGCCTCGACGTCGGCCGAATCGCGGACCATCGTGACGACGACGTCGGCCTTCTGCACCGCCTCGGCGATGCCGACGGCGGCCCGGCCACCGGCCTCGACCAGCAGCTCGGTGCGGGCCGGGGTGACGTCGTAACCGAGGACGTCGTAGCCGGCCTTGACCAGGTTGACGGCCATCGGACCGCCCATGATGCCGAGACCGATGAACCCCACGGTTGTCATGTCAGCTTCCCTTTCGCCACTCGCGGGGCAACCAATCGAAACTGAGCGCGCTCGCCCCGCTCGGGATGTACTCGAGGCCGACCCAGCCGTCGTACCCGGCCTGGTCGAGCTGGTTCAGGAGAGCGTCGAGATCGATGTCGCCGCTGCCCGGCTCGTGCCGCCCCGGGGCGTCGGCGATCTGCACGTGCCCGATCAGGTCGGCGTGCTCCTTCAGCACCTTGGACACGTCGTCGCCGTTCACGGTCAGGTGGTAGAGGTCGGCGAGGAACGCCAGGTTGTCGACGCCGCGTTCGGTCCGCACCCGGTCGAGCACCGAGACGACGTCGGCGGCGGTGCGCAACTGGTAGGGGTGCGGCCCGCTCACCGGCTCGACCAGCACGGTGCCGCCGATCCGGGACACCGCGGCCGCCGCGAAGGCCAGGTTCGCCACGGCCGTCTCGGCCTGCACCTCCCGGTCGAGGTAGGCGATCCGGTTGCCGTACAGGGCGTTGAACGACCGGCATCCGGTGGCGTAACCGATCTCGGCGGCCAGCTCGACGCTGTCACGGAACTCGGCCGAGCGGGCCGGCCACGACACCACGCCCCGGTCGCCGCCGGCCATGTCCCCGGCGAAGAAGTTGAGGCCGACCAGTTGAACGCCGGCGTCGCGGATGGCCTTGATGAACGCCGCCATCTCGGAGACCGGCGGCACGGCCGAGGCGAACGGCCACCAGAACTCGACCGCGTCGAAGCCGGCCGCTTTCGCCGCGGCGGGCCGTTCCAGCAGGGGTAGCTCGGTGAAGAGGATCGAGCAGTTGACGTCGAAACGGGGCACGGGCGCTCCTATCCTGTCGTCAGCAGCCGGGCGGCGGCCAGGGCGATCGGGTCGAGCATCTCGGGTTCGGAATCGACCCGCCGCATCAGCTCGGCGCGCATCCGTGGATCCCAGAACGCCCGGATGTGCTCGGCGATGGCGGCCGCCGCGGCGTCCGGCGCCTGGTGCTGGAACTGGACGGCGATGTCGTTGATCATGCGGATCTGCGGGGACATCACTCGGCCGCCATCGCCGTCTGCAACTCCTCGACCGGTTTCGGCGCGGTCCGCAGGCCCACCTGGACGGCGGTGACCTTGTACTCCGGGCAGTTGGTCGCCCAGTCGGAGTTCTCCGTGGTGACGACGTTCGCGCCGGTCACCGGGTGGTGGAAGGTGGTGTAGACGACGCCCACCGGCATGCGGTCGGCCAGCACCGCGCGCAGCGAGGTCTCGCCGACGCGGCTGGTCAGCACGACCTCGTCCCCGTCGTTGATGCCCCGCACCTCCGCGTCGTGCGGGTGGATCTCGAGCACGTCCTCCGGGTGCCAGGCCACATTCGCCGTACGCCTGGTCTGGGCGCCGACGTTGTACTGGCTGAGGATGCGCCCGGTGGTCAGGATCAGCGGATACTTACGGGTGCTGCGCTCGCGGGTCGGCACGAACGGGGTCTGCACGAACCGGCCCCGGCCGCGCACGAAGCCGTCCATGTGCATGATCGGCGTGCCCTCGGGGGCGTTCTCGTTGCACGGCCACTGCACGCTGCCCAGCTTGTCGAGCGTGGCGAACGAGACCCCGGCGAACGTCGGGGTGAGGGCGGCGATCTCGTCCATGATCTCGCTCGGGTGGCCGTACTGCATGGGGTAGCCCATGGCCTGCGCGATCTCGGCGACGATCTGCCACTCGTGCTTGCCGGTCCTGGGCGCCATCACGGGGCGTACGCGGTTGATGCGGCGCTCGGCGTTGGTGAACGTGCCGTCCTTCTCGAGGAACGACGTGCCGGGCAGGAACACGTGCGCGAACTTGGCCGTCTCGTTCAGGAACAGATCCTGTACGACGACCAGCTCGAGCGCCTTGAGGGCGGCGTGCACGTGTTTGATGTTCGGGTCGGACTGCGCGATGTCCTCGCCCTGAACGTAGAGCGCGCGGAAACTGCCCTCGATCGCGGCGTCGAACATGTTCGGGATGCGCAGACCGGGTTCGGCCTGCAGGGTGCTGCCCCACATGTTCTCGAACACTCCGCGTACGACGTCGTCGGAGACGTGCCGGTAGCCGGGCAGCTCGTGCGGGAACGAACCCATGTCGCAGGAGCCCTGCACGTTGTTCTGCCCACGCAGCGGGTTGACCCCGACACCCTCGCGGCCGATGTTGCCGGTCGCCATGGCCAGGTTCGCCATGCCCATGACCATGGTCGAGCCCTGACTGTGCTCGGTGACGCCGAGACCGTAGTAGATCGCGCCGTTGCCACCCGTGGCGAACAGCCGCGCCGCCTGCCGCACCTCCTCGGCCGGCACGCCGGTGAGCTCCTCGACCGCCTCCGGGCTGTTCTCGGGCCGGGCGATGAACGCGGCCCAGTCGTCGAAGTCCTCGCAGCGTTCGTCGACGAACGACCGGTCGACCAGCCCCTCGGTCAGCACGACGTGGGCCATCGCGTTCACGATGGCCACGTTGGTGCCCGGGGCGAGCTGCAGGTGGTGCTGCGCCTCGATGTGCGGCGAACGGACCAGGTCGATGCGGCGCGGGTCGATCACGATCAGCTTGGCGCCCTCGCGAAGACGTCGCTTCATGCGGGACGCGAACACCGGGTGCCCGTCGGTCGGGTTCGCGCCGATCACCATGATCACGTCAGACTTGGCAACCGAACGGAAGTCCTGCGTGCCGGCCGAGGTGCCGAAGGTCTGCTTCAGGCCGTATCCGGTCGGCGAGTGGCAGACCCGCGCGCACGTGTCGACGTTGTTGTTGCCGAACGCCGCTCGAATCATCTTCTGTACGACGTACACCTCTTCGTTGGTGGTGCGGGAAGAGGTGATGCCACCGATCGCGCCGACGCCGTGCCGGGACTGGATGTCGCGCAGTTTCGCCGCCGTGAACAGGATGGCGGTGTCCCAGTCGACCGGCTGCCACTCGTCGGTGATGCTCTCGCGAACCATCGGCGTGAGGACCCGGTCGGGATGGGAGGCGTACCCGAAAGCGAAGCGGCCCTTCACGCAGGAGTGGCCCTCGTTGGCGCCGCCGTCCTTGTAGGGCACCATGCGGACCAGTTCGTTCCCGCGCAGCTCGGCCTTGAACGAGCAGCCGACCCCGCAGTACGCGCAGGTCGTGATCACGCTGCGGCTCGGCATCCCGAGCTGGATCACCGACTTCTCCTGCAACGTCGCCGTCGGGCAGGCCTGCACGCAGGCGCCGCACGAGACGCACTCCGAGCTCATGAAGTCCGTACCGCCGGCCGAGACCTTCGACTCGAAGCCGCGGCCCTCGATGGTCAGCGCGAACGTCCCCTGCACCTCGCCGCAAGCCCGCACACAGCGGGAGCACGAGATGCACTTGGACGCGTCGAAGTCGAAGTACGGGTTGCTGGTGTCGGTCTTCTCGTCGAGGTGGTTGGCGCCGTCGTAGCCGTAGCGGACCTGCCGCAGGCCGACCGCGCCGGACATGTCCTGCAGCTCGCAGTCGCCGTTCGCCGAACAGGTCAGGCAGTCCAGCGGGTGGTCGCTGATGTACAACTCCATGACGCCCTGCCGCAGCTTCTCGAGCTTCGGCGTCTGGGTGCTCACGCGCATGCCCTCGGCGACGGGGGTCGTACAGGAGGCCGGGGTTCCTCGGCGGCCGTCGATCTCGACGAGGCAGAGCCGGCACGAGCCGAACGCCTCGAGGCTGTCGGTGGCGCAGAGTTTCGGGACATCGATGCCGCTCAACGCCGCGGCCCGCATGACCGAGGTGCCTTCGGGCACGGTCACCGGCAGGCCGTCCACCTCGAGCGACACTGTTGCCGGGCCGGGCTTGGCGGGGGTTCCGAGGTCGGGTTCCTTCAGCAGGCTCATCGGTGGCCTCCTCCATTCGGGCTTCCGGGGCCGAAGTCGTCGGCGAAGTGCAACAGGGCGCTTCGTACGGGCATCGGCGTCAAGCCGCCCATCGCGCACAGCGACCCTTCGGTCATCAGTTCGCACAGATCGCCCAGCAGGGCGAGGTTGTCGTCCGGGTCCTGGCCCGCGCGGATCTTGTCGATCACCTCGACGCCGCGCACGGCGCCGACCCGGCAGGGTGTGCACTTGCCGCACGACTCCTCGGCGCAGAACTCCATCGCGAACCGGGCCATCGCGCCCATGTCGACGGTGTCGTCGAAGACCACGACGCCGCCGTGCCCGAGCATCGCCCCGGCGGCGGCGAACGCCTCGTACTCCATCGGCAGGTCGAGGCCGTCGGCCGGCAGATAGGCGCCGAGCGGGCCGCCGACCTGCACCGCGCGCACCGGGCGACCGGTGCGCGTTCCCCCACCGTACGTGTGAATGAGCTTTTCAAGGGTCATGCCGAAGGCCGTCTCGAAGATGCCGCCGCGCGCGACGTTGCCGGCCAACTGGAACACCTGGGTGCCGCGCGACCGCTCGACGCCCAGTTCCTGATAGGCCGCCGCGCCGCCGGCCAGGATCGCGGGCACCGAGGCCAGCGTCAGCACGTTGTTCACCACGGTCGGCTTGCCGAACAGGCCGGTGATCGCCGGGATGGGCGGCTTCGCGCGCACCATGCCCCGCTTGCCTTCGAGGCTTTCCAGCATCGCGGTTTCCTCACCGCAGATGTACGCCCCCGCGCCGACCCGCACGTGCAGGTCGAACCGGTGCCCGGCCTTCTCGCCGATCCAACCCTGGTCACGGGCCACGGCAATGGCCTCGCGCATCGTACGGACGGCGTCGGGATATTCCGAGCGGATGTAGATGTAGCCCTCGGACGCTCCGACGGCGTAGGCGGCGATCGCCATGCCCTCGATGAGGGTGAACGGGTCGCCCTCCATCAGCATGCGGTCGGCGAACGTGCCGCTGTCGCCCTCGTCGGCGTTGCAGCAGATGAACTTGAGGGGGCCGGGTGTGCCGGCCACGGTCTTCCACTTGATGCCGGCCGGGAAACCGGCGCCGCCGCGGCCCCGCAGGCCCGAATCGGTGACCTCGGCGACGACCTCTTCCGGGGTTTTCTCGAGCGCTTTCCGCAGGCCGGCCAGGCCGCCGTGGGCCACGTAGTCGTCGGGGTCGAGCGGGTCGGTGACGCCCACGCGGGCGAAACAGAGCCTGGTCTGGTCTTTCAGCCACGGCAGGTCGGCCACCACGCCCTGGCACAGCTCGTGGTCGGCGCCGTCGAACAGGCCGGCTGCGACCAGGTCGTCGACCGCCTCCGGCTCGACCGGGCCGTAGCCGATCCGTCCGCGCTCGGTGACCACCTCGACCAGTGGTTCCAGCCAGAGCATGCCGTGCGAGCCGTTGCGGATGATCTGGATCGGGCGGTCCCCCGCTGCCTGTCGCAGCTTGGCGGCGACCTCGTCGGCGCCGAGGGACAGTGCGGCCGAATCCCGGGGTACGTAGATCGTCGTCACCGGTTCACCGTTTCTGTCAGCAGGGCGTCGAGCCGGGCCGGGCTGAGCCGTCCCCGCACCCTGTCGTTGACCTGACCGGCTGGGCCGAGCGCGCAGTTACCCAGGCAGAACACCTGCTCCAGCGTCACCGAACCGTCCGGGGTGGTCTGGCCGCACTTGATGCCGAGAACCTGTTCGGCGTGCGCGACCAGTTGTTCCGCGCCGACCGACTGGCAGGCCTCGGCCCGGCAGAGCTTCAGCACGGTCCGGCCGGCGGGTTCGGAGCGGAAATCGGTGTAGAAGGTGATCACGCCGTGCACGTCGGCGCGGGAGATGTTGAGCTCGGCCGCGAGCACCGGCACGACGTCGGAGTCGACGTAGCCGAACTCGGCCTGAATGCGATGCAGGATCGGGAGCAGTGCCCCTCGATCCCCACGATGCGCCGCGACCAGCGCACGCACCCGATCCGTCACCGAACTGCCAGGACTGACCACGACGTCCCCGCCTCCAATCGACACCGATCGACCGCGGATCCACCATACTGCGATCTGGATACCGTATGCAATCGCTGTGCCCTATTCGGACCGGCCGCGCTTCCTGCCGTCCGGCTGGGCGTACTCACCCGGACCGCGCTGACATGCCTAACCCCGCCAGGGGGTAACGGTGGCTGGGTGACGAGTCGACGATTTCTGCGAGGTCTCCCCGTGACCTGGCGGCGGCTGCGTCGCCGGGTCGGCTGGCTCGATCACCTGACCCGAGCCGGACTGCGGTACGACGAGGCCGACGGTGGCCGGCTCGCCGCGGCGGTGACCTACTACGCGTTCTTCGCCATCTTCGCCCTGGGGCTGATGGGTTTCGCGGCCTTCGGGTTCCTCCTGGACGACCCGGCGGTGATGCGTGCGGTCGAGCGTTACTTCGCGGAGTACCTGCCCCACGTCAATGTGCGGACGTTGCGCGACGCCCGGAACACCGCCGGCGTCATCGCGTTCATCGGTCTGCCGATCACCGGCTGGTTCTGGGCCGACGTGTTGCGCTCGTCGATCCGCAAGATGTGGCACCTGCCGGAATACCCGGGCCGGCTCGTCACTCGCGTGCTGATCGACCTGCTCGTGCTGGCCGGGCTGGGAGTCCTGCTGGCCGTCTCGCTCTCGGTGGCCTACCTGACCACGTCGGTCGCGAACCGGCTGGTCGACGCGGCCGACACCGGCGCGACCCCTTCGCGGTGGCTGCTCGCCGCGGTCGGGCTCGTGCTGGGCCTGGGAGTCAACATGGCGCTGGCCGCCGGCATGCTCACCGGGCTCCCCCGGGTGCGGATGCCGTTGCGCCGGGTCCTGGGGCCCGCGCTGCTCGTGGCCGTCGTCCTGGAGTTGCTCAAGACCCTCGGCCGGGTCTACGTGCGGGCCACCGAGGCCAACCCCACGTACCACCTGGTCGCGGGCTCGGTCGGACTGCTGGTCTTCCTGAATGCGGTCAACCAGACCGTCCTTTTCGCCGCCGCTCTGACGGCGACGAGCGAGGCGGGCCGGCCCGCCGACCTCACGGCGGACGATGCCGGCGAGGCGGCCGTCACCAGCGGAACCGACGGATGACGCGGCCCGGCGCTCCCACCTCAGTGGGCGATCAGGCCGACGCGGCGTTTCGCATCGCTGGTTCAGGGCACCCACCTGATGCACCGTCGCTTCAGCGAGACGTCGTCAGCCGACGACGTCCGTGCGGGAGCACGGGAGAGGAACGTCATGGGTTTCGACGACAAGATCGAGAACAAGGCGCAAGAAGCCGAGGGCAAGGCCAAGCAGGGTGTCGGCGAAGCCACCGACGACCGGGAACTGAAGGCCGAGGGCAAGGCGGACGAGAGGTCGTCGAAGATCAAGCAGGCCGGCGAGAAGATCAAGGACGCCTTCAAGAAGGACTGATGACGGCGCACGCGTCGGCGAGCCGGCATCCGTTCCCGGATGCCGGCTCGTCGGTACAGGTGGCTCGCCGGTACAGGTGGCCCCCGCGGGCCGACCGGCATCCCCCTCGGACAGGCGGCCCGCAGGAACCAACCCAGTGCGAGAAAAGCTCTGGTGGCCGGACTGAGGTCAGCGGGACGTCGGCGTGAACTCGTCGGCGGCGAATCGCCGGTCGCGCCGCGCCGTCCGCAGCGGAGCGCCGACGGCATGCAGATGATTGAGCGCCTGGCGGTACGAGGTCAGCAAGCTTGTCTCCACATAGGAGACCCCGACTTCCGCGCAGTAGGCCCGCACGATGGGCTGCGCCTTCGGCAGGTTCGGGGTGGGCATCGCCGGGAACAGGTGATGCTCGATCTGATAGTTCAGCCCGCCCAGGGCCACGTCGGTCAGCCGGCCGCCGGTGACATTGCGTGAGGTCAGCACCTGCTTGCGCAGGTAGTCCTCGTCACCGGTCGGATGCGGCATGCCCTTGTGGTTGGGAGCGAACGTCATGCCGAGATATACCCCGAACACCGCGTGGTGCACGACGAAGAACACCAGCGCCTGCAGCGGGG
Organism: Actinoplanes solisilvae; assembly: GCF_003999975.1. GTDB lineage: Bacteria > Actinomycetota > Actinomycetes > Mycobacteriales > Micromonosporaceae > Actinoplanes > Actinoplanes solisilvae. The sequence goes on along the minus strand of NZ_RJAC01000003.1, from coordinate 172,198 downwards.
ACAGGACCAGCAGCAGCACCGTCGCGTAGGCGACCAGGTGAAGCCCCATCAGGCTCGCTTCCAGGCCGCGGCGTTTCATGCCCGGGCGTCGCAGGGCCTTGATGCTGGAGATGCGCAGGTCGATGCTGAGCAGCGTGAGCAAGGGGAAGAAGAGCCCGGCCTGGTGCCGGCTGACGAAGCCCTTGATCCCCCGACGGCCCCAGGCCGACTCGGTGGCCCAGATCAGCAGCTCGGGCTGCACGTCCGGGTCGAGGTCATCGTGGTTGGGGTTGTTGTGGTGGCGGGTGTGCTTGTCCATCCACCAGCCGTAACTCATCCCGACGCCGAGGTTGGCGATGATCCGGCCCGCGAGCTCGCTGGGTTTCTTCGTGCGGAAGACCTGCCGGTGAGCCACGTCGTGGGCCAGCAGTGCGGCCTGCGAGAAGACCACGCCGAGCAGACCGGCCACCGCGACGGTCCACCAGGACGAGCCGATCAGGAAGAAGGCCGCCCATCCACCGACGAACATCGCGGTCACGACGATCATGCGTACGGCGTAGTAGGCGGGCCGGCGCTCGAGCAGCCCGGCTTCGACGATCTGCCGGTTCAAGGCGGCGAAATCACTGCCGGTGGTCTTCGGGCGCGGTATTACCGATGCGCTCATGGCGCGACTCCAACCTGCTTGCCACGCTCGACGACGTCGAGGGGGCCGGCAAACGAGAACTGACGTTGGGGCCGCGGAGTCTGGACGGCCGACGCGTCACCGCCCGGGGCGGCGACTGCGGTGCTACGAAAATACCCGCTCGGCAGGGCCGTAAACAGGGGGTTTAGTCACCCCTGGTCCGGCGCCGGGCCGGACGGCGCGACCCGCATGAAGAAGGTGCCGCCGTCGACGCAGCGGACCGTCATCATCGACGGCGGCTGATCGGCCAGGTAGCCGAGGCTGACTGTACGGTCGTCGAGCACCACCTGATGCGGCCGGGTGGCCCAGCCCGCCGCACTGAGCAGCAGGCGCCCCACCGGACCGCGCACCTGATCTAGGACCGGCACCAGGGCGCGCAACTGTGCGCCGAGGTCGTCCGAGCTGGGCCACCAGCAGCCGTCCAGCAGCAGGTGATGTTCGGCGACTTTCTCGAGCCCCACGCGGGGCGGATCGAGCGCGGTCGGCGGATCGGTTCGATATTCCAGGGAGGTCACTGTCTTTCCCGTCGTCGAGGACCAACGCAGGCGCGGGGCCCGGCCCGGCGAGAACGGGCGAGGACGAGGACTACCGAGGCCGTGAGGTGCACGGCCACCGGCCGTGCACACCGGCTGAGCCGGTTCGACTTCCACGGTACGCGCTGTCGAGCGGGGGACGTGCGAACGGACCTGGGACGCGGCCGAGCGGCCGGGACGGGTCTACACTGATGCACGCGAGCCGATAGCTCGCTGCCCCAGACCTAGGCATCGGCGACCTTCTGATCGAGGGAATTCATGCCTGGTGCCCCTGGCGGCTTTCCTGTCCGCTCGACTCCACGCCGTCCGATCTCCTGACGACGATGTGCTCCCTTCCCGCGGGGCACCACTCACGGCCGGCGCTTCGTGCCCGGGCGATCGAGGCCTGGCTGCCCCTGGGCGGCGACGATCACGAGCTCGAACTGGTCGAGGCCCGAGCCGCCCTCGATCGAGCGATGTCCACCCTGGACCGGCGTGATCAGACCATTCTGATCCTGCGCTCCTACGGCAACCACAGCCAGACCGAGATCGCCCAGCAGGTCGGGATCTCCCAGATGCACGTCTCCCGTCTGATCGCTCGATCGCTGCGACAGCTTCGCGACGCGCTGGACCAGAACAACGACTGAGCCGACATCAACCGAGGACATATGCCCATGTATGCAGCGAATTCGCCGCGACCCGGCGGCCTGCGGTCCGCCGTGATCATCAACCCGACCAAGGTGCCCGATCCCGCCGAGCTGCGCCGCACCATCACCGCTGCGCTGGCCGCGGCCGGATGGCCCGAGCCGATCTGGCTGGAGACCACGGCCGACGACCCGGGCGCCGGCCAGTCCGCGCAGGCGATGCGCGACGGGGCCGAGATCGTCTTCGCCTGTGGCGGTGACGGCACGGTGATGGCCTGCGTGACCGCCCTCGCCGGGACCGATGTCGCCCTGGCCGTCCTGCCCGCCGGCACCGGCAACCTGCTGGCCACCAACCTCGGGCTTACCGGCGACCTCGCCACCGCAGTCGAGGTCGTCCTCGCGGGCGGCCGCCGCCGCATCGACGTCGGCGCCGTCGGCGAGCAGCGCTTCGCCGTGATGGCCGGCATGGGATTCGACGCCCACATGCTCGACGCGACCAACGACACCGCCAAGAAGCACATCGGCTGGCTCGCCTATGCGGCCGGAGCAGCCCGGCATCTGCGCGACCGTCCTATGCGGGTCCAGATCACCCTCGACGACCGGCCGTCCTTCGCCCGGCGCCCCCGCACCGTCATCGTCGGCAACGTCGGGCGTCTGCAGGGGGACCTGCGATTGCTCAACGATGCCCAGCCGGACGACGGACTGCTCGACGTCGCCGTCCTGAGCCCCAGAACTTTGCGGCACTGGGTGGCGCTCGGCTGGGGCGTCCTGCGCCGTAAGAACACGATCGCCCGCATGGAGACCTTCACGGCCGCCCGGATCGAGGTTCGCAGCACCCGGCCCCAGCCCCGCCAGCTCGACGGTGACCTCATCGACCCGGGGCGACAATTGCTGGTCACCGTGGAGCCGAAGGCGCTGCTGCTCTGTGTGCCGCAGCCGGCGACCGACCCCGACCTCGCGCACGACGCCGCGGCGGTCCACCGCGAAGCGGACGAGATCCGCGAGGCCGCGGCCCGAGGCGTCTGAGGCGTCACGCCGACGGGCGGTTGCCGCCCTCGGTCAGCGCTATGACCGCGACGTCGTCGTCGACCTCGGCGAAGGTGGTGAGCAGGCCGGCGAGCGCGCCGACGACCGCCGTGGCGCCGGCCGGGCCCAGCTTCCGGGCGAAGTCGAGCAGCGCCCGGTCGCCGTAACGACCGCCCCCACGGGTGCGAGCCTCGGTCAGCCCGTCGCTGTAGAGGATCAGCGTGTCGCCCGCGCGTAGGGAGATCGTCCGGGCGACCAGGCGCGGGTCGGCCAGGATGCCGATCAGCGTGCCGCCCGTCGTGGTGTGGTAGTCGGCCGAGCCGTCGGCGCGGATCACCAGGGGCGGGGGGTGACCGCCCGAGGCGACCGTGGCGGTGACGCCACCGGCGCCACGCTCGAGGACACCGAAGATGACGGTGCAGTGCCGGTGACTGCGGGCGGCGTACTCCTGGTAGAGGACGGTGTTGAGGTTGCGCAGGACGGCGATCGGTTCGGGATCGTAGACGGCCGCCGCGCGCAGCGTGTACCGGGCGGCGGCGGTGACCGCGGCGGCGGCCACCCCCTTTCCGCGCACGTCACCGAGGAAGAATCCCCACCGGTCGCCGGACAGGGGGAAAAGGTCGTAGAAGTCTCCGCCGACCTCGTCGGCCGAGGCCATGTGGTAATGCGACGCGGTCGTCATGCCGGGCGGGGCGGCCAGGGTCTCGGGCAGCAGGCTGCGCTGGAGGCCGCCGACGAGCAGACGCAGCCGATCCCTTTCCCGATCGGCGTCCCGCCGCGCCCGCAACAGTTCGTCCTCGTACGCCCGTCGCTCCCGGGCGTCGAAGACGGTGGTACGGATGAACAGCGGAGCGCCGCTCCGGCCGGTCTTGGCGATCGAGGTGATCAACACCGGCAGCAGCGTGCCATCAGCGGCGCGCATCTCGAGCGCGATGCCCTTGGCCTCGCTGTACAGCCGCAGGTGCGGCACATAGCGGGTCTCGTGGAACAGGCGGCTGCCCGGCGAGAGCAGGTCGACGAAGCGCCGGCGGCCGACCAGGTCCGAGCCCGCGTAGCCCAGCCAGGACAGGAGGGTGGCGTTGACCTTGGCGATCGTGCCGTCCGGCAGGGTGGAGATGAAGCCGCACGGCGCGTTGTCGTAGAGATCGTCGAGGTCGTCCTCCACCAGCGCCGGGAACGCGGCGGGCGCCCCCGGCGGCCGGCGCTCGCGACGCGACAGGCGCCCCCGAGGCCACACTAGGCGGCGGCACAATCGCCGGGGCGGCGCACTTTTTGCTTCACCGGCCGAGTCTCCCACCTGGGGAGCAGCACGTCATCTGCACCATCGGTGGCGGGCGTGAGCCGATCGAGCGGCGTCCAGCGGTTTCGCGTCGCCGGCCCTGGGCATCCGGCGATGAGACTTCGCCGCTCCGGCGAGAGGTCGTCAGCCGACGACCTCAGCGGGTGAGGGCGGGTGAGGATCCCCATGACCCAGCTTCATCACGGTGCGGCGACGCTGCCCCGGCAGGTGCCCGCGCCGATCGCGGAGACCGTCGGCTGGAACGCTCTCGACGTCCGGGCCGTGGACACCGCCCGGCTGCTGGCCGCCGACGCCGTGCAGCGCACCGGCAACGGCCATCCGGGCACCGCGATGAGCCTGGCCCCGCTGGCCCACCTGCTCTTCCACGACGTTCTGCGGCACGACCCGAACGACGACCAGTGGCTCGGCCGGGACCGCTTCGTACTGTCCGCCGGGCACACCAGCCTCACCCTCTACACCCAGCTCTACCTCAGCGGGTACGGCCTAGAGCTAGACGACCTGCGCGCCCTGCGCACCTGGGGTTCCGCGACCCCGGGACATCCCGAGTTCCGCCACACCCGCGGCGTCGAGATCACGACCGGACCGCTCGGTCAGGGCCTGGCCAGCGCCGTCGGCATGGCCATGGCCGCCCGCCGCGAACGCGGCCTGCTCGACCCGGACGCCGCACCCGGCATGAGCCCCTTCGACCATCACGTGTACGTGATCGCCTCCGACGGCGACCTCATGGAGGGCCTCACCGCGGAGGCGAGCTCCCTGGCCGGGCACCAGCAGCTCGGCAACCTCGTCGTGTTCTACGACGCCAACCACATCTCCATCGAGGACGACACCGGCATCTCCTTCAGCGAGGACGTGGCCGCCCGATACGCCGCGTACGGCTGGCACGTGCAGACCGTCGACTGGACCCGTACCGGTAAATACGTCGAGGACATCGACGCGGTGAAGGCGGCGATCGAGGCGGCGAAGGCCGACACCGGACGCCCGTCACTGATCCAGCTGCGTACGATCATCGGCTGGCCCGCCCCGACCAAGCGGAACACCGGCAAGGCCCACGGCGCCGCCCTCGGTGCCGGCGAGGTTGCCGCGACCAAACGGGTGCTCGGTTTCGACCCGGAGGTCATGTTCGCCGTCGACGACGAGGTGCTGGCCCACACCCGTGAAGCCGTCGCGCGGGGCGCCCACGTTCATCAGGAATGGCTGCCGGGTTTCGAGGCCTGGCGCGAGGCGAACCCGGGCCGGGCGGCGCTGCTCGACCGGCTGTTGGATCAGCGGTTGCCCGGTGGCTGGACCGCGGCGCTGCCTTCGTTCGCGCCCGACGCCAAGGGGATGTCGACCCGCAAGGCGTCCGGTGAGGTGCTGTCCGCGCTGGCGCCGGTCCTGCCGGAGCTCTGGGGCGGGTCGGCCGACCTGGCCGAGAGCAACAACACCACCATGTCCGGCGCGGCCTCCTTCATCCCGACCGACCGCCAGACCCGGGAGTGGACGGGCGGACCGTACGGCCGGACGTTGCACTTCGGGATCCGCGAGCACGCCATGGGCGCGATCCTCAACGGCATCGCCCTGCAGAGCCTGACCCGCCCGTACGGGGGCACCTTCCTGGTCTTCAGCGACTACATGCGGCCCGCCGTGCGCCTGGCCGCGCTCATGCAGCTGCCGGCCACCTTCGTGTGGACGCACGACTCGATCGGCCTCGGCGAGGACGGGCCGACCCACCAGCCCGTCGAGCACCTGGCCGCGTTGCGCGCCATCCCCGGCCTCGACGTGGTGCGGCCGGCCGACGCGAACGAGACCTCGGTCTGCTGGCGTACAGTGCTCGAGCACAACGACCGGCCCGCGGGCCTGGTCCTGTCCCGGCAGAACCTGCCCGTGCTGGAGCGAGGCCCGCACGCGTACGCCCCGGTTGCCGGCGCCGCCCGCGGCGGTTACGTCCTGGCCGGCGCGGACACCGAGGCGGACGTCCTTCTGGTGGGCACCGGCTCGGAGGTGCAGATCGCGCTCGATGCCCGCGACCTGCTCGCCGCCGAGGGTGTCACCGCCCGGGTGATCTCGATGCCCTGCCGGGAGTGGTTCGCCCAGCAGCCGGCCGCCTACCGTGACGAGGTCCTGCCGCCCCCGCTGCGCGCGCGGGTCAGCGTGGAGGCCGGGGTGGGTCAGGGCTGGCGCGAGATCGTCGGGGACGCCGGACGCATCGTCAGCCTCGAGCGCTTCGGCGCCTCCGCCGACCACGAGCGGCTCTTCCGGGAGTTCGGCATCACCGCGCAGGCCGTCGCCGCGGCCGCCCTCGACAGCATCCGGGACACCACCGGCCCCGTACGCCCCGGTGGCTCCCAGCAGACCGCCAGCCCCACGGCCGGCGGCGCGGGCGACCGGCCCGCCTGACCGGCCGGACCCGGTCGGCGACGGCCGGGACACGGCTGCTTCCGTGGCGTAGTGTCACGGCTACAGTCGAACATTCGGACGCTGCTGCCCTGGACCTCGGCGGTTCCCCGAGTCAGGGAGAGGTGCAGCCATGAGAAGCCGTTGGCGGCCGAGAGCCCTACGGGCGCGGCCTGGTGATCGTCGTGGATGACGGCATCATCCGGGTGGCTCGCCTCGTGGCCGACGAGCCGGCCCGGGCAAGCGACCGTGGTGGCGTCGGCGGGGTCCTGCGCCGCTTGTGCACGGCCGCGGAACGCACCCTTTCGGCCTCAGGCGTAGGGGTGAGTGTTGTCGGGCAGGAAGGGATGCGGGGTGTGGCCGCAGTGTCCGAGCAGGCCTACGGGCCCATCGAGGAATTGCAGTTCACGCTGGGTGAGGGTCCGTGCCTGGACGCGTTCACCACCCGTCAGCCGGTGCTCGTGCCCTGTCTCGCCAACGGGGCGATGACGCGCTGGCCGGGCTATGCGCCCGCGCTCCACGACCTCGGCATGCGCGCGGTGTTCGCGTTTCCGCTGCAGGTCGGCGCCGCACGCCTCGGCGCCCTGGACGTCTTCCGGGTCGAGCCGGGCCCGCTGACCGACGGCGAGTTCCGCGACGCGCTGACGTTCGCCGACATGGCGGTGACAACGTTGCTGGACGGTCAGGAGCGAGCCGCGCCCGGCACGATGGCCGACGGGCTGGACGAGGTCACCGGGCAGCGAGCGGAACTTTTCCAGGCCCAAGGGATGGTAGCGGTGCAACTGGGTATTTCTCTGGCTGACGCCCTGGCCCGGCTGCGCGCCCACGCATATGCCGAGGACAGTGCGCTGGGAGAGGTAGCACGCGACGTCGTTGCGCGTAGGCTCTCCTTCGATAGCGGCCAGTTGTGACCGCCGTCGGCACGGAATCCGGAGAAGGGCGGTTGTCCGCTGTGAGCACCGTTTCCGCCGAGCGGCTAGCGACCTTGTTCGTCGAGGCCGCCGATACCCTCGTCGACGAGTTCGACGTCGTCGAGTTCTTGCAGATGCTCACCCGACGGGTGGCCGGGCTGTTCGAGACCGGCGAGGTCGGGCTGATGCTGGCCGACCATCGCCATCGGTTGACCTTCATGGCCGCGTCCGACGAGAGCGCCCGCCTCATGGAGCTGTTCCAGCTGCAGTACGGCGACGGTCCCTGCCTGGACGCGTTCCACACCGGCCGGCCGGTCATCAACGTGAACCTGGCCGCCGCAACGGACAAATGGCCCGGCTTCGCACCACGCGCCGCTCTGGCCGGCTTCGAGTCGGTGCACGCCTTCCCCCTGCGGCTGCGCAAAGAGGTCATCGGTGCGATGGGCGTGTTCGGCAGCGCCACCGAGCTCGATGCATCAGACATTCTCGTCGTCCAGTCACTGGCCGACGTCGCCGTGATCGGGCTGCTCCAGGAACGAGCCATCCGGCGCGGCGAGGTGCTCTCCGGCCAACTGCAGGGCGCGTTGAACAGCCGCGTTGTCATCGAGCAGGCCAAGGGCATCGTCGCGCAGGCCAACGGCGTCACTCCCGACGAGGCGTTCGCGCTGATCCGGGACTTCGCCCGCCGGAACAACCGGCGCCTCAGCGAGGTCGCCGGCAACATCGTCGCCGACCTCCCCGTCCTGCCCGACCTGGCCGACCGTTAGCCGAGCCGCGTTTCGCCGCCGGGGCGCGTACGGTTGGGGTTACACCGGTTTCCCGGCATCCTCCGACGAGCGCGACGCGCCCGGCGCCTGATGGCGCGATTCCTCGATCGGAAGGCACTGCAATGACCGGTCTGATCTCTCGAACCAAGAAAACATCGGACGACGGCGTACGCCTGCGGCTGGACCCGCAGTCGTCGCGGACCACCGTCCTCGACGGGGCCTGGTGGCCCCGCTCGACCGACGCGGTCGCCGAGCTGCCCGCCCTGGTGGACGCGCTAGCCGGCTCCCGCGGTGACATCACGAACGTACTGCTGAACACCTCGGAGTGGGACCAGCCCCACCCCCGTCGCGTCGGCGCCGGCCGCGGGGCGCTGCGGCTCGGCTGGTTCACCTCCCAGCCGGCCGGCCTGGTCACCCTCATGAGCGACTTCGGGCGCGACCGATTCGACCTGCTGGTGATCCCGCCGGGCGCCAGCCGGAAGTCAGCCGACGTCGGGCTGGCCGCCGCGGCTGACCCCGACGACCGCCGCCACACACCCGAACTCCTGGCCGAGATGCGGCAGACCGCCTGACCTGGGGTAGCCCGCGCGGCGCGGCCGCCGACCGGAATTCGGACTCGACGTGGTCCAGGAAGGATGGTCAGTGAGCGTCGAGGCGTTCGTCGTGTTCGCCCTGGCCGCCGTCGCGGTGGTCGTGCTGGTACGGTGGATCGCCAACCGGACGGGGCTGCCCGCCGCCGCGCTGCTGCCGATCATCGGGATCGGCTACGCGCTGCTGCCGGGCCCCAACGTGCCCCTCGACCCGCATCTCGTCCTGACCCTCGTGCTGCCGCCGTTGCTGTACAGCGCCGCCCTGGACTCGTCGCTGCTCGGGATCCGCCGCAACCTGCGTACGGTGATCAGCCTGTCGGTGATCCTCGTGCTGCTCACCGCCGTGCTGATCGGCGTGGGCTTCGCCTGGCTGGTCCCGGGTGCGACACTGGCCGTCGGCATCGCGGTCGGCGCGGCCGTCGCGCCGCCGGACCCGGTCGCGGCTCTGGCGGTCGGACGCAAGGTCGGGCTGCCGCCGCGGATCGTCACGCTGATCCAGGGCGAAGGGCTCCTCAACGACGCCACCGCCCTGACCATTCTGAGCGTCGCCGTCGCGGCGGCCACCGGCAGCGGCTTCTCAGCGCCGGCCGCGTTCGGCCGGTTCGTCGTCGCGGCCGCGGGCGGAGTCGCCGTCGGCTGTCTGATCGCCTTCGCCGTCCGGCTGCTGTCGCGGCTGCTCAGCCGCGACCCGATGATCGCCAACGCCATCTCGCTGGCCACCCCGTTCGGTGCCTACGTGCTCGCCGAACGGATCCACGTCTCCGGCGTGCTGGCGGTGGTCATCGCCGGCCTGATCGTCGGGCATCACACGCCGCGGTCGGCCTCCGGCGCGGGCCGGCTACAGACCAGCGCCGTCTGGCGACTGGTCGACTTCCTGCTCGAGGGCTTCGTCTTCCTGCTCATCGGTCAGCAACTGCCCGCGGTCATCCGCGGCCTCGCCCAGTACGAGGCCGCTACCGTCGTCACCGCCGTCGCGATCACCCTCGGCGTCGTCCTGCTGTTGCGGCCGCTGTGGCTGCTGCTGACCCAGTCACTCCCCCGCTCTCTGCACACCCGCCTCGGCACCGGCACCCCGTCCCGGCTGGGCGTCGCCGCAGCCGACCGGCTGACCGGCGCCGAGGTCGTCGCGCTGAGCTGGTCGGGCACCCGCGGGGTGATCAGCCTCGCCGCGATCTCCACCATTCCGCTCGTGACGAGCAGCGGCGCGCCGTTCCCGGCCCGCGATCTGCTGCTGTTCTGCACGTTCGTCGTCGTGCTGGTCACCCTGGTCGGGCAGGGCCTCACCTTCGCACCGATCGTCCGGCGGCTCGGTCTGCACGCGGACGAGAACGACCAGGCCCGCCTGCGCAACGAGGCGCGTTCGGCGTCCGTCGAGGCGGCCCTGGTCGCGCTGGACGAGCTGCGCGCCGACGACCATGACGACATGCCCAGGCACGTCGTCGACACGATGAGGGGCCAGCTGCGCACCCGGCTCGCCCGCTACGAAGGGAGGCTCACCCTGCTGCGCGAGAACGACTCGGCCAGCCTGCCGGTCTCGCCGCGCTACGAGGCGGCCCTGCACGTACGCCGGGTGGCGATCGACGCCCAACGGGAGGAGCTCCTGCGCTGGCGCGATGCCGGCCGGTTGCCCGACGAAGGTCTGCGCGTGCTGGAACGCGAGCTCGATCACGAAGAACGGCTGCTGCCCGATCGGCCGGCCCGCCGTGGCTGACGTCGTCACGGCCGCGGGAGCACCGGCACTGACGCCGGCATGTTTGCCCTGACACGGCGTGGGCATCCAGAGCGCAACAAGCTTCTTTGCCACCCGGATCCGTCGGCGAGACAGTCCGGGGCAACCGTCCACCCAGCGGCTCACACTCGACGCCGCCACCGAGGACGGCGTTCCAGCCGGTTTCCACGGAACTCGCCGCCGAGCGATCAAGGTGCCTTCAGGGGTCAGGGCTCGTTCTCCCGGGTTCTGACCGCGCGCTCGCCGCCCTCGAAGGGACCCACATGATCAACCAGTCCGATCTGCAGTACATCAACGGCGCCGACGTCTACGCCGCCGGCGGTGGGAAGATCGGCTCCGCCGGCCAGGTCTACCTCGACGATCGAACGGGCGAGCCGGAATGGCTCAGCGTCCGCACCGGCCTCGCCGGCACCAGGGAATCCTTTGTGCCGCTGAACCGGGCGACCCTGACCGACGACCGGCTCGAGGTCCCGTTCGACAAGGACCGTGTCAAGAACGCCCCACGCGTCGACACCGACGGCGAGATCGGCCCGGGCGAAGAGGACAAGCTGTACACCTACTACGGTCTCGGCTCCGTCCATGGCTACCGAGCGACCTCCGAGACCGTCCGGCTGCGGAAATACGTGGTGACCAGCCGGCAACCCCCGGCCCCGGTTCGCCGCCCGGTCGTGGGTTAGTCAACGGCATGCCCCGGCCTCGCACCGCCCGCATGAGCCCCGCCCAGCGGCGGCTGACCCGTGCGGCGCCCGTCGCCGCCGACGGGTTCGTCAGCATCCTGACAACGGTGGATGGGCTGCGCCTGCACATCCGGCAGCGCATCGACCCCGCCGAGCAGGCACCGGCGTGGCTCCTCCTGCACGGCTTGGCGGTGTCGCACCGATATCTCATGCCGACCGCCGCGGCGCTGCCCGGCTCGGTGTACGTGCCCGACCTGCCCGGCTTCGGCTTCTCCGGCGACCCGGCCGAGGCGCTGACCGCCGAGCAGCACGCCGATTTCGTCGCCGCCTGGATGGACGAGGTCCACCTTGGTCCCATCCTGGTGCTGGCCAACTCGTTCGGCTGCCAGATCGCCGTGGAGCTCGCGATCCGTCGGCCCGACCTGGTCGCCGCCCTCATTCTGGTCGGGCCGACGGTCGATCCCTCCGCTCCGACCTCCGGCGCGCAGATCCGCCGCTGGGCGAACGACCTGCTCCGCGAGGACCCTCGCCAGGCGACCATGATCCTGGCCGACCTGCGTGACGCGGGGGTACGGCGCATCCTGCGCACGCTCAAGCATGCCGTCGCTCACCACATCGAACACCGCCTTCCCGTCGTGGCGGCCCCGATCCGGGTCCTGCGCGGTCAGTACGATCCGATCGCTCCCGCCGAGTGGGTCACCCGCGCGGCCGCCCTGGCCCCGGCGGCCGACACGGCCGAGATCCCCGGCGCGGCGCACAACGCCGTGACCACCGCCGGGGCACTGGTCGCCGCGCAGGCGGTCGCCTTTGCCGCAGCCGTCGGCCGGCTGGCGGAGTCCCCGAGTGACGACCGGCGTATGCCGCTGACGCACACGACATCGGCGGCGCAAGCACGGCGCATGGTCGAGCAGGTTCTTCACGACTGGAACATGACCGACCAGACCGACGATGTCCTGCTGGTCACCACCGAACTGGTCGAGAACCTCACCCGGCACACCGACGGCGGCGGCGAGCTGCACCTGCAGCGCCGGCCCGACGCCGTCGTGGTCGAGGTGACCGACACCGACCCGCGACCACCGACACCGAGAACCCCGTCGCCGGTCGTGCCGGGCGGCCGCGGACTGCTCATCGTCGCCGCGACCGCGCGTCGATGGGGCAATCGGCCGGCGCGGTGGGCCGGCCGCGCGGGCAAGATCGTGTGGGCGGAGATCGCCCGGCGGAACCACGACTGATCGGGCCCGAACGAAGCGCGCACCAGATCGGCGGCTCCTACACCAGCCGCAGCCGGGGCCGAGTGCTCGCGGAGTCGGCCGTCGCCCGCTCGCTCCGGCCGTCATCGATCAGCTCGGCCATCCCGGTGGTCCTCAGGACCCAGCGCACCGTCGGCCGAGGATGGCACACCACGACCGGCGTTCCACTGCCCAGCCGCCCTTGCAGCCGCATGATCCAGTTGGCCAGGGCTGATCCGGCGAAGTCGAGCTGCCGAAGCTCCAGGACGACGCGCCTCGCGGACAGCCCGGCCAGATGGTTCGTGATCTCGGTCAGCATCGGGACGGCGTCGCCATCAAGGTCGCCGGAGACGCAAACTTCGACGACACTTCCGGCGGTGGCATCACGCACGGAAACGGTGCAGCCGGCCATGCTGTAGTGCGGCATATTCCACCCCTGACATGGATCATCGTGTGCCAGGGTCCGGGGCCGCGGCTCGTCACGGGCCGCACGCTCGACCATACGCTCCACGGGCGTGTCCCGGTTGATTTGCCGACACTGATTCTCACGACCCGTCTCGACTCTCACCTCCCGCTGCCGCCGCGACGGCCGCCGGTTGCTCGCCGTTCGTGGTGACCGAATCAGCCGCACGCTGCTCTGGCCCGCTGACCGGGACGGCGTCGTGGTCGGCGGTGCGCTGGGTGCCCGGCGGCTCCCCGCCCGGCACCGGCTCGCCGTTCGGATGCCCGGCCAGACAGCGCACGGCGGTGTTGACCACCGCGAGCAGGGGAACGGCGATCAGACCGCCGATGATGCCGGCGACGAGCACACCGGTGGCGATGGAGAGAATGACGGCCAGGGGATGCAGAGCCACCGCGCGTCCCATGATCAGGGGCTGCAGGACGTGGCCCTCCAGTTGCTGGACGGCGATCACGACGGCGAGCACGATGAGTGCCTTGACCGGGCCGACGGTGACGAGAGCGACCAGAACGGCCACGGCGCCGGTGAGGGTGGCGCCGATGACCGGGATGAAGCCGCCCAGGAAGACCAGCGCGGCCAGCGGCAGCGCGAGCGGCACGCAAAATCGCCAGGCCGATGCCGATCCCGACGGCGTCGACGAAGGCTACGAGCAGCGTGAGGCCGCCGAAGGCGGCCACGGCGTCAGACGTGCAGGGCGCGGATACCCTGCTCCGCACCGGACAAACCATCATCGGACAGACGGGCGACCTTCGTGGCCGGTGTTATATCGTCGGGTAAGGCGGGGGATGAATCCTTTCCGCCGGCTGCTCCAGACTTCGGCAGTGCATTCTCACCGAGGTGCTCAGGAGCGAGCCGTGCCAGCAAGCGACCCCGTCGTCCCCCCGACAGCGCCTTCGTCGGTCGTGGACGGACGACGATGACCGCCACCGACGATCAACGACGCGCACGACCGTTCGAACCCCCGTACCTGCTCACCACGACGACCCATCGCCGGGGAACAGCGGTGACCGCCAGCGGCGACGCGACCGCCTCGGTGGTCGAGCTGGGGCTCTACGGCGAATGGTCGCCGCCCTTCGGTGACCAGGTCTCCGCCAGCCTGCGGCTCTGCCTGGCCGGCCCGACGGTCTCCGTCATCGTCGATCTTCAGCACCTGACGGACGTGGCCGGGCTCAGTCTGACCTTCTGGATGGCGGCGTGGCGTCAGGCACGTCTGGCCCCGTCGCCGGTCCGCCTGGTGTTCTGCCTGCCCGACCGGGGCGCGCTGAGCCGGCAGCTGCGCCGCGCCGACGGACCGCGGCCACGGGTCTTCGGCGGTGTGCCCGAGGCCCAGGTCGCGATCGCCGCGATGATGTCACCCGCGGACCGGTGGCAGGCGCAGCTGAAACCCCACCCCGTATGCGTACGCACCGCCCGTGATCTGGTGCGGCAGGCGTGTCGCGCCTGGCATCTCGAGCATCTGGCCGACGACGCCATGTCGATAGTCAGTGAGCTGGCCGGCAACGCGGTCGAGCATGCCGGCACCGACTTCGTCGTGACCGTCTTCCGCAGCGCCGCCCGGCTGCACACGGCTGTTCAGGACAGCGCCCCGGCCTTCATCCACCACCGGCTGGCGGCCGTCACCCCGCCGGGACCGCTGCACAGCCGAGGGCGGGGCCTGCCGCTGGTGCACGCCATCGCCGCGGCCTGGGGGGCGATGCCGGCTCGCGGCGGCAAGGTGGTGTGGGCCAGCCTGGCCTGACGAGCACCGACCGTGCCAGTTCCGCCAACAGGCGTACGCTGGCAATCGTCGCTCCAGACTCTGGCGGCTTCGGTTCACCGCCAGCGTTCAGGAAGCAGACAAATGATCATATCCACGGCAGTCGTCCTGGCCACGATCCACCTCGATGCGGCCGCGCCGGCCGAGCCGGCCACGTCCGCATCCGCGTGAAGGTCGGCCTGCTGGGACCGGTGGCGTGGCGGACTCCACCGCGAGCGTACGGCCCCTGGGAACGGGTGACGGGTCTGCTCGCGGAAGGCCTCGTCGCCGCGGGTGCCGACGTGACCCTGTTCGCGACCTTGGATTCGATCACCGCGGCCCGGCTCGACGGCGTGTGCCCGCGCGGGTACGCGGACGATCCTTCGGTGGACGGCCGTGTGGCCGAAGCGATGCACGTCTCGCACGCCCTGGCCCGGTCGGGTGAGTTCGACATCGTCCACAGCCACCTCGACTGGCTCCCCCTCGCCTTCACGCAGCACTGCCGAGCGCCCCTGGTCACCACCGTGCACGGGTTCTCGAGTCCGCGGATTCTGCCCGCATATCAGGCGAGTGGCTCCTCGTTCGTGTCCATCTCGGATGCCGACCGCAGCCCCGGCCTCGACTACGTCGCGACGGTGCACCACGGGGTCGACATCGACGAGCTCCCGTTCAACCCGTCCGGCGGGCCCGGGCTGGTCAGCTTCGGCCGGATCCACCCCGACAAGGGCACCGGTACGGCGATCGAGATCGCGCGCCGGGCCGGCCGTCCTCTCACCCTGTGCGGCCCGGTCCAGGACGAGCGCTACTTCACCGAGGAAGTGGCGCCGCACATAGACGGTGATCGGGTCGTCTTCCTCGGCGCGGTGGGCCCGGAAAGCCGCGGCGAGATCCTCGGCGGTGCGGCGGCGCTTCTGCATCCGATCGACTTCGACGAGCCGTTCGGTCTGTCGGTCGTGGAATCCATGATCTGCGGCACGCCGGTCATCGCCTACCCGCGCGGTGCCCTGCCCGAGATCCTCGACGAGGGTGTCACCGGCCGTCTCGTACGTGATGTCGACCGCGCTGTCGAGGCCGTGCACTCGATCCACACGATCGATCGGGCCGGCTGCCGGACACGGGCCCGCGAGCGCTTCGGCGCCGACCGGATGGTCGCCGACTACCTGGCCGTCTACGAGAAGCTCATCGTCGAGAGCCGGCGCTGAACCCGCTCCGCTCTCTCGACCCGGCCGGCGCTCAACCGCGGCGGGCCGACGACCGAAAGGCACGCCCATGACGATCAGGTACGGATTCCTCAGCACTCACCCGCCCACTCGCTGCGGCCTGGCGACGTTCAACTCCGCCCTCGTCGCTCATCTGGGCGCAGTCGGCATTCCGGGCGGCATCGTGCGCGTCGCCGCGAACGGGGACGACCTGGCGCCCGCACCCGGTGTCGTGCACACCTGGACGGCGACGACGCCGGCCGGTTGGCGCGACACCGCCCAGGTACTCGACACCTTCGACGTCGCCGTGGTCCAGCACGAGTACGGCATCTACCCCGGCCGCGACGGCGAGGAAGTCCTCTCCGTGCTGCACCGGCTCGCAGTGCCGAGCGTCGTCGTCCTGCACACCGTGCTGACCCATCCCACTCCGAACCAGAAATCGCTGCTCGAGGGGATCGTGGCGGCCGCCGGCGCGGTCGTCACCATCACCCGGGCCGCGTACGACCGGCTGATCGCCGGCTACGCGGTCGACGCCGCGAAGATCTCCGTGATCCCGCACGGCGCCTCCGGCTACGCCGGCGCCAGGACCGCCGGGCGCACCCAGCCGCACCTGCTGACCTGGGGACTGCTGGGGCCGGGCAAGGGCATCGAATGGGCCTTACGTGGCCTGGCGCTGCTGCGGGACGTCGAGCCGGCACCCGTCTACACGGTGGCCGGCCGCACCCACCCCAAGGTCGCCGAACTGCACGGCGAGGCGTACCGGGAAGGTCTGCACCAGCTCGGCGCGGCCCTCGGCGTCGCCCACCGGGTGCGCTACGAACCGGCCTACCTCGACGACGCGGCCCTCGGCGCCCTCGTCCGCTCGGCCGACGTGGTCGTGCTCCCGTACGACTCCACCGAGCAGGTCACCTCGGGCGTCCTCGTCGAGGCGGTCGCGGCCCGGATCCCGGTCGTCGCCACCCCGTTCCCGCACGCGGTGGAACTGCTCACCGACGGCCCCGGGCTGCTCGTGCCCCACCGGAACCCGGTCGCCCTGGCGGCGGCGATCCGCAGCATCATCGCCGGGCCCGCGCTGGCCGCCACTCTGCTCGAACGCAACGGCCACTCCGGGCCGGCGATGGGCTGGCCGGCCGTCGCGCGGCGATACCACGAGCTCGCGACGACGCTTGTCACCGCCGGTGCCAGGCCGGTCGCTGTGGCGCGCCCGTGACCGTCAGGACGGCGACCTTGGCGCCGAGACCCGACCGCGACGTTCCCGCTCCCCCGTTCGCGCATCTGGTGCGGCTCACCGACGACACCGGCCTCTTCGAACATGCCCGCCACGCCACCGCCCGCCGCGCACACGGCTACTGCACCGACGACGTCGCCCGTGGCCTCGTCGTCGCCAGCCGCGAGGCCGACCCGTCGGCCGAGGTGATCCGGCTGGCGGAGTGTTACCTGACCTTCCTCACCCACGCGCAGGACGCCCAGGGCGCCTTCCACAACCGGCTCGGGTTCCACCGGGGCTGGACCGACCAGCCCGGTCTGGGCGACTGGTGGGGGCGCGCCCTCTGGGGCCTCGGCACCGCCGCCGCCCGTTGCCCGGTTCCGTGGATCCGTCAGGAAGCCCTGCTCGCGTTCGCCCTCGGCGCGTCGTGCCGGGCCACCGCCCCACGGGCCATGGCGTTCGCCGGGCTCGGCGCGGCCGAGTTGCTCCGCACCGATCCCGGCAACGGGCCGGCCGCGGAACTTCTCGCCGACGCCGCCATGGTCATCGGCCGTCCGGGGCCGGACCCGCGCTGGCCGTGGCCGGAGGAACGGCTCAGCTACGCCAACGCCGCCCTCGCCGAGACCCTCATCGTCGCCGGCGATCTTCTCGACGACACCCCGGTCCGGGCGGCCGGCCTGCGGATGCTGACCTGGCTGCTGGAAATCCAGATCAGCGACGGCCACCTGTCGGTGCTCCCGTCGTCAGGCTGGCTCCGCGGCAACCCCAGGCTGCGCCACGACCAGCAACCGATCGAGGTGGCGGCGCTGGCCGACGCCTGCGCCACCGCGGCCGCCAGCACCGGCGACGCCGGCTGGCACACCGGAACACGTCAGTCCGTCGACTGGTTCCTCGGCGCCAACGACATCGGCCGGGCCATGTGGGACCCCGCAACCGGCGGCGGGTACGACGGGCTGACCCTGCACGGGCCCAACCTGAACCAGGGCGCCGAATCCACCCTCGCCCTCATCTCCACCCTTCAGCACCGGACCCGATAGCGACGAGACGGGCGTACTGTCAGTGGTGTCACCGCCCCAGACCTCGGCGCCGTCTCGCCGACGTCTGGGGTCGCCGTGCAGTCTTTCAAGATCGTTGTATCGCCCGACATCGTCGATGCCCTGCGCCGGGAGCACGAACAGATCCGGCAACTGTGCGTCGACGTGCGCGGGTCTGAGCGCGGCCGTAAGAAGTATCTGCTGGCCAAGCTGCAGCAAGCCGTCCACCTGCACCAACTCGGGGAGACCACCGTTGCTCACCCGGCCGTACGCAACACCGGGCCGCGCGGTGACGCCGTCGCCCTGGGCTCTCAGGTGAAAGGCGCGCAGATTGACCGGTCGCTGACCGAGCTGGCCCGGCTGGGCGTCGAGCACCCGGACTTCGACACCCGGTTCGCGAGCCTGTCCGACGCCTTGCGCGACCACGCCGCGGAGCAGGAGAGGGACGAGTTTCCGTTGCTCCGCAGTCATGTGCCGGCCGATCGGTTGCACATGATGGCCAGCGCCATGCGGGACGTCCAGATCATGGCTCTCGACGGAGAAGCGGCGCTGACCCTTTGATCAGAAGGGCGACGCGCCCTCACCCATCAGCGCCAGCATGACGCCGCCCTTTCCGCTCTTGAGGCTCTGCACCACGACCTTGCCGGACCTGCCGTCGGGCATCTCCAGGGTGAAGGTCTTGCCGACTGCGTCCTCAGGGCCTTGGCCGGCGTCGTTGGCCACCCGGAAGTCACCCGCCCACGGCGCGACCTTGCCCTTGCGCCCGGGCTCGGTGAACAGGGCGACGGTGCCGGGCGTTCGGACGCCGTCGGCGGAGAGAAGCGCGGAGACACTGCGAAAAGTAGCCATTGCCGCAAGGCTAGCGTGGAACGCGCTCATTTGGGCCGTACGCTCGCTGCCTACTTCAGGATCATCTCGGAAGCGGGAAGGGGCGTAGGCTCACCACACGGTGCGAATTACGCGGCCGAAGGCGCCCTTCCGCTTGACGCTCGAGCCGCGAGCAGACCGACCATGCCGCACGTCCACCTACCCGTTCAGGGAGGCCCGATCATGTCCAAGGAATCGAGGACCAAGGCGAACGTCAA
The DNA here is from genome assembly GCF_003999975.1 of Actinoplanes solisilvae. GTDB lineage: Bacteria > Actinomycetota > Actinomycetes > Mycobacteriales > Micromonosporaceae > Actinoplanes > Actinoplanes solisilvae. Next base: position 153,059 of record NZ_RJAC01000003.1, on the reverse strand, counting down.
GAAAAAGGGCAGGACGATCAAAGAGAAGCAGACGGAAAAACGCCTGAAGCGCGAAAAAGAGAACGGGCACACCTCGAACATCCCGGCCACGACGCACTGAATGCCAGCCCGCTGGTCACCGTCCCCGATCGCGGGCGGTTGAACCCACGTGACCGGTTGGAAGGCGTACGGTGAAGGTGGTGACGGCTTCATCGGGTTCGCTGACCGCGATGGTGCCCCCGTGTTGTTCGGTGATGGCCCGCGCCAGGGTCAGCCCGAGCCCCGTGCCCGGTAGGCCGCGGAAGCGGGTGGAGTCGCCGCGGAAGAAATGTTCGAACAGCCGGGCACATTCGCCGGCGCGCAACGGTTCGCCGGTTTTGGACACGGTCAGCACGGCGGCGAGGTCGTCCACGTGCAGGTTGATCCCCACCGTGGCGTGCTCGTCGGTCCAGGTGAGGGCGTTGCTTGCTGGATACCTCCAGGTCACATTCCTTGAACCGGGCGGTGCGGCGGTGCAGCGTCACATCGTGCATGGCGACCACCGCGGCCAGGCCGGGCAGACCGGAGACCGGACGGCCGTGAACACGCAGAGGGCGCTGCGGTTGCTCCGGGAGGCGAACGAACACTTCGACGTCGCGGACCCGCTGGCCACGCAGTGCGCGCACGACCGGTAGTTCCTCGTAGCGCATCGGAAGCCCGTCAGCGGTGTGCAGGTGCAGACGCGACCCCCATTGTTCGGCCGGCGCACCCTCCAGACGAGTGCCGACCAAGGCACGCGCGGCGTCGTTGTGGAGCACCGGCCGCCCGGCCGCGTCGCAGCTGATCACCGCGGCGTCCAGGTTGTCGACCACGGCCTGCAGGCTCCCCGGGATTCGGGATGTCGTACTGCTGGACGGACATGGTGTCGGTGACCCGATCGCGCAGAACCCTCCGTAGCGAGGCGCCCCACATGGCCACCCCGTCCGAGTTGGGATCGCCCGGGTTGTCGGGGAAGGCGTCGAACACGGGCCGGCCGACAAGGTCCGCGCGTGCTCTCATCGTGACGGTCAGATACGCGTCGCTGGCCTCGACGATGACCAGATCCGGATCCAGCACGACGAACGCCGTCGGCGCGCTACGGAACAACGCCCGATAGTCGATCTCCACTGCGCCCACCCTCACCAAAGGCACTTAAGGGACACCGTACGCGAAAGCCGACTCACCCAGGCCCGATATCGGCTACGGCGCTGAGCTGGTGAACGCCGACGGGGCGAACAGTGGCGTATCGGTCCCGGCGGGCTGCCGTCCGGGCAGCGTGACCGTGATACGGGTGCCGCCGCCCGCGGGGTTCGTCCGGGCCGTGACGGTGCCGTGGTGGTGGGGCCAGAGACCGGGTCGGTGCCGGAGTGTCGTGCCGTCGGCGCCTGTCTCATCGGCGGGTGGAGCGTGTCGGCGCAAGCTCTCGCCGCACGTCGTTCCAGGCTGAGCCCCGCGGCGGCACGCACACTGCTCCCAGCAGGACCATAACGTTCGCTCAGGTCCACTGTCACGGCCGATTCACCCATTCTGATTATGTCGATCAACATTGAGGCCGACCAATTCATCAGATCGATGGTGGGTCGGTTTCCCGCCTTGGTCATGCACCTCCCTACCTCTACAGTGAATGACTTCCACGGACATTGCCGCATCACCAAATAATGAGAGATGCTCATGCCCGAAGATCCTTATTTGATCGTCCTTTATTTGATCGTCGCCGTCGCCGTGCTGGCTGTGGCCGGGTTCGCCGTCCGTGCCGCCCGGCAGTCGGGCGTCCCGTCGGGCGGGCCGCAGACCTCGGCCGTCGAGTCGGGGGCGGCCCTCGCCGAGGCCCGCGCCGAGGTCGACCGGCTCACCGAACTACTGGGGCAGGCGCGAGCCCCGGCTACGCCGGCCGTTCACACCGACGGGCGCCACGTCGAGGTCTTCGTCAACCTGTCCCGACGGCTGCAGTCGCTCGTCCACCGTGAGATCAAGCTGCTGGACGGGCTGGAGAACGAGGTCGAGGATCCCGATCTGCTGAAGGGCCTCTTCCAGGTCGACCACCTGGCGACCCGCATCCGGCGGCACGCGGAGAATCTGGCGGTGCTCGGCGGGTCGGTGTCGCGCCGGCAATGGAGCCGGCCGGTGGCGCTGACCGAGGTGCTCCGTTCCGCTATCGCCGAGGTCGAGCACTACTCCCGGGTCAAACTCGTGCCGCCGATCGAGGGCACCCTGCCTGGACACGCCGTCGCCAGCGTCGTCCACCTGGTCGCCGAGCTGATCGAGAACGCGACAATGTTCGCGCCGCCGCACACCCAGGTGCTGCTCCGCGCGCAGCATGTCACGTCGGGAATGGCGATCGAGGTCGAGGACCGCGGGCTCGGCATGCAGCGCGCCGACCTCGACCAGGTCAACCGGCTGCTGGTCAACCCCGACGACACCAACCTCGACGACCTGCTGCGGGACGGGCGGATCGGGCTCTACGTGGTCTCGATGATCGCCCGCCAGCACGGGATCGTCGTACAGCTGCAGGCCAACATCTACGGCGGCATCCAGGCCGTGGTCATCCTGCCGCCTCTGCTGATGGGTTCGGCGCCTGGATCCGTACCGGAAGCGCCGCAGGCACCGGTTCTGACCCCGGCCGCGGAGCCGCTCCAGGTTCGGCCTCCGCTCGAGCGACGAGTCCCGCTGCAGAAGCGCATTCCCGTACGGGACCCGGCGCCGAGCGGTGCGCAGGACACGGCTGAGATCACGCGACTGACCGTCCGACCGGCCGCCGCTCCGTCGCGGCCTCCGCTTCCGCGGCGCCGCAGTCAGACCCACATGGCCCCGCAGTTGCAGCTCGGCGCCCCTCGCCCGGACTCGACGCCGGCCGGCGAGCATCACCCGGGCTTGATGTCGTCGTTCCTGAACGGCGTCTCGCGGGGTGAGGCAGACGTGCCCGGCTCCGGAAGCCATGGCTGACCACCGGCCCCGCTATCAGAAAGGCCCAGCTCACATGTCGCTCACCGATCCCGCACGTACGCCTCAGGACCTTGTCTGGCTGTTGACGGGCCTGGTCGACCGCGTCCCGGACACGAAGAGCGCGCTGCTGTTGTCGTCGGACGGTCTGCGCAAGGCCGCGCACGGGCTGGACGACGACGGCGCCGACCACCTGGCCGCGATCGCCTCCGGGTTGTTCTCGCTGGCCCGCAGTGCCGGCACCCGGTTCGACGGCAGCGACGGGGTCCGGCAGGTGGTGGCCGAGCTGGACGAGTCGCTGCTGTTCGTCTCGGCGGCGGGGTCCGGGGCGGTGCTCGCCGTCGTCGCCGGCAAGACGGCCGACCCCGGGGTGCTGGGCTACGAGATGGCGCAGATGGTCAAGAGCGTACGGCCGTACCTGTCGACGCCGGCCCGCCATGAACCCGAGTTCCTGGACGTGCGCGGCCGGTGAGCGTGCTGCGGGCCGACGATGAGCACTGGTTCGACGACGCCGCGGGACGGCTCATCCGGCCGTACACGGTCAGCGACGGCAGGACCGAACCGACCACCAGGATGGATCTGCTGTCGATGGTGATCGCCACCGGACGCCGGCCGCACGGCCAGCTCGGACCGGACCATGCTCAGGCGCTGGGGCTCTGCGACAGCGTCACCACGGTCGCCGAGGTCGCGGCGCGGCTGAGGCTTCCCGCGGTTGTCACCAAGATCCTGCTTTCCGATCTGGTGGATTGGGGCGTGGTCGACACCCGCTCCCCCGACCCGATGGCTGATTCGGAGAATCCGGCCGTACTGGAGACCATTCTCAATGCCCTTGAACGACGGCTCTGACGCGTTCCCGTCCGCGCTCAAGCTCCTGATCGCGGGCGGTTTCGGCGTCGGCAAAACCACGTTTGTCGGAGCGATCAGCGAAATCGAGCCGCTGCGCACCGAGGAGTTGCTCACCACCGCGAGCGCCGGCACGGACCGGCTGACCGGCGTCGAGGGCAAATCGACGACCACGGTCGCGATGGACTTCGGCCGGATCACGATCAGCGAGGATCATGTGCTCTACCTGTTCGGCACCCCCGGACAGGAGCGTTTCTGGTTCATGTGGGACGAGTTGTCCAGCGGCGCCATCGGCGCTGTCGTGCTGGCCGACACCAGACGACTGGAGGACTGTTTCCCGGCCGTCGATTTCTTCGAGTCCCGCGGCATCGGATTCCTGATCGCGGTCAACGAATTCGACGGCACCTGCCGGTACGAACTGGACGACCTCCGCGATGCTCTCGACCTGAGGCCGGACGTTCCGATCGCGCACTGCGACGCGCGCGACCGGCGATCCGCCACCGGCGTGCTCGTCAACCTGCTGCACCGTCTCCTCGCCTCCACGCCCGCCGATCGAACGGAGCCCCGGCATGATCTACGACCTGTCCGGCCACCATCCCCTCACCCCGGCGGATCCGGAGGTGCCCGCTCGCATGCGCCGGTTGCACGAGCTTGGCCTGGGTGACGACGCGGATCCTCGGCTCGACGAGTTCGCCCGCCGGGTCGGCGACGTCACCAGGGCGCCGCTGGCGATGGTGAACTTCATCCAGGCGGAACGTCAGTACCTGGGCGGCCTGTACGCCGGTGGCACCATTCCGGGGCCGGTGCGGGCGGGCCTGGCCGGTCGTACGTTCTCCCGTGCGCACGGATATTGCCCGCACGTCGTGGTCCGGCGCAAAGCCCTGGTGCTCGACGACGTCTGCGACTATCCCCGGTTCGCCGGCAACCCCGTGGTGGACGAGATCGGGATCCGCTCCTACCTGGGCGCACCTCTGATCGATCGGACCGGCGTCGCGCTCGGCACGGTCTGCGTGGTCGACCTCGAACCGCGCCCCTGGGGCCGGCCGGGGCTCGAGACGATCAAGGCGCTCGCCGCCGAACTGGTCGCGCAGATCCATGCTCGGGAAGGAAATTAGAACAATCACTCGGGTCGGGCCGCACTCCACCGGAGGCGGTCCGACCTCGTCTTTCCCCGCCACCGCCAAGAACGCGAATACTTTGAGTAGCTGCGCGACCACTTTGCGAAACCATGGACCCGTTGTAGAGTCCGGACGGACATAGACGAACGTACGTTCAAGACCCATAACGGCCGGATCTTGCCGCGCGCATCTCGACATCCCTTGGACGGGAATGCCGAAGCATCCTCCCGGGGAGTGAACGATGGACACCGACGCCAATGCTCTGCGCACAGCGACGGACGACCGGCCGGAGTCGAGTTCGACGACCAGGATGCTGGAGTTCCTGCGCGAGTACGCCCGCAATTTCCTCAACTCCCGATTGATGGACGAGCGCCGATCCCTACCGCCGGCCCTGATATCGGACTTCGCCGGCGTCGGCCTGCTCGGCCTGCAGATCCCCCGGGAACACGGTGGACAAGATCTGTCCCACGCCGACATGAATCGCGTGTTCACCCAACTCGGGGCCATCGATGCCAACCTCGCCGTGTTCTGCGCGGTGCACAACACCCTCGGCATCGCGCCGATCCTGAATTCCGCCACCGAGCAGGTCAAATGCAGCGTGCTGCCCCGGCTGGCCGCGGGACAGGCGCTGACCACCAGCGCGATCAGCGAACCGGGCATCGGCTCCCACATCCGCGGAATGACGACCAGCGCGGTCCGCGACCCGGACGGCTCCTACACGATCAACGGCGTTAAGAAATGGATCTCGCTGGGCGGGGACGCCCGATACGTCAACGTCTTCGCGGCCCTGCGCGGCGACGACGGCCGGCCCCGGGGAATCACCGGGTTCGTGGTCGACAGCCGTACGCCCGGCTTCGGGATCGGACCCGAGATGTTGACCCTCGGCCTGCGCGCGGTGCCGCAATACGATCTCAGCTTCCAGAACCTTCGAGTGCCCGCGTCCGCACTGCTGGGCGCCGAAGGGGACGGCCTCAGCACAGCCAAGGCGGCCTTCATGGGCGGCCGGGTGGTGCTGGCCGCGATGGCGCTCGGGGCGGCCATGCGATCCCTCGACCTGGCCCAGCGATTCGCGAACGGCCGCGAGGTCGCCACCGGCTCCCTGGCCGAGAACGGCCGCATACGCCAGGTGCTGGCCGAGGCCGGGGCCGCCGCCCAAGCCGTCGAAACGCTGATCTCGCGCATCGCGACCTGGCGGGACCAGGGCCAGGACGTGCCCGACGCCTGGTACTTCTGCGCGAAGATCCTGGGCTGCGAACTGGGCTGGAACGCGATAGACACGGCCCTGCAAGTGTTAGGCGCCCGCGGCTTCCTCGACACCAACACCGTCGGCCAGCACTTCCGCGACTATCGACTGTTCCGGATCTTCGAGGGTTCCACCGAGGCGATCACGGTCTACCTGGGGACCATGCTCATCAAGAATCCCGACGAGTTCACCAAACTGGTCCAGCAGGCCTACCCGACCGCCCAGGTGCTCAGACTGATCGACCGCGTCGCCGAGATCGGCGCCCACCGCCCCCGCGACGGCGCCGACCAGCACATTCACGCGGCCGTGGTCGGCGAACTGGTGTGCTGGACCCTGCTGACCGTCGTGACCAGCGAATCGGCGCACCGGTCCGCGATGCACAGCTACACCGCCTCGTGGACCGAACACCAACTGCAGCGGCGCCTCGACAACGCCCAGCCGGCCTCCCAGCAAGACCTGCCCACCCGGGCCGAGTTCGCCAACCACGTAGCCGGCTACACCAACGTCATCGGCGACGTGGACCAACGCCGCTGGCCCGCCGAGGAGTGGAGAGCCGACCCACTACTCCGCTGACGCTCAGAAAAGCCGTCCCCGGTACGGATGAGGGCGGCCCCACTTCTCCTCCCAGCGCAGCAGATTGGCCTGCCATTCCGGGAGGTCGGGACGGTACTCCCGGACGACGTCCCTCTCGGGCTGGCCGACCAGGAAACTCCAGTAGTCCTCGATCGCCTCCCGGGCGACGCCAGCCGGAAACTCCCCTTCGGCCCCAGGCACCCACAGGTTGGTGATGAGCAGGGCTGAGGGCGTGAACGACACGGCGTAGTTCTCGCTGCTCCATTCGTCGAACGGCGGCCTGCCGTGGGCGACGTCGTCTGCCATCGCCAGAGCGTCGAGGGCGACGAGGAAGAACGTACCGATGTCGGTGGTCAGCCACTCCCCCAACAGGTCGTATCGCTGGTCCTCGACGTGGTAGACGGGACGGCGGTACGTGGGATCGATCCGCAAGCTGACAACACTCACCGCAGGCCTCTCGGTGCGTTAGGGAACCGGCCAGCCATGCGTAAAGCCGCCGGACTGGTTGTAGAAACCTTCGATCGTGACGCCATTGTAGGTACCGATCCATCTGTTCTCGGCTACCTGAGTCGAGTTCTTGAAGGCACCGGACACCGCGTTGTCGACCTGTGCCGGTGTCCAGTCATCGGGGAAGAACGTGCTGAAGCCTCTGTTGCCGGACTTCGGCTTCCATGCGCCGGCCGGGGGGTTCAGGGTCGGGTCGAAGAACTCAGGTTCAGCCTCGTACACGCCGTTCCGGTGGGTGACCTTCGACCCGGGCACAATCCGGCGGTCAGGGTAATCCTCGCCTCCGGGACGGTAGTGGTAACCGGAGCCTTTGGGCTTGCCGGGCCATACGTGGCCGCCGCCGATGGTGTGGGTCGTGAAGTGCGGGTTCATCCGATCCGGCCGCGAACGCTTGCGCGTCTTGCGGAGGAACCGCAGCGCGGCCCGCATCAGCTTGCCGGAGCCCCGGGCCATTCCCGGTCACCCGTCCAGCAGCTGAAGTGTTGCCTCCTGCACGAGGTTCCCGACGATCGTCCTGGTTATCTGCTGGAAGATCGGGATCTCGGCCAGGCTCGCGCCGAACGTGGGCACCGCGGTCGCCACGGCCTGCGCGATCGCCACCGCCAGCAGAGCGAGCTGGGCGATGACCGCTACCTTCAGGGCAAGCACGATCCCGCCGCAGATCATCAGCCCGGTGCCGGTCAGTGTGGCCGCGTTCGCGCCGTCCAGGAGCGCCTTGGCCGGGCTGTCCTCCCGGGCCCACCAGGCCTGGAACGCCGCGACGGCCTCGCCTTCGTGCTCGGTCCACACCTCGGAGGCGGTCGACGTCGCATCCGACACGATGGCCTCGAGCCGGTCGGAGAACGACATCCACGCCCGGCCCATTTCGACCAGCGCGGTCTCGTCGGCCTCGGGCCAGCTGTAGCCGAGGACGCCGAGCAGCGATCGAAGCTCGCCCGGGATCTCCAGGGCCATGCGTCAGCGCCCCAGTTCATTGAGCAGCGCACCGAACCGGCGGCTGACGTTCTCGTCCACCTCCGCGTGCTGCGCGCTGATCTCCACCACGTCGGCGCCGGCGGAGGCCATCTCGTCCAGCGCGTCCTGGTAGCACTCGAACGCCCACGACGAGACCTCGTCGTGGGCGGCGCCGATCAGCGAGCCGATGTCGTCGCTGCCCCAGGGCGCGCCGAACCCGGCCAGCTCGGACCGGAACGACGCCAGCTCGGAGGAGAGCCGCGAGGCGACGCTCCGCAGGGCCGACCCGGACGCCGAGAGCCGCTCGGGATCGATCATGAAGCCGGTCATCGGTCGCCGGCCCGGCGGGTGAGCTGCTCCTGCGCTTCGACCAGCGACGCGGTCAGCTTGGCGAACTGACGCTCGGCGTTGAACTGGACGTCCTTGAGCTGTTCGGTGAGCGCGCCGAGGTCCGCCGGACCGGCGGCGGCCACAGCCCGGCGCTGCAGGTCGGCGAGCGCGGCGTTGACCGCCGACTCGATCTCCCGTGCCAGTTCCTCGCCGCTCAGCCGCAGCACCGAGGGCTCGATCTCAAGGTTCTCGATCCGCCCGGGCAGAGCCGCCCGGACGCGAATCCGGCCGTCGGCGGCCTCGCCCGTACCGATGGGCGATTCCTGATCGCCGGAGGGCCGGTGAACCCGGCCGAGCGCGGCCACCACATCGGACAGCGTCCCGCCCAGGCCGGACGGATCGATCGGATTGGTCATCTCGACCTCCTCGCGCACGGACATTCGCACCTGAGCCGCGACGGTATCGACACCTGTCCACTACGGAGCGGAGTCGAGCCCTGGTGGCGAACCCGCGCTATCCGTCGTCGTGGTCGGTCAGCCAGCCTCGCTTCGTGGCCAGGACGGCGATCTGGAAGCGCGTCCGGGCGCCGAGCAGGGAGCCCGCGTCGCTGATGTGTTGCTGGACCGTGCGGCGGCTGATGTTGAGGATGCGGGCGATCGTCTCGTCCTTCATGCCGACCGCCATCATGCGCAGGATCTCCCGGGTTCGCAGGTCGCGCCCCGAGGCCGGCAGGTCGTCGTCCGCGTCCGAGGGGTCGCGCCGCCTCGTCAGCGACACCGGTTCGGCTCGCTCCCACACGTTTTCGAACAGCGCCACGAGCGCCGTCACCAGTGCGGGCGAGTGCACCACCAAGGAACCCGACGACGGGCGGTCGCCCCAGATCGGCAGCAGCGCGGCCGCCCGGTCGAAGACGACCAGTTTCACCGGGATCTGCGATGTCAGCCGCAGCCGGCCGCCCCGGCCCGAACCGCGCAGCGCCGTCATGAGCGACACCGCGTCGGTGAAGCCGTCCGTCTCGTACACCGATCGCATCCGCAGGCCGGGGTTCAGTTCGGCCGACGCCGACGCCCCCGCCACGTACGGTGGCTTCGCCAGATGCAGCACCTCGAACGAGCTTTCCGTCAGCAGCTGGTGATAGCGCGCGGGCACCTCGTCCTCGCTGGTCAGCACCTCCACCACGTCTGTGGCGCGTGGACCGGACACCGCCTCGTGCGCTTCGTAGAGCCGCTCGGCGAGCTCCTCGACCCGGGCGAGTTCGGCTCGTCGCCGGGCCAGCAGGGCACCGAGTGACGGCCGGGGCGGAGCGGCCGCCCATCGCGGTTCCGCACCGGCGATCCGCGACGCCAGTGCCGAGTCGGCCAGGAGTGCCAGTGCTCGCTCCGCTTCCGCGGGTGACACCCCGGCCGCCGACGCAACCTCGTCGCGGTCCGCCGATCGTACGGCCATCAGGTGTTCCAGCACCCGGCCGGCCAGCGGATCAAGACCGGCCACCGACCACGGTATGTCCGATTCGTCCATACGTTCTGACACCTTTCCAACCTGATCATGCTAGGAGCGCCGTCCACTCCGGTGAATCGGGGATTACGAATGTGTAAGAACCAGCTGGCCGGAGCTGCGCACTTGCGCAAATGCGCAAGATCGTTCTTGTGGCGGCGGCCGACCCGGGGGTGAGGTGGGTGAACCCTTCACAACCTCGCAGGAGCACCAGTTGCGCAGACCCAAGGCACTACCCGCCATCGCCGTTCTGGCGACGGCCGCGATCCTCGGGACCACCGCCCAGGCCGCGTACGCGGAGACCCCGGCGTCGGATGAGCTCACGGTGGCGCCCGCCACGGACACCCCCACGCTCGTCGACGACGTCGCCGACCCGGTCGACGCCACGGTCGCACCGGACAAGGCCGCCAAGGCCCACCTCGCGGGCCACAAGGATCGCTATCGGATCGGCGATCCGGCCGGCACGCTCACCACCGCGAGCGTCGAGACGGAGGGCGAACGGGAGACGGTCCGGCTGAACCAGAAGTACAAGGGCCTGCCCGTGTTCGGCGCGCAATATGTCGTACGCACGGAGAAGACGGCCGGCAAGCGTACGGTGACCGGGACGTCGGGCAGTTACTTCACGAACCTGGACGTCGACACGAGCGTCACCCCGATCCCCACCGCGATCGCCGTCTCCCGCGCGGTCGACGAGGTGCGCAAGAGCCTGAACCCCGGCGCGGCGGTCGTGGCCTCCAAGCCCGACCTCGCGGGCACCGACCAGGGCCTCGTGGTCATGCCGACCGGCACCGGTGTGCTCGCGCGGCGCGTGCTCGTCAAGGGCAAGGACGTCGTCTCGGGCCGGCCCGTGCTCCGCGACGTGTACGTGGGCGCGACGAACGGCGTACCGCTGCTCAGCGTCAGCCGGATCAAGTCCTTCGCCTCGGGCCAGCAGGCCGCCGCCCTCGGCACCGCCGCACCGCAGGCCCGGACGAAGCCGCGCCCGGCGGGCAACGGCACGGCAGCGGTCGTCGGCCAGGGCACCACCCTGCACGGCGCCACCGTCTCGCTTCCGCTGGTGCAGTCCGAGACCGGCTCGTACCTGATGAAGGACCAGACCCACACCGCGCCGCTCACCACCTGGGACGGCCGGGGCTGGGACTACTACGACCTGCTCGGCGACCAGTGGCCCGAGGGTCTCGCGCCGTTCGCGTCGCCGTCGACCAAGCTCGGCGCCGACCTGACCGAGGCCGGTGCCGTCGACGCCGCCTACGACGCCGCGAAGGTGTTCGAGTGGTACCAGGACAAGCTCGGGCGTAACAGCCTGGACGACGAGGGCATGGCGATCAACTCGATCGTCGGGATCACGTACGGTGGCTCCGGGTTCGTCAATGCCTACTGGGACGGCACCCGCATGGTGTACGGCAGCGGCGACGCCGAATATCTGCCGCTGGCCGCCGACCCGGACGTCGTCGGTCACGAGATGACCCACGGCGTGGTCGAGCACACCGCAAGCCTCGTGTACGCCGGGCAGCCGGGCGCGCTCAACGAGGCGATCGCCGACTACTTCGGCAACGCCATCGACGTCGACGCGTCGGGCACGTCGATGTCCGACCCGCAGGCCAGCCTGCTCGGCGGCGACCTCTGCCGCACGCTGGCGCCGGCTCAATGTGCCCTGCGTGACCTCGACGACGGCGCCACCACGGCGGACTTCCAGCACCTGCTGGACACGCCTTCGATGGACGACGGCGGCGTGCACCTCAACTCGACGATCGTGTCCGGTGCGCTGTGGGACCTGCGTCAGGCGCTCGGCAAGAAGGTCGCCGACAAGATCGTTTACCGCGCCCTGACCGACTACCTCACGCCCATGTCCGACTTCGTCGACGCGCGGGACGCGGTGCTCGCCTCGGCCAAGTCGTTCCGCCTGGACAAGAAGGACCTCAAGGTCGTGCAGACGGCGTTCGACTCGCGCGGGATCACCGCGAAGTGGAAGGCGAGCCTGTACGGCAAGGGCACCGAGGTGCTGATCGACCGGCTCAACACCGGCATGTACGCCGACATGAAGGCGAGCGCGGCGGGCGGCTGGTACGCGGTGCCGCGCGCGGACGCGAACCGCACCGAGCCGACCGCGATCTGGGTGGGCCGTGTGAACGGCAACGGGAAGCCGTACCGGATCTCCCCGAACGACGGGACCATCCACAGCTTCCCGCAGACCGACGGCAAGCGGGTCGTGTGGTTGTCGATCGGCCTGAACCCCTCATCGCCGACGGGTGAGACCAACCGCATCCTGTCGGCCCCGGTCGGCGGCGGCCCCGTCAAGGAGCTCTACAGCTCCCCGGAACGCGTCGACGGCCTGGGCTTCGACGGCGACGTCGTCGTCTGGAGCCAGTACGACCCGGCGCAGGGCTACCTCGACGTCGTGCGCTACCTGCGCGGCAGCTCGAAGACCGTGCACACCCTGGCGCACCCGGACTGGTTCGGCAGCGCGACGGCGCCGAGCGTCAAGAACGGCAAGATCTCGTACATCCGCTACGAGAACTACCAGCAGCCCGACGCGAACGGCGCCTGGTGGTCGCTGGGCGTCGAGGTGTACGACATCGCGTCCGGAAAGACGACGTACGCGGGCGGCGACGCCGGGGCTGAGCGGATGAGCTACCCGGACCTGTCCCGCACCGGCGTCGCCTGGATGACCGACCGCGACTACGGCACCATCGTCGACGGCGAGTGGACCAAGGGTGCGTACTACGACTCCGTACGCCTCTACGACTTCGCCGCTCGCACCAGCCGGCTGCTGTTCGAGGAGAACTCGGAGCAGGCGATCCGCGCAGTCACCGTCGCTCTGTCCGACACGACCCTCACCGTCACCGAGGAGGCGCCGGTGAAGACCTGGATCGAGACCGGCGGCTACCCGAACAACGTCCTCAACCCGAAGCTCAAGCAGTACACGTTCCAGGGCAAGTACCTCGGCCCGGCGTCGTGCAGCCCAGGAGCCCAGATGTACGCAACCGCGGGAGCGGGACGAGAGGTCATCTTCAAGGACTCGTCGGCGTCCGGCGTCGGCCTGGCCCACGCGACAGGAACCAAGTCCTGCAAGTGAGCCACTGACGTGACAAGGGCGGCGCGCCGGGATCTCCCGGCGCGCCGCTTTCTCGGACCTCGGCCGGACCTATCGAAAACGCCTGTACCTCGATATCGTCTCGCGTCCGGCGAGGACGTTCTCGAAAAGGTCCCTCGATTCATCCACAACGGCGAGCTCATAGTGCTCGGCGGCCGTGAGGCGATAGATCCGCACGCCGGGTGCGAGCCACCAGTTCTCGTACCATTCGGCCCGCCTCGGCCTGCCCTCGACGGCAACATCCTTGAGCTCGACGGCGGGCCCGGGCCGCGGCCAGCGCGGACGCCATTGGACCTCACCTTTTCGAACGGTCGCGTAGCCGTGGCGCCAGCGCCCCCGCCAGAGATTCGCATCTAGCCGGCGGACGGCGGCGAAGACGGTGGGAGCGGCACCAGCCTCGGCGGCCCGCTCAGCCGCTCGACGCCGACGGCGACGCACCACGGCAGCGACGACCGCGGCGACCGCGGCGACCGCGACAGCCACCGCGATCCCCGCAACGAACTCCATCAACGAGATTCCCCGATCGCGTCACACATATCGAGCATCACCACATGCCATACCGCCGTTACCTCTCAGTGTGCTTTGGTGAGCACATGGTCGGTAGTCCTGCCTTGCGGCAGGACGGTCCCGGTCTGACCGACTGATGTCGTGCCGGGTTCACGCTTCACAGCCACCTGCCCGCATACACGGGTCTTCCGGTCGGCTCCACGTGCTGCCACCGAGCCACTCCCGGCGGTGTTGTCCGACTCGACCGCGAGAGCGGCCGGGTTCAGTGCGGCGTTCCGGTCCGGTCGATGACCAGCCCGCACGCCTCACAGGCGAATTCGCGCTCGGACAGAGCCGGCTTGGTTGTCACCGCGCCCCATGCCGAGCAGGTCTTGGAAAAGCGACCCTGCAACGCGCCCTTGCACAAACGTTGACATCACGGCCAGCCGCCGAGATCGCAGAGACGACACCGGAACGCACACCATCGCTCACGGCCCCCCTTCCTGCCCGCCCCCATCGGGACGAAAGCAGTCTCCCGTACCGCATAACAACTAGTCAAGAGACATATTGTCGTCTGCCTAGGATTTGGCACGTGGCGTCGCGGCACGGCTGCCTACGGGTACCGGTGGCCGCTGCCCATTCTTTCCATTGACACCGTCACTATTGCCAACCAGTGAGCACTACCGACTATCAACACGTCAGCAGATGCCACCCCCGACGACCAGCCCGACCGCGAGACTGCGAACGAAGCCGTTGTTGAGGGCTGTCCCGCCCCACTTCTTGAGACTCTTCCCGCAGGTCGGCCCGCCCAGCGGCAGTAATCCCCGAAGGACCGCTACCGGGGTGCCGCTCTCGGCATGATCTTCCGTTCGCCGGTGTCGGCCATCGAGTGCAGCATGCCGCCGGCGAGCGGAATCAGCCGGGCCAGGCCCGGTTGCCCGTTCCGCCGGGCCAGGTCGGGTCCCAGGCGGGTCATCAGCAGGGTGAGCGCCGGCAACGGGCGGACATAGAGGGTGATCTCGCTGATCAGGCCGTCGGCGTCCAGGCGCAGCCGTTGCGCTTCGTAGAGGCGGGTCGCACCGATTCTCGCCTCGTAGAAGAGCGCCACCGTACGGTCGTCGCGAACCTGGTCGGTGTAGGTGAGCTCGTCGATGGCGGCGAGGGCCACTTCGAGCAGGTCGCGTACCTGCTGGTGGCCTCGGAAGACGAACTGTTCGGTGATCGGCGAGACGAGTCGGACATCGGGGCTGAGGGCGGCGATCGTACCGGCAGCGTCACGGGCCTCGCCGGCGGCGCGCCAGGAGGCGATGGCGTCATTTGGCTGATTCACGGGAACTCCCTGTCGGCTGTGGTTGTCATCCGTGGTGGTGGGCCGCCGGAATCGTTCGCGAGATCCGGTCCTCGGTGCCCGGCTCGACGATCACGAACTGGCCCATCATGCCTTTGTCCTCATGTCTCAGCAGATGACAGTGATACATGTACGGGTTGACCGGGTCGACAAAACCGCCGAACTGCACCAGCAGCCGCACCTTCGCTTTCTTGGGCAGGAAGACAGTGTCCTTGGGGCCGGCCTGATAGGGCGGCGGCGGAGCCCCGTCGAGGTCGAGAATCCGGAACGCGACCTCGTGGATGTGGAAATTGTGGGCGTACGTGACGTTGTCGATCTCCCAGATCTCCACCGCACCGGCCGGCACCACATCGTCGATCCGGGTCAGGTCCATGTCCCGGTCGTTGATCTCGGATCCGGTCAGAAAGAACTGCCGGACGCGGGCGCCGGGCGGCACCGCCGCCGGGCCGGGGCCGCCGAGCTTGGCCGGCAACGGCTCGCCCGCGGCCGGCCGGGCCGAGGCAACGATCTTCATCAGGTCGAAGTCGTCCTCCTCGATGTCGTTGGCGGCCTTCGCCGGCTCGCCCCGGCTGTTCAGGACGACGCTCTCGCCCGGAGCGAACCGCACGACGATCTCCGCCCGCTCGCCCGGACTGATCTTGACGCGATCCACGGCGGCCGGGCGGTCCAGGAGACCGGCGTCGCCGGCGACCACGTGGTAGACGCGATCGTCGGCGAACCCGATCCGGTAGACCCGCGCGTTCGAGGCGTTGAGCAGGCGGAACCGGACCAGCTCGGTGGTCGCCGTGAAGAACGGGTCGTAGCCGCCGTTTATCAGGATCGTGTCGCCCAGCAGGCCGAACGTTCCCCGATCCACGCCGCCCGTGTCCAGCGTGCCGTCGCCGTCGAACTTCTTGTCCTGGACGATCACCGGGATGTCGTCGACGCCGTACCGACTGGGCAGGCGGGGGCCGCGGGGATCGTCGATCAGGAAGAGGCCGGCCAGACCGCGATAGACGTGCATCGCCGTCCGCTCGTGCGGGTGGGGGTGGAACCAAGAGGTCATCGCGGGCTGGTCGACGGTCCACTCGGGGGTCCAGGTGGCGCCCGGCTCGATCATCTGATGCGGGCCGCCGTCCATCTCGGCGGGCAGCCGCATCCCGTGCCAGTGCAGCGTGCTGGCCTCGGGGAGCCGGTTGGTGACGGCCATCCGGACCCGCTCGCCACGGGCGGCCCGGACGGTCGGCCCGAGATAGGCGCCGTTGATTCCCCAGGTGTCCCGGGTGACCTTTCCGGGGAGGAATTCGGAACGGCCGCCGGACTGCAACGTCAGGGCGAATCGTTTCGCACCGTCGGCGTCCCTCGACGATTCCGCGAGCGGCGGCATCCGCAGCCGGTTCGCGAATCGCAGACCGGTGTTTCCGCCGCCCCCGCCCTCGCCCGAACAGCCGGTGACAATGACGCTCGCACCGGAAAGGGCCGCCAATGAAAGAAGACTTCTACGTTTCACAAAATCAATCGTGGCATCCGGCCGGGCGACCCGGAATCGGTTGTCTCCCCCACCCGGAATTGCACCCCGAGAGGTATCCGGCCCCCCGGCGCGTACATCCCGGGAGGTATCAGGGGTGCCAGCCGGGCACAGCGCGGCCGGACTCGTAGGCCCAGACGACCAGTTGCGCCCGGTCGCGCAGGCCGAGCTTGGTCAGGATCCGGCTGACGTGCGTCTTCACCGTCGCGTAGCTGATCGTCAGCCGCGTGGCGATCTCCTCGTTCGACCGGCCGGCCGCCACCTGATCAAGGATCTCCAGCTCCCGGGCGGTCAGGTCGGCCGGGGGCGGCGCCGGCGGCGGCTTCAGGCGACCGGCCATCTCGGCGATCAGCCGCCGGGTCACCGACGGCGCGAGGAGGGCGTCACCCTGGGCCACCACGCGCACGGCCCGGATGAGGTCGACCGGTTCGATGTCCTTGAGCAGGAATCCGGCGGCGCCGGCGCGGATCGCGCCGTAGACGTACTCGTCGGACTCGTAGGTGGTCAGGATGACGACCTTGACCCCGAGGAGGCCGCGGTCGGCGCAGATCTCCCGGGTCGCGGCCAGCCCGTCGACGCCGGGCATCCGGATGTCCATCAGCATCACGTCCGGCCGCAGCCGCCGGGCCAGCGCGACAGCCTGGGTACCGTCCGCCGCCTCACCGACGACGGTCATGTCCGGTTCACCGGACACGATCGCGCGGAAGCCCGCCCGTACGAGAGCCTGGTCGTCGGCCAGGGCCAGGGAGATCATCGTGCACCGTTCCCGGCCGGCAGCCGGGCCAGCACGCGGAAGCCGCCACCGGGCCGTGGCCCGGCCTGGAACTCGCCACCGACCGCGGCGGCCCGCTCCGCCATCCCGCGCAGACCGTTGCCGTTCTCGACCTCGCCCTCCGATCGCCCGTCGTCCTCGACCAAGATCTCGACCTGGCCGCCGGTTTGCTCGACCCGCACATCGACGGCGCCGGCCGACGAGTGCCGGACCACGTTGGTCAGGGCCTCCTGCAGAATTCGGTAGGCGGCGAGCTGAACCGCGGGCGGCACCACGGGCGGCGGCAAGCTCACCCGGGCCCGGACGGTCAGGCCGGTCTCCTGGGCGCGGTTGAACAACTCAGGCAGGGCGGCCAGATCTGGCTGCACCGGCTCGCGCAGCACCCCCAGCACCGAGCGGATCTCGCGCAACGCGTCCCCGCTGGCCGTCCGGATGGCCCGTAACGCCTCGAACGCCGAATCCGGCTCCCGGGTGTGCAGGGCGGCCCCGGACTGCACATTGATCAGGGCGAGCTGGTGGGCCAGGACGTCGTGCAACTCCCGGGCGATCCGCAGACGCTCCTCGGCGGCGCCCCGCAACGCCTCCTGCTCGGCCCTCGCCTCGGCCAGGCGGGCCCGATCCTCCGCCTGCGCGGTCCGCCGGACCCGGCCCCGGGCCACCTCACCCAGCACGACCGGGAGCAACAGCACCGGTACGACGCCGGCCGCGACTGCGAGCGGCTCGTCAGCCGTCGCGGCGAAAGCCGCCGCAAGGCCGCCCGCGACGCCCAGCGCCAGCCCCGGACCCCGGTCACGAGCCACCGTGTAAAGGGCGATCACGAGGGCGAGAACGATCGGCGCGTCCGCGAAACCAAGCGTGTAGTAGGGAAGAGTCGCCGCGGCGGTGACGGCCAGAACAGAGAGCGGGAACCGTTGCCGCCACACCAGCGCGACGGACGCGGCGACCAGCAGCACCCAGCCCCACGGCATCAGCGGCCGATCGTCTCCGCCGGCGGTGCTCAGCGCGGTGCCGGCGTCGAGGGCGAGAACCCCGACGGCGACAGCCACGTCCGACCACTTCCGCCCCATGCCCCAACTGTAGGGACTGCGCAAGCTCCGAACGGTCCGCTCGTACGCCGCCGCGGCGCCGATCAGTCTTCGACGCCGTACGCGACGAAGGTGTACCTCCCCGGCGCGACCCGCTCCAGCGCGGCCGCCACGCGCTCGCCTTCCGCGACCCACACCTCGTCCTGGTCGCGCTGGATCTCCGGCGGCATCATCCGGTACGCATAACCCGAGTGCAGCAGGATCGCGAGCGTCCCGCCGTCGTACCCGTGCTCGCGCGGCCGCGCCGGCTTGCCGTCCTCGTCCTTGAGCCCCAGTCGTACGGTCGCCTCCCGGGCCGACGCGACCAGCAGTTCCCGCTCGCCGTGCTCCAACCCGTTCCCGTCCACCCGAGACACGAAAACGGCCGGCCCGAACGCGGACATACCAACTCCTACTCCACAGGCGACCACCGGCGGCCCCGGCACGACCCGAACGCCGTACCTCCTCCACGCGGCGCCTAACGCGCTTCGGCCACCCAGTGGGTTTCGCCGAGTGAATGTAGACCACCCGACCTCCACCGGGCGGCCGCTCCAGCTCTGGGCCTCGCGGTGGGTTGCCCCTTTGGTCTACTCTCCACCCGTCGCGGCGATACGGACCCGTTCTGACGCAGTAGTCGCCGTGCTCGGGTAGAACTGACAATCTAGGAGGGTGCAGTGGCGGACCTGCCACCGAAACAGCCCGGTCGCTCGGACCCGGCCGAAGCCGTTCCCACGCCGGCACCCCAGTTGCTGGTCATGCCACCGACCGACGCGATCCCGTCGCTGGTCTGGCCGGGGGCCGAGGGGGAGACGGCCTGGGCCATACCGGTCCAGATTCCATCAGGCACGCGCGGTTTCGCGGTGTTCCTCCCAATGGTTCAGGTCGAGACGGCGATCCCGGTGGCGGCCGAGACGGCGACCCCGGTGGCGGCCGAGACGGCGACCCCGGTGGCGGCCGAGACGGCGACTGCACCCGCCGAGGCGGGCCCACCGGCCCCTCCCGGGCCGATTGATCCAGCCCCGGCCGCCGCTCCCCAGCCGGCCCCGGCCGCCGCGCCGCATCAGGCCCCGGCCGCCGCTCCCGAGCCGGTTGTTCAGCCGGCGGAACCCGCGGCCGCGCCGGTTGTCACCGTCCCGGAGCCCCGGGTGGTTCCGCCCACGAACCCGCACACGGCGCTCGCCCAGCGCCCACAGCCTCAGCCGTACCCGCACCCGGCGCGCCCCTTCGGCACGTACGAGAGGCAGCCCAGCGCCTGGCAGACGTTCCGCAAGAAACACTGGCCCGCGCCGAAGCAGGCCCAGGGCTGGGCCGTCCCGTCCGGTGTGCTGGCCGGCGCTCTCGGCTTACTGATCTTCCTGCCGTTGAACCGGGTCGGGATCGGCTGGTTCCTCGGCTGGCTGGCGCTGACGCTGGGCGTCGGGTTCGCGGTCCGGAAGTCCAAGGACCTGCCCCGCCGGGAGCGGCTGATCCGTTCCGGCTGGGCCGCGGCGGCGCTCGCGCTGATGCTCGTCCCGGCGTTCCGCAACGCGTGGTGGCTGGTGACGTTCAGCGTGCTGGGCGCGATCGGCTGCACCGCGCTGGCGATCGTCGGCGGCCGGCAGGTCCGGTCGATCCTGTTCAGCCTGGTCGCCGCCCCGTACGCGGCCTTCGCCGGCATCCCGTGGGTCCGCGGGCATCTGAAGGCGGGCCGCAACCCGGGCATCACCCGGCGGATCTTCTTCTCGATCGCCCTCACCGCCGTGGTGCTGCTCGTCTTCGGCGCGCTGCTGTCGTCGGCCGACGTCGCGTTCTCCCAGCTGCTGGACGACGCCGTACCCGATTTCGGCATCGGCGCGATCTTCCAGTGGATGTTCCTGGCCGCGACCGGCGGGCTGCTCGCGGTGTCCGGCATTTACACGCTCGCCGCGCCCCCGGCGACCGCCAGCCTGGACACGGCCGGAAAGGGCCGGTTCGGCCTGATCGAGTGGGCGCCCGCCGGGGCCGCGCTGGTGCTGCTCCTCGCCGGTTTCGTGGCGGTGCAGTTCACCGTGCTGTTCGGCGGGAGCCGGCACGTGCTGAAGACGGCCGGGCTCAGCTATTCCGAGTACGCCCGCAGCGGCTTCTGGCAGCTGGTCGCGGTGACGCTGCTGTCCCTGGCCCTGATCGCGGCCCTGGCCCGCTGGTCGAAACGGGAGACCGCGGCGGAACGGCTGCTGCTGCGCGTGCTGCTGGGCCTGCTCTGCGCCCTGAGCGTCGTCGTCGTGGCCTCGGCACTGTCGCGGATGTGGGAGTACCAGCGCGTCTACAGCTTCACCGGCGAGCGGATCTTCGTCATGGCGTCCGAGATGCTGCTCGGCCTCATCTTCGTGATGATCGCGGCCGCCGGCATCAAGTGGCAGGGCCGCTGGATTCCCGCGTCCACCGTCGGTCTCGCCGTCCTGATGCTGCTCGGTCTGGCCGCCCTGGACCCCGAGGGTTATGTGGCCAGTCGCAACGCGGCCCGCTACGAGGGCTCCGGCAAGATCGACGCCTGGTACCTGCGAGCCCTGTCCGCCGACGCGACTCCCGCTCTGGCCGAACTGCCCGACCCGGTACGCCGGTGCACGCTGAGCTGGATCGCCGAGGACCTCAAGGAACCCGACCCCTGGTACGCCTGGAACCTCGGCCGCCAACAGGCTCGCGAAGTCCTGGCCGACCTGGGTCCCGGCGCCATCGGCACCCAGAAGGACTGCCGCAAGGCCGACCAGTTCGACCTGCCCAAGACCCGCCGATGAGCAGCGGTGCTCCGGCCCCGCCGGAGCACCGCCCCGGGCCCTGGCCGTTGAGGCAGGCGCGCACCAACCGGACCAGGCGGACGGCGGTGTGCGGTGTTGCCGCCCACGCCCACGTCGCCGATGTTGATCGGGGAATCTGCTCCGGCGAGGCCTTCGTAGTGACGTCGAATCTCATACCGTCATGACAGCGCACGCACGTCACGCGGTTCAGATCCTCGCCTTTGGCTCGCCGTGGCTACTTCCCGGGTCCTTCGGATTCGTGGTCCGCGGTGAAGCCGCCCTCGTGTTGACCGAGCTCGAGGTGGACGTGCTGGTGGCCGTGCCCGGCATCGATGTTGATCTGATCGAGCTGGGTAGCCGCGACCGACCATGCCGTCACGGCCAGCACACCTTGGCGTTCTGCCATGGCCAGCCACTGGTGCTGTTGCCCGGCCGGCGCGCCGAGCCCCGCGGCGTAGGCGTCCACGGACAGGCGCACGAGCTGCACAGCGTTCCGCAGACCCCCGCGGGCCACATTGGTGGCGGTGGTGCCGGACGGTGGATCGTCGAACTTGGCTTCGATCCGCCCCATGTCCTGCTGCCATCGGCCGACCTGCGCGGCGTCGGGCTTCTGCCCGGCCGCGGCTTCGGGAGTCATGGCGGCGACCATCGGCGTGATCTGATCCCGGATCTCGCGCGCCATGGTGGTCAAGTCGGCGACCTGTTGCACGTCCCGGGCCACCTCGGCTCTCTCCAGCTCCGCGACCATGGTGTCCGTCTCGCTGGGCCGCCCGGCCGCATACCCGATGAGCCCAGCGACAACGGCGACCCCCGCGAGGAGTCCCACGGCCAGAAGCACGGTGACAAGCCGATGTCGAGGCGCCACGGGACGGGCCACGGGACGACTGGACTTTCCGGCACTACGCCCCATGAACGCTCCCTGTCACCATGCCGACGCAAGCTGCAACGAGAGTAGTGGCGATCTATACCCAAGGTCCAGAGCGGGTCACCACCATGGCTCCCCGAACAGTTGCTGTGCCATACGGGAATTTGGCGGCCAGCCCCCTCGTCGTCCGGCCCACCCGCACTCGGCGATCAACCTTTTGATCCGGGCCAGATATGCCCGTACCGCGCCCGCATCGTTCATGCGGCAAAGATGCACCAGCCGAAGGCTCGGGCTCCCGACTTATCCACAGGCGCCAAGACCGAGGGCCGATTGTGGACAACCCGCCCTGGCCAATCGCGCCCGTGCGACTCGATCCGGCCGGCCGAAGAACGTACGGGCGGCGGCTGCCTGCCGGTCGAGGTGAGCCGGCAGGCAGCCATCCGAGGTCAGGACGGCGTGTTCACCGGCGACCCGAATTCAAGTGCGCTACCTGCTCGGCGCTGAGCTCGTAGCCGTACAGCCGGAAGTCGTCGATCGACCCGTCGAACCTCGCGTCGCCCCAGCTCGTGCCACCGAGGAAGTTGGCCGCGGTGTTGCCGCCCACGCCCACGTCGCCGATGTTGATCGGGAAATCACTCCGGATGGCCTGCTGGACGCCGTTGAAGTAGATCCTCCCGGTCGAGCCGTTCATCGTGAACGCCACATGCGTCCACTGGCTGAGCGGCAGGTCGCGGCCGGCACCGAGAAGGAGACGCTCCTGAGCCGCCACCCCCGGCGCCTTGAACGTGGCCCCGAACCCGGTGGTGCCGCCGTTCGTAGCCGACTGGAGCAGGAAGAACGTGTCCGTGCTGCTACCGATCTGCAGCAGCGGCACCCAGCTCGGGAGCGTGTCCGGGCGCGCCCAGAACGACACGCTGAACTGCTCGTCCAGCCCGGCCTCGATGTTGTCCGGCAGCCGGACCTCGTTGCCCGAGTCCGCGGCACCGCCCGGCAGGTTCACCGCGTTGCCGAACCGGCCCGTCGTGCTCCAGGACGTCGCACCCTGCAGGGCGGCCGCACCGATCGCCGGCTTAGTACCGGTGTTCGCCGCCGCCGTGCCCTGGCCCTCGTCGAAGGTGTACCGCACCGGGGCACCCTCGGCGTACATCGCGGCCACGTCTCCCGCACTCAGCGTGGACGTGAAGATCCGTACGTCGTCCATCAGACCGTCGAACGGAGCGTCCCCGTACCCGTTGCGGCCCAGCCAGTTGTTGGCGGTCGGGCCGATGGCGCTCATGTCGACCGTCAGATTCGTACGGCTGGCGATCGCCACACCGTTGAGGTAGAGCGTGCCGACCGCACCCTGGCGGGTGAAGGCCACATGGTTCCACTGGTTGGCCACCACGTCCTGGGCCGGAGTGGCGTAGACCCGCTCCTCGGGCCCGGTCTTCGCCTTGAAGGTGGCGGCGAGACCGGTGCTCCCGCTCGCCTGCGTCTGCATCTGGATCTGGAAGTAGCTCCCGGCGGAGCCGAGCCCGTCACCGATGTGGAACAGACCGGTCCAGTTGCTCTTGGTGTCGGGGCGCACCCAGAACCCGGTGGTGAAGTTCGCCGCGTTCTGCAGCAGGTTGTCCGGCAGGTCCACCGCGTTGGTGTTGCTGCCACCGGGCAGGTTGACCGCCTTGCCGATGACCCCGTTGGCGGACCAGCCGGTGGTTCCGGTCAGGACGGCGGCTCCGGGCCCGCCGGCGGCGCCGGTGTTGGCGGCCGTCGTACCCTGCCCCTCCTCGAACTCGTACCGGACCGGGACACCGGTGGCCACCGGCGGATCATCGCCCACGACCACCAGGTCGTCGACCATCATCCCGGCGGTTCCGGTGCCTCTCAAGGTGAGCGTCGCGGAACTCGCCGCGGCCGTGAAGGTGCCGGAGTACGTGCCGTAGGCACCCGTCGAAGGCAGGCTCGTCGTAGCGGTGAGAGTGGCGTTCAGGTCGCCGACCGTCAGTGCGGCCGTGGCCGAGCCGGACCCGGCGGATCGGCTGTCGCGGGCGTAGCGCACCGAGACCCGGTACGTGGTTCCCGGGGTGAGGCTGTTGAGAGTGCGGTTGATATTGCCCGCCGTGCCCAGGCTGAGCTGGTAGCCGGTGAGACCGAGGCCGCCCTGACCGGTGGCGGTGCCGCGCACCAGCTGGACCTGGCTGGCGACCGTCCACGGCGACATCCGGCTGTTGCCCGCGGCGACGTCGACGGTGGCCGGAGCGACGTTGGCCCGCCACTCGACCGGCACGCGCGGGTATTCGAACTGGTCGACGACCCGCGGGTTCAGCTGCGTCAACTTCACCGCGGGGTCGATCTGCACGATCTTCGCCACCGACGGGGTGCCGGCGGCATCCCAGGCGAACAGCATGTACGAACCGGGGGGCGCGTACGTGCCGTTGACCGGCGCGGTGATGTCGACCGTTCCGCCGGACTGGCTGAACTGCAGGTCCTGGAAGTTCTGGTCGTTGTTGAAGCCGTGCGTCACCGACCCGTTGCGGACCAGCGTGACCCGGGAGACGGTGCCGGACGCGGTGATCGCGAAGCTGCCGTTGTAGCCGATCTTCGCGGGCGCGGTGTTGATCACCGGGCGCGGGGCGAGCTGGTCGCCGTTGAACAGGTACGAGGGCGAGTAGTACTCGACGTCCGTGTAGTTGCGCGGTCCGGGGG
This sequence comes from Actinoplanes solisilvae, assembly GCF_003999975.1. Taxonomy (GTDB): domain Bacteria; phylum Actinomycetota; class Actinomycetes; order Mycobacteriales; family Micromonosporaceae; genus Actinoplanes; species Actinoplanes solisilvae. Next base: position 128,486 of record NZ_RJAC01000003.1, on the reverse strand, counting down.
TACCGCCGCCGCCGACCATCACACGGCCGTCGGGCAGCAGCAGCGCCGCCGAGTGGTAGAGCCGGGCGTGCTGGTAGGGCGAGGCGACCTCGGTCCAGGCCCGGGTGTCCGGGTCCCAGATCTCGGCGTTGGTGACGTATCCGCCGTTGCCGTTGTTCTCGCGACCGCCGCCGGTCACGAGCACGTCGCCGTCGGGAAGCACCGTCGAGGTCGCCCAGTGGCGCTGGTGCTTCATCGGCGGGGTCGTCGCGATGACCGGGTTGGCCGCGCCACCGGTGATGTCGACTGTGAAGCCGGCGCGCGCACCGTCCGGGCCGCCACCGTTGCCCCACCAGCCGCCGCCGACCTGCAAGATCTTGCCGGGCCGGTACATCGTGGCGGTGGAGGTCGCGCCGACCGGGTTGCCGTTGGCGCCCTGGTTGGCGACGTTGCTGGGCAGCGTGCCGCGCAGGACCACCTGACCGGTGCCGCTGTTGCCCGCCGGGTTGAGCTCGTACATCTGGGTGCCGGTGATGTTGAACAGGGTGCCGCTGCCCGGCGTGACAAACGCGCGGGGGTACCACCAGCGGTTCTCGTCCGCGCCGGCGTGGTCCGAACCGCCGTCACCGTACGCCGCGGGGCTGCGGGCGCCGTCGAGCATCTTCCAGCCCGAGCCCGATTGCGGGGTGTAGATCTCCGGGGTCAGCACACCGGGTCCGCCCGGACCGCCGCGGAGGCTGCCGCCCTGCACGACGATGTCGCCGTTGGGCATCGTGGTGCCGGTCGGGTACCACCGGGGGATGTTCATGGGTGCCTTGGTCTGTAGCCCGTTGTTGGTCGAGTAGCTGGTGACGCCGACGGAGGCGTCGTTCGGGGCGTTGCCGCCCAGGCCGTCGTCACCACCGACCGTCATCGTGGAGTGGTCGTGCGGGTTCTGCACCTGCATGGAGCAGAACAGGTCGGTGTAGGTGACGTTCGGGATGATGCCGGCGGTCACGTTGGCCAGGCTGCGGGCCACCGCGGGATCCCAGATGTCGACCTCCATCTGGCCGCCCTGGGTGACCGAGCTGTTGCCGGACCAGTCGTACGGCGTGGTGTCGGTGCCCCAGCCCCCGACGCTGCCGAACGACTGCACCTTGCCGTCCGAGGTCAACGCCATGTTGATCGGCACCAGCGGCCACGGCGTGACCGGGCTCCAGGCGCCGGCCCCGTCCTTCGTCGGTGGCGAGCAGTCGGCGGCCAGCAGCCCGGCGGCGTACGCGAGGCCGTTCTTCATCTGGGCGAGCATGTAGGACTCGGAGTAGGCGGTGCCCTCGTGGCCCATCGAGCTGTACCAGGAGCGGCCGGAGTCGATCGTCTGGCACCAGGTGACCGGGTGCGAGGTGCCGTTGTGGCCGCCGCCGTACGAGGACTCGTCCGCCTCGATCAGGGTCCGTACGTTGGGGGCCGGGTTGACGACCCAGTCGTACCACTCGTCGCTGCGGGTGATCGAGGCCGGCACGCCCTGGGTGAGCGGGTGGCCGGTGGCCTTCACGAACGCGCGGCCGGGGCGGACGCCGGGATTCTCCGGGTGTCCCTCGGAGACGGCTCCGACCAGGCGGGCGTAGAACGGGTTGACGTCGTGCTCGCTCTCGCCGACCGACCAGGCCGCGTAGTGCAGGCCCATGTAGCCGCCGCCACCGCGGATGTAGGCCTCGAGTGCCGCGCGCTGCGACGCGTTGAACAGCACACCACCGGTCTGCGCGAAGACCACGGCGTCCTTGGCGGCCAGGTTCGCGGTGGTGAACGCGGCGGGATCGTCGGTCTCCTGGATGTTCACCGGCTGGTTGTACTGCGTGCCGAGCTGGGTGGCCAGGTCACGCACCGCCTGCCGGGCCTGCACGTTGGAGGCGTGGAAGTTGGGCTTGTAGAACAGCAGAACGTTGAGCTGTCCATCGGGGACGGCAGCCTGGGCCGGAGCGGGGACGGCCCAGGTCGCGGCAACCAGTGTCAATGTGACAAAGGCGGCGGCGAGGCGTTTCGAGAGCACTTTCATGAGGGATCCCTCGAGTCGGGCTGTGGTAGCGGCGAGGACGGAGCCGCCACCCGGGGCCTGAACGTAAGTCACTTATTACAACAACGTCAAGAACTGCGTCTATATATATGAACGCAATTCTTCAGTGTTCTCATATGCGAATCACATCCGAACAGACGGCTCCCGATGGCGGTTCTCCCGCTGCTATCGACGTACGCGGGCGTTGCCGCCACCGGCGAGCGCCCGGACTTCCTCCCGAGTCGCCATCGAGGTGTCGCCCGGCGTTGTCATCGCCAGCGCACCGTGTGCCGCACCGAGCTCCAGACAGGTCTGAAGCTCCTCCCCCTCAAGCAGGCCGTAGACGAAACCGGAAGCGAACCCGTCGCCGCCGCCGACCCGGTCGAAGATGGCGAGGTGCTCGCGCGCCACCGAGGTCAACACCCCCGTCTCCGGTGACCAGGCGATCGCCTGCCAGTCGTTGTCGCTGGCCGAGTGGACCGTCCGCAATGTCGTCGCCACGACCGAGAGCCACGGCATCGTCTCGGCCACCGTGCTGACCATGGACGCGAAGCTGTCGATCGGCAGCGCCCGCAGATCCTCGGCCACGTGCTCGACGTCGAAACCGAGTGCGGCGGTGAAGTCCTCCTCGTTGCCGATCATCACGTCGACGTGCCGGGCCAGCCTGGTGTTGACCTCCCGCGCCACCGCCGTGCCGCCGATGCCGGCCCACAGGCTGGGCCGGTAGTTGAGGTCGAACGAGACGACCGTGCCGTGGCGTTGCGCGGCAGCCATCGCCTCCTCGGCCACGGCGGCCGCGTTCTCGGAGAGGGCAGCGAAGATCCCGCCGGCGTGGAGCCAGCGGACACCCCGGCGGCCGAACAGGTCGTCCCAGTCGATCGTGCCCGGTCCCAGGTTGGCGATCGCCGTGTTGGCCCGGTCGGACACCCCGACCGCGCCGCGCACCCCGAAGCCGCGCTCGGTGAAGTTGAGTCCATTGCGGACCGTACGACCGATGCCGTCGTATTTCTCCCAGCGGATCAGCGAGGTGTCGACCCCGCCCTGCATGATGAGGTTCTCGATCAGCCGGCCGATCTCGTTGTCCGCGAACGCGGTCACCACCCCGGCCCGGACCCCGAAGACCTTGCGCATCCCGCGCGCGACGTTGTACTCGCCGCCGCCCTCCCACGCCTCGAACCGGCGGGCCGTACGGATCCGGCCCTCACCCGGGTCGAGCCGCAGCATCACCTCGCCGAGCGCGACGATGTCGAACTCGCAGTCGGCGGCCGGACGAATCTCGATCATGAAACCTTTCCCTGTACGGTCGTCTTGCATCGAACGGTGACCTCGTCCCAGTTCCCGGCGGCCAGCAGATCGGGCGCCACCATCCAGCTCCCCCCGACGGCGGCGACCGCCGGGTGGTCGAGGTAGGCCGGCGCGCTCCGGGCCGTGATGCCCCCGGTCGGCACGAACCTGATCTGCGGGAAGGCCGCGGACAGGGCCTTGATGGTGGGCAGACCGCCGCACGCCTCGGCCGGGAAGAACTTGACGGTGTCCAGTCCCAGGTCCAGCGCCGCCATGATCTCGGAGGCGGTGCTGACCCCGGGGATCACCGGCAGGCCGAGCGCCTGACAGCGGCGCACGACCTCGGCGCTCAGACCGGGCGAGACCACGAACCGGGCGCCCGCCTCGTAGGCCCGGTCGACCTGCTGGGTCGTGAGGACCGTGCCGGCCCCCACGACCAGGTCGCCGCGCTGGGCCAGGCGCCGCAGGACCGCCGCCGCCCGCGGCGTACGGAAGGTGGCCTCGGCAACCGGCAAGCCACCGGCGACCAGTGCGGCGCCGAGGTCGTCGGCGGCCCCGGGATCGTCCAGGACGACGACCGGCACCACCCGGTGCCCCTTCAGGACGTCGGCGACGCTCATCGCAGCTCGGCGATGACGGTCTTGAGCTCGGTGTAGTCGTCCAGGCCAAACGACCCGAGCTCGCGGCCCCAGCCGGACTGCTTGAAGCCACCACGAGGCAGGGTGACGTCGTCGGCGTGCCACGTGTTGAGCCACACCGTGCCGGCCCGCAGGCGGGCGCCGACGCGGTGAGCCGTGCCGATGTTGTTCGACCAGACACCGGCGGCGAGCCCGTACACCGTGTTGTTCGCCGCGGCGACGACCTCGTCCTCGGTGTCGAACGGGATCGCGGTCACGACCGGGCCGAAGATCTCGTCGGTCTGCACCGCCATCTGCTCGGTGACGCCGGTGATGAGCGTCGGCGCCACGAAGAAACCGCGGTCGCCCAGCGCGTCGCCGCTTCCCGCGTTCAGCACGGCACCGTCCCGCACCGCGCCCCGGATGTAGCCCAGCACCTTGTCGTACTGCTCCCGGGAGACCAGGGGGCCCATGTTCGAGGCCGGGTCGAAGCCGTCGCCCACCTTGATCGCGCGAGCCGCCGCGGCCACTCCCTCGACGACCCGATCGAAGACACCGCGCTGCACGTAGAGGCGCGAGCCGTTGACGCAGCACTGCCCCTCGTTGAAGTAGCCACCCAGCACGGCTCCGGCGATGGCCGCGTCGATGTCGGCGTCGTCGAAGATGATGTTGGGGGCCTTGCCGCCCAGCTCGAGGGAGACCTTCTTGAGGTTGGTGGAGGCGGCTGCGGCGATCTTCTTGCCGACCTCGGTGCTGCCGGTGAAGGCGACCTTGTCGACGCCGTCGTGCTCCACCAGCGCGGCCCCGGTGTCACCGAAGCCGGGCAGGATGTTGACCACGCCGGCGGGCAGGCCCGCCTCGAGCAGCAGCTCACCGAGGCGCAGGGCGGTCAGCGGGGTCTGCTCGGCCGGCTTGAGGATGACGGTGTTGCCCGCCGTGATCGCCGGGACGATCTTGAAGCAGGCCATCAGCAGCGGGAAGTTCCACGGCACGATGCCCGCGACGACACCGACCGGCTCGCGGCGGGTGTACGCGTGGAACTCGCGGCCCGGCACCGACATCGGGATGGAGGTGCCCTCCATCTTGGTCGCCCAGCCCGCGAAGTAACGGAAGAGCTCGGCCGCGACGGCGATGTCGCCGTCGCGGGCCGCTTCGACGCGCTTACCGTTGTCGAGCGCCTCCAACTGCGCGAACTCGTCGGCGTGGGCTTCGATCAGGTCGCCGATGCGCCACAGAAGGTGGGAGCGGTCGCGCGGGGTCATCTTCGACCACGGCGAGGGAGACTCGAACGCAGCGCGAGCCGCCACCACCGCGCGGTCCACATCGACCGCCGACGCCTGAGCGACCTGAACCAGCACCTCCTCGGTCGACGGGTTGACGGTGGCGAAGGTTCTGCCGTCCTTCGCGTCCACCCATTCGCCGTCGATGAGCAGCTGCTTGGGTGCGGACAGGAACGAGCGGACGGCGGGCAGCAGAGCAGACATAGTGGCCTTCCCAGTCACTTGATGATCGACACTTTCGACTTGTCGAGGGTGAGAGCGACGGCGACGACGATGATCGCGCCGTACAGGATCTGCTCGTACGCGGACGGCACGCCGACGATCGGCAGGCCCACCCGCAGCAGCGTCACGACGAGCGCGCCGGCGAGGCTTCGCCACACGCTGCCGTGACCGCCGGTGATGGCGGTGCCGCCCACGACGATCGCCGCGACCGCCGGCAGCAGCAGGTTGTCGGCCATGGTGGGGCCGCCGCTGAACTGACGGGAGACCAGCATGACCGCGGCGAGCCCGGCGCAGGCGCCGGAGACGGCGAACGCTCCGATCTTGACCAGGTCGACGGGCGTGCCGGCGAGCCGCGCGGCCGACTCGGAGTAACCGGTGGCCGAGACCCAGCTCTGCAGTGGGGTGACCTTGAGGAGCACGGCGATCAGAGCGACGACGATGACCGCGACCATCACCGACATCGGCACGTAGCCGCCGACGTAGAGGTCGAGCCACTTGACGGTCGAGTCGTCCACGACTCGTACGGTGCCGGCACCGGAGACGACGAGGGCGACCGCCGAGAGGATGCTCATCCCGCCGAGGGTGACGATGAACGAGGGTATCCGCAGCAATACGTGCGCTGCGCCCTGCAGCACGCCGATCACCGCCGCGACCAGGATGACCGCCGGCGTGGCCAGGCCGCCGAGATCCGGTATCCACAGGGCCAGGAAGACGGTCGACAGCGAGGCCAGCGCCGCGATGGAGAGATCGATGCCGCCGCAGAGGACGACGAGCGTCGCCCCCGCGGCGAGCACGATGAGCGGCGCGGCGGTCCGCGCGGCCGCGGTCAGGCTGCGCTGGGTCAGGAAGTCCGGGTCGGCGATGGTCAAAGCGGCGATGAGCGCGGCCAGGGCGATGAGCGGCATGAAGCCGGTCAGCCGAGTCCTCTCCTTGCCGACCGCGGGTTCGACAGGCGGCTTGATGGCGACGGAAGTGCTCATACCATCTCCTTCACGAGGTCCAGCGGGCTCGGCTTGCCGCCGTTCGGGCAGGCGACCTCGGCCGTCACCCGGCCGTCGCTCATGACCAGGATGCGGTCGGCCATGCCAATGGCCTCCTCGAGGCTGTCGGCCAGAAGCACGGTGGCGACTCCGCTCGAGGCGAGCTCGCGCATCAGCCGGTACACCTCGGAGCGGGCGCCGATGTCCAGGCCGCGCGTCGGGTGGTCCAGCAGGAGCAGCCGTACGTCTCCGCCGACCAGCCATCGGGCGAGGACGACCTTCTGCTGGTTGCCGCCGGACAGCCGCCCGATGGCGGTGTCGCGTCGCGGCGTACGGATGGAGAGCCGGCGAATCCATCTGTCGACCAGGGTGGCCTGTTTCCTGGGGGCCACGAAGGGTCCCGTGCAGCGGGCTTTCTGTTTGGCCAGGGTCATGTTCTCGGCCACCGACATCGAGCCGACCATGCCCTCGACCTTGCGTTCGGCCGGTACGTAGCCGATGCCGGCGGCGCACGCGGCCCGGGTGCTGGGCAGTTCGATCTTCGCGCCGTCCATCCGGATCTCGCCGGCGGTCGTCGGTTCGGCGCCGAACAGGGCGCGGCAGACGTCCTCGCGACCGGATCCGTGCACGCCGACGATCGCCAGGATCTCGCCGGCCGCGACGTCCAGGTCGACGTCTTGGAACGACCGGCCCGAGAGCCCGCGTACGGAGAGCCGGGGCTGCTCCGACACGACGGGTGTGGCGGCGTTCCCGTGGTAGTGGTCGTCGGAGCCGGTGGACCCGATCATCATGCGGTGCAGCTCGCGCGGGACGGCGCCGGCCGTGGCGACCTCACCGACCGACCGGCCGCCGCGTAGTACGGTCACGCGGTCGCACACATCGAGCACCTCGTCGAGGCGGTGCGAGACGAAGACGACCGAGGCGAATTCGCGCAGCCGGCGGATCTGCGCGAAGAGCGTCTCGATCTCCTTCGACTCGAGCACCGAGGTCGGTTCGTCCAGGATGATGACCGGCGGATGCTGGCTGCGCTCCTCGATCCGTAGCACCTTCGCGATCTCGACCATCTGCCGTTCGGCGAAGGTGAGCGTGTCCGTCCGGGCGAGCGGGTCGATGTTCGAACCGATTTTGTCGAGCTGCTCCTGGGCCAGGCGGCGCATGGTGTCCCAGCGGTAGACGCCCCGGCGGACCGCGGCCCCTTCACTGCCCAGGACGATGTTCTCCGCGGCGGTCAGGTTTGGCACCAGGGACTGTTCCTGGAAGACCATCCCGATGCCGTGGTCGGCCGCGTCGACGACGTTGCGCAGTTTGACGGGCTCACCGCGTACGAGGATTTGGCCTTTGTCCGGGGCGACCAGGCCGACCAGCGCCTTGAGCAGCGTGGACTTGCCCGCGCCGTTCTCACCGGCCAGGCCGAGGACCTCGTGCGGCCGGACCACCAGGTCGACGCCGTCGAGGGCCTTCACGCCCGGGTAGTGCTTGACCAGGCCGCGGACCTCCAGAGCATTCATTTGACCACCTGGTTCCTTCGACGCTGCGGGATGACGGCGGCGGCCACCGCGGCCACGACGATGACGCCCTCGACCCCGCCCTGCCAGTAGGGGCTGACTCCGACCTGCACGAGACCGTTGGTGAGCACCATGACGAGCAGGACACCGACGGCGGAGTGCAGGACGCCGCCCCGGCCCCCGGTGAGCAGGGTGCCGCCGACGACGGCGGCGGTGATGGCCGAGAAGTCGTATCCGTTGCCGGCCTGCACCAGGCCGGCGCCGAGCTGGCTGGTCACCATGACGCCGCCCAGCCCGTAGAAGGCGCCGGCGAAGGTGAAGACCGCGACCTTGTACGGCCGTACCTTGACTCCGGACAGCGTCAGTACTTCCTCGGCGCCGCCGATCGCGAAGGCGTACCGGCCGAGCCGGGTGTAGCGCTGGATGAGCCAGCCCACCAGGATGCAGGCGGCGGCGATCCAGGCGAGATAGGAGAACCCCAGGAAGCGCTCGATCGCCCAGCTCTCGAGCATGGTGTCGGAGATGTTGGGCTGGACGCCGGCGAACATGAGGGTCGCCACGCCCAGCCCGATGGCCGACACCCCCAGGGTAGCCATGAACGAGGGCACTTTCAGCAGGACCAGAGCGAACCCGCTGAGGGAGCCGAACGCGCAGCCCAGCAGGACGGCGACCACGATGCCGAGAAACCCGAAGTCGTTGTCGTTGCGGTTGTTGGCCACCAGAAGTGACACGGTCAGGGCGGAGGCGCCCATCACGCCGGCGGCTGAGAGGTCGATCGACCCCATCATCAGCACGAACGTGATTCCGCAGGTCACGACGGCGAGCACGGCAGCCGCGTCCACGATGCTCCGAACGTTGTCGACGCTGCGGAACTGCGGGCTCAAGGCCGCGAACATAGCGAAGATGACGATCAGCGCGACCGGTGGACCGGCGTCCCGGAACGACGCGCCTCGCCGAGAACTACGGCGAGGCGCTGTGGCGACCTCGGATGTCACTGTCACGTCAGGGGCCCGGCCTTACGGTTGAAGACGTTGCCGCATTCGAAGTCGGCCGGGTCGGTCTTGGGCTGGGCGAAGTCGGCCGCGTTCTCCTTGGTGATGAGGAACTGCTTGGCGAAGAACGCCCGGTTGTCAGCGGCGGTGTCAGCCACCTTCAGCTTGCCGGTGGCGTAGCAGAAACCGATCGCCAGGCCGATCCCGCCCTGCCACGCCCCGTCGCTGGAGACGGTGGCGGTCATGTCGCCCTTCTGGATGGCGGTGACGGCGTCCGGCACGGCGTCGATGCCGACGACCGCCACCTTTCCGGACAGACCGGCCTGCTGCAGTGCCTCCAGAGCGCCGAGCGCCATGTCGTCGTTGGCGGCCCAGATTCCCTTGACCTTGTTGCCGTGCTTGGCCAGCAGCGTCTTGGTGACCGTCAGCGCCTCGGCGCGCGAGAAGTTGGCCGCCTGCTGGTCCAGCAGCTTAATGTCCGGGTTGTTCTTGAGCGACGCCTGGAGACCGGTGAACCGGTCCTTGGCCGCCGCCGTGTCGAGGACACCCTGCAACGCGATGATGCCTCCCGAGCCGATCTTCTTGGCGAGGGCGTCACCGATCTGCTGGCCCGACTCGACGCCGTTGTAGGTGATGTGGCTGAGCCACGTCTGGTAGTCGGCCGGTTTGAGGTCGGCCGGCTTGTTCCACTGCGTGACCAGGTAGGCACCGGCCTTGTCGGCGCCCTTGACGATCGGTGCGGTGTCCGAGTCACCGTTCGGCAGCACGTTCATGACCAGGCACTTGGTGTCGCCGGCCAGGATCTGGCTGATCTGCTCCTGCTGTTTGGTGGAGTCGCCGCCGTAGGTGAGGCGTTCCTGCGTGAGACCGACCGACTTGGCGAAGGCGTCGCCACCGGCCAGCCACGAGGCCTCGTACGGGTTGGACTCGTTGCGGACCTGACCCACCAGCCGGACCTTCGACGCCTCGCAAGCGCCCGAGGCGGCGGCCGTGTCGTCTCCTGCGCCGGCCTGCTGCTCGGAGCATCCGGCTAGGACGGCGGCGGTGAGGGACAGGCTCAGTATGGCTGCGATTCTCATCAACTGACCTCAGTTCTTCGGTGCCGGAGAGTCCGGCGCGGTGGCCCAAACAGAAGAGGCGTCATTTCGTACGGTCGTGATGCGGTGGCGGCCAGGGTCAGCGGGCCAGCCACCCTCCGTCGACGGCCAGGACGTGACCGTTGACGTAGTCGGCGGCGGCCGAGCTCAGGAAGACAGCGGCTCCGGCGATGTCGGAGGCCTCTCCCCAGCGGCCGGCGGGGATGCGTTCGAGGATCGACCGGGAACGGTCGGGGTCGGCCCGGAGCGCAGTCGTGTTGTCGGTGGCGATGTAGCCGGGCGCGATGGCGTTGACCTGCACACCCCGCGGGCCCCATTCGTTCGCCAGGGCCTTGGTGACACCGGCGACGCCGTGCTTGCTGGCGGCGTACGACGCCACCCGGACGCCGCCCTGGAAGGACAGCAGGCTGGCGATGTTGACGATCTTGCCGTGTCCTCGCTCGGCCATCGGGCGCCCGAATGCCTGGCAGAGAAAGAACAGGCCGTTGAGGTTGATGTCCATGACGCGGTTCCACGACTGGCGGCTCACGTCCACCGAGTCGTGGCGATCGATGATGCCGGCGTTGTTGACCAGGACGTCCACCTGGCCGTTGCTGTTCACCTCGGCCGCGGCCCGCTCGACGGCCTCATGATCGCTGACGTCGAGGTCGACGACCTCCACCGCACGGCCGAGATCGGCCACCTGGTCCCGGGTACACGACTGGGCTCCCGGCCGGCCCAGCAGGACGAGGTCGGCGCCCGCCCCGGCCAGCCCCAGGGCGATGGCCTGTCCCATGCCGCGGCCGGCGCCGGTCACCACGGCGCGGCGACCGTGCAGGTCGAACGGCGACGTCACAGGTCTTCCAGCGCTACCGCGCTCAGGTCCGTGTAGTCGTTGTTCTCGCCGCCCATCGCCCAGACAAAGGCGTACGGGCCGGTGCCGACGCCCGAGTGGATCGACCACGGCGGCGAGATGACGACCTCACGGTTGCGCACCACGAGGTGGCGGGCGGCGCCGGGCTTGCCCATCAGGTGGAAGACCCGGTCGTTCTCGTCAAGGTCGAGGTACAGGTACGCCTCGGTGCGGCGGTCATGCAGGTGCGGCGGGAAGGTGTTCCACACCGAGCCGTCGGCGATGACGGTCACGCCGAACTGGAGGACCGACGTCTCCAGCTCCTGACCCCAGGCATAGCGGTACAGGCTGCGTTCGTTCGCGCCCTGCGGCGTGCCGAGCTTGACCGGCTCGACCTCCGCGTGGGTCAGCGGGGTGGTGGGATAGGTCGCGTGCGCCGGAGCGGAGACGAAGTAGAACGCGGCGTCGGAACCGGCGAAGACCACCTCGTTGCCCCGGCCGACGTACAGGCCGTCGAGGTGGCGGAGCTCGAACTTCTCATTGTTGACGAGCACGTGGCCTGACTGCCCGACGTTGATGATGCCCAGCTCACGGCGGGTCAGGTGGGACGGAACGCCGAGCACGTCCCAGGCGGGCAGTTCGAGCTGACCGGCGCCGGGAACCGCTCCGCCGACGACCAGGCGGTCGTCATGGGTGTACACGCCGCGCACCTCGCCGGCGCGGAACAGGTCCTCCACGAGAAAGTTCTTTCGCAGGTCCGCGGTCGTCGCCGTCTCCACGCTTGACGGAGATGCGGAATACCTAACCTCAATCAAAACCTTCTCCTCGTTCGTGAACCTGGTTCAGCTACGTGAACTGAGGGCGACCATACCTATGGCGCCGATCACAGGTCAAGGGGTGGAAGTCAGTCCCTCTATGTGAACCGTGCTGTAGTGTGGTGCTTCTTCGCGACCGCGACCCATGAATGACGAGGAGGCCTTGGTGGACACGGAGAAGACGGTCAACGGCGGCTCCGCCACCTCGCAGGTCAAGTCGGCTGCGCGCGTCCTCGACGTGCTGGACGACATCGCCGCCAACGGACCCGGGACCCAGCTGCAACTGGCCACGCGACTCGGCATTCCGAAAAGCAGCCTGCACGCGCTCCTACGTACGATGTGCGCCCGCGGATGGCTCGACACCGACCAGACCGGCAGCGTCTACCGGCTCGGCGTACACACCCTGACGGTCAGTTCCGCCTACCTCGACGGCGACCCGGTGCTGTCGCGGGCCGGCGCCGTGATGGACGAGATCGCAACGGCCACCGAAGAGACGGTGCACCTGGGCCGCCTCGAAGGCGCGGAGGTCATCTACACCGCCAAGCGCGAGTCCAAGCACCCGCTGCGCATGTATTCAGCCGTCGGCCGCCGTCTACCCGCCTACACCACGGCCCTCGGCCGGGCGATGCTCGCCGAGATGCCCGAAGACGTTCGCGACACCCTGGTCCCCGGCCAGATCAAGGCGCTCACCTCGCAGACGATCACAGACCGGAACGCCCTGCTGGCGATCATCGACAAGGCCGCCGAGCTCGGCTATGCGGAGGAGAGCGAGGAGTCCTGCCTCGGTGTGCGCTGCTTCGGCGTGGCGCTGCCCTTCTCGCGCCGATCGGTGGACGCGCTGAGCGTCGCCGTCCCGATCAGCCGCCTCGGCAAGGGCCGCGAGGACTTCATCATCGAAACCCTGCTGAGCGTGAAGGCGCGCCTGTCCGCGATGCGCGACAACCGTCTGCTGCGCTGAGTTTCTTTCTCCCCTTTGGTACGCGCTGCCGTGACCCTCTCTCGGCGCGCGCTGCGGAACGCCCTCTTGGTACGCGTTCTTTCAGTGCGCGTTCTTTCAGTGCGCGTTCTTCCGGTGCGCGTTGCCGGGGCCGGGCAACCTCATCAGCCGGCCCCGAGCGCGCCGCTCAGTGCTTGTCGAACTTCGCCACAACGCCGGCGCGGCTGGCGTCCTCGCTGGCGAGGACCCCGCCGTTGGCCACCGTGTCCGCGGTGATCTCGGTGAACACCATGCGGACGTCCTGCGGACGCGCGCCGAGGATCTCGACGGCGTGATCGGTCACGGCGCGGGCGAAGGCCTTGCGCTGCTCCACGGTCCGGCCCGCGAGCAACTCGACGGTGATGTTAGGCATGGATGGCCCCGCTTTCTCAGATGTCGTCCACGAACCGGACCTCAGTTCACTAGCGTGAACGAACCTACAGCCCGCCCCTGGGTGCCGCAATGCTGGGCGGACTCAGGTTCACATACTTGACATGGGTTCGATATTGGTCGAATCTGCGGAATGTGGCGTGATCACATTGGATTAGCCTGGAACCGGCACCGTTCTGTTGGAACGCGGTCATGGCGCGTCGTGCCGGCCGGTGCCGCCGCGCTGATCGGTTTCGCTTTCCTCGGTTTCGCTTCCCCAGCCGGCGCCCACGTCACCGTAACCCCCTCTACGACCGCGGCCGGTGCTCACGCCGTACTCCGGTTCGCCGTCGAGCACGGCTGCAAGGAGTCACCCACCACCAGGATCACCATTCAGATACCGCCGCAGGTCACCTCGGTGACCCCCACCCGGACAGCACTGTGGAGGGTCGAGAAACGAACCGATCCCGTGGCAGTGGAACGCGTCAGCTCGGTCACCTTCAGCACGGACACCCCGCTCCCGGACGGTTACCGCGAGGTCATCGAAGTCGCCGTCCAGCTCCCCGAAGCCGACGGAACCACACTGGCGTTCCCCACCATCCAGACCTGCGAGCAGGGCGAATCGGCCTGGATAGAGGTGCCGCAGGACGGGCAGAAGGTCGACGAGCCACTTGATCAGGTCGGCCACGGTCAGCGGCCTCATCGCCCGCGACCGGCACCGTCAGGGTGTGTCCGCCCATGCCTCACGCCGGTTCGCTCTCCGCTCTACTGAGCTCGGTAGCGATCTGTGTACCCCAGGCGTCGATGGCGTCGGAGTCGCGGAAGTCGCCGTCCGCCACCCGCAGAGCCATGACAACCGCCTTCTCCGCGAAGCCCAGCTCGTGCCGGTCGAGGCGTCCGGCGAAAAGGCGATGGCCACGAGCGTGGGTGGCCCGGACGATGTCACCGACCTCGGCCGGCTCCTCGACCGGCTTGGGCGGATCACCGATCGGGCCGACGGAGAACAGCCACACCGGCCGCGAGGGCTGCACCGCGAGCCGTTCCGCAAGTGTTCGGGCGTCGTCGAGCCACCGTCCCAGATAGACAGCACTGCCCAGGACCACAGCGTCGTACGGCACCAGGTCAGCAACCTCGGCAGCGGAAAGCTCATCCACGACGACGTCGTCGGGCAGCCCGGCCCGGAGCCTCCCGGCGATGCGGACCGCAACGCCGGTGGTGGAACCGTGCCTGCTCGCCGTGCTAACCAGAATTCTCATGGCTATGACTCCGATCTGCGGCTGGAATGCTCGACGCGGTCGCGGATGCCGCGCAGCATGCGCCGGCTCATCAGGAAACTGACGAACGTCAAGGGCTCCACCATCAGCCGCGCCCACCACCGCGCGTACGCGTACCGTTCCCGCACGACGAGCCGGGTCTCGGTCGCCGAGACCGGTGACAGGTCGAAGGTCCACGTGAAGTCGCACGGCGCGATGGTTGTCCCCGGCAGCACCCCGCCCCGCAGGACCAGCGTGCGGGGTGGTTTGGCGACGGCGACCCGCAGTGCCAGCTCAGGTGCGAGCCGGACGGCGTCGCCCACGTCGAGGTGCTGCCAGTCGGGGTTGATCTGAAGCGCGCTGTGAATGTCGCAGCCGACCAGGTTCTCCAGGCTGTCGTAGCTGTAGAAGCCGCCCCGGCCCTGGCCGAGCTGCACGATCCAGGGCCAGACGTCGTCGGCACCGCTGTGGATCGTGATCGCCCGGGTGGCCGTCAGGTCCGGATCAGAGATCACCTCATCACCGGCCAGCGGTTCGGTGATCTCGGCATCGGTCGCGCCCCACCGCAACTGCCGCCTCCTCAACACGGCAGCCGCCACGACGACGGTCATCGACATGACGAGGGAGGAGACACCCGCCGTCCTGATCATGACGTGTTCCTGGACTTGTCGTCCGGCACGACGATCACGGGGCTCGCCGGCTGCTGCCAGGCGGCCACTACTTCGACTGCCGCGCCGGTCAGCCGGGGCTGAGCCAGCGCCCACTTCAGTGCGGCCTTGGAGCCGTGCGAGCTGTCGACGCCCACGACGATGCACCGGCCCTCGGAATGTGCGTGATCGCTCATGTCTACCTCCGGGAAGTGCGTGGTTGACGGGCTCAGCCGGCTCGTACGGGCGGCGGAGTCGGTGCGGACGGCCCGGTCTGTGGTCCGGGCCGGTGGTGGCGCCGGCCACGGCGGGCAGCGCCGAGACAGATGAGCCAGAAGGCCAGCAGACGAACGCGACCGGTGCACTGTTGTTCCTCGGCATCGCGGCGAGGGGGATCGACGATCGGTGCGAGGCGTCGGCGGCGTCGGTGGGCTCAGCGGCCACCGGGGGCCAGGGCGACAGTTCGACCGTACGCCCATTACGCCGAGTCTGCTGACAGCCGATGCCTGCTCCCGGCCGGCGTCAACAGGCGTAGGGTCAGGGTGTCGCCCTGGACCCCGGTGGCTCGGTATTTGGCCGCTGTGAGCGTTCGGTGTCGCGTCGCCCGCCGCAGCGATCGACTGCGTTTCGCACCCAGACTGTTCTCGGGCACGACTATCCGGCTGCGGCCGAAGTCAGGATCTCCCGCCATGTGGTACCTGTGGATCGCCCTCATCGTCCTTTTCGCCTTGGCGTCGCTCGCCGTGAAGGTCGTCAAGCAATACGAGCAGGGAGTCCTGTTCCGGCTCGGCAAGGTCATCGCCGTCCGGAAAGCCGGTCTCACCGTGATCATCCCGATCGTGGACGTGCTGAACCGGGTGAGCCTGCGCATCGTCACCATGCCGATCCAGTCGCAGGGCATCATCACCCGCGACAACGTCAGCGTAGACGTCTCCGCGGTCGCGTACTACCGGATCGTCGACGCCGAGAAGTCCGTCGTCGCGATTGAGAACGTCGGTGCGGCGATCAACCAGATCGCCCAGACCACGCTGCGCAAGGTGGTCGGCCAGCACACCCTCGACGAGACCCTGTCCGAGACCGACCGGATCAACATCGACATCAAGACGATCCTCGACATCGCCACCGAGGACTGGGGTGTCGAAGTCACACTGGTCGAGCTCAAGGACATCCAGCTCCCGGACAGCATGAAACGCGCGATGGCCCGGCAGGCCGAGGCCGAGCGGGAGAAGCGCGCGAAGATCATCGCCGCTGAGGGTGAGGCCCTGGCCGCCGACGCGCTGGGATCCGCCGCCGACATCATGATGGCCCACCCGCTCGCACTGCAGCTGCGCAATTTGCAGACCCTGGTCGAGCTCGGTGTCGACAAGAACAGCACCGTCGTGTTTCCCGCTCCGCTCATGAGCACCATCGGTGAGCTCGGCACGTTCCTGGCCCGGGAGAACGCGGCCGCCACCGCCGCGGCCACGACTCCGGCCAACGGCAAGATACTGCCCACGGCGTCCCTCTGATGTCCGGCCTCTTCTCCGTGACGCGGGCTGAGCCGCTGGCAGCCGACGAGCTGCGCCGCGTGGACGCGTACTGGCGGGCGGCGAACTATCTGTCCGTCGGGCAGATCTATCTGATGGGCAAGCCGCTGTTGCGCGAGCCGCTGTTGCCGGAGCAGGTCAAGCCGCGGCTGCTCGGGCACTGGGGCACCACCCCCGGCCTGAACCTGATCTACGCCCACCTGTCGCGGATCATCGCGGCCCGCGGCCGGGAGGCCATCTACGTGACCGGGCCGGGCCACGGTGGTCCCGGGCTGGTGGCCAACACCCGTCCAGCTCGCCGCTCAGCACAGCACAGCACCAGGAGAACCAGGATGCCTTCCGTTCAGATCGCAGACGCCCAGGCCGTGACCCGGGCGCTCGCGCACGCCACCACCGCGGCGAGCCATGCCCCGTCGATCCACAACACCCAACCGTGGCGGTGGTGGGCGCACGGCGATCACCTCGAGCTGTTCCTCGACGAGAGCCGGACCCTGGCCGTCGCCGACCCGGACCGCCGTCTGGCGATCCTGAGCTGCGGCGCCGCACTGCACCACGCCCTGGTCAGCCTCGCCGCGGACGGCCGGCACGCCACCGTGACCCGGCTGCCCGACAAGGCCAGACCCACACATCTCGCCACGGTCCGGGCCGATGCCCGGATCCCCGTCGAAGCTTCAGCGATCCGGCACCTGCAGACCATCGCGCTGCGGCACACCGACCGCCGGCCCGTGCAAAGCACCGCGATCGACGCTCAGAAACTGGGCTCGATCGCCGCCGCAGCCGAGTCGCAGAACACGTCGCTGCACGTGCTGCGCCCACGCCAGATCTTCGACCTGGCCTCCGCCACGGACCACGCCCAGAAGATCGAGTCCGAGGACGAGGCCTGGCAGGCGGAGATGGACCACTGGACCGGCGGTGACCGCATTCCCGGCACCGGCATCCCGGACACCGTCGTCGCCCGTGAGGCATCGCAGACGACGGTGCCCGGACCCGAATTCGGTCATCCCGGCAAGACGGCCATCGCGGACACCCACCACCGCACGGCCGTCTTCGCGATCCTCTACGGCCCCGGCGACGATGACCTCGACTGGTTACGAGCCGGGGAGGCCCTGTCCGCGGTGTGGCTCAAGGCCACCGAGCTCGGACTCTCGGTCGTACCGTTGAGCGCCACCATCGAGGTCACGCTCACTCGCGAAGCCGTCCGGCAGTTGCTGTCCGGCCTCGGCCATCCGTACCTCGTCCTGCGGTTCGGTGTCGTCGACGGCGCCACCGTCGGCCCGCCGCGCACACCTCGCCTGCCGGCCGAGCGAACCGTCGAACAGCCTTGACACGGCGAGGACCGTCACGGTCCACCCGACCCGGAGGCCCTGCAGCGAACGCCGCCGGCATCAGCAGCAGGAACGCGCGATGACCTCGCCGATCACCGGCCCCGCACACCCCAACCGGACGAGCGGCGCCATCACCGCCGACGAACCGCCGCCGGTGGCGACGCCCGGCGGGCTCTCCTGGGCGCAAGCGGCGGACCGGCTGGCGCGCGACGGCGGCAACGTGCTGCCCGTCCGCCGACCGCCGCCGTTGTGGCGGCGGGTCGTATCGCAACTACGGGACCCGCTCGTCCTCGTCCTTCTCGCCGCCGCCGGCTTCACCCTGGCCACCGCCGACTTCACCGACGCGTCGGTCATCCTGTTCGTGATCGTCGTGAATACCACCGTCGGGGTGATCCAGGAGGTCAAAGCCGAACGGGCGATCTCCGCACTGTCCGCGCTGACCGCACCCGCCGCCCGGGTGGTCCGCGACGGCAAGCACCGCGAGGTACCGGCTGCGGACCTGGTCGTCGGTGACCTGCTCGTCCTCGCCGAAGGCGACATCGTGCCCGCCGATGCCCACGTCGTCGAGGCCAACGCCCTGCTGATCGACGAAGCAGCCCTGACCGGTGAGTCCGCGCCGGTCGACAAATCCGCCGGCCCGGACGGTCCGGCGGCCGACGTGTCCGCCGGAACCGTGGTCGTCCGCGGGCGCGGACAGGCACTCATCACCGCGACCGGAGCGGCCAGCGCCATGGGCCGCATCGCCGCGATGATGACCGCCGCGCCCGCCATGACCCCTCTGCAACGCCGCCTCGCTGGGGTGGGCCGTCTCCTGGCCGCCGGCGCCCTGGTGCTGTGCGCCGTCGTCCTGGCCCTCGGAGTCTTTCGCGGCCAGCCGCTGCAACTTATGATCGTCACGGCGATCACCCTGGTCGTCGCCGCCGTACCCGAGTCTCTGCCGGCAGTCGTCACGCTCAGCCTCGCGCTTGGCGCCCGCCGCATGACCACTCGCAACGCCGTCATCCGAGGGCTGCCGGCGGTCGAGACCCTCGGCTCGGTCACCGTCCTGGCCACTGATAAGACCGGCACCCTCACCAAAGGTCAGATGGTCGTGCGACACCTGTGGACGCCCGCCGGAGAAGCCCTCGTCGAAGGTTCCGGTTACGCACCGCACGGTGACATCCGCCGCGACGACACGGTCGTGGCCGACGGTGACGCCCCCGACCTGTCGCAGCTGCTACGCGCGGCCGTACTGTGCAACGACGGCTCCCTGCAACCGCCGAACAGCGACAACCCGGACTGGCTGCCGGTCGGAGACCCCACTGAGGTAGCCCTGCTCACCGCCGCCGCGAAACTCGGCGTCGACCGCGAGACCCTCCACGCCCAGCTGCCCCGTATCGGTGAGGAGCCGTTCGACAGCATCCGCAAACGCATGTCGACCACCCACCGGCTCCCCGACGGCGCGACTCGGATCGTCTGCAAGGGAGCCCCCGAGGCGGTCCTGCAACCAGCGGTCCTCGCCGACCCCGCCGAGCTGGTCGACCGCGCAGCGGCCCGCGCGGACGCCCTCGCCGGCGACGGTTACCGGGTCCTCGCGGTCGCCCAGGCCGACTATCCGCCGCCCACCGACCCCCGTGCCCGCGAGGAGGGCCTGACCCTGCTCGGCCTCGTCGCGATCCTCGACCCGCCCCGGGCATCAGCCGGCGCGACCATCGCCGCGTGCCAGCGCGCAGGCATCACCCCGGTGCTGATCACCGGTGACCACCCGGCCACCGCCGGCGCGATCGCCGTCGAACTCGGCATCATCGACGCCGGCGACGACGTGGTCGACTGCCGTACCGCCGAGCCCGGCGCCCGCGCCGGACAAGGCGCCCGGGTCTTCGCCCGGGCAACCCCGCAGCAGAAGGTCGCCATCATCGACGCCCTCCGAGCCGCCGGGCAGGTCGTCGCGATGACCGGCGACGGCGTCAACGACGGACCCGCCCTGCACCGCGCCGACATCGGCGTCGCCATGGGCAAACGAGGCACCGAAGTCGCCCGGCAGGCCGCCGACCTGGTCCTGGCCGACGACGAACTCGCCACTGTCGTCGCCGCCGCCGAAGAAGGCCGCCGCGTCTACGCCAACATCCGCCGATTCCTGCTGTACGCCCTGTCCGGCGGCGCCGCAGAAATCGCCGTGATGCTCGCCGGCCCGTTCGTTGGCCTCGCCCTGCCACTGCTACCCGCGCAGATCCTGTGGATCAACCTGATCACCCACGGCCTGCCCGGACTCGCCCTGGGCAGCGAACCCGTCGACACCGACATCATGGACCGCCCGCCACGGCCGCCGTCCGAGACCATCCTCGGCGCCGGACTATGGCAACGCATCCTGCGCGTCGGCGTAGTCATCGCCGCGATCACCATCGGCGTCGGCGTCTGGGCGCACGCCACCGACCGTCCGTGGCAGACCCTGACCTTCCTCGCCCTCGGCGTCACCCAGCTCGCCGTCGCGCTGGGCTCTCGGGTTCGGCCCGGCACCCGGGCCAACCCGATGCTGCTCGCCGCCGTCGGCGCCGCACTCGCCCTGCAACTCGCCGGCATCTACCTGCCACCCCTGCAATCCCTGCTGGGCACCGAGCCGCTGGCGATCACCGACCTGCTCATCGTCACCGCGGTGGCCAGTCTCGGCTATGCCGCGATCCGCCTCGACCGGCGCGTGCACACCACCGACCGCCCGCCACCCCACCATGACCACGTCCCGTGAAATCCTCGGCTCGCCGAGTCTTGCTACCGCCCCCGGGCCGGCTGTCGCGCGGCGCCGGCCCGCCGCGTGTCGGCGGCAGGACGGCACCGGCGCGTTGCGGCTACTGGGAGGTGATGCTGGTGAAGCGGCGCAGTCGCAGGCTGTTGCCGACGACGAAGACGGAGCTGAACGCCATGGCCGCGCCGGCGATCATCGGGTTGAGCAGGCCGGCCGCGGCCAGGGGCAGAGCGGCGACGTTGTAGGCGAACGCCCAGAACAGGTTGCTCTTGATGACCTGCAGGGTGCGCCGCGACAGGCGGATGGCGTCGGCGGCGGCGCGCAGGTCGCCGCGGACCAGGGTCAGGTCGGAGGCTTCGATCGCGACGTCGGTGCCGGTGCCCATGGCCAGGCCGAGGTCGGCCTGGGCGAGGGCGGCGGCGTCGTTGACCCCGTCGCCGGCCATGGCGACGACCTTGCCCTGAGCCTGCATTCGTTTGACGACGTCGACCTTGCCGGCGGGCAGCACGTCGGCGATGACCTCGTCGATGCCGACCTCGGCGGCGACCGCCCGGGCGACGTTGTCGTTGTCGCCGGTGAGCAGGACCGGGG
The DNA here is from genome assembly GCF_003999975.1 of Actinoplanes solisilvae. Lineage (GTDB taxonomy): Bacteria > Actinomycetota > Actinomycetes > Mycobacteriales > Micromonosporaceae > Actinoplanes > Actinoplanes solisilvae. The sequence goes on along the minus strand of NZ_RJAC01000003.1, from coordinate 107,445 downwards.
TCAGTCCGAGACCACGTAGCGCGGTGATCGCCTCGCGGCTGGTGGGTTTGACGGCGTCCGCGACGGTGAGGACTCCTCGGCCGTGGCCGTCCCAGCCGGCGACCACCGCGGTGCGGCCGGTCTTTTGCGCGGTGGCCACGGCTTGTTCGATCTCGTCGCTCAGGGTGTAGCCGTGCTCTCGTAGTAGTTGGGGCCGGCCGACGAGCACGTCGTGGTTCTCGACGGTGCCGGTGACGCCGAGGCCTTCCAGGTTTTTGAATCCGGTTACCGCGGGCAGCGGGCCTCGAGCGGCGCCGGCGTCGGCGATGGCTTGGGCGATCGGGTGTTCGGAGGCGGCCTCGACCGCGGCGGCCAGTCGCAGCACCTCGTTCTGGTCCTCGCCGTCGGCGGCCAGGGTGGCGGCGAGGGTCATCCGGCCGGTGGTGACGGTACCGGTCTTGTCCAGCACGATCGTGTCGACGCGGCGGGTGGACTCGAGGACCTCCGGTCCTTTGATCAGGATGCCGAGCTGAGCGCCGCGGCCGGTGCCGACCAGCAGCGCGGTCGGGGTGGCCAGCCCGAGTGCGCAGGGGCAGGCGATGATCAGCACGGCTACGGCGGCGGTGAACGCCGGTGTCCAGCCGTTGCCGGTACCGACCCACCAGCCCAGCGTGGCGGCGGCGAGGGTGATGACGATCGGCACGAACACCCCGGAGATGCGGTCGGCGAGGCGCTGAACGGCGGCCTTGCCGTTTTGGGCCTGCTCGACCAGTTTGGCCATCTGCGCGAGCTGGGTATCGGCGCCGACGCGGGTGGCTCGCACGATCAGGCGGCCGCCGGCGTTGACGGTGGCACCGACGACGGTGTCGCCGACCCCGACCTCGACGGGCACGGATTCGCCGGTGAGCATGCTCGCGTCCACGGCCGAGGTGCCGTCCTCGATGACGCCGTCGGTGGCGATCTTCTCGCCCGGCCGCACGACGAACCGGTCTCCTTCGGCGAGCTGTCCGACCGGGACGCGGACCTCGGTGTCGCCGCGGAGCACGACGACGTCCTTGGCGCCCATGTCGAGCAGGGCGCGCAGTGCCGCGCCGGCCCGCCGCTTGGAGCGGGCTTCGAAGTAACGGCCGGCCAGCAGGAAGGTGGTGACACCGGCGGCGGCTTCGAGGTAGATGGCGTCCATCCCGTCGGTGCCGCCGATGTCGAAGCTGAACGGATGCGTCAAGCCGGGCTGACCGGCGGTGCCGAAGAACAGTGCCCACAGTGACCAGCCGAACGCGGCCAGGGTGCCCAGTGAGACGAGGGTGTCCATGCTGGCGGCGCCGTGCCGCAGGTTGATCCACGCCGCTCTGTGGAACGGCAGGCCGGCATAGACGACGACCGGCGCGGCGAGCGTCAACGACGCCCACTGCCAGTAGGTGAACTGCCAGGCCGGGACCATCGCGAGCACGACGACGGGGATGCTGAGCGCGATCGCGGTGAACAGCCGGGTCCGCAGGACGCGCAGTTCGTCGACGGGCGGGGCGGGTTCGTCGACGGACGCCGGTGGCGGCGGAAGCGCCGCGGTGTAGCCGGTCTTCTCGACGGTGGTGATGAGATCGTCCGGGGTGATCGTGTTGTCGTAGGTGACGAAGGCCTTCTCGGTGGCGTAGTTGACGGTCGCGGTGACACCGTCGAGGCGGTTGAGCTTCTTCTCGATCCGCGAAGCGCACGAGGAGCAGGTCATGCCGCCGATCGACAACTCGAGCTGGTTCGGGGCTACCGGCAGCGGCCGCGTGGTCGTCATGGCTGCTTCTCCTCAACCGTGGGTGTGGCCGTCGGCGTCGTGTTCGGACGCGCTCGGCGCCGGCGACGGGGTGGTCGGGGCGGGGCTGGCCGGGGGCGGGGACGGCGAGGCGCCGGCGGTCGCGGTGAACTCGGCCGTACGGACCTTGCCTTGGTGCTGGAAGTCCAGATAAAGGCGGTAGTTGCCGGTGGAGGGGACGTCGGCGTGGAAGACGATCTCGGGACCGGCTTTCGTCCTGCCGTCGCCGGGCGCCCCGTCGGGGTGCACGTGAAGGTAGGCCAGGTCGGCCTCGCGCAGGGCGACGAGGTGGCCGTACGCGCCGAGGTAGGGCTGCAGGTCGGTGACCGGCTTGCCGCCCTTGCTCACCGACAGACTCAGCTGTGCCGAGCCGCCCGGGGTGAGGTCACCGGCGAGGGTGACGGTGTAGCCGTCGACGGTGGTGGTGCGTTCGGCCGGCGGCAGCGGGCGGGGCTGGTAGTCACCGGCGGCGGGAAGGTCCGCGCCGAGGGTCAGTCCGTCGGCGCGGCCGGCGGGCTGGAAGTCGGCGAAGACCCGGTACTGCCCGGCCTCGGTGACGGCGAGCGGGATCGACCAGGTGCCGTCGGCGGCCAGGTCCGGGTGTACGTGCTGGAAGCCGGACAGGTCCCGGCGCACCACGATCAGGTGGAGATCCTTGTCGTGGCTGACGGTGTAGTCGGTGACCGGCTTGTCGTCGGGTCCGACGATGCGGAACTGGAACGGTTTCGCGGCGCCGACGGCCAGGCCGGCGCTGATCGGCTGCAGACGGTAGCCGTCCTGGGTGACCTGCAGTCCGGCCGGCAACGCCGCGACGGCGGCTGCGGTGGCGGGCGCGTCGTGCTGGTTGTGGCCGGTGGGAGCGTCGGGGGCTGCGGAGGGGCCGACCGCGCGGCCCAGGCCGAGGGCCGCGGTGAAGACCACCACCAGTCCCAAGCCGAAGGCGCCCAGCTTGATGGGCGTGTTCACGACGACCTGACCAGGTTGTAACCCGCCTCGTCGACGGCGGCGGCCACCGCGGCCTCGTCGAGGGGCTGGTCGCTGGTGACGGTGACGCCGCCGGAGGTCAGGTCGACCCGCACTTCGGACACGCCGGGAAGCTGACGGAGCTCGGCGTCGACGGAGTTGACGCAGTGCGAGCAGGTCATACCGGTCACGGTGTAGGTGTTCCGGATCTCCATGGAGGTCTCCTCAAGTTTCTCAGCGGCCCGGAGCCGCCTCACTTCACCAACTATACCCATACCCCCTTGGGGTATGCATCAGGAGGGCCGAGAGTCGCATCGCAAAGCCTTCAGACAGGTGAAGCTCCCCGCGGTCTTTCACGCCGGCCGCGCGCGAGACGCGGCAGACCGGCGAGAACTCGCGGGGCGCTCGGCCGCTATCCCGGGCGGTGCCCGTGCCCGCCGCCCGGGGGTGGCGTGTGGTCGATGACCGTCGGCGTCCGCGGAGCAGGATCTTCCATCGTGGACCGCAAGGCGGGCCCGATCACCGTGGTCGACAGGGTGAACATCACCGCGTACGCGGCCAACGCGACGGCCGACCCTTTCCAGCTGAACCGGCGGTGCAGACGCAGCAGCATCGGCGCCATGAACACCAGGCCCACCACCGCGAACAGGACCGTACCGCCGGCCCCGGCGATCAGAGCGGCGCCGGCGAACCAGCCGATGTGGTGGACGAGGTGGGGCAGCAGCCCGAGAACCACGCCGAGCACAGCCGCAGCCGGGCGGGCACCCGCCCGGCCCTGACCCCCGGCCGGCGCCTTCGGGACCGCAGGCGGGGCACCGGACGTCACGGAAGCGCCTCGGCGGGATAGGCACGCCGATCAAGCCCGGCCGGCACTTCCAAGGGGCCGGCCGCGGCCTGCACCAGCAATGCCAGGGCATCGATCACGGCGGGGCGCTGCTCGACGGGGATGTTGTCCAGCAGCGCCGCGAAGCGAGCCGCCCGCGCCGCGGCGAGCTGCTGGGCGGCAGCCCTGCCCCCGTCGGTCAGCTCGAGCCAGACCAGACGGGCGTCGCCCGGACGTTTGCCCCGCCGCACCCAGCCGCGGCCGATCAACTGTCCGACCAGGCGGCTGACCGTGCTCTTCTCCAGCCGTAGCCGGCTCATGAGCTCGGTCTGCGTCAGCGCGCCGTCGTTGGCCAACTCGGCCATCGCGTGCACCTCGGACACCGGCACCACTTCACCGCAGGGCGTTCGGTCGGGCTGATGCAGGCCGAACGCGCGCACGAAAGCGCTGATCCGGTTCTGCAACGCCAGCACCTCCACGTCCATCATGGTTCCACCGTACAACTATCTAGTTCGACCGTACAACCATCAACGACGGTCCGCATGGGACGCAACAATCCACCGGTACGGTGTGCTGCCATGCCCTCGCGAAGCACACCAGTCGACACGGCATGACGTGGCAGACCGGGCTGCTCGGCTTCGCCGCCGGACTGCTCATCTCGCTCATCACCTCGCCCGTCGGGGTGTCCGGCGCCGTGTTCCTGCTGCCCGTGCAACTCAGCGTCCTGCACGTGCCCAGCCCGGCCGTCACACCGACGAATCTGTTGTTCAACATCGTGTCGGGCCCCGGAGCCCTGATGCGTTACCGCCGGTTCGGCCTGTTCGGACCGCTCACCCGCCTGCTGCTGGCCGGAACCCTGCCGGGCGTCGCGCTCGGGGCGGCGCTGCGCGTCTTCGCCGTTCCCGGCCCGCGCGTGTTCCGGCTGGTGGTGGTGGCCGTCCTGCTGCCGCTCGGGTTGTGGCTGTGCCTGCGAGCCCACCGCGGCCCCGGCCGGGAGCGTCCCCCACCGTCACGACGCAGCATTCTCGCGCTCAGCCTCGCCGTCGGCACCGTCGGCGGGATTTACGGCATCGGTGGCGGATCGCTCATCGGCCCTCTGCTGGCCGGCCGGGGCATGGCGATGAAACAGCTCGCCCCGGCCGCGCTCGCGTGCACCTTCATCACCTCCATCGCCGGCGCCGGAACGTACGTCTTGCTCGCTATGGTCACCCCGGGCGACGTCTCTCCGCTGTGGGTGATGGGCCTGCTCTGCGGCACGGGCGGGCTGATCGGCGGCTACCTCGGGGCCCGGTTGCAGCCCCGATTGCCGGAGACCCGGCTGCGACAGCTGCTCGGCGTCCTCGCGACCGCCCTCGCCGTGCTCTACCTGTTCCAGGCGGTGGCCTGATCAGGCCTTGATCGGCCCCGCAAGCGCAGGGTGTACGGGCTGTCCGGCCACTCGTGCAGGTCCACCCGATAGTGCCGGCCCTCGGTATGGGCCAAGGTCTGGTCGTCGTAATGCGGGGACACCGGGTTGCCCGACGCCCCGTGCCGGAGCACGTCCCACAGCTCAGGCCCGGACGGGGACATGTCGGCGACGAACCGCCACGGCGCCGCGTCGACCACTTCGCCACTCGGCCCCGCGGAGGTCAGGCAGACCGAGTGGGAGCTGCCGCCGACCGGGGTCGACGGCGTACCGAACAACGGGGCGAGTCCGGGAACCGCCTTGGCGATCGGGTGCTGGTCGCGGATCCGGTGCACCTGGTCATAACGCCACCGCGCCGGGTCGTCACCCAGATCAGCGGCGATCTGTCGCGCGGTCTCGGCCAGAGCGCGCCCCACGACGAGTGGAAGAGCTTCGGTGTCGCCGAGAGCTACCCGGGCGGCGGGATCGACCAGCAGGTGATCAACTTGCAATGCCACGTCCGGCATGGCCGCGGCCAGGTCCTCCCCGAGCCGGCTGCCGATCCAGTGCCGCGCGAGCGCCTGCATGAGCCGGAAGAACACCAGCGGCGCCGCCAGATGCCCGTGGTCGTGTCCGTCCCAGTCGACGAGCATCCGCCGGCACACATCCGCCGGCGAGGACTCAGGCGGCGCCTGGTCGATCGCGGCCAGCAGGATGGGCAGCACCCGGCGCGCCCGTCCGTCCAGGACGTCGGACTGCCACCGCGCACTCGCTTCGGCGGTGACCGCCCGCTCCTGGGTGATCAGCTCCTCGATCCGCTCCGCCCGATACGGCGGCAACCAGTCCATCCCGAGGTCAACCGGGGCCCCGTCGGGCAGCAACCGGTGGTTGGCGGACACGATGTAACCCTCCGCGGGGTCGACCGCCTCAGGCAGCTCGTCGAAGGTCAGAAAGTGCTGCCACGAACGCGCCACCCGGTGATATTCGGCCGGGACGGTTCCGCTGCCCGCTTCTCTCATCGGGATGTTGCCGGCCGTTTTCAAGGCGATGGTGCCGTCGCGGCCGGCGACCAGAACATTGAGAACCGGCACTCCGAACGACCGCAACGCATCGCGGAGTTCACCGTAGTCACCGGCCCGCCACATCTGCTGGCAGGCCGCGATCTCCGCCGATGGCTGCAAGCCGCTCCAGAACAGCCCGTGCCGCGTGCCTGGGTTCGAGCCGGGCAGGGTCAGCTCGACGTGGCGATCGCCACCGGCCGCCCGGACCGGGACGGATTCACCGCCCCGTACGGTAATGACGCTTTGCTCGGTCCACTCCGGAACGACTGAGGTGGGAAGGGCGCAGAGATCCTGAGTGTCGACGGTGGCGTTGGTGACACCCCATGCCAGGTTGTGGTTGGCTCCGGCGACCAGGCCGGGCAGACCGGGCACAGTGACACCGTAGGCCGCCGCACTGTCCTGCGGTCCGTCGAGCCGTAGGCCCATCTGATACCACATGCTGGGTTGAGTCACGACGATGTGCGGGTCGTTGGCAAGCAGCGGATGGCCTGTCGCCGTGCGGGCTCCACAGACGACCCAGGCGTTGGAGCCGGTCGGATTTTCGCCGCTCAGCAGCGTGCTGAACCAGGCCCGGGACGCGGCTGGCAGGTCAGCCGTCGACGGCTCGGCCGCGCCGGGTTCGATCGGCCCGGCGGACAGGTGAGTGCGGACGGTGACCGCTCCTTCAGCGGGATATCGCGGCGTGCTGAAAGCCGCGGCATGCTCGGGGCTTTCCTGAGCCACCCGCGCGCGGAACGCCTCGTGCGCAAGATTGCGGCCGAGGTCGAACCCCAGGTATTTGATGACGACGATCGAGTCCTGAGGGGTCCAGGGTTCGGGACGGTAGCGCAGCAACAAGAATTCGACCGGTAGACCCCCACGACGCCGCATCCGCCGGACAGCCGCGTTGACACCGTCACTGAAGGCCCTCAGGTTCGCCCCATGCTCGTCGGAGAGCAGCGGTTCAGAGAGACGAGCGAGCCGCCCAAGACCGACTTGGCGAGCTTTGACGTCCTCGTCGATCAGGGCAGCGCCGAAGATCTCAGCCAGCCGTCCACGGGCCCGGCGTCGCAACACGTCCATCTGCCAGAGCCTGTCGACCGCCTGCGCATACCCGACAGCGAAGTACAGGTCGTGCTCGACAGCTGCCGAGACGAAAGCAATTCCACGCTCGTCTCGCCCGATGTCGGCACCTTCGACCAGTCCGGGGAGGCACAGGCGGCCACTGGTCCGCTGAGCACGGACGCTGGGCACCGCCAGCAGCCGCAAGCCTTTCTCACGCCAGTTCATCAGACTGTTCCTTCTTCACGATGGACGCGTCACCGGCCAACCCGGGGACCCGGCGGCCGACGAGGAGATAGATGAACACGCTGGCCAGGGCGAACACGCCGACGCCGAGGAACATCGTCGTGCCGCCGTAGGCGCCGAGCAGCAGACCACCGGTGAACGGACCGATGAACACCCCGATCTGGGCGAAGGTCTGCGCCCCGAAGTAGGCGCCGCGGCTCTCCTCCGGTGCGATGCGGTCGATGATCGCGAACTCGGCCGGATAGATGAGGATCTCGCCCAGCGAGAACACCACCATCGCGACGATGAAGTGCCAGACGTTGCCCGCCAGCGCGAATCCGACCATGCCGGCGACAGTCAGCAAGCCCCCGACGGTGATCGACGTGACGGGGTTACGTTTCACCATGAAGCGGGAGACGAACACCTGCAGTACCACCACGGTGACCGCGTTGGTGGCCAGCACGTAGCCCAGGATGGTGACACCGTCGGCGAAGCCGACCGACAGGTACTGCGCGAGCAGTGAGGAGATCCGGCCGTGCACGGCCTCCAGCAGCAAACCGGCGAGAATCAGAAACAGCAGGCGCCGGTCGATCGCGACGATCCGGGCACTGTCCGCCAGCCCTCGCAGCACGCTGCCGAAGTGCTGCTTCCCGGCTTCACCGCCGCCCAGCCTTCCGGCGGCGGCTTTCGGAGCCAACCGGAGAACGGCGACCAGACCGACCAGGTAGAGGCCGTAGCCGACCGCGCCGGCCAGGAACGCCGCCCGGCCGCCGGCCAACCCGACCGCCGCCCCGACGACCGGGCCCACGGCGTAGCCCATGTTGGTAGCCATGTACTGGTACGAGAACGTCTTCGCCCGGCGCTCCCGCGGGAGCAGGTCGCTGAGCAGCGCCTTGCCGACCGGCGCGAAGGAGCTGCTGCTCAAGGCCAGCGTCGCGTTGAAGACGAAGACGGCCAGGACACCGTCGCTGAAGTAGAGACCGAGGAAGGAACCCATCACGCCGAGCAGCGAGACCACCAGCAGCCGCGCGCGCCCGAGCAGGTCGGACAGGGAGCCACCGACGAACCCGGCGAAGATCGAGAAGAACACCGACGAGCCGATGATGAAGCCGATCATTCCCGGTTCCAGGCCGAGGTCCTTGCGCAGGAACACGGCCAGGAAAGGGATGGTGACCGAGTTGGCCAGACTCATGATTCCGGCCCCGGCGATCAGGACCCGGGCGAGGACGGGGAACGGCGCGGTTGCGGTGGTAGGCGTCATCGCGCTGCGCTGTCCCGTCGCGGCGCCTCGCAAGCGTCATCGTGCTCGCCGAGGAACCGGCGGAGCAGCTCGGCCAGGCGTCGGGCGTGCGGGTTGCGCAACATGCCCTCGTGGCTGGCGTCGATGTGTTCGACCTGTAGCGTGCCGGGCAGATGCCGTGCCCAGCCCGATGGGTCTGCTGCGCCGGGCCGCCCAGCCGTGCCGGTCGCCCGGACCAGGAGGGTGGGGTAGTCGGCCGGCCGCGACGCAGGCCAGCGGAGATCGCACATCTGCCGGTAGGTCTGGAAGGTCGCCGTCAGTCCGCCGTCGAAGAATCCCGCCGCGTGCGGTCCGATGATGTTCTCCACCCGCTCCAGGATCGATGTGGTCGATTCGGTCCGCAGCAGTTGCCTCAGATCGGTGTCCTGGTGCCGGGCGAGGTCGGGGAACAGACCGCCGAGGGTGGCCAGGAACGCGAGGAACTGGTCATCGTGACCTCCTGACAGTGCCTTCGTCATGGCAGCCGGGTCGAGAGCGTCGAGCAGAGCCAGGCCGGCGACCGGCACGCCGCGATCGCGCAGTTGCTCGGCGACGTACAGGGCCAGGCAGCCGCCGTAGGAATGGCCGACCAGGTGAACGGGACCGCCCGACGCGCCGGCGATGACTCGCGCACACGACGCGGCGAGGTCGGCGGCGTCCGGGCGGCCCGCGAGCGACCGTACGAGGTCGGCGGTGGACACGGCGGAGAAGCTGCGGTCCTGGAAGTGGGCGGAGAGCTGAGCGAAGGACTCCCCCATGCCGAGCACGCCGGGCAAGGCGAAGACCGGCGGCCGGTCCGCGCCATTCCGCCGGAGCCGTACCAGTGCATGATCGCGACCGGGCGCACCCGTGCGGGCCGGCGGCGTGGACGGCCCAAAGTTATTCAACGGCTGCGTCCGAGCTTCGGCCGAGCTGCTGAAACGGGTCAGCATCGAACCGAACTCGTCGGCCAGATCGGCGATCGTGCCCCGCCGGAACAGGCCTGTGTGGTAGCGCCAGCGCAGCGTCAGCTCGCCGTCGTCCTCGACGGCGTCGAGCATCAGCTCAGCCTGGGCGCCGAGCTCAGGGCTGCGTACGGAGGTGACGTCCAGCCCGTCGAAGTCGAGGACCGGCGGCTCGTTGTTCTGCAGGACCAGCATCATCTGGAACAGCGGTGCGTGATCCGGATGGTGCGGCGGGTTGAGCCGTCTGAGCAGCGAGGCCAGCGGGACGTGCTGGTGTTCCAGGTCACGGGTGGTCTGTTCGTGCACCCGGGCCAGCAGGGCCCGGAAGGTGGTGGCGCCTTCCAGACGGGTTCGCAGGACCAGGGTGTTGACGAACATGCCGATCACGTCGTCGAGCTCCGACACCGGCCGGCCGGCAACGGCGCAGCCGATGACGATGTCGTCGGTGCCCGAGCGGCGGGCCAGCAGCAACGAGAACGCGGCCTGCAGGAAGGTGAACAGGGTGACGTTCTCGTCGCGGCAGGTGTGCCTGATCGTCTCGGTGACCGGGCCCGTCAACGTGGTCGTGACGGTGTCCGCGGCGTTGGTCCGCGCCGGTCTTGGGTGGTCGAGGGGCAGCCTGTGTACGTCGGGCAGCGAAGCCAGGCGTTGCTCCCAGTACACGAGGTCTGTTTCCGCCGCCGGGCTCTCGAGCCACCTGTGCATGCTGTATGCGTAGTCGGCGTAGGTGTAGGGCAGCGGTGCGAGCGGCATCGGTGCGTCCGGGTTGCTGCGGAAGTGGCCGTACAGGGCCTTCAGTTCACGGCTGAGCAGGGCGATGGACCAGCCGTCGGCGGCGATGTGATGCGCGGTGACGAACAGGACGTGCAGGCCCGGGGCGACTTCGGCCAGGCGTACCCGCAGCATGGGATCTTTGCCCAGGTCGAATGGCCGGACCGACTCGCGGTGAGCCCATCGGTCGATGCTCTCCCGCCAGTCCTCCCCCGGCATCCGGGGCAACTGTTCGGCCTGGAGCAGCAGGGGTGCCGGGGGTTGGATGACTTGGACAAGATCGCCGTTCTCCACCCGCAGCACGGTGCGCAGCGGGGCGTGCCGCTCGACCACGACGGAGAAGGCCCGTTGCAGCGCTTGCACATTCAGGCCTCCCTCGAGCAGCAGGGTGCTGTGCAGGTGGTAGGCCGCGCTGTCCGGTTGCAGCTCGGACAGGAAGTACAGCCGTCGCTGGGCGTCGGTGGCCGGCTGGTAAACGTCCCTGGGTGCTTTCTCGAGGCTGACACCCCCGCTGCGGTGGCGCGAGGGCTCGGCCTGGCGGTCCCGGACGGCGGCGGCCAGCGCGCGTGCGGTGGGCTCACGCAGGAATTCGCGCAGCGGCACATCCACGTCGAAGGCGGATCGCACGGCGGCCAGCAGGCGGGTGGCCAGCAAGGAGTGGCCACCCAGATCGAAGAAGCCGGCTTCCGGATCGGCTCGGTCGAGGTGCAGCAGTTCGGTGATGATCTGCAGAATCCGGCCTTCGACCGCGTCGGCCGGATCGCGCTCGGGGCCGGCGGGCAGCGTCAGGGCCGCAGCCGTGCCGGGATCGGGCAGTGCCTTGCGGTCGGACTTGCCGTTCGCGGTGAGCGGCAGCCGTTCGAGCGGAATGAACAGCCGCGGAATCATGTAGCCGGGCAGTGTCACCGCGAGCGCCTCGTGCAGTGACTCGACCGACAGTGTCGCTCCGCCCGCGCCGACGACGTAGGCGATCAAGCTGTCGCCTCGTCCCGGGAGGTCACGGACGACGACCGCGGCTTCGGTGACCTGTGCAACGGCCCGTAAAGCCTGCTCGATCTCGCCGAGCTCGATCCGGTAGCCGCGGATCTTCACCTGGTCGTCCTTGCGGCCGTGGAAAGCGAACGCGCCGGCAGAGGTGAGCCGGGCCAGATCACCGGAGAGATAGCCGCGGCCCTGACCGCCTGGCAGGTCGATGAACCGTTCCTCGTTGAGCTCGGGGCGGTTGAGGTAGCCGAGGCTGACACCCGGCCCGGTCACCACGAGCTCACCGATCTCGCCGGCCGGTACGGGCGTCCGAGCGTCGTCCAGCAGAACGAACCCGGTACCGGAAATGGGCCAGCCGATCAGTGATTCCCGCAGGGACAGTTGATCCTCGGTCACCCGGTGGAAGGAGGACAGGATCGTGGTCTCGGTGATGCCGTAGCCGTTGAGCAGACGAGGCGACTCGTCGCCGTACTTGGCGAACCAGGCAGCCAGGTCGGAGAAGTGCAGCGTTTCCCCTCCGAAGATCACCCACCGCAGCGGCAGCCGGTCCGCGAAGCGGGTGTCCTCGGTGATCAGTGGGGTGAAGGCCGAGGGAGTCTGGCAAAGGACGGTGACTCGTTCGTCGCGCAACAGCCGCCGCAGCGTCGCAGGGTCCTGCGCGGTCGGCGCCGGTACGACGACCAGCCGGCCGCCGTGCAGCAGAGCGCCCCACATCTCCCAGACGGAGAAGTCGAAGGAGAACGAGTGGAACAGCGTCCATACGTCGTCGGGACCGAAGTGGAATTCCCCCTCGCCGGCGGCGAGCAGGCTCAGCAGGTTGCCGTGCGAGACCTGTACTCCCTTGGGGCGGCCAGTGGTGCCGGAGGTGAAGATGATGTAGGCCCGGGTGTCCCGGTCGATCATGGTCTGATCCGCCGTGCCGGTCGCCTCCGGCAGTGGCTCGCCGACGACCACGGCGGGCACCCCGCCGGGGGCGATGCCGGTCAGCGACCGGGACGTGATCAGGGCGGCGGGTTCGGCGTCCTCGACGATCATCTCCAGCCGCGCCGGTGGCGAGTCCGGATCCAGCGGCACATACGACGAGCCGGTACGCACCACAGCCAGAGCCGCCGCCACCATCCACGCCGAGCGCTCCAGCAGGATCCCGACCGGGCGGCCCGGATCGGCTGTCACCGCGCGCAGAGCCGCGGCCAGCCGATCAGCGGTCTCGTCCAACTGGCGGTAGGTCCAGCTCCGGAGCCCGTCCTGAACGGCTGTGCGGTCAGGATGCTGGGCGGCCACTGCGGCGAAGGCCTCCACCAGGTGTTCTGCCCGACGCGGGGCGGCGGCGGCAGCGGGGGCGGCGGGGGCGGCGCGGCGCTGGGCAACACGTCGGCGCAGTAGCTGCGCCCGGTTCTCGGTCATCGGTTCTCCTTCGCTCGCGTCACCGGGTCAGAGAAGGAACAACAGCGCCGGGAGCAGTCCCCGCGCTTCCACCTGGTCGACGAACGCCGGCCAGTGCGGGGAATCGGCCGCCGCCCCGAGCTGCTGCTGGTCGCCGACGTCGAGGCTGTCGCCGGTGAGGCCGGTCCAGATCCGCTCGAGCTGCTCGCACTCGTCCGCCGTGGTCAGTGGGATCGTTGCCACGACCCGGTCCGGCTCGTGCAGGAAGACGTCGAGGACCTGGGCTACCGCGTCGATGAGTCGCCGCACGGTGGCCGCGGTGAACAGGGTGGAGTCGTACTGGACCTCGAGGCGCAGGCGGTCGCCTTCGAGGAACCGCAGGAGCAGATCGAACATGCTGGTCTGCGGGGGCAGTTGCTCCAGCGTGGCGGTCAGGCCCGGCAGCTCCCGCAGCTGCATCGGATAGTTGTCCACGGTGACGAGGACCTGCACCAGCGGCGGTACGCCCGGGGTGCGGACCACGTCGAGGGTCCGGACGATCTCGTGGAACGGGGTCAGCTGGTGCTCCAGGGCGGTCAGCGCGCTGGCCGTGACCGAGGCGAGCAGCTCGTCGCCGGTGTGGCCCGGGTCCAGTCGGTAGCGGCAGGGCAGGGTGTTGGCGAAGAAACCCAGCAGGTGTTCGGTGCCGGGCACCGCACGGCCGGCGACACCGGTGCCGAGAACCACGTCGGTCTGCTGGGCGAACCGGGACACGACGGCCGCGGTGGCGGCCTGGACGACCATGAACAGGGTGGTGCGGCGGGCCTGGGTGAAAGCGGCGAGGCGGCGGGTGGTCTGCTCGTCCCACGTGCGGGTGGCGTGTCCCGGGGTCCGGGCCCGGTCCTCGGTGCGCTCGTGGTCGGTGACGAGAGCGAGCTCTCCGGGGTAGCCGTTCAGGTAGGAACGCCAGAACGCTCGTTCCTGTTCGGCGGCGGACGTAGCGTGGCCGTTCTGCCAAAGAGCGTAGTCGCCGTACTGGACGGTCAGCTCGGGCAGCCGCGGCGGGCGACCTTGCCGGTGGGCGAGGTAGGCCTCGGTGATCTCGCGGACGGCGACGTCGATCGACCAGCCGTCGGAGACGACGTGATGGGTGCTCCACGCCAAGATGTGTTCGGTGGTCGAGAAGGAGTGGAGCCGGATGACCGCCAGCGGCCCGCGCTCCAGGTCGAATCGGTGGTCGGTGGCACGGTGCATGGCGTACGCCCTGCGGGCGTCGGCATCAGCGAGGTCGGCTGCCACCTGCTCGACCTCGAGGTGGACCCGGGCCTCGGCCGACGGCACCTGGTAGGGGACGCCGTCGCGGACGAGGAAGCGCATCGAGAGGATCTCGTGGCGGTCCACGAGCGTGCCGACCGCATATCGCAGGGCCTCCACGTCGACGTGGCCTCGCAGGTGCAGCAGACTGACGCCTTCGTAGGAGCGATCGTCGGGGTCGACCTGGTTGAGGAACCACAGGCTGGCCTGGTTGCCGGCCAGCGGTAGCTCCGTCGTTCCCTCGGGCCGGCGGGCGATGGTCACGGCGGTGAGGGACGCGGGCCGGTCGTGGGCGGTCGCATCGTCGACCAGGGCGGCCAGCGCCCGGGGGGTCGGGTTCTCAAACAGGTTCCGTACGGCGAGGTCGACGCCGTAGCGGTCCCGCAAGCGCGCCATGACCTGGGTGGCGTGCAACGAGTGCCCGCCGAGGTCGAAGAAGTCGGTGGCCGGGCCGGGGCGGTGTTCCAGTCGCAGAACGGACGTCCAAATGTCGATCACCGCCGTCTCGGTGGCGGTGGCCGCTTCGCCGTCGGTCTCCGTGGGTGCGGTGACCAAGCTGCCGACGTCCCAGGCGGCGAGGACCTTGGTGTCGACCTTGCCGTTGGTGTTGCGCGGCAGCTCGTCGAGGCGGATCAGGAAGTCGGGGACGGCGTAGCGGGGCAATACCGCGGCCAGCCGGTCGCGAACGACGGCCGCGGTGACCTCGATGCGCCGCACCGGCTCGGCCGGGGCCGCTGTGACCGGCTGGCCGGCGCCGTTCGAAGCCACCCTCGGCACGTAGAAGGCGACCAACTGCTTGCCGCGAGCCTCGCTGAAGGTGCGGGCGATGACCGCGCTCTCCTGCAGGTCGTCGAGAGCGGCCAGGGCGGCTTCGATCTCGCCGAGTTCGACGCGCTGGCCGCGGATCTTCAGTTGGCTGTCGATGCGGCCGAGGAACTCGTAGCCGCCGTCCGCGAGTTGGCGGGCCCGGTCACCGGTGCGGTAGGTGACGATTTCCGGGTCGCCGGCGAACGGGTCGGGAACGAACGCCGCGGCGGTGCGGTCGGGGTCGTTGAGGTAGCCGGCGCCGACCACGATGCCTCCCACGTACAGCTCACCCGGGGTGCCGACCGGAACCGGCTCGCGACGGTTGTCGAGGACGTAGACGGCGCCGTTGCGGATCGGCCGGCCGAGCTGCACCGAGGTGATCCGCTCGTCGACATCTTCGACGACCTCGTAGTGCGTGACGTCGTCGGAGATCTCCGTGGCCCCCCACATGTTGAGGAACCGCACGTTCCGCAGCAGACGCCGGAACGCGTTGACGGTCTTGGGGGCCAGGGCCTCGCCCGCGCAGACGACCCAGCGCAGAGCCAGACCGGGGAAGGCGTCCACGCCGTAATAGGTCAGTTCCGCGTTGATCACGCTGAGGACCGACGGTGAGACCTCCAGGATCGTCACGCCGTCGGCGACGAGGGCGCGCAGCAGCCGGGGCGGGTCCTGGCTCACCTCGTCGGGGTAGATCACCGTGGTCGCGCCGACGCCGAGAGGTGCCAGCATCTGCCACACCGAGATGTCGAAAGTCGCGGCGGCGTCCTGCGACACCAGGTCTCCGGCCGCGATGTCCAGGGCGGCGACCTTGGCCTCGATGTGGTTGAGCATGCCGTCGTGCCGGATCAGCGCGCCTTTCGGCTCGCCGGTGGACCCGGACGTGAAGGTCACGTAGGCGCTGTCGCGACCGGCTGGCACAGGACCGGCGTACGGCTTCCGACCCGCGGCCTCGACAAGGACCTTCCCCAGGTCCAGCACCGGCACCGCCAGGTTCTCGCCGGTCGCCTCGGCGGCGGCGGTCAGCGTGCCGGCGAAGGTGGCACCGGCCAGCACCAGGGTGGGTCTGCTGGTGCGGAGCATGCTGGCCACCCGCGGGACCGGGCCGTTGGGCAGGGGCAGGTAGATCGCGCCGGTGCGCATGATCGCCATGGCGGCGGTGAGGAAATCGAGGTCGCGGTCAGCTCCCAGTCCGATCACCGCGCCGGAAGTAGCGCCCCGCTCGACCAGCCGGGCGGCCAGTCCGCCGACGCGCTCGGCCAGCTCCCGGTAGGAACACGCCTGCGGGCCGCAGATGGCGGCGATGCTGTCGGGATGCGCAGCGGCGGCCTGCTCGAACACCTGGAACCAGCCCGCAGCCGACAGCGGCTGCGGTGTCGGGTCACCGAATCCGGCCAGCAACGCGCGCCACTGCTCGTCGCCCAGCAGCTCCCTGCGGGTCGGTGTCCGATCAACACCACCGGCGATGCTCTCCAGCGTGCTGCGATACAGCTGTGCCACGTCGCGCAGCTGTCGCTCGGAGACCCGCTTCATGTTCCCTTCGAGGTCCAGCGCGAGCAGGCCGCTGAACGGGTCCCGATTGAATTCGGCGCGCAGCGTGTAATTGGTGTGCATGTACGCCTTGCCGTCCAGCACCTGCAGGCCGGTGTTCGCCGCGAGCCGGTGGTAGCTGTGGAAGTGGGTGTAGTTGAAGCTGATGTCGGTCAGCTCCCGGATGCCGATCTGTCGCTGGATCTCGGCGAGGGGATATCGCCGCATCGGCAGCAGCGACGTCTCCTTGTCCAAGGTGGCGCGAATCAGGTCGCTCCAACGGGCGTCGCCGGTGCGTATCCGGTACGGGACCATGTTGAGGTGCAGGCCGAACACATCGGCGCCGCCCGCGTCCTCCGGACGGCCGTTGGACATCACCGACAGCACGACGTCGTCCTGTCCGCTGAGGATGGCCACAACCCGGGCATGAGCGGCGATCAGGACGTGGCGGGCGGTGACGCCGCAGGTACGGGCCACCTGGTCCAGAGCATCGGACAGTTCCGGGTCGATGTCCACGCTGAGGAAACCCATGGTGCCCTCGTGGACGTCGGAGGCGTCGTCGACCAGCCGGGGAAGCAGCGTCGGCTCGACCCCGTCGAGCTCGGCCACCCAGAACGCGCGGGCCTCGGGGTCGCGCAGCGCCTGCTGCTCCAGCGCGATGAAGTCGGCGTAGCGGCGCGCCGGGCGGGCTGCGAGGTGCGGTTCCCGGCCGTTCTTGATGGCCCAGTAGTCGCTGAGGAGCTCGGTCATCAGCGACGCTTCGCTCCACCCGTCGAGCAGGACGTCGTGGAAGCTCATCGAGAACACGAATTCCTGCTCGCCCAGGACGTGTATGTGGAATCGGGACAGCGGTGGGCTGGCCCAGTCGTAGGGGACGTTCTCCTCGCGAGCGTGCCATGCCGCCAGCTCCGCTTCCTGGTCCAGGGCCGGCAGGTGACTCAGATCGGTGCGGGCCGGATGGACGGTGGCGCTGCGGTGAACCAGTTGGAGCGGCTCGCTGAAACCGGTGAGGTGGAACGAGGTACGAAGGATGTCGTGACGGTCCACGATCCGGGCGATGGCCCGCTGCATGGCGGGGTGGTCATAGGCGTCCCTGATCCGGAAGGAGAAAACGTCGCAGTACATGTTGACGTCGGCCAGGTAAGCGCTGTGGAACAGCAGACCAGCTTGCAGGGTGCCGACGGGGTAGGCGTCCTCGATGTCCGTCGTGGCCGCGAGCCTGTCATGGTCCTCGGGCGTCAGCTGGCTCAACGGTGCGACCGGCTGCGTCGCAGTGGTTGTCTGTCCTGCCACGGCGGCCAGAGCCTTCGGTGTCTGCAGGGCGTAGATGTCGGCCAGCTCGAGGGACATGCCTCGCTGTTCGGCGTTCGCCCGCAGCTCGAGGGCCAGGATGGAGTCGCCGCCCACGCTGAAGAACGAGTCGTTCTCGGTCACTCCTGTCACCTCGAGGACCTCCTCGTAGAGGGTGACGAGGGCGCGGATGGCGTCTTCCGGACCGGCTTGCGGCTCACCGTCGGGGTGGGGATCCGAGGTGATGGTCGGCTTGAGGCTGCCCAGGAGTGTGGGGGCCGGCAGCCGGGTTCGGTCGATCTTGCCGTTGACAGTGACCGGGAGGGCGTCGACCGGGATGACGAACGTGGGAATCATGTAGTGCGGCAGTCGCTGGCCCAGGTGGGCGAAGAGCTGGTCCGGGTCGAGGTCGTGGTCGGCGACGACGTAGGCGACGATGCGCGGTGTGCTGTCGGCGGTGGCGGCGCGGGGACGGTCGCCGCCCCGGATCAGGTCCCGGATGCCGGTTATCTCGTCAGACACGGTGCGTTTCTTCACCACCGGGTTGGCCGACGAGGCCGGCCTGGTAGCGATCACCGCGGCTTGGCGAACGCCGGTGACGTCGGCCAGGGCGGAGCGGATCTCGCCGAGCTCGATGCGGAAGCCACGAATCTTGACCTGGTCGTCCTTGCGGCCGTGGTATTCGTACTCCCCGGCGGCGGTGCGGCGGGCCAGGTCACCGGAGCGGTAGCCGCGGGCGCCGCGCAGCGGTACGAAGCGGTCGCTGGTCAGTTCGGGGTGGTTGAGGTAGCCGAGGCTCACGCCGGGACCGATCACCACGATCTCGCCGATCTGTCCGTCCGCGACCTCCGACAGGTCGTCGTCGACCAGCACGAACTCGGTGCCCGGCAGGGGCCGGCCGATCAACGACACGCTCGCTCGCAAGTCCTCCTCGCGCACCCGGCGGAACGACGAGTGCACGGTCGTCTCCGTGATCCCGTACATGTTCACCAGGCGTGGCCCGTCGTCGCCGTACTTACCCATCCACACCCGCAGATCCGAGAAGTACAGCGGCTCACCGGCGAACACGATCCAGCGCAGCGGCAACCGGTCGCCGAAGCGAGTGTCCTCCATCCACAGGTGCTGAAAGGCCGTCGGCGTCTGGCTCAGCACCGTGACCCGTTCCTCGGACAGCAGCCGGCGTAACGCCGTCGGGTCCTTCGCGGTCTCGGCTGGGACGACGACGAGACGACCCCCGTGCAGCAGGGCGCCCCACATCTCCCAGACGGAGACGTCGAAGGCGAAGGAATGGGTCAGGGACCACACGTCCTCCGGGCCGAAGTCGTACACCTGCTCGGCGGCGGTGAAAAGGCTCAGCACGTTGCCGTGGGAGACCTGCACACCCTTCGGCCGGCCCGTGGTTCCGGAGGTGAAGATGATGTACGCACGGGTGTCCCGGGTGATGGCCGCGGACGGCTTGTCGACGGTTGCGGCCGGCAGGGGGCCGTCGACGCAGACGGCGGCGACACCGTCGGGGACCTGCCCGGCCAGCGACCGGGAGGTGATCATCGCCGCCGGTTGTGCGTCCTCGGCGATCATGCGGAGGCGGGCGGGCGGCGTCTGCGGATCGAGCGGGACGTAGGACGAACCCGTACGCACCACCGCGAGGGCTGCGGCCACCATCCAGGCCGACCGTTCGAGCAGAATCCCGACCGGCCGGTCCGGGGCCGAGGCGAGCTCCGGCAGCGCCGCTGCCAGTCGCGCGGCGTTCTCGTCCAGTTGGCGATACGTCCAACAGTGGTCGGCGTCGACGATCGCCACGCGCTCCGGGTAGGCCGCGACCGCGGCGGTGAACGCCTCCGCCAGATCGCCGACGGACGTCAGGGCCGGGTTCTGGGTCTGGTGCTGGGTCATCGCAAACCTCCAGATGGTCCGTCTCGGGGTCAGGGTTGGGCGGTCAGATCTCGAAGGCCGGACCGGAAGTGATCGCACACCCGCTCCGCGACGCGCCGGCCGACCAGTTCTCGCTGGTACTGGCAGCGGAACACCAGGCGGTCACGGTGACGGGCGCCGTACAGGCTGATCGCGAACGCGACGTCGCGGGGTGGCAGATCGACAGCCTGCAGTTCGACGCCGGCGAAGGTCTGGCGGCAGCCGCTGGACGGTAGGGCGAATCCGTCGTCGAGCCGGC
Source organism: Actinoplanes solisilvae (assembly GCF_003999975.1). Lineage (GTDB taxonomy): Bacteria > Actinomycetota > Actinomycetes > Mycobacteriales > Micromonosporaceae > Actinoplanes > Actinoplanes solisilvae. The sequence continues at coordinate 87,717 of NZ_RJAC01000003.1, read as the reverse complement.
CGTCGGCCGACTGCTGGAAGGTCAGCGTCGCCTGGAACAGCGGATGCTGCCCGTGCCGGTCCGGTGCCAGCTCTCTGATGAGACGAGACAGCGGAATATGCGCCGTCTCCAGGCCGGCGTGAAGTTCACGCCAGGTACGCCGTGCGAGATCGTCGAGGGCGTCACCGTCGCGGAAGTCGCCGACCAGGGGCAGCATGTTGACGAGGTAGCCGACTGTGTCGGCGTAGCGCCGGTCGTTTCGACCGTGATGGGGCGTACCGATGACGACCTGCTGGTGTCCCGTAACCCGGTGCAGGGCGCGCAGGTAGGCGGCGGCGAGTCCGGCGAAGGGGGTGTACGCGCGGGAGCGGGAGTGGTCGTACAGGTCCCTCGTGGTTGCGGCGTCGATCTCGAAGTCGACGATCCCGGCCGGGTTGCGCCGCCGCCGGGCCGGCACCGAGGGAAAGAGCTGTTGGTTGCGCAGGTGGCGCCAGCGCTGGGCCAGGACGGCAAGCTCCTGCTTCGCCGACGCGGGGTGCGCGGTTCGGGCCTGAGCGTCCGCCCAGTCGATGGCGGTGGCACGGTTCGGGCGGTCATCGCCGGGTTCCTGTTCAGCTTCCAGCACATCGGCCAGGATCTCGGCCATGACGATCCGCAACGACCAGTAGTCGACGATCACGTGGTGGCAGGTCAGCAGCAGCAGGGTGCTGGTGGGCGTGACGACGGCGGCGACGCGGACCAGCGGGCCGGTGGTGAGCGCGAATCGACGGAAGGCGACGTCTTCGAGGAAAAGCCGGGCCCGCGCCAGGTCCTCGACGTCAGTCTCCTGAAACTGCAGGTCGGGCGGGCGGCTGTGGTGCACGACCTGGGTGCCGGTGCCCAGCGGGCCCAGAACGGTGCGCAGGGCGGGATGCCGGGCGACAGCCGCGGTGACCGCCGTACGCAAGCGGTCGGGCTCGAGTCGCCGGGCGACGCGTACGGCGATCGGCAGGATGTTGGCGGTGTCGTCGGGGTGGAGCTCGTCGTGGAAGGCGAGTTGAACCTGGCCGTCGGAAGCGGGGAACGTCCCCGGCCGTGTACCGGAAACCGTCCGGGCCGGCTCGGTCGGTGAGTCCGAGACGGCGAGGTGCTCGGCGATCTCGGCCAGGGAGCGGTCCCCGAAGAACAGGCGTGTTTCGACCGGCCGACCGAGCAGTTGCTCCACGCTGTTCTTGAGTGCCACCAGTTTGAGCGAGTCCATGCCGAGCGCGGCCAGGGACTGTTGCAGATCTTGGCCGCTCAGCTCGTATCCGAGGTGGGCTCCGGCAAGCCGCCCGACCGCGCCGGCCAAGGATGCTTGGCTTTGCTGCCGCGCCGTGGGCGTCGGGACGTCGGCGGCGGCTTCCGGCCGGTGGCGCCGCATCGTTCGCAGGGTTCCGTCGAGGTGGCGCCGGCGGCATTCGGCTCGACGGATCTTGCCGCTCGAGGTTTTGGGCAGCGCGCCTGGGAAGACGAACACGACGTCGCTGAGCTGGAGGTCGCATCGCGTGCCGACCTCCCGGCGCACCGATTCGGCAAGCCGGCGGGCTGCGTCCGCGTCGGAGCGCAGGGCGGCGACGGCCTCACGGGTGACCTCCAGCAACAGGACGACGTCGCGTTCTCCCGGGTCCGGTTGGAACGCGGCCGCACCGCCGGGCCGAAGCTGTGGCGACAGGTGTGATGCGACACTTTCGACGTCGTGCGGGTGGAAGTTGCGACCACCGATGATGATCAGGTCTTTGCTGCGTCCCACTGGGTACACGTGGCCGTCGTGAACGGCGCCGAGGTCCCCGGTGCGCAGGAACGTTCCTGGCTGTCCGGCGATACGGGCGTGGAAGGTCCGCTCGCTGATCGCGGGTTCACCCCAGTAGCCGCCGGCCACGCCCGGACCTTGTACGCAGATCTCGCCGACATGCCCGTCAGGCAGGCTCCGGCCGTCCTCGCCACGCACGATGACAGTGGTGCCGGCGGTGGGGCTGCCGGAGGAGATGACCTCGACAGCGCTCGCGCCCTCGCCGACGGGCTGGAGCTGTCCGGTCTCGACAGCGCCGCGATGGAATCTGGTCGACCGGTAACCGGCGCCGGGTCGGGATCCGCAGACGAACAAGGTTGCCTCGGCCAGGCCGTAGCACGGGTAAAGGGCGTCCTGGTCGAAGCCGTGAGCGGCATAGCGGGCGGCGAAAGCGCGCAGCGTGCGCCCGTCGACCGGTTCCGCGCCGTTGAACGCGACCCGCCAGGAGCTGAGGTCCACCCCGGTCAGCCGCGCCGGGTCGTAGCGGTCGGCAAGAAGTTGGTAAGCGAAATTGGGTCCGCCGGAGCAGGTGGCGCCGAAGCGTCCGATCGCCGTCGGCCAGATCATCGGGTCGTGGATGAAGGAGAACGTGTCGAGCAGTACGGCGGGTATGCCGTAGAAGAGGGGAAGCAGCCCGGTGCCGATGAGTCCCATGTCGTGGTACATGGGCAGCCAGCTCAGGATGACGTCGCTCGAGCTGATACCGAAGCCCTCGATGATCGCTGTCTCGTTCGCCACGAGGTTGTGATGGCTGACCATGACACCCTTGGGCCGGCCGGTCGAGCCGGAGGTGTATTGCAGGAAGGCGACGTCTGCGGGGTCGGGTCCGGCACGGCCGGCAAGCGGGTGGCCGCCCGTGCGGGCGGCCGCGACGGTGTGGACCGGCGGACCGCCGGCCGTTCGTAACGCCTCGCCCACGGTCGTGGCGAGTTCGTCGGTGGTGAGCGCCAGTGCGGGCCTGCAGCTGTGTACGACCGCCACGACACGGTCCAGTCTGGCGCCGGGCCGCGGTGCGTAGAGAGGGACAGCGATGACGCCGGCGTAGAGGCAGCCCAGGAAGGCGGCCAGGTAGTCGGAGCCGGGAGGCAGAAGCAACAGGACCCGGTCGCCGGGACGGGTGGCATGTCGCAGGTGGGCGGCGATCGCGCGCGTAGCCCGTTCCAGTTCTCGATAGGTGACCCGGCGTCGGACGGTCAGGTCGCCGTTCACGAAGGTGTACGCGACGGTGTCCGGCTGTTGGTCGGCCCAATGTGACAGGGCGGCGGGGATGGAGGCGAACGCGGCGGATGGGCGGACCTGAAGCTCGCTCACTGTGCTACCACTTCCGGCTGGGCGGATTCGCGGGTCCGCAGGTCCAGGTGGCCGATCGCGTCGGCGCACGCCCGGGTGACCTGGGTGGGTGTCTCGCCGTGCGCGATGACGTAGCCGAGCCGGTCGTAGGCGTCACGGGCCGGGCGTATCTTCCTTCCGGGCCCGGCTGTGACGACGACGCAGTCGACACCGGCGACGGCCTGCGCTTGTTCGACCCCGTCGACCCCGGTGAGTTCACCGTCGTGCTCGGCCAGCAAGAACTGGATTCCGGCGTGGTGGATCGGTTCGGCGACCGGTCCTGGTGGTTGGCCCACGGCCGCCCGCAGCTGCTGCTCGAGGATGTCCGTTCCGGTCGCCAGCCGGATCAGTTCGGGGATCATGCCACCGGCCAGCCGGGGATTGATCTCGATGATGGCCGGCCCGTCCTCGGTGAGCCGTACTTCGGTGTGGGTGGGGCCGAGTGTGATTCCGAGGTCCTCCACCGCCCGGCGGACCGTGTTCTCGAGTTCGGCCCGGACGTCCGCCGACAGGGCGGCGGGGAAGACATGGCGGTGCTCGACAAAGAACGGGGCGCCGGTGACGCTCTTCTCCGTGATGCCGATGCAGTGCGTCTGCCCTTTCCAGCTGAACATCTCGACGCTGAACTCCGGTCCGCGCAGGTACTGCTCGACCAGCGCGAAGCCGGCCGACGGCAGTCCGCGGGCGTTGGTCCGGACAGCGAGGATCCTGCTCACCTGCGCTTCGGCCTGCTCCTGGGTAGCGCACAGCAGCACGTTGGTCGAGCCGGACTCGTCCGCCGGTTTGACGACGCAGGGAAGCCCGACCACGGCGACGGCCGCAGCCACCGACTCGACTTCGGTGACGGCGACGAAGCTCGGCTGACACACCTTGGTCGCGTTGAGCCTGCGCCGGAGCGCCGTTTTGTCGCGGCAGACGGCCACTGCCTCGACCGGGTTGCCCGGCAGTCCGAGCCAGGCGGCGAGCTCAGCGGCCAGGCCTACGTAGAAGTCGCTGGTGGTGGTCACGCCGGCGATCTCTTCGCGGCGGAAGCGGTCCTGGACGGTGCGCCGCAGGTCGGTCAGCGAGTTCGTGTCGCAGGTCAGCACCTCGCACCGCGTCGCTGTCAGGCCGACGTACCGGCTCGGACGGCTGGTCAACAGGACAGGGTCGAATCCCAGCCGTCGCGCGGTTTCGAGGGCGAACATACCGGTCCCGGTGGTGTTGGACTCCACGAACAGCAGGTGCTGAGCGAGTCCGTCGGTGCCGTCGCCCTGCCGTGCGGTGCGCGACCATCGGTGCACGACGCGGCGAGGTTCCACTGTCCGGGGTTCAGCGGCGGTGGCGAGGTCGTGCAGGCCCTTCTGCTCCCAGTACGGGTCGTCGTAGATGGTGCCGGCGTATCGGTCACCACGGTCGGGGAAGATGCCGACGATCCGCGTGCCGGGCTCGGCACGGGCGGCGAGGTCGCACAGCACTCGGTACACCGAGCCTGACGTGTTCCCCGCGAAGATCTGCTGCTGCCGGGCGAGGGCGCGGGTCGACTCGAACGCCTCGGCATCGTTGAGCCAGTGCACTTCGTCGATGAGGCGCCGGTCGAGGTTCTTTGGCAGCAGGCTGTTGCCGAGGCCGCTCTGCAGCCGGCCGGGAAGGTCCGGCTGCCCGAAGAGCACGCTTCCGACGGCGTCGACACCGACCACAGTCAGGTCCGGCAGTTTCTCCCGCAGGGTACGGGCCGTGCCGCACAGCGATCCGCCGCTGCCGACCGATCCGACCAGCACGTCGATCTGCCCCAGGTCGTCGACGATCTCCTCGGCGAGCAGCCGGTAGGCGCCAGGATTGTCCGGGTTGCTGTACTGCTGCGGCCAGAAAGCACCCGGCAGGTCGGAGATCAGCCGGTCGAGCAGTTCGAGGCGGGCGCTCTGCCAACCCTGCCCGCTCATCGCCTCGACGACGTGGACGTGGCAACCCAGTGCGCGCAGCTTGGCCAGGGTGACCGCGTCGATGCGGGGGTCGGTGACGATGTGCACGTCGTGTCCGAGGGCGATGCCGACCAGAGCGATGCCGAGCGCCATGGTGCCCGACGAGCTCTCGATGATGGGTGCGCCGTCACGGAGGGCGCCGGTGCGTTTCGCTTCGAGGATCATGGTGCGGGCGACGCGGTCCTTCATGCCGAACAGGTTCTGCAGTTCGAGCTTCGCGTAGACGCCGACGTCCGGCGGGCCGTCGATACGCAGACGGACCAGCGGGGTGTGTCCGATGGTGTCGACCACGCTGTTGAAGAGCATGCTCACGTCCCTGGATGGTTTCCGACAGGAGTGGTGAAGGGTGTTGCCGGTCGTTCGCTACCCTCGGATCGATGACTCTGCGGGCCCAGCGAGCGGTAGACGGACACAGTGCCGGGGAACGCGGCACACGACTTGCGGATGTAGGCAATGTCGTCAACGTGCTCGTCCACGCCGCCCGGGAGCAGGATGCCGAGGTTGGTGCCGCTATGGGCCAGTACCAGCCCGAGTCCGTCGACGTCGTGGCACAGGCGCAGCAGATCACCGAAATGGCGGCGAGGTTTCAGGGTGGAGTTCATCTCGGCGCTTCGGGTAGAGATCTCGCCTACGGCACGGAGGTCACCGATGCGTACGGCGCCCGTGAGCGCGTCGAGCAGTTGCTGATACTCGCGTTTGTCGCCGTCGCTGCGTGGCTTCTTCGTCCGGTTGAAAGCGACGGTGTCCACTGTTCCGCCGGCGTCGTGGCCGACGATGGTCAGCGGCGGCAGGTACCCCAACGGTTCCAGCAGCCGCACTTCACGGTGGTAGAAGGCGACGATTCCGGGATACATCACGCCGTCGGTCGGTTCGATGCCGCGCAGGAGAGACTCGATGTCCTTCTCGCTGAGGCGTACGCCCACCGCGTCGCCGACGGCGCGGGCGGTGGCGACCAGGTCGGCTGAGGAACTGGCGAGCCCTTTGCCTTCGGGCAGGCTGGTGGTGATGGTCAGTGATCCCCCGCCCCGGTGGCCGTGGGTTCGCAGGATGCGGTGGGCGAGCAGCTGAGATTTGGTCTTGTGCGCGGGTTGGACCACGACGTCGTGGCGGGCGGCGACGAGGTGGAAATGGGCGACGGAGGTGTGGGTGATCGGGAAGGTGACGAGAAAATCGAGATCGTTGTGCGGGAGCACTCCCTGGAGCAGTTCGCCGAAGGTTCCGTGGGCCTCGCCGACTCCGACTGCCGGGTCGTTACGCGTCGGCCGGTGCGGTTCACGTGATCCGTTCATCTGTCCCCCCGTTTGGTGCCGTTCCTCCGCAGCGGTCAGAGACCGAGCTGGCGATCGATGTCGGCGAGTGCGTTGTGGACGCGTTCCCGGCGTTGCTCCCACTGGGCGTGCTGTTGCTCGAGGCGGACGGCGTGTTCGGCCAGCAGGTCGCGGACCGCGTCCGGGTGCGTTGACCCCGCTGACCGCTTGCGGCGCAGGCTTTCGCGCACGTCGAAGGCGAGGGTCAGGGCCCGTCCGGGTCGGGCGAGGGTGAAGCCGTGCTTCAGGGCGGTGTCGTGCAGCAGGTCGGGCGCGGTTGCCCGGGGCGGCAGTCCCCGTCCGATGGCGGCCACGATGTACTGCCCCGCGATGACCTGAGCTTTACGCCACGGCACGTTCTCGTCGAGGGTCAGCAGGTTCGCGAGGGTGAAGCCGCCGAGGTAGTCGCGTTCGCAGACCTCCAGCATCCGATCCCGGTTGAAGTGCAGGTTGTCCAGGACCGTGGCGAGCAGGAGCAGCACGCTGCGGGTGGCGGTGAAGGCCGGCAGCAGGTGGGTGCCGGCCTCCTTGGAGACCTCGACGGAGTTCGAGTACGGCGTGTTTCGTTGCCCGAGGACGAGGTCGAGGTGGAAGGCGCTGAGGTGTGCCGTTCTGCCGCGAATCCGTTCCAGGACGGGGTAGTTCTTCTTCTGCGGCATCGCCGACGAGATGCCGGACAGGTCGTCGGGCAGGTCGATGAATCCGTATTCGCTGCTTCCCCAGTTCATCAGGTCGGTGGCGAAGCGGCTCAGGGCGACTCCGAGGATGGACAGCTCGGCGGTGATCTCCAGCGACCAGCCGCGGGAGGCCACAGCGGCGAGCGCGTGGTTGCCGGCGGCGCGGAAGCCGAGCAGGCCGGCCATACGGCTGCGGTCCCAGGGCAGTTCCTGTCCGGCCATGGCGCCGGCGCCGAGCGGGCAGAGGTCGATGCCGTCATAGGTGTTGAGCAGCCGTGACAGTGTGTGAATGGCTTGATCGGCGACGGCGGTGAGGTAGAAGCCGGGCGTGATGATCTGGGCGGTCTGCTGGTGGGTGTAGCCGGGCATCGGGGTGTCGAGGTGATCGGCGGCGACGCGGTGGACCGTCCGGGCGAATCGCAGGAGGTGCTCCGCGGTGTGCATCAGTTGCTGCCGGCCGAAGAGCAGTTGCGCACATGATTGAAGATCGTTGCGGCTGCGGTCGAGATGCCAGGCGGGGACGGCGCTGTCGAGTTGCCCGTCGAGGAAACGTTCCAGCGCGAAGGCGATGTCCGACATATTTCCGGCCGGGTCCGCCTGAATGCTGTCAGCGGTGACGTCCGACAGCAGGCGTCCGATCTGTTCGACCTGTGTCTCGGGCACCAGCCCCATGCGCCCGTACTCCAAGGCGAGGACCTTTTCGATGGTGACGTACCAGGGCAGCAAGTTCTCGGCCTCGTACCGGAACTGAGGGGCGAGGACTTCGTCGTGCAGAAGAACGCTGGGTGCCGAGGTGACGCGCCCGCTGAGCGGATCGAGCGTCATCAGATCGTGTTCGGGCATCTCGCTCACCTTCGTGAAGGCCTTGCCGAAGGCCGTTCATTCGTGGAGGAGGGCAGCCGGAAAGCGCGTGCGACCGGGTCGGGCACGCTGACGGCGACCGTCGATGACGGCGGGCGCGGGCCGAGACAGCCGCAGCTGTCGCCAACGGCCGGTCCGGCCCGCCGGGCGCCGCTACGAGGAAGCCTGGTAGGTCGCCTTCATCTTCCAAGCGAACCACTCACCGACCGTGACACGGTCGAGGTCGGCCTCGCCGGTGCCCGCCGCGTACGGCTTCATCGGCTCGATCGAGGTGTCGTGGTTCGGCAGGTAGAAGAACGGGATGGAGATCCGCGATGAGGTGTCCTCGGGCGCCGGGTTGACCACCCGGTGCACCGTCGACTTCCAGCGGCCTCCGGTCCAGTACGCCATCAGGTCACCGATGTTCACCACGAAGCTGCCCGGGATCGAGGGGACATCCAGCCACTGTTCGTCGCGCTGCACCTGCAGCCCGCCGGCGGCGTCCTGTACGTAGAGCACGGTCAGGCTGCCCCAGTCGGTGTGGGCGTCACGGCGCAGCTCGTCGGCTTTCGGGTCGGGGTAGTAGTAGTTGGCCAGCAGGAGGGAGACGTGCTCGTCGAACTTGCGGTCGAAGAAGTCCTCGTTCAGTTCGAGGGCCCGCGCGAACAGCCGCATGATGTCGGCCGACAACGCGGTCATGGCGGCGAGGTAGTCGTACCAGGTGGCCTTGAAGTTGGCGTCGGGCCAGATGTTCGCCGCTTTCCAGGTGGCCGGGTAGTCGCCGAGTTTCGCGCGTTGCTCCTCGTTGAGGTCACCGGTCACGTGGGCCGCGAATGCTTCGTACGGGCCGCCGGGACGGCGCAGCCCGGACACGCCGACGCCCTGGTTGGCGCTGCGGTCCTTCTGCTCCTCGGGCAAGGTGAAGAAGCCCTTGGTCGTGGTGTACATGTGGTCGACCAGGTCCTTGGAGACCCCGTGCCCGGTGATGGTGAAGAAGCCGGACGTCTCACACGCTCGCCGGATCTCGGCGGCGATCGTCGTGCGGCCGGTTTCGGTGTCCCGTCCGGACAGATCGATGATCGGTACGAATTCGTCGGTCATGACAGCTCCATCGCTCAGCGGGCGGCACGGCGGCCGCGTCCTACAGGGCTACGAGACTTCGTGCGGGTTTGAGCCGGGTGGCGGCGTGAGCCGCCACCATGCCGGCGGTGGTTGCCCCGACCAGGGCCACCAGTGCGGCGGCGGCGACCGCGGTGAGGCTGATGCTCACGGGCAGTCCGGTGCCGGCGGCCGGTGTGGTGCTGTCGTGGCCGGCCATCGAAGTGGTGGCGGCGCCGAGGTCGGGCGCGGGGATGAAGGAGAGCAGCCAGGCCAGAACCACGCCGAGGGCGATCCCGACAACGGCGCCGGCCAGGCCCAGGATCAGGCCTTCGGTGCGGAAGACACCGACGACGTGGGACCGTCGCCATCCGACGGCCATGAGCAGCCCGATCTCGCGGGTGCGTTCGGAGACCAGACCGCGCAGCGCCGTCCAGCTCAGGATCAGCCCGCCGAGACCGCCGATGATCGCGGCGATGGTGGAGAACCGAGCGGAGATCCGCCCTACAGCGCCCATGATCTGCACGAGGCTGTCGGGGGTGATGGCGCTGACCGGTCCGACCCGCTCGGTGATCCCCGCGGTCACAGCTTCGGTGTCGGCCGAGTTGCCGACCTGCACGTGCACCTGGTTGACCTGGGTCTCGGCCAGGCCGGCCAGTTGTTGTGCCTCGCCCAGGGGAAGGTAGATGTTCGAGGCCGCGGTCTGGGCCGAGTCCTTGACCTCGACCACGCCGACCACCTCGAAGGTGCGTTGGCCGACGGTGACCCGCTGCCCCACCTTGCTGTCGTAGAACGCGGCATAGTGGCGGTCGAGGACAGCGACGCCGGACTCGCCTGAGTGGAAGGAACGGCCCGCGATGAGGTTGTGGTGCAGGATCCGCCCAGGGCCGACGGTCTGCTGGGCGGGGTCGACCCCGGCGATGGTGACCGTCGAGCGAGGGCCGAAATCCCAGATCTGCAGCGTGCCGACGGCCGTGTCGACGCCAGGCACGGCGCTCATCTGCCCGACCTCGCCGCTGTCGAAGGTGCCCAGGCCGAAGGGTTGGCGTACACCGCGCCCGGTCTGCTGGGACGGGGCGGCGCTGTCGGGCCGGGTGACCACGAGGTCGGCGGCGATGCCGGCCAGCGGGGCCCGGGCCGCCTCGCGGAAGCCGGAGCCGAGGGATGTCAGTGCGATCAGCAGAGCCGCGCCCAGCGCCACGGCGGCGATCACCGCCGCGGCCCGACGCCGGCGGTGACGCAGCTGGGAGCGAATGTAGTGATTCACCGGGTCAGCCGTTCGTCGTCCGCTGTTGAAGGGCGGCGTCGAGGTCCTTCATCTCCCAGTCACCCTCGACGCCCTTCACCGGCGCCGCGCCGGTCGGGAAGCCTTGGAAGGTCACCTCTCCGTCGATGACGACGGCGATCGCGACGTGACCGGTCAGCCGGTGTTCGTCGGCGTACTTCTTACCTTCCGGGGTGTCCGCGTCGTACCGGGTGAGGTTGATCTTCTCCTGGTAGCCGGCGAGGACGTTGTCGATGTCGCGCAGGACCGGTTGTACCGGCGGGTGGTTGAGGTAGACCAGATCGACATCCACGCCGTCGGACTTCGGATCCGGCGAACCACAGCCGCCGACGGCGAGCAGGGCACTCAACGCCAGCGCGCCTGTCCGTGTGCTTCTCATGCGACTTCCACTCCGTCCTGAAGCCTGATCTGGCGGTCCGCGGCGGCCGCCACCTTCTCGTCGTGCGTGACCACGACCAGCGCGAACCCGGTCTCGTGACGCAGCCGTTCGAACATGTCGAGAATTTCCTGACCGGTCGTGGTGTCGAGGTTGCCCGTCGGCTCGTCGGCGAGAACCAGCGAAGGGTCGCCGACCAGGGCCCGCGCGATCGCGACCCGCTGCTGCTCGCCGCCGGAGAGCTGACCGGGCCGGTGTCCCGTCCGGTGGCTCAGGCCGACGAGCTCCAGGCAGTTGCCGGCCCGCTCCCGGCGCGCGGTGTCACTCATGCGGCGGGGATAGAGGGGGATGGCCACGTTCTCCAGCGCCGACAAGGTCGGGATCAGGTGGAAGGCCTGGAAGACCAGGCCGACATGTTCGCGGCGCCAGTCGGCCAGCTCGTCCTCACCGGTGGGCAGCACCCGGCCTTGACTGCTGATCCGGCCGGAGTCGGGCGCGTCGAGCCCGGCCAGCAGATTGAGCAGGGTGCTCTTACCGGATCCCGATCGGCCCACGATGGCCAGGAACTCGCCGGCCCGGATGGCCAGGTCGACGCCGGCTAGTGCGGTCACCTTGCCGAAGGACTTGCGGATTCCCTCGGCCTTCAGAATGTCACTGGACACGCCAGGCCTCCATGGGTTTGATGCCGGCGGCGCGCCGGGCGGCGAAGAAGCTCACCAGGGCCGCCGCGATCAGGCTGGCCACCGCGGCGGCGACGATCAGGAGCGCGTCCAGCGACGCGTTCATCGGGACGGTCAGGGACAGTTGCCGGGCTCCGCCGGCCAGGAAGTGCGGGGTGGGGCTGAGTTCCCAGGGGACCGGCACGGTCACCGTCGTCCTGTTCACTGCCCAGGTCACCGCCATAGCTCCCAGGACACCGAGCACCAGGCCGAGGCTGGTGATGGCTGTCGTCTCCGCGCTGAGCTGGGCGGTCACGGCTCGGCGGGGCCAGCCGACGGCGCGCAGAACAGCGACGTCACGTCGTCGTTCGGCGAGGTTGGCGCTGACGGTGCGGGCCAGCCCAGCCGCGGCGACCAGCAGCGCGGCGATGCCGACCAGCAGGCCGAAGCGGTCGATCAGAGAGAAGGTGGAGCCCAACGCGTCGTCGAAGGACTGAGGCGTGGTGATGAGGCTGTCTCGGCCGAGCGCGGCGCCGATCTCACGGGCGACGGCTTCGCTGCGGGCGGGCTGGGCGGTGACGAAGACCATGTTCACGTCGGTCGGGCTCGAGATTCCGGCGGCTGCGGTGATCTTCTGCGCGTCGGCCAGGGGCAGGTAGGCGTTGGCGTTCGCGATCTGACCGGCCCTGCTGGTGTCGACGAGCCCGACGACGGTGAAGGCCTGACCGGCGACGGTGAAGGAGTCACCGGTCCGGATCTTCTTCTGCTCCGCGTAGCTGAGGTCGAGTACGGCAACGCCGGAGTCGTCGGGCCGCAGGAAACGGCCGTCGCGCAGACCGGCGTTCAACCTCCCGGGCCCGATCCGCTCGGCCGGATCCATGCCGAGCGCGACGACGAGGTCGTCGCCCTGGAACGACCAGAAGATCAGGGCCCGGCTGGTCGCCTCGACCCCGTCGGTGTCGGCGACCGACGATGCCTGGTCGTCGGTGATCACGGCGGCGGAGTGCGGGAAGACCGCCCCCTCGAAGGCCTCCGGCCGGTCACCTTCGCGCTGCACGACGATGTCGGTGCCGATCTCGGACAGGGGAGCCCGCGCCGCCTGCCGGTACCCGCTGCCGTACGCCTGGAGGCTCAGGAAAAGCGCGAGCCCGATCGCCAGGCTGACCGCACCGGTCAGGGTGCGGATCGGTCTGCCTCGCAGCTCCGCCCACACAAGAGTGAACCGGGGCACTGCTCCTCCTTCACAGATAGTGCTGGGCACCTAGTCGAAGCAGCCCGAAGGCGGCGCCGGCGGCGACGAGGACAAGTGCGGACTGCGGCCGGAGCCACAGGATCAGCGCCGCACCCACCGCAACGGCCCCGGTGAGCGGATCGACGATCCCGGTGCGACCGAATTCGACCGTGACCCCGGCAAGCACACCGATCGCGCCCAGCGTGATGCCGTCGAGCGTCGCCCGGGCCCAGTCGTGCGCCCGGATCAGCCGTAGCAGAGGGCCGGCCGCCGCCATCAGCAGGAACGACGGCAGCACGACGACGATCGTGACGATCAACGCCCCGGGCAGCCCACCGAGGGTGTAGCCGAGGAAGGTGGCCGTGTTGAGCACCGGGCCCGGGGTGACCTGCCCTACCGCAATGGCGTCGAGCAGTTGCGTCTCGGTGATCCAGCCCCGGTCGACTACGAGTTCGCCGCGCAGCAAGGCCAGCAACACGGCTCCGCCGCCGAACAGCAGTGCGCCCGCCTTGAGGAACACGCCGGCCAGCGACCACAGATCGGGCTGGCCGATGGGCACGGCCAGGACGAGCGCCGCGGCGCCGGGCTTGTTCGACCGGGCGGTCCGACGAAGGTGGGCGGCGAGCCCGGCCAGTCCGGCGACGCCGAGCAGGAGCAACTCGTCGACCCCGACGACGTACGCGATGGCCACTGCGGCCATGAGCGCGGCGCGGTGAAAGCGGCGAGGGCGGGCCGACTTGGCGAGCCGGATAACGGTCCAGGCGGTGACCGCGACGACCACGGGCTTCACCCCGTACAGCAGCGAGGCGGCCGCCGGTGTCGTCCCGTACCGGACGTACAACGCGCCGAGGACAGTGGCCAGCACCGCGCCGGGAAGGAGGAAGGCCACCCCGCCGGCCAGGAAGCCCGCTCGTCCGGCCCGGTGCCGGCCGATGTGCATGGCCATCTCCACGGCGTTCGGCCCGGGCAGCACACTGACCATGCCGGCGAGATCCAGGAAATCGCGCTGGTCGATCCACTTCAGGCCCAGGACGACCTTGCTGTGAACCAGACCGGTTGTGGCCGCGGGGCCGCCGAACGACAACGCCCCGATGCGCAGGAAAACCCAGAACACCTCGGCCGTCGCCCGGCGCCGGGCGGGCCTGTCCAGCGCGGTCATGCCGGGAACACTTCGATCTCGGTGGCCTTCAACGATGCCCAGACCGCGTCCCCGGTACGCAGCGCGAGGTCGGCGAACGCCTCGGCGGTCACCTCGGCCACCAGCGACGGTTTGCCGGCCAGCACCACGCGCAGGACCTCACGTTCGACGTCGAGGCTTTCGATGCGGCACAGCCACGTGTTACGAGGGGAGCCGTCGGGGCGCGTCCGGTGCAGAGCCACCGACCGGGGCCGGATGCCTGCCCACACCTCGCCGTGGGCGGTCTCGGGCACGACCAGCTCGAAGCCTCCTTCCACGGTCAGCCGGCCGCGGTCGGCCCAACCGCGGAGCAGGTTGATGCCGACGAACTGGGCGACGTACTGCGAGCGCGGGCGCGCGGTCACCTCGGCCGGGGTGCCGGTCTGCACGACCCGGCCCTCCTCCAGAATGATCAGCCGATCGCCGAGGGTGAAGGCCTCGGTCGGGTCGTGGGTCACCACCAGCCGCACGCCAGGAAAGGATTCGAGTGCCCGCTGCAGGTCGCGGCGCATCTCGGCGCGCATCCCGACGTCGAGCGCGGACAACGGCTCGTCGAGCAGCAGCATCTCCGGGGCAACGGCCAAGGCTCGGGCCATGGCGATCCGCTGCGCCTGCCCGCCGGAGAGCTCGGCGGGTCGTGCGCCGGCGCGGTCGGCCAGGCCCACCCGGTCGAGCCAGGTGGCAGCCCGCTGGTTCGCTTCGCGCCGGCTCAGCCCCCGGCAGCGCAATCCGAACGCGACGTTGTCGACCGCGGTGAGGTTGGGGAACAGGCGCAGGTTCTGGAAGACCACCCCGACCGGGCGGCATTCGGGCGGCACGAACGAACCGGCGGCAGGGTCGTCGAGCACCCGCCCGTTGAGAGCGAGCCGGCCCGCGCCGAGACGGTGCAGCCCGGCCAGGGCGCGTAACAGGGTACTTTTGCCCGCCCCGTTGGGTCCGAGGACAGCGACGGTCTCCCGGTCGGCGACCTCGATGTCGACGTCGAGGCCGAAGTTTCCGTTCGTCAGGCGCATCCGCGCGGTCAGGGTCATAGCCCGGCCGCCCATTGTTTGCGCAGCCCGATGAGGATGCTCAACGAGACCGCCAGGAGCAGCAGGCTGAGCACGACGGCAGCTTCAGGACTCTGTTCCAGGGCGACGTAGACCGCCAGCGGCAGAGTCTGGGTGGTGCCCGGAAGGTTTCCCGCGAAGGTGATCGTGGCGCCGAACTCGCCCAGGGCGCGGGCCCAGCACAGGACGGCTCCTGACAGCAGGGAGGGCCGGATCTGGGGCAGGGTCACCCGGCGGAACACCGTCCACGGGCTCGCGCCGAGCGTGCGGGCCGCTTCCTCCAGCTGGCGGTCCGCGGACTGCAGCGCGCCGCACACCGTCAGCACCAGGAAGGGCATCGCTACGAACGTCTCGGCGAGGATCACGCCTGAGGTGCTGAACGCGAGGCGAATACCGAACGCCTCGTCGAGGAACCGGCCGAGGACCCCCTCGCGGCCGAACGCCAGCAGCAGCGCCACCCCGCCGACGACCGGTGGGAGCACCACCGGCAGCGTCGTGATGGCGCGCAGGACGGAGCGGCCGGGCATTCGGGTGCGGGTCAGGATCCAGGCCACCGGAAGTCCGAGAACCAGGCACAGCACCGTCGCGCACACCGAGCACAGCAGTGAGACGCGCAGCGCGTCGAGCGCTTGTGGGGACGTGAGCTGCGAGGCGGTGTCGGCCCAGGGGACGCGCAACAGCAGCGACGCCAGCGGGACGGCGAACAGCAGAAGACCCAGACCTCCGAGCAGCGCGACAGTCACCGTCAGCCACCGCGAGCGGCGAACTCGCGGTGGCGGCGGAGGTGTCGTGGCCGGGGATTGGACGACGACCGTCATCGTGGCTCCTGGAAGCCGTGCTTCTTCAGGATTTTTTCGCCCTCCGTGGAGAGCAGGTAGTCGAGGAACGTCTGGGCGCCGGCGGGGTTCTCCCCGGTGTTCAGGACACTGGCCGGGTAGCGGACGACGACGTTGTGGGCCGCGGGGATGTCCACCTCGTCGGCCTTGCCGGCCACTGACTTGGCGTCGGTGGCGTAGACGACACCGGCGTCCGCCTCGCCGAGGGTCACTCGGCTGACGACCTGCTTGACGTCGAGTTCCTCGCCGCCGCCGGGAACGGGCACCTTCGCCCGCTCGAGGGCTTGACGTGCATAACGTCCGGCGGGAACTTGCGGCCCGCACAGGGAGACCGTCAGGTCCGCGCGATTCAGATCGGCCAGTCCGCTGATCTTTTGCGGGTTGCCCGTCTGGACGAGGATGCTGAGCTTGTTGCCGGCGAAGTGCTGGACGGATCCCTCGGTCAAACCGGCCTGCACGGCTTTGTCCATGGTCGGCTCGTCGGCGGAGGCGAACAGGTCGGCCGGAGCACCGTTGCGCAGCTGCGCGACCAGGGTCGACGAGCCACCGAGGTTGAGCCGGATGTCCATTCCCGGATGGATCTTGGCGAACTCGTGTTTCGCCTCTTCCAGAGCGCCGCTGAGCGACGACGCGGCGAAGACGGTGACCGTCTGCTGCCCGTGTGCGCTGCGAGGGGCGCCGTGTGCGTTGCCGCATCCGGTCACCGCCAGGGCCGTCACCGTACAGACGACGGCCCTGGCGAACCACTGTCGTGACATCAGGGTCAGCCGCCGGCCATGGCCGGGAGAACGAGGAGTTCGTCCCTGTCGGTCAGGCCGGTCTGTTCCCCGTCGAGCCCACGGATGTCGTCGCCGTTGACGAAGACATTCACGTACGCCCGCAGCCGGCCGTCGCTGCCGCGCAGCAGGTCGCCCACAGCGGGGTAGGTGACCGTGAGATTGTCGATCGCCTCGGAGACGGTGGTGCCGTCGACCTCGACGCTCGACTTGTTCGCAGTGTGTTTGCGCATGATGGTGGGGACAAGGATCTTCGGCATGGCGGGGCCTCTCCCTCAAACGTCGTTGTTGTCGAGATGGCTGCAGACAGTGCAGTCCGGCCGGCGGGCGACCTTCAACAGGCGGCTCACGTTGGTGCGCAGGTCGAAGAACATGAGTTGGTTGTTCAACGGCTCGGCGAATCCGGTGAGTACCTTGATCACTTCCATGGCCATGACCGCGCCGACCATTCCGGGCGCCGTGCTCATGGCCGGGAACACCTTGATGTCGGTCCAGTAGGGCGGCTTGGTCGGATAGATGCATGACAAGCACGCCGTACGACCGGGCTGAACGGTGGTGATGTAACCCTCGGTGTCGTACATCGCCCCGGAGACCAACGGGCGGCCCAGCTCGACCGCGGCGTTGTTGAGGGCGTAGCGCTCCTCGAACAGTGGAGCGCCGTCGGCGATGAGGTCGGCGTCGCCCACGATCCGCCGCACGTTGTCGTCGGTGACGTATTCCGGGTATGTGGTCACCTGGACGTCGGGGTTGATGCGGGCGAGGCTGTCGGCGAAGGCGTCCACGCACGGCCGGCCGACGTCCTTCGGGCTGGCGAGCAGCATCCGGTTCAAGTACTCCGGGACGATTTCCCCGCCGTGGGCGACGGTGAGGCGGCCCACCCCGGCCATGGCCAGGTGCGAAGCGACGGTGCCGCCGACTCCCCCGCCTCGTGAGATGGCGACGTGCGCGTCGCGGAGCCGACGCTGGCCCTCGATGCCGAAGCCGTCAAGGCGGAGCTGGCGCGAATATCGGTCAAGTTGGAATTGAGTGAAGTCTGGCGCCTGAAGCGTCATCCTCGGTCCCCCGCATGTCAGTGATCGACTGGTTCGTGGAACATCGACGACCGTATCGAGGGGCGGATCAGAGGATGTTCAGCAGAACTTCAAGGGCGGGGCAAGAGCGCGGCAAAGGGCGGGCGCTTGGCGTCAGGCGTCCTCGACGGAGCCGGCGGCCGTCGCCCTGGCGGTCGGGGCGAACCGGCCGTCGCGGGCGGTGGCGTTGCGGGTGCACGACGACATGAGCACCTGAGTCTCGGTCGCCGGGACCGTGCGGGGGCACAGCGGTATCTCCAGCCTGGCCTCGGTGCCACGCGGAGTCACCGGCAGCAGGCGCAGCGATCCTCCGTTGGCCTTGGCGAGGGTGTCGGCGATGGCCAGTCCCAGGCCGGACCCCTCCCGCCGGGCGGAGTTGGTGCCGCGCCAGAACCGGCCGAGGGCGCGCTGGCAGTCCTCGGCCGACATGCCGACGCCTTCGTCGACCACCTGGATCTGCGCGTACGCTCCGGCGGCTCGATGCCGCACGGTGATCGCTGTGCCGGCGTCCGAGGCGTGGATCGCGTTGTCGATGAGCACGTCGAGGATCTGTTCGAGATGGCCGGGCACGCACGCCGCGACGGTGCCGGTCGGGTCGGGAGCGATCAGGGTGACCCGTTTCGCGACGGCAGCCCGCTCCCAGGCGTCCACCCTGGTCGTAACGGCCTCCGCGACGTGCACCGGGGCGACCGACTGGTCGCGGCCCTCGGCCCGGGCCAGCCGCAGCAGTTGATCGAGCATCTGCGAGAGGCGTTCGATCTCGGCGACCGCCTGACGAAGTTGCCTTCTGGACTGCGGCCGTTCACCCGGGTCCAGCGTCTCGACCCTCAGTCGCAGCGCGGTGAGTGGATTGCGCATCTGGTGAGAGGCGTCGGCGACGAAGGCTCTCTGGGTGTCCAGCAGTGTGACGAGATGGTCGGCCATCCGGTTGAACCCGTCGGCCAGCCCTCGCATCTCCGGCGGGCCTCCACCGACCCGCACGCGGACGTCGTACGCCCCGTCGAGGATGGAGCGTACGGTGTCGTCGAACTGACGAAGGGGCCGCAGGAGCCATCGGGTCAGGGGGACGCTGGCCAGCCCGACCGCGGTCAGGGCCAGGACCGCCGCACCCAGAAGCAGCAGAGCATGCCGGGTGACGTCACGCTGGACCGCGGCCCCCGAGGCTACGGCGCCCAGCGCACCGACTACCTCACCGTCCTCGAGGACAGGTTCGGCGATGACGACGTCGCCGGGCCAGAGTGCGTGCCGGGCGTGCTGGGACGGGCCGGCGCTTTCGCCCTGCAACGCTTGCGCCAGCGACGAGCGCAGCGCGGACGCCGTGCCGTCGACGTCGGTGTGCGACGCCGCGGCCACCCGGCCCCTCAGGTCGACCAGCACGACCTTCGTCTGCCGGCCCGCCTCATAGCGGCGCAGCCGCTCCTCGAACGGCGCCACCAGGGTGCGGCTGCCCAGGACCACTCTCGCGTCGGTCGCGAGTTCACGGGTCTCCCGGGCTCGTTCTCCGGCCAGCTGGTGGTAGGCGTTGAGCGAGTAGCTGAGGGCGAGCGGGACCTCCAGCATCAGCAGGATGACGGCCGTGAGGGTGAGGTAGGTGAGCAGGAGCTTCTTGCGCACAGGCCACCCTCTCAGCCACGCGGATCGGTCAGCCGGAAGCCGACACCGCGAACGGTCTCGATCCATCGTTTGTCGCCGAGTTTGGTGCGCAGGGTCCCGACGTGGACGTCGAGGGTCCGGGTCGAGCCGAACCAGTTCTCGTCCCACACCCGCTCGATGATCTGTTCCCGGGTCAGGACCGCGCCGCGTTCGGCGGCCAGGAGAGCCAGCAGGTCGAACTCCTTGGCGGTCAGCGATAGCGGCCCACCGGCCATGGAGGCCTTACGCACCCGGATGTCAATGGTGAGGGCACCCATCGTCAACGGTGGCTCCTCCGGCGTGGGTGTGCCGGTGGGGACGGCTGCCTGGGTGGTGCGACGGGTCACCGCCTCGATGCGAGCCAGCAGCTCACGGAAGCCGTAGGGCTTGACGACGTAGTCGTCAGCTCCGGCTTGCAGGAGCATCACCCTGTCGATCTCCTCGGACCGTGCGGTCAGAGCGATGATGGGAATCGTCGACGTGGCCCGGATCCGCCGGCAGACCTCGTAGCCGTCGAGATCCGGAAGTCCCAGGTCGAGCAGGACGAAGTCGGCCTGCTCGGCTGCCTCCACCGCGTCACCGCCGTCGCTCTTCCACAGAACGGTGTGGCCGTGTTGGCGGAGTGCGTCTGTCAGTGCGTCGGCAACGTGCTCATCGTCCTCAGCCACCAATATGCGCAACGAAGTCCCAACTCCCCCGAAATAGGACGGCGCTCCATTCAGCAGTCCGAAGTCTAGCCAACATTCCTGCGATAGATGTAAATCGATTTAACTCTTGTATCGGGCTGTGGATGTTGATATGAGCAGGCCCGGACCGTTCTGGCGGCCGCTCCATGCCCGAAGCTGAACCATCCCCTGCACTGCACTTGACGATTCGTTGTACATATCCGGCCTAGCCTGGGTCCCGAGGTTCGGTGATCCACGAATTGGCGAGGAGTCACGAACAGTCCGATCGCCCGCGACGCCCGCAGGAGGCCGCCCCATGCGGTTCACCAACTGGCTCCTGATGACCGCCGCATTTCTGCTGCTGTTCGTCGCGGCATGGCTCCTGTTCAACTTCTACACGCCGGTCACCGTCTGATATCCGTCACCCCGAATCCCCTGACACCCCCATCTCCCCCGGCTGGGGGTGTCAGGGCTGCCCACCGAACCCGTGCAGACAGCTCCGACGTCCTCGGCCGACACCGCGCTCGCACAGGAGAATGACGTGATCGCTTTCAGCAGCACGCCGACCGTGCCCCTCGACAGCACCGGCGGACAGTGCATGTACGCCCAGGTAGATCAGTTGCGGGACATGGGGCCGGCCGTCGCCGTGCAACTTCCTGAAGGGGTAGCTGCGTGGTCGGTCAGCCGCGGTGACGTTGTCAAGCGGCTCCTGACGCACCCCGGCGTCTCCCGGGACCTCAAGGGCACCGTGCCTGGTTACGAACCGGGCTCGGTCGCCTGGCTGTCGCCGTGGGTGGACATCGACCACATGGCCACCGCCGACGGCAAGGAACACGCCCGGCTCCGGAAATTGATCACGCCCGCGTTCAGCCCTCGCCGGGTCGGGAACCTTCAACCCCAGGTCCAAGCCGTCGTCGCTCGCCTGCTGGACGATCTCGAGGCCCTCCCCGCCGACCAGCCGATCGACCTTCACGCGGCCTTCTCCTACCGCGTGCCCACCGAGACGATCTGCGACCTGTTCGGCGTTCCCGACGATCAGCGCGCCGAGCTGTTACGCCTGTTCCGCGCGGTCGGTGAGACCGACAAGGCCAGCGAAGACGAGTCCGTCGAGATCAGCAACGGGTTGATCGCGGCCATGCACGCGCTGATCGATGCCCGGCGCCGGGACCCGGGCGACGACCTCACCAGCTTCCTCATCGCCGCCCGGGAAGAGGGCAGCACCCCGCTCACCGAGGACGAGCTCATCGCAACCCTGCTCCTGATGATCGGCGGCGGCAGCGGAACGTTGATCAACTTGCTCGACCACACGGTCCGCGAGCTGACTGTCAACCGGGATCAACTGCACGTTCTCCAGCAGAATCCGGACCGGTGGAGCGACGCGATCGAGGAGTCCCTTCGCCTGCACTGTCCGGTCATGCACCTACCGATGAGATGGGCAACCGAAGACATCGATCTCGGCGACGGCGTGGTCATCCGCGCCGGCGACGCCATCCTGATCGCCTACGGCGCCCACGGCCGCGACCCCGCCGTCCACGAGCGGCCGGAAGTCTTCGACATAGACCGCGAGAACAAGGAACACATCGCGTTCAGCCTCGGCCCCCACTTCTGCCCTGGATCGAGGCTGGCCCTGCTCGAAGCCGGCATCGCGCTGCGGTCGCTGTTCGAACGCTTTCCCCGGCTCGAGCTCGCGGTCGAACCTGACGAGATCGAACCCGAGCACACCTTCATCGGCAACGGCGTCGCGTCCCTGCCCGTGCTGTTGCACCACCGCTCGCGATAAGGGAGTCACCGGGGATGCGCAAACCCACCTTGGTCCACGAACGCTTCACCGCCCGCGCGGCAGCCCACCCGGACGCGGTCGCCGTCGTCCACGGCGTGCGGCAAATCAGCTACGGCGACCTTGACCGCCGAGCCGACCAGCTGGCCCACGTCCTGAGCCGGCACGGAGTGCGACGCGGCAGCGTAGTCGTGTCGCACCTGGAACGCTCGGCCGACCAGATCGCCTCGTTGCTGGCGATCCTCAAGGCGGGAGGCATGTACCTGCCGGTGGAGCCCGGTGTTCCGGGTCCACGCTTGGCCGAATACATCGAGCAGACGCATTGCGCGGTTGTGCTGACCCGCCGGGCCGACGCCGACGCGCTCTCCGGCCTGCCGGTCACGGTCGTAGTGGTCGACGATCAGATGGACGACGGCACGCGGGTTCCGGCCGAGATCGACGACAGCGACGGCGCCTACGTCATCTACACCTCGGGCTCGACGGGCCGGCCCAAGGGCGTCCGGGTCGACCACGGATCCCTGACTCGGCTGTGCGACGAGGTCAACGAACGGTACGGCATCAGCCCCGCCGACCGGGTCCTGCAATTCGCCGCCGTCTCGTTCGACACCTCCATCGAGCAGATCCTTGTTCCGCTGCTCAACGGTGCGACCCTCATCCTGCCCGACAGCCTCTGGGCACCGACTGATCTGGCCGGCCGGCTGAACGCCCACCAGGTCACGGTGATGGACCTGACGCCGTCGTACTGGCGGGCGTTCCTGTCCGAGCTGGACCACGATCCGGTCGACGTGCCGGTGCGCCTGACCATCGTCGGCGGCAGCGCCGTGTACGCCGACGACTGCCGGACGGCGTTGCGTCTGACGCCGCACTCCCGGCTGATCAACGCGTACGGCCTCACGGAGACGACCATCACCTCCTGCACCATGGAGGTGACCGCCGGGACGCTGCCGGAGCACGGTCCCGCACCGGTCGGCCGCCCGCTGCCGAGCACCACGATCCACGTACTCGACGACGATCTGCGACCCGTCGGACCGGGCCGGCCGGGCGAGATCTACATAGCCGGCGCCGGAGTGGCGCACGGCTATCTCACCGGCACCGACGAACAATCCCGGTTTCTGCCCGACCCCCATGCCCAGCAGCCGGACGCGCGGATGTACCGCACCGGCGACCGGGGCCGCTGGACTCCCGCCGGTGACCTCGAGGTGATCGGACGCTGCGACCGCCAGGTGAAGATTCGTGGCTTCCGGGTCGAGCCGGCCGAGATCGAGGCGGCCCTGGCCGCCCACGACCTTGTCGTCGACGCGGCCGTGACGACATCGATGCCGGACGGGGAGACGAAGCTGGCGGCGTACTTCACCACGAGCCCCGAGGCCGACGAGAAGAGCCCGACCACCGACGAGCTGCGGTCATTCCTCCTTCGCCGTCTGCCGCCGTACATGCTTCCGTCGGCCTTCCTGCACCTGCCCACCATGCCCATGTCCACCACCGGCAAGATCGATCTGGCGGCGCTGCCCACACCGGACTTCGCCGAAACCGCGTCCGACAGCGACGGCGAACGCAGCGCCGGATTGACCGAACGTGTCGTGGCCGGAATCTGGCGGCAGGTTCTGAACGTCGACCGCGTAAATCCTCAGGACAACTTCTTCCGCCTCGGCGGCGACTCCCTCAAGGCCGCCCAGCTGCTCGCGAACCTCCGTGAATCACTCGGCATCCTCATCACCCAGATCCGTCCGCTGATTCGCCTGCTGCTCGACGACGCGACGCTGCGCACCTTCGCCGCCGCCGTCGAGCGAGCCAGGGCGGGCATGCTCTCCGACGACGCCCGGCCCATCGACTTCCGAACCGAAGCCACGCTTGACGTCCCCATCACCCGCAGCCCGGCCGGCTCAGCGTCGTGGCGAAATCCGGCTCACATCCTCCTCACCGGAGCCACCGGGTTCCTCGGCGTCTACCTGCTGCGGCAGCTGCTGGCCTCGACCGACGCCGTCGTGCACTGCCTCGTGCGAGCCGACGACCAGGACCAGGCGATGGCTCGGCTGCACGCCAACGCCGCCCACTATCTCCGCGACGACCTGCAGCGGTATCGCGACACCGGACGCATCCGTGCCCTGCCGGGCGACCTGGCCGAGCCTCGCCTCGGCCTGACCGACCACGACTTCGACCATCTGGCTCGATCCATCGACGTCATTCACCATCCCGGCGGAATCGTCAACTTCCTCTATCCGTACGCCCACATGCGCCCGGCGAACGTCGAAGGCACCCGCGAGATCATCCGTATGGCCGCGCGGTACCGCAACATCCCGGTCCACTACACCTCGACCATGGCGGTGGTCGCGGGTTTCGGAACCGCGGGGATACGGCAGGTCACCGAGCTCACCCCACCGGACTACCCCGACCACCTGTCAGTCGGCTACGTCGAAAGCAAATGGGTGGCCGAGGCACTCCTGCTCGAAGCAGCCCGGCAAGGACTTCCCGTGGCCGTCTACCGGGCAGCCGACATCTCCGGCGACCAGCAGACCGGTGCCTGGAACACAGCGACGGAAATGTGCGCGATGAAGAAGTTCGTCGTCGACACCGGCCTGTCCCCGATCGCGGAGCTCCCGCTGGACTACACCCCGGTGGACTGCTTCGCCGCGGCCGTCACGCACATCGCCGCGACCCGCCTGCCCCGCGGGCAGATCTACCACCTCACCAACCCGGGCAAGGTGAACATTTCCGTGCTCGCCGAACGGCTGCGATCTCACGGTCACAAGGTCCGTGAGGTGCCCTGGGACGAATGGGTGGAGCGCATCGCCGAGGTCGCGATCGAGCAGCCCGGCCATCCGATGACACCGTTCGCACCGCTGTTCATCGACCGCTGCGCCGCCGGCACGATGAGCGTGGCCGAGATGTACCTGGAGACGACGTTCCCCGTCTTCACCCGCGACAACGTGGAGTCGGCCCTGCGCGGCAGCGGCATCGAGATTCCCCCGGTGAGCACCGAACTGCTCGACCGCTACATCGACTACCTGACCCGCGTCGACTTCCTGTGAGGCCCTCGTGCTGATGCCGACTCCGGTGCGGCCCCGATCCGCCTGGCAAGACCTGGATCTGGCCACCGCCCCCGCCGACGGCCCGGTGGCTTTCGGCGACGACCTCGGTCCCCGCAACCTGCTCGACGCGTATCGGTGCGGGCTGTACCCGTTCCCCGCGGCCACCATCGAGCATCGGCTACTCAACGAACTGAGCTACGCCGACGATGTCTCCGCCGGACGGATCCCGGTGCAGGCCGGCAGCCGTGACCCGTACGGCGTCGCCTGGTGCTCCCCCGACCCGCGCCCCGTCATCGCGACCGGCCGGGCGCATGTCCCGCGCAGCTTTCGCCGGCAGCTACGCCGATCCGGTTGGACGACCACGGTCGACTTCTGCTTCCAGCAGGTCGTCGACCGATGCCGGGAGGGGCGCGCGGAGCACTGGCTGACTGACGAGCTGATGGCCAGCCTGACTCGGCTGCACGTCTGTGGATATGCCCAGAGCGTCGAGGTGTGGGACGGCGAGGATCTCATCGGCGGAGTGTTCGGGATGCGGATCGGTGCCGTCTTCAGCGCCGACTCGCAATTCACCCTCAGCAGCGGCGCCGGTCGGGTCGCCGTGGTCGAACTGAGCCGCCGGTTCGCCGAGGCCGGCGGCGTCGCCGTCGACGTCCAGCGCGACAGCGACCACGTCAGGCTGCTCGGCGCTGAGCCTGTGGCCCGCCGGCGATATCTGGCCCTGCTTCGCACCCCGCACCCGCCCGCGCCGCTGCCCACCGGGCGCCGGGCCGTCGAGCTGCTCGCCGATTGACACGACCGAGACCCACCACCCCGCGGGAGAACCCTCATGGTTTCGAGCACCGCCGGCACCGGACTGCAGATTGCCGACCTCGCCGACCGCCCCGACCTGGAGACGGCCATGCTGACGATGGAGTCGACCTGGCCGGCCTACATCCGGCCCGACCCGATCCTCGTCCACTGGATCTTCGAACGGCACGCCCGGCATCAGCTCGTGGTCCTGGACGAGAACCGGACTGTCGTCGCCCGCGCCGCGAGCGCACCCCTGGCCTGGGACGGCAAGGTCGGCAACCTTCCGGACACCGGCTGGGACGAGGCCCTGCGCCAATGTATGAGTGACACCTACGCCGGTCACCGCCTGACCGCACTGTGCGCCCTGGAGATCGCCGTCGTGCCGGGCCACCAGCAGCGCAACCTGTCGGCGAGAACCCTGCAAGCACTGAAACAGCATGCCCGCGACCAGGGCTTCGGTGACCTGGTCGCGCCGGTGCGGCCGAGCCTCAAACACACCGCGACCCACCTGAGCATGGCCGGCTACGCCGCGCAGACCCGTCCGGACGGCCTTCCCCAGGACCCGTGGCTGCGCGTCCACGTCCGCAGCGGCGGCGAGATCGTCAAGGTCTGCCCGGCGTCGATGACCATCTCCGGCAGCCTCCCGCAGTGGCGCGGCTGGACCGGGCTGCCGTTCGACACCAGCGGCCCCGTCGACGTCCCCGGCGCGCTCGCACCCGTGATCGCCGACGTCGAGCAAGGCTATGCCGTCTACGTCGAGCCGAACATCTGGGTACGCCACCGCCTCTGATCCTCTCCCGCACCCGCCTGCCTGTCATGCACGGACCAACTGACACGAAGGACACCCAACGTCATGAGCATCAGTGGACTGGACAAGGACACCACCGAGCGTCTTCGGCTCAGGACCGCCATGATCGAAAGGATCGGCGGCTACATGACCTCCCACGCCCTCGGAGTCATCGCCGATCTCGGACTGGCCGACCTGATCAAGGACGACGTCCGCGGCAGTGACGAACTGGCTGCCGAGACCGGAGCGGACGAGCCGTCGCTGCGCCGCGTGTTGCGCCTGCTGGCCGCGGTCGGGATCACCACGGAACCCGAGCCGGCCCGGTTCGGCCTGACCGAGGTCGGGGCGCTGCTGCGTACCGACTCCCCGGATTCGTTGCGAGCCTTCACCCGGGTGTTCTGCAGCCCGATGTGGTTCACCGCGTGGCAGGGCCTCGGCCCGGCGGTCGCCACCGGTGACCTCGCGTTCGATCAAGCCAAGGGTTCCGACTTCTACACCGCGTTGGCCGCGGACACCGAGTTCAGCGCGCTGTTCCACGACGCGATGGGTGAGGAGTCGCGGGTGGCGGCCGGTCGTGTTGCCGCCGCCTACGACTTCTCCCGGGTCACCAAGGTGATCGACCTGGGCGGGGGTGACGGCACGTTGCTCGCCACCGTACTCACCGCCCATCCCCACCTGCATGGGACGGTCTTCGACAGCCCGAACGGGGTCGCTGACGCCCCCGCCGTGCTGCACAAGGCCGGCGTCGCCGACCGGTGCGAGGTCCAGCCGGGTGACTTCTTCCAGGACATCCCCCAGGACGGTGACCTCTACATCATCAAGAGCGTCTTCCAGGACTGGAACGACGAGGACGCGCTGGCCCTGCTGCGCTCCTGCCGCGCCCGGCTGCCCGAGTCCGCCACCCTGCTCATAGTGGGAACGGTGCTGCCGGAAACCGCCGACTCCGGGCAGGCGGTCGCCTACTTCACCGACGTGAACATGATGGTCATGGCCGGCGGCCGGGAACGAACCGAGCCGGAATTCCGGGCAATGCTCTCAGCGACCGGGTTCACCGTGCAGTCCGTACAGATCGGGGCCGCCGGGCCGCTGTCCATGATCCAGGCCACGCCGTCCGCCGCGCGATGACCACGCCCGGCTTCGGTACGCAGCTGTTCCTCGGACGGCTGCGCGCCGATCTGCTCACCCCGCCACCAGGCGACCCGAGGCGTCTCGGCGAGAGCGACGAGCAATTCCTCGTCGCGCTGCGTGAGTTCTGCGACAAGCACGTCGACAGCCATCTGATCGAACGTGACGACCGCATACCCGATCAAGTGATCGACGGCCTCAAGCAGCTCGGCGCGTTCGCGATGAAAATTCCCCGGGAGTACGGCGGGCTCGGCCTGTCGGGACGCTGCTACCTGCGCGCGCTGATGATCGTCAACAGCACTCACTCGGCGCTGGGCGAACTCCTTGCCGCCCATCAGGCCATCGGCTTGCCGCAGCCGGTCCTGCTGTTCGGCACCGACGCCCAGAAACGCGCTTTCCTGCCCCGGTGCACGCGGGAGATCTCCGCGTTCGCACTCACCGAACCGGACATCGGCAACGACCCGTTCCGGATGCACACGACCGCCGTCGCCGGCGCGGCGGGAGACTCGTACACCCTCAACGGTGTGAAGCTGTGGACCACCAACGGCACCATCGCCGACCTGCTGGTGGTCATGGCCATGGTTACGCCGGCCGGCGATCGCGCCGGAGGCATGACGGTTTTCGTCGTCGAAGCCGGCTCTCCCGGCGTGACGGTGGAACACCGCAGCTCCTTCATGGGTCTGCGAGGTCTCGAGAACGGTGTCATCCGGCTTTACAACGTCGTGGTTCCAGCGGCCAACCGCATCGGCGGTGAGGGTGAGGGCCTGACCGTGGCGCTGGCCGCACAGGAGACCGGGCGGCTGTCGCTGCCCGCTGTCTGCGCGGGCGCCGCCAAGTGGAGCCTCAAGATCGCCCGGCAATGGACGAGCGTCCGCGTCCAGTGGGGACGCCCGATCGGTGAGCACGACGCGGTCGCCGGGAAGCTGGCGTACATCGCGGCCACCGCCTTCGCGCTGGAGGCGATGACCGAGATCACGGGGCGCCTCGCCGACCTGGGCGCCGACACCTCACTCGACGCCGAACTGGCCAAACTGTTCGCCTCGGAACACACCTGGCGGGTCGCCGACGACCTCATGCAGCTGCGCGGCGGCCGCGGATACGAAACCGCCGAATCCAGTGCGGCACGGGGTGAGCGCGGCGTCCCGGTCGAACGACTCCTGCGCGACCTGCGCATCGGACGCATCTTCGACGGGTCGACCGAGGCTCTCCGCGGCTTCATCGCCGACGCCGTGATCACCCACCACCAGCAAGCCACCGGCACAGAGATCGCACCTTCGGGCTCGGCCGTCCTGCAAACGCTCGCCACCCACGTCAGCTTCGCCGAACAAACCGCCCGACGTATCGCGGACGCCTTCGCCGGCCTGGCCCGAAGCGACGAGGACCTCAGCACACACCAGCTCCGGCTGGGCCGGCTCATCGAAGCCGGTGCGGAGCTGTACGCGATGACCGCGGCATGCGCCTACGCCACGGCTCTCGCCGGGAACGACGACACGGCCATCGCGTTGGCCGACACGTTCTGCCGGCAGGCACGGCTGCGGGTCGCACACCACTTCACCCGGATGGACGACAACACCGACACCGAAGACCGCACCCTCGCCCGCACCGTCCTGGCCGGTGATCTCACCTGGCTGGAAGAAGGCGTCACCGACCCGTCCATCGACGGACCCTGGATCGCCCAGCCGCAACCCGGCCCGTCAAACCGCCCTGACCTGCGGCGCGCCGCCCACCCCACCATCGGCAGGAGAACAGACGATGACCGACGACGTTGACGCCCTGCTCACCAATGCTCGGCAGGAGATGTTCGTCCAGCGGCAGCCCAACCGCTTCGTCGATCTCCTCGAGTCGGGCGCGGTGCGTCACGAACACCTGCGCGCCCTGGCCGGCGAGCTGTATCACCTGGTCGACAGCGACCGGCGCAGCTTCGCCCTGCTGGCCTCCCGCTTCCCACCCGTTCCAGCCGGCGACCTGTTCCTAGCCATGGCTCAGGGCGAATCCCTGGCGCTTCGGCTGCTGATCGACTTCGCGTCCGCCGTCGGCCTCAACGAGCAGGATCTGCGGGCGCACAAGCCGACACCCCTCGCCCAGGCGTACCCTGCCTATCTGGCTCAAACGGCACAGCACGGCACACGCAGCGGGGTCGCTCTGGCGCTGCTCGCCAATGCCGCCGACTCGGGAACCCTGTACACGCGGGTAGCCGATGCGTTGGTCAAGCAGTACGGGCTCGACGAGGAGGCGGTCGGGCACTTCCGGTTCTTCGCCGAGACACCCGAGGAACTGCTGGACCGGGCGACGCAAACCGTCCGCGACGGCCTGGCCGCGCACGACAGTCCCGGCGACGCTCTGCGGACGGCCGGCATGGTGCACGCGTACGAAGCACAGTTCTGGCGAGCACTGGCCGATGCCGTCGAACGCGACAGGGTCGGCGGCGTTCGCCCGTGCACCGCGGAGGAGAGCTGATGACCCTCGGCAGCACACCGCTCGACAGGACGCGTCGGCTTCTCGATCACGCGCGCTACATCAACCTGGCCACGGTGTCGCCGCAGGGGCAGCCCTGGGTCGCCACGTTGGAGTACGTCTGGTTCGCGGCGCCATTGCGGCTGGTGTTCGGCTCGGCGACCAGCTCCCGGCACGGGCTCGACGTCGCCGCCAATCCCGCCGTCAGTGGAGCTCTGTTCCTGCCGCCGAGCACGGCCGGGCTCGACATCGATGCCACCGACGGGGCCCAGTTCACCGGGGTGTGCAGCGAGATCTCGGCGACCGAGCTTGACGACTACTACTCCGACTTCTACCGTGGCGTCTTCCCGGACCCGGCGCAGCGCGCGCAGTTCCAGCTCGAGCGGTCGTTGCTGGCGCCTCCCGCGCCGCACCGGCTCTACCTCGTCGCCGTACGTCAGTGGTGGCTGATCGACACCCGCACGTGGAAACGCGACCGGATCGATCGACGGATGCAGGTGCCGCCGGCCGAACTGGAACAGCTCGTCACGGTCGACGCCTGATAACCGGCCGTCGCGCGACCCGGACCGGGTCGCGTGACGGCCGAACCCGTCGCGACACTCAGCTGAGCACCGTCGGCCGGCCAGGTGTAAGCAGCGCCGCGACAGCAGCCGCGACAGCAGCCGCGACCGCCGCGACGAGGAACCCGTGCCGGAAACCGCCGAGGCTGTCGCTCACGAGACTGACCGCCGCGACGCTGGAGACCACGGCGGCACCGATCGAGGCGCCGAACTCATGGAAGGTGCTCACGATGCCCGACGCAATGCCGGCCTCCTGCGGGGCGACGTTGCTCAGCGCGGTGGCCGAGGCGACCACGAACAGCGCCCCAGCCCCGGCCCCGGCGAGCGCGACGCCGACCGTGACCGCGACCGGGTCCATCGTCAGCACCGGCACCGCCATGCCGGCCGCCGCGACGACCAAGCCCGCGACAGCCAGCGTCCGGGCGCCGAGACGAGCGATCATCTGACCGGTGAGGTTGGCGCCCACCATGGTCGCGACGGCGACCGGCAGGAAGAGCAACCCGGCGTGCAGGGCGCCGTAGCCGCGGGCCTGCTGGAAGTAGAAGGTGCCGAGGAAGAACGCGGCCACCATCAACGCGGTCGCCATGAGGATCAGGAACGCTCCGGTCGCCACCGGACGCCGGGCCAGCAACGTCACATCCATCAACGGAGAACGAGCCCGTTTCTGCCACGCGGCGAAGACCACATAGCCCACCACCGCGAGCAGCACGAGCGCGCCGGTGGTGAGGGTGAGCCAACCATGGTCCCCGGCACGGATGAGGGCGTAGATGACAGCGGTCGTCGAACCAGTGACCAGCAGGGCTCCGAAAACGTCCACTCGAGGACGGGGCCGCAGGCCGGCGGTGGAGGGCAGCATGACGGCCAGCGCGACGACGATGACCAGGCCGATCGGCACGTTGACGAAGAACACCCACGGCCAGCCCGGCCCGCTGGTGAGCAGGCCACCGAGCAGCACACCCAGGGCGGCGCCGCCACCGCCGAGCGCGGACCACACGCCGAGGGCCTTGTTGCGCTCGTCGCCGGAGAACAGGCTGACGACCAGGGACAGGGCGGCCGGCGACAGCAGGGCCGCGCCGACGCCTTGGGCGATGCGGCCGCCGAGCAACATCTCGGCCGAGCCGGCGAGGCCGGCGATCAGGGAGGCGGTGGTGAAGACGAGCAGCCCGGCGAGGACGACGCGCTTCGCGCCGATCAGGTCGGCGATCCGGCCACCGAGCAGCATGAGACCGCCGAAGGTCAACGTGTATGCGCTGACCGTCCATGTCAGGGCCTGACGGCTCAGCCCGAGGTCCGTCTCCATGTGCGGGAGAGCGATCGCGACCACGGTGACGTCCAGGATGAGCATGAGCTGGGCGATGCCGAGGAAGGCCAGGATGCGCCAGCGCTGCGGATGTTGCGTCGTCGTCTCGTACGTGTCCTGTGTGGTCATGGCACCCTCCGACATAACTCGTATGGATGAGTACGACTTTCAACCCGAAGGTTACCGCGTACATTCCCGTACGAGTTAAGGTGGGGCATGGTCTCCGCCGATCCGCGTCCGCGCCGGCGCGCTGACGCCGAGCGCAGCATCGCGCGCATCGTGTCCGCCGCCCGCGAGACCCTCAGCCGCGACCCCTCCGCCACCGTCGACGACATCGCCAAAACGGCCGGCGTCGGCCGCATGACCCTCTACGGCCACTTCCGAACCCGCCCCGAGCTCGTCGAGGCCGCCCTTGTCGACGCGCTCCACGACGGCGAACGGATGCTCACCGGCCTCGACCTGGGTGGCGACGCCCAGATGGCGATGAATCGGCTGCTCGCCTCGAGCTGGCTGCTGGTCGCCGAGTCGGCGGCACTACTGACCGCCGCCCAAGGAGTGCTGACCCCGGGACGACTACGGGAACTGCACAACGCCGCGGCCGACCGGATGGAGCAACTCATCCGCCGAGGCCAGCGGCAAGGCGTGTTCCGGACCGACCTTCCGCTCACCTGGCTGGTCAACGCGGTCCATTACATCCTCAACGGCGCCGCGGAAG
The DNA here is from genome assembly GCF_003999975.1 of Actinoplanes solisilvae. GTDB lineage: Bacteria > Actinomycetota > Actinomycetes > Mycobacteriales > Micromonosporaceae > Actinoplanes > Actinoplanes solisilvae. The sequence goes on along the minus strand of NZ_RJAC01000003.1, from coordinate 55,424 downwards.
AAACCCGGCTGGGCCGGCTGGACCCGGCAGACAGTCCGGGCATCGTCATCGCCACTGTCCAGGCGATCCTCGCCGCGCCGGCCGTCGACGGCTTGCCCCAGCAGCCGGGCACCAACACCTAGACACGACGTCGCCTCCGAGCCGACGACCCGACCGCATACACCTCGTCCACCATACTCAGTGAGCCATTTTCATCGTGACGTTGCAGGTCACGGCCGGCGGCGGCAGCGTACGACCTCGCCCCGACACCAACCGCCGGCTCCGTGCTTCGTTGTTCGTCGCCCGCACTCAGCTCGCCCACGCCGAACTGCCCGCCAGCCGCGAACCTAGCGGGCCCGGGCTCTCGCCTCGGAGGCCCGGCACACCGCCGATCGGGCCGGTCTCGCCGCAGTCGGGCGCCTCGCCGAACGTCTCCTGCACCGTCTCGGCCGATTGTCAGACGCCTAGGCGGAATGCCTCGATGTGCCGCTGGCGGGCCGGCACCCGCAGCGCGCGGAGGCTGCGCTGCACCGTGGTGGCCAACGCGCCCGGGCCGCACAGGTAGACGTCACGTTCGGCGATGTCGGGTACCAGGCCGCGCAGGCTCTCCGGGCTGAACGGCTGGTTGCCGTCCGTGGTCCGCCCGGTCAGCAGATGCAGGCGCGCGCCGCGGGCCTGGACGAGGTTGCGCAGTTCACCGGCCAGAACTGCGTCGGCGGGCGTGCGTGCGCGGTAGAGAACCACGACGTCACCGGTCAGATCGGGGTCCTCCAGTAACGCCCGGATCGGGGTGATGCCGATGCCACCGGCGATCAGCAGCGTGTTGTCCCGGGTGCGGGCCGCGGTCGTCAGGGCGCCGTGGGGTCCCTCGGCGTACACCTTGGTGCCGACCGGAAGGTTCCGCAACCCGGCGCTGGTCGATCCGATCGCTTTCGCGGTCAGTCGCAGGGTACGGCCGTCGGGTGCTGCGGACAGCGACCACGGGTTGACCTGCCACCAGGAGGCGTGTCCGGGGAATCGCCACCAGAAGAACTGGCCCGGCCGGGCACGCAGCCGGTCCAACTGCCGGCCGCCGACGTAGACGGACACGGCGGTGTCGGTCTCCGGGACCACCGCGACGACTCGTAGCTGGTGCCGGGCGTTGCGCACCATCGGCACGAACAGCCGGTTGACCAGCAGCGACCCGACCGCGAAGGCCCACAGTGTCCACCAGTAGGCCTGGGTTACGGGACTGGAGGCGATCGAGCTGCCCTCGTAGATCTGATGGATCACCGCGAGCACGATCATCACGTACACCACCAGGTGGGTGGCGTGCCACGCCTCGTACGACATCCGGCGGCGGGCCATTCGCACCGAGGTGAGCGCCATGAGCCCGATCAGAGCCGCGGCGATCATGCCGAGCAGCACCGGCATCTGCTTGGCCAGGTTCGGGATCTCGGCGAAGAACGAGATCCGGTCGAGCTCCGAGTAGCCGAGTAGGACGAACGTCGGGTGCAGGACGACCAGCCAGAAGATCGCGAATCCGGTCCAGCGATGCCAGTTGGTCAGTTTGTCCATGCCGATGCGACGTTCCAGAAACGGCACCCGGCCGATCAGCAGCAGTTGCAGCACCAGGACGAAGCCCAGGTACAGGCCGAAGAACCGGCCGATCGCCGTCAGCGTGTTGTGCGCCGGCCGGCTGGGATCGGCGAACATGATCTGCAGGATCACCGCGTTCGCCAAGAGAAAGGTCCAGACCAGCAGGTACGCGGTACGCGCTTGGCCGCTGCGCCGGGCGGGTCTGTTCGTGACCGGGATTGCGGTCGTGGTTGACATCGTGAGCCTTCCTGAAGCTGAGTTCGAGGGTCTAGCGGGACGGTGCGGTCACCGTCAGACCGATCTCCGGCAGGCGGACCTTGCCGTCCGCCTCGGCGTTCCATCGCCAGCGGGCGCCGGGAAGGTCGCCGAGCACGATCGCGATCTGCCCGGTGCCCGGGCCGCACGCCGCGAGCAGGTGCTCCGCCTCCTCGGGCGACGGCATCTCGGCGATCACCGCCAGGCTGGTCAGTGAGCGCCGGCGGGCGGCGAGCCGCACCATGCCGTCGTCGGTTCCGGGAGCCGGAGCGGCGACGCGCAGTTCACCCACGGATCGCAGGCGGACCGCGTTGCGTGGCAGGCCGGGCGGCTCGCCGCCGAGTCCGGGCACCGACAGAACCGGCAGGTCTGGACGGAATCGGGTCAGGTCGGCGAGCAGGTTGGCCACGACGTCGATGGCGACTCCGGCCGACCCCCTGATCGCCAGGACGCCGTCGAGCCAGGTGAGGTCCACGAACAGGGTTCCGTCCTCGCCACCGACCCGGACCAGGCAGGGAGCGACGAAGTCGCCGCCGGTGAGCGGGCTCGCCGTAGCTGTTGCCGGGCGGGTCCACACAACGTCGGTCTCGGCGTGCCACGGCTGGCGGGGTTGGTGATCGGCGGTCACCCAGGCGGTCACTGTGCGCTCGTCGACGCGCAGCGCGTACGCCTCCACGGTGTCGGCGGCCAGTTCAACGGACGCCTGCCGGGCCAGTGCGGGACGACGCTGGTCGGCCGCGAACTCGGCGGCCAGCTCGGCACGTGCCCTCATCCGTTCCTGGATCTGCTGATGCCAGCGGGCGTTGTCCCGGTAGGCACGGTAGCGGTCACGCACGCCGCGTCCGATTCGGCGGCGGAAGATCACCAGAAGACTGAGCAACGCCAGGATCACCGCCCCGGCCACCGCCGCAACGACCTGGCCGGTGAGCAACGAGTCGTTGCCGCCGGTCGTATCCGAGTTGACTCGTCCGAGCTGGACGTCGGGGCCCTCCGCGTCGTCGGGCAGCAGGAGAATCCATCCCGGCCGGACCTCGCCCGAGTCGGTGAGAGCACCGCCGTCCCGCTGCGGGCGGGCTCGGTTCAAGTCGAGGATCTCGGTGGCGCGGGCCCGGTCACCCAGGTTGCGCTGAGCGATCTGCGGCAACGAGTCAGCGCGTCCACCGTTCTGCTCCGAGGTGCGCACGATGGCGACCTTGACGAGGTCGTCGGGTGCGGCCGAGGCGACTCCAGGCTCGGCCAGGACGGCGGCTAGGATCGCCGTCAGCAGCATGACGGCACGGCGGATCATCGGGCGGCCGTCCAGCCCTGGGCAGCGGCGCTGGCGATGATCGTGTCGGTGCTCTTGTCCGCGACGTTGCGGTAGAGCGGCGAACCGTCCAGTGTCACCTGTTTGGTTCCGTCCTTGCGGCTCAACCACCAGACCCGGTCCGCGTCGATGCCCTTGAGCTTGACCTTTCCGCCGCTTTTGGCGACCACGGGCTGCCACAGGGCCGCGCAGGCGCCTTTGCAGTTGCTGGCCGGCGGGTCGGTGTCGTCCTGATCGAAGCGGTAGAGGGTCGCGCCGTCGTCGTCGACGAGGATCGGGCCGTCTTTGCCTTTCTTGGCAGTCAGCGTGCTGGCGCGGTCCGGTTTCGCGTCCTTCAGCTCGGCCGTGCCGATCAGCGCGTCGATCGCTTTCCCGTCCGGCGAGAAAGCGAACCAGGTGCCGTCGGCACCGTGTCCGTTCAGGTCGCCGGGCACGGTGTCGCCGCTGAAGCGGTACGCTGGGCGCCCGCCGATGGTGACCTGGACTCCGCCGTCCGGCCGCCGGATCGCGGCGATGTCATCGCTCTTCATGCCATCGACGAAGACCCGGCCTCCGGTTTGGATCAGCACTGGCGGCCAGCTGCGGGTGCACTCGCCGGTGCACTGTGATGCCGGAGGGTCGACCGGGTCCTTGGTGAAGGTGTAGACGGTGAAGCCGGTCACGTCGGTCACGGTTTCCCCGATGGCCGCCTTGTTCACGGAAAGCTGAACCCACTTTGCCGGGGCCTTCGTGTCGGCAGCCGGCTCGGGTTGTGCGGCCTCGGTGGTGGCCGCCGGGGGCGGCTCGGAGGTGGCCGCGGGCTCGGTGGTGGCCGCCGGAGACGATGTCTCTCCGCGACCGTCGCCGGTCAGGCCGACACTCGCCGCTGGCGCGCTGACGAGCTCGATCTCGCCAGCGGCGAGAACCGGTGCCGCGGCCGGAGCGGCAGGATCGCCGTCGGCACAGCCGGCCACGAGAATCAGGGCCGCGGCGAGGGGAACGGCCAGAACGTGGGCAGGAGTCCGAACCACGATGACACCTCCTTGTTCGGTCGGGGTCGACAGATGCGGCCATCACGATCGAGACCCCCAGCCGGTTCGGTGTTTGTGTCTCAGGTCACATTCGACGAACCGTTTCGGCTCTTCGGTCGTGATGGGCGCATGGCCAGATCAGACATCGTGATCCCGGGTGAGGATCTTCAGCGGGCAGCGGACGCGATGCGGCAGGTGCTGCGGACCATCAACGTGAAACGCAGTTCCGCCGACTTCAGCCGGACCGTCGGGCCCCCGATCCGCGATGCCGCGGAGAACTTCGAGGACCGCTGGGACGCGGGCCGTAAGCAACTGCGCAACGAGTGCGATGACATCATCGAGGCGATCGATCTCGTCCTCGACACGTTCACCAAGGTCGACGAACAGGGTGGCGACAGCCTCGGAGGCGCGCGATGACCACATCGGTACACGCCCCCGGATCGTTCACGTTCGAGGTGCCCGAGGGCTGGCTCGACTACGACCTGGCCCGGCAGGATCTCAGCAGGCAGCAGCACGAGCTACGAGCCGCGGTGACCACCCCCGAACAGCGTGCGGCCGTCGATGACGCCATACGCCAGGCCCGCCGTCTGCTGCGCACGGCACGGCAGCAGGGCGCCGCGGCCGCGGCTGGCATGATCGCCCGCGACGACGACGGCGGACTGCTGATGGCGTTCGTGGCGGTTTTCGGGATCACCGTCCCGGACGGCACCGAACCGTCGGTCGCCGACATCGCCCAGCAGGTGTCGCGCCCGGCACGAGCCGACGGCTACGGAGACCGCACCGTCACGTCGGCCACCCTGCCCGCCGTCGGGACGGTTGCCCGGATCACCGGGACCGAGATCGTCGAACTGACCGAGACCACGTCGGCGGTGATGGTCGCCATGCACACGATCGTCCCGGTCCCCGGACAACCGGGATCCTTCCTGGTGGTCACCGGGATGAGCCCGAACCTGCCGCTCGCCGACGCCCTCTACGACGTCTTCGACGCGATCACCGGGACACTGCGCTTCGCCTGACGGTACGAGCCGGGATGCCTTGTCGGGGCACCCCGGCTCGTACCCGTCAGTCCGCTTTCGGCACCTGCACCGCGGTCAAAACCCCGTCACCCAGATGCAGGTAGGCACGACCGGGCCGGGCCGCCTGCCCGACGATGCCCCGCGGAATCCGCATCCCGATCAGGTCGCCGTCGGTGATGCTCTGCGGTGCGATCAGCAGACCGGCCCGGTTCCGTTTGAGCTGGGTCAGCCAGCCGGCCAGGCCGAGACTCAACGCCTCGGCGTTGCCGGCCACTGCGAGACCCCAGCCGTTACCCGCCGCTCCCCGGGCGAGGGTGTTCAGGTCACCGTCGATGTCGGACTGCGCCAGCAGTTCGGCGTCGTCGATCACCACCGTGCCGGTCTCCTCCGGAATGCTCTTCAGCAGCGTCCGGAAGTCCACCGCGGCGACCCCGGCATCGGTCACCACTGCGGTGACCCCCGGCTGCCCGGCCAGGTCACGCAACGGCGACCGGCGCGGCGCCACCACGATCAGACCGGTGCCGTTCGCCAGCAGCGTCCGGGCCACCGACAGCAACGCGGTGCTGCGCCCGGACCTCGGTGGGCCACCGATCGCGAAGGTGGGGATGTCGGCGAAATCCGGTCCGAGAGGGACTATCTCGTCACCACCGACACCGACGGTCGCGGTCAGTGGCTTGCTCTCCGCCGGCAGCATCCGGCGCATCTCGGCGTACCCGATCAGCTCCGGCAGCGCCGCGAATCGGCGGGGCCGGGCATGTGCCGGCACTCCGGCGTCCCGGGCGGTGATCTGCCGGGCACCCTCGACGATGGCCGCTGCCTGTCCCTGCCCGCTGACGTCCGGGCCGAGCACGGCGATCTGTGCCTCGGCGTGGTCGACCATTCGCAGTGCCCGGCCCGGGCCCAGCTCCGGTGGAACCTCGCGCAGGTTCAGGCCGAGCAGCGAGTAGTCGCCGCGGTCGTTGAGACGCAGGATCAACTTTTCCTCGGTGGCTCCGGCGAACCGGCCCGAACCGAGCACCTTGTCCCCGGCGAGCACGACGTGTACCCCCACCCCGGCGCCGTCGCGCAGCACCCGGGTCAGCCGGTCCAGGTAGCTGCCGTTGTCGTAGGTGGCGAAGTCCCGTTCGAACACCTCGAATCGGTCCACCAGCAGCACTATGTGCGGCAGGCGCCGGCCGGCAGGGGCGTTACGGCGCTGCTCCGCCAGGTCCGCCACTCCTTGCTCGCCGAACAGCGCCTGCCGGCGGGTCAGCTCGCTGTTCAACCAGGTCAGCATGCGGTCCAGACGCTCGGTCTGCAGCCGGTCCACCACGGCGCCGCAGTGCGGCAGACCAGCCAGGGGTAACAACGCCCCGTTGCCGCAGTCGACGGCGTAGAGGTGGACGTCGGCGCTGGAGTGCCGGGCCGCCAGCGAGGCTGCCAGGGTGCGCAGCGCCTGCGAACGGCCGCTGCGCCCAGATCCGACGAAGAAGATGTGGCCGGTGCGGTCGACGTCGAACAGCAGCGGTTCACGGCTCTGCGACGCCGGCAGATCGACGATGCCGTACGCGACCGCGCCCAGATCACCCGGCCGCACGGGCACGGCGGGCTGAGGTAGCTCGGCCCACTGCACGACCTCGGCAAGGGGTTGCAGCCACGGGCTCGGCTGCCGCGGCACCCCGAGCCGCTCGGTGGCCGCGACGATGGCACCGACGAGTTCCTTCAGATCGGTGTCGGCCGGTCCACCGGCCGGCGCGCCGGAAACTCGCCGTGGCGGGACCGGGTCACCCAGCCGGAGCCAGTCCACGTGGGTGATCTCGATGCGCACCTCGTCGGCCCGGTCCCCCAGCACCGGCCGCTTGCCACCGATCCGGCCCGCCTGGAACGGCAGCAGCGCGGCGTATCCCAGCCGCGCGAACGCCCGGCCCGGCGTACGCGGCGACAACTCGCCGGCGTCCGGGGCGTCGATGATGTCGCGGCTCTCACCCTGATCAGTGGTACGCAACGCGATCCGCAGATTCGTGTTGGCCCGGATGTCCGGGGTAACCGCACCCGACGGCCGCTGCGTCGCCAGCACCAGATGAATGCCGAGCGACCGACCCCGCTGCGCGATGTTGACCAGGCCGGTGACGAAGTCCGGCAGCTCTCGCACCATCGACGCGAACTCGTCGATCACCAGAACCAGCCGCGGCATCGGTGGCATGCTCGCGTCCCGGGCCTGGCGCTCCTGATACCGGACAATGTCGGAGGCCCCCGCCGCGGCGAGCGCGTGCTCACGCCGACGCAGCTCCGCGCCGAGCGAGGTGAGCGCCCGCTCCACCAGGTGGGTGTCCAGGTCGGTCACCATACCGACGGTGTGCGGCAGTTGCTCACACTCGGCGAAAGCGCTGCCACCCTTGTAGTCGACCAGTACGAAGGTCATCTCGTCCGGCCGGTTCGCCACCGCGAGGGTGGCCACCAGGGTCTGCAGCAGCTCCGACTTGCCGGCGCCGGTGGTTCCCGCGATCAGGGCGTGCGGCCCGTCCCGGACCAGGTCGATCGCGAAACGGCCGTCCATCCCGGCGCCGAGCACGGCCTCGGTGCTGCGGGGCCGGACCGCCCAGCCGGCCGCGATCTTGTCCGGGGTCGGGGGCTCCAGGTCGAGGATGTCGAGAAGGCGTGCCGACTGAGGCAGAACCGTTTCGTCGCCGTCGCCGGAAGCACCCAGCGACGCCATCCGGCGGGCTGCCCGCTCGTACCAGCCGGCATCCGGTTCGTCGGCGCGGATCCCGGTGACCTGCGCGGTCGTGGCCGTCCGCACCGAGGCACCGGTGTCGTCGGAGACCACGACCGCCCGGCATTCCTCCGGCAGCAGCCGTTCCTCCGGCTCCAGGCACAGCATGTGCACGCCGGCTGCGGGACCGTCACGCAGCAGGGTGATCGCGCCGGGCATCGACCGCAGCCGCCGGGCGCCGTCGAACACGACCAGGACGTCCGGCTCACCGCTCGCCGCGCCACGCTCGGCCGGGTTCTGCCGGTCGCTCGCGGACCGGGCCGCGATCGTCCGGTTGAGCTCGGCGATGCGCCGCGACACCGACTCGGCGGTGGTGCCGATGCGGACATACGCCTCCTCACCCTCGGCGCGGGCGTGGGGCAGCCATCGCAACCAGGACCAGCGGTTCTCGGCGCCGGCATCGGTGAGCACACAGATGATCAGATCATCGGGGCTGTGCAGAACCGCGGCCTGCGCCACCAGCCAGGGCGCGAGCCGGGTCAGACGGCTCCCGGCCACCCCGACCACGCCAGCGGCACGCACGTCCACCGGCACCGGCACCTGACCCAGTTCCGGCACGGTGACCCGGCGGTGCTCGTCCAGGGCGGGATCCTCCACCCGGACTGTGGACGGCATCGAGCAGGTACCCACGCGCAGCGCGAGGAAGTCGTCGTCGTGACGGCGCCGTTCCCACAGCCGCTCGCCGGGAAGCGTGGCGATACGGCCGGTGAAGGCCGGATCCGGGTACGCGTACCGTCGGGCCCGCTGCTCTTCGAGGACAGCCTCGTCGATGTCGGCACGAACCCGGGCCAGCTTCTCGTCGTGTTCCTGCATCTGCTCGGCGAAGCTCTGCGTGCCCCGCCGTTTGCTGCTGAACTGGGTCAGCAACGCGCCGATCGGGGAGACCAGGGCGAGGAAGATGAATCGCCAGTTGCCGGTCGCCAGGATGCCGACCAGAGCACCGATGGCCGGGGTCAGCAGCAACGTCACCAGCGGGAAGTGGTTCTTCTCCGGTTTGACCGGCTCGGCCGGCAGCCGGAACTTCCCGCCCGGGATCTGCGGGAAGAACCGCGGTGGCCGGTTGAACTCCCACGTGAAGCCGTCTGCCGCGCGGGTCAGCGGCGCGCGGGCCGGTACGCCGGTCGCCAGTTCCAGCAGGATCCCGCCGATCGCCAGCTGACGACCAGCAGGCCATTCGGTGGTGCCCTCCAGCGTGACACCGTCCATCTCCGTCGCCGACACGGCGGTGACCTCGACCGTACGGTCCACGGTCACCAGTAGACGGGCTGCGACCGGTGGCACCTCACCGGGCAGGCGCACCCGGCAGGTGGCCGCACTGCCGATTTCGTACTCTCCGGGCGGCAGGAGCACGATCCCGCCCGCACCCGGTCCACTCACCAGCCGTACCTCCACCGCACCGGACCGCCCGGCCGACGACCGGGCCGGGCGGTTCAGGCCCAGTTCGGCCCCCGCGCCCAGCCGTGCCTCGGCCAGCGACATCCGCGGATCCAACGGTGTGGCGCCGTGGAACAGCGTGCCGGGACTGCCGCCGACGGCCTCGGCCAGCTCAGCGGCGAACGCCCGCACCGACGTACCCGGTTCCGCCTCCACGACCAGCGGCTCCGCCGTCGGTGAGTCCTCGGAAACCAGACTGACATTGAGACGCATCTCGTTCCTCCTCCCATCCTGTCCAGCCGCGGACGCCCGGCGCTGTCGCGCCGGGCGTCCGCGGGTCGTCTCTTCGGCTGAACGTCAGCCGAGGCGTGAACCGAGGTCCTGGTCGGTGGAGGCGAACGCCTCGCCGACCGAGCGCACGTAGTTGCCGATGCCCTGCAGTCCCTGGTTGACCTGGTCGAAGCCCTTGGCGAACTCGTCGAAGAACGGCTGGAACCGCTGCTGGGCCGCCGGAGTGCGGTACCCCTGGGCTAGCAGGTTCTGCACCTTGCCGCGTACCTCGACCAGCTTGTCCTGCAGCTGGGAGAAGTCGTTGAGCAACGCGGCCGAGGTCTGGGCGGTCTCGTCGCTGTTGACCGCGAAATCGGGCATGATGGTGCTCCTTGATCTGTTGAACGTGCTCCCCGGCCCTCGGCCGGTGAGTTGTCTACCTACGGGTCTTCTTGGTGAAGCCGGTGTCGTCTTTCTCGTCGAGGACGAACCCGTGCCCGATCTCGCTCGGAGCCGGCGGCTCCTCGCCCTGACGTTCTTCGATGGCACTGGCGGCCAGGTCGCCCGTCAGCCCGGAGCCTGCGGCTTTCACCGCCTGTGCCGCACGTTCCTCGATCGGGTCGTCACCGGTGCCGCCGGAGTCGGCATCCGCTGTCTTGCCGGCGTCGGAGGCGTCCTGTCGGCCGGTTTCCGGGCGTGGGGCTTCCTGCCCTGTGGGAGCGCCACCCGGCGCTGATGGCAGAGGCGGCGGTGCAGTGGTCGGTGCGGCGCCCTGGGCCGTCTCGGCCGGAGACACCAGGGGGGTCGCGGTAGCAGGCCCATCGCCCGGCGTCGCGGACTCGGCCGGATTCTGGGCCGGCGACACGGACGTATCGCCGGCAGCCGAGGTCGGCAAGGACGGGTCAGCGGGTTCGGCTCGGGAGTCCGCCGAGCCCACGGCTGTTCCGTCTTCGGGTGCCGCTGTCCGGTCCAGCGCCTCGTCCCGGGTGTCGCCAGCAGGCTGACGCGACTCGGACCCCGTGGTTTCCCGGACGGGCTCCGCCGCCGGCCCGGGACCAGCCACCTGGGCGGTGCTCGACGCGTCGACCTCGGGTGATGCGGCAACGCCCGACGATCCAGAGTCCACGGTGGGCGGCAGATCCGACGGCCCGGCCGACGATGCCGTACCCGCGGAACCGCCATCGGCTGTGGAAGGCGCCCCCGTACCAGTATCCGCGGAGACACCTGAGCCGGAGCTCTCCACGCTGGAGGCCGAGGGGCCGGTATCCACCGACGCGACGGCGGAGTCCGATGTATCCCCACCCCGTGTCGTTCCGACGTCGTCGTTCGGGCGCGCACCGAGGTCGAACCCATCGCCGGAGCCCTTCCGGAAGCCGTCGAAGGCAGTTCCGAAGGCAGCGCCGGCCGCGGCCTCACCGGCGATCGAGGCGAGGTTGAATCCCTCGCTGTTCGAGTTGCCGAGCCGGTTCAGGCCGACCGTCGCGACCTCCTGCACCACTCCCTTGCCGAACTCGGCCACGCCCTGCCGGCCGAGAGCCCCGGTACGGCCACCGAACGTCAGCGCGCCCTTGATCAGGGTGTTGTTCCGGCCGATCTGTCCGAACGCCTGTGCGCCGCTGCTGACCGTCTTGACCAGGCCGGGAGCCACCGACTTCGCCCCGCGGACGAATGGGCCGAGCAGCTTCGCGCCGGGTACCAGGGTTACCAGGCCGACCAGGAGGGTGCCCAGCTCGAAGTTGCCGTTAGCGCTCTGGACCGCGACCGTCACCACCAGCGCGACCGCGGCGAGCACGATACCGACGACGGGCAGGACCACCCCGACGACGGCGATGACGATGTCGATGATCAGCCGGAAGATCGGGTTGTTGCGGAAGAAGTCGCCGATCCGCTGAAAGAAGCGACGCCGGGGAGGCGGCTTGATGGCCTTGTCCGCGGCGTCGTCGAGCGCTGCCCGGCACCGGGCCGAGGCCGCCTCGCGCAGCCGGCGGGCGTCGGCGGCGAGCCGTTGCGCAGCCGAGAGCCGGGCCTTGGCTCCCGTGATCTCGTCGGCTGCCGCCCGTACCTCAGCGATCTGGTCCGGCGTGGCGTCGGTCGCCGCTCTCGGGGCTACCCGCCGGGTGGCCGGCCCGGCCTCGAGGGCCTGATCCATCGCGGTGTCGATGCGGGTCTGCTGGTCACGCAGTACGCGGGCGTAGGTCCGGTAGGCCTGCGCTGCCGCGTCGAAGGAGTCGACCGTCTGCTGGAGCTTGCCCGGCAGCTTGCCGAGCATGTCGCGCAGCTTCTCCATGGACTCCCCGCGCGCCCGGGACAGGGAGCCGCCTCTACCGAGGACTCGAACACCGGTCTGGGCGTCGTCTCGGATCTCCTCATAGAACCGGGCAAGCTCGTCGATCCGGTCCGGATCCCCGGGAGCCGGATCCTGGTCCATGCCGAGAATGTCGAACCCGGACGTATGGCGCCGGCTCACCGGGACTCCATCTCGTGGTGTGCGACCGGTGACGACATCAACTCGGCCCGTAATGCCCGGACCGCGTAGTGCGCCCGCGACTTGACCGTGCCCGGAGGTATGCCGATCACACGGGCTGCCTCGATCACCGTGCTGCGCCGGTAATACAACTCGAACAGCACCACGCGCTGCTCCGCCGAAAGCCGGCGCAACGCGGGCATCAGTGCGACAGTGGTCACGACGGCATCCGCGTGATCCGGGACCGGACGTTGCAGGCTGTCCCAGATCTCACCGGTAACCGGACGAGCCCGGCGTGCGCGCATAAGGTCAACGGCCGCGTTGTGAGCCACCGTGTACAACCAGCTCCGGACCGACCCCTCCCTGCCGATCAGACTGTGCCGGTGACGCCACGCCTTCAGCAGTGTCTCCTGGTACACATCGTCGGCGACATTGTGGTTGCGACTCAGTCGCAGCAGGTAAGCACGGATCGGCTCCCCGTAGCGCGAGACCAACTCCAGGTAGGCGCGCTCGGCGCTGGAATCCCCGGCCGGAGCGCAGGCGACAGCGCTGCACTGCCGAACCGTTTGGCCCGGTACAGCGGAGTGCCTTCGCCGGGCCGCCGGACGCGGACGCTGCGGTACGTTCCGGGTTGGATGAGCGCCATCCGCGGCGAGACTTCGACCCCTGTTCACTGCGACGGTGCTCCCTCAGCTTCATTCTCAACAGTCCAGAACTCGCTCCAGCGTCGGGGAAAGGCCGTGCCGATACTTTTCGATTGCCTGAGGATTCTCTGAGGAAACCTCACCACAGGCGTTTTGGACCGAAATATTGACGATCGCCATGCATTCCGACTCCAATCGGACAGTTCTCCGCGGGTCGTCGCATGACGAGTGACCTGTACGATTGCGCTCGTGCTCGGGGCGTCCTACCGTTTCGCAGGGTTCGAGCTTCACCCCCGCCTCTTCGAGCTCCGGTGCGCTGGTAAGCGGGTGCCGCTCGAGCCTCGAGCGTTCAACGTCCTCTTTCATCTGATCACGAACCGTGATCGAGTGGTGTCCAAAGAGGAACTCCTCGACTCGGTGTGGGGTGATCGCTTCGTCAGCGAGGCCTCGGTCACCACGGTGCTTCGTGCGGTTCGGGTGGCGATCGGTGACACCGGCAAGGAACAACGCCTGATCCGGACCGTGCACCGCCGCGGTTATCAGTTCATCGGCACGGTCGACCAGGCCACGGACGGGCTGGAGGCTGATCGCGAACTACCCCTGCCGGAGCGGTTGGCGATGCCGACGGGCCTGGGGTTCGCCGGCCGGGAGCACGAACGTACGGTGCTCAAACATCTATGGAAGCAGGTCGTCGCCTCGCAGCAGCGTCGACTCGCGTTGGTCAGCGGGGAAGCGGGGATCGGCAAGACGACGCTGTGTTCGGTGTTCGCAGCCTCGGCGCACCGGGATGCCACGGTGTTGTACGGGCGCTGCGACCAGGAATTGTCCGTGCCCTATCAGCCTTGGCGCGAGGCGCTGCTGAGCCTCGACCGGCACATGCCCGATGCCGTCGCCGGCCACCAGCTGGCGATCGCACCGCTGCTGGGCGCAACCGAAGCGGCAGACCTCGATTCGGACTCGGCACGCTTCGCGCTCTACAGTTCGGTCGTCGGCGTCCTCGACGCCATCGCCGCGCGGGGAAAGCCCGCGCTGGTGATACTCGACGATCTACATTGGGCGGACGTGCAGACGCTCACCCTGCTGCGCCATCTGGTCGAGAGGGCATTGGCCACGCCGGTTCTGGTGCTCGCGACGTTTCGGGACTCCGACATCGACGCGTCACATCCGCTGACCGGACTGCTGTCCGCGACTCATCGTGAGCCCGGCACCACCCGGCTGGCGTTGGACGGACTCGATGACAGCGAGCTGCTCCGTCTTCTGGAGGACGTAGCCGGCCACGAGATGGACCGCGACGGACTCGTGTTACGTGACCTGCTGCGGGCCGAGACCGAAGGCAACCCGTTCTTCGTCACCGAGATCCTGCGCCATCTCGGCGAGACAGGAGCGATCAGGCAACGCGCCGACGGCCGTTGGACAGCTCCGACCCGACTGGGAATCCACGGGTTACCCACCAGTGTGCGCGAGGTCGTCAGCAGCCGCGTCCAGCGACTCGGTCCCGAAACCCGCAGGGCACTCGACACGGCTTCGGTCATCGGCCGTGACTTCGAACTCGATCTGCTTTCCGAGCTGCTCGGCGAAGACCCTCTCCAAACGCTCGGACGGCTCGGGCCCGCCGTCGCCAACGCGCTCATCCTCGACGCCGGCGGCCGCTTCGCGTTCACTCACGCCATCGTCGCCCATGCCCTGTACACGCAGCTCAGCCCGACGGTACGCGCGTTCGGCCATCAGGCGGTCGCGGTGGCGCTGGAGCGACGATGCGGTGCCGATCCGGGCGAACGTGCAGGCGAGATCGCTCACCACTGGATCCACGCCGTCACCCCGTACAACCACGGAAAGGCCGCACAGTACGCCCAGTCGGCGGGCGACTATGCGCTTTCCCACCTCGCGCCGGACGAAGCCGTCACCTGGTACCGCCAGGCCCTCGACTTCCTTCTCGACGATGACCCGGCGCAGCGCTGCGAAATCCTGGTCGGCCTCGGGACCGCCCAACGCCAGATCGGCGACCCGGCGCATCGCGAAACGCTTCTCGGCGCCGGTCGCCTCGCTCTTGAGCTGCACCACGACGATCTGCTCGTCCGTGCGGCGCTGGCCAACAATCGCGGCGACGTCAGCGTGTTCGGGTCGATCGACGACGAGCGGGTCGCGATCCTGCGCCGGGCGATAGCGGTACGACCCGGCGGGCCCGACGGTGCTCTCCTCCATGCGATTCTCGCCATCGAGCTGCACGGAGCGCCCGATGAACAGGTCGAGCCTGTGGCTACCCGGGCAATGATGCTCGCCCGCGCAGTTGGTAAGGCCCGCGTCATCGCGGAAGTGGTGAGCCTTGCCCAAAGCGCACTGCGCGCTCCCGACGTCCTCAGGCAGCGGGCACGATTGCTGCCCGAAGGTCTCGCCGCCGCGGAAACCACCGGCGACGCGCGGCTGCGCGGCATACTCGCGATGTCCCAGCACGAGATCGAACTCCAGCTCGGTGATCGCGACGCCATGGACCGGGAGAAACTGATTCTGGGCTCCTTCGCAGCGAACAGCCCGGAACCGTTCGTCCGCTGGACCACCTCTCAAACCGACTCTCTGCACCTGTTCCTGGACGGCGACCTGGAAGGGGCCGAGTCCGTCGCCACGGCTGGCTTCGAGCTCGGTGCCGCCACCGGGCAACCGGAGGCGTTCTTCGGCTTCGCCGGCCAGATGTTTCAGATCCGCCGAGCCCAGGACCGCCTCGCCGAAACGGTCGATGCCCTCGAGCAGGTCGTTCAGGAGAACCCGGGGCTGCTGGTCTTCCACGCCGCCCTCGCCTACGTATGGTGCGAACTCGGAAGAGAAACGGAGGCCCGGGCGCTCGCCGAGGCTTTTGACGCCTCAGACGGCGGCGCACCTCAGTTCTGGTCTACGGCCCTGATGCTGTGGGCCGATGTCTGCCATACGCTTGCCCTGCCCGAGCCCGCCGCCCGGATCCTGCCAGTCCTCAGCCGATGGCAGGAGCAGATCGCAAGCACGGGCGCCACCACCGAGGGCTCCATCGCCTACGGACTGGGCCGTACGCTCGCAACCCTTGGCCGGATGCAGGAGGCGGCCGCCGCCTACGAACTCGCCCTCACCGTCAACCGCCGGCTGCGGGCGCCTCTGTTCGTTGCCCGCACACAGCTCGCCTATGCGGAGGCCCTCGACGGAGCCGTGCCCGGCAGGGCACGCGCCATGGCGGCCGAAGCACAGAGAACCGCAGCGCGATTCGGCTTCGTGCTGGTCCAACGACACGTCGCCCCGTTCATGGAACAACTCTCCTGAGGTCGGACTCCCTCGGAGCAGATTCCAGACCGGCGGCGCCGGACAGCGCGAACGGGTGAACCCCAACCGGGGCCGATCAACGATCGATATTCGGCTGCCCGTAACTGTTCGCTGGTCAGGGTCAGGTCGCCGCGCGGTACCGCGCCCGGCTGATCGCCACGGCCGTGCTGGTGGTCGCCGGCATCGCGCTGCTCGCCCTGCTGGTGGGGCGACCGGATCCGGCGGCGCGGCTGGTGTCGGCGTCACCGGTCGACGGTGACCGGCTCGACCGTGGGGCCGACTCCATTAAGGTCGCACCATGGCCATGTTCCAAGAGCCTCAGCTGATCCTATTCAGCGACGATGTCACTCGGGTGACCCGGTTCTACAGGAAACTCGGCTTCACCGAGACCTTCCGGGTGCCCACCGAGGGGACGCCGATCCACGTCGACCTCGCCCTGGACGGCTACAAGATCGGCTTCTCGTCGGTGGACTCCACACGGGACGACCACGGTCTCGACCCGGTCACCGACGGCCAGCACATCGCTGTCATTCTCTGGACCGACGACACCGCCGCAGCCTACAAGCACGTCGTCGGCCTGGGCGCGCCCGCCCTGAAGGGTCCGCACGTCTGGCTGGACCGGCTGCTGATCGCCTGGGTCGCCGACCCCGACGGCAACCCCATCCAGATCGTCCAGCCGCTGGACCGCTGACCCCACTGCGGCGTGCAGCTCGCTCCCCGCCCGTCCGCGGCGCGGAACCCCCGGCCGGATTGGCCCTCGACGGGGACGCCGAACTCGTCGTAGTCGAACAACGCCTCGTCCCGTTCAGCCAGCTCATGGTGATCCAGTGCGCCTCCCACCGTGATCGTGGAAGTCATCGGGCAATTTCGTGGTCCGCGCCGACGACACGGCAACGGCGCGACGGTCCCTCGAACAAGACTGGGCGAGGTCCGCGATCTGCTGGGCGCAGTCGTATGACTCCCGCCCTACCACGTCGACGAGGATGTCGTAGGTGACGCCGGCGTGCGCCTTTTCGCTCTGCTGGCGGGCCATTCCGGGCTGACGGTCGCCTCGGGCAATCTCGCGGAGTTCGGCGACCGCGCCGTCGCATTTCAGTCCGGCCCAGAGGACATCGATGCCGGCCAGGTGCGCCGCGACCCGTCGTTGACCGGTACTTCCGTCGAGCAGAACGTCGTCCACCACGAGGTCGGCACCGCGTTCGGCCATACGTGCCAGCCCTGCGTACCACGCCGCCTCCAGCTCGCGGAACCTGTCTCCGACGACGACCTCGCCCGTCTCGCCGATCGTCAGTCCGCCGGGCTCGTTCCAAATTTTCGGAGAAAGTGCGTTGACGAAGTCATCGATGCTGAAGCTGAGCCAGGATTGACCCAGAATATGCTTGAGGCATTGCGCTACGGACGTCTTTCCCGAGCTGGATCCGCCATTCAAAAAAATGATCAACGCGTCGCCTCCGCGCTCGGTGATGTGCTCGTTCGAAGTGTAGGGCGGGTGCGGGTCATCACCGTGCGCCGTTGGCATATCGGGCGAGCCGTGCGAGCGTCTCGTCGCCACCGGCCGAGCCGCCCAGCGGTTCCTTGACGGTGAACGGCTGCCGCCGGATGAGTGCCGCGGCTTCGGCGTAGGCATCGCCGTCCGGCTCACCTTCCGTGACCACCCAGCCGAGCCGGTCCGAGCTGTGTAGCAGGACATCGACGCGGTCGCCCGGTTGCACGGTCAGCTACAAGTTGATGCCGGTCAACAGAAGCTCCAACAGCGGGATCTGATCCCCGTCCTGCCGGGTATGCCGTCGCGGGAACTGTTTAGGAAGGCGCGAGTGGTCTGGTCGGCGGCTTTGCGCCAGCCCGGCTGGCCGGGTCGCAGCTCGCCGTTGTCGATGGCGTGTTCCAGCGCCAGCGACGCCGACGCGTAGGCACTGGCCTCGTCGCTGCCCATGACCGATCCCCACTCGAGCACGCCGGGCAGGTCGGGTGGTTGCAGTCCGGTGGCCGCCAGCGCGGACCGGTAGGCCTTGAATCCGGCCGTGCCGCCGTCGTGTTCGTAGACGGCCAGGATGTCGGCAGTGGCGGCCGAGCCGCACATGTCGGCGTACCGGGTGCGGCCCAACCGGTGGAACAGCTCGCCGAGAGCAGCAGCGACCTGCTGTTTCTCGTCGAGGTCGCACATCCATTTCGTCGGCAGCTGGTACCACAGGAAGTCGGCCAGAGCATGCCCGGTGACAGCGGCGAGCCCTTCGCCCCAGGTCAACGAGTCGAAACCGGCCCGAGCCGCGGCGGCCTTGTCCGCGTCGATGCGGGCCAGGTCGGCCAGCGCCGCCTCCACGACGAGAGCATCGGCGGGTTCAGCCATGGTTGCCGGTCCGGGGTGCGCCGCAGCACTTCTTGTACTTGCGGGCCGAACCGCACCAGCATGGCTCGTTACGTCCCGGCGGCCAGGAGATCAGCTGCTCGGGACGGGTCCGGGCAAGGTCGGCAGCGTAGGCGGCCCGAGCCTCGCCGGGGTTCTCGCCGCGTTCGGCGCACCAGGCCAGCAAGGCGCCGACCCGGATCGGGGCGATGCTGACCCGGGCCATCCCGGCCTCGGTGGCCTCGGCGAGTTTGACCTGCATGGCCCGGCAGTACTCGGCATGCGATCGCCCGCCGGCAGCCGCCTCGCCGGGTTCGGTCAGCACCGGCCATCGGGCGAGCGCTTCGTCGTACTCGTCGGCGGGGAACCACGACCACGCCACCGGCATCGGGACAGCTGCGGCGCGATAGTTGGCCACGGCCGCCGGTGCCGCGGTACGCAGGATCCGCTGCCGGGAATCGCGTTCCCGTTCGGAGTGGAAGTCCGCCGCACGGGCCTGCAGGTCATCGGCTTCCATGTTCAGCTGGGTCATACTCGTCCGGCGCAGGTCGATGAGCTGAGGGATGAGCCGTTCGGGGTCGCCGCTGTCCAGAGCGATACGCATCCCGTCGGTCAGCCAGGCCAGGGCGGTGGCGTGGTCACCGACAGCGGCGTACTCGAGGCCGGCGTTGTTGAACAGCCACACGTCGCCGGGGGTTTCGGCCCTGACCTGGGTCCAGATCGGTTCGGCGTCGCCGACGCGTCCGGCCCGCATCAAGATTTCCGCGATCCGGCATCGGCTGTCGGGCTGCCCCTCCAAGCCGGCGTCCACAGCCTCGCGGATCGTCAGCAACGCCTCGTCGAACCGGCCGGTATCGGCGTAGGCCTGCGCCAGATCGTCGAGCAGTTCCGGGAGGTAGAACACCTCGGCAGCGTCCATGTCGGTACGGGTGAGCGCGACAGCGTCCTGCAACGCGGCCAGGTAGGCGCCGTCGTCACGCGGACGCGCGGCCATCGCCGACGCAAGCTGCCGTTCGACACGTTCAACCTCGGACTGGTGGTTCACCGGCATCAGACCATCATGCTGCAGCAGGCGCCGGGCACGCGTGCACCGGGCCGTGATCCCCGCCTGACGATCACGGCCGTTCCCGACCCGCCGACAGGCGGATCAACCAGGGCCGAGACTACTGCGGACAACCCGGGACACCCGCAGCCAACTTCCGAACCTCACGAGCAACCACGATCATGGAATCACCGGCCCCGGACAGGACCGGCGAACCCAGGCGAAGATCACCGTACCGGCGTTCGTGTCATGGCGGTGTCGTGATCATCCACATAGGAGGATGTAATGCATCGACGTTCGCCGTGATCGACAAGGAGACCAGTCACGTCGAGATTCAATCACTCCAACCTTGAACGCCCTGCTCAACCAGGAATCCCCGACAGGAGTCGGACACCGAGAGAAGGCACAAGAGCTGTTGAGTGCGAACTGACTACGAAGATCCGCCGGAATCCCGGCGTAAACCGTACGCGCGGGGCCGGCGCAATTGCCGGAGGTCGGGTGTTGCAGCGGGTCCTGATTCAGAACGTGGTGATCACCGCCGCCCGGGGTGGGCGGGAGGTGATGCGTTGGGTGGCGACCGGTCGGGCCCATGAAAGATCCGGGACGGGCCTGGGTCCCCGTCCCGGATCTCGTCCGTGCCGCCGCGCTCAGCGTTGCAGCGCGGGCTCCTCATCGTCCACGAACGGTTGTTGACGGTCCGGCGGCTCCACCGGCCGGGACAGCCGGCTCGGCCACCAGATCCGCCGGCCGATCAGCAGGGTGAGGGCGGGCACCAGGACCGAGCGCACCAGCAGGGCGTCGAGCAGCACGCCGAAGGCGACCAGGAACCCGACCTCGATCAGCATCACCAGCGGAAGTGTGGCGAGGACTGCGAACGTGGCCGCCAGGACCAGCCCGGCCGAGGTGATGACGCCGCCGGTGGCCGACAGGGCCTTCAGCATGCCCTCCCGGGTGCCGAGGCGCACGGTCTCCTCCCGGGCCCGGCTGGCCAGGAAAATGTTGTAGTCGACGCCGAGTGCCACCAGGAACAGGAATGCCAGCAGCGGCACCGAATAGTCGATACCTTTGAATCCGAGGATCGTGTCGAAGACGAACACGCTGCCGCCGAAGGCCGCCGCGAACGAGACGATCACGGTGGCCATCAGGATCAGCGGGGCCACGATCGCGCGCAGCAGCAGCCCGAGGATGATCAGGACGACGGCGAGCACCAGCGGGATCACCCGCTTCTCGTCGCGGCTGGTGGTCACCTCGGTGTCGAGGTTCTCCGCGCTCGGCCCGCCGACGATCGCCTCTGCCCCGTTCACCGCGTGCACGGCGGTGCGTACCCGCTTGATCGTGTCGTACTCCGCGGCGGTGTCCGGCGCGTCGGTCGGGAACACGGAGATGTCGGCCCAGCCACCCTTGGTCTCACCCGGGACGGCCTGGGCCACGCCGGGGGTGCCCTTGACGACGTTGAGCACCCGCAACTGGTACGCCGGCCGCGTGTAGATCGTCATCGGCTGGCCGCCGAGTTCCGGGAAGTGCTGGCGCAAGACGGTGAAGCCGGTGACGGACTCCGGTGCGGACAGGAACTGGTCCTGCTCCCGCAGGGCGCCGGTGTTGCCCGTCAGACCGATGGCGAGCACGCCGAGGATGCCGAGCGAGCCGAGCGTGGCGACCCACCGGCGGCGGCTGATGGTAGCGCCGAGCCGTTCCCACAGCCCCGGCTTGTCCTGCGCGGCCGTGCTGAACCGCGGGATGGCCGGCCAGAAGATTCGCCTGCCGAGCACCACGAGCACCGCCGGGAACAGCGTCAGCATGGCCACGAGCGCGCACAGGATGCCGGCCGCGCCGATCGGGCCCAGCCCGCTGGTGCTGTTCAGGTCGGCGACGAGCAGGCAGAGCAGGCCGGCGACCACGGTGGCCGCGGACGCGACGATGGCCGGCGCCGCGCCGCGCAGCGCGTGGACCATCGCGACCCGGACGTTCTCGTGGTGGTGCAGTGCCTCCCGATATCGAGCGATGAGCAGCAGCGCGTAGTCCGTGCCGACGCCGAACACCAGGATCGTCAGCAGCGCCGAGTTCTGGTTGTTGACCACGATGCCGAAGCCCTTGACGAGCAGGTAGACGGAGGCCATCGCAGTCAGTGCGGCCGCGCCCACGGCCATCAGCGGGATCAACCACAGCACCGGGCTGCGGTAGGTGAGGATCAGCAGCAGCGTGACGACGATGACGGTGGTGAGGAAGACCTGCAGGTCGATGCCGTCGAAGATGGCGTCCAGGTCGCCGTCGATCGCGGCCGGGCCGGTCACGTCGAGTTCCAGGCCGGCGGGGCGGTCCTTCGCGGCGTCACGCAACGGGCCGACGAGGTCCTCCGGTGGGCCGTAGGTCGTGCTCACGTCAAGGGTGAACACCATCGCCTGGCCGTCGGTGGAAAGTCTCGTCGCCGGGCCCTCGTCCTCCTCGTCGGCCTCCGCCGTCTTCGGCGGGTACCGCTTGGCAAGGGTGTTGTAGTGGCGCTCGACCGTCGCGCGGTCGGCGTCGGTCATGACGCCGGCGCGGTGGTACACGAAGACGAACGTGTTGTCCTCACCGCCGGGCAGAAGGTCCTCCAGCACCGCCACCTTGGTGGACTCGGCGCTGGCCGGCAGGAGGTCCACGGCCCTGTCGGTGGTGACCGAGCTCAACTTTCCGCTCAGCGGCACCATGACCGCCGCCAGCGCCAGCCACAAGCCGATCACCAGCCACGGCACCCACCGGCCGGCCAACCGGCCGGGCGGCGCTTTCCTGGGCGGCGCTGCGTTGACTGACATCAATAGCCTCCTGCATACGGGTTACCTCGCTTATTTGACGGCCACTTCGTACCGAGCGAATCTGAGACGATCATTAATATCGCCGCTCAGGCCATTGGCGGCTACGAACGCCCGCGGGGGTTGGAAACCGCCGACGAGGTCGGCAAGCCGCCGAGCGACGTCGGTGACCGTCCGGTACTCCAGGTACGGGCCGATGATCTGGATGCCGACCGGCAACCCGCCACGGGTCACGCCGAATCCAGATATGTCCGTCGCCGCAGCATCCCCGAGCCTGACTCGAGCACCCGGCCACCGACCAGATGACGCTCGTCGGTCAGCACGCCACGTCTACCGCGAGCACGATTCGGCCGCCCGCGGCGCCGTGGGACCCCCACCGCCGCCAGAGCAGTACGCAGCCGGTCGATGTCGATGCGGCCACGATTCAACGCCACATACGACGAGCTCCGCCAAAGCGGGGGTGGCTCAGGTTCGGCCAACCGGCCTGAGCGGCCGAATTTAACGTTCGTCTCAGGTTCGCTCGGTACGAAGTAGCCGCTCGATAAGCGAGGCAACTCGTATGCAGGAGGCTATTGATGGCAGTCAACGCAGCGCCGTCAGGGAAAGCGCCGCCCAGGCGATTAAGGCTGGGGGCGACCACCATGTCGGTGGCGACGGCGTCCCCTGTCGCCGCCTGCGGGTCACACGCCGACAACAGCGCAGGGCCCAGCGCGGCTGGCCCGCACAGCGCACGCGGGCGGGTCGTCAGCTCCCCCACAGCCGCCGCGCGCCGGCGAGCGGTTACTCACGGTGCCGCCGGTCGGTGCTGCCGCGGCGCGCACGCAGGACGCGAAGACCCCCGGTTTCGGCCGGCAGTGTTTCGGCGGAACCGGCGCGGCCGGCGCCGAGGTCGACGCGGGGACGCGGAGTGGGTGGACACCTGGGCGCGCCTGGTAACGACGAAGGGTCGAACTGAAGCATCTCGCAGACGGATGCCGTACGGATACCACACCACACAAACACCTGAAGAGAGACTGACATGAAGTCCATGGGACGCCGCGGCTTTCTAGCCGCTGCCACGGCACTTGGCGCTGGTGCCGGCTTGTCCACGTATGCCGTCGCTTCTGCAGCGGACGGGAACAAGACTCCGGACACAACTCCGGACACGAATTCGGACATTGTATTGCGAGACCGGGACCTCCCCTTCATCGGCGCGGAGGAGACCTTTTCGACTCCCGCGTTGATGAAGATGAACTCCATCAATAAGGATCACATCGCGTTCCTTGAGGAAATCGGTCTTGCGGATCTAGGCGAACGCCGCATCGGCGATATGGACGCGGGGGGACTCAACGTTCAAATCCTCTCTGCTCATACACCGTCCGTACAAAACGTCCCTGGGCAAAGGGGCATCGACCTTGCCTATCGTCTTAACCGGCAACTTGCGGAAGGGCCAATCGCCAAATATCCGGGCCGCTTTAAGGCTTTCGCCACCTTGCCCTTGCAAAGCCCGGTGGCGGCGGCGGACGAACTGGAACGCTCGGTTGAGGAAGATGGCTTCTTGGGCGCACTGACCAACGGACATATCACGAAGAAGTATCTCGATCATCCCGATTTCGAGCCTGTGCTGGCACGTGCCGTCGCTCTCGATGTGCCGATCTACCTGCATCCCGGCTATCCAGCTGACGAGGTCTTCAAGATCTACTACAGCACCACACGGTCTAAATACACGGAAGGGCTCCAAGACTACATTTTCAGTGGGTCTGGATATGGCTGGCACCAGGAGGTGCTGACCCAATGCATTCGGATGATCACGTACGGGGTTTTCGACAGATTCCCCAAACTGAAAATCATCATCGGCCACATGGGCGAAGGTCTTCCCTTCTACTACAAGCGGATCCTCGAAGACATGGGCGAGGCGACCGAGAACTCGCTTGAGAAGCCCTTCGCGCAATACTTCCAGGACAACTTCTGGGTCACAACCAGCGCATTCCCCCAGACCGAACTGCTCGATCTCCTGCTGCAGTTCATAAGCGTGGATCGGGTGATGTTCGCAACCGACTACCCGTTCGCGGACATAAAGGCGCAGACCGACTGGTTCCGCGGAGTCGATCTACCACGCGAAGACAAGGAAAAGATCGCGTTCCGAAATGCAGAGAAACTGTTCCGAATGAAAGTGCCCGTGAAGTGACGCGCCGGCGTCGGCCGGAGTGAAAGAATGATTTGCTGTAAGGCGAGAGTACGGCCGAAGTATGCGATGTGCGGCCGCCCCATAACGCGGTCTCATACAGGCTCTTCAAAAATCGAACGGGGTTCGCAGCTGGAGGCGACCCGAATGTGAAGGGGTCGCAGCCAAGGCCCCAGCAAAGTCGTGATGGTGTCAGGGCCCTGGCGCTCTCCCTAGGTGAAAGCTCGGACGGCTTCTTGCACCGACAGCCCCACCCGCTGATCCGCACACGTAGGTGCCTGGGACCGTACGCTGGGCCCCGGCACCGACGTGTGGACGGAGAGCACCTTGGCCCGGCACCTCTGGGAACACCTGCCCACGGCGGTCCGCGACACGATCACCGCCCGGTCGGGACCCCTGGACCGGGTCGACTATGCGACCGCCGGCTCCGTAGGCGACTTCGCCGCGACACTCGACACCATGCAGTACGGCGGAGCCGTCATTACAAGTCATCGATCTACCACCATCCGCGTCAAGGGTGGTCACTGGACCCGGGCGCCCAAATCCAGATGTCACCTCACCGCTGGCCAGCGCGCACGGACCGCGGTGGAAGAGTGTGCGACCGGCGCCGCGCCATCCGCTAAGCCAACCGGCGATCACACGGCTTCGCCGCCGCGGTGACCCGGGCAGTTGCCCGACAACGCAATGACCCTGAGTTCACACCAATACGGGCGTCATTACTAAAATCACCCGGTGCGCGGTCGACAACGCGAATGCTCACCACTTCATCCTCATCGTCATGGTCGTCAACACACAGGGGCAGACGGCCCGTGCAGACAGGACCGTGGGGAAACCCTCAACCGGGTAGGGGCCCCGGCGAGGCCGGCGGTGCCGGAAAGTTGGTCCGGTACGAGACGAGCACCTGGTTGCGCCAGGTACGACCGGTCAGCTCGACCCCGCCCCGCGACGCGGCAGCATCATCGGTGACCGTGATGGTGCCGAACTGCCCGCCGCCAGGGAACGTGCCGTGGCTGTACGGGCCTCCCTTGACACTGCCGGGCCGGTCCAGTGCCCCAGCCTGCAGCACCGGGAAGCCCGGGTGGCCGGACCCGCTGTATCCACTGTGGCTGCCGTCGTCGAGCGCCACCATGTGCGCGTCACCGGAGACCATGATCAGATTGTCGATCCGGGCGCCCGCTATGACATCGGCGATCGCGCGCCGCTCCCGCGGGTAGCCGCCCCAGTCGTCGGCGCCGTCCGCCGGTGCGGCGATCCACGGATCCGGGTTGACCCACACCACGACGGCATGGCTGCGCCCGGCGACGACTAGTTCCCGTTCCAACCAGGCCAGTTGCCGTGCGCCGTCGGCATTGTTGGGGCCGTAGTCGTGGTCGTCCCAGACGTAGGCGACGGGGACGGACCGGTACAGGGCGGCCTGGGCCGGCGCGGTCAGGGTCCGCCGGTAGAGATCGCCGAACACGGTGACGTCGTTGCGTGACGGGTTGCCGTGGTCGGCCGTCGCATCGACCTCGACGACGTACCGGTAGGTGGTGTCAGGTCTCAGCTCGGTGGCCCGGAGCGGACGAGGCCGTCGCCGCCGACGGCCGCGGCGGCGGTCGAACGACCGGCGCCGCGCCGGTCCGAGGTCAGCACCAGCCGGGCGCTAAGGGCGGGCCGGACCACCTCGGCGACGACAGTCGCCGACGTGGTGGTCACCGCCCCGGCCCAGGCCCACACCACCCGGTCGACCGGCAGTGCGGTCTGCGACGACACCGGGTGAGCCGGGCCGAACCAGCGGGTGTGGACGCTCGAGGCTCCGGCCCAGGCACCCGCGAGCAGCACCACTGTCGTGACGGCGAGGGCGGTCACCTGCCGTCCCGTTCGATCGTGCTGCCACCCCAGCCACAGACCCGCCGCCGGCAGCAGGAACACCGCGAGCACCAGGACGCTGACCGCCGGGTAGTAGGCCAGAGCCGCGAGTACGCCCAGACCGTTGCCGGCCACAGCCACCAGCACCGCCGCGATGCCCTGCCGGCGACGCGGCAGCAGCCATCCCACCAGCGCCACGCCGAGCAGGACCAGCTGGGCCGGCAGCTCCGCCCAGGTGGCGAAACCCTCACCCTCGGGGTTACGCGAGATCCCGACCATCACCGCGAGCACGGCGAAGACCCCGATGGTCAGCAGCAGCCAGATCCGGCTCGCGCGCCGGACGGCACGCCGGGAGGAGGCAACCAACCTGATCATGGCGCCTGCGGATCGGGGAGGAGACTGAACGCACCTTCCTCTTCCTGGGCGTTGTGCAGCCGCAGGATCGCAGAGAGCCCGTAGAGCAGCCGCCGTACGTCGGTGACGTCCTCGGCGTCCGCCTGCTCGACGAGATCGTCCACGGTCCGGCGCAGGCGTCCGATCTGGTGGTCGATCTCGGCGTGGGTGCGGCTGAGCCCACTCGTCGACTCGGCCCCGCCGAGCGCCCGGGCCATGATCGGCAACAGCTCGGCCTCCTCGGCGCGTTCGTGCGCGAGCAGCCGCACCTCGAGGTCGTCCAGCAGCGCGCGGACCGGCCCCAGGTCGTACGGCGGCAGGTTCAACGCGTCGGCGACGGTGCGCACCTGCTCGACCAGCGGGCCCACCTCGCGATGCTCGGCGTACAAACGCCGGGCCGTGGCGATGTCAGCGGCGTTCATCGCCACGGTGTGCGACCGCCCGGGCAGCAGTGCGGTCAAGGCGATGGCGATGGCGGCGACGTCGATGCCTTCCTGTAGCAGCGCGCCGGCGGCCGGGGGCAGGTGTCCGGCTGCCGCCACGAGCATCGCCGCAGCCGACAGACCCATCCCGGCCAGGACCGCCACCACCGCGATTACGCGGCAGCGTCGCGCGATGAGGATGGCGTCGGCCAGCGCGTCGATCCGGTCGACGGTGAGCACCACGTCGGCGGCCTCGGCCGACGCGGTCGCCCCGCGGGCCGCCAGAGCGACGCCGACCCCCGCCGCCGCCAGCGCCGGCGCGTCGTTGATGCCGTCGCCGACCATGACGGTCGGCGCCAGCCGCTGCTCGGCCCGGACCAGGGCCAGCTTGTCGCCGGGGTCGCAGTCGGCGTGCACCGCGTCGACCCCGACGACACGTCCCACGGCCTCCGCCGTGTCGGCACGGTCCCCGGTCACCAGCACGACGCGATCGATCCCGGCCCGGCGCAGCGCTCGGACCATGCGAGGCGCCTGCGGCCGTACCGGATCCTCCAGCAACAGCACGCCGGACGGTACGTCGTCGATCGCCGCGAACACCGTCAGCGAGCCGTCGAGCGCGGCCCGTCTACGGGCGTGGCGCATCCACGCCGGCATCGGACCGGGGACGATCCATGCCGCCTTGCCCAGGCGGACCAGGTGGCCGTCCACCAGGCCCTGCACCCCGTAGCCGTGGCGCTCCTGGACCCCGTCCGGCGGCGCCAGCCGCAGGCCGCGGACGTCGGCGGCGGTGACGATGGCGCCGGCCAGCACGTGGGCGGAGCTCTGGTCCAGGCTCGCCGCGAGGCGCAGCACCTCGTCGGCCGGCAGCGGCTCGTTCGCGGGAGTCACCACATCGGTGAGGACCGGCCGCCCGGCGGTCAACGTGCCGGTCTTGTCGAACAGCATGACCCGGCCCGCTGCCAGCCGTTCCAGGGCGCCGCCGCCCTTGACGATGACACCGATGCGGGCCGCCCGGGAGATCCCCGACATGATCGCGATGGGCACGGCCAGCAGCAACGGGCACGGCGTGGCCACCACCAGCACCGCCACCGCCCGTACCGGATCACCGGTGACCGCCCAGGCCGCGCCGGCCAGCAGCAGCGTCACCGGGACGAACGCCACCGCGAAACGGTCCGCGATCCGCACGAACGGCGCGCTCGCCGCCTGCGCCTGCTCCACCAGGCGTACGACGCCGGCGTAGGTCGACGCCTCGGCCGTCGCGGTGGCCGTCAGGCGCACCGGCCCACCCGCGTTCACCACTCCGCTGCGGACGTCCTCGCCGGTCCGGCGCTCCACCGGCAGTGGTTCACCCGTCAGCGCCGACTCGTCCAGCACCGCCGGGCCGAGCAATCGTCCGTCGACCGGCACGATCTCGCCGGAGCCGACCACGAGCCGGTCACCGATCACCACCTCGGCGACCGGCACCTCGACCGGCCCGGACGCCGTGTCTCGCCGGGCGGTACGCGGCGCCCTCGCCACCAGGGCGCTGAGTTCGCGTCGTGCCCGGGCCGCGGCCCGCGCCTCCAGCAGCACACCGCTGGCCAGCATGACCGCGATCACCGCACCCGCGAGGGCCTCGCCGACCCACAACGCACCCGCCAGCGCCAGCCACGCGATCAGGTCGACGCTCGCCTCCCGCCGCCGCGCCGCCACGACCAGCGATGCCGTCGAGTACCCCAGGCCGAGCAAGGTCGCAGCGCTCCACACCGCTTCCGCCACGCTCGTGGCCTCCATCGCAGCGGCAACCGAGCCGATCAGCAACAGCAACAGCGTCGCGACGAACAACACTTGCTCCCGTCGCTGCCACCACCGTCGCATACCGTCCTCCCCACGCCACCCGACAGGCCCCGTGTCCACCGGTTCACCTCTACGGTCGGACATCTCCCGGGGCCACCGGCAGGGCCGCAAGACCCAGACAACGACACCCCTTGCGTCGCTGGGCCGGCAGCCGTCGACCTGTCCGCGGGTCGCAGCGGACATCCGGCAGGCCCACAGGTGGCCGCCGGAGACGACGATCTGCTCCAGGAACTCTGGCACCTCGGGCACGCCGACGTCGGCGATCTGCTTCTTCGGCGATGCCGGTAACAGTGATGGTGTTCACTCCTCGGCTTGCGGGACGTGCTTGCCGACGGCAGGAATTGGTGGCCCGCCGTGACGGCGGCTTCGATCGGCGAGCTGGCGGCAGGTCCTCGCCGATGCCTTCGGCGTCGCACCGCCACCGCCGATGTCGATGCCCTGACCGACGCCGCCGGCCTGCTCGCCTGGGTCCGCATGCACGAAACCCACCGGCCCGCGGCTTCCCCTGACCCCGGCAGGATGCGGTAGGACATGTGCGGAGGTGCATGCTGGTCGAGAGGGATCGCCGCGCGGCAGTCGAACTGGCGGGAGGGTGAATGGACACATCTCCGCGGACGGAGCAGCTTGCGGCGTGGTCGCTGGTGGCTCTGCAAATGGTGTTGCTGGCCGGGTTGGTGTGGGTTCCGGGTGAACGGGTCTGGTCGGTGACCGGCTGGCCGGCGGTGACCGCCGTCGTGGTGATCGCGATCGCGGCGGTGTTCGCGGGCGCCGCAGCGGTACGCCTCGGGTCCGGGCTGACCGCGTCGCCGTTGCCGTCGTCCGCCGCCCAGCTACGTACGACCGGCGCATACGCGTATGTACGTCACCCGATCTACACCGGTCTGCTGCTCGGCGGCGCCGCGGTGGTGCTGCTCGGCGGCCGGTTGACCCGGGTCTGGGTGTGGTTGGGATTGCTGGTCCTGCTGTGGGGCAAGACCCGCTTGGAGGAGCGCAAGCTGGCTGCCCGTTTCCCCGGCTACCGTGACTATGCGGCCCGCACCCCGCGACTGGTCCCCGACCCGCGCCGTTGCCTTTCCCGGCGACACACCGGCCGCACCTGAACGGACAGGAAAATCGCTGACAGTGCAGGCTGGTGAGGAAGGGGTCCGGTGCCCGCTTCAGAGCGCGGTGCGGGCATGAGGCGGGGCAGTGGGCTCGGCGTGGTCGAGGCAGATCGGTGGCAGGTGGAACCAGCGCAGTGTCTCGAAATCCGTCGGCAGGCCAGTGGGTCCGTCGTCGAGGTCGTCGGCGTGGTCCTCCATCACCTCTGCGGCTTGGCGTAGATAGCCGCCGAGGACCTCCTCGCCGGCGGCAGGCCGGCGTGCGGGGCCGGTCAGAGCGCCGGCGGCGTTGTAGTGCAGGTCGGCCAAGTGCAGCGTTGCCGTTGCGGCGTGCCGGTGCCGCCATAGGCCGGTGTGTGGATCGAACCGGTAGTCGACGAGCAGCCGGTGGCCGACGGCGGCGATGAGGGCGACGGCGTCGGTGAGGTAGTCGGCGACGGTGTCGGAGATGAAGTAGTTGAAGTTGATCCGGACCCAGCCGGGTTTGATGCCCTCGCAGCCGTGGCCGATCTCGTCGCCCAACGCGTGCGACTGTTCCGGGTCGATGGCGAGCAGGCGATGGCCGTACGGGCCGGCGCAGGAGCAGCCGCCGCGGGCCTGAACACCGAGCAGGTCGTTGAGCAGCGCGACCACGAAGTTGTGGTGCAGGTACTTCGAGCCGTGGCGCAGCCGTAGCGACACGATCGGCAGCCTCCGCGCCTGCAGGCTGCCGAGAACCTCGATGTGCGGGTCGGCCGCCCAGCGGTGCCGCGCTCGCCGCCACAGCCGCTGTTCGCGGGCTTCGATGAGGTCGGTGCCGACAGCCTGTTTGAGGGCGACGACGAGGCCGGCCCGGATCGACTCGACGATGGCCGGGGTGCCGCCTTCTTCCCGGGTGACCGGATCATCGAGATACCGGTGCTCGACCGGGTCGACGAACGCGACCGTGCCGCCGCCGGGCGCGGTGGGCACCCGGTTGCGGACCAGGTCACGTCGCACGACCAGGACGCCCGGTGTCTGCGGGCCGCCGATGAACTTGTGCGGGGACAGGAACACCGCGTCCTTGTCGTCACCGGCGCCCGGCACGGATTCGGCCATCCGGATCGGCACGTACGGCGCGGCCGCCGCATAGTCCCAGAACGACAGTGCCCCGTGCTGATGCAGCAGTGCCGCGATCGGGCCGGTGTCGGTCAGGATGCCGGTGACGTTGGAGGCTGCGGAGAAGCTGCCGACGCGTAGCGGCCGGTCGGCGTACCGTACGAGCTGGGTGGTGAGGTCGGCGAGGTCGAGGCGTCCGTCCGGGTCGGCACCGATCTCGACCACGTCGGCGTAGGTCTCGCGCCACGGCAATTCGTTGGAGTGGTGCTCGTAGGGGCCGACGAACACCACCGGCCGTTGCTGGTCCGGGATCCGGTCCAGCAGTCCGTACCGGCGGGTGGGGCCCTCGGGCAGCCTCAGTTCCAGGATGCCGACGAGTTTGTTGATCGCGGCGGTGGCGCCGGAGCCGCAGAAGATGACCACGTGCTCGTCGGTCCCGCCGACGGCGTCGTGAATGATGCGCCGCGCGTCCTCGCGCAGCCGGCCGGTGGCGAGGCCGGTGCCGGAGGACTCGGTGTGAGTGTTGGCGTACTGGGGCAGCACGTACTCGCGGATGGCGTCCTCGATGAAGTCCAGCGAGCGGCCGGAGGCGGTGTAATCGGCGTAAGTGATCCGGCGCGGTCCGTACGGGCCGTCGAGGATCTGACCTTCGCCGATGATCCCGGCCCGGATCCGCTCGATCAGAAGCGCGGGCCGTCTGGTCTCCGGCTGTGTCACCGATGTCGTCATCGCAGCCGTCCTCGGTCAAATCGGATCAATGGGGGCGCCAGTCAGTGGTCAGGTTGTCGTGCACGGTGCGATGCGACACCAGCCCACTTATCAAATACCCGCCGGGGTACCGCCGGAAGGGCCGTTGGTCCTCTCTCA
Source organism: Actinoplanes solisilvae (assembly GCF_003999975.1). Lineage (GTDB taxonomy): Bacteria > Actinomycetota > Actinomycetes > Mycobacteriales > Micromonosporaceae > Actinoplanes > Actinoplanes solisilvae. Next base: position 23,612 of record NZ_RJAC01000003.1, on the reverse strand, counting down.
TCATCGGCTTCCGTATACCCCCGGGCGTATAGTGGAGAGTATGCGGAGACCCCCGGTTAACCCGACGATCGGCCCGCCCGGGCGACGTGCCCAACCGGCTTGTGACGTGGACCGTGTCCTCGTCGTCGTCGCGCACCCGGACGACGAGTCGTTCGCACTGGGCGCGGTGCTGGACCTCCTGACCGCCTGCGGGGTTCCCGTGACCCTGCTGTGCCTCACCCACGGCGAGGCATCCACCCTGCACGCACGCGCCGGGGACCTGGCCACCGTCCGGGGCACCGAGTTGCGCGCCGCCGCGGCGGTGCTCGGCGTCGAGTCCGTGGACCTGCTCGACTACCCCGACGCACACCTCGGCCAGTACCCCCTCGATGAGCTGGCCGGGCATGTCCGCCGGCTGATCGCCGCCCAGCACCCCAGCCACCTGCTCGTGTTCGACACCGGCGGGGTCACCGGTCACCCCGACCACCAGCGGGCCACCCAGGCCGCGCTCACCGCCGCCCGCGCCACCGGCCGGACCGTGCTGGCCTGGACGATTCCGGAAGACATCGCCGTCCGGCTCAACGACCAGTTCGGCACCGCTTTCGTCGGACGCCGGCCGGACGAGATCGACCTGCGGCTCAGCGTCTCCCGCACCCGCCAACGGCGGGCGATCGCTGCCCACCGCAGCCAGTCCCTGCACAACCACGTGCTGCACCGCCGCCTGGCGCTGCAGCGCGACCACGAGCAGCTGCGAACGCTCTACCAGCCGAACCAAGGAGACCCGACGATGTCCTACGCATACACCACCCGCCTTCCGCAGCCGTTCTCCGCCGCCGTCGTGGACCGGGTCCGCGCCGCGCTCAAAGACCAGGGCTTCGGCGTGCTCACCGAGATCGACATCCAGGCGACCCTGCAGACGAAACTCGGCGCGACCATGGAGGACTATCTGATCCTCGGTGCCTGCAACCCGCCCCTCGCCCACCAGGCCCTGGACATCGATCGGGAGATCGGTCTGCTGCTGCCTTGCAACGTCGTCGTCCGCGCCGACGGAGCCGAGGCCACCCTCGTACAGGCGCTGGACCCGCAGACCATGGTCAAGGTGACCGGCCGGCCCGAACTCAAAGCGGTCGCCGACGACGCCGCCGACCGGCTGCACGCCGCCCTCGACCAGCTCACCGCCTGAGCGCCGGCCCGGTCTGCCGCCGCCGACCGGGCCGTTGCCACGCAAGCGAGAGACGGTGCGCACCGCCGTCCTCGCAGACCCGCGCCGCAGGCGGGCGCCACGCCAACGTGACGCCGCTGAGTCCCACCGTGATCGCGAAGGCGGTCACCGGCAGGTGCAGCATGACACCGGCACGCGCCATGGTGCGTGCCGGTGTCATGCTGGTGTTCACCGCGGCACTCGGCGGTAGTCGGCCGATGGCCGGCCCGGCGTATCGTCCCGACCGTCGGCGCTGGGCGTGTCCGTCAGGTTCGCGGACCGTCGGCGTACAAGGGCCCAGGTGGCCCCTGCGGCGACGAGCCCGACAGCGCCCGCCCAGAGAATCGGATTGGCGTATAGGCCGGTCGGCAGTTGCTGGGCCAGGACGAAAACGCCCATGATCGCGACGAACCAGCCGAAGGTCTTGCGTAGCACCAGCTCGGGGATGCGGCCGGCGAGTTTCCCGCCGGCGAGGCTGCCGAGGACGGCGGCGGCGGTGACCGCGGCCGCGAGAGCCCAGTTGATGTGCACGGTCGAGAGGTATCCGGCGAGGCCGGCGTACGACTTCATCGCGATGACCAGCAGGGAGGTGCCGACGGCGACGGGCATGGGCAACCCACCGAGCAGGGCCAGTGCGGGCACGACGAGGAAGCCGCCCCCGGCGCCGACGAGACCGGTGACCAGGCCGACGACGACGCCGTCGGCGATGACGTGCAGCACCGGAAGCTCGTGCGGAACGGGTTTTCCGGGTTTCGGCCGGCGGCCGCGGATCATCGCGATCGAGGTGGCGAGCATCATCAGCGCGAACCCCGCGAGCAGGACGGTGCCGGGAATGTAGGCGGCGAGCCGGCCGCCGGCGTAGGCGCCGGTCATGCCGGCCACCCCGAAGATCAGGCCCGTACGCCAGCGGACCCGTCCGGCACGAGCGTGCGGGATGACAGCGACGGCGCTGGTGGTGCCGACGACGAGCAACGAGGTGGCGATGGCCTCCTTGGCGGGCAGGCCGGCGACATAGACCAGCAGGGGAACGGCGAGGATCGAACCGCCACCGCCGAGCAGGCCGAGGCTGACGCCGACGCCCACAGCAAGCACGATGGTCAGCACCAGGGTGGTGGCGGTCATGGCCGGACCTCGGGCTGCGGTGCGGTGTCCCGCAGCCGGCCGACGATGCTGTCCAGGTCGCAGGTGGCGCCGCGGTTGTAGGGCAGTTTGGCCAGCAGCATGCCCATGGCGCAGGTGTTGGTGAGTGCCGCGAACACCAGGCCGGCGCCGAGCAGGGCGGCGACCCATTGCAGGCCGGGCAGCAGCAGGGACCCGAGGACGCTGACCAGCACGATGCCGCCGGCGACGAGGCGGACCTGTCGTTCCAGGTCCCAGCGGCGCCGAACACGGTTGACCGGGGCAGCGGCGGCCTGCCAGGCCAGCATGCCGCCCTCCAGGATCTTCACGTTGGGCAGACCGATGTCGGTGAAGGCCTGAGTGGCGCGGGCGCCGGAGCGGCACACCAGCACGATCTGGTCGTCGAGGTGAGCACGAAGGTCGGCGCGGTGCTCACGGAGCAGATCGAGCGGGACGTTGTAGGCGCCGGGAATGTGCTCGCTCTCGAATTCGCCGGGCGTGCGCACGTCGAGCACCCGGGGTCCGTGTGCGGAAGTGAGCAGGTCGCGCAGGGTCCCGGCGTCCACGGCGCCCGGTGTGGTCGGGTCGGAGGGGGTCATAGCTCCTCGTTCGGCTTGATTGCGGGCAGGGAGAACCCGCCGGGCGGCTCGGGGGAGGCCGCCCGGCGGTGGTACGGGATCGGTCAGCCGACGGCGAGGGCGAGCACGCCGTCGGCCCGGGCCCGGTCGAAGTCGTCGTCGACAACGACGGGGCGGCGGCCGTGGGCGGCCAGAATGCTGGCGGCGATGGTGGCGCGGTAGCCGGCAGCGCAGTGCACCCAGACTTCGCCGAGGGGGACCTCGTCGAGGCGGCGGAGCAGGTCGTGCAACGGGATGTGCACGGCGCCGTCGATCCGCGCCTGGGCGGCTTCGATGTTGCGGCGCACGTCGAGCACGGCGACCGTCCGGTGGTGGAGGACCTGCGCAAGGTCGGCGAAGGTGGCTCGCGGGAGGGTGGCGAGGTCCTCGCCGCCGGCCCACTCGGTAGGCGTGCCGGTGGCGTAAGCGGCGGGCCGGTCGATGCCGATGCGGACCAGTTCCCGCTGCGCCTCGTCGACCTGGTCCGGGGTCTCGCCGAGCAGGGTCACCGGGGTGCCCCAGCCGATGAGCCAGCCCAGGTAGGTGGCGAAGCTGCCATCCAGGCCGAAGTTCAGCGTGCCGGCGACGTGCCCGGCGGTGAACGCGACCCGATTGCGCAGGTCGACCACCCACTCGCCGGCGGCGATGCGCTTGCGGATCTGCTCCGCGTCGGCCCGCTGCGGCCGGGTCAGGTCCGGGGCGGCGGGTCCGGCGCTGTTGGCCGGTGCCATGTGGGCGTAGTAGGCCGGCCAGGCGTCCAGGCCGGCGAGAAGCTCGTCGACGAAGGCCTGTTCGTCGCGGGTGAGCGCGGGGTTGATCAGTTTCTCCGAGCCGATGGTGGCGGCGTCGGCCGCGCTCTGGGTGGCCGAGCAGAAGCTGCCGAACCCGTGAGTCGGATACACCCCGGCGGTGTCGGGCAGTTCGGTGGCGAGACGCTGTGCGGAGGCGTACTGGTGGCGGACGAGGGCGTGGGTGTGGTCGGGGCCGAGCAGGTCCGGCCGGCCCACCGAGCCATACAGCAGGGAGCCGCCGGAGAAGACCGCCACCTGTTCGCCGCCGGCGTCAAGGGCGTACGACAGATGGGTGAAGGTGTGCCCGGGAGTGGCCAGCACCCGCACCCGAAGGCTGTCGCCGACAGCGATCACGTCACCGTCGCGCACCGGGATCCGGTCGAACGAGACGGGGTCGTCGGCGTTGACGTGGTACGCCGCCCCGGTCACCTCGGCCAGGGCGTATCCGCCGGTGATGTAGTCGTTGTGGATGTGGGTCTCGAAGACGTGGGTGACCGTGACGCCCTCGCTCGCGGCCAGGCCCAGCACCCGGTCGATGTCGCGCTGGGGGTCGACCACGAATGCCACCTGTCCGTCGTGCACCAGGTAACTACGGTCGCCCAGGGTCGGGGTGTCGATAGGCAGGATTCGCAACACGTTCGGAACTCCTTCTGCTGTCATCGGTCGGGGATCAGGCCGCGGCTCGCGTGCCGCGCACGATGGGCCGGCCTGCGCGCAGCCACGCTCCGGTACCTCCTGCCACTGACCAGGCGTTGATGCCGGCCGCGGCCAGGTAGTCGGCGGCGGAAAGGCTGCGGTTGCCGCTGGCGCACACGACGTAGACCGGGACGCCGCGCGGCAACTCGGCCACCCGCGATGCCAGCTGCCGCAGCGGGATCAGCACCGCGCCGGGCACGTGCCCACCCGCGTACTCGAACGGCTCGCGGACATCGACGACGACCGCGCCGTCCCGATGTGCGGCCGCGAACGTGGTCTGGTCAATTTCGCGCATCTACGGAGTCCCTCCTTCGGATACCCCCGGGGGTATCTGTTTCTCACCATAGCGCGCCGATCGGCCGCCACGTCAAGCCCGCCGATCCCCGGCGGACCGCCAGCCGCCCCGACGAGGGCCGTTCGACCGCGCGCACGCTGGGGATTGGCGATCGGCGATGGATCTGATTACAGTTCAGCATACCCCCAGGGGTATATTGACCAGCGCGACGGAGAGGATGAACAGCAATGCGTCATGAGGTGGTCATCATCGGCGGGGGCACCGCGGGCATCAGCGTCGCGGCACGGCTGCGCCGGGCCGGCGTCCGGGACGTAGCGATCGTCGAGCCGTCGGACCGGCACTTCTACCAGCCCCTGTGGACCCTGGTCGGCGGCGGCCGCGCCGACGCCGACGAGTCGTTCCGCCCGCAAGAGACCGTTATCCCCAAGGGGGTTCGCTGGATACGGCAGCGGGCGGCCGCGGTCGACCCCGACGGGTCCCGTATCACCCTCGACGACGGCCGTGAGCTGTCGTACGACTTCCTGGTCCTGGCGGCCGGACTTCAACTCGACCCGGAATCGGTCACCGGGTTGAGCGAAGCGCTCGGCCACGACGGCGTATCCACCAACTACCGCTTCGACCTGGCCCCGCGCACCTGGGAGTTCATGCAGCAGACGCGGGGCGGGACGGCACTGTTCACGATGCCGCCCGGGCCGATCAAGTGCGCCGGCGCACCACAGAAGATCGCCTACCTGGCCGCCGACTGGTGGCGCCGGCAAGGGGTCCTGGACCGGATCCGGCCCATCCTCGTGCTACCCACCGCCGCCATGTTCAGCCAGCCCCAATGGGGCGAGGTACTGCGCGGCATCGCCGCGAGCTACGGCATCGACGTCCGGCACGACACCCAACTGGTCGAGGTCGACGGACCCAACCGCCGCGCGGTGCTGCTGAACAACACCACCGGCACCAAGGAGACCATCGACTACACGATGCTGCACGTCACTCCGCCGCAGAGCGCCCCCGACTGGATCAAAGCCGGGCCGCTCGCCGACCCGGCCAGCCCGTTCGGCTACGTCCACGTCGACCAGTACACCCTGCAAAGCCCGCGTTGGCCGAACGTATTCGCACTCGGTGACGTGGCCGATCTGCCTACCTCCAAGACCGGCGCCGCCGTCCGCAAGCAGGCACCGGTGCTGGTGGCGAACCTGCTCGCCGCGCGGGATGGCACCCAGCCGGCGGCCCGCTACGACGGCTACACCTCTTGCCCGCTGGTCACCGCCCACAACCGGATGCTGCTGGCCGAGTTCGACTACACGCTCACTCCGCGCCCGAGTTTCCCGGTCATCGACACCATGCGACCCCGCTACGACATGTGGCTGCTCAAGCGATACGGGCTGCCCGCGCTGTACTGGCACGGCATGCTCCGCGGCCGCTTCTGAGCGACACGGCTGGCGGCCCCACTACGCCGCGCCGTCCGGAAGCTCGACCTGCCGCCCGAAAGGAAACCGACATGAGTTCCACCGAGCTGGCCGTGGATGCGTCCCCTCGCTCCCGTTTCCGTCACAGCCTCACGGCGCGGGACCGGCGATCGCTGGCCGGCATGGCCGGGTTCATCGTGCTGCTGCACGCGGTGGGGTTCGGCGTGCTTTTCGGGCTGGTCGCGCCGAAACACTTCACTCTCGGCGGCGACCATCCGGTCTTCACCGTTGGCGTCGGGATCCTGGCCTACACGTTCGGGCTACGGCACGCCTTCGACGCCGACCACATCGCCGCGGTCGACAACACCACCCGCAAGCTGATGCAGGACAACATCGTCAGGGGTGCAGGTCGCAAGCCGTTGTCGGTGGGCTTCTGGTTCTCCCTCGGCCACTCCACGATCGTGTTCGGCTTGGCGTTCCTGCTCTCGGTCGGCGTCAAAGCCCTGGCCGGGCAGGTGGAGGATGACGGCAGCGGCCTGCACTCGATCACCGGCCTCATCGGCGCCTCGGTCTCCGGAGTGTTCCTCTGGATCCTGGGCGTCCTCAATCTGATCGTCCTGCTCGGCGTGATCAAGGTGTTCCGCGACATGCGCCGCGGCGTCTACGACGAGCAGGCTCTCGAGGAGCAACTCAACAAGCGCGGCTTCATGAACCGGCTTCTCGGCGGACTCACCAGATCGGTGCGCAAACCGTGGCACATCTACCCGGTCGGCGTGCTGTTCGGTCTTGGCTTCGACACCGCCACCGAGGTCGGGCTGCTCGTCCTGGCCGGCGGCGCGGCCGTGTTCGACCTGCCGTTCTACTCCATCCTGGTGCTGCCGGTCCTGTTCGCTGCCGGCATGGCCTTGATGGACACCATCGACGGCGTGTTCATGAACGCCGCGTACGGATGGGCTTTCGCCAAACCGGTCCGCAAGGTTTTCTACAACATCACCATCACCTCGATCTCCGTCGCCGTCGCGCTGATCATCGGCACCATCGAGCTGATCGGCGTCCTTGCCCACCAGGCAAACATCACCTTCGGACCGCTGGCCGCGATCGGCGGCATTCCGCTCGACTACGCCGGCTACGGCATCGTCCTGCTGTTCCTCGCCTCCTGGCTCATAGCGATCGCGGTGTGGCGCCTCGGCGCCATCGAGCAGCGCTGGTCGGCGAGCTTGGCGGCACCGCCCACCGACAGAACGCACCACCACGCCGGACAACAGGCCTGCCGGTGACCGGGGTACCGCTCAGCGTCACGGCCGACAACAGCACGTAGGCGACGACCATGTCACCCAACGCTTGATCATTGATCAAGCCGCGACAATGACGATCGAGAACTCACCCCGGGCGATCAGCGCAGTCCCGGCCCGAAGGCGTCCGCGCGGGCCCGCGCCGTCGCGACCGGCCACCGGCTCGCGGCCGAGCGGGGCGCCGAGACCGCGCTGCGGCCGGTGGGCGGCAGCCCGATGCCGGCCCGCGACACCGTCGTGGTCGTCACCCGGCCCTGACATTCTCCACGCGTTCTGCATCTCGGTTGCACGCCGTCATCACGTCGGAGAGCGACCGTGAAGGTGCAAGAAAAAGAAAGGAGAAAGTCATGAAGACCATCACCCGCCGCACAGCCACCCTGGTGGCGGCCGGCGCGCTGGGCCTGGGCGGACTCGCGGTCGCGGCACCGGCACTGGCCGGCGCCGGCCCGTTCGGTCCCGGACCGTCCAGCACTGCCACCGCCGACTCGTCCGCCCCCGGCAGGGGCTTCGGCTACGGCATGGGGTCCGGCTTCGGCGACGGCACCTGCATGGGGCAGGGCGTCACCGCCCCGCAGGGCACCCTCACCGATGCCCAGAAGACCACGCTGGCGTCCATGGCGCAGGAGGAGAAACTCGCCCACGACCTCTACGTGGCATTCGCCACCCGCTACGACGCCGCCGTCTTCGACCACATCGCCGTCTCCGAGACCCAGCACCTGACCGCCGTGCGCACGCTGTTGCAGCGTTACGCCGTGACCGACCCGACCGCCAACCAGCCGGCCGGCACGTTCACCGATCCGGCCGTCCAAGCCACCTACGACAAACTGCTGGCACAGGGTAACCAGAGCCTGTCCGCCGCCCTCGCCGCCGGACAGCAGGTCGAACGCACCGACATCACCGACCTGAAAGCCGCCCTCAACGCTCTGACCGCCCCGGACGTCAAGCAGGTCTACACCAACCTGCTCGCCGCCTCCCAGCGTCACCTGACCGCCTTCACGCGCTGGGCGAACCGGTGAACCATGGTGGGTGGGGCGATCATCGCCGCCCCACCCACCGCAGCAGGACAGCACGGTGACTTTCGCCGACCTACCAAAGACAATCGCGAGATCGACGTCCGCGCAACCCTCCGAGAGAGGATCGGCGCCGAGATGGAGGACTACCTCATTCTTGGCGCCTGCAACCCGCCGCTGGCGCACCTGGCCTTGGACACCGACCGGGGGATCGGTCTGCTGCTGCCCTGCAACGTCATCGTGCGCACCGACGGACCCGGCCACACGCTCGCGCCGGCGCTCGACCCGCAGGTCATGGTTCAAGTTACCGGGCGCTCCGAACTCAAGGAGGTCGCCGACGAGGCGTCCACCCGGTTGCGGGCCGCGCTCGACACACTGGCCGAGTGAGCCTCAGGCCAGCGACAGGAAGAGCTTTTCCATCTGGGCCATGTCGACGGTCGGGTCTTTGCCGTCCTGTTCCGCGATTACGCATTGCCGCAGGCCCGTCGCGATGATTTTGAAGCCGGCCCGGTCCAGGGCCTTCGACACCGCGGCCAGCTGGGTCACCACGTCGGCGCAGTCACGGCCGGACTCCAGCATGGCGATGATGCCGCGGATCTGACCCTCGGCGCGGCGCAGCCGCTTGATCACGTCGGTGAGGGCGTCTGCCTCGATCTCCATGCTTACCTCCCGGACAGCCGATGACCAGCATACCCCGTTGGGTATGCTGGTCATCGGCGTCATGCCGCCGCCGGTTTGCCGCCAAGCTGCTGCGCGACCTTGCCGCGGACCTCGTCCATGTCCAGCCCGCGTACGGCGGCGATCAGTTCCTCCAGCGCCGCGGACGGCAGCGACCCGGGCTGGGAGAAGACGAGAATTCCGTCGCGGAAGGCCATCAGGGTCGGGATCGAAGAGATCCGGGCCGCGGCCGCGAGTTGCTGCTCGGCCTCGGTGTCGACCTTGGCGAAGACGATGTCGGTGTGCCGTTCGCTGGCCTGCTCGAAGACCGGGGCGAAGCGGCGGCACGGGCCGCACCAGGACGCCCACCAGTCGACCAGCACGATGCCGTCACCGGTGATGGCCTGCTCGAAGGTATCCGCCGTCAGGCGTGTCGTACTCATGATGTTCTTTCCCTTCTCGCCGACCGCGCCGGCGCCGGAGTCGTGGGCCGTGGTCAGCCCAGGGACAGGAAGAGCTTCTCCAGCCGGGCCACGCTCTCCTCGCGTTCGCCGTCGGACGGCGAGCCTCGGCGTTGCCGGCCTCCTCGAGATGCATGTCGCCTCCTTCCCTCCCGCCCCATAATACCCCCCGGGGTATAGCTCAGACTGGGTCATGCGGCTCGGAAGTAATGGGGCGAAGGGGTTAACCGCGACTGCCGTGTGCCCGCGATGGTCGAGCACACATACCCCGGCGTTCGCCGGTCCGGAGTAGGCAGAGATGCGCGAGGCCGATGTCGCCGCCCGCCACCCGCCACCGCGACGGCAACGTCGCCATCGACGACCACCGCATTCCTGCTTACCGCCGACGGCCGCCAGTTTCCTCGCCGTCGACGGCGTCGTGGTCGGATGCGTCGCCGGTTTGGTCGGCGCCGGGTCGCGGCTTCCTCGTCGTGCCCGCCCTCGCCCTGCTCGGCGTTCTGCCCATGTCGGTCGCCGTGAGGGACGGTACCTGGTGGTCAGCGCCATCACGTCGTTCGCCGGTTCGCCGGTTACCTGGCCGAGTACACATCGACTGGAGACTTGCCGCCGCCGTCACCGTCTTGGCCGGCAGCCTGCGAGCACTCAGAACCGGCCGTTGCCCGACGGTGAACCGGTTCGGCGCCAGTCACCGTCGTGGAGGCAAGGGGGCGGCTGTCGGCAGCCTGATGGTCACGGTGACGCCCCCGGAGGCTGGCGAGTCGATGCCGACCGCGCCGCCGTGGGTGGTGACCAACTCGCGGACGACCGCCAGACCGATCCCGGAGCCAGCTGTTCCCGCCGTGTCACGGCCGCGCCACAGCCGGTCGAACCGCGCGACGGACTCGTCCGGGCTCATCGCGGCTTCCGCGACGTGCCAGGCGCGCCGGTCGGGGTCACCCGCGTCGCTCACCGCAAGTTCAGCGTGGGCCGCACGCAGCTCATCGCTGGCGGAGAGTGAGACCACGGCGGAGCGGGCCATCGGATGACTGATTCGATCCGGCCGGATGTCCGGTCCACCGTGATCAGGGCAGTCTCCTCGGCGGCCCCAAGGCTGTCGCGGGCTGGTCCGGTGGTGGCGTTCAGGTTAGAAGTGCTGCCGAGCGCGGCAAGCAACAGCAGGCGCCGCGTGGTTTCGGGGAGATGGGCGAGGCGGTGGGCGTACAGGCTGTGCAGGCGATCCATCGGCGCCGCTTCACTCACCGGCGTGGCGGACGGCTGAACGATCCGAAGGGCCAGCTCGACCAGTGCGAGCGGACACCCGGCGGCCTCGGCCAGCAGCCGCCGCCCGACCCGACCCGCGAGGATCGGATAGCGCTGCTCGACCAGCCGTACGGCATCATCGTCGCGCAGCGTAGTGATGTCCAGCAGCGGCAGCCCGACGGCTGCGGCGACGGTCACGGCCTCCGACAATACGGCCGTCAGCAGCCCGATCCCGCTGCCGTCGATCCGCCGAGCAACGAACTCGAGGAAAGCGATGCTGGCTGGATCGACCCACTGAAGGTCGTCGGCACCGTCCCGTCCCCGAGCCAGAAACTCTTCAAGGACCCGCCACTCGGTGTCCCGCCCGATCAGAGGCGCGAGATCGCGACCGGGCATTGATACCTCCCTCGGTCGGCACACGGAAGTCCTGGACGACGGCGGCGCACGAGGCCGCACCGCCTGGGGGGATCGATGACGACGCTGTTCCTGTTGGCCGTACCTTTCTCACACCAGGCACGCTATCGACGCCAGACGGGGTGCGAACCCGGGGAGCCCCCGGGGCTTGCAAGATCCAGTGGGAGCCTTTGCTTCCCGATATGACCGTTCCGGTCTTGCCGGTCGCTGCGAATTCGTCGAAGGTCCTCCGTGCCGGACCGACGTTCGCGCACGATTTACCCCCAGCTGCACGTCGTCCCGGTGCGACCGTTCAGAGCCGTGTGATGATCGGCATATGAGCAGGGATCTCCCTCGCGGCGTGCTGATCGGCCGCGCCGGCGAACGGCGCCTGCTGGTCGACCTGCTCGACCGTGCACGGCACGACCTGAGCGGCGTGCTCGTTGTCCGGGGAGAAGCCGGAATCGGCAAGACGGCCCGCACCCTGGCCGGAACCGGCCGGGAGCAGCCCGGTGGCCTAGCCGGTGTGCTGCGAATGATCACGTTCGCCCGGCTGGGGCAGCACCTGGACGACGCCGCGCTAAGACGCGCGGCCATGGTGACCGCCCGTAAACTGCGCACCGGCGACAGTCCCGCCGGTTACCGCTGGGCCGGCCGGGTACTGGCGCTGGCCGCCGCTCAGCGCGGGGACAGCCGCCGTGCTGCTGCGCGACGACCCGCTGATCCCGGCCGCTCCGCCCCGTCCGACCGACTTCGCGTTCCTGGCGATGGCCGCCCGGGTTGCGTTGGACGCAGCCGACCAGCAGCTGCGGAAGCGGCTGCTCGAGACCGCGGCGACGCTGGAGCGCGGGGCGGCGGACGCACCCGCCTTCACCGCCGTCGCCGCCCATGTGCACGGGGTGCTCACCCGCGACGTCGAGGAGCTTGTGACCGTGGCCAAGCTCCAGACCGCCGCAGGCCGGCCGCTGCTCGCCGCGATCGCGTTGGAGGACGCCGCCGTCGTGGTGGCGCCCGAGGACCGGGACACCGACGCGGTGCAGTGGCTCGATCAGGCGTTGGCCAGCTACTCGGAGGCTGGCGCCGTCGCCGACACCCGGCGTGTCCGCCGGTCCCTGCGCGAGCGCGGCGCGGCCCAGCAGCTTTACCTCTCCCCCACACCGTGAGCACCACGTCCGCAACGTCTTCACCAAACTCGGTATCGACTCGCGGGTCCATCTGGCCCACGTGCTCCGCGACCACATCTAGGAGGCATCATGCCCGACAGCTCCGACTACGCCCGCGCCCTCGACACAGCGGAGAAGATGCTGGGGTTCCGTCTCGAGCAGTTCCTCACCGCAGGCGAGGGCGAGCCGTCGAACGCCGCCGACTTCAAGCAGATCGCCACCGAGCACGCGTTCGGTGACGCCTGGCCACGCAGCGAAATCCTGGACACCCGTACGCGGGCTCTGGTGTCCGTCACTATCACAGCCTCGCTAGGGATTCTCGAGCCGCTACGTGGCCAGCTGCGCATCGCCCTCAACAACGGGGTAACGCCCGAGGAGATCGTCGAGGCGTTCATTCAGATCGCCGTCTATGCGGGCGTGGCTCGTGCCTTCGACAGCTACGCGATCGCCGCCCAGGTGTTCGCGGAGCGGGCACAGTCCCCGGTCGAAGATGCGGCACACGGCCGGTGACGACGGTTGCGACCCGCCCGGCCACCGGCAGGAGAAAGGTGACCGGGCGGAGCTGATGCAACGCGGCCGGGGCCAGGCCGCATCCCAGGTCAGGCCGGTTTGGCGCTCAGGGCCCTCACACACGTGATTACCGGGTGCGGGTGATCGACTTATGCTCGACGTAGCCGGTCAGGCCGACCTTGCCGTACTCGCGGCCGAGACCGCTGGCCTTGTATCCGCCGAAGGGTCCGTCGAAGCTGATCGGCGAGCCGTTCAGAGTGACGGTGCCCGTACGCAGCCGGCGGGCGACGGCCAGGGCGCGGGCAACGTCCGCGGACCAGATGCCGCCGGACAGTCCGTACTCGGAGTCGTTGGCGATCCGCACAGCATCGTCATCGTTGTCGTAGGCGATGACGGCCAGGACCGGGCCGAAGATCTCCTCCTGCGCGATGCGCATGCCGTTGTCGACGTCGGCGAACACGGTCGGGGTGACATAGTTGCCGTTCTCCAGGCCTGCCGGGACCTGCGGCCCGCCGGTCACCAGCCGTGCGCCTTCCTCGATGCCGATGTTGATGTAATCAATGACCCGCTGCTGCTGGTCGCGGCGGATCATCGGGCCGATGAAGGTGTCGGCGGCGGAGGGGTCGCCGACCTTCAGCGACTCGACCATTTCCTTCACTGCGGCCACGACCTCCTCGTAGCGGCTGCGCGGGGCCAGGATCCGAGTTTGCAGGATGCACGCCTCACCGTTGTTGCCCAGCGAACCGAACCTGAGGCCCTGCATCGCGGCCGCCAGGTCGGCGTCGTCCAGGATCAGGGCGGCGGACTTGCCGCCCAGCTCGAGACCCACACGCTTCAGCTGCTCCCCGGCGATCGCCGCGATCCGCCGTCCGGCGCGGGTCGAACCGGTGAAGGAGATCTTGTCCACGTCGGCGTGCGAGACGAGGTGCTCGCTGGTCTCACGATCCGCCGGAAGAACACTGAGGACGCCCTCGGGCAGGCCGGCCTCGTGCCACAGGTCCGCCAGCAGCATCATGCTCAGCGAGTTCTCCGGGGAGACCTTCAGCACGACGGTGTTGCCCGCCAGCAGAGCCGGGATCAGCTTCGCGGTGGCGGCGGAGAACGGGGAGTTCCACGGGATGACCGCAGCGACCACACCGATCGCCTCGCGCCGCACGATGGTGTCGAAGGCCACCGACGGGTCGGACGGGCTGACGATTTCCTCCCAGCCGAACTCCTCGGCTGCCTGGAGGTAGGCGTTGGTCTGACGGGTCAGGAATGGCTGACCGATCTTGGTGAACCAGCCCGCCGAGCCGTTCTCGGTCGAGATCGCCGCGGCGATCTCGTCCGCCCGGGCGGTGCGCAGCGCATCGTAGCGACGCACGACCTCCTGGCGCTCCTCGGGCGTGGTACGCGGCCACGGGCCGTGGTCGAATGCCTCACGCGCCGCAGCGACCGCCCTGTCGATGTCGGCCGGAGCGGCCTGCGCCGCACGGCCGATGACCGACTGGTCGTGGGGCGACAGGATATCGAGCATCAGCTCCGGTGCGCTGGGAGTCACCCAGGAACCACCGATGAAGAGCTTGTCGCGCACAGTCATGTCTGTCATTCCTTAGGTGAAAAGTGGTGGAGGGAAGGGGATGGTGGGGTGGGTATCAGGGCTTGGCCGGGCGGACCATCCGCGCGACCTCGGTGTCGGCGAAATCGCCGAGTCCGTCGCGGTCCGTGGAGACGCTGAGTTCGCGCCACGCCGCGTCTTCCGCGGCTCGCGCCGTCGTGATCTGCGGAGCGAGCCAGGCAGCGTCGGAGCCGAGCAGAAGCCGCACCGGCGGTGCCGGCTCTTCGGTGAGCCTCAGGATCACGGCGGCCATCTTGTCCGGGTCACCCCGCTGCACGTCGGGGTTGTTGCTGTAGGTGCGGGCGAAGGCGCCGACCGTTTCCTCGTACTCGGGGTGGATGTCCGGCACCGTCATCGGGGCGACTGCCCACGGAGTTCGGATTCCGCCAGGTTCCACCAAGGTGACGCGGATCCCGATGGGGGCGACCTCGCGGGCGAGGATCTCGGTGAAACCGCCCAGCGCCCACTTGGATGACTGGTAGGCGCTCAGACCGGGCTGGTTGCGCCGGCCGCCGATGGTGGAGACGTTGATGATGCTGCCCGAACGACGCGGGCGCATCACCGGCAGGACGGCGCGCACCGTGTTGACCGCACCGAAGAAGTTGACGTCGACATCGCGGTGGAACTCGTCGTCGGACATGTCCTCGATCGAACCGACAGTTCGGGCGCCGGCGCTGTTCACGAGCACATCGACCGCGCCGAACTCGGCGACCGCGCAGGCGACCGCAGCACGGGCGGAGTCCGGATCGGTGACGTCCATGATGCGTACGCGCAACCGGTCGCGGTACTCGTCAGGTACAGATACGCCGTGGGGCGCGAGGTCGGTCGCTACTACGTTGTGGCCGGCGGCGAGGGCGGCCTCGACGACCCGGCCGCCCAGTCCCCCCGCCGCGCCGGCTACCAAAAAGGTCTTGATCATTGCGTTTCCCTTTGGCGAACTGGGGCGCGCTCGCGGAGCGGGGCAGGTGTGCGGCGCGCATTGACCGGCCCCGTTCCGAGCCACCGCAGTGTCGGTCAGGCGGTGGGGTAATCCGTGGACCGGCTCACCTTGGCCCACGAGTTGGCTTCCGCTATACGGCCTTCCTCTGAGCTGATCGCGATCCCTAGTGCGTCGCTGCCGAGCAGCAGTCGGCGCGGAGGCTCCGCGGCGTCCACGGTGTCGACGATGGCGCGGGCCATGCGGTGCGGGTCGCCGGGCTCGTTCCCGGCATACTGCGCGAATCGATCCAGCCACGCACCAACCGTCTGCTCGTAGTCAGGCGTGATGGGACCGGAGGGCTCGGCGGCCCCGGCGGCCCAGCCGGTGCGGATACCGCCCGGCTCGACGATGGTGACCTTGATGCCCAAGGGGGCCACTTCGTTGGCGACGACCTCGGAGAAGCCCTCCACAGCAAACTTCGCCGTCTGGTAGGCACCCAGGCCGGGAGTGCCGCCCACACGGCCGCCGATCGAGGAGATCTGCACGATGTGCCCGGAGCGCTGGCCGCGCATCACGGGTAGGACCGCCCTCGTCACATTGACCACGCCGTACAGGTTCGCCTCGACCTGCGCGCGGAACTCCTCCTCGGGAAAATCCTCGATCGAGCCGCTGGTGGCGTAGCCCGCGTTGTTGACCACCACGTCGATGGAGCCGAACCGCTGCACCGCCGCGGCTACCACCACTCGGGCCTGCGCCGGGGAGGTGACGTCGAGCGCGACGGTCGCGAGACGCTCGGGGTGCTCTGCCACCAGGGAAGCCAGCGCTTCCGGCTTGCGGGAAGTCGCCACTACTCGGTCGCCGGCCTCCAGCGCTGCGAGCACCAGTGCCTTGCCCAGGCCCTGCGAGCTACCGGTGATCAGCCAAGTCCTTGTCATCGTACGTATCCTCACTTGCCATTCCTCGCCGCCCGAAGCGGGCAGCAACACAACCGTAGAGTTACGGTCGCTAAATGCAACAGCAGTGAGGCGATAATATTCTGTTCCGCGGCTCACACGCAGAAGATTGCCGGGTAACTGAAACAGTCGAGTAAGATCGCAGCACCATGAGAGCCGACGCCGCCCGCAACCTAGATGCCGTCCTCCGCGCCGGAGCTCGACTTCTGGCCGAGGACCCCGGCACCTCCATGTCAGCCGTCGCCGCTGCCGCCGGAGTAGACCGCACCACCCTGCACCGCCGCTTCGCGAACCGCGAAGCCCTGCTCAGCGCCGTCTTCCAGGCCAAGCTCGACTCCGCCGAAAACGTCCTCGACGAGGCCCGCCTGACCGAGGCCCCCGTGCCCGTCGCCCTGCACCGCTACGTGGAGAAAATCGTCCCCGTCAGCCGCGAATGGCCTCTCGACACTCGCCGCATGATGCAGAACGACCCTGCCGCCAGCATCCGCCGTCAGGAACAGAGCGCCCGAGTCGACGCCTTCATCCGCCGATCACGAGACGAGGGATACCTCCGCGGCGACGTGGACATGACCTGGGCGCGAACGGTCCTCGACCAACTCGTCGACGCCGCAGCCCACCAGTTCCCCACCCTGACGCCACCGCAAGCCGCCGACCTCGTCGTAGCCACCTTCATGAACGGCCTCGGCGCGGCCTGACGGTCCCCCGTTCACCGCCGAGTTCTCAATGCGGGCCCGCACCCCTCAATGTGTGGGGTCGCGCGGCCCGGGACTCGGCGAAGATCCACCCGCCCCTGCTATCGCCAACTTCCTGCGGGACACAGGCCTGCCGCCGGCCGACGTGGACCACATGATCCCGCACCAGTCCAACGGCGGGATGCTGGAATGGGGGTTTCCATGCACCCGACACAGCGGTCCAACACCGCATCTCGATCGCTTGCGCCTCATCGCGCCTTGCATCCTAGGAACCTAGCCAATTCCATAGGCGGCCACACACTCCGCGCCTGTCAGGGCCCCACCGCCGTGCTGCTAAAACTCCACTCTCGACGGCTGCAACGAAAGCAGAGCATCCCGCCACTCCCACGCCAAAACCGTAATCGACGGAGCCGGCTTCGACGCCGACAAGTACAGGTCGCGGCGCAGCACTACCGCCTTCGGCAGCGTGGTCAACGGCGACGGCTTTCGTCACCAGGGTTGGGTCCTGCGCGGCGTCATCAGCGTCCGGATCCGGGGACCCGTCGGCCAGATACTTGGCCATTTGCGCGGCGGCCAGGAAGTAGTTGCAGCGGGTCGTCTCCGGGTGATTCCCGGCCCGCAGGGCGCGGTCCCAGTCGCGTAGGAAGCCGGCCCACTCGCCCTTCTCCAGGCCTTCGCACAGTCGGTCGAGCTTCAGTAGGGGCATCTCTCGTCACCTGCCGAGTCAAAGGGTCTACAAGCGGCGTGTTCGATCCCGGTGACGTCGTCAGACACGAAAAAGGGCTTCCGCAAGTCTCTAACCTGCGAAACCCCTTCGCTGTCGGGCTGACAGGATTTGAACCTGCGACCCCTTGACCCCCAGTCGCATTACAATTTGGTCAAGCAGTGTCGGCGCATGCTTTTACGTACGCAGAACCGGACAGAACGGCATGGCCATGCCACTCAGCTCTGGCCGATCCGACAGAACCGGACCATCGTTGTGACCAGGCATGTGACCACGGTCGGTCTAGTACGGCAGCCGCCATTTGCTAGTTGGCCAGGGAATACTCTCGGTTGAGTCGGGTGCGTTGGTGGAACCAGCGGGCTCGGGCTTGGTGGCGGCGTCGCCAGTTGCGCCAGTGGGTGTCGTGGTCGGTGGGTTTCGGCTGGTGCCAGGTGGTGGCGAGCAGGCGTGCGGTTTCGGGGATAGTCAGCGGGATCATGCCGGGCTCGGACGGTGGTCGCTGATTCGGGTGTGCTGGCTGGTGGGGCTTGGGTGTCGGTGCGGGTTTTGAGGCGGGCAGCGGCGATCGCGCAGATGGCCAGGGCGGTCATGACCAGCACGGTGTGCCGGGTGATTGCGGTGTGGAGCCGGGCTTGGCATTGGTCGAGGCCGAAGGAGTCTTTGCTGAACTCGAACGTTTCCTCGACCGGCCAGCGCAGTCCGGCGGCCCGTATGAGTCGGGCCAGGGTCAGCGGTTGGCCTTGTGGCACGTGGCAGTAGTGGAAGGCCAGGTCACCGCTTTTGAGGTGACGGCGTATCAGCAGGTAGTGCCGGGGACTGGCGGTCGCGATCCACGCCCACGCATACCAGCGGTGTCCTTTCGAGCCGGCACCGGCCGAGCGGATCTGCCACCGGCGCTGGTCGGTGACGAGCAGGGCGACGGCCTTCGCGCAGGTCATCCGGGTCTCCGGGTTGAGGGTGAGCATGAAGGTCGACGCGACGCGCAGCACGTAGGCCTGCTGCCGGTCTTCGAAGAATTCCCGGAGCTGGGTGCAGTTGCCGTAGACCTCGTCGCCGCAGGCGAAATCGAAGGCGACGCCGTCGGCGTAGGCGTCGGTGCAGATGTCGATGGCCAGTTGCCCTTTGGTCCGAAATTCCAGCCCGCTGGTGATGCCCATCCGAGTCGTCGTGTCCGGGTCGGTGAGGTGCTCGGCCGGGATCCATTGCCGGGCCCCGATCAGCGCATGCCCGACACGTTCACGCACATAGGCCAGGTGCACCGTGTTGATCCCGTTCGCGAGCCGGCCGGCGCAGCCCATGTACTGCCGTTTCACCCCGCACGTCGCCGTGCCGGCCTTCTGCTGGCCGGTCTCGTCCAGCGCGGCGATCCGCAGCCCCCGCCGGGCTCGGCGCCCGGCTACGGCGTCCAGGCCGGTCACGACGAACCGGCGGACCTGACTCATCGCCGCCTGCCCGTCCCATACCGCCCGGTTCAGCAGCCGCTGGGTGCGATCCGGTGTGCGGTCCCCGGCCTGCTGCGCGATCGCCCACCCGTTGCGCTTCGGGATCTCGCTGACCAGCGCCGACACGTACCGGCCCGCGTGCTGCCAGGTCTGCGTGCGCACGAAACACGACCGCAACCGGCCCAGCAACTCACCCGCGGTCCGGGCTGTGCGGGCAGCCTCTATCCTGGCAGCAGCAGCCGCCTTCGATCTTGTTGTCTTCACACACACATGATCAACAGGCGGCTGCGTCCATGTTGGACACCGCCCCCACCGCATCCCAGCAGGTCAGACTGCTAATGGCGGCTGCCGTACTAGTGCGGCGCCTGCCATTTAGGATTTCCGGCAGCAGATGCAAACCGTCCAAAATTCAAGAGAAAGAATATTCTTCAGCACAGTTTGCGACGCTCCACTGCATTAAGGCCGCTACATGGATTCCAGGACGGCCGAATAATTCTCGTTTCCGACGCCGTGCCCACGCCTACGTATATGCTGATTTACTCATTAAGCTGCCAAGGCGACAAGGTCATCACCTGTGCTACATTGAGGGCTTCTCCACAATCGTGCCATGCGCAACAAAAGTAGCGTCAGCAACCCATGTTACCCGATTGGCATCATAGGCCAACGCTCCCGTGGCACCGCCGACGACGAAAGCTAAGCACAAATGCCCGTCAAGGCGCGACTGCTGTAGTCGTGCACCGGACGCAGTTCGACGCAGCCATCTCGTTGCCGCAGCGTGCGCACCAGGGACATATGAATATCCGTTCCCGCGTCGCGCATGGAGCAACGAGCAGGTCAATACCGTAGCGGCGGTCGATCCGATCACCGTCTGGGAACTCGATCGTCGGGCCGGACGTCGCCAGGACTGGATAGGTTCGAAGGCACGACGCGCAGGGGCGGCTTTCCCATGCGGCGTCACAATCTCCACAAGTCGCCCGGAAGCCGCTATCACCGCGAGGTTCCAATGCCCTTTCCGGCCTCGTAGATGAGGAACCGCACCGTGGACAGCGGGTCAGATCTAGTGTGTCTGCGATCGCGCGCTCAATTCCCTGCCAAAGCGTTTGCATTTCGGCCACATTGCTGCCAAGCCCGCGGAACCGCGCAGTCTCGTGCCGGTTCGCCGACACCAAGGTTTCGGCGGCGGCTCGCTCGTTAGCCGCCGGGATTCGGATCACGGCGACGCCATCTGGCACGCGAACCAGCCAGTCCCATTTGACGACCAATTCGTCAGCTAACGCCGCGCTGCAGGACACCTTATATGGATAGCTAGTCAGGCGTGGCTGCTCGACCAACCAGCGCACCGTGCGAGCGAGCCGAATCACACTGTCGATCTCCATCGGAGACACCGGCATCGGCCAGAGCATCGAGTTGCGGTGCTGCGGCGCAGGGGTGCCAGGTGACTCATATGTCCTCAACCGAACGCCCTCGGGCAGCTGTTGGCGCTCCTCCTGCGTACCCGGGTACAACACCAGCGTAGGCATGTCGGGCGCTGCGGCAACGAGAGCGTCCAGTTCGGTCGACACAGTGTCGGCGTTACCGGAAGCGCTCAACGCATGCGGAAGTGCAACAATGCGCATCACTGGGACCGAGTCTTTTTCGAGGAGCAGAACTCCCGATCCGGCCCTCGGCCGCAGCGTCATGGTGGTCTCGCCGATCGAATAGGTGACGGCCTCTCCTACTCGCACCGGTATCTCCGGTACGGCGCCCAGTTCATCGAATGCCCGGACCACCAAGACCCAACAAAATCCGGCAAACCCAGCGACCCAGCCCTCGGCCTGCTTCATCAACGCGTTAGCCGATTGGTCGGCGCCGTGCAAGGTCACCAGCTGTCGCCACAACTCGGCCACATGTCGGTAACGGTCCTCGCCGGCCAAGAGATTGGTCGAGCGCAGTGCGCCTCCAAGTGCGGCCCGGCGATTGACACCCACCCAGACCGGCGAGGACCGCAATGCCATGACAGCCGTACGCAGTCGTTCCACCTCGGCCAAGCGCAATCGCGCCAACTCTTGCCAATCCTGTCGATCGAAGAGCTCACCGACCAGGCTCCACAGCCGCAAGCCAGACTTCCAATGCCGTCCGGCGATGTCGTCGATGTAGCGCTGAATGCCGCTGAACATGCTTTCTATTCCACGGATCTGCGCCGCACGCGCGGCGAGATACCGCGACAACTCGTCGACCAAACGGGCGGCGAGTCGATTCTCATACAGGTCGATCTCCACTTCCCGCTCGGGGCTTAGCACGCGGTCCGGGCGAACCCCGTCCGGGCGCAGCGCTGCCCAGTCCTCGCTGTGGGCGGCGAGCCGGACGATAGAGTGCGGAGTAATGGTGCGCATCCTCGCCACCGGTACCAGGCGATTGGTGGAGCGCAAACGGGCCGCCGGCCGAAAACAAACGGCCCGGAGATACGGCAAATGCTCTTCGATCGCCGCTTCGAGCGGCTGCTGCCGCAGCGTTACCCGGGCTGCCTGGTCGTCGACCAAAGGTGATACGTCGATCAAGTCGCTCAAGGGCGCGCGACGGGCAGCAAGGTCCGCGACGCGTTCGCCGATAGCGACGACCGCTTCCCTGGTAACGATGTCCGGCATAAGGCCGTCAAGGCTGCCGACCTTATTTCCAGATCGACCCGGGTTGGCATAGCGTCCAAGCATGGGCACGGCCTCGTCGACCGGCACTAGGCGGCCCGTGATCCGGTCAACGACAAGGTCCGTGGGCACTACGCCTGACCCAGGTCTCGGATGAGTGCCTCGATGACGGACCGGGAGCGAATAGGCGGCATGCCGCTACCCGGCAGGCTCGACCAGCGCGATTCGAGATCGTCCCGCAACTTCTTGAGCTCATCGACCCGGATTTCGTACCGGCCGCGCAGCTTGCGCAGAACCTTGGTCGCGATCAGATGATCGGTCGCCTCGCCAACCGTTCCGCCCGCCGCGACCACAACGGGCACATACCGCGCGATGTGCTTGTTCAGCCGGCTTCCCCAGGAAATGCGGAAGTCATCGGCCAGACGGCTGGCCAGCTCGTTGGTGAGGAACGTTCGCGCATCGGCCGCCGCACCCCCGTGCTTGGCCACTGCCGTATCGAAGGTACGGGTCAATGCCCGGAAACTCAGACGCGGGAGTGGATCCTGCGGCGGGACGTCGAACGAGTGCGGGCTGGTCGGCAGCTCGATGACGTGGGCGCGATCGTAGGTCTTGTCAGCGAAGGAGACTGTGGTTTCGTCGTGGTTGGCCGTGCCGACGAAGAACACCGACCTTGGCACGGGCAGCAGCCTGCCCTCACGAAGCAACCTCGGCGGGGGCGACACGGCCGCGCTCATAAGCACGAGATCTGGCGTGGCTGTCCTGCTCACATCACGTTCCAGCGCGGAGAGCACGTCATTGAAGTACTGCTCGGGATGCGAGAGATTCATCTCGTCCAGCACAATGACGTAAGGCTGGTCGGCGAAGGTTGGGCATTGGGCGCGATACAGCGCCTTTGTGAATTCGGATTCGTAGAAGCGGCGCTCGAAGGCGTTGTAGTAGCCCATCAAGTCCTGCGGGGTACGCCAATCCGCGCCCACTGATACCACTGCCGACCCAGCCCCGATGGCCTCGGCAAAACGCTGCGGCAACTGTGTCTTGCCGATGCCGCTGATCCCTTGCAACAGATGAAGCTGGCTGGTGGCCAGGCCGGCCAGAAACGACCGCAGGTCGGCCTCTTCGTAGAAGAGGTCATGTTGCTGGCGGATGAGGGCACGAACCCGGCTGACCAGCTCAGGCAGGGGCGGCACATCTTCCGACAGGTCGGACGGCCGATCCGCATGGATGGCATCCATCTCGGTACACATCGGCAGCGGTGAGGTGCCCTCGCGCCGTGCCACCAGCCCCTGCCACTTTCGTTCCTCCTCCTCGATCATGTCGCGATACGCACGGACTTCCGCCTCCAACGCCTCCTTGCCGACGGTCATCCGTTCCAGCGTTGTCGCCGTGATCTGGTGTGCGGAGAGTTGGCGTTGCAACCGTTCGTTGTCCGCCGCGTAGACGACACAACGGTCACGAAGCTGACGAGCCTCTTCCTCGAGAGCGCTTAGCTGCAACTCCTTCTCCGCCGGAGCAGTCAGCCGCAGCCGCTTGAGCTCCGTGCTGTCGGCCCGAAGGCGGTCGATCTCGTCGCGCACCTCGTCCGGGTCACGGTCGTCCATTGCCCGCCGCAGCCGCTCGAACTCGGCAATCTGCCGACCCTGCCGCTCGGCGTCCTCCCGCGCAGCCTCGTACAGCTGGCGGAGGTGATCTACTTGCAGCCGCATGTCCTCGGTTGCTGCGGCGACGGCTAGACACCTTTTGCGGTCAGGGTCTGGCTGGTGCCGGTGGTGAAAGGCCGGTTCCGGTGAAGAAGGCGTCGATCAGTCCGGCTCGGTATTGCATGCGGTTGAGCCGGTTCTTCACGG
>NZ_RJAC01000029.1 GCF_003999975.1 Actinoplanes solisilvae | reverse complement strand
CGCCAAGCCCATGCCTTCTTCCAGCACCGCACCGACAGCCAGAACCTGACCACCGCCGCGCCCTGGACCTCACCCTGGCTGCCGCCGGGTTACGGACAAAACTTCTGGCCAGGCGCTTAACCCGGCAGCACGAATCGTCCCGAGACGGGCCGCCAGTCGTTCGGCGGGTCCTCGCCCGTACGCCCGTCGACCGCCTCGCGCAGCAGGTCGGCGTGCCCGGTGTGCCGCCCGTACTCCTCGAGCAGGTCGAACACGAACCGCCGCAGGCTGAACCGATTGCCGTCGGGAAACGCCGTGACCGCGAGCTGATCCAGACCCTCGTCGGCGATCGCCGCGTCGAGGCGCGCCCGGGACCGCTCGACCGCGTCGTCGTACCACCCGTACAGATCCTCGGGCCGGTCCTTGGCCGCGCTCGTGAACTCCCAGTCCTCGTCGTACGAGTCACGGCTGTCCCACGGCTCCCCACTCAGCTCGCCGCCCGAGAACTTGACGGCGATCTGGTAGTCCTCGACCAGCGTCAGATGCTTGAGCAGCCCGCCCAACGTGAGGGTGGAGGCACCGATCCGAGTGTTGAGCCCGGCCGCGTCGAGGCCGTCAGCCTTGTACCGGAACGTCGTCCGCAGCCGCTCGAGCGCCCCGAGCAGATGCCCGGTCTCATCACCGGCCAGCGGGGGTTCCCACGGAATATCGATCGTCATTCCCACACCGTAGGCCCGGTTCCGGACAGTCTGCTTCCGGAACCGGGTGTTAGTGTCGGCGGTGCGCCGACTCGCCGTCACGCTCGTCTTCTTCGCCAACGGTGCGCTGTTCGCCAGCGTGCTGCCCCACCTGCCGACCATCAAGGAACGGGCCGGGCTGGACGATCCCGCCCTCGGAGCCGTGGTCGCCGCCGCGTCGGTCGGGGCTCTGATCGCCGGCCCGGTGGCGGGCCGGGTCACCCGAGGCTTCGGCGCCGGACCGGTCGTGGCGACCTGCATCCTGATCTACTGCGCGGTGCTCTGGCTGCCGGCCGAGCTGCCGTCGGCGGCCGGGCTCGCCGCGGTCTTCGCGCTCTTCGGGATCCTCGACGCGATCATGGACGTCGCGCTGAACACCATGGCGCTCGCCGTCCAGCGGAGCCGGAACCGCCCGATGATCAACGGCTTTCACGCGTGGTGGAGCATCGGCGCCGTATCAGCCGGGGCGGCCGCGGCGGCGTGCACCAGCATCGGGGTCTCCGTCACGATGATGCTCGCCGTCTCCGGAGCCGTCCTCGCCGCTGGAACAATTGCGCTGCTGCCCGCGATCTGGCGCCAGACCGGCGTATCGGAACACGCCGCGCCCGTCGACCCGCGGCCGCGTCGCCGCCTCGGCTGGCTGGCCCTCCTCGGAACGGTCGCGCTGCTGGTCGCGTTCGCCGAGGACGTGCCGTCCACGTGGTCGGCGGTCTACGTACGGGACGAGCTGGACGCCGGCCCCGGGCTCGCCGCCGGCGCCTACCTCGCGTTCGTGGCCGCGATGACCGTGGCCCGCCTGCTCAACGACCGGCTCATCGAACGCTTCGGCACGACCCCCGTCGTACGAACCCAGGCCGCGCTTCTCGTCGCCGCCCTGGCCGGTGCTGCCCTCAGCACTCACCCGGCCACCGCGATCGCGGCGTTCGCGCTGGCCGGCGCCGGCGTCTCGGCTCTCTACCCGACCGTGCTCACCGCAGCCGGCACCGTAGCCCAGCTCGCCTACGTCACCTGGGTCGAACGGATCGGTTTCCTGCTGGCCCCCGTGCTCGTCGGAGCCGTCGCGGGCTGGGCCGACCTGCGCGCCGGCATCCTGCTCGGTGCGCTGGCCGGCGTCGCGCTGATCGTCCTCTCAGCCCGCTTGATCAAGGGCCGTACGGTGGCGGCGTGTTGCGGGTGAGGGTGGCGGCGGTGGTCGCCGCGGGTGGGTTGCTGGCTGTGGCGCTGGGGATTCGGGCGCTGTCCGGGCGCGCTGTGGTGGACAGCTCCGGTGCTCTGTCGCAGTACTCGGGGACGGCCCTCTACGCCGCGATGATGTACGCCGGGGTGTTCGTGCTCGCTCCCAAGGCGCGCCCGCTCGGGGCCGCCACCGCCGCGATCACGTTCTGCTGGGCGATCGAGCTTTTCCAACTGACCGGGCTCCCGGCGGAATTGTCGTCGCACAGTTGGCTGGCCCGGCTCGCGCTGGGCGTCGCCTTCGATCCGGCCGACCTACTGTGGTACGTCGTCGGCGTCGTCCCGCTCGCGGCGATCCACCAGCTCGCCGTGGTGCGAAGCCGGGCTTAGAGAGCCTTCGGGGTCGATGTTTGCCGCTGACCCTCGGCGCGGGCGATCACGGTCGCCGGACTATCGCCCAGGCCGTCGAGGCCGCTCGCCGTCGTGGCACCGTTGTGCAGCACTGCGCCGCACCACGACGCCCGCGCGCCCGGGAAGCCCGCGCGACCACCCCGCTGGAGCAGACAGCCACACGAAGCGGACGCTGACCCGGGACCACCGGCGACCGGCCTTCACGACGAAAGCTGTGCAGCTCAGGCGTTCACCTCGGCCAGCAGGGGGCGGGTGAGGGCGGCGAACTCGGCGGGGCGCTCCAGCTGGGGCATGTGGCCGGTGTCGGGGAACAGGTGCGAGCGGGCGTGGGGCAGGGCCGCGGTGGCGGCGGGCAGGTGGGTGGCGGGGAGGATCAGGTCGCGGTCGCCCCAGACGATCAGGGTGGGCTTGGCGGTGGCGGCCACGCGGGGGAGCAGGTCTTCGCGCCAGCGGGCGGCTATGCCCCGGAAACCGCCCAGGGCTCGGGCTATCTCCAGGTAGACGCGGGCGAAGTCGGGCTGCTGGCCGCATCGGACGGCCATCGCTACGCGGTCGTCGGTCACGTGGCAGCGGTCGTAGAAGAGGGAGCGTTCGACGCGGCGGGCCACTCGGGGGTCGATGCGGCTCAGCAGCGGGCGGCCCAGCAGAGGGATCGCCAGCATGCGCAGGGCGAACGTCACCTCTTTGCCGAAGCCGGCGCTGTTGGCCAGGGTCAGCGTGGACACGCGGTCGGGAGTGTCGGCGAGCATGCGCATGGCGACAGCGCCGCCCAGGGAGTTGCCCATCAGGTGGGCGGGGCGGGTCTCGCCCAGGGCGTCGAGGATGGCCCACACGCCGTCGGCCAGGGAGTCCAATGTGGTGGGGACGGTGAGGCGCTGGGAGAGGCCGAGGCCGGGCATGTCGATGTTGATGACCCGGTGGTCGGGGTCGAGGAACTCGCGCTGCGGCTCCCAGTCCTCGAGGCTGCGGCCGATGCCGTGCAGCATAACGACCGGCGGGGCGTCGGCGGGACCGCTCGCCACGTAACGGATGCGGCTCCCGCCAACGTCGACCCAGCTCATCGGTCGGCCTCGGGGACGGGGACGGCGGAAGGAGCGGGGGCGGCGGAAGGAGCGGGGGCGGCCGGGGGAGTGGGAGCAGGGGCGGCGGACGGGCGCGAGCGGCTGGTCATCGCGGCGGTCAGTACCTGCATGATCCGGGTATGACCGACCGGCGCCAGGCGCGCGAGCATGTCGGGAAGTTTCGCGCTCGACGCGATCAGCAGCCGGGCCTTGCGGCGGGCCACCGCCCGGAGGATCTGCTCGGCGGCCTTCGACGGCGGGAACGTCAGCAGCGCGTCGAACAGGCGGCGGTTCGGCTCGAACTCCGAGGCGGGGACCCCGCTGCCGACCAGGGCGCTGGCGGCGATGCTCGTACGGATGCCGCCGGGATGCACCGTCGTCACGCCGATGTCGTTCTCGGCCAGTTCGGCCCGCAACACCCCGCTCAGCCCGCGCAGCGCGAACTTGCTCGCCGAATAGGCACTCTGCCCGTACGGCGCGATCAGGCCGAACAAACTCGACACGTTCACGAGATGGCTGCCGGGCGCGGCCTTCAGAGCGGGCAGCAGCGCGTGCGTCAGCAGCATCGGGGCGCGGAAGTTCACGTTCATGACGGTCTCGAACTCGTCGATCGTGACCTGGTCGAAGCGCCCGCCCAGGGCGATCCCGGCGTTGTTCACGAGCAGCCCCAACGCCGGATGCGAGGCGAGAACCTGATCGGCGACGGCGGAGACCGCGGCTCGTTCGGCGAGGTCGGCCACGATGGTTTCGACGACCAGGGCGGGGTGGTCGGCGCGGACCCGGTCGGCGACGGCGGTGAGCCCGGTCGCGTCCCGGTCGACCAGCACCACGTGGCTGCCTCGGCGGGCCAGCCCGTACGCGATCTGTTCGCCGATGCCACTCGCGGCGCCGGTCAGCACGGCGGTGCGGCCGGCGAAACGGTAGGGGGCGGTCATGAGCGGGCCTCCTGGAAGGTCATGTCGCGGGTCACGTCGGCCCGGGGACTCGTGATCAGGTCGCGCAGGTAGTTCTGCCGCACGAGCCAGGGGTCCCGGTCGCCCTGCCTCGGGAAGACGTCCAGCGCGCGTTGCACATACCCGGAGGAGAGATCGAGCAGCGGGCGGCCCTGACCACCGGGGGTCGTCGGCGTGGCGACGGCGAGGCCGCGCCGGTCGAGATGGCGCAACAACCGTACGACGTAGCGGTGGGACAGGTCGGCCCGCAGCGTCCACGAGGCGTTCGTGTAGCCGATGCAGTAGGCCAGGTTCGGCACCCCGCTGAGCATCAGACCGCGGTACGCCGCCCGTTCGCCGATCTTCACGGGATCGCCGTCGACGGTGAGGTCGATTCCCCCGATCGGCAGCAGCGTGAGACCGGTCGCCGAGACCACGATGTCGGCCTCGAGCACGCGGCCCGACCGCAGCCGCACGCCCGACGGCACGAACGTATCGATGTGGTCGGTGACGACCGAGGCACGGCCGGCCCGGATCTCCTCCCACAGGTCGCCGCCCGGGATCACGCAGAGCCGCTGATCCCACGGGTCGTAACGGGGCTTGAAGTGCTCGTCCACATAGGCCTCGTCGCCCAGTCCGCGGATGGCCAGCTTGCGCAGCATCGACCGCACCCGCTGTGGCCGCCGCCGGGCGAGCTGGTAGAAGCCCTGCGTGAGCAGCACGTTCTTGGCCCGGGTGAGTGTGCTGGCGGCGCGTGCGGGCAGCAGGCGCCGCAGCGTGCCGGCCACGACGTCGCGGGCGGGCAGCGAGGTCAGATAGGACGGGGAGCGCTGCAGCATGGTCACGTGCGCGGCGGTCGGCGCCATCGCGGGCACCAGGGTCACGGCGGTCGCGCCGCTGCCGATGACGACAACGCGCTTGCCGGTGTGGTCGAGGTCGGCCGGCCAGAACTGCGGGTGAACGAGCCGGCCTTTGAACGAGCCGAGCCCCGGGAAATCGGGTTGGTAGCCGCTGTCGTACGAGTAATACCCCGTGCAGGCGTACAGGAAATCGCAGGTCAGCGTGGAATCGTCGGCGAGGCGCACGGTCCAGCGGGCGTCCGGGGTCGACCAGTCGGCCGCGATCACCTTGCTGCCGAAGCGGATGTCGCGGGTGATGCCGGACTCGTCGGCGGTCCGCTGGATGTAGTCGCGGATCTTGTCGCCGGAGGCGAGCGACTGCGTGTCGGTCCACGGCCGGAACGGGTAGCTGAGCGTGAACATGTCGGAGTCGGAGCGCACGCCGGGATAGCGGAACAGGTCCCAGGTGCCGCCGATCGCCTCTCGAGCCTCGATAATCGATAGCGTCTTGCCGGGGAACGCCTCGCGCAGGCGCCAGGCCGCGCCGATCCCGGACAGTCCCGCCCCGACGATGAGCACGTCGTAGTGCGGAGCGCGCGGTTCGGAGCTCTGCGGGCCGGTGGCCGGCACGCCCGGGTCGGGCTCTGCGGCCGTCACGAGAACCACGGCGGCGTGCCGATTCCGGTCAGCCGGACCCCACCCCACGGGTCGGGTTCGCTCAGCCGGACGGCCACCGCTCGATAATCGCCTATCGATAGTCGAGCATCGCGCAGGCCGGTCGTCGTTCGTTCCAGCAGAACGGCGTCGGGGGCGGTGCGGCCGGCCCAGCGGAACCGGCCCTCGACCGGCTCGAAGCGCGCCCACATCCGGATCTGGACCGGGTGACCGTCGCCGGCCTCGGCTCCGGCTCCGGCTTCGGCGAACGTCAGGACTGCCGGCCCGCGGTACTCCTCGTCGTTGCCGACCGCAGGCTCGTGGTTTCGTTCATCGTTCACGTGCGCCGTCCTCCCTGAACGCGGCCATCCCGCCCGGAATATCGGCTAAATGCTGGATGCCGGCGACCCCGCCCCACAGGAACGTCGTCAGGTAGTCGCCGAGCGCCTCCCGGCTGATCGGCTGTTGCTGCCGCAGCCACCAGTCACCGACCGACTGCACATAACCCACCACGCCGTACGCCCAGGGAAGCGCGGCGCCCGAGTCGAGCCCCCGGGCGCGCAGCCGGTCGCCGAAGATCCGCGCGAGTCCGCTGGCGACCGTGTCGACCACGTCGGCCACCACGTCACGGTGGCGCGCGATGTCGGGCTGGTGCACGACGAACTGGTAGAGGTTCGTGTCGGCCGCGATGTGGGCCAGATAGGCGTCGATGGCCGCCCCGATCGCGGCCCGCTCCTCCCGCACAGCCGCCACGGCCGGGATGATCGCGTCGAGCACGAGAGCCCCGGAGCGCTGCCCGACGGCCAGCCACAGCTCGGACTTGTCGGCGAAGTAGCGGTAGAGCACCGGCTTGCTGACCTTGGCGTGCGCGGCGATCGCCTCCATGCCCACCTCGGGGCCGAGCCGGCGGATCGCGTCGATGGCGGCGTCGGTGAGCTCGGAGCGCCGCTGCTCGCGATGACCGGCCCAGCGGCCGCGGCGGCCGTCGGTATTGACCGGTGTCGCTTCAGAATGCATGGTACTAGAAGTAACTGTTACCGCAAGTAACGTCAAGTGCTGGGGGCGGAATATGTCCATCTCTGACCGGGAGCACCTCGCGACGCGGCTCCTGCAATCCTCGGCGTCCCATTCGTACGATCCCGGGATCGAGATCGACTGGGACTCGCCCGCGGTCGACAGTCTGTACTACGTGCCGCCGCACCGATCGTCGCTCTACGGGACGGCCATCTGGGAGAACCTGACGCAGGAGCAGCGGATCACGTTGACGCGGCACGAGGCGGCCAGCATCGCCGGGCTGGGCATCTGGTTCGAGACGATCCTCATGCAGTTGCTGATCCGCGGCTACTACCGGCAGGACCCGACGGCAGCGCACGCCCAATACGCGCTGACCGAGGTCGCCGACGAATGCCGCCACTCGGTCATGTTCGGCAAGATGATCACGGCGCTTGGGACACCCGTCTATCGGCCCGACGGCGTCAACGAGTTCCTCGGGAAGTGGATCGCGGCGACGGCGACCGGCCCCCGCATGTTCGCCGCCATCCTCATCTGCGAGGAGATCCTGGACACGCTGCAGCGCGAGGCGATGGCCTCCGAACAGGTGCAACCCCTCGTACGCATGGTGTCGCGCATTCACGTCGTCGAAGAGGCCCGGCACGTACGGTATGCCCGCGAAGAACTGGCCCGGCAGGTGCGGGCGGCCGGCAAGGGGCGTCTCGCGTTCGACAAACTCGTGATCGGCCGGGCCGCGTACCTGTGCGGCACGCGCCTGATTCATCCCGCCGTCTACAAATCGATCGGCGTCCGCCCGTCGGACGGATGGGCCGCGGCCCGCGCCAACCCGCACTTCCGCTCGACCCTGCGATGGGCCGGCGAGCGCGTGGTGTCGTACCTCAAAGATCTTGATCTGATCGATGGGCCGGGCAAGATGTTGTGGAACCGGTCGGGGCTGCTGGATCAGCAGGCCGCCGGGAGCGTCTCGCCGGCCACGTAGCGGCCACGCTGTGAGCTGGTCTGATCACGCATCGTAACTTTGTGAATGTCTTTCTGACTGAACGCGCCCTTGACCTCGGACTTTAGGATTTCGGGCCGGTCGGATCGGGGGGTTCGGCCCGGGGCGGACACGTGTGAGATTGATCCGCGGTGTCTGCGCTCGAACGCGCGGCGGAGCGTTCGAGGAGGACCGGATGGACAGCGCCGACAGCAGCCTGAAGGCGTACGACGAGGGTCGATCTGACGGGGAGGCCGGTCGCCGCTGTCCGGAGCGCGCCGACGACCCGGATTACCGCGTGGGGCTGGTCGACGGGCAGCTCGCGGCGTTCGAGGCGGCGCTGATCGCGGCGATCCGCAAGGCGATGGACGGCAAGAGCTGACCTGATGGACGACGAGATCTTCGCGTACGACACCGGGCGCGCCGACGGCATAGCGGGGCGCCGCGACCAGACCCGCGCGGCCCACCCGGCCACGGGAGCGGACTACCGGATGGGCTTCCTGGACGGGCGGCTGGAAGTGTTTCACCTGCTCCGCGCCGTGCGGCGGATCCAGGACGAGTCCGACGGATGACGTGGTTTATCACTCCTGAAACACGCTGAGGACCTTGCGGTAACCGGGCCCGGCTTCGCTGTCGGAAGCGGGCCGGCCGGCACGCGCGGACCGGGGGTGCTGATGGCGTTGCTGACGGGCTTCACCGTGGCGGTGACCGCCGAGCGGCGGCGCGACGAGATGGCCGCGCTGCTCACCCGGCGCGGGGCCCGGGTCGTGACCGCCTCGGCGATCAGCATCGTGCCGCTGGCCGACGACGACGCCCTGCACGCCTCGACGATGGCCTGCATCGGGTTGACGCCCGACCTGGTCGTGGCCACCACCGGGTTCGGTTTCCGGGGCTGGCTCGAGGCGGCCGAGGGGTGGGGGCTGGGCGAGCGGCTGCGGTCGGTGCTGCGCGGGGCGCGGATCATCGCGCGCGGGCCGAAGCCGTGCGGCGCGATCCGGGCGGCCGGGCTCACCGAGGACTGGGCGGCCGAGACCGAGTCGACCGACGAGATCCTGTCGCGGCTGCTGGCCGACGGGGTGGCCGGTCAGCGGATCGTGGTGCAGGAGCACGGGGAGCCGCAGACCGAGTTCGTGGCGGCGCTGCGAGCGGCGGGGGCGGCGGTCGTCGAGGTGCCCGTCTACCGCTGGGTGCTTCCGGCCGATGTCGCTCCCGTACGCCGTCTCGTGGACCAGATCGTGGCGGGGCAGATCGACGCGGTCACGTTCACGAGCGCGCCCGCGGTGAAGGCGTTCCTGCAGGTGGCGGGGGAGTCGTCGGGTGCCGTGCTCGCCCGTTTCGGAAACGGCGTGCTGGCGGCCTGCGTCGGGCCGGTGACGGCGGCGCCGCTGATCTCGTACGGGGTGCCGGTCGTGATGCCGGCGCGGTTCCGGCTCGGCGCGCTGATCAAGACGGTGACCGACGAGCTGCCCCTACGATCGCGGAAGCTGCGGGTGGCGGGGTCGGCGCTGGAGTTGCGCGGGCACGCTGTGCTGCTCGACGGGGTGCCGCACACGCTGGCTCCCGCCGCGATGGCGATCCTGACGTCGCTGGCTGCCCGCCCGGGCGCGGTCGTCTCGAAGGAGCAGCTGATCGCGTCCCTCCCCCGGGGCAACGACGGCCACGCGGTCGACGTGGCCGTGGCCCGGCTGCGGACCGCCCTGGGCTCCGGCCGCCACATCGAGACCGTCATCAAACGCGGATACCGCCTCCGCCTGGACGAGCCCGTCGCCTGACCGCCCGTTCGGCTCCGCTGTTCCCCGCACGAAGATCGGCCGCAACGGCGCGGCGTCGTTGACCGCCGAGCCGGGAGGCCGACTCATGCCCACGTTGATCGCCGTCGCCCACGGAACCCGCAACCCCGCCGGTCAGGCCCAGATCCGCGACCTGGTCGCCCGGGTCGCCGCCCGCCGCACCGGCCTGGACGTCCGACTGAGCTACGTCGACGTGCAGGAACCCAAGGTGGCCGCGGTCGTCCAGGCCGCGCCGGACGCCGTGGTCGTGCCGCTTCTCCTGTCGACCGGCTATCACGTACGCGTCGACATCGCCGACGCCGTGGCCGGCACCCCGATCCCCGTCTCCCGGCCGCTCGGCCCCGACGACGTACTGCTCGACAGCCTGCTGCGCCACCTGCCGCCCGCGGACGCCGTCGTGCTGGCCGCCGCCGGTTCCTCCGACCCGGCATGGCGCGCTGACATCGACCGGTTAGCGACACAAGTCGCAAACGCCGTTTTCCCGTCCGGCCACCGCCTCCCCCGCCCACCCAGGGACGTCGGGGCTGAGCCTAGGCCGGAACGGCAGGAGGAAGCTGGGTTGTCCACAGGGGGCGCCGCAGCAGGATGCAGTGTGGATATCGGCTACGTCTCCGGGCCCGGCCCGAGAGTCCCCGACGTCGTCGCCGACCTGCGCCGGCGCGGCGCCCGCCGGATCGCCATCGCCGCCTACCTGCTCGCCGACGGCCTCTTCTACCGCACGCTGGGCCGGGCCGGCGCCGACCACGTGACCCCGCCGCTCTGCCTCGACCCCGCCGTCACCGACCTGGTTCTCGCCCGCTTCGAGTCGGCGCTTCTCACAACCGCGCCCACGCGTTTGTAGGGTTTTCCGTACGCCACCGCAACGGCGGCGGTCCCGTCGGTAAACATTCGGCTCCGACCATTCCCTTGTGACCGCGACCGATACGCATTGCCCCTACTGCGCGCTGCAGTGCGGCATGACGCTGACTCCGGAGATTCCCCGGGTGCGGCTCGAGCCGCGCGACTTCCCGGTCAACAAGGGCGGCCTGTGCGCCAAGGGTTTCACCGCCGCTGACCTGCTCGACCACCGCGACCGCCTGCTCACCCCGCTCGTGCGGAAGGACCCCGGCGGCCCTCTTCGCGAGGCCACCTGGGACGAAGCCCTCACGCGGATCACCGAGGCGATCCGGGCAGCCCAGGAAAGATACGGCCCGGACGCCGTCGGCGCTTTCGGCGGCGGCGGGCTGACCAATGAGAAGGCCTACGCGTTGGGCAAATTCGTTCGTGTCTCGCTGCGAAGCGCGTCGATCGACTACAACGGCCGGTTCTGCATGTCGAGCGCCGCGACGGCCGCCAACCGGGCGCTGGGCATCGACCGCGGGCTGCCGTTCCCGCTCGAGGACGTCGCGAAAGCCGGCACGGTGCTGCTCGTCGGCGCGAACCCGGCCGACGCGATGCCGCCGTCGATGCAGTATCTCGACGCGGGCCGCGAGAACGGCGCGCGCCACATCGTCGTCGACCCGCGCCGCACCAACACCGCCGCCGGCGCCCACCTGCACCTGCAGCCTTTGCCCGGCACCGACCTGGCCCTGGCGAACGGTCTGCTGCACATCGCCGTCCGCGAGGGCTACGTCGACGATGACTACGTCGCGGCCCGCACCACGGGTTTCGAGGCGGTCCGGCAGGCCACCAACTCCTACTGGCCCGAGCGGGTCGAGCGGATGACCGGCGTCGCCGAGTCGAAGCTGCGCGAGACGGTTCGGCTGCTCGCCACCAACGGGCCGGCCATGATTCTGACCGCGCGCGGTGCCGAGCAGCACAGCAACGGCACCGACACCGCGCAGGCATACCTCAATCTGGCCCTGGCCCTCGGGCTCGTGGGCCGGCCCTTCTCCGGCTACGGCACCATCACCGGGCAGGGCAACGGGCAGGGCGGCCGCGAGCACGGGCAGAAGGCCGACCAGCTTCCCGGTTACCGCAAGCTCGACGACCCGGCCGCGCGGGCGCACGTCGCCGCGGTGTGGGGCATCGACCCCGACGAGCTTCCGAAGCCGGGCGTCTCCGCGTACGAGATGCTCGATCGCCTCGGCACCGACGGCGGCGTACGGGTGCTGATGGTCCTCGCCAGCAACATCGCGGTCAGCGCCCCGAACACCAACCGCGTGCTCGACCGTCTGAAGGCCCTCGACTTCCTCGTGGTCAGCGACATCTTCCGCTCCGAGACCGCCGAGCTGGCCGACGTCGTCCTCCCGACCGCGCAGTGGGCCGAGGAGGAGGGCACGATGACCAACCTCGAGGGCCGGGTGATCCGCCGCAAGCGCGCGCTGCCGCCGCCGCCCGACGTGCGGAACGATCTGGAGATGCTCGCCGAGCTGTCCGGGCGGCTCGGCCGGGCCGAGAGCAGCGACCCGCGCACGGTCTTCGACGAGCTGCGCCGGGCCAGCGCGGGCGGCATCGCCGACTACGCGGGCATCACCTACGAGCGGATCGAGCGCGAGGACGGCGTCTTCTGGCCCTGCCCCTCCGAGGATCATCCCGGTACCCCACGCCTGTTCGCCGACGGGTTTCCCACGCCCGACGGCCGGGCCCGCTTCGTGCGGGTCGAGCACCGCGACCCGGCCGAGATGCCCGACAAGCATTTCCCGTACGTCCTGACGACCGGCCGCAACATGCAGCAGTACCAGAGCGGCAACCAGACCCGCCGGGTGAAGGCGCTCACCGTGGCGCTGCCCGAACCCCGCGCCGAGATCCACCCCGACCTGGCCCGCCGGCACGGCATCGCCGACGGCGACCTGGTCGAGCTGCGCAGCCGCCGCGGCGCCGCGGTGCTGCGGGCCCGGCTCTCCGACGGCATCCGCCCGGACACCGTCTTCGCTCCTTTCCACTGGCCCGGCGCGAACGCGCTGACCAGCCCCGCGCTCGACCCGCACTCGCGCATGCCGGCGTTCAAGGCGTGCGCCGTCGCGATCGCGAAGCACGAGAGAGGCAGTGCCCAATGAAGCAGCGACTGGTCGTCATCGGCAACGGCATGGCCGGCGCCCGCACCGTCGAGGAGATCCTCGCCCGCGGCGGCGACTTCGAGATCACCATGTTCGGCGACGAGCCGTACGGCAACTACAACCGGATCATGCTCTCCAACGTGCTCGCGGGCGTCGAGGACGAGAGCGGCATCTTCCTCAACGACCTTTCCTGGTACGCCGACAACGGCATCACGCTGCACACCGGCACCCGCATCGAGCGCATCGACCGCGCGGCCCGGGTCGTGCACGCCGCCGACGGCAGCACCACCCCCTACGACAAGCTGATCATCGCGACCGGCAGCCGCGCCTTCGTCCCGCCGATCCCCGGCATCCACCGGCCCGGCCGCGGCTATCACCAGGGCGTCTTCGCGTTCCGCACGCTCGACGACACCCGGGCGATGATCCGCTATGCCAAGGAACATGAACGCGCCGTGGTCATCGGTGGCGGCCTGCTCGGCCTGGAAGCCGCTCGTGGCCTGCAGAACCACCTCTCGCACGTGACGCTCGTGCACGCCGCCGGGCACCTGATGAACACCCAGCTCAACGAGGTCGCCGGGGCGACGCTGAAGGCCACGATCGAACAGCGGCTCGGCATCGAGGTCGTGGTCGACGGGATGACCACCGAGATCCTCGGCAAGCACGCGGTCACCGGGGTCAAGCTCGGCGACGGCCGGGTGATCCCGTGCGACGTCGTGGTCGTGGCCGCCGGCATCCGCGCGAACTCCGAGATGGCCGCCGAGAGCGGGCTCGCCGTCGACCGGGGCATCGTCGTCGACGACCAGATGCGCGTCGAGGACGACATCTACGCCGTGGGGGAGTGCGCCCAGCACCGCGGTGAGGTCTACGGTCTCGTCGCGCCGCTGTGGGACCAGGCCAAAGTGCTCGCCGACCATCTCACCGGTGTGAACCCGTACGCGGAATATCAAGGCTCGCGGATCGCGACCAAGCTGAAGGTCGCCGGGGTCGACGTGGCGGCGATGGGGCTGAAGGAACCGGAGCACGAGGACGACGAGTCGCTGACCTTCACCGAGCCGCGCAAGGGCGTCTACAAGCACGTCATCATCCGCGACGGGCGGCTGGTCGGCGCGACCCTGGTCGGCGACGTCCGCAAGTACGCCTTCCTCATGCAGGCCTTCGACCGTGGGCTCGCGTTGCCCGAGGAACGCGCCGAGCTCATGTTCGACCTGGGCGGCCCGGCCGGCGAGGTGCCCGTGGCGGACATGGCCGACGACGACCAGGTCTGCAACTGCAACGGCGTCAGCAAGGGCGCGATCTGTTCGACCGTGCAGTCGGGCTGCCGGACGGTCAGCGGGGTGATGGACAAGACCCGTGCCGGCAAGGGCTGCGGCACCTGCAAGCCCCTCGTGCAGCGGATCGTCGAGTGGGCCGCGGGCGGCGAGGTCGAGGAGGACCCGGCCGCCTCCTACTACGTGCCGGGCGTGCCGATGCCGAAATCCGAGCTGATGAACGCCATCCGCCTGCACGAGCTCAGGTCGGTGTCGGCCGTCTTCGCGAAGCTGGGCGGGCAGGAGGACGCGAAGAGCAAGATGGGCCTCGCGTCGCTGCTCAAGATGATGTGGGGCGGCGACTACGTCGACGAACGCGACG
Organism: Actinoplanes solisilvae; assembly: GCF_003999975.1. Taxonomy (GTDB): domain Bacteria; phylum Actinomycetota; class Actinomycetes; order Mycobacteriales; family Micromonosporaceae; genus Actinoplanes; species Actinoplanes solisilvae. The sequence continues at coordinate 79,967 of NZ_RJAC01000029.1, read as the reverse complement.
CCCGCTTCATCAACGACCGCGTGCACGCCAACATCCAGCGCGACGGCACCTTCTCGGTCGTGCCGCAGATGAAGGGCGGCGTCACCACCCCGGCCCAGCTCAAACGCATCGCCGAGGTGGCCGAGAAGCACGACGTGCCGATGGTGAAGCTCACCGGCGGGCAGCGGATCGACCTGCTCGGCGTACCCAAGGAGAGGTTGCCGGAGATCTGGGCCGACCTGGACATGCCGTCGGGCTGGGCCTACGGCAAGAGTTTCCGCACGGTGAAGACCTGCGTGGGCTCGGACTACTGCCGGTTCGGGGTCGGCGACTCGACGGCCCTGGGCATCGCGCTCGAGGAGCGCTATCAGGGCGTCGAGGGCCCCGGGAAGATGAAGCTCGCGGTCACCGGCTGCCCGCGCAACTGCGCGGAGGCCTACGTCAAGGATCTCGGGGTCGTCGCGATCGACGGCGGCAAGTGGGAGATCTATGTGGGCGGCGCCGCCGGGGCCCACGTGCGCAAGGGGGACCTGCTCACGACCGTCGGCAGTGCGGCCGAGGTGATCACGCTGACCGGGCGGTTCCTCGAGTATTACCGGCAGAACGCCAACTGGCTGGAGCGAACCTACGCCTTCGTGCCGCGGGTCGGCATCGACCGCGTACGCGAGGTCGTGGTGGACGACAAGGACGGCATCGCCGCCGACCTGGACGCCGCGATGGACGCGACAGTCAGCACCTATCGCGACCCCTGGAAGGACCGCGACGAGCCGGCCACCCCCGGACAGTTCCGCACCTCGCTGCCGCTGACCGTGCTGCCCCAGGTTCCGGTGCGGGCATGACGGCGCTCGGCTCGATCCACGACATTCCGCTCGGCGAGGGCCGCACCTATGCCGTGGACGGGCGGATGGTCGCCGTCTTCCGGCTGCGGGACGGCTCACTGCGCGCCACCCAGGCGGTGTGCCCGCACAAGGGCGGCCCTCTCGCCGACGGGCAGATCGACCTGCGGCAGGTGCTCTGTCCGATGCACCTGAACGCCTGGGACCTGACGACCGGCTGCTCGCTGAGCGGTCAGCAAGACCTGACGACCTATCCCGTACGCCTCGACGACGACCAGATTCTGCTGGGGGAGTGAAATGACGGCCACCCTGCCCGCGCCCTCGTTGAAGGGCCAATGGATCGACGACTGGCGGCCCGAGGACCCCGCTTTCTGGAACAGCACCGGCGCGCCGATCGCCCGCCGCAACCTGATCTTCTCGATCACGTCGGAGCACATCGGGTTCTCGGTCTGGTCCCTGTGGTCGGTGCTCGTGCTGTTCCTCGGCCCCGCGTACGGCATCGACCCCGCCGGGAAGTTCCTGCTGACCGCGGTGCCCACGCTCGTCGGCGCCGCGCTGCGGATCCCGTACAGCTTCGCCGTGGCCCGCTTCGGCGGCCGTAACTGGACGGTCTTCAGCGCCGCCCTCCTGCTCGTCCCGTCGGTGCTGGCGGCCTTCCTTATCCGGCCCGGGGTCGACTATTCGACGCTGCTGATCCTGGCCGCGGTCGCGGGCGTCGGCGGCGGCAACTTCGCCTCGTCGATGACGAACATCAACGCGTACTACCCCGACCGGCTCAAGGGGTGGGCGCTGGGCATCAACGCCGGCGGCGGGAACCTGGGCGTGGCCGCGGTGCAGCTCGTCGGGCTCTTCGTGCTGGCCGTGCTCGGCGCGGGGCACCCGGGGGTGGTGGCCGGCATCTACATCCCGCTGATCGTGCTGGCCGCGCTCGGGTCCGCGCTCTACATGGACAACCTGTCGCAGGCCCGCAACGAGAAAAGAGGTATGAGAGACGCCGTGCGGGAACCGCACACCTGGATCATGTCGGTGCTCTACATCGGCACGTTCGGGTCGTTCATCGGTTTCGGCTTCGCCTTCGGGCAGGTGCTGCAGGTGCAGTTCGCCGACGTGTTCAGCACGCCGGTCAAGGCCGCCTACCTGACCTTCCTGGGGCCGCTGCTCGGGTCGCTGATCCGGCCGGTCGGGGGTGCGCTGGCCGACCGGCTCGGCGGGGCGCGGGTCACCTTCGTCAACTTCATCGCGATGGGCGTGGGGGCGGCGGTGGTGCTGCTCGCGGCGCAGGTGCGGTCGTTGCCGCTCTACATCGCCGGGTTCATCGCGCTCTTCGTGTTCAGCGGGATCGGCAACGGGTCGACGTACAAGATGATCCCGGCGATCTTCAAGCGCAAGCACCCGCACGACTCCCTGGAAGCGCGGCGGTTGTCGGGGGCGGTGATCGGGATCGCGGGGGCGATCGGGGCCTTCGGTGGAGTGCTGGTCAACCTGGCCTTCCGGCAGTCGTTCCTGGCCACCGGGTCGGCCGACGCGGCCTATCTGGCCTTCATCGCCTTTTACGCCGTGTGTGTGGCGGTCACCTGGGTGGTCTATATGCGGCCGGGACATGGCCGAATTTATAGCCGCGTCTGACCGCCCGCCGCGTCATACCTGAGGCAGACGCCGGGCCGCCGCGACGGCAGTAACCTGCACGCATGTCGGATCTTCTCGGGCAGGTGTACGCAGCAGCCAGGCCCTATCTCGAGTCCCTTTCCACGCGGCCCGTCCAAGACGGGGCAGCCCTCGAGCTGCTCGAGTCGCTGGGCGGGCCGCTGCCCGCCGAGGGCTCCGACCCGGGCGAGGTGATCGAGCGGCTGCTGCGGGTCGGCGCGGCCGCGGCGACCACGTCGTCCGGCCCGCGGTTCTTCCACTTCGTCACCGGCGGCGTCACCCCCGCGGCCCTGGCCGCCGACTGGACGGCGGCGCTGCTCGACCAGAACGCGTTCTCCAAGATCTCGTCGCCGTTCGCACACGAGGTTGAGACGGTCGCGCTCGACTGGCTGCGCTCCCTGTTCGGGCTGCCCACCTCGTGGGGCGGGGCGCTCGTGGCCAGCGCGACCTTCGCCAACTTCACGTCTCTCGGCTGCGCGACCCACTGGTGGGGCGCCCGTCTCGGGGCCGACACGGCCGCTGACGGGTTGTCCGGCCTGCCGCGCATGCCGGTGATCTCGTCGGGCTACGTGCACGCCAGCGCCCGCAAGGCCCTGCAGATGCTCGGCCACGGGCGTACGGCGGTGACCGTCTTCGCCCGCGACGGCGCCGGGCGGGCCGACCTCGACGGCATGCGCGCTCACCTGACCGGCCTCGGCGGCGCCCCGGCGGTGATCATCGCGAACGCGGGCGAGGTGAACGCCGGCGACTTCGACCCGATCGCCGCGCTGGCCGGCCTGGCCGAGGAGTTCGGCTGCTGGCTGCACGTCGACGGGGCGTTCGGCCTCTTCGCGGCCCTGTCGCCGCGCACGGAGCACCTGGTCGAGGGCATCGAGCGGGCCGACTCGATCGCCGCCGACGCACACAAGTGGCTCAACGTGCCGTACGAGAGCGGGTTCGCCCTTCTGCGCGAACCCGCGCGGCTGGGGGCGGCGTTCGGCATGCCCGGCGCGGCCTACCTGCCCGGCCCTGGCGACCCGGCCAGCGGTTACGCTCTGTTAGGCTCAGAATCGTCACGCAGAGCACGCTCGCTGCCGATCTGGGCGACCCTGGCCGCGTACGGCCGTGACGGTCACCGCGAGATGGTCGAGCGCCACCTCGACCTCACCCAGCACCTGGCCGCGCTCGTCGACGCCGCGCCCGACCTGGAGCGTCTGGCCGATGTTCCGCTCTGCATTGTCTGCTTCCGCGCGGTCCCGCCAGGCGTTTCCGACCTGGATGAGCACAATCGCCGCCTGGGTGCCGCCCTACTGGCCGACGGCCGCGTCTACGCCGGCACGACGGTCTACGACGGCAGGGTTGCTCTGCGCCCGGCGATCGTCAACTGGCGCACCACCGCGGCCGACGTCGATCTCTTCGTGGAGGTGGTGCGTGAGCTTAATGTTGCTTTAACCATCAAATAACGCTGGGTTAGGTGACGGAGGGTGAGAGTGCCCGTCATGTTGATCTCGAAGCGTTTCGCGGCCCTGGCCGCGGTCATGATGGCAGCACCCCTGGTCTCGGTCGTCGTCGCGGCTCCCGCGGCCCAGGCGGCCAGTTCCCGGTTCTGTGTGGGCGGCAGCTACACCACGCTGGGTCGCACCGGCACCAGCAACCGGTTCCGCGGCACGGTCGCCGCCCCGGCCGGCCGGTTCACCGTGCAGGGCCGATACACGCGGTTCACGGTCGACCCGGCCAACTTCGCCATTTACGACTACACGTTCACCGGCGCCCCCAACGTCGGCGACATGACCGGCGGCCGCCCGACGGCCGTCTTCGCCAGCAAGATTCCCGACCTGCGCGGGGTCACGCTCGCCGGCGGCATCCGCCTCGAGCTGCGCGACGAGGAGATGTCGATCATCCGCACCGGCCCGGGCGGCGTCAGCATGAAGATCCAGGCCAAGGACTGCGCGCAGGGCGGCATCTTCCAAACGGAACCCGAACGCGGCGACGGCACCCGCACCCGCATCGTGCACACGGCCGCCGACACGGCCTTCTACTACGACAACCCGAACTTCCGGGCCCAGCTCGGCCGCTTCCTCGGCTCCGGCTGCACCTCCCCGGTGACCGGCCCGCCCGGCGACTTCTGCGTCCGCGTGACCCCACGCGTCAACCCCGGCAGCGAAACCGCCCCGCGCCTGATCATCCGCGACAGCGCCCAGGTCGCCACCCGCATCCCGCAGGCCTCGTGCGGCCCCGACTTCACCAACAACCTCGGCCTTGCCGAGACCCGCGACCACTGCGGCGCCACCAGCATCTGGGACGTCGCCAGCGGCGGCCGCATGGGCTTCGTGACCGGCGAGGACGCCACCGAGGTCGCGAACCCGCCGACTGACTGCACCGAGGACTGCCAGGCCCAGAACCAGGTCCGCGGCCGCCTGGGCAACCTCGGCTTCCCGCTGAACGTCCCGGCCGGCAGCCGCCTGACCCCGCGCACTTCATCCGATGGCCTGAACGCTCCACTCACCGCCCCGTGACGTAAGGCCCGGGGCGCCGCCACCATCCGGCAGCGCCCCGGGCGAGACGCCTACGGCAACAGCGACGCCACGTCGATCTGGTGGGGGAAAGGTTCCTCCCAGGCAAGGACCTCGCCCGGCCTCGCGACGGCGTGTGGAACATAGTGATCGCCGTCGAGCCTCTGGAGGTGAAGCTCGACCGAGTCCTTCGGCTGTTCCACGCGCAGGTACCAGGCGATTTGGGCCGCCGCGTACAGCTGTGGCTTGAACAGGCGATCTGTCGCGGCGTTGCTCGGCGAGACCACTTCGATGACCAGCTTGACCTCGGCGGCTTCGACGACCAGGCCTTTGATGTCGGTGTCGGCTATGACGATGTCGGGCTCGACGATACGTCCGTCCGCCAGTCGAAGATTTGCGTCCTGCAGAAACCGCAGACCTGATCGCTTGGCGGCGTGGTAGAGCTCGACGGTCAGTAGTGAAACTATGTCTTGATGACGTTTGGTCGGTGAGGGGCTCACCCACAGGCTCCCATCGATCAGCTCGACCCGACTGAGGGTCTCGCCGAGCGCGAAGAACTCGTCCTCGCTCCACGGTCCCGGGTGTTCCAGCACTGACACGCTCATAGGATCGCCCCACCTCTCGGTGCTTGTCATCCCCAGCGTGCCACGTTCGGCCTTTCTCACGGCAACAACCGGCACGGCTCCTCCGCTGATGTGCTGTCTGGAACATGTTGTCGTGAGTCATCTTGGCACAAGACAAGGTCGAAACAAAGGCCTGCGCGTTCCACTTATGAGGTGTAGACGCTCGGCGATGGCCCGCCGCATCCGCCGGCCGGTTGACTGGGTGCATGTTCGCATTGCGCGTTACCGCCCTCATCGCGGCGACCATGACCACCGGGCTGATGGCCGGCGCGTTCGGCCTCTACCAGCACACCGTCATGGTCGGCCTGGGTCGTTCCGACGACCGTACGTTCATCGGCGCCTTCCAGGCCCTGGACCGCGCCATCCTCAACCCGTGGTTCCTGCTCAGTTTCGTGGGCGCGCTGGTCTTCACGGCCGCGTCCGCGTTCCTCAGCCCGGGCGCCCGCCTGCTGCCCTGGGTGCTGGCCGCGCTGGTCCTCTACGCGATCGTCTTCGTCATCACCGTACGGGTCAACGTGCCGCTCAACGACGCGATCAAGGCCGCCGGTGATCCCGACACGATTCCCGACCTGGCCGCCGTACGGGAAGCTTTCAACGAGGCCCGCTGGAACGCCTTCAACCTCGTGCGCACGATCGCCACCACTGCCGCCTTCGGGTGCCTGTGCTGGGCTCTGGTCGTCCGCGGCGAGTTGCACTGACCCTCGTCCCAGCGGCCCTTCACACCCGGCGAACGAGTCAGCACAGTGGATGGTTATCGGCCGAATCGGCACTGCGGAACGCCGATCAAGGACGGATGAAGGGCCGTTCCGTGGCTGCCGGGATGAATGCCCCGCGTCTCACGATGAGTCATGCCTTCTCCCCGTTGACCAGCGAAGGAGCCGGACGCGACCGACTACATCGACGACCTGCGCGACAACCTGAGCAGGTGCGAGGACGAGAAGACGACCGTCCCCAACAAGGACGACGCCGAGATGAGCTTCTCCGAGATCCGGTTGTTCCAGCGTTCGTCGAACAGCAGCACCGACTCGGAGGTGCTCTCCGTGGCCGTGCACCAGTTCCGCGACGGCCATCCGGTCGCCGACGGCGTCGGGGTCTTCTACCGCCTCCGCGACGTCGTGGGCTCGTCCGTGGTCCTCGCCCCCGCCGCCCGCAACACCACCATGGACCAGGTCGCCGTCGCCGTCGCGGGCCGGCAGATGGAGCGCGCCGCCGCCAAGCTGGACCGTGGCGCATGAGGACCCTGCGACGCTGGGCCTCGGCCGCCCGGACTCGGGTTCGGGGCGTCAACCTGCGGCGGGCCGGTGAGGTGACGACCGTGCTGGCCGCCTGCCTGGCCCTGGTCATCTCGCTGTGGACCGCCTCGGCCAGCAACGACCGCGCCGACCGTAGCCGCGTCGACGACCTGCGCGCCCGCCTGCGCGACGACATGTCGAAGCTGGGCGAGCTCTTTCGCCTGGTCCGCGAGACCGATCTCATCGAAGCCGACGATGCTCTCGGACCCGCTGTAGGGGCAGATTCGGACGGCTATCGCTTTGAACACGGCCTGCTGCAACAGACGCTGTACAACGATCAGAGCGCCGGGCAGCGGCGCCGCCGGCACCGAGCGATCGCTGCGGAGCTGGAGAGGATCAGCCAACAGGCCCGGTCGTCATTGCCTCTCGGTCTATTGTTGGACATTGCACGGCATTACCGTGCCGGAGACGACAACGTCGGTGCCGGTCGGAGCGCCCACAAGGCGGCATGCAGTCTTGCCAGCACAGGTGCCTCGATCCGGGAGGTTGCGGCAATCTGCCGACAGGGTTTGGAAGATCTTGAAGGTCGTGGCCGACAGGGCGAGGCGGCCCGGATCCGAGCGCAGCTCCTGGAACTTCTCTTGGCGGCGACCGAGCTGGATTGGAATGCCGAACGCGAGCCGGACGGCACCAATGTCACCGAGCGTCTCGCCCGGGATGCTATCGCGGCGGCGGACGAGTCGCAGGACACCAATTTGCGGGTGAGAGTTCGTTACCTATACGGGAAAGTCCTGCTCTACACGCAGGGTTTGCACCAAGCTCTCGGACCGCTACGCGAATCCTGGGAAGCAGCCGTTGCCAGCGGGGACGGTGTGAGCCAGCTCCTGGCCGGCTGTGAGTACGGCCGCCAGCTTCCGAAGATTGACGTTGCCGCTGGAATCGATGTGCTGTTGGCCGCAGCGCAGATTGCTGAGACCGATCCTGCCGTCAGGCTCAGCGATGATCCGGTGATCATTCGCGCGCGAGACATGCTCTACCTCCAGATCGGCGTCAATCTTATGGACGCCGGCAACCTCGGACCGGCCGTCGTCAGACTGCGCGATGCCGTCGGCAACATCCGCGAGCGCGGAACGCTCGGTTTGCTGCCGATTGGCCTCAACTATCTCGCGCAGGCAGAGTTGGGTATCGGGCAGGTGGAAGCTGGACAACGGACGCTCGAAGAGGTCGTAGGTCTGGCGGCGGGCCGAGAGGTCGGTGCATGGGATGCGGTCAATCTGGCGTACCTCGGCTGGCTCCGGGTCGTCCGGCTACGCGACCCAACAGGACTATCGCTGCTCAACGAGGCGCGCGCCGCTACCGCACGGCATTGGCAGGCGAACCTTGCCTCCCTCGTGGAGAATCTCTACATCGCCGCGCTCCTGGAAGGGCCACGCGAAGGCGGCACCCTGGACACCGTCGAACAGGCGATAGATGGAGTGATCGGCCAGACCCGCCGAACGGGCATGCTGCGTAGTGAGGTCGTCGCACTGTCGCTCCTTGCACGCCTCAAGCTCTTAAACGGTGACTTGGATGCTGCCTTACTCGCCAGTGACGCCGCAGTGGCTCACCTCCGCGAAGCGAAGTGGGCTCTGGCCGCCGTCAACGCGGAAGAGGTGTTGGTCCATCACGCCATCGTGCTAGCTGCTAGAGGCGACATTGTCGCCGCCAGGAACGCGGTCCGCCGTGCTGCAGCCGAGGTTCGCCGAAAGGCCCGATCGCTCTCACCCGATCAACAGGAGCGATTCCTGCGCGAGGTACCGGTCAACGTCCTCGTCGCTGAGACAGTGCGGAACCTGGCCGAAAGCAACTCAGCCCGCCACGCGCAGCGTGGGTAGGCATGGACTGCCGACGAACTGCCCGAATAGCGCCGGGCGGTCACCCCAGCGCCGGCCCGTAGACGTTCAGGTCGTAGAGGGAGTAGCCCCAGCCCGTCGCGCGCTGGGTGCCGAGGACGCGGACGAACCGCCCCGACGCGGTGACGGCGATGTCGTCGACGCCGCCGTCGCCGGTCGTGGTGGCGTACACGGTGGTCCAGTTGCGACCGTTGGCCGAGGTCTGGATCTGGTAGGCGCGGGCGTACGCCGTCTCCCAGGTCAGCTTCACCCGGTTGATCGTGCGCGCCTGGCCCAGGTCGAGGCGCAGCCACTGCGGGTCGGAGTAGGCGCTGCCCCACCGCGTGCTCAGATCGCCGTCGGTGGCGTTCGCGGCCAGGTGCAGGCTGCCGGGCTCCACGCTGGAGGCGACACCGCGTACGCCGCGGGCCAGATCGACGCCCGGGGGCTGCTGGGGACCGTCGGTCTTGATCCGGATGTTGCGGTAGCTGATGTCGAGCCCGGCGCCGTCGTTCTGCACGCCGATGTAGCCGTCGGAGATGTTGCGGTTGCTGACGTAGTCGTTGACCTTCACGCCGTTCAGCCACACCTCGACCCGCTGGCCGTGGACCCCGATCTCGTACGTGTTCCACGAGCCGGGCGGGTTGAGCGCGGCGTCACGCACGGCGGGGTTCGGCGCCGCGAAACTGTAGACGCTTCCGGTCGTACGGGAGGGGTCGTTGTCGGTGGCGTCGATCTGGATCTCGTGGCCCTGGTCGACCGGCTTCCACGGGTCGCCCTGCGGATCCTGGAAGCCGATGAAGACGCCGCCGTTGTCGTCGCCGGGCATCATCCAGTCGAGCTTGAGCGAGTAGTTCGCGAAGGTCCGCACCGGGTACCACAGCAGACCCATGCCGCCCTGCGAGCTGATCGTGCCGTCGGCGAGCGTGAAGCCGCCCGGCCCGGCCTGCCGCCACTGGTCGAGGCTGGCCTGGGTGCCGTCGAACAGCGGGGTGTAGCCGCTCTCGGGCCGGCAATCGGCGGCCCGGCTGCCGGACGCGACCTGGATGCCGCCGAGCAGTTGCCGCCGGAAGTTCGCTTCCGCGTACGACTCGTCGGTGTGGCCCAGTCCGGTATACCAGGCCCGGCCCGCGCCGACCGACTTGCACCACGTGATCGGATGGTCGGCGCCCATGTTGCCGCCGCTGTAGGAACTCTCGTCGAGCGTGGCGAGGACCTTGGCGCCGGTCGACCGCGGGTTGGTGCGGTAGTTGTACCACTCGTCGTAGCGCGACCACGCCTGCGGCAGATGCGCCGTCGAGGCGTTGCCGCGGTCCTCGACCCGTACGGTGGCGGTCTGGTTGGCCGGGTGCGAGTGGAAGTACGCGCCGACCAGGTTCTCGTACCACGGCCAGTCGTACTCGGTGTCGGCCGCGGCGTGCACCCCGGCGAAACCGCCACCCCCGTTGACGTACGCCTCGAAGGCGCTCTGCTGTGCGTCGTTGAGCACGTCACCGGTGGTGGAGAGGAACACAACGGCCTGGTAGCGGACGAGGTTCGCGGTGGTGAACTGGGCGGCGTCCTCGGTGGCGGTGACGGTGAACCCGTTCTCGGCGCCGAGCTGCTGGATCGCGGCGATGCCCCGCGGGATCGACGAGTGGCGGAAACCGGCCGTCTTCGAGAAGACCAGCACGTCGCTGAGCGGACCGGCCGCGGCGGCGGGCGTCGCCGGTATGGCCAGCGACGCCCCGACGAGCAAGAGAGAGGCTGCGGCTTTTGTCCAGAACGCGTTACCGATTCGACCCAGGCCCATGACCGATAGTTAACATTGGATCTCCACGCCGGTCAATCACCGCCTATCGATGCCCGGTACGGGTTTCGTCTGTTGGCGGCACACGCTGGACGGCCGTGAACGCGACGCTGAGCAGGCCCGCGCGGGTCTGCACCTGGTAGCGGGTGCGTCCGCGTTTGACCACCGTTCCGGGCAGGTCGGCGTACTTGCCCGTGCCGGTCAGCCGCACCCGCTCGCCGACCTGTACGGGCACCGGCGGCACGGTTCGGGTACGGCCGGCCCGGATCCGCGCGAGCTCGGCCTCGTAACGCGGGTCGAGTTCCGCCGCGCCCTCTCTGTACGTCCAGGTGTAGATCGCGGACGCGGAGAAGCCGGGGGAGCAGTCGCGGCACGACTTGACGCGGACCGGCCGGCGGTGCGCGGTGGTGCGGTGACCGGCCGGGCAGACCCCGACCCACGGGCCCTCGACGCTGGGCGCGTCGGCCGGCATGCACCGCTCGCCCGAGCTGCCGATCCGCCGGGCGGTGGCGCGCCACTTGCGGTCGTGGCCGTGGCCCGGGCCGGTCAGGGCGTGCGCGATCTCGTGCAGCACGGTGTCGGTGACCTGCTCGGCGTCGTAGAGGGCGACGAGCGGGCGGGACAGGCCGATCTCCTTGCGGTCGAAGCGGCACACCCCGGCGCGGGTCTTGGCGTTGTCGAACACCAGGCGCCAGCCGGTCAGCCGGTGACGTTTGATCAGGCCGTTGGCGAGATCTCGGGCTGCGTGCAGTTCCAACCTCGGTGCTCCCCGTAGTGCTTCGTGCGTCGGTGACGCCAAACGATGGTGCCACGCGTGGTGCCGGGCGCCCAGCCTGGTCATCGGCGCTTCGCGGCGATCTTCGCCCGGATGCGGGCGGTGCGGATGGCCAGCTGGAGAGTCTCGACGTCGTAGGCGCCGTAGTGGCGACGGCCGTTGATGAAGAACGTGGGGGTGCCGGAGACGCCGCTGAGGTCGGCCGACTCGAGGTCGGCGGTGATGTGGTCGGCGCACTCCGGCAGCATCATGTCCTGGTGGAACTTGTCCTGGTCGAGGCCGAGCTCCCCGGCGTACTTGATCAGGTCGGCGATGCGCAGGTGGTCCTGCCGGGTGAACATCAGGTCGTGCATCTCCCAGAACTTGCCCTGCAGGCCCGCCGCCTCGGCGGCCTGGGCGGCGATCTGGGCCTGCGGGTGCACGTCGGCCAGCGGCAGGTGCCGCCAGACATAGCGCAGGTCGTCGTCGGTCATCAGCTCGCGGACGACCGGCTCGGCGCGGCCGCAGTAGGGGCATTGGAAGTCGCCGTACTCGACGAGGGTGACCGACGCGTCGGCCGGGCCGCGCACGTGGTCGCGGCCGGGGTCGACGTCGGGGATCAGGTCGACGATCTCCTCGACGTCGCCGAGCAGGGCCACCGCCTTGCGCGGCTTGGGCAGCCGGTTGGTCAGCGCGAAGACGGCCCAGGTGATCAACGAGGCGGCGACGATGGCCATCAGCAGGCCGAGCTTCGCCTCGGACAGTTCGGGCTCCTCGAGCGCCAGGTTCGCGATCAGGAACGAGACGGTGAAGCCCATGCCGGCGATCGTTCCGGTGCCGAGCACGGACGCCCAGCCGACGCCGGGACGGATGCGGCCCCGGCTGAGCCAGCTGACCACGGCCGACGTGCCGGCGATGGCGACCGGCTTGCCCACCACGTAGGCCAGGAAGACGCCGAGCGTGACCTTGGACATCAGCGCGCGCCCCAGGAAGTCGCCGTCGATGAAGATGCCCGCGTTGGCCAGGCCGAACAGCGGCACGATCAGGTAGCTCGACACCCCCGACCACGTGCGGGTCAGGCGGTCGTTGGGCGACAGCGTGCGCAGCAGGCCAACCCGGGCGAATCGGGCCAACTCGGGCGTGGGTTGCTCACGGAACGACCGGAACAGGTCGCTGGCCTGTTCGAGCTCACCCCGCGCCGGTGTGTACGCGGCCGCGGCCAGCCCGATCGCCAGGCCGGAGACGACCGGGTCGATGCCGCTGGCCAGCGTCGCCCCCCAGATGACCACGCAGAACGGCAGATAGATGAAGCCGCTGTGGATGCCGACGCGGATCATCACCAGGGTCACGATGAAGATGCCGATCGCGAGCAGCAGCGGCCCGACCCTGATGTCGTCGGAGTAGGCCGCGGCGATCACGACCAGGGCGACCACGTCGTCGACCACCGACACGGTCACCAGGAACAGCCGGGCCTGTACGGGGATGTGCCGGCCGACCAGGGCGAGCAGGCCCAACGCCAGCGCCGTGTCGGTCGACATGGCCGCGCCCCAGCCCGCCGCGCCCGGGCCGCCGTGGTTGATCGCGAGGAAGATGCTGATCGGCAGGGCCATGCCGACGATCCCGGCCAGCGCGGGCAGCACGAAGCGTCGCCGGTCCCGCAGGTCGCCCAGATCGAACTCGCGGCGCGCCTCCAGGCCCACGACCAGGAAGAACAGGGTCATCAGGCCGCTGTTGACCCATTCGCGCAGGTCAAGGTCGAGGCGCTGGTCGGCGAACTGGATGCTCAGCTCGGTGTGCCAGACCGTCTCGTAGCTCGAATCGGACATGTTCGCCCAGATCAGCGCGGCGACGATCGAGGCGACCAGCACCCCGGCGCTGCCCGCCTCGGTGCTCAGGAACGCGCGGAGCGGGGTGGCAACCCGGTGCGTCCACCGGGTGGTCGTGATTTCGTCGACGTCGCTCACGGGACTTACACAAGCATGCGACAGGCGACCTTTCCACACTCTGTGACCAGCGCCTATCCAAGAACATTTTGGTCGAACGCTCCCGCGTGACCGGCGTCTGGTTAAGATCTCAGGTTCAGGTGCGCGGCGGCGTTTGCGGCGGGGTTTTCTGGAGGCGGGTTGACCAGCATCGAGGATCTCTCGTCGCAGTTGTCCGACGCCCTCGCGCAGCTCGACGGCCTGCGGACCCTGCACGAGGTGAGCAAGGCCGTGCACGCCAGCCTCGACCTGACCACGACCATGGACGCGATCGTGCACGGCGTCACCAAGGCCTCGGGTTTCGAGTGCGCGGTGGTCAACGTGCTGCAGGACGACGGCCAGTTCACGGTCGTGTCGGTGGACGGCACGGAAGAGATCCGCAAGTCGCTGCTGGGCACCCGGACAACGGTCGACAACTGGGACGAGCTGTTCGGCAAGGCCGAGCAGTGGGGCTCGCTCTACTTCCTCGACCACAACCACGCCCGCCCCGACGCCATGATCACCTGGACGTCGAGCACGCTGCCGCTGCCCTCCGACTCCGACGGCTGGCACCCCGAGGACATGCTGTTCGCCCCGCTCACCTTGCCGACCGGCGACCTGGTGGGGGTGCTCAGCGTCGACCTGCCGCGCGACGGGCGCCGGCCCGGCCCGGTGCAGCGCGAGATGCTCGAGCTGTTCGCCCAGCACGCCTCGACGGCGGTGCACCACGCGAAGCTGCACCACGAGCTGGCCGAGAGCCGCGCCCGGCTGCACCACGCGGCCACCCACGACCCGCTGACCGGCCTGGCCAACCGGTCGCTGCTGCGCGCCTTCACCGACGAACTGGCCGGCCGTTCGGGCGTCGAGGTCGGCGTGATGGTGATCGACCTGGACGACTTCAAGACCGTCAACGACGCGGGCGGGCACGACGCCGGCGACGAGGTGCTGCGCACGGTCGCGGCGCGGATGGCGGCGCTGGTGCGCCCCGGCGACCTGCTGGCCCGCACCGGCGGCGACGAATTCGTCGTAGTGGTCAGCGGCGACCAGGCCGACGCTGTCCTGCGCGGCACGGCCGAACGCATCCACGAGGCCCTGGCCGAGCCGATCGAGACCCGCGGCGGGCCGTGCAAGGTAGGCGCGAGCATCGGCTACGCCTACGGCGTGAGCAGCAGCGACTTCGCCCAACTGGCCTCCGCCGCCGACGCCGACATGTACCGCACGAAGCAACGCCACCGCGCCAAACGCCCCTGGGTCGCGTAGCCCGATCATGGCGCCGTCGCCTTGATCACGTAACAGGCGGGCAGCGCGTCAGCGGCCGCGCCGAGCCCGGCGTAGAGCTGAGGGGCCGGGGCCTCGAAGAACGCCTCGAGCTCGAGACCGACATTGATCAGAGCCATCACGACGTCGCTCACCGGCCACACGAACGCCCGCAGCGGCGATTCGCCGTTGGCACCGATCGGCAGCTTGGCGTCGTCGGTCGTCGCTCGATGCTGTTCCCGGCCGAAGTAGTCGCCGGCCACCGCGAGCTGGTTGTCGCCGCGGACGGCGAGAACCTCCCAGGCGGGATGGTGGTCGCACAGCAGCACCGAGCCGCCCGGACGCAGCCGCCCGGCCACGATGCCGGCGAAGACCGCCAGGTCGGGCACCCAGCAGATCGCACCCCAGCTCAGATGGATCAGATCGAGGTCGACCAGGTCGGCCGGCAGGTCGAACATGTCGGCCCGGCGGAAGTCGGCGTCGATGCCCGCCTCGGCGGCCCGGCGCCGCGCGTGCTCGATCGCCACATCTGATATGTCGACGCCGATCGCCCGGGCGCCGAGGTTGGCCCAGGACAGCACCTCGTCGCCGAACGAACACGCGAGCTGCAGGACCCGGCGGCCTCGCACGTCGCCGGCCAGCTCACGCTCGAAATCCTCCAGACCGACCGCGCCGGCCCGGAACTGCTCGAGCGGGCGCCCCTCGCGGCGCCCGGCGATGCTGTTCCACCCGGCGCGGTTGGCCTCCGTGATGGGGGTGATCCGTGGGTTCATGGGCGCAAACCTAGCGGCCGGCGGCCGTCCGGCGAGTTCGTTGTCCACAGGCCCGGAGTTGTCCACAGGCCGCCCGCGGGCGGCTCGACAGAGTCCTATCGTGGGCGCCGTGCTGCTGACAGTGGAACCCTTGCGAGCCCTCGGTGACGCCGACCGGCCGCGGCTTCGTTTCTCCGCCGCGCTCGATCAGGCCGACCCGCGACGCCTTCTCTTCGTCGACGAGAAACCGGCTTTCGAGCTGTCCTACTGGTGCGGCATCTGCCAGATCCTGTTCCAGCGGCAGGAGGGCTCGACCGAGACGTTCACCGCCGACGGCGACGATCCGATCGAGGCGTTCGGCGCGCTGCTGCCCCGCGGCGACTACCAGCCGATGCGGCTCGAGCTGCGCCCGCGCTTGGTCCACCCGTCGTCCCCCGGCGACTATTTCGCCGAGGAGCAGGTCGACACCTGGGGCCTCGACTCGTTCTGGGGTCTGCCGGTCTACCCGCGCACACCTTATTACCGCACCTTCGAGACGGCCGTCGGCGCCGACGCCCACTTCTACGAGTTCGTCGTGCCGATGGTGCCGCCCTCGTGGAACGAGCGCGCCCAGGTCGAGAAGTACATCGCCGACCTCGACGCGGGCCAGAGCCTGAGCGGGGTGGCCGTCTCGGTCCTCGACGTCAGCGAGCCCGCCACGGCCGAGGGCGCCGACCACCACACCCACTGGGCGCTGACCCACTTCCTGCTCGACGGCCACCACCGGTTCCAGGCCGCCGCCGAGACAGGCCATCCTGTACGGCTTCTCTCCCTGCTCTCGGCCGACAACGGGCTCGCCGGCTCGGCCGAACTCGCCCGTGTGCCCGTCTTGCGCTCGCAGGCCGCCGCGGCCCGCCGTCCCACGGTTCGGCAGTTCCGCCCGCCCCGGAAAAGTGGTGGATCATGAACGAGGACTTCGACGAGGTGCTGGCCGCGGTCGGGCCGCGACTGCGTGAGCTGCGCTTACGCCGTGGCATCACCCTGGCGGAGCTGGCCGGCAGCACCGGCATCGCGACCAGCACCCTGTCACGGCTGGAATCCGGACACCGCAGACCCGGGCTGGAACTGCTGCTGCCACTGGCGCAGGCCTACCGCACGCCGCTCGACGAGCTCATCGGGTCGGCACCCGGGCTCGACCCGCGCGTGCACCTGCGGCCTACCACCCACAACGGCATGACCGTCGTGCCGCTGACCCGCAAACCCGGCGGCCTGCAGGCGTACAAGCAAGTGCTGCCCGCCGGCCTCACCGGCCCGGAACCCGAACCGCGGTCCCACGAGGGCTACCACTGGCTCTACGTGCTCAACGGACGCCTGCGCATCGTGCTCGGCGACCAGGACTTCATCCTCGAAAGCGGCGAGGTCGCCGAGTTCGACACCCACCTGCCCCATTGGTTCGGCCACGCGGACGAGCACCCCGTCGAGATCCTCAGCATTCTCGGCCCACAGGGCGAACGGTTCCACATCAGAGCCAGTACGGGGTCACGGAAGTGATCCTCGTGAAGGCAGACCTGCAGCAGTTGAGAAAGGACGCGGAAGCGCTTGCCTCGGCCGAGCTGCGGCCGCTGCCCGACGACGATCTGGTCTTCGTGCTGCGCACGGCCTACCGGTTGGAGCAGGCCGTCAAGGTGTCGCAGGCGCGCATGGTGCGCGAGGCCGCCAGTCATGGCCTGCCCAGGCGTCAGGGTTTTCGCACCGTTCCCTCCTGGCTGCGTGCGCTGCTGTGCGTTGATCCACAGCCGGCGCGGGAGCTCGCCGGCGCCGCCGACGCACTGGCCCGCGAGCCCGCGATCGAACAGGCAGTAATCGTCGGCGAGGTCGATCTGAGCCAGGCAACGGTGATCGCGGCGACGATCGACGGCATCCCCGACACCCTCGCCGAACTCGACCTGAGCGCGGACGGCACCTCCACTGGCGACGACCAGTCCGGCCGCCACGATCCGATCAGCCTCGCCGAGATACGCGAGATAGGGGAACGGGCCCGGGCCACGATGATCAAGATGGCCGGCCAGCTCCCGGCCTACCAGCTGCGCAAGGTCGGTGACCGGATCCTGGCCTACGCCGCCCCGGACCTGTCCGACCGCGCCGACGAAGTCTTCCTGGAACGTCAGCAGGAACGCGCCCACAAACGCCGCGGTTTCACCCTCGCCCTGCCCGTCGACGGTTTGGTGCGAGTATCGGGTCTGCTCGACGCCGAAGCCGCCGCCATCGTTCAGGCCGTTCTGCACCCGCTCTGCCGTCCCATCCCTGGCGACGACCGCCCGATGGCGCAGCGCCGCGCGGACGCCCTGGTCGAAATCTGCAATTCGGCTCTCCGCACCGCGGCGCTGCCCGAAGAAGGCGGCGAACCACCCCAGATCACAGTGACCGTGCCCTACGACGTGCTTGCCAACGCCCTGAACGTCGGTCCGGCCGATGCCCATCATCCTCGTGCCAACGAAGGCACAGGCACCGACGCGGACGTGCAGCCTGACGCAGACTCGCGCGCTGACTCCGACGACGCGGGTCCGGGGCTTGACACGGTTCCCGCCACTAGCGATACGAGTTCGCCGGGACGGCATGCCCTCGGGGTTGGTACTACGGACACAGGCCAACGGTTGCCGGGCAGTGTGGTGCGGCGGCTGGCCTGCGAGGCGCGCCTTCTGCCCGCGGTTCTCGGGGCGCGGGGCAGATTCTCGACCTCGGGCGCAGCCGACGCCTGGTCAGCGGTGCATTACGCCGCGCGCTGCACCTTCGCGACCGCGGATGCGCTCACCCCGGCTGCGATCGTCCTCCACGATGGAGCGGCGGGCACCATATGAACATTGGACCGACGTCCGCGTGACAGAACTGGACAACCTGGCATTCCTCCGCGTGAACCGCGCCGGGCCAGGAGTTTCACGCGCCGTGGCCAGCCACCCGTACCGAGCGTCGCCCGAACTGCCGAGTTGTGCACTCGATCATTCCGCAGACGGAGCGCGTCGGGGGCTGGGTGAGCCTGTTCACCAGGCGCCTTTCGGGACCCGGGCACCCCCGGGCTGGGTCGTGCGGATCTCGACACCGGTGTCAGCAGGTGGAGCAGCTGCGTCGCCAACGGCCGGCTCATCACTATCGGGCCGCCCGTGACTGCGAAGAGCCGTCGCCTGATCACCCTCGACCCGGCATGCGCTTTACGAGCATCAGCGGCGCATTCATCTGTCGATGTGCGGATGCCCGATCGCGCAGGACGCCCGGTGGGGTCTTCACGGATACTGGCCAGATGCTGACTCAGGCCGCTGGTCTTCACCGATCTCTTCGGCGAGCAACGGCGGTGGATCGCGCTGACCCAGCCGCGCTTCGCGCCGCCCGGGTGTGGTGTTGCTCGACGAGGCTACCGCGCAGGTCGACGGGCTGACCGGGGCAGCAGGGCAAGAGTGCATCCGGCGGCTGGTCGAGACGTTTGAGGGTCGCCGCCGATCGGTCGGTGACTGCGGGTTCAGAGGTAGCTGACGCCGGTCAGTTTCTCGGCCGCTGCCCAGAGCCGCTTGCCGACGACTGGATCGGCGGCCTCCTGGCTGAGCCGGGCCTCGGCGACCCGGCCTCGCGTCTCCCAGAACCCGGACGGCCCGAAGAACTGGCCGCCCCGCACACCGGGCTCGGTCGCGGCGCGCAGCTGCGGCAGCGCGCCCTGCTCCACCGGCTGGGTGGCCAGCAGGCCGGCCCAGGCGATCAGCTGCCCGAACCGGCCCCGGTGTTCCCAGGCACGTGGAGTTAGGTTGGTGCGGGTAAGGCCAGGGTGGGCCAGCGCGCTGACGATCGGCGATCCGGCGGCGCGCAAGCGACGGTCCA
Organism: Actinoplanes solisilvae; assembly: GCF_003999975.1. GTDB lineage: Bacteria > Actinomycetota > Actinomycetes > Mycobacteriales > Micromonosporaceae > Actinoplanes > Actinoplanes solisilvae. The sequence continues at coordinate 60,934 of NZ_RJAC01000029.1, read as the reverse complement.
GTTCGATACCGAAGATCGTGGTGGCAAGCTTGGACCGGCCGTAGGCGGGAGCGGCCCGGTAGTCACGCTCGAACATCAGATCGTCGAAATCGAGGTGCGCGTTCTTGTGGGTGATCGAGCTGAGACTGACCACGCGCCCTTCGCGCGCCGCGGCCAGGTTGGCGAGCAGTAGGCCGGTCAGCGCGAAGTGGCCCAGCATGTTGGTGCCGAGTTGCAGCTCGAAGCCGTCGGCGGAGGTGCGGCGGGGCCCGAGCAGCACCACGCCAGCGTTGTTGACCAGCACGTCGATCACCGGGTGGTCGGCGGCCAGCTTCGCCGCGAAGGCCCGCACGGAGGCGAGGGAGACCAGGTCCAGCTCACGCACCTCGACGTCGCCGCCGATGCGGCGGGCGGCCTGCTCGCCGGCGGCGGTGTTGCGGACGGCGAGTACGACGTGGGCGCCGTGACGTGCCAGTTCGGTGGCGGTGACCAGGCCGAGGCCCGAGTTCGCGCCGGTCACGACGGCGATCCGGCCGTGCTGGCCGGGGATGCGGTCGGCGATCCATCCGGTCATCTGCTGCTCCTGGGAGTGTCGGTGCGGTAGGCCGACGACGCTAGGCGCAACGCGAGCCGGCTCGGTCGTCCTTTGTTACCTAGGTCTGCGGGACCTAGGTAGGGCGCCCGGCGAGGCGGCACACTTGGGTCATGACCCATCCGTACGCTCGTGAGCTCGGAGATTTCCTGCGCGCCCGGCGCAGTCGGCTGCATCCACACGATGTCGGCCTGGAGCCGGGCGGCCGGCGCAAGGTCACCGGGCTACGACGCGAGGAGTTGGCCCTGCTTGCCGGGCTGAGCACCGACTACTACCAGCGGATGGAGCAGGGCCGGGAGGTACGCCCGTCCGACGACATCCTGGACGCGCTGGCCGCCGCGCTCGGCCTCGACGACGAGGAGCGCCGGCACCTGTTCACCCTGGCCCACGCCGCCCGCCGGCCGATGCCCGCCCGGGTGGACCACGGTCCGGAACGGGTGCCGGACAGCACACGGCGGCTGCTGCGGGTGATGGACACTCCGGCGGTCGTGCTCGGCCGCCACCTCGACGTGCTCGCCTGGAACCCGATGGCGGAGGCGCTGCTCGGCGACCCGGACGCCTACCCGCCCGACCGGCTCAACATGCTCCTGCTGATGTTCGACGACACGCTGACCGGCGAGCGGAGCTGCCCGGACTGGGAGCGGCAGGCCTTGGACTACATCGGCATGATGCGCGCCGCCGTCGCCACCGACCCCACTCACCCCCGCGCCACCGCGATCGTCGGTGAGCTGAGCATCCGCAGCGCGGAGTTCCGGCGGCTGTGGGCTCGGCACGACGTACGCGAGTCGGTGAGCGGCACCAAGACCTTCCGGGTTCCCGAGGTCGGCGACATCGTTCTGGACTGGGACACCTACCCACTGCCGGGAAACCCCGGCCCGGTCATACTGGTCTTCACCGCCGAGCCGGGCAGCGCCGACGCAGACCGGCTGCAGCTCCTGGCGTCGTTGCACGCGACCCGCTCAGCGCTGGCCGACAAGCACTCCTCCTAGGAAGACGCCTCGCCGCGACCGCCGTCGCGTGGGTTCCCACGCAACCCGAGCGGGCCTTGGTACTCGACCCAGGTTGGGGAACCCCAGAAACGACGGCTCGCGGTCAGTAGCTCGCCAGCAACCTCATGCCGTTACTCCCGCCGGCCACCGACCTCGGTGAAGGCCGTGGCGACCGATTCCTCGGCGTCGAGCGGCAGGTCGGCATCGCCGACAGCGGGCAACAACAGCAGGAGGCGTTCTGCCTGTGTGCGTTCGGAGTCCGTCTGAGCAGCGACCACGAGAAGCTCTCGCCACGAGAGGCCCGGTCCTTGGAAGCCCCCTCCAGCGCGGCGAACATGATGACCGAGTCGGAACCCGCTGGTTCAAGGAGGTAACCCCACCCCGAGTCACCCTCGAGGTTGCGAAAGAGAAGGTGCAAGCGGTGCCCACGGGCGAGCTGCACCATCAAGAATGGCCAGCAGCCGGGATGGTGCATTTCTTCTGCGTACTCTTCGACATCAGCGGGATCGACGTCGAAGGCCGTGGCGGCCGTGAGGGAACCACCGAACGAGAGCAGGAAAGCCGGCCAGAACAAGTCGTCATCCGGCTGCGGTCCGAGTTCGCTCAGCACGGCTTCATCGGCCGGCGGCTGAAAGCTGCTCAGGTAACGCCGTAGAAACACTGCGACAGTCTCCCAGGCGCGTCCTACGACGCCTGGACATATCTCAACTCTCCGCTGGGCTCTTCGTGGAGTACCTCGGTTCCACGGAGAGCGGCACCGGCGTCACGATGGTCCACGCCGGAGATGCCGATCCCCTGTCCGATCGCCTGTGGCACGGACATCCTAAAAAAGGGGCACTACGAGCTACCTGTCCACATGCTCAGCCGGGCATAACATAACCGCGCCTTTCCAGGAGTGCGGCGGACGGGGGTGAGTCACCCGCGTCCGCCGCACTTGCCTCACTGTTGCAGCAGGCTGTACGGGTCGTTGTAATACGCACGGGGGTCCGCGGTGAGACCGGCCTTTGCGACACGGGACCACTCGTCGGCTAGCACCTCCCAGTCGCCGGCTTCGAGGCCGTCCAGTCCCGCCTTCACGATCACCGCGGGATCAGCCTTCGGAACGTCGTAGCCGGCCGTCATGTCAGTGTCGGCAGCCCCCAGGTGCAGGCCGGTGACCTGCGTCCCCTGCCCGGCCAGTTCGAGACGCACGCTATTGGTGAGGCTCCACTCGGCCGATTTCGAAGCCGCGTACCCGCCGGAACCCTGAAATCCGATCCAGGACAGCACCGAGAGCACGTTGAGAATCGCGCCGCCGGCCAGCTGCGGCGCGAACGCCCGGATCACGGAGAGGGTTCCCCAGAAGTTGGCGTCCATCTCTCGGTGGAGCACGTCGAGGTCACCCGCGACGAGGTCGGTGCCGAAGGCCACCCCGGCATTGTTCACGAGTATGTTGACGTCGCCGGCAGCCACCGAGGCTGCGGCCACCGAGGCCGCGTCGGTGATGTCCAGGGGTAGAACCTCTACTCCGGGAATGTTGACGAGTTCGGGTCGGCGGGCCGTGGCGTACACCTTCGCGGCGCCACGCTCGAGCAGTTGGATGGCGAACTGGCGGCCTAGTCCGCGGTTTGCGCCGGTAACCAGGGCAATCGCTCCAGAAATGTGCATGCCGGTACGCTAGAAGTTGACACCAGTGACAATAGCAAAGAAATGTGGCGGTGGTCACTTTGCGTATCGGAGAACTGGCTGCCCGCGTAGGCGTAAGCACACGCTCCCTGCGGTACTACGAGCAACAACGGCTGCTACCCGCCGAGCGCAGCTCAACAGGTCAGCGCCGCTATTCCGAGATGGCCGTCGAGCGGGTCAAGCTCATCCAGCAGCTGTTCGCCGCGAACCTGTCCAGCCGGACCATCGCCGAGTTGCTGCCCTGTCCCCGTGCAGGTATCACCCCGCTCGTCGCAAAAACGCGGCTGGCCGCCGAGCGCGAACGCATCGACGCGCAGATCGCCGAACTGGCGAAGGCCCGCATTCAGCTGACCGAGGTGATCGCCCACATCGACCAACCGATGAACGACTGCAACTGACTGAGCTGACCCAGATTCAGTTTTGGCGCAAATCCTCGCGAACGAGGCGAGGCCTTCTGCCGTGCATCACTGGCGCATCTCGATCGGTCCTGCCCGCAACCACCGTAGGAAGATGAGCCCGTGGCAGCAGCGGGTCTTCCGCTGGCACTTTCGCATCGACCGGCGCCACGGCGCCACGGCGCCACGGCGGCATCGACAACTGGCAACGGGGAACCGCCAGGGCCTGGTGGCGACGATACTGGCGGGAGGCGGGACATGTCCGACGAACTGACCTACGCCGGGACGGCCGACAGCGCAACCCGGGCGGCCGCCGCCCTGGGCTTGTCGATCGCCTTCGACGAACGCGACGAGACCTTGTACGCCCGCATCACCCCGCCCGGCGGCCTGCCCGGCGAGGTCGGCTTCTCCACCCACGGCACCGGCGCCTACCTGGTCGACTTCGACGAGGGCCGCTGGAGCTGGCAACTCACGGCGTACGACCGGGCCGACCAGCTCGAAGCCGTGACGCAGATCCTCAAGGTGGCGAACGCCTACCTGCACGGCGAGGGCCACGAGGAGAACGAGAAGCGCCGCTGGCGATCGGACCGCAAGGTCCTAATCCTCACAGTGGACAACGAGAAGATCATTCTGCACTGATTTCGGGGCCGGCCGGCCGTGACTCATGGCCGACCGGCACCACCGGCAGGCGGTTGAACACCGACCGCCCCTCCGCCGTAACGTCAGCAGGCGGATCGACGGCAAGCACCAGCACCGGCGTCGTCCCGGACCTCGAACGTGGCACTTCTGGGCGAAACAACTTCAGGCATCGGCAAGTACGCCAGTCCCCAGCACCGCGACCATCCCTGCCGCCGGCCGGCACGGCCGTCGCTGCCCACGCTCACCCCGGCTTCCAGGATCGAATCGGCAAACTCCGTCGCATGCGACCTGCCACCACGCTCAGTGCGGCAACCCCCGGCGATAGATGCCTCCCCTGGACCCCGAAGCCGTTAAGAGCCTGCCACGTAGCAGCGCTCGCGCTCCTGCGCCCACAGCTCGTCGTCGCTCAGTGCGTCGTACTCGGGCCGCATCTTTCGCGCCAGACCGTAGGAGCCGGAACTCGGTCGGCCAGAGCTGCTGGAGACGACGAGGGCACTCCATAGTGGTTCGCCCCTGTCGAATGCTCGACGGCAGACCTTGTCGAGCGGCTGACTCAGGAAATCCGGCCGGGTATCCACCCGCTTGGCGAGAGGATCGTAGCCGATCAATCCCTTTGCTGTGGCGACGCCGAACAGAATATCCGCGATGCGGTCGACGCGGTCGACCTCGAACATCTCAGGCATCCGGTCAAGATAGAACGGCCGATCTCGCAACGGGTCGTCTGATCCGCCACACTTTCCGCGTTCTCGGCCGTTCGACGAGTCCTCATCTGGCCGCCGACATGGCGCGGCAGCGACCGTGCGCGTCTGTCGTCGGTGGAGTGCAAGAAGGTCAGCTCGATTAGCAGTAGCTCGGCGACCAGCATGATCATCGAGAGAATCGGAGACTCGGTGCAGAGCACGGCCGGGATCGTCGGGCAAGAGGTCGACCGGAAGCCGCAGAAGACCGAGACCGGTCCGGCGCCTGCTTGGGCCAGCTCCGACCGCCCCCCTGCCCAGACGGCCAACGTCTCGAAGGGCCGCGAAGTCGCCTTCGTCCACTCGGTGCTTGGGCTAGCGGTGAATGTGACAAAAGAGCCGCTTGACTGGGGCGGCGGGCACCATATGAACATTCGGTCGGCGTTGCCGAACGACGACGGTCATGACTGCCGGCCGGGAGCCGTACCGGGCACCTGTACTGGGTCAAGCGGATCTGGACACCGGTGTCACCAGGATGGAGCAGTTGCGTCGCCAACGGCCGCCTCATCACTATCGGGCCGCCCGAGACCGCCACGAGCCGTCGCCTGATCGCCCTCGACCCGGCATGCGCTGCACGAGTATCCGCGGCGCATTCATCTGCCGCGATCCGAGCGCGGGCATAGGGACTCTGCGGCCTGCGGCGACCCGCGCCTGCTTCGCGAACCCGCAGATGTGGCGCGATGTTCTCGTCTTGCGCAACCTTTGGGACCAGCTGGAAAGTTAGTCGGTATGGCCGTTCGATTGTCCGCCGTGGAGACGGTTGTCTCGCCCTCCTTCCGTACCTTCTGGCTGCATGCGCGAGCCGACGGGTACCTCGCCGATATGCAGGCGGCCGGCCAGATGGCCGACGCCGACGACGTCGGTTTCGCCGGTTCGGCGGTGGCCGTGCGCACGGTGGCCGATCCGGGCAGCGTACGCGCCGCGGTCGAGATCTGGTCGCGTCGGCCGCTGCTCACCGGCGACGAGGCGCCGTTCGACTATGCGGTGGAGGGTGAGATCGACCTGAGCACCGGGCAATGGTGCATCGACGAGTCGCAGGACTCGGCGGTCCAGGCCGGGATGCCGCTGCCTTCTGGGGCCGGGGAGTATGGCGTCCGGGTCACCGCCTATCACGAGCCGGGCGAACAGTACCGCCTGCAGATCTGGCCATCGGGGCGACGCCGTTGACGGCGCCGCCCCACGAAGGCGTTGAAAGATCGGTCCCCCGCTGTCCCGGGCTGACCGCGAAGCGGCTGGGCCGCGGACCCACGCTGCTGGCTGTCCGGGCCGGTTGATCAGCGGCAAAGCCGCCGGTCCCGCCCGGCCTGCTGACCCGACCCGGCCCGGTGCGCTGTCCGGGCCGGGCCGGGCCGGGCGGTCAGCGGTCGACGCGGACCAGGAACTGGTCTTGGTCGAGGACGCGGTTCGTCTTGTAGAAATTGTTTTCCAACAGATCCCGGCCGACGTGGACGTTGTCGTTGCCGTCGATCACCCGCACCGAATAACGCTGCAGGTCGCTGGGATTCGGGGCGCCGGTCGCGGCGCCCTGGTAGGTGCTGGCGAATGGGTATTCGTCGCACTGCTGGACCGAGCCGTCGTAATCACCCCAGACGTTCTTGCACATCGCGATGGACTTGGTCCGGTTGGATTCCTTCAACTGGCCGTCCGGGGTGTAGAGGCGGGTCAGCGGTTCCGTCTTGCCCGGCACGCTCTTGCCCACCCAGCTCGGGAAGGTGCGTTCTGGGTGCTCCTGCGCGTCCAGGATGTGCCGGGCGCTCTCGTCCTGCGTCGGATCGTTGAGGTCCACCGGGAACACCATCTGGTAGTCGGTGAACACCGCGCCCCGCGACGCACCGACGTAGGTGGCCGAGTCGTATCGCGACCGTGAGGTGCTGGAGTCGAACGGCGGGTCGAAGACAAAGTCGGGCTGCGGGCTGTGCGCCCACAACCGCAGGTAGAGCGTCTGCGGCACCCGCTGCTCGCCACCACCAGCCACCTCCGGCGAGGTGAAGCTGACCGACCAGTCGTCCTGCAGCCTCCATGCCGTGACCGGCGCGTCCCGCCCGGTCAGCAGCGGGCAGTCGACCTGGGGCGAGGAGCATCCGGCGAAGTTGACCTGTATCTGCAGGGTCTCCAGGATCAAATTCGGCGCGGCGGTCTTCTTGATGTCGTCGACGTACACGACGTAGCGGATCTCCCGGGACCCGTTACTGCCGTACCCCAGCATGGTTATCTTGGAGGTGACGTCGCCGACCGGTACGCCGTTGAGCAGAACCAAGATGATCCAGGTACGGCGGGTGCATTGCGAGAAACGGTCACGGAACCAGCCGGACTCGTCGAGCGCGGCGTCCTGGCCCTCGCACTGTTGCTTGAACGCCTCGTCCTCCGGGGTGTCGCGACGCTGCGGGGCCGATTGCTGCGGCGCCGGCGGGGTGGAGCTCTGGCGACTCTTCCCGGGCACGTAGGTAGCTGTCGACCGCACCACTCCCCGCTCCGGGGAGGCCGGCTCGGCGTCGGCCGGCAGGGCTGGGACGGACAACGCCGCCGCTGCGGTCAGCACGACGATCACGGCTCGGAACAATCGCATCAGCGGTTCCCCCTTCACTGCGCGGCCGGGCAGTCGCGGCCCAGGCAGGCGTAGACGAGCGCCCCTGTGGCGCCGTCGAGGACGGTCAGATGGCCCTGGTAGACGCGGTCCTTGCCGGCGCTGAGCCCGTGCACCTCACCGTTGCCGGTGACCACGGTGACCGGCGCGGTGGTGGCGAGCGTCGCGGGCAGCTTCGCGCGTAACGCGGAGGGAAGATCAGAAGCTCGATTTGCGGCTGAGGAAATCTTCGTACGGTCGGTGAGCCGCAGCCGAGTCGCCACCCTTTCCTTGGCCTGTCCGCCGGTGATCCGCCCGGCCGTGGCATCGCCGACCGCAGCCGCCGCCGCGTTGCAAACCAGGCGCGCGTCCACACAGGCCCGTAGTCCCGGCACCTGATCGAAGCAGGGCGACTCGCCCTGGGCCACACAGGCACGCAGTTTTGCCTGATCGACGCCGTTGAGGACGTCCGGAGCGGAGGACGGCACCGGGGCGGCAACCGCCGGCGCCTTGGCCAGACTGGTGTTCGGCTTGGACACCCGCATGTACTGCACCTCGTTGCCGGTCACACCGAGCGATGTCGTCAGGCACCACGGGGCGACATTGATCTCATCCCAGAGCGGGTCAACGTCGGTCGGCAGCGCGCCGCAGGTCTTCGGCTCGGAGCGGCTGACCTGGCCGGTGCCGGGTTTGAAATAGATTCCGTTGCCGTTCTGCATCTGGAGCCGGTTCTCGAACGCGGCGGGGAACGAGACCGTGTTCGGGTTCTGCACGGTCGTCATCGCGAACGCGTCGCGATACCGGCCACCCTCCTGCAGCCGGGTAGTGCCGACCGGGTTGTAGTCATAGAGCACGTCGTACTGCCCGCTCCCGCCCGAGGTGGTGACCAGCACATAGTGGTGCTGACGGTCGTCGGGCAGCGTGCCGTATGGCGTGTTCGTGATCGGATGGGTCTCCTCGGTGTCGTTTCCCCACTCCGTCCAGTACGGCAGGTAGCCCTGCGTGCCGGCCTCCGGGTCGAACGACGCCATCAGGCCGAACTCGACCCCGTCGTCGGAATGCGGTGAAGCACTCGCCGGGTGCACCGATAGACATCCGCCTCGCCATCGAGGACGATGCTCAGTGCGTCACCGTGACCACGGCCGGCGCCGTGGACGCGGACACCGCCGGTTGGTCCGGCCTGGCCCGGTTGGAGCGGCGCGCGCGAGTGCTCAACGGCGAGCTGTCCGTCAGTGGCGCCGACGGCTCGCGTGTGACGTTCGCCCGCATTCCCCTTGCTGGCTCGTCAGCTGGAAACCCGCCGATGATCGACGCTGGACCGGCGAGTCGGCGGCCTGGCACGGCGGCACTGCGCTGGATGCTCGGACCGGCGCTCGCGGTGCTCGGTATGCTCCTCGCCTTCCACACCTGGGCCCACGTACGCAACGGTGGTCGAACCGGACCGGTTCGAGAGCCTGGCGGTTGGACAGCCGGTCGCATCCGTGCAAGACCTACCGCGGCGGCAGGCCCCGATCCGCCTCATCCCGACCGGGCCGGTCGCCGCAACCTGGCATTGTCGCTACTTCACCGACGGCAACCTTCGGACGATCCTGACGAGCGACCGCGCGGTGCAGATCGTGGGCGAGGCGATCGACGGGAACCAAGCGGTCGAACAGGTGGGGCGCTGCGTACCGGATGTCGTCCTGCTCGACATCCGTATGCCCGGTGGTGACGGACTCACGGCAGCGGCCGAGATTCGTCGAAGGTGGCCGGGCCAGCGCCTTATCCTGCTCACGACCTTCGGAGAAAGCGAATACGTCCGCCGCGCTGTGAGTCTGGGCGTCAACGGGTTCCTTCTGAAAGCAGGAGATCCGCGCGACCTGCTCGCTGGTCTTCGGGCGGTCATGGCGGGCGGGGCGTGCCTCGCCTGCCGTGGCTGCCATGGTCATCGGCGACGCCCGCTCGGCCGCCGGTGAGCGCGCAACTGTCAATACCATCGGGCAAACGCTCGCAAGCTTGCCCCCCAGAGAACGCGACGTGCTTCACCTGGTCGCCGAAGGGCGGTCCAACGCGGAGATCGGGGAGGCGCTGCACCTCAGCGAAGCTACCGTGAAGGGCTATCTGACATCCGCCTTCGTACGGCTCGGCGTGCGCAATCGGGTAGAGGCGGCCCTGCTCGTCTGGAAAGCCAGGTGAGGCGACGGCCCAGCGCCGTCGATGACGACGGCGCCGCGGCCAACCAGGTCGGCCCGCGAAGCGGTACTCGGCACCGCGCCGGGCCAGCGCCGGTTCAATGGACTCTTCCGCCGGGTGCCGGGCCGACTCATCGGCAGAACAGTCATGGCAACCCCTGGTGACGCAGACGGCGACCGGGCTCCGACGAATGTGACAAAAGAACCGCTTGACTGGGGCGGCGGGCACCATTTGAACATTTGGCCGACGCCTGCACGACCGGGTCGGTGCTGGTTCCCCTGCGGCAGGCCGCGCGGAACGAGTGCAGGGTGACGTCGTACCTGATTGCTGTTCATGTCTGAGTTGGGCCTTCGGATGGGCCGTAGCCAGACCGGCCCAGGGCAAGCGACAGGATGTGCCGCAGAAGACCGAATCAAGGCCGCCGGCCAAGAGTTGTCACGTGCTGTGGCCGACCTCTTGCGCGATCGGCGACCGGATCTAGCCGATGAGAGAGCGCCACGAGTCGCAAAAATGAGGGTTGCTCTCGTCTTAGCTATGGGCGGCCGGTGCGCCGCCTTGGGAAATGCCATGAGGTCGCTGCGCGCAACCTGTAGCTTCGATGCCGTGCGGGACTGGATGCGTGAGCGTGAGCGCCTTCTCAAGCGCGCCGAAGGCAACTTCGAGCGCTCCCTCGAGCTCATGCGCAGCCGAGACCCGCAGCTCAAGGAAGATGGTTTCAGCCTTCTCGGGCCGTTGGCCTGTGCGCACGTGGAAGACCTCATGGCCGAGTATCGGCATCCCGATACCATTGACCGCTATTGGCTCCTTGAGCTGATCGCCGACTCCGCCTCCGACCAGGCTTTTGAACTGCTGGTCGAGGCGCTGGACCACGAGCGCGAGGATTTCCGGTGGCGTGCTGCGCGCGCGCTGCAAAACCTCAAAGAGGGGCGTCGGCTGCTCGTCGAGCGCGGGCTCCTGCGGGATGGACGGCTCGTGATGGACCGTGAGGGCTGGTAGCCAGCTTCTACAGGCCCGCGCATGCGACCGGTTTGGTCTTCTTCGCCAACTCGTACTCCTCCGTGACGGGTCGGCTCCCATGCCTCGTGCGGAGATATCGACCAGTTAGTTCTGTGCTCCGTCCGCCTATGTCTTGGCTTTGCAGGGCTGACGGCGATGCAGTCCGCTCCAGGCGGCCCCGCGCATGGTCAGTGCACGGATCTGCGGTCCGCGCTGAGATTGGCGTCGTGCGGAGGATGCTGGCTTGCTGTCGCGACCTCAAGACACGTCGGGTGGTCTTCCCGATCTACGATGCCTCCGTGACGTACGTCAGTGAGATGCGCGCGTTCGTGGGGCACCGGCCGATGCTACTCGCCGCGGCCGGCATCGTCGTCGTGGATGATGAGGGCCGCTGGTTGCTCCAGCGGCGCGTCGACGACGGCCTCTGGGGCCTCATCGGTGGCGTTGTGGAGCTCGGCGAGTCCTTCGAAGACGCCGCCCGTCGCGAGCTCTTCGACGAGAGCGGCCTGACCGCCGGGTCGCTCCGGCAGCTCGACGTGTATTCGGGTCCGGACTTCCGACTCACCTATCCCAACGGAGACCAGGCGTACGTCGTTGGCGTGACGTTCTTGGCCGGCAGTGTGGTCGGTATTGCTGTGCCCGACGGCGAGGAGGGGTTCGAACTGGGCTGGTTCGACCCGGACCATCTGCCCGTTCTCAGCGGATACAACGCTCTGCTGACGACTCGAGCCCTGGCGGCACTCGCGAGACCCAGGAAATGAGCTCACGCCCCGGCAACCGACATCCTCATTGCCGCGATCCGGTCGCTACGCCGCGTGGCGGTGCGTCGTGGCAGCCGGCTCACGGACATGCCGAGTTGAGTGCATCTACGCGGCTGACAAGATAACTGCCGCAGCCTCCACCCGGGGCTTTTCACGCCCCGCCGAACAGTCGAGGGATATGGGATGTCCGGACATCTTCGCGCCGACGATGTCAGTGTCGCCGCCCGGAAGGACTTGGCGAAAAAGGTCTGCGCGGCGCTTGGCTATGCCGGTGTCCGCGTCCTCGCCGGTGACCGACTGCCGGTGGAGGGCGGCGCGCTAGTCGAGGTCGACGCGGCCAACGACGAGGCCGGAGGTGTTTACGTCAACTGGGAACCGTCGCCCGAACTTTCGAAGACTGTCCGGGACAGCCTGATGGCCGGGCACCGACATGGTCCGGTGTTCGATCTCTACGGCTCGATCTCACTGTCCATGCGTAACGCACTGACGGAGGTACTTCGGCACTCAGGTTTCCGGGTCGACCCGGTCGATGACGCCGGCGGGGAACCGACAATTCTCGTGCTCGGGTTGAACAGTGAGATGCAAGATCCCCTGGCCTGAACCGACCTCGACCCAAGCGACGTGATCAGCGGCCAACATCCGGATTTGCCGCGATGCCGTCGCAACGCAGCGTCACGGTGCGCAGTGACGGCTGGCTCACGGACAGCCGATGAGCGCGCGGTGGATCAAGCAGGCCGGATATCGAGAAGGTGCGGCGAAGGGAACGTGTTTGGATTCGTCTCCCCGACGCCGACCCACTCGATGCCGCCGAGGATCTCACCTCGCTCGAGATCTTCGATCGTGTACAGGAACAGCCCGTCGTAAGAGTCCGTGACGTCCGCATTGACTCGTACGTTCATCCCGAAAACGCGACCATGCTGGAAGTCGACGGATGGGCAGCCACAGCCGCACGTGTCGACGACAACCACCTCCGACGCCTGGCACAGCAAGGCTTCGGCGCCCTCGATGTCGACGGATAGCAGTGCATCAAGCACCGCACGCTCCCGCTCAGTCAACTGCCTTGCGCGCATGCTGATCATGGTCTCATCGACGCAACGGATCCAGCATCCGATATTGCCGGCCGATCGTGCGCACCCACCAGCGGCGGCCCGTCACGCTCCGTGGTTGTCAGCGTCCCCCAGTTGACGTGCTGAACTGCCGATGAACGGATGGCTCGGTCCATCCTGCAAGTCATGATTGTCGACTGTCACGCAGGACTGAGCGGCGAATTCCATCCCCGTTAGGTGCCGCACCCGCGGCTCCGAAAGGGGGAACTATGTCTCGCACGGACAGAGACGGTCCGCATCACCCGCGAACTGGCCTGCGACTGCTCGTCGGTGGCGGTGGCCCGCCTCGCTGGTTCATCCAACATGTCTGGACCAGTCGAGAGCGGCAGGCAGCCCATGTCGCATGCCGAAATGCCATCAAGGAGCACCGCGGCGACGGAAGCGTCGACACGATCCCCACCATCCAGCAGCATCGCCACAACGCCCAGTGGCTCTGGTGGTGATCCCAAGTCCGGATCTGCCGCCGATAGTGCTCGGCGTACGAGTGCGCTTGCCTTCGCGTTCGTCAGCTCATCGATCGAGGTGGTCACGTGGCGGCGGCACGGAGGTCTGCAGTTGGGCGACTGCGATCGGTGTGGGTCACGCCATCTGGCAACCGGTGTGGTCGTCGGGCCGCACCGTCTCCGCTTGGCCGAGCTGGACGTCGAACGAACTATGCGAGTACCAGCTGTCCGAGTTCTTGGGTGCAGCGGGTGAGTGCGACGTAGAGGCCGTTCCAGCCGCGTGGTTCGGCGGTGATGCCCTCGGGGTCGACGAGGAGTGTCGCGTCCCATTCGAGGCCCTTGGACTGGGCCGCGGACAGCACCGGCACGTCGTCATCCAGTGCGGCCTGCAATTCGGCGATACGGCCGGCCGGGGTGATGACGCCGACCGTGCCGCCGTACCACCGTTCGCGCAGCTGCCGTACAGCTTCGGCGGCGGCGTCGCCGAGCTCGGCGGGCGTGACGGGGCGCACCCAGGGAGCGATGCCGGAGGCGCGTACGGCCCGCGGTGGCGCGTTGTGCCACGCTGATCCCGGGCAGCAGGGTGTCGCAGGTCGCCGCGACGACCGCGGTCTCGCCGAGCGCGGGCAGCACCTGGCCGATGTATTCGAGGAACCGCGGGGAGGGGCCGAGGACCAGGACAGCTTGGTCGGCCATCGTCTGGTGGGCGAAGAGCAGGTAGGAGACGCGGTGCAGCGCCACCACGGTCTTGCCGGTGCCGGGACCGCCCTGCACGATCAGTGGGCCGGTCGCCTCGGCCCGGATGATGTCGTCCTGTTCGCGCTGCAGCGTGGAGATCGCCGTGGACATGCGGCCGGTGCGCCGCTCGTCCAGTGCGGCCAGGAGGGCGCCTTCGCCGACGAGATCCGTCGTGATGGTCCCGTCGAGCGGCTCGTCGTCCACGCCGACGACGGCCGATCCCGTCGTGCGGATGTGCCGGCGCCGGGCCAGACCTTGAGGGTCGACGGCCGTCGCGGTGTAGAACGGCCGGGCCGCGGGAGCGCGCCAGTCCACCAGCAGCGGCTCGTCGTCCTCGTCGTCGCGGAGGCCGACCCGGCCGATGTGCCGCACGGTGCCATCGACGCCGTCGATGCGGCCGAAGACCAGCCCCTCGGTTGCCCGGAGCAGCTCCTCGTACTGCTGGCGGAGCATGCGCAGCCGCGCCCGCTCCAACGCGTCCAGAGCTTCCACCGAGAGCTCGGCCTGCAGGTGGTCGGCAAGCTTGTCGCGCCGGACCGTGGCCTGGTCGAGAAACACCTGTTCCTCGCCGATCGCGGCGACGGCCGTGCGGCTGTCCAGAGCAGAATTCCGGCGCATTCGCGAATCCTCGTATCGGGATCGGATCGTAGGTATTTCGGCGGCCAGCATAGGGGCAGTTTCTCCTGGCCGCCCGGGCTCGCTGCCGGCGGAGACAAGAGTCTCATCGCCTTGCAGTCCGGACCCGATCGTGGCCTCGCCCAATGGTGATTCACTTCCCGGCCGTACGGCGGGTGTACTGAACGGCTACCCCGATCGAGCGGCCGTTGTGGCCACTCGAACGATCTACTAATTACGTCAATCGCATGCGGAAACTTGAGCGTCAGTCGCTATTGACGGCGACCGACAGGAAGGAAGTCCCATGAGCGCGCCTGAGCACTGGTGGAGTGTGAGTAAGAGTTAAGGATCGAGATCATCTCAATGGCTACGTACCCGGTCCGACGCCCAATTAGAATGGCAATCTGCCTTCGACGCACGGCGCGACAATGACGACCGTGAGGCATTTCTGACCCGACGTCCATGGCGTGCGCCCGCCCGCATCTGCTCGACTTCGTGCAGCATCTCTCCGCGACCCGCGAACCAGCCAATACGTATCGGCGCGCACATTTGCCTCATGCACTCGGCCCTGCCGTGCGCTCCGGCGGTGCCGGACCTGCCGCCCGGCCGGCTCCAGTTGCTCATCGCCCGGGAGCTGCACCGGCTCGCCACGCGCCGCGACCGAGGACTTGTGACGCAGGCGGGCGATGGCCGCATCGCGCGATCGGCGGTCTGCGTCCGCTGACGTCTCTCCTACGCGCCCCGCACACGGTGGTTGCCGGCAGGCGCAAGGCTGTGGCTGACGTCAAGCCATGCGCGCCTCACACGATGAAGAAGCCCGGTGCACTGCCGCGATCCGCTGTTTTCGGGAGGGTTGACGTTGGCGTCACCCGTCGGCGACCAGGACCTGGACGGAGTTGAGGTCGCGGTGGGCGGCGTGGACGCGATCCACGCGACGGCCTGCGCCGGGTCGTTCTTGAAGGCATCCAGGCGGATAGCGGAGGAATCTGCCTGTGGGTCTCCGCTCTCGGATGGCAACTGCGGCAGCAACGACGTCGCGAGCTAGGACCTCGGTGCCGAATCCGCCCGGGGCAACCCGTCCTGGCGTAACGCCTCCTCGTCGTCGGCGGTGAACCATTCGATGGCCTCGATCGGCGGACTGACACGGTCGACTTCGGGGGTGGACCGGGTCAGCCGTGCCGGTCAGCAAAGCGGTCGCGACCGGGAGCATCGGCTTCAGAGCGTCGCCCAGCCTGTCAATGTCGGAGGGATGCGTCGACGGGGATCGGCCGTCGCCGGCCAGGATGGTGTGCAGAGCGTCGAGCACCGCCTGGGGGTTGCCGGTCAGTCGCAATACGGCCAGGGCGGCTCGAAGGTCACCGGTCCGCGCATTCGCCTCCCAATGGCGGACGGCTCGGGGATCGTCATGGCCCAGCGCGAGAAGGGTTTCGGCAATGCGTGGACCGGCGTGGTCGAAGGCGGCCAGCAGATCCGGAAGCAGAGGTTCGGCGTTCGCGCCCCAATGGCTCACCGATCCGGCCAGGGTTTCGGCGGTTGCTGGATCGGTCTTCAAACGGGCCTGAATCGCGTTCAACACCGCTGGCGTGAATCGGACCGCTCCGGACGAGAAACGGGGCTGGTGGCCGCGGGTGGCGGCTTCGCACACCGGGCTCACCCAGCGAGGGTCGCCGAGCCGGTGGAGGGTCTCGACCGCTCGGTATTCGACGGTGAAGCCTCGGTTTCCGGCTGTTTCCGGGAAACGGGCCGCGACGGCGGCCACCGCGTTGGCGAACTGTGCGGCTGCGGCACCCGCGCGACGCAAGACGTTCATGGCCGCCTCGTGAACGGCGGGATCCGGGTCGTCCAGGAGCGGCGTGATCAGAGGCACGAAGATCGGTGGTGCTGAACGCAGAGCGTCGCACCGGGCGCTCAAGGCCCAGAGCCCAGCCGTACGGGTTCTCGCCGCGTCAGACCGCAGCATGTGCTCGATAAGTGCGCGCGCCAGCGGGGTCGATGCCGAGACGGCGACCTCCACCGGCCACTCCGGACCCCGTACCCAGGGGTGCGCGATGGACGCGCCGATGTCGATCGCGGAGACCAGGGCGGGAACCGTGCCCGCCGGCCAGTCGAACCCCGCGCGGAGTAGTGCCACGGCGGAGGCGACACGTACGCGAGGTTCGCCTCGGACGGCGCTTTCTTCGAGCGGTTGCCGGGCGGCGGCGGGAGAGGTCTCGGCCAACGCCAAGGCCAGCGACGCCCGTACGGCCGGGTCGTTCTCCACTGGCCAGCGCCGCCACAGCACGTCGGGGGTCACACCCGCGGTCGCCGTGGCGTAGGCCGCCGCTGCGCGGACCGAAGGCTCGGGGTCGTCGAGCAGGCCGGCCAGGAGCCCAGACTGGGCTGCGACTGCGGAACGGACGTCGGCGAACTCGTCGCCGTACGCGTGGTGGTCGTCGGCCAGCATGCCCAGCATCAGGGCGAATTCGTGGCGGCGGCGGGGCGCGTGGGCGGCGAACTCGGCGAGGAAGGGCACCGCGGCCACCGTAGCCGGGTAAACCGTGCCCTGGTGGAAGAGGCTGCCGTGCAGGTCGGAGATCGCCTTGGCGGCTGTCGCGCCGTCTTCGGAGGCTGCCCGGCGGAGCAAATCGGGCGTGTCTTGGGCGCTGCCGTAGGCGTGGGACAGGTCTTTCCAGACGATCTCGTCGAGGCCGTTGAGCACGGGGGCAGCCTACGGACCGGTTCGCCGGGCTCGTTTTGCGGAATCAGCAAGGTTTCTGGTGATGCTCGACGAGGGTTGTGATGCTGGGCCGGGTCGGGTCGAGCGACCGGGAGAGGGGTGGCGACGGATGGACACGACGGCGAACGAGCGGGTTGTGCGCAGGCGACGTGCCAAGGACACCGGGCCGCCGTGGACCGGGGGTGATGAGAAGGCGACCCTGCTCGGGTTCCTCGACTATCTGCGGGAGTCGATCGCGGGCAAAGTTGTCGACGTGCCGGAACCGCAGGTGCGGGCGGGCGGCGTGGCCTCGGGAACGAACCTGCTCGGGCTGATCAAGCATTTGACGTGCGTGGAGCGCTTCTACTTTCTGGGCGAGCCGATGGGCAATATGCGCAGCAGCATGCGGCCACGGCGTGACGAGACGGCCGACGGGTTGTTGGCCGCCTATCGGGAGACAAATGAGCAGGTCAACCGGGTGATCGAGAGCTGCGTGGATCTGGCGGCGGACGCGCCTCGGGTGCCGGGGCGCGGGTTAGCACCGTCGATGCGCTGGGCGCTGGTGCACCTGATCGAGGAGACCGGGCGGCACGCGGGTCACGCCGACATTCTGCGCGAACAGATCGACGGCGCGACCGGGCGTTGAAGCGCGCCAGATCGACGGCGTCACCGGACGTTGGGGCGCGAACGCCCCGCGAGGGCGCAACGGGTACGAGCGGCTCGCAGCCGCTAGGCGAGGGCGTAGGACACCTTCGTGAGTTCCTCGGAGATCTGCCAGACGCGCTCGGCCTCCTCGGGGTCGCGCAGGCGGGAGTAGAGCTTCTGTTCGGCGGGCGGGCCGCCGAGGTGGGCCGGGCCGCTCGGGCCGTAGAACGGGGCCGCGTCGGGGGTCGTGGCTGCCAGGAGCGCGGGCAATAGAGCTGTTTCGACCGTGCCGACCAGGACGCCTAGGGACGAAAGCGCCCGAATGATTCGTACGCCCACGGTGTCTTTGGCTCGGTTGACCTCGGGACGGGCGGCCAGCAGGTTGGTGGGAGCGACGCCGGGGTGGGAGAGGTTGCTGGTGATGCCCCAGCCGTCCTCCTGGCTGCGGCGGGCCAGTTCGAGGGCGAAGAGGCCGAACGCGATCTTGGACTGGCTGTAGGCGCGGGAGCCGTTGTAGGAACGTTCCCAGTTCAGATCGGGCCAGTTGATGGCGCCCTGGTTCGCGGCGATGCTGATCTGTGAGGTGACGCGGGCGTGGCCGGCGCGCAACAGGGGGAGCAGGTGGGCGACGAGCGCGAAATGACCGAGGTGGTTGGTGCCGAACTGCAGCTCGAAGCCGTCGGCGGTCGTCTGGCGGTCGGGCGGGGTCATGACGCCGGCGTTGTTGACGAGGATGTGGATCGGGCGGCCCTCGGCGCGCAGCGTCTCGCCGAGGGCCGCCACCGAGTCGAGCGACGAGAGGTCGAGCGCTCGGAGTGACACGTTGGGGCTTCCGATGCGTTCGAGGGCCTCTTCGCCCTTTCGAGGGTTGCGAACCGGGAGCACGACGTCGGCGCCGGCCGCGGCCAGTCGCGCGGCGAGGCGCAGCCCGACGCCGTCGCTCGCGCCGGTGACGACCGCCCGCTTGCCGGACAGGTCGGGAACGGTGATGTCGAATGATCCTCGTGGCATGGGCTCGCCTCTCCTGCGCTGAACGGGTGTGTCTTCGAGGTTCGGGCTTGGCGGCGATGGCAACAACGGCCTGGTGATCCGAGGATGAGAAGGGGGGATTCTCAGGTCCTGGCTGCGGGGCTGAGCAGGGGATAGAAACGAGCCAGCACCGAAGGAAAGGGGCGTGGCGTGATCGATCGGACCGGGCTGGCGGAGTTCCTGCGACGCCGGCGAGAGGTGCTGCAACCCGAGGATGTCGGGCTTCCGCGTGGGCGCCGGCGGCGGACGGCCGGGCTGCGCCGCGAGGAGGTGGCGTCGCTGTGCCACATGTCGACCGACTACTACGCGCGGCTCGAACGCGAGCGCGGGCCGCAGCCGTCCGCGCAGATGCTGGCGTCGATCGCGCAGGGGCTGCACCTGTCACTCGACGAACGCGACCATCTGTTCCGGCTGGCCGGGCACGAGCCACCCATACGTACGGCCGTGGGGGAGCACATCAGCCCGGGGATGCTGCGGGTCTTCGACCGCCTCGACGACACGCCGGCCGAGATCGTGACCGAGCTGGGGGAGACGCTGCGGCAGAACGCGCTGAGTGTCGCGCTCACCGGCGACGCGACCCGGTTCAGTGGACCGGCCCGCAGCATCGGCTACCGGTGGTTCACCGACCCGGCGACCCGCGCGCTCTACGCGCCCGAGGACCACGCCTTCCTCTCGCGGATGTTCGCGTCGGGGGCGCGGGCGGTCGCCACCCGGCACGGGCTGGGCTCCCGGGCCGCGCACCTGGCCGACCTGCTGCTGGCGGGCAGCGACGAGTTCCGGGCGCTGTGGGAGGAGCACGAGATCGGTCTCTATCCACACGAGGTCAAACGTTTCCTGCACCCGGAGGTCGGGCTGCTGGAGCTGAACTGTCAGGCGCTGATCGACCCGGTGCAGTCGCACCTGCTGCTGGTCTACACCGCGGTGCCGGGCACCGACAGCTACGAGAAACTGCGACTGCTGTCGATCATCGGGGCGCCGGCTCTGGCATGATGGCGCGGTCAGCGAACGACGATGAGGAGGGAGGAGCGCCGTGTTCAGCTCAACGGTTTCTGCCTGGAGGTTTCGTTGTTGTTCCGCACCATGGTCGAGTCCGATCTCGACCGCGTTCTGACCTGTCTTTCCGAGCCGTCCGTCGACACCACGACCCGGGAACGGTTCGTCGACTTCCTGCGCGACGGCAGCTATCGGCACGAGTGGACGTGGCTCGCCCTCGAGGGTGACACGCTCGCCGGACTTGCCGTTTGGTGGGGATTCCCGGATGGGGAAAGGCCGTTGGCCCTCGACCGCCTGTGGGCGGCGGTTCCCGACCCGGTTCCGCTGTGGGCCGAGCTCATCCGGAAAGTGCCGCCACCGGCCGAGTACCACATCTTCACCCAGCCCGAACGCCGCCACGACCCCGCGATCACCATCCGCTTGGCGGCGGCCGCCGAGGCCGGGCTCACAACCGTCACCGAGCGTCCCCGGTACGAATGGACGAGCGCCTCGCCGTTGCCGGCACGCTCGGAACGCCTGACGTTCACGCCGGCCGACGACGAAGCGTTCGTCGACATCTTCGAGCAGATCTCGGTCGGCAGTCTCGACGTGGCCACCCGGGAAGGCGTGGCCCGGGTCGGCGCCCGCGCGCACGCCGTCGAGGATGTGGCCGGATACCGGTCGATGCCGGGTCCGCGCGAGCGGTGGCGGCTCGCCCACGACAAGACGGGCGCGCTGGTCGGGTGCGCCCTGCCATCGGCCAACGCGGGCGGGCCGGTGGTCGGTTACCTCGGCGTGGTGCCGGCACAGCGCGGGCATGGGTACTCCGACGACCTGCTCGCCGAGATCACCCATCTGCTGGCCGAGGACGGCGCGGCCACGATCCGGGCCGACACCGACAGCACGAACACGCCGATGGCGGCCGCTTTCGAACGACTCGGCTATCACCAGTTCGCCTTGCGGGTGGTCGCGTCCTGACGCGGACCGAGTTCGCCTTGCGGGTGGTCGCGTCCTGACGCGGACCGGGGCCCGTCCAACCTTTCGGTGCGGGCCCCGGTCGATTGCCCGGCCCGGAAAACGTTTGACCGCGGTGATAGACAAAGCGGGTGACGATGACGCTCGAGTTCGACGACCTACTGCGCTTGATTGACGAGAGGTCGGCCGCGTTCCGAGCTGCCATCGGCTCGGCGCCCAGCCTCGACGCGCAGGTGCCGACGTGCCCCGAGTGGACGCTGTTCGACCTGGCGGAACACCTGGGTGAAGGCCGCCGCGCCTGGGCCGCCACCGTGGCCGCCGGGCCCGCCGACGCCAAGGCCGCGCCCGTAGACGTCGCGCCCGCGCCGCGGGAACGGGAGGCGTTGCTGGCCTGGCTGGCCGAGTCGACCGAGCTGCTGCAGGACGCGTTGCGCGAGGCCGGGCCGGACCGCGGCTGCTGGACCTGGTGGGGTGGGTCGCAGTCGCCGCAGACGGCCGGCGCGGTCGCCCGCCATCAGCTTCAGCAGGTCGCGGTCCACACGTACGACGCCCAGCTCACCGCCGGCGCCCCGCAGCCGCTGCCCGAGGACGTGGCGCTCGACGGCGTCGACGAGTTCCTGTCGACGTGCTGCGCGGGGCCGTACAGATGGCCGTACGAACCTGCGGTTGTCGTCTACGACGCTGTCGAGGCGCCGTCCTGGCGGCTTTCGCTCGCCGCTGACGGGGTGCGGGTCACCCGCGGCGGCGACGAACGGGCCGACGCCTCGTTCCGTGGCACGGCCGGTGAGCTGGTACTGGCGCTCTACGGCCGGGTCCCGGCCACGTCGCTGAAAATCGAGGGTGACGCGGGCATCTTCGACCTGCTCGCGGCCTGGGAGCCCGAGGTCATCTGAGGAGAACCCGGGCCCCGAGGCCGATGGTCAGTTACGCCACGAGTCGTTCACGGTGAGGGTGCAGGCCGTGCCCGTGTTCAGGGTCCGGTTGCCGCCCGACTCCCAGGCGACCACCGAGCCGTTCTTCTTGACGTACTTGTATTCGACCGCGGTGTTCGCGGGCAGGTTCACCGTGCCGCGCCACACCGGGTAGGTGGCCGACGACAGGGCCAGGCCGCCGCTGGTGTTCCAGTTCGACAGCTCGGCGCGGTTGCCGAGGACGAAGACGTTCTCGCCCCAGACCGTGGTGGCGTTGGCGGCGAAGGTGACAGCCACTGTGGTGCAGCCGTTGCCGCCGCCGGTCGTGCGCGCGTTGATGTGCAGCGCGAGCATGCCGTTGGCCGGGACGGTCGCGGTGAACTGGCCCGACGCGTTGACCGTGTACGCCGTACCCGTGCAGGTCTGGCCGTTGACGTCGCCGTTCGCCACGTCGCAGTAGGTGCCCGCCGGCAGTGACGTGCTGAACGTGCGGCTCAGCGAACCGCCGCGGTTGAAGACGGCGTACGCGTTCGAGCCGCGCCCGAATGCGATCTGGTTCCCGCCGTTCGACCACCAGTTCGTCACGCCCGTGCCGTGTGCCGCAGTGCGGAACCCGACCAGGTTGGCCGTCGTACGCCAGCGGTGTTCGCAGGCCCAGCCGGACGAACAGTTCACCGCGGTCGTCGTGCCGTTCGAGGTCGCGGGCGGCCCCGCCTCCGGGTTGCTGAACGTGAACGACGACATGACCGCGGGCGTCCCGTACGGGTAGGCCAGCAGGAACGCCTCGGACAGCGCGTAGTTGGTGCCGTCCTTGTAGGTCAGCTTCGCCCTTCCGTTGCGCTGCGTGTCGTGGTTGTCGATGAACGCCACCGCGTCGCCGCCGGCGAGCAGCATCTGCGACGGCAGGTTGTTCAGGTTCGCCAGGTTGCCGTCACGGAACGCGGTGCCGACGACATCGCCGTACCGGAACTCGGTCACGTCACCGATTCCCGTGTACTCCGTCGGGCTCGGCTCGCCGGCGCCGCCCTCGATCGTCTCCTGGAAGACGTACGGCGTGTCGTTCAGCCGCGAGTAGATGTTCTGCAGGTCGGCGACCGGAACGTGCTTGGCCGCGTCGACCCGGAAACCGTCCACGCCGAGCGAGATCAGATCATTGAGGTACGCGACCAGCTTGCCCCGCACGTACTCGGCTTCGGTCTTGAGGTCGGAAAGGTCGACCAGTTCGCAGTTCTGGATCTCCCATCGGTCGCCCCAGTTGGCGATGTCGTCGTTGCCGTTGCGCCCGCAGTGGTGGAAATCGTTCGTCCCGAAAGGCACAGCCGGGTACGAGTAGTGGCTGTACGACGATCCGGCGGTGCCGTTGCCCGTGGACGCCCCGCCCGCCATGTGGTTGATCACCGCGTCGACGTAGATCTTCACGCCGGCCGCGTGGCAGGTGCTGACCATGTTCGCGAACGCGGCCCGGTCGCCGCGCCTGGTCACGAGCTGATAGCTGACCGGCTGATAGTCCTGCCACCACGGGTAGCCGGCGCCCGGCAGCACGACGTGCTCCTGCGGCGGCGACACCTGCACGCCGCCGAAACCCTTGGGGCCCAGCACGTTGGTGCATTCCGAGGCGATCGACGCCCACGGCCACTCGAAGAGGTGGACGATCACGTCGCGCGGCCCGGGGTTCGCGTCGGGTTTGGCGGCGGCCTGCCGGGGCGGGCCGAGGACCAGCGCCGCGAGGACCGCGGCGAGCACGGCCGACATGAGCTTTCTCATCGGTTCTCCTTGCGTCGGATGGGGGCCGTTGTCTCGGTGTGGGCTGCCGCGTGGGTAGGCCGGCTGAGAAGCGACACGCTGACGGGGACGGCGAGCAGCCGTCGTGGTGGGGGCACGGGGTTCCTCCAACGACCTGGTGTTTCTTTCAACGACAGGTTTCGCTGCATGGGAACCGCGGCACGTCAAACCACCAGGGACGAAGCCGGTGACAGGGACGTAATCCCGCGTTCACATGGGAACGGACCTTAGCAAGTACTTGCAGTGACTGGAAGGCTTTGCCGCCATCTTGCAAGTGAATGCATATACATGTATCGATCAGTTGGGGCGGGGTGGTCCGGCTGCCTGTGCCCCGCCCCCGTCGGCCGGCTCGGTCGTCCGCGGACCGGGTCTCAGGCGGCCCGGCCGGATCCGATGATCAGAAAGGTGGCGTCGGGCCAGCCGTCGCGGTTCTC
The DNA here is from genome assembly GCF_003999975.1 of Actinoplanes solisilvae. Lineage (GTDB taxonomy): Bacteria > Actinomycetota > Actinomycetes > Mycobacteriales > Micromonosporaceae > Actinoplanes > Actinoplanes solisilvae. Next base: position 37,101 of record NZ_RJAC01000029.1, on the reverse strand, counting down.
CGTCGCCGGTGGTGGGCGCATCATGGTGAGCCGGACCTCGCGCGGCCACCAGCGGGTCGGCTCACGCCACGCGCACTCGACGATGCGGGCCTGGCGATCGTCGGCGCAGGAGCCGACCTGCTCCCAGTGATCGAGCTGCGTGGCGACGATCTTGCGGGACTGCAGCCACGGCGAGTCCGGCGGCAGGGCGTACGTGCGAACGGTGGGCGCACCCCGGTCGCTGCGCAGGCCGAGGGCGATGATGTGGGCCCGGTCGGCGACGACGGTCTCATATCGGCCGCCGTCGGAGAGCTGGGCGACCGCTCCCGCAGGCGGGGCGATGTCGTGGGCGGTGCCGGCGGCCCTCCACCGCACGAAGGCAGTCGCGCTCAAGGCTGAGAACGAGACCAGCAGGAGTATCGCGAGGGCGAAGCCCAGGCGCCGTCGACCGATCCGCACAGGCGGAGTGTAGGCAACGTGCACCAGGCGGTTTCGTCGTGAGGCGGGCCGAACGCAAGACGGCCGGTAGATTCGGCCGCATGCTGGATGGGGACGAGGGGCCGCGCGGGGAAGTCGCCTCCGCGATGGCCGGGGCGGCACGGGCGTGGCTGAACTCGCTCGACGCGGAGCAGCGTGACGCCGCCGTGGGGCAGGCGCCCTCGGACGCGCGGACCGACGGTGAGCGGCGGCGCTGGTTCTACACGCCGACCGATCACGGCGGGCTGACCTTTCACCAGCAGCGGCCGGCTCAGCAGCGGGCGGCGATGCGACTGGTCTCCACGGGTCTGTCGCGGGCCGGCTATGTCACGGTGGCCACGACCATCGGGCTCGAGAACGTCCTCGACCACGCCGAGGGGTTCGTGGCCCGGTTCGACCGTGAGCGCGGGCGGGACCCGGGCCTCTACTATCTGCGCGTCTTCGGGGAACCCGGTGTCGATGCCGTGTGGGGGTGGCGGTTCGGCGGGCACCACGTGTCGCTGAACAACCTGGTCGTCGACGGCTTGCTGGTCGCGACGACGCCGTGCTTCATGGGGGCGGACCCGGCGTCCTCCGAGCTTCTCGGCGGGGCGGTCAACCGGCCGCTGGCCCGCGTGGAAGACCTGGCCCGCGAACTGGTCCGGTCGCTGAGCCCGGAGCTGGCCCTCGGGGCGATCCTGTCGTCGAAGGCGCCCTCCGACCTCGTCACCGGAAACCGCAGCACGATCGCCGAGGGTGACCGGGTCATCCCGCTGGCCGGCATCTGGCGCTCGCCGTTCTCCGACTCGGCCCAGCAGAGCGCGCTGCAGGCGGCCAGCGACGCGATCGACGCGGCGGCCGGCTACGGGGAGGACGACCACGGCGCGCTGGAATACACCGGCCGGCCCAAGGGCGTCGCCGGCGCCGACCTCGACGCCGGGCAGCGTGCCCTGCTGCGCTCCTTGTTGGGCACCTACTTCGACCGGGTGCCGGAGGCCGTCGCGCCGAAGTACGACGACGCGGCCCTCGACGCCGTCCACTTCGCCTGGGCCGGCCCGACCGAGCCCGGCAGACCGCACTACTACCGCGTGCAGGGCCCCCGCTTACTCCTGGAGTGGGACAACACCCAGCGCGCCGCCAACCACGCCCATTCGGTCTGGCGCGATCCGGAGAACGACTTCGGCCTCGACGTGCTCGCCGCCCATCAGCGGCACCATCACCGGTGATCGCCGTGCGACGATGCCGCGATGACACATATCGATCTCGGTCTGGACGAGAAGATCGCGCCGGGAATTCGGGGCTTGCTCCGCTATCGGCCCGAGACCGGGCGTCCGCTCAGTGAGCTCGCCGAGGTGTTGCTGCGCGGTGACAGCAGTCTGAGCCGCGGCGAGCGCGAATACATCGCGGCCCACGTCTCCCGCTTGAACGACTGTTCCTACTGCGCCCAGTCGCACGGGGCCGTGGCCGCCGCCGAGGGCATGCCGGTCTCCGCGTCACTCGGGCCGAAGATGCGGGCCTTGCTGGAAGTGGCGGCCGCGACGCGCATCGGTGGCCACGAGGTGACTGCCACCTTGATCGAGGAGGCGCGGTCGGCGGGAGCGACCGACCTCGAGATCCACGACACGGTTCTGCTCGCCGCCGCCTTCAGCATGTTCAACCGCTACGTCGACGCTCTCGGCACGTTCGCTCCGGAAGACGCTCGGGCCTACGAGGCTGGGGCGGCTCGCATCGTCGAGCACGGTTACCTGACGCCGCCGCCGTCCTGAGACGTTGGGCGGAAACGGGCGACTGCCTCCTGGATCTCGTCGAAGGTCCGGTCCAGGTTCGCCGACATCACGGCAATCGGGGTGCCGTAGCGGGCGATGCCCGCGCGGCCCTCCGCCCGCAACCAGGGACGCGCCTGTTGGAGGACGGCCTGCGGGTCGCTCGGCACGATCAGCAGGATGTTCCCGTGAGCATCGGACGCCTGTCGTACGCGCGCGATATCGGTCCACGAGAGATGGACGCGCATCAGCGGCAGTCGCACACCGTCGGCGTTCACGACCAGTGCGGGTATCCGGCAGATTGTGCTGAACACGATCGGGATCAGGAATATGCCGAGGGCAAGGGCGGAGGGGACGCCGATGACGACCCTCAACACGGTGTTGTCGACCGTGGTGATCGCGCCGATCGCGACGACGAGGACGATGGCGGGGATGCGAAGCCAGCTGAAGGTGGGACGGAAGCGGACCTGGAAATTCACGGCGGGAGCGTACCGGCATGATCAATTTTGGCTGGTGAGGAACACGACGGGGCGAGAGACGTCACAGGCCGATCCGGATCGGTGCGGGAGGCCGCCGCGGCTGACGTAGCTTTGCCGGTGTGACGGTCAAGGCGCTGGTTTTCGACTTCGACGGGCTGCTCATGGACACGGAGACGACGCTGCTGGAGAGTTGGCGCTGGGAGTGGCGCCGGCACGGGCTCGAGCTCGATCCGGCCGGGTTCTTCGCTGACCACGGGGGCGACGCGAACGAGTCGCGGTATGTCGCGCTGGCCGCGGCGGTCGGGGCGGGGTACGACCGCGACGCCAGCCACGCGCTGCGGATGGAGCATCGGGCCGGGCTGAACGCCGCGTTGACGCCGTTGCCGGGAGTGGAAGCCTGGCTCGACCGGGCCGCCGAGCTGGGGTTGCGGCTCGCGGTGGCCAGCAGTTCGGCCCGCGGGCACGTCGACGGGATGCTGCGGCAGGCAGGCCTGCGCGAGCGCTTCGAAGTGCTCGCGACCGGCGACGAGGTGGCCGCGCACAAACCCGACCCGGCCGTCTACCTGCTCGCTCTGGAACGGCTCGGGCTGCCGGCCGACGAGGCGGTCGCGTTCGAGGACACTCCGCACGGCGTCGATGCGGCCCACGCGGCCGGGTTGCGATGTGTGGCCGTCCCGAATCCGCACGCCGAGCCGGCCCGATTCGCCGCCGCGGACGTCCTGCTGCGGAGTGCGGCGGAGATGCCGTTGAACGCTGTCCTGCGACACGTCAGCGTTTGATTCGGCCGCGTGAACGTCGACTCGGCCGGGTGAGTGGTGGTTCTGCCGCGCGTGTCGACCATTGCCGCTTCGGTTGATCAGCCCGGGGAGGGCAGCAGCGTGGCGTGCAGGTCGGCTGGTGGGAGCGGGGTGTGCGGGAGGGCGGCCAGCCAGGCGGCCCCAGCGGCCGGGTCTCGGCTGGTGGAGTGCGGGACGCCTCGCTCGCGCAGGGTCGAGAGGACGCCCTCGCGGACGGGGGTTTCCGAGGTGAGCAGGCTTCCGGACAGGACGACCGGGCCTTCGACGGCCAGATCGTCGAGGGAGCGGATCAGCTCGGCGGCGGCCCCGACGGTGATGGAGCGCGCCGCGGGGTCGCCCGCGGCGGCCAGAGTGCAGACCAGTGGGGCCAGGGCGTCGATCTCGGCGAACGGCAGGCGCTGAGCCCAGGCGATCAACGCGTCGGCCGACGGGATGTCGAGCTCTGCGGCGACCGTGGCAGCGAAGGGTGTGGACCAGTCGCGGGCGGCGACACGCAGGGCGGCCAGGCCGATCCAGCGCCCTGAGCCGCAGTCGCCGAGCAGCCAGCCGTTGCCGTCGACCGCACGCACCACAAGTGAACCCGTCACGTGGGCGGCCACCGCGCCAGTGCCGGCGATCAGTACGACCCCGGACGGCGCGGGGCTCCCGGCTGCGAAGGCCGTCACCGCGTCGCCGACGACCACGAGCGGGCCGGTCAGACCCAGCGCTTTCCATTCGATGTCGTACGGGGAATGGCCGCTGGGCAAACCGCTGACGCCGGCCAGCCCGATCACGCCCCGCACCACCAGTGACGGCGGCAGGGCACCGAGGGCTGTCCGCACTGCGTGACCCATGGCGGCAGCCGCAGCGGGAGCGCCGACCGTCAGCGGGTTGCCCGGGCCGGCCGAGCCGCGTCCGAGCACCTCACCGTTCACGGTGGCCACCACCGCGCGCGTAGCGGTGCCCCCGGCGTCGACGCCGATCACCAGGTTCATGCCGGAAATCGAAACATGTAAAACAGTTATTGACTAGAGGTCGTGGCGGTCGTAATTTTCATCGGCAACAGCCATCGATGAAAAGGATGTCCGACGTGACCGGTGAGAGCGGAGGCCTGCTCGGGCGGCTGCGCATCGAGGGGCCGCAGATGCCCGAGGCCCTGGCGCGCATCGCCGAGACGATCCTGGCCGACCCCGAGAACGCGGCGCACGCGAGCATCGTCGACCTGGCCGAGCGGTCGGGGACCTCGACGGCGACCGTCACGCGGTTCAGCCGCACGCTGGGGTTCAAGGGCTACGCCAACCTGCGGGTCGCGATCGCCACCGAGACCGGGCGCGCCGAGCAGGCCCGGTGGGAGACCGACATCAGCGGCGACATCGCGCCCGGCGACCCGCTGCCCGACGTGCTCGGGGTGGTGACCGCAGCCGACACGCGGGCCATTCAGGACACCGCCGCGGGCCTCGACGTGGCCGCGGTCGAGCGGGTCGCGGCGACGATCGCGGGCGCCGGCCGGGTGGAGATCTTCGGGCTGGGGTCCAGCGGCACGGCGGCGCGGGAGATGGCGTTCCGGCTCGAACGCATCCGGGTGCCGGTATGGCACCGCACGGATTCGCACACCGCGCTGACGAACGCGGCCCTGCTGCTGCCCGGCGACGTCGCCATCGGGTTGAGCCACTCCGGGCGTACGCGGGAAGTGATCGAAACGCTCGCCGAGGCGGCTGACCATGGCGCGTTGACGGTGGCCGTCACGAGTTTCAGCCGGTCGCCGCTGGCCGAGGTCGCCGACGTCGTGTTCACCACGGCGGTGCAGGAGACGACGTTCCGGCTGGCCGCGCTCTCCGCGCTGCACTCCCAGCTGCTGGTGCTCGACCTGATCTATGTGGCGGTCGCGCAGCGCACCTACGAGCGTACGGCCGAGGCGCTCGAGCTCACCGTGCGCGCGGTCGACGCCCACCGACTGCCCGAGAAGATCCCGACCCGCAAGCGCGGGCGTGCGAAAGGACAGCCGTGAGCGTCACCAGCAATGACTACCTCGAACAGGTCCGGGCCGTCGTCGACCGGGTCGGCCGCCAGGACGAGGCCACAAACCAAGCCGCCGACCTGCTCGCCGAGGCCGTACGCAACGGGGGAGTGATCCAGGCCTTCGGGTGCGGGCACTCCGAGGCCCTGGCCATGGAGATCGCCGGCCGCGCGGGGGGTCTGGTGCCCACCAACCGGATCGCCCTGCGCGACATCGTCCTCTACGGCGGGGAACCCCTCGAGGTGCTCGCCGACCCGGCCGTGGAACGGCGGACCGACATCGCGCACCGGCTCTACGAACTCGCGCCGATCAAACCCGACGACGTGTTCGTCATCGCGTCCAACTCCGGCATCAACGGCGCCGTCGTCGAGATGGCGCTGCTGGTCAAGGAGCGCGGCCACGGCCTGGTCGCGATCACGTCGGCGCGGCACTCGGCCGGGGTCGCGTCGCGGCATCCGAGCGGGCGCAAGCTCGGCGAGATCGCCGACGTCGTGCTGGACAACGGGGCCCCGTACGGCGATGCCACGCTCGCGCTGCCCTGGTCCTGAATTTCTCACACTCTCAGGCAATTGACAGGAAGGAGATTACAATCGATCGCCCAACCCCAAATCCCTCGCCTTGCTTTGTGCCCTCGCTACTCGTGTAGCAGCCCCATAAACCCTCGGCATGCGAGACCCATCGGACCAGCCGTAAAGAGGTTCCATCAAACTGTCCGATATCCCCGCCGCCGACGCACGGCTAGCTGTCGCATGGCGGAAGAGGTGAGGGAACACCGATCCCTGAATGCCAGCAGCAAGGGCACGGCGGCTTATAAGATCCCGGACAGCTTGTTTGCTTATCGGCCCGCGTGTACTAAGCCAGAAGGAATCGAGATTTGAAAGGCGATGCTTGGCCCGCATCCACATATACCGGTCAAGAACATGAGCGCACTTATCTCCGATCGGAATGAATCGCTTGCCGGTTTTCCCGTTCAATTCAAGTAGGTCGTGACCAAAGTCCACCGACTCCATGCGCATATTCAGCAGTTCGCCGAGTCGTGGCGTGCCGACTTCACAAAGGATGCGGATGATGGCGCGGTCGCGAATATCGATGTAGCGAGTGCCCTTGCACGCGTCAATGAGTGCTCGCATTTCTTTTGCATCAAGCACACGTCGCGGAGGGACTTCAACTTTTCGTGATTCGATTTTCTTCATGGGATCATTGCTGATCCATTCTTCAGCCACCGCCCATTTGAAGAATATCTTCAAGTTCTGGATATTCTGCGCGACAGTCGTTGCTGCTACTTTTTCCTGCCTTTCGATAATCCATTCTTCAATTTCGGCACGCTTGCATTCAGCAGCAGGATGTTCCGCCCACCGAGTCAACAATCGATATGTGCGCTCGTAAGCATCGATTGTTTCTGGGGACAATTTCCTGAGTCTCATTGATCTCGCATATGCGGACCAAACTAGGTCCCGTGATATAGCCACGTCGTTTCCTCCCATGATGGATGATCGGGAAGAAACCCCAGCTCAGAGCGGGCCTGGACGGCGGCCAGCATCGGGCGGTACTTCTTCAACAGCCTGATCGTCGTCGGGGGAGCGTTGCTGCTGACCATGCTGCTCGGCTCCCTGGTGGCGTACGCCCTGGCCCGTTATGAATTCCGCGGCAACCGGCTGATCTATTACGTATTCGTCGCCGCCATGTTCTTCCCCGTGTTCCTGGCCCTGGTGCCACTCTTCTTCGTGGTGCAGCAACTGGGACTGCTGGGCACCTATCCCGGGCTGATCCTCGTCTATGCCGCGTACGCCGTGCCGTTCACGGTCTTCTTCCTGCACTCGTTCTTCCGCACCCTGCCGAGCGAGATCGCGGAGGCCGCCTTCCTCGACGGCTGCTCGCACAGCGCGGTGTTCTTCCGCGTCATGCTGCCGCTGGCCCGCCCGGGGCTGGTCGCGGTCGGCATCTTCAATTTCCTCGGGCTCTGGAACCAGTACCTGTTGCCGCTGGTTCTCAATCCCGACCCGGACCGGTACGTCCTGGCGCAGGGTCTGGCCGCCCTGTCGGTCAGCCAGGGGTATCGCAGCGACTGGAGCGGCCTGTTCGCCGGATTGACCATCGCCATGCTCCCGGTGCTGGTCGCCTACGTCGCGTTCCAACGGCACATCCGCGCCGGAATGACCGCCGGCGCGGTCAAGTAACTCCCTTTCATCCCCGTTCCTCTTGGGAGGAGTCTGCTCGTGAAGATCGACAGACGTAAATGTGCGGCGGTCCTGGTGGCCGCGCTGGCCGGAGTGGGCGCCGTTGCCCTCTCCTCCTCATCGGCTGCCGCGGCGGATTGCGGCTACCTGTTCGACGACTTCCACTACACCTCGTCCGCCGACCCGGCGCTGACGGCCAACGGCTGGACGCCGCGCAGCTACCAGGGCGGCCCCGGCGTGCCCGGCGCGAACTGGTCGGCGAACAGCATCACGTTCCCGACCAACGGCGGGCAGAAGGTCATGCAGCTGACCGCCTCGACCGACGGCACCGCGGCCGGGACGAAGCACGCCGAGCTCTACTCGACGCAGAAGCGCTACCTCGAGGGCACCTACGCCAGCCGGGTGCGGTTCACCGACACACCGGTCAGCGGCAGCGACGGCGATCACATCAACCAGACGTTCTTCACGATCAGCCCGCTCAACGGCGATCTCGACCCGACGTACAGCGAGCTCGACATCTCCGAATACCTGCCCAACGGCGGGTGGGGCGAGACCGGGCCGATCAACTACCAGACGACCTGGTACACCTATCGCAACGAGCCCTGGTTCGCCGACAACGTGCACTCGTCACAGCGCTCGTCGCTGGACGGGTGGCACGACCTGGTGGCTACAGTCGCCAACGGGCACGTCATCTACTACATCGACGGCGTGCAGGTGGGGGACCACTCGGGCAAGTTCTACCCGCGCCAGACGATGACGATCAACTGGAACCTGTGGTTCATCGACACCGCCACCCACACCGGCGGCCTCTCGACGTACATCGAGCAGGTTGACTGGGTCTTGTTCGCCAAGAACCAGGTGCTGACGCCGGCTCAGGTGGGATCGCGAACGGCCGGATACCGTACGGCGGGGAGCACGTTCGTCGATACGGTGGCGACCACGGGTGGGTGCACAACCACCCCGCCACCCACTACGCCGCCGACGACCCCGCCCACGACCACGCCGCCGCCGGCCACTTCTTGTAGTGACTCGCCGAACTGGGCGTTCAGCACGGTTTACACCGGGGGGAATCTGGTGAAGCACGAGAGAAGCAAGTTCGGCGACCCGAGCGGGCCCAAGTCCGGCGACGGCGTGCACCTGTGGCGCGCCCGCTACTGGACGCAAGGCTCCGAACCGGGCTGGACCGAGCAGTGGCAGGACCTCGGCCGCTGCTGACACACCACCGCGTTAATCTGGGGGAAGCGGGGCGGTCACGTCCCGCTTCCTCACAAGATCTTGACCCGTTCCCCCGCACGTCGCTACCTTGCGGGGACAACTGCACAATTGCCGCAGGCCGCCGCGGGAGAGTCCCCGTTTCGAGCGGGGCGCCGAAGGAGCAACTTCTCCCTCAGAATCTCTCAGGCACCCGTACCGCAGTGGCCAGGCAACTCTGGAAAGCCGGACGTGAACGCCCGCGTCCGCGCCCAAGGTGCAAATCGTCCGGCTCGCCGGGCGGTGAAGCTCTCAGGCCCCATGACAGAGCGGGGGAGGCCCAACCGCCTTTCGAAGGAGCCTCCCGATGGCCGTGTCCGTCTTCGACCTGTTCTCGGTGGGCATCGGCCCGTCCAGCAGCCACACGGTCGGTCCGATGCGCGCCGCCCGGCTCTTCGCCGGCCTGCTCGACAGCTCCGCCACGCTCGTGCGCGCCGAACTGTTCGGCTCGCTCGGCGCAACCGGGCACGGGCACGGCACCCCCAAGGCGGTGCTGCTCGGCCTCGAGGGCGCGGACCCCGAGACCGTCGACGTCGCGACCGCCGACGCGCGGGCGGCCCGCATCCACAGCACCGGGCTGCTCACCCTGCCCGGCGGGTCCGAGGTCGAGGTCGACGTGGTGCTGCACCGGCGCCGCACGCTCCCCGGGCACCCCAACGGCATGACCTTCACCGCGTACGACACCACGGGCGCTGAGTTGCTGCGCAAGACCTACTTCTCCGTCGGTGGAGGCTTCGTAGTCGACGAGAACGGATCGGTGCGCGCCGACACGACGCCGCTGACGCACCCGTTCGCGAGCGGCGGTGAGCTGCTGGCCCTCACGTCGTCGACCGGGCTGTCGATCTCGCGGCTGATGCTGGCCAACGAGGCCGCGTGGCGCCCCGCCGCCGAGACGCGCGAAGGGCTGCTGAACATCTGGCGGGTCATGCGCGAATGCGTAAGCGCCGGGCTCGACACCGAGGGGGTGCTGCCGGGCGGGCTGAAGGTGCGCCGGCGGGCGGCGGCCACGGCGCGGCAGCTTCGGGCGGCGGGCAACCCTCTGGAGCACTCGATGGAGTGGCTCACGGCGTACGCGATGGCGGTGAACGAGGAGAACGCCGCCGGTGGGAGGGTCGTCACCGCCCCGACCAACGGCGCGGCCGGCATCATCCCGGCGGTTCTGCACTATTACACGCGGTTCGTCCCGGGCGCGGATGATGAGGGCGTGGTCCGGTTCCTGCTGACGGCGGGGGCGATCGGGATGCTGTTCAAGGAGAACGCGTCGATCTCGGGGGCCGAGGTGGGCTGCCAGGGCGAGGTCGGCTCGGCGTGCGCGATGGCCGCGGCGGGACTCGCCGAGGTCATGGGCGGCACCCCCGAACAGGTGGAGAACGCGGCCGAGATCGGCATGGAGCACAACCTGGGCCTGACCTGCGACCCGGTCGGCGGGCTGGTGCAGATCCCGTGCATCGAGCGCAACGGCATGGCCGCCGTGAAGGCCGTGACCGCCGCCCGGATGGCGCTGCGCGGCGACGGCCGGCACCACGTCTCCCTCGACAAGGTCATCAAGACCATGAAGGAGACCGGCGCCGACATGAAGGTCAAGTACAAGGAGACAGCCCGCGGCGGACTGGCCGTGAACGTCATCGAGTGCTGACTTTCCGTGACATTCGTCGGCTTCCCACTTCTCGAAGATCACAGCAGGTAGCCGAGGCTTGATCGCGTTTGCCAGGATCACGGACGTGTCGCTTCCCCGGTCAGAGCTACGGCAGCCGTCACCCGCCGCCGCTTCGGCCCGCCGGTGGTGGCCGCGCCTGCGCCTCCCACTGATCATCGTCGTCGCGGTGGCGCTGGCCGTGGTCGGTCTGCGCGGCCGCTATCCCGACCCGCGTGAGTTCCTCGGCGCGCTGACCGGCTCCGACTACCGCTGGATCACCCTGGCCGTGGCCCTGCAGGCGCTCTCGATAGCGGCCTTCGCCTGGCAGCAACGGCAGATCCTCAAGGCCTTCGGCGTACGCATCAGCCTGCCCTTCGCCACCGCGGTCACCCTCGCCCGCACGGCGATCTCCATCTCGATGCCGGTCGGCTCGGCGGTCTCGGCCGGTTACGCGGGCAAGCAATACCTGCGCGTCGGCGCCACGAAGGAGATCGCCGCCGCCTCGATGATCGTCTCCGGCCTGGCGTCGATCGGCGGCCTGGCCGTCCTCTACGTCGGCGGCGGCGCGGCGCTGCTGACCCGCGACCCGACCCTGCTGTCCGGCGCGCAGCCGCTGGCCGTCGTCGCGGGGCTGGCCGCCCTGACCACGGGTGCCGTGCTGCTCGGCCGCCGCCTGATGCGCCGCCCGGTTCCCGCCGCCGCGACCGCCGAGGCCCGCCCGAAGCCGGACAACCGCATCGCCGCGTTCCTGCGCCGCACCCTCGCCTCGGCCCGCGAGGCGTGGCAGGCCGGCGCCGCGCTGCGCGCCCGCGAATGGATCGTCGGCACCCTCTACTACGCCGTCAACTGGCTGACCGACCTCCTCTGCCTCGCTGCGACCTGCCACGCCGTGGGTCTTCCCGTCGGCATCACCACGCTCGCCGGCATCTACCTGGGAGTGCAGATCGTCCGTCAGGTCCCGCTGACCCCCGGCGGCGTCGGCGTGATCGACACCGCCCTGGTCGCGGGCCTGACCGCCGCGGGCGCCACGGCCGTGACCGCGGCCGCCGCGGTCCTCATCTACCGCCTCATCTCGTGCTGGGTCCTCATCCCCGCGGGTGGCCTGGCCGCCCTCTGGCTGCGCCGCGACCCCGCGACCCGCTGAGCCGTCCGGCTTCGTCGCGACCCCGCCACCCGCTGAGCTCGCGCCGGTGCCCAGTTCTCAGGCGTTGTCCTTGCGGCGGGCCGTCTCGCGGCGGCGTTCGTGGTGGGACTTGTGGTCGGGCTGCTTGCTCGCGCCCTGCGTGACCCGGGCCTCGCTGGCTGACTCCCCGTGCTCGTGAGCCTCGCGTGCCGCTTCGCGCATCTCGTTCTGGTCGGGCTTTTTCGACATCGCTGCCGCCTTCCTCCACCGTCGGAACCCGTTCGGTACCCGGACCGTTGCTCGCGGCAACGAACGCGGCCCGTGGCGACCGGCACAGTCCGCCCACCGCCGCACATGTGCCGGCGGTCACGGCTGTTTCCGGCGCCGGTGGGCGGCCTTGCCGCGCGACCCGTCGGCTCGAGGCATGCCGCCCATGCGCAGCAGGACGCCACGGCGCGTCTCGGCGGCCACCCGGGTCTGCGGATGGCTCTGGCCGAGGACGCTGACCAGCCGGTCGACCGTGTCGTCGAGCAGCTTGCGGGCGGGCAGCAGAGCCCCGGCCGCGACCAGCGACCGGGCCAGCTCGTGGGCGCAGCGCAGCGTGTCGGGATGGTCGGCGCCGAGCGTCTCGAGCCAGCCGTCGTGCAGTTGAGCCGCGATCGTGCGGGCCGGCCGTGCCTTTCCACGGTGCAGCAGGCTCACCACCAGCCGGCAGGCCGCCGCCCGCAGTGCCGGGTCGGCGCTGTGGGCCGCGTCGGCCGCCACCAGGTGCGGGGCGAGCGCCGCCCAGCGCGGCCAGGTCGAGGGCGCGGCGACGTCGTCGGGAACCGCCGCCCCGACCAGCACCCCCGCGTAGGCGCGGCAGACACCAGCGGCCTCGTCACCCAGATCGTCGCGGACCGCCGCGCGCACCGGCGCCGGCACTCGCAACCCGTCGGCGCCCCGATGGGCGAGGCCCGGCTCGACCAGCGCCGCGACCAGCCCGGAGAACTGCAGCGGCGCGACCCCGCCGAGCGGGCGTGGCATGCGGTCGAGCGACCGTGTGAAAACGTCGACGGGGACCGGCGCCGCGTGCAGCACCGAACACAGGCACAGCAACTGAGCAGCGGCGGGGTGCTGCTCGCCGAGCGACTCGAGCGCCCCGCCGATGTCGTCGGGCACCGGCACCGGATCACGCTGTTTCGGCACCGTGGGCGACGGCACCGCCGGCCGTACGGTGGGCAGCGGGCCGAGCGTGGTGGTGCCGGCCTGGTGGGCCCTGAGCTGCTCCCCGAGCGACGCTGACGACCCCGCCGCCGACGACGGCGGTGCGTCGTCGGGCGCGCGGGGCGACGGCACGGCGGGCCGGGCTGCCGCTGATGAGGCGGCGGGCGGCTGGTCGGATGGCGATGGGACGGCGGCTTGCCGCTCGGTGGCCGGGACGGAGTCTGGCGTCCCCATGACGGCGACCTCCTCGGGCGCTATGGGATCCGCGGACGCGTACGTCTTCGGTTTATAGCGGCCGGTCAAAGCGCGCGACGCACCACGGCCGTGCGGCGCGGCGGCGCTCGGCGAGCCGGGCGGGCGGAAGCTTTCGCAGGTCCGCGACAGATCGGGGGAGCCCGCCCTGATCGCGGCGCGATGCGGAGCCGGGACGCCCGATGATCGCCGGTGCGACGTCGTCCACCGTTCGAGTGACAACAAAGCCCTGTTCGAGGGATCGGCCTTCATGCCCCGCGACGGTAGCGGAATGGGCCGGTCGGCCAGCGGTTATCCACAATTGACCACTATCGATGCCGTCTGTCCACAGGGCCTTCCCATCGGCGCTCACTGATGGTTTCGTGTCCGCATGAGACGGAGAGGCGCGTTCATCACACTGATGGTCGCCGTGCTGGTCGGGGCTTCCGCCACCCCCGCCGGCGCTGCGGCTCCCGCATACCGCTACCACTTCCTGACACCCGGCGGTCAGCCCCGGCTGACCGAGACCGTGCCGGTGAACGTGGTCTTCCTCGGCTACGAGCCGGGCAACGTCGGCAAGCCCGCCTTCACGCGCGAGCTCGCCAAGACCTACGAGCCCGTCGTGCGCTCCCGCCTCACCTACGACGTGGTGGAGAAGCTCGGCATCACCTACAAATATGACTACCGGTTCAAATACACCGACCGGGCGTACGAGGACAGGTTTTTCAAGCAGCTCGCCAAGCTGGCCAAGCCGGCGCCGCTGACGGAGTATCAGACCGCCTACAACGCGCAGGCCGGCGTCCTCGACATCGCGAAGAACCACGCGATCGACGCGCCCAGCGTGGAGAAGTGGCTCGCCTTCAACCCGCCCAGCGGCGTCGACACCCGGCGCAACACGATCTTCTTCATCAACTGGTACGGCCGCTCCGACTTCAAGTTCCACGTCTACACCAAGATCGGTGAGCCCGATCCCGACACCGGCTACGACTTCGGCGCCAACCGCGACAGTCGCAAGATGATCGCCTGGGGCGGCACCACAGCCGACGACGAGGAGACCGGCCTGCGGTCCACCCGCCGCGTGTGGTTCCACGACCTGTCGGCCGGCCCCGAGTCGTGGACCCAGAACTACGACGTGACCAACGCCGACGTGGACGGCGACGGCGTGCCCGACTACCGCATGCCGCCCTCCTGGGAGTACGCGGCGAACGGCTACCGCGCGCCGAGCGCCCTGGCCGGTGACCTCGGCAAGATCACGCGGTATGTGGCGCTGAACCTGCTGATGACGACCTCGCCGCTCTACCCGGCCGAACTGCCCACGACCGAGCCACCCCGCTCGATCAACATCGACGGGAACACGTACGAGGGGTGGCCCGGGGTCAACGCCGACGGGCAATACCTGACGCCGCGCCTGCTGCTCAAAGAGCTGGGCGAGCTGCGCTGGCGCAACCAGCTCAGCTACGACAACCAGGACTTCACCTTCGACGCGAAGAACCAGGAGTGCTACGTCGGGCTGCTCAAGGGGGAGAGCTGCTACCCCGAGACCGGCCTGCCCGCCGACGCCAACCTGTTCCTGTACAACCGCGAGAACCTCGACCGTACGAAGGACGACGCCGGCCGGGTCGACTACGAGCTGCCGATGTTCAACTACGCGGTGCCCGAGGGTGTCGGCTCGCCCGCGCTGGGCTACGCCGACGACGACTGGGAGACCGGCGACCAGTCGTACGTCTTCAACTTCATCTCGCCCGAGATCGTCGAGAGCGGGTACGGGCTGACCACCACCGTGATCCACGAGGTCGGCCACCACCTGGGCATGTCGCACCCGCACGACGGCTACGACAGCGAGACGGGCGTCGACTACGGCCCGTCCGGTGAGACGTTCTTCGCGTGGGCCGGCGACGAGAACAACTCGATGATGAGCTACATCGACGTCAACTGGGACTTCTCGCAGTTCGACCGGGACAACAGCGACCGGTTCCTGACCGCCGCCTACTGGGAGGCCGCGAACACGCTGGCCGCCCGTGTCCCGTCCGGTGGCAAGGGCCGCGCCGACCTGCTCGCCGCGGACGCGCTGCTCGGGCTGGCCAAGGCGGCCTTCGCCAAGCATGAGTACCGGGCGGCCTACGCGCTGGCCGAGGGCGCCTACTACAAGGTCGTGGCTGCGGCCAAGAAGTCGGGGGTCGACCCGGCGTCGGCGGCGAAGTCGATGGCGGCCGAGGCGAAGGCGGCCCGCGCGGGCACTGACCTGCACAGTCCGCACGAGTTCGTCGACACGCTCGACCCGGAAGGGCCGCGCGCCCAGCCGTAGGACCGTGGCGTCGTGCCGCCCGGGAAGCGTCCCGGGCGGCGGGGCGCCTCAGCGAACGTTCTGGGCGGCGGGGCGCCTCGGCGAACGGTGACAGGCGGGGCACGCTCGGTATTGTCGAGCTATGTCGATGGCCTCCGCGGGGCGGCACGCACCGGTGCCGTTCGCAGTCGTTGTCGAAGTGGTGCTGGTCCTGGTCGTGGTCCTGGGCGCGTTGCTGATCCAGCGCGCGGACGAGCGGTTCTACACCACGATGGACGACGCCGCGCTCGTGCCAGTCGCCGCTCCGGCGGTCGCGGGGGCGGCGACCGGCTCGTACACGTGGGACTGTGGACGCAACGAGAGGGGGCATCGGAACACCGCGAACATCGTGGTCACGCCGGGGCGGCCGGGGCCGTCGCACCACGTGCACGACTATGTCGGCAACCTCGGTGTGCGGGCCGAGTCGACCGTCGACAGCCTGATCGGGCAGGCCACCACCTGCGGTAACGGCGATCGGTCGACGTACTACTGGCCGGTGTTGCGGCACGCGGATCACAGTGGTCCGGCGCAGGTGCCGGCGTCGCTGACGATGACCTATCTGGGGAACCCGCGAGGGCCGGTCGTCGCGATGCCGTGGCTGCTGCGGGCCGGTGTCGGGGATGCGTACGCGCGAACCAACGGTGGCGCCAACGCCCGCGCGTGGTGGAGCTGCACGGACACTCCCGACCGGCGGACCATGAAGTATCCGCTGTGTGGAGGCGGCACGCGGGTGGTGCGGATCTTCGAGTTCCCGAGCTGCTGGGACGGTTCACGGCTGGACAGTCCCGACCATCGCGGCCATGTCGTCTTCCCGGCCGACGGCGGTGGCTGCCCGGTCGGCACGTTCGCGGTGCCCCGCCTGCGCATCACCATGACGTACGTGGTTCCGGCCGGCACCCGATATCAGATCGACGCGTTCGCCGAGCAGCGCAACGATCCCGCCACCGACCACGGGTTCCTGGTCAACCTCATGCCGGCGCCGCTCATGAACAGGGTGGTGAGCTGCCTGAACGACGGGGTAGCCTGCGACGACACGACCACGAAACGGTCCGCCTCATGACGACACCCGAGCACGTCGACCTAGCCGGCTACCTGGTGGACACCCTCACGCCCGAACAGCGGCGCGCGGCCGACGCGCACCTGACCACCTGCGACGAGTGCCGCGCCGAGGTCGACTCGCTGCGCGAGTGGACGGCCGCCCTGCAAGCCGTGCCCGAGCCGATGCTGCTCGAGGGCCCGCCCGACGGCTGCGACCTGCTGCTGCAGCGCACGCTGCGCCAGGTGCGCACCGAGTCGAGCGGCCGCCGTCGCCGTCACCTGGGCCTGATCTCGGCCGCGGCCGCGCTCGCCGCCCTGGCCGCGATCGGCGGCGGCATCTACGCGGGCCGTTCCACCGCGCCCACCGAGCAACTCGCCCAGCCCGCCCCGGCCAGCCAGCCGACCGCCGTCCCCGGCACCCGCACCGGCACCGCGGTCGACCCGACCACCGGCGCCCGCATCACCGTCGCGGTCGCCCCGGCGGCCGGCTGGGTGCGCGTCAACGCCGCCGTCTCCGGCATCCCGGCGGGCGAGCGCTGCGTCCTCGAGGTCGTCGGCCGCGACGGCTACACGGTGCAGGCCGGCAGCTGGCTGGTGTCCCCGGCGGGCGAGACCGGCGGCACCACCCTCAACGGCAGCGCCCTGATCGATCCGGCCGACGTCCGCTCGGTCCGCGTCGTCACCACCACCGGCAAACAGTTCGCCAGCGTCGACGTCTGAGAGCCCTAGCCGTCGCCCCAGGCCGCGAGCTCGCCCCCGGCCAGGCACACGGTCAGCAGGCCGTCCGGACCGGTCACCGCCCACGACTCGGTTTCCGCGTCGACCCCGACCAGCAGTTTCGTGCCGCTCGTGAAGGCCAGCGTCAGCTCGCCCGCGTCGCTCACCGAGGCCGCGTGGACGACGTCGCCCAGCAGGGCCTCGCCCTCGACGGCCGTTTCGATGACGACCTGGCTGCCGCCCGAGAAGGTCAGGACCGTGGCCGGCTCGAGGCGTACGTTGCGCAGGGTCTGACCGATGAGCAGGGTGATGGGACGTGCGCCTTTGGCTGGCAGCATGGGAACCTCGATCGGCTGGCGGGAGCTGATCGCAGGAAGCTAGCCGTTACCGCCATAAGAGAGCCTTAAGGATTCCGTAAACAGTGTTTCCAGGGCAAGCACGACGCCCCGAGGAGCAGCACGACCCCCAGCACGATCATGGCGGTGCGGGCGCTCGTCACCGCGGCGAGGGCGCCCGCCGCGGCAATGCAGACAGGTTGGACGATTTTGTTCGTCACGGACCAGGCCATCACGACGCGCGACATGTAGGCGTCCCCGGTGGCGTTCATGCGGTAGGTCGCGAACGTCGGGCTGAACATGCCGGCGAAGAACACCAGCAGGAACTCCGCCGTACTGATCATGACGAGACCGGTCGTCGAGGCGGGCGCGAACGGGATGAGCAGCAGCCACAGGTTGCGGCCCACGCCGGACAGCAGCAGCAGACGGTGCTCGCCGAGGCGCCGGCCGAGAGGGCGGGCCAGCATCGAACCGGCCACCCCCGCTACCCCGGCCACGCCGGTGATCACGCCGTACTGCCAGGCCGGGAAGCCGAGATCGCGCAGCACGAAGACGGTCAGCAGCGGGGTCAGGGCCAGGACGCACCCGCCGAAGATCATCGAGTTCCAGAACAGGGCGGTCAGCCCGCGATGGGCGAAGATGTGCCGCCACCCCGCGGTGATCTCGCGGGCCCAATGGTGCCGTTCGATCGGGGCACTCGGTGGCGAGGAGACGCGGCGCAGCAGCAGCGCCGACCCGAGGAAGCTGACCGCGTCCACCGCCATCACGACGGTCGGGCCGAGCCAAGAGATGAGTACGCCCCCGAGCGGCGGCCCGGCCGTGTTGGCGCTCCACAGCGTCGTCTCGAACCGGCCGTTGGCCGCCGCGCGATGCTCCGGCGGCACCAGCGTGCGCAACTGCGCGACCCCGGCCGCGTCGAACGCCAGCCGCCCGGCCATCACCACGACCGCGACCACGCACAGGTGCCAGTAGGTCAGCCGGTCGAGCAGGGCCGCCACCGGAACCGACGCGACCGCGGCGAACCGCAGCAGGTCGGACGCGACCATCACGGGAATCTTGCGGTGGTGCTCGATCCACGGCGCGAGCGGCAGCGCCAGCACGGCGCTCACCACCCCGGCCAGCACGTTCAGCAGCGACACCTGGAAGTCGGAGACCCCGAGCACGAGCACGGCCACGATCGGCAGGGCCGCGTACCCCAGCGCACTGCCGGCCTCGCTGACCGCGTACGCCCCCCACCGCCGCCGGAAGTCCGCGCGCCACCCCTGCCCGGTCCCGACGTCGGCTGCCACGCCGGGACCCTATCGGTCAGGCCGCGGCGCAGCGTGTTCCGGGCGGGGGCACGATCAGGTCGATCAGGTAGCGGTCGACGACCGCCTCCGTGCAGGGCGTGTTCCGGTAGGCCCCGTGGCCGGAACCCTCGTAGGTGACCAGCCGGCCGTGCGGGCCGAGCTGCCGCGCGACGTTCGTGGCCCACGCGTAGCCGGTGCGCACGTCGTGCACGGAGTTGAGCAGCAGCAGCGGGGTCCTCGTCCGCACGTGCAACGCCCGCGGCGGGTTGGCGACCGGGTTCGGCCAGCCCAGGCAGGTGCGGATCGCGAGCAGGCCTGCGCCGTAGCGGACGTCGGGGGCCACCGCTCGGGCGTCGCGCGCCAGGGACTCGTACGCCCGGAAGTCTTTGACGTCGGCGGGCCAGTCGGCACAGAAGACCGACGACACCAGCGGCGGCAGTTTGAGATCCAGAGTCCCGCCGGCGCGCAGGGAAGCGATGTCTTTCGCCAGCCCGGCGCGGTCGGGGGAGCCGAGGCGGGCGATCGGCAGGAACGCCGTCTCGGGGGCGGAACGGTCGAGCACGTCGTTCCAGATGGCGCGGACGTCCTCGCCGTGCAGCACGCACTCCTCGGTGCGGTCACACCAGGTGACGAACTCGTCGAACGCGTCCTGCGCGGCGGCGGCCTGCGTCCGGACAAAAGAGCGCACGTCGAGGCTGTGGTCGAAGACGCTCTCGAGCACGATCGCCCGCACCCGCTGGGGGTAACGCTCCGCATATTGTGCCCCGAGCAGCGTGCCGTAGGAGCTGCCGTGGAACGTGAGTTTCGGCAGACCCAGGGCCGACCGAAGGGCTTCCAGATCCCGTACGGCGTTCAGGGTGTTCGCGTGGTCCCACAGGGGACTCGTCCCACGGCACGCGTCCCAGGTCGCCCGGTTCGCGGCGGCCGCTCGATCGAAGTCGTCCTGGCTGGTCAGCACCCACGGTTTGGCCGGGGAGAGATCGCACGAGGGCCCGCCGCTGCGGCCGACGCCGCGCGGGTCGAAGCTGACCGTGTCGAACCGTTCGAGGATCTCGGGGGAGAACCGGTTGCCGGCCAGGATGCGGTCGTAGCCCGAGTCACCCGGCCCGCCCGGCCCGAACACCAGCGTGCCGGCCCGCCGCGAAGGCGCACCGGTGGCGTGGCGCCGGGCGACCGCGAGCTCGAAGGTCTCGCCGCGTGGCCGCTCCCAGTCGACCGGCAGCCGCAGCTTCCCGCACTGCACGCCGTCGGCGCAGTCGGTCCAGGTCACCGTCGGTTTTTCGTGGGCCGCCGCGGGTGGTGAGGCGGCCAGCACCAGGCCCGTGGCGATGGTGGTCAGGGACGCGACGAGGCTGCGGATCATGGGGTTCATCCTCGTTGGACCGACCCCCTGAACGGCATCCGGTGATCCCCTGAAAGGGACCCTGCACTTTGATGCCCGCGCAATGGACAATCTCACAGGTATCGATTTGTGATCTTGGTGAGCGTAGGTTTCCCCGCCAAGACGCCGATCGGCGTTCATGCAAAGGAGAACCATGCGAAAGGTCCGCATCACGTCGGTGCTGGCCCTGGCGGGAGTGACGGCGTGGGCCGCACTGCCCGGCGGGGCTGTCGCCGCCGCGACGCCCACCGGGCCGGCTGCCGCCACCGCGGTGACGACCCCGGCGTTCGCCGCCGACCCCCAGGCGGTCACCCTCATCACCGGCGACACCGTACGAGTCAGCAGCGTCGACGGCCAGACCGCCATCGACGTCACGCCCGCTCCCGGCCGCGAGAAGATCCCCTTCATCACCTCGAGCGCCGGCAAGAACGTGCGGGTCATCCCGGCCGACGCGGCCCGGCTGCTCGCCGAGGGGCGTCTCGACCAGCGGCTGTTCGACGTGTCGACCCTGCTCAGCTTCGGCTACGGCGACACCCGCCGTACGCTGCCGCTGCTGATCCAGGGCAGCGCGGTCCCCGACGGCGGCCAGCGTACGAAGGCTCTGCCGGGCATCGGCGTCTCCGCCTACGAGCAGGACCGCAACGCGCCCGCGACCCTGTGGAAGAGCCTCACGAACGCCGGCAACCTGCGCTCGGGCATCTCCAAGGTGTGGCTCGACGGCCTGCGCAAGCCGACCCTCGACGTCAGCGTCCCCCTGATCGGCGCGCCCGCCGCCTGGCAGGCCGGCCTCACCGGCGCCGGCGTCAAGGTCGCCGTCATCGACTCCGGCGTCGACCTCACCCACCCCGACTTCGCGGGCCAGGTCGCCGACGCGGCCGACTTCACCGGCACCAACCTGGTCGACTACAACGGCCACGGCACGCACGTCGCCTCGACGATCCTCGGCACCGGCGCCGCGTCGTCCGGCCGATACAAGGGCGTCGCCCCGGGCGCCAAGCTGCTCAGCGCCAAGGTCTGCGACGCCGAGGCCTGCCCCGAGTCGTCGATCCTGGCCGGCATGACGTGGGCCGCCCAGCAGGGCGCCACGGTCGCCAACATCAGCCTCGGCGGCTCGGACACCCCCGAGATCGACCCGCTCGAGGCCGCCGTCAACGAGCTGACCGCCCAGTACGGCATGCTCTTCGTGATCGCGGCCGGCAACAGCGGCCCGGGCGACGTCACCATCGACTCGCCGGGCAGCGCCGACGCCGCGCTCACCGTCGGCGCGGTCACCAAGACCAAGGAGCTTATCGACTTCTCCGGTCGCGGCCCGCGCATCGCCGACGCCGCGATCAAGCCGGACATCACCGCGCCGGGCGTGAACATCGTCGCGGCCCGCGCGTCCGAGGGCGTCCTGCCGCCGATCGACGACAACGACGCGTACGCCTCGATCTCCGGCACCTCGATGGCCACGCCGCACGTCGCCGGGGCCGTCGCCCTGCTCGCGCAGCAGCACCCCGACTGGCGGGCCGGCAAGCTCAAGGCCACGCTGACCGCGGCGGCCGACCCCAACGCCGAGCTCACGCCGTATCAGCAGGGCGCCGGCTTCGTCGACGTCAAGCGGGCCCTCACCCAGTCGGTCACGGCCGACCCGGTCAGCCTCGGCATCGCGCGCCTCACCACGACCCAGACCAAGACCATCTCGTACGCCAACTCAGGCTCGACGGCCGTCACGCTGAACCTGGCCCTCACCTCGGACGCGCCCGCGGGCCTGTTCAAGCTGAACGCCACGACGGTGACCGTGCCCGCCGGCAAGACGGCCGCCGTCACGCTGACCGTGCAGCCCGGCGCGGGCCTGGCCGACCAGCAGTTCGGCGGGCAGGTCACCGCGACCGCGAACGGCGTGCGGGTGGTGACGCCGATCGCGATGGACATCGCCCGGCACACCCTCACGGTCCGTACGCCCGGTCTCGGCGACGAGCCGCACGAGTGGATCACGCTGCTGACCGACCTCGGCCGCGAGAGCGTGACCGCGTTCGCGCACTACGGCGAGAGCACCGCGGTGCGGGTGCAGCCCGGCCGCTACGTCGTGCAGTCCTACCTGCTGACCGGCGACTACGAGAACCCCGACATCACCTCGCTGGTCGACCCGGCGCTGGTCGTCGACGCGGACGAGACGGTCACGATGGACCGGCGGCAGGCCAAGCCGGTCAACGTCACCGTCGACGACAAGAACGCCGTGGCCAACGACGGCGAGGTCGGCTGGACCATCCGTACGAAGGCCCCGCAGATCTGGGGCAGCAACGACCCGTACAGCGCGATGATGAACGTGCAGCTGGCCAAGCTGAGCACCGGCCGGGCGGCCGGCAGTGGCAAGGCGACCGGCTTCGCGGGCTACGTCGCCGGAACGTGGGGCTACCGCGACGCCGACGGCACGCCGTTCAACAGCTCGTCGGTCTACCACACCTACTTCAACGAGCAGGGCCGCATGCCGGTCGGCGCGGTGAAGAAACTGTCCAAGAAGGACTTCGCCAAGGTCACCACGCAGATGGGCGTGGACGTGGCCGACGTGATGGTGTCGCGGCTGTCGGTGCCGCGGACGGTCGGCAACTCGCCGGTCACCCGCAGCGACCTCAACCGGAACACGCCGATGAGCTACCACTACGACGCGGTCCCGCGCACGATGACCGAGTACTTCTACAGCAGCGGGAAGGCGCAGTGGCGCACGACCAGCGCCCAGCGTGGCTACACCTTCTATCAGGGCGACTGGAAGACGTACGAGAACGGTCGCTCGTACACGGACAAGTGGGCCACCGGCGTGAACGGCCCGGTCTTCCCGCAGCCGGACTTCGCCCAGCAGTTCGCCGCCCGCTACTTCGGCGACACGATGGGCGGCCCGGCCCCGCTGCACGGCGACAGCGCCGGACACGAGGGCCAGCGCAGCGTCGGCGAGGGCAGCGTCGACGTGTGGATCTACCGCAACGGCAAGGAGGTCGCCCACAGCACGCAGACCCCGCAGGCGTCCGAGGTGCCGGCCGCGGCCGGTGACTACCGCATGCGGGCCCTGTTCCGCAGCGACCCGGCGTTCACCCTGTCGACGGTCGTCGACGCCGAGTGGACGTTCCGCTCCGGCCACGTACCCGACGGCAAGGCGGTCAACCTGCCGATGACCGCGATCCGCTTCGACCCGGCCGTGGACATCAACCACTACGCGCCGGCCGGCCGCCTGTTCACCCTGCCGATCTCACTCGACCGCCAGGTGAACTCGGCCAAGGCGACCACGCGGTCGCTGACCGTCGAGGCGTCCTTCGACGACGGCAAGACGTGGAAGCGCATCCCGGCCCTGCGCCTGGGTGAGAAAGCCACCGCGGTGCTCCAGCACCCGCGCGGCACGGGCTTCGTCTCCCTGCGCGCCGCCGCGACCGACTCCGCCGGCAACACTGTGCGGCAGACGATCGTGCGGGCGTACCGCTACCACTAAATCCCCACGACACATCCCGGGGGCGCGCTTCGGCCGGCCCCGGTCCGGCCGGCGGCACCATGGACACCCCACGGTGCCGCCGGCCTCGTCTGTCAGCCAAGCTCGGGCCGGCCGCCGCGCTGCCCAGCGCGCGAGGCCGATACGAACCGGCACGATGTCGGGGTGGTCGGCTCCCAGCGGCCGCACCTGATCGTCCAATCACCAGCTGCCGAGGGCAGCGAAATCGCCGGCCGGGCCTCCCGCTCGACCGCGCCAAAGAGCCAGAGTTCCGTAGGTGGCCAGGGTCGGGACATCGTCGATGTCCCGTCGCATCAGATCGGCCCAGCGGCGCCATCGGGCAACGCGGCGGCGGACGAGCTCACGGCTCGGCCACCCAGCAACGACCGACTGCAGACAGTCAGGTTGATCGCCCCAACATTATCCGGATCTGCTTGATATGCAGGTAATCCTTGGTGATCCACGGCCATCCCCTGATGAGGCACCGGCGCCGGTCAGTCTTCCTCGGCGTCGCGCAGCATGCGGCGAGCAAGCGCATCGCGCTGTGCGTTGTGAAGCAGCTCAATCGGCGCAAACCCCGGACCGCACAGGGCTTCGAGCGAGTCCTCCCAACGTCGGCGTTCTGCCGGCGGCAAGCGATAACTTTGGCCGACGGTGAACTGGTACGCCCACCGCAGGTGCTGGCTGTCGGGGTTGGACAGACTGGAGAGCAGGTACGGCAGGGTAACCCTGACACTGAGGGGGTGGACGGTCAGCACTGGCGCCACCGGTCGGTGCCAGCCATCCTTGCCCTGCGTCATGCCCCCGCCCCACTGGCCGGCCCAAAAATCGCTCTCGTCGAACAGGAGCGCGCACAACCATCTCGCAAACTCGGCACATGTCTCCGCACCCGAGTCGTTGAGTGAATCGACGAAGCGGTTCGCGGCGGCCCGAGCGTCGTTGCGGGTTCCTTGCCGCCAAAACGCCAGGTACGAGCCCCACGCGTCATTCACCCGGCCAGGCGGCAGCGGCGCGGCGGCGACATCGCCCTCGGTAAGTTGGCGCATGAATTGATTGTCAGGCGGTGGACGGGAAACCACATCTCAATTCCGGCTGTGCGTGGCGCAAGATTTCGTGCACTGTTCTGCCGCATACAACGCGCGTTTGGTCGCGTAGCTTGCCGTAGCCGGCACGCCAGCCGTGACTCATCGTAGTTGCCCTGATGGCATAGTGGGTTCGCCGCCCGGCGACACGGGGGCTCGGCCGGAGAGGTTGAACGGCAAGCTTGGTGCCTGTCCTCAAAGGCTCAGTAACTGCTCGGCGGTCAGGTCGTCGAGGCCCAAAGAACTCATCGTGCGGGCACCTTCCGCACGCAGGTCACGCGCGAGGACGACGGAGGTGATCTCGATGATCGCGTCCATCGTCGGGGTTGGCACCGCGAGTCGACGTGCCAGGTCGGTGAAGAAGACCAGGCTGTAGCCGACGTCCTCGGTGAGGTACCGCGAGTCGATGCGGGTTGGTGCCTTGATGCCGCGGAAGCCGGGTGCGCGGGAGTACCCGGTCGTGTAGTTACTCTCGGTCATGTAGCTCTGCTTCACACCGATATCCGGCTCGGACAGGATCGTCACGCCGAGCGCCACCGCGATAGCGAGACGCTCGGAGTCGACAGCCTCCATCAGACGGCCCGCAGCTTCGGTGACACCCTCCTCGTAGAAGAGGAAGTCGCCACCGGTCCGCTCCAGCAGGGCGGCGTTCATGAGTGTCACCGCGGGGTGGATGACAGGGTTGCCGTTCTGCAAAGACGTCTGGAAGACCGTGGCCGCCTCGATGGTCGAGGGATAGACCTGCCTGAGGATCTCCAGCAGCTTGCCGTTGCCGGACCGAGGAACGGCCGAGGCGAAGAGACCCGTGTCGAACCTGTGGAATACGTGGACGTTGCCGTCGCCGTCGGCCCGGCACGCGTACGGGAGGGTGCTGGTCTCCCCGACAAGGATGCTGTCGTCGTGCACCGCCAAACCCGCGGCTCGCTTGAAGGCGAGCGCGCCGCCGCAGGAGCCGGGACAGATCACCACGGTCATCCCGGTACGCAGGTGAGGTGCGAGGTCGTGACCGAAGGGCTCGGTGGCGAACGCCGGCCCAACCACGAAGACGGTCTCGGCGCCCTCCATGGCGGGTGCGATGTCCGTACCGGAGTACGCAACCGGGGCGAAGCCCTCCAGCCGTCCCTGGCTGTTGATACCGCCCTTTGCCCGAACTGCCTCAATGTTTTCGTGAGCGTGTGAGGCTCGGGAGTACAGCGAGACCCGGTGGCCATGCTGAGCCCAGTCGAAGGCGACAGCCATGCCTCCGTTGCCAGAACCAACAACGGTGACGTTCATGGTCGCTCCCCAATCCCTGTGGCGTCATGGCAGACGCCGCCTCCACCACCGGCCCCGTCGTACGAGGTCGAACGCAAATGGCGGGGCCGCCGAGCCATTCTTGAGATCCTCGCACAACAAATGGTGCTGAACCTCAACGTCGACGCGGCGGAGTGGCTTAGCCTCGATCCACCGACGCGGTTGGCGTCGGCACGGTGACGCCACGTCCGAACATAGGTCCACTCGGTGCTCGGGGCCGTTGCCAGCATCCTCAAGCTGCCGGCCGTCGTTTCCAGCACTGAATCCAAGTTGTCAGCAGTAGTTACATGTAGCGCCCCCAATAGGCGCACTGTTCTGCCGCCGAGAAGGCGCGGCGTTCAAGGCCGGGTCCGTCTCGTTGTCCGGCTGCCGTCGCCCGACGCGCGGAGCCGGCGGGTGGTTGCGGGTACAGCGCCGCCAGCGAATCAAGGGTACGAGGCGAGCCTGGCCAGAGCATCGCAACCGCCCACGAGCAATGGGCATCAAGCCGGGATCAACGCTCGCCGCCGACAAATGTCGTGCCAGATCGAGGCCCGCGCCATGACGTGAGGCCTTGCAACACGATCCTGCCACCGAGGTCGCGGGAGCCGGAGTGCTCAATCACGCATCCGGATCTGCCGCAGTCCGCGCCTCAGTCTGGGTCGTCGCATCTGATGCCGACGCTGGTGATGTCGCCGCTCCGGACCAGTTCCCGGACCGCCGCGGTCATCGCCGTAAGGCCCGGTTCAGGCACGATGAGCTGGTCCACAGCCCAGAAGTAGCTGCCATTGGCCACCTCGCCAGTCTCCTTCCACAGCGCCAGCAGGCGCGTGACCTCGTCGACGGTGAAAATCGTCAGAGCCCAGGTGCTGTCCGGAAGGTCGACGAACGCGTCGACGTTGGCCACCGATTCCACGGTGTCCGCGTGGGGATCGAGAAGGAACCGGGCCACGAACGTCGGCTCGGTGATAGTCGTGTACGGATCGCCGTTGGCCATGACGTCAATCATGAGGGACAGCCTGCATCGTCCTGATCTGCCGCTGTCAGCGTGCTGCGTACCTACGAACGGTCACTCTGTTGGCCGTTGGTCGGCCGGCGCGCCCCATACTGTAGTGGTGCAGTCGATCGATGGTTGGGTGTCCGAGGACAACGTGGTTCGGTTCCTGGAGTACGTCAGCAGGTATGTTGGATACGACTATGGCGAACTGGACGAGGTCGCGCTCACCGGTGCAGTGGATCACACCGACGATGAGTCGGTCGACGGATGGTTCAGCTATCCGTTGGAAGGAGTACCGCCGCTCACAGTCTCGTTGGCCCGTACCGTCGGCGGGAGCGTGGTGAGCGTCCGGGTGCAGGGACAGATCGAGGGCGCTCTGGCCGCCCGGTTGGAGACCCTTCTCGATTTGCTGTAGTCGGCAGTTGCATCGTTCTGCGTCATTTAATCGTGGCGGGAGCCCCAAGAGCGCACTCTCATAGCCGGGATCCGGTCGCTACGCAGCGTCACGGTTCGTAGCGGCGGTCGCTCATGTGGCCGATGTGAGTGAACCGAAGGACGCCCATCCTGGAGTGCAGGCAATCGCGAACGGGGGTGAAGGAAGGCGGCTGGCATTCTGATGGGATGCACAGATTTACTGACGACGAGTTCAAAGCCACGGCCGTGCCGGAAGCGGAACGCGTCGGCTTAGACCAGGAGCCGCCGTTCGGCTTCTGGGAGTACTTCGAGGCGATTCCTCGGGAGGACTTCGGCGAGCATGACTTCTCAGAAGGACGGGTGTCCCACGCCTGGAACATGCGCGGAACCGCGTATCAGCACGTGCTCGTGGAATGCGAGACACCCAACGTGTTCCTGCCGCTGGTGCTCGACTTGCCTGGTCGCTCGGTTGCCGGGCACCATCTTCTGGCCTGAACCGGCCTTACGGCCTGACGTGAGCGGGTCGAGGCGCCCAAAAGTTTACGCGAACACCTCGCCGAGCGGCGCCCTGATCTGCCGCAGTCCGCTCTCGCCGGCACCGCTGGAGCGCGTACGGCCCGTGTAGGTCGGGGGACGGGCGGTGTAAGTCAGCCGTGTTCGCCTCCATCTCGGGCCCGCCGCCACACCTCCTCGAAATCCTGCGCACCGGTCTCCCACTGCGCCAGGTCAGGATCGTAAAGGTCATTCGGCGGATTGAACGACCAGTCTTCAGGACCAGTCCTGACCGCGGTTCCGTCGGCGTACATCTCGACCTGTCGCAGCCGGCGCCCGTCCGGCCCGAGGTGCTCGTAGTAGATCTGCGGTTCGGTCTCGTCGGCCTCGTCCCACGGACGCCGTAGGAAGACGGCCTCGCGCCCGGCGAGAGCCCCGAACCCGGGTCGATCGCGCTGCGCACGCCGTTGTTCACGCAGGCCGTCCAGGCCAGCCGGCATGGTTGCGGCGTCGATGTCGACCTCGGCCAGCTCGCCATCGGGGAACCGTGTCAACGCGTCGGGATCGGTGACGACCTCCACCTCTGCGAACGTCTGCGCAATTTCCCACTCAGAGCGGGCGTGGATCCACCACCACAGACCGCCCATGCCGTAGTCGTGGAGGACCAAGAAGCGCTTCTTGAAATGCTCAGCCACGAAGGCGATCATGCCAGTGCGGCTAGTCCCCTTCAGAACGGCGCCGCAGTGGGCGTGCGCCGTTGCTGGAAACGCGGGATTCAGCGCCCGAAACAGACGACACTCGCCGAGAACTCTTCAAGATCAAGCGCACTCTCATCCCGCTGTCCGCGCTCGGGCCAGCGCCGCCGCCCGTCACGGTCGGTGGTCGGGGTGACGGCCCGTCTACTGTGTCGTGCCGATGAGAGCGCGTTGAGTCGCTCTGTCCGGGCGCCGACGCTATGAGTTGTCAGGTGCTCGACTCATCGCTCGGCGCCGTGGACACCGCGGCGTTGGGCAAGGCGGCGTGGATGCAGATTGATTCGTGGCGACCGGCCAGCGTGGGCGAAACGGTGTTCAACTCTTGGGACTGAGCTCTGAAAACTGACTTACTCTCTTGCCGCGAAGAGGTCAGTTGGGTATGCCCGTTGCGGCCGTGGGGCCGGGCTGGTCGAGGTAGCCGACGTCCGCCGAGCTCGACGCGATTCTGTTGAGCGAGACTGGTGGTATGCGGGCGGCGGCGAAGCTCGACGACGGAACTTCGTTCGGAGCGACCACCCGCCTATCGGTGGAAGCGCGAGAAGGTTCGCGCCGATCGTGAAGTGGTCCTCGCGATGATTGTCGATCGAGAAGGCTGTGCATCGAGTAGATGGTCGGTGCGTGGCCTTAGCATCGGAGGATCCCTGACCGGAAGGAGATCCGGCGATGCTGAGCCGCGTCAATCGAGAAACCGTCGACCTGTCCTCATATCCCGATCTGGTGGTGGTCTATCTGGGTATGCGCGTCAACCGGCTCTACGGCCTGCGCACCCTTGTAGCCCGCGGCCCGCGAATCAAACGGTCGGATGAGAAGCCGGAGGGGCTGCTCGCGCACGAGCAGTTCTTCTGGTCGTTGTTCCCCATGCACCTCGGCATCCGCCAGTACTGGCGGGACCTGCCCGCGCTGCTGGCCTGGGCCCGCTCCGAGCCGCACCGCCTGTGGTGGCGCGACTTCCTGCGCGACAGCGGCGGCACCGGCTTCTGGCACGAGACCTACCTGCTTCGCGGCGGCATGGAGGCGGTCTACGACGACATCCCGCAGCGCCGCGGCTTCGCATCCTTCGCCCCGGTGCACCCGGCCCGCGGCGCGATGTTCGGCTCGGCCGCGCGGGTCGGCCGCCCGGAGGACGACCTCGCTCCGGTCGTCACCGAGGACGACCTCTACACCCCCGGGGCCGGCGGCTAGGTTCTCGCTCTCGGATCATCCCGTCCGGAAGCGTCCAGGCCGCGGTGTCCTACCAAATCCGTCGGGAGTAGACAGTCAGCACTCGCCGACCCTCGGACACGGGGTCTACCCACGCGCTAAGGGCCCACGACGGGGCACGGCACAATCGGCGGATGCCTGAGATCTTCGTCGACCTGGGTTCAGTCGATGCGCCGTCCGGTGTGCTGGTGCTCGGCATGGCCGGGTGGATCGACCACTGGCCGGAACTGGGCCAACCCCTGTCCGAGCGCGCGCGGAAGGCAGCGTTGTCGGGAGGAGGCCATCTCCGGGAGTGGCTGTGTGAGGCGGTCGCGGTCCCGGCCGCGGCTGACCGGCCGTTGACGGTGAGAGCGAGCACTTCGCCGTCCCCGTTCGACGAGGAGCCGTCGATCGCGACCTTGGAGATCGAACTTGGACTTCCGTGGCACGGGAACCCGGTTCGGCTCGGGGACCTGCCCGTCGACCGCTGCGGCATGGTCATCGGCGACGCCGTGGCGCTGGACTCGTGGACGGGACTGGACGGCGACCCGGCCGACGGGCTCGCCGACGTCACCTACTGGGGCCGGTACGGGGACGACGCTCACGCGCAGTTCGGCGGCGAACGCATCGCACGGCACGGCGGCGACGGCCCGTACGGTTGGCTCGACCTGCCGTTGGCCGAGGCGACCGCGCGTGCGGCCGAACTCGCCGCCTGGTGCGACCGCCTTCACGGTAAAGGCCTCATGGTCTCGGTCGACGAGCATACCGACTTCCACCGCGCCTATCGGGCCGGATGGCATCATCCGCTCCGCGCCGGCGCGATCGAGGTCGGCGGTTGTCAGGTGCTCGGCCTCGGATGGGGACCGGGCGACCACTCGATGCGGCACAACGGCGAACGGGTCACCGGCCAGGTCTATCCGGTCACGCTCGAAGCCGGCGAGACGGGCGAGACGGGCGAGATGCTGATGCGATGGACGATTCCGCCCTATGAGACCGAGGACGAGTGACGAGGGCTCTGACACGCGAGATCCCGCCACCGGCCATGGTGGCGGGATTCGCGGTGGGTGGTCAGACGGCGGCCCGGCGGCGCGCTCGGACGGCCATGATGAGGCCGGCGACGGAGATCAGGAAGGCCAGGCCCTCGGCGACCGCTGAGGGGATCTTGCCGGCGGCGTGCCACGTGTGTTCGTACAGGTTCGGGATCGGGCCGAGCTGGCCGACGTTCACGTAGGTGTAGAGGATGACCGCGCCGACGGCACTGCCCGCCACCAGCAGGGACACGATCCAGGTGGTGATGCTCGGCCAGAGCAGGACGGCCAGCGCCACCACGATCGCGACGACGCCCTGGATGCGGAACAGGGTGCCCTCGCTCATGACCGACGAGCGGAAGGAGTCGTACTGGGAGGCGTCGTTCAGGTGGACGAAGGCGTCGATGCCCAGCAGGGCCCCCGTGGCAACGCCCATGATCCGCTGGGTCAGGGAGATGTCTCGCCAGGCAACGCTGGCGCCGACGTGCTGCATGGCATGTTGACTCATCGGTTCGGTCCCTTCCGGAAGGCCCCGCCTCGGCGGGCTCTGTCACCTCTGAGGTTTCTCCGATCGGCCGAGGCGCACATTGCCGCCACCGGGAAATCCCGCCTACCAGCCAGCCGGTAGGGCCGGACGTCTGCCCGAGGTTGCCCTCGGCATGAACGGGGGCACTGGACGGGCGTACAAAGGGGGTATGCGAGCCATCGTCGCCACCGACCAGAGCGCCGGTGTTCAAGGGTTGCGACTGACCGAGATCGACCACCCGCACGCCGCCGAGAACGACGTGGTTGTCGAGGTGCACGCGGCCGGGTTCACGCGCGGCGAGCTGACCTGGCCGGGCACCTGGACCGACCGGGCCGGCCGCGACCGCACCCCGAGCGTCCCCGGTCACGAGGTGGCGGGGGTCGTCGCCGAGCTGGGCTACGGCACGAGCGGGCTCACCGTCGGGCAGCGCGTCTACGGCCTGGCCGACTGGACCCGCAACGGCACCCTGGCCGAATACGTCGCCGTCGAGGCCCGCAACCTGGCCCCACTGCCGATCTCCGTCGACTTCACGACCGCCGCGGCCGTGCCGATCTCGGGCCTGACCGCGTGGGAGGCCCTTTTCGATCACGCCCGGCTCCAGGTCGGTCAGACGGTCCTCGTGCACGGCGCCGGCGGTGGCGTCGGCGCGCTCGCCGTCCAGCTCGCCCACCACGCCGGCGCCCGGGTGATCGGCACCGGCCGCGCCGCCGACCGTGACACCGTCCTCGATCTCGGCGCCGACGCATTCGTCGACCTGCAGAACGACCAGCTCGGGGACGCGGGCCCGGCCGATGTGGTCCTCGACGTGATCGGCGGCGACACGTACAGGCGGTCCCTCGACGTGCTGCGGCCCGGCGGCTGCATCGTCACCGTGCCGGAGCCGCCGCCGGTGCGGCCCGAGAACGGGCGGGCGATCTTCTTCGTCGTCGAGGTCGACCGCGGCCGGCTCGCCGAACTGGCTTCCCGCGTCGGCGCCGGCACCCTCAATCCGGTCATCGGAGCCGTACGCCCCCTCGACGAGGCGATCGACGCCTTCGCCCCCGCCGTCCGGGTGAAGGGCCGCACGATCATCAAGGTGCGCTGAACGCCGCCGGGATACGCGGCGTCGACGTGGTGTGGACGGTCAGCCTGGTGGTCAGGCCACGTGCCGCGCGGGGCGCAGCATGGTCAGCGCCCGCAACGCCTCGGCCCGCGAGATCGGCTCGTCGTCGTCGGCCTGAACGGCGAGGGCCATCTCGATCGCCTGCCGGATCCAGGTCGTCTTGGGCACCTCGGCCGCCTTGGCCGCGGCCGCGACGGCCTGATCGAGCTCGGCCGGCAGCCGCAACGAGCGCACGACCATGACGGCCGACCCGGCCGGCGGCAGCGAGCTCAACAGGGCCTGCTCGTCCTGCGGGGTCGGCGGTGCGTCGAAGGAGAGCCCGTTCATGAACGCGGTGACCTGTTCCGGCGTCCGCGGTACGTCGTCGTCGTGACTCATCGGTTCTCCTCCCACCGGCCGAACTCGATCAGTTCCTCATCCGTCATGTCCCGCGCACCGATGATCTTCCAGGTGAGCCCGGCGGTGTGGTAGACCGCGACGATCAACGGTCGGCCAGCCGCCGTACGGCTCCACACGGTCAGCACGGGAACCCCGTTGGCGCTCACCGCCTGTCGCGGCCACCGCCGTCGTGCCCCCAGCACATGCCGAACCTCGTAGGGCTCGATGCCGAGCAGAGCGGCCAGAGCCCAGTCCTCCCACTCGTACGGCACGCCCCCAGCGTACTACGCGCGTGATACGAATCAGCGGGGCGCGAGCAGCTCGCGCACGCTGGCGAGCAGGTCCTCCGTGGTGATCGGGTCGACGCGGCCGCCCGTACGGGCGTCTTGCATGGCTTTGGCCAGCTGGACGCGGCGCAGGATCTCTTTGATGTCGGCGCCGGTCAGGCCGTGGCTGGCGGTGGCGAGGGCGGCCAGGTCGAGATCGTCGGCGAACATCTGGAAGCCGGGCGCCTCGTGGGTGGCGATCAGGCCGCGGATCATCTTGCGGAAGATCTCGGCCCGGGAGGCGTCGTCGGGCTTCGGGACGCTGATCTTCACGTCGAAGCGGCCCGAGCGGATCAGCGAGTCGTCGACGCGGTGCGGGAAGTTCGTCGTGGCCACCACGATCACGTTCGGGTTGGCCTCGATCAGATCGTTCATCTCCTGCTTGAAGATGCCCGCGACCGCGTTGATGGCCTGGCTGGCCGCGTCGCCGCCGGACCCGGCGTAGCTGATGATCGAGTCGAACTCGTCGAACAGCATCAGCGTGGGCACGCGGTAGCGCCGGGCGTCGCGGAAGATCTGCTTGATGTTGCGTTCCGAGCCGCCGAGCCATTTGTCGAGGATCTCCGGCGTACGGATCTCGCGGAAGTCGGCGCCGATCTCGTTGGCCAGTGCCCGCGAGAGCATCGTCTTGCCGGTTCCCGGGGGTCCGTACATCAGAATGCCCTGGGGCCGGCGCGCACCCCAGCGGGCCATCGCCTCGGGGTGCCGGAACGACACCGCGATCTCGCGCAGCTCGGACACGACGTCGGCCAGCCCGCCCACCATGTCGAGCGTCACCGTCTGTGTCGTCTGCGGCACCTTCGACACCGTTTCGCGGCTGACCACGAACCGGCGCCCGGTCAGCGAGTCGGGCCCGGTCAGCTCGATCACCGCCTGCAACGTCAGCCCCACGAACGCCTGCAGATGCGCGGGCGTGACCTCGTCCCGCGGCACCTCGGCGTGCAGGCGCACCACCGTGCCCGTCTCGTCGTACGTCATCTCGGCCTGCAACCCGACCACCGCGTCGGCCAGCGTGCCCGGCTCGCGGTTGGTCACCGGTTGTGACTGACGGTCAAGACCAAGCTTCTTGTACGCCGCTGCGGCCGCGGCCCCCACCCCGTCGACGATGCGGGTCGCGATCGGGTCGCCGGCCTCGATGCGCTTGGCCAGCAGCAGCCCGACCGGGTCGTTGCCCAGCACCAGCTTGCGGATGCGTTCCTTCGACAGCGGCTCCTCCGCGGTGCTGATCGCGGCCGAGAACGTGTGCACCGAGGTCATCTTGCGGTTCGCGCTCGACACCGTCAGGTCGACGCGGTTCACCGGGGCGGGCCAGGAGGCGCGGCGCATCAGCTCGACGGGGTTGACCCTGGCCGCGGCCAGCACCGTCGCCGCGTCGACCAGCACGACGGTCGCACCCGCGTACTCGAAGGTCTCGTCCTTGGATCGCGCGTCGGTCATGTCTGCCTCCAGGGGTCGGCTCCCTACCAGAGTGACACGGGCGCACACCGGTTGCCGTTCGTTGCCGTCCCGCAAGCCGCCGAGGCGGGGGCCGATCGGTGCGGGCATGTCAGCTGAGCCGATCGAAGACATCTGGGTGTACGAGCGTGTCCCCGGGGACCCGTGGTGGCGTGACGCCGTCGTCTACCAGGTCTACCTGCGTTCGTTCGCGGACGGCAACGGCGACGGGATCGGCGACTTCGCGGGTCTGCGGGCGCGGCTGCCCTACCTCGCTGAGCTGGGCGTCGACGCGGTCTGGGTGACCCCGCACTACGTGTCGGGCGGTGCTGACGGCGGCTACGACGTCGTCGACTTCACGGCCGTCGACCCGTCCTACGGCACCGTCGAGGACGTGCGGCTGCTGGTCGAGGACGCGCACGCTCTCGGGCTGCGGATCCTGCTCGACATCGTCCCGAACCACACGAGCGACCAGCACGCCTGGTTCCGCAAGGCGCTCGAGGACCCCGACTCACCCGAGGCCGGTTTCTACCACTTCCTGCCCGCGAGCTCCTCGCCGCCCAACAACTGGCAGAGCATGTTCGGCGGCTCGGCCTGGTCGCGCACCCCGGACGGTCGCTGGTACCTGCACCTGTTCACGCCGCAGCAGCCCGACCTGAACTGGGACAACCCCGCGGTGGCGGACGCGTTCGACGACGTGCTGCGGTTCTGGTTCGACCTCGGCGTCGACGGATTCCGGGTCGACGTGGCGTACGGGCTCTTCAAAGACCCGGCCTACCGCGACAATCCGGGCACCTACTCGCCGACGCTGTTCGGGCACGGCCCCGAGCAGGCCATGACCACCAACCAGCCCCGGGTGCACCAGATCTGGCGCCGCTGGCGAGCGATCTGCGACTCGTACGCCGGCGACCGCATGCTCGTCGGCGAGGTGTCGCTGGCCGACCTGGACGAGGTGGGCCTCTACGCGCGCCCCGACGAGCTGCACCACGCCTTCCAGTTCCGCCTGCTCAAGAGCGACTGGGACGCCGGCGCCTTCGCCTTCGCCGACACGATCGACGAGGCGCTGACCGCGTTCGAGGCCGTCGGCGCACCCGCCCCATGGGTCCTCGGCAACCACGACAAGGCCCGCCAGGTCACCCGCTACGGCAGCGAGGCCCGGGCGCGCGCGGCGGCGCTGCTGATGCTCGCCCTCCCCGGCTCCGCTTATCTGTACGCCGGGGAGGAACTCGGTCTGCCCGAGGCCTCGGTCCCCGACGAGGCCCGCCGCGACCCGATCTTCTTCCGCTCATCCGGCAAACGCCTCGGCCGTGACGGCTGCCGAATCCCCATGCCGTGGACGGCTTCCGCGCCGAGCACCGGCTTCAGCGGCTCTTTGGCGGCCGAGCCGTGGCTGCCGATCCCCGCCGAGTGGCCCGACTACGCCGTCGATCGCCAGGTGGCCGACCCCGGCTCGACGCTGAGCCTCTACCAGCAGGCGATCATGCTGCGCGCCCTGCACCCCGCGCTCGGCTCGGGCCACGCCGCCGTGACCCAGGACGGCGACGTGATC
Organism: Actinoplanes solisilvae; assembly: GCF_003999975.1. GTDB lineage: Bacteria > Actinomycetota > Actinomycetes > Mycobacteriales > Micromonosporaceae > Actinoplanes > Actinoplanes solisilvae. Next base: position 933 of record NZ_RJAC01000029.1, on the reverse strand, counting down.
CGCGTGGACCTGGTGGCCCGCCACGGCGACGCCACCCCGGTCACGTGCTGGATCAACATGGGCGAGGCCCCCGTCGTCATCCCCGCCGAACGACTGCTGCTCTCATCGTCCCCGGAGACCGACGCCCCGAACGGCGGCGTCCTGAAGCTGACCCCCGACACCACAGTCTGGATCACCAGCTGAAGCGATTCGGCTACGCAATTGCCGGTATCCATCGCTCGCCGCGGTCTATGACGGCGATCGACCGCTGCAACCTGCGCCGAGCACGTACGTCGTCGACGTGCTCGGCAAGTCGGCGGACCGCATCGCGCAGCGGCGCTCCCATGACGGGAAACGCGTCGGCCAAAGCCTCCGCAGCCCACCGTCGCTGATCAAGGCTCACGCTTTCGTCCTCGACGACGGTCCAGATCCGGCCGGCGCACTCCTCGGCGGCAGTGAAGTCCACGGTGGGGATCGCCGCGAGGGCCTTCCAGCGCAGATAGGGGTGGACCATCCGATCCGTCGTTAGCCGCCTGAACGCCTCCGCCGCGGCTTTCCGGTCTTCGGGGTCGCCGGTCACTGCGAGCCGCCAAGCACCGGCCAGCAAGGCATGCGGGGTCAGCCGCGGATCACGAAGCCGCTCGCGGACCGAGGCATTGGCCGGCTTCCGCACGCTGAGCACCTGCACAGCCGGGGCGGGCCCGTCCGCTCGTAACACCGTGAGGGCCGCCGCGAGCGCCCCGTCGGCGTCCACCTTGAGGTTCAACAGCTCCTCGCGAACCGCCTGCGCGTGCGGCCCGGGCAGATCTAAGCGCCTGATCAGAAGTTCTGTACCTAACTCACTCGGGAAGAGGGACGTAGCGACGTAAAAACCTCGTCGTGGGTTCGGATCGAGTTACCACACACGACCGAAACCCCCGACGAGGTCACCGCCAGTATGCGCCCTGCGCACGT
>NZ_RJAC01000028.1 GCF_003999975.1 Actinoplanes solisilvae | reverse complement strand
GCCGCAGCAAGTTTGCCTACGGGATACCGGTGGCCGCTGCCCCTTCTTTGCATTGACACCGTCCCTATTGCCAACCAGTGAGCACTACCGACAATCAACATGTCAGCAGCTGCCACCCCCACCCGCGCCGGACCACCCTCCCCACATCGCCTCGCGGCCCCGCCCACTCCCCTCGTCGCCTTGCAGTCCCGCCCCTTCACCGGCATCGCCCTGCAGTCCCGCCCACTTCCCCACATCGCCGCCCTTCATCTTGCGGCCGAGCTGGTCCACGAGTTCCGCCGTCGCCTGCCCGGCCTGACCCGTGGCGAGGGCTGCTCGAGAGCGCCTTCGATTCGGCCAGACCTCAAACCCGATCCGCCACACTGACCATTCCACCCTCGGTCATCTATCCGCCACGCTCCGATGTCGTCGTCAGCTCCACATCGGCCTCCCCACCGGTGGGTGATGATCATCTCGAGGGTGACCTCAGTGTCCGGGTGGGACGCGTGGCGTATAACGGGCGCATGCAGTTTTTCGAGCTGACCGAGGCGCTGTCCGAAGTTCCGGGTGTCGAGGTCGCCGTCCGCCGCGGTCTGGTGTCGGTCCACATTCCCGCCCTGGGTGACACCGCACGGCTCGACCCCGACGAGGTGATGAGCGCGGAGCCGGTCTTCGTCCCGACCCGGCTCCCCGCGGTCCAGCTCGATCTGCGGCTCGGCCACGAGATCCTGCCGCTCATCGTGACCGTCGACGATTTCGTCTTCACCCCGGTCTACGCCGACGACCTGGTCGAGAAGGGCGCCTACCGCAAGCTGCCCGCCATGCCCAACCTGATCTCCTACTCCGAGATGCACCGCGACGTGCGCGCCCTCGGCAAGGCCATCGACGACGCCACGTTGGACCTCGACCCCGAAACCCTGGCCGCGACCCTGCTGGCCCACCGATGCTTCCTCGCCGGTGCGGTGCGGGCCGGTCTCTGGCCGGTGCGCGTGGCCGCCTGGTGGGAATACGCGAACGCCCGCGTCGGCGGCCCGGTCGGCCTGGCCCCGCTGCGCGCCGACCCCGACTGGGACGACCTGATGGCCGACGTGACCGAGGCCCGCCGCCAGACCGCCCAGCACGCGCCGCAGGCCACCGGGCGCCCGACGCAGGCCACCGCCCGCCCGACGCAGACCGCCGAGCCATCGACGCAAACCGCCGCACCTCAGCAGGCGACGCGCTTCCGCATCTCCGAGGGTTCGTTGCAGCCCATCCCCAGCGAGGACTGAAGTTCGCTGTCGCCCGTCAACGGGCCAGCTCCCAGCGCAGTGCGCCCTCCTCGGTCACCGGACGCCAGACCCCGACGGCGCCGCCGTGCTCGAGGGCGTCGGCCACCGCCGTCAGGTAGGCGGTCAGGGACGGCCACGCGTCCTCGAAGTCGGCCGCGTCGGTGTGCGACGCCAGACCCAGCCGCCCGCGCTGAGGCCCCGGCCGCTGATCGATCACCTGCAGGTCACCGCCGCCGTTGTCGGCGAACGGGATCCAAAGCTCGTTCCACCATGATTCAGTGTTCGGGCTGTGCACCGTGAATCCGTCGACATGGTCGGCCACGTCCATGCGCATGAGGTACTGCTCGACGATCTCCTTGAGGCTGAGCGGCGTCGCCTCGGGAAGGAAGCCGGCCCACTCGGTCAGTCCGTCATGGCTGAGCAGGGACTCGAGGAGCTCCGACGGCAACGCCATGCCCATCTCGTCCTCAGCCGCGAGGATCGACTCTCTCGTCGCCGGCCCGGCCAGGATGGCGGCGCTCCTCGGAGCACCTCGGCGCAACCAGCCTTCGATTCGGACCCAAGCTTCCGTCACTGACGCCACGCCGCAGTATGGATCAATCGGCCCGGAGCCGCGCCGAAGGGTGCTGGTGAGGCATCCGGCGGTTGAGCCGCACCCCGTCCGGAACCGCCGGAGACGGGTCATCGCTCTCAGAGTAACCAAGCAGGACAGCCCGCCACCCGCTCAGCTCCGGCTGCCGAAACAGAGCGGGTGGTGAAGCCGTGCGTTATGAATTCGAGGTGTACAGGTCCCGGATCTCGGCCGGGGAAAGGGCCCGGTCGTAGAGGTGGACCTGGTCCACTGTGCCGTCCAGGTAGTCGACCGGGTTTCCGCCGTATTTGCCTCGGCCGATGACGGTGTTGCCGGTCGGCGCGGCTTGCGGGAGGCAGGCGCCCACTGTTCCGGCCAACTCGCCGTCGACGTAGAGGCGCAGTTCGCCCTTGACGGTGTCTCGGACGCCGACCAGGTGGTACCAGCGGCCGATCTCGGGCTTGACCGGCCCCAACGCCCGCACGCCGGCGAAGCTCATCGCGAATCGCTGGTCGGCGCCGGAGTACTGCAGGAAGAAGTCGCTGTTCGACGGGCCGTCCTGGCTGACCACCGTTTGGAAGGCGCCGTCGGCCCGGTCGAGCTTGACCCACGCGGCGGCCGAATAGTCCGACGCGGTGTTCACTACGGGCTTTCCGGCGTCGAGGAATTGCGAGGAGCCGTTCAGAGTGACGCCCTGCCCGTTGTGCCCCTCGGCGAAGGCCGGATCGCCCACCGGGGTCAGCGAGCCATAGGCGCCGTCCAACGGCCAGAAAGCGATTCCGGTCAGCCCGGGAGTGCCCGTCGGCGGCTGCGGAATGTCCGAACCGGAGCCGTCGGCCTGCTTGATGATCTTCTGGTTGACGGTTTTCACCTTGCGCAGGTCCATCTTGGTGACCTGGCGGTCGTAGGTGAAGAAGCCGTTGAGCTCGCCCTCGACGTCGGTGATCTGCGTGTAGATCGCCGCGCTGATGCCGCAGTGCTGCGCCGAGGTGAGCACGTCCTGCTGGTTGGCGACGTATTTCGCGGTCAGCGTGGCCTGGTCGGGCACCATCTCGTAGGCCTGGCCGTCGCCGAACCACATGTGGTTGGACGTCTTGAGGCCGTAGCCGCCGTGCTCGCCGTCAATCGATACTCGATTATCGGTAGGCGATGGCGACGCCGGGCCGAGGTACTGGTGGAAGTCGATCACGTCGCCGGCGCCGGAGTCGCCCTTCGAGTTGCAGCAGTTCACGCCGCTGTGCGCGTTGACGAGCCGCGAAGGATCCTGCTGTTTCACCGAGGTGGCGATGCGCCCGGTCGCGGCGCGGTCCCATTCGCCCCAGCCCTCGTTGAACGGCACCCAGGCGATGACCGACGTCCACGACTGATGCTCGCGGACCATCTCGTGCAGCTCGGCCTCGAACTGGTCGCGCCACTCGACGGGCAGCGGGCCGGTGTTGCCCGACGGCATGTCCTGCCAGACGAGTAGGCCCAGCCGGTCGGCGTGGTAGAACCAGCGGTCGGGCTCGACCTTGATGTGCTTTCGTACCGCGTTGAAGCCCATCGCCTTGTCCTGCCGCAGGTCCCACTCGAGGGCCGCGTCGGTCGGCGCCGTGTAGAGACCGTCGGGCCAGAAGCCCTGGTCGAGGTTCGCCATGTTGAACAGGATCTTGCCGTTGAGCGTGATGCGGAGCCGGCCGTCGGCGCCCTTGGCCGTTCCGACGGTGCGCAGTCCGAAGTACGACCCCACGGTGTCGACCGTCCTACCGCCGCTCTGCAGCGCGACCGTCAGGTCGTACAGGAAAGGCTTGTCGGGGGACCACAGCTTGGGCTTGCTGATCGGCAGGGTCAGTGCCGTGCCGGTCGGCCCGGTGACCGTGCCCGCGGTCCGGCCGGCGTCACGCGCCGTCGCCTTGACCGTGAGGCCGGGGGGCGCGTTCACCGTCAGCGTCAGCGCGGACAGGCTGGGCGTCATCGACAGGGACGTGATGCTCGCGGCCGGGACGGGCTCCATCCACACCGTCTGCCAGATGCCGGAACTACCCTGATAGAAGATGCCGCGGTCGCCGGTGCGGCGCTGCTTGCCGATCGGCTGGCCGGTGGCGTCGGTGAGGTCCTCGGCCCAGACGATCAGCTCCTGCGGGCCGGTCCCCCGCAGCGCGTCGGTCACATCGACGTCGAACGCGTCGTAACCGCCTCGGTGGGTGGCGACCTGCGCGCCGTTCACGAAGACCTTCGCGTCGTAGTCGACGGCCCCGAAGTTGAGCCGCAGCCGGTTGGTCTGACCGACCTTCCAGCTCGCCGGCACGGTGAAGGTGCGGCGGTACCACACGCGGTCCTCGTGCCGCTGGATGCCGGAGAGAGCAGATTCGATCGGGTACGGCACCAGCACGCGCTCGCCGAGGCTCTGTCCGGCGGGCACGGCCTCGCCCGGTGCGGCCTTGGCGAACTCCCACACGCCGTTGAGGTTCTGCCACCTGTCGCGGGTGAGCTGAGGACGGGGGTATTCGGGCAGGGCGTTGTCCGGTCCGACCTCGGCCGTCCAGGGGGTCGCGATCGGCGGGATGCCGGGGTGCCAGGCCGGGGCGGCGGACGCGGGGGCGGCAGCGCCGGACACGAGCAGAGCGGTCACGGAGAGGGTGGCTAGCAGGCGGGGATGTTTTTTCACGCGCGATGTTCCCTTCGGTGGCAGGGGTTGCGCTCGGGCTCACTCAGGAGCAAACACAATCCAACAAGCGCGTCTTGATCTCGTCAAGGGTTGACGGGTATCTATGTCTGACCCCTCTGCACCCGAACTGCGACCCCCGTCCCGTCAAGTGCCCGCCGCGAAGTGCCGACTGGTGAGGGCATGAGCGTGAGCAGCGGAGTGGGAGCGGCCGGCGCCGTCCTCGGGGCCGACCCCCAGGACGCGTTGCTGGCCGCCCTCGTCTCGTTCATGACCAAGGACACGCCCTCGGCCCAGCACGTGCTCGACCTCGCGGCGCGGCACCTGGGCGAGGCGGCCGGGCTGACGGCGGCCACCGTCTTCGAGCTCGACTCGGAGACCGGCCTGCTCAACCCCGCCGCGGGATGCGGCCGGCCGGGCACCCGCGACCAGCTCGTGGCGGGCAAGGTGTTCCGCCTGGCGGCCGGCGCCGCGCCCCTGGTCAGCGGCGAGCAGATGGCCGTACGCCTGCGCATCGGCGGGCAGACCGTCGGCGTACTGCTGCTCACCGGCGGTGACCTCGGCGTGCTGCGACCCGACGTCGTGGCGTCCCTCTCGCTGATCTTCGCCACCACGCTGCAGGGTCTCGCGGCCGAGAAGCAGCGCCAGTTCCTCACCCACGCCTCCGGCACCATCCGCCGCCTCTTCGAGCAGGGCATGACCGCCGCCAGCATGGAGGCCGCGTGCCGCATCCTGGCCTCCTCGTCGGCGGCGGGCTTCCGCACCGAGCACGCCGCCATCGTGCTCGTCGACCCGGACAGCACGGTCACCTACGTGCACAGCGTCGGCCTGCCCGAGGGCGATGCCGCCGTGGCGCCAGTGGTGGGTAAGCCGGCCACCGAATCGCCCGTCTGGGAGGCGATCAAGGACGGGAAGGTCGCGTTCGCGGGCAACGTGGCGACCTCCGCCGTACGCCCGTGCGATCTGGCACGCCTGATGCAGCTGCGGTCGTTCGTCGCGATGCCGCTGATGTCGGCCCAGGGACCGGTCGGCGCGATCATGTGCGGCGACTCGAGCGCCACCCGCGAGTGGACCAGCCGCGACCGCATCCTGGCCGAGCAGCTCTCGGTCGAGGGTGCCCTGATCATCGAGAGCGCCGGCATGCGGCAGGCCGCCCAGGACCACGTGGCCGCGCTCAGCCACCAGGCGTTCCACGACGCGCTGACCGGCCTGCCCAACCGCACCCACCTCATCGAGCAGACCGAGCGTTCCGTACGGGACGCCGGTGCCGGGCGTGACCGGGTGGCGCTCATGGTGCTCGACCTCAACGGGTTCAAGCAGGTCAACGACACCGCCGGGCACCAGGCCGGCGACCTGCTGCTGCAGCAGGTGGCGAGGCGGCTGGAGGGCGCGGTGCGCGAGGGCGACGTGGTGTCGAGGCTGGGCGGGGACGAGTTCGCCATCCTGCTGACCCGCGACGCCGACGAGGAGGTGGCCAGCACCGTTGCCGGGCGCATCTGTGAGCGGCTGCGCCGGCCGTTCGAGATCGAGGGGCGCAAGGTGTCGATCGGCGGGAGCGTGGGTATCGCGCTCTACCCGGACGACGCCACCGGCTACGAGGCGCTGATGAAGGGCGCGGACGCGGCGATGTACGAGGCGAAGCGCGCGACCAAGGGACGCGGGGGCGGTTTCCGGCGGGCGAAGGCGATCTTCTAGTCGTTCAGGAGAACACCCACGCCACGAGGATGCCGACCGCCGCCCCGCCGGCCAGGAGGCCGGCCCCGAAGCGGCGGGTCTCCGGGCGCCACACCGAGCCGACGCCGATCAGCAGGTAGAGCGGCACCCATGCCCAGAACGGGACGGCCGAGCCGGCCAGCGACGAGAAGACGCTCATCGGTCCCACCGCGGCGCACGGGCCGACGCAGCCGAGGGCCAGGCCACCGAGCAGCCCGGCGAGCAGGGCCGGGTCGATCAGCCGGGCCTGCAGCGGCGGCGACGCGACGGTCAGCACCGGGTCGTCGCCGGGGAACTGGGTCAGAGTGATCACGTAACCGGCCGGATCGTGCACGACCAGCACGCGCCCGTCGCGGCCGACGGAGTCGTCGACGCGGCAGCCGGACTGCTGCCAGAGCTCATGCGTGGCGTCGTAGACGTCGGCGGCGTGCTCCCCGAGGCCGGGCAGGCGGCCGCCGCGCAGGATGCGGGAGCCACCCGGGGGCGGCTTGAGCAGCGCCGTCGGCAGAGGTTCATACCGTACGCCGGGCAGCGCGTGCAGCGTGGTCTCGAGGCGCTGCTCGACGCCCGGCGTCACCGTTGCCCGATTCACCCCTTCAAGCTTTGTGTACGCCGCGTCGAGCCACCCGGGCAATCCGGAAATCGGCGGGCGGCGTGCGGAACATCAGCCGGCTCAGGGCGGGCATCAGGATCAGCGCTGACGGGGATGCCGCTCGCGGCGCCGACCGCACCACGCCGACGATCGCGAGCACGGCACTCCTAGGTGGCGCCGTCGGCGACGCGGGCCACCCGTTCGCGTAGTTCGTCGACCGGGGTCGGGGGCACGGCGCCCGGTTCGGGGCGGCCGGTCATGCCGACCAGGTCCTCGCGCAGGCCGTCGAGCCAGACCCGCAGGTCGGTGACGGTGTAGAGGTCCTGACCGAGGTCGTCGGGCCACGAGACGGGCGCGGGCGGGGCGGCCGGGCGGTCCGGGACCCCGCCCCGCAGCAGTTGCTCGCCCGCCTTGTCGTAGCCGGACGCCACCGAGTTGGCCAGCATCGTCAGCTGGGACACGCAGGGCAGCAGCCCGCCCGCCGGGCACGAGAGGATCAGCGCCTCCGAGCCCCGCACGGCGTGGTGCCCCGCGATCAGGGTCGCCTGCCAGTCGAGCATGCCCGGCTTGGGCCGTTCGCTCTGGTAGAGCGCGTACGACGCCTCGGCGAGCTGCCCCGCCCGGCGTGCCCGGGGCATCGCGTGGCCCGGCGTCAGACCGTTCGCCATGACCTCGATCGTCTCGCGCACCACGTCGGCCGACGCCTGCAGGAACGTGCCGGTCGCGCGGTGCAGTTCGCCCCCGCCGCCGCGCGGCCACGCCAGCAGCCCGATCAGCACGCCCACGGCCGCGCCGATCAGCACGTCGGTCACCCGCTGCTCGGCCAGACGCCAGTCGACCGGCGTGACCTGCGCGAAGATCAGCGTGATGACCAGCGAGAACAACGCCTGCGACCAGCCCAGCCCGAGCAGCGGCCCGGCCGCGAACCCGGCGATCATCACGACCGGCAGCAGGATCACGTAGACCAGCGGGTCGACGCCGAGCAGCAGCAGCCCGGCCGCCACGATCGACCCGCCGACCGTGCCGATCAGCGCCGGCCGCAGCGTCGAGCGGGTCTCGGCGGCCGAGGTGCGCAGCACGGTCAGGATCGTCAGCAGCACCCAGAAGCCGTGCGACAGGTCGAGCTCCCCGGCGATCAGGCGCGCCACCGCCAGCGCGATGGCCAGCCGCAGAGCGCCCTGGAAGGCGACCGAGCGCGGGGTGAGATTCTCTTTCAGCCGGTGCCACCACAGGCTGGCGGTGGGGCGGTACGCATACCAGAACAGGCCCGGCTGGGCCGATGGCGGCGTCGGGTCGGGGTGGTTCGGCCGTTCCCCGGCGGCGATGCGCACCGCGAAGACCAGCGACCTGGTCCACTCCCCCAGCGACAGCGCGAGCGCGCCGAGTCTGAGCCGCTCGTGCGGCACCCCGTTCGGGTCGGTGTTGAGCCGGGCCGCGCGGAACTCGGAGAGCGCCGCCGTGACCAGGTTGGTGTCGGGCAGCGGCCCGTCGCCGCGCAGCCAGGCCGCGGTCGCGTCGACGCAGCCGGCCGTGGTGCGCAGCAGTTTGGTGGCGGCCGTCTTGTTGAGCGCCTGGTGCTCGGCCGAGAAGTAGAGGTCGATGGCGCGCCCCAGCAGCAGCCGCGCGGTGCCGGCGGCCGAGGTCAGGGCCCGGTCGCGCCGCCCGGCCGAGGCGGGCCGCGCGATCGGTGGCAGCCGGGAGGGCCGCAGCGCGTCGGCGGCGTCGGTCGCCTCGGGCACGAGCGCGGCCAGCCGGTCACGGCCGGTCTTGTCACCCGACCAGTCGTCGGCGAGCGCGTCGAGGCAGGCCCCGAGGGCACTGATCGCGTCGGCGAGGCGGTGGCGGTAGGCGGGCGGCGTGGGATCGGGCCACAGCACCCGCTCGGCGACGGCCAGCAGCACCACGGACATGGTGAGGCCGGCCAGCCGCCACAGCAGCGACCCCGGATCGTACGGTGGGAAACACGGAAGGATGTAGAGCAGTTGCATGCCGGCGGCCAGCCCGACGAGCTTCGGCCCGCCCACGCCCACGAAACTGACGACGAAGCCGAGCACGAACATGCCCGCGGCGGCCGCGTAGTTGTTGAACGAGAGCATCGTGCCCAGCGACACCAGTGCCCAGCCCACCGGCAGCACCAGGATCAGCGTGCGCGACCGCTGCTTCGGCGACCCCGGGATCTGCGACAGCGCCCCGAGCGCGAGGGCTCCGAACAACGCGTACGTCGCCATCGCCACGCTGCCGATCACGAACCGGCTCAGATAGAACCCGAAGCAGGCCACGAGCGTGAGCCGCACCGCTCGCCGGACCACGACGAGCTGCGGATCCCGCCTGCGCACCCACCCCCACATGAACAGCACCTTTCCACCGCTCACCCCCGCGGAGCCATACCGCCGTGAGGCGAATCTCCCTCCCCCGGAGGGGACGGGGCGGATCAGACGAAGGCGGACTCGCCGGTGATGGCCCGGCCGACGATCAGGGTGTTGATCTCGCGGGTGCCCTCGTAGGAGTAGAGGGCCTCGGCGTCGGCGACGAACCGGCCGATCGCGTAGTCCAGGACGATGCCGTTGCCGGCCAGCAGTTCACGGGCCCAGCCGACGACCTCGCGCATGCGGGTGGTGCAGTACGCCTTGGCCAGGGCCGAGTGCTCGTCGCGATATCGGCCCGCGTCCTGCAGCTGGGCCAGCCGCACGCACAGGCCCATCGCGGCGGTCACGTTGCCCAGCATTCTGACCAGCAGGTCCTGCACGAGCTGGAACTTCGCGATCGGCCGGCCGAACTGCTGCCGCTCCTTCGAGTAGGCCAGGGCGATCTCGTACGCGGCGAGCATCACCCCGACCGCCTGCCAGGCCACCCCGCTGCGGGTCTGCCGGAGAACCGCGGCGGTGTCCTTGAACGAATGGGCGTTCTGCAGCCGGTCGGCCTCGGGGACGCGGACACCCTCCAACGTGATGTCGGCATTCTGCACCGTCCGCAGCGCGATCTTGTTCTCGATCTTCTTCGCGGTGAAGCCCGCCACGTCACCCCGTACGACAAAGCCTTTGACCTGGTCGTCGGCGACGTCGCGGGCCCACACCACGACGAGGTCGGCGAAGGTGGCGTTGCCGATCCAGCGTTTCGCGCCGTCGAGCACCCACTCGTCGCCCTCGCGGCGGGCCGTCGTGCGCAGACCGGCCGCCACGTCGGAACCGCCGGTCGGCTCGGTCAGCGCGAACGCCCCGATCTTGTCGAACGCGGCCATCGGCGGGATCCAGCGGGCCTGCTGTTCGGGCGAGCCGCACATGCGGATGCTGCCCATCGCCAGCCCCGCGTGCACCCCGTAGAACGTGGCCATCGACGCGTCCGACCGGGCCATCTCCAGGGCGAGCCAGCCGTTGAGCAGCGACGACGACCCGCGGCGGTCGGCGATGTCGAGGTCGGCGTACTTCTTGACCAGGTGGTGCGGGAAGTCGGCCCGTTGCCAATGGTCGTTCGCGATGGGCGACACCTCCGCCTCGAGGAAGTCGCGGACGCGGCGCACGACTGCGCTCTCGTCCTCCGAAAGCAGGTCCTGAAAGGCGTAAAGATCTCCGGCGAGCATATTCCGTACGTACCCGCGCGAGGCCCGCCCTAGACTTCGGTCCCATGCTCACGATGCAGGACGCGCTGGCCCGGTTGACGGCGTACTGGACGGCCCAGGGGTGCCTCACGGTCCAGCCTATGAACACCGAGGTCGGCGCGGGAACTCTGAACCCGGCCACGTTCCTTCGGGTGCTGGGTCCCGAGCCGTGGAAGGTCGTCTACGTCGAACCGTCCGTGCGGCCCGACGACTCGCGCTACGGCGAGAACCCGAACCGCCTGCAGACCCACACGCAGCTCCAGGTGATCCTCAAGCCCGACCCGGGCAACCCGCAGGAGCTCTATCTCGGCAGCCTCGAGGCGCTCGGCATCGACGTCAAGGCCCACGACGTACGGTTCGTCGAGGACAACTGGGCCTCCCCGGCGCTGGGCGCGTGGGGCCTGGGCTGGGAGGTCTGGCTCGACGGTCTCGAGATCACCCAGTTCACCTACTTCCAGCAGGCCGGCAACCTGAACCTCGACCCGGTCTCCGTCGAGATCACCTACGGCATCGAGCGCATCATCATGGCGCTTCAGGACAAGACCCACTTCAAGGACATCGAGTACGCCGACGGCATCTCGTACGGCGAGGTGTTCGGCCAGAGCGAGTACGAGATGTCGCGCTACTACCTCGACGACGCCGACGTGGCCGCGAACCGGCAGCTGCTCGAGCTCTACGCGGCTGAGGCGCAGCGCCTGATCGACGCCGGGCTGCCCGTGCCCGCCCACACGTACGTGCTCAAGTGTTCGCAGGCGTTCAACGTGCTCGACTCACGGGGCGCCGTCTCGACCGCCGACCGGGCCGCCGAGTTCGGCCGCATGCGGCGCCTGGCCGGCGAGGTCGCCAAGCTGTGGGTCGCCCGCCGCGACGAGCAGCACCACCCGCTGGGCCTGGTCGCCCCGCTGCCGCCCGCCACCGCCGTGGCCGCCCCGGCCGCCCGCACGGGTGCTCGCGCGCTGGTCTTCGAGATCGGCACCGAGGAGTTGCCGCCGTCCGAGGCGCGCGCCGCCCGCGACTACGTGCGCCGCGCCCTGACCGAGGGCCTGGCCGGCACCCGTCTCGAGCACGACGAGGTGCGCGTCTTCGCGACCCCGCGACGGCTGGTCGCCCTGGTCGCCTCGGTCGGCGCGCGCGAACCTGACCACGTACGGCAGGTCAAGGGCCCGAAGGTCGGCGCGCCCGAGAAGGCCGTCGAGGGCTTCGCGCGCGGCCAGGGTGTCGCGGTCGCCGACCTGGGCACCGCCACCTATGGCAACGCCGAACACCTGGTGGCCGAGAAGCACGAGGTCGGCGGTGCGGCGGCCGAGGTGCTGGCCCCGGTGCTGGCCAAGGTCGTCAGCGGTCTGCGCGGCGCGAAGAACATGCGCTGGAACGACCCGCAGCTCTCGTTCAGCCGCCCGGTGCGGTGGCTGACCGCGCTGTGGGGCGACGACGTCGTGCCGGTCGCCGTCGGCACCCTGGCCGCGGGCCGCCAGACCCGGCTGCTGCGCACGGCCGACATCCCGATCGTCGAGGTCGCCTCGGCCGAGACGTTCATGGAGACGCTCGCGCTGGCCGGCATCGTGGCCGACCCCGAGGACCGCCACGACCTGATCGTCACCGGCGCCCAGGACGAGGTGTACCCCGAGGGCCGCGTCGACGTGACCGGCGAGGCCGCCCTGATCGAGCAGATCAGCTACCTGGTCGAAGCTCCGACGCCGCTGCTGGGCACCTTCGACGAGGGTTACCTGTCCCTGCCCGACGCCGTGCTGACCACCGTGATGCGCAAGCACCAGCGCTACCTCCCGGTGCGCTCGGCCGACGGCGCGCTGCTGCCGATGTTCGTGACCGTCGCCAACGGCCCGGTCGACGTCGAGCTCGTGCGGGCCGGCAACGAGGCCGTGCTGCGCGCCCGTTACGAGGACGCGGCCTTCTTCTACCGCGCCGACCGCAACACGCCGCTGCCCGAGATGCGCGAGCGGCTGACCCGGCTGACCTTCACCGACAAGCTCGGCTCGATGGCCGACCGATCGGGCCGCATCGCCACGCTGGCCCAGACGCTGGCCGACGGGCTGGGCCTGTCGTCGGCCACCCTGGGCCGGGCCGCGCGGCTGGTCAAGTTCGACCTCGGCTCCCAGCTCGTCACCGAGATGACCAGCCTGGCCGGGGTAATGGCCCGCGACTACGCCCTGCACGCGGGCGAGCCCCGCGACGTCGCGCAGGCCGTCTACGAGACCGAACTGCCCCGCAACACCGGCGACGCGCTGCCGTCCTCGGTGCCCGGCGCACTGCTGTCACTGGCCGACCGTCTCGACCTGGTCGCGGGCCTGGCCGCCACCGTGGGCCTGCCCACGGGCAGCAGCGACCCCTTCGCCGTACGCCGTGCCGTGCTCGGCCTCCTGGCGGTGCACCGTGCCCACCCGGCCCTGTCGGGTCTGTCGCTGACCGACGGTCTGCGGGCGGCCGCCGCGCAGCAGCCGGTGCCGGTCTCCGACGAGGTGCTGACCGCGGCCGGGGAGTTCCTGGCCCGCCGCCTGGAGCAGACCCTGACCGAGGAGGGCCGCCCGGTCGACCGGGTGCGGGCGGCGCTACCCCACTACGCCCGCCCGTCCGTCGTGGACCAGATGTTGAGCCAGCTCGACACCCTGGTCGGCAACCCGGACTTCGTCGCGGTCGCCCAGGCGATCCAGCGGGCCCGGCGCATCGTGCCCGCGGAGACCCCGGCCGGCTACGACCCGGCGGTGCTCACCGAGCCGGCCGAGCTGGCCCTGCACGAGGCCGTCGCGCAGGTGAAGACCGGCTTCGGCACCGACCTGGTGGCTTTCACCGCCGCCGTCGAGCCGCTGGTCGACCCGCTGGCCCGGTTCTTCGACGAGGTGTTCGTGATGGCCGACGACCAGGCCGTCCGGGCCGCCCGGCTCGGCCTGCTGGCTACCGTGCGAGACCTGGGTGCCGGCCTGCTCGACTGGCCCGAGCTGCGCCTCTGACGATCACCCACTCGGCCACGGCCACGTTTATCAGCCAGGCCAGGATCATCAGGACAGCCCGGGCGAACGTCCCGGGCTGTCCGGCGAAGGCGGTCCAGCCGCCCAGTGTGAAAGCCTGGGTGCCGGCGCCCAGGGCCAGCGCGTAGGCCCGGATCATCCAGGCCCGGTGCCGCCGCACGTCGCGCCGCCGGATCGCCGCCACGGCGAGCACGAGGCCGGCCGCCATCACGGCCGCCACCACCAGCCGGGCCGCGTTGACCACGACGCCGTCATGCGAAGGCAGGTCGTAGGCGAGGGTCATCCACGCGCCGCTGGCCGCCACCGCGAGCCCGGCCACGACCACGACACGGCCGGCCCGCCGGTGCCGGGACGGGTGCTGACGACGTACGGAGGAATCGAACTGGAACGCGCCGAGCAGGCTGTAGAGCAGCACCGCCACGATGTGGACGATGACCGGGGCCGGCGGATTGTCCGAGGGGCCGGTGCCGCTCGCGAACTCACCGAGACGGACCACCCCGACCGCGGACGGGACCAGGGCCAGGGCGATCAGCCCGGCCGGAACGAGCTTCGACATACCGTCGATCGTCGATAAACGCGGCGTTCGTTTCCTCCGCACGCAAGCCGGTGTCGTCTCCCACTTTGGAAGGAGGGCCGCGTCCGACCTCTTGCCAAGGTGATCTAGTCTCGCCGGAATGTTGTTGCAGCGGATGTGGGCGAAGCACCACGAAGCCGCGAAATTCTTCGTCGTCGGAGGCATCAGTTTCCTGGTCACGACCGGGATCAACTTCGCCCTGAAGCTGACCGTGCTGCACGAGAAGCCGGTCACCGCGCTCGCGATCGCCACGACGTTGAGCACCGTGCTGTCCTACGTGCTGAACCGGGAGTGGTCGTTCCGCCAGCGTGGCGGGCGGGAGCGGCGGCACGAGGCAGCCATGTTCTTCGCGGTCAGCGCCCTCGGCATCATGATCAACCTGATTCCGCTGGGCGTCTCCCGTTACGTGTTCGACCTGCGCACGCCCGACGTGAGCCGGCCCGTCCAGGAGATCGCCGACTTCGCCAGCGGCATCATCGCCGGAACTCTGATCGCCATGTTCTTCCGTCTGTGGGCGATGAAGCGGTTCGTGTTCCCGCAGCCCCAGGCCCGCCCGCGGCGCGTCGTCCCGCGCCAGTCCGGGCCGCGCAGCCGCCGGGCCCTCCGGCACCCGATCATGACAAAGGCCACAACGGGCGTCATTCCCCCCGGTTCGCCGCGTCCTGAAGGTGAAAGGCTCACCGACGACGGGACGCACGCATGAACAAGCTCCGTACGGCGACCGCGGCCCTGCTGCTGTCCGTCCTCGTCGGATGCGCGGGCGGTGACCACCTCGTCACCTCCAAATCGGCCCCGCCGCTTCCGCAAAGCCCGGCAGCGACACCGACCACCGAGGCGACGGTCCCGTCCGGTCTGCCCGCGAATCTGCTGGCCCGTATCCCGAAGTTCGCCGAGCCGCCCGCCCCGACCAAGGTGACGCTGCCGACCGACGGGACCGCCGGGTGGTTCAGCCGCATCCCGACGAACGAGAAGGTCGCGTTCATCACGATCGACGACGGCTGGGTCAAACACCCCCAGGCGCTCGAGCTGTTCCGCGCGGCCGACGTGCCGGTCACGCTGTTCCTCGAGGTCAACGCGATCACATCGGACCCCGGCTACTTCGCCCGGCTGCGCGACGCCGGCGCGACGATCCAGGACCACACGATCAGCCACCCCAACCTCAAAGGCCGGTCGTACGCCGCCCAGAAGCGCGAGATCTGCGGCGGCGCCGACAAACTGGCCCAGATGTACGGCACCCGGCCCACGCTGTTCCGCCCGCCGTTCGGCAGCCACGACGCCACCACCCTCAAGGTCGTGCACGACTGCGGAATGAAGGCGGCCTTCTACTGGAAGGAGACCACCAACAAAGGCAAGGTCTTCTACCAGGAGAAACACGTCGTTCAGCCGGGAGACATCATCCTGATGCACTTCCGCGACCGCTTCCCGGACGACTTCCTGGCCGTGCTCAACGCCATCCACAAGGCCGGCCTCACCCCCGCACGCCTTGAGGATTACCTCCCCTAAAACGCTTATCGCGTCGTTCTCTTGATCGCTACGTCGAGGTCGCCTCGCGGACGGCTGCGTCGCTTCGACTCTTGCCCGGGACCACCGGCGACGGACGCCGGGCGAGTCCCGTGGAGGATCACGTGGCTGACCGACGTCAGGTGCTGCGCCTGGGCGCCGTCGCCGCCACCGCGCCCGCGCTGGCCGGGGCGGTTGCCGCTCCCGCGCTCGCGCATCCGGGTCGCAAGGAGCCCGAGGTGTTCGGGCACCGGGGCGCCTCGGGCTACCGGCCGGAGCACACCCTCGCGTCGTACGAGCTGGCCGCTCGCATGGGCGCCGACTACATCGAGCCCGACCTGGTCGCCACGAAGGACCACGTGCTGGTCGCGCGGCACGAACCCGAGATCGGCGGCACCACCGACGTGGCGAACCGGCCCGAGTTCGCCGCCCGCAGGAAGACGGTGCTGCTCGACGGCGTCAGCGTCACCGGCTGGTTCACCGAGGACTTCACCCTGGCCGAGCTGAGGACCCTGCGCGCGGTCGAGCGGCTGCCCGCCGTGCGCCAGGAGAACACCCTCTACAACGGCCTGTTCAAGGTGCCCACCTTCCAGGAGGTGCTCGACCTGCGCGCCAAGCTCTCCAAGGAGCTGGGCCGCGACATCGGCGTCATCCCCGAGACCAAGCACCCCACCTACTTCCGCCGGCTCGGCCTCGACCTCGAGACCCCGCTGGTCGACACCCTGCGCCGCAACCACCTCGACAAGCGCGGCGCCCGGGTGTGGATCCAGAGCTTCGAGGCGGCCAACCTGAAGATGCTGCACCAGCAGTACCGGGTGAAGGTCAACCTGGTCTTCCTGACCAGCGCCGCGGGCAACCCGTTCAACGACCCCAGGTCGTACGCCCAGTGGCTGACCCCGGCCGGGCTCAAGGAGCTGTCGTTCTTCGTCGACGGCATCGGCCCCGACAAGAGCCAGGTCATCCCGCGCAACGCCGACGCGACCCTGGGCACGCCGACCACGCTGGTGCGCGACGCCCACGCGGCCGGGCTCAAGGTCATCCCGTACACGTTCCGGGCCGAGAACCAGTTCCTGCCGGCCGACTACCGGGTGGGCACCGACCCGAACGCCTACGGCCGGGCCATCGACGAGCAGATCACGTTCCTGAAGACCGGCATCGACGGACTCTTCACCGACCAGCCCGACATCGGCGTGCTCTCCCGCACCCTCGCCGGCTGATCATCGCGGTGGCCGCGTCACCGTCCGGCGCGGCCACCGTCCAGTAGGGTCAACGTTCATGCTGGGGCGGGCCGTCTTCGTCGACTCCGTCGACGGCGTTCCCGCCGCTGTGGCCGCCCTGGGCCTCGGTGCCCCACGCCCGGTGCTCGTGCTGGTCGGCGGCGCGGGCGGCCTGACCGGCTCGGCGTCATCCGGCGCCGTCCTCACCGACGTGATCGCCCCGGCCGTACGCGCCCACGCCGCGGCCGCCGTCGACGGCGGCACCGACAGCGGCGTCATGCGCCTGCTGGGCCGGGCGGCCGAAGGCTTCCCACTGGTCGGCGTGGCCGCCCTCGACACGGTCACCTACCCGGGCCACACGCACAACCCCATCGCCGACGCGGCCCCGCTCGAGCCGCACCACACCCACTTCGTGCTGGCCCGCGAAGGCCGCGCGTGGGGCGACGAGGCGCCCTACCTCGCCGCCGCGGCCACGGCCCTCGCGGCCGGCCGCCCCAGCGTCACAGTCCTGATCAACGGCGGCGAACTGACCCTGAACGACGCCGAACACAGCCTCGCCGAGGGCCGCCCCGTGCTGGTCCTGTCCGGCACCGGCCGCGCCGCCGACCGCATCGCCGCCCACGCCGGCGAACGCGCCGCGGCGATCGCCCGATCGCCCCTCGTCCGCGTCGTCGACGTCACCGACCGCGACAGGGTCGCGGCCGGTCTCGACGAGTTGCTGTCCGGGTGAGCCCTACTTGTCGACGATCGTCGGGACGATGTGTTCGAAGCTGATCGTCTTGCCGAAGCCGCTCGCCACGATGAACGTGATGCCGAGCAGCACGCCGAGGATGACGATCGCGAACAGGGCGTACGCCATGACCTTGCCGGTGCGGTGCGGCCGGCCGCCGTTGACCTCGGCGTCGCCGCCCGCGCCGAAGGCCAGCGCCCGGATCCCGAGCGCGAACAGGGCAGGCAGCCCGGCCCCGAGGATCAGCCCGGCCGCCAGCACCTTCCACGCGCCTTCGAGCGCGAATCCGAGGTTGCTCATGCCGCGCCCGTCCCGGCCGGGACGCGCGGCTCGTCGGCCGGCTGCTCCCCGTCCCACTCGTCGTTGACGTTGTTGTGGTCGACCGGGGTGACCCGGGACCGCAGCCACATCGCGCCGGCCAGCACCAGCAGCAGCGCGAAGATGACGACGGCGCCGGCCACGCCGCCGACGAAGCTGCCGAGATACCACATCAGCGCGCCCACGACCGCGGCCGCGGGCAACGTGATCAGCCATGCGGCGACCATGCGGCCGGCCACGCGCCAGCGCACCTGGGCGCCGGGCTTGCCGACGCCGGAGCCGAGGATCGAGCCGGTCGCGACGTGGGTCGTGGAGAGCGCGAAGCCCAGGTGGCTCGACGCCAGGATGACCGCCGCGGACGACGACTCGGCCGCCATGCCCTGCGGCGGGGCGATCTCGACCAGGCCCTTGCCGAGCGTGCGGATGATGCGCCAGCCGCCGAGGTAGGTGCCGAGCGCGATGGCGACCGCGCAGGACGCCTTGACCCAGAACGGGATGTTGCCGGTGTCGGTCCAGTCGCCCGCCGCGATCAGCGCGAGCGTGATGACGCCCATCGTCTTCTGCGCGTCGTTGGTGCCGTGCGCGAGCGACACGAGCGAGGCGCTGCCGATCTGGCCCCAGCGGAACCCGTTCTCGGTGAACCGCTGCGCGACCCCGACGGTCAGCTTGTAGATCAGCCAGGTGCCGACCGCGGCCACCACGCCGGCTATGACCGGTGATATCAGCGCCGGGAGGATCACCTTGCCGACGACCCCGTCGAGCTTGCTGCCGTTGCCGTTCCAGTTGACCCCGGCCCAGCCGAGGCCCGCGATGGTGGCGCCGACCAGGCCGCCGAACAGCGCGTGCGACGAACTGGAGGGCAGGCCCAGCAGCCAGGTGAACAGGTTCCAGACGATGCCGCCGATCAGGCCGGCCAGCACGATCAGCAACAGGGCCGTCCCGCCGTCCGCGGTCAGCGACTCCTTGGGAGTGCCGTCCGGGTTCTGGATGCGGACGACCGCGTTGCTGACGGTCAGGGCGACCTCGACCGACAGGAAGGCACCGATCAGGTTGAGGATGCCGGAGAGCGCGACGGCTGTTTTGGGCCGGAGGGCGCGGGTGGCGATGGAGGTGGCCATCGCGTTCGCCGTGTCGTGGAACCCGTTGGTGAAGTCGAAGCCGAGGGCCGTGACCACCACCAGGGCCAGGATCACCGATGTTTCTGTCACTCCGTCAGGGTCGCTAACGGAAGATCAGACGAAAAGAGTTCAGCTACTGTGAATTAGATATTTCGAGCTCGTTACCCCTGGGATCATGGATTGTTTACCCGATGTTCAACTTACGTGGGAGGAGCGTCATAGCTAAAATACCGTCCGTCAGTCGAGCGGAGGGTCGGCCAGGGGCCATCCGCCGGCCGCGAGCCGCGCCGAGACCCGTACGACGTCTTCCGGGGTCGCCTCCTGGAGCACCGATTCATTGATCATCGCCTCGATGTCCTGCGTGTTGATCGGGTCGGCGCTCTGCAGCGACTGCTCGGCCAGATCCGACGCGATCTTGCGAACCTCCTCCTCGGTCAACTTGCGACGGAGCAGGCCGAACAGGGCGACATAGTCCTGACGCGGTACGCCGGTGGGGTAACCGGCCCGCAGCCACTCGACGGCGCGAACGAGGAAGTTCGAACGATTGTCGGTCACGGAATCCCTACTTGTCGATCACGGTCGGGTACAGGTGCTCGAAGCTGATCGCCTTGCCGAAGCCGCTCGCCACGATGAACGTGAGGCCGAGCAGCACACCGAGCACAACTATCACGAAGAGCCCGTACGCCATGATCGTGCCGATCCGGTGCGGACGCGACCCGTTCACCTCCGCGTCACCTCCGGCGCCGAACGCCAGGGCCCGGATGCCGAGCGCGAACACCACGGGCAGCCCCGCGCCGAGGACCAGCCCGGCGGCCAGCACCTTCCACGCGCCCGCGAGCGCGAACCCCAGATTGCTCATACGCCCTCCCGCTGCGTCTCGTGCCAATCATCGTTCACGTTGGTGCGATCGACCGGCGTCCGGCGCGAGCGCCCGTACATGAGGGCCGCGATCGCCACCAGCAGCGCGACGATGACGGCCGCACCCGCGAGGCCGCCGACGAGATGCGCGAGATACCACGTCGCGGCACCGACGAGCGCGGCGCTGGGCAGCGTGATGACCCACGCGGTGGCCATCCGGCCGGCGACCCTCCACCGTACGAGGGCCCCGGGTTTGCCCAGACCCGAGCCGAGGATCGAGCCGGTGGCGACATGGGTCGTCGACAACGCGAACCCGAGGTGGCTGGACGCGAGGATGACCGCCGCCGAGGACGACTCGGCCGCCATGCCCTGGGGCGGCGCGATCTCGACCAGGCCCTTGCCGAGCGTACGGATGATCCGCCACCCGCCGAGGTAGGTGCCCAGCGAGATCGAGAGCGCGCAGGCCACCTTCACCCACCACGGAATGCTGCTGGTGCTGTGCCAGTCCCCCGCCGCGATCAGCGCGAGGGTGATGACACCCATCGTCTTCTGCGCGTCGTTCGTGCCGTGGGCCAGCGACACCAGCGAGGCGCTGCCGATCTGCCCCCACCGGAACCCCGTGTCGGTGAAGCGCTGGGCGACGCCCCGGACGACGCGGTAGATCAGCCAGGTGCCGGCCGTGGCGACGATCGCCGCGATCACCGGGGACAGCACGGCCGGCAGGATGACCTTGCCGATCACGCCGTCGAGCTTCGAGCCGTCGCCGTTCCAGTTGACGCCCGACCAGCCCAGCCCGGCCACGGTCGCCCCGATCAGGCCGCCGAACAGCGCGTGCGACGAACTCGACGGCAGGCCGAGCAGCCAGGTCAGCAGGTTCCAGACGACCCCGCCGACCAGCACGGCCAGCACGATCAGCAGCAGCGCCTCGCCCCCGTCGGCGGTGAGCGACGCCTTGGGGGTGCCGTTCGCGTTCTTGATGCGCACGACCGCGTTGGTGACCGTGAGGGCGACCTCGACCGACAGGAAAGCGCCGGCCAGGTTGAGGGCGCCGGAGAGGGCGACTGCCGTACGCGGTCTCAATGCCTTGGTGGCGATGGAGGTGGCCATCGCGTTCGCCGTGTCGTGGAACCCGTTGGTGAAGTCGAACCCGAGGGCCGTGATCACCACCAGCGCCAGAATGACCGTCGTCTCTGTCACCCGGCAACTGTTCCCGGCCCGGAGTGCCGCTGACACGGTGCGTTCCGTAACAGAGCGGTGTTCCGGTGCCATTACGGCGCCGGCCGGACCCCGAGGGATCCGGCCGGCGGTCGTGGTACTTGTGTCAGCTGGTGGGGGTGAGCACGACGGTCGCCGTGCCCGTCTGGGCCGGGGAGCCCGTGTCGGTGTAGGAGGCCACGAACACCGCGTTCAGGTTGTCGGCGCCGGCGTGACCGGGGTCGAGGAACGTGACGATCGAGCCCGTGCAACCCGACGCCGTGGACAGTGGGTGCCCGTGGGTGTCGTGACCGAGGACGTAGGTCACGGTGACCCGGGAGCAGTCGACGGGCGCGTCGTCGGTGACGACTACCTCGAAGTTGACCGTGTCACCGAAGGCGAACGGCTGGCCCGCCTGCGGGGTGGTGAACCGGACGACCGGGGCCGCCGTGCCGACCGGGATCTTCACCTCGGCCGATGCCGAGCGACCGGTACTGTCGGTGACCTTCAGCGTGGCCCGGTAGTTGCCGTTCTGGGTGTACGTGTAGGTCGGGTTCGCCGCACGGGAGTCGACCCGGCCGTCGGCGTCGAAGTCCCACGCGTAGCTGATCCGGTCGCCGTCGGGGTCGCTGGTGCCGGCGCTGGAGAACGCGACTGTCAGCGGTGCCTGGCCCGAGGTCGGCGTGCCCGCCGCCTTGACGATCGGGGTGCGGTTGCCGCGCACGTAGTCGATGCGGGCCAACTGCGCGTCCGGGTTCTCGGCGAAGTAGCCGTCGCCGTACTCGAGGACGTAGAGCGCGCCGTCGGGGCCGAACTCGAGGTCCATCGGGTTGTCGAAGACGATCTCCGGGAGCGCCGCCTCGATCTTGGTGACCTGGTTGCGGCGGTCGAGCGTGAGCGCCTTGACCCAGTCGCGGGTCCATTCGGCGAACAGCGGCTTGCCGTCGAACGCGGCCGGCCACTTGAACGGCGAACGGGACCTCTTGTCGTAGTCGTAGGCCGGGCCGCCCATCGGGCCGATGCCACCGGTGCCCAGCTCGGGGAACTGCGCGCTGGCGGTGTAGGTGTAGGCGATCTCGGACTTCTCGACCGGCGGGAGGTTGCGCAGGCCGGTGTTGTTGGGCGACTCGTTGACCGGCGCGGCGCAGTTGAACGGCGCGCCCGAGACCCCGGTGGCGAAGTCGTAGTCGATGTAAGGCATGTCCGGCTGCACGCAGTACGGCCAGCCGTAGTTCGCCGGCTTGTCGATCGCCATCCAGCGGCCGTGCCCGGCCGGGCCGCGCGCCGGGTTCGCGTTGCGCGCGTCCGGCGAGTAGTCGGCCATGTAGACGACGTCGGTGTTCGGGTCGACGGTGAACCGGAACGGGTTGCGCAGGCCCATCGCGTAGATCTCGGGCTTGGTCTTCGCGGTCCCCTTCTTGAAGAGGTTGCCCGACGGGACCGTGTAGCCGCCGTTCTTGCCCACCCTGATGCGCAGCAGCTTGCCGCGCAGGTCGTTGGTGTTGGCCGAGCTGCGCTGGGCGTCGAAGACCGGGTTGCGGTTGGGTCGCTCGTCGATCGGCACGAAGCCGTCGGAGAAGAACGGGTTGCTGTCGTCACCGGTCGACAGCAGCAGGTTGCCCTTGCTGTCAAAGTCGATCTTGCCGCCGACGTGGCAGCACTGGCCGCGGTCGGTCGGCACGTCGATGATCTTCTGCTCGGTGTTCAGCTTCAGCGTGTTGCCGACCAGCTTGAACCGCGACAGCGTCAGGTGGCCCTTGTACCGGGCGAAGTCGGCCGCCGTGCCCTCGGCGGGCGCGTCGCCCTCGTTGAACTGCGGGGTGAGCGGGTCGTCCTTGGGGGTGTCCAGCGGCGGCGAGTAGTAGATGTAGACCCAGCCGTTGTGCTTGAAGTCGGGGTCGATCGCGACGCCCTGCACGCCCTCCTCGTCGTGCAGGTAGACCGGGATGGTGCCGGCCAGCACGTTGCGCCCGGTGGAGGGCTCGTGGATGCGGACCTCGCCGCCGCGGGCGGTGTGCAGCACCCGCCGGTCGGGCAGCACGGCGAGCGCGATCGGCTCGCCGGGGAAGTCGTTGAGGGTGACCTTCTGGAAGTCGGACGACGGCGGCAGCGGGGCGGAGGACGAGCCCCCGGCGACAGCCACGGACGGGGTGACCATCAAGGCCACACCGGCGACACTCAGCGTTGCGAGGCGGCGCAACATCAGAATCGGAGCCCCTCCAGGTAGGTGTAAGCGCGCTGGGCGGTGGTGAGAGCGTCGGCCGGCGTCCGCGGCGGTGAACCCGCGTCGTCACGCTCCACGATGTACTCGACGAGACCGGCTTCCTTCGCGTGCTCGAAGATGCGGCCGAAATCGATCAGGCCGTCGCCGGCGTCGGCGAAACTCGCGTTGATGTCGAGGTCCTTGACGTGCACCTGCTTGATGCGGCCCCGGTTCTCCTTGATCAGATCGACCGGGTCGTGGGCGCCGCGGAAGGCCCAGAACAGGTCGACCTCGAAGTGCACGTACCGGTTGTCGGTCTCGTTGAAGAGAATGTCCATTCCGGTCAGCTTGGTGCCGGTCTGCCGGAAGAACTCGGCGTGGTGGTTGTGGTAGCCGAACTGCAGCCCGGCCCGGCGGGCCAGCTTGCCGGCCGTGTTGAGGTCGGCCGCGAACGCGCGGTAGACGGCGGGGTCGCGGATCGCGCCGTTGGCGCCCTGCCCGAAGAACGGGTGGACGATGAACTTGTTGCCGACGATGTTCGCGTCCTGGAGGGCCTTCTCCCAGGTGCTGGCGTTGAACGGCTGCGGGATGCCGACGTGGCCCGAGGTGGCCCGCAGACCGGCGGCGTCGAGAGCGGCCCGGAACTGGGCGGCCGTGCGGCCGACGAAGCCGGCGTGCTCGACCCGGGTGTAGCCGATGCGGCGGAGCTCGGCGAGGCTCGTCTCGAGGTTGATGTTGAGCTGGTTGCGCAGCGTGTAGAGCTGAACGCTGATCTGGTCGCGCGGAACCCGGCTGGGCGAGTGCCCGTGGGACCCGTGCGCCTGGGCGGCGCCTGGCACTGCGATGGTCGCGGCGGCACCGGCCGCGGCAGCGGCGCCGAGAAGCTGACGACGGTTCAGAGATTGCGGCATTGCGGTCTCTCCTTCGAACGACATCGTTCGATAGGTTACCGATCTGTTTCGTCCAAAGTGAAGAGAAGTTTCTTCAGATCTAGCGAAAGTTTCCAACGCGCATACAAAACGCCCCGGTCACGTCTGAGGGTTGTTCAGGGCCGACCTGGAGTTGCAGTCAGCCGCAGCTGGGCAACCTGGTCTCCACCGCCCTGAACAATCCTCACCGTGACCGAGGCGTTCGTAAATGTAACTATCAGCCGATACGCGCCTCAGCGTCCACGCGGGACAGTGCCGCGGTCAGGATGCCCAGACCCTCGCGGGCCTCGTCCTCGGTCAGGGTCAGGGCCGGGCCCATCCGCAGCACGTTGCCGTAGAGGCCGCCCTTGCCGACCAGCAGGCCACCGGCCCGGCACTCGTCGAAGGCGCGCAACGTGCCCGCCGGGTCCGGCTCGTTCGTCCCCGGCCGCACGATCTCGACGCCGATCATCAGGCCCTTGCCGCGCACCTCGCCGATGATCCCGAGGTCGAGCCCGCGCAGCCCGTCGAGCAGGATCGCCCCGGTCCGCGCGGCGTTGGCCTGCAGGTCGTGGTCGAGCACGTAGTCGAGCACGGCGTTGCCGGCCGCCGCCGACAGCGGGTTGCCGCCGAACGTGGAGAAGCTGATCGCCGGCACCGCGTTCATGACCTCGGCCCGCCCGACGACGCCGCCGAGCGCGAACCCGTTGCCGATCCCCTTGGCGAACGTGATCAGGTCGGGGATGACGCCGTGGGCCTGATAACCCCAGAAATGCTCCCCCGTACGCCCCCAGCCGGTCTGCACCTCGTCGGCGATCAGCAGGATCCCGTGCTCCCCCAAGACCTTCTGGTACGCCCCCAGCAGCCCGTCGGGCCCGGCCACGAACCCGCCGACCCCCTGGATCGGCTCGGCGATCATCGCGGCCACGTCCCCGGCGGTGACCGTGGCCAGCACCTCGCGCAGGTCGTCGACCGCCGCGTCGACGAGGTCGCCGTCGGCCAGCCCGGCCATCCGCCCGCGCAGCCGATCGCCCGAGGCGAGCCACGAGACGTTCAGCGGGCTGAGCGCACTCGACGACCAGCTGCGGTGCCCGGTGACGGCCATGGTGGCGAACGTGCGGCCGTGGTAACTGTTCTTGATCGCCAGGATCTGGTTGGACCGGCGCACGTTGGCCGCCATCATCAGCGCGGTCTCGTTGGCCTCGCTGCCCGAGTTGGTGAAGAACACCCGCGCGTCGGGGATGCCGGAGACCCGCGCGATCTTCTCGGCCAGCTCGATCTGCTGCCGGATCAGATAGAGCGTCGACGTGTGCACGACCCCGGTCGCGAGCTGACGCTGCACCGCCTCGTTGATCTCCGCGACGTCATACCCGATCATCGAGGTCAGCACGCCGCCGAAGAAATCGAGATAGGTACGCCCGTCGGACGCGCTCACCCGGCGCCCGGACCCGGAGACGATCTCCAGCGCGTCGTCGCCGTAGTAGGTCGGCATCCAGCCCGGCATCACCGCGCGGTGGCGGGCCAGCAGGTCATCGCTCATGGTGGGCTCCTTCGCAGTGATCTCGATCAGCGCCAGCCGCGTGGATGCGGGGTGGCTCGGGGGCCGCTGCCTCGGGTGTCGAGCAGGGCGGCGGCGGCCAGGATGTCGGCCAGGGGCTCGAAGTCGTCGGGGATCAGGCCGGCGGTCACGCGGACGTGGTCGGAGTCGAGGGGGGTCACGCAGAACGGGGCCCCGGGGGCGACGGCGATGCCGTGGGCGGCCAGGGCGACCATCGCGATCTGCTGGTCGTCGACGGCCATCCAGAGGTTGATGCCGTCGGCCGCGGTGGCGGTGACGCCGCGGTCGTGCAGCGCCGACAGCAGGGCCGCGCGCCTGGTGGCGTACGCCTGCCGGGCCTTGGCGATCTGGGCGATCGCCGACGGGTCGGTGAGCAGGTCGAGCAGCACGCCCTGCAACAGGCGGCTGGACCAGCCGGGCCCCAGCAGGCGGCGGTCGGCCACCGCGGCGATCACCGAGGACGGACCGCCGATCGCGGCCAGGCGCAGATCGGGGCCGTGACTTTTCGAGAAGCTCGCGACATGCACCGTGCGTGAAGGCAGGTGAGCGCCGAGGCTGACCGGCGGGGCCGTCGCGATGTCGCCCGCATGATCGTCCTCGACCACCAGCACGTCGGGGAAGCCGTCGAGGACGGCGGCCAGAGCAGCAGCACGTGCGGCCGTCATGCTGACCCCGGTCGGGTTGTGCGCCCGCGGCTGCAGGAAGACCGCCACCGCCGGATAATCGGACAGCGCTGAACGCAGCGACTCCGGAAGCAGCCCGTCGGCGTCGAGCGGCACCCCCACGACCGTCGCCCCCACCGTCTGCAGCAGGTCGAGCAGCGGCGGGAAGGCCGGGTTCTCCACCACCACCCGGTCGCCGAACCGCACCACCGAGCCGATCACCCGGTCGATCGCGTCCAGCGCCCCGTCGACCACCGTGAGCTGCTCGGGCGGGAACGGCCACCGCTCGCGCAGCACCGCCTCCAGCCCCGGCAGCACGGGCGCGTCGAGATAGCTGGTCGTCAGCCGCCCGTCCCCCACCCGCCTCAGCGCGTCCGTCAGATCGGGCAAAAGGTCATGATCGGGTACGCCGGTCGACAGATCTCTCGTCACGGCGGTAACCCGGCCCCCGAGTTGCGAATAGCGCCATCGCTGCCGTGGCAGCACCGGCGCGGCCACGAACGTCCCTGAACGCCCCCGCGTCTGGATCGCCCCGGCCCGGGTGAGGCTGCGCCACGCCTCGCTGACCGTCGTCGGGCTCACCCCCAGTTCGCGCGCAACCTCTCGTACGGTCGGCAGCCTGGCCCCGGCCGTCAGCTTTCCGGCGGTCACCAGGCGGCTCACGGCCGCGGCGATGCCCCGGGCGCTGCGGTCCTCGACCGCCCCGGTGATCAGCGCGAGCAAATTACCTCTCCGAAACAGTCCGTTACGTTCTGGCAATTGTCCGCCCGAACGTGTGTCGTTAGTGTCCTACGGCATCTGAAGTCGATATTCAAGCCCTAGCGCAGGGTGTATGACGGGGAGTAGACACACGATCACGGGTGCGTCCACCGCGCCCGAGCAGCGATAGAGATCTATCGGGAGGGTCAGTCATGAGCGACATCATCCGGGCCGCCCTCGTCCAGACCACGTGGACGGGCGACAAGGAATCGATGATCAAGGCACACGAGGACTACGCCCGCGACGCCGCCGCTCAGGGAGCGAAGGTCATCTGCTTCCAGGAGCTCTTCTACGGCCCTTACTTCTGCCAGGTCCAGGACGCCGCGTACTACGAGTACGCCGAGTCGATCCCCGGCCCGACGACCGAGCGCTTCCAGGCCCTCGCCGCCGAGCTGGGCCTGGTCATGGTCCTGCCGATGTACGAGAAGGAGCAGGAGGGCGTCCTCTACAACACGGCCGCCGTCCTCGACGCCGACGGCTCCTACCTCGGCAAGTACCGCAAGCACCACATCCCGCAGGTCAAGGGCTTCTGGGAGAAGTTCTACTTCCGCCCCGGCAACCTCGGCTTCCCCGTCTTCGACACGGCGGTCGGCAAGGTCGGCGTCTACATCTGCTATGACCGGCACTTCCCCGAGGGCTGGCGCGAGCTGGGCCTGGGCGGCGCGCAGATCGTCTTCAACCCGTCGGCCACCAGCCGGGGCCTGTCGAGCTATCTGTGGCAGCTGGAGCAGCCGGCCAGCGCGGTCGCCAACGAATACTTCATCGGCGCCATCAACCGGGTGGGCATCGAGCCGCTGGGCGACGACGACTTCTACGGCCAGAGCTACTTCGTCGACCCCGAGGGCAAATTCGTCGGCGAGGTCGGCGACACCCACGAGCCCGAGCTGATCGTTCGAGACCTCGACCTGAGCCTGCTCAAGACGGTTCGCGAGCGCTGGCAGTTCTACCGCGACCGCCGGCCGGAGGCCTACACGCGGACGGTGGAGCCGTGAGCATCCTGATCAGGGGCGGAACGGTCATCGGCCCGACCGGTGCGTACGAGGCGGACGTCCTCGTCGAGGGCGAGACGATCGCCGCGATCTTCGCGCCCGGCCGCGCTCCGGACGGGCCGGAGATCATCGACGCCACCGGCAAGTACGTCATCCCCGGCGCGGTCGACGCCCACACCCACATGGAGCTGCCCTTCGGCGGCACCGCGGCCAGCGACACCTTCGACACCGGCACCAGGGCGGCCGCGATCGGCGGCACCACCACGATCATCGATTTCGCGGTGCAGCGGTACGGCGAGGTCGTGCAGGACGGGCTGGCCGCGTGGCACGCCAAGGCCGACGGCAACTGCCACATCGACTACGGCTTCCACATGATCCTGGGCGGGGTCGACGACGACGCGCTCAAGGCGATGGACCAGCTCGTCTCCACCGAGGGCATCACGAGTTTCAAGCTCTTCATGGCGTACCCGGGGGTCTTCTACTCCGACGACGGCCAGATCCTGCGGGCCATGCAGAAGGCCCGCGACAACGGCGCCATGATCATGATGCACGCCGAGAACGGCCCGGCCATCGACGTGCTGGTCAAGCAGGCCCTCGAGCGCGGCGAGACCGACCCGATCCACCACGGCCTCACCCGCCCGCAAGAGCTCGAGGCCGAAGCCACCAGCCGGGCCATCTGGCTCGCGAGCGTGGCCGCCGACTGCCCGCTCTACATCGTGCACCTCAGCGCGTCCAAGGCCCTCGAACAGGTGAAGGCCGCTCGCGACCTGGGCCGCAACGTCTTCGCCGAGACCTGCCCGCAATACCTCTACCTGACCCTGGAGGACCAGCTCGGCTCCCCCGGCTTCGAAGGCGCCAAATGGGTCTGCTCGACGCCGCTGCGCAGCAAGCACGAGAGCCACCGCGCCGACCTGTGGCAGGGCCTGCGCACCAACGACCTGTCGGTGGTCTCGACCGACCACTGCCCGTTCTGCATGAAGGACCAGAAGGAGCTCGGCCTGGGCGACTTCTCGAAGATCCCGAACGGCATCGGCAGCGTCGAGCACCGCGTCGACCTGCTCTACCAGGGTGTCGTGGACGGCAAGCTGTCCCTGGCCCGCTGGGTCGAGACGATCGCGACGACGCCGGCCCGCATGTTCGGCCTCTATCCCCGCAAGGGCGTCATCGCGCCCGGCTCGGACGCCGACATCGTGCTCTACGACCCCAACGGCCGCACCCGGATCAGCGTCGACACCCACCACATGAACATGGACCACTCCGCGTGGGAGGGCTGGGAGATCGACGGGAAGGTCGACACCGTGCTGTCCCGGGGCGAGGTGATCAGCCGCAACGGCGACTACACCGGCCGCGCCGGCCGCGGCAAGTACGTCCCCCGCGCTCTTTCCGACTATCTCCTCTAGAACGGGGGCCGGACCCTTGGACATCGGAGTCGTATTACAGAACAACCCACCCGCCCGTACGGTCATCGACCTCGCCAAGCAGGCCGAGGCGCAAGGTTTCAGCCACGTCTGGACCTTCGACTCGCACGTGCTCTGGCAGGAGCCGTTCGTCATCTACTCGAAGATCCTCGACGAGACCGAGCGGGTGATCGTCGGCCCGATGGTCACCAACCCCGGCACCCGCGACTGGACCGTGCTCGCCTCGCTGTTCGCGACCCTCAACGAGATGTACGGCAACCGGACGATCTGCGGCATCGGCCGGGGCGACTCGGCGCTGCGCGTGCTCGGGGCCCAACCCCAGTCCCTCGCACAACTCCGCGAGTCGATCGAGGTGATCCGCGGGCTGGCCAACGGCGAGAAGGTGTCGTTGCGCGGCAGGGAACAACAGCTCGCGTGGGCCCCCGACAGCAGCCTCGAGGTGTGGGTGGCCGCGTACGGGCCGAAGGCTCTGGCCCTGACCGGTGAGGTGGGCGACGGCTACATCCTGCAGCTCGCCGACCCCGACATCGCCGCGTGGATGATCGGCGCGGTGCGGCGGGCGGCCGAGCAGGCGGGCCGCGACCCGATGGCCATCAAGTTCTGCGTGGCCGCGCCGGCCTACGTGGGCGACGACCTGGCCCACCAGCGGGAGCAGACCCGGTGGTTCGGCGGCATGGTCGGCAATCACGTGGCCGACATCGTCGCGCGCTACGGCGGCGACGGCGCGGTCCCGCAGGTGCTGACCGACTACATCAAGGGCCGGGAAGGGTACGACTACGCCGAGCACGGGCGCGCGGGCAACACGCACACCACGTTCGTGCCCGACGAGGTCGTCGACCGGTTCTGCGTGCTCGGCCCGGTCGAGAACCACCTCAAGCGCCTTCAGGAGCTGCGGTCGCTGGGGGTCGACCAGTTCGCGGTCTACCTGCAGCACGACGCCAAGGAGGAGACCCTCCGGGCGTACGGCGAGCACGTCATCCCGGCGATGTCGTGAGAAGAGCCCTCTACGTCCTGATCGGCGTCGCCGTCTGCGCGGTGCTGTGGGAGGGCTACAAGCTCGTCGGCAGCCCCGACGGCGCGGTGCTGCTGGGCGTCCGCGTGCTGCCGCGCGCCGACGACCTGTCCATGCCGCACCTGTGGACGGTGGTGGAACGGCTCGGCCGCCCGGAACTCACGGGCGGCCGCCCGGTCTGGATCGTGGTCGTGAACGCGTGCCTGTTCACGCTGGGCATCACCGCGGCCGGGTTCGCCATCGGGGCGCTCGTCGGGCTGGTGCTGGCGGCGCTCATGCAGCGCTTCCGCATCGTCGAGCGCGGCCTGTTGCCGTACGTGATCCTCTCTCAGACGGTGCCTCTGGTCGCGCTCGCTCCTCTGGTGGCCGGCTGGAACGTACTCTGGCCCGGCTGGATGACGGTTGCGCTGATCGCGGCCTACCTGGCGTTCTTCCCGGTCGCGGTGGGCATGCTGCGCGGGCTGCAGTCGCCCGCGCCGGCCGGCGTCGAGCTGATGCGCAGCTACGCCTCGGGCTGGTGGCGCACGCTGGTCAAACTGCGCTTCCCGGCATCCCTGCCCTACCTCTTCCCGGCGCTGCGCCTGGCCGGGGCGGCGGCGGTGGTCGGCGCCGTCGTCGGCGAGATCTCGACCGGCACCCGGGGCGGCATCGGCCGTCTCATCATCGAATACTCGCGCGAGGCCACCTCGGACCCCGCGAAGGTCTACACCGCGATGCTCGGCGCCGCCCTGCTCGGCCTGCTCGTCGCCGGTCTTGTCAGCCTGCTGGAGCTGCCCCTCATGCGGCACCGCCGGCACGTGGAGGTGGTGACCCTATGAGTGCCGTTGTCGTTTCATCCGTCACGAAAATCTTCAACCAGGGGCGTACGGATGAGGTGGTCGCCCTGTCCGACGTCGACCTCACGGTCGGTGAGGGCGAGTTCGTGTCGCTGATCGGCCCGTCGGGCTGCGGCAAGAGCACGCTGCTGCGCCTGATCGCCGACCTGATCGCGCCCACGACCGGCACGGTCACCGTGGCCGGGAAGTCCGCCGGAACCGCGCGCAAGGAACAGGCGTACGGGATCGCCTTTCAGCAGTCGGGCCTGTTCGAGTGGCGCACCGTGCTCAAGAACGTGGAGCTGCCGCTCGAACTGCGCGGCACCCCGCGCGCCGAACGCAAGGCCCGCGCGGAGGAGATGCTGGCCCTGGTCGGGCTGGCCGACTTCGCCGGGCACTACCCCGCGCAGCTCTCCGGCGGCATGCAGCAGCGCGTCGCGATCGCCCGCGCCCTGGCCGTACAACCGCCGCTGCTGCTCATGGACGAGCCGTTCGGCGCCCTGGACGAGATGACCCGCGAACGTCTGCAGTCCGAGCTGCTCAGCATCTGCGCGAAAACCGGCACGAGCACGGTCTTCGTCACCCACTCGATCTCGGAGGCGGTCTTCCTGTCCGACCGCGTCGTGGTCATGTCGCCGCGGCCCGGTCGCATCACCGCCTCCATCCCGATCGAGCTGCCGTCACGCGACGACGCCGGACGTCAGTCGCCGCTCTACTTCGAGTGCATCACCGCCGTACGCCAGTCGCTGCGCGGCACACCGGCCCGGAGCGTGTCGTGAAGTGGGCCCGCGCGATCGTGCCCCCGCTGGTCTTCGGCGTCGCGGCGATCGCCCTCTGGCAGGTCATCGTCGTCGCCGGCCGGATCGCCCCGTTCATCCTGCCCGCCCCCGCGGCGATCTGGGACGAGCTGGTCGATCAGCGCCGCAACGTCTGGGAGGCGGCCCTGGCCAGCGGCGAGAACGCCCTGATCGGCCTGATCGGCGGCAGCGTCGTGGCGGTGCTGGCCGCGATGGCGTCCAGCCGCTTCCGCCCTCTGGCCGAGGTGTCACTGCCGTTCGCGGCCGTGCTCAACGCGCTGCCGATCATCGCGCTGGCGCCGATCCTCAACAACATGTTCGAGTCCACGAGCAGCCTCCCCCGCCGTCTCGTGGCCGGCATCATCGTCTTCTTTCCGGTCTTCATCAACACCCTGCGCGGGCTGCGCGAGGTCAACCCCATCCATCAAGAGCTCATGCACACGTACGCCGCCAGCGGCTGGACCTTCGCCCGAAAAGTTCGGCTGCCCGGCGCACTGCCCCACGTCTTCACCGGCCTGCGGCAGGCGTCGTCGCTGGCCGTCATCGCCGCGGTGGTCGCCGAATACTTCGGTGGCCTGCAGAACGGTCTCGGCTCGCGCATCACGTCGGCCGCGGCGTTCACCGCCTACCCCCGTGCCTGGGCCTTCGTGGTCGGCGCCTGCCTGCTCGGACTCGCCTTCTATCTCACCACGCTCCTGCTCGAGCGCCTGGCGATGCCGTGGCGCACACGGCTCATCGCCTGAGCCTTTCGATTCGCGTTTTCTCTCTCCTAGGAGGACCTCGATGCGACGACTCCGGATATTTACTGCTATCACTGCAACTTCTGCCCTGCTGTTCGCCGGCTGCGGCACGGCCGACCCGCAGAGCGTCACGCCCGCACCGGGCGGGAGCGGGGGCGCGCTGACCCCCATCAAACTTCAGCTCCAGTGGTTCTATCAGGCCCAGTTCGCGGGCTACATCGCCGCGGTCGACCAGGGCTTCTACAAGGAGCAGGGGCTGGACGTGCAGCTCCTCGAAGGCGGCGTCGACATCGTGCCGCAGACGGTGCTGGCCCAAGGAAAAGCCGACTACGCGGTCGCCTGGGTGCCGAAGGCCCTGGCGTCGCGCGAGCAGGGCGCGGGCATCACGGACGTGGGGCAGATCTTCGGGCGCTCGGGGACCTATCAGGTGGCGTGGAAAGACAGCGGCATCACGAAGGCGGCCGACCTGAAAGGCAAGAAGGTCGGAAACTGGGGCTTCGGCAACGAGTACGAACTGTTCGCCGGCATGACGAAAGCGGGGATCGACCCCAGCAAGGACGTCACGCTGGTCCAGCAGCAGTTCGACATGCAGGCCCTGCTGAAGAAGGAAATCGACGCGGCCCAGGCCATGAGCTACAACGAATACGCCCAACTGCTCGAAGCGAAGAACCCGGCGACGGGCAAGCTCTACACGGCGGACGACTTCAGCATCATCGACTGGAAAGCCGAAGGCTCATCGATGCTGCAGGACGCGGTGTGGGCGAACACCGAGAAGCTGAACGACCCCGGGTATCAGCAACAGACGGTGAAGTTCCTGGTCGGCACCATCAAGGGGTGGGCGTTCTGCCGCGACAACGCGGAGAAGTGCCGTGATCTGGTGGTGGCGAAGGGCTCGAAGCTCGGCAAGAGCCACCAGCTCTGGCAGATGAACGAGGTCAACAAACTGATCTGGCCGGCTACGGGCGGCATCGGCGTGATCGACGACGCCAACTGGAAGCAGACGGTTGACATCTCCCTGACCACCAAGAACCAGACCGGGGACACCGTTCTCAAGAAGGCGCCTGAAGGGTTGGCGTTTACCAACGACTACATCAACCAGGCCATTACTGCGGCCAAGGGAGCTGGGATCGATGTCAACGGGGCCGGGTTCCAGGCTGCTCCTGTGACCCTTACCGAGGGTGGGTCGTAGGCTTTCTTGCGCTTTGACGGCTGAGGCCGGGGTGAAATTCATGGCCAAACAAAAAGCATCTCATTGCCATGAGATTCCACCCCGGCCTCAGCCTTGCATGGTGGCCGGTGACGGCCAGGGAATGGGTCACCCTGGGTCACCCCCGGCTCTGATTGCAACTCAGCCTGAATGATCCCCCGACGGGGCGTAGATCGGCTTCCGCGCTGTGGTCACCGTGGTCTGCACGTCACCTGGGCGGGGCTGGGTGGTGGGTCAAGCAGCCGCACTGTGCCGGTTCGGGCCGGACGCTTCGCGCCCTTCAAGGGGGCATTCTCAAGGGAGCCTGACCTGCGGCCGGCGGCTCGGAGTTCTGGTCGGAGCGCCTGACCAGCGCGTCGCTTACAGAAGTATACTTCCGGGAACTATACTTCTGTGACCTGGGCAACACTGGAGGCCTATCTTGCTGAGCAAGCCGCCGCGGATCTTCGGCCGTGACCGTGAATGGAACGGACTCGCGGCCTTCGCTACCAGGCCCACGGCGGCCACCCAAGGTGGCGCCTCGCTGGGCGTGGTCAGCGGGCGGCGCAGGCAGGGCAAGAGTTTCCTGTTGCAGGCGATCACCGAGGCGGCCGGAGGCATGTACTTCGCGGCCACGGAGGCCACCGAGGCCGAGTCGCTCCGGTTGTTCTCCGAGGCGCTGTCGCGGCATACACGCCAGTTCATCGAGGCGCCTTTCCGGGACTGGAACGACGCCATCGCGCACCTGTTCCGCAGTGTCAGCGATCGGCCGACGGCCGTCGCCATCGACGAGTTCCCGTTTCTGTCCAAGGCTTCGCCGGCGCTGCCGTCGATCATTCAGCGCGAGCTCGGCCCCGGCGGCAGCGGCCGGACGAGTTCCGCGCGGCTGGTGCTGTGCGGGTCAGCGATGTCGGTGATGGGAGGCCTTCTGGCCGGGCAGGCACCGTTGCGCGGCCGGGCCAGCCTCGAGCTCGTCGTTCAGCCGTTTCCGCATCGCGAGTCGGCGGAGTTCTGGGGCATCACCGATCCCCGGCTCGCGGTTCTGGTGAACGCTGTCGTCGGCGGCACCCCCGCCTACCGCTATGAGTTCACCCAGGGAGACACCCCGGCCTCAATCCACGACTTTGACACGTGGGTCGTCCGAACCGTGTTGAATCCGCAGACGCCGCTGTTCCGCGAAGCTCGGTATCTGCTGGCGGAAGAGTCGGCCATCCGTGATCCGGCGCTGTATCACTCGGTGCTGGCCGCGATCGCCGCCGGCAACAACACGAACGGCGGCATCGCCAGTTTCATCGGCCGGAAATCCGACCAGATCACGCACCCGCTCAACGTGCTGGAGGACTGCGCGCTGATAGCCCGCAAACCGGACATGTTCCGGCCGGGTCGATCCCGCTACCGGATAGTGGAGCCGCTGATCACATTCTACGAGGCGATCATGCGTAAGCGCTGGGCCGAACTGGAGATCCATCGAGCTGAGCAGGTCTGGACGTCAACCCGGCAGACATTCCTGACGCAGGTCGTCGGTCCGCATTTCGAGTCGTTGTGCCGCGCCTTCGCCTTGGAGGCGGGCGGCGCTCTCTTCGCCGAGCAGCCGTCCGAGGTCGGATCCGGCACGGTCAACGACCCGGCGAACCGCACGCAAATAGAGATAGACGTGGTCGCGCTGGCCGCGCAACAGTCGAACAGCCCTCGGCGCATCCTGTCGCTGGGCGAGGTCAAGTGGGGCGAGGTCATCGGCCACCATCACCTCGATCGCCTGGCAACCGCCCGCGACCTGCTGCGGCCGAAGGGGTACGACACCGAATCCACGGTGCTGACCCTTTACGGCGGAGCTGGCTTCACCGACGAGCTGATTACCGCCGCCGCAACGGAGGACCGGATCCGTCTCGTCAGCCTCGACCGCCTGTACGCCTGACCGCCACCACGCAGCCACGCAGCCACGCAGCCTTAAGGTCACAGGTCCGGTAGGACAATGTCCAACCGGTTCGGAAGGTATCCGCTCAACCACCACTTCCGGCTCCGGTGGACCTCCGGCCCGGCGTCGCTGACGTGCAGCCGCACCCGAAGTTCGCCCGGCGGAACCGACAGCCAGACCACCGTCTCGTCCGTGGCGTCACCGATCCGCAGGCGTCCGTCGGCGATGTGGAGCGTTCCATCGAAGACGGCCGGCCCCACCGGGTCGTCGGTAGTGGTGGAGGCGATCCGGATGCGGGTTTCACCCCAAGCCGCCGTTCTCCACATTGACGATGACCAGGGCAGGCCAGATCTCCAGCAGAGGATGGTCTTCGCTGTCTCCCGGGTCCTCGCCGACCGCTCCGTCCGCACCGACGTAGAACACGCCCCCACGGATCGGGGAGCTGAACTTTCCGATCAACGGCATGCGCCTAGGTTACTCCGCGACACCCATCCTGGGCGGCGGTAGCCATGCCGGTCTACAGCGGAACCATGCGCGCGGCGAGAGCGACCGCGGTCAGGTCGCCGGCGCGGAGTTTGCCGGCGGCTGCGAAAGCGCCCAGGCTTTCCAGCCGCTGGGCGGTTGACTCGACCAGGTCGGCGTCGCCGGCCAGCAGGCGGCGGGCCACGCGGGCCTGGGTCGGGGTCAGTTCGGCGTAGGCGCACTGGTCCAGCGCCCGGATCGCCGGCTCGTCGAGGGTGCCGGCCAGCGACCGTTCCGCCACGATCGTCAGCAGCCAGGACGGCCACCAGCCGTAGCGTCCGACGGCCAGGCCGGAACGCACCGCGGCCGTCGGGCTCTGGCCCGCGCGCATCAACCGCAGGGCGAGGCTCTTGTCGAAGCGTTCCAGCCGCAGGCCCTCGACGACCACCTTCAGCAGCGGCGCCGTCGGCACGAACCGGGACGCCAGGGCTGTCCCCTCGGCGTATTCGCCCCGTAGGACCAGGCAGAGGGCGTACGCCTCGTCGAGGCCATTTCCGGCCGACGCGCGCTCGTCGAGACGGGCGACCGTGGCCCGCAGCCGATCGACGGCCTGCGCGGAGCGGGAGGACAGTTCGGCCACGGCCGGGCGGCGCAAATGGCGCACGACGGCGTCGGCGGCCAGCTCGGCCTCGCGCCGCAGCAGCCGGGACGTGATCCTGGGGATGATCTCGTCGCTGAGGCCTTCGGCGACCGAGGCCGCGTCGAAGCGGTCGCCGGCGCCGAGAAGCTCGGCCCACCAGGCCGGCGGGTGCCCGATCTCGGCGGTTGTCATGCGGCCTCCTGGGCACCGGGCAGGCGCGGGTTCAGCATGCCGACCTTGACGAGGGTGCGGCTGAGCGGACGGGTGAGTTCGGCGAGCCGTTCACAGCCGGCCTCGCCGAGCGCGTCGTAGGCGGGCTGCGCGAGCCGGTCGGTGGCCGCCTCGACCTCGGCGCGCAGCGAGCGCCCCGCGTCGGTGAACGCGCCGTCGACGTCGAGCAGGCCGCGGGAGCGCAAGGCGTCGACCGCCTCGGCCCACGCCTCCCGGCGCCAGCCCCGGCTGACCCGCAGGAAGCGCTCGTCGGTCTGGCCGGTGGCGACGTGCAGCACCAGGGCCTCGATGCCGCTGATGCCCGCGGCGACCAGTGTCGCCACGTGGCCGTCGCCGCGGAACTCGCGTAGGAGTGTCTGGGCGTGCCAGAGCACGAGGTGGGGCTCGTCGGGCCAGGGCAGCTCGGCGTGCGCGGCGAACAGCGGACGGCCGTACGGCCAGGCGGTCGCGGATTCGGCGGCTTTGCGGGCCAGTTCCGCGGCCTCGACAACAGCCGCGGAGGCGAGGACGTCGGCACCGAGACCGCGGGTCAACGCGGCGTCCACTGCCGACAGACGCGCCGCGATCATCGCCTCGGGGGTGGTCACCTCCCAGGCTGCCGGCAGCGCACGGGCGACGAGGTCGGGGTTGAAGTTGTAGAAGGTGGCGGCCACGACGCCGGGACCGCACGCGCCGAACGCGGCGGCACGGGAGGCGAAGTAGCCGTCCTGCGGGCCGATGCCGAGAGCCCCGTACCGGGAGGGAGCCTCGGGCGCGAAATAGATCATGGCGTGGATCGGCTCGGTCACGCGCCAGGCTCGTCGCTGCGGCGACTCGGTCACTCGCTGTTCCACGGAAGCTCCTCGGGGGTGGAGGTCTCGATCGGGGCGGCCGAGTGGCTCGGCGGCGGGCGGTCGGCGACGGTGTGCCAGGTGCCGGAGCGGCGGGCAGCCGCGCGAACCACCATGTGCACCGGCAGGGGCGGCGGGGTGAAGGGGCCGGCGCCCCACCGTACCCAGATCGCGACCCGCCCGGCGGCCGCCTCGGCGAGCAGCTTGTCGACCGTACGGGGGCGGTCGAGCCGGTCGATCTCGATGGCGATCGGCGGGCCGTCGGGGCGGGCGCAGGCGACGTCGAGCACCGAGTGGCCGCGCAGCGGGGGTGGCAGCGGGAACACGCTGGGTGCGCGACGGTAGACCCGCCAGCCCTGGTGCTCGCCCCACGCGGCGATCGCCTCCAGGATGCGTACGGTGGCCTGGTCGTTGCTGAGCTCGGCGAAGTGCACTGCCTCCAGCCAGCCGGTGAGGGACCGCGCCGTGCGCGTGCCGTCGTCCGCTGTGTCCATCGTCAAACCCTAAGCGCCGCGGCGTTCGAGCGGGCCAGCAGCTCGGTCATCCGCTCGGGTGGCATCGGGCGGGCCAGGTGATAGCCCTGCCCGACGGTGTATCCGAGGTGGCGCAGACGGTCGGCCTGCTCCTGGCTCTCGATGCCCTCGGCCACTGTCTCCAGGCCCAGTGCCCCGGCCAGTTGCACGACCGCGCGGGCCACGGCCTGGCGCGCGTCGGCGGCGGGGGTGCCGGGCGTGTCACATTCGATGCCGTCCACGAATGACTTGTCCAGCTTGATGATCGAGGCCGGGAAGGACCGCAGCAGGCTCAGTGACGACTCGCCGGTCCCGAAATCGTCGAGAGCCAGCCGTACGCCCATCGCGTGCAGCTCGTGCAGGGTGCGCGAGATCTGCTTGCCGCGCAGCACGGCCGACTCGGTCAGCTCGAGCACCAGGCGGTCGGCGGGCAGGCCCGACTCGGCCAGGGCGGCCCGCACGTCGTCGACGAAGTCGGGGTCGTGCAGCTGGCGGGCCGATACGTTCGGCGCGATCCGCAGCACGGATTCGGGGCCGAACTGCGCGATCCACGCGGCGGCCTGGCGGCAGGCCTCGCGCAGCACGAACCGGCCGAGCGGCACGATCAGCCCGGTGGCCTCGGCGGCCGGGATGAACTCGCCCGGCGCGACCTGGCCGCGGGCCGGGTCCTGGCGGCGGACGAGGGCCTCGATGCCCAGCATGCGGCCGGTGTCGAGCTCGATGATCGGCTGGTAGTGCACCCGGAACTCGCCGGCGTCGAGCGCGCTGCGCAGCTCGCCGCCGAGCCGGGCCTGGGCGAGCACCGGCTGCTCCATGCCCTCGGCGTAGCGCACCCGGTTGGCCTTGCCGCGCTGCTTGGCGGCGTACATGGCGATGTCGGCGTGCCGCAGCACGACGTCGAGACCGGTGCCGGGGGCCGCCGACGCGATGCCGACGCTGGCGTGGGTGAGCAGGCGGTGGGCGCCGATCGGCTCTTCGAGCGCTTGCAGGAGCCGGTCCGCGACGGCCTCCCCGGAAGCTGGGCTACCAATACACGAAGCGCCCGGCAGGAGTACGCCGAACTCGTCGCCACCGAGGCGGGCCGCGAGGGCGTCCGGCCCGACCGCGCCGCGCAGGGCATCGGCCACCGCGACCAGCAGCTCGTCGCCGACGTCGTGGCCGAGCGAGTCGTTCACGGTCTTGAAGTCGTCGAGGTCGACCAGCAGCACGGTCGTCCCGCCGGCGGCGATCGCCGCGACGACCCGCTCGCGGAACAGGCCGCGGTTGGCCAGGCCGGTGAGCCCGTCGTGGGTGACCTCGTGACGCAGCCGCTCCTCGGTGCTGTGCTTCTCGCTCATCAGGCGACGGTTCTCGCGGCTGGCCACGAGCTGGCGAACCGCGATCAGGGCGGTGAGCACGACAACGGCGACGATGACGATGCGGTCGGGCCAGGCGAGCCCGTCGCGCAGAACGCCGAGCAGGGCCAGGTCGATGGCGAGCACGGACAGGTAGGGCAGCCACACGTTGGCCCGGCGGGTGCGGGACCCGGCCGATCGCCACTGCTGGTGCGCGGCGCCGGCCGCGAACAGGAAGGCCGCCGGCATGACGACCGCCTGGGCCAGCAGGACGCCCTCGTGGCCGTGTAGGGCGAGCATCGCCACCCCGGCCGCGACGATCGCCGCCGCGGCGATCAGCCGCAGCGCCACCCGGTCGACCGGGCCGCCGCCGATGTACGAGACCTTCACGATGGCGCCGAGGCCGAGCAGGAAGGTCAGGCCGATCAGCGCGACGGACTGAGTGGTCCACCCGCCCGGCGACAGGATCAGAGGCGCCAGGCCATAGCCCCACATCAGGGCACCGCCACCGACGAAGGCGATCGCGCGGTCGACGAGCTGCTTGCGACGCTCAACGCGACCTTGGATGCCGAGCGGCACGCGCCCGACCGCCCACATGGCGACGATCAGGCCCAGACCGGCCGGGGCGGCGGCACCGACCGGCAGCGCGGGCAACTCGGGCGACTGGCGGAAGGCGAGAACGGCCAGCCAGGCGTACGAGATGGTCAGTGCGGCTACGGCGAACAGCAGCAGCCGCCAGAACCGGCGGGCGCCCGGCTGGAGCCGGCCGCCGCGCAGGAGAGCGACGACGGAGCTGATGCCGGCCACCCCGCCGACCGGCATGAAGAGGTACGCGACGGCGTCCGGCCCGGGGCGGGTCAGGAACCAGAGCGCCCCCAGCAGGGTGACGACGGTGGTGGCCAGGACGTATCTCACGGGTGCGCGCTGGACGTTTGCCACCCCGCCAGCATCGGCACCGGCGCGGCCGACCGTAGGAATCCGGTGCGAATCAGCCCCCGCCCGGGGCGCCGGGCCGCAGGATGGAGCGATGGAACGTAGCCGGGAGGCCGAGGTCCGCGAGCGTCTGGCCGACATCGCGGGCGACGATCCGGGCCCGGCCGAGCAGGCGCTGCTGGGCCGGCTGATCCGGTCGTACCTGGCCAAGACCCCGGGCGGCGTCGACCGGCTGGCCGAGCTGCTGCGCGGCGGTGACTGCGCCGCGCTGCGCGAGCACGCCCACGCGCTGAAGGGGTCGGCCTCGAACATCGGGGCGGCCGGGCTGGCGTCCGTGTTCGCCGAGGTCGAGCACGCGGCCGGCGAGGGCGGTGTGCCCGACCCCGACCTGACGCTCGGCCGGGTCGCGGCCGAGCACGCGATGGTGTGCGAGGTGCTCGAGAAGCTGGCCGCCGCCTACGCGGAGGATTAGAAGCGGCGGGTGCCGGGGACGGCCAGCACCGGCTCGACGGCCTCGGCCGGCAGGCGCAGCGCCTCGGCGCCACTGGCTGCGACGAGCACCTTGTGGTCGCGGCGCAGCTGCAACGAGAGCGTCTCGAGGATCGCCGCCTCGTCATCCACGAGCAACACGGTGGCCCGGGTCGTCATACCTCACTAATCGGACGAACGGCCCGCTCGCTCAGCGTTTCGGGCATTCGTGATCGGCAGCCGGATCAGCACCGTGGTGCCGTGCGGCGGGTGGCCGCTGAGACGGATGGTGCCGTCGTGCAGCTCGACGATGGTGCGGGCCAGGCTCAGCCCGAGTCCCTTGCCGGCGATGCCCTGGTGGCGGACGTTGCTGGCGCGGTAGAAGCGGTCGAAGACGCGGTCGCGTTCCTCGGCCGGGGTGCCGATGCCGTGGTCGGCCACGGTCAGCTCGGCCAGGCCGGCCCGCTCGACCAGCACGACCTCGACGTCGCCGCCGTACGGGCTGTAGCGGATCGCGTTGGCCAGCAGGTCGTCGACGACCTGGCGCAGCCGCTGCGGGTCGCCGTCGAGGGCGAGGGGCTCGTCGCGGTCGTGCAGAAGCCGTACGCGGTTGGCGCACGCGAGCGGCCGGGCGGCGGCCAGCGCCTCGGTGACGATCGCGCCCAGATCGACCGGCTCGACCCGCAGCGTCAGGTGACCCGAGTCGAGCCCGGCCAGGTCGAGCAGGGTGTCGACCACGGCGCGCAAGCTGGTGGCGTTGCGCTGCACCGCGTCGACCATCGCGCGGCTCTCCTCGTCGAGCCCGGACCGCTCGTCGCCGAGCATCGCCGCGCTCGCGACGATCGACGTGAGGGGCGTACGCATCTCGTGGCTGACCAGCGAGATGAAGTCGTCCTTGGCCCGCGAGAGCTGCCGGGTGAGCGCCTCGGCCCGGCGCAGCGCCACGTAGAGCCCGATCCGCGCGGCCACCCCCTCGAGCAGCAGGGCGAGCAGCTCCTCGTGCGGCTCGGGCGCGGCGCCGTAACAGGTGAGCACGCCGAGCACTCTGCCGGCGTCGCACACCGGCACGGCCAGCACGGTGCGCAGACCGGCGTCCAGGCAGGCCTCGGCCCGGCGGCGCTCCACCGGGTCGCGCAGCGTGACCGAGTCGGCGATGTCGGGCACCCACAGGGGTCTGCCGCTCGACCAGACCCGGCCGGTGATGCCGGTGCCCTTGATCGGGGCGAACGTGAGCACCCGCTCCAGGCCACTGCCGGGCGCGCACCAGCGGCCGCCCATCTCGAGCTCGCCGGTGTCCTCGTCGGCCAGCCACAGCTCGGCGGCCGGCCAGCCCAGGGTCGCGCCGACCGCGGCCAGCACGCCGGGCGCGGCCGCGGTGGCCGAGCCGGCCGAGCGCAGCGCGTCCTCGACGGCCCGGTGACACTCCCGGAAGCGCTCGGCCCGGCGCAGAGCGGTGCTGCCGGCCGGGCGGGCCAGCTCGGCCAGCTCGGTCAGCACCCGGGACTGCTCCTCGCTCCAGCAGCGGGCGCGCACGTCGAGGACGGCGAGCGCCCCGACCGGCCGTCCGGCACCGTCGAGCACGGGCACGCAGAGGTAGGCCGGCTCTTCCTCGCGGCACACCGGCCGCCCGGCCGAGACGGTCTGCCGGGCGATGACCGTGTCGGGCGGACCGTCACCGCCGGCGAGCAGCACGTCGTCGCGGTCGACGAGGGTGAGCTGGGCCGCGGGCGCCCGCAGCAGCCGGGCGGCGAGCCGGGCCAGCGAGTCGGGGGCGAGGGTCAGGGCCGGCAGCGTCTGTTTCGCCGCGCGAACCGCGCCCAGGCGATCCGGATCGGCCAGGACGGCCTCGTCGACGCTGACCATGGGTTGTCCGATCCCCCGAGCGGACCGCCCGCGGACGCGGACTTGGGCTATTCATACCCTAGGTCGGTCTTTATATGCTTCATGACAATCATGCGGATACGGGCCAGCGCGCGGGGCAGCCGGAATCGGCCCCGGAGTGGCCGTGCGCGCCCAGCTCGGCCAGGTCGTTGACGACCTCGCGGAGCTTGTCGTTGGGGCAGGGCTTGAGCAGCACCACGCAGACCCCCGTCCGCACCGGCCCGTTGTCGCCGGGGTGCAGGTGGCCGCTGAGCATGACGATCGGGGTGTCGCGCAGCTCCGGGTGCTCCCGGATCGCCCGGGTCAGCTCGAGGCCGTCCATCCGCGGCATCCCCAGGTCGGTCAGCACCACGTCGGGCCGGCCGGCCACCGCGAGCTCGAACGCCCGTTGCCCGTCGGGCGCGTGCTGCACCGTGTACCCGGCGCGCTTGAGCAGCCTCGTCAGGATCAGGGCGATGTCTTCGTCGTCCTCGGCGATGAGTACTCCGGGCATCTTCGCTCCGCGGGTTCGTGGACACTTGTCCTCAGCATGCGCCCATAAAGTACGAGATGTGCCGATTTCACT
Source organism: Actinoplanes solisilvae (assembly GCF_003999975.1). GTDB lineage: Bacteria > Actinomycetota > Actinomycetes > Mycobacteriales > Micromonosporaceae > Actinoplanes > Actinoplanes solisilvae. The sequence goes on along the minus strand of NZ_RJAC01000028.1, from coordinate 50,860 downwards.
GTTCCGGCTTACGAGCCACCCCGGCGAGGAACGCGGACTCGGCGACGTCACTCTCGCCACGCCGCCCGGACACCGAACACCACTCCTTGAACGTGCACAGACCCGGCTCGAGCAGCGGCCAGTCACCGAACAGAGGCATCGTCTCGTCCCCGTCGCGGGCCACCATCGGGGCGGTCGTGTTGTTGTAGACCCGGCGCACCTGATCGACCCGGGGCGAGAGCCGCTTGCGACAGGCGTGGGTCAGCGCCAGCAGGCTGCCCGGCGCCAGGGCCGCGCGATAACCGGCGAGGGCCGCGACGAGCCGGTCGGTGTCCGTGATGAAGTGGGCGACCGAGACCAACAACAGGCCCACCGGCCGATCAAGATCAAGCAGACCGCGTACGGGTGGTGAGCCGAGCACCGCACCGGCGTTCAGCAGATCGGCGAAGAGCACGTCGGCCGCCGGGTCGTCAGCGGTACGCAACCGCCCGTGCACGACGGCGACCGGATCGAGGTCGACGCCGACGATGCGGCCGGCGGGCAGCGTGCGGCGGGCCACGTCATAACCCGTACCCGTGCCGGGAATGCCGCAGCCCAGATCGAGGAACTGGTCGATGCCCGCCTCGACCGCCAGCCGTACGGCCTCGGCCATGAACTGCCCGTTGAGCCGCAGGATCGCGGGCAGCTCGGGCATGGCCGACCGCGCCGCCGCGGCCGCCTGCCGGTCGGCCGCGAAGTTGTGCCGGCCGCCGAGCAGGAAGTTGTAGATGCGCGCGACGCTGGGCCGCTGCGGATCGACCTCGGGCAGCGCCTCGGCCTGCTCCCCCAGCACGTTCATGCTGCGAGCGTAGGCAAAAGCGGCCCGGCACCCCCACCGAACTCGATAAGATGGTCCGGATATGGGCGGAACGTACGGATCGACGCGGCATCAGACCGCACACCTGCTGGAAGACATGGTGCGGTCCGCGCACGACGCCATCTACACGCTCGCCCCCAACTTCACCGTGCTGTCGTGGAACCCGGCCGCCGAGAAGCTGCTCGGCTGGGCGCCCGGCGAGATCGTCGGGCGTACGGCCGATCTGCTGGTTCCGCCCGACCGCCGCGGCGACCAGCGCGAGATGCTGACCCTGCTCGCCGCGGGCGCCCGGCTCGAACGCTTCCGCACCCAGCGCCGGCACCGCGACGGCCGCTGGATCCTGGTCACCCTCGCCATGTCCCCGCTGCACGACGGCGAACGGCTGCTCGGCGTCACCGTGATCGCCCGCGCGGTCGGTCACCGCGAACGGCTCGAGTCGAGCCTGCAGGCCCTGCTCGAAGCCGCCCCGGACGCCTTCGTCGGCGTCGGCGACGACGACGTCGTGGTGCTGGCCAACACCGAGGCCGAGCAGCTCTTCGGCGAGACCCGCCTCGGTCTGATCGGCCGCCCGATCACCGACCTGCTCTCCGACGGGCTCGCCGAGACCCCGGCGCCGGTCGTGCGCGAGCTCGACCCCGAGGAGTCACCGACGCTGGCCCACCGCCGCGACGGCCGTACGGTCCCGGTCGAGGTGTCGGTGAGCATCCTGCCGACGGATGAGGGCCGGCTGCGCTGCGCGGTCATCAGGGACATCACCGAACGCGTACGGGCCCAGGAAGGTCTGCGACAACTGCGGGCCGAGGCGGAACGCGCCCGGATGGAGGCCCAGCTGCAGCGCACCCAGCGGCTCGAAGGCCTGGGCCAGCTGGCCGGCGGCGTGGCCCACGACTTCAACAACCTCATCGCGGTGATCGCCAATTACGCGACGTTCATCGAGGAGTCGGCCGCCGACGCGGGCCTGACCGAGGTCGCCGGCGACGCCACGCAGATCACCAAGGCCGCCCAGCGCGGCGCCGACCTCACCCACCAGCTCCTCGCCTTCGCCCGCCGGGAGGTCGTACGCCCGAGGCCGTTGAACCTCAACGACGCGGTCACCGACATCGAGCAGATGCTGCGCCGCTCGATCGGCGAGCACATCACGCTCACCGTGCGGCTGGGCCCCGAACTGCCCTCGGTGACCGCCGACCCCGGCCAGCTCGACCAGGTGCTGGTCAACCTCGCGGTGAACGCCCGCGACGCGATGCCCGGCGGCGGCGGCCTGTCGATCGAGACCGAGATGATCGACGTCGACGACGACTACGCCGCGGGCCGCCCGCACCTGCGCACCGGCCGCTACGTGCGGCTGCGGGTCAGCGACACCGGCACCGGCATGCCGCCCGAGGTGATCGAGCGGGCGTTCGAGCCGTTCTACACGACCAAGCCCGCCGGGCAGGGCACCGGCCTGGGACTGGCCACCGTCTACGGCATCGTCACGGCGGCCGGCGGCGACCTGCACATCTATTCCGAACAGGGCCTGGGCACCACGTTCACGATCCTGCTGCCCGCCACCGACGCCGCCCCCGCCGCGATCGAACGGGCCACCGAAACCGCCCCCGGCGACGTCCGCCGCGTGACGGTCCTGGCCGTCGAGGACGAACCGGCCCTGCGCGGCGTCCTGCACCGCATCCTGCTGGGCGCCGGCCACCAGGCCCTGATCGCCGAGGACGGCCCGACCGCCCTCGAACTGGCCGAGGCCCACGCCGGCCCGATCGACGTACTGCTCACCGACGTGGTAATGCCCCACATGCTCGGCCGCGACCTGGCCGACCGCTTCGCCGAGCTGCGACCCGGCGCCAAGGTCCTGTTCATGTCGGGCTATGCCCGGCCGGTGCTCGCTTCACAGGGGACACTCGCGCCCGGGGTCACCCTGCTGGAGAAGCCGTTCAGCAAGAACCAGCTGCTCACCGCGATCCAGCAAAGCCTTGACTAGGTCTGCGAGGCATTCGCTGTGCGAATCTCCGAGGCTCATTCCCGCAACGGCAACGCCTCCTCATGCCTCCGCGGATTGTCCCAGACCTCGTAGCGTGGCCGCCAAATTGTCCAGGCGCAGCGCGATGTCCGGACGGCCCTCCGGCAACGCCGCCTCGGTGATCGCCAACGCACGTCTTTCGAGCGGCAGCGCCTCCGCGTAGCGACCCAACCGCCAGAGCGTGTAGCCGACACTACTCAGCCGCCGCGCGATGCCGGCGGGCCGGATCTTCGCTGCGCCCGGTTGACGCGGTCATCGGGTGATGTGAGCGTTGTCGCCGGTCACCGCCACCCCACTGATGGTCTGGGCGGCGATCGCGCGCTCGCCCGACGCCGTCACCGACACGCCCTCGGCTGCGAGCAGCTCCCGGATCTCGACCATGAGCGCAGGGTCGGCGGCCAGGGCCTTGCGGATCTGCAAGCGCATCGCCGCTACCCGATCCTCGTCGGCCGGGTCTTCGGCCAGGTCGACCGCCGCGTCGGCGACGGCCGCCGCGGATTCCTCGCGGCCCAGCAGGCGGCGCAACAGCCTGCCGCCCAGCCCCATGGTCGCGTCGGCCGCCGAGTCTTGCACCCGCTGCACGACCGCTGATCCGTAGGCGCCGGCCGCCGCCGACACATAGGGCACCACGGCCGCCGCGAGGGCCGTCACCTCTGGATCCATGCCGCCACCTCTTCGCCGGAACGTGCGAACACCGTGAGGTAAGCCCACCGCGGGAACCTGTATAGCGGCATCCCCCAAACGCGCACGAGTGCCGGACCGGAGGTGTCTCGACGTCTGCCCTGAAAGGACCCCGGGCGCTCAGTTGTAGCGGTTCTCGGTGGAGACGAGGAAGTTGTCGAGCATGCGGGCCAGGCCGTTCATCGACTCGGCGGGGAGGACCTCGGCCGCGGCTCGCCGGAAGGCGGCGTCGCCCAGCGCGGCTCGCAGGCGGCTCAGGTCGGCCAGTTCCAGTGGGGCGTCCGGGGAGTTCAGGGCCAGCTCGGTGGCCAGGGCCCGGCAGTGCAGGGCTACGGCGGCGGAGAGGCGGCCGGTCAGGGTGCAGACCAGGCCCAGCCGGTGCAGGCCCGAGGCCATGCCGGCGCGGTTGCCCAGCTCGGCGTCGACGGCCAGGGTCTGGCGCAGGTGGCGCTCGACCTCGGCCGGGTCGCCGCCGAAACCACCGTCGCCACCCGGAACCGAGCCACCCAAACCGGGACCGCCCGAACCACCGGCGCCGCCTGAGCCCCCCGCGCCGCCCGAGCCATCCAGGCCTCCCGGGGCGCCCAAGCCACCCGAGCCACCAACGCCGCCCGAACCGCTCACGCCGCCCGCCTCGCCGGTGTCGCCCAGCAGGCCCAGGCGCTGCCAGCCGGCCAGGCCCGCGCGGCGGCCCAGGCGTTCGTCGATGGCCAGGGCACGGTGGTGGTGGCGGGCGGCCTCGTCGTCGTCGCCGAGGCGGTGGGCGGTGTCGCCTGCCCGGTAGGCCAGATATCGCACTTCGAGCAGATCCTGCACCAGCAGATCGTCGACGACCGTGGTGACGACCTCGGCGAGGGCTCGGCCGGCGATCGTCTCCTCGGGGTCGGCCACGTCGAGGATCGCGGCCCAGCGGCCCGGGTCGTGGACGCCGTTGTCGGCGAGCAGGCGTTCGACGCGTTCGGCCAGGTCGGTGAAGTCGGGGCCGCCCAGGCGGAGCAGCGTGTCGAGGTCTTCCAGCGCACGCGGGTGGCCGCCGCAGAACGCCCACGCGCGGGCCTGCTGGTCACCGGTCAGCGTGGACAGTCCGGCCAGCGTGGCCATCAGCTCGTGGGCCTCCGCCTTGGCGAGCGGGCCCAGGTGCAGTTCGGCGAGGCGCCGGTGGGCATTGCCGGGCAGCGCGAACGGGTAGCGGCTGGTGACGACCAGGCGGCGGGGGCCGGGCTCGCGGGTCCAGGCGGTGAGGAACCCGGCCAGGCCGGCGTCGACCGGTTCGGCCCGCCCGGCTGCCCCGGCCCGCAGCACTGTGGCCAGGTCGTCGACGACCAGCATGATCGGTTCGGTGATCGGGCGGGGTTCACCGAGAGCGATCACCACCTCGGCCGCGGTCGCCGTGCCGGGAACCCGTACGGTCAGCCCGCCGGGGTGCTCCCGCTCGAGGCGGCGCAGCAGCTCGGCCACCAGCCGGCTCTTGCCGATGCCGCCGATCCCGTGCACGACGAGCCCGGGACGGCGGGCCGCGCCGAGCAGCTCGCGCAGCTCGACGTGTCGTCCCACGAAGGCGTGGCCTCCCGTGAAGGCGCGGCGTCCCTCGAAGGCATGGCGTCCCACGAACTCGTCCATACGACGACTCCCGTCGGGAGCGCGGCCCCGGGCGAAGCCGCGCATCACCGACGGTAAAACTCTGACGTCCGTCAGTCCATAACCGAACGTGCCGGAAGTTGACGTGTCGGATCAGCGCTCGGCGCGCTCCTCCTGCTCGTCCTCGACCTCGTCCTCCTCGCTGTGCCGCTGGGCCGGGACGGCGTCCTCGACCTCGTCGGCGCCGTGGCGGGGGCCGGTGGGGACCTCAGGCTCGTCCAGCTCGCCGGCGACCTGCGGCCGGTCGACCCAGAGGGCGCGCAGCTGGCCCTGCATGAAGCTGGTGAGGCGGGAGCGGTATTCGCGGTCGAAGTGCTCGAGCGCCTCGATCTGCTGCTGCAGCGCCTCGCGCTTGTTGCCGAGACTGCCGACCACGTCGTCGTAGCGCTGGCGGGCCTGCAGGTTGAGGTGGTCGGCGTTCGCCTGGGCGTCGATGCCGATCTGCTCGGACGTCTGGCGGGCGTCGTTGACGATCTTCTCGGCGTTGCGCCGCGCCTCCTCGGTGCGGGCGTGCGAGTCGCGGGCGATCTGCTCGGCGGCGGCGCGGGCATCGGCCATGATCTTCTCGGCCTCGCGGCGCACGTTGTGGGCGTGCACCTGGGCGTCGCGGGCGACCTGCTCGGCGGCGGCGAGCGCGTCCGTACGGATCTTGTCGGCCTGGTGGTGGGCCCGGGCGACGTGTTCCTCGGCGGTGCGCTGCGCGAGGGTCAGCACCTGCAGGGCCTGGTTGGGGTGGGCGCCCGGCTGTCCCGGCTGGGCGGCAGGCTGCCCGGGCTGGGCGGCGGCCGGCTGGCCGTTCTGCGCCTGGGCCTGCTGCGGCGGCGCGACGAGGGCGTGTTCAGAGGTCTGGCTGTCCGCCGAGGTCCCATTGAGCAGCACTTTGACACGATCCTTCATGCGGTTGTCGGACGACACTGGAATAGACCTCCGTTGTTGCGAGCCCGGGTCGCGCCCACTCGCACGGGGCTGGCGTGATCGCGGGATGCTACCAAGCTGAGCAGGCCGGAAGCGAGAGCCCGTGGTGCGTCTGCCGGGCCCGCCACCCGGCCACCACTAGGCTGGGCGCATGGCCGACGACGACGTGGCCCACGTCGTACGAGAAATGCTCGCGGTGATCCCGGCGGGCTGCTCCTGGTTGCTGCCCGTGACCAGCGACAACGGCGTCGTGACCGACTTTCGCATCGGGGCCACGAGCGGGCGCGGCAACGACATCTACCGCCGCGGCACGAGCCGCATCGACGAGGTGCTCAGCGAGCTCTACCCGAGCGTCGTCGGCGGCCCGCTCTGGCAGCTCTACCTGCGCGTTCTGGCCGACGGCGAGGCCGCCGAGCTGCGCGACTTCCGGTATGAGGAGAAGCAGGCCGGCGTCGTCGCACATTCACTCTTCGATGTGACCGTCCATCGGGTACTGGGCGGACTGCTCGTCTGGTGGCAGCGTCTCGACGAGGACCGCCGCCGCATGCAGAAGACCGAGCTGCTCGGCAGCCTCGGCTGGTCGGAATACGATCTGGCCACCGGCGAGACCGAATGGTCGCCCGGCATGTACCGGATCTTCGAACGCGACCCGGCGCTCGGCCCGCTGAGCCGCACCCAGCAGGCCGCCGCGATGCTGACCGAAGACCGCGGCCTGAGCGAGACGGCCTGGCAGACGCTCGACAGCGGCGCCGCCTCCGACGTGACGGTCCGCTTCCGGGTCGGCTCGACGGTGAAGTTCCTGCGGGTCCTCTCCGATGTGGTCAGCGACGCCACCGGCAACCCGCTGAAGATCAACGCCGTGGTGCAGGACGTCACGGCCCTTCAAGACTCCCGTACGGCCATCGACCGCCTGCGCGACCAGCTGCGCAGCCGCGAGATGACCGCCCTCGCCGAGCACCGTCTGGCCGCCCAGCTGCAACACATGATCCAGCCGGTGCCGCGCGAGCCGCTGCCCCTGCCCGGACTGCGAGTGCTGGTCAACTACCTGCCCGCCGAGAACACGGTCCAGGTCGGCGGCGACTGGTACCACGCCGAGCGCCTGGCCGACGGCCGGGTGGTGCTCGCGGTCGGCGACGTGGCCGGTCACGGGCTGGGCGCGGCGAACGGCATGGCCCACCTGCGCTTCGCCCTGATCGCGTGGCTGTCGATCGGCGTGCACGACCCCGCGACGCTGCTCGGCCACCTCAACCGGCTCTGCGGGCAGTTGCGGCTCACCGGCACGGCGGTCCTGAGCGTGTACGACCCCGAGTCGCGCGAACTGGTCTGGGGGCGCGCCGGTCATCCCGCGCCGCTGCTCGCCCGCGACGGCCGGGCCGCTCCCCTCGACCTGCCCGAGGGGCTGCTGCTCGGCGCCGACGACGACACGACGTACGAGATCTGCCGTCCTCGCCTGGCCCCCGGCGATCTGCTGCTGCTCTACACCGACGGGCTGGTCGAGCGGCGCGGCGGCCCGCCCCTGCTGCCGGGGGTTGTCGACCTGCTGGCGGCGGCCTCGGCCACGCCCGGCTCGAAGGGCGCGCTGGTCGCCGGGCTCAACCAGCCCAGCCCTGACGACGACACGTGCACCCTGCTCGTCGAGGTGGCCCGGCCCTGACACGCCCAGCGGTGACACGCCCGGCCCTGACACGCCCGGCCCTGACACGCCCGGCCCTGGCACGACCGGCCCTGACACGACCAGCGCTGACACGCCCGGCCCGGACACGCCCGGCCGCGGGTCAGCCCGGGTGTCCGGCCTCGTGCCGGCCGACGGCCAGGGCGAGGCGTACGCGGGTGCCGTCCTCGGAGGCGTCGACGCCGACCTCGTCGCAGACGCGCTCCACGATGGCCAGGCCGCGGCCGCGCAGGGCGTCGGCCGCGGGCATGCCGCGGCCCAGCGTGCGCACCGGGCCGCCGTCGATCACGTCGCAGACGACGCGGCCGTCGTCGGCCCACAACCGCACGACGCCGCCGCCCGTGGTGTGCTGCAGGGTGTTGGTGGCGAGTTCGCTGACGGCCAGGGTGAGCAGTTCGGTACGCGTCTCCGGCAGGCCGAGGTGGGCGGCGCGGGTGCGGACGAACTCCCGCACCTTGGCCAGGTCGCCCGGTTCGGCGTACGTGGTCTCGTAGAACTCGTCGCTCATCCGCCGGCCCGTGTCTGTTCGTCCCCGACGGCCGTGCGATGCCGGCTGCTCGCGGACTCGCCGCCCGCCACGTCCGGACGCTTGCCGACGGGCGCGGACTCGCCGCCCGCCACGTCCGGGCGCTGGCCGGCGGGCGCGGGCTCGCCGGCCGGTGTGCCCAGCAGGGATCCGACGCCGGTGAGGTCGAGCACCGCGGCGACCGCGCCGGTCGGGTTCACGAGCGTGACCCGGGCGCCGCGGGCCTGCGCCTCGTGGTGGGCGACGATCAGCCCGTGTACGCCGCTGGAGTCGAGGAACTCGAGGGCGCCCAGGTCGACGATCACCAGCGGGGCGGCGCGCACGGCCGCGGTCAGCACGGCGTGCAGTTCATCGCGGACCGCAAGGTCGCATTCGCCGGTCAGGGTCACCCGCACATGGCCGGTTCCCTTGTCGGTTCTCGCCTCGAAGTGCCCCATCCCGCGGACCGACCCCTCCCATGCCCGTGACCGGTCACATCATCGCACCCGGAGTTCCGGTTCCCAACGATGTCCGGCTGGCGGGCGAATCCGGTCTCTTACCGGTGCGGGGACGAGTCGCCCCCCTTAGACTGAAAGGGTCAAATTGGAAATAAAGCGTGTTCGGGGATGAACCATGAAGAAGCGGCGTTTGTGGATTGTCTCTCTGACCTCGGCGGCCCTGCTGGTCACCACAGGAGGCGCGGCAACCGCGGCCCCCGACTACGAATTGGCGCTCTGGACCATGAACGAGCGCCCCGGCTCCCGGACGATGCGCGACGTCACCGGGCACGGCTTCGACGGGCGCATCGGCGAGGACGTCGCGGTCGGCCTGCGGTCGGGCGACCGGACGGCGTACGGCTTCGACCGCCTGGAACCGGACACCCCGCCGGCCCATCCCGGGCACCTGGTGATCGTCCCCGACGCCGACCGGCTCAACCCGGGCTCCCGCGATTACGCAATCGATCTGCGGCTGCGTACCCGGGACTTCTTCGGCAACATCGTCCAGAAGGGACAGGCGACCGTGCGGGGCGGCAGCTTCAAGCTCCAGATCCCCAACGGGAAAGTGCAGTGCTGGTTCCGTGGCTCGCGCACCTCCTTGCTGGTCACGGCGCCGCGCCCGATCAACGACGGCGAATGGCACACCGTACGGTGTGAACGCACCGGCGACGGCGTCACGCTCGCCATCGACGGGCGCGAGGTGGCCTCGCGCGAGGGCTGGACCGGCCCGATCGACAACTCCTGGCCGGTCGCGATCGGCGGCAAGACCGACTGCGATCAGGTCGACGTGGGCTGCGACTACTTCCACGGGGACATCGACTACATCGCCGTGGACGTGGAGGAGTCCGACTGGTGACGAGGTGTTGACACACGTAACGATCCGGGCGAATGTTCCCTGGTGAGCGAAGAGTGGCCTCGGTCCGGGATGCTGCTGGCGGCACGATATCGCCTGGTCACGATGCTGGAGGCCGGCGGCATGGCCGAGATCTGGCAGGCCGACGACGAACTGCTGGGCCGCCCGGTCGCGGTGAAACTGCCGCACGGATCGCAGGTGGTACGCCGCGAGGCGCGAATGGCAGCCCGGCTCAGTCACCCGAACATCGCCGCCGTCCACGACTACCGGGAGGCGGTTCGCCCGGACGGCACGGTGGCGCCCTTCGTCGTGATGGAGTTGCTGGCCGGCGAGAGTGTGGCGGCCCGCCTCGACCGTGAGCCGATCGGGCTGCCCGAGGCGGCCCGCATCGGGGCCGCGGTCGCCGACGCCCTGGCCGCCGCCCACGCGAACGCGGTGGTGCACCGCGACATCAAGCCCGGCAACGTCATGCTCACCCCGACCGGCGTGAAGATCCTCGACTTCGGCATCAGCGCCACCGCGGGCGAGCCGGACGACGACGACACCGGCTCGACGTTCGGCACCCCCGCCTACGCGGCCCCCGAACGTCTGGACGGCATGCCCGCCGAGCCCGCTACCGATGTGTACGGTCTGGGCGTCCTGCTCTTCGAGATGGTGACCGGCGACCCGCCTTTTCCGGTCGACAGCTGGGAAGAGCTGGCCGCCGCGCGCGCGTCGGGCCCCCAGGTTCTCCCCGACGACCTGCCGTGCGCCTTCCGCGACCTGGTGACCCGCTGCCTGGCCGACTCCCCCGCCGACCGGCCGGGGGCTGAGGAGATCCGGTTCGACCTGACCGCGCTCTGGCTCAAGCCCACCTTCGAGGCGCCGCCCGCCTCGATCCTGTCCGCTCCTCTCCCCAGCCCGAACGGCTCACCCCGCCCGGCCGAGCCACCCGAGCCGTCCGGATCGCCGAGCCCCGCCGCACCACCCAGGCCCGCTGTGCCATCCGGGCCTGCCACGCCATCCGGGCCTGTCGGGCCTGGACGGCGAACCGGTGCTTCCACGGCCGGGCGGCCCGCAGAGAACGGCGGCCGGGTCCGGAGCACGGCCGAGGAACCTCGGGCGGGCGCTGAACATCCCGCCTACGCCACCGGGCGTGCCGCGCCCGCAACCCTCGCGCTCACGCCGCCGCCGACCCGCCGCTGGGTGCTCGGCGTGACCGTTGTCGCGCTGCTGGCGGCCATCGGCGGCGCGGTGATCGCGGTCAACTGGCCGCGCGGGTCTCCGCAGGCGATCCCCGAACCGCTCCCACCCGCGATCGTGTCGTCCTCCCCGGCGCCGAGCACCAGCCCGGCGAACGCGCCGTCGTTCTCGTCCACTCCGAAGGTGCTCCCCTCGCTGCGGCTCGACGACGCCGTGAACCGGTTCCGCAGCGCGGTCGAGGACGGCGCGGCCGACGGCACCATCCGCTCCGATGTGGCCACCGACTTCCTCAACCTGCTGCGGCCCCTGGCCTTCGCCGACGCCGGCCCCGACGAGGTGGTGCGCCAGGTCGACTCGCTGCGCCGCAAACTCGACGAGCGCATCGACGAGGGCGGCGTCAAACCCGAACACGTGGCGGTTCTCCGCACCCGGCTGGCCGACCTCGACCGCGCCGCCGGCATCTAGGCCCGGCTGGCTGCCCGGCGCGTTCGCCTGGTGGCGCGGTCACGGCGACCGGATGCTCGTGCCGCACGAGACGAACGAAGTGCTACTTCGCGGGAACGGGGCCCCTTCCCTTCCACCATCGATCCCAAGACCACGAAAGTAGGCCCCTCGAACGCGATCGAGGCCCCAGATTCCAGGATCAGCGTTCGGCGATCAAACAGGAAGGGGTGTTGTTGCAGGACAGCCCGGAGGCGGCGCAGAGGGGCCGGGACGGCACCCAGCGGGGCTGCTGGCCCGGTTCGCGTTGGAGGACTCGTACTGCTGAATGGATTTTCAGGCCGAGCCGCGGATGACGAGGCTGGTGGGGAGGACGATCTCGGTGTCGCCGGCCTCGTCGCTGCCGTCGATCTTGGCCAGGAGGAGGCGGACCATCTCGCGGCCCATCTCGGCTATCGGCTGGTCGACGCTGGTCAGCGGGGGGTCGGTGTGGCGGGCGATGACCGAGTCGTCGAAGCCTATGACGGCGACGTCGTCGGGGATGCGGCGGCCGAGCTGGCGCAGGACCTGCAGGGCGCCGGCGGCCATCATGTCGGAGGCGGCGAAGACGGCGTCGAGATCGGGATGTTGTTCGAGCAGGCGGCGCATGGCGGCGGCGCCGCTCTCCTCGCTGAAGTCGCCGAACGCCACCGGGCCGTCGCCGACCACGTCGCGGTAGCCCTCGAGGCGGGCGATGCCGGCGGCCATGTCGAGCGGGCCGGTGATCGCGGCGATGTGGCGGCGGCCCTGGGAGCGCAGGTAGGCGACGGCCTCGCGGGCGCCGGCGCGGTTGTCGGCGTCGACGTAGGTGCCACGTTCGGCGTACATCGGGCGGCCGACGCGGACGGTGGCGACGCCGCGCTCCTCGAGAACGGCGGGCAGCGGGTCGTCGCCGTGCAGGGACAGCAGCAGGGCGCCGTCGACGTGCTGGCGGGTCAGGTAGCCCTCGAGGCGGCGGCGCTCCTCGGGGGCCTGCGCGATCATGAGGACCATCTGGAGGTTGCGGGCGACCAGCACCGACGAGATCGACTGCACGATGCGGCCGAAGAACGGCTCACGGAAGAACCGCTCGCCGGACTCGAAGATGACCAGCGCGATCGAGTCGGTGCGCTGCGTGACCAGGGTGCGGGCGGCCCGGTTGGGGACGTAGCCGAGCTCCTGGATCGCGTCTTCGACCGCCTGCCGCGCGCGCGGGCTGACCTGGGCCGAGCCGTTCACCACCCGGGACACGGTGCCGCGGCCGACGCCGGCGCGCACCGCGACCTCTTCCAGGGTCGGCCGGCCGCTGGCCCGGTTCCGCTCGGTCGTCATCGCTTGGCACCTCCCTGGCGCGATTCATCGTCCGCGCCCCCCGGCGCGATCGGTGTCCGCGCCCGACACAAGGTACCTGTCCCGCGCTTCCCGCAACATGATCTTTATGGCCGGCGGCGGATCAGCCACCGCGACGCCGGGCCGGCGCCGGTGTGGACACTGCCGCTCATCCGCCGTAGCGGGGCAGCTCGACGATGACCGCGGCGCCCTGGCCGGGCTGGCTCTCGATGCGGATCGAGCCGCCGTGGCCGTCGACGATTGCCTTGGCGATGCTCAGGCCCAGCCCGGCGCCCTGCACCTCGGCCCGTTCGGCGGTCGCCGCGCGGCGGAAGGGCGCGAGCACCCGTTCGCTGTCGAGCACGCTCATGCCGATGCCGGTGTCGCGCACGACGAGCACCGCGCGGTCTCCGTGCACGGCCGCGCTGACCGTGATCGAGCCGGTCGGGGTGAACTTGACCGCGTTGAGCACCAGCCGTTCGACCACCTGCACCAGGCGGGCCTCGTCGGCTTCGACCACGACGGGCTCGCGGGCGTCGGCGACGATCTCGAGGCCGCGGCCGTCGGCCAGGTCGCCGTTGCGCACCACGGCGGCGCGCGACAGTTCGGCCAGGTCGAGCACGCGCTTGTTCAGGCGCAGATCGTCGTGGCCGGCCCGCGCGGCGAGCAGCATGTCCTCGACGAGCGCCATCAGCCGGTCGGAGTTGCGGCGGATGCGGCGCAGGAACTCGGGGCCGGCGCCCGGATCGAGGTCGTCGTCGGCGAGCATCTCCAGGTATCCGTTGATCGACGTCAGGGGCGTACGCAGCTCGTGGGTGACCCGTGAGATGAACTCGTCCTTGAGCTTGTCGGCGTCGCGCAGCCGCTCGTTGGCCGCGTCGAGCCCGCGGGCGTACTGCCGCAGCTCGAGCTGGGCGACGACGTGCCGGGCGAGGGTCCGCAGGCCCTGACACTCGGCCGGGGTCAGCACGCGGGTCTCCCGGTCGATGACGCAGAGGCTGCCCAGCACCTGCCCGCTCGAGGTGACCAGCGGCGCCCCGGCGTAGAAGACGATGCCCGGATGGCCGGTGACCAGCGGGTTGTTCGCGAAGCGGGGGTCGACGCGCGCGTCGGGGACCTGCATGACCTCGTCGCTGAGCATCGCCCGGGCGCAGAACGAGTCCTCGCGGGCGGTCTCGCAGATGTCCAGCCCGACGCGGGCCTTGAACCACTGGCGGTGCTCGTCGACCAGGGTCACCGCGGCGATCGGGGTGCCGCAGAGCTGGGCGGCCAGGACGGCGATGTCGTCGAAGTCGCTCTCGGCGGGCGTGTCGAGCACGCCGTACGCGCGCAGGACCGCGAGGCGCTCCCGCTCGGCGGCGTCCGCCAGTGCCAGTGTGTCCGACATATCCGAGTCCTTAGGTTCGCCTGATCCGGGGGCTCCCGTTCGAAGGTCCACGGTCGGCCGGGCGCCCTCGCCCCTGAGCGTTGGATCGGGTGCAGAGCGGTGCTCAGTAGTTGCCTCTGCGGTGCTCGAAAATCAGGTAGGTCTCGGTGCCGGCGATCAATCGGGTGCCGCTGAGGCGCTCGGTGATGACTTCGCGCAGATCCTCGACGTCGGCCGTCGCCACGTGCAGCAGAAAATCGTACGAGCCGGAGACGAAGTACACCTCCCGTACGGCGGGAATACCCGCCAGCGACTCGGCGAACTTGCCGATCGCGTCGCGCGACTCCGACCGGATCTTGACCGCGATCATCGCCTGGATGGGCCGGCCGATCCACTCCGGGTCGACGTCGGCGTGGAAGCCGCGGATCGCGCCGATCTCGCGCAGCCGCCTGATGCGGGTGAGGCAGGTGGAGGCGGCGATGCCCACGCGCTCGGCGAGGGCGTTGTTCGGCATGCGGCCGTCGGCCTCGAGCAGCGCCAGCAACTCACGGTCGATGTGATCCAGGCCTCGAAGATCCTTCGGTACGTCGGTCATGCTGATCTCACTTTTCGCATCTTCTTCGGGCACGTCACAGCGTACAGAATCATCTTCGCTCTCCTTGCGCCACAACTGCACATCGTTCCACCCTGATGCCACGCGGCGACGAGAGGACAAGTCATGCAGATCGGTGTGCCGGCCGAGATCAAGAACCACGAGTACCGAGTGGCGATCACCCCCGCGGGTGTCGCCGAGTTCGTCCGCCGCGGGCACTCCGTGCTGATCGAGGCGGGCGCGGGCAACGGTTCGGCCATCACCGACCAGGACTTCGTCGCCGCGGGCGCCGAGATCGCCCCCGACGCCGACACCGTGTGGCAGCGCGCCGACCTGCTCCTCAAGGTCAAGGAGCCGATCGCCGCCGAGTACCACCGCCTGCGCGCCGGCCAGGTCCTGTTCACCTACCTGCACCTGGCCGCCGACGCCGAAGGCACCAAGGCTCTGCTGGCCAGCGGCACCACCGCCATCGCGTACGAGACGGTGCAGCTCGCGGACGGCTCGCTGCCTCTGCTGGCCCCGATGAGCGAGGTCGCCGGGCGGCTCGCCCCGCAGGTGGGTGCGTACAGCCTCATGCGCAACTCGGGCGGGCGCGGTGTGCTCCCCGGTGGCGTCCCGGGCGTCGCCCCGGCCAAGGTGACCGTCATCGGCGGCGGCGTCTCCGGCGTCAACGCGGCGACGATCGCGCTGGGCATGGGCGCCGACGTGACCGTGCTCGACCTCAACATCGCCCGGCTGCGCCAGATCGACGCCCAGTTCAACGGCCGGGTGAAGACGCTGGTCTCGTCGTCCTACGCGATCGAGCAGTCGGTGATCGAGGCCGACATGGTGATCGGCGCGGTCCTCGTGCCCGGCGCGAAGGCCCCGACGCTGGTCTCCAACGAGCTCGTCAAGCGCATGAAGCCGGGCGCGGTGCTCGTCGACATCGCGATCGACCAGGGCGGCTGCTTCGAGGACTCACGCCCGACGACCCACGAGAACCCCGTCTACAAGGTGCACGAGTCGGTCTTCTACTGCGTGGCCAACATGCCGGGCGCCGTGCCCAACACCTCGACCTACGCCCTGACCAACGCCACCCTCCCGTACGCCCTTCGCCTGGCCGACCTGGGCTGGCGTTCGGCGCTGGCGGCCGACCCGGCGCTCGCGCTCGGGCTGAACGTGCACGACGGCGACCTGACGAACGAGTCGGTCGGGACGGCGCTGGGCCTGCCCTCGGTGCCGGTGGCATCCGTTCTCTGACCGTTTCCTGACGGCCGCCCGCGTTGTTCGCGCGGGCGGCCGTTCTTTGTTTACAGGTAGTGGCTGATCTGGGTGAGGTCGGCCGCGCTGAGACGGTCGGTGCTCGTGTTGCGGTGGTGCCAGAACGGGTAGCGCAGCGGCTCGCTGGTCGCGTCGTCGAGCGCCTTGACCTCGTCGGCGGACAGCTCGAGGTCGGCCGCGGCGAGGTTGTCGCGCAGTTGCTCGGGCGTGCGGGCACCGACGATCAGCGAGGTCACGCCCGGCTTCTGCGCGATGTAGGCCAGCGACACCTGCGCCGCCGACACCCCGTGCGACTCACCGATCTTCACGGCGAGCTCGATCGAGTCGTACAGCCGGTCCTCGTCGTGGATCGGCGGCTCGTTCCACTCCGACAGGTGCCGGCTGCCCTCGGGCGCCTGAACGCCGCGCCGGTACTTGCCCGACACGAGACCGCCCGCGAGGGGGCTCCACACCAGGATGCCGACCCCCTGGTCGACCGCGGCGGGCACGATCTCGGCCTCGATGTCCCGGTTGGCCAGCGAGTAGAACACCTGCGTGCTGGCGAACCGCTCGAGCTGCCGCGCGTCGGACACGCCGAGCGCCTTGACCATGTGCCAGGCGGCGTAGTTCGAGCACCCGATGTAACGGACCTTGCCGCTGCGCACGAGGTCGTCGAGCGCGGTCAGCGTCTCTTCGAGCGGCGTCTGGCCGTCCCACTCGTGCACCTGGTAGAGGTCGATGTAGTCGGTGCCGAGCCGCCGCAGGCTGGCCTCCGCCCCCCGGATGATGTGGTGCCGCGAGAGGCCGGCGTCGTTCTGCCCGTCCCCCATCGGCATCCGCACCTTGGTGGCGATCAGCACGTCATCACGGCTGTCACCGAGCGCCTCGCCCAGAATCTCCTCACTGAGCCCCGCCGAGTAGACATCAGCCGTGTCGATGAGGTTGACGCCGGCGTCGCGCGCGATAGCGATCTGCTCACGCGCCCCCGCCACGTCGATCTTCCCCACCGGCGACGCCCACCCGGTCCCGCCGAAGCCCATCGTGCCCAGGGTGAACGTCGAAACCCTCAGACCCGTACGGCCGAGTTGCCGGTACTGCATCGTCATTGCTTCTCCCTGACCATCGGCGAACGCTGAACCCAGCCTTCCCCGCCCAGCGTCGACTGTCCACCGGAACGCCCGGTCGCCCGCTGTGATCTCCGACGACGGTGAGGGCCGGCCGGCCGACTCGCCGGACCGGCCCTTCACCGGCGTCATGATTTACTTGCGCCGCGCCGGAATAGACATCTCGAACGCGAATTGCCGAAAGCGTTGCGCGGAGACGGCAAAGCCACTAGAAATTAATTCCGGCGACCACGGCGCACGAGCCCAAAAGGACGACGAGAATCAACATGGAGACCCAAGACCGCATGACGGAATTGGATCTACCCTCGGAAGATTGATCGCTCATCATTGCTGACGCCTCCCCAGCAGAGCCGAGCCCTGTCAGGGTGAGATCCCGCACTCGCCTCAAGTGGATTGTGACGGACGGCGACAATAGCGGGCTCGCAAATGCCAGCTGGCAATCAGCCATACAGCACTCAGCTGAATAGCACGGCGATTCCCCCGGGGAAGACACAGAATAGCTGATCGCGCCGGTGAAAGTCCGAGTCGAGATCCCGGGCCGGTGCCCTCGCGGACATGGTCAGGCACATCGGGCGCCGACGCTGACGCTCGCGCGCTCCTCGCGTCCGTTCACGCGGACGATCAGGGGGACGCAGAGCGGCTCGCGCACGGTGTAGCCGCCGGCGAAGGCCAGCCAGGGGTTGGCGCCCTGGCAGGCGGGGACGCTGATCGTGGTTCCCCGCGGGCCCGGGCTGCCCCAGCCGATGGTCGCCTTGCCCGCGGCCGCGGGAGCGACGGTCAGCGACACCGCGGTGCCGGCCCGCACGACCAGGCCCTGTTTGGCGAAGAGCCATCCGGGCTCGCCCGAGTCCTGCGGCTCCAGCACCCGGCTCGGCAGCGACACCGCGCCGAGGACGACCTGGGCGCCGTCCGCGGGTGCTTCCTCGCCGCCGATGACGTGCGCGCAGTCGACGGTGCCGGGCGGCGGCGACACTGTCGACCCGGAGGACGGGCCGGCCGGGCCGGAGGTCGGCGAGACGGGCGCGGGAACCGGGTCGGCTGTGCAGGCGGCCGCGAGGAGGAGCACGGCCACGAAAAGGGCGGGAAGGCGCATGTCTCCATGACACCGTCCCGCCCCCGAGGGTTCCGTCAGGCGGCCCTGCCCTCGTACAGGTCGAAGTAGGTCTTCTCCAACTCCGCCGCGTGGGTTCCGAGCCCGGCCGGGTCGACGGTGTCGTGGCCGATCCCCCACGCTCCGGGGATCGTGAAGCTGTTCGAGCGCAGCCCGTTCGCCGAGGCCAGCGACGACGTCACCGTGGCGGCGCGCGACAGGTCGACGAACGTGTCACCCGGCGTGGTCACCAGGCCGACCGACTTCAGCGACCCGGTGCGCGGCGAGTCGCTGAAGTCGCGGGCGATGCGCAGGTATTGCGACAGGGCGGCGTACGAGAAGCCGTGGCTGTTGAAGTGGTCCGGCAGCAACCGGCCGCCATAGAGCACGATCAGGGGCTTGACCTGCCACGACGGCGCCTGCGACGCGGCCGGCTGATAGAACGGCGACAGCGACAGCAGCCGCGCCACCGGCCGGTTCTCGGCCAGCCACGTGGCCAGCACCGCCCCGCCCGAGATGCCCACGATCCCGGCCTCGTCGCCGAGGGCCGAGACAAGATCAAGAGAGTCCGAGGCGTACGCGAGGAGCTCGTCGGCGTGCAGCCCGGCGTGCGCCTTCGGGTCCGTGACGCCGTGCCGGGGCGCACGAGGCACCAGCACGTTGTAACCCTGGTCGTAGTAGAGACGGGCCAATTCGTCGAACTGGGCGGGGCAGTCGGTGTAGCCGTGCAGCATCAGCACCGCCTTGGCTGTGCGTCCGGGGTGGACCAGAGCCCGCGTACGGCACCGCGCCGTCACCGCCGGGTCGGCCTCGTCCCGCGAGACCGCGTCGGCGACCCTTGCGCGGGCCTCGGCGAACCCGGCCGGGTGGGCGGCGCCCCGGTCGAGCCCGAGCGGCCAGGCATAGATCGCGCCGATCGCCAGCACGACGAGCACGACCAGCGCGCAGAGAACACGGACGAACCAGCGGAAGATCACGGAAGACCAAACGGACCCCGCGACCCGAGGTTCACCACCCGCGGCACCTGTCACGGCTCGCCGCGGGTCTCAGCTCGCCGCGGTCCCAGCTCGCCGCGGTCCCAGCTCGCCGCCGTCTCAACCCGCCGCCGTCTCAGCTCGCCGCCGTCTCAGCTCGCCGCCGTGCTCAGCTGGCCAGGCGGAACACCTCGGCGTGGCGCTGGCGGGCCGGCACTCTCAGCGTGCGCAGGCTGCGCAGCACCGCGTCGGTCATCGCCGCGGGCCCACAGACGTACACGTCTCGCTCGGTGATGTCGGGGACGAGCCCGCGCAGGTTCTCGGGGCTGAACGGCTGGTGGCCCTCGCTCGTGCGGCCGGTCAGCAGGTGCAGGCGCGCGCCCCGCAGCTGGGCCAGGTTGCGCAGCTCGCCGAGCAGCACCGCCTCGGCCGGCGTACGCACCCGGTAGAGCAGCACGAGGTCACCGGTGAGCGTGTTGTCCTCGAACAGCGCGCGGATCGGGGTCACGCCGATGCCGCCCGCGATCAGGACCGTGTCCTGGCGGGTGCGGCCGAGCGCGGTGAACGCGCCGTACGGCCCCTCGGCGAAGACCCGCGTGCCGACCGGCAGTTCGCGCAAGCCGGCACTGGTCGTACCGATCGCCTTGGCTGTCAGCCGCAGAGAGTGACCGTCGGGGGCAGCGGAGAGCGACCACGGGTTCACCTGCCACCACCGGTTGTAGCCGAGGAAGCGCCACAGGAAGAACTGTCCGGCGCGGGCCTGCAGCTTGTGCAGATCGCGGCCGGTGACGTGCACGGAGACAACGTCGTCGCTCTCGGCCACGACGGCGGCGACCCGAAGCCGGTGCCGGACGTTGCGCACCAGCGGCACGAGGAACCGGCCGGTCAGCAGCGCGCCGATCGCGAACGCCCACAGCCCCCACCAGTAGATCTGGGTCAGGTCGTTGGTCTTGAAGGCGCTGCCCTCGTACACCTGGTGGATCACGGCGAGCACGATCACGGCGTACACCAGCAGGTGGATGAAGTGCCAGGCCTCGTACGACAGTCTCTTGCGGGCCGCCCGCACCGAGGTCACCGCGATGATCGCGACGAGCCCGGCGGCGATCATGCCGAGCAGCACGGGCATCTGCTTGGCCAGGTTCGGGATCTCGCCGAAGAACGAGATCTTGTCGAGCTGGGAGTAGCCGAGCAGCACGAACGTCGGGTGCAGCAGGACCAGCCAGAAGATCGTGAAGCCGGTCCAGCGGTGCCAGGAGGTGAGCCGGTCCATGCCGAGGCGGCGATCGAGGAACGGCAGGCGGGCGATCAGCAGCAGTTGCAACGCCAGCACGAACGCGAGGTGCAGGCCCAGCACGCGGCCGACGGTGGTCAGCGTGTTGTGCGCCGGCGTCTTCGGGTTCGCGAGCATGAGCTCGATGATCACGAGGTTGAGCAGCAGGAAGACCCAGATCAAGACGTACGCCGCCCGTGCCTGACCGGAGCGGCGCACGTGCGGTGGGGTCGCGGTGAGCATCCGAACCTCCCGAGGCCGGCCCGACTGAGCCGATGATCGTTTGACCGTGCAATGACACATACGACGGGTGGAGCAACCTGGTTCACCTCAGTGTCCGCCAAATCACCGTACGTGTGGAGTGGCGCGCTCCGGTGATACTTGCCCGGGCGCCCGGCACGCGGGCGGAAGGGAGCAACAGGTAGTGACGCAGCCGGCACAGCCGACGGACGAGACCCAGCCGACCAGTTCGGCCCCTCGTGAGGCCCCCGACGACCCGACGGAGGCCCTTCCCGCCGCGGCTTCGTCCTCCCCGGGCACCGCCGACCCCGAACCGGCGCCTGCCGCGGAGTCTCCGACGGCCCCGTCCGGGGGTGAGGCGGCACCGCCTGACCCGAGTGCGGCGGCGGCTGAATCGGCACCCGCTACGGCTACTGCGCCTGCGCCCGGCACTCAGCCCGCGCCCGGCACTCAGCCCGCGCCCGGCACTCAGCCCGCGCCCGGCACTCAGCCCGCGCCCGGCACTCAGCCCGCGCCCGGCACTCAGCCCGCGCCCGGCACTCAGCCCGCGCCCGGCACTCAGCCCGCGCCCGGCACTCAGCCCGCGCCCGGCACTCAGCCCGCGCCCGGCACTCCGCGCGCCGCGGAGCCGCCTCAGCCCGGATCGAAAGCCGAGCCCGCCGGGGACCCCGATGTGACCGCGCCGATGACGGCGGTGCCGGCCCCGCGGGCCGAAGCCCAGCCCTCCGACCCGGACAGCACCACGGTCGTTCCTCCGACGGCGATGTCGATCGCGTTCCCGGCTCCGCCGCGCGCCCAGCCGCCCGCTCAGAAGGCCAGGCCCCAGACGCTCGGCGACCTCAAACGCCCGTCGGCCGCCCCCGCACGTCCCGCGCCGGACCCCGCCCGGCCGACGCCTGTTCCCGCTCAGCCATCCGGGCCGAAGGCAGTTCCCCCGGTCCAGGACCCGGACCGCACGACCGCCCTCCCGCCGCCGAACAGCGACCGCACCACCGCACTCCCGCCGGTCCCGCCGCAAGACAGCGACCGCACCACCGCACTCCCGCCGGTTCCCGGCCGGGATGCCGACCGGGCTGCCGACCGGGCGAAACCGGCCGCTTCGAGCCCGGCCGCTCCAGGCTCGGTGACGCTTCCCGCGCCGAGACCCGCACCGGCCGACCCGCCCAAGCTCGAGACGGCCGCCGGTCACCCCTCCAAGCCGGTCGCTCCCCCGCCCTCCGGGGCTGTTTACGGCGGAGCCCAGCGCACCGCGGGCCCGGGCCAGGACGGCAGCCCGGCCGGTTCGGTCTACGGCGCCGCGGCACCGCAGGCCGGCCAGGTTTACGGCGCCGTGCCCCCGAAAGCCGGCCCGCTCTACGGCAACGCCCCGCAGCAGACCAGCCCGGCCCGGAGCAGCGCACCCCAGCCGGCCCAGAGCAGTGCACCCCCGGCCGGTTCGACCTACGGCAGCGCGCCCCAGAAGCCCAGCTCGGTCTACGGCGGACCAGCCCAGCAGGGCAGCCCGGTCTATGGCGCGACGCCGCAGCCGGCGGGCTCGCCCGCGACCCAATACGGTCGTGCTCCGCAGCGGCGTAAGCGGCTGGTCGCCGTACTCGTCGGTGTGTTCTTGATCGTGGCGCTGCTCGGGACCGGCGCGACGGTGCAGCTCACGCGCGATCTGCCGCAGGCGACACTGGCCACGAACGTCGCCGCGACGATGCGCATCCCCGGCAAAGCGGTCACCCTGCCGTGGCCCGATCAGGGTTCGGCCGAGCTCATGGTCGAGGGTCTGGGCCGTCTCGGTGGCTCGGGCAGCACGGAGGCGGCGCCCATCGGCAGCGTCGCGAAGGTCATGACCGCGTACGTGATCCTGCGCGACCACCCTCTGCAAGGCGCCGAGGAGGGCCCGTCGCTGACCGTGACCGCCGCTGACGTGGCCGACTATCAGGCGCGCATCGCGAGCAACCAGTCCCTCGTGCCCGTCGCGGTCGGCGAGAAGCTCACCGAGCGCGACGCCATCGAGGCCCTGATGCTGCCCTCGGCCAACAACATCGCCCACCAGCTCGCGATCTGGGACGCCGGCTCGGAGAGCGCCTTCGTCGACAAGATGAACGCGGCCGCGGCCGAACTGGGCATGGCGGCCACGACCTACACCGACCCGAGCGGTTATCTGCCGACCACCGTCAGCACCGCCCCCGACCAGGTCAAACTCGCTCGCGCCGCACTCAAGATGGAGGTCTTCGCCGAGATCGTCGCGCTGCCCAGCGCCACCATCCCGGTCGCCGGCAAGATCCGGAACTACAACGACCTGCTCGGTGTGAACGGCGTCTTCGGCATCAAGACCGGCTCGACCGACGAGGCGGGCGGCTGCCTGCTCTTCTCGGCTTACCTGACCGTCGGCGGCCGCAAGCTGACCGTCATCGGCGCCGTCTTCAACCAGCCCGGCCTGCACACCCCCGAGCAGTTGCGCAACACCAACCGCGAGGTCCGCGCCCTGCTCAAGGCCGTCCGCCAGTCGGTCAAGCAGTACACCCTGCTCCCGGCCGACCCGGTGGGCGAGGTCAAGACGGCATGGGGCGCCACCAGCCCCGTACGCCCGGCGACCCCGCTCAAGGTCGTCGGCTGGCCCGGCCTGTCCGTCCCCGTCAAGGTCACCACCACCGCACCCGGCGCGACGGTGACGGCAGGTCAGCCCGTCGGCGTGGCAGAGGCCTCCGGCGTACGGGTAGACCTGCGAGCCGACACCGCAACCGAGGATCCGTCACTTTGGTGGCAGCTGACCCGTCGCCCGTAGGATCAGTAATGCCGCTGCGTGAGGGTTGAAAGGCGAGTGAACCTCTGCCAGCACGGTCGAAGGCCGTCCTGGGAGATCTTTTCGGGACAGGTGACGGCTCGGGCGAACATTGACGCTGGCGGCATGTTGCTAATGCCGCGTCTGGTGCTGGTTGACCAGGACTCGGCCCAGGACGAAGGTGACCGCGCCGGCCAGGACGACGGAGAGCAGGCCGACACGCAGGCTGGTCTGGTCGGCGATCAGGCCGACCAGGGGCGGGGAGAGCAGGAAGCCGCCGCGCAGCAGCCAGCTCACGATGGTCAGGCCGGTGCCGGGTGGCAGGCCGGGCAGTTCGTCGGCGGTGTGCATGGCCGCGGGGACCAGGGTGGCGACGCCGAGGCCGGCCAGGGCGAAGCCGGCCAGCGCGGTCGGCACCGACGGCAGCGCCAGCGCGAGTCCCATGCCGACGGCGGCGAGGGCACCCCCGGCGCGGACGACGGTGCGCTGGCCGAAACGGTCGACGACGCGGTCGCCCAGCAGGCGGCCGACGGTCATGGCGCCCTGCATGGCGACGACCGCCAGGCCCGCCGTCGCGGCACCCGCGAGCAGGTCCTCGGTGAAGAAGAGCGCACCCCAGGAGGCGCCCGCGTCCTCGACCAGGGCACCGGCGGCGGCGAGCACGCCGAGGGCGGCCAGCATCCGTACGATCGCGCCTGTGAAGAAGCGGCGTGGAGGCGACTCGGGAGCAGCGGCGGTGCGCTCGGCGTCCTCGGGGCCGGTCAGCAGGTATCGGTAGGCGATCAACGCGATGCCGCTGAACAGCACGGCCGAGATCGCCAGGTGGACGCCGAGCGGCAGTTTCAGGCCCGCGGCGGCCGCGCCCATGAGACCGCCCAGGACGGCGCCGATGCTCCACACGCCGTGCAGCGAGTTGAGGATCGAGCGGCCGTACAGGCGCTGGACCCGCAGGCCGTGCGCGTTCTGCGCGACGTCGACGACGGAGTCGAGCGCGCCGATCAGGAACAGCGCTCCGGCGAAGGCCACCCAGTGTGGCGTGAAGGGGATGGCCAGCGTCGCGATCGTGGTGAGAACGATGCCGTACGACGCCACGCGCGCCGAGCCGAGCCACCGGATCGCGGCCCCGGCGAGCAGGCCCGCCAGCAGCGCCCCGACCGGGTAGGCGGCCAGGGACGTGCCGAAGACGGCGTTGCTGACGCCCAGGTCGGCCTTGATCTGGGGATAGCGCGGAACGATGTTGAAGAAGACCGCGCCGTTCGTCAGGAACAGCGCGGCCACCGCCGCACGGGCTTTCCGCGGGGGCGCGTCCAGGAGCGTCATGCGTACGAGCGTACACACGATGTGTACGATCGTACATAGTGCCCGTCAACTATGTGCGAAGACACTGCGCACATCGGCGTCGGTGAGCTGACCGAAGTCGAGATACCACTGCCCGACCGCGCGGAAGGCCGCCGGCGCGCTGAGGCAGATCACCGTATCGGCGTAGCCGCTCAGCCCGTCGCGAGCCGACGGGGCACACACCGGCGCCGCGAAGACCAGCCGCCGCGGATGCCGCCCGGCCAGCCAGCGCAGCGCGGCCCGCGCCGTGACCCCGGTGGCCAGACCGTCGTCGACCACCACGACCTCGCGCCCGGTCGGGTCAGGGGCCGGGCGGTCGCCGCGGTACTCCCGCACCCGCCGCCGCAGTTCGGCCCGCTCGGCCGTCACGGTGTCGTCGAAGTCGCCGGCGGCGAGCCCGAGATGCTCCAGGCTGTCGTCGTCGAAGACCGGCGGCCCGTCCTCGGCGATCGCCCCGACCCCGAACTCCGGCCGTCCCGGTGCCCCGATCTTGCGAGCGAGCACCAGGTCGAGCTCGGCCCCGATACGGGCCGCGACCCGCACCGCGACCGGCACGCCGCCGCGCGGCAGGGCCAGCACCAGCGGGATCGGCCCGGGATGCTTGGGCACCTGAGCGGCCACCGCCTCGGCGAGCAGCCGCCCGGCCTCGTCCCGGTCGGCGAAGATCAGTTCAGATGGGTCGTGAACCACGTGCCCGCCTCCTCGGCGACCGTGTCGAGGGCGCCCGGCTCCTCGAACAGATGCGTGGCGCCCGCGACGATCCGCACCTCGGCGGTCACGGTCATGGCGTTGCGGGCCTGCTCGTTGAGGGTCAGAACGGGCCCGTCCTCGCTGCCGACCAGCAGCAGCGTCGGCGCCTCGACCTGTATGAGCGCGGGCCCGGCGAGGTCGGGCCGCCCGCCGCGCGACACCACCGCCCGTACGGGGAAGGGCCTTGCCGCCGCACAGACCAGCGCGGCGGCCGCCCCGGTGCTCGCGCCGAAGAGCCCGACCGGCAGGCGCCCGGTGCGGTCGTCCTCGGCCAGCCAGTCAGTCAGGCCGATGAGCCGGTCGGCGAGCAGCCCGACATCGAAACGAATGTCCCGGGTGCGGGCGTCCTTCAGTTCCTCGTCGGGCGTGAGCAGGTCGACCAGCAGCGTGCCGAGCCCGCGCCGGTTGAGCGCGCCG
This sequence comes from Actinoplanes solisilvae, assembly GCF_003999975.1. Taxonomy (GTDB): domain Bacteria; phylum Actinomycetota; class Actinomycetes; order Mycobacteriales; family Micromonosporaceae; genus Actinoplanes; species Actinoplanes solisilvae. The sequence continues at coordinate 25,116 of NZ_RJAC01000028.1, read as the reverse complement.
GCGACCAGGCGGTTACGCGGACTCAGCCGGGAACTGCCGCTGCCGTGGGCGAAGAGCACGACGCCGGTGGCCTCGTCGGGCAGCGTGAGCTCCCCGTCCAGCTCCAGACCCGCCGTCGGAAAACGCCGCTCGGTCGTGACGATGGCCATACGCAAAGGCGTACCCCGAAGGGCACGCCCTATACGTCCGATTTTACTCGCTCGTCGTCGTGCGCTTCGTCGTGCGCTTCGTCGCGGCCAGCACCAGGTTGAAGCCGGTGTCGGCGGCCACGACCGGGTCGGCGAACCCGGCGCCGGCGAGCAGGTCGAGCCGTTTGGCCGGGCCGCCCTGGGTGCCCAGCGCGTACGCCCCCGGCTGGCTCAACGAGCCCGGCGTGCACAGCGCGGTCGACGCGTTGTAGTTGGCCCGCGCGATCGGGTTGCCGATCACGCTGGTGAAGTCGTCGGCCGACCACGGTTCGACCGCCACCACCAGCCCGCCCTCGGTGAGCGAGTCGTAGGCGTCGCGCAGCGCGGCCGGCGGGTCGCCCAGGTCGTGCAGCGAGTCGAAGAACACGACCACGTCGAACGGCCCGTGCCCGGAGATGCCCGCCGCGTCCGCGACCAGGAACGACACGTCGGCGCCGGCCTCGATCCCGTTCGCCCGCGCCACCGCGATCGACGGCTCGTGGTCGTCGAACCCGGTCACGCTCGCCCGCGGCCACGTCTGGGCGATGAGCAGACTGGCCACGCCGTGCCCGCAGCCGACGTCGGCGACCCGCGCACCGTTCTGGAGCTTCTCGACCAGCCCCGGAACGGCCGGGAACCACGTCTGGGCGAGGTGGTTGACGTAGGCCGTACGGAAGAACCGCTCGATGCCGTGGTGCAGGCAGCCCGGCATGTCGGCGTAGGGCAGCCCGCCGTCGCCCCGGAAGGCCTGCTCGAGCCGGTCGATCGTCAGGAAGTACCCGGCGATGATCTCGGCACCCCCGATCATGTACGCCGGGGAATCGATCACGGACAGGGCGAGCGCGTGCTCGACGGGCAGTTCGAAGGTCTCGCCGTCGCTGGTCAGGTGACCCGAGACGGTCTGGGCGGTCAGCCACTCGGTCACCAGCCTCGGATGGAGCCCGGTGGTGGCCGCGAGTTTGGCCGCGGTCACCGGCCCCGTGCCGGTCAGCGCGCGGTAGAGACCGAGCCGGTCGCCGAGCACGGTCAGCGCGGTCGTGCCGGCCCCGGCGAAGTCGGAGAGGAGTCGTCCTGCGAAGGCCTCGACACGGGCCTCGTCGATCTGGGTGTCAGTCATGCCCTCGACTCTGCGGGCGCCCGCTTGCCACCCCCTTGCCCGTGGCTTGCCAGCAGCGTCAGCGCGTAGCCGGCCACGTCGTCGGGCTTCGGCGGCAGTTCGGCCGCGTCCAGCCGCAGCCGCGCCAGCCGGTCACGATCAAGACCCATGACCGCCGGCGCGTACGGGTCGTCGTCGGCCGCCGCCACGAGAAGCGCGGCCGCGGTCGCGTCGCCGAGGTCGCCCAGCAGCTCGGCCACCAGCCGCAGCATCGTCCAGAGCTGCGCCGTCATGCCCGCCGCCCGCACGCGCACAATCGTCTCGCGGCACGCCTCGATCGCCTCGTCGTGCCGCCCGGTGCGGATCAGCACCGCCGCGCGACCCACCCGCGCGATGTTCGCCGTGTAGCCCAGCCCCGCCCGCTCGGTGCGCCGCAGCGACTCGTCGTAGCAGGCCAGCGCCGCCTCGGGATCGCTGCCGGCGAGCAACTCCCCGCGCGTGAACGGCACGAACCCATCCATCGGGTCGGCGTTGAGATCTTCCGCGTACGTCTCCAGCCAGCGCAGCCCCGCGTCGGGATCCCCGCCGTAGGCGTCCATCAGGGCCGCGCAGCACAGCCCGGTCGCGCGCGTCCACCCCGCAGCGGTGAGGTCGTCCCGCAGTCTCAGCGCGTCTTCCCGTACGCGGTCGGCGCGGCCCTCGAACATCGAGTTGGAGATGCGCATCAGCAGCGCCGCCCCGCCCAGCGGATGGCCCGGTGGCAGCCGGTCGACAGCCGCGCTCAGCAGGCGGGCCGCCACGCCGAGCCGCCCGTTGAGCCACTCCCCCGTGCCGGCCGCCAGCGCCCGCAGCGCGTCGTCCTCGGTGTTCACGCTCGCCGGCGCGAAGCCGACGAGTTGCGCGGTCAGGCCGGGGTCGGGCGCGTCCGAGGCCGCGGTGGCGGTCCACGCCGCCAGTCGCGCGCCCCCGTTCCAGGCCAGGGCTGCCTGCAGGTTGGCCATCTCGCGGCGCAGGGCCGGAGTGGTGTGCGGGTTGCGGAAGCGCTGACGGCTCAGCAGGTCGGTGACGAAGGCGAGCATCCACCGGGCGTGCGCGTCTCGGGCCTCGCGCTCGTCGTCGGCGCTCAGGTGGGCGAGCCCGACGTGCCGCACGGTCTCGAGCAGCCGGTAGCGCGGGGGGCCGGCCGTGACGTCGCCCGTGATCAGCGAGGCGTCGACCAGCTCGGCCAGCAGGGCCTCGCCCGCGTCGAAATAGGGCAGCGCGTCGACGCCGAACCCGCCCCTGCACACGGAGAGCCGGTCGAGCAGCCGCTGGGCCGCCGGGTCGAGCAGCCGGTAGGACCACTCGACCGTCGCGGCCACCGCCGTCGCCCGGTCACCGCCCCGCGCCGGATCGAGCACCTGCAGCCCCGCGCTGAGGCGGTCGCGCAGATGGGCCAACCCGAACACCGCCTCGCGCCGCGCCGCCAGCTCGACCGCGAGGGGCAGCCCGTCGACCAGGCCGCAGACCTCGGCCGCCAGCTCGCGCGTGCGGGTGTCGCCCGCGAAGTCAGCACGCAGCAACGCGGCCCGGTCGCAGAACAGCGCAACCCGATCGTCTTCGGGCAGCGGGCCAAGCCGCAGCACCCGTTCGCCCGCGACTCCGAGCCGCTGCCGCGAGGTGGCGAGCACCCGCACGCGGGGACAGCGCAGCACGATCTCGTCGACCAGAGCCCGGACGGCGTCGAGCAGGTGTTCGCAGTTGTCGAGCACCAGCAGCGCGGGGGACCCGCCGAGCCGGTCGGCGATCGCGACCACTCCGCCCCGCGGCGCCGCCCGCAGCCCGAGCGCCCCGGCGACGGCCGCCGCGACGTCGTCGGGCACGGAGCGCTCGGCCAGCTCGACCAGCAGCTCGTCACCCGTGAGGATCTCGCTCACCAGCCGTGTCTTGCCCACGCCGCCCGGCCCGACCAGCGTGGTCACCCGTCCCTGGGCGAGCGCGGCGCGCAGGGCTGCCATCTCTTCGGTTCGCCCGAAGAACCGGTCGGCCCGGCGCCGCGGCGGTGGCGGCGCGTCCGAGCGCAGGCCCGGGTCGTCGGTCAGGATGCGTTGGCGCAGCTCGTCGAGGGCGGGCGACGGGTCGACGCCGTGCCCGTCGACGACGCGCTCGCGGAACGCACGGGCCGCCGCGAGCGCCTCGGCGGTGCGCCCGGTCTGGTGCAGGGCGCGCATGAGGAGCAGGCAGGCCCGCTCGCGCATCGGCTCGGCGGTGGCCAGCGCCTCGATCTCGGGCAGCGCCTCGGCCGCCTGGCCCGCCTCGAGCCGTTGCCCGAGGCACTCCTCACGCAGGTGGAGCCGCCACTCGGTGAGCCGCGCGACGTCGGGCGCGAACGCGAGCCGGTCGGCCACGTCGGCCAGCGGGTCGCCCCGCCAGACGGCGAGCGCCTCGGTGAGGATGGCCGCCGCCTCGGCCGGATGGCTGCCCTTGGCCGCCCCGGCCAGCCGCTCGACGCGGCCGGTGTCGACGGCCTCGGCCGGCAGGTCGAGACGGTAGCCGCCGGGCTCGCGTCGAATCGCCTCGCTGCCCGTGTGCCGCCGCAGCCGGGAGACATAACTGTGGAGGTTGCCCACCGCGTTGTCGGGCGGCTCGGCACCCCACAGTGTCTCGATCAGATCGCCGGTGGGCACCACCCGCCCCTCGGCGAGCGCGAGGCGGGCGAGCAGGACCCGCTGCGGCGCGCCGGACAGCGCGGCCGGGTGACCGTCGAGCCGCAGCTCGACCGGTCCCAGCAGACCCACCTCGACGTTCATGCTCACCATTCTGGCCAGCGGCTTCGCGGCGGAACAGTGCATTTTTCACAAGGTTTTCGTGAGTTTCTCACGGGTCCCGGGCCGGTCCGGGCGGGTAACTTTCTCGGCAGCGACCGACAAGCGGCAGCGACCGACAGCAGAAGCAACCGACAGCGAGGGAGGACGGACAGCGTGGTGGATCCCCGGCGCAACGTGCCCCGCACCGACGTGGTCCTGGCCGACCCTCGCCTGGCCCCGGCCTTCGTCCACTCGGGCCGGGCCGCCGTCAAGGCCGCGGTGGTGCAGACCCTCGACCGCGTACGATCCGGCGAGCTCGAACCCGACGAGGTGATCGACGCCGCCCTGGCCGCGCTGCCCGCGGGCCCCCGCCCGGTGCTGAACGCGACCGGCGTCGTCCTGCACACCAACCTGGGCCGCGCCGCTCTCTCCCCCGCCGCCCGCGAGGCGGTTCTCGCCGCCACCGGCCACACCGACGTCGAGCTCGACCTCACCACCGGCCGGCGCGCCAAGCGGGGCCGCACCGCCCTGGCCGCGCTGCACCAGGCGATCCCCACGGCCGGCGACGTCCACGTGGTCAACAACGGTGCCGCCGCGCTGGTGCTGGCGGCGACCGCTCTGGCCGGCGGCGGCCGCGAGATCATCGTGAGCCGCGGCGAGATGGTCGAGATCGGTGACGGCTTCCGCCTGCCCGACCTGCTCGAGTCGACCGGCGCCCGCCTTCGCGAGGTGGGCACGACCAACCGCACGTCCCCGGCCGACTACGAACGCGCCATCGGCCCCTCGACCGGCTTCATCCTCAAGGTGCACCCGTCGAACTTCGTCGTCCGCGGCTTCACCAGCGCGGCCGCCGTCCCCGAGCTCGCCGCTCTGGGGCCGCCGGTGGTCGCCGACATCGGCTCGGGTCTGCTGCACCCCGACCCGTTGCTGCCCGACGAGCCCGACGCCGCCACCACCCTGGCCGAGGGCGCCTCCCTGGTGATCGCCAGCGGTGACAAACTCCTCGGCGGACCTCAGGCGGGCCTGCTGCTGGGCGACGCCGCCCTGATCGAACGGCTGCGGCGACATCCCCTGGCCCGCGCGCTGCGCGTCGACAAGCTGACCCTCGCCGCCCTCCAGGCCACCATCACCGGCCCTGCGACGCCGACGTGGCAGGCGCTCCACTGCGACCCCGAGACGTTGCGGGCGCGCACAGCCCGGGTGCAGGCAGTCCTGACCGCGGCCGGCGTCGAGTCCGACCTGGTCGAGTCCCCCGCGGTCGTCGGCGGCGGCGGGGCCCCGGAGCTCACCCTCCCGTCGTGGTCCCTCTCGCTGCCTCCGGCGTACGGGGCCCTGCTTCGCACCGCGCCCGTGCCCGTGGTCGGCCGGGTCGAGCGGGGCCGCCTGCTGCTCGACCTGCGCTGCGTCCCGGCCGAGTCCGACCAGGCGCTGATCGAAACGGTCGTCCTCGCCGCGTCCCAGGCCGGCTGACCATGCACGTGCTGGCCACGGCGGGCCACGTCGACCACGGTAAATCGACCCTGGTGCGGGCGCTCACCGGCATGGAGCCCGACCGGTGGGCCGAGGAACGCCGCCGGGGCATGACGATCGACCTCGGCTTCGCGTGGACGACCCTCGGCTCGGGCGCGACGGTCGCGTTCGTCGACGTCCCCGGCCACGAGCGCTTCGTACCGAACATGCTGGCCGGCATCGGCCCGGTGCCCGCCGCGATCGTCGTCGTGGCGGCCGACGAGGGATGGATGCCCCAGTCAGCCGAGCACCTCGCGGCGCTGGCGGCCCTCGACGTACGCCATGGTCTGCTCGTCGTGACCCGCAGCGATCTCGCCGACCCCGGTCCCGCGACCGTCCAGGCGCTGGCCGAGATCGCCGCGACCTCACTCGGCCGGGTGCCGGCCGTCGCCGTCAGCGGCCTGACCGGCGCCGGCCTCGGCGATCTGCGCGCCGCTCTGGAATCGCTGGTGGCCGAGCTTCCCGACCCCTCGACAGACACTCCCGTACGGCTTTGGATCGATCGCGCCTTCACCGTGAAGGGCGCCGGTACCGTCGTCACCGGCACGCTCGGCGCCGGCACCCTGCGCACGGGCGACGAGCTGACCCTGGGCGACACCACCGTACGGATTCGTGGCCTGCAGAGCCTGGGTGAGCCGGCCGACTCGGTGACCGCCGTCGCCCGCGTGGCCGTCAACCTGCGCGGCACCACCCGCGACGACGTCGGCCGCGGCGACGCCCTGCTGACCCCGGGCCGGTTCCGCCCGACCGACCTGATCGACGTACGCCTCCACGGCGACCCTGTGACCGCCCTGCCCGCCACCATGACCCTGCACGCCGGTTCCGCCGCCGTCCCGGTCCGCGTCCGCCCGCTCGGCGCCGACACGGCCCGCCTCCGCCTCGCCCGCCCGCTGCCCCTGCGCATCGGCGACCGCGCCCTGCTGCGCGACCCCGGCCTGCACCACGTGGCCGGCGGCGTCACCGTGCTCGACGTGGCCCCGCCCGGCCTCCAGCGACGCGGCGCCGCAGCCGCCCGAGCCTCGGTCCTGACCACTTTGGACGGCCGTCCTGACCTGGCGTCCGAGCTTTCCCGGCGGCTTCTGACGCGAGCACACGACCTGACCGCGATGGGCGTCGCACTGACCACCATGCACTCTCCTGTCGCGGGTGACTGGTATGCCGACCCGGCGCACTGGGCCGCCCTCGGCGAGCGCCTGCCCGAAGAGGTCACCGCCTATCTGAGGCAGCACCCCCTCGAGCCCGGCATGCCGCTCGACGCGTTGCGCCACCGCCTGGGCCTGCCCGACCGCGCGCTCGTGACCGCGCTGATCCGGCCCCCGCTCACCACCCGCGGCGGCCGGGTGACCGCGTCGTCGTCGGGCCCACCCGACGAGTTGGTCGCCCTGGTCAAGAAGGCCTTCGACGGTCTGGGCCCGTTCGCCGCGCCCGAGGCCAACAACCTCGCCGCGCTGGGCCTCGGCCCCCGCCAACTGGCCGCGGCCGCCCGCACCGGCCTGGTCCTGCAGTTGACACCCCAGGTCGTGCTCGCGGCGGGCGCGGCCGACGAAGCCGCCCGGGTCCTCGCCGGCCTGCCGCAGCCCTTCACCCTGAGCGAGGCCCGGCGCGCCCTCGACACCACCCGCCGGGTGGCCGTGCCGCTCCTCGAACTGCTGGACCGCCGAGCCCTGACCGAACGCCTCCCCGACGACCGCCGCCGAACCCGCTGACCGACCGCTCCCACCCTCCTTCCCGCCCCCGCCTTCTCACCCCTGCGTTTCCGCCCCCGCCCGCGTCGTCAGCCGGCGATCGCTGTCACCTCTATCTCGAGCACGGCGCCCGGCAGAAACAGACGGCTCACTTCCACCGTCGTACTGGCCGGCGGTTTCTTGCCCGCCGCCGGGAAGAGCCGGCCCCGCACCGCCGCATAGGCCGGCAGGTCCCCCAGGTCCGTCATGAACGTGCGGATGAACAGCACGCCGGCCAGGCTCGCCCCGTGCGCCGCGAGCAGCCCGCCGACGATCTCGAAGATCCGCTCGGCCTGTGCGCCCGCGTCCCCGGGGGCGACCACAGCTCCCTCGTCGTCCACCGCGACCTGCCCGGAGAGCTGCAACAACGCGCCGCCGGCCAGCTCGACCCGCGCCACGTGAGCGAACCGATCGCCGAACGGCGCGGCGACGGACGCGGGGTTGTCCAGAACCATCTTCACCATGCCGCGACGCTAAGCCCGCTCCCCGCCATGCCACCAGCGAATGTCCGGCATAGCTGCCATGCTTGAACATCATGGATACCGTCCTGCTGAGCGTGTTCCGCACGGTCGCCCACCTCGGTTCGATCACCGCGGCCGCCCGGCGTCTGCGGTTCACCCAATCGGCGGTCTCCCGCCAGATCGCCGCGCTGGAATCCGAGCTGGGCACCCGCGTCTTCGACCGGCTCCCCCGTGGCGTGTCACTCACCGAGGAGGGCCGCGCCCTGCTGCCACACGCCGACGCCATCCTCGACCGCCTCGACACCGCTCGGCGCGACGTCGACGACCTGCGCGTCCTGAACGCCGGACGGCTGCGGGTCGGCGCCTTCCCCACGGCCGTGGCCGCGCTCGTTCCGCGTGCGCTGGCGCGCTTCCGGGACACGTACCCCGAAGTGGCCCTGGATCTGGTCGAAGGCCTGACCCCCACCCTGCTGGAGCGTCTCGCCGCCGGGACGGTCGACGTGGCCGTGGTGAGCGAGTCGCCGACCGGGCCGATCGACCCGGCGCGCTTCGCCCCGCACCGCCTGCTCGACGAACGCCTGCTCGTGGCCGTCGCCCGCGATCACCGGCTGGCCCGGCGCCGCACCGTGCGCCTGGCCGAACTGGCGGCCGACGCGTTCATCGCCGGATCGGCCGACGCCGAGCGGACGCTTCTGCGAGCGAGCCTCCCGTCGGGTTTTCAGCCCCGTATCGACATCGTCGCCGCCGACTGGACCGGCAAGCTCGGCTGCGTGGCCGCCGGTCTGGGGGTGGCCCTTGTTCCCGCGCTGGCCATCCGCAGCACCCCCGCCGACGTCGCCCTGCTGCGTCTGCACCGCGACGACGAGCCGATTCGCCGCATCTACGCGGCCACCCTCGCCGGTCGCTCCCGGTCCGCCGCGGTGACCCGCTTCCTGCCCCTGCTGACCGCCGCCGTCGACCCGGCCTGGGGCCGCTGATCAGGACGGCCGCCCGTACGGTGGAGAATCGTCCGGTGCTGGAAAAGATCGTGCCGGCCGCCGCTGTCGCCGCGGAGGCCTTCGAGGATGCCCCGGACGAACAGCCGCATCCCGGCGAGGAACACCTGATCACCCGGGCGGTCGACGGCCGCCGCCGCGAGTTCATGACCACCCGCCGCTGTGCCCGCGTCGCACTGGCCCGCCTGGGCGTCCCCGCCGTCCCGATCCTGACCGGCCCCAACCGCGAGCCCCTGTGGCCGAACGGCATCGTCGGCAGCCTCACCCACTGCACCGGCTACCGCGCGGCGGTCGTCGCCCGCGCCACCGACCTGGCCTCCATCGGCATCGACGCCGAGCCCCACGCCCCGCTGCCCCCCGACGTCCTGCGCCTGGTCACCTCCCCCGCCGAACGCGACCATCTGGCCGAGCTGACCACCGCCGACCCCACCGTCCACTGGGATCGCCTGCTGTTCAGCGCCAAGGAGTCCATCTACAAGGCCTGGCACCCGCTGACCGCCCGCTGGCTCGGCTTCGACGAGGCCGAGCTCACCATCGACCCCACCACCCAGACCTTCACGGCCCGCCTGCTGGTCACCGACCCCATCCCGATGAACGGCCGCTACCTCGTCGAGCGGAACCTCGTGGTGACCGCGGTGAGCGTCCCGCTCGATGCCGAACCACTCCATCGGTGAACGCCGGGGCAGCGAGCGGGGCGCCGAAGGACTGGGTCACGGCCGCTCCCCGTCTGGCGCGACAGTGGTGACGGTCAGAAACGGGAGCGGGCAGTCGGCGCAGGTGCAGTCGGTGATGCTGTCGCAGCGGGCGTCCACGACGTCGGTGAGCGAGGTGCGAATGGCGGTCAGGTCAGCGATCCTCGCGTCGATCTCGGTGATCTTGTCGAGGGCTCGCTGCCGCAGATCGGGCGTGGGGTGCCCGCGGCGGCCCGCATCGAGCAGGTCGGCTACCTCATCGAGGGTGAATCCGAGCCGCTGCGCGGCCTTGATCACGGTGAGCAGAGCAACGGTGTCAGGCGGATAGAGCCGGTGCCCACCGTTCGAGCGCGCCGGCTCGGCCAGCAGACCGCGGCGTTCGTAGTAGCGCAGCGTCTGAATGTTGACGCCGGCCCGCTCGGCGACCTGGCTGGTGCGCAACCCACCGCGTTCGGCCGGGCCGGTCATGCGCGGGCACGATCGATCAGCGAGGCGAGGACGTCGGCGTACTCGGCGGGTACTCGGATGTCGAGGACCAGCGTCTGCGGCCGGGAGCTGATCGTGAACGTGAAGAACGAGCAGCAGTCGGTCTCCCGCCCGGTCAGATCGCGGACAGTGGCCGCCAGACCGGCCGGACCGGACAGCAGCATCCGCGCACGGGTCGGGCTGAGCGACTCGATCTGGTCGACGGCGGTGGCGAACAACCGGTCGAACTCCGCCAGCCGCAGCGGCTGCTCCACCGTCGGCAAGGTGCAGGATTCGGGAACGACGAAAGACATCGCGGACTCCTCGAACTGGTCGCGGCGCCGAGTTCGGTGCCGTGAGTCGACGGTAAGCCTGTACCCGGGTACGGAATGCAAGCGTCTACGACGAATACTCGCCCGCTGATCGGCCGACGACGGAAGGGGCGAATCGGGCCTCGTGGACCGGGCGGAAGCGGTCGTCGAGCAGGGTGATCAGGCTCAGCAGCAGGACGAAGAAGATGGCGTTGCCGCGTTGCAGTGTGCCGCCAACGAGCCAGCTCGCCACCAGGATCAGCCCCACGTTGATCAGGGCTCGGACGGCGAAGGCGGCCAGGGCCGACTCGAAGCTGCGAGTGCGCCTCGCGATGAACAGCGAGATCGCCGCGTTGATCACCACGAACACGGCGACGCCGAGGAACAGCTGGGTGGTGCCGGCCTGGCCCTCGGGCAGGACCTCGGCATAGATCACCCAGAGGAGGCCCATCAGTACGACCTTCTCCAGCGTGCCGGTCGACCACAGCCGGCTGTTGGCCGCCACCCAGCGGTCGCGTTCGGCGGCCTCGTCGATGTTCTCGGGCAGCGGATCGGCGGCGAACCGCCACGGCCAGGCCGGAGCCGGCAGGCGCGGCACGACGAGGAAGTAGAACAGCGCCGCGGCGAGCGCGAGCACCGCCAGCAGGGTCGGCAGGATCCAGCCGTGCTCGGCCATCAGGTCGGTCACGTCGAGTTTCGCGACGTGGATCCACCACTCCTGGGGCAGTTTGACGACGATCCAGATCGTCGCGGCGATGATGATCCAGGTGCGCAGGCGAATGCGGGCGGGGTCCCAGCGCAGACGAATCACCTCGTACGCGATGAAGAAGTACTCGAAGGTGTTGGGGAAGATCAACAGGAGCGGGCGCCAGTCGGCCAGCTCGAACGCCACCACGCCCACGAGCCGGTAGAAGTACAGGAACCTCGCCACCTGTACGGCCGGCCGGCTCGTCCAGTTGCGCATCGTCGACAGATAGGCGACGGCCAGGTAATAGACGTCCATCGCCTTGTCGTAGCCCTGGTACTGCGGCGGGTCGTGGCCGAACGCCTGGAAGATCGTCTGGTCGACCCCGTCGAGCACCAGGCTGGCCAGGATCGCGGGCAGAGGGAAAAACGGGATGAGCAGGGGCACGAGGAAGCGCGCGCCGACCACTGCGACAAAGACGATCGCGGTCCCGGTGTCCACGGCGCCCGCCCCTTCCCGAGGCCTGTCAGCCTAATGACGTACGGGAGGCCGGTCGACAATCTCGGTCTCGAAGGCGCCCTGAGCGTCGACCGTTCCTTCACAGGTGTCGCGGGCGACGTGCCGGAAGCCGGCGGTGTCTCGGGCGCGAGCACACCGGTCCGCCATCCGACGCCTTGAATACGTCGAAGGATGCGGCAGACGTGAGGAATGCCGACGATTGTTCACGTTAGGGCGACTTGCGTCACGAACCGAGCAATTCACCCAGAATCGGACGGTTCGCTACCGGCTGGCAGACGGTGTCGGGCTCGGGGCTGAGGACGGCGTCGACGCCGGGAACCACAGGGGCGCCGGCTGCTGCGTCGGTTCGTTGCCCTGGGCCGCGGTCAGGATGCTCCACGTCCCGGCGGCCACCGCGCCGACGCTGAGCAGCGTGACCACGGCGACGTCGAAGGCGCGGCGGGCCGTCCGCCCGCGACGCCGGATCGACGGGCGCAGCTCGCCCGTGTCCAGCACGATCGGGCGGTGGCGGGTGTCCGCGCCGGGCTGGATCATCCGGCGTCGTCACCCGCCGTGCGGCGCTGGACCCACAGGGCCGCCTGCGTGCGGTCGGTGACGCCGAGCTGGTGGTAGATGCTGGTCAGGTGGGCCTTGACCGTGCGTTCGGTGATGCCCAGGCGGCGCCCGATCGACTTGTTCGGCAGGCCCTCGCCGATCAGGTCGAGCACCTCGCGTTCCCGGTCGCTCAGGGCCGGGCCGGGCGCCGGGCGGCGACCCGTGAGCAGCACCCGGGCCGCCTTCGGGTCGAGCGGCGAGCCGCCCGCCACCACCTCGCGGATGCCGGCCAGGATGGTCTCCGGCTCGGCGTGCTTGAGCAGGTAGCCCTCGGCCCCGGCCTGCAGCGCGTCGAGGATCTGGTTCTGGTCGCTGAACGAGGTCAGCACCAGGATGTGCAGGTCCGGCTGGGTGGCCAGGATGCGCGCGGTCGTGCGTACGCCGTCGAGGTTCGGCATCGACAGGTCCATCAGTACGACGTCGGGCTCCAACTCGGCGCAGAGGCCGACGGCGATCTCCCCGTCGGCCGCCTCGCCGGCCAGGAACAGGTCATCCGTCGTCGCCAGGAGCTGGGCCAGGCCCCGCCGGACGACCGCGTGATCGTCGACGATCAACACTCGGATCATCGACGGGCACCTCCACTTCCACTCGGGTCCCGGCGGCGGGCGCGGAGCGTACGACGAGCCGGCCGTGCGCACCGGCGATCAGGTCACCCAGGGCCCGCAGGCCGAAGTGGCCGCCGCTGCTGCGTTCGGCCAGCAGATCAGCGTCGAAGCCCCGGCCGTCATCATCTATCACCAGGCGCACCGTGCCGTCCTGAACAGTGACTTTGATGTCCACCTGACGGGCCCCGCTGTGCGTCCCGACATTGCGCAGCGTCTCCTGGGCGGCCCGGAACAGCAGACCCGCCGTGACCGCCGGGAAGTCGTCGGTGTCCGGTAGGTCCAGGTTCACCCGCACCCCGCTGCGCTCGAGCCCGCCGGCCAGCTCGACCAGGGCCGAGATCAGCCCCTCCTCGGCCAGGTTGGGCGGATAGATGTCGACCAGCAGCGACCGCAGCGCGCCGATCCCGGACCGCAGCTCGGTCGCGGCCTCGGTGATGACCTCCCCTTGGCGCCCGGCGTCCGGCCGGCCCAGGCGGGCTGCGTCCAGCGCGTACGTGACTCCGGTGAGCTGCTGGACCACCCCGTCGTGCAGGTTGCCGGCGATCCGGCGGCGTTCGGCGTCCGAGGCCTCGACGGCGTGCCGCAGCAGCGCCTCGCTCTCGTGCTGCTGGCGTTGCAGGCGGCGGGCGAGCGACCAGGCCAGCGGGATCTGCAGGAGCTGCAGGGCGACCAGGGCGCCGAGCGAGACCGGGGCGAACTGCCGCCACGCCGCCTGGCCGGCCTGGTCGACCGCGTCGTAGCGGAAATACACCTCGAACAGCAGGTTCTCGCCGGTGGGGGCGCGCACGCCGACGTAGAGCTCGAGGAGTTTCCCGTACACGGTCTCGAAGCGGTTCTCGGGCCGGGACAGGTCGCTGATCTCGGAGTCGATCAGCTGCTGGTGCAGGGCCTCCAGCTCTTCCTCGCCGAGGACCCAGCGGGTGCCGATCAGCTCCGGCTGGTCCGAGTAGACGATCTTGCCGGAGTCGTCCCAGAGCTTCACGCGCACCAGGGAGCCGCGCAGCACGTACTGCCGTACGGAGTCATGGAAGCCCTGAAGCGCGGCCGGGTCGCCGGCCAGCACCTGAGCGTTCAGCCGCGGCTCGACCACACCCTTGGCGGTCACCCACGCGACCTCGCGAGCCGCATCGGTGGCCTGTTCCGCGCCGGCCCGGCGGGCCGCCATCGCCAGCAGCGCGGCCATCGCGGCCAGCACCGCCAGACCGACCACGGTGAAGCGAGCGACCAGGCCCGCGGTCGAGGTCATAACCGCAGCGTAGGGGCGTAAGGACTAGTACCAAGGTGCAATAGCCTCTCCGACCTGCGTGCGAGCAAAGTCACACGCATGCCGAAGATCCCACTCGCCGTCACCGTCGCCGGACCCGCGTTGCGGGCCGAGGCGCCGGCGCTGTCGGCCGGGGCCGGGATCAACGTCCTGCAGGTCGTGGTGGCGCTGGCCCAGCCGTGGCCGCTGGCGTTCGCGGTCGACCAGGTCATCGGCGCCGAGAACCCGCGCCCCATCCTGCTGGTGGTCGCCGCGGCCGCCACCGTCGGGCTCAGCGCGATCTCCGGCCTGCTCGACATGGCCGGCGTGATGAGCGTGGAGCGCGCCGCCGAGCGGATCGGGGCGCGAGTGCGGGCCCGGGTGTTCGACCACGCGGTGTCGCGCTCGCTGCGCTGGCACGACCGGATGCCCAGCGGGGAGCTGCTGTCGCGCCTCACCTCCGACGTCGGCCGGATGCTGGACGCGATCGTGGCACTGGTCGAGACCCTCATCCCCGACGTGCTCATGCTGATCGCGGTGCTGACCATCCTGGTCATCTTCGACCCCGGACTGGCCGCGGTGGGCGTGGCGGTGCTGCCGCCGCTGGCTCTGCTCGCGATTCGCCAACGTCGGCGCGTTCGGGCAGCCCAGCAGGACGCCCGGGCCGAGTCGGGCCGGCTGGCCGCGGCCACCACCGACCTCGTACGCAACGTACGGGCCGTGCAGGCGTTCGGCCGCACCGACCGGGCCGCCCGCGAGTTCGGCGTACGCAACAACGCGGCGCTGAGCTCCGAGCTGAAGGCGATCAACGTGTCGGCGCGCTGGACACCCCTGGCCGACATCGTGCTGGCGATCGGCGCCGGACTGGTGCTGCTGGTCGGCGGGCGCCAGGTGCTGGCCGGCAACCTGAGCACCGGTGAACTGCTGGTGGTCGTCGCCTACCTGGCCGACCTCTATTCTCCGGTGCGAGCGCTGACCCGGCTGTCCACGACGCTCGCGAAGGCCTCGGCCAGTGCGCAACGGGTGGCCGAGGTGCTCGACAGCGACGAGGCCATCGTCGACCGGCCGGGCGCCATCACGGCCCCGACGCTGCGGCGCGAGGTGTGCTTCCGCGACGTCGGCTTCGGATATGACCGGGACCGTCCCGTGCTGCGCGACTTCGACCTGCGCATCGGCGTCGGCGAGACGGTCGCCCTGATCGGCCCGAGCGGCGCCGGCAAGAGCACCACCCTGCACCTGCTGCTGCGCCTCTACGACGTCGACGCCGGCGCCGTACTGATCGACGGCATCGACGTCCGCGACTGCAAGCTGCAGAGCCTGCGCGAACGCATCGCCTTCGTGCCGCAGGACCCGTGGCTGCTCGACGGCACCCTGGCCGAGAACATCGCGTTCGGCTCGGCCGAGGCCACCCGGGCCGACGTGCTCGCCGCCGGCAAGGCCGCGCTGGTCGACGAGTTCGCCCAGGACATGCCCGACGGCTACGACACCCCGCTGGGCGAGGGCGGCGTACGCCTCTCCGGCGGACAGCGGCGCCGGGTCGCGCTGGCCCGGGCCGCCGTCTCGAACGCCCCCCTGGTGCTGCTGGACGAGCCGACCGCCTCGCTCGACCAGGCCGCCGCCACCTCGATCATGCGAGCGATCCGGTCCGCGACCGCAGACCGGACGGTTCTGCTCGTAACCCACGACCAGGACACGGCGGCCATCGCCGACCGTGTCGTCACCTTGGAGCCACTGAGAGGGGGTGAACAACATGGCCGGTCGGATCCAGACGCCGCTCGAGTACCGCAAGCGTCACCACAAGAAGCGTCGCCACAGCCGCAGCCGCTCGCGTAGCAAGTCGCGCAGCCGTTCGCGTTGTCACTGAAATTTCCTCGGTAATTAGTGGGGGAGGCCCGCCCGGGTGCGACGACCCGGGTGGGCCTCCATTCATCTCGCTTCATTTCGACAAGACCCGGCGGGGGCCAGCGATGAACGACGACGTGGACGGCGAGCCGATCTGGGAGTTCGCGGAGGGCACGCGAATGCCCGGCGGCTTCTGCGCCTGGGAACGGCTGGGCGTCGGGCAGCGCTGCGAGACCTGGCTGGTCTGGTCGCCGCGCCTGTGGATCACGGCGGTCCTCAAACTGCCCCGCCCGCATCAGGTCAAGCACCCCCGCGCGAAGCGTGCGCTGGCCCGCGAGGTCATCGCCCTCCGCGACAACCCGCACCCGGTGCTGCCCCGCCTCTACGCCGCCGACGTGACCGGCCCGATGCCGTACATCGTGATGGAGTACGTGGACGGCCCGACGCTGGCCGACGAGGTCGACGACGACGGCAAACTGGTCGAGACCGAGGTCGCGACGCTCGGCCTGCAGCTGCTGACCGGCCTGCGCGCACTGCACACACGAGGCCTGGCCCACGTCGACGTCAAGTCGGAGAACGTCGTGCTTCGCGACGGCCGCCCGATCCTCGTCGACTTTGGCTCGGCCCGCGAGCTCGGCACCCCGCAGCCGGCCGGCAAGCCCGTCGGCACCACTGGTTACGCCGCCCCCGAGATGGAGGCGTGCGAGCCGATCAGCGCCGGCATGGACATCTACGCCCTGGGCATCACGCTGCGCGAGGCCCTGACCGGCGACCCACCGGTCGAGGGCAAGACCCCGAAACCGGTGCACGACGTGATCGACCGCCTCTACGCCCCCGACCCGGCCCACCGGCCGAGCCTGACCGAGGCGTACGGCCTGCTCGGCGCGATGCTGCCCGAGGAGGACCGCCCCTGGCCGGAGTGGGCCGGAGCCTGAACGAATCAGCGGAGGCGGACGGGAATCGAACCCGCCTGACCCGGATGCCGAGTCACACCGGTTTTGAAGACCGGGAGGGGCACCAGCCACCTGAACGCCTCCGCGATCACCATAGCGTTCCTGACGGGCAGGACCGCTGCCGGCGTGCCAGAGTGGATGGCGTGACGATGACTTCGGCTCCTCGGCTCACCCAGTACGCGCACGGCGGCGGCTGCGCCTGCAAGATACCGCCGGGCGAGCTCGAATCGGTGGTGGCGGGCTTGGTCGGCACGGGGGCGCCGAAGGGGCCGGGCGAACTGCTCGTCGGGCTCGACGACGGCGACGACGCCGCTGTCGTCAGCCTCGCGGGCGGCACGGCCATCGTGGCGACCGCTGACTTCTTCACGCCGGTGGTCGACGACGCGTACGACTGGGGTCGCATCGCCGCCGCGAACGCGCTCTCCGACGTCTACGCCATGGGTGGCACGCCCGTCGTCGCCGTGAATCTGCTCGCCTGGCCGCGTGACCTGCTGCCCATGGAGCTGGCCGGCGAGGTGCTGGCCGGTGGTCTCGCCGTCGCGCGGGAGGCCGGCTGCCACGTTGCCGGCGGGCACAGCGTCGACGATCCCGAGCCCAAATATGGCATGGCCGTCACCGGCGTCGCCGACCCCGAGCGGCTGATGCGCAACGATGCCGGGGTCGCCGGGGTGCCGCTCACGCTCACCAAGCCGCTCGGCATCGGCGTGCTCAACAGCCGCCACAAGTCCACCGGTGAGGTCTTCGCGGTCGCTGTCGACGCCATGACCGGGCTCAACCGGGCCGCCTCGGCCGCGGCGTTGCAGGCGGGCGCGGTCTGCGCGACCGACGTGACCGGCTTCGGCCTGCTCGGCCACCTGCACAAGCTGGCCCGCGCCAGCGGCGTCACGGCCCGCATCGAGGCGGCCAAGGTGCCCTATCTCGACGGTGCCCGCCAGGCCCTGGCCGACGGGTTCGTCAGCGGCGGCACCCGCCGCAATCTCGACTGGGTGCGCCCTCACCTCGACGCGGGCGTCAGCGAGGACGAGCTGCTGCTCCTCGCCGACGCGCAGACCTCGGGCGGTCTGCTCGTCGCGGGCGAGGTCCCGGGCTACCCGGTGATCGGCGAGCTGCTCCCCCTGCGTACGGATGGAATGACCTTGGAAGTCAAGCGCTAGGGAAGTTGACCTTCTTGCCGTTGGCCTGCTCGCGCTGCGGGACGACGGTGTAGCGCGGGTCCTTGGCCGACTCGACGCCCGCCTCGAAGACCCCGAAGCGCGTCAGCACCGATCCGGCCAGCAGCGCCGCGCCGGCCAGGGCCGACACCACGCGGCTGCGCCGCCCCACGACCGCGCCCACCGCCCCCACCGCGTTCAGCACCTTCGCGGCCTTCAGCAGTTTGCCGGCCCGGCCCTTGCGGTAGGGCTCGCTCAGCAGCCCGTAGCCGTGTTCGCACCGGTGACCGGCGCCGAGCTCGAGCGCCGCCCCGATCACCGCCATCTGCACCACCCGGTCGTTCGGCCCGGCCACCAACCCGACCGCGGCCCCGCTGGCCAGCGCGCTTCCGGCGAAGACGAACGGCAGGTCGGGATAGACGGCGTTCCAGCTCGGCACCGCGGTGTCGCTGAAGAGCACAGCCGTGTACGTCGCCAGGCCGGGGGCGAGCGCAGCGGTGCCGTACCCCGCGACCGCGCCCACCGGTGGCAGCACCCGCCGCACCAGCCCGAGCGGGCCGCGTTCGGGCAGCAGCGGGGCGAACTCGGACGCCGCGGCCACCCCGGCCACGCCCCCGAATCCGCTGAGCAGCCACGTCCCCAGCGACATGGCCGAGGTCGGCTTGATGACCCGCAGCATGTGATGGAAGCGTTCCGGCCGCCCGAGGTCCTTGATCAGGAAGAACGTGCTGGCTCCGAGCGCCGCCATCGTCACGGCCCGCCCGGCGCGGCGCAGCACCGGGTCGCCGGTGGCCTGACCGCCGGCCGCCAGGATCGCCGACCCGGCCGCGAGCCCGCCGGTGAACAGGTAGATGGCGATGTCGTGGGTCCACACCGGAGGACGCACGATCGGCCGCCCGTAGTACGACTCGAACTCGGCCTTCGGCACCATGGGCCGGTCACCACCGCCGGGGCTCATTTGCTCCTCCCGGCGAAGACGACGACCGCCGTGGCCACCATGCTCAGGGCGGCCAGTCCGGCCTTCTTCCACATCTTCACCAGGTCGCGCGTCGGCACGTGCGGGTCGGGCGGCAACCCGTACACCTCGGGCTCGTCGAGGAGCAGGAAGAACGCTCCGTCACCGCCGACGCCGTCGTCCGGGTCGTTGCCGTAGAGGCGGGCCTCGGTGACGCCGTCCTCGTGCAGCTTCGCCACCCGCTCGGCCGCGCGGGTCCGCAGCTCGTCGAGCTCGCCGAACTGGATCGACTCGGTCGGGCAGGCCTTGGCGCAGGCGGGGGTGAGACCGTCGCCGATGCGGTCGTAGCAGAGCGTGCACTTCCAGGCTCGCCCGTCGTCCTCGCGCCGGTCGATCACGCCGTACGGGCAGCCCGAGATGCAGTAGCCGCAGCCGTTGCAGATGTCGTCCTGCACGACGACCGTGCCGAACTCGGTGCGGAACAGCGCGCCGGTCGGGCAGACGTCGAGGCAGCCCGCGTGCGTGCAGTGCTTGCACACGTTCGACATCATCAGCCAGCGGAAATCCGTACGCGGGGCGTCGGTGACCCGCCCGGGCAGATCGGACAGCGGCATCCCGAGGAACTGCGTACCCGCCTCGGTGAGTGCATCGACATGAGCCGGGGCGGGCTGCTCGACGAACGCCACGTGCCGCCACGAGTTGGCCGACAGCCCGCCCGTGTTGTCGTACGACTGGCCGAGCAGGTTGAAGCCGTCCTCCGGGACCGCGTTCCACTCCTTGCAGGCCACCTCGCAGGCCTTGCAGCCGATGCAGACGGACGTGTCGGTGAAGAACCCCATGCGCGGCGGCGCTTCGGTGAAGCCGGCGTCGGTGGCCGGGTCGTCGAGCGGCCCGTAGAGGCTATTCCCCATCGTCTGTGTCCCTCGCGGTCACGATCGGCGGATGGTGGTCGGGGCCCAGCCCCGCTCGATCAAGGTAACCCTGTACGTAGCGCAGCAGGTCGGGTCCGGTGGGCCGGCGTCCCGGCTGAATGTCGCAGGTGCCCACCTTGCTCTCCTGGATGAGCACGTTCGGGTCGAGCACGATGCCGAACAGGTCGTTGGCCGAGTCGCCGGTGACCAGACCCTCGCCGCCCCAGTGGTAGGGCATCCAGAGCTGATGCACGCGGCGGCCCTCGATGCGCAGCGGCACGAGCCGCTCGGTGACCAGCACCTTGGCCTCGATGGCGGCGCGGGCGGTGATGATGTGGGCCCAGCCCAGGTGTTCCAGGCCCCGTTCGGCCGCCAGCTCCGGCGAGACCTCGACGAACATCTCCGGCTGCAACTCCGAGAGGTACGCCAGCTGCCGGCTCATGCCGCCCGCGGTGTGGTGCTCGGTGAGGCGGCTGGTCGAGAAGACGTACGGGAAGACCTCGGAGTGCTGCTCGGGCGGGCTCGGGTTGGTCGGGTTGTCAGGGCGGTTGTAGACCTTGCGGGTCGGGTTCGCCTGCTGCCCGTAGAGGGGGTTGCGCATCGGCGACTCGGCCGGCTCGTAGTGGGTCGGCATCGGGCCGTCGATCAGCCCGATCGGCGCGAAGAGCCAGCCCTTACCGTCGGCCTGCATGATGAACGCGTCGTCCCCGGAGATGGCCGCCACGCCGACCGCGCCTTCCGGCGGCCGGTAGGAGGGCGGCTTCTTCTTCTCGAAGTCGGGCACGTCCTCACCGGCCCACTCGTCCTTCTGGGCGTCCCACCAGACGTACCTCTTGCGTTCCGACCACGGGTTGCCCTCGGGGTCGGCGGAGGCACGGTTGTAGAGGATGCGCCGGTTGGCCGGCCAGGCCCAGCCCCACTCGCCAGCCACGTAATTCTGTTCGCGGCCGGGTTTGCGGCGAGCGGCCTGGTTGACGCCGTCGGCGAACACGCCGGTGTAGATCCAGCAGCCGCCCGAGGTCGAACCGTCGGGTTTCATCTGGCCGAACGTGCTCAGCAACTGGCCGCTCGTCAGGTCGTACCCGTTGATCTCCTTGAGCACGGCCTCGGCGTCGGGTTCGTCGCCACGCTCCCCGATCACGGGGTAGTCCCAGGTCAGCGCCTGGACGCCGCGGTCGCGGGGCAGCGTCGAGCCGGCCAGCCGTTCCCGGATGCGCCGGCCGAGGTGGTAGAAGAACCACAGTTCGCTGCGCGCGTCGCCCGGCGGGTCGACCGCCTTCTCACGCCACTGCAGCATGCGCTGGGTCTGGGTGAAGGTGCCTTCCTTCTCGGCGTGCGAGGCGGCCGGCATGAAGAACACCTCGGTCTTGCACTGCTCGGTCGTGATCTCGCCGGTGGCGATCTCGGGCCCGTTCTTCCAGAACGTCGCGCTCTCGATCATGTAGAGGTCGCGAACGACCAGCCAGTCGAGGTTGGCCATGCCGAGCCGCTGCGCGCGGCCGTGCGCCGACCCGACGGCCGGGTTCTGCCCGAGCAGGAAGTAGCCCTTGATCTTCCCGTCGATCATGTCGAGGACCTGCTGGTATGTGCCGTGGTCGCCGGTCAGGCGCGGCATCCAGCCGTAGCCCCAGTCGTTCTCGGCGGTCGCGGCATCCCCGAAGTACGCCTTCAGGAAGCTGGCGGCGTAGGACTCGGCGTTGGACCAGAAGCCCTTCTGGCCCGGGTTGCGCATCCCGTCGACCCACTTGGCGAACGTCGGGTGGTGGGTGTAATGCGGCATCGGCAGGTAGCCCGGCAGCAGGTTGAACAGGGTCGGGATGTCGGTCGAGCCCTGGATGCTCGCGTGCCCGCGCAGCGCCATGACCCCGCCACCGGGCCGGCCCATGTTGCCCAGCAGCAGCTGGACGATCGCGCCGGTGCGGATGTACTGCACGCCGACGCTGTGTTGCGTCCAGCCGACCGAGTAGACCAGCGCGGTCGTACGTTCCCGCCCCGAGTTCGCGGTCCAGGCCTCACAGACCTCGAGGAACTGCTCTTGCGGTACGCCGCACACCCGCTCGACGACCTCGGGCGTGTACCGCGCGTAGTGCCGCTTGAGGATCTGGTAGACGCAGCGCGGGTTCTGCAACGTCGGGTCCTGGGGCAGGTCGCCGGGGACCGACGCGCCGTGCGATTCGTACTCGAGCCCGGCGGCCGTCTCGCGGTCGGCGTGCGCCTGGGTGTGGCTGCGCCCGCTGTCCTCGCATCCGGAGTACATCCAGCTCGCCCCGTCGTACGTGTTGGTCTCGGGGTTGAAACCGGAGAACAGCCCGTCCAGATCCTCGGTGTCCTGGAACCGGTCGCTGACGATCATGGACGCGTTGGTGTAGGCGAGCACGTACTCGCGGAAGTCCTTCTCGTTGCTCAGGATGTAGTTGATCACTCCGCCCAGGAAGGCGATGTCAGCGCCTGCCCGCACCGGCACATAGGAGTGCGCGAGCGCGCTCGTGCGGGTGAATCGCGGGTCGACGTGGATGACCTTCGCGCCGCGCTTCTTCGCCTCGACCACCCACTGGAACCCGACCGGGTGTGCCTCGGCCATGTTCGAGCCCTGGATGACGATGCAGTCGGCGTTGGCCAGGTCCTGCACGAACCCGGTGGCCCCGCCACGGCCGAACGAGGTCCCCAGACCGGGGACGGTGGCGGAGTGTCAAATACGCGCCTGGTTCTCGATCTGGATGGCGCCGATCGCGGTGAAGAGCTTCTTGATCAGATAGTTCTCTTCGTTGTCCAGCGTCGCGCCGCCGAGACTCGAGATTCCCAGCGTACGGTTCAGCACCCGGCCGTCGGCGTCGGTGTCCTGCCACGTCGCCTCGCGCGCGGCCAGCACCCGGTCGGTGATCATGTCCATCGCCGTCTCGAGGTCGAGCTCTTCCCAATCGGTCGCGTAGGGCCGGCGGTAGAGCACCTTCTGCTGGCGACGGTCGCTGGTGACCAAACTCAGACTGGCCGAGCCCTTGGGGCACAGCCGCCCCCGCGAGACGGGGCTGTCGGGGTCGCCCTCGATCTGGACGATCTTCTCGTCCTTCACGAAAATGCGCTGCCCGCAGCCGACCGCGCAATAGGGGCAGACCGACTTGGCGACCCGGTCGGCGGTCTCGGTGCGGGCCGTCAGGGCCCTCGATTTCGGGGACTGCGCAGCGGCGCCGCGACCCAGCGGGTCGGTGCCCGTGAGCTGCCGATAGACCGGCCAGCCCTCGATCCACGTCCTGACTCCCACGATCACACACTAACCCCGCCCCGGTCGGCGCGCACCGCTCAAAACCCGATCTCATGGCTACTGTGGGCCAGGTGACTGTGCCCGAGCGTCCCCCGGCCCTGCGGCGGTGCCCGCGCTGCGGCCATCCGACGCGCGCCGACCGCATGATCAAGGGCTTCGGCCGTGACTGCGCGGCCCAGCTCGGCCTGACCGGGCGCTCGGTCGACACCGGCCACGAGGGCCCCGACCTGCTCGACCTGCTCGCCTCGGACGAGGACCAGGACGCCTGCGACGGCTGGGACCGCCCCGCCGACCGCGCCTGAACCCGTACCGACGTTCATGCACATCTATGTGCATGGCGAGTGACAATTGCCCGAACGACCGAGGTCGACTTCCACCCGGACGACCATGATGTCCCGATGCCTGGCCGTCATCGCCCCCTGCGCCGCACCGGATTCGTCATCACCGCCGCCGTCCTGGCCGCAGCGGTGATGGCCGGCGGAGGCTGGGCCGGCTACCAGCGGCTCAACGACGACAAGTGCACGACCACAGTAGAGCTGCGAATCGACGCCGCCCCCGAGATCGCCCCCGCCGTACGTACCGCCGCCACCGCCTGGAGCAAGCAGGAAGGCACCTGCGCCCAGGTGACGGTCGACGCGGCCGACCCGGCCGACGTGGCCGCGGCCGTCGGCGGCCAGCACGGCGTCAACCTGGCCGGCGTCGGCACCGGCCAGCAGTCGGCGGCGACCGGCATCGACGTGTGGATCCCCGACTCCAGCACGTGGCTGCTGCGCATCACCTCCGAAGCACCCGGCTTCCTGCCGACCGCGCTGGGCCCGGTGGCCGCGAGCCCGATCGTGCTGGCCGCCCCCGAGCCCGCCGCCCAGCAGCTCGGCTGGCCCACCCGCACGCCCAAGGTGGTCGACCTGGTCAAGAAGCTGGCCGTGGACGAATCGCTGCGCCCCGGCATCGTCGAACCGTCCCGCGACGCCACCGGCCTGGCCGGGCTGCTCACCATCGGCGGAGCCGCGGGCAGCGGCGCGTCGGCGGCGGCGCTACGCGTCGGGGTCATGCGGGCGCTCTCGGCCAACAGCTCCGCCCTGCGCGCCGAGATGATGACCAAACTCGGCGACGAGGTCGGGCTGGCACCGCTGTCGGAAGCCGACGTGATCGCGTACAACGCGAAATCCCCGGCGACGAAGCTGGCCGCCCTCTACCCGAACCCGGCGACGGCGGTGCTTGACTACCCGTACGCGGTGATGCCGGGAGTCGCCCCCGAGAAGGAAACGGCGGCGGCGAGCCTCAGGGCAGCATTGCGGGCGGCCAGCTTCACCGGAGAACTGGCGAAAGCGGGACTGCGCGCCCCGGACGGGACGAGCGGGGCAGGCTTCCCGGCACCGAAGAACGCACCGGCCAAAGTGACACCGCCGACCGCGGGGAAAGACCCGAAGGCGGTAGCGGGGGCGATAGCCCAACTCCTCGGAAGCTGGACGGCGATCACGCAACCAGGACGAATGCTGGCGGTGTTCGACGTGTCCGGCTCGATGAAGGCAAAAGTGCCGACAGCGGGTGGGCTGACCCGGGCCCAGGTGACCCAGGGAGTGGCTCGACAAGGGCTGGCCCTGCTGGACGGCCGCTGGTCGGTGGGAAACTGGACGTTCTCGACGAACATGGCGGGCAAGAGACCGTGGGTCGAGAACATGCCGATCTCGTCGGTGGCGACCAGCCTGCCCGAGCTCAAGGTGGCAATCGGGAAGATCGTGCCGAAGGACGGCGGAGACACGGGTCTTTTTGACACGGCGCTGGCGGCTTACGAGCGCGTCCAAAAAGGGTGGAAGCCAGGGGTCTCGAATTCGGTCGTGATCTACACGGACGGCAAGAACGACAACCCGGGCGGGCTGACCATCGATCAGCTGGTGGCCAGGATGACCAAACTCCGCAACCCTGACAAGCCTGTCCGCATGATTATCATCGGCATGGGAACGGCTATTGATCGCAGTGAGCTGGAGGCGATCGTTAAGGCGTCGGGGTCGGGTGGGGTCTTCGTTGCTACTGACCCGGCCAAAATTGGTGAGATCTTTCTTGAGGCTATTGCTAAGCGCCTGGCCAGAAGTTTTGTCCGTAACCCGGCGGCAGCCAGGGTGAGGTCCAGGGCGCGGCGGTGGTCAGGTTCTGGCTGTCGGTGCGGTGCTGGAAGAAGGCATGGGCTTGGCG
>NZ_RJAC01000027.1 GCF_003999975.1 Actinoplanes solisilvae | reverse complement strand
ACGTGCGCAGGGCGCATACTGGCGGTGACCTCGTCGGGGGTTTCGGTCGTGTGTGGTAACTCGATCCGAACCCACGACGAGGTTTTTACGTCGCTACGTCCCTCTTCCCGAGTGAGTTAGGTACAGAACTTCTGATCAGGCGCTTAGACCGCCAGCGGCTCACGGTCGGTGAGCTGACTCAGGGCCTCGGTGCCGTCGACCGGGCTCGAATAGAGGTAGCCCTGGCCCAACGGGCAGCCGAGCCGGACCAGCAGGTCGCGGTGGCCGGCCGACTCGATGCCCTCGGCGATCACGGTCAGGCCCCGGGTGCGGGCGAGGCTGATCATGCCGGTGACCAGGGCCAGCTGGTGGGCGTTGGCCGTCATCCCGTCGACGAGAGCCTTGTCGATCTTCACGACGTCGACCGGGAGCTCCTCGGCCCCGAAGTTGTCGACGGCGATGCGGACGCCCAACTCACGCAGCGCGACAAGGTCCTCGAGGATGGCGTCGGTCAGCAGCTCCTCGGTCAGCTCCAGCATGAGCGCCCGCGCCGGCACCCCGGCGTACGCCAAAGCCTGTTTCACCTGCTCGACGAAGGTGCCCTCGCGGAACTGGCGGGCCGACACGTTGACGCTCACGTAGGGCCGGCGGCCGTGCGGCAGGATGCGCCGCCACTGCGCGACCGTGTGCAGGGCCTGGTCGAGCACCCAGCGGCCCATCGGCACGACCAGCCCGCTCTCCTCGGCGACCTCGAGGAACTCAGCCGGCTGCACGATCCCGCGGCTCGGGTGGTGCCAGCGCACCAGCGCCTCGAAACCGACCGGCTCGTCGGTCCGCAGATCGACGATCGGCTGGTACGCCAGCAGGAAGTGCCCCTCATGCACAGCGTGATCGAGTGCCGACCGCAGTTCCAGCCGCTCGACCATCGTCTCGTGCAGGTGGCCCTGGTAGCGGCGCCACTGGTTCTTGCCTGCGCCCTTCGCGACGTAGAGGGCCAGGTCGGCCTGGCGCAGCAGCTCGTCGGCGGTGTCGGCCTCGGGCGTGGTGGTGATGCCGATGCTGGCCACCGCGGTCAGCGTCGAGCCGTCATCGAGCAGGATCGGCTCGGCCAGCGCGGTCAGGATGCGCTGGGCGGTCTCCTCGACGGCCCCCGGGTCCTGCACGTTCTCGATCAGGGCGGCGAACTCGTCCCCGCCGAGGCGGGCCGCGGTGTCGTCCGCGCGCAGGGCGCCCGCGATCCGGTTCGCCACACCGATCAGCAACTGGTCGCCGACGGCGTGGCCGAGCGTGTCGTTGACCTTCTTGAAGTCGTCCAGGTCGATGAAGAGGACGCCGACCACCGAGCCGTCGCGGGCGCCGCGGGCCAGCGCGTGACCGAGCCGGTCGTGGAACAGCACCCGGTTGGCCAGCCCGGTCATCGAGTCGTGGAACACCCGGTGGGTCAGCTCGCGCTCGAGCCGGCGGCGCTCGGTCACGTCGCGCAGGGTCAGCACCAGCGCGGCGACGGTCGGTTCACTGCGCAGGTCCTGGCCGTGCATCTCGAGCACGACGTCGGCCCGGCCCTGGAAGTCGAGGCCGTCCTGCATGGTGTCGCCGGTACGCAGCGCGTTCAGCACCTCGGCCAGGCGCGCGTGCTCGGCCGGGTCGACGACGGACGCCATCGCACCGCCGGTGGGGTCGGCGCCGAGCACCGTGCTCGCGGACGGGCTGGCGTACCGGATGAGGTCGTCCTCGTCGACGATGAGGATGACGTCGGAGGTCTTCTGCACGAGCGTACGGAAATAGGTCTCGCTGTTGCGGCGGATCACCTCTTGGCTCAGGCCGATGCGTTCCAGGGCCAGGGCGGCCTGGGTGGCGAGCACCTCGATCGCCCGCAGCAGGCCGTTCAGGGACGGGGTGGGAGCGGCGACGTGCAGCACGCCGACGAGCGGGTCGCCGGTCGGACGGTCGGCGAGCACCATCGGGCAGCGCAGGGTCATGGCGAAGTGGGCCAGCCGCACCGAGACGGCCCAGTCGACGTCGCGGGTCGGG
Organism: Actinoplanes solisilvae; assembly: GCF_003999975.1. Classification (GTDB taxonomy): domain Bacteria; phylum Actinomycetota; class Actinomycetes; order Mycobacteriales; family Micromonosporaceae; genus Actinoplanes; species Actinoplanes solisilvae. The sequence continues at coordinate 93,613 of NZ_RJAC01000027.1, read as the reverse complement.
ACCAGCCGAGCGGCAGTCCCGGCCTCGCGGTCGAGCTTGGCCTGGGTGGTGGCCGCGGCCTCGGCCGGCTGGGCGATCGTCACGGCCAGTACGACGGCGTGCTGGGTGTCCGGGGGCAGCAGGTGCGCGACGGCCGTGCGCACGGCGTCGCCGACCTGGTCGACGTGGGCCGCGCTCACCAGGGCCGCCGACGCCTCACGCAGCGCCCGCTCCCGGGCCAGCGCCTGCCGGTGGCTCGCCATGATCCCGGCCATGCGCACCAGGACCAGCAGGAACGTGAGCGCGCTGAGGGCGGCGACGACGGTCAGGTCAGGCACCTCGCCGTCGCGGAACAGCCGCACCACGAGCACCGCGGGGGCCACCATCGAGGCGACGCCGAGCAGGACCAGGCGGCCCCGGCCGAGCTGACCCGAGGGCGGTTCGCCGGGGCGGGCCATCGACGGGTGCAGGGCGGCCAGACCGGCGGCGGCGTAGAGCGCGAACCGGCCCAGCCCCACGACGGTCCCCTCGAAGAGACCCAGCTCGTGGCCGATGTCGGTGATCAGCAACGTGGCGAAACCCGCGCCGAGGATCCGTACGGCGGGAACGGGACGGTCGCTGAACAGCACGCGGGCCAGCACGCCGAGCAGCAGCAGGTCGCCGAGGGGAACGGCCACGGTGGCCCACAGGTCGGTCCGCCCCAGGTTCGGCCCGATCAGGAAACTCCACGCCAGCAGGGCCACACCGGAGGTGAGCGTCAGGGCGTCGAGCAGGGCGCCGTGGTCCTTTTCACCGGCCGTACGACGCCGCAGCAGCACGACGAGCAGCCCGGCGAACACCGGATAGGCGGCGATGGCCAGGACCGTACCGGCGGTGGACAACCCATGGGCGTTGGTGGTCGCCCATTCCGGCGCTTGGTAGAGGATGGTGCCGACGGTCGACAGCGCGATGCCACTCGCCAGCAGACGCCACGGCAGACGCCGGTCCGGCCGGTGCCGCCGTACGCCGAGCCCGACGACGGCGATCGCTGTGGCCCCGGCCACCAGGCGCAGCACCGACTGCTCGCCGGGCGACGCCGGCACGAACAGCAGGGCGAGCACCGCCATCCAGCCGCCGAACATCGCGGCGACCCACCGTGGGGGCATGCGCGTTCCTTTGCTCGTCCGAATCTCCTGCCCGTGCCTGATCGGTCGGCCGCGGGCCGAGTTGAGCAACCGGGCACAATCGGTGGGTGCTCCTGGAGTTCATTCGCGGCAACACCACCCCCGCCCCCGTCCCGTTCGTCCCCGAGATCACCCTCTTCCAGGCGGACGAGCCGATCGCGCTGTGGGAGAAGACCGAGCAGTCCGGCGGCGAGCAGCCCCCACCGTTCTGGGCGTTCGCCTGGGCCGGCGGTCAGGCCCTGGCCCGCCACGTGCTCGACCACCCCGACCTGGTCGCCGGCCGCTCGGCGCTCGACCTGGCCACCGGCTCCGGCCTGGTCGCCGTCGCCGCGGCCAAAGCCGGCGCCTCGCCCGTCACGGCCAACGACATCGATCCCTACTCGCTGGCCGCCGCCGAGGCCAACGCCGCCGCCAACAACGTCCCCGTACGCCTGCTCGAGGCCGACATCCTCGACACCGAGGACGACCACGGCGTGATCCTGGCCGGCGACGTCTTCTACAGCCGCGAGATGGCTGCCCGGGTGCTCCCATTCCTGCGCCGGGCGGCCGGCCGCGGAGCGCTGGTGCTGATCGGCGACCCCGGCCGCGCCTACCTGCCCGACTCGGGCCTGATCGAGCGGGCCGCCTACGACATCCCGGTGCCGGTCTCCCTGGAGAGCGTCCCCACCCGGCACACGAAAGTCTGGCAACTCGTCAACTCTGGGTTGACGTCCACGATTTCGTCAACCTAAGGTTGACGGCATGACGACACCTGCCACCAGCTCCGTGCGGCTCGACGATCTGATCGAAGCCATCAAGAAGACCCACACCGGCGCCCTCGACCAGCTCAGCGACGCGGTGCTGGCCGCCGACCACCTCGGTGACGTGGCCGACCATCTGATCGGTCACTTCGTCGACCAGGCCCGCCGATCCGGCGCCTCCTGGACCGACATCGGCCGCAGCATGGGCGTCACCAAGCAGGCGGCCCAGAAGCGCTTCGTGCCCAAAACCGATCTGGACGCGGCCCAGCAGTTCAGCCGCTACACCGACCGCGCCCGCAAGGTCGTCGTGACGGCGCAGGAAGAAGCGCGCAACGCGGGCAACAGCGAGATCACCACGGCCCACCTGATCCTCGGGCTGGTGGCCGACCCGACCGCGCTCGGTGCCCGCGCTCTGGTCGCTCAAGGCGCAGACCTTGACGCCGTACGCCGGTCCGCCGTCGCGACCCTGCCACCCGCGGCCGATTCCGTCCCGGCCCTCATCCCGTTCGACGCGCAGGCCAAGAAGGCACTGGAGCTGACCTTCCGCGAGTCCCTGCGGCTGAACCACGCGCACGTGGGTACCGAGCACATCCTGCTCGCGCTGCTCGAACTCGGCGGCACCGGTCTCGAGGTCGACAAGCCGACGGCCGAGGCTTCCGTACTGGCCGCTCTTGCCTAAAGGTTCTTCTCGAGCAGCGCGCGCAAGCCGAAGCCGTCCTCGACCGTCACGTCGGGAAGCGGGCCGTCCGGCTCCAGCACGGTGCGCGGCGAGGGCATGAGAATGGCGCGGGCGACACCCGCGCGGCGCGCACAGACGATGTCGCGGCGCGGAGTGTCGCCCACGAACCAGCATTCCTCCGGGGGCAGGCCGAGCTCGTCGGTCGCGTTCCAGATCATCTGGGGGTTGGGTTTGCGGACCCCGGCCTCATCGCTGTAGATCTGCACGGCGAAGAAGTGACCGATGTCGGCCTTGTCGAGGAAGTCGCGATGGGCCGCGCCCGAGATCGTGTTCGACACGACGGCCAGCGGGATGCCGGCGGCCGACGCGGCGTGCAACGCCTCGGGGATGCCGGGCCGCAGGGCCCACGTGTCGCGCCAGGCCCACTCGTAGCTCAGCTTGCGGGCGGCACCCCGCACCGGCACCCGGGCGACCGGCGGCCAGCCGGGCAGGATGAAGCGTTCCCACACCTCGGCCTGGCTCAACTCGTCGGGCCAGTCCTCGTCGCGCCAGGCGGCATAGGCGGCAGCGCCGTCGGTGAGCGAGCGCTGGATCTCGCCGGGCTTCATCGTGCCCTTGATCAGGTTGAAGATGCGCAGGACCAGGCCGGGCGGAGCGGTGCGCTGAGGCGGGGCGTCCGCCAGCACTCCCCCGAAGTCGAGCAGGATCGCAGCCGGTCGCATGTCAGCGCGTGGGGCCCAGCGTCCAGGCGCGGACGCCACCGACGATTCCAGCCGTGTTCGGGACCACGATCACATCGTCGCCCATCCGGGCGAGCTGTGTGGGCGTGATCAGGCGGGAGTTGCCGCCGCCGAGGTAGAGCCGGTCCCAGAGGAAGACCGGGCGCAGCCCCTCGACGACGTTGCGCACCCGGCGCGACCAGAGCGCGTCACCCAGACGGCGGCGCTCATGCTCGCCGATGTAGGTGTCGTAGGACATGCCCCACCGTACGGGTGCCTGTGACATCTCGAGGTGGGGCGCGAGGGCGCCGCCGTCGAAGAGCGCGCAGCCCAGGCCCGTGCCGAGGGTCAGCACCAGCTCGCAGCCGGTGCCCGCGACGACGCCGGCCCCGTGCACCTCGGCGTCGTTGAGCACGAGCGTGGGGCGGCCGAACGCGTCCTCGAGCGCGGTGCGGGCGTCGAAGCCGAACCAGGCCGCCTGCAGCTCAGGGTCGATCTTGGTGCGGGGGCCGCTGCGGGTGATGTAGTGCGGGGTCGCGACGACGACACCATGCCGGAGCATGCCGGGCATCCCGACGGTGACCCGGTCGTGAGCGGGCAGACGCGCGCCCAGCTCGACCAGGGTCTTGACGAAAAGCTCGGGGGGCAACGGGTACGGGGTGGGGACGCGCAACGGTTGAGCCCGCATGGTCCCCGCCTCGTCGAGGACTGAGCCCTTGATGCCGCCGCCACCGCAGTCGATGGTGAGGGTGAAAGCCACGCCGCCAGTTTGCATGGCGTACACCTCCTCGCACAGCAATTGTGACCCGGTATCGTGCGGCGATGTCCAGGGCTGTCCGGGTGACCACCCGCAACGCGAGCTTCCAGCAGTGGCAGGCGCTGCTGACGAACCGTACGAAGCGTCACCGCGCCCGGGAGTTCCTGGTGCACGGCGTACGCCCGATCTCGCTCGCCGTCGACCACGGCTGGGAGATCCGCGACCTGATCTACCCCGACCGGCAGTCCCTGTCGAGCTGGGCGCGCGAGATGCTGGAACGCAGCGGCGCCCGCCCGGTCGCGATGGCCCCCGAACTGGTCGCCGAGCTGGCCGGCAAAGAATCGGCCGAGCTGATCGCCGTGGTGGGCCTGCCCGAGCAGCCGCCCCTGCCCTCGCCCGACGACCCCCACCTGCTCGTGGTGATCTTCGATCGGCCGACCACGCCGGGCAACATCGGGACGCTGATCCGCTCGGCCGACGCGTTCGGCGCCGCGGCCGTCGTGGTGACCGGTCACGCCGCCGATCCGTACGACCCCAAGTCCGTACGGGCCAGCACGGGCTCGATCTTCGCGCTGCCGGTGATCCACGCCGACGCGCCCGAAGACGTGCTTCCGCTGTTCCCGGGTGTACAGCTCGTCGGCACGGACGAGCACGGCGCGGTCGACGTGGCCGATCACGATCTGACCGGGCCGACGGCGCTGCTGATCGGCAACGAGACGAGCGGGCTGAGCGCGGCCTGGAAGTCGGCGGCTGACGTGCTGGTACGCATCCCGATCACCGGGGCGGCCAGCTCGCTGAACGCGGCGACGGCGGCCACGGTCGTCCTCTACGAGGCGAACCGGCAACGGTCTAGAAGCGGGCGAACGATCTGATCGGCATGCGCGGGCCGAATTTGGGGGCGCCGAGGCCACCGTACGCGAGAAGGTCGCAGACCCGGCCCCGGTGCCCTCGGAACGGTTCGAGCAACTCGAGCATGCGCGCGTCGGTGCCGCGCGCCTCGCCGGCCAGCGCCCACGCCACGGTGTTGGGAATGTGGAAGTCGCCCACACTGACCGCGTCGGGATCGCCGTACGCGACCCGGACGACCTCGGCGGCGGTCCAGGGCCCGATGCCGGGCAGGGCGGTGAGCTGCTTGGTGGCCTCGGCTGAGTCGGCGCAGCGCTCGAGCCGGGCGGCGACCACGGCGGCGCGCTGCAGGGCCTGAGTGCGGCGCTGCTCGACGCCGAACGGGTGGAAGACCCAGTAGGGCGTGGCCGCGATCACCTCAGGGTCGGGCGGCAGCATCAGCTCGACCGGGCCCGGGGCCGGCTCACTGAGTTTCGAGCAGATCAGCCGGTAGGCCCGGTGGGCCTCTTTGCCGGTGACCTTCTGCTCGAGGACGGCGCGCAGGACGCTGCGGAACACCAGGCCGGTGGCGGGCATTCGAACGCCGGCGAAGGTGCGGGCCAGCCGCTTGATCAACGGATTGGCCGCGGCGAGGTCGGCGAAGCCGGTGAGGTCGTCGCGCAGGCCGGCGATCGCGTCGGCACGGTCCACGATCCACTGCTCACCGGGGCCGTAACCGGTGGCGACCAGGTCGGTGCCGGCGCGGGCGAGGTGCAGCGTGGCGGGGCCGTCGGGGGTGCGGGCGGCGAGCCAGAGATCGTCGCCGGTGAAACGGGCGCACGGGTCGAACTTGGGGACCAGCAGCGGGCGGATCGACGTACCGAAGTGGTAGCGCTCCGGTGTTTCAAGCCTGCGGGTCACCGGAACACTGTGACACCTTCGCGGGCCCTTGCCCACCTCGCCGTGGTCCGGGCAGGCCGATGGCCCTGACCGCGCTCCCGGTCAGGGCCATCGGAGAGGGCGCCGGACACCCGAGTGGTCCGGAACGCCCACGGAGCCGTCCGCTGTCGTCGTCCATCAGGGGGAAGGGCGACCGGCCCGGAGTCGACGGGGGGTCCCGTCCGGGACGGAGCCATGTCGGTGGCCCGTCCCGTCCGGGTTCGCTCCGGGATTCAGCGGCGAAGCTCCTGGATCAGTGGTGCCCGCCGATCAGCGACGGCCGCCGCGAACGGTGATCCGGACGACGTCGAAGGCCGGCGTCTGGTTGGCGCGCTGCATCATCGGGATGCGGTGCGAGCCGTCACCGGCCCACGAGGCGCACTGCGCGGTGCCGGCGGTCGGCAGGCCAGGAACCTGGATGTCGACCGAGTCCGGGGTCGCGCTGCCCTTGCTGTCCTCGGTAGCCACGAAGAACGCGGGGACCGGGTCGGGCGCGGGAGCCGAGTTGGTGTTCGCCAGCATGCGGCAGGCGGTGTGGAAGTGACCGCGGACGAGGCCGTCCTTCAGGACCGAGCTCTCCACGTAGTAGCCACCCTTGCCGGCCGCGAGGAAGCGGTCACGGATCAGGTTGCGGGTGCTGACGCGCAGCGTGAACGCCTGGTTCACGTTCACCTGGCGCGGGGCGCGGGTGATCAGCAGGCTCGGGTTGCTCGCGGCCTCGCCGACCTCACCGAACTCGGTCGAGACGCAGCGGTTGCCGTCCTGGAAACCGGTGTGCGGCGCCAGCTGGCTGGTGTCGCAGCTGTTGGTCAGCACGCCCAGACCGGCGCCGGGGGGCGGGGTGGTCTGCGACTCGGTCGGCTGGGGGTCGGGCTGCTGGTTGTCGCCGCCGTTGCCCTCCTGGCCGTTGCCGTTCTCGCCGTTGCCCTGGCCGTTGTCGCCGCCGTTGCCCTGCTCGCCGCCGTTGCCCTGCTCGCCGTTGCCGGCGCCCTCGCTGGGCTCGGTGCTGGGGTTCTCAGCGGGGTTCTCGCTCGGGTCCGCCGCCGGGGCGGAGGTCGCGGGCTCGGTGGGCGGCGTGGTGGCCTCGTCGTCCTTGGTGTCGCCGACGTTGTTCATCACCCAGTTGCGGCAGCGGGTGCGCAGCGTCTGGGTCGACACCGTCTCACCGGCACCGTCGTCGGCGTGCTGGGTCACCGAACCGTTGTTGGTGGTGTAGGTGCCCTTGCGCGTCTCGGTGGACAGGTCGGACCGAGCGGGCGCCTTGATGCCGTCGCACGCGGCGAGCGCCTTCTTCTGGTTCCGGTCGGTGCTCGCGTTGGAGACCTGGGTGACGGTCACGATGCCGCCGAAGGCCACCAGCGTGGCAGCCACCGCGATGATGCGGCGCTTGCCGGAGAACCAGTTGTTCCTACTGGATGCGCGCCGGTACTTGGACCTTCGCATGGGGGTGACACCTTTCTCTTACGCGACTCTGCGCGGTTGAGGTCTACCGCGCCCGGAAGATGCGCATTGACGTGATGACGCCGACGACGAGCGCGGCGGCGAGGACGATCAGGATCACGGTGGTGCTGACGCCCGGGATGCCGCCACTGGTGCTGGCGGCCGCGAGCATCTGCCCGTCCACCGGGACCGGACCACTGCCGGGGTTCGCGGGGGCGGGAGCTGTGGGAAGCGAGCCGTAGTCGACGATGCCGCTGGACTCCAGCAGCGTGATGTGGGTCAGGACGAACTGGTTCGTCTCCTGCGCCAGCTTGCGTACGGCGTCGTTGCGGGTGCTGGCCCGGATCGTGGCGATGGCCGGGAAGATCTTGCCGTGCGCGGCGCGGAGCCGGTCGACGAAGATCTGGTCGAACTGCTGGCCCTTCGCCTGTCGCATCTCCTGCAGCCAGAACATCTGGTCGCTGTTCGGCGTGTTCGGCAGGTCGATGTTCAGTTTCGCGGCCGCGTCCCGGTCGAGCTTGTCGAGGACCACGTGCTGCGCCGCGATCGCCTTGCCGATCGCGACGACCTTCGGGTCGTTCGACTTCTCGACCGCCATGTTGCCGGCCGGGATCTCCCAGAGACCGGCCAGACGCACTTTGATGACGAAGTCCTTGTCGGCATCGCTGACCGCGCCGACGCCCTTGTCCGTCAGGCCCGTTTTCGGCGGCACCGGAACACCGTCGCCCGGGGCGGCGTGGGCCGGGGCGATCGGCGAGACCAAGAAGGCCAGAAACGCTGCCGAAATGCCTACCAACCAACGCGACGAACGGCGCGTACGCATTTTCTCTCTACCTCCGGTCTCAGCGATTTCTTAAAGGACTTTTAAGTCAGTAGCTGTAGTCACTGCCCGTGCCACCGGCGTCACTCGAGTCACCGGCGGAATCGCCCGCGGAATCGTCGGCCGGCGGCGCGACGGGCTTCGAGATCTTCGGCAGGCAGGTGAGGTTCTTGGCGCCGTCGGGCTGAATCACGAACCAGGTGCCGTTGACGTTCTGGCCCTTCCAGCTGCCCGGCTTGGTGTCGCCCACGTAGGTGTAGAGCGGCCAGCCCTTGAGGGTGAGCTGCTTGCTGCCGTCGGCCCGGGTGACCGTGCCCACCAGGTCGGAGCTGACGCCCTTGAGGGTCGGCTTGCCGTCGTTGGTCAGCGCGGGCGGCCAGACCTCGGCGCAGTCGCCGACACAGTTGGTCTTGGCCGGCTTGTTGCCGTCCTTGTCGAAGCGGTAGAGCACGAAGCCCTTCTCGTTCACCACGACCTTGCCCATGCGGGCGACCTTGCTGCCGCTGAGCTTCTCGGTCGCCTCCTCCTCGCTGAGCTTCGGGGCGGCGTTGGCGGCGGCCGGCGGGGCGGTGGCGTCCGGGTCGGGAGCGCCGGTGGCGGACGGGTCCGCGGTGGCGCCGGGGGTGGCCGCCACGTTTTCTGAAGCGGGCTCCGCGGCGTTGCCGTAATCGGCGGCGGCGTTGGATCCGGCCGGGGCGCATGCGGACAGTGCGAACGCCGCGGCGATTGCGGCGCTGACGACCATCAACTTTCGCTTCTCCGGTACCACGTGCCCTCCAGGCTGTTTTTCTGTATCAAGCGTTTCCGCGCAGTAGTACGCGGGCCGGAGCGTCGCGGTTGAAGAAACTTCCCACCAATTTCCGAGTTTTTCGGCGGACCCCACGGGAGCTGCTGGGCTAAGCAAAAAGAAAGGATCCCGGCCATTCGGCCGGGATCCTTATCCGTGCAAGATCCGTTACGGAACGCGCACCAGGGTCTTGTCGGTGCCGTTCGCGGCGACCTCCTGCACCTGGATGTGAGCGATCTTGTCGCGCGGGGTCGCGGTGATCGCCTGCAGCAGCAGCGGCTCACTGTTGGCTGCGGTGCCCCAGCCCTTCTCGCCGACCTGCCACGAGACGAGCGGCTCGGTGGTGCCGTCGGTGTGCACGGCCACGAGGCGGCACACCTTCGGCCCGGTGATGTTGGAGATGGCGAACGAGATCTGCGTGCCGAACGCCTTCTTCTCGAAGCCGACCGAGGCCGACACACCCGTACGCGGGTCGGTGCCGTCGAGACGCTCGCCGGTCAGGTCGGGACCGCCGATGCCGGGGCCGTCGGCCGTGTTGGGCAGCGGGTCGAGCTGGTTGCCATCGCGCTGGTTGCCGTCGCGCTGCGCCGTGTTGGTGGTGGCCGGGGTGCCCTTGTCGCCGATCACCTGACCGCCCACGAAGAACGCGCCGATCGACAGCATCGCGAAGACGACGACGGCCGCGGCCAGCGAGTAGAGCCGACGACTGTTGGCGCGGTGCCGCTCGCGGCTGGCCTCGCCGATCACCTTCTGCAGCATGAAGCCGTCGCGCCGGCTCTCCTCCGCGGCGATCACGGCGTTCGCGTCGACGTCGGCGAGCAGCTCGGCGACCTCGACAAAGGACTCCAGCTCGTACGCGCAGCGCGGGCACTCGATGAGGTGGTCCTCGAAGAGCGAGGCGTCCCGCTCGTCGAGAACACCCAACGCGTACGACGCGACGTCGAAGTGATCTTCCTGGGTCACTCGGTCACCCCCCGCTGTTGCAACGCGGTTCGCAGTGCACGCAGAGCGTAATACACCCGTGACTTAGCGGTACCCAACGGAAGGTTGAGCTTCTCCGCCGCCTCCGGCACCGTGCGGCCCCGGAAGTAGGTCTCGATGAGAATCTCGCGGTGCGACTGGCTGAGCTCGCGAAGCGCGTCGGAGACCGTCATCGACTGGAGGACGCGATCGGTCTCGTCGGACTGACTGGGGAAGCTCTCAAGCTCGCGGTCGTAGGTCTCGGCCGGCCGGGCGCTCGCGCTGCGGTGGTCGTCGATCGCGATGCGCCGCGCGACCGTCACCAGCCACGGACGCAGGGACTGCTGGCCCTGAGCCCCGAGCCGGTGCGCGTTGCGCCAGGCCCGCAGCAGGGTCTCCTGCACGATGTCCTCGGCGCGCTGCCGGTCACCGCCGGTCAGACGCAGCACGAACATGAGCAAGGGACCGGCGTGCTCCTCGTAGAGCATCCGGACCAGAGTGTCCTCGTGACTCGCGCCGCCGGGAGTCGCGGCCTCGTGCCGCGGCGCCTGCTTGGGAATCACAGAACCACCATCGTTCGCACCACGGCCTCCGTCGGCTGCCTGCCACCGTCCACCGGAACGCTGCTGAGTCATCAGGCGCACTCCGCCCGGCGCCAGCCAAGGTTCGGCCACCGCATGCATCGATACCTCCGCCCGAAGCTTTCCCCGTCGCCTGAGATACGGCTGGGGACAGCCCTCGGGATCAACGCGGACGGGAAAATTTCCGGGAGCGGTCTCAAACGATCCTCCGGTCTCGTGTGGGGGGTCACGAGGCACTTCGGTGGGGCGATGTGAATCCATCGATCTGCACCGATATGACTGCCTGGGCAGCCGAATAATACTCAGCCACACGCGCCCCATGAAATACGCAACTGAGCAGGGCTGACGCACTGGCGGTGCGGCGCTACCGCTAAGTAGGCAAGCCCCGACGCAGCGTTTCGGTCCGCGGGAGTGGGAGCGCTCCCGGGTGGGTTCGGTGGGGGTGTCTTGCCCGTTCGGGGGATGTCTGGCCAACATCCGGCCCGTTCGGGGCGATCGAAGACCGATGCGCCCGGATTAGAGCGGTCTGTCGGATCTGGCGGGAGGGTTCGAAGATTGAAGAGACGGCGCCTGCGGACAACACGGAGTGCGCTTTTCCCGTGGCGTAGGGTCGCCCCCGACGCCCCGGCGACCCCGGGCGGGTGGGCCGGATAGCGGGCGGCAACCCCGGGCGGGCCGACATCGCGGTGCCGAGCGGCGCCGCCCGTTGCGCTGACAAATGGTCAAGCCGGAGGCGGGTGTCGGGGCCGGGGACGAGGCCGGCGACAGGTCCCGATCGCGCGAGCCAACCGGAGGCTCCAGACCGGAACTGCGCCTCAGGTCGCTTTCGTGGCGGCGGTGGCCAGCGTTGTGAAGTGCATGCGGAAACTGCCGCCGAGGGCGTCGACGGCCGCGCCGATGGCGGCCGTGAGTGTGGCCAGTTCGTCGGGCGGGAGGGTGGTGAACAGGCCCTGGGTGGGCAACTGGTCGAGCCACTCGTCGCGGGTGTAGGTCTGCTCCCACTCGAAGGCCCACCGCTGCGGGGCGGCGAACGCGCCCGTCGCGCGGGTCGCCTCGTCGGCCAGGTCGAGCAATCTTGAATAGCCCTGAGCGGCGGAAAGGCCGGTCGCGCGGGCGAGCGGGCTTTCAGGCATCAACCGTTGAAAGACCGCGGAGAAGGCGGCCCCCGCGTCGGGTGAGGGCTGGGCGGCATTCCAGAAGAGCGTCAACCAACCGCCGGGGCGCAGAACCGAGGCGGCCTTCGCGGCGCCGGCCACAGGATCGACCCAGTGCCAGGTCTGGCCCGCGACCACCGCGTCGAAGGTGCGGCCGGATGGCTCCCACTCCTCGAAGGTCGCCACGTCGACCTCGAAACCGCTGTCGCGGGCGACGGCCGCCATCCGCGGGTCGGGCTCGACACCGGTGACCCGGCAGCCGGCCGAGCGAAGCTGGCGGGCCACGATGCCGGTGCCGATGCCCACGTCGAGCACGGCGGGCCCTGGCGCCGTGGCGGCGATGCGGTCGATCAGCTCCGCGGGATAGCGCGGCCGAGCGCGGTCGTACCGCTCGGCGTCGACCCCGAACGACTCGGCTGTGCGGCGCTGACGGAAGACGTCCTTCGGAGTGGGCATGCGCCCACTCTAGTGGGCAGGCGCCCACTAAGGTCAAGCGTGCATGCGGGGCGGAAAGAGGAGTGCGGCGAGGCATGGCCCGGCCGGCCCGGTGTGCAAGGCTTGGCGGGGGCGCGAGAGGAGACAGTGGGTGCCGACCGGGGTGGCGCTGCGCGACGTGCGGCAGCAGTTGTTCGACGCCGCCGAGCGGGTGCTGCTGCGCGACGGGCCGGGCGCCCTGACCAGCCGCGCGGTCACCGCCGAGGCCGGCTGCGCCAAGGGCGTCCTGCACAGGCACTTCGACGACTTCGACGACTTTCTCGCCGCGCTGGTGCGGCGACGCGTCGACGGCGTCGAGGGCTGGGGCGCCACCATGGTGAGCACGGCCGGCTCGGGCGTCGTGGCCGAGAACATCGCCGACGTGCTGCTGCTCGCCCTCGACCCGGTCGGGCTCGGGCTGACCTCGCTGATCATCGCCCGCGACGGGCTACGCGGCCGGCTGCGTAATGAAAAGGGCCTTCCGTTGCTCGCCGAAACGACCGCCGTCCTCGCCGCCTACCTGGTCGCCGAGCAGCAGACCGGCCGGGTCCCCGACGAGGCCGACGTCGAGACGCTGGCCCTCACCCTCGTCGGCGCCGCCCATCTGGTTCTCGCGGACCGCGAGGGCACATCTCCCGAGGTCCACGATCTCGTCGCCGCGATCCTGCGCTGAACCTCTCAGCGCGTGGCGGCGGTCGCCTGCGTCAGCGCCCGGTGCAGCACCCGCGCGTCGCCCAGCAAACCGCGCAGCCGCCTCTCCAGCCCGGCGATCGGCACCAGGTTCTGCGGCGCCCGCGGGTCTTTGTAGGCCGATGACGCGAACCGTGGCAGCGTCGCCCCCGAGATCTCGGCCAGCTCGATGGCCTCGTCGGCCGACAGATCGGGCGAGCACTCCACCCGTACGATTCCCGACCAGGGCGCCCCCGAAGCGCCGGGCAGACGCAGGTACCAGGACCAGCCGCCCCACACCGTGCCGAGGTGGAAGACCGGCGTGCGCTGCCCCGGACGCAGCGACGTCACCACCGTGGTCAGCGCGGCCGGCAGATACTGCTTCTGCTGGGTCTTCACATAGCCGATCGTGCGCGGCAACTGGCGCCGGTTGCGCAGCGGACCGTCCACCACCAGCAGGTCGGCGCCGTCCGAGCCGGTCTGCCGCGCCTTCGCCGAGATCTCGATCTCCAGCGCGGTGAGGTTCGGCTGCACCGCCGCCGGCAGCTTGCTCGCCTCACCGGTTCCGTGGATGCGGTGCACCTCGTAGAGCACCGAGCCCGCCCGCATGTCCTCGATCGACGGGCTCGCCGTGAACAGCCCACGACTGATGTGCCAGCCCACCAGTTCGGCCGCGCCCCGCCGCAGGTCACAACGGACAACCCCGGCCGCGTACGAGGCAGCGAGCGCGGCATACGAGGTCCCGTCCTCCTCAGCCGTCCACAACGCCGCGTCGTTACGGCGCACGCCGTCGACCAGGAAGACGACGTCGGGACGGCGTACGGAGGGAGACACGTCGATCGGCGCCCACTCGGCCGCGGGCACCTCGACGTCGGTATCGACCTGGGCGCTGCTGGGCGAGGCGGGACCGTCACCGTCGGCCGAACCACCTTCGAAGGACGCCCCGTACGACGGGTCCCACGCGTCCACAAACACTCTGGTCAAAGGCCCACCCTCGCCACGTGCGCTGTTCGCGCGTCCTTGTGCACCTCGAACCGCACCGGCACCCGCTCGGCCAGCGCGTTGACATGGGTGACCACGCCGACCATGCGGTCGCCGCGCGCGGCCAGGTTCTCCAGGGTGGCGGCGACCACGTCGAGGGTGGCCGCGTCGAGCGTGCCGAAGCCCTCGTCGAGCACGATCGACTCGAGGCTGGCCGCCGTGGTCGACATGCCGGCGAGCTGTTCGGAGAGGGCGAGCGCCAGGGCCAGCGAGGCCTGGAACGTCTCGCCGCCCGACAGTGTGCGCACTCCGCGCCGCAGCCCGGCGTCGTGGTGGTCGATCACGAAGAACTCGCCCTTGTCGTGGATCAGGTCGTACTGCCCGGCGGTCAGCTCGCGCAGGATCCTCGACGCGCCGTCGACGAGCAGGTCGAGCGCCTCCTCGAGCAGCCACCGCTCGAAGTTGTTGGCCCGCAGGTGGCCGGAGAGCGCCTTGGCCACCCGCATCTCGCGCTGCAGCGTCATCCGCTGCTCGGTGAGCGCGCCGGCCTGCTCGCGACGGTCGGCCAGCCGGCGCCAGGCCGCCTCGGCCCGTTCGACGGCGACGGCGGCCGCGCGGATCAGCGCGGAGTCGTCCCCGGCCGGGGCGCTGAGACCGGCCGCGATGAACAGCGCCGCGATCTCGCTCAGGGCCGTGGCGGTCGCGCGGTGGGCGGCGGCGACCGCGGTCTCGGCCTCGTCGCGGGCGGCCGCACGCTCGGTGCTCTGACCGGCGGCCCACGCGACCAGCACCGACCACGCGCCGGCCAGGTCGTCACGGTCGGCCGGCGGGGGTGAGAAACGGGCGACCTGGTCCCGTACGGTGTCGAACTCGCGCCAGGCGGTGCGCTGGCGGTCCTCGGCGGCGATCACCGCGGCCTGCGCCTGCCGGTTCGCGGTCCGGGCCGTACGCATGGCCGTGCTCGCCTGGTCGAGCTGTTTCTGCAGCTTGTCGAGCTCGGCCAGGCGGGCCCGCAGCGCTTCGACGCCGGGTGACTCGGCGACCGCGGCGCGCGCCTCGGCCAGCCGCGACAGATGGTGCTCGTGCTGGGCGCGCTTGCGTTCGAGGTTGCTCTCGAGCTTGCGGGCGACCGCGTCGCGCTGCTGCCAGCCCTTCTCGGCGACCTCGGCGGCGGCGCGGGCGGCCTTGCCGGTGGTCTCGGCGGCCCGCACCGCGGACTCCTCGGGCACCGGCGGAACGGTGCTCACGGTCTGCTCGCACACCGGGCAGTGGTCGCCGACGGCCAGGTGGGAGCGCAGGGCGGCGGCCCGGTCGATGCGCTGGGCCTCGGTGTAGTCGAGCCGTGCCTGTTCCAGCAGTTGGGCGGCGCCGAGGGAGGCGCTGTGGGCGATCTCGGCGGCGGTCGCGGCGTCCTTGTACTCGACCTCGGCCACCGACACCTCGCCGGCGAACCACTCCGCCTGGCCGGTCAGTTTCTCCAGCTCGGCGTGGCGGTCGAGCATCAGGTTCAGCGATCCGGCGTCGCCGGCCGCGGCCAGTTCGCCGCGGACCTTCTCTTCCTTCTCCTCGGCTGCGCGAACCTCTTCCGCGGCCTCGGCAGCGGTCGCCCGGGCGGCCGCCGTCACGCCCGCGGTCTCCACGCTTCCAGCGGGCGTACGCACCGAGGCGAGCAGTCGCACCTCGGCGTCGAGCGCATCCCGGCCGGCAGCGGCCGCAGCCTCGGCGTTCCGCTTGGTACGCAGGCCGGGAACGGCCTGCTCGACCGCGGCGGTGAGCTCGCGCATGCGGGTGACGTGCTGCTCGGCCGACTCGACAGCCTCGTCGGTGGCGTCGGTGAGCCCGGCCAGGTTCTGGTCGACGACGGCGAGCTTGCCCTCGGCGGTCTGCGCCCGGCCGGTAGCTCGCGTCTGCACGTCTTCGTAGATGTGCAGACCGAGCAGGTTGACCAGGATCTGCTGGCGGGTGGCCGGCTTGGCGTGCAGGAAGTCGGCGAACTGGCCCTGCGGCAGCACCACACAGCTGGTGAACTGCTCGAACGGCAGGCCGACGGCGCCGAGCACGGCCTCGTCCATCTCGGCCGGGGTGCCGGCCAGCACGTCGCCCAGGTCGTCGAGGTCCATGCCGGTGTCGAGCTTGGAGACGTCGAAGCCGGGCGGCATGAGCTGCAGCCCGGCGCCCGCGGTCTTGACGTTGCCGCGGCCGTCGCGGCGCACGACCCGGGTGGCTACGTAGCGGTCGCCGGCCGACTCGAAGACGAGCCGCACGCGGGCCTCGGCCGCCGACGGGGCGAGCGCGTTGCCGATGCCCCGGGTGCCGCCCCAGCGGGGAACGGTGCCGTAGAGCACGAAGATGACCGCGTCGAGCACCGTCGACTTGCCCGAGCCCGTAGGCCCGACCAGCGCGAAGTAGTCGGCGTCGGTGAAGTCGACGGTGGTCTCGTCCCGGAACACCGTGAACCCCGCCATGTCCAACCGAATTGGTCTCATGATCCGGCTCCGCTGCGCTCCACCGAACCAGAGACCTGGCCACTGAGCTTGCTGCGTTCGCTGCGCTCACTCATGAGTGGGTGCTCACCTCGTCGTACAGCTCGTCGAAGAGTTCACGGACGCCGTCCTCGGCGTTGTCGCGACTGTCGAGGTAGTCGCCGAAGAGCTCGCGCGGCGATCGGCCGGCTCGCTGGGCTGCCCGTTCCCCCGCGCGCTGCGGCAGCATCTCGGGATCGATGCGCACCTCGAGGGCGTTGGGCAGCAGTTCCTGCACGTCTTCGCGCAGGCCCACCCGGGGCTTCTCCCGTACGAGGACTCGCAGCCAAGCCTCGGGCAGGTTGACCGTGGCGAGCTGTTCGAGCGTGCCGCGAACCGTACGCAGGGACAGCGCCGACGTGATGGGCACGTCGCGGACACGGGCCGCCTTGTCGACGGCGACGTCGACGATCGCGACGGAGGGCACGTTCTCTTCCTCGCCGAAGTCGACCGCGAGGGGGCTGCCGCTGTAGCGGGTCGGGCACGGCGCGATGACCTGCTGGGAACGGTGCAGGTGACCGAGCGCCACGTAATGGGCGTTGCGCGGGAAGACCGTGGCCGGCACGGCGTAACCCATGACCGTGTGCGCCTCGCGCTCGCCGCCCCCGGCCGCGGCGCCCACCACGGTCAGGTGAGCGGTCAGCAGGTTGATGACGCCGGGCTGGTCGAACTTGTCGCTGAGCCGCTCGATCAGCCGGGCGATGTGATCGGCGTACGTCTGCGTCGCTTCGGCCGCGGTCAGCTCGTACATCTCGGCGGCGCGGATCGCGTAACGCTGCGACAGGAACGGCAGCGTGACGAGCTGCCACCGTTCACCGTCGGCCGTCTCGCCGGTGATCAGCAGCTCGTCGGCCTTGTCGCGCACGGCACCGCGTACGACGATGCCGGCCGCCTCGGACCAGGGCCGCAGCGCGTCGAGAGCAGGGCCGTTGTCGTGGTTGCCACCGATCACGACCACCTGCGCGCCGGTCTGGTGCAGCGCCGTCAGCGCCCGGGTGACGACCCGCGTCGCGTCGGCCGTCGGGGCCGCGGTGTCGTACAGATCACCGGCGACGATCACCAGGTCGGGGCGTTCGGCGCGGGCGATCTCGACGACCTGGCCGAGCACGCGGATGTGCTCCTCGTGCCGGTTGCGGCCCTTGAGGACCTTGCCGACGTGCCAATCGGACGTGTGCAGGATGCGCATCGCGAAACCTTACGTCGGCTCTAGAACGGAATGTCGTCGTCGGACGAACCGCCGCGACCGCCCACGACGGCGAACGGATCGGCGCCCTGAACGATCGAGCGCATCGTCTCGGCCGGCGGCGGCCCCGACTCGGACTTGCGTGTCGCCCAGGCCGGGAACGGGAACTCCACGCAGAGCGGAACCGGGATGTCGGGCTGGTTGACGAACATCGTGCCCGGCCGGGCGAGCAGCGCGCGCTGACGCATCGCGGGCGGCAGGAACCCGTACTCGGGTCTCGCGGCCTCGGCGGGGTCGAGCCGGCCGACCACCCGGATCGCCGAGTTGGTCACGATGCGGCGTTCGACCTCGCTGGCCGTCTGCTGGGCGCCGATCAGGATGACGCCGAGGGAACGGCCGCGCTCGGCGATGTCGAGCAGCACCTCCTTGATCGGCGACGAGCCCTCGCGCGGCGCGTATTTGTTGAGCTCGTCGAGCACGACGAAGAGCAGCGGACGACCCGTGCCGGCCTTCTCCTTCTCCTCGAACTCGGTCTTGAGCGTCACGCCGACCACGAACCGCTGGGCACGGTCGGGCAGGTTGTGCAGGTCGACCACGGTGACCTGGGCCGACTCGGCCGTCTTGATCGCGTGCGGGCGGCGCTGGGCGAGGTCGCCGCGGATCAGCCGGGCCAGGTCGCGCTTGCTGCCGATCAGCCGGCGGGCGAACGCGTTGACCGTACCCATGTTGACCGCGCTGCCGGCCCAGGTGGAACGGGTCTCGTCGTCGGTGAGCTGCTCGACGACGTGGTCGACCAGATCGCCGTACGAGCTGATGCGGCGGCCGTCGATGCTGATGCCACCCTCGGCCGGGACGGCGTGCCGGTTCAGATGAGCGGTGACCGAGTGGACGACCATCGTGTATTGCTGGCGTTCGTCGTCGGCGTCGGCGAACACGTAGGGCAGCAGGCGCAGCGAGCAGAACTCCTCAAGCGTCCAGTAGAACGTGTCGACACCCGTGAGCCGGCTGCTCACGTCGGGGGTGCCCGACGAGTCGCCTGCTCTCGGGGGCGCGTAGACCCGTACGTCGGAGAAGGGTGTGGCGGGCAGCTCGAGCAGCTTGTAGGCCGCGCGGGTGCTGTCGTCGAGCTTGGTGTTGGGGTGGTCGAGGAAGAGCAGGTCTTCGCCCTTGACGTTGAAGATCAGCGCGCGGGCGTTGGTGCCGTCGGCGCCGAGCGCACCCGAGCGGAACACCGAGTAGAGCAGGAACGTCGCGAAGCTGGTCTTGGTGGCCACGCCCGAGATGCCGGAGATCGAGACGTGCGCGCCGCGGGTGCCGTCGAGGAAGTCGGCGTTGAGGAAGACGGGCACACCGTCGCGGCCGGTGCCCATCGGGATGCGCCGGTCCATGCGGTCGAAGTGCAGGGCAGCGTCGCGGGCCGCGCCGGTCGCCCGGTGCACGACGGCGCCGGGCGAGGGCGGCACGTAGAGCTCGGGGTCGACCCGGGTGGTGGTGATCTCGGCCGCCTCCTGCACCAGGGCGGGCAGCGTGCCGTCGGCGATGGCGAACACGTCCGAGTCGAACTGGGCGCCCTCGTGTCTGGCTCGTACCTGGGTGACCACCCCGGCGATCGTGACCGGTTCACGGTCCGGCAGATCACGCTTGGTGACGACCACGTCGTCGAGCTGTAGATAGCTGCCCGGGGTCACGGCCGTCCAGAACTGCAGCGGTGTTGCATCCGCCGTTCCGAGCACCCGCCCGACGGGGTCACCACTCGATTTTTCATTTTGTTTTCCGCCGCGGGGAGGCACAGCTTCGTCAGACACGCCGATCATCGTGCACCAGGGGTACGACAGAACTCGCATCGCCCATCGGTTGGCACGCGTTGTCCACAACTTCTGGTGGTCATACACAGAGTTATCCACAAGATCTTGCCCCGACGGTGGAGACACGCCACGGCGCGAACCAATATGAGCCGATCGGCCAAAGGCCGGGTGACAGATGCCCTCCGACGCGAAAGGGCCCACATGACGGCCACGCAGGCCGGGTTGACCGACAGCGACCTCATCCGGCTGTCGCATGACCGCCCCGAGTCGTTCGGCGCGGTCTTCGACCGGCACGCCGCCACGCTCCACCGATATCTGGCCCGCCGAGCCGGGCGATCGCTGGCCGACGACCTGACCGCCGAGACGTTCCTCACCGCCTTCAAGAGCCGCACACGGTACGACGTAAGCCGCTCGGACGCCCTGCCCTGGCTCTACGGCATCGCCGCCAACCTGCTGCGCGGCCATCAGCGCGCCGAGCTGCGGCAATACCGGGCCCTGGCCCGCACCGGCGTCGACCCGGCGCTCGACGCCCCCGACGACCGTGTTCTCGCTCAGGTCACCGCGGCCGGGCACGTCCGGGCCCTGGCCGGCGTGCTGGCCAAGCCCAACCCGGGCGAGCGCGACGTCCTGACTCTGTACAGCCAGGCCGAGCTCAGCTACCCCGAGGTGGCGCGGGCCCTGGACATCCCGATCGGCACCGTCCGGTCCCGCCTGCACAGCGCCCGCAAGCGCCTGCGCGCCGCCCTGCACGACTTCCCCCACCTCGACCTCACGAACGGGATCGACGATGAATGACCTGGATCTGATGAAGGGGTTCCGCGACGAGGCCACCCCGCCCGACCCGGAAGTGCTCGCCGACGCTCGCGCGGCGATGTTCCGCACCGAGACGGCAAAGCCGCGAAGGCGATGGATGCGGAGCCTGCTGCCGGTCGGTGCCCTGGCCGTCGCGGTCGCCGTGGCCGTCGTGGTGACGAGGCCGCGAGAGGCGGTTCAGGCTCCGCCCGACGCCGAGGCCGTCCAGGTGTTGCGCCTGGCCGCGGCCGAGGCCCGCCGGGAGCCGGTCCTGTCCGCCCGGCCCGACCAGTTCGTGTACGTCGAGTCGCAGGTCGCCTGGGCGGGAAGCATCCTGACGGACGGCAAGACGACCTACCAACCACCGGTGGAGAAGCATCGTGAGATCTGGCTGTCGGTCGACGGCAGCCAGAAGGGCTGGGTCCGGGAGAGGGCGGACAGGCCGGGCGACGAATTCAACATGGACGTGCCCATCGACGGGGGCGTCACCCCGGCTTACCTCACCGACCTGCCCACCGACCCCGCGAAGATGCGGGAATGGCTCTACAACGGCCCCGACAACAAGAATCCGGAGGACCGCCGGGCCTGGACCATGATCGGCGACACGCTGCGCGAGCAGTACCTGGCGCCGGCGGCGGTGTCGGCGATGTTCGAGGCGGCGGCCACCATCCCGGGCACCTCGGTCGTCAAGCAGATCGACCTGGCCGGGCGGCGTGGGATCGCGGTGTCCCGCACCGACGGCGGGCTACGCAGCGACCTCATCTTCGACGCGACGACGTACCGGTTCCTGGGCGAGCGTGAGGTGGCCGTGAACGACGTGGTTCCGTACCCGAAGGGCTCTGTTGTGGGGTGGACGGCGCAGCTCAAGGTCGCGATCGTGGACGGGGCCGGTCAGCGGCCGTAACGCAGGAAGAGCATGTCCTCGAGCGTGAGCACGTGGCGCAGGGACATGCTCCGCGGCTGCGGGGTGGCGGGTCCGGCCGCGATTCGACCCGGGCCGCCGCCCACCAGCATCGGCGAGACGGTCAGGCACAGCTCGGTCACCAGGTCGGCCTCGATCAGTGAACCGAGCAGGTGGGGGCCGCCCTCGCTGAGAAGCTGAGTGGCGCCCCGCTCGTGCAGGGCGGCGACCCCCGCGGCCAGGTCGACCCGGTCATCGCCGGCCGCGATGACGTCGGCCACCTCGGCGACCCGCTCGGCCGGCGCGCCGCGGCAGGTCAGCACGATCGGGCGGATCGGGGCGTCCGAGAAGACGAGCTGGTCGAGGTCGAGGTTCAGCGAACGCGAGACGATCACCATGAGCGGGAACTCGGGCAGGCCGTGGTCGAGCCGCCATTTGCGGGCCTCGGGGGTCAGCCGCAGCGCGTCGTAGTTCTCCGCCTTGACCGTGCCCGACGCCACGATCAGCGCGTCGCAGACCATCCGCAGCGACTCGAAGATCTCTTTGTCGCCGGGGCCGTGCAGGCCGCCGGAAAGCCCGTCGACCGTGACCGCGCCGTCGACGCTGGCGATGAAGTTGACCCGCAACGCCGGCTCGGGCAACCGTGGGTAGAGCTCGACCAGTCCGTCGGGCGACGACGGCCACGCGGTGAACGCGGTCATGAGCCGGGTGGGCCGGTGACCGGCGGAGTCGGCTCGGGCGCCTTGTGCTGGCAGTCGCACCAGGAGCCGCCCCGGCACTCCTCGTGCCGCCGCTCCCGGCAGGCCTGACAAATCACGTCTGAGACCCTACTCGTACGCTGATGTGATCCTCGGCACTTGACCCCTTCAGACATGACGTCGCAACCAGGGCGAAACGCCGAATTGTCAGGCTGTACGCCTACGGGGACGGCCTCGTCGTGCCGTCAGACGGGAGAAGCCGCATGTTGCTGCGAGTTCGAGTTACCCTGCCCGACCGCCCCGGCGCTCTCGGCCAGGTGGCGCGCACGCTGGGCGTCGCCGGCGCCGACATCGTGCAGGTGGTGGTCCTCGAACGGCTCGGCGGCCGCGCCGTCGACGACTTCACCGTCGTGTGGCCCGGGGCCTCTCGCGTGGAGCGGCTCCTCGCCGGTCTCGCCGCGATCCCCGGTGTGCAGGTCGACGGTGTGTGGAAGGCGATCGGTGCCCCCATCTCGGGCGGTCACGACGCCGAACTGCTCGCCCAGGTCGCCGCGAACCCGGCCGACGGTCTCGCCACGCTGGTCGACGCCGTGCCCGGCCTGCTCGCGGCCGACTGGGCCGCCGCCGCCGTGGTCCCGTCCGACTGGGCCGCCCGCTCGGCCGAGCCCCGCACGTTGCCGTCCGAGCCCGCCGTGGCGTACGCGAGCTGGCGCGCTCCGTCCCCGCTGGTGCTGCCCGAGATCACCCCGTTGCGGGCCCGGCCGCTCTCCGGCGCCGAGAGCACCCGTTACGCGATCGCCCCGTTCGGTCGGGCCGGCCTCGTGCTGGTCCTCGCCCGCTCCGACGAGGAGGAGCTGCCCCCGGCCGCCTTCCACGTCACCGAGGTCGACCGGGTCGCCCAGCTCGTCAAGGCGGCCGCGGTGATCCTCGGCGACCGGCTCGACGCGGCCGCCGTGCCGTCGCCGCTGTGATCGGTCTCTCGCCGAAAGCGCAGCTCAAGCAATGTCCGCTTAACAGCTCACGAGGAAGATTGAAGGCGGTACAACTGATGTGACTCGCCGAAAGGAGTGCCACGCATGGCACTGTGGCGGATCCGGGCCACGGTTGACGACCGGCCGGGCTACCTCTCCGTTCTGACCGCCAGTCTCGCCCTGAAATCGGTGAACATCCTCGCCGTCCAGGTGCACACGACCGAGAAGGGCGCGGTCGACGACTTCCTGATCGACGCGCCCGACTCGATGACCGAGTCCGACCTGCTCTCCGCGATCGCCAAGGGCCGCGGCCGCGACGCGTTCGTGGCCCGGGCCGAAGCGCAGGGCCTGGTCGACCAGCCGACCCGGGCGCTCGCGCTGGCCGGCCGGCTCGTGCACGATCCCGACACCCTCGGCGAGGCGCTCGTCGCCCTGCTCGACGCGACCGAGGTGCGCTGGCGGCCCGAGTCGCCGGCCACCCGCCCCGGCTACGACGCCTCGCGCATGACGCTGGCCGACCCGACCGGCGGCTCGTTCGAGGTGCTGCGCGCGATCCCGGCCTTCACCCCGGCCGAATACGCGCGGGCGCAGGCTCTGGTCGAGCTCTCCGGCGCGATACTGCACCGGCAGGAGGAGCACACCACGCTGCTGCTGCCCGACGGCACCGAGCTGCTGATCCGGGCGGCCACCGCGGACGACCTCGAGGCCGTCCGCGGCCTGCACGAGCGCAGCTCGGCCGAGACCGTCCAGCGCCGCTACCTGGGCGGCGGACCGCCGAACGAGACACGGCTGGCCCGCCTGCTCGATCCGGTCGACGACGGCCGCACCCTGCTGGCGCTGGCCGGCGACCGGGTCGTGGCGATGGCCAACCTGCTCGTCGAGGGCGACCTGGGCGAGATCGCGATGCTGGTGGAAGACGACTGGCAGCGCCGCGGCATCGGCACCGCCCTGCTGCGCCGGGTGCGGGCCTATGCGGAACACACCCACTTCGCCGCGCTGGTCGCGCACACCGCCGCCGACAACGTGGCGATGCTGCGCACCCTGCGGCGTCTCGGGGCCGGCCCGGTCGAGCGCGACGGCACGCTCGTCAGTGTGACGTTGCCGATCGCCGGTCACCGTGAGGCCGGCAAAGAGACGTCCCGCCTATGACGTACGGGTGCCGTGCTCGACGCAGGTGGCGGTCCACCCGGTCGGCACGACCTGCACCCTCATGCGCCGGCGGCAGTCGGGGCAGAAGCGAGGGGGCTCCAGCTCGCGGGCCGAGGCACACGCCGTGTGATCACCCTCAGAGGTGAGCTGGCCGCACCGGTCGCAGTACATCTCAGATCGTCGCCGACAGCGCCTTGACCGGCATCTTCAGGTCTTGCAGCAGCTCGAGGTCGGCGGTCGCCGGGCGGCCCAGCGTCGTCAGGTAGTTGCCGACGATCACCGCGTTGATGCCGCCGAGCAGCCCGTCGCGCGTACCCAGGTCGCCCAGGGTGATCTCCCGGCCGCCGGCGAACCGCAGGATCGTACGGGGCATGGCGAGGCGGAACGCGGCGATGGCACGCAGTGCGTCCTTGCCCTCGACGACCGGCTGGTCACCCAACGGCGTGCCCGGCCGCGGGTTGAGGAAGTTCATCGGGACCTCGTGCGGGTCGAGCTGAGCCAGCTGGGCGGCGAACTCGGCCCGCTGCTCCAGCGACTCGCCGAGGCCCAGGATGCCGCCGCAGCAGACCTCCATGCCCGAGTCGCGCACCATCTTGAGGGTGCTCCAGCGCTCTTCCCACGTGTGGGTGGTCACCACGTTCGGGAAGTGCGACTCGCACGTCTCGAGGTTGTGGTTGTAGCGGTGCACACCCATGTCGACCAGGTCGTCGACCTGCTCCTGGGTGAGCATGCCGAGGCTGGCCGCGACCTGGATGTCGACCTCGGCCTTGATCGCCTTGACGCCCTCACGCATCTGCTGCATGAGCCGCTTGTCGGGCCCGCGGACGGCGGCCACGATGCAGAACTCGGTCGCCCCCGTGGCGGCGGTCTGCTTGGCCGCCTCGACCAGCGACGGGATGTCGAGCCAGACCGAGCGCACCGGCGACGCGAACAGGCCGGACTGCGAGCAGAAGTGGCAGTCCTCGGGGCAGCCGCCGGTCTTGAGCGAGATGATGCCCTCGACCTCGACCTCGGGTCCGCACCACTTCATGCGTACGTCGTGAGCCAGCTGAAGCAGCTCGGGAAGATCTTCGTCGGGCGACCGCAGCACCTCGAGGATCTGCGCCTCGTCGAGGCCGACACCGTCGGTAAGAACCTGGGCGCGGGCCCGGTCGAGGATCTCTGACATGCCCGAACGGTAGCAAGCCTTCAGTCCGGTCTTGGGTGGTGGGCGGGGCGGTTGGACGGAAGCCTTCAGTCCGGTCCTGGGTGGTGGGCGGGGCGGTTGGATGGAAGCCTTCAGTCCGGTCCTGGGTGGTGGGCGGGGCGGTTGGATGGAAGCGCTCAGGCGGTTCTTCTGGGGTGGGCCGGGGGCTTCGGGGCCGGAAACAGTGTCGGTGGTGGGTGGTAGTTTTCCATTCTCGTGATCGCTGGAGGGCGCCTTGGCTGACTGGTTGGAGGCCCTGGAAGGCCTGGCCGCAAGCAGGGCCAAGGCCGGGCTGACCCGTCGGCTGCGCCCGCGTCCGGCCGGCGACCCCGTCGTCGATCTGGCCGGCAACGACTATCTCGGCCTGGCCACCCACCCTCGGGTGATCGACGCCTCAGTCCAAGGTCTTTCCGCGTACGGGCTGGGCGCCACCGGTTCCCGCCTCGTCCGCGGATCGACGACGTCCCATGCCGAGCTCGAGTGTGCGCTGGCCGACTGGCTGGGCTCGCCGTCCGCGCTGGTCTTCTCGTCGGGCTACCTGGCCAACCTCGCGGCCGTGCGCAGCCTCGCCGGCGTGTGTGACCTGATCGTCTCCGACGCCTACAACCACGCCTCGCTGATCGACGGCTGCAAGATCTCCGGCGTACGCACCGTGGTCGCGCCCCACAACTCCCCGGCCGGCGTCGCTGAGATCCTCGACACCCACCCCGGCCGTGCGCTCGTCATCACCGAGTCGATCTTCTCGGTCGACGGCGACCTGGCCCCACTCGCGTCGCTCCACGAGGTGACGTCGTCCCGCGGCGCGCTGCTGCTGGTCGACGACGCCCACGCCCTCGGCCTGCTCGGCCCGTCCGGCGCCGGCGGCGTGGTCGCGGCGGGGCTGGCCGGCCGCAACGACGTGATCATCACCGCCACGCTGTCCAAATCGCTGGGTGGCGCGGGCGGCGTCGTCGCCGGTCCCGCCCCGTTCGTGCAACACCTGGTCGACAGCGGCCGCACGTTCATCTACGACACCGCGTTACCGCCCGCCGTCGCCGCCGGGGTGCTCGAGGCGGTCAACGTCGCCCGTGCCGCCGACGACCGCCGTGCCCTCCTGACCTCCCGCGGCGCCCTGACCGTCTCGCGGTTGCGCGAGGCCGGGCTGCAGGTCTCCGAGCCGGCCGCGGGTGTCCTGTCGGTCATGGCCCCCGGCCCCGAGGCGGCGCTCGCCTGGGCCGAGGACTGCCGCGACCACGGCATCGCCGTCGGCTGCTTCCGCCCGCCGTCCACCCCCGACGGCAGTTCCCGCCTGCGCCTCACCCTGAACGCGGGCATCCCCGACGGCGATTTCGCCCGCGCCCTGGACGTGATCGTGGAGTGCTCACCGTGACCCGCCCCCATCGCTCCGCCGCCGCCTCCGCCGACCTCCGCGAGGTGCTGACCCGCCTCCCGGCCGCGAATGTGATCCTCTCGGCCTGCCCGAAGGGCTTTACCCTCGGCCGCTCCGCCCCGATCGCCCTGGTCGGTCCCGAGTTGCTCCTCACCCCGATCGATCTGGAGGCCCTCGTCGCCCCGGCCGAGCCATCCGCTGTCACCGCGGCGCCGCTCCCTCTTCAGCGCGGCAACGGCCACGAGCTCCCCGAGCTGGTCGTCGTCCCCGAGCCCGTCGCTCCGACGAGCACGGCCCCGCCGATCGAGCCCGAGCCGCTCGCCCCCGAGCAAGCGCCGCCCGCTTCTCCTTCCCCGGGCCATCCTGTGCCAGATCTTCCTGTGCCGGTTTCTCCCGCGCCGGTCTCCCCCGCACCCGATGCACCGGCGCCCGTCAGCCCCGCCCCTGTCAGCCCCGCCCCTGTCAGCCCCGCCCCTGTCAGCCCCGCCCCCGACACGCCGGCGCCCGTCAGCCCCGCGCCCGTCAGCCCTGCGCCTGTCGGGCCCGAGCCCGCTTCGCCCGCTCCCGTTTCCCCCGCGCCGGAGGCTCCCGGCTCGGCGCTGGCTGACGAGGTGCTTCCCAGCGGCGAAGAACTCGGCGCCGAGATCGCGGCTGAACTCTCCGCCCAGGCCCAGCCCCAGCCGCGGCGGCCCGAGGCCGGGGAGTGGCGGGGCGTCGTGCTCGTCACGGGCACCGACACCGACGTCGGCAAGACCATCGTCACCGCCGCCGTGGCCGCGGCGGCGCAGGCTTCCGGGCTGCGCGTCGCGGTGATCAAGCCGGGGCAGACCGGCATCGCAACCGGCGCCCCCACCGACATCGAGACCATCACCCGCCTGGCCGCGCCGGACACCACCCGCACGCTGGCCGAATATCCCGAACCGATGGCCCCCTTGGCCGCCGCCACCGTGGCCTCGCTGCCGCCGCTCGAGCTCTACGAGGTGGTCGATGCCATCCGGGCCGAGGCCGACAAGCACGACCTCGTGCTGGTCGAGGGCGCCGGCGGTCTGCTCGTGCCGATGGGCGTGCGGCCCTCGGGCGAGTCGTGGACCGTCGCCGACCTGGCCACCACGCTGGGCATCAGCACCATCGTGGTCGCCCGCGCCGGCCTCGGCACCCTCAACCACACCGCGCTCACCCTCGAAGCGCTCGCCCGCCGGGGCGTACCGGCCGGGGTTGTCATCGGCGCCTGGCCCGCCGACCCCGAACTGGTCCACTGGGCCAACCTCAGCGAGCTCGTGCCCCACCTGATCGGCGCCCTCCCCGACGGCGCCGGCGCGATGGACCCGGGCGTCTTCCGCCGCTCAGCGCCGGGCTGGCTGACCCCGGCCCTCTACGGCGTCCTCGACAACTGGCGCGTCTGGGCCGAGGAGTTCGGCGAGGGCCACCACTAACCCGGCGATTGAAGCTGCTTGATGTAGCTCTGCTCATATCGGGCGAGGAACGGTGCGACCTCGGTCGACTCCGCGTCAAGTGCGTCAAAAACACCGCGATAACTTTCGACGTCGCGATGACTGCGCGAGATGAGCCCGGTGTTGTAGAGATCGACCACGACGAGATCATCGTCGTAGAGGAAGAAGTTGTGCATCAGGGGAATGTCGATCGGTGCCTCTTCGGGAACGATCCCGATGCGAACGTTGTCGCTCCGTGCGATGACCTCGCGAAGGTGATGGATCTGAGCCAGCATCTCGATCGGCGGGTAGAGCCGGCGTTTCAGGACAGCCTCACCGATGATGAAGTGGAACGTCTTGGACCGGTCGGCCAGCACCTCCTGCCTCCGTAGCCGGGCCGAGACGGCGGCCAGCAGCGCGGGCTCGGTTAGATCGCCGGCGGTCATCGGCGCCAGGCGCTGGAAGGTCCGGAGCACGAGCTTCGCATAGCCACTGGTCTGCAGCGGACCGGGCACGAGGACCGGTTCGAAGGCGCGTAAGGACTGGGCGGTCAACTCCCAGTCCATCATGGTCTTCTGCCGACCGGCGAGGCTCGGTGTCGCCGGCCGCCAGTCGGTCATCCGATCCTGGGACCGCTCGGCCCGGGCCATCAACTCGGCCACGTTGTTCTCATCGGCGCCGAGGGCACGAGCGATGGCCCCGATGTCTTCCGGGTCAGCCAGGCCTATTCCTCGCTCGATGCGGGAAATTTTGGGTTGACTCATCCGCACGATGGCAGCGAGTTTGGCGCCCGTCAGCCGCTTCTGCCGGCGCATCCGGGCCAGGGCGGCGCCGACCGGCTCACCCTCGAGATCAGGGGTGTCCGGATCCGGTGGCATCTGGACACCTCCCCACGACGTGAAACGACGAGCGGTTCTCAGGGCAGGTTGCGCACGGCCTCGGCCAGCAGGTCGAGGGGGATTTCCACCAGCGACTCCCCCTCGGGCACTTCGACGCCGGCCTGATCGGCCCACACCCGGTAGCCCTGCACGATCAGGGTGCCGGAACCGGTCGCGTAAAAGACGGTGGGACACGATCCGCTGGCGCATTGGTTGGCGATCGTTCGCAGGGCGCCGAACGACTTAGCGTGTTCGGCCGCTTCGTTAGCGTCGATCTCTTGACCTCCATTATTCACAACCGAAAGAATAATTTAGACGGAGTCTGGGTTGCCCGTTTTGGTGAGAAAATCCGTGTCTGAATGATGACAAGCCGGACATCAGACACCGGCCTTTGGTGGTAGATGTCAGGCATCCAACTGGCAGTCTGCAGCCTATCAATCTGCCATATAGCCGGTAAGTGGAGCGTGATTCTTTCACGCCATGTGAATACACGTGGAAAATTCGCGAACCTTGAATCAACACTCAGGGTAGTCAACTAGACACTCTGGTGGTAGCTATGATCGACAGGGCCTCACACACCCCGCTTCCCACGACCGAGACGCCGCCCCTCCCTTCGCCGCAGCCTAGGGTGCCGCGTCGTGCCAAGGTCTTGCTCATGGTGGCCGTGGCCGCGGTCGTCAGTGGAGCTGCGGCCCTGCTGTCTCTCGCGGGGGAGAACAACGTCCCCACCGCCATCCTCACCGCCGGGGGCGCTTTCGCCGCGGCCCTCGGCCTGTTGCTGACCGTCGCCCATTACGCGGGCCCGCAGTGACAGCGGTCAGACCGTGTGGCGCTTCGGGGGCCGCGGTGACGGCGGGGCGGGGGCGTCGCCGATCGGGTCCACTGTGAACCTCGTCTGCTCATCGGCTCGTACGTGAATCTCTTTGCCCTCGTGGCGGAAGGTGATGTCGCCGTCGGACGCGTAGGTCACCGAGCCTCGGGTGATCGTGACCCGCAGGTCGGCGCCTCGCCAGTGCAGGCGGAAGGCCAGGCGGGTCAGGAGCGGGGGCAGGCGCGGGGCGAAGGACAGCTCACCGTCGTGGTCGCGCAGGCCGCCGAAGCCCATGACCAGGGCGATCCACGCGCCCGCGCACGCCGCGATGTGCAGGCCGTCGCCGCCGGACTCGCCGCCGCGCCGCAGGTCGAGCAGCGCCGCCTCGGCCAGGTAGTCGTGGGCCAGCGACAGGTGTCCCAGCTCGGCCGCGAGCACTGCCTGGATCGGCGCCGACAGTGAAGAGTCGCGCACCGTACGGGCCTCGTAGTAGGCGAAGTTGCGGCGTTTCTCGTCGAGGGTGAACGCGTCGCCGTTGGTCATCATGGCCAGCACCAGGTCGGCCTGCTTCACGACCTGTTTGCGATAGAGGTTGAGGTAGTGGTGGCCCAGCATCAGCGGATAGTCCTGATCGCCGAAGTCCCACTCGGGCAGCCGGGTGAATCCGGCGGACTGCTCGTGAACCCCGCGGCCCTCGTCGTACGGAATGTTGAGGCAGTCGGCCAGCTTCGAGAAGCCATTGGGCGCAGCGCGCAGGTTCCGCTGGGCCATCAGGTTGGTGTAGATATTGTCGTCCATCAGTGCTCGCCGTCGACGAAGAGCGCGATTCGCTTGCCGTTGGGGCCGTTCACGATCGTCTGCGTGCGCTGCGGGAAGCCGTACGCCTCCTCGGGGTAGTGCAGGTCGCGCTCCTCGAAGAGCGAGTTGAGGAACGTGCCCGGCATGCCTCCGGGGTGGGGTTCCTCGAGGTTGGCCCGCAGTCCGATGTGGCCGTTGGCGAGCGCGAAGATCGACTCTCCCTGGCGGAGAGCGCCGTCCTCCTCGACGGGGGCGCCGCGCTCGCGGACAGCCCAGGGCTCGGGTGGGCCGATCACGGCCGCGGTCGGTTGTCGCACGTCGCTCTCTTACCCAGCGACTGACTGCTTGTGCGATTTTCACCCCTGAGGCTTCGCTGTGAACCGAATTCGCCCATCAAGAGCATTGCAGGACACCGATGCCCTTCCTAGGCTCGCATGCACGGTTGCCACTGTGAGGGGGATCACTCGAAATGACGAACAGCAATCCCGTGTCGTCGAACGCGTACGAGTATCTGGACAACGTCGGCCCCGAGGAGCAGGCGCGGCTCGAGGCCGTCCGCCGCTACCGGCTGGTCGATCAGCCGGTTGAGGACGCGTACGACCGGATCGCGTTCGTCGCCGGCGCCATCTTCGACACTCCGATCGCGACGGTGTCGCTGGTCGAGCAGGACCGGGTCTGGCTCGCCGCCTGCCAGGGCCTCAGCGGGGTACGCGAGGTCGGCAAGGAGCCGGGCCTCTGCGCGTCGGTCATCGCCCAGGACGACGTCTACGTGATCAACAACGCCGCCGTCGACCCGCGCACGCTGGAGCACCCGCTCGTCCGCGGCGAACTGGGCCTGCGCTTCTATGCGGCCGCGCCGATCCGCACCCACGACGGGTACCGCCTCGGCACCGTCAACGTGATCGACAACCGGCCCCGCGAGGCCACCAAACGCCAGCTCAAGGCCCTGGAGAACCTGGCCGCGATGGTCTCCGACGAGTTGGAGCTGCGCCTCATGGTGATCCGCAGCGCGGCCGCCGAGCAGCGCATGCGCGAGACGGTCAGCTGATTATCGTTCCATCGATTCGGGTAGTCCGCTGTCCATGCGAACCCCCCGCAAAATCGCCGTAGTCGCGCATCAGAAGAAGTCGCTGGGCGGCGGCCTGGACGAACTGCGCCGCCGCCTGACCGACGCGGGCATCGACGACCTGCTCTGGTTCGAGGTGCCGAAGAGCAAGAAGGCGCCGAAGGAAGTGCGGAAGGCGATCGACGCGAAGGTCGACCGGCTGATCGTCTGGGGCGGCGACGGCATGGTGCAGCGCGCGCTCGACGTGCTGGCCCACTCCAAGAGCCAGGTGCCGCTGGGCATCATCCCGGCCGGGACCGGCAACCTGCTCGCCACCAACCTGGGCATCCCCACCACGCTGGAGGAGTCGGTCGAGGTCGCGCTGCACGGCGAACCGCACCGCGTCGACCTGGGCAAACTCGCCGGCGAATACTTCGGCGTGATGGCCGGCATCGGCTTCGACGGCGCGATGATCAACGACGCCGACCGCAACATGAAGGACCGGCTCGGCAAGCTGGCGTACGTCTGGGCCGGCCTTCGGCACGTGAACGGCGAAGCGGCCACCGCGACGATCACGATCGACGGCACCAAGTGGTTCGAGGACGAGGCGAGCTGCGTGCTGATCGGCAACGTCGGCCGCATCACCGGCGGCATCAAGGCGTTCGACGACGCGAAACCCGACGACGGCTGGCTCGACGTCGGGGTGGCCACGGCCCAGGGCGCGCTGCAATGGGCGCGGGCGCTAGGCACGATGGCCGTCGGAAGAAGCGACAGTTCCCCCTTCGTACGCACCACGCGCGCCCGCCGCATCGAGGTCAAGCTCAAGTCCAAGATGGAGTACGAACTGGACGGCGGAGCCCGTACGCGGACGAAGTCGTTCACGGCCAAGGTCGCGCCGGGCGCCGTGAAGATCCTCGTGCCGGCTCAACGGTCGAGCACGACGAACCTCAGCAGCGCGCGATAGATCCGGACGGCATCGCGCACCGAGCCGAAGTGCGACGACGCGTTGCCGTCCAAATAGGTCGTGGCGATCTCGACCTGCTCGATCGCGTGGCCGGCGCGGGCCGCCGCGAGCAGCACGTTCATCTCGTACTCGAACCGCTCGCCGGGCACCGTGACCAGCCAGGACAGCAAGGTGGACGGGTAACCGCGCAGCCCGGTCTGGGTGTCGCCGACCCAGCGCCCGGTCGCGGCCCGGAAGAGCACGCGGGTGATCGCGTTGCCGACCTGGCTGCGCGGCGGCATGCGCCGCACCCGCCGAACTCCGAGCACGGTCGCGCCCGAGTCTCGTACCCGGGTGGCGACCCGCAGGATGTCGTCGACGCTGTGCTGCCCGTCCGCGTCGGCGCAGACCACCTCGTGACCCGGGTGCGCCGTGGTGACGTACGCGAAGCCGGTCTTCAACGCCGCACCCTTGCCGCGATTGGCCGGATGCCGCAGCACCGTGCAGCCGGGCACGTCGACCGGGTGATCGCTGCCGTCGTCGACCACCACGATCGCGTCGTCGAAGCCGGCCTTCCGCACGTCGGCGACCAGCCGCGGCAACCCGTCACCCGGTTGGAAAACCGGCAAAAGCAGCACCATGCCGCCTGCTATACCCCGCGTCGCAACATCGTTACCACGCGACGCTCCCGCCTCAGCAGCGTCGCCGGATCACGGGCGCCGAGGAAGGCCAGCCGGGACGCGGCCCTCACGGCGTACTCGGAGAGGCGGACCGGACCACCCGCCGGCACATCGAGCAGCGCCTCGCTTCTCAGGCCGAGAACCTTGCCGGCGAGGTAGCGGGCCCGCGGCAGATGCCAGCGATGCGTGACCAGCCCGAGCGGCCGCGACGGGGTGAAGACGAGCCCGTCGAGCAACCCGTCCGCCGCGACGTGCAGGAAGTTCTCGAGCGTGCTGCGCGAGCGGCTTTCGATCCGCAGATCGGCGTCGAGCCCCAGGTCGAGAGCCGCGCGGCGCATCAGGTCGGCCTCACGGCAGCCGTGCGGCGGTTCGGGCGCGCCGGTCCGGACCTGCTCCCAGCCACCGGTGAAGACGACCCGGCCGGTCGGGGCGTAGTCGACGGCGGCTCGCACCCGGGCCAGGCTCCCCGCCGAGAGCGCGGGGCCCGGGGTCAGGCCGTTGCCGAGGACCAGGAGCGCGGCCGCTACGCGATCTGCTGCCACCAGCCGTCCACCGCGGGCGGGTTGTCGACGTCGACGCGCTCGCCCGGGCGCGGGACGGCCAGGCGTACGTCTCGGGCCTTGGCCTCGCGCCACGTGCGGTCGGCCGGCTCGGACCAGTCGTGCAGGGCCAGGTTGAACGTCGCCCAGTGGACCGGGATCATCAGGCCGCCGCGCACGTCGACGTGGGTGGCGACGCCGTCCTCGGGGAACATGTGGATGTCGGGCCAGGCCTCGTTGTAGGCGCCGATCTGCACCAGCGTCACGTCGAACGGTCCGTGTTCCTGGCCCACCTCGGCGAAGCCCGGGAAGTAGCCGGTGTCGCCGGAGTAGAAGACCTTGCGGCCCGGCCCGTTGATCACCCAACTGGTCCAGAGCGTGCCGTCGCGGCCGAACCCGCGCCCGCTGAAGTGCCGCGCGGCGGTGGAGATGAACTCGAGGCCGCCGATGCGGTGGGTGTCGTTCCAGTCCATCTCGACGATGCGGGTCGCCGGGACGCCCCAGCGTTCGAGGTGGGCGCCCACGCCCAGCGGCACCAGGAACGGCGCGGCCTGCAGGTCGACCAGGTTCTGGATGGTCTCCATGTCGAGGTGGTCGTAGTGGTCGTGGGAGATCAGCACGGCGTCGAGCGGGGGCAGGTCGCGCAGGGCGACCGGCGGCTCGTGCAGGCGGCGCGGGCCGGACAGCCGCGACGGTGAGCAGCGCTCGCTCCAGACCGGGTCGAGCAGCACCCGCCGGCCCTCGATCTCGATCATCGCGGAGGAGTGCCCGTACCACGTGACGTGCAGCCCGTCGGCCGGTGCGCCCGGGTCGGGAGTGATCACCGGGATCGGCAGACGCGGGTGGCGGCGCTCGCGGTCGCGCAGCGTCTCGGCGAAGATCTTCGGCATCGACGAGGCCGCGAGCATGGTGGCCGGGACGCTGTTGTGGAACTTGCCGTCTGCGAACTGGGGCGACGCCAGCATGCGCTCGAGCCGCTCGCCCTTGGCCCGGGCGCCCATCTGGCGCGGGATGTCCCGCGCGGCCCAGACCGCCACCGCCCCGAGGGCCAGCGCGATCAATGATCCGGTACGTCCTCGCTTCGCCATTCGACCAGTCTGACGGCCCGGACAGGGGTCCCGCCACCGGTTGCCAGGTGTGACACACTCCATCGCCGTGACTGTCGATGTTCTTCAAACCCAGCAGCAGCTCATCGTGCGTCAGCGCGTGCGGCTCATGGTCAACCAATACGAGATCCACGCCGTCGCCCCCGACGGCAGCGAGGCCGAGCTCCTCGCCTTCGCTCAGCAGAAGCGGATGGCGTTCAAGGAGCAGGTCACGCTCTACACCGACGACCAGAAGACCACCCCCGTGCTGGGCTTCAAGGCCCGCCAGGTGATCGACCTGGGCGCCACCTACGACGTCACCGACGCCGCCGGCGCCCCGATCGGGCTGTTCCGCAAGAACTTCAAGGAGTCGCTGATCCGCTCCACCTGGCACCTGGAGCAGCCCGGCTTCGGCGAGATGATCGGCCGCGAGACCAACGTGTGGGTGGCCGTGCTGCGCCGCTTCGTCGAGTCGCTGTCGTGGCTGCCCTACCACTTCGACTTCGTGATGGACGAGCGTCCGGTGTTCTCCGTGGTGAAGAAGTGGGGCCTGCGCGACCGTTACGTCGTGACCATCCACGACCCGCGCGTCGACCGCCGCCTGGTCGCCGCCATGTCCGTCGCGCTGGACGCCCTGCAGGCCCGGTAGCCTTTCCGGGATGGAAGATCCCCGGGCTCAGCGCCTTTTCGGCGATCGGCTGGTCGCCCCCGGCGACCTCGCCACCAGCCCGTTCCGCGTCGACCGCGATCGCATCGTGGCGTCGCCGTTCTTCGCCCGGCTCGCCGGCGTCACCCAGGTGATCAGTCCTGGGGGCGCCGGCCTGCTGGTGCACAACCGCATGACCCACAGCCTCAAGGTCGCCCAGGTGGCCCGGGCCATCGCCGAGCGCGTCGACCACGGCCTGGCCGACAAGCTGGGCGGCTGCGACCCCGACGTGGTCGAGGCGGCCGCCCTCGCCCACGACCTGGGTCATCCGCCCTTCGGCCACCTGGGCGAACGCGTGCTCGACCGGGTCGCCCGCCAGCGGTTGAAGCTGCGCGACGGCTTCGAGGGCAACGCCCAGTCCTATCGCATCGTGACCAGCACCGAGATTCGCGGCCAGCACACGATCGGGCTCAACCTGACCAACGCCGTGCGGGCCGCGATCCTGAAATACCCGTGGACCCGGCGCGACCCGCAGCGCTTCATGGACCCGGCACCGCGCGGCGCCGCCCCGCCGCCCGACGACCCCGAGGGTGGTTCGCTGAAGTTCGGGGCCTATTCGACCGAAGCGGCCGACATGCACGCCGCCCGCGCGCCGTTCGCCGGGCGGGTCGCCGACTGGCAGCAGACCGTCGAGGCCTCGGTCATGGACACGGCCGACGACATCGCGTACGCGATCCACGATCTGGAGGACGTGCACCGGGTCGGCGTGCTGCAGCAGGGCGCGGTGGCCACCGAGCTGATGGCGTGGCAGCGCTGGGGCCCGTCGACCGATCTGACCCGGGCGGGCGGCGCGATCGAGTCGCTGCGCCGGCAGCTGCACCGCAAGGACGGCTGGATGGCCGACGACGACGCGTTCGCCGCCGCGGTCGAGCTGGTGCGGGCCGAACTGGTCGACGGCCTGCTGGCCCGGCCGTTCGACGGCTCGCTCGAGGCCGAGGCCCAGGTCGCGGCGTTCGCGGCGACGTGGACGCGGCGCCTGGTCGAGTCGGTCGAGACGATCGCCGACCCGGCCGTGCGCTCGGGCCACGTGCAGCTCGCTCAGGCCCAGTGGCACGAGGTGCAGGTGCTCAAGTTCGTGCAGAACCGGTTCGTGCTGGCCCGCCCCGACCTGGCGCTGCACCAGCGCGGCCAGGGCCGGCTGGTCGCCTCGCTGGTCGAGGCGCTGATCGCCTGGCTGGTCGACCCCGACGAGGAGGAGCGCATTCCGAGCCGGCTGCGCGACCTGGTCGAGCTGGCCGAGGCCGAGCTGCCCGACGGCACGCCCGAGCGCCTCGACCGGGCCCGCGGCCGTGCGGTGGTCGACTTCGTGGCCGGGCTGACCGACAACCAGGCGGTCGGGCTGATGCAGGCCCTGTCGGGCAAGTCACGCCAGCTCTGGACCGACGCGTTCGTTCTCTGACACACGAAATGGCCGCCCCTTGTGGGGGCGGCCATTGTCACGTGCGCTGAGGTCAGGCGCCGCGGCGGCGACGCGTGTACCAGACCGACGCCGCGCCGGCCGCGACCAGCAGGCCGCCGGCCGTCATGACGGCGGTCATCGGCGAACCGGTCACCGGCAGCGTCGCGTCCTTGACGCCCGGAGCCGTCGTGGCCGGAGCCGTGCCCGGGGTGGTCGTCGGGACGGTGGCGACGCTGACCGACGGGGCCGGCGTGGACGGCGCGTAGCCGGGGTTCCCCCGGGTCGGCGTGTCGGTGTCCGGCGACTCACCGGCCGGGGTCGGGGTGCCGTAGCCACCCTGTCCGCGGGTCGGGGCCTCGTCGTCCGTGGTGGTGACCGGCTCGGTGGCGTCCGGCTCGGTGGCGTCCGGCGTTCCGTATCCGGTCGCGGCGACGACCGGGCGCGCGGCCTGGTCGACGGTGGCCTCCGTGGCCAGCGCCGGGGAGACGCCCAGCGCGAGAGCGGCGGTGAAGCCGGCGACGGGCAGCCCGACGGCGACAATCCGGCGAATTGAGCTCATGAGGAGTTATCCATTCCTGTTCCGGTGTTCCAGGTCAGGAAGGGAGCTTAGCGGCAAATGCCCGATTTACCCGTTAAGCGGCGTCGGCGGGTCATCATCCCGGAAGACCACCGAAACGGTGACTACGCCACAGATGGGACAAAGTGAACATTTTCCCCTCGAACTTCGGGTCAACTGCGAAGAGTTCACCGCTGTACGGGGCCTGGAGCTGCACACTCGCCCCCGAGTCGAGATAAACGGACACCACCGTCCGCCCGCCACGCCGCTCCGCCCGCAGGTCGACGACCTCATCCCAAGGAGCGACGACCGAGCCCGTACGAATGCCGCGCGCGCTGATCTGCGTCCCGGTCACCCGCCCCACGAGCAACCCGAGGACCGCTCCCGCCACCGGCAGCCCCACAGTCGCCGCCAGCCACAGCTCACCGGGCGGTTCGAACGCGCCGGCCAGGGCCAGCAGCGCGGTGAGAAGCAACACCCCGATCGCGGCGATCCCACCGAGATAGAGCCCGTGCGCGAATGCCTGCTGCCAGGTCGGCCGGAAAGATGCATGGTCCATGCCCCGGTTCAACGGACCGCCGGCAAGACCCGGACGCACGCGCCGTGCGACGTACCTTTAATGCATGGCAACGAACGAGACCACCCTGCCCACCACCGAGCAAGAGTGGCGGGTCCGCCTCTCCCCCGACGAGTTCCGGGTGCTGCGCCAGGCCGGCACCGAAGCGCCCTGGTCCGGCGAGTACGTCGACACGAAGACCGAGGGCATGTACGAGTGCCGTGCCTGCGGCGCCGCCCTCTACCCGAGCGACTACAAGTTCGACTCGCACTGCGGCTGGCCGTCCTTCGACGACGCCATCCCCGGCGCCGTCAAAGAGATCGACGACTACGCCCACGGCATGGTCCGCACCGAGATCCGCTGCGCCCGCTGCGACTCCCACCTCGGCCACGTCTTTCGCGGCGAACACATGACGGCGAAGAACACCCGCCACTGCGTCAACAGCCTCTCGATCAAGCTCGACCCGAAGACGGCCTGACCCGAAAGTCTCACCGGCACCGCCCAAGCGGGTGCCGGTGAGCGTTTCCGAGTGCGTTCAGCACCCGAGCGGCCTACCGTCGGCCCTATGGACTACCAGGTATCGGTCAACTGTGAACAGCTCGCCGAGTGGTACATGCGGATCAAAGGCCTCGCCGACGCCCACCACGGCCAGCCCACCGCCGACCGTCTGAAAGCACTGGCCGACGAGATCTACGCCCAGGTCCCCTCGGAATGGTGGGCGACCCAGCCCCAGCCGCTCGACAATCGCGTCCGCAAATAGATCCCCGCCGGGCTTATGGTCGTCCCATGCCCAAGCCCGCAGCGGAAGAGATCGAGATCGCCGGCCACCAGGTGCGCCTGACCAGCCCCGACAAGGTGATGTTCCCCGAGCGGGGCTACACCAAGCGGGACGTCTTCGACTACTACCTGTCCGTCGGCGACGGCATCATGCGCGCACTCCATGACCGCCCGACGACGCTGCAACGCTTCCCCGACGGCATCGAGGGCGAGGCGTTCTACCAGAAGCGCATCCCCACCCGAGGCGTCCCCGACTGGGTGCAGACGGCGACGATCAAGTTCCCCAGCATGCGTACGGCGGAGGAACTGTGCCCGGCCGATCTGGCCCACGTGGCGTGGGCAGCGCAGATGGGCACGGTGGTTTTCCACCCGTGGCCGGTGCGCGGTGGCGCGCCCGACAACCCGGACGAACTGCGCATCGACCTGGACCCCCAGCCGAAGAACTCGTTCACGGACGTGACGACCACGGCGGCGGTGCTGCACGAGGTGCTGGACGATCTGGGATGGGTGGGCTTCCCCAAGACCTCGGGCGGGCGAGGAGCCCACGTGTACGTCCGCATCGAGCCACGCTGGGACTTCATCCAGGTGCGCCGGGCGGCGATAGCCTTAGCCCGCGAGGCCGAACGCCGGCGCCCCGACCTGATCACCACAGCCTGGTGGAAGGAAGAACGAGGCGAACGCGTCTTCCTCGACTTCAACCAGATGGCCCGGGACCGCACAATCACTTGCGCCTACTCGCTGCGCGCGAACGCCCGGGCAACCGCCTCGGCCCCGGTCACCTGGGCGGAACTGCCGGACGTGGAGCCGGACGACTTCGATCTGCGCACGCTGCCGAAGCGCTTCGCCGAGATCGGCGACCCGCATGCCGCCATCGACGACGTGGCCCATGATCTGACGCCGCTGCTGGAGTGGGTCGAGCGCGACGAGAAGGCCGGCCAAGGCGATATGCCGTATCCGCCTGATCATCCAAAGATGCCTGGGGAGCCTAAGCGGGTGCAGCCGTCCAAAGACCGTGACCGGAAGAGGGACTGAGGCTCGATCACCCTGGGACGGGGTTGGCCGGGGGGCGGGGGCAGCGCCCCTGCGGTCTGAAGCCCCAAAGGTCAAAGCTCCGAGGATCAGAGCTCCAACTTCATCCCCTCATGAGAAGCGACAAACCCGAGCCCCGCATAAAACCGATGCGCATCAACCCGCCGCTTGTCCGTAGTGAGCTGCACGAGTCGACACCCCCGCTCCCGGGCCCGCCCCACAGCGAACTCCATCAGACGACGCCCAAGGCCGGCCCCACGCCGATCTCCCCGAACCCGAACAGCCTCGATGGTCATCCGCCGCGAGCCACCCCGGCTCAGCCCTGGGATGAACGTCAGCTGGCACGTCCCCACGACCTCCCCGGAGTCGACCGCGACGATCAGCTCGTTGTTCAGGTCAGCCGAGATCTCCTCGAACGCCGCCCAGATTCCCGCGTCCACCTCTTCCTCGACCGGCACTGACCCGAACCCCCGGGCACGTGAAACGTCGTCGTCGGCGAGCAGGCGCAGGATGGAGGGCACATCGGCCCGGGATGCGAGACGGAATTCCATCGCGGCAGTCTAATTTTCTGCCCGGGAAGCCCTACGCCCGGCGGCTCGGTCCGGGCACGATGACCGCCATGAACGTGCTGCTCTGGCCGGTGCGCCGGCTCTACCGCGGGGTCGTCTGGTTGGCGAACTCGCCGCGCACGCTGATTCTGTCGTACGCCATCCTGATCGCGGTCTGTGGCGTGCTTTACCACTACTTCGAGAAGACGGCCTCGATCGGCGATTCCATCTGGTGGGCCGTCGTCACCGCGTCGACCGTCGGCTATGGCGACATCTCGCCGAAGACGGTGGAGGCGCGGGTCATCGCGGGCGTCCTCATCTCGATCATGGTGTTGCTGGTGATTCCGTTGATCACGGCGCACTTCGCCAGCAAGCTGATCGTCGACACCGATGCCTTCCGGCACGAGGAGCAGGAGGAATTGAAGCAGAACCTGCGCCGGGTGCGCCTGATTCTGGAGACCCTCGCCGAACGGGACGGCCTCACTTTGCCGGACAGCGCAAACCGGCCTGCGGCACCTTCAGATCGATGAGGTAGTCGTCGACCGCGTTCACGATGCAGGGGGTGCTCGGGTAGGCCGTGTGGCCCTCGCCCTCCCAGGTCAGCACGTGGCCGACGCCCAGCATCGAGGCGAGGTCGGCGGTGTTCTCGTAGGGGGTGGCGGGGTCGCCGGTCGTGCCGACGACGACGATCGGCGGGGCGTTCTTGGCCGGGCCGGCCGGGTAGGGGTCGCGGGCGCCGGGCCAGACCGAGCACGAGATCATGCCGACCGCGAGCGCGCCGCCGAACAGCGGGTATTTCTTGCGCCACTCGCCCTGCAGGCGGCGGATCTCGTCGATCGACGGGGTGTCTTGGCTGTCGGCGCAGTTGACGGCGAGGTTGGCGTCGAAGAGGTTGCTGTAGGTGCCGTCGGGTTTGCGCTCGGCGTATTGGTCGGCCAGCGTGAAGATGCCCTTGGCGTTGCCCTGCTTGAGCTCGGCGATCGCGTCGGCCAGCTTGGCCCAGCCCGACTCGGTGTAGAGCGACGAGATGACGCCCACGAAGATCCAGCCGGGGGTGGCCGTGCGGCCGTCAATGCCGGGGACGGGCTTGGTGGCCGCGGCGGTCAGCGCGTCGGTCACGGCCTTGCGCGCGTCGGGCGCGATCGGGCACTTGTCGGGAGTCTGCTTGCACCAGTTAGTGAAGTTGGTGAACGCGCGCTCGAAGCCCTTGGCCTGGGTCTCGGAGCCCTCGATGAAGCTCTGCTTCGGGTCGACCGCGCCGTCGAGCACCAGGGCCCGTACGTTCTGCGGGTAGAGCTGGGCGTAGGTCGCGCCGAGCAGCGTGCCGTAGGAGAAGCCGAGATAGGTCATCTTGGCGTCGCCGACGGCTTTGCGCAGCGCGTCCATGTCGTGGGCGGCCTGCTCGGTCGAGAAGAAGGGCAGCTGGGCGCCGTATTTCGCGCCGCAGTCGCTCGCGACCTTCTTGTTCAGGGTGACGAGCTTGTCGAACTCGGCAAGGCTGACCGGGTCGGGCGGGGCGCCGAAGCTCGCGTCCTGGTCGGTGGGGCTGATGCACTTGACCGGGTTGGAGCGGCCGACACCGCGCGGGTCGAAGCCGATGATGTCGAACTTGTTGGTGACCTCGGCCGGCAGACCGCCGAAGGCCTCGCCGAACGACAGGTAGACCGCGGTCTCGATGCCGGAGCCGCCGGGGCCGCCCGGGTTGAGCAGCAGCGACCCGATGCGCCCCTGCTGCTTGGCCGACCGGATGCGGATCATGGCGATCGAGTAGGTCTCGCCGCCGCCCGGCTTCTTCCAGTCACGCGGGACGCTGACGTCGGCACAGTCGTAGGTCATGCCGGCGGCGGCCTGGCCGACGAGCTGTTGCGGCACGTCGGGGCAGGGACGCCAGTCGGCGGTGCCCGGGCCGGGGGCCGCGGAGGCGCTCGCGCCGGGGGCCGCACCCGAGCCGTTCGGCGCGAACGTGGGCACCGTGCAACCTGCGGCGACCGCCACGATCAGGGCGAGCACGGCGATCACCGAGCGGGAGCGACGCTGCACGAGGCTGACCTTTCGACGGCGGGTTGCTGCCAAAGAGGCTATCCCGTCCGTCTGACAACCCGTCGGTCAGCGGCTGGTGAGCACCTCGGCCAGGTTGAAGCTGACCGGGCGTTCGAGCTGCTCATAGGTGCACGAGCGGGGTTCACGATCGGGCCGCCACCGTTCGAACTGGGCGGTGTGGCGGAACCGCAGACCCTCCATGTAGTCGTAGCGCACCTCGACGACCCGCTCGGGACGCAGCGGCGTGAACGACAGGTCTTTGCCGTTGTTCCAGCGGCTGACCTCGTTCTTGCGTGGGGTGCGCTCGCCCTGCATGTGAGCGGCCCAGTCCCACGGGTGCCCGTCGAAGCCGGTGACCAGCGGCTGCAGCTCGGCGAAGAGCTCTTCGCGCACGGCTAGCGGGAACGCCCCGATGACGCCGACCGAGACCAGCACGTCGCGCTCGTCGTAGAGGCCCAGCAGCAGTGACCCGATGCGGTTGTCGGCCGACTTGTGCACGCGATAGCCGGCGACCACGCAGTCGGCCGTGCGCTTGTGCTTGATCTTGCTCATGACCCGCTTGTCGGGCTGGTAGAGCAGCTCGCGGTCCTTGGCGATGAGCCCGTCGAGCCCCGCCCCCTCGAACTGGGCGAACCACCGTCGCGCGGTTTCGAGATCGTCGGTCGCCGGGGTGACGTACACGGGAGGCTTGGCGTCTTTGAGAACCTCGACGAGACGATCGCGGCGCTCGCCGAAGGGGCGCTCGGTCAGGTCTTCGTCGCCGATCGCCAGCAGGTCGAAGGCGACGAAGGCGGCCGGGGTCTGCTCGCTGAGCAGTTTGACGCGGCTGGCCGCGGGGTGGATGCGCTGCTGGAGCGCCTCGAAGTCGAGGGTGTTGCGCCCGGTGTCGGCCACGATGACCTCGCCGTCGATCACGGCCCGCTCGGGGAAGTTGGCCAGCACCGCCTCGACGACCTCGGGGAAGTAGCGGGTCATCGGTTTCTCGTTGCGGCTGCCGATCTCGACCTCGGCGCCGTCGCGAAAGACGATCGACCGGAAGCCGTCCCATTTGGGCTCGTAGACCTGGCCCGGCGGGATCTCGGCGACGGGCTTGGCCAGCATCGGCTTGACCGGCGGGTTGATCGGCAGCTCCATCGTCCCAGTCTGCCTCTCGGCCCCGCTTTCCGCTGGCCGTTTCGGACGCAACGGTGTAATCATGTAATCAACGTTGCACCGGGGAGGAAGATCATGCGTTTTCGTAATGCACCACCGACCGGCCGGGTCGAGCCGCCGAGCGCCGACGACGCCGCCGCCTGGATCGCCGGGGCCGTTCAGGACGGCTGGTTCACCGAGCGGCCCGAGGTCGTCGTCGACCGTGACGAGATCATCATTTGGGGCCGGGTCGCCGCGCCCGACCTGGGCGCCGACGCCACCGAGGCCGACCGGGCCGCCGCCCAGGCCGGCCGCGTCAACCAGTTCCGCGAGGACACCCGGCAGGACCGCATGCGGGTGGCCCGCCAGATCGAGCACCGCTATCAGCGCAAGGTCGCCTGGGGCGTGCGCTGCGGCGACACCAACGAGCTCTTCACCCACCTGGCCGCACCGGTCATGACCCGGTTGCGCCAGCCCGAGCGGCAGATCCTCGACACGCTGGTCGACGCCGGCGTGGCCCGTTCCCGCTCCGAGGCGCTGGCCTGGTGCGTCAAGCTCGTCGGCCAGAACACCGACGCGTGGCTGGCCGACCTGCGCAGCGCCATGACCCGGGTCGACGAACTCCGTAAGCAGGGGCCGAACAGCACCGATTAGGGTTGCGGGGTGCTACGAGAGGTCACCGCGATTCGTTACGTCACCCCGCTGCGTGAGGGTGGCTCGCTGCCCGGCGTGGTCGAGGCCGACGACCTCGGCACCTACGTGGTGAAATTCCGCGGCGCCGGGCAGGGCCCCCGAGCCCTGGTGGCCGAGGTGATCTCGGGCGAGCTGGGCCGCCGCCTCGGGCTGCCGGTCCCCGAGCTCACCGTCGTCCACCTCGACCCGATCGTCGCGCGCGCCGAGCCCGACGAAGAGGTTCAAGAGCTGATCAAGGCCAGCGCGGGCGCCAACCTGGGCATGGACTTCCTGCCCGGCGCGCTCGGCTACGACCCGGTCGTGCACCCGGTCGACCACGCCCTGGCCTCGCGCGTGATCGCCTTCGACGCCTTCGTCGAGAACGTCGACCGCAGCTGGCGCAACCCCAACCTGCTCATCTGGCACGGCGACCTCTGGCTGATCGACCACGGTGCGACGCTCTACTTCCATCACAATTGGCCACGGGCGTCGGCCGTCGTGCACCGTCCGTACAAGTGGGACGACCACGTTCTGAAGCCGTACGCGACAAAGCTCGCCACCGAGGGTCCCGCCCTGGCCGAGCGCCTGACGCCCGAACTGATCGAAGAGGTCGTCGCCCTGGTCCCCGACGAGTGGCTGGAGGACGGCGACCGCGAGGCGTACGTCGCCCATCTCTCCGCCCGTGCCGAGCGCCCGGAGGCGTGGCTGCCGTGAGAGTCCCCTACGAGTACGCCGTCATTCAAGCCGTTCCGCGCATCGAGCGCGGCGAGCTGATCAACGTGGGCGTGATCCTCTACTGCCAGCGGCTCGACTTCCTCGAGGCCCGCACCGAGCTGAACGAGGAACGCCTGCTGATGATCGACCCGGGCGCCGACGTCGAGGCGATCCGGGCCGCGCTCATGTCGTGGGG
Source organism: Actinoplanes solisilvae (assembly GCF_003999975.1). Lineage (GTDB taxonomy): Bacteria > Actinomycetota > Actinomycetes > Mycobacteriales > Micromonosporaceae > Actinoplanes > Actinoplanes solisilvae. The sequence goes on along the minus strand of NZ_RJAC01000027.1, from coordinate 48,837 downwards.
CGCCACCTGCGGCGGCGCGGGCGCGGCGGGCGACATCAGCCTGGGCGAACGGTTCCGCTGGCTGGTCGCGCCGCGCAGCACGGTGCTGCGGGCCGGACCGGTACACATGGGCCTGGCCGCCGACCCCGGGGCCGAGCTCGGCCGCCTGGTGACGCTGCTGGTCAGACCACCGGAAGCTCGGACTCCTCGCGCTCCGCAGCCTCGATAGGCGTGGTGTCGGTGTCGCTGTCGAACCCGACGAGGTAGGGCGGCCGGTGCTGCGTGGCCATGTAGATGCGGCCCACGTATTCGCCGAGCAGCCCCAGGCAGATGAGCTGCACCCCACCCAGCAGCAGCACCGCGATGTAGAGCGACGTCCAGCCGGGCACGACGCCGCCCGAGCCCCAGGCCACCAGCCCGGTGACGATCAGCCCCACGCAGATCAGGAAGCTGAGCAGGCCCAGCCAGGTGGCGATGCGCAGCGGCGCGGCCGAGAAGCCGGTCACGCTGTCGAAGGTCAGCCGGATCATGCGGCTCAGCGGGTATTTGGTCTCGCCGGCGACCCGTTCCTCGCGCACATAGGCGACCTCGGCGCTGGAGAAACCGAGCGACGGCACGACGAGCCGATAGACCGGACGCGGCTCGGGCAGGCTGTTGAGCACGTCGACGACGGCCCGCGACATCAGCCGGAAGTCGCCGGCCTGGTCGTTGACCCACGGGCCGACCATGCGCCGCATCGTCCAGTAGTAGAGGCCCGCGGTGTTGCGCTTGAACGACGAGTCGGTGCTGCGGTCGCTGCGCACGCCGTAGACGACGTCGACCTCGTCGGCGCGCGCCTTGGCCAGCATCTCGCCGATCGTCTCGGGCGGGTCCTGCAGGTCGGCGTCGATGCTGACGACGTAGTCGCCGCGGGCGGATTTCAGCCCGGCCCGCAGCGCGGTCTGGTGGCCGACGTTGCGGCGCAGCGACACCACGCGCAGGGCCGGCCAGTCGGCTCGCAACTGCAGCAGGCGCGCCACGGTCGCGTCGGTGCTGCCGTCGTCGACCGCCACGACCTCGTAGGTCTCGCCCAGCCCGTCGAGCACCGGCCGCAGGCGGGCGACGAAGTGGTCGACGGCCTCGCGCTCGTTGAACATCGGCGTCACCACCGACAACGTCAACGGGGACTCGAGACTCCGCGGCATGGCGCCCTCTCATGAAAAGCTCGCGTCAGGCGGGGTCGCTTCCTCCACCGCGAGTCAGATCCTCGGTGACGTAGCGCAATCCGCCCTGAGAAGTCTGCCAGCCGGTGGACGAGGTGACGACCCACTCGTCACCCAAAGCGGGTGCTCGAGTATCGCCCGAAATATCCAAGTCGATGCGCGTTCGGAGGATGTGCTCCGCTCGCGGGAGGAAAGAGTAGTAGATCGACTCTCCTCCTATGACCCAGACCTCACCACTCACGTCGATCTCGTCGACCGAGTGCGCGACCTCGGCCCCGGGCGCCGCCCACGACGGGTCGCGGGTCAGCACGACGTTGCGCCGGCCCGGCAGCGGGCGGAAGCGGGCGGGAAGCGAGTCCCAGGTCGCTCGGCCCATCACCACGGTCGCCCCGGTCGTACGCTGCCGGAACGTCGCCTGATCTTCCGGGAGACGCCACGGGATCTCGCCATTCGCGCCGACCACCCGGTCGCGGGCCTCGGCCCAGACCATGTGCAGCGTCATACGGCGACCGGGGCGCGCAGGGCCGGGTGGTGCTTGTAGTCGACGACCGTGAAGTCTTCGTATTTGTAGTCGAAGAGCGACGCGGCCGGGGCGAGCTCGAGCTGGGGGAACTCGTAGGCCTCGCGAGAGAGCTGCTCACGCACCTGGTCGACGTGATTGTTGTAGATGTGACAATCGCCACCGACCCAGATGAAGTCGCCCGGCAGCAGCCCGACCTGGTCGGCGACCATGCGGGTGAGCAGGGCATAGCTGGCCACGTTGAACGGCACACCCAGGAACAGGTCGGCGCTGCGCTGGTAGAGCTGGCAGGAGAGCCGGCCGTCGGCCACGTAGAACTGGAACATCGCGTGGCACGGCGCGAGCGCCATCTCGGGCAGCTCGGCCACGTTCCACGCCGAGACGATCATGCGGCGCGAGTCGGGGTCGCGGCGCAGCGTCTCGAGCACGCTGCTGATCTGGTCGACGTGCCCACCGTCGGGCGTGGGCCACGAGCGCCACTGCACGCCGTAGACCGGGCCGAGCTCACCGGACTCCGAGGCCCACTCGTCCCAGATCGTCACGCCCTGGTCGCGCAGCCATGCGACGTTGCTGTCGCCGCGCAGGAACCACAGCAACTCGACGGCGACCGACTTAAAGTGCACCCGCTTGGTCGTGATCAGCGGGAAGCCGGCCGACAGGTCGTAGCGCAGGCGCTCGCCGAACAGGCTGACCGTGCCGGTGCCGGTGCGGTCGCTCTTGGGGGTGCCGGTGGCCAGGACCCGGCGTAACAGGTCCTCGTACTGGGTGTCGACGGGCATGGCAGCCAAAATACCCGCCTCGCGGGCCGGACCGGCGCAGGTGTGGGCGCCAGTCGTGGCGCCCACACCCCACGTGCCCGGTGCGGCCGGCAACCGGGCTTCATCGTCACCCGCCCAGGTGGCCCGGGAATGACGATCAACGTGCAGCCTGTCAGCTCGCCCAGGATTCCGACATCTGAGGGATCTGCTGGTTGAGACCCTGCAGATCGTGTTGCTGTCCGGTGGTGACCGGCGAGCCGTTCGCCCCGGTCACGAAGCCGAGGTCGGCGCCCAGCTGGTGCCAGCGCTCGTAGAGCACCTGGTCCTGCAGGACGACCCGGACGTCCTGGTGAGCCGAACGCAGTTCCTCGACGGCCGCCTCGTAGCGGGCCACCCGCGTATGCAGGTCCAAAGTCTCGTACGTGGTCATGCGATCACGTTAGCGAAAGATGAGTAGTTTTATTCGCTTTTCAGCTTGCTCGCGATGCGAACGACCCGCTGCGCCAAGTGGTCCAGAGCGGCGTACTCGTTGTCGCCCAGCGGGGCGTCATTGTTCCCTCCGGTCACATGCGAGACGCCGTACGGGTTCCCGTCCGCGAACTTGAGCGGGTCGGTGTAACCGGGCGCCGCGATGATGCCGCCGAAGTGATGGATCGTGTTGTAGAGCGCCAGCAGCGTCGACTCCTGGCCGCCGTGCGCCGTCATCGTCGCCGTGAAGCCGGCGTAGACCTTGTCGGCGAGCAGCCCCTGCTGCCACTGCGGGCCGAGCGTGTCCAGGAACTGCTTGAGCTGGCTGGTCACGTTGCCGTAGCGGGTCGGCGAGCCGAAGAGCACGGCGTCGGCCCAGACCACGTCGTCCGCGGTCGCCCTCGGCTCGTTCTTCGTACGGTCGAAGTGCTGGCTCCACGCGGCGTTCGAGGCGATCGCCTCGGCCGGCGCCAGTTCGGTGACCTGACGAAGGCGCACCTCGGCGCCCGCTTTCTCGCCCGCCTCGGCCGCGCGTACGGCCATCTTGTGAACGGTGCCGGTGGACGAGTAGTAGATGACGGCCAGCTTGACCTGCGCCATGATGGTTCCCCCCTCGGATCGATGCTTGCCCAGTCAAGCAAGATCCCCCCGAGGTGGGGGCTGAAACGACGAGGTGGGCCTCGTCTCAGACCAGCAGTTCGCCACCATGTGGGCCGACCGCGTCGGCGTGGTCGTCGTCGAACCAGTGCCCGTCGCTGGCCAGATAGCGGAACTGGTAGTGACCCGCCGGCACGGTGACGCTGACCGTGCGGGTGCCGTCGCGGCGCGGCTTGAGTTCGTGCTTGCCCGGCTCCCAGCCGTTGAACGTGCCGACGACGCTCACCGGCCCGTTCGGCTGATCGGACGGCAGGCAGAAGGTCACCCGCGTCTTGTTGCCGAAGAGCTTGTTCCTCTTGATCATCAAGGCCTCCACAGCTCGGGCTTCCATCTCTATAACGGCAGCCCGCGATACGGGTGACGACGCGCCGAATACTCTTTCGGGATGCTTCCGGAACCCCACGACGAACTTCGCACGGCGTCCTTCCGCGGCCTTGACACAACTACCCTCTACGCGATTCTCAAACTGCGCGCCGACGTCTTCGTGGTCGAGCAGGAGTGCGCTTACGGCGACCTCGACGGACGCGACGACGAGCCCGGAACACGCCACCTGTGGTTCTCCCGCGACGGCGAGATCAGGGCATACGTACGCATCCTGGACGACGGCGACGTGCAACGGATCGGCCGTGTCGTGACCGCCCGCAGCGCGCGCGGCGCCGGGCTGGCCGGCCGCCTGATCGAGGAGGCCCTGGTCGTGATCGGGAACCGCCCGAGCGTTCTCGACGCCCAGGCGCATCTCGCGAAGTTTTACGCCAAATATGGATTCGTGCAGACGGGCCCGGAATTCCTCGAAGACGGCATTCCGCACATCCCCATGGCTAGGGCAGCGTCGTGACCAGCTCGCTCATCGAGCGACGGCGGCCCGTGTAGAACGGGACCTCCTCGCGCACGTGCCGCCGCGCCGTCGACGCCCGCAGGTCGCGCATCAGGTCGACGATGCGATAGAGCTCGTCCGCCTCGAAGGCCAGCATCCACTCGTAGTCACCCAGCGCGAACGACGCCACGGTGTTGGCGCGCACGTCGGGGTAGCCGCGGGCCATGCGACCGTGCTCGGCCAGCATGCCGCGGCGCTCCTCGTCGGGCAGCAGGTACCACTCGTAGGAGCGCACGAACGGGTAGACGCAGATGTACGGGCGCGCCTCCTCGCCGGCCAGGAAGGCGGGCAGGTGACTCTTGTTGAACTCAGCCGGCCGGTGCAGCGCCATCTGCGACCAGACCGGGGCCAGGTGACGGCCCAGGGCGGTGCGACGGAACAGCGAGTACGCCTCCTGGAGCGCGTCGGGCGAGCTTGAGTGCCACCAGATCATCAGGTCGGCGTCGGCCCGAAGACCCGAGACGTCGTACGTGCCCCGGATCGTCACGTCGGCTCGGCCTTCAGTCTGCTTTTGGGTGGTGGGCGGGGCGGTTGGATGGGCGGAGAGCTGCTCGAAGAGGCCGTCGACCTCACCGGCCAGCTCTTCGCGCAGCGCCGGCAGGGGCGACTCGGCCCGGAACACCGACCACATCGTGTACCGGATCGTCGCGTTCAGCTCGTTGATCCGCGCCGCGTTCGTCTGCTCGCTCATCTCGGCCCTTCCGTCCCCGCCGCTCACGCGGCCCAGCTCTTACCCAAGTCTTCGGCCGCTCGTTCGCCGCTCGCCACACAGGCCGGGATGCCGACCCCGTCGAAGGCCGCCCCGGCCAGCACCAGCCCCGGCGGCAACGCGGCCCGCGCGGTGGCGAGCCGGTCGAGGTGACCCGGCGCGTACTGCGGCAGGCCGCCGCCCCAGCGCTGCACCCAGGTGGCGACCGGGGGCGGCAGCTCACCGCCGAGCAACTCACCCAGCTCGCCTTGCGCCCGCTCGGTCAGCACCGCGTCGTCGAACTGGAGGCGTTCCTGTTCGCCGGCCCGGCCCAGCGACACGCGCACGATCACCGGGCTGCCCTCGGGGCGCGTCCACTTGCTGGTCACAAACGTGGCCGCCTTGACCAGTGTGCCCTCGCTCGGGGGCACCAGGAAGCCGCTCAGATCGGGCAGCGGCGTGCCAGGCGGCAGGGCGAGGGCGAGCAGCGCGACGCTCGCGTAGTCGAGCTCGCCGACGGCCTCGGCCGCGACCGGCGCGATCGTGGCGAGCAGCCGAGACGACGGTTTCGCGGGGACGGCCAGCACGACAGCGTCGACGTCGTCGGTCTGCGGAACCAGGTCGGCGCCCGCGGTGGCCCCGGCGTTGCGCACGGACGGGCCGGGCGGTGTCGCGGCCGGGCCCAGCAGCAGGCGCCAGCCGTGGGCGGTGCGGGCGATCTCGCGGACGGGCAGGCCCAGGCTGATGCGGGCGCCGCTGGCCGTGGCGGCCGCGCCGACCAGGCGGCTCAGACCGCCGTCGAGCGCGCCGAAGACCGGCCGGCCGGGCACCCGCCCGCTCGCCGCCTGCGCGGCCCGGACGGCCGCGACCAGCGTGTGCTCGACGCGGGCGGTGCGCGCGAGCTGGGGCATCGTCACGTCGAGGGAGAGCCGGTCGGCGCGGCCGGCGTAGACACCGCCCAGCATCGGGTCGACCAGGCGGTCGACGACCTCGTCGCCGTAGCGCTGGCGGACCAGCGCGCCGACCGCGACGTCGGTGCCCTCGGCCAGCAGCGGGCGGCCGTCGTCGACGTCGTGGCCGGGGTCGACGTGGGCGACGCCGCCCAGCTTCGAGAGGTCGCCGGGCACGCCGACGAGCGTGCCGGCCGGCATCGGGGCGAGCTGCCCGCCGAAGGCCAGGGCCGCGGGCACCTTGAGCGGGTGCACCAGGGCGCTTTCCAGGCCCAGCCGCTTGACCAGGGCGACGGCGGCCGACTCGGCACCGTCGCTGCCGGTCATGAGGAACGACTCGGCGCCGCGCTCGACGGTCACGCCGGCCAGCTCGCCGGTGCGCAGCTTGCCGCCGAGGGCGCCGCTCTGCTCGTACACAATGATCTCGGTGTCGGGCGGGGTCAGGTCACGCAGCCGCACGGCGGCCGCCAGCCCGGCGATGCCGCCGCCGATGACCGCAACCCGCTTCCGCACGCTTCAAGCCTTCCAGGTCGGGCGCCACCCCGTACGGCTGGGGTCGCTCGATGTGACGGTCAGCGCGCCGACACCTCGTGGACGTGGGCGACCAGGCGGGTCAGCACGTCAGGATCGGTCTCGGGCATCACGCCGTGGCCCAGGTTGAAGACGTGGCCGGGCGCGGCTTTGCCCTGCTCGAGCACCCGGTCGGTCTCGCGGCGCACGACGTCCCAGCCGGCGAACAGGATCGCCGGGTCGAGGTTGCCCTGCAACGCCTTGCCCGGGCCGACGATCTCGGTCGCGCGGTCGAGAGGCGTACGCCAGTCGACCCCGACCACGTCGGCGCCGGCCTCGCCCATCGCGTTGAGCAGCACGGCCGTGCCGACTCCGAAATGGATGCGCGGGACACCGGCGTCGGCCAGACCGGCCAGCACCCGGGCCGAGTGGGGCAGGACGTGCTCGCGGTAGTCGGCCTCGCTCAGGGCCCCGGCCCACGAGTCGAAGAGCTGGATCGCGCTCGCCCCGGCGTCGATCTGCGTGCGCAGGAAGGTCAGCGCGATGTCGGCAAGGCGGCTGAGCAGCGCGTTCCAGAGCTGCGGTTCGCCGTACATCATGGCCTTGGTCTTGAGGTAGGTGCGCGACGGGCCGCCCTCGATGAGGTAGCTGGCCAGCGTGAACGGAGCACCGGCGAAACCGATCAGCGGGGTGGCACCGAGCTCGCCGACCAGCAGGCGCACCGACTCGGCCACGAAATCGACGTCGGCCGCGGTGATCGCCCGCAGGCGATCGAGATCGGACGCGGTGCGGATCGGCTCGGCGACGACCGGGCCGGTGCCCGGGACGATGTCGAGATCGACACCGGCCGCCGCGATCGGCACCACGATGTCGCTGTACAGCACCGCGGCGTCGACGTGGTGACGCCGTACGGGCTGAAGTGTGATCTCGGTGACCAGGTCGGGACGGCGGCAGGAGTCGAGCATCGCGATGCCCTCGCGGATCTTGCGGTATTCGGGCAGCGACCGGCCCGCCTGCCGCATGAACCAGACCGGGGTGTGCGGCACGTCAAGGCCGCGGCATGCCCGCACGAAGGGCGAATCGCTCACAACGGAAGTCACCGCGCCATCGTGCCACGACACGCGGGGAGCACCGATCGGCTACGGACACCTCAAGGCGGCATAGTCTTCAGCCATGGCGTCCCCCTCCGCTGTTCCTCCGGCGTTCGCCCGCGCGGCCGACGCTCTGCGGGCACCGGCGCCTCGCCCCGAGATTCTCCTCGAGGAGATCGCCGCCCCGCAGAAGCTCGCGCCGTTCGCCTTCGCGATCAGCGCGACGGTGCTGCGCGCCGGCGACGAGGTGGCGGGCGGCCGGTTGATCCTGCTCCACGACCCGGCCGGGCACGAGGCCTGGCACGGCGACATCCGCCTGGTCACGCTGGTCACGGCCGAGCTCGAGGAAGAGATGGCGGGCGACCCGATGCTCTCCGCCGTCGCCTGGACCTGGCTGACCGACGCGCTCGACCAGCACGCCGCCGCCTACACGGCCATCGGCGGCACGATCACCCAAACCACGTCGACCCGCTTCGGCGAGCTGGCCGGCCCCGCGCCGACGGCCGACATCGAGGTCCGCGCCTCCTGGACCCCGACCGGCGACGACATCACCGCCCACCTGCACGGCTGGTGCTCGATGCTCGCCTCAACGGCGGGCCTGCCGCCACCGGGAGTCTCCGCGCTGACCGACCGCCAGCGCGTGGGCTAGGTCAGCAGACGTCGAACGTGTCGCAAGCCGTCTTGATCGGAATCGCTAGGCCGATGCCCTCGGCGTCCTTGGCCTTGGCGGTCGCCACGCCGACGACCTGCTCGTTCGCGTTGACGACCGGGCCGCCCGAGTTGCCGGGGTTGATGGGGGCGTCGAACTGGACCGTCGGGCCGTCCTGGTCGTTGGGGCGGTAGGCGCTGATCACGCCGGTGGTGACCGAGTCGTCCAGGCCGAGCGGGGCGCCGACCACCACGACCTGCTGGCCCGGCTTGACCTGGCCGGTCGAGGTGCCGAGGCCGGCGATGCGCTGGTTGGCCCGCAGCAGTGCCAGGTCCTTGCCCTTGTCGACCTTGACGATGGTCGCGCTGATGCGGGTGCTGCCGCGCTCCAGCGAGACTTTGCGACCGCCGTCGGTCCAGGTCTCGGCGACGACGTGGTAGTTGGTGAACAGGTTGGTCTGGTTGCCGGAGGCCTTCTTGCCGACCGCGAAGGCGGTGCCGGTGAAGCCGCCCGCGCGCACCCGGAAGACGCTGGGCAGCACCCCCGACGAGACCGCCTCGGGGTCGAACACACCGGCGAGCTGCTTCTCGAGCCGGTCGGTGCGGGTCTGCTCGGCCGAGAGCACCGACGCCAGGTCCTGGTTGTGCCGGCTCATTCCCTCGATCCGGTACGCCTGCCAGCCCGCCACCAGGAGCAACAGGGTCACCACGCCGATGACGAGCGGCTTGACCCGGCCCGCCTTGGAAACGGTCTGGGGCACCGGGTCGGGCTCGATCGCGGACGACAGGCCGGTGTGCCAGGCGGGCTGCTCGCCGGTGTGCCGCTGCTGCGGAAGCGGAGCGGCCGGCTCCCAGTGCGGCGCGGGCGGGGCACCCTCGACCCGCTGCCGGCGCGGGGCGGGCGCCGGCTCGTCCCAGCCGCGGGCGGGCTCTTCCCACTGGCGGGGATGCTGCGCCGGGACGCCGCGCGAGGGCTCTTCCCAGCCGTGGGCCTGCTGGTCGCGGCCGCCGCGGGCCGGCTCGTCCCTACCGGCGCCCGACTGGTCGCGGGCGCCGCGCGGCGGTTCGGCCCACGGGTCGGCGGGGGGCGGCGCGGGCCGGCCCTGGTCAGCCGCCCGGTCACCCCATCGGCCGTCGGCGGCCGGCGGGGGCTCCTCGGCGCGGCGCCGTCCGTCGTATCGGCGCTGCTCGTCGGAGCCCGCGGGGGTGAACGGTTCGTAGGTCATGGTCATCCGGCGCGGCCTCCCGGGTATCGGCTCTGCGCCGGGTAGTACGCAGAAAACGGCCGCTCGGATCAGCCCTTTGTCGATCGAGAAACGGCGCGCCGGGACCCGGCTGCAAGCGGCGAGGGTGGTACCCCCGTACGGTTACGGAGTGACCGACGAAGCACCCCTGCGCCGTCGGGACACGCCGGAGCCCGAAAGGGACGGACGACCGCACGCCGACTCGCCCGACCCGACGTCTGGCGGTCCCGATCCCGTTCCACTCACCGCGCCCCGCGACGGCACCCCGCGTCCGTTGGAGTCCGCCGACGAATTGGCCGAGGTCGTGGCCCGCATGGCCGCCGGCTCCGGCCCGGTCGCGGTCGACGCCGAGCGTGCCTCCGGCTACCGATACACCCAGCGCGCCTATCTGGTGCAGCTTCGTCGCGCCGGCGCCGGAACGGTGCTGATCGACCCGCTGCCGCTCGACGACCTGCGCACCCTCGACGAGGCGCTGGCCGACAGCGAGTGGGTGCTGCACGCCGCCAGCCAAGACCTCGCGTGCCTGGCCGAGGTGGGCATGAAGCCGCGCCGGCTTTTCGACACCGAGCTGGCCGCGCGCCTGGCCGGCTTCGAGCGCGTCGGTCTGGCCGCGATCACCGAGCAGCTTCTGGGCTATTCGCTCGAGAAGCACCACTCGGCGGCCGACTGGTCGACCCGTCCGCTGCCCGAGTCGTGGCTGACCTATGCCGCGCTCGACGTCGAACTGCTCACCGACCTGCGCGACCACCTGGCCGCCGAGCTCGAGCGCCAGGGCAAGACCGAGTGGGCCGCCGAGGAGTTCGCCGCGCTCGTGGCCAGCGCCGACCGGCCGCCGCGGGTGCGTCCCGACCCGTGGCGCCGCACGTCGGGCATTCACCGCGTACGGGGTGCTCGGGCTCAGTCCCGGGTCCGGGCTCTCTGGTATGCCCGTGACGGCGTGGCCGCGCGCCGCGACTCGGCCCCCGGCCGTGTTCTGCCCGACTCCGCGATCGTCGCCGCCGCCGAGGCTGACCCCAAGGACGAGCGCACTCTTCTGGCGATCTCGGGTTTCGGGGGCCGCTCGGTGCGCCGTCTGGCCCGCGTCTGGCTCGACGCGCTCGACGAGGCCCGCGCCCTGCCCGACGACGCGCTGCCCGTGAACCAGCCGGTCGAGGGCCCGCCCCCGCCGCACCGTTGGGCCGAGCGTGACCCGGTGGCCGCCGCCCGTCTCGCCCGCTGCCGCGCGGTCGTCGTCGCCACCGCCGAGGCCCACAACCTGCCGCCGGAGAACCTGATCAGCCCTGACTACGTGCGCAGGCTGGCCTGGTCGCCGCCCGACGAGTCGACCCCAACGACGATCGCCGACACCCTGCGCGGATTCGGCGCCCGCAACTGGCAGATCACCCTGCTGGCCGACCAGCTCGCCGAGGCGCTGCCCGCTCCCGCGGCCTGAACGACACACGGCATTCAGGCCCGGCCGACCCACGTGCGGCCGGGCCTGCTCGACCGGGCACGGCTAACCGCCTTGGCCGCCCGCGCCCCACTGAACCTTGGTGTTACCGGCGTCGGTGCCGCAGCGTTCGCACTGCGAATACGGGGCGCCCTCCGGGTTGGCGCGCCGCACCCATTTGTGCAGCCCGAGGCGGCATCTGAACGGCTTGCTCATAGCGTGAAGCTACGCTCGCGCCGCGATCGATTCCCTCGCCCGAACGGTCAGTGGGAAAGACGCCCCAACCAGCACAAACGTGGTTTTCTGGGGTTGGGCGCAACCACGCACGCAGGTCGCCGTGGCGGGGTGAGCGGTTTGGGCGCGCCAGCGCCCTGCTCGGCCCGGCGCGGCCCTCGGCGTGAGCGACGGTCTGTACCACCCACCCCGCTACGACCTCCTGCTCTTGATCTTGCGATGGAGGGCTGTGAGATTGACCGACCCCTGTGGCGCGACTTAGTTACCGATGAGTAATATCGCACCCACCGCCTTAGGAGGACCCGTGCCCCGTGAAGTACGTGAGGTCGTCTTCGTCGACGGCGTCCGCACACCGTTCGGCAAGGCGGGCGGCATGTATGCCGAGACCCGCGCCGACGACCTGGTCATCCGCTGCATCCGCGAGCTGATGCGGCGCAATCCCCAGCTGCCGCCCGAGATGGTCGACGAGGTCGCGATCGCGGCCACCACCCAGATCGGCGATCAGGGGCTGACCATCGGCCGCACCGCAGCACTGCTGTCCGGCCTGCCCAAGACTGTGCCGGGTTACGCGATCGACCGCATGTGCGCCGGCGCGATGACCGCGGTGACGAATGTTGCCGGTGGCATCGCAATGGGCGCCTACGACGTGGCGATCGCCGGCGGCGTCGAGCACATGGGCCGCCACCCGATGGGTGAGGGCGTCGACCCCAACCCGCGCATCCTGGCCGAGAAGCTGGTCGATCCGTCCGCGCTGGTGATGGGCTCGACGGCCGAGAACCTGCACGACCGCCTGCCCGGCATCACCAAGGAGCGGGCCGACCGTTACGGCCTGAATTCCCAGATCAAGACGGCCAAGGCGTACGCCGACGGCAAGCTTCAGCCCGACCTGGTGCCGGTCGCGATTCGCAGTGCCGAGCAGGGCTGGGGCCTCGCGACGGCCGACGAGGCGCCGCGTGAGACGTCGATGGAGAAGCTCGCCACCCTGAAGACGCCGTTCCGTCCGCACGGCCGGGTCACCGCGGGCAACGCGGCCGGGCTGAACGACGGCGCGACGGCGGCGCTGCTGGCCAGCGAGGAAACGGCACGCGAGCTGGGGCTGCCGGTCGCCATGCGGATGGTCTCGTACGGCTTCGTGGGCGTCGAGCCCGAGGTCATGGGCTACGGGCCGATCCCGTCGACCGAGAAGGCGCTGAAGAAGGCCGGCCTCACGATCGACGACATCGGGCTGTTCGAGCTCAACGAGGCGTTCGCGGTCCAGGTGCTGGCGTTCCTCGACCACTACGGCATCGCCGACGACGACCCGCGGGTCAACCCGTGGGGCGGCGCGATCGCCATCGGCCACCCCCTCGCGTCCTCCGGCGTCCGCCTGATGACGCAGCTCGCGCGGCACTTCGCCGAGCACCCCGAGGTCCGCTACGGCCTCACCGCCATGTGTGTCGGCATCGGCATGGGCGGCACCGTGATCTGGGAGAACCCGCTGTGGGAGGCGAAGTGATCGAGCACCCTCACGAGGTCGTTACGAAGGCCATCGTCCGTCTTGTCCAGGTGCCGGGGGTCGCGAAGAAGGCCGCCCTGATCACGCTGGACAACGGGTTCGACCACACGAAGCCGAACAGCTTCGGGCCGGCCGGGCTGGCGTCGTTGGACGCGGCGATCACGGCGGCGTCCGAGGCAGACCCGGCGTTCATCGCTGTCACCGGCAAGCCGTACATCTTCTGCGTCGGCGCTGACATCACTGGCATCCCGTATTTGACGTCGCGCGAGCAGGCCATCGAGCTGGGCGAGCTGGGACATCGGGTTTTCGCTCGGCTGAAGAATTCGACAATTCCGACTTTTGCGTTTATCAACGGTGCGGCTCTGGGTGGTGGCCTTGAGGTCGCGCTGCACTGCCACTACCGCACGGTCTCGGGCGGGGCGGCGGCGCTCGGGCTGCCCGAGGTCGCGATCGGCCTGGTTCCGGGGTGGGGCGGCAGCCAGCTCCTGCCCAACCTGATCGGCGTGCCCGGCGCGGCCCAGGTCATCCTGCAGAACCCGCTCACCCAGAAGGTGCTGCGACCCAAGCAGGCCCTCGAACTGGGCGTGGCCGACCAGCTCTTCGAGCCGGCCGACTTCCTGGAGCGCTCGCTCGAATGGGCGGCCGGGGTCGTCGGCGGCGACGTGACCGTGGAACGGCCCGAGATCGACCGGGACATGTGGGAGGGCGTGCTCTTCTTCGCCAAGCAGCAGCTCGACGAGAAGCTGCACGGCGCGGTCCCCTCGGCCAACGCGGCGCTCTCTCTTCTCGCGCTCGCGAAGGACGCGTCCTTCGAGGACGGCACGGCGGCCGAGACCGAGGCCCTGGCCGACCTGATCATGGGCGACGAGTCGAGGGCCAGCCTGTACGCCTTCGACCTGGTGCAGCGCCGGGCCAAGCGCCCGGTCGGCGTGCCCGACAAGTCGCTCGCCCGCAAGGTAACCAAGGTCGGCGTCGTCGGCGCGGGCCTGATGGCGTCCCAGCTCGCGCTGCTGTTCGCGCGCCGCCTGCAGGTGCCGGTGGTACTCACCGACCTCGACCAGACCCGGGTCGACAAGGGTGTGCAATACGTGCACGACCAGATCGACAAGCTGGTCGCCAAGCGCCGCCTCGACGAGGGTACGGCCGCCCGCCTGCGCGGACTGGTCAGCGGCTCGGTCGACAAGTCCGTCTTCGCCGACGCCGACTTCGTGATCGAGGCCGTCTTCGAGAACCTCGACCTCAAGAAGCAGATCTGGGCCGAGCTCGAGAAGATCGTGACGCCCGAGGCGATCCTGGCGACGAACACCAGCTCGTTGTCGGTGACCGAGATGGCGGCCGACCTCGAGCACCCGTCGCGGGTCGTCGGGTTCCACTTCTTCAACCCGGTCGCCGTGCTGCCGCTGCTCGAGATCATCAAGGGCGAGCAGACCGACGACGCCACGCTGGCCACGGCGTTCGCGGTCGGCAAGGAGCTGAAGAAGTCGTCGGTGCTGGTCAAGGACGCCCCCGCGTTCGTGGTCAACCGCCTGCTGACCCGGGTCACCAGCGAGATCTTCCAGGCCATCGACGCCGGTACGCCGCTCGACGTGGTCAACGAGGCGATGGACCCGCTCGGCCTGCCGATGCGCCCGATCGCGCTGCTCCAGCTCGTCGGACCGGCCGTGGCCTACCACGTCGGCGAGACGCTGCACCGGGCCTTCCCCGACCGGTTCGCCGAGTCGGCCAACCTCAAGAAGATCGTCGACGCCGGCCTGCCCGTCATGGTCGACGACGAGATCAACCCCGAGGTGGCCGCGCTCGTGGCCGGCGGGTCGGCCCCGCTCACCTCTGACCAGGTACGCCAGAAGGCGCTGGACGCGCTGGCCGAGGAGATCCGCATCATGCTCGACGAGGGCGTGGTCGCGGAGGCGCAGGACATCGACCTGTGCATGATCCTCGGTGCGGGCTACCCGTTCCACCTCGGCGGCGTAACGCCCTACCTCGACCGCAGCGGCACCTCCGAACGGGTGACCGGCAAGCGGTTCCTCCCCCGCGGCGTGGCGAGCCTGCCCGCCTGATTTGCGTCCGATTGCCGACGCCCCGCACGCTGAAAGGTGCGGGGCGTCCGCATTCGCCCAGTTCGGCGCTCCGCCGGGTCGCACCCGGCCGATAGGCTCGCGCGATAGCCGATTCCTGGAGCGTCCGATGTCGCAGCCTCCCTACCCCGGCCCGCCCTACCCGGACGACCCCACCGCCGGCCAGCCGTATCCCGGGGCTCCGGAGCCGCCGCCGACCGCGGCCTATCCGCCGCCCGGTCAGCCCGGCTACGGCCAGCCGACGCAGCCGGTCCACGGCGACTACACGCCGCCTCAATACGGCGCGGCGCCCGGTTACGGCACCCCGCCACCGCAGCCGCCCCAGAAATCCCGGACCGTGCCGATCGTGCTCCTCTCGATCGCGATCGTGCTGGTCCTCTGCGTCGGTGGCGTCGCCGCGATCCTCATCATCGGCAAGAACGAGGCCGACAAGGAAGATCGTGCGACCGCCGGCACCTCAGCCGCGCCGGCGCCGGTCTCGACCGTGACGCTCACCGAGCCGGCCACCCTGGGCGGCCGCGAGAAGCTGACCTCGCCCTCGTTCGCCGCGCTGGCCGAGCAGCTCAAGAGCGGCCTCGCGTCGACGCCCAACGCAACGAAGACGATCGGTGCGATCTACGGCGACGTGGCCGCTCAAGACATCGTGATCCTCTCCGCCGCCGAGGCCCCCATCCGAGACCCGCAGGGCGAGCTCGAGTCCACCTTCTACGGTGCCGGCATCGGCGGCCTGAAAATCGACAACATCACCACGGCGTCGACCGGCGCGCTGGGCGGCGCCGCGAAGTGCGGCAGCTCCGCGACCTCCGGCATCGAAATGGCCATCTGCACCTGGGCCGACGAGGGCAGCAAGGGCATGTTCATGTGGTTCGACGTGTCGGTGGCGAAGGCCAAGGCCGAGTTCCCGAAACTCCGCGCTGAAGTCGAGAAGAAGAGGTAGTCAAGGCGACACACCGCTGCACTTGATCACATAGTCGCAACGCCTCCGGAACGGACCGGTCACGGTTCCCTTCCGGAGGCGTTCGTGTAACCGGCAGCGGTCAGGATGGGTCGGTCCCGATACAGGCCGAGGAGGGTCCGGTGGTTCTGCAGCAACTGCGCCGCGTTCGCTGGGCCGTCCGAGCGACGCTGCTGCTCGGCGTGGCCGCGTCGGTCGTCGCCAACGTCCTGCACGCCCTGGACAACCCGATCAGCCAGGCCATCGCCGCGTGGCCGCCGCTGGCGCTGCTGCTCACCGTCGAGCTGATCTCGCGGGTGCCGGTGCACCGCCGCTACCTGGCCGTCCTGCGGCTGGCGTCGACGGCCATCATCGCGGGAATCGCCGCCTGGGTGTCCTATTGGCACATGGTGGGGGTGGCGGCCCGCTACGGGGAGACCGGCGCCTCGCCCTATCTGCTGCCGCTCTCGGTCGACGGCCTGATCGTCGTGGCCAGCATCTGCCTGGTCGAACTGGGCGGCCGCATCTCCACCCTGGAACGCGCCGCAGACCCCGAACCCGAGCCCGCCCTCGTGCCCGTGCCTGCCGTCGAGCCGCCAGTGGGGGCTCCGAGCCTGATGCCGAGCCCGCTCAGCGCCGCGCACGCCCGGGTCAACGGCCCCGCCCCGATTCCGGTCCCGCGTGGCGCGGTGGGGCTCAGCCCGGCCACGGCCGCCGCTCTGGCCGAGGTCGCGGCGGCGCTCCCCCGCACGGAGACCACCAACGCGCAGCCGACGACAGCCCGATCCACAGCGCCCCGATCCACAGCGCCCCGGCCGGCAGCGCCCCGGTCGGCGGCTCCCCGGGCCACCGCCGCCAGCGGCCGCGTCGTTCCCGCCCAGCGGTCCACGCCCGGCCGGGTCACCTCCCGCACCGAGCAAACGGGCGAGACACCTTCGAGGGCTCGCCGCACCCCGGCCGAGACGTTCGCGCTGGCCGAGCAGATCAAGGCCGCACGGCCCGGATTGTCCGAAGCGGAGATCGCCGCGGAGCTGGGCATCAGCCCGTCCCGCTGGCGCTCGATCCGCCGCGAGTCCTCCGCCTGACCGAGGCTTACGAGGAAGCGACCCCGAGCCCCTTGGCGCGGGGCACCGAGGCCGACGCCGCCACCACCGGGGTCGTGTCGGCTGTGGGCAGCGAAACCGTCACCTCGAGGCCGCCGCCTTCCTGGGCGACCGCCGACACCGTGCCGCCGTGGGCGTCGCAGACCGCACGCACGATCGACAGTCCCAGCCCCGAGCCGCGTGACCCCGTACGCTCCCAGCCGCCCCGCCGGAACGGCTCGAACAGCCCGGGCACGTCGGCCGGCTCCACCTCGTAGCCCGTGTTCCCGACCACCAGCCGCGCCTGCCCGTTCACCGTCGACGTGCTGACCCACAGCCGGCCGAGCAGGTGGTTGTAGCGGATCGCGTTCTCGATGAGGTTGCCGGCCAGCCGGTCGAGCAGGGACGGGTCGCCCACCACGTTCGCGGGTTGCAGGTCGGTCGTGACGTCGAGCTTGAGTCTCTCGGCCTCGGCCTTCACCGCCGACAGCGCGCTGGTCACGCTCATCGACAGGTCGGCCGGCACCTTGCGCACCAGCCGCCGCCCCGACTGCGCCTCCGAGCGGGCCAGCACCAGCAGCGCGTCGACCAGACCGTTGGCCCGTTCGGACGCGTTGCGCACCACCTTGGCCATGCGCCGGTATTCGGCCACGTCGGCCTCGTCGTCGGTCAGCGTCACGTCGATCTCGGTGCGCATCACGGCCAGCGGGGTGCGCAGTTCGTGGGAGGCGTTGGCCACGAACCGTTTCTGCGACTCGAACGCCCCGGCCAGCCGGTCGAGCATCGCGTCGAACGTGCGGGCCAGCTCGGCCACCTCGTCGTCCGCCCCGGAGTAGCGGATGCGCTGGTCGAGCGTCTCCTCGCCGAGCCGCCGCGCGGTCTGGGTGACGTTGTGCAGCGGGCGCAGGGCGCGGCCGGCCACCGCGTAGGCCCCGGCGATGCCGATGATGCCGATCGCGAACAGCGCCACCAGGCCCTTGACCAGCACCTCGCGCGACGCCGAGTCGACCAGGGTCTTCTGCCACGACACGGCGTCGGCGGTCGTCCCGTCGGCCAGCGTGACGGTCGACCCGGGGGCGAGCCCGACGCCGGGGTGCATCACGTCGGCCACCAGCAGCCAGGCCAGCAGCACGAGGATCGCGCCGGCGCCGACCAGCAGGATGCCGTTGAGCAGGGTGAGCCGCAACCGCAGCGTGGGCCGCAGGGTGAAGCCCGAGCCGCGGCGAGCACGGCCGAGGTAGACCGTCATGAGAGGCCGACCGGTTCGGGCACCCGATAGCCCGCGCCGACCACGGTCTCGATCAACGGCGGGTCGCCCACCTTTTTGCGCAGCGTCATCATCGTCACCCGAACGGTCGTGGTGAACGGGTCGGTGTTGGCGTCCCAGACCCGTTCCAGCAGCTCTTCGCTCGAGACCACGCCGCCGCGGGCCTTGAGCAGCTCTTCGAGGACGCCGAACTCTTTGTTGGTGAGCTCGATCGGGGTGCCGCCGCGGGTGACCACGCGACGGGTCTGGTCGAGCACCAGGTTGCCCACGGTGAGCACGGGCGGGGCGGCCGGGGTCGCTCGCCGGCCGAGCGCCTGCACCCGGGCCACCAGTTCCTCGAAGGCGAAGGGTTTGGCCAGGTAGTCGTCGGCGCCGAGCTGGAGGCCCTCGACGCGGTCGGCGACCGTGCCGCTGGCCGTCAGCATGAGCACGCGGGTGAGCGCGCCCGACTCGACCAGGGCTGCGCAGATCTCGTCGCCGTGCATGCCGGGCAGGTCGCGGTCGAGAACGACGACGTCATATCGCGTCACGTAGGCCATCTCGTGGCCTTGGAGGCCGTCGTAGGCGACGTCGACCGCCATGCCCTTGCGCCGCAGCCCTCGCGCGATCGCGTCACAGAGGTTCCGCTCGTCTTCCACCACCAGCACACGCACCGCTGACCTCCATCGAACCGCCGGGACCAGCCTCGCCGACCGAGTGTGAAGAGACCGTAAGACAAAGGTTATCCAAGGGGCCACATCGCGACGGAGGCGTCGATCAGCCGGCAGATGAACAGTCCGGCCGTCGCCTGACAACTGTCCGAGACGTCCTCGACCGTGCCGAGCAGGCGCACCGAGAGCGTGGCCGGATCGAGCACGCCGTAGTGCACGCGATATTCGCCGCGCACGTCCAGCTTGGCGTAGAAGCGCCCGTCGCCGGTCGGGGCGAGGAATTCCCAGCGCCCGAAATCACCCTTCGGCCGGCCGGTGGCCGGGTCGATGACCCAGAGGCCGGGCTCGTCCAGCCCACGTTCGGCCCGGGTCGCCAGAAGATAATCCCCGATCCCTTCCGCGTACGCCCACCGGTCGGAATGCCACAGCTCACGACCGGTGGCGGGGTCGAGGGCGGTCATCCCCCGCTGATGCAGGAAGGCGCAGATCAACCGGCCGCAGCCCACCTGCGTCCAGGTCGTCGACAGGTCGGCGTCGGTGTGCCAGAGGGCCGTCAGACCCGGCAACCGGTACGCCCCGACGCCGGGCCCGCCGTCGTCGGCCATGACGAGGTCGTCGACCGGCCAGATCAGCCCGTTCGCGCGTCCGGGCCGGGACGGTACGACGCGGGTGGCGATCAGCGCGCCGGTGCGCGGGTCGCGGGTCTCCAGCCGCCCCGATTCGTTGAGCAGCACCAGCCAGCGCGGGTAGTCGCCGACCCACCCGGCCTCGGCGATGTAGCCGTCGGTGGGGCGCCTCAGCGACCAGCGGGTCGCCCCGGACAGCAGGTCGACACCGCGCACCGCGTCGTCGGTGCCCAGCAGCACCAGTTCGTCCTCCGGCGAGATCGCGATCAGCCTGGCCGTCTGCCGCCAGCGGGTCTGGTCGGTGCCTTTGGTGACGGCCACGGTGGCCCACGTGCCGCTGGCGTCGACCTGGTAGGAGGTCAGGATCGTCTCGCCGGCCAGCAGGACCTGGTTGATCGCGCCCGAGACGGTGACCGTGGTGCGGGTGAGCAGTTTCGCGCTCGGGAGGGCGTACGTGCTGATGGTTCTTCGGCTGACCTGGGCGACCACCGTGGCCGAACCGGAGACCATCATCATGCGGTTGTGGGCGAGGAACATCGTGTCGCCGAGCCGGGCCGGCACGATGACCGGTCGCGGTGCGGGCACCGGGGCGGCGGCCGCCGCCACCTGGACGACGAGCGCGATCGACAGCAGGGCGAGCAGGGCCCGGTGCGGCAACAGGCGCTCGGGCACGACGGTGGCCGGCGCCTCGCGGCGCACCTCGCCCAGGTCGATGACTCCCACGGCGCACCCCCACCCATTGTGCGCCCGGTTGTTTCAGGCCCGGTAGGCCCAGATTCGCAACTCGCCGCCGGCGCGGCAGGCGACGTGGGAGCGGTCGGAGGTGCAGTCGCCGACGGGCCAGCCGGTCACCCCGAGCGGCTGGACGGCGTCGCGCCGCGGCACGACCACGCCGAAAGCACTTTCCGCGCCGAGACTGCGCCGCAGCAGGATCGGCTGGCTGTCGTCGCCCATCACCTCGGCCCGCCAGCCGGCCAGGTCGACGCGCGCGGCGCCGGTGCCCGGATCGACCAGGCGCTCGGGCAGCCCCGACTCGTTGCCGATCTCGATCACGTAGCCGCCGCGCTTCATCAGGTCGACGCCGGTGGGCGCCCGCCACCGCGGTTCGCCCGTGCGGGGGTCGAGCACGTCGAGAGCCCGCAGGCTGCCCGAGCAGTGCAGTCCCGCGCAGCTCGCCCGGTCGAGAAGCACCTCGGGCACCGCCCGCGACCACAGTTGCCCGAGGGTGTCCGCCGAGTAGGCCGCCTCGCGGGCGACCACGCCGTCGTGGCCGTAGTAGACCATCATCAGCCCGTCGACCAGCTCGCCGCCGGTGGGCCCGCCGCTGTCCAGCGCGGGCAGGGCGATCGAGGCGACGACCCGGCCGCTCGTCCCGTCGATGCGTTGCAGCCGGTCGGACGAGAGCAGCAGCACAGCCGGGGCGTCCCCCGGGGCGACGAGCACGTTCACCGAGCCGGGCGCGCCGAGGGTCCAGAGCGTGCGGCCGGTGGCGAGGTCGACACCGCGTACGTCGGTGCGCAGCGGCGGCTCGGTGTGGGGCTCGCCGGTGGCCCCGAAGAACAGCAGGCCGGGCTCGCCCGAGGACTGGTCGTAGAGCGTGCCGTCGCGGAACTCGTTGTCCTGCACGATCCCCGTGCGCCCGCCGGCCAGCGGTGTCACACCCACCGGCGACGACCAGGCCCGTTCGCCCGTCGTGGCGTCGACGACGGTCGTGGCCGGGCCGTCCGAGAGCAGCACGACGCCGCCGGCCGGCACCGCGTTCAGGCCGCCGAAGCTGATCTCGTCGGGCTCGGTCTCGCGCACGGGGAACCGCGTGCTCCACACCTCCCGGGGCGGCCCGGCCAGGCTCCACGCGGTCGTGATGCGATCTTTGCCGTCCCGCTCGGTCGTGAAGATGCGGCCGCCGGTGAGCTGGAACGGCGCTTCCGGGCCCATCGGGGCGGGCACGGCGCCGACGTAGCGCCAGAGCACAGGCAGGATCGGGGCGGCGCCTCCGGCCGCGAGGGCGAGCACGGCGACCAGCAGCAGGCCGGGCAGGCGATAACGCCGCGCGGGCGGCCGGGACCGGGGCAGGTGGTCGGGCCGGCCGGTGAGATCCAGCTCGATCAGCGCCAACGGTTACCCCTTCTTGCCGTACGCCCAGACCACGAGCTGGCCGTACATCGAGCGGCACACCAGCCGCTCGGGGGCGGCCTGACAGTCACCGGTGCCGTCCGGGAGCGGCCCGAGCAGCCGCGGTTGCCTCTCGCCCGGCTGGGCGAAGGCGACCATCGTACGACCTCCGGAGTCGACCGAGCGTGTGACCAGCAGGTGGTCCTCGCCGACCGTTCCGCTGACCGGGCGCCATCCGGTCAGGTCGACCTCGCTGGCCCCGGTGTCCGGGTCGATCACGGCCAGCGGTCGCGTGTTCTCGGTCGAGCCGTAGGCGACGAACATGTTCCCGAACTGCTGAAGCCCCCGCCAGTCGGGGTTGGTCCAGCGCACGTCGCCGGTGGCCGGGTCGATCGCGCGCATCCCGTCCGGCCCGGTCAGACAGGCCAGAACCCCACAAGGGTCGACCTCGAACGACCCCCGGGCGGGCTGGCTCCACAGATTGCGCAACGTGACCGGGTCGTAGGCGGAGAACTCCATGTCCGGCCGGCCCGGGTGCCGCAGCAGGATGATGCCGTTGACCACCGTCGGGTTCGCCGGGTCGTAGTCGGCCGCCGGGATGCGGGCGGTGGCCAGCCGGGCGCCGGTGACCAGGTCGTGCACGGCCATGGTGCGGTCGTCGTGCACGAGCAGCATGCGGGTGCCCGAGTCCCCCGGCCCGTGCAGCCCCAGGAGCACGGCGCTCGACGGCACGTCGACGGTCCAGTTCGTGCTGCCGGTCGCCGGGTCGATGGCCTCGACCGGCCCCTGGACGCGTCGCGACACGCCCGTCCCGTTGCGGATCGGCTGGGCCGAGATCAGAGTGGGCGAGCCGGGCAGCGTGACCACGTTGCCGGGGCGGCTCCACCGCGGCCCGCCGTCGGTCAGCGCGATCGCCGTCGTGCCCGGATCGCGCGAGCCGACGGTCCACGGCCGCATCAGCACCAGGCCCGAGCCGAGGCGCAGCCGGAACGCGGGGGCGGTCTGCCCGGCCTCCCACTGCGTCTCGCCGTCGCTCAGGTCATAGGCGCTGAGCAGGCCGAAGGTCTGGGCCAGCAGGCGGCCGTCGTCGGTGATCGCGTACGCGTCGGCCGGCCCGACCCGCAGGCTGAAGACCTCGCTCAGGGCCGGCTTGGCCGGGGCGATCGAGGCGCCCGACGTGGCCAGGACGAGCACGGCCAGAACCGCGGCCGGGAACCAGCCGGGAAACGTCGAGCGTCGCGGTGAGTCGTACGAGTCAGGTTCGCCGCGTTCCAGACCCAGATCGATGACCACCGTGTTGCCCTGCACCGTCATGTTCCAAAAATAACGAGCAGATAACGGATTGCCCCACGCCAGTCCGCTTCGTGGGGCAATCGCCGTTTTATCGGTGTCGTGGATCACGCCTTGGGCTGAAGCTCCGGCTGCTGGTCGAGCTTCGCAACCCACTCGGTGACGTCGCGTGCCACGTCCTGCGAGGTGAGGCCGAGCGCGGCCAGGATCTCGCCGCGCGAGCCGTGCGGGTGGAAGCCGGCCGGCACGCCGAAGTTGCGCAGCGGCACCTCGACGCCGGCGTCGCGCAGCGAGCTCGCCACCGCGTCACCCACGCCACCGGTGCGCATGCCGTCCTCGACCGTGACGACCAGGCGGTGCCGGGCGGCCAGGCCGCTCAGCTCGATCGGCACCGGGCGCACCCAGCGCGGGTCGACCACGGTGACCCCGAAGCCCTGCTCGGCAAGCCGGTCGGCCACCTCGAGGCCGAGCCCGGCGAACGAGCCGACCGCGACGAGCAGTACGTCCTGGCGGTCGTCCTCGCGCAGCACGTCGACCTGACCGACCCGGCGCACGGCGGGCAGGGCGGCCGGCACCGCGCCGGTCGGGAAGCGGACGATCGTCGGCCCGTCCTCGACCGCGATCGCCTCGCGCAGCTCCTCGCGCAGCGAGGCCTCGTCGCGGGGCGCGGCGATGCGCAGGCCGGGGACCACGCCGAACACGCTCATGTCCCATGTGCCGTAGTGGCTGGGGCCGTCGGGACCGGTGATGCCGGCCCGGTCGAGCACGAAGGTGACCGGCAGCTCGTGCATCGCCACGTCGAGCAGAACCTGGTCGAACGCGCGATTGAGGAAGGTCGCGTAGACGGCGACCACCGGGTGCAGGCCGCCCATCGCGAGGCCGGCCGCGCTGGTCACCGCGTGCTGCTCGGCGATGCCCACGTCGTACGCGCGGTCGGGGTATTTGGCGGCCAGCGCCGCGATGCCGGTCGGCTCGGCCATGGCCGCGGTGATGCCCACGACGTCGGGGCGCTCGTCGGCGATCTTCACCAGCTCTTCGGCGAAGACGCTGGTCCACTTCAGCTTGGGCGCGGCGAGCAGCTTGCCGGTCTCGGCGTCGAACGCGCCCGGACCGTGCAGGCAGTCGGCCTCGTCCTGCTCGGCGGGGCGGTAGCCGTAACCCTTGCGGGTGACCGAGTGGACGATGACCGGTGCGTTGAAGCCCTTGGCCCGGCGCAGCGCCGATTCCATCGCCTGCACGTCGTGACCGTCGACCGGGCCGATGTATTTGATGCCGAGGTCCTCGAACATCGGCTGGGGGCTCACCGCGTCCTTGATGCCGCGCTTGACCGCGTGCAGCACCTCGTAGACCGGCTTGCCGACCACGGGGGTCGAGCCCAGCGCGTCTTTCACCAGGTCGAGCACTTTCTCGTAGCCCGGGTTGAGCCGCAGCGTGGAGAGGTGGTCGGCCAGGCCGCCGATGGTCGGGGCGTAGGAGCGGCCGTTGTCGTTGACGACGATGACCAGGCGGTTCTTGGCGGCGGCGATGTTGTTGAGCGCCTCCCAGCACATGCCGCCGGTGAGCGCGCCGTCGCCGACCACGGCCACGGTGTGCCGGTCTTCCCCGCGCAGCGCGAACGCCTTGGACAGGCCGTCGGCATAGGACAGCGCGGTCGAGGCGTGCGAGTTCTCGACGAGGTCGTGCTCGCTCTCGGCGCGGCTCGGGTAGCCGGAGAGCCCGCCGCGCTGGCGGAGAAGGTCGAATCCGTCCTGCCGACCGGTGACGATCTTGTGAACGTACGCCTGGTGGCCGGTGTCGAAAAGGACGCGGTCGCGGGGCGAGTCGAAGACGCGGTGCAGGGCCAGGGTGGTCTCGACGACGCCGAGGTTGGGGCCGAGGTGGC
This sequence comes from Actinoplanes solisilvae, assembly GCF_003999975.1. Classification (GTDB taxonomy): domain Bacteria; phylum Actinomycetota; class Actinomycetes; order Mycobacteriales; family Micromonosporaceae; genus Actinoplanes; species Actinoplanes solisilvae. The sequence continues at coordinate 24,172 of NZ_RJAC01000027.1, read as the reverse complement.
CGCCGGTCCGCGACACCTTGGCCACCAGGAAATCGCGAATCTCCGCCGCCAGGAGGGTCAGCTGCTCATTGCTGAGGCGCTTGAGATCACCCGGGCCGGTGATCGTCGCCAGAATGCCGGCCGTGGCGGGAAGGGATTCGCTCATGGGTGCGAAGTCTATCGGCGCGTGGCGAGCGCGCATCCCGGCCGGTCGGCTCTCCTCAGCTCCTCCACAGAACCGAAACGTGAGCGTGACCTGCGGCCGCTCGTGACCTACCGCACAGTAACAACCCGGCTGCGATCCCCCTCCCGGCGTCCGGCATCCTTGGTGAGGACGCGACTGGCGGCACCGGGGATGGATTGACCATCGGGGAGCGTGTCACGGGGAGTCGACCGCCTGGGCCCCCGTGCGACAGGGAGCCCGCATGTCCACAGCCCGTCTCCTTCCCGGCGCTCCGGTCGCCGAGGCAGTCCTGCTCGACGTGGCCGACCGGGCCGCCAAGCTCAAGGCCCAGGGCGTCACGCCCTCGCTCGCGACGATCCTGGTCGGCGACGACGACGCCAGCGCCGGCTACATCCGCATCAAGCAGCGCCAGGCCGCCTCGCTCGGCTTCGACTCGCCCCACCGGCACCTGCCCGACGACACCACCCAGGAGCACCTGTACGAGGTGATCGCCGAGCTGAACGCCGACACGAGCGTGCACGGCGTGCTCATCCAGTACCCGATCCCGCGCCACCTCGACTACGACGCCGCGCTGCAGACCCTCGACCCCGACAAGGACGTCGACGGCATGCACCCGCTCAACATGGGCCGGCTCGCCGTCGGCCTGCCCGGTCCGCTGCCCTGCACCCCGGCCGGCATCGAAGCGCTGCTCGCCTATTACGACATCCCGGTCTCGGGCCACGAGGTCGTCATCCTCGGCCGCGGCGCGACCCTGGGCCGCCCGCTGGCGATGCTGCTGGCCCAGAAGCGGCCCACCGCCAACGCGGCCGTGACCGTGGTGCACACCGGCGTACCCGACTGGGACCGCTACACCCGCCGCGCCGAGATCCTGGTGGCCGCGGCCGGCGTGCCCGGCATCATCCAGCCCGAGCACGTACGCCCCGGCGCGACGGTGATCGGCGCGGGCGTCCGGTATGAGGGCAAGCGCCTGCTGCCCGACGTGGCCGAGGAGTGCGCCGAGGTCGCCGGGGCCATCACCCCCCGCGTGGGCGGCGTGGGCCCGACGACCGTCGCGATGCTCTTCCGCAACGCGATCACCGCCGCCGAGAAGGCGGTCGCCGCTCGCTGAGACAGCGCGGGCCCTGAGCCGGTCGCCGGCTCAGGGCTCGAAGACCGCCACGCATTCGACGTGCTGGGTCATCGGGAAGCAGTCGAAGGCGCGCAGCCCGGTCAGCCGCCACCCCAGCTCGTGGAAGGTGGCCACGTCGCGGGCCAGCGACGCCGGGTCGCAGGACACATAGGCCACCGCGCGGGGCCCGGCCGCGACGACGGAACGCACCACCGTGGCCCCGGCCCCGGCCCGCGGCGGGTCGAGCACGACCAGGTCGACCGGTCCGGTGATCCGGCGCCGGGACAGCGCCGTCTCGACCCGCGCCTCGACGACCTCGGCCGCGGGCACGTTCTCGCGGGCGGCGGCCGCTCCGACGGACGAGCTCTCGACCAACGTCGTACGGCCGTGGGTGTGCTCCCGGACCGCGGCGGCGAAGAGCCCGGCGCCGCCGTAGAGGTCCCAGACGGTCTCGCCCTCGGTCGGGTGCAGCATCTCGACCACCGTGGCCGCCAGGGTGTCGGCGGCGGCCGGGTGCACCTGCCAGAAGCTCTCCGCCGGAAGCTGCCAGCTGCGCCCGGCGGCCACCTCGGTCACCTCGGCCGGCCCGGAGAGCCGCACGCGCCCGCCGCCGCCCAGCGTGGGGGCTTCGGCCGGGTCGTCGGCGGGAAGCGTGCCCCCGGTGCCCGACGGCCGGGCCAGCGCCACCACGTCGCCGCCGGTCGTCGCGACCGCCTCGAGCGCGTCGGCGTCGGGCCACTCCAGCTTCAGCAGGTCGAGCTCCTGGATCGCGGGGTGCGCGATGCGGCAGCGGTCGATCGCCACCACCTCGTGCGAGCGGTGCTTGAGCAGCCCGGCCCGCCCGGCGGCGTCGACCGCGTAGCGCACCCGGCTACGCCAGCCCAGCAGCCCGCCCGGCAGCGCCTCGACCTCGACCTTCCAGGTGAGCTTGGCCAGCCGGCGCAGCTGCTCCTCGACGATGGACGCCTTCCACCGGCGCTGCGCGTCGCCCGAGGCGTGCTGCAGGTCGCAGCCGCCGCAGGCCCCCGGGTGGGCGTACGGGCAGGGCGGCTCGACCCGGTCGGGCGAGGCCTCGTGGATCTCGACCGCGTCGGCCCGCAGGAAGCCCTTGTGCAGCTCGGTGATCTCGGCGGTGACCCGCTCGCCGGGCAGCGCGTGCCGCACGAAGACGACCCGGCCGTGCTCACCGCCCAGCCGGGCGACGCAGTGGCCGCCGTGCGCGGGCGCGCCGACGGTCAGTTCGACGAGGTCGCCTTCGACGGGGTCGCTTTCGATGAGGTCGGTCACGGTCGCGGCTCCGGGGTGCGGTCGTCGGTGGGTGGTTCGGGCTCGGCGGGCGGCCGCACGCGCGGACCGCGCGCCGGCACCCGGGTCAGGCTCTGGTCGAACCGGTCAAGGTTGCGGTCCTGCGACGAGCGCAGCTGCCACGGCACGCTGGTGACCATGACGCCCGGCTCGAAGAGCAGCCGGGCCTTGATGCGCAGGGCGCTCTGGTTGTGCAGCAGGTTCTCCCACCAGCGGCCGACCACGTACTCGGGGACGAAGACGGTCACCACGTCGCGCGGAGAGCTACGCCGTACGCCCTTGACGAAGTCGATGATCGGGCCGGTGATCTCGCGGTAGGGCGAGTCGACCACGGTCAGCGGCACCGGGATCTGGCGTCGCTCCCACTCCTCCTGGATCACGCGGGTGTCCTTGTCGTCGACGTTCACGGTGACCGCGGTCAGCGTGTCGGGGCGGGTGGCCTGGGCGTAGGCGACCGCCCGCAGCGTCGGCATGTGCACCTTGCTGACCAGCACGACGGCGTGGTTGCGCGACGGCAGCACGGGCCGCTCGTCGGTCGGCTGCAGCTCCCGCGAGACCCGGTTGTAGTGCTTGCGGATGGCGCCCATGACGGCGTAGATGACGACCATGAAGGCGATCGCGATCCACGCGCCGAGCAGGAACTTGGTGATCAGCACGATGACCAGCACGGTGCCGGTGAGCCCCATGCCGAAGGCGTTGATCGCCCGCGAGCGTTTCATGCGGCGTCGCCGCGCGGGATCTCGCTGGGTGCGCAGGAGCCGGTTCCAGTGCCGGATCATGCCGCCCTGCGACAGCGTGAACGACACGAAGACGCCGACGATGTAGAGCTGGATCAGCCGGGTCGTCTCGGCCTGGAACGCCACCACCAGCGCGATCGCCGCGACGGCGAGGAAGAGAATGCCGTTGCTGAAGGCCAGCCGGTCGCCGCGGGTGTGGAATTGGCGGGGCAGGAAGCGGTCCTGGGCGAGGATCGAGCCGAGCACCGGGAAGCCGTTGAACGCGGTGTTCGCGGCCAGGAAGAGGATCAGAGCGGTGACCCCGCCGACCAGGTAGAGCAGCAACGACCCCTGGCCGAAGATCGTCTCGGCCAGTTGGGTGGTGACCGTCTTCTGCACGTAGTTGTCCGGGCCCGCGACGATCTGCAGCCCGGGGTCCTCGACGTACTGCAAGCCGGTGGCCCGCGCCAGCCAGATAATGCCGACCAGCATGACGATCGAGAGGCCACCCAGCAACAGCAGCGTCGTCGCGGCGTTCTTGCTCTTAGGCGGCTTGAAGGCGGGCACGCCGTTCGAGATCGCCTCGACGCCGGTAAGGGCCGCACAGCCCGACGAGAACGTGCGCAGCAGCAGGTAGGCGAACCCGAAGCTGGTGAGGTGGTCCTCCTCGGCCGTGATGGTCAGGCCGGCGCTGGGTGCCCGCAGGTCGTCGCCGAGCACGTAGACCCGGAACAAACCGATCAGGATCATGCCGACGACAACGACGATGAAGGCGTACGTCGGAATGGCGAAAGCCGTGCCCGACTCGCGCAGCCCCCGGAGGTTGAGCGAGGTCAGCAGGACGATCGCGCCGACCGCGAAGGCCACCTTGTGCTCGGCGACGAACGGCACCACGGAGCCCAGGTTGTTCACGCCCGCGCTGCTCGAGACCGCCACCGTGAGGATGTAGTCGACCAGCAGGGCACTTCCCACCCCCAGGCCCGCCCGTGGGCCCAGGTTGACCGTCGCGACCTCGTAGTCGCCACCGCCGGAGGGGTAGGCGTGCACGTTCTGCCGGTAGCTGGCGACGACGGTGACCATCACGACCGCGACGGCCAGAGTGATCCACGGGGAGAAGACGAAGGCGCCCGCGCCGGCGATCGACAGGGTCAGGAGGATTTCATCGGGCGCGTACGCCACGCTCGACAAAGCGTCGCTGGCGAACACCGGCAGCGCGATCCGCTTGGGCAACAGCGTGTGCTGAAGCTTGTCGGATCGAAACGGCCGGCCGAGCAGCAGGCGTTTCGCGAGGGAGGTCGGACTGGCCACGAGTGCCTAGCGTACGGCTGTACGCCTGGACGCGTACCCCGCCCCGGGCGACGCTGCTGGCGAAGGCGTGACAATCTCTGTGCAGACGCACTCACGCGGGAGGACCCAGCACGTGCACGTGGTGATCATGGGATGCGGCCGGCTCGGGTCGACGCTCGCCCACAATCTGGAGGAGCGCGGCCACTCGGTGGCCGTGATCGACCAGAACTCCGACGCCTTCCGCAGGCTGGGCTCCGACTTCGGCGGCACGACGGTGACCGGCATCGGCTTCGACCGCGACGTCCTGCGGGCCGCCGGCATCGAACGGGCCGACGCCTTCGCGGCGGTCTCCAGCGGCGACAACTCCAACATCATCTCGGCCCGGCTGGCCCGCGAGACGTTCGGCGTCTCCCGGGTCGTGGCCCGCATCTACGACGCCAAGCGCGCCCAGGTCTACGAGCGGCTCGGCATCCCGACCGTCGCGACCATCCGCTGGGCGGCCGACCGCATGGTGCGCCACCTGGTCCCCGAGGGCACGGTCGAGGTCTTCCGCGACCCGACCAGTGTGGTCTCGATCGTCGAGGCGCCGCTGCACCGCGACTGGGTCGGCCGCACGCTCAAGTCGCTCGAGGAGCGCACCGGCGCCCGCGTGGCCTACCTGATGCGCTTCGGCATGGGCACGCTCGGCACCGCGTCGACCGTCCTGCAAGACGGCGACCAGGTGTTCATGCTGGTCACCGACGACACGGTGCACGCCGTGCTCGACATCGCCTCCGGTGCCGACAAGGAAGGACAGTGACCATGCGGATCGCCATCGCCGGGGCCGGCAACGTCGGCCGGTCGATCGCGCAGGAGCTGATCGGCAACGGCCACCGGGTCATGCTGATCGAGCGCCAGCCCCGCCAGCTGCGCCCTGAGCGCGTTCCCGAGGCCGAGTGGGTGCTGGCCGACGCCTGCGAGCTGAGCAGCCTGGAAGAGGCTGACGTGGCCGGTTGCGACGTAGTGGTGGCCGCCACCGGCGACGACAAGGCCAACCTGGTGGTCTCGCTGCTGGCCAAGACCGAGTTCGCCGTGCCCCGCGTCGTCGCCCGGGTCAACCGCGCCGAGAACGAGTGGCTCTTCACCGAGCAGTGGGGCGTCGACGTGTCGGTGAGCAAGCCGCGCCTGATGGCCGCGCTGGTCGAAGAGGCGGTGACGGTCGGCGACCTCGTACGCCTCATGACGTTCCGCCAGGGCGAGGCCAACCTGGTCGAGATCACCCTGCCCCGCGACGCGCCGTACGAGGGTCAGCCCGTACGCGACGTGCCGCTCCCCCGCGACTCGGCGCTGGTCGCCATCCTGCGGGGCAAGCGGGTCATGGTGCCGACCCCCGACGACACGCTCGAGGCGGGCGACGAGTTGATCTTCGTCTGCACCGCCGAGGTGGAGGACCAGATCCGCGCCGTCGTGCTCGGCAGCCAGGGCCGCTCGCTCGACTAGACCGCGGTCCCATCCGGCTCTGGACCCCGGCCTCGACCGGCTCTAGACCGCGGACTCGGCCGGCTTCTGCGCGCTGGTGACGCGGTGGATGGCCCAGGCGGTGAAGGCGAACGTGGCGGCGTAGATCGGCCAGCTGATCAGGATGCGGACGATGCCGAGCGCGTTCGCCTCGCCGATCTGGTAGAGGTAGAACTGGATGCCGGCGCGCAGGCTCAGCGAGACCACCCAGACCAGCGTGAGCCACTGGAAGGTGCGGAAGAGCCGGGCGTTGCCGAACCAGTCCTGCTGGCCCTTGTTGGCCATGATGCCCCAGACGTAGCCGATGATCGGCTTGCGGATCACCACGGAGCCCAGCAGCAGCGCCGCCTGCCCGAAGGTCAGCAGGATGCCGGGCAGGTAGAAGTTCTTGGCGTCGCCGGTACGCCAGGCCAGGTAGGCGCCGACCGCGATGCCGAACAGGCCGTTCACCGCGTGCCGCACCGGCTGCTTGCGCGCCAGGCGGTAAGCGCCGATGCCCACGGCCGACAGCACCGCGCCCGCGATCGCCCAGTAAAGCGCCGTACGGGTCTCGAGCCCGACGACGCTGTCGCCGAGGATCACGTTGAGCGCGACGAAGGCGAGCACCGGAAGGCTCGACTCGATCAGGCCCCGCACCCCGCCGAGCTGCTCGGCGATCTGCTCGCTCATCGAGGGGAGCGGCTCGTCGTCGTCCTTCTTCGGCTCCTCGACCGGGTGCAGGTCGAGTTCCTCGACGACCTCCTCGGCGAGCCGTTCCTCCACGGATTCGTGCGCGGCGTGGCGCGGCTCGCTACCGGACGTCACCGGGGCGCCTCCAGCTCGTAGTACGGGTTGTAGATGACCTTGCGGTCGTCACGGATCGCGATGCGGCCGCGCGCGGTGAGCTGCCGCCCCGGTTCGATGCCGGCGATCGACCGGCGGCCCAGGAACACCAGGGTCACCACGTCGCTGCCGTCCCAGAGGTCGGCCTCGAGGGTGGGCAGGTTGGTGCGAGGAGTGTAGGCCACCGTACGCAGCCGACCGTTCACGGAGACGACCTGGCCGCGCATGCACTGCCCGGCCGGCATCGCGCCGCACTTCGCGACCTCGCGCTGCAGGTCTTCCGCGTCGAGCTCGGAGTCGGTGGCGGTCAACCGGTCGAAGAACCGGCGCAAGCCGGTACGCGCGTCGGTGGTCATGACCCTCTCCCTGCGATGAACGGCACGGTCACCTGCACACCGTGCCGTTCATATACGGTACGCCCCTGGTGAGCGCCATCACGAGGCGCTAGGCGGGACGGTTGCCGTTGGTCTGCGCGTCCTGCTCCTGCTGAGCCTGCTCGGTCATCTCCTTGGGCAGGCGCAGCGGCAGCGCCTCGCGCACCGGACGGGCCTCGTTGTCGCGCACGACCACCAGACCGGAGAGCACCTCGCCGAGCCGGCCCTCGCGGGACGGGTCGGCCGCGGCGGCGCCCTGGTAGAGCGCGCGGACCATCCAGCGCGGCCCGTCGACCCCCACGAACCGCACGTCGGCCGGGCCCTCCGGGGTGTTGACCCGGGCGGTCAGCTCGACACCGTACGGCCCGTCGACCTCGCGGGCGGCCACACCGTCGGACTTCATGGCCTCGGCGATCTCGTCGCGCACCTCGTTCCAGATGCCCTCGGTGCGCGGCGCCGCGAAGACGCCGAGCTGCAACGCGCTGTCGCCGTCGACCAGCACGATCTGCTCGACCGCGCCGTCGGGGTTGGCCTGCACCCGCACCTCGACGCCGTCGACCGCCGGGATCAGCAGGCTGCCCAGGTCGAGTCGCTGGATGTCGTCGGGGGCCTGGTTCGCGTCCCACGGCCCGCGGTCGGGCCGCGGCGGCTCGTCGCCCGCCGCCAGGCTCTGCTTGAGCGCCTCGGAGGGCGGCGCGTCGGTCGCGCGCACGTGCTTGGGTTCGCCGCGCTTACGGGAGAACATCACTGCCACCTTCCGTTCATACCTGCGTCTGCTGCGTCGGCAGCAGACCGCTGTGCCCGCCGGTCGACCCGTGCCCGCCGGCGCCGCGAGCCGTGTCGTCGAGCTCGTCGACCACATGGAACGAGGCCCGCTCGACCCGCTGGATCACGAGCTGGGCGATGCGGTCGCCGCGAGAGATCTTGACGGTGTTCTCCGGGTCGTGGTTGACCAGGATCACCAGAATCTCGCCCCGGTAACCGGCGTCGACCGTACCCGGCGCGTTGAGGACGGTCACGCCCAGGCGGGCCGCCAGGCCGGACCGCGGATGCACCAGGCCGACATAGCCCTGCGGGATCGCCACGGCGATGCCCGTACGCACCTTGACGCGGTGGCCGGGGGCCAGCTCGGCGTCCTCGGCGGCGACCAGGTCGGCCCCGGCGTCGCCCGGGTGCGCGTAGGCCGGCAGCGGCAGATCCTTGTCGAGCAGGCGGATCGGGATGACTACGTCGGTCAAGACTGAGATTCCTCACTGGCGGCGATCAGGGCGCTGCGGGCGGCACCCACCCTGCCATCCTGCCGTGCCCGGTCGCGGAGGCGCGCCGTACCCTTCCAGGGTGACACCGGAGACCTCCGCGCGCACCACCGCGGCGCCCGCCTATCTCGAGCGGCTGCGCCTGACCTGGTGGCTCTGGCCGGTCGCCCTGATCGTCGTGGCGATCCTCGCGGTCGAGGCGCTGCTCGGCTTCCCGACCGTGCCGGCCTGGGTGCCGTTCGCGGTCCTGACCCCGCTCACCGCCGCCTGGATGCTCTATCTCGGCCGCATCCGGATCGCCGTCGCCGACGGGGAGTTCCAGGTCGACGACGCCCGGCTGCCGGTCCGCTTCGTCAAGGACGTGGTCGCGCTCGACGCCGAGGGCAAGCGCGAAGCGCTCGGCGTGGGGGCCCACCCGCTCGCCTTCGTGGTGCAGCGCCCGTGGGTCGGCCCGGCCGTCCAGGTGCTGCTCGACGACCCGGACGACCCGACGCCCTACTGGATCGTCAGCACCCGCCGCCCGGTCGAGCTGGCCACCGCGCTGCTCGCGGCGCGCGACAACTAGCCCTCGATCGCCTTCCCGCGCGACTTGCGCAGGTCTTTCTTCACGTGCTCGCCGAGGTGGCGGGTGGCCCGGCGGTTCAGGTAGCCGGCGACCGCCGCGCCGGTCAGCAGCGGGCCCAGGGTGGTCAGGTTGCGCCCGAACCGCTTGAGCAGCGTGTGCTGGAGCTCCTTGCGGGCCGCCGTGCCGAGCACGGTGGCCACCCCGACGCCGGGCAGCAACGGGTTGACCCCGCGCTGCTGGGACCAGGCCTGGATCAGCGCGATCGCACGCTGGCCAAGGCTGCCCCGCACCGGCTGGCCGTAGATCTCGTGCAGTTCTCCGATCAGCTTCAGTTCGACCGCCACCACCGCGACCGTCTCGGCCGCGAGCAGCACGGGCGCGCTGAGCAGGGTCGGCGGGGCGACCCACTGGACCGAGGCGACGCCACCGCCCGCGGCGCCCACTCCGGCCGTCGCCAGCGCGGAGACCTTGATCAGGTGATCCGCCAGTTCGTCGTCACTCTTGCCGGGGTAGTGCCGGCGCAGAGTCTCCAGGTCCCGGATCGGGACGTGCGGCGCCACGTCGGCGACGACGTCACCCATCCAGCGCATCGCGGCCTTGGGCTTGAACAACTGGCCCAGCCCGCGGCGTCGGATGTCCCCGGCGAGCCGGCCGAGCAGTTGGCGGCGGCCGGCCGGTTCCAAATCGTCGGCGGTCAGGGCGGCGACGGTTTGCTCGAGCTGGGTGTCGACCGCTGTCAGCTCCTGGCTCTCGGCAGTTTTCTGCTCCAGGGCCGGCGGTACGCCTGTCTCGGCGGTGTTGTCCGTTCCGCTCATCGTCGTCCTCCCGTCATCGGTCGCCGGGTTCCGGCCTCACGATCGTGCTGGCCTCATGGTGATGCCCGGTGTCGACCCCGGGTCAAACCCGGCAACGGCCTGACGCCCGACCGCGAGCCGCGGCCGGGTGGTGTTGCGCTGCTGGGAGTGGCCGTCAGGCGCACTCGCGGCAGATCAGCTCCCCATTGCGTTCCGCGGCCAGCTGGCTGCGGTGGTGGACGAGGAAACAGCGAGCACAGCGGAACTCGTCGGACTGCATCGGCAGCACCTTGACGGTGAGCTCCTCATCGGCGAGGTCAGCGCCGGGAAGCTCGAAGCTCTCCGCCACCTCGACCTCGTCGACGTCCACCGCGCCGGACTGCGAGTCGGCGCGGCGGGCCTTGAGTTCCTCGAGGCTGTCCTCGCCGAGGTCGACCTCATCGCGACGCGGAGCGTCGTAGTCGGTGGCCATCGGTCTTCACTCTCCTGTATCGATGTGTCACTTGGCGTTAGTAACGCCCGCGACGTTGTTTCGGTTCCCGGTTCCGCCGGACGATTTCCGACACCGCCCCTAACACGTGAAACACCCCCGGTGAGCGGGGAACATTACCGCTGTCGCGGCAGTGTTGTACGCGCACGGGCAGCCCATTGTTCCCGATGTGACCGAGGCGACATCAAAGTAGGGGTCGCAGCCTCTGGATCATCGTCGGCGCGCCGGAAGTATTCCCTGTTTCCGCGCGCCTGGCGCACAGACGCTAACCTCTCGACAGGTCCCGCCCTCTCCCCGGCGGGCGTGAGACCCCACATTCCTGGAGCCAACCCCATGAGTTTTGCGCGCGTACGAGCGCTCGTCGTCGTCGGCGTGCTTGCCGTGGCCGCGGTGGTGTTCGTCATCGTCGCGTTGGTGCAGGACACGCAGGGCGGCACGACAGCCGGCGAGGGCTGCCCGGCCGGAGCCCCGCTCGCCGACTTGCGGCTGCCCGACGACCCGGCCGAGGTGACCGTAAAGGTCTTCAACGGCACCGGCACCGCCGGACTGGCCGAGAACGTCACGAACGAGTTCAAGAACCGGCGCTTCACCGTGCAGAAGCCGGGCGAGAGCAAGACGAAGCTCAAGGGCGTCGCCGAGATCCGCTACGGCCCCGACACCGTCGGCAAGGCGCAGCTCCTGCGGGCCTACTTCCTGGCCCAGTCCAAGATGTCCTACAGCGCCAAGCGCAAGGGCGCGGTCATCGAGATCGTGATCGGCAACCAGTTCCGCCAGCTCGCCACCACGACCGAGGTCAACCAGTCGCTGGTCGAGGTGGGCGAGCCGACGCTGCCGCCGGGCGCCTGCGTCAAGCCCGCCGACAAGGACTCCTGACGCCTTCGGGCGGTCCCTAGGGGCCGCCCGACGCGTCCAGGTCCTCCAGGGCCGTCAGGAGAGGGCCGCAGATCGCCGGTGGGGCCGCCACGAGCATCTCAGGGCCGGGCGCGGCCCCGTTCAGGCCCGAGACCACCACACCGGCCTCGGTGGCGACCAGGGCCCCAGCGGCCCAGTCCCACGGGTTGAGGCCCTTCTCGTAGTAGCCGTCCAGCGTGCCCTCGGCAACCGCGCACAGGTCGAGGGCCGCCGCGCCGAACCGGCGGATGTCGCGCACCTGGGTGATCAATCCGGCCACCACCCGGCCCTGATGGGCCCGGCGCCGGGCGTCGTAGCTGAACCCCGTGGCGACCAGCGACTGGTCGAGCCCCGTGGGAGCCGAGCCGTGCAGCCGCCGCTCGCCGCGCCAGGCGCCCCCGCCACGCGTCGCCGTCCACTCGTCGCCGGTCGCCGCGTTCACGACCACCCCGGCGATCACCTCGCCGTCCAGCTCGGCGGCGAGCGAAACCGCGTACTGCGGAATCCCGTAGAGGTAGTTCACCGTGCCGTCGATCGGGTCGAGGATCCAGCGCACCGCCCCGGGCTCGGGCGCGGCCGAACTGCCGTACTCCTCCCCCAGCACGCCGTCGCCCGGCCGGGCCGCCCGCAGGGCCTCGACCACCTGACGCTCGACGGCCCTGTCGGCCGCCGTGACCACGTCGGTCGCGGTGCTCTTCGTCTGGACGTCACCGATCGCCTCGGCCCTCATTCGCCGCGCCGTGTCGGCCGCCTCGCGGGCCACCCGGACGGCGAGTTCGAGCAGAGCGCCCGGTGTCGATCCCGCTGCCGAACCCGGTGTCGATGACTGCGAAGTCTGAGAAAACTCGCTCACGTGCACGCCCTTTCCACCGTTACCATTCTCCCGCCGGAGGTCATCAGCGAGGTCGGCGGCCCCCTGCGGCGTGCTGCGGCGGGAGGATCTCGCTCGACGGCGCTACAATTCACCCCTGCCCACCGCTTCGCGGACACAGTTCGCGTCCCGGGGGTCCCCACACCAACACCGGCCAGCCTCTTCGCCGTGCGCTGCGCTGGGCTCATGGCCGTGCTCAACCTCATCGCCTCCGGAAGGTCTTTCGTGACAGAAGCCCACCAGAACGGTGCCGACGTTCGTTCCCTCACCGAGGCCCTGATCGCTCATGCCCAGGGCGCGGGCGGACAGCTCACATCGGTCGAGGTCGCGCGCACGCTCGAGTCCGCCCAGGTGAATCCGGCTCAGGCCAAGAAGATCCTCCGCGGCCTCATGGACGCGGGCATCACCGTGGCCGTCGACGGGACGCCGAGCACGACTCGCCGCAAGGTCGCCGCCGCCCGCTCCGCAACTCCGGCCTCCAAGGCCACCACCGCCAAGGCCGCCCCGGCCCGCAAGGCAGCGCCCGCCCCCAAGCAGGCCGCCGAAGCCGGGGACGAGACCGCTCCCGCCAAGAAGGCCGCCCCGCGCAAGGCTGCCGCCAAGGCCACCCCGGCCAAGAAGGCCGCGGGACCGGCCAAGGCCGGCAAGCCCGGCGAGGAGGGCCCCGGCGACGGCGAGGAGATCGACCCCGCCGAACTCGCCGCCGAGATCGAGGACGTCGTCGTCGAGGAGGCGCCGGCCATGGTCGCCGCCGCCGCGACCGACGCCGCCAGCTCGGCCACCGACGGCGACTTCGAATGGGACGACGAGGAGTCCGAGGCGCTGAAGCAGGCGCGCCGCGACGCCGAGCTCACCGCGTCGGCCGACTCGGTCCGCGCCTACCTCAAGCAGATCGGCAAGGTCCCGCTGCTCAACGCCGAGCAGGAGGTCGAGCTGGCCAAGCGCATCGAGGCCGGCCTCTACGCCGCCGAGCGCCTGCGCGCCTGCGACGAGGGCGAGGAGAAGCTCGAGCGCAACATGGAGCGCGACCTGCGCTGGATCGGCCGGGACGGCGAGCGGGCCAAGAACCACCTGCTCGAGGCCAACCTGCGTCTGGTCGTGTCGCTCGCGAAGCGCTACACCGGCCGCGGCATGGCCTTCCTCGACCTCATCCAAGAGGGCAACCTGGGCCTGATCCGCGCGGTCGAGAAGTTCGACTACACCAAGGGCTACAAGTTCTCGACCTACGCGACGTGGTGGATCCGGCAGGCGATCACCCGCGCGATGGCCGACCAGGCCCGCACCATCCGCATCCCGGTGCACATGGTGGAGGTCATCAACAAGCTCGGCCGCATACAGCGTGAGCTGCTCCAAGACCTGGGCCGCGAGCCCACGCCCGAAGAGCTCGCCAAGGAAATGGACATCACCCCGGAGAAGGTCCTCGAGATCCAGCAGTACGCCCGGGAGCCGATCTCGCTCGACCAGACGATCGGCGACGAGGGCGACAGCCAGCTCGGCGACTTCATCGAGGACTCCGAGGCGGTCGTCGCGGTCGACGCGGTGTCCTTCTCGCTCCTGCAGGACCAGCTTCAGCAGGTGCTGCAGACGCTCTCGGAGCGCGAGGCCGGTGTCGTACGGTTGCGGTTCGGCCTGACCGACGGGCAGCCTCGCACCCTGGACGAAATCGGTCAGGTTTACGGGGTCACCCGTGAGCGCATCCGCCAGATCGAGTCGAAGACGATGTCGAAATTGCGACACCCGTCCCGCTCGCAGGTCCTCCGCGACTACCTGGATTAGGGCTTTCAGTCAACAATACGTGTCCAATTGGTCACCACCCGTACATCACCGGGTGGTGATCAGACCGTTGTGCAGAAGTGATCGTTGACGTGGCACCCTTGGATCACGGCACACTTAGAGCCCAGCACGTGTGACCTCGGTCCCCCCGGGGCACAGTGGGAAGGCCGCAACGGTGCAGGGTGTTGCACGATGGTGAGCAGTAGCCGAGGAACATGTTCATCGGTTCGAACAGAGGAGGAAGGCGATGACCCCGACTCTCACGCCGCCGGCGGGTAGTGTGGCCGGCACCGCAGCCGATGAACGGTGCGACCGCTGCAATGCAGCCGGAAAGCTCCGTTTGACCCTGGCTGGTGGAAGTGAGCTGGTGTTCTGCGGACACCACGCCAACCGCTACGCCGAAGACCTGGTGAAGATCGCGGTGCAGTATGCGGCGGACCCGGAGTTCACCTGGCGCGGCGCGGACATGATGTCTAACTCCAACTAGATTTCCCCAAACCCCCCGACCAGAACTTTGAAAGGGGCGCCCACGGTGTGGGGCGCCCCTTTTCCATGCCCTGACCCCGCCACAGCCCTGCCCCGCCCTCTCAGCGGCCGACTTGGGCCTCGATCACCAGGCCCCGCTCTCAGCGGCCAACCTGGCCCGGATCACTAAGCCCGCTCTCCGCGGCCAACCTGGCCCGGATCACTAAGCCCGCTCTCCGCGGCCAACCTGGGCCGGATCACTAAGCCCGCTCTCCACGGCCAACCTGGGCCGGATCACTAAGCCCGCTCTCCACGGCCAACCTGGGCCTGAATCAGAGCGTGGGGCCCGGTTCGGGGTCAGCGTCCCAGAGTTGCTCCACGGTGGCGTTGAGGGCCTTGGCGACCTTCAGGGCCAGGTAGACCGAGGGCGCGTAGTCGCCCGTCTCCATCGCGATGATGGTCTGGCGGCTCACCTGCACGGCCGCGGACAGGTCTTGCTGGGTCAGGCCGGCGTCCTTGCGGGCGGCGCGGATGCGGACCCCGGCGGCACCACTCGCCTCGGGAGCGCGCACCGGGCCCGACGGCGGCGCCATCAGTCCTCGTCCTCAGCGGCGGCGGCCTCGCGACGGCGACGACGGCGGCTCTGGGCAACCTGGACCACCAGGCCGATCACTCCGCCGGCCACTCCCCCGCCCGCCGCGCCCTTCCAGGTGGCGCCGGCCGGGTCGTAGGCGTAGAGCGCGCCGACGAGGAACACCGCGTAGGGGATGCCGCTGAGAACGCCGAGGACGACGCGTTTCGCGCTCCACACTCGCGGCAGGGTGTCGACCCGGCGGCGGCGCACGTAGGTCCCGCAGATCCAGATCGGAATGATCATGGCGACGAGGATCACGGCGAGCGGCAGCACGGACGAGCGACCCAGGGGCCACACCATGATGGCCGCGGCCCACGGGACGGCGAGCCACTGCATGGAGGCGGCGGCGGAAATGCCCTCATACCACCGGTAGCGCTCGCGCTCGTCGCCGTAGATCTCACCGTCGGGGTCGAGGTTCCAGCGAACGACCCGATCAAGGATTGTCGTCGTCATGCGTCCATCATCGAGTTAAGTCCTCTTGACGTCAAGAGGACTTAACGTCAAGACTGCTTCACATGACGGCGTCACAGGGTCTGAATCGTCGCGATCCGTTCCTCGAGCTGTTCGATGGTCGCCTGCGCGCTGGGCGGCCCACCGCAGAGCCGGCGCAGCTCCGCGTGAATCTTGCCGTGAGGCAGGTTGGTGCGGTGGTGATGAGCCGCTACCAGCGTGTTCAGCTGGCGGCGCAGGCTGTTGCGGCGCTCCCCGGCCGACATCGGCACCGGCGCGGCCTCGCGCTGGGCCGGCACCGGCTCGGCCGCCTTCCTACGCTTCTGGGCCGCCATCTGCTCGGCCTGCCGCTTGTTCAGCAGCACCGACACCTGGTCGGGCGTCAGCAGGCCCGGCAGCCCGAGATATTCCTCCTCCTCGGGCGTGCCCGTGAGCGCCCCCATGCCGAACGACGTGCCGTCATAGATCACCTGGTCGAGCTCGGCGGTCGCCGAGAGCGCCTCGAAGTGCTTCTCGAGGTCGCCCTCCGCGTTCTCCTCGCGCTGCGCCCGCTCCAGCAGGTCGTCGTCCAGGCCGTCCTTCTGCTTCGGCAGGCCGAGCACGTGGTCGCGCTGCGCTTCCATCTCGCTCGCCAGCCCGAGCAGGTGCGGCACGCTCGGCAGGAAGACCGTCGCGGTCTCGCCCTGCCGCCGCGCCCGCACGAAACGGCCGATCGCCTGGGCGAAATAGAGCGGGGTCGAGGCGCTGGTGGCATAGACCCCGACCGCGAGCCGGGGAATGTCGACGCCCTCCGACACCATCCGCACCGCGACCATCCAGCGGTCCTGCGACTCGGCGAAGGTCGCGATCCGCTTCGAGGCACCCTCGTCGTCCGAGAGCACCACGGTGGCCGGCTGCCCCGAGATCTCGCCGATGAGCTTGGCATAGGCGCGGGCCGTCTGCTGATCGCTGGCGATGATCAGGCCGCCCGCGTCGGTGATGCCGTGGTCGCGCAGCTTCGAGAGCCGGGCGTCGGCCGCCCGCAGCACCTGCGGCATCCAGTCGCCACGGTGGTCGAGCGCCGTGCGCCAGGCCTGAGCGATCAGGTCTTTGGTCATCGGCTCGCCCAGCCGCGCCGCCAGCTCGTCGCCCGCGTTGGTGCGCCAGCGGGTCTCGCCGGAATAGGCCATGAAGAGCACGGGCCGCACGACGCCGTCGCGAAGCGCGTCGGAATAGCCGTAGACGGAGTCGGCCCGCGACCGCTGCAGCCCGTCGTCCCCCCGCTCGTAGTTGACGAACGGGATCGGGTTCTCGTCCGAGCGGAAGGGCGTTCCCGTCAGCATGAGCCGGCGCTCGGCGGGCTCGAAGGCCGTCTTGACGCCGTCGCCCCAGCTGCGGGAATCGCCCGCGTGGTGAATCTCGTCGAGGATCACCAGCGTGGGTCGGGTCATCGTGCGCCGCCGGTGCACCGCGGGCGCCATGCCGACCTGGGCATAGGTGAGCACGGCGCCGTGGAAGTCGCGCGACGAGTGGATGTCGGAGTTACGGAAGGCGTGGTCGAGCTGAATGCCGACCCGGGCCGCGGCCGACGCCCACTGCACCTTGAGGTGCTCGGTGGGGCAGACCACGGTCACCGCCTCGACGGTGCCGTGGGCGAGCAGCTCCGCCGCGATCCGCAGCGCGAAGGTGGTCTTGCCCGCGCCGGGGGTCGCCACCGCCATGTAGTCGTCGCTGCGGCGGCGCAGGTAGCCCACGAGGGCCTTGCGCTGCCAGTCGCGAAGGGGCGGGAAGGTCTCCAGGTCCGGCAGTGGCGGGCTCAAGCTGCGACGATCCTTCCGCTCAAGAAAAACACCCCCGGCACGGGACCGGAGGCGGCATTCAGCATAGCCATGGCGACGGCTGGGCGCGGCTTACGGCGCAGCCACCGGAGCCGACCACCGGCGATAGAGCGCAACGAGCCTGACCCCCGTGATGAGCAGGGCCGACACGCCCATCGAGAGTGGATCCGCGATGCCCGTCTCCCGCAGGATCGTGACAAGAATCGCGCCGCTGAGGGCCGCGAGCGCATAGAAGTCACGCTGCAGGACCACCGGGATCTCTCCGGTCAGCAGGTCGCGCGCGAGGCCGCCGCCGATGGCCGTGAGCATGCCGATCAGGCAGGCCCCGACCGGCGGCACGCCCGCGTCGAGCGCCTTGATCGTGCCGGTGACGGTGAAGAGCCCCAGGCCCGAGGCGTCCAGCAGGAGCACCGGGCGTCGCCACCGAGTCAACTGCGGGTGCAGCCAGAAGACCAGCAGCGCGGCGGCGACCGCGGTGACCGCGTACCGCCAATCGGCGAAGGCCAGCGGCGGGACCGACCCGATCACCAGGTCACGCAGGATGCCGCCGCCGAGCGCCGCGACGAAACCGACGAAGGCGACCCCGAAGAGGTCGAGCCGTTTCGCGATTCCGGCCGAGGCGCCCGAGGCGGCGAAGACCGCGACGCCGATCAGATCGGCGGCGAGGAGCCCGTCACCACTCGTCACCGGACACCTCGGGGGTTACGACTGGTCAGTCCTGCATCGATTCGTAGATCTCCTTGCACTGCGGGCACACAGGGGAACCCGGCTTCGGAGACTTGGTCACCGGGAACTTCTCGCCGCACAGGGCCACGACATAGGTGCCCATTACCGCGCTCTCGGCGATCTTCTCTTTGCTCACGTAATGGAACATCTCGGGCCCAGTGTCAGCGTCCTTGGTCTCCGGACGCTCCAGGATCTGCGTGCTCACGACATCTGCCTTTCGTTCAGGTCACGGGGTCATCGAGCCCCCGGGCCCCCCGGTCGCGGCGGCTCTAACGAAAGCTCCAACCCGCAAGTCTGACACCTCGGGCCGGGTCGGTCCAACGACCAGCTCGCCGGTCCTTGGCCGGGCACTGATCAGGCACCGTACGGTAGCTGTCGTGACTGACTTCGCGATTCGATACGGCGAGCACGTGACCCGTGCCCGCCGGGACGGCCGGCCGGTGGTCGCGCTGGAAAGCACGATCATCTCGCACGGGCTGCCGCACCCCGACAACCTGCGGGTGGCGCGCGAGATCGAGCAGACCGTGCGCGACCAGGGGGCCGTGCCGGCGACCATCGGCATGGTCGGCGGCCAGCTGATCGTCGGGCTCGACGACGCCCAGATCGAGCACCTCGCGCTGGCTCAGGGCGTGGCGAAACTCTCCGTCCGTGATCTTGCTGTGGCCGCCGCACGACGGGCCGACGGCGCCACCACGGTCGCCGCCACCAGCGCGGTCGCGGCCGCCGCGGGCATCGGCGTGTTCGCCACCGGCGGCCTGGGCGGCGTGCACCGCGAGGCGAATGTCACTTTTGACGAATCGGCCGACCTCACCACGCTCGCGCAGACGCCGATCGTCGTGGTCTGCGCCGGCGTCAAGTCGATCCTCGACGTGGGCGCCACGCTCGAACGGCTCGAGACGCTGGGCGTCGCCGTCGCCGGCTACCGCACGAAGCGCTTCCCCGGCTTCTTCATCACCGACGGCGGCTTCGACATCGACTGGGAGCTCGACTCGCCCGAGCAGGTGGCCGACGTGATCCGCGCCCGCTCCGACCAGAACGTGGGAGCCGGCGCGCTGATCCTGGCCAACCCGCTGCCGGCCGATGAGCAACTCGACCCGGCGCTCCACGACCGTACGCTCTCGGAAGGCCTCGCCCTGCTCGCGCGCGGCGGCATCACCGGCAAGGCGGTCACCCCGTTCCTGCTGAGCCACTTCCACGAGAGCACCCACGGCAAGAGCCTCGAGGTCAACGTACGCATCATCCTGCGCAACGCCGAGCTGGCCGCCAAGATCGCCGTCGCGACCGCCGAGGACTCGACCGCGCCCCTGGGCTTCAGCGTCGCGTGATCGTCGTCGTCGGGGATCTCGTCACCGACGTGCTGGTGGCGCACGGCGGGCCGATCGAGCCGGGCACCGACACCGAGGCCGCGATCAGCGTGGGCGGCGGTGGCCAGGCCGCGAACACGGCGGCCTGGCTCGCTCACGCGGGCCGGGCGGTCACGCTGGTCGCCGCGGTCGGTGACGATCTCGCCGGCCGCGAGCGGGTCGCCGAGCTGACCGCGGCCGGCGTCCGTTGCGCGGTGCGAGCCCATCCGGGAGCCGTCACGGGCAGCGTCGTCGTGCTCGCCGGACCCACGGAACGCACGATGATCACCGACCGGGGAGCGGCGCTGCTGCTCGACCCGGGTGACGTGCGGGCCGCGATCGAGTCCTCCGGGGCGACCCACCTGCATCTGTCGGGCTATCCGCTGCTGCACGACGGCTCCCGCCCGGCGGGTCTGGCCGCGCTGGCCGCGGCGGCCAAGCTCGGCCTGACCACCAGTGTCGACGCGGCCTCGGCTGCTCCGCTGCGTGCGGCCGGCCCCGAGGCTTTCCTGGCCTGGGTACGCGGGTGCGACGTCCTGCTGTGCAACGCGGACGAAGCCGATGTGCTCGCCGGGGTGGCCCCCGCCCAGGAACAGGCCCGCCGCCTGACCGCTCACGCCCGGAATGTCGTCGTCAAGCAGGGCGCGGCCGGGGCGACCTGGGTCTCGGCCGACGGAGCCGGCCACACGGTGGCTCCCGACCCGGTCGCTATGAAGGACCCGACCGGCGCGGGCGACGCCTTCGCCGCGGGCCTGCTCACGGCTTGGTGCACCGGCAACACGCCCGAGGCGGCCCTGAAGATCGCGACCACGCTAGGCGCCAAGGCCGTCACGGCGATCGGCGCCCGCCCGCGGCGTTGACATTCAAGCGCTTCACAACACGCGGCTGAAAATGCCGCATTTCGGCCGGGCAAGGCTGGACCGGGCTGGACCGGGCTGGACCGGGCTGGACCGGGCTGGACCGGGCTGGACCGGGCAAAGCCGAATCCGCGGGTCAGCGCGTCCCCAGGGCATCGCTCTACCGCTCGGGTTGTTGTGCTTGAAGCGTTACCACCGGGAACGGCCCGGTCGGGCGCTACGGCCGTGACCACCGATCAGGTCGCCGCGGCAGCCGCCGAAGGCGGAGTTCGCGGCAATGCGGTTGTCCCACCACACGAGGCGTACGTCCGATTCAACGTTTTTCGCGGTGCTCGAACGTTGCCTCGGGCTCGAGGTCGATCGTCAGGTATTCGGTCGGCTCGGGGGTGTGCTGGGTGATCGTCGGCTGGGGCTTGGGGGCTCGGGCCTGGGCGCTGGCGGCCCGCTCGGCCTTCGACCGCGCGGGGCGATCGTTGGCGATCAGAACGGCTGCCCAGGGCAGGAAGACCATGCCCGCGGCGCACAGGATCAGCCAGAGCGGGAGCAGGGGCGGGCGGATGCTGATCAGCACGGCGCCCGCCACGAGACACGCGGCGCGAAGGCCCATCATCGACACGTAGCGGATCTGCCGGCTGCGGAATTGCTCGTCCTGGCTGCGGGCGGCGTCCGTGATGAGAACCGCCCGGTCCGGCTGCTTCTTCACGATGGGGTCTCCGATCGACCCCTCATACTTGCACCGTTCCCGCCGGTACGCCCAGCGGGAGCCGAACGTGTTCAAAAAATCGCAGCCGGAAGATGTTACACATCCAAATCTATCGATCTTTGGCCGCGGCCTTCATGGCTTTCTTGTACGTACGGACCTCGCCCAGCGACTGCTCGTCGACGATGTCGGCGACCGACTTGCGCGAGCCGTCGACGCCGTAGCCGTCGGCCGCCTCACGCCAGCCGGCCGGCTGCACGCCGTACTGCTTGCCGAGCAGGGCCACGAAGATCTGCGATTTCTGCTTGCCGAACCCGGGCAGCGACGCGATCCGTTTGAGCAGCTCGGCCCCGCTGTCGACGCCGGTCCACAGGTTGGCGGCGTCGCCGTCGTAGCGTTCGACCAGCGTGCGGCACACCTCCTGCACCCGGCCGGCCATCGCCTTGGGGAACCGGTGCAGCGCCGGCGGCTCCCCGAAGATCGCGATGAGCGCGTCGGGGTCGAAGCCGGCCAGCTCGGCCGCCGTCGGCGCGTGACCGAGCCGCTGAGCCAGCACATAGGGCGAGCTGAACGCCTTCTCCAGCGGAATCTGCTGGTCGAGAATCATCCCGATCAGCAGTGCCAGCGGGTTCTTGTTGAGCAGATCGTTGGCTTCGGGCGCGATCGGCAGCGACATACTCATGATGACCATCCCGCAAGAGGGCCGCCGGGCGGCGGCAAAGTTGTACATCTTCTTGTACCATTGAGAAATGCCACGTCAGGACGTTCTCGGGGTCGCGGAAGCGCGGAAGCAGCTTCCCGACCTTCTTGCCGGATTCAGCCGGGGCTCCGGCGACTCCGTGTTTCTGGGCGCCCACCGCAAGGCGGTCGGCGTGCTGGTGCCGGTCAGGGTCTACGACGAGCTTCGCAGCGAGCGTGACCAGGCAGTCGACGACGCTACCGGATCGCTGCGGGCCGAGGGGCAGGAGCCGTCGTCGGTGGCGAGCGAGCTGGCCGGCCTGTTCGCCCAGGGCCGCATCACCGCGGGCCAGATGGAAGCGATGCTGCTCGCCTACCACCGCGCGTGACCGACGGCGACGCCCTCCCCAACAGACTCGGCATCACCTCGGCGGCCGCGCTGAGCCGGGCCGAGGCCGACCTCAGTTTCGCCGCGCTACTTCGATTTTCGGTACGGCCTCTGCCCGGCTCCTACGACCTGGCTCATCTGCGCGAATTCCATCGGCAGATCTTCGGCGCCGTCTACCCGTGGGCGGGCGAGCTGCGCACCGTCGACATCGCGCGAACCTCGCGGGACAGGTTCTGCCACTGGCGGTTCATCGAGTCCTCCTCGGCCGAGGTCTTCGCCGCCCTCGCCGCCGAGGGTCTGCTGGCCGGTCTGGCCCGCGATTCTTTCGTACGCCGACTCGCGCACTACCTCGGCGAGATCAACGCGATCCACCCGTTCCGCGAGGGCAACGGCCGGACGCAGCGAGCCTTCCTCGGGCAGTTGGCCCGCGAGGCCGGCTGGCGGATCGCGTGGAGCGAGCTCGACGCGACGGTGAACGACGCCGCGTCGGCCGCCGCACTGCACGGGGACCTCTCACCGCTCGTCGCCATGCTCGACGGCATGGTCCGGCCGCTGTAGCCCGCGTCACTTCGGTTTTGCCTGCTCCGGCGTGGGGAACGTTGGGTGCCGCCGAACCGTCGGGAGGAACGACATGAGCGATTCGCAGGAAGAGATCGAGCGCGAGATCCTCGGAGGCGACTACGGGGCCGGCGCCCTCGACGTGCCCGAGACCTACCGGCCCGAGAAGGGCGACGACGACCCGGGCCTGTCCAGCACGCTCGCCGCGGGCACCGACGTCGACCGGCTCCAGGACGGCGGGGAGCACCCCGAGCACGGCGTGATGACCACGACCGGCGGCACCGCGGGGCCGAACAGTTTCAAGACGCGGCCTCGCTCGGGGCCCGGGGTCGCCAACACGACGACCGGGGACGCCACGACCGGCGCGATGGAGACACCGGTCGACAGCTACACCAGCGACTCGAGCAGTAATTCGGTCGACTGATCCGCTACCGTCCACGGCGTGACGCCCATGGACGAACCGATCGCCGCCGGACGCGAGGCCGACGTCTTCGCGCTCGGCGCGGATCGGGTGCTGCGACGCTACCGGGACGGCAGCGATTCCTCGCCCGAGGCCGCCGTGATGGCGTACGCCCGGGGTCTGGGCTACCCGGTGCCGCAGGTCTATCGCGTCGACGGCCCCGAGCTGGAGATGGAGCGGCTCGACGGCCCGACGATGGCCGACGCCTACCTGAGCGGGAACCTGACCTCCGACGAGGCCGCGACGATCATGGCCGACCTGCTGCGCCACCTGCACTCGCTGCCGGCCCGCTCGGGCGATGGCTCGATCGTGCATCTCGACCTGCACCCGGACAACGTCCTGCTCACCGCGCGCGGCCCCGTCGTCATCGACTGGCGTAACGCGGGCGACGGCGATCCCGACTTCGACACCGCCCTGACCGCGCTGATCCTGGCCCAGGTCGCGATCGGGTCGATCGACCACGACATCGGCGCGGACGCGGGCGCGATGCTCGACCGCCTACTCGCGATCGTGCCCGGCGACCCGCTCGGGAAGCTGGACGAGGTCGTCGCCTTCCGGGCGGCGCAGTGGACCATGTCGGCCGAGGAGGTGGCCGCCCTGCCGGTGGCCGCCGCGCGAGTGCGGGGAGATTTCTGAGATGCGGGCGCTGGTGCAGACGGTGAGCCGGGCCTCGGTCACGGTCGACGACGAGGTGGTCGGCAAGATCGAGGACGGCTTGCTGGTGCTGGTCGGGGTGACCCACGACGACACACCGGCCAAGGCCGCCGAACTGGCTCGGAAAACGTATGAACTGCGCATTCTCGACAACGAGGCGTCCGCGTCGGATCTCGGCGCCCCGCTGCTCGTGGTCAGCCAGTTCACCCTTTACGGCGACGCCCGGAAGGGTCGCCGGCCCACCTGGAACGCGGCCGCGCCGGCCGAGGTGGCCGAACCGCTCGTCACCGCGTACGTGGAAGGCCTGCGCGCCCGGGGAGCGACCGTTCAGACCGGCCGCTTCCGGGCGCACATGCTGGTCGAGAGCGTGAATGTCGGGCCACGGACAATCCTGATCGAGCTCTGACTAGACCTGGACTTCGCACATGGTGTTGGACTGCCGTTATAGCCAGCGGGGTCGGGTGGGGTCGACTTTGAGGTGGGTGAGGAGTTGGGCTTGGAGCCATCCGGGGGTGGGGATTTTGGGTGGT
>NZ_RJAC01000026.1 GCF_003999975.1 Actinoplanes solisilvae | reverse complement strand
CAACGCCCTACGCCTGGCCGGCCGCACTAACATCACCGAAGCCACCCGCTGGGCCAACCGCGAAATGACCAGGCCATTCACCATCCTCGGCCTCACGGGATGATGTTGAAACGGCCGTGGCCTGATGCTCGGGATGATGGCGTTTCCCGTAGCCGTGTCGGCGGCTCATCGACCCATCTGGTGGCAATGGCACAGCAAGCTCGAGCCACTGGTGCTCCGTCCCCGGGCTGTCGTCGTCGCCTACGTGCTGCTCGCCATTTTCTTGGCGGTCATGAACCATTCGATCGCCATGATCATCATGGATCTCAGCCTGTCGGCGACGGCGCCGATCACCGCGATCGTCGTCGGCTTCCTCATCACGCTCTCCGGCCCGGCTATGTTTCGCGCGGCGCCCGGGAACGCGGACTCGATCCGAGACGTCAGCCCCGAGGAGATCTACAGTTCGGCGTGCCGCCGCTTGATCGAGCGGGTGTTGTTGACGTCGACATGCGCGACAGTGGCGGTTGCTGCCCTTTTCCTCTCGAGTGTCTGGGAAACCTCGCCGCTGCTGGTCCCCGCCGTGGCCGTCGTGACGACCTTCAGCTGTTGCATCTTCGCCCTGAGTCTCGGTCAGTCCCTCGGACCGGTGATCGGGCTGGCGGTGGTCGAGTTGGCCCTGCTGCCGACGGGTCGCCGGGTGAGTTTCATGAAATTGCTCCGTCAGGCCGCCGACCGGCAGGTGCTGCGGCAGGCGGGCCGGGTTTTCCAGTTCCGGCACGCCGAGCTCCAAGATCTGCTCGCGAACCTGGATACCGACGGAGACTCCCTGGTCAGAGCCGCCCCGGCAGCGGACCGGTAGGCGACCGCACTGCACCCGTGACGCGTACCGGGCATGTGATGGCGCTTACGAAAGCCCGGCCAGCCGGTGTTTCGGGTGAACCTGGTGGCTCCGCGTGCGTTGGCCTGTCGTGGCGCATCATTCGGCGGTCGAACACACCCCATGGCGCCGCCCGGGTCGAGGGGAATCTTTGATGGCGGTCACCAGTGAATCAGGTCGT
The DNA here is from genome assembly GCF_003999975.1 of Actinoplanes solisilvae. Lineage (GTDB taxonomy): Bacteria > Actinomycetota > Actinomycetes > Mycobacteriales > Micromonosporaceae > Actinoplanes > Actinoplanes solisilvae. Next base: position 99,371 of record NZ_RJAC01000026.1, on the reverse strand, counting down.
CGGTCCGATGTTGTCGTGGTCGGCGCCGGGCCGGCCGGGCTGGCCACCAGCAGGCACCTGTCGATGCTCGGCGTCGGCCATGTCGTGCTCGAACGCGACGAGGTGGGGGCGACCTGGCGCTCGGAACGCTGGGACAGTTTCCACCTGGTGACCCCGGCCTGGTCCGTACGTCTTCCCGGCCTCGACCTCTCCGCCCACGACCCGGACGAGTTCCTGTCGCGGACCGACATCATCCACATGCTTGACCGCTACGCGCGGCTGACCAAGGCGCCGGTGCGGACCCACGTCGAGGTCAGGGCAGTACGCCGCGACGGTGACAGCTTCGTGCTGATGACCTCCGAGGGGGAGTGGTCGGCCCGCGCGGTCGTCGTGGCCAGCGGCCCGTTGCGACTGCCCAGGGTTCCCGCGATCGCTTTGCCTACGGGAGTCGCCGGGGTGCACGCGATCGACTACCGCCGGCCGGACCAGTTGGCGCCCGGCGCCGTTCTGGTCGTCGGCAGCGGGCAGAGCGGCGTACAGATCGCCGACGAGCTGCGCCGTGCGGGCCGGACCGTCTTCCTCGCCACCAGCGCGGTCGGGCGGGTGCCGCGGCGCTACCGGGGCCGCGACGTCTTCGTCTGGCTGCGCGAACTCGGCCTTCTGGAGCAGTCCCGGGAGAAGACGCCCGAGGAGGTCCGCCGCGCTCCGCAGGTTGCGGTGAGCGGGTCGGGCGGGGGCCGCACCATGGCCCTGCAGCAGCTGGCCCGCGACGGAATCACCCTGCTCGGGAAGCTCGTAGGGGCCGACGGGGCCCGCTTCCGGCTGGCCGGCGACCTGGCTCACAACATGAAGGCCGCCGACGATTTCGCCGCCCGTTTCCGGGCCCAGATCGACCGGCACCTCGGGGCTGAGACGCCGGGAGACGTCGATCCGGTGGAGGCGCCCCTAGGGTACGAGCCCGCCTCGCCGACCGAGCTGGACGCCGCGACGGCCGGGATCGGCAGTGTGGTCTGGTGCACCGGCATGCGGCCGGACACCGGCTGGCTCCCCGCCGACGTGGTCGACCCGTCCGGAACGCCCGAGCAGCACGACGGCGCGCTGGCGCTGCCGGGGCTGTTCGTGGTCGGGCTGCCGTGGCAGACCCATCGCGGCTCGGGAATCCTCTACGGCATGGCCACGGACGCCGCCGACGTGGCTTCGCAGATCTCGAACTATCTGGGATGAAGCAGCCGATCAGCCCGCGGGGACCTCGTCGCTGCCCGGCACCCGCCTGACCTCGATCTTGGCGCCGCGAGCCACCGGGACCCGCTTGGCCCACTCGACCGCCTCCGTCTTCGTGGCGACATCGACCATGAAGAAGCCCCCGAACAGCTCCCTGGTCTCGCCGTAGGGCCCGTCGGTGACCACCGGGGTGTCGCCGCTGAAGTCGACCACCACACCCTGACCCGGGTCTTCGAGGCCCTCGGCCGCGAGCAGGACGCCCGCCTTGACCGCGTCCTCGATGAACTGGTGGGTGGTGGCCATCATCGCGTCGATGTCGGCCATCATGGCCGCGTTCGACTCGTCGGTGCCCCGCATGATCAACAGATATTTCGGCATCTGGCTCTCCTCGTCCCGGGGCCGCCGCTCGGCTCCCACATCCTCAGGTCGAACGACCGACCCGCGGATCGACACGCCCTGGGAAAGATTTTGCGCCCCGGGGACCAGGCCTGCCGGGAAATACCACCCTGTCGACGTCCCGACTGATTCGACCCCGCCCTCTCCGGCAAGGAGTAGGCAGGGGTTATTCAAAATGTCGCGGAGGTTCACATGTCCGTTGAACAGGTCGTCGCATCCCCGACCTACCTGGCCGATATCCGAAACTTCTTCCGCCCCGAGGACATCGAGCACATGGCCCTCAAAGGAATCGACCTGGCCACGTACGACGGGGTGAAAAGAAACGCCCTTTCCGTCTTCACCCACACCGCCCCACCGACGCCCGATATGCCACCCGACGCCGAAGGACAATGGAGTGCCGAGCGCTCCCAGACCTTCCGCAACTGGATCGTCAACGGCTTCCCGATGGGCGTCGCGGTCCCGCCCGTGGAAACGCCGGACACGCCTTCGACCCGCATCCGCAAGAACATCGAAACCCTGTCCGAGTCCGAGCTCGAAACACTCAAGACCGCCTTCGCCGGCCTGATGGCCCGCCCCGCGTCCGCGCCCGACAGCTACTTCGCGCTCGCCGGCATCCACGGCCTGAGTCAGCGCTGGTGCCTGCACCACGAGGACCGCTACAACCCGTGGCATCGCGTCTACCTGCAGGTCTTCGAGGACGCGCTGCGCTCGGTGCCCGGCTGCGCCGACGTCACCCTGCCCTACTGGGACATCCGTACGCCTCTGCCCGACCGCCTGCAGGAGCCGCCGTTCGACCAGTACGCCCTGCCCGAGGACCCCGGCGCCGCCGCCACTCCACAACCCGTCGCCGGCTATTTCCCGTACAAGACCGAACGCTTCTCACCCGCCGAGATCGCACTCAACGTGGAGGCCTTCGGCGTGCTCTCCGACATCGCGACGTCGATGAAACAGTCGATCTGGGGCGAGTACAACGTCGACGGCTACCAGGACTTCTCGATCCAGGCCCACGACGGCGGCCACGGCTCCATCGGCCCGACAATGGGCGACCAGAACGTTGCCTCCTTCGACCCTGTCTTCTGGTTCTTCCACTGCAACCTGGACCGTTTGTGGCTGAGCTGGCAGCACAAGGTCGGCGCGACCACTCTGACCGGCTTCAAGTCGACTCTGACCACCAGCGCCGAATGGCTGTCCGCGCCGTTCAACGCGCTCCCTCCGTTCGACGCCACCTCCGACGCGTCAATAGACCTGCCGATCGCGTACGACAAACTGGATACAGGCGACACGATGGAGAACACCGTCGGCAGCCTCCGGGCAGCCCGAACCTTCTCGATAAAGCGAAGCAGCCCGGTCTCGGTCCGCGTGAAGGGCATCAGCCGCCTGGACATCCCCGGCTCCTTCGCCGTGAACCTGCTCGCCGACGGCCGCCCGATTGCCAAGCGCTACTTCTTCCAGCCCAACCTGCCCCGAGACTGCGAAACCTGCAGAAAACACGGCATCATCAACATCGACTTCCGCCTGGACCAGGACTCGATCCTCGACCGCACGCTGACGGTCACGATCGACGTCCCCGGTCACGGAGACCAGGTAGGCACGGCCTTCCCCCTCGACCAGGCCGGCAGCCCCACGATCAACGCCCGCCTGCTCCTCGAGGACGAATGAGTTCGACCGCGGGCGTCGCGACGCTGAGGCGTTCTATCGTGATGGCGTGAGCACTCGCGACCTCCCCGCGCAGATCGGTGACCTCCCGCCGATCGGACGGCCGGCCAACGGCGCCCTGCTCGAGGCGGAACGGCAGGACGTCGCTCCCGCGCTGTCGCCTGTCGGATCCACAGTCACCTCGGCGGTCGCGCTCAAGGTGGGCGTGCTCTGCTGACGTACGGTGTCGGGATGAACCCGGACACCCCGGACGACCTTGCTCCGCGCAGTTGCCGCCAACAGGACTTGGCCGGCTTGATCGGCGTGCTTGCGGTCCTGGAAGGGGAGATTTCGGCGGGCGCTGTCTCGCCGCATCTACGTGATCGGATTGGGCGTCGGCTGGCGCGAGAGGCGCTTGTCCGGCCAGACCCCACCGAAAGGGAGTTGCGGCAGGCGATCAGCGACCTCAACCATCGCCTTCGGTATGCCCTCGGCGAGTATCAGGACTCGCCACCGCAGCTTCCCGTACCGGAGTAACAGCCGCCAAGGTCTACTGATCTGCCGCGGAGCCGACGTGGGGCTCCCTGTTCCTCGATGTAGCGGGCCAATGCGATCAGCGCAACAGGATCGGTGACCTTGGCCTGGCCGAGGCTTGGCGCATGCCGCCGAATGCCTGTGCCGACGTCTCTGTCTCTACTTCCGGGAGGCGCTCGACGATGCACGCCATTGGAGCGACGCCATCGTTCCCGTCCCGGCGGAGGCGAGGAGGCTGAGGATCAGCTGGAACAGTTTCGGGCTGTCGTTCCATCCGGCCGACACCGACGCGAAGGTGGCGATGCCTGTTGCGATACCCGCCCGGACGTGCCCGCTGCCGAACGAGAACTTGGACGTCTTCACCGGCGCGGCGGGGGACCAACTGGGGCGTGTTCGCGGGGAAGCGGGAGGCGGCCGACGCCCAGGAAGCGGACGAGTGCTAGTCGGGACGCGCTCCTGCGGGCCGGGGCGTGGCCGGGAGATAACATGGATCTTCCCGTCGTGGGCCGACAGGGGAGCGACCGACCAGAACGACCGCACCGCCATCGGCAGGCCGATGACCAGTCCGATCAGTGCCGTGATCCTCGGGTTGGCCAGCGAGGGAGCGTGGGTCAGCGCCCACACGATCGCCTCGCCGATCCGGCCACTCGCGCCGGTCTCACTGGAAATCGCGAACGGTTTCGGCCCGGTCAACAGGCCGGCTATCCCGACAACCCAGCCAACCCCGATCAGAAGCCCGAAGCCGATGGCGCTTACGACACCGGCGGCCGCGCGCGCCCTCCACGCTCGTAACGGAAGCCGTTTCTCGGCGGCCTCGAAGCCCAGCCAGAGCAGAATCATGGCGAACGGACTGGCGTAGACGTAGGCCTGCGATATGCCGTGGCGCGCTGAAAAGGCGTCCACGAAGCCGTAGATCCCGGTTCCGACGTAGTAGATGCCACCGAGAAACACGACGGCCGAGACGGCTATCGCGCCAACGGCGAGCAGGAGGCCGACCAGTCCCTTGCCGAATTTTGAAAGCATCCCAGCCGACCGAGGTCCAATGTGCAGTCAGGATCGAACAGCATACCCCGCGCAGGCCGCCCTGGTGAGACGATGATCTTGAGTCGGCGCTAACCTGCGCGGGTGCGAAACAAGATCATTTTCACCTGCCTTGCGACGACCTTGCTCACGGCCGCCTGCGGTGACGCAGCCGACCCGGCGGCGGCGCCCACCACGTCGGAGAAACCGGCCGCGATCACCCCGGCGAGTCCCGTGACTTCGCAGCCCGCGAAGGCTGAAGGCAGCACCGAGTTGAGGCAGGCCGTTCAGGCCTACAGCGACGCGTTCCTCACCGGTGACGCCACAACGGCCTACGGCCTGCTGTCCGAGCGGTGCCGCAAGCGGACGTCACTGTCGACGTTCACCGGAATCGTCAGCGCGGCGGAGCAGATGTACGGCAGCGCTCTGCCGTTCGAGTCGTACTCGGCCAAGGAGTCCGACGACCTAGCCCGCGTCACTTACACCTATTCCATCAAGGCGATCAACCAGGAGGCCGAGCCCTGGACCCGCGAGGCCGGCAACTGGCACCAGGACGATTGCTGACCAGCGCGCGCTCGGTGCGATTCCACTAAAACCGCATGGGCCCCGCCCCCGCACCCCCGCCCGAGCGCTAGGAGACCACCCAAGCTTTCGCCAGGCCTTTGTGAAACATCGATTGGGCGTCCGCGGCCCAATTACCGCGAGGGCGCGATGCGCCCGAACCGCAACCGGCACAGAATGTTCCCTTGACCACCACATAGGCCGGCCTGAGTGACGCGTCGACTGCCTTGACCACAGCGCGGCAGCCGGCCCACCTCCCGCCGGGGGATCACTCACCCCGAGTTGCACTCAGAGCCCCGGTGACCATTCCCCTGGCCGTCACTCGATGCCCGGCAAGGTCGGCCCCGGGATGCTCCACCACAGACATAGCTGCCTCTCAAAGTCAGTGGTGGAACATTCCGGGGCCGACCGTCCGAGCGCAAGAAAGCCACCGGGCGAAACACACCCGGTGGCCCTCAAGAAACCTCAGACCGTAGGTTCGATCCAGATGTTGCGGTACTGCACCTTGTTCCCGTGATCCTGCAACCGGATCGACCCGGTAGCCGGCCCCTCAGGAATGTTCCCACCAGTCCCGTTCGGGATCTCGATGTTGTCGTGGACCTTCTTGCCGTTCCACACGACCGTGATCCGCGCGTTCTCCGTCTTGGCTCCCGCGTCGTTGTACCGCGCCGCCCGGAACGTGATGTCGTACGTCTGCCACGTCTCCGGCGCCGTAGCCGCGTTCAGATCCGGCGCCTTCACCGTGTAGATCGCCCCCGCCTCGTTGTTGGCGAGGGTCGTGTCCCCGTACGAGTCGAGGATCTGCAGTTCGTAACGTTCCTGCTGGTAGACCCCGCTGTTGCCACGGTTCTGCCCGGTGACGTCGGCCGGGAGCAGCGGCACCTTGAATTCGACGTGCAGCTTGTAGTCCCCGAACGCTTCCTTGGTCCGCAGGTCCCCACAGCAGACCTCGGTTGCGTTCGGCGCCACCGCCGGCCAGGCCGGGCGACGCCCGTCGGTGTGCTGCCACTCGTCCAGACCGTGACCGTCGAACAGCGTCAACCGCGAGGACGGTTTGCGCACGCTGATGAAGTCGAGGTTCACGTGCCCGCTGTCGAGCGCGTCCACCCGGTACGTGATCGTGTTCGTGCCGCGCGAGAGGGCCAGCTTCGTCGTCACGGTCGCCCAGTCGTCCCACGTGACCGTGCTCGGCAGCGTCACCTGCTGGATCTTCCGGCCGTTCACGTGGACGCTGATCGTCTTGTTGCCGCTGAACGGGTTGGGCCCGTTGGAGTAGCGCAGTCCGACCGCGTAGTCGCCGCTCTTGTCCACGTCGACATGCATCGTGGTCGAGGCGTTCAGGTTGCCGAAGCCGGCGGCGAAGCCCACTCCGCTGAATCCCCGGTGGTCCGTGGCTAGCGCCGCGGTGCCTTCCCGGTAGCCCTCTTCGGCCTCGTAGAAGATCTTCTGCTCGTCGCGCCCCGGGATCTCGTTCAGCGTGTACCAGGCCTCGGTGCTCCACAGCGTCTCGCCGTCCTTGGCGGCGAACGGACGCGGCGACCGCAGGTGCACCACCCGGTCCGCCCGCAGCCCCGGGATCGTGAGCGTCACCGTCTTGCGGTCGTGCGACACCTTCGCGCCCGTGACCGTCAGCGCCTCTTCGTCGACCTTGGGCCCGCCGTACTGGGCCGTAGGCGCGTACCGCCACTGCTTCACCGCGTACGAGCTGGCGATCTTGGCGACCGTGGCGTCCGACAGCGGTTCGGTGTATTCGATCGCGAACCCGGTCGATGTCGCCTTGACCGTCTTCATGTCGAACACGCTCTTGCCGTTCGGCGTGAGCTTCTGCAGCCCGTACCGGAGCTTGCCGTCCTGTCCCCAGTTGCCGTCCGCGCCGAGCCCACCGACGTAGATCGCGCCGTCCGGCCCGAGCGACACCTCGTTGATGCCCGCTTCGAGGCCTTGCGTGTGGCGGAAGACCGCGCCCTGCTCGACCCCGTTGACCTCTTCGAGCGCCGCCCGCTGCAGTCCGCCGTAGGTGACGTCGCCGATCAGGAATTGCCCGCGGTAGGTGCCCGACTTGAGCAGTACCGGCGTGCTCGGCGAGTTGGCGATCTCGTTCTGTGGGAGCCACAGCACCGGCCGGGCCGGCTTGGCCGCGTCGAACTGGCCGTCCGGGTTGGTGTAGTGGTTGTAGAACGCGCCCTTCTCCATCTTGAGGAGCTTGGACGACGGCAGCCAGCCACCCTGGTTGTCGGTGACGTAGATGTCGTCGCCGTTGCCCCAGCCGATGCCGTTCGGGGTACGCAGACCGCCGGCCAGCATCTTCACCTTGCCGGTCTTGCGGTTCACCTCGATGTGCGTGCCGCGGCCGCCGACCGGCTGCGGGTCGGTCGTCGCCCCGCCCAGGTTGATCGAGACGGAGAGGTTGGCGTAGAAGTTGCCGTTGCGGTAGAGCAGCCCGAACGCGAACTCGTGGAAGTTGCCTCCGAAGGGCCACACCGCGACCGTACGGCGGGTGTCGAGCACCTGGTCGCCGTTGGTGTCGCGCAGCTCGGTCAGCTCGTGCTTCTGCGAGACGTAGACCAGCCCGTCGACGACCGCGATGCCCATCGGCTCCTTGAGCTTGTCGGCGATCTTGGTGTATTTGACGCTGGCCGGGCCGGTCTTGCCGGTCACGTTCTCGACCAGGTAGACCTCGCCGAGCACCTTGTCGGTGCCGCCCCAGGTGCTGATGACCATCTTGCCGTCCGGCCGCCAGGCGATGCCGGTCACCGCCGGCTCGAAGCCGTCCGGGCGCAGGTTCGTGAGGTCGTAGCCGGGGTTGACGATGGTCAGCGGCAGGCCGTCGCCGGGGGCGTCGGTGCCCTCGATGCACTCCTTGCGGCCCGGCGCGGTCACCCGCACGACGCCCGCGTCGGTGCTCAGCGCGCTGGTCGGCACGGTCGCGAAGTCGCCGCTGCCCGGGGTCTTCCAGGCCAGGGTGAGCCGCTGGCCGCCGGCGCGCTCGAAGTATTCGACGCGCAGCGCGTGCACGCCCGCGGTCAGTTCGGCCTCGCCGTCCTTGGCCGGGTCGGTGCCGTGCAGGCCGTCGTGGTCGATGACGAGCTTGTCGTCGATGTAGAGCTTCGACCCGTCGTCGCTGGTGAGCCGGAAGGTGTAGTTGCCGGCCGAGGCGGCGGTGAGGTTCGCCAGCGCGTGCGTGACGAAGTTGTCCTCCTGGCCGAACTGCTCGGCGGTCGACCAGTCGATGGTCGGCATCAGCTTGTCGACGTTGGGCGTCTGTCCGGGCTTGAGCTCACAGACCTTGTTGAGCGGCAGTCCGATGTCGTACGTCCGAAGGGTCACGCCCGGTTCCTGGGGCGGCAGGTCGGCAGCGGCCTGAGCCGTTGCCGGTATCGCAGCGAAAGTTCCTATAAGTACGGCGGCCAAGATCAGACGTTTCATCCACGCTCCCCGGTTACCAACCCGATGCAGAAGTGTGAACATCATCATCAGCTTTTGACGCGCCGTCCATATCTTTCGATAAATCAATCCTTACTTTTTTCTGTCGCGCGAAAAGTCCGCCATGCCAGGTCCGCCAGGCATGTCGGGTCGCCAGTGTGGACGGTGCGGTGGAAAGCGGACATCAGAGCCCGGTGGTCCTCACGCGACACTGCCCGATCGTGGCCCTCCGCGAGGCGCCGGCGGGCCCGTCGCACGAGCTGCCGGGCATAGACCTCGGAAACTCCCAGAAGATCCCCGATTTCCCGGTACGGCACCTCGAACGCCTCGCGCAGGGTGTAGGCCACACGCGAGCGCGGTTCGAGACGGGCCACCAGCAACCGCAATGCCGTACGCAGTTCGTCGGCTTCGGCGACACGGTCGGCGGGGTCGGGGGACGGCTGCATCGACGCGGTGAGCGCGGTCGTCGGGCGCTGCTGCGCGCGGTTGAGCGACAGATGCACGGTGGTGCGCGACAGGTACGCCGGAGGATCGTGCACCTCGGCGTGGTCGACCCGCTGCCAGCGCAGCCACGCGTCCTGCACGACGTCCTCGGCCTCGGACCCGGCGATGCGGGTGGCGATGCGCAGCAACCGCTCGCGTACGCCCAGGAAATCGGCCAGCGGGCTCACGAGAGCGCCTCGCGCAGCACCGCGATCGCCTGTGCCGTGGCGGCCCGCGCGGCGAAGGTGTCGCGCAGCGGGTTCAGGCTCAGGAAGTCGTGGCAGATGCCGTCGTAGCGCACCGTGGTGACGGCGACCCCGGCGGCGCGCAGCTTGGCCGCGTACGCCTCGCCCTCGTCTCTCAGGACGTCGGCCTCGGCCACGCAGACGAAGGCCGGGGGCAGCCCGCGCAGCTCGTCGAGGGTCGCCTGGTTGGGCGAGGCGGTGATCTCGGAGCGGGTCGCGGGGTCGGGCGCGTAGTTGTCCCAGAACCAGGCCATCGCCCGCGCGGTGAGCCACGGCCCGTCGGCGAACGCGTGGTACTCCTGCCGGGCGTCGGTGACCGGGTAGTACAGCGACTGGTGCACGAACCGGACATCGCCGCGGCGCAGGGCGAGGATGGCGACGGCCGCCGCGAGGTTGCCGCCCGCCGAGTCGCCCGCGACCGCCATCCGGGACGCGTCGAGGCCTTCGGCGGCACCGTGCGCGGTCACCCAGCGTGCGGTCGCATAGACCTGCTCGACCGCGACCGGATAGCGCGCCTCGGGCGAGCGCGCGTACTCGACGAAGAGAACCGCCGCGCCCGTGCCGGCCGCCAGCAGCCGGATCAGCCGGTCGTGGGTGCCCGCGTCGCCGAGCGTCCAGCCGCCGCCGTGCGCGTATACGACCGCGGGCAGGATGCCGTCGCTGCCGTGGGGCCGGACGATCCGTACGCGGACATCTCCTACCGAAGCGGGCACGGTCACCCAGTGGGAGTCGACCGGCGGCGCCTCGACCTCCCCGGCCTGCAGGCGGTCGAACGCGCGGCGGGCCTCGGCCGGCGAACCGGGCGGTGGGGTGCCCAGCGCCTCAGCGGCGGGTTCCAAGATCACGACAAGCCCCCTGACGACGGTGCAGAACTGCTGCCCGGATCGACGGTACGAGCCCTCGGTGCCGATCGAGTGCGGCCCGCGCTGTCGTAGGGTCGGCTGGATGGCGGACTTCGTGATCGGCCGGGACGACGAGTTCGCCCAGCTCCAGACCTTGATCGACCGCGCCGCGGCGGGGGAGGGCGGCGCGCTGCTGCTGCACGGACAGCCCGGCATCGGCAAGTCGGCGCTGCTCGGTCACGCCGCCGAGCGAGCCTCCGCGGCCGGTTTCCGGGTCCTCACCGGTTCCGGCACGCCGGGCGAATCCGCGTTCGGCTTCGCGCTGCTCGATCAGCTTCTGCGCCCCCACCCGCTGCCCAGGACCGAAAACCCCGGGGTGTACGCCGTGGCGCAGGCGACGCTCGAGCTGGTCACCTCGCTGGCCGACAGTCAACCGGTCGCCCTCGTCGTCGACGACCTGCACTGGGCCGACCCCGCCAGCGCGGTCGTGCTGTCCTTCGTCGGCCGGCGCGTCGGGGCCGACGCGGTGCTGCTGCTGGGCGCCCGCCGCGACGACTTGCCCGACAGCAGCGGACTGCCGGCCCGGACGGTGACACCGCTGGGCCCGTCCGAGTCCGAGCGTGTCGTACGGGCGTACGCCCCCGGTCTCTCGGCTGCCGTGAGAGGGCGCATCCTGCGGGACGCGGCCGGCAACCCCCTGGCCCTGACCGAGCTGGCCCAGGGCGCGCACGGCCCCGAGATCCTGACCGGGGAGCTGCCCCTCACCGAGCGTCTCGAGCAGACCTTCGCGGCCCGGCTGGCCACACTGCCCGAACCGGCCCGGATCGCGCTGCTCGCCGCGGCCGTCGGCGAGGGCGACGTCGACGAGGTGCTCGCCGCCGCGACCGAGGTGACCGGGCAGCCCGTCGAGGCGCCCGCGCTCGCGCCCGCCGTGATGGCCCGCGTGATCGAGCCGCTGGGGTCCGGCCGGGCCGTCCGGTTCCGCCATCCCCTCGTACGCGCCGTCGTCCGCCGCTCCGCCGCCGGCAGCGACCTGCGCGCCTGCCACCGCGCTCTCGCCGCGCTCACCGCCGACCGCCCCGACCGGCACGTCTGGCACCGGGCCGCCGCGGCCGACCGGCCCGACGAGAGCATCGCCGCCGCCCTGGAATCCTCGGCCCGTGAGGTGCGTGAACGCGGCGGCGGGGTCGGCGCGCACGGCATGTTCCTGCGCGCGGCCGAGCTGTCCACCGGACCCCGCCCGCGCGCCCGGCGGCTGATGGCGGCGCTGATCGCGGTCTCCGACGTGGGCGACGCGGCCGAGGCCGCCCGGCTCGTACGGCTCGTCGAACCCGAACATCTCGACCCGGCGTCGCGGCTGCTGCTGAGCCTGCTGCGGGAGAGCTACGTCGAGCTCGGGCTGGGCACGGCCGGGCGGCACGAACCGGTGACCGAGGTGGCCGCGGCGCTGCCGTCCGGGGCCGACGTCGACCAGCTGCTGGTCAGCGTCGGCGAGATCGCCACCCGCTTCTACTGGTCGGGCGACTTCGAGTCACCGGTGCGGCGGGCGCTGGCCGAGCTGCTCGACCGGCTCGACCTCTCCCCGTACGACCCCCGGCGGATGCACGCCGAGGTCATGCTCCGCCCGGTCGAGCGGGCCGCCTCGGTCCGCGAACGGCTGCGCGGGCTCGACACGACCGGGCTCGGTCCGATCGGGCTCTACCAGGTCGGGCTGGCCGCCCAGGTCTGCGGCGACCTCGTGCTCTCGCACCGGCTGCAGACCAGCGCGATCGCCGCCCTGCGCGGATCGTCGCAGCTCACCCTGCTGGTCAACGCCCTGTCGTCGCAGGCCGTCGCGGCGCTGCTGCTGGGCGACCCACGGCTGGCCGCCACCTGCGCCGAGGAGTTCGCCCGCCTGGCCACCGACATCGGGCAGCCCCTGTCCCGGCCGGTCGGGCAGATCTATCTCGCCGCGGCGGCCGGGCTGCGCGGTGACGAGGCGGGCTCGCGCGATCCGTTGGCCGAGGCCGAGAAGGTGCTGCTGCCGCTGGGCGCGACCGAGCTGCTGATCCTGGTGCGGCTGGCCCGCGGGCTCATCGCGCTCGGCGCCCACCGGCCCGACGAGGCGTACGAGGAACTCAGCGCGATCACGCATCCGAGCTTCTCGCTGTTCCTGGTGCAGCCGCTGGCCGAGGCGGCGATCGGGGCCGGCCGCCACGACGAGCTGGCCGCCCGGGTCGCCGAGCTGCGCCCCTCGCTGGAACGCACCGGGTCGCCGGCACTGGCGATCGGCCTCGCCTACGCGACCGCGGTGCTGACCGACGAATTCGACTTCAGTGACGGTCTGCCGCCGGTGGCCGAGGCACACCTGCGAATGGCGTACGGGCAGTCTCTGCGCCGTCGGAGGCGGGCGGTGGAGAGCCGGTCGCACCTGAGGGCCGCGCTCCGCACGTACGAGGCCTTCGGTCTGGGGCCGTGGGCGGCGCGAGCCCGGGAGCAGCTGCGCGCCGCCGGGGAAAGGGTCGAGACGCCGCGCTCGGACCTGATCGACCGGCTCACCCCGCAGGAGCTGCAGATCGCGACGCTGGCCGCGCAGGGGCTGACCAACCGCGACATCGCGCGGCGCCTCTACGTCTCGCACCGCACGATCGGCTCGCACCTCTACCACATCTACCCGAAGCTCGGCGTGACCTCGCGCGCCGAGCTGACCGCGGTGCTCGGCCCTACGTCGTAGCGCAGTCCTTCTCGGCCTGCGCGGCCGCCTTGTCGAAGCCCGGGTCCACCTTGCCGGTCCACGGGCTGGGCAGCTTCGACACCCGGGCCGCCTCGGCCGAGAACGCCTTGAGGTCGGTGGCCGCCTTGCCCGGCTGCCCCTCGTCGGCGAGTTTGGTCAGCGTCAGGGCGAGATCCCCGTACGCCTTCTTGGCCGTGGCGGGCGGAACCTTGCCGCTGCCGTCGATCGCGGCCGAGATCGCCGACGTGAAGTCGTTGAACGCCACATCCACCTTCGCGCAGATCTCGGCGGCGGTCGGCGGGACCGACGGCGACGGGGCCGTGCTGGTGGCGACGGCGCTCGGCTTCTCGACGGCCTGGTCAACCGTCCTGTCGTCACACGCGGTCAGACCGGCGATCAGCGGAACGAGAAGCAGTGTGGACAGCAGACGAGGTTTCACGGCCGCAGACGTTAGTGCGGCCGCGTCGACCCGCTTCAGCCGGGTCAGCGCCTCGCCCGGCCTACGGGAGCAGTTGGTCGAGGGTCGGGGCCTTGGCGAAGATGCCGTCGCGCTGGCCGAGCTGGGCGACGCGTTCGAGGGACTGCCGGTTGATGTCCTCGGGCCAGCTCGGCAGGATCATCGCGATGCGTACGGTGTCGTTGATCTGCGTGTACGTCCCCACGACGTCGCGCACCTCGTCGGGGTGCTCGGCCGCGTAGCGCATCGACTCCTTTATGGCCGCGGTGAAGTCGGCGGCCAGCTTGGGTTTCGCCGTCAGCGTGCCCTGGCTGGTGAAATAGAGCGCCACGGTCAGGTCGGGCGCGGTGTCGACGAAGTTCGACGCCAGGATCTGCCCGCCCTGGGTCAGCACCGCGCTCAGCGCCGGCTCGACCACCCACGCCGCGTCGACCTTGCCGGCCTGCAGGGCGCCCGGCATGTCGGGGAACGGCATCGCCTGGAACCGCAGGTCTTCGGCCTTGCCCCCGGCCCGGCGCACCGACTGGCGCACGGTGGTGTCGCCGAGGTTCTTCAGCGTGTTCACCGCGATCCGCTTGCCGGTCAGCTCCCGCGCCGAGCGGATCTTGCTGGCGCCGCTGACCACGATGGCCGAGAAGTCGCGCCCGGCCCGCCCGTTCGAGGCGACGCCGCTGGCCACCGCCTTCAACGGCGCCCCGCCCGTCTGCGCGGCCATCAGCGACGTCACGTTACTGAACCCGAACTGGTACTTGCCGCCGACCACGCCCTCGACGATCGGCGCGCCACCCTGTTCGGCCGAGAGTACGAGGTCGATTCCGCGCCGGGCGAAGAAGCCCTTCTGCTTGCCCAGATAGATCGGCGCCACGTCGATGATCGGGATGACACCGACGCTGACCTTCGTGGCCGTGCCCTCACCTTTTGTCTCGTCCGGGGAGCAGGCCACCGCGGCGACGAGCGTCATGACGGCCATGGCGGCGACGAGAATCCGGCGCATGGTGTGCCCTTTCAGCTACGCGGCGCGACTGCGCCCGGCGCAACATACCGGATCAAGGGCCCGGCTCGGCTCCCGCGCGAAGACAAAATTTCAGGACGTGCGAAGGTGCTCCATGCGCTGCCGCACGGCCTCGGCCGACGACGCCCCCGACGCGAAACGGTCCACTTCGGATTCGGCGCTCTCGAGCCTTTCCCGTACGCCCTGAGCCTCGGACCCGGCCAGGTCGAACCGCAGCCTCCACCCCGCCAGCTCGAGCCGGGACGCGTGCACCAGGAGCGTGCCCTCGGCCGCGGGCTTGTCAGCGGCGTGCACGAGTTCGCGGTCGAGCTCGTCGAGCCCCCGATCGAGCCCGTCCACGTAGTCGGCCCACTTCTGCTCGTCGACCTCGGCGGCGCCGGCGTGGGCGTGACCGAGTCCCGTGCGCAGCCGGTCGAACGAATGCCGGATCGCCTCGGCGAATCCGCTGTGCCGAGCGGCCGCGGCCCGCTCAGCGGCGGTCAGGCGGCGCAGGACGTCGGAGGCCTGCTCAGTTCTCGGTGTCGTCACCGCACGACATTACGATCCGCCACCGGCTCCCGGGCGAACATCGCGTGAACTCTGCCCGCGCGCTCAGCCGGTGGCGGCCAGTTTGCGGAGGGCCTCGGCCGCGTTGTCGGTGAAGGGGTCACCGTGGCCGGGGAGGATCGTCTTGACGTCGAGCGTGGCCATCTTCTTCACCGACTCGGCCGCCTGGGTCATGTTCTCGCTGTACTGCGAGTCGGGGCCGGACAGGCCGTTGGCGTTGCGCAGGGCGTCGCCGGGCAGGAGCGTGCCGCTGGCGGGGTCGAAGATGGCGATGTGGCCGGGGGTGTGACCCGGGGTGTGGATCACCTGGAGGCTGAAGACCTCGTCGCCGTCCTTGAGGGGAACCAGTTCCTTCGCCGCGACGATCTCGGGGACGTCGGCGGCGCCGGTGTAGATCTTCGCGTTCGGGGTCAGGGGTTCCACGCTGCCCAGACCGCCCGCGTGGTCGTCGTGTTTGTGGGTGAGGATCACGTGGCGGACGGCGGCGAAGCTGCTGCCCGCGGCGGCGAGACCCTGCCCGATGGCGTCGGCCGACCCGGGAGTGCCCAGGTCGACGATCGCCGCCGTGTTGCCGCGGACCAGGATGTAGGCCGACACGAACGAGAGGTTCACCCGCTGCCAGCCGCCGTTCGCGGTCCCGCCCGGCGGCGGGGTGGCGGAGCCGGACGCCGGGGCCGGGGCCACGGCCCCGGGCGACGACGAGGGCGAGGACGAGCACCCGGTGATCGTGTTCAGCACGGTCACGCCGACCGCGCCCGAGCCGGCGATGAACAGGAGCCTTCTGCTGATCCGGAGGTCGCGCATGACCTGATGCTCGACCCGCCGCCGGGATGATCGCTACCGATTCGGGAGAGTCTTGGCCGATTCTTGTCCTGCGGGTCTGGGTATGGGGCTCCCATGACGGAGTACGGAATCCACGCCTCACACGAGCAGATCCCGCCCGCCGAGTTGCTTGCCGCGATGGTCGCCGCGGAACGCGCCGGCTTCGACGCGGCGATGTGCTCCGACCACTTCTCCCCGTGGAGCCGCCGCCAGGGCGAGTCCGCGTTCGCCTGGTCGTGGCTCGGCGCCGCGCTGCAGGCCACGAACCTGTCGTTCGGGGTGGTCAACGCGCCGGGTCAGCGCTACCACCCGGCGATCATCGCGCAGGCCATCGGCACGCTCGGCGCGATGTATCCGGGGCGGTTCTGGGCCGCGCTGGGCAGCGGCGAATACAGCAACGAGCACATCACCGGCGAGCCGTGGCCGCGCAAGGAGGTGCGCGAGGCCCGGCTGCTGGAGTCCGTCGGCGTGATCCGCGACCTGCTGGCCGGCCAGGAGGTCACCCGCGACGGGCTGGTCAAGGTCGACCGGGCCCGGCTGTGGACCCGGCCCGAGACCGCCCCGGCGCTGATCGGGGCCGCGGTCAGCACGAAGACCGCGGCGTGGTGCGCGGGCTGGGCCGACGGCCTGGTCACGGTGAACGCGCCTGACGACCACCTGCGCTCGATGATCTCGGAGTATCGCGACGCCGGCGGCCGCGGCCCGATCTGCCTGCAGGTGCATCTGAGCTGGGCGGCGACCCAGCGCGAGGCCGAGCAGATCGCGCACGACCAGTGGCGCAGCAACATCTTCGCGCCGCCGATCTGCTGGGACCTCGAGACCGTCGAGCACTTCGACGTGATCAGCGAGAACGTGACCGTCGAGCAGGTCGGCCAGGTCGTCAACATCTCGGCCGATCTGGAGGAGCACATCGAGAAACTGCGCGGGTACGCCGCCCTCGGCTTCGATCGCGTCTATCTGCACCACGTCGGGCAGGACCTGACCCCGTTCATCGAGGCGTTCGGGGCCAAGGTCCTGCCGGCCCTACGTTGACCTAGGCCGCTCCGCAGTTGGCACGGAACTGGTAGGTGGTGGAGTTGGTCTGCGAGCCGCCGTCGTAGTCGAGGCGCATTCCGGCGGCCGAGCCGTCCAGCGCCCCCCGCTTCACCACCACCAGCAGGTTGGCCTCCTCGCCGGCCCGGACCGTGGCCTTCGCGGCGGGGATCCGCGACTCCCAGGTCTGGTTCGTCGACGGGGGATAGTTCGCGTTGAGGATCGGGGCGCGGCCGTTGAGCAGCACCACGAACGCCTCGGTCGCCTGGACGCCCTGAGGCTCCTCGAGGCTGAGGTTCTTGATGACGAGGTCGGCGCCGGCCGGAGCCCGCACCACCGCGCCGACCACCATCGACGAATCCTCGGCGATGCGTACGCACTGCGTCACCGGGTCACCGCCGAAATCCAACTCTCCGCTGTCGTCTGAGGCGCAGGCGGTCACCGAGACCGCCAGCGCTATACCGAGCGTGGCCACGCCACTGCGCCGAATCATGAGGGGGGACCGTACTGACTCTTTGTTACGTAACGATCTCGATGCGGACAGTCGCTCGATTGCATGCAACCGGACCGAAAACGCCGATTGACCTTGCCTTTCCGCCGGGCCTGTGGGAAGGATTGCATGCAATCTTGCGGTGCGGCGGGAGGTCTGGTGCGAGCAGCGGCGGAACAGGTGGCGGAGTCCCTGCGGGATGAGATCCTCGCGGGGGTCTTCCCGTCGGGCGCGCGACTCGGGGAGGCCGAGCTGGCCGGGCGGCTGTCGGTGAGCCGCACACCGGTGCGCGAGGCACTGTCCCGGCTCGCGGCCGAGGGCCTGGTCGAGATCCAGCCCAACCGGGGCGCCCGCGTCGTCACCCGCACCCCCGACGAGTTGCGTGAGATCTTCGAGATCCGGCTGCGCCTCGAGCCGTACGCGGTGTGTCGTGCCGTTCCCAGGCTGACCGCCCGGCAACTCGACGAGCTCGACGACCTCGCCACGACGATGGTGACCGTGGGCCGCAGCAGCACCCTGGTCGATCTGAACCGGTGCTTCCACGGCCTGTTCATCGACGCCGCCGGGTCGCCCCCGCTCGCCCAGGCGCTGCGCGCGGTGACCCACGCGGCGGTCGTGCACCAGAACTTCCACGACTACAGCGAGGACGCGCTGGACCGCAGCCTGCGGCACCACGTCGAGATGGTGGCCGCGGCCCGGGCCGGCGACGGCGAATGGGCCGAGGCGATCATGCGGGCCCACCTGTGCAACGCCCGCGCCACGATGATCGGGGGCCGTCCGTGACCGCGCTCCCGCTGGACGATCTGCGGGTCGTCGAGTTCGGCCAGTTGCTCGCCGGGCCCTTCTGCGGCCAGCTCCTCGGCGACTTCGGCGCTGAGGTGATCAAGGTTGAGGCGCCCGGCGCGGGCGATCCGATGCGGCAGTGGGGGCGCGAGAAGCCGCACGGCAAGTCGCTGTGGTGGCCGGTGGTCGCCCGCAACAAGAAGTCGGTCACCTGCGACCTGCGCAAGCCCGAGGGGCAGGCGCTGATCCGGCAGCTGATCGACCGGGCCGACATCGTGGTCGAGAACTTCCGCCCCGGCACGCTCGAACGCTGGGGGCTGGCGCCCGAGACGCTGTGGCAGACCAATCCGGGGCTCATCGTCACCCGGGTCACCGGCTACGGGCAGACCGGGCCCTACGCGAGCCGGGCCGGGTTCGGCTCGATCGGCGAGGCCATGGGCGGCATCCGGTACGTGATGGGCGAGCCCGACCGGCCACCGGTGCGGGCCGGCATCTCGCTGGGCGACTCGCTCGCCGCGACGTACGCGTGCCTGGGAACTCTGGTCGCCGTGCATCACCGCACCCGCACCGGGCGCGGCCAGGTGGTCGACTCGGCCATCTACGAGGCGGTGCTGGCCATGATGGAGTCGTTGCTGCCCGAGTGGGCGGTCGCCGGCTACCAGCGCGAACGCACCGGTGCGACGCTGCCCAACGTGTCGCCCAGCAACGTCTACCCGACCGGCGACGGCGACCTGATCCTCATCGCCGCCAACCAGGACACGGTCTTCGGACGCCTCGCCGCGGTGATGGAGCAGCCTGAGCTGGCCACCGACCCGCGCTACGCGACCCATTCGGCGCGGGGCAAGGCCATGGTCGAGCTCGACAACCTGATCGCCGAGTGGACCTCCAAGCGCGAGGCCGAAGGGCTGCTGGCCGCGCTGCACGAGGCGGGCGTGCCGGCCGGGCGCATCTTCCGGGCCCGCGACATGTTCGACGACCCGCACTTCGCGGCCCGGCAGGCGATCGTCACCGTGCCGCACCCCGACTTCGGCGAACTCCCCATGCAGAACGCGACGCCGCGCCTGAGCGAGTCACCCGGGGCGG
Organism: Actinoplanes solisilvae; assembly: GCF_003999975.1. Classification (GTDB taxonomy): domain Bacteria; phylum Actinomycetota; class Actinomycetes; order Mycobacteriales; family Micromonosporaceae; genus Actinoplanes; species Actinoplanes solisilvae. Next base: position 80,094 of record NZ_RJAC01000026.1, on the reverse strand, counting down.
TCCGCTCGGCCGGCCCGGCGCTGGGCGAGCACAACGACGAGATCTACGGCGGTCTTCTGGGCCTCGGCGAAACGGAGCGCGCGAGCCTGCGCACAAACATGACCATCTAAGGAGCGAGATGTCGTATCGACTCGGCGTGGATGTGGGAGGCACCTTCACCGACGTGCTGCTCGTCGACGAGGACACCGGTTCGACGTGGCGGGCCAAGACCGCCTCGACGCCGAGCGACCAGTCGGTGGGCGTGCTGCACGGCATCGACAAGGTGTGCGCCGAGGCCGGCATCGACCGGCAGGCCGTCGCGCACGTCCTGCACGGCACCACGGTCGCCACCAACGCGATCCTCGAGGGCAAGGGCGCGACCGTCGGCCTGGTGACCACCGAGGGGTTCCGGCAGGTGCTGCAGATCGCTCGCTCGTTCGTGCCCGGCGGCCTGGCCGGCTGGATCATCTGGCCCAAGCCCGAACCCCTGGCCGCGCTGGAGAACACGGTCGAGGTGCCCGAACGCGTCGCCTCCGACGGTTCGGTGGTGCGCGAGCTCGACGAGGACGCGGCCCGGCAAGCCCTGGGCCGGCTGCGCGAGCAGGGCGTCGAGGCCCTGGCCGTCTCGCTCATCAACGCCTTCGCCAACGGCGCGCACGAGCGGCGCCTGGCCGAGCTCGCCGCCGAGGAGCTGCCCGGGGTCGAGGTTTCGCTGTCCAGCGTCGTGCTGCCCGAGATGCGCGAATACGAACGGGCGCTGACCACCGTGGCCAACGGCTACGTTCAGCCGCACGTCGCCCGCTACGTGGCCAACCTGTCGGCCAAGCTCGCCGCCGAGGGTGTGCCGGCCGAGCTGTCGATCCTGCGCAGCGACGGCGGGCTGGCCGCGGCCCACGCGGCGATCGGGGCGCCGGTCACGATGCTGCTCTCCGGGCCGGCCGGCGGGGTCGCGGGCGCGGTCTGGGTCGCCGAGCAGTCCGGGCACACCGAGCTGCTCACCTTCGATATGGGCGGCACCTCGACCGACGTCGCGCTCGTGCGGCAGGGCCAGGCGCGCATCGGCCGCGAGACCAAGGTCGGCGATCTGACCGTACGGGCCTCCGCCGTCGACGTCCGCACGGTGGGCGCGGGCGGCGGCTCGATCGCCCACGTGCCCGAGCTGACCCGCGCGCTGCGCGTGGGGCCGCAGTCGGCCGGCGCCGAGCCGGGCCCCGCCGCGTACGGGAAAGGCGGCAACGCCCCCACGGTGACCGACGCCAACGTGGTGCTCGGCTACCTGCCGTCGACCCTGGCCGGCGGGGAGATCGCGCTCGACCGCGACGCCGCCCGGGCCGCGGTGCAGACGATCGCCGACGCGATGGGCCTGGACAGCGCCGAGCAGGCCGCCGCCGGGATCGTCGACATCGTCAACGAGAACATGCTCGGCGGGCTGCGCCTGGTCAGCGTGCAGCAGGGCTTCGACCCGCGCGAGTTCGCCCTCGTCGCGTTCGGCGGCGCCGGACCGCTGCACGCCAACGCGCTCGGCCGGCTCACCGGGGCGTGGCCGGTCATCGTGCCGCCCTCGCCCGGAGTGCTCTGCGCCCTCGGCGACGCCACCACCTCGGCCCGCGACGAGTCCGCCCGCACGGTGCTGCGCAAGCTCGGCGACCTGAGCCCCGACGAGTTCGCCGTCATCTTCACCGAGCTGGCCGCCGCAGCCTCGGGACGGCTGATCGAGCAGGGCGTCCCGGCCGAGAAGCAGACGATCGGCTACTCGGCCGACCTGCGCTACGTCGGGCAGGGCAACGAGCTGCCGGTCACCTTCTCGTTCGAGAACGACGGGCTCGACGGGCTGGCCGGGCGCTTCGACGCCGAGCACGAGCGGCTCTTCTCGTTCACCCTCGGCGTCGACCACGAGCTGGTCAACGCCCGCGCCACCGTCACCGGCGCCCGGCCACGCGTCGCCCCGGTGCATCTGGACAAGGGCGACGGCGACCCGGCCGCGGCCCGCACGGGCAGCACGCGCATCTACGTCGACGGCGGGTTCGTCGACGCCGCCCTCTACGACCGGCTGCTGCTGCGCGCCGGCGACGTCGTGACCGGCCCGGCGATCGTCACCGAGATGGACTCGACCACGCTGATCCTGCCCGGCCACGCGGCCACCACCGACCCGAACGGCAGCCTGCTGATCCGCCCGCTCGAGAGCCTGGAGGGCTGAACCCATGGCCAGCATCGTGCAGACCGCGACCGACGCGATCACCAAGGGCGACGTCGACCCCGTGACCCTCGACCTGGTCGAGAACGGGCTGCGCAACGCCCGCTACGAGATGGACGAGGTGCTGTTCCGCACGGCGCTCTCGCCCGGCATCCGCGAGCAGCACGACGAGTTCCCGCTCATCGCCGACCCCGACGGGCGCATGGTGGTCGGGCAGTTCGGGCTCTCCATCCCCGACTTCCTGCAGGGCTTCGCCGGCGAGATCCGCGAGGGCGACGTGCTGCTGACCTCCGACCCCTACGCGTGCGGCGCCGCCATCAGCCACGCCAACGACTGGCTGGTGGTCATGCCGATCTACGTCGACGGTCGGGTCGTCGGCTGGTCGTCGATGTTCGGCCACATGTCCGACGTGGGAGGCAAGACGCCGTCGTCGATGCCGACCGACGCGAAGACGATCTACGAGGAGGGTGTGGTCATCCCGCCGTTCAAGCTCTACTCGGCCGGGGTGCTCAACGACGACGCGCTGCGCATCATCCTGAACCAGGTGCGCGTGCCCGAGTGGAACCGCGCCGACCTCAACGGGCTCGTGGCCGCCTGCCGCACGGCCGCGCGGCGGGTCCGCGAGATGTGCGCCCGGTTCGGGGTGGCCACGTACCTCTCGGCTCTGGACGCTCTGCTGCAACGCAACTATGACGCGATGAAGACGTTGCTGCACGTCGTCTTCGAGGAGGGTCGCACCCTCTCGTTCACCGATTACATCTGCGACGACGGTGTCGGCTACGGCCCGTACGAGCTGAAGTTGTCCCTGACCCGCACCGGCGACGAGGTGCACCTCGACTTCACCGGGTCGTCGCCGCAGGCCATCGGGCCGGTCAACTACTACCTGAACGAGAACCTGGCCCGGATGTTCTTCGGCATCTACATGATCACGGTGGCCGACCCGCAGATCCTGTGGAACGACGGCTTCTATCCGCTGGTGAAGGTGACGATCCCCGACGGGTCGTACTGGAAGCCGAAGCACCCGGCCGCGCTCAACGCCCGCAACCACGGCATCGGGCGGGTCTTCGACCTGTTCGGCGGGCTGCTGGGGCAGACGAACCCGGCGCTGCTCAACGCGGCCGGTTTCTCGTCGTCGCCGCACTTCATGTATTCCGGGAACTACTCGACGGGCGACCGCAAGGGGGAGTGGTTCCAGCTCTACTCGATCGGGTTCGGCGGGATTCCGGGGCGGCCGCTCGGGGACGGGCCCGACGGGCACTCGCTGTGGCCCAGCTTCGTGAACATCCCGTGCGAATTCCTCGAGTCGTACTACCCGCTGCGCATCGAGAAGTGGGAGACCGTCGCCGACACCGGGGGCGCGGGACTGCACCGCGGCGGCAACGGCGTCGACGTGGCCTACCGGTTCCTCGAGCCGGGGACGATCGCCATTCACGACGACCGGTGGCTGACCTACCCGTGGGGGGTCAACGGCGGGGCCCCGGGCGCGCGCGGTCGCAAGTGGATCGACCGCGACGGCGGCGAGCGCGAGATGCTGCCCAGCAAATGCCACGACATTCCCGTACGACCGGGGGACGTGCTGCATTTCGTCACCTGGGGCGGTGGCGGGTGGGGCGACCCGCTCGAACGCGATCCGGCGCTGGTCGCCCTCGAGGTGCGGCGCGGTCTCGTCACACCGGCCGGGGCCCAGGCGTACGGGGTGGTGGTGCTCGACGACGGTTCGGTGGACGTCGACGCCACCTCGGAGCGGCGCGGCGTCCTGCGGGCGGAGCGGCCGGACGAATTGCCGGTGTTCGACATGGGGCCGGGGCTCGACGTGATCCTCGCGCGCTGCCAGGATGAGACCGGCCTTCCGGCCCCGACCCGCCCGGTCTGGAACTGATCGCTGAACCGGCGCCGGCCCGCCCGGTCTGGAACTGACGGTCCGGATCGGCGCCGCCCCGTCCCCAGCGTGCCACCTGGAGCCCGATCTTGAGCTGGCGCAAGTATCTGTTGATCCCGCGGCTGACCCTGGCGTCGATCGGCGCACCTCGATCCCAGACGCGGGCGTGGGAGCGGTATTGGGACGGCATCTCACGTCTCGGGCCGGACGGCGACGTGCTGTGGGACGCCGACGAGCCGGCCGAGGCGGAGATGCTCGCCGCGATGCTGAGCCGGCACGCCGACCCCGGGCTGCCGATGGTCGATCTGGGCTGCGGTTCAGGGCGCCAGGTGCACGCGTTGACGAAGTTCGGTTCGCGGGTGATCGGCATCGACGGTTCGGCGGCCGCGGTCGCCCGCGCCGGTTCGGGCGCGGCCGTCGTCTTCCGGGTCGCGGACATCGCTTCGGGCGGGCTCGGGGAGCGGCTGCACGACGAGATCGGGGACGCCAACGTGCACATCCGTGGGGTGTTGCACGTGCTCGACGACGACGCGCGGCGGGCGGTGGCCGCGAACATCGCGGCGCTGCTGGGGGAGCGGGGAACGCTCTACCTCTGCGAGACCAACCACACCGGCGACCCGCTCGACTATTTGCTCGACCAGGGCGCCCGCCCGACCCGGCTGCCGCCGCTCGTGCACCGGCTGATCCGGGCCGGCGTGCGGGCGCCGCGGCGGTTCGGGCCCGAGGAGGTGGCGCAGGTGTTCCCGGCCGGCGGCTGGGAGACGGTCGAGCAGGGCGCGACCGAGGTCTACGGGATTCCGCTGGAGCCGGGCGGGCCGGTCCAGCGGATCCCCGCGTGGTACGCCGTCGTCAGGACTTCGAGGCGCCCGTCGCGTCGCTGATCAGCAGCTCGGGGTGCCGGATCAGGTAGGCCGGGAGCTTGTCGGCCGCGGTGGCGTCGAACAGCGCCTGGGTGTCGGCGTTGATCGTCTCGGCGCCGGAGCCGTTGCCGGCGTAGGTGCCGTTGTTCGTCTTGATCGGGATCAGGTCGCCGGCGGCCAGGCCCTTGAGGCCGAAGATGAAGTTGTCGACCGGCACGCCGTGCGTGTCCATCTTCAGCGACTTGCCGGCCGCCTGCAGGATCTTGCCGACCTTGGCCGGGTTGCCCATGATGCCGGCGCTGCTGGCCTTCTTGGCCATCGCTCGCAGCAGCTGCTGCTGGTGGCGCTGACGGTCGTAGTCGCCGTTGGTCGAGTGGCGCAGGCGGGAGAACTCGAGCGCCTCCCACGGCTGCATGGTGCGGCAGCCCTTCTCGAACCAGAGGGCGTTGCGCGGGGGCGACTTCGGGTCGGCGCCGTGCGCGTACTCGACCTTGCCCTTGTTGACGACGTAGTGGCTCGACCACATGCGCTTGTCGACGCACAGGTGCACGCCGCCCATCGCCTCGAGGATGCCCTTGAAGCCGTTGAAGTCGATGACCATGACGCCGTCGAACTCGATGCCGGTCAGCTCGTTGATGGCCTTGGTGGCCAGCTTGGCGCCGCCCTGCCAGCCCCGGCCCTTCTGCGACCCGAAGGTGTAGGCCGAGTTGATGCGGGCGGTGGTGCCGGGGAAGTTCATCTTCGCGTCGGCCGGGATCTTCGCCATCGTGTCCCGGGGGATCGAGATCATGTACGCCTGGTCGTGCGAGGCGGTGATGTGCAGGATCAGGATCGTGTCGGAGCGGGACTCGCCCTCGCCCCACCCGGTGCGCGTGTCGAGGCCGAGCATGAGCAGGTTCATCGCGCCCTTGGGCAGCTTGCCCGCCTCGACCGTCTTGTTGCCGAGGTTGCCCTCCGAGTCGAGCACCGACGAGGTCGTCTGGATGTTGTTGGTCAGCTTGCCCAGGAAGTAGTTGACCGAGACGAGGCCGCCCACGCCGACCAGCGCGAGGATCACGCCGAACGTCATCACCAGCTTGGCCCAGAGCGGCGCTTTGCGGCGCTTGCTCTTCTTGCCGTTCTTGCCGGTTCCGCCACCGTTCTGCGTATTCCGCTGACCCTGGCGGTCGTCACGATTTCTCATCGTGGCGCTCTGTGCCGGCATATGTTCGAACTCCCTCTGTGACACAGGCGTCTGACAATCCTCTACTACGAGGGCCGCCCGCGCCGGGCTCAACGCCGTGAGAACAGATATATGGTCGTGATCTTTTAGTCAACCCTGCTGAACAAGGGGTGACCTGTCGGCAACGGATCGGATATATAGCACCGATTTCGGGCACACGGCGTGATGGGGCGACCACGTCGTGCGTCCGCTCAAGTATTCGCCGGAGATCGTCCGCACGGCCACCCCGCAGTCCGTTTTCGGCGGTTATTTGATCTCCCACTAATCGCGCGGGCCATTCGCAACGGGTGATATGAATGGTTTCTGGGAATTGACTGGATGTTTCCGGTGTCCATTTAGTGTGGTTAGGGGCGCCCCGTCGGGAACGCGCCGACGCGATAGGGTCCCTGCCCGTGGATGACCGGACGAACGAATTGCGTGACGCCCACGACGTGCTGGCCGACTTCTACGTCGGCTACCTCGACGGGCACCTGGAGAAGTCGCCGATCGAACGGGCCGTGCTCGACCTGTTCTGCGAGCTGACCCTGACCGCCGGCCTGGGCCCCGAGGTGGCCGACGTCGGCTGCGGCACCGGCCGGCTGCTGCCCTACCTGGCCAAGCGCGGAGTGTCGCCGCGCGGCACCGACCTGTCGCCGCGGATGGTCGAGGTGGCGACCCGCGATCATCCGGGGTTCACGGTCGAACAGGCCGACCTGCGGTCGCTGCCCTACGCGGACGCATCCCTCGCGGGGGTGGTGTGCTGGTACTCGCTGCTGTTCCTGCCGCCGGAGGCCCGGCCCGTCGCGTTCGGCGAACTGGCCCGCGTCGTGCGGCCGGGCGGCTATTTCGCGTGCGCCTACAAGAACGGCGACGGACGGCTGCGGCGCAACGGCGCGGCCACGACACAGCTGGGCGTCAACTTCGACCGTTATCACCTGTCGGCGGCGGAGATGCGCGAGCACGTCACCGCGGCGGGCTTCGAGCCGGTGTTCGAGGGCGACACGCCCCGCGAGGGTGAGGACGAGTTCTCGCTGGCGTACCTGGTGGCCCGCCGCGGCTGACGGGAAGGGGCCGGAGCGTGTGTCGCTCCGGCCCCGCCCGACGAGAGCTGTCAGACGCCGGCGACCGAGGTGATCCAGGCGCGGTTGTAGGCGACGCTGCCGTAGTACTGGCGGCTCTGGCCGTCGGCGGTGGAGGCGACGCCGACCTGCGCGCCGTTGTAGACCTGGGGGCCGCCCGAGTCGCCGCGCCACGCGTTGCCGTTGATCCGCTGGCTGCCGATCGCGCGACCACCGTACGCGTCGGTCTGGTTGGTCGAGGTGACCTGGACCGTGGCGGTCTTCAGCGTCGTCGAGGCGCTGCAGCCGCTGTAGCAGGTCATGCCCCAGCCGTAGATCGAGTTGGTCGAGCCGACCGGCGGGTACGCGCTCGACAGAGGCATGTACGACGTCGAGATCGACGAGCTGAGCCGCATGAGGGCCAGGTCGTAGCGCGTCGACGTGCTGCTCACCGTGCGGGTCACGCCGCCCGAGGTGCGGTTGACGCTGCCGACCCGCACCGACATCGTGCCCGAGATGCAGTGCCGCGCGGTCAGTACGTAGTTGGCCGAGATGATCGTGCCCGAGCAGGTGAAGCTGCCGTTGCTGAGCACGGCGGCGGCCCACGGCGCGGACGAGACCGTCCCACCGCCGATGATGTTGGTGCCGGGGTCGGAGGGGGCGGCCGAGACACCGGCGGGGGCGGCCAGGGCTCCGGTCAGGGCGGCGGCAAGCGAAGCGACGACGATGCGGATGCGCACGCCGGACTCCTTTCGGGGGTGTCGACGCGTACGGCACCGGTCGGCGCCCGCCGCATCGAAGGCTGTCGAAATACCGTACGTTGCGGCGCCCCGAAAAAGAACCACACCATTTCGCACCTATCACCGTGTGATGGCCGCCGATAGCCTCTACGCGTGGACCTCAGGATGTTCGTCGGCGGCGCCTGGACGACCGCCCGCTCGAAAGCGACCGTCACCGCGACCAGCCCCGCCACCGGCGACAACCTCGGCCAGATCCCGGTCGGCGGCCGCGAGGACGCGCAGGCCGCCGTCGACGCCGCGCGGGCGATCGCGCCGCGCTGGGCCGGCCTGGGCGCCTTCACCCGGGCCAAGCTGCTGCACCGCGTGGCCGACACCATCGAGCGCCGCCGCGACTCGCTCGCCAAGATCCTCACGATGGATCAGGGCAAGCCGCTGTTCGCCGAGGCGTACGACGAGGTGGACGAGCTCATCGAGTACTGGCGCATGGCCGCCGAGGACGGCAAACGTCTTTCCGGGCAGCTTCCCAGCTCGGTGGCGGCGAACAAGCGGGCGATGCTGATCCGCCGCCCGCGCGGCGTGGTCGGCGTGATCACCCCGTGGAACTGGCCCTACACGATGCCGGCCGAGCTGATCGCGCCCGCGCTGGCCGCGGGCAACACGGTCGTGTGGACCCCGGCCCCGACGACCTCGGTCGCCGCGATCGCGCTGGCCGACTGCGTCGCCGACGCCGACCTGCCCGGCGGGGTGCTCAACCTGGTCCTCGGGCCCGGCCCGGTCGTGGGCGACGAGATCGCCCGCAACCCCGGCGTCGACGCGGTCGCGTTCATCGGCTCCACCGCCACCGGCCGGAAGGTGGCGAGCGCGGCGGCCGGCAAGGCGACCCTGCTCGAGATGGGCGGCAACGGCCCGCTGGTCGTGCTCGACGACGCCGACCTCGACCAGGCGGTCCAGGGGGCGCTGCTGGCCTGCTTCCTCTGCGCGGGTCAGAGCTGCACGGCCGGCGAGCGGCTGCTGGTGCACGCCGCCGTGCACGACGAATTCGCGCGCCGCCTGGCCGAGGCGACCCGCGACACGGTCGCGCTCGGCGACCCGTTCGGCGACGGGACGACGATGGGCCCGCTGAACAACGCGGCGGTCGCGGCGAAGATGGACGCGCACGTCGCCGACGCGGTCGCCCGGGGCGCCACGATCCTCACCGGGGGCGAACGCGCGAAGGGTCACCTGACCGACCTCTACTGGCAGCCGACGGTCCTCGACAACGTGCCGCGGCACGCGCTGGTCGCCACCGAGGAGACGTTCGGGCCGGTCGCGCCCATCGTGACGATCCGCTCGCTCGACGAGGCGATCGAGCTGACCAACGCGTCCCGCTACGGACTCCTCGCAGCCATCTACACCGCCGACGTCGGCAAGGGCCTCGCGTACGCCGACGCGGTGCGCACCGGATGGGTCAACGTCAACGCGTCGACGAACTACTGGGAGAGCCACCTGCCGTTCGGCGGCCGGTCGGGCTCGGACAGCGGCCTCGGCCGGGTCGGCGGCAGCCACGCGATGGAGACGTTCACCGAGCTGCAAACGGTGATTCTCGGTTGACCGACCGGTCAGAATGATCATTGTGAACGTCGACGAGCTGCTGGAATCGCTCGACCAGCTGCGCGACCGGGAGCGACTGCGCCGGGTGGCCGCGTGGGCGCCCACGGCCACCGACCGGGCCGCTCTGCTGGATCACGGCGAATACGGGCGGCGGCTCGCGCTGGTCGCCGGTCTGGTGGCCCGCGACGTTCGGCTGATCAAGGCGTCGGGCGGGCCGGTTCCACTGCTGCGGGCCGGGCTGTTCGACCGCCGCATCACCGAGCTGTCCTCCCGGGACAGGCGCAAGACAGCCCGGCCACCGCGGTAGGGCCGGAGCCCGCGCTATGGCCTGGCCGACCGCTCAGGTCGCGAGGGGCAGCGGGTTCGCGGCAGTGCGGTTGTCCCGGCCGACGTGGCGTACGTCAGCCGTTTCTGTGGTGTTTCTGAACGAAGGTGTAGCCGGGGGCCAGTGGCTGCTCGTTCTCGGCGGCGCGGTAGAGGTCGAGTTGTTTCTCGCTGGGCTGGGCGCCGCGAGGGAGTTTGCGGACGAAGCCGCTGACCCAGTGGTCGCCGCGGGCGCTTTCGGCCGGGATCGGCTCGACCATCGGGGCGTAGAAGACCATCTCGGTGACCGGCTTGCCGTCGACGGCGGGATAGGACGGGTGGCCGGCCGAGTCGACGCTGCCCTCGACCCGGGTCAGGAAACCCTCGCGGATCAGCTGGTCGAGGGCGTTGCGCAGCAGGAACGCGGCCTTGGCGCCCCGGCCGAACCGCTTGGCCAGCAGGTCCTCGCTGATCACGGCGCTGCCGTCGTCGAAGACCCGGCCCAGCTTGCGGACGGTGTGCAGCACCTTGGCCCGGTTGGACTGGTCGGGCTCGTAGTCGCGGGTGACGACCTTGGAGTCGTACTCGTGGAAGAACGGGACGCCGTCGACGGTGACCGGCTCGTCGAGCGCGGCGGTGCGGATGACCAGCTCGTCCTTGCCGGGATGCCAGACGACGGTGACGAGCACGCCCGGGTGCACGTCGTCGGGCCAGGTCAGGCCGGTGACCTGCCATTCGACGTCCTGCAGCGGCTCGGCGGCGAAGACCGCCCGGGTGGCGGCGCGGCCGAGGTGGCGGTGCTCGATGACGACCTTGACCTCGGGGCGGGTCTCGACGCTGTCCTCGGGGATCGCGCAGACGCCGGCTTCGAGGTCGGCCCGCCACAGGGCGAGTCGGCGGGTCACCGTCTTCATGCGGTGAAGATACAGGCCGGCCCCGCTAGTGCTCGCTTGTGCTCGCTCTTGTTCGCGGGGCCGGGGCCTGTCGTGGTCAGTCGAGCTCGCGGCCCGAGGTGCTGTCGAGCTCCTGCAGCTGGCGGGTGACGTGGTCGCCCAGGGCCTGCTGGTAGGTCTGCGCCAGGCGGCCCAGCTTGTCGATCTCGTTGAGCAGCTCGGCCCGTTTGTCGCCGAGGGTGTTCATCGCCTCGGTGTGCTTGCGGCGGGCGTCACTCTCGATCGTGCCCGCCGTGAGCTGTGCGTCGGTCGAGAGCTTGTCGGACTCGGCCTGCGCCGCCGAGATCACCGCGTCGGCCTCGGACCGGGCGTCGCGCATGTGGTCGTCGGCCGTGCGGCGGGCCATCATCAGCACCGGCGAGTCACCGTCGGCGGCGCTCGGGGCCGGCGCGGCGGGCGTCTCGCGGCGGGCGCGCTCGAGCTGGGTCTGCATGCTGCGGGCGTTCTGCTCGGCGCGGGCGCGGGCCTCCTGCAGGCGCCCGAGCTGAGCGGTCAGGTCGGACAGCTCGGCCTCGAGCGCCCGGTTGCCGGGCCCCGAGGCGGCCGGACCGCCCGGGCCGGGCCGCTGCATCTGGTCGTGCAGGGCGCGGTTCTCCTCGAGAAGGCGGATCAGTTCCTGCTCGACCTCGTCGAGGAAGGCGTCCACGTCCTCCTCGTCGTAGCCGCGCTTACCGATCGCCGGCTTCTTGAAAGCCACGTTGTGAACGTCGGCTGGAGTTAGCGGCATCGTGCTCCTCGGTTCCACTGCTGTTACGACCGTGCCGAGGCATCCTACGCACAACGAGTCCGGCGCGCTCCCGGTGTCATAGCATCAGTCGCCTACCCAACACATGCGAAAGGGAATATGTTGGCCACCGCCGACGACGTACGCCGCCTGGCTCTGGCGATGCCCGAGACCGTCGAGATCCCCAGCGACGGGTTCGACTTCCGTGTGCACAACAGGGGTTTCATCTGGTCCTATCCCGAACGTGAGCCTGGCAAGCCCCGCCGTATCCGCACGGACGTCGCTGTCCTGTACGTCGGCGACGAGGCCGAAAAGCAAGCTTTGCTGCTGGGCGAACCGGCCCTGTTCTTCACCGTCCCCTCCTACGACGGACTGCCCCTGGTGATGGTCCGCCTACCTTCGGTGACAGTCGACCGCCTCGAGGAACTGATCACCGACGCCTGGCAGATGCGCCGGCAGCCACCGCCGCCGTAGCGCGCCTGTCCCGCGGGGACGCCGGTCCTTGATACAGGCCCCTCGAGTGCGATTGAGGCCCCTGTATCAAGGATCAGCTCAGTGCACCCCCGCTCAGCGCGACCGATTGTGCGGACGGCCTTCCGGCGAGGGGCCGACCTCGATCGTGAGGGCCGCCTAGCGGCCCAGCAGGCGGTAGCGCCTCACTGCCAGCGGGGCGAAGACGGCGATGAGCAGCAGCGGCCAGGCCATGGCCAGCATGACGGCGTGTTCGGCCGGCCAGGAGTCGCTGCCCAGGCCGGGGTTGCCGAACAGTTCGCGTGCGGCGGCGACGGTGGCTGAGATCGGGTTCCACTCGGCGACGGCGCCCAGCCACGCGGGCATCTGGTCGGGGGCGACGAACACGTTGGACAGGGCGGTCAGCGGGAACGCCAGCGGGAAGACGATCAGCCCGACCATGTCGGGGTTCGGCACGACGCTGCCCAGATAGATGCCGACCCACGTCAACGCCAGGCGCAGCAGCAGGATCAGGCCGATCGCGGCCAGCGCGGCCCCGGCGCCGCGATGCCACTGCCAGCCCACGAGCAGACCGCAGACCAGCAGCACGGCCATCTCGAGCAGCGCGCGGGCCAGGTCGGCCGTGCTGCGCCCGACCATGAGCGCGGAGCGGGCCGTCGGCATCGAACGGAACCGGTCGACCACGCCGCGGCTGATGTCGAGCGAGATGGCGGTGGCGGTGGCGCCCAGACCGTACAACTGGGTCATCACGAAGACGCCCGGGAGCAGGAACTCGCGGTAGCTGTCGCCGCCGACGGCCATGCCGCTGCCGAACACATAGCCGAACACCAGCACGAACATGATGGGCAGGGAGAAGTAGATGATGATCTGCTCGGGCTCGCGGACGACGTGGCGCAGGTAGCGCGTGGTCATCACCCAGCCGTCGGCGATGGCGGTGGTCATCGGGTCTCCTCTTTCTCGGCTCGGTGCCCGGTCAGGCTCAGGAACGCCTCGTCGAGCGTCGGCCGCCGGATGCCGAGGTCGTCGACGGTGATCGCGGCCTCGCGCAGCGCCCGCGCCGCTTCCGTCAACGCGACGACACGGTCGGTGACGGCAAACCGCAGACCGCGTACGTCGGGGTCGACGTCGACCGTCCCGGCGGCGCCCTCGACCCGCGCCAGCAGGGCCGCCGCTTCGTGGAGCCGGTCGGGTTCGCGGATCACGACCTCGAGGCGGTCGGCCCCGATCGCGGCCTTGAGCTCGTCGGGGGTGCCCTCGGCGACGACCCGCCCGCTGTCGACCACCGAGATGCGGTCGGCGAGCTGGTCGGCCTCGTCGAGATATTGGGTGGTCAGCAGCACAGTGGTGCCCTCGGTGACGAGTTTGCGCACCGTGTCCCACACCTGGTTGCGGCTGCGGGGGTCGAGCCCGGTGGTCGGCTCGTCGAGGAAGAGCACCTGCGGCGCGCGGATCAGGCTCGCGGCCAGGTCGAGCCGGCGCTGCATGCCGCCGGAGTATTCGGAGGCGGACCGGTGCGCGGCGCCGGTCAGGTCGAACTGTTCGAGCAGTTCGTCGGCGCGGGCCTGAGCTGCTCGGCGGCCGAGGTGGTGCAGCCGGCCGAAGAGAACCAGGTTCTGCCGGCCGCTGAGCGAACCGTCGACGGCCGAGTATTGACCGGTCAGGGCGATGCGTTCGCGTACCAGGTCGGGGCGGCGGGCGACGTCGGCCCCGGCGACCTCGGCCCGGCCGCCGTCGAAGCTGAGCAGCGTCGCCAGGATGCGCACGGCCGTGGTCTTGCCGGCGCCGTTGGGGCCGAGCAGCCCGCAGACCGTGCCCGCGGCCACGCTGAGCCGGAACCCGTCCAGCGCCGGCACGCCTCGGTAGGTCTTTCGCAGCCCGTCGGCGGCGATGGCGATTGTCGTCATGGGCCGAGGCTGCCGGGCGGCGCTGACGAGCGACGCACGAGCCGCTGACGAGCGGCGGTCAGCGCTCGGTGCGCAGGCCGGCCAGGGCGGCTTCGGCCTGGGCCACCGCCTGGGCGGCGTCGGGCCCGGGAATGTCGGGGGTCACCTGGCGATACCAGTGGGCCGCCTCGGCCGGGTCTCCGGATGCCTCGGCCACCCGGCCCAGGGTCACATAGATGGTCAGGCGGGTGCCGTCGGCCGTGTACCAGCCGGTGGGGCACTCGGCCAGGGCCAGCAGGCAGAGGGCGCGGGCCTCGTGGACGTCACCGCGGCGCAGGGCCAGCCGGCCCAGACCGTGGCGGGAGGACGCCAGCAGCTCCGGAGCGCCGCTCTCGGCCGACAGCGAGACGGACAGGGCGAAATCCTCGGCCGCCCCGGCCGCGTCGCCGCTGAGCATGCGGGCGTCGCCGCGGGAGCGGTGCAGGTCGGCCAGGTCGACCTGGGAACGCAGCTCGACCGCCAGGCGCAGGGCCTCGTCCATGTGCGGGCGGGCGGCCTTGTGGTCCTCGTTCAACGTGGCCAGCTCGGCCAGGCCGGAGCGGGCCAGCATCGTGCCCCAGCGCTCGCCCAGGGCGCCGAAGCCGGCCAGGCCCCGCTCGAACTCGACGCTGGCGTGGGCACGGTCGCCGCGGAACACCGCGATCCAGCCGCTGCCGATGGTGGCCAGCGCCTCGCTCCACGGGTCGGCGCGCAGGCGCGAGCGCAGCGCGCTGTGCAGGTCGAGCAGTTCCTCCTCACCCTCGACCGGAGGGCCGGCCGCGAAGGCCGACAGGTAGAGCAGGAACGGCTGGCGGGGCGGGTGGGTCAGGGTCTCGAGGTAACCGGTGGGGTGCTCGCCCGCGCGCAACGGATCACCCGACAGCGCGGCGTTCAGGCGGGTCAGCACGAACTCCTCGGCCAGGCCGGGCGGGGCCTCGGGGCCGACGCGGTCGAGCAGTTCCTGGGCGAGCGCCGACGCCTCGCTGCGCGCGCCGCGCAGCCACCAGTAGAACGACAGCGCCGCGACCAGGCGCAGCGCGACCTCGTCGGAGCCGTGGCGCAGCGCGGCGTGCAGGTTGTCGCGGTCGGCGTCGAGACGGGCGAGCCAGTCGAGCTGCTCGGGGCCGCGCAGGTGAGCGTCGGCATCCTGAGCCAGGGCCAGGAAGTACGCCGCATGGGCCTGAAGCACGTCGTCACGCGCGGAGAGCTGCTCGGCGCAGAAGGCCTTGATCGTGGCGAGCATGCGGTAGCGGGTGCCGTCCCGCTCGATCAGCGACTTCGTGACCAAGCCGTCGAGCACGTCGAGGGTCGCGGTGCCCAGGCCGCCGAGCTGCTCGATCGCGTCGAGGCCGGCGCTGCCGCGGAAGACCGTGAACCGGGCGGCGAGGGTGCGTTCCTCGGCGGTGAGCAGGTCCCAGCTCCACGCCACGACGGCCCGCAGCGTGCGGTGCCGTTCGGCGGCCGTGCTGCTGCCGCGCGACAGCACCCGGAACCGGTCGTCGACCCGCCGGGCCAGTTCGCCGACCGGCAGCACCGGCAAGCGGGCCGCGGCCAGCTCGACCGCCAGCGGCAGACCGTCGAGCGTGCGCACGATGCGGCGCGCGGCGACCTCGTCGTCGCCGGTCAGCGTGAACCCGGGCAGCACGTCGGCCGCCCGCTCGGCGAACAGCCGCACGGCGGCCTCGGCCGGCAGCCCGCCGACCGGCACCCGCACCTCGCCGGTGACCCCGAGCGGTTCCCGGCTGGTGGCCAGCACCCGCAGGCCGGGACACGCCGTCAGCAGCAGCCCGGCCAGCGCGGCGACCGCGGCGACCACGTGCTCGCAGTTGTCGAGAACGAGCAGCAGCTCCCGCGTGGACAGCGCCGCCACCAGCCGCTCGGCCGCGGCGGGGCCGGCCAGCCGGTCGCCCAGCAGGCCGCCGTCGCGCAGGCCCAGCGCGTCGAGCATCGCCCGCGGCACGTCGCCCGGCCCGGTGCCGGCGGCCAGCTCGACGAAGCAGGCGTCGCCCTCGAAACGCCCGGCCGCCTCGAGCGACAACCGTGTCTTGCCCGCCCCGCCGGCCCCGACCAGCGTCACCAGCCGGGCCGTGCCCAGCGCGGACGAGACCCGGGCCAGCTCGTCGTCGCGGCCGACGAAGCTCGTCAACTGCGAGGGCAGCCGGTGGCGGGGCACGGTGGGGGAGCCGCGTAGGACCGACGCGTGCACCGCGCGCAGCTCGGCCGACGGGTCGGCGCCCAGCTCGTCGCGGAGGATCCGGCGCGCCTGCTCGAAGGCCGTCAGCGCCTCGGCCGGTCGCCCGCCCGCGACCAGGGCCCGCATCAGCAGCGCCCACGTGTGTTCGCGCAGCGGTTCCTGGCCGACCAGGGCCCGCAGCTCGTCGACCGCGTCGCCGGACGGCCGCAGCAGCAGCTCGGCCTCGACACGGCCCTCGACGGCCTGGCGCCGCCGCGACGACAGGAGGTCGGCCGCCGCGGGCGCGAAGGGCGCCGATCGTACGTCGGCCAGGGCCTCTCCGCGCCAGAGCGAGAGCGCCTCGGTCAGCAGCTCGGCCGCCGTCGCGTACGAGGAAGCGCGAAGAGCCTCGTGGCCCGACGACGCGAGCCGGGTGAAGCGGTGCACGTCGACCTCGCCGGGCTCGACGTCGAGGCGATAACCCGAGCCGTCGTACGAGATGGGCAGCTCGCGCCGCAGCCGGGAGACGTTGGACTGCAACGCGTTGACGGCCCCCGCGGGCGGCGTGTCACCGTAGAGGTCGTCGATCAGCCGGGGGAGCGGCACGATGCGGCCCGCGTCGAGCAGCAGGCGGGCGAGCAGGGCACGCACCCGCGCGCCGCCGGTCGCCACAGCGCCGCCCCCGAGCGTAGGACCCAGAACCCCGTACGGCATGGGTCTCATTCTTCCCGGAGCGCCGGACCAGCGCGAAGGGCGCACCCTATCTAAGGTGATCGGCATGCCCGCCAGACTGAACGCCGTCAAGTCGAGGACCGCCTTACGCACCACGGCCGTCCTCTCGGCACAGACCCTCGTCGTGCTGGCCATGGCCTATGTGCTGCTCTGGCTCATGGGTCGCGCCTGGTCGGTGATCTGGCCCCTGGTCGTCGCGCTGCTGCTCACGACGCTGACCTGGCCGGTGACCCGGTTCCTGCGCAACCGCCTGCGCTGGCCACCGGCGCTGGCCGCCAGCGTCGTCACCGTACTGTTCCTGGTCGTGATGGCCGGCATCATCGTGGTCATCGCCGTTCCGGTCGCGTCGCAGTCGGGCGAGCTGGCCGACCGGGTGGTCGCCGGCATCCAGAGCGTGCGCGAATGGGCGGCCGGCCCGCCGCTGAACTTCGGCGACGACGACATCACGGCCGCGCTCGACTCGGCCATCCAGCGCGTGCAGAGCAGCGCGGGCAGCATCGTCAACGTCACCCTGACCGGCATCAACACGATCGTCAACGGCGTGGTGACCACGGTGCTGGCGTTGTTCCTGATGTTCTTCTTCCTCAAGGACGGGCCGCGGTTCCTGCCGTGGCTGTCGCGTCAGCTCCCGGGCCGGCTCTCGACCGACCTGCCCGAGGTGGCCGCCCGCAGCTGGAACACGCTCGGCTCGTTCGTGCGGTCACAGGCCTTCGTCGGCCTGCTCGACGCGGTCTTCATCGGCCTCGGCCTGTGGATCGTCGGCGTACCGCTGGTGCTGCCACTGGCCGTGCTGACGTTTGTCACCGCGTTCGTGCCGATCGTCGGGGCGCTCTTCGCGGGCTTCGTGGCGGTGCTGATCGCCCTGGTCAGCGAGGGCTGGGTCGACGCGCTGATCGTGCTCGGCATCATCATCCTGGTGCAGCAGCTCGAGGGGAACGTCTTCCAGCCGATCGTGCAGAGCCGAGGGCTGGGCCTGCACGCGGCGGTGGTGCTGCTCGCGGTGACCCTGGGCGCGAGCCTGGCCGGCATCGTCGGCAGCCTTCTCGCGGTGCCGGTCGCCGCGCTGGTCTCGGTCGTCTACGTCTACATCCGAGAACAGCTCAGCGACCCCGAACCGGAACCCGACCCATTACCGGAATCCGACCCCGAGCCGGGAGAGCCGTCGACGATCTGAGCAGGGCTTGACGATGGGGCGTGTCTCTCGGGACGCGCCCCATCGCCGTAACTGGCGTCGGCTCCGCGCCCTCCCGCCCACCACCTGCGCCAACTGCTTCCGGCCGTCGCCGACGGCTCGTGGCGCGTCTGCGTCGACCGGTACAGCACGGGCGGCGGCATCCGGCTACGTCCTGAGAATCGACCCGATCTCGTCCACCACCGACAGGCAGGACGCCACCTTCCGCGTCGGCTGTTGAACGGTGTTGGATTGTCGGGATGAGCCGTCTGTATCCCGAGATCGAACCGTTCGCGTACGGCCTGCTCGACGTCGGCGACGGACACCGCGTCCATTGGGAGAGTTGCGGCAATCCGCGGGGAAAGCCGGCCCTGGTGCTGCACGGCGGACCGGGTTCGGGGGCCGGGGCGTCGTGGCGGCGGCTGTTCGACCCGGCGGTCTACCGGGTGGTCCTGTTCGACCAGCGTGGCTGCGGGCGCAGCACCCCGGACGCGGGTGACGTGCGCACCGACCTGTCGACCAACACCACGCCGCACCTGCTCGCCGACATCGAGCGGCTGCGCGCGCACCTGGGGATCGAGCGGTGGCTGGTGCTGGGCGGGTCGTGGGGCAGCGCGCTCGGTCTCGCGTACGCCCAGCTTCACCCGGGCCGGGTTTCCGAGCTAGTGCTGTTCAGCGTGGTCACCAGCACCCCGGCCGAGCACCGGTGGCTCACCCGCGACCTCGGGCGGGTCTTCCCGCAGCAGTGGGAGAGGTTCCGGGACGCGGTTCCAGCGGCCGAACGCGACGGCAACCTGCCCGCCGCCTACGCCCGGCTGCTGGCCGACCCCGACGAGGCCGTGCGAGACCGGGCCGCGCGTGCCTGGTGCGACTGGGAGGACGCCCTGGTCTCGAACGTGCCCGGCGCCGGACCCGACCCGCGGTACGACGATCCGGCGTTCCGTCTGACGTTCGCGCGTCTGGTCACGCACTACTGGGCGCACGACGGCTGGTTCGGCGACGGTGAGCTGATGGCCGGCGCGCACCGCCTCGCCGGCATTCCCGGGGTGCTCGTGCACGGCCGCCTCGACCTGGGCAGCCCCGCCGACATCCCGTGGCGACTGTCGCGGGCGTGGCCCGGTGCGCGGCTCGAGCTGATCGACGAGGCCGGCCACGGCACCGGCCGGGGCGTCGGCGACGTGGTGGTCGACGCCCTCGACCGGTTCGGCCGGCCCTGACTCAGGTGGCGGCGCGGCCGGACGGCTGTGGGGTCTCGCGCTGCCTACGTCGTCACCCTGAAGGTCTTCAGGAAGAACGGGGTCCGTTTCGCCGCGTCCGGTTCGTGGATGGCGGCGCCGTTCAGGTTGCGGTCGTCCGGCCAGGCCAGGGCGATTGTCGTGCCGGTGTCCACGGCGCGGTCGGCCAGGACGGCGCCGTCCTCGGTGGCCAGCACGGCCACGCGGGAACCGGTCGCGGTCCGGTAGGACACGGCCAGGCGCCCGGCGGACGGAGACAGGCGCAGCCCGGTCACCTGTGTGCAGCCGAGGGCCGTCAACGGCAGATCACGCAGGCCGCTCAACGACGTCAGGTTCAGCAGCATCGGCCGGCACGAGGCTACGGGCCGCGAGACGACGAGCCGATCCCCGGCCACGTCCGCCGCGACGGGCAGGGTGGCCGGGTTGTCGGGGATGTCCTCGCCGACCGGCGACGTGATGACCAGGCGTTCGAGTCCGGTGGTCAGGTCGTAGGCGACCAGGCCGTGCGGGCGCCAGAGGTACACGGTCGTGCCGGCGGTGGCCACCAGATCGACTGGATTCGATGTGAACCCGGTAGAACGCCTCGAAGGGCTCGGCGACGACGGCCCTGACCAACACCATGTCCGATACACGCGGGAGCACCCCGTCAGGTTCCCAGAGTGATCAAAGTCGTGGGTACGCCCTCCGCGACGGATCGTCGTCCGAGGCGTTCTCGAATCGGGTCGGACGGCTGACCGGCGTGAAGAACGACGTGGGCACCGGCTCGCCGTCCAGGATCTCGGTCATCCGGCGTACGGTGGGGTCGCCTTCGTCGGCCACGTAGTCGTGCTCGCGCGTGTCGTCCCGCCCGTCGCGCACGTCGGCTGCCCGCAGCAGCGGCGTGAGCGCGGCCGCGACCAGCAGGTTCACCGCCAGCGCGACGATCCCGACGTAGATGGTCGCGTCGCTGTCGAGCCCGAGGTTGTTGAGCGGCCACGCCGAGCCGCCGAAGTGTTCGCGCACCACCTGCCGCCCGTCCGTGCCGCCCAGTTTCGGCACCTGCCACAGCATGAACAGGCCGACGACCAGGCCCGCGCCGACGCCCAGCCCGAGAGCCCACCGGTGGAACCAGTTCGTGTAGAGCCCGAGAGCCACCGCCGGCAGCGTCTGCATGATGAGCACGCCGCCGATGAGCTGCAGGTCGATCGCGAACTGGGTGTTGAGCAGCAGCAGGATGAGCAGGGCGCCGAACTTGACGGTCAGCGAGACCGACTTGCTGACGTACGTCTCCTCTTTGGCTGTTGCTCTGGGGCGCAGGTAGACGCGGTAGATGTCGCGGGTGAACAGGTTGGCCGCGGCGATCGACATGATCGCGGCGGGCACCATCGCCCCGACACCGATCGCCGCGAAGGCCAGCCCGGCGCACCAGGCGGGCGCGTTCTCGTTGAACCACTGCGGCACGACGGTGTTCGCGTTCCCGCCGATCGGCTGCGTCCCGTCATAGAGGGCGGCGAAGCCCACCAGCATGAGTACGCCCAGGGTCAGCGTATAAACGGGCAGGACCGCCAGGTTGCGTCGCAGGGTGCCGCGGTTGCGCGCGGCCAGCACGCCGGTCAGCGTGTGCGGGTAGAGGAACAGTGCGACGGCCGAGCCCAGCGCGAGCGTGACGTAGTTGAGCTGACTCTGCACGGGCAGCAGCAGGCCGTCGTCGGTGCGCGGCGTGACGGCGTACCGGTCCTCGGCGATTTTGAAGATCGTCTCCCACTGGCCGGGAGTCATCGCCACGATCATGAGCACGGCCAGGACGGCCCAGAGGATGAGCGCGTCCTTGACGATCGAGACGAGTGCGGGCCCGCGCAGCCCCGAGTTGAACGTGTAGAGCGCCAGCACGACGAACGCCAGCGTCAGCGGCCAGCCCTTGGGCAGGCCCATGACCTCGAAGACCGCCTCCATACCGATCAACTGCAGGGCGATGTACGGCATGGTGGCGACGATGCCGAGCACGGCGACCACCGTGCCGAGCCCCGGGGAGCCGAAGCGGGCGCGTACGAATTCGGCCGGCGTGACGAAACCGTGCACATGGCAGACCGACCAGAACCGGGCGAGCACGACGAACAGCATCGGGTAGACGATGACCAGGAACGGCACGGGAAAGAACCCGGTGGCACCCATGCCGTAGACCAGGGTCGGCACGGCGACGAACGTGTACGCCGTGTAGACGTCCCCGCTGAGCAGGAAGAACGTGACCCAGTTGCCGAACGCCCGGCCACCCAGCCCCCACTCCTCGAGCGAGTGGATGGAGTCGGGCCGCCGCCACCGGGCCGCGGCGAAGCCCATGAGCGTGACCGAGCCGAAGACCGCCAGGAAGACGGCGAGCTGCGTGCTCATCGGACCTTGTGGTGCACGAAGGCGATGACGCCGCTGGCCAGGAACGCGAAGCCGAGCTGGCACCAGTAGAAGAACGGCAGGCCCAGCAGGGTCGGGTCGATGCGGTTGTAGAGGAACGGCATCAGCGGCAGCGCGATCGGGACGATCAGCAGCCAGTGCCAGCGGCTCTTGTCCTCACGGGTGGCGACCTGGACCTGGCGGCGGTCACGGACGGTGGGCCACTCGGCGCTGCGGTGCCGGGCGGGCGTGCGGCGCCTCGAAGGGGCCTCGGGCTCCGGGACGGGCCAGGGTGGCGGGGTCGTAGGTGGATAGACGGCCGCGCGCCCATACCGATTGCGGGAGGGCGGCCACTCGGGGGGCCCGTACGGTGCGTGCGCCATGCTCGCCTCCGGAGCGTGATCACTCGGTCGCAACGGACCTTGGCACGTGACCTAGATCACCTGAATCCTCCGTTCGGCCGATGTGGACCCCGCGCGGGCATTGATTGCCATCAATTGCCGGGCGGGCTACGGTGTCGGCTGAACGGCGCGGTGTGCCACCCGGCACATGAGTGGGCGCGCTGGCGGATCATCACGCCCCACCCAGAGGTAGGTCATGAAGAGGAAACTCACTGTCCTCGCCACCGCGCTGCTCGCCGCCGCGGCCGCCGTGCTGTTCTTCACCGGACCGGCGTACGCCGCCACGGGCCTGCACATCGCCGGGCGCAACATCGTCGAACGGAACGGCTCGACGTTCGTCATGCGCGGCGTCAACCACCCGCACGCCTGGTACGCGAACCGCACGTCCTCGTTCGCCGACATCAAAGCGGCCGGCGCCAACACCGTACGCGTCGTGCTCAGCGGTGGCCGCTGGACCACGAACACGGCCGCCGACGTCACGAACGTGATCGCCCTCTGTAAACAGAACCGGCTCATCTGCGTGCTGGAGAACCACGACACCACCGGGTACGGCGAGGACAGCGCGGCGTACACGCTGGATCAGGCGGCCAACTATTGGATCGGGCTCAAAAGCGTGCTGACCGGCCAGGAGGACTACGTCGTCATCAACATCGGCAACGAGCCGATCGGCAACACGAACCCGGGCCAGTGGACGGCGGCCACCGTCGCGGCGATCCAGAAGATGCGCTCCAACGGCTTCGAGCACCTGCTCATGGTCGACGCGCCGAACTGGGGTCAGGACTGGACCTACGTCATGCGCGACAACGGCCAGGCGATCCTGGACGCCGACACCCGCAAGAACACGGTGCTGTCGATCCACATGTACGCCGTCTTCAACCAGGCGAGCGCGATCATCAACTATCTCGACACGTTCGCGAGCAAGGGCTGGCCGCTGGTCATCGGCGAGTTCGGCTGGCAGTTCGCCTCGGGCGAGGTCGACGACGCGACGATCCTGTCGGAAGCCGAACGCCGGAACCTGGGTTATCTGGGATGGAGTTGGTCGGGCAACACCGACCCGATCCTCGACATGACCACGAACTTCGACGCGAACCAGCTGACCACATGGGGCCAGCGCATCGTCAACGGCCCGAACGGGCTCAAGGCCACCGCACAGGAGGCCACGATCTTCGGCGGGTCGCAGCCGCCCTCATCACCGCCCCCGTCGTCACCGCCGTCGTCGCCGCCTCCGTCCGGGTCGCGCGGCTGCACCGCCACGTACGCGGTGACCGGCCAGTGGGGCGGCGGCTTCCAGGCCGACGTGAAGGTGACCGCGGGCAGCAGCGCCATCCGAGGCTGGACCGTCACGTGGACCTACGCGAACGGCCAGACCGTGACCCAGTCGTGGAACGCGACCGTGACCAGCAGCGGCGCCGCCGTGACAGCCCGGAACGTCAGCTACAACGGCAGCCTGGGGGCGGGTGCGACCGCGCAGTTCGGCTTCCTGGGCTCGTGGACCGGCAGCAACAGCGTCCCCGCGATGGCCTGCGCCGCGACCTGATTTGGCGGGCGGGCGGCCTGGAGGGTCGCCCGCCCCGAACGTTGAGGCCCGCCGGCCGTTCGCCCCGGGTCCGAGACCATCTCACCCGTGACGGCCGGTCGCGGTGACTGGGTGGTCGCGCGGGCTATCCAGGCCGGCCGCCGTCGTGGTGCCGCAGAAGCGCGGCCGGTCGCGGTGACCGATTGGCTCGCCGCCGTCCCTGATACCCGGGCCGGATGCCCGACCCGGGCCGGATGCCCGACCCGGGGTAGCTGAGGGCAGACCTCCGCGGCGAAAGCTCTTTAGTGCGGGCTGAGGCCACCACGCCGCGGCTATTGGCCTCTCGTGGCGCGGTAGGTGGCGCGGTCGAAGTCGGCGTAGGCGCCCTCTCGGCCCAGGTCCTGCACCCACAGGCCGACGAACGCGCCGGTGAAACCCCAGGCGGCCGGCTCCCCGTTGATCACCTGGGCGGCGTACTCGTCGGAGAGGGTTGTGGCATCCAGCGTCGGGCCGGCGTCGTGCCAGGTCTCGCCCGGGAGGGCGTACGCGAAGGTCAGGTCTTGGGCGTTGAATCGTGTGCGGAGGCGGACCGGGCCTGCGGTGGGGACGGGGGTGCGGACGCCGGGGATGACGCGGACCTGGCCGTTGTCGCAGGCCAGAAGGTCTAGGACCGGGGTGCCGTCGTCGTCGGCGGTGAGGTGCAGGTAGTACCAGTTTCGGGTGTTGTAGTAGGCGGTGATGCCGGCCAGCTGCCGATAGTTGCGGGGATCGAACTCCATGGTGGCCTCGAACTCGCACTCGGCGGCGACCACGCGGCGGGCGACCAGGCTCGGCTTGAAACGGCCCAGCGGGGACAGGCCGCCGTGGATGCGCAGGTGCGACGGGCGTTCGGTGAGCGAGACCCAGTCGGGTGTGGCCGGGCGGCGCAGGGTCGACCAGTTGACGCCCAGCGTGGGGGCGGTGAAGTCGTCGTCCTCGGACTGCTCGGAGGAGACGGGCGCGGCCGCCGGGATCTCTGCGCCGAGCGGGGCGGGCACGGTGTCGGCGGGCAGGCCGTCGGCGATGCGGGGCCAGCCCTGCTCGGTCCAGGTGACCTCCTGGATCGCGGACTCGCGGCCCAGCACGCAGCGGCCGAGCGGGGAGTAGGGGCGGCCGACGAGGTGCGCCAGATACCACTGGCCGGCCGGGGTCTCGACGAGGCTGCCGTGGCCGGCCTTCTGCAGCGTGAGCTCGGGGTGACCGGTCGAGGTGACCAGCGGGCCGGCCGGGTCGGCCAGGTAGGGGCCGAGCAGGTGGCTGGAGCGGGCGACCGTCACCTGGTGGGCCCAGCTCGTGCCGCCCTCGGCGGTGACCAGGTAGTACCAGCCGTCCTTGCGGTAGAGGTTGGGCGCCTCGGTCACGGCGGCGGCGGTGCCGGTGAAGATGAGGTGCTCGTCGCCGATGAGCTTCCGGGCCGTACGGTCGTACTGCTGGATGGAGATGCCGCCGAAACGGTTCCGGCCGGGGCGCCAGTCGGCGACCATCGACAGCATCCAGGTGGTGCCGTCGTCGTCGTGGAAGAGCGAGGCGTCGAAGCCGCGGCCGTGCAGCACGACCGGGTCGGACCACGGGCCGGTCGGGGTGGGGCCGGTGACCAGGAAGTTCTGCGGGTCCCAGAAGCCGCCGGCGAAGGTGGCGACGTCGGAGTAGAGCAGATGGAACTCGCCGTGGGCGTAGGAGAGGTTGGGCGCCCACACGCCGTTGGAGTCGCCCGTGCCGGTCAGGTCGAGCAGGCGTTTCTCGTTGAGCGCGCCGCCGAGCGGGGTCCAGTCGACCAGGTTGGTGGAGTGGTGCAGGCGCACGCCCGGGTACCACTCGAACGTCGAGGTGGCGATGTAGTAGTCGTTGCCCACGCGCAGAATCGACGGGTCGGGGTGGAAGCCGGGCAGCACGGGGTTGCGGATGGCCCGCCGGTCGGTGGTGGCGGTGCTGAGGGTGGTCGCCTCGGCACTGGTCATCGTTGCCCCCTGCTGGCGTCGCGTTTCTCGTAAGTTCCGGACTCTATCGCAAGTTCCGGGTCGCGGTGATGCCAGCCTTGAGAGGTTTCATTTCTCGGTGTCGGTGATCCACTGCGCCGTGGCTCGCAGGCCGCCGAACGTGTAGAAGTGCAGCCCGACGAGGCCGTGGCGGTCGGGGTGGTAGTCGGTGGCGAGGGCCTCGAGAAAACGGTCGGGGCCGGCGGTCGCGAGCAGGTCGGCGCCGAAACGGCGGGCGAGACCGGTGCCGGTGGCCACGCCGAGGCGGGTGGCGTAACGCAGGAGGCGACTCACGCCGGCCGGGCCGGGAACGCCGACACGGATTCCGGCGGTGATGCCGCGCTCGCGGACGGCGGCGATCCAGTCGAGTACGGGGTCGGCGTCGAACCCGAACTGGGTGATGATCTCGGCGTGCAGGTCGCGGGCCTCAAGGGCGGCCAATTTGCTGGTCAGGGTGGGCCACAGCGCGTCGTCGGGGATGCCGGGATGACCCTCCGGATAGCCGGTGATGCTCACTCGGCGTACGACATGGGTCTCGAGAAGGCCCGAGGTGATGACCGAGAGTGAGTCGGGGAACGGGCCCTGAGGGCGATCGGGGTCGCCGCCGGCGACGAAGATGTTCTCGGACGCTCCTATGGTGTGCAGGGCGGCGAGGGTTTCGTCGAGCTCGGCGACCGAGGTGAGCCTGCGCGCCGAGAGGTGGGGGACAGGCGTCATCCCGTACGCCTTGACCGCGCGCGCCGCTGCCAGGCGCAGGCTGAGGTCTTCGGTCGCGAGGGACGTGATGTTGATCCGGGTGCCGGCCGGGAGGAGTTCGCGGGCGGCGGCCAGTTCCGGAACGTCCTTGCCGGTCATCTCGAGCGAGACGCCGGTCATCAGCGTCGCCAGATTCCGTGCCGCGCCGCCCATCGTTCCCCCGTCCGCCCGCGCCCAGCCTCGATCGTAAGCAGCATGGCGCCGGCCGCCGATGGTTCGCCCACGCACCCACGTCAGCGGGCTGGGCTCTTCTCCCACGTGGGCGGGGCGGGGTCAGGCGGGGCGGAGTCCCGAGCCCACGTCGTCGTGCCGCGGGGCGGACGACGGGTCAGGGGCGCTGGAGTTCGGCGGCCAGGGTGCGGCCGTGCTCGGTCCACGGGGCGGGGCGCATCGTGGCCGGGTCGAGGCGGACGTTCACGCGGCGGCCCTCGGCGTGGACGGTCTCGCCGTCGGCCGAGGTCACCTGGAAGCCGTACTCCGCGCTGGTCGTGCCGAGGCGGTCGAGCCAGAAGCGGACGTGGACCTCGCCCGTGCTGTTGATCGGGCGGTGGAAGGTGATCTGGTATTCGCGGACCACGTTGAACGCGTCGGGCGTCGTGGGGCGGCCACCGGCGAACGTCACGCCGCGCTCGGCCCACCAGACGATCGTGGCCCTTTCCACAAGGTTGGCGTAGCGCGAGTTGTGGAGAACGCCCATCGCGTCGAGGTCGTCGAAATTCACCGGCTGGGCGACGACGGCGCCGTAGATGTGGACAGCGGTGGTCATGGTTGCTCCGGAAGGATCGTCGGGTCGGTGGACACAGCTCGAAGATGATCGAGCAGAGCTCGGCGGGCGTGCCGGAACGTCTCGCCGGCGCCGAGCACCGGCGCCTGCATCACCGCGCACACCCCGAAAGACTCGGTCACGTACGCGATGCCGCCCGGGTCGGTGCCCGGGATCAGCTCGCCGTTGGCCACGGCGTCGGTGGCCAGGCCGGTCAGGAAGCCCATCCAGTCGGCCAGCTCGACGGCGAGGCGCTCGCGCACGACACCCGGGCGGGCGTTGAACTCGAAATGCGCGTTCGCGAAGAAGCAGCCGCCGGGCAGCACTTCGGCCTCGTAGAACTCGAGCCGCCGCTGGTGCGCCGCCCACAGTCGGCGCAGGCCGCGCGGTGCTTCCAGGGAAGGAGTGATTACCTGGTCGATCCATTGCGCGCGGGCATGGTCGATCACCGCCAGTTGAAGCGCTTCCTTCGACCGCCAGTGCGCGAACAGCCCCGATTTGCTGACCCCGAGGGCATCGGCGACCTGGCCGAGGGACAGCCCGTCGAGCCCGGCCACGGTGGTCAGCAGCAGGGCCTGATCGAGCACGGCGGTGCGCGTTCGCTCACCTCGCATCAACCTGCCGTCGGGCGCCATGCCCCCGACCCTACAAAACGACCGACCGTTCGTAAATATAGATGTCGTGTTGACTGGAACACGTGGACCGTCAACGTGTCAGCGCGATCGCGCACGCTCATCACCCGATCGCCGCCCCCGTCGCGGGTGTCAACGTGAACAAGCTGCTGCGCCGCGCGGCCCGCGGCCCCGCCGCCCGCATCCTCGACCTGGGCTGTGGACAGGCCGCCTGGGCGATGCAGGCGCTGGCCCACAGCCCCGACGGTCAGGCCGACGGGGTGGACCTCAGCCCCTACGCCCTGGAACGGGCCGAGGCGGCCGCGACCCTGCGTGACCTCGCCGACCGCCTGACCCTGCACGAACGCGACGCCCGCACCTACGTGCCCGACGGCGACTACGACCTGGTGCTCTGCGTCGGTTCAACCCACGTCCTGGGTGGGTTCATCGAGACGCTCGAGCTCGCCGGCCGGCACGTCAACGCCCACGGCATCCTGATCGTCGGCGAACGCTTCTGGGAATCACCGCCCACTCCGGCGGCGCTGGCCGCCCTCGACGCCAAACCCACCGACTACGACGACCTGCCATCCTTGATCGACACCGCCGCCGCGGCCGGCTGGCATCCGATCTACGCCCACGTGAGCGACGCCGCCGAGTGGGACGACTACGAGTGGTCCTGGACCGGCTCCCTGCTCGAATGGGCCCTCGACAACCCCGGCCACCCCGACGCGCCCGAGGCAGCCGTCGTCGCCCGCACACATCGCACGCATTGGCTGAGCGGCTACCGGAACATCCTCGGCTTCGCCACCCTCGTCCTGCGCCCCGAGGCCCCCTGACAAAGCCCGCGCTGCGGATCCATCGGGGGAGGAGCGCGATGCTGACGGCCGCGGTCGTTCTCGCGCTCGTCGGCGTGCGCCTGTGGAACTATCGCGGCCCCCGCACCGCCCAGCCGATCACCGGCCCGCTCGCCGCCGCCGCGCTGTTACTCCTTGCGTGGGCGGCCGGCCTGGCCGTCTCCGAGATCGGCCTGACCCCACCCACAACGACCACCATCCTGTACGCCCTGGGAGGCGTCCTCACACTGGCTGCGTTCTACGCCCTGGTCCTGACGTTCCCTCGAACCCGGCGCACGGCCACCCCATCACCCCGCCCGTGGCGCACGGCGCTGATCGACATTCCGCTGGCGACGGTCACGTTCGAGGAGGTCGCGTTCCGTGGTGTGCTCTGGGCCGCGATCGCCGCCGACGCGGGTCCGGCCTGGGCCACCGGCGGGACAGCGGTCCTCTTCGGCCTCTGGCACCTCCCGCACCAGCGCGAGCGCCCCGTCGTGGTGATCGGCACGGTCGTCTTCACCGCGGCCGCCGGATTTGTCCTGGCCGTGCTGTGCCGGGCCGGCGGTGGCCTGCTGGTCCCGTTCGCCGTTCACTGGGCTGCCAACGCCTTCGGGGTCCTGGCCGTCGCCGCCGTTCACCGCGCTCAAGGAAAGCCGGGTACGGGGGAGTGAGGGAATGAGCGGGAGGCTTGAAGGGGCGCGGAGGGGCGGTAGCGGGAGGGAGCACAAGGGGCGCGGAGCAGCGGCTTCTCGGGCGAGGGAATACCCGGACGCCGGCGGAGACGGAAACGGCCGGTCGCCCTCGGGGGAGGGGCGACCGACCGTTCCGTGTCCGGGTGTGGTTAGGGCTTGCGGCCGACCGCGCCGTAGGCCTCGATGGACTCGATGCCGTCGCCGTCGGGGCGCCACGAGCTGATCTGGGTCAGGCCGGGCTCGACCAGTTCCAGGCCCTCGAAGACCGTCGCCAGCTCGGCGGGGCTGCGCAGCATGTAGGGCACGCCGCCGCTGTCGGCCAGCTTCTGGGCGCCCTCGACGACCGCCTGGGAAGTGTCGGTGCCGTCCCAGAAGACCAGGTAGCTGCCCGACGGCACGCGGGCCATCACGGTGTCGACGATCGAGCGGATGACCGCGAGGTCGGGCTCGTAGCCCATCACGCCCATGAACATGACCGCGATCGGCTCGTCGAAGTTGAGCGCCTCGACCGCCTCGGCGAGGATCTTCTCGGGGTCGTGGTAGTCGGCGTGGACGTACGTCGTGACGCCCTCGGTCGTCGTGCCGACCAGCAGGGCCCGCGCGTAGGCCAGCACCATCGGGTCGTTGTCGACGTAGACGATGCGCGAGTCGGGGGCGATGCCCTGGGCTACCTCGTGCGTGTTCTGCATGGTGGGCAGGCCGGTGCCGATGTCGAGGAACTGGCGGACGCCCAGCTCGGCCGTGAGATGACGGACCACCCGGATGAGGAACTTGCGCGACTGGCGCGCCATCACCACGATCTCGGGGTAGACCTGGGCCACGGCGTCACCGGCGGCACGGTCGGCGGCGAAGTTGTCCTTGCCGCCCATCCAGTAGTTCCACATGCGTGCCGCGTGCGGCACGTCGGGCTGCAGTTCGGCGGGGGCCTCTTGGTCCGTCATGGGGAAGTTTCTACTGGCCCGGGGAGGTCGGCGCAACACCCCATTGTGGATATTTAAGTACCGTCCAGGTCGACGAGCACGGCCTTCAATATGTCGGGGGTGCGCGCCGGGGGTGCGGCCTCGATGATGAGCCGCCCGAACGCCGCCGCGTAGGCGTCCACCTCGTCGGGTTTGTCGAGGTAGAGGGCGCTGGTGAGGTGCTCGATGTAGACGACGTCGTCGAGTTCCTCGTGCGGGAACCGCAGGATGCTGAAGGCCCCGCCGGCCGCCGCGTGCCCACCCGAGTCGAACGGGATCACCTGCAGGCGGATGTTCGGGTTCTCGCACGCGTCGAGCAACGCCACGATCTGTTCGCGCAGCACGTCACGCCCGCCGATCAGGCGCCGCAGCACGGCCTCGTCGAGCACCGCCCAGAACGTGGGGGAGTCGGGGCGGGTCAGCAGTTCCTTGCGGGTCATGCGCAGCTTGGCGAGGCGTTCGATCTCGTGCCGGTCGGGGTCGTTGTGCGACAGACGGATCACCGCACTCGCGTACGCCTCGGTCTGCAGCAGTCCGGGCACGAACTGGATCTCGTACGTGCGGATCAGCTCGGCCGCCTGCTCGAGGTCGAGGTAGCTGTGGAACCAGCTCTCGAGCACATCGCCGTACGTGTGCCACCAGCTCGGCGAGTTGGCCGCCTTGGTCAGCTCGAGGAGGCGGTCGTGCTCCTCGGGGTCGTCGACGCCGTAGAGGACCAGCAGGTCGGAGACGTCGCGCGCCTTGAAACCGACGCGGCCCAGCTCCATCCGGCTGATCTTGGATTCGGACGCGCGGATGCGGTAGCCGGCGGCCTCACGGCTCACGCCCGCCTTCAGGCGCAGCTCGCGCAGGCGTCCGCCGAGCTGCAAGCGGCGCACGGTCGAGCCGCCGCTGTCCCCACGCCCGATCATTTCGCTCTTATCATCGAAGTCTGAGTGCCCGTGCTAGAGCTCGCGCCCGACGGCACAGTATCGCCTGCTCCCCGGCCCGTCGAAACGCCCCCGGGTCAACGTCACCACGGCAAACACGTCCCTGTCCAGCCTGGACGACTTCCCAGCCACGCGCGACCATCCTCACCTCGGTGGACCCCAGCGTCCAGTGTGGATACGACGTGATCGGCGCACCGGCGCCGGGCACGGACAGTACCGCACCCGGTGGTGATCCACGCCTACTCTCCGGCTGATTCTTCTACCGATTCGGTTGATGGGGATTGTTCAGGGCGGTGGAGAACCGGGGACTGGCCTCCGGCTGAGCGCGGCTCAAGGTAGGCCCTGCACAACCCGCAAATGTCGCGGGCCGCCGATGGTGATCACTCGTGCGGCAGAAGGTGCCGCCACGTCGCCGCCGTGTACTCCGCGGGCGTCAGCCGATAGCCGGGCCACACCTTTTCCCCGGTCAAAGGCATTTTCCGGCGTACGGTCCGAGCCTGCTCGCCCCGCAGGCGGCGCTCGGCGTAGAGGCGGCTGGTGTCCGGCTTGGGCACGCCGGCGGGCCAGGGGCGCGCGTCGTCGGGTTCGAAGTCGAGGCGTACGGCGGCCAGCAGCACGGCACTGGGTCGCCAGGGCTCGCCGCCGCGCAGGATCGTCCGCCGCACGTCCTGGACGTCGTCGGCCAGCCTGTGGAGCGCGGCCGGGAAGGCGTGATCGGGGTCGCAGTCACCCCAGGCGTCGAGCTCCGCGGTGACATAGGTGCCGTCCTCACGGCGTACGCGCAGAAGGTCTTGGGGTCGGTCACGGGCCGGCTTGTCGGGGTCGCGCCGAGTGTTGCGCGGGTCGGACAGCACGGCCTCGGCGTGGGCGCGCAGCGATTCGACCCGGCGGGGGCGCAGGGGCAGGCTCGCGGTGGCGTCGGCGAAACCGGTGTTGTCGTCGTAGACGGCGAGCGGTGGCGGGTCGAGCACGCCCTCGCCCGGGAAGAAGAAGCCACCGGGGCGGGCCCACTCGAAGATCGGCAGGCGGGCGGCGGCACGCGCGGGGGTCCCGGTCAGGCCGAGGACGGCAGCCGCCCCGCCCGCGACCAGCAAAGTTCTACGATCCATGCGGGGAGGGTAAACGGGCAAAAACCCCAATGGTGCAGTTATACGGAAAGTTCGCCCGGGAAGGCGGACTGGCAGAATGAGCCCGTGCGCGAAGTGGTGGACGGCGTCTTCGAACTCAGCCTGGGGTTCGTCAACATGCACCTGGTCGTGACGGACGATGGGGTGGTCCTCGTCGACACCGGCCTGCCCCGCAACGCCAAGCGGATCGACCGGGCCCTGCGTGACCTCGGCAAACAGATCGGCGACGTGACCGCCGTGCTGCTGACCCACAACCACTTCGATCACATCGGCAACGTGGCCGACGTGCGCCGGCGTTCGGGGGCCCGGGTTTTCGCGCACGCGGCCGACGCGATGGGCATCACCGGCGTGAACGAGCCGGTCGAGCCGAAAGGCCTGGCCAAATTCGCGGTACGGCTCATCGGGCGGCCCGAGCCGACCAAGCTCGACAAGGTGATCACGGGGGCCGAGTCGACGCCGCTGCCCGGTTTCACGGCCGTGCACACCCCGGGGCACACGCGAGGACACGTTTCTTTCCTGCTCGACCGCGACGGCGGGGTGCTCTTCGCGGGCGACACTGCGTCGAGCACGCGCGACGGCAAGGTCACCTCGGGGCCGACCCAGGCGTCGGTCGATCCGGCGGAGCAGTCGCGCAGCTTGGCCAAGCTGGCCGGCTACGAGTTCGAGCACGCCGTCTTCGGGCACGGGCGCGCGGTTTCGGGGCGGGCGGTGGAGAGCTTCCGGGCGTACGCCCGGAGCCTGCCGGGCGCCGGCGCCGGTGAAAGCGGGCCCGACGCGGGAAGTGGCCCGAGCGCCGAGAGCGGCCCTGACACGAGCACGGGCGGCGACCAGGCCGGGCGGTGATCGGGCCGGGCGGTGATCGGGCCGGGCGGTGATCGGGCCGGGCGGTGATCAGGAAGGCTGGCGCACCCAGGCGGGGGTGGTATCGGGCTCCCAGGCGCCGGAACCGCCGAGCAGGATGAACTCGCGGACGTCGGGGATCGGGACCTCGGCCGAGCCGCCGCCGGCGATCGGGTGCGGCCGGCGTGGATGGGTCTTCCCGCCGCTGCCGCCGCGCCCCTGGTAGACGAAGAATCCGTAGGCCGGATCGGGCACCGCGTCGAGCGCCGCGGTCACCACCGGCAGGCCCCGGAAGGCCTCCCACGCCTCGTCGGTGCGGAAAGCGATCTCGAACAGGACACCCCACGTGTGGGTGTGCCGCTCCCAGCGGTAGGCCCCGTGGGTGACCGCCGCCTCGGTGAGCGCGTTGCCGAGCGAGTCGCTCCAGGCGCGCGCGGTGCCGCGGGGCCCGTCGAGGACCTCGATCGACCACCACCGCAACTCCATGCCCTCGACTGTAGAACCGCCCTCACGTCTGCGCGCAAAGATGGCACACTCGACCGTAATTGATCATTGTTTACGGGCCCGTAATGGTCCCTTAATTGGGCGGCCGATTTCTGGATGCGCTGGCCGAAAGGATGGTTGCCGCCCCCTCATCGCATTACCTAGGTTGGGGATTGCTGACACCTCTTCGGCTTATTGGGGATCTCGCTTCGGGGAGGCGGGAAAGAGCCGACCAACGTTTCTGTCGGGGGGACAGGATGAGATTCACGTTAGCCTTCAAAATGGTTGCGGCCGCGGGGGCGGGCGCACTCACGGTGGTCGCGGGCGTCCCGGCCTTCGCCGGCGCTGCCCACCGCGGCGACACGCCCGCGATCAGGACCGTCGCCGACAAGCTGGAGGGCCCGTTCGGCCTGGACGTGCTGAACTCGCATGCTGCTCTGGTCGCCGAATCGGGCAGTGGCAAGGTCACCGCGATCAATCTGAAAACCGGTGCGAAGACCACCTTGATCTCCGGGATTCCCGGCGTGGCGGGCGTCGCGGCCTGGGGCGGAAAGATCTTCGCGGTGCGGGGCGGGCCGAACGAGATGGGCCCGACGCCGCCCTCGAAATATCCACCGTCATCGCTCATCGTGGCCGACTGGAATGGTAAGAACATTCGCGTTCTGGCCAACCTGGAAAAGTATGAGCTGAAACACAATCCGGACGGTCAGAAGCAGTTCGACGCGGCCGGAAAGCCGTTCGACGCGCTTTCCAACCCGTTCAGCATGATCGCCACGAAATGGGGCCTTCTGGTCGCCGACGGCGGGGCGAACGACGTGCTGCGGGTCGACCCGCACACCGGCAAGGTGTCGACCTTCTTCGTGCCGTCGAACCCGCGTACGAAGGAATGTCTGGCCAAGGGTGCTCAGGCCAACCCGGGCACGGTCGGCTGCGACCCGGTGCCGACCGGCGTCTTCGCCCGCGGCAACAGCGTCTATGTCTCGACCCTCGGCGCCGAGAAGCCGGGCGCTTCGGTGATCTACAAGCTGGACGGCCGCAGCGGCAAGGTGCAGCACAAGTGGACCGGTTTCACCTCGCTCACCGGTGTCGCGGTCAGCGACCACGGCACGATCTTCGCCTCCGAGGTGCTGTTCGGCCTGCCCGCCGGCCCGCCGCCGGCGAACCTCGACCCGTCCAAGATCGGCCGGTTGACCCGCATCGACCACGGCAAGGTCACGCACGCCGCCGTGGCCACGCCGACCGGCATCGATTTCAAGGACGGCAAGCTCTACTCGACCTCGGGAAGCCTCGCCGGCATGTTCGGCGTCAAGGCGGCCGGGAAGGTGGTCCAGGTGAACTCGTCGGCGTTCCGCTGACGGTGATCGACAGCGCCGGGGGTGACCAGGTCACCCCCGGCGTTCGCCTGTTCTCAGGACGACCGAATACGATCGGACGCCGTCGAGTCCAACGGATCAGGGAGCAGCACCGTGTCGCAGCCGTACCGCATCTTCCGCATCACGGCTGTGGCCGAGGCGTTCTCGTGGGCGGGCCTGCTCGTCGGCATGTACCTCAAGCGGGTCGCCGAGGTCACCGACCTGGGCGTTTCGATCTTCGGCCCGATTCACGGCGCGCTCTTCGTGACGTACGTCGTCTCTGTTCTGTGGCTGGGCTTCAAGGAGCGTTGGTCGGTTCTGCGCGTGTTGGTCGGCCTGTCCGCGGCCATCCCGCCGTTCACGACGCTGATCTTCGAGCGCTGGGTGGCCGGCCGCCGCCCGGCCGGGAACGAAAAGGTTCTCGAACCGGCCGCCTGAATGAACCGTCAGCATATTTCGGGAATGTCCTTTCCGGGCTGATCGCACGACCGGGTTCGTCCGTTCGGATGAACCCGGTCGTAACGTTTCAGGGACGCATTAAACGTGTTGTCCCCGCCGCCACCCGCCAGCGATGGTCATTCCGCCGGTCGGCCACGAGCCGGATCGACGGAGCTTGACCTCATGGAATTCCATGACGGATATGCCGTTATCGGGGGTGCATATCCGAGATTGCTCGATTCGTCGGCCCCGCTCGTGGCGACCACCGGTCCTCCGTACGGCCATCGGGCCATACGGACTTTTTTCGTGTACTGAATTTTCCCCGTCGCGCCCTCCGGATACACTTCCGGCCGGGAACGCTTGCTAGACGGCAACTGGGGGCCGACGTGTTGCGCATCCACTTCACGCCGGAGGACATCGGCCGTGTGCGGATCGCCGCCGACCCCGATCCGATGTGGGAAACGATCTTCAGCGTGTGGCGTCTGCGCCGCCCGGGCCCCGAGCTCATCTACGGTCGCTGGCGGGGGCACGCACTCAGGGCCAGCCGCCGCGACGATCTCGAACTGCTTCTCCCGCTGGTCCGCGGCGCCTACTACCCCGACTTCCTCACTCCGGCCGAGGGCGCGGTCGGTCTCGACGCCGCGCTCGAGGCGATCCGCTCCACCCCGGCCGCCCGCCTGCGCGGCGAACTCGAGGAACTGGTGCGCCACGCCGGCCCCAAGCCCTCGTGGATGAACCGGCTCGCCGAGGGCGACGCCGAGATCGTCGAACGGCTCGCCGGGGCCGTCCAGTCGCAGTACGAGAGCGCGGTCGCTCCCTTCTGGGACGAGGCGCGCGCCAACATCGACGCCGAGCGGTCGCGGCGCAGCCGGGTGCTGCTAGACCAGGGCATCGAGGGCCTGCTCGACAGCTTCCGCCCGATGATGCGCTGGGATCCGCCCATGCTCGAGGTCGACACCCCGTTCGACCAGGTGATCCACCTCGACGGCCGAGGCCTGCTGCTGGTGCCGTCGTTCCTGTCCTGGGGCACGCCCGACACGCTGCACGACAGCACGTTGCCGCCGGTGCTCGTCTACCCGGTGCAGCACGACCTCACACTGAGCCCCGGGCTGCGGCCCGCCGACGGCGCCGCGGTGGCCGCGCTGATCGGCCGCACCCGCACGTCGCTGCTCGAGTCGCTCGGCGACGGTCGCACCACCAGCGAGCTGGCCCGCCGGGTCGGGGTCAGCGCCGCTTCGGTCAGCCAGCACACGGCCGTGCTGCGCGAGGCCCGGCTCATCCACACGAGCCGGGCCGGGCGGGCCGTCGTACACACCCTCACCCCGCTGGGGGAAGCCCTTCTGGGGGAGCGGAGCTGAGGGTCGCGGCCCAGCCGGCCAGGTCGAGGCGGGGGAGCAGCCGCCCGTCCGGGTCGGCGCCGATCTGCACGAGCGGGCTGCCGTCGAGCCGGCCCGGATCCGTGGCGCGGCCGTCCTCCTCCCACACCGAGTGCTCGATCGCGCCGAGGCCTTCCACGACGTACCCGATGTGGTTGCCCTCCTGCTCGACCAGCAGCACCCGGCTGGTGTCCGGGTCGATCGCGGGCGGCCGGCCGATCAGCTGATCGAGGCTGATCAGCGAGGCCACGATGTCGCGGTGGGTGAACAGCCCGAGCAGCCCGCCCCCGGTCCCGGCCAGCGGCGCGAGATCGTCCGGGTAGGCCAGGATCTCGGCGATCTGACCCAGCGGCGTGGCCACCTCGACGCCGACGCGATAGGTCAGGTAGCGGTCGAGGTCGGTGGTGCGTCCGCCGGCCGGGCGGCCGTCGGGCACGGTCACGTCCTCGCGGGGCGTGTTGAGCCGGGCCAGCGCGCTGAGCGTCTCGTCGGCCGACAGCCCGGCCGGGTCGACCATCAGGTGCTGGCCGTGACCGGGAACCTGGGCCACGCCGCGGAACCGGTGCGCGTTGGCCATGCCGAGCGCGGGCAGCGGCCGGATCTGTGCGCGGTCCAGCGTGACGATCTCGACGACCTCGGCCACCTGCAGCGCGACCAGGCCCTCCGGGAAACTCCACAGCAGACCCTGTGTCCCGGCCGACGACCCCAGCCCGAGAGCGAGGGCCAGGTCGACGACCGGCACCCAATCGTTCATGTACGCCGTGACGCCGCGGCACAGTTCCCCGGCCATCGGCGATTCCGTCACCACCAGTTGCGGCAGCACGGTGTGGATGTCGACCAGGCTCACCGCGAGCCGGAAGTCGCCGCAGCGCACCAGCAGCATCGGCACCCCGGCCCCGGCCGTGGCGGCGGTGCCGGCCGGCGGGCCGCTCGCCTGGTCCGCGACCGCAGGCACCCCGGGCAGGGCCAGGATCGCGTCCGCGTCGAGGATGCTGACCACCGCCCCGGTCTCCGGATGGCCGAACGTGTGCGAGAAGACCAGCCCGTTGCCGGTGTCGCGGGTGTCGTGCCGCTGGTCGTCGGGGACGGTGGTGATGCCGTCGATCCGGTCGGCGACCACGCCCAGCATCCGGCCGCCCGCGCTGATGATCACGATGACCGGGTGCTCGCGCTCCGGCCGCTCCCACTCCAGCGTCACCGCCAGGTCGAGCACGGGGATCACCACGTCGTGCAGGTTCATCGCCCCGCGCAGGCCGCGCACCCGCGCCGGGATGGGCGCGAGCTCCTTCGGGCAGGGGATGACCTCGCGCAGCCCCGGGCCGCCTCGATCGACGCGTTGAAGGCCAGCAGGTTCGTCTGGCTCGCGATCTCGCCCATCACCGAGACGATGTCGCCGATCTCGCGCGTCGACGCCTGGATCAGCCGGATCGCCTCGATCGAGCGCTGCAACTCGCTAGCGCCCTGCTCGGCGTCGCCCGCGGTGCGGCGGGCCAGTTCGAGGGCCTGATCGCTGGTCTGCGCGATCTGGGTGGTCGACGCGGCGAGAGCGGTGACGGTGGCGGTCATCTCGGCCGTCTTGGCCCGCACGAGCTGCTCCATCTGGACCTGCGCGGTGACCTCGGTGGCGTACTTGATGACCTTGAAGGGGTTGCCGTTGAGGTCGAGAACCGGGTTGTAGGTCGCCTGGATCCACATGTCGCGCTGGTACTTGCCGATCCGGTGATAGCGCCCGGCCGCGAACTCGCCCCGGTTGAGGTTCAGCCAGAACTCCCGGTATTCGGGACTCACCACGTACTCGGGGGTGCAGAACATGCTGTGGTGCTGGCCGACGACCTCGCGCAGCGAATAGCCGGTGGCCCGCAGGAAGGCGTCGTTGGCGTGCAGCACGACCCCCCTCGAGATCGAACTCGATGACCGCCTGCGACCGGTCGATCGCGTTGACCTTCGACTCGAACTCGGCCGCCCGCAGCTTCGACGCGGTGATGTCGGTGGCGAACTTGACCACCTTCACGACCCGGCCGTCGTCGTCGAGGATCGGGTTGTAGGTGGCCTGGATCCACACCTCACGATCGCCCTTGCCGAGCCGCTCGTACTCGCCGCCCTCGAACTCGCCCCGGCCCAGCTTGGCCCAGAACGCGCGATACTCGGCCGAGTTGGCGTACTCGGTGTCGACGAACATGCGGTGGTGCTGGCCGACGACCTCGCGCTCCTGATAGCCGAGCGCGTTCAGGAAGTTCTCGTTGGCGGCCAGGATCGTGCCGCGCAGGTCGAACTCGATGACGGCCTGCGCCCGGTCGATCGCGTCCATCCAGCCCACGGCCTCGGCCGACGCGCGTCGCTCGGCCGTGATGTCGCGCAGCGCCACGACGAGCGTGCCGCCGTCCACGACCCGTACGGTGGCCCGCCACTGCGCCGCGCCACCGGACACGTCGGGCGCCGCGAACTCGGCGACCGTGCCCTGCTCGCCGGCCCGCCGCAGCTCGCCCAGCACATCCTCGTCGCGCACGAACTGCTCGGCCCACCCGGCCAGCTCCGGGTTGCTGACGGCGACGAGCGCCCCGCCCGCGCCGTCGACGACAATCCCGGTCGTGTCCGTCGAGACCAGCGCGCGAAAAGCAGCGTCGAACAGCGGCTCGGCAGCCAGATCGGTCGTCATCGCAACTCCCGGCGCAGGTCGGCACGCACCCTGAAGAGGGTCTCCACCTGGCCAGTCGGCCGGTTTCCCCGCGATCTGACCCGAGAAAATATCGGAGCTTTCCGCAAACCGAACATTCCGCCGCGCCGCCGCGTCGCGTGGGACTGAGGGCGACGCCGGGTCAGGCGAGTTCGTGCTCGGCGGGGTCGGTGTTGAGCACCCACGCGAGAGGCATGGTGGCTCGCACGACGTAGTGGCCGTCGACCAGCCGGTGCATCGTCACGGTCTGCGCGGCGTCCTGGTCGACGATCCAGTACTGCGGGATGCCGGCCGCGGCGTACTCGCTGCGTTTGGTCACCGTGTCGATGCCCTCGGAGCCGGGGGAAACGATCTCGGCGACGAGCAGGACGTCCGCGACAGGCAACCAGACGCCGTCACTCTGCGCCTTGCTCCAGACAATCAGGTCGGGGATGCGCCCACCGAGGCCGCCGTCTCGCCCGGGGATGCGCAGGCCCACCGCTTGAGCGATGCGATCCGCGGGGACACCGGCGGTGGCAAGCCAAACCATGAGCCGAGTCGCGATGATCGCGTGGGCGTATCCCGGCGGCGGCATGATCGAGAGAACCCCCTCCGGGCTGATCTCGTACCGGTGGTGGTCGTCCGCGCTCATCATCGCGGTCAGGTCATCGAGCGTCACGACTGCGGGCATGTGCCTGCCGACGGCCTCCGAGCTCATGTGGGCATCGTACCGATTTCGCCGAAGGCGTGGTTGCGACGCGTCGTAGCTGTGGACAACCCGGCCGCTGATTTTGGGTGTGGCGAGGCACACCGGTCGGTGGGCGAATGCGGCGGCACTATTGAGGTGGTGGCGCAACGTAACGACGATCCTGGGGTTCAAACCGTCAGGGGTAATTGTCGTGATGGTCGTTACAGCGGTTGGCCACGGGGCGCGGAGCACGCTAGCGTGTCGATGTCTCGAAACCTATGGGAATTATGGGTTTTACGGGGTCGTCAACCACGCAATTACAGGGTGTTACGTGATTGAGATACAGGGGCTCCGGAAGACCTACCGGGCCAAGGGACGGCGCGACCGGGCGGTCGTTGCCGTCGACGGCGTTGACCTCAGCGTTTCCGAGGGCGACGTCTTCGGCGTGCTCGGGCAGAGCGGCGCCGGCAAAAGCACGCTGTTGCGCTGCGTGAACATGCTCGAACGCCCCGACGAGGGCACCGTCTCGGTCGGCGGGGTCGAGCTGACCGCGCTGAACCGCCGGCGCCTGCGCGTGGCCCGGCACGGCATCGGCATGATCCACCAGCACTTCGCCCTGCTCTCATCACGCACCGTGGCCGGCAACGTGGCGTTCGCGCTCGAGGTCACCGGCGTCCCGCGCGCCGAGCGCCGGGCCCGCGTGGCCGAACTGCTCGAGCTCGTCGGGCTCGGCGGCCGCGCCGACGCGTACCCCGCTCAGCTCTCCGGCGGCCAGAAGCAGCGCGTCGGCATCGCCCGTGCGCTCGCCGCCCGACCCAAGGTGCTGCTCTCCGACGAGGCCACCTCGGCGCTCGACCCCGAGACGACCGACTCGATCCTGCGGCTCCTGCTCGACCTCAACGCGCGGCTCGGCCTGACCATCCTGCTGATCACGCACGAGATGAACGTGGTCAAGCGCATCTGCCACTCGGCGGCGGTCATGCGCGACGGCCGGTTCGTGGAGTCCGGCGCGATCACCAACCTGCTGCACCGCGGCGACTCCGAGCTGGTCCGCGGCCTGTTCCCGCTGGACGCCCCGACCGAGCTGCCCGGTCATACCGTCGTCGACGTGACCGTCAGCGGCGAGCAGACCGACGCTCCTCTGCTGGCCGAGCTGTCGCGCCGCTTCGAGATCGACGTACGGATCCTGGGCGGCTCGGTGGAGAGCCTGGCCGCCACCCGGGCCGGCCGATGGCGGCTCGCGCTGCCCGACGGCAGCGACGCTGCCCTGGCTTTCCTGCGCGAGCGTGGGGCGCTGGTCACCGTTCCGCAGCCGCCGCTCCGGCTCGAACCGGCCCCCGTCAGCCTCACCG
Organism: Actinoplanes solisilvae; assembly: GCF_003999975.1. Lineage (GTDB taxonomy): Bacteria > Actinomycetota > Actinomycetes > Mycobacteriales > Micromonosporaceae > Actinoplanes > Actinoplanes solisilvae. The sequence goes on along the minus strand of NZ_RJAC01000026.1, from coordinate 38,761 downwards.
CGAACCAGGAGGCCGCGTCGTGACCTGGCCCGAACTGACCGACCTGCTGATGGTCGGGCTGCGGGAGACCGCGTGGATGGTCGGCGCCTCGACCGTGCTCACCGCGGTCGGCGGCCTGCTGCTCGGCGTCCTGCTGGTGCTGACCGCCCCCGGCGGCATGCTCGCCGCCCCGGCCGTCTCCTCCGTGCTCGGCCTGGTCGTGAACGTCGCCCGCTCGCTGCCGTTCATCATCCTGCTGGTCGCCGTCATCCCGTTCACCCGGGCCGTGGTCGGCACGACGATCGGCACCGACGCCGCGATCGTGCCGCTGACCATCGGCGCCATCCCGTTCTTCGCCCGCATCGTCGAGGCCGCCCTGCGCGAGGTGCCGCCCGACGTCGTTGCCGCGGCCACCGCGATGGGCGCCACCCGCCGCCAGATCGTCGGCAAGGTGCTGCTGCGCGAGGCCCGCCCGGGCCTGATCGCCGGCCTCACCATCACCGTGATCGCCCTCGTCGGCTATTCGGCGATGGCCGGCGTGGTGGGCGGCGGCGGCCTCGGCGACCTCGCCATCCGGTACGGCTACCAGCGCTTCGACACCCAGGTCATGATCGCCACCGTCGTGGTTCTGATCGTGTTCGTGCAACTCGTGCAAATGGCGGGCGACCTCGTCGTCCGCAGGCTGTCACACCGATAAGAAAGGTCCACGATGCGCCGCACCCTTGCTGCCGTCCTCACCTCCGCGACCCTGATCCTGGGCCTCGCGGCGTGCGGCTCGAACGACGATGCCGCCGGTTCAGGTTCGGGTGCGGCTTCCGACACCCTCAAGGTCGGAGTCAGCCCCGTTCCGCACGGCGAGATCCTCAAGTACGTCGCCGACAACCTCGCGGCCAAGGAGGGTCTGAAGCTCGACATCGTCGAGTTCAACGACTACATCCAGCCGAACGTGGCCCTGCAGGAGAAGCAGCTCGACGCGAACTACTTCCAGCACATCCCGTACCTGGAAGAGGAGATCGCCGCCAAGGGCTACAAGTTCACGCCGCTCAAGCCGGTGCACATCGAGCCGCTGGGTGTGTACTCCAAGAAGGTCAAGAACATCGCGGACGTGCCTGAGGGCGGCGTCGTCGGCATCCCGAACGACCCGTCCAACTCGGGCCGCGCGCTGAACCTGCTCGCCGCCAACGGTCTGCTCACGCTGAAGGACGGCGCGGGCGTCAAGGCGACCGAGAAGGACATCACCGCCAACCCGAAGAACCTCAAGTTCAAGGCGCTCGAGGCGGCCCAGCTGCCCCGCAGCCTCGAGGACACGGCGATCTCGGTCATCAACGGCAACTACGCGATCGAGACCGGCCTCAAGCCGGCCACCGACGCGCTGGCGCTGGAGAAGGGCGAGAACAACCCGTACGCGAACCTGGTCGTGGTCCGCACCGGCGACGAGAACGACCCGCGGGTCGTCAAGCTCGAGAAGCTGCTGCACTCGCCCGAGGTCAAGAAGTTCATCGAGGACAAGTACCAGGGTTCGGTGCTCCCCGCGTTCTGATCGTCCGCACGTAATGCTGGCCCCCGTCGGATCACCGGCGGGGGTCATCGCGTTCGGGTGATGATCCGAAAGGTATGACCCGCGCGCGGCGAGGATGGGGGAGGGTCGACGGCGGAGGTGCACTGTGGACCTGGCCCGTCTCGGCGTTGCGCTGCTCACCGCCGGCCTGATCGTCGTTCCCGTCCCGGCGTCCGCCGCCCCCGATGGCGCCGCGGCTCCCTCGACGCGGGAATTCGGCAACGGGCCGGACCGCAACGAGGTCGCCGCCGCCGACCCGGCGGCCGCCGTCCTGTCGGCCGAGTCCGCCGCGCCGGCTTGGAGGTCGGCCCGCCAGGGCTATCCGCGCCGGCACGTGCTGCCGCTGCCGCCCGTGAACGCCGAGGACCGGTCGATCAAGCTCGGGCTGATCCCGTACCACGGCATCGCCCCTCGCCTGAATGAACTGCAGGCCGCCTCGAACCGGGTGTCGGCCGAGGTGGTCGGGAAGTCCGCGCTCGGCCGCGACCTCTATCTGGTCACGGTCACGGCACCCGAGTCGGCCTCCGAGGCGGCCCGGCAGGACCGCTGGCGGGCGCTGATCGAGGACAACCCGCGGGCCGCCGCCCGTGATCGGGAGCTGGCCCGCGGCTACAAGACGCCGGTGCACATCAACGGGAACATCCACGGCGACGAGTGGGAGGGCACCGACGGCGCGCTGCGGGTCATCACGCGCCTCGCGACGGCCACCGACGCCGCCACGGCCGCGTTCCTGCGGCGTACGCGGGTCTATGTGACCGTCACGAACAACCCCGACGGGCGGGTCGCGGGGACGCGCGCGAACGGTGCCGGCTTCGACATCAACCGCGACTATGCCACCAGCTCGCAGCCCGAGTCGCGGGCCGTGCGCGACGTGCTGCTGGCGACACAGCCGTTCGTGATGCTCGACGAGCACGGCTACACCGGCACCACGCTGATCGAGCCGGCGACGCCGCCGCACGGGCAGAACTACGAGTACGACCTCTACATCAAGCACGCGCTGCCGAACGCGCTCGGCATGGAGGCGGCCATCCAGCGGCTGGGGCACGCGGAGACGCAGCGGGCCGACATCCCGTTCCGCGACTACGCGCCGGGCGACTGGGACGACTGGCCGCCGATCTTCACGCCCATGTACGCGATGTATCACGGCGCGATCGGGCACACGGTCGAGATCCCGCTGGCCGTCAACCGCGGCAACTACACGTCATTGCCGGTCGAGGAGCTGCGGCGACGCTCCGGCATCAACACCGACGTCGCTGAAGCGACCATCACGGGGGCCCTGACGTACGCCGACTCACACCGTTCGTCGCTGCTGGCCGACCAGATCGAGCAGTTCCGCCGCGGCTGGGCGGGCGAGCCGTCGCCGGCGATCCCGGACGGCTTCGTCGACGGCTTCGGTCCCGAGGACCGCTACTCGACGAGCTTCCCCCGGGCGTACGTGATCCCGGCCGGGCCGCCCGCCGCCGCCCGGCTCGTGAATCACCTGGTCGCGCACGACGTCCGGGTCAGCCGGGCCCGTCAGTCGTTCACGCTGAACGGCAAGCGCTATCCGGGCGGCACGTACGTGGTCGACATGCACCAGCCCAAGCGCGGCCTCGCGAACGTGATGCTCGAGGCCGGCCGCGACATTTCGGAACTCGTGCCACAGATGTACGACATCTCCGGCTGGAGTCACCGGCTGCTCTGGGGAGCGCCCGTCGACATCAGCCGGAATGCCGCGCCCCGGGTCGCCACCACGCCCGTCGTCACGGCGGTCTTGACCGGTGCCGTCACCGCTCGTAAGGGCTCGGATCTTGCCCTCACGATGCGCGACGGTAATGACGTACGGGCCGTGAACGCCCTGCTCGACCGTGGCGTCAAGCTGTCCCGGGCCGACGCGGCCACGGTGGTGGTTCCGGCCGCCGCGCGTCGTCACGCCGAGGAACTGGCCAAGACCCTGGGCGTACGTTTCGAGGCCGCGTCCCGGGGTGCGACCGGCGCGCCTTTCGCCGCCCCCGTCCTGGCCGGCGCGGTCGCTTCCGACGAACTGTTCCTGCTGCGCGAGCTGGGATTCGACGTACAGCCGGTCTCGACCGCCCTGCTCAACTCGGGCACACCCCTGAACGGCGTGGACACGCTGATCGTCTCGTCGGGCCTGAGTTATGCCCAGCTCAACGCGGTCGGCCGGGCCACGGTCGACGCCTTCGTGGCCGGCGGCGGCGGGGTCGTCACTCGCGGCGCCACCGGGGCCGCCTTCAACACGGCGACCTCGTTGCTCCCGGCCACCCCGGTCGCTGCACGCGGCGACGCCAACGGCGTGGTCGCCGTGAACAACACCGGTCCGGTCGTCGGCGCCGGTTCCCTTCCGCATTCGTTCGTCTATTCGCCGCTGTGGTTCACCGGCAGCGGGTTCACCGTCGAACAGCGTTACGCCTCCGACCCGTTGGTGGCCGGTCACTGGCTTCCGACCGCCCCCGGCGTCGCCGGACCGGAACAGGCCGCGGGGCAGCCCGCGGTCGTCTCCGGCGCCACCCGCGGCGGCGGGCGAGCGGTCCTGTTCGGCACCGAACCCCTGTTCCGGGCCCACCCCAAGGGCCTGTACGCCCAGTTCGCCCGCGCCCTCTTCTGGACCGCCTCGAACCCGGGTTGATCTTTCGGGGCCGGCGCTTCATGAGGGCCGTTCCGGCGGAAACCCGGTGGACCTGAACCCGGGTTCACGTCATACGGTGGGGCGATGGGGGTCATCCGCGGGCACGTCAGCGTCTTCTATCACCTGCTGGTCAACACGCTGCTGGTGTCGGTCACCAACTTCACCGTGTGGTTCGCGATCACGTTCTACACGTATATCGAGACCCGCTCGGTGTTCGCGACCGGTGTCATCTCGGGCATCTTCCTGGTGATGACCGCGCTGACCGGCATCTGGTTCGGCAGCCTGGTCGACAACCACCCGAAGAAGACGATGATGCAGGCCTCGGCCGCGGTGTCGCTCGCGCTCTACGTCGCGGCGCTGGTCGTCTACCAGATGACGCCGCGCGAGGAGTTCCGCGACCCGCTGAGCGTCCAGCTCTGGATCCTGATCGTCCTGCTCATGATCGGAGTGATCGCGGGCAACATCCGCACGATCGCGCTGCCGACGATGGTCACCGCGCTGATCGAGCCGGACACGCGCGACCGCGCGAACGGCCTCGTCGGCACCGCGTCGGGCGTGTCTTTCCTGGTCACATCGGTGATCAGCGGTCTGCTGGTGGCGCTCGGCGGCATGTTCTGGGTGCTGATCGTCGGCGTGGTCGTCCTCACTCTCTCGATCGTGCACCTCGCGTCGGTGCGGGTGCCGCCGGGCGTCGTGGGTGAGGCTTCGCAACCCGCTGAGCTTCCGGCGGGGATCGAGGCGGCGACCGGCGAACCCGTCACCGGCGCGAGCAAGATCGACCTGCGCGGCACGGTCAAGGTGATCAAACAGGTTCCCGGGCTGCCCGCGCTCATCGTGTTCTCGGCGTTCAACAATCTGCTCGGCGGCATCTTCATGGCGCTGCTCGACGCGTACGGGCTGTCGATGATGTCGGTGCAGGCGTGGGGACTGCTGTGGGGCGTGCTGAGCACCGGCTTCATCGTCGGCGGTCTGCTCATCGCCCGTACCGGCCTGGGTAAGAACCCGGTCTGGCTCCTGCTGATGGTCAACATCGTCTGCTGGACCGTCACCCTGCTCTTCCCGCTGCGCGACTCGGTGATCTGGCTGGCCGTCGGCCTGTACGCGTACATGCTCGTCATCCCCTACGCCGAGGCCGCCGAGCAGACGATCCTGCAGAAGGTCGTCCCGTACGAGCGGCAGGGCCGTGTGTTCGGCTTCGCCCAGAGCGTCGAGCAGGCCGCCTCACCCCTGACCGCGTTCCTGATCGCGCCGGTCGCCCAGTTCTTCTTCATCCCGTTCATGACCGACGGCGCCGGCGCCCGCTGGATCGGCGGCTGGTTCGGCACCGGCTCCGCCCGCGGTCTGGCCCTGGTCTTCGTGCTCACCGGCATCGCCGGCCTGATCGCGACCGTGATCGCCCTGCGCAGCCACCCCTACCGTCGCCTGAGCAAGCGCTACGCCGAGGCGGAACCGGCGCGCGCATCGATATAAGGTGCTGCGATGCGAGCGCCCGATGACCTTGACGCGGTCGCGTGGGAGAAGCTGACCAGGGCCGTGACGGTCGTGGCCGTCGACCTGCTGCCGTCCGCGCGGCGGTCGCCGCCGCCGGCGACCGGCCCCGCGACGACGACCAGCGCGCCGAGACCGTCGAGCTTCTGATCGAGGAGCCGGACACCGCATTCGCCGTGGCGGCCCGGTGGATCGACGCCGGGGACCACGGTTGCAACGGCACCGGGCTGGTGGCGGCGCTGCACCACGCCTGGCGAGATCGCGACCACCAGTCCGTGCGGCTGCTCACCCACGCACCGATCCCGGACGCCCCCAACCGTCTGCGGCTGCGCATCGTCGACCTGGCGACAGCCCTCGACCGGCTGCCGAGCCTGCCGGCCGACACCCGACGGCTGCTGACCACCGCGGCCGCCCATCCGGACCGGGACCTAAGACACGCCGCGCTGCGCTGCCTGGCCCGGTGGGACGCGGTGCCGCCGGACGCCGGCAAGCTGCCACCGGCCGTGCTGGCCGCGCTGCCCGACAAGGAACCCGTCATCGAGGTGATCCGCGGCATGCTGGCCTACACCCGGGGCAACGACGCCATCACCCTCGTCGCGGCGCTGGAGCCCAGCATGGCCGAACGCCTGCTGCCGGAACTCCTCGCACTCACCGCTCGCCACACGGCGGGCATCGTGGTCGCCCGTCAGTTCGCCGTCATTCCGTCGGCGGCCGCGGACCCCGCGGTCACCGCCGCGCTCGCGTCGGCCATGCGCTCACCGGTCGAGATGCAGCGCGCGGCCGCGGCCGCGTCGTGGCTCGTCCTCGGCCACCCGCCGGCCGTGGCGCTCGACGTGCTCCGGACGCTGCTCACCGACGGCGACCGGCCGGACTGGTATCTCATCGAGGTGGCCCGCGCCGCGCCACCGCTGCCCGAGCTGGTGACCCCGTTGCTCGGCAGCGCCGACGTCTGGACGCGGGTCCGCACCGCTGTCGCTCACCACCGCATCACCGGCGAGACCGGGCCCGCCGCGACAGCCCTGGCCGGGGTGCTCGGCGAGCCGGGCAGCGAGGTGCAGCCGGTGCACGGCGACGCGATCGAGGCCCTGGCCGATCTTGCGGTGCTGCCGCCGGAAGCGGCCGGGCGGGTCCGGGAGTTCCGCGACTCGGCTCGGCGCCTCGACCGGGATCCGGTCCTGGACGAACGGCTCCGCGACGCCGCCCGCCGCCTGCTCCGGGCCACCCGTTCGGGGTAGGCAGGACGCAGTGCCAGGTTCGTCTGCGCGAGGCATTGCGCGTTCGCGCAGCGTTCGGCTCGTCTGCGCGAGGCATTGCGCGTTCGCGCAACGTCCGGCTCGTTTGCGCGGGGCTTTGCTCGTTCGTGCTCGTTCGTGCTCGTTCCGGGGCGGCCCGCTGTGTGTTCAGCGGTTGTCGCCGCTGCCGCCCAGCACGCCGCGTTCCTGGCGGCTGGCCAGCTTCGCGAGGTTGGCCTTCGCGATGTCGTCCAGCGACAGGTCGAGATAGTCGGCCAGCACCGCCACGTACCACAGCACGTCGCCGAGTTCCTTCGCGATGTCGTCCCGATCGATTCGGGACTCGTCGCTGTCGAGGTCGCGTACCCACTTCTTGAACTTCTCGGCGACCTCGCCCGACTCGCCGACCAGTCCGAGCACGAGGTGCAGCAGTTCGTTCTTCTTGTCGCGCGGCGCGGCGGTGCGCAGGGCGCCGCGCTGATAGTCGTCCAGGTTCATCGGTTGCCGCCGGCTATGCCGCGCATCAGGTTGCGGAGCAGAGCATCGGTGAAGTCGGTGGTCAGGGGCTCGGCGGGCATGAGCAGTCGGTGGTAGCAGGCGCCCCACAACTGATCTATGACGACCTCGGGGTCGACGTCGGCGGCGATCTGGCCGGCCTGCTGCGCCGTTCGGAGCCGGTCGGCGGCCAGATCACGGCGGGGGCGGGTGTATTCGGCGGTGAACAGGGTGGCGAGGTCGGGATCCGACTGGGCGGCACCGACGAGGGCGGCGATCACGGGGCCGCCATGTTCGGCGGTCATCAAACGTACAAAAGCGTGCAGTTGACTGCGCAGATCGTGTTCGATGTCGCCCGTGTCGTCGAAGGCCAGCCTCGTCTCGACAGCCTCGAAGTACGCCTCGAAGGCGAGTGCGCCGGGGGACGGCCACCATTTGTAGAGGGTCATCTTGCTGACGCCGGCCCGCTGCGCCACCTTGTCGAAGGTCAGCCCGGCCAGACCGCTCTCGAAGAGCATCTCGCCGGCGGCGGACAGCGCGGCCTGGCGTACGGCTTCGGCGGGTCGTCGCCCACGGCCGCGCCTCAGCCCGTTCTGGGTGTCAGTCACTCTTGCAGTATATGGACAAGTGGTCTACTTTTAAATGGACAGCTTGTCTACAACATTGTTGAGGGTGGTCACGATGAGTTCGATTCCGATGGGCGATGCTTCGGTCGGCGGGGACGCCTCGGTGGGCCGGGTCGCGATCGTCACCGGTGGTTCGGGTGGCATCGGGCAGGCGACGGCCGAGCGTCTCGCGGCCGACGGCATGACGGTCGTGGTGCACTACGCGACCAACCGTGAGCGGGCCGAAGAGGTCGTCGCCAAGATCGGGGCGGAGGGCGGGGTGGCGATCGCGCTCGGCGGCGACGTGGCCGACGAGGTGGCCATGACGGCCCTGTTCGACGCGGTCGAGGAGCGTTTCGGCGGGGTCGACGTGGTCGTCAACACGGCCGGCATCATGCTGCTGGCCCCGCTCGCGTCGATGTCGCTCGACGACTTCGACCGCATGCACCGTACGAATGTTCGCGGCACCTTCGTCGTGTCCCAGCTCGCGGCGCGGCGCGTACGGCCGGGCGGCGCGATCATCAACGTCGCGACCTCGGTGCTGCGGCTCCAGCAGCCCAACTACGCGGCGTACGCGGCCACGAAGGGCGCGGTCTCGGCGATGACCCTGATCCTGGCCCGCGAGCTGCGCGGCCGCGACATCACGGTCAACACGGTGGCTCCCGGCCCGACGTCCACCCCGCTGTTCATCGACGGCAAGCCGCAAGAGGTCATCGACCGCCTGACCGCGCTCACCCCGCTCGAGCGCCTCGGTACCCCCGAGGACGCCGCCCGCGCGGTCTCGTTCCTGGCCGGCGTCGACGGCCGCTGGATCAACGGCCAGACCATCTTCTCCAACGGCGGCGCCGCCTGAGCGGTGTTTGAGCGGTCGTTCAGGAGCGGAACAGGTCCAGATCGACGGCGGCGGCCAGGGCTTCCATGCCGGCGTCGTTCGGGTGCAGGTGGTCGCCGGTGTCGTAGCGGGCGGCATACTTGGTGGGGGAGCTCGGGTTGTGGAGCGCGGCGTCGAAGTCGACCACCGCGTCGCAGCCGCTGCCGTCGGCCTTGAGGAAGTCGTTGATCGCCGCACGGCCGGTCTCGCCCTGCGAACTCCAGTAATCGGCACCCTCGTACGGGGTCAGGGTCGAGCAGAAGATCTTGACGCCCGCGTCGTGGCTGCGCTGGATCAGGTCCTGCATCGCCGCTACGAGCTCGGTGCTGCCGATGCCGTCGTCGCCGCCGAGGTCGTTGATCGCGGTGTCCGAGACGATCACCCATTTCACGCCCGGCTGGGCCAGCACGTCGCGGTCGAAGCGCTTCACGGCACTCTCGCCGGAGCCGTCACCGACCAGCATGTTGCCGCTGATGCCCGCGTTGAGCACGCCGACCTGGGTGCCCGCGGCCAGCAGACGCTTGGCGAGCTGGTCGGGCCAGCGCCGGCTCTGGTTGAACGACGAGTCGAACCCGTCGGTGATCGACGCGCCGAGCGCGACGACCGAGCCCAAGGCGGCCGCGTTCTGCACGTCGACGCCGGCCAGGAACGCGTAGTTGTCGAAAGTGCGCGCGCCCGAGAGCGACGCTTTCGCGCTCTGATTGCCGGAGGCGGCATAGTTGTTGCGGTTCGCGAAGACGTGCTGGCTGACCGAGTCGATCTCCTGGGGGACATAGGCGGTGACCGCGACGTCCGCGCCGGCCGGCAACGTGAAGTCGACCGCGTCGCTGACGGCCGTCTTCCCCGCCGCGATGGTCACCGAGTCGGTGCCGCCGAAGGTCACCTTGGTGTTCGTGCCCGCGTCGACCGTACTGGTGCGCAGGGACCGAGCCAGATAGACGGCGCTGACGGTCAGGGGTCCGGTGCCGAACTCGTTGGAGAGGCGGAGGCGTACGGTGTCCCCGCCGATGCTGGTCCGCACCACCTGCCGGACCGTCTGCCGCTCGAATCCGCGTCCGCCGTCCTGCAGCGCGACCGCCCAGGTACCGGTCCAGGGCGTCCCCGCGGCGCTCGGTTCAGTGCTCGGCTCGGTGCTCGCGCCAGTGGTCGGATCGGGGCTCGGCTCGGCGCTGGGCTGCGCGACCCCCGTCGTTCCGCCGCTGTCGTCGTTGCGGGTCGAGTCCCGCCGTACGAGCACGATGGCCACCACTATGAAGACCACGAGCGCCGCCGAAACCGTGACCGCCGACTTTCTGAACCGTTTCACTGCGCTCACGCTACTGGAGCTGACCTGGGGTTCTTGCTATGCGTGAGCTGGGAATCTGAACCAGTTGAGCGTGATCGTGACACGGATCTCACGGCCCGTCGTGGTCCGATTTTCCCGCTCGACTGCGTCATGCTGTCGGGGTGACCGATCTGCGTGTTCTTACCGGCGGCGCTGAATCGCCGACCTATTTGCTGTTGCACGGCCTCGGCGCCACGGCCGAAGTCTGGGAAGGGCTGGCCGCCCAGCTCGGCGACGCCGCATGGGTCGCGCCCGACCTGCCCGGGCACGGGGGTTCGTCCGCGCTGCCGTCCTACTCCTTCGCCGGGGTGGCCGCCGCCGTCGCCGGCCTCGTCGACCCCCTAGGCACCGTGATCGTCGGTCATTCGTTCGGTGGCGTGATCGGGCTCCACCTGGCCGGCCGCCCCGGAGTGCTGGCCGTGATCGGGCTGGGCATCAAGGTGTCCTGGACCGAGGACGAGCTGGCGAAGGCGGCAGCGCTCGCCGAGCGCCCCGCCCCCGCGTACGCCACCCGCGAGGAGGCCGCACGCCGCCACGCGAAGGTGGCCGGCCTCGACGGCGACGCCCCGGCATCCGCGGTCACCGAGACCCCCGAGGGCTGGCGGCCGACCTTCGACCAGCGAGCGTTCGCGGTGGGCGACCCGCACGTGGCCGCCCTCCTCGAACTGGCCACCGTCCCGGTGCTGCTGGCCCGCGGCGAACACGACCACATGGTCACCGCCGGACAGATCGCCGACCTGGGCACCGACCCGATCGATCTGCCCGGCCTGGGCCACAACGCTCACGTCGAGCGGCCGGAAGCCCTGTTGCCGCTGCTCGCGACCGCGCACAACGACCGGGTCGCCTGACGGCCCGTTCCCGCTTTGCTCTCAGTCAGCCGTGTCTGTGTACGGCCGCTCGTCGTATCAGCGCTTTATGGCGATGACCGCGCCGTTCGCGCCCGGCGCGTCGAAGTGCACGGTGTGGATATCGGTGAAGCCGGCCGCTGCGAGCCAGTCCGTGTACTCGGCGTCGGAGTAGTTCCGGCCGCCCACGGTCTCGACGAGCATGTTCATGCCCATCAGGGCGGCGGAGGCGGGTCCGGTTCGTTCGGCGTTGAGCAGCAGTTCCGAGATGACCACCCGTCCGCCGGGCGCGAGGGCCTCGTACGCCTTGGTCAGAAGTTGTTGGTTCGTGGCGGCGTCCCAGTCGTGCAGGATCATGCTGAAGAGCACGACGTCGTGGCCCTCCGGCAGATGCTCGTCGGTGAGGAAGTCGCCGGGCGTGGTGGCGATGCGGTCGCTCAGGCCCGCGGCGGCGATGTTGCCCGCGGCGATCTCGCACACGTGCGGCAGATCGAAGACGGTCGCGCTCAGGCTCGGCAGCAAACGGCAAAGCTCGATCGGGTACGCCCCGGAGCCGCCACCCACGTCGAGCAGGCGCTCACTGCCGCTCAGGTCGACGTGCGCCGCGAGCTCCTTCGCCGTGAAGATGGACGTCGAATACATGGCGCCCCAGAAGCTCTCCAGCATGCGAGGGTCGGCTGTATCGAACATGGACTCCTGTGTGGACGGGTCCCAGGTGAGCGGTCGATCGGTGTGAAGCGCTTCCCCCACCCGGTGCCAGGGCAGGTAGGTGCGCTGATCGCAATAGGTCACCTGACCGCCGAAGTAGTAGGGCTTGCCCTTGACCAGAAACTCCTCGGCCAGCTCGGTGTTGCGATAGCCGTCACCGTCCTTCGCGAGCAGCCCGAGCGAGGCGCACGCGGTGAGCAACAGATCGGCCGGCCGGTCGGCCAGCCCCAACTCCTTCTCGGCCTCGGCGACGGTCATCGTGCGGCCGCCCGCCAGCCGCGTGAAGAGCTCCATCTCCACGGCGGCCGCGAACGTCTTGAAGCTCCAGAAACCGGTAACAAGCCCCATCAACGGGGTCGGCGTCAACATACATAGATCATTCCAAATCCCGCCGACGACCCAACCGCCGCCCGGACCGCCAAACCAAGCACGCCGATCACCAACCCGAGCCTGTCGGTCGCCGCTCCGAGCCCGCCGAGCGCCGCTCCGAGCCCGCCGAGCGCCGCTCCGAGCCCGCCGAGCGCCGCTCCGAGCCCGCCGAGCGCCGATTCGAGCGCCGAGCGCCGATTCGAGCGCCGAGTGCCGAGCGGAACTTGCCGAGGGCTGAAGCGAGCGCCGAGCCGGCCGTCGGGTTGCCAGCGAGAGCCGGGCAACGCCCGGTTTCTCTGTCGTGGTGCCCCGGAATGGCCGTTTGCGGTGCCCCGTTGGCTCGCCACTGTGGGTATTACCAGGAACCAGGCCTTTCGCTGCTTGATCGTTCTGCTGATCCTTGATGCAGGGGTCTCGATCGCGGTTCAGGGGTCTGAACCCAGGAGTCCGGCGCCTGGATCCGACACCGCCGATTGATTATGGCTGGGAGGGGCCCGTTTTCGTGAAGTCGGGAGCTTTTATCCGGCTTCATCAGCATGCGCGAGGGGAATGGGACGCGGGCATGGGGCACGTGTCCGTCGGCACGAAGCGGATGCTCGACTCGGGATCTCAGCGGACAGGCCTTCACGGCGAAGGGGCGTACATGGCCTGGGCCGTGCCGGACAGCTCTCTACATTGTCAGGGCGAGCTTCCCGGTTACCCGGCCGGTGGCCAGGCGGTCCATGGCGGTCCGGGCCTCTTCGAGGGGGTAGGTGCGCTCCAGCGGTGACGAGATCGACGTCAGGGCCGCCAGGTCGGTCCGGTTCGCGATGACGATCGGGGCGCGCAGGGTGTGTTTGATGAACGGGGAGACGGTTTTGGCCTGCAGGTTGCGTTCCAGGCCGCCGAAGAAGCGGCCGCCGTTCTCGCCGCCGGTCAGGCACAGGGTGCCCTGTGGACGAAGCAGTGCGCGCAACGCCGGCAGCGGGCGGTTGCCGGCGATGTCGATGATGAGGTCGTAGGAGCCGGTCAAAGGCTCGCGGGTGTAGTCGATGACGTGGTCGGCGCCGAAACGGCGTACGGCTTCGAGCTTGGCCGTGCTGCACACCGCGGTCACCCTGTCGCCGCGTGACTTGGCCAGGAGGACCGCGAACGAGCCGACCCCGCCGCCCGCGCCGATGATCAATACGTCGCGGGTGGGGGCTGTGGACGGCGCGAGCATGCGCAGGGCGGTCGCGCCGGAGGTGGGGATAACCGCTGCCTGTGGAAAAGTCAGGTGCTCGGGCTTGTGGAGAAGCCGGTGCGGTTTGGCCGTGGCGTACTCGGCCCAGCTTCGGGAACCCTCGCCGAAAACCTCGTCGCCGACCTTGAAGTCGGTGACCCGTTCACCGACCTCGGTGACGGTGCCGGCCAGGTCGAGCCCGGGGGTGGGGTTGCGCGGGCTGCGCAAACCGAAGCCGAGGCGGGCGACGAGCGGCAGTCCGGTCATCGCGTGCCAGGCGCCGCGGTCGACGCCGGCGGCGTGGACGCGTACGAGAACCTGGTTGGGTTTGATCGTCGGCCGGGGGACGTCGGCGAGGCGCAGCACGTCGGCGTCGCCGTAGGTGGTTTGGACAATGGCCTTCACATGGACTCCTCTGCCGGGTGGCGGAAAACGTCTTCCAGGCCGACTTCGAAGACCCGCGCGATGCGGAACGCCACCTCCAACGATGGCGAATATCGGCCCTGTTCGATAGCGATGACGGTCTGGCGGGTGACGCCGATGCGGTCGGCCAGCTCGGCCTGGGTCATCTCACCGGCGGCGAACCGCAGCGCGCGGATCTCGTTGGTGATGCGGGTCGGTTTCACCAGGGATGGAAGCCCCGGCGGTAGGCGACGATCCGTGCGGTCGACCCGAGCACCGCGGACAGTACGAACGCGAGATAGATGACGTTGGCGATCCAGAAGTGCCGGGCCTCGAGCAGCGCGAGGGCCATCGCGGCGACCGCGCCCGTGACAACCAGCGAGCCGCCGATGTGGTCGCCGAAACGGGCGATCTCGCGGTCGCGCTGATCGGCCCGCTGTGCACGGCCGAACAACATGTCCACAGCGATGTTGACGACGATCGCGCCACCGATCGTCCACAGGAGGGCGGGCACATAGTCGACGCCGGTCGTCCACAGGATGACGTAGACCGCGTAGGCGATGAGGCTCGTGACGGCGAGGCTCCAAGCCCGCCGTTCCTCGGTTGTCATGCCTTGAAGGTAAAGAAACCCGGACACCAAGTCAAAGTTTCTTTACATGATTCTCAGCGCCGCCACAGGTTGCGCAGGTGAGCGCCGCACGGGCGTTGCCGGATGACGGGTGGCGGGCTTGGCTGGTTGGGGCCGTGCGGCTCAGCTTCCGGGTGGGCCCGGAAGCTGAGCGCGGGGGGTCAGAAGCCGGCGAGGACCGTTTTGCCGACCGTGCGGCCGGATTCCTGGGCGGCGTGAGCCTTTCTCATGTTGATCGCGTTGATGCCGTCAATACGAGTCGTCAATGTTGATTCGATGACGTTCTTGTCCACAAGGGCGGCCACCTGGGTGAGGATCTCATGCTGGGCCGTGCTTGTCGGGTCGTAGAGGGCGCGGGTGAACATCAGCTCCCAATGCCAGGCGATGCTCTTCGATTTCAGTCCGACCAGGTCCAGGCCCTCGGGTTCGTCGATGGCGACCACCGCGCCGTACGGGCGGATGATCTCGGCGAAAGTGCCGATCATGCCGGCGGAGTGGGGGCTGAACACGTAGTCGACGCCTTCGGGAAGCTGGGCCGCCAGGTCGCCGCGATGGTCGACCACCCGGTGGGCGCCTCGGTCCAGCACGTACTGGCGACTCTCGGGGCGCGAAGCGGTGCCGATCACCTCCAGGTCGGTGAGGCGGCGAGCGAGTTGCACCAGCACCGCCCCGACACCACCGGCGGCGCCCAGCACCAACAGACGACCGGTGCTGCCCGCGGTCAGACGCAGGCGATCGAAGAGCGACTCCCAAGCCGTCAACGCGGTCAGGGGCAGGGCGGCCGCGGCGGCGAAGTCCAGGGACGCCGGCTTCCGGCCCACGATCCGCTCGTCGACGAGGTGCAGTTCCGAGTCTGTGCCGGGACGGGCGATCGAGCCGGCGTACCAGACCTCGTCGCCCGGCCGGAACAAGGTGACCGCCGAACCCACCTTTTCCACAACCCCGGCCGCGTCGAAGCCGAGGATGCGCGGTTCGCCGCCCGGGTCGGCGCTCGCGCGCACCTTCACGTCCACCGGGTTGACCGACACCGCCTTGACCCGCACCAGCAGATCGTGCTCGCCGGGCGACGGCACCGGCACCTCGAGGTCGAGCAGGGACGACGGGTCGGAGATCGGCAGATTCTTGCGGTAGCCCACCGCGCGCATCACATCGGTCATGACCTGCACGGTATTGCGATTTCCGCAGCTACCGGCGGCAAGGTGACGCGGGACTCGGACTGCGCGGGGTGGGGTTGGAGTGCCGGGACTCGGGCGGGGTGAGGGAGACGACGCGGGACTCGGTGGGCGGAAGGGTGGCGGGCCATGGGCGGTAGTGCGCCGGGGCGGGTGGGTGGCTGCGGGCGGGAGTGACGGGGAACTCGTCGGATTAATCCGGGATTCACAAACGGGCGGATCGTTATCGTGGGTGATACGGCGCGTCATCGCCGATGTCATCGGGGCGGTCGACGATTCGGGGTCATGAGGACCTTCGACCGTCACCGGGTGGCTCACTGGGCCGCCGAGCTGATCGAGGTCGCCGCCGTGTTCTTCGCGGTCGGCGCGGCCCACCTGTTCGTCACGTTGATGGGGGAGCGGGCCCACGGCGCCGCGATGCTGATCGCCAGCGGAGCAATTCTGGTCGTCGGGGCCGTGCTGCGCCGGCGGTGGACCCAGCGCCGCAGCCAGGCCGCCGCACCGCGGCACGTCACCCTACCCGACCTGCTCGCCATCCCCGGCGGTCACCGCGAGCTCGTCCGGGTCCGCACCACCCTGCCCGACCGGCCCGGCACGCTCGCCGCGCTCAGCACCCGTCTGGCCGAGCGGGGCATCAACATCCTGGCCATCCAGGTCCATCCGGACGAGCGGGGCGCCGTCGACGAGTTGCTGGTCGCCGTCCCGCCCGAACTGACCGCGCGGGACGTGGCCGACACCGTCGTGACCGGCGGTGGCGAGGACACCGAGACCAGCCGGGCCGACGTTCACGACCTGGTCGATCCGGCGACCCGCGCCCTGACGATCGCCCGTCAGGCCGCGTCCGGGGCGGTGTCCCTCGCCGACGCCATGCACCGGCTCCTCGCGGCCGACCTCACATCGACCAGACCGGCCGGGGCCACGCACGTCGCCACTCTTCATCACGCCACCGGCGAACACCGTTTCCTGGTACGCCGTTCGCCCGCCTTCACCCCGACGGAGATCTCCCGGGCGCAGGCGCTCCTGGACCTGTGCGCGACCGCGTCCCGCTCGGCGAGGTGAGAGGCGGCGCGGGGCGGGTCTGAGGCGCGAGCTGAGAGCGGGGCGCGAGCCGAGGACGGGGGCGTGAGGGCGGGTGGGTGGCGGTGTGGGACCGGGTGCGCGGCGGGCCCCGCGTGATCCGTGTGAGCCCGCCGCACGACAGCCGGATCAGCGCCGCAGGTCGACCCAGACCAGGCGGTGGTCCGAGGTGGGGAAGCCGTTGACCGGCGACCACACCGGGTCGAAGACGCCGCTCAGGCGGGACAGCGGATCCGACCGTACCGGCCAGAACACGCCCGAGCCGGTCACCTTGATGCCCTTGCGGGGCAGCACGTAGTCGGCCCGCAGGTTTCCGGGCGCGGTGTCGGCGAAGTCGGCCGTGTCGAAGCGCGGATCGCCGGTGTGGGCGGCGTTGGCCCCGCCCTGCAGCGCGGACGCCTCGGCGGCCCCGGCGCTCGACGGCGTCGTACGGGAGGAGATCAGCGGGTGGTCGAGGAGCTGGTTGATCGCGCGCCCGTAGGAGTCGCCGTCGTTCGGGTCGGCGTTCTGGTCGCCCGCGATCACGAAGGCCTGACCGGGCTTGAGGCCTCCACGGCGGCCCCGATCGTCATAGATGTACGACGATTTCTTCCCCGGCGTCACGTAGTCGGCCCAGAAACGGATCTCGTCGTGGTTGCGGCGCCCGTTGCGGTCCTCCGGCCCGTCGAAGGTCGGCGGCGTCGGGTGCGAGACCAGGAAGTGCAGGGTACGACCGCCCACCCGGATCGGCACGTCCCAGTGGCTCTTCGACGACAGCCGCAGCGCCGCCTGGGCGGCCGGCGAATAGAACTCCGTCGGCATCAGATTGCCCGGCATGTCCCGCCACTTGAAGTGCTGGAACGTGCGCACGGCGGGAACGTCGATCGGATACTTCGAATAGACCACCATCCCGTACTGCCCGGGGAACAGGCCGAAGCCGTACGAGTCGTCCCCGTACGCCTGATCGCCCGGAGTCGTATCGGCCACGCCGTTGTTGTTCAGGTCGAGCCCGGACGACACCCCGGTGTTCGACGGCGCCACATACCGGTACGGATAGCGCACGGTCCGTGCCCCGTTCTGCGGCACCTCGAGGAAATTGCGCGCGAACAGCCGCGCCGCCTCGGGGTCGTAGTCGAATTCGTTGAGCAGCACGATGTCGGGCCGGGCCCGCTGAATGACCTCGGCCACGTTGCGCGCCTGCCGCCGGTAGACGTCGTCGACGTCCGGCTCGGACAGGTGGGTGCGCAGCAGCCCTTCGGACGGCCGGTTGAGTGAAAGGTTGTAGGTCGCCACGCGCAGCGATCCGGTGGCCTGGGCCGGCGGAGCGACGCCGAGCACGACCGTGGACACCACCGCGGCAGCGAGAAGAATTCGCCTCATCCTCTGTCCCTATCGGACCCGTCGTCGCGAGACAATGGCGCACGCGATTCCGTTAGGGTCTGTTCCCGTGCACTTCACCCTCGATCCCGCCGCGCCCCTCGACGACCTCGAACCCCTGGCCGGGCTGATCGGCGACGCGCGTGTCGTGGCGATCGGTGAGTCCGCCCATTTCGTACGCGAATATCACCTGCTGCGGCGCCGCCTGATCCGTTTCCTGACCGAGCGTCACGGATTCACGACCGTCGCGTTCGAGTCCGGTTTCAGCGAGGGCCTGACGATGCGCGACTGGATGGGCGACGGCGTCGGCGACCCGCCCGAGGACGGCATGACCTATCGCTTCGCCCGCTGCGCCGAGATGCGCGACCTGCTCCACTACCTGAAGGAGCGCGGCCTCGAATACTGGGGCCTCGACCTGCCCGGCGATCTGGGCTCGATGCTCACCGTGCTCGACCACCTCGACGAGCACCCCGGCATCGACCACGAAACCGTTTCCGCCGTACGTCGGCACGCCGCGAAATTCGCCTCGGCCTACACGATTCCGGCCTTCTCGGCGTACCGGGAAATGGCTCTCATCGATCGGGACGCGTTGACGCTGGGGCTCGCCGAATTGACGGCCCGTTTCGACTCGACCCCGCGTAGAACCGACGCCGACCGTCACGCGACCGCCCGCCACGAACTGCGCCTGATCACCCTGCTCGACCAGATGCTGCGCGCGCAGACCGCCGCCGTGGAGGGCTCGGCCGCTCACGCCCGGCTGAACATCCGCGACGGCGCGATGGCGGCCACCGCCGAGTGGATCCTGAATCGCGCCGAGGGCCGTGTGATCATCGCCGCCGCGAACTCACACATCCAGCGGCGGCACCCGATGTTCGATGTGCTCGGCACGCACCTGTCGGCCGCGCTCGGCGACGGCTACTTGGCGATTGGCGTGACCTGCGAGACCGGCCGCGTCGCCACCCGGCGGCTCGCCCCCGACGCGCCCGCGATGGCGGAGGCCGTCGTCGTCGACCTCGCGCCGCCGCCCGAGGACAGCGTGGAGGCGGCCCTGGCGAGCGGTCGCCCGACGATCGCCCGCCCGCCGGCCGGTGCCCGCAGGATCCGGCTGCTCGACACGTACGCCGAGCAGCCGGACGCCTTCGACCTGATCGCCTGCGTCCCGGTCAGCACCCCGACCGAGCAGGCGGTTTGGGCCGGGGCCTAGGTGAAGCGGGCCGCGATCCAGTCCGCGATCAGGGTGGTGCTCTCGAAGACGGCGCCGTCGTGGGTCGCGCCGTCGATCTCGACGTATTCGACGGGCTGGGCGTAGCCGTCGAGCTGGGTGAACAGCGGGCCGGCGGTGAAGAAGTACGGGACCGCCTCGTCGGCGTTGCCCTGCACCAGCAGCACCGGCGCGGTTGTCGGCTTCCGGCCCGGGTTGGCGTACTTGGACAGTTTGGTCACCACGCTCTGCGGAAGCGTGCCGCCGACCAGCAACTGCGACGCGGTCAGCGGGGCATAGGTGGCCAGGATCTCGTTGAGGCAGCCGCTCTGCAGCACGCCGGTGCGTTGCCGGGCCGGCTGGGCCAGCAGCAACTGCGGGACCACCGACGGGTCGACGGCCTGCAGGCCGAACAGCGCCATCACCAGGTAGCCCTGCGCGGCCGTGCCGGGGATGAGCGGCACGAACAGGTCGGCGTTGGAGACCGGGGCGATCGCGGCGGTGCCGCGCAGGACGAGCGCGCCGTCGTACGTGGGGGCGAGCTCGTTGGCGAACAACGCGCCCTGGCCGCCCTGCGAGTGGCCGTCGATGACGTACTGGGTGCCGAGGGTGGCGTCGAGGTTGCGGGCCGACTTCGCACTGTCGATCATCGAGCGGGCCGCGCTGGCGCCGACCAGGTACGGGTGGGGCAGCGCGGTGCCGAGCCCGGGGTAGTCGGGGGCGGCGACCGTCCAGCCGCGCTGCAGGAGCACGGCGATCGCGGCCCGCGCCTCGGGCCAGAAGACCGCCTGGCTCGCCGACGGGGCGCACTGGTCGGCCAGGCCGGTCGTGCCGTGACCCCAGACCACGATCTTGTTGTTCTTGCCGGTCTTCGGGGTGAGGACCAGGCCCGTCGCGGTGATCAGGCCGCCGTTGACGTTCGTCGTCACATAGCTGATGCGTTTACCGTTCGCGAGCGGGGAAAGCTCGGACGGAAGGGTCGCGGTCGCGCTGGAAAGAACCATTCCTGGCAGATCGACGGCGTGGGCCGCCGTACCCGGGAAAAGTGCCGCGGGAATGACGAGCAAAGCGATGATAAAGGCCGCGAGGCGCTTTTTCAGGGCAGGGTGCATCAATGTTTCCTTTCAAAAAGGACTGAAAAGGGACGCGCAGCCGGGTCGTCGTGGACGCGGTCGGGCGCAGCGTCATTCGCGCCGCGGACGTGGGGTCCGCGGCGCGACGGGACGCAAAGGGGGAGGCGAGGGGACTCGGGCCTGGTCAGGGCGTACCAGGCCCGAGCGCTCAGGGCACAGCGATGGTGCGGGTCGAACTGGTGGAGGCTAAGGGATCAGCGCGGGCTGGCGAAGTGGTCGGCCACGCGGCGGAGGGCGGCAATCGTTTCCGCGTCGCGAATTTCGTCGTCCTGGGTGGGCCAGGCGCTGCATTTCACGATGACGACCTCGGCGTCCGGGTCGACGTAGAGGTATTGGCCGTGCACGCCGAGCCCGGTGAAGGCGTTGAAGCTCTCGGAGCCGAGCGTCCACCACTGGTTGGCGTACCCGTAGTGGCGGTAGCCGCTGGGGCCGAGCGCGCCCACGGCGAGCTGGGGCCGGTCGTTGCCGCGACTGCGGCGCACCCATTCCTGCGGGACGATGCGTTCGCCGCCGACGACGCCGTCGTTGGCCATGAGCAGGCCGATGCGGGCCACGTCGCGGGCGGTCGCGTTCAGGGAGCCGCCACCGATCGCGGTGCGGGGCCGCCCGCGGGTGAGCCAGTAGTAGGCGTCACGGTCGGCGCCGAGCCTCTGCCATAGCTTCTCGGAGGCGTACGCCGCCAGGCTCTGACCGGTCGCGGCCTCGAGCACCCAGCCGAGGAGCTGCGTGTCGAAGGTGGAGTAGTTGAAGCGTTCACCCGCCGGCGCGGCCCGCGTTGCCGCGCGGACCACGTCGGCGATGTCTCCACCCCCCATGACGGCCTGCTCGAAACGCTTGATGCCGCTGTCGGACACCTCCCACGTCTCGAGGTCGCCGACGCCGGTGGTCATGTCGAGCAGCTCGGCGATCGTGTTTCCCTCGTACGCCGTGCCGAGGAAGTCGGGGCGGTAGTCGGTGATCTGGTCCTTCTCGCTGCCGATCAGGCCGTCGTGCAGCGCGATCCCGACGAGGATCGAGGTGACCGACTTGGACAGCGAGAAGAGCTGCATGCGGGACCGGGGCCCGGTGAAAGCGCCCGGATAGGACTCGTGCACGACCGTGCCGCGGTGCAGCACGACGAAGGCGGTGGTGAAGGTGCGACGGTGAAGCTCGGTGAGGGAGCGGTCGCGGTCGTCGAAGCGGTAGGTGAGGTCGAGCGGCTGGTGCTCGATCGGCAGGGGAAGAGATGTGGCCCCGCGGGCGACCCTTTCTGTCGGCATCAGCCAGTTCATGTGGGTGAAGGTCCACTCGTTGAACGGCCTGCGCATGATCAGATCGCCCTGCTTGTCCCACCAGGAGGGCTCCCGGAAGGCGGTTGGCCTCTCCGCGGTACTTGTCATGTCGGTCCCCCGTTGTCGGCCGTTCGTTCGAACATTTCACGCAAAGTCAGACCAGTTGGTTCATCGATGGGCTCGAGGTAGGCGGCCATGATGCCCAGGACGCCCTTGCCCACCAGGTTGGCCGTCGGACCGTGATCGGCGATCTCGGCGCTCGGATCGCCCAGGTGGCGGACGGCCAGACCCTCGGTGACCGCCGCCAGCAGGTCGGTGAATTCCTTGATCGTGATGCCGGGGCGCAGCCGGTAGCCGCGGGTCGCGATCGTCTCCTCGTAGATCTTCTGCCACGGTTCGAGAGCACCCGCGTAGTTGTTGGCTATCGCGTTGCGGACGCTGTCGTTGCGGTGCGCGGTGGCGACCATGATGAGTTGTAGCTTGAAAAGCGGCATGCGGCACAGCGCCATGAGCTCGTGGTAACTCGAACGGTCGACGGCGTCGACCAGGCTCTCGTCGGTGGCCAGCCAGTCGCCCCGCGTCTCGACGTCGGCGCCGTACTGCGGGTCGTAGTTGATGGCGTGCAGCATGAAAGCGAGCAGGTCGTTGAGGTAGTCGTCGTGACTGGCCCAGGTCGACCGGTAGGGGCCGGCGCCCTTCTGGCGCAGGAACGGCAGCTCGAGCTCTTCGACCTCGGCCGAGAGGGCCCGCTCGGTCAGGAAGCTCAGACCCGACCAGTACTGCTTGCGGCCGTCGCCGGTGGCGGTGGCCGGGCGCTCGCCGCCGAGGTTGCGCTCGATGAGGTTGGCGCCGGCCTTGAGGTAGGACGCCACCTTCAGCGAGTTCACCAGGGCGGCCCGCGTCGACTCGCGCACCCCCTTGACCCGGGTGACGATGCCCGAGAAGTCCGCGCAGTAGGGGTAGGGCAGATCCTTCTTGCCGTACGTCATGCTGCTGATTGTTGTTGGAATCCACAGACCTTCAAGTGCGCACGTGCGTAGTACTCGCAGGCTATGCCTTCGGGCATTACACACGCACGTTCCGTGACAGGTTAGACGCAGAGCGCGATCAGTGCCTGCTCATCAGGGGTGCAGAGCCCGCACGTACGCCGTGGCGAGCGTACGGCGGGTAGGCGTACCTGACTGGGCAAGAGCGGTCATCCGGGCGTCGACGACTGCACGCTCCTCGTCGGACAGCGCCACCTTCATCGCCTCACCGTAGGTCGGCGCGAGCGGGTTGGGCGCCACGTCCTTACGTGCCGCCCAGTCCCCGATCGGCTCGGCCGGCACGTCCAGCTGGGCCCGGTAGTCGACCTCGATGCCGTCGAAGCCCGCCTCGGCCGCCCAGCGCAGCAGATCCCGTTCGTCGAAATCGGTCATCGGGTTCTCGCCGCGCCGGGCGCCGTCGCGATAGACCGCCACCACCTTGGCCAGCAGGTGACCGACCTCGGGATCGCGCAGCCCGAACAGGCTGTCGGGCCGGTGCTCGAGCAGGAACCGGTTGATCGGCTCGAAGATGGACAACCGCCCGCCCGGCCGCAGCACCCGGAAGAACTCACGGAACGCGTCCGCCTTGTGCTCGCAATAGATGATCACCGAGCGGGTGGTGACCACGTCGACCGAGGCGTCCGGGATCGACGACAGGTCCTCGGCCGCCGCGTGCAGGAACGTGCACCGCTTGTCGTCGCCCGCGCGCCGCCGGCACTCCTCGAGGCCGCTGTCCGAGATGTCGCTGAAGATCACGTGGCCGTCCGGGCCGAGCCGTTCCAGCGCGCCGAAGGCGATCAGCCCGGTGCCCGCGCCCACGTCGAGCACGGTGTCGGCCGGTGTGAGCGCCGCTCGATCGAGCACTTCGTCGCGAAAGACCTCCAGCGCGGTCGCGTGCTGAGCCCGCAGCTCGGCGTTACCCCCGTCGCGACGCGTCAGCAGCCACCGCGTCCACTCGTCCGAAGCCATCGGATCACCGTAGGGCACGACATCTCTCGATGGGTGAGACTTCTGGCGAGGCTATAGAAATGTGATCAGCGATGGATGTAGGGCAATGCCTTATTGAGGTCTATAACATCAGCATATTTCGCGTCGAGATCGAACAGATTGGACTCGTGGGGGCCACCCTCACGGTCGGCGCAGGCCTCGCGCACGACCATCGGACGGAATCCGTTCTGCAAGGCGTCCAACGCGGAGGCCCGTACGCATCCACTGGTCGAATAGCCGCCGATCACCAGCGTGTCGACCCCGTGCGACGAGAGCCACGCGGCCAGCGACGTGCCCGCGAAGGCGCTCGCGTAGTGCTTGACCACCACGAGTTCACCGTCGGCGGGGGCCAGGGGAGGGGCGAAACCGGCGAACGGGCTGCCGGTGGCGAAGACGGCCAGGGCCGGCACCTTGGCCGCGAACAGGGGCGCCTCGTGGCAGGACGAATCGGCGTACCGGACGCTGGTCCAGACAACCGGAACCGTTTGCGCCCGGGCGACGGCAGCGATCGACGCCATTGCCTCGGCGGCCGCCTGACCGGATTTCAGAAAGAGCGGGGAATCGGGCGACGTGTAGGCCAGGGCCGGGTCGACGAGCAGCACGGCCGGGTTCTTTCCCCAGCCCAGACGCCGCGCGAAACCGGCGCGGGCGTAGTCGGCGTCGAGATCCATCGCTCACGCTAACCCCGGCCCGCGTCTACGGTAAAGAGCGTGGAGATCGTGGAGGTCGGCCCGCGCGACGGGCTTCAGAACGAGAAACGCGTCCTGCCCACCGAGACCAAGACCGATTTTGTACGCCGGGGGACAGCGGCCGGCCTGCGCCGGATCGAGGTGGTCGCGTTCGCCCGCCCCGATCGCGTGCCGCAGATGGCCGACGCGGAAGACGTTCTACGTGCTCTGCCCCGCCCTGACGGTGTTCGGTACATCGCGCTCGTACTCAACGCCCGGGGCCTCGACCGCATTCTGGCCCTGCCGCCCGCGGCCGGCCCCGACGAGATCAACTACGTGGTGGTGGCGACCGACGAGTTCTCCCGCCGCAACCAGGGCATGACGACCGCGCAGGCCATCGAGGGCTTCCGGGCGGTCGCGGCCCGCGCCAAACAGGCCGGGCTCGCGGTGACCCTCACGGTGGCGGCCTCGTTCGGCTGCCCGTTCACCGGTGAGGTCCCGGTCTCCCGCGTACGCGACGTCGTGCGCGACGCCGGCCCGGCCGACGAGCTGTGCCTGGCCGACACGATCGGCGTCGGCGTCCCGGCGCAGGTCAGAGCGCTGGCGACGGCCGTACGCGAGGTGAGCTCGGCGCCGCTGCGAGCGCATTTCCACAACACCCGCAACACCGGGTACGCCAACGCGAGCGCGGCGGTCGACGCGGGCTTCGCCGCCCTGGACGCCAGCCTCGGCGGGATCGGCGGGTGCCCGTTCGCACCCGCCGCCACCGGGAACATCGCCACCGAAGACCTGGCGTACCTGCTGAACCGTTCGGGCCTCGAAACCGGCGTCGACGTCGCAGCGGCGGCGGCAGTCGGCACCTGGATCGGCGACCAGCTGGGCCTCGACGTCGTACCCGCCCAGTTGGGGCGGGCCGGCCTCTTCCCTCAGACCTGACCGCGGTCGGGCCGTTCCAGCTCGGCTGCCGTGCCCGGCCTGCGATTCCTGGCCCCGTCGCGAAGCCCGCGATGGCGTTCATTGTGGGTGCCGGGGCAAACCGCCAGGGTCGGCCAGGGGTCGCCACCAGGGTCGCTGACCGGCTCGACCCGGGGGCTGCTCGCGCAATGGTGGACTCGACACAGACAGGAACGACAGCGAGGAGCCGGCCATGTCGACCATCCGCATGCACGCCACCACCACCGCCACCCCCGAGCAGTTCATCGCCGGGCTGACCGACTTCGGGCCGGGCCGCAAGAAGCTGTTCGCCAACAGTGACGACGGCTACCTCAAGGTCCACTCGCAGAACGGCACTCGGGCCGACGTCACCGAGGGCGCGGGCGGAGTCTGGGAGCGGCTGCAGTACGACTGGTCGAATCCGCGCCGCGTCGTACTCCGTACGATCGATTCGAACCTCTGGGGTGGCGACTCGGGCCACACCTACACGCTGACGCCACAGCCGGACGGCACCACCGCGATCGACGTGGTGGTGGTGCGCGAGGGCAAGAACGCCAAGGGCAAACTGACCGGTTTCCTGCTCGGCTCGGTCGGCAAGGGCACGCTGACCAAGGCCTTCGCGGGCTCGGTCAAGGCGATCGAGGCGCGCAAGTACACCCCACGCCCCTGAACGGTGCCGACCGGCGTCAGCCGCCCGTCACCGCCGACGAGACGGCGACCATGACGGTCCACTTGACGAGCATCGTCGCGCCGAACGCCACCCAGTAGCGGGCCCGCCCGGTGGACTGCTCATCGGCCTGCTTACCCGCTCGCACCGCCGCGAAGACGCCGAGGAAGCTCAGCACCGCCGTCGCCGCCACGACTCCCGCCACGCGCGGCGGCGCCCACTGCGGCCGGGCGTCCATGCGCCGGCGCACGTCGTCGACAGCCCACCCGGGAACCTGCGTCTGTACGGTCATGTCGCTCCCATCGGCAGCCCCCCGCAGCGCCGAGTGCGGCGGGGGAGCGGTTCGGGTGCGAACCGGTCACTCGATGCAGCGCTGACCCTCGGCCGTCAGGGAGAAGGACGTGACCTTGCCGTCGCGGACGTCGAAGCGGTAGTGGTCGGCCCAGCCGTAGCCGGTCTGGCCGTCACCGATGGCGTCCTCCCAGGTCGGGTACGCCTTCTTCAACGCGGTCACGGTGCTGCCCAGTTTGATGCCCTTGGGCGTACGGACTCTGCCGTAGGCGCCGATGCTGGAGAGCCCCATCCCCGGCGTGAAATACACGGTGGCGCCGCCGGGCCGCAGCTTGGCCACGCCGCAGTTGCCGGTGAAGTTCTCGGTCTCGTAACCGGTGATCATGCCGGTGGCCTCGGCCTGCTTGCGGGTCATGCCGAGCTTCAGCGCGCCGAACCCGCTCGGCCCCAGCACCGTGGGCGTGGTCTTCGGCGAGCTCGACGCCGACTTCGACGGGCGCACCGAGGTGGACGTCGAAGCCGAGGGAGACGTCGACGTCGGCGGGGCCGGGGGTGCGGTCGTGGCCGAGGGTGAAGGGGCGAGCGACACTCCGTCCGGACGCGCCGCGCCGTCCAGCTTCTGCGGCCCCTGGTTGTTGCAGGCGGTCATGGCCAGCGCCGTGCAGAGAAGCACCGTGGCGAGTCGCGTACGCATGGGTCGTTCCTTCTTTCACTGTCCCGTTTGCTGTGTCATCAGGTGCGATGCGCCGATGGGCGGGACAGTTCTCGAAATTTGGTCACGAGGGGGTAACAACCAGGGCGGCCGGGTCTTCGGGCCGGTAAAGCGCCCACCGGCGGGCCGAACGGGCCCGCGACAGGAACGCGCCCACCTTGCGATCGGGCACCGACTCGTACGCCAGAGCTCCGGTGTTCTTGTCCTCGAGGAAGCCGTGGTACCGGTCGGCCGGCGCGGGCTTGAAGCCCCTGGTCCCGCCCTCCCCGGGCGGCGTGGGGTAGAGAACGAGCGTGGCCGACGGGTTCACCGCGGTGCGCACCTGGGAGACGTCGGCCGAGACCAGCAGCCAGCGGCGGTCGCCCGACGGTGAGACCTCCAGCAACGCGAGGTCGGCGCGCAGACCCGAGGCCGTACGCCGAGCCTGCTCCCAGAAGTCGTCGGCGGCCACCTGAGCCGGGGTGGGCTCACCGGCCACCCGGTCGGGAAGGGCGGACCGGCGCTCGTCGGAGGAGTGGGCCCTGCGGGTCGCGACCGTCTCGCGGACGATCTCGCGAAGCGCGAAGACCCCGACCAGGAGCAGGGCCATGCCGGCGACGCGGGCGGCGGTCAGCGCGGCGTCGATCCAGAGGGCCGTGGGAAGGTCGGACACGATGTCGGGGCTGGTCGCCACGAAACGGATCACGAACGTCGCGCCGACACTGATCAGCCAGGCCGTGATCGCCCAGTGGGTCAGCGGAACCTGGTGGCCGCGGTCCTCGAGCATCCGGGCGGTGCGGTTACGCCAGACGAAGAAGCCGATGAAATAACCGATCGACGCGGCGATGTAGAGAGCGTTGGCGGTGTCCAGGTAGTCGGCCGTCCACAGCACGAAGGACGGAATGCCCCGGAGGCCGGCGGTGGCGAGGTAATAGGCGAACAGGGCCTCGAACGCGACGAAGGCGAGCCCGAGCGTGCCCGCGATCGCGAGGCACACGATGAGGACGAGGGTTCCCACCTCCCAGGAGCGCGGCGGGCGGGCAACCTGGACAGCGGCGTCGTACATCGATCCTCTTCCACTCGCGGGACGGTCGCGCGGAGCATAGTGGATCTTCGCGTCAATTGAGGGCCACGGCAGCCCGTACGAGATCGGCGTTGCTCCCGGCCGTCTCACCGTCGGGAAGCAGCACCGAGTCCTCGAAGCCGACCCGGGTGTCGTGCCCGCGCCGGAACGCGTCGCGCACGAGCGGCCACGTCCACTCGCCCGAGCCGTGCGTCAGTCGCGGACAGGTCGAACCGGCCCGGTCGAGCAGGTCGCTGACCTGGCGCGCGACCACCTCGGGCCGGTCCTCGGACGAGCCCGGGTCGATCTCGATGCTGACCCGGGTGAGGCGCGGCAACAGGCCGGAGGCGACCAGCCGGGGCATCTCGGACGGCGACCAGACGCCCGCGTCAACGCCGATGCCGGTCTCGAGCATCGCCCGCATGACGTCGTCCCAGCCGTCCTCGCTGAGGTTGACGGTGGCCAGGTCGACGCCCTCCCACTCGCGGATCATGGCGATGCGGTCGGCGAGCTCGGGCACGATCCAGGCGCCGGTGGTCAGACCGATCTCGACCGGGGCGTCGCTCAGCTCGCGCACCCGGCGGCACGTCTCGTTCACGACGGCCGGGTCGAACGTCTCGACGCCGGACTCGTCCCGCACGTGCAGGTGGACGCCGCCGGCGCCGGCCTCGAAACACTCGCCCAGATCGTCGAGCAGCTCGTCGAGCGAGATGGGCATCGCGGGGTGCACGTCCTTGCCCCACGGCCCGGTCGGCGTCACCTGCAGCAGCGTCATGAACCCAAATCTACGACCCTGATCGCGGGCCGGGCGCCGTTGCCGGGCTGGGCTCCGGTGGGCCGGCCGTCTTCGGTTTCGGCCAGCGCGGTGAAGGCGGCCCACGGCATCCGGTCGACCGACTCGGCCGTGCCCTCCTCGGCGATCGCCCGATAGGCCTGGGAGGCGGCGCGGACGGCGGCCAGCAGCGCCGCGAGAGGATGCAGGACCAGGCGCACCCCGAGACCGGCCAGCTCCGCGTCGCTCAGCGCGGGCGCGGCCCCGCCGGCTTCCGAACGAGACACCACCAGGGGTACGCCGGGGAGCGCGTCCCGCAGCCGGGCCAGCGCCTCGGCCGTGCGGATCCCGGCGGGCAGCACGGCGTCGGCGCCCGCCCGCGCGTACGCCCGGCACTGCTCGATCGCGGCGTCCAGCCCTTCGGTGGCGTACGCGGTGGTCCTCGCGATGACCGCGATCTCGGGCGCCTGCGCGACCAGCGCCTCGACATGATCGCCGCCCTGGTCGGCCAGCACGAGGGCCGAGATGCCGGCGCGCTGATAGGCCAGGGCGCTCCACACCGAGTCACGCGGCGTGTCGAAGCCGGCCCCGGCGTCGGCCAGCACCGGCACCCCCGGAATGACCGGCGTGAGGGTGGCCGCCCGATCGGCGATCTGGGTGGCCGGCACGTAGTCGACGTCGGGGCGGCCCATCATCACCGCGGCCAGCCCCGCCCTCGAGAGGTAGACCGCCCGGTGACCCGCGTGCACGGCGAGCGTGGCGCTGAGCGGGTCGTGGACGCCCGGCACGTGGGTCACACGGCCGGCGGAGAGCAGCTCTCGGAAGGCGTTCATGCTCCGCTATTTAACAGGGCGCGGTCATCCGACAGGGCATCGCCACCGCGCGATCGTCGAGTCCCACCAGCAGCGCGGGCACGGCTCGTGTGCGACCGTCAGCGGTACGCGCTCGACGAACGCCTCCTCGGCGACCCATTCGCCGTAGCGGGCCCGGCCCATCGCGCCGAGCAGCGTCGCCGTCTGGGTGCGCTGCGCGGCCAGGGCCCGTACCTTGCGGTGGTTGATCTCGGCGTCGAGCACCAGGTCGATCGTGAGCGCGCTGTCGGCGTACACGATCGGAAAGCCCGGACAGAAGACGCCCAGCCCTTCGTTGAGCGGCTGCCACCGGCGGGCCCAGCGCTCGCCGACCGCGCTCTGCAGCAGTCGCGCGCCCCTCCCGGCGGCTCGATCGAAGGCCCTGGCAGCCCACAATCCGACCGTACGGTGGTCCGCGTGCCCGGTGTTGCCGTCCGGCCCGAACGTCAGCACGGTGTCGGGCCGAACCTCGGCGATCAACGCGGACAGCTTCTCGACCGCCGCGTCCGCGTTCACGCGCGCGCAGCCGCCGTCCGGGTAGTCGAGCCAGTGATGCTCGGCAACTCCCAGAATGTCGAGACTGCAGGTCAGCTCGCGGGTACGTTCGGCGGCCAGCCGGTCGGGCGGCCAGCGCCGCGGGTCGGGCGTACCCCGCTCCCCGCGGGTGGCCGTCACACAGACAACCCGGGATCCTCGCGCGGCTGCCATCGCCATCAGCCCGCCGGACAGGTAAGCCTCGTCGTCGGGGTGCGCCCAGATCCCCAGCACGGTCCCGAGCTCGCGTACGTCGAACATCGCCCTCGCCCTTCCTGGTCGGTCGGAACGAGCTTCACCGCCCGCGCTTGCCAAGACCTTGCCGCCCGCTTGCCGCTGATCGCCGCGCGATGCCGATTCCTGTCCCGAACAGGTGGACGGCCACCTCGAACATGCCCTTGACCTGCACGGACATCGTGGCCACTGTCCCGCACAGGGCTGACTCTTCCTCGGGCGCCAAACGCTCTGGCAGGCTGATTCCATCGCCTCCGGTCAGCCCCATTCGCGGGACATTTCATTCTGCGCGAATTGCCGATCGGAGTTCATGCGAAAAAGCCCGCTTGTTCTGAAAGGGAGTCAGCGTGATCTCAGGGAGAAGGGCCACCGCGTGGGCCGCAATCGCCACGATCGCCGGGGTAGGCGGAGCCGCCGGTCCCGCGTCGGCCGCCCCGGCAGCACCGCCCTGCCAGAGCAGCAGCTTCGACGACTATGACCACAGGGAGTACGCCAAACAATTCAGGAGGAACGTCCAGATCCTCTCGGGCCCGGCTGAGAACTGCGCCGAACAATTCCTCGCCACGCCCAACAACCTCGTCGACTACCACTGCTGGACGCGGGCGTGGGACGGCACCACGTGGACCTACCTGCGCACGGCCACGACCGTCTACGGCTGGGTGTGGGACGGCGACCTGAAGGATGGTGGATCGACCGTCAACTGCCCGCATGGAGGACTTCTGGCCGGCTAGGCGAGCGTGCGCCCCCTGCGGCCGACGCGCTATTCGGGGCGGGAAGCACGCTCGGTCGCGACGATGAGGAACTCCTGGTCGCCGTCCCCGGTGCAGCCGGCCTGCATCGCTTCGGCGCCCACGTTCACCTCCGCGCGGCCGCCTAGGATCCCGACGCAAAGTCCGCTGTGCACCGGGCGCAATCGGTAGCGTCCGGGCGCCGAGGCATCGAGCAGGTAGCGCTGGTGGGCGGCGCCGGTGCAGTCCTCGGGGGCCAGCAGCGCGCCCGGGCCGGTGTGCGCGTCGTCGACGGTCAAGCATCCGGCGCCGTGAGTCGGATGGTGCCACTGGATCTCGACGATCTGTGGGCCGGCGCTTTTCAGGTACGTGTCCGGGGAGACCGCGCCGCACGGGCGCTGCACGGCCAGCGGCCGGTCGGTGCGGCCGTTGCGCTCCCGCCCTTCGCCGAGGCACAGCCCGTGATCGGCGACATGCGCCGGACGGATCAGGTACCAACCGTCGGGAAGCGGCTCCGGGGCAGCAGGGCCGGCGGGTGGATCGTCGCCACCTTTCGAGCTGCTCCACACCACCACCGCGGCCACGCCGGCCAGCACGACCGCTACGGCCGCCGTTACCGACCGTCGAGTCCGGGCTACGGCCGGTTTCGTCTTTGGGTCGAACTCTTCATCGTCCCCCGGCGACACGACCGGGCCGGCGGCAAGGCGATCGCGTGCCGCGACCCATCGCGCCGCCGCGGCCCCGTCGAGCCCGCACGCCCGCACGAACGCCATCACCACCTGCTGCCGGGGCAGGGTGTTGCGGCTCAGCGCGGAGGCGACCGTGCTGGACGGCAGAACGTCGCCGGACGTCGCCGCTTTGGCCGCGAGCTGCCGGTAGGTGAGCCCCGACCACTCGCGTAAGCTGCGCAACGCACCGACATACTCGGCCGGAGTCGTCGTCTCGTCAGGGTCCGGAGGGCCGTCGGGGGTCAGGGGACGGGGACCGCGCTCACGCACGTGACATCCTCTGCTGAGTCGGCTGGCTCAAGGGTCGGGAACAACTCTATCCAAAGTAGTCACTGTTTCCCGGCCGATCGTTGCCCGGGCCACCACCGGCGGTCCCTGGTCGGCTTCGGCTCGCCGCCGGCACGAAAGGCAGGCCGCAGCGTCCGCCGGGTCGAAAATGCCCAGGTAACGATTGATCCGCTGCTCGGCGATCCGCACTTTCGCATGGTGAAGTAGGCGCGGTCTCGTGGGTCGGTCGTAGATTGAGATCATGGAATACACGCGACTGGGGAGTTCGGGACTCAAGGTCAGCCGGGTCACGCTGGGGTGCATGAGTTTTGGGGAGCCTGACCGGGGGGTTCAGCGGTGGGCTCTGAACGACGCCGCGGCCGAACCGATCTTTCGGCAGGCCGTCGAGCTGGGCATCACCTTCTGGGACACGGCCAACGCCTACAGCTACGGCTCGTCCGAGGAGGTTGTGGGGCGGGCGATCCGGAAATATGCCGAGCGGGACCGGATCGTGCTGGCGACCAAGGTGTTCTTCAAGATGCACGACGGGCCGGGCGGTTCGGGGCTGTCGCGTAAGGCGATCATGGAGAACATCGACGCCTCGCTGAACCGGCTCGGTACGGACTACGTCGACCTCTATCAGATTCACCGGTTCGATCCGGACACGCCGGTCGAGGAGACGATGGAGGCTCTGCACGACGTGGTGCGGGCCGGCAAGGTGCGTTACCTCGGGGCATCCTCGATGTGGGCCTGGCAGTTCGCGAAGTTGCAGCACGCGGCCGACCTCGGCGGGTGGACGCGCTTCGTGTCCATGCAGAACCAGTACAGCCTGCTGCAACGCGAAGAGGAACGGGAGATGTTCGGGCTGCTCGCCGACCAGGGCGTCGGGTCGATCCCGTGGAGCCCGCTGGCCAAGGGACGGCTGGCCCGGCCGTGGGAGGACATGAGCACCCACCGGGCCGAGACCGACGCGTTGCACGCCCGCTACGCCGTCGACGAGAACCGGGCCATCGTCGACGCGGTCAAGCGGGTCGCCGACGCGCGCGGGGTGCCGATGGCCCAGGTCGCCCTCGCATGGGTGCTGCACAACCCGGTCGTCGACGCCCCGATCGTCGGCCCGACCAAGCCGCACCACCTGAGCGACGCGGCCGCGGCCCTGGAGATCGAGCTGACCGCGGACGAGATCGCGGCCCTCGAGGAGCACTACACGCCGCGCGCACCCTCCGGCTACTGACCTGGTTCGGGCCTGGCCCCCGCAAATCAGGGCAGGATCGGTTTCATGACACGACAGTCCGGCGATCGCCTCCCGGCCCCGGAACCTTGGACAGGCACCCGCGTCGCATTGAGGGCGGCCGTGCTCATTCACCAGCCCAGGGCCGGTTCGCCCAGGACACTGCCGCCGACCGCCGCGGCGAGTTCATGCGCTTGTTCTGGTCTCGAGGGGGCGACGTGCACATAGATGCTGTGCCCAGCCGGGGCCTCTGGGTGCCAGAGCTCGTCGCCGTTGAGGCCGAACTGGAAACCGGAGTCTGAATGGCTACCCGGCCAGCAGACGTCCCAGCTGATCGTCGCCGGGTCGCGGTTCACCACACCGAGAAACAGTTCGGCCAGGTCGTTCGGCAACGGACGCTCCGGAGTCAGGACCGTGACCGCCATCGGTGGCAGCTGCCGCAGAGCGACGACGACCCCCGGTGTCAGGTCTGTCAACAGGTACGCGCTGCCGTCCCGGTGCAGTCCCGGCCGATCGTCGGGTCCGAGGTGGGGATCCAACGCCTCCAGCACCGGTGAAAGCAGGCCCGCCGGGATGGACAGGGAAACAAAGACGGAAGCGACGGCCAGGTAGCGGTCCAGTGCCGTATCCGTTCTGGTCTTCGCGTCGGCGACAACGTCCGGACGGCAACCACACGTGGTTTCCGCGAGGGCCAGGAGGCGTTGTGCCATTGCGTACGCTTCGTTCACATCGTCGCTGGTGTGAATGCGATACACCTCCGAGTTGCCCACGGCCGAGCAGTGTTCCAGCGAACCGGAGCCTCAGCCAGCCGATTTCGTACGCCTCCCGGCGGCGGCCTCTGCTGCCGGGGGCATAGCGCCGCGATGTTCGAGGTAGGCGTTCAGAGCGGCGGCTCCGGTGAGCATCGCGCGGCCTCGGGCGTTCAGGCGGTCGTGCCAGTCGTGGAGCATCGACTCGAGTGGGGCGATGCCGCCGGCCGAGCGGACCTGGGCGAGCACCGGGGCGATCCGTTCCAGCGGGAAGCCGCCGCGCCTGAGCTGATGCGCCAGCAGAGCGTCGCGTACGTCGGCCTCGCTGTAGACGCGGTAGCCCGTGTGCGGGTCGCGGCGCGGCTCGACGAGGCCGGCACGTTCCCACTTGCGCAGCGTGGCCGGGCGGATGCCGAGCCGCCGCGCCAACGGCCCGACGAACGTACCGCCGGGTGGGGGCGACACCACGGTCGGGCCGCGCGGAGGCGGTGCGACGGCGGACGGATCGAGGGCTCGCAGGGCGGATTCGACGGACGTGAGGGTCCGGCGATCGGCCAGGAGTTGCGCGTGGCTCTCGTCGATCAGGCGCAGGGCGTCGAGGATCGCCGGCCGGTTCACCGCCTGCATGATCGCGGCGGCCGTCTGATGGCCGTGACCGGGGATGAGAGCGAGAAACGCGCGCAGAGCCAGCGCATGCGACGGCGTATAGGTGCGATATCCGTACGCCGTGCGGCCGGCGGCGGGCAGAACACCATCGGCCTCGTAGTTGCGCACCGCCTGGGTCGACAGCCCGTGCTCCCGCGCCAGGTCGATCGGCCTCAGCCGTACGCCGTCTTGAAGCTTTTGCACAGGCGCCCCTGGCCGACTCGGGTGGAAGTCTCAACCGTCGGTTCAACGATAGCGTTTAAGGCATGAACCTTGGCATCGAGGCTGCTTCTGTCATGCGGCTGCTCAAGACCCGGCCGCGGCTGCTGGCCCTGGGCGAGCCCACCCACGGCGAGGAACTGCTCCTCGACGTACGCAACGAACTTTTCCGGCAGCTCGTCGAGCAGGAGGGCTACCGGACGATCGCCGTCGAGAGCGACTGCCTGATGGGCCTGACGGTCGACGGCTACGTGCGATCCGAAGCCGGTACGCTCGACGAGGCCATGGCCGGCGGGTTCAGCCACGGGTGGGGCGCCTTCGAGGGCAACCGTGAGCTCGTCCGCTGGATGCGCGAATTCAACGACGACCGGCCGCCCGCCGACCGGGTGCGGTTCGCCGGATTCGACGGGCCGCTCGAGATCACCGGCGCCGCGAGCCCGCGCCCGGCACTCACCGCGGTGCACGCCTATCTGACCGCGTGGGCCGACGCCGGTCTGCTCCCGGCCGACGACCTCGACGAGCTGCTGGGCGACGACGACCGCTGGACGAACCAGGCCGCGATGATGGACCCGACGGCGTCGATCGGCCGGACACCCGAGGCCCGTCAGCTCCGCCTGCTCGCCGACGACCTCGCGACCCTGCTCGAAGCCCAGACCCCCCAGCTGATCGCCGCTTCCTCGCGGGCGGAGTGGAACAACGCCCGCCTGCACGCCCGCACCGCCGCCGGCCTGCTGCGCTATCACTTCTGGACGGCCGACACCTCCCCCGGACGCCTTGCCCGCCTGCTGGCCCTGCGCGACGAGATGATGGCGGCCAACCTGCTCGAGCTCGCGGCGCGATCGCCGACCCTGGTGGCCGCCCACAATGGTCACCTGCAGCGCGACAAGAGCTCGATGCGGCTCGGCGACCATCCGCTGCAGTGGTGGAGCGCCGGCGCGATCGTCGACGCCCACCTCGGTGACGACTACGCCGTCCTGGCCACCGCGCTCGGAACCATTCACGACAAGGGCGTCGGCGTTCCCGCTGCGGACACGCTCGAGGGCCTGCTCTACGCGCTCCCCGACGACCGGTCCATCGTCGACCCCCGGCATCCGGCCCTGTCCGGCGTGAAGCCCCGTGTCTCCGAGTGGTTCGGCTACGCGCCGCTGGACCCCGCTCAAATCGGCAACATCGACGGGATCGTCTTCGTCAAGAACGAAGCGGCAAAGAGGCGTACCTGATTAGATTCTTTCGATGGATGGGTGGTCGGCCGAACCGCTGATTTGCGGGAACAGCAAGACGTCGACACTTGCGCGGTGACATATCAGACACCGCACCAGCCGGGTCCGATGTGGCCCGGACAGCCTCCCCGCAAGCCGGGGTTCTGGCAGCGACTCACGCCGTTGCAGCGGGCCGGCCTCATCGTGGCCGCGCTGATCCTGCCCTGCTGCGGCGGGATGACCGCGATCAACGCCCTGACCGGCGACGACACCAAGACGACCACCGGGGCGGGCCGGAACCTGGCCGACGTCCAACCCATACAGGCCACGCAGACGAGCGAGCCCGCGCCGGAAACGACAACCGAGCCGGCAACCGAGCCCGCTCCCACGACCGAGACCTCATCGAGCGCCGCCACGACCCAGAAGACGATCACCAAGAAGACCGTCACCGACCAGGCCAAGATCCCGTTCCAGACCAGGCGGGTCAAGGACAACAGCCTGGCCAAGGGCAAGACCACCGTACGCACGGCGGGCGTCAACGGCATCAAGACGATCACGTACGAGGTCACCTACACCGACGGTGAGCAGACCTCACGCCGTACGGTGAAATCGGTCGTCACCCGCAAACCGGTGACCAAGGTGATCGCCGTGGGCACGAAGACGAGCAGTAACTGCGACCCTAATTACAGCGGGTGCGTGCCGGTTGCCAGCGACGTCGACTGCGCGGGCGGCAGCGGGAATGGACCGGCCTACGTGGACGGCCCGATCACTGTCATCGGGACCGACATCTACGACCTGGACCGCGACGGCGACGGCATCGCCTGCGACTCTTGACGATCAACGGCCGAGCGCCGCGAGGATTTTCTTCTGGTCCTCGTCGAAGCGCTCGGCCGGCACGTTCGCGTCGGCCCGCGCGAAGTCGAAGTCGTCCATCTCCCACGCCGGGAAGACGTGCACGTGGGTGTGTGGCACCTCGAAGCCGGCGACGATCAGTCCGACGCGCGGGGACCCGTATGCCTTCTTGAGCGCGCCGCCGATCGTGTGACTCACCGTCATCACATGTCCCAGCAGGTCGGCCGGCAACTGCGTCCAGTCGTCGACCTCGTCGCGCGGCACGACCAGCGTGTGCCCGGCGGTGAGCGGCGCGATCGTGAGGAACGCGGCCACCCGATCGTCGGTCCACACGAACCGGCCTGGGATGTCACCGTTGATGATCTTGGTGAAGAGGGTCGCCATCTGCCCGTCCGTCCTCGCGTTGCGCCTCGGTCGGACCTCACCCTAATCGGCGGCCTGGCACAGTGTCGGCGTGGACCTTGATTCCGGCGCCGGCCTGCTGCACCGCCTCACCTCGTATTCGCCCGCCCGCGAGTGGAACGTCCCGACGGACGACCCCCGCGTGCGCCGGGACCTGAAGCCGAACGACGTCGACCTGCTCCCGCCGCAGGTCAAGGGCTATCCGGACGGGTTGCCGACCACCCCGCTACCGCGCGATCTCCCCGATCCCGGAGTGCCCGCCGCCGCCGTACTCTCGGGTCAGCCCGCGCCCCGTCAGCCTTTGGACGCCGCCCACCTCGGCCGCGTGCTCTTCCTCGGCGCCGGCGTGGTCCGCACAACCGAGCGGTTCGGCCGCCCGTTCCTCTACCGGGCGGCGGGCTCGGCCGGGGCCAGGTTCCCGTTACCTCTCAGTGTGCTTTGGTGAGCACATGGTCGGTAGTCCTGCCTTGCGGCGGGACGGTCCCGGTCTGACCGACTGGTGTCGTGCCGGGTTCACGCTTCACAGCCACCTGCCCGCATACACGGGTCTTCCGGTCGGCTCCACGTGCTGCCACCGAGCCACTCCCGGCGGTGTTGTCCGACTCGACCGCGAGAGCGGCCGGGTTCAGTGCGGCGTTCCGGTCCGGTCGATGACCAGCCCGCACGCCTCACAGACGAATTCGCGCTCGGACAGAGCCGGCTTGGTTGTCACCGCGCCCCATGCCGAACAGGTCTTGGAAAAGCGATCCCGCAACGCGCCGTTGCGCAAACGTTGACATCACGGCCAGCCGCCGAGATCGCAGAGACGACACCGGAACGCACACCATCGCTCACGGCCCCCCTTCCTGCGCGCCCCCATCGGGACGAAAGCAGTCTCCCGCACCGCATAACAACTAGTCAAGAGACATATTGTCGTCTGCCTAGGATTTGGCACGTGGCGTCGCGGCACGGTTGCCTACGGGTACCGGTGGCCGCTGCCCATTCTTTCCATTGACACCGTCACTATTGCCAACCAGTGAGCACTACCGACTATCACCACGTCAGCAGATGCCACCCCTTGAGGTGTACGCGGTGACGCGCGGGGTGACCGGCGTCGACGACGGCGTCCACCGGTACGACCCGGTCGTGCACGGGCTCGTGCAGGTCGGCCCGGCCGCGGAGGGTGACGCGACCACGCTCGTCGTCACCGGCGTGCCGTGGCGGTACCCCGAGCGCGGGTTCCGTCACTTCTACTGGGACGCGGGCACGCTGCTGGCCCAGTTCGAGGCGGCGGCCGCGTCGGCCGGACTCGGCCCGCGCCTGCGCACCGACTTCCCCGACGCCGAGATCCGCGACCTGGTCGGCGCGGACGGCGTGCACGAGTTCCCGTTACCGCTCAGTGTGCTTTGGTGAGCACACGGTTGGTAGTCCTGCCTTGCGGCGGGACGGTCCCGGTCTGACCGACTGCTGTCGTGCCGGGTTCACGCTTCACAGCCACCCGCCCG
>NZ_RJAC01000025.1 GCF_003999975.1 Actinoplanes solisilvae | reverse complement strand
CGACCGCAAGGCTTCCCACTTCACCGGATTCCTGCGCCTGGCCTGCGCTCTGATCTGCTACCGCCGAGCCGCCCGCCTCAACCTCCTGACCAGCAACAACCCCTAATGAGATGCGGTCTAAGGGGTACCGGCAGGGACCCCCTCGCCGGCGCCTCCGAGAGCGTCCTGGACGCCGTCGCCCGCGCCCTGCGGCTCGCCGACACCGAGACCGCCCACCTGCACCAACTCGCCCCGGGCATTCACCGCCCGCCCCGCGTTCCGGCGGCCGTCACCTGTTCGAGGCGGGCCAGGCGGTTCTGCACCTCGGTCACCTGCGGCAGTCGCAGATGGCGCAGTAGATCCAGCGCCTCCTGCCAGGCCGCTCTAGCACCGGTGCGATCCCCGATCGTCAGCTCAGTGTCGCCCAGGGACGTCAGACCCTCAACCAAGTTCATGCGCCACCCGGTGCGCCGGTATATCTCGATGGCATGTTTCCAGCTCATCAGCGAGGCGGACAGATCTCCGTTCGCCAAATAGCACCGTGCGGCCGTCTCGTGACACAATCCCTGGCCGTTGAGGTCATCCAGCGCCTCCGCGATCGCCAAGGCCCGGTGGACCAGATCGAGGCTCTCGTCGTACTTACCGAGGCGGGTATACGCGTCGGCCAGGCAACACAGCACCGTGGCCTGACCAGGTAAATCATTCAACGATTCCGAGTGGCGCAGGGCGCGCTCATAGTAGGCGATCGAGTCGTGATAGTTGTCCTGCGCGAAACTGACCTGTCCGAGGTTGCGATACACCAACCCTTGTTCACTTTGTTTTCCGAGTCCGTGGAACAGCTCGAGCGCCTGACGGAGGTATCGGGCCGCGGCATCGTGATCGCCCAGCACGAGCAGCGCACCGGCGAGGCCACGAGACATGTGAGCACGACCGAGTTCGTCCCCGGTGGCGGTGACCGCTTGCAGACCTGCACGGGTGATCGTCGCCCAGTCGTGCCACCAGCCCTCGCGATGATAAAACCGCAGCAGGCTCAGAACCATCTGCCAGGCCTCCGCGGTGCTTCCTGCGTCGATCTGGCGCTGAACCACGGACTTGAGCACGTTCCGGTCGGCGTTGAACCACGCGCTGGCCTCGTTGGCGCTACCCAGGTGGGTGGTCGTCACAGCTTCGATCACTGCAGGCGGATCCAGGACGACGGTGGGACCCAGGAGCAGGTTGGCCTCGTAGGCGGTCTGCTGGTAGTGGTGGATGAGCCGGCGGAGCGCCTCGTGCCGGTCCGACTCGTTTTCGTGTAGACGCACCAGCTCCTGAGCGTACGACCGGATGAGGTCGTGCGTGGTGACCCGGCCCGGAGCGTGTTCGGTCAGCAGACCGGTCCGCACCAGTTCGCCGACCAGTAGCCGCGCCTCGCTCAGCGGTACGCCGGCGAGACTGGCGATTGCCGGAATCGTCAAATCAGGCCCGGGATGCAGTGAAAGCAACCGGAACGTGCGGGCGGCACGAGCGCCGAGCATTCGATACGACCACGAGAAGATCGCCCGGATGTCGTTGTCCATGTCGTCACCCGCGAAGCCGTCGAGGCTGCCCTGCGCGTCGCGCAGTTCGCGCGCTATATCGGTCAATCGGTGATCGGGATGGGCCAGCGCCCGACCGGCGACCACGGCCAGCGCCAGCGGGAGTCGTCCGCAGCGCTCGACGATCTCATCCAGGGCCTGCGGATCGACGGAGGTCCGAGCCGCGCCGATCCGGGAGGTCAGAAAGGCTCGCGCGTCCTCCAGTGGCGGAACGTCCAGGCTCATGAGGTGTGCGCCGTGCGCTGTGGCCAAGCCGGTGAGGCGCTTGCGGCTGGTCACCAGAACCAGACAGCCGGGAGCACCGGGCAACAACGGGCGCACCTGTTCCACGCTGTGCGCGTTGTCGAGCACAACGAGGATCCGGCGGCCGGCCAGGACACTGCGGTACAACCCGGATCGGGCGTGGTGACTCGCGGGGATATCGGTATCCGGAACACCCAGAGCGTTGAGAAATCCCTGCAGGGCTTCCGCCGGATGCAACATGGACTGGTCGGGGTCGAAACCCTGCAGATCGACGTAGAGCTGGCCGTCCGGGTAGGCGTCGGACAACTGGTGGGCCAGGTGGATGGCCAGGGTGGTCTTCCCGATGCCGGGAATCCCGTCGATGGCCAGCACCGGTGTTGACACCTGGGTCATCACGTGCCCGTTGACCAGGCTGAGCGTTCGGCGCTGAGCCTCATCGCGGCCGGTGAACCAGGGAAGGTCGGCCGGCAGTTGCGCGGGAAGCACCACGGCCAGCGACGACATCCTGCTCTGCACACCGGCCGGGGGCGGATCGGTGGTCGACGAGGGGACCACATCCTGCTCCACGGGTCCGGCGACGCCCTGCCGCAGGACCACCTGATGGGCCTCGCGAAGTTCCTCGCCTTGGTCCACGCCCAGCTCATCGGCGAGCCGGCGCCGAACTGTCCGGTAGAGCGCGATCGCCTCGGCCTGATGACCGTCGGCGGACAGCGCCAACAGGAGCTGGGCCTGCAGCGCCTCGTCCCAGGGGCGAGACTCCGCCATACGCCGAAGCACGGGCAGGATGCATCTGACGCGTTCCAGGCGCAACGCCATGGACGTGGCCTCGCGGAGGAGGTCGGCACATTCGTGGTCAACGACGCTGAACGCGAGATGCTCGTACGAGGCCAGCTCCGCCGCGCCGGCGCAGGGACCCCGCCATAGAGCGAGGGCTGCCTCGTAGGCCGACATCGCCTCGGCGTCCCGTCCGGCGACCTGCTCCGACCTGGCCCGCTCAGCCAGCGCGCGCAGCTTCAGCAGATCTAGTTGGTCGGCGGGGACCGGGATCCGGTATCCGGCGGCGTCCCCTAGAAGCCAGCGCCCCTGCGACCTGGCCGGCAGACCCGGCTCGAACAAACGCCGTAGGGCGCCGATGTACCGGTGCACGACATTTACAGCACTCGATGGTGGATGCTGGCCCCACATCACCCCGACGATCTCGCCGAGAGCGACGGGCTGTCCCGCGTTGGTGAGCAGCAAACCCAGGATCAGGCGCTGCTGCCGGGGGCCGAGATCCAGCTCGATGCCCTGCCGCCAGACCTGCACCGGCCCCAGCACACTGAATCGCAGCGTTTTTTCGTCGTCACTGACAGGCACGAGCCCAGCCTCCTATATGCACTATGAAACGTTCAGCGGAGGCCATGTCCGTCCCTTCTGTTGCAGACGTCGTGTCATTTCACACGACGCGTCCCGAAGGCTGCCGTTCATTCATCAGCGCGGCTGGGCGTGGGGAACAGCGCGGAGCCGGCCGCCGGGCAGACCGGGCGGCCGGCTCGGTCGATCAGCGAGCGGCGCTGCGCGCAGCCTTCTCGATGAGGTCGGCGACCGCCTCCGGCTCGGAGACCGTGACCGCGTGCGAGGCGTTGATCTCCACGATGTGCGATTTGGCCCGCTTGGACATGAAGCGCATCGACTCAGCCGGGATGGCCAGGTCCTGCGTGGTGATCATGAACCAGGACGGGATGGTCTTCCACGCCGTCTTCGTCGCTTTCTCGTCCAGCGCCGCGCTGGTGATCGGCCGCTGCGTCGCTGCCAGCAGTCGGGTCTCCGAACGAGGCACGTCGGCGGCGAACACCCGCTGGAACTGGTCCTGCTTGATGTAGAGGTCGGTGCCCGCGCCGGCGCCGGGGATCGACACCGTCACGTTCACGAGCGCCTCGCCCAGCTGCCCGCCCGGGAACTTCGCTGCCAGCGCCGACGTGCTCTCGCCCTTGTCCGGGGCGAAGCTCGCGATGTAGACGAGCGCCTTGACGTCCTTGTCGCCGTCGGCGGCCTCGCTCATCACCGAACCGCCGTAGGAGTGGCCGGCCAGCACGATCGGCCCCTTCACGCTGTCGAGCACGTTCTTCACGTACTCGGCGTCCGAGTGCAGGCCGCGTAGCGGGTTCGCCGCCGCCACCACCGGATAACCCTGCCGCAGCAGGTCCTTGACGACGCCGTTCCAGCTCGACGAGTCAGCGAACGCGCCGTGCACGAGCACGACAGTCGGCTTGCTCGCCGACCCGCTGTGACCCGACGCCGCCGCCGTGCCGGCCACCATGGCTGCGGCCGCGACACCCGCGGTCACGGCCGTCCAGCGGGCGGCGCGCCTCGACATACGCGAGAGCTTGAGATTCATGAGGATTCCTTCGGGGTTCGTCAGACAGGCGAAAAGGAAGCGAGAGAGGTTCAGACCTCGGCCGCGGCGCGGAGAATGAATTCGGCCACGGCCTGCGGCTGGGAGGCCGGCAGAGCGTGGGAGGCGCCCGGCACCTCGACGTGCTCACGTGCGTTGGCCCGCTCGGCCATGAACCGGAACGTCTCAATCGGGATGGCCCGGTCGAGCTCGGGAGAGATGAACCAGGACGGAATCGTCTTCCACCCCGGTTCGCCGGAACCTTCACCGACCGCCGCCGAGTTGAACGGCCGCTGAGTCACCGCGTCCAGCGCGGCCTGCTCCGGCGTTAGGTCGGCGCAGAACTGCTCGTGGTAGGCGTCCGGGTCCACGTATGCATCAGCGGTGCCGTCAGCCAGCGGCACCTCGTAGAGATGCTCCCCCAGCGTCGCGCCCGGGAACTTGCCCAGCAGGTCCGGCACGTTCTCGCCCTTGTCCGGAGCGAGCGCCGCCACATAAACCAGAGCCTTGACGTTGTCACTGCCGGTCGCGGCATTCGAGGCGACCGCACCGCCGTACGAGTGACCGGCCAGCACGACCGGACCCTCGATGGACGCCAGCACATCCGACACCGCAGCCGCGTCCCCGGACAGACTGCGCAACGGATTACCAGCCGCAATCACGCGGTGACCAGCGGCACGCAGCCGGCCGATCACGCCGTTCCAGCTCGCCGACTCAGCAAAAGCACCATGGACCAGCACGATGGTGGGCTTCACGACTCACCCCCTTCAACACTCGGATCAGAAACGTCGGCGATGCCGGGCAACCGGGCCGCCGCTGGTTTCCACCGTCGCCCGCCGACCGGGACCGACGAATCAGTCATTCGCCCTCCGGTAATGACTCCCGGCCCGCCTCCGTGGCCCGGCCAGGCCCGGGATCGCGGCGTCGTCACCCGTTCTCCCCCGCCCGGGCGGGCGGATCGTGGGCGTTGATCCGCTGCTCCGGTTAAGTCATTCGACTCATAGCGCCATCGCTGAACAGTCGGCTGTTCCCGCATCCAACAGGGCCGATGCGGTAACACGCACGCTCGAAGGGATCATGGTGGTTCGCTCGCGGGCGGCGTGGCGGCGAAAGCGCTGACGGCCGAGTCGGTGTCGCGGGCCTCGTGCGCGGGGAGGTAGGCCGTGATCACGGTGGGGAGCTCGGCCCAGGAGAGGTCTTCGGTCATGTTTCAAGCGTTCGGTCTCCCGCCGGGAGAGGGTCAACGCACGAGCCGCTCAAGGCGCCGTGACCGCGGTCACCGGCGCCCCGGGGTGCGGTTACAGGATGTCCAGGTCGTTCACGCTCGACGGTTCACCCGCCCATCGA
This sequence comes from Actinoplanes solisilvae, assembly GCF_003999975.1. Taxonomy (GTDB): domain Bacteria; phylum Actinomycetota; class Actinomycetes; order Mycobacteriales; family Micromonosporaceae; genus Actinoplanes; species Actinoplanes solisilvae. Next base: position 98,359 of record NZ_RJAC01000025.1, on the reverse strand, counting down.
CCACACCGGAGAAACGCGGCACCTCACAATCCGTACCCGCGCTTGAACAGTCGCGTACGGGGCTCGTCGTACCGAGAGAACGGGATCGGCTCGCCCGAGCCACGCCACCAAGGCACCCCTAGCCCGCCTCGATGCGGCGACCTTCGTCGCCAGAGCCTTGTTAACCCGCATCTGATCGGAGGTCTTCTCCCGTGACCGTGATGGAAGATTGTGAAGAAGCGCAGAGCGTCATGCATTCGGTACAGGGCGTTTTCGATACCTTGGCCCGCCGCTGGACAGGTGACATCCTCAGCGCCGGGGTGGAAGGCGCCCAGCGTTTCCGTGAATATCGTCGCGCGGTCGACGGCATCTCCGACCGGATGCTCGTCCAGCGGCTGCGCGAGCTCGAAAGCCTCGGGCTGCTGTCCCGCACGGTCGTGCCGACCTCGCCGGTGCAGGTGCTTTATGCGCCCACTCAGCACGCCATCGATCTCATGCAGGCCGTACAACCGTTGGTCCGGTGGGGCAAGCAGCACATGGCGAAGGCGGGAGCGCATGTCCACGCTCCCGCCTCTTGACCACGCGGCCGCCGGGTGCCCGTTCTCTCAATCGCCCAGCGCGGGCTCCAGGTTGATGACCGGCGCATTCTCGGAGTCCGCCTGCGCCTCCGGCCCGCCGAGGTGCCGGCCGTCCGACGAGCGGATACCGATGATGACGACCGCGGCCGAGACCAGCAGAATCACCCCGGCGATCATGAAGCTGCGGTCGAAGCCCTCGACCAGGGCCTCGTTCGCTCCGGTGCCCCCGGCGATCAGGTCAGCCGTGTACGCCGCGGCGACCGAGCTCAGCGCGGCCAAGCCGATCGCGCTGCCCAACTGCTGCGAGGTGTTGATAAGACCGGACGCCAGGCCGCTCTCCTCGGGCTGCACGCCGACCGAGGCCACCAGGAACATCGCCGCCCAGGCGAAGCCCGCGCCGATCGCGGTCAGCAGCATGCCGGGCAGGACCCCGCCGGCGTAGGAGCTGCCCGCGTCGAGCAGGCCCAGGTGGAAGAGGCCGGCCGCCAGAATGAGCAGGCCGATCCAGAGGGCCGGCTTCGGCCCCGCCTTGGCGATGATCTTCTGCGCCATCGTGCCGGCGACGGCCATCGCGACGGGCCAGGGCAGGTAGGCCAGGCCGACCTCGATCGGGCTGTAACCCTTGACCTGCGCCAGGTAAAGCGTCGGGAAGAACATCATGACGAACATGCCGCCGGTCATCAGGATCATCGCCAGGTTCGCCGACGTCAGCGCCCGCACCTTGAAGATGCCCAGACGCACCAGGGGCTGCTTCGACACACCTTCGATGACGAGGAACAGCACGATCAGGACGGCGGCTCCGCCGATGAACAGCCACACCTTGCCCGAGCCCCAGCCCCACTCGGCCGCGTTCACGACGCCGTAGACCAGCAGCAGCAAGCCGGCCGTGATGGTGATCGCGCCCGGAAGGTCCATGCGGGTCTTGCCCTCGGCCGCGTTCCGGCTGTTCGGGATGGACTTCAGCGCACCGATGATCGCGAGCGCCGCGATCGGCAGGTTCACCAGGAAGATGGCCCGCCAGTCGAGCCACTCGGTGAGCACGCCGCCGGCCAGCATGCCGGCGGCGCTGCCGGAGGCGGTGACCGCGCTGAAGACGCCGAGCGCCTTGGCCCGCTCCTTCACCCCGTCGAAGGTCACGATGATGATGGACAGCACGGCGGGCGAGATCAGCGCGCCGCCGAGGCCCTGCACCGCCCGGCCGATGATCAGCGTCTCCGGGTTCTGCGCGAACCCGTTGATCGCCGACGAGATCCCGAACAACGCCAAGCCGATGACCAGGAGTCGCTGCCGGCCCATAAGGTCACCGGCCCGGCCGCCGAACAGCAGGAAGCCGCCGAACAACAGTATGTAGGCGTTGATCACCCACTGCAGTTGGAGCTGGCTGTCGAAGCCCAGACCCGAGCCGATCGACGGCAGTGCGACCGTCACGATGGTTGCGTCCAGCACGACCATGAACTGGGCGACGAGGACGATCCAGAGGACCGTCTTGGACCTTGCCATTTTTCCCTCACAAGTATGAACTTCGGCCGGGTTCGGATCGGCCGCGCAATGTCAGGATTCGCGGTTTGTCAAGCGTCGGCAAATGGCACCCAAGTAACTTACTTTTACCCGCGTTCCGGTTAGTGCACGGATTGCCGGCGGCTCGATGTAACTGGTGATGAACAAATTCTTCACAACTGCTTCTTCATGCTGCTGAACGACCCTTTCGGACCGCGACGAAGACTCGATGTCCACTAATAGCGCTGACCAATCCGAGACACCGCCCTCGGCCTACTTACCTCGTGATCGTCAGGCGGAGAGGCCCTTCTTCACCGCTGCGGCGATCTGCACGACTCGCTTCGCCTGGTGTCGAGCGGCGTTGCGCGTGTCCTCGTCGATCGTGCCGAGGCTCGGACCGAACTCGGCGTGGTGCGAGGTCCCGTACGGGTTGCCGTCGACGAACTTGATGGGGTCGGTGTATCCGGGCGGGACGATGATGCCACCGAAGTGGTAAACGCTGTTGTAGATCGCTAGCAGCGTGGACTCGTGACCACCGTGCCGGGTTCCGGTCGAGGTGAAACCGCTGTAGACCTTGTCGGCCAGCTTGCCCTGCAGCCAGAGCGGGGACAGTGTGTCGATGTACTGCTTCAGCTGAGCGGCCATGTTGCCGAACCGCGTCGGCGAACCGAAGATGACCGCATCGGCCCAGTCGATGTCCTCGGCGGTCGGGGCAGGCACGTCCGAGGTGTCCGTGTGGTGGGCGGCCCAGATGGGATTTGCGTCGATCGCAGCCTGGGGCGCCAGCTCGGCAGCCTTCCGGACCCGGACCTCGGCGCCGACGGCTTCGGCCGCCGGGACCATCTCGTTGACGATTGCCGTCCCGGTGCCTGTCGACGAGTAGTAGATCACCGCAAGCTTGACGGGTTGGGACATGGCGGAGTTCCTTCCGAAGGCAAGAGCTTCGGCCAGACGTCGGAGCGCAGGCCGGGGTGCACGAGCACCCAGGACCAAGCTAGGGAGAAGAAGATGATGTGTCACCCATATGTGGTAGGTGACACATCATCAGTTGAGATCCGACGTCACTGGTCGAAGGGCTCGCCCTCGAGGTTCTCCAGCACGGCCTCCGACAAGTCGGCCAGCATGTCCAGCTGCCGCGGGGTCACCACATCGAAGAAGAGCCGGCGGATGTGGTCGATGTGCAGCGGAAGAGCCTTGTCGATCACACCGCGCCCCTCGGCCGTCAGCGCGATGTCGGTGCCCCGGCCGTCCTCCTCGCTGGCGCGTCGTTCGACCAGGCCGCGGCGGACCATCCGGGAGAGCTGATGAATGATGCGGCTCTTCTCCCACTTGAGGGTGTCGACGAGTTCAAAGACCCGCATCGGCCGATCCGGCTGCAGGCGCAGAGCGCTCAGGATCGAGAACTCGGCCAGGGATATCCCGGCTTCGCTCGTCAGCTGGCGGTTCATGTGGCGCCGCACATCGTCCTGCATCGTCAGGAATCCCCGCCAAGCGCGCAGTTCCCGGTCGTTGAGCCGGTCAGACTTCGTCACCACTGCATGCTAGGCAACCATGCCTCCGGCGTACGCCTCAGCGGGGTTGAGTAGATGACAAGTCATCCTTTGATCGACCGAATCAGCGGCGGAAGTGTGCGGCGGCCGCCCTCTACTCGCGCCGGAGAGGTGGCCGCCCGCACCGTCAACCGCCTGTCACTTCGTGTGCCCGCCGCGCCGGCACTGCTCCGGCGGCAGGTGGGCCGGGGCGAGCGGGGCTTTCGGTGAAGCGGAACAGCGAAAACCGCTCGATCAGCCAGCGGGCAGGCGCGTGTGCCGCGGGATGCTGCCGAACTTGCCCGAGTGAAAATCCCGGTACGCCTGCTCGATCTCGGCGCGGGTGTTCATCACGAAGGGGCCACTGGCATACACGGATTCACCGATAGGCCGCCCAGCGAACAGCATCACCCTGGCCTGCTCGTCGCCGTCACCGGTGGCCAACTCGAGTGTCGTCGGCTCATTCGGCCGCGCGACCGGGTCCGACCAGGCGACCATCCCGGCCCGCAGGCGGCGTCCGCCGATCGTCAGGCGACCCGAGATCACGTACGCGAAAGCGCGCTCGTCCCCGGCGAGCAGCTGCCGATAGTCGGTCCTCGGGTCGAGCGTGATCAGAGCCCCGAGAATCGGCCAGTGGTTGAGTGCCGGCCCCCGCGCCGCTCCGGTCGTACCCGAAATCATTTGCACCAGCACGCCGGGCTCGGTGTGCACGGCCTGCATGCCTGCCCGCAGGTCCTGGTATCGGGTGGACGCCATCTTCTGGTCGGCCGGCATGTTGACCCACAGCTGGATGATGTGGGCGTTGTCCGAGCGGGTCGCGGCCTCGCGGTGGATGATGCCGCGTCCCGCGGTCATCCACTGCACGTCCCCCGCCTCGAGCACGCCGGTGTTGCCCATGCTGTCGCCGTGGTCCATGGCCCCGTCCAGGAGCACGGTCACTGTCTCCAGCCCGCGATGCGGATGCCAGTCGAAACCCGGACGGTTCATCAGCTCCTCCCCCATCACCAGGAAAGGGTCGGTCCAGGTGTCGTTGCCCGGCGGAATGATCATCGAACTGCTGTCGGACATCGGGGTCGCACCGAGATTGAGCTTGTCGTTGACCCGGTCCACTTTGCGCGTCACCGGGGTCGTCTGCGTGGTCATGGAGCCCTCCCGCTCATCGGTCAGACCAGCGTCCGCCCCGCGATCGGGGTTGGCAAACTCCACGCAAGTTACTTACTTTGGAGAAGTGAATACGCCGCCCCGCACTCCGGTCAACGAAGAAGCCTGCTTCCGCATCCTGCGCGCGATCGACATCATTGGGGTCCGCTGGACGGGTCCGATCCTGCTCGCCGCCGAACGCGGCGCCCGCCGCTTCAAGGAATACCGCGCCATGGTCGAGGGCATCTCCGACCCCCAGCTCACCCTTCGACTCAAGCAGCTGGAGGCCCGCGGGCTCATCGACCGGAACGTGGTCCCCAGCACGCCGGTGCAGATCACCTACACCCTCACCCCCGAGGCCGAAGAGCTGATCTCCGCCCTTCAACCGCTGTCAGATTGGAGCGCGCGCCATCTCCCGCCCGGTGACGCGTAAGAGCTGGATGAACCCGCATCGCCCAGCCGCGTCTGCTTGAGGGAGAGGTCAGCGAGAACTGACGGCTCCGACGTGGACCCCGCCACCCTCGCCGTCTCCGCCGGCACGCTTCTTTACCGCATGTGGCGTCCTTCGACGACCCGCTGACAGGAAAGTGCCCACCTCGTCCCTTGACCGGGGACGAGGTGGGCAGACCGGATCAGAACAATGGCTGACGCATGATGTGAACCTCAGCCATGCAGCCGCGCTCGGGCTTGCGCGCACCGTTTCGCGCACGTTCCCACGCCGGGAGCACGGGGTCGGCGACCGAACGGCGCCGAATGCGATCGCGAATTCCCATGCCTTAGAATCCTTTTCAACCTCGTGAGCCTTGGAACAACACTGCACCGGTAGGTGGCCCAACCATCATCGCGTAACCTGCGCGAAATATCGCTGTTCAATGGTGTGGCAAGGTCAACGAGTTCGAATTTCATAGCCGTACGGGCAACGCCATCCTGCCGTTAAGAATGAAGGTCGGCAGCGGCTGCAATGTCTCGGCCGGCCGGGCCGGTTCGAGATCCGAGAAGAAACCGAAAAGAGCCGGCCGAGCGGCGCGGAGGCGCTCGGATCGGCCTGGGCTCAAGACATTTCCCCGGCCGGCACGCCGGAAGGCTGTACCGCGGGATACCGGCCGAGCGCGCCGTCGAAACGCTGCCCTGGCGACCGGGCGGCATGCAGGTGACAGTTCAAGATCTCGACCATCGGAGCGACCACCCGGGTGACCTCCTCCCTGCTCAGCAGCGAGGGATGGACGGCGATGCCCTGATCGGCTCGCAGCCCCATCACGTCCTCGCGCCACCGGGGCCACAACAGATCGCCGTAGAAATTCGGCAGGTCACCGGACAGGCACCACGTCAGCCACTCGCCGTGCGACATCCCCATCCTCGTCCACTCCAGCGACGACGGATCGAAATAGATCACCTCACCGGGCACCCCTGGCCGTTGCACGCCGGGGCGCAGGCCATTGAGGAAGAACACCCCGCCGAGGACGTCGTGCGCCACGATCACACCCTGCGTGGGCGTCCACCCGGGATCCACGTCGACCGGGAAGTCGTTGATCTGCCCGATGCTGGGAAGACCTACCTCGGCGCACGGCGAGCCACCGAAAATTCGCAGCCAGCCGTCATACAGCAGAATGCCGCCGGAGTTGAGCGCGATGGCCCCCAACGGGGAGGTCGCCGCCACCTGCAACTGCACGAGACTGGCCCGTGCCACCTCGCCGTCGGCCGGCAGGACCCGCGGCGCGGCGAAGCTCTGGGACAACAAATCAAGCAACGCCAGCCATGAGGGCCGACCGTCTTCGACGAATAGATCCAGGTCACCCATTACCGGGTCACCCCTTTTCTCAGGGCCGCAACAGCACGAGCTAGATTGCCGGAAAGGGACAGCACGCCGCACAAAGGTGCAATTGCGGTACCAAGGCTCCGCCAACCGGGAAGCAGTCGGTTTTCGCACGGCACGTGTCCCATACCTGAGACGACGAAGCCTGAACCGGCAAAGTTCAGCGGGCCTTTTGCCGCGCCCGAGATCGCCGCCCGGCTCGGCATCCCGGTGGGAACCGTGCGATCACGCGTCCGCTACGCCGCACAACAGCTTCGTCGACACCTGCTCGACTGAGGCCAGGGTCGATATCGACCGTTGTGATACAGCAGCGGCTCCCCCGTCCGGCCGGATCCGGTGATCACCTCGGCGATAACGAGCCGATGGTCACCCGCCGGCACGCGCTCGCGAATCCGGCACACCAGCCAGCCCAGCACCCCGTCAAGCACGGGCACCCCCTCCGGGCCACGACGCCAGCCGGTGCCCACCCCGAAACGATCAGCCCCCGATGTGGCGAACCGTGCCGCCAACTCCTGCTGGTCGTCGGCCAGAATGTGCACCGCCACGTGCGACGTGCGCGCGATGGCCGGCCAGCTCGACGACGAACGACTCACCCCGAACGAGATCAGCGGCGGATCCAGCGCCACCGAGGTGAGCGAGGTGCTGGTGAAACCAACAGGCCTTTCCTCGTACGCCGTGACGACCGCGACTCCGGCCGCATGCTGCCGGAACGTGGTCCTGAGCAGTTCTCGTCTCAGGTCGGGCATCAGAAGAGCCGCGTGCCCGGATCCAGCCCGAACCGGGTCCGGCCCACCGCCTCGAAGAACGACTCGGCCATGCTGAAATGCTGCAACGCGACCAGCCCATCCCGGAAGAGCCGCTCCACGGGGCTGCCCTCGGCGGTCGAGGCCGAGCTGCCCAGCACGTACATGTCGGTCAGCACCTGCCGGCTGATCTTTCCCGCGTGGGCGATCGCCGCGCGCAGGTCAGCCCGCTGCACCATCGTCACCGGCTCGTCCCGCTCATGCGCGAGGTCCATTGCTTCGGCGGCGCTCAAGACCAGCAGGCGGGCTGCTGTCACCGAGGCCTCGGACTGTGCAATGACCGATTGCACCCGTGGCAGTTCCCGCTTGTCGCCGATCAGGTCCATGGTCTCCTCGACGGCGCCACGGGCCGCGCCGAGGACGACCGCCGCCGAGCCGGGGAACACCAGCGCGGGGATGTGACCGCGGTAGAGCGGCCGGTCGACCCGTACGCGGGTGTCATGACCGACCAGGTCGGCCGGCACGAAGACGTCGGTGACGGTGACCCGGTTGCTGCCCGAACCACGCAACCCCGATGATCGCCAGGTGTCGTGCACCGTCACCTGATCGCGGGGAATGGCGAAGAGCGCGGGTCCCGGCAGACCCTCGACCATCGCGACGGTGATCACCCAGTCCGCATTCCGCACACCGGTGACCAGTTTCCAGTCCCCCGACACCCGATACCCACCCGGCACGGACACTGCGGTCGCGGGCTGCGCGGCGTTGGCGAAAACGGGGTGTCCCGCTTTCCAGATCTGGTTCGTGCCGGGCTCACCCAGCAACGCGCCGACAAAGCCCCAGTTGCCGTTCCACACGACCCAGCCGACCGACACATCGAGACGGCCGAACCGCTCGTAGACGTCGACCGCGGTCGCCAGGGGCACCTCGTACCCGCCCAGCTCGCGCGGTGTGAACAGGCTGAACGCGCCGGCCTCGGCCAATTCGCTCATGAGGCTCTCCGGCACGTCTCGAAGCCGTTCCATCTCGCCGGCGGCCGACCTGATCAAAGGGGCCAACTGCTCCGGGATGTCGCGAGGGTCGTAGTTCACCATGATTCCGTTCTCTGATCGAAGGCTGACGACGATGAAGGCGTAACCCCGGCCTGAACACTCCGTTCGTGAGCCAGGCCATACGCGGGACAGACGGCTCTGAACGGTGTGACCTCCCGGCCGTCGAGTCCTGTGTACGCGGACGCCGCGCAGACGGAGCTGCCGCCCGCACCGGCGTCGCCGTCAGGAGTGCGCGGCGCGGATCAGGTCGGCCGCCTTCTCGCCGACCATGATCGTCGCGGGGTTGGTGTTCACGCAGACGATGCGCGGCATGATCGAGGCGTCCGCCACACGCAGCCCGTCCAGGCCGTGCACGCTCAGGTCGGGGCCGACCACGGCCTCCCCGTCGGTGCCCATCCTGCAGGTGCCCACCGGGTGGTAGTAGGTTCCCGTGCCTTGGCGCAGATACTCGCGCAGGCCGTCCCGAGTGCGAACGTCCGGGCCGGGCAGCGCCTCGCGCCCGCGCCAGCCGTCGAACGGCGAGGTCGCGGCGATCGTGCGGGCCACCTTGATCCCCTCGACCAGGCGCCGGACGTCCGACTCGTCGCCGAGGTAGTTCGGGTCGATCAGCGGAGCGACCGTGGGGTCGGCCGAGGCCAGGCGGATCGAGCCGCGCGCCTCCGGCACAAGGGCCACGCCGAAGGTGAAGCTGTTGCGCGGGGCTTGCAGCGCCGGTGTGTGGAAGGGCACGTGGATGAACATCAGCTGCATGTCCGGGCCGGGCAGCCCGGCGTCGCTGCGCCAAAGCATCGACGTCTCGGCATAGTTGTTCAGTCCGGCCGGGATGGGCTGTGTCGCCTCGTACACCACACTGGCCAGAGGGTGGTCATGCAGGTTCCGGCCGACGCCGGGCAGATCCTGCACGACCGGGATGCCCAGCCGGCCGAGGTCGGTCGCGTCGCCGATGCCGGAGTGCAGCAGCAGCCGGGGCGAGTCGACCGCGCCGGCGCTCACCACGACCTCGTAGTCCGCGTACGCCGAAGTCACCTCACCGTCGCGGGCGAAGGTGACGCCGACACAGCGCCCTCGTTCGAACAGCAGCCGGTGGGCGCGGGCGCCGGTCAGGATGGTCAGGTTGGGACGCTGCTCGGCCGGGCGCAGATAGGCGACCGCGGTGCTCTGCCGGCGCCCGTCGGCGATGGACAGCTCGTGCCAGCCGACGCCTTCGGCGGTGGCGCCGTTGAAGTCCTCCGTCCGCGGATAGCCGGCCGCGACGGCCGCGTCCACGAAGACCTGCGAGAGCGGGTTGGGATCGACCGCCACCGCGGGGAGCATCGGGCCGCTGTCGCCACGGAAAGCCGGATCGTCACCCTTGACGGTCTCCATCTTGCGGAAGTACGGCAGCACGGAGGCGAAGTCCCAACCGTCGGCGCCCTGTTTGGCCCACCCGTCGAAGTCGGCCGCGTTGCCGCGCAGGTAGACCATCGCGTTGATGCTGCTCGAGCCGCCGAGGGTATGGCCGCGCGGCCAGTTGTGCACGGCGCCGTCGAAGCCGGTCTGCGGCACCGTGGTGTAGGCATAGTCGACGGTGCTGCCCCACAGCGCCGGCCAGGCCTGCGGAGCCGCGATGGCGGGCAGGGTGTCGGCCGGGCCCGACTCGAGCAGCAGCACCCGAACCTGCGGGTCCTCGGACAGGCGCGCGGCGATGACCGAGCCGGCCGAGCCCGCGCCGACCACGATGAAGTCATAGTGAGTAGACATGCAGCCCACGGTTGCTCGGTCTCACCGCGGGTGATTGACGATTCCCGCCTCTGCTTTTGACCATCGGCGACTGAACATTGCCGACCCGCCCACGTATGGCAGAGTGTGACCTCCTCCGTTTCCGAGCTGTGGCGAATGACCCTGAGCCAGTCGTTCGGCGGGCTCGCACCGGCTCCTCCGGGCGAGGCGACCGGCACGATGGCCGGCACGGAGATGGGTCCGCTGCTCGCCTATCAGATCAGCGGCGCGCCGCAGCATCTGCGCCGCACTCAAGGGGCCGTGCGGCGGGACCCGATCGACCGCCTCAAGCTTTGCCTGCAGCTCGACGGCGCGGCCACGGTGAGCCAGGACGGCCGGCAGGTGCACATCGGGCCGGGGCAGATGACCCTGTACGACACCGATGTCCCTTACGACCTACGGCTGGAGCACCGATGGTCGTGCGCCGTGCTCGCCTTCCCGCGCGGCGCCCTGTCCCTGCCGGACAATGTCGTCCGGCAGGCGATGCAGCGGGCCCATTCGTTCGGCGAGGGCTCCGGCGCCGTGCTGGCCGGCTTCATCGCCACCGCGGTGGGCCAGCGCAAGTCCCTCGGCGCCGCCGCGGACCGCCTGGGGGAGGCGGGGCTGCACCTCGTCGCGGGCGCTCTCGGGGTGGTGGCTCCGGCCGGCGGCGACGCGGTCGAGGACGCCCAACGGATCCGGGTCCTGCAGTACGTTCGCGACCATCTGGGCGACCCGGGACTGACCCACGATCGCGTCGCCGCCGCCCACCGGCTCGCCCCGCGCACGCTGCACCGGCTGTTCGAGCACGAGCCGCACACGGTCACCGAGCACATCCGCCTGCGGCGGCTGGAATCGACCCGCCGGGATCTGGCCGATCCGCTGCTGACCCACCTCAGCATCGCCCGGATCGCGGCCCGCTGGGGCTTCTCCAGCCAGGCTCATTTCACGCGGGCGTTCCAAGCACGGTACGGCCTCGCGCCCTCAGCGGTGCGTCGCGCGGGCCTAGCCGAAGCCCGGTGACCTAGGGACGTCCGTCACACGAGACGCTTCTTGACACCAATCACCGGACGTTGTGCAATATATTGCATGATGCGTTGCGGTCGCGGCTCGGTCGCCCAGCACGAGCTCGTCGTCGCCCGCCGCGAGAACGACGACCTCAAGGCCGCGGCCGCCCGCGCCAATTGGTAAACCCTGGCCCCCTGCTGGACACCCTCGGCTCCGGCACCGACCCGACCTGATCGAGGCGCTTGCTGTGGAACACCTATTCGGCCGTGAGACTGAGCTGACCCGGATCGGCCGTTTCCTGCAGTCGGTGCGGGACGGCGGTGACGTCAAGATGGTGCGCGGCGAGCCGGGCATCGGAAAGTCGGCGTTGCTGGCCGCCGCCGCGAGCCTGGCCGATCTCGACGGCATGCGAGTGCTACCGGCGTCCGGCTCCGAGTTCGAAGCCGACGTGAGCTACTCGTTGCTCAACCAACTGTTGCTGCCCCTGCAGGCCGAGATCCTGCGCCTGCCTCCGGCCCTGCGCGACGCGCTCACCGTCGCACTCGGCTTCGGTCCGGGGCCTACCCCGGCCTCGCTCCTGATCGGCAACGCCGTGCTCTCGCTGCTCACCACCGTCGCCAAGAAGACGCCCGTGCTGCTGGTCGTCGACGACGTGCAATGGGGAGACCGGCCGAGCGCTGTCGTGCTGGGCTTCATCGCGCGGCGGGTCAAGGGCTCGCCGGTGGGTGTCATCGCCGCCTCGCGCACTGGCACGGAAAGCTTCCTCGACCGCCGTGGCCTCAGCGAGGTAGTCGTCCAGCCCCTCACCCGCGAAGCCAGCGCCCAGCTTCTCGACAGCCGCTTTCCCACGCTGCCGGTTCGTCCCCGGGCACGGCTGCTCGACCTCGCCCAGGGCAATCCGCTCGCCCTCGTCGAGCTGCCGGGCACCCTGACCAGGCCTGCCGCGCATCACCCGGAAGGGTCCGACGTCGTGCCCTTGAGCGAACGCCTGCAGACGGCGTTCACCCTGCGGATCGCGGGCCTGCCCGAGGCAACGCGCTTGCTCCTGCTGCTCGCCACCTTCGAGGGCAGCGGCGACGTGCGGGTCCTGCGCGGCATGGCGAGCCTGGCCGACCTGGCGCCGGCCGAGCGGGCCGAACTGGTCCGGGTGGACGACACGGCCGGACGCATCACCTTCCGCCATCCGCTGATCCAATCGGCAATCGTCGCCCTGTCCACCCATGAGGAACGTCGCAACGCCCACCTCGCCGCCGCGACCGGCCTGTCCGCCGATCCCGAACGCCGCGCCTGGCATCTGGCCGCGGCCACGGCCGCACCGGACGAGCTCGTGGCGGTTCAGCTCGACGAAGCCGCTCACCGCGTCCTGCGGCGGGGGGACGCCCTGGGGGCCATCGCAGCCCTGGTTCGTGCCGCCGAGTTGAGCGCCACCCCGAACAGCCGGGCGCGACGGCTGGCCGAGGCCGCGTACATCGGCGCCGAGGCCGGCGGATCCAGCGATGCGGACACTTTGCTGGCCGATGCGCAGGCGTCCAGCCCGGGCACGACCGTCTCGCTGCACGCAGGCACCGCAGCCGCCCTATTGATGATCAATGGCGACGGTGACGTGCCCACCGCCCATCGGCTGCTGTCCGGCGCGATCGAGATGGGCGACCACGACTGGCGGGCCGACGACCCGGCGCTGGACGAGGCCATGCACACGCTGCTTCTGCTGTCCTGGTACGCCGGCAGGGCCGAGCACTGGGCCGTCTTCCACCGCAACATGAACCGGATCAGGCCGGCGCCGCCGGACATCCTCGCCGTGATGAGCCGGACCTTCCCCGACCCCGTACGCACCGGCACGGCGGCCCGAGCCCAGCTGGACGCGCTGATCTCCACCCTGCCCGACGAGGGGGACCTGACGCGGGTCATGCGGATCGGTACCGCTTCGGTCTTTCTCGATCGGCTCGGCGACAACCGCGAGCACTCGTGGCGGCTGGTCCGGCAGGGCCGCGAGGGAGGGGCGCCGCGCCGGCAACTGTCGGCGCTGATGCACCTGTGCCTGGACGACTACCTCACCGGCCGCTGGGACGAGGCGGAGGAACTGGCCCACGAGGCCCAGCAGGTCTGCGTCACCGCCGGCCTTCCGTTCCTGATCTGGTATTTCCTCTACAGCCGGGCGATCGTCGCGGCCGGGCGCGGCCGGACGGACGAGGCGGTCAAGCTGGCCGACGAGATAACTCACTGGGCGCTGCCCCGCGGGGTCGCCGGGGCGGTCTCCGTCGCCCACCATCCTCGAGCGCTGGCCGCCGCGGCGGAAGGTGACTTCGAGGCCGCCTACCTCCACGCCGTCGCCGTGAGCCCGGCGGGCGTCCTCGAGCCCTACACCCCGATCAGCACCTGGTTGATATTCGATCTGGTCGAGGCGGCCCTGCGCACCGGTCGCGTGGCGGAGGCCCGAGCCCACGCCGACGCCGTGCGGTCCGCCGACGTCGCGGAATTGTCGCCCCGGATGAGGCTGATCCAGGACGGCGTCAACGCACTCGTTCTGGACAGCGACGAGGCGGACAAACAACTGGAGGTCACGCTGCTGGACGACCTCTCCGAACGCTGGCTCTTCGAGGCTTCGCGAATCCGTCTCGCATTTGCCGAGAAACTGCGAAGACGCAAATACTTCACCCGCGCCCGCGTGCATCTGCTGGCCGCCCGGAACGGATTCACCGCGATCGGCGCCGAACCATTCCTGGCCCGAACCGTCGTCGAGCTGCGGGCCACCGGATATCGCCCGGTAATGACCGAGCTCAAGACGGCTACCTTGACCACTCAAGAGCTCGAGATCGCCCAGTTGGCGGCGGGTGGGCTCAGTAACAAACAAATCGCCGAGCGGCTCTACCTCTCCCATCGAACGGTCGGCGCCCACCTGTACCGCATCTTCCCCAAGCTCGGCATCTCGTCCCGGGCCGGGCTCCGCGACGCCCTGTCGGCGCACCATACCGACCGCCCGGACATGGGCGAGATCACCAGCTGAACGGCGCGCAGTAACCCTACCGTCCGGTAGCGTCAGTCACTGTTCCGACAATTAATCGACCGACCGCTCCGGCGGCCTTTTGAAACTTTTAAACTCGTCGCTGCCACCTCTCCACAACGACGTAACTCTCGACGATGCAGCGGTCGAGCTCGGCGTCCCGGTCGGAACCGTCAAGTCCCGCGCGTTCTACGCCATGAAATCGGTGCGTGACGCGCCCATCACCGAATGAGCGCGGGTCCGTCGGCAACCGTCGCACGGGCCTTCAACGAGAGTCCAGGGCCCAGAGTGAACCGGATCGCGCAGCAGCTCGAAACAGGGCAGCGGCTGTTCCGACTCCTCATGACCATCGCCGACCGGCTCCCCCACGATCTCGTCACGGGGTTGAGAACCAGGCCGGCGGACGGCCATGAGGCCGAGGTCGCGCAGGCGATCGTGTTCGCCGCCGTGGCTGGACCGGTACCGCTGACCGAGGCCGACATCGATCTTTTGATCACCACTATCGCCAGGGCGGGCGAGGACACCACGGTGGCGCACGTCGTCGAACAGTGCCGCTTTGCGCCGCCGGCCTAGAACGAAGGGCCTCCGGTCACGCCGGGGGTTCGGCCGGCGTCTGCGCAGCGCCGGCTCGTGCATCACCGCGGTGACCGTCTGCGCCGCTCGCGTCGCTCGCGTGTCGAGCGGGCTCAGCGGCTTCTTCGGCCGGGGTCTTCGCAGCCTGCTCGATCACCGCTTCGACGGCTTTGACCGCCTCGGGGGACGCGGCCTCGGCGAGCTCGTGGGCGATGCGCTGCAGGTGACGTACCTGCGCTGGGTTTAGCCGGTCGAAGACCAGACGACGAGCTTCGCGTACGTGGTCGGGCGAGGCCGCCTCGATCACGGCGAGACCCTCCGCGGTGAGCACAGCCTCGACGCATCGAGTCTCATTCGTCGTGTTCGTGCGGCGCTGCACCAACCCCTGCCGCTCCAGCCGGGTAACGGCATGCGACAGCCGGGACCGCGAGCCGCCGGCCAGTGTTGCCAGATTGCTCATCTGCATTGCGTGGTTCTCGGGCTGAGACAGCGCAGACAGGATGGCATATTCGAAGAAGCTGAGCCCCGAATCGCGCTTGAGCTGGCCGTCGATCGCGGCCGACAATGAGACGATCATCGTTGTCAGAGTCATCCACGTCGCGCGTTCTTCACTGTCGAGCCAGGGAACAGGCTCGAGCCTGTCATCACTCATCGCGGAAGCATAGCCGTCTTTCTCCTTGAATGTTCAATACTGTTACGGTAACAACAAATCAAGTTCTCTTCGCCTCCGAGAACAACGAGATTCGGACAGACGCTCCCTTAATTCACACCTCCGATCTTTTCGGGGGATATTCCTGCGGCTGATGATCACGTGATGAATACCGGATCGAGCCATTACCACGCAGTCGGGATAAAGCGGCTGCAGGCTTGCCGGCGCTCCGTCTGACGGTGCCGTCCCTGACGTTGTTCCTCACACGGCCGAGCCCTCGCCAAAGAAGGTCTGTTCAACGCCTGGAACCACAGACCAAGCAATGGTCCTTCACCGTGCTGCCATAACGGATGCCCACGAGGTCCGCCATGTGACCCGCTGTATTCCATCGTCGACTCCAGGGCGACGGGATCGGCGCCGACGATGGTCTCGGCCTCAGGCCGCACCTTCTTTCCGAACAGCCTCATGGCGGCGGAGTCCAGGACCGGCGCGGACGCCCGGACCTTCGGGACCGTCATGCGGTCGGACGCAATGTAAGCCCGGGCACAGTTCATCTCTGACCTGGCATACCTCCCGCTGCATGCAATATATTGCACTTCGGGGGCGATGCCCCGGCCCCGCTCAGAACCCGCCCCGGGCAACGCCGGCGCACCAACGGAAGGACGAGCCCCACGAGCACCACCGATCAAGAGATCAAGAACGTCGTACTGGTCCACGGCGCGTTCGCCGAGCCTTCGACCAGGCCATGCTGCAGCACGTGGCCAAGCGCATCAGCGCGACGACCACCAACGTCCCAGCCAGCCACGCCCTGTTCCTGACCCAGGCCGTCGCCGTCGCCGTCGCCGTCGCCGACGTCATCATGACCGCCGCGCGCAACGCCGCCGGCGCTCGCTGACCCACCGACCACCCACCCTGGTCCGGCTCGCCGTCGCCCCACGAGCCGGCCTCCAGCTTCCCGGGTCAGGAGCCACCGGCGGAGTCATTTGACTGATTCGCCGCGGCGGACCGGGCGAACAGCATGGTCCTACGTTCGCCATCGCAGAAAGGACTCCTGACATGGACAACCTGTCGCAGGCCATCACGGACTTCTTCAAGGCCGTCAACGCCCAGGACACCGACCAGGTGGTCACGATGTTCACCGCGGACGCCGTGGTGACCGATGAAGGGAAGACTCTCCGCGGGCACGACGAGATCCGGCAGTGGAGCGACATGGACAACGTCGCCGTCCAGGTCGTGCTCACCCCGACCGGGATGACCACCGACACGAACGGGACGATCGTCGAGGTACGCGCCGAGGGCTCCTTCCCGGGCAGCCCGCTTCCGTTCGTGTTCCGCTTCCGACCGAGCGACGCCGACTTCACCAGCATCTCCGGCCTGGCCATCACGTACGCCGGCTGACGGTGGAGCGGCCGCCTCGGCTCTCAGATCCCTATCGAAAGGTCTTCAGATCATGATGAAATCCTGGTTCAACACCGGAGGCACTCCCGGCGGCTTCGGCCCTGCCTTCGCTGACGAAGCCCTGGGCCCCGGCGGCCGAACCGCCTTGATCACCCGCAAACCCGACCAGCTATCAGCCTGGGATCCGGGCGACGGAAGAAATCTCCCGCGGCGTCGACTTCCCCGCCGGTCGGAGCTGATCATGAAAGCATCACCAGCGCCGTCACCGCACCGCAGGAGTCGATCATGCCGTTTGCCGACGAACTCATCGGAACGAATACCGCGCAACGCCTCGTCACCGCGATTGCCCGAGCGGCCCCCGGCCATGACCTGGTCGCCTTGCGGGCCGCCCTGGGCGCGCTCACCGGGCTGACTCTCCGCGAACGGGCCGACCTGTTGCGCGACGCCCTGCTCAGCGACCTGCCCGGCAGCTACGACGACGTCGCCGAGGTGGTGCGGGCCGCGGCCGTCGGCAGCGAGCCGTTCGACGGCTGGCTGATCTGGCCGGTCACCGCTGCCATCGCGCAGAAGGCCATCGCCGACAACACGAGCGCGGCCTTCGACGACGCGATGGACGTCATGGCCGAGCTCACCCAGCGACTGTCCGCCGAGTTCGCCATCCGAGCGCTGCTGCGCCACGACCTCGACCGGGCGCTGCCCATCGTGCAGCAATGGACTGCCTCCTCCGACGTCGACGTTCGCCGTCTCGCCACCGAAGGCACCCGTCCCTACCTGCCATGGGCGACCCGCGTGCCGCAGATCCTCGCCCGGCCCGGGGTCACCGTGCCGGTCCTGAACGCCCTGTACCGCGACGACAGCGAGTACGTGCGGCGCTCGGTCGCCAACCATCTCAACGACCTCAGCCGCGACCAGCCCGACCTCGTGGTCGACACCGCGCGCCGCTGGCTCGCCACGCCCGGGGCCCAGACAAGGCAATTGGTACGCCACGGGCTCCGTACCCTGGTCAAGCACGGCCACCGGGGTGCCCTCGAACTACTCGGTTTCGCCCCGGCGACCGTGAAGATCGATGGGCCCGTCCTCGACCAGACCGTAATCCCGTACGGTGGCACGCTCGCCTTCAGTGCCACTGTTCACAACCCCGGTCCCGAGCCGGCGCGGCTCGCGATCGACTATGTGGTCCACCACCGCCGAGCCGACGGCAGCCTCAGCGGCAAAACGTTCAAGCTCACCACCCGTACGCTGGCGGCCGGCGAGACCATGACCGTCAGCCGCGAGCATTCGTTCCGGCCGATCACCACCCGCCGCTACTATCCCGGCGGCCACGCCGTCGCCCTGCAGGTGAACGGCTTGACCACCGATCCGGTCGACTTCGAGCTCCTCGTGCCGGATCAACAAGCCTCGTTCGGCGACGATATCTGATCGCCCGCAGCGCCGCCGACACGCGCTACCGGGTCGCGTGCGCTGGTTCGAACACAAATGGTCCCGATACCAGATCCGCACCGGCACCGACACCGGCACCGGCCCCAAGTCATGGCCGCCCTGAGCTCGTCGGCGAACAGCGCGGCTCCCTTCCTGTCCCGCTCGACTCCCGCATTTGAGTAAGCCATCAGGTCTTGATCGAATTGAACGAGCAGCACGAACGACTGCCGAGCGTCGACGGGAATCTGAACCCCCACCGCTACGGGCCGGATTTCGATTTCCAGACGCATCAGAAGACCGCTAGTTCAGACAGCCCTCTGTGGCAGTTCTCATGCGTGCATCGGACGTCCGGCTGTGTAGAAATGCAGACATGAAACAGCGAACAATTGGCGACGTCAAGGTCAGCGCTATCGGTCTCGGCGGCCTGCCGATGTCCCTCGAGGGCCGTCCCGACGCCGACCAGTCAATCCGCACCATTCACGCCGCACTCGACGCCGGAGTGACTCTGATCGATACGGCCGACGCTTATCAATCGGCCGGCGACGAAGTCGGGCACAATGAGTACCTGATCTCCCGGGCCCTGGCGACCTGGGGCGGCGACACCTCGAACGTACTGATCGCCACCAAGGGGGGTCACGTGCGGGTCGGCGAGGAGTTCACGCTCGACGGCTCCCCCGCCCACCTGCGCCGGGCCGTCGAAGGCTCGCTCAAGCGGCTCGGCCTCGAGGCGATCGGTCTCTACCAGTTCCACCGCCCGGATCCGGACACTCCGTACGCGGACTCCATCGGGGCCATCGCCGAGCTGCTCGACGCGGGCAAGATCAGGATGGCCGGCATCTCCAACGCCAACATCGAACAGATCCACCAGGCGCAGGAGATCCTCGGCGGCCGGCTGATGGCGGTGTCCAACCAGTACTCCCCCGTCTTCCGCTCCTCGCTGGACGAACTGCGGCTCACCGAGAAGATGGGGATCGCCTTTCTGCCGTGGATGCCTCTGGGCGGCATCGGCAAGGCCGGTGAGCTGGCCGGCATCAGCGCATTCCGCGAGGTCGCGAAGGCGCACGACGTCAGTCCGCAGCGGGTGACGCTGGCCTGGATCCTGGCTCACGGCGAAAGGGTGATCCCGATCCCCGGCGCCACCCGGCCGGAATCCATCACGGACAACGCAAAGGCCCCGGAACTGACCCTCACCCCCGAGGAACTGGCCCGGCTCGATCAAGCCGCCTGATCAACGGCTCGTCCTCGGACGCAGGCCGGGCGACCCACCAGTTTCGGATGCGAAATCGCCAGGCTGCGCCTTCCCACTGGAAGGCACAGCCTGGCGTCGTTGTGAGTGCACAACCGGAAGTTCTGAACCGGCAATTCACCGGCTGGTCGCCATCCGAACTGCGGTACTCGCCTGATCGAAATCGGCCGAGTTGTCGCTGCCGCACTGCACTTGACCCACTTCGAATACAAATACCTGCCAGGATCTTGCTGAGATCACGTCGGTTAGCCGCGTCACCCAATCAAGGAAAGAGTTCGGGGAATACGCGGCAAAGGATTGCACGCCGCACGATCTTTCCTTTTGCCCGAAATTCCGCATCATCGCTACCGGCGGGCACGACCTTCGACCGGGTGACGCGCCATCCCTTGACTCTGGTTCCTGCACAGCGTGCAATGCCGTGGGGGGACCGTCATGGAGGAGCTGTTCGGACGCGAGGTGGAGCTGACGCACCTCCACCGTTTCCTGGAGTCGACGCGCGTCAGCGGCGACGTGCTCATGGTCCGGGGCGAGCCCGGGGTCGGCAAATCGGCGTTGCTGGCCGCGGCGGCGGATCTGGCCGGCGCCGATGGCATGCGGGTGTTGCGCGCGAACGGCTCCGAGTTCGAGGCGGACGTCAGCTACTCCCTGCTCAACCAACTGTTGCTGCCGCTTTATGCCGATATCCAGCGGTTGCCGCCGGCACTGCGCGACGCGCTCACCGTCGCCCTCGGATTCGGCCCCGGACCGGCGCCCGCCGCCCTGCTCGTGTGCAACGCCGCCCTGTTCCTGCTCACCACCGCGGCCAGGACGAAGCCCGTCCTGCTGATCGTCGACGACCTGCAATGGATCGACCGGCCCAGCGCCGTCGTCCTCGGCTTCGTCGCCCGGCGCGTACAGGGAACGCCCGTCGGCGTCATCACCGCCTCCCGGACCGGCATGGAAAGCTTCGTCGACCGCGGCGGCTTGACCGAGGTCACAGTCGAACCTCTGAGCGACGAGGCTTCCGCCCGGCTCATCGACACCCGCTTCCCGGCCATGATCGGTCGGATGCGGCAGCGCCTGCTCGACCTCGCCCAAGGCAACCCGCTGGCGCTGGTAGAACTGCCAGGCAGCCTCACCGACTCCACCCAACCGGTGGAGGTCGTGCCGCTCAACGACCGGCTGCAGGCCATCTTCGCCCACCGCATCGCCGATCTGCCCGAGTCCGCCCGTTTGCTTCTGCTGCTCGCCACGTTCGAAGGAAGCGGCGACCTGCGCGCCTTGCGCGGCCTGACCGACCTGGCCCACCTCGCACCGGCCGATCGAGCCCAACTCGTACGGGTGGACGACGCCGCCGGGCGCATCGTCTTCCGCCACCCGCTGATCCAGTCGGCGATCGTGGCGATGTCCACCCACGAGGAGCGCTGGCAGGCCCACCAGGCCATCGCCGCCAACCTGCCGGACGATCCCGAGCGCCGCGCCTGGCACCTCGCCGCGGCCACTACCGGCCCGGACGAGGCCGTCGCCGTACAGCTCGAGGAGGCCGCGCACGTGGTGTTGCGACGCGGCGACGTCCTGGCCGCCATCGACGCGCTCGTCCGCGCCGCCGAGATGAGCGGCACACCCGAGGACACCGCGCGGCGGCTGGCCGAGGCCGCGTACATCGGCGCGGAAGCCGGCGGCGCCGGTGACACCACGACGCTGCTGGCCGATGCACAGACGATGGCGCAGGACCCGGCCGCGGCGCTGCGCGCCGCCAACGCGACCGCGCTGTTGATGATCAATGGTGACGGTGACGTGCACACCGCCCACCGTCTGCTCGCCGGCGCCATCGAAACGGGCGGGCACGGCTGGCGTGCCGACGACCCGGCCCTCGACGAGGCCATGCACACACTGTTGCTGGTGTCCTGGTTCGCCGGCGGCGCCGACCACTGGACCGTCTTCCACCGGAACCTGGGCCGGCTCACCCCGGCACCGACCGACATCATGTCGGTGCTGAGCCGGACCTTCCCCGACCCCGTACGCACCAGCGCCGCGGCCCTGCCCGACCTCGAAGCGCTGATCGCCACCCTGCGCGGCGAGACGGACTTGGCCCGGATCGTGCGAATAGGCCCCGCCACCTCCAACGTCGACCGGCTGGGCGAGATCCGGGAACATTCGTGGCGGCTCGTACGTCAGGGACGCGAAGGCGGCGCGCCCCACTGGCAGTTGGCCGGGCTGATACACCTGTGCGACGACTACTACCTCACCGGACGCTGGGACGAGGTCGACGAGCTGGCCGGTGAGGGCGAGCGCGTCGCCGTCGACAACGGTGTTCCTTTCCTGCGGTGGTACTTCCTGCTCAACCGGGCTGTCATCGCGGCCGGCCGTGGCCGGTGCAGTGAGGCGTACGAGCTGGCCGACCAGATCACCAACTGGGCAGCGCCGCGCGGCGTCGCGAGCTCGCTGGCCATCGCGCACCTCCCCCGCGCGCTGGCCGCCGCGGCCGGAGGCGACTACGAGGCCGCCTACCAGCACGCGACGGCCGTCAGCCCGGCCGGGGTGCTGGCGCCGTACGTGCCGATCGCCACCTGGGTGATCCTCGACGTTGTCGATTCCGCCCTGCGCACCGGCCGCGAGGCCGAGGCGCGCGCCCACGCCGAGGCCGTGCGCGCAGCCGACGTGGCCGCCTTGTCCCCCCGCATGCGGTTGATCCAGCACGGCGTCGACGCCCTCACGCTCGATGACGAGGCCGAAGACCGGCTCGAACGGACGCTGACCGACCCCGCCACCGAGCGGTGGTTGTTCGAGTCGTCACGCATACGGCTCGTCTTCGCCGAAAAACTGCGACGGCGTAAGGAATACACCCGCGCCCGTACGCATCTGCTCGCCGCCCGCACCGGTTTCGCCGCAATGGGCGCCGAACCGTGGCTGGCCCGCACCATTGGGGAACTGCGCGCCACCGGCTACCGGCCGGCCGTCACCGAGCAGCCGCCGGCCGCCCTGACCGCCCAGGAACTCGAGATCGCCGGACTGGCCGCCGCCGGCCTGACCAACAAAGAGATCGCCCAGCGCCTCTACCTGTCCCACCGCACGGTAGGCGCTCACCTCTACCGCATCTTCCCCAAATTGGGCGTCTCGTCCCGGGCCGGGCTACGCGACGCCCTCAACGAAGCCTGAGCCCCGCCCTCTCAGATTTCCGCGAGACACTCCACAATGCGGCCACGCGTCGACCGCCTCCTCACCGGCCGGACCCGGGCAACCGGCGTCGTCTCCGCCGGCGCGGTCTTCGACGCCCCCGACTTCCTCAACGCCCTGTCCGCGCACCTCACGCTGCACGCGCCGGCCGACGCCCGCAGCTGACCAGCGGCGCGCGCCGGCCCAGTCCTGGAGCGCTGTCTCAGGCGACTGCGCGGAAGAAGGAGTAGTGCCCGGCGATCCGGCGGCTGCCGTGGCCGGTCTGGGAGACCTCGGTCAGCTCGCCCTGGCGCATGACCGCCTGGATCCGTTCCGGGGTGTGTCCGGCCAATCGCGGGTGCTGGTGGCCTCGCGTACCCGGGCGTGGTGTCCCGTCCGCGTCGAGCAGGTGCAGCTCGCCACCGGGGCGCAGGATCCGGCGGATCTCGCGCATCGCCGCCACCCGTGGCTCCTCGTCGAGGTGGTGGAGCATGTAGGAGGACAGCACCCGGTCAAAACTGTCTTCCGGCAACGGCAGCTCGTCAGCGTACGCGAGCTTGAACTGCACCGTCAGGCCGCGGCGGGCGGCCTTGCGGCGAGCCTTGCGCAGCGCGGCCGGGTCGGGGTCGATCCCCATCAGGTTGGCTTCCGGCACTCGACGGCCGAGCTGCATGAGCAGGTCGCCGGGTCCGCAGCCGACCTCCAGCACCCGGTGGCCGGGCTGAACGCCGGCGCGGTCGAGCAGCTGCCCGTGCACCTCGGAGATGCCGGCCGCCCGGGTGAACGGGTCGTAGAGGAACAGCATCCAATGCCGGCCCATCGCCGGGATGTACGGCCGTACGGCTCCGGTCATGACAGCCTCCCGCAGTGTAGTGATCAGACGAACTTCGGTCGTACTCTCAGCGTTGTGCCCAAGCAGAGCGAGGACATCGCCGGATCCGTGGCCGGGATAGGACATTCTTCAGATGCTCCGGCGCACGCCCGGCCGACTCGGATGGCTCGGCGGACCACCGGCGGCGTGCCGGTCGCGGTGTTCCGCCGGTTACCCAGCATCCCGCCGGTGGCGGTGACCCGGCTGCCCGACCGGCCGCTGACGCCGCAGCCGCTACCCGGCCCGCAGACGCATACGCACGACTTCCTGGTCCTGCTGTACGCACATCGCGCTGGCGGCAGCTTCTTGATCGACGACCGCGCATGGACCGTGGGCGACGGCGATCTGTTTGTGATTGCGCCAGGCCAGGTGCTGTCCTTTCCGCAGCCGGCCGACCGAATGATCGAGGACGGATGGGTGGTGTTCTTCCCGGCCGATGTGATCCGCGGCGGCGCGTACTCGTGGCGAACCCACCCGCTGCTGTTCCCGTTCGCCTGCGGCGCCGACCGGACGCAGCGGCTGCGGGTCCCACGGGAGCAGCGGCCCGGCTGGGTGGAGCGGATCAGCGCACTCGACGGCGAGTTGCAGACCCGTGGAACCGGATGGTCGGAGGCGTCGCTCGCACACCTGATGCTGGTGCTGGTCGCGGCGGCCCGGCTGGCCGGTGACGTCGCCGGTGACCTGCGCGCGGCCGACGAGCCGCTGCTGGCCGCGGTGTTCGACGTGATCGAGCACCGGTTCGCCGAGCCGATCTCGCTGGCCGATGTGGCCGACGAACTGGCGCTGACCCCGGGGCACCTGACCACCTCGGTACGCCGCCGGACCGGCCGAACCGTGCAGCAGTGGCTTACCGAGCGGCGGATGCAGGAGGCCCGGCGGCTGCTGACCGAGACCGACCTGACGGTGGCGGCGATCGCCCACCGGGTCGGCTTTCCCGACGCCAGCTACTTCATCCGACGTTTCCGGACCGAGCACCAGATCACGCCCGCGCTATGGCGGCGCCGCTGACCGAGTGGCCATGAAGGACACGCCTGCCACCCCCGGTCAGGCGACGGCGAATGACTCCCACCGAAGCGGGATCACTGCCCGCTCTGGTTCTCGGTGGTCAGCGGGTCACACTGGCCAGAAAGGCTGCGACCTTAGCGACCGTACGATCGATCTTCTCCTCTTCGGTGAGTGACTCCTGGAAGCGCGTGGCCGGTCCGGCCTTCTTCTTGCCACGCAGATAAAGAGAGCAGGCCAGGTCGACACAGATGTAGGTGCCGACGGAGTTACCGCTCTGACCACTACGCCCTGCCCTGGCTGCGGTCATCAAGGACACGCCGCCGGGGTTGTGCGTGGTCAGGCAGAGCGAGCACATGCTGCGCCGAGGCTGCCCGGCGCTCGGCGACGCCAGCCGCATCGCTACCCCTACCAGCCCTCTACTGCCCTCGGCGACCAGATAGGCACGCTGCAAGGAGGCGGGGTCACGCCATCCGAGGAAGTCCAGGTCGCTCCACGGGCGCTCGACCAGGTCCGAGGGCACCGCCAAGCGCTTGGTCTCACCTTTGGTGCAGTTCACGAAGGACGCGCGGATCTCGCGCTCAGTAAGCGGCTCCATGCCCGACAAGCTACATGCCATAGCAAAAGGCTACAAGCTTCTAGGTTTTATCCTAATACTTGTAGGCAGGCTGCCTGGGTGCATCCCCGACGTCGAGGGTCGAACACGGCAGGGCCGGCGTACCGCCGTGATCGTCGCCACTTCGATTCCTAATACCATTAGGCGCGTGCATAATGTTACTAGGGAGGAACTTCGGATGACACGTGCAGGTATCACGCCGGAACGCCTGGTCCAGGCCGGTGCCGAGCTGGCCGACTCGGTCGGCTTCGACGAGGTCACCATCTCCGCGCTCGCCCGGCAGTTCGGCGTCAAAGTTCCCAGCCTGTACTCGCATGTCAGGAACTCGCACGACCTCAGGACCCGGATCGCGCTGCTCGCCCTGGCCGAGCTCGCCGACCGCAGTGCCGCGGCCATGGCCGGACGGGCCGGCAAGGACGCCCTGATCGCCCTGGGGAACGTTTATCGCGACTACGCCCGCGAACACCCCGGCCGGTACACCGCGGCTCGCCTGCGGCTCGACCCGCAGGCGGCGGCCGCCAGCGCCGGGCCGCGACTCTCGCAGATGATGCGCGCCGTCCTGCGGGGTTATCGCCTGGGTGAGATCGACCAGACTCACGCCGTCCGCCTCATCGGGAGCACCTTCCACGGCTACATCAGTCTCGAGCTGGCCGGCGGCTTCGACCACAGCAGTCCAGATCCGCAGCAGTCCTGGATCCGCGTCCTGGACGCGCTCGACGCCCTGTTGCGCAACTGGCCCATCGAATGACCCACCCCCTTCGACCCGAGGTGACGTCATGAACGCCTGGATCACCACACCGATCACCGCCGACCTCATTCATGGCGCCGGCGAAATGGAGCCCACGGAGCACGGCCTGCGCCCGCACCGGCTGCCGGCTCGGGCGCGCGCACAGACCCCCGATCCGCAGCTGCACATGGCCGAGGCGCAGCCCTCGGGCGTACGAATCAGCTTCCGCACCCGCTCGACGGCCGTCGAGCTGGAAGCCCTGGCGTCCCGCCGCGCCTACGTCGGCCTGTCGGCCCGCCCGCCCGGCGTGTACGACCTGCTCGTTGATGGTGCCCTGACCGGTCAGGGCACCATGCCCGGCGGCAACCTCCTGACCATCGACATGGCCAGTGGAACCACCGAGCACAGCACCGGGCCGACGGGCACCGTGTCCTTCACCGGCCTTCCCGACACCGACAAGAACGTCGAGATCTGGCTGCCGCACAACGAGGCCACCGAACTCGTCGCCCTGCGCACAGATGCGCCCATCACCCCGCTCACCGGCGACGGCCGTCCGGTGTGGCTGCACCACGGCAGCTCCATCAGCCAGGGCTCAGACGCCGCGAGCCCTTCCACCACGTGGCCGGCGTTGGCGGCTACCCACGCCGGGGTGGAGCTGGTCAATCTCGGACTCGGCGGCAGCGCCCTGCTCGACCCGTTCACCGCCCGCACCCTGCGTGACACCCCGGCAGACCTGATCAGTGTCAAGATCGGCATCAACCTGGTCAACACCGACCTGATGCGCATGCGTGCCTTCACCCCGGCCGTGCACGGCTTCCTCGACACCATCCGCGACGGTCATCCCAGCACTCCACTGCTCGTCATCTCCCCGATCCACTGCCCGATCCACGAAGACACCCCCGGACCCGGTGCATTCGACCTCGAGGCCTTGCAGGAGGGCCTGGTGAAGTTCAAGGCCACCGGCGATCCCGCCGAACGCGCCGCGGGGAAAATGACTCTGCGGCTGATCCGCGACGAGCTGACCCGGATCGTGCGGCAACGCGCCGCTACCGACGCGAACCTGCACTACTTGGACGGGCTCGATCTCTACGGCGAGGCGGACGCCGCCGACCATCCGCTCCCGGATCGCCTGCACCCCGACGCCGCCACCCATCTCATCATGGGCGAACGCTTCGCGAAGCTGGCCTTCGCCGACAGCCACCCCTTCGCCGTCTCGATCCGGTCGCGGCCATGACCGCCGATAGGCCAGCTTGTCCGTCCGCCAGACCTCCGTCGAGGTCCCTGGTCAGCTCGCGAAGGATTTCGAGTTCGAACACTCATTCTCGTGGGCAAGACGGAGCGCCATAGCGGCCACGACGATCGCCAGGACGGCGCAGGCGAGCCAGACCGTCACGTAGCCGGCTTCACCGGTCACCGGCGTTGCGACCCCGGGCACGTGGCTCGACAGGGCCGACATGACGGCCGCGAAGGCGGCACCGGACACAGCGCCTCCGACCGCCCGAGCAGTGTTGAACACGCCGGAGCTGATGCCGACCGCATCCGCGGGCGCCCGAGTCACCACATATGTCGAGAGGGCGGCCAGCACCACGCCGTTGCCGGCCCCGATCACGACCTGCCAGACGACGAAGGTGGCTACGGCGTCGTGAATCAGTGCCGTCAGCGCGGCGACACCGGCTGCGTTCCGGGCGTCCGCGTGCCTCGAGTCAACGACATGGTCGTCGCCTTTCGCCGCGGTGCGCCTTCACCGGATCATCCGTGAACCGCGCCGCGGCCGGCGACCCGGCGCTCGCGACCGGCATGAAGGTCCCCGGGCGCGACGCCGGAATAGACCAGCAGGTCGCTCCCCACCGGTGCACGGGTGAGCAGAATGGTCGCGATGTCGCTCCGGGCCTTGCTCAACCGCTCGATCTCCGAGGCGAGGCTGGCGTCGACCTGCCTCAGAACCTCCGGCGCGGCCGCGCCGTTCCGGCAGATCTCACGGATCTGGGAGAGCGGCACGCCGAGTTCGGACAAACACCGGATGCGCTGCAGAAGCATGAGGTCGGACACCCCGTACTGCTTGTATCCGTTGTATCGGCGCGTGGGCTCGTCGAGCAGGCCGATCCGATGGTAGTGGCGGATCGCGTTGACCGTCGTGCCGGCGAGCTCCGCGAGCTCCCGGGTGCTCCAGGCCACGTCAGCTCCTCCCCCCTGGTACGGCTATGGCTCCACGCTCGCATCGGCGGGGCGGCGTTCGCGTCGGTGAAACACCCTTACGTAGCGACGGCCCGTAGAACCTGAGTACCAACGACGGGCAGGAAGAGCCGACCGCGGTACCACGATCGGGGTACGGCCCGGACCTACGCTGAGCGAGCGGGAGCGAGGTGCTCGAGGCGATCGGGCGCGGCGGCCACCAACACCGAGATCGCCGAACGCTTCATGCTGACCGAGTCGACGGTGAAGAAGCACGTCGGACGTGTCCTGTTCAAGATCGGCGCTCGCGACCGGATCCAAAGTGGTGATCTTCGCGTTCGACAACGGCCCGGTCCACCCTCGCTGACGGGCGGAAGGGCAAGACTGTTCCGGGCACAGGGTCTTGCTGATACGCTGTCGCACTTAAGTACCGGGCGGTACCTAATTCGGCCACCCGGCTGGACGGAGGTGCGGAGCTCGTGGAGCTGCTGGGCCGCCACACCGAGCGCGAAGCGGTGAAACAACTTCTGGTCCGGGCGCAGTCCGGCCACAGCGCTGCCCTCGTGGTGCGGGGGGAAGCCGGCATCGGCAAGACCGCGCTGCTGGAACACGCCCGCGACATCGCGAGCGGATCGGGGTTTCGGATGGCGACCTCGGTCGGGGTGGAATCCGAGACCAACTTCGCCTTCGCGGGTCTGCATCAGCTGGCCGAGCCGCTGCTGGACCGCGCCGGAGCGCTGCCCGAGCCGCAACAGGCTGCCCTCGGAGTCGCATTCGGGCGGCAGGCTGGGATGGCGCCGGACTGCTTCCTCGTCGGGCTGGCGACCCTCAGCCTGCTGGCCGAGGTGGCCGAGGAACGGCCGCTGCTGTGCCTGGTCGACGACGCGCAATGGCTCGATCAGGCGTCCGCCCAGGTCCTGGCCTTCGTCGCGCGTCGGGTGGCGGCCGAACGGCTCGCGTTGATGTTCGCGCTGCGCGACCCCACCGAGAGTGACATCCGGGTGTTCGACGGACTGCCCGGGCTGCGCCTGGACGGACTCGGCGAGGCCGACGCGCGAGCGCTGCTGACCGGTGCGGTCCCGGCCCCCCTCGACGACGGAGTGCGGGAACGCATCGTCGCCGAAGCCCGGGGCAATCCCTTGGCCCTGCTCGAACTGCCGAGAAGCGCACAACCCGGCCGGTTGGCCGGCGGGTTCGAGCTACCCGACGCGCTGAGCGTTCCGCGCCGCGTCGAGGAAATCTTCCAGCGCCGCTCGGGCAGCCTGCCGGCCGAGAGTCAATTGCAGTTGCTGATCGCGGCGGCCGAGCCGACCGGCGATGTGACCCTGCTGTGGCGTGCGGGCGAGAAACTGGGCATCGCCAAAGAGGCGGCCTTGCCGGCCGAAGCCGCCGGCCTGCTGGAGATCGGCACACGGGTGCGGTTTCGTCATCCCCTGGTGCGCTCAGCGGTCTATCGAGCGGCCTCACCACCGGATCGCCGCCGCGCCC
This sequence comes from Actinoplanes solisilvae, assembly GCF_003999975.1. GTDB lineage: Bacteria > Actinomycetota > Actinomycetes > Mycobacteriales > Micromonosporaceae > Actinoplanes > Actinoplanes solisilvae. The sequence goes on along the minus strand of NZ_RJAC01000025.1, from coordinate 68,989 downwards.
ACGGCGCGCTCGCCGCCGCCATCGATCCTCTCGTCGATCCGGACCGGCAGGTGTGGCACCTCGCGCAGGCGGTCCTGGGCCCCGACGAGGAGGTCGCGGCAGGTCTGGAGCGCTCGGCCGGACGCGCCCGGGCGCGGGGCGGGTCGGCCGCCGCCGCGGCGTTCCTGCAGCAAGCGGCCGAGCTGACGCCCGAACCGGCCGACCGGGCCAGGCGGGCGCTGGAGGCCGCGGACGCCAAACAGGAGGCCGGTGCACCCGAGGCCGCCCTCGAACTGCTGGCGGTTGCGGCGGCCGGACCGTTGGACGCCCGGCAACGCGGCCGGCTGCAACTGGTCCGTGCTCGTATCGCCTTCTATCTGACCCGCGGCAGCGACGTGCCGGGAATGCTGCTGGACGCGGCCAGGACGCTCGGCCCGCTGGACGCCGCGCTGGCCCGCGAAACGTACCTGGACGCGTTCGACACGGCGATCATCACCGGCGAGGTCGGCCACGAACGCGGCGTGCGGGAGGTCGCCGAGAGCGCCAAGGACGCGCCCGCCCCGCCAGGGCCGCCGAGGCCGGCCGACATGCTGCTCGACGCGCTGGTGACCGCGTTCCTCCACGGATACGAGGCCGGCGTGCCCGAACTGCGCCGCGCGGTGCAGGCCTTCCGCGACCAGCCGGCCGAGGAGGTCGCCGGCAACCATCGGTGGCTCTGGCTGGCCAGCCGCATCGCCCTGGCCCTGTTCGACGACGACTCGGTCCTCGCGCTGGCCGACCGCAACGTCCGGCTCGCCCGCGAAGCGGGCGCGCTCGGGGTGCTGCCGCCCGCGCTCCTCTTCCAATCCGTCGTGCTGGTCTTCGCCGGCGAGGTCGAGCACGCCGGCGAGCTGGCCGCCGAAGAGGTCGGCATCACGCAGGCGACCGGGGGCGTGCCTCTGCTGCACGCCCAGCTCGTGCTGGCCGCCTGGCGCGGCAACGAGGCCGAGGCCACCCGGCTGCACGCGGCCAGCGTCGAACAGGCGACCGCCCGAGGCGAGGGCACCGCGGTGACGATGGCCCAGTACGCCCTGACGGTGCTGCACAACGGTCTGGGCAACTATCCCGCCGCGCTCGACGCCGCACGAAGCGCGGCCAGAACCGACGAGACGCTGTACAGCAACCTGAACCTGCCCGAGCTCATCGAGGCGGCATCCCGCGCGGGTGAGCCGCAGCGCGCGGCCACCGCGGTCGAGCTGCTCAGCGAACGGGCCCGGGCCAGCCGCAGCCCGTGGGCGCTCGGCCTGGCGGCGCGCTCTCAAGCGTTGATCAGCACCGGGCCGGGTGCCGAAAAGCACTACCGTGAGGCGATCGAGTGGCTCCAGGCCTGCCGGATGGCCGGGCACCTCGCCCGTACGCATCTGGTCTACGGCGAGTGGCTGCGCCGCGAGGGCCGCCGCCTGGACGCCCGTGAACAGCTTCGCACCGCCCACGAGCTGCTGTCGAACATGGGCCTCGAGGGATTCGCGGCCCGTGCCGCCCGGGAGCTGCGAGCCACCGGCGAGTACCCCCGCAAACGAACCGCGGCGACGGCCGACGCTCTCACGGCCCACGAGCTGCACGTCGCGCGTTTGGTAGCCACGGGGGCGACGTCGCAGGAGGTCGGAGCCCAGCTGTTCCTGAGCCCGCGCACGATCGAAGCGCACCTGCGCAACATCTTCCGCAAGCTCGGCATCACCTCCCGCCGTCAGCTCCGGGAGCTGAATCTGCCCGGGATGCCCGGCGCGTGACTCCGCGGCGTCTTGACCGTGTGCCAGGAACACAGTGTCGGCTGGATTCCCTAGTCCCTGAGTGAACTTCGGGAGGTCAGCGATGCGGGTCTTGCACCGGTTTGCCACCGTCGATGGACATCGGCTCTTCTACCGGGAAGCGGGAGACCCTGACGCTCCGGCCGTTGTGCTGCTGCACGGCTACCCCACCAGCTCGTTCATGTTCCGCGAGCTCATCGGAAGGCTGGCTGACCGGTACCATGTGATCGCGCCCGACCACCTCGGCTTCGGCCAGTCCGACACCCCCACGGTGGAGCAGTTCTCCTACAGCTTCGACGCCCTCGCGCGGCTCACCGCGGACCTGCTCGCCCAGCTCGGACTCCGCCGGTACGCCATCTACGTCCAGGACTACGGCGCGCCGATCGGATGGCGGCTCGCGCTGCGACCCGACGCGCCGGTGACCGCCGTCATCACCCAGAACGGCAACGGTTACGAGGCCGGCTTCGTGCCCGAATTCTGGGCGCCCGTCTGGGCGTACGCCGAGAACAGGAACGCCGAGACCGAGGCGGCCATGCGCACGGCCCTGAGCGTGGACGCGATCATCTGGCAGTACACCCACGGCGTTCCGGACCGGAGCGTGGTCAGCCCCGACACCTGGACCCTGGACCACGCGCTGCTTCAACGGCCGGGCAACGACGAGGTGCAGCTGCGGCTCTTCGCGGACTATCCGACGAACCGCGCGCTCTATCCGCAGCTGCAGGATCATCTGCGCACCAACCGGATTCCCGTGCTGGCGGTGTGGGGCCGCAACGACGAGATCTTCTCGGCCGACGGGGCGAAGGCTTTCGGCGCCGACCTGCCCGACGCCGAGGTGCACCTCATGAACGGCGGGCACTTCCTGCTGGAGAGCCACCTGGATGACGTAGCCGACCTGATCCGCGACTTCCTCGGCCGGGCGCTGACGAGCCGGGCCTGATAGACGTCGGACGCGACCGAACACCACCCTCATTGACTCTGTGGCGGGAACACGGTTTTAAGTGGTGGCAGAGGTCGAGGGGTTCCTCGGCCCCAGCATCTCCAGCAAGGGACGAGACGCCTTGCCTCACACCTGGAAGAGCGTCGGCGGTACGCAGCACGATGACCTCTACTCCATCCGGGAAGTGGCCCGCCGGACCGGACTGGCGGTGAGCGCCATCCGCTTCTACTCCGACCAGGGCGTCGTTGTCCCCTCGGCCATCGATCACAGCGGCCGCCGGAGCTACGACTTGCGAGCCGTCGTCCAGCTCGAATTCGTCCGGACGCTGCGCGAGCTGGGCGTGGGGCTGGACGACATCCGCTGGACGCTGGCTGGGGCGACGAGCACGAGCGACGTGCTCCTCCAGCATCAGGCAATACTCGAACGCCAGGAGCGGGAGTTGCGGGCCCGGCGAGCCGTGCTGCGCGTGCTGAGCCGACTGGACGACCCTTCGGCCATGATGCGCGAACTCATCGCGATGCCCGACGAGGAACGCGAGCGCCTCGCCGATGACCTCCGGACACCCGACGGCCCGCCACGGCCACGGCTGCCGGACGAGCCGACGGTCGCGCAGTTGCACGCCTGGATCGAGCTGACCGGGCTGCTGCGCGACGAGCGCTTTCGCGCGGCCGCCCGCGACCACGGGGAAGGGCCGGGCCTGCGTCGCGATGCCCGGGAGGAATTCATCGGCAGGCTGCTGGCCGCTCACCGCACCGGCCTGACACCCGACTCCCCCCATGTTCGCGAACTGGCCGCCGAGCTCGTCCGCGAGGGAACGGTGGATCATCTGCTCGAGAACGACCGCCTCGACAGGTACCGACGCCTGGTGGCCGTCCTCGCCGGACCACCGGCCGACGGCCGGATCCGCGTCGAGTATGACCTGGCCGGCTTCGGTGCGTGCCGGAAGGCGTTGGCGACGAGGTTGATCAGCGGTGGATGAGGTCTCCGGCGATCCAGCCGATCGCCATGGTCGGAGCGGCCGACTCAGGATCAGCCATCGGAGAACTCCTTGCGGCCGCGTGCATCGGCGTCGGCCGGCTCGGGCCGTTCCGACGGGTAGCTTCGGTAGATGAGGTAACCCTCTTCGCCGCTCTGATAGACGGTCGCCGGATCCGCGGTTGCGAGAGGCAGGTCGGAGCGAAGCCGTTCGACGAGGTCGGGATTGGCGTGGAAGGCGCGACCTAAAGAGATCAAGTCCGCGCCCTTCGCCATCCAGCACTCGGCATCGAGCCGGCTCGACAGGGCGGGATCGGTCGGCATCGACGGGTTCACGATCAGCGTGCCGGGCCACGCGCGACGCAATCCGGCGAACAGGTCCTGATTGACGCTCGCCGTGAGGTGCACGTACGCGAGCCCGAGCGAGGCCAGCTCGGCGAGCAGCGCGCCGTACATCTCGGGTACGTCGGTCTCGGCGGCGTCCGCGATGCCCGCTCCGGGCGACAGCCGCAGGCCGACCCGACCCGCCCCGACGGCGTCGACCGTCATCGACACAGCCTCGACCGCGAACCGGATGCGTCCGTCGATCGAGCCTCCGTAACGGTCCGTACGAAGGTTGGCGTTGCTGGAAAGGAACTGGGCGATCAGGTACCCGTTCGCGCCGTGGAGCTCGACGCCGTCGAACCCGGCGTCTATCGCGTTCAGCGCGGCGGCCGCGTAGCAGGCGGCTTCGCCCGCGACCTCCGCGGTCGAGAGGGCCCGCGGGACGGGGGCCGGCTGCAGCCCGGACGGCGTGAACATACTGACGCCGCGTGCGGCGATCGCGGACGGGGCGACCGGCTGGTGCCCGGTCGTCTCCGAGTGGCTCACCCGGCCGGCGTGCATGATCTGCGCGAAGATCCGTCCTCCTCGACGATGCACCACCGAGGTGACCGGGCGCCAGGATTCGACCTGCTCGACGGTGTGCAGCCCCGGCGTCCGGGGGTTGGACTGCCCGATCCGGCTCGTCTGGATGCCCTCCGTGATGATCAGGCCCGCGTTCGCGCACTGCGCGTAGTGCGCGGCGGTCGACGCGTTCGCGAGCCCGAGATCGTCGGACCGCACCCGAGGCATCGGAGCCATGACCAGCCGGTTGGGCAGGCAAAGGTCCCCGACGTGCACCGGGTCGAAAAGCGAGGCCATCATTCTCCTTGAGATCTGTCGTCGGCTGATCGCGTCGCTGCCGGTCGCCGCCGTACCGTCATGCTCGCAACGACCGGGCGGCGTTCGCGTCGGTGAAAGTCCCTTACCCGTGGCCTCGCGCCCCCCTTAAGGAACTTTCACCGACGCGAAGGCACCGTCACCGGTGCGACCCTGATCCACAGTGACCAGCGCACGTCCCCCTCGCAGTTCGTCTTCCGCGGCACTTGTGCCATCCCCCAAAGAAGGCTGGGACGCATGAAGGAATTATTGAAGGTGTTCATCTTCGGGATCAGCGGAAAGGTCGGGAGGCTGCTGGCCCGGAAGCTGACCGACCGCGGTGACATAGTCCGCGGTCTCGTGCGCCGCGACGATCAGCGGGCCGAGCTCGCCGCACAAGGCGCCGACGCGTACGTCGGCGAGCTCGCGGACCTGACCGCCGATTCCCTGGCCGCCATGATCAATGGATTCGACGTGGTCGTGTACACCGCCGGGTCGAACGGCGGCGCCCGGGAGGTCACCTCGGCCATCGACGGGGACGGTGTGATGCGAACCCTCGAGGCGATGAGTCTGGCCGGGGTGGATCGTTTCACGCTGGTGTCCGTGCTTCCCGAGGCTGGGCGCGGGCAACACCTCGACGATGACGTGGAGTTCTACTTCGCCGTGAAGAAGCTGGTCGACGTCACCGTCAGCGAGTCCGTCCTCGACTGGTTGATCCTCCGGCCGTCCATGCTCGTCGATCGGGCCGGAACCGGTGCGGTCTCCCTCGGTCCGGCCCAACCGCACGACGAGATCGCCCGCGAGGACGTCGCCGCGACTCTGCTGGAACTACTGCACGAGCCCCGGTTGAGGCGGCAGATTCTTGAGCTCAACCAAGGCTCGACACCGATCTCCACGGCCGTCCAGGCAAACGTCCGCTAGAGATCGGCGCAAGAGTCCGGCCTCGTTGCCCGCCACGCACGGCGGGCAACGAGGCTGCGATCAGCCGCGCTTGCCCACCCAGAAAACATAGATCGCCCCGTACGGGACCGCCTTCGTGGCGCCGTCCTCGCACCAGCGCCCCGACCAGGCTCGCCATGCCGATGGCCGCCAGTACCCGGGTACGGGCACGTGAAGTCTTTCGCACCGTTGCCTCCATTTTCTGCGCACGTCCGCGCGCACCAGCCCGGACGACGGAGCCGGACACGGCGGTGTTCGAAATGCGGGCGCGACTTAAGGAAGCTTTCAAGATCCGGGTCATCGGCGCATTTGACTCTGTGGTGGGAACACGGTGTCGACTGCGAGCCAGCAACTGACGCCGACCGCCGGGTCAGACCCAGGAAGGAACCGACGTGGCCTGGAGCACCCGTGAGCTCGCGGAACTCGCCGGCACCACGGTGAACACGATTCGGCACTACCACCGGCTCGGCCTGCTCGACGAGCCCGAGCGCCGTCCGAACGGATACAAGCAGTACGGGGTACCGCATCTCGTCGTCCTCCTGCGCATCCGGCGGCTCGTAGAGCTGGGTGTGCCCCTTTCCCGGATCGGCGCGATCACCTCGGGCGGCGCCCCCGCCCCGGAAGTGCTGCGTCAGGTCGACGCCGACCTGGCGGCCGAGGTCGAGCGTCTGCGCCGGGCCCGTTCCGACATCGCGATCATTCTGCGCGACGGGGCGCCGGCCGACGCGCCCGCGGGCTTCGAGTCGGTCGCGCCGCGGCTCACCGCGTCCGACACCTCGCTCATCCACGTCTTCAGCCAGCTCTACGACGACGACGCGATGAAGGACCTGCGGCACATGGTGGACGCCGAAACGGATCCCATCAGCCATGACATCGACACCCTTCCGCCCGACGCCGACGAGGCGACTCGCCAGAACCTCGCCGAGAAGCTCGCCGTGCGGCTGGCGCAGCATCTGGTCGACTATCCCTGGCTGCGCGATCCCGCCCGGCATTTGTCGAAGAGCGAGCACGTCACCCGCCAGACGTTCATCGACGCCGTCGTCGGTCTCTACAACGCCGCCCAAGTCGATGTGCTGGGCCGGGCCAGCGTCCTCGCGCAGGAGCACCTGCGCCGCGAAAAGGGGCTTGACCATCCGGCCTGAGCACCCGCGACGCATCCTGAAGCGAAAGGAAGGCCTCATGGCTCAGCTCGGGACCGCCACCTTGGGCGAAGACCTCCTGTTGCTCCTGTTCCAGCCGAACGCGGGGATGCGGGGCACCGGTGTCATCGCCGGCGAGAACACGCTCTTCTACGTGCTCGGGGGTGCGGTACTCGCCGATCTCGGCCTCGGCGGACACGTGCGAACCATCCCCGGCTGGGGTGGATCGACCCGGGTGGAGGCTGTCTCGGACCGTCCCCCCGCGGACGACACCCTGCGATCGGCATGGGACTACGTCGCCGTGAAGCCCCGGGGCGTGCAGGCGACTCTCGCCGCGATCGGGCCGTCCCTGCGTAGCCCGTTGCTCGACCGGCTCATCGTCCGCGGCGACATCCGCGAGTCCACCCGCAAGGCGCTAGGCCTGTTCGACATGAAGGTTCTCGAGGACGGCGGAACCGGCCGGCGGGCCGGTCTTCTCTCCGACGTACGGGCGGTGCTGGTCGACGGCGTGGAGCCGCAACCCCGAGTCGCCGCGCTGGCGGCGCTGCTGTCGGGAAGCCGTACGCTCCCGCAGTTCGATCCCGAGATCCCCTGGACCTCGTCCGTCATCACCCGCGCCCAGAAGCTCGAGCAGGGCAACTGGGGAGCCGAAGCTGCCGCCGTAGCGGTCGCCCGCACCGTCACAGCGACCATCGTCAGCAACGTGATCGTCGCGGCAGCCGTCCTGCCGCCGCAGAACCAGTAGTGGGCCGCGGGGCATGAACGAGGCGTACGTCACCGCCGTCCACATCCAGCGAGGTCGGGTAACCGCGGTCTGCGCCGCGACAGCGGGACCGGTTCGTGCGACAGTGACGACGCCGTACCGTCATAGCGTGACCTTCGACGCCGCGGTGATCGCGGCCGTCCGGCAGGTCTCCGCGAAAGCGGGTCTCCCCGCCGAGTCGTTGGCAAGCCTGGTGGTCGGCGCCTCGTTCGACAGCCTGCGCAACGCCCGCATGCTGCGCCACGTTCCGGGCGGCCGCTACTGGCGCGACGTGCTCGCCACCAGTCTGGAGTTCGGCCTGCCGGTGCCGGCATCCGTGCACACGGCGATAGAGCTGGCGGCGACGGCCGAGGCTGCCGCGCGGGCCAAGGTCCTCATCGGGGCCGGTGACTTCCTGCTGATCCGGGCCCAGCGCCACGTGGAGGCTGGGCTCTTCCGCAACGGCTCGTTGCGCCACGAGGAGTTCGCGGTCCTGGACGGAGCGATCGACCCGCTGCTGATCGAACGTTTGGCCGACCTCGCCGAACCGCTGCTTCGCGCGGGCCGGCCTCAGCCGGTCGTCATCTGGGGCACGACCACCAGCAACGACCGGCTGCTCCGGCACGACCTGTCGGCCGAGCTGCGCATCAGAGGTCTCGACGTCCCGCGGTTCCGGCCCAGCTCCGCCGGGATCGACGCCGTGCTGACCGGTGGACTGTTGCTCGCCATGGCCCAGGTGAGACGGCGGGCCCGGACCGTCGATCGCAGCCTCCCCTGCTGACCACCGCCGTCATCGCGCGCGTGCCTGGCCGGTACCGCTACGAGTTGCGTGGGGGAAGCGCGACGGTTTCGCCCGCCACATCGATCGCGACCTTGCCGCGCAGCATGTACGAGCCCCTGTCCTCCAGCAGCCCGTGAGCCTCACCCACTCGAGCCAGCGGAAGAGTCGCACCGATCACCGGCTTCACCAGACCACGCTCGACCAACGTGGTGAGCGCGTCCAGCTTCCCCCGGTTCTGCCGCGTGAAAACGAAATGATAGGCCGCGTTCACACCCCACGCCTCGATAAGATTCTGCGGCTGCGCGATGTCGACGATGCTCACGACCCGCCCAGCATCCGCGAGCGTCAACGGGCTCCGGGTCAGCGTGTCACCGCCGATCGTGTCGAAGACGACTTCAACCCCCCGGCCGCCAGTCAGCTCGGCCACCGCATCGACGTAATCCGCCGAATACGAGTCGATCACCTCATCCGCCCCGAGAGAACGCACGAACTCATGATTGCCGGGCCTCGCCGTCGTGATCACTCGCGCCCCCATCGCCTTCGCGACCTGAATCGCGATCGTGCCGACACCACCCGTACCGCCATGGATCAGGATCGTCTCCCCCACGGTGAGCTGAGCCCGCGTCACCAACGCCTCCCACACCGTGCCACCCACCAGAGTCAGACTCGCCGCCTCCAGATGACTGACGTTCTCCGGCTTGCGACCGACGAGATCGACGTCGGCGACATGCTGCTCGGCGTAGGAACCGGGACCGCCGAAGATCCGCGGCGTGTAGTACACCTCATCACCGACCCGGAACTCGGTCACGTCCGAACCGACCTCCTCGACCACCCCCGAGACGTCGTGCCCGGTGATCGCCGGAAGCGGCACATAATCCGCATAGTCTCCGCGCCGAATCTGATAGTCGAGCGGATTTATCGCGCTCGCATGCACCCGCACCCGCACCTGGCGGGGCTCGACTCGCGGCACGGAAACATCGCGCAACTCGAACGCGTCGGCCCCACCGAAACGGGCAAGCACAACAGCCTTCATCGAATCAGTCATATCAGTGCTCCTCATCGTGGTTCTGGTGCGTGACGCGACGGCCAGGCCGGCATGCGTCCAGTGAAAACGGTGTGGTTAGCACACAGTCCAGCCGTAGGCCGGTGAACGGGGTCACCGTGCCTGGTTTGCCCATCACTGAGCCGGTGGCGCGAGGCGGACCCGGCGGGGAACGCGTCTGATCGTCAGGAGCGCCAGGAACAGGGCGTTTGACTCTGTGCTGAGCACACGGTCTCTACTCGGTGGTGACGCATCTCCCAGCTCGAGGAGTCCGCCGTGAATCCCTTCGAAACGCTCGTTCAGAACTTCCGCGACCTCGTGGCCGAGGTGCCCGAACTGGTCCAGCCGTTCGTCGTCATGCTGGCCGGCGCCATCCCGTTCATCGAAGGCGAGGGCGCCTCCCCGATCGGAGTGGTCGGTGGGATCCATCCCGTGGCGGCCGGGGTCGCCGCGGCCGCGGGCAACTTCCTCTGCGTCCTCGTCGTCGTGCTGATCAGCTCGCGCGCCCGCGCCGCCGCGCTCGCCCACGGACACCGACCGAGCAGCCGCGAGGAGCGTCCCGAATCCAAGGGGCGGCAGCGCTTCCGCCGCTACCTCGTGCGCTTCGGCGTGCCCGGAGCCAGCATGCTCGGGCCACTGGCCATTCCGACTCAGTTCACCGCGGCCATGCTCATCGCCTCGGGGACCTCGCGTTCCTGGGTGCTGCTGTGGCAGGCGATCGCCATCGTCTTCTGGACGACGTTGACCACCACCCTGGTCTGGGGTGTCGTCTCGTCCGTGGTGGCTTGACCTCCGGTTGCACCCGCCCCTGTCGACTGCGTCGCGGTTCCCGGACTCGCGTCGCATTCCCCGTCGAAAGGATCACCCGATGACACAGCGGCTCGGCCCGCCGATCCTGGCCGAAGACCTTCTGCTGCTCCTGTTCCAGCCGTCCTCCGGGCCGGCGGGCACCGGAGTCGTCGCCGGCGAGGAAACGCTTCCCTACGTCCTCGCCGGAGCGATGCTTGCGGATCTCAGCATCGGCCGGCACGTGCGAACCGTACCCGGGTGGAGCGGGTCGACCCGGGTGGAAGCCGTCGCCGAGCGGCCACCGGCAGATGACCTCCTGCGATCCGCGTGGGACTATCTCGTCTCGAGGCCGCGAGGCGTCCAGGCGACGCTCGCCCTGATCGGTCCGGCGCTGCGCCGTCCGTTGCTCGAACGTCTCATCGAGCGCAACGACGTCCACCGATCAACCGGCGCCGAGACCGCAGCGCCCACGAGGGAGATTCTGACGGACGGCGAATCCGGGCGCCGGAGGAGCCTGCTCCGCGGGGTACGGCACGTGCTGGCCGGCGAGGCGGAGCCGGAACCCCGCCTCGCTGCGCTCGTGGCACTGCTGTCCGGAAGCGGAATGCTGCCGCAGTTTCATCCCGAGATCTCGCGGACCCCCGCGAGCACCGCCCGGGCCAAGCAACTCGAGCACGGCGTCTGGGCCGCCGATGCAGCCGCCGACGCGATCGCTCGCAGCTTCGCCGCGACCATCGTCGACAACGTGATATTCGCGGCGGCCGTCCTGCCCCGGCGATGAACGAGCTACGAATTCGTTGTGGGCCCTCGGCGTACGTGGCGGAAGGTGGCGCGCACCTCCGCGGCCAGCAGCTCGGGTTGTTCCCAGGCGGCGAAGTGCCCGCCCCTGGGCAGCTCGTTGTAGTGCACGAGGTTCGGGTAACGCGCCTCCACCCAGCGACGTCCGGCGAGATAGATGTCGCCGGGGAAGAGGCTGACGCCGACCGGCACGTCGACCTTCGGGTCGCGGTAGGTGCGGAAGCTCTCCCAGTAGATGCGAGCCGAGGAGGCGGCGGTGCCCGTCAGCCAGTACAACGTGATGTTGTCCAGCATCTCGTCGCGACTGAGCAGGTTCTCCGGATCGCCGTCGTGGTCGGTCCACTGCTCGTACTTCTCGTAGAGCCAGGCCGCCTGCCCGACCGGCGAGTCGGTGAGCGCATACCCGATCGTCTGAGGGCTCTGGATCTGCTCGTGCCGATAGCCCGACTCGTTGGCCTCGAAGTCACGCCATCGTTGCAGCGCACGCTCCTCTTGCTCGTCCGTGACCTCCTCGGTGCCATAGGTCGGGAACATGTTGGAGTGAATGGCCCGGACGGTGGGCGCGCCGATGTCGCCCAGCGCGGTGGTGACCGCGTGCCCCCAGTCGCCGCCCTGCGCGCCGAAGCTGTCGTAGCCCAGCCGCCGCATCAGCTCGACCCAGGCGCCCGCGATCCGCTCGGGTCCCCACCCGGTCTCGGTCGGTTTGCCGGACAGTCCGAAGCCGGGCATCGAGGGCAGGACGACGTGGAACGCGTCCCGGGGGTCGCCGCCGTGGGCGCGCGGGTCGGCCAGCATCGGCGCCACCTTCAGGAACTCGATGACCGAACCGGGCCAGCCGTGGGTCATCACGAGCGGCATCGCCTCCGGTTCGGGCGACCGCAGGTGCAGGAAGTGGATGTCGAGTCCGTCGATCCGCGTCGTCGACGGGCTGAGCGCGTTCAGCCGGGCCTCGCAGGCCCGCCAGTCGAAGCCGTTCCGCCAGTAGTCGCACAGTGCTCGCAGCCGGCGCAGCGGCACGCCCTGGCTCCAGTCCTCCACCGGTTCGGGATCGGGCCATCGCGTACGCAGAAGCCGCTCGCGCAGGTCGTCGAGCGCGGCCTCGGGGAAGGCAAAAGGAGATGGCCGTACGGCAGTGCTCTCGGCCTCGGCCAGATAGGCCGCGAGATCGTGGTAGCCGTAGAGGACGGCGAGTTGCCGGGGAGTGTGACCGCTGTGTGTGGTGAGGTCGAGCCGGGCGCCCGCCTCGACCAGGGCCTGTGCTGCCTCCGGGTGCCCGTGCCACACCGCGTCGTGCAGCGCGGTGAAGCCGTTGTAGGCGCCCTGGGCGTCGATCTCGAGCTTCGGTGTACCGCTGGGGCCGGGCGCGGTAAGCGCGCGGACGACGTCCGCGTGCCCGGCGAAGGCGGCCTCATGGCCCGGCGTCGCGCCCATCGGCCCGTTGAGCAGGCGCGGATCCGCGCCGGCCTCGCGCAGCACGCGGACGACACCGCTGTGCCCGTCGCGGGCGGCGATCCCGAGCGGCATGTAGTCGTCGTCGTGATCGCCGACGGCCGGCATTCGCTCGTCGAGGTCCGCGCCGGCCCAGACGAGCCGTTTCACCGCGGTGAGGTCGCCGGCTTTGACCGCCGCCATCAGCTCCAGCGACCGGATCCGGTCGGCGTCGGCCGCGATCCGCCCGTGCAGGAGAGCGGCGATGGCGTCCGAGCCGTCGCGCACCGCCAGATCGAGCGCCGTCTCCTGCCAGTGGTTCCGCACCGAGGTGCGGGCTCCGCGGGCCAGCAGCAGACGTACCGCCGCCTCGTGCTTGTACTGCACCGCGTCCATCAGTGGCGTGTGACCGAGCTGGGGCGACTGCTGGTCGACGAAGGCGCCGTGGTCGAGGAGCAGGCCGATGACGCCGTTGGCACCGGCCTGCGCCGCCTTGTGGAGCGCCGTGGCGCCCATGCGCGGCTCGACCATCAACACGTCCGCGCCGCCCTTCAGCAACAGCTCCACCAGCCTTTGCCGGCCGAGCGCGGAGGCGACCATCAGGGGAGTGAGGCCACCAGGGCCGCGGCGGTGCGGGTCCGCGCCCGACGCGAGCAGCTCCACCACCGCCGCCACGTCGTCGGAACGGATCGCAGCTTCCAGTGTCATGCCGGCTCCTTCCACGAACGTCTTCCCGTATGCGACACCCTGTTCCAGGAACCGGGTCAAGCGGCCGGGCCGCCGCGTAGATCGGGCGTTCTCGCTTCGGGGTCCAGGCCCTTTGCCCGCCCGAGTTCGTCGTGGAGATCGAAGCGACAGCCGCCCTCGCCTGAGCCGCTCAGGTGGTGCTCGGCGCCGTGGCCGCTTCCTGCTTCAGGGACTCGTGCGTCGGGGCGTCCGGCACGTGGGCCGGTTTGAGCGCGGCGAACTCCTTGCGCAGCACCGGCACGACCTCTTCGCCGAGGATGTCGAGCTGTTCCAGCACCGTCTTCAGCGGCAGGCCGGCGTGGTCGAGGTTGAACAGTTGGCGCTGGTAGTCGCCGGCGTAGTCGCGGAAGCCGAGGGTGCGGTCGATTACCTGTTGCGGGCTGCCCACCGTGAGTGGTGTGTCCCGGGTGAACTCCTCCAACGACGGGCCGTGGCCGTAGACCGGGGCGTTGTCGAAGTACGGCCGGAACTCCTTCACCGCGTCCTGGCTGTACTTGCGCATGAACACCTGACCGCCGAGGCCGACGATGGCCCGGTCGGGGTCGCCGTGGCCGTAGTGAGCGAAGCGCTCCCGGTAGAGCCCGACCATGCGCTGGGTGTGATCCTTCGGCCAGAGGGTGTTGTTGGCGAAGAATCCGTCACCGTAGTAGGCGGCCTGCTCGGCGATCTCCGGGCTGCGGATCGAGCCGTGCCAGACGAACGGTGGAATGCCGTCGAGCGGGCGCGGCGTCGAGGTGAACGACTGCAACGGCGTACGGAATTTGCCGGACCAGTCGACGACGTCCTCGCGCCACAACCGGCGCAGCAGCGCGTAATTCTCGATCGCCAGCGGGATTCCGGCCCGGATGTCCTTGCCGAACCAAGGATAGACCGGCCCGGTGTTGCCGCGGCCCATCATCAGGTCGACGCGCCCGTTCGACAGGTGCTGCAGCATCGCGTAGTCCTCGGCGATCTTCACCGGGTCGCTGGTGGTGATCAGCGTCGTGGCCGTGCTCAACAGCAGCTTCTTGGTCCGGGCGGCGATCCAGCCGAGCATCGTGGTCGGCGAGGACGGCACGAACGGCACGTTGTGGTGCTCGCCGGTGGCGAACACGTCGACGCCCACCTCCTCGGCTTTCAGCGCGATGATCACCATGGCTTGAATGCGTTCGTGCTCGGTCGGGGTCCGGCCTGTCGTGGGGTCCGGGGTGACGTCACCCACGGTGAATACGCCGAACTGCATCACGAGTCTCCTTCGAGCTGGGCCGCCTCCCCGGCCAGCGGGACTGCGCCGATGCCGGTGTGCTTCCCATCAGAAACCGTGTGCCGGCCACACAGTCAACATCACCGCACCTTCGCGATCAGTCACTTGGCGGCGTACCTTCCTTGGGCAGATCTGCCGGTGGGCGATGGTGAAGGAGAAGGAGGATCGGCGTGGCTTGGAGCACGAGCGAGCTCGCGACACTCGCGGGCACCACGGTGAACACGATCCGGCACTACCATCATCTGGGCCTGCTCAAGGAGCCCTCTCGCCGCCACAACGGCTACAAGCAGTACGAAACGGCAGATCTCGTACGCTTGCTGCACATCCTCCGGCTGGTCGAGCTGGGCGTGCCCCTGTCCCGGATCAACGAGCCGAGCGCGGGCTCCCCCGAGGCGCTGCAGCAGATCGACGTCGACCACGCGGCCGCCATCGAACGGCTGGAGAAGTCCCGGCAGAGCATCGCGGCCATCCTGAGCGAGAACGCGCCGCCCGACACGCCGCCGGGCTTCGAGCCCGTCGCCGGCCGCCTGTCCGAGGCCGACCGCTCGCTCATCCACATATACACGCAGCTCTTGGACGACCAGGCCCTGGCCGACGTGCGGCAGGTGGTGGAGCGCGACGACGACAACGACTACGACGCCGTCAACGCCGACTTCGACGCGTTGCCCGCCGACGCCGACGAGGCGACCCGGCAGAACCTCGCCGAGAAATACGCGCCGTCCCTGGTTCGTACTCTTCGTGACTATCCCTGGATGGACAACGACGCGATGGACCACGTGTCGAAGGGCAAGTCAGTCACACGGCAGACGTTCGTCGACGCGTTGCGGGAACTCCACAACGAGGCCCAGCTCGACGTCATCCACCGCGCCAAAGAGCTGGCCCGCCGGCAGTTGCGGGCCGAAGGCTGACCCGCGGTCAGTCCGCCACCGTGTCCAGCCACCGGTTGTACCGCAGGCGCAGGGCACGCTCGGTGCTGCCCACGGTCGCGCTGATCGCGAGCACGATGTTGAACCAGGCCGACGCATCGAACGGCGACTCGAAGACACCGAACCGCTCGGCCAGCGGCGGGAACCGGGAGATCGCCTCGACGGTCTGCGGAATGCCGAGGGCCAGCGGCACGAGGATCAGGACGAGGGACACCACGCCGATCCCGCGGCTGAGCAACGGACGCTCGCGGTCGAGCCGGGCGCGGCGTCCCTCGGCCGAACGCGGGTCCGGCACCAGTTGCTGCTCGGTCCCGTCGTCGGCGACGAAGTGGCACCGCCGGAGGCCGAAGGCCGACGTCTGCACCTCGATCGCGCCGCCCTCGATCGGGAACACGGCCGGGAGTCTCGCCCGCTCGAAGAGCCGGCCGTCGCGATACAGGAAGGCTTCGGTGTCGAGGTTCTCGTTGCTCTTCATGTGGTTCACGTCGACCGCGTATTCGACCGGGCGGCCCGCTCCGGCGTCCGCGGGAAGATAGAACAGGGACCGAGACAGAGGCTGCCACCAACGGAATCGCTTGAGCGCGCGCCCGTCCCCGAGCTTGATGCGCTGGATGGCTCGGCGCCGCCGCCATTCGTCGAACACCCGGTCATTCAAAACCGTGTTGCCGGAACACAGTCAACCCCGGCGGACAGACTTCGTGGGCCGGCGTCACTCGCCGCCGGTCGGTGAGGGCGTCGCGCAGGGCAGCCCGTGAGCTGATGCCCAGCTTGGGAAAGACCCGATAGAGATGGGTCGACACGGTGCGCGGCGAGATCACCAGACGCGCGGCGATCTGCTTCGTGGGCATGCCGGCCGCGGCCAGCTCGGCGACCTCGAGTTCTTGCGGGGTGAGGGCGTCGCCGGCTCGCACGCCACCGGCACGAGTCATCCCGGTCGCCCGGAGCTCGGCGGTGGCCCGGGCCGCCCAGGGCGCCGCGCCGAGCCGCTCGAAGTGCTCGCGCGCGGCCGACAGCTGGGCGCGCGCCTCGGCTCGGAGCGACTGACGGCGAAGGTGCTCGCCGTAGGCCAGGCGCGTCCGGGCGACCTCGAACGGCCACTGCTCGATGCCGGGCAGGGTGAGTGCCACATCGAACAGTCGTGTCGCCTCCGGCGGGGAGGACGTCATCGCGGTCATCGCGGTCGTGAGGAGGGCGAGGCGCGGCGAGATGCGGTCGACCCGGGCGTCTCGCATCGCCGCCGCGTGTTTCAGCGCCTCCTGTGGACGACCGGAATAGAGCGCCGCTTCGACCAGGTCGAACGCGGTCCACAGCGCCTCCAGATTGTAGGGTGGCAACTCGCCGGGCGGAGTGATCGCCGAGGCGTGCTCGTACGCCGACTCGAACTCCGAGGAGCCGAGTGCGTCCCGGGCCAGCGCCAGATGCGCCCAGTCTCCGAGGCGGCCGAGTCCGCGGCTCTCGGCCCACTCGAAGAGCATCCAGCAGTGGGTGGCACAGGCGTCCGAGTCGCCGCGGTGCGCCGCGACCAGCGCCGCGATGTAGTGACCGACCCGGGTGATCAGGTGATATCCGGTGTCCCGGCCGGCGCTGATGACCTCGGTCGCCGCGGCCTGGGCCGCGTCCCACCGACCGGCGTAGAGGTCGTCCAGGGCGCTCATGACCAGGGTGGGCAGGGCTCCACCGACCGTGCCGGTGTCTCGCGCGTCGTCGATGGCCCGGGTCAGCCACTGCCGGCAGCCGGACAGACGATCGAGGTACGAGGCGGCCAGCGCCGTCCGGATGACGACGTCGGCCTCGGTCACCTCGCCGAGTCGCGCGAGCTGTTCGTCGAGGTCGTGCAGCAGCTCGTCCGGGACGGAACCCACGTCCTGCAGGATGCGCACCAGGGAGATGGGCGAGCTGGCGGACGTGTTCGGTAGCGTCGCGACCAGCTGCCACAGGGCTGCCCAGCGTTCCGGCCGCCCGGAGTAGTGACAGACGAGCAGCAAAGTGAAGATGGCGGTCGAGAGGTCCTCCTGTTCGGCGCCCGTTCCGGCAGTGCGGGCATCGATCGCCTCGACCAGCAACTTGTGAGCGGTCTCGGCGTCACCGTCGGTCATCAGAGACAGATATCCGGCTGCGGCGGACGCCGTCAGGGATCGGCCCGCTCCCGGGTCGTCCAGCTCCTGCATCAGTTGATGGGAGAGCTCAAGGTGCCCGGCGACCGAGGCGCCGATGTATGCGGCGTAGGCGAGGCGGCGGCGGCCGTTCGAGCGGTCGGCGCTCAGCGCGGCGGCACGCCGCAGTCTGGCCACGGCGCCGAGGATGTCGCCGCGGCGCAGCCTTTCCCGGGCCCCTGTCTCCACGATCTGAGCGACGGTCTCGTCGGGGGTCGTGGTGGCCATCGACAGGTGATCGGCGCGACGTTCGGGTTGGCCGGCCAGCACCTCGGCCAGCCGCCGGTGGGCGGCCCGCCGCCGTTCGAGGGTCGCCTCCTCGACCACGGCCGACCTCACCAGCGGGTGCCGGAAGTGCACGGTGTGCCCGTCCGCTGTGGCGTGGACGAGGTGGTCCCGTTCCGCGGGGACGAGCGCGTCGAGCCACTCGGCTCCCCCGGCCTCCTCCAGGACGCCGACCTCCCCCGAGCCGTCCAGCGCCGCGAGCAGCAACAACTCGCGGGTGGCGATCGGCAGTCGCGTGACACGGGCGGCGTAGAGCGCCTGCACCTCTCGGGCCGGCCCCGTGCCGGGCGCGACCAGCCCGCTCGAGGTTGTGCCGGACGCCGAGGCGAGGGCACCGAATTCCAGCAGGGCCAGCGGGTTTCCCTGCGCCTGATCCGCCACCTTCGTGATCACCCGCCGAGGCAGGCTGGTGAACCGGTGAGACAGCAGCCTGATCGCGTCCACGTCGGCCAGCGGCGCCACCGGCAGCTCCGGCAGACGGAGGTGACCGGTCAGCTCGGGGATCCCGGTGCGGAGGGCAGCAAGCACTCCGATGCGGTGGCCGCCGGTTCGCCGGGCCACGAAGCTCATCACGCACCAGCTGGCCCGGTCGAGCACGTGCAGGTCGTCGACCACCAGGAGCAGGGGTTGCTCGTGGGCGGCCTCGGCGAAAAGCAGGAGGGCGGCGTTCAGGACCGCTATGTCGGCCGGCGCGGGCCCGGTTCCGAAACCGAGCGCGACTTCGAGGACGTCCCGCGCGGGCTCCCGCAGTAGAGCCAGCTCGGCGCCGAGCGGATAGACGAGCTGGTGCAGGCCCGCGAAGCGGGTGTCCGATTCGTACTCGAAACCGCCACCCCGGATCACCCGGATGCCGGTCGCCGCCGCCCGGTCCGTCGTCGCGTTCAGAAGGGCCGTCTTACCGACGCCGGGCTCACCGGTGAGGATCAGGGCGGCGCCGTCCTTAGCGGTCTCGTCCAGGAAGACGGCGAGCTCGGCCAACTCATTCGCCCGTCCCACCAGGCCGGATCCGTCGACGCCCATGCCGGTGGTCAGCCCGCCCGCCGACGCACGGGAGCCTCCGGCGCCCGGCGAGCGCGCGGGCCCGGCCGATCGTCGCGCCGCCCGGAGCCGGCGCCGGGGGACGGCATGCTTGAGCCCTCACGCGAAGTGGTCCCCATGTGCCGCCCTCCATCCGATTAAGTCCGAGTTTCGGAAACCGGTTCATCGTCGATTGAAAAGTACGTTCTAACCACAGGGTCAAGCCGGCGTCACGGCGCCGCACCCCGCTCCGGTTCGTCGCCGCATCCGAGCAGACTCCGCGGATCGTCCGCAACTCAACAACGTTCGCGACCGCGGCCCTCGCGCTCTTGATCGCCATGAAACTCGAAGAGCGCCGTCTCTGAATGCGTACCGACCAGTGGTACTTGACGGTGTTCCAGCCACACGGTGTTGGCTGACAACGCACCGAGGGGCCGAGTGTGCCTCGTCGGGATCGCCCAACGGCGGACGACGGATCTGGTCCCGCTGTCGGCCGCCCCACCGGAAGGACACCATGAGCGACAACGTCGACGTGCGCGACAATCCCGCACAGCACCGCTACGAGATCGCCGTGGACGGCGAGCTCGCGGGCTTCGCCGTCTACTACCTCGAGAAGGAGCGGATCGTCTTCATCCACACCGAGGTGGCGATCGCCTACGAAGGACAACGGTTGGGCAGCCGGCTCGCGCGTCAGGCCCTCGACGACGTACGACAAAGGGGCCTGCGGGTAGTGCCGGCGTGCCCGTTCATCGCGAGGTTCATCAAGATCCACCCGGAGTACCAGGATCTGACCCGTCGCGGCCAGAGCTCCCGCGCCGTGCTGGGCGAGCACGATGAGTGAGGCAAATCTGAAGTCGTACCCGGGATCCGACATCACGATCACGTTCGAGGGAGGCCGGTGCCTGCACTTCGCCGAGTGCGTGCGCGGCCTCCCGGAGGTGTTCGACGTCTCCGCCCGGCCCTGGATCACCCCGGACAACGCCGGCGCCGCCGCTCTGGCCGCCGTGGTGGAGCGCTGCCCCAGCGGCGCGCTGCAATACACCCGGAACGACGGGGGCGTCGACGAGACACCGCCCGACCCCACCGTCGTGACCGTGAACGAGCGCGGGCAGATCCTGCTGCACGGCAACCTGACGCTGACCGGCCCCGGCTCGCAACCTCACCCGGAACACCGGATGACGCTGTGCGCCTGCGGCCGATCGGCGAAGCGACCGTTCTGCGACAACGCGTGCCGTAGCAGCTGAAGGCCGCGGGGCGCGCGTGCTCGTCATCGCCCCGGCGACGGGATACTGACGCGGTACGCGTGCCACCGCGCGAGCACAGCTCGGACGGCGTCCGGGCCGTCGTCGAGCAACGCCCGGCGATGGGCGAAGTTCCACACCGGATTCAGGTAGTGGTACCAGCCGTCGCCGTCCGCCTCGATCAGGTGGACGTCGGCCAGCGCCTCCAGCAGGTCCTCGGCATGGGTCTCGGGCACCATGAGCAACGCGGCCACGACCGGCACGGTGATCTCCCAGTCGCGCGACAGCGCCAGCAGCCGGAGCGTCCGCGCCGCATCGGGCGCGAGCACGCTCATGGCCTCCGCGTAGGGCGAGTCGATCTCCTCGCCCTCCGCAGCACGCAGACGGGCTACCGGCATCTCGAAGAGAATGCGCGTACTCGCCTTGGCCAGGCTCCACTGCGGGCGGGAGACGAGCCGCAGACCGACCGCGCGTACGGCCTGCCCGAGCCCGGCCGTGCCCTGCGCTAGTCGCCGGGCCGCCTCGGGTTCGCCCCGGAGCCGGCTCTCGCCGATGATCGTTCCCAGCAGCCGCTCGGTCTCGCCGGGGCTGAGCGGGCCCAGGGTCAGCCAGCGCGCCCCGGCCGCCTCCACCAGCTTCCTCCGCGAGGTCAGCAGCACCGCCGCCCCGCCCGCGCCCGGCATCAAGGGCCGGACCAGGGAGCCGTCCCGGACGCCGTCCAGGACGAGCAGGATGCGCCGGCCGGCCGTCAACGAGCGCCACACCGCCGTACGCTCCGCCAGGGAATCCGGCACGGCCGCCCCGGTCAGCGCGCGAATCAGGCCGGCGAGCGCGTTGAACGCGGTTCCCACGGCGTCGCCGTCGACCACGATCTGCCCGTCCAGGAACCGCTCGGCGATCCGGTGCGCGGCGTGGACAGCGAGCGCGGTCTTCCCGACGCCTCCGATGCCGTCGATACCGACCATCGGGACGGAGGAGCCGCTGGGCCGCAGCGCCTCGGTGATCGAGCGCAGCTCGTCCACCCGGCCCACGAAGTCGGGCAGGTCGGCTGGCAGTTGCGCGGGGGTGACGCGCGCGGCCGGAGGCCGGGTCGCCAGCAGATCCGGGTCCCGGGCGAGAACCCGGGCATGCATCCTCTGCAGGGCCGGGCCCGGGTCCATCCCGAGCTGGTCGCGCAGGGTCGACCGGGCGGCCCGGTAGGCCTCGAGCGCGTCGGCCGGCCGGCCGCACCGGTAGAGCGCCAGCATCAGCAGCTCACGGGGGCGTTCGCGCAGCGGGTGCCCGGCGATCAGCGCGACCAGGCCGTCCACCGTCTCGGCGGGCCGGCCCAGCTCGATCTCGTCACCGGCGAGATCCTCGGCTGCGGCCGTTCGCAGCTGCTCCAGCCGGGTGCGTTCCAACTCGGCGAAGGCGCCCGGCACGCCGGCTCAACCTCACCGACGGGCCGTCGGACTTCACCCTGTTCGTGTTCGTGCCGGTCCGTGACGGCCTCCACCACATCCGCACCGCCAAGGCCGGCTACGGCGGCGAACCGTCCTGCCTGGGCATCCGCGAGAACGGCTCGAATCCGCTGACCGTCGTGGCCGCCGCCTGCGACACCCGCCGCCAAGGCCAGCTCTTCCGGATCCGTAAGGCCCCCGAAGCCGCGACCGACGGCTACGGCATCAGCAACCAGGGCGCCTACCTGCAGATCTCGCCCGAGCGAGGGCTGATCGCCGAGAAGCTGAGCGACGCGCCCCTGCGCACCGTCTACACCTTCGTCGACAACGGCAGCGCACCTTCCCAGCCCGGGAGCTGACGGCAGAGTCGCGTCCCCCGAACCCCCGTCCAGGGGACGCGACCCGTCACGCGTCCACGGCCGTGCGGTCCCAGCCGGCCAGGTCGGCGGCGGCGCCGTAGGTCACGCGGAGGAACTCGAGGAGGGTCGCGTCGGGATCGTCCGACTCGGCCACCTTCTCGTACGGGAGCACACACTCCTGCAGGGTCTTGTCGTAGTACGCCTCCGTGCGCTCCCGGTAGCCCGGCGGTTCCGGATAGGCGTACGCATAGAAGGCCCCCTCGCCGCCTCCGCCCGGCCAGAAACCGAAGCTGGCCAGCTCGTGCGAGTAGCCCTCGTGCATGACCGACGGCGGGCAGTTGGGCACGCCACCCGGGTGTTGCGGGGCGAGCCGGCCGGAGAAGCGGGTGTAGGCCAGATCCATCGCACCCCAGAAGAAGTGCACCGGGCTGGCCTTGCCCACGAACTCGGAGCGGAAGCGGCTCATCACCCGTTCGGCCTGCAGCAGCTGTTGCCAGAACAGCCGCGCGGCTTCCCCGTCGTACGAGCAGTTCCGTTCGTTCTCGGCGAAGGGGATCGCGAGCTCGACCTCGTTGGGCACCGGGTGGATGCTGGGCTCCAGGCCGAGCGCGGCCAAGGCCTCGAGCGTCTCGCGGTAGAACGTCGCGACCGGCTTCGGTTCGAGAACCACCTCCCGCGAGCCGCCGTCGCTGGTGCGCACGCGCAGCCGCTCGTCGACGAAGTCGAACTCGATGTCGAAGACGCCCTTGTCGTACGGCACGGCCGAGGTGGTCAGGCCGCGGGCCGTGGGATAGAGCGTGACGTGCCACCAGTGGTTGGCCGACGGCGTGTACGCCATCCGGATCTTGCCGACGATCTGGGTCCACATGTGCAGGGTGTCGCGGGTCTCGGTCCAGTCGGCCACGCGCAGCCGGGGCCACGAGTCGGTGATCGTTTTCTCCATCGGATCAGCCGATCGATCGCGCGGCATCGAGGATGATCTCCGCGACCGCGACCGGCTCCGACGCGGGAATGGCGTGCGACGCGCCCGCGAGTTCCACGGCGGCACGAGCACCCGCCCGCTTGGCCATGAAGCGGTGTGCCTCGAGTGGGATGTTGTAGTCCAGCTCCGGGTAGACGAACCAGGACGGCACACTCGTCCACGCCGGGTCGCCGGACCCCTCGTTGAGCGCGGCGGTGTTCAGCGGGCGTTGAGCGGCCGCGTCGATGACGGCCCGCTCGGCCGGGACGTCGGCGCTGAACTGCCGGTGGAACTTCTCCTGCCGGATGTACAGATCAACGGTTCCGTCGGCCAGGGGGACTTCCTGCAGAGTCTCGCCCAGGGTGCTGCCGGGGAACTTGCCGGACAACGCGCCGATGCTCTCGCCGGCTTCGGGCGCGAAGGCGGCCACGAAAACGAGCGCCTTGACGTGGTCGTGCCCGACGGCGGCGTTCGAGATGACCGCCCCACCGTACGAGTGGCCGACGAGCACGACCGGCCCGTCGATCGTGCTCAGGATGCTGGAGACGACGGCCGCGTCGCCGGACAGGCTGCGCAACGGATTGGGCGCGGCGATGACCGGGTAGCGGTCGTCGAGCAGGCGCTGGATGACGCCGCCCCAGCTGGCGGATTCGGCGAACGCACCGTGCACCAGAACGATGGTGGGTTTCACTTCAGTTCCTTTCATGGGCCGGCAGGACAGGTCGCGGCTCGGGCCCAGCAGAAACCATGTTCTCCGAACAGGGTCAAGACCTTGACTGTGTTCCCTCGACATGGTGTCGCATGACACCGAATGCCGACGGACGACGCAGGAGGTTGCACATGTACCGAAAACGTGGCGCCGTGCTGATCGGGGTGATCGCCTTGCTCGGCGCATTCGTGGTGGCCGGGCCGGCTGCTGTGGCCCGGCCAGCCGCACCCGCGCTGACGTGGGAGGCGTGTCCGGCCGAAGTCGTGATGCCGGCGGCGGTGGCGGTGCAGTGCGCGAAGATCCCCGTGCCCCTGGACTACCGCGACCCGGACGGCGAGCAGATCGAGATCATGATCTCGAAGATTCCCAGCACCAACCCGGCCAAGCGGCGCGGCATCCTGCTGCTCAACCCGGGCGGGCCGGGCGGCCGCGGGATCGACCAGGGCGCCTTCCTGGTCAGCCGGGGCCTGCCGACCACCGTCTCGGACGCGTACGACCTGATCGGCATGGACACCCGGGGAGTCGGGGGTTCGACGAGGGTGAGCTGCGGCTTCACGCTCGAGGACCCGTACTGGGCCAACGTTCCGCCGTACGCGCCCGACGACGCCGCGGTGACCCGGCAGGCCGCCATCGCGAAGCAGGTGGCCGACAAGTGCGCCGCCGCCGACAAGGACGGCCGGCTGCGGCACATCACCACGGCGAACACGGCTCGCGACCTGGATCGCGTCCGGGCCGCGCTCGGTGAGAAGAAGGCCAGCTACTACGGAGCGTCCTACGGCACGGCCCTCGGCTCGACGTACGTCTCCCTGTTCCCGAAGACCACGGACCGGATCGTCTTCGACAGCAACGTCGGCGACACCCACCTCGACCCGGCGGGCATGCGCCGGTTCGGGCTCGGCTTCGAGCAGACGTTCCCCGACTTCGCCCGTTGGGTGGCGACCCGGCACGACTCGTACGGCCTGGGTCGTACGCCGCAGCAGGTCCGCCAGACCTTCCTGCGCATCGTCGAGCGGCTCGACAAGACCCCCGCGCCGGACGGTGTCGACGGCGCCGTCCTGCGGTACCTCACCTTCGCCGGGCTCTACAGCGAGTTGTCGTACGGGCGGACAGCGCGCACCGTGCAGACCTACCTCAACCCTGCCGAAGCCCCGGCGGCCACCACGCAGGCGGCGGTGCCGAACCCCAGCGACAACGCCTTCACGGCGTTCCTCGCGTCCACCTGCAACGACAGCGACTGGCCCGAGGACGTGGCGACCTACCGCCGGGCCGTCGCCGAGGACCGCAAGCGGTACCCGCTGTTCGGCGCCGCGACCGCCAACATCACGCCCTGCGCCTATTGGAAGCACGAGCCGTACGAGCCTCCGGTGAAAATCGACGCCAAGGGCCCGGCCAACATCCTGATCCTGCAGAACCGCCACGACCCGGTCACCCCGTGGGCGGGCGGAAAGCTGCTGCGCGACAAGTTCGCCTCGCGCGCCAAGCTGGTGACCGCCGAGGACAGCGGCCACGGCGTCTTCCTCGTCCACACCAACGCCTGCGCCCTCCACATCACCGCGGACTGGCTGGTCGAGGGCAAGATGCCGGCCCGGGACACCACCTGCCGGGCCAGCTGAACCGCCTGTGGTGACGGGCCGGGCGGTGGATCCCGTCCCGTCACGGTTCACGGATCTTGACTGTGTCGCCGGCACACGGTTTTTCATGGTCCCCACAATTTGAAAGGGACAACACATGGGCAACGGCGAATACCATCGCGTCCTCGCGGGGGATCGTCGCCGCGTCGGTCGCGGCATTCTCGCGATCGTGCTCCTGCTCGGCGGCCTGCTGGTTTTCAGCGCCGTCTTGTCGGTCGGCGCTGACGCTCTGGACGACCGTGGCAGTGACGACTCCTACACCCCGCTGACGCACGCGGTCGCGATGGTCTCCTTGGCGCTGCTCCTCCCGTGGAGCATGGTCATTCAGCGCTGGCTCTACGGCGTACCGGGGGCGTCGCTCCACTCGGTGTTATCGCGCTTCCGCTTCGACGTGTTCGGCCGCGCGTTGCTGCTCATCCTTCCGCTCTGTGTCGCGGCCCTGGTCGTGAACGACTACTTGGCGCCCGCCCCGCGCAGCGTGTGGTCGGACACCGATGTGCTGTGGCTGCTGGCCGGCGCCCTGCTGCTCACCCCGCTGCAGGCCGCGGGCGAGGAGTACGGGTTCCGCGGGCTCATGTTGCGGGTCGTCGGAGGCTGGACCCGGGGCAGCCGATCGGGTCTCGTCCTCGGCCTGATCGTGATGGCGGTGATCTTCGCGGCGAGCCACGCGGCGAGCGACGCCTGGCTGAATCTGTGGTACGTGGTGCTGGCCATCGGCACGGGGCTCATCACCTGGCGCACCGGCGGTCTCGAGATCGCGATCGTCCTGCACGCGCTGTGGAACACGCTGGGCTTCGTCTTCTCCGCCGCCATGCGGTCCGACTTGAACAGCGTCGTGGCCGACCGCGATGCCGGAGCCGCGGCCGCCACCGCGCTCATCCCGAGCGCCGTCGTCCTCGCCACCGTGGTGATCGTCTGGTTCATCACTCGCACCGGACCGCTGACCGCTCAGAGGGCTCAGGCCGATCAGGGCGCTCAGGCCGATCAGGGCGCTTTGAGCCGCGCATGACGATCGAGACCGCGTGTGTCATCGGTGCGAGCTTTGCCGGGCTGCTGGCGGCGCGAGCGCTGGCTGACCACGCGCGACGGGTGGTGCTTCTCGAGCGGGATGTGCTCACGCCGGGGCCGGTCGGGCACACCTCCGTTCCCCAGGGCAGGCACGGTCACTTCCTTCAGCCCGCCGCGCTGCGGAAGCTCGAGGACTGGTTCCCCGGATTCACCGACGACGCCGTCGCGCGTGGCGCTGTCCTGGCCCCGCCCGGACACCACAGCCTGTTCAGCAACAGCGAGCCGATGGCGGACTGGGATGCCACACTGCTCACGGCGAGCCGGCCCTTCCTCGAGGAGCGGATTCGCAGCCGCGTCGCCGCCATCCCCCACGTCGAACTCCGCCACGGCGCGGCGGCCGGCCTTCGTTACCGCGACAGGTCGGTGACCGGAGTGGTCTACCAGACTGGCGGGTCGGCCACGGAGCGCGTGCTCGACACCGATCTGACCGTCGACGCCATGGGCCGGGGCAGCAGCCTGGTGCGCTGGCTCGAGCGGGGTGGCTTTCCGGCACCGGCGGTGCAACGGGTTCCGGTGGGCATCGGCTACACGACCGCGCTGTTCCGAAGGTCTCCGGACGACCTCCGCCCGAAGGTGTCGTGCGCCCTCGACCAGTTCACGCCGGGCGCCGACGGCCAAGGGCTTGTCGCCGTCGCCGTCTATGCGATCGAGGGCGACCGCTGGCAGGTTGTCGGGGTGGCCTATGGCCGTGACCGCGCGGAGGCGACGGTCAAGGACCTGCGGGCGGTCTGTGCCGGGCTGCCGGAGGTGTTCCGGAGGGCCACCGCGGGCGAGCCGCTGGGCGAAGCCGAAGAGTACTTCTACATCGACAGCCGTCGTCGCCGGATCGCGGACCTCGACCGTTTCCCGGCCGGCCTCGTCGATATCGGTGATGCCGTGGCCACCTACAACCCGGTCCACGGCATCGGTATGGCGTCAGCCGTCAATCAGGCCTCGGTGCTGGCTGATTCTCTCGCCGGGCGAAGCGGAGACTTCCTGCGCCTGCGGGAAGCCGTCATCGATGAGGCGTGGGCCGCCGCAGCCCGTTTGACCCTGTTCTGACCACACGGTCTCTACTGAGGACCCCACGACTCGATCCAGGTGAGCCCACATGAATGCACCCACGTCTCGCTACCGGCTCGTGCCGATGTGGCCACGCGACCCGGACGAGGCCGGCCGGACCGCGTCGTCGCTGGAGCTCTTCTTCGACCTGGTCTTCGTCGTCGCGGTCAGCATCGCTTCCGTCCAGTTGCACCACCAGCTCACCGAAGCGCATGTGCTGGACGGCATCCTCAACTACGCCGTCGTGTTCTTCGGGATCTGGTGGGCCTGGATGAACTTCACCTGGTTCGCGACCTCGTTCGACACCGACGACTGGCTCTACCGGCTGCTGACCATCGTTCAGATGGGCGGCGTGCTCGTGCTCGCCTCCGGCATCCAGGCGGCGTTCGAGGACCAGGACTATGTCGTGCTGATCCTGGCCTACGTCGTGATGCGCGTCGCGCTTGTCGCGCAGTGGATGCGCGCGTCCCGCTCGTCCGGGGACACCCGCCGGTCCACCACCACCTACGCCATCGGGATCGCCGTCGTTCAGCTCCTCTGGCTGGCCTCTCTGCTTTTGCCCGCCGCCGCCTTCTGGCCCGCCGTGATCGTCCTGATCGGGGCCGAGCTCGCGGTGCCGGTCGCCGCGGAACGACGGGCCAGAACCCCGTGGCATCCGCATCACCTGAGCGAACGGTTCGGCCTGTTCAGCCTCATCCTGCTGGGTGAGAGCCTGCTGGCCTCGGCCAACGCGATCATCGAGGCGCTGCATGAGGGCGACACACTGGGGCCACTGATCAGGGTGGCCGTGCTCACGCTCGTCGTCACGGCCGCGTTGTGGTGGGTGTACTTCTGGGCGCCGCACCACACCGCCATCGACGGCCTGGGTCTCTCGCTCGGTTACGGCTACGGTCACTACTTCATCTTCGCCGCGGCCGGCGCGCTCTCCGCCGGAATCGAAGCCGAGGTCGATGTCATCACCGGCCACAGCGAGCTCGACCCGGTGGTCGCGTCCTTCGCCTACACCGTTCCGATCGCCGTCTTCGTCCTCGGGATCTGGCTGCTCGTGATGCGTCGCAGCGCCGGGCGCCACATCAACGTCATCGTCCCGGCCGGAGCGGTCCTCGTCCTCATCGACCCTCTCATCCCGATCCCGTTCGCACTGACCGCCGTCATCCTCACCGGCGTGGTGGCCGCCCTGATCTGGCAGAAACCCCTCGACCTCACGCCACAAGCTCAGCCTGCGGCTCGGACGACATCCACCTCGAGGTAGACAATGAACAACGTACAGACCCCCTTCACCGATCTGGGCGAACAGACCGCCGACAACCGGCGCTTCCTGCTGCGGCACATCGAGGTGGCCGCCCGATTGCCGACGATCCGACTGGTCCGCCAGAGGGCGCTGGAGGCTTGGGGCCTCCGGGATCCGCACCGTTTGCTGGACGTGGGCTCGGGCGCGGGTGAGGTGGTGCAGGACCTGGCTGCCCTGGTCGGCCCGGCCGGGGAGGCGATCGGCGTCGACAACTCGCGCGCCGCCGTGGACTTCGCCCGCGAGCGAGCGGACGCCGCGGCGATGCGGTACGACCAGGGAGACGCGCTCGCCCTGCCGTACCCGGACGATCATTTCGACGGGGTCCGGTGCGAGCGCGTGCTGCAACACGTCGTCGATCCCAATGCCGCCATCGCCGAGATGGTGCGGGTGCTGCGTCCCGGCGGCCGGGTGTGCCTGATCGACACCGACTGGGAATCCATGCTGTTCGACGGGACGCCGCAGTTGAGTGAGGCGTACCGGAAGCTCGCCCCGGCGTTGCCGGCCGCGACGTCCACCGGGCGCACGTTGCGCCGCCGGCTGGTCTCGGCCGGTCTCGCCGACGTCGGCGCCGAGCCGGTCACCGTCGCGGTGACCGATTTTGCCGAGGCCGCCGCCCTGTTGTCCGTCGTCGACCGGGCCGTACTGCAAGGCCCTCTCCTGAACCTGGGCGAGACAGCGGAGCCTTGGCTGGCGGAGGTCGACCGAGCCGTCACCGACGGAACGCTGCTCGCGGTGCTCACGATCTGGGTCGTCACCGGCACGAAACCACTCATGCAGCAGAGATTCCCGGGTGCCGAGCGCGCAGTCTCAACCGCTTGATCCTCGGTGTCATCGAACTGATCAACCGGCCCCGGCCGCCCGGTTGCGTGTGTCCCAGGAACACAGATTCTACTGATTTTCATGGAACCGATCGAGATTGATGTCCGAGTGCGGCAAGCCGACCTCGGCCGCAACGGTTCGGCGAGCGTCGTCGGCATGGCCCGATGGCTCGAAGACGCACGTCTGCGGCTCTCTCTGCACCGTTTCGAGCGGCTCGTGGGCCGGGGCGACCTCCCCCGATTCCAGATCCTGTTCGTCGGCCAGCGCGTCGAACGCCTCGCTCACGCCGGGCGCACCGGCACGGTGGTCCGGGTGCGGACCGGGATTCGCCGGATCGGCCGCTCCTCGTTCACCTACGAGCAGTCGGCGGCCATCGACGGCGCCTCCGTGACAACCGGCGAGGCAACCGTGGTGCTGCGCGGCGCCGGCGGGCCACTGGACCTTCCCGAGGAGCTGATCGCCGATCTGGACGAGCTGCGGTCGAGCGACACCCCGCAAGGCTCCGCGACCGATCGGGTCGGGCCCGAACGGCGCAGCCGGGAGCACTACGAACGTTTCGCACCCTTGCGCGCCCGGATCGGCGACGTCGACGGCAATCACCACGTGAACTATCTCGCCCAGCTCACCTGGTACGACGAGGCGATCGCGGCGTCAGCTCTCGACGTCACCGATCCGGACGGGCACCGGACGATCCCCGACCTCGCGCCGGACGCGTACGCCGTTCACTACCTGGGCGAGGTGACCTACCCCGGTGACTACGAGCTCGGCTCGCGGGTCCGTGACGACGGTGCGAACTCCCTGTCCTACGAGTTGGCGATCTTCCGTGGCGCCGACTGCCTCGGCGTCGCCGACGCCACCGTCGGTTCTTGACCCGACGATCCGTTCCTACCAGCCTCGTTCGGCCGCCCTGACTTCGTTGTTCGCGATCGCGGTGCGAAGATCGGCGTGATCCGCGCGGGTCTGCCGAGCGTAATCGCGGGCATAGCGCTGGATACCGTCCCGGAAGGCGTTCCCTTTACCGATGTAACCGGCAATCGCCGCGGGATCGCCGCTGCGGGCATGCGATTTCGCCAACGCGTGGCCGCAGGCCACGGCGAACTGCGGCAGATTGCCGGCGATCCGGTGGCCGCTGGGAATGATCTTCATGTCGCGATACTGGCGTACGTAGTAGTCGTATCCGTCGACGCGCATGTGGCCGAGGAAGATGTCGCTGGCCGACTGCATGAGGCGTTGGCCGACGATGACGCGTTCGCCGTGGTTCGTGAACTCGCTGGGGCCCAGGAACTCCTCGTAGACCGACGCTGTCGCCTGCTTGGCCTGGGCGAAGACCGGCTGGCGGCCGCTGTCTCCCTCCAGCAGGTGCAACCAGACGCGCATGCCGACGCTGCCCACGCCCACGATCTGCCGCACGGCGTCGACCCGCTCGAATCGGTGTACGAGCCGGCGCAGATGAGGCGAGATCGAGGCCAGGTAGGTGTCGTAGACCTGCTCAGAGGCTTGGACCCGCTGCTCGCGGCTCAGTCCGTCGTCGATGCGTTTCATCGGGTCCAACGAGATGTGGCGCCGGCCGCCCTCTTCGGAGATGAGCTGCCGAGCCACCCCACGATGCGTGTGCTTCTCGATGTCGCGGGCGGCGGCCTTGGCGAACACCGAGGTCAGCCCCCGCAACGGAACCTCAGCCGTGATCCGGTCGTACCAGATGTCCAGCTCGCCCAGGCCGGCGTACCGCCGCATCGCTTCGCGGTACGTGTCCACCGCTGCGGCAGCAGCCCTCCCGGCACACCGGCCCCCGAGCTGTTCCGCCTCGGCGAGCACATAGACGCTGGTCGCGAGGCGCTTGAGGTCCCACTCGAAGGGCCCCGGCAGGGTCTCGTCGAAATCGCGGGCGTCGAAGAGCAGCTGCCGCTCGGGCGAGGCCCAGAGCCCGAAGTTGAGGATGTGCGCGTCGCCGCACATCTGCACCGTCAGTCCCGAGTGCGGCGCCACCGCGAGGTCGGCGGCCATCACGGCCGCCGCACCCCGCAGGTAGGTCCACGGCGAGGACGCCATCCGGGCGTACCGCAACGGCAGGAGCTCCGGATCGCGTACGGGTTCCTGCGCGCGCAGCCAGTCGAGGGCCCTCATGTCACGGACGCCGGGGTCCCAGAGCGGCGCGGATCGACGGGGTGCGCGCTTACGCGCCCGGCGACCGTCCCGGGCATCGGCGGTCACGCTGTCCGATGCCCGGACCCGTACGACTGATGAACTCGCCATGGTTCGACCTCTAGCTCGGTTCGGCCGCGCAAGTGACGTCGTGCCGCGGACGCTCGCCGGTGGCGAGGAAGGCGGTCACCGTGTCGTTGGCGCACTTGTTCTTGGCGAAGAGCAGGTAGGCGCCGTGGCCACCCTGGTCCGCCGTCACCATCCGCGCCCGGTTGCCGAAGGCGTGCCTGAGCTCGCGGGCGCCGACCAGCGGGGTACCGGGGTCGCGCAGGTTCTGCACCATGAGCACGTTCGACGGCCCTCGGTCACCGATGCGCACCGGCCGCTCGACCGGGGACGGCCAGAACGCGCAGGGAGTGATGTTGGCCGCACCGGCGCCGATCAGCGGATACTTGACCCGGTTGACCGCGACGGCCCGCTGGTACTCGCGGACCGAGCTCGGCCACTTCGAGTCGCCGCAGAGCACATGAAAGCGGCTGGAGACGGCGTTGTCGATGTTCGCCGGCGGCGGGTCGGGCGGCATCGGCTGGTTCGTGTCGAACGCATTCCAGATCGCGGCCAGGTTCGGCATGCTCACGTCGGTGTAGAGCTGGTCGAACGTGTTCCCCCGGAACAACGAGCCGTCCACGCCCCGCACCGGCGTCTTGTCGAGCCGCGCGGCGAGGTCGAAGAACTTCGCGCGCACCTGCTTCGGCGTCGTGCCCAGCCCGTACTGCGGGTTGGCGGCGACGAACTTCGCGAAGTCCGGGAACCGGTCCTCCAGGCCGCGGGCGACCCTTCGGTGGGCGGTGACGTCGAAACCACCGGGGCCGAGGTTGCTGTCGAGCACGAACCGGTCACTGCGCTGGGGGAACATCGTCGTGTAGACCGCACCGAGGTAGGTGCCGTAGGACACCCCGAGGTAAGAGATCTTCGGCTCGCCCAGCGCTTCCCGGATGCGGTCCATGTCCCGGGCGGTGTTGGCGGTGGTGATGTGGGGCAGCAGCGCGGCCGTCTCCGAGGTCGCGCACTGCCGGGCGATCGTTTTCGCGCTCGCGGCGTCCTTCCGTACGCCGGCCGCGTCGGCCGGGGTCCAGAGGTTGCGCCGCGCGATCTGCTCCGGCGTCAGGTCACAGGTCACCGGTGAGCTGTGGCCCACACCGCGGGGGTCGAAACCGATCACGTCGTACTGATCCTGGACGCTTTTCGGCAGCGGCTGCGGCGACAGGTTGCTCGCGAGCAGGCCCGGATAGATCAGTCCCCCGGCACCGGGACCGCCCGGGTTGGTCACGAGCACGCCCCGGCGCTTCGACGGGTCCTTGCTCGGCAGACGGGAGACCGCCACCTCGAGGTGCTGCCCCTGCGGCTTCCGATAGTCCACCGGGACCGGGACCGTCGTGCATTCCAGTCCGGGCAGCGCGCTGTCGGCGGGGCACGGACCCCACTTCAACCCGCTTTCCGCCGTCGCTTGAGAGGCCCCCAGGACGGACACCAGCGATACCGCCGCGACCGCGGAAACGAGCACGACCGATAAGGTTTTTCGCATCTGACTCCCCTACTCAAGACTTGCCGACCCAGTGGAAACCCTGTCGTTGCCACACGGTCAAGCCAGGGGCCGGGCCTGCCGTCTCGCGGCGGAGAGCGCCCGCCGCTCCTCGGCCGGGGGTGTCGGCTCCGTCACCAAGGTGGGCATACGGAACGTCGTTCCGTATTCTCTTAACGGAACAGCGTTCCGCTTAACGGCACCGATCGTCACGGGAGACGAAAATGCAGTACCGCACCCTAGGTCGTACCGGCGTGCAGGTCAGCGCACTCGCGCTGGGCGCCATGAACTTCGGCAAGATCGGCAACACCACGCAGGACGAGGCGACCGCCATCGTCGGGGCCGCTCTGGACGCCGGAGTCAACCTCATCGACACGGCCGACGTCTACAGCGGTGGTCAGTCCGAGGAGATGGTCGGCAAGGCCATCGCCGGACGCCGTGACGACATCGTGCTCGCCACCAAGGCAGGCCTGCCCATGGGCGAGGACCGCAACCGCCGCGGCGGGTCCCGCCGCTGGCTCTTCACCGCGCTGGACGACAGCCTGCGCCGGCTGGGCGTCGACCACGTGGATCTTTTCCAGATTCACCGGTGGGATCCGGCCACCAGCGACGACGAGACCCTGTCGGCCCTGACCGACCTGCAGCGGGCCGGCAAGATCCGCTACTTCGGCTCCTCGACCTTCCCTGCCTACCGGGTCGTGCAGGCCCAGTGGGCCGCCCGCGAGCACGGCTTGAGCCGCTACGTGACCGAGCAGCCCAGCTACTCGATCCTGCAACGCGGCGTGGAAGGCCACGTGCTGCCCGTGACCGAGGAGTACGGCATGGGGGTGCTCGTCTGGAGCCCGCTGGCCTCGGGCTGGCTCTCCGGCGCGATCCGCGAGGGCCAGGAGGTCGCCACGAACCGTTCGGCGTTCATGAAGCAGCGCTTCGACACCACGATCCCCGCCAACCGCGCCAAGCTCGACGCCGTCGAAAAGCTGGCGAAGGTGGCCGATCAGGCCGGTCTGACGATGATCCAGCTCGCTCTGGGCTTCGTCACCGCCCACCCCGCCGTGACGACCGCGCTCATCGGCCCGCGCACCATGGACCACCTGCACTCGCAGCTCGCCGCGGCCGACACGGTGCTGCCGGCCGACGTGCTCGACGCCATCGACACCATCGTCGCTCCCGGCGTCGACCTCGCCGCCCACGAGAAGAACGACACTCCACCGGCCCTGCTCGACGCGACGCTGCGCCGCCGCTGACACCGGACCAGGCCGATCCCGCCGCGGCTGCCTTCAGCGGCCCGGCGGGCAACCTGGAATTTGACCTTGTTCCGGGCACACAGTCTGCAATGAACCGATGGAAGCGAAACGTGCTCCGTTGCGGCTCCGCGCGCCGATCGTGATTCCGTGCGACAACACGTGCACGGTGTTGCGCGACGCGGTGGTCGACATCGGTGCCGACGGGCGAATCAAGAACGTCTCGACTGCGGACGACGCCCCGGCGTGGACCGGCGGCGTGCGGACCATGTCCGGCATCCTTCTGCCCGGTCTGGTCAACGCGCATGCCCACAGCTCGATGTCCGTCTTACGCGGCCGAGGCGGTGACCTTCCCCTGATCTCCTGGCTGCAAGAGGCGATGTGGCCCGCGGAAGCGTTGATGACGGCGGCGGACATCCGAGCCGGCTCGCTGCTGAGTTCGATCGAGATGCTCCGCAACGGCGTGACCACCACCTCGGAGATGTACTTCCACGTCGACCAGCAGGCGGAGGCAGTTCTGCAGGCCGGCGGCCGCGCGGTGCTGGCCGAGGCCGTCCTGGACCTTCCGGGTCAGGAACCCTGGCGCGCAGTGGTCGATCGCATCAGCAGCCGTATCGACGCCACGGGGCTGCGGCTGGGACCGGACGAGCGCATCGAATTCGCGTACGGCCCCCACTCGGCCTACGTTCTGCCACCCGAGGCCCTTCGTACGGTCGGCGAGCACGCCCGTACGCGCGGCGCACTCGTCCACATCCACCTCGCGGAGACCGAGCTGGAGGACCAGGCGCAGCGTGCGCTGTTCGGATCCGTCCCCGCACTTCTCGAGTCCGTCGGCCTGTTGGAGTCCCGGTTGCTGGTCGCCCACGCCGTTCACCTGTCGGACGCCGACATCGGCTTGCTCACCGGCGCCGGCGTGGCGGTCGCGCATTGCCCGTCGTCCAACGCGAAGCTGGGCTCCGGCGTCATGCGGCTGTCGGCCTTACGAGCGGCGGGCGTACCCGTTGGGCTCGGCACCGACGGCCCGGCGAGCAACGATCGCCTCGACCTGCTCGGCGAAGCGCGGACCGCCGCTCTTCTCGCCCGGGTGACCAGCCAGGACCCGACCGCTGTGACAGCGGCCGACGCACTGTTACTGGCCACCCGTGGGGGTGCCGCGGCCCTGGGCCGCGACGACATCGGTGCGCTCGAGGCGGGCCGGTGGGCCGATCTGGTGCACATCGGCGTCGACGATCCCGCGTTCGCCACCGGGCTCGACGTGCCGGACGAAGAACTCGTCGCCAATCTCGTCTGGGCCGCAGGATCCCGGACGGTCACGGATGTGTGGGTGGCAGGTGAGGTCGTCGTCGCCGGATCGGAATCGGTCCGAGTGGACCGCCGGCAGGCGCAGGCGGACGTCACCGCCGCCGCCTCGCGCCTGCGTGTTCCCGCCCCCTCATCAGCAACCTCGTGCCGGTGTTGCACGCGGTCTCGATAGTCAACGTCGGTGCGGCCGGTGTTCAGAGCTTCTCGGGTGGCGCCATCCGGTAGACGAACTCGCCCAGGCCGGATTGGGCGATCCCGAACAGCACGCCGGCCAGTAGCAGGAACGGGCAACGTCCCGGACTCGTAACGCCGACGTGCCGTCGCGTACGAGACTCCCGTGGCCGCCGCCCATTCCTTCAAGTTCACCAAGTCCATTATTGCCAACTAGTGAGCACTAATGGCCACCAACACGCCAACAGTTGTCATCCCTTCTGAGCCGATGCGGTGATCCCACAGCCTGTTGTAGGCACATGGTCAAGGTCTGCACGCCCCGACGGCCGGCCCGGGGTGCCGTCCATTACGAGTTGCGTGGGGAAGCGCGACGGTTTCGCCCGCCACATCGATCGCGACCTTGCCGCGCAGCATGTACGAGCCCCTGTCCTCCAACAGCCCATGAGCCTCACCCACTCGAGCCAACGGAAGAGTCGCACCGATCACCGGCTTCACCAGACCACGCTCGACCAACGTAGTGAGCGCGTCCAGCTTCCCCCGGTTCTGCCGCGTGAAAACGAAATGATAGGCCGCGTTCACACCCCACGCCTCGATAAGATTCTGCGGCTGCGCGATATCGACGATGCTCACGACCCGCCCAGCATCCGCGAGCGTCAACGGGCTCCGGGTCAGCGTGTCACCACCGATCGTGTCGAAGACGACATCGACCCCCCGGCCGCCAGTCAGCTCGGCCACCGCATCGACGTAATCCGCCGAGTCGGGATCGATCGCCTCATCCGCCCCCAGCGAACGCACGAACTCATGATTCCCGGCCCTGGCAACGGTGATCACTCGCGCGCCGATCGCCTTCGCGACCTGAATCGCCATCGTGCCGACACCACCCGTACCGCCATGGATCAGGATCGTCTCCCCCACGGTGAGCTGAGCCCGCGTCACCAACGCCTCCCACACCGTGCCACCCACCAGAGTCAGACTCGCCGCCTCCAGATGACTGACGTTCTCCGGCTTGCGACCGACGAGATCGACGTCGGCGACATGCTGCTCCGCATAGGACCCCGGACCGCCGAAAATTCGCGGCGTGTAATACACCTCATCACCGACCCGGAACTCCGTCACATGCGAACCGACCTCCTCGACCACCCCCGAGACGTCGTGGCCGATGATCGCCGGGAGCGGCACATAATCCGCATAGTTTCCGCGCCGGATCTTGTAGTCGAGCGGGTTGACGGTGGTCGCATGAACGCGCACTCGCACCTGGCGGGGTTCGACTTGCGGCACGGCGACGTCGCACAACTCGAACGCATCGGCCCCACCGAAACGGGTCAGCACAACGGCCTTCATCTGATCAGTCATCGTGCCAGGCTGACAGTCGCGGCCGGACTTTCGCGTCGGTAGGAGTTACCGGTGCGTCACCGGCCGGCATGGCCGGTTCGCACCGGCCCGGTCAGGGGAGGTGGAGCTCTCTGAGTTCGCGGCGTGAGGTGATGCCAAGCTTGCGAAAGATCTTGCGCAGGTGGGTCTCGATGGTCCGTGGGCTCAGGAACAGCTGTGCGCCGACCTCGCGGGAGGTGACCCCGGTGGCCACTAGGCGGGCGATGTGCAGTTCGTGGGCGGTGAGCGCGTCGGCGGGTTGGGCGTTCCTTTTGCCCGGGTGCTCGCCGGTGGCCCGCAGCTCGCGGGCCGCGCGCGCCGCGAACGCTTCCACGCCCATGCCCGAGAGCAGGTTGTAGGCGGTGCGGAGCTGGTCGCGGGCGTCCTGGCGGCGACGTTCGCGGCGTAGCCATTCGCCGTAGACGAGGTGGGTGCGGGCGAGGTAGACGGCCATCCGGCATTTGCTGAGACGTTCGATCGCCTCGCGGTAGTGCTCCTCGGCGGCCGGACCGGTGGTAAGCAGGGCACGGGAGCGCGCGGCTAGCCCCAGCCCGAACTGCGTCCCACTGGCGCGGGCCCGGGAGCTGAGTTGTTCCAGCGCGGCGGCCGCACGTTTCGGCTCGTCGACACGGGATGCGGCCTCGATGAGCTCGGGCAGGGCAAGGCTGCTGTACGCCAAGTCGTCGTACTCCCATGGCGGTTGCGCGGCGGCGAGGGCCTCGTCGTAGTTGCCCAGGCCGTTGTGCAGCGCGGCCAGCGTGGCCTGGGCCAGGCCGACCGTTGCCCCCTCACCCCGCACCGTCGCCTCTTCGACCACGGCTGCGTACAGTTCCAGGGTTTCGGCCTGCCGGCCACGCCAGGCGGCCATCATGAGCCGGGCGTTGGGCAGCGGCGGAGCCCCGGTGGCCTGCGTGATCGCGGTTTCCTCGGCGGCCAGCTCGGCGGCTCGGGCAAGATCGCCATGAAGCACGAGCACTGAGGCCACGGCGTTGAGGGCGGCGGGAAGCATGGACAGCGCGCCGGCCTCGCGGGAGAGCCGGACCGCGCGCACTGCCAGGACGTAGAGTGCCTCGTCGTCCCACACCATCGCCGCGACGTGGCAGGCCAGCCACAGCCAGCGCAGGTCGCCGTCGTTCACTCGGGAGTCGTGGTCGCGCAGCGTCTCGAGTGCCGCCTGCAGGGGGATGACACTTGCCTCGAACCCTTGCGTGTACCTCGTGGCCAGTCCGTCCAACAGCAGATCGACCGGCTGCGGCGGCGTCGAGGGCGCGGGCGCGTCGAGAGCGGTTTCGGCCGCCTCGATCGATCCGCGTCCGCGGGCGAGGCGCCCGGCGTGGATCGCGGCGTCGAGCGCGTGGAGATAGGTCTCACGGGCGAGCACCGGGTCCAGCGGGGCGAGTGTCTTGGCCGCGTCGAGCAGCATCCCCGGCACGTCGCCACCTCGTCTCTGGTGGAACGCGATCTGGGCGCGGAGCAATTCGAGGCGGGCGCGGGGCAGGGCGTCCAGTGGCCCGGCGGCCGCGACCGCCAGCAGCTCGAGAGCGGCCTCGGTCGCGCCGGCCTCGTGCTTGGCTTGCGCGGCGTTCAGTGCGCGTCGCGCGCGAAGCGCGGGTGCCGGCGTCAGCTCGGCTGCGCGCTGCAGGAACGCGGCCGCGGCGGCCACACCCCCGCGGGCTCGCGCTCGTTCGGCCGAGCGCTCCAACCCTTCGGCCGCTTCTTCGTCGAACCCGAGCACCGCCTGCGCGCGTTGCCAGGCACGGCGGTCCGGGTCGGTCTTCGGGTCGGTCGCGCCGGCCAGCGCGCCGTGGGCGCGGCGACGGTCCGGCGGCATGGCTGCCTGATACACCGCTGAACGCACCAGCGGATGGCGGAACCGTACCCGGACGCCGATTTCCACCAGCCCGGCGACCTCGGCGGGCGTCGCTGCTTCGTAAGTGAGGCCCAGACCCGCGGCCGCGCGCCACAGCAGCGCCGCGTCGCCCGTCGGTTCGGACGCGGCGACCAGCAGCAGTAGCTGCGTCTCGGGGGGCAGGCTACGGGAACGGCGCCGGAAGCTCTCCTCGATGCGGTGCGGGACGCTGAGCGCGTCGGGCAACTCGAAGCCGCCCGCGAAATTCGCCGGCCGCAGGCTGCGGGGCAGCTCCAGCAGCGCCAGCGGGTTGCCACAGGCTTCGGCGAGGATCCGTTCGCGCACGCCCTCGTCCAGTGGTGTCCCTACCGCAGCGGTGAGCAGCGCACGCGCATCGGACGCGCCGAGCGGCTCCAGAGTCAGCTCCGGTAACCCGGTCAACGGATGGCGGTCGCCGTCGTCGGTGTCGCGCAGGCCGAAGACGAGGGCCAGCCTCTCGGCCCCCACCCGCCGGGCCACGAAGGCCAGCACCTGCGCCGATGCCTCATCCAGCCACTGCGCGTCGTCGACGAGACACAGCAACGGCTGCTCCTCGGCGACCTCGGCCAAGAGGTTGAGAATGGCCAGCCCGACCAGGAACCGATCCGGCGCGGCGCCGCCGTGGAGCCCGAACGCCACCCCGAGAGCGGCCTGCTGCGGCTCGGACAGTGTGCCGGTGCGATCCAGCAGGGGGGCACACAACTGGTGCAGCGCGCCGAACGCGAACTGCGTCTCGGACTCGACGCCGACCGAGGACTCCACCCGGAAGGCCTCGGCGAGTGCTGCCCGCCGGGCGTACTCGAGCACGGCGGTCTTCCCGATCCCGGCTTCCCCGCGCACCACGAGAGAGCCGCTGCGCCCGGCCCCAGCCAGCGAGAGGAACTTCTCGACCGTGTCACGCTCCGAGCGCCGGCCCACGAGATCCACCGGGAGATTATCCCTGGAGAAGCCCCGGTTCAGGTAGTCGGCTCGATGGTTGTCAGTGATGCGAAACGTGATACCTCAGAAGCATCATCTGCTATCTATCTGATTCTCCGGAATTAACCCGACAAAATATTCAATCAGGCATTTTCAGTATGCCTACCAGGCGGCCACCGCTCACCCCGGCGCTGACCGCGACCTTCGAGCCACCCGGGCAACACCGTCGAGCACCGTCAGCGACACCAACCAGACCCTGCTGCAACGATGTCCGCCCGACGCCACCGGAGCCACGTCACCCGGTGGAACTGTTGCTCAGTGCGCGCTGGTGGCGGTGGGGCGCACCACGAAGATCACGCGGGCGGCGGCGTCGGGCGGCGGCGTGGCGCCGAACGGAGCGTCGTACCGCTCGGCCAGCTCGACGAAGAACGCACCAGCCGGATCCGCGTCGATGCGCTCGACGACACCCCGAACCTCGAGATACCGGTACGGGTTGGCCGGGTCGACGATCGACAAGGACACCACCGGATTCGCCGTGACGTTGCGGTACTTGCGGCGGAAGTTCGTGTGGGTGAACCGGATGTACTCGCCGTCCCAGCTGAACCACATCGGATTCACCTGCGGGGCGCCGTCGTCGCGCACAGTCGCCAGATGCGCGATCAGGGGCCGCTCCAGAAGATCGAGAAACTCGCCGGGAACGGTCACGGACTGGATTGTCATACCCAAAACCTAGTCATTCTATCGGTATAGCAGGAACCAAACACAACGTGATGCCGGCTCTCCGCGCCCAACGGAAACCGCCTCGAAGGTCGAGGATCGCCCGGCCTCATCCACGCCTGGCAACCCCGTTTCTCTGATCCCCCGGCCTCGGCCGTCCGCAAGACGTCCCGATCGGGGATGCGGACGGCCGAGGCCGGCTGGACATCACCCCTAGCCGGGGTCGATGCGGCTCAACATGCCCCTGACGGTGCGCAGGGCATAGTGCGAGCGCGAACGAACCGTCCCCTCCCGGATGCCCAGGCTCACGGCGGTCTCGGCCACCGACCGGTCCGTCCAGTACAGCGACACCAGCACCGCTCGCTGCCGCTCGGTCAGCCGGGCCAGGGTGTCCCCCAGCACCTGCCGGTCGACCAGACGGTCGGTCTCGTCGGGAACCGCCAGGGCAAACACGCCGAGCTCTCCGTAGACCTCGGCCGGCCGGGCCATCCTGCTGCGGACCGCGTCGATCGCCACGTTCCGCGCGACCGTGAACATCCAACGGCGCCGCCCATCGACGTCGGCGGGCAAGTCGTCGACCCTGCGCCAGGCCCGCAACATGGTCTCCTGAAGCAGATCCTCGGCGTCTTCGGGCCGCCCCGGGAACAGACGCACGAGGTAACGCCTCAGCTGAGCCGCGGTGGCCGCATAGAGCTCACGCATGCACTGCTCCCGCGCCGCCGGATCCGCCTCGGGTTTCCTGCAGACCGCAACGGGCATCGCCGTCCGTCCTTCCACTCGGTGCACCATCGGCAACGAAGCCAGCGGCCGGGCCGGTCGGGGCCGGGCTGCTGTTTCGA
This sequence comes from Actinoplanes solisilvae, assembly GCF_003999975.1. Classification (GTDB taxonomy): domain Bacteria; phylum Actinomycetota; class Actinomycetes; order Mycobacteriales; family Micromonosporaceae; genus Actinoplanes; species Actinoplanes solisilvae. The sequence goes on along the minus strand of NZ_RJAC01000025.1, from coordinate 27,373 downwards.
CTTCTCTCGAGTGGAAGCCGTGTTCTCACGACACAGTCAAGCCGACAGAGCCGCGACACCGAATGCGCAGTGCGCGTCTTGACTCGCGTCGAGACCGACAGTCGAAGCCCTGCCGTTGCCCCACCAGCTCTTCCTTCTCAGCCTCCAGCCCGAGAGGGGCCGGCTCGACGACGACAGCGAATCGGTTCGCGGATCGCTGCTCTGCGCCGCCGCGGTCGCCGAGCTTCGCATCGCCGGGCTGCTGCACGACCGCGGCGGCAAGGCCGAGCGAACGAACGCCCCGACACCGGCCACTATCGACCCGTTTCTCGCGGAGGTGCTCGGCGACGTTGCGCCGAACCAGGTTCGAAGCTGGTTCAGCGTGCTGGAGAGCCGATGGGACAGGGCCGAGCGCGTCGTCCGCGACCACCTTGCCGACCGGGGCCACATCACGGTCGAGCACCATCAGGTCTTCGGCCCGATCCGGCGGACGAAAATCGCCGCCGCCGATCCCCCGCAGATTCAGGCGCTGCGCGACCGGATCCGCGACACGGTACGGACAGAATCCGTACCCGCATCGGTCCCCCTCGCCGACGGTGTGCTGATCACCCTGGTGGTCGACGGACTGGTGGGCACCATGTTCCGCTGGCGCGAACTGAGAGCGCACAAGCGCGCCATCCGCGCCCTGGCCGATCGGGTCGAGCAGGAGATGCCGGGTCTGCGCAAGGCCCTGTCCTACGCCATCGCGCTGCGCCGAGGCGCCTGACCGCACCGGCGGGCCGTCCGGGCGTGCGGCGCCTCACATTCTGAACACGTCAGTGACCGTACGAGTTCATGAGGTTACGACAGGCGCAATCAGCGATCCCCGACCGGCCAAGGAAACCGGGCGAACTGACGAACGCGTGGGGACGGGATCAACGAGCATCCTCCAGGAGGCGACATGCCAGCCGAAGGCGCAACACTCGGCCTCATCATCAACCCCGTGGCGGGAATGGGCGGCAGTGTCGGGCTCAAAGGCACCGACGGTGAGGACGTCCTGCGGGAAGCCTGGCGCCGGGGCGCACGCCCGGCCGCCGAAGATCGCGCCCGCGGCGCCGTGCTCAGGCTGAGCGATTCCGCGACGCCGCTGCGCGTTCTCACCGGTTCCGGCGAGTCGGGCGAGGACGTGGCCCGCACAGCCGGTCTCGATGTGGAGGTGGTGCACAGATCGGCGCCCGGCCCGACCACGTCCGCCGACACGCGAGCGGCGGCCGAGATCATGGCAGCGCGGTCGGTCGACCTCCTTCTGTTCGTCGGTGGCGACGGGACGGCGCGTGATGTTCTGTCGGCGGTGGGCGACGGTGTGCCAGTGCTGGGTGTGCCGGCCGGCGTGAAGATGCATTCCGCGGTGTTCGGGACCAGCCCGCGGAATGCCGGACACCTCGCCGCCCTCTTCCTCGCGGGCAGTCCGGCCGCGCGGTTGCGTGAAGCCGAGGTGATGGATCTCGACGAAGCCGCCTTTCGCGGTGATCGCCTTTCCGCGCGGCTTTACGGCTACGCCCGCAGTCCGTACGAGCGTCACCTGTCGCAGAACGCCAAAGCCGGATCGGGGATGAGCAGCGAAGCCTCGCTGGATCTCGCGGCCCGGCAGGTCGCCGCCGGCATGCGGCCCGGCCGCCTTTACATCCTCGGTCCGGGAACGACCACACGCCGCGTCGCCCATGCTCTCGGCCTGTCTTCGACGTTGCTCGGCGTCGACGCCGTCGTGGACGGCGAATTTGTCGGTGTCGATCTCGACGAGCAGGGGATTCTCGAGGCCATGCAGGGCCGGGAGACGTGGATCGTCGTCGGCGTGCTCGGCGGCCAGGGCAGCCTGTTCGGACGGGGTAACCAGCAGATCAGCGCCGAGGTGATCCGCCGCGCCGGACGCGACCGCATCATCGTCGTCTCCAGCCTGGAGAAGCTGATCGCCCTCGAAACCGCATCACTGCACGTGGACACCGGCGACGCCGAGGTGGACGCGATGCTGGCCGGCTTTGTCCGGATCGAAACCGGCCCCAACCGCAGCACGCTCTTCAAAGTGGAGGCGTGACCGCAGCCCTTTCTCATCTACCGAAGGAACCGTCCCATGGGAGAGAACACGGCACATCCGTACATGGCCAACTCGGTGCCGACAATTCAGCGGGAGATGCTCGACGCGATCGGCGCCGACAGCATCGACCAGCTGTTCAGCCAGATCCCGGCCGACCACCGCACCGAGCGTCCGATCGACCTGCCGCCGGCGCTCAGCGAGAGCGCGCTCAGCCGGCACCTCATCGGCATCCTGGCGAAGAACCGGACCGTCGAGCAGAACCTCAACTTCCTCGGCGCGGGCAGCTGGCAACATCACGTTCCCGCCGCCTGCGACGAGGTGGTGCGCCGTAACGAGTGGCTCACCTCCGTCTTCGGCGAACCCAGCTCCGACCACGGCCGCAACCAGGCGTGGTTCGAATTCTGCAGCCAGCTGGCCGAGCTCGTCGATCTGGACATGGTCGGCCTCCCGGTGCGCAGCTGGGGAACCGCGGCCGGTTACGCGCTGCGGATGGCCTCGCGCCTGACCGGGCGCAACGAGGTCGCGGTCGTCCGGGCCATCGACCCCGAGCGGCTCTCGGTGATCCGCAACTACTGCGAGCCGGTCGAGATGGCCAACCACATCGGCGTACGCCTGGTCGACTACGACCCGGCCACCGGCTTGATGAACCTGGACGACCTGCGCGCCGCGGTCGGCGACCAGACGGCCGCCGTCTATTTCGAGACGCCCTCCTATCTCGGCGTGATCGAGAATCAGGGTGCCGCCATCGCCGAGATCGCCCACGCGGCGGGCGCCGAGTTGATCGTCGGGGTCGACCCCATCTCGCTCGGCGTGCTCGCCGCACCCGCCGATTACGGCGCGGACATCGTCGTCGGCACCATCCAGCCCCTCGGCGTCCATCTCAACACCGGCGGCGGGGTCGGCGGCTTCATCGCCACCCGCGACGACGAGCGCTACGCCCACCAGTATCCGACGCTGCTCATCAGCATCGCCGAGACGATCGAGCCCGGCGAGTACGGGTTCGGCTTGAGCCTGTTCGAGCAGACCTCGTATGGCCTGCGCGACAAGGGCAACGACTGGACCGGTCATTCGGTCTACATGTGGGCGATCGCCGCCGCCACCTACATGGCGCTGATGGGCCCGAGAGGTTTCGAGGACATCGGCGGCGTCATCCTGCAGCGGGCGCATCACGCGGCGCGGCAACTGGCCGAGATCGAAGGCGTACGCGTCATCTTCCCCTCGGGCTTCTTCAAGGAGTTCGTCGTCAACTTCGACGGCACCGGCCGGGACGTCGGCGAGATCAACGAATCGCTGCGGGAGCAAGGCATCTTCGGCGGCAAGGACCTGTCACGAGAATTCCCCGAACTGGGCGCGAGCGCTCTGTACTGCGTCACCGAGATCCACACCTTGAACGACATCGAGCGCCTGGTCGAAGCGCTCAGGAAGGCGATCGCGTGATGAGCATCGAACCGAAGGAATATCAGGCGCCGGTCTGGCACGAGCCGGTCATCCACCAGATGGGCGCCGCGGGCCGGCGCGGGGTGCTGTTCAACCGGGTAGAGAAAGAGGTCGAGGCCGCCGTCGAACCGGCCGAGAGCCTGATCCCGGACGGTGTGCGCCGCCGCAGTCGGCCGGCCCTGCCGGAGCTCTCCGAGCCGGAGGTGCTCTATCACTATCTGCGCCTGTCGCAGCAGACGCTCGGCATGATGGGTATCAGTCTGTTCGGCACCTGCACGATGAAATACAACCCGGCGGTCAACGAGGCGATCGCCTGGCGGCCCGAGATCACCGAGGTGCATCCTCTCCAGCACGAGGACACCCTGCAGGGCACACTGGAGATCGTCCACCGGATGGACCTGATCCTCCGAGAGGTCTCCGGAATGGATCAGTTCGTCTTCCAGGCGGGCGGCGGCGCCGAGGCGGCGTACGTCAACTGCGCCGTGACGCGCGGCTATCACGCCGCCCGAGGCGAGCTCGAACAGCGCGACGAGATCATCACCACGATCCAGACCCATCCCTCCAGCGCCGCGACGGCGGCCGCGGCGGGGTTCAAGGTCGTCACGCTGATGCTCGACGAGAACGGCTATCCGTCGCTGGACGCGCTGAAGGCCGCGGTCTCGAACCGGACCGCCGGCCTGATGGTCAACAACCCCGACGACATGGGCGTCTACAACCCGGAGATGAAGGAGTGGGTGCGCATCGTCCACGAGGCCGGCGGCCTCGCCTTCCACGACAGCGCCAACTTCAACGGCATCATCGGAAAGCTCCGCCCGCGCGAGATCGGCTTCGACGCCTGCATGTTCATGCTCCACAAGACGTTCGGAGCGCCCAAGAGCGGCGTCGGCGGACCAGCGGTCGGCGCCTACGGCTGCTCCGCCGAGCTCGCGCCGTTCCTCCCGTCGCCGCTGGTCGCCTTCGACGGCAGCCGGTACCACCTCGACTACGACCGGCCGCAGAGCATCGGCAAGATCCGCGAGTTCTGGGGCAACGTGCCGGTGGTGGTGAAGGCGTACGCCTGGTCGCTGGCGATGGGTGCCGAGGGAATGGCGCAGGTGTCCGACCTCTCCGTGCTGGCCAACAACTACATGGAGAAGGGCCTGCTCGCCATTCGAGGGGTGACCCGGTCCCATCCCGAGGCGACGTCGCCGCGCCTGGAGATGACCCGCTACAGCCTGCAGACGCTCAAGGAGGAAACCGGGGTCGACATCCACGACGTCCAGAACCGGATGACCGATTTCGGCATCGACGCGCCGTGGACCAGCCATGAACCCTGGCTGATCCCCGAGCCGTTCACGCCGGAAGCCGGCGAGATGTGGGGCCGGGAGGCGCTCGACAGCTGGATCGCCGTCCTCAAGAAGGTCTCCGACGAGGCCTACTCGAATCCGGAACACGTCAAGGCGGCCCCGCACAGGCAAGCGGTTCACCGCCTGAAGCCCGGCGCGACCGACGACCCGGCCACCAGAGCCATGACATGGCGCGCTCACCAGCGGAAGACAGCTCGCTAGCCCTTCGGAAGCAGCTGTCGAACCGTGAAGCCTCGCGACCCCGGGAACGGCCGGGATCGCGAGGCTTCACGTCGTGGGGATCGCGTTCTCGATGAATCCGGCCGGTGAACGAAACCCGAGCATCGTGCGTTGTAGGGCGGACGCCATCGAAGTCGACCTAGTTCAGAAAGCTCAGGCATGAGATACCTCGTCACAGGAACCTCCAGCGGCATCGGCCGAGCGACGGCTCTGCGGCTCGCCGGACGCGGACACCACGTCCTGGCCGGAGTACGCGACACAGCGGACGCTCCCCCACACCCGCTGATCCGGCCAGTCATCATCGATGTCACCGACCGCGAGCAGATCGCTGCGGCGGCGCGGGAGATCTGGACCAGGGCTTGACCCCGACGCGACGTCACAGTTTGCAATGGCTGCATGAACCGCGCGTCCTCGGCGTACCTCGCGTCCTACGTCCTGTCCATGCTGGGCAACTCCATCGCCGGAGTGGTCCTGCCCCTGCTCGTTCTCCAAACCACCGGCAGTGTGCTCGCCACCGGGGCCGTCGCCGTCGCCTCGGCGCTGCCGGCGGCCCTCGCGGGGCTGCTGATGGGCGTGGTGATCGACAAGATCAACCGGCGTACGGCCTCGGTGATCACCGATGTGATCTCGGCGCTCTCGATCGCCGCTCTGCCTTTGGTGGACACGACCGTCGGGCTCGCGCTGGGCTGGTTCGTGCTGTTCGCGGTGATCGGCTCGTTCGGCGACGTGCCCGGACTGACCGCCCGCGAGGCGATGATCCCGGGCATCGTTCGGGCCGGGGGGATCAGCACCGGGCGGCTGCTCGGATTGCGCGAGGCACTCGGTGCGACGGTCATGCTGATCGGGCCGGCAGCCGGGGCGGTGCTGATCGCGGCCTTCGACGGCGTCACCGTTTTGTGGGTCACCGCCGCGACTTCGGCGGCGGCCGCGGCGGTCACCATGCTCATCCCGCGCCGGTCCGGCGTGATCCTGGCCACCGACACCGGGGCGAGCCCGCGGCCGGTGGTGTTGCGCGACGGCTGGCACACGCTGCGCCGCTCGCCCTTTCTGTTGACCACCACGCTTCTCAGCGTCGGTCTGGTCATGGTGTTGGCCGGCTTCCAAGCGCTGGTCCTGCCGGTCCACTTCACCCTCCAGCAACGGCCCGAAATGCTCGGCCTGGTGCTCAGCGCGCTCGCCGTCGGCCTGCTGATCGGCGGCGGGACATTCGCGGCGGCCTGCGGCCGGGGCCGCCGGCGTACCTGGTTCGTGACCGGGATGCTGATCACGATCGCCGGATTCGGCACGATGGCGGCGCTGGCCGACCCTTGGCTCGTGCTGGGCGCGGCGGCTCTGGTGGGGCTGGGCAACGGGTTGTTCAGCAGCCTGATCGGCGTCCTCATGGTCGAGCGGATTCCGGACGCGATGCGCGGGCGGGTGATGAGTCTGCAGAACTCGTTCCTCACCCTCGCCCCGGCGGCCGGCATGGGCGGCGCCGCGATTCTTGTCGCCGAGGGCGGCGCTCGCGCCGGCGCGGTCGTCCTCGCGGTTGTCTGGCTGGTCGTGGGCGTCGTCGCGATCGGCGCGCGGGCGCTGCGCGACCTGGAGCCACGGCCCGCGCCCGAGGCCGAGCTCGTAGGCTGAACGGCGGGAGGTGGGATGAACAGCGGTGAGATCGCCCGGCTGGCCGGTGTCAGCGTCCGCACCCTGCGGCACTACCACCAGGTCGGGGTGCTGCCCGAGCCGGCGCGACGAGCGAACGGCTACCGCGAGTACACGGTGCGCGACCTGGTGCTGCTGCTGCGTATCCGGCGGTTGGCCGAACTCGGCATCTCCCTCGACGAGATCCGTCCGATGCTGCGGGCGACCGGGCGGGCCGACGCGGTACTCGACGATCTCGACCGGGAACTGGCCACTCAGATCGAGCAGCTCACCGCCCGTCGCGAGGTGATCGCCCAGCTGCGCGCCGCCGGAACGAGGCCGGATCTGCCGCCCGAGCTGGCCGGATTGCTGGCGAGCGTCGACAGCGACGGTCCGGGCCTGCCCCCGGAGCTGCGCGAGTACGACCGTGAGGTGATGCTGCTGCTGCACCACCGCCTGGACGATGAGGGCCGGGTCGGGCTGACCGGCCTGCTCAGACGGGTGACCTCGCCGGACTTGCTGGAAGTCGTCACCGCGCTGAGCGCGCGGTTCGCCGCACTCGGGCCGGACACCGCGGACGATGAGATCGACCAGTTGGTGGCCGACTACCACGTCGCGCTGGACCACCTGACCTATGACGGATGGAAGGAAGTGGATTTCCGGACCGGGACGCTGCTCACGTCATACCAGGAAATGGTTTTCAATGACGCCCAGCGTGCGTTCCTCGCCCGGCTGGCCGGTACAACCCGGGGCGAATAACGCGGTACGCCATTGCCCGTGCAGAGCGACAGTCACCGGCGACCACATCGGTAGTCCACCACCGAGTAGGTGCTCAGCGCCGTCCATGCCGACGACCAGCAACTTCTTCGCCGATGCGGCGGCCTAGGCCGGGCCGGCGTCACCGACATCGACCTGCTCCAGGCGATCAGGTATTACCGCACCGACCGCGGCCACAACGAGCACTCGACGAACCGCCGCCTGTCCCGCGGCGACGCCCTGCTGCTCGGCTTCGACGCCTACCACCTGGTCGATCAGCTCATGACCCAGCCGCTTCAGCTCGTCCTGGCCGAGCACATCGACGGGACCGGCTTCGACGAGTCCGCCCGGCGGCTCTGGGAAATAGCGCCCAACCCCGTCGACCGCATGGTCATCAAGGGCACCCGCCACTACGAGATGTACGACGAACCCGAGTACGTCGACACCGCCGTCGAACGGCTCGCGGGCTTCTACATGCGTCACCTCTGACCAGGCTCCGTTGTGTTACCTCCCCGCAACCGCACTGGGACGTCGGGTTCCGACGGCGGCCCTTACCGACGGGTTGCCGGCAGCCAACCTGGGTCACGGCCGGCGAAAGCAACGACCCGTTCCATCGGAGAAGCGTCGGGCGAGACCGCGTGCTCCGGGCCGAACGCCATGCCGGGGCCACGCCACTCCGGCTTGATCGTCGCCCGGTAGAAGGCGAGTGCTCGCTCGGCGGTCGCCTCGTCCGGGTTCCAGGGCAGACCAGCCGCGACGGCTAGGTCCCAGCCGTGAGTGATCACCTCGATCAGCAGCATGTCCAGGACCACGGAGCCGGGGAACGCTCCACCGAGGTGAGGCACGTTCACGATGCTCGTCTCGACCCCGGCCGCCAGCGCGGATCGCAGAGTCGCCGAAAGCCGCGCGATGACGGCTTCAAGCTGGTCGGGCCCCGAGTACGCGTGCGGGTCTGCTCCTCGCTCTTCCGCGGCGGGGTCGCCGAAGGCGGAATCGAAGTAGATGAGACCGCCGGTGAGGTGCTGCCGCAGTCGCCGCACATCGAACCCGCCGGACGGAGTCGGCAGTGCGTACTGCTCGGCGGTGGTGCCCGCCGCAACCCGGGCCAAGTCATCAAGCAAGGTCAGAATCACGCGGGCATTCGACACCCTGTTCCGGCAACAGGGTCAAGGTCGCGGGAACAGCGGTCGAGTGCCGTCAGCGCCACCGGTCGATCTTTCGCGGCCCACGACCTCGACACCTGGGCGCGCTTGACTGTGTGCCCAGCACACGGTGTGGGGTGATCACATGACGACATCGACGTTCAGCACTGTTGTCTGCGCCGCGGAAAGGCGGCGCAGGACTGGCTCCTCAGCGATACCGGTTCTCCCCTCGATCGTCGTGGCCGCCGCGTTCGAACCCGTTCCGGTGAGCGCTGAACGATGACCGTGAACACCAGCGAGGGTCAGGCTGACCGCGACGCCGCGCGGGCGCTCCCGGGCACCCTTCCCGACCGCCCCTTCGGCGTCCACTTCCGCATGGCGCGGTGGAAGTCACTCATCGTTCTCGTCGCGATCCCGGCGACGCTTCTGCTCGTCCAGGTCATCGTCTTCCAGGGGGTCGTGGCGATTGAGGGGCCGGCCGATCCGAACAGGCCCTCCCTCACGCCGCTCTCAATCGCCGCGACCGGCATCAGCACCGCCATCACCGCCGTACTCATGACGATGCTGGTGGCGGCCATGGCCAAGGTGTCGTGGCGGGCCGTGTTCCGCCACACCCGAGCCTTCGATCGGCGCCGTGTCGGCATCTATTTGCTGGGGTCGGCCGTTCTTGTGGGCCTGACTCTTCTCGCGACTCTGCTGATCGCACCGGAGTCAACGGGATGGGGCTCGTTCGCCGTCGGGGCGACCACCATCGCCATCATCCTCGTCACCCTCGTCGCGACCCCACTGCAGTCCGCAGGCGAAGAAATCGCGTTCCGCGGAGCGCTCATCCCAGCCGCCGGCTCCTGGTTCCGCAACGCCCGCCTCGCCATCGCCTTCGCCATCCTCGTCTCCGGCGCGCTCTTCGCGCTGGTCCATGTGTCGCTGGACCCGTGGCTCGTCAGCTATCTGATCGTCTTCTCGGCATGCACGGCCGCTATGGGTCTCATCAGCGGCGGCCTGGAAGCCGCCATGGCCTTCCATGTCTCGAACAATGTGATCGCCGGCATCGTGAACCCCCTGTTCACCGGGGGTGAGGCGACCACACTCAACCGTGCCGTGGGTGCGGGCCCCGGCGCCAATCTCATTATCCTGATGGTAATGAATGTATTGGTGGTCGTCATGGTCTGGCTGGTAGAACGCGCGAAGCGCTCGCAAGCGCGTGAAAACGCGCCCGAGTCGGCGCGCTGACACCGCCAAGGCGCGCAAAGCACCTGCTTACGCGTCCCGCGGTCGCTTCGCCGGTCAGCCTGCCGCCGCCCTGGACCGCATAGGCCAGTCAACGGGGTGGACCTTGTGCCGTTCCCTACCCTGGCTCCGGGCGAACGCCTGTGACGTGAACAGCTGCGGACCGTCGACGCACACCGTTCCCCGGCCGGCGACACCATCGGTTTGCCCGTCCCTACTGGCTCGCTGGAGCAGCCAAGGCGGCCGACGTCCAGGAGATCACACCTGGCTCAGCAGCGTACGGCCGACCCGATATGCCTCGACCAGGTCGTCACCCTGATATTCGGCAGCGGCCAAACCGGTCAGATGCCGGTCGGCGTTGATCGCGACGGTCGCGGTGAGATGACGGAAGAGTGGCGCGTCCGACATGGAATCGCCGTAGGCGACACATCGAGACAGATCAAGGCCATACCGGCCCAGCATCTGGTCGACGACCTCGACTTTGTGCTCCGGAGTAAGAATCATCTCCGGATCAACGGGGGCCGCAGTGGCTGTCCGCGATCAGGACCCTTCCCGGGCTCGTCGTCCACCCGGTTCAGGGGAGCCGCAGCTCCGCGAGCTGCCGCCGGGAGGTGATGCCGAGCTTGCGGAAAATGCTGCGCAGGTGGGCTTCGACCGTGCGCGGGCTGAGGAACAGCTGCGATGCGACCTCACGGGAGGTTGCCCCGGTGGCCACCAGTCGCGCAATACGCGCTTCCTGGGCAGTAAGCGCGTCGGTCGGCTGGGCGCCTCGCTTGCGAGGATGCTCACCGGTGGCGCGGAGCTCCTGTGCGGCACGTCGGGCGTACGCCTCCGCACCCATGTCCGACAGCAGCCGGTGGGCCGTGCGGAGCTCTTCGCGGGCATCCTGCCGACGGCCCTCACGGCGCAGCCACTCGCCGTACACCAGGTGCGCGCGGGCCAGGTGGGTGACCATACGACAGCTGCCCAGCCGCTCGATCGCCTCACGGTAGTGAGCCTCGGCGCTCGGCCCCGTGCTGACCAGGGCGCGTGAGCGCGCCGCCATCCCGAGCGCCCATTGGGTGCCGCTCGCAGCGGCCCTCGACTCCAGCGTGTCGAGTGCGGCTGCAGCGCGCTCGGGCTGGTCGGCCCGGACGGCCGCCTCGACCAGTTCTGGAAGCGCGAGGCTGCTGTGAGCCAGCTCGTCGAGCTCGATCAGTCGATTCGCCGCGGCGCATGCTCTGTCGAAATTGCCCAGCCCGTTGTGCAGGTACGCGAGCGCTAGGTCGGCGCTACTGACGGCCAGACCCTCGCCGCCCGCCGTCGCTCTCTCGACCGTGGTCGCGACGAGCTCGGTCGTACCCGGTTGCGTACCGCGCCAGGCGGCCAACGAGAGCCTTGAGTTAGGGAGCGGCGGGGCCGCCGTTGCCCGCGTGATCTCATCCTCTTCTGCGAACAACTCAGCAGCCCGGCCGAGTTCACCGGTGAGTACGAGCAGCAAGGCCAGGGCATTGAGTGCGGAGGGAAGTGTTGCGAGCGCACCAGCCTCGCGGGCGAGCCGGACGGCGCGCGTGGCCAGTACGTAGATCGCCTCGTCGTCCCACAACATGGCCCCGACGTGGCAGGCCAGCCAGACCCAGCGGCCATCGTCTTCGGATCGGGAGTCGTCGTTGACGAGCGACTCAAGGGCCTGCTGCAGCTTGGGAACGCTTGCCTCGTAACCTCGCGTGAACCTGGTGGACAACCCGTCCAGAAGCAGATCGACCGGCCGCGACGACGTCGTCGTCGGCGGCACCGCCCGCTGTGCGGCCACGGCTACCTCGCGCAGGTAGTGAACGGGCGCGAAGCGGCCGACATGGAACGACGCCTCGATCGCCTCGACGTAGGCCTCGCGGGCCAACGGTGCGTCAAGCGGGACGAGCGTGCCGGCGGCGTCGAGCAGCAGTCCCGGCACGTGGCTGCCGCGGGTCAGGCGGAAAGCGATCCGGGCGCGCAGCAGCTCGCCTCGGGCCTTCTGCAAGGCATCCAGCGACCCGGCGGCCGCGACGGTCAGCAGGTCCAGGGCTGCATCGGTCGAGCCGGCGTCATGCGCTGCGTAGGCGGCCTCCAGGGCCCGTGCTGCCCGGGTGGTCGGGTCCGGGGTGAGTTCGGCCGCACGCTGCAGGAACGCGGCTGCGGCGGCCAGCCCGCCCCGGGCGCGAGCCCGGTCGGCCGAGCGCTCCAGGTCGGCGGCGGCGTCCTCGTCGGGACCCAGCGCAGCTTGTGCTCGGTGCCAGGCGCGGCGGTCCGGGTAGCGCGGATCCGTGGCTGCGGCCAGCGCGCCGTGCGCGCGACGTTTGTCCGGCGACGTGGCCGCCTGGTAGACCGCCGAGCGCACCAGCGGGTGGCGGAAGCGGACCCGGGTGTCGATCTCAAGCAACCCGGCTTGCTCCGCGGGTGCGGCCGCCTCGGGGGCGATGCCCAGGTGGGTGACGGCGCGCCACAGTAGCGCCGCCTCGCCGGTCGGGTCAGCGGCGGCGACCAGGAGCAGGAGCTGGGTCTCGACCGGCAGCCCGGCCGAGCGGCGCCGGAAGCTCTCCTCGACCCGGTGAGGAACCTTGAACACGTCCGGTAGCTCGAACCCGCCGGCCAGTCCGGTCAGCTGTGCGTTGTTCGGCAGCTCGAGCAGGGCCAGGGGGTTGCCGCGGGCCTCGGCGACGATCTGGTCGCGGACACCCTCATCCAGCGGTTCACGGACCGCGGCGGCCAGTAGCGCCAACGCGTCGGCGTCGCCGAGGCCGTCCAGGCGCAGCTCGGGTAGCCCGCCGAACGGATCGACCGCGCCCGCGTCCGTATCGGGGTCACGCACGCCGAACAGCAGTGCCACCCGCTCGGCGGACACCCGTCGCGCCACGAACGCCAGGACCTGAGCAGACGCCTCGTCCAACCATTGCGCGTCGTCGACCAGACACAGCAGCGGTTCCTCCTCGGCGACCTCGGCCACCAGGGTAAGGGTCGCCAACCCCACCAGGTAGCGGTCTGGGGTGGGGCCGGATCGTAGCCCGAACGCCACGCCCAGCGCGGCCTGCTGGGGGCTGGGCAGCTCATGAAGACGGCCCAGCAGCGGGCTGCACAGCTGGTGCAGACCGGCGAACGCGAACTGAGCCTCGGCCTCCGCCCCCGCGCAGGACTCCACCCGGAAGCCTGATGACAGGGCGGCATCGTGGGCCTGCTCCAACAGCGCCGTCTTCCCGATGCCCGCCTCCCCGCGTACCACCAGCACCCCGCTGTTCCCGACCCGAGCCCGCGCGAGCACCCGCTCGAGCGCCCCACGCTCCGCGCGCCGCCCCACGAAATCGCTCAAGGTCGCTCAACTCCCAGGTCAGACGGCACCAGGTGATTCTCACCGACGCGAACCACCAACTGCCATATCTAATCCGCTTCTCCCCTTGTCGCCGTCGCGCGAGCCACCGCCGGCTGGACTGTGTCGCGGGAACACGCTTTTTACTCGTCGGACGAGTGTCGTGGGTGTGATCAGCTGCGTCCGGTCCCGGCGCCAGGGCCCCTGCACCAAGAACGATCGAAGTCACTGTGAGCAACGACGAGAAATACCAGGCCCTTCGGGTGACCTTCGACGAGGGCGTCGCCCGGGTCGTGATCGACAACCCGCCGGTCAACGTGCTCGGCGCCGCCCTCATGCTCGAACTTCGCGACCTGCTCACCGTGCTCAAAGACGACGACACCGTACGGGTGATCGTGTTCGAGAGCGCCGACCCGGAGTTCTTCATCGCCCACGTCGACATGTCCGGCACCGCCGAGGCCTTCGCACCGCTCGCGGCCGGCCTTCCGGACGGCGTCAACGTCTTCCAGGCCCTGGGTGAGCAGCTACGGAACCAGCCGCAGGTGACCATCGTCAAGCTCGCCGGCCTGGCCCGCGGGGGCGGGGCCGAGTTCGTCGCCGCCGCCGACGTGAGCTTCGCCGCGATCGGCCGCGCCGGACTCGGCCAGGTCGAGGCGCTGATGGGCATCGTGCCCGGCGGTGGGGCCACGCAGTATGTCCGCGCCCGCATGAGCCGTAACCGCGCCCTGGAAGTCGTGCTGGGCGCGGACCTGTTCGACGCGGAGACGGCTGAGCGGTACGGCTGGGTCAACCGGGCGTTGCCGGCTGACGAGCTCGACCCGTTCGTCGACCGCCTCGCCCGTAATATCGCCGCGCTGCCCGACGGGGTGATCGCCGCGGCCAAGAAGGCCATCGTCGCCGACGACCTGGCCGAGGGCCTCGTGCGCGAGGATGCCGCCTGGGCGGGCCTGTTCGCCCGCCCCGCCGCCATGCAGCTGATCAGCGGCGGGGTCACCCACGGCGCCCAGACCCGTGAGGGCGAGCGGGACCTCGAAGCCCTGCTTCGCGGCCTGAAGGATTAGCGCAACGGCGCGAGACGCGATTGGGGGGCTTCGGCGTGCGGTTGCCGATGCGGCAAGGCCGCACCCGAGGTTGTGCCTCGGGTGCGGCCTTGACCCGGTGGTGATCAGAACTTGGCGGCGGCGACGTCCGCGAGCGTCACCCGGGACACCGTGTAGGTGACGGTGACGAAGGTGTTGGTGTACTTGACCGGCATGCCGGTCTCGGCGTCGACGACCACGCTCTCGGGGCTGTCGACGGCCGGGGCGCCGGCGGTCAGGGTGAGCACCTTCCGGCCGTCGAGGGTGCCCTCCTCGATCGCGATCTCGGGCATCTGGTCGAGCAGTCGCAGCACCCCGGCGCGGACGGCCGGGTCGCCGGCACCGTCGCGCAGCGCATCCATCGAGGTGTTCCACACCCAGTTGTCGGTGCGGTTGACCGGAACCCCCTTGGCGCCCGAGACCTTTTTCTTGATCTTGCCTTCCTCCGAGAGCGGCTTGACGGCGCCCGGAGACTCGATCGGCACCGGGTTGTCACCCGTGTGGTAGGCGCGTGCCATCCGCTTACGGGCCTCGTTCAGGTCGCCCTTGGCCGCCAGCCTCGCCGCGGCGACCGCCCGCTTACGGCCGGCCTCGTCCGCCTTGTCCATCTGCGATCGGCCATTCTTGACCCGGGCCGGGAGTCCGGCGCGGGTCGTGGCGAAGAAGTAGTCACCGTTGTCGGCGTACAGGTCCCAGTCGTCGACCTTCTTGCCGTCGGTGAAGACCTGGTTGCGCGAGATCAGTGTCGCGTCGCCCTCGGTCTGCGTGAGCGTGGTGAGGTGGCCGACCAGGCGCACCACCGGAGGCTGCTCGGCGGTCACGGACGAGCCCGGGGCGGCGAGGTTGGGCGACGGGGACGGGACGCCGGTGCCACCGCCGGCGAGAGCCACCGCCGTGACCGCGGCGGCGGCGAAGGTGCCGCCGGCCGTGGCGCGCCAGGCGATCCGGCGCCGGCTCATCTGCTTTCCGCGGGCCAGGATCTCGTCGATCTGCGGCGAGTACGACGGGTCGGAGCGGAAGCCCTGCAGCGCCGTGGTGAGGCGATCCTCGGTGTCGTGAGACATGTCAGTACTCTTCCTTCAGGACGGACTTCAGCTTGATCAACGCGCGGCTCGTCTGGCTCTTGACGGTGCCCTCACTGCACCCGAGGGTCGCGGCGGTCTCCCGCTCGCTCAGTCCCTCGAGAAACCGCAGGACGACGGTGGCTCGCTGCCGAGCCGGGAGCGACTGCAACGCTTGCAGCAGTTCGGCCCGGTTCACCACGCTGTCGGCCATGTCGGCTACCGCCGGATCCGGCACCCGGGTGCCGGATTCCACAACGTGTTTCCGATTCCGGCGCCAGCCGCGCCGCGACTCGTTGATCAGGATGCGACGTACGTACGCAGACGGGCTGTCGGCCCGGTGAACCTTGCGCCATTGGCTGTAGGCCTTGGCCAGAGTCTCCTGGACGAGGTCGTCGGCCAGATACCAGTCACCGCTCAACAGATAGGCGGTGCGGTGCAGCGAATCGGCGATGCCCTGGACGAAGACGCGGAACTCCTGCTCCACGCCGTGCGTCTCGGACGCTCGGTGGCTCATAGCGGTCGTCACACCAGGTAAGACCCTCTTACTGACGAAGACGTTGTCAGCGAACCCAAAACTTTCTCGACGGACGCGAACCACTCACCGCTGCTCTTCGGCCGCCGTCCGCCCTCGTGGGGACGCGTGTGCTGCCGGGACAGAGGCAAGGCGCGGTGACGTTTGACTGTGTTCCAGCCACACGGTGTTGGCTGTAACGACCGAGAAAGCCACTTCGGAATCGCCGAACTCGGGAAGGACTGATCCGATGAAGGCCGTTGTGCTTGTCCGCTTCGAAGCGGCCGATGGATTCGGGCTCAGCCGCGCCGAGTGTCCGGTGCTGAGGCCCCCACCGAATCAGTCGGTCAATCGGCTGGTGCCGGTGATGGTGCCGGCCAGGCGGCCATGGCCAGTTCCGCGGTATCGGTGAGCTCCGCCGCCGTGGCGCCATCCCGGGCACGCTGGGACATGCCATGCATGACGGCGGTGAAGTATGCGGCCAGCTTGCGGGGATCGGCGGTCGCCGGTATCTCGCCCTCCTGCTGAGCGGTCGTCAAGCGCTTCTCGAAGGTGTCGACGTTGGCGTTGCGCAGATCACGCATGTAAACGGCGACATCGATGTCGGCCGCGGCCGCGCTGCAGAGCAGGTTTCCGGCCGGGGTCTCCGGGTCGGTGTACATCGCCGCCGCGTCGAGCAGGATGCGGTGGAAAGCAGCGAAGGCCGTGGGCTCCCTCGCCATCGCGGCCCAGATGAATTCTCCGGCCGGGGAACGGCCGTACGCCTCGACGACCTCGTTGAACAAGGACCTCTTGTCCCCGAAGGCCGCGTAGAGGCTGCCGGCCCGGATGCCCATCTCCCGGGTCAGGTCGTGGATCGAGGTCGCCTCGTACCCGTTCTGCCAGAACAGGCGGGTGGCGGCGGCCAGCGCGGCCGCCCGATCGAAGGTCGGCGGCCGGCCGCGCCGCACTTCCGGTGTGCCCATGCACCCATTCTAGAGCGATCGTTCAAGAGCAGGCGAACCATTTGTTGGTCGATCACTCAAGAAGCGTGTACGGTTCCTCTTGAGCGATCGTCCAACAAAGGAGCGGGACATGTCAGGAGCACTGCGGAACAAGGTGGCCGTCGTCACCGGCGGCAGTCACGGGATCGGCCGGGCGACCGTCGAGCGGTTCGCCCAGGACGGGGCGACGGTCGCCGTCGCCTACGGCCACGACGAGGCGGCGGCCCGCGACACGGTGGACCGCATTCGCAAAGATGGCGGACGTGCCTTCGCCGTTCACACCGAGCTGGGCACACCCGGCGACGCGGCTCGTTTCTGGGAGACCTTCGACGAGGCCGGCCGGGAGTTCGTGCCCGACGGGAAGATCGACATCCTCGTCCACAACGCCGGCGCCGGAAACTTCGCCCGGCTGGCCGACCTCACCGAGGACGCGTACGACAAGGTGATGGCCGTGAACGTGAAGGCGCCGTTCTTCATCACGAAGCTCGCGCTGCCGCGACTGCGCGACGGCGGCCGGATCATCAACGTCTCCAGCACCGCGGCCAGGGTCGGAAGCCCGGATCTGCTGGTCTACGGCGTCAGCAAGGCGGCGCTGAACTGGTTCACCTACGACATGGCGGTGGATCTGGGGCCGCGCGGCATCACCGTCAACGCGGTGGCGCCCGGCATCACGATGACCCGGCAGAGCGATTACCTGGTCGACAATCCGGAACTCGTGGCACAGCAGACGGCGCGCGTCGCCCTCGGCCGGCTCGGCCAGACGGACGACGTGGTCGGCATCATCGCCTTCCTCGCCTCCGACGAGGGACGCTGGGTCACCGGCCAGGTCATCGACGCTTCGGGCGGCACCGCGCTCTGAACAGTCCACCCGGCCGGATCGTCCAGCCACGGGTACGGACTCGAAGCCTTCGGCGGTGTCGGCCGGTGCGCCATCGCGCAGAAGGACGCGATGTCGGCGCGGTCTCTCCGGCTCCTCGAGCAGACCGAGCCGGTGATAGCGCCGGCTCGTGTCGGCGGTGGTGCCGGCGAGATCGGCCGGCTGCTGGGTGCTCCAGGCAGGGCAACCCCCTGGATCACACCGGCCACATGCCGGGCGATCCTGACCGGGAAACTGGCCCACACGATTCCACGGGAACGGAAACCGAGGCGGTTCGGGCGGGGAAGGTGACATGTGGCGACATGGGTGACTACCCGGCCGATCTGCACATGTTGCTGGAGAAAAGCTCGGCGGTGCTTCCGCCATCAGCGGCGATGACGGAAGCACTCGCTCAGACGCAGATCTTCACCCAGCTCGAGGATTGTGCTTGCCGACTGGGGCTGGCCGAGTCCGAAGGCCGGTAGCGGCCGGCTCCGGAACAAGCTCGAGCGCTTTGGCCCGCAAGGGACGGCCGTCTGCGGTGATGTTCTCGATCCGCGGCTTGCCGAGCACGCGCAACTGCCCGCGTCTGGGCGGCGTCCACTTCCGCCTCGCCGACCTCGACGGAGCCGAACTCGGCGAGGCGGTCACCCGCTACCAGGTCGGTCAGCCACACGTCGCTGGGCCGGCGGGGCAGCCAGCGGGTCAGGACACGCTGGCCGGGGCCACGCCACCATCCGGCGCCGGTCCGCGGGCGGCGCGGCAGGTGCTGGACGACGAACCGCGAGGGGGTGGCCTGGCCGCCGTCGCATCGTCGCCGCGCTGCCGCCCCTCCCGGCCTGTTTCTCGGAGTCTGGGCTTACTTATTACCTGAAATGGGCTGAAAAATGTTATCAGCGTGAAAAGGTACGGATCAGTACCGCATTTGTGCACCGGCGCGTACTTGTCTCGGCCTCGCGGAAGGACCCAAAGAAGGGCACGGCGTGACACTTCAACACCGGAGTTACCGTTGGCGCGCCGGCGTCGGATCCGTCGCCGCGGCCGCCACCCTGGGCCTGATGCTCCTCCTGATTCCCGGGCCTGCGGACGCGGCCGAGAATCCGGTCGACCTGAACACCGCTGCCGACTTCTCAGTGCTCGCCGGGGCGACGGTCACCAATACCGGCGCCACGACCCTTGCGCAGGGTCTCGGCGTCCATCCAGGCACCGCGGCCCCCGGCTTTCCACCCGGAACCGTGGCCGGGGAGACCCATCTCGCCGACGGCGTCGCTCTGCAGGCCAAGAACGACCTCACCGCCGCGTACACCGACGCCGCCGGCCGGACACCGTTCACCAACCTTGCGTCAGAGCTGGGCGGCAGGACACTGATCCCCGGCGTATATCGGCTCGGTGCCGCTCAGCTGACCGGGGAGCTGACGCTCGATTCGCAGAACGACACCGCGGCAGTGTTCGTCTTCCAGGTCTCCTCCACGTTGATCACGGCGTCGAACAGCAACGTGGCCTTCCTCAACGGCGCCTCCCCGTGCAACGTGTTCTGGCAGGTCACCAGCTCGGCCACGCTGGGCACGAACAGCGACTTCGTCGGCAACATCATGGCGCTGTCCTCGATCACCATGAACACCGGCGCCGACCTGGTCGGCCGCGCCTTAGCCCGCAACGGCGCGGTCACGCTCGACGACAACGACATCACCACGCCCTTGTGCGCCGCCGCCACCAGCCCGCCCGGGTCGTCGGCCGCATCCTCGCCCGCATCCTCGCCCGCATCCTCGCCCGCATCCTCGCCCGCATCCTCGCCCGCATCCTCGCCCGGGTCACCTGGCGCACCGCCCGCAGCGAGCGCACCAACCGGACCTCCCGCCGGCGGTCCACCGATCGGAGTGCCGCCTCGCACGTCGACGCCAACCTCCACCGACACCCCCTCCGGGGGCCCGCCGCGGCTACCGACCACCGGTATCGGACTGGTGCCTGCACTGTCGGCTATCGGTGTCGGCCTGGTTGCTCTAGGCGTTGTGATCCTGCTCCGGTATCGAAAGCGATATCCGTGACTCGGCGGGACCGCGGGTGTCGGCTCGGGTGGCCAATGAGCGATCCTGTCCCTGACGCACGGCAGCAGCCATCAGTTCGGGTGAGTGCCGGTGTCACGGGCGGATGACCCGGGTGTCACCAGTGGATCGCCGCGTTGGTGCGCGGGTGCGCGTAGGGACCCTTGCTCAGCCACGCCTTCGTCCACCGCAGGCCTGCTCTGCTGCAGTGCTTCTTGACGTTCGTGCCGTGCTTGTCGACCCCGCTGAACGCCGACGCGACGCAGTCCGCCCAGGTCTCGACAGAGGTGACGCCCTGGGGGAATCCTGTCGGTGCGGCTCCGTAGACCACCTGACTGCCGTAGTAGAAAGCGATGTGGTGACCAAACTCGTGCGCCATGGTGTGCCGCAACAGAGGCGCCGGCTTGGCGGCATGGAAGCGGCTTACCCAGATTCCCATGCGGTAGGCGGAGGTGCTCGATTTCCCGGAGATCAGCCTGGTGGCCCGGGCATTGGGGATGGCGTTGCGCCATGCGCCCGGGACGACCGACTGCAGGGCGCTATTGGCCCGCGACGTTGACGCGGTGGCGGCCGAGGCCGGCGAGCCCACGCTGACCGTGGTGACGGTGAGGGCAGCGACCACGAGGGCGAACATCGTGGTGAACTTTCTAATTGCAGAGATGTCGAACTCCCGGTGGCCGCGGTGGTGAGGGTTACAGATTGTCACCATTGACGGCAGCGGTGGCGATTACTCACTGTGACATTAGGCCCAACACTGAGCGTCACGTCTAAAACACCGAGGGTCATCGTCCGACAGGCGAATCCTTTGCGGGGCAAGCGAAGCAGAAAGCCGGCGCAGAACCAGGGGTCCAGCGACAGGCAGGTACGCCCGCGAACTCGCCGCGGAGATAACTCGCTGTGTCATCTTGCGACCCTTACTCAGCGGCACTGGCACCCCGCCCCGGTCGGTTCCGGCGGACGTCCATCCCCTCCGCCGCCGGGGCGAGCGGGGGACGCGTCGGGGTTGCGTGTTCGCTCGGCGGCGCGGCCCGGCTGCGTCAGTTATGGAACGGTCGTTCTTGACTGATCGTTCCGATCGTCTTGATCGTGGGCGACCGAGGGGATTCGACGTCGAGACAGTGACGGCCGCGGACACCGTGCTGATGCGGTCACCCGTGTACGCCAGGGCCCACTTGCGGCTGTCACTCGAGCTCACCTCGGTAAGCCGATCCCCCGCGTACGTGAAGGTCGTGAGCCGCAACGCCGTCAGGGCCCGAACGTCTCCTCGATGGCTTCGGTGAGCGGTTGTCCCGACGCTGGTTCGATGAACAGGTCGGCTAATAGCAGGTCGGGAAGGTGTCTCAGATCGGTCCCCGATTCCCGGCCGCTCAGCGCCTGTAACGTCCCCGCCAGCCCGAGTGACGCGCGCACCGCGACGGCCGGCAGGCGCACGGCCCGCCGGGGACGGCCGGCCGCCGCGGCGATCCGGGTGATCATCTCGGACCAGGCCAGGTTCTCGTCGGCTACCGGAATGTCCTGGCCGCTGCCGCTCTCGAGCGCGTCCGCCGCGACCTCGGCGACGCGCCGCGCCGACGTGGCCGCGGTCCCGCCGGGCGGGGCGACCAGCGGCGAACGAGACATTACCCAGCGGCTCAGGGCAGGCGCCCAGTTCGGCAGGCGTTCGCCGGCCCGGCCGAACACGAACGGCAGCTCCAGGACAGCGACCGGCAGACCGGGGCCGGCCGCCACCCGCGCCTCCTGGGCCTGGTCCACCCGGCAACGGACATAGACGTGCCGTTCCGGAAGGCGCCACTGCGGATGCAACCGGTCGAAGTACGTGTAATAGGAGCCCATGATGACGCCGCGGGTCAGACCCTCGTCGCGGGCCGCGCCGAACAGACGTACCACCGGCTCCACCATGTCGTGGCGGAAGACCGGATGAATGGGACGGCGCAGCGGCCGTTGCTCGTCCGTACGAGCGGCGAAGACCACGCCGTCGTGCCCGGCCAGCAACGTCCGCAGCTGCTCGACCGAAGCAGATCCGAGGTCGACGCGGTGGTCAAGCCCGTGCGCGGCGGAGCGGGCCACGCTGGTCACCGCGTGGCCACGCTCGCGCAGGACCTTCCCGACATGGAATCCGACGAGGCCACTTGCTCCGACGACGAGAATACGCATGCGGCATCGTCCACCAAGGACTCCTCCATCTGTCAACCCGGGCTGCCGCCCGAGCCCCTCAAGGGACCTGCGGCCTGCTGGGTGCCGCGATCGAGATCGCTGCCTTGGGTGGCGAGGCCCGCGCACGGGGACGCGGCAGCGTCACTCGCCATCTCCGGCGCCACGGCGATTCCGTTCGGGTGTCGCGGGCGTCATGCTGGTCGTGTGTCGACGGGCCGCCGCATATTCCTTGTTGCCGGGTTCGCGCTGCTGCTCGTGAGCATCGGCCTGGCCTGGCGGCTGCTTGGTCTGGCGGCTGCGGACCAGGTCGCCAGCGTACTCGGACTGATACTGGCCGTGGCTCTGGCGATGCCCCTGTTCGAGCGAATGGCGAAGGATCGAAAGCCCTCGGCGGCGACACCGGCCGACCAGTTGGTGTCCCGAGCCATCGAAACAATCATGTCGCGCCACCCGGGCTGCACGGTACGACCGCTGCCCGGTGGCCACGGTGCTGGTCTCGCGTTCCTGTTCGTCACGTCGACGACCCGCGCCGGGCGACTGGACATCGTGGAGGAAACCCTGATCGGCGTGTGCGAGTACACCGCAACCGAGACCGAGCTCGACCGGGTGCTGGCCGTCAAGCGCCGCGACTACCCGGCCGCGGGGATCGCCGCGATACTGCTGTACGGCGGCGAACCGGCGAGCGCGCACCTGCGCCGCACGGCTGCGGTCGAGGGCGTACACCTGATGAGTTTCATCGAATACAAGATCGGGTTCGACCTGCGGCCGTTCGCCGCCGCCCAGCACCGCGACCTCGACCACGACCACGACCCGCGCTACCAGACCCGGTTCTACGTGCCGCAGCGTTATCAGGAGATCGACACAGCCCCGCAGGGCGAGTCCGGCCCCGCCCGCGAGGATCTCCTCGGCCAGTTGCTGGGCTGGCTGGACGATCTCAACGGCCCGTTCGTGGTGGTGCTCGCCCCGTTCGGCTATGGCAAGAGCTTCCTCCTGAGCGAGGCCGCCCGTCGCATGCATGCCCGAGACGACGGCGTCGTGCCGGTGTTGGTGCAATTACGCGACCTGACGCGGACCCGTCCGGTCGAGGAGCTGCTCACCCAGCAGATCAACCGGTACGCCGAGCCGCGCATCACCGTCGGAGCGGCGCGAAACCTCCTGCTGTACGGGCGGATCGCCTTGCTGGCCGACGGTTTCGACGAGCTGGTGACGCGGGTCGGCTACATCGACGCCGCCGATCACCTCCAGGCCCTCGCCGAGGTCGCCCAGGGCCGGGCGAAGATCGTCGTCACCGCCCGCGACGAGTATTTCCTGACCGACCGGCGCGGCATGACCGGACTCGGTGAGCGCCTCAACGCCATCCCGGACCGGCGCGTGGCGCGGCTGGCCGACTTCGACGAGTCACAGATCCACACGTTCCTCGCCCAGCGGCTCGGCAGCGACCAGGCCGCAGGCCGGAGGCTTGCCCTGCTGCGCGAGGTGGAGGATCTCCGCGCGCTCGCCGCCAACCCGCGGATGCTCGATTTCATCGCCGACATCAGCGAGACCCGGCTACGCGCCGCCGGCGGCGCGTCGGGAGCCGCCCTCTACCGCGAGGTACTCCACCAGTGGCTCGACGGCGAGCACCGGCGCCTCGCCCGGGCCGGCCCGGCGCCGCCCACCCCTGAGCAGCTCTGGGAGGAGGTGGGCGACCTGGCCGAGCGCGTCTGGACGTCACCGGACCGCGCCCTGGGCCCCGACGAGCTCACGGGTGCGAACAGCCTGCTGGTCCGTGGCCTCGACGGACGGTACCGCTTCGTACATCAGTCTGTTCTGGAGTGGATCGTCGCGGAACGGGCATGCCGGCAGCTCGCCGACGGCGACCTCATGCCGACAGCGCTGCGCAACGAGACGCCGCGCCTGCTGCTCGGATTTGTCCGCGGGCTAGCCGGTGCCGAACCGGCTCGCCGGTGGGCCGAGCGGGTTCTCCGGGATCGGGCAGCGACGGCGGGCGCGGTGATGAACGCGGTCGAGATGCTCAAGGGTCTCGGGCTGCGGGCGGCGGACTCGGCACAGTTCGCCGGCAAGCAACTGCCGGGAGAGGACCTCTCCGGGCAGCAGTGGCGTGGGGCGGACGCGGCCCGCGCCAATCTCGCCGAGGCCAACCTGACCGGATCCGACCTGACGGACGCCAACCTGACCGGTACCGACCTCGTGCGGGCACGGCTGGACCGGACGATCCTGCGCGGTGCCATCCTGCGGCACGCGGACCTCACGGGCGCCCGTCTGCTGGGCGCCGACCTGACCGGCGCCGACCTGACCTCAGCTCGTGCCCGCCGGGCCGCCTTCGCGGGGGCCGCGGTCACGCCCGCCCAGTTGGACGGCCTCGACATGCACGGTGCCGCCGGCCCGGCCGACCTGCCGCAACCGCAGTTCCGGCCGTCGGCGGCGGCCCGGTCCACGGCAATCGTCGTCGCGGACGACCTGCTGGCGGAGGGCAGCTCGGACGGAACCGTACGTCTGTGGGACGCGGAAGCCGGTCAGCTGCTCCGGGTCATCGCCGCGCACACCGCGACGGTGCACTCGGTGGCCTTCCTCGCCGGTGGCCGCCGGCTGGTCAGCGGCGGAGGTGACGGACGAGTCCGCCTGTGGAACACCGCCACCGGGGAACCGGACGGTGAGCTCGAGGCCGGCTCAGGTCCGGTTCACGCGGTGGCGGTCGCGCCGGACGGGACCACCATCGCCGCGGCGGAACGGCACGGCATGATCTGGGCCTGGAACGCGGCGACGGGTGCGCGGCTGCTCGCCGTGCCGTCCGGATCCGGCGCCGTCTGGTCGGTGGCGCTGTCGCGAACCGGACATCTCGCGGCCGGCTGCACCGACGGTGCGGTGCGCCTCTGGCACGCGGACGGCACCCTCGCCCACGTGCTGCCGTGCAGCACAGGGCCTGTCTGGGCGGTCGCGTTCAGTCCCGACGGCGGCACGATCGTCGGTGGCGGAGTGGGCGGTGCCCTTCGTCGCTGGCACACCGCGGACGGCGCGGAGCAGCCCGCCATGCGTACGAGTGGTCCGGCGATCTGGTCTGCGATTTTCGCCGACAACGGAGATCTGGCCACCGGCGCGGACGACGGCAAGGTCACGCTGTGGCCGTCCGGTCGTGAGCTCGCCGGTCACAACGGACCGGTCATGTCGCTCGCCTTCGGGCCGCACGGCCGGTGGCTTCTCAGCGACGACGGCACGCTGCGCAAATGGCACGTCGACGAGGGGCGGTTGTTGCGACACCTCACAGGCGGCAACACACCCGTACGCGCTCTGCGCTTCGCCGGCGACGGTCTTCTGGCCACCGGCGACGACCTCGGCGTCATCCGGCTCTGGACGCTGCCGTGTGCCCGCCAGATCCAGTACATGCAGGGCCACACCGGTTCGATCCGTGCCCTCGCGCTCTCGTCCGACGGGCAGTGGCTGGCGATAGCCGGCGGCAAGGTCACCGTCGTCGACACCACAACCAGTCAGCTCGTCGGCGAATACTCCGACTACGTCGGCCCGGTCCGGGCGGTGGCGTTCGCTCCCGACGGTGGCCGGCTTGTCTCCGGCAGCAGCCAGGTCCGGGTGACCGACCTGGCCACCGGCCGCACCACCGACCTGGGCGGGCACACCGGCTCCGTCCGCGCCCTCGCCTGGTCGGCGGACGGGGTACACATCGCCAGCAGCGGCGACGACCAGGCCGTACGGATCTGGGACGCGGTCACCGGCGAGCATCGGCGCGACCTGGACCATCGAGGCGGTTCGGTACGCGCCGTCGCGTTCACGCCGGACGGTCGTCTGCTCGCCACCGGAGGCGACCATATCCGCCTATGGGATCTGGCCACGGGCGACTTGGCCGCCGAGGCCCCAGGACACGGTTCCTCGGTGAACGCACTCGCGCATTCCGCCGACGGTCGATGGCTGGCCAGCGTTGGTGCCGACGCCGTCGTCCGGCTGTGGGACGCGCGCACCGCGGCGCCCGTCGCCGCGCTCGACGGCCACAGCGGCTGGTCCTCCGCGGTGACGTTCCTGGCTGACGAGGACTGGCTTGCCACGGCCGGCGACGACGGCACGATCCGGATCTGGAACATCCGGCGCCGTCGGTGCGAGGCGACGCTGATCTCGCTGACCGGCCGCGGCTGGGCGGCGATCGCCACCGACCACACCTATAAGGTCGAAGGCGTCACGACGGGCGAGTTCTGGCTGGTGGCCGGCCTGTGCCGGTTTGAGCCCGGCGAAATCGACCCCTATCTGCCCGTCGTCAACCGGGTCGACATCGAGACGACCCTCCTGGCCGGCTGGCCTCAGGCCGCGAGCCGCCGCAGCACCTCGTCGTGAACGCGGCCGTTGGTCGCGACCGCGTTGCCACCGTCCGGACCCGGCTGCCCCGCCAGGTCGGTGAAACGCCCGCCCGCCTCCACGACGATCGGGACCAGGGCCGCTAGGTCCCACACGGCCAGCTCAAGCTCGACCATGATGTCCAGGGCTCCTTCGGCCAGCAGCACGTAGCCGTAGAAGTCGCCGTATGCCCGGCTGCGCCACGTGTCACGCATGAGTTGAAGCATCGGGTCCAGCTTGCCGATACGCTCCCACTCGGGCAGCGAGGAGTAACAGAAGGAAGCATCCTCCAGCCGCTCCACCTGAGACACCGAAATTCGTGCCGGAGGACCGGCCCGCCGGTCGACGTACGCCCCGGCGCCCTCGGAGCCCCACCAGCGTCGCCCCAGCGCCGGCGCTGAGACCACCCCGACCACGGGATTGCCGTCCTCGACCAGCGCGATGAGCGTCGCCCACACCGGCACGCCGCGCACGTAGTTCTTCGTGCCATCGATCGGGTCGATCACCCAGCAGCGCGAGCTGCTGCCGCCACCGACGACGCCACCTTCCTCACCGAGCACGAGATCGTCCGGCTTCAGCCGCGACAGGACAGTGCGCAGAGCGACCTCCACCGCGGTGTCCGCGTCGGACACCGGCGTGAGGTCGGGTTTGGACCTGACCTGCAGGTCGAGCGCCAGGAAACGGCTCATCGAAAGAGCATCGGCGGTGTCGGCCAGACTCTGGGCCAGGGCTAGGTCGGCGGCATACCCGGACATGAACACAGGCTAGTCCCCGCGCTGACTAGCCATCAGCCCGAAACGGCGATCCGGCGGTCACCGAGATCGTGGCCAGCGCAACCAAAGCAGCCTGCCCCCATCGCTGAGGAACACCACTCATCCCGCCCGACAACCACCCGCACCACGAGCGCTGATGCGAGGCTGCGGCCTCACCTGACATGCACGGAAGGCGGTGCCGAAACTACCGGCAACGTCAGGTATCAGAACTGACGGAATCCTCGGTTCTGGTTGGGCGGCGGTGGACACTCGATGAGGACACCTCAATCGCGGTCTGGTTCCTCGGCAGTTATCCGGGCGCGGGACGCCGCTGGCGTCGGTGGTCAGACCCCCGACAGTGCGTAGTGGTTCTTGCCGGCGGCTTTGGCGGTGTACATCGCTTCGTCGGCGTTTCGGATGGTGGTGTCGGCGGTGTCGCCGTCCCGATAGAGGGCGATACCGGCGCTGGCCGTGACGT
>NZ_RJAC01000024.1 GCF_003999975.1 Actinoplanes solisilvae | reverse complement strand
TCGGGGCCCATGATCCCGTCGCGGAAACCGGGGAAGTTCTCCACCTCGGTGGTGGTCATCAGAGCACCGCCGGACTGAACGCCCTCGATCACCAGCGGCTTGAGGTTCGCCCGGGCCGCATACAACGCCGCCGTGTAGCCGGCCGGCCCGGAGCCGATGATGATCAGATTCCGTACGGGGTTCACGGCTTGCCTGCCGGGAGAAGGTCGGCCAGCAGCGCCTCGATGCGGGTCTTGATCTCGTCACGGATCGGACGGACCGCCGCGACGCCCTGGCCGGCCGGGTCGTCGAGCTTCCAGTCCTCGTAGCGCTTGCCGGGAAAGACCGGGCAGGCGTCGCCGCAACCCATGGTGATGATGACGTCGGAGTCCTGCGCAACCTCGTACTCCAGGATTTTCGGGGTCTGGTCGGTGATGTCGATGCCGACCTCCCGCATCGCCTCGACCGCGGCCGGGTTGACCGTGTCGGCGGGCGCGGATCCAGCGGAACGGACTTCCACGGCGTCGCCTGCAAGGTGGCGTAGCCAGCCGGCGGCCATCTGGGAGCGGCCGGCGTTGTGGACGCAGACGAACAGGACACTGGGCTTGTCGCTCATGGTGTTTCTCCTTGCAGTCAAAGGGGGAGTCAGGCAGTACGGGCGGAGTCGTGCTCGACGACAACGGTGTCGGCGGCCTCCCCGGCGCTGGGATACAGAGCGAGCAGCAGGCCGACCCCGACGAGCAGGCCGACGATCTGGGCGGCGACAAATCCGGGTACGGAGGCCGGAGCGATCCCGGCGAAGGTGTCGGTGAACGCGCGTCCGACGGTGACCGCCGGGTTAGCGAAGCTGGTGCTGCTGGTGAACCAGTACGCAGCCCCGATGTACGCGCCGACCGCCGCCGGAGCGACCGCGGCCCGACCGGAACGGGCCAGCGCGAAGATCAGCAGGAGCAGGCCGGCGGTGGCGACAATCTCACCGAGCCAGAGGTGCCCGCCGGTGCGGTCCTTGGTGGACAAGGCCACCGGGGCGAGATCGAACATCAGGTTGGCCAGCACCGACCCCGCGATCGCTCCAAGGGTCTGCGCGACGGTGTATCCGGCCAGATCTCGGGCGGTGAGGCCGGTGCTGGTGCGGCGGCCCAGAAACCAGTCGGCGGCCGAGACGACCGGGTTGAAGTGGGCACCGGACACCGGGCCGAAGGTCAAGATCAGCGCGGCGAGCGCGAACGCGGTGGCGACCGAGTTCTCGAGAAGCTGCAGGCCGACGTCATCAGGCGACAGCGTGACGGCCATGATGCCGGAGCCGACGACGGCGGTGACCAGCAGGGCCGTACCGACGAACTCGGCCAGCAGACGTCGCCAGGCTGCGATGGGATGCATGGGTGCGAAACTCCGGTCTCTGCGCGGTGGGGATGATCAGCCGGGCGGCGTGCGGCGTGCCCGGTCGATGGGATCGGGCCGGGTGTGTGCCGCGGCGCGGAACTCTTCAGTTCTGCTCGGGCCGGTGCGGGGCGGCTGGTGCTACGCGGTCGATGCGCTGGGCCAGGTCGCGGTAGGCGGCCTCGAAGGCAGCGTCGGTGTTGACGCGTACGGGGTCGGGGACCGACCAGTGAAGCCGGGGCCGGACGGGGCCGGTGAGGTCTTCGTGGGCGTTGTCGCAGACGGCGATGACCAGATCGCCGTCGTGTACGACGTCGGCGACGTCGGCGGTGCCGGTCGGGTCGAGCCGTAGGCCGTGCCGGTGGGCGATCTTGACCGCGCGGGGATGGACCCGGGCCGCGGGCTTGGTGCCGGCCGAGGCGACCGCGCCTCCGATGCGGTCGCGCCACAGGGCCGCGGCGAGCTGCGAGCGGGCCGAGTTGTGGGTGCAGACGAACACCACGCGCCGCGCGTCCTGCAGCGCCGGCGGAGTGAGGGAGGCCAGGACGTCCGGTTGCAGCCGTAGATAGGTGCGGCGCCGGTCGCCCTCGGAACGGGTCCGCACGATCAGCCCGGCGTCCTGCAGCACCTTCAGGTGGTGAGCGACCAGGTTGGTCGGCATCGCGAGATCCCGGGCGATCTCGCCGGGGGAGGCGTCGCCGAGGGTGAGCGCGTCGACGATCGCCAGCCGCGCGGGCTCGCCGAGCGCGGCATGGACACGCGCCCGCGTCTGCAGGGAAGAAGCATCGCCGTTCATTGAGTCAATGCTTGCTGAGCGTTCCCCGTCCGTCAAGCCGGGGGGCCCACTGTGACGGTGGCCACTCAGGCGTCGATGTCGAGCAGCGCCGAGAGCCGGCGCATCAGCGCAGGCTGGGCCCGGTAGTACACCCAGCTGGCCCGGCGTTCCGCGGTGACCAGGCCGGACTCCTTGAGCGCCTTCAAATGGTGCGAGATGGTCGGCCCGGAGATCTCGAACGCCGGCGTGAGGTCGCAGACGCAGATCTCGCCCCCGGGCGCGGACGCGATCATCGACATCAGTTGCAGGCGGATCGGGTCACCAAGGGCTTTGAAGGCCTGTGACAGGGTGCCGGCCGCCTCGGGCGGGATCGGGCTCTGTGCCAGCGGGGCGCAGCACGACATGGCGTCGAGGTCGAGGACGGCGAGCGATGCGGCTGGTTTCGACATGCTTCGAGGTTGACAGATGTCGAATCCGCGTGCAAGTCTCGGTTTCGATAAACGTCAAGTTCGACTGATCTCGAATCCGACTCATGTTCGGGAGGACCTCGATGAGCACCCAGCTCGACCAGATGCCCGTTGCTGTCATCGGCGGCGGACCCGTAGGCCTGGCCGCCGCAGCCCACCTCGCTGAGCGCGGTATCGCCTTCATCGTTCTCGAGGCCGGCGACGGGCCCGCCGCGGCGGTCCGCCAGTGGGGACATGTCCGGCTGTTCTCGCCGTGGCGGTACAACATCGACGCCGCCGCGGCCCGGCTGCTCACCG
Organism: Actinoplanes solisilvae; assembly: GCF_003999975.1. Lineage (GTDB taxonomy): Bacteria > Actinomycetota > Actinomycetes > Mycobacteriales > Micromonosporaceae > Actinoplanes > Actinoplanes solisilvae. The sequence continues at coordinate 107,369 of NZ_RJAC01000024.1, read as the reverse complement.
AGGCCGGCTGGGTGCGCCCGGACGACGGTAAGCTGCCCACCGGCGCTCAGCTTGCCGCCGACTACCTGCAGCCGCTGGCCGACCTGCCCGCCCTCAAGCCGCACGTGCGCTACGACGCATCGGTGGTTGCCGTCACCCGGCTCGGCCTCGACCGTCTCCGCAGCGCCGGCCGCGCCGACACGCCGTACCTGATCCGCCTCGCCAACGGCGAGGACGTGCTCGCCCGCGCTGTCGTCGACGCCTCCGGGACCTGGATGACCCCGAACGTCCTCGGCGCGTCCGGCATCGCCGCCCATGGCGAGACCGAGGCCGCCGGCTACGTCGACAGTGCCCTACCGGACGTGCTCGGCCGCGACCGGGACCGGTTCGCCGGCCGCCGCGTCCTGGTGGTCGGTGCCGGGCATTCGGCTGCCAACACGCTGCTGTCGCTGGCCGAACTCGCCGAACGGGCACCCGGCACCACGGTCACCTGGGCCGTCCGCGCCGCATCTGCGGCCCGCACCTACGGCGGCGAAGCCGCCGACGCGCTCCCCGCCCGCGGCGCGCTCGGCAGCCGGCTGCGCAGGCACGTCGAATCCGGCGCCATCAGCCTGTACACCGGCTTCAGCGTTCAGGCCGTCACCGCGGGCCCGGACGGCGTCGAGGTCTCCGACGGCACCCGCACGATCACCGCCGACCGGATCGTGTCGGCCACCGGTTTCCGGCCCGACCACGGCATCGTCGCCGAGCTGCGTCTGGACCTCGACCCGATCATGGGCTCGACCCGGGCGCTGGCCCCGCTGATCGACCCGAACGAGCACTCCTGCGGCACCGTTCCGCCGCACGGCGCCGACGAACTTGTCCACCCCGAGCCCGGCTATTTCGCGATCGGCGTCAAGTCGTACGGCCGCGCCCCGACGTTCCTGCTCGCCACCGGCTACGAGCAGGCCCGCTCGGTCGTCGCCGCGATCGACGGCGACTGGACCACCGCCCGCGACGTGCAGCTCGACCTGCCCGAGACCGGTGTCTGCAACAGCAACCAGGATCTCGACAGCGACACCATCGACGCCGGCGGAGGCTGCTGCGGCACCCCGTCCGCGGCCGAAGCGGTGCCGGTCGGGCGAGGGCTGGCGACCGGCATCTCCGGCGGTCTGTTGCGCACCCCGCTCACGGTGATCACCGTGCCATCCGGCAACCAGGAGCAGACCGGCGGCTGCTGCAGCTGATGCACGTATGACCTCTTCCGAGACGGTGGCCGCCGATCCGAGGATCGGCGGCCACCGCGGACTCGGCTCCGGCCGAGAGCGAAGGCGATCGTCGCCGCGCTCGCGGTCACCCAGACCCCCGTCGGTACGCCACCATCGCCGGCACCCACACCAGCGTGCTGACAACCACCACGGCACTGTGCGTACTCGCTGCGATGACGCTGTGGGTCACGAGCGCCTACGCGCGTCGATAGCCGCTGTACCGTTCAGACACCACTGAAATTCAGGGAGTAAGCCCTTCATGAGCAGCGAAAGTCCCGAAGTGACCTCGGCGCTGGCCGCACTGGAGGACCTCCCGGTCGTGGTGATCGGCGCCGGTCCCGTCGGCCTGGCCGCCGCAGCGCACCTGTATGAACGTGAGCTACCGTTCCTCATCCTCGAAGCGGGCACCACCGTCGCCACGTCGGTCCGCGCCTGGGCACACGTGTCGCTGTTCAGCCCCTGGCGGTACAACATCGACGCCGCCGCACGCCGTCTGCTCGACACGGCCGGCTGGGCTGCGCCCGACGACGACGCCGTGCCGACCGGCGCCCAACTGATCGAGAGCTATCTGGAGCCTCTGGCCAAGACGCCCGCTATCGCCGGTAGCCTGCGCTGCAACGCCCGGGTGACCGCGATCAGCCGGGTCAGCCTCGACCGGGTCCGCACCGACGGGCGCGCCGACCAGCCTTTCGTGCTGCGCCTGGCCGAGGGGGCCGAGATGTTCGCCAGCGCCGTCATCGACGCCTCCGGCACCTGGAACACCCCCAACCCGCTCGGCGTCAACGGCCTGCCCGCCCACGGCGAACACGAACTCGCCGACCTCATCGACCACGCCCTGCCCGACGTACTCGGCGCCGACCACGACACCCACGCCGGCCGGCACACCATCGTGGTCGGCTCCGGGCACTCCGCCGCCAACACCCTGCTCACTCTCGCCCGCCTCGCCGAAACCACCAGCGGCACCCGCATCACCTGGGCCCTGCGCGGCACCGCCGCACGCGCGTTGAGCGGCGACGACGACACCGACCAACTGGCCGACCGCGGTGCTCTGGGCAGCGGACTGCGGACCCTGCTCGACACCGGCCGCGTCACCCTGCTCGAAGGCTTCGGCGTGCACACCGTCAGCCGCACCGAAACCGGCATCCAGCTCACCGCCACCGACGGGCGCACGATCACCGCCGACCGAGTCGTGGCCGCCACCGGTTTCCGGCCCGACCACAGCGTCACCAGCGAACTCCGCCTCGACCTCGACCCGATCCTGGGCTGCACCCGCACCCTCGCCGAGCTCATCGACCCGAACGAGAACTCCCGCAGCGCCATCACCCCACACGGCCACGCCGAACTCGCCCACGCCGAACCGAACTACTACGCCGTCGGAATGAAATCGTACGGTCGTGCCCCGACGTTCCTCATGACCGTCGGCTACGAACAGGTCCGCTCGATCGCCGCCGCCCTGGTCGGCGACTTCGACGACGCCGACGACGTCCAACTCGACCTACCCGAAACCGGTGTGTGCGGCACGGGACTCGGCGCCGACCAAGCCGCCCGCGACATTGCCGCCCGCTTCGGCCTCGACCCCGACGTGCCCAGCGCCCTCGCAGCCGCCACCATCGCACTGCTGCCCACGGCGGCCGGCACCGGCGAGGCCGTACGCGAAGCCGCGGCACAGATCGGACTGGACCCGCAAGTCGCCCTGCGGATCGCCGCCTTCGACGACGAACCCGGCTCCCTGCCCAGCGTCGCCGGGCTGATCAGCCTCACCCCCTCGGCTGCCGGAAGGTGCTGCTGAAAACCGGCCAACCACGACGCCGACCTCTTGGGGTCGGCGTGCTGCGCCTGCCCTGCCGGCCCTTCCTCGTCCGAGTGTCAGACCGACGCCCGTCCGAGCCGCACCGCGACCGGAACGGACACCACGTACATCAGCAAGCCGTAGGCCAACAGCGCAACGACGACCGTGTCGCCGACCGATGTGGCGAAGAACAAAGCCAGCGACAGATTGCGCACCGCGGTCGTCATACCGACCGCCCGCCGCTCCGGAGTTCGGCCCAACGGGATCGCGGTGACCGACAGGCAGACAAGCACCAGGAACGCGATCACCACGATCGGCTGCCAGCCCAAGCTCGGCAACTGGCCACCGGCCGTCACCGCGAAGTACACGACGAGGGCGACCAGCAGCACATCGGCGACCCGCCGCGCGACGCGATGCACCCGGTCCGCGCGCTTCCTGTCGCGATATCGCAGCCACATGCCCACCGCCAGCGGCGCTACCTGCCCGGCCAGTGCACCCAGGACCAGCCCGGCGCCCGCCCAGCCGGATGGCACGACGTCGTGGCCGGACAACCGCGCCCACAGCGGGACGCTCGCCAACCCCAGCGGTGCCAGCGCCGCCTGCAGAGCGGCGCTGACGGCCAGATCACCACGAGCATGCAAGGTGAGCAGCGCCCCCGTCCCGCCGCCAGGCGCGGCTGCCGCCAGCACGATCCCCACAGTGGCCGACGCCGCCACATCCGCTACCGCACACGCAGCGACCGCGAGGCCGGGCACCACGAGCACGTTCACCACCACCGCGACCCCGAGCACCAGCCGCCGGCGCGCCAAGGCCCGGAAGTCGGTGACGGTCACCGCCGTGCCGACCGCCGTCATGGAGGCAACCAGCAACACGCCGACGAAAAGGCCATGGCACTGGATCACCACGACATTCTCCACCTGGGTGGCAGCCTGTTCGGGTCGGGACGTTCGGCCCTGAACGTGCGGCGGGTCCACGCCGACGATGGGGACGTGAACACTTCTACCGCAGTTGAACTGTCCAGCCTCTCGGGGTGTGCGCTGCTCTGCGTGGCGGCGGACCCTGTGCGCTGGCGGTTGCTGTCGGCACTGGCGGCAGGGGAGCTGTGCGTGTGCGAGCTGCAGCCGATTGCGAGGGTGACCGCGCCGGCGCTGTCGCATCACCTCAAGGTGCTGCGCGCAGCCGGCCTGGTGACCGCCGCCCGGCGAGGCCGCTGGATCGACTACAGCTTGGCGAGCGACGCCGCGGACCGGCTGCGGGCGGCACTGCCGCTGGCTGTGGCCCATGCCGGCTGCGGGTCCTGCCATGCTGCCGGAAGCGTGTGATGACGGCCCGGGACAGCGCCGCGCCTGGCGTGCAACCGCCGGCCACCCCACGTGGACGGGTCCGCCGGGTCGTTGCGCTCGGCCTGGCCGCACTGGTGTGGGCGGGTGCGCTGCTGGTCAACGAGCCAACGTGGGACCGGGTCGTTTATCACTGGGGTGGACTGTCCGCGGCGACCCGGTGGGGCTCGGCGGTGCACTTCTTTCTCACTGACATCGTGAAGATCATCCTGCTGCTGGTCGGAATCATCTTCGTGGTCACCGTGCTGCGCAGCTACATCACTCTGGAACGCACCCGGGCACTGCTCGGCGGGCGCCGGGAAGGCGTCGGCAACGTGATGGCCGCCGGCCTGGGGGTGGCGACGCCGTTCTGTTCGTGTTCGGCGGTGCCGGCGTTCATCGGGTTCGTCGCCGCCGGGGTGCCGCTCGGGGTGACCCTGTCGTTCCTGATCGCCAGCCCGCTGGTCAACGAGGTCGCCGTGGTCCTGCTTTACGGCCTGTTCGGCTTCAAGATCGCCGCGCTGTACGTCACGTCCGGACTGCTCATTGCGATCGGCGCAGGGTGGCTGCTGGGCCGGATGCGACTGGAACGCTACGTGGAAGGCTTCGTCTTCACCACCACACTGCGCGGCCAGCCCGTGCCGCCCGGCACCGCGCTGTCCTTCACCGACCGGATGCGGCTGGGCCGCGAAGAGGTCGCCATCATCCTGCGCAAGATCTGGCCGTACCTGCTCGCCGGAATCACCCTCGGCGCGATCATCCACGGCTGGGTGCCCGAGGCGTTCTTCGTGCGCTACGCCGGATCTGACAACCCGTTCGCGCCGCTGGTTGCCGTCGCCATCGGGGTGCCGCTGTACTCCAACGCCGCCGGCATCCTGCCCCTGATCGAGGCCCTGCATGCCAAGGGCCTGGCCACCGGGACCCTCCTGGCGTTCATGATGAGCACCGTCGCGCTGAGCCTGCCCGAGATGATTCTGCTGCGCCGCGTCCTCAAGCCCCCGCTGCTGGCCATCTTCACCGCCGTGGTCGCCGCCGCGATCCTGGCCACCGGCTACCTGTTCAACGCCATTCTCTAACCACCACGGAGGTGGACCGCCATGCTGATCAAGATCCTCGGCCCTGGTTGCGCCAACTGCGCCGCCCTGGAACATGCCACCCACGCCGCGCTCGCACAACTCGGCTGGCAGGCAGCCGTCGAACACGTCACCGACTACGCCGCGATCGCCGGTTACGGCGTGATGAGCACCCCCGCGCTGGTCGTCGATGAGCAGGTGCTGCTGACCGGCCGCGTACCGCAGGCCGGACAACTCGCGGATCTGCTCGCCGCGCACACCCAGCAGTGACTGTCACAGGGTGGACGGCCTCGGTGCCGCAAGAAACACCGGCGGGACACGGGGCAGCCCCGGGTGCATGGAGTGACGCCCGGCACGCAGGCCGGTCCGTCGACCGCGGCCGCAACGGACTCGCGATCCGCCACGTCGGCGAACCACGCTCGGAATCTGCAGATCGGAGCCGAGCACAGGCCCGCTCGAGTTCCGAGGCCGGGGTCCGTGCCATCGCTGGCCGGCGCGGGGCCTTCGAAGAATCGTCTGCCGATGTCGTCCGGGAGGCTTTGCGCGCGGCCCGGAGCGCTCGACAGGATGGCAGACTTTACGCAGTACGCCCGGGAAGGGCTGGCTCCGGCTTCGGGTCGGTGGTCGTCCGCAGGCTGGTCACCGTTCAGGGCAGCGAGGATCGCGCCGGCCTCAATGACCGTGACTACCGCTGACCCGTTCTCCATCGTGCCGTGGCTGGTTCGCGGGTGCATGGTGCCTGCGCCGCCGCACGACAAGGGCGATGCCGACGGTCGCGGCGGCCAGGACGCTGATCACCGTCCACAGCTGCGGCGAGCTCCACAGCCTGGCCGGCAGTTGCTGGGCGAGGACGAAGACGCCCATGCCGAGGACGAACCAACCGAACGCTTTGCGCAGCAGGTCCTCGTGGACGCGGCCGGCGAGTTTGCCGCCGAGCAGGCTGCCGACGATGGCGGCGACGGTGACGGCGGCCGCGAGCTCCCAGTTGATGTGGACGTCAGCCAGGTATCCGCCGAGCCCGGCGAACGACTTCATGGCGATGACCAGCAGTGAGGTCCCGACGGCGACGGGCATGGGCAGACCGCCGATCAGGGCGAGGGCGGGTACGACGAGGAAGCCGCCGCCCGCACCGACCAAGCCGGTGACGAGTCCGACCACAACGCCGTCGACGATCACTCGCAGCACTGGCAGTTCGTGCGGCACGGGCCGATCGGGCCGGGAGCGCCGGCCGCGGATCATGGCGATGGCGGTGGCGAGCATCATCAGCGCGAAGGCGGTGAGTAGCACCGCGCCTGAGATGTACACGGCGACGCGCCCTCCGGCGTACGCGCCGGTCATCCCGGCGAAACCGAAGATCAGGCCGGTACGCCACCGGACCCGGCCGCGGCGTGCGTGGGGGATGACACCGATGGCGCTGGTAGCGCCGACGACCAGCAGTGACGTGGCGATGGCTTCCTTGGCGGGCAGGTCGGCGACGTAGACCAGCAGGGGGACGGCGAGGATGGATCCGCCGCCGCCGAGCAGCCCCAGGGTGACGCCGATGCCGGCGGCGAGGATCACGGTGACGATGAGAGCCATGGTCATGAGGTGCGGACGGCCAGCCCTGCCGTCGCGGCGTTGGCGAAGTCGTCGTCGATGGCGACGACGTGCCGTCCGGCGCGGGCGAGCAGGGAGGTGGCGATGGAGGCGCGGTAGCCGGCGGCGCAGTGTACCCAGACCTCGCCGTCGGGGATCTCGCCGAGCCGGGCGGGCAGGTCGTGCAGGGGGATGTGCACGGCGCCGTCGATGCGGGCCTCGGCGGCCTCGAGATTGCGGCGGGTGTCGAGGATGACGACGGGGCGGTGGTGGCGCACCTGGGCGAGGTCGGCGAACGTGGCCCGCGGGTAGGACTCGAGGTCGTGGTCGCCGGCCCAGTCGGTGGGGTCGCCGGTGGCGTGGGCGGCGGGGTGGTCGATACCGATACGGACCAGTTCGCGCTGGGCCTGGGCGATCTGCTCGGGGGTCTCGGCGAGCAGGGTGAGCGGCGTTCCCCAGGGGATGAGCCAGCCGAGATAGGTGGCGTAGCTGCCATCGGAGCCGAAGTTGAGGGTGCCGGCGACGTGTCCGGCGACGAACGCGACCCGGTTGCGCAGGTCCACGACCCATTCGCCGTCGGCGAGGCGTTTGCGGATCTGGTCGGCGTCGGCGCGCTGCGGTGTGCTCAGGTCGGGTGCGGCGGGACCCGCGTTGTTGGCCGGGGCCATGTGCGCGTAGTAGGCCGGCCACGCATCGAGGCCGGCGAGCAGCGATTCGACGAAGGCGTCCTCGGCCTGGGTCAGCACCGGGTTGGCCCGCTTCTCGGCTCCGATGGTCGAGGCGGCAGCCTCGGACTGTGTCGCGGAGCAGAAACTGCCGAACCCGTGGGTCGGGTAGACGCCCGCCGTTTCGGGTAACTCGCCGGCGAGCCGGTGGGCCGAGTGGTACTGGTGGTGGACCAGGTCGTGGGTATGCGCGGGGCCGAGCAGGTCGGGCCGTCCGACGGAGCCGTACAGCAGGGAACCGCCGGAGAACACGGCAGCCGGTTGTCCGTCGGCCTCCAGGGCGTAGGACAGGTGCGTGAAGGTGTGCCCGGGAGTGGCCAGCACGCGCACCCGCAGGGAGTCTCCGACGGCGATGACGTCGCCGTCGCGCACCGCGACCCGGTCGAAGGTGACCGGGTCGTCGGCGTTGACGTGATAGGCGGCGCCGGTGGCCCGCGCGAGGGCGTAGCCGCCGGTGACGTAGTCGTTGTGGATGTGCGTCTCGAAGACGTGCGTGATCGTCACACCCTCGGCGGCAGCCAGGTCGAGGACACGGTCGATGTCACGCTGCGGGTCGACGACGAACGCGTGGGTGCCGTCGTGGACGACGTAACTGCGGTCGCCGAGCGTGGGTGTGTCGATAGGCAGGACACGAAACACGGTGGTGACTCCTTCGCGCAGGTGGGAGAAGCGGGTTCGGTCAGGCGGCAGTCCGGCTGCGCGTGATCGGGTGGCCGGCGCGGGCGGCAAGCCTCTATTCCTTCCGAGGATTGCATACCCCCGGGGGTATCTGCCTCCGACCATAGCGCGCACACTCCGACGTTCGTCAACCCCTTGGGCGCGCGCCGGCGGCGGCATGACACCGGCGGCCGGCATACCCGGCGGGGTATTCTGGTCGTCGGCCGTTCCGGGAGGTAAGCATGGAGATCGAGACAGACACCCTGACCGACGTCATCAAGCGGCTGCGCCGCGCCGAAGGTCAGATCCGCGGCATCATCGCCATGCTGGAATCCGGCCGCGACTGCACCGACGTGGTGACCCAGTTGGCGGCCGTGTCGAAAGCCCTGGACCGGGCCGGCTTCAAAATTATCGCGACGGGTCTGCGGCAATGCATCACCGCGGAACAGGACGGCAAGAAGCCAACCGTCGACATGGCGCAGATGGAGAAGTTGTTCCTGTCGCTGGCCTGAGACTCACCCGCCGAACGCTTCGAATGGCCGGCGCGGGCCGGAAGATGCAGATAGGCCACGAGCGCGCCGTCGAAGCCGGCGGCCGGCAAATGAGCCGACAGCACGTCCTCGACCGCCCAGCCGCACGTCGAGAGAGCCCGTTCAGCCGCCGGCTGTCTGCTCCGTCCGACCCCGGCCCGGGAGAGATCCAGGGCGAGGACCTGCCGGCCCTGTTGCTCTCCAAGTGCCGCGGCGCAGCTGATGCCAAACAACGGACCAATGGCCCACCGGCGCGGGACCAACGACACCGGCGCAGCTCCCGCTCGCGGGCAAGGATCGACATGAACCCAGGTCGATACTCGAGAAGGGGTCGAAACAATGACCCACGGCAATGCGGTACGCGAAGAGCTCAAAGCGCCCACCCGCGCCCTACGCCGGGCCATCCCTGACGTCTACAACGGTTACCGGGAGCTGCACGACGCCGCGCTCGCCCCCGGCGCTCTCGACACCAGAACCAAAGAACTGATCGCGCTCGCGATAGCTGTCAGCAAAGAATGCGATGGCTGCATCGCTGCGCACGCGCACGCCGCCGTTCGGCACGGCGCCACCCCGGCGGAGGCCGCCGAAACCATCGGCGTGACCTTCCTGATGAATGGCGGCCCGGCCACCGTCTACGGGGCACGGGCGTTCGACGCGTTTCAGGAATTCCACGAGCAGCGTCAAAAGGACGAAGCTGCCTGACGTCGTCCACGGCGAGGGGTCCGGAGCGGGCGATCCAACGCTCACGTCGCCGTCCTCGCAGCCTGCGGGAACGGTGACCGGCGGCGGGTTGGAACTGGTGGTGCTCGATCTCGGGCTGCCAGGCATCGACGGGCGCGAGGCGCGGACGGCCGCGAGATGCCGGTGGTGGTGCTGACCGCTCCGAGTGGTCGCGGCAGGCTGACGTGGCGCCCCTCACTCTCGACGGGTAATACTTCTCGAGGTCAGATTGAAGGCGTGGCTCGGCTGGCTGGGTGTGAGCACGCCATGTTTGCGCGTGGCAGCATCTGGTCGGCCGGGATGAGAACGCCGTTGCCCGCTGTGGGTCCGGCGGGGTCAGCGTCGGAACAACCGCGCGAAGAACCCTGTCGACGGCTCGGTCTCGTGGCCGGCGCAGCGTTCAGCCTTCGGTACTCCCCGCAGAGTCTGATCGACGTGCTGGCCGCAACCGGCCCAGGTGGTCTTGCCGCACTTGCGACATGTGACCTGACGACACATGGTCTGGTCCTCCTCGAGATGGTCTCCCTGCCAGGGTATACCCCCTAGGGTATGTGGCGATGGCTGTCGTCCCGTGGCGTTGCGCACCCAGTACTGCGATACGGCGCCCGCCACGATGGCCAACCGGACCGGTGAATTTCTTGCCTCAGCGGTCGAAGTTCTTCGCACTGTGCTGCAACGCGGCGGTGACGGCTTCCATCAACTCGCCGTTGGAGAACGCACGTCAGCACTACAACGGGATTCTCTTGTGCGTGGCGGAGGTGCGAGTACGTGGGGCCGGGCGTACATGATGGTTCCGGTCAGTGGGACGCGACGACGATGACGCCGACCAGTCCTCCCGGCACACCGTTGTTCAGCGTAGGCGTACATGGACTGTCCGTCAGGGCGTTCCGGGGTGAGGTGCAGGCACCGATTTCCTCACCTGGCGCGAATGTGCCGCCGCGGCTGCCGCGTGTGGCGCCCGAGCTGACACCGAGCTGTTCGCTGATCTCGCCGGCGGTCAGGGACGGCTGCTGTGTGAACACAGTCCTGTGACAACTGAAAGGCCTGGCCCGCGATGCATGCATGCAATATCGCGATTCGGGCACTGAGACGGGCGTGCAGCCTTCAGACGTCATCTTCGCCGTCGTTGGTGTCGGTGCTTTGCTCGCCGGCATTCTGCCGCGGCTGCTGGAGCGGCGGCCGCTGTCGATGCCGATCATCTTCGTCGGGCTGGGACTTCTCGTCTTCGGTCTGCCGATCGGTCTGCCCGACGCTGACCCGCTGGCCCACCCCAAGGTCACCGAGCACCTGACCGAGGTGGGTGTGATCGTCGCGTTGATGGGCGCCGGGTTGAAGATCGACCGGCCGTTGAGCCGGCGGGGCTGGGCGTCGACCTGGCGGCTGCTCGTGATCGCGATGCCGGTGACCATCGCCGTGACGGCGTTCCTCGGCTGGTGGTGGGCGGGGTTGGTGCCGGCGACCGCGCTGCTGCTGGGGGCCGCGCTCGCGCCGACCGATCCGGTGCTGGCGTCGGACGTGCAGGTGGGGGAGCCGACCGGCGAGGAGGACTCCGAGGACGAGGTGAGGTTCGCGCTCACCTCGGAGGCCGGGCTCAACGACGGATTGGCCTTCCCCTTCGTGTACGCGGCGATCGCGATGGCCGGCGCGGCCGGGCTCGGCTGGCTCGGCGAGTGGGCGTGGCAGGATCTCGCGTACAAGATCGTGGTGGGTGTCGTCGCCGGAGTGATCGTCGGCAAGCTGCTCGGACGGCTGTTCTTCCGGGCCCGGCTCGATGCGTTGCGACTGGCTCGTCACTCCGAGGGTTTTCTCGCGCTGGCGGCCACCTTCCTGGCGTACGGTCTGGCCGAGGTGGCTCAGGGGTACGGCTTCCTGGCGGTGTTCGTGGCAGCGCGGGCGATCCGGGCGGCGGAGCGATCGCACGAGTACCACCAGGTGCTGCACGACTTTGCCGAGCAGACCGAGCGTCTGCTGACCGTGCTGTTGCTGCTGCTGTTCGGCGGGGCAGTCGTTGGTGGCCTGCTGGGGCCGCTCACCTGGCCCGCGGCGCTCGCCGGCCTGGCGTTGATCTTCGTGGTGCGTCCGCTGGTGGGCGTCCTGTCGCTGCGAGGGGCACCGGGGCATCGGGCGGAACACTGGGTCATTGCGGTGTTCGGCATCCGCGGCATCGGGTCCTTCTACTACCTGTCATATGCGCTCACGCAGGCTGAGTTCCCGGCCGCCGACCTGGTCTGGGCGACGATCGGCTTCGTCGTCCTTGTCTCGGTCGTACTCCACGGGGTCGCGGCCACCCCGGTGATGCGCCGGCTCGACCGGGCCAACGAACGTACGCGTGACAAGGCGCCAGCATCCGAGAATGCCTGACTGTCGTCCCGGATCGGTCCGTCGCGCAAGGGGAGATCCTGACCGGAATCGTCCGCTGCAACCAGTGGCCGTTTCCGGGAACGCAAGCGTGACGAAGATCCGGTCTCATTCCGCTGGCCGTCTCATGACCAGTACGGTGAGGCCAGGTGTGCCGGGAAGCCTGGTCGGCGTGGATGGCTCCTGCCCGATCACGGAGGTCTCGCCGGATGAGTCTCACCACGCTGGTTCGGCGCATCGCCGAGGGCGGTCAGCTTCCCCGTACGGACCGTACGCTGCGTCTGGATCACCGGCTGCGCACCACGCTGGTCACCGAGACCCGTGGCGCCGCCGCGCTGCTTCTGGCGACGGTGCTCGCGTTGGTCTGGGCGAACGTGCCCGGCGCCGGGTACGAGACGGTCTGGCACACGGAGTTCAGCGTCGGGTTCGGCGACGCGATGATCACCGAAGACCTGCGGCACTGGGTCAACGACGGTCTGATGGTGTTCTTCTTCCTGCTGGCCGGCATGGAGATCCGGCAGGAGTTCAGCTTCGGCGACCTGCGTGATCGGCGGGCCGCGGTGGTGCCGATCGTGGCGGCGGCCGGTGGCATGGTCCTGCCCGCGGTGATCTTCGCGACGATCACGGCCGGCAGTTCGGCCCAGTCCGCGTGGGGCATGGCGATGGCCACCGACATCGCTTTCGCGCTCGGTGTGCTGGCGCTGGTCGGCCCGAGCTGCCCGGCCAACGTGCGGGTCTTCCTGCTCACCTTGGCTGTGGTCGACGACATCGGGGCGATCCTGGTGATCGCGGTCGTCTACACCGAGGCGGTGAACCTGGTCGCCTTGCTGACCGCGGCCGCCCTGCTCGGGGTGGCACTCGTGCTGCGGGCGGTCGGGGTGTGGCGGGCCACGCCGTACTTCGTGGTCGGGGTGGCGCTGTGGGTGGCCACGTACGAGTCGGGGTTGCACCCGACGATCGTGGGCGTGGTGTTCGGGCTGCTCACCCCGGCCTTTCTGCCCCGCACGGCTGATCTCGATCGGCTCGACAAGCTGATGCGGCGGTTGCGGCGGGAACCTGGGCCCGAGGCGGCCCGGCTGGTGTCGATCGCGGCGCAGGGTTCGGTGTCGTCCAACGATCGGCTGCAATATCTGCTGCGGCCGTGGACCAGCTTTGTGATCGTGCCGGTCTTCGCGCTGGCCAATGCCGGGGTCGCGCTCAGTTCGGATCTGCTGTCGCGGGCGGTGACCTCGCCGGTGACCTGGGGTGTTTTCGTCGGTCTGGTGGTCGGTAAGACGCTGGGGATCTGGGGCGCCACGGCGGTGGTGGTCCGCCTGCGGCTCGGGCGGCTGCCGTCCGGGGTGCGGCTGCCGCAGGTGCTGTCGGTCGGGGCGGTCGCGGGGATCGGCTTCACCGTCGCGTTGTTCATCGCCGAGCTGGCGCTGCCCGATGAGCAGGTCCGCGACGAGGCCAAGGTCGGGATCCTGGCCGCGGCCGTCGCCGCGACAGCGCTGGGCTGGCTGTTGTTCCGGGTGCCGTGGCCCCGGCCTGCTCGTGACGAACCGTCGGATCTGCAGCCGTCGGCTGATCCGGACGAACATGTCCGGGGTCCCGCCGGCGCTCCGGTGGAGCTGGTGCAGTTCGGCGACTACGAGTGCCCGTTCTGCCGTGCCGCCGCACCCGCAGTGGCCGGCCTGGTCGCCCGCCACCCGAACGATCTGCGGTACGTCTGGCGGCACTTCCCGATCGAGGAGGTCCACCCGTACGCCCGGCGAGCGGCCGAGGCCGCTGAAGCGGCCGCGATGCAGAACCGGTTCTGGCCGATGCACGACCGGCTGATCACCGCCGAAGCGGTCGACGACGAAGCGCTGACCGACCTGGCCCGCGAAGCCGGCCTGGACGTACGCCGGTTCGAGTCCGACCGCGCGTCGGCCGTCGCGTCCGCACGCGTCGACGCCGACCTGCGCAACGCCCGCGACAGCGGCGTCGACGGCACGCCCACGTTCTTCGTCAACGGCCACCGCGTTGACGGCACCATCGACGAGGTGATCGCCGAGGTTGAACGCACGCTCGCCAAACCGGCTCGCTCCCAGTGAATCCGCTCACCTGTGCACGACCACGCACCTGGGCTGCGTTTATCTAGCTGAGCGCTTCCGGATGAGGCGACTCCACGATGTCCGTGGTCTCTGGGGCGGGCCAATCGGCATAGATGGAGAAGGCACCGTCCAGGCGCATGGTGTGCAGCACGGTACGGACGAAGCGCGACGGTGCCACCAGTCCGAACGTGCCGTCGTGCTGGCGGGCCTCTTGCCGCGCCCGGACCAGCAAGCCCAGGGCGGTCGAGTCGATGAAGCCGACCTCGCGCAGATCGACCACCACCGTCGAGTAGGTCGCCGACGCGTGCATGAGGTCGTCCCGCAGGCATTCGCTGAGCGCGGCGTCGAGGTCGGTGAGCGGTTTGAGAACGCGGTGTCGCCGTCGGCGCGGATCAGGAAGGACGGGCCATGGGTACGCGGTCGTGACGCCGGCTCGGGCTCGGCGGGCGGGTCTGCGGCGCTGCACGACCGGCAGCTGTGCGGGCCGGTGGAAAACGCCGATCCGGTCCAGCCGCATCCCGAGACCATCGGCCAGACGAGATCCGCGACGGAGGTGGTAGCGGTGGTCGTCTCCTCAGCGCCGCACCGGTCACAGATGAGCAGGGCGGTGCGCTCACCGGCCGGAACAACCGTCACCGCGACCCCCGAACGGTGCTGTGGGACCTGTCGGCCGTGGCCGCGACCAGAGCCACCCCGACCGACGCGAAGATCACCTGGAGGACCACCTCGACGGCGGTCACTCCCGCGGTGTCGACGCCGGCCAGCCGGGCGACGACAGTGGCCAGGACGGCCGCTCCGACGGAGACGGCCACCGGCACCCAGAACGGCACGACGCGCCCAGCGGGCACAAGTGAACGGCCGGCAAGACCGAGGACCACGCCGACGGCCAGAGCGGTGACCAGACTGCTGAGAGTCATGAGCGCTATCCTTCGCCTTCCGGTTCTATGGCCTTACCGGTAACGACTTTCAGCATGCCGGGCGCGCGCGGCGGTCGTTGGCCGAGCGTGTGACAGTCGGATGACAAAAGGGCGCAGCCGAGGATCCGTCCTTCGAGGCGGCAACCCGCACCCCGCTCGAGTGGAACAAACTGGCCCGAGTTGTGCTGATCATCCTGGCCGCGTTCGCCTGGGCCGGGTTGTCCGTCCTCATGGTCGTCTGGGGCTGGCCTGGTGCGTTCGTAGCCGTTTCGGCCGTGGCCGTGGGTGTCGTGCTCGCACGGCGCCTCACTCGCAACCGTCCAGGGCGACAGCGACGCCTGACTCCTCGTCGGCGGAATGGCAGTACCCGCTCGGCTTCGAGACGTCACTCCTCGTTCGATGTCGTGGTCGCGCACGGCCTCGACGACAAGACGAGGCCCCCGGCGTGGCACGGCACTTGAAGCGAATCGCCATGGTCATTCCGCCGCGCTCCAGCGGTCGATGGCACTTCCCGCACATCGGTGGCTGTCACGGAGCCGGGGCTGCCGTTCCGCATCGGTCCTGACGTCGGTCTCTTCTATGTCGACGTGGCGCACCCGGGAGCGGTCCCGGCCGGGTGAAACGCCCGGCGTTGTCACACGACTGTCATACCTCGGAAGGAGGGTCGCCGTACGAGATCGGCATTGTCGAGACCTGCGGTGCGTGTGTGGAAAGGTGATGCTTCGATGAAGTCCTACGGCCCGTCTCCCGATGACGACTGGTCCTCCTACGACCAGGAAGAGCCGGCGATCCTGCCGCTCGACGAGGTCGTCGAAGCTGACATCCGGATCGTCGACGGTGTCGCGGCGGCCCTGGCGTATGACGTCACCGTGCGCGGCCGTCGTCTTGAGGTGCTGGTTCAGAACCAGGTGGTGATTCTGCTCGGCGAGGTGGAGTCGGAGGACGTACGGATGGCGGCCGGCCTAGTGGCCTGGGCGGTGCCGGAGGTCTACGACGTCTGCAACCGCCTTACCGTCACATCCGGCATTTGAGATCGGTTGGCGGCTCAGGGGCGGCTGATCCACCGTACGAGACGATGGCCCAAACCTCTCCACCGTGACTCGGCCATCGCCGCCACGATCTCGTCACGCAACTCCGGATGTTCCGTCAGGACCTTGCGGGCGACGGTGATCGGCCAGGTGGAGAACCGGTGGAAGAACAGGAATGGGCCGGTTACGGCCGGGATGGCCACCAGCAGAATCATCGCCGAGATCATCGCCCAGACGATCACCGCAGCGGACCACTGCGGAACGGTGACATCTGCGAGGTGCAGCACCGACATGCTCTCGGCCAGAACAACCAACAGCATCACCACAGTGAAGGCCAGGGTGGGAATCAGACGGAGCAGCAGGTAAGACACCCCAGGCACGGAGCCGGTTGCGGCCAGCGATTCGATGAATTCGGGACTGACCACCTTCACCAACTTGGCGCGAGCGGCATCGTCGAGATTCGGATCGTCGCGGATCAATTCGGCGAGAGAGCGGGGCGGGTCAGCACTTTTCTCCTCATGGGTCCGGCGTCTTTCCTCATAGGCCGTCACGACGACATCGACCATCATGGTCGAGAGCTGTTCTATCTCCTTGAAGCGGCTCGACACGATCCGCGAGTGCACCGCGAGCTCGATCGAGGCCGCGAAGGCGAACACTGGCAGCGTCTGCGCCGCGGTCGCGGCCAAGTCGTCAGTGAGGACCACTGCCCAAGTCTGGCATCCGTCGTCACCGCTGGCAGGGTCGATCGGCCGGGCAGGTCTTCCGCCTTGAGCGCCGGGCTGGACCGCCAGAACGCTGCGACAGCGACCGGCTGCCCAACGGCAACCGGCTCCGGTTCCGGCTCGAGACGGGACGCCCCGTGTCGGCGTACGGGTTCCAGTGCACGTCCGCCACCCACGATGGGTCATCGGTGGACGCGAGATGGCGCCCGCATCGCTGCGGATCTGGACACGGAACAGCGGCCGATCGATCCGCGGAGGTCAGTGCGTCTGGCGGGGCGGCTCCGAAGGTTAGCCCTCCTTCGTGAGCGGTTGGCTGAGAACGAGCCGCAAGACGCTGTCGCGGTAGGCCGCTCCGGCCTCGTCCGGGCCCATGCGACCGGCGGTGACTTGCCGGCCTGCGGCGTGGCCGAGAGCAATGGTGGCGCTGATCATCCAGTCTTCGGAATAGCGTGCCTCGAACACGCCCGCCTGCCGGCCGCGCCGGACCAGTTCGCTAAGTCGGGTGGTGACAGGTTGGTGTAGGTCGTGCTTGTCGGCCGGTGGCGCAGCGTCGGCGATGATCGGGCTGAGCAGGACCGGGTAACGTTTCACGATTGCCCAGCTCGCTTCCAGCCAACGGCGTAGTGCTTCGCCCGGGGGCGGTGTCGTCAAGTCGAGTGCACCCAGCACACTTGCCGTTTCGGCAGTGAGGTGGTCGACCACGGCGGCCAGCAAGGCCGTGCGGGACGGGAAGTGCGCGTAGACCGTCTGCCGCACCACTCCGGCCGCCGCGGCGATGTCTTCGATGCTGGCGTCAGTTTGCCGACCCAGCACGGTGATCGCCGCGTCCAGCACTGCACCACGGCTGCGCTCGGCATCCAGTCGCCGCTTGCGGCTTCGCTGAGCAACGGGTTCGGCCATATTGCCAAGCTTAGAGGTCGGGCTTATCTTAGACATTGATGTCCAAGATAAGTTTCGAGGGGCCGACATGCGTCAGCAATTCTCCCGTACGCCCGGTGATGATCTGATTGGCTACTTGACTCGGTATCCGCAGGAACTCACGTTCGGCGACGAGGACCCGGCGGCCGTGTTCGGTCGCTATCACACCGACGACTTCGTGCTCCGTAATGATGGCGTCCGCCTCGACAGGGAGCGGCTGCTTGCCCATGTCGAGGTCGGCCGTCGGAACGCCACGCAGGTCAATGTCGAGGTGCACGATGCGCTGGCCTCTGGCGGGCAGGTCGCCGCTCGTTACACCCTGACCGCCGTGATGCGTCGGGGCCAGGTGATCACGACAGAGATCCACATGTTCGGTCAGCTCGCCGCGGATGGCCGCCTGTGCAGGGTGGAGCAACTGTCGCGAGACGTCTCGAGGAAAGACTCGAGCAGCGCAGAGCAACCGGCGTAAAAGAGCCCCGTCCGACATCCGGACATCGGTATTATGCAGGTAATCCTTGGCAAGTTGATCATTAGACTTGGCCGCCGCCGACCAGCCGTCAGCGTTGCCCGATCACCGCGCGGACCGGCTACCGCTGACGAGGCCGCCACCCCCGACGACGTACGGGCCTGACAGCGCCACTCCCGGGACCCGTTCACCATCGAGGAGGCCGACGATTTACCTGGGCCGAGCCCGGGTCGGCCGGTCAGGACGGCGCCGGCCTGCGAGCTGGGCTCACGCGGTCGGGTGTTCCTGCTGGTAGACGTCGGGAACACCGTCGGCGTCGGTGTCGGCGGACTCCTGTTCGTGCAATCGCCGGTAGTGGCGGTTCCGGGAGCGCAGCACGATCGCGGCCAGCAGGGCGGACAGCAGCGACCCGGTCAGGACGCCGATCTTGGCGTACCCGTCGGCGGCGGTTCCGAGGCCGAAGGCGAGCTCGCCGATCAGCAGGGAGACGGTGAAGCCGATGCCGCCGAGCAGGGCGACGCCGAGGACGTCCCACCAGCTGACCCCTTCGGCGAGCTGGGCGCGGGTGAAGCGTTGCACCAGATAGGTGGACCCGGTGATGCCGATGGCCTTGCCGACGACGAGGGCGGCGACGATGGCCAGGGTAATGGTGTTGGTCAGCCCTGTGCCCAGCCCACCGGCGTCGGCGATGGTGACCCCGGCGGCGAAGAACGCGAACACGGGAACGGCGAAGCCGGCGGAGATGGGCCGCCACCGATGCTCCATGTGCTCGGCGAGGCCGTGCTCGCCGCGGCGGCCGCGGACCGGCACGGTGAAGGCGAGCAGCACCCCGGCGACGGTGGCGTGAATCCCGGACTCGTGCACCAGCGCCCACGCCACCACGGCCAGCGGCAGTAGCAGCCACCAGCGGGTGATGCCCCGCTGAACGAGGAACCCGAAGGCGGCGATGGCGACCAGGGCCAGAGCCAGAAACCCGAGGTGCAGCGACGAGGAGTAAAAGAGCGCGATGATGGTGATGGCGAGCAGGTCGTCGACCACGGCCAGAGTGAGCAGGAAGGTGCGCAGGGCGCTGGGCAGGTGCGTGCTGATCACGGCCAGCACGGCCAGGGCGAACGCGATGTCGGTGGCGGTGGGGATGGCCCAGCCGGACAGAGCGTCCCCGCCGGCTCGGACGGCGATGAGCGTGAAGATCAGGGCGGGCAGGGCCATACCGCCGACCGCCGCTGCGACCGGCAATGCGGCCCGGCGGGCCTCACGTAGGTCACCGGCGACGAACTCCCGTTTGAGTTCGAGCCCGGCGACGAAGAAGAAGATCGCCAGCAGCCCGTCGGCTGCCCAGGTCGCCAGGGCCAGGTCCAGATGCAGGGCAGCGGGGCCGACCCGCAGCTCGGAGAACCGGTGGTAGAGGTCCGACCAGGGCGTGTTGGACCAGATCAGCGCGGCGACCGCGGCGACCAGCAGCAATACCCCGCCGACGGTCTCCATTCGCAATATGTCGGCGACGCGGCGGGCCTCGGCCCAGCTGCCGCGGGCGAACATGCGAAACGGATTGGTCGGTGGCACAGGGGTCTCCTCGGCAGGGGTCGCTGACAGAATCGCCGACCAGACTTCCCGGCACACCTACCGATCACGATAGTGGAAGTTCCCGGCATGCGCCCGGTTTGCAGCAGGGGCGCAGGAGTTGCGATGGTCACTACGGTCCTGGCCGGAACCCCAATGCCGGGTATGGCCCTGCCGTCGTACTGCCAGGACGACCCGAGACGCCAAGGACAGCAGCTCTGGCGACGGCCGACGCGTCCGCCACGGGCAGCCCTGCTCCAACGTGCCCTGCACGATCTGAGCGGCGCGTCGTGTCTTTCCCCGGTCGGGTTTGAGGGGTACGGTCAGCCTCAGGTGCGCCGGGAAGCCTGGTCGGCAGTTGAGTCCGTTCCTGCCCTCGAAAGGCCGCCGCCATGAGTGCCGCTGCTGTGCGCACCGACAATTTGACCAAACATTACGGTGCGGTTCGCGCCCTCGACCAGCTCGACCTGCACGTCGCCGCCGGGGAAGTGTTCGGTTTCCTCGGCCCCAACGGCGCCGGCAAATCGACCACCATCAGACTGCTTCTCGGGCTGGCCCGGCCGACTGCCGGTACCGCGCACCTGTTCGGCATCCCGTCCTCCGACGTCGCGGTCACCCACCGGCGCCTGGCCTATGTGCCCGCCGATGTCGCGCTGTGGCCGCAACTGACCGGCGCGGAGATCCTCGAGCTGCTGGCCCGCACCGGGCCCGGCACCGACCGGGCCTATCAGGCCGAACTGGTCGACCGGTTCAGTCTCGACCCGAACAAGCCGGCCCGCACATACTCGACCGGCAACCGGCAGAAGGTGGCCCTGGTCGCGGCGTTCGCCACCCGCGCCCCACTGCTGATCCTCGACGAGCCGACCAGCGGCCTCGACCCGTTGATGGAACGCGAATTCCGCACCGCCGTACGCGAAGCGTGCGACCGCGGCCAGACCGTCTTCCTCAGCTCCCACCAACTGGCCGAGGTCGAGGCCGTCTGCGACCGGGTCGCGATCCTGCGCACCGGGCAACTGGCCGAGGTCGCCACCGTCAACGACCTGCGCCGGCTGCACCGCACCGAGATCGAAGTCAGCTTCACGGGCGCGCAGCCCGACCTGAGTACGGTGACCGGAGTGGACGACATCGACACCGTCGCCGCGGGACGGATCCGGTTCTCCCTGACCGGTCCACCCGCCCCGGCCCTGAAGGCCCTCGCCGCCGCCGACGTGGCCACGCTGAGCGTCCGGGAGCCGTCCCTCGAGGAGATCTTCCTCGGCTACTACGGCGAGGCCGGCCGATGACCACCATCGACACCGCCCCCAGCACTACGAACCTCACCGACATGGTCTCCCGGCCAGGGCGGACGGCCACCGCGCTGACCGTTCGGCAGGTACGCCGCGGCGCGGCCCTGGTCGCAGTCCTGGCCGCCGCCATGTCCGCACTGGTGGCAGGCACCCACGCCAGTACGGTCAGCAGCCCGGCTCAGGCCGAGGCCTTGGCCGCGCTGGCCGGCAACCCGGCTATCCGCACCCTGTTCGGTGAACCTACCGACCTGGCCGACCCCGGCGGCTTCACCGTCTGGCGTACCGGCATCTTCCTGGCCGTCCTGATCGGCGCCTGGACTCTGCTCGCCACGACCCGGATCACCCGCGGCGAGGAGGACGCCGGCCGCGTCGACCTGCTCCTGTCCGGTCCGCTCACCGCCCGCCACCTGTTGCGACGCCAACTCGTGGTGCTCCTGACCGCCGCCGCAATCGCCGGCGCCGCCGCCACCGTCGCGCTGCTCGTCGCCGGCACCGACCCCGCCGGTGCCGTCGTGCACGGCAGCGGTCTGGCCTTGATCGGCATGTTCTTCGCCGGCACCGGCGCTTTGACGGCGCAGGTCTTCACCGCGAGATCCGCTGCCACCGGCGGCGCGGTCGCCGTGCTGGCCGTCGGACTGATGCTGCGGATGGTCGGTGACGGCGCCCCCCAGCTGGGCTGGGTGCGCTGGCTGACCCCGTTCGGCCTGACCGGGCTCAGCCGCCCCTATGACACCAACCGGTGGCTGCCCCTGCTCGTGCTCGCCGCGGCGACCGCTGCTGTAACTGTGGCCGCGGTCCTCGCGGGCCGGCGCGACGTGCGCGGCGGATGGGTCACCCCGGCCGCAGGCCGGCCACCCCGGTTCGCACTGCTCGGTTCGGTGCCGGCTTTCGCCTTGCGCCGGATGCTGCGGCCGCTGGCCGGCTGGGCGACCGGTATCGGCGCGTACTTCCTGCTCATCGGGCTGATCGCCGAGTCGATGATTACCTTCTTGGCCGACAACCCGCACTTCGCCGACCTCGCCGCCCGGGCGGGCTTCGCCGGTCTGGACGCCGTGGAAGGCTACGCGGCCACCCTGTTTGCGCTGCTCGCCCTGCCGGTCAGTGGCTTCGCCACCGCCCGCATCACCGCCCTGCACGCCGACGAGACCGGTCGCCGCTGGACGCTGCTGTGCGCCGGTCCTAGGACCCGGCGTTCCGCTGCGGGCGCGGAAGTTTTGATCACAACGGCCGGATCGGTCGCCCTGACGCTGGTGGCCGGCGCGGCCGTCGCGGCGGGCGCCGTCGTGTCCGGGGCACCGCTGAGCTTGACGGAAGCGTTGGCCGGGGCACTCAACGTACTCCCGGTCGCCCTGCTGGGACTGGGTGCGGCCGTGCTCGCGCTCGGCGTGGCGCCACAGTTCATCGGATGGATCGCCGCCCTGCCCACCGTCGGCGGTTTCCTCCTCCTGATCCTCGCCGACAGCATCGACGCCCCGGCATGGATCGCCAAGCTGTCCCCGTTCGCCCACCTCGCCCGGGTGCCGGCTGAAGGACCACAGGTGACCGCGGCCGCGATCATGCTGTTGTTGGGCGGCATCGGCTGCGTTGTCGGCTTGGCAACCTACGGACGCCGGGACCTTGCCACCTGACTCGTGCCGCGCGAAGACCTCGTGCGCTGCTCGCAGCGGATCCTGCTGGGCCAGCGCAGCAACGGGCCGGCCGGGCCGGGCCATAAGGTAGGCGTTAACGGTCTCGTCGATGCCGGAGGTCTCGGGTGCCGAGCCGGCTGCGGCAACCCGCCGCCGGACGCCGACCTGGCCGCTGCTTCGCTACGCTGAGCCTTCCGTTGCTGGCCTTGACCAGGCGGAACACATCCTACGACGAGCCGAAGGCGAGTTCCGCGGCACCGAAGGAGACGGCGAATCGCTTGCACCAGATGCTGACACTGCGGAACGCCGCCGGGTCGACACCGGCGGCCAGGCGGTACACCTGATCGCCGTGGTTGCCTTTGAGCTTGCCCAACTCCACGTACCGGCCGTCGTCGAACACCCGCCAGCCGGCCGTGCCTGTCCGAACCCGCTGGTCGGACAACCACACCCGCAGGTCGGGGCCGTCGCTGGTGTCCAATCCGGCGATCTCCAGCTGGTGGCTGCCGTCCGGGTTGCGAACCATCCGGACCGTGCCGCTGGTGTCGTGTTCGTGTGTGACGAAAGTACCCTCCGCGACGACCGCCGACGCCGCCGGATCGCTCGCAGATGCGGCGAGGGACCGAGACGGCTGCGGGGCAGAGGAAAGGGTGTCCGCCACGACCGTGTCGGTGAACAACCGCCAAGGCTGGAACCAGTACGACGCACCTGCGCCACTGATGCCGAGCGCTACAACGATGATCCAGGTGGCGGGCCTGCGGAGAAGACGGCGAATCACGATTTCAGTCAAGCCGCACGACCTGTTGGCCGCCAGACGAATCGGCTTACGATTCGCTTACGGGAGAAGCGGAAGTAGGCCGGACGAAGGGGGACTGCGCGGCGCGCCTTTCCAGGACGGCGTTGCCGTCAGGTGACAGGGTGGGCCGGGCGCCGGGTGACCTGGGCCGGCGTGCTGGGCAGGCGGACGAGGAAGCGACAGCCCGTGCCGGTGTTGCCGACGCCGACCTGACCGCCGTGTGCTTCGACCAGTCCGCGGACGATGGCCAGGCCGAGGCCGCCGCCGGAGGTTCCCGCGGGCGTGGGGGTGCGGGCGCGTTCGCCGCGGAACGCGACGTCGAAGACGCGGGGCAGGTCGGCGTCGGGGATGCCGCCGCAGGTGTCGGTGACGGCCAGCCAGCAGTCCTGGTCGTCGTGACCCGCCTCGATGTGCACGGTGCCGTCGGGCGGGGTGTATCGCACGCTGTTGACCAGCAGGTTGGTGACCACCCGGGCGAGTTCGGGCTCGCTGGCCAGCACGGTCGGCCAGCCAGACTCGGCGGCGACCAGGCGGATGCGGCGGTGCGCGGCGAGCGGCGCGGTGGCGGCGATCGCTTCGGAGACGACGTCGCCGAGCGGGACCTGGGCGAGGGCGAGCCGCAGCGCGCCGGCGTTGATCCGGGACAGTTCGAACAGGTCGTCGACGAGGCGGGTCATCCGGTCGGTCTCGACCCTGATCCGGTGGTGGTAGTCGGTGACGGCGGCGGGGTCGGCCACGACCTTGTCCTCCAGGGCCTCGGCCATCGCGCGCAACCCGGCCAGCGGTGTGCGCAGGTCGTGCGAGACCCAGGCGACCAGTTCCCGGCGGCCGGCCTCGAGTCGGCGTTCCCGGTCGCGGGCCTGGGCCGACCACATGGCGGACGCGGCGAGGCGCCGGCCGGATGTGGCGCCGACGGCGAGGCTGACCAGGGCGGCGGCGACCACGGTGAGCAGTACGACTTGAAGGTCGTGCGGGGACAGGAACATGGCTTGGGCGACCGTGACGACGCCGGCGACGACAGCGGTGACGGTGACGACGAGCAGGACCGCGATGTGTACCGCGATCGAGCGGCCGGTGAGCCGGCGCAGGACGACCATTCCGGCCGCGCCGACTGCCCCCCCGGCCAACAGGGCGTACAGGGCGATGAGCATCAGATCAGTCATGGGTGCGCTCGTATCGGTAGCCGACGCCCCAGGCGGTGAGGATGCGCCGGGGCGCCGCTGGATCGGCCTCGATCTTCTCGCGCAGCCGGCGGACGTGGACAGTGACCGTCGACTGGTCGCCGAAGTTCCAGCCCCACACCTGTTCGAGCAGTTCGGCGCGCGACCAGGCCCGGGCCGGGTGGCGCAGCAGGAAGACGAGCAGGTCGAACTCGCGGACGGTCAGCGCCAGCGGCCGGTCGCCGAGGTGGGCCAGCCGGCGTCCGGTGTCGGCGGTGAGGTCGCCGTCGCGCAGCCGGGCCGGCTCGGCCGCGGGTGCGCTGCGGCGCAGCACCGAGCGGACACGCAGCACGAGCTCCCGCGGCGAGAACGGCTTGGTGACGTAGTCGTCGGCGCCGACCTCGAGGCCGAGGACCCGGTCGGACTCCTCGCCGAGCGCGGTCAGCATCACCACCGGCAGGTCGGGCATCCGGTCCCGCAGCCGCCGGCAGACCTCGAGGCCGTCCAGGCCGGGCATCATCAGGTCGAGGACGACCAGGTCGGGCCGCTCCTCGTCGACCGCGGCCAGGGCGGTCAGGCCGTCGGCGGCGAGGCGCACGCGGCTGCCGTCCTGCTCGAGGTAGCGGCGGACGACGTCGCTGACGGTCGGGTCGTCGTCGACGACCAGCACATGGGCCACGTTCTGACGCTACCGAACCAGTGCCGTGTGATCGGTTCGGAGACCTTTCCAGATTCTTACGATCGTCACCAGGTGGTCAGCAGCAGATGGTTGACCAGCAGGGCGACCGCGGCCTGGGCGACGAGCCAGAACCTGCGCCCGGCCGGGGGGATCAGGACGGCGCCGGCGAGCAGCCAGACGGCGAACGGCAGCCAGATCCGTTCCACCTCGGCCTTGCTGTAGCCGGACACGTCGGCGGCCAGGATCGCCAGCAGCGCCGCGGCCGGCAGCAGAACGACCGGCCGCGGCCAGGGACGCTTGATCGCGGCCCGGCGCAGGATCACGGCGGCGGCCGGTCCGGCGCAGACGGCCACGAGTGCGAGGTCGGCCCAGATCCAGTACGCGTACGGGCGGACACTGGCGACGCCCTGGTAGTACCGGACCGTGACGAGGTGGTAGCCGTCCAGCCACCAGAAGCCGGCCAGGGTGAATGCTGTCACGACGACGGCAGCCCCGGCCAACGCCGCGATCACGGGCCGGAGACGGCCGGCGAGGAGCACGACGGCCAGCGCAGGCACGGCGAGCAGGACCAGACCGTACGAGAGAAAGAGGCCCCCTCCGAGGAGCAGCCCCGCGCCGAGGCCGATGACCAGGCTGTTCCGGCGCGCGGCGACGGCGAGTAAGGCCAGGCCGGTGGCGGTGACTCCGGCGAACAGCCCGTCGGCGGAAACACCGATCCACACCGCGCCGGGAAACAGCACCAGGAACGGGACGGCGGCGCGGGCGGCGACCTCGTCACCGAGGGCCCGGAGCGTGACCGGTACCGCGACCGCGCACAGCGCGCCGACCGCCACGCAGGTCAGCGCCGCCCAGCCGCCCCCACCGAGGCCGACCCGGTCGAGGCCGACGAACACGAGAAGTGCGCCGGGTGGGTGCCCGGCGACATGGGTGGTCCAGGAGTCCGGCTGGAAGTCGAGGATGCGGCCGGTGAAGCCGCGCAGCATCGCGCGTACGTCGATGACCCCGCCGACCTCGCTGAGGTATTCGTGGCGGGTGGTGAGCCGGTCCGCGACACCACGGCGCCATCCGTCCACCAGTGCGAGCGACAGAATCCAGACCGCGGCCACCGCGTAGGTGAGACCGAGCAGGCGTCGCCAGGGCAGGGCCGCCGCGAGGCGTGGGCCGTGCCAGATCACCAGTACGGCGGTGGCCACCGCGAGCGGTGTGCCGGGGCCGAGGTGGGGCAGCCAGTGGGCGGTGAACGGGGCGGAGCTGGCGTGCACCGGGTGCCCGGCGAGATACAGGATTCCGCCGGCCAGCCCGGACAGCGCTACCAGGCCGAGTGCGGCGCCCGCTGCGGCGAGGTCGGCGCCGCGCACCCTCATCCGCGCAACGCGGCGTGGGCGAACTCGGCGACCCCAATCCGCAGGTCTGTCCTGGCCGTGAAACCCAGCTCGGTGGTGGCCCGGGCGGGCGAGGCCACGACGTGCCGCACGTCGCCGAGCCGGAAGTCGCCCGTGACGACCGGACGGGGCCCGCCGACGGCCTCGGCCAGCGCCGTGGCCATCTCACCGACCGTCGCCGGCCGACCGGACGCCACGTTGTAAGCGCGGAACCCGGCCGGTGCGTCCAGGGCGGCCACGTTGGCCCGGGCCACGTCGGACACGTGCACGAAGTCGCGCCGCTGGCCGCCGTCCTCGAAGACCGCCGGGGCCCGCCCGGCCTGCAGCGCCGATCGAAAGATGGCCGCGACCCCGCTGTACGGGGTGTCCTTCGGCATGCCCGGCCCATAGACGTTGTGGTAGCGCAGCGCGGCCACCGAGCCGCCGGTCTGCCGGGCCCACGCCGCGCTCAGATGTTCCTGGGCGAGCTTGGTGGCCGCGTACACGCTGCGCGGATCGAGCACGGCGTCCTCGTCGACGAGCGCCGGGACCAGCTCCCGTCCGCAAGCCGGGCAGGCCGGTTCGAAGCGGCCCGCGGCCAGATCCGCGACGTCCCGCGCCGCCGGGCGGACCGGGCCGTCGGCCGGGCAGGTGTAGGCGCCCTCGCCGTAGACGACCATCGAGCTGGCCAGCACGAGGCGGTGGATGCCGGCGCGGGCCATCGCGGCGAGCAGGACGGCGGTGCCGAGGTCGTTGCAGCCGACGTAGTCGGGTAGGTCGTCCAGGTCGACGCCCATGCCAACCATGGCGGCCTGGTGTACGACGGCGTCGATCCCGCGCAGCGCGTCTGTCACGGCGGTACGGTCGCGGACGTCAGCCCGCAGCACGGGAATGCCATGAATGTCGAGGGGGAGCGGGCCGGAGTGTGCGGCGGGATGGGCGGAGTCGAGCAGGCGCACCTGGTGTCCGGCGTCGAGCAGGGCGGCAGTCACGTGGGTGCCGATGAAACCGGCGCCGCCGGTCACGAGTACGTGGGTCACGCGAACGACCGTAGGCGCTTCGCGGCTCCCGGAGGCCACCGTGGACGAACATGTCAGCGGTTCGTAAGGACTGCCGTGGACGTAAGCGATCGGTAATGCCGAACCGTCGTTCCGGGCGCCACGGCGCCGCTAACTTCGTCGGTCATGACCGATGTCGTACTGCCCTGTCTCAACGAGGCTCCCGCTCTGCGACGGTTGCTCGGCCGGATGCCGGCCGGATATCGGGCGATAGTGGCCGACAACGGTTCGACCGACGGCTCGGCCCAGGTGGCGCGGGACTTCGGCGTGCCCGTGGTGACCGTGCCTCAGCCTGGCTACGGCGCGGCCGTGCACGCCGGGCTCCTAGCCGCCGACCCCACCGACGGGGTCGTCTGCGTGATGGACGCCGACGGCTCGTTCGATCCGGCCGACCTGCCGCTCGTCGCCGACCCCGTGCGGGCCGGGGCCGTGCGGCTCGCCGTGGGCCGGCGCCGCCCCGTCAACCGCGACGCCTGGCCGGCGCACGCCCGGCTCGCCAACGCCGTGCTGGCCCGCCGTCTGCGCCGCACCACGGGGCTGAACGTGCACGACATCGGCCCGATGCGCGCCGCCCGGCGCGACGACCTGCTCTCGCTCGGCCTGCGCGACCGCCGCTTCGGCTATCCGCTGGAACTGCTGATCGCCGCCGCCCGCGCCAGATGGACAGTTGCCGAGGTCGACGTCGCGTATCACCGCCGGACCGCGGGAACCAGATCCAAGGTCACCGGTACGGTGCGAGGAACAGCCCGCGCGATCCGCGACATGAGCGCGGTGCTGGCCCGATGACCGCCCAGATCCTGGTCCTGGCCAAGACGCCGGTACCCGGCCGGGTCAAGACCCGGCTGTGTCCACCATGCACGCCGGCCCAGGCGGCCCGGATCGCCGCCGCGGCTCTCGTCGACACCGTGAACGCGGTCTCGGCGACCCCGGCGGCCGGGCGAACCCTGGTCGTCGACGGTGATCTCCCGGCCCCGCCGGGCTGGAGCCGGGTGGTCCAGCGCGGCGACCGGCTCGGCGAACGTCTCGCGTACGCCTACGCCGACACCGCAGTGCCGGGCCGGGCCGCTCTGCTGATCGGCATGGACACCCCGCAGGCCGGCCCGCGGCTGCTCGCACGGGCAATCACCGCCCTGGGCGGGGATGACGTCGACGCCGTGCTGGGCCTGGCCGAGGACGGCGGCTGGTGGGCGCTGGGGCTGAAGGACCCGTCTCACGCGCAGGTGCTGCCGGAGGTGCCCATGTCGACCGCCGAGACCGGCGCGCGCACCCTGGTCGCGCTGGCGGACCGCGGCCTGCGGGTCGCCGCCCTCCCCTCGCTGACCGACGTCGACACCGTCGCCGCGGCGCGAGTGGTCGCCGCCCTGTGCCCACCCGGCAGCAGGTTCACCGCCACCGTGACCGCGGAGCTCGGCGCATGACCGCCCCGTCCACGACGCTCCCCGGCGCCCTGGCGGTCTTCGACGGGGCCCTCGCCGGCGCCGCCGCCGGCCGGCCCGTGGTCCTGACGGTCCACGACGAGACTGGGGCCCGGCAGCAGGTCGACGCCGCGTCCTGGAACCGGCCCCACCTTCCCGGTGATCGCCGGCTGCTCGACCGGTGCTCCGGACCGACCCTGGACGTCGGTTGCGGCCCGGGCCGGCTCACCTACGCCCTCGGGCGTCTCGGTCACCCGGCCCTCGGCATCGACATCAGCGCCGAGGCGATCCGGCTGGCCCGGGCCCGCGGCGCCACCGCACTGCGCCGCGACGTCTTCTCACCCCTGCCCGGCGAAGGTAGGTGGCGGCACCTCCTGCTGGCCGACGGCAATATCGGTATCGGCGGCGACCCGGCCCGGTTGCTGCGCCGCTGCCGGCAGTTGCTCGCCGCGGACGGCCGGCTGCACGTCGAGGTCGCCGGGCCGGGCACACCCAGCTGGTCGGGCCGGGCCCGGCTCAGCGCGGACGACGCCCGGCCGAGCGAACCGTTCCGGTGGGCCGTGCTCGGTGTAGACGACCTACCGGCAATCGCCTCGGCGGCGGCTTTGCGCACCCTGACGACCTGGACGGAGGCGAACCGATGGTTCGCGACCTTGCAGCCGGCATAGTGGGGCTCGCACGGCGGGGACACGCCTGGCTCAACACGCCCCTACCCCCGCCACCGGCGACCCTGCGCCGCGGGCCGCTGCGGCGCGGCGCGTTCGAGTCCCGGCTGCGTTCACCCCGGCTGACCAGCCTGCTCGGATCGGCTCTCGCCGTCGCCTTCACGGTCTGTTTCGTGACCGGGCTGATCAGTCACTTCATCCAGCACCCGCCGTCCTGGTTCGTCTGGCCGTCGCGGCCGGTCAACCTTTACCGCGTCACCCAGGGCGTGCACGTGGCGACCGGTCTGGCCTCGGTGCCGTTGCTCGGCGCGAAGCTGTGGTCGGTCTATCCGCGGCTGTTCGGCTGGCCTCCGGTACGCAACCTCGCCCACATGATCGAACGTGCGAGCATCGCCGCGCTGGTCGCCGCCGCCCTGTTCCAGCTGATCAGTGGCATCCTCAACATCGCCCGCTGGTACGCGCCGATGCCGTTCTTCTTCACCGCCGGACACTACTGGTCGGCCTGGCTGGCGATCGGCGCCCTGCTGACCCACATCGGCGTCAAACTTCCGATCATCCGGACGGCGCTGACCCGGCCCACCCCGGACCGCGTCATCGACGGCGGGCTGACCCGCCGCGGGCTGCTCGGCGCGGCCGGCGCGGCCGCCGGGATCATCACCCTGGCCACCGCCGGGCAGACGATCGCCCCGCTCGCGCCGGTCTCGGTGCTCGCACCTCGCCGGCCAAGAAGCGGGCCGCAGAACGTTCCGGTCAACAAGACCGCCGGCGACGCCGGAGTCCGCAACGCTCTGTTCGATCCGGCCTATCGGCTGACCGTGGCCGGTCCGGCCCGTACGGTGCGGCTCGCCCTCACCGACCTCGCCGCGCTGCCGCAGCACACCGTGGCGCTGCCGATCAGTTGTGTGGAGGGCTGGAGTTCCATCGGGACGTGGACCGGGGTGCGGCTGCGCGACCTCGTCGTGCTGGCCGGCGCCGATCCGGACGACGCCGAGGCGTACGTCGAGTCTCTCGAGGCCCGCGGCCGGTATCGCGCCACGACGGTGCCGCCGACACACGTCCGGGATCCGTACACGCTGATCGCGATGCGGCTCGGCGGCGAGCCGCTGCACCCGGACCACGGGTACCCGGCCCGGCTGATCGCCCCGAACCGCCCCGGCGTGCTCCAGACCAAATGGGTCAGCCGGATCACGGCACGGAGTGCGCCATGAAGACCGTGCGACGAGCCCTGATCGGGGCCGGTGTGCTCAGCATGACGTACGCGGCGATCGGCGCGCTCGCCGACCCGGACGTCAAAGGCGGCGCCTTGCTCTTCCTGATCGGGGTGCTCATCGCTCACGACGCGATCCTGCTGCCGCTCGTCGTCGGGGTCGGAGCGCTGATCGGCCGGTTCGTCCCGCTGCGGCGGCGCGCCCTGGTCCGCGCGGCGTTGCTGATCACCCTGGCGGTGACCATCGTGGCCGTGCCGTTGGTTCTCGGCGCGGGCCGGGCCGCCGACAACCCGTCCCTGCTGCCGCTGAACTACGGCCGCGGCCTGCTCGGTATCTACGGCGCCATCTGGGTGTCGGCAGCGTTGGCCGCCGCAGCGCGGGCCTGGAAGGAGCGGCCCGCGCGGACACCGAGCGCGCCGTAGCCGGGTCGCCCGTGTGTACGCCGCCATCCTTTCTGTCCCGGACAAACTGCGGCGCAAGCGTGGCCGGAGCGGTCCGGCATCACTATCGGCTGGTGGGCGCGGCGTGCGAGAACCATGCTTCGGCGACCTTGGTGAGGAGCACGTTGGCGGTGAACGGCTTCTCGACGAAGCTGACGTCGTCGTCGAGGATGTGGGTGGTGCCCAGGAGGCCGTTGCTGTATCCGGACATGAAGACGACCGGCAGGTCTGGGCGGTGTTCCAACAGTCGGCGGGCGAGCTGGGTGCCGGACATCTCGGGCATGATGACATCGGTGAGCAGGATGTCGCATCCGTGGCGGTGGAATTGATCGAGCGCTTCGAGGCCGTTGGCCGCGCTGATGACGTGGTATCCGCCGGTGGTGAGGATGCGGGTGATGACCCGGCGCAGGGGCTGTTCGTCCTCGACGACCAGAACGGTGCGGTCCTGGCCGCCGGGCGGCTCGGCGGGGCGTGTGGTCGTGGTAGGGGTGTTTTCGCGGCCGGTGGTGACGATCAGCGGGAGGTAGATGCGAAATGTCGTGCCGATGCCGGGCTCGGAGTAGACGTTGATGCCGCCGCCGGCTTCGGTGACGATGCCGTAGACGGTGGCCAGGCCGAGTCCGGTGCCCTTGCCGCGGGGTTTGGTGGTGTAGAACGGCTCGAAGATGTGCTCGAGCACCTCGTGGGGGATGCCATGTCCGGTGTCGCTGACCAGCAGCCGGGCGTACGCGTCGGCCGGTAGTGGCGGTTGGATGTCGACTTCGTCGCCGGTGAGATCGGTGGTGCCGGCTTCCAGGACGATGGTGCCGCCCTCGGGCATGGCGTCGCGGGCGTTGATCGCCAGGTTGAGCAGGATCTGTTGCAGCTGTCCGGGGTCGACGTGCACGGTCACGGTGTCCGGGAAGGGCTGGGCGAGCAGGGTGATGTGCTCGCCGATGGTGCGTTCGAGGATGGTGTGTACCTCGCCCAGCGCGATGTTGAGATCGACGTTCTGAGGCTGGATGGCGTCGCCCCGGGTGAAGGTCAGTAGCTGCCGGGTCAGGTTGGTGGCCCGGTCGGTGGCGCCGCGTACCTGACGCAGGTCGGCCTGGACCTCGGGTTTGTCGTCGCATCCCTCGATGGCGAAGTCGGTGTAGTTGGCGATGATCGCCAGGATGTTGTTGAAGTCGTGGGCGACGCCGCCGGCGAGCTTGCCGAGGCTTTCCATGCGCTGCGCCTGGTTCGTACGGTCGGCGATCGCCTGCTGGCGTTCGGCCAATTCCCGGGCGGCGGTGACGTCGCGGGCGATCAGGGACACGCCGATGGTCCGGCCGGCGTGGTCGGTGATCGCATTGATGCTGAATGCCACGTCGACCGGGGTGCCGTCCTTGCGCAGCCGTTGCCCTTCGTAGCTGATGGTGCGTTCACCGTCGCGGAGGCGGGCCAGGACCTTACTCTGCTGTTCACTGCCAGGGCCGTCCGCCAGGATTTCGGCCGTCCGGCCGATGACCTCGTCCGCCTGGTAGCCGAACAGGAGTTCGGCGCCGTGGTTCCACGCGGTGATCACGCCTTCCGGGCTGGCGCCGATCACGGCGTCGTTGCTGTGCTCGACCACGGTGGCCAGGGTCGCCCGGTGGGCCTCGGCGGCATCGCGGGCGGCCCGTTCCCGTGCGCCGGCCGCGTCGAGCACCTGTTTACCCGCAGGATCGACATAGATCGCGCCCGCGCTCAACAGGACCCCGTAGGCGCGGCGCAACGTCCAGTAGTAGACGCCGATCGCGGCCGTCGCGATGTCCCACGCGGCTGACATCGCGAAGGTGTCTGACCCTGCCATACCGGCGTGGGCGGTGCCCGGCGAACCGGTCGCCGATTGCAGCGCCATGACCGCGTGCAGCCCGTGGCCCAGCGAACAACTGAAGAAGATCATGGCTGTCGCCGTGGCCAGCTTATTGGTGCGCAACTGCCCGGTCTGAAGGACCGGCACCACGATCGCCACAGTGATCGCGGCATACGCGACCATGATCACCAGATTCGCGGCAAGGAACACCTGATTCAGCACATCTGTCACGTCGGTATGTTCGACCGCCGAATGAGTGCCGCGATGGTCTGACGTTCGACCTCGAGGAAATCCGGCCGGATCAGCTGACGAATGACCACCAGCCTGGACTCGAACCGTTGCGATACCACGAGAAGGGAGCGACGACCGTGAAGATTCTCGTCAGCGCCGCCAGCAGGCACGGGGCCACCGCGGGGTCGCGACCCCCCATCTGCGCCCGGGTTGCTGCTCCCGAAGCCGTCGGCCGCCGCCGGGCCTGATGGAAACCGATCGGTATGGAAAGGCTCGGCAACTTCTGTACCGAGGGGTACGATGCGGTCAGCCGTTACATCATGACGATCGCGTTCGGCCTCACGGTGCAGGCCGTCAACGGTCGCTCTGAGGGCGTTCTCGCCGCCGTCGACGTAGAGGTTGGCGCCGAGGATTAAAGCTTTCCCATGAACAAGGGCGAGGACACAGCCACCGGACCTTGACCGTGTCGCAAGAACACGGTGTCGGCTGTCCGCATGCGCCACACGAGTGATGATCGACGGCGACGACGGCATTGGCTCGCCCTCGTGCCGACGGCGGTGATCGCGTACGCCCTGACGTGGCTCAACCGGAGCCCGTGGTGGGGATGGGCGCTCGTCACGGCGCTGCTCGTCACGCTCGCCCTCACCACGCGCTGGTGGATGCGGGGACGGGTCGTGTTCCGCGTGGCCACTTGGCTGCTCGCCACGATCCTGGCCGGCGCCATCGCCGTCGTCGCCCATCCGCCGCCGCAGAACCGGGTGGCCGGTGGCGAGGACCGTCGCCCGACCGCGGCGGTGCCGACCCGGGAAGGGCCGGTCACCGGCGTCTACAACGACGACCGTACGGTCGAGGTCTTCGCCGGAATCCCGTACGCCGAGCCACCGGTGGGCGACCTGCGATGGCGCCCTCCACGGCCGGCGGCGCCGCGCAGCCAGGTGCTGGCGGCCGACGAGTTCTCCGACGTCGCCGTCCAGGGGACCTCCACCTTTTTCAGCCGGGCGCTGTCCCGGGTCGTCGAGGTTCCGCTGGAGGGCACCTTCCTCAACCCGTACCCGGTGAATGAGGACAGCCTGTCGCTCAACATCTGGCGGACAGTGGGCGCGACGAATCGCCCCGTGCTCGTCTACATCGCCGGTGGAGGTTTTGCGACCGGCTCGGGCGCCCTGCCGATCTATGACGGTGAGGCCCTCGCGTCCCGGGGGGAGATCATCACCGTCACGTTCAACTACCGTCTTGGCGTGCTCGGCTTCCTCTCCCATCCGCAGCTTGTCGCCGAGTCGGCCGAGGGCGCGTCGGGCAATTACGGGATCATGGATCAGATCGCGGCGCTGCGGTGGGTCCGCGACAACATCGCGGCGTTCGGTGGCGACCCCGACCGGGTGACGGTCGCCGGGGAGTCCGCCGGTGGGCAGGCCGTCTGCATCCTGGGAGCCACTCCGCTGGCGCGGGGCCTGGTGGACGGCATCATCGCGGGCAGCGGCGCGTGCATGGGCACTACCGGGGACGCCGGGAACGACCACCAGAACGACACCCGGGCCGTGGCGGAGGACGCCGGGCAGCGGCTGAGCCGGGAACTGGGCGGCGCGTCGATCGAGGACATGCGGGCCATGCCGGTCGAGCGGATCCGGGAGGCGGCGAAGTCGCTCGACCCGCACTGGCAACCCTCCATCGACGGTCATGTGCTGAGCCGGCCGCCCACGCAGATCTACGCCTCCGGGGATCAGCTCGATGTCCCGATCCTGGTCGGCAGCAATGCCGACGAGTCCTCCCTCGCCCTGGCCGACCCGCCCGACGACGATCCCGCCGCCTACGAGAAGTCGGTACGCGAGAAGTACGGCCCGCAAGCCGCGACGTTCCTGAACCTGTACCCGGGCGGGTCGCCGGAGCGGGTGCTCGAGTCGACGCTGCGCGCCGAGACCGACCGGGTCATGACGCGAGCCATGTACCGGTGGGCCCACCTGCAGACCCGGTCCGGTGAAGCAGCGGCCTACCTCTACTACTTCACACGCGTGCCGCCCGAGGACGGACTCGAGAAGTTCGGCGCCTACCACGGCGCGGAGGTCATGTACGCCTACGACAACCTGGGCAAGGACGGCAGCCCCGACTACGAGCAGGCCGACTACAGACTGCGCGACCACATGAGCGCGTACTGGATCAACTTCGTCCGGAAAGGCGACCCGAACGCGACCGGGCTGCCGCAGTGGCCCACCGTGGAGCGGGCACCCGAACAGGTCATGGAGTTCGGGAACGATACCGTGCTTGCGCCCCGCCCGCGGGCGGCGGCCATCGACTTCTGGATGAGCTACACCGGGCCGATTCCCTGAGGCCGGCTTGACCGGGCGGCCGCAACACGGTTTGAATCGCTGGACGAAAGGCAGACAACACATGATTCGCGCTGCTCGGCGGCCGGTCGTCGCGGTACTCCCGCTGGTCCTCGTCGGCGGACAGCTCACCGGCTGCGGCCCGAAACCGGCTGACCCGCAGTCCACCATCTCCCACACAGCGGTCGCCCCGTCGGCGGTCGCCCCGTCGGCGGTCGCCCCGTCGGCGGTCGCCCCGTCGGCGGTCGCCCCGTCGGCCGTTGCCCCGTCGGCGGACGTCGTGAGCCGCGAGTTCGGTGAGCTCGAACGCCGGTTCGGCGCACGCCTCGGCGTCTACGCGGTCGACACGGGGACGGGTCGTACGGTCTCGCACCGGGGCAACGAGCGGTTCGCGTACGCCTCGACCTTCAAGGCATTGCTGGCCGCGGTCCTGCTTCGCCGGCTGTCCGACGCCGAGCTGCGACGCGTGGTCCACTACACCGAGGCGGACCTGCTCGAGCACGCGCCGATCACGTCGAAGCACGTGGCCACCGGGATGCCGGTCGAGGCCCTCATCGCCGCCGCGGTGCAGTACAGCGACAACACGGCCGCTAATCTGCTGCTCGCCGAGATCGGCGGCCCGAAGGGGCTGCAGCGGGAACTGCGGAAGATCAACGACAACACCACCGTCGTCAGCCGCACCGAGCCGACCCTGAACGGGGCGACCCCGGGGGACAAGCGGGACACGAGCACCCCGCGAGCGCTCGGCGCCGACCTGCGCAAGGTCGTCCTCGGTGACGTCCTGCCCGGTCCGAGGCGGCAGAAACTGGCCGACCTGCTGATCGGCAACACGACCGGCGGCCCCTACATCCGGACCGGCGTTCCGGCCGGGTGGAAGGTCGGCGACAAGACGGGCGCCGGCGGGTACGGCACTCGCAACGACATCGCGGTCGTCTGGCCGCCCACCGGCAGCCCGCTCGTCATCGCCGTCCAGTCGGACCGGGGTATGCCGGATGCTCCCTCGGCCGACAGCCTGATCGCCGAGGCGACCAAGGTCGTCATCGCGGCGCTGCGGTGACCAGCCCCGGCTACATCACCCAGGAGAGGGGTGATGGCTTCGACCACCAAGAGTCGTGGGGCCTCCCGGCCCGAGCCCAGTCCGCCGCCGACCCCAGCTCGCCACGGTCGAGGCACAACCAGATTCGACGTCTTCGCCGGGGCACTACCGTTCAGGGTTTGTGGTGAGCGCCTCGGCTGACGGTGCGCAGCGTACCTGGTTGCGGCCCTCTTCCTTGGCCCGGTAAAGGGCCGTGTCGGCGCGGGCGAGCAGTTCCTCGGCGATCTCGGCCAACGGGCCGCCGGGCGAGGTGGCGACCCCGATGCTGATGCTGACGTGGCCGTCGACGCCGGCCACGTGCGGTAGCCGCAACGCCTCCACCGCGCTGCGGGTCCGTTCGGCCGTCGTAGCGGCTCCGTCGGGGCCGGTCTCGCCGAGGACGAGGACGAACTCCTCCCCGCCGTAACGGCAGGCGAGGTCGGTGGCGCCGCGCACGCTCGCTGCGAGTACGTCGCCGATCTGGCGTAGGCAGTGGTCGCCCGCCTGGTGGCCGTAGTGGTCGTTGTACTTCTTGAAGAAGTCGACGTCGATCATGACGACCGAGAAGGGCTGACCGGTACGCGTGGCCCGCCGCCATTCGGCGTCGATGGCGCGTTCGAACTGCCGTCGATTGGCCAGGCCGGTCAGGGCGTCGGTGGCGCTGAGGATCTCCAGCTGACGGTTCGCGGCGGCGAGTTCGCGGGTCCGTTCGTCGACGCGGTGTTCGAGTGAGGCGTAAAGGAGCGCGTTGTTGAGGGAGACGACGAGTTGTCCGGCGATGAGAACGACGGCATCGAGGCGGTCGGTGGTGAAGACGCCGCTGGTGTGCTTGTTGGACAGGACCAGCATGGCCCGTATCTCGTCGTGGTGCAGCACCGGTACGACCAGCAGGGAACAGCGTTGAGCGCCGGTGAGGTACGGGTCACGGTGGAACCGGTCGTCTCGGGTAGCGTCCTCGACAAGCAGTGGTTCGCGGGTGCGAGCCGCGTAGTGGAACGCGGTCAGCGGCAGTAGGCCACGCTGTCCGGCGGTCTCCACGTCCACCGTCGGCCCGGTGTGCGGACTCGCCGGCAGGTACCAGTCCCCAGCATCGTCGTCGCGGACGGCCAGCACCACATCGGCGGCCCCGGTCAGGGTGGTGAGCTGCTCCACGATGGCGACCTGGAGGCCGTCGAGACTGGTTGCGGAGCTCAGCGCCTGCGACGCGCGCAGGATGCCCATCGTGTCGATCGCGTCCGCACTGATGCTGCTGGTCCGGGGCAGCATCGACCCGTTGCGGCTGTTGGCGATCCGTGCACGGCCCGCAACGCGCAGGAACGGGTACGCGGCGTCGAGCTGCAACACCTTGCCGGTGGCACCCCAGTCCAGGTACGCCTGTCGCGCCTCGGCCAGCAGCCCCCGCCCGGCCCAGTCGAAGCCGTGCGCCAAGTGGAACAACGCCATGTGCTCGGCCAGCAGGGCACGGTGCCACGGACGCTGCACCGCCTCCGCCTCTCGGTTTCCCCGGTCGAACGCGGCCAAGGCCGCCAGTTCGTCACCGGTGGCCCAGGCCCGCTCCGCGTCGACCAGCCCGACGAGGTGCCGGAAGTTGACCGGTGCGTCCTCCGCCCGCGCCGCCAGCCAGTCCCGGCACTCGTCGAGTTCGGCGAGCAGACGCTCCGGATCGGGCCGGGGCTCGCGGCGCAGTTGCTCCGCCAGCGACAAGGCCCGTACCAATGGGATGAGTGCCTGCGCATATCCGATGACCGCCGCGCGCAAGGGCATCACCGCCGCAGTGTGCTTTTCCAGCGCCGCCGCATCGCCGAAGATGGCGGCCGCGACGGACCGGAAAGTGTGATAATTGCCGGCCGCCAACGGGTGCTTGTCGACCTGGGACAGATGCTCGCGTTCGGAGAAGCCCTGGTCGTCGAAAAGGCCGGGAGCGGCCGTACGGCCCAGCAGCGCCCGTGCCAGTTGCCGGTGGGCCACCGTCACCCGGCCGGAATAACGATTACCGGTCCGGGCGTCGAACGCCGCGGCGCTCTCGATCTCACCGACGTACGACTCCAACGACCGGGCACAGTCGAGCTGGCCGGCGAGCACGGTGAAACTGGTCGCACTAGCCATCTGCAGGTCGCCGCCGCGCACCAGACCCTCGTGCGCCTGCCGGGCCTGTTCGACACTGTTTTCCAGTGGCTCCATCCAGGGCATCAGCTGCATCGAATAGCGGTGCCGCAGCAGCGAGGTGAACGGTTCGTAGTTCCGGGCCTCGCTGACCGCCAGGACATGCCGACCGATCCGTCCGCCGGTGCGGTAGTCACCGAGAATCGCCGCCAGTAGCGGGCCGACCGTGGGCAGCGTCGCGGCCAGCATGGCCGAAGGTCCGTGGCGGTCCCACAGCCGTCGGCTCTCCAGCAGGATCCACGCCCCGATCAGCCGCTCGTGAAGCTGAAACGCGGTGGGTAGCAGCCGGCTGAACAGGCAGGTCACCGCGAGCACTCGTTCGTCGGTGGTTTCCGGGCGGACAAGGTCGGCCGTCAGATCGAGGGTGTCGGCCCAGGCCGCCAGCTCTCGACACTGGGCGGGAAGCTGCTGGGCGAATTGCTCACCGGGGACGGGCTGGCCGAGCCGTTCCAGCAGTTCGAGTCCGAACCTCAACGCCTCGTGGTGGCGCATTCGCTGGGCCATGCTGTTGAGCTGCGTGTTCGCCGGAACGGACAGGTGCACCGGGTTCGGATTGCCGCGTTCGATCGCCGCATACACGTCGTCGGCCTCGTCAAGCCGCCCGAGGGCGTACAGGGCGGCGTGCCGGCGGATCCGCAGGCTGATCAGTCGTGGATCGTCGTCGGGGGCGTCGAGCCCGGCAAGGATCTTCGTCGAGGTGGTCAGGAAACGTTCCGCCGTGAGGTGGTTGCCGACACGCCAGGCGTGGTCCGCGGCGGTGGTGAACAGGCCCACCACCGCGCGCAGCTCGGAGGGGTCGTGGACCGCGTCGGCGGCGCCGAGGTACTGCTCGGCAGCCGGCACCGCGGTGTCGGAAGAGCCGGCCAGCCGACGGGCGACGGTGAGCCGCAACAGCGTACGGGCCGGGTCGTCCAGACCGACGGACACGGCCTGCTGCACGCGGTCGTGGCGGAACCTGACCTGGACGCCGTCCACGGCGGCGTCGATCCTCCGGCCGTTCGCCATGACCAGCAGCCCGTCCTCCAGCGACGGCGTCAGCTGCTCGATCACGGCGGTGACGGGACGGCCGACGGCATGGGCCAGCAGCCGCACGTCTGGTTCCCCGCCGAGGCACGCCATCACCTGCATCAGCGTCCGGGAGCTCTCCGGCAGGCGGGCGATGCGCGCCTGCAGGAT
Organism: Actinoplanes solisilvae; assembly: GCF_003999975.1. Taxonomy (GTDB): domain Bacteria; phylum Actinomycetota; class Actinomycetes; order Mycobacteriales; family Micromonosporaceae; genus Actinoplanes; species Actinoplanes solisilvae. The sequence continues at coordinate 67,236 of NZ_RJAC01000024.1, read as the reverse complement.
GCCCACCACGTCGCTCTGCCCGACGTGCTCGCGGATCGCCGCCACGTCCCACTGCCAGTCCCGCTGCACGAGCGCGAGGACGCAGTCCCGGCGCAGCGCGTTGATGAGTTCCAGGGTGTCGTACGGGTTCCCATGCGTCCACCGGTGCAGCGCGCCGGCGAGTTCCGCGGCCCGCCCGGCGGGCAGCCGGAGCATGTCCTCGAGCAGGATGGCGGAGTCGCCGGGTGGGAGGTTCTCGAGGCTCATCGGCTCTGACACCACACCCAGCCGCTGCCAGCGGGCCGCCATCGCCGACAGCGGGTGCGCGGCGTCCACCTCCTGCGCCCGGTAGGCGCCGACCACCAGCAGGCCGGGCAGCCCCGGTTCGGTGAGAAGGGCGTCGAACAGGCCGAGCGAGGTCGGGTCGGCCCACTGCAGGTCGTCGACGACGAGTACCAGCGGTCGCTGTGGGGTGACCACCACCCGCAGCAGCTCCACCAGAGCCCGCCGCAGCCGCGGCTCCGCTTCGGCTGGGTAGTCCTCGAACGCCGGGTGGCCGTCGCTGAGCAGCATGGCGAACTCCGGCAGCGCGGTGGTGATCAGACCCATGTTGGTGGCGAGCACCTCGGCCAGACGGTTACGCAGCGGGGTCAGCACCTCCTTCGGTTCGGCGAGCAGCAGCCGGCCGACACCACGGACCGCTTGCAGCACTGAGCCGAGCGCTGTCTCGTGCTGATACTGATCCGACTTGCCGGTCACGTACCAGCCGCCGGCGGCTGCCGCGGGCCGTCGTAGCTCATTGATCAGCGCGGACTTACCGACCCCGGGGGCACCCGCGACCAGCACCGCGCGGGTGGCGCCGGCGATCGCTCTCTCCAGCGCGGTGTGCAGCACAGCGGTCTCGTCGTGCCGGCCGACCAGACGCGACGGGGCCGCCAACCGCAGCGGGAAGTCCCACTCACCGAGCGGGAAAAGCTCGTCCGGCTGCTGCACCACGCGGGACAGGTCGTGGGCGAGGCCTTCGGCGCTCTGATAGCGGCGTCCCGGCTCCTTTTCCAGCAGTCGGGCGACGATCTGCGACAACATCGGTGGCACGTCCGCCCGCAGCTCGGCCAGGGGAGTGGGAACCTTGAGCAGGATGTCGTGGATCAGGCTCAGTTCGTCGTCCTGCTGGAACGGCGGGCGACCGGCGAGCAGCTCGTACAACGTCGAGCCAAGGGTGTACAGGTCGGCCCGGTGGTCGACCGGCAGCCCGGTCCGGCCCGTCTGCTCCGGAGGCAGGTAAAGCAGGGTGCCGACGATCTCCCGAAGGCTGACGAACCCGGGTCGGTCCTCAGCGAATGTGTTCGCCACGTCGAAGTCGATCAGGACGGGCTGCCGGGCGTCGTTCAACAGGATGTTCGCCGGGTTGATGTCCTTGTGCACGACACCGCGAGCGTGCATCGCCGCGATGGTCCGGGACAGCGCTACCGCAAGGGCGGCCACCGCCGCCGGCTCGAACGGCTCCTCCTCCACCGCCGCCGCGGCCAGCGGCATCCCGCCGTCGTCGGCCAGCACGACGGCGTCCGGATGACTGTACTCGGCCAATCGGGCCACTCCCGGTACGCCGTCCAACCGATCGAGGACCTCCGTCTCGTGACGCCGGCGCGCCACCGAGCCCTCGCCGATCGACTCCTTCCAGATAACTGTGCTGCCGTCCGGCAGCCACAGCCGGCGCACCTGGGACCGGTCGTTCTCGGCCAACACCTGCTGCCGGCAGCCGGAAGGCACGAGTACCCGGCGACGCGAGGTGGCCCTCCGGGCGGTGAGCGATCCAGTGGTGCTGTCCAACTTCGGCGTCGTCATGTTGCCTCACCCGTGAATCCAGCGATGCGCCGCGGTGTCATACCGCGACACGCTGAGTCCTTGTCAGTAGAGCACCGGCGCCTACCCATCGGTGTGATTTGCCGGTTTTGAGGACTCGTTATCGGTCCGGCTGGATCAGGGATGCTGATATGTCGGACTTTATGGTTGCCGTCAGAATGACCTGCTGGGTGAAAAAGTTGCAGCTGCTTTCGGGCTGCGCGACGTCTCCGTACCGCAAGTCGAACCTTGCCAGGTGCGGATCCGCGTCCATGCGGCCGACGTCGACCTCGTCGGCCGCAAGCCGGAGAACCTCAGCCATCTGGAGGCGGCGAGCCGGCACCGCCCGCATCACCGTCAACGGCGCCGTCCTGCGTTTACCGGCGAGGACGGCGAGGGCGCAATGCCACTCGTTCCCTCCGCAGGGCTTCCGGCCCTCGCGTGAATTGCTGGTCCACAGTGGTCCCGTAAGTGCGTCAATCCGTTAACACATTGGACCTATCCAATTAGCTGCACCGTCTTGACCTGGTGTGATACGAGCCGCGCGAGGCCGTTCCGGCAGGATAGGGCCGCACATGCCCGAATCCGTGTTGCGCTTCCATTTCGAACTCGATAAAGGTCGTCGGCGTCCTGTAAAACCCACGACAGTCCCCTTGATGGATACGAGGCAAACCTCGATAGGGTCTTTCCAGAAGCCCGCCGGAGAAAACGGGGAAGCGCCATGACATTGGCTGCCGTCATCATGATTTTCGTTTCCCTGGTGCTCGCGGCCTTCGCCGCGGTGACGCTGTGGTGGACCATGCACGCCTGGCGGACGCCGGAGACCCTGGCCGGCACCCGTTTCGCTCCGCCCGACGGGGAGCAGCACCTGACCTTTTCCCTTCTCCTGCCCGCCCGGCACGAGAAAGCTGTCCTCGAGCACACCGTCGAGCGGCTGTTGCGGTCGACCCACGAGGGCTTCGAGATCATCATCATCGTCGGGCACGACGACCCGGACACCGCTGCGGTCGCACATAAAACAGCGGCCACCGCGCCCGGACGCATCCTGGTCGTCACCGATCACAACGAGCACAAGAACAAGCCCCGGGCCCTCAATACCGCGCTCCCTTACGTACGCGGTGATGTGGTCGGGGTTTTCGACGCCGAGGATCAGGTGCATCCGCTGCTGCTGGAGCACGTCGACCACGCCTTCCGGGCCACCGGCGCCGACGTCGTGCAGGGCGGCGTGCAGCTGATCAACTTCCATTCCAGCTGGTACAGCCTGCAGAACTGCCTGGAGTACTTTTTCTGGTTCCGCAGCCGGCTGCACCTGCACGCCAAGAAGGGCTTCATCCCGCTCGGCGGTAACACCGTCTTCGTGCGCTCCGACGTGCTGCGCCGGGCGAACGGCTGGGACGGCACCTGCCTGGCCGAGGACTGCGACCTGGGCGTGCGACTGTCCAGCCGGGGCGCGAAGGTCGTCGTGGCCTACGACGCGACGATCGTCACCCGTGAGGAGACGCCGCATTCGGTGGCCGCCCTGATCAGGCAGCGTACGCGGTGGCATCAGGGCTTTTTGCAGGTGTTGCGCAAGGGGGAGTGGCGGCGGCTGCCGACGTGGCGGTCGCGGATGCTCGCCCGTTACACGCTCACCAGCCCGTTCCTGCAGGCGTTCTCCGGCGTCGTCATCCCGGTCGGGGTGGCGGTCGCGATCTGGGCGCAGCTCCCGGTCTTCGTCGCGCTGATCACCTTCCTGCCGGTGCTGCCGATGGCCGCCACGCTGATGTTCCAGATCGTCGGCCTGCACGACTTCGGCCGTCAGTACGACCTGCGCGTCCGGTGGCACCATTACGCCAAGCTGGTGCTCGGAACCTTCCCGTACGCCCTGGTCCTGTCCACGGCGGCGCTGCGCGCGGTGTGGCGCGAACACACCGGCCGGCGCAACTGGGAGCTCACCGCCCACGTCGGAGCGCACCTGCCCGCGGAGGCGGCGGCATGACGGTGTTGGAGCTCGAACGAACCGCGCCGGCCGAGGTCAAAACCCGGAGCCACACCGATCTGTACGTCTCCGTCGGCCTCACGACCGTCGTTCTCGCTCTGCTGGCCTGGAACATCACCGGCTTCCCGACGGCCAGCGACGACGAGGGCACCTACCTCGCCCAGGCCTGGGCGGTGCAGCACGGCAAGGGCCTGGCCCACTACACCTACTGGTACGACCATCCGCCGCTGGCCTGGATCCAGCTCGCCGCCGGTTCCTGGCTGCCCGGCCTGATCGCGCCCAGCCTGCTCGCGGTGGCCGCCGGCCGCATCGCCATGCTGCCGTTGCAGGCGGCCGGGCTGCTGCTGGTCTACGTCGTCGGCCGCCGGATCGGCCTGCCGCGCTGGGCGGCCGGGCTGGGCCTGCTCACGTACGGTCTGTCGCCGCTGTTCCTCACGATGGGCCGGCAGATCTACCTGGACAGCTTCGCCGTCGTCTGGACCCTCGCCGCCCTGGCCCTCGCGCTCACCCCGCGTAAACACCTGTGGCACTTCGCCGCCGCGGGGGCGGCCGCCGCGGCCGCCGTGCTGTCCAAGGAAACGATCCTGGTCATCCTGCCCGCCGTGCTGGTCGCGCTCTGGCAGAACACGGCTCGCAGCAGTACCCGCCCGTGGGCGATCGGCGCCTTCGCCAGCGGTCTGGTGCTGGTCGGTGGTTTCTATCCGCTGTACGCGCTGCTGCGCGGCGAACTCTTCCCCGGCGCTGGGCACGTGTCGCTGATCGGCGCCATCCAGTTCCAGCTCGGTTCGCGTTCGGGCTCCGGCAGCATCTTCACCGACGGCTCCGGCGCGCACGAGCTGCTGCAGTCGTGGCTCTACTACGACAGCGTCCTGCTCGTCGCGGGCGCGGCCGCCACGGTCGCCGGCCTGACCTCGCGACGGCTCAGGCCGGTCGCCGTGGCCGGCGCGATCCTCATCGTGGTGGCACTGCGCCCAGGCGGCTACCTGCCGGCCATGTACGTCGTGCAGGTCCTGCCGTTCTTCGCGCTGTCCATCGCCGGCGTGATCGCCTGGACGGTCACGAACCTGCGGGGCCATTGCCGTACGGCCGCCGTCGTCTTGGCCGTCATCCTCGCCGCCACCGTCGTCGCCCCGCGCTGGTACGTCGGCGACCGGCGCGCCCTCACCGCCAACGACAACGCCGCGTACGTCCAAGCCGCCCAGTACCTGCGGGCCCAACCGCCGTCCACGATCGTCGTCGACGACGTCCTCTGGCTCGACTGCGTCAACGCCGGCTACCCCGAGGACCGCGTCCTCTGGTTCTACAAGCTCGACCTCGACACCGAGGTCGCGGCCCGGCTCCGCGGCGGCTGGCGCGACGTCGATTACATCGTCTCCAGCCCGGCCGTACGCCAGGACCCGGGCACCCTCCCGACCGTGACCGCCCTGCTGCGCAACTCCACCGTGATCGCGTCGTTCGGCCCGGCCGACGGCGTCATCGAGATCCGCCAGGTCGACAAGGAGCCATCATGACCATCACCGCTGGTCCCGGCCCGGTCCGGGCCACGCTGCGAGGCACGCTGGGTGAGCTGCGGGTCGGCCTCGCCGTTCAGCAGACCATTGTGGTGCCCACCTACAACGAACGCGACAACGTCGTCACCCTGCTCGACCGGCTCGCCGCCGCGTTCCCGGCCGGCGACACCGAGATCGTCTTCGTCGACGACAGCACTGACGACACTCCGGCGGTGATCCGGGCGACCCCCTGCCCCCTCCCGGTACGGGTGATCCACCGCGAGCAGGCGGTCGGTGGGCTCGGCGGTGCGGTCGTCGAAGGGCTGCGGGCCGCCCGCGGCGAATGGATCGTCGTGATGGACGCCGACCTGCAACACCCGCCCGAGGTGGTGCCCTCGCTGATCGCGACGGGGCGGCGCGACGGGGCGGACCTGGTCGTCGGCAGCCGCTACTCGGGCGGCGGCAGCAGCCGGGACGGGCTGGACGGCGGCTACCGTCGGCTGATCTCGGGCGGCTCGACGGTGGTCACGAAGGTGCTCTTCCGGAACGCGCTGTTTCAGGTCAGCGACCCGATGAGCGGGCTCTTCGCGATCCGTACGAGTTCGCTGGAGACCGAGGAACTGCAGCCGCTCGGCTACAAGATCCTGCTCGAGCTCGTCGTCCGCAACCGGCCCGGCCGGATCGTCGAGGTGCCGTACGCGTTCCAGCCCCGGCATGCCGGCGAGTCCAAATCGAGCCTGACCGAGGGCGTACGTTTCCTCAAGCACCTCGGAATCCTGCGGTTCGGCGCCAAGCGCGCGCGGATGCTGGTCTTCGCCCTCATCGGCGTCTCCGGCCTGCTGCCCAACCAAGCCGTGCTGTGGTTCCTGCACGACGGAATCGGCGTGCACTACCTGCCGGCGGCAGTGCTGGCCAACCTGGTGGCAGTCGGCTGGAACTTCGCGCTGACCGACGCCCTGCTCTATCGCAACCGCCGCCAGCATCGCCGCTTCGCCTCGCGGATCAGCCGGTTCTTCCTGCTCGGCAACGCCGACCTGCTGCTGCGGGTGCCACTGCTCGCGCTGCTCGTCTCCGGCCTGCACGTCGGGGTGCTGATCGCCAACCTGGCCACCCTGCTGATCTCGTTCGTGGTCCGCTTCCTGGTCCTGGACGGGATCATCTATCGGGCACGGCGCTCGTGACGCCCCGGCCCTGGCTGTCCCGCCGCAACCGCCGCGACCTCGGCCTCTCGCTGGTCCTGGCGCTGCTGATCGTGCTGGCGTTGCCCTCACCCCCGGCCGCCGCGGGCGCCAACCTGATCGTCAACGGTGGTCTTGAAGCCGTCGGCGCGGACGGTTTCCCGGTCTGCTGGGAGAAATCCGGGTGGGGCGACACCCCGTACACCTTCGGGGTCACCACCCAGGCGCACACCGGCACCAAGGCCATGCAGATCACGCTGAGCGCGACCGGCCCCGGCGACCGCAAGGCGATGATGCTCGAGAACCCGTCCTGCGCCCCGAATGTCACACCCGGCCACCAGTACGACCTCGGCGCCTGGTACACCACGACCACACCCAACACGGTGCTGACCGTGTTCCGGCGCGACGTCGCCCAGGGCTGGGTCTACTGGACCGACCTGGCCACGCTCCCGGTCACGACGACCTATCAACAGCGGACCGTACGCACCCCGCCTGTGCCGCCGGGCACCGACCAGATCGTCTGGGGCATCACGATCTACGGCGCCGGCACGCTGCGCACCGACGACTACACGATGGAGGACGTCACCCAGCCCGCGCCCGGCACGTCGTGCAGCGCGGGACCGGCCTGCACCGAGGGCGCCTGGCAGGTCATGCCGTTCAACACGCCGGTCCGGGCCATCCACGCGGTCGTGCTGCACAACGGCGACGTGCTGCTCGTGGCCGGCTCGGGCAACAACCTGGACGACTTCGCCGCCGGCACCTTCAAGACCGCCGTCTACCGGCCCTCCACCGGCACCTTCACGAATGTGCCGACGCCGGCCGACCTGTTCTGCGCCGGGCACGTGCAACTGGCCGACGGACGGGTGCTGGTGATGGGCGGCAACAAGGACTACCCGGCCGCCGACGGCTCGCACGGCTACAAGGGGCTGCGCGATTCCTTCATCTTCGACCCGGCCACCAACAGCTACACCCGCGTCAACGACATGAGCGCCGGATCGTGGTATCCCTCGGCGACCGTCCTGGGCAACGGCGACGTGATCTCGCTGGGCGGGCTCAACGAGGACTCGTCGGGCATGGTGGCCACGCAATACTTCTCGGCCGCCCAGCAGCGGTGGCTGGGACTCGGCGAGGCCAACCAGACGTGGAGCTTCTGGGGCCTCTACCCGTCGATGATCCTTATGCAGGACGGGCGGCTCTTCTACACCGGCAGCCACGTCTTCGGCAACGGGCTGCCCGGCACCGGCGCCTCCATCTACAACTACGGCGCGAACACCATCACCCCGGTCAGCGGCCTGCAGAACAAGGACCAGCGCGACCAGTCGATGAGCGTGCTCCTGCCACCGGCCCAGGACCAGCGGGTGCTGACCCTCGGCGGCGGCAACATCGACAGCAACCCCGACGCCAACCGGCTGACCGACCTCATCGACCTCAAACAGGCCAACCCCACCTACACGGCCGGGCCGCTGCTGCCCACGGGCACCCTCACCGGCGGCGTTCCCCAGACGGCGGCCCAGGGCAAGATGTACGTGTCGGCGGTGCTGCTGCCCGACGGCAAAGTATTCGAGACCGGCGGCGGCCTGCACAACCGCGCCGACCCGGTCTACGAGGCGTCGATGTTCGACCCGGCGACCAACACCTTCACGGCCGGGCTGGCCACCGACCCGGTGCCGCGCGGCTACCACTCGTCGGCCTTCCTGCTGCCCGACGGCCGGGTGATGGCGGTCGGCAACAACCCCGGCGACGGCAGTTTCGACATGCGGGTGTCGGTGTATTCGCCGCCCTACCTGTTCAAGGGCGGCCGCCCGCAGATCCTGACACTGCCCGACAACACCTGGGACTACGGCACCGCGAACACCATCACGGTCGACGGCCCGATCCTCAAGGCCGAACTGATCCGGCCGGCCGCGGTGACCCACTCCAGCGACCCGAACCAGCGCTTCGTCGACCTGCCGATGACCGTCACCGGCACCACGATCAGCCTCAACCTGACCAGCAACCCCAACCTGGCCCCGCCCGGCTGGTACATGCTGTTCGTGGTCGGCGCCAACGGCGTCCCGTCGGTGGCGAAGTGGGTGAAGGTCGGATGACCGCCCGCCGTGTGTCCATCGCCGTGGTCGGGGCGCTGGTGGCGGCGCTCGTCGCGGCCGTGCTGCTGCGCCCCGGCCGGGCCGTGCCGGCGGCCACCTCGGGCGCCTCCGCGCCACCGCGACCGGTCGCGACCTCCGGTGCCCCGGCGCCGCCGAGCACCTCCGCCGCGACGCCGGCGACGCCGCCGGTCGCGCCGCCGGTGGACACCGCCCGCCCGCCGGCCTCGGTGGCCGCCACTGCCGAGGCCGGCGGGTCACCCGCGCCGTTCGTCCAGCCGTTCGCCGCCCAACCCGGCGTCAAACCCCTGCCGGCACGCCCGTCACCGACCGCGAAACTCTCGATCCCTCCGAACGTCGACGGTTGCGACCGCGCCTACGGCACCCGCACCCAGTGCGTGCCGACGACCTTCCCGGCCTCGGCGAAGGACAAGTGCGCCTGGCTGCTTGCCAACGGCTTCACCGGCCTGACCGTCCGCGCCCCCGACCGCCACCGCCTCGACCTCGACGGCAACGGCATCGCTTGTGACTCCTGAGAGTGAGGTCATGCCGGTTCCCGGCCCGGAGCGGGGTGGATGCCGCACAAGGGCGGCGCGACTCTGCACGTCCCGGTGACGAGTGTTGTCACGGCACCTTGAGGAGCAGCTCGGAGAGTTCGACCGGCATGGTGATCATGCAGTCGTGGCCGGTCGGCAGCTCCCAGACCGGTTCTGAAGGCGGCACCGGGCGGCGCGGCGGGGCGCCGACGGTGCAGTGGATGTGGGTGCGCGGGATCGCCCGCGCGACCGGGTCGTCGAAGGCGACCGGCTGCTGCAGGCAGCGAACCGGGTGGTCGCGGAGGATCGTGTCGAGCCAGGCGAGGTCGGCCGGATCGGTGACCCCGAACGAGCGGGACATCGGCGGGATGCGCCTCGGGTCGTCGCTCCGGGAAGCCTGGTCGATCAGGTGCTGAGTGACCGGCATGACGTCGAGGGCGCTCTCGCCTTGCCGGGGAACCATGGCGTCGAGGAAGACGAGGTGCGAGATCTTCTCCGGCATGCGGTTCGCCGCTCCCGTGATGACCATTCCGGCGTAGCTGTGTCCGACCAGGACGACGGCGTCCTCGTCGCCGAGCAGGCCGACGATGTCGTCGACGTGGGTATCGAGCCCGACCTCGGCGCCCACCTCACCGTATCCGGTCAGGGTCGGTGCGAGGACGCGATGGCCGGCCGTGGTCAGCAGCGGGGCGACGCGGTCCCACGCCGCCGCGGTGTGCCAAGCTCCATGGACGAGAACGTAGGTCGACATGCCTGTCCTTCGTGGTGACGGTTTCTCTGTCTGGACTGCCATGATCGGACCGGCGACACGTATCGGGCAATAAGGCACATTCGGGTGCCCCGGTTCTCTGGAGGTAACCATGCGCAGCGGTTGTCGCCCGCTGATCGAGGACAAGTGGTCACTGCTCGTGATCTCCATGCTGGGCGCCGGCCCTCGACGGTTCAGCGAGCTCAAACGTGGTCTGGACGGCGTGAGTCAACGAATGCTGACCGTCACCCTGCGCAATCTCGAGCGGGACGGCATGCTCGTGCGGACGGTGCTCGAGGTGATGCCTCCCCACGTCGAATACCGGCTCACCGAGATGGGCGCCTCCCTGCTCGGCGCGGTCCAGCCGATGATCGCCTGGGGGCACGAGAACGTGGACCGGGTGGAGGCCGCCCGCGCCGCCTACGACGTCCGCGCCTAGATCGCCCTGCCGGTACTGAGCAGTAGGCGGCGGGCACGCGCTCGGATGCCGGTCATATCGGTGACGCTGGGCCCGTGCGGAGCACGATCGCATTGGTCTGAAGACGACGGCCGACAGACCAAAGTCTGTTGGGGACGGCGGCGGAAGCGATTCGGTCGCGGGTCTGCTCGGCTGAGCACGACCCGCTCACCGGATGACCGCTACGGCAGTTGTCGGCCCGAGGCCGCGAGCCGGTCGGCGAGCGCGATGACGCGGTCGCGCAGCTCGTCCGGGCGTTCGACGACGAACGGCAGGTCGAGCGCGGCGAGCACCGCGGGCAGCCAGTCCAGGCTCTCCGCCCGGATGTCCACACGCTGCCAGTCGTCGTCCGCATCGGGTCGCATCTCGGCGACGCTGGCCGGTAGCCGCCGGCGGATCTGCTCGAGCGTCCCCTGGATCCGCAGCGTCACCTCGTGCCGGTAGGGGGCCCGGGCCATCGCGGTGAGCAGGCGTTCCGCCGGCACGAAATCGGCGGGCGGTTCGAACGAGCCGGGCAGCGTCCTCGCGTCCGCCATGCGGTCGAGCCGGAAGGTCCGTTCCTCGCCGACCCCCGGATCGGTGCCCGTGACGTACCAGCGGCCCGCGTGGTTGACCAGCCCGTACGGATGCAGCGTGCGGGCATCGCCCGACGTGTAGTGGATCGAGATCGGCCGGTGGTGGCGAACCGCGTCGGCGACGGTGAGCAGGACACCTGTGCGCGGTGGGGGGAGGTCGGCGGGCTCGCCGGTGAAGGCCAGGGATTCGAGTACGGAATCCAGCCGGTCCGCGATCCGTGACGGCAGGACGCGACGGATCTTCGCGGTGGCCGTCTCGCTTGCCGTGCCCGTTGCCGTGGCCAGCCCGGTGCGCCGGCCGGCTACCAGGCCGAGGAGCACGGCCAGGGCTTCGTCGTCGCTCAGCATGAGCGGCGGCAGGCGATAGCCGGGGGCCAGCCGGTATCCGCCGTAGCGGCCGCGCACCGACTCGACCGGGACGTCGAGGTCGATCAGATGATCGACGTAGCGCCGCACGGTGCGTGGGTCGACGCCGAGCCGGTCGGCGAGCTCGGCCATCGTACGGGTGCCACCGGACTGCAGGAGTTCGAGCAGCGTGAGCACCTGGGCCGTCGGTCGCGCCATGCGACGAACTCTACCGGCAATACTGGACCGATTCTGTCCAGTATTACTCCTAGCCTCGGTCGCGACGGTCCACCCGGACCCGCTGAGCAGGGAGAGAACCATGGACTTCGTCTCGATCCGCGTCATCACCGGTGACATCAACCGCCTCGTCGGCTTCTACGAGAAGGTCACGGGGGTGCGGGCAGTGTGGGGCAATGAGGACTTCGCCGAGCTGCGGACCGCCCACGGCACCCTGGCGATCGGCAGCACCCGTACGGTCCCGCTGTTCGCACCCGGTTCGGCCCGGGCCGCCGACAACCACACCGCGATCATCGAATTCCTGGTCGACGACGTCGACGCGCTCTACGACGACCTGCGGAGCGTGGTAGCGGATTTCGTGAAGGTTCCCACCACGATGCCGTGGGGCAACCGGGCCATGCTGTTCCGCGACCCCGACGGCAACATGGTCAACTTCTTCACCCCGGTGACCCCTGAGGCGATCGCCAGGTTCAACTGCTGAATGCCGGTCGCTTTCGTGGCTCCATGGGCGTAAGGATGAGGAGGATCTTCGGCCAGGGGTGGGGGTGCGGGATGGCGGATGGCCTGGTTCCGTCCGTGCGGTTCGCGGTCGTGCACGAAAGTAACCACACGCGGGTCGTCCGGCTGTTCCGTGCGGGTCGCACGCTGGTCGCGAAGGAACCGCTGGGCCCGGAGGCCGAGTCCCGCCTGCGGCATGAGACCGCCATCCTGGAGCGACTGCGCGGTGCGGCGGGAGTGGCTCAGCTGGGGGACGAACCACCGCACGAGGGCTCCATCATGCTGGCCGACGCCGGCGTCGGCACCCTGGCGGATCTGCCGAAACCGGTGCCCGCGCGCGATCTGGCCGGGTTCGCGCTCGGCCTGGCCCGCGCCATAGCCGAGTTGCACCGCCGCGAGGTGATCCACCGTGACTTGACCCCGGCCAACGTCGTGGTCGACGCGGACGGCACGCTCACCCTCGTGGATTTCGCCCTCGCCACGTCGATCGCCGAGATTCGCCCGGCCTTCACGCACCATACCGAGATTCCAGGGACACTGGCATACCTCGCGCCGGAACAGACCGGACGGACCGGCCGGGCGGTGGACCAGCGGGCCGACCTGTACGCGTTGGGTGCGGTCCTCTACGAGCTCGGCACCGGCGAGCCGCCGTTCGGCACCAGTGACCCCTTCCGCCTGGTGCATGACCATCTAACCCGGCTGCCGGTTCCGCCGAGGGCCGTCAATCCCGACATACCGGAGACGTTGTCGAAGATCATCCTTCATTTGCTGGAGAAGGAGCCCGACAACCGCTACCAGTCGGCCGACGGCGTGGTCCACGATCTTGAGCAGCAGCGCGACACCCCCGAGCCCGGCGAGTTCCTGGTCGGAGAGCACGACTTTCCCGTACGGCTGCTGCCGCCGTCCCGGTTGGTGGGCCGGGAAAAGCAGGTGGCCGCCTTGACGGAGGCCTTCTCACTCGCGCTGTCCGGGCGATGCGCGGGGGTGATGATCAGTGGCCCGTCCGGGGTGGGCAAGACGGCGCTGGCCGACGAGCTGCGCCCGGTGGTCACCGCCGCGGGCGGCTGGTTCGTCTCGGGCAAGTTCGACGAGTACCGCCGCGACCAGGAATTCAACGCGGTGCAACAGGCTTTCACGTCGTTCGGCCGCCTGCTGCTGGCCGAACCCGAGGACGAGGTGGCCGCGATCCGCGTACGGATGCTGCGGGCGCTCGGCGCGAACGCTGGCCTGCTCGCCACGGTGGTGCCGGAGTTCGCGACACTGCTGGGGCCGGGCGAGCTCGGCGACCCGTTGACGGCGGGGGTCCGGGCACAACTCGTGGCGGCCGGAGCCCTACGCGCGGTGGCCTCCCGCAGGCGCCCGCTCGTGGTTTTCATCGACGACCTGCAGTGGGGCGGAGGCGTGCCGCTCGGTTTCGTGGACATGGTGCTCAGCAACGAGGGAACCGAGGGACTGCTGCTGGTCACGGCGTACCGGGAAGGGCAGGTGGATCCGTCGCACCCCCTGGCCGCCATGCTGTCCCGGTGGAGCGAGGCCGCCGTGCCGCACCTGAGTCTGGCCGATCTCACCGGGCATGACTTCCTCACCCTGCTGGGCGAGACGCTGCACGTGCCCGCCGACGCGGTGACGGAGCTGGGCGCGGTGCTGGAGCCGCACTGCCGGGGCAACCCGTACGAGACCGTGGAACTGCTCAACGCCCTCCGACGTGGCGGAGTGCTGAGCGCCGGGCCGGACGGCTGGCGGTGGAAGACGGAGGCCGTACGGGAGCATCTGGCCGGGGCGGAGGCCGGCGGGTTGTCGGCCACCAGGATCGCGGCCATGCCCGTGCGGTCCCGGCAGGCGGTGGAGGCGATGGCCTGCCTCGGCGGGCGCGCCCAGCTGAGCGTGCTCGAGATCGCGACCGCCGAACCCCACCTGGGCGATGTCCTGGCGCCGGCCCTGCGGGAAGGCATTCTGGTGACGGAGGCCGGGGCCGCGGCGGCGGTGCGGTTCCGGCACGACCGCATCCGGGAGGACGTGCTGAGCGGGCTCGGGCCGGATCGCCGGGCTGAACTGCACCTGGCCATGGCGCGGCGGCTCGCGGTGGTGCCCGGCCTCTTCGCGGTCGCGGCCGAGCAGTACCTCCCGGTGGCCGGTGCGGTCACCGAGCCCGCCGAGCGCCGGGCCGCGGCCACGCTGCTGCGGCGGGCCGCCGACGAGGTGACCCAGATCGGGGAATTCTCGCTGGTGCACGCTTTGCTGGCGGCCGCGCTCACCCTGGCCGATCAGGCCGGCACCGAGGCGCTCATCGAGTTGCACACCCTGGATCACGCCGCGCTCTACAGCCTGGGGCGGCTGGAGGAGGCGGACGAGGACTACCGCGTGCTGGAGGGACTGGCCACGTCCATCTTGGACCGCTCCACCGCGACGGCGCTTCAGGTGAAGGGCCTGACCCACCGGAATCGTTTTCCCGAGGCCATCGCTCTGGTGGTCAGATCGCTGCGCGAGTGCGGCATCGACGTCCCGGACGCCGAGCACATGCCGTCGGCGGTCGACCGGCAGTTCACCCGGATGTATCAGTGGCTGGACCGCGCCGATCACGTCGACGCGACCCGCCCCGACCTCACCGACCCGGCCTTGCTGACGGCGGGCAGCCTGCTCAGTGCGATGCTTTCCCCGGTGTACTTCGTCGGCGACCAGGCCATGTTCTCGTGGGTGGGCCTGGAGGCGCTGCGGATCTGGACCGAACACGGACCGGGCCACACCCTGGTCGGGTCGGCCGCCAACGCCGCCTTCCACGCCATCACCCAGCGAGGTGACTACGCTGCGGCGTACCGCGTGGCCCGGCGGATTCTCGCCCTGGCCGAGACCCGGCCCTTCGAGCCCGAAACCTCGCATGCTCGCTTGGTCGTGTCGTTCCTGGAGTCCTGGTTCGAGCCGGTGGAGAAGAGCGTCCAGGAAAGCCTGCGTGCCCGCGAGGGGCTGGTCGCGGGCGGCGACCTGACGAACGCGGGCTACACCTACCACCAGACGGTGGTGGGGCTGCTGGACTGCGGGCCGGTCCTGGACACCTGCATGGCGCAGGTGACCGCGGCCCAGGCTTTCGCGCGGCGCACCGGCACCGAGCCGACGTCGCAGTGGCTGGCGAGCTATCAATGGCTGGCCGACGTGCTCCGCCGGGAGGGCTCGGCCGCGTCCCCCGCGGTGATCCCCGTGGACCAGTACGCGGGCAACCCGCTCGTGGTGATCCACGTCCACCTGTGCCGGGCGATCGCCGCGGCCATCTTCGGCGACCCGGCCGAGGTGGCGCGGCAGGGGGCGGCGGCGGTGCGGCTGCTGCCGGTCATCACCGGCTTCTCGATGAGCGCCCTGGCCTATCCGCTGTACGGCCTGGCCGGGCAGGCCCGGTCCGCGCAGGGCGCCGATCGCGCCGTCCTGCTGACCGAACTCGACGGCGTGCTGCGGTGGCTGGGCGCCCGTGCCGCCGACGCGCCCGACAACTTCCTGCACCTGTTGCGGCTCGTGGAGGCCGAGCAGGCGTGGACGGTGGGCGACTTCCGTGCTGCGGCTTTCGCGTTCGACTCCGCCCGCAGGGAGGTCGAAAGGCGGCAGCGCCCGTGGCACAAGGCGCTGATCACCGAGCGCGCCGGCCGCTTCTCGCTCGCCCACGGCCTGGAACACACCGGCTATGAGCTCCTCGCCCAGGCCCATGGGCAATACCTCGCCTGGGGCGCGGTGGCTAAATCCGAGCAGATGGAATGGGCCTACCCGGGGCTGAACCCGTCCGCCGATGGCGAAGGCGACCGTCCGCCGTGGGTGCCGATGACCACAGGCGCCACCGACCTCCTCGGCATCATGTCGGCCGCGCGAGCCCTGAGCTCGGAAACCAGCTTCGAACAACTGCATGCCCGCGTGGCGGAGGTGCTGAGCGCGATGGCCGGCGCCACCGGCGTGGACCTGGTGCTGTGGGACGAGGCCCAGCGGGACTGGGTGCTCTCCGGACCGGCGGGCAGTCCCGACGCACCGATGTCGGTCCTGCGCTACCTGCGGCGGACCCAGGAACCGCTGGCGGTGAGCGACGCCACCAGCGACGACCGGTTCGCCCGCGACCCGTACTTCGACGGCGTCACCTGCTGTTCGCTGCTGGCCGTGCCGGTCTTCGGACGAGGCGCGCTGCGTGCGGTGCTCCTGCTGGAGAACCGCCTCATTCGCGGCGCCTTCACCACCGAACGGCTGGAGGCTGTCGGCCTCATCGCCGGGCAGCTCGCGGTCTCCCTCGACAACGCCCAGCTGTACGCCGAATACCGGCGCATCGCCGACGAGCAAGCGGCTCTGCGGCGGGTGGCGACCCGGGTCGCCCGGGCCGAGCCGCCGGAGTCGGTGTTCGCCGCGGTGGCCGCGGAGGCCGGGCAGCTGCTCGCGGTCGATTTCGCGGCCCTGTTCCGGTACGACGACGAGGCCGAGATGATCGAGATCGTCGGCCGCTGGGGTGCGTCGCCGATGCCTTTGGGCGCCCGGTTGCCGCTCGGCGGAGTGAACGTCAGCACCCTTGTCCACCGTACGCATCAGCCGGCGCGAACGTACCGGGCCGACGCCACCGGCGCGATCGGCCAGGTCGCCGTACGCGATTGGGGCTTGCAGGCGGCGGTGGGCGTGCCGGTCAGGGCCGAGAGCCGCCTGTGGGGCATTCTGCTGGCCGGGTCCACCAGCGACGAGGTGCCGCCCCCGGACAGCGAGGACCGGCTCACCGCGTTCGCCGAGCTGGTGTCGACCGCCATCGCGAACGCCGAGGCGCGAGGCGAGGTGGCCGCCTCCCGAGCGCGGATCGTCGCCGCCGCCGACCAGGCGCGCCAGCGCATCGAGCGAGACCTGCACGACGGCGCCCAGCAGCGGCTGGTCCTGCTGGCACTGCGGTTACGCGACGTGCAGGCGACGGTTCCGCGCGAGCTGGACGAGTTGCGGGCTCAGCTCGGGAACGCGGTGACCGCGGCCACCGATGCCCTGGAGGAGGTGCACGAGATCGCCCGCGGTATCCACCCCGCCGTCCTGTCCAGCGGTGGCCTGCGCCCCGCGCTTCGAGGGCTCGCCCGGCGCTCGCTGCTCCCGGTCGAACTGGACCTGCTCGTCGACCAACGGTTCCCGGAGCACGTCGAGGTCAGCGCCTACTACCTCGTCGCCGAAGCACTGACCAACGCGGTCAAGCACGCGCGCGCCTCGGTCGTCAGCATCCGCGCCGAGCTGGTGGACCGGCTGCTGCGTGTCACGGTGACCGACGACGGCATCGGGGGCGCCACGCTGGCCGGTGGCACCGGCCTGGGCGGGCTCAAGGACCGGGTCGAGGCGCTCGGCGGGAGCCTGCGGCTCGACAGCCCGGAAGGCGGCGGGACAAGCCTGACCGCGGAGCTTCCGATCGCCACCGCCGATGCCAGTTCCGCCCGGCGGGGATGATCTACCCCCCCTGCTACCTTCAATGCGCGGGGTTCGGCCGGCTGGAACGATGGCGTTGTGCAGCTGCGGTGCGTGATCGTGGACGACGACGAGAACTTCCTCGCTGTCGCCCGAGCCGCCCTGGAACGCGACGGCCTGATCGTGGCCGGGGTCGCCGGCAGCCGCGCCGCGGCCCTTCGAAGCGTGGCGGAACTGCGCCCGGACGCGGTCCTGGTCGACATCCGCCTGGGCGGGGAGTCCGGGTTCGACGTGGCCCGGGACTTGGTCGCCGACGGGCACGCGGTTCGCATTGTCATGATCTCCTCGTATGCCGAGGCCGATTACGCCGACCTGATCGCCGAGGCGCCCGTGGCCGGATTCGTCCCCAAGACG
Organism: Actinoplanes solisilvae; assembly: GCF_003999975.1. Lineage (GTDB taxonomy): Bacteria > Actinomycetota > Actinomycetes > Mycobacteriales > Micromonosporaceae > Actinoplanes > Actinoplanes solisilvae. The sequence goes on along the minus strand of NZ_RJAC01000024.1, from coordinate 49,490 downwards.
GAGCTGTCCGCCGCGGCCGTGCGCCGTGTGCTCGGCGGGTAAGGCTGCCACGATCGCGGCATCGAACCGATCCTTCCGAAGCCGAACCGGCGAGGGGGCGTACTGAGGGCTCGATATCGCCGGTGATCAGGGCCCAGCCTTTTCCTTGACCAGGCTTTCCAGAGCGGAAGCGGCGGCGGTCGCGCCGTCGACCGCGCGTAACTGCTCGCCGAGCCGGGCGGCTCGACGGCGGAGCTCCCGATCGGTGATCAACCGGAGGATGCTGCTTCTGATCTGGGCCACCTCCGTCTCGCGGGGCAGGGTCAGACCAGCACCGGCCGCCGCCACCGAAGCGGCGACGAGCGGCTGGTCCGTGTGGCCGCTCTGCGGGAACATGAGGACCGGTAGCCCGTGAGCCAGGGCGAGCATCGTCGTGCCGTGCCCGCCGTGGCCGATGATCGCGCTCATCCGGGGCATCATCTCCGTGTGGGAGGCGAACGCGCGCACCGTGACGTTCGACGGCGGCCGCAGCCCGCGGGCGTTCACCGACGTGCCGACCGTGGCCACGGCCCGTACGGGCATGCCGTCGAAAGCGTCGAGAATGCGCTGGAGGCATGCCTGTTGACCCGGGTAACTGATCGTGCTCAGGCTTATCAGCAGGGGAGCGTCGCCGTCGGCCCGGGCGGCTGATGTCGGCGCCGAGCCGAAGACCGGGCCGGTCTGGACCGTCGGGGCCGGCAAAAGCCCACGGTCCTGCGGGATGACGTCAAGCTGCGGCAGTGTCGTCACCACCAGCCGATCGGGCAACGCCCCACGCCGCCCCGGATGTGCGCCGGTCAGACGGAGCCACGTGCCCATCGGGCTCTTGCGAGACCATTGCGTACGCCAGTAGCCGGAGTATGCGTGTACCAGCATGGCTACGGGGACGCCGGTGGCGCGGATCTGCCGCAGCGCCCCTGGAATCATGCAATCGGTCAGAACCAGATCGACGCGATCCGTGCCGACTGCTGCCGCGATGTCGCGACCGTAGCCGGGGTCGGAGGCGAGCGGCAGCCAGGAGAGCATGGTGCGCAGATCGGGGTGGTCGGCTCGGGGGCTCCACGTGCGGGCGCTCGACCACTCTCGCAGGCGTTGACCGGTGGCCGCGAAGGCCGCCCGCTGACTGCCATGACCGAGCACGAGGACCTCGTGGCCTCGGCGGATCAGCTCGGCGGTGATCGCCACCGTCGGCGGCGTGTTGCCACCCGCGTCAATAGTCGCTGTCAGAATTCTCATCGCACACCGATCCGTCCGGCCGTCGCGAATCTCAGACCATTTGTAACCGGACCTCACCTCGGCCGCCACCATGTATCCCGAGCCACCGCCGGACATTTGCCGCCGCGGCCCGGCCACCCGGTAATTCGCCTGCCCGGTGACTGATCCGGGTGCCCGCGGGCGGCGCCGATCGAGATACCGATCGCTGGGCGCTGACATGAGGAGAGGGCGCCCCCGCGAACTCGCGGAACGCGGGGGCGCGTCCCGGTCAGATCACCGATTCGTAGATCGTCCAATGTCGTGCGTGGGCGGTCCGGCGCAGCGTCGGGTACGTCTCGAGGACCTCATCGTGAACGGGGTTGAAGTAGGCGATGACCACCTGACGCGGCGCCGCGTCGAGTGACTTGACGACGTTCGTGACGACCGCGTTCAGCGTGTCGGCGCCGAACGGGTTGAACAGGAAGATCACCGTTGGGGTGGCCGGCCAGTCGTAGGTGGCGGCGTCGAGGTTGTGCACCGTGACGTCGGTGTCGGCGGTGGGAGCCGCGGCCGCGTTGGTGCGGGCGATGTCGCTGAGCCGGGTGTCCAGTTCGACGCCGATGACGTGACGGAAGCCGTGCCGGGCAGCCAGGACGAGGGTTCGGCCTTTGCCGCAGCCGAGATCGACGAAGGTGTAGTCCTGTGGTGTGTCGAGCGGCAGGCGGCGTAGCAGCCGCCGGAAGTGGTGGATCGGGATCGGCGAGTATCCGACGGCGTCGTCGAAACTCGCGAGCGGGGTCGCGTGGGGTACGCCGGTGTCGGTGCGGGTGTCGAGGGTCCAGGTGCGTTCGAGACGCTGCTCGTACCATCGGTGCGCCGGGCGGGAGATGAGTTCGCCGGCGAGGTGGGCGCCCTCGCGGGCGGCGGCGAGCCAGCCGCCGCGCTGAAGTGCGACCTGGATCGCCCGGGTCAGGGTGCCGGCGCGGCGGCGGATCACCACCTGGGCGCGCTGCGCTCGGGAAGAACGTGCTTGTGCTGACATGTCTGCTCCTCTGCCGCGGCGCTCGAGGGCCACGGCGGTCGGCAGGATGGCGGCGGCTGCCGCCGGATGACGTCGAACGGCGTGCCCGCCGCAATGGCGGGACGCAGGCGTTCAGCCCTCCCGCGACATGCCGCGGGATGACCTCAAGGTGGATGACGTCAGCAGGCGGGAGGTGCGCGACCGGCGACCGCGTACGCCCAGACGAGTCGCCGCCGGCGCGGGGTCTCGTGCTCGGCGGGCTCGGGACGCGCCGCCGGTTCGGCCGGACTTGTCGTCGCGGGGGTGGCCAGTGAACAGACGCTGTCGGTGAACCGCAGCCAGTAGAGCGACGAGACGGCGCCGAACCCCGCGTGCAGGAGCAGGCCGAGCAGGATCGCCTGGGGTGGGGTGCTGTCGATACCGAGCAGCGTGTGCTCGATCGTGTCGGCGCCGAGGAACGCCGCGGCGGAAAGGCCGACAGCGACGTGCACGGTGGAGCGGCGGGGTGCGGCGCGGTGACCGCCGACAAGGGCAGCGGTGACCAATGCCGCCGTCGCCAGGCCGCCGGCGACGATTGTTGCCGCGGCCGTGGCCTGGTGGACGTGTCGTTCGGTCGTACTGAGTGCGCCGTGGTGACTGTGCGCGATGATCCAGAAGTTGAGGGTGTGCGCCGCTAGCCAGCCGAACACGCCGACGGCCATCGCCGAGCCCGCGCCGACGAGGTCGGCTGCGCCGGCGATGCGTCGATCGCGGTTGAGCATCCGCTGCCCACAATCCGGTTCGGCCGTCAGGCAATGACGCGACTGCGGCAAGCATGTCAGGTGCGTCGCTGTGCCCCCAGTCACAGGTGTCACGTCAAATGCGAGAAGACGTCGCGTTCAGGCGTTTGCGGTGGTGGCAGGTCGGTCGTCTACCGTGGTCCGGGTGAGAGTGGCCAACGTGCGGACCGGAGCCGGGAACCTGGTGAACTTGCGGTTCATGCCGGACCGGGTGCGGGTGCAGCAGATCAACGCCGTGCGGCAACGCGCGGCGCGGACGTGTGCCGGTGGGTTGCTGCTCGGTGCCAGCCTCGCCGCGATCGCCGTGAACGCGGGCAGCCGCGGCCTCGACGGTGTGCGGCTCGGCTTCTGGATCGCCGCTGCCGTGGTCGTGCTGGTCGGCGTCGTCGGTGGCGGGGCGTGGTGGCTCGTCCTCGCCGCCCGGGATCGCGGCGAACGCACGTCCACCATCCTGGCGTCGTCGATCGCCGGGGCGCGGAGTACGGTGACCGACGGTGAGGTCACCGTCGCGCTGGCGCTGGCCGACGAGCCGGACCAGACGTTCGCCGTCAATGGTCACGCCGGCACCGTGTTGTCGGCCGAGTTCGGCAAGCTGGTGTCCGCCGGGCCGGTGAACTCGCCGTCCTGAGGTCAGGCGAAGGTGCGCCGATAGCTCCAGCGTCCGGGCGAGTACGAGGAGGCCGGTGGCGGCCACGATCGGGAAGGTGGCCAGGCCGATCACCGACGCCGAGGCGGTCTGCCTTGCCGTAGTTTGATCGCCGGGCGGCGCCGTCGCTGGTTGATCCGTGCCGTCGGCGGGTGGGCCGGCCCATCTGGAGCGGTTCTCTGGGGTGAGCCGACCACTTACAACCGCCGGGTTCAGACGCTACCGACCTGAACACATCCTACATCTTGTAGGTGTGACCGGCGACCGTGTCCTGTCCGATGTCGAGCGCCGCGGGCTTCGGTGAGATGGTGGCGTTCCTACAGCGGCGTTCGGGCGATTACCGGGGGAGTGCGACCGGACAGCAGCCAGCCGGCTGCGGCGCCGGCGAGCGGGAGACCGGCGACCAGGATGGCCAGCGGGGTGTACGGCACCTCGGCCAGCCGGCGCAGGTGCTCATAGTGCCAGGCGATCTGGGCCGCATAGGCGCCGCCCGCGCCGAGCAGAGCGCCGACGACACCGAGCGCGGCCGCGGTCGACGCGACCAGGATCCGGCGGGTGCGGCGGCCGGCGCCGTTGGCGGTCAGTGTGCGCAGGTCGCGGGCGCCTTCGCCGCGGATCAGGCCGACGGTCATGGCCAGCACGCCGAGCGCCACGGCGAGACCGATACCGGTCGCGCCGGCCCGCAGCTTCGACAGGTCGGACGCGAGCGGCCGGGTCTCGATGGTGAGGCCCGTGGCGATGGCGGTCGCCTGCGCCTTGTCAATGTCGGCGGCGGTCAGCGGTCGCGGCGCCTGGAGCAGCCATCCGACGGTGGTGGGGCCGAATCGCATCGCCCGCATGCCGCGGTCGGTGAGCAGCACGGTCGGCGCCGAGGTGTAGGCGGGCAGCGTCACCCGTTGCGTTCTCGGCTGCCACTGACGTGGCCGGGCGGCGCCGTCGAGCAGCTCGTAGCCGGACAGGTCGGCCAGCGAGGTGAGGACTTCGGCGGCCGGGTCGATGGTGGCGAGGTCGATGCCGTACGTCCGCAGCAGTTCCGGGGTGGCGACCAGGAGCGGGATCATCCGGTCGCCGCGGTACTGGTTGCCACCGCCCTCCACCGGGTCGGGGATGGCCAGGACGGCGACCGATTTGCCGCTCACGGTGTTACCGGAGCCGGTCTGGACCCGCGCGTCCGGGCTGAGTGCGCCGGTCAGGGGCAGCAGTGGTCCGGCCTGCACGGCGTTGCCGACGGCTCGGGCTCCGGCTTCGGCGGCGCTCAGATCGGGGCCGGTGAGCTGAGGCACCGGGCCCTGGATCTTCTCGGGGGAGAGCCAGACGACGAGTTGGTCGACGGGCAGGTTGCCGCTCTCCGGCGAGGCGGCGTCGGCGGCCTGGGACGCGCCGGCGCTGATCACGACGGCGGCCGCGATGCCGGTGGCCAGCGAGATCGCCGCCAGCGCGGCGCCCGACCGGGCCCGGTAGCGCCCGAGGTCGCGCAGCGCCAGCCGGACGCCGACCGGGCAGGCGCGGGCGATCGTGCCCAGCGCCACCACGCCGAGCGGCGCGAGCAGGAGCATGCCGACGGCGGTGGCGGCGATCCCGCCGACGATCAGCGGCGGCCGGTTGTGCCGGGAGACGACGAGCAGGGCGATGCCGGCCGCGACGAGAAGGAGGCCGACGAGCGCGAACCGATGCGCGGGGCGCGGCTGCGGGGGACGGTCGGACAGCGCCGCCACGATCGGCACCCGCGCCACGGCACGGGCCGGCCACCAGGCAGCCAGCACGGCGGTGACGAACGCCAGCAGCAGGGCGACCGCGATCTCGCGCCCGGGCAGGTGAAGACGATTGATGCGGTGCTCGACGATGCCTTCGATGCTGGAGCTGAGGGCCAGCCAGGCGGCGAGGCCGAGAAGGCCGCCGCCGAGCGCCGCGGCCAGGCCGACCAGCGCGCCGTTGGCCTGTGTCACCAGGCGCAGGTGGCGGGGGCGGGCGCCGATGGCGCCGAGCATGCCGAGGGCGCGCAGGCGGCGCTGGGCCAGCACGGTGAAGCCGGCCGCCGCGAGCAGGCCGACGAACAGCAGCCCGACGGTGGCGAGAACGAGGACGGCCAGGGCGGCCGCGGTGGTCTCTTCGGCAGGGCGGAAGTCGACGGTTGCCCCGTCCGGCCGGGGAACCGCGGTGAACTGGGCGCGGGTGGCCTGGACCAGGAGGACGGCGCGGTTGAGCGGGCCGGGCAGTCCGGGGGCGACCAGGGCGAAGTTGTCGAGCAGGTCGAGCGGGTTCTCCACCACGCCGACCACCGTCCAGTTCTGGCCGGACGGCCGCCACACCTCGCCCAGCCGCAGGTCGAGCAGGCTCGCCGTGCGGGCGGTGATCGCGACCTCGCCCGCGCCGCTTGGGTAACGGCCGTCGGTCAGCCGCAGCATGGGTGCGCCGAGGGGGCCGTCCGGCGCTTGGCCGCGTACGTCGAGAGGGGTTGCCGACCCGGGAACGGCGACTTTGCGATGCTCGATGAGCTCGGCGAGGGGATAGGCCGCTCGCAGGGCGGCGACGTGGGGATCGGAGCCGTCGAGTCCGACCCGGAAGGTGGCGTCGCCGAAGGTGGCGGCGGGGGAGGCCGGCGTGTTCGCGGCCGCAGCGAGGCCGAACACGGTCGCCGCTACGGCCACCGTCAGCAGCGCGAGCACAAGTGCCTGCTGGCGCCACTCACGACGCAGCAAACGCCAGGCCCACCGTACGATCGCCCGCCGCGCAGCCATGTTCATCGGCCCGGTCCTGGGGCGAGCAGCGACTCGGGACCGGGTGGCGTGGCCGTGCCGTCGGTGACCCGGCCGTCGCGCAGGAACACGACCCGATCGGCCCAGGAGGCCGCCTGTGCGTCGTGGGTGACCACGACGGCGGCCACGCCCTGCTTGCAGGCGGACCGGATCAGCCGCATCACCGCCTCGCCGGTGGACGAGTCGAGGGCGCCGGTCGGCTCGTCGGCGAGCAGGAGCCGGCGTTCACCGACCACGGCCCGGGCGATGGCGACCCGCTGGCGCTCGCCGCCGGAGAGCTGGTCGGGGAAGTGCCCGGCGCGGTCGGCGAGGTCGAGGCGTTGCAGGGCGAGCAGGCCGGCGGCCCGGGCGCGGCGGGCGGAGGTGCCGTCGAGCTCCAGCGGCAGCGCCACGTTCTCGGCCGCGGTCAGGCCGGGCAGCAGATTGAAATCCTGGAAGACATAGCCGATCGAGCGGCGGCGCAGGGCGGCCAGTTCGTCGGCCGACATCGTGGACAGGGCGTTGCCGGAGATCAGCACCTCGCCGTCGGTGGGGGACTCGAGGCTGCCGGCGATCGTCAGCAGGGTGCTCTTGCCCGAGCCGCTGGGGCCCATCACCGCGACCATCTCACCCGGGCCGACGCTCAGGTCGACGTTGCGCAGGGCTGTGACCTGGGCGGCGCCGCTGCCGTGGATCTTGGACACGTCGCGTAACTCGAGGACGCTCATCGCCGCGCCCCGATCCGGCGGCGCAGCCTCGGCACGGCTGCGGTTGCGGCAGCGGCAGCGGCGGGGGCCGGGGCCGGGGCCGGACCGTCGGCCGCGGCCCGGCGCAGACGTCCGTCGGCGGTGTCGAGCCAGCGGATGACCGAGTCGAGACGGAACAGTTCGGCGTCGACCACGAGGGCGACGCTCAGGTCGAAGTCGGCCTCGTCGTCCTTGAGCCGGGTCCACTGCTGCATCAGCTCGACCAGGTAGCGCCGGTGCGACTGGATGACCTCGTGCACGTCGACGCCCGGGACGCGGACGGCGACAAGCACCTTGATGACCAGCTCGTCACGGGGTGGGCTGGACAGGTCGGGCGGGGTCCGCAGCCAGCCGGTCAGCTCGCCCTCGCCGCCCTCGGTGATGCGGAAGCTCTTCTGCGGGCCGGCGTCGGGTTCGCCGTCGGACTCGACCAGGCCGTCGCGTTCCAGGCGCTGGAGGGTGGTGTAGACCTGCCCGACGTTCAGCGGCCAGACCTCTCCGGTGCGCGCCTCGAACTCCTCGCGCAGCTGAAGCCCGTATTTCGGCCCTTCAGCCAGCAATGCCAGCAGAGCGTGCCGGACGCTCATGACGAAATCCTACGTATCATGCCGAGAATAATACTCAGTATATAGCGACTTGGCCAGGCCGGCACTGTCGCGTACGGACTAGCGACTCGAGTGGTTGCCGGCCAGCCCGCACTCGTAGCCGAGGATCACCGCCTGCACCCGGTCGCGAAGGTCGAGTTTGGCCAGGACGCGGCTGATGTGCGTCTTCACTGTGCTCTCGGAGAGGACCAGTGATGTGGCGATCTCGGCGTTGGACAGACCTTGGGCGACCAGGGCGAGCACCTGCCGCTCGCGCTCGGTGAGAACGGCCAGCCGCTGATCGGCGGCCGGCCGGACGGGCGTGTTGCCGAGGTAGTGCGCGATCAGCCGCCGGGTCACGCTGGGCGCCACCACCGCCTCGCCGGCCGCCACGACCCGTACCGCCGAGACGAGGTCGGCGGCGAGTGCGTCCTTGAGCAGGAAGCCGCTCGCCCCGGCGCGGAGACCCGCGAGCACGTACTCGTCGAGGTCGAAGGTGGTCAGGATGATCACCTTGGCCGGATGCGCGCCGGACCGGATGCGGCGGGTGGTCTCGATGCCGTCCAACCCCGGCATGCGTACGTCCATCAGCACCACGTCGGGCCGGGTGAGCGCCACGACTTGGAGCGCCCGCGCCCCGTCGGCGGCCTCGCCGACCACCTCGATGTCGTCGGTCTCGTCGAGCACCAGCCGGAACCCGGTGCGGACCAGCGTCTGGTCGTCGACCACGACCACCCGCAAGCTCATCGGTCCACCGCGAGGGTGGCGGGCGCCGGCAGGGGCAGCGTCACGGACAGCCGGAACCCGGACCCGTCGCCGCGCCCGCTCTCCAGAACACCGCCGAGCATGGCGACCCGCTCCGCGATGCCCCGCAATCCGTTGCCGTGCGTCTCGGACTGCTCGGCCGGCCCGGCGCCGTCGTCGGCCACCTCGACACGCAGGCAACGTGGATCGAACTCCAGCCGAACCCGTGCGCCGGCGTCACGGCCCGCGTGCTTGAGGGTGTTGGTCAAGGCCTCCTGCACGATGCGGTAGGCGGACAGGTCGACCGCGGCCGGCACCACATCGGGCACGCCCTCGATCGACAGGCTGATCCGCATGCCCGCGGACCGCAGCTGGTCGACGAGCGACGGCACGGCGCCGACTCCGGGTAGCGGGGCGAGCCGCACGTCATCGGCCGGCTCGGTGCGCCCGGCGGCCAGCAGCCGGCGCATCTCGGCCAGCGATGACCGGCCGGTGTCGATCACGTGCTCCAGCGCGGTCGCGGCCCGCTCGGGGTGCCGGTTGAGGGCGGCGGCCGCACCCTGCGCCTGAACCACCATCACCGACATTCCGTGCGCCACCACGTCGTGCAGATCGCGGGTGATGCGGGCCCGTTCGGCGGCGACCGCCAAAGCGGCTCGTTGCCGCTCCTGCCGGGCGAGGTCGGCGGTGCGTTGCTCGACGGCCGCGAGGTGCGCACGACGGCTCCGCACCCCGTCGCCGACGGCGAACGCCGCGACCAGCAGCAGCCACATCTCGAGGACCGCCTGGCTCGTGTCGATCGTGATGTCGGTGAGCACACCTCCGACCCTTGCCGCGGTCGCCTTCTTGACCGGCTGGCCGGCCGGCCCGAACTCCGCCTCCAGCCGGACCGCCTTGTCGGATCGCTCCGCCGCCTGCTGTTCGAGGATCCGGCCGCTCAGCATCGCCGCGTAGGTCAGTGCCATCACGACGCCCAGCACGGCGAGGGCGACGCGACGGCGCCGGGCGACAGTGGCCACGGTGTAGAGCGTCAGGGGCAGCGCGAGGTCGAGGAGCTGGAACTTGGTGTGGCCCGCCAGGTGACCGAGCGTTCCCACCCCGGTGAGGGCCAGCGCCACGAAGGGATACGGCTGTCTGATCAACAAGCCGGCGACCACCAGCCCGGCGAGCAGCCACCAGGGGACGTCGGTCGGCATGGTCGGTTTCTGCACGCCCAGCGATCGGCTCACCAGGGCGGGCCCGATGGTCAGCCCGAGCAGGACCAGCGCCAGGGAGGCGTCGGTGAGCAGTGTGCGTGGCGCGAAGCGGGACACGCCTCCATCGTAGGAAGAGCTGGAGCGGCCCGCGTCAGACTGCGGTACTACATCGCGGGTGCCGCAGGCCGCCGAAGCACCGACCACGGTCGGACGAGTTCGATCGCCGCGGCCGCCACGGTGGACACATGACGAAATCCACGGCCACCTTGCTACTGACCGCGTTGCTCGCGGCGGGAATCGCCGGATGCACTCCCGGTGGTTCGCCCGATCCGGCGAACCCGTCGGCCTCCGCCTCCGCCGACCGTCATCAACTGCTCGCCCTCGGGCAGGAATGGGTGCGATGCCTGCGGAACAAGGGCCTGACCCGGATGCCGGACGCCGAGCTCTCCCAGGAGGGCTACCTCCAGTTCCCCGCCACGAACGGCTACAACTGGAAGGACGACCTTCGCCGGCAACAGTCGATCATCGACGCGTGCCAGCCGATCGAGGACCGCTACCCGCCCAACGCGTTCCGGCCCCGGCAGCAGTTCACGGCGGACGACCTGCGCAAACTCGCCGAGTTCGCCAAGTGCGTGCGGGCGAACGGCATCCCGGACTTCCCGGACCCCAACCCGGCCGGCGAGTTCGACGTCACCGGGACCCCGCTGGCCAACGGCATGTCGGGCCGGCTGCGGGAGCAGGCCGAGTCCGCCTGCCGCCAGATCTGGGACGGCGACGTCCGCATCACCGGCGGCAGCGGGAGCAAGAAATGAGCCGTCGCGGCACGGGCGCCATCCTCGCGGTCGCGGTGACCGCACCGCTCGCCGCCGGACTCACCTATGTGGCCCGAGCCGATCCGGGTTCGGCCGAGGAGCCCGCCGCCCGGGTGGTCACCGGAACCGCCGAGGTGACCCGGGGCACGCTCAGCCAGCAGATCCAGATCAGCGGGACGCTCGGCTACACCGGTTCGTACACGGTCGGCCATCTGGGCGCGCCGGGTGTGCTGACCGCGGCGGCGGACCCGGGCGAAACTGTGGGCAGGGGCGGCGTCCTGTACCGGGTCTCCAACGCGCCGGTACGTCTACTGGTCGGGCCGGTCCCGGCCTATCGGGATCTCCGGTACGGCATGAGCGACGGCCCCGACGTACGGCAGCTCGAACTCAACCTCGTCGACCTGGGCTTCGACCCGGACCGCCGGATGACGGTGGATCGGCATTTCACCGCGGCCACCGCCGCCGCGATCAGGCGCTGGGAGAAATCCTGGGGGCGGCCGGCGTACCAGCGGACCGGCCGGCTGGCCCAGGGACAGATCGTCTTCCTGCCTACGCCCTTACGGGTCGCCGTGCAGCAGACGCGGGTGGGTTCCGCGGTGACGCCGGGAACGACCGTGCTCACCGGCACCTCCAACGGTCACGCGGTCATCGCCCGGCTGGACACTGTCGACCGCGGGGTTGTGCACGTCGGTGATCAGGTGGACGTCTCGTTGCCGGGAACCGACCCGATCCGCGGACGGATCACCGAGATCGGACAGACGGCGACGTCGTCCTCGCCCGCGGGCAACGACGCCCCGCCGCCCGACCCGGAACTGGCGACGGTGCCGGTCACCATCGCGATCCGTCCGCCGCGCGGACTCAGCCTGGACGAGGCGCCGGTCACGGTCGACATCACCACCGACAGCCGGGACAACGTCCTGCTGGCGCCTATCGCTGCCCTGCTCGCCCGCCCTGGCGGCGGCTACCAGGTGCGCCTGGCCGGCGGCGGGCTGGTGCCGGTCGAGCCGGGCAGCTTCGACGAGAACCTGGGCCGCGTGGAGATCGTCCGCGGACTCGCGGCCGGCCAGTCCGTGGAGGTGCCGGCCTCATGAGCGCGGTCCTGGAACTGGTCGAGGTGCACAAGGTCTACCCCGGGACACCGCCGGTGGAGTCGCTGCGCGGCGTCACCTTCACCGTGGACAGCGGCGAACTGGTCGCGGTGGCCGGCCCGTCCGGCTCCGGCAAGACGACGCTGCTCAACCTCGCCGCCGGGCTGGACCGCCCGTCCAGCGGCTCGGTCCGCATCACCGGCCATCCGGTCGAGACGCTGGACGACCGGCAGCTCTCCGGCGTTCGCGCACACCGCCTCGGCGTGGTCTTCCAGCAGTTCGTCCTGCTGGAACGGCTGAGCGCGACCGAGAACGTGGCGACCGGCCTGATCTATCGCGGAGTGCCCGCCGCTGAACGTCGGCAGGCCGCCCGGGCTGCCCTGGACCGGGTCGGCCTGGGCCACCGCGAGAACTTTCCCGCCGCGCACCTGTCCGGCGGCGAACGGCAGCGGGTGGCGATCGCCCGCGCCCTGGTCGGCCGGCCCGCCGTGGTGCTCGCCGACGAGCCCACCGGAAACCTGGACTCGGTGGCCGGGCAGGGCGTCGTCGCGCTGCTGCACGAACTCAACGCCGACGGCGTCACCATCGTGGTCATCACCCACGACGAGCGGATCGCCGGCGCCATGCGCCGCCGCGTCGAGTTGCGCGACGGTGTGGTCGTGCACGACAGCGGGAGGGCGTCGTGAGGTCTCACCTGCGCCTCGCCGACCTGCTGCCGGTGAGCACTGTCGGCCTGCGGTCCCGGCCGGGCCGGGCGGCGCTGTCCGTCCTCGGCGTGGCCATCGGGATCGCGGCCATGGTCGCCGTTCTCGGCGTGACCCGCTCCAGCCAGGCCGACGTCCTTACCGAGATCGACCGGGTCGGCACCAACCTTCTCACCGTCGCCAACGGCAAGACTCTCCGTGGCGGGGAGGCACGGCTGCCGGTCACCGCGGGCCAGGCGGTGGCGCGTACGCAGGGGGTGCTCTCCGCGGCCGTCACCGCGACCCTCCCGGTGCGGGTCTACCGCACCGACCGGATCCCGGCCGGCCGCACCGGTGGACTGTCCGTGCGGGTCGCCGACCCGGGGCTGCTCACCACCCTGGACGGCGCGCTCCTGCACGGCCGGTTCCTGGACCCGGCCCTGGGTCGCTACCCGGCGGTGGTGCTCGGCCACTACGCCGCCACGACGCTGGGCATCCGCGACGTCACCGACCGCCCGCGGGTCTATCTCGGCGATCACTGGTACACCGTCGTCGGCGTGATGGCGCCGGTGGACCTCGCGCCCGAGCTCGACACCGCGGCACTGATCGGAGCGGCCACGGCAACCGACGACTTCGGCTACGAGGGAAATCCGACCAGGATTTTCGTACGGGCACAGACCGAACGCACCGACGAGGTGGCCGGTCTTCTCGGCCGCGCGGCGAACCCCGCCCACCCCGAGGAGGTCGCGGTGAGCCGGCCGTCGGAGGCGCTCACCGCGCGGCTCGCCGTCACCGACGCGACGACTGTCCTGCTGCTCGGCCTCGGCGCGGTGGCTCTGCTGGTCGGCGGCATCGGCATCGCCAACGTCCTGGTCATCTCGGTGCTGGAACGCCGCGGCGAGATCGGGCTGCGCCGGGCGCTCGGCGCCACCCGAGGCCACGTCGGCGCCCAGTTCCTGGTCGAATCCCTGCTGCTGGGGGCGGCCGGCGGCACCGCCGGGGTGATCCTCGGCGCCCTGATCACGTACGCCACCGCGACCGGACGCGGTTGGCCGGCGCTGGTCCCACCGGCCGCGATCGGCGCGGGCCTGGCGGCGGCCGTGCTGATCGGCGCTGGCGCGGGCCTCTACCCGGCCCTGCGCGCCGCGCGGCTCTCACCCACCGAGGCGCTGCGCACGCTGTGACGGACGGCCGATCCCGTCAGGAGGGCGGCGCGGGGCCGGCCCGGCCATCCTAAGACCTACAACATGTAGGTTTGGAGTGCCCGTCTGATCCGGGCGCCGCCGAACGAGAAGGACGTATGTGATGACGTCAGCGCTGGGCCCGCAGTTCCTCGACCCGGAATGGCTGATCTCGACCTTCGGCCTCATCGGCATCCTCGTCCTGGTGTTCGCCGAGTCGGGGTTGCTGATCGGCTTCTTCCTGCCGGGCGACTCGCTGCTGTTCACCGCCGGGCTGCTGGTCGCCGACGGCACCTACCTGCACCAGCCGCTGTGGCTGATGTGCCTGCTGGTCTCGATCGCCGCGGTGGCCGGCGACCAGGTCGGCTACTTCTTCGGCCGCCGGTTCGGGCCGAGCCTGTTCCGCCGGCCCGACTCGCGCCTGTTCAAGCAAGAGAACCTGACCCGCGCGCAGGGCTTCTTCCGCAAGTACGGCGCGCGATCGATCGTGCTGGCCCGCTTCGTGCCGATCGTGCGCACGTTCACGCCGATCGTGGCCGGGGCCAGCCACATGCACTACCGGACGTTCGTGGTGTACAACGTCATCGGCGGCACCCTGTGGGGCTGTGGCGTGACCATTCTGGGCTACTTCCTGGGCCAGATCGCCTTCGTGAAATCGAACATCGAGTTCATCCTCGTCGGCATCGTCGCGGTGTCGGTCATCCCGATCGGCATCGAGCTGCTGAGAGCACGACGCCGCAACCGCCGTACGGAATCCGGCGGGCGCTGACCGCGATCCCGGCCGGCAGGCGTCAGACCGACCCGCCTTCAGCACCACCATCGTCGGCTCCTGATGGCCGGTTTCCCGCGGGCTATCCTGAGCGCGGAGGTCAGCGACAGTGACGACGAAGGATGGGCGCCGGGCGCCGGGGACGCTCGAGGCCGAGGTCATGACGATCCTCTGGGCCGCCGGCCGGCCGATGTCCACCGCCGAGGTGCAGAGCGAGATCGGCGGCGATCTGGCCTACAACACGCTGCAGACCATCCTGATCCGGCTGCACGAGAAGAAGGCCGTCGAGCGCCGCCGGGCCGGCCGGGGTCACGTCTACTGGCCGACGGAGGACGCCTCCACCGCCGCGGCGTCCCAGATGCGTGCCGCCCTGGCCGACCGGCCCGACCGGCACGCGGTGCTGCAGCGGTTCGCCGCCTCGCTCGACGACGCCGACGCCGAAATGCTGCGCCGGCTGCTGTCCGACACCCGGCGCAGCGCCGACACATGACGATCGCCGTCTATCTGCTGCTGCTGATGGCGCTGCCGCTCGCTCTCCTGGCCTGGCGGATTGCTCGCCGCGGCGACGGTGACCACCGTCCAGTCATGGCCCTGGCCCAGGCCTGGCTCTGAGGGGCAAGCCCGCGCTTTCGGCAGACCTTGACCCCGCCGGCCCAAGCCCGGTCCGCGTTCGTCGCTCGGACGCCGACCGGGGAACGGACCTCGGCCCGGCCGTGCGACGTCGCTGCCGAGGCCGGCTGACGCGTCACGGCCGGCCGGTCAGATATCCGCCCATGGTGGTGAAGTAGTCCTGCGCGGCGAGCTCGGTGCCGTCCTCGGTGCGCACCCGGGTGATCAGCAGGCCGGGGTTGCGGCCGTGGCGCGCGTCGGCTCCGGCGACGATCGCCACGCCGTCGCCCTCGCGATAGAAGATGCGCCCGGGCGTGCCGCCGTACCGGTTCTGTGACACCTCGGCGGCCAGCACGGCCAGCCGCTTGCCGCGGTGGTAGGTGTACGCGCTCGGGTAGGGCGCGGACTGGGCGCGGACCAGCCGGTCGAGGTCCTCGGCGGGCCAGGTCCAGTCGATCCGGCAGTCCTCGTCGGCGCGCTTGTGGAAGAAGCTGGCCCGCGAGCGGTCCTGGGCGACCCAGTCGGTGCGGCCCGAGGCGATCAAGGCGAGGCCGTCCACGGTGATCGGGCCGAACAGCTCGAGCGTGCGGTGGAACAGGTCGGTCGTGGTGTCCCGCGGCCCGACCGGCACCGCCCGTTGCAGCACGATGTCGCCGGCGTCGAGCGTCTCGTCCATGATGTGCGCGGTGACGCCGACCTCCTTCTCGCCGTTGATCAAAGCCCAGATCAAGGGCGAGAAGCCCGCGTACGCCGGCAGGAGCGAATCGTGCACGTTGAGGGTGCCGAGCCGGGGGAGGTTGAAGATCCGCGGCGGGATCCACGTGCGCCAGTTGGTGGCCACGATGATGTCCGGGTCGGCCGCGCGGAGCTGTTCCAGAAGCTCGTCATCGTCGGGACGGCTGCGGAGCAGGACCGGCACGCCGTGCTTCTCGGCCAGTTCGGCGACCGAGTCGTCCCAGATCTTCTCGTAGGCGTGGTCGCTCTTGGGATGGGTGACGACCAGCACCACCTCGTGTTCGGAGTCGAGCAGGGCCTGCAGGGTGCGATGCCCCCAGGTCTGATACCCGAACATGATGACCCGCATGAACGATGTCCTCCCTCTCGCCGGTCCGAGGTGGACCCTGGCGTGCGCCGATCTGCCCAGTGTTCCCCGGCAGCTGTGGATCGTACTATAGTTAGCCTTGCCTAACCTGCCACGCAGGGTGCTCGTCGGTGTACCTGCCGCTAGGCGTCGATCGTTTCCATACCCGGGGTTTCTCGGCCCCGGCCCACTCGATGGGACATGTATGTCTGAGGAAGCTTCCGGTGGTCAGCGGTCAGTTCATGACCTCGTCGGTGTCGGGTTCGGACCGTCAAATCTGGCCTTGGCGATCGCGATCGCCGAGCACAACGAGGAGCTGCGGAGGACACCCGGCGCACGTGCCGTGAACGCGGCCTTCGTCGAGCGCCAGCCGCGGTTCGGATGGCACCGGGGCATGCTTCTCGCCGACGCGACCATGCAGGTCTCCTTCCTCAAAGACCTGGTCACCCTGCGTAATCCCCGCAGTGACTTCAGCTTCCTCAGCTATCTGCAGAGCCGCGATCGGCTCATCGACTTCATCAATCAGAAGAACTTCTTCCCGTCCCGGATGGAGTTCCACGACTACCTGCAGTGGGCGGCCGACCGGGTGGACGGCGACGTCGCCTACGGCCGCGAGGTGGTCGCGATCCACCCGGTCGTCCGGGGCGGCGAGATCGTCTCCTTCGACGTGGTGGCCCGCGACGCGACCGGGACGGGTGAACCGCTCGTGCGCCGGACCCGCAACCTCGTGCTCGGCACCGGCCTGGTGCCTCACCTGCCCGACGGGGTGTCCGCGGACGACCGCATCTGGCACACGCGGGACCTGCTGCCCAGCGCCGAGCGGCTGAGGACGATGTCGCCGGCGCCGTCCCGGTTCATGGTCGTCGGTGCCGGTCAGAGCGCCGCGGAGGCGGTCGACTATCTGCACCGGGAGTTCCCGGAGGCCGAGGTCTGCGCCGTCATCACGCGGTACGGCTACAGCCCGGCCGACGACAGCGCCTTCGCCAACCGGGTCTTCGATCCCGCCGCGGTCGACGACTACTTCGTGGCGTCGCCGCAGGTCAAGCAAATGATCATGAGCTATCACGGCAACACGAACTACTCGGTCGTCGACCACGATCTGATCGAGGACCTCTACCGCCGGGTCTACCAGGAGAAGGTGCGCGGCGAACAGCGGCTCCGGCTGCTCAACGTGTCGCGGGTGGAGGAAGCGGTGCGCTCGGGCGACCGGGTCCGCACCGTGGTCGAGTCGATGATCACCGGCGAGCGCACCGCGCTGGACGTGGACGCCGTCGTGTTCGCCACCGGCTACCGCACGCCTGACCCGAGCTGGTTGCTGGGCGAGATCGCCGCCGAGTTCCGCCGCGACGACACGGGACAGGTCGTCGTGGCCCGCGACTACCGCATCGAGACCACGTCACGGCTGCGGGCCGGCGTCTACCTGCAGGGCGGCACCGAGCACACCCACGGGATCTCGTCGTCGTTGCTGTCCAACACGTCGGTCCGCTCCGCCGAGATCCTCGACTCGATCGTGTCGCACGACGAGCCGGCGGCCGACCCGATCGGCGTCGCCGCTCGCCGTCCGGTGTCGGTGGACGAGCTCGTACCCCTGTTGTCCAAGTAGCGCGGCCGCCGACCGGCGCCGAACCACCAGATCACGTCACCCACTGAGGGGCGGTACTTCGCTGTGCCCGAAAGTCACCCGACCAGCGCCCACGAACTGACGTCGGACGACGCAGTCGCGACACCGTTGGCGACCTGGCCCGAACTCTTCGCGGCCCAGGTGCGCCTGCGGCCCGAGGCGGTGGCCGTGGTCTACGAGGACACCGCCCTGACGTACGCGGAGCTCGACGCGCGGGCCAACCGCCTGGCCCACGCGTTGATCGCCCGGGGCGCCGGACCGGAACGGGTGATCGGGCTCTGCCTGCCCCGCTCGGCCGACCTGATCGTGGCCGAGGTCGCGGTGCTCAAGACCGGCGGCGTCTACCTGCCGATCGATCCGGAGTACCCGGCCGAGCGGATCGCCTACCTGCTCGCCGACGCCGCTCCGACCTGCGTCATCACCACGACCGAGCTCGCGCCCGTCCTGGACTCGACGGCCACGGTGCTGCTCGACGATCAGGCGTTCGGTGACGAGCTGGCCGGCCGCCCGGCGACCGAGCCCGCGGTGGCGTCGACTCCGGCCGGCGCCGCGTACATCATCTACACCTCCGGCTCGACCGGGCGCCCGAAGGGTGTAGTCGTCTCGCACACCGGCGTCGCGAAACTGCTGGCCACGGCCGTCGAGCGGCTCGCGGTCGGCCCGCACAGCCGGGTCCTGCAGTTCGCGTCGCCGAGCTTCGACGTCGCGTTCTTCGACCTGTGCCTGGGCCTGCTCACCGGCGGCCGGCTGATCGTCGTGCCGGCCGACCGGCGGGTGCCCGGACCGGCCCTCACCGAGTACGCCCACGAGCACGGCGCGACCTTCATGATCCTTCCGCCCGCTCTGCTCGCCGCGATGCCGGCCGGCTGCGACCTCCCGGCCGGGGCGACGCTGCTGGCCGGCACCGAGCGGGTGTCGGCCGAACTCGTCGCCCGCTGGGCCCAGGGCCGGCCGATGTTCAACGCGTACGGGCCGACCGAGGTGACCGTCAACTCGACCCTGGGCCGCTGCGACCCGGCGACCCCGTCGGGCGCCACCGTGCCCATCGGTGTGGCCGACCCCGGCACCCGCTGCCACGTCCTCGACGCCGCGCTGCGCCCGACGCCGGTCGGCGGGGTCGGCGAGCTCTACCTCGGCGGACCCGGCCTGGCCCGCGGCTACCTGGGCCGCCCAGCGCTCACCTCGGAACGCTTCGTCGCCGACCCGTTCGGCCCGGCCGGCGGACGCCTCTACCGCACCGGCGACCTCGTGCGCCTGCGCGAGGACGGGCAGCTCGAGTTCGTCGGCCGCGCCGACAACCAGGTCAAGGTCCGCGGATACCGGATCGAGCCGGGCGAGATCGAGACGGTGATCGGCCAGCACCCGGCGGTCGCGCAGGTCGCCGTGGTCGCCCGCGAGGACCGGCTCGGCGATGTGCGGCTCGCCGCGTACGTCGTGCCCCGGCTGGACGGCCCGGCCGATGCCGGCGGCGCCGCCGCCGAGCAGGTCGGGCAATGGAAGCAGCTGCACGAACTGCTGTACACCGCGGGCCGCACCGAGTCGTTCGTGGAGAACTTCACCGGCTGGAACAGCACCTACGACGGGTTGCCGATCCCGGTCGAGCAGATGCGCGAGTGGCGAGCGGCCACCGTCGACGCGATCCTCGGGCTGCGTCCGCGCCGGGTGCTGGAGATCGGTGTCGGCAGCGGCCTGCTGCTCTCCCGCATCGCGCCACAGGTCGAGGCGTACTGGGGCACCGATCTGTCCGAGGAGGCCATTCACACCCTGCGCGGCCAGGTCGCCGGGGTGCCGGAGCTGGCGGGCCGGGTCGAGCTGTCGGCACGACCGGCCGACGAGGTCGACGGGCTCCCGACCGGCTACTTCGACACCATCGTGATCAACTCGGTGGCGCAATACTTCCCCGGCGTCGACTACCTCCTCGACGTGCTCGGCAAGGCCGTCGGCCTGCTGGCGTCGGGCGGATCGGTGTTCCTCGGTGACGTGCGGCACCTGCGTCTGCTTCCGGCGCTGCGGGCCGGCGTCGAGGCGCTGCGCCACCCGGACGGAGATCCGGCCGTCGCCTGGCCGGCGGTGCGACGCGCCGTGCTGTGGGAGGGGGAGCTGCTGGTCGACCCCGACCTGTTCACGGCCCTGCCCGGCGTCGCCGCCGCGGACGTGCGGGTCAAGCGGGGCAGGTTCCACAACGAACTGACCCGCTACCGCTACGACGTCGTGCTGCGCACCACCGCCACGCCGAGCACCGGACCGGACGACATCAGCGGGGACGAGCTGGCCGATCGGCTCGCGACCGACACCTCCGTCCCGGTGCGGGTCACCGGACTCCCCAACGCCCGGCTCACCGCCGATGTCGCCGTGCTGAACACCCTCGACCCCAGCCCGGACACCGCGCCCGCATGGCCCGCGGTCGACCCGGAAGACCTCTACCAGCTCGGGGAACGGCACGGCTGGCAGGTCGCGGTCACCTGGACCGCCGGCGCCCGCGACGGCCGGCTCGACGCCGTCTTCACCCCGCCCGGAGTGCAGCCCCCGCCGGCGTACCGGGCCGGGCGCACCGGAGCGGACCCGGCCCTCCACGCGAACCGCCCGGCGCCCTTCCGGGACACCAACGCCCTGATGACCGTGCTGCGCGCGCACGCCCGCAGCTGGCTGCCCGATTACATGGTGCCGTCCTCGTTCGTGCCGTTGGACCGCATCCCGATGACGACCGCCGGCAAGCTGGACCGCGCCGCTTTGCCCGCACCCGACTTCGCCGCGCTGACCACCGGTGGCGCCGCCCGGGACGCCCGTGAGGAGGTGCTCTGCGCGCTCTACGCCGAGGTGCTCGGCCTGCCCGAGGTCGGCGTGGACGACGACTTCTTCGCGCTCGGCGGCGACAGCATCGTGTCGATCCAGCTCGTGATCCGGGCCCGCCAGGCCGGGCTGGTCGTCACCCCGCGGCAGGTGTTCCAGCACCGCAGCGTCGCCGCGCTGGCCCCGGTCGTCACGACCACCGCCACCGACGTGATCGATGACCCGGACGCGGGCGTCGGCGAGATGCCGCTGCTGCCGATCATGGCCTGGCTGGACGAGTGCGGCGCCCGGTTCGACGCGTTCAACCAGTGGCTGCTGCTGCGCGTGCCGTCGGGCGCCGATCAGGACAGCCTGGCGCGCACGCTGCAAGCGGTCGCCGACCGGCACGACGCGCTGCGCTCCCGGCTCGTGCGAGCCACCGCCACCACCGCGGGACGGCTCGTGATCGCGCCGCGCGGCACCGTCGCGGCGGCAGAATGGCTGCACCGGATCGACGCGGCCGGTCTGTCGGAGACCCGGATCCGCGCGCTGGCCGACGACGCCGTGCGAGAGGCGGGCGCCCGGCTCGACCCCGAGGCCGGCGTCATGGTGCAGGCGGTCTGGCTCGACACCGGCGCCGGCCGTCCCGGATATCTGGTGCTGGCGGTCCATCACATCGTGGTCGACGGCGTCTCCTGGCGGATCCTGCTGCCCGACCTCGCCGAAGCCGGCGCCGCCGTCGCGGACGACCGGACCCCCGCGCTCGCACCGATCGGCACGCCGCTGCGGCGCTGGGCCGAGATCACCACGGCCGACGCGCACCGCCCCGACCGAATCGCCGAGCTGGCGCACTGGACCGGGCAGCTCACTTGCCCGGACCCGGCGTTCGGGAGCCGTTCGCTCGACCCGGTCGGCGATCTCGACACCGTCCGGCGGCTCACCCTGCGACTGCCCGCCGACCGCACCGCGGCGCTGCTGACCACGGTCCCGGCCGCGTTCCACGCCGGAGTCAACGACGTGCTGCTGACCGCCCTGGCGCTCGCGGTCACCGACTGGCGCCGCCGCCGGGGCATGGACACGCCCCCGACACTGCTCGCCCTCGAGGGGCACGGCCGCGAGGAGCAGATCGACCCCGAGGTACGCCTGTCGCGCACGCTCGGCTGGTTCACCAGCATCTTCCCCGTACGCCTCGACCTCGGCCCGACCGACGTCGCGGTGGCGCTGGCCGGCGGCCCGGACGCCGGCGCGGCCCTCAAGCGCGTCAAGGAGCAACTGAACGCGGTGCCGGACCACGGCCTCGGCTTCGGTCTGCTGCGCTACCTCAACCCCGAGACCGCAGCCGCCCTCGCCGCGCTGCCCGCCCCGCAGATCAGCTTCAACTACCTGGGCCGGTTCGCGGTCGCCACCAGCCAGGACTCCCCATGGACCCCGGTTCCCGGCGCCGGCGTGCTGGCCGGCGGATACGACGCCGAGATGCCCGTCGCGCCGTACACGCTGGAGGTCAACGCCTTCACCGAGGACTACCCGGACGGGCCGAGGCTCGGCGTGACCTGGGCCTACCCGGGCGCCCTGCTGGACGACGCGAGCGTGGCCGAGCTGGCCGAGGGCTGGTTCACCGCGCTCGGCGCGCTGGTCGAGCACGCGGCGGCGCCGGGCGCGGGCGGGCACACCCCGTCGGACTTCCCGCTCGTGCCGTTGCGGCAGGACGACGTCGACACGCTGACGGCCACCGCGCCGGGACTGGCCGACGTGCTCCCGGCGACCCCGCTGCAGCTCGGCTTCTATTTCCACGCCCACGCCGGTGACGCCGACGACCGGTACGAGGTGCAGCAGCTCGTCACCCTGGACGGGCCGGTGGACACCGACGCGCTGCGCCGGGCCGCCCAGGCCGTGCTGGACCGGCACGCCCCGCTGCGGGCCGGTTTCCAGGAGCTCGCCGACGGCCGGGTCGTGCAGTTCATCGTGGACGGCCCCGAACTTCCGTGGCGGGTGGTCGACGCGTCCACCGTGGACGTCGAGGCCGAGGAACGCGCCGCCGGGTTCGACCTCGCCGCCCCGCCCCTGCTGCGGTGCCTGCTGGTGCGGCACGCCGACGACCGGCACACGCTGGTCCTCACCCACCACCACATCGTCACCGACGGCTGGTCGGTGGCGGTGTTCCTGCGCGACCTGCTCGCCGCGTACACCGTGCACGGGGAACCGCCGAGGCTGACCGCGGTCACCCCCTACCGCCGCTACCTGGAATGGCTGGGCGGCCGCGACCAGCAGGCGGCCACCGACGCCTGGCGGCAGGCCCTGACCGGCCTCGACGGGCCGACCCTGCTCGCCGAGCCCGAGCCCGAGCCCGAGCCCGAGCCCGAGCCCGAGCCCGAGCCCGAGCCCGAGCCCGAGCCCGCGACCGGGACCGCGCCGGTCCGGCGGGTCACCGTCGAGCTGCCCGGCGCCGTCGCGACGGCACTGCCCCAGCGCGTCCGCGACCACGGAATCACCCTCGCCACCGCCCTGCACGGGGCCTGGGGCCTGCTCCTCGGCCGGCTGACCGGACGGCGGGACGTGACCTTCGGCAGCACCGTCTCGGGCCGGCAGGCCGACGTCGCCGGGATCGAGTCGATGATCGGTCTGTTCATCAACACCGTGCCGGTGCGGCTGCGGTGGCGCGCGGACGAGCCGTTCGCGACGCTGCTGCGGCGGCTGGCCGACGAGCAGGCGGCCCTGCTCGACCACCAGCACCTCGGGCTCGCGGCGATCCAGCGGCTGGCCGGGACCGGGGACCTGTTCGACTCGCTGGTCGTCCTGGAGAACTACCCCGACCACAGCGGTCTGCGGGATCCCAGCGGCTCGGTGCGTGTCGCCGGCGTGGAGTTCCGCGAGGCCACCCACTACGCGGTCAGCCTGCTCGTCGCGCCCGGGCCCCGGCTCGGGCTCACCCTCGAGTACGACCCCGCCCGCATCGCGCCGGCCACCGTCGAGCGGATGCGGGCCGGGCTGGCCCGGCTGCTCACCGCCCTCGCCGACGCGCCGACCGGCGCGGTCGGACGGGTCGCCCTGCACGACGCCACCGTGCCCGCGCTGACCGGGACGCGGTTCGACGTACCGGAAACGACTCTGCCCGCGGCGATCGCCGCGCAGGCCGCACGGACCCCCGACGCGGTCGCCGTGCTGGCCGGCGAGCGCAGCCTGACCTACCGCGAGCTGGACGACCGGGCCGCCGAGCTGGCCGCCCGGCTGGGAGCTCGCGGCGCCGGAGCCGAGCAGATCGTGGCCGTGGCGGTGCCGCGCCGCGCGGAGCTGGTCGTCGCGCTGACCGGTGTGCTCCGGTCCGGCGCCGCCTATCTGCCGCTCGACCCCGCCCATCCCGACGACCGTCTCGCCGCGCTGCTCGACGACTCCGGGGCGCGGATCGTCGTGACGACCGCCGACCTGGTCGCCCGTCTTCCGCGACGCGAGGGACTGTCGTATGTGCTGGTCGGGGACCGGCCGGTCGCGGGCCCGGCGCCGGCGCCGGTCGCCGTGTCGCCGGAGCACGCCGCCTACCTGATCTACACGTCCGGCTCGACCGGGCGTCCCAAGGGTGTGGTCGTCAGCCACCGGGCGATCGTCAGCCAGCTGGAGTGGTCGCAGCGGCAGTTCCGGCTCGGTGGCGACGACCGCATGCTGCAGCTCGCCCCGGTCGGCTTCGACGTCTCGGTTTGGGAGATCTTCTGGCCCCTGTACGCCGGGGCCGCAGTGGTCCTCCCGCCGCCGGATGCCGCCCAGGACCCGGCCGACCTGGCCGCGCTGATCCGGCGCCACCGGGTCACCGCGATCACGCTGGTGCCGTCCCTGGTCTCCGGTTTCCTGCTGTCCGACCAGGTGCGCGACGACCCGAGCTGGGCGGCCACGCTGCGCTGGGTGTCCTGCGGAGGGGAGGCGCTCCCCGGCGACCTCGCCCGGCGGTGGCACGCAGCCACGGGCACCCGGCTCGACAACTTCTACGGTCCGACCGAGACCGCTGTGCAGGTCACCTGGTGGCCGAACGACGGCGAGCACGGCTCGGCCGTACCGATCGGCGGACCGGTCGGCAACACCAGCCTCTATGTGCTGGACGAGTGCCTCCAGCCGGTGCCCGAGGACGTCGCCGGCGAGCTGTACGTCGCCGGCGAACAACTGGCCCGCGCCTATCACGACGCGCCCGGCTCCACGGCGCAGCGGCTCGTCGCCGACCCGTTCGGCGCGCCCGGGACGAGGATGTACCGCACGGGCGACCTCGTCCGCCGCGACCGCGACGGCACACTGACGTACCTCGGTCGTGCCGACGACGAGATCAAGGTGCGCGGCGCCCGGATCGACCCGGCCGAGATCGAGTCCTGGCTGGCCGCCCAGCCGGGTGTGGCTCAGGCGGCGGTCGCGGTGAAGGTCACCGGTGCGGGCGCCACCCGGCTGGTCGGCGGGGTCGTGCCCACCCCCGGGGCGCCCACGCCCGACACCGCGGCCCTGATCGCCGCGGCCCGCGCCGCGCTGCCCGCGGCCCTCGTCCCGTCCGAGGTGATCGTCCTCGACGCGCTGCCGCTCACCCCGAACGGCAAGGTCGACCGGGCCGCGATCACCCGCGGGCCGGCGACCGGTGGCGTCCCGGCCGCGCCGGCCGCCGCCGTCCGGCCGGTCGACCCCCGCGAACAGGCGATCGCCGAGGTCTTCGCCGCCGTTCTCGGCCTGCCTCGGGTGGACGCGGACGGGGATTTCTTCGCCCTCGGCGGGGACAGCATCCTCTCCATCACCGTCTCGAGCCGGGCCCGTCGCCTCGGCCTGCCCATCGCGCCGCGCGACGTGCTCACCCTGCGCACACCCCGGGCGCTGGCGGCCAACGCCGCCCCGGCGCCGGTCCCGCAGGCTCCGGCCGACTCCGACGGCGTCGGCGACGTGCCCCTGCTGCCGATCGTGCACTGGCTGCGCGACACCGGGGCGCCCATCGACCGGTTCACCCTGCCCGTGCTGCTGACCGTGCCCGGAACAACCGACCTGCCCGCACTGACGGCCGTCCTGCAAGCCGTCCTCGACCGCCACGACGGTCTGCGGCTGCGACTGCGTCGGATCGCGTCGGTGCTGTGGAGCCTCGAGACCACACCGGCCGGGACGGTTGCCGCCGGCGACCTGATCCGCCGCGTCGACGTGTCGGCGCTGGCCGAGGACGGGCTCGCCGACGTCGTCGCCACGGAGACGGCCGCGGCCACCGACCGGCTCGACCCCGACGAGGGGCGGATGCTGCAGGCCGTCTGGTTCGACGCGGGCGACCGGCCGGGCCGGCTGCTGCTCGCCGCCCACCATCTCGCGGTGGACGGCGTGTCCTGGCGGATCCTGCTCGACGACCTCGCGGTGGCCGCCGCCGGAACTCCGCTGCCCGCCGTCGGCACGTCGCTGCGCCGGTACGCCGAGGCCGTGGAGGCCCAGGCCCAGGCGCCGCATCGGCTCGCCGAGCTGGAGCACTGGATCCGGGTGCTCGCCCCGGGCGCGGAACTGCTGCCCGGCCAGGTGACCGGTCCGGCCGCCGTGGCCCGCCGGCACACCAGCCGGCTCACCGTCACCGAGACCCGCGCCTTGCTCGCCGCCGCCCCCGCGGAGATCACCGCGGTCCTGCTCGCGGCCCTGCACCGCGGCGTCCACGGGTGGCGACGTGCCACCGGCCGCGACGAGGGCGCCGACCTGCTGGTCGAGATCGAACGGCACGGCCGCGAGGAGATCGAGCCCGGTCTCGACCTCGCCCGTACGGTCGGCTGGCTCACCGCCGTCCAGCCGGTCCGACTGTCCGGCGCCGACGGCGACCTGGCCACCCTGGCCGCCCGCACCGGCGACCTGCTGCGGGCCGCGCCCGACGGTGGTCTCGGGTACGGCCTGCTGCGCCACCTGAACGCCCAGACCGCCCCGATCCTGGCCCGCCTCGCCGCGCCGCAGGTGCTGTTCAACTACTACGGCCGGTTCCCCGCCGGCACCGGCGAACCGTGGACGCCGGCCGGCGACGAGCTGGTCACCGAGGTCAACGGCGGACTGGCGCCGGCCCACCTGCTGCAGGTCGACGTCGTGTGCGCCGAGACCGACCGCGGCCCGCAGCTCGTCGCCACCTGGACCTGGCCGGACGGGCACCTCACCGAGGACGAGATCGCCGCCGTCGCCGACGGCTGGGCCGCCACCCTTCGTGAACTGGCCGGCGCCGGCGCTCCCACGCTGCTCGCGCTCTCACCGGACGAGGTCGCCCACGTCCGCGAGGTCAGCCCGGCACCGGTCAGCGACATCTGGCCGCTGTCGCCGCTGCAGGAGGGCCTGTACTTCCACGCGAGCTACGACACTGGCGCCCTCGACGTCTACACCGGCCAGGACGCCTTCGACCTGGCCTACCGGGTCGACGTCGAGCGGCTGTGCCGCGCCGGGGCCGCGCTGCTGGCCCGCAACGACGGGATGCGCGCCGGGTTCACCAGCAACGGGCTGAGCCGTCCGGCGCAGTTCGTCGCCGACGGCCTCGCGCTGCCGGTGACCGAGGTCGACCTGAGCGGCCTCGACGACCAGGCGTGTGCCGCGGCGCTCACCGAGGTGATGGCGGCCGACCGCGCCCGCCAGTTCGACCTCGCGGACCCGCCGCTGTGCCGGCTCACCCTGATCCGGCTGCCCGGCGGCCGGGACCGGCTCGTGGTCAGCCACCACCTGATCCTCTGGGACGGCTGGTCCGAGGAGCTGTTCGTCGAGCAGCTGTTCACGCTCTACGAACGCGACGGCGACGACACCGGACTGCCGCCCGCCGGCTCCTACCGGGACCACCTGGCCTGGCTCGCCGGGCAGGAGACCGGTGCCGCGATCGAGCAGTGGCGTGCCGCGCTGGCCGGGCTCACCGAGCCGACGATGGTCGGACCGGCCGACCGCAGCCTCGCCCCCGCGCTGCCCGACCGGCAGACGATCGAGCTGCCGGCGGCGCTGGGCGACCGGCTGCGCGACGCCGCCCGCTCGCACGGACTGACCCTCAACACCGTGTTCAGCACGGCCTGGGGTCTCGTGCTCGGCGGCCTGATGGGACGCGGCGACGTCGTCTTCGGCATGACGGTCGCCGGACGCCACGGCGACGTCCCCCTGGTCGACAGCATCATCGGGCTGTTCCTCAACACCGTGCCCCTGCGGGTGGCGCCCGATCCCCGCGAGTCCGTGCTCGACCTGCTGCTGCGCGTACGGGACCAGCGCCTCACGCTGATGGACTACGACCACCTCGGCCTGGCCGACATCCAGCGGGCGGCCGGGCACCCCCAGCTGTTCGACACCCTCTACGTGATGCAGAACTTCGTCGACGAGACCGAGTCGGCCGACCTGCAGAGCCGGCACGGCATCGAGGCCGTCGAGGGCGTGGACGCCACCCACTACCCGCTGACCCTGGTCGTCACCCCGGGCACCCGGTTCCGGCTGGCCCTCGACCACCGGCCCGAGGTCGTCGACAGCGCGACCGCACGGGCCCTGCTCGACCGTCTCGCCGACGTCCTCGACCGGATCGCGGCCGGCCCGCGGCGGCCGGTCGGGTCGCTCGACCTGCTCACCGCCGACGACCGGCGGGCCCTGCGCGACGACTGGGACAGCACGCGGAACCCGGTCGGCGCCGACACCGTCGCGGACCTGCTCGCCGACCAGGCCGCGCGGACCCCCGACGCGGTCGCGCTGGTGGCGGGCGAGCAGCGGCTCACCTACGCCCAGTTCGACGAGCGGGTCAACCGGATCGCGCGGCTGTTGCTGGCCCGCGGCGCCGGGCCGGAGACCGTGGTGGCGCTGGCGTTGCCGCGGAGCCTGGACATGGTGGCGGCACTGTTCGCGGTGCTGCGTACCGGTGCTGCCTACCTGCCGCTCGAACTGGACCTGCCGGCGGAACGGCTCGGCCTGCTGCTCGCCGACACCGAGCCGATGTGTGTGCTCACCGTCGGCTCCGCGGCCAGGCTGCTGCCGACGTCGTCCGTGCCGGCGGTGGTGCTGGACGCGGCCGAGGTGGTCGCGGAACTTGACGAGCTGGCCGGGGGCCCGCTCGCGGCCGACGAGACACCCATGTTCCTGCGCGGCGACCGGCGGCGTCTCGACCACCCGGCGTACATCATCTACACCTCCGGGTCGACCGGCCGGCCCAAGGGCGTCGTCACCCCGTACCGGGGCCTGACCAACATGCAGCTCAACCACCGCGAGGCGATCTTTGGCCCGGTGGTCGCGGCGGCCGGGCGGCGGCTGCGCATCGCGCACACCGTCTCGTTCGCCTTCGACATGTCCTGGGAAGAGCTGCTCTGGCTCGTCGAGGGCCACGAGGTGCACGTCTGCGACGAGCAGTTGCGCCGGGACGCGGCCGGGCTGGTCGCCTACTGCGACACCCACCGCATCGACGTCGTCAACGTGACGCCGACCTACGCCCACCACCTCATCGAGCAGGGCCTGCTCGAGACCGGTCCCGGCCGGCACCGGCCGCCGCTCGTGCTGCTCGGCGGGGAGGCCGTACCCGAGCAGGTCTGGACGACGCTGCGCGACACCGACGGTGTGACCGGTTACAACCTGTACGGCCCGACCGAGTACACGATCAACACCCTGGGCGGGGGGACCGAGGACAGCGCGACCCCGACGGTCGGCACCGCGATCTGGAACACCCGGGCCTACATCCTCGACCCGTTCCTGCGGCCGGCCGCCCCCGGAGCGCCGGGCGAGCTGTACATCGGCGGGATCGGCCTGGCCCGCGGCTATCACCGGCAGGCCGGACTGAGCGCGGAGCGGTTCGTCGCCGACCCGTACGGCGAGCCGGGGGAGCGGATGTACCGCACCGGGGACCTCGTCCGCCGTCGCCCGGACGGCAACCTGGACTTCCTCGGCCGCACCGACGACCAGGTGAAGATCCGCGGCTACCGGGTCGAACTGGGCGAGGTGGAGTCGGCGATCGCCGGGCACCCGCTGGTGACGCACGCCGCCGTGGTGGTCGACACCGCGAAGCGTCTGGCCGGCTATCTCGTCCGCGGCCCGGGGTGGAGCCCGTCCGAGGACGACGCCGTGCTGCGGCAGGTGCGCACCCATCTGAAGGAGCGCCTGCCGGACTACATGGTGCCCGCCGCCCTCGTCGCGGTGGACAGGCTGCCGCTCACCGTCAACGGCAAGCTCGACGTCCGGGCACTGCCGGCCGCGACCGTGCAGACCTCGGCGGCCACCCGGCCGCCCGAGACTCCGGCCCAGGCCGCGCTCTGCGAGATCTACGCCGACCTGCTGGGTGTGCCGGCGGTCGGCATCGACGACAGCTTCTTCGAGCTCGGCGGGCATTCGCTGCTGGCGATCCGGCTGGTCAGCCGGGCCCGTACGGTGCTGGGGGCGGAGCTGTCCTTGCGCGACCTGTTCGAGGCGCCGATCGTCGCCGAACTGGTCTCCCGGGTAACCCAGGCCGCCGGTTCCCGTCCGGTGCTGCGGCCCGCGGTTCGGCCGGAGCGGCTGCCGTTGTCGTTCGCGCAGCGCCGCCTCTGGTTCCTCGACCGGATGCAGGGCCCGTCGGCGGCCTACAACTTCCCCCTGACGCTGCGGCTGCGCGGCCCGCTGGACGTCGCCCTCCTGCACGACGCGCTGCACGCGGTCGTCGGCCGGCACGAGGTGCTGCGTACCGTCATCGAGTCGGCGGACGGGGAGCCGTACCAGCGGATTCTGCCGGTCGACCAGGCCCGCCCGCCGCTGGAGGTGCTGGACGACGCCGACGTGGCCGACGTGGCCGGCCGCCCGTTCGACCTGAGCACCGACCTGCCGCTGCGGGCGACGGTCATCCGGGCCGGACACGACGAGCACGTGCTGGTCCTGCTGCTGCATCACATCGTCACCGACGAGTGGTCGGACGCGCCGTTCCTGGCCGACCTGTCCACCGCGTACGCGGCCTCGCGCGAAGGACGGGAACCGGACTGGGCGCCGCTGCCGGTCCAGTACGCCGACTACGCCCTGTGGCATCGTGCGCTGCTCGACCAGGTCGCCGAGGAGCAGCACACCTTCTGGCGCACCACCCTGGACGGCGCGCCGGAGGAGCTGTCGCTGCCGTTCGACCGGCCCCGACCGGCCGAGGCGGGCGTGGCCGGCGACGAGGTGAGCGTCGAGTTGCCCGCCGACGTGGTCCGCGGTCTGCGCCGGCTCGCGGCCGACGCCGGCGCCAGCCCGTTCATGGTCGCGCACGCGCTGACCGCGGCGCTGCTGCACCGCATCGGGGCGGGCGACGACATCGCGCTGGGCGCGCCGATCGCCGGGCGCACCGAGGAGAGCCTGCACGACCTCGTCGGGTTCTTCGTGAACACCCTGGTGCTGCGGACCGACCTGAGCGGGGAGCCGAGCTTCGCCGACCTGCTGGCCCGCGTCCGCGACGGCGACCTGGCCGCGTTCTCGCACCAGGACGTGCCCTTCGAGTCGGTCGTGGAGGTGGTCAACCCGCCGAGGTCGCTGTCGCGCCATCCGCTGTTCCAGGTGATGGTCGTGCACCGCAACCACGTGGCCGACGCCTTCGCGCTCGCCGGGCTCGAGGTCTCCGACGAGCCGCTGAACGCCGGCACGGCCCGTTTCGACCTGGTGGTCGAGCTGGCCGAGCGGGGCGGCGACGCGGTGACGTGCCGCCTGACCTACCGGACCGAGCTGTTCGACCGGTCGACGGTGGAGTTGCTGGCCCGCCGCCTGGTCGCGCTCGCGTCCGCCGCGGTTGCCACGCCGGCTGTCCCGCTGGGCTCGCTCGACGTGCTGGTCGACGACGAACGGCGCCGGGTCCTACGCGAGTTCAACACCACCGCCCGTACGGTCGAGGAAGTGAGCCTTTCCGCCGCGTTCGCGGCCCGGGTCGCCGAGCGGCCCGACGCGCTCGCCGTGGTCGACGGCGACCGCACGCTGACCTACGCCGAGCTCGCCGACCGGGCCCACCGGCTCGCCGGAGTGCTGGCCGCCCGCGGGGTACGGCACGAAAACGTCGTCGCGGTGGCCACTCCCCGGTCGCTCGAAACGATCGTGGCGGTGCTCGCCGTGCTGGAGGTCGGCGCCGCGTTCCTGCCACTCGACCTGCAGCACCCGGCCGACCGGCTGGCGTTCATGCTCACCGACTCGGGCACCCGGCACGTGCTCACCACCGAAGCGGTGGCCTGCGCGCTGCCCACGGTCGACGGGGTCGCCCGGGTGCTGGTGGACTCCGACGAGCCGGTTGCCCCGTTCCCGGCGGCGCCGGAGAGCCTCGACCACGCCGCGTACGTCATCTACACCTCCGGCTCCACCGGCCGGGCCAAGGGCGTCACGGTCACCCACGAGGGGATCGGCAGCCTGGTCGCCACCGCCGTCGACCCGATGGGGGTGACCGCGGCCAGCGGGATCCTGCAGTTCGCCTCGATCGGCTTCGACGTGTTCGCGTTCGAGCTGGCGATGTCGATGTGCACCGGGGCGCGGCTGGTGATCGCCCCCGACGAGGCGCGGACGCCCGGGCCCGCGTTGACCGAGCTGCTGACCAAACACGAGGTCAGCCACGCGATCCTGCCGCCGTCGCTGGTGGCCGCGCTGCCGCCGGGGTGCGAGCTGCCGGCCGGGCTCACCGTGCTAGTCGGCACCGAGCAGGTGCCGCCCGAGGTCATCGCGCGCTGGGCGGCCACGCTGCGGCTGTTCGTGGCGTACGGCCTGACCGAGGCGACGGTGAACTCGACGCTGTGGCGGGCCGAGCCGGACTGGACCGGTGCGGTGCCGATCGGCCGGCCCGACCCGAACACCGTGGCCTACGTCCTCGACCGCCGCCTGCGCCCGGTGCCGCCCGGCGCGGTCGGCGAGCTCTACATCGCGGGTCGGGGCCTGGCCCGGGGCTACCTCGGCCGGCCCGAGCTGACCGCGCAGCGGTTCGTCGCCGACCCGTACGGTCCGCCCGGCGCACGCATGTACCGCACCGGTGACCGGGCGCGATGGCGCGCCGACGGCCTGATCGACTTCCTCGGACGGGTCGACGACCAGGTCAAGATCCGCGGCCACCGGATCGAGCCGGCCGAGGTCGAGACCGCGCTCGCCGCCCACCCGGACGTCGCGCAGGCGGTCGTCGTCGTGGACGGGTCCGGCGACTCGACGCGCCTGGTCGGCTACGTCGTCGCGGCGGCCGGCACCGTCGACCCGGCCGCGGTGCGCGCCGACCTGGCCGCCCGCCTGCCCAGCTATCTGGTTCCGGCGCTGGTCGTGGCCGTGGAGGGCGGGTTGCCGCGCACCCCGAACGGCAAGGTCGACCGGCGGAGGCTGCCCGCTCCGGACTGGACGGCGCTGGTCGGTGACGCGGCGCCGATCACCGAGGCGCAGACGCGGCTGGCCGAGCTGTTCGCCGAGATTCTCGGGCTGCCCAGGGTGGGCGTGCACGACAACTTCTTCGCCCTCGGCGGGCACTCGATGTCGTGCATGCGGCTGATCGGCCGCGTGCGGTCCGCGCTCGGCGCCGACCTGACGGTCCGGGACGTCTTCGACACGCCGACCGTGGCCGGCCTGGCCCGGCTGGTGGACCGGCCGGCGGCTGACCGGCCCGAGCTGGCCGCGCGCCCGGCCGGGCCGGAAGCCGACCGCCGGGGTGCGCCGGTGCAGCGGTATCTGTGGCGGGCGCACGAGGCGACGGCACCGCACGGCGGCTGGGATCTCGCTTTCGCGATCAGTGGCGACGGCCTGGACGGTGACGCCTTCGCGGCGGCCTTTGACGACGTGGTCGAACGGCACGCGCCGCTGCGCACCGGATACCGCTGGGCCGACGGAGACCTGTGGCGCGTGGACGTGGACCGGCCGGTGCTGGAACGCACGGCCGCGACCGGCGGTTCGCTGGACGAGCTGCTCGACACGCTCAGCCGGGAACCGGTCGATGTCGCCGGGCGGGCACCGCTGCGGGCACGGCTGCTCACCGACGGCTCCGGCGCGCAGGAGGTGCTGCTGACGCTGCATCACCTCGCGGTCGACGAATGGTCGGTGGTGCCGCTGATCCGCGATCTGGCCACCGCGTACGAGGCCCGGCTTGCCGGCCGGGAACCGGAGTGGACGCCGCTGCCGGTCGACTACGCCGACTACACGCGATGGCAGTACGCGCTGCTCGGCGACCCCGCCGATCCGGCCGGTCGGCGAGCCCGTCAGCTCGGCCAGTGGCGCTCGACCCTGGCCGGGATGCCCAGCCGGGTCGACCTGCCCGGAGCACGGCCGCGGCCGGCCGAGGCGACCCACCGCGCCGGTCTGGTCCCGATCGTGCTCGACGTGGCGACCCACCGCGCCGTGGACGAGCTGGCCCGGCGTACCGGCACCAGCATGTTCATGATCTTCCACGCCGCGATGGCGGCCCTGCTGACCGGCTCGGGCGCCGGGACCGACCTGCCCATCGGCGCGCTGGTCGCCGGCCGGGCCGAACCGGTCCTCGCCGACCTCGTGGGCAGTTTCCTCAACACGGTGGTGCTGCGCACCGACACCGCCGGGAACCCCACGTTCGCCGAGTTGCTGGGCCGGGTGCGGGAGACCGATCTCGGGGCGCTGGACCGGCAGGACCTGCCGTTCGACGCGCTGCTGGCCGAGGTGGACGGGCTGACGCCGCCACCCGTGATGATCGTGCACCACGAGGAGGCCCGGCTGGCGCCGCTCGGCGGTGACAGCGTCCGGATCGCGTCGCTGACCACCGGGGCGCTCCGCGCCGACCTGACGCTGAGCTTCTACGAACCGGCCGGCGACCGCCCGGTCCACTGCGACGTGGAGTACGACGCCGACCTGTTCGACCACGCGAGCGCGGCCGCGTTCGGCGAGCGGTTCCGGCGTCTGCTGACGGCGGCCGTGGCCGACCCCGATCGACCCCTGACCGACCTGATCGACGATGTGGAGAGGACGACCCGATGACCAACCCGTTCGAGGACCCCGACGGCCGCTACCTGGTGCTGACCAACGACGAGGACCAGCACTCGCTGTGGCCCTCCTTCGTCGACGTGCCGGCCGGCTGGACGGTCGTGTTCGGCGAGGAGTCGCGCGCCGCGTGCCTCGACTACGTGGAGCGCACCTGGACCGACCTGCGCCCCCGGTCGCTGCGGGAGTGGATGAGCACGACCTGAGCCGTCCCAGCTCTCGGGTCGGTGGTCCGCCCGGGCGCGCCACACCGCCGCGTAGTGGCCGTCCGGGCGGGTCGGCAGTTCGGCGTGGGTGCCGGTCTCCAGGATCCGCCCGGCGGTGGACCGGAGAGGACACCGCTTTCGGTCAGCGTGCCGGGACGATGAGCGGCTCGCCCGGGTCGGTGCCGCCGGTGTCCAGCCGGAACGGCGGATAGGCGTCGGTCATCAAGGACGTGTACGCGGCGACCCGCAGCACCCACCGGTTCAGGCCCAGGATCAGGTTGTAGAGACCGTCGGGATAGCGGCCCGTCACCGTCAGGATGATCGCGGCGATGAGGACCAGGAGTCCGATGAGGCCGTTGCTGGCCCACGTGTAGTTCTGCGTGTCGTCACGGGTGGCGAGCCACGTGCCGCCGCCGGCGAAGAACGCGACGATCAGGTAGTGCGGGATGGCGAGCAGCCACCACTTGACCAGGACCAGCCCGCGGGAGAGGTGTTCGGGGTAGGGCACGTGCAGTTGGGCGGGGTAGTCGGGCACCTCGGCCAGGGTGAACGGCGGGTACCGGTCGGTGCCCAGGGCGCTGTAGGCGTAGTAGTTGACACGCCAGGTCCAGCGCATCACCCCGAGGTTGAAGTTGAACACAGGCCGGGGGTATCTACCGGTGAACAGGATCGCGAAGAACGCCACCACGGACAGGGCGATGAACGCGATCCACAGGAAGACGAGCGCGATGTAGTGCGGGATGATCAGGATCCATTTGACCAGCCACAGCCAACGTGACAGGTGGGGGTCCATGCGCGCGTTCACGCGTACGGGATAGCTCGTTGTCGCGGTCATGACGGTTCACCTTCCACCGGCGACCGTGGTCGCCCGGGAGGGACACGGCGTAGGCCCGGTCACCCGGTGGATGACGTCAATGACGAAACTCGCGAACGGATCGTCTGGCAGCGCTCGGCCCTTGACTCAGAGAGTGGCCCTGTGGGACTGCCGAGGTCTGGGGGCAGCACGCCCGGTGGGCGCTGGCCCGTCAACGCACTGACGAACTGATCCGCCACCGAGCCTACGCTCGTTCGAGGCGCTCGGCGGTACCGAGTTCCGGCAGCGTCGCTCGTCACGCTTGTCCGTCGAGCCCTTTCGGCCGTGCGGGCGCGGCCCTCAGACCGCCACGAGGTCGAACTCGTTGCCCTCGACGTCCCGGAACGTCGTCCAGCCGTCGAAGTCGTGCAGGCGGGTGGCGCCCAGCTCGAGCAGCCGCCGCACGTCGGCGTCGAAGTCGTCGGACGTGATGTCCAGGTGCACGCGGTTCTTGACCGTCTTGGGCTCGGGCACCTCGTTGAACGTGATCTGCGGGAGCCCACCACCGGGCCGCACCACGAGGTGGCCCTTGACCGAGGCGTCCTCGACGATCGCCCATCCGGTCGCCGCGTTCCAGAACTCGGCCACCTTGCGGGCGTCCCGGCAGTCGAACTCGACCGCATACCAGCTCACAGTCATGCCGCCAACTCTACGAGCCCGCTCGGCGAACGGATCATTTTCGCGCCACCACGTCGCGGCCGCACGGCGACACCGGGCGACAGAGGTGTTCCATGGGCGGTGGGAGGTGGTCATGGAGATCACGGGCTTGGGCTGGCTCGGCGTGCGGACCGGGGAGGCCGACGCGCTGGCCGACTTCTATGCACGGGTGCTGGGCCTGCGTCTGATACACGAGGAGCCGGGGTTCCGGGTGTTCCAGCTTCCCGACGGCAGCAACGTCGAGATCTTCGGCGTCGGCTTCGCGGGCAAGGAGCATTTCGACACCGGTCCGGTCGCCGGTTTCGCCGTACGTGATCTGGCAGCCGCGGTGGCCGAGCTGCGGACGGCCGGCGTCGAGCTTCTCGGCGAGAGCGGCCCGACGTGGCAGCACTTCCGGGGCCCGGACGGGAACGTCTACGAACTCGTCGTGGTCACCGGAGGTCGTCCCGACGTGAGCGGCGAATCCGGCGAAGCCGGGGGCTCATGACCGCTGTCACGCCTCCCCGAGTCAAATGACCCGTGTACCCGTCCGGCCTCCCCCGGTGGTGACCAACGGGTTCCATCTCGTGGTCGACGCGCTCAAGCTCAACGGGGTCCGGTCCGGAGACAGCCGCCGAACCTCGGTCGCACGGCGGTGAACCTGGTGACGGCTGCATCGTCATTGATGGATGGGTCGGTGCCGGACCGGCTCGGCCAAGCGGCTGAGCAGCGGAAACATGGCCGCAACGGTCTTGACATGTGAATCGTGCGACGGCACGATCGGAGGCGTGAGAAACCGGTTTCCGACACGACGCGGCACGCAGCGCGCGACGATCAGTGACGTCGCCGCCGCCGCCGGGGTGTCCAAGGCGACCGTCTCCAAATTCCTGGGCGACAAGGGCTACTACATCTCCGCCGAGACCCGTGAGCGGATCGCGGCGGCGGTCCGCGAGCTCGAGTTCCAGCCCAACGCCATCGCCCAGGGCCTTTCGAACAGGCGCAGCAACACGGTCGGCGTCATCGTCGCCAGCATCACGAACCCTTTCTATCCGGAGCTAATCGCCGGGGTCGAGGAGGTCATCGGCGAGAGCGAATACACGCTGCTTCTCGGCAGCACCGACGGGCGGCCGGCCAAAGAGGCCGACCTGGTGCGGTCCATGTTGCAGCGGCAGGTCGACGGCTTGATCATGGCTGCCGTCACGATGGAGGACGAGGCCGTCGCCCGCCTGGTCGAGTCGGACGTCGACGTCGTGCTGGCCAGCCGGGCCCTCGACGCCACCCCGGCTGACACCGTCGTGATCGACAACGTCCTGGGCGCGCGGTTGGCGGTCGAGCATCTGCTCGGCCACGGCCACCGTCGCGTCGCCCACCTGGCCGGGCCTCTCAATGTCGTGCCGTTCCGGCTGCGTCGCGACGGTTACCTCGAAGCCTTGCGCTCGGCCGGGCTCGACGTCGACGAGCGCCTGGTGTGCGACGCCACCACCGAGTCCGGCGCCGCCGCGGCGATGACCGCGGTGCTCGCCGTTCCCGATCCGCCCACCGCGGTGTTCGTGGCCAACGACCGCATGGCGATCGCCGTGCTCGAGTTCTGCGCCGCTCGCGGCATCCGGGTCCCCGCCGACCTGGCCGTGGTCGGTTTCGACAACATCTGGGTCGGCCGGCTGTCGGGAGTGGGGCTGACCTCGGTCGACAGCCGGGCCCGGGCGGTCGGCCGCACCGCCGCCCAGACGTTGGCCCGGCGCATGCGGGCGCGGCACGCCGACCAGTCGGTGGTCGCGCCGCCCGAGCGGGTGGTGCTGAGACCGGATCTCGTCGTTCGCCGCTCGTGCGGTTGTGAATCGACCGAAAATGACGACGACGAGATTGTTCCACTCTTTTTTTGACCGTGTCGGAAACCGGTTTCCGGCACCATTGCCGAAACAAAGCGTAAAGGTAGAAAACTTCAGCAGAACGGAACCGACATGAGGATTTCCAAAGGAACGGTGGCCGTCGCCGTAGCGTCCACGGCAGCCCTGGCTCTCGGCGCGTGCAGCTCGGCCAGCGAGGTCGCCAGCGGGGGGCAGGCCAACACCACCACGGCGAAGTACTCGTACGGCAGTGACAAGGAAGGCGTCAGCCAGGTCGAGGGGGTCAAGCTCAACAGCCAGCTCGGCGACCTGACCGCCCAGAAGAAGTACCGCGTCGGGATCGTCCTCAAGTCGCTGACCAACCAGTACTGGCAGGGCATCCAGAAGGGCGCGCAGGCGGCCGGCCAGCAGTTCGGGGTCGACATCACCGTGCAGGCGGCCAGCAGCGAGAGTGCCCAGACCGAGCAGCTCACCATCGCGCAGACCCTGGTCGGACAGAAGTTCGACGCCTACGTCATCGCTCCGGAGAGCACCTCCAACCTCACGCCCGCCCTCATGCAGATGCAGGGCCAGGGCGCACCGGTCGTCAACGTCGACGACGCCCGGATCGCCGCGACCACCTATGTCGGCCCCGACCACGAGCTCGACGGCAGCCAGGCGGCGACGGAACTGGCGAAGTTGTTCCCCGAAGGTGGAGAGGTGGCCCAGATCGAGGGGCAGGCCGGCTCCAGCGCGGCGATCCTGCGTATCAAGGGCTTCAAGGAGGGGGTGGCCAAGGACGCCAAGCTCAAGCTCGTGGCGAGCGTGCCCGGCGATTGGGACGCGGACAAGTCCTATGCCGCCACCCAGCAGATCATCCGGCAGAACCCGAACCTGAAGGGCATCTACGCCAACAACGACACCATGGCGATCGGCGTGGCCAAGGCCGTGCAGGCCTCCGGCAAGAAGATCGCCGTGATCGGCACCGACGGTGTCCCGGAAGCGGTGGCCAGTGTGCGGTCGGGCGCGATCACCGCGACCGTCAGCCCGCTGCCGTACTACGAGGGCTTCTGGGCCGTCGAGTCGGCCGTACGGCTGCTCGAAGGCCAGCAGGTCCCGCAGTGGGTCGTCGCCCCGGCCCAGCTGATCACGAAGGACACGGTTGACGACTACTACGACGCGCAGGGCCAGGTCCTGACCACTCTCTACAAGTAGGAGCACCATGTCCGACCGCGCCGCGGTCCTCGCGCTCCGGGACATCACCAAGACCTTTCCCGGGGTCAAGGCCCTGCAAGATGTCAGCCTGACGGTCCACCCGGGCGAGGTGCACACCCTGCTCGGTGAGAACGGCGCCGGCAAGTCCACCGTGCTGAAGATCATTTTCGGGGTGCAGCCGGCAGACTCGGGCGAGATCCTGGTCGACGGCGAAGCGGCCCACTTCGGCCGGCCGGCCGACGCGATGCGCGCCGGGATAGCCATGGTGCACCAGGAGCTGAACCTGGTGCCCCAGCTGACGGCCGTGCAGAACGTCGTGCTCGGCCAGGAGCGGACCAAGGCCGGGGTCATCGACTGGGCCGAGGCGCGGCGGCGGGCCCGTACGGCGTTGTCCCGGCTCGGTTTCGACGCCCGCTCGGACGTTCCGGTGTCCACGCTCAGTGTCGCGCACCAGCAGATGATCGAGCTGGCCCGGGCGCTGAGCGTGGACGCCCGGATCATCATCATGGACGAGCCGACGGCCTCGCTGACCACGCAGGAGTGCGACCGGCTGTTCGCGATCATCGACTCGCTCCGGGCCGCCGGCAAGGCGATCATCTACGTCTCGCACCGGCTCCGGGAAGTCATGGACCTCTCCGACCGGGTCACCGTCCTGCGCGACGGCAAGCGCGTCGACTCGCTCACCCGTACGCAGGTCTCGGGTGAGGAGCACCTGGTTCGTCTGATGGTGGGCCGGGAGCTGGCGGCGATCGGTGTGCCCCGCGGCGACGCGCCGGTGGGGGAGGAGGCCTTGCGGGTCGAGGGGCTGTGCCGTCCCGGGGTGCTGCACGACTGCTCGATGGTGCTGCGCCGCGGCGAGATCGTCGGCATGGCCGGGATGGTCGGAGCCGGGCGCACGGAACTGGCCCGGGCCATCTTCGGCGCCGACCGGCCCAGCGCGGGCACGATCTACGTGCGCGGCAAGCGTGCCTCGATCCGCCGGCCCAGCGACGCCATCAAGGCCGGCATCGCCCTGCTCACCGAGGACCGCAAGAACCAGAGCCTGGTGCTGGGCATGACCACCGCGTCCAACACCACGCTGATGCGCCCGCCCACCCGGTTCGGCTTTCTGGACCGCCGGCGCCAGAGCAGCATGACCGAGAAGGTCCTGCGACCGCTGAACACCAAGATGCGGGCCGAGATGCCGGTCGGCAAGCTCTCCGGAGGCACTCAGCAGAAGGTCGTCCTCGGCCGCTGGCTGCTCTCCGACAGCGACGTCTTCATCTTCGACGAACCCACCCGCGGCATCGACGTCGGCGCCAAAGGCGAGATCCACACGCTGATGCGCCACCTCGCCGACGAGGGCAAGGCCATTCTGATGATCTCCTCCGACCTGCCTGAGGTCCTCGGCATGAGCGATCGCGTCCTGGTCATGCGCCGCGGCCGGATAGTCGCCGAGCTCGCCCGCTCCGAGGCCACCGAGGAGACGGTGGTCCGTCATGCCGCCGCCGAGTGACGGCCTGCACCGCACCCAAGGAGAACGCCCATGAGCACCACCGAGACACTTCCGGAGACCCTGCCACCACCCAGCGCGGTCACGCCCGCCCGTGACTTCATCAGCCGTATCGCCCGTCAGGCCGGACTGCTCGGGGTGATCGTCGTCCTGGGCCTCGGGTTCGGCATCGCCCGGCCGCTGTTCCTCGACGGCGGCAACATGCTCAACGTGCTGCTGCAGGCGTCCGTCGTCGGCATCCTCGCCCTGGGTCAGACCTATGTGCTGCTCACCGGCGGCATCGACCTGTCCATCGGCTCGGTGGTCGCCGTGGCCGCGGTGTGCAGCGGACTCATGTCGCACACGCTGCCGGCGGGAATCGCCGTCCTCGGGGCCATCGCCGTCGGCGCGCTCTGCGGGCTGGCGAACGGGGTGCTGATCACCATCACCCGGATCACCCCGTTCATCATCACCCTCGGCACCATGGGCATCTTCGCCGGCCTGGCCCTGATCATCGCGGGCGGCCAGGCCGTCTACGGCATCCCGACCGGCTTCGCCGACCTGCTCGCCGGCGGTGTCGTGGGCATCCCGATCCCGGTGCTGCTGTTCATCCTGCTGACGGTCGGCTCCGCGCTGGTCCTCAAATTCACCACCTTCGGCGAATACCTGACCGCCATCGGCGGCAACTCCGAGGTGGCCCGGCTGGCCGGCATCTCGGTGGGCCGCAACACCGCGATGGCGTACGTGGTGGCCGGCGCGACCGCAGGCCTGGCCGGCGCCGTCCTCACCGCCCGCCTCGGCGCCGCCGACCCCACCCTCGGCGGCGACCTGCTGCTGACCGCCATCGCCGCCACGGTGATGGGCGGCACCAAGCTCGCCGGCGGCGAGGCCAGCATGGTGGGCGCCGCCTTCGGGGCCGTGCTCATCGCGACGCTGACCGCCGGGCTGACCACGCTCAACGTGCAGGCCTTCTATCAGCAGGTCGCGGTCGGCGGCGCGATCATCCTGGCCCTGGTCATCGATCAGCTCACCAAACGCCGCCGGGCCTGACCGAAGCCGAAGCAGAAACAGGAGTACGTCATGCCAGTGACCCTCGAGGTCGACGACCGCTCGGTGGCCACCCTGACCCTGGACCGCCCGGCCAAACGCAACGCCCTGGACCGGCCGATGCTCGAGTCCCTGCTCGACGTGACCTCGGATCTCGAGCGGCGCGGCGACATACGCGCCGTGGTCGTGCGGGGCGCCGGCGGAACCTTCTGCGCGGGCGCCGACATCGCCGAGTGGGTCAACCCGAGCGGCCCGGTGGCCGCCGACCTGTCCCGGCTCGGCCGGTCGGCCTTCGCCGCCGTCGCCGCGCTGCCCGTGCCCAGTGTCGCCCTGATCGAGGGCGCCGCCGTCGGTGGCGGTTTCGAGCTGGCCCTGGCCTGCGATGTGCGGGTCGCGGCGGACGACGCTCTGCTCGGCTTCCCCGAGCTGCGGCTGGGCAACCTGCCGGCCTGGAGCGGGCTCGCCCGCCTGGTCGAGATCACCGGTCTGGGCGTCGCCCGGCACCTGCTGCTCACCGGAGAGCTGGTCGACGGCGAGCGGGCCGGTGCTCTCGGCATCGTCACCGCCGTCGCCGAATCGAACGGGCTGAGCCGGAAACTGGCCGAGGTCGTCGACGGCTTCCTCGCCTGCGAGCCGACCGCGCTGACGCTGGCCAAACAGGTGCTGGCCGGCTACCACCACGACCTGCCGCTGGAACCGGCGCTGGCCGCCTTCACCGCCGGGCTGGAGTCCTCACGCAGTCGCAAGCAGGCCTTCCTCGACCGCAGAGCCGCCGCCCGCCGCGGCCGGGCCGTTACCACCACCCGCATCGGAGCCGCGTCATGACCAGTTGGACCGACCTGATCGGACCCGCCGTCGTCGCCGAGCGCGACGGGGTGCCCGTGATCGGCTCGCTCATCGCCGGCCGGGGTGTCGCCGCCGAGCACGAGCTGGACCCGCGGATCAGTCCGGCCACCGGGACCGTGCTGTTCCACGGCGGTGACAAAGGCGAAGGCGGCGTCGAGGACGCCCTCGCGACGGCGCGTGCGGCGTTCGACGACGGCCCCTGGGGCCGGGCCACCGGCCGCGACCGGGGCCGGGTGCTGGCCCGGACGGCGATGCTGCTCGAGCAGCGCGCCGAGCGGTTCGCCGAGATGCTGGTGCTCGAGACGGGCAAGCCGATCCGCGAGGCCCGCGGTGAGGTCGCCGCGACGGTGAACGCCTTCGAGTACTTCGCCGGCCTGGCCCGCGACCTCAACGGCCGCACCCTGCGCGACATCAGCCCCGACCTGTTCGCGTTCACCGTCCGCGAACCGGCGGGCGTCGCCGGGCTGATCATCCCGTGGAACTTCCCCCTCGCCATTCTCGGGCAGAAGCTGCCGCCGGCGCTCGCCGCCGGATGCACGGTCGTCGTCAAGCCGAGCCCGCTGACCCCGCTGAGCACACTGGCCGTCGCAGCGCTGCTCTCCGAGGCCGGGCTCGATCCCGGGGTGATGTCGGTGGTCGTCGCCGACGGGGCCGCGGGGGCCGCCCTGGTCGCGCACCCCGACAGCGACGTCATCAGCTTCACCGGCTCCACCGGCACCGGCCGCCGGATCGCGGCGGCAGCCGGTTCGCAGCGGCTCAAACGCGTCGCCATGGAGGCCGGCGGCAAGACCCCGGTGATCGTCACCCGCAACGCCGACCTCGACGAGGCCGTCGAAGGACTTCTGTTCGCGTCGTTCTTCAACCAGGGCCAGGTCTGTGTCGCCGGTTCCCGGATTCTGGCCGACGCGCGCATCGCCGAGGAACTGACGTCCCGGATGGCCGCCCGGGCGAGCACGATGCGGCTCGGCGACCCCTACGACGCCGCGACCGAGATGGGCCCGCTGGTCTCCGCCGCCCACTACGAGGGCGTGCTCGCCGGCGTCGGCAAGGCCGTCTCGCAGGGTGCCACCCTGGTCTCCGGCGGCGCGCCCGCGGAGGTGGCCGGCACCGCCGCCGCTCCGTTCCTGAGTCCCACGGTGCTCTGGAGCGAGGAAGACACCAATCACGGCGTACGGGAGGAGTTGTTCGGTCCCGTCGTCGTGGTCCAGCCGTACGAGGATGTGGTGGACGTGGCCCGGCGGGCGAACCGGTCCTCGTTCGGCCTGGCCGCCTCGGTCTGGACCACCGACCTCGACGAGGCCCTGGATCTCACCTTCGCCCTGCGCACCGGCACCGTGTGGGTCAACGGGTCCACCGACGCGTTCCCCGAGCTACCGCTGGGCGGACGCCGCGACAGCGGTTACGCCGCCGAGTTCGGACGCGAGGGCCTGGAGTTCTTCACCGAACTGAAGACCGTCCAGATGCGCCGCGCCGCCGCCCCGGCCTGGTACGCCCGATGAGCGTGGACAAGCCGCTGGCGGGCAAGACGGTCCTGGTCACCGGCGCGCTGGGCGGCCTGGGCGCCCCCATCGTCGAGGCCGTCGCCGCCGCCGGAGCAAGGGTCGCGGTGCATCACCTCGGCCAGCCAGACCTGGCCGCCGAGACCGTGAAGCGGCTGCCCGACGCCGTTGCCGTCGAGGCCGACATCACCGACTGGGACCAGGTCGAACGGATGGTCGCCGAGGTCGGAACGGTCGACGTCCTGGTCAACAACGCGGGCTACCAGCGGGCC
Source organism: Actinoplanes solisilvae (assembly GCF_003999975.1). Lineage (GTDB taxonomy): Bacteria > Actinomycetota > Actinomycetes > Mycobacteriales > Micromonosporaceae > Actinoplanes > Actinoplanes solisilvae. The sequence continues at coordinate 5,492 of NZ_RJAC01000024.1, read as the reverse complement.
GGGCGCTTCGCCGAACTGTCGCTGGCCGACTGGCGGCGCACCGTCGAACCCGACCTCACCGGCGTCTTCCTGGCCTGCCGGCACGTGATTCCCGGCATGCTGCAGCGCGGCGAAGGAGTGATCGTCAACATGTCCAGTCAGCTCGCCTTCAAGGGCGCGCACGACTTCGTCAGCTACTGCGCCGCCAAAGCGGGAGTGGTCGGCCTGACCCGGGCCCTGGCCCGCGAGGTCGGCCCGGCCGTCCGGGTCAACGCGATCGCGCCCGGCCCGATCGACACCCCGTTCATCGCTCCCGACAAGACTCCCGAGTGGGTCGACCAGCGGACCCGCGACCTGGTGATCCGTCGGCTCGGCGAGGCCCACGAGGTGGCCCCGGCCGTGGTCTTCCTGGCCGGCCCCGGCGCCACCCTGCTGCACGGGCAGACCCTGCACCTCAACGGCGGCGGGGTGATGCTGTGACCACCGCGCCCGGCACCGCGCCGACCACCGCGCCCGGCACCGCGCCGACCACCGCGCCCGGCACCGCGCCGACCACCGCGCCCGGCACCGCGCCGACCACCCCGTCGCGCCGGATCCGCGGCGGGCCCGCCTTCCTCAGCGCCGACGAGGCGGTCGCCCGCATCCAGCCGGGTGACACCTTGGCCATCGGTGGTTCCGGCGGCGGCCTGCTCGAACCCGATCTGCTGCTGGAGGCGCTCGGCCGCCGCTTCCGCGACACCGCGGCGCCGGCCGCTCTGACGCTGGTGCACACGACCGGCATCGGCGACCGGGCCGGCGGCGGGATGGACCACCTCGCCCAGCCCGGCCTGGCCCGGCGGATCGTGGCCGGCAACTGGGGCATGGCCCCGCGCATGAGCGAACTGGCCGACCAGGGAGCCTTCGAGGCGTACAACTTCCCGCAGGGCGTGCTGAGCCAGCTGTTCCGGGAGATCGCCGCCGGTCGTCCCGGGGTCGTGACCCACGTCGGCATCGGCACCTTCTGCGACCCGCGGGTCGAGGGTGGCAAGCTCAACCACGTCACCACCGAGGACCTGGTCCAGGTGGTGGAGCTCGCCGGCCGGGAATGGCTGTTCTACCCGTCGATGGATCTCGACGTCTGCTTCATCCGCGGCACGACCGCCGACGAGAACGGCAACATCTCGCTGGAGCAGGAGGGTGCCCGCCTGGAGACGCTGGCCATGGCCCAGGCCACCCGAAACCGCGGTGGTCTGGTGATCGCCCAGGTCAAACAGGTCGCCCGGCGCGGCTCGCTGGACCCTCGCCTGGTGGTGGTCCCGGGCATCTGCGTCGACGTGGTGGTCGTGCACCCCGAGCAGCGGCAGGTCGTCTCGCACGCCTACAACCCGGCCTTCTCCGGCGAGCTCAAGGCGGCGCTCAGCTCGCTCGAGGTCTTCCCGCTCGACCAGCGCAAGGTCGTCGCCCGGCGCGCGCTGGCCGAGATCCGTGACGGTGACGTGGTCAACCTGGGGGTGGGCATCGCCGACGGCGTGGCCGCGGTCGCCGCCGAGGAAGGCTGGTCGGAGCATTTCACGCTCACCATCGAGCAGGGCCTCGTGGGCGGGGTGCCGGCCCGCGGCGTCATCTTCGGGGTCGCCACCAACGCCGACGCGATCCTCGATCAGCCCGCACAGTTCGACTTCTACGACGGCGGCGGCCTCGACATCGCGTTTCTCGGCTTCGCTCAGATCGACCGTGAGGGCAACGTAAACGTGTCGAAGTTCGGCAGCCGGGTGATCGGCACCGGCGGTTTCGTCAACATCTCGCAGAACGCGAGCACGGTCGTCTTCTGCGGCACGTTCACCGCGGGCGGGCTTGACGCCGTGCCCGGTGACGGCCGGCTGACCCTGCGCCAGGAGGGCCGCAACCGCAAGTTCGTCCCGGCCGTCGACCAGATCACCTTCAGCGCGCACGAGGCCCGCCGGCGCGGCCAGCGGATCCTCTACGTCACCGAGCGCGCGGTCTTCGAACTGGGACCTCGCGGCCTCGTGCTCGTCGAGGTGGCCCCGGGCATCGACCTCGAGACCGACGTCCTGAAGCTGCTGGACCGGCAGGTCGAGGTGGCCGCCGACGTCCGGACGATGGACCGCGCCATCTTCGACCAGCGGGCTCTGGGCGCTGACTGGCGCCCCGGCCGGACCTGAGAAGGAGGGACCTCCGTGCCCAAGACATACGACTACATCATCGTCGGAGCGGGCGCCGCCGGATGCGTGCTGGCCAACCGGCTCAGCGCCGACCCGGGCACCTCGGTGCTCCTGCTCGAGGCCGGTGGGCGTGACGTGTCGCCGCTGGTGCACATCCCGGCCGGCTTCGGCATGCTGATGGGCACCAAGGCCAACTGGCTGTTCGACACGGTCCCGCAGAGATTCATGCGCGGGCGGCGGATGTTCCTGCCGCAGGGCAAGCTGCTCGGCGGCAGCACGTCGGTCAACGCGATGCTGTACGTACGAGGCAATCGGGGTGACTACGACACCTGGCGCGACCTCGGCAACAAGGGCTGGGGTTACGACGACGTCCTGCCCTACTTCAAAACGCACGAGCGCAACGAGCGCCTCGGCGACGACTACCACGGCGTCTCGGGCGAGCTCAATGTCGCCGACCAGGTGCAGCACAACCCGATGTCGCAGGCCTTCGTCCGGGCCGCGCAGCAGGTGGGCGTCCCCTTCTCCGCGGACCCCAACGGCGCCGAGCAGGAGGGCGTCTTCTATCACCAGGTCACGCAGCGCAAGGCCCGCCGCGAGAGTGCGGCCACGGCGTTCCTCCACCCGGTGCGCAAGCGCCGCAACCTGACCGTACGCACCGGCGCCGAGGTGACCAGAGTCAACGTCTCCGACGGGCGGGCGACCGGGGTGACCTACAGCCGTGCGGGCAAGCCGGTCACCGTCACCGCGCGCCGGAAGGTGATCCTCAGCGCCGGCGCGATCAACTCGCCGCGACTGCTGCTGCTCTCCGGCATCGGCCCGGCCGACGAGCTGCGGGCAGTCGGCATCGAGCCCGTGCACGAACTGCCCGGCGTCGGCAAGAACCTGCACGACCAGCTCGAGGTCTACATCACGGCGGAGGCCGCCCAGCCGGTCACCTACACCGGCGAGGACCGTCCATATCGGGCGGCGCTGCACGGGCTCCAATACCTGCTCTACCGCACGGGTCCAGCCACGGCGACCATCACCGAGGCGGGCGCGTTCGTGCGCAGCGGCGACGATGTCGCGTACCCCGACATTCAACTGCACATGCTTCCGGCGTACGTGGTCTGGAAGGATCTGGCGCGCAGCGCCGACAAGGTGCCGGGTCACGGCATCACGATCCTGGCCTGCCACATCAGGCCCCGCAGCCGGGGCGAGGTGAAGCTGACCAGCGCCGATCCGGCCGTGCCGCCGTCGGTCGACCCGAACTACCTGTCCCACCCCGACGACATGGCGGTCGCGGTGCAGGGCTTCCGGTGGATCCGCAAGGTGCTCGCCGCCGAGGCGTTCCGGCCCTACCTCAAGCAGGAGCGGATGCCGGGCCCGGACGTCGAGACCGACGAACAGATCCGGGAGTTCATCACCACCTGGGGCAAGACCGACTACCACCCGGTGGGGAGCTGCAAGATGGGCATCGACGACATGGCCGTCGTGGATCCGGAGCTGCGCGTGCACGGTCTGGCCGGGCTGCGGGTCATCGACTCGTCGATCATGCCGAACATCATCAGCGGCAACACGCAGGCGCCGTCGATGATGATCGGGGAGAAGGGCGCCGCCCTCGTGCTCGGCGAGGAGCATTCTTGATGCCCGAGCTGAGCCTGCCGTCGCCGGGCGGTGGCGCCCGCACCCACCGGACTCGCGAGCGCCTCGCCCTGCACGACTTCACCGGCCCGCCGCCGGTGTCCCGGACGGTCTACGCCGCGGCGCACGTGGTGATCGACCCGTTCGCCGAGGCCGAGCCGGGCACGCCCGCGGTCATCGACTGGGACGCCACGCTGGCCTTCCGGCGCCACGTGTGGAGCCTGGGTCTCGGCGTCGCCGACGGCATGGACACGGCCCAGCGCGGCGGCGGCCTCACCTGGCCACAAGCCAGAGAGCTGATCGTACGATCGGGGGCGGAGGCCCGCGGCAGCGGTGCGGCCCTGGCCTTCGGCGCGGCGACCGACCAGCTCGACCCGTTCACGGCATGGAGCCTGGACGACATCGCGGACGCCTACCTGGAGCAGGCCGCACTCATCGAGCAGTCCGGCGGCGTCCCCGTACTGATGGGCAGCCGCCTGTTGGCCGCCACCGCCAAAAGTCCCGACGACTACCTGTACGTCTACGACCGCGTGCTCGGCCAGGCCGGCGGCCCGGTGCTGCTGCACTGGCTCGGCGCGGCCTTCGACCCGGCCATGACCGGCTACTGGGGCGACGCGGACCTCGACGTCGCCACCGAGACGGTGCTGCGGGTGATGCGCACGCACCCGGGCCGGGTCGCCGGGATAAAAGTGTCCCTGTTGGACGCCGGACGCGAGGTCGCCCTGCGCCGCCGCCTTCCGCCCGGCGTGCGGATGCTCACCGGCGACGACTTCCACTACGACACCCTGATCCGTGGTGACGAGCTCGGCCACAGCGACGCGCTGCTCGGTGTCTTCGACGCGATCGCGGCCCCGGCCCGGGCCGCGATCGCCCGGCTCGACGCCGGCGACCCGGACGGCTTCTCCGCGGTGCTGGCGCCGACCGTCCCGATGGCCCGGCACCTGTTCGCGGCCCCGACCTCGGCCTACAAGACCGGGGTGGTCTTCCTCGCCTGGCTCAACGGCCACCAGCGCCACTTCCACCTGCTCGGCGGCGCCCAGAGTGCCCGGTCGGTCGGCCACCTCGTACGCCTCTTCGAACTCGCCGACGAGGCCGGCGCGCTGGCCGACCCCGGGCTGGCGGTCCACCGGATGCGGCAGTTCCTGGCGGTGGCCGGCTGGGCGAACTGAGGTCAGGGCGTGTGCTCCGGTTTCAGGTCCCGCGGATCTCGCCCGGCGGGATAGTTCAGTGGGCCGACACGGGAACGGCGTCCGAGTCGGGTGAGTGCTTCGGGGCGCCGGCGTTGACCAGGACCGCGGACACCACGGCGGCCGCGACGACGAAGGCGGCCGCGAGCCAGTAGGCCGCCGAGTAGCCGTGGACAAGGGCCGGAGCCGCCGGTCCGCCGTGGGTGACCAGCTAGGACGCGGTGGAGCTGGTCGCGAACCGCCGCGGCGCGTACCCGGATCCGGATCTCGCCGTAGCCGGCGTGCGGTTCGGGAAGCTCCACGACCCGCAGGACGTCGGGGCCACCGAAGTCGGACAAGCCCACAGCACGCATTTCTAAAGTTCCCCTCTCGTACCTGGTATCAAGGCGATACTGCATCGGGAAAACAGGACCGACAAGAGGGCGCTTTGAGATGACTTGGTATGCCTGGCGATACCGGCCGGACTGGTACCTGGTATTCGACCTACACTGGGTTGATGGATGGGGACGAGGTTCCGGAGCTCTGCGGGCGCGGCCGTGCGCTC
>NZ_RJAC01000023.1 GCF_003999975.1 Actinoplanes solisilvae | reverse complement strand
CGCCAAGCCCATGCCTTCTTCCAGCACCGCACCGACAGCCAGAACCTGACCACCGCCGCGCCCTGGACCTCACCCTGGCTGCCGCCGGGTTACGGACAAAACTTCTGGCCAGGCGCTTAGGGCGGAGAGGATGTCAACGATGGTTCTGTCGGCGGGTCGAAGGGCGGCAGCTCGCCTACGGGGTGGGGAGCGATTCAAGCGTTCTCGGTTGCCCCGGTGGCAAACGGATTAGCGTTGGGAGGGGCGCGTCTTGCGCGGCAGGCGCCGGCCGTCCGTGTCTGGCTGGCGGGGGCGCATCGTGGGATCGGCGTTGGAGTTCGGATCGACGGGTTTGCTGGAGGCGGCGCCGGACGCGATTGTCGCGGTGACGGCGGACGGCACCATCGCGTTGATCAACGCGCAGGCGGAGCGGCTGTTCGGCTATGCCCGGTCGGAGTTGCTGGGGCAGCCGGTCGAGTTGCTGGTGCCGGAGGCGGTGCGGGGAGCCCATCCCGGTCATCGGCGGCGGTATTGGCATGACCCTGAGCCCCGTCCGATGGGGGCCGGGTTGCAGTTGGCGGCCCGGCGTAAGGACGGCAGCCAGTTCCCGGCCGAGATCTCGCTGTCGGCCATCGACACTACGCATGGACGGCTCGTGGCCGCGGCGGTGCGTGATGTCAGCGACCGGGTTCAGGCCGAGGCGAAGTTTCGTGGCCTGTTGGAGGCCGCCCCGGATGCGATCGTGGGGGTGGACGCCGACGGGCGGATCGTGTTGGTCAACGCACAGACCGAGCGGTTGTTCGGCTACGGCCGTGACGAGTTGGTCGGGCACCTGGTGGAGATCCTGGTGCCGGAGGCGAAACGGGCGATGCACCCGGCCCGCCGCACCTCGTACCTGAGCGATCCGCAGCCTCGTCCGATGGGCGCCGGGATGGAGCTGTCGGGCCGGCGTAAGGACGGCAGCGAGTTCCCGGCCGAGATATCGCTGTCGGCGATCGATACCGAACACGGGATTTTGATCTCGGCGGCGATCCGGGACGTGACCCAACGACGGACCGCGGCCGCGGCGCAGCACCAGCTCGCCGCGATCGTGCAGTCCTCGCATGACGCGATCATGGGCAAGACCCTGGAGGGGAGGATCACCAGCTGGAATCCGGGCGCGGAACGGCTGTACGGCTACGCCGCGCAGGAGATGATCGGCCGCCGCGTCGACCCGCTGTTCCTGCCGGCGTGGCTGGCCACGGAGGCGTCGGTGATGCGCCGGATCGCCGCCGGTGAACGCGTGGAGCAGTTCCAGATCGAGCGGCGTCACAAGGACGGCAGCACGATCACGGTGTCGTTGAGCCTGTCACCCATCGTCGACGACGCGGGCGCCGTGGTCGGCGTGGCGTCGGTGTCGCGCGACGTCAGCGAGCGGCTACGGGCCGAGGTGAAGTTCCAAGGACTGCTGGAGGCCGCCCCGGACGCGATCATCGGCGTCAACCCCGACGGGAAAATCGCGTTGGTCAACGCCCAAGCCGAACGCCTGTTCGGCTACTCAAGAACTGAGCTGCTCGGCCTGCCGGTGGAGATCCTGGTCCCGCAGTACGCCCGCGACGACCACCCAGGTTACCGCCATGGCTACCTCGCCGACCCGCGACCTCGCCCCATGGGTGCCGGTCGGCAGCTTGCCGGGCTACGCAAGGACGGCAGCCAATTCCCCGCCGACATCTCGCTGTCCTCGATCCAGACCGAGGATGGTGTGCTGGTCTCCGCCGCGATCCGCGACGTCACCGACCGGGCCCGAGCCGAGGCGAAGTTCCGCGGCCTGCTGGAGGCCGCCCCGGACGCGATCGTCGGGATCACCCAGGACGGATCCATCACGCTGGTCAACACCCAGGCCGAACGGCTGTTCGGCTACGCGCGTGAGGAACTGCTCGGCCAGCCTATCGAGATCCTGGTCCCCGAACGCGCTCGCGGGGTGCACCCAGATCGGCGCACCCACTACTTCACCCAACCCGTGCCCCGGCCGATGGGCGCCGGCATGCAGCTCGCCGCCCTGCGTAAGGACGGCAGCGAATTCCCCGTCGAGATCAGCCTTTCCGCGCTGGACACCGAAGACGGGGTGGTCGTCTCCGCCGCCATCCGCGACGTGACCGACCGGATAGAGATGCAGGCCGCCCGCGAGCGACTCAAGACCCAAGCCGAACGCGAACGCCTGGAAGCTCAACTCCACCAGTCCCAACGTCTGGAAAGCCTCGGCCAGCTCGCCGGCGGCGTCGCCCACGACTTCAACAACCTGCTCGCGGTGATGCTCAACTACACCACCTTCGTCGCCGAGCAAATCACCGCGAAAGCGGAGGCCGACCCGGACGGCGAATGGCACGAGGCCCGCAACGACATCATCCAGATCCAACGCGCCGGTGAACGCGCCACCGAACTCACCCACCAACTCCTGGCCTTCGGCCGCCGTGAAGTCGTCCGGCCCCAGGTCCTCAACCTCAACACCGTGATCGAGGAAATCGAACCGTTCCTGCGCCGCACCATCGGCGAACACATCCAACTGCACCCACGGCTGACAGCGGCCCTGTGGCCGGTCCTGGCCGACCCCGGCCAGATCGAACAAGTCCTGGTCAACCTCGCCGTCAACGCCCGCGACGCGATGCCGCAAGGCGGCACCCTGACCATCGGCACCACCAACCGCACCCTCGACCAGGACGCCGTGACCTCTCGCGCCGCCCTGTGCCCCGGTCGCCACGTGGAGCTGTGGATCGCTGACACCGGCACCGGCATCCCACCCGAAGTCGCCGAACGGGTCTTCGAACCGTTCTTCACCACCAAACCCAAAGGCGAAGGCACCGGCCTCGGCCTGGCCACCGTCTACGGCATCATCGTGCAAGCCGGGGGACACACCGCCATCACCTCCGCACCCGGCGCCGGCACCACCGTCACCATGCTCCTGCCCGTCACCGACCAAACCCCGGCACCCGTCGAGACACCCACAGCCCCACAACCGGGCCGAGGCGGGGAAACCGTACTGATCGTCGAGGACGAGGAAGCCCTCCGCGAGGTCGCCCGCCGCATCCTGACCCGCAACGGCTACCAGGTCCTGACCGCCGCCGACGGACCCGAAGCCATCAAAATCGTCGAACACACCACACACGACATCCACCTGCTGCTCACCGACGTCATCATGCCGCGCATGCTTGGCAAAGAACTCGCCGGCGAGATACTTCAGCTGCGCCCCACCACCCGGGTGCTGTACATGTCCGGCTACGCCCAACCCGTCCTGGCCTCCCAAGGCACCCTCGACCCCGGCGTCACCCTCGTCGAGAAACCCTTCTCCGAGACCAGCCTCCTCACCCGCATCCGCGAAGCCCTCGACACCATCGACCAGCAACCCCAGTAGCGCCGGCCACAGCGCAGCCGCTCCCGCGCCCCAGGCGGGCCGATACACCTCAGTAGCTGCTCTTTTCCAGGCCGGGCCCGGAAAAGAGGTCGAGAGGCCTCCGCGCCCGCCTTCCCGTGCCGATGGGAACTGAGGGGGGAATACACGGAGCGTTAGGGAGAAGCCTCTTGATCAGCCTGGGCCGGTGGGCACGACCGGGTGCCGGCGGTGCCTCGATGCTGGGACAGGTGCGTTCGCTGTTCCTGTTGTTCTGTGTGCTCTGGTCCGTGATCGGTGTCTTCGGTGTGAAACAGGACGCCGGCCTCGGGACCCGCGTCGCGACGATTGCCGCGATCGTGGTGGTCGAGCTCTGCCTCTGCTGGGGCTACCGGCGGGGCGCGTTCCCCCGGGCGCTCTGGCTCGTCGAGGCGTCGTGCGTGTGCGTGGTCGCGGCGGCTTCCGACTACGGCATCACCGTCGGCCTGCTCTTCGTGTGGATCAACTTTCGCGCGTTGTACGGCGGTCGCCTGGATCACATTCTCGGAGCGTCCTGTGTTGTCGGCATCATGGGAATCGGCGTCGGACTCGACGGTCTGGCCTTGTCCGATGCCCTGCCGCTCACGGTGACGGCTCTGATCGGTCACACCATCAACCACACCTTGGGCCGGGGCATCGGGGCCCGTGACCGGGCCGCGCTCCGCGAGCGGGTCGTCGCCGAGGCGGGCGCGAGCTTCGCCGCCGCGACCGACCGTGGCGAGGCTGCGCGGGCCGCGGTCGACGCGGTGGTCGCCTTGGACCGGCGGATCAGCGCCGCTGTCGTCGCCACGATCGCCGGCGGAAAACTGCGGCCGATCGAATCCGCCGGGGTGGGCGGCCGCGACCCGAACGACCGTACGATGGACCTCGCCACGAGCGGGCCGGCCCATCAGGCGGCGTTGCGGCCGGGCGGCTACGCACAGATCACCGGAACGGACGCGACCTCGTTCGCCGAGCGGCTGGGGCTGCCGGCATCCGATCGCGTGGACCTGGTTCCACTCGCCGCCGGGGGCAAAGTCTTCGGCCTGCTGGTCGTCGCCTATTGCCCGCGCCCTGAGGACGATCTGAGCGCCTCCCTTTCCACCTTGGCCGACGAGGTCGCGCTGACCCTCGACCAGCTCCTGACCCGCTCGCGACTCAACGTCGTGGTGGAGCACTCGCACGACGCCCTCCTGTTGTGTGGGGAACAGGGGACGATCCGGTTCGCCAACTCGGCCGCGGCCCGGCTGCTCGACGTGCCGCGCGAGGCACTGACCGGCCGAGAACTGGACTCGCTCGTTCACCCCGACGATCTCGCCGAAGTGCTGGCGCCGGATCAGACGACGGCTCAGATCCGTCGGTTGCGCGGCCCCGACCCTGAGGCATGGAACGAGTTCGAGGTGTTCGTGGCCTACGTGACCGAACACAACGGGTCTCGCAGCATCGTCCTCAACGCCCGGGACATCTCCGAGCGGCAGCGCCTCGAGCTCGGCCTGCGACACGCCCAGAAGCTGGAGTCCGTCGGTCGCCTGGCCGCGGGCATCGCCCATGAGATCAATACGCCGATGCAGTTCATCGGCGACAACGTCCGGTTCCTCGACGAGTCGTTCACCGAGCTGCTGACGCTGACGGCGGAGATCCGGGAGCGCCTGGGCGCGTCCGACGAGGATCTCACTCGCCGGATGCTCGACCTCGACCTCGACTTCTTGCTGGAGGAGGCGCCCGCAGCGATCCGCCAGACTCTGGAGGGCGTCGAACGGGTGGCCATGATCGTGCGGGCGATGAAGGCGTTCGGGCATCCCGGCTCGGACACGAAAAGCCCGGCCGACCTCAACGAGGCGATCCAGAACGCGGTGGTTGTCGCGGCCAACGAGATCCGGCTCGTCGCGGAGGTCAGAACGGATCTGGCTGAGTTGCCGCCGGTGCTGTGCCACATCGGCGACATCAATCAGACGGTTCTCAACCTGCTGATCAACGCGGCGCACGCGATCGACGCGGCGGGCCGCGGCCGGGGCGAGATCCGGGTGAGTACCCGGCGTGAAGGTCACGAGGTGGTCATCGAGGTCGCCGACACCGGAACCGGCGTGCCTCCTGAGATAGCCGACAAGCTGTTCGACCCGTTCTTCACCACCAAGCAGGTCGGCCAAGGAACGGGCCAGGGTCTGCCCCTGATCCGCAGCCTCGTCGTCGACCGGCATCAGGGATCCATCAGCTTCACCAGCGAGCCCGGCGTGGGCACGATTTTCACAGTCCGGTTGCCAGTCGACGCGCGCTACGCACCCGAATCCCCAGCGACACCGGCGGAGGTACCCGTATGACCGGCAAGCCGCACGTCATTTTCGTCGACGACGAGCCGCGCATCCTCGACGGCCTACGGCGGATGCTGCGCACGGAGAGGAACCGGTGGGACATGTCCTTCGCGCCGGGCGGCGCGGAAGCCCTGGCCGCCATGAACGACCGGCCGTGCGACGTGGTCGTGACCGACTTCCGGATGCCCGGCATGGACGGCGGAGACCTGCTCAGCCGCGTCCGCGCGCTTTATCCCGGCACGGCCCGGGTCATCCTTTCTGGGCAGACCGGTGAGGACAACGTGCTGCGCGTCATCGCGCTCTCGCACCAGTTCCTCAGCAAACCCACCAGCCGGGAGCAACTGGTGCAGACCGTGGACCGGCTCCTCGCGGCCCAGGCGGCCTCGGGCGACGGCTCGGCCCGCAGCGACGCGGCCATGGTGCAGTCGCTTCCCAGCGCGCCTAGCATCCTGCCGGAACTGATCATGGCGCTGGAGGCGAATGATTCCTCGGCCGGATCGATCGCCGCCGTCATCGAGAGCGATCCGGCCGCCACGGCGAAAGTGCTTCAGCTGGTGAACTCGTCGGCGAGCATGGTGGTGCAGCCGATCAGCGACGTAGCCCAGGCGGTGGCGTTGCTCGGCCCTCCGACCGTACGCGGCCTGGTGGTGATGCACGACGTGGTCCGCAGTCTCGACCCCGAGGGGCTCCTTCCCGCCCGCTGGATCCAGGAGCTCACCGAACATTCCGTACGGACCTCGCGCCTGGCGCGGTTGCTGGCCGGCGATACGTCGTGGGCGAGCGAGGCCTTCACGGCCGGTCTGCTGCACGAGGTGGGGCAATTGGTGCTGGCGTCGTCGCGAGGTGACGGCTACCCCGCGGTCCTGCGTGCGTGGGCCGACAGCGACGCGCCGCCGGCCCCCCTGGACACCGCCGAGCTGGCTGCCTTCGGCACCTGCCACAGCGAGGCGGGCGCCAACCTGCTGCAACTTTGGGGTCTGCCCGTCACGGTCGTGTCCGCCGTGGCGGAGCACGCGAAAGCCGAGGTGGGGCCCAAGGTGCACGACCCGGGCTCCGCGGTCGCCCTGGCCCACCGCATCGTGGAGGCTGAGTTCGGCCTCGTGTGCGAGGCGCCCGGCCATGGCGAGAGCTTCACCGACCAGGACGTTTCCGCGGCGGATCGGGATGTTGTCGAAGGCTGGCGGGCGACCCACCCACGGTGACTCCCAGGGGCCCTCGGGCGGGTGATCAGTACCGAGTCATGCGTCGACGTCTGGTGACTGCAGAGGGATGGCGATGATGAAGGTCGTGCCGGCGCCGGGGCTGGAGTCCACCTGAATGGTGCCGCCGTGCTTCTGCACGATGCTGGCGTACGCCAGGCTCAGCCCCTGCCCGGTGCCCTTGCCGACCTCCTTGGTGGTGAAGAAGGGGTCGAAGATGCGCTGCCGGGTTGCCTCGTCCATGCCGGTGCCGTCGTCGCTGACGGCGATCTCGACCGTGGACGGCGTGCGCGTGGTGCGGATCGTGATGTGCCCGAGGCCGCCCTCGCGCTGGGCCGCGGCTGCCTCGATGGCGTGGGCGGCGTTGACGATGAGGTTGAGGATGACCTGCTTGACCTCGCCCTCGTAGCAGGACACCAATCCCACGTCGCCGCCCAGGTCGAGGGTGAGTTCCGCGTGGTATTTCCACTCGTTGCGGGCGACCTGGGTGGTGCTCTCCACCGCCCGGTTGATGTCGACGTCGCCGCGGCCGCGTCCGGGGTGGGAGAAATCCTTCATGGCGCGCACGATCTGCGCCACCCGGCTGAGCCCTTCGAGCGACTCGGTGATCGCGGTCGGCACCTCGGCCAGCAGGAATTCGAGATCTAGGTCGCGCAGGCGCTCGGCGAACTCCTCGTCGGTGGCCGCGAAGCGCGTTTGCGCCTCCTGCAGAAGTTCCAGTACCTGGCCGAAGGTCTGCTCGACGAAGCGGGTGTTGTCCGAGACGAATTGGATGGGCGTGTTGATCTCGTGGGCGATGCCGGCGGCGAGCTGGCCGATGGCCTCCAGCCGGTTGGTTTGGTTGAGCTGGCGTTCGAGGTCGCTGATCCGGGTGACGTCGGCGCCGATGCCGATCACTCCGCCGGCGTGGGGCTGGGGCAGCACGCTCATCAGGATCGTGCGGGGCGAGCCGTCCGGCCCGCTCACCAGGACGTGATGGTCGACCACGGGGTCATTGCTGGCGAGCACGCCGGCCTCGAGGTCGGCCAGGACCGGCCCGACGTTGTCGTCGGCGCCGATGTCCGTCTCCAGCTTGCCGGTCAGGTCGGTGTCCGCGGTGAGCCCGCGCATGGCCAGGAACGCGGCATTGTGGCCTTGGTAGACGCCACGGGCGTCCTTCCAGAAGATCAGGTGCGGGATCGAGGAGATCACCCCGGTCAGGACGGCCTTCTCCACCGACAGTTCGTGGGCGAGCGCCTCGGCCCGCTCCTTGGCCGCGAGGCTGGCCTGTTCCGCGTTGCGGCGCATGGTGACGTCGCGCTCGATGGTGACCCAGCGGACGATGCCGTCATCGTCGACGACCCGGTAGAGCGCGACCCTCAACCAGCGGTGCCGGCCGTCCTTGGTCCTGGTTTCGAACTCGGGGTAGACCAGCGAACCACGCCCGCTCAACGCCTCGGCGTCCACTTCTGGCGCGTTGTCGGCGCCGAGCATGTCCACCCGTTGGCGGCCCTCGCATTCCGCGAGCGTGTAGCCACTCATCTGGGTGAACGCGTCGTTGATCCATTCGATGCGGCCTTCGGCGTCGGAGATGACAACCGCGTCCTCCATGTGCCGGGCGACCGGAGCCAGCCGGGTGGCCTCCTGGGTGGCCCGGCGCAACTCCTCCTGGGTCTGCACTACCTCGGTCTCGTCGGTGAGGGTCAGAACCGCCCGCGCGGCACCGTGGCCGCGGACGCGATCGACCCGCAACCGCCACCAGCGTGGCCCCTGTTGAGTCCCGACCTCGTGGCTCGATGGGAGCCGGCTGGGCCGGCCGGCCAGCACGCTCCGGAGGTCGTCGGCGGCTGCCCGCATGAGCTCGCCCAGCCCGTCGGTGCTGCCGGCGGCGAAGTCGAAGAAGCAGGTCTCGTCCGGGGCGCCCCCGCTCAACCGGGCGAGCATGGTGCTCCAGGCCTGGTTCGTGTCGACGATGCGGCCGTCGTCGTCGAGGATGCACAGGCCGGCGTCGATCGAATCGGTGACCGCGCGCAGGAGTTGCTCGGCCGCCCGGGTGCGTTCGGTACGTTCGGCCAGCCGCCGCTGTAGCGTCAGGTTCCGCTGCCAGGTCGCCAGCGCGGCGCTGTCCGGCTCGCCCGCGGTGCGCCGTTCGGCCGCCGTGACCAGCGCCTCGATGGTGCGCCGTTGCTCCTCGACGGTCAGTCGCAGCTCGTCGGCCGACTGCTCGGCGGCCAAGGTGCCGGTATCCGGCATGTGTGCTCCCTCAGGCGAAGGCGACGGCGACCAGGGTCTGGTTCATGTGCATGCCGTTGAACTGCTCACCGTAGGTGCTGAAACCCACGGTGCCGTGCTCGGCGAGGAAGCCGCCGACGCGGTCGGCGATCCGGTGCTCCTCGAACTCCAGCCGTCGCAGGATGCAGTCGAAGGCGAGCATCCCGCTGATCGGCCCGAGGTCGGCCTCGACGGCGGCGAACTGGTGCTCGAGCTTGTCGAACATGCCGATCGGGCGCCCGACCCGCAGGACGTCACCGATGTCCACCCGGGCGAGCATGCTCAGCGTGCCGTCCGGGTTCGTGGCGGCGATGCTGCGGACCCAGCTCGATCCGCCCGCGTTCAACAGCAGCGGGTGCTTGGAATAGATGGTCGGGTTCAACGCGGCGACCTGCGTCCCGACCGCTTGCGCGTACTCCTGCGCCGCCGGCCGCCCGTTGAAGGCCCGGATGATGCGTAGGTCGGGGTCGACGTCGGTCGCGACGAGAATCGTGTCGGTCGTCTCGTGATGCTGCAGGCGGATCAGCCGGAACGGCGCGTCGGTGCAGACGATGGTGACCGTTGCGAGGCTGGCCGTGAAATCCCCGTCGTGGTACACGGCTGTGTGCCGGAAGGTCAGGTCGTCACCGGCCGACGCGCCGATGATCGGCACGTCGCCCAGCGCGGCCATCAGATTGGCGGCGAGCAGGTCCTCGTTGCGGGTCAGCCCGTCGGTGAGCAGGATCGCGAAGCTCTCGCGGTCGCCGACCTCGGCGTGCAGGTCGGCCAGGTCGGCGGCCGCTCGTTCGACCGCGCCCGGCGCGTCGTCGAGAGGACCGACAGTGATGGTCCGGGCGTGCAGTCCACCGGTGAAAGCGACGGCGCAGATCCCGGATCGGTCGTACCCCCGCGGTCCGATGTTTCCTGAACTCGTGCAACCGATGACGCGGTCGCCGAAGTGGTGCTTCAGGGCGGCGCCCACGGGGGCGAGGTCGTAGCCCGGCGCGACGAAGACCGCGTACATGTCGGCCTCGGTGCCGAGAACGGCGGCGATCTCCGCGACGGCGGCGGACGGGTCGGGCCGGTGGGAGTCCGCGGACGCCACTACCGTGTGGTGCCCGGTTCGGGATGCCATCAGCGCAGACATGTCTACCTCCGGATTAGCCGTAGTCCCAAGGTCCCGTTCGGCCGCTGCTCCGGGAAGTTGAGTACATTCGGTGACATGCCGTGACCGGCCGGACATATGCTGCCCGCGTGGCCGAACGCATCTTGATGGTCGACGACGAGCCGAGGATCCTCGACGGATTGCGGCGGACGTTGCACGGCCGCTACCAGATCGACCCGGCCACGTCCGGGGCGGAAGGCCTGACCCGCATAGCCGACGCCGCGGAACCGTACTCCGTGGTCGTTTCCGACATGAAGATGCCGGTCATGGACGGTGCCGAGTTCCTCGCTCGCGCTCGGGTCGCCAGCCCCGACTCGGTGCAGATCATCCTGAGCGGCCAGGCCGAACTCAGCTCGACCATCGCCGCGGTCAACGAGGGCAACCTGTTCCGGTTCCTCACCAAACCCTGCGAACCCAACGACCTCACCCGTGCCCTGGACGCGGCGCTGGAGCAGCACCGACTGGTGATGGCCGAGCGCGAGCTGTTACAACGGACCCTCGACGGCGCGGTCGAGCTGCTCACCGATCTGATGAAAGCCACCAACCCGTTCGCCGCGATGCGGACCGAGCGGCTGCGCGTACTCGTCGACGCCGTCGCCCCTGTCGGTGCCTGGGAACCGCGGATCGCCGCGATGCTCGGGCAGGTCGGCCTGATGGCCATCCCCGAACCGGTTCTGGCCCAGGTGCGAAGCGGCGAGCCGCTCGACGCCGGCAACGACGAGCTCTTCCGCGGTCATCCCCGGCTGGCGTACGACCTCATCCGCCGGATCCCCCGGCTGGAGCGCGTCGCCGGGTGGGTTGCCGAGCAGCCGGTCGCCTTCAGCGAGAAACCGCCGGTGGACATGGACGACGACCAGGCACCGTACGCGACAGCCGTTGCTTTTCTGGTCGGGGTGGAAGGTGGCTTGCAGCCCGGTCAAGCCGCCGGAGGGCTCAGCGGGTATCCGAAAGACCTGGTCGACCAGATCTTGCAGGTCTACGTCACCGCGCAGGTCCGCAAACCCCGGCGGGTGACGGGCACCGAGCTCATGGTGGGCATGATCGTCGACCAGGACGTGCTGACCACCAACGGGCTCGTCCTTCTGCGCCAGGGCGAGGTGCTCAGCGAGTCGATGGCGATCCGGCTCCGTCACTTCGCCGGCGGGGTCGGCCTGGTCGAGCCCATCGCTGTCCTCGTCTGAACCGGGCGCGTGGTCACCGTCGACCAGTGACCACGCGGGCCGGCCGTGGCGTCCAGAAGTGGTGCGCCCTTGGTCTGGTTGGAGTCCACGAGCGGCGTCGATCGGGCGGCTCCGGGGCGCCAGGCGGCCACGGCTGACCCCCTGGCGCCCCGGACGGAACGACGGCCGGTGATCAGATGGTGAAGCCGCCGTCGACGTTGACCGTGGCCCCGGTGATGTAGCGGCCGTCCGGCCCGGCCAGGAACACCACGGCCGCCGCCACGTCGGCCGGGGTCGCGTAGTGGCCGACGGCGGTGAAGCCGTTGATGGTCTCGGCGTTCGGGCCGTCGGCCGGGTTCAGCTCGGTGTCCGTGGGTCCCGGGTTCACGAGGTTGACGGTGATCCCGCGGGCGCCGAGTTCGCGTCCGAGTGCCTTGGTCAGGCCGATCATCGCGGTCTTGCTCATCGCGTAGAGCGAGAAGCCCGGGAAGACCGCCCGCTCGGCCACGTTGCTCCCGATGTTGATGATCCGCCCGCCGGCCACCATGTGGCGTACCGCCGTCTGTGAGGCCACGAACGGCGCCCGCACGTTGACCGCGACGGTCTGCTCGAAGTCTTCCGGGCTGAGCTGCTCGATCGGTCCGAGCAGGAACGCGCCGGCGTTGTTGACCAGGATGTCCAACCGGCCCAGCTCCCCGCTGGCCCGGTCGACGGCGGCGACCACCGCGGCCGGGTCGGCGCTGTCCGCCCGTACGGCGATCGCCCGCCGCCCGGCCGCCTTGATCTGGTCGACCACGCCGTCGGCGCGCCGCTGATCGTGCTGAAATGTCAGCGCCACGTCGGCGCCTTCCTCGGCCAGACGCAGGGCCACCGCGGCGCCGATGCCGCGACCCCCGCCCGTGACCAGGGCTACTTTGCCGTCAAGTGCGTTGTTCATGGCAGCCAGCCTGGGCGATCCCTGCTCACATGTCTGGCGGTGATCGGACAGCGCGTTGCGGGCCGACGTCAGCACCGCGAAATCGGGATGCCAGGCGGATGCCACGCCTCGCGGGTCATCTCGTATTCGACCTCACCCTGCTCCGAGCCCGGCAGGGGATCGTCCCAGGTCGGGTAGAACGTGCGCACGTAGCGCAGGCCGACCGCCCGCATGACGCCGCGCGACCCGGCGTTCACCGCCATCGTCTGCGCGATCACCCGCCGCACCCCGACGGTGTCGAAGGCGTGCCGCAGCAGGGCGCGGGACGCCTCACTGGCCAGGCCCTGGCGCCAGTAACGGCGGACGAGGCGATAGCCCAGTTCGGCGACGGACGGGTCGTCGGGCTGGTCGGGACCGTTGGCCGGCGGCAGCATCATCAGCCCGACGAAGGCGTCGCCGGAGAACGCCATCCAATAGCCGAGGCCGTCGACCTTGGTACCCAGGGCCATCCGCTCGGCGTGGCTGACCGTCACCTCCTCCCGGGAACGAGCCCGGCCGTAGAGATAGCGCATCACCTCGGGGTCGGAGTCGAGCTCGACCTCCAGTTCGAGATGCTCGTCGGCCAGCGGGATCAGCTCGAGGCGGGACGTGCGCAGGATCGGCTGGGGCATTCCGTGACGGTCACACATCGGCGCGCGGCCCGCGACCGGTTAACGGCGACGGCCGCGCGGGAAGCACCGCGCGGCCGTTCCGGGGGGAACTGAACTACAGGGACGAGGTGGCCAGCTTGTCGGGGTTGCCGAAGCGGTGGGCGGTGATGCTGACCGCCTGCTCGTGCAGGAACGGGAGCATCTCGACCCGGCCGGCCTCGGTGACCGGCGCCGACCACACGGCGAGGTCGGGGCGTCCGCCGGTGGCGCGGGCCAGGGCCTCGGCCGAGCCGCCGATCAGGCGTACACGGGAAACGCCGGTCAGGCCGGCGGCCCAGTCCTCGTCGCTCTCGACGCGCACGTCGACGGGGATCGCCACGGCGAGCTCGGCCGGCAGCGGCGTCGCGGTCGAGACCCGGAAGGGCGCCCCAGCCCGTACGCCCGCAGCGACGACCCGCAGCAGCGAGGCGATCGGAGCGCCGGCCGACAGCCGCACCTCGACGGGCACCGGCAGGTAGCGCAGCACGTTGCGCTCGGCCCACAGCCCGGACACGTCCGACTGCCCGAAGTGGCCGGACCAGGCGGCGCCGTCACTGCGCGCGGCCCGCTCCAGCATCAGGGCATCCGACGAGGGGAGAGCCTTGCCGGCCGCCGTGAGCAGGGCGCGGACAGCGACGTCGTCCACCTTGGCGTCGGCGGTCGACGAAGCAGACTCCCAACCGGTCAGCCCGACCAGGTAGTTGGGGCCGCCCGCCTTGGTGCCGGGACCGACCGCCGAGCGCTTCCAGCCACCGAACGGCTGCCGCCGCACGATCGCCCCGGTGATGCCGCGGTTGACGTACAGGTTGCCCGCCTGCACCCGGTCGAGCCACGTTGCCAGCTCGGCGGGGTCGAGCGAGTGCAGGCCCGAGGTCAGGCCGTAGTCGACGTCGTTGACCAGGTCGATCGCCTCGTCGAGGGTGTCGGCGGTCATGATGCCGAGGATCGGTCCGAAGTACTCGGTGCGGTGGTAGTCGGAGCCGCGGGTGACGCCGTCGCGGATGCCGGGGCTCCACAGGCGGTCGCTGTCGTCGAGCGACTTGGGCTCCAGCAGCCAGCTCTCGCCGGGGCCGAGCTTGGTCAGGCCGTCGAGCAGCTTGCCGGCGGCCGGTTCGATGACCGGGCCGACCTGGCTGCGCGGGTCCTGCGGCCAGCCGACGGTCAGCGACCGGGCGGCGTCGAGCAGCTGGTGACGGAACCGGTCGGACTGGGCGACCGAGCCGACCAGCACGACCAGGGAGGCGGCCGAGCACTTCTGGCCGGCGTGCCCGAAGGCCGAGTTGACGACGTCCTTGACGGCCAGGTCGAGGTCGGCGCTGGGGGTCACGATGATCGCGTTCTTGCCGCTGGTCTCGGCCAGCAGCGGCAGGTCGGTGCGGAACGACCGGAACAGCGCGGCCGTCTCGTACGCCCCGGTGAGGATGACCCGGTCGACCAGCGCGTGGCTGATGAGCTGGCGGCCCAGCGCCCGCTCCTCGACCTGCACGAGGGTGAGCAGGTCGGCGTCGGGCAGCACCGGCTTGATGATCTCGGCCAGCACCGCGCCGCAGCGTTCGGCCTGCCCGGCCGGCTTGAGCGCGACCGCGGAGCCGGCGGCCAGGGCGGCCAGCACCGAGCCGGCCGGGATCGCCACGGGGAAGTTCCACGGCGGGGTCACCAGGGTCAACTTCTCCGGTACGGCCACCGCGCCGTCCACGGTGTCCAAGGCGGCGGCGAGTTCGCCGTAGTAGTGCGCGAAGTCGATCGCCTCGGAGATCTCGGGGTCGGCCTGATCCGCGGTCTTGCCGGTCTCGGCCGCCATCACCTCGAGCAGGTCGGCCCGGCGGGCCTCGAGGGCGTCGCCGACGCGGTGCAGGATCGCGCCGCGCTCGGCGCCGGAGAGCGCGCCCCACTCGCCGGCCGCGGCGACGGCGGCTCCGAGAACACCGTCGAGCTTGCGTTCGTCGTTGACCCGGGCCGCGTCGATGGTGGCCTGGCCGATCGTCGAGGCGGGCACGCGGGAAAGAACCTCGCGCACGACGCGGCGGTTCTCGGCGATCGACGGGTCGGTGTCGGGCGAGTTCTCGAAGTGCCCGGGGGCGGAGGCGGCGACGGCGGCGTGCCGGGCGGCGACCCGGTGCGGCGGGGGCACGGCGTCGTCGAGGTGCTTCAGCGAGGCGAGGAAGCGGTCGCGTTCGCGGGCGAACAGGCCTTCGTCGCTGTCCAGCTCGAACACCGCGGACATGAAGTTGTCGCTGCTCGCGCCCTCCTCGAGGCGACGGATGAGGTAGGCGATGGCGACGTCGAACTGCTCCGGGCGTACGACCGGGGTGTAGAGCAGCAGCCCGCCGACCTCGCGCCGGACCACCTCGGCCTGGCCCTCGGCCATGCCGAGCAGCATCTCGAACTCGATGCCCTCGCGCACTCCGCGGTGCCCGGCGAGCAGCCACGCGTACGCGACGTCGAACAGGTTGTGCCCGGCGACGCCCAGACGCACGTTGCCGATGCGGTCGGGGTGCAGCGAGTAGTCGAGGACCCGCTTGTAGTTCGTGTCGGTGTCCTGCTTGGTGTGCCAGGTGGCGAGGGGCCAGCCGTGCACGGTCGCCTCGACCTGCTCCATCGGCAGGTTCGCGCCCTTGACCAGGCGCACCTTGATGCCGGCGCCGCCGTCGGCCCGACGCTGCGCCGCCCACTCCTGCAGCCGGATCATGGCCGAGAGAGCGTCCGGGAGGTACGCCTGCAGCACGATGCCCGCCTCGAGGTCGTGCAGCTCGGGCTTGGACAGCAGGCGCGTGAAGACCGCGATGGTGAGGTCGAGGTCCTTGTACTCCTCCATGTCGAGGTTGACGAACTTGCGGGTGCCGGCGGTGGCGGCGAGCGTGAACAGCGGGGTGAGCTGCTCGACGATCTCGTCGACGGCCTCGTCGAACGCCCACGGGTTGTGCGGGGCGACGGTGGACGACACCTTGATCGACACGTAGTCGACGTCGGCGCGGCCCAGCAGGCGCTCGGTCTCGCGCAGCCGCCGGGTGGCCTCGCCGCGACCGAGGACGGCCTCGCCGAGCAGGTTCACGTTCAGGCGTACGTCGCGGCGCTTGATCTTGGCGATGGCCCGGCCCAGCTTGGCGTCGGAGGCGTCCACGATCAGGTGGCCGACCATGCCGCGCAGCACGCGACGGGCGATCGGCACGACCACACCCGGCATGACCGGGGCGAGCTTGCCGCCCAGGCGCACCGCACCGCGCAGGGGAGCGGGCAGGAAACGGGGAACGTCGGGCGCGAGCGTGGCCAGGGCACGGGCACTGACCCGTACGTCCTCCGGCCGCACCACGCCGTCGACGAAGCCGACGGCGAAGGCCAGTCCCTTCGGGTCGCGCAGCACGCCGGCGAGCTGTGCCGCGGAGCCGGTGGTCTTGATGGTGGAGGCCTCGTGGAGCCAGCGGCGGACCAGCGCGATCGCCTGGTCGGCGAGCTCGGCGGGGGCGTCGTCGGCGGCCGGGGTGCCGGCCGGCGTTGACTGAGCGACATCAGACATGACGACAGTGTCCTTCCGAGGTTCGTTCAGGAAAAGCGACGGTTTCCGTCGAGTACTCTTCAGTTCTGCTTAACGTTCTGGAGGGGTTCGCCGTGCTCGAGATCAGGCGCCTGGTGCTGCTGCGGGAACTGGCCATCCGCGGCACGATCGCGGCCGTCGCCGAGGCCCTCAACTTCTCGCCGTCGGCCGTGTCGCAGCAGCTCAGCCAGCTCGAGAGGGAGGCCGGCATGCCGCTGCTGCGCAAGTCGGGCCGCGGCGTGCAGCTCACCCCGGCGGCCGAGGTGCTGGTCGACTCGGTCGGCGAGGTGCTCGACACGCTCGAACGGGCCGAGGCCCGCCTCCAGGCGTCGGCGGCGAGCGTGAGCGGCCGGGTGCGCGTCGCCGTCTTCCAGTCGGCCGCGCTGGCGCTCATGCCGGCGACGTTGCTCGCCATGGCCACCCGCTTTCCCGAGGTCCGGGTCGAGATGGTGCAACGCGAGCCCGAGGAGGCCCTACGGGAGACGTGGGCCCGCGACTTCGACATGGTGATAGCCGAGCAATACCCGGCGCACGCCGCGCCACACCATCCCGGCCTCGACCGCCGCCCGCTCACGACCGACGCGATCCGGCTCGCCCTGCCCGCCGTCGGCGCCGCCCTGCGCCCGGTCGCCTCGCTCGACGAGGCCCGGCACATGCCGTGGGTGATGGAGCCGCGCGGGACGGCGTCGCGCCACTTCGCCGAGCAGCTGTGCCGGTCGACCGGCTTCGAGCCCGACGTACGCTATGAGACCGCCGACCTGCAGGCCCACATCCGCCTCGTCGAGTCGGGCAACGCCGTCGCCCTGATCCCCGACCTGGTCTGGGCCGGCCGCGACACCTCCTGCCGCCTGCTCGGCCTGCCGGGCGAGCCGCGCCGCACCATCTTCACCGCCCAGCGCCTCTCGGGTGCCGCGTCGCCGGCCGCCCGGGCGTTCCGCGAGACGCTGGAGGAGGCCGCGGCCCTCTGATCAGCGTTCGCGGCCGAGGTCCGTTCCTGGCGGCTCGCGGGTGTCCCGGCTTGCGGGTATTCCGTCTTGAGGGTATTCCGTCTTGCGGGCATGCCGGGTCCGCGTGGCCGGTCGCGGTGACCTGCGGGTCGCGCGGACTGTCCGGACCGTCCGGCGTCGCGGTGCGGCGGTCGTTCGGCCGCTGCGCTGATCGGTCGGCTCGGCGCGCAGCCCCAGATCCAGGATGTAGGCCTTTGCCGACTTGATCGTGCGGCCGTTCGCCCCGCTGATCCAGGTTGTAGGGCTCTCGACCGCGGTTGAGAGGCCTGTATCCAGGGTCTTGTCTTGATCAAGGGGGAGAGAGGGGCCTGTTTTCTTGAAGTCGCGGCCGGCCGGTCGGAGGCGTGTGCACATGCTGGCGCGACTAGCGGCACGGCGCGGTGCCACGACGGCCGCCGGCTTGGCGCGCAGGCGGCGGAACAGGTCTTGCATGCGCAACCGGGTCAGCGCGTCGAGGGCCCCGAACGGTTCGTCGAGCAGCAGCGACGGCTCCCGGGCCAGCGCCCGCGCGAAGGCCACCCGTTGCGCCTGGCCGCCGGACAGCTCGACCGGCCAGGCGCGGGCCCGGTCGGCCGGCCCGACCTCCTCGAGAGTGGCGACGCACCGCGCCCGAGCCGCGCACCGAACCTATCTACCCGATTGGAGATAGGGAAGAGGGTTCCCGCTGGCATGATGGCGCGATGCGCTCACCGGTGATCCTGATCGACGACCTGCGCTCGTTCACCGACGGACGCGACGCCGAGGTGGGCCGCACGAGCGCGGCTGGCGTCGAACTGCTCGAACGTCACCGAGGCCGGCCGGTCGGGTCGCTGTGGCTCGACCATGACCTCGGCGAGGACGACACGATCTGGCCGGTGGTCGAAGTGCTCGAACGGGCCGCCTTCGAGGGTGACCCGTTCGACATCGGCGTCATCAACATCCATTCGGCTAACCCAGCCGGCGCCGCGAAGATGGCCCAGGCGTTGCGGCGCTGGGGTTACCGGGTCACTGTCGCGACAGGCTCGCCCGAGGTCGGGTATCGGGAACCGCCGGCTCGGGGCTGAAACCCCGCAGCACGTGGTCGAGGACGATGCCGACCGGGATCGCCAGGACGATGAGGATGACGTCCTCGTCGACCTCGATCGGCGGGTTGGCGGCCAGCAGGGTGAACGGCTTGCCGGACTGCACCAGGACGGACGCCAGCGTGAGCGGCAGCAGCATCACCGGCAGCGTGATCGCGGCGATCGTGGCCACGATTCCGTGCTGCCCGACGTGTGGGGTGGCGAGAGCGACGACGGCGACCACGAGCAGCACGGTGAACGCGAAACACCCGAACCACAGCATGCCGTCCGGCAGAGGGTTGAAGCGCAGCAGCCACGGGACGGCCGCGGCGAGAACCGGGACGGCGATGGGCACGCGTCGGCGTCCGGCCGCGGCAGCGACGGCGACCAGGGCGAGCAGGGAACCGACCGCGGCGCTGCCGAGGTGGAGCCCCATTTCAGTGTCGGTGGGTGACTCGGTGGCCGTCGCGAGGCCGGACGCGACGGCGGCGACGATCGCCGCGGCCCGCAGCGAGCCCGGCCGAGGCGCGGCCACGACAGCGCAGCCCGCCAGCGCGACGACCGCCGCGCCGGCCGCGAACCACGCGGCCCCCTGGTCGACGTCGAACCGGTCGAGAACGACGTCGGCCGCCAGCCAGGCACATCCGCCGGCCACAATGGACCAGTTGGCCCGGCGGCGCCCCCCGGAGAGCACGATGAGCGCGAGAACCAGGGCGAGCAGAGCACCCCAGCGCAGCTCCCGGGCCCAATAGGTGTTGTTGGCATACGTTTCGGGCCCGATCGGCTCGCTCAACGGCTGAAGTACGACCAGGCCGAGCGCCCACGCCACCGCCGCCGCGGCCGCCAGCCCTTTGAAGATCATGGCCGCACCCTACAAGCCGCTCGCTGTCGTGCCGGGATGGAATCACGCCCACCGGCCCGGACGCTCGACGATGCGCGACGGCGGCAAGCCCACGATCTGATCCAGCGCCTCCGCGACCCCGTGCTGCCCGACGACGCCGCAGGCCCGCTGCTGGACGAGCTGGAGCGGGTGCTGGCGCACCCCAGGGTCAGCGATCTGCTGTTCTGGCGCACACCCGAACTCGGCATTGACGAGGTCATCGACGAGGCCATGCGGTACAGGCCGTTCGTCGGCTAGTCCGCGGAGATACTTCGCGTGACCGAACGATCGAGTGGTGTGGAGGCGGCCCTACTCCCAGTTGCCGGGTGTTGGTTCCTGGACGACGCTGGGGCCGAGGTGGCCGCCGTCCTCGATCGGCTTCTTGTCGCGGCGACGATGCTTGAGCCACGACACCATGGCCAGCACGATGATCGCGAGGGCGATCGCGGCCACGGCGATGAGGCCCACAAGCTGCATCATGGAGTCCATGACGGCAGCGTAGTCGCGACGGCGTGATAGGCGCGCGCGCCGCAGACGGCGCCGCGGAACAGGCCGTACCGGTGCAGCACGTGGGCGAAGACCACCGCCAGGGCGATCTGGGTCGGCACGTGGAGCGCCGCGCTGAACGCCATCGGCCCAGCCATCGCCGGGTCGACACCGCGACGTTGCCGCAGATCAGCGTGCGCCCGGTCGTCGAGGAGCGCCTGCAGCGCAGCATCTTCACCGCCACCCGGGTCTCCGCGATGGACAATCCCGGCATCGTCGCGCTGCGGGAGGCGCTCCAGTTGGCGGCCGGGCGTCAGTCCTCCGCGGGCTCGGCGGCGGCCTCCTCCATGACAGGCGAGGAGGCGAGCAGTTCGACCTCCCAGTGGTCCTCTTCGGCCTCCACGTAGCTTCGCACCCGCACGCCCAGGCCGAGCTGGTTCGCGGCCCGCAGGTGCTCGGTCACCTCGTCGATGCTGGTCAGGTAGTAGGTGGCGATCAGGTTCTCGTCCAGGTCGGTCACCCGACCAGGGTAGGGGGCCGGTCGGCGTCGGGGCGCACGGGGCGTCCGTGGTCTCTATGATGGCCGGGTGGCAGCGTGTCCCGAGCTCGCCGTCGGCCGTCGTTCGCGGCGGCGATGGCTCTTCGGGGTAACCCCGAGGACGTTTCTGTGAGCACCGCAGCACACCGCCGGCGCGCTTCCGCGCTTCGCGCAGTCCGGCGCAGGCACGACCGGGAATCGTCGGGGCACGCTGCCATTCGCACATGGAACCGCAAGCGGCTCGCCCCCGCCCGGCGCTGGTACTCGCCGCGCCGCCAGCCGTCGTCGAGCGTCGCGAGCGCCCTGGCTGACGCGTTGCTGACGACGAACTGGCGCCGACCGCACATGCTCTCGGCCGTACGGGTGGTGGCCCCGGCCCGGGCGCGCCGGCTGGTCGACGCCGTGCTGCAGGCCTATCCGCGGGCGCCCGTCGACCGGCCGAGGGAGCTCAGCCGGTTCCTGGCCGGGTTCGGGGTGCCGCGGGCCGTGATCCGCCGTCGGCTGGTGGCGCCGGCCCGGGTCGTACGGATGCGGTGGAAGGCTCCTCGGATCGACGACCTGGCCGGGCTGGCCGCGTTTCTCGAGCTCGACGGGGGCGCGCTCGACTGGTTCGCCGACCGCCGCGAGCTGAACCGGCAGGCCCGCGACGAGCGGCTGCGCCACTACCGGTACGCGTGGCTGAGCCATCGCCTGATCGAGGCGCCCAAGCCACGCCTGCGGGCCCTGCAGCGGCGGGTGCTCGACGAGATCCTGGCGACGATTCCCGTGCACGACGCCGTCCACGGTTTCGTCCCCGGCCGCGGCACCCACACGTTCGCCGAGCGGCACGCGGGCCAGGACGTGCTGCTCACGATGGACCTGCGGGCGTTCTTCTCGAGCATCACGGCGGCGCGGATCTACGGCCTGTTCCTCGGCGCCGGCTACCCCGAGACCGTCGCGCACGCATTGACCGCATTGACCACCACCCGTACGCCCGCCCGGGTCCTTCGGTCCGCCCCCGATCCCGACCTGGCCGCGGTGCTGCGCCGCCCCCACCTGCCGCAGGGCGCGCCGACCTCGCCCGCCCTGGCCAACCTGTGCGCCTTCCGCCTCGACCGCCGCCTGACCGGCCTGGCCGAGCGGTTCGGGCTGACCTACGCCCGCTACGCCGACGACCTGGCGTTCTCGGGCACCGGACCCGTCGACCGCCTGACCCCCCTGGTCGCGCACATTGCCACCGAGGAGGGCTTCCGCGTCCGTCCGGACAAGACAAAGGTCCGCCACCGGTCGCAGCGGCAGTCGCTGACCGGTCTGGTCGTCAACGAGCGGCCCGCCGTCGCCCGCGCGGACTACGACCGGCTGCGCGCGATCCTGCACGATGCGGCCACCCACGGCCTCGACGCCGCCAACCGCGACGGCCACCCTGACTTCCTGGCCCACCTGACCGGCCGCGTCGCCTGGGCCTCCCACGATCACCCGTCCCGGGCCACGAAGCTGCGGCGGCTGCTGAACCAGGTTCAGTCCTCCCACATCGTTGGGCGATAGGTGAGGTCGAGCAGGCGGCGGGTCAGGCGCTGGTGTTCCGGGGTCAGGTAGGAGCCACCCCACAGGGGAGCACTGCTCATGCCGTCGGCGGCGGCGACGACCAGGGTCAGCACGTCCGGGGGCAGGCCGTCCGCGGCCAGGTCGGCCTCCAGGCGCTGGGCGTCGGCGCGGGCCAGGGCGGCTACCTCGGGGACGGTCATGAGCTGGGTGATCAGGGCCAGGGACTCGCGGGCGGCAAGCTCGTCGGCGGGGGGAACCAGGACGGCGCGCAGGTAGGCGCGGGTCAGGCGGCCGGGGGCGGTGTCGGCCGGGTCGAGGGCGGCGTCGACGCTGGCCCGGAAGGTGGCCAGCAGGTCGTGGGCCAGGGCCAGGATCAGCTCGTCCTTGCTGGCGAAGTGGTAGATCAGGCCGCCCTTGGAGACCCCGGCGTGGCGGGCGATCTCGTCGAGCGAGGCGTGGATGCCCCGGACGCGGATGGCCTCGCCGGCGGCGGTCAGCAGAGCTCGCCGGGTGTCCTGGGGCGAGCGGCCCGCGGTGCGTCCCACGACGAAACCGTACCTACGAGCGCGCGGACGGGATCAACCGCCACGCCAGCAGGGCCGCGCCGGCCGCCGCCACCGCCGCGACCACCGATGTCGTCTGCATGCCGGCGATGAACGCGTCGCGCGCGCTGCCGGCCGCGCCGGGCGGGAGCACCTGCAGGGCCGAACCGAGCGAATCCCGTACGCGCAGGGCCTCTGACTCGGAAAGACCGGGCGGAACGGTGACCGAGTTGCGGTAGACCAGGGTGACCAGCGAGCCGAGCACCGCGATGCCCAGCACGACGCCGAGCTCGTTGGCCGTCTCGGTGATCGCCGAGACCGAGCCCGCCTTGCGCGGCGGCGCCGCCGAGACGATCGCGTCGCCGGTCAGCGTCATGGCCAGCCCCACCCCGAGGCCGATCGGCACAAGAGCCAGACCCAACCAGATGTACGGGCCGTGAGCGGCCGCCGCCACCAAGGCGAGCCCGGCCGCGGTCAGAGCCAAGCCGAGCGCGATGGCCCGCCCGCGCCCGAGCCGGGTCACGGCGACCCCGATGACGACCACGACGGCGATCGACGCGAGGGTGGCCGGCAGCTCGGCCAGGCCCGCCTGCAGGGGGCTGTGCCCGCGGGCGAGCTGCAGATACTGCGAGAAGAAGAAGAGCAGGCCGGTCAGCGCGAAGATGGCGATCACGTTGGCCGCGACCGCGCCCGAGAAGGCGGGGCTGCGGAACAGTTCGACGTCGAGCATGGGCTGCTCGAGGCGGCGCTGACGGCGTACGAAGAGAACGCCGCCGGCCAGGCCGACCAGCACGAGCGTGACCGTCGTCGCGTCGAGGCCCGAGCCGACCACGTGCTTGACGGCGTGGACCAGCGGGACGATCGCCGCCATCGACAGGAGCGCCGACAGAACATCGAACCGCCCGGGAAGTGGGTCGCGGGACTCGGGCAGCAGCATCAGACCCGAGACCACCACCAGCACCATGACCGGCACGTTGATCAGGAAGACCGAGCCCCACCAGAAGTGCTCGAGCAGGAACCCGCCCACCAGCGGTCCGATCGCCGAGCCGGCCCCGAACGCGGTCGACCAGATGGCGATCGCCCGGGTGCGCTCGGCCGGTTCGGTGAAGATGTTGCGGATCAGCGACAGCGTCGACGGCATCAGGGTCGCCCCGGCCACGCCGAGCAGCAGCCGCGCCCCGATCAACGCCTCGGCGCTGGTCGCGAACGCGGCCAGCACCGAGGCACCGCCGAACGCCACCGACCCGATCAGCAGCACCCGCTTGCGGCCGAACCGGTCGGCCAGGTTGCCCAAGCCGGAACTGTACCGACCAGACGGTACAGTTCGTCAGGGTGATCTACCCGACACGCACCGGCACCTGACCCGCCCGCAGCACGTTGTGCGGGTCGTAACGGGTGGCGATCGAGATCAGCCGGGCCAGGGTCGCGGGGTCGTAGGAACGGCTCAGCCGGGCGGCCCCGGTGCCGGCACCCATGTTGGGCAGGGCACCGCCGTCGGCCCACGGCCCGATCGCTTCGAGCAACGCCTGGGCGTGCGGGCCGATCAGCTCGGCGAACGGCGGCACCGGAACACCGATGGCGATCAGGCTGTACGCGGCGTCGCGGTGGCTCAGCGCGCTCGGGTGCTCGGGCGGTCGGGCCAGCGCGCCGCCGAGCTGCCGCACCTCGACGATCACCTGCGGCGAGCGGGCGTCCGGCCCGGCCACGGCCAGCAGCGCGTCCACCGCCTCGGACGGGAACTCGCGCAGCAGGTCGGTCGCCTCGACGGCGGGGATCGGGTCGACCGGGTCGGCGTGGACCATGCCGATCGCCGCGTACGGGATGGTCTGCACCGCGTCGATGATCGGGGTGGCGACCGCGCGCATCGGGGCGAGCACGTCCGCGCCGGAATCGGGCGAGCCGGTCCAGGCAAAGCGCACGGCGACGGCGTACTTGCCGGCGAGCGGCTCGGGAACGCCGGGCAGCGGCGGGAGCTGCAGCAACGCGAACGACGTGGTGGCCTCCAAGGGCAGGCCGGCCGACCAGTCGCGCCACCTGTGCACGACGGCGGCGGTGTCCGCGCCGGCGAAGTACAGCGCACCGGCGTACAGGGAAGGCAGTTGAACGAGGTCGAACTCGAGGGCGGTGACGATGCCGAGCGCGCCCTTGCCGCCGCGGACGCCCCAGAACAGGTCGGGCTCCTCGTCGGGGGTCGCCCGGCGCAGCACGCCGTCGCCGGTGACGAGCTCGACCGCCCGCACCCGGTCGGAGCTCCAGCCGTAGGTGCGTGCCACCGGACCGATCCCGCCGCCGACGGTGTAGCCGACCACGCCCACACCCGGCGCCGACCCGCACAGCGGCGCCAGACCGTACGGGGTGGCCGCGTCGATCACCTGCTGCCAGCGCACGCCCGCACCGACTCGCGCCCAGCCCTCGGGATGCACCACGCACTCGTCGAGACGGCCGGTGTGCACCAGGATCGTGCCGTCGAGGGTGGCGGCGATCCCGTGGCCGGTCGCCTGCACCGAGACCGCGTAGCCCGCGTCCCCGGCGAAGCGGACGGCCTCGGCGACGTCCTGCGGGCTGCGGGCCTCGACCACGGCGGCGGGCGTGGGCGTGACGGCCAGATTGAAGCCGGTCGTCAGGGCGGCGTAGAGAGGCTCCCCGGGCGTGGCGAGCTCGCCGGTGAGCCGGTTGCGGAGCGCGTCGAACGACTCGACAGCGGTGGTCATCTGGTTTCCCCCCGGAAATCGGTGTGTCATCCCCGCCGACTCTGCCTCGCCCGGCGCCGCGGCTCGGGCATTTGTGCCCATTCGGCCACGCGTTCTGCCTGGAACTGTCGATTTCCGTGAACGGCGCGCGACGACCGGGTGCCAGCGATGATGAGTTCAAGGAGGCGACGATGAAGTACGCACTGCTGATGTACGGGGTCGACCAGGACTGGGCCGAGGCCGACGAGGAGAAGCGGGCCGAGACGTACGAGAGGCACGGCCGGTTCTCGGAGCTGCTGCGCTCGCGCGACGCCGAGCGGGGCGGTGAGGAGCTGGCGCTGTCGAACACCGCGACGACCGTACGGCTCAAGGCCGGTGAGGCGCTGCTGACCGACGGGCCGTACGCCGAGACGGCCGAGCAGCTCGGCGGCTTCTACCTGGTCGAGGCCCGCGATCTCGACGAGGCGCTCGAGTTCGCCCGGGCGCTCGCCACCGTGGAGGACATCATCGAGGTACGGCCGGTGGTCGAGCACCCGTGACCGTCGTCGAAGCCGCGTTCCGGGAGCATCGAGGGCCGCTGCTGGCCACGCTGGTCGCCGAGCTGCGCAGCTTCGACCTGGCCGAGGAAGCGCTGCAGGACGCCTTCGCCGCCGCCGCTCAGCAATGGGCGAGCGAGGGCGTCCCGCAGCGGCCGGCCGCCTGGCTGCTGGCGGTCGCGCGGCGGCGGGCGGTCGACCGGCGTCGCCGGGAGGAGACCCTCGCCCGCTACCTGCCGCGGCTGATCACGTCGCCGGGGGAGCCGGTGCACTCCGACGACTCCCTGGCGCTGCTGTTCGCCTGCTGCCACCCGGCGCTCGGGTCGGAGGCCCGGGTCGCGCTGACGTTGCGGTTCGTGGCCGGGCTGACCGTACCCGAGATCGCGCGGCTGTTCCTGGTGCCCGACGCGACGATGGCCGCGCGGATCACCCGCGGCAAGCAGAAGATCCGGACGGCGGGGATTCCGCTGCGGATGCCGTCACCGGACGACCTGCCCGAGCGGCTGCCGGGCGTGCTCTCGGTGCTCTACCTGCTGTTCACCGAGGGCTATCGATCATTCCGTACGGAGGTGGCCGCGGAGGCGATCCGGCTGATGCGGCTGCTTCGTGAACTGCTTCCGACCGACCCTGACGTACGGGACCTGCTCGCGCTCGTGCTGCTGCAGCACTCGCGGCGGCGCGCCCGGCTGCGGGACGGCCGGCTCGTGCTGCTGGCCGACCAGGACCGTACGCTCTGGAACGCGGTGGAGGCCGGCGAGGCGCTGACGCTGCTCGAAGCGCCGGGGCCGCTGAGCGCTTTTCGGTTGCAGGCGCTGATCGCGGCTCGGCACGCGGTGGCGGCGCGGGCGTCGGACACGGACTGGGCCGGGATCGTCGAATGCTACGAGCGGCTCGAGGAACTGACCGGGTCGCCGGTGGTGCGGCTCAACCGCGCGGTGGCGGTGGCCGAGTGCTCCGGGCCGGCTGCCGCGCTGGCCCTTCTGGACGGGCTGGGGGAACGGCTGCCGCGCAGTCATCACCTGGCGGCCGCGCGGGCCGAGATGCTGCTGCGGCTGGGGGAGCGGGAGGCGGCGGTGGGGGAGTTCGACCGCGCCCTCACGCTGGCGCCGACCGCGGCCGAGCGGGAATTCCTGGCCGGGCGCCGGGTCTTCGCGCTTTCCGGCCAGTCCTCCGGCACTGCTCCCGGCCCGTCCGCCAGCACCGGTTCCGGCCTGTCTTCCGGTACCGGTTCCGACAGCCCTCCGGTACCGGTTCCGGAGGCCGAACGACCAATGTAGAGAGTCTCTAGTCCGGTCTCAGGGCGGCGGGTGGGGCGGTTGGATGGGGCCGTTCGGGCAAGGCTGGTTCCGGAACCGCGGCGAGATGTCCGAAGCCTGTGCGAATGCCGCCCTTGCCGCCGCCAGACACCCTTGACATGTCGATGCGTCTATAGCTTTCTGTGGTCCCGTTTGTTGCCTCCCCGTTAACGGAAGGGACCTTTCCGCATGACGACAAACGCCGGTCGCCGGATCCTGGCCATAGGGATCGTCGCGATGACCGTCGGTGCGCTCACTGCCGCGCCCGCCTCCGCCGTCACCAAGCCTGTTGCCGCCCCCTTCGGCGCCAACGTCACCGTCTTCGACCCGGGCATGCCCGTCGCCGATATCCAGGCCAAGCTCGATGCCACGTACGCCCAGCAGGTCAACGCCGAGATGGGCACCAACCGGTACGCGTTCCTGTTCAAGCCGGGCACCTACGGCACCGACGCCCAGCCGCTGCAGATCAAGGTCGGCTACTACACCGAGGTGTCCGGGCTCGGCGCCTCGCCGTCCGACGTCGTGATCAACGGCAAGGTCGAGGTCTACAACCGCTGCCTCACCGAGGGCGGCACCGCCAACTGCCTCGCGCTGGTCAACTTCTGGCGTACGCTCTCGAACCTGTCGTTGAAGGTGAACTCGGCGGGGCAGGACGGCTGCCGGTCGAGCGCCAACTTCTGGGCCGTCTCGCAGGCCGTGTCGCTGCGGCGGCTGCAGGTCGACGGCAACTTCTCGCTGATGGACTACTGCACGGCCGGGCCGCAGTACGCGTCGGGCGGGTTCATCGCCGACTCGGAGTTCGGCAACGTGACCAACGGGTCGCAGCAGCAGTGGCTGACCCGTAACAGCAAGGTCGGGGTCTGGTCGAACGCGGTGTGGAACCAGGTCTTCGCCGGCGTCGTGGGTGCGCCCGACGACGCGACGTTCCCGAACCCGCCCTACACGACTCTGGCCGCGACGCCGCTGAGCCGTGAGAAGCCCTATCTCTTCGCCGACAGTTCGGGCAAATATTCCGTACGGGTGCCGTCTGCTGCCCGGAACACGAGCGGGGTGTCGTGGGGCGGCCCGGGGCGGACGATTCCGCTGTCGGACTTCTTCGTGGCCAAGCCGTCCGATCCCGTGTGGAAGATCAACGCGGCTCTGCTGCTCGGCAAGAACCTGCTGCTCACGCCCGGCGTCTACGACATCAACCAGTCGATCCACGTGCTGCGGCCGAACCAGGTCGTGCTCGGCATCGGGCACGCGACGCTGACCGCGGTCAACGGGGCCACGCCGCTCAAGGTCGCCTCCGTCCCCGGCGTGATCATCGCGGGGGTCACGATCGACGCGGGGCTCAAGGAGTCGAAGAACCTGCTGCAGGTCGGTGCCCACAAGGGAATCGGGATCAGTTCGGCGGCCAACCCGACCACGCTGTCGGACGTCTACTTCCGGGTCGGCGGGCCGCACATCGGCAAGGTCGACACGGCGCTCGAGGTGAACAGCGACAACGTGCTGATCGACCACACCTGGGTGTGGCGCGGCGACCACGGGGTCGAGGGCTTCACCGAGGGCGTCAACGGTGACACGCAGCGGTGGCGTACCAACATCGGACGCTACGGCGCGGTCATCAACGGCGACAACGTGACCGCGACGGGCCTGTTCGTCGAGCACTTCCAGAAGTACAACACCGTCTGGAACGGCGAGAAGGGCACGACGGTCCTCTACCAGAACGAGCTGCCGTACGACCCGCCGACGCAGGCCGACTGGATGAACGGCTCGGTCAAGGGGTGGGCGGGCTACAAGGTCGGCGACAAGGTGCGCAACCACACCCTGTACGGCGCCGGCGTCTACGTCTTCAACCAGAACAACCCGTCGATCGAGACGGAGAACGGCTTCGAGGTGCCCCAGCGCCCCGGGGTGAAGCTGCACCACATCATGACCGTGAACCTGAGCGCCGGCGTGATCAACCACGTGGTCAACGGCGTGGGCGAGGCCGCCGACACGACGAAGGTGGGCGCCCCGGTCTTCATCACCGACTACCCGGCCCCGTAGGGGAGTCGTCACCGGGCCGGAATTCCTTCGGGGGTTCCGGCCCGCGCGCGTTCTGCGGTCGCGCCGCGGCCGGCCCGCGCTTGAACCCTTCGGCCGTCGCGCCGCGGCCGGCCCGCGCTTGAACCCTTCGGCCGGCGCTGCCGCTGCGGCGGCGCCCGTTTCGCCCGCGCGCTGCGGCGGCGCCGGCGCCGGCCCGGGGCTTTTTCTGAGCTGAGCGCGAAAGGACGGATGCCTCCTGGCGGGGTAGGCACCCGTCCCGATTCGTATTGTCCCGCTCCGTGGGTGATGCGCCATTGTCCGAACAGCCCAGGAAATGGGATAGGATCCTAGGACGCCTTACGCGACGTGCGGGAACGCACCGATCAGACGCTGATCTGTCAGCGAGCGATGTGCTTGGCGAGAGCTACGCCGATCGTCCGCATTCCGCGCATGACCCGCCCGGTGCCGTCCGGCTCGGCGGGGTCGAATTCCGCGAGTACGGCGTAGGCCTGCCGCCCGATGTAGCCGACGTCGGCGCGGATCCCGTCGTCGGTGCCGGTCTTGTTGCGCAGCGATCGCGGATGCGCGAGCGGGTCCTCGTCGAAGCCCGAGGCGACCATCGACAGGTCCACGCTGGTGGCCAGCCAAGCATCCATCCGGTCGGACACGGCCACCGACAGCAACTGCCGCCGGGCGATCCGCGCCATCAGGCCCGCCAGCTCGCCGGCGTTTCCCGTCGACAGTGTGGGCGGGTCCTGCGGTTCGCGCCTGTTTCGCACGCGATCGTGCAGTGCCGTGTCGTGGAGTCCCAGCCCGGCCGCGAGCACCGCCACCGACGCCTGCCCAACCCGGTTGAGCAGCACGTTCGTGGCGTAGTTGTCGCTTACCGCGGCGATCAGCAGGGCCAGGTCCGAGATCGGCAGCGCGTCGACCGCCA
Source organism: Actinoplanes solisilvae (assembly GCF_003999975.1). GTDB lineage: Bacteria > Actinomycetota > Actinomycetes > Mycobacteriales > Micromonosporaceae > Actinoplanes > Actinoplanes solisilvae. The sequence continues at coordinate 81,055 of NZ_RJAC01000023.1, read as the reverse complement.
GATGCTGCCAGAGCCCCGAATCGGCCACGGCCAGCCCCGGGTCCTTCGAGAGAACCTCGCCGGGGTCGAGCTCACCCTCCTCGATGCGGCGCGCGGTCTCGACCAGCAGCAGCAGCTTCCCGATGCTCGCCGTCCGCAGCTTGCGTCCCGGCTGGTGCTCCGCCAGCCCCGGCACCGCGATCGACCACCGAACCCCGGTCGTTCCGGCCACGACTTCGTCAACGATTCCCTGAAGTCCCATTTGATCATTGTGGCGACCGGCTGGTGGCCGGCGATCGTGGGACGGGGTGGCGCCACGGCGTCCCGGTCGTGGGTGAGGCGAGCATGAGCAGGTCGACGACCACGGAAGTGATCTCGCCCTTGGGGGAGCGGCCGATCCAGGTCGGATAGTTGCCGGCGCCCCACCCGGTGCGGAAGACGATCGCGGCGGGGTCGTCGCGGCTGATCGGGGAGTCGGCCTTCCGTACGGTGAGCGCCTCGGGGTCCCGTTCGATCAGGCGGTCCACGTCGTCGAGGGCGGAGCCGTCGTACAGGGCGATGGTGGCGGAGTCGACGCCGGTGCCGAAGAAATGGTTCGGCTCGAGGGTGGCGGGGTCTTCGCCGGGGCGGACGGCGAGATCCCAGCGGGCCGTCGGCTCGTCCCGCACGGTGAGTCGGGCCGCGGCGCAGCGCAGGTCGGTCCAGCGCAGAAGGGCGAGCTCCACCGCGTACGCCCCGGGCGGCAGCCGCACGCTGAACGGCCCGCTCGCCGGCTGCCACGACCGGCGCGGCAACCAATGCGGATCGACGGCGACGAGTCGTCCGGTGGGGAGCTTCAGGCGGCCGGCCTTGAACAATTCGGCCGTGGCTGTGTCGCCGTTTTCCAGCACGTGGGTGCTGCCGGGCGTGAACAGGGTGGCCGTCTGCTCGGGGAACAGTCCGGGCTCCTCCCCGGGGTCCGCGAACGCCACCGGTCGTTCACAGGCCGCGGTGGTGAACGCCAGCGCCGTCAGGGCCAGTGCCTCCCGCCGTCCGAGAGCCGAGGACGGCCGAACTGCCGATGTCATCGCCCGACTGAGCCGCCCGTGCGGCGGCGTGAGGGGTTGCCGTCGCGTGCCGGCCGGACTGCGCTGAGGCATATCGAACTCCGTCAAATTCTGTAGCGGGCCTGCATCGTAAGGGCGGCCTGCTCGACGGCGCGGGTGTTGGCGGCCTCGACGGGGTTCCAGTCGATCAACAGCATGCGTGGCCAGAAGACGTAGTCGGCGATCATGCCGAGGAACTGGGTGGCCGCCAGTTCGGGGTCCTGCATGCGTACGGTGCCGTTGGCCTCCTCGGCCTCGAGATAGTGCCGGACCGACTGGAAGAACGGCATCTTGCCCAGGGCGAACTGGGTCTTGCCGAGCTCGGGGAAGCGCGGCGCCTCGGCGATGACGATGCGGAACAGGTCGGCCATGCCGGGCCGGGTCAGCAGGGCGACGTAGCGCAGGCCGATCGTGCGCAGGCCGGCGAGCAGATCGCCGGGGGACAGGAACGTGGTCTTGCCGTCGGACTCCTTCCAGTACTCGGTGACGATCGCCTCGAAGAGGGCGGCCTTGGTCGGGAACTGCTTGAACAGGGTCGCCTTGGAGACGTCGGCGGCGGTGGCGATCTTCGCGAGCGACGCGCCGCCGTAGCCGGACTCGAGGAACAGCCGGGTCGCCGCCTCGATGATCGCCATCCGCTTCTGCTCGGCCATGCGCTGGTGATACGTCACGGGTCTCATTATGCCGAGCTGCGAGGTGAGTCACTTGACTCACCACCACTCGTCACCCTAACGTGGTGAGGTGAGTCGCTCGACTCACCACCTTGGCGTCGCGCGGCTTCGGCCGCGGGCCCGGCACATGACGGAGGCTTTCATGAACGACTTCACCGGCCAGACCGTGTTTATCAGCGGCGCGACCGGCGGCATGGGCGCCGCCCACGTCCGCGCCTACTACGAGCACGGCGCGAACGTCATCATCGCCGCCCGCGACGTCGACGCGGCCCACAAGCTCGCCGCCGACCTGCCCGGCGGCCTCGCCGCCGATCTGCCCGGCCGCGTCGCTGCCGATCTGCCCGGGCGCCTTGCCGCCGAGCTGCCCGGCCGCACGATGGTCGTACGCCTGGACGTGACCGGCGAGGCGAGCTGGCAGAACGCGGTCGCCGCCGCCGAGACCCGGTTCGGGCCGATCTCGATCCTGGTCAACAACGCCGGCGTGCAGAACCCGGCCGCCCCGATCGAGCACACCGATCGCGAGGTCTGGGACCGGGTGCTCGACGTGAACCTGACCGGCAGCTATCTCGGCATCAAGACGGTCGTCCCGTCCCTGCGCCGGGGCGGCGGCGGCTCGATCGTGAACGTCGCGTCCACGACGGCCCACGGCGGCACCGCGTTCTTCGGCCCCTACGTGGCCAGCAAGTGGGCGATCCGCGGCCTGACCCGGACGGCCGCCCTCGAACTGGCCCGAGACGACATCCGCGTCAACTCGATCCACCCCGGCGTCGTCGCCACCCCGCTGATCACCGAACCCAACGCTCCCGGCGAGCCGCCGATCAGCGATTTCTACGACCCCGGCCCGTACGCGATCCCGCGCCTGGCCGACCCCGAGGAGCTGAGCCGCCTGCTGCTGTTCATCACGTCCCCGGCGGCCGCGTTCGCAACCGGTTCCGAGTTCGTCCTCGACGGCGGCCTGCTGCTGGGACCCGTACCCTCTCCCGCTCTTTGACCGACGAGCGGCCCGGTCAGGGGGCCAGCAGCTCAGCGACCAGGTGCCGCTGATCCGGGGGAAGCGCGACGGGGCTGTCGGGGTTGCGGGGCGCGAGGTTCAGGTCGGGCGCGCCGGCCACCCACGGCACGTGCCCCCAGAAGTCGACCTCGTCGGAGACCGCCCGCGCCGCCAGTTCCTCGACGTCCTTCACGGCGCCCAGCTCGCGCATCGCGTCGGCGAGCACGGCGGCCGCGTCCGGGGTGCCGGCGGAATCGTCGCCGAACGCGGGCGCCAGCAGCAGCAACGTCTGCGCCCGCCGCTTCCGGTCGGCTTGCCGTGCGGCCACGGCGACCAGCTCGGCCCACGACAGCCCCGGCCCGGTCTGGTGCCCTTCCAGGCTGGCGATCCCGATGGCGTCACGGCCGCCGGCGGGCAGCACCAGATAGTCGGCTCCCGCGTCGTCGGCGAAGTTGCGGAACACCACGGCGAGCTCGGCGCCGTCGCGCAGCGCGACCCGGAACACCGGCCACTCGGGCGTGGCGTAGAGCTCGTCCAGCCGTTGCGGCAGGACGTCCTCGTCGACGCCCCACACGCGGGGGAGCAGCCCCGGGTCGTCGCCGATGAAGTGTTCCTGCCAGTGCGCCGCCCAGAAACCGGGTCGCTCGGCCAGGGGCCAGCCGTCCACGGTCGGTGCGGCGAGGTCCGCCTCGTCCGGATATCCGGGAATCATCGGAGCAAGCTACCCGACGATCTGCGGCGGCGGGGGAGGGTCAGGTTCAGATTCCCGTACGGGCTTCGAGCCGGCCGGCGGCGATGGCGGAGGCGAACGCCGCGTGGTCGTGTTCGGTCTGGTCGGCGTACGCCTGGGCGAAGGCCCCGAAAGCGCGGTCGTAGCGATCGTCGTCGCCCAGGTAGGCGGCGATGGCGATGCGGTCGCCGCTGCGCGCGTGGGCCCGGGCGAGCGTCCAGGCGCAGAGGCGGCCGTACTGCAGCAGCGTCTCGAAGTCCATCGTGTCGACGACGGCCGAGCCTTTCCAGTCGCGCAGCTGGCGCACGTAGAAGTCGCGTTCGCGGCCGTCGACACCGGTCACGCGCTGCCAGCCGAGGAAGATGTCGCTGGCCGCCTGCATGAGCCGCTGCCCGCGTACGACCCGCCGCCCGTGGTTGTCGCCGGCCGAGTTCGGTGCGAGGACCGAGGGGCCGGCCTCCTTGACCTGCAGCAGAAGCGGGTCGGTGTGGTCGCGCCCGGTCAGCAGGACGATCCAGCAGCGCGTGCCGACGCTGCCGACACCGACGACCTTGCGGGCCAGGTCGACGAACCGGAACGCGTCGATCAGCCGCCGTTTGTCGTCGGGCAGCGTGTCGCGGTAGCCGCCGAGCACCTTGCGGATCTGCGCCTCGACCTGCGCGGACTGCCCCTCCGACACCAGGTCGCCCACGGGCACGAGCAGCGGCGGGTCGGCCACGATGCGCGGGTTGCCGTCGATCACCGCGGTGAGTTTCCGGTACGCCTGCAGGCTGTCCCGCCCGCGTGCCTTCGTACCCGCCGCGGTGAGTTTCTTGCGGGACGCCTTGCCGAGCCGGGCGGCCAGATCGTCGACGTCGGCGCGGGCGTACCAGACCTCGAGCTCGCCCCGGCCGGCGAACCCGGCCATCGCCTCGCGGTAGGCCCGCGCGGCGGCGAGAACGATCTCCGCGCGCTGGCGGCGTTTGAACCCGTTCGACCGGCCGGCGAGGGTCAGGCTGGCCAGAAGCCGTTTGAGGTCCCACTCCCACGGCCCGCCGCTGGTCTCGTCGAAGTCGTTGACGTCGAAGATCAGCCGCCGTTCGGGCGAGGCGAACATGCCGAAGTTGCTCAGATGGGCGTCCCCGCACAGCTGCGCTTTCAGCCCCGACGACGGCGCCGCCGCGAGGTCGGCCGCCATGACGTTGGCGCTGCCGCGATAGAACGCGAACGGTGAGGCGACCATGCGCCCGTGCCGGATCGGCAGCAGCTCGGGCAGCCGGTCCTGTTCCTGCGCGATGATCAGGTCGACCGGGTCGGCCCTTCCCGCGGCCGGTGCGAAGTCGGTGTGCGCGGCGGGCGGCACGCGTTTGCGGGCGGCGCGTCCCGCCTGAGCCCGCTCGGCCGGCGTCATCCACCGAGGGTAAACCCGACCCGGCTGAGCTGCGGTGACGCCGCTCACCCGAGGTTTGTCCGGTATGGGGTTCGGGCCCTTCGCCGGTGCGGCCCCGGCGGCCGGTTTCTACCAGCTCGCCTTCGCCTGAGACAGACCGGCGATCCGTTATCGTCGGCCCGTGTCCAGCCCGGGAGATGTGCCCTCCGAGATCCTTGACCGGCTGCGCCCGCTGTGCCGCCGACTGCCCGAGGCGTACGAGGAACCGGCCTGGATCGGCCTTCGCTGGCGCATCCGCACCCGGACGTTCGCCCACGTCTACATGCCCGACACGCAGCGCTATCCGTTCTACGCGCGGCAGCCGGGCGCGGGCGAGGCGCCGACCGTGATGACGTTCCGCGCCCCCGCCGACGACCTGCTCGGCCTGGTCTCCGGCGGCTTCCCGTTCTTCCAGGCCGAGTGGGGCCACAACGTGGTCTGCGTCCTCCTCGGCGACCATACCGACTGGACCGAGATCGCCGAACTAATCACCGACAGCTACCGCGAAATGGCCCCGAAGTTCCTCGCCGCCCGGGTCGCCGAGCGTTCGTAACAACCCGCGCCGCGCCGGACAGGTAGGGGTGTGAGAAAAGTTCAGAGCGAAGCCCGCTTCCGGGCGCCGCAACCGCGGTCGCGGCCCCCGCGCAAGAAATGGATCCTCGCTCCCGTCGCCGCGCTTGCCGTCGCTGCCGCCCTCGTCGCTGTTCCGTGGGGCAAGGACGACGGGCGGGCGTACGCCACCTGGACGCCGATTCCCGTGGCCCTGACCCCGGCCGAGATCGACCTCGTCGGATCGGCCTGCCGTAAGGACATGCGCCGCTACGACCTTCTCGACCTTGACCGTGCCCACCTGGTGCTGGCCGAACGCCGCGGCGAGTACGTGGCGATGCTCTATCGCACCGAGGGCCCCGACATGGTCGCCACCTGCCTGGCCCACAACCTGCCCGGCACCGACGACGTCGAAGACCTGAACACGGGTGCCGCCAGCGGATCCGACTCCCCGCGAACCACCCCCGCCGGCCGTTTCGAGGACGGCGCCCTGACCGACGACGGCGCAGTCTCGATCACCGAGGGCACTGTCGGCCCCGACGTCGCCGGCCTGACGGTCCACGCCGGCACGTTGACCGTCCAGGCCACCGTCAGCAACGGCCGCTGGGTCGCCTGGTGGCCCGGCCCAGCCGTCGAGTGGGTCGGCCAGGCCCAGACCAGAGACCTGATGACCTACGACTTGACCCTGCGCGACGGCAGCGTCATCCGGGACGCGAAACCGTGGCGGGGCTGACCGCGGTCACCGTCCGATGCAGATGGTTCTTCCGGGAGCGACCTGGTTCGCGCGGTAGTCGACCTTGTCGATCAGGTTGCCGGCCGCATCGAGGAGCACTATCTGGTCGCCTCGGTTGCCCAGCGACATCGTGGCCGCCGCGGTGACCTGCGTGACGCCGCCCGGCGGCAGCGCTCCGGACAGGTCGGTGCGGCCGCCGGCCGCGTCGAGCAGGCGCCAGCCGGTCAGGTCGACAGGGGTGGCGGTGGCGTTCAGCAGGGTCACCACCTCGCGGCCGGCGTCCGCGCCGACCGGGTCGGGCAGCACGGCGACGACGACCACGTCGCCGGCCGCCGCCGGAGTGCCGGTCGTCGGCGCGCCGGGCGTCGCCGGGTCGGGGTCGATGACGAGCGTCTCGGGCCAGACGGTCAGGCGGACCGTGCGGCCGGTCGCGTGGACGACGTCGTGCAGGTTGGCCGTCTCCAGGACGTCCAGCCGGAACAGCCGGTCGTCGCGGTGCACCGGGTCGGCGCGCAGCCACGCGTCGAAGCCGTCGAGGTCGGCGTTTCCGGCGGCCAGGTAGGGCACCAGCCGCCGGAACAGCTTCGGCCACATGACCAGCGTCCGCAGGGCGTCGAGGCCGGGGACGGTCGCCGCGCCGTCCGGGTCCGCTGTGGAGGCGGGCCACAGCCCGGCGGGCGGCTGGGCGGTGCGGGCCGCCGTCGACAGTTCGGCCAGACGCGTACGCAGGTCGGCCGGGAGGGTGGCGTAGAAGGCCGGGAACGCGAGTCCGGACGACAGCAGTTCGGCGTTCACCGACTGCTCGGCCAGCGCGGTGTCGACGAAGACCGACGACCCGTCCAGGGCGGCGTTGTCGCCGGGGTGCACGAAGGCGATCAGGCGTCCGTTGGCGTCGATGCCGTTGGACAGGACATGCCCGCGGATGCTGTCCTGATCGCACGACTCGACCTTGTTGGGCGCGTCCCGGAAATACGTCACGCCGGTGAAGCCGAGCCGCGCCAGCAGCCTGTCCCGGGCCGCGTTCGCGTTCTCGAGCTGCTGATGTGTCTCCTCGAAGTGGGTCTCCAGCGCGTCGACCGCTTCCAGCCGTACGGAGATGCCGCGCGGGTTGATGTCCGGCGGGCTCCCGGAGCGGCGCGGCAGCGTCTCGACCAGCGCCGGCGTGTCGGGCCGGAACTTGATGGTGTCCCCGTCGGGCTCCGGACCCTGCCGAGGCAGATCCGGGTAGCGAATGACGAACTCGCCCTTCAACAGCGTGTAGCTCATGGAGCCCTCCTAGCTCAGAGTCACGCTAGGACCAGGTGGGACAACCCTCCAGCCGTACGTCGGTGATCCGTCTTGGAAGCCTCAGTTGCCCCGGGTGCGGCGGACCACCGAACGCATCGCCCGTTTGCCCGCGCGCAGGCCGCCGACCAGGGACGTGGCGGCCTTGCCGGGGACCGTGGCGGAGAGCAGGGCGTTCATCTGGCGGACGCGTTTCAGCTCGGCCTCGCGGTAGCCGAGCATGTGCTCGTACCAGTCGTGTTTGGCTTTTGCCTGGGCCAGTTCCCGGGTCAGTCGGTCGCGTTCGGCCAGCAGGTCGCCTACCGCGTGGCTGGTGGGCCGGTCGGCCGGGGGGACGTCGCCCGGCTCCAGCTCGCGGCCGGTCATGCCGGCCAGGACGGCGGTGAGCTCGGCCTCGTCGGCGGGAATGGGCCACAGGTGGGCGTAGCCGCCGGCGATCGCGGCGGCGGCGAAGGCGCGAAGCGCCGTCAGGGCCTCGGCGGCCGGGGCCAGGGCGACCAGGTCGAGGGAGGGCTCGCTGACGACGACCCGGTCGGCCGGAACCCCGGCGGTGGGGCCGGTCTGCCAGGCGGTCAGCAGCTCTCGCATGGTGGGCAGGTCACGGCGCTGGGCGGTGGCCAGCAGCAGGCTCTGCAGCGTGCGCCCGCGCGGCAGGTCGGTCGCGGGCAGCAGCACGGGCTTCGAGTCGAGCACCGCATCGGGGGTGTCCGCGGCGTCGTGGCCGGCGATCACGATCCAGGCGGGGGCCAGCGCCGCGGTCAGGCCGTTGCGGACCGCGCCGGTGGCCAGGCGCACCGGGTCGACCAGGACGTCGCACGGCGGGCGCAGGGCGGAGGCCACGGCCGCCTCGACGACACCGGCCAGAGCGGGATCCGTACGGATCTCCGCGCCGAGCAGCACGGTCGGTGCTGTCAGGGACGGGTACGCGGCGTAGTCGCGGGCGATGTGCAGTCCGGCACCGGTGAGCCGGGCGAGCAGCGCTGCGTGACCGGCGGGGCGTTGCGGATCGTGGTCGTCGGGAACGACCCACTCGCTGTCGGCCGGGGACTTGGGCAGAGCGGTCAGGCGGTGCACGCCGAACAGGTTCTCCATGCCCAGCAGCAGGCGGCCGCCGGGGGCCAGCACGGCCAGCAGCAGGGACAGGGTCTCGTCCCAGGAGCGCGGGTCGGCTTCGGCGGACAGGAGCCGGTCGAGGCCGTCGAGAGCTACCACGGTGTCGTACGCGGGAAGGGTTGCCAGTTTTTCGAGGCTGCCGCACAGGACGGTGACGTCGGGGCGGGCCGCGGCCAGGGCCTGCGCGTCGGGGACGCCGCGCACCAGGACGGTGACGCCCGCGGGCAGCGACGACGGCTCGTGCGGGCCGGCGACGAGCGTACGCCCGGGGGTTCGCGACAGAAGCGACGGCAGAAGAACGGCGGGGGCGGTGTCGGACCAGAGCAGCATCTCCCCGCCGATCAGGGTGGTCATCGGGTCAGCACTCCGGTCAGCTCGAAATCGGGATCTTCACGCAGGGACGGCCACTGGAACAACCGGCGCAGCTCGGCCGGGGGCAGCAGACGATCGGCGCCCAGCTCGGCGACGGCGATCTCGCGGGCCAGCGTCACGTCGACCGACGGACCGTGCAGATCCGCCCATTCACGCACGATGCGCGCCTGACCGCCGAAAGCCGACTTCTCGCCCTCGAGCTGCATCGGGTCGCCGTACACGGCGGGCTCGCAACCGGCCAGCGTGCCGTACATGATCGCGCTGCACAGGCGGTTCGACGCGACCCGGGAATGTTTGCGCTGTTCAGCCAGTTGACGGTAGAGAAATCCGGGGTCGAGGTCCTTCCACCAGCCACCGCGGTAGCCGTGGCAGATCACCCGGAAGCCGGCCCTCTCGTAGAGAGCGCGCACGCGTTTGTCGCGAAACTCCTGCCAGTACAGGCACACCGTCACCGGACCCGGCTCGGTGTCACGGATCTCGGCGATCAGGCCGTCGTGGTCACCGACGATGTGCTGACCCTCCCAGCCGTGGAACGGGTACCAGATGGTCCCCTCACGCTTCGCCGGCTCGGCCGGTTCGGGCTCCAGGGCCAGCAGGTACGCCCAGGGCGCGCCGACGACGTACACCTCGCGCCGCCCCAGCGACCAGGCCCGCCGCCGCACCCGCTCGGACCAGACGAACTTGGCCACGCCGGGAACGTACTCGTGATCGGGGGCCATGCCGTCGCCGATGTTCCAGCCGTGCTGCAGGTAGCCGTGCAGGCGGGGCGGCTCGGCGTCGTCCAGGCCGCAGTAGCGCGCCAGCACGTGGCTGTGGCCGTAGTAGTGGTTCGCGTGGTGCACGCCGAATTCCATACCGCCCAGGCATCCCGCAAGCAAACGCGCAGTGTCGCCCAGATGTCATCTGGCGTGCCGGTGCTGTCGCGATCGGCCGCGGGGTGCTACCTTGACGGCAGATCGCACCCCGAGTGCAGGCACCAGTCCTGGTCGCCCCCGGGTCATTTCGATCGTCTTTCCCATCGACGCCGACTTCGGCGTTCTTCACTCGTGCCGGCATCGGCTCTCGAGGAGTACCCCCAATGACTGACAACACCGAAACCATCCGCGTCGACGCGCTGCTCGACATCGTCGACGACCGGGCCTGGCTACGCCTCGACGGCTACCTGCCCGGCCCGCGCGACATCCCCGTCGCCTGGCACGAACTGCGCCGGCTCGGCCTGCGGCGCGGCGACCGCGTCGTCGGCTCGGCCCGCGTCACCGGCCGTAAACCGGCCACCCTGCAGCTCGACCACCCGATGGGCCGGCGTCCCGACTTCTACGAGCTGACCGCCCTCTACCCGCAGGAACGCCTGCGCCTGGAGACCGAACCGGGCCTGCTCACCACCCGCGTCATCGACCTGGCCATGCCGATCGGCAAGGGCCAGCGGGCGCTGATCGTCGCGCCCCCGAAGGCGGGCAAGACCACGATCCTCAAGCAGATCGCCAACGCGATCGCGCACAACAACCCCGAGGTGCACCTGTTCGTGGTGCTGGTCGACGAGCGGCCCGAGGAGGTCACCGACTTCACCCGTACGGTCAAGGGCGAGGTCGTCGCGGCCACCTTCGACCGGCCGCCGAACGAGCACGCCGCCCTGGCCGAGCTGGCCATCGAACGGGCCAAGCGCCTGGTCGAGCAGGGCGACGACGTCGTCGTGCTCCTCGACTCGATCACCCGCCTGGGCCGCTCGTACAATCTGATGGCCCCGGGCCGTGGGCGTACGCTGACCGGCGGTCTCGACTCGACGGCGCTCTACCCGCCGAAGCGGTTCCTCGGCGCGGCCCGCAACATCGACGGCGGCGGCTCACTGACCATCATCGCGACCGCCCTGGTCGAGAACGGCTCCGCGATGGACAGTGTCATCTTCGAGGAGTTCAAGAGCACCGGCAACGCCGAACTGAAGCTGGACCGTTCCCTCGCCGAGGGCCGCGTCTTCCCGGCGATCGACCTGTCGCAGACCGGCACCCGCCACGACGAGACCCTGCTGTCCCCGGCCGAACTGGCGATCATCGCCCAGGTGCGGCGCGCGCTGGGCACCGGCGACCGCCAGGACGCGATGCGCAAACTGCTCGACCAGCTGCGCGGCACCACCTCGAACCGCGACTTCCTGCGCCGCGTGGCGCATTCGCTGGCCGCTTGAACCTTTCCGGCCCGGCGTGAGTCAACACTGTGCCGAGGACAAGATTCCTGTTTCACCGAGAAGTCACTACGGCGAGCGGTACGGTACCTCAGGGAGAGTTCTGGCGTCTCTGACGTGTCTATGGATGGTGGCCGCTTCGCCGGAGACGCGACCTGCTGGGCGGTCGTGGAGTGGCACATGATCGGGATCTCGGATTCCTCAAGGTCCGCGGCATACCGGGTCGACCTCGGCGCGATCATCGACTCCTCCGACGACGGCATCATCGCCGTCACCAGCGCCGGTCTGATCTCCCACTGCAACCGGGCGGCGGCGCTGCTGTACGGCTATCGCGGCCCTGATCTCATCGGCGTCGACGCGCAGGTGCTCGTACCGCCTGGACTGCGGGCAGCGGAATCATCCGTCCTGCGAAGCGTCGCCGCAGGGGAGAATCCCGGAAGTCACCACACGCACCGGCTGCGCCGCGACGGCACTGTGGTCCCCGTGGTGGTGACCTTCTCGCCGATCTTCGACCCTGCAGGCGCCGCCATGGGCGCTGTTGTTATCGCGCATCAGGTCGGCGAATCACAGACCGTCCCCGATGACGCCGACGCTCATCAGGTGGTGAACTTCAGCGGGCGATCTGCCGACGATTCCGGTCACCGCGACCAGGACGTGCAGGACCGGCGGTTTCAAACTCACATCGACGCGGAGTATGCCAGCGAGCGTACCGAAGTCTCCAAAGCCCAGGACCGGTTCGAGGTCACCATGGGCGACGAACGCGCGCAGGAGAGGCTCGAGGTCGAGCAGGCCCAGGACCAGTTCCAACTGCGGATGGGAGAGGAACGCGCTCAGGAGAGGATCCAGGTCGAGCACGCCCAGGACGAGTTCCAGCTCCGAATGGGAGAGGAGCGCGCCCGGGAGAAAGTGCAGGTGCAGCAAGCGCAGGATCGCTTCCAACTGCGGATGGGAGAGGAACGCGCCCAGGAGAGGATCCAGGTCGAGCACGCCCAGGACCAGTTCCAACTCCGAATGGGAGAGGAACGCGCCCAGGCTCGCGCCGACCGCGAGCGCCTGCAGGCTCAGCTCCACCAGGGCCAGCGCCTGGAGATCCTGGGTCAACTCGCCGGTGGAGTCGCCCATGACTTCAACAACCTGCTCGGCGTGATCCTGAACTACGCTGCGTTCGTCGCCGAGGAACTCGCCGCCGAACCAGAACAGCGTCTGCAGGCGGCCGGTCGTGACGTCGAGCAGATCCGGCGGGCCGCGGAAAGGGCCGCCGAGCTGACTCACCAGCTCCTCGCCTTCGCCCGCCGCGACGTCGTCCAACCGCGGGCGCTCGATCTCAACGAGATCGTCGTGGATGTGGAGAATCTGCTGCGACGTACGATCGGCGACGACATTGATCTGTCCACGGACCTGGCCCCGGAGCTGTGGCTCGTGCTCGCCGACGCCGGTCAGATCGAGCAGGTGCTGGTCAACCTCGCGGTCAACGCCCGGGATGCGATGGGCGACGGCGGGACGTTGAGCATCGACACCGCCAACGTCGTCATCGACGGGCACACCGACCCGCTGCTCGAGGCCGGCCGCTACGTGCAGCTGCGCGTCTGTGACACTGGCACCGGCATGCCGGCCGAGGTCATCGAGCACGCCTTCGAGCCTTTCTTCACCACCAAACGCGATGGTGGGGGCACCGGTCTGGGACTGTCGACCGTGTACGGCATCGTTGCCCGGGCCCAGGGGACCGTCACCATTCACTCACAACCCGGCGTCGGCACCACGTTCACCATCCTGATGCCCGTGACCGCTGAAGCCCCCGCGCCAGCCGATGAACCGTTGCCGTATGAACGCACCCCTGCCGGAGAGACGGTCCTCGTGGTCGAGGACCAGGAGGCGCTGCGGGAGGTCACTGAACGCATCTTCACGCGCAGCGGCTACCACGTCCTTACCGCGGCGAACGGCGCCGATGCCGTCGCCGTCGCCGCCCGGTTCGACGGCGACATCCACCTACTGCTCACCGACGTCGTCATGCCCAACATGCTCGGTAAGGAAGTGGCCGAGAGAATCCGGCAGACCAGAGCCGACATCGCGGTCCTATTCATGTCCGGGTACGCCCAGCCGGTCCTGGCCTCCCAGGGCCGACTCGACCCCGGCGTCCACCTCATCGAGAAGCCCTTCTCAGCGAAGGCGATCATCGAGAAGGCCGGACGCATCCTCAACGGTCAGTTCGAGGGATTCCGCACCATGAACCCCGACGAACCCGCCCCTTCCAGCGATGGCAGACCGGAAAATGGACGGGCGTGACGAGGTTCGAGGACCGCGACGCCGACGACGTCGAAGGCCGTACTCAAGTCTTCGGGCCGGGACCAGTTGTCTGACTCATGCGCCGGGGCGGGCCGGGCTGCCAGGATGGGGCTGCGATCCGCCAGCGACAGAGGAGCCCGGCAGTGCGTCGACGTCTGACCCCCAACCTGTTCGCCATCAGCTTCGGCCTGGCCGGCGTGACCCAGTGCTGGGCCGCGGCCGCCGCCCAGCACGCGGTGCCGTCCGCCGTGGCCGACGCGGGCTGGTTCGTGGTCGCCGCGGTGTGGCTGGTCACCGCCGTCCTCTACGGGCACAACCTCGTCGCCGGCGGCCGGTTGCGTACGGAGATGTCGGATCCGGTGTTCAGCCCGTTCCTGGCGATTCCGCCGATCGTCGGGATGCTTCTCGGGGTGGCGTTGGGCGCTCACGCCCGTACGGCGGGAATTGTGGTTTATGCGGTTTTCCTGGTGGCGACTCTCCTGCTCGGCGGGTGGCTGAGCGGCCAGTGGATCGCCATCGACCGTGCGCTCGCGGCCTGGCATCCCGGATATTTCCTGCCGACCGTGGCCGGTGGGCTGATCGCCGCGGTCGGTGCCGCTCAGCTCGGCTTCCCGTCGCTGGCCCGGTTCCTGTTCGGCTACGGCGTGGTCTGCTGGCTGGTGCTCGGCTCGATCCTGCTGCTGCGGCTGTTCGTCGAGCCGAGGCTGCCGGTGCCGCTGCGCCCGACGATGGCGATCGAGATGGCACCCCCGGCCGTCGCGGGCATCGCGTGGTTCGCGATCAACGGTGGCCGGGCCGACGCCCTGGCCTGGGGACTGGCCGGATATGCCCTGCTCATGGCGATGGTCCAGCTGCGGCTGGTGCCGGTGTATCGGACGGTGCCATTCGGCCTGGGCTACTGGGCGTTCTCGTTCTCGTACGCCGCGGCGTTCACCGTGCTCATCCGTTGGATGGCGGTGGCCGACGTGCCCGGTCAGCGCGCCTGGACCATTCTGCTGGTGAGTCTCGCGACGGCAGGCCTCGCTGTACTGCTCGTCGCGACCGTGCGGGGACTGGCCCGCAATACGTTCCTGCCCGCGCCGGCCCCGGCCCCGGCCACCGAACCGCAGCCCGTGCGATAGCCCGGATCCGCGGGCGGAATGACCGGGCCGGGCTACGCGCCGGCGACCGTTTCGTCGTAGAGGGACTCGAGGCCGTGGCTTTGCTTCACGACGTCGAAGTTGGCCTCTGCCCGGGCTCGGGCGGCCGCACCCATGGAAGTCCGCAGGTCGGGGTCGTCGAGGAGTTTGCGCAGGTTGGCGGCCAAGGCGTCGCGGTCGCCTTCAGGGCCCAGCAGGCCCGTCACGCCGTCGTCCACTGCTTCGGGGATGCCGCTGTGGACTGTGGAGACCACGGGCAGACCCATCGCCATCGCCTCGACGATGGTGGTGGGCAGGCCCTCGCTGTCGCCGTCGGCGGCGGTGCGGGAAGGAGCGGCCAGGACCCGGGACTCGCCGAGGATGCGATAGACCTCGTCGGCCGGCTGGGCGCCCAGGAAGGTCGCGTCCACGTTCAGGCTTCGGGCGTAGCCTCGCATCTCGGCCAGGTGGGGGCCGTCGCCGATGAAGACCGCTGACGCCGGGCGGCCCAGGGAGGCCAGGGCGGCTACCAGGTCGTCGGCGCCCTTCTTCTCGACGAAGCGGCCCACGAACGCCACGTCGTAACGCTTCGGCATGGCCGGGAGCGTCGCGGGCAGCGGTACGCCGGTGTAGTGGACGCGGACCTTGGCCGGGTCGGCGCCCCAGCTGATCGCGCGCTCGCGGATCACCGACGAGACGGCGATCAGCAGGTGGGCGCGGCGGAAGACCGTACGCAGGTTGCGGCGGTAGCGGACGCCCTTCGGGCCGGTGCTGGCGGGCTGGCGGGTGACGTCGTGGCCGTGCAGGGTCACCACGAGCGGGGCACCGGCGCGGGCGGCGGCGGCGCTGACGAGCCAGCCGTCGCCGCCGAAGTGGGCGTGCACGACGTCAGGGCGTACGCCAGCAATTGTCCTGTGCAGTTGTGGGGAGGAACCGGTCAGGCGCAGGCGCAGGAAGGCGCGGTGGTCGGCGGCCGACGGGAAGGCGATCAGGTCGGTGTCGCGGGCCAGGAGCGAGTCGGTCTTCGTCGCGCCGACGTAGATCGGCTGCCAGCGGGTCATCGCGTCGGCCTGGTTGCGGACGAAGGTCTCCGACGCGGGCAGCATGGCGCTGCGCCAGACGGCGACGCGGCGCTCAGGCATGGGCCTTGCGGCCGACGACCGCGTCCCGTACGCGGTGGCGGACGTCGGGCGGCAACGCCCAGATCTGAAGGAACGTCACGTAGTCGATCGTGCTCGGGTCGCCGTGGGTGCGGGCCTCGTCGAGCAGCTCACGGAAGACCTTGAGGCTGCGGGTCGGCGCGGCCATCGAGCTCAGCACACTCATCGTCACGGCAGCGTACGCCTTGGGGGTGAACAGGTCGCGGCTGGAGCGCAGCCATTCGAGCTGCTCCTCCCACGGGTTCTGCAGGCTGATCCGTTCCCGGTTCTCGTCCTGGTGCCAGAGCACGAGCGCCTCGGGGGAGTAGAGCAGCTCGACGTCCTCCTGCTGCAGCGCGCGCAGCGTCCAGTCGAGCTCCTGCTGGCGGCGCAGGCCGACGGTGAACGGCACTCGGCGCAGCAGCTCGGCCGGCGCCATGATCGTCGAGGTCTGGATGAAGCCGTCGCCGTAGAACAGGCCGCGCCGGACGGTCAGATATTCGCTCAGCGGCTCACCCGGCTCGGGCAGGCGCCGCGGCATCACCGTGTCCGAGCGGGGCGTACGGCTGATCATGCGCGTCGCCACGATCGGGCTCGCCTTGGTCGCCGTCGCGGCCAGCTCGAGCTGCACGGCGATCTTCGACGGCAGCCACTCGTCGTCGTCGTCGAGCAGCGCGACCCATTCGCCCCGGGCGTTGCGGGCGCCGACGTTGCGGGCGTTCGGGGCCTTGCCGCGCTCGGGCAGGCCGATCACCCGCAGCCGCTCGTCGCCGACCTGCGCGAGAGCCTCGTGGGTCGCGTCGTCGGGGCCGTCGACGACGACGATGACCTCGAGGTTCTCGTGCGTCTGGGCCAGGGCGCTGTGCACGGCCCGGGTGGCCAGCTCCGGGCGGTTGCACGTCGGAATGACGACGCTGACGTCCATGTCCTGCTCACTCCCGGGCGGCTGGTTCGCGGCTTTGCGGCTTCGGCTTTGCGCTTTGGCTTGCGGCTTCTCGGCCGCGCGGGCGGATGCTTTTGCGGCGATTCGCGAAACGCTAGGGGCGCGCGGTGAATGGAAGGCGTCGCCGGTGCGAATCGGACGTGCGGTCCCGGCGGTCCGGCGGTGAACATTGAGTGACGTGAACCTTTCGGTCATCGCCACCTGACCAGGTGGTTTCACATGGCGAAGTCACTCGTCCGTGGTAACGCGGCGGAAGCGTTTCGAAGCGTACGGTGAACGGCACCTTGCGGCTGTCTGAGCTTCGTGAGGCACGCTGCGCGGGGAGGAACGGGAGGGGCCGGTGGCAGGGCTGGCGCTGCTCGATCGCCTTGAGCTGGGCGACCATGTCTGCTGGACCGTCGACGACGACGAGGTCCGGCAAGAGGCGATCGTCCGGGTGCTGCACGACGGCCTGCGCGCCCGGCACAAAGCGGTCTACTCCGGCGATCAGCCCGAGGCGGTGCTGGCGGCCCTGGCCCGCGACGGCGCCGGCATCCGCGAGGCGATCGGCAGCGGACAACTGACGGCCGTGACCCCCGAGGGCAGCTATCTGGCCGGTGGCGCCTTCGACGCGGAGGACACGCTGGCCCACTGGCACGAACAGAAAGCCCGCGCCCGCGCCGAGGGCTACCTGGGCATGCGCGTAGTCGGCGACATGAGCTGGGCGACCCGGCGGGTGCCGGGGGCGGAACGGCTCGGCTGGTACGAGGCCCAGATCAACACCGTGTTCACCGACGGCTACGTGATGGGCATCTGCGCGTACGACCGACGGCTCTTCAACCCGCTGCTGCTCAGGCGCCTGGCTCTCGCGCACCCCGGGGCGGCCGGCCCGCTGCTGCCCTTCGACCCGGACACGTCGCTGAGGGTCCGCCGCACCACCGAGCCGTACGGGTTGTGGCTGTCGGGCGAGGCTGACATGTCGAATCGGGATGCGCTGACCGCCCTGGTCGAGGAGGCCTTCGGCCAGCGCGACGAGGAACCGGTGGTGACGGTCGACGTGACGGCGCTGCGGTTCGCTGACACGGCTGCCGCCCGGGTGCTGCTCGACGCGGCCGGCCGCGGCCCGATGCACATCGTCGGCTGCTCCCCGGTGATGCTGCGCCTGCTGTATTTCCACGGCGCCGGGACGACGCCGGGGCTGATGGTGACCTCGGGCTACTGAAGTTCCTCTCGTACGTCCATCAGCGCGAACCCGAGCAGGTTGGTGCCCCGCCAGCGGCGTGGATTGGCGGCCGCCGGGTCGTCGCGGCCGAGCCCGATGCCCCAGACGCGGTCCATCGGACTGGCCTCGACCAGCACCCGGTCACCAGTGGTCAGCAGGTAAGCGCGCAACTCGTCGTGCTGACCGAACTTGGCCCGGTTGCCGGCGACGACGATGCCGTAGCGGTGCTCGTTCCAGACGGTCTGCTCGAACCGCTCGACCCGGCCGCCCAGGGTCTTGGCGACCTTGGGATGCGGAGCCTCGAGGATGCGGGCGGCCATGGTGTCGTCGTCGAAGAGGACGGCCTTGCGCCACATCATGTAGTGCTCGGCGGTGGCGAACTCGTGACCGTCGGCGGTGAACGGGGAGGGCCACCACTGGCTCAGGCAACCGGTGCCCGCGCTGCCGTCCCGCTCGGGCTGGTGACCCCAGAAGAACAGGTACTTGACGCGCTTGCGCGCGGCGTGGGCGGCCAGGTCCTGGACATTGCGGGCGGTGACGGACATGCCGCGAGTCTGCCTCATCGCGGTGGTTGGGCTCTCCCGAATTTCGTCGTCGTCCCCGATGTTTTTCGTCGTCGTCCCTCGCCGTGAAGGACCGATTTTTGTCATACCCCCCAACTAGGTTCATTGCCATGACCACCGACCTGAAACCCGCTCCCCGTCCCGTCTCCCCGGCGCTTCGGCCGCCCGTCGTGCCACCCGGTCTGCGCGCGCGTCGTGCCCGCCGGGCCAGACTTCGAGCGGCGGCCACGGCCGCTATCCGCCGGGCGGCCCAGTGAGGGCGCCGCCGCCGAATTTCGCGTTGCGGGGCGCCGCCCCGACGTAATACGGTCACGCCCGGCGAGTTGATGTTCCAGTCCGACCTGTCTGGCGGCTCGCGGTGATGAGCCGCTGGAGTTGCACGTGCACACAGGTCGTTTCGCTGTCGGTCGTTATCTGTCGGTGTTCCGCGTGCCCGCGGCGGCGCGATTCTTCGTGCCCGCGGCCGTTGCGCGACTCGGGGTCGCCATGAGCGGTCTCGGGGTGATGTGGGCGGTTCAGGGGTCGTCCGCGTCATTCGGGCGGGCCGGGGCGGCAGCCGGCGCGTTTGCTGTCGCCGATGCGGTGGTCGGCCCGCAGATCGGCCGGCTCATCGATCGACGGGGGCAGCGGCGGGTCGTGCCGGTGACGGTCGGCTTGTTCGTCGCGGCGGCGGTCGGGCTGGTGCTCGCGCATGGCGTTGTTCCGGTGATGATCGGGCTGGCCGCGCTCGCCGGAGCGACCGTGCCGCCGGTCGGGGCGCTCGCGACGGCTCGGTGGCGCAAGGTGCTGGGTTCGTCGGCGCTGTTGTCGGCGGCCTTGTCGCTGGAGGGGTCGCTCAACGACGTCGTCTTTCTCGTCGGGCCGATCCTGGTGACGACGCTCAGCGCCACCGTCGCGCCGTGGCTCGGGCTGGTCGTGGCTGTTTCGCTCGTGGCGGTCGGGATCGCCGGGCTCGTGACCGCTCGGGCGACTGAGCCGGGACCGAGCCGGTCGTTCGCTGCCGCGAGGCGGCCGGCGTCGGGCGGGGCGGGCGAGTCCGCGACGAACAGGTCGGCCGGCGGCTCGGGTGCGCGGACATCGGGCCGGCTCTTCACCGGGGCGCGAGGGCGGGCCGGGTCCGCGCTTGGTGTGCTGGTCGATCGGCGGCTGTTGGACCGGCGCGTTGTCGCGCTGTTCGCGGTGAACCTGGCGATCGGGTTGTTCTTCGGGGGGATCGGGGTGGCGATCACGGCGTTCGCGCTGGCCCATCAGGCGGGGGCCTGGGCCGGGGTGATCACGGGGGTCGCGGGGGTGGTCAGCCTGGGGGCCGGGCTCGTCTACGGGGCGCTCGAAAACGCTGATCCGCGGGTGATGATCGTGGCGGGAGTGGTTCTCACGGCGGGTTGCGGGTTGCTGGCGTTCGTTCCGGGCCTGCCGGTCATGTTCGCGGGCTACGCGGTTGTGGGCGGCTGCGTCGCGCTCGTGCTCATTCCGGCATCCGTGCAGCTGCGGGAGGCGACCGTGAGCGCGGTCTACACCCAGGCGATGACGTGGATGAACTCGGCGAGCGCCCTCGGGATCGCGGTGGGCGCGCCGGTGGTCGGGCACGTCGTCCAGCGGCACGGGTGGGCGGACGGGTTTCTCGTGCTGGCGGCGTTGACCGCGGCTCTGCCCGTGACACTGCTGATCTCGTACCGGATGCTGTATGCCGGCGTTGAAGGAGAAGCTGGTGGATCGTGAACGTAAGGTGCTGGAGAAGGTCCGGCGCGGGCGGCTCTACACGGAGTCGGAGGCGTCCTTTCAGGCGGCGCGGCGACGAGCCGACCTGATCTTCGATTACAACCACACGCGGCCCAGCGATGAGGGGCGCCGACGGGAGCTGCTCGAGGCGATGCTCGGATCGGTCGGGGCGCGGACGGTTCTGCTGGCGCCGTTCCACGCGGCGTTCGGCAGCAACGTCCACATCGGGGACGACTTCTTCGGCAACGTCAACCTCACCTGCGTCGACGACGTGGAGATCCGCATCGGGAACGGGGTGATGATCGCGCCGAGTGTCACGCTGACCACTACCGGCCACCCGGTTCATCCGGGGTTGCGGGAGGACTTCCGGCGGTTCTCCGAGCCGATCGTGATCGAGGACAGGGTCTGGATCGGCAGCAACGTGGTGGTCCTGCCCGGCGTGACGATCGGGTACGGATCAGTCATCGGTGCGGGCAGCGTCGTCAGCCGCGACGTCCCGGCCATGACCGTCGCTGTCGGCGTGCCCTGCCGGGTTGTGCGGCCGATCACCGACGACGATCTCGCGACCCGGGTGGACGGTTCGACCCTCACGTAGATCTTGCCGGCTTGACCCTCGCGTAGGTCGAGAGCCCAGGATCGCCGGTGTTGCCCGCAGACCGAGCGAGGAGCGCGAAGTGCCCGAGACCGACCCCGTCATGACAGCGATCGTCGCCGCCGTCGAACAAGGCCGCGCGGGTGACCGTGCCGGAGCCCGCCAGGCCCTGGAAGCGCTGTGGGATCAGACCGGCGACGTGCTGCACCGGTGCACGATCGCCCACTTCGCCGCCGACCTGCAGGACTCGGTCGCCGACGAGCTTCGGTGGGATGAGCTGGCCCTGGCCGAGGCGGGATCGATGACCGAGGAGCGTATCCAGCAGTACGACGCGGCGTGGCAGGTGCGGCAACTCCTGCCGTCCCTGCACTTGAACCTGGCTGACGCCCACCGGCGATCCGGCAACTTCGCCGCGGCGAGCAGCTCTCTGAAGGCGGCCCTGGCCGAGATCGACTCCCTGCCGGACAACGACTACGGCACGTTGATCCGCGTCGGCGCCGAGAAGATCGAGCGGGCGCTGGCCGAGAAGTCGGTGGCGCCGCTCGTCTGACGGCTCCCATCCGGCCGAGGTGAGCGTCGAGTGCATCGACGGCGTCGACCAGGCGCGCCGCCAGGGGCTGCGGCAACTCTCCTCTCACCGGAGGGTAGGGTTCGGGTCGAGGCGCCTCGGGTGCCTTTACCGGGCATTGTGGGCGATGGGGCCTCACGCAGAGCGGGACCGTGGTTGACGGGTCCGGCATCACTTCAGCAGGCGCACCTTGGCTGCGCCGTGCGTTTTCCGAGCCGAAATGGGTTACATGTCGTCGCTGTTGTCGGCGGGTCGTTCGCCGCGCCTGTCGCGTCCGGAATGGTTGTCGTCGCCGAAGGTGCTGCGTACCGAGGTGCTCGCGGGGCTGGTCGTGGCGCTCGCGTTGATCCCGGAGGCGATCTCGTTCTCGATCCTCGCGGGGGTCGACCCGAAGATCGGGCTGTTCGCGTCGTTCACGATGGCCGTCACCATCGCGTTCACCGGGGGACGGCCGGCGATGATCTCGGCTGCGACCGGGGCGATCGCCCTGGTCGTGGCGCCGCTCGCCAAGGAGCACGGGCTGGGCTATCTGGTCGCGGCGGTCATCCTGGGCGGGCTGTTCCAGGTGATCCTGGCGGTCGCCGGGGTGGCGAAGCTGATGCGGTTCATCCCGCGCAGCGTCATGGTCGGCTTCGTCAACGCGCTCGCCATTCTGATCTTCTCGGCGCAGGTGCCGCATCTGGTCGGCGTGCCGTGGCTGGTCTATCCGCTGGTCGCGGTCGCGTTGGCGATCATGTGGTGGCTGCCGAAGCGGGTCACCGCGGTGCCGGCCCCGCTGGTCGCGATCGTGCTGCTCACCGCATTCGTGATCATCGCGCAGGTGGCCGTCCCGAACGTCGGCGACGAGGGCACGCTGCCCGACAGCCTGCCCGTGCTCGGCCTGCCCGACGTGCCGTTCACTTTCGCCACGTTGACCACCATTGCCCCGTACGCCCTGGCCATTGCTCTGGTCGGGCTGATGGAATCGCTGATGACGGCCAAGCTCGTCGACGACATCACCGACACGCGATCGGACAAGACCCGCGAGTCGTGGGGGCAGGGCGTCGCGAACATCGTCACCGGGTTCTTCGGCGGCATGGGCGGCTGCGCGATGATCGGCCAGTCGATGATCAACGTGAAGGTCTCGCGGGCGCGGACGCGGTTGTCGACGTTCCTGGCCGGGGTGTTCCTGTTGATCCTGGTCGTTGTGCTGGGCGACGTCGTCGCCCTCATCCCGATGGCCGCCCTGGTCGCCGTCATGATCATGGTGTCGGTCGGCACCTTCGACTGGCACAGCATCAAGCCCTCGACGCTGAGACGGATGCCCGCGGGCGAGATCGCCGTCATGGTCGTCACCGTCGCCGGCACGCTGGCCACTCACAATCTGGCCGTCGGGGTTGTGCTGGGCGTCCTGACCGCGATGGTGATCTTCGCTCGGCGGGTGGCGCGCTTCGCATCCGTGACCAGCGAGCTGGACGGCGAAACCCGTGTCTACCGGGTGGGCGGGGAGCTGTTCTTCGCGTCGAGCAACGATCTGGTTCACCAGTTCGACTACGCCGGCGATCCGGACCGGGTCGTGATCGACCTGAGCTCGGCGCACATCTGGGACGCGTCTTCCGTGGCGGCGCTCGACGCGATCACCACCCGCTATGAGGCGCGGGGCAAGCACGCGCAGATCGTCGGGCTCAACGAGGCGAGCGAGAAGTTCCACGAGAACCTGTCCGGCAAGCTGGGCGCGGGCCACTGATGGGCGGCGGGCACACTGAGGCGATGACCGCAGGGCGTATGCAGATCGGCGAGGCCGCCGAACGGGTCGGGCTCAGCATCCGCACGATCCGCCACTACGAGGAGGCGGGGCTGGTCGTCCCGTCGGCCCGCAGTGAGGGCGGGTTCCGGCTCTACACCGAGCCCGACCTCGACCGGCTGCGCGTGATCAAGCGGATGAAGCCGCTCGGCTTCACCCTCGAGGAGATGCGGGAGCTGCTGGTCGTGCTCGACGAACTGGCCACAGCCCAGGGCGAGCAGCGGGCCGGCCTGCTCGACCGGCTCGCCATGTTCCACACGGCCGCCCGCACCCGGGTGGAAGCACTGCGCGCCCAGCTCGACATGGCCGAGGGCTTCGCCCACCAGATCGACGAACTGATGGACCAGCACAACCAGCAGCCGCCCGGCGCACTGCCGCGGTGACTCAGCGGCCGTCCGCGCGCTGCAGGATCGCGCGGATCGGCTCGAGCGAGGCCGCGACATCCGGGTCGAGCGAGCCCGACTCGGACCACAACTCGCACCATTCCGAGTCGTCGCCCACGATGCGGTCGAGGGCGCGCAGGGCCAGCGGCGGCAGGTCGGGTGTGATCTCGAGGCGGCCGCCGCCCTCGACGAGGAAGTCGGGCGCGTAGGGCGAGGTCACCGGCGTGCCGCCGGGGAGGTGCGAGGCCACCAGCGCGGCCGCGGCGACGACGGCCGAGCCCTCGTCGCTCTCCAGATAGGAGTCGGACTCGAGGACCGACGTGAACGCCGCCCGCACCAGCCCGGGCCGGTCGGCGGGAGCCGCGTCGTCGAGGTCACCGCACCAGTCGGCGGCGCTGTCGTTGTCGAACGGACCGTGGCCCCATGCACCCATCACAACCCCCGTAGCTCGATTCGCGCCGCGAGCGTAGCGTCAGCCTCTGACATTTTCGGCGTCCAGCGCGATCAGCCCCGCCGCGGTCGGCCGGAAACCGCATCGACGCAGGTAGAAGTCCTCCAGACGCGGTTCGAAGTCGACGTGCGCCCATGTGCAGCCGGCCGCTCGGGCCTCGTCAACGGCCGCCTTCACCAGCGCCGCGCCGATGCCGTTCCCTTGGAAAGCAGGGTCGACGGCCGTGTCGAGCAGGAACGCGTGCGAGCCGCCGTCCCAGCCGACCTGCACGAAGCCGATCAGCCGCGACGCAGCGAACGCGCCGACCCAGGTCAGGGCGTGGCGCTCCAGCCGGGCGCGCCACGGCACCACCGGCCCCGAGCTGCCGAAGGCCCGCCCGTGCAGATCGTTGAGCACCGCGTCGTCGACGGGGAAGCGTACGACGAATGTGACGGTCACGCGGCGGTGGCCAGCAGCGCGTAGAACAGCGGGATCCGCGGCTCGGATGCGGGCAGCCGCCAGAAGCCGTCGGCGGTAGGCTCCATGGAGGGCCACCGGGGCCACGGAATCTCGTCGCTCTCCCTCAGCGAGCGCACCGAGAGTCCCGCGCGGGCGAGCGCCGTCACCACCTCGCCCAGCCCGTGCGCCCACTCGTAACTCGTGGTCGCCGACGTCAGCGCCGGGCCGTCGGTGTACGTACGGGAAGCATCGATTGTGCGGGGGCCACGCCCGGCCGAATAGTCTTTGCGCAGCAGCAGGGAAGCGTCGTCGGGCGAGCGGGGGACCAGGCCGATGGCGTTCAGCACGGGGTGGAACTCCACGACGTACGCTACCCCGCCCGGCTTCAGTAGCGCGGCCACCTCTGAAGCCCACCGGGGCAGGTCGGGCAGGTAGCAGAGCGCGCCCTTTCCCGTGTAGACGACGTCGAACTGGCGCCCGCCCAGGGCAAGTACCGCCTCGTACACGTTCGCGTGGACAAAGGTGATGTCCGGGGCGAGCCGCCGGGCCGCGGCGCACGACTCCGCCGACAGGTCCAGACCCGTCACCGTACGCGCCCCGCGCCGGGCGAAAGCCTGGGTCTCGGTGCCGAGGTGGCATTGCAGGTGCAGCACGTCCTTGCCGGTCAGCGGCCCGAGGTCGTCCCACTCGTAGGGAGCGAACCACGACTCGGCGTCGCGGGCGTAGAACTGGCTCGCCAGGTGGATCGGGGTCCGCTCGTCCCAGTTGGCCTCGATGGCTGCCATGAGTTCGCCGATGTCGGGATTCATGGGTTCCATCCAGCCATATCGACCATGCTGGATCTACCCCGTGTCGCCGCCCTGGATACTACGCATCGACGACCGTGCGGACGACCGAGACCATCCTGTTATCGATAACAACGTTTCGACCAAATGTCGGCAACGTTGCTTGGAACGGTTGACACGTTCTCGTGTGACCGTTCACACTCGACCGCACTCCCGCTCCCAGGACCCGATGAAGGAGTTCCGCATGAGACTGTCCAGGATGGGTGCGGTGGTTTCCGCCGCCGTGCTCGCTACGTCCCTGGCCGCATGTGGCTCAAGTGAGAAAACCGTCGACAAAGAGGCCGGCGCCGTCGACAACAAGGGCGCCCTGATCGGTGTCACCATGCCGACCCGCTCCTCGGAGCGCTGGATCAGCGACGGTGAGAACCTGCAGAAGCAGCTCGAGGCGCTCGGCTACAAGGTCGACCTCCAGTACGCCGAGGACAAGATCCCGACCCAGACGCAGCAGCTCGACAACCAGATCACCAAGAAGGCCAAGCTGCTGATCATCGCGTCGATCGACGGCACGGCGATCACGACGCAGCTCGAGAACGCCAAGGCCAACAAGATCCCGGTCATCGCGTACGACCGGCTCATCCGCAACAGCCCGAACGTCGACTACTACGCGACGTTCGACAACTTCAAGGTCGGCGTGCAGCAGGCGACGTCGCTGCTCACCGGGCTGAAGGTGCTCAAGGCCGACGGTTCGGCCGGCGACGCCAAGGGCCCGTTCAACATCGAGCTGTTCGCGGGCTCGCCCGACGACAACAACGCCACGTTCTTCTTCAACGGCGCGATGAGCGTGCTCAAGCCGAAGATCGACGACGGCACCCTGGTCGTGAAGAGCAAGCAGACCGACTTCAAGACGGTCGCGATCCTGCGCTGGCAGGCCAAGACCGCCCAGGATCGGATGGAGAACCTGCTCACCTCCACCTACCGTGGCGGCGCGAAGGTCGACGGGGTCCTCTCCCCGTACGACGGTCTGTCGATCGGCATCCTCTCGGCGCTGAAGAGCAACGGGTACGGCACGGCGGCCCAGCCCTGGCCGGTGGTCACCGGTCAGGACGCCGAGCAGGCCTCGGTCAAGTCGATCAAGCGCAACGAGCAGTACTCGACGATCTACAAGGACACGCGTGAGCTGGCCAAGACGACCGTCGCGATGGCCGACGCCGTGCTCAAGGGTCAGCAGCCGAAGACGAACAACACCACCGACTACGACAACGGTGTGAAGGTCGTCCCGTCGATGCTGCTCGAGTCGGTCATCGTCGACAAGGAGAACTACAAGAAGGAGCTCGTCGACACCGGGTACTACACCGAGGCGCAGCTTTCCTGATGTCCGACTCCATCCTCCGCATGCGGGGCATCTCCAAGACGTTCCCGGGCGTTCGCGCGCTCGACGACGTCAACCTGGAGGTGCTCCGCGGCGAGATCCACGCGATCTGCGGGGAGAACGGCGCCGGTAAGAGCACCCTCATGAAGGTGCTCTCCGGCGTCTACCCGCACGGCGACTACGACGGCGAGATCACGTTCGAGGGGCAGGAGTGCCGCTTCGGCGGCATCCGCGACAGCGAGCACCACGGCATCGTGATCATCCACCAGGAGCTGGCGCTCGCGTCGAACCTGTCGATCGCCGAGAACATCTTCCTCGGCAACGAGCAGTCCCGGCGCGGCCTGATCGACTGGAACCGCACGAACGCGGCCGCCGCCGAGCTGATGCGCCGCGTCGGCCTCGACGAGAACCCGGTCACCCAGGTCATCGACCTCGGCGTCGGCAAGCAGCAGCTCGTGGAGATCGCCAAAGCGCTGTCCAAGCAGGTCAAGCTGCTGATCCTCGACGAGCCCACCGCGGCGCTCAACGACGACGACTCGGCGCACCTGCTGGACCTGCTGCGCGGCCTGCGCGACGAGGGCATCACCTGCGTGATCATCTCGCACAAGCTCAACGAGGTGCTTGACATCGCCGACCGGGTGACGATCCTGCGCGACGGCAAGACGATCACCACCCTGGACGCCGAGGGCCTCACCGAGGACCGGATCATCAGTGGCATGGTCGGCCGCGACCTCGACCACCGCTTCCCGCCCCGCGAGCCGAGGATCGGCGAAGAGGTGCTGCGGGTCGAGGACTGGAGCGTGCACAGCCCCACCCAGCACGGGCGGCTGCTGGTCGACCGGGCCGGCTTCACGCTGCGCCGCGGCGAGATCGTCGGGCTGGCCGGGCTGATGGGCGCCGGGCGCACCGAGCTGGCCATGAGCATCTTCGGCCGCGCCTACGGCACCGGGATCAGCGGTCGGATCTTCAAGGACGGCCGGGAGATCCGGTTGCGGTCGGTCCGCGAGGCCATCCGGCACGGCATCGCGTACGCCACGGAGGACCGCAAACGGTACGGCCTGAACCTGATCGAGGACATCAAGCGCAACGTCTCGGCCGCCGGGCTGCGCAAGCTCGCGAAGCGGGGCTGGGTCGACGAGAACGAGGAATACCAGGTCGCCGACTCGTACCGGAAGAGCATGAACATCAAGGCGCCCAGCGTCGCCAGCATCACCGGCAAGCTCTCCGGCGGCAACCAGCAGAAGGTCGTCCTCTCCAAGTGGATCTTCACCGATCCGGACGTGCTGATCCTCGACGAGCCGACGCGCGGCATCGACGTCGGTGCCAAGTACGAGATCTACACGATCATCAACCAGCTCGCCGAGGCCGGGAAGTCGATCCTGCTCATCTCGAGCGAGCTGCCCGAGTTGCTCGGGCTCTGCGACCGCATCTACACGCTCTCGGCCGGACGGATCACCGGTGAGGTGCCGCGCGCCGAGGCCACCCAGGAAGGCCTGATGACGCTCATGACCGCCGGACAGGAGGCACGCCCGTGAGCGTCGCCCCAACCGCAGAGCGGGCCGCCCCGCTCAGCCGCACCCCCGGCGGGCCCCGCCGCTTCCAGCTCAACCTGCGGCAGAGCGGCATCTACATCGCGTTCGCGGCGATCGTGCTGCTGTTCACGATCCTCACCGGCGGCGACATGCTCGCCCCGCAGAACATCAGCAACATCATCGTCCAGAACTCGTACATCCTGATCCTGGCCATCGGCATGATCCTGGTGATCATCGCCGGGCACATCGACCTGTCGGTCGGCTCGATCGTGGCCGCCAGCGGCGCGGTCGCCGCCGTGCTCATGGTCAACCACGATGTGCCGTGGCCACTGGCCGTGCTGCTCACCCTGGTGGTCGGCGGCCTGATCGGGGCCTGGCAGGGCTACTGGGTGGCGTACTTCGGCATCCCGGCGTTCATCGTCACGCTCGCCGGCATGCTGCTGTTCCGCGCGGTCACCTACACGATCCTCGGCAACCGCGGCATCGGCCCGTTCCCGGAAGAGGTGCGTACCCTCTCGAACGGTTTCACCTCGGGCTTCCTCGGCAACGTGGGCCTCGGCGCGCTCGGGGGCGCCGACCTGTTCAGCCTGCTGCTCGGGCTCGCGGCCGTCGCCGGCATCGTGGTCACCCAGTGGCGCTCGCGGGCCGGCCGGGCCCGGTACGGCCAGGTCGTCGAGCCGTTGCCGCTGTTCATCACCAAGATCGCGCTCGCCGCGGTCGTGGTCATGTTCGTGGTCGTGCAGCTCGCCCGCTTCCGCAACGTGCCCTGGGTGCTGGTGCTGCTGGCCGCGCTCGTGATCGGCTACTCGGTGCTGACCAACCGGGCGGTCTTCGGCCGCCAGATCTACGCGGTCGGCGGCAACCTGCAGGCGGCCACCCTGTCCGGCGTCAAGGTCAAGTCGGTCGTGTTCTGGATCTTCGTGAACATGGGCGTGCTGGCCGCGCTGGCCGGCATCATCTTCGCCGGGCGTCTCAACCAGGCCAACCCGACCGGCGGCGACCAGTTCGAGCTGGACGCGATCGCGGCGGCGTTCATCGGGGGCGCCGCGGTGCAGGGCGGCGTCGGCAAGGTCGTCGGCGCCATCACCGGCGGCCTGATCATGGGTGTCATCAACAACGGCATGAGCCTCATCGGCGCGCCGAGCGAACAGGTCATGCTGGTCAAGGGCGCGGTGCTGCTGGCCGCGGTCGCCTTCGACGTGTGGACCAAGCGCCGCGCGGGCGCCAGCCGCTGAACGGTCTCGTCGCGGCTCTCAGCGCAGGAATTCACTGAGAGCCGCGACGACGGCGGACGGGTTCTCCTCGGCCATGTGATGCCCCGACTCGATCGGCGCGCCGCGGACGTCGTCGGCCCACTCCCGCCAGATGGCGAGCGGATCCCCGTACAACGTCTCCATGTCGTCCTTCGTCGACCACAGGAACAGCGCCGGGCAGGTCACCCTGTTGTTCGCCCGACGGTCGGCGAGCTCGTGCTCCCGGTCGACGCCGAGCCCGGCCCGGTAGTCCTCGATCATCGCCCGTACCGTCTCGGGATCACGGGTGGCGGCTCGGAACTCGTCGTGGTTCCCGGCCCCCATCCGCTCGGGCGTGCCCTTGTACCAGGCGTCCGGGTCGGCGTTGATGACCCGCTCCGGTGTGCCGGGCTGGGCGAGGAAGAACCAGTGCCACCAGGCCGTGGCGAACCGGGCGTCGCACCGGGCGAGGGCCTCGCTGATCGGCACACCATCCATGACGACCAATTTCCGTACGACCCCGGGGTGGTCCAGCGTCAAGCGGAGCGCGACATAACACCCGCGGTCGTGCCCCGCCACGGCGAACCGTGAATGCCCGAGCGCGCTCATCAGCCGCACGAGATCGCCGGCGACCGCCCGTTTCGACTGCTGCGAGTGGTCGTCGCGAGGTGCCACCGTGCTCGACTGTCCGTAGCCGCGCATGTCCGGGCAGATCACGCTGAACCCGGCGTCGACCAGGCGCGGCGCGACCCGGTGCCACGTCGATCCCGTACGCGGATGGCCGTGGATCAGCAGCACCGGCGGGCCCTGACCACCGTGCCGAACCCGCAGGACTGCCTCGCCGACATCGACCTTCTCGTCCGTGAATCCGTCGAACACGTCCCACCCCGTACCCAGCGGCGGCTGGATGAGTCTGCTTAGCTTGGCGTTCATGGGGCGTGAATGGCTGGCCGACGCGGTGCTGTACGAGATCTATCCCCAGTCGTTCGCCGACGCCGACGGTGACGGCGTGGGGGACCTGCGCGGGGTGATCGATCGGCTCGATCACATCGCGTCGTTGGGCGTGAACACGATCTGGTTCAACCCGTGCTTCGCCTCGCCGTTCGTCGACGCGGGCTACGACGTGAGCGACTACCTGAGGATCGCGCCGCGTTACGGGACCAACGCCGACATGGCCGAGCTCGTGGACAAGGCACGCTCGCGCGGTATTCGCGTCCTGCTCGACCTGGTCGCGGGACACACGTCGATCGAGCACCCGTGGTTCCAGCAGGAGCTGGCCGCCGACGGGCCCTCCGCCGAGGGCGATCGCTACATCTGGGCCGCGGAACTGCCGGACAGCGCGTGGGCGCTCGACCAGCCGGGAACGCCCGCCTGGGTGCGCTCGCCGGGGCCGCGCCCGGGGTGGTATCTCAAGAACTTCTACGACCAGCAGCCCGCACTGAACTTCGGCTGGATCAACGGGTCGTCCAGTCAGCCGTGGCGCGACGCGATCGACGCCCCCGGACCGCTGCGCAACCGGCAGGCGCTCAAGGACATCATCGCCCACTGGCTCGACCTCGGCGTCGCCGGATTCCGGGTCGACATGGCGTTCTCGCTGGTCAAGGACGAGGAGCTGGAACAGGGGTACGTCGAGA
The DNA here is from genome assembly GCF_003999975.1 of Actinoplanes solisilvae. Taxonomy (GTDB): domain Bacteria; phylum Actinomycetota; class Actinomycetes; order Mycobacteriales; family Micromonosporaceae; genus Actinoplanes; species Actinoplanes solisilvae. Next base: position 50,234 of record NZ_RJAC01000023.1, on the reverse strand, counting down.
CGGTCGCGCTCTGGTGGGAGATCCGTTCGTGGCTCGAGACCGACTATCCCGACGCTGTGCTGATTCCCGAGGGATCCGAGCCGCGTACGGGTGGGGAGCTCGCCTTCGACGCCGACTTCTTCCTGGTCATCCACGACGCGCACGCCAGCCTGTTCAACAACCAGTTCGCGGGGCGGCTGCCGTTCCAGGAGCCGCGCGAACCGTTCTTCGACGCGGCCGGCAAGGGCAGCACCAAGCCGTTCCTCGACGCGTGGGCGGTCGCGCGCGACGGGCACCCCGACCGGCCGATCATCTTGGCGACGGCCGACCACGACTTCGACCGGCTGAGCTGCGGGCCGCGCACCGCCGAGCAGCTCGGGGCCGCGCTGACCCTGCTCTTCACGTGGGGCAGCATCCCGTGCCTCTACTACGGCGACGAGATCGGCATGCGTTACCTGCCCGGGTTGCCGAACGTGGAGGGCTCGGTCTGCGACCCCGGGTACAACCGGGCGGGCTGCCGCACCCCCATGCAATGGGACGACGGCCCCAACGCCGGCTTCTCGACCGCCGACCCCGCCCGGCTCTACCTGCCGATCGACCCCGACCCGGCCCGCCCGACCGTGGCCGCGCAGCAGGACGACCCGGCCTCGACGCTGAACCTCGTACGTGAGCTGATCGCCCTGCGGCAGGCCACGCCCGCCCTCGGCACCCGGGCGCCGACCCGCGTCGTCTCGGAGAGCTACCCCTTCGCGTACGTCCGTGGCGACTCCCATCTCGTCGTGGTCAACCCGCGCCGCGAGCCGGCCACCCTGGCGGTCGACGGAGCGGAACCGGTCTGGGCGTCAGGCATCGCGGCCCGGCCCGGCGAGCTGCGCGTCGACGGGTTCGGCTACGGCGTGTTCACCGTGCCGGCGTAGGCGCGCATCTTCTCGGCGCTGTTCGGCAGGCCGTGTGCGCCGACCACCCAGAAGAAGTTGCCCAGCCGCCAGACCGAGGGCGTGTCAGCGAGAGCGTGGACCACCCGTTTCTGACCCGCGGTGAGATCGTCGAACGGGGTTCCCGAGGGCACGGGGCCGTCGGGGAAGGCCCGGCGCACCAGCTCTTGCGCGATGGCGAGCGAGCCCGTGGCCAGCCGCCCCAGCAGCATGTCGATCGCCTGCTCGGAGTCGTCGGCGAGAACCCGGCGCAGGGACAGGGCGGCCAGACCGGCCAGGTCTGCGCCGAGGAAGGGCAGTTCGGAGGACGTGGCCCGCAGAAGCTCGGACACCACGGCGGGCGTCGAGACGTGCCGGCGGGCCAGGGCGACGGCGGCCGCGGCGCGGACGATCTCGGGGGAGTCGCCGGTGAGGAGGGCCAGCATCATCGCGCGGGCGTCGTCGAGCAGACCGAGGGCGATCAGAGCCGTGGCCGCGACCGTGGGGTCGGGGTCGGCGGTCGCGGCGCGCAGCGCGGGCAGGCTGAGCGGGGCCGACTCGGGGAACCAGCCGAGCGCGTAAGCGGCCTGGCGGCGCACCTCGGGAGCGGCGTCGCCCAGCAGCCGGACCAGGGTCGGCGTGCCCGCCGCGACCGCCTCGTAGACGTTGAGCTCGATGCGCGCCTGCAGCCGACTTTGATCTTGCTCGTCGAGGGACTCGAATCGTTCGAAGCCGCCACCGCCGTCGCGCAGCAGCTCGGCGCCGCCGGCCGCGCCCGCGCGCAGCTCGCCGATCGGGAAACCGTCGGGCAGGTAGGACTCGTCGTAGCCGATGGCCAGCGCGACCAGCAGCTCGATCAGCGCCGGCCGGTCGGGAGTCGACGGGTCGGCCACCAGCTCGAGCAGGAACGGCACCGCGTAGGAGCTCGCCTCGTAACGGGTGCCCTGGTGGAAGATGTTGCCGTAGAGCGTCCAGAGGGTTTTCTTCCGCACGTCGGCGTCGTCGGACAGGAGCGCCCGCAGCGCGGCGGGCACGTCATCGGCGGGGCCGTAGGCGTGGTCGATGTCGGACCAGGGCACGTCATGCAGCGTTTCGAACACGACGCGACCTTACGACCCGGGTATGACATTTTCCGGCGGGCGGGCGTATGGCACGGTTAGGCGCATGTCGCTCAGCGTGCGTGAGGTCGAGGTCTTCGAGCGGTCCCGGGGGCGCCTCGAGGCGATCGCCTACCGCCTGCTGGGCTCGGCCGGCGACGCCGAGGACGCCGTACAGGACACGTTCCTGCGCTGGCAGACCGCCGATCGGGAGTGGATCCGTACGCCCGAGGCCTGGCTGACCAAAGCGCTGACCAACATCTGCCTCAACCAGCTCACCTCGGCGCGGGCGCGGCGCGAGAGCTATGTGGGGCAGTGGCTGCCCGAGCCGATCCTCGACGGCGACCGCATGCTCGGCCCGGCCGAGACCGCCGAACAGCGCGACTCGGTGTCGTTCGCCGTGCTCACCCTCATGGAGCGGCTGCCCGCCAACGAGCGCGTGGTCTACGTGCTGCGCGAGGCGTTCGGCTACGCCCACGCCGAGATCGCCGACATGCTCGACCTCAGCGAGTCGAACAGCCAGCAACTGCTGCGCCGCGCCCGGCAACATCTGGCCACCGGCCCGGCCCGCACGGAGACCGACCCCGGCGCCGCTCGCAAGGTCGTCGAGGAGTTCCTGGCCGCGACCATGAGCGGCGACACCGGCCCGCTGGTGCGGCTGCTGACCGGCGACGCGGTGAGTGTCGCCGACGGCGGCGGTCAGGTTCCCGCCCGCGGCACACCGGTGGTCGGCGCGCTGGCCATCGCGCGTTTCCTGCGCGGCTCGTTCAGGCCCGCCGTCGTCCAGCGGTTCGTCGACGGCCCCGTCGCCATCCACGCCGCCGTCGTCAACAGCGACCCGGCGATGGTGTTCGTCGTCGGTGAGCGGGTCATCGGCGTGATCACGCTGCGGCTCACCGACGAGGGCATCGTCGCCCTGCACGTGCAGGCCAACCCCGACAAACTCGTACGCCTCTCCCGGCTGTGGTCCGAGGCCGAGCACGAGGGAGCGATCATGGAGTGGTGACCTAGGTCATAGCCGCGCACTGTCAGGGATCGCGTCGCTGCCCGGTTCAGGAACCGAGCACGCCGACCGAACAGGAGCGCACCCATGAAGCACCGCATCGTCGTCCTCGGAGCCGGATATGCCGGCGCGCACACCGCGGGCCGCCTCGCCCGGCGCCTGCACCCCGCCGACACCGAGATCACCCTCGTCAACGCCGAGCCCGACTTCGTCGAACGGGTCCGCCTGCACCAGCTCGCCGCCGGCCAGGACCTGCCGCCCCGCCCGCTGCGTGACGTCTTCGCGGGCACACACATCACTCTGCGCCACGATCGGGTCTCCGCCGTCGACCCCGACCGCAAGTCCGTCACCCTGTCCGAAAGCGAGATCGAGTACGACACCCTCGTCTACGCGCTGGGCAGCACCGTCACCGGCCACGGGCACCACGTCGCGTCCCGGCCGGCCGCCCTGGCACTGCGCGGCCGCCTCGACGATCTCGGCGCGGGCGCGACGGTACTGGTCGTGGGTGGAGGCCTGACCGGCATCGAGACGGCCACCGAACTCGCCGAGTCCCGGCCCGACCTGCAGATCGCGATCGCCGCCCGCGGCGACGCCGGCGACTGGCTCGGCGACAAGGCCCGCGTCCATCTGCGCTCTGCTCTCGACAGGCTCGGCATCACGGTCCACGAGCGCGCCGACATCGCCGGCGTCGACGACCGCGGCGGCCTCACCGACACCGGAAGGCTGATTCCGGCCGCGGTGACCGTGTGGACGGGCGGTTTCGCCACCTACCCCATCGCGGCCGCGTCGGGCCTGGCCGTCGCCGGCAACGGCCAGGTCGTCGTCGACGGCACGATGCGGTCGGTGTCCCACCCCGACGTTTACGCCGTGGGCGACACCGCGTACGCCGAGGGCGCGGGCGGCAAGCCGCTGCGGATGTCGTGCGCGTCCGGCATCCCGACGGCCTGGCAGGCGGCCGACTCCATCGTCGCGCGTCTGGCCGGGGGCGACCTGCCCACGACGCCGTTGCGCTACTTCAACCAGTGCATCAGCCTGGGCCGGCGCGACGGCATCATCCAATTCGTCACCGCCGACGACCGGGCCAAGGCGACCGCGATCACGGGCCGTCCCGCCGCGCGCATCAAGGAGTTCATCTGCGCGGGCGCGGCGTGGAGCGTCGGCCACCCGACCGTCATGATGCCGACCCGCCGCCGTCACACCTCGGCGGACCTCACGACGGCCGGTAGTTCAGCGCGATAACGTCCTGGCGGCGCTGCCCGAGATACCACCCGCTGGTCGCATCGAGGTCGACGACCTGTCGAAGGATGTCGGTGCGGCCGGCGGGCAGCTCGGCGAGGACCTCGCCACGCGGGGACACCACCATGCTCGGGCAGTGCTGATCGGGATGCGCGATGTTGGCCGAGACGAGAAAGCGCTGATTCTCGGCGGCCCGGCTGATCAGATGACTGCGCCAGACGCCCTGCGGCTCGCGGGTGTTGGCCGCGTTGGTGAGGTAGAAGAAGACCTGCGCCCCCTGCGCGGCGAGATGCTGCCACTGCTCGGGAAACCGAATCTCCCGGCAGAGCTGAATCGCCGCCGTGACCGTTTCCCCACCACAGGAGACATCGACCGTCGGCAGATCGTCGCCGGGTTGCAGGCGCCCGCGCTCGTTCATCGCCAGGTTGATTTTCCGGTACGCCGAATGGCCGCCCTCGGCGTCGAAGAACAGCCCGGCGTTGTGCCACCCGCCGCCTGAGGCCAGCAGCGAGCCGCAGAAGACACTCACCCGCTTCTGCCGGGCCATCGCGGCGACCTGGGCGACGGCGTGATCGACGGTCGCGGGGTCGAGCGCGTCGAGCGGAGCCAGATCTTCGTCATACCCCGACAACATGCCCTCCGGGAAGACGACGGCATCCCCGCCCTGCGCCTCGTCGAGAACATCAATCACCGTACGGAGATTGGCGTCCACATCCCACCGGACAGGAACCTGAGCCACCACAACAGACATCAGCACCGCTTCAGTCCTCGAGCAGGATCGACAGACGGGGGAGACGACGGCGGAATTCGTCATCGTCGTCGAAATCCCAGAAACGGCCCAACTCCGGGTAGCGGCCCTCGGTTCTGGGCAGCTCATACGTGCCGGTGAGAGCGTGGTACGCGTCGGCGACGACACCGAACATGTCCTCACACTCGAGGTCCAGCGTCGTCCCGGCCGCGTCCCGGACCGCCGGCAGGTCGGCGAGCGCGTCCGGATCGGCGACGACCCGCTCGAACACCGCCCGGCCCTGGGTTAGCAGCCAGCCGCGGAAGTATTCGAAGCCGTCGTCGGAACAGCCGCCGTTGAGCTGATAGGCCGCACCCCACAGATCGACCCGGTAGGAGTCCGCCATCAGGTCGTGCAGCGCCTGGTTCAGCTCCGCGACCTCGGCCGCCGGCAGCGCGGTCAACGCTTGCCGAGTGCGATCGGCGACAGCCTCGGCGTCGGACGGGTCGTGCACCCCGGCCCGGCCCTGCTCGACGAGTGCCCAGAATCGATCCACAGTCATGCGCGGCAGCATCGCAGAGGGGTACGACAATCGGTCCCGATGGGTACGCTGCCGGGGATGGCGCGCAGTGAGGTTTTGTTTCTGGGCGGGCGGGCGGGCGGGCGGTCCGGGGCCGGTAAGAGCAGCGTGGGCAACGAGATGCACGCCCAGCTCTCGGCCACCGCGGTCGAGCACTGCCTGATCGAGGGCGACAACCTGGGGCTGGCGTTTCCGTCGCCGGGCGAGCATCGGCTGACAGAGCGGAATCTGGCGGCGATGTGGGCCAACTATCGCTCGGCCGGCTATCGGCGCCTGATCTACACGGCGTGAGGTCGGGACGGCCTACGATCTGCACGTCCGCCGCAGCGACGTCGCGGCGCGGGAGCTCGAACAGTTGAGCCCCGACTGGGTTCATCGAGTGGCGACCGACGATCGTGTGGTGGCCGACATCGCGGCGGAGATCATCAGCTTGGCGGCTTGGACTCGGCCGGGGCCAGGGGCCGTAGTTTGAAGATCAGGATGCCCAGGTACTTGTTCAGGTACGCCTGCTTGTGCGGGTAGCGGCGTGCCGCCTCGTCATCGAGCTGGGGTTCGACGACGGTCTCGATCCACAGCCGTGCCGCGCTGAACACATTGAGCAGATCGGACATGGTGTAGGCCCGTTTGGTCAGGGAGATGCTCTCGTTCCAGCGGCTCCGGTAGGTGTAGTCGGCCTCGGAGAAATACTCCTCGCCCAACGTGGTCCCGTTCCGTTCGGCTTGTTCGACGGCGTACCGGATCGGCTGGGTCCTCGTGAGCAGAATGAACCCGTTCTGGTTCAACATCGTTTGCGCGGCTCGCAAGGTGTGCACCGGGTCCTTCGCGTAGCCGAACGACTGCAGGAAAAGGATCCGGTCGAAAGTGCGGCCCTGCAACTCCGGCACCGACTCCGGATGGGACAGGTCACCACGGATCAGGTCGACGCCGCTCGGCGCGGAGGTGATGAACTTCCCCGCGATGTCGACACCGGCGGAGGCGGCCGCGCCGGCGCGGACCAGTTCGGCCAGTTTGCCGCCGTTGCCGCAGCCGAGGTCCAGAATCGAGCGACCGGTGACATCGCCGAGAAGTTCTCGCTGAGCGGGCCACTCGACGAGCCGGTCCAAGGAATCGTCCCGGGCGCGCGCCCGCTCATAGTCGGTGGTGAGTTCCTGCCACGCCTGACTTGAACTGCCCCGTTCTGCCGCCATGCGCGGAAGCGTAACCGGCCCTCAGAGTCGCAGAGCGCCGTGAGCACCGTCCGGAACAGCCGGACGAGACGGAGCCACCGCGGCCAGGCGCTGATAGGGCGACCCCACCGGCGGCCGGGCGTCCGGTTCACCCGCGTTGGGCCACAGCGACATCGCCCGCTCCGCCATCGCGGTGATGGTCAGAGACGGGTTGACGCCCAGGTTCGCGGCGACCACCGAGCCGTCCACGACGTGCAGCCCCGGGTGGCCGAAGAGCCGGTGGTACGGGTCGACGACGCCTTCGGCGGGGGACCGGCCGATCGCGCAGCCGCCCAGGAAGTGGCCGGTCACCGGGCGTCCGACGAGTTCGGTCATCGCGCCGAGGGCGACACCGTCGATCTCCGCGGCGGCGCGCCGGGCGACGTCGTGGGCGGCCGGGACCCAGTCGGGGTTGGGGGCGCCGACGCCCTGCCGGGTTCGCAGGCGGCCGCGGCGGCGGTGGACGGTGATGGAGTTGTCGAGCGACTGCATGGCCAGCAGCACGACCGTCTGCTCCGACCAGCCGCGCGGCCAGGCCAGCAGGTGTAGGTTCCGGCGGTCGCGGATCAGTTCGCGCAGGCCGGTGATCAGGCGGGAGCGGCCGCCCGCGTCGTCGATCAGGACGGTGGAGAGCAGGGCGAGCAGGTTGCTGCCCTTGCCGTAGCGGACGGGCTCCACGTGCGTGTCGGCGTCGACGTGTATCGACGAGGTGATGGCCACGCCGTGGCTGAAGTCGGTGTCGTGGTGGCGGGTGCGGGCACCGAGAATCGATTCCGAGTTGGTGCGGCTCAGTTCGCCCAACCGCGGCGAGACGTGGGGGAGGCTGCCCCGGTCGCGCAGCCGGTGCAGCAGCCGCTGCGTGCCGAGCGCGCCCGCCGCGAAAACGACCTGCCGGGCCGTGAAGGTGCGACGCCGCATCCCGCCGGTGTGGCGAGTTCGCACGATGAAACCGTCAGACCCAGGGCGTACGTCGGTGACGGTGGTCAACGGGTGAACCATGGCGCCCGCCTTTTCGGCGAGGTAGAGGTAGTTCTTGACGACCGTGTTCTTCGCCCCGACCCGGCAGCCCGTCATGCACGACCCGCAGAAGGTGCACGATTCCCTTTCCGGTCCGGCGCCGCCGAAGTACGGATCCCGGCCCGCCTCGCCGAAATGCACCCCCACGGGCGTATGCCGGAAGGTGTTCTCGACTCCCAAGGAGGTGGCGACCCGGTGCAGAATGCGGTCGGACGGGGTCTCGCGCGGATTCTCGGTGACGCCGAGCATGCGCTTGGCCTGGTCGTAGGCGGGGGCCAGTTCGGCTTTCCAGTCGGTCACCATTGACCAGCGCGGATCGTTGAAGAAACGGTCGCCGGGCTCGTAGAGCGTGTTCGCGTAGCCGAGCGAGCCGCCGCCGACCCCGGCGCCCGACATGATCAATACGTTGTCCAAAAGGGTCAGCCGCAGGATGCCGAAGCAGCGCAGCGCGGGCGCGAAGACGTAGCCGCGCAGCCGCCACGAGGTGCGGGGGAGTTCGTCGTCGGTGAAGCGCCGGCCGGCCTCGAGGACCCCGACCCGGTAGCCCTTCTCGGTCAGCCGCAGCGCGCTGACGCTGCCGCCGAACCCGGAACCGACGACGAGGACGTCGTAGTCGTACGTCATGGCGTACGGTGACACCGTTGTTGACGGCCTGTCAATAAGTGGGGTGGGATCGGTTGCACTACCACCGTGAGGGCAGCGGACGCCCGCTCGTGCTGATTCACGGTCTGGGCAGCCGATGGCAGGTGTGGAAACCCGTCCTGCCCGAACTCGCCGTCCATTTCGATGTGCTCGCAGTCGATCTGCCGGGCTTCGGCGAATCGCCTGCCGACGGTGGCCCGGCCGATGTTCCGCATTTCGCCGATCGGGTCACCGGCCTGCTCGACTCTCTGAGGATCGCGCGCCCGGCCGTGGCCGGCAGCTCGCTCGGCGGGGCGGTGGCCCTCGAATTGGGCCGTCGCGGCACGGCCCGGTCGGTGACGGCCTTCGCGCCGATCGGTTTCTACGGCGCGGGCGGGGCGCGCTGGTGTCAGGCGGTGGTGACCGCCGCGCGTCGTGGAGGCGCAGCGCTCGGGCCGCTTCTGCCCTCTTTGCTGCGGACCCGGGCCGGGCGTGTCGCCCTCTGTGGACTGTTCTACGCCCACCCGGCGTGGCTGCCCGCGCAGGACTGCCTCGACGACGCCCGCGCCCTGGTCACCGCGCCGGGCTTCAACGACGCCCGCCGAGAGCTGGGCAAATGGCGGCATCCAGGCGGCGACGGCCCGCCGGTGACTATTGCGTGGGGGACGCGCGACATCGTGCTGCCCTACCGCCAGTCGAAGCGCGCCCGGCGGTTGCTCCCGGCCGCGCGGCACGTTCGCCTCAACGGCTGCGGCCACCTGCCGTTCGGCGACGACCCGGCCGCGTGCGTTCGCCTGCTCCTCGATGGGGCCTGATCCTGCCATGCGCGTTCGCCCGCTCGTCCGGTTCGGTTTGATCCAGCCGTGTTGCGTTCGCCCACTGGTCCGGATCGGCGTGATTCCGCCGCGTGAGTTCGCCCGCTCGTCCGACTCGGCGTGATCCCCACCGCGTGCGCCCGCCTGCCGCTCGGCTCGGCCCGGTCCGGCCGCGTCGCTCCACGGGTGGGCTCACGCTCGGTGAGGTGGGGACGGGCGAGGAACGAGAGCGGGGGAGAAGAGAACCGCGGAGGAGGGCGGCGCCAGGTAGTGAGAAGCGGGCAGCGAGGAGAAGGCCGAGCTGACGAACCCGCCCGGGGATACGGGAAGAGGTGAGGAGTTGGAGAGCTTCGCCGTAGAGGTCGATCCTTAGCTGCCCCCGGACCTTGCATCCGCTTCGTGCGGCCGGTTGTGGTGGCGGGGTGGTTGCTGAGGGTTGCCAGGCGGGCTGGCGTTGTGGTGCTGCGTGGTGCGGCCGTTTGCGGTGGCGGGGTGGTTGCTGATGCTTGCCAGGCGGGCTGGCGTCGTGGTGCCGGGAGGTGCGGCCCGCTTGCGCTGGCGGGTGTTCAAGGCGGACAGCAGTTCCCGAGTTCAGGCAAACAGGGCCCACCCATCGCTTGATCAAATCAAGGTTCTGGATTCAGGCCCCTGGATCGCGATCGAGACCCCTACTTCACGGATCAGCGCAGCGATCAAACGGGGAGAGGCCTGGTTCCTGGCATTAGCTACGACGGCGAGCCAACCGGTCACTGTGACCAGCGGCGCCCAGGGCGGCGTCTGACGACGCCGCCTACGACAACGTCTATGACAACGTCCACGACGGCGTCTGCGGGTGGCGTCTGCGGGTGGCGTCTACGGGCGGCGTCTACGGGTGGCGCCTACGACGGCCAGCGTGGACAGGCTGCGTAACCAATCGGTCATTGCGGCCGGCCGCACCGTTGCGACGCCGCGGCGGTGGACGGCCCGCACGGCGAACAGGCCGCCGGGACCGGCCCTGCGAACCGGATGCCCGCACATTTGCTGCGCTATTGGCACATCGCCAACAGGCTGCTACTTTCGGTTCACAAACTCGATGGCTGAGGCGGTCCGTCATGAGCCACGATCCTCTGTCCACGTCGGCCGGTAGGTCCCGCGTCGTGATCATCGGAGCCGGATTCGGTGGGATCGCGGCCGCTGCGGCCCTGCTCAAGGCCGGCTACGACGACGTGGTGATCCTCGAACGCGCGGAGTCGATCGGCGGCGTCTGGCGCGACAACACGTATCCCGGCTGCGCCTGTGACGTTCCGGCGCCGCTCTATTCGTACTCGTTCGCCCCGAACCCGGCCTGGTCGAGCCGCTTTCCGGCCCATGACGAGATTCTGGCCTACCTGCGTGATGTCGCTTCCTCGCTGGGTGTCACCGCCCACGTCCGCCTCAACACGAGCGTGACGGCGGCGACCTGGACGGACAGTCACTGGCGAGTCGAAACAGCCAACGGCGACACGTACGAGGCCGATGTGCTCATCCCCGCCGTCGGGCAACTCGGCACCCCCGTCCTGCCCGCCATCCCGGGCGCGTTCGACGGGCCCGCCGTGCACACCGCGCGCTGGAACAACGACCTACCGGTTGACGGCGCCCGCATCGCCGTCATCGGCACGGGAGCCAGCGCTGTCCAGCTCGTCCCCGCGATCGCCGGCCGCGCCGCCCACGTCACCGTCTTCCAGCGCACACCCCCGTGGACGCTGCCCCGCCCCAACCGCCGCTACGGCGCTGGCCGTCATCTCGTGTACGGCCGCTGGCCTTTCCTGATGGCGTTGCCGAGAGCCGGTGTGTGGGCGTTGACCGTCGTCAACGGACACGCCATCACCGGCGGTCGCCTCGCCGGGGCTTTCGTTCGCACCGTGTCACGGGTCCAACGTCGCCTACAGGTGCGGGACGCCGCACTACGCGACCGGGTCACCCCCGACGAGCCGATGGGCTGCAAGCGCGTGCTGTTCACCGCCGATTGGCTTCCGGCCCTGTCCCGCCCGGACGTCAGCCTGGTCACCGACAAGATCCTCGAGCTGACGACCGACGGCGTCCGCACGACCGACGGCACCGTCCACCCCTGTGACCTGCTCGTCTACGCCACCGGTTTCGCCGCCACCGACTTTCTGGCCGGCATCCGCATCAGCGGCCGCGACGGCGTCACCCTCGCTGAGGAGTGGCGCGACGGCGCCTACGCCCACCTCGGCATGACCGTCCCCGGCTTCCCCAACCTTTTCCTGGTCTACGGCCCGAACACGAACACCGGGAACACGTCGGTTCTCTATTTCCTCGAGCACCAGGCCGCCTACATCGTTCAAGCCGTGCGCCACCTCGAAGACCGCAAGACCCCTTTGACCGTATGCCGGAAGGTCGCCGACGCCTACGACGACGAGATGCAGCAGCGGCTGTCCCGTAGCGTCTGGACGAGCTGCCAGAGCTGGTATCGCAACACCGCCGGCCGGGTCGTCACCAACTGGCCCGGCCTGGCCTCGGAATACCGGCGGCGCGTGGCTCGAATGGAACCGTCCGACTACGAGCCGACGTAGGCCTGCGCCTGCAGCCGATACAGACGCGCGTAGGTGCCGTCCAACGCCATGAGGCTGTGGTGCGTCCCCTCCTCGAGGACCCGGCCGCGGTCGAGCACGTAGATCCGGTCGGCGTCGCGCACGGACGAGAAACGGTGCGAGATCAGCACGACGGTGCGGCCCGCGAACAGTTCCCGGATGCGGCCGAACAGGTCGGCCTCGGCCTCGGGATCGAGGGAGGCCGTCGGCTCGTCGAGGATGACGAACGGCGCCGAACGGTAGAAGGCCCGGGCCAGCGCCAGCCGCTGCCACTGCCCGCCGGACAGGTCGGCCCCGCCGGTGAACTCCTTGCTCAGCACGGTGGCGTAGTCGTGCGGCAGGCCGGTGACGAAGTCGTGGGCGCCCGCCTGCCGGGCCGCCGCCTCGACCGAGGACGGGTCCGCCAGGTCGTCGGCGCGGCCGAACGTGATGTTCTCGCCGGCCGTGAGCCGGAAACGGACGTAGTCCTGGAAGACCACGGCGGACATCGCCCGCAGCGACTCCAGATCGTCGGCGGGCACGCCGTCGACCGTCAGCACGCCCTCGTCCGGCCGGTAGAGCCCGCTCAGCAGCTTGGCCAGCGTGGACTTGCCGGAGCCGTTGGGCCCGACCAGCGCGACGACCTCGCCCCGGCCGACCTCGATATCGACGTCACTGAGCGCGTTCTGTGTCGAACCGGGGTAGCGGAACGACACCGACTCCGCGCGGATCGACTCGAAACCCGCGCGCGGGGATCGTACGGTCGAAGCCGGGGTCTCCTCGGCCAGGAACGCGCGCAGATCGGAGAGGTAGGCCACGGCGCTGCCCATGTTGGCGGTCAGCGCTCCGATCATCTGCAGCCGGGCCGAGAGCAGCCAGAAACCGGTCAGCGCGGCCGCCGCCGTCGGCAGGTCGACGAAGCCGTGCGCCATGAGCCAGCCGACGGTCGTCACGACGGCCAGCACGAACAGGCCGCTGACCAGGTGGGCCAGCAGCTTGTGGCGCAGGTGCCGGCGGTAGGTCTCGATCGTGCCGTCGACCTCGCGGCGATATTCGAGGTCCCAACGTTGCCGCAGCGCCGGGCCCAGCCCGAGGGCGCGCACCTCTTTCGCCTCGTCGCGGCCGGTCAGCAGACGTTCGAGGTACTGCCGCACCCGTTTGTTCTCGGCCAGCCCGTGGTGCAGGCCGTAGCCCGCGTCGCGTTCCCGGGCGCCGGCCCGCAGCACGGGGGCGGCGGCCAGGATCGCCAGCGGCAGCAGCCACCAGGTCATGACGACGAACACGGCCGAGACGGTCAGCGCGGTCAGTACCGCCTGGATCAGCACGACCAGGGTGGTGACCACCATCGCCGGCTGGCCCCGGGCGGCGAAGACGGCCCGCTGTACCCGGTCGTGGAACTCGGGCTTCTCGAACTCGATCAGCTCGGACGTCGCGGCGGCCCGCAGCACCAGGGCGACGACGTGATGATCCAGCTTGGTCATCAAGACCCGCTGACGGGCACTTCCGTACGCCCTCAGCATGCTGCCCGCCGTCCCGGCGGCGATCACGACACCGGTGCCGAGCAGGAACGTGCCCGCGGCCGAGGAGTCGAGGCGGCCGCCGCCCCGGATGACCTGACCGAGCACGTGCTGGGCGAGCAGCAGCAGAACGGCGATGCCGGCGGCGCTCAGGACCTGGGCGAGGAGCACCTCGATCGTCGTGCGCCGGTCCGCCTGCCAGGCCAGTCGCACGGCCACGGCCGTACTGCGAAGAAGCTCCGCGGTCGTCATCGGCGCCCGTCCCAATTCCGTTGCCACCGCTCGTGTTCGGCGGCCAGGGCCTGAAGGTTCTCGCGGTAGCGGAAGGTGTGCCCTTCCTCGGGCAGCAGCAGGAGCCGGGCATGCCCACCGGTCGCGACGATCGCGCGATACAGCTCGGTCGCCTGGTCGGGGGTCGTGGCCGGGTTGGCGTCGCGGACCCCGTGCACGATCAGCACCGGCCGGGTCAGCCGGTCGGCGAACCGCAGGGCGCTGAACGCCGCATAGATCTCAGGCACGGCCCAGTACGACCGTCGCTCGTACTGGAATCCGGTCGGCGTCGACGTCCGGTTGTAGCAGCCGCTGTGCGCGATCGCCGCCGAGAAGTCGTCCGGGAGCTCGGCGAGCGCGCACAGGGCGAGGGTCGCCCCGAAGCTGTGCCCGCCGACAACGACCGCGCCGTCGTGTTCCTTGCGAATCATTTCGTACGCCGAGTGGACCGTCTCGACGATCTGACGGCGCAGCATCGGCACGTCGGCGTCGGCCGGCCAGTGCAGCGGCAGGCGCAGCGTCGCCCAGGCCTCGCCGGTCAGGGGAGCGGTTGTCTCGGTCTCCGGCTCGCCGGCCTTCGCCGCGTGGATCCACAGCAGCAGGGCGGGCGGCTGGTCCGAGCGCGACGGCCCCAGGGTCAACGTCGCCTCGGCGTGCCCGGTGTCGATGGTGAGGCGTTCGAGCGGTTTCGGCGCGGGACCGGCCGGCGGCAGCTGATCCCAGGTGACGTCGACTCGGGAATGCTCCAGGTCGACCGTGGCCCGGCCGGACGTGCCGGCCCGGTCACGGCAGCGCAGGACGAGCCGGGACCCGCCGGCCCAGACCGGCGGAGTGGGGGCGAATCGCAGGGAGGGCGGCACCGCCGCACTCGTCCGCTGCTCGCCGGTTGTGAACACCAGCTCCGCGTCGGCGTTGTGCTGCAGCAGCGCCGGTGTGCCGTTGTGCCACAGCGGCCACCAGGCTGCCGTCGGCACGGGCAACGTCTGCTCTGTGCCGCCACCGGCCGGACGGAAGTGGGCGCGGGCCTCGACTCCCCAGCTCAGGACGTCGGTGGACCCGGGCACCCAGCGCACCCCGTCGGGCATCGGCTCCTGCTCCGCGGTCTCGACGGTGAGGAGCGTCGTCGGCCCGGCCGGCCACTGGTCGAGGAGCACGAAGCGACCGTCCGGAGACGGGCGCAGGCCTCGGATCAGAGCTGGCGGGGTGAGCGTCCGTGTCGCGCCGGTCGTGACGTCGAGCGCGGCCACGCTGGTCGCCGTGAGCTGCTCGATGTCTGGCTCGAAACTGAGGAAACCGGGGCCGACGGCCTCCCATGCGGTCGGTTGCGCGACCGTAGGTCCGGGCCGGTCGGCCGGGACGAGTACGAGGATGTGGTCGTCGTCGAGCCAGGTCACCGGGGCGAGTCCGCGGCCGCCCTCGCCGAGAAACCCCACCGCCGCAGGCTGATCGTCGAAAGTCGTCACCTGCCGGGCGGCGTAGTCGGCCACCCACGGATAGGCGCTACGGCCACGCGTCGCGAGGCCGGCGACCAGCGGGCGGCGCGGATGCCAGGCGAGCTGGGGGACGAGCACCCGCGCGACCGGCAGGGTCCAGAGCGAGCCCTCGTGGCCGATCCTGACGCTGCTCGGGCGCCCCCGCTCGGGCACGGGCCCGCCGAGGTCGGGATCCATCAGAACGCCGCGCCAATCCACGGCCGATGGGTTGGCGTCCCGCAGCGACGGCTGTCCGGGTACGTCGGCGATCGCCCACGCCCGGCCGTGCGCCGCGTGATCCCGGACCGGCCGCTCCGCTGCCTCACCCGGCATGGGCCGACGACTCCGCCCGGATGACCACGCGGTCGATGAGCGCCTTCACCTTGCCGATGCCGTCGACGGCCGGGCAGACCGGCTGCCCGTCGGCCCCCAGGCCCACCGCGCACGGGACTCCCAGCCCGGCCGCCGCCGAAGGGAGATCGTCGCCGGGCTGGAGAACGGTCATCTCCACGGCGTCCCGCCGCGCCGCGTCCATGGTGCTCACGAGCTGCTTGAGCGACCGGCAGGACGGGCAGTGGTCGGACACGTAGAGGGCGACCGCGAACACCGGCTCCGTGCACGGCGCCTCGGCGGCGGGGCGGCGGCGCTCGAGGAGCAGGAGGACCGTGAGGCTGATCGCGAGTCCGAGCACGACGGCCCCTCCACGGGCCGGGAGTCCGGCCGCCGACCCGGGCAGCAGCAGGGCGACCACGGCGACGGTCGCCGCCGCCGCGTTGGCCGCGATGTGCAGCGCGCCGATCGCCTTCGTCTGCCGGGCGCCGAAGCACGCGCAGCGCCGGCCACGCAGGGCGACGGCCACGCCCGTCAGACCGGCGTACATCAGTGCGATCGGGGCCGCGGCCCACACTCCCGGCAGGAGGATCGCGCCGACGACGGCCAGAAGCTCGGCGATCGCGGTGATCCGGGGACCGTACGGCGTGGCGAGCGGCCCGCGCTCGATCGGCCAGGGAAGCTCCGCCGTCGGCGTGGTCAGTTTGCGGTAACCGGCGACGGCGAGAGGACCGGCCAGTCCCACCGCTGCGAGCTGGGCGATCAGTCCGGACATTCAGGACCTCCCGGTTGACGTGGGTGAGGGTGCGGGCGGCAGCAGCCAGCCCGCGCGCAGGAGCGGTTCGATGAAAGCTCGCAGGTCGCTGACGCCCCGGCCCTCGTGCAGCACGGCGTGCAGGAGATCGGCCTCCCGCTCACCGAATTCGGTCAGCGCCAGGGACGGGCCGTGTACGAGCACGGCACCCCCGGACGGCAGCCTGGTGAGGACGACCCCGGGCGCCCATCGTGGTCCTGTCGCGTTCATCGGCGTCCCCACAGCCAGCGGTCGACCCACACGAGCCGAAGAATCGGAAGAGCGTGCTGGGCGAGTTGATGGCCGTCCTCGATCGCCCGTACGACCGCGGCGGGCTCGATCAGCCCGAGGTCGGCCAGGGCGCTCTGCCTCGACAGCCCGGCCACGACCTTCTCGCGCTCCTGCAGCAGGTGTTTCGTGGCCGCCAGGCGCAGCCAGTAGGCGGGGGTGGCGGTGCCCGCGGGTCGCACCCCGCGGGCTGCGAGAACCCGGCGCAGCGGCAGATGGTTCTCGAACACGCCGTGACGGATCCGCCCGAGTTGCCGGGGCGTCAGCCGGTCCACCGCCGCCAGCACTCCCGGATCCAGCGCGGGCAGGCGCAGACCGCCGTCGCCGCGCTCCTGCAGGCCGGCCACCGCGCGTTGCACGCTGGAACCGAGTTCGCTGAGATGCTCCTTCCACATCGCGGTGCTGCCACGATGGGCCGACTCGAACAGTTCGCGGCCGCGTCCGGTCAACCCCGGCAGGTCGCCGGCGCCGGTGGCCGAAGGGGGCGGCGGCGTCGCGATCGGCTGCGCCTCGGGCTCGTGCGGCCCGCCGCGGCCCGGGGGCGAATAGACGACGCCCTTGGCGAGCAGGGCGCGGGCGTCCCCGAGGGCCGGCAGGGTGCCGGCGATGTGGAACGGCTCGCACCCGAGCAGGCGCCAGCCGCGTACGCCGGCATCGATCATCGGCAGTTTGGTCGAGGCCAGGTCGGCGAGTAGCGACCCACCGACGATCTCGCCGGTGTGGCGCGTAGCGAGCCGGGCCGTGAGCCGCCGGGTCGCCTCGACGTCCGGCAGCGGCGGCTGGATCTCCTCGCCGGTGATCCATTGGTGGTCGAGCAGGTCTCCGACCTCGACCGGTACCCGTTCGACCGGGAGACCGGCGATCGCGGCCGGGACGCTGCCCTGGTCGAGGCCGAGGTCGGCGTGCAGCAGCGTGGGACGGAGCCCGGCCTGAGCGGCGACGGCGGCCACGAACGCGGAGCCGAGCCCGCCGCTGTAGGCGATCGCGAAGTCGCGGTCGAGGTCGTGCAGCGCCGCGGCCACGGCTTCGGCCGGCGAGCGGCGGGTGCGGGGGAGTTCCGGGGACACCCGGCCGACGGAGATCCCGTCCGGGCTCACCCGCACCGTCGTGCCGACGACGAGCCGGTGGACCTCGGGGACGATGGTGGCGTCGGGCGCCGGCGAGATGCCCTGGATCAGGCCCAGCATCGTGCCGGGGTCCGGAGTGGCTGGACCGTCCGACGGCATCAGCGCCGCGAGGTCGGTGCCCCACACGAGGCGGTCGCGATG
The DNA here is from genome assembly GCF_003999975.1 of Actinoplanes solisilvae. Lineage (GTDB taxonomy): Bacteria > Actinomycetota > Actinomycetes > Mycobacteriales > Micromonosporaceae > Actinoplanes > Actinoplanes solisilvae. Next base: position 32,553 of record NZ_RJAC01000023.1, on the reverse strand, counting down.
AATTCGATAGAAGACATCGCGCGGGCCGGGGCCGGCGCCGCGCAGTTCGAACGAGCCGGCCGCACGGTGGACGGTGACCCCGGAACCGTTCAGATCGGGCCGTCGATCCTCGTAGACGATTCCCCGGGCGGTCACTTTTACGGTTTCCACCATGTCATCGCTCCCCGGGCGCGCGGTATACCTCGAGGTATTCCTCCTCGACGGGCAAGGACGTGCTGACGACGTTCCCGTCGACGCTGACCCAGGCGAAGAAACCGGCGGGCGCCACGGCCGGAGCTCTTTCGCGGCCGAGGTGGAAAGAGGCGTCGACGCCGAGGCCGCGCAGTCCGGCGGTCAGAAACAATGCATCCTCGACCGGGTCGAGAAAACCCATGGTCAGTCGCTGCAACGTCCGTAGCCGCACCACCGTGGTCGTCGCGGCTGACCGCCGGCGTCGGATGGCCGGGCCCGGCCAGTCCTTGAGATCGTAGAGGCCGTCGGTGGTCCGGGCCTCTTCCACGAAACGCCGCGCCTGCCGCGCGGCGGTCACCATTCCGGGCAAAGCGATCGCCGCCGTCTCGTTGAGGAATACGGAAGAAACGAGATGCCCGCCGGGAACGATCCCGACGGGCACCGGAATCCAGCGATCAGCCTTTACGGCTTGAGGATCCACTCGCAGGAGTACCACTCACAGTTCGTGACGTAGTCCGGGTGGTTGCAGCAGTCCGAGTCCCAGACGCAGCGCTGACCGTTTCCGCTGCAGGCCTCCGCGACGACGGTCGGCTCAGCGAACATGTGCTGCTGCAGCCCGTTGCTGGACAGCTTGGCAGCGATGGAAGTCACTGTCATTCCCCGTTTCCCTTCGACCGGGGCGGGCCTCAGGATCCCGCCCACCTATCGACCAACTTAAAAGTGAGAAACGGGGGTAACAAGATTCTTGCGCTGTCCTGGAATGTCCCGGACGGAGGCGGACGGCCGCGGACCGGGTCAGGCCCGCCGCCGCGCCGTGCGCAGGATCGCGATCACCGCCAGCACCGCCGACGCGGCGAGCAGGATGCCGGCCTGGATGGCCTGGAAGAGCCAGAACCGGCTCGGCGGCTGGTGGTCCACGGCCGGTTGGAAGCCGAGCTTGGCCATGCAGGCCGCCTGTCCGCGGTCCGGGAACTCCGGCCCCGCCGACTGTCCCGCGGGCAGCGGGCAGAGGGTGTCGACCGGCGTCGCCGACTCCCGTCCGGCCGAGTCCACCCACGCGTCCCCGGCGATGATCGATCCACTCGCGATCAGGGCCTGCGTGTCGGCGTTCACGGTGCGTACCGGGGTGGCGTAGGCGTCCTGGGCCAGCACCAGGACCGGGAACGTCACCGCGACGATGGCGATCGTGACCGCCATCGCGGGCAGGGTGCGGCGCAGGACCGCGCCCGCGGCCACGCCGAGCAGCATCGCGAACAGCCACCAGACCGCCGGAGCGATCCCGACCAGGTTGAACAGCGCGGCGTGCCCGAACGCGGTGTCGGTCATCCCGAGGGTGTCGAGCCAGCGGGTCAGCATGACCGACAACGCCATGCCGGCCAGCAGGACCAGCACGCTCAGCACGGCCAGTTTCACCGTCAGCCAGCGAGCCACCGGCACCGACTGGGTCCACGCCAGCCGGTGCGTGCGCCGCTCGAACTCGCGGGAGATCAGCGGCGCGCCCCAGAACGCGCCGATGACCGCCGGGGCACCGATCGGCAGGAGGTCGAGCACGATGCTCATCCGCTGGAACCGTTGCGCCAGCTCCCCCCGTACGGCGTCACACGCCTCGCCCGCGCCGGGGCAGCCGGGGGGAGCGTGCTGGTCGAGGTAGCCGGCGGCGTCGAGGCCGGAGAGCAGCAGCAACGTCCCGAGCCCCAGGAGCAGGGCGCCGGTGATGAGAAGCTGACCTCGGTACTGTCGCCAGGTGAGCCAGAGCAACGCAAGATCCTTTCAGCGGGCGAGGGGGACGGGGCGGTCGAGCAGCGCCACCGTGTCGGGGTTGCGCAGATAGGTCAGGACGATGTCCTCGAGGTTGACCGCGGCGGTGGTCCAGCGCGGATCGGCCGGCGGCTCCTCGGAGCGGATCATCAACGTCGCCTGCCGTCCCTTGGTGCTGCGGGAGATCACCGTGTGCCCGGCGGCGAGGTCGTCCATCTCATCGGCCGCGCCGGTGCACATGCGGTGCTGGGCCAGCAACTCCTCGATGTCCCCACTGACCTGCACCCGGCCGCCGTTGAGCACGACGAGCCAGTCGCAGGTGCCCTCCAGTTCGGACACGACGTGCGACGACAGCAGGACGGTCATCCCGGTCTCGGCGACGGAGGCCATGAGCGTACGGGTGACGTCGTCGCGGGCCAGGGGATCGAGGTCGGCCAGGGGCTCGTCCAGGATGAGCAGGTCGGGCTGCTTCGCGACGGCCAGCGCGAGCGCGACCTGGGTCTGCTGCCCGCCCGACAGCTTGCCGACCTTGCGGTCGAAGGGCAGGCCCAGCTCCTCGATGCGCCGGCGGGCGAGGTCGTTGTTCCACCGGGGGTTCATCGCGCGGCCGAAGCGGAGCATCTCGGTGACGGTGAAGTCATGGTAGAGAGGCTTGTCCTGAGCGAGGAAGGCGATCCTCGACAGCGCCTCGGCCGTCTGGCGCATCGGCACACCGAAGACGGAGACGGAGCCGGCCGTTGGGGTCAGCAGGCCCACCGCGATCTGCAGGAGCGTGCTCTTGCCGGCGCCGTTGGGGCCGACCAGCGCGGCCACCCGTCCCGCCGGAACGGTGAACGAGCAGTCCCGCAACGCGTAGGTCCGCGAGTATCGCTTGCTCAGGCCGTCGGCCACCAGCGCCGGGGCGACCTCCGGCGGCTCCGTCGCCGCCTCGGCGGTCCTGCCGCCGGACACTCCAATACCGCCCGCCCTCACGCGGACTCCCTTCGAAACGATTCCTTCAGGACGGCGGCGAACAACGCCTCCAGGTCCTCTTGTCCCATTCCCGCTCCGCGGCCGTCGGAAATCACCTTGGCCAGCCTCTCCCTGATTTCAGCCTGTTCCTCCGACGGGACCGCCCCGAGCGTCCGCTGGATGAAGGTCCCCATCCCCGGACGGGCCAGGACCAGGTCTTCGCGCTCGAGTTCCCGATAGGCCTTGAGGACCGTGTTCGGGTTGATTCCGAGCGCGGCCACCACTTCGCGGGCGGTCGGCAACTGGTCGCCGGGTTGCAGCACTCCGAGTCGCAATGCTTGCTTTACCTGGTGAACCAACTGCAAGTAGCTCGCGACTCCCGACCGGCGATCCAGATGAAATTCGATCACCTCCAACACCCTTTCACTACTCACTTAGTGGAACATGGCATATCTTACTCTGGGTTGTCAAGTCGCCCTTCCAATGTTGCTCAGAGTGCTGGCCGTGCGGCAAATGTGGCTTATCAGGGGTTTCGCCCTTACGGCCCGTCGAGGCTGGTCGCATCGATGCTCAGCGATTGACAGCCCTCGGGGGGCGGCATAGCATCCGTCTCATGTCACGGGGATGTAAACGAAGGGTGAACCGCGCCTTGATCGCGGCGGTAACGGTTCATTGAACGCGAAAAACGAAACTCACAACGGTCCGCCCTGCCCGGAGAACGCCAATACCGCTGCCGATTTCGTCGTATTGTTACGGCAGCTCAAAGAGTGGTCCGGGCTGACTCTGCGCACTATCGAAAGCCGCACCCGGGGCCTCGACCGGCCCCTTTCGCGCAGCACGATCGCCGCCACTCTGGCCCGGGACAAGATTCCTCGCCACCATTTCCTGGCGGCCTACGTGCAGGCGTGCGGAGCGGACCCGTCGCCCTGGCAGCACGCACGGGCCCGCCTGGCCGTGGCTGCCGCCGGTGACGGTCGGGCGCACGGTGTCGTCCCGGTGCAGCGACTGCCCGCCCATCGCCCGCACCTGGTCGGACGCCAGACGGAGGCCGACGAACTGCGGCAGGCGATCCTCGACCCGGGCGCGGGCACGCCCATAACCGTCCTGAGCGGTGGGCCGGGGGTCGGCAAATCGGCTCTCGCCCTGCACGTCGCCCACGCCGTCGCCCCGCACTTCCCGGACGGTCAGCTCTATCTGAACCTGCACGGCGCCAGCCCCGGCCGCGCGCCGCTCACCACCGCGCAGGCCGCGGCGGCGCTGCTGGACGCGCTCGGCGTCGTCCCCGACCGGGAGATCCGGGAGGCCGACGTCCTGCACGCGCAGCTGCGAACCCGCCTGCGGGGACTCCGCATGCTGATCGTCCTCGACAACGCGGCGTCGGTCGCCCAGGTGCTGCCGCTGTTGTGGACACCCGAGTCCGGCCGCGTGGTGGTGACCTCTCGAAGCAGCCTGACGACTGTCGATGGAGCATGTCACCGCTCACTCGGCCCGCTGTCGGCGCGGCACGCGGTCGCCATGCTGGAAGGGCTGCTCGGTCCGAGCCGCACCGCCGTCACCCGGAGCGTGCACGACCTCGCCGAGCTGTGCGACCGGCTGCCGCTGGCCCTGCGGATCGCCGCCGCTCGGCTGATGTGCCGCCCGGCGTGGCCGGTCACCGCGCTCACCGAACGCCTCGCGAACGAGGATCGCCGGCTGGACCAGCTCAGCACCGCGGGCCTCTGCCTGCGGGCGAGCCTCGCGTGCAGCACCGACCTGTTGAGCGCCTCGGGAGCGTCCGAGGACCGGCTGGCGCTGCGCACGTTCGACGGACTGGGGGCCCTGCGGACCGGTCCGTTCGACGTCGTGGCGGCGGCCCGCGCCGTCGGGCTTCCGGCCGACCTGACCGAGCGGGCGATGGAGCGCCTGGTCGAGGTCAACCTGGTCGACGGTTCGTTGCCGGGCCACTACGTGCTGCCCGAGCTGATCCGGCTCTTCGCCGCCGAGCGGGCTGCCGTTCCTCGTCGCGCGATCGTGGCCGTCGAGCGCGAGGAGCCGGTCACGGCGTAATGGCTCCGAGCGTGATCCGGGCCGCATTCCGGTAACAAGAGGCCAGTGGACTCTTACGGTTGACTCGTAAGGTTCCACTGGCCTCTTATTGCGGAGGTGTGCCGGATGCTCTCCGTGCGCCCGACCGGTCTCGGCCTGATGCCCGCTGGGCCGCGGCATGCTGGCCGGCCGGTTCGGCGGCGACGCGACCTTCGCCCGCGACGACTTCCGCTCGACCCTGCCCAAGTTCCAGGGCGACAACCTCACGGCCAACGCCGCGCTGGTCGGCGAGCTCACCACGTTCGCCCGCGAGCGTGGCCACACCCCGGGTCAGGTGGCGCTGGCCCGGCTGCTGGCTCAGCCGTACGACATCGTCCCGATCCCCGGCGCCCGGCGGCTCGACCGCGTACGGGAGAACCTGGCCGCCACCTCGGCGCGGCTCGGCCACGACGACGTCGCCCACCTCAACGAGCTCTTCGCCCCGGCCCGTGTTCGCGACGGCCGATACGGCGACCTGCACACCACCGGAAAGTGAGCCGACCATGACATCGCAGTTCGACGGAAAGATCGCCTACGTCACCGGCGCGGGCACCGGCATGGGGGCCGACATCGCCCGGCTGTGAGTGACGCCCGGGCCGTAGGGCAGACGGTGGCCGAGACCGTACGCCGGTTCGGCGCGAGGTCGCCCGGATCGCCGAGCGCATCCCGGCCCGCCGCGTCGGAACCGGCCGCGAGATCTCCACGGCCGTCTGCTTCCTGCTTTCCGACGAAGCCTCCTACATCACCGGCGCGCACCTCGCGGTCGACGGCGGCTTCCTCTCCTGACCACCAGAAATCCGTACGGAAGAAGGCATCTCATGTCCAAGGTTTGGCTCATCACCGGCAGCTCCCGCGGGCTGGGCCGGCAACTCGCCGAGTCCGTCCTGGCCGCCGGTCACCGGGTCGTGGCCACCGCCCGGCGTCCCGAGCAACTCGACGACCTCGCCGAGAAGTACGGCGATCAGATCCGCACGGTCGCGCTCGACGTGACCGACCCGGCCGCCGCCCGCGCGGCCGTCGCCACCGCGGTGGACGCCTTCGGGCGCCTGGACGTGCTGGTCAACAATGCGGGCTACGCCGATGTCGCGTCCATCGAGGACATGCCCGACGACGAGTTCCGCGCCCAGATCGACGCCAACTTCTTCGGCGTCGTCAACGTGACCCGGGCCGCGCTGCCGGTCCTGCGCGCGCAGGGGGCCGGTCACATCATCCAGATCTCGTCGGTCGGTGGCCGCGTCGGCGGTCCCGGCCTGGGCGCCTACCAGTCGGCCAAGTGGGCCGTCGGCGGATTCTCCGAGGTGCTCGCCAAGGAGGTCGCCCCGCTGGGCATCAGGGTAACCGTGGCCGAGCCCGGCGGCATGCGGACGAACTGGGCCGGATCGTCGATGACCGAACACCCGATCAGCGACGCCTACCGCGGGGTCATCGAGCCCGCGGTGGCCCGGCTGCGCGCCGCCGACGGCACCCAGCCCGGCGACCCGGAACGCATCGCCCGGGTGCTGATCGACCTGACCGACAACCCCGAACCGCCGGTGCACCTGCTGCTCGGCGCCGACGCGGTCGCCGCCGCCCGGGCCCAGGCCGACAACCTCGCGGCCACCGACGCCCGGTGGCGCACGGTGAGCGAGTCCGTCAGCTACGCCGGGTAGCCTTTCGGGCGATGAACTCTGAGCTGGACTTTCAGCGCGCCCGCAGCCCCGAGCAGCGGGAGGCCCGCCGCCACGCCATCCTCGGCGTGGCGGCGGACCTGCTCACCGAGGTGCCGCTGAGCGAGATCAGCCTGCGCGAGCTGGCCCGGCGCGTCGGGCTGTCGAAGACCAACGTCGTGCGCTATTTCGAGACGCGCGAGGCGGTCTTCTTCGCCCTGCTCAACCTGCGCGTCGACGACTGGGTCACCGAGCTGCGGGGCGAACTGCCGGGCCCGGCCTTGGCGGGGGCCGACCCGGGCGCGGTGGTCGACGCCCTGGCCGCGTCGCTGGCCCGGCGCCCGCTCATCTGCGAGCTGTGGAGCGCGCTCGGCACCGAGCTCGAACGCAACATCTCGGCCGTCGCGGTCCGCGACTTCAAGCTGGCCAACTCCGCGTCGCAGGCCCGGCTGGCCGCCCTGCTCGCCGGCCGCGTGCCGGCGCTGACCGAGGCCGGCGCCCGCGAGTTCGTGTCCCTGATGATCCTGCTGATCGCCGGGCTGTGGCCGTTCGCCAACCCGTCGAGCTCGGTGGCCGAGGCGGTCAGCGACCCGTTGCTGGCCGGCTCCCGGGTCGACTTCGAGGCCCGGCTCGCCCGTGCCCTGCGGGTCTGTCTCACCGGCCTGCTCACACTCGGCGACAGCACCGCCCGCAGCGCACCGCAGACCGACGAGCGTTGATACGCTCCCGGTCCGCGGCGAGTGTCGCCACGGGACGGTGTGGGAAGTCCGCGGCGAGTGTCGCCGGGGGACGGTGCGGGAAGAGGGACGGCATGAGCGACGGTGTGGCGGGGGTCAACTCGGTGTCCCGCGAGGTGGTCGAGAAGATCGCGGCGACTGCGGCCAGGGAGACTCCGGGCGTGGCCGACCTGGGCGGCGACGTGGCCCGCTTCTTCGACAAGGTCTTCGACAAGATCGGGCTGGACGAGGTCGGGGACGCCACCCGGGGTGTGCACGCCGAGGTCAAGGGCGCGAGCGTCGAGATCACCGTGGTGCTCGTGCTCGCCGCCGGCAGCGTGGTCGGCGAGGTCGTCAAGGTCGTGCAGACCAAGATCGCCGAGGCGCTGACCGGCTACGGTCTCGTCGTCGCCAGCGTCAACGTCAAGGTCGACGACATCGAGCTGGCGCCGGAGCAGGCCCCGCCGACGCTGTAGGCGATCTCAACGGGAGTGACGATCCAGGCCGGCCGTGTCGAATTCGTCGAGGTGCCCGTCGCGTCGCACGCCCAGCCACCGCAGCAGGGCGTTGATGGCCAGGTCGTCGGGTTCGGTCACGACATAGTCGTCCTCCTCGGCCGACGTGGCGGTGAACGACGGGCCCCACGCCACTTCGCCATGCCAGGAGTTCGGCCTGTTCTTCGCCAACATCCCGTCGGTCAGTTCCTCGATGCGGGCCTGGACGCGGGCCGACTCGGCGCCGGCATCGAGATTGTCCACGGTGCTCATACGGTCGAACAGCGGTCCACTCGCGATCACCGCGACCGCGAAGACGCCCAGCCATCCGGCGAGGATCCAGAACTTGAAGCGGACGGTGAATGTGCCCGTCCGTTCGGACAACCGCATGCCTGAACCCTCGGTCGGAGGATCGGCACCAGATTCAGGCGGGACTGAAGAGGCTCTCGATCATGACGTCCAGGTGTTCGGCGAGCACGTATCATGTCGCGGGTACTTTCCTGAGCGGTCGCCGAATTGCCGGGACCTCGCGGCGCCGTTTTCAAACCTCCGAAAGGGGTCCCTGTCGTGACCCCTTTCGGCAAAGGCTCCCTGCCCGCTGTCAAAGCGAGTTCCATAAGGGCGGAATCACGCCCGTATCAGCCCGATCTGGAACGTCCGGGCCCCCATGATCATGACGAGGTTCGCCGAGAGCTTCGACTTCGCCGGCAAGACCGTCCACCCCCTGACCACGCACGCGATGAGCGGTCTGGGAAACACCGAGCGTGACTACGCCGCTTCGTGCCCCGGCGCCACGCTGCGCGAAGGCCTGGCCGTCCGCGGCGAGGAGGTCACCGGCGCGCAACCCGCCGTCGAGGCCTGGCTGCGCCGCATCGGCCTGCTCACCCGCTGACGATCAGCTGCGTCGCGGCCCACGCGGCCAGCAGCTCGAGGCCGTCGCCGGTGGCCGTTCCCCGCTCGGCGGAGTAGGTCACGATGGTCAGGCCGTCGTCGCCGGGCAGTTCGAGAGCCTCGTACGCCAGATCGAGCTCGCCGATGGCCGGGTGACGCAGTCGTTTGGTGCCGTGCCGGTGGACGTACACATCCTGGGCGGCCCACATCGCGCGGAAGGGTTCGCTGCGCATGGACAGCTCGCCGATGAGGTTCATCAGCTGCTGGTCGTGCGCGTTCTTCGCGGCGGCGATGCGCAGCGAGGCGACCGCGGCGCGGGAGATCTGCGCCCAGTCGGGATAGAACGCCTGGGCGTGCGGGTCGAGGAAGTTGAACCTCATCGAGTTGACCGGCAGCGTGGCGCCGGACGAGAACATGGGGCTGTAGAGGGCCAGGCCCAGCGGGTTCGCGGCCAGGATGTCGAAGCGACGGTCGTGCCGGCGGTGAACCAGATCGAGGTGCACCCCTACTTCCAGCAGCGTGAGGTGCAGGCGTTCGGCGCGCGCCATGGCATCCTCACCCAGGCGTGGTCACCGATCGGTGGCATCACGTTCTACCGCGACAGCGAGCACACCAGCACCCTGCGGGATCCGGTGATCGGCGAGATCGCCCGGGCGCACGGCAAGAGCCCGGCGCAGGTGATGCTGCGCTGGCACGTCCAGCAGGGTCGTTCGGCGATCCCGAAGTCGACGAAGCCGGCGCGGATCGCGGAGAACTTCGACGTCTTCGACTTCGAGCTCACCGACGAGCAGCTCGCCGCGATCGACGGGCTCGACACCGGCCGGCGCGGCGGTCCCGATCCCGCCGACGTCACCCTGGCGACGTTCGGGCGCGACATTCCCGAAGCCTGACCCAACCGGCCCCGCTGTCCGCTCGGACAGCGGGGCTCTCCCGGCCGTACGTCGATCAGGAGATCGGGGCGGTGGTGCGCCGCGGGATCAGGGTGGGGGAGAGCTTGATCTGAGCGGTCGGCCGGTTCCGCTCGGCGATGCGGTCGAGCAGCAGCCGGGCCGCGTTGGCGCCCATCTGGTGCCCGGCCTGGTCGACGGTGGTCAGCGAGATCGGGCCGAACGCGGCGAACATGGTGTCGTCGTATCCGGCGACCGAGATGTCCTCGGGGACGGACACCCCGGCCTCGGTGAGCGCGTCGAGCACCCCCATCGCCACGATGTCGGCCCCGGCGAAGATGGCCGTCGGGCGCTGCGCGCGGGCCAGCAGCTGCTGAGCGCCCAGGTAGCCACCCTGCTGCGTGTAGGTCGTGGACGCGATGTCGATGAACTCGCCGAGTCCGTGGGCCTGCATGGCGTGGCGGTAGCCGTCGGCGCGCTGGGCGTTCGGCATCTCCTTGAGGCGTACGGGATTTCTCTCGGCGTGCTCGATGTGGGCGATGCGCCGGTGGCCGAGGGCGACGAGGTGGTCGACGACCAGGCCTGCGCCCGCGAAGTCGTCGTCGGTGACGGTGTCGTAGTCGGGGGAGGTGCCGTGCCGGCCGACCACCACGGTCGGGACGGTGCGGGCGACCTTCTGCAGGTGGCGGCGTGACGAGATCGGGGCGATGAGGATGACGCCGTCCATGCTGCGGTCGATCATCGCCTCGGTGATGCGGATCTCGCCGGGCTCGTCGTTGCAGCAGGCGGCCATCAGCACCTGGTAGTCGGTGCCGCCGAGGTGTTCGGTGACGCCGTCGAGGATGTCGGCGAAGAACGGGTTGCGCATCTCGGGCAGCATCACGCCGATCGTGTACGTCTGGCCCCGCAGCCCGCGCGCCGCCGCCGAGGGCCGGTAACCCAGCTCCTCGATGGCCGCGCGCACCTTGATCTGCATCTCGGGGCTGGCCCCGTACGCGTTGCGCATGACCTTGGAGACGGCGGTGGTGGACACCCCGGCGTGCCGGGCGACGTCGACGATCGTGACGCGTCGGGATGGCTGCATGCGGGCTCCTAAGGAACGAGAAACGTTACCCACCTTAGATCAGTCCGTGGCCTCGCGAGAACCAGCATGAACCTTGAGAAACGTTGCCCGTGATGAGTCTTGACGAGGTTGGCATCTGCTCGTAGTGTCGGCGAAACATCGTGGAAAACGTTACTCACATCACATGGTTCTCTTCTTACGCGGCCCCCGTCGTCGAGGGCGATGAAACGATTCAGTCAAGTGGGTTCTCGTGACAGCTGATCTCAAGGTCCGCCCTCCCGGCCGGGCCGTCCCCGCATCGTCGCCCCGGCGGCGCAGCCGGGGCGCCCCGCCGTGGTGGTTCGTCCTGCCGGCGCTCCTGCTCTTCGCCTTCGTGGTGCTGGTGCCCAGCATCCGGGGCATCTACTACGCCTTCACCGACTGGGACGGCCTCGACCCGGACTTCGCGGTCATCGGCCTGCGCAACTTCACCGACATGCTCGACGACGGCGACGCGCTGCAGGCCGTGTGGCACACGCTGCTGATCGCGGTGGCCATCACGGTCATCCAGAACAGCATCGGCCTGCTGCTCGCCCTCGGCGTCAACAGCATGATCAAGACGCGGAACCTCCTGCGGGTGCTGCTGTTCGCCCCCGCGGTGATCACCCCGATCGTGACCGCCTATCTGTGGCGCAACCTGCTCGGCCCGGACGGCGCGGTCAACGCGGTGCTCGGACCCTGGGGGAAGGACTGGCTCGGCGACCCCGACCTGGCCCTGTGGATGGTCGTGCTCGTCGTGGTGTGGCAGTTCGCCGGCTACTCGATGGTCATCTTCCTGGCCGGCCTGCAGTCGATCCCGCGCGAGATCTACGAGGCCGCGGCGATCGACGGCACTGGCTCGATCCGTCGTTTCTGGTCGATCGTCCGCCCGTTGCTGGCGCCCGCGATCACGATCAACCTGATGCTCTCGATCATCGGCGGCATCAAACTCTTCGACCAGGTGTACGCCCTGACGGGCGGCGGCCCGGGGCACGCGACCGACACCATCTCGACGCTGATCTACAAGGACGCCTTCACCCTCGGCGAGTTCGGTTACAGCATCGCCCTGGCCGTCGTGCTCACCGTCATCGTCTCGATCGTCTCCGCCGGACAGTTCGCCGTGCTCAACCGCAATGAGAAGGCGGCGTCGTGAACCGCTACACGAAACGGACGTTCGCCCTCGAGATGGTCATGATCGCGGTCGGCATCGTCTTCGCCTTCCCGGTCTACGTGCTGGTCAACCTGGCCATCCGGCAGCCCTCGGACACCGCGTCACCGATCCGCCCGACGCTGGACCCCACCTTCGGCAACTTCACCGGCGCTTGGCGCGAGGCCGGCCTCGGGGGCGCACTGATCAACAGCGTGCTCGTGACCGCCGTCAGCGTCGTCATCGTCCTGGCCGTCTCGGCCCTCGCCGCGTACCCGTTGGCCAGAAGCACGGCCCGCTGGTCTCGCGGAACGTTCTTGCTGATCATGCTGGGCCTGGTCCTGCCGTTCCAGCTGGCCTCGCTGCCGCTCTACCAGACGGTCCGCGACCTCGGCCTGCTCGGCTCGATCTGGTCGCTCGTCCTGTTCTACGCCGGCCTGCAGGTGCCGTTCACGACCTTCCTGTACGTGGGCTTCCTGCGCGCCCTGCCCCGCGACTTCGAGGATGCCGCGTCGATCGACGGCGCCAGCCCGTTCAAGACCTTCCGCTATGTCGTGCTGCCGATGCTCAAGCCGATCACGGTCACCGCGCTGGTGCTCAACGCCGTCGCGGTCTGGAACGACTTCTTCACGCCGTTGCTCTACCTGTCCGGCAGCGACCAGCAGACCGTGCCCGTAGCGGTCGCCGGTTTCGTCGGCCAGTTCGTCTCGGACTGGAACCTCATCTTCGCCGCCCTGCTGATCAGCATCGTGCCGGTCCTGGCGGTCTACCTGGCGCTGCAGCGCAGCATCATCAACGGCTTCGCCGGGGGGCTCAAGGGATGACACCACACCTTCACCGCCACCTCTTATTGATCTCCAACGTGGGAGAGCTCATGAAGAAAAGCCTGTCCATCGCGCTCGGCGCCGTCCTGCTCACCGCCGCGTGCAGCAGCGGCACCAACGCCAACTCCGGATCCGGCAGCGGGGGCGGTGACAACAAGACCCTCACGCTCGCCTCGGTCGACCAGGGCTCGGTCGAGGACGTCGTCAAGGCGTTCGAGGCGGCCAACCCGGGCGTCAAGGTCACCTTCACGACCAGCGGCGCGGATCAATACCAGGCTCAGATCCGTACGCAGCTCGCCTCGGGCACGGCCCCCGACGTGATGACCGTCTGGCCCGGCAACGGCAACCCGGGCGCCACCTACGTGCTGGCCAAGCCGGGCTACCTGCTCGACCTGTCCGACCAGCCGTGGGCGGCCAAGCTGCCCGACTCGTTCAAGTCCGTCGCCCAGTTCGAGGGCAAGACCTACAACGCACTGTTCGGGCTCAACGGCATCGGCGCGGTCTACAACGACGAGGCCCTCGCCAAGTCGGGCCTGAAGGCGCCCACGACGTGGACGGAGATGCTGGCGTTCTGCCGCGACGCCGCCGCCAAGGGCACTCCCGCGTACGCGTTGGGCATTCAGGACAACTGGGTCACCCAGCTCGTGCTCTATGCTCTCGCTGCCACCGTCGTCTTCGGTCAGGACAAGGACTTCAACACCAAGCTCGCCGCGGGGCAGACCACCTTCGCCGGTTCCGCCTGGACCCAGGCCATGGCCAAGTACCAGGACATGAACAAGGCCGGCTGCTTCCAGAAGAACCCGCTGGGCACCAGTTATGAGGCCAGTCAGACCCTCGCCGCGACCGGCAGGACCCTCGGCATCGTGCAGGGCAACTGGATCATCAGCCTGCTCAAGGGCAAGAATCCGAACGGCAGGTTCACGATGACCGCGCTGCCGGCCACCGACGACCCGGCCACGTTCCTCATGCCGGCCGCGGCGGGCGCGGGCTACGGCGTGAACGCCAAGGCCAAGAACAAGGAGCTGGCGCTCAAGTTCGTCACGTTCGTGATGTCGCCCGAGGGCATGAAGGTGTTCAACGAGAAGCAGGGCAGCCTGCCGACCCTGCCCGACGCCGGCACGACGGTCGACCCGGGACTCAAGGAACTGACCACGTTCGTGCAGGAGAACAGGACCGTGCCGTTCATGGACCAGCTCTGGCCCAACGCGAAGGTGCAGCAGACCATGCTCAGCGGCCTGCAGGAGGTGTTCAGCAACCAGGCCACCGCCGACGCGGTCCTCAAGGACATGGACACCGAATACAAGAAGGGCGAATAGGTCACCGCGGCGCGCGGCCCTGGAGAGAGGACACCGGCGTGACCGACTTCCCCGTCGACTTCCTCTGGGGCAGCGCCACCGCCGCCCACCAGGTCGAGGGCGGTAACACCAACAACGACTGGTGGGATTTCGAACACGACCCGGCCACCGCGGCCGTCGAGTCCTCCGGCGACGGCATCGACCACTTCCACCGCTACCGGGAGGACTTCGAGCTGCTGTCCTCGCTGGGCCACAACGCGCATCGCCTCTCGCTGGAGTGGTCGCGCATCGAACCGGCGCCCGGCGAGTTCAGCCGGGCGGCGCTGGCTCACTACCGGCGGGTCCTCACCGCGCTGCGCGACGAGGGGCTGACCGCCTTCGTCACGCTGCACCACTTCACGCTGCCGCGCTGGCTCGCGGCCCGCGGCGGGTGGCTCGCCCCGGACGCGGGCGCCGTCTTCGCCCGCTACAGCGCGCGCGTCGCCGGCGAGCTGGGCGACCTCATGCCGTACGTGTGCACCATCAACGAACCCCAGATGGTCGCGCTGCACGGCTATCTCGAGGGCTACCACCCGCCCGGCATCACCAATCCCGTGCTGTGGCGCCGGGCGGGGGAGGCGTTGCTGGGCGCCCACTTCGACGGTGTTCGGGCCGTACGCGAGGAGGCTTCCTCGCTGACCGGGCTGGCCGTGCAGTTGCCGCTGCTGGCCCCGGCCCACGACCGCGACGAGGAGCTCTGCGAGGTGATGCGGCACGAGATCGTCGACCGCTACCTCGACGGGCTGACCGGCCCCGGCCGCGGCGACTGGCTCGGCGTGCAGTACTACCGCAAGCAGTGGGTCGACTCCACGTCGCCCACCTGGTTCGGCACGCCACCGCCGGGCACGCCGACAACCCAGATGGGCTGGGCCGTTCACCCCGACGGCCTGCGCCAGATGCTGCACCGCGCCGCCCGCACCGGCCTGCCCCTGTATGTCACCGAGAACGGCATCGCCACCACCGACGACACCGAACGCGTCGCCTACCTGCACAGCCACCTCGCGGCCGTCGCCCAGGCCCTCGCGGAAGGGGTCGACGTGCGCGGCTACCTGCACTGGTCCGCCTTCGACAACTTCGAGTGGAGCGAAGGCTACCGGCCCCGGTTCGGCCTGATCGCCGTTGACCGCACCGACTTCACCCGCCACCCGAAGCCCAGCGCCCACGCCTTCGCCCGCGTCGCCGCCGGCGGCCGGCTCGACAGAGAAGGAATCTGATGTCCCCGATCAGAAGACCCGCGATCCTCCTGACGACAGCGTTACTGCTCACCCTCGGAGCCGCCGTGCCGGCCAACGCCCACTCCGGATCCGGCGGCGGCGTGCGCGTCGCCCGCCTCAGCGTCGACGGTCGCTACGACGCCCCGCTCGGCCTCGACAACACCCGGCCCACCCTCGCGTGGCAGATGAGCCAGACCGGCGACTGCCGCCAGCGCGTCTGTGCCGCCGATCGGCAGACCGCGTACGAGGTGCAGGCCGCCGCGACCGTCGGTGACCTGAACGCCGGGCGGCTGCTCTGGCGCACCGGCCGGGTGAACGGCGACCGCCAGCAGGTGCGCTTCGGTCATGACCTGCGCTCCCGGGACACGGTTGCTTGGCGCGTGCGGGTCTGGGACGCCCACCGCAAGCAGTCGGCCTGGTCCACACCGTCCACGTGGACCACCGGCCTGCTCGACCAGGCCGAATGGGGTACGGCCCGCTGGATCGACTACCCCGACCGGGCCGAGAACCAGCCGATGCCGATCTTCGCCCGCCAGTTCGCGGTGCCGAAGCACAAGAAGGTCGCCGACGCGCGGCTCTACCTCTCCGGCGTCGGTCTGCACCACGCCACCGTCAACGGCCGGGAGATCACCGACGAGGTCCTCGCCCCGGGCAACTCCAACTATCAGCTCTCCAGCGAATACCGCACGTACGACCTGACCTCCCAGCTGCGTGCGGGGGCCAACGCGGTCGGCGTCGAGCTCGGCAACGGCCCGGCCTACGTGCGCCGCAGCGTCACCAACCCGGCCGTCGGGCGCACGTCGCCGTATTCGTGGTGGCAGAGCCAGCTCAAAGGCAACGGGACATTGACCGCAGACGCGCCCGTCGGCGCCACAACCGTCGAGGTCAGCGCGGTCACCGGTTATCACGTCGGCGGCACCATCAACGTCGACACCGGTGGTGGCGGCGACCGCCTGGAATCCCGCGTCATCACCGCGATCGGCGCCAGCAGCATCACCTTCGAGCCCGCGCTCGGTGTCTCTCACCCTGCCGGCGCGAAGGTGACCGGCTCGGGCAACAACATCGCCGCCAGCGACGCCTCCGCCGGAGCGGCCGTCACCCCGCGCTTCATCGGCCGCCTGGAGATCCGTTACCGCGACGGCAGCCGCGAGACGATCGTGACCGACCGGTCCTGGCGTACGGCCCTGGGCCCGCTGGTCACCGACGCCTGGTATTCCGGCTCCGACTACGACGCCCGCCTTTTGCAGCCCGGCTGGAACCTTCCCGGCGCGGATCTGGGCCCCACCGCTCAACGCCGGGACGGCACTCCCACCGGCTGGATCAACGCCGGGTTCGCGCCGCCGCCCAACCTCGCCACCAAGCTCGTCGCCCGCACCGCCGAGCCGATCACCGTCCAGGAGGAGTTCACACCGGTCACGGTCACCAACCCCGTACCCGGAACCTGGGTCTTCGACCTCGGGCAGAACATCGTCGGCTGGTCCCGCCTCGACGCGCGGCGCCTTCCCGCCGGCACGACCGTGAAGATGGCCCCGGCCGAGTCGCTCAACCCCGACGGCACGGTCAACCAGGCCTCGCTGATGGGCGGCGGCGGGTCCCGCGGCGTCGACCTGTTCAACACGTATACGACCTTTGGTGGGCGCACCGAGACGTGGCACCCTCGGTTCAACTACTTCGGCATGCAGTGGGTGCAGGTCACCGGCCTTCCCGAGGGCTTCACCCCGACCAAAGAGCTGATCACCGGCGTACGGCTGCAGGCGAACACGCCCGTGGCGGGCACTTTCTCGTCGTCGAACGCGCGCGTCAACCGCGTCCACACGATGTCTCGGTATTCGTTCGCGGCGAACATCATGAGCGTGTTCACCGACTGCCCCGGGCGCGAGAAGTTGTCGTACCCGGCCGACTACACGATGCCGATGGGCGCCATTCACCGCGATTTCCAGCTCAACGCCTTCATGCGTACGACGATGCGCCACCTCGTCGAGGGCCAGTCGCTCGCCGACACGCCGATGGCCGGCAACGTCGCCCTGAAGACGCCGGTGTACGACTGGGGTTACAGCGGCCGGTTCGGCGACGAGATCAACTGGGGTAACGCGATCGTCCTGGTGCCGGCGATCCTGCACCAGCTCTACGGCGACACCGCCACAATGAGCGCCTCGTACGACCGGCTCGTGCGCTTCGTCGACTACATCCAGCGGCAGAAGGTCGTCGACGGGTACTACGTGGACGCCGCGCTGGCCGACTGGGTGAGCGCCGAACCGGTGTCCGGGCGGATCACCGGGACGTGGGGCTATTACCTGACGATCCAGTCGATGGCACAGATCGCGACGCTCACCGGCCACGACGCCGATGCGGCTCGCTATGCGACGCTGGCCGAGGAGATCAAGGCGGCGTTCAACCGGGCCTTCCTCAACTCGGAAACGGGCCGTTACGCCGGCCCCGAAGGCCCGACTCAGGCGGCTCAGGCTCTCGCCCTCGACGCGGGCCTGGTGCCGGCCGACAGCCGCGGCAAGGTCCTCGACGCGCTGGTCGAACTGATCTACAGCTTCCACCCCAACGGCACCGGCCCGCACTTCAGCGCCGGCACCATCGGCATGGGCCCGACCGTGCGGGCGCTGATGAACGGTGACCGCGACGACGTGCTCTGGGAGGTGCTGCAGCAGAACGACCAGCCCAGCTACGGCTACTTCATGGAACCGACCCCGGCCAACCCGAACGGCATGACCACCATCGGCGAACGCTGGAGCCGCGGCGACTCCAAGAACCACATGATCCTGGCCCAGATCGAGGAGTGGTTCCACGCGGGCATCGCCGGAATCCAGGCCGCCCCAGGATCGCAGGCCTACGACCGGCTCGTCTTCAAGCCCAAGCCCGTGGGCGACCTGACCAAGGCCGACGGCTCGTACGAGACCCCGGCCGGCTGGGCACGAACGTCCTGGACGAAGAAGGACGGGCGCTTCGCGCTCTCGGTGACCGTCCCCGCCAACACGACAGCCGAGGTGTGGCTCCCGGCGACCGACAAGCGCGCCGTCTCCGCTTCGAACCGGGCGGTGTTCCAGCGCATCGACGGCGCCTACGCCGTGTACGCCGTCGCGTCCGGGGCACACTCCTTCACCGTGCGCGCCGGGTCCTGACACCAGCGGTGACCCTCCTGAGGCTCAGAGATACTTCGCGAGGACGTTGGCGACCTCGGCCCGCATCGGGTCGGGGTTCGCCCAGCTCCAGTTGGGGTGGGCCCGGTTGGTCATCAGGGACACGACGAGTTTGCGGCGGGGGTCGACCAGCAGGGACGTGCCCGTGAAGCCGGTGTGGCCGAACGTGGTGGGGGAGGACAGCGCGCCCATGAACCAGGGCTGGCGCAGGGTGACGCCCATGCCGTGGTCGGAGGGGCGGCCGGGCCGTTCGGGGTCGACGGCGGGCTTGCCGGCGTTGTGGTTCTTGAGCATCGACGCGACGATCGAGACCGAGAGCAGGCGTTTGCCGCCGTAGACGCCGCCGGCGAGCAGCATCTGGCCGAGCAGGGCGACGTCGCGGGCGGTGCCGAACAGGCCGGCGCTGCCGATGACCCCGCCCATCTGCGCGGCGATGTCGTCGTGGACCACGCCGCGCAGCAGGCCGCGGGTGGTGCGGGCGTCGGTGGCGGCCAGCCGGGCGGCCTGGTCGGTCTTGCTCAGCCAGGTCAGCGGGTTGAAGCCGGTGGTGGTCGAGCCCATCGGGGTGGTGATGCCGGTCTTGAGGGCGGCCTCGAGGGTCTGGCCGGTGACCTTTTCGACGAGTTGAGCGGCGACCATCAACCCGACGCTGGAGTAGCGGAACGTCTTGCCGGGCACCGCGCCGCTGACCAGGGGAGTCGCGAGCACCTTCGCGCGCTGGGCGGCGACGGTCAGGCCTTTCACGCCGGTGACCCCGACGGGCAGGCCGCTGGTGTGGGTCAGCAGCATCCGTACGGTGACGGTGTTCTTGCCGAAACCGGGCAGGTAGTTGCTGACCGGCGCGTCCAGGGTGATCTTGCCTTGGTCGACCTGTTGGAGCAGCAGGACGGCGACGTACACCTTGGTCAGTGAGGCCAGGTCGAAGATCGAGTCGGTACGCATCGCGACCTTCTTCGCCGCGGCCAGTTCGACCGGTCCGGCGCCGTAGCGCAGCGCGTGCCCGACCGCCAGGTTCGTCGTCGTCGCGTTGTTGACCATCACGACCAGCGCAGCCCCGGCGTATGTGGGGTGCTTCGGATTCGCGGTGGTCGGCTTCAGGTATTTGGTCAGCACCGCCTTGAGCGGCGCGACGTATGCGGGCACGGCCGCCGCGGTGACAGCCCCACCGCCCGCGCCTTCGGCCGGCCGTTCGCCCAGCCACGCGCCCTTCTCCTCGCCGCAACCGGCGATCGTGGTGGTCAGGGCGGCGGCACCGGCACCCAGGACGTGACGGCGGGTCATCGACATGCGCGCGATCATGCCAAGACCCGTCCCGTACGGCAAGAGGCCGTGAAGGTCATCCGGCAGTGCCGACGCGCAGCACCTCGCCCAGGCGACGGCGGCGCCGCAGGGCCGACTCGGCCAGCACGACAACGACCAGCACGACGGCCAGCGCCGCCACGGTCACGAGCTCGGCCGTCCACCAGGACACGACCGGCTCGGGGTTCTCGGTCTGGGCGGTCAGCAGCCGCAGGTTCAGCGGCCCCAGCGTCACGCGGGCCAGCAGACTGCCGAGCAGCGGGCCGCACAGGGCCGCGAACACCACCATCGGCAGCAGTTCGGCCGCGGCGACGCGCTGGGTGTCGCGCGGCCGTAGCCCGAGGGTCCGCAGCCGGGCCAGCGTCTCCCACCGCTGCGGGGCGCTCGCCGCCGCCGCGAGCGCGAACCCGAGCAGGCCCAGGGCCAGCAGGACGGCCGCGGCGACCCAGTAGAGACGCAACAACCCGGCGGTCAGCGGCGCGGTGCGGCGCTCGGTCAGGGCGTTGTCGAGCGTGGTCAGCCGGCCGCCGGTGGCCAGGTCGGTGGCGGCCTTCGCGGCGCCGGGGCCGGTGATCCAGATCGTGTTCGGGTCGAACTCGAGGCCGGCCGCCGCGTCGACGATGACGACGTTGCCCGCGCCGGGCGCGGACCCGGCGGCGGTCAACGGGGCGGCCCGGTCGCCGGAGCGCAGCAGGCTGAAGTTCACACCCGGCGTGAGGCTGCCGTCACTGGTGTGGACCAGGGCCGGGATCGGGCTGCCCTTCGTGGCCACCGCGGGCAGCGCTGGCAGCGGGGTGTCGGCCAGCAGCGCCCGGTAGGCGGCGGTGTCCACGACGATCAGTTCCGCGTCGACCGCGACGGAGTTCACAGTGAACCGCGCGACCTCGTTCACCTGAGCCGCGACCGCGTGGCGTACGCCCGGGGCCGCGGCCAGCCGGGTGGCGAGCTCGGGTGCGTCGGCGGTCGTCTCCGAACGCAGGTCGAGGCGGGCGTCGGCGCCGACCGTCAGCCAGGCACCCTCGGTGAGGCCACGCTCGGTGGTGGCGTGCAGGGTGACCGCGAACGACGCCAGGGCGATCGCGGCGGTCAGGGAGAGGGCGGGCAGCACCCGGGACGCGGTCGAGGCGGCCCGCGCGGTCCCGAAAAGCAGCAACGTCCGCCGGGACCGCAGGGCCAGCCGCAGCGCGAGCCGCGTGGCTCGGGGCAGCAGGCGTACGAGCAGCAGCGACGCGGCCACGGCGACCAGGGCGGGCGCGGCGGCGGGCAGGTCCAGCCCGGTGCCGCCGGCGACGACGCCGCGCTGGTGCAGGGCGACCAGGGCCGCGCCGGCCAGGGCGAGCACGGCGACGTCGACGGCCGTACGGCGAAGCAGCACCGTGCGCACGGCCCAGCGGCGGGCGCTGCGGTTGGCCGGGACCCGCCGATCGCGGGTGGCCCGGGCGGCGGCGAGAACTCCGTAGGCCGGGCCCGCGCACAGGGCGGCCAGCACGAACGGCACGACCCAGGTGAGCGCGGCGCCGCCGGTGGCCGCGACGGACAGACCGAGGCCGAGCGCGGCGGCCGGCACGGTGACGGCGGCCGACTCGAGGGCGAGCTCGGCGGCGATCGCGGGCAGCGACGCCCCACGCTGCCGAGCGGTGGCCAGGGCGATCGCCCGGCGCCGGGTCAGCAGTTCGGTGGTCAGGCCGATGACCAGCAGCGCCCCGGCCAGCACGGCGATCAGCAGGACGGCCGCCTGCGACGACGCGGCGGCGATCTGATCGCGCACGTCGCGCAGCAGGCTGTCGAGCGCGGTTGTCCACTTCAGCCCGTTGCCGTAGTCGGCCGACACGGAGGAACCGGCCTTGAGCTCGGTCACCGAGGCGGCCAGGGCCTCGGCCGACTCCCAGGTGAGCGAGTCGGGGTCGGTCTCGAAGTGCACACCCCGGCGCAACTGGTCGGTGCGGAACGCGAGGCGGGCGTCGGGCAGGGACTCGGCCGAGAGCAGACCGGCGAGCCGGGTGCTGCCCAGACCGTCGACGTTCGGCACCGGGTTCAGCGCCCACGGGGCGAGCTGCCACGCCGGATCATTCGGGTCGGCCGCCCGGAAGATGCCGCTGACCCGCACGTTATAGGGGTTGCGGTTGTCGTCCTGGACGGGCACCTTGTCGCCCGGGCGCACCTTCAGCGCGGCCGCCTCGGCCTCCGAGAGTCCCACCTGGATGGGCCACATGGGGGCGGTGAGGGGCACCTCGATGTCCGGGATCTTCGTCGAGGCACGCGGCGGTCCGCCGGCGACCCAGGTGACCACCGGACCACCGGCGGCGGTGTGCAGATATTCGAGCCGCAGCCGGCGCTGCACGCTGCCGTCGGTGATGGCCAGCGAAACGGTGGAAACCGACGTGACCGGCGGCCGCAACGACTTCTGCAGGCTGGGCAGCAGTGACGTCTGGGCCAGGACGCCGAGGCTGTCGACGTCCTCGGCCAGGTGCGGCTGGCGCTGGCGGCCACCGGTGGGGCCGTACTCGTCGGCCCACTCGGCGTCGACCTGCACGGCGGCGGAGTCGGGCGCGCGCCGGATCGCGTCGCGGACCGCGTCGTCGGACGTGCCGCGCAGCAGCGGCGGGGTGCCCCCGGCGAGCAGGGCCACGACGGCGACGACGGCCGCGACCAGCAGGAGCGGACCGGCGTCGGCGCGTGCCCGCCCCCGGACGCTGGGCCAGTGAACGGCGGGGACGAAGCGGTCGAGTTTCATGACGCCACCCTCAGATGGGCGGCGTCCGCCCGACGGGCCTGGACAACGACGGCGGCGCCCGCGGCCAGCGCACACGCGCCGACCAGCAGGGCCAGCAGCCCGGTCTCGGCGAGCCAGGGCCAGTGCGCCTCGGCGGCCGGCACGGCGGCCGCGCCGGTGTCGGACCGGATCAGCAGCGGCGCGACCAGACGAGTGGCGAGCGCCCCGATCACCGCGCCCGCCGCGAGCAGGGGCAGGATCACCACGGCGTGCTCGCCCAGCAGCGCGGCCCGGATCCCCCGGCGCGACACCCCCATGCCGCGCAGACGGGCGACCTCGACGGCGCGCAACTGCACGTCGTACGTGATGTGCAGCAGCACCCCGCCGAGCAGCAGGACGACGGCCGCGACGACCAGCACCCGCAGCACGGCCGGGAACGACGCCCGCAGCGGGCTGCCGGTGAGCCGTTCCACCACGGCGTCGCGGGTGGTGACCGAGCCCAGGTGCAGGGCCGACGCCTGGCCGGGGTGGGCGGGCTCGCCGACCCACCAGGCGGTCACCGGCGAGTTGACGTTGCCCCTGACGGCCAGGGCCCGGGTCAGCGAGTCCACGTCGGCCAGCATGGCGGCCTCGCCGGGCGCGGAGGGGATGTTCGGCACGACGGCGGCGATGGTCACCGGGACCGGGGTCTGGTCGACGGCGATCTTCAGCTCGGACCCGCGCGCCGCGCCGACGTCGCGGGCGAACCGGCTCGAGACGACGACCGGCAGGGGGCCGGGATCGGCGAAGGCGGTGGCGACCAGCACACGGCTCGACGGCGTGGAGTCGGCGAAGCTCACCGCCGCCGTCATCCGGATCGTTGCCCCGCTGACCTCGACCTTCTCACCGCCGACCTGGTCGAGTTCCGGCGTGGCGGCGCGGATCGTCCACGGTGTCCGGTCGCCGGCCGCCGGCAGGGTCAGGGCGACGTCGATACCGCTGGTGTGCTGGATCTCGGTCTCGCCGAGGACGCCCAGCGCGACGCCGATCACCCGCAGGCCGGGCACCCGCGCGCAGCCGGGCAGGTCGTGCGGGCGGCCGTCGAGCACGACGGTGTCGCCGGTGCAGGCCGTCCGCAGCCCGGCGTCGTCCTGCAGGATCAGCTGCGGGGTCACGGCGATCGGCCGGTCGCCGGTGGCGGTGCCGGTGAGGCGCGGGGTGGAGTCCTGCGGCAGTGGCACGCCGGCCACCTGGGCCGACGGCACGAGCGGGCGCGTCACCCCGCCCCAGTCGCGGCCGTGGTCGAGGTGGCCGCGCAGCACCGCGCCGGAGTGCCGGGTGTCCACGGCGACCAGGCGCGGGGACGAGGTCGCGTCGCCGAGCCACTGGCCGACCACGACGTTCTGCGAGGCGACCGGGCTGAGGATCCCGCCCGTGGCCGCGGCGACCTGCGCGCTCTGGCCGGTGGCGGGGGCCGACGTGAGGGTCAGGGCGAGGTCGGTGCCCACGGAGAGGTCGGCCTGCTCGTGCTGCGAGGTCTGCCAGGTCGCGCCGAACGCCGTGCCGAACGTGGCGGCGGCGCAGCCCAGGCAGATCAGCAGCCCGGCGGCCAGGGCCTGCGGGCGGCGGGCGGCGCCCGAGGCGGCCAGCGACAGCGTGAACCCACGCCCGCGCAGGGCCAGCCGTTCGGCCGCGCGCAGCAGCGGGGGCACGACGCGCAGCAGCAGGGCCGAGCCGGCCACCAGAATCAGGGCCGGGGCCAGGATGCGTACGGTGTCGGCGCGGTAGCCGGCCGCCGAGGGCTGGGCCCGTAGCTGCCACCAGCCGACCGCGGCCAGCCCGACCAGCAGCAGGTCGAGGCCCGAGCGGGCGAGCAGTTCCCGGTTGCGGTGCCGGTCGGCGCCCCCGTCGCCGGTGGGGCGGGCGCCGAGTCCGATGTGCAGCAGTGCCAGGGTGGTGGCCCCGGCCACGACCAGCAGCACCTGGGTCGTGGTCACGGTCGCGCCGGCGGCCAGACCCGCGCCGGACAGCGGAGACAGGTGCGTCAACGCGGCGTACAGGAAGGACGACGCGGGGATCGCGAGGACGGCGGCGATCAGGGCGACCGCTCCGGCCTCGACGGCGGCGGTGGCGATGAACTGGCGGCGGCTGGTGCCCAGCGCGTCGAGCAGGCCGGTCTCGGTGGTGCGTACGCCGGTGGTCAGACGGCCGGTCAGGGCCAGCGCGATCGCCGTGAGCAGCAGGCCGATGACCGCCAGGGCCAGCACCGCACCCGACGTGAGCTGCCCCTGGTTGCGGGCGTCGAGCAGGGTGCGGGGGAGCGGGGAGTCGACCCGTTGGATCTCGACCCGGTCGCCGAGCGTGCCGGTCAGGCGGCGGTTGGCCTCGAGCAGCGACGCGGTGAGCTGGTCGAGGCCGCGCTTGGTCGGCGCGGACAGGTCGGGGCGGGCGGTGACCTCGAGCCGGCTCAGCGCCGAACCGCCGTCGAGCAGCGTGCCGAGATCGACGAGGAACGGGCCGTACGCCTTGATCGACCGGGCCCCGGTGCTCTCGAGCGGATCGGGATCGAAACCGGTGCCGTCCAGCGGGTCGCGGTCCCAGCCCGTGTCCTGCAGCGGACGCACGATGGCGACCACGGTCAGATCGACCGGCGGGTTCGAGCCGATGCCCAGTTCGGCGCCGAGGTGCACGCGGCTGCCGACCCGCAGGCCGAGCAGGCGCGCGGTGCTCTGCAGCACGGCCGTCTCGTGCCCGCGCGGCCAGCGGCCCTCGATCAGGGCCGCGCGGGACGGCAGGTCCTCGATCGCCGAAAGGTAGCCGCCGCGACCCACACCCGGCAGCACGCGGAGCACCGACGACGCGCGGGTGGTGGTGGTCGTGGTGAACGGCGCGATCGACGTCGTCAGCACCTCGCGGGCGTCGGTGGCGACCGATCGTGCGTTCTCGGCCGAGACGGCGCCGATGTACGCGGTGGCCGTGACCGTGTCCGGGTCGGCGCGGGCGGCCGAGACCTCGACTGCCCGCTCGGACGTGCGGGTGATCAGCAGCGTGCACGTGCCGAGCAGGGTGGCGCCGATGACCAGGATGGTGAGCATGGAGGCCAGCAGCGGCCACTGCGCGCGGGCCCGCCGTACGACCAGCCTCAGCACGTAACCTGGCCGTCCGCGATCCGGATGACCCGGTCGGCCAGCGCCATCATGACGGGGTCGTGGGTCGCGACCACCGCCGTGACGCCCTCCGACTCGACGACGCCGCGCAGCAGGCCCATCACGGCCAGGCCGGTCTCGGCGTCGAGCTGACCGGTCGGCTCGTCGGCGATCAGCAGGCGCGGCGACGCGGCCAGCGCCCGGGCGATCGCGACGCGCTGCTGCTGGCCGCCGGAGAGCTCACCGGGCAGTTGCTGCGCGTGGTCGGCCAGGCCCACCAGCTCGAGCAGCAGCCGTACGCGCTGTTCGCGCTCGCGCGGGTCGGCCTTGGCCAGCCGCAGGGGCACGCCGACGTTCTCGGCCGCGGAGAGCACCGGGATCAGTCCGAACGTCTGGAAGACGTACGACACCTTCTCTCGGCGCAGGCGGGACAGTCCGTCCTCGTCCAGCCCGGTGATCTCGTCGCCGTCGACGACGACCGTGCCCGCGTCGGGGCGGTCGAGGCCGCCGATGACGTTGAGCAGCGTCGTCTTGCCCGAACCGGAGCGGCCGACCAGGGCCACCATCGTGCCCGGTTCGACGTCGAACGTGACCTCGCGCAGGGCGTGCACGGCGGACGGGCCCGCACCGAACGTGCGGTCGATGCCCCGTACGGTCAGCAGCGCGCTCACGCGTCGGGCCGGATCGTGATGTGGTCGGGTTCCAGCGCCAGCCGCACCCGGCGGGTCAGCTCGAGCGCCTCCCGGTAGTCGCGGGGCACCTGAATGCGTCCGGCCCGGTCCATCACGGCGTACTCCTCGGCGATGACATGCGTGCCTCCGTCGTCGGCGGTCGCGGTGCGGCGCAGCACCTCGCTGCTGGTGCGGCCGTCGCGGATCGCCACGGTGCGCTCCACCTGGCCGCTGACCGCGGGATCGTGGGTGACGATGACGACGGTGACCCCGAGGTCGCGGTTGACGTCGCGCAGCGCGCCGAACACCTCGGCTGACGTGGCCGTGTCGAGCTCGCCGGTCGGCTCGTCGGCGAAGAGCACCTCGGGCTGATTGGCCAGCGCGACGGCGATGGCGACGCGCATCTGCTGGCCGCCCGATAGCTGCGACGGGTGACGGGCGGCGAAGTCGGCGACGCCGAGCGATCCGAGTAGGTCGGTGGTCCGCCGGCGGCGCTCGCGGGCGGGGACGCCGGCCGTGGTCATCGGCAGGTCGACCATCTCGCTCGCGGTCAGGTAGGGGATGAGGTTGCTCGCGGTCTGCTGCCGCACGAAACCGACCGTGTGCCGCCGGTAGCGCACGCGGTCGGCGCGCGACATCGACAGCAGGTCCCACCGGTCGACCCGGGCCCGCCCGGCCGTGGGCGCGTCGATGCCCGCGAGGATCGACAGCAGCGTCGACTTGCCCGACCCGGAGGCGCCGACGACGGCGACCATCTCGCCCCGCTCGACCACCAGGTCGAGACCCTGCAGCGCCTGAACCTCGACCGGTCCGGACTGATAGATCCGGACGAGACTTTCACACGCGATCAATGCGCCGTCCCCGAACTCCGACATCCCCACCCCCTCTGAGGTCACCGTTTATAGCTGAACCGGTCCAGTGCCCGATTGGCGGGGCTCTGCTTGGATCACCTCGTGGGTGTGCAGATCTTGATCGGCGAGGACAACCTTAAACAGGCCGAGGTGGCAGCGGCCTACCTGCGGCGCGAGGGCCATGAGGTTGCTTGCGCAAGGGACGGTCAAGCCGTTCTCGAACGGTGCCGCGAACGCCTTCCTGATTTGATCGTTCTCGATGTGATGATGCCGTTGATCGACGGGATCACCGCATGCCGAGTTCTGCGGGCCGAATCGCAAGTTCCGATCCTGATGCTGACCGCGCGCTCGGCCGAGGACGATCTGCTGCGCGGTCTGGACGCGGGCGCCGACGACTACCTGACCAAGCCCTACAGCCCGCGCGAGCTGGCCGCCCGGGTGCGGGCGCTGCTGCGACGCTCGGGGGCGCTGCGCGAGAAGGACCAGCCGGTGCTGCACAGCGGGGACCTCGAGGTCGACATCGGCCGGTTCGAGGCGCGCGTCGCCGGCCGGCCGGTCGCCCTGACGGCCAAGGAGTTCGGCATCCTCGAGGTGCTGGCCGGCACGCCGGGGCGGGCGTTCACCCGGGCCGAGATCATCGAGAGGGCGTTCGGGTTCGACAGGTTCGTGCTGGAACGCACGGTCGACGCGCACGTGCGCAACCTGCGGCGCAAGCTCGGCGACGATCCCGACCAGCCCCGCTACGTGCAGACGGTCTACGGACGCGGCTACCGGCTCTCGCTTCCATGAGCTTCCGCGTACGGGTCTTCGTGCTGGTAGCCGTGGTGGCGCTGGGCGCGACCGCAGCCACCGCCGCGCTCATCCTGCGCCAGGTCGGCAGCCAGGTGCGCGAGGCCGACGCCGCCTCGCAGGAGACGACGATGCTGATCCGCGACCGCCTGCGCGACAAGGCGGTCCACGACGGCACCTGGGAGGGGGTCAGCGACACGGTCGGCGAGCTGCGCTCCGAGACCGGCCAGCGGATCAGGCTGGCCGACCGGGACGGGGTCGTGCTCGTCGACACCGATCACCTCGACGGCCGCGCGGCCCGGCCACCCGAGGCGGTCACCACGGTCGTCGACCCTATCCCGAAGCTGCAGCTGAGCGTGGCCGACCGCGACCCGGGCAAGACGACCGTGGACGCTATCCGCGAATACCGGATCGACCGGCCGGTCACCGCCTGCCTATTCCGCCGGGGCTTCGCGTTCGAGTCCACCTCGACCGCCGAGGGCCTGCCCGGGTGGCCTCGGCCGGCGGACCCGCGGTCGTTGAGCCTGTGCCCCGACCGGCGGAAGATCGAGCTCGGGTACCAGACCTGGAGCCAGACCGACCGTCTCGAGGTGCAGCAGTGCGGGAAGCAGCTTCCCTGCCTGCAGGAGAGTTTCCAGAAGCAGGTCATGGCGACGGAATCGGGCCCACAACCGTTGCTCCTGACCATCGGCGCCAGCGACGAGCCGAGACCCGTGCTCGACACCCGCCCGATCATGCTGATCACGGCCGTGGTCGCGCTGCTCGTCACCGGCGGCGCTCTGCTGATCAGCGGCCGGGTGCTGCGCCCCATCGGCACGCTGACCGCGGCCGCTCGCCGGCTCGGCCGCGGCGAGCGCGACGGGCGCGTGCCCGACAACGGTCGCGACGAGATCGGCGAGCTGGCCCGCGCTTTCAACAGCATGGCCGACTCGCTGCGCGCCGCCGAGGCCGACCAGCGGCGCCTGATCGCCGACGTGGCCCACGAGCTGCGCACCCCACTGACCAACCTGCGCGGCTACCTCGAGGCCATCCAGGACGGCGTGCTCGAACCCACCCCCGAGCTGTTCGCCTCCCTGCACGACGAGGTCATCCACAACCAGCGCATCGTCGACGACCTGCAGGAACTCGCCCTGGCCGAGGCGGGCGCGCTCGTCTACGACAGGGCCCCGACCGACCTGGCCGAGCTGATGGAGACGGTCCGCACCGCCCACCGGGCCGACCTGGTGGTCGAGTCGGACGGCCCGCTGATCGCCGACGTCGACGCCGACCGGATCCGCCAAGCCGTCGGCAACCTGGTCGTCAACGCGCTGCGGGCCACGGCGTCGGGCGGCACGGTCACGCTGCGCTCGCGAATCGACGGCGACCGGGCGGTGCTCGAGGTCAGCGACACCGGCGTCGGCATCGCGGCCGAACACCTGCCGCTGGTCTTCGACCGGCTGTGGCGCGCTGACGCGGCCCGCGGCCGGGACTCGGGCGGCAGCGGCCTCGGCCTGGCGATCGTCCGGCAGATCGTGCGCGACCACGGCGGCGACGTCACGGCGACGAGCACGCCGGGGTCGGGCAGCACCTTCACGATCGTCCTACCAGGAGCCTCCGCAGCGGCTTCTCCGCGAAACGGTAAACCACCCACGCGACCGTCAGCAGCAGACCCGCCATCAGAGTGAGGAGCAGCCAGGCCGGCAGCGCGGTGTGGTCGCGGGCGGCGCGCAGCACCGTGTAGCCGATGCGCTGATGCAGCAGGTAGAACGGGTAGGTCAGCGCGCCCGCGGTCGCCAGCCAGCGCACGTCCCAGTGGTCGGTCACGCCCAGCGCGATCGCGGCGCAGACCGCCACGGCCAGGGTGAACAGCAGCAGTGCGGGAATGATCGGCACGTCGAAACCGGGCCGTAGCTCGTCGACCTTCCGGGTCAGGACGGGCAGGGCCACCAGCCAGCCACCGATCATCAGCGCCCAGAGCCAGGGGTGGGTCCGTACCGTCGCATCAAACACAGGGCGAGACCGATGACGAAATAGGGCGCGTACTGCGGCATCGTCACCACATCGCCCCAGTCGGGCAGGACCAGGCCCGAGATCAGCCAGACCGTGGCGAACCCGGCCACCCGGCGACAGCTCAGCCCCCACGCCACGAGCAGCGCGAACATCAGGTAGAAGCGCAGCTCGGCCCAGAGCGTCCAGTAGACGGTGTCGACCAGCGGAAACCCGAACGGCTCGGCCAGCATCGTCAGGTTGACCGCGACCTGCCCCACGGTCGGCACACCACTGACCGGCACCCCCGTGCTCACCGGCCGCACCGTCACCACCACCGCAGTCAAGATCACGCAGGCCCAGTACGCGGGATAGAGCCGGGCGGCGCGGGCCACCGCGAACTGCCTCGGCGTACGACCCCACGCGCTCATCCCGATCACGAAACCGCTGATCAGGAAGAACACTTCGACGCCGAGGAACCCGTAGATCAGCCCGTGGCTCGCCGTGGGCAGGTGGTATTCGGGTGGGTGCACGGCGTCCATCCGCCACGAGACGGAGTAGTGGTAGCCGGCCACCGACAGGGCGCACACCAGCCGCAGCCCGTCCAGGGCGTGCAGCCGGCTCGTCCGGCGGACGGCGGCCTTCGGCTCGATCGTGGTTGTCACGGCGGCGAGCATCGGAGCGACCTGTGCAGATCCGATGAAGAACCGGCCCGGAAGCGACGCCCGCCCCTCCGGTCGTGTCGTCAACCGGTCTGACCGACGGGGCTCGCGCAGACACCGGGCAACCGGTGCTCCGCCCTCTGCCGTCGGCAGGCCTTTGCCGGCCGAGATGACACCATGATCGGCATGACTGCTGACGAGCATGCTGCCCGTGTCGCCGAACTCACCGCCGAAGCCGAACGCCTCTACCAGATCTGCCTGGTCGACTACCAAACCAACATCAACGAGGACGACCACTCCGACGAACCGTACGTTCCCGGCGCCGACCTCGCGATGCTCACCGCCACCACGCAACTCGCCCAAGTCCACGCCACCCTTGCCCTGCGGCACTCCAGGACCGCCAGCCCGCGGTGAGGGGCGCCTCCGCGATACGCCCCCAGGCTCAGCCGACAGCCCGAACCTCGATCACCAGAGTCAGCACCCGGTTGAACACTCGCACGGCGGCAGATCAGTGCGTTTGGTGGCCGGCTCCATCTTCTTCGGCTTGGAGGGCTCCAAGGAGATCCCACCGATTACCGGCGATGTCGAGGAAGACCGCGACACGGCCGTACGGTTCAGTGCGGGGCTCACGAACAAACGTGACACCGGCCTCGGTCATCCTTCGATACGAGGCGTCGAAGTCGTCAACGCGAAGGAAGAACCCGACCCGACCGGCTGCCTGGTCACCAACCGCCCCGGCTTGGTGTTCTCCGTCTGCCCGAGCAAGCAGGATGCCTGTCTGGGCGGCGGGAGGGCGGACGACCACCCAGCGCTTGGGGCGCCCGTCATTGGTGAACGACGGCGAGTCCTCGACAAGATCGAACCCAAGAACACCGGTGAAGAACTCGATGGCCGGGTCGTACTCATCAACGATCAAAGCAACCAGGTCGATCCGCATCCGGGCAGCGTACGCAAGCTGGGCACTGCCTCATCGCCGCGCGCAATCTCGGCGGCCAGATGAGGATGTCGGCTCGCTCATCCGCTCTGCTGCTGACTACGGTTCGGTGATGATTGTGTGGGTGGCGTCGTTTCCTCGTTCCGGCAACACCTTCCTGCGGATCGTCCTCCGCCGGCTCTACGGCATCAGAACCTCGACTGTCTATGACGTTGACGGTGTTGCTGAGCGCCTCGGGAAGGATTTGGTCGGGTTCACCGATCGACCAGGAAGCCTTTCTGACATGCGGGCGAGCAACCAGGCCCATTTCGTCAAAACCCACCGGCAGCGTGATGCCGACGTCGACGAGGACGATCGGGCCATCTGCCTGGTGCGAGACGGCCGTGACGCCCTAGTCTCGTGGGCCCGCCAAGCGAGCGAGGAAGACCCCGATATCTACCAGGCCGAACTACGGTCGAAGATTCTACGAGGGAGCGCGGTCGGAACCGGAAGCTGGGGAACCAATGTTCTCAGCTGGCTGCGACCACCGGCGCCGCATCGCGTCGTCCTGCGGTACGAAGACCTGATCCGTGACCCGCAGGCGGCGGTGAATCCGATCATCGCCACGGTGGCGCCCGCGCTTGGTCTGCTGCCGCAGGCCGCCATTCCGTCTCTCGACGAGTTAAGGAGGCATGACGCCCTGTTCTTCCGCCGAGGTCGCACTGGCAGCCATCAGGATGAACTGCCCGTCGAGTTGCACCAGCTGTTCTGGTCGCAGGCCGACAACCAGGCGGCGATGAACCTACTCGGCTACCCCAAGCCGGACGATTGCGAAACCTGGCCGCTCTGACCTGCGCGCGAATTGCGGCCAGAAGAGGACACCGGTGAATTCGGCGGGCAAGCGGGACGATAGCCGCGGGATACAGCGTACTTGCTGGGCTGATGGCGAGCCGATCGTTAGCGGCTCGTGCCGTGTACAAAGGGTTGCCTGGACCAATAGGACGTGATGGCCGCCGGTTCGGCGTCGGCGGCGAGAACCCACTCGTCGCCGAGCAAGCCGATAATGAGGCCCCCGTTGTCGAACCGCAAATCTAAGCGCCTGATCAGAAGTTCTGTACGTAACTCACTCGGGAAGAGGGACGTAGCGACGTAAAAACCTCGTCGTGGGTTCGGATCGAGTTACCACACACGACCGAAACCCCCGACGAGGTCACCGCCAGTATGCGCCCTGCGCACGT
>NZ_RJAC01000022.1 GCF_003999975.1 Actinoplanes solisilvae | reverse complement strand
CGACCGCAAGGCTTCCCACTTCACCGGATTCCTGCGCCTGGCCTGCGCTCTGATCTGCTACCGCCGAGCCGCCCGCCTCAACCTCCTGACCAGCAACAACCCCTAATGAGATGCGGTCTAAGGTCACCTCGCCGCCTCTCCCCCGGGTGGGTGGGCAGATAGTGCACGGTGGCCGCCTGTCCGGACGGAGCAGGAAGCGAACGGCGAGCCCGTCGTGGCCGGCGCACGCCGTCGCCGTCGCTCTGCCGGCCGTTCCGGCGGTGGCAGCAGAGCGGGCGTGGTGGCGGGTGCGGTTCGCAGCGATCGGTGGGCCCGGCTGACATGCGGTTGAACGCGGGCTCGCTGCGATTCCCCGCGACGACCGGCACGGCCCGCGGACCTCACCCGCATCACGGTTCAGCGTCGGGGCGTCACGCGGTGTTGACTCAGTGCAGCATGCATTCGTACCTTCATGTCCTCGGGTGTGGTCCGGGCCACGCCTGCCCGACGGGCGTAAGCCCGTTCGCCCCGGTGGTGGCGGCTCTTCCTTCGCGGTCGCCGCCACCGGGCGCCGGGGGCCGGGGGCCGGGGGCCGGGGGCCGGGGGCCGGGGGCCGGGGGCCGGGGGCCGGGGGCCGGGGGCCGATCGCAACGACGACACTCGAGATCCCTCGCAGCCGGCACCGCGACTCCTCCCGGGCACAAGATTCGCTCACCCACGTCCATCACCCGGGCTGACGTGCGGCTCGCCCTCGATCGAGACCTGCGGTCCCCCGAACGGCGAAATCGGACGGCTCAATTCATGACAGAGCCGGAACCACTGGCGTACGCGGATCGTCTGAACGGGCATGACTCGTCTCCGCGGCACCCTGATCGCCGCCGCCGTTCCCCTGTTCCTGCTCGCCGCCTGCGCGCAGCCCGGCACCACCGGCGCGGGCGCGTCCGGTCCCGGCATCCCGGAGAGCGCGTCCGTCGATCCCCAGGGCGCCGACGAGCTCGTTGCGCGCGTGGAGTCGTACGGTGGCTTCGTTCCCCCCGACCGCACTGTCGGCAGGCTGCCGTCGATCAGCGTCTTCGGCGACGGCCGTGTCATCACCGAGGGGCCCGTCCCGGCGATCTATCCCGGGCCGGCACTGCCCAACCTGCAGGTGCTGCAGCTCAGCTCCTACAAGGTCGATCAACTGCTCGAGGAGGCAGCCGAAGCAGGCGTACGCCCCGGCACCGACTTCGGTCAGCCCAACGTCGCCGACGCGCCGACCACCCGCGTCACCGTGAAGACCCCGCAGGGCACGCAATCGGTCGCGGTCGTGGCGCTCAACGAGGCTCAGGCCGACGATCCGATGCTGACCGCCCCGCAGGAGGCCGCCCGCGCCAAGCTGGCCGGTTTCGTCAAGAAGCTGTCCGACCTGTCGGCCGGTGACGCCTCCAGCACGACCAAGCCGTACGAGCCGACGTCGATCGCCGCACTGGCCCGGCCGTGGACCGAGGACCAGGCCGGGGCCGAACCGCCGCAGGCCGAGGTCGCGTGGCCCGGGCCGGCGCTGCCGGGCGACTACCTGAACCCCGCCTTCAAGATCGGGTGCGTGGTGGTGACCGGTGACGACACCGCGAAGGTGCTGGCCGCGGCCAAGAAGGCCAACCAGCTCACCCCGTGGACCGTCGGCGGGCAGAAATACCTGGTCAGCTTCCGTCCGCTGCTGCCCGACGAGAAGGGCTGCGCGGAGTTCAAGGGAAACCGGTGACTCCTCTCGGGGAGCCGTTCGATCCCGGCCGCGGCGAAGTCGCGGGGGACGACGGGGTCGATCGCGGGCCGGAGCGGACCGAGTCCGTTCCGGCCCGCCAGGGCTGCCGCCCCGCGCTGACCGCGCCCCGAGGCAATCGCCGCCTCAGCTGACCGGCTGCCTCGGCCGCGAAGCCTCTTCGGGGTCCGAAGCCTGCGTGTGCTCGAGATCGCGAACCACCCGGTCGATGCGGCGGTCGGGGATGAACCACAGCAGCGCGTTGGCGATGAAGAAGCCCACCCCGATGTACGACCCCAAGTGCCCGTCGCGGTCGATGAACAGCGCGCTGAGAATGCCGGCGACGTAGAAGAACGGTGCGACCTTGCCCTTGCGGTCCCGGCCGACGGCCTTGCGCAGCGGCGAGTCCGGCCCCTGCTGCCGGATGATCAGCGTCTGGAGGATCACGTACGTGATCGAGCCGGCCATGAGGTTGAGGCCGTAGACGATGACCGGGATGTGGGCGAAGCCCGACTCGTCCATCCAGGCCGTCGTGAACGGGAAGAGCGACAGCACGAACAGCAGCGCCAGGTTGACCCACAGCACCCCGCCCTGGACCCGCTGCACCAGGTGGAACATGTGGTGGTGGTTGACCCAGTAGATGCCGACGTAGACGAAGCTGAGCAGGTAGGTCAGCAACCCCCAGCCGGTCTCGTGCACCAGGTCGGTGAAGTCGTGGCCCTCCGGGATCTTCAACTCCAGCACCATGATCGTGATGATGATGGCGAGCACGCCGTCACTGAACGCCTCGAGCCGACTGGTACGCATGGTGCGACCGCCCTCCCCCTGAACAAATCCGCTGAGTCGTTGAGGTTGACCGGGCAGCCCGTCGATCTGTGACGGAGTCGGTGTCACGAAACCCCGGCCCCGATTTGTCTTCTTCGAACAGACGAGGAAGGGGTGCCCGCATGACCGTCGTCAACAAGACGCACATGCTCAACGTCGTCCGCCGGGCTTACGGGCCGGATTTCGCCGAGTCGGTGCGAGACAAGCTGCCCGACCATCTCGACCTCGCGAAGCCCGAGGACATGGCGCGGCTCGCCGAGCTCGGGCTGACCCCGGAGGGCCTGGTCGGCGCGCTCGGCGGGGAGTACTGAGCGCGGCTGTCACAGATCCGGCCACCACCCTGTCGCAAAGGCAAGGGAGGGAGACCGGTGATGACTGATATCGCGAAACTGTCCACGTTGCTCGACGACCCTGGGGTGCGCGACCTGCTCTACGGGCTCGCGTACACCGGGTCGCCGATCACGGGCCCGGCGCGCCTGCAATCGGTGGTGCTGCGGCTGGCCGAGACGACCACCCCCGAGCAGTACGGCAGCTGGCTGTCGGACGTTTCGCGCAACCAGCCGATGACCGTCGATCAGGTGCGGTCGTCGATCGGCGAGGGCACGCTGGACGACATCGCCCAGCTCTCGGGCAGTAACGCCGCCGCGGTCGCCTGGCAGTTGACCTCGGTGCTGCCCGACCTCGTGGACGCCGCGAGCCCCGGCGGCCGGGTCGTCGCGGCCGACGTGCTGGGCCCGGAGATCTTCGCGGCCATCGCCGACGACGAGCGCTCGGCCGGCGCCTTCGGCTGACGATCTTTCTCGTACGGAAAGTGTCGTACCCGGGGCTTACGGTGAGCCCATGACATGGAAAATCGAGCTCATCCCCGTTCCGGTGACCGACGTCGAGCGGGCCAAGGCGTTCTACCAGAGCGTCGGTTTCAACGCCGACCACGACTTCCCCGTGCAGGAGGGGCTGCGTTTCGTGCAGCTCACGCCGCCCGGCTCGGCCTGCTCGATCGTGCTCGGCGAGGGCATCACGAAGATGACGCCGGGCACGCAAGAGATCCAGATCGTGGTGCCCGACGCCGAGCAGGCCCGCGCCGAGCTGCTGGCCGCCGGTGTCGAGGCCAGCGAGGTCGACAAGCAGGCATGGGGCAACTTCGTCTACTTCAAGGACCCCGACGGCAACAGCTGGTCGCTGCAGGCGCTGGAGTCACGCCCCAACGGCTGAACGCGAGGCGCGGTACGCGCGCGGCGACAGGCCGTTGACGCGCTTGAACGCCGTGCTCAGCGCGCTCTCCGAGCCATAGCCGACCTCCCGGGCGATCACCGCCACCGTCTTGTCGCCGTGGCGCAGATCGGCGGCGGCCAGTTCGAGGCGCCAGCGGGTCAGGTAGTCGAGCGGTCCCTGCCCGACGACCTGCTTGAAGCGCGCGGCGAGCGACGACCGCGACACCGCTGCGACCGCGGCGAGGTCGGCGACCGTCCAGGCGTAGTCGGGCTTGCCGTGCATGGCTCGCAGGGCCGGTCCGACGACGGGATCGGCCAGCCCGGCCAGCCACCCCTCGCCGGGTGGTGACGTGGCCAGGTGCTGGCGCAGCAGGTGGATCAGCATGACCAGGGCGAGGTGCTCGGCGACCAGCGTCGAGGCGAGGGGGTGGTCGCGCAGTTCCAGGTCGATCTGGTCGAGCGCCCACCGCACCGTCGCCGCCGCCGGGGTCGCCCCGGGCACGTGGAGCACCGGCGGCAGCGAGTCGAGCAGCAGCTCCTGGGCGCGCTCGCCGAAGCCGAACCGGCCGCCGATCAGCAGCACGTCGTCGCCGGTGCCGGCGCGCGCCACGCCGTCCACCGCCGCGGCGAAGAGCGGGCGCGCCGGTTCGGCCGGCACGTCCAGCGCGCTGGCCAGGGTGAAGGCGATCGGGCGGGTCAGCAGGAAGCAGTCGCCCTCGTTCAGCTCGAAGACCGAGCCCTCGGCCAGCAGCAGACACCTCCCCCGGCGTACGGCGTTGAACTTGACCGCCGGGGGCGGCTCGAAGCTGACCGCCCAATCGCCGCCGGCGACCAGACCCGCCGAGAGGCTGCTCGTGGTGCCGACGAGCGAGAGCACGTCATTCAAGGGGTCTGCGTGGACGCTCACACAATTATCTTGGACGCTGGCCTATTCATCGTCCACCTGTGCGGGCGCATTCTGGGGTCATGACAAGGATCAACACCCCGTTCACCCCTGCCACCACGGCCGCCGAGGTGCTCGCCGGGGTCGACCTGACCGGCAAGCGGATGCTCATCACCGGGGGCGGCTCGGGGCTGGGCCGTGCCGCCGCCGACGCGCTGCGCGACGCGGGCGCCGAGGTCGTCGCCCCGACCCGCAAGGAGCTCGACCTGTCCGACCTCGCCTCGGTGCGCGCATACGCCGCGTCGGTCACCGGCACGGTCGACGCGATCATCGCCAACGCCGGCATCATGGCCGTGCCCGAGCGCCGCCTCACCGCGCAGGGCTGGGAGCTGCAGCTCGCCACGAACTTCCTCGGCCACTTCGCCCTGATCACCGGCCTGCGCGACCGGCTGGCCCCGGACGCCCGCATCGCCCTGGTCAGCTCGGGCATCCAGTTGCGCGGCCCGGTCGACTTCGACGATCCTCAGTTCGAGAACCGGCCGTACGATCCCTGGTCGGCCTACGCCCAGTCGAAGACCGCCGTCGTGCTGCTCGCGGTCGGCATCAGCCGTCGCTGGGGCGGCACCGGGATCACCGCGAACGCCCTGGCCCCCGGCTTCATCCACACGAGCCTGCAGCGCCACCTCGACCAGGCGACCATGCAGGCGGCCGGCGCGATGGACGACGAGGGCAACCTGATCCACCCCGACTACTACAAGACCCCCGAGCAGGGCGCGACCGCCGAGGTCATGCTGGTCGCCTCGCCGCTGCTGGCCGGGGTCACGGGCCGCTACTTCGACGACGACAACCAGGAGGCCGAGGTCGTTCCGGGCGGCCCCGACCCGATGAACGGGGTGGCCGAGTGGTCGGTCGACCCGGCCGCGGCCGACCGGCTGTGGGACCTCGCCGAGGCCACCGTCAGGAAGCAGTGATCGGCACGCTGACCAGGCCCTCGTTGCCCGAGCGGTCGAGGCCGGTCAGGCAGTAGGTCTGCGGGCCGGCCGGGGCCGCCGGGTCGACGACCGGGCTGCCCCCACGGCCGGTCGCCACGAGCGCGGCCGCGTCGCCGCTCACCCGGTAGAGGGCCCAGCTCACGGCGCCGGGCGCGGTCGCGTCGAGGCGCATCGCCGCGCCGGCGCGGGTCGCGGCCAGCAGGTGCGGGGCGGCGGGCGGGGCCGACGGCAGGCGAGCCATGCGCGGCAGCAGCGCCGGAGCGGCGTAGTGCTTGTCGCGGTAGCGGGTGACCGCGCCGAGCCGGTCGGCGCGAATCTGCTTCGCGCTGAAGTGCACCTGGCCCTGCACGCCCTGCGCGTCGTTCATCGCCATCTGCCGGTCGAGCATGGCCGGGTCGCTCCACGCGCCCGGCTCGCCGACGCGGTAGTCGGCCATGCCGATGTAGAGCTGCACGTTCGTGCCCTTGGTGAGCGCGGTCCACCAGGGCAGCAGCTTCGCGTAGTCGGCCCTGTCGAACCCGATCGTCCAATAGAGCTGCGGCACGATGTAGTCGAGCCAGCCCTCGCGAACCCATTTGCGGGTGTCGGCGTAGATGGCGTCGTACGCCTCGAGGCCTTTGCTGACGGAACCGGCGGGATCGGTCGATTTGTTGCGCCAGATGCCGAACGGGCTGATGCCGAACTTGACCCACGGCTTGACCGCCTGGATGCGCTCGTGCATCTCGCGGACCAGGGTGTCCACGTTGTCCCGCCGCCACTGCGCGCGGCTCTTCCCGGCGCCGTACTTCGCGTAGCTGGCGCTGTCGGGGAAGTCCTCGCCGGCCTTCGGATAGGGGTAGAAGAAGTCGTCGAAGTGCACGCCGTCGATGTCGTACTTCTCGACCGCTTCCAGCATCGAGTCCTCGACGAACTTGCGCGCGGCCGGGATGCCCGGATCGAAGTACAGCCGGGACGTCTTGCCCTTGGGGAACGAGATCGCCCAGTCGCGGTGCTTGAGCAGCGGGTGGTTCGGCGCGAGCTTGGCGAAATCGGCGCCGGGGCCGACCGGGCCGGGCTGGGTGCCGCGGTAGGGATTGAACCAGGCGTGGAACTCCAGGTTGCGGGCGTGGGCCTCGCGAACCATGTACTCGAGCGGGTCCCAGCCGGGCGACACCCCGTCGCGTTTGCCGGTCAGCCACTCCGACCAGGGGGCGTACGCCGAGGGCCAGAACGCGTCCCCGCTGGGCCGGACGTGCACGAAGATCGCGTTGTGCCGCTGGGCCACGGCCAGCTCGAGCCAACGCTGGTACTCGGCCTTGACCTGCGCCTGGGACAGGCCCCGCCGGCTCGGGAAGTCGATGTTCGTGACCGTGGTCAGCCACATGCCGCGCAGCTCGCGGGCCGCCCGCACCGGCACCGTGCCGCACTTGCCCTCGGCGCCCGGCACCAGCACGGGCGACGACGGGTAGGGCGCGCCGGCCGCGGGTTCGGGCTGGTAGGTGGCCGCCCGCAGCAGGCCGGCGCCGAGCACCCCGGTCGCGACGAGCACCGCGACGAGGACGACCGTCAGGCGTACGGGTGGGCGCGGGATCCGGAGCATGGCCACCAGTGTGCCTTGCCGTCCTGATCACGTGCGCGGCCGTAGAGTCGTCCGGGTGACAGTCGTCGTGGTGGGTGCCGGGATCGCGGGCCTGGCCTGTGCCCGCGAGCTGGTCGACGCCGGGGTTCCGGCGCGGGTGCTCGAGCGCGCCGACGTGCCGGGCGGGCGGCTGGCCAGCCGATGGCTCGACGACCGGTACGCCGACGTCGGCGCCGCGTACGTCACCGCCGACGACCCGTCGTTCCAGGGCCGGCTGCAGAGCTGGCGGATCGAGGGCCTGGCCCGGCCGTGGACCGACACGTTCCGCGGCCAGCACGGGCCGGGTCCGATGCGCTGGTCGGCGCCGGGCGGGCTGCGCTCCCTGGCCGTCGGCCTGGCGACCGGGCTCGAGATCACGTACGGTGCCGAGGTCACCGAACTGCCCGACGCCTCGTACGTCGTCCTGGCGATGCCCGGCCCCGAGGCGTTGCGCGTGGCTGACCTGCCCGCGGCGCGCGAACAGTCGTGGGACCCGGTGCTGACGGCCGTGCTGACCTATCCGCGCCGCTCGTGGGACGACTTCGGCGGGGCCTTCGTCAACGACCATCCCGTGCTCGCCACCGTGTGCGACGACGGGGACCGGCGCGGCGACCGGGCGCCGGTGCTGGTCGCCCACTCGACACCGCAGTTCGCACGGGAGATCGGGCGTACGGCGATCGTCGAGGCCGTCAACGGGCTGCTCGGGATCGAGGACTCGCCGCGCGCCGAGTACCACCTGTGGCCGTACGCCCAACCTCGCCCGGGCCGAGGGGACTTTGCCCGCCGCGGGAACGTCTATCTCTGCGGCGACGCCTTCGGGCGCCCCCGTGTGCAGACCGCCTGGCTCAGTGGCCGGGCGGTCGCCCACGACATTGTCAGAGAACGCTTCGGTACACCGTCATCGTCTCCTCGGCGATCCGCGACCAGCTGAACTTGTCGACGGCGCGCTTGCGGCCGGCCAGACCCATCGCCTCGGCACGGCCCGGGTCCTCGATCAGCGTGGTGATGCCGTCCGCGAGGTCAGCGACGAAACGATCGGGGTCCACGGGCGTACCCGTGCCGTCCGGGATCTGCTCGATCGGCACGAGCAAGCCGGTGACGCCGTCGTTGACGACCTCGGGGATGCCACCGGTAGCCGTGGCCACGACGGCCGTCTCGCAGGCCATCGCCTCGAGGTTCACGATGCCCATCGGCTCGTAGATCGACGGACAGACGAAGACGGTCGCGTGCGTGAGCACCTGGATGACCTCGTGCTTGGGCAGCATCTCCTGCACCCAGACGACGCCACGCTCGTCACGCACGGCCCGCAGCTCGTCGGCCAGCGCCTCGACCTCGGCCGCGATCTCGGGCGTGTCGGGAGCGCCGGCCAGCAGCACGATCTGGGCCTGCGGCGGCAGCAGACGGCAGGCGCGCAGCAGGTAGGGCAGGCCCTTCTGGCGGGTGATGCGGCCGACGAAGACGACGCTCGGCCGGGACAGGTCGATGCCCAGGCGCTCGACGACGTCAGTGCCACGGTCGGGGTGGTAGAGCTCGGTGTCGATGCCGTTGTAGACGACCTGCACCTTGTCCGGATCGACCGACGGGTACGCCGCCAGGACGTCGCGCCGCATGCCGCCCGAGACGGCGATGACCGCGTCGGCGTTCTCGATCGCGACCCGCTCGCAGAACGACGACAGCGCGTAACCGCCGCCGAGCTGCTCGGCCTTCCACGGCCGCAACGGCTCGAGGCTGTGGGTGGTGACGACGTGCGGAACCCCGTACAGGAGCTTGGCGGTGTACCCGGCGAAGTTCGCGTACCAGGTGTGGCTGTGCACGAGGTCGGTGCCCTCGGCCCCCGCCGCCATTTCAAGATCCACACCCATCGTACGCAAGGCCGCGTTGGCGCCCTTGAGCTCGACCGGCTCCGGATAGGCGGTCACCCCCGGCTCGTCGCGGGGCGCGCCGAAGCAGTGCACCCGCACATCGGCCAGGTGCCGCAGATCCCTGGTCAGGTATTCGAGATGGACACCGGCGCCGCCGTACACCTCCGGCGGGTACTCCCGGGTGATCAGATCGACTCGCAACGATTTCGCCCCTGTTTCGGCCACGCTCGCAGCGTAAACCCTTCATGAATCCCGCGCCGCGAACCTTGCCCTCGCCACCCCAAGATCAGCTATCCTGGCCGACGCCGGGTGACCGCGGCGAGTTGCCCCCTTCGGCTGGCGCTCTGGCTGGCGGAAAGTTAGCGTCCTTCCATGGCTGTCAAGGTGCTTGCGATCGTTCTGGCCGGTGGAGAAGGTAAGCGCCTGATGCCCCTGACGGCCGACCGGGCCAAACCCGGCGTGCCGTTCGGCGGCATCTACCGCATGATCGACTTCGTGCTGTCGAATCTGGCCAACGGCGGCTATCTGAAGATCGTCGTCCTCACCCAGTACAAGTCCCACTCCCTCGACCGCCACATCTCCAAGACGTGGCGCATGTCGACCCTGCTCGGCAACTACGTCACCCCGGTTCCCGCCCAGCAGCGGCTCGGCCCGCGGTGGTTCGCCGGCTCAGCCGACGCGATCTACCAGAGCATGAACCTCATCAACGACGAGAAGCCCGACTACGTCATCGTCTTCGGCGCCGACCACATCTACCGCATGGACCCGAAGCAGATGGTCAACGACCACATCACCTCGGGCGCCTCGGTCACGGTCGCCGGCATCCGCCAGCCGAAATCGCTGTCCGACCAGTTCGGCGTCATCGACGTGGATTCGGACGGCAAGAAGATCCGAGCCTTCCGCGAGAAGCCGAAGGACGTCGACGGCCTGCCCGACTCCCCCGACGAGATCTACGCGTCGATGGGCAACTACGTCTTCACGACCCGCGCGCTGATGGAGGCGGTCAGCAAGGACGCGCAGGACCCCGACAGCAAGCACGACATGGGCGGCAACATCATCCCCATGCTGGTCGAACGGGGCGAGGCCAACGTCTACGACTTCCGCGACAACTTCGTCCAGGGCAGCACCGACCGCGACCGCGGCTACTGGCGCGACGTGGGCACACTCGACTCGTTCTACGAGGCCCACATGGACCTGATCGCCACCCTGCCGATCTTCAATCTTTACAACCACGAATGGCCGATCTTCACCAACTACGGCTCGTGGCCCCCCGCCAAGTTCGTCCATGGGTACGACGACAGGCAAGGCCGCGCCATCGAGTCGATGATCTCGCCCGGCGTCGTGGTGTCGGGCTCGCTCGTGGAACGCTCGGTGATCTCCCCCAACGTGCGGGTCAACTCGTGGTCCCATGTCGAGGGCTCGGTGCTGATGGAAGGCGTGCAGGTCGGCCGCCGCGCGATCATCCGCAACGCGATCCTCGACAAGAACGTCGTAGTGCCCGAAGGAGCCCAGATCGGCGTAGACCTCGACCGCGACCGCAAGCTCTACACGGTCTCGGACAACGGCGTGGTAGTCATCGGCAAGGGTCAACGAGTAGAACTCTGAACCCGGCCCGGCTCGGCCAGCGGCGGCAGCTGCGCACATCCCAGCAGCCGTCGCGGCCCCGCCCCCGCCGCGAACTCCACCCGGCAACCCGCCACGGCTCCCGCGGGGCAAGCCATCACCCACCACCACCCGGCAACCCGTCACGCCCCACAGAGCAGGCCGTCGCCTGTCACCACCCGGCGACCCGTCACGGCCCCGCAGAGCAAGCCGTCACCGGTCCCCGCCCGGCGACCCGTCACAGCCCCGCAGAGCAGGGCGCGACTCGCCCCCATCCGGCGACCCCTGACGGCTTCAACAGCGCAAGCCGTTAGCCGCCTCCACCCGGCAACCCGTCACGGCCCCCGCAAAGCAAGCCGTCACCGGCCACCACCCGGCGACCCGTCACAGCCCCGCAGAGCAGGGCGCGACTCGCCCCCATCCGGCGACCCCTGACGGCTTCAACAGCGCAAGCCGTTAGCCGCCTCCACCCGGCAACCCGTCACGGCCCCCGCACAGCAAGCCGCCACCACCCCACCCAGCGACCTGTCACGGCGTCCGCCCGACAAGCCGAACTCACCCGCTCGTCGGCCGTCCCAGCTCCCCCCATCAGGCCAGCAAATCAGGTCGCCCGCGCCTCGATCCGTTTGACCAGCGCCTTGCGTCGGTTCGACTGGACGGGGCTGGTGTCGGTCGTTGGGATGCTTCGCGGGACGCCTTCAGCCGACGCAGAGTTGCGGCATCGAGACGCCGGAGCCTCGCCCTCGGCGCCAAGCGAGGCGAGGCGAGGCGAGGCGCCCGCACCGCACCGCACCGCAC
Organism: Actinoplanes solisilvae; assembly: GCF_003999975.1. Lineage (GTDB taxonomy): Bacteria > Actinomycetota > Actinomycetes > Mycobacteriales > Micromonosporaceae > Actinoplanes > Actinoplanes solisilvae. The sequence goes on along the minus strand of NZ_RJAC01000022.1, from coordinate 124,273 downwards.
CGCACCGCACCGCACCGGCGCCAATCAGAGCTCAGGTGAGCACCTCGATCACTGCTCTTCGAGCACAGGACTATTACCTTTCCTCCCGTCGCATGCAGCCACCTCGATTGATCCAGCGGCACCTCAAATGATAGCGGCACGCTCAACGTCTCGCCAATATCATCGAAGGTTTGCGCAATTGTCAAAACAGACTTGCGAATTTGTCAAATAATCGGGCGACGGCAGTTGTAGCCGAAGTTGGCATGATCGATTACAAACGAAGGGAGACGATGCGGCCGCAGCGCGGAATAATGGACGCATGACGCAGCTGCAGTTGTTCAACCGGAAGCAAATGACTGCTATGCGGGATAGAACCAAGGCCCACAACTACTCACCCGGCAATGACGAATTCCGGCGCGACCACGAGCAGCGCCGCGAACGTGGTTTGGTTCTCCGGCATGCCGAAAAGGAGCGGAGACTCCGGGCGGAGGGGAAATGGCTGGCCAGCTTTCCCGACGTGCCGGACGCGGTCAAGCGCGCCGCAACCACGCTGACGTCTTCCTCACCACCAAACCCGAAGCGACGACCGGGGAGCACCGCCCACGCAGCTGCATCACCGAGGCCGCGGCCACCAGATCCGGCGGGCCGGCCTGCAGCGGGCGCGAGCACCGCCGCCCCACGCAGGCGGCCACCGTCAGCCACGACGGTCCGGCCAGAGGCTCGGGCAGGAAGCGTCTCCTCGCCAACGCGGCCATCTCCATCCGGCTCGGCATCTCACCCCGAACCGCGTGCCACGAGTGCCGCCCCCGACAAGCTGCCGCCACCAGACCCGACACCTCGCCGGCCCGCCGCGCGCCGGCCAACAGCGCGCCCGAACACCGTCGGCGCACGCACGGCGCCACCGTCAGATCCGGCACGACATTCAGCAGGTGTGGAGGGCATCTCGTCGCTTTCGCGACCGTCGCCATCCGGCCCTGCGCCCAGGGTCGAGATGCCAGCCAGCGGCACCGTCACACCCACGACACCCGGCCCGGTGCCCCACCCCGAGACGCCGGCCAACAGCACCGTCACACACACGACACCCGGCCCAGTGCCCCACCCCGAGACGCCAACCAACAGCACCGTCACACAGACGAGACCGAGCCTGGCGCGCCACCGTGAAACGCCCGAGCGGCCCGCTGGCCCGCGGCAGTTGTTCCCGCTGGCGCCGTCACCAGCCCAGCAAGGCGGCGTCACTCGGAACCTAGCCGGAACGCGGTCGGCCGCTCGCGCAGGACCGGCCGACGAGGCCGACGTGTGCGCTGAGCCGCGCCCTGTCCAGAAACGGAAGCGGAGAACGCCGCCGACCAGGCCACGCAACCGGAGGACGATCGTCGGCCGGTCATCTTCCGAGAACAGCTTGCCGAGCCGAGTCTCGCTCGATCAGGCTGACTGTGCTCGGGCGTGCGATCGAACCGACCCGCTGGACAGTGCTCTGGAGCAACGTCTGACCGTCCCGGGCAACCGCGCTCACGAACGACATCCGCTCGAACGGGCGAGCCGCGCTCAGCAACTACATCCGACGGAACCGGCGAACCGCACCCGGGAACGACACCCGACCGAACCCGCGAACCGCACCCGGGAACGACATTCGACCAGGTGGTGCGTTGTTGATCGGGGGGACCTGTTTGTTCGGGTGCTTGGAACGGGCCGCGTTTGGGGATTCGTCGGGATTTGATCGGAGGTCTTGGCGATCATGAGGCTCTTCGGCTTGAGTGATCTCTTGGCATTTCGCGTGGTCCAGCCGGAGTTTGGACGGGGGATGGGGTGAAAGCCTTGGCGGCGGCTTGCCCGCAAGAACTTGGCTAATGACTGCGGTTTAAAGGGGGCCGAATTCGGCCGGATGCGGCACGGCTTAACGGCGGCCTTGGGAGATTCGTATTGGCTCGGCCACAATATGGGGCGTTCAAACGATCAGGTTGGCGGATGCAAAGGGTCAACTGCGGGGTCATCCGGTAGCTGACTTGTTGTCGTGGTAATTCCGTTCGCGCGTGCTATTGATGGCTGGGAAGTGTCGGTTGCTCGGGAATCGTTCAATGCGACGGGATTGTTGATTGCGACGGGAATCATTGGTTGCTTGGGGTGACAGGGGGATCTCAGCGGCGTTCTCGGAGGGTCTGGGACGGGGACAGGCCGTAGCGGGCTCGGTAGGCGCCGGCGAAGCGGCCCAGGTGGGTGAAGCCCCAGCGGTAGGCGACCTCGGAGACGTTCACCTGCCACGGGTCCGAACGGGACAGTTCGGAATGAACGTGGTCGAGGCGTAATCGGCGCAGGTAGGTCAACGGAGACATGCCTACGTGCTGGCGGAACGACTCCTGCAGGACTCGGACGCCTACGCCGGCTATGGCGGCCAGGTCGGTGGCAGTGAAGGGGCGCCAGGGTTCGGCGTGCATCGCGTCCAGGGTGCGTTTCACCGTACGGGGGCGGTTCGGGCCCTGCAGGCCGTTGGGCTCCTCGCCGTACGGGTGCTCGACGGTCAGGGCCAGGCCGCTGACCACCATGTCTCGCCAGCGGGACGCCATGCGGGGCTGGGCGGACAGGCCGTGGCCGTGGCGCAGCTCGCCGAAGAGCAGGCGGACCAGGGAGACCCAGGTGCGGCCAGGCGCGTCCATCGCGTTGAAGCTGTCGCCCAGCAGCAGCGGACTGACGATCTGCTGGTCGAGGGCGGCGTCCAGCTCGCGTTCCAGGGCACCCCGTTCGACCTTGACGCTGAGCAGGCGGCAGGTGCCGGGCCATTCGAGGTCGATGTCGCCGACCGGCCGGTAGACGGCGGCCCGGGTCGGGTCGGCCAGCACCGCCGTGCCCCGGTGGCGTGACCGCAGCGTGCCGGTCACCGGAACGAGCACGTGGTAGGACGTCTCCAGGTCGCCGATCGCGACGTGGATGTCGCTGCCGTAGCTGATCTCGCCGACGGTGATCGAGCCGAGCGCCACGACGTCGCCTCGGAACGCGAACCCGGACCGGTCGCCGACCGGGTCGACCTGGAGCGGGCCGTAGAACATGCTGCGGCAGAAAGCCCGGGCCTCGTCCACATCGGCCGTAGCCAGCGAGAAGTGGATGGGCGCGTCGGCTCCCGGTGGTCCCGTGCGGGTCTGGGGGACGCCGACCATGGCGTCCACCCTAGACCCGTTCTCGCACTATGCGGCGGCGGAAGCCATCGGCCAGGTGAATTGGGCGACCCCGCCGCCCGGAACATCGATCTCTCCGAGCGGAGTTATCGGGTTGTCCCACACCGTGTAGCGGCCCTCGGGCAGGCTGTCGAGCACGACGCTGAAGCAGACGCCGCCGCGCACATATCGGGCGCGAACCGCCGCTTGGGTACGGGTCGCGGCGTCGTCGACCGGGCTGACCTCGATCTCCCGGCCGTGCATGCGACCTGGCGTATTGATGATCAGCGCACCGATCCCGGCGCCGATGTTGAGCATGACCGTGCCCTGCCCGGAGGGGGTCATGCTGTGCCAGGAGGGCGGGGGCTTCTTCACAGTTCACCGTTTCGATCGAGGGGAGGGCCGGAAGGAGAGGCGAAGGGAAGGCCGGAAGGAGGCTCAGAAGGAGGGACGGACGGTGGCGCGGAAGGAGGAGCGAAGGCCGAGGCGGAATGGGGTGCAGAAGGCGAGGCGGAAGGAGGAGCGAAGGGGGAACCAGCGGCAGGGTCGGAGTAGGGGCCGGAGGGGGTTCCGAGGTAGGGGAAGTGAGGCAGGAGGCCCGCGCCGGCGTTAGCCACGCTGAAACCCTGCTCGACCAGGGTGGCGGCCGCGTCGACCTCGTACGAGGGGTCGATCAATGGGACCGTGATCCCGGCGACGGCCCGCAGGGAGATCGAGACCACGTCGTCGGTGATGCGGCGGCCGTTCGGGTAGCCGGCCGGGTCGCCGCCGAGCAGGCCGAAGCGGCTGGGCAGCTCGGCCGGTGGGACCGCGGTGTCCAGGCGCAGCAGGTCGGCCTGTACGTCGCCGGTGTGGTTGCGGAAGCCGTCGATCATGCCGTCGGGGAAGCCGGTGAGCAGCATCGCCACCAGGTCGGTGCGCGGGGTGCCGGCCCGGTCGAGCGACGCCAGCCGGTCGAACGTCCCCGGGTGCAGGGCGAGCAGCAGCCGTTGCAGTTCGGGCCGTTCGACCAGGTGGGCGAAGAGTTTGTCCTCGGTCGGCGGGAGCGCGTTCCATCGGTCACGGTCGGCCGGCGGCACGATCAGTTCCTTGAACAGCGGATTGCCGAGCCGGGAGACCTGCGTGTAGGGCCCGACCACCACCGCGTCGTCGACCTGCACCGAGCGGCGGCTCGCGGTGGTCCACACGCCGATCACCCCCGCGGCGGTGATCGGGAGCTGCAGCGCGATGCTGTTGACGCTCAACCGACCGGCGCGATCGGCGAGGTCACCGGGGGGCCGGAGGTAGCCGAGGTCGACGAAGAACGCGTCGGCCCGCTGCCCGGCGAAGACCCGCTCCCCCGTGGGCAGCGACGCGACCGCGGCCCGGGCGAGGTCCTCGTAGGCGGGGATCGAGCGGCGGCCGACGTTGCACGGCGGGCAGGGCAGACGCTCGGCCAGCACGGTGCTTTTCCCGTACGCGTCCACGACGGTCACGGAGAAGAATTGGCGCCGGTTCCAGTTCGCGCTGTCGAGCGACTCGATCGGGCCCGTGTTGTAGAGGAACGTCGTGTCGTCGCGCAGTTCGGTGCGGAACCGGAACTGGTATGTCAGGTCGGGCCGCGCGTCGCCGTTCACGTCGAGGTGCAGCTCGTAGAGCACGTCGTCGCCGAACTCGACGAAGTCCGCGCCGCCCGCCGGCACGTAGTTAGCGATGATCGTGACGGTCTCCGGGGCGTCGGGGCTGACGAACACGTAGAGATCTGAGCTGTCCGTCACCGGATCCCCGTTGATCTCGGGGGCCTCGGGCTGCGCTGACATTGACGTCCTCTCCGGGAATGTCGACGCCCATCAGTACGGGGTGCGAACCGTTGTGGTTCAACGGTTTTCGCGCCGTCTGCGGGCCATCGCGCCGACTCCGGCCCACGCGGCCGCGCCGAACCCGAGCACCAGCGCCCCGGCGACGATCCAGTGACCGATCGTGACGTTGCTGGTGTCACTCACCGGGCGGATCGCCTGCGCGGTGGCCGAGGGCGCGGGCGCGACCGACGAGGGCGGCGAGGTCGCCGAACGGACGACCGGAGCCACGGCGGGACTTTTTGTCGGCTTCGCGGCCTTCGTGGCGGGCGCGGACGAGACGACGGCGGCGGCCGGCGGGAAGACCACGTCGGAGCAGGAGTAGTACGTGTCAGGCGTGCGAGACGTCTCCCACACGATGTAGAGGATGTGCCGCCCGGTGCGCTCCGGCAGTTTGAGGCGAAGAAGGTAGGCGCCGTCCTCGAGCGAGGGGTCGGTGACCGCCACGACGGGCTTGCTGCCGAGGTCGTCCCAGGTGAGCCGCTTCGAGGGGTCGTACGAGGCCTTGGTCAGGAAGACCCGGAACTCGCCGGCGTGCGGAATGGTCGCCCGGTAGCGGACCGTCAGGGTCTTGCCCGAGCTGACCTTGGTGGCCGGGAAGTCGTCGCGGGCCAGGTCGAGGCCCTTGAACGCGGGCAGGCCCCCGCTGCACAGCTTGCCGTCGGGCACGACCTGCCGGTCCTTGCCGTTCACGTTCGCGATGCGCAGATTGTCGAACTTGCCGAAGCTGCCACCGTTCGCCGTCTTCGCCGCCTGGCAGGCTTTGCTGCCGGTCTCCTCGCCGCCGGACGCGCACGCGGCCGTACGGCTGATCGGCGTGGTCGGCGACCCGTGCGCCTGAGCGGGCGCAGGTGCGAGGGCCGTGGCGGCGGCGACCGTCAACGCGACGGCGGCCAGGCGATGAATTCTCACGTCCGTGCAGTACGGATAAACACCGTGAGTCGTTCAGCACGTCCGTGACCGGGCTCGAACCGGCCTGTGATTGCATGACTGGGGTTCATTCAGGGCCGACCTCGCGCCGCACTCAGCCGCAGGTCAGCCGCTCAGGTCTGCACCGCCCTGAATTATCCTCACCGTGCTCGACTGTCAACGAATTGGAGTTCCCATGGACAAGCCCGACGTCGGCCCGATCGAGGGCGCGCCCCCGGCTGACCTCGTGATCGAGGACATCACCGTCGGCGAGGGGCCCGAGGCGAAGCCCGGCCAGTACGTCAGCGTCCACTACGTCGGTGTCGCGCACTCGACGGGCCGCGAGTTCGACGCCTCGTACAACCGTGGCGAGCCCTTCGCCTTCCCGCTCGGCGGCGGTCAGGTCATCGCCGGCTGGGACCAGGGCGTGGCCGGCATGAAGGTCGGCGGTCGGCGCAAGCTGACCATCCCGCCGCACCTGGGCTACGGCGCGCGCGGCGCCGGCGGCGCCATCAAGCCGAACGAGACCCTGATCTTCGTGGTCGATCTGCTCGGCGTGCAGTGACGTTCGGGCAGGACGCCGCCCGAGGGTGGCGTCCTGCCTGGTCAGGCGTTGTAGGCTGCGGCCGGAGGGCGACGCTTGACGACACGATTGCGCGGCCGCGGGCCGGAGTGCGAACGGCTGGACCGGCTCGTCGCGACGATGAAGAACGGCCACAGCGCGGTCCTGGTGCTGCGGGGCGACGCCGGCATCGGCAAGACCGCCCTGCTCGAGTATGTGCGGGAGGAAGCCGGCACCGCGAGGGTCGCGCGGGCGGCCGGCGCCGAGTCCGAGATGGAGCTCGCGTTCGGCGGCCTGCACCAGCTCTGCGCCCCCTTCCTCGACCGGCTCGACCGCCTGCCCGCACCTCAGCGTGAGGCCCTCGAAACCGCGTTCGGCCTGAGCGCGGGCACCCCGCCCGACCGTTTCCTGGTCGGCCTCGCGGTGCTCAGCCTGCTGTCCGCCGTGGCCGAGGAGAAGCCACTGCTCTGCCTGGTCGACGACGCACAGTGGCTCGACCGGGTCTCGTCCCAGACGCTCACTTTCGTGGCGCGGCGGCTGCTCGCCGAGCCGATCGGCCTGGTGCTGGCGACCCGCGAGCCCGAGCTGACCGAGCTGCCACAGCTCGAGGTGGGGCGCCTTGGCGTCGCCGACTCCCGCGCCCTGCTCGACGCGGTGACCCCGGGCCGGCTCGACGAGCGGGTGCGCGACCGGATCGTCGCCGAGACCCAGGGCAACCCCTTGGCCCTGCTCGAGCTGCCCCGCGGCCTGACCCCGGCCGAGCTGGCGGGCGGGTTCGGGCGGCCCGACGCGCGGCCGGTCGCGAGCCAGATCGAGGAGAGCTTCCTGCGCCGGGTGCGAGCGCTGCCCACCGGCACCCAGCTGCTGCTGCTCGTCGCGGCAGCCGAGCCGGTCGGCGACGTGAGCCTGCTGACCCGGGCCGCCGCGCTGCTGGGGATCGACGCGACCGCCGCGGGCCCGGCCGAGTCGGCCGGCCTGATCACGCTGGGCTCCCGGGTCCGGTTCCGCCACCCTCTCGTACGCTCCGCGGCCTATCGGGCGGCCGAGGCGCACGACCGGCAGCGTGTGCACGCCGCTCTGGCCGACGCGACCGACCCGCGAACCGACCCGGACCGCCGGGCCTGGCACCGCGCCAACGCGGCCACCGAGCCCGACGAGGAGGTGGCGGCCGAACTCGAACGCTCGGCCGGCCGGGCCCAGGGTCGCGGCGGGGTGGCCGCGGCGGCGGCGTTCCTCGAACGCGCGGCCGAGCTCACCCCCGACCCGGCCCGGCGCGGCGTGCGACTGCTGGCCGGGGCGCAGGCGAAATATCAGGCCGGCGGCTACGACTCCGCGCACGCGCTGCTCGACGCGGCCGAGCTGGGCCCGCTCGACGAGGAGCAGCGTGCCCGGTCGAGCCTGCTGCGCGGCCGGGTCGTCTTCGCCTCGCGCAGCGCGGGTACGGCCCTGCCGTTGCTGTTGCAGGCGGCCAAGCGCCTCGAACCGCTGGACGCGGGCACGGCCCGGGAGACGTACCGGGACGCTCTCTATGCCGCCCTGACCGCCGGCCGCCTGCCCAGCGGCGCCCAGCTGCCCGAGGTCGCCCGGGCGGCTCGCGGCGCCCCGGCCCGGCCGTTCCCGGGCCGCGAGGACCTGCTGCTCGACGGCCTGGCCGTCATGGTCACCGACGGCTACGCCAAGGGTGTGCCGATGGTGCTGGAGGCCCTCCAGGGCTTCCCGGACGCGCTGGGCTGGCTGCCGCTGGCCTGCCGCATGGGCCACGACGCGTGGGACTTCGCGAGCTGGTCGGTGCTCTCGGCCCGGCTGGTCGGGCTGGCCCGCGAGAGGGGCGCGCTGGCCGTGCTGCCGTCGGCGCTGCTGCTGCGGCTGTCGAACCGGGTCTTCGCGGGCGAGCTCGACGAGGCCGAGTCGCTGGCCGCCGAGGCGGTCACGATCGGCGAGGCGACCGGCAGCCGTTTCTTCGCCCAGTACGGCGCCCTCGTGATCGGTCCGTGGCGGGGCCGGGAGGCCGAGGTCCGCCGGGTCATCGAGCCGATCACGCAGGACCCGGCGCTGCGCGGTGAGGGCAAGGTGCTGACGGCCACGCAATGGGCCAGTGCCGTGCTGCACAACGGGCTCGGGCGCTACGAGGAGGCGTACGTGGCGGCCGAAGGCGGTTGTGAGCACCCGCAGGAACTCGGGCTCTCGACGTGGTCGACGGTGGAGCTGGTCGAGGCGGCGGCGCGCAGTGGCCGGCCGGAGCGCGCGGCGGAGGCAGCCGCGCGGATCACCGAGATGGCCCGGGCCAACGGCACCGACTGGGCGCTGGGCACGGCGGCCGCGGCCCGGGCCCAGGTGAGCCAGGGGGCGACGGCCGACCGGCTGGCCGGCGACGGGCTGACCAACCCGGAGATCGGCGCCCGGCTGTTCATCAGCCCGCACACGGTCGAGTGGCATCTGCGCAAGGTCTTCGCGAAGCTCGGCATCGCCTCCCGCAAGCAGATCCGCGGCACGCTGGCTACCGCCTGAGGGTCGCCGCCAGCAGCTGCTCCAGTTCGCCGAGATCACCCGTACGGGCGGCGGCGTGCACGACGCGCACGAGCCTGCGGTGCACGGCCGGGTCGACGGGGTGGTTCCGGTCGGTGCCGAGCCGCTCGTGGGCGCGCCGCACCAGCTGGCGGGCGCTGTCACCACTGACTCCGAGCACGGCCGAGATCTTCCGGTACGGATAGTCGAAGGCTTTACGCAGCAGGTAGGCGGCCCGTTCGGCGGCGGTCATCTTGGCCAGCATGAGCCGCACGGCGCCGTCGAGCGCGTCGTGCCGCTCGGCCACGGCCGCCGGGTCGGCACCCCGGTCGGCCACGTCGGGCAGCGCGGGCCCGGCCACGTACTCGCGCCTCTTGCGGGCCGACTGCGCGACGTTGATCGCCAGCCGCGCCGTGGTGGTGGCCAGGAACGCCGGCGGGTTGACCACGGCCGAGCGGTCCGACCGCTGCCAGCGCAGCCAGGCCTCCTGAACGACCTCCTGGGCCTCCCCCACGTCCCCGAGCACCCGCACTGCGATGGCCAGCAACCGAGGCTGCGCGGCCACGAATTCTCCCGTTCCAGCCGACAGGGTCACACTCACGGTCCCGGCTCCGATCCCCCCGAGGCATCCCCGCGATACCTCTGAGAGCACCGTCGCCCCGGGACCGCCCCCGGCGCGCCCCGGAAACTACGTGGCCACCACCGTGGTCCGTGGCCCCGGGGCCACGGTCAGGTCGGCGTACATGACGTGCAGGCCCACGCGGCCGTGGACCGGGTGGGCGAAGGCGCCGGGGACCGTCCCGACGACCTCGAAGCCCTCGCGGCGGTAGAGCTCGACGGCGGACTTGTTGCTCTCGGCCACGGCGTTGAACTGCATGCCGGCGTACCCGCGCTGTCTGGCCCAGGCGAGAGCGAAACGGCACAGGGCCGTGCCCACGCCCTGACCGCGGTTGACCGGCGCGACCATGAAGCTGGCCGTGGCCACGTGGGAGCCGGGGCCGGGGCGGTTGGTGCCGACCTTGGCCGTGCCGAGCACGTCGTCGCCGTCGAGGGCGACCACGGTCTCGCCGGGCGGGTGTTCGAGCCAGATCGCGCGGGCGTCGCGCTCGGTCATGGCCGGGTCGTAGGTGAACGTGTCGGCGGCGCGCACGACCGACCGCACGATCTCCCACACCTGCGGCCAGTCGGACTCGGTGAACTGGCGGATCTGCACGAAGCGCACGTTACTCAGTCTCCCCCAGCGTGGTGAGCAGATCGACGGCCGGCTTGTCCATGAGGCGCATGGTGTTGCTGAGGGCCACCACGGCGACGCCCCGGCCGGGTTCGAGGCCGGCGAAGGCACAGGAGCCACCGGTGGCGCCGTTGTGCCAGAGCTGCGAGCGGCCTCCGGGCAGTTGCCGCTCCATCCAGCCGATACTGGCGTCGGTGAGCTGGGCGCGCAGGAACAGGATCAGGTCGGCGGCGGTCGAGCGCAGTCCCCCGGCACCGGCCAGGTCGGCGAGGTTCCACGGCGGGGTCGGCTGGCCGCTGGCCCGGTGGGGCTGCAGCGGCTCCAAGGTCACACCGGTCGAGGTCATGCCGAGCGGGCCGGTCAGCCGCGCGATCAACTCGTCGTACGAGACCCCGGCGCGGCGGGACAGGGCGAGGCCGAGCAGCCCGGCGCCGAAGTTCGAGTAGCGGAACTTCTGGCCCGGAACAGACTTGAGCCGCGTACGGGCCAGCGCGCTGTCCAGGAAGTCAGCGGTGCAGCCGGCGTACGGGTCGGGTTGCAGGGGGTGCAGAAGGGCCTTGAGCAGCATGCCCGTGGGCAGTCGGGGCAGGCCCGACGTGTGCCGGGCCAGGTGCTCGAGGGTGATCGCGACACCACCGCGCTCCTTGCGTGGCAGCAAGGGCTCGTCGAGACCCCCGTCGCGGGCCAGGGCGAGCGCGGTGAAGACCTTGGTGATCGAGCCGATCTCGAACACGGCGTCCGGGTCCCCGGCGATCTCGACCTCATCGCCCCTCAGCGCGGCGACCACCACCTGGTCGCGCGAACCACTCAGCTCGTCCGCCGTCGCCCGCACCCGTTCACCGAGATCACTCATGTGCCCATGATGGCGGTGGCCGGTCCGTGGCATCGGACCGGCCACCATTTCATCGGGGGCGGAGTGAAAGCCTCTACTTCACCGAGCCCAGCGACAGGCCCTGCACCAGCTTGTCCTGGGCCGCGAAGCCGGCCACCAGAACGGGCAGCGAGACCACGAAGGCGGCCGCGCAGAGCTGGGCCAGGAACAGGCCCTGGCTGGTGACGAACGAGGTCAGGAAGACCGGGGCGGTCTCCGCGACCGTTGCGGTGAGCACGCGGGCGAACAACAGCTCGTTCCAGCTGAAGATGAAACAGATCAGCGCGGTCGCGGCGATGCCGGGCATGACAACCGGGGCGATCACCGAGCGCAGCGTCTTGACCAGACCGGCGCCGTCGACCGCGGCCGCCTCGAGCATCTCGACCGGCACCTCGGACAGGAACGAGCGCATCATCCACACCGCGATCGGCAGGTTCATCGAGGTGTAGAAGATGACCAGCAGCCAGATGTTGTCGAGCAGGCCCGCGTTCTGCGCGAACAGATAGAGCGGCAGCAGGCCCGCCACGACCGGCAGCATCTTGGTGGACAGGAAGAAGAAGAGCACGTCGCTCCACTTCTTCACGGGCTTGATGCTCAGCGCGTACGCCGCCGGGATCGCCAGCAGGAGCACCAGGATCGTCGACACGACGCTGGCGGTCAGCGAGTTGAGCAGGGGCGGCCAGGGCGAGGCGCCGCCCGAGAAGAACTCGCGGTAGCCCTCCAGCGTCAGCGGGGCGAAGACGGCCGGCGGGTTCTGCGCCGCGTTGGTCTCGGAGTGGAACGAGGTCAGCACCATCCATAGGACGGGCAACACGAACAGGATGCCGACCACCCAGGCGAGCAGGCTGAGCCAGGCACCGCCGCGGCCGTCCTTCTTCTTGTTGACCGCTTGTTCCTCGACGGCGGCGGGGCGGGCGAGAGTCGTCATCGGCGGGTCTCCTCCTTGACGAGCGACGAGACCGTACGCAGGGCGAACGTCGCGATGATGATGGTGCCGATCACGACCACCACGGCCGCCGCGGAAGCCCGTCCGTAATCGTGGGCCTGGTAGAAGATCTGGTAGATCGTGTACGGCAGGTTGGCCGTGCCCAGGCCGCCGGACGTGATCGTGAAGACCGCGTCGAAGTTCTGCACGATGTAGATCGAGCCGAGCAGCGCGCCCAGCTCGAGGTATTGGCGCAGGTGCGGGAGCGTCATGCTGCGGAAGATCTGCCAGCTGTTGGCGCCGTCGATGCGGGCCGCCTCGATCACGTCGAGCGGGCGGCCCTGCAGCCCGGCCAGCAGGATCAGCATCATGAACGGGGTCCACTGCCACACCAGGGCGAAGATGACCGACCAGAGCGGGGCGTTGCTGATCCAGTCGGGCTGCGGCGGGTTGTCCGAGCCGAACAGGCCCCAGATCCAGGTGAGAGCGCCGTTGAACAGGCCGTACTCGGGATTGTAGAGCGCGTGCTTCCAGATCAGCGCCGCGGCCACCGGGACGACCAGGAACGGCGCGATCATCATGGTGCGTACCGCGCCCCGGCCCCGGAACTTGCGGTCCAGCAGCAGCGCGATGCCGAGTCCGAGCACGACGCTGATCAGCACGACGCCCGCGGTCAGCAGGATCGTGGTCCAGACCGCGTCGCGCATGTTCACGTCGGTGAAGACCCGGGCGAAGTTGTCGAACCCGGCGAAGCCCCGCTCGTCCGGGTAGTACGCGTTCCAGTCCATGAAGGAGATGACCAGCGTGGCCACGAACGGCAGCTGCGTCACGATGATCATGAAGATGAGGGCGGGCAGCAGCGGTGCCCGGCGGGCCCAGGCTGACGCGCGTCGGGCGGCCCCCGGCGTGGGCGGCGGAGTTCCGGTCTTCGTCCCGGACTGTTCGGCGACCGATGTCATGGTCAACCCTCCTCGCGGGACTGGTAGCGCTCGGCGACGTCCTCGGCCAGCCGCTGGCCACGATCGAGCGCCTCGTCGACGCTCATCTGGCCGGCGATCGCCGAGCTGACGTACTGCGAGGCCTGGGTGCCGAGGTCGGTGAACTCGGGGATGTCGATGAACTGGATGCCGATCGCGGGCCGGGGCTGCACCCCGGGATTGCGCGGGTCGGCGCCCTCGATCGCCGCCTTGGTGGGCTCGGCGAACGACGCCGCGACGCCGAGGTAGTCCTGGTTCTCGTACGTCGAGGCGCGCTTGCCGGCCGGGACGCTGGACCAGCCGACCTGCTGGCCGACGAGTTCCTCATACTGCTTGCTGGAGGCCCAGGAAATGAACTTCCAGGCGTTGTCCTTCTGGTCGCTGGCCTGCTGGATGCTCCACGACCACGCGTACAGCCAGCCGGAGCTGTCGGTCTTCACGACCGGCGCCGGCGCGTACCCGATCTTGCCCTTGACCGGGGAGTCGTCGGCCTCGAGGGAACCGGCCGCGCTCGTGGCGTCGTACCACATGGCCACGTTGCCCTGGACGAGGTTGTTCAGGCACTCGGTGAAGCCGGCCTGCGGGGCGCCGTTCTCACCGTGCGCGCGCACCAGGTCGACGTAGAAGTTCACGGCCTGCTTGAACTCGGGCGCGTTCACCTTGGGCGTCCAGTCCTTCTCGAACCACGTGCCGCCGAACGTGTTGACCACGGTGGTCAGCGGGGCGAAGATCTGGCCCCAGCCGGGCTGGCCGCGCAGGCAGATGCCGCGCATGCCGGGCTGCTTGTTGTCGACCTGGGCGGCGATGTCGGCGACCTGCTGCCAGGTCGGCTTGGCCGGCATCTGTACGCCGTTCGCGTCCAGAACGTCCTTGCGGTACATGAGGAACGACGACTCGCCGTAGAAGGGCTCGCCGTAGAGCTTGCCGTCGTCGGCGGTCAGCGACTGCGTCATCGGCGCGAGAATGTCGCCCTGGTCGAAGGCGGTGTCGGCGGCGACGTAGTCGTCGAGCGGCGCGATCCACTTCGACTTGGCGTAGATCGGGATCTCGAAGTTGCTCAGCGAGGCGACGTCGTACTGGCCGGCCTGACTCGAGAACTCCTGGCTGATCTTGTCGCGGACGTCGTTCTCGGGCAGCACCGTGAAGTTCACGTTGATGCCGGTCTGCCTGGTGAAGTTGTCCGCGGTGAGGCGCTGCAGATCGATCATCTGCGGGTTGTTCACCATCAGGACGTTGATGCTGTTCGGTCCTCCGCCGCCCGGCCCACCGCCCCAGCCGGCGCACCCGCTGAGGGCGAGCACGGTCACGGTTGTCGCGGCAAGCACGGCGCGTAAGTGCCTGCGTGGCATCTTGCCTCCCCGACGAGGCGTTTCCTCGGTCCCCGCGGCACTACCCAGTGGTGTGACGCCGGTAACACATCGGCCACCAGTACATGCCTGAGATCGACGCGATGTCAACCGTTCGTCGCTCTCAGTCAGACGAACGGCCATTCGGGAGGTGAATCGTCCTATGTAGAAGCCACGCGGGCGGTCCTTCCGAAGACCTCGACCACGTCGCCCGGGTGCAGCTGGCGGCCCCGGCGGGTGTCCACCTCGCCGTTGACCGACACGTCGCCCGAGGCGATGAGAACCTTGCCCTCCCCACCGGTGTCGATGAGGTCGGCCAGCTTGAGGAACTGACCGAGTCTGATCATGTCGCCGTCGATGGGCACGTCACGCATCCCGCCATCATCCGTGATGGGGTCGGAAAACTTTTCCGGGGGCTTTGAACCTTTGACGGCTGTGATCCGAACTACCAGTCGTGAGGCACTCCAAGCCGGCCCGCCGTGCGGGCCTTCCCGTCGCCGCCGCAGTCCTCGGCGTGCTCGTCGCCGGCCCCGCGCTGGCCGACGTGACGGTGTCGCCGACGAGCGCACCCCAGGGCAGCGGACAGAACGTCACGCTGCGCGTCACGAACGACGGGGACAGACCGGTCCACACGATCAAGCTGACCTTCCCGGGTGACCTGCCGCTGGCCGAGGCCTATCCGCTGTCCGTCGACGACTGGGCGCCGAAGATCGAGATGCGCAAGCTGGCCACCCCGCTGAAGACGCTGCACGGCGAGACCTCGACGACCGAGACCGCCGCGTCGATCACCTGGCTGGCCATGCCGGGCAAGGACCTCGCGCCCGGCCGCAGCACCGACCTGAGCGTGGCCGTCGGGCCGCTGCCGACGCTGAGCTCGATGAAGTTCGACGTGTCGACGACCTACGCCGACGGCAAGCCGGGCAAGGCGATGACGCCGGCCTCGATCGCGCTGACCCCGGACACCACGGGCGGCGCCGCTCAGGGCCACGGGCACGGCGGCGCCGCGGCTCCCCAAGCCGCCGGCTCGGGTGAGGACCAATACTTCGCCCAGGTCGCCTCCGACGCGCAGCGCGGCCCCTCGTTCTGGTCGATCGGCGGCTGGGTCGTGGCCGGTCTGGCCCTGCTCGGCGGCGCGATCGTGATGTTCCGCGGCCGGCACCGCGCCGACGCCGACGAGGACGACGAGCCCGACGACACCCCGGCCGAGGAGCCCAAGGTCGAGGAGAAGGAGCCGGTCACCGCGGGCGGCGGCAACAGCAAGTGGGCCTTCAAGGGCTGAGACTCCCGCGCTGGTGGACGCGGGAACTGTCGTGATGCCGCGCGTGGGGCGCGGAGCACGACCGGCGGGTGGGGTCATTGGGCATGACCCACGACCCGCGGACGAGGGGCGGGGAGGGAGACCTTTCCGCCCCTCGAGATATCTGCCCTCGTTGTTTGTCAGACCGACACCGTACGGGGTGAGCGCAGCGCCTCGACGATCTCGCGCTCGACCCGCTCCGCGTCCTCGTGGGGCACCTGGCACGTGCCGGCCGCGATGTGCCCGCCGCCGCCGTAGCCCAGCATGACCTCGCCGATGTCGACCGGCGACGTGCGGTCGAGGATCGACTTCCCGCAGGCGAACACGGTATTGATCTTCTGGCGGCCCCAGATCGCGTGCACCGACACGCGCGACTCGGGGAACAGGGCGTACACCATGAAGCGGTTCCCCGCGTGGATGATCTCCTCTTCGCGCAGGTCGACCACGACCACGTCGCCGTCGACCCGGCTGACCCGGCGCAACTGGTCGACGAACAGGTCGCGCTGCCCGTGGAACAGTTCGGCCCGCTCGGCCACGTCGGGCAGCTCCAGAATGCGGGCGACGTCGTCGATCTCCAGGCAGGCGTCGATGAGCTGCATCATCAGCTGATAGTTCGAGATGCGGAAATCGCGGAAACGGCCGAGACCCGTACGGCTGTCCATGAGGAAATTGAGCAGCGTCCAGCCCTGCGGGCGCAGAATGTCGTCGAGGGCGTAGTCAGCCGAATCCGCCTGATCCACGGCGCGCATGAGCTCGTCGGAGACCAGCGGGAAACGCTGACGAGCGCCGAAGTGCTCGTAGATGACCCGGGCAGCCGACGGGGCGTCCGGATCGATCACGTGGTTGTTCCGGAGGCCGGCGTTGCGCAAGGTCTCAGAGTGATGATGGTCGAACACCATGTAGGCGCCCGGGGCGTACGGGAGATTGGTGAGGATGTCGTGCTCGTCGACCTTGACCTCCCCGTCCTGAACGTCCTTGGGGTGCACGAACTTGATGTCGTCGATCATGTCGAGGTGGCGCAGCAGCACCGCGCAGACCAAGCCGTCGAAGTCGCTGCGGGTCACGAGCCGGTACTTCACGGGTCCCCCTCGGGTGCACGCCCATCCAACCGCCTCGCCCGCCACCCAAAAACGGGCTGAAGCCTTTGCCCCCCAGTTTGCCACTTTTGTCGGTGTATCCCTGGTCGCATCAGGAGATGGATATGAACCGTTCCGGACCAACTCTGCGTAGTGTCTTCCCGGACGGTCTCGACGGTCGGAGGACACGCAGAACCATGGACAACGCCCCTCAGCTCATTCAGGAGCGCAGCGCCCCACCCGCCACCCTGGTGATCTTCGGCGCCTCGGGCGACCTCACCCGGCGAAAGCTCCTCCCGGCCGTGGAGAGCCTCGCCCGGCACAGTCGCCTGCCCGGCCAGTTCGCCCTGGTCGGCGTCGCTCGCACGCCGATGGCCGACGAGGAGTTCGCGGCCAGCGCGCTCGGCGAGCGCACCCTGCTCGACAAGCCGCAGCTGCAGGGCGGCATCCGCTATGTTTCGGGCGGGTACGACGACCCGGACACGTACAAGCGCCTCGCCGAGACCCTCGATGAGCTCGACGCATCGCGCGGCACGTCCGGAAACCGCCTGTTCTACCTGTCCACCCCGGCCGAGGCCTTCGAACCGGTGATCAACGGGCTGGCCGGTGCGGGGCTCAACCACGCGCGCGAAGGCTCGTTCTCCCGGCTGGTCATCGAGAAGCCGTACGGGCGCGACCTGCCGACGGCACGGGAACTGGACGCGGTGGTGCACGGCGCGTTCGACGAGTCCCAGGTCTTCCGCATCGACCACTACCTGGGCAAAGACACGGTGCAGAACGTGCTGGCGCTCCGATTCGCCAACTCGATCTTCCAGCCGATCTGGGACCGGTCGTGGGTCGACCACGTGCAGATCACGGTGGCCGAGACGCTGGGGGTCGGCACGCGGGGCGGGTTCTACGAGCGCGCGGGAGCGATGCGCGACATCGTGCAGAACCACGTGCTGCAGGTGCTGGCGCTCGCGCTGATGGAGCCGCCCGCCTCGTTCGAAGCTGAGGGGCTGCGCAACGAGAAGGTGAAACTGCTCCAGGCGATCCGGCTTCCTACGAACCGCGACATCGCCGACCTGGCGGTGCGCGGGCAGTACACGCGAGGCGGCACGCGCGACGATCTGATGGCGGGCTACCGCGAAGAAGTCGGGGTGGATCCGCTGTCTCGAACTGAGACGTACGCGGCTATGCGGCTGAACGTCGACAACTGGCGCTGGGCGGGGGTGCCGTTCTACGTCCGTACGGGAAAGAGGCTGCCGGCCCGGGTCACCGAGGTGGCATTGCAGTTCCAGCGGCCGCCGCACCTGCCCATTCCGCAGGACCAGCTGACCGGTCTCGAAGCTGACGCGTTGATTCTTCGCATTCAGCCCAACGAGGGGATCTCGCTGCGGTTCGGGGCCAAGGTGCCGGGGCACTCGTTCCGGGTTCGCACGGCGAGCATGGACTTCTCGTACGAGCAGACGTTCGCCGAGGAGTCTCCTGAGGCGTACGAGCGTCTGCTGCTGGACGCGCTGCTGGGTGACCCTACGCTATTCATCCGTACCGACGAGGTTGAGCAGTGCTGGCGGATTGTCGACCCGATCATCGAGCACTGGGCTCAGGACAACTCTCCTATTCCTACTTATGAGGCTGCTTCGTGGGGGCCCGCCGATGCTGACCGCCTGATCGGGCGTAGTGGGCGGGCCTGGAAGAACAGCCTTTAACTTGCGCTTTGACGGCTGAGGCCGGGTGGAATTTCAAATTCCACCCCGGCCTCAGCCTTGCATCGTGGTCAGTCACGGCCAGGAGTCTGGTTGCGCCCGTCTCTGATTGCATCTCGGGCTGAGTGATCCCCTGGCGGGGCGTAGATCGGCTTCCGCGCTCTGGTTCAGGTGTCTGCGCGTCACCCGGGCGGGCCTGGGTGGTGGGTTGCGCGTTCGCACCGTGCCGGTTCGGGCCGGACGCTTCGCGCCCTTCAAGGGGTTCCGGCCAGCAGCGCATGATTCAGGAAACGCGTGATGGAACCGGCCACTGATCTGTGGTCTTCGAGCATCGGCAGGTGGCCTGTATTCAGCTCGTCCTGCCAAGCGGTGCCTAGGTTCTTCGCGCATTGCCGTTGCAGGGCGATCGGTAGTTCGCGGTCTTTCGTGGTGTGCAGGTAACCGCGTGGGGCGGTCCACTCGCCGGGGGTGGTCCGGTCGCGGTAGAGGTGGGGCGACTCGGGGGTGAAGTCGGTGACGATGTGGTCGGCGACCCGCTCATTCAGGCCGTGGGCGATACCGCGCCTGACCGCCGAGTCGGGCGGGCGGGTTCCGGCAAGGCGCATCGCGGCGTTCAGCAACCAGCGGGTCGGTCGCGGCATCGCCGAGAGGAACGATTCGCCCGGGGACGGGATCACGGCGGTCAGCGCCAGGAAGGCGCTGACCCGATCGGGTGTCTGCCGAACGATCTCTGAGCCGATGACGCCGCCGGAGGAATGCGCGACGATCGCGAAGCGGCCGGGCGGCGCCGAGTCGACGGCCGCCCGGGCATAGTCGGCGAGCCTGGCCCGGTCGTTCGTGGGGCGAACAGCGACCAGGGTCTGCCGGCTCCCGGCGAGATCGCGGCGCACGTCGTCCCAGATCCAGGCGGCGAGACCGGCACCGCTGAGGAACAGAATCGGATCGGCTGAAGGTTTCATGACGACATCGTCGCGGGCGTGAGTGTCACCGGCATGTCACTATTTCCGGGTGAACCGAACCGATCGGCTGTACGCATTGCGGGAGGAACTGCGGCGCGCGGGGGCCTTGGGGCGTTCGGCGGAGCGGCTTGCCGAAATTTTTGAGGTCAGTGTTCGGACGATCAAGCGCGACGTCTCGGCGCTGCAGCACGGGGGCTTTCCGGTGTGGGCGCGGCCGGGACCGGGGGGCGGATATGTCGTCGAGGCGGCGGCGACGATGCCGCCGGTGAACTTCACGGACGCTGAGGTCTCGGGGCTTGCGGCTGCGGTGGCTGCTCACCGGGGGCAGCCCTTCGAGAGTCATGCCCGCGCCGCGCTGGTCAAGATCCTCGGTGTGATGGACGGGCGGGCGCGGGAGCACGCGAACGCGCTGAACGAGCGTGTGTGGATCGACCAGGCCGACGCCCCGGGGGACGCCCGCATCCGGCGCGCGATCGAGCAGGCGTTGCATGAGCAGCGCGTGCTCGTGGTGCACTACCGCTCGAGGGACGACTCACCGACGCGGCGGCACGTCGATCCGGTGCTGCTGGCCCGCACCCGGGGGCACTGGTATCTCGTCGGGCATTGCCGCAGCCGTCAAGCTATTCGCTGGTTCCGGCTTGATCGGGTGGGCGCGGCGCACCTGACGAAGCTGCCGGCCGCACGCATCCCCGTCGAAGCCGTCGGTACGCCGCCCGCCACCGCTGAGGCCGTCGCCGACCTGTGACCGCAGCTTGCTGACGTCGGCGCGGGCCTGCCCCGCCGGCGGACCGACGCCGGCGGAGACCAGTGCCGGTCTCGACGAACTCGCGGAAGAGCATGTAGGCGTGCGGGCGCGGCGTGGCTTCGGGTCAGGCTGCCTTTCGCGCCGCGACGACCTCGAGTGCGCGGGCCGCGTGGTCGTTCATGTTCCTCTCAGAGTGGATTACCTCCAGGACACGGCGGTCGGTGTCGATCACGAAGGTCATACGCTTGGTGCTCAGGGGGCCCAGGGGGAGCTTGCGCTTGACGCCGAGTGCGGAGGCGACGGCGTAGTCGGGGTCGCTGAGCAGGGGGTAGTCGAAGCCGTGTTTGTCGGCGAACTGCTTCTGGCGGGCGGGAAGGTCGCGGCTGATGCCGACCCGCTGGGCGCCGGCCTCGCGGAACTCGGCCGCCAGGTCGCGGAAGTTGCAGGCCTCGGCGGTGCAGCCCGAGCTCAGTGCGGCCGGGTAGAAGAACAGAACCACCGGGCCGTCGGCCAGCAGGGTGCTCAGCCGACGGGGTGCGCCGTCCTGGTCGGGGAGCTCGAAATCATCGACGATGTCACCTGCCTGAATGCTCACGCAAGCAACTTACTGCCCGGTAGACGATTCGGCTATCGGGGGCGGGCTCGCCTAGGGTGAGACCTACCAACCCGTCCGTTCGATCGATGCAGCGCCACCCCCGCCCCCGCTGTCACCACCGAAAGCGACACGCCATGCAGGTCTCGGTCGCGCACCACCCGCCGAACACGGCCGTGCTGGTGCTGCGAGGTTCCCTCGACATCGACACCGCGCCCGCCCTCAAGGCGAACCTTTCCCGGCTCGTCGAACGCCCCTCCCCCAGGGTTGTCGTCGACGTCTCGGGCCTGGACTTCTGCGACTCGATGGGCGTCGGCGTCCTGGTCACCGCCCACGGCCGCGCCACCGAACGCGACGGCTGGGTGCGCCTGGCCGCCCCCTCGGGCTTCCTGCGCCGCCTCTTCGACACGCTGGGTCTGACCGATTACCTCGCCCTGTATTCGGACGTGGAAGCCGCCCTGAAGGATTAGCACTCGCGTCATGTCAGGACGGCGAGGGCGCGCGCCGTGACTCGCTGCTCGGCAGCCAGTGAAGGGCGACAGCGTCGACATCGTCCTGGCTCAGTGCCCGTCCCAGGTCGCCGTGGTCGGGCGACCGGCGGAGGCCGTCGATGAGCAGTTGCAGGTACCGTGCGTAGGCGTCCGGCCGCACCGGATGGCTGTGCAGAGCCACCTCGCTGATCATCATCAGAATCAGCGGCACGTCCGCCGCGGTGACGTCCTCGCGCAGCGAGCCCTCCGCCTGAGCACGCTCGATGAGCCGTGTGATCAACGGGACCATCCGCGTGCCGATCCGCTCGTGGTGCCCCATGGTCCAGCCGCCGCCCAAGGCGAGGTCGCGCAGACCGCGGTCGGCAGCGTGCATCTCGGCGACCTGACGCAGCAGCCCAGTGAGGCCGTCCCAGCCGGTGGGCGCCTCCAACGCGGCCTCGACCGTCGCCGCGAGCTCGTCGAGCCGCTCGTCCAGGGCGGCTTCCACAAGCGCTTCCTTGCTCGGGAAACGCCGGTACACGGTGCCGATGCCGACGCCGGCGTGATGCGCCACGTCGTCAAGCGTCGCGGCGAGACCGCGCGTCGCGAACACGGCGCGGGCAGCCGCGATGATCCGCTCCCGATTTCGTTCGGCGTCGCGGCGCAGCGGCCGGCCGGTGCTCTCAGCAGGCTGATGGGTGCTGGTCATATCCGGAGAGTAACAAGCGGAGGACTGTGCTCCCTTTCTGTGACCTCCCGAACAAACGGAGGCAGGGCCTCAAATCAGCTACTAACGTCGCGATGCGGAGGAACCATCTCCACTTAACTTCGCGAAGGACGACCATGACGACGACGAACCAGGCGCAAATTCCAGCCCGGCAACGGCATCCGGGCCGGTGGTGGGCCCTGGGCGTTTTGGCGCTGGCCCAGCTGATGGTGGTGCTGGACTCGACGATCGTGAACATCGCATTGCCCACCGCTCAGCACGACCTCGGCTTCACCGACTCCGACCGGCAATGGGTGGTCACCGGCTACGCCCTCGCGTTCGGCGGCCTGCTCCTGCTCGGCGGACGGCTGTCGGACTCCTTCGGCCGCAAGAAGATATTCCTGATCGGCCTCGCCGGGTTCGCCCTCGCCTCCGCGCTCGGGGGCGCCGCGAACGGCATCGAGATGCTGATCATCGCCCGCATCCTGCAAGGTGCGTTCGGCGCCGCGCTCGCACCGGCCGCGTTGTCGCTGCTGTCGATCACCTTCACCGACGCCGCCGAACGCGGCAAGGCCTTCGCCGTCTTCGGCGCGATCGCCGGCGCCGGCGGCGCCGTCGGCCTGCTGCTCGGTGGACTGCTGACCGAGTACGCCTCCTGGCGCTGGTGCCTCTACGTGAACCTCGCCTTTGCCGTCCTGGCCGCGCTCGCTGCGGTCTTCAAACTGAGCGACGAGCCCGTGCAGAACCGCAACCGGATGGACTGGCCCGGTGTTGTCACCGCCGTCGCCGGCCTGGCCGCACTGGTCTACGGCCTTGGCAACGCCGAGACCGACGGATGGAGCAACCCGCTGACGTGGGGCTTCATCGTCGCGGGCGTGGTCATCCTGACTTCATTCGTGGCCATTGAGCGCCGCGTCGCGCACCCGCTGATGCCGCTGCGGGTCGTACTCGACCGCAACCGCGGCGGCTCCTACGTGTCGGTCGCGATCGCCGGCGGCGCCATCTTCGGCGTGTTCCTGTTCCTCACCTACTACCTGACCGGCATCCTCAGCTTCACGCCGATCCAGTCCGGCCTGGCCTTCCTTCCCATGATGGCCACGACGGTGATCACCGCGGCCACCATGGGCTCGATATTCACCCCGCGCCTTGGGCCCCGGCCGCTGATCACCGCCGGCGCGCTGCTTGCCGCCGCCGGAATGCTCTTACTCACCCGGCTCGACCTGGACTCCAGCTATCTCACCGGCGTGCTACCCGGCCAGCTCGTCACCGGCTTCGGCATGGGACTGATCTTCGCCCCGGCCCAGAACGCCGCCACCTCAGGCGTGCGGCACCACGACGCCGGCGTCGCCTCCGCAATGATCAACACCGCCCAGCAGATCGGCGGTTCCATCGGCACCGCCCTCCTCAGCTCCTTCGCCGCCTCCGCCGCCACCGGCTATTTGGCCGGTCACGGGGCCGGCCCGCGAACCGCACCGCTCGCGGCCCTCGACAGCTACCACGCTGTCTTCTGGTGGTCTGCCGGCCTCTTCGTCCTCTGCGCCGTCATCGCCGCCGTCACCTTCCGCAGCGGGCCCCTGGAGATCGATCCCGACGCCGCACCTGTCGTCGCTCACTGAGCCCGGCCACCCGCTCCGCGTGAAACCGGCCGGCGGGTGGTGGGGGGAACCACCGCCCGCCGGCCCGGATCGGCTGCGCAACAGTGCTGGTCTAGCTGGTTACGCCGAAGACGATACGGCCCAGGGTGTCCTCGGTGCCTACGAAGCCTTCGGCCGGCAGGAACGCGCTGTCGCCGAAGTCGACGTCGATGTCGTCCGCGGTGCCGCCGATGCCGTCGGGGCCTACGCCGAAGAGCGTGGCGAAGCCCGTGCCGCCCGCGTCCATCAGGTTGGGCAGCGCGTCCTGGTTGTCGGTGTGGAAGTCGCCGAAGAAGTGGCCGGCCTCGTGCGAGATCACGTTGGCCAGGCCCTGGGCGACGAACTTGACGCGGTCGCTGGTCGGGCCCAGGTAGGTGTTGAGCGACGCCGGTGTCGAGCCGGCGGGTGAGCTCAGCACGTCGAGCAGGACCAGGGCCGTCTCCTCGGTCTCGAAGTTGCCGGGGTCGATGCTCTGGGCGATGCCGATCGTGTCGACGCCCGACTCGGCGATGGTGCCGCCGACGACGACGCGGCTGACGTTCGCCTTGCCCCACGGGTCGGCGTTGTCCTTGCTGTTCGCGATCTTGATCTTGAACTTGGGGTTCAGGCCGCTGGCTTCGAGGTCGTGCTTGAGGCTCTCGTTCACCCCGGCGACCACGGCGTCGATCACCGCGTCCTCGTCGGCGCGGGTCAGGCCCCAGCTCGTGAGGAACGCCGCGAACGGCGTGAGGTTGACGTTGCCCGTACCGCCGAAGACCCCGGTGTTGACCCGGGCACCGTCGAAGTCCAGGTAGAGCGTCTGCTGCGGCTTGGCCCCCTGCAGCACGGGGCGATATGCCTCGACCGTGATCTGGTACGCCCCGGAGCCACTGGCCACCCCGATGTAGTGCCAGCCGGCCTTGGTCGCCACGTAGTCGGTGACCGCGTTGCCGCCGCCGGGCAGGGGCGAGTCGAGCGGGTAGATGAACGACGCGTCCTGGAACGAGCCGTGCACCTCGCGCGGCGCGGTGTCGTACACGGTCAGGTAGGTCGCCGAGCCGGTGACCGAGCCGCCGATGATGTCACCGGCGCGCAGCTTGACCGCGAAGAAGTCGCTGTCGACGCCGCCGGAGGTGAGGGTCAGGGTGTACGGGCCCTCGGTGGGCGGCGAGGGGTCGCCGATGCCGCCGCCGCTGCCGGAGTCGAACGGGTCGGCGGGCAGACCGCCGTAGGCCGCGACCGCGAGGTAGTACGTCCCGGCGGTGGTGACGCGGTAGCTGATGCGGCTGTCCAGGCCGGTGAAGTCGTCGTTGACCGCGACCAGCGTGCCGTCGGCCGCGAACAGCTGCAGCACAGTGTCGAGCGGCCCGGTCGGGGTGGCGGTCGAGAGCGTCAGCACCTTGCCGGCCGGTGCGGTCAGCTTGTAGAAGTCGAAGTCGTTGCTGCCGTCGCCGGTCTGCCGGCCGTGCGGGCCGTCGCCGATCTCGGACGTGATGACCGCGCCGTTCTGGGTGCCGGTGCCGATCCCGGTGGCGCCGGCGAGCGGGATGGAGCCGTTGTCCTCGGGCGCCGGCGCGACGGTCGGGGTGCCGACCACCTCGTTGTCCAGGCTGCCGAGGATGCGGATGTTGGGGTACTGGCCCGAGCCGGTGCCGTAACCGGTGACGCGCTGCGCGTTGACCGGGATGTCGTTGCCGCCGTTGGTGCCGGGCAGCTCGTCCTCGTCGACCACGACGGCGGGCTTGGCCGCGGCCGCGTTGACCTTCGCGTCCTTGGCGGCCTTGTCGCGGGTCGCGGTCTTCGCCTTCGCCTGGGCCTTCATGTAGTTCGCCCAGCCCGAGTAGTCCACCTTGGCCGGATCGGCGACCTCGGCCAGGTACGGGTTGGGTCCCTTCGGCTTCGCCCCGTACGGTGCCTTGGGTGCGATGCCGACGCCGGCGGCGAGCGAGGCCTTGTCGGCCGGGCTCAGGTCACCGCCGGACGGCGTGGGCGGAGCGAGTGAGAGCGGATCGGCTTGCGCGGCCCCTGGCGTGATCAGGGCTAGGCCGAGCACCGCCGCGGAGACGGTCGCGATGCTTCGTCGCATCTGGTTTCCCCCTTCAGCTCGTCCGTGGCCCCCCGGCCGCGGACGGCACCAGCGACGTTACTGAAGGAGATCGTCAATATCTACAGATGTCGATCTCTTGTAAAACACGTGTCACCGGGGATGGGCTTCAGGGGTCAGACGCCGCGGGCCGTAACGAGGCCGGACTCGTACGCGATGATGACCAGCTGAGCCCGGTCGCGGGCGTGCAGCTTGGTCATGGCCCGGTTGACGTGCGTCTTGGCGGTCACCGGGCTGATCACCATGCGGACGGCGATCTGGTCGTTCGACAGACCCCGGGCGACCAGGGTCACGGCTTCCCGCTCGCGAGCGGTCAGCCCGGTCAGCGCGGCTCGGGCATCACCGGGTGGGGCCTGGGTGACGTAGCGGTCGATCAGCTTGCGGGTGATCGACGGCGCGAGCAGGGCATCGCCGCGGGCCGCGACGCGCACGGCATGCAGGAAGTCCTCGGGCAGGATGTCCTTCACCAGGAAGCCCGCCGCCCCGGCACGAAGCGCCTCGAAGACGTACTCGTCCAAGCCGTAGTTGGTGAGGACGACGACGTGCACCTCGGTCAGGGCCGGGTCGGCGGTGATGCGCCGGGTGGCCTCGATGCCGTCGACCCGCGGCATCCGCACGTCGAGCAGGGCGACGTCGGGCCGGTGTCGCCGGACCAGCGCCACCCCCTCGTGGCCGTCGCCCGCCTCGGCCACGACCTCGAGGTCGTCCTCGTTGTCGAGCAGGGCCCGGAAGCCGCTGCGGATCAGCGGCTGGTCGTCGACCAGCAGGACCCGGATCACGACGTACGGTCCACGGGGAGCTCGGCGCGCACGGTGAAGCCGCCCTCGCGTCGCGGCTCGGCCCGCAGTTCGCCGCCGAGGGCGGTGACACGTTCCCGCATCCCGAGCAGCCCGACGCCGGGTGTCGGTGGGGACTGCGGGGTGGCGGTGCCGTCATCGTCGACCTTGATGACCACGGCGCCGGGACCATAGGTGACCCGGACCGACGCGGCGCCGGCCCCGGCGTGCCGGGCGATGTTGGTCAGCGACTCCTGCACGATGCGGTAGGCAGTGCGGTCCACCGCGGCCGGGACCTCGGTGCGCTCCCCCTCGATCGTCAAGGACGCATGCAGGCCGCTCGCACCGGCTCGCCGCACCAGGCCGGGCAGGTGGTCGAGGCCGGGCGGCGGGGACCTGTCATCCTCGCGCAGCGCCTCCAGGGTCGCGCGCAGTTCCCGCGCCGCCTCGCGGCCGGCGTCCCGGATGGCCAGCAGGGCCTCGGGGACCGGCTCGCCGCGTTTGTGGGCGACGTGGACGGCGGCCTCGGCCTGAACCTTGATCACGGAGATCTGGTGGGTCAGGGAGTCGTGCAGTTCCCGGGCGATGTGCAGCCGTTCCTCGTCCGCGCGGCGCAGGGCGCTCTCCTCACGGGTGCGCTCGGCCTCGTCGGCGCGGCGTTCGGCCTGACGCAGGGCCTCGCCCGCCGCGGCGGCGGCGATCAGCCAGGCCAGTTCGAGGACGTCGCGGGCCTGAACGAGAGCCTCGCTCACGTCGTCGCGGCCGGAGACCATCACCGCGACGGGCAGCGACACGAGCACGAGCAGACTCGTGACCGCGGTGGCGACCCGGTGCCCGGATCGCATCGCGGAGTACACGGCCACGAGGTAGGCGGTGGCGAACACGGTGAACCCGGCAGCCTGGTAGCCGACCGCGCACAGGCCGGTGACGGCCAGCACCGCGACCGGGGCACGCCGGCGGGCGACCAGCGCGAGCCCGCCGGCCACCAGCAGCACATAGCCGACCAGGCCGGAACCGGACGGCGAACGATGCTCGGACAACCCGGCCGCCACGAGGACCGCCGCCACCCCGGCGGCGACCAGCGCGTCCCGGACGCCGCCCCGCGCACCCCGGACGGCGACCAGCGCGTCCCGGACGCCGACCCGCGCACTCCCCATGAGGGGACCTTAGTCGCACGGACCGTTGAGCGAATCCCGCCGGCGCGGCAGGGCCGGCTGCTGCGTACGCGGTACTTCTTCCGCGGCCTGCGCCGAGCGCGGCAGCGTGAAGTGCCCACGCCGGGACGATGCCCGCCGGGGGCCGGACGACCAGGATCGACGCAGACCAGCCCTCACCACCGAGGAGACGACATGTTGCTGTCCGCCGCGTCGACTGTCGACGCGTCCGCCCTGACCCTCGACCGCGTCGTGGCCACCGCGGCCGCCCTCATCGCCCTGGCCGGTGCCGTCATCGGTGGCCTCGCCCTGGCCCGCCCCACCACCACCGTTTCGCGCAGATCATGGGCCGCGCTGATCGCGGGCCTGGTCGGCGCGCTCGCCGGCCTGGCGATACTGGCCACCGCCGACGGCGGACCGGGGACCGGCAACGGTGTCGTCGGCGGCTACGCGAGCATCCCGCTCGGGCTGATCGCCGCCGTGTCCGGTGGGCTGGCGCTGCGCAGATCCCGGCGTCCGATCGAGTTTCCATCAAAATGATTTGATGTATTGTCGGTGAATGGGGCGAGACCCGAACGTCGCCGACCCGGAACCGCCGGTCTTCCTGCGGGCCGCGGCCCACCCGGTGCGGTGGCGGCTGTTGAACGCGCTCGCCCGCGGCGACCGGCAGGTGCACGAGCTGACCGCACTGGTCGGCGAACAGCAAAGCCTCGTCTCCTACCACCTGGGCCTGCTGCGCAGGGCCGAGCTGGTCCGCACCCGGCGCAGCTCCGCCGACGGGCGCGACATCTACTACCGGCTCGACCTGGCCCGCTGCGGCGAACTGCTGTCCGCGGCGGGGGCAGCGCTGAACCCGGGTCTGCGGCTCGTCCCACCGCCCGATCCACCGCCGACCGATGCGTTCCGGCTCCGACCGGCCACGGCGAGATCCACAAGGGTGCTGTTCCTCTGCACCGGGAACAGTTCGCGATCACAGATGGCCGAGGCGCTGCTGGCCCGGCGGTCCGGCGGCCGGGTGACGACCTTCAGCGCGGGCAGCCGGCCCAAACCGATCCACCCGCACGCGGTGACCACAATGGCCGCATACGGCATCGACCTGAGTGCGGCGAGGCCGAAGCACCTCGACGAGTTCGCCGGGCAGCACTTCGGCTGGGTGATCACGTTGTGCGATCGGATCCGGGAGGTCTGCCCCGACTTCCCCGGCGGCCCGACGGCCGCGCACTGGAGCATCCCCGACCCGGCCGCCGACCCTGACGGCTTGCCGGCGTTCGACCGCGTCGCCGCCGACATCGCCGGACGCGTCGATTTCCTGTCGCACACCATCGCCACCGAACCCGCAAGGGAGGCGTCATGACCGACAACACCGTGCACGTGCGTTATCTCGTCGACGACGTACAGGCCGCGATCGACTTCTACACCACCAACCTCGGCTTCGAGCTGAACACCAACTACTCGCCGGCGTTCGCCGATGTGCTCCGCGGGAACCTGCGGTT
Organism: Actinoplanes solisilvae; assembly: GCF_003999975.1. GTDB lineage: Bacteria > Actinomycetota > Actinomycetes > Mycobacteriales > Micromonosporaceae > Actinoplanes > Actinoplanes solisilvae. The sequence continues at coordinate 95,314 of NZ_RJAC01000022.1, read as the reverse complement.
GCTGCTCTCGGGCCCGGCCAGCTCGGCGGGCCGGTCGATGCCCGACGGGCGCACGCCACATCCGGGCGGCTGGAACCGCATTCACCTGCTGGTCGACGACATCGAGACCGAGGTCGACCGGCTGCGCGCGGCGGGCGTGGTATTCCGCAGCGAGGTGATCACCGGCCCCGGTGGCCGGCAGATCGTCCTCGACGACCCGGCCGGCAACCCGGTCGAGCTGTTCCAGCCGGCCGGCGGCTGAACGTCAGGCCGGCGCTTGATGGCCGGGCCTGCGCCCGCGGCGAGGTCAGGCGTTCTGTACGGCTTCCAGCGCGGCGACGGCGGCGCCGCGCGCGCCGGCCATGTCGAGGTCGGCGACCAGGGCGAAGGTGGCCGCGGCCTGCTGCTCGGCGCGTAGCTGCGTGCTCTCGCGAACGGTGTTGAGGAACCACTGGCGGAATTTGGGGTCGGCTTCGACCACGCCGCCGCCGAGCAGGTAGGCGTCGGGATCGGTGAAGTTGGCCGCGATGGTGAACAGCTTGCCGATCGCCTTTGCCTGCTGACCGAAGACCGCCAGAGCCAGCGGGTCCTCCTTCTCCCCGTACGATCGCAATTGCTTGGCCGCCTGCGGCAACGGCAAAGCGGCCAGCGGGTGATCGGGGAAGCGCGCGAGCCAGTAGGGCAGCAGGTTCTTCTTGATGCCGGTGAGCGAGGCGATGCTCTCGACGTCACCGGTGAAGCCGCAGTTGCACTCGGGGGCGGGCTGTCCCGGCTCGAGCACGTCGTGCAGCGGGATCTGCACGTGGCCCAGCTCCCCCGCCATGCCGGCGGCGCCGCTGACCACCTTGCCGGCCTCGACCACGCCGCCGCCCAGGCCGGTGCCGACGATCGCGGCTACCGACGACCTGGTCATCGCGTCGGCGCCGAATAGCCGGTGATGCGCGTACAGAGCGGCGGCATTCGCGTCGTTCAAGTAGAAGACCGGCAAACCGATGCGGGCCTCCAAAGCGCTGCGGATGTCGAACCCGTGCCACGAGACCTGGCTGAAGTTCGTCGCGCCCTTCGACGAGATGACGCCGTGCGCGCTGGCCGGGCCGGGGGTGTCGAGCCCGACGGCGCGTACGAGGGTCACCGGGGTGCTGGTCAGCTCGAGGATGTTGTGGAAGGCCGCCGCGAGCTGCTCGATGGCCGACTCGGGACCGTCGGTGACCATGCTCGGGTTTTCGACCAGGTGGTCGACCAGATATCGACCGGTCGCGTCCAGAACCGTGGCGTTGTTGCAGGTGCCGCCGTTGTCGAGACCGACGACGACCCAGGAGGCGGGGGTGCGTACCGATTCAGCCTGATCCACAGGCCTGAGCGTACGTCCGACTTCGTCCCCGCGGTACGGGTGCGGGCGGATTGCGGATCCGTTAGTCACGGTTGCAGCCGCGACGGTGACGGGCTTCCGCGTCGAAGGGCCTGACATGACGACCCGACGCACGATTCTCGCCGCCGGTGCCGCCACCGCTGTCGCCACTGCCGCCGGTGTGGCCGCCGCCGCCCCGGCCGCCGCTGCCGCCACCACCCCGGCTCAGCTACTGCCGGCCGACCCGTTCGCGCACCTGCTGCGCCGCGCCACGTTCGGCCCGACCCCGGCGTCGCTGGCCGAGGTGCGCAAGCTGGGCGTCGAGGGCTGGCTCGACCGGCAGTTCGACGCGTCCTCAATCGACGACGCCGCCTGCGACAAGCTGGTCGCCCGCCTGCCGCTGGCCGGCGCGAGCGTCGCCACCGTCCGGTCGTCGATCGCCAAGAACTCGTACGACGCGTTCAAGCAGCTCGGGCGGGCCGCGGTCGCCCGTGCCGCGTGGAGCAACCGGCAGCTCTTCGAGGTCACGGCCGCGTTCTGGGCCAACCACCTGCACATCGCCGCGCCGTCGAGCCAGGTGTGGGACAGCCGCTCCGACTACGAGACCCAGGTCATCCGCAAGCACGCGTTCGGTCGTTTCGCCGACATGCTCAAGGCGTCGATGAAGCACCCGGCGATGCTCACCTACCTCGACAACCGCTCGTCGACCAAGGCCCACCCCAACGAGAACTACGCGCGTGAGCTGATGGAGCTGCACACGGTCGGCCTGGTCTACAGCGAGCAGGACGTCTACGCGGCGGCCAATCTGCTCACCGGGCTGACGGTCGACAGCACCGGGGCGTACGTCTACGAGGGTGCTCGCCACGTGACCGGCGCGGTGGAGATCCTCGGGTTCAAGCACGCCAACGCGACCGCGGCCGTGGGCGAGTCGGCGTCGCTGGCGTTCGCCGACCACCTGGCCAAGCACCCGGCCACGGCCAAGCGCCTGGCGACCAAGCTGTGCCAGCGGTTCGTGGCCGACGTGGCGCCCGAGTCGCTGGTGACGCGGCTGGCCAAGATCTACCTCGACAACGACACCGCGATCAAGCCCGTGCTGAAGGCTCTGTTCACCTCGCCGGAGTTCGCGGCGGCGGTCGGGCAGAAGTCGCGCACGCCGTTCGAGGACCTGATCGCGACGATCCGTACCCTCGGTCTCGGACCGGAGGCCTCGGGCGTCAAGGCCCTGGACGCGCTCTACAACGGCCTGGTCAACGCGGGCAACGCGCCGTACCGGTGGAGCCCGCCGAACGGTTTCCCCGACGTGGCCGCCGCATGGGCGTCGCCGTCCGGCTTCCTCATGCGCTGCAACAACCACCTCAACCTGGCCGCCGGTTGGTACCCCAGCCAGCTCACCCGCCCCACCGACCTGCTCAAGTCGCTCGTCCCGGCTCTTCCGGGCACGTACGGGGCCCTGGTCGACGCCCTGGCCACGCGCCTGATCGGGGCGAAGCTGCCAGCCGGGCACACCGCCGCGGTGCTCAGCGTCGCGGGCAAGCTGCCGACCAGTCCTCTGACCGCATCCGACAAGTCGCTCGCCGGCCACGCGCCGTACCTGATCGCGCTGGTCCTCGACGCGCCGTCATTCCAGTTGAGGTGAGATCGTTGTTCGACTGCGGCGAAAAGCACATCAGCCGCCGGGGCCTGCTCGGCGCGGCCGGGCTCGCCGGGCTCGCCGGGGCGGGAGTGTCGACACAGCTCGCGTACGCCGCTCCCGGCTACACCGGCGACACGCTCGTCGTCCTGTCGCTGCACGGCGGCTTCGACGGGCTCTCGGCGCTGGCCCCGATCGGCGACCCCGACTACTACAAGGCGCGCCCGGCCATCGGCGTGCCCAAGGCGCAGGTGATCGCCGGGGACGGCAGCTTCGGGCTGCACCCGGCGCTCGCCCCGCTGCTGCCGCTGTGGAAGAGCGGCCGGCTGGCGGGCGTGCACGCGGTCGGGCAGGCGAATCAGACGCGCTCGCACTTCGCGGCGATGGAGGCGATGGAGAACGCGGCGCCCGGCACGTCGACCCGTACGGGATGGCTGGGAAGGATGTTGGGCGAGACCGGGGCGACCGGCGCGCTCGCGGGAGTCTCGGTCGGCGGCGCCATGCCCGACCGGCTCCTCGCAGGACCCGCGGCGTCGGTCTCGATGGCCTCCATCGACAAATTCACGCTGGCCGGTGACTCGGACAAACGCCCCCGGGCGGCGGCGTTGCGCGCCATGTACGCCGACGCTCCCCCGATGCTGGCCGTACCGGCTCTGGCCGCGGACAAGGCGCTGACCGCCAGCGCGTCCGTCCGCGCGACCCCGTACACCCCGGCGGCGACCTATCCCGAGACCGAACTGGGCGCTGCTCTGCGCGACGTCGCACGGCTGATCAAGGCCAAGGTGGGGCTGGCGACCGCGGCCGTCGACTGCGGCGACTGGGACATGCACCAGGGTCTCGGCACGGCGGTCAAGGGCCAGCGCATGTACGACAACCTGAGCGAGCTGGCCACGGCCCTGGCGGCGTTCGCGGCCGACCTCGGACCGGAGGCCATGAACTCGGTGACGCTGCTGACGATCAGCGAGTTCGGGCGGCGGGTGCGCGAGAACGGCTCGCGCGGCGCCGACCACGGCTACGGCAACGCGATGCTGCTGCTCGGCGGCGGGGTCAAGGGCGGCAAGGTATACGCCAAGTGGCCCGGCCTGGCCCCGTCGGCGCTGGTGGCCGGCGATCTCGCGGTGACCACCGACTACCGGGCCGTGATCGGCGAGATCCTGCAGAAGCGCTGCGGTGTCGGCTCGCTGTCCGGAGTCTTCCCGTCGGTCAGCCCATCGACGTTCGGCCTCGTGTCGGCGCGCTGACACTCTGTGTTACGAACCCGTTAACCCGCTGGTGCGGTCCTTGAGGAGGGGAGCTACCCACCCCTAGTTGATCTATCCGACGAGCCTTATGGTGGGCCGTGATGGAACCAGCAACAGGGCATGTCGTTCTCGAGACCGCCGACGACGGGGGTTTCGCCTCGCTGCGCCTGCCCGCCCGGTCGCGCTCGGAGCGTTACGCGCTGGGCCGGTCGCTGCGCGAACGGTCGCACCGGTCCGAGATGGCGTTCTGGTCGGTGCCGCCCGGCCGCGTCGACCCGGTCACCCAGATCATGCAGGCCAACGCGGGCCGGCAGCCGTGGCTCGTCCCGCTCCGCGTCGGCCGCATGGTCGCCTCGCCGTACGCATATCTGCGGGGTTCGGCCAACGTGATGGCCGACGACTTCGCCTCGCTGCCCGCGACCGGCATCACGCCCGTCATCTGCGGCGACGCCCACCTGGGCAACTTCGGCTTCTACGCCTCCCCCGAACGCGAGCTGGTGTTCGACCTCAACGACTTCGACGAGGCGCACCCCGGCGCCTGGGAGTGGGACCTCCGACGTCTCGTGACCAGCGTGTACGTGGCCGGGCGGCAGAACGGGTTCAAGGAGAGCGCCTGCGGCGACGCGGTGCAGCACTGCGTCGAGGAATACCAGATGCAGATCCAGCACCTGGCCGAACAACCCCTGCTGGGCCGCTCCTTCGACCAGATGGACATCGACCGGCTGCGCTCGGCGGCGTCGCGGGCCAGCTTCCGCGCCGAGATCGACCGGGCGGCGCGACGTGCTCGCCGCCGCACGAGCGACCGGGCGCTGCCCCGCTTCACCGAACGCCGCGACGGCACGGCCCGGCTGGTCGAGGAGCCGCCGCTGATCACGCGGCCCTCCTCCTCCGATCTTGACCAGCTCGCCGAGGCGCTGGACGGCTATCTGAACACGCTGCCGCCGCACTGGGCCCGGATTCTCGCCGGCTACCGGATCGTGGACATCGCGCACAAGGTCGTCGGCGTCGGGTCGGTCGGATTGCGGGCATACGTGGCCCTGTGCGAGGGCAGCAGCCCGTCGGACGTGGTGTTCCTGCAGCTCAAGGAGGCCCGCCGCTCGGTCGTCGCGAAACACCAGCACGGCGACGCGGCCTGGCACCGCCACCAAGGACAGCGCGTCGTCGAATACCAGCAGGCACTGCAGACGGTGTCCGACCCGCTGCTCGGCTGGGCGACCGTCGGCGACCGGCAGTACTACGTGCGGCAATTCCGCGACATGAAGGGCGCGATCGTCGTCGAGGGCATCGACGCGCGGGCGCTGGGCGACTACGCGGGCATCTGCGGTTACCTGCTGGCCAAGTCCCACGCGCGCACGAGTGGAGCCTCGATGATCGCGGGCTACATCGGCGGCAGCGCGAAGATGGCCGAGGCCCTGGTCCGCTTCGCCCGCACCTACGCCGACCAGGTCGAGCGGGACCACGCCGAACTGGTGACAGCGGTCCGCCGAGGCATCCTGCCAGCAGAAACCGCCTGACCCGGCAGCGGTTTCCCCTCGCTCCGCGATGCTCGCCGCCGCGCGCCACCCTCCCCCAGCCGCGCGCCGCCCTCACCCGCGGCGCATGATGATCAAATGATTTCCCGTACGCCCGTCAGGCTCCCGCGGTGAGCGGCCGCGTCACTCTCGACAACCCCGCCCTGCTCGAGTTCTGGACCGAACGACACCTGTGCACCCTGACCACGCTGCGCGCCGACGGCTCCCCGCACGTGGTCGCGGTCGGCGCGACCCTCGACCCGGCCGCCGGACTGGCCCGGGTGATCTCGTCGTCCACGTCGGCCCACGTCCGGCATGTCCGCGCGGGCCAGAACCGGGTGGCGATCTGCCAGGTGGACGGCGCTCGCTGGTCGACTGTCGAGGGCCTGGCCGTCGTCCGCGACGACCCCGACGCGGTGGCCGAGGCGGTGGAGCGTTACGCCGCCCGCTACCGCACGCCGCGCCCCAACCCCGCACGCGTAGCGATCGAGGTCACCGTCACGAGGATCCTCGGCTCGAGCCGCTTCACCGCCTGAACCCGGGGCTTGTTCCGCCTGAGCGTGATCAACGTGGAACGGGCCGGTAAACCTTACGGATCGTTTAAATACCCCTTTTAGATCTTCTTGCACGTGCGTAGTGGAAAGCCTTCGCGGTGGAGGTGGTCTGCCACCCAAGCCCGTGCCCCATTACGCCGGTAGCGATGACGGTGGCCACGCAACCGGCCGCACAAGAGCGGCCCGACGCCGGCTCGCCTGAGACGCCTTCGAACCGCGCGGCCGGCGTAACCGAAGCCGAGGTCCACGGCGATGGCCGCCCGGGGTTGGTCTCGACGGCGGACGCTTCAGATGCGGCCGTCCGAGGTGAACGGGCCCACCTTGGCCGGCAGGACCAGGCCGGCGGCGGCCAGGGCGGTCAGCAGGTCGTGGAGCTGGCCTCGGGACAGGGCGTCGTGGCCCGACACCTCGGGGTGGGGCACGCCCAGGGCGCGGGCGGCCTCGATCGCTCGGGTGCCGATAGCTGCCTCGACGGCCCACAGGCGGTGAGCGCGCATCGCCAGGTGGGCGGAGGCGATGATCTCGCCGTGCAGGCGCAGGAGGCGGCGCAGGTCGGCGGCGAGCTGTTCGATCGGCGGGCCCAGCGGTACGGGTGGTTGTGGCCGCAGCGCCGACCAGCGGTCGACTATCGCATCGCACCACCGGGGCGCGAAGACCAGGAGCGCGCCGAGCAGCGTCGGCGCGGCCACGATCAGGGCGAGTTTTCCCACATCCCAGACGTTCACTGATGCTCCCTGCGAACGGCGGACAAGGCCGTACCTTCGACGATCCGCCCGCAGCCGGACAGCGTCAACCCGATTGCCTCACACATCGCACCGGCCGTGCGCCACCCGTCAAAACCGATCAGCGGGTGCGGCCCCGGGGCACGAGGCGGCTGATGGGCATCGCGGGGGCGGGCAGGGGATCGCCGTCGTAGCCGTGGACCTCGCCGAAGCGCGGGGTGTGGTCGGACCAGTCGGCTCGCATCTGGACTATCTCGTCGTGATCTCGGGCGACGAAGTTCCACCACATGACCAGGCGTTCCTCGAAGGGCTCGCCGCCGAGCAGCAGCAGGCGGGACGCGGAGCCGGTGGCCACGCGGACGGCGTCGCGGCCGGAGCCCAGGTAGAGCAGCGGGCCGGGTTTCAGTGTGGCGTCCTCGACCGTGGGGGCGCCGTCGAGGGCGAGTAAGGCGTACTCGAAGTCTGGTCTCAGGGTCAGCGTGGACTCGGCCGAGGGGGCCAGGACGATCTCGGCGCCGACCAGGGGTGTGTGGCAGATCGCGGGCGAGGTGACGCCGGCGAAGGTGCCCATCAGGACCGTCGTGGTGAGGCCGTTCTCGCTGACGACGGGCAGGTCGTCGTGGTGGGCGAAGGCGGGGGCCATGTCGCGCGCCTGGTGGGGCAGGGCGACCCAGAGCTGGACGCCGTGCAGGGTCGGCGTGTGGCTCTCGGGAGTCACCTCGGCGTGCGAGATGCCGCGGCCGGCGGTCATCAGGTTGAGCTGACCGGGACGGATCTCGCGCACGTTGCCGAGGCTGTCGCGGTGGAGCACCTCGCCGGCGACCAGCCAGGTGACGGTCTGCAGGCCGGTGTGGGGGTGCGGGGCGACGCGCATGCCCCCGGAGCCGGCGATGTCGTGGGGGCCGTAGGCGTCGAGGAAGCACCACGCGCCGACCATGCGCCGCTGACGGTTGGGCAGGGTGCGGGTGACGGCGAAGCCGCGCGGGCCGCCGAGCGCGACCGGGGCGCCCTCGAGGAGCTCCAATGTGGCCGGGGCGGACAGGCCGACCTCGGGGTCGGCTTCGAAGCTGCTCACACCGAAGAAGTTACTCCGAGGGTGTGACAGATGAGGAGAGTGGCGGAACGGCGGCGGGGAGTTAGCCCGCCGCCGTTCCTTTCCCGGCACGACCGCGCAGGCACGACCTCACATCGGCATGGGGGGCAGGACGATGTGAGCGTTCGCGTGGCGTTTGCGCGATTGGCGGCCATCTAGAGACGGGGGCGGCGGCCGCCGGCCGGGGGGACTTCGGTGTGTGGCTGAGGGGGCCCGGGGCGGCATCGTCCCGGGCGCCTCTCCACCGTGACACGCATAGCAACATGATCCGTTTCTGCGGAGAGTGTGGTTCGCCACTGGCGGCGGGCCTTAGTTACTCGTCCGTATCCTCAGAACGGGTTTAAGACTTGCTTAAGTTCGGGTCGCCGATCCCCGCCGCGCGCGGCGAAAAATCTGTACGACAGCCGACACCTTTTGAACCGTGCGCCGCTGGTCCACGTACTCTCCGCCGAAGAACAAGCCCGGGGGAGCGACCTGACCGGACCGCAGCTCGGTCCCGGCCCGGTCGCAAGGTCGCGGGACGCGCTCCTGGGGGTGGTGGCGCGGCCCGCAAATCCGTGGTTAACCTTCCACATCCACCGCGTGGGAGGGGACGATCCGGGCACGCGTGACGAACGGGGGGCCAGGCATGCGGCGACGGGGTGAAGGGCATCCCCCCTGGCGCCGTGAGCACGTCCCGGGAGCCGCGGCATGAGCTTCGAGGACGACGAATACTGGGACGAGGAATACTCCGAGTACTCCATCGTCCCCAACGCGGCCGTCGTTCAGGAACGGCAGTACCAGCGACGCGACACTCCCGAGCCGGTCATCCCCACGCGCCGGGGCGGCCCCGAGTCCCCGGTCGACGAGCTGGCCGCCCGCCGCCGTCGCCGCTCGCAGGGCAACGCCGGTTCAGATCAGCCGCGTACGCCGCAGGTCGCCTTCGACTCGCAGCGGCCGAGCTGGCTCGACGACCCCGACTTCGTGCCGATCGACACCTCGCAGCCCAACCTGGCCGGCGACGACTTCGCCGACGTCGACTTCAACCGGCCCGAGCTCGGCGCCGATTTCGACGCGCCCGACACGACGTACGCCGAATCGACCTCGCGGCGTCCCGACGAGCGCTACGGCCTGCACGACGACATCGACGAGCCGTACGACCATCGCGACCTGGTGGCGTACGGACACGGGCCGAACCCCGGGGTCAAGACGGTCAGCCGCAGCGACGAGGAGGAGCGGCCGGCCGGCCGGTGGCGGCAGGGCTCCACTCAAGATCGCCGGCCCGCTCAGGGACGCCGGCCGGCTCCGGACGGGCGGCCCACTCAGGAACGTCGGCCCGGCGACTCGCAGCGGCCCGCTGACCAGCGGCGTTCCGGCGACGAGCGGCGGACCGCCGACGAACGCCGTCCCGGTGATCCACGCCGTCCCGGTGATCAGCGCCGTCCCGCTGAGGAGCGGCGGACCCCTGACGAGCGCCGTCCCGCTGACGAGCGCCGTCCCGCTGACGAGCGCCGTCCCGCTGACGAGCGCCGTCCCGCTGACGAGCGGCGGACCGCTGACGAGCGGCGTCCCGCCGCGGAATGGCGGCCCGCTCCGGAGCGGCGCCGCGAGGAGGAACGTCCGGCTGCCAGTGGGCGCGCTCGGGTGCCCGAGGCGCGGCCGGCGGACTCCCACGACCTTTACCGCCGTCCTCGGGACCGTCCGCGCGAGGACGCCTACGACTACGACGAGCGGCGCCGCCGTCCCTACCCGGACGAGGGCGTACGCCGTTCGGGCGAGCGCACGGCGATGATCTGGGACGAGGTGGCCGACCCACGGACGGGACCGGACGGACGGCGTTCCGGGCCGCCCCCCGAGGTGGGCGAGCGGCGCACCGACGACCAGCGCCGCGAGGCCGGCGAACGGGACGTGCGGTCGCGCCGCCGCGACGAGTACGGCGACCGGCGCGCCGACGACCCGCGGCGTCGCAACGACTACGACGAGCGTGGCCCCTGGCCGGGTGACGCCGACGGACGACGCCCGTACCCGTCCGACGCCGACGAGACCGACGAACGCCGGCGTGGCCCGCGCACGATCGAGGGCGAGATCGTCGACGATCGGCGCGGCCCCGCCCGCGAGACGAGGGACGACAACCGTCGATCGGCGCCCGCCGCCCGCGAGACGTGGGAGGGCGACCGTCGGCCCGCCGGTGGACGCGAAGGCTGGGAGGAGCGGCCCGCCGCCCGTCCGGCCGCCCGCCGCGAGTGGGACGAGGACCGGCGGTCGGCGCCCGCGGCCCGGCGATCGGCGGACTGGAGCGACGAACGCGGCTGGGACGACGGCAACCCCGTCGGCGGCCAGGGCTGGACCGGCGACGGTGGCGTGGCCGACCCGGGCTGGGCTGCCGCCGGGGCTGGTCCGGAGCGACGGGAGATGCTTCCGGCGGCCGAGCTGCAAGGGCCGCCTGCCGAGCCGTCGGCTGTTCCGCCCGCGGCGCAGTTCGCGGGAGCGCAACCTCAAGCACAGCCGCAGCCACAGCCACAGCCTCAGTCGGCGACGCCGCCGCCCGTCCGGCAGTCGCCGCCGGCGCAGGCCGCGCCCGGGCGGCAGACGCAAGAGGTGCCGGTCGTGCACGGGAAGCCGTCGGTGCCCGCGGCACCGGCCGCGCGGGCGAACCCGGCCGACGCGCAGGCTGCGCCCACGGTCGAGGAGGACGCCGCCGCCGGCACCCGTGCGGCCGGCCAGACCGCTCCCCCGGCCACGCCCAAGGTCATCGGCAAGGAGGAGCCGCCGCCCCCGCCACGCGTCGTCAAGAAGGCCGAGCCGTCGGAGGCGCCCCGCGTCGTCGGCACGCACGCGCCGACGCCCGCGGCCCGGGTGATCAGCCCCGCTCCGGCCCCCGTCACGCCCGCGCCGCAGCCGCCGGCCGTGCAGCCGCGGCCCGCTGCCACCCCGCCACCCGTCGCGCCGGCGCAGCCTCAGGTTGCTCGCGCTTCGGTACCGCCACGGGCGCCTGAGGCTCCGGCCGCCCCCGGCCGGGAGGCTCCGCAGACCCCGGACGCCGCGCCGCGCGCGCCCCACGCGCCGGCTGCTTCGGGCCAGGGTCCGGTTCCGCCGGCTGCTGTCGCGGCGGCGGGGCAGGGTCCCGCCTATGGTCCCGTTCCCCCGAGGCCGGCACAGGTTTCGGCGCCCCGGGGCGGGCCCGGCGATCAGGGCCGAGCGTTCGAGCAGTCACCCGCTCGTGGGCCCGTTCCGCCGCAGCCGGGTCGCGAGGCCGCGGCGCACTCCGACCAGCCGGGTGGACCGCAGGGTCACTTCGACCGCTCGCCGTGGGAGACCGATCCGCGGCTCGAGATTCCGCCGGGTCAGCGGTCGCGCCGCAGCCCTCGCACCGCGCACGTCTTCCTCTCCGAGGGGGAGGACCCGTGGGCGATGGTGGCCGACGAGGCGCCGCCCGCCGCGGTGCCGACCAGCGGGCTCAGCCGACCGGTGTCGCCGGCCGCGCCTCGACCCGCCGCGGCTGTCCACGTTCCACCGGGTCACGGCGTGCACGGGCCCACTCCCGTTCAGGGCTCGCCCCTGGTTCCGCGGCCGGCCGCGACGCCGCCGTCGATCCCGGTGCCGCCGATGCAGCGGACTGCTCCGCCCAGTGTGCCGGTCTCACCGTCGACGCCGCCGCCGGCCGCGCCGAACGTGCGGCCCGCTGTGGCGCCTCCCGCGGCGGCTCAGGGTCAGGTCCCGGCCGGCCCTTCCGCGCCCGTGGATCGCCCGAGCGAACCGGCCATGCCTGTCGCACGTCCGAGCGAGCCTCAGCCGGCGCCGAGGCCTGCCTACCGCGACGCGGACCAGGCCGTGCCGGATCAGCACGCCCCGGCTCGCCCGGGGGCCGAGCAGCACCACGAGAACGCAGAGGACGCGGCCGGGCACAAGACGGGCGGGGACTTCTTCCGGCGAGCGGTGGACAAGCTCTTCGGCGGTCCGGAACGACACGCGACGGATCACCAGCCGCCCACTCCCCCGGCCCCGGTCCAGCAACCGCCGGTCCAGCAACCGCCGGTCCAGCAACCGCCGGTCCAGCAACCGCCGGTCCAGCAACCGCCGGTCCAGCAACCGCCGGTCCAGCAACCGCTGGTCCAGCACGCCCCGGCTCCGGCTCAGCCTGTTGCCGAGCAGCGCCCCGTGCCCGCCAAGCCGATCTCTTCCCCGCCGGCCCCTCAAGTCCCTGCGCCGCAGGTCAACCCGAAACCGGCCGGCGATTCGGCGTGGGCGCCGCCTCCGCCGGGAGGGACGGTCACGGGCCGGCCGACCACGCTCGCCACGGCGCCCGTGAGCGCGCCGCGCGGCGACCGGCCACCGGTCGCGACGCCGCAGGTGGGCAGCCCGCGTCCGGTGAGCGCACCGGCGGATCCACGAGCCGACGCGCCGACCCAAGCGCTGACACCGCCACGGATCGCCGACACGCATCCGGGCGTACCGAACGACGGTCCGAGCGGCCCCAAGATGTCGCCCACTCCCCCGGAACAGCTCGCCGCGCCGGAGGCCAAACCAGCTCCGGCGGCGCAGCAGACTCCCCGCGTTCCGGCCCAGCGGTCCCCGATCGAGGCCCCGCAGCAGACGGCGAGCCCCGCGCCCACGGTGAGCCCCGAGCCCACGGCGAACCCCGAGCCCACGGAACCGGACCGCCGGTCCCGGCACGCGGGGCCGGACAACGGCGGCCGCATCGAGCAGGAGGGCCCCACGGCGAACGACCCGGCTCGCCCGGGAGCGCACGCCGCGCCGTACATGGATCCGGACGGCACGCTGCACAACCTGCGGCCGATCGGGAAACTCGTCGTGTCGGGGCCCGACGCGCCCAAGCGGACGGCGGACACCGAGTTCGGCGGGCAATGGTTCACGGCCAAGCCCGAAGACGCCCAGCCCGCGGAAGCCAAGCCCGCGGAAGCCAAGCCCGCGGAAGCCAAGCCCGCGGAAGCCAAGCCTGCGGAAGCCAAGCCTGCGGAAGCCAAGCCTGCGGAAGCCAAGCTCGAAGACGCCGCGCCCGCGGAAGCCAGGGTCGAAGACGCCAAGCCCGAGTTGGCCCAGCCCGATCCGGCAAAGCCCGTCGAGGAGCCGGGAACGACCGAGCAGGAACCGGCCGGCGACGTCATCGACCTGGACGTCACCGATCTCGTGCAGCGGATGTCCAGCACCGGCGAGCAGCAGGCCGTCCGGGAGGAACCGTCCAACGACGCCGAGTCCGTGCGCGCGCGGATCGACGAGCGGATGTCGGCCCAACGGGACGCCCGGCAGGCCGCCGGTCCCCCGACCGAGCCCGAGAAGGCGCGTCCCACCCTGTCCGCGGCCGACCTCGAGGCGATTCGCTGGCGGCTCGACGGTGGCACGCTGCGCGAGGTCGTCGACAACAAGGACGCCCTGCGTGAACTGGGTGAACGCCTGGACGGGCCGCTGGCCGACGAGGTCGACAACGTCACCAAGTCCGGGTTGCTGAGCGTACGGGCCGAGGTCTACCGGCTGCTCGGCGAGCTGGGCATGGCGGCCGCGGCGAGCCGGCTGGCGCTGGCCCACGCCGAGTCGGCCCGCGATCTTCAGTCCGAGGTGATCGCGCAGGCCGAGCTGGCGCACATCCTGCGGCTGCGGGGCGACTTCAAGGAGGCGGACCGTCTCTTCGCGAAGGCGACCGGCGCCGAGGTGCCCGAGACGCTGCGCAGCGTGGTGCACGAGAACGCGGGTCGTTCCTGCTTCGACCAGGGCCGGCACATGGAGGCCCTCGATCACTTCGCCCGGGCCGTACGGCTGGGTGGGCCGGACGACGCCGAGCTGGCCGCACGGGTCGGGGTGTGCTTGCAGGCCGTCTACATCCACGTGCTGCGCGACGGCTGGGGCCCGTACCCGCGCACCCGCGAGGACATTCTCGGCGGCTAGACGGCGAGGGCCGTACGCCCTCGGCCTTGTTCTTTGGCCTCGTAGAGCGCGGCATCCGAGGCGCCCGTCAACTCGGCGGGTGTGGAGGCGTGCTCCGGGAACAGGGCGATGCCGATGCTCAGGCCGGGGGACCCGCCGGGAAGGGCCGCCCGCACCTCGTCGGCGGCACGCTGAGCGCCGAGAGCGTCGGTGCGCAGCAGCACGGCGAATTCGTCACCGCCGAGGCGGGCGACCACGTCCTCGTCGCGCCGTGCGACGCCGCGCAGGGCGGCCGCGATCGCCTGCAGCGCCTGGTCGCCGACGGCGTGCCCCCAGGTGTCGTTGATCTGTTTGAAGTGGTCGATGTCGACGGTCAGCATGGCGAGGCTCTCCCCGCCGCGACGGGCCCGGGCGACGGAGCGGACCAGCTCGGCGTCGAAGGCGCGCCGGTTGGCCACGCCGGTCAGCGGGTCGGCGAGGGCCTGCGACTCGAGCACCTCGCGAAGGCGGTCGTTGCGGGTGCGCAGTGACGCCACGAGGAAGCCGGTGAGGCTCAGGGCGACCGTCACCGAGATCCAGTCGGCCAGTGCGCGGCTGGGGGTCAGCGACGTGAACGCGACCGCGGCGTGTCCGGCCGAGACCAGCACCAGGGTGATCGCGGCGTTGCGGTGGCTGAGGAAGTTGGCCGCGTAGAGGACCGGCCACAGGTAGAAGAGCTGGGAGCCGGCGGTGGCGTCGTGTGAGACGAAGTTGAGGCCGGCGATCGAGACGGTGGCCAGGAACGGCGCGATCAGCCACCAGACGCGCGGCAGGCGGGCCGGGCGCCACCGCGCCATCGAGCCGACGCAGGCCGTGAAGACGCAGGTGATCGAGATGGTGACGACCCAGCCGAGCGGGTGCTCGTCGGGCAGCACGATGCCGGTCAGGAAGACGGCGGGCGCGGCGGCCAGCATCAGGTAGCCGACGCTGTGCGCGGCCCCGTGCTGGTCACGCAGCTGGTAGTGCACCCCGGAAGAATCGGCAGCGGCCGCCCGGAGCTGAGGGTTCAGACGGCCACCGAGCGACGGCGGGCCAGGGTCACGCCCGCGCTGGCCAGGGTGATCAGGATCAGGGCGACGATCTCGCCGGTCCCGAGGCGCTGGTGCAGGATCAGCAGTCCGGCGATCGCGGCGGCGGCCGGTTCGAGGCTCATCAGAATGCCGAAGACCCGGGTGGGGATGCGGCGCAGCGCGTTGATCTCCAGGCCGTAGGAGAGCACCGACGACAGCAGGGCCACCGCGACCGCGCCGATGAGCAGCGACGGACGATCCAGTACGGCGGTGGCGCCGCCCGCGCCGAACGGCAGGACGAGCACGGCGGCGACCGCCAGAGAGACGGTCAGGCCCCCGGTTCCGGGTACGAGGCTGCCGAGACGGGCGCTCAAGACGATGTACGCCGCCCAGAAGAGCCCGGCCACGAAGGCGAGGATCAAGCCGCTCGCCGGGGCCGACCCGCCGCCGTCGAGGCCGAGCAGCAGCACGCCGACGGCGGCCAGCCCGGCCCACAGCAGGTCGACCATGCGACGGGTCTGCACCAGGGCGAGCAGCAGCGGGCCGAGGAACTCGATCGTGACGGCGGTGCCGAGCGGCACATCACGCAGCGACAGATAGAAGATCAGGTTCATGCCGGCCATGGCCACGCCGAGCATCGCGGCGGCCAGCCAGGCGGTCCGCGACCACGTACGGATCTTGGGGCGGGTGACCACGGCCAGGATCAACGCGGCCAGGAACAGGCGCAGGAAGGTCACCCCGGCCGCGCTGAGGTCGTCGAAGAGGCCACGCGCGACCGCGCTGCCGACCTGCACGGACGCGATGGCCAGCAGGACCTGCGCGGGCGCGGGCACGTCGATCTTCCTCATGTCGATGAAGCCTTCCCGGTCGGGCCGCCGACCGCGCGGGTGGCCGGACCGGGGGTGCCGCCGGTCACTCGGTGCGCAACGCCACCACCGGGTCGAGCCGTCCGGCGCGCTGGGCGGGCACCACGCCGAAGACGATGCCGACGATGGCCGAGACGCCGAAGGCCAGCGCGAGCGACCACCAGGTGATGGTGGCCGGTACGGGGGTCAGCCCGTCGACCAGCAGCGCGGCGGTCACGCCGAGGGCCATCCCGAGCACGCCCCCGATCGTGGTCAGCAGCACCGCCTCGAGCAGGAACTGCACGCCGATGTCGCGGGGCCGGGCGCCGACGGCCTTGCGCAGGCCGATCTCCTTCGTCCGCTCGCGCACCGAGACCAGCATGATGTTCGAGACGCCGACGCCGCCGACGAGCAGGCTGATGCCGGCGATCGCGGCGAGCACCCCGGTCAGCACACCGAGGATGTCGCCGAGCACGCCGAGGATCTGCTCCTGGGTGACCGCGCTGAAGTCGGTGTCGGGGTGCCGTTCGCTGAGGGTGGCGACGACGGCCGAGGCGAGCGCGTTGATGCGTTCGCGGTCGGGGGCACGGATCGCCAGACCGTCGATGCGGTCGGTGCCGAGCAGCCGCTGCGCGGCGGTCACGGGTACGTGGACCTCGCTGTCACGGTCGACGCCGAGGCTCTGTCCGAGCCGCTCGAAGGTGCCGATGACCCGGAACCGGACGCCGCTGATCGTGATCTGGCGGCCGATCGGGTCGCGGTCGCCGAAGAGCGCGCTGGCGGTACCCGCGCCCAGCACCGCGACGCGGCGGCCGGTCGTCACATCCGTACGCGTCAGGTAGGCGCCGCGGTCGAGCCGGCGTACGAAAACGCTCGGGGTGGTCTCGAGAACGCCCTGCATGCTGGCGAACGCGGAACGGGAACCGGCCCGGATCGTCTCGCCCGAGGCGACGGTGACGGCGACCCGGTCGCGATCGCCGACCACGCGGGTGACGGCCTCGGCGTCGTCGAGACTCATCGTGGACGCGGTCGGGGCAGAACCGGCTTCGAGCCGGCCCGGGACGACGAGCAGCAGGTTGGAGCCGAGGCCCTCGACCTGCTGCTCGATCTGCCCCTTGGTGCCGGTGCCGATGCCGACCAGGGCCACGACGGCGGCCACGCCGATGACGACGCCGAGCATGGTGAGCACGCTGCGCAGCCGGTTGGCCCGCAACGCGTCGAGAGCGACCCGCCAGGCCTCGGCTAGCCTCACCGGTCACCTTCCGCATCCGAAATATCCGGTGCGGACGGGAAGGGCGAAATGTTCAATGAGGGGGAAGAGGAGGGATCCACGATCAAGCCGTCGCGCATGACGATCTGGCGGTGGGCTCGGGCGGCGACGTCGCGGTCGTGGGTGACCAGCACCACCGCCACGCCCTCGGCGTTCAGCGACTCGAGCAGGCCCAGCACCGACTGGCCGGTGGTGGTGTCGAGATTGCCGGTGGGCTCGTCGGCCAGCAGCACCGACGGGTCGGTGACCAGGGCGCGGGCGATCGCCACCCGCTGCTGCTCGCCGCCGGACATCTGGTTGGGGCGGTGGTCGAGGCGGTGAGCCAGGCCGACGCGTTCGAGCATCGCCGTCGCGCGGGCCCGCCGCTCGCGCCGGCCGACGCCCCGATAGACCAGCGGCAGCGCCACGTTGTCGCGGGCGGTCGTGCGGGCCAGCAGGTGGAACGACTGGAAGACGAACCCGATCGTCTCGTTGCGCAGCTTGGCCATCTCGGCCGGATTGAGCGTGGCCACGTCGCGCCCGCCGATCAGCAGGGTGCCGCCGGTGGGCCGGTCGAGGCCGCCGAGCAGGTGCATCAGCGTCGACTTGCCCGAGCCGGACGCCCCGACGATCGCCACGTAGTCGGTCGGCTCGATGGTCAGCGACACGCCACGCAGCGCCTCGACGGAGACGCCGTCGAGATCGTAACTGCGGCTGATGTCGTCGGCGAGGATCATGACGTGCGGTCGCCCGGCTGGATCTGGTCGGCGCCCGACACCGCGATCCGCTGCCCCGCGTCGAGCCCGCCGGTGACCTGCACGACGTCCTCGCCCTGCACCCCGAGCGTCACCGGCACCCGCTCGTAGCGATCGCCGCGCACGGTCCAGACCGTGTCACGCCCGTCCACGTTGATGATCGCCGATGCGGGCACGGTGACGGCGTCGTCGGCCTCGCGCACCTGCAGCCGCACAACCGCGCTCATCCCCGGCCGCGGCGTCGGCGCGGTTCCCCCCTGCGCGTTCTTCCCGGCCGCCAGATCAAGCCTGACCTTGTACGAGACCCCGCCGCGGCTCGACGTCGTCGGCAGCAGATCGATCGAGCGCACAGCCGCCTCGTACGTGGCCCCGGTCGCCGCGTCGAGCTCGACCGTGGCCGCGACCCCCGGCTTGACCAGCAGCACGTCGGTCTCGTCGACCTCGGCGGTCAGGCCGAGCCGGCTGACGTCGACCACCGTCATGATCGGTGTGCCCGCGGCGACGTACGCGCCCTCCGGGACGGCCGTGTCGACCCCCGGCAGGCCCGCCCCGCCGCCGGCCGCGGCCGGAGCAGCGCCGCCCGCCGACAGCAGATCGGTCAGCGACGACGTGGTGCCCCCGGAGACGCCGCCGAACTGCACGACCCCCGCGACCGGCGCCCGCAGCGTCAGTGCCTCGACGGCCGCGTCGGCCAGGTCGTAGGCCTGCTGGGCCTGCAGGCGC
Organism: Actinoplanes solisilvae; assembly: GCF_003999975.1. Taxonomy (GTDB): domain Bacteria; phylum Actinomycetota; class Actinomycetes; order Mycobacteriales; family Micromonosporaceae; genus Actinoplanes; species Actinoplanes solisilvae. Next base: position 76,756 of record NZ_RJAC01000022.1, on the reverse strand, counting down.
TGGGCGGTGGAGAGCGAGTCGACCGCCTCGCCCAGCGACGCCACCCCGGTCTGCACCGAGCGCATCACCTCGGCCGCCGCGCTCGAAGCGGCCTCGTACTGCTCCTCGGCCGCGGTGACCTGCTTGAGCAGCACCTGCCGCAGTGCCGGGTCGGTGATCTTGGCGGCGGCCGCGCGGGCCTCGGCGAACGACTTGGCCGCCTGCCGATCGGTCCGGTGGCGTACGGCGGTGAAGCCGGACGTATCGGCGACGGCGGAGCCACCACCGCTCGCCTGGTCGAGCGCGCGCTCGGCCGAGCGGCGGCGGGCCTCGAGGTCGGGGGCGTCGATCACGGCCAGGACCTGGCCCTTGCTGACCCGCCTGCCGGGCTCGACGCGCAGGTCGTCGAGGGTGCCGGCGGCGGGGGCGCTGACCGTGGCGGCCGCCCGGGCGGTGACCGAGCCGGGCGCCTCGACGATCTCGGCCACGGTGCCCCGGGACGCTTCGCCGAGGCGTACGCCGGTCTGCTCGTCACCGCAGGAGGCAGCGGTCGACGAGATCAGGAACAGCCCGGCAGCGGCGAGCACGAGGGGACGGGAGCGGCGGCGCGGTTGATCGCGGGACACGCACGCCACTCTATGCCGATCGCCGGAATGAACCGTGTGGCCTGCTCAATCCGTACTACTGCTCGCACAGGAAACAAAGAAGGTGAGTAATGCTGAGAGCCGACGAGCTGACCGTCGTGCACCATGACGACACGGAAAGCCGGTTCGTCGACGTGCGCTACACGTTGACCAGGGAAGGGCTGTGGTTGATCACCGCGGCCGGGGGCGAACGCCACTTCCCGCCGCACGAGGTTCTGACCACCCATGCACGAAGGCGGGCCGCATAGCAGCCCGCCTTCGAGGAAAGCGCAGATCAGGTGCCCGGACGACGTCCGAACAGCTTGACCGTCATGCCGATCTTGCCGACGTTCCAGTACGCCTTGGCGTCCTGCGGGAGCAGGTTGACGCAGCCGTGCGACCCGCGCCACTTGTCGTGGATGTAGGTCGTCGTCTGGTGGAAGCCCTTCCCGCCCTGGAAACGCTGCCAGTAGGGCAGCCAGACCTCGTACGGGTCGGACCACTCCTTCTTCGTCCGCTTGTTGATCTTGTATGTCCCGGACGGAGTGCGGTAGTTCTTCATGCCCGTGCGGACGACCGTCGGGTTCGTGAACTTCTTGCCGTTCTTCATGATCCACGACGTCTGCTGGGTCAGGTCGACACAGAACGTGTAGCCCGACTTCTTCGGCTTGCAGGCCGCGACGTTCGTGCTGCCCAGCCGCTTGGCCACGTCGAAGGTCGTCGGACCGGCCAGACCCTGGGCCGGCTGGATGCCGAACCGCTGCTGGAACTTCTTGATGGCGGCACAGTCACTCGGTGACTGCTTGCCGTCGTAGGACAGCTTTCCGTAGCCACCGATCTTGTTGAGCCACCACTCGACGTTCTTCTGGTACTTACCGGTGGCACAACTCGCGGCCGCGGCCTTCGTGACCACGGTCGTGGCCACCGGCTTGGCCGCCGGAGTGCGCACCGCGGCACCGGCGGCCGGAGCCGTCACCACCGCGGCGAGACCGCCGCCGACCAGGGCGGCCATGACGACCCCGGTGAGGCGGGCGGCAACCCGACTGGATTTCAATGTGGTTCCTCCCCAGGAAAGTTGTGCGCACATAGAAGCACAGCCACGCCGCACAGAACCTCGGGGGAACGAGTGTGGCGCGAATCCAGGAGATGAGATCGGCTCGCACCACCGGCACTTAAGACAATTCGCCTACCGGTCGGGGGTGGCGAAGTCCTGCACCCAGTACGGGGTGCGGTCGCGCGAGATGGCCAGGCCGATGCCCATCTGGTGCAGACGGCAGTCCATGATGTTCTCGCGGTGCGTCGGGCTGTTCATCCAGCCGTCCACGACCTCCCACGCGCTGTCGGCGCCGCGCGCGATGTTCTCGCCGTAGCGCTTCCACTCGTAGCCGGCCTCGCTGACCCGCTCCCCCGCGTCGTCGCCGTTGGGCGACTCGTGCGCGAAGTAGTCGCGGCGGGCCATGTCGGCGGCGTGCCGGTAGGCCGCGGCGATCAGCCGCCGGTCGAGCGTGAGCGGGTCGCAGCCGCCGCGCCGCCGGTTCTGGTTGATCAGCACGAGAACGCGCTGCTGGACGGGGGCGTGCGGACTGGCCGACACGTCGCTCGTGGTCACCGGCTGACGGGCGCCGGCCATCACGTTGCCGGCGGGCTGACGCTGCTGGGCGGCGAAACCGGGCTGCCGTTGCCCCGCGAAGCCGGGACGACGGACGGGGGCCTGGGCGGCGTGCGGGCGCTGGGCGGTGGCGGGCCGCTGCCGGTCGGCGCCGTCACTCTGGGCGGCGCCGCCTCGCTGAGCAGCGCCGTCTCCGGTGGCCGCGCCTCGCTGGGCCGCATTGCTGCGCTGGTCGGCCGCGTCGTCCTGCGCGCTGCGGCCTCGATCGTCCTGCGGGGCGGCGCCCGGGCGGGCATGGGTGCCATCGGCCTGGGCGCCATCGGCGTGGGTGCCATCAGCCTGGGCGCCATCGGCCCGGGTGTCGCCGGGCGGGGCGTCCAGCGTCGGGCGCTCGGCGTCGCCGCGGTCGGCGAACGGCTCCTCGAAGGCGTCGTCGTCGCTGTCGGCACCGGAGCCGCCGAACAGGTCCGGCCACCAGAATCCGCCCCAGCCCGCCGTGTCCGGCCTCTCGTCGGCGGCCGCCGAGGTCGCCGCGACTCCGCCGCCCAGCAGGAGCGCCGTAGCCGTCGCACAGACCACCACGAGTGGTTTCCGCATAACCCCGTCTTCCCCATCGATTCCCGGCCGCCCGGCTTCTCCGGGCCGCCTCCACCGGGTGTCAACGTCACAGACCGGGCACGGTCACTTGCCTCCCCGGCGCCCGTCACCGCCGGCGCCTCGGCCGCGATCGCTGAAATACCGGCCGTCAACTGCGGTTTCCCCGCGGCGGAGCGGAGCACGGAGGTCGCACAACCGCACAGACAAAACGGACAGTTCATTCGTACGGGGTAAGCCCGGGGTGTCGTTCTTCCGGTCCTCGCGGTGGTCCCGTCGCGCGGGTCCGGACTGGCAACCTCGTCGCGGTGCGCAATCGCTACCTCGATCTGCTCCGTGCCGCCGCGATCGTCCGCGTGATCGTCTACCACCTCTTCGGGTGGCCATGGCTGTCGATCGTGCTCCCCGCGATGGGCGTCATGTTCGCCCTGGCCGGCTCCCTGACCGCCGCCTCGCTCTCCCGGCGCGCGGCGAACCAGGTGGTCACCTCCCGCCTCCGTCGCCTGCTGCCGCCGCTGTGGCTGCTCGGCGCGATCGCGGTGCCGGTCATGCTGGTCGCCGGCTGGACCCGCGAGGACGGCGGGCAGCACCCGTTCAGCCCGGCCACGCTCGTGTTCTGGCTGCTGCCGATCGGCGACCCGCCCGGCAGCGACCAGGCGTTGGACGTGTGGGAGCCGCTCTGGTACCTGCGGGCGTACGTCTGGTTCGTCCTGCTCTCCCCGGTGCTCTTCCTGCTGTGGCGCCGCGTCGGCTGGGCCACGGTGGCCCTCCCCCTGCTGATCATGGCGGCGCTCGACTACACCGGTTTCGAGCTGCCCGAGACGGCCGACGCCGCCCTGTGGGACTTCATCACGTACGGCGCCTGCTGGATCGCCGGTTTCGCCCACCAGGACGGCCGGCTGGCCCGGCTGCGCCCCTGGCTGGCCTATCCGGCCGCCCTGGTCATGGCAGCCGCCGCGCTGTGGTGGGCACGGCAGGAGGAGACCTGGGACTTCAACGACGTCTCGGAATCGCAGGCGCTGTGGTCGCTGGCCTTCGTGCTGGTCGTGCTGCGCTGGCAGCCGTCGATGGACTGGTTGGCCCGAGTGGCCCCGCTGGACCGGACCGTCACGCTGCTGAACGCCCGCGCGGTCACGGTCTACCTGTGGCACAACATCGCGATCGCGGCGGTGTGGCCGGTGCTGACCGTGCTGGCCCTCGACGACCTCGGCGACCGCCTGGGCCCGGTCACCGACCTGCTGCTCGCGTTCGCGCTGACCGGCCTCGCCGTCGTCGCGTTCGGCTGGGCCGAGGACCTGGGCGCCCGCCGCCGCCCCCGCCTGTGGCCGGACACCGCCCCGGCGCCACGCTCGGGGCAGCACACCACAGAGCCGCCGTCCGAGCCGTCACTCGCCGTAGCGGCCGCGTCCGGCCGGACGGCGACAGCGGCATCGGCTCACTCCGGCGGACTGTCCGCGGCGGCACCGGCACGCTCGGGCCGGTCGTCCGCAGCGGAACCGGCTCACTCCGGCGGTCTGGCCGCGGCCACACCGGCCCGCTCCGACGGGTTGCCCACGGCGGCACCGGTGCGCTCCGGCCGGTCGTCCGCGGCGGCGGCGATGGCCCGCTCCACGGCCGCGGCCGCCATGACGCGGACGCCCGCCAACTGGCCGCCCATTCCCCGCGACCCCGAGGAAAAAACACGAGCGGGCGAAATAACGCGCCCAGGAGAAACCGCACAGTCGAGCGAGATAACACGCCCGGAGGAGACCGCACACCCGAGCGAAATGAGGCGTCCAGAAGTCGACGACGTGGCGCCCGGGGCGCCCGGGGTGCCGGGTGTCGATGACGTCGCGGGTAATGCGGTGGGTGGGGTTGAGGTACCGCTCGATGCTGAGGCACCCGACTCGCTGCTGCCGCCGCGGCATGATCCTGGGCTGCCGGTGGCCGGGCGGCGGGCCGACCCGCTCGAGGACGAGGCCACCGACTGGTTCCACCCCGACCGAAGGGCGTGACCCGTCGACTTCCACCCCGGCCCAAGGACCCGACCCATCGGCTTCCACCCCAGCCCGAGGACCCGACCCGTCGGCCTCCACCCGGCCCAAGGGGGCGACGTATCGGCCTCCACCCGACCGGAGGAGCGCGAGGCGTCGTCCCCCATCCGGGCGGGGCCTGACGTGTTCCCGGTGTGAAGGAATCTCGGCTATCCGGGATGAACTCTCGCTAACCTGAGCGAATGCGGCAGTACGGACAGGTGTCCGCGCACTCCGACGAGGGCGCCGGGGTGGTCGCGCTCGTCTTCCGGGCCGGGCCGCTGCTCTGCGCGCTCAGCCTCGACGAGATCGTTGAGACGATGCGGCCGCTCGAGACCCGGGTCCTGGCCGGTACGCCCTCGTTCGTGCGGGGCATCACCGTGATGCGGGGGGTGCCCACGCCCGTGATCGACGTGTCGCGGCTGCTCGGCGCCGGGGCCACGGCCGAGCAGCCGGAGCGATATCTCGCCGTGCGCACCGAGCGGGGCACCGTCGCGCTGGCCACGGGCGAGATCGTCGGCATCCGTACCGTCGAGGCCGAGCCCACCGGCGGGCACCCGGCTCTGCTGGGCGGGCGCAGCACCCGGCTGGTGGCCGGCGTCGGCATTCTCGGCGCCGAGCCGCTGCTGCTGTTGCAGAGCATGCGTGCCGTGCCGGACGAGGTCTGGGAGGCGGCCGCCGCGGCGAGTGGACCGGACGAGGTCTGGGAAGCAGCGAGCGAACCAGCCGCGATCCCGAAAGCAACCGCCGGCGGACCGGACGCGATCCGGGAAACACCGGTCGCGAGCAGCCCCGGCGAGGCCCGTGACGCGGGCGCGACCCTGGGGGTGCCGTCGTGACCGCGCCCGCGCAGACCATGCGCTTCCGGGATCTGCTCGCCCAGCACCTGGGCTGGACGTTCGCCGACAGCGACGGCCCGCAGCTCGCCGACCTGCTGCGGGACCGGGCCGCCGAGCACAGCATGAAACGCGAGGACTACCTGACCCGGCTCGGCGCGCGCCGGTGGGAGCCGGAGTTGTCCGAGCTGGTCGAGCGGCTCAGCATCACCGAGACCTACTTCTTCCGGCACGGCGAGCAGTTCGCCGCGCTGCGCGAGGACGCCCTGCCCGAACGGGCCACGGTCCGGTCGGCCCAGCGGGCCCTGCGCATGCTGTCGGTGGCCTGCTCGTCGGGCGACGAGGCGTACTCGCTGGCGATCACCGCGCGGGAGGTGCGGTCCGATCCTGACTGGATCATCAACGTGATCGGTCTCGACGCCAACCCGGCGATGCTGAGCAAGGCCGAGAGCGCCTGGTATTCGGCGTGGGCGCTGCGCGAGACGCCGGACCTGGTGCGGCGGTGCTGGTTCCGGCCGGACGACGGCGGTTTCCGGGTCGTCGACGAGATCCGCCGGCTGGTGCACTTCCAGCGCGGCAACGTGGCCGAACACGGCGACGGGTTGTGGCGCCCCGAGCAGTACGACGTGATCTTCTGCCGCAACCTGCTGATGTATCTCACGCCGGAGGTGGCGAACTCACTGGTGCGGCGGATGACCGACGCGCTGGCGCCGGGCGGTTTCCTCTTCCTGGGCCACACCGACTCGCTGGGCAGCGATCCGGCCGGCCTCGAACTGCGGCACAGCCACAAGACCTTCTACTACCGGCGCACTGGCGGGCCGCCCCCGGTGCAGCGAGCCGCATCGCCGGCCGACACCGCCGCGCGACCCACGCCCGAGTCGCCGGCTGCGGCGCCCGCCGACGAGGACCCGTACGGGAAAGCTCTGGATCTGCTGCGGCTCGAACGCTTCGCGGACGCGCTCGATCTGGTCGGGGCGTCGCGCGGCGGGGCGCGCAACCGTCTGCTGCGGGGGGTGCTGCTGGCGCAGACCGGGCGGCTGGACGAGGCGGTCGCGCTGGCCCGCCGGCTCAGCGACGAGAACGGCCTCAACCCGGACGCGCACCAGTTGCTCGGGCTCTGCCTCGAGGAGGGGTCAGCCGTCGCCGAGGCCGTCGGGCAGTACCGTCTGGCGGCGTACCTGGACCCGGGGTTCGCCCTGCCCCGGCTGCGGCTGGGCCAGCTCGCCCGGCGCCAGGGCGACGACCGCGCGGCCGCCGGTGAGCTGGAGCGCGCGCTCGACCTGCTGGTGCGCGAGGACGAGGAGCGGATCGCACTGTTCGGTGGCGGGTTCGGCCGGCTGGCCCTCACGGTGGTGTGCCGCTCCGAACTGGACGCCTGCGGGGTGCGCCGGCCATGACCGACTGCACCGGAGTCAGCGAAGCGTTCGCCGGGCCAGGAGGGTGGGCCCAGCAAGCTCTGACCGCCCCGGCCGGCTCGGTGATCCGGCGGCTGCGGGCGCTGCGCGAGGACTTCGACCAGTCCTTCGCCGAGCCGGCGCGCAGCCACGACGAGGAGCATCTCGAGCTGCTCACGATCCGGGCGGGCGGACGGCCGTACGCGATCAGGCTCTCGCAGACCTCGGGGGTGCACCCGGACCGTCCGGTAACCGCGCTGCCCGGACCGATGCCCGCTCTGCTGGGCCTGGCCGGGTTCGCCGGAGCCGTGGTGCCGGTCTACGACCTGGCCGCACTGCTCGGCCATCCGGTGCCGGACGTGCCGCGCTGGCTGGTGCTGGCAGCCGGCTCGCCCCTGCTCGGCCTGGCCTTCCACGAGCTCGACGGGCACGTGCGCGCGGTGACCGCCGACATCATCCGCGAATCGGGCGACGAGGGCGACACCCGCACCGGCAGCCTGCGCGGGCTGGTCGACCTGCCCGGCGGCAGCCGTCCGATCATCGACATCCCCGCCACCCGCGTCACCGTGCACGGCCTGGCCGGGCACACCCCAGCCACCGACGAGGAGAACGCTTCATGATGGCCGGACGCACTTTCGGCACCAAGCTGGCCGCCGGTTTCGGCCTGACCCTGGCGTTGACCCTGCTGATGACGGCAACCTCCGTCCTCACCCTGCGCTACGTGCTGAGCACGAAGGACAACGTGATCACCGCGGCCCGGGTGAACCTGGTCGGCTCCGAGGTGCTGAACGCCGCGATGGAGTCGCGGATCGCGGACTACCGGGGATACCTGCTCACCGCCAACGAGGAGTACCGCACCGCCGCCGGCCAGGACCGCACCAGGTTCCTCGGCCAGGTCGCGTCGTTGCGTACCACGATCACCGACCCGACCTCCCGCAATCTGCTGCAGAGCGTCGCCGAGGCCGAGGAGAGGCACGCCTCGGTGCTGGAGCCGCTGATCGAGCAGCGTGCCGGGCTCAAGACCCTGGCCGACGTCAGCCAGCTCTCCGGCGGCCAGGAGGTGAGGGCGGCCCGGATCTCGTTGCAGCGGGCGCTAAACGCCCTCATCGAGCGGCAGATGGCCGTGGTGGACGCCCGCAGTGACGCGGCGACCGCACGGGCCTCCGCCGCGAGCTGGTTCATCGTCGCCATCGGCCTTCTGCTGATCATCGGGTCGGCCCTGATGGCCTGGAAGCTGAGCCGCGACCTGCGCCGTGAGGTGGGCGCCGCGGTCGGGCACATCCAGAGCTCGTCGGCCCAGCTCGAGGCGGCCGCGGCCCAGCAGGCGACCGGCGGGCGCGACCAGGCCAGCGCGATGAGCGAGATCACCACGACGATCAGCGAACTGCTGATCACCTCGCGGCAGATCGCGGACAGCGCCCAGCGGGTCTCCAAGATCGCCGAGGACACCGCCGACGCGGCCCGCACCGGCGACGCGACCATCGACCAGACCCGCGCCTCGATCACCGCGATCCGCACCCAGGTCGACCAGATCGTGCAGCACATGCTGGCCCTGGGTGAGAAGTCGCAGCAGATCGGCGGGGTCGTCGACCTGGTCTCCGAGCTGGCCGAGCAGACCAACATCCTGGCCATCAACGCGACCATCGAGGCCAGCGGGGCGGGCGAGTGGGGCCGCCGGTTCGCCGTGGTGGCCGAGGAGATCCGTAAGCTCGCCGACCGTACGGCGGGCTCGGCCAAGGAGATCCGGGCGCTGATCGAGGATGTCCGGGGCGCGGTCAACACGACGGTGATGGCGACCGAGATCGGGGCCAAGGCGGTGGACGCCGGCTCGCGGCAGTTCGACGACGCCACCAGCTCGTTCCGCCGCATCGCCGGGCTGGTCGCCACGACCAGCGACGCGACCCGCGAGATCGAGCTGTCGACCAAGCAACAGACCACCGCCGTCGAGCAGGTCAACGTGGCAGCCTCGGACACCGCCCGGGTCACCCGCGAGACCGAGGCCAGCGCCGTGCAGACCAAGCAGACCGCCGCCCACCTCTCCACGCTCTCCGGCGAACTGCTGGACCTGGTCGGCTCCGGACGCCACTGATGGGAGGGCAGGACCCGCTCCGCTATTTCCGGATCGAGGCCCGCGAACTGGTCGATCAGATCAGCGCGGGGGTGCTCGACCTGGATCAGCAGCCGGGGCCCGATCTGGTGGCGCGGCTGCTGCGGTTCGCGCACACCCTCAAGGGCGCGGCCCGGGTGGTCAAGCAGCAGGAGATCGCCGACCGGGCCCACGAGTTCGAGGAGGTGCTGGTCCCGCACCGCGACGAGAACACCCCGTCGCTGCCGGCCGACCAGATGCGCGAGCTGCTACGCCTCAACGACGAGATCGCCGGACACGTACGGGCCCTGTCCGGCGAGCCGGCCGCCGAGCCGGAACACGTGCGTACGGTCCCGCTCAACGCGCCCACCACGCAGGCCGAGGTCGACCAGGCCCACATCGACGCCGATTACGCGCGCGGCGCCGAGGCGTCGGCTGACCGGCAGCCGGAACGGGCCGCCACCGCCGACCTCGACGAGCTTCTCGACGCGATCGGCGAGGCCAGCGCGCGGATCGCCCCGCTGCGCGACGGCAGCCGCACGCTGGCCCGCGTGCACCGGAAGGTCGAGGCGCTCGGCGAGCGGATGCGTCTGGGCCGCATGTCCGTGTCGGACTCCACCGCCCGTACGGCGGTGCGGCGGCTCGGCGGCGAGATCGGCGCGCTCGGCCGCCGCCTCACCGACGCCGTCGACCAGGTCGAACGCGAGCTCGACGAGGTGCGGGGCCGGGCCGAGGGGCTGCGCCTGGTGCCGGCCGGAACGATCTTCACGGCGCTGCGCCGGGCCGTGCGCGACGCCGCCGACGCCGAGGGCAAGCAGGTCCAGTTCCAGGCCAGCGGGGCCGACGTGCGGATGGGCCCCTACCTGCTCAACCTGATCAACGGCGCGTTCCTGCACGTCGTACGCAATGCGGTGGTGCACGGCATCGAGCCCGAACCGGAACGCCGGGCGGCCGGCAAACCCGTCGAGGGCACGGTCACCGTCCACGTCGAACGCCGTGGCCGCTATGCCGAGTTCCGTTGCAGCGACGACGGGCGCGGCTTCGACCTGGCCGCGCTGCGCCGCACCGCCGAGGAGCGCGGCCTGCTGCCCACGGGCTCCGACGCGGATTCGCAGAAGCTGATCGACCTGGTGCTGCACGGCGGGATCAGCACCGCCCCGGCGGTCACCGAGGTCGCCGGCCGCGGCATCGGGATGGACGTCGCCCGGGACGTGGCCGTGCAGCTCGGGGGCGAGGTCTCCATCGAGAACCGGCCCGGCGACGGGGCCACCGTACGCCTGATCGTGCCCTTGACCCTGCTCAGCATGAACGGCCTGATCGTCGAGACGGGCACGATGACCGCGACGATGCCGCTGGACTCCGTGCGCCGCTGCGTGCGCCTCTCGGCCGGCGAGATGGCCGCCGCCACCGCCACCGCCCGGCTCGCGCACGAGGGCGAGGTGCTCCCCTTCCTGCCGCTCGCGACCGCCCTGCGCGCAACGCCGCCCGACAAGTCGGACTCCGGCTCGGGCGTGGCGATCGTGCTCGCCGCCGACCGGGACACGGTGGCGATCGGCGTGGACCGGCTGGCCGGCACCACCACGCTGGTCGCCCGGCCGCTGCCCGATCTCGCCCCGGCCGCCCCGGTGATCGGCAGCGTCTCGATCGACCTGGACGGCAATCCCCGGCTCGTGCTCGACGCGCACGGCCTGGTCGCCGAGGCCCGGCACGAAAGCACGGCGGCCCGCAGCGAGTCGGCCGCCGTCCCCCGCTCGCGCATGCCGATCCTGGTCGTGGACGACTCGCTGACCACCCGCCAGCTCGAGCGCAGCATCCTGGAGTCGGCCGGCTACGAGGTCGATCTGGCCGCGTCGGGCGAGGAGGGCCTGGAGAAGGCGCGCGCCCGGGCGTACGGGCTCTATCTGACCGACATCGACATGCCCGGCATCGACGGCTTCACCTTCGTCGAACGCACCCGGGCCGACCCGGCGCTGGCCCCGGTGCCGGCGATCCTGGTCAGCTCGCGGGCCAGCGCCGAGGACCGCCGCCGCGGCACCGACGTGGGCGCCTCGGCCTACGTGGTCAAGGGCGAGTTCAACCAGGAGGAACTGCTCGCGCACATCAGGAGGCTGATCCTCTGATGATTCGTGTCCTGCTCGTGGAGGACTCCGCGACCATGCGCCACCACCTGCGCGAGTCGCTCGCCGCCGACCCGGAGCTGCAGGTGGTCGGCGAGGCGGCCGACGGCGGCGAGGCGGTCGAGCTGGTCGGGCGGCTGCGTCCCGACGTGGTGACGATGGACATGATGCTGCCCACGATGAGCGGGCTGGTCGCCACCGAGCACATCATGGCCGAGCATCCGACGCCGATCCTGGTGGTCTCGTCGGCCGACCGGCGCGAGCTGTTCAGCACCTACAACGCGCTCGCCGCCGGGGCGGTCGACGTGCTGGAGAAGCCGCGCGGCGACGCCACCGACTCCGGCTGGGGGCGCCGGCTGTGCGCGGCCGTACGCCTCGTCTCGCGCATCCGGGTGATCACGCACCCACGGGCCCGGTTGGACGGTCGCGGGCGGCCCGGGGTCGAAGCCGCTGCCGTCGTCCCGCTGCCGGCGGCGGACACCCTGCGCGCGGTGGTCCTCGGCGCGTCGACCGGCGGCCCGGGCGCGCTGACCGAGCTGCTGCGCGCGCTGCCGTCCGGCTTCCTGCCGCCGGTGCTCTGCGTGCAGCACATCGCGGCGAGCGAGCCGTTCGCGGTGGCGTTCTCCGACTGGCTGGCCGGGCAGACCGGACGCGACGTGACCTACGCGCGCGACCGTACGCCGGTGGGCGCCCTCGCCGGCCGGGTGGTGCTCGCCCCGCCCGACCGGCACATGCTGGTGCGCGACGGCCTGCTGCGCATCAGCGACGCCCCGCCGCGGCATTCCTGCCGTCCCTCGGTCGACGTGCTCTTCGAGTCGGTGGCCGCCGAGTTCGGCACGTCCGCGGCCGGCTGCCTGCTCACCGGCATGGGCCGCGACGGCGCCGAGGGGCTGCTGGCGATGCGCGCGCGGGGCGCGGTGACCTTCGCGCAGGACGAGGCGAGCTGCGTGGTCTACGGAATGCCGCGCGAGGCCGCCCTGCTGGGCGCGGCCGCCTACGTGCTGCCGCCGATGAAGATGGCCGCCCGGCTGGTCGAGCTTCAGCTCGCGGGGAGCCGGCGATGACCCACCGCGTGCTGATCGTCGACGACAGCCTGACCGTCCGGATGGACCTGCACGAGTCCTTCGAGGCGGCCGGGTTCGGCACGATCCTGTGCGCGACCGGCGCCGAGGCCCGCAAGGCGTTCATCGAGGACGGCTTCGACGTGGCCGTGCTCGACGTGCTGCTGCCCGACGCCGACGGGCTCGAGCTGCTCACCGAGCTGCGCGGCATGCCCAGCCGCTCGCGGGTCGTGACGGTGCTGCTGAGCAGCGAGGACGAGGTCGCCGACCGGCTCGCCGGGCTGCGCATAGAAGCCGACGAGTACGTCGGGAAGCCGTACGACGCGGGTTATGTGGTGGCCCGCGTCCGCCAGCTCCTCGGCGATCAGGACCGCGCCGACAACCGCACCACGATCCTGATCGTCGACGACAGCAGGACGTTCCGTGAACAGCTGAGGGAGTTGCTCGAGGGCGAGGGATACGCGGTGCTGACCGCCCCCAGCGGCGAGGAGGGCCTGCGGGCCGCCGCCGACCGCCGGCCGCAGGCGATCATCGTGGACGGCGTGATGCCGGGCATCGACGGCGCCACCGTGATCCGCCGCATCCGCCTCGACCCGGCCCTGCGCGACATCCCGTGCATCCTGATGACCGCGGCCGACGACTACGCCACCGAGCTGCAGATGCTCGACGCGGGCGCCGACGCCTTCGTCCGCAAGCAGCAGAACCTGGCGATCGTGCCGGCCAAGCTGAACGCGGTGCTGCGGCAGAGCTCCGAGCAGCTCCCGATCGAGGTGACCGGCAGCCTGCACGGGCCGAGCAAGGTGCTGGCCCTGACGCCCGACCGGCAACGGCTGACCGAGCTGGCCGAGGCGCTGCGCGACGAGGGCTACGACGTGATCCCGGTGGCGTCCACCGAGGACGCCCTCGACCTGCTGGCCGAGCAGCCGGTCGACTGCATCGTGCTGGGTCTGGGCCTGTCCGGCGATCTCGGCCGGCTGGCATGCCGGCGCATCAAGGAGGTGCCGGTGATCGGGGAGACGCCGATCGTGATGACCGGCGCGAACGACGACGACATGCTGGCCTGCCTCGCGTCGGGAGCCGACGACTACGTACGGGCCGACTCGGGCGCGGAGGCGTTGAGGGCGCACGTCCGTACGCAGATCCGGCGCAAGCAGTCACACGACGAGAGCCGCCGCATCCGCGAGGAGCTGATGCGTCGCGAACTGGACGCCGCCGAGGAACGCTCGGCCCGCCAGCTCGCCGAGACCCGGGCGGCGCTGGTCGAGGAGCTCGAGTGGCGCAACCGCGAGCTGGAGGCGTTCTCGGGCTCGGTCTCGCACGACCTGCGCGGCCCGCTGCAGGTGATCAGCAGCTTCGCCGAACACATGCTGGACGACGAGGACGATCCGTTGAGCACCGAGGCCCGCCGCCGGCTCTCGCGTATCCAGGCGGCCGCCCACCGCATGGCCGACCTGGTCGAGTCGCTGCTGATCCTGGCCCGGGCCAGCCGGGGCGACCTGCGCCGGGCCGAGTTCGACCTGACCGCGACGGTGTGGCAGGTGATCGGCGAGGTCGAGGCCCGCGACCCGTCGCACCGCGTCGCCTTCACCGTTCAGGACGGGTTGAGCGCCGACGCCGACGAGGGCCTGGTCCACGTCATCCTGGAGAACCTGATCAACAACGCGGTCAAGTTCACCCGCAAGGTCGCCGGGCCCGCGATCGAGATCGGTTGTTCTCCGGACGGTTTCTTCGTGCGCGACAACGGCGCCGGCTTCCCGGCGGGCAAGGCGGGCGAGCTTTTCCGGCCCTTCGCCCGGCTGCACAGCGCCGAGGATTTCCCGGGGACGGGCATCGGCCTCACCACGGTGCACCGCGCGGTCGAACGGCACGGCGGCGAGATCTGGGCCGAGGGCGAGGACGGGCGGGGCGCGACCTTCTGGTTCACGCTGCCGCCCTCCCCCGCCCCCGCCAACCCGGAACGCCGAGGTCAGGCGCGCCGGCACGGCTGATCCGGTCTACTCGGTGGCCAGCGCCGCCACCGGGCTCACCTTCGCGGCGCGGCGGGCGGGCAGCACCCCGGCCAGCGCGGTCAGCGCGACCAGCAGGGCGAAGACCACGACGAGCTGCCCGACCGGCAGGGTGAGCGGGGCGTTGACCCCGAGAGCCCGCACGAAGAGCCAGGCGTACGGCACCCCGAGCGCGAGCCCCAGCGCGGCGCCGATGACCCCGTAGAGCGCCGACTCGGTCGTCATCATCGTGCGCAGACCGGCGCGGGACAGCCCGACCGCGCGCAGCACTCCCGACTCACGGACCCGCTCGACCACCGACAGCGCGGTCGTCGTCCCCACGCCGACCACCGCGATGATCACGGTCAGGCCGACCAGGCCGAGCGCGATGACGAGCAGCAGCGTCACCTGGTCGTTGATCTCGTCGCGCTGGTCGGCCAGCACGGCGACCTGCCATTTGCCGCCGGCCGCGCCCTGCACCTCGCTGATCGCCCGCTTGCCGTCGGTGCGGCCTTCCTCGCCGGGGACGGCCGCGTTGGCCAGCACCCCGGAGAACGCGGCCGGAGCGCCGAGCCTGGTCAGGTCGGACGGGTCGAGCAGGGCCGTGGCGTGCAGCGGCGCGTCGGCCGGCAGCTTGGCCACGACGGTGACCCGTACGGTGCGCTTGTCGGTCTTGATCTCGATCTGGTCGCCGACGCCCGCCCCGGTGATGTCGGAGCCGAACCCGGAGAGGGCCACCTTGCCCGGCCCGACGTCGGCGAACGAGCCCGAGGACACGTCGAGCTTCTTCAGCTCGGGCAGCGCCCCGACCTTCAGGTCGGTGACGTCCAGCCCTTCCATGTCACCGATCTTGACCGGCAACCGGCGGTAACCGGTGACGTCCTTGAGCTCGTCGCGCTGCTTGAGCTGCTCGGTCAGCGCGGCCGGGACCGTCGCGTCGTCCTGGGCGGTCAGCTCGTAGTCGGCCGGCGCCGCCGACGCGGTCTCCCGGTCCAGCAGGACCCGCAGCGACGAGCCGCCGACCAGCGCACCACCGACCAGCGCGACCCCGAGGGCGACCACGACCGAGACCGCGGCGGCCCGGCGCGGGGCCGCACCCACTCCCCCGGCGGCCAGCCGGCCCACCGGGCTGAAGCGGCGGATCGGCCAGCCCAGCAGGGCCAGCACCGGCCGCACCAGCACCGGGCCGAGCACGACAAGGGCGAAGAACGCGAACCCGGCGGAGGCGATGACGGCGAACAGCATCGGGGTCGGGTCGTAGTCCTTGGGGTCGCGGCCGGGCAGGTTCGTGGCGACGTACGCGACGGCCAGCACGGCCCCGGCCGCCAGCAGGATTCCGGTGGCCCAGCGCAGCTTGCCGATGTCGCCCCGGGCGCCGGTGGTGCCCGCGCCGCGCAGAGCCTCCAGCGGCGAGACCTTCGACGCCGACGCGGCCGGGGCGAGCACCGCAAGCACCGTGAGCAGCACCGCCAGCAGCACGGTCCCCAGTGCGGCGGGCAGCGGGAAGCCCGGCGAGGCCACCTGCATGTCGTTCCAGCCGGCCACGGCCGGGACCAGGTGCCCGACGCCGAGTGCCAGCAGCACACCGGTCAGACCCGTGACCAGCCCGGTCAGCGCACCCTCGACGGCCAGGGCCCAGGTGATCGAGCGCCGGCCCGCGCCGACCGCGCGCAGCAGGGCCAACTGCCGCATCCGCTGCGCGAAGACGATGCGGAAGGTCGACGTGGCGACCAGGCCCGCGGCGAGCACAGCGATGCCCACGAAGGCTCCGATGACCGCGAACACCGCGTTCACTCCGGAGGCGGTCTCCTCGGCCTCCTTCTGCCGCACGGTGGCGCCTTCGAGCACTTCCGCCCGCTCGTCGGCCTTGGCGATCGACGAGGTCATCAGGGCCTCGACGCGGTCGCGCAACGTCGCCGGGTCGGTTCCGGGGGCGGCGTCCAGGTCGACCCGCTGGAACTGCTTCACGCCGGTCAGGGCGGTCAGCGCGGACGTGGGCGCGAACCCGTTCGCGCCGTAGTCGACCGGGGCCTCGACCAGCCCGACCACGGTCAGCTTGACCGGGGGCCGGCCCTTCCCGTTGTCGTCCCAGCTCACGACGGCCTGGGTGGTGCCGCCGACCGGCAGGGACAGCCGTTCCGCGGTGCGCGCGGTGACCGCGATCTCACCGCCCTTCGACGGGTAACGCCCCTGGGTGACCTTGGTGACGGCCAGCGGGCCGGTCCCGGGGTCGCTCGCGAGGTTCAGGTATTCGTTGCCGAGCTCGGCGCCGACCTCGAGCCGGGCCGTCGACTCGGCGACCCCCGGCAGCTTGTTGATCGCGGCGAGCTGGGCCGAGTCGAGTGTGCCGTTGCGGGCCACCACGTCGACCGTCTCAGGGGTGCCGGAGAGGCCGTCGAGCAGGCTGCGCTCGGTGATCTGCTGGGCGAGCACCGTGGCGTAGACCACGAACGAGACGACCAGCACAGCCAGGCCGGTGAGCAGCAGCCGGGCCGGGCGGCGGGCCACGCCGCGGAGCTGGGTGCGCAGCACGCTCATCGGGCGGCCGCCAGGTTCTGCAGGGCGTCGGTGACCGAGGCGATGTCGGGCCGGTCGATCTCGCCGGCGACCCGGCCGTCGGCGAGAAGCACGACCCGGTCGGCGTACGCGGCGGCGCCCGGGTCGTGGGTCACCATGACGATCGTCTGGCCGAGCTCGCGCACCGAGTTGCGCAGGAAGAGCAGCACCTCGGCGCCCGAGCGGGAGTCCAGGTTGCCGGTCGGCTCGTCGGCGAAGACGACCTCGGGGCGCGACATCAGCGCGCGGGCCAGGGCGACCCGCTGCTGCTGACCGCCGGAGAGCTCGCCCGGCCGGTGGTCGAGCCGGGCCACGATGCCCAGCGACTCGGTGAGGTGGGCGTACAGGTGCGGGTCGGGCCTGCGGCCGGACAGCTCGAGCGGCAGCGTGATGTTCTGCGCGGCGGTGAGCTGCGGCAACAGGTTGAAGGCCTGGAAGACGAAGCCGATCCGCTCCCGCCGCACCTTGGTCAGCACCTTGTCCGGCTGCTTGGTCAGGTCGGTGCCGCCGAGCAGGGCCTGCCCCGAGGTGGCGGTGTCCAGGCCGGCCAGGCAGTGCATCAGGGTGGACTTGCCGGAGCCCGAGGGCCCCATGATGGCGGTGAACTGGGCACGTGAGAAACCGACGGTCACACCGTCCAGCGCCCGGACCGCGGTGTCCCCGCTGCCGTAGACCTTGACCAGGTCGACGGCGGCGACCGCGGCCAACGTGTCCACGCTCTGCGTCTGCATGTCATCTCCACTCGGTGGCTTGCTTGTCGCCGAGGAGTCTGGGGGCAGCCGATCGACCGGCACATCGGCCCGCGGCCGGGTCGATGCCGGGCGGCGGGTCTGTCTTTCGGCCGATGGGTCACCCCGGACCAGCGCTTACGCTGGATGGCGATGCAGACCAATCCCAACCGCATGATCCTTCGCCGGGCGGCGCAGCTCCTCGCGCTCGGCGGCATGTTCCTGCTCGGCCTCTTCGACGTCGCCCAGGGCGGCCTGCTGTCGCGCTCCGAGGTGCTGGGCCTGTTCCAGGTGCTGCTGGCCCTGGCCGCGGCCGCGGTGTGGCTGCCCGTGCACAAGCCGGGCTCGACCCGCCTGCCCACGGCCGCCATAGTCCTGGGTGGCGCGTCGCTGTTGGTCACGCTGGTCGGCGCGGCGATGTCGGACGGCAACGAGTACGGCGCCGGTTGGGGCCTGGCCGAGTCGTTCGCGCTGCTCGGCGTCTGTTACGTGATCGCCCGCAACTCCACCGCCGGCCGGGGCGCGATCGCCCTGCTCGTGGTGGGCGCGGCGGTGAGCTTCGCGCCGCTGCGGGCGGGCCAGAACGCGGTCTACGTGATCTTCGGCCTGATCCAGGCGCTGGCCGCCGCCGCGGTGATCGGCTTCGCCATCTACCTGCGCATCGTCGAGGGCTCCCGCCAGCGCGCGGTCGACGCCGTGCGCGCCGAGCAGCGCACCGAGTTCGCCCGTGACCTGCACGACTTCATCGCCCATCACGTCACCGGCATCGTCGTGCAGGCCCAGGGGGCCAAGTTCATCGCCGAACAGGACCCGAAACGGGTGCTGCTCGCCCTGGAACAGATCGAGACCGCCGGCGCCGAGACGATGGCGTCGATGCGGCGCATGGTCGGCGTGCTGCGCGACCCCGACTCGAAACCCGACGCCCCCCTCGCCCCGGTCGCCGGCGTCTCCGACCTGGGCACCCTGCTCGACCAGTTCAACTCGGCCGGCGGCGCGAAGGCCCGCATGCACCTCGACGGCGACGTCGGCGGTCTTCCCGTCGAGGTCTCCACCTCGGCCTACCGGGTGGTGATGGAGGCGCTGACCAACGTGCGCCAGCACGCCCCCGCCGCGACGGCCGCCGACGTCTGGATCCGCCGTACGCCCGAGTGGCTGCTGGTGCGGGTGGCCAACGACGGTGAGCTCCCGGCGCGCACCGCCGCACCGCGCGAGCGCTCAGGGTACGGTCTCGTGGGCCTGACCGAGCGGGTCCGCGCGGTCGGCGGCCGCATCACGGCCATGCCCGGCATCGAGGGCGGCTGGGTCGTCGACGCCGCGTTCCCGATCGACCCGAGGACAGAAGCATGATCCGCGTTCTCATCGCCGACGACCAGGCCATGGTCCGCACCGGCTTCGGCATGATCATCGGTGCGCAGCCCGACATGGAGGTCGTGGGCGAGGCCGCCGACGGCGTCGAGGCGGTGGCGCTGGCCCGAAAGCTCAAGCCCGACGTGGCGCTGCTCGACATCCGCATGCCGAAGATGGACGGCCTCGAGGCGCTGCGCCTGCTCTCCGGCCCCGGCGTCAGCGAGCCGGTCAAGGTAGTGGTGGTGACGACGTTCGACCTCGACGAATACGTCCACCAGGCGCTGCGCAACGGCGCGGCCGGCTTCCTGCTCAAAGACTCGGGCCCGGCCCTGTTGGTCGAGGCGGTGCGGGCGGCCGTGTCAGGCGACGCTCTGATCAGCCCTTCCATCACCGTACGTCTCCTTGAGCACCTCTCTCCCCCGGCGCCCTCGGGCGACGACGGCGGCCTGTCCCCGCGCGAGCTCGACGTGGTGCGCCTGGCCGCCAAGGGCCTGACCAACGCCGAGATCGCCGCCCAGCTCTTCATCTCGATCGGCACCGTCAAGACCCACGTCGGCTCGATCATGACCAAGCTGAACGCCCGCAACCGCGTAGAAATCGCCGCCTGGGCCTGGGAACGCCGCCTGCTCGGCTAGCACAACCGATCCGCTATATCGCGCCGCCTAATACCTCGCTATTATGTGGCGCATGATAGCGGCCGATCCGGAGCGTCAAGCTCAGCTTCTACGGGGCGTGCTCGACATGTGCCTGCTCGCGCTGCTGGCCGGCGAACCCGCGCACGGCTACGAGCTGGTCCGCCGCATGGAAGCGGCCGGGTTCGGCTCGGTCGGCTACGGCACGATCTATCCGCTGCTCACCCGGCTGCGGCGCCTCGGCCTGGTCGCGAACGAGAGCCAGGTGAGCCCGTCCGGCCCGCCGCGCAAGGTCTACGCCGTCACCGCCGCGGGCCGTGAACACCTCGAGGCGTGGCAGCGGCAGTGGATCGGTTTCACCGGCACCGTCGACAGCATCCTGACCATCGCGAGGAGTTGACATGGACAACATCGACAGCGTCCTGGCCGAGGCGTCCCGGGCCTGGCGTGCCGCGGGCGTCGCCGCCCCCGACCGGGCGAGACTCGCCGCCGACCTTCGCCTCGACCTGGAATCCGCGGCGGCCGACGGCGTCGACCCGGCCCGCCTGATCGAAGGCGACGTCGCCGCCTTCGCCCGTGCACTCGCCGACGAGGCCGGGGTGCGGTCGGGCGCCGCGCAGCACAGCCGCTTCCTGGTCACGTCGCTGCTCGGTGGGCTCGTCGCCGGGGTGGCCAGCAGCGGGCTGGTGATCGCGGTCTTCGCGCTGTGCGTGCGGCTCTTCGATCTCTCCGTGAACATTCCCGTCCACGTCGTGGCCACCGTCGTCTACAGCCTGCCCGCCGTCGCGTTCGTGGCCGGGGCGGTCGTCGCGGTACGGCTGCGCCTGCGCGACGTCCACCGGGCCGCGGAGACCGCCCGCGTGATGATGCTGCTCCTGCCGCTGACGGCCGTCGTGATCACGCTGGTCACGGTGGCCTTCGCCCGGTCCACCGGCTACAGCGTCGACCCGGTCGTGGTTCTGACCGAGGCCGCGCTGGTCCTGGCCGCCCTCGCGGCGGCGATCGTCGCCTCGCGCAAGATCGCGTTGCGGGCCGGTGCGACGCGGCCCGAGGTGCGGACCGCGTCATGACACCGGCCGTGTCTCAGCCGCGCAGGGCGTCGGCCACCGCGGCGGGCACCGGCTTGTTCAGCAGGTGGCAGATGGTTGCCGTGTCGGCCGCCATCACCACCCGGTAGAAGCGCTCGGCACCGGCGTTAGGCTCGGAGTCGACGGGCTCGGCGGTGGCGTCGGTGACCGCCGTACGCCGCCCGTCCGCGCTCGCGACGGCCGTACTGTGGTGGCCCATGGTGTCGCCGCCATGGCCCCAGACCGTTCCGCACACCGAGTCGATCCTGATCAGGCCCAAACCGTACCCGCCCTTGATCCCGAAGCTCTCGGGGATGTCCACCGTGGACCGCATCTGGGCGAGCTGTGCGCGGGAGAAGAGCTCGCCGCCCAGCACGGCCTCGAAGAACCGGGCCAGGTCCTCCGGTGTGGAGATGATCGCGCCGGCCGCGCCGCCCCAGCCGCCGATCGGCCACTCGGACACGTCGGTGTGCACCGGCTGCGCGCCCGCGAACGACACCGCGTACCCGTGGGCATAGCCTCGCCCGGTGTGGGTCGCCCGCGGGTCGGCGAAGTAGGTGCGGTCCAGCCCGAGCGGCTTCGCGATGCGCCGCTCGACGAGATCAGGCAGGCTCTGCCCGGTCAACCGCTGCAGGATCATCCCGATCAGCGTGTAGTTGGTGTTCGAGTACGACCAGCCCTGCCCCGGTGCGAAGTTCGGCGCGTGCCCGAAGGCGACATCCAGCAGCTCCCGCTCGGTGTACACGTGCTGCGGGTCCTCGTTCATGCGCTCGAAGAACGCGGGGTCGGAGGTGTAGCTGAACAGCCCGCTCGTGTGGTTCAGCAGCATCCGTACGGTGATGTGGTCGCCGTCGGGCACCACGCCGGGCAGATAGTCGCCGACCGGCCGGTCGAGCTTCAGCCGCCCCCGATCGACGAGCTGCAGGGCGAGCACGGCCATGAACGTCTTGGTGTTGCTGCCGACCTCGAACTGCTCCCGCCCGTTCAACGGCCGTCCGGTCTCCCGATCCGCGAGCCCCGCCACGGTCGTCCGGACCCGGCGCCCGTCGTCGATCCGAGCCACATACCCGGGTACGCCCACCGACAGCACCCGCGCAGCCACCTCCCTCATGCTGACGTCGTGAGCCGGTGGTGCCGCCGCCGCACTCACCGCCCCCGAGCCGGTCAGTACGACCGTCGCGGCCACTACGAGCGCTGTCCTCTTCGTCAAAGTCGTCATGCATCGATCCTTGCGACTGCGTCGCTCCCGGTCATTGCCGTCACCTGCCCAGCCGCCCGGCAGCCTGCGCCACCGTCGGCGGTAGTGCCAGCGCTACTACGCTGGGCCGGGTGAGCGCCGACATCGCCGTGCTGAAACCCTCCGACGATCACCTCGCTCCCGGCACAGCCGCCCTGGTCAACCGGGTTTACGCCGACGCCGAGAAGGGCCTGTGGCGCGACGACACCGCCCGCACCACGACGGCCGAGATCACCCAGTTCATCCGCACCGGCCAGTTGGCCGCCGCCCGCCTCGACGGCGTCGTCGTCGGCGCGGTCCGGGTCCAGCGCCTCAGCGACACCCTGGCCGAGTTCGGCATGCTGGTCGCCGCCCCCGAACATCGAGGTATCGGCCTGGGCCGCGACCTGGTCACCTTCGCCGAGACGTGGGCCCGTTCCCAAGGCCTACCCCGCATGCAGCTCGAACTGCTCACGCCCCGAACCTGGTCCCACCCGGTCAAGGACTTCCTGCGGGCCTGGTACGAACGCCTCGGCTACCAGGCCACCCGAACCGCCGACTTCGCCGACGACTACCCCACCGTGGTCCCACGCCTGGCCACCCCATGCGACTTCGTCATCTTCGAGAAAACCCTCACGGTCGCAGGTTGATCCAGTAGCGCTTGACGCGGTCGGGGCCGGTGTTGCGGATGTCTTCGAGAACGCCGCCGTGGGCTTCGATCGTGCGGGCTGACGCGGTGTTGCCGGGGTGGCAGGTGAGCAGCACGCGGTCGAGGCCGAGCGACCGCGCCGTCTCGAGGGTGTGGCCGAGGGCCCAGCTCGCCAGGCCGCGCCCACGGGCCGTCGGACGCAGGCCGTAGCCGATGTGGCCGCCCGTCTGCAGCAGCCAGTCGTTGAGGGTGTGCCGCAGCGCGATCGCGCCCAGGAAGCGCTCGTCCTCGACGATCCAGCGGTACGTGCAGTGCACCCACCCGTCGATGGGCGGGATCGACACATCCTCCTGGTCGTGCAGGCTCGCCACCCACCGTTCGAACCCGGCCGCCGAGACCACGTCGTCGGTCGGCCGCACTCCGTGACCGTGCAACCAGGCTCCCTCGCCCCACTCCTCGCGGGCTTCCAGGAACGCGGCGTGCAGCACCACGGTGGGCGCGATCAACTTCGGCATGCCGGAGACTCTAGAGATCCTCCGCCGTCGGGGACCCTCCGGACTCGAACACCGGCCATCCGAAGTGCGGCTTTTGTGGGCTGATCGCCGTGACCGGGGTGGCTGCGCGAGGGCGTCCCCGGGCGGGCGCTGTCGTGCGGCCGCCTGGGTGCGGCCCGTCGCGGTGGCCGGGCCAACGCGAACGGCAGACCTATTCAGTCGATTTCGGTCGATGCGAACGGCCGACCCTATTTCAGGAGAAGTCGATGCGAACGCCAGACCCTATTTCCAGACCCTATTTCAAGAAAACGGGCCTCTCGCGCGCATGATCAAGCCTCTCGCACGCATGACTCAAGCCTCTCGCACGCATGATCAATTCGAGATCAAGGATCAAGGCCTCTCGGGGGCGAGCGAGGCCCCTAGATCAAGGATCAGCCGAAGGATCTTGCGCGTGAGGCCCGGCATCCGGGCAGCGGGAGGCGCGACAGGCCGCAAGCAAGCGATCAGCGCGACGGGCCGCCCAAAGCGACACCACAACGACAGCCCACCCGGAAAGCCCGCGCGCAACCACCCAGCCACCGCAACCGGCCGCCCAAGCGACACCACAACAGCAGCCCGCCGGGAAGCCCGCGCGCGATCACGGCACCCAGGGGCCGACTCCGCCGATGCGCTGCACCTGGTAGCGGACGATGTAGCCGGAAGCGCGCGGCGCCGGAAACGGTGACCCGACGTACACCAGCGACAGGCGGTTCAGCAGGTCCCAGGCCTGGTCGGAAGGGTCGACGGTGGCCAGGGCGCGCAGCACGGCGTGTTCGGCCAGGAAGACGCCGGGGCGGCGGGGCGCCTCGAACGAGAGCACCACGCGCGGGTCGCGTTCCATGTTGCGGATCTTCACGTTGCGGGGCAGGTGGCCGCTGACCACGTCGTCGCCGTCGAGGCCGATCCAGATGATCGACACCTGGGGTGAGCCGTCGGCGTTCAGGGTGGTCAGGTGGGCCAGCGGACCCGTTTCGATCAGGTCGACGAGTTCCTTCGGCAAGGTTCCCATGACTCGAACTTACGGCTCCGCCGCCAGGGCCAACAGCCGCTGGATCTGGGTCTGGCGCCGCTGGGTCACGGTTTCGCCCAGGTCGCGCGCCGGCGGGTAGGCACCGCCGGCCGACTCCATGCGGGCGGTCTCGACGCAGTTGCCGAGGTGACCGAGGAGCAGGCTCACCGCCGTACGGTCGAAGGTCTTGCCCTGGGCCGAACGAAGCTCGCCGATGTCGGAGGGCCGCAGCACGTGCAGATCGCCGTGCCCGTCGTGCGAAGCGGTGGAAACGACCGGCTGCTGCCATTCCCGCAGCCATCGTGACATCAGGAGAGCCTCGGAATTCCACTGGTCGTGCAGCTCGGAGGCGATCGTGCGCACCCGCGGGTCGGTGGCCCGATCGACGGCCAGCGAGGTGACCTGCGAGCCCTCGTCGATCTGGGCCAGGGCCATCTGCAGGAACATCACGTCGGTCGCGTTGAAGACCGGGGTCTCCGGCTGCGCACCGCAGCCGGAGACCACCAGCAGAGCAGCCAGCGCGGCCGCGACTAGTTGGCGGACCACAGGGCCGGGACGTTCGGCGGTTCCCAGCCGGCGATGGCGGTGTGCGCCTGCCGGCAGGTGTAGGAACGACCGTTGTACGTCACGGTGCTGCCGACCGTGTAGGAGGCGCCGGCCCGCCACGTGCCGCTCGCGGGCGGCGGGGTGGTCGGCGGCGGGGTCGTCGGGGGCGGGGTGGTCGGCGGCGGCGTGGTCGGCGGTGGGGTGCCGCCTCCGCCGCCGATGTTCACGTCGACACAGGCGTAGAAGGCCATGGCCGTGTCGGCGACGTTCCACCGGGCGAGCACGGTCTGGCGGCCGCTGATGCCGCGCATGCTGACCGTGTGCGACTTGGTGGCGCCGGGCTGCGCGCCGCCGTCGTTGAACGAGGCGAGCAGCGTGTTGCCGATGAAGTATTCCCAGGTGGCGGTCGAGTGCCGGGCCGTCAGCACCCAGTTGAAGGTGACGGTCTGGCCGACCGAGGCGACCGGCCAGGAGCGACCGTTGTCGTTGAGGACAGCGAACCGGCTGCCGCCTCCGTTGCACTGCTTCGAGCCTTTGGGGGCCTCGACGCTCTGCGGCTCGTAGACGATGTCGCCGCAGTTGGGGACGGCGCCGCTGGCACAGTTGGCCTGGCGGCTGGGCGGAGACGAGATGTAGCCGTGGGCCGAAGCCGGGGAGACTCCGACGGTGAGGGCTGCCGCGGTCGCGGCGACGGTCAGTGCGGGGAGGGTGAACCTTCGCTTCATGAGGGACTCCTTCGCGCGGAATCAACGGGTGGGGGCCCGGTGACCGGCCTATATAGACCAACATAAGTTAAAGAGTATTAACAGTAAATAGCCTCAGGCCAGAAAGTCGGCTGCCGATCGGACAGCTGTGCCCGACATCCACGACGTTCTCGACCGCCGCGCGGTAACGACGCTGTTCCAGCCGCTCATCGATCTCGCCTCCGGGCGGGTCCTGGGCTACGAGGCGCTGAGCCGTGGACCGGCCGGCAGCCCGTGGGAATCGCCGGCCGAGCTGTTCGCCGCCGCCCGCCAGGCCGGACGGCTGACCGAGCTCGACTGGATCTGCCGGGCCCGGGCGTACGAGTCCGCGCTGAACGCGGGGCTCGACGAGAACCTCACCTGGTTCGTCAACATGGAGCCGGCCGCCGCCCGCGCCGCCTGCCCGCCCGACCTGTTGCCCGTCGTCGAGCGCGCCCGCCGCGGGCTGCGCGTCGTCACCGAGATGACCGAGCGGGCCATCGCCTCGGACCCGTCCGGCCTGCTGCAGTCGATGGCGACGGTCCGTACCGATGGATGGGGCACGGCGCTCGACGACGTGGGCGCCGACCCGATGTCGCTCGCGCTGATGCCGTTCGTGCACCCCGACGTGGTCAAGCTCGACATGGGCATGCTGCGCGCCCCCGGTGATCCGCAGACCGCCCGGGTGGTCGCGGCGGTCGCCGCGTACGCCGAGTCGAGCGGCGCGATCGTGCTGGCCGAGGGCATCGAGACCGAGGAGCACCTGGCCGTGGCCCGCACCATGGGCGCCACCGTCGGCCAGGGCTGGCACTTCGGCCGCCCCGCCCCGCTGCCCGACACCGTCTCCGCGACCCCGCAGCCGTTGGCGTTCATCGCGTCGCCCCACCCCGAGAACCGCACCCCGTACGAGATCGTGGCCGCTCGCCGCCCGGTCACGCGCACCTCGAAGGCGCAGCTCATGCCCATGAGCCGGCACGTCGAGGCGCTGGTCACCGACGGCGGCGAACCGTCCGTGCTGCTCGCCTGCTTCCAGGAGGCCCGTCACTTCACCCCGGCCACCGCGCGCCGCTTCGCCCGGATGGCCGCCGTCAGCCCGTTGGTGGCCGCGCTCGGCGCCGGGCTCACCGACGCCCCCGCCCGTGGCGTGCGTGGCGCCTGCCTCAGCGACGACGACGCACTGCGCGGCGAGTGGAACGTCATCGTGGTCGGCCCGCACCGGGCGGCCGCGCTGGTCGCCCTCGATCTGGGCGATTCCGGCCCGCAGGGTGAGCGGCGCTTCGACTTCGCGCTGACCCACGACCGCGCGCTGGTCATCGAGGCGGCGCGCTCGCTGCTGGGGACGGCTGGCCCCGGCCCGGACCCCGGAGCTGGCCGGCCTGGCCTAGGACCCAACATCTGGGCCGACAAGGTCGGCGACACCAGCGTGAGCCTGGGCTTCCGGTTCGTCTCGCCGGACGGCCTGGTCGAGTACGCCCGCGGCACCCGCGTGCTCGTCAAGATCGACCCGGCCACCCGGCGGCCCGCTCCCTGGACCCCCGAGGCCCGCACCGACCTCGAGGGAATTCTCGCCTAGGAGATCGCGACGTCGTCGTACCAAACCGTGCCCGTGTTGTCGCCGCACTTCAGGTGCAGCTGAACGCCCGCCGCCCCGGCCGGCGCGACCGCGTCGACGAAGAGCTTCGTCCACGCGGTGGTGCCGACCGCCAGCCGGTTCGAGGTGTTCTGGCTGATCCACGTGCCGTTGATGTCGAACCAGCTCAACGAGATCTCGGTGATCCCGGTGGCCGAGACACCCCGGGCGTACGCCTCCGCGTGCCAGGCGTCACCGGGCTCGACCGGCGTCACCGGCGACGTGAGCAGCGAGGGCAGGTTGCTGCCGACCCGGGTCGTCCCCGAGAACCGGGCCGATTGCGTGCCCGTGCGCGGTGAGTCGGTGGTGATCGCGGCGGCCCCGGCCGACGGCTGGTACTTGCGCCACGGCGAGTCGATCGCGGCGGCCTCGAAGCCCAGGTTGAGCACGTTGTTCGAGGTGATCCCGGTCGTCCAGCCGGCACCGGCCACCGAGGCGCCGAGCTTCGCGGTCGTGTCGGTGCGGTAGAGCCCGTACTTGTATTGGGCGGGCTGGGTCGACACCTGGGAACCGGACGGGATGGCGCCGGGGGCGAAGTCGTTGAGCGTCCACGGCGCCACCGAGCCGACCCCGGCGTCGGCGGCCGCGCGGAAGACCCGGGCCAGGTAGGCGGCCTGTTCACCGTCGGTCGCGGACACGGTGCTCATCCCGGTCTCGCCGATCACCATCGGATCCGGCGCGATCGCGGTCCGGGCCCGGTTGATCTCGGCCAGGGACCGCTCCGACGCGCCGTAGAAGTGGAAGTCGTAGTAGTCCAGCGGGGTCGTGGCCAGCTGCGACTTGAGGCCGGCCATGCCGGTGTGGCCGCTGGCCGCGTCGACCGTGAGCGTGATCGGCATCGCCGGAACCGTGGTTCGGATCGCCGGGATCAGCTGACGGGCCCAGTGGATCGCGGTCGCGTCGGTCGCCTGGATCTCGTTCTTCAGCTCGACGGCGATCACCCGGGGATCATTCGCGTACGGCGTCAGCAAGCTCTGCGCCCAGGTGATGCTGCCGGTCACGTCGGTGTAGGCCGACCACCAGTCGAACAGGGTCAGCTTGACGCTCAGGCCGTTGCCGTCAGCGATGTCGATGAACGCGTCCAGCTTGTCGGCGTACGCGACCGACGGTGTCGGATAACCGAACGTGTACGGGAAAACGATGACCCGCACAGTGTCCGCGCCGAGGCCGGCCGCCCGATCGAGGTCGGTGTCGATGCGTACGGGATCGAAGCTGGTCCACATCGACGACCACCCGGCGTTCGACGGGTAGTAGTTGAACGCCTTGGCGTCCTGCACCGCGGTCATCCGGCTCGCCAGGGTCGGCACGGACGCGGCGTGCGCCGGGACGGCCGGCAGCAACAGGAAAGCCACAACGGTGGCCAGCAGGCGGAACTTGGACATGCGAATACCGCGCCTTCGGGGGGAGGTCAGACGCGGGGCGGATCGTCGTCGAGTGCCCACGGGCCGGGGGTCGCGGCGAGGCGTCTATCGATGACGGTAAGTGACGTTCCGCGGTGTCGGCAATGACTTCGATGTGCCACACCGGGCATGCGGACCGGGGTGTTCACCGATCCCCTCGCAGCCGGGCCCGGCCAGGCTGGTCAGCGAACCAACCGGGAGGCGAACCGACCGGCCGGCGTACCGAAGGGGGAAGGTCGTGAACGAACTGCTCGCGAAGGCCATCGAGGCACACGGCGGCGAGAGCCTGTGGTCGAGCTATGACCAGGTCGAGGCGACGATCGTCAGCGGTGGGGGCTTCTTCGCGCTCAAGGGCATCGTGCAGGACGACGAACCGCGCACGATGAAGGCGCTGCTGCATTCGGAATGGGCGTCGGTGGCACCGTACGGGGCGGCTGACCAGCGCAGTGTCTTCACGCCCGATCGCATCGCCGTGGAGAGGACGGACGGTTCGGTGGTCGCCGAGCGGCTGTCCCCGCACGACTCGTTCGCCGGTCACCAGATGCACACCCCGTGGGACGCGCTGCAGCGCGCCTACTTCAACGGCGAGGCGCTCTGGACCTACCTCACGTCACCGTTCCTGCTGGCCATGCCCGGCGTACGGGTGGAGGAACTCGACCCGTGGGCGGAGGGCGACGAGACGTGGCGGGTGCTGCGCGCGTACTTCCCCGGCTCGATCGAGACGCACAGCGCCGTGCAGGAGTTCTACTTCGGCGACGACTTCCTGCTGCGCCGGCACGACTACCGCGTCAACATCGCCGGCGGTTTCCCGGCCGCGCAGGTGATGACCGAATACACGGACGCCGGGGGGATCAAGCTGCCGACGCGGCGCCGGGCCTTCGTACGTGGCCCGGACAGCCGGCCGGTCACCGAACTGGCGATGATCTGGATCGATCTCAGCGACATCAGGTTCAGCTGAGGCGGACGTCAGGAGCGGACGAACTCCAGCAGGTCGGCGTTGATGACGTCGTGATGGGTGTTCGGCATGCCGTGGGGATAGCCGTGATAGGTCTTCAGCGTCCCGTTCTGAACCAGCTTGGCCGACAGCGGGCCGGCGTCCGCGTAGGGGACGATCTGGTCGTCGTCGCCGTGCATCACCAGCACGGGCACGCTGATCTTCTTCAGGTCCTCGGTGAAGTCGGTCTGGGAGAAGGCCACGATGCCGTCGTAGTGGGCCTTCGCGCCGCCGATCATGCCCTGGCGCCACCAGTTCTCGACGACGGCCTCGTTGGCTTCGACGCCGGGACGGTTATAGCCGTAGAACGGCGTCGTGAGCTCGCGGTAGAAGGTGGACCGGTTCGTCGCCACCTGGGCCTGGAAGTCGTCGAAGACCTTCTTCGGGGTGCCGCCCGGGTTGGCGTCGGTCTGCACCATGAGCGGCGGCACCGAGCTGATCAGCACGGCCTTCGCGACCCGGGTCTCGCCGTGCCGGGCGAGGTAGCGGGTGACCTCGCCGGATCTGCGTGCCGTCGTTGCTGGTGATGGTCGGCATGTTGCCCCCTCCTCGACGTCTGCTCGATGAGGAGTCTGGGCGTAGGCCTCACCCCGGCGAATCTGTGAACACCCCGGTGCGGGACCCCGGGTGGCTCAGGTGCCGGGCCAGCTGGTGCCGGGAGGTGATGCTCAGCTTCAGATACACCTTGTGCAGGTGGTACTCGACCGTGCGGGTGCTCAGGAACAGCCGCCCGGCGATCTCGGGGTTCGACAGGCCGTCGGCGGCCAGGCGGGCGATCTGCTCCTCCTGCACGGTCAGGTCGTGGTCGGCCGCCGCCCCGGCCCGGCGTGGGGTGCTTCCGGCGGCGCGCAGCTCACGGGCGGCCCGGTCGGCGAACCCCGCCGCGCCCATCGCGCTGAAGCGGTCGTACGCGATGCGAAGGTGTTCGCGTGCGTCACCCCGGCGGCGTTCCCGGCGCAGCCACTCCCCGTACAGCAGATGGGTCCGAGCCGCCTCGGCGCGCATCAGCGTGCGTTCCAGCCGGTCGAGTGCCTCGCGGAAGCACGGCTCGGCGTCGTCGACGGTCAGCGCGGTCGAGCGGGCCAGCACCCCCAGCGCCCAGTCCGAGCCGGCCAGCGTCGTCGCCTCAGCCAGAGCGGCCAGGGCGTCGTCGGATCGCCTTCCGGTGCGGGCCGACGCCTCCACCAGCTCGGCCAGGGCCCAGTTGCCGATCGTGTGGAACGGTTCGCGTATCGCGGCCCCGTGAACGGCGGCCTCGTACGCCTCCTCGTAGCGCCCCCGGCCGTTGAAAACCACCGCCTCGGCCCAGTGCAGGATTCCGACCCCGGTCGTCTCGCCCCGCTGGGCGGCCCCCTCGCGATAGACCTGGACCAGCCGGACCACCTCGCCGGCCTCGCCCCGCCAGGCAGCGGTGCCCAGCGCCGCGACAGGCACCTGGCGCACATTCGTGAGCTCGGCGACCGCGGCGAATTCGTCGGCTGCGCGCGCGGCGCTCGCCAGATCACCCATGAACAGCCGGGCCAGGCTGTAGACGTTCAACGCGACCGGACGTTCGGCGACGTCGCCACGGGCGCGCATCTCGGCGAGGTGGCGGGCCGATTCGCGGTCCCAGCGCTCGTCCGACCAGAGCACCGCCGCCATGACCATCGGCAGCCAGGCCTCCACGGCGGGCGGTGGCCGGTCGCAATATTCGTCGAAGGCCTGATGCAGCAGACGGTGCGCCTCGCCGGGCGCGTCGCGGAGCCGATCGAGACCTCGGAACAGCAGGTCGGATGCGGGCCGGGGCCGGGTCGGGGGCACGGCGGCGACCGCGCGCGCGGCCACGGCGAGGATCCGGCCGCCGGCCATGGCAGCGCCCAGCGCCTCCACATAGGTGTCCCGGGCCGCGTCGGGATCGATCGGTTCGAGCCGCCGGGCCGCGTCGAGCAGCATCGTCACGGGCCCGTCGCCGTAATGCTTGACATAGGCGATTCGCGCCCGTTCCACGTTGACCTGATGGGCCTGCTGCGGGGTGAGCGGGCCGCCCTCGGCCGCGGCCAGCAGGGCCAGCGCCGCGTCGAGCCCGCCGCCCTGCAGCTCGGCCCGGGCCGCGCCGATCGCGCGGCGGGCCCGGCCGGCCGGGTCGGCGGTCAGCTCGATGGCCCGGCGCAGGAAGGCCGCCGCGGCCGCCGGGGCGCCCCGCCCGAGCGACCGGGCGGCCGCGTCCTCCAGCTCGGCCGCCGCCCGCTCGTCCGGCGCCGCGGCGGCCTGGGCCAGGTGCCACGCGTACCGGTCGTCCTCGGCGGCCGGGGTCACCTCGGCCAGCGCGCGGTGGACCCGGCGCAGCTCGTCGGTTGTAGCGGCCCGATAGACGGCCGAGCGGACGAGCGGATGCCGGAACCGGAACTCCGGTTCGACCAGCCCGGCGAGCACGGCCGGGGCGGCCGCGTCCGCGCCCAGACCGAGCCGCTGGGCCGCCCGCTCCACGAGGGCGGTGTCGGCGAGCGGTTCCGCCGCGGCGACGAGCAGCAGCTGTCTGGTCCGGGCGGGCAGGACGGCCAGCCGGGCGCGGAAGTCGGCCTCGATCTCCCCGGCCAGGGCGCCCGGACGGACGAAACCGCTCGCGATCTCGGCCGGTGTCATCGCGCGGGGCAGCTCCAGAATGGCGAGGGGGTTGCCGCGCGCCTCGCGCAGGATCCGATCACGGATGCGCGGATCGAGCGGCGCGGGAACCGCCACGGCGAGCAGGACGGCGGCGTCCGCCGGGTCGAGCCCGGCGAGGTCGAGCTCGTCGAGTCCGGCCAGCTCGGCCACGGCTCGGCGCGCGGCCAGGACGAGGCCCACCGACTCGGCGTGCAGCCGTCGCGCGACCAGGGCGAGGGCCCGCGCCGACGCCTGATCGATCCATTGCACGTCGTCGACCAGGCAGATCAGCGGCCGCTCGGTCGCGGCGTCGGCGAGCAGGCTCAGGGTGGCCAGCCCGACCATGAGCCGGTCGGGCGCTCGGCCCGTACGCAGCCCGAACGCGATCGCGAGGGCGTTCCGCTGCGGCTCGGCCAGGTGGGGCAGGCGGTCGAGCAGGGGCGAGCACACCTGGTGCAGGGCCGCGAAGGCCAGCTCCATCTCCGACTGGATCCCGGCGACCCGGATGACCCGGCAGCCGTCGGCGCGCCCGGCCAGTTCGTCGAGCAGCGCCGTCTTGCCCACGCCAGGCTCCCCCCGGATCACCAGCGCGCGGCTCCGCCCGTCGCGGACGTCGCCGGCGAGCCGGTCGAGCATCCCGCGTTCCGTGCTCCTGCCCAGCAGCACGCTCCCGAGCGTAGCGGCAGGTGCCCTGACCAGGGTGCTCACAGATTCGGGCCGAACGGGCAACGACCAGGCTCCGCAAGCATGGAAACGGTCACGAGCAACGGCATCGAGTACGTCTACCGCCGCCAGGGAGAACCCGGTGGGCTTCCGCTGGTGATGTGCCAGCACTTCCGCGGCAACCTCGACAACTGGGATCCGGCGCTGCTCGACGCGCTGGCCGCCGAACGCGAGGTGATCGTCTTCGACAACGTCGGCGTCGGCGGCACCAGCGGGCGCACCCCGTCGACGGTGGCCGAGATGGCGGCCGGCGCGCTCGAGTTCGTCGACGCGCTGGGCCTGGCCAGGATCGACCTGCTCGGCTACTCGCTCGGCGGATTCGTGGCCCAGGAGCTCACCCTCGTGCGGCCCGACCTCGTACGCCGTCTCGTGCTCGCCGCGACCGCGCCGCAGGGCGCCCCCGGCATGCACGGCTGGGTGCGCGACATCATCGACGCGGTCGGCTCACCCCAGACGACCGGCCCTGACCTGCTGCACGCCTTCTTCACCGCGTCGGCCGCGAGCCAGCAGGCCGGTAAGGAGTTCCTGGAACGGTTCTCCGAGCGCACGACCGGCCGCGACACCCACACGAGCTGGCAGACCCGCAACGCCCACTACGACGCGGTGGTGCGCTGGGGAATGCCGAACTTCTCGCTGCTGGAGCGCCTGCAGGTGATCGACTGCCCGGTCTTCGTGGCCAACGGCGACGACGACCGCATGATCCTGCCCCGCTACTCCCACGTGCTGGCCGGCCTGCTCCCGAACGCCACCCTCAAGCTCTACCCCGACGCCGCCCACGGTTTCCTCTTCCAGCACCACGCCGAGTTCGCCGCCGACGTCCACACCTTCCTGGACCAGTCATGATCAAGACCAGCTTCCGTACGATCGACGGCCTCACGATCCGGTACGCCGAGAGCGCGCCTCACGACCGCCACGCCCTGCTGCTCAGCCCGTGGCCGGAGAGCCTGCACGCGTACGACCAGATGTGGACCCGCCTCGCCGGCCGCGCCCACCTCGTCGCGATCGACCTGCCCGGTTTCGGCCACTCCGACCGCAGCCCCGACCTGCTCAACCCCAGCGCCATGGGCGAGTTCGTGGTGCGGGTGGCCGACGAGTTCGGGCTGGAGCAGCCGCACGCGGTCGGCCCCGACGTCGGCACCTCGGCCCTGCTCTTCGCGGCGGCCAAGCACCCCGGCCGGTTCCGCAGCCTCGTCGTCGGCAATGGCAGCGCGGCCGTCCCGCTGCAGCTCGGCGGCATCCTCAAGACCGCGGTCGAGGCGCCCGACCTGTCGGCGTTCGGGCAGCGCGACCCGCGGGAGTCGGTCGCCGCCGTGCTGGGCCTGCTCGAGCACTACGACCTGCCGGCCGACGTCCGCGAGGACTATCTGAGCGCGTACGCGGGTGACGGTTTCGTCGAGTCGCTCGAGTTCATCCGGTCGTACCGTACGGAGCTGCCCCTGCTCAGCGGTCTGCTGCCCGAGATCGAGACGCCCGTACGGATCATCGCCGGTGATCACGACGGCGGGGTGCTGGCGGCCAACGCGACGTTCCTGCGCGAGCGGCTGCCCGAGAGCCGGATCGACTGGCTCGAAGCGGGTCATTTCGTGTACGAGGACCGAGCCGACGCGTACGCGGAGCTGGTGACTGATTGGTGGGAACGCGTCTGAGCTGCCTCTTCGACTCCTTCCGGCGGCGCTGACGGGCGTCTAGGGTCAGCTTGTGCTGCTCGCGCGCGCCCAGGAGATGGGCCGACTCGACCGTCTTGTCGAGGATGTCCGCCTGGGGACGGGCCGCGCCCTCGTCGTGCGCGGCGAGCCCGGCATCGGCAAGACCACGCTGCTCGATCATCTCGCCGAGCGCGCGAAGGGTTGCCAGGTCGTGCGCATCGTCGGCATCCAGTCCGAGATCGAGCTGGCCTACGCGGCCCTGCACCAGCTCTGCGACCCGCTCATGGACCGCCTCGGCGACCTGCCCGAACCCCAGCGGGAGGCGCTGGCCACCACCTTCGGTCTGCAGCCGGGGCCGTTCCCCAACCCCTTTCTCGTACGTCTGGCGACGCTGAGCCTGCTCTCCGTGGCGGCCGAGGACGAGCCGCTGCTCTACATCGTCGACGACGCCCAATGGCTCGACCGTGAGTCGGCGCAGGTGCTGCTCTTCGTGGCCCGGCGGCTGGCCGCCGAGCCGGTCGGCATGGTGTTCGGGTGGCGCACCCCCAGCCCCGACATCGGTTTCGACCTGATCGAGTCGCTGCCGCTGGCCGGGCTCGGCAACAAGGACGCGAGCGCGCTTCTGCGGGCCACCGTGCAGGGCCCGATCGACCCGCGCGCGTTGTCGCGGATCGTCCTCGAGACCGGCGGCAACCCCCTGGCCATCGTCGAGGCGGCCCGCGTCCTGACCCAGGCCGAGATCACCAGCGGCATCATCCACTCGGCCCTGGCCCGCCAGCCCGGCGAGGTCGAGCGGGGTTTCGCCGCCCGGTTCGCGGGCCTGCCCGACGACACCCGGCGCCTGCTGCTGATCGCCGCGGCCGAGCCGTTCGCCGACCCGTGGCTGGTGTGGGGCGCCGCGGCCCGGCTCGGCCTGACCCTCGACGCGCTGACCCCCGCGATCGCCGCCGGTCTGTGCGAGGGCGGCACGGTCGTCCGTTTCACCCATCCTCTCGTACGCTCCGCCGTCTACTACGCCTCCACCGACGACGACCGCCGTACGGTGCACCGCGCGCTCGCCGAGGCGACCGGCACCGAGGTCGACCCGGACCGCCACGCCTGGCACCGGGCCCGGGCCGCGCGGACGGTCGACGAGGACGCCGCCGCCGGGCTGGCCGCCGCGGCCGAACGGCTGCTGGCCCGCGGCGGTCCGGCCACAGCGGCGACGCTGCTGCGCGACGCGGTCGAGCTGACCGAGCAGCCCGAGCTGCGCGGCGCGTGGCTGCTGCGGGTCGCCCGGGCCGAGCTGCTGGCCGGCGACTTCGGTGCGGCGCTGGCCGCGCTGGCCGCCGCCCGCGCCGCGACGCTGACCGAATCCGGTGTCGTGCACGCGGACCTGCTCGAGGCCGAGATCGCGTTCACCGCCGACCGCGGCAACCGGGCCACTCCCCTGCTGCTGCGGGCGGCCGACCAGCTCGTGCCGCTCGACCCGGCGCTGGCCCGCGACACCTACCTGGGCGCCTTCAACGCGGCCCTGGTCGCCGGCCCGCTCTCCGGCGGCACCGGCCTGCGCGAGGTCGCCCAGCGCACGGCCGCCGCGGCGCTGCCCACGCCGGTCGCGCCGCACGAGCGGCTGCTCGACGCGATGGTCACGCTGTGGAGCCAGGGCCGGGGCGAGGCGGCCGGGCCGTTCCGCGACGCGCTCGCGGCCTTCCGGGCCGAGCCTCAGGACCATTCCGTACGGGCGCGGTGGCTCTGGCTGGCCTGCGTCATGTCGATCGTCACGTGGGACGACGACGCCTGGTACGCGTTGTCGGAACGCCAGCTCGACGAGGCCCGCGCGGCCGGCGACCTGGCCGAGCTCCCGCTCGCGCTGACGTCGCGCATCTTCGCCCACCTGTTCACCGGCGAGTTGCGTACGGCGTCGTTGCTGGCCGAGGAGGCGAACGCGGTCACCGAGGCGACCGGGCAGCAGATCGGCCCGTACGCCGCCCTCGGGATCGCGGCCTTCTCGGGGTCGGAGAGCGACTTGCGCACGCTGGTGGACTCGTCGCTGGGCGACGCGCGGGCCCGCGGCGAGTCGTCGGCGGCCGGGCTGATCCATTGGGCGTGCGCGATCGGGTTCAACGGGCACGGCCACTTCGAGCAGGCCTACGAGTCGGCGAGCGCGGCCCGCGCCTACTACGACGAGTTCGACGCCGGCCGGGTCT
The DNA here is from genome assembly GCF_003999975.1 of Actinoplanes solisilvae. Classification (GTDB taxonomy): domain Bacteria; phylum Actinomycetota; class Actinomycetes; order Mycobacteriales; family Micromonosporaceae; genus Actinoplanes; species Actinoplanes solisilvae. Next base: position 40,251 of record NZ_RJAC01000022.1, on the reverse strand, counting down.
GGGCCGCCACCGAGCTGGTCGAGGCGGCTTGCGCGACCGGCCGCCGCGACGTGGCCCGGGCCGAGCTCCAGCGGGTGACCGAGTCGGCCGAGGCCGCCGGCACAAACTGGGCCCTCGGCGTGGCCGCCCGGTTGCGGGGGTTGCTCGGCGACGGCGAACCGGACTTCCGGGAGGCGATCGAACGGCTGCGGCAGACCCGATGCCGGCCCGACCTCGCCCGCGCCCACCTGCAGCTCGGCGAGCACCTGCGGAAGTCCCGGCGCGTCGGCGAGGCCCGCACCGAGCTGCGCACCGCGCACGAGGCGTTCACCGAGATGGGCATGGCCGCGTTCGCCGCCCGCGCCGCGACGGGCCTGCGCGCCCTCGGCAGCCCGGTGCGCGCCGGCCGCAACGACGGCCACGAGCACGGCCTGACCCGCCAGGAGGCCCGGATTGCCCGGCTGGCCGGCTCGGGTCTGTCCAACCCCGAGATCGCCGGCCGGTTGTTCCTGAGCCCCCGGACGGTCGAGTACCACCTGCACAAGGTCTTCGTGAAGCTGCGGATCAGTTCACGGGCCCAGCTCACCGGGTCGATCGCCGAGACCTGATCTTGCGGGCCGGTCAGGCCCGACGGTCGAGGAACTCGTAGACGTCCTGCGCGTCGACGCCCGGGAACGTGCCCGGGGGCAAGGCGGCGAGCAGGTGGGAGTGCACGCGGGCGCTCGGCCAGGCCTGGCCCGCCCAACGGTCGACCAGGGCGGCCGGTGGGCGGCGGCAGCACGACGGGTCGGGGCAGCGGGAAACCGTACGCCGGCTGGTGTCTCCGCCGCGGAACCAACGCGCGTGCTCGTACGGGGTCCCGACCGTCACCGAGAATTCCCCGGAGCGCGTCGACTCGATGTGGACGGTGCACCAGTAGGTGCCCGCGGCCGTGTCGGTGAACTGGTAGAACGACGAGTACGGATCCTCGGACTGGAAGATCGTGCGCGAGGCCCAGCGGCGGCAGATCGGCTGCCCCTCGATCGCCCCGGTGACGTCGGACGGGAAGCCGACCCCGTCGTTCTCGTAGGCCTTGTAGACGATCCCGCTCTCGTGCACCCGTGTGAAGTGCACGGGAATCCCGAAGTGGTGCGTCGCCAGGTTGGTGAACCGGTGGGCCGCCGTCTCGTAGGAGACCCCGAACGCGTCCCGGAAGTCGTCGATCGCCAGTGCCCGGTCGGCCTTCGCCTCGCCCAGGAACCCGACCGCGAACTTCTCGGGCATCAGCAGCGCCGCCGCGAAGTAGTTCGCCTCGACCCGCTGCCGCAGGAAGTCGCCGTAGTCGACCGGCTCCGGATGCCCCAGAACGAAATGCCCGAGCGTCTGCAGCACCACCGCCCGCGGGTCGTGGCCCTTGCCGCTGGCCACCTGGGGCAGATAGATGCGCCGGTTGGTCAGGTCGGTCACCGACCGTGTCGAGCCGGGCAGGTCGCTCACGTAGTGCAACGTGAACCCCAGTTGCGCGGCGATGTCGAGGATGCCGCGCTGCGACAGCGGTCCGGTCGTGTGCTTGACCGAGCGCAGCACGTTCGCGGCCGCCGCCTCGATCTCGGCGAAGTAGTTGTCCCGCTCGCGCATGTCGATCCGCAGCTGCGCGTTCGCCCGCCGCGCCACCTCCGGGGTCGCGCTCTGCTCGGTCAGCAGCCGGTTCAGCTCCCGATGCAACCCGACCAGGCTCTCCAGCGCGTCGGCCGGCAGCCGCCGTCCCCCTTTCACCGAGGGCAGACCCAGGCCCGCGTACGCCGGTGAATGCTGGAAATGTGCGAGATCGATCTCGAGTCCGGCCCGCCGGCTGGGCGCTTCGGGGCGCAGCAGATCCTGCAGCGGTACGCCCAGCGCGCTCGCGATCGACTGGAGCACCGACAGCTTGGGCTCCCGCTTGCCGTTCTCGATCAGCGAGAGCTGCGACGGCGCCCGGCCGACGGCCTCGCTGAGCTGCTCGAGCGTCAGACCTTTCGATTTGCGCAGGTGGCGCAGGCGTTGTCCGAGGGTCACGAGGTCAACCGCGGGGGAATCCGTCACGCGTTTTGACGCTAGCAGAAATTCTTCGTTTCTTCTCGTCACAAACGGCTTCAGAGGGTCGGGCGAAGTGCGCGAAAGTCGAGTTCTTCCACGAAGCAAACGCGAGCGACAGGGCAGGGAGGGACTTTTCCGATGACTGATCAGCTGACCGAAGTCAGGGGCGGTACCGCAGCGGACCTCACCAGGGCGTGGGCCGGCGATCCGCGGTGGCTGGGCATCACGCGCAGCTACACCGCGCACGACGTGGTCAAGCTCCGCGGCAGCGTCCAGGAGCGGCACACCCTGGCCGAGCGCGGCGCGCGGCGGCTCTGGGAACTGCTGCACAGCGAGGACTACATCAACGCGCTGGGCGCGATGACCGGCGGGCAGGCCGTGCAGCAGGTGCGGGCCGGGCTCAAGGCCATCTACCTGAGCGGCTGGCAGGTCGCCGCCGACGCGAACCTGGCCGGCGCGACCTACCCCGATCAGTCCCTCTACCCGGCGAACTCGGTCCCCGCCGTGGTCCGCCGCATCAACAACGCGCTCATGCGGGCCGACCAGATCGACACGGCGGCTGCGTATGCCGCCGGCGCCGGGTCCTCCGGACGGCGCGGAGAACCCGGAGAAAGACCCGGTGAGAAGCACGACCGCGACTGGTTCGCGCCGATCGTGGCCGACGCGGAGGCCGGGTTCGGCGGGCCGCTCAACGCGTTCGAGCTGATGAAGGGCATGATCGCCGCGGGCGCGGCCGGCGTGCACTGGGAGGACCAGCTCGCCAGCGAGAAGAAGTGCGGCCACCTCGGCGGCAAGGTGCTCGTCCCGACCGCGCAGCACATCCGCACGCTCAACGCGGCCCGGCTCGCCGCGGACGTGCTCGGCGTCCCGTCGCTGGTCATCGCGCGCACCGACGCCCTCGCGGCCGACCTGCTCACCACCGACGTCGACGAACGCGACCAGCGGTTCCTCACGGGAGAGCGTACGGCCGAGGGGTTCTTCCGGGTGCGCAGCGGGCCCGAGGCGGCCATCGCGCGCGGGGTGGCGTACGCGGACTATGCGGATCTGATCTGGGTGGAGACCGGCAAGCCGGACCTCGAGTTCGCGAAATCGTTCGCCGAGGCCGTGCACAAGGAGCACCCGGGCAAGATGCTGGCCTACAACTGCTCGCCGTCGTTCAACTGGAAGCGCAACCTCGACGACGCCGACATCGCCCGGTTCCAGAAGGAGCTCGGCGCGATGGGTTACAAGTTCCAGTTCGTCACGCTGGCCGGCTTCCACGCGCTCAACCACTCCATGTTCGAGCTGGCCCGCGGCTACGCGGCCGACGGCATGACCGCGTACGTGAAGTTGCAGGAGGCCGAGTTCGCGGCCGAGGCCGACGGCTACACGGCGACCAAGCACCAGGCGGAGGTCGGCACCGGCTACTTCGACGCCGTCGCCACCGCGCTCAACCCCACGTCGTCCACGACCGCCCTCACGGGCTCGACCGAGACGGAGCAGTTCTGATGACCGCCGAAGAAATCACCGTCACGGGTACGACCGAGGGGCGCTACGGCGAGATCCTGAGCCCGGGCGCCATCGAGTTCGTGGTCGCGCTCGACCGCGAGTTCGGCGCCCGGCGCGTGCAGCTGCTCGACCGTCGCCGCCGCCGTCGCACCACCCGCACCGATTCGCTGAACTTCCTGCCCTCGACGGAGTCGGTGCGCTCGTCCTCGTGGACCGTGGCTCCCCCGGCGCACGACCTGCTCGACCGGCGCGTCGAGATCACCGGGCCGCCCGAGCGCAAGATGACGGTCAACGCGCTGAACTCGGGCGCGCAGGTGTGGATGGCCGACTTCGAGGACGCCACCTCCCCCACGTGGGAGAACGTCGTGCTCGGCCAGGCCAACCTGCGCGACGCGCTCGACGGCACGCTCGACTTCACCGCCCCCGACGGCCGTGAGTACAGGGTCAACGGCTGGCTCCCGACGATCATGGTGCGGCCGCGGGGCTGGCACCTGCCCGAGAGCCACCTGCGGGTGGGCGGGCGGCCGGTGTCGGCGGCGCTGTTCGACTTCGGGCTATACCTGTTCCACTGCGGGCAGCGCCAGATCGACCGGGGCAGCGGACCCTATTTCTACCTGCCCAAGCTCGAGTCGCACCTGGAGGCGCGGCTCTGGAACGACGTGTTCGTCTTCGCCCAGGAGGCGCTCGGCATCCCGCGCGGCACAATCCGTGCCACCGCGCTCATCGAGACGATCCCGGCCGCCTTCGAGATGGACGAGATCCTCTACGAGCTGCGCGAACACTCGGCCGGGCTGAACGCGGGCCGTTGGGACTACCTCTTCAGCATGATCAAGAACCGGCCCGACGTGGTGCTGCCCGAACGGTCGTCGCTCACGATGACCACGCCGTTCATGCGGGCGTACACCGAACTGCTGGTGCGCACCTGCCACCGCCGCAACGCCCACGCGATCGGCGGGATGGCCGCGGTGGTGCCCAGCCGTGACCCGGTGGCGGCGAAGAGGGCGCTGAACCAGGTTCGGCAGGACAAGCGGCGCGAGGTCGGCGACGGCTTCGACGGATCGTGGGTCGCCCACCCCGGCCTGGTCGACACGTGCCGCGAGGTCTTCGACCAGTGGCTGGGCGAAGAGCCGCACCAGATCGTGCGCAAGCGCGAGGACGTGCAGGTGACCGCGGTCGAACTGCTCGACGTGCGGGCGCTGGGTGTGCAGGTCAGCGAGGTGGCGCTGCGGACGAACGTCAGCGTGGCGCTGCGCTACGTCGCGGCGTGGCTGGACGGACGGGGCGCGGTGGCGCTCAACGGCCTGATGGAGGACGCGGCGACGGCGGAGATCTGCCGTACGCAGCTCTGGCAGTGGATCCGCTCGGGCACGCCGACCGACTACGGGGTGCCGGTCAGCGCGGCGCTGGTCAGCCGCATGCTGCGCGAAGAACTGGACGTGCTCAGCGAGACCGGCGCCCTCGACGAGGACTCGGCGCGCCGGTTCGGTCAGGCCCGCACCCTGCTGACCGTCCTGCTGAGCGAACGAACGTGCCCGGAGTTCCTGACCCTGCCGGCCTACCTTCGGCACCTGTCCGGCGGGTCCCCGGCTCCGGTCCCGGATCAGGCGCCTGTCGCCGCCTGATCGATCGAGGGCGCGGTCCCGGGGTTCCCGGGGCCGCGCCCTTCCGCTTCGCCCCCTCTCGGTTCGCCCCACCGGTCGGGTCACCTTTCCCTCGGTTCGCCTCACAGAAAACGGGCATGGGGAGACGTAACTCGGTCACCGGGGCTCAGGCGTGTTGGCACATGGCCAAGACTCGGATGACCGAAGCGTGCAGAAGATCCTTCAGCTCGGTCGCCCGTGACCAGGGCGATCCGGTGCGATGCTGTGGGAGATCCCCGAACCGCTGCCGGGAGGAAGAGCCGTCATGCTGCCCCTCAACGCCGAGACCCTGTCCCAGCTCCCCGCCGACCTGGCCGTCCCCGCCTACGATCGCCGTCAACTGAAGACCGGGATCGTCCATTTCGGGGTGGGCGGCTTCCACCGGGCCCACCAGGCGATGTACCTGGACCGCCTCATGAACGCGGGCAAAGCTCTCGACTGGGCGATCTGCGGAGTCGGGGTGATGCCGGCCGACCGGCGCATGCAGCAGGTCCTCGACGCGCAGGACGGCCTCTACACGCTGGTGGTGAAATCGCCGGACGGCACGCTCGACGCGCGGGTGATCGGGTCGATAAAGGAATATCTGTTCGCGCCGGACGACCCCGACGCGGTCATCGAGAAGATGACGTCCCCGGCGATCAAAATCGTGTCGCTGACGGTGACCGAGGGCGGCTACAACTTCAACGCGATCACCGGCGAGTTCATGGCCGACAACAAAGACGTCCAGCACGACCTGGCCCTCCCGGGCGCCCCGCGTACGACGTTCGGGCTGATCACGGCCGCGCTGGAGCGCCGGCGCGAGCGAGGACTGCCACCGTTCACAATCATGAGCTGCGACAACATCCAAGGAAACGGGGACGCGGCCCGGCACAGCTTCGTCGCGTTCGCCACACTGCGCGACCCCGGCCTGGGCGCGTACGTGCGGGAGACCGTCCGCTTCCCCAACAGCATGGTCGACCGCATCACGCCGGTGACGACCGACGACGACCGCGACGAGGTGCGCAAGCACTTCGGGGTGGACGACGGCTGGCCGGTGGTGTGCGAGCCGTTCACGCAGTGGGCCCTCGAGGACAGCTTCGGCGACGGGCGGCCGGCGTGGGACGAGGCGGGCGTGCAACTCGTGCCGGACGTCGAGCCGTACGAGCTGATGAAGTTGCGCCTGCTCAACGCGTCGCACCAGGCCCTGTGCTACTTCGGCTATCTGTCCGGCTATCGGCTGGTGCACGACGTGGCGCGTGACCCGGTGTTCGCCCGGTTCCTGCTGAACTACATGAGGCAGGAGGCCGAGCCGACCCTCGATCCGTTGCCGGGCATCGACCTGGACGCCTACCAGCATCAGCTGATCGAGCGCTTCTCGAACGCCCAGGTGAAGGACACGGTCGCGCGGCTGTGCGCGGAGAGCTCCGACCGCATCCCGAAGTGGCTGCTCCCGGTGATCCGCCAGAACCTCGCGTCGGGAGGTCCGATCCAACTGTCAACCGCCGTGGTGGCTTCGTGGGCCCGCTACGACGAGGGAGTGGACGAAGACGGCGCACCCATCGAGATCGTCGACCGCCTGCGCGACTCGCTCAACGAGATCGCCCTGCGCCAGCGCGACGATCCGACCGCGTTCATCGAGAACCGCGAGGTCTTCGGCGACCTCGCCGACAACGAACGGTTCGCGACGACCTATGTCGCGGTGCTGCGGAGCCTGCACAGCCGAGGGGCGAAGACAACCCTCGAAGGGCTGGTGCCGTCCGAGGGTTAGCGCGCATCGGGGTGCCGGGCCCCGGCTGTGCGGTTACGCCAGGATCCGGCACCCCGGGTTGCTCAGCGTTGTTCGCCTACGTTTCGTCGGCGGCTGAACGATGCTAATGCGCCACCTTGCGTGAGCTGAGCCGGAAGCGTTGCGGGACTGCCCAGCGTACGGCTCGGTTGAGGATCTCGCGGGCCATGATGACGACGCAGGTTATGCCGTTGAGGAACGATGCTGTCACGTCGGTGGGATGGTGCATGCCGCGGTAGAGGCGGGCGCAGGCCACGGCGACCGGCACCAGGACCAACAGCCAGGCCAGGCGTTTTGCCCAGGTCTGATGCAGCAGGGTGAAGAGGAGCAGGGCCAGGCCGACGTAAAGGGCCACCGCGGCCGAGGTGTGGCCGGACGGGAAACTCGACGTGGGTGGGGAGTCGTCCATGCGGTGGACGGCGGGACGTTCGCGGTCGATGACCAACGTCGTGAAGAAGAAGACGAGGGCCTGGGCGGTGACGGCCAGGCAAAGGAACAAAGGCTCGCGCCAGCGGCCGAGTTTGAGACGCAGGATCACCGCGGCCACGCCGGTCACGGCGATGATGACAGGGGTGCTGCCGATCAGGCTGACGATCTCGCTGATGACGTTGAGAGGCGCTGTGCGGTGGGCCTCGAAGTCGCGGTTGATGTCGTCCTCGACGGTCAGCGGCCAGGCGTCGTTGGCCACCTTGGTGGCCAGCAGGCCCAGGCCGACCATCACTCCGAAGAGGACGGCCACGGGGAGCAGCAGTCGCCGGAGCACTTGGGGGATCACTGGGGGCATGTCCGCCGTACCTACCCGATAGTGACGGTTGTTACGCCTGATCGGGGGCGGCGGCATTGGCGCCGACCAGTTCCGGGCGGCGCCGGCGGCGGGCTGCGAAGGCGGCGGTGGTCACGGCGACGACTATCAGGCCGAAGAGCCAACCGGCCAGTACGTCGCTGAGGTAGTGCACTCCCAGGCCGATGCGGAATGCGCCGGTCACCGCGGGGATGGCGATGCCCGCGATCAGAAGCAGGCGCCGGTGGCGTACGAGAGGCAGCACGACCGCCAGAACGACGGCGGCGCCGAGTGCGTTGTTCAGCGCGTGACCCGAGGGGAACGAATAGCCGACGGCCGTCGCGACCGGGTCGAGGAACGAGGGGCGGTCGCGTTCGAAGAGCAGTTTCAGGAGGGCGCCGAGCAGGCCGCCGGCCACCGTGGTGATCCCCACCCACCAGGCCAGCGAGCGCGCGCCACGGCGGACGAGCCAGATCACCAGGCCCAGTGCGGCGGCCCGCCACGTCCACGGGTCGAAGACAAGGCACCACGTCCACATGAAGTCGACCAGGGCCGGATGGGCGGCCGAGAAGGCGTGCACGGCCACGCTGACGTCCTGGTCGACGCGGTGCAGCCAACCGACGTTGCCGACCACGAGCGCGGCGATCACCGCGAACGGCACCAACAGGATCACCGCGCCCGCGGCTGCCACCGCGAGCCGCACCTCAAGTCCGTACTCTTGCTGCTCCCGCATGGGGACTAGCTATACCCGGCAATTCACCTCTGATACACCTGAAGTTCATCGCGAGAAGTCGAGCGCCCCCAGAACGCGGCCGGGCTCGGGGTGGGCGGCGCCGTCGGGGCGGACGTCGGCGAAGCGGACCAGGCCCGTACGGTCGGCGACGACCACAGCCGGGAAGGGCAGGACGGAGCGGCCGGTGCCGAGCAGCACGTCGGCGCCGGGTGCGTGGAAGCCCAGGTTGAACGCGTCGATGAGCAGGTGGCGCGGGTCAGCGGCGACGAAGTAGCTCAGGTCGTGGCGGCGCTTGAGCTCGGCCAGGCGGTCGGGGTGCTGGGGGCTGACGGCGACCAGGTGGGCGTCGGTCTCGAGGAGCGTGGGCATGAGCCGGTGCTCGTAGTCGGCCAGGGCCGCGCCGGCCGGCGCGCTCGCCGCGTGCGGGAAGAAGACCAGGACGACCGGGCCGGTCCGCAGCAGGCGGTCGAGGTGGATGGGGCCGAGGTCGGCTTCGAGCAGCGGTACGGAGGGCAACCGGTCGCCGGGCTTGACCATGCGGTCCCAGATGTCGTCGCGGTCGAGCGCGTCGAGGGCCGGGCGGCGGGAATCCACGATGCGGGAGCGGGCCGGACCCCGCGGCCGACCGGTGCGCGAGCGGGCGGGAACGGCCGATTCGTCCCGGGCCGGGAGCGACGGCGTGGTGCTGTGCGCGGCTGTGGTCATCGGGTCCACCCATCCAAATGCCTATTTAGCAGATAGGAGATATAGCTTACGCGCCCGGGCGGATGCGGACCACCGCGATTACAGGGAGGCTCGTCACTCACGGTTGCCCGGCGGGGGCGGCTCGGCTGCCCGCGGACGGGGCGACCGGCTCGGGCGGCGGCATGACCATATCGGACGGTTCCGCGACCGAAGCGCCCGCATCCGGCGAAGCGGGGCGCAACACCCGCCAGGCCGGTGCGGGCCGCCGGGCGGCAGACCCGGCACTCCGGATCATCCTTCGGTGGAAAACGGCGTAAAGGCCGGCACTCTCGCCGGGCAAGTCCGCCTGAGCGCCGTTTCTAACGGTCGTTTCAGGTTCGCCCGGTATGAACCGGGCATCGCCGGGCGACGCGGGTCTCGACCCCGAAGGGCAGCCATTCGCGTGCGGCGGCGCGGCTCGGCCGCGCGCATGCCAGGGTCGCTCATCTGCGCCGCGACACGATCCACAAGCTCACCAATAAGTTGGCGGCGACGTACGGCACGGTGGTGGTCGAAGATCTCAACGTCGCCGGCATGCTCACCAACCGGCGGCTGGCCCGGCACATCGCCGACGCCGGGTTCGCCGAAATCCGGCGGCAACTGGCCTACAAGATTTCGTGGAACGGCGGCCGGCTCGTCGTGGCCGACCGCTGGTATCCGTCCTCCAAAACCTGCTCGGCCTGTGGCGCGGTGAAAACCAAGCTGGCCCTGTCCGAGCGTGAATACCGTTGTGAGGCGTGCGGGCTGGTCATCGACCGCGACCGCAACGCCGCCCTGAACCTCGCCGCCCTCGCGGCACAGTTCGACACCGCCGGGAGTGGCTCGGTGGCAGCACGTGGAGCCGACCAGAAGACCCGCGCACGCGGGCAGGTGGCCGTGAAGCGTGAACCCGGCACCACACTTGTGGGTCAGGCCGGGACCGTCCCGCCGCAAGGCAGGACTATCGATCATGTGCTCACCAAAGCACACTGAAGGGTAACGGTCAGCGCGCCGCTGTGTCCTCCCCGGCGGTGCGGCGCGCGATCGAGCCGGGCGGGGCCGCGGCCGGAAGGTCGACCCGAAGCAGCGCGCCACCGCGCGTGGACCGGGCGACAGTGGCCCGGCCGCCGTGGGCGTCGACGACCCGCTGCACGATCGACAGCCCCAGACCGGATCCCGGCAACCCCCGGGCGCTGTCGGCCCGGTAGAACCGGTCGAACACCCGCGGTACGTCGACTGCGTCGATGCCCGGCCCGGCGTCGTCGACCTCGAGCACCGCCGACGCGCCCTCGGCCCGCAGCCGGACCCGGACCGGCTGGTCCACGGGGGACCACTTGCCGGCGTTGTCGATGAGGTTGAGCACCGCCCGTTGAAGCGCGGCGGGACGCCCGCTCACCCACGCGGAGGTCACGTCGAGCGCGACCTCGATGTCAGGCAGGCGGGAACGCGCCCGGGCCGCGGCGGCCACCACCACGTCGGCGAAGTCGAGCAGCTCGGTGCTCTCGTCGCTGACGTCACCGCGCGCCACCTCGGTCAGCTCGGCGGCCAGGGTGCTCAACTCGGCCACCTGGGCGCCGAGATCGTTGAGCAACCGGGTCCGGCTCTCCGCCGGCAGGGCGCTGTCCAGGGTGCCGCGCCGATCGAGCCGGACCAGCAACTCGACGTTGAGGCGCAGGCTGGTGAGCGGGGTCTTGAGTTCATGGGCGGCGTCCTCGGCGAGCAGCCGCTGGGCCCGCCGGGAGTCCCGGAGCGCGGCGAGCATGTCGTTGATCGACCGGATCAGCCGCCGGATCTCCCCACCGCCCTCATCCGGGATGTCGGCGTCGAGATCCCGGGTGTGCGCGACACGGACCGCGGCGGCGGTCAGCCGGTCGATCGGCGCCAGCCCGGTCCGCGCCACGGTCCGCCCGACGACGGCGCCGCCGACCACGCAGAGCAGCCCGATCAGCAGGAACCCGAACCCGAACTGGTTGATCGGGCTGTCGTCGGCGGCGAGGGCCACCTGGACCGCGCCGTCGCCCGCCCGCAGCGTGTAGATGAGGTAGCCCTCTTCGCTGTCGTTCGACTCCATCAGGTCGGCCGACGCGCCCTGCGCCACGCGCCCGGCGTGCACGCTGACCGGGGGCAGCGCGGGTTGGCCGACCGGCGTCCGGGCCGAGCCGTCGGGCAGGATGACCCGCACCAGCCGACCGGACCCGGGATATGACGGTAGCTGGACCTGCGCCACACCGGCGTGCTCCGCGTCCGTCGCCAGGACGCGGGAGTCGGCGCGCAGCTGGTCCTCGGCGGTGTCCCGCAGCTTCCGATCCATTAGCTCGCTGGCCACCTGGAAGGCCACGAACACGCTGACCGCGATGGCCGTCGCCGCGATCACCGTCAGCCTGGTCCGCAGGGACCGCCGGCGCCACCATCGGGTCAGCCGGCGCGGTTCCCGGCCGGCGGACCTGCTCACGGCGGAGTCTCCCGCAACGTGTATCCCAGGCCGCGCAGCGTGTAGATCAATCGCGGCTCACCCTCGGCCTCCATCTTGCGGCGCAGGTAGCTCACGTACACCTGGAGGTTGTTGGCGGTGGCGCTCATGTCGAAGCCCCAGATCGCCTCGAACAGCGCGTCGCGGGTCAAGACCCGGGTCGCGTTGCGCACGAGAACCTCCAGCAGGGAGAACTCGGTCCGGGTCAAGCGCAGCGGCCGCCCGCCACGCCACGCCTCGAACCTGTCGGGATCGACCCGGACGTCGGCGAACGACAGGACCTGCGACTCCCCGCCGGCCGGCGTGCGCCGGCGCAGCAGGGCCCGAACCCGGGCCAGCAACTCCTCGGTGGCGAACGGTTTGGGCAGATAGTCGTCAGCGCCCGCGTCGAGCCCCGCGACCCGGTCGGAGACCTGGTCACGGGCGGTCAGCATCAGCACCGGCAGATCCCGGCCCGCCGCCCGCAGCCGCCGGCAGGTCTCCAACCCGCCGAGGCGAGGCATCATCACGTCGAGGATCAGCAGATCCAGCGCGTCACCGCCCGCCCCACCGACCCCGTCGAGCACGGCGAGACCGTTGGCGACGGTGCTGGTGTCGTAACCCTCGACCTGGAGCACCCGCTCCAGCGACTCACGGATGGCCCCGTCATCATCCGCGATCAGGATCCGCACGCCGGCCCGCCCCCCTTCCCGTCGATGCTTTGCCGCTCATCCTCCCCGATCAACCTGAAGCCAGGATTAGAACCGTCGCCTCTGTGGTGCCCACGGGCCGTGCTCTTACGGACGCCTGAGCTCAGGTTTGACCACTGACGGGCGCGGCGGCGGCACAACGCACAAACCCGCTTTCATTGCGTTACGGTGACGTCGTGCGTGTGCTGACCTGCCAGAACCGGACCCTAACAGCCACCTTCCGCCGCCGCGCCGAGTCGCACCGGCCCGCCTGACCCGTGGCGTTCACACCTCGCGCCGCATGGGCCGAGACGCCGGCCCCCGTCCGTGCGGCCGTCGCCCGCGCCCTCGGCTCGACGATCGTCGCCCACACCGACCTGCACGGCGGCATGTCCCCCGGCCCCGCCGTGGCCCTGCACCTGGCCGACGGACGGCAGGTCTTCGTCAAGGCCGTCTCCGCCGACGTCCGCCCCCACAACCGCCACATGATCGAGCGCGAATCCCGCGTCCTCGACGTCCTGCCCCGATCGGTGCCCGCGCCCCGACGCCTGGCCACCGTCGAGCATGGACCCTGGATCGCCCTGGCCACCACGTGGTGCCCCGGCCTGACCGAGCCCTGCTGGACCGACGCGTCGATCGCCGCTGTCGTGCAGGCGTGCCGCACCGCGAGCAGCCACCGGGCGCCGAAATCCCTGTCTCCCGTGGTCGAGCGCATCTCCGACTTCGACGGCTGGGCGCGCACCCGGCAAACCGGCGCGACCGACGACTGGACAGCCGACCACGCGGCCCCGGCCGCCGCTCTGGTGACCGGCTGGCAACAGTGGACGGCCGGCGACGCGCTGATCCACCGCGACATCCGTCTGGACAACACAACGGTCGACGCGAACTCGGCCGTCCTGCTCGACTGGGCCTACGCCGCAGCCGGCGCCCCCTGGCTCGATCTGGCCCAGCTCGCCGCCGACGTGGTAGCCACCGGCCACGTCCTCGGCGAGCCGACGGCCACGAAACGCGCCCACAGCCTCCTCCGAGGGCTCCCGCCCGAGGCCTCCCGCTTCGTCATAGCCCTGGCCGGCATGTGGCACATCCGCGCCGAGACGATCCCCGACACGGTGATGCCGTACATCTCCACCTGGCGCCGAGCGAGGTCGGCCGCCTTGCGCCCGCTGGTGAGCGCGCTGATCGCCGACCTCCACCGATAGCGCCTTCGACCGCTGGGAGAACCTAGGCGACGTCGGGTCGTGTCATGAGCGGCGACCGCAGGTGCACGATCAGGTCGGGAGTGGTGAGCGGCACGGTGTTCCACGACGCCACCGCCACCCGCGCCTCGGCGTCGACAACCAGCCGGACCCGGTGCGGCGTGGTGACGACGTAGAGGTCGGCGACGAACGTGTCCCCCTGCCAGGCCCCGGTCGCGACGATCGGCCGCCCGAGCGGCGAACTCTCCCGCCATTCACCGTGGCCGGCCTCGACCGTGAACGACGACCCGAATCGCAGCCTCCACCCACCGCCCACGGGATCGACGTTCACCCTGGTGCCGTCGGCCAGCGGAGAGTTCGCGGCCGCAGCGTCCAGTTTCGCCTCAACGGAGCGTCCCCGGGCAGCCGCACCCCGGACCGGCGCCAACGACAACCGCCGCAACCGCTCGGCGAGCGCCTCGTCGTCCCGGGCGCTGTCGCCGTGGCCCAGACCGGGCAGCAGGCACTCCCAGACCGCGTCCAGCACCGGCTGAGTGGAGTTCACCGCGGCGGTCACGGCGACCACGAGCCCGTGCTCGGGAACGACCACACACATCTGGCCGTTGTTGCCCTCACCGCGATAGCCGTGCTGCGACAGCCAGAACTGATACCCGTACCCGCGAAGCGAATCAGCCTCCCCGCCACCGACCTCCGCCGCCCGGGTCTCCACGTGCTCGCGAGTCGCGAGCCGCACCCAGTCGCGCGGAACCAGTTGCCGTTCACCCCAACGCCCTTCGCGCCGCAGCACCTCACCGAACGCGGCAACGGCCTCGGTCGTCAGATGCAGCCCATGAAAACCGAACGCGGCCCCGCCGGCCACCCGATCCCACTCAGCATGATCGACCCCCATGGGCCCGAACAGTCGCTCATCAAGCAACTCCGGCAGCCCACGACCGGTGACCCGCTCCACCATCCGGGCGAGAACGCCGGTGGTCGCGTTGTCGTAGACGTGCGTGCTCCCCTCCGCTTCGGTGAACGGCACCCGCAGAAACCCCTTGACCAGGTCGCCCGGTTCCAGCTCCCAGGCCTCGCCGAGACTGTCCGTCCCATGCCCGCTGGTCATGGACAGCAGGTGATGGACAGTGACCCGCCGCCCCTGCTGCGAGACGTCGGCCGGAACGTGCTCCGGCAACACATCCACCACCCGGTCATCCAGCGAAAGCACCCCGTCCGCGATCGCCAGCCCCACCGCGACCGCCGTGAACGACTTGGTCAACGAGTACAGAAGATGCGGTCGCCCAGCCGAGAACGGCGTCCACCACCCCTCAGCAACAACCCGCCCGCGCCGCACAACCATGAGCGAGTGACACTCGAGCTCCTGGCGTTCGAGCCGATCCAGCAGCTCCCCCACAGCCCGCGACGAAACCCCCGCCACAGCCGGCGCCACCCGCGGAAGCAAAACGCGCGCGTCAGACATCAACGCACCGTATCCACCCGCCCGACCCCGGCCAACCGAGTTCCGATCAAGCCCCTGCAGCCCGTTGCGCTGATCGATGCTGCTCCGGGGTGACTCTTCGTCGACTGCACGACGGTGTTCTGCCCTAGTCTGGACGGCGTCGGCCCAGGCCTCGCCGACGTTGCTCTCTTCGTAATCCCACCAGCCACGTTCGACGCCGTCGCGAAGCAGCCGCTTGACGGCGGCCAGGTTGGCGGTCGGTGGGATGTCGAGCGCCACGATGCTGTACTGCTCGATTCCTTCGCCGGAGACGCCGACGGTGGCGAACTCGTCGGGCACCCTTTGGCGATCACCTCGCAGCGGGCCGGCGCGGAACGGGACTACCCGCACAGTGCACCGCTGGGACCACTCGACGACGTCGACAGCGGTCAGCGTGCCGTCGTCTTCGGGTACGACCCTGACGTGGTCACCGCAGGAAACGCCGCGGGCGAAGAACGGGGTGTTGTCGAGCTCGACAACGTCGGCGGATACCGGCCGTGCCCACAGGGATTCGGTGCCGACGGGTGGCCAGCCATCTTCCGCACGCAGGTGGAAGAACACTTTGACGAGGCCGGCGCGGTCGTCAGCGACACTCAGCTTCATGATCAACAGTGCGGCATTGTCGACCAGACTGGCGCTGCGGATCGTGCGTGGTGGGGACGTCGCTGCCGTCGAGCGTGTGGCTGAGGTGTCCGGTCGAGGCGGTGACCCGTCCCCGGCCCGTCACGGACTGCCCGGCCGTCCCACCGCGAGCAACAAGCGAGGGTTCGGCCAGACCGGCCGAACCCTCGTCAGAGGTCAGGGCCGAACCGTCACCCAATCCGTGCAGACGATCCCGTTGGTGTGGATCCGGATGGAGAAGCCGAGCTTCAGTTTGGCCCTCTTGCCGGGGCCCATGTGCGTGTGCAGACCTTCGCCGCAGGCTCGCATCGAGATCGGTGATCTCTGCGGCGCCATCGAGGACGTCGCCGTGTAGGTGCTGGAGTTCCTGCTCTGCACATGCCTCCGGTTGATCATGCCGGAGGTGACGCTCTGCCCCTCGTCGTTCGAGGTGTCCAACCATAGTGACGGCCCCGGGGAAGGCGGCAAGCTGATGAGATCGTCCCATTCGCGGTTCAACGAGATCAGTCCCCACGCGCACTGCCGTGACGGTGAGTAGCGCAGTACGACGGTGGCCGCGAAGTCCAGAACGGTCGGGTCGGACACCGGGTTCGCCCTTTCGACGGCGGCGGCTACTACGTGACCCGGCGCCCAGACGACCCTGTTGACGGCCGGGGCGAAGGCGGCCAACGTGTTCTCGCCGAGGAGGCCGTCGAGAGCCGGTTCGGGATCCGACCCGTCCCATGCGGACACGGGCGTCGGCGCGGACTCGACCATCTCACCGCTGTCGCCGATCTTCCGGGCTTCAGCGCGCGTGCCGGCGCACTGCGGGCCGGGCTCAGCCGCAGCCGGCGCCGCCACCACCCCGGTCAGGAGCAGAACGGCCGTGGACAACACCGAGATACGAGACGTGACTTTCATGAAGGGATCCCTCTCGACGGCTGGACGTCCTTCAGGTCTACCGACCAGGACCTCCCCCGGCACCGTCGGTCACCCGCTCGAGAAGGCACGGAACCGAGCCACCGAGCGTTTTCAGCCGAACCAACGACCCTTGACGGATTGCCCGAACCACGGACGAGCAGACCCCGGCCGATCCGACGAAATCAGCTCAAGTACGACAATTCCGGAAGCTGGCTTTGATACCCATCCATCAGCCGCCGGGCAACAGCCACAGAATCAATCAACGGATGCGCGGCCATGGCCCGAACAGCAAGAGCACGAGACCCGGAAGAAGCAGCCTCGAGAATCGCCCGGTCAGTCCCCTTGATCTGCCGGACCAGCGAAACCCCGTGCGACGGCAACCCCGAGGACGGCAACGGCACGACCCCCGACCCCGAAACTGAGCACGGCACTTCCACCACCGCCTCCAAGTCCAGCGACGACAGCGTCCCCCGGTTGCGGACGTTGAGGATCAATTCCTGCGGCGTGTCCAAGGCGAGCGCCGTCATCAGGGCCAGGGCCACGTCCTCGTACCCTCCCCCTTCGGCGTCGTCGCGTTCCCCCAACCCTTCCATCGCCATGTACGTCGCATCCCGCTGCCGGCGTACCGCATCCCAGGCCTGGAACGCGTCCCCGTCCGCCGAGGCCAGATCCGCGTAACACTGCCGCTGTTGTCGGAGCAGAAACTCCCCACGCGTTTCCGGCGCTTCCAGAGCCGCCCGCACCATCGCGTCGTTGTCGTAGTAGTAATGTAGATATTCGTTGGGGACCGCCCCCAGCGACTGCACCAGCGACGCCCCGAAGAGCCGTCCCTCCTCGAACGATTCGATCAACGACGGTGAGGCCAGCAGCGAGGGCAGCAGGTCGCGTTCCCCGTCATGCACCGCCGTCAGCCATCCCAGATGATTCAATCCCGCGTACGAGACCCGCGCCCCCGGCACTCCCAGCGCTCGCGATACCCGCCGCGCCAGGGCCGAAGGCGAGTCGCAGATCCCGATCACCCGGTCGCCCAGGAACGCCGCCATCGCCTCGGTGACCAGCCCCGCCGGGTTCGTGAAGTTGATGACCCACGCGTCCGGCGCGACCAGGCTGATCCGGCGTGCGATCGCCTGCGCCACCGGCACGGTCCGGAGCCCGTACGCGATGCCGCCCGCCCCGACCGTCTCCTGCCCGAGCACTCCCGCGTCGAGCGCCACCCGCTCGTCGATCACGCGTCCTTCGAGCCCGTGCACCCGGATGGCGCTGAACACGAAGTCGGCCCCGGTCAGTGCTTCGGTCAGGTCGGTGGTCAGTTCGATCTTGGGGGGCGACAGGACCGGCGACGCTTGGGCGCGCAGCACCCGACCGATCACCGAGAGCCGAGCGGCGTCGACGTCGTGCAGCACCACCGTGTCGATCAACGAGCTGTTCAGGAGCGCGCCGTAGACGAGCGGCACCCGGAATCCGCCCCCGCCGAGGATCACCAGTCGCTTAGTGGGCATGAGCATCCGAGAGCCGGGCGATCGTGGCGCCGGCGCGGCGAACCGTGCGCTGCTCACCGCCGGGGATGACGTCGTCGAGGAACGCGTAGCGGGTGGCCAGGTCGCCCGGCATCGAACGGGCCGTACGCCACCAGTCGGCGATGTCGCCCCAGCCCGGCGCGGACAGCGAGCCGCCGAAATGCTGCACCGACAGGGCCGCGATCAGGTTGGCGAACGCGAGGCTCTGCGTGAGCGGCCATTCTCGCAGGCTGCCGAGGATGAACCCAGCCGTGAACACGTCCCCGGCCCCGGTCGGGTCAAGAGCCGGCACCGGTACGGCCGGCACGTGCACGGTTTCGCCGGTGCGCGCGTCGTGGGCCAGCACGCCGTCGGCGCCGCAGGTCACGACCACGACCGGGGCGAGGCCGGCCAGCCGGTGCAGGGCCTCGGCCGGGCTCGACGCCCGCGTGTATTGCATGGCCTCGACCGAGTTGGGCAGGAAGGCGTGGCAGTCCTCGAGCATGTCGAGCATCTCGGGCGGCCATTCCGCGCTCGCGTCCCACCCCACGTCGGCGAAGACCAGCGTGCCCGCCTGCTTGGCCCGGCGTACCCAGGGAAGGCGGTCTTTGGTCAGGCTGACCGAGGCGGCCCGGCAGGTCGGGAGCTCGCCGACCAGGCCGTCGGCGTTGAGCGGCAGCGGGTGCCCGTGCGTGATCATGCTGCGGTCGCGGTCGTAGGCGAGTGAGACCGTCACGGGTGAGTGGCCGTCGGTGCGCAGCGACGCGCTGAGGTCGATGTTCTCCTGGGCGCAGAGGATCTCGGCGCAGAAGTCGCCGTACGCGTCGGTGCTCAGGGCGGTGCCGAGCCCGGTCGCGAGGCCGAGCCGGGAGGCGGCGACGGCGAGGTTGGCTATGCCGCCGGGGCACGAGCCCATGCCCGAGGCCCACACCTCGGTGCCCGGCTGGGGCAGCTCGTCGAGGCCGGTGAAGATGATGTCGAGATAGACGACACCTGGGACGAAGAGGTCCAGTGCCGGGTTCATCTGGAGATCCTATGCCGCGTTCCCGGTGCTGGGGCCCGCCACGAGGGTGGCGAGCCCCACGCTTCAGGACGTCCAGACCGCCTGCGAGGCGTCGATATCCGCGGACGGCCCGCCCGCCACGTCGACCCGCCACGGCAGCGAAGCACCGTCACGTTCGACCCGGATGCCCGCGCCGGAGAAAACAACCGTGAACGTGCTGTCCCCGACCCGCACCACCGTGACGGAATCAGAGACCGGCTCGAAGATCCGCAGCGTGACGCCGTCGGCGTACGGGTAGTCGGGCCGGTCGACGACCGCTCCGACCGGGATCACCGCGCCCGGCCTGACCAGCAGCGGCACGCTGTCGAAGCCGTGCGTCTCGGTCTGCCAGCCCGGGCCCTCGACGACCGTCCCGTCGAACCAGCGTGTCCACCGCCCGGCCGGCACGTAGTAGCCGACCTCGCCGCCCTCGCTGAACACGGGCGCGACGAGCAGGTCACCGCCGAGCAGGTATTGCCGATCCAGGAAAACAGCGGCCGGGTCGTCAGGAAACCCGACCACCATCGGTCGCATGACCGGGAGACCTGACAGGTGGGCCTCCCGGGCCGCCTCGTACAGGTACGGCATCAGGCTGTACTTGAGGTGCGTGAACGAGCGCAGCACCTCGACCGACTCGTCGTCGAACAGCCACGGCACCCGGTAGGAGTGGTTGCCGTGCAGCCGGCTGTGCGACGAGAGCATCCCGAACGCGATCCAGCGCTTGAAGACGGCCGGGTCGGGCCGCCCCTCGAAGCCGCCGATGTCGTGGCTCCAGAAGCCGAACCCGCTGCTCATCAGGGACAGCCCGCCGCGCAGGCTCTCGGCCATCGACTCGTACGTGGCCGAGTTGTCGCCGCCCCAGTGCACCGGGAACTGCTGGCCGCCGACGGTCGCCGAGCGGGCGAACAGCACCGCCTCGCCCTCGCCCTTCAGTTCGCGCAGAACGTCGAAGACGACCTGGTTGTAGAGCTGCGTGTAGTAGTTGTGCATCCGCTCGGGGTCGGAGCCGTCGTGCCAGACGACGTCGGTCGGCACGCGCTCGCCGAAGTCTGACTTGAACGCGTCCACCCCCTGCTCAACCAGCACGGCGAGCTTGGCGGCATACCACTCCCGCGCCGCCGGGTTGGTGAAGTCGACCAGCGCCATGCCGGCCTGCCAGCGGTCCCATTGCCACACACTGCCGTCAGATCTGCGAAGCAGGTAGCCGTTGGCCCGGCCCTCCTCGAACAGGGCCGAGCGCTGCGCGATGTACGGGTTGATCCACAGGCAGGTACGCAGGCCACGGTCGTGCAGGCGCTTCAGCATGCCCGGCGGGTCCGGGAAGATCGCCGGGTCCCACTCGAAGTCGCACCAGTGGAACTCGCGCATCCAGAACGTGTCGAAGTGGAAGACGCTCAGCGGCAGGTCCCGCTCGGCCATCCCGTCGACGAACGACGTCACCGTCTCCTCGTCGTACGGGGTGGTGAACGACGTCGTGAGCCACAGCCCGAACGACCACTGCGGCGGCAGCGCGGGCCGTCCGGTCAGCGCCGTGTACTTGCGCAGGATGTCGGCCGGGGTCGGACCGTAGATGACCAGGTAGGACAGGGTCTGCCCGGCCACGCTGAACTGGGTGCGCGACACCATCTCGCTGGCCACCTCGAACGACACCCGGCCGGGGTGGTCGACCAGCACGCCGTAGCCGCGGTTGGTCAGATAGAACGGGACGTTCTTGTAGGCGAGCTCGCTGCTCGTCCCGCCGTCCTCGTTCCAGATGTCGATGCTCTGCCCGTTCTTGACCAGCGGCCCGAACCGCTCCCCCAGCCCGTAGACCGCTTCGCCCACGCCGAGGTCGAGCTGCTCGTGCACGTAGTGCGAGCCGTCCGCGGCATCGACGATCCCCATGCCCTTCCAGCCGCTGCCGGTCAGGCGCTTCCCGTCCGCGACAAAATCAAGGCCCCAGTTCTCGCCCGTACGAAACCTCGCGGTCAGACTCCCCGAGGTCAGCGCATCCGATGTCACGGTGACCGGGTGGTCTGATGACGCGATCTCGAAGTTGGGGCCGGTCGGGGCGCCGCCGAGGAAGTGCCCGACCGTCACCCGCACGACGTCGGGGGCCGGAGCGGAGAGGTTGATGGTGACCAGCGGCGTGTCCAGGGTGTCCGACCGGCTGCGTACCGGCTTGGTGCTGGCGTACGCGGTCAGGCTGTTCTCGTCCGCTTCGCTGTCCCGCAGTTGCGCCGGGTGCAGGACGGTCAGTCCTTTGCGCTTGAGCCAGTACCCGTCGGTGAATTTCATACGCGTCCTTTGCTTTCTTGCGAGCCTGCGGCGAGCTACTTGATGGCGCCGGCGGTGATGCCGCGGGTGAGCGTCCGCTGGAAGACGAGGAAGAAGATCAGCGCCGGGAGGATGCCGATCAGGCCCGAAGCGCTGGTCATGGTGGCGTCCATCAGGCGGTCGCCCTGCAGCACGCCGAGGGCCACCGGCACCGTCTGGTTGTCGTTGGAGACCAGGAAGACCAGCGGCAGGAAGAACTCGTTCCACGTCCAGATGAAGAAGAAGGTGAACAGCACGCCGAGCGTGGGCCGGCTGACCGGCACGACGACGCTCCACAACGTGCGCCACTTGCCGGCCCCGTCGACGTCGGCCGCGTCGAGCAACTCGGTCGGGAACTCCTGATAGACCGAGGTCAGCAGGTACGTACCGAAGGCGGCCTGGATGACCGTGAAGATGATGACGATCGAGATCAGGCTGTCGTAGAGGTGGACCTCTTTGGACAGGAAGTACAGCGGATAGACCAGCACCTCCTGCGGCAGCAGGTTCGCGACCAGGAAGAACACCAGGAACCAGAGCCGGCCCTTCACGCGGCCGATGCCCAGGGCGTACGCGTTCAGGATCGACAGCAGCACGCCGAGAACGGCGACGGTGAAGCTCGTGACGAAGCTGTTCCAGAGCTTCTGCCCGAAGTCGACCCGATTCCAGAAGTCGACGATGCCGTCCCAGTAGAGCGAGGTCGGCAACGACAGGGGGCCGCTGCCGGCGTACTCGGCCGGGCTCTTGACCGCGTTGATCGCGATGATCAGCAGCGGCGCGATCACGATGAGCAGCAGGGCGAGCAACGCCGCGAGGATGAAGAAGCGCAACGGGTTCTTGCGGCGGGCGGCACGCGTCTCGGGAGCATCGGCCGGCGTTTTGACAGCGCGAGAAGCAGTGACGGTCATCGGACCCTCCCGTTCTCGGCGCGGTTCTGCAGCCGCAGGAACACGAAGGCCAGCACGACGATCAGCACGGTCAGCACCGTCGAGATCGCCGACCCGTACCCGACCTGGGCTTTCTCGAAGAAGTTCTTGTAAGCGAAGTACGAGGGCACGAGCGTGGCGTTGCTCGGCCCGCCGCCGGTCAGCACGAAGATCGGACCGAAGATCTTGAGTGCGGCGATCGTGGTCGTGACCAGCACGACGTAAAACTCGGGCCGGATCAGGTACACCGTGATCCTGGTGAACCGTTGCCACCAGGTCGCGCCGTCGAGGTCGGCCGCCTCGTACAGCTCGGGGTCGACCCTTTGCAGGCCGGCCATGAACATGACGATCGGGTAGCCGAGCTGGACCCAGATCATGATGCCCATGACGCTGTAGAGCGCCGATCCCGGTTCACCGAGCCAGTTGGTCGCCAACCCGCCGAGCCCGATCTTGTCGAGGATCATGTTCAGCGCGCCGTAGTCCGGGTGCAGGATCCAGCCCCACAGGATGCCGGTGACCGCGACCGGGATGATCTGCGGCAGGTAGAACCCGGAGCGGAAGAACGACGCCCACCTGTTGCTGAACTTCTTGCCGACGTAGTCGAACAGCACCGCGGCCAGGAACAGTCCGAGCAGGGTGGGCACCACGGCCATCGCCAAAATCAGCAACAGGATGTTGCTGAACGACGACCAGAACAGGGTGTCCTCGAACAGCCGCGTGTAGTTGTCGAAACCGATCCAGCGCTGCTCGCCGACCCCGTTCCACTTGGTGAAGCTGGTCCACACGGTCATCACCAGCGGAACGACGATGACCAGCACCGAGGCCAGCACACCCGGGATCAGGAAAACCCCGTACCCCTTGCGCCTCATGCTTTCCCTCTTTCTCAACGCGGGCGGGCTCTGTGCAGAACCCGCCCGCGAAAGGTCACTTGCCGAGGTCGGCGAGGTTCTCGTCGTACGGCTTGGCGATCTCGGTGAGCATCTGGTCGGGCGTCTTCGAGCCGTTGATCAGGCCCTGCACACCGGCGACGAGCACGTCGTAGTAGCCGGGGGCCGGCCAGTCGGGGTAGAACGCGAGACCGTCCTCGCTCGACACCTTGTTGAAGTTCTCGATCAGTTCCTTGTTCTTCGGGTCGGTGATCTGCGAGGTGTCGGCCGCGACGGGCACGCCGCCGTTGTTACCGAGCAACGCCTGGATCTCCGGCTTCATCGTGATGTCGATGAAGTCGTACGCGAGGGACTTGGCCTTGCTCTTCTCGGGAACGACCCAGAGGTTGCCGCTCGATCCCGGGTGCAGCTTGTTGCCCGGGAACAGGAACGTGCCCCACTCGAAGTTCTTGATCTCGTTCACGAACCGGCCGTACCACCAGCTGCCCGAGATCATGATCGGGAACTTGCCCTGGGTGAACGAGACGCCCATGTCCTCGGCCTTGATGCCGGCCGAGTTCTTGGCGATGTAGCCCTTGTCGACCCACTCCTTGAAGGTGTTCGCGCCGTACGTGAGCTGCGGACCCTTGAAGTCGACCTTGTTCTTGTAGAGCTGGAAGTCGTCGACCCAGGCGCGGTCGGCCTTGGACAGCGCGAGCGAGTACATGATCTGCTGCGCCGGGTATTCCGCACCACCGACGGCCAGCGGGGTCACCTTGTTCTGCACGAAGGTGTCCATGACCTTGGTGAACTCGTCGAGCGTGGTCGGGACC
Organism: Actinoplanes solisilvae; assembly: GCF_003999975.1. Taxonomy (GTDB): domain Bacteria; phylum Actinomycetota; class Actinomycetes; order Mycobacteriales; family Micromonosporaceae; genus Actinoplanes; species Actinoplanes solisilvae. Next base: position 16,324 of record NZ_RJAC01000022.1, on the reverse strand, counting down.
TGCAGGTTGTACTTCTTGAAAAGGTCCTTGTTGTAGTAGACCTCGACATACTCGGCGTAGTTCGGGATGCCGAACGTCTTGCCCGAGCCCATGATGCCGTCGTCGTCGTACTTCGTGGTGGTCTGCAAACTCGAGTTGAGCGCCTTGTCCCAGCCGCGCTTGCTCGCCTCTTCGCTCAGGTCGGTGAGCAGGCCCTGCTTCGACAGCAGGCCGGCGGTGGCGTTGCCCTTGTTGTACTCCATGATGTCCGGCGCGCTGTCCGAGTTGAGGATCATCTGGGCGTTCTGCTGGATCTGCTCGAAGCCCTTCTCCTCGAACTTGACCTCGACGCCCGGGTGCGAGCTCTTGAACTGCTCGATGGCCTTGTTCCAGGCGATCCCCATCGCGCTGGTCGGCCCTTCGTAGTGCCACAGCGTCAGGGTCTTGGCGTCGGCCCCCTCGTCCCCGGAGTCACCCGAGCCGCCGCAGGCGCTCAGGACAAGGGAGGTGGCCAGCAAGAATGCACCGGCCGAGAGGCCGGCTCGCGATCGAATCATGGTTTCGTCCTCCGGGAGGTGCTTCAGGAGAGCTGAGCTCACATAGATCCGTGGTGATGAATATCCGTCGAAGCGCTTCGACGATGCGGTAAAAGCCGTCTTCACAACATTGTCGAAGCGCTTCGACGCGGGGCTTGGGAGGACGCTAAGTGCCGCCGCCCGCAGATGTCAACGGTGTGACAGAGACATTTCCAAGACCGAGACCAACCCAGAAGTACGGGTCCTCCAACGAGCGCGACCCAGCAGTCCCGCCGACTGCCTGGTCACCCTCCTCACGCCGCTTCCGGGCTGTCCCGGCCCATCAGCCAACCCCGCTCCCGCCCAGGCCCGGCCCCCGCAGTTCCCCCAACCCCGGCCAGCACGTCCTCCCGCCAACGGTCACCGTCCGCATCCGCCCAGACCCGACCCCCGCCACTCACCCCAACCCCGGCCAGCACGCCATCCCGCGCCAGCAGTCGCTGCCCGGGCCCGCGGCGCCCCCAACCCAACCCAACCCCGGCCTCCGCTTCTCGCCCCAACACCGGCCGGTCTCCACCCCTCACCCAGACACCGGCCCAGTCCCCCGCCCCTCACCCCAAACACCGCCCGTCACCCAAACTTCGCGCGGCGTCCTCTCCCCCAACCTCGGAGCGGCCGCAACCCCGCGGCCGGCCGGTGCGTCCAAGATGTCTACTCTCCGCTCCGAGGAAGGTGCCCTGTGAAGCGACTGCCGGCCCTCGTACTCGTGCTGTTGCTGCTGGCCGCCTGCGGGGAGCCGACAATCCAGGCATCGCCGCCCACCGCCACGCCGCCGCCAACCGCCACCCCGTCGTCTGCCGGCGCGCCGCCGTTCGTCGACCCGAGTCTTGGGCCGCGTGCGACCAGGGAAGGCCCGTCCGAGCCGAGCACTACGCTCAGCCCGGGCCAAGGCGTCCCGGCGCTGGTCGACTGCGGTGACTTCACCCTTGGTCAGGGGGAACGCCTCGACGCTGCGGCCGCTCGTTGTTTCGTTGACGCGGCTTCGGCTGGGCGCCTGGCGAAGCTGCGCGTCAGCCGGCCGACGGTTGAGGGGGATCCGATCCCGGTCACCTACACGTCGGGGGCGGACGGGCGCAGCGAGGTCGTCACCGACTCGCGCGAGGACAGCTTCGGCTCCCGGGGGATCACCACCGAGATCTGCCAGGGGCCGAGCGTCGACGATTACGGGGTCACGTTCGCCCGGTGCGTCAAGAAGTGAGGATCACCAGTTGCTGCGTAGCGCGGGTCATGGCGACGTAGCGGTCGACCGCTCCTTCTATCCCGGAGCCGAACGACGCGGGGTCGATCAGCACGACGAGGTCGAACTCGAGACCCTTGGCCAGCGTCGGGGTCAGCGACCGCACCCGCGCTGCCGTCGGCTCGAAGGAAGGGTCGCCGATCACGCAGGCGATTCCCTCGGCGTGGGCCGCGAGCCATCCGTCGACGATTGTCGCCAGCTCCGATGTGGATCCGTGCAGGACCGGCACGCCACTCGACCGGATCGACGTCGGCACGTTGGCGTCGGGCAGCGCCGTACGGATGACCGGCTCGGCCTCGGCCATCACTTCGGCGGGCGTACGGTAATTGATCGTCAACGACGCTACGGTGACGCGGTCGAGGCCGATGCGGGCCAGGCGTTCCTGCCACGACTCGGTGAAGCCGTGCCGCGCCTGGGCCCGGTCGCCGACGATCGTGAAGCTGCGCGACGGGCAGCGTTGCAGCAGCATCTGCCACTGCGCGTCGGTCAGCTCCTGCGCCTCGTCGACCACGACGTGCGCGAACGGCCCGGCCAGAGGGTCACCAGCCGGCGCCGTGCCCTCGTCGACCAGCACGTCGCGCATGTCCTTCTGGACGAGCATCTGCATCAGGCCCTCGCCGTCGTCGTAGGCGTGCGAGGCGATCAGCTCGTCGACGACGCGGTCCATGTCGACGCGCTGGGCGGCCAGCGTGGCCTCCTGCCGGCGCCGCAAGCGGGCCTCCGAGGAGGAACCGAGCCGGTGCCGGGCCGCGTCGAGCAGCGGCAGATCGGAGACAGTCCACGCGCGGGGATCCATACGCTGGAGGGCTCTTATCTCTTCGGGACGAAGCCAGGGAGCGCATCGCCGCAGGTAGGCCGGCACCGACCACAGATCGGCGACGATGTCCTCGGGTTCCAGCAGGGGCCAGGCGCGGTTGAACGCGGCGGCCAGCTCCCGGTTGCGCAGCAGCGAGCGCCGCAGCAGGTCGCCCGGCTCGTCGCCCTGGTATTTGGCGGCCAGGATCGCCAGCAACTCGTCCCACACCTGTTCGCGGCCCTCGTTGTGCGGAGTGCCCGGTCCCGGCGCGTCGAAGGCTTCGGCCCAGTCGGCGGCGGTCAGGCGGATCTCGTCGTCGTCGGTCGCGACGACCATGCCTTTCGACGGCGGCTCCTCGTAGAACCGGACCGCCGCCTCGATCGCCCCCACGATCGCGACGGACGACTTGAGCCGCTCCACGTGAGGGTCGGTCTCCTCACCGGCGGTCAACCCTTCCGGTACGAGGTCGCGCAGCATGCAGGTCTGCACGTCCTCCTCGCCGAGGCTGGGCAGAACGTCACCCACGTACGCCAGATAGGGCTCGTGCGGCCCGACGAAAAGCACCCCGCGACGGCGGTCGGAATAGAGCAGATACGCCGTACGGTGCAGCGCGACGACGGTCTTGCCCGTGCCCGGTCCGCCGTCCACGACGAGGGCGCCGGACGACCCCGCGCGGATGATCGCGTCCTGGTCGGCCTGGATCGTGCCGAGCACGTCGCGCATCCGCGCCGACCGGTTGCCGCCCAGGCTGGCGATGAACGCGGACTGGTCGTCGAGCGCGGCGTGCCCCTCGAGCCCGTCGGGCGTGAACACCTCGTCCCAGTAGTCGGTGATCCGCCCCCGCGTCCAGCGGTAGCGGCGGCGGCTGGTCAGACCCATCGGCCGGGCGTGGGTCGCGCCGAAGAACGGTTCGGCCGCCGGTGACCGCCAGTCGACCAGCAGCCGGCGGCCCTCACTGTCGGTGAGCCCGAAACGGCCCACGTAGACAGGCTCGTCGCCGACCATACGACCGAGGCAGATGTCGAGGCTGTAGCGGCTGAGCGCACGCAGGCGCGCGATCAGGCGGCGGATCTCGTCGTCACGGTCGATCGCCTGCCTGCCCTTGCCCGCGGGCGCACGGCGTACGGTCTCGAGCTGGTCCTCGAGACGGGCGACCGTCTGCGCGAGGCTGGCCGCGACCGCCGTGAAATGCTTCTCGTCCTCGGCGATCAGCGCCGGGTCGGCCTTGGCCGGCGGCACATCGAAAACGCTGGTCAGGTGATCCACGAATACCCCCGAAACTGGCTGTGAGCAGCGATTCTTCAGCAGCACCCGGGTCTTGCCGCAAGCCCCCATGTGTGTTATATGTTCTGAATGGGAGGAGAGTGTGACTGCCACGGTTTCGACTGCCAAGCATGAGCAGCGACTCAAAGATCTGCGGCTGCTGCGGCGGGTTCGTGACCGCATCGACCGCGACTACGCCCAGCCCCTCGACGTCGAAGCTCTCGCCCGTGGCGTCAACGTCTCCGCCGGGCATCTGAGCCGCGAATTCCGTGCCGCGTTCGGCGAGTCGCCGTACAGCTATCTCATGACCCGCCGCATCGAACGCGCCATGGCCCTGCTGCGCCGCGGCGACCTGTCCGTCACCGATGTCTGCTTCGCCGTCGGGTGTTCCTCGCTCGGCACGTTCAGCACCCGCTTCAGCGAACTGGTCGGCATGTCACCGAGCGCCTACCGCCGCATGACCGCCGAGGAGCCGCAGGTCGCGGGCCTGCCGACCTTCGTCGTGAAGCAGGCGACCCGACCGGTCAGGAATCGAGAAGCAAGCCGTACGCCCGGTGTCTAGCGTGGGTGGCATGAACCTCACCATTGCGAACACCTTCCTTCCGGCCGACAACCCCGAGGCGTCGCTCGAGTTCTGGCGCGACACGATGGGCTTCGAGGTCCGCAACGACGTCGGGTACGGCGAGATGCGCTGGATCACCATCGGCCCGCCCGGACAGCCGCAGACGTCGATCGTCCTGCACCCGCCGACCGTCGACCCGGGCCTCACCGACGACGAGAAACGTACGATCGCCGAGCTGATGGCCAAGGGCAGCTACGCGAGCATCGTGCTCAGCGCCCCGAACGTCGACGAGGCGTTCGAGCAGGTGCAGAAGAACGGCGCCGACGTGGTTCAGGAGCCGATCGACCAGCCGTACGGGATTCGCGACTGCGCTTTCCGCGACCCGGCCGGCAACATGGTGCGTATCAACCAGCAGGCCTGAGGTCGGCGCTGCTCTCACGTTCGACGAGGGTCGGGGGCAGAAGGCGTACGGGCTCGATGTGTCTTCCGTCGAGAAGGCGCATCGCGGTCTCGACGGCGAGCGCCCCGACGTCATGAGCCGGTATGTCGACCGAGGTCAACGGCAGCGGCATGCTGAGCGCCACGTCCCGCGGGCAGACCGCGACCACGGAGATGTCCGCCGGGACGCGGCGCCCGCTGGCCCGCAACTCCTCGAGCACCAGGCGCAAAGCCTCCTCGTTGTGCACGACGAGGGCGGTCGCGCCGGGCAGCTGCGCGTCGATGTCATTGAGGCAGGCCCGCACGCCCTCGCGATCCGGTTCGCACGGGTGCGCCAGCGTTTCCAAGCCGAGCTGGTCACTCGCCGCGGTGAAACCGGTCAAAAAGCGTTCCGCGTACGTGGTGCCGCGCTTGTAGACAGCCGGTGACGGACCCACCAGGGCGACACGGCGGTGCCCGTGGAACGACAGGTGCCGCAGTGCCTCGGCCGCCGCGGCCTCGAAGTCGAGGTCGACGCAGGCGATCCCGGCCGGGTCTTCAGGCAGCCCGATCAGCACGGACGGCTGCTTGAGCCGGCGCAGCGCGGGGATGCGAACGTCGTCCCGCTCGACGTCCATGACCAGGAGCGCGTCGACCATCGTGCTGTGCGCGACGCGCTCCAGCCCGGCCGTGCCCTCATCCTTGGTCAGCAGGAGAACGTCATGGTTGTGCACGCGGGACGCGGTCACGACAGCCGACGCGAACTGCATGATGACCGGCACGTTCACGTCGGTGCGCAGCGGAATGACCAGCGCCAGCACGTTGGTGCGGCTGCTGGCCAGCGCGCGGGCCCCCGCATGCGGATGAAACCCGAGCTCGGCGATCGCGGCCTGCACCCGTTCCCGGGTCTGCGCGGAGATCGGGCGGCGCCCGCTGAGCACATACGACACCGTGCTCGGCGACACACCGGCAGCCCGCGCGACATCATTGATCGTCGCCATCCGTGTTTCCCCCCACCGCGTTCGTCATGCGCGATCCTATAGAGCACCGTGACCGAGGCCCCACAAGCGGTCACATCCCCCAGGCCGCGCCACGCACTTCCCCGGCCCACGCCGCGACCCGGCCCACGCCGCCACCCGGCCCACGCCGCCACCCGGGCCACCGCCGCCTGGCCCACCCCGCCGCCCGGCCCTCACCCGCTGCTGCATGGGCCGGCTCTCGGCTGTGCGTAGGCCGGTGCTTCCCTGCTCCAGTGCATAGCGATCTCTTCCGACGCACACATTCCAGGTGACCGAGCGTCAGGCTCCGTGCTGTCACGCCCAGGCGAATGTGTCGGAGAAGGAGCAACGCATCGCGCCCTGCCACGCGGCGATCGAGCCCAGATTCAGCATTTCTTCCGCTGACGGAACCGCCACAGCCAAGAATCAGCGGCCGCACCACCAAGCCACGCCTTTATCAGAATTCGTCCAGGCCCGCACAGAATGGCTATGGCCGCGACGCCCACCTTATACCACTCCTTTCATCAGGCGGAAATTTGTTTGCCCGCCGAGTCGTGACAACTTCGATACCGCACCGGCCATTCGACCGCACTCTGACGAAATACGTGCGGCATTAATCCACCCCGGATTCGGCCGGAAAGCCACGCCGCCATGTTCGACGAACACGCAAACGCGAAACTGGCACGAGTCGGGGGTGTGGTGTGGGGCGCCGGGGCCGTAGACCGGCGAGGAACGCGGCCAGCCTCGGCGCACAGAAAATCCGGGGAACTATGACTGCCCGCACGACGGCGGTGGGCGACCACTGTGGGCGAGGACTCGTTCGACCGGTCGCGGATCGATATGCCGGCCAACCACGCGGAACCGCACGCAAACCGACCACCCGACGAAGGCGAACGTCGTGACACTGGCAGCCCGCCGCGCGGTGATCACCTGACCGCAGCGGGCGTCATCTCGGCGAGCGTCATCACGCCGAACGCCATCACCGCAGAGGCCACCGCCGCGAACGTCATCACCGCGAACACCACCACCGCGAACACCACCACCGCGAACACCACCACCGCAAACGCCACCACCGCAAACGCCACCACCGCAAACGCCACCACCGCGAACGCCATCGCCGCGAACGCCATCGCCGCGAACGCCATCGCCGCGAACGTCATCGCCGCGAACGCCATCGCCGGTGAACGCGACCAGCTCCGAAGCGCTCGGCGTCAGCGGCGAGCGTGCACTCGCTGGGGTAACAGCACTCGACGTCGAGGGCGCCGTCATTGGAGTCACAGCGTTCCACGTCGACGGCGCCGCCGGGGCAACGACGCTCGCCGGCGGGGGTCCTGGTCGCCGGGCCAGGGCAACGCCGGTTGGCCAGTTGAACGGCGGGTCGGGATCGACCTCGTCGTGCAGGCCGACCTCGTCGCAGAGGCGGGAGCAGCCGTGCAGCCGGCACAGCTTCTCCGCGTGACGTCGTTTCAGGCCCCAGTCACGGCACCGCGCATGTTCCGCCCGGAACGCATCCATCTCCGGACAATACTTCCGCGATTTCGTGCGGTCGCGCATAGCAGCCGTCACCGAACGGGAGAACAATGAAAGCTGCTGATATCGCATGAGTTAATTCTCCCGCGCCGCCCGACCCAAATCGCCATGACGATCATGCCAATTCTAAATTTCCAGGTTTAGATAAACGGTTGCCCGGAACAGCAAATCCCGATCATGGAAACACGAGGAATGCGCGTTCTGACCCGGCGCTGATCGTCACCTCGACGACTCTGAACGACCTCCGATCGGTTCGACGACGTAGCGTTAAAAAGAGCAATCAGGGGAGATCAAGGAGGTCGATCGCGGGATGGTCAAGGAGAGGTGATCAAGGAGAGGCGGCCAAGAAGAGGTAGCCAACGGAGTAGGTCCCAGAGCAGATGGTCAAGAAAGGGGTGCCCAAGGAGAGGCGGTCAAGGGAGAAGGTTCCAGAGCAGAAGGTCAAGGTAGGGGTGGTCAAGGAGAGGCAGTCAAGGGCGGAACGTTCACGGGCCGTGGTCAAGGGAAGCTGATCAAGGACGGGGGTCAAGGCGGGAACGTTCCAGAGGGGGCCAAGGGCGAGCGATCAAGGGTGCGGTCAGGGGGAGCGATCCAGAGGGGTGGTCATCGCCGGGAGCGGTCAAGGGCAGCGGTCAAGGCAACGATCAGGAAGCGGTCAAGGGAGCAGGCAAGGGATCCCGATGGGCGCCGCCGCCAGCTCGACGAAGGCGGGCGGGAAGCGGGCCGTTGTCGTCCCCGGCGTGCGGAGCCGGTGAACCGGAACGGCCGCCGCATGACCGTCCGGTCCACCACCAGCCCTACCGCACCGTGAACTCCGCCAGCCTGACCCCGGCATCCAACACCAGATAGACGTCCTGCCGCCCGCTCGTCCGTGTCAGCGTCGCGCTCGTCGTGGCGTACGCGTAGACATCGCCTGTGGCCGGCACGGAAGCCGTGCCGATCAGACGCCCGGTCGGCGACCCCAAGCGCACCTGAATGGTCCCGCCGCCCACAGAAGCGACCCGCCCCGTGAAAGCCCCGGCCGACCGCAACGAGGCATCCTTGTAAGCCACCCACTGCCCGTCCGCCGTAGCCCCCACGACCGTTCCCGCCGCCTTGCTCTCGTCCAGCAGACGGACCCCGGAGTACCCGTCGAACGTCTCTGCCCGGGTCGCGGAACGCAGGTCACGGGCCGGAATCGTCTCGCCCCGCACGTTCAGAACCGCACGCCCCCGGATGTCCTCCGACGACGCGCCGACGAGCACGTCATAGTCCGAGGATTCGACGATCCAGCGCCCCCGCGTCTGGTCCCACCGCGCGAGCGCGGAGGTCGGCAGCGGCAATGTGACCGTCCGGCTCTCCCCCGCCGCCAACGAAACCCGCTCGAACGCTCGCAGCTGCTTGTTCGCCGTCGCATCCCGTGAGCTGCGCTGATGCGTGTAAACCTGCACCACTTCGTCGCCCGCACGCCCGCCGGTGTTCGTCACCGTGACGCGCACCGCCCCTCGGCCGATCACCGGTTTCCCGTACGAGAACGACGTGTACGACAGCCCGTGCCCGAACGGATAGAGCGGCGCCGCATCGCTGTAGAGATAGGTCTGCTTCGACTTCACAATGTCGTATTCGAGCAGGTCCGGCGGCAGTTGCGAGTCCGACCGATACCACGTCTGGGTGAGCCGCCCGGCCGGGTTTCGATCGCCGTAGAGCACGTCGGCCAGCGCGTTCCCCGTTTCCGCCCCCGCGTGCGTGGTCCACACGATCGCCGGCACGTGCTCCTGCAACCAGTTGATCGTCTGCGGATAGCTCGTCTGAAGCACCACGGTCGTCCGCGGGTTGGCCGCCAGAACGGCTTTGACCAGCGCTTCCTGAGCCGAGCCCAACTCCGTTGACGTACGGTCGTGAGCCTCGCGCCCGTTGATGAACGGCTGGCTTCCCACCACGACGACCGCCGAATCCGACGACGCGGCCGCCGCCACCGCCTCGTCGACCCCGCTGCGAAGCACCTCGCGCGTGAACCGCGTAGCGTCCTGAGGCAAACCCAGCGTCAACCGGCCGTCCGCACCCACAGTCACATAGACCCGGGGCCCGAACCAGCTCTCCGCCGTCTCGTAACCGGCGTAGCGCAGCACGACACTTCCGTCGGTTTGCGACTCGAGCTTGAACTGCTGCTGCACGAACCACCCGTTCGGTTGCTCGTCGCGCGTCACGAAAGCCCCGTTGAACGACCCGAGATAGCGCCCGTTCCCCGCGTTGCGCAGGGTCAGCACGTCCTGCCCCCAGTCCACGACATCGAACTGCGCAGCCTCGGAGGCGGTCGCCGAGGAAACGGTCACCGCGTCGGCGTCCCCGGTCCCCGTCGCTGTCAGATACCGCCCGGTCGACACCTGCTTCAGCGCGATCCGATCAGACCCGGCGCTGTACGCGACCGACGACGCCCGCGACGCGATGCCGTCGCGCGCCGTCACCTGATAGGGCAGCGCTCCTCCGTACCAGTCGGTGTAAAGATTGTCGGCCAGCGGCCCGACCACCGCGACCTTCCCTCCCGGCCGCAGCGGCAGCGCGCGGTTCGCGTTCTTGAGCAGCACCATCGCGTCGCCGGCCGTCTCGCGCGCGAGCCGCTGATGCGCCGGCGCGTTGATCACCGAAGCCCCGATCTTCCCGTACGGGCCCCCGCCCGGATCGAACTCGCCGAGCCGGAACCGGATGCTGAACGCGTGCCCCACGGCTCTGTCCACGTCCGCGACGGTCAGCAGCCCTTGCGCCAGCGCCTCCTTGACGGCGGTGACCGTCGGACCGGGGTTGGTGTCGTTGACCGTGAAGCTGTCGAGTCCCGCCTTGAGCAGCGCCGCGTTGGCCGAGGCCTGCGTCGGGTAGTACGCCTGCGACCCGGTGAGATTGACCGGCGCCCACGCGTCACTCACGTTGAAGAGCGGATAGTTCGCCCATTCCCGCAGCAACCCCGCGTGATCGGGGTCCACCGTGGTCGGCCGTCCGTTGACCAGGTTGTAGGACGCCATCACCCCGGTCGCCGCGTCGGCCGCCAGCGCGGGCTTGAACGCCTGCCGGTCATATTCGTTCAGCACCCGCGGCGGCACGTTCGACGAGGTCACGTCCCGCCGCGTCTCGTTGTTGTAGGCCAGATAGTGCTTCAGCGTCGGCGCGGTCTTCAGGTGGTCAGGGTCAACCCCTTGCAGACCCTTCCCGTACGCCGTGGAGATCGCACCCGTCAGCCAGGGGTCCTCGGAATACCCCTCCTCGTTGCGCCCCCACCGCGGATCGCGCAGCAGGTTGACGACCGGCGCCCACAGGTTGAGCCCGAACACGCGCGGGTTGCGGGCGTGGAACCCGCGTGCTTCGTCGCCGACGACCGAGCCGACCCGCCGGATCAGTGCCGGGTCCCAGGTGCTGGCCAGTCCGACCGCCTGCGGAAAGCTGGTGCCGTCGGCCGTCACGACCTGGCCGCCGTTGTCGATGTCGGTCGACCAGGCAACGCCGTGCAACGCCTCAGTGCCGGTCTTGAAGAATCCGACACCCAGCCGCGGCACCGCCGGCTGATATTGGTGCAGCAATGACACCTTCTCGTCGAGCGTGAGCCGCCCGACGAGGTCGTCGACGCGAGCCTGCAGCGGCAGCCGCGGATCACGGAACGGATAGTCAGGGGCGGCCTGGGCCGCGCCGGGATTGAGCGGGGCGATCAGTGCGGCGGCGGCCAGCGTCGCCAGTAAACGCCTGCGCATGAGCGGTTCTCCTCATCAGACATCCTGCTCAGCGGCCCTCGTCGCGAGCAGTAGGCTTCGTCGAAGCGCTTCGATAAACGGCGGCCCGCTCACCATAGATGTCGATGAATGACGAGTCCAGAGCCGACTGCTGATACCGTCCGCGCCATGTCTGAGGACGACCTCCGGGAGAGCGCAACCGCGACCGTACGGGTGGAGGTCGCCCGAGGAGGCGCGACGTGCGCGGAGATCGTGACCCAAGTGCTCGAACTGCTCGAGAGCGAGGCCGGCGACGCGAGCAAGACCGGCGACGCGAGCAACGAGACACCCGGGGAGGGCCAGGGCGATCGGGCCGGGCGGGGCGATGGCGTCGATCTGACCGCGCTGGCCTGGGAGGTCGTCGCGGCCGAGTTCGCGGCGCACCTCGAGAAGCAGGCCGGATGGCCGGAGCGGACCGACAGCGACCGGCTCACCGCCGCGTTCCACAGTCTCGACGCGGCCGGGATCGTCGCGCGGGAGGACTTCTCGTGCTGCCAGAACTGCGGGGTCACCGAGATCCGGGACGAGACGACCGATGGCGCGTCCCGGGGCTATGTCTTCTATCACGGCCAGGACGCGCTCAGTGCCGCCGAGGGCTTGGACATCTGGCTCGCCTACGGCGGGCGGGATGCCGAGCAGATCGCCCACGAGATCGTCGAGGCTCTTCGCGCCGAAGGCCTCACCGTGCAGTGGGACGGCACAGTCGGCCTGCGCATTCACGTCACGCTGCGCTGGGCTCGACGCCGGCACGGCCGGATGGCGGCCTTCCCCGCGCCCGGCGACGCGACCGGTCCCACCGCGACGATCCGCTATTCTCCCGGCCGCAACCGCCTCGACCCGCCGATGACCGCGGCCCTGCTGGCCCGGCTCGAACTGCCCTGGCTGCCCGCGGGTGTTTCGGTGCGCGTCGAGGAGGCCGGACGGGTCGTGACCGTCCACCGTGAACGGGACACCCTGATCGCCCACGACGGCCGCCGGGCCGGACGGTTCGACGGTCTGCGGCTGCTGCGGGGCGAGACCGTCGACGTCGAGGGCGAACCCGGTCTCGTCGAGGTCGGCACCGACTCCTCGCACCCGCGCCCCATGGACCTGCCCGAGATGCTCGACGTGCTGCGGCGACTCCCGGTCCGTACGAGCGCTCATCTGACTGCGGCCGGCGAGGCCGGCGTCGTGCAGATGTGCTGGGAGGAGGACCGCCGGTTGTGGCTGGAGACCCCGCGTGCCGCCGACGCCGCCAGCATCGGCAAGCACGCCACCCTCGACGAGGCCGAACGGGTGCTGACGATCCTCGCGGTCGAGCACCGCAACGCCGTCGGTGAGCTGAACGGCGTGATCACCCGGCCCTGGTGACCGTAGCGGGCGTCCTCGTCGTGGCCGTAGGCTGCGATCAGCGGCATAGCGGGAGGACGACCCGACATGACGACCCACGGCAGACCCGCGCGGCTTCTGCGTGGGTGGGGCTGGTGGATCGTCCTGGTGACCGTGCTGATCACCGCCGGGGTCTACGCGGCCTACCGCTTCGTGCCGGCCGACTACCGCTCCACCGCCACCGCGATCGCCGGGCCCCGACTGCGGCCGGGCATCGAGCCGGTTCCGGCCGACGCCGGCACCGAGCGGGAGATCGCGCGATCAGACACGGTGCTTCGTACGGCCGCCACCGAGCTGGGCATCGGACGGGACGACCTCGTCGAAGGGCTCGACGTCGAGGCGGCCGGCGGCGCGGCGATCACCATCGCCTACTCCGGCCCGAGCGCGGTCACCGCCCAGCAGCGCGCGCAGGCCGTCGCCTCCGAGTACGTGCGCTATCGCAACAGCATCACCAGCCAGTACGGCATCGCCGCCACCCTCGTCTCCCCGGCCGGCGAGGCGGTCGAGCAGCGGTTCCCGTTGTGGGTGCCGCTGCTGTCCGGTGCGGCGGGCGGGCTGCTGCTGGGGGTGCTCAGCGCGTTGGGGCTGGCTCGCCGCCGCGACCGGTTGCGCGGCCGCGTTCACTTCGAACAGCAGACCGGCGTACGGGTCCTGGCCACCATCCCGCGAGTCCCGCGTTCCCGCGGTCCGGGCGCGCCGCTGCCGGTGCTGCTGCGCTCGCCCGCCTCGGCCGACGCGGAGGCCTACCGGTTCCTGCGGGCGCGGCTCGACCAGCAGCTTCGCTGTCCGGCGACGGTGCTGGTGGCGGGCGGGCGCACCGGCGAGGGCCGCAGCACCACGGCGGCCAACCTCGCCGTGGCCCTGGCCCAGTCCGGCCGGCGGGTCGTGCTGGTCGACACCGACGTACGTCACCCGGCCCTGCACCTGATGTTCGACCTGTCCCGCGACCGCGGCCTGACCAGCGTGCTGAGCGGCGAGCACACGCTGGCCGAGACGCTGGCCGCCGGGGCGATCGTGAACCTGCGGGTGCTGGCCGCGGGCGCCCCGCGCGGCGCCGACCTGCTCGCCGGCAACCAGCTCACCGGGCTGCTGCACGAGCTGCGGGAGCAGTGCGACGTGGTCGTGCTCGACTCGCCTCCGCTGCTGGGCGTGGCCGACGCGGTCGGGCTGGCCGCGCACGCCGACCATGTGCTGCTGGTCGCCGACCACAGCCGTACGACCCGGGCCGACGCGGTGCGGGCCGCGGCCGAATTGGGCCAGGTCGCGCCCGACCGGCTGGCCGCGGTGCTGGTCGGTGTGTCCGGGCGCGACGGCGGCCCGACCCCGCGCAACCGGGCCGGCGAGTCCCCCTCACTGGCTCCCCGCCCGCTTCCGCCGCTGCCGTCCGCATCTCTCGACGGCCCGGCCGACCATGCGAAGCCGACGGCACAGCCGAACCCGGCGGCACAACCGAAACCCGCCGCAGAGCCGAGGTCCGCCGCCGCGGAACACCCCCAGCCCGCCCCCGAGCGCCCGCAGGCCCAGTCCGCGACCGAACGCCCTGCGGGCCAGTCCGCGCGGCCGATCAGCGCCAAGGCGGCGATCCCCACTCCGCGCGTTTACACCTCCGCCGCCAAGGCCGAGGCCGAGGCCCGTGTGCAGGCCAAAGCGGCCGCCGAGGCCAAGGACCCACCGGGCGACAAATGACCCGGCTGGCCACCTCCGGGACCGGCAGGTTAGGTTAGGCATACCTAGTCGGTTGTTGCTCAGGAGGCCCCCGTGACCCAGACCGTCGATTCGGCCGTGTCCGTGGTGCCGTGGCGGTTCTTCGCCACCGAGGTGCGCGCGGTGCGCAGGCTGAGCCCCCACTTCGTACGGGTCACGTTCACCGGCGACGACCTCGACCGCTTCGCCGACAACGGCTTCGACCAGCGGATCAAGCTGATCCCCCCGCTGCCCGGCGCGGGCCTGGCCCACGTGCCGACCGGCGAGGACTGGTATGCCCGGTGGCGCGAGCTGCCCGAGGATCAGCGCAACCCGATCCGTACGTACACGGTGCGTGCGGTGCGCCCCGAGCTGCGCGAGGTCGACGTCGACATGGTGCTGCACGGGGTGAACGGCCCCGCCTCGCGCTTCGCCGCCGAGGCCGCGCCGGGCGCCCGGGCCTACCTGCTGGGCCCGAACGCCGACTTCGCCGGGGTGCACGGCGGCATCGACTTCCACCCGCCGGCGCACATCGAATGCCTGCTGCTGGGCGGCGACGAGACCGCCGTCCCGGCCATCACCCAGATCCTGGCCGGGCTGCCCGCCGACGCGCGAGGCGAGGCCCTGCTCGAGGTGCCGTCGGCCGCCGACGCCCAGGAGCTGATCGCCCCCGCAGGCGTGCGGGTCACCTGGCTGGCCCGCGACGACGCCGCCCACGGCGCAAAGCTGGTTCCCGCCGTACGCGCCGCCGCCCGCCGAATCCTGGGCGACGACGGCGACGAAGGGGACGGCCAGCCCGGCCCGGTCGTCGAGCTCGAGGATGTCGACGTCGACCACGACATCCTGTGGGAGGTGCCCGAGCAGGTCACCGACGCGAGCAACTTCTACGCGTGGCTGGCCGGCGAGGCCGCGGTGATCAAGACCCTGCGTCGTCACCTGGTCTCCGAGCGGGGCGTCGACCGCCGCCTGGTCGCATTCATGGGCTACTGGCGCCTGGGACGCGCGGAGGGCAACTGAGCGGCGCTCGTCCCCGTTTCCGCCGAATTCCTCCGGCGGGGTGCCCTTTCGCCTCGCGTTTTCGGTACGGCCACGCCCGCGAGACGTGACCGCCGATCGGGCCTACCGCCGCGAGATCGAACGAGCCAGCGCCGAGATCGTGGCCCGCGGCGAGAAACTGTCCGCGGCGCTGGTCGAACTGCGCCGTTCGAACGAGGAACTGGAACAGTTCGCCGGCGCGGTCAGCCACGACCTGGTGCGTCCGATGGCGGCGGCCCACGGCTTCCTCGACCTGCTGCTCAGCGAATACGCGCCGGTGATGGACGAGCGGGCCGGGAAGTGGCTGACGGGCGCGATCCGCTCGGTCGAGCGGATGCAGAAGCTGGTGGACGCATTGCTCAGGTACGCCCGTGCCGGCCAGACGCCGTACCAGGCCGAGCCGGTTCCGTTGAACAACGTGCTGCTCGACGTGCTCGCCGACCTGCGCACGGCGACGGAAGCAGCGGCGCCCAGATCACGGCGACCGACGACCTGCCGACCGTACTCGGGGATCCGGTGCTGCTGCGCCAACTCCTGCAGAACCTTATCGACAACGCGATGAAGTACCGCCATCCGGCACGGCCGTGCCACACCACCGTGAGCGCCGAAGCCCACCCGGACGCCTGGGTGGTTCGGCTGGGCGACAACGGCATCGGCATCCCGCCCGATCAGCGCCGGCGGGTGTTCGACATGTTCGCCCAGGTCGACCCGAAGCAGCAGAAGGGCTACGGAATCGGCCTGTCCACGTGCCTGCGGATTCTCGACCGTCATCACGGGAAAATCGCGCTCGAAGAGACGCCGGGCGGCGGAACAACGGTCTGCCTCACGCTGCCCAAATAGCACTGGGATCGCCGCGATACGACCCCAAAGCCCGCCGCGACATCAGCCTCACGCCCGACGCGACATCAGCCCCACGCCCGCCGCGACATCAGCCCCACGCCCGCCGCGATATCAGCCCAAGGCCAGTAGAGCCGCCCCGTTTCCGGCCCGGAAACAGCAGTAGGCCCACCCCGTGTGGGGTGGGCCTACTGTCACGTTGAGTCCGGCGGCGTCCTACTCTCCCACACCCTCCCGAGTGCAGTACCATCGGCGCTGGAGGGCTTAGCTTCCGGGTTCGGAATGAGACCGGGCGTTTCCCCTCCGCTAT